>CAVZTJ010000009.1:0-819770 GCA_963778075.1 uncultured Actinomycetota bacterium | reverse complement strand
CGACTTCGGCCACACCACCCCGACGGCGACGTTCCCCATCGGCGGCACGGTCGAGGTTCGCGCCGACCGCGGCGCTCCGAGCGTGACCATCGTCAGCCACTGATGACCGGGCAGCATGCCGAAAGCGGCCACAGCGGTCCCCCGGCCGAGCCGCCGTGGGACTTTGCCAGCCTGTTCCTGGTCGAGCGGGCCAGGCTGAGCGAGCTGCTGGCCAGCCTGGGCCCGGCGGACTGGGACCGCCCGTCGCCGTGCCCGGGCTGGACCGTCCTCGGGCTGTCCAGTCACCTCGTCGGCGACGATCTTGGCTTCCTCGCCCGCCACCGCGACCGCCATTTCGGGACGCCGGGGCCGGACGGCGCCAGCGAAAGCGAGTTCATCGCCTGGCTGGACGACCTGCAGGAAGAGTGGGTCCGCGCCGCCCGCAGGCTCAGCCCGCGCATCGTGGCGGACCTGCTCGAGTGGGCCGGGCAGCAGGTGGCCGAGACCATGCGCGGCGAAGACCCGCGCGCCCGCACCGCCGATGTGTCCTGGGCAGGCACCGAGCCGGTTCCGGCCTGGCTCAACCACGCCCGCGAGCTTTCCGAGTACTGGATCCACCGCCAGCAGCTCCTCCAGGCGGTCGGCCGCCCCAATGACCTGCGGGCCGACCTGGCCGGGCCGGTCCTGGACGGCTTGCGCTGGGCCTACCCGTTCCGTCTCGGGCAGGCCGCAGCCCAGCCGGGCGATTCGGTCACGATCTCCGTAGCGGACCCGGTCACGGTGACCTGGCACCTGGTCGCCGCGCCAGGCCGGCTGGGAGTACCGCGACGCGCCGGGCGCGCGGGTCGTGGCGACTCTGGATATGACGACCGAGCAGGCCTGGCGGCTGCTGACCAACAACCTGCCCGCTGCCGAGCGCTCCAGCGTTGCCGCGTCCGGCGACGAGACGGTGCTCGGCATCCTGCTGCGGACCCGGGCCATCATCGGCACACCCAAGTGAGCGCGGCCGAAGCGAGCCGTCGACCAGGGCGCGGGTACTCAGACCTAAATTAACTACAAAGATTCTTAACAGTAAGTCTTGACGGCCCGGCTCTCCGGGCATACAAACTGACCAGGATCACCGGCGCAGGTGGGGGCGCCAAATCGCCTCAGCTCCTCTCGCCTCTGGAGGGTCCCATGCAAGTCGGACGACGGATTCTGCACACAGCTCTCATCGCTAGCTCGGCGCTCGGGTTAACAGTCGGCGGCTCGGGCCTCGCGCTGGCCTCAGGGCCCGCCGCGCAGGCATCCACCGCATGCGCCGCGGCGTGGAGTTCCACCACTGTCTACACCGCCGGCGATCAGGCCAGCGAGGACGGGATCAATTACACCGCGAACTGGTGGACGCAGGGCAACGACCCGGCGACCAACAACGGCGGCAGCGGCTCGGGAGAGCCATGGACGTCCGACGGCTCCTGCACGGGCGGCGGCTCGGGATCGGGCTCAGGGGGCGGGGGAGGGTCAGGGTCAGGTTCCGGCACGGGCTCGGTAAGTGGCCTGCTCTTCAGCCCGTACAAGGACGTCACCATCAACATGAACTGGAACACCTACGAGATGCAGTCGGCGGTGGAAGGGTCCGACCTGCCGGTAGTGGGCTCCGGAAGCCTGGTGTCGGAGTACGTCCCGAAGCTGCCCGCGATCACGCTCGCGTTCGCTTCCGGAACCTGCGGCAGCGAGACCTGGGGTGGGGTCTCGGGTGCCGACTGGGCTGCGGAGAACGTTCCGCAACTCCAGGCCGCCGGCCTGGATTACGTTGTCTCGACCGGCGGTGAGGACGGGACCTTCACCTGCGACTCGACGGCTGGCATGGAATCGTTCATCGCTACCTACGCCAGCCCGCACCTGGTCGGCATCGACTTCGACATCGAAGGCGGCCAGACCGAGTCTCAGATCCAAGGTCTGGTCGACGCGGCGGCAGGGGCACAGTCGGAGTACCCGAACCTGCAGTTCTCGTTCACGCTCGCCACGCTGGGAGCATCCGATGGCAGCTACGGCGGAGTGAACTCGCTCGGCAACGAGGTCGTCGAGGCGGTGCTCGGCTCTGGCCTGAACAATTACGTCATCAACCTGATGACCATGGACTACGGCAGCGCGTCCAGCAGCGTCTGCGTCGTTGTGTCCGGCAGCTGCGAGATGGCTCAGTCGGCGATCCAGGCGGTGGAGAACCTCGAGCACACCTACGGAATCCCGGCGAGCAAGATCGCCGTCACCCCGATGATCGGCATGAACGACACCACCAGCGAGACCTTCACTATCGCTGACGTGGACACGCTGACGGCATACGCGGTCGACAACGGCCTGGCCGGACTGCACTTCTGGTCACTTGACCGGGACACGCCCTGCACCGATACGTATGCGTCACCCACCTGCAACTCGATTTCCGGCACGACACCCCTGGAGTACACGAACAGATTCCTAAGCGACCTCGGAGACTGACGCCTACATCAGTAAGATCACCAGCGGCATTCAGGGAAGGAAATCGTCCCCACGTCATGGCAACGTGGGGACGATTTTCTGCCAGTTGAAACTGTGGTGTTCCCGGGTTTGCGGGCGATCACCAGGAACTGCTTGCCGAGCAGCCGCCACAGTGCCGGTGTCCGGAGGTAGGTCCTGGTGAGCAGCGGTGAGGGTGGTAGCCGCCGGGCAGGTCGGCGTCCATGATGCCGACGGTGATCGTAGTGACCCCGGCGGCGTCCGGTATTCCCTGGCTGACCAGGTCGATGCCCCAGCGTTCGGCGGCGGGGACCGCGGTGATGAACTCGCCATCCGCGACCTCAGGGTCCAGGGGCGGCTCGAGCTGACGCATTGATTTCCCCTCAGGAACGGGTCAGCCGCCCGGTCAGGAACGAGCGGCCGGGCGGCTGGCTAGCCATGTCGTGGCTAAGGACGGCTAATTCGCGGGCGGCGACACCTGGGTGAAGCCCGCCGGAATCGGCACGTTCAACTTGGCCAGGTTGGCCGCTGTCGGCGGCAGCCACTGAATGTTCATCTGAAACGTGCCGATGCTCTTCGCTGTGAAGCGGAAAGGCAGATAGGTCGTGGCGTTCACCCAGTAGGTCAACGCGGCGTCACCGTTACTGAAGCGCCCGACAAGCTCGACGGCAGAGACGCCGTCGACCGTGCCGCTGCCGGCGACCTTCAGGTCACCGCAGGACAGCGCCGTGCGGAGCTGGGCGGCCATGTCGCGGGCGTTCCCGATGATATCGTCGCTTCCGGCGTTGCTGCAGTTCCAGACCGTCGTGCGTTTGGGCGTGCCGTTCAGGTAGGGTCCGGCCCAACGCCACCAGGTCTTGTTTTGGTAGTCGACGGAGATTTGCCGCGTCGCCCCCGGGGGGGAACCGCTGTAAGAGATTCCGTCGTCCGTTATGAGCTGCCCGGCTCGCGTGAAGGTCTCATGCCGCGCCCGGTCTCCTGCCCGGCCTGCTTCGTATGTCCACCCGTCCATGATGGGGCCGCGCGCCGGGGTGCGCTGGGTGGCCAGGATGGTGCTGTCTGGCATCGCGTCAAGGGCCCGGGTGACGTGGCTGACGACGTAGGCGGTCGTGTGCGTGGCCACCGGCGCCGGTCTGGCCGACCCGGAAGGAATGAGGGCGACCGCGGTGCCGGCCGCCGCGGCCACCGCAACTACCGCGACCGCGACGGGAATACGCCGCCGGGCGCGAATTGACCGGCTACGGTTCACGATCTGTTCCACCGGGGTGGCCGACTGAACATCGGTGAAGGATTCCCGCATCGCTGCGATGAGGTCATGGTCGTTCATCAGGGGATCTCCTGTTGGTGTTCGGGGATGAGAGCATCACGCAGAGCCGCGAGGGCACGGGCGAGATGCGCCTTGACCGTGCTGGGCGTGATGCTGAGCACCTCCGCGGTGCGGGCGGTGTCCAGGTCGAGGAACAGCCGCAGCGCCACGACCTGCCGTTGCCGGGCAGGAAGCCGCATCAGGGCCGCCATGATCCTGGGATCGACAAGGCTCCCGGCGTCTTCGGCAGCCTGCGGGTGCGTGCCTGCAGCCGGGTCGGCCACGGAAATCTCCCGGCGGTGACGCCGCCACCGGGAGATGTTCACGTTCAGCGCCGTGCGAACTACCCATGCCTTCGGCGCCGGATGCTTGCTGACCGTGCGCCAGGACGCACAGGCCCTGGCGAAGGCCTCGTCAACAAGTTCTTGCGCTGCGTGCTGGTCACCGACACTTGCCAGGACGGTGCGCAGGCATTCGTCGGCGGAGGTGCGGTAGAACTCCGCGAAGTCCAGTGGCTGAGGTCTCACACCCCATCAACGCGCAACCCACGCACGGGGACTACATGACGCGCACGCGATCACCGGCAGCGGCATTCATGGAGGGAACCGGTACCCACATCATGGCGTCACTGGGTGCGCGAGGCGGAGGCGACGAAGCGCGAGGTCATGAGGTCTATCAGCTCGCTCTGGGTGATCTTGATATAGCGGGGTTCCCTGTTTTTCGGCTTGGTCGCGTTCATGGTCACCCGGCCGATGGCCGCGTCCTCGCCCTCGTTGCGCACGAACTGGTTCTCGATCTTCAGGGACCTCTGCCCGAAGCGGAACTGCTGATCAACCCGGACGCGGAGCGCCTCGTCGGGGGTGATCACGTCGGCGAAGAGGAACGACGCCATGCGGATGAACTGCTGGTGCACGGTCCGCAGGGTGTACGAGCGGGTTCCCGCCTCGATGTTGTTTCGCTCGACGAGCAGCACGGACACGTCCCCGCCGTCGGGCGGCTGCACGGCGAGACAGGTTTCCCCGCCAGGGCCCGGTACCCCCGGCGGCATCTGCACATCGTTCAGGCCCTCGGTCGTCTCCATGAACATGACCATGCCGCTCTGGAAGCCACGGCGGTGGAACCAGAAGGCCAGCCGGTACAGGTCCGCCATCGGGTCCATGACCGCCAGCTTGCCGTCGAGGCCGTCAGCGACCACGTCTTTCAGGCTCGTCCCGTGCGGCACGTTCAGCGTCCCGTCCGCGACCAGCCGGTCGAGCGCGGCCTGCATGGCGGCCTTGCGTGCGTGGCTGTCGAGGCGGCGGAACGCTGACGGCCCATCGGGACGCGGGTCGAGCGCGCCGCGGGCCGGGTAGGCGCCGGTGACGGCCAGCGCGTCCTCGGGGTACGTGCCGAGGTCCACCTCGCTGCTGTCGCTGACCCTGGCCAACAGCGAGGCATCGGGCTTGGGCGCCGTCTTCTTGCCGAACATCGTGCTCAGTCCCCTAGTGCGGCGTTGACCGCGCGCCGGCGACGACGGCGCCGGCCGATGATGGTGAGCAGGAACGTTACCGGGACCAGCAGGAAGAAAAACGCCCCGACGATTGTCTCGGCCCATGCGGAAGTGGTGTCGCCTACGTCGCTGGCCAGGCTGACCACTCCCGGGCTGCTGGGGTCATAGACCACGGAGAGCCTCTCTCCCTGATAGACGCTGCTGGGGTCGGCGCCGACCGTGCCCTGCACCGCACGCCCGTCGACCTGGTAGGTCACCTGAATGGTGTTCTTGCCGTAGCCGCTGGTCGCGGTCACCCGCGCGACCGCCGGCACACCGCTGGTGGCGAGCTCGTGCTCGTTGACGAAGCCGGAGATGCCGAGGCCGAGCAGCACGGCGCCGTAGATCGTGAGGCCGGCCAGCATGATGATGCCGATCACGGGGCCGGCCCGCCTGCCGAGACGGCGGCGCCTCACCATGCCTGGCCGCCGCTCAATTTCCCCGCCCTCCGCCCTTGCCCGCCCTACGCGCGCTTCCCCGCCCTCCGCGCTGCCCCGCCCTTCCCACCCGGGCGATATTACGCCGACGGCGGCATTACGGGAGGTTCGGCCACACAACGGTTGCGTTGCCAGCCGAGGCCGGTGATTCCCGCGTCGATCTGGTCGCCGTCGGCGAGGAACCGCCAGTGGGCGCCGTTGCCGGCCGGCGACCCGGTCAGGATGAGGTCTCCGGGCTGCAGCGTCAGGCCTGGCGGGTGACGTGCCGGGTGCCCGGCTCAGGCCTGGCGGGTGACGTGCCGGGTGCCCGGCTCAGGCCTGGCGGGCGACGTGCGGGCGCCCGCTCAGGCCAGCGCGGCGAGCAGCGCCTTCATCCACGGGCCCAGGTCTGCCGGGGTCCGCGCGGAGATGAGGTTGCCGTCGACCACGGTGGCCTCGTCGACCCAGTCCACCCCGGCGTTCACCATGTCGTCCCGGATCGCGCCCACGCTGGTGGCCCGGCGGCCCTTGAGGATCTTCGCCGAGATCGGCACCCAGCCCGCGTGGCAGATGAACGCCACCGGCTTGCCCGCGGTGTCGAAGTCCCGCACCAGGCCCAGCACGGCTTCGGAGCGCCGCAGCTTGTCCGGCGCATACCCGCCGGGGATGACCAGGGCGTCGAAGTCGGCCTCTGCGACCTGGTCCGCGGTGGTGTCGACCGGCACCGGGCCGTGCCCCTTCTTACCGGTCACCGGATGATCGTCCAGGCCTGCCACGGTGACCGCGACATCCTCCTCGATCAGGCGGTAGAGCGGGTACAGCAGCTCCATGTCCTCGAAGTCGTCGGCAGCGAGGAGAAGCACCTTGCGTCCTGCAGCAGCCATGCGCCCGACCCTACGCCACGCCGGTCGGCAGTTGGAGATCGCGTGCGATGCGGGGAAACACGACCGCATCGGCGCAGCGACCGTCGTTGCTGGTCAGGAACGATCGCACCACGCCCTCGTCGTGGAATCGGGCCGCCAGCAGCGCCCGCTCAGATGGCGCCCCAGTAGCATCCAGAACATGGGCAGGCCGACGACCATGCCGCAGATCTACGGGCGTGATGCGGAGATCGCGACGCTGGTCGAGGCTTTGGACCGGGCTGCGTCGGGTCGGCTCACGGTCGTGCTGATCGAGGGTGAGGCCGGCATCGGCAAGAGCCGGCTGCTGGACGAAGCTCTGGCGTCTGCATACGACCGGGGCATGCAGGTTACCGCGGGCCGGGCCGAGGAGCTTCAGCGGACGCGGCCGTTCAGCGTCGTGACCGATGCCTTTGGCTGTGCCCGGTCATCGCCTGACCCGCGGCGGGCGGCCATTGCCCGGTTGCTATCAGGCGAGGGTCTCGGTGAGCGGGAGCCGATCACGGTTACCAGCGACCAGGGTCTGCGCTTCCGCGCGGTCGATGCATTCGCTGACCTGGCGGAGGAACTCGCGCTGTCCGGACCGCTGGTGATCGGGCTGGATGACCTGCAGTGGGCAGATCCGTCCAGCTTGCTGACGCTCGGGACACTCAGCCGCCGCCTGGCCTACCTCCCGTGCGCTCTGGTTGGGTGTTTCCGGCTATCGCCTCGCGTGCCCGATCTGGACCGGCTAGCCGGGGCGCTGGAAGACCGGGGGGCGCGGCGCCTCAGCGTGCGCCCGCTCGCCGATGACGCTGTGGCCGGCCTGGTAGCAGAGATGGTCGATGCCGAGCCGGGCCCTGGGCTGCTGGCCAGGATCTCGGGGGCGACAGGCAACCCGCTGTTCGTCACGGAATTGGTAGGGGCGCTGGCTCAAGAGGGGGCCATCGAGATCGCCGGAGGGCGGGCGGAGACAGGGGAGCTTGCGCTCCCGCCCACGCTACGGTTGACGATCTTGCGCCGGCTCAGTTTCTTGCCCGAGGACACTCTGCAGGCGCTCCGGGTCGCTTCTATTCTTGGGTCCGGTTTCTCGCTCGCCGATCTGGCCACGGTCAGTGGCCGCCCCGCCGTGGATCTCGCCATGGTGCTGGCGGAGGCGATCAGGGCGCGGTTGCTTGAGGACGACGGGACGGTTCTGCGGTTCCGTCACGACCTACTCCGCGAGGCGATCTACTCGGACCTGCCGACGAGTGTCCTGCAAGGGTTGCACCGGGAGGCCGGGCAGCGCCTGGCCCGGTCGGGGGCACCGGCCCTGCAGGTGGCAGAGCATCTCGCGCGCGGGGCTGCCCGTGGAGACGCCGATGCCATTGGATGGCTGACCAGGGCGGCCCGCGAGGGGGCGGCGCGATCACCGGATGTTGCCGCTGACTTGCTAGAGCGGGCAGCAGCGCTGATGGATCTGGCAGATCCTGGCCGTGACCGGCTGCTCGCCGAGCGGGCGAGCAGTCTGATGCTGGCGGGGCGGACCGTCGATGCTGCTGCGGCCTGTCGGCTGCTGCTTGACCGGGATCATGACCGGTCTGTGACCGGCCCAGTCCGGATATGCCTGGGGCACGTCCTGCTCGCGCAAGGCCGCGTGCGGGACGCGCTGCGGGAACTGGAGCGAGCAGCTGAGTCACCGGTGCCGGCCGGTGCCGAAAACGCCGCCGCCCTGGCGTGGGCGGGTTACGCCCGCTTGTGGCTGGGAGACCTGGACAGCGCCTCGGCCGAGGCCCAGGAGGCACGCGTGGCGGCGGTATCGGCCGATGACTACCTTTCCACTAGCGTGGCCATGGCCACGCTAGCCCGGGTCTCGGAATTCCACGGTCATCTCCAGGACGCACTCGAGGTCATCGACGAGGCGGTGCGGCTGGCTGACCTGAGCCCGGGCAGGCTAGGACACCGCTACCCGGTCCGGGTAGTCCGAGGGCACATCCTTATCCAGTTCGACCGGCTCGACGAGGCCAGGTCGGTGCTGGGCGCTGGCCGGCAAATCTGCGAGGACCTAGGCGTCCGCTGGCCGCTGCCCGCCTACCAGGTGTTCCTTTCATTCGAGCGCTACATTGCGGGGGAATGGGACGATGCCATCGCCGAACTTGAGGCAAGCCTGGCACTTGCGGAGGAGATTGGCGATGTCTACAGCCGCGGGTACGCAAACGGCGTGCTGTCTCTGATTAGTTTTCACCGCAATGACCTCAGCCGCTCTCGGGAAGCCGCCACCGCCGCCGGCCGCGATCTCGCTGGCTGGAGCGCCGGTTACGGAACGAACTGGGGGCCGTGGCCGCACGCCCTCATCCTGGAGGCCGACGGCAAGCCCGGCAAGGCGCTCGACACCCTGGCCAGCATCTGGGACAAGTGCGCGAGCTCCGGGCTTGCGCTGGAATATCCGGCGATCGGCGCCGATCTTGTGCGGCTCTCGCTGGCCGCAGGCGATGTCCAACGTGCCAGGGACGTGTCGGCGGCGGTTACCGAGCTGGCATCAGGCAACGAGGCGGCATGGATGGCTGGAGCGGCTTTGCGCTGCCGGGGCCTGGTGGAAAATGACCCCGAGATCCTGCAAGCCGCCGCCGACGTCTACGCGCGCGGGTCCCGTCCCCTCGGGCTCGGGCTTGCCAGCGAGGACGCCGGTACCGCATTCGCCAGACGGGGACAAATGGACCGCGCCCGCCCGCTGCTCGATAAGGCAATCAGCATCTATGAACGGCTCGACGCCGTGCGCGACCTGGCGCGGGTCGAGGCGGTGCTGCGCGGGTCAGGGATCCGGCGCCGCCGACGAGGCAGCCTCAGGCGGCCGCAAATCGGCTGGGACGGTCTGACTCCGGCCGAGCGCACGGTCGCCAGCCTGGTCGCCGAGGGCCTGTCCAATCCCCAAATCGGCCAGCGCCTATACATATCAAGCCGGACGGTACAAACGCATCTCGCACACGTGTTCGCCAAGCTCGATATCGCCTCGCGTTCCCAGCTGGCGGCAGAAGTTAGCCGTCATCAAGGCATCAAGTCGGCTGCTGTGGCAGGTTCCCCCGAGAGTAAGTCCCGGCACGGCTGAAGCCTGGCCTTCCTTCCAGCGGCGCAGCGGCCGTCGCGGCCGCATCCGCGGTGACTGGTGCGCGGCCTCAGAAGGGGGGCGTAAGCGCCTGGCGCGTCACGGGTCTGCTGTTCAGCCGTCGGCGGGTGCCCCCATAACCTCGTAGAGGGCCCGCAGCAGGCCAAGCCAGCCGGCAAAGCGAAACTCCTCGTCTTCCCCGCGCCCCGACCCAGCTCCGGAACGGGAAGCTACCCGGAGCCGGCCCACGGGTGGGTCGATGGCGTCCAGGGAAATAAGGATCTCCACCTGGCCATCGTTGCCCGGGTTCGCAGCCGCAACATCGGCCAGCTGGCGGATGTCCGTGCCGCCGCCGTGGGTGCACGCTGAATACGCCACTCCGGCCGGGAGTGAGCATTCAGCGCCCGGCGAGGTGGGCTGGATGCCAGTCGCCAGCCCGGGAAGGAGACACCGTGCCGGTGCTTGCAACCGGGGGAACCGGCGGTTTCAGGGGCGCGTCCCAGCCGCTCGCTGAAGCTGCGGGGCATGACGTGCTGGCTCCTGGGGCCGCCGAGCTTGACCTGATCGGCCCCCCCACTCTGGGCTTGGTCGGGCCCGACGTGAAAGCGGTGCTTCTGGCCAAAGCCGCGCTCGCGCGGGACCTGCACGACGTGGTGGCCCACAACATCACGGTCATCAACGTCCAGGCCAACACCGCGCTGCACCTGATGGACCGCCAGCCCGACCGCGCCCGCACGGCGCTGACCACTATCGACGAGGTCAGCAGGCGGGCCTTGGCCGAGCTGCGTTGGGCGCTCGGCGTGGTGCGCGCTGCGGGCGAGAGCGCCCCCGGCACGCCAACCCCGGGCCTGGCACGACTGGGTGACCTGGCCGACACCGCGGCCGCCGCCGGGCTGACTGTCGGGATCGAGGAATGCGGTCAGCGGGCGCAGCTGCCGACGGACGTGGACCTGGGCGCATACCGCATCGTCCAGGAGGCCCTGACCAATAGCGCCCGCCACTCTGGCGGCACGAACGTTACGGTCCGCGTCGCCTGCCGCGATGATGCTCTGGTGGTCGAGGTCGACGACTTCGGCCCACTGCGGCCGCCTGCCCGGCCTCCCGGCCATCCCCAAGGAACGGGCAGCGGCATCGCCGGCATGACCGAGCGGGCGGCCGCGCTCGGCGGCACGCTGCAGGCCCGCCCTCGGCCCGGAGGTGGCTTCGCGGTCCGGGCCTGGCTGCCGCTGCGCCAAGGTCCGCAGCACGGGGGCGACCGGTGATCAAGGTTGCGCTCGCCGACGACCAGGACCTGGTCCGCGCCGGGTTCGCGGCGCTACTTCAGGCCGAAGACGACATCGAGGTGATCGGGCAGGCCGCCGACGGCGTCTCGGCTCTGCGCATCGCCGCGCAGTACAAGCCCGACGTGATGCTTATGGATATCCGGATGCCGGAGGCCGATGGCATCATGGCCACCCGCCGCATCGCCGCGAACCCTGACCTCGCCGACGTTCACGTCGTCATCCTGACCACCTTTGAGCTGGACGAGTACGTCTTCGAGGGGCTGCGCGCGGGCGCTGCCGGGTTCCTGGTCAAGGACATCGACGCCGCGGAGCTGATCCGGGCCGTCCGCGTGGTGGCCGGCGGGGAAGCGCTCCTGTCGCCCGCCGTCACCAAGCGCCTGATCGCCGAGTTCGCGTTGCGCACGCGGGCGCCGCGCCGGCTTGCACATCTGGACGAGCTGACACCCCGGGAGCGGGAGGTGGTCGCTCTCATCGCCACCGGCCTGTCCAACGACGAGATCTCCCGCAAGATCTACATCAGCCCGGCAACAGTGAAAACCCACGCCGGCCGCGCGATGACCAAGCTCGGGGCCAGGGACCGGGCCCAGCTTGTCGTCTTCGCCTACCAGGCCGGCCTGATCCACCCCGGGCTGAAGACCTGACCCCGGGCTGACCCACGGTGCTGGCTTTCCCGCCAGCCGCCAAATGCCTTCCCGGACCACGAGATCGGCTATATGGCGGATGTGCGCCGGATCGCCGCGGCCGCACGCTGACATCGGTGCTACCAGCTATTGCCGAACGCCGGCGCCCCTAGCGCACGCGGGCCGCTCCCGGCGACAGGTGCCGGCAACCACAATGCGAAAGGGGCCTCGGTGAAGAAGATCCGTATCGGCCAGCATCATCGTAGAGCCAGCTGGCGGTTCACGCCGCTGCCGGCAGATCCACGCGACAGCGACATCATGCGCGCCAAGCAGCTCGCCAGCCGTTCCCGCGCGCCCCGAGCCACGCCTCAAGCCCGCTGCGCGGGGCCTGACCGGGACGTCGAGTGGGCGGAGGATCGGCATGCCTAGTGCCTCCAGCTCCGCACCGGCCCGGCCGCCCGCAGCGCTAGCTGAGCCGCTTCCCTGCGCCCGCGCACACGGCCATCTGTGGTTCTCCGAACTGCCCGCCGAGCTTGAGCAGGCCAAGGCGCAATGCCAGCAGTGTCCGCTGCGCGAAGCCTGCCTGGCTGGCGCACTTGAACGCGGCGAACCATGCGGAGTCTGGGGCGGCGAGATCGTCCACCAGGGAGCCATCATCGCGCGCAAGAGGCCACGCGGGCGACCGCCCAAGACCAAGCTCGATGCCTGCCAGGGCCACCGCAGCCGCACAACGGCACAAAGAGGCGATTATGCACCCGCTCATCCTTCAGCAGATTGCTGCTGAGCACGTCAAAGACCAGTGCGCGGCGGCGGAGGAAAGGCGGCGAGCGCCAGTCCGACAGATATCGCACGGGGCTGTGAAGCCGGCGCGTCGCATTACCCCCGGGCGGGTTGCGTCGTCTTGCAGTCAAGAACAATCCCAGGGAGGTAATCATGCGGGCAACGACAGGACAGACGACCGAGCCGGCGCTGCGCGCTCTGCTGACGGACGGAACTCTGGCCGGGGAATGGGTCCTGGATTCGCACAAGTCCAGCATCCTGCTGAAGAGCAGGAAC
Organism: uncultured Actinomycetota bacterium; assembly: GCA_963778075.1. Classification (GTDB taxonomy): domain Bacteria; phylum Actinomycetota; class Actinomycetes; order Streptosporangiales; family Streptosporangiaceae; genus JASHPR01. Next base: position 807,150 of record CAVZTJ010000009.1, on the reverse strand, counting down.
ATGTGGGGTCTGGTTGCGGTGAACGGCGACTTCCGTGAGGTCAGCGGGTACGGCACCGTCTCTGCGGACGGCCAGGTCGGCGGCACCCTCGTGGTGGCCGCGGAGTCCATCGGCACCGGGAACGCACGGCGCGACAGGCACCTGCGCTCGGCCGACTTCTTCGATGCCGACCACCATCCGGACATCATCTTTACCGCCGACGGTATCCGGCCGTCTGGTCACGGGGTCGCCGTGACCGGCGCGCTGACCGTGCTCGGCCGTACTCGGGCCATGTCCTTCGATGCCGTGGCGGCCGTGCGAGGCGATGGCGAGATCTGCCTCGGCACCGAGGTTCGCGTGAACCGGGCCGACTTCGGCCTGACCTGGAATCTGATGGGCATGGCGGCAATGGACAACACCATCATCATCCGCGCCGTGTTCACCCGGCCCTAAGTGTCATGGGTTCAAAAGGACGGCCTGGCCCGGTCGGCAACCAGGCACCAGGCCCTGGCCGTCAGGAACCGCGTCGTTAACGCTTCGAAGGAGATGACAGACATGCACATGGCCATAGTGGGTGCCGGCTTGGCGGGCCTGGCAACGGCGGCGGCGTTCAGCCGGGCCGGTCATGAGGTCAAGGTCTTTGAGCAGGCAGACGGCCTGCGCGCCGATGGGCTCGCGATCAACTTGTGGTCCAACGCGACATCGCTGCTCCCGGCGTTCGGCATACCGGCCCCCCGCATCCCCGGGGAACCGTTCTCCCGGATGCTACTGCGCGCATCCGGGCGCGAAGCCGCCTCGATGGATCTGCCAGGCCCGGGGGCTTCCGCACGTCAACGTCGAGCGCGCCGACCTGCTCAGCGCCCTGGCCGCTAACTTGCCGTCCGGCGCCATCACCTACGGCGTCCGGTGCACCGACACAGCTGCCCTAGTCAGCGACCACGATCTGGTCGTCGTCGCGGACGGGGCCAGCTCGGCGCTGCGCCAAGCCGTTACCCGCCCTCCCCGCCGGCGATGGACGTGGACCGTGTGGCAAGCCTGCGTCACCGCCGACCCCCCCGGAATACCCGCCGGCGCGGGCGTGAGCGTGATCCGGCCCGGGCTATTCGCGGGCATCTGGCGGCTGCCGGGAGGACGGTTCACCTGGTTCGCCGAGCAGCCGGAACGCAAGCCCGGCCACGGCAGGCAGCTGCTCCTGGAGCTGCGCAATGACGCCGACCCCGTACTGCGGGCGCTGGCGCAAGACACCCCGGAAGACAAATGGACCGAATGGCAGACACAGGACATGTGGCCTCGCCGGACCCTGCACCGCGGCAACGTCGTCCTGGCCGGCGACGCCGCACACGCCATGCTCCCCACCCTCGGCCAAGGCGCATGCCAGTCCCTCGAGGACGCCGCCGCCCTTGCCGCGGCCGTCGCCGGCGAGGACACCCTCGACCGGGCGCTACAGCGCTACGAGGCCGTACGCGTCCCGCGCGTACGCGGGATCGTCGCCCTGGCCAGAGCCGGGGCCGTCAGCAGGCGGCCCAGGGCTGCCAGCCGCGCCATGCCAGCCGCCGCTGCGGCCCGGATGATGGCGCTGTCCGGGGGGCCGGTTCTGCGCAGGATCACGAGGCCGACCCTAACCGCGCCCGGCCACCAGGCAGGTGCCTGAACCCGGATCGGCGTGCGATGCCCGGGCCCTGATCCCAGAACCGGTTGCCGGCCTACCGCTGCCGCTGTAGTAGGGACGGCTCGGGGTCGTCTCAAGCGGTAGGACGACATGGCCTTGCAGCTGACGACACGGGTGGCATCGGGTCGCCAGCATTTCCGTTGCGGCCGTATTCGACGGGGAAATCCGAAAGAGCAAGGAGTGATCTGATGAGCGTAAATGTGGGCACCGCCGCCGACGGGGTAGCCAGCGCATCGCGGGCCGGGCGGATGCGGGGTCTTCGCCGGGCAACGCTCGCGGCGTTGGTGATCTTGCTCATCCAGTACGGGTTCGGCATGTACACCAACCTGTATGCGACCGTCCCCGCAGCAGACCACGGTCACGGCCTGGGGGCGGTCATTTCGCACGGGCCAGCCGCGCTCAGCGTGCACGCCGTGCTGGGCATGCTGTTGATCCTGGCGGCGGTCGGCCTAGTAGTGCAAGCCGCGCTCGCCCGAAGCTGGGTGGTGCTGGTACCCGCCGCTGTCGCGCTGGCCACAATCATCGGAGCGTTCGCCCAGGGGGTCAGCTTCGCCAGCGGGGGTCACGCCGCTGCGTCGATGGCTATGGCCGCCCTGGCTGGGGTGGCTGTGCTGTGCTACGCGATAGCGCTTTACCTGCTGCCAGCGCCAGCTCGGTCCTGACGGTGGCGCTTGCACCTGCCATCGTCAGGTGCAACCGGCAGCCCGCGAGGGTGGCATCGTGCCGCCCTTGCGGGCCAACTCGACCTTCCGCTACCTCGACCAATACGCATGCCGTCCCCCCGATCGGTGGCGCCCCAGGCCGCCCCGATTTATCCACGCAATGATCCAGCAGCGTCGGATGCAGCAGCCGCATCACCCAACGGCATCACCCGGCGGGCATCGCAGGCGTGGTAGACGGCTCCCCCACGCGTCGCGCTGCGATGTTCCCGGCGGTGCTGGTTAGCAGGAAGAGCAGGGCACCCGGGTGTCAGCCCGGCGGGCCTTCAGCATTGCGGTAAGGGACGACTCGGCGCGACTCCACGTGCCTCGGCTGGAGTAGGAGCCTGCCGGTCCGGCTGCGCCGCCCGGCCAGGCGAGGAGGGCCGTTTAGCCGACGACTTCAAGCCTTCAGAAACGCAGGATTGACGGCATGCAGCCAGATCCCGGCTGTGCTACGAGGGCGCGGCGAGAACTGTCGCCGCTGAAGGGAACCCAGCATGAACACCGCAGTTCATTCAGACGTCATCCAGGCCGAAGAGCGGGCCTACAGCGCCCGGCTGCGCCGGGCACAGGCCGACACCTTGCGCACGCCGCGCCGCCGGTACGGCTTGGCGACCCGGCTTCTCATTGCCGGCATGGACCCCGTCTACGGCCGTTCCGGCTCCTTTGCGAAATACCAAGTGCTGGAGCTGGTCGCCCGGGTGCCCTATCAGTCGTGGGAACGGATCGCCTACCTTGCTATCGGCCGGGTCCATCGCGACACCGGCCTGGCCCGCCGCATCCACGACCGGATCGAGGAGTCCCGCAGTCAGCAGGACAACGAGGAGTGGCACCTGCTGATAATGAGCGAGCTCGCCGCCCGGGAGGGAACGGGGCAGGGCTTGATGCGTTACCGCCTGCTGCCGCAGGTCGTCGCGACCGTGTACTACTTGTTGTCCTGGCTGCTGTTCATGATCGTCCCGGCGGCCAGCTACCGGCTGAACGCAGATTTCGAAGATCACGCCGAGCATGAGTACATGGCATTCGTGGCGGCGCACCCCGAGCTGGAGACCAAGCCGTGGGACTGCCCTGAGGCAGCTGGCTACGGCTGCTTCACCAGCATCGCCGACCTGCTTCGCCAGATCGGCTGCGACGAGCGGCAGCACAAGGACGAGAGCGTGGCCCGGCTGGCAGCGCCCCGCCTGCGCTGACCCGGCGCCGGTTTGGGCGGCCCGGCCAAACGGGCTGGCTACTGAGCTGACCACGTGCATCCAGGAGGCATGCCCGTGAAGATCACCCGTTCCGGCCCGCTGCGCCGTGGCCGCCCTGCTCGGCGCGATCGCCGGCGACGCAACTTGCCGGCACACTTGACCTGAGCGGCATACGCCGCTCGTCATGTCGCGAGTGGTCCAGGTTCACAGCGTCTGAACGGAGGAGCATGCTCGACCGGGTTGCCATCATCTCCGACGCACGCGAGTTGCTGGACGGCATCTACCGCGGCCAGAAGGCCGACTGAACTGCCCGCCCCAGCCCGCCAGTCGGCCGGCTCGCCGACGGTACCCGCGTGTCCCTGGACGCGCTCATCGTCGCGCCGCGGATGACCGCCCGGGCCGAACTGCTCGCCCCGCTTGGCCTGGTCCCAGCCGAGGTGACCATGGGCGGCCAGGTCATCGGAACCCAGATCGAGGCGGACCCGTCCGGCGCGACGAGCGTGCCCGGGGTGTGGGTGGCAGGCAACCTCGCTGCCATCAATGCGCAAGTCATCTCGGCTGCGGCGGCTGGCCTGACCGCCGGGGCGGTGATCAACGCGGATCTCGCCGCGGAGGACGCCAAGCACGCGGTCGGTGCGTACCGGCGTGAGCACGCCCACGCGCGGTAAGCCCGCGGCCACCGGGCAGCGCGAGCGATCGGTCTCGCTCCAGCGGCGAAGGAGCGCAACCCCGTCCGTCAGGCCATCGCCCGGGTAGGCGAGCCGCACGGTCACATCGGGTAGCGGCGGAAGCCGACCGCGTACTCGCAGCCGGCGCCCAGGCCGATGTATCCGGCCATGTTCCGCAGGAACTCGTCGGGGTCGAAGTCGCCACCGAGGCCGTCCAGATAGGCCTGGTGCTCGCGCAGCGAGGCGACGCCCGCCTCGATCGTGCCGGTGACGTCGGCGAAGTGGGTCGGGGTGCCGGTGGAGGCCACGTACGCGTCCCGGATGCCGCCCCACCTCGGCCCGGCGTCCGGGAACACCCACTCGTTGGCCGCGTCCCGGCAGGCGTCGAGCACCGCGAGCCCGACCGCGCGATGGTCGGCGTGGTTGACCGGGCCGTCCTCGCCCCAGGTGAGGTCGAAGCTCATCGTGATGACCACCTCGGGCTGCAGCCTGCGGAAGGCGGCGGCGAGGTCGCGCCGCAGCAGCACCCCGTACTCGACCAGCCCATCGGGATGGTCAAGGAACACGACCTCGGTCACGCCCACCACGGCGGCGCTGCGCCTCTCTTCCTCCATCCGCAACGGCGCGACCCGTTCCGGCTGCTGGCCTGCGATGCCTGCCTCGCCCTTGGTGGCGAGCAGGTAGGCGACCTCCTTGCCCTGCCCGGTCCACTTGGCGACGGCCGCGGCCACCCCGTACTCGAGATCGTCCGGGTGGGCGACCACGGCGACCGCCTTGGTCCAGTCCTCTGGCATCGGCTTCATCGGCCCTGCTCCCTCCCCGCGGCGACGGCACTGGCACCATGGACCGCAACGCGACAGGCAGCGATCGTAGTCCGGTCCCTGCAAGGAGATGCCATGACCACGCCGTCGGAGACCTGGGACGGCTCGTACGCGATGAGCGCGTCCCCGCCGTGGGACATCGGCCGGCCGCAGCCGGCGTTCGTCCGTCTGGCCGACACGGGCCTGCTCAGCGGGCGGCTGCTCGATGCGGGCTGCGGAACGGGGGAGCAAACCCTGCTGGCCGCGTCCAAGGGCGCGAATGCGCTGGGGATCGACATCTCGCCGCGCGCGATCCAGCGGGCCCGGGACAAGGCGGCCGAGCGCGGCATCGCCGCACGCTTCGAGGTCGCCGACGCGCTGAATCTCTGGCAGTTCGGCCTGGCCTTCGACACGGTCATCGACAGCGGGGTCTTCCACATCTTCGACGACGAGGACCGCGCCAGGTACGTGGCCAGCCTGGCCTCGGTGGTCGAGCCCGGCGGAAGCCTCTACCTGATCTGCTTCAGCGAGCACCAGCCCGGAACCTCCGGCCCGCGCCGGGTCCGCCAGGACGAGCTGCGCGCCGCGTTCAGCGACGGCTGGAATGTCACCGAGATCATCCCGGAGAAGTTCGAGGTCAACCCGGAATCCGGGTTCGGCACCGCGGCCGTGGAGGCCTGGCTGGCCACCATCCGCCGGCGGTTACTGAGCCGCGGGCGAGGTGGAACCCGGCCCGTCGGCTCCGCTGGCTAGCATCGCGAGCATGCATGAAGGCCAGGGTGACTTGCTATGGGACGCGTTCGCCGCGCTGATGCTCACGGCCGGAGCGGTGCAGGAGCGGGATTCCCGGTACGGCGACAAGCCGGCGCTGGTCGCCGGGCACCGCGAGATCGCTCACCTGGAGGCGCCCGGGGTGATCGACCTGCGGATCACGCGGGACGGGTGGTCGCGGGTCAGCGCGGACTTCGGTGATGACCCCGCGGTCCGGCGTGATCCCGGCCGCCGCGACTGGATCGAGCTGCACCTGAGCTCGCTCGGGGATCTCGACCGGCTCGGCCCGCTGCTGCGCACCGCGATGGCAGCGAACGCGTGACCGGGCAGCCGCCCGCACCCGCCTGGGTGGTGGCAGGCCCGCCGGGATCGGGCAAGAGCACGGTGGCCGGCCTGCTGCTCGCCGCGCTGGCCCCGACACCCGCGCTGCTCGACAAGGACACCATGTACGGCTCGTTCGTGGCCGCGACCTTGCTCGCCGCCGGGCGCCCGGCGGGGGAACGCGAAGGCCCGTGGTATGACGGGCACATCAAGGCGCACGAGTACGGCGGGATGACCGCGACCGCGCGCGAGATCCGCGGGTATGGCTGCCCGGTACTGCTGTCCGCCCCGTTCACCCAGCAGATCCACCACGCCGGCCGGTGGCGGTCCTGGGTCGCCGACCTCGGCGGCGGGGTCGTGCGGCTGATCTGGGTTCGCTCGGACGCGGCAACCCTCCGCCACCGCCTGGAGGTCCGGGGATCCGGCCGGGACACGGAAAAGCTCGCGGACTTCGCCGCGTTCACGGCCAGCATGCGGCTCGGCGCCGAGCCGGCCGCCCCGCACGTGGCCATCGACAACCGCCGTACCGCCGGCGCCTCTCTCGAAGCACAGGTGGCCGCGGTGATCGAGGCGCTGAGTCCCGGAGCCGCTGGCAAATCCCGGTGAAGGCTCAGAGCGCCCGGGTCATGAACGTGTTGCCGCGACCCGGTGGATAGTCCCCGAACGGGCCGCACGGGGTGAACCCGGCCTGCGCGTACAGCGAGCGCGCCCCCGCGAACGCCTGCGAGGATCCGGTCTCGAGGCTCACCCGGCCGAAGCCCCGCTCGCGGGCGTCGTTTGGTACATTCACGCCCGACTTGGTGGGACGTCGGCCGGGGTGGGCCTTGCCCGGGGCGGGGTTTCGGGGGTGTGCGGGGGGCGGAGCCACCCTTCGGGATGCTTGACTTAGGTCCATGCCTGTCGATGGTGACTACGAGCCGAGCACGCAGGCCTGGGTACGCGACCAGGTCGAGGCCTATGAGAGTTCCGGTGGCACGCAGGGGACGACGCTGCGCGACACCGGACTTCCCGTCGTGATCATCACCAACCGCGGGGCAAGCAGCGGCAAGGTGCGCAAGACGCCGGTGATGCGGGTGGAACACGACGGCAGCTACGCCGCCGTGGCGTCCCGTGGCGGTGCCCCGGAGCATCCGCAGTGGTACTACAACCTGAGGGACAACCCGCGGGTCGAGCTCCAGGACGGCCCGAACCGGTGGGACATGACGGCCAGGGAAGTCACCGGCGACGAGCGCGCCGAGTGGTGGGAGCGGGCTGTCGCCGCCTACCCGCCGTACGCGGAGTATCAGCAGCGGACCACGCGCCGGATCCCGGTGTTCGTCCTCGAGCCCGCCTGACCGGCCGACCGCAGGCGTCGATGTACCAGAGGGCATGTTCTTTGCCGGCCATTGGTACATCGACGCGGCAGTGGGCGAGACGTAGGCGCCGTTTACTCGTCTCTGAGGCGGGTAACAGCGGTTTCAGCCAGGGCTAAGGCCGGGTTCGCTCCGTCCCCCTGATCAGATGCGGATCCGGCCCGCCCTGGCGTTCTGACCGACGGCTGGAAGGTGCCAAGATGTCAGCGCCAGCGGGATTCCCCGTAGCGACGATTTCGGGTCTGCCGGTGGTCAGGGGCCCTGCCGAGATCGACATCACCAACGCTGGCCAAATGCGCGCGGCGCTGCTGGCAGCGGCCGCGCAAGGGCACGCCACGATCGTGGTCGACCTGACCGACACGTCGTTCTGCGACACCTCGGGCCTGCAGGTTCTCGTGCTCGCACACCGGCGGGCCGCCGCGGAGGGCGGTGAGCTCCGGCTGGTCGTCCGGGCGGCGACGTTGCTGCGGCTGTTCAGTATCACCGGCGTGGATCACGTGATCCCGACCTTCACAACCCTGCGCCAGGCCATCAGCGAGCTGCCCGCCATCGCGATCCGCCCGCGGCGTGGCGACGTGACCGGGCTACCGCGGATCCTCGCGGCCAGCTAACCCGGCGGGGCGCTTCACCCGCAGAGATGTGGCTATGAGCCGGTGCGACATGATGGACCGGTGAGCAGCGCCCGTGACACCGCCCTGGATCTGATCGACTTCATTGACGCCTCGCCGTCGCCGTACCACGCCGCCGCTGAGGCACTGTCGCGGCTCACAGCGGCCGGCTTCACCGAGGTGGGACTGGGCCAGGAGTGGCCGTCGGAAGCGGGCCGTTACGCAACGCTAGATGGCGGGTCGCTGTTCGCCTGGGTGGTCCCCGAGGGGGCGGCGCCGTACGCGCCGTTCCGGCTGCTCGGCGCGCACACCGACAGCCCGACGCTGCGGGTCAAGCCGCGTCCGGACACCGGCACGGCGGGCATCCGCCAGATCGGTGTCGAGATCTACGGCGGCCCGCTGCTCAACTCCTGGCTCGACCGCGATCTCGGCCTGGCCGGCCGGGTGGCCGTGCGCACCCCCGACGGCCCGCAGACCCGGCTGCTGCGCATCGACCGGCCGCTGCTTCGCGTGCCGCAGCTGGCCATCCATTTGGACGACGACCTGAAGGCCCGTTCGGGCTTGAAGCTGGATCCGCAGCTGCACATGGTGCCTATCTGGTCGCTCGGCTCGGCGGAAAGCGGAGCGTTCAAGGCACTCATCGGGGCCGAGCTTGGCGTCCCGGCTCAGGACGTGCTGAGCCATGACCTGATGACGTACGACCTGACCGGGGGCAGGCTGGCCGGGGCGAACGAGGAGTTCGTGAGCTCCGCTCGGCTGGACGACCTGGAGTGCTCGCACGCGTGCGTGTCGGCGCTGGCCGCGGTCGCCAGCGAGCCGGCCAGCCAGCACGTCAGCGCGCTGGTCCTGTTCGACAACGAGGAGATCGGCAGCGTGTCGGCGACGGGTGCGCGCGGCGCCTGGCTGGGTAGGCAGCTGGAGCGCTCGGTGCTCGCCAGGGGCGGCACGCGCGATGAGTTCCTGCGCGCGGTCGCGGGGTCGGTGCACGTGTCCGCGGACATGGGGCACGCCACCCACCCGAACTACCCGGACAAGCACGAGCCGGAGCATCAGGTCGCGCTCAATGGCGGCCCGATCCTGAAGATGAACGCGAACGTGCTGTACGCAACCGACGCGAAGACGCACGCCGCGTTCCTGCTCGCCGCGGAGCAGGCCGGGGTGCCGGTGCAGTATTTCGTCATGCGCAGCGGAGTGCGCTCCGGGTCGACGATCGGGCCCTACGTGGCCGCCGGCCTGGCGATGCCCACCGTCGACGTGGGCAACCCGGCGCTCGCCATGCACTCCGCGCGCGAGCTGGGCGGGGCCGAAGACCCGGCGATGATGATCGCGGCTCTGCGCGCGTTTCTGGTTCCCGCTTAGCAGGGCGGCTGTGCGGCAAGGGTGAGGCCGGCCGCTAAATGCCGCCGGGGGATTCCTGCGGGTCGCCATACTTGGCCGCCACCGGGTTCCACGCCTGGACGAACGTCGCCTTCGCCGAGCCTGCCTGGCCGTCGGCGCTGACCGCATTGTTATAGGCGGGCGACCGGCCGCCCGGCGTGCACCCCGAATGCAGCTCCCGGCGGGCCCAGGTGAGGTAGTCCCGGTCGGCGTCGAGCGAAGCGCGCAGCGCCGCGAGAAGGTCCGCCTTCACAGCGGTGCCGTTGGCCAGCGCTCCCATGGCCAGCGCCTTCGCGCGGCGGTACTCGGCGTTGCGCTCGCTGGCGACGGTCTGGATCTGGCTGGTCGCGCTGCCCAGGCTCGAGCAGTTGCGGACGTCGGCGACCGCGCCTTCCAGCGACCGCCGGGTTGCCGCGCTGGAAGTCAGCAGGCTGGCGACGGCGCCCGCCTGCCGGGACGCCAGGGTGGCCCCCGACGTCGAGGGGGTCGGGGAGGCGGCTTGCGACGACGAAGCCGCCGGCGTGCTCGGTGACGATCCGCCGGAAAGAGTGATGCCGGCGATGATCCCCACGATGACGACGGCGACCGCGGCCACGACGAAGACCAGCTTCTTGCCGGTGGGCAGCCGCCCCTGCGGCGGGTAAGCGCCGCGCAGCCTGCTGATGAAATCGGAGCCCTGCCGGGGCGGTGCGCCCGGAGGCGGTCCCAGGGGATGCTGCTGCCAGCCGGATCCGTACTGCTGCGGGCCTTCCGTCATGGTGGGTGGCCCGCCCATGGTGGGCGGCCCGTAGCCCTGGGGTCCTTGCGCCGTATCGGGCGGTCCGTACTGCGGGAGGCCCTCCGCCATCGTCGGTGGTCCGTAGCCCTGAGGTCCCTCCGCCGTGGTGGGCGGTCCGTACTGCGAGGGGCCCTCCGCGCTCGCGGGCTGCCCGTAGAACGGGGCTTCCTCCGCCATCGCGGGCGGCCCGGCCATCGGTGGCGCCCCGGGCATCGTGGGTGCTCCGGGCATCGCGGGCGGTCCCGCCATCGTGGGTGCGCCAGCCAGCGTGTCGTCGGGCCGAACGGGGGCCTGCCCGGCGTCCGGGGCAGCGGGTCCTTGCTGGCCGTATCCAGCCAGCTCATCCGGGGCCGGTCCGAACCAGCCGTCCGCTACCGGCACGGCGGTGTCAGCTGGTGGCGGGCCCGCCGGGACATTGCCAAATGAGGCAGTGTCAACTGGGGCAAGGCCAGCCGGGGGAGGGTCGGCCGCCGGGGCGGGCGGGGTGGGCGGGACCGGCGAGCCGGAACTGGCGTAATTGCTGCTCCCGAGCGCGGCGCGCAGCGCCTCGGCGAACTGGCCGCAGGTCGGGAAGCGGTCCGCCGGGTTCTTCGCCAGCGCGGTGGCCAGCACCGCGTCGACCGCCGAGGGCAGGTCGGGGCGCCGGCCGGCGGCCGACGGCGCCGGCGCGTACAGCTGCGCGTACATCAGGGTCAGGCCCTGGTCCTGCCCGAACGGCGGCGTGCCGCACAGCAGCTCGAAGCCGGCGCAGGCCAGCGAGTACAGGTCCGCGCGGCCGTCGAGGTCATGCCTCTCTATCTGCTCCGGTGCCGCGTAATCCAGCGGCTCGATCTGGCCCGCCGCGATGATCTCGCTTGACGGCGAGCTCCGGCTCATCCCGAAATCCGACAGGTACACGTGCCCGGGGCCGCCGGTCGCCGGCTGCCCGCCGTCGGCCACCGGCTGCGCCGCTCCGTTGGCCTGGTCGCTGGTGTCGAGGAGCATGTTGGCGGGCCGGACGTCGCCATGGATCAGGCCGTGTGCGTGCGCGGCGTCCAGCGCCGACGCGACGCCCGCGATGATCGTCCACGCCCAGTCCACGGGCAGCGGGCCGTGCCGGTTGAGCAGCGACCTGGCGTCGCCGCCCTGCACGTAGCCCATCGCGACGTAGAGGTTCCCGGCGGCCTCGTCGGCGTCGTAGATCGGGATGATGTGCGGGTGGCTGATCGAGGCAGCCATGCGCGATTCCTGCAGGAACCGGGAACGGAAGGCGGCGTCGCCGGCCAGCTCGGGCGCCACGACCTTGAGCGCCACGTTGCCGCCCGTTCGCTGGTCCTGGGCAAGATAAACGACGGCCATGGCGCCCCGGCCGATGTAGCCGCTCAGCCGGTAATGGGCGATCTGGCCCGACATACCGGAGTACGGCAAGGCCGGTTGAGTGTCTCGGCTCACAAGCGCACCATCAGGCAGTCGGCGGTTTCGGATACACACATCTCACCAGGCTGCGCGGGTTTTTGCGGCATAACTCGGCAACGCGGCAGAACCGGCAACGGCCAACGCGGCACACCCGGCAACGACCAACGCGGCGCAGCGGTAACGGCCCTCCCCCCTCCGAACTGCGCAGAAGCGCAGCGGCGAACTGGGCGGCTACGCCAGGCCAGCCGGTTTTTCCTGGAGTGCGCCCATATGGTGCGGCCTGGGTGCGCTGATAACTTAAAAGGGGAAGCAACGATGCTTAGGAGGGACCATGCGGAGCAATGACGGGACGTTGAGCGCACAGGGCCTGGAGCTGCTCCGCAAAGATTTTGCCGCCAACCCGGCATACCGGCTGGCGCAGAACGCGGTAACCAGGGTCTCCGTCGACGACGTGGCGATCAACCGGGAGATCCTCAACAGCACGGACCACTCGCTGTCGACGCTGCTCGACGACTGGAAGGTCACCAACCAGGAGCGCAGCGGGCGATGCTGGCTGTTCGCCGGGCTCAACCTGCTGCGCGTCGGCGCCATGAAGAAGATGGGCCTCAAGGACTTCGAGTTCTCGCAGAACTACGCGATGTTCTGGGACAAGATCGAGCGCGCCAACTACTTCCTCGAAGCCATCATCGAGACCGCCGACCGCGACATCGACGACCGCACCGTCGCATACCTGCTGAGCGAGGTGGCAGGCGACGGCGGTCAGTGGAACATGTTCGTGGCCCTCGTCAACAAGCACGGGCTGGTGCCCAAGGCCTTCATGCCGGAGACGCAGAGCTCGTCCTCGACCGGCCGGATGAACTCGGTGCTGCGCAACCTGCTGCGGCAGGGAGCCAAGTCGCTGCGCGAGGCGTCCGCGCAGGGCCCTGACGCGGCCCGGGCCGTGAAGTCCGACATCCTGGATGTCGTCTACCGGGTGCTCTGCATCCACCTCGGCACCCCGCCGGAGCAGATCGACTGGCAGTGGACCGACAAGGACAAGGAGTTTCACCGCGACGGCGTGCTCACGCCGCAGGAGTTCGCGGCCAAGTACGTCACGCTGCCGATCAACGACTACGTCTGCCTGGTCCACGACCCGCGGCCGACGAGCCCGGTCGGCCAGACCTTCACGGTTGAGTACCTCGGCAACGTGCTCGGGGCGCCGCCGGTCACCTACCTGAACGTCGGCATGCAGGTGATGAAGGACATCGCGGCGCGGACGCTGCAGCAGGGCGAGCCGGTGTGGTTCGGCTGTGACGTCGGCAAGATGATGAGCAACGAGTACGGCGTATGGGACGTCAACCTGTACGACCTGCCCTCGGTGTACGACACGGCCTTCACCCTCGACAAGGCCGACCGTCTCATCTACCACGAGACGCTGATGACCCACGCCATGCTGTTCACCGGCGTCGACGTCCTCGACGGCGCGACCCGCAGGTGGCGGGTTGAGAACAGCTGGGGCTCGGACAAGGGCAAGGACGGCTTCTACACGATGAACGACTCGTGGTTCGACGAGTACGTGTTCGAGATCGCGGCGCGGCGTGACGCGCTGCCGGAAGAACTGCGTGCCGCGCTGGACACGACGCCGATCGTGCTGCCCGCCTGGGATCCGATGGGTGCCCTCGCCCGCTAGCGGCACCGTCGCTGCGAGGTCAGGCCTCTCCAGCAGCCAGCACCTCGCGGAGCCTGGCCGCGAAGCCGTCGGGATGGCTGCCGAACCCGCCGTGGCCGCCGGGGAACTGCACCGGCTGGCTGCCGAGCCGCTCGGCCAGTGCGTGCGCGGTCTGGTACACCATCTGCTCCGGCGTGGACTCGTCGCCCACGCCCACGACGATCCGGGTTGAGCTGCGCTGCAGCGCAGCCAGATCCGGCTCGTAGTTCCCGATGATCGGGATCAGCCGCCCGGCGAACAGCTCCAGGTTGGCGCCCATCCGGGCTCCGGCCGCTGCGGCTTCCGGCGTCTGCTCGGCAGGTGGGGCGGCTCCTCGTTCCCGAAGCCGACGCCCTTCGTGAACAGCTGCAGTGCCGCGAACGTGCCCTCACTGCGGTAGGTCTCGCCGACCTGCTCGTTCAGCGCGTGGTAGCGCGCGGCGTCGGGCAGCAGCTCCGATACGGCGGCTCGTGCGCGACCAGCGTGCGCACCCGGCCCGGATACCGGGCGACGAGATCGGCCTTCATGTTCCCTCCTCGCCCGCCGCTCCTCGCCCGCCGCCCATTGGTGTGGTGGGGCCCACGCTGTTGGTACAGCAGCAGCGTGGGCCCCACCACCGTATTGGAAGGGCGCGTCAGCAGGCCTCCTCCCATTCCAGGTGGCCGTCGACGCGCGCTACCGGCACGGCGGACAGGTCGCCCGGGCCGTGCATGGCCAGCATCTCGCCCCCGGCGCCGGGCAGGCCGTGGTGCCGCGCGAACTGCGGCTCAATCCAGGCGTGAAACAACGGCCCGCCGTCGGCCATCGAATCGATCGCTGCATCGAACGCCGCGCGCCTGTCCTTCGGCACGTGCATCCGCGTCGCCGCGTGAAACACCAGGCGCGGCTCGCCCTTCGGAAGGCACCGGCCCAGTTCCGGACACACGCTGATCGCGTCGCCGGCCACGATCGCCGGCGGATCCGCGGCGACGCTCTGCAGCGCCGCCATGAGCAGCTCAGCCGCGTGCCCGTTTTCCGGCCAGACCAGCGCCCGGAGCCAGAGCCGCTCGGCAGGATCGGCGGCCGGGACCGGATACAGGTCGACGCCGGTCCGGCTGGCGATCTCCGGCACGTCGTCGAGGTCCGGCGGCTGGCCCGGGCCCCGCCACTGCGTCTCGATCGTGACCGCGGCATCCGGGCGGCCGAACGTGCGGCCGCCGACGACATAGCGATACCGGTCGACGTGCAAATGGATGCCGGCGCTCGCACCGACCTCGACCAGGTGCACCGGCTGCGCGCAGCGCTGCCTGACTGCCCACATCGCCATCCGCAGCCCGGCCGAACGCTTCACGACGTTGGTCTGAACGAGCCGGGTGCTGATCAGTTCGGCGAGCTCGTCGCGGTACGTGCGGCAGAAGTCCAGCAGCGCTGGCCCGGCACCCGAGGGATCGGCGGCGGCCCCGCCGTGCAGCGACGGGTAATAGCGGCCGAGCGGGTGTGCTGCCCCGCGCAGCAGCAGGTAGTGGACCGCGCCGAACAGCAGGAACGACGGCTGCTGGCCGGGCCGCCGCTGCGTGAGGAGATCAAGGACAGGCTGGTCCCCGGCGACCGTCCGGCACAGGGACCGGTACAGCGGAGAAGAGACGAAAATTGCGTCGCCCGCCGCGAAGTGCTCGGCCAGCCGCCCGGTGTCCGCCACGTCGGGATGGTATCCAGGTCGGCTGCCAAGGTAGCCAAAAGTCAACTCGACAATATCTATCGAGATTGCCTAAAATGCTGCTCAAAGCGTTACGAGCGTTTGGAGATCATGTCCGCAGCATCCCCAGCAGTACACCTGGCCGTCGCGCTCGAAGGCGCTGGCTGGCATCCGGCCGCGTGGCGCGAGCGGCGGGCACGCCCGCACGAGCTGTTCCAGGCCGGCGTACTGGGCGGACCTGATCCAGGAAGCCGAACGCGGCCTGCTCGACTTCGTGACCATCGAGGACGGGCTCGGCCTGCAGTCCGCCCGCCGTTTCGAGCAGGACTGGCGCACCGACCAGGTGCGCGGGCGCCTCGACGCGGTGCTGATCGCGGCCAGGGTCGCGCCGCTGACCAGCCACATCGGGCTGATTCCGACGGCAGTGGTGACGCACACCGAGCCGTTCCACATCTCCAAGGCCATCGCCACGCTGGACTACGTCAGCACCGGACGGGCTGGCCTGCGGGTGCAGGTCACGGCGCGTCCGTACGAGGCGGCCCACTTCGGGCGCCGCACGTTCCCGGCGCTCGACCTGACCGACCGGTCCAGCCCGCAGGTCCAGGACCTGGTGGCGGAGCTGTTCGACGAGGCCGCCGACTACGTGGAGGTGGTCAGGCGGCTGTGGGACAGCTGGGAGGACGACGCCGAGATCCGCGACGTGGCGACCGGCCGGTTCATCGACCGCGGCAAGCTGCACTACATCGACTTCACCGGCGCGCACTTTAGCGTCAGGGGCCCCTCGATCACCCCCCGGCCACCGCAGGGCCAGCCGGTGGTCAGCGCGCTGGGCCACGCCAGCGTGCCGTACCGGCTGATCGCCGGGTCGGCGGACATCGGCTTTGTCACGCCGCGCGACGCCGGCCACGCTGCCGCGATCGTGGCCGAGATCCGTGACGCCCAGCAGGCGGCGGGCCGCGCCGGGGACACCGTGCACGTGTTCGGGGACCTCGTGGTGTTCCTCGACGAGCCTGGCGGCGAGACCGGAGCCGAGCGCAAGGCCCGCCTCGACGATCTCGCCGGATACCCCTATGCCAGCGACGCCACGATCTTCACCGGAACGGCCGCAGGCCTGGCCGATCTGCTGCAGGCGTGGCAGGCCGGCGGGCTGTCCGGGTTCCGGCTGCGCCCGGGTGCCATCCCGCAGGACCTGCACGCGATCACGAGTGGCCTGGTGCCCGAGCTGCAGCGGCGCGCCGCGTTCCGGAAGTCGTATGAGTCGGGGAGCCTGCGCGGGCTGCTCGGACTGGGCCGGCCGGCGAATCGCTACGCCACCGCGTGACCGCCGGCGCGAGGAAGGGAGCCGTTCGTGACCTGGGGAGGGACCCGGCGATGAGCAAGCCGCTGAAGCAGATCCACCTGGCCGCGCACTTTCCCGGCGTGAACAACACCACGGTGTGGAGCGACCCGCGGTCGGGCAGCCACATCGAGTTCAGCTCGTTCGCCCACCTTGCGCGGACCGCGGAGCGGGCCAAGTTCGACTTCCTGTTCCTCGCCGAGGGGCTGCGGCTCCGCGAGCAGAACGGCGTGATCTACGACCTCGACGTGGTGGGGCGCCCGGACACCTTCACCGTGCTCGCCGCGCTCGCCGCGGTCACCGACCGGCTCGGCCTGGCCGGCACGATCAACTCCACGTTCAACGAGCCGTACGAGGTGGCGCGGCAGTTCGCGAGCCTGGATCACCTGTCCGGCGGGCGGGCCGCGTGGAACGTGGTCACCTCGTGGGACGCGTTCACCGGCGAGAACTTCCGGCGTGGCGGCTTCCTGCCGCAGGACGAGCGGTACCCGAGGGCGCGGGCGTTCCTGGAGACGGCGTGGGAGCTGTTCGACTCCTGGCATGGCGGCGAGATCATCGCCGACAAGGAAACCGGCCAGTTCCTGGCCGATCCGCGGCCGGGCGCGTTCGGGCGGACCGATCAGCACTTCGGCATCCAGGGGCAGTTCAACGTGCCGCGCAGCCCGCAGGGCCGCCCGGTCATCTTCCAGGCCGGCGACTCGGACGAGGGCCGCGAGTTCGCCGCGTCGAGCGCGGACGCCATCTTCAGCCGGCACGGCACGCTGGAGGACGGCCAGGCCTTCTACCAGGACGTGAAGGACAGGCTGGCCCGGTACGGGCGCAGCCGCGACGAGCTGCTGATCCTGCCGGCCGCCACGTTCGTGCTCGCCGGCACCGACGCCGAGGCGGCGGAGCTGGCCCAGGAAGTCCGGCTGCAGCAGGTCAGCGGGCAGACCGCGATCAAGTTCCTGGAGCAGCTGTGGAACCGCGACCTGTCGGGCTACGACCCGGACGGGCCGCTGCCCGACGTCGATCCGATTCCCGGCGAGAACACGGTCTCCCGCGGCCGGGCGAGCGTGCGCATGCACCGGGACCCGGTGGCGATCGCGGCGCAGTGGCGGACGAAGGCCGAGGCGGGGAAGCTGTCGATCCGCGAGCTGATCGTCGAGGTCACCGGCAGGCAGTCGTTCATCGGCTCCCCGGCCACCGTCTCCGAGCAGATCAACACGCTGGTCCAGGCCGACGCCAGCGACGGGTTCATCCTGGTGCCGCACATCACCCCGGGCGGGCTCGACGAGTTCGCCGACACGGTCGTGCCGATCCTGCAGGAGCGCGGCGTTTTCCGTGTCGACTACGAGGGCAGCACCCTGCGCGAGCATCTCGGCCTCGCGCCGCTGCCCTCGCCCTCTGCGGGCGGCTCCGCCGCTGGCGCCGGGCTCAGCCGGGCGGCGTCATGAAGTTCCTGGCGATCACGCTGATCGTGCACGCCCCCGACCCGGTCACGGGCCTGCAGAAGTCGACCACCGACCGGTTCCGCGAGGTGATCGGCAACGCGCTGCTCGCCGAGGAACTTGGCTTTGACGGGTTCGGTGTGGGCGAGCGGCACGAGCGCCCGTTCATCTCCTCGTCGCCACCGGTGACGCTGAGCCACATCGCGGCGCTGACCTCGCGGATCCGGCTGTTCACCGCGGTCACGACGCTGAGCCTGCTGGATCCGGTACGCGCCTACGAGGACTACGCGACGCTCGATCACCTGTCCGGCGGCCGGCTCGAGCTGATCATCGGGAAGGGAAACGGTGCCGCGCAGCGCGAGCTGTTCAGCGTCACGCCCGAGGACCAGTGGGACCGCAACGCCGAGAGCTACGAGATCTTCCGGCAGATCTGGCGCAACCCGACGGTAACCGCCACGCCGCGGTTCCGGCCCCCGCTGCGCGATGCCGAGGTCTGGCCCCGGCCGCTGCAGCAGCCGATCCGCATCTGGCACGGCAGCGCGACCAGCAAGGAGTCCGTCGACCTCGCTGCCCGCTATGGTGACCCGCTGTGGCCGATCCGGCGCTCGCCGGCTCTGCGACCTAACGGAGGGGACGTGACTGCTCTGCCGCCTGAAGGCGGAAGCTTCTCAGGTCGCTCGGACGGCCTGACCAGAGCCCAGCCCGGCCCTGGCGTAGACATTGCGTGCGCCGTTGACGTCAGCGTCCATCGCGCCGTGCACCGGGCAGACCACGGTGTTCTGCCGCGGACGGATACACCGGGCGCTGCAGCGGTGGCAGGTGATGCTGGTGTCGGCTGGGTTCACAAAGATCAGGCGTCGGCCAGCTTCTTCCGCTTTACCGGCGAGGATCGTAGTGAACTGGGCCCAGCCCGCGTCCAGCACCGCCCTGTTCAGCCCTGCTTTGGCCGAAGCGCCGTTCGGCAGGTAGCTGCCCGGCCGGGCCGGATCGGGCCGCGGCCTGGGTCGGCGAGTCATGTTCGCCGTGCGCAGTCGCTCCAGCGCGACCACGTCACAGGTGCTCACGAGTGCCCAGGCGCTCTTGTGATGGAAGTCGCGGCGGCGGTCGCGGACCTTGCGCCATTCGCGAGCCAGCTTGCGGCGCAGCCGCTTGCGGTTCCCCGAGCCCGGGCGCGCGCGGTCCTTGCGCGCCGCCCGGATCTCCTTGAGCTGAGCCGACTGGGTGCAATAGCAGATGCTGGCCTTCCGCTTGCGCTAGGCCTCGCGGCGTTCTTCCAGCGCCGCGTTGTACAGCTCGCAGTGATCGGCCAGCAGCCGCATCGCACGCCCCTGCTGGGGTTGTGTCGGGTACGCGCGGAACTTATAGCCTCGTCTCACCTGCACTCGGTCCGTGTCCTCGGTGTGCGTCCGGCCCGGGAGCTGGCCGCCTCACCGGGTCGCTTTCGTGTTCGACTTTACGGCCCAGCGCCGACAATTCTGGGCAGACGCTCCGAAAGGGGGAGCGCGGCTCCACCTCCGGCCGGAGGGCCAGAGTACCCGCCGCGCACTTTTGATGGCCACCACGCCGCTCACCGTGCTCGACCTCGTGCCGATCAGCTCCGGCTCGAACCCGGCCGAGGCGCTGCAGAACACGATCGCGCTCGCCCGCGCCACCGAGAGCTTCGGCTACTACCGGTACTGGTTCGCCGAGCACCACCTCAACCCAGGCGTCGCCGGGACCTCGCCTGCGGTCGTCCTGGCGCTCACAGCCGACGCGACCTCGACGATCCGGATCGGCTCCGGCGCGGTCCAGCTCGGGCACCGCACCGCGCTGTCCACCGTGGAGGAGTTCGGGCTCATCGACGCCCTGCACCCCGGGCGGGTCGACCTTGGCCTCGGCCGGTCCGGCGGGCGGCCGCCGCAGTCGCAGTCGCAGCCGCAGGACCGCGAGCCTGCCCTGGTCGGCGCGACGCGGCAGGCCGACGCCGTTCAGGGAAACCGGTGGGCGCCGAACGGGCTGCTGATTCCGCCCAGGTTCTCCGTGGAAAAGCTGCTCGGCTCGCCCCGGTTCCGGATGCAGAAGACGCTGCTGCAGCTCCCCGGCGCCAGCCCTCAGGATTACGGCGAGCAGGTCGCCGACATCCTCGCCCTGCTGCATGGGACCTACAAATCGCCCGATGGCGTGGAGGGGCACGCGGTCCCGGGCGAGGGCGCGGCCGTCCAGGTCTGGATCCTCGGCAGCAGCGGCGGGCAGAGCGCCAGCGTCGCCGGCGGGAATGGCCTGCGGTTCGCCGCGAACTACCACGTCAGCCCCGCCACGGTACTCGAGGCTGTCGAGGGCTACCGGGCGGCGTTCCGGCCCTCGGCCGAGCTCGAGCGGCCGTACGTCAGCGTCTCGGCTGACGTCGTGGTGGCGAAGGACGAGGCGACAGCGCGTGAGCTCGCATCCGGTTACGGCCTGTGGGTGCGGAGCATCCGCTCCGGCGAGGGCGCGATCGATTTTCCGACCCCGCAGGAGGCGCGGGCGCACACCTGGACCGACGAGGACAGAGCCCTGGTCGCCGACCGGGTGGAGACCCAGTTCGTCGGGTCTGCGGGGCAGGTCGCCGACAAGCTCGAGCAGCTTCAGGAGGCGACCGGGGCCGATGAGCTGATCATCACGACGATCACGCACGACCCCGCCGACCGGGTCCGCTCGTACCGGCTGCTGGCTGACGAGTGGCACCGCCGGTGAGGTCGGCATGACCGCTTGCGCGCTCGAGGCGACGGACCTGCGCCGGGTCTTCGGCGCCTACCCGACCGGCGTGACCGCGGTCGCGGCGCTGGTCGACGGCGTCCCGGTCGGCATCACGGCCAACTCGTTCACGTCCGTGTCGCTGGACCCGCCGATCGTCTCGGTCTGCGTTGCGCACACGTCCACCACCTGGCCGGTCCTGCGCACGGCCGCCCGCCTCGGCATCAGCGTTCTCGGCGCACATCAGGAAGCGCACGGCCGCGCGCTCAGCGAGCGGCGCGGCGACCGGTTCGGCTCGCTGAGCTGGCGGGCCACCGCCGACGGGGCGATCCTGCTCGAAGACGCGAGCGCCTGGCTGGACTGCGGGATCGAGCGCGAGATCCGGGTTGGCGACCACGACCTCATCCTGCTGCGGGTACACGCGCTGGACGCGGACCCCGACGTGCCGCCGCTGATCTTCCACGGCAGCCGCTACCGCAGGCTCAGCGCCTGAACGGCTCACACTACGACGAGATCCTCGAGGTACCGCAGCACCTGGCGGCCGCCACCCAGGTCGAACTCGACCCGGCACCCGAGCGGGAGCTGGATGTTCCGGGCCGCGTGGCCGAAGTCGACGTTGGTGATCACCGGGAAGCCCCGGTCCGGGACGCACCGCAGGATCAGCTCGTCGGTGCCCGCGTCAGGCGCGTCCTCGCGCGGCCAGTCGGCGGGTGCCCCGATCACGAGCGCGGCTATGCCGTCGAACAACCCGGCGAGCCGCAGGTGCGTCAGCGCGCGGTCGACGTCGTCGAACGTGTCCATGAACGCCTCGATCACCAGGATCGCGCCCGCGGTGGACGGCATCCAGCGGGTGCCGACCAGAGACCGGAAGCACGGCAGGGTCCCGCCGACGACCGGTCCGGACACCACCGGTGCCTCGGCGCGGTACACATGCCAGTCGCCCCCGGCTATCTCCCGCCCGGCAACCGGGCCTGACACCATGGCCCAGAATTCATCCTCGGTCCACTCGTCCTTGAGCGCCGGCTCGAAGAACTGGATACCGGTGACCCCGTGCACGTTCGGCAGCCCGGCCCCGGCGAGGATCGCGTTGCAGAGGCTGCTCGGGTCGCTGAACCCGGTGAAGACCTTCGGGTTGGCGCGGATCAGACCGTAGTCGAGGAGGTCGACCACGTGGCTCGCGCCCGTGCCGCCGGTCGCGGGAAGCACCAGCGCCACGTCGGGGTCGGCGAACATGCTCATCACGCCCGCCGCGCGGCGCTCCGCGGTCCCGGCGAGGTGCCCCGCCCGGTCGCCGACGCCCTCGGCCAGCCGTACCCGGTAACCGTGGCCCTCGAGGTAGGCGACGAGCCGGTCAAGCTCCTCCGCCGACACCGGCGAAGATGTGGACACGACACCGATGCAATCGCCGGGCCTGACGGCCAGCGGCTTCACCAGTTCCACGTCCCCACCCAACCACCCGCCATCGACAACCCGCCGTCCCACCGAATCCGGCCACTCGGAGTAGCAGCCCGCGGGCGCCTTGGCCACGCTGCGTCATTCCGCTAGACATTGATCGGCGCACTAAGCGGCTTCCATGATCTTGGGGGAAACCACCATATCTGGTCATTATCCACCCAGATCATAGAAAGTGAGCTCGGGAATGGGCCTGGGGGCGAGGTCGAGCCCGGGTGCGCCGGTGGGGTTGGGCGCCGCGCGGGGCCGGCGGGCGGCGGGGGCCATGCGGCCGCCCGGGGGCGGACGGCGGGGCCATGCAGGCGCGCGGGGCGCTGGGCAGCGGGGTGATCGGGGACGGCTTTTAGAATCGCGTTCTAGTAGGCTCGGTAGGCGGAGCACGCGACCAGCCTGGGAGGAACGCTGTGGCGTGGGACTTCTCGACCGAGCCGGAATTCCAGGAGCAGCTCGACTGGGTCGAGCAGTTCTGCCGCACCGAGATCGAGCCGCTCGACCTGGTGTTTCCCGGCGCCGCTTACTCGCGCGACCCGAAGGCCAGGGCGCTCGCCGACCCGCTCAAGCAGCAGGTCAGGGAGCACGGCCTGTGGGCGCTGTTCCTCGACAAGGACCTCGGCGGCCCCGGATTCGGCCAGCTCAAGCTAGCCCTGCTCAACGAGATCCTGGGCCGCTACCGCTCCGCGCCGGTGATCTTCGGCACGGCCGCGCCAGACACCGGCAACATGGAGATGCTCGCCGCCTACGGCACCGAGGAGCAGAAGCGGCGCTGGCTGTACCCGCTGATGAACCAGGAGATCTTCTCCGCCTACTCGATGACAGAGCCGGAAGGCGGCTCCGATCCCAGCCTGTTCCGCACACACGCGGTGCGCGATGGCGAGGAATGGGTGATCACCGGCGAGAAGTGGTTCACCAGCGCCGGGGCCAGGGCCGACGTCATCTTCGTGATGTGCACCAACGGCATGTTCGCGGTGCCGGGCGACGCCCCCGGCGTGGAGATCATGGAGTATCCCCCGCTGCACAACCACATCCGCTACAACGATGTGCGCGTCCCGGCCGACCACCTGCTCGGGCCCGAGGACGGCGCCAAGGTGCTGGCGCAGCGGCGGCTGGGTGGCGGCAGGATTCACCACGCGATGCGGACCGTGGCGCAGGTCAAGCTGGCTTTCGACATGATGTGCGAGCGCGCGCTCAGCCGGGAGTCGCATGGCAAGACGATCGCGGAGCACCAGATGGTGCAGGAGGCGATCGCCGATTCCTACGCCGAGATCAACATGCTGCGGCTGCTGGTGCTGTGGACCGCGTGGACCATCGACAACTCCAGCACCCGCGAGGCCCGGACGCAGATCGCCGCGTGCAAGTACACGGCCGCGAAGGTGCTGCGCGAGGTGTCCTACCGGGCGATGCACATCCTGGGCTCGCTGGGCACGACCAACCTCACCCCGCTGCAGGCCATGTGGGCCAGCGCGCCGACCATGGCGGTCATGGACGGGGTCGATGAGGTGCACAAGGTCACCGTGTCCCGCAACGTGCTCAAGGGCTACGAGCCGCACGCCGGCCTGTGGCCGACCGAGTACATCCCGGCCAAGCGCGAGGAGGCGCGCAAGAAGTACGCCAGCCTCCTGGCCGCCGACCCTGACCTCGCCGCGTGGGCCGACCACGCCGCGCGCGCCACGGCAAGGGGCCACTGACATGGACATCGACGGAAAGGTCGCGGTCGTCACCGGCGGCGCGAGCGGCATCGGCCGGGCCCTCTGCCTCGCCCTCGCCGAGCGCGGCGCCGCGGCGGTCGTGGTGGCGGACGTGGACGGCGGGGGCGCGGCGCAGACCGCGGCGGCCATCGAGGCGGCCGGTCATCCCGCGCTGGCCGTGCCCGCCGACATGTCCAGGGAGGATGACGTCACGGCGCTGGTCGCGCGCGCCGAGGATGCGTTCGGGCGCATCGATCTCTTCTGCTCCAACGCCGGGATCATCGTGGACGGCGGCGTCGAGGTCGCCGACGCTGCGTGGTCGCGGATCTGGGCGATCAACGTGCAGAGCCACGTCTACGCGGCCCGCGCGCTGCTGCCGGGGATGCTGGCCAGGGGCGAGGGCTACCTGGTGATCACGGCGTCCGCCGCGGGCCTGCTCACCGAGCTTGGCTCGGCCCCGTACTCGGTGACCAAGCACGCCGCGGTCGGGCTGGCCGAATGGCTGTCGATCACCCACGGGGACCAGGGGCTGCGGGTGTCGTGCCTGTGCCCGCAGGCGGTGCGCACCAACCTGACCGCCACGAGCCACCGCGAGGTCAGCGAGATGCCCGCCGAGCGGACCGGCCTGGGCACGCCGCAGGCCTCGGTGGACGGCGTGCTGACCGCGGAAGACGTCGCCGCGTCCGTCATCGAGGCCATCGGCGACGAGCGCTTCCTGATCCTGCCGCACCCCGAGGTGAGCATGTACGAGCAGCGCCGGGCCGGCGACCGGGACCGGTGGCTGCGCGGCATGCGCCGCCTCCAGGCCCGCCTCGTCGGCTCGCGGTAAACTCCGCCTACGACCAGAACGCGTCGTTGGCGTAGAGGTCGGCCGGATAGGTCCAGACCTCGGTGGCCTTGCCGTCGCGGATCTGGAACACCTGCACGGCGTCGTCCGAGAGTTCCCGGCCCTCCCGCTGTGCGATGACGGTTGTCAGCGCCACGGCGACGTCATCCTTGGCGACGACGTCGTTCAGCTGGACCCGGATGGTTCCGCCCGATACCTCGAACGTGCGCACCAGCCAGCCCGCGACCTCGCCCGTGCCGTGGTAGTCCCCGGCGAACGGGCTCTTGCCGGGGTAGTGCCAGGTGATGTCCGGGGCGAAGAACTGATTCTGCAGGGCGTCGAGATCCCCGCGCCCGAACGCCGCGTAGCCGTCGCGCAGCAGATCCTCGTTTGGATGTGCCATTGAACCCCCCAATGCTGTTGGTCAAACCCAACTGCACAATTGCACAATCTTCCCGGGCCGCGTGCCTGGCGGTCAAGACCCGCAGCACCGATAGGGTCGGTGCATGACCGCGCAGCCGCGGGCCTCGGCCACCGCAGCGTCGCTGACCGAGTCGGTGATCAGGGAGATGACCAGGCTCGCGCTGCAGCACAACGCGATCAACCTGGCCCAGGGATTCCCCGACTTTCCCGCTCCGGACCAGGTCAAGCACGCTGCCGTCGCCGCGATCGAGGGGGATCTGAACCAGTACCCGATCACGTGGGGCCAGGCCTCGATCCGCGAGGCGCTCGCGGACAAGTACCGCGAGCACTACGGGATGGTCGTCGATCCGGAACGCGACGTGTGCGTGACCTGCGGCGCCACCGAGGCCATGATCGCCGCGATGATTGGCTGCGTCGACCCTGGCCAGGAAGTGATCGTCTTCGAGCCGTTCTACGAGAACTACGGCGCGGCCGCGGCGATCGCCGGTGCGGTGCCGCGTTACGTCACCCTGCGCGAGCCCGGCTGGTCGTTCGACGAGGCCGAGCTGGCCGCCGCGTTCACCAGCCGCACCCGCGCGATCGTGATCAACACGCCAGGCAACCCGACCGGCAAGGTGTTCAGCGCCGAGGAGCTGGACGAGATCGCGCGGCTGTGCCAGCGGCACGGGGTGCTGGCGATCACCGACGAGATCTACGAGCACATCGTCTACGACGGCGCCCGGCACATCCCGATGGCCACGGTCGCGGGCATGGAGGACCGCACGATCACGATCAGCGCGCTGTCCAAGAGCTACGCCGTCACCGGCTGGCGGGTCGGCTGGGCGATCGCGCCGCCCGGCCTGACCGACGCGATCCGCCGGGTGCACGACTTCGTCACGGTCGGCGCGCCGACGCCGTTCCAGGAGGCCGGGGCGGTGGCACTGCGGCTGCCGGGCTCCTACTACGGCCAGCTGGCTGCCGACTACACCGAGCGGCGCGACCTCATGCTGCAGATCCTGGCCATGGCCGGGCTCGAGCCGGCGACCTCACCGGCCGGCGCTTACTACGTCATGTGCGACGCGTCGGTCCTGGGCATGGGCGACGACACCGCGACGGCGCGCGCGCTCACCCGCGAGGTCGGCGTGGCCACGGTGCCGGGCTCGTCGTTCTACTCGCGGCCCGGGCTTGGCCGTTCCAAGATCCGGTTCTCCTACAGCAAGAAGCTGACCACGCTGCACGAGGCGGGCAGGCGGCTCGCGCGGCTGGCCCCGGACGCGACCTGACCGGCTGGGAGGGCCGCGTTCAGGCCCCTGGGTTACGAGGGAGGCGACGGGTAGGCCGCATCCGACATCCCGCCGTGGTGCGGGTGATGCGACAGCAGCTCGGACGACTGGTCGCTGCCTGCCTTCAGCCCCGCCACTAGCGGGGAATGGGCGAGCACGACCGCCCCGGCGACCATGACCAGCAATGACAGCGCCTCCAGTGGCCCCCACGCGCCGCTGGTCCGGAGGTTGTCGCCGAACAGCCCGACGCCAACCAGGATGCTGGCCACGGGGTCGACGAGAACGATCGTCGACTGCGAGGCGACGATCGGGCCCGCGTGAATCGCGTTCTGGGCCAGGAACACCGCGAGCGCGCCGAAGCAGGCCAGCGCGTAGGTCTGCCAGTGCCGGTACAGGCCGGCCAAGTCGGACGCGGCGAACCCGGACACCACCTTCGTGCACGCCGCGGTGAACGCAAAGCTGATCGACGCGGCGGTCCCGAACATCGCGGCCCGCCACCAGCGCGGGCCGCGCAGCGCCAGCGCGGTCGCGATCACGATGCCGCCGGTGCAGGCGCCGCCGGCGATGAGCCACTCCCACAGCGGCGGGGACAGCGTGCCGTCCACCGGGTCGGCGAAGGCCAGGAACCCGGCCAGGCCGGCGGTCACGGCGATCACGCCGGTCCACTCACGCCCGCCCATCCTGAACCCGAACCAGGCGACCAGCACGATGACGAGGAACACCAGCTCGGTGGTCAGGATCGGCTGGACCTCGGACAGCCGGCCCAGGTGCAGGGCCACTGCCTGGAGCAGAAACGAGATGATCATCAGCCCGAACCCGGCGAGCCAGATGCCGCGGCGCACGGCGTAGGTGATCAGGCTGAACCGCAGCGTCGTGGACTGAGGCGCGGTCTCGATGCCCTTACGCTGGAAGACGCTGGTCAGAGCGTTCGCGAGGGCAGCTGCCAAGGCCAATACGAAAACCATGGTCCCCGCTAACCCCGCTCCCAACAGGCCCGTCCCAGTCTGCCTGCCCGCAGACCGTTATCCGCATATTGCTGTCCAGAAACACATGTATCATACAGCTATCTCGCTTAGCATACCCCGACGGAGCTGGTTGGCGTAGTGGATAACAGGCCAGATGGTGCTGACGCCATCGGGACTATCGAGCTCGAGCTGGTCAAACTGGTCCGCCACCTCGAAACGTTCGGCCGGCGCAGCTCGCTGTATGTGCGCGTGGACCGGGCCGGTTACCTCGCGATGCGGGTGCTCGAGGATCTCGGCCCGCTGAGCACCAACGCGCTGGCTCACGCCCTGCACCTGGACGCGTCCACGGTCACCAGGCAGATCGCTCCGCTGGAGCGCGGCGGGCTGATCGAGCGGCGCCGCGATCCCGCCGACGGCCGGTCGTCGAGCATCGCGCTGACCGCCGAGGGCCGCCGCTGCATGAGCGACGTGAAGCAGGAGCGGCTGCGGTGCATCGAGGCGCTGGTGAGCGACTGGGACGGCGCCGATCAGACCGGCCTCGCTGCCGCGCTGGCCCGGCTCAACTCGTCCCTGGCCGACAGCGTGGGCGTGGTGTCGCCGGCCCGTAGCTGTCGTTGAATCCGCCGTCGGCGAGCGGGCGACATTCGTCGCGGGCTGGGCGCGGAGGGCTGGGCGGGATGGGCTGGGCGGGTTATGGGACGGGGGACTGCAGGCCGACGGAGGCGAGCACCTCACTGGTCGGCCGCGGGCTGGTGCGCACCCCGGCGACGGCGCCCTTGACCAGCCACTGCCCGAGCGCCCGGCGGTCGGTCGATTTGGCGAACGTCCGGGCCCAGCGGCGCAGCGTCGAGGCGGTGTACAGCACGCGCTCGCCGGGGGCCAGCGGCGCGCGGGCCCTGAGCGTCCAGATCTTGTTCCTGACCTCGTAGAAGAAGCGCTGCCCAGGGTCGCTGTCGGTGGAGCCGAAGGCGGCGGTCTTGTGCACCACGATGCTCGCCGGGCAGAGCAGGCCGGCGTTGCCGCGCAGCATCCGGGTGGTGAACTCGAAGTCGTCGTTCCACAGGAAGTAGTCGGCCTGCGGCAGGCCGCGCTCCCGGGAGACGCCGGCGTCGACGAGTATCGAGACGAACGACGCCGAGCGGATCGGCATGCAGCCGGCTGCCGCGGCGGCTTCACGCTCGGCCCGGCCGACGAACGGCTTGACCCGCGGCGTGTTCATCGGGTGAGCGCGTCCGTCGGTCCACACCACGCGGCTGGCAAGCAGGGCCGGGGGGCTGGACGGATAGGCGGGGTAGCGCTCGCGGGCATCAAGCAGGGCCCGCAGCGCATCCGGCTCGGGCACCGTGTCGTCGTCCATGAGCCAGACGAGGTCGGCAGACTGGTCGAGGGCCAGCGCCATGCCGCAGGCGAACCCGCCCGCGCCTCCGGTATTGCTGGCCAGCTCGGCTAGTTGGACCGATGGGTAGTGCATGCGCACCGCCGCGGCCGTGCCGTCGGTCGAGGCGTTGTCGACCACGATGACCGCGTCGGCAGGCCGGGTCTGAGCCTGCACCGCGGCCAGCGCCTCCAGCAGCAGGTCCCTCCGGTTGTAGGTAACCACCACCGCGATCACCCGGGGTGCCGGGGCGGCCGGGGCTGCCAGGGGCGCCGGGGCGTCGGGGGTGGCCGAGGCTCGTGGGGGTGCCGAGGCGTCCGGGGCGGCCGGGGCTGTTACGGGCGCCGGGACGGCCGGGGCGGTTCCGCTGCGGTCGGGCACGCTAGGCATGCTTGCCGACCCGGCGGCGCTCGAGCCTGCGCCAGGCCACGATGCGGATCCGGCGCACGACCGGGAACCGGCTGCTGAGCTCGCGCACCGTGCGCTTCAGCCGAGGCGACGACGCCACCGTTGACTCGACCCTGGCGACGAGCCCACGCTGCCGGTCCGGGCTCGGCTGCGGCTTCGCCGCCGGGTGCGCCCTGTGGTACTGGTTCACGACCATCGCCGCAGCGGCGTGCACCGCGGCATCCAGCACGAGCTCGGCCGGCTGGTCCGCCGGGCTGGCCGCGGGCCCGGTGACCGGCAGCGGCCGCAGCTCTTCCAGGTTGCCGACCACGTCGTAGTCGGACTCGCTCAGCGCCTCGACGAGGACGTCCGCCTGCTTGCCTGCCCATTCCTCGCGCTCGGCGGGGATCACAAGCCCGCCCTGGCCGCGCGGCCGCGCGGCCAGGGCGCGGTGCGCGACCCCCTCCTTCACGTTCCACATGTAGAACCAGTCGGGGACCTCTTCGGGCAGCACCTCATTCAGCCGCCGCAGGAACTCGATCTCGGGCAGGCCGAGCGAGGCATTCGGCCGGGCGCGGCTGATGTCCACGCTGGCCGGGTCGACCTCGAGCAGGGCCGCGAACCGCTGCCACAGCAGCGCGTTGTCGGACCCGCGCGGCGGAACCGTGATCACGTGGATCCGCTGCGGCGGCACGTACTGCGCCCAGATGCCGAGGATCGCCATCGTGTCGTGCACCCGCCAGAACCACCACTGCCGCCGGTCGGCCGAATAAGACTCCCGGTCGATCACGTCCTCGAGCCATTCGGCGAAACCCTTGGCGTTGCGGTGCTTCACGGTCTCCTGCCACTCCGCCGGCAGCAGCGTGGCCATGTCCCGCACTGTGATCACCACGTGCACCTCGGCCGGCTGCAGGGACCGCACCGCGCGCTCGGCCTGCTCCGGGTCGGCCGCGGAGAACAGCTCGTGCGAGATTACGCCGACCCGCGGCGCCTGCTGGGCCTGGCGGGCCAGGATCTCCCATTCGCCTGTCCACGACCCGGCCGGATCCGAGGCCAGCTTGGGAATCCCACGCAGGTCCTGGCTGGCACGGTAGTGATCTTGCGGGTGGTGGCCGGGCAGCACCACGCCCTGCGCGGAGAGCTCGTCACGGTTACGCCACATAACGTGCTGCAGGAATGTGGTGCCGGTCTTCGGCTCGCCGATGTGCAGGAGAACTTTTGGCCCCGTGCCGGTGGTGGTGCTGGGGGACTCGCTCTCGGCGTGCCTTGCCATCCTGGCAACCTCGCGTCTCGTCGTTTGCGCTTCGAAGACGTCTCGTCGGTTTTGCGCTTCGAAGACTAGGTCAGATACCGGCTGCGGGGGCCTGCAACTGACAGTAATGCCAGCTATCTGCCCTAAAGTGATCGTAAGGTAGCCTTCACCAAAAGGTTGGGCGCTGTATGAGCTATGGACCATGCGGCGTCGACGAACCCGGCTATATTCGGGCACCGGCACGGACCGCCCGATTTGCGGCCCGGCCTCGTCGCGCTGTGCGTTCCCCCCGGTGATGGAAGGCAGGCCTCCTGCGTATGCATGAGCCCTTCTCGCTCCTGGTCTCGGTATACGACGGCGACCGGCCGGACTACATACGGAGGGCACTCCGCAGCGCGGTTGACGAGCAGACTGTTCGGCCGGACCAGGTAGTGATCGTACGGGACGGGCCGGTACGCAACGAAATCGCCGGATGCCTCGAGGACTTCGTGCGCACCAGCCCGGTGCCGGTGTCGTACGTCCCGCTGGCGCGCAACAGCGGCCTGGGGCCCGCCCTCGACCAAGGACTGGCCGCGAGCTGGTTCGATGTGGTCGCGCGCATGGATGCCGACGACGTGGCCATGCCGCACCGGTTCGAGGTGGAACTGCCGCTGATCCAGGACGCGGACATCGTCGGGGCCGGACTGCTCGAGTTCGTCGGGGATACCGATGGCATCGTCGGGCAGCGCGTTCCGCCCACCGACCCCGGCCAGATCCAGCGCTACGCCCGGATGCACGATCCGTTCAACCACCCGACCGTCGTGTACCGGCGGCACGCGGTGCTCGATGCGGGTGGCTACGGCGAGTTCCCGCTGATGGAGGACTACGCGCTGTTCGCCAGGATGCTGGCGGGCGGCGCCCGCGCGGTCAACGTGGCCGAG
Source organism: uncultured Actinomycetota bacterium (assembly GCA_963778075.1). Classification (GTDB taxonomy): domain Bacteria; phylum Actinomycetota; class Actinomycetes; order Streptosporangiales; family Streptosporangiaceae; genus JASHPR01. The sequence goes on along the minus strand of CAVZTJ010000009.1, from coordinate 776,154 downwards.
CCGCTTGTGTTCTACCGCGTCGGCCCCGAGGCCTTCAAGCGGCGGGGCGGAACCGGGCTGCTGCGTTCCGAGCTGCGACTGCAGCGCGAGTTCCGGCGGCGCGGGTTCACCACCCCGGGCGAGTTCGCGCGCAACGTGCTGGTTCGCGGCGGCTACCGGCTGATCCCGTGGTGGTGCCGCCGCGCGATGTACCGGCCGATGGTCGCCCACTTCACCGAGCATCCCGAGCCCGCGGCGGCGCTGGGGGAGCCGGGTGAGCCGGCGGCCGGGGAACTTGCAGATGGGGAGCTGGCGTGCGGGCTGCCTCCGGGGGAGTGGGAGTACCCGGAGATGCCGGCCGCCGGATTCTGGCGCGAGCAGCCGCTGCCGGTGGGCTCGTGAACATCGACCTGGCGGTCGTTGGCTCCGGGTTCTTCGGGCTGACGGTCGCCGAACGGTGCGCCAACGACCTGGGCCTGCGCGTACTGATCCTCGAGCGCCGCGACCACATCGGCGGGAACGCGTACAGCGAGGCGGAGCCGCAGACCGGGATCGAGATCCACCGCTACGGCGCGCACCTGTTCCACACCTCGAACGCCCGCGTCTGGGAGTACGTCAACCGCTTCACGACGTTCACCGGCTACCAGCACCGGGTGTTCTCGGTCTACAAGGGCCGGGTGTACCCGCTGCCGATCAATCTGGCCACGATCTGCGAGTACTTCGGCTCGGTGATGTCGCCGGACGAGGCGCGGGCGCTGGTCGCCGGGCAATCGGCCGAGGTGCTGCCCGGCTCAGCGGCCAACCTGGAGGAGCAGGCGATCTCGCTGATCGGCCGGCCGCTGTACGAGGCCTTCATCCGCGGCTACACGTATAAGCAGTGGCAGACCGACCCCACCGACCTGCCCGCGGAGATCATCACGCGGCTGCCGGTGCGCTACACGTTCAACAACCGCTACTTCAGCGACACGTTCGAGGGGCTGCCGACCGACGGCTACACGGCCTGGCTCGAGCGGATGGCCGACCACAAGAACATCGAGGTCCGGCTGGGCACGGACTTCGCCGAGCTGCGGTCCAGCCTGCTGGGAAACGTCCCGGTTGTGTATACCGGCCCGCTAGACGCCTACTTCGGATACGCTGCGGGCGACCTGGGCTGGCGCACGCTCGATTTCGACGTGGAGGTGCTCCCCACGGGCGACTTCCAGGGGACGCCGGTCATGAACTACGCCGACGAGGATGTGCCGTTCACCCGTATCCACGAGTTCCGGCATTTCCACCCGGAGCGCGATTGGTACCCGAAGGACAAGACAGTGATCATGCGTGAGTACTCGCGCCTGGCTGGCCGCGGCGACGAGCCGTACTACCCGATCAACACGGGGGCGGACCGGGCGCGGTTGCTGAACTACCGGGAGATGGCGGAGCGGGAGCCCGGCGTGTTCTTCGGCGGCCGCCTGGGTACCTACAAGTACCTCGACATGCACATGGCGATCGGGTCCGCGCTCAGCATGTACGACAACCACATCCGCCCGCTGTTCGCCGATCGCGTGGCGGCAGTTCAGAGGCAAGACGGTCATGAGTAACGCGATGGAAGCGGGCGTGCCTGTCCGGTCGCTGCGGGTCCTGCAGCGGGTCGTGTTCCCGGGTGACGACCTCGACGTCGTGCCGCTGTACGTGGAGACCAAGATGGACCGCGGCGCCTCCGAGCTCGCGGCCGAGATGGCCGCGGAGGAGCTCACCGGGCGCAAGGTGGCCGGCGGCACCTCGACCGCCAGCGCGTCGGTCGGCGAGGCGCAATCGAGCATCCGCTTCGGCGTTGACGTGCCCGCGCACCTGGTCGAGGAAGTCGGCCCGCGGCGCAGCGGCCTGATCACCAGCGGGTGCCGGGTCTCGTTCGCCACCTACTTCAACGCGTTCCCGGCCAGCTACTGGCGCCGCTGGACCACCGTGGACGCGGTGACCCTGCGCATCCGGGTGGCGGGCGAGTCGAAGGTCATCCTGTACCGTTCATCGGCCCGGGGGCACAGCCATCCGATCGAGACGATCAACGTCGAATCGGACTACGCGGAGACGATCGAGCGCACGCTGCCGCTTGCCCCGTTCATCGACGGCGGCTGGTACTGGTTCGACATCGTGGCCGGGCCGCGAGGAACCACGCTGATCGAGGCGGACTGGCTGGCGCTGACCGAGCCCTCGCCGCCGGGCCGGGTCAGTCTCGGCATCACCGCCTTCGGCGCGCCCGCCGATCTGGTCCAGAAGCTGCGGGTGCTCGGCGAGGCCACCGACATTCACGCGCAGCTGGACGCCGTCTACGTGGTCGACCAGAACCCCAGGCGGGTCAGCGACCACCCAGGTTTCCAGGACGCGGCCAAGAAGCTCGGCGGCAGGGTGCAGGTGATCGAGCAGGGGAACCTGGGCGGATCGGGCGGGTTCTCCCGGTCCATGGACGAGACCGTGCGGGCCGGCCAGAGCGACTACGTGCTGCTCAGCGACGACGACGTCGAGATCGATCCCGAGGGCATCCTGCGCGCCGTGACCTTCGCCGACCTGGCCCGCAAGCCAACGATCGTCGGCGGCCAGATGTTCAGCCGGTACGAGCGCTCGGTGCTGCACGCGTTCGCCGAGGCCGTCGCGCCGTTCAAGTGGTGGTGGGGGAACGCGCCGAACACGAAGAGCCGGCACGACTTCGGCCGCCGCAACCTGCGCAACACCCCGTGGCTGCACCGCCGGGCCGACGGCGACTACAACGGCTGGTGGATGTGCCTGATCCCGGTCCAGCTGATCAAGGAACTCGGGCTCGCGATCCCGGTCTTCATCAAGTGGGACGACGCCGAGTACGGGGTGCGCGCCAGGGAACGGGGCTACCCGACCGTGTCGCTGCCCGGCACGGCCTGCTGGCAGGCGCCGTGGACGGACAAGAACGACGCGCTCGACTGGAACGCTTACTATCATCTGCGCAACCGGCTCGTGGCCGCGCTGCTGCACTCGAAGGAGCCACACGGCGGCCAGCTGATCCCGGAGAGCCTGGAGCGGCAGCTGCAGGCCCTGCTGTCCATGCAGTACTCGACCGTCGCTCTGCGGGCCCTGGCCATCGAGGACGTGCTGCGGGGCCCGGCGCACATGCACGCCGAGATCGGCACCAAGCTGGCCTTCTTGCGGGAGTTCCGCAAGCAGTACGCCGACGCCAGGGGCGAGGCCGACCTGGACAGCTACCCGCCGCCGCGGCGACGGGCCCCGGAGGCGGTGAAGTCCTCCACCACGCCGACCAACAGGCGCAACTTGCTGACCAAGGCAGCGTCGGGGACCGTGCATCAGTTCCGGAGGCCGCGGAAGGGGGCGAAACAGCGCCCGCAGATGGCGCTGCCGTACCAGGACACCGGCTGGTGGGTGCTGACCAAGCTGGACAGCGCGCTGGTGTCGACGGCCGATGGCACGAGCGCCTCCTGGTATCAGCGTGACCCGAAGCTTTTCCGGTCGCTGGGCAAGCGCAGCGTCGTCCTGCACGCGCGGCTGCGGCGGCGGTGGCCGAAGCTCGCCGCTGAGTACCGCGCCGCGGCCGCCGAGATCACGTCGCCGGAACGGTGGCGGGAGACCTTCGCGGCGTCTGTCGAGCAGTCGGCGCGAGTCGTTGAGCCCGCGTCTGTGGATCAGCCGGCGTCTGTGGATCAGCCGGCGTCTGTGGATCAGCCGGCGTCTGTTGATCAGGCGGCGTCTGTGGATCAGCCGGCGTCTGTTGATCAGCCCGCGCCTGTCGTTGAGCCAGCATCTGTCGAACAGCCGGCGTCTAACGATCGGCCGGATAGCCCCTCGTGAGCGCGGCGTCAACCGGACGGCGCGGGCCCGCGCCAGCCGCCCCGGACCAGGGCACTTCTCGGCCGCCGGACGCCGAGGCCCCGGCCGGGGCGCGCACCCGGTGGGCGGCGGTTGAGAGATGGCTGCCGGTTGTCGTCGTGGCCGCCGTCATGGTCGTGCTCGGCATTTGGGACCTAGCCAGGCATAACGCCATGGGCAACGACGAGGTGGCCAGCCGCTGGGCGGCCACGCTGAGCCTCGGCCGGCTGTTCCACCTGCTCGGCAACCTGGACGCGGTGCACGGCCTGTACTACCTGCTGCTGCACTGCTGGATAGCCGTCGGCTCCACGCCGACGATCATCCGCATCCCTTCGGTCATCTTCATGACCGTCGCCGCCGGGCTCGTCGTGATCATCGCCCGGCGGCTGACCGGGTCGGCCTGGGCCGGGTTGTTCGCTGGGCTGATCATGGCGCTGGACCCGGTAATCAGCTACTACGCGCAGACCGCCCGGTCCTACGCGATGGTGTTCTGCTGCGTGGTGGCCGCCACCCTGGTCCTCGTGCTTGCGCTGGAAGCCGAGGACGAAGCCCGGGCCGGCGAAGCGCTCGTCGGCCGCCGGCCGCGCAATCGCTGGATTGCCTACGCCGCCCTGATCACCGTGGGCGGCTACCTGAACGAGCTGTCGCTGCTCGTGCTGGCCGCGCACGCTGTCACGGTGCTGCTCACCAGGTACGGGCGGCCGACCGTCAGGCACTGGTTCGTTAGCGGGGCAGTCGGCGCGATCCTGGTCCTGCCGGTCGTCGGGCTGAGCATCACCCAGGCTTCGGCCGACACCGGGGCCACCCGGCCGGACCTGCACGATATGCAGGTCCTCTTCCACGACTACTTTGGCGCGACGATCCTGGTGGCCGTCGGGATGCTGGTACTCGCCGTCTTCGCCGTGCTGCCGGCGGCCGCGCTTCCGGCGATCAGGATCTCGCGGCCGAGGGCTGCGTCCCCGGCGGCCGGGGCACAGGCCTCTTCCGCGTGGTGGCAGAGCGGCGGCTTCTGCCTGCCGTCGGTGGCGGCCCCGCTTCTGGTGCTGCCCTCGTTCCTGCTGGTCGCGGAGTCGCTGGTGGGAAAGGCGCTGTACTCCGACCGGTACATCCTGTACTGCGAGGCAGGCGCGGCCCTGCTGGTCGGAGCGGGTGTGTACCGGCTCGGGCAATGGGCCGGCCCCTGGCTCGGGCGCCGGCTCGCCGGCTGGCGCGAGCAAGGCGGCGCCACGGGCTGGCGCTCGCTGGTGTGGCTGCCAGGTGTGCTCGTGTGCGTGTGCGCGCTGGTGCTGCAGTTCGGGGCGCAGCAGCGGACCCGCACCCCGCAGAGCCGCCAGTTCGACTTTGGCGACCCCGCCTTCTACATCGACGCCCGTGCCCAGGCGGGCGACGGCGTGCTGTTCTTCAACACGTTCTACCGGAAGATCACGCTCGGCTACCCGGAGGACTTCCGGGACGTCACCGACTTCTCGCTGGCGGTGACACCGGCCAAGGCGGGAACGTACAACGGCACCAACAAGCCGCTCGCCGACGTGCGCTCGCTGATGCTCACGTACCGGCGGATCTGGGTGGTCGGCCACTACCCGTCGGCGCACACGCCCGCGCCCGCGATCAAGGGCGAGAGCGAACTGCTGCTGAGCCGCTACACCCTGGTGGCCAAGCGGCATTTCAAGGGCATGGAGGTCACGCTCTGGCAGCGCCGCTGAGGCGGCCCCGTCCGCTTAGCGGCCCTGCTGGGGTGGCCCCGTCCGCTTAGCGGCCCTGCTGGGGTGGCCCCATCCGCTCAGCGGCGGCTGCTGAGATGGCCCCGGTCGCTCAGCGGTGCAGGCTGGTGCAGCTGAACGAGTTGGTCAGCGGGGTCTTTCCGCCCCACCAGTCCTTGAAGCTGACCGTGATCGTTCCGGCCGGGTGGCGGTCGCAGTGCCGGAGCCACGCGTTGGCCGTCGTCTTCCAGGCAGAGGCGGGGCCGGCGAGCTGGCGCACCGGGTAACGGAAGTCGGTGGCCCAGCCGGCCCCCAGGACCGCTACCAGCGCGACGACCGCGACGATGGCCTTGGGGCGCGGCCACCAGCGCCGCGCGCAGGCGTCGGCCGCCACGATCAGTGCCGCGTCGAGCAGCAGGATCGGCAGCGTGGAATACCGGGCGCCGTGCTCCACCTTGATCATCACCGGCTGGCCCGGGCCGCCCCAGGCGAAGGCAGACGTGATCGCCGTGAACACCAGGCCGGTCAGTACCGCGGTAACCACGAACAGCCGGGTCCGCCCTGGCTGCGTGGCAACCGCGGCGGCGAGAACGATGAGGATCAGGCAGCCGACGAGCGCGGCGGCGGCGTTCACCCCGATGAGGTCGCGCAGGTGCCAGGACAGGTGCCACCCGATCGTGGGCAGCAGGACCTCGCGGGTGTAGTACGCCATCGCGTTGAGCGGGTTATGCGGTGTGAGCCTGGACGTGTGGCTCGTCGCGATGACCAGGAGCTGCACCAGGCAGCCGAGCGCCCAGCCAGCGGTCGCGACGTGCTCGCGAAGGCGCCTTGGCACCACGATCGCGCGCGCCGCGAACAACGGCGCGAAGACCAGGCCGAGCGAGGTCGAGGCCGCTGCGGCGAACGCCAGGACGGCGGCGACCGCGGCGCCGGCCCGGGTGCGCGGCCGCCATAGCGCCGCCCAGAACAGCCCGACGAGCAGGTACCAGATGGTGTTGACGCCGTTGTCGGCGACCTCGAGCTGCGCCACCGGCAGCAGCACCACCGACAGGCCGATCATGACGCGGAGCCACCGCGAGCTGACGATGCCGTCACTGGCGTAATAGACGAACACCCCGACAGCGGATGCGACGAGCGCGCCGCCGACCGCGAACGCCACCGACGCGTGCCTGACCGGCAGCAGCGCCGCAATCTGGCCGATCACGCGCGGCACCAGCTGCAGGTATCCGCCGTACGACTGGAGCAGGTGCCAGGGATGCGCGAGCGCGGCGGGCAGGTAGATGCCCGGGTCCTCGGCGTAGACGCTCTCCCAGGCCGGCCTCCCGCCGAGACGGGCCAGCATCGCCACCGCCCCAACGCCGACGAGGACGATCTGGAGGAAGACGAAGCCCCAGCGCGCGAGCGCAGCACGGGACACCGGCTCGCCCGGCGCCGGGAACAGGTCGGTGAGCATGGCGCGCACGCGCTCGGCGCGGCCCGTGGCCGACGGCGGATGCGTCCCGGACCCGGCCTGTCCGGGCGCGTGGACCTCAGGAGCGGACACGGCCGGAATGTACCACCATTCCCCGTCTAGGCAAGAAGCGTTCGGATAGTCGGCCCGTGTTAGCCTGCCGAGCATGGAAGATCAGCTTGGCCTGGCGTTACAGCCCTGGCCACCGGGCCTGGCTCGGGGCTGAGGCGCAGCGCCTGCTCTCGTTTTACGAAAGCGCGGCCGACTGGGACGGCGGCGGATTCTTCTGGCTCGACGAGGCGGGCCGGCCGGTAACCGACCGGCCAAAGGAACTGTGGATCAACGCCCGCCTCGTGCACTGCTTCGCCCTGGGCAGTCTGCTCGGCCGCCCGGGCTGCGGGCTTCTCGTCGAGCACGGGCTGCGTGGCCTGCGCGAGAGGTTTCGCGACGCGCGGTGCGGCGGCTGGTACGCGGCGGTGGGGCCGTCGTGGCCGGATGGCCCGGCCGATCCGCGCAAGCAGGCATACGGCCACGCGTTCGTGCTGCTGGCGGCGTGCACCGCGGCACAGGCCGGCCACGACACCGATGACCTGATCCAGGAGGCCAGCGACGTCATTGCGGCCAGGATGCTGGACCGTCCGCACGGCCTGTACGTCGAGGAGTGGGACGGCAGCTGGGCCGTGTGCAGCGACTACCGCGGCCAGAACGCGAACATGCATCTGGCCGAGGCATTCCTCGCAGCGGCCGACGCCACCGGCGACGAGGGCTACGCCGGCCGTGCTGCGCGCATCGCCGAGCGGATCGTCGGCGAGTTCGCCGCGGCCGACGGCTGGCGCGTGCCGGAGCACTACGACTCCGCCTGGCGGCCGGTGTCCGACTTCAACGCCGACCGGCCGCGTGACCTGTTCCGGCCGTACGGGACCATTCCCGGGCACTCGCTGGAGTGGGCCCGGCTGCTGATCCAGATGCACGAACGGCCGGGCATGCAGGGCGCCTGGATGCCCGGCGCGGCAGTGGATTTGTTCGGCCGCGCGGTCGCCGATGCCTGGGACGACCAGCGCACAGGCTTCGCGTACACACTCGGCGCGGACGGCGTGGTCAGCGTGGCTGACCGGTTCCACTGGGTGATCGCGGAGGCCATCGGCGCCGCGGCCTACCTGCACGCGGCCACCGGCGACGCGTCCTACGACCGCTGGTATCAGCGGTTCTGGGATCACGCGGCGCTCTACGTCCTCGACCGCACGCTGGGAAGCTGGCGGCACGAACTGACCCCGGAGAACGTCCCCGGCAGCGCCGCCTGGCAGGGCAAGCCGGACCTCTATCACGCGCTGCAGGCCACCCTGTTCGGCCGGATCGCGCCCACCCCAGGGCTTGCCGGCGCGCTCGCCGCCGAGAATCGCCCGTGACACCGGTGCAATTCCTCCCAAGCGCGGCCGTCGCGGGCGGCGCCACGACTCTTCACTGGTTTCAGTCAATCCCTGTCCTATTTTGCACAAGTTTGTCCTTACCGAAACCGTGAAGACATGGTTTGGCGCGATGGGCGGTGCGGGCGTGTCGGCGGTGCGGGCGGGTTGGCGGGGTCGGCGGTGCGGGCGGGTTGGCGGGGTCGGCGGTGCGGGCGGGTTGGCGGGGTCGGCGGTGCGGGCGGGTTGGCGGGGTCGGCGGTGCGGGCGGGTTGGCGGGGTCGGCGGTGCGGGCGGGTTGGCGGGGTCGGCGGTGCGGGCGGGTTGGCGGGGTCGGCGGTGCGGGCGGGTTGGCGGGGTCGGCGGTGCGGGCGGGTTGGCGGGGTCGGCGGTGCGGGCGGGTTGGCGGGGGTGGGTTTGCGGGGCCGGGCGCCGTGAGTGAGCCCGGAACCTAGCAGACTGTCAGACTGCCAGCCTCCAACCTGCTTGACAGCCTGACACGTTGGATGCTAAGAAACATGAAACGGGTTTAAGTTCGCATCTCAGAAGTTTGCATAAAGAGACATCACCGCCGATCAAAGCGTCGCGATCGAGCGGTTATCTTGTCACGGCCTTGCCGTGAGAGAGGCTCGGAGAAAACCGGAAAGCAGCGGCTCAAAATGTGCTGGCTTTGAAATGCGCTGAGGCATCTTGTCTGGGAGGTGGGGGTTGGTGGCGCCCAAGGCAGAGACAGCCTCACGAGCGGGAATCGCCGACCTCGGCGACGGAGTCTTTCAGCTTCCCACCGATTATCCGGCCGTCTGCAACGCGCCGCTGTGGACTTACCTCGTCGCATCCGGCGGGAGATTCGCGCTCATCGATCCCGGGGTCGCCAGCACCAGGACGGCCACCCTCGCCGACGCGGTGGCCGCGGCCGGCCTGGACCCGGCAGCGGCCGACCTGGTGATCGCGACGCATGGCCACCCCGACCACTCCGGCGGCCAGCAGTCGTGGGTCGACGCGGTGCCCGGCGTCCGAGTGGCAGCGCCGCTCGAGGACGTGCCCTGGGTGGAGTCGTTCGACCGGCAGTGGGCTCGCTTCTGGGACGACTACCCGGGAACCCTGGACCTGCGCGCGGGGCGGGCAGGCCTCGAAGCGCTGTGCGTGCCCGAGCCCACCGTCGACCTCATGCTCCGCGACGGCGACACGGTGCGGGTCGGCGACCGGGTGCTGGAGGTGGTGCAGTGCGCCGGGCACACCTGGGGGCACTGCGCGTACCTGGACCGGCAGACCGGCGCCCTGTTCACCGGGGATGCCGTCCAGGGACACGGCACGCGGAGCAGCGACGGCACCGACGTGTTTGCCCCGCTGTATGTCGACGTGGCAGAGACCCGTCGCGGACTGGACCGGCTGGCCGGGCTCCCGTTCCGGCTCCTCTGCCCGGCCCACGTCCCGCCGATGGGCCGGGACGATGGCCTGGCTTTCATCCAGGACAGTCTCGAGTTCGTCGATGAGGTCGAGGCGCTGGCACGCGAGCTGGTGCGGCGGAAGGCGCCGAACCCCGTGCTCACGCGCGACCTGTGCCTCGTCATCGCGGAGCTGACCGGGACCGATCCGCCGCTGACGCCGCAGGTTGTCGCGACGGCACGGGCGCATCTGTACGACCTCGCCCGGGAGGGCCTGCTGGAAGCCGCGTGGTTGCCTGCCCCAGGCGGCCAGGGCGCGCCGGCCACGGGGCCATCGGGGTAGCGGCACAGCGCTGCGCAGGACCAGCGCCGGTGCAGGTAAAGAGCGAACCGGAAATTCGCTCTGGCTCAAAAATGGGTATCCGACGAAAGAAGAAACGATTATGCCCAAAAGAAGACTAACCGCCATGCCTAAAAGAACCCTGGCTGTTTTCGCGGCCGCGGCACTGGCCGCCGGGCTGGCGGCCTGCAGTTCCTCGGGATCCTCGGGCAGCAGCGGCAGCAGCTCGAAGACCTACACAATTGCGCTGCTGAACGGGGACAATGCGGACCCGTACTTCTACAGCGTGTGGAAGGGCGCGATCGCGGAGGCTGGGAAGAACCACGCGAAAATCATCGAGCAGGCCCCGGCGACGTTTGACTACACCAGCCAGGTGCCGCTCTTCCAGGACATGCTCGCCAAGCACGTCAGCGCGATCATCCTGTCGGCGGACGGCACCGGCGACACCTTCAACGGGCCGCTGGCGCAGGCGAAGAAGGCCGGCATCCCGGTGATTATCGTGAACGAGACCGAAGGGGACATGAACAACACCCCCTATGCGCAGTCGTTCATCACCTCCTCGAACACCGCGCTGTCCGCGCAGGCCGGCAAGGAGGCGTGCTCGCTGCTGGGAGGCAAGGGCCAGGTCGGGATCCTGAACAGCTCAGTGACCGTAATCTCGGACCTGCAGCGCGTGACCGGGTTCCAGGCCTACACCAAGGCCCACTGCCCGGGGCTGCAGCTGCTGCCGCAGCAGGTCTCCGGTGACGATGTTTCGAAGGCGGACAGCCTGGCCACCGACCTGATCGAGTCGCACCCCAACCTGTCGATGATCTACGCGGTGGATGACTTCAACGCCGTGGGCGTGCTGACCGCGCTCAAGGACGCGCACAAGACCGGGAAGATCAAGGAAGTCGCGATCGACGCCGAGCCGGCCGAGATCACCGCGCTGAAGGGCGGCGACATCCAGGCGCTGGTCGCGCAGCAGCCCTACCACGTCGGTGTGACCGCGGTGCAGTACGCGATCGACGCGCTCACCGGCCACTCGTCGAAGATCGTGCGGAGCGTCTCGCCGCCCGGCATCCTGCTGACGCCGGCGAACATCAACGACCCGCAGTACGCCACCGTGCCGTACGACCCGACGATCCCGTAACGGAAGACTCGTCCCTAATGGCAAGTACGCCGCTGGGGGAGCCGGGCCCGGAGAGCGGACGGCCTGCCGTCGCCGCCACGCTGCGACGAGCAATGCCGCCGCCCCGGGCCCCGGCTCCCGCCGGGGCTCGGAACCTGACAGGTACGGCATGGAGAACATCGAGTCCAGCAGACGGGCCAGCCGATGCTGAACGTTAAGAACATCAAGAAGTCCTACGCGGGCGTCGCGGCGCTCCGCGGCGTCGACATAGATCTGGATGTCGGCCTCACCGCCATCGTCGGCGACAACGGCGCGGGCAAGAGCACGCTGATGAAGATTCTTTCCGGCGTGGTCAGGCCCGACGAGGGCGAGATCGTCATCGACGGCTCGCCGGTGACCCTGGACAGCCCGACCAGGGCCAGGAGCCTGGGGATCGAGTCGCTGTACCAGGACCTGGCGCTGGCCGACACGCTGGACGTGGCCAGCAATGTCTTCCTCGGCCGGGAACTGGTCAAGCGCTGGGCCGGCCTCATCCACACGCTGGACGACAAGGCGATGCGCCGCGCGGCCGCGGAGACGCTCAAGGCGGTCGGGATCGGGATCCCGGACGTGAAGCTGCCGGTCCGCCAGCTTTCCGGCGGCCAGCGGCAGGCGGTCGCGCTGGCCCGGGCGATGTACTTCTCGGCGCAGGTGATCCTGCTCGACGAGCCGACGGCCGCGCTCGGCCCCAAGGAAACCGCGGCATTCACCCGGGTGGTCCGCGAGTTCGTGGAGCGGCGCACGACCGTGTGCATGGTGACCCATAACCTCCCGCAGGTCATGGAGCTTGCCGACCGCATCGTCGTCATGCGGGCCGGACGGGTGGTCGCCACCATGAACGTCAGCGACGTGACCGAGGAGCAGCTACTTGGCCTCATGGTCGGATCGGCGGCTGCGGTATGACCTCCGTGCGCGAGCGGGTGCGGCGAGGATCCAGCTCATCGATGACGCGCGACCTGCTGTCGGCCAGCTTGCGGGGCAGGCTCCCCGTCGTGCTCGTCCTGGTACTGATGATCATCGTGTTCGGGGTCACCGGCCAGGGATTCTTCACGAACATCTCGTTCCAGAACATCACGTCGAGCACGTCGCTGTTCCTGCTCATCGCGCTCGGCGAGACGTTCGTCATGATCTCGGGCGGTATCGACATCTCGCTGGCGTCGAACCTGGCGTTCTCGGCGCTCACCGCCGGGATCCTGATGACGAAGATGTACCACGGCCACGGCAACGGGGCGCTGATCGTCATCGCCGTCGGCGTGATCACGACGATCGTCGGCAGCCTCATCGGGCTGATCAACGGGCTCATCATCTCGCTGCTGAAAATCAGCCCGCTGATCGTCACGCTAGGCAGCTGGGGAGCGTTCTTCGGGCTGGCCGAGTGGCTTTCGGTCAAGTACCCGATCGGAACCCTGCCCCCGGCCAGCTTCACGTTCGGCAACGACGGCCCGGTGGTCGCCTGGATCGTCTGGCTCACGATCCTCTGCGTGCTGATCTTCGCGTTCGTGCTGGCGCGGACCCGGTTCGGGCGGTACATCTTCGCGATCGGCGCGAACCGGGAGGCCGTGGTGCGGGCCGGCGTGCCGGTCCGCCGGTTCACCGTGTACCTCTATGTCATATCCGGGCTGATGGCCGGGCTGGCCGGGTTCATCAGCACCTGTGACTTCCAGACCGCGAGCTCGGAGACGGGAAGCTCCTACCTGCTCATCGCGATAGCGGCGGTGGTCATCGGCGGCACTCCGCTCAGCGGCGGTGAAGGCTCGATCCTGGGCACCGTGGTCGGCGCGCTGATCATCAGCGTGCTCGAGAACGGGTTCGTGCTGCTGGGGATCAACACGTTTATGCAGCTTGTCGCCGTCGGGGCGGCGACGGTGCTCGCGGTCTACTTCGACCAGGTGCAGGGACGGATGCGAATACGGGCGATCGCCATGGGGGCTCAGGGGGAAACGAGCGAATGACCATGCGGATCGCGGTCGGGCAGGCCGCCCGGGCGACCGACGAGTACCTGGCGTTCGCCCGGCAGGTCGGCGCGGAGGGCATCCAGCTCAACACGCCGGAGCTGCCGGGTGAGCAGCGGTGGGAACTCGCCGACCTCGTCGCGCTGCGCGAGCGCGTTGAGGCGCACGGGCTGCGCCTCGAGGCGATCGAGAACGTGCCGAACCAGTTCTACTCCAGCGCCATGCTGGGCCTGCCGGGCCGGGACGAGGAGATCGAGAACCTGGCCGAAACCATCCGCAACCTCGGGGGCGCGGGCATCCCTATTCTCGGCTTCCACTGGATGCCCGCCTCGGTGTGGCGGACGGCCCTGGCACCCGTCGGCCGCGGTCACGCGGTCGTGTCCGGCTTCGATCTCGCGGTCGCCGCCGACGAGGCCCGCGCGGACGCGATCTACGTGGCCCGGCGCGACCTGCGCGCGGATGACCAGAAGGACACCTGGATCCGGGGCGGGATGCTCGACCTGGGGGTGGAGCGCACTGACGCGGACATGTGGGCGTCGTTCGAGTACTTCGTCGGGGCGCTCACCGGCGTCGCCGAGGAGGCGGGCGTGCGGCTGGCGCTGCATCCCGACGACCCTCCGGTCCCGTCGCTGGGCGGCGTCGCCCGGGTGTTCCGGTCGGTGGATGCGCTGAAGCGGGCCGCCGGGACGTTTCCCGGGCCGGGGTTCGCCATCGAGCTGTGCCTGGGCACCGTGTCCGAGATGGGCGGGGAGGATGCGGTGCTCGACGCGATCCGCTACCTGGCGCCGCGGGACAAGATCGCGTACGTGCACCTGCGGGATGTGCAGGGAACGGTGCCGTCGTTCGTCGAGTGCTTTCTCGGTGAGGGCAACTACCGCCCGGCCCGGATCCTGCGGGAGCTGCACGACCAGGGTTTCAGCGGCTTTATCCTCGACGATCACACCCCGGCCCTGGTCAACGATTCCGCCTACGGGCACCGCGGCCGCGCCTTTGCCCTGGGCTATATCCAGGGAATCCTCGACGCAATGGAAGCTGATGACGACGGCGATAAGGAGCAAGCAGACCGTGCCTGACCAGAAAGCGCCCGGGAGGCTGCCACACGGCATCGTGGCATCGAGCGTGACGCCATTCGACGACGGCCGGGTCGCGCTCGACAGGGTGCACCTGCACATCGACTGGCTCATCGAGCAGGGCGTCGACGGTATCTCGCCGCTGGGCAGCTCGGGGGAGTTCGCCGCGCTGGAGCTGGCCGACCGGAAGCGGGTCCTTGAGGCGGCGATTCAGGCGGTCGGCGGCCGCACGCCGGTGCTGGCGGGCACGCATCACTACACGACGGCTGGCACCGTCGAGCTTTCGGTGCACGCGGAGCAGGCCGGCGCCGACGCGCTGCTGATCGTCCCGCCTTATTACATGGTGCCGACCCGGACGCAGGTGATGGATCACTACCGGGCGGTCGCGGCGGCCGTGAGCATACCGGTCGTGCTGTACCACAACGTGATCAACGTGGGCATGGAACTGCGCGCGGAGGAGATCCTCAAGCTGCACGAGGAGGGAGTGCTCGCGGGCGTCAAGTTCTCGCACTCGGCGGCGGGCACGATCTTCGACCTGGTGCAGGGCGGCGGCGATGACTTCACGGTCTACGTGGGCGTGGACACGGTCGCGTTCGAGGGCCTGTGCTACGGCGCGCACGGGTGGATCTCGGGCATCCCGAGCATCGCGCCGCGGCCCGCCCGGCGGCTGTATGAGGCGATCGCCGTTGCCGGGGATCTCGAGGCCGCGCGCGAGGAGTGGCAGCGCCTGTTGCCGCTGGTCAGGCTGGAGTTCGCCGGCATCGGCGACGGCGACGAACCGCACTGGTTCTCGGTCATGAAGGCCGCGCTCAACCTGCTGATAGGCTCCGGCGTCGGTGATCCCGTGCCGCCGCTGGCCGCCGTATCACCCGAACACCTTCAGGAACTCACTAACGTGCTGCGTTCTCTGGGATCTCTGGAAAAACAAGCTGCTTGACAGCCAGACAGGTCGAACTCTAATCTGGGATAGTGCGGAGAAGTGTCTCTCCCGGGCGAGAAAGGCGAGTCAGTGACTGAACAGTCACCCCACAGGCGGCTGGTGAAAACCACGCTGGGGGATCAGGTCACTCGCGCCATTGTGGAGCACATCCAGGAGAATGATCTCAAGCCCGGTGACATGCTGCCCGCCGAACTGACGCTGGCGCGGCAACTCGGCGTCAGCCGTCCGCTCATCCGCGAGGCGATCCGCTCGCTGACCGCACTGGGCGTCCTGGTGACCGCCAACGGGAAAGGCACCACGATCTGCCCGGTCGGCTCGTACGGCCTGACCACGCTGCTGGAGTGGGCCGTCACCATCCAGGGTGTCAGCACCCTGGGCGTGCTGCAGCTGCGCGAGGGACTGGAAGTCGAAGCGGCCAGCCTGGCGGCGGAGAACCGCACCGACGCGGAGGCGGCGGAGCTCGAGCGGCTGGTCGGCGAGATGAAGGAAATAATGCTCGACGCCGACCGGTACGCCGGCCTCGACCTTCAGCTCCACCTGGCGATCGCGCGGTCCGCCCATAACGCGCTGCTGTCCGCCTTCACCGACGCCCTGCGGCACGTGGCGATCCAGACCATGTCGGCCGGGGGGAAGATAGCGACCCCGGACGAATGGGCCCAGATACAGCGGCACCACGAGAACCTGGTGGCCGCTATCAAGGCCAACGACGTCGACGGGTCGCGCACTGCGATGCTCGAGCACTTCAGGTCCGCGCTGCAGCGCTTCGGGCGGGCTTCCCCGGCAGCGGCCGCGGTCTGACCGCTGCTTTCAACGCTCCCAAGGCGCATCGGGCACTTGGGCTTCATAACGCTGGACCGGCACGGGGCTTACCGCCGCATGCCTGATGAGAGGCGAAGGTGGAACGGAAGGAATACGGCGAGCGGGGCCGGCTGATCTACGGCCCGACGGAGCCCGGCGCGGCGGTGCCGGTCAGCCGGACCAGCGCGCTGAACGACGCGGAGACCGACGAGGTCGTGGCGATCATCGTCAGGGGGCGAAGGGAGCGGCACGCAGAAGAGCTTCCGGGGTCGCTTCGGACCAGGGACTGGGCGTCGGTGATGCGGGTACTGCTGACGCTCAACGACACGCTGGACTGGCCCGGAACGGGCTGGAAGGTCGGCGCCGCCAGCGCGGAGATCCGCCGCGCCGAGGGCCTGCCCGGGGCGTGCCCCGGCGTCCTGTACCGCGGGACGGTCTTCGGCAGCGGCGCCAGCCTGCCGCCGGAACTGTTCATGAACTACCGCAACTGCGAGTGTGAGCTTGCGTTCTACCTGGCTGAGGACTTCCGGGCCCGGGATGAGCCGTACACCGAGACCGATGCCCGGGCGGGCGTGGACTCCCTGGTCCCGGTGATCGAGATCGGCGACATGGTGTTCCCCGACTGGTACGGAGCCAGCAGCTACTTTGGCTCGTGCCTGGACAACGGGGGAGGCGCGGCGCTCGTGCACGGGACTCCAGTCCGCGACTGGCAGGAGATCCCGCTGGCCGCCGTGACCATGGACGTGTCCCTGAACGGCTGCTACATCAAGTCCGGCGTCACGAGCGCGGCCATGGGCAACCCGCTGACCAGCCTCACCTGGCTGCTGAACTGGGCCCGGGAGCACGGGCGGGACGTGCGGGCGGGCGAGATCGTGAGCACCGGGACGTGCACCGGCCATCTGTTCGCCGCCCGGGGCGACACGGTCCGCGCGGACTTCGGCGCGCTCGGCGTGGTTGAGGCCAACTTCGCGTGATGAGGTGAGGATCCTGAACGAGAACGGAAGCCGCCTGCTCGAAGGCGTGGTGTCGGTGGTGTCGGGCGGCGGCGCAGGAATCGGCCAGGCGGTCGTGACCCGGTTCGCGGAGAACGGCGCGGTGGTCGAGTTCGTCGACATCAACTCCGCGGCCGTCGGGAACACCGAGCGGGAGCTTCACGCCCGCGGCCTGAACGTCAGCGGTCACGTGGCCGACGTCTCCGACGCCGGCCAGGTGGCCGCGTTCTTCGACGGCGTCGCGGGCCGCCATCCGGCGATCGGCGCCCTGGTCAACTCCGTGGGCATCCAGCGCTACGGCACGGTCGAGACCACCTCGCCGCAGATGTGGGACGAGGTGTTCGCCGTCAACGTGCGCAGCATGTTCCTGCTGGCCAAGCACGCGGTCCCGCTGATGCGCCGGGGCGGCGGCGGTTCGATCGTGAACATCTCCTCCGGGCAGGCCGTCGCCAGCCAGCGCAACGTGGTCGCCTACACGGCGACCAAGGGGGCGATCGCCGCGATGACCCGGGCCATGGCGGTCGACCACGCGCACGAGGGAATCCGGGTGAACACCGTGCTGCCCGGTTCGGTCGACACGCCGATGCTCCGCGCGTCCGCGCGCGACGTCTCGCCGGACGACCCGGACAGCGTGATCCGGATGTGGGGCTCGGGGCACCCCATCGGCAGGGTCGGGCAGCCCGCCGAGATCGCGGACGTGTGCGTGTTCCTGGCAAGCCCGCTGGCGTCGTACGTCACCGGGGCCGATCTGCGGGTGGACGGCGGCCTGCTCGCGGGTGTCGCGCTGCGGGCGCCCGGCGAGGAGGGATAGCGCGCGTGACGCCGCGACCAAGGAGGACTGAACGGTGTTGAAGATCACTGAGCTGCTGACCCCCACGCCCGGGCCGCTGTGGCGGCTGGTGCGCCAGGCCGGGGTGGAGGAAGTCGTCACCCTGCTGGACGGCGGCGAGCAGATGTGGCGCTGGCCCAAGGGCGCGGGCTCGCAGGAATGGATGCCGGAGCCCTACGTCGTCCCGCCGGCCGGGGAACGGCCGTGGGAGCTCCCGGCGCTGCGGCGGCTGCAGGAGGGCTACCGCGAGTACGGGCTCACGCTATCCGTGATCGAGGATTGCCCGCCGCTGGACGACGCCCGGCTCGGCGGACCACGCCGCGACGAGCAGATCGACTACCTGTGCACCCAGATCCAGGCCATGGGCGAGCTCGGCATCCCGGTGCTCTGCTACAACTGGCACGCGATCACGGCATGGGCCCGCACCGACCGTACGGTAGAGCTGCGCGGGGGAGCGATCTCGACCGGTTACGACGACGCCGTGATGCGCCAGCCGCCACCGCTCGCCGAGCCGGGCAGCGTCACGCACGAGCAGCTCTGGGACGCACTGGAGTACTTCCTGCGCGCCGTGGTGCCGGTGGCCGAGCGCGCGGGCGTGCGGATCGCCATGCACCCCGACGACCCGCCCATCCCCGAGGTCCGCGGGGTGCCGCGGATCATGGGGACGCCGGAGGCCTTCGACAGGCTGATCACGACCGTCGACAGCCCGGCCAACGGGATCACGCTGTGCCAGGGCAACTTCACGCTGATGACCGACGACCTGCCGAGGCTGATCCGTCACTTCGGCGGGCTGAAGAAGGTGTTCTTCGTCCACTTCCGCGACGTCGCCGGGGACCGCACGCACTTCATCGAGACGTTCCACGACGAGGGCCCCACCGACATGTACGCGTGCATGCGCGCCTACCACGAGGTGGGGTTCGACGGTCCGCTGCGCCCGGACCACGTGCCCGCGCTCGAGGGTGAGACCAACGACAGCTTCGGCTACACGAACCTCGGCCGGCTGTTCGCGATCGGGTACATCGCCGGGCTCCGCGAGGCCGCGTACGGGAGGCCGGCCACCGAATACCGGGCCGGCAGCACCATCCCGGTGACCGGATGACCGGCGTTCCTCCTGGCCAGGACGTGGCCGGCCTGCTCGCCCGGGTGCGCCTGATCCCGGTGATCACGATTCAGGATGCGGCGCAGGCAGCGCCGCTGGCCGAGGCGCTGAAGGCGGGCGGCCTGCCGTGCGCCGAGGTCACGCTGCGCACCGACGCGGCGGAGGACGCGATCCGGATCATGAACCAGGACCCGGACCTGCTCATCGGAGCCGGCACAGTTCTTAGCGAGAACCAGGCGGAACGGGCCATCGCCGCGGGTTCCGGCTTCATCGTGACGCCCGGTTTCAGCGGCAAGGTCGTGCGAGCCTGCCAGGACCGCTCGGTCCCGGTGATCCCGGGTGCGGTGACGGCGACCGAGATCGGGTCCGCGCTCGACAGCGGAATCCGGGTGGTCAAGTTCTTCCCGGCCGCGACGATGGGCGGCCCGGCCGCGATCCGCGCGCTGGCGGGGCCGTTCCCGATGATGCGCTTCGTCCCCACCGGCGGCGTCACGCCCGGCAACATGGCCGAGTACCTGGACCTGAGCTGCGTGCCCGCGGTCGGCGGAAGCTGGGTCGTCGCGGCCGACCTGCTGGCGTCGGGGAACTACGCAGAGGTCACCCGCCGCGCCAGCGAGGCCGTTTCGCTGGCTGGCAAGGCCTGACCCATGTCTGGGCTGCAGATCCGCTCCGCAGACGGCTGCCGCTACGACCTGGTGGCGCTGGGAGAGGTGATGCTGCGCCTGGACCCTGGCGACGTGCGCATCCACTCCGCCCGCAGCTTCCGCGCGTGGGAGGGCGGCGGCGAGTACAACGTGGCGCGCGGGCTGCGCCGCTGCTTCGGCATGCGCACCGCGATCGTCACCGCGCTGGCCGACAACCCGGTTGGCCGGCTCATCGAGGACCTCATGCTGCAGGGCGGGGTCGACGTCTCGCAGGTCAGGTGGATGCGCAGCGACGGCGCGGGCCGGCACGTGCGCAACGGCCTGAACTTCACCGAGCGGGGCTTCGGGGTCCGCGGCGCGCTCGGCGTCTCGGACCGCGGGCACACCGCCGCGAGCCAGCTTCGCCCCGGGGACGTCGACTGGGAGCAGATCTTCGGGACGGCCGGCGCTCGCTGGTTCCATACCGGAGGCATCTTCGCCGCGCTCTCGGAGAGCACTCCCGACGTTGCCGAGGAGGCCATGCGCGCCGCCAGGCGGCACGGCGCGGTCGTGTCCTACGACCTGAACTACCGGCCGAGCCTGTGGGCCGACTACGGGGGGCAGGACCGGGCCCAGGAGGTCAACCGGAGCCTGGTCGGCCACGCGGACGTGCTGTTCGGCAACGAGGAGGACTTCACCGCCGCGCTCGGCTTCGACGTGCCGGCCACCGCTGCGGACTTCACCGACCTGCAGGCCGGCAACTTCCAGCAGATGATCGCGAGCGTCACACGTGAGTTCGGCCAGCTCCGGGTCGTCGCCACGACGCTGCGCACGGCGACCACAGCGTCGGCAAACGACTGGGGCGCGATCGCCTGGGCCGACGGCCGGTTCTACCAGGCCACGCACCGGCCCGGGCTGGCCATCCTGGACCGGGTGGGCGGCGGGGACAGCTTCGCGTCCGGGCTGATCTTCGGGCTGATGGAGACCGGCGATCCCGCGATGTCGGTCGAGTACGGCGCCGCGCACGGCGCCCTGAGCATGACAACCCCGGGCGACACGTCGATGGCGACCAGGGCCGAGGTGGCGGCGCTGGTGCGCGGGGCCGGCGCACGGGTGCAGCGGTGAACCGGGCCGCCCGCGCTGCGACGGTGAACCAGGCCGCCCGCGGTGCGGCGGTGAGCCGACCCGCCCGCGGTGCGGCGGTGAGCCGACCCGCCCGCGGCACCGGCCTGCTGCTCTGCCACGCGGGCATCGACGTCGGCACGTCGGCGGTCAAGGCGGTGCTGGTCGAGCCGGATGGCCGGGTATCCGCCCGGTCGCGGGTGCCGCTCCCGCCGGACGCCGGGGGAGAGCGGGACAGCCTGGACTGGCTGGACGGCACGCGCGCGGCGCTGGCCCAGCTTCCGGACCAGGAACGGGCGCGGGTGTGCTCGGTCGGGCTAACCGGGCTGACGCCGGGCACTGTGCTCGTCGACGAAGCCGGGCACCCGACCGGGTCGGCGCTCACCTGGCAGCACTCGGCGGCCACCGCTGAGGCCGCCGAGCTCGCGGCCCGGTTCGGTGACACCGCGGAACTGCTGGGCACCTCGCTGCCCTGGGGGCCCGGCTATCCGCCCGCCCAGCTCGCCTGGCTCGCGCGGCTGCGGCCGCAGGCCCGCACGGCTACCCACTGGGTGCTGCAGGCCAAGGACTTCGTGGGCATGGCGCTCACGGGCTCGCCAGCCTCCGACCGCTGGTCGAGCAAGGGAATCTGCAACGTCCTCACCGGCGCCCCGGCCGACGCGATCCTGCTCGCGGCGGGCTGGGATCCGGCCGTGTGCCCGCCGACGGCCGAGCCCTGGGAGCCACGCGGCACCGTGACCGCCGAGGCGAGCGATCGGTTCGGCATCCCGACCGGGGTACCGGTGTCCGTCGGCTGGAGCGACGCGCTCGGCGGAATGCTCGCGCTCGGCGTGTTCGAGCGGCCCCGCGCGTTCGCCATCCTCGGCACGTCCTGCATCGCCGGCGTCTCGCTCGCTCCCGGCTCCGGCGCTCCCGGCTCCGGCGCTCCCGGCTCCGGCCTGCTGAACGTGCCCGCCACCGTGGCGCCGCTCGCGCTCGCCTACGGCCCGACGCAGAACGGCGGCAGCGCGCTCGACTGGCTGGCCGCGCTCACCGGCCGGGACGTGCCCGAGCTGATGGAGCTGAGCGAGCGGGCGGACCCGGCGGCCACGCCGGTGTTCGCTCTCTACCTCGCCGGCGAGCGGGCGCCGCTGTGGGAAGCGGGTGCCCGCGGCGTGCTGACCGGACTGGTGACCGCGACAGGCGCGGCCGAGCTGGCCCGGGCCACGCTGCGCGGCATCGCCGCGACCGTACGCAACGTCATCGAGCACGCCGAGCAGGCGGCCGGCAGGCGCTACCCCGCGGCGATCGTCGGCGGGAGCATGGCCGGCCACCCGGCCTGGCTGACCGCCGCGCACGAGGTGCTCGGCCGGGAGTTCAGCGTCACCGACGACGATCCCTCCGGCTACGGCGCGGCGATGCTCGGAGCCAGCGCGGCCGGCTTCTCGCTGCCGCACCTGGCCGCGCGCGCCCCGCGGCCGCTGGCCGGCGCCGGCTCGGCGGACGAGTCGTTCGCGCAGTTCATCGCCGCAACCGACGTCTCGCTGGCCGCCGTCAGGCCCGCGACCGGCCGCGGGCCGGGCTGATCAGCCTTCGTGCCCGCCCGGGCCGCCTCCCAGCAGCGATCTGACCCGGTCGGCGGATGCCTCGTCGGCGGGAACCTGGATGACCGCGATCAGGTCGGGCTGATCCACCAGGCGGAGCTGGAACATCTGCAGCCAGATCGGCCCGGCGCCGGGATGCTTGAGCCCGATGGTCGCCGGCCGGAAATAGCGCACCGTGTACTCAGCCCACCAGTCCCGGAACTGCGGGCTGGCCTCGGTCAGCGCCGCCACGAGTTCGGCGAGCCGGGGATCGTCGGGGTGGCGGCCCACCGCCGTGCGGAACTGGCTCAGCACCGCCTGCGCGGCTGATTCCCAGCGCACCATGCGAGCGCGGTTGTCCACGTCGGTGAACATCATCCAGAGCATGTTGCGCCTGCCGGGCGGCAGCGAGGCGGGGTCATGCCTGATGCGCGCGTACGCCTGGTTCCAAGCCACGTAGTCGAAGTGACGGTCGTAGACCGAGGCCAGGCTCGGCATGGCGGCGTCGACGAGCAGCTGCAGCCGGGGCAGCATGTCGCCGGCCGGGCTTTCCGGCTCGGGTGGCGGCAGCCCGGCCAGCTCACGCAGGTGGCGGTGCTGGTCCTGGTCGAGCAGCAGTGCCCGCGCGAGCGCGTCGATGACCTGGGCCGAAGCGGAGATGTCCCGGCCCTGTTCCAGCCAGGTGTACCAGGTGACGCCCACCCCGGACAGCTGCGCGACCTCCTCGCGGCGCAGGCCCTTGGTCCGCCGCCGGCCCGACGCGCTCCCCGTGACCAGGCCTACCTCGGCAGGCGTCAGCCGGGTTCGCTGGGTGCGCAGGAACGCGGCCAGTTCGGTGCGCCGGGTCGCCGGCAGATGCGGGCTGTCGCTGGTCACATGGGATTCCAGAATCCGGACCGCCCTGGCGGTGGCGTGCACGGGCGGGCCGGCGCCTCGCCGTGCCTGGCAGCTTCAGTACCAGGATAAGTACCCGTATCGGCGCTAGCGTGCCGTACGACACGTCCCTCCCGGAGCCGCGGATGTCAAGGAGACGAGATGACCGACGGGCTGATGCTGCCGCCAGGCGCAGGCCGGAGCATTGCCGGCGCGGGCATGACCCTCAAGGTGGGCGCGGATCAATCCACCGCGTGGTCGGCCTTTGAGGCCCTGGTCACCCCGGGCTTCGACGTGGGCGCGCATCTGCACCGCCAGGCAGAGGAGTTCTTCTTCATCCTCGACGGCGAGCTGGACCTGCTCGCGTTCGAGCCGCGCAGCAGGGCCATCGGCGACTGGCGAACCTGGGAGTCGGCCAGCGGCGCCCGGGTGCTGCGCGGCGGGCCAGGCTCCGCGATGTTCGTCCCAGCCGGCTGCCCGCACGCCTTTGCCAACCCCGGAACCGCTACGGCGCGCATGCTGTTCCTGGTCTCTCCGGCCGGCCACGAGCACTACCTGGACGAGCTCGGCACCGTGATCGGCCGGGGGAGACCCGACCCCGCGGTGATCGCCGAGGTCCGGGCCCGGCATGACATCGAGCAGCTCACCCCCATGGCCATCGGCCAGCGTTAGGCCGAAGGGCGCTCCGCCCGCATTACGGACATGTTGCAGGGCAGCTCCAGCTCCTCGATCCACTGCCCGGCAACACCGTGCCTTATCGCCCGCGTCACCAGGTGCCCGTTCGCCGCGCGGCGAAGGTATCCCGCCTCGTGCACAACCCCGGACGCGTGCTCGCCTGGCTCAACAGGCTCATCGGCCTCCCGACGTTGCCTGATGTCCGCCTGCACGCCATCCATACAGGCCTGAAACTCCCGCTCGTTGTCGAACGCAGCCACCACGACATGCCGCCGCTCCCGCCGCTGCGGGTCATAGCGGTAATGACGCACAATGAAGCGATCGATGCTGTCGTCTTCGGGATCAACTCGCGCCACAGGCCAACACTAAGCCGCGCCCAGCGGGCGTCATCAGCCCCAGAACCCGGCACATGGCCAGGTGGCCACGGCCGGAATCACCGCCGGGACGCGGCAGTTGCGCCGATCGTCGCGCACAGCAAGGCAGCTAGCAGGAGCGTGGCTCCGATCACATAAATGACTGTGTGCGTGGCAGGTGACTGTCCGTGGCTGAGTGAGATCGCGCCGATCGCCAGCGCAGCCCCAGCCAGCGGGATGCTCCCGTGCATATGCCAGCGGCTAATCGCATTGCGACGATGCCTTACGTCGCGCCGGGCTATTGCAAGAGTCGCCGAGACGCCCAAGATCATCGCGACACCTGAGGCAAGGACATAAATAGCCAGTGGCTGCACGGTGGCTCCATCCGATGACCCGCAAGTTCACCATACTGCGTCTGTCCTAGCGACGGCCAAGTTAGGTCGGGCAGCAACTGATGGCGGCTGCATGACCAGCGTTCTAGAGCAGGCTGTTCAGGAATGCGAGCACGGCCTCGTTGAACAGGCCCGGCTGGTCGATGTTGCACGTGTGGCCGGCATCGGGGATAACCACCTTCTGCGCGCCGGGGATCTTGGCGGCGACGTAGTCCGCGGCGCCGAGGAACGCCTCGTCGCGCCCGCCGACGAGCACCAGTGTTGGGACGCGGATCGATCCCAGCCCGTCGATCACCTGGCTGTCGGCCTGGGCGAGCATGCCGCGCGCGGCCAGGGCCAGGCCGGGCGCCGAGCGATGACCCGGGGCGGTGGGCCCGGAGTCGTCGCCGAACGCCCCCAGCCCGTCGCGTTCCAGCCGGTCGGCGGTCGCGAGCGCCCGGCTATTCCACCGCTGCCGCGCGTCGTCGCTGCGGAAGCCAGGGCCGGTGTCGGCCAGCACCAGGGCCGCCATGCGTTCCGGCATCTCCAGGCAGAACGCCAGCGACAGGAACCCGCCCAGCGACAGCCCTCCGGCTACGGCCCGCTCCGCCCCGGCGGCGTCCAGCAGCGCCGCCATGTCGGCCGCGCAGGCCGCATGCGTGTACTCGGCGGGGTCGGCGGGGCTGTCGCTGCGGCCATGGCCGCGCATGTCCCAGGTGATCACCTGCCGGGCTGCTGCCAGCGCCGCACGGTTGGGCTGCCACATCGCCGATGACGCGCCGAAGCCGTGGCTGAGCAGCAGCGGAGGCTGGCCGTATGCGTCCCCGGTGACCTCGTAGAAGACGTTCGTGCCCGCCCGGTTCAGCTGCGGCATGGGCTTCCCTTCGGTTCTCCCCGCGTCAGCCGTTGTGCGGCAGGTCGCGGAACGGCAGGTCGCGGGCGGTGTTGGGCTCGCGTGGCAGGCCGAGGATCCGCTCGGCGATGATCGTGCGCTGGATCTCGTCGGTTCCGCCGGCGATCGAGATCGCCGGCACCGACAAAGTTATCTCGGCGATCACGCCGTCCAGAGGCGACCCGGCACCGGTGAGCATGGCCGACGGCCCGGCGATCAGCGCGTGGACCCGTGCCGCCTGCCGGGCGATCCGGCTGCTCGCCAGCTTGCCCAGCGAGCCTTCCGGGCCGGGTGCCTGGCCTGCCGCGCGGGCGGCAGCGGCCCTGGCCGCCGTCCACCGCGCCGACCATGCCAGCTCGGTGAGCCTGGCGATCTCCTGGCGGACCAGCGGGTCGGCCGCGCGGCCCGCGGCCCTGGCGCGCTCGGTTACCAGGTCGGCCCGGCCGGCGCGCTGCGGATACCACTTGTGCGGCTCGGCGGCGGCGACCCGCTCGGCGACAGCTTCTCGGCACGCCAGGCCTGCCGCCGCATCCCCGGACGCCGCGTACGCTCCTGGCGCTCCCGGCGTCCCTGGCGCTCCCGGCGCCTCGGACGCTCCCGGCGCCCCCGGCCCTGCGGTCGCCCCTGTCGCCCCGGGCACCCCTGGCGCTGCACCCTGCGCCGGCCGAACCACGGACGTGGCGAGCCTTCGCTCCCGCGCCAGCGTGGCCCGGGCGACCCGCCAGCCGTCACCGGGCTGGCCGATCACGTTCCCGGCCGGCACCCGGGCTCCGTCCAGGAACACCTCGTTGAACGAGGCGTGCCCGTTCATCTGCCGCAGTGGCCGTACCTGAACCCCGGGCTGGCGCATGGGCAGCGCGAACGCCGTGATGCCCTCGTGCTTGGGCACGTCAACGTCGGTGCGGGCCAGGAGCAGCCCGAAATCGGCGGTCGCGGCTCCAGTGGACCAGACCTTCTGCCCGGTCACCAGCCATCCTCCTGCGCCGTCCGGCTCGGCCCGGGTGGAGAGGCCGGCCAGGTCCGACCCAGCGCCGGGCTCACTGAACAGCTGGCACCACATGATCTCCGCGGTCACGGTGGGGCGCACGAGCCGGCCCCGCAGATCCTCGCTGCCGTGCTCGATGATCACCGGTGCGGCGAGGACCACGCCCACGCCCTCCGGCGGCCCGGGGATGCGGGCCGCCGCCAGTGCCGCGGCCACCTGGGCGGCCACCGCGGCGGGGAGGGCCCTGCCGCAGCAGTCGCGAGGCCACTCCGGGCACGCCCAGCCGGAGTCCGCCAGCCGCTGGCGCCAGGCGGCGAGGCTCAGCTCTGGGTCCCAGTTCGCGCCGATCCAGTCCCTCAGCTCAGCAACCGCGTCGGCCGCACCGGATCCGCCCTGCTCGCTCATGACCGGCATTGTGACTCACGTTCCGGCCCAGTGGCATGGCCGGGCCGACGTGTTTTCAGAGCACGACCGGTGGCCACAGGTCGTGTTGCGCCGCGATCGGGTCCCCGGGCCACTCCTGCATGGCGTCCAGGTTGTCCTGCGCCGGGTGCTTGTCCGCGGCCGGACCGTCGGCGAACCCGCGGAGCAGGTTGGCCGAGACCCGCTTGACGAAGTTGCCGCCGCGCCGGTTGACGCCGAACTCGGTGTAGTTCCACGGCTCGAACGCGCCGACCCAGCGCATCGTGCCGGCGTTGAACACCCCGGCACCGCTGGAGTGCGTGTAGTAGGCCGAGTCCGAGTAGCTGTTCACGCCGC
Organism: uncultured Actinomycetota bacterium; assembly: GCA_963778075.1. Classification (GTDB taxonomy): domain Bacteria; phylum Actinomycetota; class Actinomycetes; order Streptosporangiales; family Streptosporangiaceae; genus JASHPR01. Next base: position 749,027 of record CAVZTJ010000009.1, on the reverse strand, counting down.
GGCAAGTCAGCGGCGAGTGGGACACAACCTGGATCGGCCTCTCGATGGCCGAGTCCGGGTTCACCCGGTCATACTCGATGCCGACGATGCCCGGGAACCTGGATCCCTTGTGTACGCCGGTCCCCGCGAACATCCAGGCGTCAGGGGTGGCCACGACGTAGTCCGCGTTGGCGGGGTTGGACTCATACAGCGTCCCGGTCATCGAGGATTCGGGATCGGGGCCCGGTGGCTCCCGGTAGTCGTTGGTGACCAGCGCGTTGTCCTTGCCGTACATGGGATCCTGCATGTAGCTGGTCTTGTAGCAGACGACCTGCCGCTGCGGTCCCAGCTTGCTGCTCTCCAGCCTGATCCGGCGGAAACAGCAGTTCGCGCCCAGGAACCCGAGATTCACGCCCGCGTTCCTGGCCGCGGTCACGTATCCCCGCTCCTCCGGCGTCCAGTACTCGTCGTGCCCGAGCGAGAAGAAAGCGCTGGCACCGTCCAGCAGGTGCGGCTCGGTGGCGACCTCCATGCTGGTGACGTACGCGAGCGGGATCCCGATGCGCTCGGCGAGCGCGATCAGCGGGCGCTCGTGCACCAGGAACAGGAACGCGCCGTTCTGGTCGAAGGGCCGGTCCAGGCTGACCACCAGCGACCGGTTGCCGTAGTCGGAGAGCCCGCCGGGCCCGTTGTACAGGTCGTAGTCGCCCCAGGTGTTGTACGCCTGCCAGGTGGACGTCGAGTTCTTGAGCACCACCTTGCCCGCGGTCTTGGCCGACCGCACGGTGACCGGGGCCAGCCGCTGCCCGCCGCTCTCCGAGTCCATCCGCAGAAGGTAGGCGCCCTCCGGCCAGTCATCGGTCGGAATCGTCAGCGACGGCCCCCAGCTGGTCTCCACGGTGTTGATCTCGGCGGTCACGGTCGGCGCGCCCTGCTGCCGCCCGGGCACGCTCTTCGACTGCCACACCAGCCGGGCCTGGTCCCCCTTGTACCAGCCCATCCGGAACGCCTTGACCGTGAACTCGCGTGCCGTGGTCGACGCGTACAGCGTGACCGGCTCGCCTGGCAGCACGCTGTACTGGCCGGTGTACCCCATCATCTCGTCCGGCGCGCCAAGCAAGCGGGGGTACCAGTTCGGGTCGCCGGGCAGTTCGTTCTCGCTGACCGTCCTGGGGTGCGTCGCGGGCCGGGCGGCCTTCGGGCGCGCCGCGCCATGCGAGGCATTGGAGCCGTCTGACTCCGTGGCCTTCACCGCCGCGACGACGGCGGCCGGTACCGCTACCGCGGCAGCGGCTAACCCCAGGAACGCTCGCCGAGAGCGAGGGCGAGGTGTCATCCCACAAGACTGGCCCAAAGAGCCCATAGCTCACCAGTAATTTTGGTAACAAGGGAGAGACTTGGGGGTAAAGCGTAAGGTCAACTTGTCAAATAATGGGGTAACCGCCTGCCGGGCCGGTTCTCGGTGCTGTGGGCTGTAGCTGGAAACGTTGAAGGAGTCAGTGAATGCGGTACGGCGCGCCCCCGAGCATCACTATCTGCCCGGTACGGCGCCGTCGCCTATGCGTTCGGTGGTAGACCGGTGACCGCTGCCCGCGGTGCGCCCGAACCGCATGTCGCCTCTCGCCTCGGCGGAGTGAGGACACGGCGCTTCCGCCTCCCGCTGACCCAGCCCGCGCAGCCCGGTCAGCCCGCGGGCTCAACCCAGGAAGCCGGGCCGGCCGTCGCCCCCAGCCCCGCCCGGGAGCCGGTGCAGGATCGGATCGGTGCGCTGCTGCGCCGTCACTGGCTGATCACGGTCCTGGCGGTGGCCGGGCTGCTGCTCCGGTTCGCCGGCGAGCTCGCGTACCGCCCCGCGCTGATCTACGTCGACTCGCTCAAGTACCTGTACGGTGCGTCGCCCGGCGCCGACCCGCTCGGGTACAAGGCCGTTCTGGCGCTCGGCAACCTCGAGGCGATTGTGCTGCTCCAGCACCTGCTCGGGATCGCCGTGGCCGTCCTCATCTACGCCGTGGTGCTGCGGCGCGGCGCCTCCCGCTGGCTCGCGGCCCTGGCCGCCGTCCCGGCCCTGCTCGACGCCTACCAGGTGCAGATGGAGCAGACGATCATGCCGGACATCTGGTTCGACGCGATGATCGTGGCCGGGCTCGCGGTCCTGCTCTGGCGCCCGGAGCTGACCGTGCGGTTCGCGGCTGCCGGCGGCCTGATCCTTGGGACCTCGGCCACGGTCAGGGACGTGGGCGAGCTCCTCATCGTGCCCGCGCTCGTCTACGTGATCGTGGCCGCCGGGGGATGGCGCCGCGTCATCGAGCTGGGCGGCGCCCTGGTCCTCGCCTTCGCGTTGCCGATCCTGTGCTACTGCAGCGTCTCGGCCATCAACACCGGTCACTTCTGGCTGGCTCACGCGCAGAGCACCTCCGGCAGGCTCTCTGCGGCGGCCGACTGCGCCACGCTGAAGCTCCCGGCGGACGTGCGGCCGCTCTGCCCGACCCCGAGCGAGCAGGCGCACGGCCCGGACTGGCTCGAGCACACCAAGGTGTCGCCGCTGCACGCTGCGGCCATCCCGCCGGGGGCCAACCGGAACGCGCTGATCAACACCCTGGACTCGGCGGTCGAGCACCAGCAGCCGGGCAGGGTCGTGGCCGCGATCGCCCGCGACTCGGTGCGCCTGTTTGCGCTGACGCGCGATCAGGTCGGGTCGGTCACCCCGATCGCGCGCTGGCAGTTCCAGAACCATTACGCGGTGTACCCGCCGTGGGTGAGCCTCGGCAAGAACCATGCGATCATCGTCGGCGTCCAGAAGCAGGCGTTCAGCGGATTCCAGTTCCGGAAGATCGGCCGGGCGCAGGTCGACCGGCCGGTCGCGGCTTTCCTGCGCTCCTACCAGCTCGGCGGCGGCTACACGCCGGGTCCGCTGCTCGCCCTGTTCACGCTGGCGGGCGTGATCGGCTCGGTTCTGGCGCTGCTGCGCCGGGCGGGCAGCCCTCGAAGCAGGCAGCTCGCCCTGGCCTGCCTGCTGTTCACCGTCACCGCCGTCGTGATGCTGCTCGTGCCCGACGTCCTGGAGTTCTCCTGGCGCTACCAGCTCCCCGCGCTGGTCACGCTCCCGCCTGCGGGCGTGCTCGGGTTCAGCGCGATCCGCAGCGCCCGCCGGGCCCGGAGCCAGTCCCGGGGCGAGCGCGTGATCGCCACATCCGACGTGGCGTGGGTCCCGGGCTCGGCCGCGGAGTCTCCAGACTCGGCCTGAGCGTGCAGCACTTCTGAAGGACCGTCTCAGTGAGGGTGCACCTCACTGGACAGCCTGGGGGCATGAGGAGCTTCGACTCACTGCTCCCTGCAGACTACTTATCTGCAGCGCAGTCACATGCGCCACAGGCATCGTGCCCGGCCGGCGTCCAGGCAGAGATAGTCATTCCGGTCCGTAATGAGGAGCGTGATCTGGGGCAGAGCGTGCGGCGTCTGCATGCTTTCCTGCGGGATGAGTTTCCGTTCTCGGCGCGGATCACGATTGCGGATAACGCAAGTGATGACGGAACGTGGCCCCAGGCGCTGGCCTTGGAAACCGAGCTCGATGGTGTGCGGGCGGTCCGCCTGGAGCGCCCTGGCCGCGGTGGCGTGCTCAGATCGGTCTGGTCGCATAGTGATGCGGCGATTTTCGCGTACATGGATGTGGATCTGTCGACGGACCTGAACGCGCTGCTGCCGTTGCTGGCCCCGTTGCTGTCCGGCCACAGCGACGTGGCGATTGGTACCCGGCTGGCGCGGGGTGCCCGGGTGATCCGGGGCCCGCGGCGGGAGGTCATCTCGCGGTGTTACAACCTGCTGCTGCACGCCAGTTTGGGAACCGGGTTCTCCGACGCGCAGTGCGGGTTCAAGGCGATCCGGGCGGATGCGGCGCGGGCGCTGCTGCCGCTGACCGAGGACACGGCCTGGTTTTTCGATACCGAGCTGCTGGTTTTGGCGGAGCGGGCGGGGCGCGGATCGCCGAGGTCCCGGTGGACTGGATCGACGACACCGATTCGCGGGTCAAGCTGGTGGCGACCGCGGTGGCGGATCTGCGCGGGATCGTGCGGCTGGGTACCGGCTTGGCGCACGGCACGATCCAGGTTCCGGTGCTCGGTGACCCGTCGTCGAAGGGTCTGGCGGGGCGGGATGGCCGGGCGGTACTCGGTGACCCGTCTTCGCCCGGATCGCGCCAGTCAGGCGGCGGCCCGGCCCGGCGTCATGGCGTGCTAGTGACCCAGCTGGCGCGGTTCACCGTGGTCGGTGTGGCCAGCACGCTGGCGTACGTTCTGCTGTTTCTGCTCTTGCGTGGTGGGCTGGGTGCGCAGGGGGCGAACGCGGTGAGCTTGCTGGTGACCGCCATCGCTAATCCGGCGGTGAACCGGCGGGTGACGTTCGGGCTCCGGGGCCGGGCGCTGGCGGGGCGGCATCAGGTGCGCGGGCTGATCGCGTTCGGGATCGGGCTGGCGCTGACGTCGGGGGCGCTGGCGGTGCTGCACCACGCCGACGCCCGGCCGGGCCGGGTCACCGAGGTGAGCGTGCTGGTCGCCGCGGCCGCCGACCGGCCGTTCGTCGGCAGCACCAGCAATAACAACATCCTCAGCCTCACGTTCGGTTACAACGGGCTCAGCAGGCTCACCGGAAACCGGGGCGGGTTGCGCCGGGGTCAGCGATAGCGGTTTGCTTTCGTCCGGCTCTCACCGGACGAAAGCAAACCGCTGTTTCGGCGGCGCTCTCCAGCCTGTGGGCAAGCGCATTTTGCGCGCTAGCCGGCCCGCTTGTAGGCGCGGACGGCTAGCGGGGCGAACACGATGAAGATGCCCGCCAGCCAGGCGATGCTCTTCCACAGGTCCGCCGCGATCGGGCCGCCGAGCGCCATCGAGCGCATCACGTTGATGACGTAGGTGACGGGCTGGTTGTTGGCGAACGCCTGCAGCCAGCCCGGCATGCTCGCGATCGGCACGAAGGCCGAGCTGAGGAACGTCAGCGGGAACAGCCAGACCAGCCCGAACGCCTGCACGGACTCCTCGTCGCCGATGGCCAGCCCGGTATAGGCGGAGATGCAGCAGATCGCCAGCCCGAACACGGTTGCCAGCACGATCATCGCTATGGCGAGGCCAACTCCGTTCTCGAACCGGAAGCCGACCGCGTACCCGACGCCGACCACGATCACGATCGTGATGAACATCCGGATGGTGTCGGCGACCAGGCGGCCGGCCAGCACCGCAGAGCGCGCCATCGGCATCGATTTCAGTCGGTCGATCACGCCCTTCTGCAGTTCCTGCGCCAGCGCGATGGCCGTGCCGAAGGTCGCGAACGCCGCGGTCTGCGCGATGATGCCTGGCAGCAGGAAGTTGACGTATCCGCCCTTGACACCCGGCACGGCGATCGCGCCGCCGAAGACGTAGCGGAACAGCAGCACGAACATAACCGGCTGGATCACGGTGAACATGATGTACGCGGGGACCCGCATCCAGACCAGCAGGTTGCGCCGGGTGATCGTGAGCGTGTCGGTCACCGCCCAGTGGGCCCGGGTGAGCAGACTCGGGCCGCTCGGCGTGAACGGGACACTGGCCCCTGCGGTGGGTGCTACGGCGGTCATGACGACACCGCCTTTCCTGCGTCACTGCTACCGGAGCGCCGACCTCGCCGCTTGCGGCGCTTGCCCCCGCCCGGTTCCCCGTCTTCCTCGGCGGCGTGCCCGGTAAGCGCCAGGAATACGTCGTCGAGCGACGGCCGTCGCAGCGCGAGCCCCTGAGTCTGCACACCGGCGCTGTCCAGGCTCCGCACCCCTTCGACGAGTGCCTCGGAGCCGCGGGCCCCGACACCCACGTTGATCACCCCGGTCTCCTTGTCCACGTGCGGCTCGCCCTCGCCAATCCGGGCGATCGCCTCGGCCGCGTCGGTGACCCTGTTGCGGTCGGGAACGGTGAACTCCAGCACGTCCCCGCCGACGCGTCCCTTGAGTTCCTCTGAGGTGCCCACGGCGATCACCTGGCCGTGATCGATGACGACGATCTCGTCGGCCAGCTCGTCCGCCTCGTCCAGGTACTGCGTGGTGAGCAGCAGCGTGGTCCCGCCGGCCACTAGCGACCGGATGATGTCCCACATGCCCAGTCTCGACCGCGGGTCCAGACCCGTGGTGGGCTCGTCGAGGAACAGCACCTTTGGCCGGCCGACCAGGCTCGCGGCCAGGTCCAGGCGGCGCTGCATGCCGCCCGAGTAGGTCTTGGCCGCACGATTGGCGGCGTCGCTCAGGCCGAACTGCTCCAGCAGTTCCGCGGCGCGTGGGCGTGCCTGGCTCCAGCTCAGGTGGTACAGCCGCCCCACGATCTCCAGGTTCTCGCGGCCAGTGAGCTCTTCCTGAATGGCCGCGGACTGGCCGGACAGGCCAATCGTGCGGCGCACCGCTGCGGCCTGCCGGACGACGTCATAGCCCTCCACCAGGGCCCGGCCACCATCCGGGAGCAGCAGCGTAGTCAGGATCCGCACGGCGGTCGTCTTGCCCGCGCCGTTCGGGCCGAGCACGCCGAGCACTGTCCCGCGCGGCACCGTCAGGTCGATACCGCGAAGCGCGCGTACCTCGCCGAATGACTTGGTCAGGCCCTCGACGAGGATCGCCGGCCCAGCACTAGGAGCTGACAACTTTCCTTTCCTCCCCTAACGGGCCGACGGCCCAGAACACCCCGCCTACCGAACTTACCGGTAGGTCGCCGACATGAGCGAATGGATAACAGGCAGACGATTCGCCGGCCGCGAACTCATCGGCGGTCGGCGGAAGTTCGGTCCGCCCGGCAGGCCCCGTCAGCCATGACATCTGTCACGGGCGGATCGGGACATAATGCATGAGCCCTTTTGTCCGCACTGCCTTAGTTTAGAAGCGCACCGCAGGGAACGCGGTGCGCGGTGCGCCGCCGAGCCCGGCCGCCGCAGCGCCCGAGGAGGCAACTGTGGCTCTCGACATCATCCTTGGCGTCCTCGTTCTTGGCCTGGTGATCTACCGGCAGCTGGTCGCCCGGCCGATCAACGCGCGCGGACTGCGGCTGCTCGTGGTCCTGGCGGTCATCGGCGTTGTCGAGATCGTCGACTACCTGCAGAAGTATCACAGCGGGCCGGGGACCTACGCCGCGCTCGGCGGCAGCCTGGTGCTCGCCGCCGTCTTCGGTGTGCTGCGGGCCGGCACGGTGCGGATCTGGAGCCAGGACGGCCAGGTCTGGTCCAAGGGCAACTGGCTGACCGCGGGGCTGTGGATCGTCGCGATTGCCGTGCACCTCGGCTACGACGCGCTGGTTGCGCGCGGTCACGGGACCGGTGGCGACGTGGGCACCGCGACGATCGTCCTCTACCTGGCCGTCAGCCTAGGCGTGCAGCGGCTCGTCTCGCAGTACCGGGCGAGTCGCATGGGTCTCGCGCCGTTCGGCTCGCCGCGTTCCGGCCAGTTCAGCTGAGGCGGCTACCAGCGTGGCTGCCTGCGCTCATAACCGGGGTGTAGGCGGCGCATGTAGCCAGTGTCGTCACGGGTCCGGATACCGCATCGCAGGTACTGTTCGTGCAGCCGGGCCAGGGCTTCCCGGTCGAGCTCGACGCCGAGACCGGGCCCGTCCGGGACGCGGAGCGCGCCGGCGCTGAAGGTAAAAGGGTCGCCCGCCACGACATCCTCGGTCTTCCACGGCCAGTGAGTATCGCAAGCGTAGGTCAGGTTCGGGGTGGCGGCGGCCAGGTGGACCATGGCGGCGAGGCTGATGCCGAGGTGGGAGTTGGAGTGCATGGACAGCCCGAGCCCGAACGTCTGGCAGATCCCGGCGAGCAGCCCGGACCGGCGCAAGCCGCCCCAGTAGTGGTGGTCAGACAGCACCACCTGGACCGCGTCGTCCCGGATCGCCGGGGGTAGCTGGGTGAAGGCAACCACGCACATGTTGGTGGCCAGCGGCATTGGCGCGACGCGTGCCACCTGCGCCATGCCGTCGATGCCCGGCGTGGGGTCCTCGAGGTACTCGAGCACGCCATCCAGGTCGCGGGCGACGTCGATGGCGGTGGCGGGCCTCCACGCGGCATTGGGATCGAGCCGCAGCGGGTGGTCGGGGAATTCCCGGCGCAGGGCGCGGATCGCGTCGGCTTCCTGTGCCGGCGGGAACACGCCGCCCTTCAGCTTGATCGCGGTGAACCCGTAGCTGTCCACCATTCGCCGGGCCTGGGCCACGATGCCGTCGGGATCCAGCGCCTCGCCCCAATCGTCCGGGTCGGCGCGCGGATGCGCCGCCCACTTGTAGAACAGGTAGGCGGAGAACGGCACCTCGTCCCGCACCGCGCCGCCGAGCAGGTCCGCGACCGGGCGGCCGGCGGCCCGGCCCTGGATGTCCAGGCACGCCACCTCGAACGGCGAGAACACCCGGTCGGCCGCGTCGCTCTGACCGATGAGACCGGATGCGATCACGGCGTCGGGCGCCGCGATGGCCTGGACGCGGCGGTAGATGTCCCCGGTGTGATAGACATCGGCGCCCTCGATGGCGGCGGCAGCGGCGCGCAGCGCGTCCAGATGCTGCTCGTCGGCGTAGGTCTCGCCCAAGCCGGTAAGGCCAGCGTCGGTATCGATCTCCACGACGGCGCGCAGCGCGAACGGCTCGTGCACACCAACCGAGTTGAGCAGCGGCGGGTCAGCAAACGCGACTGGCGTGATCGTGACCTTTGAGATCCGCACCGCGCTCATGCTGCCACCGCGGCAGCCCTGGCGCCGACAATCTGCAGCAAAACCGTGCCCGAGTCTCACTCGTTTGGGGTATCGGGCGACCCGTCGCGGACGGGCGATGTCACAGCCGGAGGCGAGGATCGCAACTAGGGACATGAGCACTGAGGCAAGAGCACTGACCATGCCGGAGCGGCCGGTCGCGGTGAGGGCACGGTCGCGCGGGCGGCCGCCGAGATCACCGCTCGAGGAATTCGAGCAGGTGTACCTGCGCAACGTCGACGTCCTCATGGGCTACTTCGCGCGCCGGTGCCACGACGGGGTTCGGTGTCTGGACGCAGCTGTGGGCGTCGTGGACGCTGCCGCTCGCATGGGGCTGGAGCTGGCGAGCGATCCGCGACGGGCGCGGCTACCTCGCAGCGATCCTGCTGACCGCGCTCACCGTCGCGCTGCACTTCGAGACCGGCTACCTCGCGCTGTCGATGCTGCTCGTCTGGCCGCTCGTCGCGGGCCTGCCGCTCGTGTCCCGGTTGCGGCGGGCTGCGGTCCTCCTCGGCGGTTCGCTGCTCGCGGCGGCGTGGGTGATCGTCCCGCTGATGGAGCAGCGCCGGTGGGCGGTGGTCAACGAGCCGCTGCAGGGCAGCGGACTCGTCAACGGCCACGGCGCGCGCAGCGTGCTGCACTGGCTGGTCTCGGGGCAGCTGCTCGACTACGGCCGGCTGCCCGTCGTGACCCTGCTCGCGGCGCTCGGGTTCGGATTGGCGTGGCTTGCCTGGTCCTCGAGCGCCGACGCCCGCGCCCTGCTGGCCGCGCTCGCGGTGTGCCTGCTGTTCGCGTTCGGCCGCACGACGTTCGGGTCGCTCGTCGACGTGATCCCGGGCGGGGCCGACCTCTTCTTTCGCCGCTTCATGATGGGCGTGCAGCTCGCCGCGCTGCTGCTGGCCGGCCAGGGAGCGGCGTGGCTGGTGGCAAGATGCGTGCGGCTGCTCGAAGCCCGGATTCCGCGCTGGCCGCCCGGCCTGTCCCCGGCTGCCGTTCTCGTCGCGGCGGTCGTGGTGCTCGCGCCCGCGTGGCTTCAGCTCGGCGCCTACGACCGCCATGACGGCGCCGCGATCGCGGCCCAGCGCCGCGCGGACAGCAAGGAGGGCGCCGACATCGATCGCCTCGTCGCGGTGATCGAACGCGACGGCGGCGGCCGGACGTACGCGGGGATGCCCTCGAACTGGGGTCAGGACTTCACCGTCGGGGCGGTGCCCGTGTTCAAGTACCTGGAGAGCCTCGGCGTCGGCGAGGTCGGATACACGCTGCGGACGGCGTCACTGATGACCGACCCGGAGTATTTCTTCGACGAGCGAGACCCCTCCGACTACCGGCTGTTCGGCATCCGGTACCTCATCCTTGCCGCCCGCGGCCAGCCGCCGGTGCCCGCGCGGCTGGCCCTGCGCTCCGGCCCCTACTGGCTGTGGACGATCGACGGCGCCGGCTACATCCAGGCCGGCCGGATCGTCGGTGAGATCTCGGCGAACCGGACGAACGTGGGTGCCCGCAGCGTTCGGCTGCTTCGCTCCAGGCTCGCCGCGGACGGCGCGTACCTCGGTGTCAGGTACGGGTCCGGCGGTGTCAGGTATGGGTCTGGCGGTGTCAGGTACGGGTCCGGCAGTGGCGGGGATGGCCGGCTGCCGACGGCGCGAAGCCAGTCCTCCGCCGGCGAGGTCAGCGCGGAACGCGCCGACCTCGATGACGGCGTGGCCTCGGCGACGGTGCGGATGCGCCGGCCCGGAGTCGCAGTGCTCAGCGCCTCCTATGACCCCGGGTGGACGGCAACCGTGAACGGCCGACCGCGACCTATTCGGATGGTGGCGCCGGCGCTCGTCGCCGTTGACGTCCCCGCAGGCACAGACCGCGTCGTGTTCTGCTTCCACGGGTACGGCGACTACCCGGCGCTGCTCGCGCTGAGCGGCCTCACCCTCGTTATGGCCACCGCCGCGCAGCTGTGCGCGCGGCGCGCGAGGCGACGCCCCGGCGCTACGTAGTGTTAGCGATCTGTTACGTTATGCATATAGCTCTAGGTCATCGGGGGTACTAATGCGAGTCATGGCCAGGATCACTTTGCCGGTGGAGTCGGGAAACCGGGCGATCAAGGACGGCAGCCTGGGCACGGTCATGCAACGTGCCGCGCAGCGCTGGAAGCCCGAGGCGATGCATTTCACGACTTTCGACGGGCAGCGGACCGCGTATATGGTCTTCGATCTTCCGGATGCATCAGACATTCCTTCGTTTGCGGAGCCGTTCTTCATGGAACTGAACGCTGGTGTGGAGATTGCTCCGGCGATGAATGGCGACGACCTGCAGAAGGGGCTTTCTCAGGTCAGCTGAGGAGCCGCCTCCTTGTCCTTCTAGGTGCCGGTCTGGTGGATGATCCAGATGTTGGGCTCCCAGTACTCGCCGGTGTCCGCTTCCCGGTCGATGTGCACGGTGGCAAGGCCAGCCGGGAACACGTAGTCCGCGGTCTCTGGGAACTGCATGCCGGTCCAGGACTCCCAATCCCCGGCGCTGCCGGTGATGTGCAGCGAGCGGGGGATGGCCGGCCCGATCCGGGCGCCCATTCGGGTGTGCACCCGCACCCACGGGTCGAACGGCTCGCCGTCCGGGCGGGTCCAGTGGGCGTAGTGCTCGATGGGAATCGTGGGGTAGCGGTCCTTGCGGCTGGGGCGCACGGGCGCGATCAGGTGAGCAAGCCCGGCCTCGCGGGCCAAGGCTGCCATCGCCGTGAGCACAACGCCGGACAGGCGCATGCCCTGGTATCGCGACGGGATCTTGGCGGCCAGCGCGCTGGCCGCGGAGGGCCGCCCGCCTGAGGCGTGCAGTTCAAAAGCGGCAGCCAGGGTCGCATCGACCCCTGGCCCGAGGTCGGCGTCGGTGCCGTCCCCGGCTAGGGGGACGGCGTTGCCCTCTGCCAGAACCACCTGCTCCTCGGGGTCGTACAGCACGAACTGCCAGTCGGGGAAGACGTCGAACATCTGCGCCCAATAGTGGTTGGTGGCTTCGCCGTGCAGGTTGTACTCGGGCCAGACCTCGCTGTCGAGATCGCTGATGGTGTCCCACAGCTCGGGACGCTCGCTGTAGCGGACGATCTGCGGTTCCACGTCGCCAGTATGTCTGGTTCCCGCGCTATGCCGGGCCGATGAGATCCCACTTGTTGCCCGAGACGTCGAGAAACACCGCAACGCGCCCGTAAGGCTGGCTGCGCGGTGGCCGGGTGAACCGGACTCCGGCGGCGGACAGCCGCTCGTAAGCCTCGTCGAAGTCGTCAACATGCAGGAAGAAGCCCACCCGCCCGGCGACCTGGTTTCCGACTGCCGCGGCCTGGTCGGGCCCGTCCGCCCGGGCCAGCAGCAGGCCGGTTGCGGCGCCGGGCGGCCGCACCACGACCCAGCGCTTCGGGCGCCCGTCGTTGGTCAGGTCGGGATGATCCTGGGCAAGCTCGAAGCCGAGCGTGCCAACGAAAAACTCGATCGCCGGGTCGTACTCCGCGACCACGATGGTCACCAGACCGAGATGCACCGCGCCAGGTTAGCGGAGCCTGCCGCCCGCCCTGGCCGCGACCGTCTGCTGCGCGGCGGGCCTCGACTGTGCGGCGGGCTCCGGCTGTGCGGCGGGCTCCGGCTGTGCGGCGGGCTCCGGCTGTGCGGCGGCCCCCGATTCCGCCACCGCGGGCTCCGGCTCGCTGGCCGGTTCGGCCCCTTCGCCGTGCAGTTCGTGTACGTACCTGCGGCCGCGAAGCAGCGAGGCGACGGCCGCGATCAGGCAGGCGGCGATCGCGAAGTCGAACGCGATGTCCAGCCCGTGCTGGAACGGTCCGGAGATCAGCGACGGGAAGAACGTATGCCCGGTTAGGTAGGCCGCGTGGCTGGCGGGCAGCTTGCTGATGACGTGTCCCAGCAGCGTCTGCACCGGGTTGTAGCCGAGCAGCGCGGCGAACATGATCGAAACCGGCGGCAGCGCGGCGACCCGGGCCGCGTCCGCGCGCGGCACGCCCTGCGCGATCAGGCCGTGGTTGAGCGCGGTCGGCAGAGCCGAGGCAAGTCCGAGGATGATCAGCGTGAAGAAGACGCCGATCGACAGCACCATGGCGGAGTTCTGGAACGTGGCGCTCATCCCGGCACCCACGCCGCGCCGCTCGGGGGGCAGGCTGTTCATGATCGCGGCGCGGTTCGGCGAGGCGAACAGGCCCATCCCGATGCCGTTGAGCAGCAGGATGGCCGCGAACTGCCAGTACACGAAGTCGACCGGCAGCACCTGGAGCAGCCCGAACGAGGCGGCGGCCAGGATCATGCCGCCGGTCGAGAACGGGCGTGCGCCAAGCCGGTCGGACAGCCAGCCGGAGACCGGCCCGGCCATCAGGAATCCGATGGTCAGCGGCAGCATCGCGATGCCCGCCCACAGCGGGGTATCGCTGAAGCTGTAGCCGTGTATCGGCAGGTAGATGCCCTGCAGCCAGATGATCAGGATGAACATCAGGCCGCCCCGGCCGAGGCTGGCCAGCAGGCTGGCCATGTTCCCGGCGGTGAACGGGCGGATCCGGAACAGGGCGAGGTTGAACATGGGCTCGGCGACCCGGGTCTCGATCACGCAGAAGATCGCCAGGATCGCGAGGCCGCCGATGATCAGGCCCAGCACCAGCGGGCTGGTCCAGCCCATCGTGTGGCCGCCGTAAGGCTGGATGCCGTAGGTGATGCCGACCAGAACCGCGACCAGGCCGGCGCCGAAGGTCACGTTGCCCGGCCAGTCGAGCTTGGCCGGGCGGCGGATGCCCCGCTCCTGGAGCTTCAGGTACGACCAGATCGTGCCGAGCACCCCGAACGGCACCGAGACCAGGAAGACGTAGCGCCAGCTGAGCGGGCCGAGCACGCCACCGAGCACGAGCCCGATGAACGAGCCCGCGATGGCGGCCACCTGGTTCAGCCCGAGCGCGAGGCCGCGCTCGTTGGCCGGGAAGGCGTCGGTGAGGATCGCGCTGGAATTGGCCATCAGCATGGCCCCGCCGACCCCCTGCAGGATGCGCATGCAGATCAGCCACCAGGCTGCCGCGGTGCCGTGCAGCCAGGTCAGCGACAGCATGATGGAGAACAGGGCGAACAGCGCGAAGCCCAGATTGAACATCCGGACCCGGCCGAACATGTCGCCAAGCCGCCCGAAGCTGACCACCAGGACCGCGGTCACCACGAGGTAGCCCATGATCAGCCAGAGCAGCAGGCTGGTGTTGCCCGGCTGCAGCGGATTGACGCCGATGCCACGGAAGATGTCGGGCAGCGCGATCAGCATGATGGAGGCGTTGATCGTGGCCATCAGCATGCCGATCGTCGTGTTCGACAGTGCGATCCACTTGTAGTGGGCGGAACCGAGCGGCATGAACATCCTCCCTGGAGGGCCTGCTGCCAGCGTAAGTCGGCTCGTGGCGCGCAGCACGATGCTAGTTGCTTAATGCGAACTAACTAAGATTCCAGGGTATTCCCGGATGCTGCTGGCTGGGTGGCGGGTCACCCAAGGGCGGACGGGTGGGCGTCCCAGAACGAGCACTGGTGCTCGGTGCCGAACGTGGCACCCGAGATCACCTGGCTCTGGTCACCCGGCCGCAGCGACATCAGCTGCCCGCCGTTGTCGGTGGGCCAGAACGGCTGGCCGGGTGCCTCCGGGGCGCCGAACTTGGTGAACGCTCCCCACCACTCGACCATCTGGTGCGAGAGCTGCAGCTGTGCCGGGGTGAGCAGATCGTAAAGCGAGTAGCCGTTGTTGAAGCTCGGCCACAGGTACGCGAGTTCCATGGCGTGTCCCGCGCCCCACTGGTACCCGGGCAGGTCCATGTTCAGTCCGGGCGCATGCTCGTCGTCGAACTGGTAAAAGAAGGTCCGCGTTGTGTCGGCAAACTGGCCAGCAAGGTTCTGCTCGGGGCAGCCGCCGATGCCGGTGACGAAGCCGCTGTCCGTCCAGATCGCCCCGATGGCGTACGAGGCCGTGTACGGGCTGGCGTAGGCGCTCCAGGGATAACGCTGCAGGATCGCCGGCGCCAGGGAGCCGTACGACTCGTCGACGAACTGGGTGTACTGCTGCTCGGTGTAGGAGGCGAACCCCTGGGTGAACGTTCTCGCCTCGTCGTGGTTGGTGCCCATCAGCAGCGGTACACGGTCATAGTCGCCCTCGGCCACCGCCTGGGCCGGCGGCAGCGGGAGTTCCGGGCCGCCGGAGGCAAACTCCGCAGAGTAGCTGGCGCTGTCGGTGTTCAGCGTGGTCTCGGGGGTGCTGCGCAGGCAAGCCGCAGCGGTGGCCGGGTTGGTGCAGCCGGCCTGCGCCGCGAACGCCAGCCCGGCCGACTGGGCCTGCGCCGGGGTGCGCGACGCACAGCTGCCGCTTTCCATGATCGCCCCGCTGAACAGGCCGCGTGCCAGCGGTGAGGTCATCAGCGCGCACACCGACCAGCCGCCTGCCGACTCGCCGGCGATCGTGACGCGGCCCGGGTCGCCGCCGAACGCGGCGATGTTGCGGTGCACCCAGCGCAGCGCGGCCTCCTGGTCGAGCAGGCCGTAGTTACCGCTAGCGGTGAGAGCCGAGGTGCCCAGCCCGGGTACGTCGAGGAATCCGAACACGCCGAGCCGGTAGTTGATGGACACCACGATGATGTGGTCGGTGTTGACGATCAGCGAGCCGTCATGCTGATCACCGGCGCCCGTGGTCAGCCCGCCACCGTGGATCATGAACATCACTGGCAGCCCTCGGCCGCGGGAGCTTAGGTGGTAGCCGGCCGGTGTGAACACGTTGAGGAACAGGCAGTTCTCGGTGTCCTCGCGCGGGCCGTTGCCGCTGGCCAGCTGCGGACACCGGTTGCCATAGGCCGTGGCGGCCCGGATGCCGTGCCACGGCCGGACCGGCTGGGGGGCCTGCCAGCGCAGCGGGCCGACTGGAGGGGCGGCATATGGGATGCCAAGGAACTGGTCGATGCCCTCGGCGTGCTTTCCCTGGAGTAGCCCGTCGTGGGTTGGCACGACGAGGCGGTCCTGGGATGCCGGATGCGCAGCGGCCATGGCAGGCGAGGAGGCGAAGGCGGCTGCGAGCGCAAATATCACCGCAAGCGCTATGGCTGCCGGTGTCCGCCTCTGCTTCGCGCCTCGGAAAAAGCCAGACGTCATGTGCATGCCGGGCCTCCTCGGCGCGACCGGCCGGCGGCCGTTGCGGTTCCTGCCTGGTTATCAGCAATCCTGATTATCATTTTGGCCAGGAATCGGCCGCGGCTGAAATAAATAGGCCGTTAAATAAGTGCGCCTGCCCATAAAAGTTTTGTGAATGCGCCGAAGCCGCGCCGGTCCATCGGCGAGGTGGCCGGGAGTTGCGCGACGTACCGCCGAGGCCATGGCCGTGAGCGGCTGACCGCCGAGGAGCGGGGCGGGCACGGGACCGCGGTGGCCGGCTGACTGGGGCTCCAGGCACAGGACCGCGGTGGCGGGCTGACTGGGGGCTCCGGGCACAGGACGGCGGTGGCCGGCTGACTGGGGCGCCGGGCCCGCGAACCGAACGCCGCTGCCTTCGCTCGGAAAAGCAGCGACACACCGGAGGACCTGCTTCATTTCGCGGGTCGATTCCCGCACCATGATCCCGATGACTTACAAAGCGGCACGTGTCAGGACGTGCGGCAATCGGGGCGCTGAGGTCGCAATGCGGCGCTCATCGCGCTGGGGGTGTCTATGACCGAGGATGCGTCCGAAGACGACAGATACTCGGTTACGTTCGTAAACCGCAGGCGGGTCCTGCTGGCGGTCGGCGGCATCGTGCTGACCAGCTTTCCGGCGGCCCGGCTCGATCCGGCTCATTCGGCCGAGGTGCCCGCCCGGCATCACGTTCCGGCGAAGCGCCGGCACAAGGCTCATCACGTCGCCCCCGCTTATGAAGTGCCTTCCTATCCACTGAACGAGCCGCTTTACTACATCAACGACGCGTCCAAGGCGATTGCGCTGACAATCGATGACGGCCCCGATCCCGCCTACACGCCGCAGGTCCTGAGCGTGCTGCACAAATACAACGTGACCGCCACGTTCTCCATGATCGGCGAGCACGTGGCAGCCTACCCGCAGCTGGCCCGGACGGTCCACGAGGCCGGGCACAAGATCTGCAACCACACGTGGACGCATTCCGACCTCGTCGGCATGCGGGTGCCCCGGGTGCGCGACGAGCTGACGCGGGCGGGCGACGCGATCCACGCTGCGACCGGAGTGCACCCCGCGCTGTTCCGCGCGCCCTACGGCGCGTGGTCTCGCGCCGTGATCAGGCAGTGTGAGCGGATGAAGATGGTCCCGCTGGACTGGTCCGTCGATGCGCGCGACTGGTCGCAGCCGGGGGTGCGCAAAATCGTCAGGAACATCATGAGGAACACCCAGCCCGGATCGATCATCCTGGAGCACGACGGCGGCGGAAACCGCTCCGAGACGGTCAGGGCGCTGCGCATCGTCCTGCCCCGGCTGCTGGATGAGGGCTACCACTTCGAGACGCCGTGACCTCGGCGGTTCCGTGCGGGGTCGGCCCCGCGACCACTACGTCTCGGCGCGCCCCCGCTAGTGGTCGGGTCCGTAAATTCGTCGGGGCGGCTGGGGCCTAGCGGTCTTCGTTGTCTGCGTTGGCCGCGGCCGGGGGTGCGGTGGTGGATCGGGTGGTTTTGTCGGTGGGTGGTGTGTGCTGGGAGCATGCCCAGGCGCCGTGATGCGAGCTCACCCGATGTGGTGTACCGCACCGCCCGGGCTGGGCTGCGGCTGACCCGCGGCCAGCGCCGCCGCCTGATCGGCCTGCTGATCTCGGCCGGGGATGTGTGGGCGTGCATCCTGGAGTTAAACGCCTGGCGGCGGGCCCGTCAGGCCCGGCCGCTGGCTTCTTACCAGGAGCTGTGCCGGGTGCTGGCCGCGTCGGGGCCGGGCACGTTCGGGGAACTCGATACGACCGGGGCCCGGTCGGTGCTGCGCCGCTACGCCGACGCCTGGTTCGCGGCGGCCAAACGCCGCCGCCACCACCAACGAACATACGGAGAGGTGCACTAGGTTCGGTACATGGCGGGGGCAGGCGTAGAACTCCAGGTCGGGGACCGGACGGTGCGCATCTCCAGCCCGGACCGAGTCTATTTCCCCACCCGCGGCGAGACCAAGCTGGACTTGGCCCACTACTACCTCTCGGTCGGCGACGGCATCGTGCGCGCTCTGCGGGAGCGGCCGTGCATGATGCACCGTTTCCCGGCAGGGGTGGCGGGCGAGAAGGTGCACCAGAAGCGGGTTCCAAACGGTGCCCCGCCGTGGCTGGAGACCGTGCGGGTGGAGTTCCCGCGTTACGGCCGGCACGCCTACGAGCTGTGTGTCACCGAACTGGCCAGCGTGCTGTGGGCCGTCCAGATGTCGACCGTCGAGTTCCACCCGTGGAACTCCCGCCGGGCGGACACCGAGCGGCCGGACGAATGGCGCATCGACCTGGATCCGATGCCAGACTGCGGCTTCGACACGGTGCGCCGGGTCGCTCATGTCGTCCACGAGATACTCAGCGAGCTGGGCGCGACCGGGTGGCCGAAGACGTCCGGCGGCAACGGCCTGCACGTCTACGTCCGCATCGAGCCGCAGTGGGGGTTCGCCGAGGTGCGCAGGGCCGCGTACGCCTTTGCCCGGGAAGTCGAGCGCCGCGTCCCCGCCGAGGTGACGACCACCTGGTGGCGAAAGGACCGCGATCCCACCATGCTGTTCGTCGACTACAACCAGAACGCCAGGGACCATACGATGGCCAGCGCCTACTCGGTGCGCGGCGTGCCAGAGGCGACCGTCTCCACGCCGATCACCTGGGACGAGATCGACGACGTCGACCCCAGGGAGTTCACGATCGCCACCGTGCCTGCCCGGTTCGCCCAGCTCGGCGACCTGCACCAGGGCATCGACGATTCCGTTTACTCGCTGGATACGCTGCTCGAATGGGCGGACCGCGACGGCCTCGAATGAGAGGCAGACGTTTGCAAACGCCCGCCTCTACGATGGCCCCGTCGGCCACGACGCGAGGGAAGGTATGGGCGCCCACAGTTCAAAGCACCTCGGGGGAGTTCGGATCATCGTCACCGGGGGCGGAACCGGGGGGCACACCTATCCGGCACTGACCACGATCCGTGAGCTCCGTGGCCGGTTCGCCGGGACCGGCGTCCACGCGGAGTTCCTGTGGGTCGGCGTGGCCAGCGGCCTCGAGGCCAAGATCTGCCGCCAGGAGCACATACCGTTCAAGGCGATCACGACCGGCAAGCTGCGCCGCTCACCGAGTCCCCGGGAGCTGGCCAAGAACCTCGCCGACGCGTTCAGGATCCCGATGGGTGTGCTGCAGGCGTTCGGCATTGTGCTGCGGGCAAGGCCCGACGTGGTGCTGTCAACGGGCGGGTACGTCTGCGTCCCGATCGGCGTCGCCGCCTGGGTGCTGCGCCGACCGCTGGTCATGCACGAGCAGACCAGCACGGTCGGGCTGGCCAACCGGATCCTGGCCCGGCTGGCGACGCGCGTGCTGCTCAGCCACGATGCCTCGATCGAGCACCTGCCTGCGCGGGCGCGCCGCCGGGCGGCGGTCACCGGCAACCCCATCCGTCCGGAGGTGCTGGCCGGCGACCCGACCAGGGGACTGGCTTCGTACGGGACGGATGCGCAGCCGCCTCTCGTCCTGGTGACCGGTGGCGCAACCGGTGCCCTGCAGGTCAACGACCTGGTCGCGGGAGTCCTGCCGGACGTGCTGCCGCACTGCTACATGCTGCACCAGTCCGGCGAGTACGGCTTCGCCCGGGCGCGCGAGGCCGCGGCGGGCCTGCCTGCGGCTCTGGCCGACCGCTACCGGGTGGTGGATTACATCCACGACGAGATGCCCGACGTCCTGGCCGCAGCCGACGTCGTGGTCTGCCGCAGCGGTGCCGGCGCCACGGCGGAACTGACCGGGCTGGGCAAGGCCGCCATCCTCATCCCGCTGGTGCCCACCGGCGGCGACGAGCAGCGCCGCACCGCCCGGCACCTGGCCGAGGTCGGCGCCGCCCGCATGCTCACCGGCGCCGACGCCACCCCCGATCGCCTGCGCGATGAACTGCTCGAGCTGCTCAAGAACCCCAACGAGCGCAGCGCCATGGCGGCCAGGGCCCGCGAGCACGGCCGTCCGGACGCCGCCAGCCGGGTCGCCGAAGAGATCATCGGCGCACTTGGCAAGCGAGCGGTCCCGCAGCGCAATTAGCGGCGCGTCCGGCAGCGCTAAATACCGATCGGCCGCTGATTCGGTATCTGCCATGATTGCCACCATGACGGCGCCGGAGCCCGTGATCGGGAGAATCCTGCTCAGCCAGGATCAGATTCGGGACCGGCTATCTGAATTGGCCGCCGACATCGACGCGCATTACGCAGGCCGTGATCTGGTCCTGCTCGGCGTGCTCAAGTGCGCGATGATGGTCGTCGCCGACCTGGCCAGGATGCTGAACCACGACCGAGTGGAGATCGACTGGATCACCGTGTCCAGCTACGGCGACGGCACCACGTCATCTGGCGTCATCCGGATGCTGAAGGAATCCGACCTGGACCTCGGCGGCCGCAACGTGCTGGTCATCGACGACATCACCGACTCTGGCCTGACTCTGTCCTGGCTGGTGGCTAACCTGCGCTCCCGGTCCGTGGCTTCGGTGGAAGTCTTGACTCTGCTCCGAAAGCCTGACCTGGTGAAGGTCGAGGTGCCGATCCGCTACGTTGGCTTCGACATAGCGCCCGACTTCGTGGCCGGCTACGGCATGGACTATGCCCAGCGGTACCGCAACCTGCCTTACATCGCGGTCCTGGAGTACTGACCAGAGTGCGGAAGCCGGTGGTCCGATACTTGTTCTTCGGCGGTGGCGCGAGCTGGAAAGGGACGCGAGGCAGACGCTGCGCGAGCCACACTGGCACACCGCGGCGGCCCGTTTGCTCGAGCGCTTCCGCTTGCGTTGTGAGCGAAGCGCCGTGACCGGATTCACGGACGCCTACCACGCCGACTGGTGCGAAGGCGTCGAGCCGATCCCGGGTATCCGCGAGATGCTGCTGCGGTCCGGTCACCCGGCGGCCATCGTCACCAACACCTACTACCCGCCGCTGGTTCCGGGCCAGCTACAGCGCTTCGGGCTCGCCGATTCGTTTCAGTTCATAACGACCTCAGTCGAGCACGGCTTCCGCACGCCCCATCCCACGATCTACCAGCGCGCGCTTGCCGCAGCGCGACTGGACCCGGCCGATGTCCTCTTCGTGGGCGACGATGCGGAATGCGACTACCACGGTCCCAAAGCCGCAGCTATACGAGCAGTGGTCGTGTCTCCCGTCCCGGTCGCCAGCGTCCCAGAGGAGGACCGAATTGGACACATCCTCGAGCTTGAGCCGGTCAGCATGAGCTGCTCGGGCTTGCCGTCCTGCACACCACCCAGCCCGGCCAGCCCACCAGCCCCGGCAGGATCGCCCGGCTTGGCCCTGGCCCCCTCGCGACCCGCCTCCGGGCCGCCAACCGAATCGGACCACGGCACCTCGGGCGCACCCGCACCCGGCTGCCCGGGGGGGCACCGCGCTCTTGACCGCCCGAGCCGGATGCCTGGCCTGGCGCACGGGCTGCGGCGTCACCCTGCGCACAGCCTTGCGGACCACACGCCGACCTAACCCCATTCAGGCCCCTGAGAATGGCGTTCATGACAGGCCACGCGCGCGATCCCCGTCGTATCGCGCGGCCAGTGCCCGGCGAGGACGCTACACCAACACGGTCAGGACCGATTACCACCCTGAGTAACAGGGCAGCGACGGGGTCGAGACCGCGGTCATCGAGTTCACTGGCGCCTGGACGCATATCGCGCTGCGGTCAGGTGCCGGGGGCTGTGGTTCCCTTGATCCTCGCCCTGGATGATGTGCAGTACATCGACAGCGCGGGGATGGCCGCGATAGAGACTCTCCGCCAATCGTGCGCGCTGTACATCGTGGCGCCCAAGCCCTCACTCGTCCGGCATGCCCTGGGATCGTTGGCTTCGATCAGCTCGCCCCGATCTTCGACCGTGTTGAGGACGTGCCTGCGTAGCCGCGGTCCTCGGTCCTTGCAGTGGAGGGCACGGGGGTGGTTCTGGTACCCCAATTCGGCTCATTTCGCCCAAGGATCATGAGCCAATCAAAATAAAAGTCGAGATGATCATGAATTGCGGTGTTCGTAAGGTGAACACTAGGCGTGAACATCTCGTTGAGCGGGACGAGACAGGGGCTGGCACTAGTGCTGGGGGCTCGACAACATGACCGCCTCCTCAGCCATCCGCAGAGGAGTGATCCAGGGTGCTACACGGACAAGTTGCCGTGTTCTTGTCCTGTTCTGAGAAGTTCAGGCCGGGACTTGCGTGGCCGGTGCGCGATGCCCTGGCCGCCCAGGGCCTTCGCGTGATCATCATCAGCGAGGCGCCGCCGTTGGGGGCCGCCAGCGATGAAGAGACCAGTGCCGAGCCCTACCTGGACGCGTCGTCCGCGTTCGTGGCCCTGTGCACGGCCGACTACGAGCTCAGCGACGGCTCGAAGTACCCCAGGGCCAACATCATCGACGAGATCCAGGAGGCATTGGGCCGCCCGCAGCTGCGCGACCACGCCCAGGTCCTGAAGTCGCCCGGGGTGCTGCTGCCGAGTGACATCACCCCGACCTACGACAGCCTCGACGTGACCAAGCCGGCCGTGGCGGCCGAGGTCATCCTGAAGCAGCTGCAGCAGTGGGGGATCGTGCCGGTGCCCGAGAGCCCGGTGGCCGCGCAGCATCGCGTCGGCTCCTGGGAAGCGGACGACGTCGACGCCCTGCTCGCCGCGCCGCAGCCGGGCCACCACGACGAGGCCTGCGCGCGCATCTACCCGCTGCTGCGGGACCGGTCCGAAGACCGGCGCCGCTGGATCGCCAGCGAGCTGTACCGCGAGGTCCTGGAGCCCAAGGAGAGCAGGGTGCTGGCCGCGGCGGCACTGCTCGAGGCGGTGGCGGCCCTTGACCCGGCGCTCGTGTCGCCCGAGATGGTCGAGGCGATGGCCGGCCACGCGCGGTATCAGGCCCGGGCCTGCGCGGCGAGCCTGCTGCGGGACCGGGCGGCGGTCGCCCCGCTCGATGTTCCGGTTGAGGTGCTCGGCCGGCTGGCCTCGCCAAGCACCGAGGACTGGTCCGTGTGGGCGCCCGCCATGGCCGCGGTCCAGGAGCTGGCCCTGCACCGGCGCGAGGCGTACGCGATCTTCAGCTCGCTCGCGGCCAGCGACGACGCGCGCGACCGGTTCGCGGTTGCCGCGGCGCTGCTCGGGCTCGCCGGGGTCAGGCCCGCCGCGGTGGCGCGGGGCCTTGCCGAGCGGCTGAGCGAGGATCCCGATCCGCTGATCGCGGAGAAAGCCCGCGACGTGCTGGCCGCCACCGAGCAGGTCACCGACCGGGAGCACGCCGAGTGCTACCAGCGCTTCGGGGCGTTACCGAAGGCTCCCGGCTAGCTCCGGAACTGGGCCGGTGTCCAGTCCGGGTCCCGTCCTGCCAGCCCGATCACCTGGTCCAGCAGCGGGCGGTCAGCGGGGACTGCCACCACAGGCCCGAAAGGCCCCCCGGCCGCCGTGAGGAAGTTGTGCGCCGCCTCGACCGCGGCGGGATCGGAGGTCAGTTCCTGACCGCTGGCTCGCGCGATGTCCCAGGCGTGAACCACAAGCTCATCCAGTCCGGCCAGGCCGGCCACCTCGCCCGGCAGGTCGCCGCCGCCGGCCTGGGTCATGCCAGTCCAGGCGGCGGGATCGCGCCAGGCAGCCGCCATCGCGGACAGATTGCGCGGGATGCGGGTCCGCCAGTCCTCGCTCAGGCGGGCCGCGTCACCCGACGGCGCTGACCCGGTCAGCGGCCCGCGGTCCTTGGTCGCCGCGGCGGTGAAGGCCAGCGCGAGCCCGCCGACGTGGTCGATAAGGTCGCCCAGCCGGTAGGCCGGACACGGCGTCGGGCGGCCGAGCATCTCGTCGGGCACGGCGGCAATCAGCGCCGACATCTCCTCGGCCGCGGGTCCCAGGTCCAGCACTGGCATCTCGTCCTCTCGTCGCAGCTTCGGTGACAATCTGCCAGGGAGACGAGATCCGCGCCGGGAACTCACCGGACACCGGCCCATAATCTGTCCCAGGCACACCGACGAGGGGAACGAACGAGATGCCCACGGATCAGCAGTACGGTGACGTAACGGTTACGCTCGGCGATGACTTCGTCGCCATCGTCGAACTGCACCGGCCGCCGGACAACTACTTCGACCTGACGCTGATCCGCTCGCTGGCCGACGCCTACCAGGCGCTGGACGCCGATCCGCGGTGCCGCGCGATCGTGCTCTGCGCGGAGGGAAAGCATTTCTGTGCGGGAGCCAACCTTGGCGGCGGGGGCGGCTGGGGGCGGGGCGGGTGACGGGCTCGCTGGCGGGCCCAGTGCGCTGTACCGCGAGGCGATCCGGTTGTTCGAGGCCGGCAAGCCGGTGGTGGCCGCGGTGCGCGGCGCGGCGATCGGCGGCGGGCTCGGGCTGGCCTGTTCGGCCGATTTCCGGGTCGCCTGTCCGGAGGCGCGATTCGCGGCGAACTTCGCCCGGCTCGGCTTCCACCACGGATTCGGGCTCACGGTGACGCTGCCCGCGATCGTCGGCCAGCAGCAGAGCATGGTGCTGCTGTACACCGGCCGCAGGATCGGCGGCGAGCAGGCGGCCGACATCGGGCTGTGCGACCTGCTGGTGCCCGCCGATCGCGTCCGCGCCGAGGCGCACGCGCTGGCGGCCGAGATCGCGGTCTCGGCGCCGCTGGCCACGGCGTCCATCCGGGCCACGATGCGCGGCGACCTGGCCGGCCAGATCCGGGCGGCGACCGATCGTGAGGCCACGGAGCAGGGCCGGCTCCTTGCGACGGCGGACTTCCGCGAGGGTGTGCGCGCGATGGCCGAGCGCCGCCCGCCGCGGTTCGAGGGACGCTGACGGGCCGGCCACGGAGCGCGCCTCAGGCGAGCGGCAACCCACATCGCCGGGTACGCACTAGTTGATCCCGACGAAACGTTCAGGCAAGTTCATAAGAGCGGGTACGGAAACCAGATCTGCCCGGTCGTTACGATGGCCGCGGGAGTAGATCGGAGTGCGTAGTGGAAGCCACGGCGAGTTCGGTGCGCCGGGAGGCGCGCGACTGGATTGAGGAGAGCTTCGACCCGGAGCTCAGCGTGCGGGCCTGGCTGGAGCGCTTGGCTGATTCCGGCTGGGCCGCGCCTGCCTGGCCCGCCGAGTGGTACGGCAGGGGGCTCCCGCCGGACCTGACCCTGGTCGTCTACGAGGAGTTCAACCGCGTCGAAGCGCCGGGGCCGCCGGTCGGCCTTGGCATCATGCTCGCCGCACCAACGATCATCGCGAACGGCAGCGACGACCTGAAGCGGCAGTTCATCCGCGCCATGCTGGTCGGGGACGATCTGTGGTGCCAGCTGTTCAGCGAGCCCGGAGCCGGGTCCGACCTCGCGGGCTTGCAGACCAGGGCGGAACGCGACGGCGACGAGTTCATCGTCAACGGCCAGAAGGTTTGGACGTCGGGGGGACAGATCGCCGACTACGGGATGCTGCTCGCCCGCACCGACCCGGACGTGCCCAAGCACCGCGGCATCAGCTACTTCGCGCTGCCGATGAACCAGCCGGGGGTCGAGGTGCGGCCGCTGATCCAGATGACCGGCGAGTCGGGTTTCAGCGAGGTGTTCTTCTCCGACGCGCGGGTGCCGGCATCCGCGATCATCGGGGAGCTGAACGGCGGGTGGGCCGTGGCGCTGTCCACGCTGGGTTTCGAGCGCACGTCGCTCGGAACCGCGAGCGGGCAGGGGTTCCGGCTCAGCGCGCCGGGCGGGAGCAGATTCCTGCAGCAGCAGGAGGCCTCGGTCGGCGAGTTCATCGCCGCCTCGAAGAGCAACGCGCGCAGCTTCGGCACCGGCAGCACCGCGATGACGGGGGGCGGCATTGCCCCGCTGGTCACGCTGGCCGCCAGGCTCGGCCGCGCGCACGACGCCGAGGTGCGCCAGCAGATCGTGCGGCTGTACACGCTGGCGTCTGCGAACAGCTGGAACGGCCAGCGGGCCAGCGCCGCGCTGAAGGCCGGCGGGCGGGCGGGGCCGGAGGCCTCGCTCGGGAAGCTCATGGCGTCCCGGGTCGCCCGGCAGTGGCGGGATACCGCCTCCCTGGTCGCCGGGCCGCAGGGGATGCTGGCCGGCGCCGACGGGCCGCTCGACGGGCGGCTGGCCAGCCAGACGCTCGCCACGCCGGGGCCCTCGATCTACGGCGGCTCCGACCAGATTCAGCGCAACATCATCTCGGAGCGGGTGCTCGGCCTGCCCAGGGAGGCGGACCCGTCGCGGACGATGCCGTTCCGCGAGCTCAAGATCGGAACCCAGGCGGCGGGGGAGCAGTCATGATCTTCACGTTCACCGACGAGCAGCGCGAGCTCGCGGCAACGCTGCGCCGCTTCCTGCAGGACAAGTCCCCGTCGTCCGAGGTGCGCAGGCTGATGGCCACGCCGGAGGGCTATGACCCGCAGACCTGGGCGCAGCTCGCCGGGCAGCTCGGCCTGCAGGGCCTGGCAATCCCGGAGAAGTACGGCGGGTCCGACGCCGGCCCGGTCGAGCTCGCGATCGTGTGCGAGGAGATGGGGCGGGCGCTGCTGTGCGCGCCCTACTTCGCCACCGCGGTGCTCGCCGCCAATGTGCTGCTGGCCAGCGGCGACCAGGCCGCCGCCGAGGAGTTCCTGCCGTCGCTCGCCGACGGCGGCACGATCGCGACGCTGGCGGTGTGCGAGGACGACGGCGCGTGGTCGACCGACGGCCTGCAGACCACGGCCCGCCGGTCTGGCGACGGCTACCGGCTGGACGGGCGCAAGTCGTTCGTGCTCGACGGCCACACCTCGGACCTGCTGCTGGTCGTGGCGCAGGCGGAGGACGGGCCGAGCCTGTTCGCCGTGGCTGGAGAGGCCGAGGGGCTCTCGCGGCGGCTCCACGAGACGCTCGACATGACACGCAAGCAGGCGGAGCTGACGCTCGTCGACGTGCCGGCCCGGCTGATCGGCGCTGAGGGCAGCGCGGCCGACGTCGTGCGGCGAACGCTGCGCCTCGCGGCCGTGGCGCTGGCCGCCGAGCAGGTCGGCGGAGCGCAGCGGTGCCTCGACATGAGCGTCGAGTACGCGAAGATACGGATGCAGTTCGGCCGGCCGATCGGCAGCTTCCAGGCCATCAAGCACATGTGCGCGGACCTGCTGCTCGAGGTGGAGTCGGCGCGGTCGGCGGCGTACTACGCGGCGTGGGCGGCGGAGGAAGGGTCCGAAGAGCTGCCGCTGGTGTCGAGCCTGGCCAAGGCGTTCTGCTCGGAGGCCTACTTCCGCGCGGCCGCCGACAACATCCAGATCCATGGCGGGATCGGCTTCACCTGGGAGCACGACGCGCACCTGTACTACCGGCGGGCCAAGTCCACGGAGCTGATGCTCGGCACCCCGGAAGAGCACCGGGAGACCGCCGCCACCTACCTGATCGACGGGGCCGCCGGGTCCTGACCTGATCGATGGGGCGGCCGGGTCCTGACCTGATCGATGGGCCGCCGGGCCCTGGCTGACCAGCCGGGCCCGGCGGCGTCGCCGGAATCTATGGATCTGCGGATCTGCGGAATCTGCGAGCACTGTGGAAGCCGCCGGGCCCGCGCCGGTTCGGCGGTGACGCGGGCCCGGCGGCTGGACCGGGTTGCTCAGTAGCTGTTGGTCCAGTGGGTAGTGAACGCGTTACCCGCATTCGACAGGCCCGAGGCGACGGACAGCGGGTAGGTGCTTGTCGCGTCGGCCATGTCGACCCGGTAGTACGTCGGGTAGCCGGAGATCACGCCGGTTTTTGTGCCCGCGGTCTGGCTCGCCTTGGACAGCGTCCAGCTTCCGTAGTTGGCGAGCGGGGCTATGCCGATCGAGAAGGCGGGCCGCTCGGCGATCCATTCCACGCTGGAGTTCTGGCACGTGCTGCACGTCGCGTTCTTCGAGAAGCTGTTCGCGGGGTGGTTGAAGTCGGTCAGCGCCAGCTTGTAACTGGTGCCAGTGCGGGTCACGCTGACGGCGACCTTGTCGCCGGGGTGGAGTGAGTTGCCGACCTCGACCGTGCCAGCCGGGTACATCTCGTACCAAGTGAAATACGTGGGATGGTGCTCAAAGCACCAGCTCAGCGTGCCGTCCTGCTCCACCGTGCCGTTGTTGTAGCCGTCAATACCGACCCATTCCGAGGTGAGCTCGTCCTCCTTGGTGCACCGCACCTTTGGCGTCTTCCACTGCCCGCTGACGTTGGTGAATGTGTTGGCGGTCTTAGACACGTCCGCATAGCCCGACCAGTTGAACGAGCTGGCCGCCGCCGTGCCCTCGATTGCGGAGGCGGGCTGGTTGACCGTCTTCGCCCCCGGGTTACCGGACGTGAACGGCGGTGCCTGCTGGTTGACCGACAGGTAGCTGACCAGGGCTGCGCGCGCCTGGGCCAGGAAGTGGGCGGACGGCTGGATAGCCACGTGATCCGGCGCGGCGGCGGTCGTGACCGTCGCCTGGGTGGCGAGCGTCAGCGACCCGGCCACCACCGCGGCCGCGCCGGAAACGAGAAAATAGCGCAATACGCGCATGCAAACCCCCGTAAATGAAGCGACCCTGGGCAAAGATTGAATCTGATGAAATACAGTCATGTGCTTGACTGATTCCAAAAGCAGGCTAGCAAGATGGGATATGCCGCCGCAGCGCTTTGTGGAATTTTGATTACGTTACGTAATCACGTTAGATTCCGATTTGGCGGACTCGGATCGCGCTGTAATTCGTCCGTTTCATGAAGCGCTACCGATTGCCCAACCCATAGGCATTCACGTCAAATGGCGCCGATTACCCTGGGCCGTCCCGGCCTGGGCCGGTGACGTTGGCACCTGTGATTACCCTTGGCGCGTCCGCAGCTTGGGCGGTTCCGTCGGCACCGGAGGCCTGCGTGTTGACCTGTGGCGATATAACGGTCATCAGGATCCCCCGTCTGAGGAGCACTTGCCGTGGCTGGACCATCCGACCCGCCGTCCGACGCCCCAGCGCTCATGGCCGGCGTGCCCCCGTTCCCTGAACAGTCGCTGGTGACGCTCGCGAACTGGCAGGACCCGCCGTTCAACCGGTGGTCGTTCCAGCACATCAGGGAGCTGATACCGACCGCCCGTATCGCGCGCGCGGCAGCCCCTGACCCGCTGCCCCGCGCGGAACGGGACGTCCTCGGCCTCCGCTTCAGCTACGGGGACGGCGAGCTGACCGTGGCCGAGATGCTCGAGGAGACCTACACCGACGGGTTCCTGGTGCTGCACCGGGGCCAGGTCGTGGCCGAGCACTACTTCAACGGCATGGCTCCCGACGTGCCGCACTTGCTGATGTCCGTCTCCAAGTCGGTGACCTCGGCGGTCGCTGGCGTGCTGGCCGGCCAAGGCTTGCTGCGAGTTTCCGCCGCCGTCGAGGAGATCGTCCCGGAGCTTGGCGGCACCTCGTTTGAGGGCGCGACCGTGCAGGACCTGCTGGACATGCGGGCGGGTACGCGGTTCGACGAGAGCTACGACAATCCCGAAGCCGACGTGCGCACCTATGAGCGGGTGTACCTGTGGCGGCCGGACAACGGGGACCCGAGGCCTGCGGACGCCCTCGGCTATTTCGCCACGCTGCAGAATGACGGCCCGCACGGCGGGCCGTTCCGGTACCGCTCGATCCTCACCGACGTGCTGGCGTTGGTGATCGAGCGGGCCGCCGGTGTACGGCTGCACGAGCTCATATCGCGCGAGCTGTGGCGGCCGATGGGCGCGGAGTTCGACGCGGAGATCACCCTCGACGGGCACGGCAACCCCATGGCCGACGGCGGCATCTGCGCCAGCCTGCGCGACCTTGCCCGGTTCGGCCAGCTCTACCTGGAGGGGGGCCGGGGGATCGTGCCGAAGGACTGGATCGAAGACACGATCCGAGGAGCTCCCGATGGCGCACGCGCGTTCGCCGAGGGAGACGACTCGCCCGGTTACCCGCCCGGGGCCCACTACCGCAACTGCTGGTGGATCAGGGATCCTGGCGTGCCGTTCTATCAGGCCTCGGGTATCAACGGGCAGAACATCTTCGTGCACGTGCCGTCCCAGACCGTGGTCGCGAAGTTCTCGACCTGGCCGACCGCGCTGAGCCTGGCGGCCGGCGTGACGACGCAGGCCGCGCTGGCGATAAGCAATGCCCTGCAGAACGGCCAGCTCGGGGGCTAGGCCGTCGCTGCAGGGCACTGCTCGCTGGCGCTCCTGGTTACGCGGCCGGCCCGTTTGCCAGCGTCACGCTGGCGGACTGGGACTGGCCGGTCCCGCTCGTCCAGCCGATCGTGACGCTGTCGCCCGGGTGGTGCTCCTCCAGCGCCGCCTGCAGCGCGGACGGCGAGGAGACGGAGTGGCCGTCGACCGAGGTGATCACGTCACCCCCGGAGAGGCCAGCCCCGGCGGCCGGCGTTCCCTGGAGTACCCCTTGAACAGCCGCGCCCGAGCCCGCCTGGACTCCCTGCCGGGCCGCGTTGCCAGCGGACTCGACCTCGACGCCGAGGAAGCCGGTGGTGCCGATGTGCACCGTGGACGAGGCGTGGCCCGCCTCGATCTGGTTGCCGATCGCGAGCGCGTCATTGATCGGGATCGCGAACGCGTCGGTCTGCCGCGACTGCTGGAACTGCATGGTGTTGGACGCCGCGGTGTCGATGCCGATCACCTGGCCGGCGGTGTTGACCAGCGGCCCGCCCGAGTCCCCCGGCTGGATCGGAGCGTTGTGATTGATCAGGCCGGTGAGCTGCTCGGTCGTGCCCGAGCCCTGGTCCGAGGCGGTGATCGATTTGTCGAGCGCGGTGATCTGGCCGGTGGCGACCGACGGCGTGCCGCCCTTGCCTTGCGCGTTGCCGAGCGCGACCACCTTCTCGCCGACCGCGGCGGTGTCGGAGTTGCCGAGCTTCACGGTCTTCAGGCCGGAGGCGCCCTGCAACTGCAGCACGGCGATGTCCTTGGTCTGGTCGTAGCCGACGACCTTAGCCTGGTAGGTCTGGCCGTTGCCGATATCGGTCACCTTGATCGACGTTGCGCCCTCGATCACGTGGTTGTTGGTCAGGATCTCGCCGTTCGAGGTCAGCACCAGCCCGGTGCCCAACGACTCGGCCTGCTGGTAGCCGAGAGCGGAGGTCACGTCGACGAGGGCGGGATCCACCTGCGTTTCGATCTGCGACGTGGTCAGGGTCGGCCCGGTTCCGCTGCTGCCCGCGCCGCCCAGCGCAAAAAAAGTACCCAGGCCGGCCGCGAGCGCCACCGCGACAATGGCCGCACCGCGGCGGAACCGCCGGATCGGACTGCGCGGACCCTGGGGTCCGCCTCCGTCATAGCCGTAGCCGTAGGGGCCGCCGGGGCCGGCTGGCCCGCCGTAGCCGTAAGGTCCCTGCCCGTAAGGTCCCTGCCCGTACGGTCCCTGCCCGTACGGGCCCTGGCCGTAGGTTCCCTGCCCGGGTTCCTGGCCGTAGGTTCCCTGCCCGGGTTCCTGGCCATAGGTTCCCTGGCCGGGTCCCTGGCCATAGGGTCCTTGGCCGTAGCGCCCGCCGCCGTAGCCGCCGCCAGCACCTTGGTCGCCGCCACCGTAGGGGTTGTCAGCGCCGCCCCGGCGGGGCTGGTCGTCGGCGCTGTCGCGACGGTACGGGTCGTCGGCGCCGGACCCAGACGAGTACGGCGGCTGCCCGGCTGGTTCGCCGGCGACCGGCGGCTCGTAGATGCTCCTCATGGGTGCGGCCCCCTCGTACGCTTCGGTCCCTATTTCTACGCTTCCATCGTTGGCCGGGTACCTGTGAGAAAGCTGAAGGCCCTCTGATCGCCTACCTGATTTTTGCTGACAGCCTGAACATGCGCTGGAAGCCAGCTGTGCACTCCACTCGCGACGTGCGGCTCGGCCGATGACGGATCGCGGTCGCTCATAGGCAACCTGTTGGCCACCATAGGTTGAACCTAAGCCGAGGTGCCGACTATCAAACGTGACAGCCGGACACGCCCCGCAGGCCTCAGCCCGGCACGCCCTGGAACCCGGCACACCCCGGAACCCTGTTGCCAGCGAGCAGATGCACGCCAGCCCCGAGCACGGATAAACGGATGCATGGGGAGGAATTCCATCTCCGATGAGCTCCAGAAACGCTTCCGAAGAGCTAACCCTAGCTAGTTGCTTCTGGTCATGGAATTTCAAAATCATTGCCACATCTCAATAACTGAGCTCGTCTGGACGAGTAGCGCGGCCGGTCGTGGGATATGGGAACGGCGGGCCCGGGGGAAAGAAAGTCAGATGTCCAAGCGAGGGGAATGGCATGCATCGCAAGCTCGATATCCTGGCGGACAAGGGCTACGTGATCCTGCGTGATTGGCAGGGCACGCCCATTGATCCGGCCGAGTGGGAGTCGCTCGAGTACATGGACTGGAAAAGCGGTGGCGACACCAATTTCGCGCCGCTGACCTCAGCAACGGGCGAAATGGACTGCCGCGGCTTCTGGGATCATGGCAAGCCCGACAAGGATGGGATCTGGACGAAGAACCGCAAGATCGCTCCCGGCCTGGCCGAATACGTCGAGCAGATTGGCGGCAACTTCGGCCGCGTCCGCGTAATCAAGCTCAACCCAAGCGACGAGTCGGCGGCGCTTCACCAGCTCCACCTGGATGACAACAATCGCCTGAATCCCGATAGCGAGCCATGGGTCGTCCGGTCCTGGCTCGAGCTGGACGACGCAGCGGGGAAATCAGTCTTCATCCTGCGCGAGGATAAAGACGACCCCTCGACCGAGACGCGTATCCGGCTGCATCCGGGGATGCAACTGGTCATCGACACCCAACGCCTCTACCACGTCGTGTGGCATCCAGGACCAAAGCCGCGCTACGCGCTGATCACTTCTTGGGCCAGCGACGATGTGCTTGACGGCTGGATCAGCCGCGAGCGGGGGAACAAGAGCGATCTGGCCGCGCGCAAGATGGCTTCAGCGCGGCCGTAACGGCGCTCGGCCGGGCGTCTCAACGCCAGCGAGCGCGGGCCCCGGGTGCATCGCACCCGGGGCCCCATCGTGCCGAACTGTCCGTACCGTGCGGCAGGCTTGGGTCGTGAGCCTTCCGTTTCCAGAACCCACCGATCCCGCGTCATCGCGGGCCGAGGTCTTCCTCAGGTACCTCGATTTCTTCCGCGACCGGCTGGTGGACAAAGTAAGCGGCCTGCCCGCGGACGAGGTTCGCCGCAGCCGGCTGCCATCCGGCTGGACACCGATCGAGTTGCTCAAGCACCTCCGCTATGTCGAAATGCGCTGGCTCGACTGGGGTTTCGAGGGCAGTGACATTGATGAGCCGTGGGCCGATGCCCGGGATGACCGCTGGCATGTCGCCCCCGACGAGACCGTGGATGGCCTGGTCGCGGACCTTCGCGCCCAAGCCGAACGGACCAGGGTCATTGTCGGCTCCCATGATCTCGCCGACATCGGCAAGCCCGGCGAGCGGTGGGATGGCGCCGATCCGGCGTCGCTCGAACGGGTCCTGTTCCACCTGCTTCAGGAGTACGCGCGCCACATTGGCCAGCTCGACGTCGTGGTGGAACTGGCCGACGGCCGGACCGGGGAATAACTGGCCGCTATGAAATGCGTGCTGTTCTATAAGTCGGCGCCGGATGCGGCGGCCACGGCACCGCTGCACTTCGGCGTGCACAAGCGGCATGAGGCGCTCCTGGCAGAGAGTTAGGAAGCCGGAGCCTCTGGCACCGCCGTCCAGCTCGCCTCGCGCCCGGCAGCACGAAGGACCGACGCAAATGCTGCTGCGTCATGAATCGCGGCACCACCGGGGTCGTTGTTGAAGAAGGCGAACACGTCGGCGTCTTCCGGCCAGGTTTCGGCTATCCGCTGTTCCCAGCTGTGCAGTGCACGCTCGCCATATCGCGGCCATGGCTCCGCCGAGCCCTCGTGGAAACGCAGGTAGCCCCAGTCGGCGGTACGCCACAGTGGGCTGACCGGTCGGCCGCGCCGGTCCGCCCAGCACAATGCCGCGTTGTACCGGGTCAGCAGGGCGCGGATCTCGTCGGACCACCACGAGTCGTGTCGGCATTCGACGGCGACGCGCACGGGGTTAGGCGTTCCGGCCCCCGCCGGCGGCCGGAACGCGGCGAACTCGCGCAGGCACCCGTCCAGGGCCTCGACGTCGGCGGGGAAATTCGGGGGCAACTGGAGCAGCACCGGTCCGAGCCGGTCACCAAGCCCTGCCGCCGCGCGCAGCAGGCGCCCGACTGGCTCAGCCGGATCACGAAGCCGCCGGACGTGGGTGAGATAGCGGCTGGCCTTGACCGCCATCACGAACCCCTCCGGGGTGCGGGCCCGCCAGTCGGCGAACGTTTGCTCGCTAGGCAGCCGGTAGAACGCGCCGTTGTTCTCGACCGTCGCGTACTGGCTGGCATAGCACTCGAGCCAGCGGCGTTGCGCCAGGCCATCGGGATATAGCACCCCCCGCCAGTCGCGGTACTGCCAGCCGGACGTGCCGATGAGAACAGGCATGACTTGAACACCGCCTCCCCTCAGGCATCCGCTACCGCACTCCCCGAATAATCACAGGTCAGGTCGTATCAGGCCAGGGTGGTGGCACAGTTAACTGAGCAGCCTGCTGACCGGCTGGGGAGGGCCGAGGCTCGTCGGCGTGGTGGACGGCCGTAGGTACTCGACGCCAGCGGGCCAGCGCGCGACGTGCTGGGAGCCGGTCTCGGTGTCATAGCCGATGTAGGTGACGTCGCGAACGTCCACGCGGAACAGGGTGAACTGGCCGACCACAGGGTGCCAGCCCAGCTCGGCCGCTGCTGCCGTTGCGTATCGCTCCTGCACGTCCCGGTCCGTCTCCTCCACGACCGAGCCGCGCACCTTGACCTCGGGCGCGGCCTCTGGCCCGTTGATGAGGCTGTGCAGCAGGATCCGCGGATCGCGTTGCAGATCATGGGCCTTCATCGAAGTCCGCATCATCGAGAGCCACAGCTCGCCGTCCATGACCAGCGGCTCCACCCCGCTGATACGCGCCGAACCGTCACGGGTGACCGTGCCCACCAGCAGCGCGCCCGGTTTGATCAGTTTGTCGTTGGCGATCTCGCCGAGCACAGGATGGCGGGCCGCTATCTCAGTCCATCTCATGATTCCTGCCTACCCCGCGCTACAGACAGAACGGGCCGTGCTGGCTGTCCCCCTGCGGGGTCAAGGCGAGTCATCGATGTACCAAAGGGCTTGTTCTTAGCAGCCCATCGGTACATCGATCGCGCCCGGGAGGCGGTGTATGCAGGGCAGAGGCCGCGCAGACGGGGCAGGAGTGGGGCGTGGGAGGAGAGTGGTGTGCGTGGGGGAGTGCGGCGCTGTGGGCGGCATGCAGCGCGTCGATATTCAGTGGCGCGGGCGGGCACGGCTCGGTTAGCTGGCGCTGTGGAGCTGCAGCGCTTCTCCCCGGCCATTGACCGCGCGTCGGTACGCGCGTGCCATGAGATCTACC
Organism: uncultured Actinomycetota bacterium; assembly: GCA_963778075.1. GTDB lineage: Bacteria > Actinomycetota > Actinomycetes > Streptosporangiales > Streptosporangiaceae > JASHPR01. The sequence goes on along the minus strand of CAVZTJ010000009.1, from coordinate 713,760 downwards.
TGTCCGGCCTGGCCGCCGACGACCCCAATAGCCCGGTCATGTCGTTCCAGCCGTTCGCCGGCTGGATTGAATACGGCTGGACCGAGGACCCGTCCGAGACGTGGCTGGCACGCGACGACGCAGGCAAGCCATGCGGGTGGTACCGGCTCGGCCTGCCGCGACGGGAAAACCGGCACCTCGCCGAGCTGGACCTGAAGGTGCACGCCTCCAGCCGGCGCGCTGGCATGGGCACGGCGCTGCTCAGGCACGCGGCTGCGCGTGCACGTGACCTTGGGCGCACCGAAATCACCGGAGAGGCAAGAGCAGGCTCGCCCGGCACCGCGTTTGCCCATGCCCTTGGCGCGCGCACGGGGATGGTCGACGTCACGCGGGTGCTCGAGCTCGCCGCGATCGCTCCCGGTCATCTGGCCTCGCTGCGGGCGAGGGCCGAGGCGGCCGCGCGCGGGTACCGTTTGCTTTCCTGGACTGGGCCGGCGCCCGAGGACCGGGTGGACGACGTCGCCGCGATCAACAACTCGGCAGAGGCCGACATGCCGCGCGACCCCGAGCATGAGCCACAGCTCTGGGACGCCGAGCGGGTTCGGCACGACGAGCGCCGCCATATGGCCCAGGGGCTGCGCGGTTACACGGTTGCCGCCCAGTCGCAGGCCACCGGCGAGCTGGCCGGGCTGACCGGGCTCGCGGTCGATCCGGCCGAACCCGCGTGGGGTTTCCAGGAACTTACCGCCGTGTCCCGGCCGCACCGGGGCCACCGGCTCGGGTTGCTCGCCAAGGTCGCCATGCTCGAGCTGCTGGCCGAGCACGAGCCACAGCTGACCAGGATTCTCACTGGGAACGCCGACGCCAACCAGCACATGATCGCGATCAACAATGATCTTGGCTTTCGCGTACTCGATGAATGGACATGCTTTGAGGTCGGCGTCGCCCAAGTGCTGGCCGACCCCGCACCTACGGCGCCCTAATAGACCAGCCTGCCGGTCGGCTGGACTGGGATTGCACGGGCTGCGCGGACCGGGATTGCGGGTCGGCTGGACTGGGGATTGCACGGGCTGCGCGGACCGGGATTGCGGGTCGGCTGGACTGGGATTGCACGGGCTGCGGGAACTGGAATTGAGCGGGGCCGAACTGGGATTGCAGGGTCCTGCGAACTGGGATTGCACGGGCGCTCTGAATGCAATTGCACCGATCGTCTGGTGCAATTGCACGGCTACCTGGACTGCGGCTGCGCGGCCATTGTCTGATCGCACGGTATTGGACTCTATGTCCGTTTAAGTCGAGCGCAACCTGGAAGTTTTCTTCCGATTTTCCGGAATTGTGCACCGTGATTCCCCGGGAGCAGTAGCCTCCTGCCGAGCCTCTCCTGGGGAACGGGAGAAAGAGATCAAACGGTGTTACAAGTACATAATTTCACGTATGGTCTGGCAACCCCCGGTCTTGCCTACGTCATGTCCTGCTTGGGCGCGTTCATCGGCCTGCGCTGCACCGCCCGTGCCCGGTCGTTCCAGGGCTTGGAACGGCTGCGATGGCTGCTGCTCGGCGGGGTGTCGATCGGCGTCACCGGCATCTGGCTCATGCACTTCATCGCCATGCTGGGGTACACGATCCCCGGTGAGACCATCCATTACAACGTGCCGGTCACCATCCTCAGCCTGCTGGTCGCGGTGGGGATCGTATGCGTCGGCCTGGTTATCGTCGGGTTCGGCCCCGACGGCTATGCCCCGCTGCTGTTCGGCGGGCTGATCACCGGGTTCGGCGTAGCGGCCATGCACTACCTCGGGATGGCCGCAATGCGGATGCCGGCCCGGATCACCTACGGCGGAGGACTGGTCATCCTGTCAGTCGTTATCGCCGTCGTCGCGGCGACGGCGGCGCTGTGGGCCGCGATCCGGCTGGAGGGGGTCGGGCCCACGCTGATCGCCTCGCTGATCATGGGCGCGGCGGTCAGCAGCATGCACTACATCGGGATGGCAGCGATGCACGTTTCCCGCTCCGCCGTTCCTTCGGGCATGGTCATGGGCGGTGCGGGCGGGGCGACAGCAGAGAGCTTCCTGCTCCCGCTGGTCATCGGAATCACGGTCATCTCGTTCGGGCTGACGGCGGCTATGGCCTTGTCGGCGAGCGCGGAAGAGGTGAAATACGACAGGGCGCTGATGGAGCAGATCCAGAGCAGCCGTTCTAACTGGTAGCCGGGCAGCATCCAGCCACACCGGGCTCGGTCAGCACCGCCGGGCCCGGTTCGGCCGCCGTCGGCTCAGCGCGGCCCGGCCCGCTTCGGCCCGGTTCGGCCGCGATCGGCTCAGCCTGGTTCGGGGCCGCCCAGCAGGTCGGTGTGCTCCTCGTCGGGCTCAGGTCCGCCGAGTTCGTCGCTTTCCGGCTCGGCGCCGCCGAGCACGTCGTCACCTGGTTCGGCTCCGCCGAGCACGTCGTCTCCGGGCTCAGGGCCGCCGAGCAGGTCAGTGCCCTCTTCGTCGGGTTCCGGGCCGCCCAGCACGCCACCGTTCGGGTTGCTTGCCATGACACCCTCCTCTCAGCCTTCCCTCCACGATGCCCGATTGACCGCGCACGCACACCATCCCGCAGATGAACGTCACGCGCCAGCGCGCCGGTCGACCACGCGCACGGCCTTGCCCTCGCTGCGCGGGATGGTTCCTGGCTCGGCGACCCGCACGGTGATCCGCAGCCCGGTGTGCTCGCGTAGCAGCCGCTCCAGCCGCTCGCGCAGCGTTCCGCGGTCCTCGCCGCCGCCGTCGGGCTCGCACTCCAGGATCAGCTCGTCGAGCGGCCCGGGGCGCTCGACGATCAGCCGGTAGTGCGGCGCGACGCCGCCGGCGCCCAGCAGCACGTGCTCCACGCTGGATGGGTAGATGTTGACGCCGCGCACGATCAGCATGTCGTCGAGGCGGCCGCGGAGCCCGGTCAGCCGCACCGTGCTGCGGCCGCACGGGCACCGGGTGTCGGCCAGGCACCCGATGTCGCCGGTCCGGTAGCGGAGCAGCGGCAGCGCCTCCTTGGTCAGCGTCGTGAAGACCAGCTCACCCTCGGTTCCCGGCGGCACCGCGCGCCCGCCCGCGTCGATCACCTCGACGATGAAGTGGTCCTCCTGCACGTGCAGCCCGGTGCGGGCCGGGCACCCCCGATCCGCTCTCCGCCCTGGTGGAAGCCGAGGCCGCCGGTGAACAGGCCGTAGCCGTTGGCGTTGTGGATCACCATGCCGGACCGGACGCCGGCCATCGTCATGCACCGCGCCAGCAGCGCGGTCCACGTCTCCAGGTCGCCCCGGGTGTAGCCGACAACAGTGGGCTTGCCGTGGCTGCCGCTCGACGCCTGCACCCGGACGAGCTGCTCCCGCTCCACCGCCAGCAGGCCGAACGGATAGTTCGCGCGCAGGTCGGCCTTGGTGGTGAACGCGATCCGGGACAGGTCGGCCAGGGAGGTGATGTCACCGGCGGCCGTTATCCCGCCGCTCGCCAGCCGCTCCGCGCCAGAAGGCTGGCCGCGCAGCACCCCGCGCGACCGCTGAGCGCTGGCGGCGCAGCTGCAGCTCCTCGAGCTGCTCCCGGGGCAGCGTCTCCGCGGGGTCCCAGATCACATGATCGGTGCTGGCCTCGGGGCGATGCCTCCCTCCGCCGTCGCCCTCAGATGCTGCGCTCGCGCGCATTCCAGTGCACCTCCAGGTTGCGGACGAGCGCCGGGCTGAGGTGGCAGCGCGCCTGCTCCACCGAGAACGTGGCCATGTACTCCCGGAACAGGTCGAGCGGCTCCTGGCCTGCTCGCAGCGCGGCCCGGTTGGCCGCCGCATTCACCAGGCCGGAATTGGTGAGCGCCCCGATCCGCGCGTCGAGCGCCGCGTCCATCTCGCCGGGCTGCACCACCTCGTCGACCAGCAGCGCGGCGTCCGGCTCACCCGCTGTCCACTCCCGGCCGGAGAAGATCGCCTGGCGCGCGGCGCGGTCGCCAACAAACCGCGGCAGCCGCAGGTTGGACGCCCCCGGGATGATCCCCTCCTTGCGGGCGGGCAGGAACAGGCGCGACCCCCGCGTTGCGATCACGTGGTCCATCACGTGCAGGAGCTGGCAGGCGCCGCCCACCGCATACCGCTCCACCGCCGCGACCCAGAGTTTCTCGATGGCGTCGCGTTCCGGATGATCTTGAGACCGGCCGCCCGTATCCGCGACCGTGACGCCGCGGTAGATCTTGTTCACGTACCCGAGGTCGCGCACGAGGTAGAACAGGAAGTCGATGCGGCCGTGGTAGAGGCGGGTGAGGTTGATGCCCGAGCCGAACACGCGGGCGCCGGGGTAGCGCGGGTGCTCGATCACACCGCCGCGGATCACGCCGACCTCGATGTCCGGGTCGAGCAGGATCATGTCGACGGCGCACTCGGTGAGGTCGAGCGTCACGTCATCCTCGGCGTTCAGGTGCTTCGGATTCGTGATCTCCAGCACGCCGGCCCGGCCGCGGCGGGTGATCCGTACCGGGCCGAGGTCGGCCGCGCCGGTGGCCCGCAGCCCGTCCAGGTGCTCGAATGCCGCGGGAACCGGGCGCAGCATCGACTCCACCAGGTGTCGGCCCGCCCGCGGCAGCGCCAGCACGTGCGACACCAGCAGGCCCTGGGCGAACTCGATGCCCCACTTGTCCGCCAGCATCCGCCCGCGCTCGGCCTCCATCTCCTCGCGGGTCGGCGCCAGGCCGGGAACCTCCGCCGCGGCCCGGTAGACGAGATCCTCGACCCGCAGCGGCCTGGTGCACCGGCCGGTCAGCTCGTCGTACAGCCCGGCGGCGTGGACGCGCAGGTAGGCGTCCCGCGCGCCGTTCATGATCACGTCGATCGCCGCGCGGGCGTCCGGGAGCCGGCCGGCCAGTTCCTGCCCGCGGACCAGGAAGGCACTGACGGACTGGCTAACGGGCCTGAACGGGCCGTCCGCGACCGGCGGCGACGACGCCCAGTCGGTCAGGTCCGGTGCTGAAAGACCGGCCGGAAGGTGAGCCGAGGTCATGCCACCCATCATCACTGGCGGCGCGCCCGGTCCGGAAGACCGCCCCTCACGTGGGACGCCGGGTGGCGGTGACCGCCACGAACGGCTCGGTCGGCACGATGGACTGGATGTCGCTGATCTCGAACCCGGCCGCTGGCAGGTCGGCCAGCAGCTCGCCTTCGCGCGGCAGGGCCGCCGCGCCCGCCTGGCAGGCCAGCATGAGGTTGAGGTGCGCGGCCGCGATCGAGCCCGGCGTGGTCTGCGTGGCAACGACCAGCTGACCCAGCTCGCCGAGCAGCCCGCCGAGCTGGCGGTAGAGCGCTACCCGCTCGCGGGGCGGGAAGTAGTAGACGTTGTTGAGCAGCAGGATCAGGTCGTAGCGGACGCCGTTGCCGGGCGCCCAGCGGCGGATGTCCCCGGTGTGCAGCCGGATCCGGTCGTCCAGGCCCGCGGCGCGGAGCTCGGCGCGGGCCGCGTCCACGACGCTCTCGGCCAGGTCGATGCCGTCGACGGACACCATCGGGTCGGCGGCGGCGGCGATCCGGGAGTAGACCGCGGTGCCGCAGCCCACGTCGAGGATCCGGGCCGGGCGCGCCGCGGCGATCACCCCGGTCAGGTACGAGGCGATGAACGGGGTCGCCGCGGTGGATACCTGGGCTATGTCGTCGGCGTAGCGGTCCAGATCGGAGCGGCCGTCGCCGGGCCCGGACCGCAGCAGCGCCTCCAGGTCGGCGTACGGCCCGGTCTGGTAGTCCAGCATCGACCGGTAGTGGGCGCGCAGCAGCGCGTCACCGGCGGCGATCGCGCGCGAGCGGCGGCCCCGCACGCGGTAGCGGCCGCCGCGCTGGGAGATCTCGCCGAGCTCGGTTCCGACGTCCAGCCAGGCCTGCAGCCGGTCGAACCGCAAACTGCCGGTCTGTGCTGCGATCTCGGCGAAGCCGCGGCCGCCGTGCGCGCCGCCCTCGTGCAGGATGCCGAGCAGGCCGGTGCGCACGGCGGAGGCCAGCCACAGCGACCGGACCAGCGACCGGCTGTCCGCGACCGCCAGCGCGCGTGCCGACACGTGACCGGCCCGGGCGGTCTCCAGGATGCCGCGCGCTTGAGCGCGGACCGGGCCCCTCACCGCGGCCTCGCGGTGGTCCGTGCCAGGCGTACACGCGCTGGCCCGCGTGCGGCGGGCGCCGGGCCCGGGGGCCGCAACCCGAACGCCCGCTGGCTGAGCCACCGCACCGACCGGGTGACCGGGCCAGACGGCTGCAGTGGCGGGAACGCGACGGTGTCCATGGCCGGCACGAACAGCTCCCCTCGGTTGCTGAGGTACATGTAGATCGGGTAGGAGATCGTGCCGAGCCCGCGCAGCAGCGGCGACGAGTGCGCGCCGCGCAGCCGCTCGCGCAGCGGCGGGCCGGCCCCGTCGACGGTCAGCGGCGCGGGCTCGAGCCCGAACCAGTGGTAGGCCTGGGCCACGATCGGCGCCCGGCGGGGGTCGGCCACGCCCATGTCGGCGAGCACCGCCTCGTCGACGGCCAGCGTGTCGCGGCCGGCGTAGACGGCCCGGACCCCGGCCGGGTGGTGGCAGCCCATCACGCCGAACGGGCCGTCCGCCACCGGCGCCCACGCGTCGACGACGGCGAAGTGCGGCGCGGCGACGTCGAGCAGCATCATCGTCGCGGACCGGAAGTCGGTGTGCCGCCCGGCGTAGAACGTGGCGTCGATGGCGCCGGTGCTGCCTTCCAGCGTGGACAGGCTCAGGTGCGCGAACTCGGTCGGGTCGGTGCGCAGCTTCGGCATCACGATCCGCAGGTCGCTGCCCAGCCAGGTGCCGGTGATCGAGTTCTGCACGAACCCGCGGTCGAACCGGCACGGTTCCAGGTCATCGCAGATGTCGACGATCCGGTACGAGGGCGCGTTGAAGCCAAAATAGGCGGCCACCGACGCGACCGAGCGGTTGCCGAACAGGTTGCCGTATACGGTGGGCGCCTCGAGCACCGCGACGTCGGCCACTCCGTGCCGCCGCAGGTAGCGCGCCAGCAGGTCGACCAGCTCCGGGTCGTTGACGTTCGAGCGGTCGGCGCGGTCGTAGCCGAGCATGAACGAGACGCGGATCGCCGCCGAGCGCGCGCCCGCGGCGAGCTCGCCGAGGCCCGCCCGGTCCAGGCACTCCTCGAGCACCGCGGCCTTGTCCGCGTCGGTGCGCCCGGTGCGCACCACCACCGGCGCGCGGGACGCGAACGAGCGCGCCGGACCGGGTTCGGCCACGGTGGCGGGCCGCTGGGTGGCGGGCAGGAACCAGGGGCTGATCTCCTGCAGGCGCTCGGCTAGGCGCTGCGCCGTCCAGCCGTCGGCGAGCCGGTCGTCGTCGGTCAGCACGTCGGTCAGCAGGCGGAACGCCGCCGCGTGCCGGGCTTCGTCGTCGCGGATCCGGTCGAACGCGACGCGTTCCTCATCGGAGCCCGCCACCTGCACCAGGCGCCGGTACGCGTACTCGGCGCTGGCCTCGAGCGCCACGTTCAGCGCACAGTACCGGCGGAACGTCTGGTAGCGCAGCTCTCTGGCGAGCGCCGCGGGCATCCGGTGCGTTGCGCTGGCCACCGCGATCAGGGCGCCGGCCGCCCCGGTCCGCAGCGGCGCCGACCGCGCCTCGAGCCCGGTCGCGGTGGACGACGTCCACCCGGACAGCGTGCCCTGCACAGCCCGGCCGTAGACCACGAGCGTTGACGCCAGCGAGCCGGAGCCGAGCAGCAGGCCGCGCATGAACTCGAAGTGCAGCTGCTCGTCCTTCCAGATCCACATCAGCGTCTGGCGGATCAGCGCCCGCGCCGCCGCGCCGACGTCCAGCTCGGCGACGCGCCCGGCCACCGCCTCCTCCCGGTAGGCGACGGCGACGATCTGCTCCCGCTCCAGCGCGAGCAGCAGCAGCCGCTCGCGTTCCGCCCCCGGCCGGCCGGCGAACTCCCTGCGCCACCGGGCCAGCAGCACCCGCGTGTCCTCGAGCATCACCGCTTCGAGATCTGTCATCGCGCCCCCCGTTTCGCTAGCCTGACCTTACGACTGGACGCAGCTAGGGTTCCGTCGCTTAGGCGAGACTGGTCCGAGCGCTGCGACCCGCGCCCGCGCGGGCATCTGAAGGGACAAAAGCCCGGTCGAGTGAGGTCGGCGGTCCGTTACGCCCACCACCGGAGGCTCCCGATGAAGCCGGTCGACTACAACACCCAGCAGCATGAGAACTACGTGCGCGGCCGCTCGCTGCGGCCGGACCAGGTTGACTTCTGGATCCGCGCGTTCGCGGACCGGCTGCCGCGGCGCCGGCCGCTGCACGGCCTGGACCTCGGCTCCGGGACCGGGCGGTTCACCCCGGCGCTCGCCGCGGCGTTCGGGCCGGTCACCGGCGTGGAGCCCGCGGCGGCGATGCGCCAGATCGCCGGGGCCGCCCATCCCGGCGTCAGCTGCCTGAGCGGTTCGGCCGAGGCGATCCCGCTGCCAGACGCGTCCGTCGACTACACGCTGATGTTCCTGGTCTGGCACCACGTACGGGACCAGGCCTGCGCCGCCGCCGAGCTCGCCCGGGTCACCCGGCCCGGCGGCGCGGTCCTGCTCCGGTCGCAGTTCCGCGATCACATGCCCCGGCTGTGGTGGCTGGAGTACTTCCCGCGCGGCTTCGAGATCGATGCGGCGACGTTCCAGCCCCTCGCCGACGTCGTGGCGGTCTTCTCCCGCGCCGGATGGCGGGTGGCCGATTTCGCGGAGCCGATAGAGCCGTCGGCCGCGACCCGGGCCGAGACGCTGGCTAAGCTCCGGCTCCGGCCGTACTCGATCTTTGAGCACTTCACGCCGGAGGAGGCGGCGGCCGGCTTCGAGCGGCTCGAAGCCGCGGTCGCCGCCGACCCCGACGCCCTAGTCCCGAGCTACCAGCAGCCGCTGCTGACGCTAACCAGGCCCTGACCCGGGCCGCCCAGTCGTTACGCGCCGCCGAGCAGGTGACGGGCGAAGAACCGCACCGAGCTCTCCGCCTCGAAGAGGGGTACGTCGCGGTGCTGGTCGGCGTTGGCGTGCAGCGTCTTCTCCGCGGAGGCGAACGCGTCGAACAATGCCAGTCCGGACTCCAGCGGCACGGCCTCGTCGTGCCACTGGAGCAGGAACTCGACCGGGATCGTGATCGAGGCCGCCGCCTCGGTCAGGCCGTCGCCGGCGACGAGCCCGAGGACTGCGGCGGTGATCCGGGGCTCGGCCGCGGCGAGCCGCACGCCGACCGCGCCGCCCATCGACAGGCCCGCGTAGCCCACGGGCCCACCGGTGCCGATCTGGTCCAGCCGCTGCAGCGCATTTAGGGCTTCCCGCCATTCCGGCACAACCTGGCTCCTCCTGGTCCGAGGTGATCAAGCACCTGCAAGGCGCGGGGGTCACCGCCACAGCGGTGCAGAACCCGCTGATCTCGCTGGCGGACGACGTCGCGCACACTCGCCGCGTCTTGACGCAGCAATCCGGGCCCGTGATTCTGGCGGGTCATTCGTTCGGCGGCACCGTCATCACCGAAGCCGGGACTCATCCCGCGGTGGCCGCGCTGGTGTATATCGCGGCGCGAGCTCCCGACGCGGGCGAGGATTACGCGGCGCTCGCCCGCAGGTTCCCAGCGCCGCCGGCCAGCGCGGGCCTGGAGTACTCGGACGGGTTCGGCTCCCTGACCGAGGACGCGTTTCGCAACGACTTCGCCAACGGCGTGGATCCCGGCCTCGCGGGCGTGCTGTACGCGGTGCAGGGACAGATATCGCAGACCCTCTTCCAGGACCGTACGACGGTGGCGGCCTGGCGGTCCCGGCCTGCCTGGTACGCAGTCTCGCGCCAGGATCGCACGATCTCGCCGGAGCTCCAGCGGTTCCTCGCCGAACGCATGCAGGCAACGACGGTCGAGGTCCATTCCGGCCACCTCTCGCTGGTCACTCACCCGGGAGAGGTGACTCAGCTGATCATGCAGCCGTCCGGGCCGTCTGACGGAGCTCCACTCCTCGACCGATTTAGCGCCAGAACAGCACGCGCCGACGAGCGGGCATTCTCATCAGGGTTATGCCGGTGACCGGGATCTTCAGGTGCCGTCCGGGCCGCGAGGCGGCGCGTCGGGCCGCGGGTCGGGGTCAATCCCTGGAACACTCCGTCCTGACGGGGGACCCACGCGCAAGGACCACATCAGATGATTGCACGCAGACGGATCAATGACGTCACCGAACAGATAGCAGGCGGGCTGGCCGCTGCCTTGTCGGCCGTGCGCACGGGGGCGGGCAAGGCAGCTAGCCGCTTCCCGCGGCCTGCCGCCCAGTTAGCCGCGGCCGCTCTGCTCGCCGCCGTCCTCGTGCCTGCGGCCAACGCGGCCGCGGCGTCTGGATCGGCCACGCCACCGGTTCCGGTGCTGCACTGGCGCTCTTGCGACGGCGGATTCCAGTGCGCCACCGCCCGGGTGCCATTGAGCTACCGGGACCCGCGCGGCGCGACGATCAGAATCGCTGTGCTCAGGCACCTGGCGACCGACCCGGCTCGCCGTATCGGGACGCTGTTCTTCAACGCCGGCGGCCCGATGGAGCAGGTCGCGAACCTCGTGGCCAACTTCGGGGAGTTCATCCCCGCGGCGATCGCGGCTCGGTACGACATCATCACGTTCGACCCTCGCGGCTTCGGCTACAGCACCGCGGTGCGCTGCTTCCCGACCATGGCGGCGGAGAGCAAGTTCCTCGGGGGCCTGTCCTTCCAGGGATTGCCCGTCTTCCCCGTCGGCGCCCGGCAGGAAGCGGCCGCGGAACGGACCTGGGCCCGGTTCGACGCGCGGTGCGCCCGGCGCAACGGCAGTCTGCTGGACCATGACACCACAGCCGATGTGGCCAGGGACATGAACCTGCTACGCCAGGCCGTCGGCTCCCCCGTGCTGAACTACGTCGGCGCGTCCTACGGCACCGGACTCGCCGCCACCTACGCCAACCTGTTCCCCGCCACGACCGGGCGCATGGTCCTGGACGCGAACCTCAACCCGGTCGCCTGGACCCACCCGGACGGCGTGCTGCCGACCTTTCTTCGCCAGGGCTCGGACCAAGCGAGTGCGGCGGTGATGCGGGCCTTCCTTGACCTGTGCGGCAAGACAACCACCTCGGCGTGCGCGTTCTCCGCCGGCGCCCCGGCCGCGACCCGCGCCAAGTGGGCCACGCTGCTGCGCCGGCTCCGCCGGCATCCGGTCACTATCGCCACCCCGCCGCAGACCTACACCTACGCCACCGCAGTCACGGTGCAATCCGCGCTGCTGCACACGGTGAGCCAGTGGCCGTCCGCTGCCAGCCTGCTGCAGCAACTCTGGGTGGCCTCGGCCGCCGGCCGCCCGTCCACGCCGGCCAGCCCGGCGACGCGGGCCCAGGCCAGCCGGCCCGCCACCGCCGCGACCGCGCCCCCGGCCGTCTACACCGGCTTTGAGCAGATTCTCGCCGTGCTCTGCTCAGACAGCCCGAACCCGCGCGACCCGGCCGCCTACCCGGCCGTCGCCCGCAGGGCCTACACCCGGTCGGGCGCGTTCGGCCCGCAGCAGACGTGGTTCCTGGTGGCGTGCGCGGATTGGCCGGCCGCCGCGGCCCAGGACCGTTACTCAGGCCCGTGGAACCGGCCCACGGCCAGCACCATGCTGCTCATCGGCAACACCGGCGACCCGGTCCTGCCCCTCCACGACTCGGTCGCGATGTCCCGGGACCTGGCCCGTGCCCGGCTGCTGACTGTCGACGAGTACGGGCACACCGAGATCAGCAACCCCGACACCTGCGCCACGGACTACGAGAACCGCTACCTGCTGACCGGCGTCCTTCCCCCGCCACGAACTGTCTGCAAGCAGCACGCCGCCCCCTTCCCCGGATGATGACCAGCCGAAGGTAGATCGCCCGCCCCGGCACGACGCCTCGGCCCGATTTCTGCCCGTGGGAGAGATTCGTGTCCCACACCCGTGGCAATGTAGCAGCGGGCGATATGCCGTTACCGCGTGGTTTACTAACCGCGGCAGCGTTGGCGATGATTTATACCTGTTAGTGCACCGGCGGGTCTGGCGTCCACGGAGGCGGCATCGGTGGACTTCGAGCGGTCAAGCGTGGACGGGGTGCCCGTCTTCTGGACCGAGGCCGGCTGCGGCAGGAGTTGCGGCATGAGCAAGCGCTCGCCTACGCGCCTTCGGTCGCGTATGCGGTCAGGGACCAGCAGGTGGCGCACGTGCTCGCGGTCGTGGACGGCCTGCCCGACGTGCATTCCCTGCTGGTGTCGGCGTTCATCCGGGAAATCGAGCGGATGGGAGAGAAGGACGTCAGCGAGGATGAGCTCGGCAGCGCGATCGATTCGCTGCTCCCGAACGCGGACACCTCCCGCGGCGCGATCGGGTGGGTGACCAGCGCCGCCCGCAACTCGATCATGGGCCGTCCGGTCCGCTCCGTTGCGGCCTGGTCGGAAGACCTCACGGCCATGTCCGCGGCTCAAGTGCGCGAGGTGGCAAGGGAGGCGCTCGCCTCCTCGGTGTTCGTGCTGCCCCAGCGGAGCATGCCGCACCGCGCGTTCACGTGGCTGAGCGGGTGCTCGGACACGGCCGTGGCAGGTCGCCGGATCCGCAGCGCGGACAGCCCGCTGGATCCGGCGCGCCTTGTGGTGGGCGCGGACGGGATCAGCCTGGTTCGAGGGCAGGCGATCACCACGGTGCGGGCCGCAGAGTGCGCGGCGCTGCTGCAGTGGCCCGACGGGGCGCGCCAGTTCATCGGCCGGGACGGGGCCACCATCCGCGTTGAGCCGACGTTGTGGCGGCTGAAGAACCAGGCCGGGCGGCTCGACGGGCTGGTGCCGAGCGACCGGCAGGTCACAATGCAGTACCGCGACAGGCCCACCGTGCCCCGCCCGTGGACCAGCCGGCGAATGCGCGCGGCGGGCTGGCTGCTCGTGGACCCACTGGCCTCGGTGATAACCGGTGTCACCCCGGTACTCGCCGTGCTGATCGTGCTGGCCACCGTGGCATCCCTCAACGGGACGATCACCGCCGCGCTGCTGATTTTCGGGTTGATCCTCGGAGTGGCGGTCGCCCGGTTCGCCCGGGCGCGCCTGCTGACCCGTGCCGCGCAGCAGAATTCCGGGAGGTAGCGAGCGAGCCCTTGCCCGGGAGGGGGCTGACCCGACGGCGGGAAGGGGGGCTAGCCGCATTCCGCGTGCCCGTCCGGGCTCCGTACCGTTTCCGCAAGGGCTGACGGAACTCGGAGGGCGCAGTGGTGACAGATCGCGAGGCTGAGATCGCCGCATCGGTGGCCGCCCTGCAGGACCTCGGTTCCGGCTATGACCATGCGCTGGCCGAGGGCCTCGTGGAACGCATCGGCGCGGAGATCGATCAGAAGATCGCGGCCGGTCTCGGTGACCGGGTCGCAGCGGAGGTGGACCGGCGCATCGTGACGCAGCTGGACGAGTACGCGGCGGGGTGCAGGCACCAGCGCCGCCGGGCCAAAGGCATGATCAAGGGCGAGCGGCGGCTGATCCGGGCCGAGCGGCGCACGATCCGGGCGAACCGGGCCGACCGTTCTGGCTGGCAGTCCATCACGCTGGCCCTCGGGTCCATGCTGGTGGCCCTGTTTGTGACGATAGCGCTCAAGGGATCCTCGGGTTTTGCTGAGGTGCTGCTCGTCGGCCTGATCTGGATCATCATCGGGATCATCAATCTGGGCTACGCGGTGCGCAAGCCTCCCCAGAAGTAACCGGCGGGGCGCACGCCCCCGAATTCGCGTCGGCCGCACTGGCCGTGACCTGTGTGGCGATGCGGGACCCGTGGCACCGCTACTCACGCCCAGCTCTCAGAGGCTTTGCCCTCCGGAGGCCTCAATCCGCTGCGCGGTGATCCATCCGGCGGTCTCGGACACGATGGCACGCACCGCGCCGCCGATGTCCTCCGGTTCCCCGACCCGGCCGAAGGCGTGGTTGGCGGTGACCATGGCCCGGTACGCCTCATTGTCCCGGATCCTGCCGCCCGCGAAATCGGTCGCCGTCGCTCCTGGCGCGATCGCGTTGACGGTGATCGCCCGCGCACCGAGGGCCTTCGCGGCGTACCTTGTGTAGACCTCGATGGCGCCCTTCATCGCGGCGTACACCGAGTAGGCGGGATTGGCGATGTACCGGGTGAGCCCGGTCGAGGTGAACAGCACCCGCCCTCCGTCGCTGATCATCGGCGCGAGCAGCTCGGTCAGCAGGACCGGCCCCTTCACGTGCACGGCGTACAGCGCATCGATCGCGGCCGCGTCTGTCTGGCCGAACGGGGTCTCGCTGTCGAAACCGGCGTTGTTGATGAGGATGTCGAACTGCTCCCGAGACCAGCGCTCGGCCAGCTGGCCGCGGAGTTCGTCCGCGAAGGCAGGGAAGCTGTCGTGGTCGGTGGTGTCGAGGGGGAGGGCGACCGCGATCCGGCCACGTTCAGACAGCTCGGCGACGACAGAGTCTGCGTCCCCGGGATTGGAGCGGTAGGTCAGGATGACGTCGGTGCCTTCATCGGCAAGGGCGCGGGCGGACGCGCGGCCGAGGCCCCGGTTTCCGCCCGTGATGAGTGCGATGCGATTCATCTGGTCAGGCTATCCACCTGACGGCGGCCGGCCCGGGACCCGGATATGCAGACAGAACGGGTAGCCCCGGGGTAGACAAGGTTGCAGCCCGGGATGGGCCGACCGCGACCAGGCTCAGCGGGCCGGAGGGACACGCCATGATCGAGCCTTACCAAGCCCTGGGCCTGGTGCCCACCATGCGCGGCATCCGCCGCCGTGACGAGATCCAGACGAACCTCGAGCATCTGTCGCACCTGATCAAGGCCGCGTCGTGGCTGTCCAGCCTGGACCTGCCGGTCCGGCTGATCGCCGTGCCCGAGGGAGCGCTGCAGGGGTTCAACGACGAGGTGCTCGACCTCGATCACGAGCAGTTCGCCTCCGAATGCGCGATCGACATCCCCGGCCCGGAGACCGATTACATCGGCGCCCTGGCCCGGCAGTGGAACGCGTTCGTGATGGCCCAGGCCAAGGCGCGCCATCCGGAGTTCCCCGGGCGCTTCTTCAACGTCGGGTTCATCCTGAGCCCCGAGGGTGACGTCATCCTCAAGCACCACAAGGTCGTGCCGCTGCTGCCGGTGGAGCACTCGGTGACACCGCACAACGTCTGGGACAAGTGGATCGAGCTGTACGGCCGCAACCTCGACGCGTTCTACCCGGTCGCCGACACCGACATCGGCCGGCTCGGGTTTCTGATGGCCAACGAGGGCTCGTACCCGGAGAACGCGCGCGGCCTGGCGATGAACGGTGCCGAGGTCGTCTACCGGGGCCCGTACCCGCACCCGCACGTCGGCAACGGCCTGTTCGAGATCCAGAACCGGGCGCGGGCGCTGGACAACAACATGTACCTGATCGCGTGCAACGTCGGGACGTACTACCTGCACGCTGACTCCGACGTCCCGATCGACACGTTCGGCGGCGGGTCAGCGGTGATCGACTACCGAGGCCAGATCGTCGGGCGGCACGACTACAGCGGCGGCTCGTCCTGGGTGGCCGGGACCGTCGACGTCGATGCGCTGCGCCGGTTCCGCGCGAACGCGCAGTGGGACAACTGGATCAAGGACCTGACCACCGAGCAGTACCAGCTCATCTATGAGCAGCCGGTCTACCCGAAGAACCTCTACCTTGACCGCGCCCCCTACGCGCACGATGAGTACCGCCGCGAGGTGACCGCCAAGCAGGTTGAGCTCATGCAGCAGCGGGACATCTGGGTGCGCCCAGACAACGGGTGATCTATTCCGACCCTGCCCGCTACGAGGCGCTGCCGGAGGCGGAGCGTGCGGTGGTGAGCGCCGAATTCGCGGCGCTGGCCGATGACGCCGCGGCCGTCAGCGCGGTGCAGCTGCAGTCGGCCGAGACTGCGACCTGCGTGCGGGTGGCCGGAGGCCGGACGCTGATGACCGGGCCCGTTCGCGGACATCAAGGAGGTTTTCGGCGGCTTCTGGCTGGTGGAGGCGGCCAACCTGGACGACGCGGTAGAGCTGGCGGCGCGCATTCCGGCCGCCCGGTTCGGCGGCGTGGTGGAGGTCCGGCTACCTGTACTTCCATTCCACCCGCGGTGAACTGCTGCGGCGCCTGGGCCGCGACGACGAGGCCCGGGCGGCGTACCGCCGGGCGCTCGAGCTGGCCACCTCGATCCCCGAGCGGCGGTTCCTGGCCAGGCGGCTCGAAGAGCTCTGACCCGGACTGTCCCCCCGGCCGCTGCCCATTCGTCTCCTGGGAAAGAGCGTCCACCCGGAACGGAAAGAGGCAGGTCAATGACCGTGTTGATGGTGCGCGCCAAGATCAAGGAAGAGAACGTCGCCGACGCGCAGGCAGCCGTTGGAAAGGTCATCCGGGCGCTCGAGAAAGCGCGCCCGGCAGACGTCCGGTACACCGCGAGCGTGCTCAGCGACGGCGTCACGTTCATCGCGCTCGTGGAGCTCAATGCCGACGGCAGCCACCCCCTGGCCCCGTTCCCCGAGTATGCGGAGTTCGTGGAGAGCCTCAAACAGTGGTACGCGGAACCGCCCGTCGTGGAACGCATGACGGTCATGGGCTCGAACCAGCTTCTGTGAGCCGTGGGACCAGACGCGTGACCGGCCGCTCTCGCCGTGGCCGGTCACGCGGGCGCGGTCAGCGCTGTGCCGGCCGTTCGTCCGCGGAGGGTGCGGCGCGGGCCGCGAGCTCCAGGCGCTCCGCGCCGAGCCCCACGTTGGTGCCGGAGCCGTAGGCGGTCGCGCCGGACAGGATGGTCGCCAGGCAGGTTCCCAGGATCAGGCTTATGGCCTGCTCGGTGCTGAGGTCGCCGAGCCCCCACAGCACCCCGTACACCGCGACGCCGATGATCCCGAGGACCGCCACCGACCAGCCGAGCCGCCGCAGGAATCCTTCCACCTCGCGGGCGTGCTGGACCTTGGCGGTGATCCTCGGCTGGGGCTCCATCCGGACCTCGAATCAGCGGCTGAGCTGGCAGTGAGCGTCCCGGGCGCTCAGGGGCGGATTGTTCCCGCAGCCCAGGCCGCTTAACCGGTGTCCCGGTCCGCCGGGGCGCCGGGGCGCCGGTTAAGCGTGTGCCGTTGGTTCAGCGGCGAGCCGCCGGTTCAGTGACGAGCGGGGAGCAGCTTGCGAATGTCGGCCGTCTGCTCGTCGCCGTAGCGCGCGAGGATCGCCTGCAGGTCGGCGCGGTCGCCCGGCGTGGTGTAGCCGGCCAGGTCACGCTTGAGCGTCTTGCGCTCGGCCCGCGCTGTGCGCATCACCTCGCGCTTGGCCGTCCGCAGGGACGTGCGCAGCGTGCGCATCTCCCGGTATCCATCGCGGACCTCAGCCAGCAGCGGGCGCAGCTCGTACGTTGGCTTGTCCATGTGTATGTCCTTCTGAGTCGATTCTTCCCTTGCCACTTCAGTCTGCTGCCCCAACACTCATGCGTCCAATGAGCGTAACTCGGGATATCTATGACTTACAGTCATGTATATGGACACCGACACGCTGCGCTGGTTCCAGCAGGTCGCCGACGGAGTAACTGTCACAGAGATCAGCGATCTGTCGGCGGTTACGCAGCCCGGAGTCTCCCGCGCCCTGCAGCGCCTGGAGGCGCAGGTAGGGACGCCGCTGCTGCGCCGCTCCGGGCGCACGCTGCACATGACCTACGCCGGATCGGTGTTCAAGCGCCACGTCGACGCGTTGCTGCACCAGCTCGACGACGGGATCGCCGCGGTCAACCAGCTGATCGAGCCCGACACCGGCACCGTTGCCCTTGCCTTCCAGCAGTCCCTGGGCACCTGGCTGCTGCCCGATCTTGTCCGCAGTTTCCGCCGCACTCACCGGGGCGTCCGGTTCCGGCTGACCCAGGTCCACGACGAGCTGAACGCCCCGGCCCTCGACGGCGGCGAGGCCGACCTGGAGATCGGCACGGTGCGCCGCCGCGACCCTGGGCTCCGGGTCCGCCAGCTCGCCATCGAGCCGCTGCGCCTTGCCCTGCCCCGCGACCATGAGCTCGCCACCCGCGAGCGCATTCACCTTGCCGAGGTGTCCGGGGAGCAATTTGTGAGCGTGCCGCCGACGACAGCACTGCGGAAGCAGGCCGACGACCTGTGCGCCCAGGCGGGCTTTGCGCCCATCGTCATATTCGAGGGCAACGACCTGTCCACCGTGCGCGGCTTTGTGGCCGCCGGGCTCGGCGTGGCCATCATTCCGGCGCCGCGCGCGGGATCGCCGGAAGCGGCGAGCGGGCCGGTCCTCTACCGCGAGATCCCGGACCCCGCGGCGGCGCGGGAGATCTGCCTGACCTGGTCCGCCGAGCGGCGGCTGCTGCCGGCCGCCGAGCTGTTCCGCCAGCACGTGATCAGGCGGGCGAGGGCGGGGCGCGTCCCCGCGCTGTCGAGTCCTACGTGAGCAGCGCGGGGTCCACGCCGATGCCGCCCTTGGCGCTGCTCTCGTACGCGGCGAGCGCGAACCTCAGCACGTCGACGGATTCCTGGCCGCTCCACAGCAGCGGGCCGTCACCGGTGTGCAGCCAGCGCAGCCAGTAGCGGCCCGAGTCGCGGAAGCTGCTGCCCCAATCGTCATCGAGCGCGTGGTAGCTGCGCATCACGCCGTCGGCGTAGATTTCCAAGCTGGGCTGCTGAATCCCGCGGCCGGTGCACCGGTTGACCCGCGCGAACCCCTTGCTCCCGGTGATCTCCCAGCGCTCGTCGTTGGTGTAGTAGTCGGACCGCAGGTACATGTCCATGGCGATCGTGATGTCCCACACCCCGCGAATGCCGTTCTCGTGCTCCCACATGAGCGTCGCCGGTGTCTCGAGGTCGATGCCGGGTCCGACCGCGAGGTTCCCGATCCACGCGCGCACCTCCCGGATCGGCCCGAACAGCCAGATCGCGGTCGTGAGCTTATGCCAGCCGTCGTCGAACACCATGATCCCGCGGCCGCGCTTCATCTGGTCCATCTGATACTCGAAACTGCTCCACGGCACGTCCCAGCCGCCGTTGCCGGTGCCGACCATCTTCATGTGGTAGCCGACGACGCCGCCGATGTCCCCGGATTCGGCCACCGCCTTGAGCCGGTGCAGCGGCTCGTAGAACAGGTAGTTGTCCATCACGCGCAGGATCCGGTCGTTCGCCGTCGCCGCGTCCAGCATCCGCTGCGCCTCGGCCAGGCTGTTGCACATCGGCTTCTGCAGGTTGACGTGCCAGCCGAAGTCGAGCATCTCGGCCACACCGTCGGCGTGCAGCACGATCGGCAGCAGGACCTCGACCGTATCGACCTCGAGGCCGCTCGCCGCCAGCTCGGCCGCTGATCCGAATGTGGCCGCACCCGGCCAGTCCGCCTGGCGCTGCGCACGCCGCTCCTCGTTCGGGTCGACCAGCGCGACGATCTCGACGTCGGGGTTGTCGATGTAGCCGCGCACATTCAGGTCGTAAATCCGGCCCAGCCCGACGAATGCGGCGCGCACCGGACGGTCATATGGCACGAAGGTCACCGCAGTCAGCCCCAAGCAGCGTGGTCGGCCTGGCAGCCGGATCAGGACCCAGATCAGCGCTGACAGGGACGAGATGGATAAGTGCCCAAATAATTGTCTAGATCAGCACAGCCGGTCAACCGCCGTCGGCTTGGTCTCTTGGGTCTTCGGTGTGTATCCCGATCGCGCGGACGACCTCGCCGATCGTGTGGAAGACCGTGCGGGCGGGGAGGCGGCCGAGGGCGTCCAGGACCTCGTCCGGCGCGCCCTCCTGGCGCGCGCTGTCGAGGATGGCGCCGCGTTCGGCGGGCAGTTTGTGTGGCTGCAGGTAGACCGCGATGTCCGTTCGCTCGTACACGCCAGACGGCGTGATGCCAGCGGGCGTGCCGGCCATCTGCTCCTCCGGCGTGCTGTACGGCTCGTTGAACGGCTCGGTCTGGCGCCACTCCGGGCCGGGCTGCGGCTCGCCGGTGTGCGTTATCTCCCGGTCCTCGCGCTCCATCTCGTCGTCACGCTGGGGGCCGTGCTTAGAGCTTGCCCTGTCCATGTCTGTCCTCCGTGATGGCTGCGTACTGGCGCCGTACCCCGGATGTGCTCCGGCAAAGCACCCTACCCGGGACACCCGTGACAAGCCGGGCCTCGAGCGTCCTTGGGCCGCCGCCGCCCGGCGGCTGAATCCGCCTTTACCCGGTTTCACCTAAGCGCTGGCAATTACGCGGCTTTGGAAAAGCAGCCGGCGTGTTTCTTCAACAGTTAGTTGTCTCAATCTTTACAGAGGTGCATACTCCTGAAGCGCCCCCGCAAACTTCTGGCAACGACGAAGGCAGGGTGCTATGCTCGCAGGTAAACCATTCAAAGTCGCCATTGCTGCCTTGTGCGCCGCAATGGCCGTTCCGGCGGGCGCGACCGCAGCCGTGGCCGGGACCTCGTCCTTCGGGCTGCAGCGAACCATCGCCGTGACGAACCTGCGCAGCGCGGGGTGGGGATCCCTGCGGGCCGCGATTCACGCCGTCAACGCCGCGCCGCCCGGATCGTCGTGGACCATCCAGTTCCAGGTCCGCGGGATCATCACCTTGAGCACTTCGCTGCCGCCGGTCAGGCGCCAGGCGAGGATCGACGGGACCTCGGCGACCGGCTACTCCGGCCGCCCGCTCGTGGAGCTCAACTGCAACGGCAAGGCAGGCCTGAGGTTCGCGGTCGGCTCGGCTGGCTCGCAGTTGCTGGGCCTGGCCGTAGACAACGCCAGGGGCGACGGTGTCACCCTGAACGCAAGCAAGATCACGCTGAACGGCGATTACATAGGCGTTGACCTGCTCGGACGGCGAGCCGGCAACGGCGGCGATGGGGTCTATGTCGCCCCCGGCTCGTCGCGGAACCTGATCGGGCTCAACCGGGCCGCCGCCGTCGGCGTGGTCGCGAACGTGATCTCGGGGAACGGTGGGAACGGCCTCGTGCTGGACGGGTCGTCGGGCAACACCGTGGTGTCCAACCGCATCGGGACGAACCGCGGGGGCAGCGTGCGCATCGGCAACGGCGGCGCAGGCATCCTGATGACCCGGCGGTCGAACAACAACGAGATCGGCGGGACCGCCTTCATCGACAAGTCCACGGGGCAGGCCAACAACCCGACCGGGAACAAGGGCACGACCACACCGGTGTTCGTGGTACCGCCGCTCGGCAACCTGGTATCGGCCAACCGCGGCGACGGCATCGAAATTGAGGACCGCTCGAGTGGCAACATGCTCAACGGAAACTTCGTCGGCACGACCGCCGACGGCAATGGCGCGCTGGGCAACGGCGGCGACGGGGTCTGGATCGTTAACGCCAACAATAATTCGCTGATCGGGTGCAAATTCGTCAATAACCCGTTCGTCTACTACAACGTCATCAGCGGCAACCGCGGGAATGGCGTGAGCGTCACGAACTCTAACAACACGGTCGTGCAGGGCAACTTCCTCGGCTCCGGCGCCAACAACGCCACGGCGGTCGGCAACCGCCTCAACGGCATCCTGGTCGAGGGCACGTCGGCCAATACCCAGGTCGGCGGCGTGATCCCGCTCGGCAACGTCTCCGCGGGCAACGGCGCCAACGGCATCGAGGTGACCGACCAGGCGAGCGGGTTCACCACCTTCAACACCTTCGGCGGCCTGTTCGCTTTCGGAGGCGCGGCGCCGAACGGCAACGACGGCGTGCTCATCACCTCCACCGGAGGCGACAACCTGATCCGCACGAACGTGATGTCGGGAAACACGCACAACGGCATCGAGCTGGCGGGCAACGCGACGGGCGTGACCGTCGACCCCAACATCTCCGGCCTTACCACCAAGGGCAACGCGATCCTGCCCAACGGCGGCGACGGCCTGCTGATCGACGGCAACGCGCACGGCAACACGATCGGCGGCACGCTGCGCTCGGTGATCCCGCAGAACACGTTCTCGGGCAACAAGCGCTACGGGGTGGAGATCACCGGCTGCGCGCACAACAACCTGGTGTTCCGCAGCTACATCGGCGCCGAGATCCTCGGAACCACCGCCCTGGGCAACAGCCGCGGTGGGGTGCTGATCGGCGGCGGCGCCTACCTGAACGCGATCGGCAACTTCACCCACCGGCCGTCGAACCTGATCAGCGGCAACACCGGCCGCGGGGTGACGCTGCTGTCCGGGACGCGGCTCAACCGGGTGGTCAACAACTACATCGGCCGGAACCGGTTCGGGCTGCCGCTGCCCAACACCGGCGGCGCGGTCCTGAACCTTGGCCGCCTCAACGTGATCCTGGCTAACCGGACCTAGCTACTCCACACCATACGAGCCCCGGGGCTACCCGTTCCAGGTAGTCCCGGGGCTCAGCCATTCGACCGACCGGCCCGACGGGTGCGCGCGGGCGAGGAGGCGCGCGCTGTCCGTGCCGGCGTGGAAGGTGCGGGCGCCGAGCACCGCGAACACGCCGCTGCGCCGGTAGTCATCGATCAGCGGCGCGGGCACGTCGATGCCCTGGACGCTGTCCCGCCCAGATCCACCAGCGCCACCGGCCCGCCGGGCGGCGCCGTCGCCGCGATGCCCAGGGCTATCTGGGTGCACCTGGTCACCTCATTCATCTGGTACCGGCGGCCGTCACAGACCGCGGCGATGTCGCCCAGGCGCTCCGAGCAGAAGGCCCTGGCTGCCGGGAAGAAGCCGTCGTCGAAGTCCGGCTGGGCCGCACCGGGTTCCGGGAAGTAGCCGGCCGGATCCCGGTGTGCTAAGCGACGGCTGGCTCCAGGCGGCGCTTGGCCTCGGCGTACAGGTCGGCCGGGAGCGGTCCCTTTTCGGCCATGGCCACGTTGGAGCGCAGGTGGTCGATGCTCGACGTTCCGACGATCGTGCTCGACAGGGCCGGGTGGCTCAGCGTGAACCGGAGCACGAACTCGATCGGGCTCATGCCGTCGAGCAGCTCGCCCACACCGGAGGTCTCCCAGCGGCGCTGGCCGACGCCCTGGTCGAGGCCGAGCGGCCCGTGCCGCCAGGCCTTGTCTTCGGCCGGGGCGCCGCGGGCGGCGCCGCCGCGGATCAGCGTCCCGGCGCCGGTCTCGGCCGCGGCCGTGATCAGCTCCTCGTGCTCACGCTGCACCGCCGAGTAGGGGATCTGGAACACCTCGAACACGCCCATGGCGATGTGATCGGGCAGGTTCGGCAGGATGCCCGACATCCCGATGAACCGGACCTTGCCCTCGTCGCGCACGGACTGCAGGGTCTCGACGGTGTCCTCGGTCTCCATCAGCGCCCGGCTGGGGGACATGTGCACCTGCACCAGGTCCAGGCGGTCCGTGCGCAGCCTGCGCAGGGATTCCTCGATGTCGGCGCGGACGTTGCCGGGGCTGTAGTCGTGCTGGTACGGGGGTGTCGCGTCCGGCGGCGGGCTGAGCGGGCAGCCGCACTTCGACGCGAGGAAGTACTCGTCGCGGCGGTGGCCCAGATACCGGCCGATGAGCTCTTCGCTGTTGCCGTAGTCGACCGACGTGTCGATCAGATCGATCCCGCTGTCCAGGACCGCGCCCAGGAGCCTGCCCGCCTCGTCGTCGCTGATCGCCGGGCCGCGCGGCTGGCCGCGCAGCTCCATGGCTCCGTACCCGAGGATCGTTACGTTCGCGCCTGTTCGCCCGAGAGGGCGGGTCTGGATAGCCATGACCGCACGCTATCGGCTGCCCCGCGCGTCAGCGGAACCAGCCGCCCATGGCCGGTGGCCTGCCCGGTCAGCGCGAGGAATCCGTACAGGCCGGCCGGGTAGGCGAAGTAACCGAACCGGGTGGCGGGGGAGAGGGCGAACATCAGCGCCAGCCCGAGGGCCAGGCGGCGCGCGGCGGCCGCGCCGTCGGCCGGCGGCCGGGTGACCAGCGACGCCGCTATGCCCAGCCCGGCGGCGATCAGCAGCATGATCGCGGCGAGGTGTCCCGCCGGGCCCAGCGTGGCGAGCAAGTGCCCCGGCAGCGGGCTCTGCGCCGGGGTGCGGACGCGGGTCAGGCCGAGCGGGTACGCCAGCGTGTTCTGGATCAGCGCGGCCGGGGCGGCCATGGCGGCGGGGGCCAGGCCCGCGGTGAGGACGGCGGCGGCGCCGACCGCCGTGGCCGCGAACCTGGCGGCGCAGCGGGCGCCGTCCCGGGCGGCGACCATGGCCGCCAGCACCGCCACGGCGGGCCAGGCGGTGTACTTCATCGCGCACGCCACGCCGATCGTGACGGCGGCCGCGCACGCGCCGGGAGCCAGCCAGGCGCCGGGGCGGGCCGCGGAACGGGCGCGGCCTGCCCCGGCCCGGGCAGGGCCGGCCAGCAGGGCCAGGGCGAGGCACGTCAGCGCCAGCACCGGCGGGTCGGTGATGCCCTCGGCCAGCGGGAAGGCCAGCACCGGGGAGACCACGGCGAGCGCGGCGAGGCGCAGCGATCTGCCGGTCCAGGCGCGCTCACCCAGGGCGATCCGGAACGCCGCGGCCAGCAGCAGGAAGGTGGCCACGGCGAGCCAGGGCCTCGGGTCGTCGGCCAGGCCAGGCACGCCGAGCGCCCGGGGCAGGCCGAACACGGCCATCACCGGCAGGTACGGGTTGTACGCGAGAAAGCCGCCGTGCGCGAGCTGCGACAGCGGCAGGTACGGGCTGCCGTGGTGCAGCAGCATCGCCCCAGACCTGGTGACCACCGCCACGTCGGGGGTCGCCGCTGCCTGGGTCGCCAGCCAGACCACCGGCGCGGCCAGCGCGCCGGCCAGGCTCGCGGCGAGCGCCGCCAGCCGCCCCCGGCGGGTCGGCCAGGCCGCCGCGAGCGCCGCGGCCGCGGCGTAGCCGAAGGATGCCCAGATGCCCCAGGAGCGGTCGTGACCAGGGCCGCTGAACACCGCGACGCCGCCGGCGTAGACGGCGAAGACGGCGAACCACGCGGCGGCCCGCCGCGACCGTGGCTCAGCTGCTGGGTCGGCCGCCGGCCGGTACGGCGGCGGGGGAGTGAGCGGCCTGAGGGCTGCGTCGTGGGTAATCACGCTGGCCCGTTCCGCGATGATTGTCATCGATCCTTCACCGGATTCGTCGGTGCGGCCTGCCGCCTCGGCCGCTGTCATGATGGTTTATGGAGTCCGGTCCTAGCCTGGTTCGCGGCCGCCCGAATATCGATAGCCCTGTCCCCCGAACCGGAATGGGGCCGGCCCCCCGGTTGGAGGGGGGCTTATCCCCCCGGCAACGGAGAGGTAGTTGCGTATCGTGGCGGTGTGGGAGAGGAGCCGTTGACACAGGCGCCCACCACGCACGCCCCGGCCCAGTCGGCTCCGACGGCGCAGATCGGCTGGTCGGTTCTGCTCGGGCCGATCTCGCCGCGGACCTGGCGCGCTCTCGTCAGCGTGCTGGTCTCGCTGATCACCGGCTCGCTGTTCTTCGTCATCCTGTCGTGCGCGCTGCTTCTCGCCGGCTCGGTCTCCTGGATCGTCGGGCTCGGGACGCTCGCCTTGTCGTCCACGCTCCGGCTCGCAGCCAGAATGGCCCGCGTGGACCGCTGGCGGATCAAGCGCGTGAACGGCGTGCGCATCGAGCTGGCGTCGCCGCCCGAGCCGGCACCGGACCTGTCGTTCCTGCAGCGCCAGAAGGCGTGGTCGCAGTCGCCCGCGGTGCGGCGGCGCGTCGCGTACCAGTTCGCGCGGCTCCCGGTCAGCGCCGTGTCACTGTCCGCCGTGGGCCTCGTCTGGTACGGGATGATCACCGGGCTGGGCGCCAGTGCGCCCACCTTGGGCCAGGGTTTCGGCCGGGTGCTGGTCGGCCTCGTCTGCCTGTTCGCGTGGCCGCTGCTGGCACGGCTGGGTTCGGCGGTCGACGTGTCCCTTGCCAGGGCGCTGCTCGGGCCGAGCCGCAGCGGCCAGCTCTCTGAAGAGGTTCAGCGGCTCGGCGAGGCGCGCACGCTGGCCGTCGAGTCGGCGGAGAGCGAGCGGCGGCGCATCGAGCGTGACCTGCACGACGGGCTGCAGCCCAAGCTCGTGTCGCTGGCCCTGGAGCTCGGCCTGGCCAAGGCCAGGTTCGAGCGCGATCCGGCGTCGGCGCGGTCCCTCCTCAACCAGGCGCACGAGGAGGCCAAGACGGTGATCGAGGACCTGCGCGGCCTGGTGCGCGGAATCCACCCGTCGGTGCTGGACGAGCGCGGCCTGGACGCGGCGTTCTCCGCCCTGGTCGCGAACTGCTCCGTGCCGGTCCGGGTCGAGGTCAGCCTGGGCCATCGCCCGGACAAGGCGGTGGAGGCCGTTGCCTACTTCGTGGTCGCCGAGGCGATCACCAACATCACGAAGCACTCCGACGCGTCCCGCGCCTCGGTGATGATCACCGAGGGCGCCGGGCTGCTGCGGGTCCTTGTGGAGGACAACGGCAGCGGCGGGGCGCAGGTGGAGCCCGATGGCGGCCTGGCCGGCCTGGCCGCCAGGGTCACAGCCATAGACGGCACGTTCGCCGTGCACTCACCAAAAGGCGGGCCCACCATGGTCGAGGCCGTCATCCCCGTCTGATCGAGCTGAGGCTACGCCAGCAGTCTGGCCCCTCAATCCGTCCAGTTGAGCGGAAGACGGGTAATCTCGCGCTCGGTGTCCCTGCACGGCGCAGAGTTGCCGGGCTGGGCCCATGTGGCCGTTTGGGAGCATGGATGGAACCGCTATCCGCGAACGATCCGCGCAGGGTCGGCGAGTTCCAGATGCGCGCCCGGCTGGGTGTCGGCGGCATGGGCCGGGTGTACCTCGGCTTCTCCCTGGCGGGGCGGGCGGTGGCGGTGAAGGTCGTCCATCCCGAGCTGGCCAGGGACCAGCAGTTCATCGGCAGGTTCCGGCAGGAGGTAGCCGCCGCACGTACAGTCAGCGGCATCTACACCGCGCCCGTGGTGACGGCCGGCCTGGACGACACCCCACCCTGGCTGGCCACCGTGTTCATACCCGGGCCGTCGCTGGCCACGGTCATCTCCTCCCGCGGCCGGCTTCCCGAGGCGGCGGCGTGGCGGCTCGCCGCCGGTCTGGCCGAGGCGCTGCAGGCCGTGCACGCCTGCAGCCTGGTCCACCGGGACCTCAAACCAGCCAACGTGCTGCTCGCGCAGGACGGGCCGCACGTGATCGACTTCGGCATCTCCCGCGCACTCGACGGCACCACGCTGACTGCCAAAGGCATGGTGGTCGGCACACCCGGCTTTATGTCGCCTGAGCAGGCCGGCGGAGCGCAGGTAGGGCCGGCCAGCGACGTGTTCTCGCTCGGTTGCGTGCTGGCCTACGCGGCTGCGGGCATCCAGCCGTTCGGCGAGGGGAGCGCGCCGGCGGTCCTGTACCGGGTGGTCAGCGGCCAGCCCAACCTGGCCGGTATCCCGTCCGGGCTGAGGGAAATCGTGGCTGCCTGCCTCGCTAAGAATCCAGCTGACCGTCCGGCGCTGGCCGCCCTGGCCTCCATGATCTCTCGCGACGGGCCTGCCGTCGCGGCGTCGCCGACGTCCTTCTGGCCCGGCCCGCTGGCCGAGGCGATCCGCCAGTACCAGGCAGAGTCCGGATTTGACATGAGGTTCGCGATGGCGACGCACGCCACGACCGCGCTCCAGTCCGGAGCCCAGGAGGCCGCAGACCTGGCGGCTTCCCAGGCGGTCGCGCAGGCCGCGTACCAGGCAGCGACCCGGGCCCCGGCCGCGGGCAGGCCGCAGACTCCGGGCGGCCCTGCGTGGATGCCGCGGCCCGCCGCGGCGGCCTGGAATCAGGCGCCCCCGGCAGCCGCTTACCCGCAGGCGCCCCCGGCAGCCGCCTGGCCGCAGGGGCCGGCGGCACCGTACCGGCCCGCGCCAGGGTGGTCTGTGCCGTCCGCCTCGGCGCGGCCCCGCATCCCGGGGTCGGTCCTCACGGCGGTCAGGCTGATGTACGCCGGGGCGGCCGTCAGCCTGGTGAACGTGATCGTGAACCTCACGGCGGTCAGCCAGATAAAGATCGCGTTCGAGACCCAGCATCCGCTCGCCCAGAACGCAGCTCAGGGGGTTGCGGCGCTGGCGGCCGCCGCGGTGGTCATCACCGGCGCCGTAGGCATCGGGCTGTGGCTCAAACTGGCCTCGGCCAGCCGGAAGGGACGGAACTGGGCCCGGACGGCCGGAACGATTCTGTTCGGGCTGGACACCATCGGGCTGCTGGGCACCCTCGGCAGGACGGGCATCCCCGTGGCCAAGACATTCGGCGTGCTGATATGGCTGATCGGGTTCATAGCCGTGATCGAACTGTGGCGGCGGCAATCTAGCGACTACTTCGACTCACGCCGACGTTGAGCGCCCAAACGTGGGGGTGCGGGTGGTCAGCTCGCACAGGCGCAGGCACCACCTGGGGCCAAGGGTTGGCGTTCGGGCGCCCACTTCTTCCGTCGGCTGGTGTCTACCTGAGCGAGGTCAGCGGTCCCGGCATCTCACCGGGGCGAGGAAGGAGCTAGAAACCGTGCCGACCGAGCTATGGTCTTTATCTGCTAGACGAGAACGAGAAAATTAAAGAAGAGCGAGATATGTTTTACATTGCTCCAGAAAAGCGTGGATAGGAAGCGGTCATGGTTAAGGTCATCTTTGGAAATCATGCAGCGGTCGTGGTGCCGAGGCAAGAGAGAGACGAAGTCCGCAGGTTTTATTGCGATGTCCTGGGTTTCAGGACCACGAGAGAGGGTGCCGACAAGGACGACCTTCAATTGGGAGAACATGACTGCTTCCATCTCTCGATTATCTATGGCGACGTCCCTGATGAGAGCGAGCTTCTCCGAAGTGGGCGGTCGATTTACCTGGAGCTCAAGTCCGATGACGTCGACGCAATGCGGCAGAAGATCATTAATACCGGTGTCACTCTCATTGAGACACCGGACCCCCACCTGTACTTCCAGGCTCCAGGAGGGCAAGTGTTTCGCCTCGTTGGGATCCATGAGGACCTTACACGGTACGAGAGGGACGTCGGAGGTGACGAGCAACGGAATGCGGAAATTGCCGCCGCAGCCCGCCGACGGGCCGAACAGACGTCCTAAAGCCAGAACCGTGATAGGTCTACGGAGCCGTGTGCGCAGGTCGGCCGGCGGGGCTCGTGGCCGATCGCGGGGCAGGACGTAGGTTACCTGTTGTGAATGCTGAGATCAGGCTGCGCCCGGTGACCGAGGAGGACCTGGCGCTGTTGTACCGGCTGTTCAGTGATCCCGCCGCCACCAGCGAGCACGAATGGCATGGCTGGCTGGACCCGCAAAGGCTGCGCCGCCAGTGGGAGGAAAACCGCATGCTCGGCGAGGATGGCGGCAAGCTGATGGTGGCACTAGGCGATGACACCCTCGGGTTTGTCGCGTGGCGCAAGCGATCGACGGGGTTCCGCTCGTTTTGCTGGGGCCTCGGCATCACTCTCGCGCCGGAGGCGCGCGGGCATGGTCATGGGACTGCCGCCCAGCGGTTGCTGACGCGCCACCTGTTCGCGCATACCCAGGTGACCCGGATCGGGGCGGAGACGGAGATCACCAACATCGCTGAGCAGCGGGCGCTGGAAAAGGCTGGGTTCACCCGTGAAGGAGTATTGCGCAGTGTGATGTTCCGGGGTGGCCAATGGCACGATGGCGTCTCCTACAGCATCCTTCGCCACGAAGTCGATCTCAATCAGGAGTAGGTCACGTCAAGTGTCCGCCGAAGCAGTGCCGGCTGAAGGTATCTAGCGACATGGCTCCCGCTCTTATCTGTGTCGGAACTCCTCCGACTAGGCAAGATCGCCACAAGGGGGCACAGGAAATGCCTAACATCAACGATGCCGAGATCACCGACATCTACGTGAGCCAGACGAAGTCCGCGGGGGTCCAGGACGACGCGCCAAACGCGCCGATCGGCGGGGGCACGACTCCCGGAACCCAGTTCGACGTCACGCTGGAGATGGTGGCGGGCAGCGCTCTCGACACAGAGGGCTACACCCTCAGCGTGAGCTGCACCGACGTGACCACCACGGCGAACGCGGGCGGGCTGGTCCCCACGTTCCCCCCGAGCCCGTCCACGGTCGGGGCCAGTCCGTGGGTTCCGCAGGGTTCGTTCCTCACCTACTCGAACAACCAGACGGTGAACATCCCGGGCGGCGCGGGAGGCGGTCAGGTTTACCAGTACACGGCATCCCTGATCACCGCGAACGGCGAGGTGGCGTCGATCAAGCAGAGCGACCCGTTCGTCCTGTACTGATCTGGACCGGCCTGCGTCGAAGCCGAACATCGGGGCCTGAGGGGCTGGCCCGCTCCATCCGAGGAGCGGGCCAGCCGCTCTTCGGCGAGAACCAAGTGAGGCCGCGGCCAGATAGGCCGGCGCACGCTAGCACGGCGGCTAGCCACCCCCAAAGCACACGAACGGGCTGAACTCCTCCGTCAGGCAAGCCTGGGCGAGCGCCTCGGCGGGAGGGCGCCCGGCCGCGAGCAGCTGGTGATAGGCGGTCATCGTGTCAACGGCGGTGTCGTCGGCCACCCGGGTGACGCTTGAAATCACCGTCGTGGTCCCGACATAGAGCAGAGCGGCCGTGAAGCCGAGGACCTCATCCCCCGGACGCACGACGGTCTTCCCGACATCGCAGGACGACAGGACCACGTGCCGGGGAGCGGCCTCGAGCTGCTGGATGTCGTAGGCCATGAGCGGCCCGTCGGCCAAGTCGAGCCTGGAGAACAGGACGTTCTCGCGATCGTGGTGCCCGTGCGCGGCCAGATGGGCGAGCGGCGCACCGTCCAGGGCGCGCAAGGTCCCGTTCACGGTGGCGGCCTCCCCGAGCAGCACGCGGCAGCCCGGATAGACCTTCGCTATCCCGGTGACCTCCGCGGCCGCATAGTTCAAATCCGGCCCGCCGACCAGGACCGCCGGCGGTCCCGGCGGCTTCGCCGCCTTGGCCAGCCCGCGGCGCCGGGCGGCCAGCCATGACGCCGCGGACGGACACACCGTGACCGGGCGCCCGTGTGTGCCAGGCAGCACGCTCCAGGGGATGCTTGCCAGCGGGCCGGCCGGGACCACCACGACGCCGTCATCGCGGATGGAAGATCGCAGCGGCGCGATGATCTCGGCCGTGAGCACCTCCGTCTGATGCCGGATCGACTCCCGGATCACGGCCTCCAGCCGGGCGGGCAGCCGCCGCCCGGCCAGCGCGTCAAGATCGACGTTAAGCCGCCTGGCCGCCTCTGCCGCCACCTCGAAGTCGCCGAGCCGGACAAGGCGCACCGACCCATGCCGCACCACCACCGCGAGCGTCACGCCCTTCCGGGCCAGGATGCCGATCAGGCACTGCCCGCTGTCTTCGAGGGCGGCGACCACCTCGCCGACGCTCGCCTGCGCGGTCGTCTTTCCGTGGCCACTGGCCAGCCAGCCGTGCTCCCTGATCTCGCGCTGCAGCTCGGCGTGCCTCGCGATCATCGCCGGATCGCGGCCGCCTCTCAGCTCGGCATGACGGATGAGGTAGCCGAGCTGATGCAGCTCGGCTAGGACGGCCGCAGCCCGGGGGTCTGCCGGGGGCCGCACCGGCCTGACCCGAAACGCCTGCGCGCGGGAGCGTTCCAGCCAGGCGAATGCCAGCGGGGCCGATCCCCGGTCCAGAGCCAGCCGCAACCCTGCGGCGGCAAGATCCGCGCCGAGCGCGGCGGAGCCGGTCTGCAGGTCAACGCTGCCGAGCCGGCCACGCCGGGCGTCCACCAGCGCCAGGCCTGCGCGGAGCTCGGCTAGTGCCGTTCCGGTGCGTCCCTCCACCTCCGCGAGCTCGGCCCGGGCCAGCCTGCGCAGCAGCGCCACGGCGAGCGGCACCGCCGTCCCGCGGCGGCGCACGATCGCGATGCGCCGCCTCGCCTCGTCCACGCGCCCAACCGCGAGCAGCGCCCGGGCGGCGAGCAACTCCGCCAGATCCGCGTCGACGACGAGCCCGCAGCCGCGCAGCCGCTCGGCAAGGGCAAGCGCCTCGGCCGGGATGGATGCCCGTCGTCCTGCTGAATCGAATCGTGCCCGCAGCGCGGTAAGTTCCGCCAGGCAGCAGCACGCGTCGTTGGCCTGCCTGCGGAAGCGGCGCCCGGCGGCGCCCGCCCACCGCTTCGCGTCGGCCTGCTCTCCGGCGGCCAGGGCGGCCTCCGAACGGGCCAGCTCCGCCTCGGCGAGATCATAATCAAGCCGCTGCCGACGGAACGAGGCCATCGCGCCGTCAAGCTCGCGGGCCGCGTCGTCGGCGAGGCCGACCGCAAGCAGCGCGCGGGCCTTGTCCATCGCGACCACCGGAAGGTTGCCCGGCGCGCTCTGCCGGTACGCGTCGGCGGCCTCGCTGAACAGCTGGAGCGCGGCCGGGACATCTCCGGCCAGCAGCTCGCAGTAGCCCAGGTTATGCACCGCCTTGGCCGCGATCAGGTCGTGGCCATGATCCGCCGCGACTCGGTGACACCAGATCAGATCGGCGTGGGCCCGCCGTACATGGCCGACGTTGAGGTAGACGTAGCTGCGATTCAGCAGTGCGGTGGCCAGGTTCGCGGTCTCCGCCGGTATCCCGTCCAGCAGGGTTATCGCTTCGTCCAGTGCCTGCAGCGCCTCGCCTCTCTGCCACGCCCGCGCGACCAAGAGACCCCGCTGGAGAAGCAGGACGCCCCGGTCATCCGCCGACGCCAGAGCCTCTGCCCGGTCCAGCAGGCGCAGCCCGTACTCGGTACGGCCCTGCATGGACTCCCATTCCGCCAGGATCCCCAGCAGCCGGGCGGCCAGTGCATGGTGCGCCTCGTGCAACCGGTCGGCGTCGGGCTCGATGCCATCCTCCGCCCAGCCCAGGTGCCGCAGCCCGGCGCGGGCATGGCGGGTGCCGATGGCAGGACGGCCGGCGTTGCCCTCGCGCAGGCCGCGCTGACGCGCCTCCTGAGCTCGGCTCTCGGCACGGATGAGCCAGCGTTCGGAGCGTTCGGAGGGCCACTGCGTGCGGGGCATCCGGTGGCTGCCTCCCGTCAGAGGATGAGGGCTGGGGTCACCACGGACCTCCCCGCTCCGCTCTGCTCCGATTCGGCGGATCGGACCACGAGCTGGGCCATGCCGCGGGGGACGCGGTCAAAAGCAAAGCGCCCCTGCTCATCGCTGGCCACGGTCAGCGAGTGCGCGGCGGTCTTCATCTCGATTTCGCGCCGCTCGGGCGGCGCCAGCCAGCCATCGACGCGTGCCGTTCCATCCAGGTTCGGGTCGATCCGGATCATGATGGTCAGGCTGTCGCTGTCAAAGGTGATCGTGCGGCTCAGCTCGGCGCCGCGGACCGCGAGGGACGGCTGGCTTTCCTCCGCGGCAAGCCGGGCCACCTCGATCTCCAGACCGCGCAGCGCGAGACAGAACCGGATCCGTTCCGGAAGATCCGCTGGCATCGGGTCGATGGCCTGGAAAACCTCGCGGATGCCGTCGAGCAACTCGAGATCGACGTCGTCCAGCGACTCGTCGGCCGGCGTAAGGCCACTTGCGTCCGAAGGTGTCACTGCGAACTCCCCTCGAGGTCACCGGCCAGCAGGGCGCGTAGCTTTGCCAGGCACCGGCCACGGGTGGGACCAATGCTCCCGGCAGGCATGCCGAGTTCGGAGGCCAGCGCCGTGTAATCCGGGCGCGGCACGAAGGCGATGATCCGCAGCAGTTCCTGGCACCTGGGGGAGAGCTGGCCGATCGCCTGCCACAAGATACGGCGCTGATCATCGACGATGACCTGCTCCTCCGACCCTGGTCCCTTATCGGGCAGCATCGAGAACAGTCCGTTGTCCGCCGGGAGCTGCCTGCGCCCCGCGGCGCTCACCCGCCACGCTTCTCGCTTGGTGGTGATCACCAGCCAGGCGGTGAGAGCCTCCGACGTATGAATGCCATCCAGGTGAGCGAGCAAGCGCATCCATACCGTCTGCAGCACGTCTTCCGCATCGCTGACGTTCAGCCCGGCCGCGCGAGCGACCTGCCACAGCAGCGGGCTGAGCTCGGTTACGATTTCGCCGAGTGCGGCGTCGCTCCCTTGTCTGGCCGAGTTCACCAGACGCGCGATGCGCTCGCTGCGTTCCGGCTGGCTGGCTCGCACCCTGACGGGCGTCCGGTCGTCCATAGCCGATCAGCCCGGCCAGTCCAGGGCCGTCAGGGCGGCCAGCGCCCGTTCGGTCGCGGCGGCGGCCCCAGGGTGGTCAAGCTGCAGGCTCGCCATGCTCGCTGCTCCCCTCAGCAGCGCCGCGACGACGTGCGCGGCCACCAGCGGAGCCGAGAACGAGGTGCCGCTCCATGCCGCACACCCTCCTGAGTAGTCATCAGGATCGAGCGCCTCACGTTCGCCTGGCAGTGGCACCCCAGGCGGCATCTGATTGCCGGGGTGCGCGCGCATCCTGAGCTCGGGGCTGCGGCTGGCGTTGATGTCGGTCGGGAACGTGCTGATCACAATGGCTCCGACGGCCCAGCAGGTTATCCAGTCTCCAACGTCGCTGAAGACCGCCTTGGAGCCGTTCGGGTTGAGCGCGCCCACACTGATCAGGGGCACCTGATCTGCCGGGGACGGCCGGGCAAACGCCGCCGGGTAGAACCTGCGGGCAGTGGAGTAGTTCCCGGCCGCAGCTACCACCACGACGCCCAGGCTGCGCAGCACCTTGATCACCGTGTGCAGCCCAGAGGTGAATGCCATCTCGCGCGGTGACTCGCTGAAGTAGCCAAGCGACAGCGAAACCACGTCGACCTGTGCGGCAATGTCATCCGGCCTGGCCAGCACGATCCGCCTCGCAAGGTGGCGCAACGCGCACATGAGATCGCCCTCGTAGACGGCGCCATCGCTGTGCATGACCCGCACGGCCAGGACGCAGGCGTCAGGCACGACCTGCCGGACGATTCCCGCCTCGAATGTGAGGTGACCTGTCTCCGAGTCGAGCTCACCGACCAGCGGGTTGCCGGAGACGGGCCCGTCCCACGGATCCCTGATCACCTGGCGCGGCCGGTCACCGTGAGAGGCCGCAAAGTCGCCTTCCACGCGGATGGCGTGCTGCAGGCCGGAATCCACCGCGACAAAGCCGTCGGCGATGGTCTCGTAGCCGCCGCCCGGCTTCGTCCGAACGT
Organism: uncultured Actinomycetota bacterium; assembly: GCA_963778075.1. Lineage (GTDB taxonomy): Bacteria > Actinomycetota > Actinomycetes > Streptosporangiales > Streptosporangiaceae > JASHPR01. The sequence continues at coordinate 678,747 of CAVZTJ010000009.1, read as the reverse complement.
CCAGCCACTCCTCTTGTTCGCGGGCGCCGGTGTCGAGCAGCGCGAGCACGGGACGCCGGCCGTAGTCGGACGCGCATTCGCTGGCCGACCTGCGGGCAGGTGGCTCCATGACCATCGAGACCGGGGTCCGCGCGTCGCCGCCGTTGAACAGGTAGGAGTCGGTGCTGGTGGGCCCGGCGACGTCGTTGCCGGACGATCCGGGGATGCCACCGCCTCCGCCGGTGATCGGGCTGCCGTCGATGGCCGAGGCGCGCATCAGATGCTCCAGCTCGATCCGCTGGATGGCCGCCTTGGTGATCTGCGAATGCTCTGGATGCTTCGGGGCGGCGGCCGCGGCGCGCAGTGCCTGCAGCGCCACCCACGCGTCGACGACTACGGGGACGGTAGCGCCCTCCGCAGGCACAAGGACCGCCGGGCGGGGCAGCTGCTGCAGCACCTCCATGACGTCCCCGTCGCCAGCCATGTCCTCGTCGGGCTCGGGCGGGATCAGCATCATGTTGACGCCGCTCAGAACCCCGTTGAGGGCCATAACCAACTGCGAGTCCTGCAGCTGGTCGCCGGGGACCAGCAGCGTCCTAACCCGGTAGACCGTTGACTGCGGGGTCGGGTAGCCGTGCACCGCCGCGGCCTTCCCGGGGTCGAGCACTGCGGCACCGTGCCGTTGCAGCAGTTCTGCCGGGAGGCTGATCAGGCCGGGTGCAGAGTCATCGTCGTCGCGCGTTGCTCCGTCGCCGTCAGGGCGCGGCTGGAAGAACCATTTCACGGCTGGCTCCCTCTTGTGCGGTCCCGCTCATCCGGGGCCGGCACGCTCGTAAAGAGCGACGTCGGCACCGCCTGATACACGATTTGCGCAACGGCTTGATAACGGATGTGTGGCCGGTAGCTGCAGCAAGATCACCAACTGCTGCGGTATATCCAGGGGAATGCCCGGCGAGATGGCGGCATGGATGCTGGCGGCCCTGGATAGCCTCGTGCTGATGAGTGCGCTCATGGTCCAAGGCTGCGAACATTGCTGTGTGTCCTGGGTCGACGGAACGTTCAGAGTGCCAGCCCGCCGGGCGCCGAGGCGGTGATCCCGTGCGCGCGGTGATCGCCGACGACAGCGTGCTGCTGCGCGAGGGGATCGCGCGGCTGCTGGCCGAGGGCGACATCGAGGTCGTCGCCGGTGTCGGCGACGGCGACTCGCTGCTCGCCGCGGTGGAGACGCACAAGCCAGACCTCGCGGTCATCGACGTCCGGATGCCGCCTGGCCACCGGGACGAGGGGCTGCGGGCGGCCATCGAGATCCGGCGGCGCTGGCCGGACGTGGCACTGCTGGTGCTCTCCCAGTTCGTCGAGGAGCGCTACGCGACCGAGCTGCTGGCCGGTGACACCCGGGCGATCGGCTATCTGCTCAAGGACCGGGTCGCCGACGTCGCCGAGTTCATCGAGGCACTGCACCGCGTCGCCGGGGGCGGAACCGCGCTCGATCCCGAGGTGGTTCGCCAGCTCCTGGCCCGCAGCCGCCAGTCCGACCCGCTCAGCGGGCTCACCCCGCGCGAGCGCGAGGTGCTTGGCCTGATGGCCGAGGGGCGGTCGAACTCGGCGATCGCCGAAACGCTCGTGGTCTCGATGGGCGCCGTGGAAAAACGTGTGGCCAGCATCTTCATGAAGCTGGACCTTCCCCCCGACGACGAGCAGACCCATCGCAGGGTCATGGCGGTGGTGCGCTACCTGAACTCCTGACCGGTCAGGCAGCGCGGAAGGCTAGGTGAGTGGTTGTGGACGTGTCCATGCACGATGTTCGCCACGCTCTGGTGGAGCTGGGCAGGCTGCGGTTCGGCGAGATGAAGGTCGAGGACGCGATCCGCGAGATCGTGCACACCACGCACTCGATGTTTCACGTCGACGGCGCAGGCCTGATGCTCGCCGACGCCGAGCACCACTTGCGCAACGTAGCCGCGTCGGATCGGAGGCTCACGCACCTGGAGGAACTTCAGATCGAGCACCAGGAAGGGCCGTGCATCGACGCGTTCGAGACCAAGCAGCTCGTCGGTGTCGAGGATCTGGCCGACGACCACCGGTGGCCGCTCTTCAGCGACGCCGCCGTGGCGAGGAATGTCCGCGCCGTGCTCGCAAGCCCGATCCCGTACAATCAGTACGCCGTCGGGGTGGTCGCCGTGCTCTCCGAGGAGAGCCGCCCCTGGTCGCCCGAGGGGGAGCTGGCGCTGCTGGCGTTCACCGACCTCGCCGCGCTGCTGATCGCCAGCATGATGATGGGCGAAGAGCAGTCCGAGCTCTCGACGCAGCTGCAGAGTGCGCTGAACTCCCGGCAGATCATCGAGCAGGCCAAGGGGGTGCTGATCGGCACCCGCGGGATCTCGGCGCGAGAAGCATATGAGCAGCTCAGGGCGCAGGCTAGGGCCGAGCGCCGCAAGCTCGCCGCGATCTGCGCCGACGTCGTGGAGACCGCCTCGCGTCCGGCAGTGGGTGAGGGAAGCCCTCCGCAAGCTAGGGAATGATCGGGGGCGGTGGCTCCGCGGGCCAGGGGACGGCCGGGGCGGTGCCCTCCGCAGGAAAACAAAACGGCCCGGGTGGCGTCTGGGGAGGTGTCCCCAGATATTTTGCATCTTCGCCACGGGCTGACTAATACTGGAACAGCCGTCGCGAAAGCCGCCCAGAATCCCGCGGCCCATCGTTACGTCGATGCTCGTCCCCGCGCGTTCGCCGGAACCCCAGCGAACAGCGCCCCCTGACAGCAGTCGGCCGGACTCCGAGACGTTACTGCTGAACGGGAGTTCCCATGATCATCCTCGGCATCATCCTGCTCGTCATCGGTTTCCTGCTCAAGATCGCGATTGTCTGGGTGCTTGGCATCCTGGCGATCGTGGTCGGCCTCATCCTTGCCCTGCTCGGCGCCGTCGGGCACGCCGTGGGCGGCCGGAGGCATTACTGGTAGCGCGCCATTACCGGTAACGGCGGGCCAGCGGACCCGGCACCCGGCGGCATGCCGGGTCCGCAGCGCCCGGGTTTCGAGATCCGGTCGGACGTCGCCGGGACGATCATCATCGTCCTGAGCGGCGACCTCGACATCGTGAGCCGATCCTGGCTGGCGCGGCATCTCGCCGAAACCATGAAGCAGGAGCCTCGGCGCCTGGTCGTGGAGATGGCCGAGGTCGGCTTCGCCGACAGTGCCGCACTGCGCCTTATCGTCCGTGCTGGGCAAGTGCTTCCGGGTGGCGAACGGCCCGTCATCAGGCATCCCCGCCCAGTGGTGCGTAGAGTCCTCCAGATCACAGGCCTGGAAACACTATGTGACCTGACCTGACTCCACACGCGTCGGTATCGTGATTGCCGTACACCAGTTTTGCCCCCCAGATCATGAAAAACCGCCCCGGCTGGCAGGGCTTCGGTGAGCGCCGGGGCCAGCCGGGCCAGCATGCCGGGCCCCGGATGGGGCACTTACTCGTAAGCGCCCGATGATGCCTCCGGGCGGAACGAGCAGGGACGGGGAATGGTCTTCACGGTCGTGTTTGCGCTGGCTGCCGCCTTTAGCAACGGCGCCAACGTGATCACGCAGCACGCCGCGAGCATCGGCGCGCCGAAGCGGGAGAAGGGCCTGCGCCTGGTCCGGTACCTGTTCCGGCAGCCGCTCTGGCTGCTCGGCTGGGTCGCGGCCGTGGGCGGCTTCGTGTTCCAGGCCGTCGCGCTGCGCGACGGGGAACTGTCGGTTGTCCAGCCCCTTCTCGTCACCGAGCTGGTCTTCGTGCTGCTGATGCGCAGGATGTGGTTCCGCCAGGACATAGCGCGCTCGGCGTGGGCCGCCGCGGCCGTCGTCTGCGTGGCACTCGGGGTGTTCCTGTCGGTGGCCGAGCCGAGCGGCGGGCAGTCCAACGCGCAGACCGCCGAATGGCTGTCCGCCCTGCTGGCGTTCGGCGGGGCGGTTGCGCTGCTCACCGCGGCCGCGATGCGCGGGTCGGCGCTGCGCAGAACGATCGCGTTTGCCCTGGCTGGCGCGCTGACGTGGGCCCTGATGGCGGTGTTCCTCAAGGCGACGACGGATACCCTCGCGATGTTCGGCGTGCTCGGCACGCTCAGCCGCTGGCCGGTGTACGCGCTGGCCGTCGCCGCGATCTCGGGCACGCTGCTCGAGCAGGCAGCCCTGCACGCCGGGCCGCTGAGCGTGTCCCAGCCGCTGCTGATTGTCGTGAACCCGCTGGCCAGCATCGTGCTGAGCGTCTGGCTGTTCCGGGAGCAGTTCACCAGCAGTCCGGCGCGCATCGTGATCGCGGTCATCTCGTTCGCCGCCATGGCCGCCGCGGTGGTCGAGCTGTCCCGCAGAGCGCCGCAGGACATGGCCCCGTCCCGGCCGGCCGCGTCCGAGGCTGCCCCGTCGTGACCGGCGCCGGTACCATCGGCGGGTGGCGGATAGCAGGTCGGTGCTGGTGAACTTCGTGTACTGCCACCCGGTCGGCCACATGATCGAGGCGCTGCACTACTGCCACGGCTATCACCGGGCCGATCGCGGCCTGCGCATCGGCTTGGCGGTCAGCGCCGATACCCCGGCCGAGCTCGCCGCGCTCTGCCCGTACATCGGCGACGTCTATCCGGTCACGCTGGACCTCCTCGATCCCGCGCCCGATCTCGGGGCGCTGGACCGGATCCCGGCCGGCTGGGACTGGGTGGTCGACGACGACCGGGGCCACCAGGAACCGCAGCGGGCCGTTTTCCCTGGCCTCGGCGCCTACTACGACTGGGCGGATGAGCGCTTCGCCGCCGCGGGCAGCGTCCTCGGCATGGCCGGGGCGCCGCCGCCCAGTTACTCGCCCGGCGAGCAGTTCCGGCTGCCCCTGCCCGGCCCGGCGCTGGCCAGCGCGCAGCAGCGGCTGCACGATGCCGCGCCAGGCGCCCGCCCCCGCATCGGCGTGCTGCCGGCCGGCAGCGGGCCGCGCGGCAACTACCCGTCGGTGCGTTCCTGGCAGTTCGTGCTCGGTGCATTGGGCCGGCGCTGGCCGGATGCGGTGTTCTGCCTGCTCGGCAAGCTGCGCCAGGATGGCCGCACCGCCACGAGCTTCGGGCGCGCCGAGCTCGACGAGCTGGCCGCGTCGGTGCCCGCCTCCGTGGACGCCGTCGACCTGCCGATCATCGACGAGCTCGCCGCGGTGGCAGCGTGCGACGTGCTCGTCGCGCCGCACTCCGGGTTCGGCATGGCGGCGCTCGCCGTCGGCACGCCGTGGCTGAGCATCGCGGGCAACCTGTGGCCCGAGTACTACTTCAACGGCGTGCCGTTCTACTCGGTGCTGCCGGACGTGCGCCGGTTTCCGGCGTACACGGGCCTGGGCCCGCAGCCCGAGCCGGTTGACGACGACGGGCCGCGGTCGCCGAGCATGTGCCGCGAGCGCATCGAAGCCGACCTGGACGAGATCACCGAGGGAGCAGCGCGGCTGATCGAGCGCCGCTGGCCGGCCGAGGAGGCCCTGGCCGATTACGTCACCCGGATGCTGGCGCTGCGCGGAGGCCGCGCCGACCAGATCTGGTCCGTCGACTCCGTGCACCGCAAGTACGCCAGCCAGCAGAACTGAGCCGGGGAGGCAGCGTGTCCGCCACGTTCATCACGTCCTTCGACAGCACGGGACCCGGACCGCGGGTCGCGGTCAAGGACCTCATCGACATGGCCGCCGTGCCCACCACCGCCGGGTCGCGGGTCCTCGCCGAGACCGCGGTCCCGGCCGCGGCCGACGCGGCCTGCCTGGCGGGCCTGCGCGCGGCGGGAGCCCGGGTCGTGGGCAAGACCAACCTGCACGAGCTGGCGCTCGGGGTCACCGGGATCAACCCGTGGTTCGGCACGCCGGAGAACCCGCTCGACCCCTCGCTCGCGCCCGGCGGGTCCTCGAGCGGGTCGGCGGTGGCAGTGGCCACCGGCGAGGCCGACGTGGCGTACGGGACCGACACCGGCGGATCGATCCGGATCCCCGCTGCCTGCTGCGGGATCTGCGGGCTGAAGACCACCTGGGGGCGCATTCCGCTGGACGGGGTGCGGCCACTGACGCCGAGCATGGACACCGTGGGGCCGATGGCGGCCGACGTGGCCAGGCTGATTCTCGGCATGCAGCTGCTCGAGCCCGGGTTCACCGTGGCCGTCGGCGCGGGCTCGCCGCGGGTCGGCCGGGTGCGGGTCCCCGCCGCGCCCGACATTGACGACGCGGTGACGGCGGCGCTGCGCGCGACGTCCTGGGACGTCACCGACGTGGACCCGGACGAATGGCGCGCCGCCACGAAGGTGACCGGCCCCTTGCTGGTGAACGAGGCATACCAGACCAACAAGGACATCCTGGAACGTGACGCCGACCGCATCTCGCCGGACGTAGCGGCCCGTCTGGACACCGGGCGCCAAATCACGCCGGCCGAACTCGCGGCGGCCAACGAGGCCAGGCAGCTGTGGCAGGAACAACTCGCGGTGCTCTTCGGCCGCTTCGATCTGCTGGTCACGCCGGTGCTGACGATCCCGCCGCCGCCGCTGGACCGGGCGACCGACCTGCTGGAGTCGCGCTGCACGCTGCCGGTCAACCTCGCCGGGGGGCCCGCACTGGCGCTGCCGGTCCCGGCCCGTGGCTCGCTGCCAGCCAGCATCCAGCTCGTCTCCCCGCCCGGCACCGAGGAACGCCTGCTGGCGGCCGGTCTGGCGGTCGAAGCCGCCGTGGCGGCTTGAGCCCCCTCCGGGCACCAGGCCAGCCCGTAACGTAGCGTTACGGCTTATGACGCTTCGTCGTGACCGCCAGGGGGATACGCAGCAGAAGCGCTCCCGCCCGCCGCTGCCGGTGCGCGGCCTCCTCGCCGCGGCAGCGCGCGCGGCCCGTCACGACCCATGGCGGATCCTGGCCGTCGCCGTCACGGTCTCCCTGCTGACCGTGCTGGCGGACATCGCGGTCACGAACTTCATCGACCACGCCGACGTGTCGCTGGCGATCACCGGCGAGCTGACCTCGTCGGCGCTGGAGATCCTGGGATCGGTGTTCTTGTCGGGCTTCGTGTGCCGGATCGTGGGCTCGGCCGAGCACGGCCAGGAACGCGCCACGGTCGGGCAGGTCGCCAAGACCCTGCCGTGGGTCCGCTTGATCCTCGCCGACCTGCTGGTGGTCGTGCTCGTGGTGCTCGGCCTGATCGCACTCGTGATCCCCGGGCTGATCGCGGTCACCCTTTTGGCGATCGTCGGCCCGGTCATAGAGATCGAGGGCAAGCCGGTGCGCGCGGCGCTGCGCCGATCCGCGCATCTCGTCCGCCCGAAGTTCTGGTGGGTGGTGCTGCTCGCCACGCTGCCGCTGGCGGTGGTCAGTGAACTCGAGTCGCTCGCTCCCGAGCCGCACACCGTGAGCGCGGCCCTGGAAACACTCGCGATCCGCGGGCTCGGCACCGCGGTGCTGGACGCGGTGATCGTCCTGGTGCTGGTCGAGCTGGCCTACCAGCTGATCGACCTGGATCGGCTCCGGACAGCGCCGAGGAATCGGTAGCGCAGCTGGAGCCGCCGCGCGACCATGGCCGAGGCTCCATCCATGCCGAGGGTGCCGCCGATGCGTCGGCGACAGGTATGCCGTACCAGTCGTGGCGGAGCCCGATGCCGAGGGCTACATAGCTGATATAGAAGCCCAGGATGGTCCCGTAAAGCGTGGCGGTGATGTTCTGGCCGAGGGCCGCCGCCCAGATGGTGGCGATGAGCATGCCGATCGAGGTGGCCGACAGCTGGCGCGCTCGCTGACGCCGAGGCGAGCTGGAACCTCCACAGCCTTCACCGGCGGCTACCACGACGCCGATCAGCTACGCAGCGCCGGCCCCGACCTGATAGTCGATGACCTCACCCAGCTTGTCCCGCTGCTTCGCTAGGTCTTCGCGGTGTCGCCGACTGGCAGCACGTCCTTGCAGCGGCCGATGCGGGCGTCGAGGTCAGACAGGAAGCTGTCCAGCGCGGCCCGCTTGGCCTCGACCGTCTCGCGCAGGCTCTCCAGCAGGATCAGGCACTCACGGCCAAGCTGCTGGCGCTGCTCGTCGCTGGTGCGCTCGTCCCTGTAGGCGCGGCGGATCTGGGCCAGCCGGTCCTCGTTGCGCAGCACGACCGCGATCTCGTCGAGGTTCAGGCCGAGCAGGGTCTGCAGCTCCCGGATGCGCGCCACCCGGGCGAGGTCGTCCGCTGAGTAGCGGCGCAGCCCGCCGGGCGTGGTGCTGGCGGGCTCGAGCAGGCCCAGCTGCTGGTAGTAGCGCAGGGCCCGCTCCGAGACGCCGGCTTGCGCCGCGGCGGCGCCGATGCCGAGCAGCTCACCGTTTCCCGCCTGCTGATCGGCGGGAGGCGGCACGGTGGCCGTTCGGTTCGTGGAGCTCATGGCCTCAGCCGGTTCCGCGTGACGGGTCTAGTTCCTCGCCTCCGCTGCCGGACGTGGCGAGACGGCCGTTGGAACTCCGCGAGCCGTTGCCCGCGGTCCCGGCCTGCGCGCCGTCGAGGTCGGCCACCTCGGAGGACTCGTCGAGCCCCAGCGCCTCGGCGGAGTCGGCCGCGCCCTCGGCCAGTTCCTCGGACAGCGGCTTGACCTGGTGGAAGTACTGCTTGCCGCGGACGGCCGAGGCGATCAGCGCGATGCCGGTGGCGATGGCGGCGAACGTGAAGGCCAGGTGCAGTCCTCCGGCGAACGGCTCCTCCAGCAGCTTCGGGAAGAACGTCCGCCCGGTGATGTACGCCACCTGCTTGGCCGGCATGTGCTGCAGCGCACCGGTCGGGCCGAGCAGTTCCTTGATCGGGTTGTAGCCGAGGAACGCGGAGAACAGGCTGCCGATCGGCGGCTCGCTGGCGACGAGGTGGGCCGGGCCGGGGGCAACGCCGGCCGCGGTCAGCCCCTTGTACAGGTGGGACGGCAGCCGCGAAGCGAGGCCGATGGTGACGATCGTGAAGAACAGGCCCATCGACAGCACCGTGGCCGAGTTCTGGAACGTGTTGAGCATCCCCGCGCCCGCGCCGCGCTGGTCCGGCGGCAGGCTGTTCATGACCGATGCCTGGTTGGGGGCGAAGAACAGCCCCATGCCGACCGCGAACAGGAAGATCAGCAGCGCGAACCAGATGTAGCTGAAGTTGATCGGCAGCAGTTCGAGCAGCAGGAAGCTGACCCCGGAGATGGTCAGGCCGGTGGTGGCGAACAGCCTGGCCCCGAACCGGTCCGACAGCGTCCCCGCCACAGGGCCGACGAGCAGGAACCCGACCGTGAGCGGGACCATCGAGATGCCCGCCCACAGCGGGGTCTCGGCGAAGCTCTTTCCGTGCTGCGGCAGCCAGATCCCCTGCAGCCAGATGATCAGCATGAACTGGATGCCGCCCCGGCCGAGGGCGCCGAGCATTCCGGCGATGTTGCCGGCGGTGAACGCCCGGATCTTGAACAGGCCGAGCCGGAACATCGGCGCCGGCACCTTGGTCTCCACCCAGCAGAACACGACCAGGATGGCGATCCCGCCGAAGATGCCGGCCAGCACCCAGGGGTTGGTCCAACCGGTCGGGTGGCCGCCGTACGGGAGCAGCGAGTACACGATCCCGGTCAGCACCGAGATCAACCCGACCGCAAACAGGGTGTTACCCAGCCAGTCGATCTTGGCCGGGATGCGGATCCCGTTGTCGCGCAGCATGAGATAGGCCCAGACGGTGCCGAACAGGCCGAACGGAACCGAGACCAGGAACACCAGCCGCCATTCGATCGGGCCGAGCACGCCGCCGAGGATGAGGCCGAGGAACGCGCCGGACACGGCGGCGATGCCGTTGATCCCCATCGCCTTCCCGCGCTCGTTCGCGGGGAACGCGTCGGTCAAGATCGCGGTCGAGTTGGCGAACAGGAACGCGCCGCCGACGCCCTGGAATATCCGCATGATGATGATCCACAGCGCCCCAGGCACCCCGGTGAGCCAGGTGACCGACAGCAGGATCGAGAACAGCGTGAAGACGGCGAAGCCGAGGTTGTACATCTTCACTCGGCCGTAGATGTCGCCCACCCGCCCGAGGCTGACCACTAGCACGGCGGTGACCAGCAGGAATCCCAGGAAGGTCCACAGGAAGTAGGAGGTGTTGGCCGGGACGAGCGGGTTCAGCTTGATGCCCCGGAACAAGTCCGGCAGTGAGATCAGCAGGATCGATTGGTTGATGGTGACCATCAAGATCCCGAGCGTGGTGTTCGACAGCGCGATCCACTTGTAGTGGACGCTCTTGCCTTCCTGGCTCGCGGCCACCGTTTCCTGACCCGCCACTCCCATGTGCCGTCCCTACTGGTTTGCCGTTGATCCTGCCCCGGTAGATAATAGCGGACCTTGACGTCAACGTCAGAGTCGCGCTCGGCGTTGGCTGTTCGCCTGACCGCAGCATGGGTCGGGTCAGCCTGAGAGCCGCTTGACCTCCTCGGCCGCGGCGCGTGCCTCCGGGCTCAGGCCGCCGTACCGCTCGGCCGCTTCGAGCAGTTCCTGACTCGCCCGTGCCCGCTCGTCGGGCGGCGGGGCCGGCTGCGGGCGGTAGGGGCCATGGGAGAGGGCGGCGTCAAGCCGTTGCTGCTGCGTCATTGCCTCTGCCCGGGCCCGCCTCTTGGCGCCGATGCGACGCTGCGGCCGGCCCGGGGTCCAGTGGGTCAGGCCTATCCTGCGTGTGGCCATAGCCCAGATCAGCCAGCACAGGGCCGCGATGTTCAGCACCATGCCCAGCAGAACGACGATGTCCACAGCTGCCGGCCAGCCGGAGCCGATGGCGACGATCTGCAACAGAAAAAACGCGACAACCCCGCCAGCGAGCGTGACATCCCGGAGCCGTCGGTGCCGGTCGCTCAGGTGGCCCATATCATCACTTTCCGCCGATGCGCTCAGAGGGGTGAGTATGTCACTGTTGGGACGTATCGAGCGCGTCTGGAGACGCTCATGAGCGACGGCTGCGTGTTCTGTGATCAAAGCTGGATGAGGGCAGCGGAGATCTTCATCGAGACTCCCCACTGCATATTCGCCTCGACCCGGGACCCGGGCATCCGGGCCCAGGCCGGGCTGGCGGAAGGCGTCCTGCCCGGCTCCGGGGCAATCGTGCCCATCGCCCACCGGACTTCGGTCTTCGGTCTGACGCCCACGGAGTGGGCAGACACCCGGGATCTATTGCTCCAGGCACAGGCGGCGCTGCACGATCTGCTGGCCCCAGACGGCTATCTGCTCGGCTGGAACCAGGGTGGTGTGCTGCATCCCCATATGCATGTCATTCCGCGATTCGACGACGAGCCAATGTCTGACCGCTGGCTGCGCTCCGCGATCAACGTCCCGGAAAACAGGCGGCCTGATCCATGGGCGCCTGGGGGCGGACGGGCGCTTCGGGTTGCCGGGTGAACGAGGCGTCCTCCTGACCGCACCGTCCGGGGAGGCTTCGGGGAGCTGATCTCGCCGTTCAGTGCGACTCGCGGCCCACCTCGTGGCCGCTGGCGCCGACCAGGAAGTCAAGGTCGGCGCCCCGGTCGGCCTGCATCACGTGGTCGACGTAGAGACGCTGCCAGCCGCGGGCCGGAGCCGCGTAGCCTTCCACCGCCGCCACGGGCGCCTCGCGCCGCCGCAGTTCCTCCTGCGGCACGTCCACGTCCAGCCGTCGCGCCGCGACGTCGAGCTCGATGACGTCGCCGGTCCTGATCAGGCCCAGCGGCCCGCCGGCCGCGGCTTCCGGCACGACGTGCAGCACCACGGTGCCGTACGCGGTGCCGCTCATCCGGCCGTCGCAGATCCGCACCATGTCCCGCACCCCCTGTTCCAGCAGCTTGGGCGGCAGCGGCAGGTTCGCGACTTCGGGCATGCCCGGGTAGCCCTTGGGCCCGCAGCCGCGCAGCACCAGCACCGAATCGGCGTCCACGTCGAGGCTGGGGTCGTCGATGCGCCGGTGGAAGTCCTCGATGCTGTCGAAGACGACCGCCCGGCCCCGGTGCCGAAGCAGTTCCGGGGACGCGGCCGCCGGCTTGATCACGGCGCCGTCCGGGGCGAGGCTGCCGCGCAGTACCGCGATGCCCGCCTCGTCCTGCAGCGGATCGCTGCGCGGCCTGATCACGCTCTCATCCCAGATCCGCGCGTCGCTGAGATGGTCGACGAGGGGCCGCCCGGTCACGGTGAGCGCCTCGGGGTCGAGCAGGTCCTGCACCTCGTGCAGCACCGCGAGCAGGCCGCCGGCCCGGTGGAAGTCCTCCATCAGGTGGCTCCCGGCCGGCTGCAGGTTGACCAGCAACGGCACGCCAGACCCGATCGCGTCGAAGTCATCGAGCGACAGGTCGACCCCGAGCCGCCCGGCGATCGCCAGCAAATGCACCACCGCGTTGGTCGATCCGCCGACCGCGGCCAGCGCGACGATCGCGTTCAGGAAGGATCCCCGGGTGAGTACCTGGCTCGGGCGGCGCTCCTGGGAGACCATCTCCACAACGAGACGGCCTGCGGCGTGCGCGCTCTCCAGGAGCCGGCTGTCCGGGGCGGGGGTTCCGGCGATGCCGGGGATCGTCATCCCGAGCGCCTCGGCCATGCAGGCCATGGTCGAGGCCGTGCCCATGGTGTTGCAGTGCCCGCGGCTGCGGACCATCGACGACTCGGAGGTGAGGAAGTCCTGCGCGGACAGGTTCCCGGCGCGGACCTCCTCGCTGAGCTTCCAGACGTCGGTCCCGCAGCCGAGGGCCACGCCGCGGAACGTGCCGGTCAGCATCGGCCCGCCGGGGATCACGACGGCGGGCAGGTCGACCGAGGCCGCGGCCATCAGCAGCGACGGGATGGTCTTGTCGCAGCCGCCGAGCAGCACCAGGCCGTCGAGCGGATTGGCCCGGAACATCTCCTCGGCCGCCATCGCGGCCATGTTCCGCCACAGCATGGCGGTGGGGCGCACCAGCGTCTCGCCGAGCGACACCACCGGCAGGTTCATCGGGACCCCGCCCGCCTCCCAGACCCCCTGCTTGACGCTGTCGGCGACCTCGTTCAGGTGCGAGTTGCACGGCGTCAGGTCCGACGTCGTGTTCGCGATCGCGATGTGCGGGCGGCCGTCGAAGGCGTGGGCGGGCAGGCCCCGGCGCATCCAGGCGCGGTGGATGTACCCATCCCGGTCATTTCCGGCGTACCACTGTGAGCTGCGCTGCTCGGGCATCGGCGCTCTTCCGCCCTCCTGCACCAAAGATCTAACATTCGCAAATGTCCTCACAACTTACTCGTGGCGTGGCTTTGGCTGCCGCGGCGGCGCTGGCATGAGGGCATTCGTCGTGACCGGCCCCGGACGGTCGGAGGTCGCCGACGTGCCGAGCCCGGAGGCGGCACCGGGCCAGGTGGTCATCGACGTCGAGCGGGCCGGCGTGTGCGGGACGGATGTCGAGCTGTTCACCGGCGATATGGCCTACCTGCGCCAGGGCCACGCCGGGTACCCGATCCGGCTCGGCCACGAGTGGTGCGGGACCGTCAGCGCCGTGGGCGACGACGTCGGCCCTGGCTGGCTGGGCCGGCGGGTGACCGGCGACACGATGCTGGGCTGCGGAGGGTGCGACCGGTGCCGGAGCGGCCTGGCGCACGTCTGCGAGGACCGCTACGAGGTGGGCATCCGCGGCGGCTTTCCCGGCGCGCTCGCCGAACAGCTGGCGATGCCGGTCACCGCGCTGCACCCGCTGCCCGACGCCGTGGACGGGGTTGCCGGGGCCATGGTCGAGCCGGGCGGCAGTGCGCTGCGTGCGCTTCGGGGCGCGGAGTTGCGGCCGGGGGAGCAGGTCCTGATTCTCGGCCCCGGCACGATCGGCCTGCTGGTCGCGATGTTCGCGCTGGCGCACGGCGCCCAGGTGCACATGCTGGGGCTGACCCGGCAGTCGCTGGACTTCGCCAGCACGCTCGGTGTGCACGGCGCGTGGACCGCGGCGGACCTGCCCCGGCTGCCGTTCGACGCGGTCGTCGACGCATCGAACGCACCGGCGCTGCCGGCCCTGGCGCTCGACCTGGTCGAGCCGGGCAAGCGGGTGGTCTACGTCGGCGTAGCCGGGCGCCCGAGCGTCCTCGACACCCGGTCTCTGGTGCTCAAGGACGTCACCGCCGTCGGCATCCTCGGCGCTTCGGCCGGCCTGGCCGGCACTATAGAGCAGTTCGCGGCCAGCTCGGTGGACCCGCGCCCGCTGGTCGCGGCCACGGTCGGCCTCGCGGACGTGGGGAAGGTGCTCGCCGGCTGGCGCCCCGCCGGCGCCGGGCCAGGGCCAAAGGTCCAAGTCGACCCCCACGCCTGAGCGTGCCGCGCGTCCTCTACCGCTCCCCGCGCCGAAAGCCGCGCATCCTCCGCCCCCGCGCCGAAAGCCGCGCATCCTCCGCCCCCGCGCCCAATAGGGTGGTGGGCCCCACGCTGTTGGAACAACCGCAGCGTGGGTCCCACGACCGCATTGCGCCTACGGGGCGGGCAGCAGATCGGGCACGGCGGGGTCGGCCGCGGAGATCTGGTGCACGATCACCGCGTCGGCCCGGTCCTGCAGCAACCCGGTCAGTGACCTTGTGGCATCGTCCAGTCGTGCGCCGAACGCGGCGCCGTCCACGGTCTCCAGCAGGAACACGATCTGCTTGCTCTCGGCGGTGACCTTGGTGCGGTCGGCGTCGCGGTGGTTCCAGTGCCTGGTCAGCACCCCGGCGGCGTCGGTGTAGATGACCTCCCCGGGGTGCGGGTTCTCGGTGCTGCCGGGGTCGCCCAGCGGGGTGAACACCTCTGACCCGTCGGCAAAGCGGATCGTGATGTCGCCGCGGACCTGGCCGAGGTCAAAGGCCCCGGCGGGCACGCCAAAGCTGGCCGAGACCAGGTTGTAGCAGTCCACGGCCGGATTGATCCGCGGCAGCTGGCCGGACCGGGCCAGCCGCCGCCGCAGCGCCTCGGCGCTTGGCCGCTGCCGTCGCGGGTTGGTCCCGAACGCGCGGTAGGCGGCCTGCCAGGCGGCCAAATGCGGGTCGTCTCCTACGCCGTCGGCGGGCAGGTCACCGGCCCTGGCTTGCAGGTCGGCGAACCGCGCATCCAGCTCCGGCCAGGGCGAGTGCCCGTCGAAGCCCGATGCCACGACCGCGGCGATCCGCAGCCCGCTGAACGCCGCGCGCACCTCGTCCGAGACCACCAGCCGCGTCATTTCTTCCCTCCAGGCAGCCCGCCGGCCTTCCCTCGGGCAGCCCGCCAGCGCGAACCAGTTTGAGCCCATTGAGGGGGGGCAGGGTCAACAATCGTGCCAGGCATACACCTGGCCACGAGACCACGATTGAGCGAGGTGCTGAATTGCTTACGCTAACCGACCGGGCCGCGGAAACAATCCGCACCCTCACCTCCCAGCCGGGCATCCCCCCGGAAACGGGTCTGCGCATGTCGCTGCAGGACAACGAGGCGGGCACGCTGGCGCTCTCGCTGGAGGGCCCGCAGCCGGACGACGCGATCATCGAGGACAGCGGCGCCCGCGTATTCGTGCAGCGCGATGCCGCTGGGATCGTTGAGGACAGGGAACTCGACGCTCAGCTCGATGAGGAAGGCCGGGCATCGTTCATGCTCGGCAGCCAGGTCAGCTAGAGCCTCACAGGAGGGCCCGTCGCGGACAACCACCCCTGTCCGCGGCGGGTTTCGTCATGTCGGCGTCCGTCCGAAAGCTGCCGGAATAAGGCGGTTCGGTACGGCAACCGCGCGGCCGGCCAGCCGGCCTTGCCCCGGTAATCAGGCCCGTTCGACGATCTCGAGCCGGTTGGCATCCTGGTCGCGGAACGCAAACATCGGCGGCACCCCGGGCCAGCGCAGCACCTCGGGGTCGGCGTCCACGCCGCTGGCCAGCAGCGCAGTGTGCACCTCATCGGCGTCCCGGGCAGTAAGCCGGATGCCGGTCTCCACCCCGGCTGGAACACCCAGACCGGAACGGACCAGCGCGATCGTCGTCTCCCCGCCGGGCGGCGCCACCTCGATCCATCGCCCGCCATCGCCGTAGGGGACGTCGAGGCGTTTGGCGAGTCCGAGAGCGCCGGTATAGAACTCCAGCGCACGGTCCTGGTCGGTGACCGGCACTCCTACCGTGTGCACGCCGGTGATCTGGGTCTTGGCCTGCTCGTTCATTGCATTCCTCCCGTGCTTGGTCAGCCGTTGTACATGAGCGAGCCCGGCGTGGTGAGCGACTCGCCGGTCTCCAGCCAGGTCTTCAGGCCGGAGAGGATCATCGGCCAGCCGCCGTAGATCTCCGGGCTCGCGCCCTCGCGCAGCTGGTCATGGGTGACGGTCAGCCGGCACGAGTCGCCGACCTGCTCGACCTCCCAGGTGACCCGCGAGGTCCCCTCGTTCTTGGCGTCGTCGCTCCACAGTGCCGTCATCATCTGCACCAGGCGGTGCGGAGGCTCGGCCTCGAGGATCTCGCCCTCCGCCAGCAGCCCAGGGGCCCGCGGGTGGCTCATCTCGACCCGGGAGCCCGGCGTCCACTCCGAGGTAATCAGGCAGCCGAACTGGTACCTGCTCCGGATCGCGGGGTCGGTGATCGCCTCCCACAGGCGCTCGGGCGTGGTCCGGATATAGATCTCAAAAATCTTTTCCATAGGACTCTCCAGCGTCTGCTTGAGCTCGCTGAGCCCGGCGGCCCACGGCTCTGCGTACTTGCTCACCCACCGGTCGTGGATCAGCCTGATCGGGACGGGGTTCAGGAAGTGGAGCTTTTCCCGGCCCCGCCGCCGGGTGACCACCAGGCCAGCCTCCTCGAGCTGCCGCAGGTGTTTCATCACGCCGAAGCGGGTCATCGGGAAGCGTTCCTCGAGTTCCCACAGCGTCTGCCCGTCGGCGCGGAACAGCTCGTCGAGCAGGCCGCGCCTGGTCGGGTCGGCAAGGGCCTTGAACACCGCGTCCACCTAGCCGAAAATACGTGACCGTTTGGTCACATGTCAAGCCTGACCTCGCTGGCGAGCGGGCATGGATGAACCTTTGGGCCTGTAAGAACGAGACCATCGGTACATCGATGCCGGCGCGGTGGGGGCGCAGGGGGTGGGGCCGCGGTGGGGTACTTCGTGGTGGCGCCGTCGTAGGGGTTGCACGGTGATGGCGCGGCGACGGGGGTTGCGCGGTAGTGGCGCTGGGGCAGGTTGCGCGGTAGTGGCGCTGGGGCAGCGGTTACTCGGTGGCGGCGTCGCCGGTCAGCTCGGCGACCGTGCGGATCGTCGCGAACCGGCCCGCCAGCGCGTACTCGGTGCGCGCCAGGATGTCGTCGACCTGCAGGGTGCGAGGGTCGGCAAGGATTTCGTCGACGGCGCGGCCGGCCGGCGCATCCCAGTGCTCGATCGGCGACGTGGCGGTGGCGTCGGTGACGAACGTGACGCCAAAGCCGAAGTCCGAGGCCACCCTCGCCGTCGTCTCGCAGCACTGCTCGGTCCTGATGCCGCAGATGACCACCTCGCTAACCCCCTGGCTGGTGAGGATCTGCTGCAGGTTGGTCGTGGTGAACGCGTTGTGCGAGGTCTTGGTGATCACCGGCTCGCCGTCCTGCACGGCCAGGCCGTCGATGAGCCGGACGTAGCCGCTGGCCGGATCGAACACGGTGTCGGAACCAGCCTCGGCATGCAGCACCCAGATGACGAGGTCGCCGTTGGCCCTGGCGGCGTCGACCAGCTGCTTCACCGGGCCGACGATGCCGGGGTTGGAGATGGTCTCCCAGCCCGGATCTTGCCGGAACGATTCCTGGACATCGATCACGATGAGTGCTCTGCTCATGGATCAACCCTGGCCTAACGAAACTGGGACATCAAGATCGTGCCAGCGGGGAATCCTGTCAGGGAGGATTTCCCACTGAGCCGGAGGCGGCCGATGAGCTACGGGGGCATCGAGGCGGGCGGCACGAAGTGGGTCTGCGCGGTCGCTGATGAGCCCGGGCGGCCGGACAAAGTCGACACCTTCCCCACTACCAGCCCCGAGGAGACCGTGGCCAGGGCCGTCCGCTTCTTCACCGAGAACGGGCCGGTCGAGGTTCTCGGCGTGGGGGCGTTCGGCCCGGTGGACATCCGCCTGGGCTCGGCGACCTGGGGCACGATCACCACGACTCCCAAACCGGGCTGGGGCGATACCGATGTGGTCACGCCGCTCCGTTCCGGACTGCAGGTTCCCATCGTGCTGGACACCGACGTGGACGTGGCCGCGCTCGGCGAGTGGCGGTGGGGCGCGGCGGACGGGCTCGACTCGTTCTGCTACATCACGGTCGGCACCGGGATCGGCGGAGGGGCCGTCGTCAACGGCCGTATGCTGCACGGCCTGCTGCACCCCGAGTTCGGTCACATACGCGTGCCGCATGACCGGGCAAGGGACCCGTTCGACGGGATCTGCCCGTACCACGGCGACTGCCTCGAGGGCCTCGCCTCGGGCGAGGCGATCCGGCAGCGCTGGGGCCGGCCCGGCCAGGACTTGTCCGGCACCGCGGCCTGGGAGATCGAAGCCGAGTACCTCGCGCTCGCCCTGGTCAACTTTGTCTGCCTGCTGTCACCGCAGCGGATCATCATTGGCGGGGGCGTGGCCAAGCAGCCCACGCTGCTGCCGATGGCGCGCCAGCGGCTTCGCGAGCTGCTGGCCGGGTACCTGAGGGTTCCCGAGCTGACCGAGCCGCAGGCGATGGAGGGCTACATCGTCCCGCCGAAGCTGGGCGGTGAGGCCGGGGTGATCGGCGCGATCCAGCTCGCCTGGGAAGCGCAGCACGGCAGCTGAGGCTCAGCCGTCCCGGCGCACGGCCACGGCCGCGAGCTCGGCCCGTGAGGAGATGCCGAGTTTGCGGAAGATGCTTGTCAGGTGGGTGGCAACCGTGCGCCGCGAAATGAACATGCGCTCGGCGATCTGCGGGTTGGACAGGCCGTCGGCCACCGCCCTGGTCACCCGCAGCTCGGTCGGGGTGAGAGCCGCCCAGCCGGTAGCCGGGCGGCGGCGCCTGCCCCGGCCGCGGCTGGCGTACGCGGCGGCGTCCTCCAGGGTCATGGCCTGGCCGGCGGCCCAGACCTCGGCGAACCGGGCGTGCCCGAGCGCCGCCCGGCAGGCGTCGGCGGCTGAGACGATGAGCTCGGCAGTGGCCTTGGCCGAGCGAGCCCGGCAGAGTGGGCGAACTCACAGGCAG
Organism: uncultured Actinomycetota bacterium; assembly: GCA_963778075.1. GTDB lineage: Bacteria > Actinomycetota > Actinomycetes > Streptosporangiales > Streptosporangiaceae > JASHPR01. The sequence goes on along the minus strand of CAVZTJ010000009.1, from coordinate 659,662 downwards.
CCCCAGCGAGCCGGGCCGCGATCTCATGGCCGCCGCCGTCGGCGCTGACCGCGGCCAGAACGACCAGGCAGGTCCAGACCGTCAGCCGGCCGAACGCGTCGGCGGGGGAGTCGGCCACGGCCGCGTGCGCGAGCTCCTCGGCGCGCTCGTGGTCTCCGTCGCCACGGGCGATCAGGGCCCGGACCGCCAGGGGAAGCGCCAGGCAGGTGCTCGTCGGGTCGGAGGTCTGAATGAAGTCGTCAAGCCGCGGCCTGGCCGTGTCCGGCTCTCCGCACAGCAGCTCGGACCAGGCCAGGTTGCCTGTCCACATCCCGCGCAGCGCCACCGAGGCGTAGTAAGACAGCTGCCCGCGGAACGCGCTCACCGCCTGCGGCCATTGCCCGCGGCAGAACGCAACCCAGCCACGAGATTCGGCGGAGAAGTAGAGCCTGGCCGGGCCCATCGCCTCGCCGATGGCGTCCAGTTCGTCGCATGCCGCGTCGGCCGCGGCGAAGTCACCGAGCAGCGCCTGGCTGTGCGCGATCGCGGTGAGGCAGAACGACAGGAAGAACCCGTCGCCGGCCTCGCGCAGCCCGGGCAGGGCCCGGCCCAGCAGGGTTAGGGCATCGGCGGGCTTGCAGTCGAGGGCATCGAGCACACCGAGCAGGAAGATGGCGATCGACTCGGCGTCCCTCGCGTCGCACGCGCGGGCCACCGCGAGGCTCCGCCGCAGCGCCTCCCGGCCCGCATCGGCGGAGCAGGTCCTACAAGGCCGCCGTCCCGGCCTCCATCGCGGCTCGTCATGCCCCCGCGCGGCTAGCCCTGATCGCGCCGTAGCGGGTGCTCGCCACCTGTGCAAGGCTGCCGAGCGCCCTGGCCCGCAGCGCAAGGTCGGCCGGACCGCCGCGCTCGGCGGCGACGCGCAGCCAGCGGCGTGCCTCGGCCAGGTGGATGCTCAGCGACCAGAACTCTCCGAGACGGGTCGCCAGGCCGAGCAGCAGCCCGGGGTCGTCCTGGCCCGCTGCCCACTCGAGAGCCTGTCTGACGTTGTCGTAGTCGGCCCGCAGCCTTTCCCGGTATGCGTCCGCGCTCTCGTCGGGGCGGCGGTCGGCGGCCGCGAGGAAGAACTCGAAATGACGGCGCCAGGTGGCTGCCGCCTCGCCTGACTCGATGAGACGGCGGCCGGCGTAGTACCGGACCGTCTCGAGCATCCCGAACCTGCCTTCGGCCTCATCGTCGGCCTGGATCAGCGACTTGTCGGCGAGCTGGGAGAGCAGGCCGAGTATCTGCTCTGGCCCGATCCCGCCGCTCGCGCCGGCCGCGCCGCTTGCGCCGACCGCTTCGGCCGCCTCGGGCGAGAAGCCGCCGGCGAACGCGGACAGCCGCCGCAGAAAGGTCCGCTCATCCTCGTCCAGCAAGTGGTAGCTCCAAGCCACCGATGCCTCGAGGGTCTGCTGGCGGGGCATTGCGGTGCGGGAACCGCCGGTGAGCAGCTGGAACCGGTCGCGAAGCCCAGCGGCAATCTGCTCGGCGGACAGCACCCTCATGCGCGCCGCAGCAAGCTCGAGGGCCAGCGGGATCCCATCGAGGCGACCGCAGATCTCGGCTACTGACCGCGCATTCGCCGCGGTCAGCGTGAAACAAGCACGAGCCTTCGCTGTACCGGGTGCTCCGCCTGCTGGCCTCGCTCGGCGTGCTTGCCGAGGGAGAGCACCGGTCGTTCGGCCTGACCGTGCTCGGCGACCGGCTGCGCGGCGACGTTCCCGCCTCGATGCGCTCCTGGGCGATGCTGGTCGAGGCCATCGGCGGGGTCCGTACATTCGAGCCCATCATCCGCACGGTCCGGACCGGTGCGCCCGGAGTGGACCTGACCTATGGCATGGGGCTCTTCGAGTTTTTGGGCTCCCACCCGGAGCACGCGGCCAGCTTCGACGCCGCGATGTCCGAGCGGACCGCGGCGTTCGCCCCAGGCGTCGCCGCAGGCCACGACTTCTCCGGGCTGCGCACCGTGGTCGACGTGGGCGGCGGCAAGGGGACGCTGCTGGCTGCCATCCTGCAGGCGCACGGCCGGCTGCGCGGTGTGCTGATGGAGGCCCCGGCCGTGGCGGCCGCCGCCGGGCCGGTTCTCGAGGCGGCCGGCGTGGCCGACCGGTGCGTGGTCGTTGCCGGGGATTTCTTTGCCGGGGTTCCGGACGGCGCGGATCGGTACCTCCTGGCCAATGTGCTGCACGACTGGGATGACGACCGGGAGGTGGCGATCCTTGCCGAGTGCCGTAAGGCGATGGCCAAGGGCGGGCGGGTGCTGATCGTTGAACGGCTCATCCCCGACGACCCCGAGCAGGCCCTGCCGACCCTGCTCAGCGACCTCAACATGCTGATCGTCACCGGCGGGAAGGAGCGGACCAACGCGGAGTACGGCAGCCTCCTCACCAGGGCCGGCCTGACCCTCGACCGGGTGACGCCGGTGTGCTTTCCCTACGGCGTGATCGAGGCCATCCACTCATAGAGATCAGGCGGGCGGCTGGTCGGCCCAGGCGGTCACCAGCTGTTCGAGCACCCCGAGCGGCACCGCGCCGTTGCCGAGCACGGTCCCATGGAAGGCCCTGATGTCGAAGTCCGGGCCGAGCTGGCGCTCGGCCTCCGCGCGCAGCCGCTGGATCTCCCGGCGGCCGATCATGTAGGCCAGGGCCTGCCCCGGCCAGCCGATGTAGCGGCTGATCTCGTTCCTGACGTTGGCCTGCGTGGTGGCGGTGTTGCGCCACATGAAGTCCATGGCCTGGGACCGGGACCAGCCATAGTGGTGCATTCCCGTGTCCACCACGAGCCTGCAGGCGCGCAGCGAGTCGAACGAGAGCATGCCGAGCCGCTGCAGGTCGGAGGTGTACAGGCCCATCTCGTCGGCCAGCCGCTCGCAGTACAGGCCCCAGCCCTCGACGTAGCCGCACACCTCGGCGTCGAGGAAGCGGCGGAACGCGGGCAGCGGCAGCGTCTGCGAGGACGCGATCTGCATGTGATGCCCTGGCGTGCTCTCGTGGAACGAGAGCGCCTCGTACTCGTAGACGTAGCGCTGCTGCGGCTCGGTGGTCAGCACGCAGTGTGCACCCGGACGCAACCCTCCCGCGGCTGGCGGCCGGTAGTACGCCAGCGGGGCGTTGCCGGCCTCGATGGGGTCGATCTCCTCGATGATGCAGTCGGGGATGTCGAACCGCGGGAACCAGCCGTCGCGGGCTTCCTCGGCGCGCTGCAGCGCCTCGGTGACCGTGCGCACGATCTCGGCGGAGCTGCTGAACCGGAGCGAGGGGTCGTCCCGCAGCCGCTGGAGGATCACCGGCACGTCGGTGATGCCCAGCGCCCGCCCGCCGAGCTCGGCCCACTCGTCCTGCAGCGCGGCAAGGGTGTCGAGGCCGATCTGGTGGATCTCCTCGGGTGACAGCTCGGTGGTGGTGTGCTTGCGCACGGCCGCCCGGTATCCCTCGGTCCCGCCGGGAACGAATTTGATGCCGACCTGCTCGTCGGGGCGCGCCGCCGGCAGCAGCTCGTCCCGCAAGCAGCCCAGCAGCCGCCGCAGCGCGGGCCGGATCTGTTCGCCGACGATTTCGGCCGCCTCGCGTCGGAACGCAGCGTCGTCGATGCCATTCGGCAGTTGCACCGTCACCATCAGGTCCTCGGTCACGGCGCGGCCGAGGTGGCCCTCGATCTGCTCGATGGCCTGGCGGGTCCCTACCGCGGTCGAGATGCGGCCATCGCGGTTGGCCTCGGCGTAGCGGTGGGTGACCGCGTCGAAGTACCCGCCGAGCCCGCGAAGCCGCTGGAGGTAGTTGTCGACCGCGTCGGTGCTGTCCAACAGCGCGGTTGGCACCGACATGAACACCACTGCCTGCGGCGAGGCATAGCCGTCGGCGGACGCGTTTGCCTCCCAGAGCCCGTGCTCCAGGTCGGAGCGTGCGGCCCAGGCCAGGTGCGCCATGACCGCGTGGTTCACCCGGCCCGCCTGGTCGAGCTCACTGACGTCGATCCGGCTCAGCTTCTTCTCGACCCCGGCGATCTGCTGCGCGTCATGGGCCGCGCCCGCACGGCTCGGATCGGGGACCAGAGCGTCGAAACCCGACGCGCCGACCTGCGTGGCGCCGAACGGATCGGCCCTGTGGGCGACGTCGAAATACTCCTCGCTGAGCCTGGCGAGCTCCGCCGCTGCCTGCTGGTTCCCCGCCGATGCTTGATCGTTTACACCCATGACCGGCAAGTATGTCAGGGTCGGCAGCCCGCAAGTTCCTGACGGCCGGCCGGATCGGACCTGCCGGCCGCTCGTCTCGATCTCGGCCGGCAGGTCCAGGTTGACCGCTCTAGGCCGTCGCGGGGACGCCGGCCGGGACGACATCGGCCACGATGCAGGTGATGTTGTCGTGGCCGCCGCCATGGATGGCAAGCTCGATCAGGCGGGTGGCCGCCTCGTCGGGATCGCTCACCTCCAGCAGCACCTGCTCGACGGATTCTGCTGGCGCCCCCTCGTGCAGCCCGTCGGAGCACAGCAGGTAGCGGTCGCCGACGCGGGCTTCGCGAAGCTGCAGGTCGGGCTCGGCGTTGCTGCTGCCCAGCGCGCGCCGCAGCATTTCCCGCTGCGGATGCGACGCCGCCTCCTCGGCGGTGAGCTTGCCCTCGTCCAGCAGCGACTGCACGAGCGTGTGATCGTGGGTGATCTGGAACACCTCACCGTCACGGACCAGGTACGCCCGGGAGTCGCCGATGTGCACCAGACCGAGCTGCGAACCCGACCAGAGTAGCGCCGTCAGCGTGGTCCCCATGCCCGCCAGAGATGGGTCGGCCTTGACTTTGTCGCGCATCGCGCTGCTGGCCCGCCGTACCGCGTGGTCAAGGGCGTTGAGCAGTTCGCCGGCTGGCACGTTGGTGTCCAGCGGCCGGAGCGCGTCAATGGCGGCCGCACTTGCCACCTCGCCGGCCGCGTGCCCGCCGAGTCCGTCGGCCACGGCGAGCAGCCGGGCTCCGGCATAGGCGGCGTCCTCGTTGTCCTCGCGTTCGAGGCCGATATCGGACCGCACCGCGCAGCGGACGGCGAGCATTCCCTGGGCGTTTTCCATGGCAGCGTCCCTTCCGGACAGGTAACCGATGAGGAAGGACGCAAGCTCGCGCCGGGCGTCGGTCTCCGCCTCCACCCTGCGCCAATAGCTGGCGATCTCTGCCGCGGCCTGTGCCCGTGGCAGCACGCTGATCGCGCGGATGCTGGCCAGCGGCATTCCGAGGCGGCGCAGCCACGCCACCAGCCGGGCCTGCTCGAGCTGGGCGGGATCGTAGCGCCGGTACTGCGAAACCGGATCGACCTGGACCGGATGCAGCAAGCCGAGCTCGTCGTACAGGCGCAGCGCCTTGCGCGACAGTCCGGACGCCCGGGCGAAGGCCCCACTGGTCATGAGCTGCACGCCTGAGCCCTCCTCATACCGGGCAGGCTGCCCGGCTACCCCAGGCTGCGGCTGGCCCCAGGGGCGAGGTCAAGCCACACATCAGGCTAGCCGCGCCAGGCCCGGCACCGGCCCGTCTGCTCGGGGTTGGGGTGCCTGGACCGGCCAGATGGGTGGGGGGTGGCCTGAGGCGGAGGTGCCTGGACCGGCCAGATGGGTGGGGGGTGGCCTGAGGCGGAGGTGCCTGGACCGGCCGGGTGGGCGGCGGGTGGCGGGGCGGCGATACTCTCGGTCCATGCCCCTGTACATCCCCAGCCCCCCGGTCGACGGGTTCCACCTGGGGCCTTTGTACATCCACTTCTACGGCCTGATGTACGTCGTTGCGATCACGCTCGCGGTGATCATCACCCGGCGGCGCTGGCGGGCCGTTGGCGGCGATCCCGCGCTGATCACCGACGTGGCCACCTGGTCGGTCCCGGCCGGCATCATCGGCGGCCGGATCTACTTCGACGTCACAACGCCGTTCGATATCACGCCGCACACCTGGTGGGGGCCATTCGCGGTCTGGGAGGGCGGCCTGGGCGTCTGGGGCGGCATCGCGGTCGGTGCCGCCGTCGGGATCTGGCGGGTGCACCGGGCCGGTGCCGACTGGCGGCTGATGGGCAACGCGGCCGCGCCCGCGTTGCTGGTCGCCCAGGCCTTCGGGCGCCTCGGCAACTACTTCAACCAGGAGCTTTTCGGCAAGCCGACGGGCCTGCCGTGGGGCCTCGAGATCTCTAGGGCCGCCCGGCTGAACTCCGGCATGCCCGCGGCCGACCTGAAGTACACCACGTTCCAGCCGTCGTTCCTGTACGAGCTGATCTTCGATCTGGCGTTCGCGGCGTTCCTGGTCTGGCTGGGCCACCACCGCAACATCAAGCCGCCCGGCCTGCTGGCCCTGTACGTGGCCGGGTACTCGGGCTACCGGATCTTCGAGGAGACCATCAGGATCGACTCCTCAGCGCATTTCCTCGGGCTGCGGCTGAACTTCTTCATCGCGCTGGTGATGACCCTGGTCGGGCTCAGCTGGTTCGTCTTCAGCCAGCGCCGGAGGAAACCGCCGGAGCCCGCGCAAGAGGCGGAGTCCGACCTGAGCGGCACTGCCGAGGCGGGCGGCGCCACTGGGCCGGGCAGCGTTGCCGAGGCGAGCGCCGCCGAGTCGTAGGCAGCCGCGGCGCTGTCGGTCGGCCGCCTCGGTCGGCCGCCTTGGTCGGCCGCCTTGGTCAGCCGCGCATGTTCACGGCGTTCACCCGGACCGGGTGGATGGTAACCACCACGCGGGACTGGCCCGGCTGGTCGTGGTCGCGCAGGTTCGCGTTGTACTTCGCGCCGACCCGGTCGGCAAACGCGTAATCGTCGTCCGGGGAGATCTCGGCGTCGCCGCGGATCTCCAGGTAGCGATACGGCATCGCGAGGTCGAGCAGAAACAGGTTCGCGGCCGGGTTCGCCTGCAGGTTCTTCGTCTTCTGGCGCGCGGTGTTCAGCGACAGCCGGACCGTGTCGCCGTCCGTGAGGAACCAGACCTCGGACAGCTGCGGCCGCCCGTCGGGGCCGATAGTGCCGAGCGTCGCGACCTGGGCGTCGAGCAGGTCCCTGTGGGATGAGGGAATCGCTGGCATTGCTCTCCTCTGCCTTGGCGGTGCTGCCTTGGCGGTGCTGCCTTGGGGTACGCCCTAGGGCTGCCGGGCTATCCACGCCGTGGGCAAGGTGGCGGCGACCCGCCACCCCGGCCGCAGATGACGGTTCGGGGGCCCGAGCCAGAACCTGACCCCTGATCGCATTTCGCGGCGCGTGCAGATCGACTGCGCCCGGAACAGGATGGTCCAATTCTGTCCGGCCACGCAGGACCGCACGCCGGTCCGGTCCGCGTAGGCGACCAGGCCGACCGTGTCGATCCAGTCGTGGTGGAGGATGTGCAGCACGATCGGCCGGCCATCGGCCGACGCCGCGAGCTGCTCCACAGCGTGCGGGATCTGTTGGACCCCGTAGAACTTGGCCGGGGGGTCGTCGTTGTTGTCCTTGTGCTGCGGCACCACCGTGGCGACGACCGCGGCCCCGGCTACCGCGGCGGCCAGGCCCAGCACCGCCGCCCGCCTGAGGTTTACCCGCACGACGGCCGCCACTACCGCGACGATGACGACGACCAGCGGCGCCGCCCAGTAGAAGTAGCCCAGGTAGGCCTGTGAGATGTCGTTGTCGTCGACGCCCTTGACCGCGTAGTAGACGAACAGCAGGGTCATCAGGCCAACTGCAGCCAGCGCCGCGAGCAGGAAACGGCGCAGCCCGGGCAGCGGGCAGTACCACGCGAGCACCAGCGCGATCGCGCAGACCACCAGGCCGACGATCAGCCCGCCGACGTCCGCGGTGGTGGACGGGATGCCCGGCCACCAGTAACGCAGCGTATAGCCGATGGAGAACACCACCGAGTGGTGTGTCAGGTGTCCCGAGGCGGCGCGCCCGTAGGTGAGGTAGCGGCCGAACTGCCCGGGCCAGTGCAGCGCGGTGTTCAGCGCGATCGGGAACGCGAGCACCGCGGACACCGCCAGCGCTCCGATCCAGTGGCGGGCGGGCACGTGCGGCGCCGTGTTCCTTGCGGCCTGGCGGCGGCGCATGACGACCAGGCAGGCCAGCGACGCCACGACAACGACCGGCGAGAACAGCAGGAACTCCGCCTGCCCGTTGATGCACAGCCAGGCGGAGAGCGCGAGCAGCCACAGGTCCACCGTCTGCCCGGTGGCCGCGGACGCGGCCGACACCAGGAGCAGCAGGGTCGGTGCGAAGTACACGTAGGGCATCCACGCCGAATTGACCGTCAGCGGGTGCAGCGCGATGAACAGCAGCACGACCGCCAGGGCGGCCAGCGCCACCCGCCCGGAGCCTGCCTGCCGGGCCAGCACCGCTAGCGAGGCCCCGATCAGCGCGGCGTTCAGCAGCAGGATCGCGAGCAGCTGGCCGTTCCACGGAGTCGGCACCAGGTGCAGCAGATCATGGAAGAACGACTCGCCAGCGGCCATCACGTACAGGAAGGCTGGCCCCGGGTGGTAGAAGCCTTCCTTTGAGTAGTTGCCCGTCAGCAGGTCGAAGTGCTTGGCCTGGAGAACCGCGATCGTGTTCGCGGCGAAGTCCATGTCTTCGTAGATCTTGGTGGTGAACAGGTACGCGTTCCGCACTACCAGCAGCACGGCGAGCGTAAGGAACGAACCCAGCCAGGTCACCGTGGCCAGGGACCACCGGCGGCGCAAGCGGGAAACCGGCGGTTCGTCGGCGGGCGGCGGCTCGGGCGTGGCCAGCCTGCGGGACGGCGAGACCTCCACGTTGGCGCTCCTTGGTGATATCCGCCTGCTCGGCCGACCGGCCCGGCGCAGGCAGCAAGTCAGGCTCCTTGCACCCGGCTTTGTGCCCGCTGTGTGTCGCGGTGCGGACGAGCGTGCAACCGTAAGGTTGCAATCCCGCTACCGGCGGGGGATTTGTTCAGATAGTACCCAGCCAGCTTTCGGGGCGCTGCGGGATGGTCCACTATCTCGGGCGTCCCGAGACTGCCGGGGGGCCTATCCGGGGCGGGGGGAGCTCGCTGAGCAGGTTCTTGTGCCATATCAGCACCGTGTACATGCCGAAGTGGAAGGTCTGAGCGGGCGGCCCGAACGTGGCCAGAACGGCCCGCTTGCTGGTGAGGCCGGGATAGCCGGGCACGCCGCGGGTGAGCACGACGAAGTCCGCTGAGTTGTGCGCCGGGTCGTACCAGGCCCAGTCCGACTCGACGTTGCTCGGCATCAGCCTGCCGCGCGGTGTCACCACCACCTGGCGGATCTGTACCCGGTTGCCGCTGGCCAGTGTCACGACGCCGGACTCCCAGTAGCCGGACAGGCCGGTGTGCAGGTGCCGGGCTGCCAGCCAGGCTTCCAGGCGCTGGTTCTGCGCGGGCGCCGCCGGCTGGCTGACCTCGTAGACCATGGCGGCCAGGTAGCCGACCGCCACGATGGCCAGCAGCGGCACCAGCCTGGCCGCCGTCAGCCTGCCCGCCAGCAGCCGACCGGCCAGCGCGGCGGAGAGCGGGAGGACCGCGGCGATCTCACGGGTCGACGTGGCGTCGACCGCCTGGGTACTGATCACGTACGTGACCAGGTTGATCGCCACACCCGCGACCAGCAGCTGGGCGATCAGGTCGCGGCCGGCCAGGAAGCGCCACGCGGCCACACAGATCGCCCAGACGAGCAGGGCCACGCCCACCACGTGCAGCAGGATGAAAACGGCCGAGGCGTGCAGCTGGAGCCCGAGGAAGTCGGCGCCGCCCAGGATCAGCAGGCTCTCGGCGGCGACGCGCAAGTGGCCAGGCAGGATCGCGCCGGCCGCGGCGATCTGCGCGGTGGCGTGGGGGGAGTAGAAGCCGCCGTCCGCACGGATGAGGTGCAGTGCCAGCGTGGCCGCCGCCGCCCCGGCGAGCGCGCCGACGCCGAGGGCCACGTAGTACCACTGCGACGCCAGCGGCCGGCGCGCCGTGGCCACGGCCCGGCACACGCGAACGCCGCACACCAGCGCGAGCGGCAGCACGCCGATGTAGAGCACCAGAGTGTCCGCTACCTCGGCCCAGCCGAGCACCAGGGCCGCGATGACCGGGATATACCAGCGCGGGCGCGCGTGATCCAGGAGCAGCCAGACCGCCAGCACCGGCACCGATGTCCCGATGTGGTCGGGCGAGGAGATCAGCACGTTGACCCCGGAGTTCAGCTGCGGTGCCAGCATGATCCCGGCCGTGATCAGCACCCGCGCCAGCCCGTCACGCCCCGTTGCGGTGCCCTTGGCCAGCAGCGCGGCCAGCAGCATCGTCAGCGTGTAGGTCACGGCCGCGGCCACGTGCACTACGTCCGCGTTCAGCCCGCGGGCGAGCTCCACGAGCATGTACTCCGGCAGCTCAGTCGTATAGAACGAGACGTCCGACAGGTGCCAGCCGTGCAGCAGCAGGTTGCCGTGCAGCATCGCCCAGGCCTGCAGGGCGTTGCCCGCGCCGTCGGAGTTGACCGCCCGGGTCCGCGCGATCTGCAGGTTCACCGCGAAGACGGCCAGCACGCCGAGCACCCATATAGCGGGCTCCGCCCAGGCGCGCGGCCCGCGTGCGCGCTGACCACGGCGGGCCGCCGGAGCGCTCTCGTCGGCGGCCTGCGACGCGGCCGCGGCCGCCCCTCCCGTGGCCGTCGCTTCGCCCGCCACCGGCGTCGCTAGATGGTCCCGGCCTCGATGGCCTGCCTGATCCACGGGATGACCTCGTCCAGCATGGCCGACAGCGAGGTCGTCGCCTCGAAGCCGAGAACCAGCTTGGCCTTTTCGGTGGAGGGGACGCGGCGCTGCACGTCGTACGTGAACGGGTCGTCGTGCTCGACCCGCAGGGGGACGCCGGGCTCCTTGATCTTGGTCCAGATCAGCTGAGCGAGCTCGATCACGGTCGTCGACTCGGCGGTGGAGAGGTTGAAGTCCTCGTTCACCGCCTTGGGGTGGTCGATGGTGTCCACAATTCCGCGGGCCAGGTCGCCGCCGTAGGTGTAGTGGCGGACCTGGTTACCGTCTCCCAGGATGTGCAGCGGGTCCTGCCCTCTGAGCACCTTCTGCACCAGGTCCGGCACCACGTGGCTCATGGCGAGCCGCACGTTGCCGGACAGGATCTCCTCGTCCCCGAGCGCCCGGCTCTCCCCGATCCCGACGCAGTTGAACGGGCGGACGATCGTGTACGGGAGCTGGTACTGGTCGCGCGCGGCGCGGGCGAAGTACTCGACCGCGAGCTTCTGGAAGCCGTAGGACGACAGTGGCGGCGGCACCTCGCGCTCCTGGCCCTCATAGGACGGCCAGGAGTCGGCGGACTCGAACACCATCGACGATGAGACGTACGTGACCTTCTTCAGCCTGCCCGCCTTATGCGCGGCGATCGCCGCGTCGCAGGAGGCGGCGATGATCCGCTCGTTCGTCGCCAGCAGGTCGTAGGCGTAGGTGTGGAAGTAGGAGATCCCGCCGATCATCGCGGCGCCGGCGATGAAGTGGTCACAGTCGGACAGCAGCCGGGTCATCAGGCCGATGTCGCGCGCATCGCCCTCGACGAGCTCGTAGTTCGGGTTGTCGTCGTAGGACTTGGTGACCTTGCCGTACTTGGAGAAGTTGTCGATACCCACCACGGCGTAGCCGCGCGCCAGGAGTTCCTCGACCAGGTAGCCGCCGATGAATCCAGCGGACCCGCTGACCAGTACCTTCTGCATTGTCACCTTGTCTCTTTCTGGTTATCTGCGGTCCCCGTGAGGTTCTGGAGCTCATCGAGGCTCAGCTTTCGGCCGAACGCGAACCGGTACCACCGCAGGTACTTGGGCATCCAGGCCGCTACCCGGAAGTTGGACAGCCCTTCGTGCCGGTCCAGCCAGATCGTTGGGATCTCGGCGATTGGCAGCCGGAGCCGCTTGGCCTTGGCGGTCAGCTCGATGCCGATCTCGAACCCGTCCCTGCTGTCGATGCCGACCGCGCGGACGAACGCCGTCGAGTAGGCCTTGAACGAGTTGGTCGCGTCCCTGGTGCCCACGCGCGCCAGCAGCCGCAGACTGCGCCCGGCCCCGGCCGACATCATGCCCTTCAGCAGCGGCCCGCCGACCTGCTGGCCGCCGGCCATGTACCGGGAGGCCGCGGCGACGGCGACACCCCGCTCCACGAGGCGGACCAGGTCATCGATCTGCCGCACGTCGTCGCATCCGTCGGCCATCGTGACCACGGCAACCGGCGTGGTGGCGTGATCGATGCCGTAGCGGATCGCGTTGGCCGGGCCCTTGCCGTAGGTGTTGATCAGGCAGCGCAGCCGGGGCTCACGCTCGGCCAGGCGCTGCACCACCGGGCGGGTGGTGTCTGCCTCGTCATCGACCACGACCAGGACCTCGCACGGCAGCATGACCGCCTCGAACAGCCGCTCGAGCACCGGGACGATGTGCTCGCCCTCGTTGTACGCCGGAATCACGATCGAGAGCCGCAGGGCGTTGGGGTCGCTGTCCGCTCCGCGCCGGACCAGGTCCGCGGCGGAGATCTGACTGCTCGATGCGCGGTTCTTGGCCATCACACGATCACACCGTCGCCGCGGAGGTTCCAGATGTCGACGATGGGCTTGTCGGTGGCCAGCGTCGCGTACTCAGCGTGCGGAGCGGCGATGATCAGCAGGTCCGACTTGGCCACCACGTCACCGAGCGGCATCAGCGACGTGTCCGTTGTGACATGAGGATCGGTGCAGTACACCGCGTCGGTGGCGAAGGTGAGGATGCGCTTCAGCTTGTAGGCCAGGCTGGAGCGAACGTCGTCCGATCCGCCCTTGAACGCCATGCCCAGGATGCCGACGGCCATCGTGCCTAGGTCGTAGCGTCGCTGCAGCCGGTCGACCAGGTACAGCGGCAGGCCCTCGTTGATCGCCATCGCGGTCTGGCCGAGCGCGAAGTTGTTGTTGTTGAACGCCGCGAGCTGCATCGTGTCCTTCAGCAGGCACGGGCCGGCGGCGAATCCGGCGGCGGGCAGGTCAGCAGCCCTGGGGTAGTCGAGCATCAGCCCCTGGCGGATCCGCTCGAAGTCCAGCCCGCGGTCGTTGGCGATCATGTAGAGCTGGTTCGCGGTGGCGAACTTGATATACCGCCACACGTTGGTGAACAGTTTTGCCAGCTCCGCCTCCTCTGGCGTCATCCGGACCTGGCCGTCGGTCAGCAGGCCGAACAACGCCCCGGCGCGCTCGAACGCCGATTCCTTCCGGGCGGAGATGATCTGCGGCAGCTCGAACAGCTCGGTCATCGCCTTGCCCTCGGCGATCCGTTCCGGGCAGAACGACACGTCGATGGCGTAACCGAGGCGGGCGATCATCTTCTCCACCAACGCGGTCACACCGGGATAGACCGTGCTGCGCAAGATCAGCAGCTGCCCGTCGCGCAGGTGTGCCGAGCACCCGGACAGCGCCCGGGGGATCGCCTGCTGGTCCGGGTTGAGGTGCTCGTCGACCGGGGTGCCGATCACCACCACGACGTTCTCGGCCGTGCCGACGATCGACGGGTCGGCCGAGGCGACCAGGCGCCCCTCGGCGACCGCGCGCTCGAGCACCGGCGCGGCGCCCGGCTCGTCGAACGGCATGCGGCCGTCGCCCACCCGCGCCACGGCGCCCGGATTAACGTCATAAACGGCGACGTTCGCGCCCCGGTCGGCGAAGGCAATCGCCAGCGGGAGCCCGACGTGGCCGCATCCGCCTATGACCACAACATCGCGCTCAAATGAGGCATTGCGCTGCAGCGCCACTAGGACTCCTGATCCCTTTGTCCGGTCCGAGCTTTTGCTTGCCTACCATAGCGGCCCAATTCACCGCGCGTGGCCGCAGCATCGACAGCGCCCTTACCCGCGGGAGCCCGGCGCCGCCGACGGGCTATCCGCACCGCGGCCGGTGCCGGTTTGGAGTCCTTCCGGCTCGTTATGGCGGTTCTCGGAGATCCAGGTGTCAATCCGCTGCCACCACTCGTAGAGCCACTGCACCTGCGCCTCGTAATCCGCGGAGCGGGGCACCTCGCCGACCGGCACCCGCCACCACTTCGCGCGCACGATCGCGCCGATGGGGAGGCTCCGCCAGACGTCACCGACGCTGACCAGCCGGTCCAGGCCGGCATGGGCGACGAAGATCACGTCGGCCTCGGGGCAGGCCTCGATCGCGGCGAGCGCGCCGCCCGGCCGCGGCGGGAGCAGGTTGGGCATCTGCCGCGCCCTTGCCGCCAGGTCCCTCCGGCCGGCCCGCTCCAGCCGCCGGATGCCGCGCTGCCAGCGGCCGGGCGTCCAGTTTCCGCCCTCCGGGAAGATCACCAGCGCGCCCGCCCGGTCGAGCCCGCTGGCCAGCCGCTCGATCTGCTCGGTGAATAGCTTCTCGCCCACCTGGCGGGGCTGGATGAACACGTTGGGCAGCCGGTTGGTAACCACGTCCACCCCGGGATCGAGCTGCATCGTGGCCTTCATGACGATCCGCGGCCGCCGCCCGTACACGCTGAGCAGCTGGTGCACGAGCAGGAAGGAGTCGCCGGGCCCGGCGTGGCGGCTGAGCACGATGACCGGGCGGGCCAGCCGGGCAGCCTGCTCCCCGGCGTCCGGGTCCGGCTCGTCTACCTCGACGCGCAGGCCGAACGTGCGCTCCGCGCCGGCGAAGATCTGGTCGAGAAACCAGCGCATGACCGCGTAGTGCCGGGTCTGGTACGGCTCGGTGCGCAGCCGGCCGCCAAACCCGCTCGCGATCCACAGGCCGAGGCACATAAACAGGGCCGACGCTTCGGCCGCGAGCCAGATGATCGCGAAGGCCAGCACCCGAAGGCCCCGCAGTGAAGGAGGATGCCTCCGGCGCCTGGCCCGGCCGATCAGGGTCACGACCAGGGTCAGCAGGGCGAGCAGCGGGGACAGCACGATGACGGCAACCGCGACGACGATCGCCAGCGGTGCCAGCACGACCCGGCGGACAAGCCTGGGCGGGAGCATGGCGCGCGCCTCCCGTCCTCGCCGGCCGGTCAGTTTCCGGCCAACCCGGCGAGATAGCTCGCCGAGGCCGCATAGGCACGCTCGATGCTCTCGCTGACCCTAGTCTTATCCCGATACCGCAGCTGGGCCAGGTCTGGCGCGGCCCGGTCTCCTCCCGCGGGCAGGACGTGCACCAGGACGTTCTCTGGCAGTGCCGACATTTCCTCATGAAACCGGTACCGCCTGGCGATCTCAAACGCGACCAGACCCACTTGCCACGGCCGCCGCGGCACCGCAAGCGGGCGCTCGATCCGGCCGACGTGCAGGACGTAGACGGACCTGGCGCCAAGGGCGACGGCCCGCCCGACCGGGATGGAATGGACCAGGCCGCCGTCGAAGTAGTGCTCGCCGTCGACTTCTACCGGCGGCAGCAGGCCGGGCACGGCACACGACGCCAGCACGGCCGGCACGATCGGCCCGGAGCTGAACCAGCGCGGGCTGGCCCGCTCGATGCTGGCCGCGACGCAGTGGAACGGCAGCTCGAGGTCGGCGAAGCCGGGCCCGGGTAGCGCGTCCTCGAGCACGCGGCGCAGCGGCTCGATCGAGTGCAAGTGCGTGCCCGACCTGGCCAGCGTGACTGCGCGGCCCCACAGGTTCTCGCTGAACGCCCGGCCAAGGGCGTCGCCGCCCCACAGATCACCGAGCCGCTCCGCCGCGGTCGCCGGGTCGGCCGCCACGAGCGCTCCGTTGATCGCCCCCACCGAGGTGCCGACCACGAAGTCGGGCCGGATTCCGGCCTCGGACAGCGCCCGGAGCATGCCGATCTCGTGCGCGCCGAGGATGCCGCCCCCGCCGAGCACGAACGCCGTCGTCTCCACCCATCAGCCTCCGGGGTCGTCATCTACCCAGGGCGCGCCGGAAGTATTCGACGGTTCTGTCGAGGCCCTCGTCAAGGGGCACGACGGGCTCCCAGTCGAGCAGGTCGCGGGCGCGGCTGATGTCCGGCTTGCGGCGGACCGGGTCGTCGGACGGCAGCGGGCGGTTCTCGATCGGCGCGTCGCTGCCGGTGAGGGTCAGCACCTTCTTGGCCAGGTCGAGCATGGTGAACTCGCCGGGGTTGCCGAGGTTGACCGGGCCCGTGACGTCCGGCGCGGAGTTCATCAGCTTGATCAGCCCGTCGACCATGTCGTCGACGTAGCAGAACGAGCGCGTCTGCGAGCCGTCGCCGAACACGGTCAGCGGCTCGCCGCGCAGCGCCTGCACGATGAAGCTCGACACCACCCGGCCGTCGTTCGGCAGCATGTTCGGGCCGTAGGTGTTGAAGATCCGCGCCACCTTGATGGGCAGCCGGTGCTGCCGCAGGTAGTCGAAGAACAGCGTCTCCGCGCACCGCTTGCCCTCGTCGTAGCAGGACCGGACGCCGATCGGGTTCACGTTGCCCCAGTACGACTCGACCTGTGGGTGGACGGTGGGATCGCCGTACACCTCGGACGTGGACGCGAGCAGGATCGGCGCCCGCAGCCGCTTCGCCAGCCCGAGCATGTTGATCGAGCCGTGCACGCAGGTCTTGGTGGTCTGAACCGGGTCCCGCTGGTAGAACACGGGCGAGGCCGGGCAGGCCAGGTGGTAGATCTGATCGACCTCGACATAGAGCGGGAATGTCACGTCGTGGCGCATCAGCTCGAACCGCGGCTGGTCGAGCAAGTCGAGGACGTTGTGCCGCGAGCTCGAGTAGAAGTTGTCCACGACGAGAACGTCGTGCCCGAGGGCGAGCAGGCGCCGGCACAGATGCGATCCGATGAACCCCGAGCCGCCGGTCACCAGGATGCGCTGAGCCGGGCCGGCCGGCAATCCGGGATGATCCTGCGCCATATCCGAACTCACAGTAAACAACTCCTTTAATCGCCCTTTAACAAGCTTTGACCAAGGCGTGACCGCTCTATGGCGTTCAATTTGGCAGGCGGGTCAACTTTATCCGCCGTTACCCAGGTAGGCTCCCGTAAGCTGCCACCGTGAAGCTTTCGATACTGATGCCGGTGTACAACGAGCGGGCGACCTTGATCTCGGCGATCAAAGACGTCCTTAACGTTAATTTCCCCTGTGAAATCGAACTGGTCATCGTGGATGACGGCAGTACGGATGGCACCAGGGACCTGTACCCGTCCCTAGGCGATGACCCCCGCCTGAGCATCCACATGCACAAGCGCAACCAGGGCAAGGGCGCCGCGATACGCACCGCGGCTGCCGTCGCCACCGGCGACTACATCATCATGTGCGACGCCGATCTCGAGTACTCGCCGGCCGAGATCCCGTCGCTGCTCGCGCCGGTGCTCGCTCAAGAGGCCGAGGTGGTCTACGGCACCAGGACCTTCGGCAGCCACAACTCATATTCGTACGCCTACGTGCTGGGCAATAAGGCCGTCACGACGTTCGCGAACGTCCTGTTCAATTGCTACATCAGTGACCTGGAGACCTGCTTCAAACTGATGCCCGCCGACCTGTACCGCAAGCTGCGCATCCGCGAGACCGGGTTCGGCATGGAAGCCGAGATCACCGGCAAGCTGCTGCGCCTCGGCATCCGGCCGTACGAGGTGCCGATCACTTACAAGGCGCGCACCCGCGAGGCCGGGAAGAAGCTCACCTGGCGCGACGGCGCGGAAGCGCTGTGGATCCTGCTCAGGGAGCGGAGCACGCCGCGCCTGGCCCGCTGATCTCCGGTTGGCCGGAGCCGGGGGTCAGATTCGCCAGCCCTTGCGCTCAACGAGCCACGACTGGGCGATGAATACCGGCGTCGCAAGGCCAATTAGCAGCGCACAGCCGGTGAACGCGCTGTGCACGAAGTTGCCCGCGACCGGCGAGATGCCGAAGTAGTAGCCGATGATCACGACCATCAGCAGCAGGTAGCCGCCCACGGCGGTGCCCAGGTAGTGGATTACGAACCGCCGCCAGCCCGGCTCTGGCGCTGCCATCGCGCGCAGCCGGGCGCGGGCCGTCACCCGGCGCGCCTCCGGCGCCGACGGCACGCGCGCCGACGCATTCGGTGCGGTTGGCGCCGCGGGCACCTGCGTGGCGACCGGCGCCGAGACCGGTGCGGGATTCGTTTGGCCAGCAGGTTGGACCCGATCGGTAACGGTAGCGGCGCCGGCCGCCTCAGCCCTTGCGGAGCGCCGGGCGAGCCGCAGGCCGATGGCGAGCGTACCCATGACCAGCACGTAGCCGGCCACCATCGGCACGAGATCCTGGCGGATCAGTGAGGGCGACACGTCGGGCCGCTGTCAGGCGCGGAGCAGGAAGTGCCAGCCGCGGACGAAGAAATGCCAGCCGAGCCACAGCCACAGCGCGAACAGCGCCCACCGCCCGAACGGGTAGCGCATGATCACCCGGAACGTGGCGCTGAGCGTCGGCACGTCGGCGAACTTGTAGGTCAGGGCCAGGCCCTCCCACGCGAACAGGGCGCCGAACAGCAGCGCCCAGACGAAATAGCCGATCAGCGGATGTCTTGCCACACCGACCTCCTCGGGTCCTGCGACGTCTTGGCTATGGTCTATCACCGCGGCAATGCAATCGGATGCGCCAGTCTGGCGCTGTCCGTGGCCCGGCCCCCGCCGTTTGGCTACGGTTGGAACGTTTCCCGCCGATCGAAGGATTCGTCCATGCCGAACATGTGGAACTCGTTCAGGACCGACGCCAGGACCGGGACCACGGCGGAGGTGATCGCCTATCCGGGAGGGAACAGGGACGAGATCCACGCCTATGTGGCCAGGCCGGCCGGGGATGAGCCCGTTCCGGGCGTCGTCGCGGTGCACCACATGCCGGGCTGGGACGAGTTCTACCGGGAGTTTTCCGAGCGCCTGGCGCGGCACGGCTTCCTTGTGATCTGCCCGGACCTGTACTGCCGCTTCGGCCACGGGACCCCCGACGACATCACCGCCAAGGTGCGCTCCGAGGGCGGGGTGCCCGACGACAGCGTGGTGGCCGATTGCGGCGCCGCGCTCGCCTGGCTGAAGGCCCAGCCGGGCAGCAACGGCAAGGTCGGCATCATCGGCAGTTGCTCGGGTGGCCGGCACGCGCTGCTGACCGCCTCCCGGGTCAGCGGGTTCGGCGCGGTCGTGGACCTGTGGGGCGGGGGTGTGGTCATGTCGCAGTCGGACCTGTCGCCGGCCCGCCCGGTGGCGCCGATCGACTACACCGCCGACCTGACCGCTCCGCTGCTCGGGCTGTTCGGCAACGACGATTCTCACCCCACGCCCGAGCAGGTGAACCAGCATGAGGCGGAGCTGAAGCGCCTGGGCAAGGAGTACGAGTTCCACCGCTACGACGGCGCTGGGCACGGCTTCTTCTACTACCACACCCCGATGTACCGGCCCGAGGCCACGATGGACGGCTGGGCCAAAATCTTCACCTTCTTTGGCACCCACCTGGCCAGCTAGCGCCCACCGGCCCGCCGGTCACTAGCGGGCCGCGCCCGCCGGTGTCATGGCGATCAGCTGGTTGCGCCGCGGGTCCACCTGGATGTGCACCAGCGTCCCCGCCCTGGCATCCGCGTAGGTCCGGCTGCCGACGACCAGCGCCCAGGCACGCTGGCTCACGCCGTCGTCGATCGCGATGCAGTGGTCGGTGCCGTTGTCCCCGTCGGACTGGGTCCACCGCTTCAGCACCTGGCCGTCGAACTCGGTGAGCCGCGGCAGCCGCGATGCCCGCACCGCGCCGCCGTAAACCCAGATCGCCGGGAGCCACCAGGTGCAGCCCGGGAAGACCGCGGCGCCCGCCGCCCACAGCGGCCCGGAAGCATTCAGTACGACCAGGACTATCCCGCCAAAAAAGCATCCGAACGCGGTGATCAGGACTAGCTCGAGCTTGCCCGGAACGTACTTGGTGTCCGCGCTGCCGAGCATGACCCGGTGCCAGCTGCCGCCAAACGACGACCAGGCGTGGTCGCGGTCGGCGGATGAGGAGAACGCCGCCGCCGCGTCGGGAGCGGCGCCCAGCGCCGCCGCGTACGCGATCCGGCGGTCGCCCGCCACGGCGAGCATCGCGGTCGCGCAAGTCCGCCCGGACCGGCTGCCGATCAGCGCGACCCGGAAGCCGAGCCATTCGGCCAGCGCCGTCCGGCCCGTCCGGGTGAGCCTGGTGCGCCGGTAGAGCGCCCATGGCGCCTGCATTAAGACGAGGTAGGTGAAACTCACCAGGATGATGTCGCCTGTCGCGCGATGCTGAACGGTCGCCGTGTCGGCGAGCACCAAGCAGCCAGCACCGGCAACCTCGAGCAGCGCGAGCGTGCCTCGCCCGATCCGGCTGCGCAGCAGTCCGCGGCCCCGGGCGTCGGCCCGCACCTCGTCGCGGAACACCTTGCGGAACTCATCCTCGCCGTCCTCGAAGCCGGTATCGAGCGCCGTGCCCGGTACCGCGCCCATCCCGGCGGCACGGAGCTCCAGGTGGGCGAGCGCCCGGCGCTCGTACGGGGTGAGGCCGGGGTCATCTGGCCGCCCGGCGGCCGGCCTGCACATGAAGTCCTTCCGCTGCGCGGTTGCTACACCCCTTGTTACGCACGCGGGCCTGAGCCAATTGGAGCGGCTGCGCACCGCGCCGAGCTGCGCCCGCAGCACCTCCTCGTCCCCGGTCAGCCCGGAGGCCGTCCCGGCAGAGCTCGAGGGCTTCGGGAACCTTGCCGCGCTGCAGCAGGCTCTGCGCCAGCCGCCAGGCAGCCTCGGCCCGCACCACCAGGGGAGCGGGGCGGGCCAGGGCGTCGCGGTAGGCCTCCTCGGCCTCCCCGGCCCGCTCGGTATGCAGCAGCAGATCGCCTCGCGTGAGCAGCAGCAGCCGCTCGGCGTCGCCGGTCAGCTCGCCCGCGGCGAGCAGCTCGGCGGCGAGATCGGCGGCAGGCCCGGAGCGGCCACTGGCCACGATGTCCGCGGTCCTGGTCGCGAGGAGGTCGGCCGCGTCCGCAAGGTCGCCCGCCCGCAGGAAATGCCAGCCGGCCTCGAGCGGGTCGTTCAGCACCCGCTCGCAGTGCGCGGCGGCCAGCCGGTGCAGCTGCCTGCGCCCCGCGGCCGCGCCGAGCAGGCTGGCGTAGCAGTAGTCGCGGACCAGGGGGTGCAGGTCGGCCCGGGCCGGGTAGTCGATCAGCTGCCTGCGGCGCAGTTCGTCCAGCCCGGCCAGCACGTCATAGCGGCCGCCGCTCGCCTCACTGGCGTCGATCAGCCGCTCGTCGAGCAGATCCACCGGGTGACGGAACACCGCGACGAGCGAGATCAGCCTGCGGCTCGGCTCACTGAGATCGCCCAGCGTGGCCTGCAGCAGATAGCTGACGACGCCGGGCTCCGCCTCCAGGCGGCCGATAACCGCGGCGGCTCCGGGCCCGCCCGGGCGCAGCTGGCCGAGCGCCAAGCGGATCAGCATCGGGCTGCCGCCGGTCCGGTCGATGAGGGTATCGGCGAGTGACCCCGGCACCAGCGGGCCGGCCAGCCCGCCGACAAGCTCGCGCGCCTCGCCGCGAGCGAGGCCGCCGAGCCGGAACGGGGTGAAGCCGGCCAGCGGCAGGTCTTCCCGGCTGACCGCGAGGAATTCCGCTGGGGCCGAGCCCGCCAGGTGCTCGATCACCGCCCTGGTCTGCGGCTCGTCGCGGAGCAGATGCAGATTGTCCAGGCAGATCAGCATGCGCGCCCGGCCCATGGCCTTCGTGATCAGGTAGAGCTGCTCGTCGCGGGGAAGCGGCTGCCCCACGTTCCCCGGGCCGCAGACGGGCCTGGCCTCGTCGTAACCGTGCCGGACTAGGAACCGGGCGAGCAGCCGGACAACGGCCTCGGCCGACGTGGTTACGCCGGCGGTCAGGGTGACCCAGCACACCGCGCCGCCCGCCGTCCGTTCCCTGGCCGCCGCGGCGGCCAGGCTGGTCTTGCCCACCCCGGGCGCCCCGGATATCAGCACCCGGCGTTCGGCGGCCAGAAGCTCGCGCAATTCCGCAAGCGCGGCCGGGCGCTCCACGTAATGGCTCGGCAGCGACGGGACGGCAGCCAGGTCGACGGCATCCCCGGCGGGTGCCGTGGTGGCGGGGGTGCCCCGTTCAGGCAAGTAGCCGGGCACAGGACCGTCACGCGCGCTCTGCGCGAGTTCGTGCAGACGGGCGGCGAGCTCGGGCTCGGGCCCGAGCCGCAGCGCGGGCAGGAACAGCGCGGCCACGACCGCGGGATCGGGCCGCCGCCGGCCCTGCTCCAGCCGGCTGATCTGCGCCTCGCTGTACCCGACCGCGATGCCGAGCTGGCGCTGCGTCAGCCTGACCCGGTGCCGCAGGACCCGCAGCAACGTGCCGAAGTCAGTGAATGACGATGCCGCCAACGTCGCACGGCTGCTCGCCATGGCGCCACCATCCCGTGACGTCGATGCGCCTGCGTGGTTCTCGGCGCAATCCTAAGCCGCACCGGGCGATTGGGGCGCGATGCCCCCCATGACCGTCTGCGCTATCCGGCCCGGCAGGTCCGGGGGGATGGCCACCTGGCTGCCCGGCGCGGCGAACAGCATCCGCGGCAGGACCTCGCCGTGGACCGTGCCGACGACCAGCGCGACCGTTGCCTCGATGTCCACGGCCCGGCCGACGCGGCCGAGCCGCTGCTCGGCGCGCAGGTAGCCGCGCAGGATGTCGGGCAGCCCGCGCGGGCCGTCCCGCTCCTCGCCCGGTTCTTCCCGCGGTTCCGGCCGGCCTTCGGCCGCGCCGTCCTGCGGTCCATCAGCGCCGTCCTGCGGTCCATCAGCGCCGTCCTGCGGTCCATCAGCACCGTCCTGTGGTCCAGCCGCGCCGTCCTGTGGCCCAGCCGCGCCGAATGCGGGAGCGCCGCCGACCATGGCGTGGAACCGGACGAGCACGCCGGGCTGCGACATCAGCCCGGCAAACGCGGGCGCGACCCGCGTCAGCGTGTCCATTCCGGCCGCGATGAACCAGCCCAGGTTCCCGGCCACGGTGCCGGTCCCGGCCTCCGGCATCCGCGGCATCGCGGTCATGACGGACGCGACGTGCGCGAGCAGGGCGTGCGCGAGCAGGTCGTCCTTGTCGGCGAAGTAGTTGTACAGGACGCCGTCGGCGACCTGCGCCTCCCTGGCGATGTCTCGCACGGCCAGCCCGGCACTGCCCCGCTGGCCGATCAGCCGCGCCGCGGTCGCGATCAGGTACTCGCGCAGGTCCCGGGCGCCGCCCCCGTCGCCATCGCGCAGCACGGCAGGTTTCCTAGGTGACATCGCGCCTGAGTGTAGTGACGACCGCGGCGCCGGCGAACACCACGGCGTAACCGAGCAGCACCAGCCCGCCACCCCACTGCGGCAGCAGCCGCGCCCCGCCGCCCAGGTCGGTGCGGTCAAGCGCCTCGCTGGCATAGAACGGCAGCCAGCGCGCCAGCCCCGACCCGATGATCTGCCCGACGATCCCCTCGACCAGCGCGATCCACGCCAGCGCGGCCGCCACGGCGCCGACCAGGTTACGGACGAGCGCGCCGAGGCCGACGCCAATGACGGCGAACGCGAAGCAGGCGGCGAGACCACCGCCCAGCGTCAGCCAGGTGTCCGTGCCGGAAAGCCGGAAGCTGCCGCCCTTGGCTGCCCACCACGCGGCCGTGACGCCGACCGCGACGGCCGACGACACCAGCCCGGCGGCCGCGCCGACCAGCCCGTAGACGGTCATCTTGGCGGTGATCACCCGGCGCCGGTCCGGACAGCTCAGGAACGTGTCGGTGATCGAGCCGTGCCGGTACTCGCCCGCGACCGCGACGATGCCGAAGAGCAGCGTGATGATCGCGGCCAGCCCCGCGTGGGCGAGCGCCTGGCGCTGCACCGCTGGGTTGTGCACGTTGCCGCCCGACTGGATCAGGCCGGTGACCCCGGCGATGACGATCAGCGGCCCAGCGGCCAGCAGCAGCCACGGGCTGCGCACACTCGTGATCTTCCGGAACTCGCTGCGGATCATGCCGGCGCGCCCGTCAGCCTAAGGAAGGCGGATTCGAGCGCGGTGCCGGTCCCGCCGAGTTCGTCCAGTGGCCCGGCGAACCGGAGCCGGCCGGCGCTCACGATCACGACGCGGTCGGCCGTCTGCGCCACCTCGCCGAGCACGTGACTGGCAACCAGGATCGTGCGGCCCTCGTCGGCCAGGCCGCGCAGCAGCCCGCGGAGCCAGGCGATGCCCGCCGGGTCCAGCCCGTTGGCGGGCTCGTCGAGCAGCAGCACCTGCGGATCGCCGAGCAGGGCGGCGGCAAGGCCGAGGCGCTGCTTCATGCCGAGCGAGAAGCCGCGAACCCGGCGGCCCGCGGCCGCGGCGATCCCGGCCTGGTCCAGGACCTCGTCAACCCGCTGGTCGGGCACGTCCGCCGCGGCGGCGAGCACCCGCAGGTGGTCCCCGGCCTGGCGCCCGGGATGGAACCCCGTCGCCTCCAGCATCGCGCCCACGATCCGGCGCGGCCGGGGCAGGTTCTGGTAGGGGAGACCGCCGATCAGCGCCGTGCCCGCGGTCGGCCTGACCAGCCCGAGCGTGGCCCGCAGCGTGGTCGTCTTGCCCGACCCGTTCGGCCCGAGCAGCCCGGTTACCTGGCCGGCCGGAGCGCGGAACGACACCTCCCGCACGGCAGTAACCGGCCCGAACGTCTTGGTCAGCCCGCGTACCTCAAGCTCCATCAGCCTGTCCTATCTGCGACTCGTCAGCTTCCATCGGCCCGTCCCATCAGCGGCTCGTCACCTGGTGAACGTTAGTTCATGAATAGAGTTTCATGAACTAAGGTTCATCGCAAGTGAATCGAGCTGCCCCGCCACGCACGACGTTTGCGGTGTGGCTTTGTCCGGTTCCTGCCGGACGTAGCTGAACCGCACCCGGCGCGGGACGCAGAGGTGAGCCGCATGCGGCGCGGGGACGCAGAGGTGAGCCGCACGCGATGCGGGGACGCAGCTGAACCGCGAGCGGCGCGGGACGCAGAGCTGAGCCGCACGCGGCGCGGGGACCCGGAGCTGAGCCGCGAGCTCGTCAGGTGCGGGGGCCGGGGCCGACGAGGCCGGTTTCGTAGGCCAGGACCACAGCCTGGACGCGGTCGCGGAGCTGGAGCTTGGCGAGGATGCGTGCGACGTGCGTCTTGACCGTGGCCTCGCTGAGCGTCAGCTGCGCGGCAAGCTCGGCGTTGCTCATGCCGCGGGCCAGCAACCGGAGGACCTCGAGCTCCCGCGGGGTCAGCCCGGACAGGTCACGGTGCACGGCCACATGGTCCGACCCAGCGAACCGCTCCACGAGCCTGCGGGTGATCGACGGCGCCAGCAGGGCGTCGCCGGAGCGGACCGTGCGCACCGCGGCGACGAGTTGCTCGGGGGTGACGTCCTTGAGCAGGAAGCCGCTGGCACCGGCGTTGAGCGCGGCGTAGACGTACTGGTCGAAGTCGAACGTGGTGAGGATGATGATCCGGTTGTCCCGGCCGGGCCGGGCGGCGAGGATCTGCCGGGTGGCCTCGAGGCCGTCCATCTCGGGCATCCGGATGTCCATCAGCACCACGTCGGGCCGGTGCTTGAGCACGGCGGCCACGGCCTCCTGGCCGTTCGCGGCCTCGGCCACCACCGGGATGCCTGCCGCGCCCAGGATCATCCGGAAGCCGCTGCGAACCAGCGTCTGGTCGTCGGCGATCACCACCCGAGGCGGGGCCGGCTCGCCGGCCAGCCCGGCGGTGTCGGTCACCGGCCCGGCGGCACCAGTGGGGCCGGCCACGGGGCTATCGGTGGGCCCGGACACCGGCCCGGCGGCGTCGGTCACCGGGTCGGTGGCACGGTCGGCACCAGGTCCGCGGGGATGCGGGCCCGTACCAGCCAGCCGCCGTCCGGCCGCGGCCCCGCCTCCAGTTCGCCGCCGTACACCGCCATCCGCTCGCGCAGGCCAAGCAGGCCCCGCCCGGCGCCGGGGATCGCGGGCGCGGCGCCCCCGGCCGCTCCGGCCGGCCGCCCGGTGTCGGCCACCGCCACCACCAGGTCGCCGTCGCGGTAGTCGACGCTGACGCTCGTGTGCGGCTTGCCCGCGTGCTTGATCACGTTGGTCAGCGCCTCCTGGACCACCCGGAAGGCGGCCAGGTCCAGGCCCGGCGGCAGGCCCCGCGGCAGATCGCCGATGTGCAGGTCGACCGGCAGCCCGGCGGCGGTCACTCCGTCGATGAGCGAACGGAGCTGCCCGAGGCCCGGCTGCGGCCGCAGGTCCCGGCCGGCCCGCGGTCTCCCGCTGTGCCCTGGTCCGCCGGGTCCGCCGGGCCCAGCAGGCCAAGCAGGTGGCGCAGCTCGGTCATGGCGGCCCGCCCGCTGGCCTCCACCGCCAGCATTGCCGACGTGGCCTGGTCCGGGGCCGCGGCGAGCACCTGCCGGGCCGCCCCGGCCTGCACGATCATCACGCTGACGTTGTGCGTCACGACGTCGTGCAGTTCGCTTGCGATGCGTGCCCGCTCCAGGTCGAGCGCGTGTAGCGTGGCTGCCTCGTGCTCGGCCTGCAGCCGGTCCAGCCGCGCCTGCGAGTCACCCGCCTGGCGCCGCCAGACATGCATGGCGTGGCCGGCCACCAGGATCGGCCCGAGCAGCAGCAGCGTCGCGCTGCTGTCCCGCAGTTGCGGGAGTGTGCCGTGCAGGGTGCCGGTCACCAGCAGGCCGGCCGCTGGCATGCAGAGCATGGCCGCGCCATAGAACCGGCTATACGCAAGCGCGGAATAAGCGGCCACGACCACCACGATCACGGTGATGACGGTTTCCCGGTAACCGGGCGTGGCCACCGCGACACCCAGGACCAGCCAGAACGTGGTCAGTGGCCAGATCCGCCGCAGCGCGAGCGGGGCCGAGCTCACGACCGCCAGCAGCACCTCCCGCCAGCCGGGCAGGTTCGGGCTCGCGGGTACCAGCATGCCGCGGCCCGGGCCGAGCTGCACGAACGCCGGATGAAGCGTGTTCGCTCTGCCGAGCATGACCAGCATCGCCGCGGCGGCGGCCGCAGCGAGCACGACGTCCGCGCCGATCCCCCGGGCCGTCGGCCGTGCGCGCGGCTCCACCGAGCCGACGAAGGCCACCACACTGCGCAGCCCGCGCCGCGCCCGATCCAGCCGCTGAGCCAGCTGCCCGGCCAGGCCTGACGCCTGCCACGGGCGCGGCATGCTGATGCCGTTCACCCGATCATTGTGTCTCAGCAGCGCCGCGGTGCCGTCCGCCGCGAGGTGTAGCCGGATACATCGCGCGGAGGATCGGCGGCCAATGATCACACCTGCGCCCGATGCGGTTGCATCCGCCGGCCGGCGACCGGGCGGCCGCCACGGGCCTAGGGTCCAGCGCCATGAACGCGATAATCGGGCTCACTGACGTGACGAAACGGTATTCCGGCGACGGCGCGCCAGCAGCGGACGCAGTGAGTCTGCAGGTCGCTGCCGGTGAAGCGGTGGCGGTGATGGGGCCGTCGGGCAGCGGGAAGTCGACGCTGCTGAACCTGATCGCCGGGCTGGACCGGCCCACGGCCGGGACGGTGACGGTGGCCGGGCAGCGGGTGGACCGGATGAGCGAGACCGCGCTGGCCCGGTTCCGCCGCACCCGCGTTGGGATGATCTTCCAGTTCTTCAACCTGCTCGACGACCTGACCGTCGCCGACAACGTGCTGCTGCCCGCGCAGCTCGCCGGGCTGTCCCGCCGCCAGGCCCGGCAGCGGACGGGCGAGCTGCTGGCCTCGCTGCGGATCGAGAAGCTCGCCGACACGTACCCGGGCCGGCTGTCCGGCGGGCAGCGGCAGCGGGTCGCGATCGCCCGCGCCCTGGTGAACTCCCCGGCAGTGCTGCTGGCCGACGAGCCGACCGGGGCGCTGGACGCCGCGACCGGCCAGGAGATCGGCGGCCTGCTGGCCGGGCTGAACGCTTCCGGCCAGACCCTGGTGCTGGTAACCCACAACCCCGGCCTGGCCACGGCTTACGCGGGGCGGGTCGTCGAGCTCGCCGACGGCCGCATCTGCAGCGACACCGGCAGCAACACCAGCGCGCAGGTGCGGCGATGAAGCCGGGGCCGGTGCTGCGCGCGATGCGCGGCGGGCTGACCCGGCGGCGGGTGCAGGCGGTGGTCATCGGCGTCGTGCTGCTGGTGTCCACCGGCGCTTCCGTGCTCGGCCTTGCCCTGGCCGTTGACTCCAACGCGCCGTTCGACCACGCGTTCGCGGCGCAGCACGGCGCCGACGCGACCGCGACCGTCGACTTGGCGGCGGCCTCGCCGGCCGCGCTGGCGGCGACCAGGCGGCTGCCGCAGATCACCGCCGCCGCCGGGCCGTTTCCCGAGGCTACGGCCACGCTGCAGCTGGACGGCCAGAGCGGATGCACTCCGACTCCGGGCAACCCTTGCTACGGCGCGGAGACGCTGCCGGCGATGACCCTGGTCGGCCGCGTTTCGCCGGGAGGGCCGGTCGACGACGTCATCCTGCGGTCGGGCCACTGGGCGCAGCGGCCCGGCCAGGTGGTCCTGTCCAGCGCCGAGGTCTACCCGGACGGCAACCTGCCCCCCGGCACCGGGCTCGGCACGGAGCTCACGGTGACCGGCGTGGCGGGGACGCCCGCGCTGACCGTCGTCGGCATCGCCACCTCGGTCACCGGCTCGGCGGGCGGCTGGGTGGTCCCCCGGCAGATCGCGGCGCTCCGCCCGGCGAAGGCCCCGGCCAGCGCTCAGATGCTGTACCGGTTCCGCAGCGCGGGCTCCGCCGCTTCGGTGCACGCCGACGTGGCCGCGGTGACCGCGACCCTGCCCCGGGGAGCGGTGCCCGCCGTGCAGTCATACCCCACGGTCCGGGAGCAGGAAGCATCGGGCATAGCGCCGATCGCGCCGTTCCTGGTCGTGTTCGGCCTCACCGGCCTGGTGATGTCGGCGCTGATCGTGATCAACGTCGTCGGCGGGGCCGTGGTGGCCGGCTATCGCAGGATCGGCATCCTGAAGAGCATCGGCTTCACCCCGGGCCAGGTCGTGACCGCGTACGCCGCCCAGGCCCTCGCCCCGGCCGCCGCCGGATGCGCAGCAGGGCTGGTGGCCGGGAACCTGCTGGCGGCGCCGCTGCTCGGCAATGCGGCGAACGTGTACGGGGTGGGATCTCTGGGCGTCCCCGGATGGGTGGACGCGGCGGTGGCGGCGGCGATGTGCTGCCTGGTCGGGCTCGCCGCGGTGGCGTCCGCACTGCGGGCGGGCCGCCTCAGCGCTACTGCGGCGATCGCCGCCGGGCGCACCCCCCGCTCTGGCCGCGGCTACGCCGCGCACCGGCTGCTGGGCCGGATGCGGCTGCCAAGACCGATGACGATCGGGTTCGCCGCGCCGTTCGCCCGGCCCTCGCGCGCCGCGTTCATGCTGGTCGTCGTTTTGCTGGGGGCGACCGCCGGCATCCTCACCGTTGGCCTCGGCGGGTCGCTGAGCCGGGTCGTGTACGGGCTGTCGCTCGCCAGGACCGAGCAGGTGCGCGTCGGCTACATCGGCGGGCAGGGGCCCGGCCCGGCCGGTCCCGGCGGGGGCCAGGGCGCGGGCATCACGCCTATAAGGGGAGCCAACGGCCAGCCGTCGGGTATTCCGCAGCCGATGGACGCCGCCACGCGGCGGGTCGTGGCCGCGGCGGTGCGTGCCCAGCCTGGCACGCTGCACTACGTGGCCGAGGCGGACGGGCAGGCTACCGTGTTCGGCGTATCCGGGCAGATCCCGGTGACCGGGTACCTGGGCAACGCGGGCTGGACCGGCTACGGCATGATCGGCGGGCGCTGGTACAGCGGCCCGGGCCAGGTAGACGTGCCCGCCTACTTCCTGGCGGTGACCGGCAAGGCGATCGGGGACACGGTCAGGATGGCGTTCGCCGGCAGGCAGATCCCGGTGCGGATCGTGGGCGAGATCTTCGACAACCAGAACAACGGGCTGGCGATGGTCACCGACTGGCAGACCCTGGCCAGCGCCGACCGCGGCCTCGAGGCGGGCGTCTACGACGTCGGCCTGCGCCCGGGCACGTCGCCGGCGGACTACGCACGGCAGGTCCAGACCGCGCTCGGCCAGGGGTACGTGGCGGGCGTGAACAGCAACAACAAGGGCCTGCCGCTGGTGCTCGGCCTGATCGGCAGCCTGGCGCTGCTGCTGGCGAGCGCGGCCGGACTCGGCGTGCTCAGCACCGTGCTGCTGCAGACCAGGGAGCGCGCGTACCAGATGGGCGTGTTCCGCGCGGTCGGTATGACGCCGCGGCAGACCATCGCGATGGTGGTCTGCTCGGTCGCCGGGATCGGGCTGGTGGCTGGCCTGGCCGCGATCCCGGCCGGGATCGCGGCGCTGCGGTCGCTGGTGCCGGTCATGGGGGCCGCCGCAGGGACCGGCATGCCACCCAGCTACCTGGATGTCTACGGCGCCGCGGAGCTCGCCGGGCTGGCGCTGGCCGGGGTGGTGATCGCGGTCGCCGGGGCGCTGCTCCCGGCAACCTGGGCCGCCAGGAACACCACCTCGTCGGTGCTCCGCGCCGAGTGAGGCACGGACGGCTTGTGCCCCGACTTTGTCTGGTAACGGCCGGACTAAGTGGGGGCAATAGCTACTGGCGGGCCAGGTTGGGGGCGCCCTCGCGGAGGACGAACTTCTGGATCTTGCCGGTCGCGGTCTTCGGCAGCTCGGTCACGAACGTCACGCCGTGCGGCGCCTTGAAGTGGGCCAGCCGGTCCCTGGTGAACGCGATCAGCTCCGCGTCGGTTGCGCTGGCACCCTCGCGCAGCACCACGAACGCGTACGGCGCCTCACCCCACTTCTCGTGCGGCAGGCCGACGATCGCGGCCTCCTGCACCGCCGGGTGGCGCAGCAGCGTCCCCTCGACCTCGACCGAGGAGATGTTCTCACCACCACTGATGATCACGTCCTTGATCCGGTCGCGGATCTCCGCGTAGCCGTCGGGGTGCACGACTGCCGCGTCGCCGGTATGGAACCAGCCGTCGCCCATCGCCCGCTTGGTCGCCTCCGGGTCGTTGTAGTAGCCGTCCATCACCACGTTCCCGCGGACGACGATCTCTCCGAGTTCCTGCCCGTCGGCGGTCACCTCGCGGCCGTCGGGGTCGACCACCTGCAGCTCGCCGGAGGTGATCAGCTCGACGCCCTGGCGTGCCTTGACCACCGCCCGGTCGCCGGGGGACAGGTGCTCGTGCTCCGGCACCGGGGCGCACACCAGGATGAACGGCGCGGTCTCGGTGAGACCGTAGACGTGCGTGACCTCCCAGCCGAACTCCCCTTCCAGCCGCTCGATCGTGGCCGCGGCCGGCGGGGCGCCGGCGGTGACCACATGCACGCCTGGCGGGACCTCGCCGCGTGTCTCGGCCGGGGCATTCGCCAGCGAGATCAGCACCGTCGGCGCCGCGGACAGCCACGTCACGTTCTCGTCCCTGATCAGCCGGAACACCTCGGCGGGCTCGACCTTGGGCAGGCAGATGTGGGTCGCGCCCGCCGCGGTGACCGTCCACGTGTAGGTCCAGCCGTTCGCGTGGAACATCGGCAGCGTCCACAGATAGTGCTCGCCGACCGCGATCGGCAGGTGCAGCAGCGTGCCGATCGTGTTCATGGCGGCGTTCCGGTGAGTGATCATGACGCCCTTGGGGCGCGCCGTGGTGCCGCTGGTGTAGTTGATCGTGAGCAGGTCACGCTCGCCGATCTCCGGCCGGGCGAACTCGGGGCTGGCCCCGGCGATCGCGGCCTCGTAGTCGAGCCAGCCGTCTCGAGCGCCGCGCAGCGCCACGAAGTGCCTGACGTCCGGCATCTGGTCGCGGACCCTGTCCACTGCGTCCAGGTAATCCTGGTCCACGCAGACCACGCTGGCGCCGGAGTGGTTGACGATGTAGACGAAGTCGTCCGCGGTCAGCCGGTAGTTGACCGGCACGAGCACCGCCCCGATCTGCGGGACCGCGTAGAAGGCCTCCAGTTGCGCGTGGGTGTTCGGTGCGATCGTCGCCACCCGGTCGCCCTGCCTGACACCGAGCCCCTGCAGCGCCGACGACCACCGGTCGCAACGGTCGAAGAACTGTTCGTAGGTAAGCCGCAGGTCTCCGTCGACCACCCCTTCCCTGGCGCCGTGCAGGCGGCGGGTGCGGCGGGCGAAGTCGACAGGCGTCAGGGGTGTTTCCACGGGATACCTCCACTGGCTTCGCGGAGTGAGCGGACTGGGCCCCGCCCGGCCGAACGCTATTCCGCTACCGATGTTTTCACGAATGCCCGGCTCGTGACCTGGCCGGGTCTGCGGCAGGATGCTGTGCATGAGGGACTGGGCTGCCTGGCACGAGGCCTACGACGACCCGTCATCATTCTTGAACGTGCGGCTGCGACAGGTCCAGCAGCGCCTTTCCGAGGCGATCGGCCAGGCACCTGCCGGGCCCGTGCGTCTGGTCAGCCTCTGCGCCGGCCAGGGCCGGGACGTCATTGGCGTGCTGCCGGGCCATCCCCGCCGCGGCGACGTCCACGCCGTCCTGGTGGAGTCCGACCCGCGCAACGCCGAGGCGGCCCGCCGCGCCGCTGCGCAGCGCGGGCTGCTTCAGGTCGAGGTGCGCCAGGCCGACGCCGCCGCTGTGGCCGGATTCGCCGATGCGCTGCCCGCCGACGTGCTGCTGCTGTGCGGGATCTTCGGCAACGTCAGCGACGAGGACATCAAGTTCACCGTCGAGGCAGCGTCGGCGATGTGCCGGCCAGACGGAACCGTGATCTGGACCAGGCACCGCCGGGCGCCGGACCTGACGCCGCAGATACGCGCCTGGTTCGCGGCAAGCGGCTTCGACGAACTCGCCTTTGACGCGCTGGACACCGAGGACAGGCTGATGACCGTGGGAGCTAACCGCCTGCGCCGCGCCACCGCTGGGCTGCCCGACCGCCCGCTGTTCACCTTCCGCGGGTAGCCGCGCCCACCTGGCCGTCCCCTGGTTGTGGTGAGCGGGTCAGGGACTGCAGCAGGCTGGTGAGGCCGCCGATGGCCTTCGGGTCGCCGTCCAAGCGCAGGTCGCCGGACTCGGTGGCGCTCGGGATGGAGCGGATGCCGAGTGTCACGGCGTGGAAGGTGTCGGCGTCGGTGGACAGCATGGCGCCGGGCTGCTCGGCGGTCCCGCGCCGCACCCGGACGGAGCCGGAGGTGCCGTCCACCGTGAAGACATCGTTGCGGACCCTCAGTTCGTACCGGCCGTTCACGGCCATCGGGTCGGCGGCCGCCTGCAGCGCGATCAGCAGGGAGTCCAGGCTCCACCC
The DNA here is from genome assembly GCA_963778075.1 of uncultured Actinomycetota bacterium. Lineage (GTDB taxonomy): Bacteria > Actinomycetota > Actinomycetes > Streptosporangiales > Streptosporangiaceae > JASHPR01. Next base: position 626,531 of record CAVZTJ010000009.1, on the reverse strand, counting down.
CGCGTCCTCCGGCAGCGGGGCCTGGGTTCCCCACTGGCCGAGATGCACAATGACGGGCTCGAGCTCGCGCCCCCAGCCGGTCAGTTCGTAGACGCCGACCCGGGCGGGGGGGCCTAGGTCGCGGTGGCGGACGACGCCGCTGCCGGTCAGCTCGCGCAGCCGCTGGCTGATCACGTTCGGGCTGGCCCCGGGCAGCCCGGCCAGCAGATCGTTGAAGCGCTTGGGACCCAGCAGAAGCTCGCGAATGATCAGCAGCGCCCACCGCTCGCCGATGACGTCGAGGCTGCGTGCCACCCCGCACTGGTCGCCATAACTCCGGTTCACGCTCCTAGCATAGCACTTACGGGTTGACATCTCAAAGTTTAACTCCTAACTTAGGAGCATCGCTTCTGAAGGAGGAACTGAGATGGACGTGAAGGACAAGCGCAAGCCCGCCAAACCCGCGCCCGGCCAGACGTTCGAGGGATTCACCGACGAGGAACGAGCCGCGATGCGGGCACGCGCCCAGGAGCTCAAGGCGGCTCCGCGCCGCGGCAAGGCGGACGGGGAAGGCGACGTGCTCGCGAAGATCGCGGAGATGACGGGGCAGGATCGCGCCCTGGCCGAGCGGGTCCATGCCATCGTCCAGGCCACTGCGCCCGGCCTTTCGCCGAGGACCTGGTACGGGATGCCCGCGTATGCCAAAGACGGCAACGTCGTCTGCTTCTTCCAGAGCGCGCAGAAGTTCAAGAGCAGGTACGCGATGCTCGGTTTCAGCGACAAGGCGAACCTCGACGAAGGCACCATGTGTTGAACGGCGCTCAGGATTCCGATGTGGGGTGACTTCGGCGGCGCTGGGGATGCCGGTGCGGGGTGCCGGGTGGCCGGGGGTGGTGGTCGTTTCGTTGGCGGCGGCACCGTGCCGATGGCCGGTGTCCGGGGGGGTCGCTTGTCTTCAGCGTGCAGCGGGCAGGTCGTGTTGCTGACGGTGCAGGCGGTGCCGGGACGGTCTTGAGGGTTGTCCTTTTTCGTGTGCGACGGCACGGTGATCACGTCGGTGATGGGTGCGGCCCTCCCGCTTCTTCGTTTGGCACCGGAGACGGGAGGGCCGCTGGGTTGACGCTCGGAGGCGTCGTGCTCACGGTAAACGGTGACCGGGGTGTGGTGGAACAGCAGCTGGCGGGCGGGGAGCTGTCGTGCCCGTCGTGCGGCGGGGTGCTGGGCGGGTGGGGGAATGCGCGGCCGCGGCGGGTGCGGGTGCTGGGCGGGCCGGATGCGGAGCTGGTCCCGCGCAGGTCGCGGTGCCGGGGGTGCGGGGCGACGCATGTGCTGCTGCCGGCGTGGTGCCTGGCGCGGCGGGCTGATTCCGGTGAGGTGATCGGCGCTGCGCTGGAGGCGGCGGCTGGAGGCGGCGGGCACCGGAAGATCGCGCGGATGCTGGGCCGGGCGGCGCCGACGGTGCGGGGGTGGCTGCGGCGGTTTTCGGGGCGGGCGGAGACGGTGCGGGTGGTCTTCACGGTGCTGCTGGCGCGGACCGGCCCGGATCCGGTGATGCCGGCCGGGGCGGCCAGCCCGGTGGCCGCGGCGGTGTCGGCGATCGTGGGAGCGGCGGCGGCGGTGGCAGCCCGGTGGCCGCATCTGGGCGAGGTGCCGGTGTGGGCGGCGGCGTCAGCGGCCAGCGGCGGGCTGCTGCTGGCGCCGGGCTGGCCGCCATCTGGGCGCAACACGAACTGACCCGTTATGCGGCGCTGCCCGGCCTGGGAGCGTTTCCCGGTCTTTATCCCTTGACCGGAGGAGGTGCCCTGGTGGGCATGAGCAAGGCTGAAAGTGAGGAGCAGGTGCGGCTGGAGCGGGCCCGGGCGATCGGGCTGTTCCGGTACATGGTGATCCGGGAGGCCGCCGACCCGGCGCTGACCTCGCGGCAGCGCGGGGCCATGGTGCGGGTGCTCGCCGGCCGCGAGCACGCCGACCCGTCCGGGCGGATGGTGCGGCTGACCCGGTGGACGCTGGACCGGTGGATCCGGTCGTGGCGCCAGGGCGGGTTCGACGCGCTGGTGCCGGCCCCGCGGCAGTCCCAGCCGCGGACCCCGCCGGAAGTGATGGCGCTGGCGGCAGCGCTGAAGAAGGAGAACCCGGCCCGGACCGCCGCGCAGGTGCAGCGGATCCTCAAAGCCCAGTCCGGGTGGGCGCCCGATGAGCGGACGATCCAGCGGATGTTCCACCGGACCGGGCTGACCGCGCTGGTCACCGTCGAGGCCGCGCCGGTGTTCGGCCGGTTCGAAGCGGACCGGCCCAATGAGATCTGGACCGGGGACGCGCTGCATGCGATCCGGCTAGATGGGCGCAAAACGTACCTGTTCTGCTTTCTGGATGATCATTCCCGGGCGGTGATGGCCGCCCGGTTCGGGTTCGCCGAGGACACCATCCGGCTGGCCGCCGCGCTGCGCCCGGCGCTGGCCTCCCGCGGCGTCCCCGAGCACGTTTACGTGGACAACGGCAGCGCGTTCGTCGACGCGTGGCTGCTGCGGGCGTGCGCCCGGCTGGGCATCAAGCTGGTGCACTCTCAGCCGGGACGGCCACAGGGCCGGGGGAAGATCGAGCGGTTCTTCCGCACCGTGCGCGGCCAGTTCCTGGCCGAGCTGACCGAAGCCCGCACGGCCCGGGTCAAGGACCTGGCCGAGCTGAACCGGCTGTTCACCGCCTGGACCGAGACCGTCTACCACGCCCGCGAGCATTCAGAGACCGGTCAGCCGCCGCTGGCCCGCTGGCAGGCCGGCGGCCCGTTCCCCGTCCCCGCGGCCCCGGACCTGGCGGATGCGTTCCGCTGGTCGGAATGGCGGACCGTGACCAAGACCGCGACCGTGTCCATGCACGGCAACCGCTACCAGACCGACCCGGCGCTGGCCGGCCGGCGCGTCGAGCTCGTCTTCGATCCGTTCGACCTCACCGTGCTGTCGGTGCGGTGCAGCGGGCGGGACGCCGGCACGGCAACCCCGCACCACATCACCCGGCACGCCCACCCCAAAGCCCGCCCAGAGACCCGGCCCGGCGATGACGCTCCCCGCGCCACCGGCATCGACTACCTGGCCCTGATCGACAGCCAGCACGACAGGCAGGCCGCCGGCCCGGTCAACTACGCCGCCCTCATCAACCCCGCATCCGGCGACGCCGCCGCGGGCAGCGCCGGCCTGCCGGAGACAGGAGACTCCCGTGGATGACTTCCGGCAGATCACCGACCTGGAGCAGCTCACCAGCAACGACATCATCACCCTGGCCCGCACCGCCGCCGAAGCGATCCGCGGCCTGAACCACGCCACCCGCCATGACAACGGCCTGGGCCAGCCATCCGTCGCCTACGACATCCTCGGCGCCCTGTCCCTGGCCGCATTCCGCACCGGGCAGGCCCTGGCCCAGATCACCCGCTACCTCGGCCAGGCCCTGGCCGCCGGGCGGCTCGGCCACGACCTCGGCGAAGACCCTGCCCCGTCGGTGGACGCCGCCAGCGTCCTCCTCCACGACGCCCGCCGCTCCGCCGCCGCCCTGGCCGGCGACCTCGACGCCGCCTGGCAGCAACTCGCCCTCATCAACGGCCGCGGCCACCGCAACCCCAAGGACCAGCCATGATCGACAAACTACAGGCCCACTACGGATTCACCCGCATGCCCTTCGGCCGCGACCTGGCCCCCGGCATGCTGCACCGCCACACCGCCCACAACGAAGCCGTCGCCCGCATCACCTGGTGCATCACCGAACGCGCCATCGGCGTCATCACCGGCGAAGTCGGCGCCGGCAAAACCGTCTCCGTCCGCACCGTCCTGGCCGGCCTGGACGCCTCCCGGCACACCATCATCTACCTGCCCAACCCGATGATCGGCGTCCGCGGCCTGCACGAGATGATCGTCGCCACCTTCGGCGGCCAGCCCGACCGCTCCGGATCCCGGCTCACCGCCCAAGCCTCCGCCATCCTTGCCGCCGAACGCGACGAACGAGGCAAAACACCCATCCTGGTCATCGACGAAGCCCACCTGCTGCGCTACGAACAGCTCGAAACCATAAGAATGCTCACCAACCACAACCTCGACGCCGACTCCCCGCTGGCCTGCCTGCTCGTCGGCCAGCCCACCCTGCGCCGCACCATGAAACTCGCCGTCCTGGCCGCGCTCGAGCAACGCGTCGCGCTCCGCTACACCATGCCCCCCATGACCAGCAGCGAGACCACCAGCTACCTCACCCACCACCTCAAGCTCGCCGGCCGGTCCGACCCCCTGTTCAGCGACGACGCCACCGCCCTCATCCACACCACCGCCCGCGGCTACCCCCGCGCCGTCAACAACCTCGCCATCCAGGCCCTCGTCGCCACCTACGCCACCGGCAAAGCCATCGTCGACGAGCAAGCCGCCCGCGCCGCCGTCACCGAAGTCACCGACACATAACCCCGGCACCTCACCCACAACCACCGGCACCACCCCCACCAAAAGCCCCGCAGCAACCCAGCTGCGGGGCTTTAACACATCCCCACATCGGCAGCACCATTGCCGCCTTCATCGGCATCTTCAGCGCCGGGCAACAGCATGTGCCGACGTACTACGCGCTGACGGAGCCGACCGCCGACGTGGAGGCCAGGATCACCGCGCTGATCAAGACCGCGGTGGGCTGAGTACACCGCCGCCCCCGCACTTGGCCGACACGAAGGGAACCCCCATGCTCGCCGCCGAGTTTCGCGCGACCGTCTCACCGGTCATCGCGAGTCCGGTGCTGCGCCGCCTGCTACCCGTGTTCGCGGTGTCGGCGATCGGCGACGGGATGAGCGCGGTCGGCGTGGCGTGGCTGGCGATCCGCATCGCCGCGCCCGCCGACCGCGGCCTGGTGGTGGGCGTGGCGGTCGCCGCCTATACGCTGCCGGGCGCAGCCGGGGCGGTACTGCTGGCCAGGCCGCTGCGCAGGCTGGCGAGCCGGCACCTGGTCGCCGCCGACGCGGCGCTCCGTGCGGTGACGCTGAGCATGATCCCGCTGCTGTACGGGCTGGGTGCCTTGCGGGCCGGGTCGTATGTGGCGCTGCTGGCGGCGTCTTCGCTGCTGCATGCCTGGGGCATCTCCGGCCAGTACACGTTGGTCGCCGAGCACCTGCCGCCGCAGTACCGCACGACCGGGAACGCGCTGCTGTCAGGATTTTCGATGGCCGCATACGTCATTGGCCCGCTGCTGGCCGGCCTGGCGGTGGCGGCTGCCGGGCCTGCGCTGCCGGTTGCCGCCGACGCCGCGTCCTTCGCGATCCTGGCGGTCACGGCAGCCACGGTGCGGGGTCACCCGAGGTACGCCGGAACCGCGGATGCCGGCCAGCCGGACCGGGCACCGGGGTTCGCCGCGATCGCCCGCAGCCCTGCGCTGGCCGGCCTGCTCGCCCTGACCGTGGTCTACTTCTTCCTGTACGGGCCGGTCGAGGTGGCCCTGCCGCTATACGTGACCGGACCACTGCACGGCAGCGCCGCGTTGCTCAGCCTGTTCTGGGCCGTCTTCGGGATCGGCGCCACCGCAGGCAGCATTGTCGCGGGACTGACGCGCCGCCTCCCGGTATGGCCGATCCTGATGACAGCGGTCATCGGCTGGGGCGCCGCGCTCGCCCCGCTCGGCCTGCTCGCCCTGCCCGTTCCCGCGCTGGCCTGCTTCGCCGCCGGTGGCCTGCTCTACGCGCCCTACCCGGCCCTGTCGGCGACCTTGTTTCAGCGGGAAAGCCCTCCGCAACTGCTGTCCCAGGTCCTGGCTGCTCGCGGTGCGCTGACCTTGCTCGCGACCCCGCTCGGCACCGCGCTCGGCGGGCCGCTCACCGCATGGTTCGGCGCCCAGCACGTCCTGTTGGTCTCGGCGGCGGCAACCGTCGCGTCCGGCCTGGTAGCCACCACGATCCTTGTCACGCACCGCCGGAAGCAGACCCGGCCCGAGGCAAAGAGCGCCGCCTTGGGAGCGCGAGCGTGAACGAGGCATGGCACGACGTGCGGCAGTGTCGTACCGGCCTGCGAAACTGGCGCGATGGTACGGATAGACACCGTGGTCATCAACGCGACGGACGCCCGCCGGGCAGCGGAGTTCTGGGGCAAGGCGCTGGGATACACGCCGCGCAACGAGGGCGCGCTCACGCTCGTCCCGGAGAACGGCGACGGCCCTGCCCTGAACCTGGACGAGACCGACCGGACGCATCTCGACCTGCGAGTGGCGAACGCCGCCGAGCAGCAGGCAGAGGTCGAGCGGCTGATGGCACTCGGCGCGCGGCGGGTGGAGTGGGAGTACCCCGACGGCGCCAACTTCGTGGTGCTCGCCGACACCGAGGGGAACCCGTTCTGCGTGGTGAACGCCGCCGACGGCTGAACCCGACGTCGGCGGGGAGTAACACGGGGCCGGTCGCCAGACACTAGGCCGCGAGTGGAACGCCCGCACCCGCGCAGGTCGGGCAGGATCAGCCGGTGCCGGCCTGCCAGGTGGTCCAATGGCTTGCGCAGGTAGCTATGATCCCAGTCCGGGCCGCCGTGGATGACCAGCAAAGCGCGATCCGCCGGGGGATGCCCGCTGTAACCGGCTCACGCGGGCAGCAGGCCGATCGCCGCCTTTGCCTGCCGCACCTTCTCTCGGCCCAGTTCGCTGGCCCGCGCGGCGCCGGCCCGCAGCACCGACCGGATGTGGTCGGGATCGCCGGCCAGTTCCTGGTAGCGGTCGCGGACCGGCGCCATGGTCGCCACCACGGCGTCGGCGACCGCGTGCTTCAGGTCGCCGTACCGGCCGAACTCGCCGCTCAGCTCCTCGGGTTCCCGGCCGGTGCACGCAGCCAGGATGGCCAGCAAGTTCGACACCCCCGGCTTGCTGGCCGGATCGTAGGTCACCTCGCCGTCGGCGTCGGTGACCGCCCGCATCACCTTGCGCCGCAGCACGTCAGGCGCGTCGAGCAGGCGCAGTGAGCCCGCGAGCGACGAGGCCGACTTGCTCATCTTGGCGGTCGGATCGGCGAGGTCCATGATCCTGGCGGCGACCGGCGGGTTGACCGCCTTCGGCAGCGTGAAGGTTGGCCCGTACCGGCTGTTGAACCGGGCGGCCACGTCCCGGGCCAGTTCCACGTGCTGGCTCTGATCCTCGCCGACCGGCACCTCGTCGGTGTCGTAGAGCAAAATGTCGGACGCCATCAGGACCGGGTAGGTCAGCAGCGAGACCCGGACCTGCTCCTGGCGCCGGGCCTTCTCCTTGAACTGGATCATGCGCTGGGCCTCGCCATAGCCCGTGGCGCACTCCAGCAGGTAGTGCAACTCGGAGTGCTCGGGCACGTGCGACTGCACCATGAACAAGCACAAGTCCGGATCGGCGCCCGCGGCCAGCAGCAGCGTGGCGAACTCCAGCGTTCGCCGCCGCACGTCGTCGGGCTGGTGGTCGAGCGTCAGCGCGTGCAGGTCGGAAACGAACACCACGGTGTCCGCGATGGCTTGCTCGGCCACGATCGGCCGGATCGCGCCCACATAGTTGCCCAGATGCAGTTCCCCCGACGGGGTGAACCCGGTAAGTCGTCGTGACATTGGCCTTGCTCCTCTGCCTCAGGCCGCCGCCCGGAGCCGCGCTGACCGCATCAAGACAAAAGAAGACGGCCGCCCAGCCCGGGCAGCCGCGTGTCGATGTGCGCGAATGGACAGTGCCGCCCGGTCAGGGGCGCCACCAGCCGCAGTAGCCATAGGTCATTCGCACGCCACCATTATACGACGCGCGTGGCTCAGCCGTCCGCGCGGGTCAGGCGCCTGCGCAGGTAGATGATCAGCACGATGAGCAATATGGCGATTGTTCCTGGCACCATCGTGCCGACCCAGTCGAAGCCCGGGTTCTGGGGGAATCCCGCCGGGACATGCACGCCCTGACGGGCCAGCATTTCCCGGGCGATCTCGCGTTCCTGAGGGTTCATGCCGGGCCTTAGCGCGCCGGCCAGCGCGGAGAAGACGAAGACGAAGGCGGCAGCGGCGGATGCCCCGATCGCGATCCGGGTGGTGTGGACGCGATGCGCTCGTGCCTCGGCGGCGGTGCGCGCTGCTTTCTCTTCGACGGCGCGCTCCGCGAGGATGTCGTCCAGCGGCAGGTCCGTGAGCAGCGCCGTCAGTTCCCTCCCGGTGCGGGAATTCAGGGCCTGCCCGGATCTCTCGTCGAATTCGTCGGCCGTACGCCGGCCGGCCTGGAACGCACCAGTCAGCTCGTGCAGCGCCCGCTCGCGGTCGGCGTCGGACACCCGCAGGTCGCCTGAGGGGTATTTCCAGCCAGCTCTGTCCATGATCCGTACTCCTTCGGCGCGCAGTTTCAGCGTAACCCCAGCCCGTCGTGCGTCGCCCGGGCGGCAGGGGACTGCGCCCATCGCCACACCAGTTTGCTCGCATCAACTCATTAGTATAGTGTACTACGCACCTAGATAAACACCTGGTGACAGAGCTGGGAGCGCTGATGATCGACTTCCATCTGAACAGCAGGTCCGGCGTGGCGCCGTACCTGCAGCTGATCCGGCAGGTCCGGCAGGCGTTGCGGCTGGGCTTGCTGCGTGAGGGTGATCAGCTTCCGACGGTTAAGGACGTGGCCGGCTCGCTGGCGATCAACCCCAACACGGTGCTCAAGGCCTACCGGATGCTGGAGTACGAGGGCCTGGCGTCCGCGAAGCCAGGCGTCGGCACGTTCGTGACCAAGACCGTGAGCGAGGAATCGGTCGCCGCGCATCAGCGGCTGAGCATGGAGCTTTCGGCGTGGATCGGCCGTGCACAGCGGGCGGGCCTGGACCCCGAGGACATGGAGGCCCTGTTTCAGCGGGCCGCCCGGGCCGCCGAGCAGGAGGAAGCGGTATGACGAACGCGACCCCGGCGATTGAGGCACGCGGCCTGGGCAAGCGGTACGGGCACCGCTGGGCGCTGGCCGACTGCACACTGGCCATCCCAGCCGGGCACGTGGCCGGGCTCGTGGGCCCGAACGGGGCGGGCAAGACCACCTTGATAAGTCTTGCCACCGGGATGCTGGCACCGACCACCGGCACCATCGAGGTGCTCGGCGGCCTGCCGGCCAGCGATCCCGGTCAGCTCGCCCGCGTCGGCTACGTCGCGCAGGACACCCCGACCTACGCCGGGCTGAGCGTGGCCGACCACCTGCGGCTCGGCGCGCACCTGAACCCGCGCTGGGACACCGGGCTTGCCCGGCGCCGGATCGAGCAGCTGGGCCTGGACCCCAAGCAGAAGGCAGGCAGGCTGTCCGGCGGCCAGCGCGCCCAGCTCGCGCTGACGCTCGCACTCGCCAAGCGCCCGGAGCTGCTGATCCTCGACGAGCCGATCGCGAGCCTTGACCCGGTCGCCCGGCGCGAGTTCCTGCAGGTCCTGATGCACGTGACGGCTGAGCAGGAGCTAAGTGTGGCGATGTCCTCGCACTTGGTAGCCGACCTGGAACGGGTCGCCGACTATCTGGTCGTGCTCGTCGCCTCGAGGGTGCGCATCGACGGCGAGGTGGACGACCTGCTCGCAACCCACCACCTGCTCACCGGCCCGCGCCGCGCTGCCGCCACTCTGCCGGCCAGCCAGCAGGTCATCACCGAAAGCCATGCCGGCCGGCAGAGCACGTTCCTGGTGCGCAGCAGCGAGCCGGTCATCGACCCGGCCTGGACGGTCGAGCCGGTCAGCCTGGAGGACCTGGTGCTCGCGTACATGGGCCACGCCGAATCGCCGCAGAGCCAGCGGCTGGAGGTGAGCCAATGATCTGGGTGACCTGGCGCCAGTTCCGCCCCCAGGCCATCGCCGCAGCCGGCGCGATGGTTGTGGTCGCGATCGTGCTGGCGGCGAGCAGGCTGAGCCTCGCCAGCGCGTACACCGCCGCGGGCCTGTCCGCCTGCCACGCGCACTGCGCCACGGCGGCGAGCATCTTCCTCGACCGCGTCGGCAACTTCGACAAGTTCCTGGACTTCGGCACCGTCTTGCTGCTCCTTCTGGCGCCCGCGCTGATGGGCCTGTTCTGGGGTGCGCCGCTCATCGCCCGCGAGGTCGCGGAGGGCACCCACCGGATCGCCTGGAACCAGAGCGTCACGCGCACCCGCTGGACCATCGTCAAGCTCGGCCTGGTCGGCCTCGCCGCCATCGCAACGGCGGGCCTGCTCAGCCTGATGGTGACCTGGTGGGCCAGCCCGATCGACGCAGCGTCGCTCGCCGGCGGGGCTGCGCAGGCCGCGACCGGAGGCAACGGGGTACACATCACCTTCAACGGGTTCGCAGAGGCCCGGCTTGACCCGGTCATCTTCGATGCGCGGGGCGTGGCGCCGCTCGGCTACGCGGCGCTCGCCTTCGCGCTCGGCGTGACCGCGGGCGTGCTGCTGCGCCGGACGCTGCCCGCGATGGCCGTGACGCTTGTCGCGTTCGTGGCGATCCAGGTCCTGATGCCGAACTTCGTCCGGCCGCACCTGCTCCCGCCCGCCCACATCACGACGCCGTTGAGCACCCATCACGGGCAGGTCAACACCAACGTGGGTACCGGGATAACCGACATCCAGCTCACCGGGTCTTTCAACGAGCCTGGCGCGTGGGTGCTATCGGACGTCGTCATCACGCCATCGGGCGCGCAGCCGTCAGACATCGTCATGACGCCAGCCGGCCCGGAGTTCACCATGCTGCCCCGAGCATGCACTCCGACGCCCGGGTCTGCCTTCAACCCTGTCTCCTGCCGGAAAACGCTGGCTGCCATGCACCTGCGCCAGTCCGTCACCTACCAGCCCGCCAGCCGGTTCTGGCCGCTGCAGTGGATCGAAACCGGCATCTACCTGCTGCTGGCCGCCGGGCTCGGCGGGGTCTGCGTCTGGCAGGTCCGCCGCAGGCGCACGCCATGACCCGGACCCGCCTAGGCTCCCGCGGGCGTTGATCACTGGTAGCGCCGGCGGGATGCCTCGGCGGCCCGGGTCCGGAGGTCCCTACCGGATGGCGAAGGTCACCAGGGAGCGGGCGGGGAGGGTGGCGGTTAGCATTCCGCCGGCCACAGGTACCGGCGCCTCGGCGGCGGTGTCGCTGGAGGAGTCGGTCAGAAAGGGCGTCGCCAGGGCCGCGTTGCGGATGCCGAGGTGGCGCAGCGCGAACGAGACCGTGTCCGGGCTGGTGCCGGTGTTCAGGACCACGATCGCGACCGATCCGTTCGCGTTCCGGAACGCGGTCAGCTCGAGATTGCCGTCAGCGCTCCAATGGCGCTAACGAATGCCGCGTGATGCGGAGCGCTACGGGCGCCTGGCTACCCTGGCCCGCCGCGCTGACGGAGCGGTGTGTCACGGGCGCTTGAGCGGCGCGGCTGGGGCTGGCGGGGCCAGTGGTACAGCACGGAAGGGCTCAGCCTCGCGTCGTGCGCCGGCCTGCCCAGATGAAAGCGGCCGCGGTGGCCACCGCGATAGCCGTGCCGGCGAGGTACAGCTGCCGGTAGGTGGCGTAGTGGATGGCCAGGGCGCCAAGCGCCTGCAGGGGAGCCTGGGGGCCGAAGAACACGAGCGTGACGGCAGCGGACACCCGGCCCTGCAATTCCGGTGTGGTGCGGCGCTGCGCGAGGTTCAGCAGGGCAAGGAACAACCAGGGCAGCGCGAACCCGAGTACTACCGAGCCGGCAATTGCCAGCGGAAGCCAGCCGGTGGCGCGCATCGCGTTGCCGAGGGCGAAGTTCGCCATTCCAAGGACGGCCAGCCACCGTTCGCCGGCGGACCGCAGCAGCCGGCCGCTGACCATGCTGGCGACGATCGAGCCCGCGCCAAGCGCGGCGCTGAATACCCCCAGGAAACTGGGCGGCTCGCTTACGCCCTGAACGAGGCTGTACTGGGCGGCGACCAGAACGGCGGAGAAGCTCATGGGGACCGACGACGCCACAAGCAGTCGGCGCAGCTCTGGCGTGCGGCGGATGTGACCGAATCCGGCGAGCAGGTCGGCCCGCCAGCGTCTGGGCCGGGGTGCTGGCCTGGTTTCCCGCAGACGGATCCGGGAGAGCATCACCGCCGCGACAACGAACGTCACCGCGTCGAAGACGCTCACTATCCCCCCGCCGACAAGGGCGAACAGGCCCGCACCGAACAGCGGCGACACCAGTCGGCCGGTCTCCTGGAGGCCAAGACTCCACCCGTTCAATTCCTGCCGCAGCTCGCGGGACAGCATCACGGCGAAGAGCGCGTTCTCGGCCGGGCCGGAGAGCGTCAATTCGATGCCATACCAGGTCATCACCGCGAAGATGATCCAGGCCGAACCGGGGCCGGCGACGGCAAGGCACGGCAGAACCAGCGCAGCGGAGACGAGGTTGAGCCACACCAGGAACCGGCGGCGGCGCACCCGGTCAGCTACCACTCCGGCCAGTGGCCCGGCCAGGGAGGGAGCGTAGACGCACACCGATACGAGGGCAGCCTCGCCGCTGCTGCCGGTGAGGGATTTCACCCAGATGCCCGCGGCCAGGGACATGGCGTTGCTGCCGATCACCGACACTGCCAAACCGGCCAGGTACAGCCGCCCGTTGCGGCGCTCCATACCGGAGCTGTCACCGCCGTCCTGATAAGAAGCCGCCGCGTTCCGGTATTCAATATTTGATTTACTGCGATTACTAAATAGCCTTCGCCGCTCCGCCACGCCCCGATTCTGCCAGCCAATTGATGCCGACGCCAAATTGAATTTACCGCAGTAAATGCAACTCACGTTTCTGGCCGATAAATTGCCGCTTTGCTTTCCTGCGGATCACCGGGGCGGGCTGAGCATGCCTGGTGGGCCCCCCGGGCGGTCAGGGCCCCAGGTCCCAGAGCAGGCGGTAGTAGCGGGTCCGGTCCGGGTCCGGGGCGATCCCGTAGGCGCTGAGCAGCAGGCCTTCCCACTGCGGGCCGTAGTTCCAGTCCACGCTCCAGGTGGCGACCGCGAGATCGGCCCAGCGGTCAGCCACTCCGAGCTGGTCGAAGTCGACGTGACCTGAGCAGCGGCCATCGTCGGTGATCAGGGTGTTGGGCGCGCAGGCGTCGCCGTGGCAGACGACCAGCCGGTCGACCGGGGGAATGTCCGACAGCCAGTCCAGGGCCTGCTCGATGCTGAGTGACCGGTGCACCGGGTGAAACCCTGTCGAGTCAAGATGGCCGATTCCGGCCCGGCGGCGGGCGTCGGCCAGCTGGTCTTCGGCCATCCACGAGAACGGGCAGGCCGTCACCGGCATGGCCTCGTGCATCGCGCGAAGCCCTTCGCCGATCGCCGCGACCGCGGTGGCGGGCTCCGCAAGCCACTGCGGCGTGACCGCGTTCTGGCCGGGCAGCGCGGAAGTGACCAGCCAGGATCCGTCGTCGTCCGCGCCCTGGGCAAGGACCCGCGGCACCGTAACGTAGGACCCGGCCCACTCGAGCCGGGTGGCTTCCTGAGCCAGGTCGATCCCGCTGCCAGCCGGCGTCCACTTGATGAAGTACCGGCCGGCCGCCCCGCCGACCTCGAACGTGCGCCCGCCGACCTCGTTTTCCCACACTTCGTCGACCGGTCGGCCCACGGCCAGCTTCGCGACCCGCGGCGGCAAGGGCTTTCGGCGGGCGGCCTCTGGCGACCCGCCCCGCCCCGTCCGTTGTTCTTCCGCGTCGCTCATCGGCGCGATCATCTCACCCAGGAACGAAATGCGCGCTAGGCAACAGCCTCCGGGCCGGGCTGGCTGGTGGCGGGCTCGAGCTCAGGCGCCGGCGGGTTGGTGCGGGCCCGACTTCGCATCGGCAGGAAGAGCGTCAGCGCCATGGCGAGGCCAGGATCTTGGAAAGCACATTGAACGCGAAGGGGACTGGCGTGGCGGGGTAGGCGTTGGCCGCAGGCGAAGCGGCTCGTTGTCTGCGCGGGCGATAGCATCACCCGCGGCCAGAACAGCGCAAACTGGGTAGACATCCTGCAGCGTCGTTTTGCAGCGGACAGTTACCAGTTCGTCAACGCAGGCATTGACGGCGACCCCGCCTGGAACGTGCTCCAGCGCATCGACGAGGTCGTCCAGGTGCTGCGCCGCGTCGCCGCCGCGCATGCGGCCGACTGCCTTCCCCTGCACGATCGCCTAGCAAGCCTCCTGCCCTTCCCGCACAGCGCGCCCTACCGGGGACGATTCGGCCCGATGCTCAAGGCCAGCCTGAGCCGCGGCATCCTGCATCGCTCCTGGGACCAGATTTCCGCCTCGAACGGCCACATCGTCATGATCGACCATGTCCACCTCAACGACCGCGCTGCAGTGCTCACGGCCGACTTGGGCAGAAGCCGACAACGATGGCGGTGACTACCGCCGTCAGGTGCGGTCAGCTTCTCGCACCGGTATTGCCGGGCTATCAATTGTCATTGATTATAGCATGCTTTCTATTTAGAAATCTTTTGTTTGACATGGCGAATCCGGCAGTGCATTCTGCACGGGAAGCTATACGCGCGCGCATTGCCGGGGAAGGGATTCTTTTATGGGCCTGGGGCAGGTTACGGCCGCCGACGCGGGAACCTGGAAGCTCGGCGACCTGGTGGTAAACCGGCTCGGGTTCGGCGCGATGCGCCTGCCGCAGACCGGGCGGGCGCTGGTGCCGGACGCGGTGCCGCGCGACCGCGATCAGGCGATCGCAGTGCTGCGCCGCGCGGTCGAGCTCGGGGTCAATCACGTCGACACCGCCGCGTTCTACTTCTCCCCGCTCCGGTCGGCCAACGAGCTGATCAACTCGGCGCTGGCGCCCTACCCGGACGATCTGGTCATCGTCACCAAGGTCGGGCCGGGCCGCGATCCCTGGGGGGAGTGGACCGACCGGGCCAGGCCCGATCAGCTCCGCGGCCAGGTTGAGGAGAACCTGCGCCAGCTTGGGCGTGATCATCTCGACGTGGTGAACCTGCGCGTGCAGGCGGGCATGACGTCGATAACGGAGCACGTCGGCGTGCTCGCCGAACTACGCCAGGCCGGGCTGATCCGGAACCTGGGTGTCTCCGGCGTGACGCCGCAGATGCTTGCCGAGGCACAGGCCATCGCGCCGGTGGTCTGCGTGCAGAACCGCTACGGCATCGGCGCGAGCGGCCCGGAACACGAGTTCGTGGAGGCCTGCGGGCGCCTCGGCGTCGCGTTCGTGCCCTTCTTCACGATCGCCGGTGGAGGCGGGGGCGCCATCGGCACCGAGAACGCCGATGTGCTCGCGATCGCGCGGGCACACGGGGCCACGGCGGCGCAGGTCCGGCTGGCGTGGTCGCTGCAGCGCGGCCCGCACGTGCTGGTCATACCGGGCACGGGGGACCCCGGTCACGTTGCCGCCAACGTGGCGGCCGCTGGGCTTCGGCTCACCGGCGAGGAGATGGCCCGTCTTACGTCCCTGCGGGCCGGGCAGGACTGAGCGGCGCCGCCCGATCTCACAACAAGTAACGAGCCATTACTAAGAGTAGTAGCATTATGCGCGGTCACTCGTCCCGCGGCGAGAGGATGTGAAGGCATGTCGGCCGGAATGATGGCAGCACGGCGGGCGGTGCTGCGACGGCTGGTCGTGCCCGCGGTGCTGAGATGGCTGGTGATGCGCCCGCGGTGCTGATTTCGCTCGTGGCCGGGCCGGGTGACCACAACAGGTTCGCCGCAACCCTCGATCACCAGCACCGGCCGGCTGCCCTCGGGTGTGAGGTTCGCAGACAGCGCAGACGGCACGGCCACCATCTCCGGGACCCCCGGGAAGACCGCTTCCGGGTGTATCCGCTGACCCTGACGGCCAGGAACTCCCGCGGCACCGCGACCCAGGCATTCACCTTGACCGTGACCCGGGCCCTGGCCATCCAGAAGATCGGGACCGTCAGGACCGGGGTGGGCGCCGGGCTGCGGCTGACCGTCCGGGCCACGGGACACCCGGCTCCGGCCCTGGCCGAGTCGGGGTCACTGCCCGACGGCCTGAGCTTCACCGATAACCGGAACGGGACGGCAACCATCGCCGGAACCCTGGCCGCCGACAGCGCTGGCCGGTACCCGGTCACCGTCGCCGCCACCAGCACCGCCGGGATCGCCACCCGGCACTTCGTGATCGTCGTCTCGCAGCGCCCGGGTATCGATGACGGCGGGCGGCGCTGATACGACAGGGCGGTGCGGCGACGGTCAGCCGGACGGGGTGACGATGCCGTACTCGTGGATCTTCCGGTAGATCGTCGCTCGCGACATGCCGAGCGACTGGGCCGCCTTGACCTTGTTGCCGGCGGAGTCGAGCAGGCTCTGCACGATCGCATCGCGTTCCATCGACTCCAGTGGGCTGAGCAGCCGGCGGCTGACCGTCCAGCACTCCGGCGGCAGGTCGCCCACCCGGATGGTGCCCGTCCGCCGGTGCTGGACCACGCGCCTGAGCACCTGCCACAGCTGCTCGGTATTGCCCGGCCAGCTCGACCGCATCAGGATCTGCATCGCCTCGGGCGAGCACGTGAGCCGGGGGTGCTGGTTGAGCTTCGTGAGCAGGAACGGCACCAGGTCGTGCAGGTCCTCGATGTGATGCCGCAGCGGCGGCAGCTCGACGGTGCTCGGGAAGAACCGGAGCAGTCCGGCAAGGTCGCCCCTGGCCGGGCCGTGGGCCAGGGTGACCACGACCCACAGATCGTCTTGCCGGCCGGCGGTGCGGGTCTCCTGCAGCGCGGTCGACAGCGCATGCAGCCGTTTCGGGCTCAGCCGGTCGACGTGCCTGATGACCAGGCAGCCGGATCCCGTCAGCAGCTCCCGGCGCGCCGTGACCTGCCAGTCCTGGTCGGCGGCGTCGGCGGCGTCGAGCACATGGAACCGGCCGGCCGGGTTCCGGCGCTGGTGCACGGCACGGAGCGCGGCGAGCTTGCCGACCCCTGGCTCGCCCTCGATGGCCAGCCACTCGCCGGAGTCGTGGATCTTCTCCACCTGGTGGCATCCGCGCAGCCACAGCGTTCCGGAGCCGACCAGGCCGGGCAGGATCATCCGGGCCTGCGGTCCGGCCGGGCCCGCTGGCCTGCTGCCGGACTCGACCAGCTTGACGTGCACGACGCCGCCGGCCAACCGGTCCTCGCCGTGCAGCGGCCGGCAGTACATCCGGGCGCGTGACCCGGTGGGCAGCTCCAGCTCAACGGCGGCGGAGTGGCGGCTGGCCAGAGCTTCGGTGGCCTGCCCGAGCAGCACCGCCTGGTCGCCGGGATCGAGCGCCTGCCGGGCGTACTCGTTCATCATCACAACGTCGTGGTTGAGCGCAAGCACGATCCCTGCGCTGTGCCGGCACGCCCGCAGGTACTCCTGCAGCAACTCAAACTCCCGGGCGTTGCTGTCGGTGAGCAGCGCCTGGGTGATCTGGTCGGCCGTCGTCTTGGCGAGCGTGATCAGCAGCGGGTCGGCGTCCTTGCGCCAGCAGGTCAGATCCACCGCGCCGAGCGTCTTGCCGGAGATCGGGTGCCGGATCGGGACCCCGGCACAGGCGAGGTCCTCCAGGTTCTCGGCGTAGTGCTCGTGGCCGAACACGTGCATGGGCCGGCCGCCCTCCAGCGCCGTGCCGATGCCGTTGGTGCCCACGGACTCCTCCGAGTAGCTGAACCCGGGCGCCAGCTTCACGCTGTCGAGGTGCCGGTCGAGATCGTGGTCAGCCACCAGCCGGGTCAGCACAATCCCGGCCGCGTCGGTGAGGATCACACTGATCGGCTGGCCCTCCAGATGCTCGCGCAGGTGCTGCAGCACCGGCAGGGCACTACGGGTCAGCGGGGTGTCCAGGTCGGGGTCGCCCAGGAAGGTCAGGTCGATCCGGTCGGCCGCCACGTTCCACCGCCGGGAGCGCCACCACGAGGCAAGGATCGTGTCCCGCACCCGGTTGGGGTCAACCGGCTCGGCAGTGAGGAACCGCTCGCGGGTTTCAGCCAGGCGTTCGCCATCGGCCAGGGCCGGCGGGCGCGCTGCTGCAGGCGACATGGCCCTCCTGCCTCCCGGGTGCTCTCGCGGGCGGCGGATTCGGCCCGCGGGGGGTCGTCCGGGGTGTGCGTCGGTACGTACAACGTAACAACGCCGTAACGCACAGGTGTCTCAAGTTGAGACCGCCGATTCTCGGCCAGCTTCAACGGTCTCGGGTAGGAGGTACCCCATGGACCGACGGGACGAACCAACCCGCGAGACGTTCAATCCGTGGAGCATCGTAAATCTCGTGTTCCATCATCTTGCTGATCAGGGCCTTCATCCGGTCCTCGGGGAGGCGGGAGACCCGGGCCCGCCCGCGGCGGAACTGCTCCGGTCGCTCGGCATCCAGCCGGCGCCCGAGGGAAACATGCAGGTCTCACGCGACGTCCGGGACCACCTCGCCGAGATCCGCAGCGCGATGTTCGGGGACGGCTGACGCGAGATTGCAGCGGCGCAGGCCCGCACCTGTCTCATGTTGAGAGACACGACCGGCCTGCCGCGAGGTGTGATGCAGGTCACCGGCAGTGTTCGGCCGTGCATAGCTTGTGCGCCCGCTGGCGCCCTCGGCGACGGCGCCAGCGGACACGATCACGGAGGCAGGCAGGCTGTCTCAGCCGGCCCGAGTGCAGGAAGGGGTGACCATGAGTCGCCAGAGCGTGGCAAAGGCCCACCAGAAGATCCAGGAACTCGCCTGGGAGCCGCTCTACCACGAGCCAGTGTCGCAGTACGGAACGGACTACACGTTCCGGAAGGCGCAGAAGAAGGACCCGCTCAAGCAGGTCCTGCGGTCGTACTTCCCGATGCAGGAGGAGAAGGACCACCGCGTCTACGGCGCCTCGGACGGTGCCATCCGCGGCAACATGTTCCGCCAGGTCCAGGAGCGGTGGCTGGAGTGGCAGAAGCTGTTCCTGTCCATCATCCCGCTGCCCGAGATCTCCGCGGCGCGCGCGATGCCGCTGCTGTTCCGCACCGTGCCCAACCCGGAACTGCACAACGGCCAGGCGATCCAGATGATTGACGAGGTCAGGCACTCGACGATCCAGCAGAACCTCAAGCGCCTGTACATGAACAATTACATCGACCCGGCGGGCTTCAACTCGAGCCTTCGCAACTTCCAGAACGACTACTGCGGGACGATCGGCCGACAGTTCGCCGAGGGGTTCATCACCGGTGACGCGATCACCGCGGCGAGCATCTACCTGACGATCGTGGCCGAGACGGCGTTCACCAACACGCTGTTCGTGGCCATGCCGGCCGAGGCGGCGGCCAACGGCGACTACCTGCTGCCGACGGTGTTCCACTCGGTGCAGTCGGACGAGTCGCGGCACATCAGCAACGGGTACGCGACGCTGCTGATGGCGCTGGCCGACGAGAGCAACCACCAGCTGCTCGAGCGCGACCTGCGGTACGCGTGGTGGAACAACCACCGGGTGGTCGACGCGGCGATCGGCACGTTCATCGAGTACGGCACGAAGGACCGCCGCAAGGACCGCGAGTCCTACGCGGAGATGTGGCGGCGGTGGATCTACGACGACTACTACCGCAGCTACCTGGTGCCGCTGGAGAAGTATGGCCTGGTCATCCCGCACGACCTCATCGAGGAGGCGTGGAACCAGATCTGGAACAAGGGCTACGTGCACGAGGTAGCCCAGTTCTTCGCCACCGGCTGGCTGGCGAACTACTGGCGGATCGACCCGATGACCGACAAGGACTTCGAGTGGTTCGAGTACAAGTACCCGGGCTGGTATGACCGGTACGGCAAGTGGTGGGAGAACTACAACCGGCTGTCGCGGCCGAACGGGCACCACCCGATCGTCGCCGAGGACGTCGACTACCAGTACCCGCACCGCTGCTGGACCTGCATGGTCCCGTGCCTGGTCCGCGAGGACATGACCATGGCCGAGGTCGACGGGCAGTGGCGGACGTACTGCCACAAGGAATGCCAGTGGACCGACGAGGTGGCCTTCCGTCCCACCTACCAGGGCCGGGAAACCCCGAACATGGGCCAGCTCATCGGCCACCGGGAGTGGGAGACCCTCTACCACGGCTGGAACTGGGCCGACGTGGTATCCGACATGGGTTACGTGCGTGACGACGGCAAGACCATGGTCGCGCAGCCGCACCTGGATCTGGACGACCCGAAGAAGCTGTGGACGCTCGACCACCTGCGCCGGATGCCCGAGGTGCAGAGCCCGAACGTGCTGCTGAACGCGATGACTAACGAGGAGCGCGCAGCGTTCCACGCCAACTACATCCGCGGCGGCCCGGCCGGACGCTTCGCGCCGACGGAGACCTGAGCCGTCGGGCAGGGACCCGACAGCAGACAAGGCAAGCAGGAACGGGGCCGGGAACCCAGAGGCCGGCTCGCGGCCCCTTCCTGCACCAGCCCGTCCCCGCCCCCCAACCCAACGCACCTGTGCACAACCCGTGAGGGGTCATGGCCGACAAGCATGTGGTCCGGTTCGAGCCGGTCGGCATCGAGATCGAGGTCGACGAGGACCAGACGATCCTGCGTGCCGCTGCCGAGCAGGGAATCATGCTCATGCACGGCTGCAAGGAGGGCCAGTGCTCCTCCTGCAAGTCGTTCGTGCTCGACGGGGATGACCTCGAGCTGGACCGCTACTCCACGTTCGCGCTGCCCGACTACGAGCGGGAAGAGGGCTTCACGCTGCTGTGCCGGGCGCACCCGTACGAGGACCTGACCATCGAGCTGCTCAACTACGACGAGGACATGATCAGGTCCGGGCTGCCGATCCAGCAGGCGGTGACGGAAGTCGTGGCCAACGACCCGGTCACGCACGACATGCGGCACCTGGTCCTGCGCCTGGTGGAACCCGAGGAGATCAGGTTCTTCCCCGGCCAGTACGTGGACATCGCCGTCCCCGGCACGGACGCCACCAGGTCGTTCTCGATGGCTAACACCTCCAGCAAGGAGAGCGGGCAGCTGGAGTTCGTCATCAAGGTCTACCCGGACGGGCTGTTCTCGCATTTCCTCGACAGTGAGCTGGCGGTGGGCGACCGGCTCGACGTGACCGGCCCGTTCGGGGTGTTCACGCTGCGCGAGGGCTACGAGTCCGACCTGGTGTTCGTCGGCGGCGGGGCGGGGATGGCGCCGATCCTGTCGCTGCTGCGCTCTATGGCCGAGAAGGGCATCGAGCGCAAGGCCACCTATTACTACGGCGCGCGGGGCCGCAAAGACCTGTGCTTCGAGGAGGAGCTGCGCGCGCTCGAGCAGACTCTGCCCGGCTTCAGGTACGTGCCCGCGCTGTCCGAGCCAGCGGACGGTGACGCGTGGGACGGCGAGACCGGCCTGATCACCGACGTGGTGCAGCGCCACGAACAGAACCTGAGCGGAGCGCACGCCTACATATGCGGGCCGCCGCCGATGGTCGAGGCGGCGATGCCGCTGCTGAGCGCGCTGGGGGTGGAGGAAAAACGCATCTACTACGACAAGTTCACCACGACAGGCGACTCGGACGAGGGTGAAGGACGACCATGAGCACTTCAGAACGCAGCCTACCGAAGCCGGTCTTTACCGACGCCGAAGCCGGGGCCAGGGAGTTCCCCGACTCCAACGCACGCCGGTTCAACTACTACACGCCAGCCAAGCGCAAGCAGAGCCACTACGAGGACGTGACCGTCGAGGTCCAGCCGGACCCGCGGCACTACCTCGCTCAGGGCTGGCTCTACGGGTTCTCCGACGGGCGTGGCGGCTACCCGCTGGACTGGACGGTGCTCAAGGCGTGGGGCTCGGACCGGCCCGAGCCGGAGCGTTACCCGGGCTCCGGCGGCAAGGGCTACGACTGGCCGGCCCATGGGTGGCATCTGTTCCGCGACCCGAACGAGGAGTGGGAGCTCACCCTCTACCGCTACAACGCCAACGTCGTGCGCCAGGTCAACCAGAACGTGGATAACGCCAGGGAGTCCAAGGCCTTCGAGCAGTGGAACCGGAACTGGGTCCGCTTTGTCGAGCGCAACGTCGGCGCCTGGATGCACGTCGACCACGGGCTCGGGCTGTACCTGTACGCCAACGCCAACCGGCGGGCGCCGACCAACATGCACAACAACGCGATCTCGGTGAACAGCATGCACCGGATCCGGGCCGCCCAGGACCTGGCGCTGTACAACCTGACCCTGTCGGAGGAGATCGACGGGTTCGACGGCGCCGCGCACATCGAGACCTGGAACAGCGACCCGGCCTGGCAGGGCGTGCGCGAGACCGCCGAGCAGCTCACCGCGATCGACGACTGGTGCGAGGCCATCTTCGCCGCGAACGTGGTCTTCGAGCCGCTCGTCGGCGAGCTGTTCCGCAGCCACCTGGTGCAGCACGCTGCGCCGCGCAACGGCGACTTCGTGACCCCGACGATCGTCGGGGCGGCCGAGTACGACTTCGCCGAGCGGGACCTGCGCTACACCAGGGCAATGTTCGGGCTGCTCACCGACGACCGCGAGTTCGCCGACCACAACAAGGCGCAGCTGCAGCAGTGGCTGTCGACGTGGGTGCCGCGGGCGCTCGCCGCAGCCCGGGCGCTGCAGCCGCTGTGGTCCCAGCCGGACGCGAAGCCGCCGCGGTTCGAGGACGGCCTGGACGCGGCCAAGAGCCGCTTCAGCGGAATCGTGACCGATCTCAGCCTCGAGGCACCGAAGGAGCTGGCGCAGTGACCAGGTTCAAGACCGCCGAAAGCCCATACAAATCCGACAACACGGCGTCCAATCAGTGCGGCTTCACGCTGATGAACAACCAGGTCGGCGTCGTGGTGGCACAGGTCATGAGCGGCAAGCCGAACGTGACCGTGCGCTTCCTGCCGTCCATGATCCGGGTCGATGCCACCGGGACGATGGTGGTCGACTACGACGAGGTCTCCGAGGCCCTCGGCGAGGAGTCCGGCTTCTTTGACGCCGCCGAGTTCGAGGAGAACATGTCGACCCACTACGGCCGAATGATTCACGAGGACGACCGGACGATCATGTTCGCCAACCCGGAGGACGCGGCCGATTACATCGGATTTGATCTGACCGCCCGCCGGGCCTAGACGGCAGCGGGGCCCGGGGGCTGTGCTGTAACTAGCAACCCCCGGGCCCGCCGCCCCGGACTGCACACCGCATACCGTTCATCCGGCCCGCAATGGAGGAATAAATGTACGAAAAGGATGGCGAAAAGTACTTCGTTGTTGATGGCCATACGCACTACTGGAACGCGGCCCCGGATAACTGGGTGCCTGGAGCGGAACAGTACGCCAAGGGCTGGATCGAGTGCTTCCACGCCTACCAAAGCCTGGGGCCGCCCGAGACGCACTGGACGATCGAGCACTTCCAGAAGTACTCCGAGGATGACCTGATGAAGGACCTCTTCGAGGACGGGCACGTCGACGTGGCCATCTTCCAGCCCACCTACCTGCTCGAGTGGTACAAGGAAGGCTTCAACACCACCGAGCGGAACAACGCGATGGGGGAGAAGCACCCGGGCAAGTTCATCTACAACACCCGGTTTGACCCCAGGGATGGCGACGAAGGACTCAAGGCCCTGCGCCAGAACGTCGAGCGCTACGGGTGCAAGGGCGTCAAGCTCTACACCGCGGAGTGGAACAACGGGTCGCGCGGCTACAAGCTGAGCGACCCAGCGGCGTACCGCTTCCTTGAGGCCGCCCAGGAACTGGGCATCAAGAACGTCCACGTGCACAAGGGCCCGACGATCTGGCCGCTGGACAAGGACGCGTTCGACGTCGCCGACGTCGACCACGCGGCGACCGACTTCCAGGGCCTGAACTTCATCGTCGAGCACGTCGGGCTGCCGCGGATCGACGACTTCTGCTACATGGCGACCCAGGAGCCCAACGTGTACGCCGGCCTCGCCGTGGCGATCGGCGCCCTGATGTACGCCAGGCCCAAGTTCTTCGCCCGGGTCATGGGTGAGCTGCTGTTCTGGGTCGGCGAGGACAAGATGCTGTTCGGCAGCGACTACGCGATCTGGGAACCGAAGTGGCAGGTCGAGGGGTTCGTCGACTGGGACTTCCCGGCTGACGAGGCGTTCTCCGACTACCCGCGGATGAACACCGCGTCGAAGAAGAAGATCCTCGGCCTGAACGCCGCCCGGCTCTACGACATCGAGGTGCCCGCCGAGTACCAGCTGCCCGACGATGCCGGGGCGCCGGCCGCGCAAGACGACGCCGCGCTGGTCGAGTAAGGGGATGACAGCGACCGTTACGACGGACGCCAGCGGCCTGCTGGCCGCGCTGGAGACGGTGCGCGATCCGGAGCTTGACGAGCCGATCACCTCGCTCGGCTTCGTGGCTTCGTGCGCCGTCTCGGCCGGCGGCGACGCCGAGGTCCGGCTGCGGCTGCCGACGTACTTCTGCGCGCCTAATTTTGCCTACCTCATGGTGGCGGACGCCTACGACGCGGTCAGCGCCGTGCCGGGCGTGCGGCGCGCTGAGATCCTGCTGGAAGACCACTTCGCGTCGGACGTCATCAACGGCGGGGTCGCCGCGCAGGCCGGTTTCGTGCAGTCGTTCGACGGCGAGGCCGTCAGCGAGCTGGGGGGGCTGCGCGCCGACTTCCTGCGCAAGGCCGTCCTGGCCGGCACCGACCAGGTGTGCCGGCCACTGCTGACCGCGGGCACCACCCCTTCCGAGCTGCTCGAGCTGACGCTCGGCGACCTGCCGTCGTCGGTTCCCCTGGACCGGCTGCGGCAGCGCCGGTTCGAGCTCGGGCTGCCCGCCGGGGACGACGCGCCGCTGGTGATCGACCCGGCGACCGGCGACCGGGTGAGCCCGGACGCCGTGCCGCTGCACCTGCGGCGGGCCCGCAGCACGCGAATCGGCATCGAGGCGAACGGCGGCATCTGCCGTGGCATGCTGCGGCACCGGTATGAGACTTCAGGGCAAGGCGAGGAGGAGCAGCGGTGAAGGCCGTTCGACTGCACGAGTTTCACAAGCCGCCGGTCGTGGACGAGGTGCCCGAGCCCACGATCAGCGGGCCTCTCGACGTGATCGTCAAGATCGGCGGCGCCGGAGTATGCCGCACCGACCTGCACATCATGGAGGGCCAGTGGGACGCGGCCATGAACACCCCGCTGCCCTACATCCTCGGCCACGAGAACGCTGGCTGGGTGCATGAAATCGGCCCAGGCGTCACCAACGTGGCCGTCGGCGACACGGTCATCCTGCATCCGCTGGTCACCTGCGGGCTGTGCCGTGCTTGCCGGGCCGGTGACGACATGCACTGCTCCAACAGTGCGTTCCCCGGCCTGTCCCGTGACGGCGGGATGGCCGAGTACCTGCTCACCTCGGCGCGCTCCTGCATCAAGCTCGACCAGGCGACCCAGCCCAAGGACGTCGCGGCGCTGGCCGACGCGGGGATCACCGCGTACCACGCGGTGCGCAAGGCGATCCCGCTGCTGTATCCGGGGACCACGTGCGTGGTCATCGGCGCGGGCGGCCTCGGCCACATCGGCATCCAGTGCCTCGCCGCGCTGACCGCCACCCGGATCGTCGTAGTGGACCAGAACCCCGACGCGCTCAAGCTGGCCGAGCAGCTGGGCGCCAACCACACCGTCGTCGCCGACGGCGGGCAGGTGGCCGCAGTCCAGGACCTGACCGGCGGGGCCGGCGCCAACGTGGTGCTCGACTTCGTGGCCGAGCAGGGCGCCGAGAACGACGGCTGGAACATGACCGGCGAGGCCGGCTCGTACTTCGTCATCGGCTACGGCGGGACGCTGACGATCCCCACGCTGGACATCATCACGACCGAGCGCAACATCATCGGGAACATCGTGGGGACGTACACCGACTTGGCCGAGCTCATGGTTCTGGCCGAGGCGGGGAGGGTCACCCTGCACACGAGGACCTACCCGCTCGACGCCGCGCCGGAGGCGATCGCCGATCTGGACGCGGGGCGCGTCCGCGGCCGCGCCATCCTCGTTCCGTAACCCGGCCAGCCCGCCACGCCGCACCCGTCAGCCACTGACCCGGAGGGGATTGATCAATGGCAAAGGAACTCCGCTTTGGCGAGGATGCCCGCAGCCTGCTGCTGGCCGGGGTCGACCAGCTCGCCGAGGCCGTGAAGTCGACGCTCGGGCCCAAGGGGCGCAATGTCATCCTGGAGAAGATCACCGGATCGCCGGTGGTCACCAACGACGGGGTGACGATCGCGCGGGAGGTTCACCTGAAGAATCAGTTCGAGAACATGGGCGCCCAGCTGGTGAAGGAAGCGGCGATCAAGACCAACGACATCGTCGGCGACGGCACCACCACGGCGACCGTTCTGGCCCAGGCGATTGTCCGGCAGGGCATGCGGGCGATTGGCAGCGGCGCCAACCCGGTCCTGGTCAAGCGGGGCATCGACGTGGCCGTCGGCCGCCTCGTCGAGCACCTGCAGGGCGTGGCGCACCCGGTGGTGTCCGAGCAGGACTACTCCCGGGTGGCCGCGATCTCGGCGAACGACGACGACACGGTTGGCGCGGTGATCGCGCGGGCGCTGCACACTGTCGGGGACGCCGGCATCGTCACCGTCGAGGAGTCGGCGGTCAACGGGATGAGCGTCGACTTCGTCGAGGGGTTCGAGTTCGACAACGGCTACATGTCGCCGTACATGGTGACCAACCCGGCCAGCCTCGAGGCGATCGTCGACGACCCGTACATCCTGCTGTGCAGTGAGAAGATCACCAAGGTGCAGCAGCTGATGCCGCTGCTCGACAAGATCATGCGGGCGCCGCGGCCGCTGGTCATCATCGCCGAGAACGTCGAGGGCAGCGCGCTCAGCATGCTGGTGCACAACCACGTCAACGGGGTGTTCCAGTGCGTGGCGGTGAAGGCACCCGGCTTCGGCGACCGCCGGCTTCACAAGCTCGAGGACATCGCGGCGATCACCGGGGGCGCCGTGTACAGCAGGCATTCCGGGTTCACCCTGGAGACAATGACCGCCGAGCAGCTCGGCCGGGCCGCGCAGGTGCTGGTCAACGCGGACCGGACCGCGATCATCGGCGGCGGCGGCTCCTCGGCCGACGTCGAGTTCCGGGTCACCCAGCTGCGTTCGGAGCTGGAACGGGCCACGTTCGGGATCGACGAGGACGTGCTCACGGAGCGGATCGGCTCGCTGTCCGGCAAGGTCGCGGTGATCAGGGTCGGGGCGCCTACCAACGCCGAGCTGAAGGAACTGCAGCACCGGGTCGAGGACGCGCTCTCCGCGACGCGCGCCGCCATGGCCGAGGGGATCGTGGCCGGCGGCGGGGCCGCGCTGCTGCACGCCGAAGACAGCCTGGACGAGCTGCAGGTCAAGGACGACTACGCGATCGGCGTGGACATCGTCCGCCGGTCGCTGTCCGAGCCCGCATTCCTGATCGCGGCTAACGCGGGCTACTCGGGCGAGGAGGTGCTGGACCGGATCGGGAAGCTGGGCCCCGACGAAGGGTTCGATGCGCTGCAGGGACGCTACGGCAACATGATCGAGATGGGCATCATCGACCCGCTCCGGGTGACCCGGTCGGCGCTGCAGAACGGTGCCTCCGTGGCTGGGCTGCTGCTCACCACGAACACGCTGGTTGCCGAGGAGCAGACGCCCTGGGGCGGCAGCCCGGCGCTGATGACCGAGTATGGCGCCCTCGACGAGGGACTGCACCAGCCGTCCCCCGACGCCAGCACGCCGCAGTCGCTCGGGCTCGGTCCGTCGGTGGGCTGATGGCGGTAGCCACCCCGGAGGGCACGGCTGAGCTAGCCCAGCCCAGCGGTCTGCAGCTGCTGCGCTCGCGCGGCCGGGCCCGGGGCATCATCGCGCTGCTCGGGCCCGCGTTCGTCGCCGCCGTCGCCTACGTTGACCCAGGCAACTTCGCCACAAACTTCACCGCGGGGACGAGCTTCGGCTACGCGCTGGCGTGGACTGTCGTGATCGCCAACCTGATGGCCATGCTGGTGCAGTACCTGTCCGCCAAGACCGGCGTAGCCACCGGGCGCGACCTGCCGCAGCTGTGCCGCGAGCACTACGGCGGGCGGGTGTCCGTGGGCCTGTGGGTCCAGGCAGAGCTCATCGCGATGGCCACGGACCTGGCCGAGTTCGTCGGGGCGGCGATCGGCCTGAACCTGCTGTTCCACGTGCCGCTGCTGGCGGCGGGGCTGATCACCGCGGTCGTCGCGTTCGGCATCCTGGCCTTGCAGCAGCGCGGTTACCGGCGGTTCGAGCTGGCCATCGCCGGCCTGCTCGGCATCGTGCTGCTCGGCTTCGCCTACGACCTGGCCGAGGTCGGGGCCAGCCCGCGGGGCATCGCGGCTGGGCTGGTTCCCGGCCTGGCCGGCGACCGGCTGCTGCTGATCTCAGGGATTATCGGGGCCACAGTCATGCCGCACGTCGTCTACTTGCACTCCGCGCTGACCAAGTCCCGGGTGACCTGTGAAGGCGACGCCGAGCGGCGTGAGCTGCTGCGCTTCCAGCGGCTCGACGTGGTCGTCGCGCTCGGCGTGGCCGGTCTGGTGAACCTCGCGATGGTGTTCGTCGCCGCATCGGTGTTCCACCGCACCGGTGGGTCGGCCATGAACTCTCTCGAGGCCGCGCACGCCGGACTCGCCCGGCTGGTCGGCGGGGGTGCCGCGCTGGCGTTCGCCGTGGCGCTGCTCGCCTCGGGACTGTCCTCGTCGAGCGTGGGCACCTACGCGGGCCAGGTGGTCATGCAGGGCTTCGTCCGCCGCCGGATCCCGCTCTGGGCCCGCCGCGCGCTCACCATGCTGCCCGCGCTGGTGGTGCTCGGGATCGGCCTGCCGGCCACGGATTGCCTGGTGATCTCGCAGGTGGTGCTGTCCTTCGGCATCCCGTTCGCGCTCGTGCCGCTGGTGCTGCTGACCCGCCGGGCGGACGTCATGGGCGCGCTGGTCAACCGGCGGGCCACCACGGTGGCGGCGGCCGGCATCGCCGCCACGATCATCGCCCTGAACGTCTACCTGCTCTGGATCACCTTCGCCCGGTGACCGCGGGAGGCCGCCGGCCTGCGGCCTCCCGCAGCCTGCCTAGCTCGCCGGGAAGCTGAAGTAGTGCAGGCTGACGAACGGCGGGTCGCCGCTCGCCCCCGACACGAACTCCAGGTAGACGGTATGTGTGCCGGTGACCTCCGAGATGTTGGCCGGGATGGTCTCCCAGCTTGACCAGCCGCCGGTATTAGCCACCGCGAAGCTGCCGACCGGCGTGTTCGACGGGCTGTCAAGCACCACCTCCACCAGCCCGCTCACCCCTCCGGCGGCCCCGGATGCGACTCTCGCATCGAACTGGCTGGATCCGGAGCCGAAGTTGATGCCCGGGTACTCCAGCCAGTCTCCGTTGGAAAGCTCGGCGGCCTGGTTGCCGTCGACCCCGGACGGGCTGCTGTCCCCGGCGGCCGCGGTGACGCTGATGCTGCCGTTGCTCGCGCTGTAGCAGTCGGCGGAGATGTCGCCGGTCGCCGTCGTCTGGCACTCGGCGCCCGTCGTTGACGGGCTCGGCGACGGTGACGCCGACGCTGACGGAGACGGTGATGGTGACGACGTGCTGGTGCCGCCGCTCTCGTAGACCGCGACGTAACCGACGCTCATCGACGCGCCGGAACTTGTCGAGGACGCCGGCGACGTGCAGCCGCAGACCGCGTTCGGGTAGGCGCCGCCCATCGCCAGGTCGAGGATCAGGAAGAAGCCGTGGTCCACGGCGGCCTCCCAGGTGGCGGCGCCGACCTGGCTCTCGGTCACGGTGTAGTAGGCGGTGCCGTTGAGGTACCAGGTGATCGACTCGTCACTGGTGTTGGTCCGGTTGACGATCACCGAGTACGTGTTGTAGCTGGTCTGGCAGCCCGAGCACGCCTGCAGCCCGCTGGACAGGCCGGTGGTCTCGTCGCACGGCCCGCCGGGATCGGTGCCGCAGTGCAGCGTCCCGGAGTGCTCGGACAGAGCGTTGACGTCCTCCATGACGTCGATCTCACCGGTCGACGGCCAGTTCGAGCAGTCCATCGTGCCCGAGGTGCCGGCGCCGCTGCTGCGGAAGCCGGCGCCGAGCATCCAGAACGCGGGCCAGTAGCCGAGCCCGCTGGACGGGTTTGGCTGCTCGATCGAGGCGCTGACCTCCATCTCGCCGCCCGCCGGGGCCTCGAAGTCGTCGGCCACGGTCTCGATGCGGCCCGATGTCCAGGAGCCGCCGTTGTCCACGGCGGTGAGGTTGAGGTGACCGTCGCCGTCCTCAGCGACGTTGGCCGTGGAATTGGTGTTGGTCTCGACCTCGCCGGTGCCCCAGTTGGCCGTGCATCCGGTGCCGTTGTACTGGGTGCCGGTGTCATAGGTCCAGCCCGAGTCCACGCCCGAGCCGGCGGAGCCGGAGAAGCTGTCGCTGTAGGTGGTGGTCCAGCCGGATGGCGGAGGCGGCACCGTGGTGGCCGACGCCGTCGCCGCGTGGCCGACGATCGCGGCCATGACGCCGAGTGATACCAGCGCCAGCGCCGCTAACGCGGCGGTCAGGTGCCGGTGCCGGGCCGGCTCGTGTGGCAAGCGGACTCTGGTAAGCATGATCAAATCTCCTTCTGACTACCCCGAATCGGTCCGGTCCCGCCCCGATCCCCCGTAGCGCGTCGGTCCCGGGCCAGGTGGTGCCCTGGCGAGCCTGTCTGCCGCTGGTCGCACCCGGTCGGCCCTGCCGCGAGCCTGTCTGCCGCTGGCCGCACGGTCGGCCTCAGCCTTCCCGCGCCGACCGGCAGCCGCAGCTGCCGCGGACGACGAGATGAGTGGGGAGCACTTCGGCCGCTGCCGGGAGGGCGGGAGGCGCTTCGGCCGCGGGCGGGAGGGTGGCGGCGCCGATGCGGTCAAGCAGCCGGCGCGCGGCCCTGGTGCCCAGCTCGCGCAGCGGCTGGCTGACCGTGGTCAGCGGCGGATCGGTCAGCCTGGCCGGGTAGATGTCGTCGAAACCGGTGACCGCCACCCGGCCGGGAACGTCGACCCCGCACCGCCGGAACTCCCGCATCAGCCCGATGGCCATCTGGTCGTTGGCGCACACCACCGCCTCGGGCTCCGCGCCGCGCGCCAGCAGCACCTGAGCCGCAGCCGAGCCGCTGGCCTCGGAGAAGTCACCATGGACGGCCGGCTCGGCGGTGCATCCGCCGGCCGCGCGAAGCGCCTCGCCGAACGCGGCGAGGCGCTGCTCGGCGTCGGGTGAGTCGGGCGGGCCGCCGACGAAGCACAGCCGCCGGTATCCATGCACGCCGGTCATGTGCGTGACGGCCGCCCGGACGCCTCCGGCGTTGTCCACCGTCATCGCGTCCAGGCCGTCCGCGTCCGCTGTCCCGGCGATGAGCACCAGGGGCACCCGCTCGGCCAGCGCCGCCAGCTGCCCGGCGGGCAGCACGTCCTCGGCCATGAGCAGCCCGTCGACCTTGCCGGACAGGGTCTGGATCCGGCGCTGGAAGGACTCGCCACGCTGGCCGAACGAGAGCAGCAGGGAAATCTCGGTGCCACGCAGGACGCCCTCGACCGCATGCACGATCTCGTCCACATAAAGCTGGCTGCTGCGCTCGATGTCGATCTCGTCGGTGCCGCGTTCGAGCGCCACCAGGCCGATGATGTCCTTACGCCGCATGGACAGGCCCTGCGCCGACCCGTTCGGAACGAAGCCGAGCCGCTCGATCACGTCGACGACGCGCTGCCGGGTTTCCGGGCGGACCAGGCTGGATCCGTGCAGGACGCGGGACACCGTGGCGGTCGAGACGCCGGCCTGACGGGCGATGTCATACACGGTGACCATGGAAACGCTTCCGACATTTAGGGATGATCTACGCTTGTAACCGGTTACATTCGGCGGTAGTTTCAACGTTAGAGACCCGGGCCGGCACTGTCAATGCGCCGCCGTCAATGGAACGCCGAGCACCGAGACGCCGAGTCCCCGGCGCCAGCAGCGCCGACGGCTTGCCATTCATGCCCGCCAGCACCGAAACCACTAACTAATTAACCAAGGAGATCGGCATGGCACTGGTCGTCAGCATGGTGCGCAGCGTGCGCGCTTCGTGGCGCAGGCGGAACTACTGGTCGAAGCACTGCGGGCACACGGGCGGCGGCCCGGTGAAGCGATCGGCCGCGGCGCTTGCGGCCATTGCGGTTACCGCCATAGGGGCGGGGGTCTTGACCGGTCCCAGCGCGGCGGCCGGGACCCGCGCGGCGCATGCTGCCAGAGCGGCCGCCTCGGGCGGCACCTGGGGCACCGCTGAGGAGGTCCCGGGCATCGCCGCGCTCGATACGCCGTCTGCCCAGGTCACCTCGATATCTTGCCCCCTCGGCGGGAAGCTGCGGAGCTGGAGGGCTCTACCTTGACTCCTCCGGCAACAGCCAGGCATTCGTTGTCAGCAAGGCGGATGGCGCCTGGGGCACCGCGGTGGAGGCCCCGGGCACGGCGGCCCTCAACACGGGCGGGAGCGCCGGGGTCAGCTCCGTGTCGTGCGCCTCGGCCGGCCGCTGCAGCGGGGGCGGGTCCTACGTGGACAGCTCCGGCAACCAGCCGTTCGTCGTCAGCGAGACGAGCGGCACCTGGGGCAGCGCGACGCCTGTCCCCGGCATGGCAGCCCTCAACCAGCGCGCCACCTACGCCGCGACCGTGTCGCTGTCCTGTGCCTCGGCCGGTAACTGCAGCGCGGGCGGGGTCTACACGGACCTCTCCGGCCACCAGCAGGTGTTCGTCGTCGGCCAGACCGATGGCACCTGGGGCGCTGCCGAGGAAGTTCCCGGCACCGCGGCGCTCAACACGGGCGGGCTCGCCGTCATCAACTCGGTGTCCTGCAGCTCAGTGGGCCATTGCAGCGCGGGCGGCTACTACACCGCGAGCATCGGAGGTGGTTTCGGGAACCAGGAGGCATTCGTGGTCGATGAAAGCTAGCCCGTGACCGGGGTCCATAAGAGGCTCGGCACCGTGGCTCCCTTATCGGCCATCGTGCTTGCTGCGGCCCTCGCCGCATGCGCGCGACGGCGCAGTTTCCCTGACGCACGCGGGCCGTCAGGGGAGGCCCATGCGCCGGCGCCCCCTCAGGCCAGCTTGAGGTCGGCGCCGGCGAGCGGGCGGGTGGCGGGCACCGGGACGATGTGCACTTCGCACCGGGCGTGCCGGATGAGCTGGCTGGTCAGGCTGGCGTCGAAAAGCCCGGCCGGCTCGCCGTCCGACGGCGCGCCGATGATGATCATCCGGGCGCCACGGCCGGCGGCGAAGTCGGCGATCCGCTGCCCGCTGGCGCCGTGATCGCCGACGACGCGCAGCACGTGCCCGTTCGCGGCGATCCCGGCCGAGCGCAGCCGGCCCACGGTGTCCGCGATGATCGTCCTCGCCTCCTCGGCGGTTTCCGCGTCGACGACCTGGTCGCCCACGACGTCGGTCTCCAGCACGTGCAGCACCTCGATCGGCGCGTCCAGCACCCTGCCCAGATTGATCGCGGCGTCGGTCACTTCCGCAGCGCCGGCCCCGACGCCGACGGCGACCACGATCGGCGGCGGGCCGGCCTCGGCCGGGGCGGCCGGGACCGCCGGGACCGCCGCCTCGCCGGGCTCCGCCGTGCCGGGCGCATCCGCGAGCTTGTGCTCCGCCTCGGTCAGCAGCGAGTGGCCGGTGGACAGGATCACGATCGCGAGGGCGACCGTCACGGCGCCCAGGTAGAACGGGACGTGCACGTTGAAAGCCGCGGCTAGCCGGGCGGCGCAGTACGGGGCCACGCCGCCGCCGATGAACCGAACGAAGCCGTAGGCGGCGGATGCGATCGGCCGCTCAACGGGGGAGACGAGCATCACCGACTGCGTGGTGAGCGTGTTGTTCAGCCCGACGAACGCGCCGGACACGATCACCGCGACGATGAGCGTGATCTGCGACGTCGTGAACGCCGCAATCACCACCAGGTCGACGGCCAGCAGGGCCAGGTTGACGTAGAGGGATTTCGGTGTGCCGAAGCGCCGCTGCGCGCGGGGCGCGACGAACACGGCGAAGATCGCGACCAGGATGCCCCAGCCGGTGAACACGTACCCGAGCTCGTGGATGCCCAGGTGCATCGGGAACGGGGTGTACGCGAGCAGCGTGAAGAAGCCCCAGTTGTAGCAGAGCGCGGTGAGGCTCATCACGCGCAGGCCGCGGTGCTTCAGCGCCCGCAGCGGCTCGGTGATCGAGGTCTTGCGTGTGGGCTGCGGAGTCTTGTCGACAAACAAGATCGTCGCGATCAGCGAGATCGACATCAGCACGGTGACGCCGAAGAACGGGCCGCGCCAGCTGATCCCGCCCAGCTCGCCGCCGACCAGCGGGCCCATCGCGATGCCGATGCCCAGGGCGGTCTCGTACAGGATGATCGCCCCGCTGAACCCGCCGGACGCCGCGCCGATGATCACCGCGAGCGAGGTGGCGATGAACAGGGCGTTGCCGAGTCCCCACCCCGCTCGGAAGCCGATGATCTCCCCAATCGAGTGCGAAGCCCCGGCCGCCGCGCTGCCCGCGACGATCAGGACGAGGCCGGCGATCAGCGTCCGCTTGCCGCCGATGCGGCTGGACACCCACCCGGTGACCAGCATCGCCACCGCGGTCACCACGAGATAGCTGGTGAACAGCAGCTCCACCTCGCTCGGCGAGGCCTTCAGCTGCTTGGACAGCGCCGGGAGAATCGGGTCCACCAGGCCGATGCCCATGAACGACACCACGCACGCGAACGCGACCGCGTAGACGGCCTTGGGCTGGCGGAACGGGTTGACCGGCGCCGCATGACCGACGCCTGCCCGGCCGTTGTGAACCGCGCTCACCGGCGCTGGTCCGCGGGACTGGTGCGGAGCGTCGCGTTCAGGCCACTCGCGGGAGTGCGCTCGGCGGCGGCGGCCCTGCGATCGTTGTCGAGCTCGCGGAGCCGGTTCATGGCGGGAACCGCGGCGATCAGCGCGGCCGCCTCGTCCTCGGGGAGCTTGTCGATCAGTTCAGCGAAGGTCGCAGCGCCGGCGCGGCGCCGGGCGTGGATGTACTCAACCCCGGCCGGGGTCAGCCCCACGAGCACCACGCGCTTGTCGGCCGGGTCGGGCCGCCGCCCGGCCAGGCCCGCCGCCTCGAGCCCGGTCACCAGCACGCTCATCGACGGCTGGGTGACTCCCTCGATCACCGCGAGGTCGGTGAGCCGCCGGGCACCGGTCCGGTCCAGCGTGGCCAGCGTGGAAGCGGCGGTCAGGCTGATCTCCCGCGGTCCGTTCTTGACCGCGAGCGTCACCAGCCCATACAGCGCCTCTCCGATCGCACTCCGGCTATCTGCCCTGGTCGCCGAGTCATCAGTCGCCATGACCCATAAGCATAGCTGACTCTATATAGTTTTGCTATGTACGGCCCGGCGGCTGCCGCCGCCGCTTACCCGGTCACCCACAGCGCTCATCGATGTACCAATGGGCTCGTTCTTTGCAGCTCTTCGGTACATCGACGTGGCGTCGCGAGGGGAGAGCGCGGGGTCGCGTGAGGGAGAGCGCGAATAACAGGAGGGTCAGGGCGGCCAGGTAGCCGGCCAGCATGGCGGTGGCGACCCGGCCGACGGCCTCGTCCGGCGGCAGGAATTCCGGATGATGCAGGGTGAACGCGCCGCCGGACCCTACGAACAGCATCAGGATCGGCGCCACGGGGGAGTAGAACGAGAAATCATCGGCGCCGCAGGACCGGAACGAGGTGTCGATGCCAAATCCGGCCTCGCGGAGCACCGGCCAGCTCGCGGCGGCCAGTGGCTGGCTGTTCACCAGCGCGGGCTCGCTCTCCTCGATGGTCACCGTGGCCCGGCAGCCGTATGAGCGGGCGGTGTGTTCCGCGACCTCCCGCAGCCAGTCGCGCAGCAGCGGCCGGTCGGCTGGGTCGAGCGCCCGCAGCGTCCCCCGTGCCGAGGCGGAACCGGGGATGACGTTCGTCGCCTGGCCTGCCTGAAGCATGCCGACCGACACCACCACGGCGTGCGTGGGGTCGGTGCGCCTGCTGGCGATCTGCTGCAGCGCCAGCACCGCCTGGCAGAGCGCGGGCACCGGGTCGACCGCCAGGTGCGGATACCCGGCGTGCCCCGCGGTGCCCTCGATGCGGATCTCGAAATCGTCGACCGACGCGTTCACGGTGCCGGGAGCGGCGCTGACGGTTCCGGGCGGCACCTGATGCTGCAGGTGCGCGGCGATCACGGCGGCGGGCCGCTGCGCCGTGAACGCTTCCGAGGCCGCGATGTCCTTCGCGCCGGACGGGTAGGCCTCCTCGCGCGGCTGGAGCACGGCGAGCATGGCCGCGGGCAGGCCGTCCGTGGCCGCGACGCTACGCGCCGCGCGGCCGAGCGCGGCCAGCGCCGCGAGGTGGACGTCGTGCCCGCACGCGTGCATCGCGCCGTTCGCCGACGCCCACGGCACGCCGGTCTGCTCCACGACAGGAAGGGCGTCGAGCTCGGCCCTGACCGCGACGCACGGGCCGCCGGCCGGTCCGATCCTGACCAGCCTTCCGGTGCCGGCGACCTGGGGAGCGTCCGGCTGTCCGAGCGCCTCGGCCACCCTGGCCGCTGTCTGGTACTCCGATCCGGACAGCTCGGGGGCCGCGTGCAGCTCGCGGCGCAGCCGGGCAGCGTCGGCGAGCTCGCGGTCCAGCGCGTCGCGCAGCGCCGTGGCTGGGCCGGACCCGCCGGACGCTAGCCCGGAGCCGGCGGGAGCCGGGCCGGAGCCGGGAGCCGGGTCGGTCACAGCTCGTCCAGCCGGTATACGCGGCGGGCGTTGGCCGTCCCTACCAGGTGCCCGACGCGTTCCGCGTCCGCGGCGGACCAGGCGCCGTCGGCGACGAACACCCCGGTCACGGTGGCCAGGTCGCGGCGGAAGCCGGTTGCGCCGAGGTAGTGCAGCTCGGGCAGGCCGAACGCGTCCGACGAGTAGAGCATCTTGTGGAACGGGGTGAGCTCGAGCGCCTCGGCGAGCACCGCGGCGCTGCGCGCGCCGACGTGGTTCAGTGCCTCGCCGACGTCCATGTACACGTGCGGGAACACGTGCGCGAGGTAGCCGGCCTGGCGGTGGAACGGGTAGCAGTGCAGCAGCATGATCGCCGTGCCGGTGGCCCGGGTGGCTAGCAGGAAATCGTGCAGCAGCGACGGGTCGGCCCGGTGCAGGCGCACGTCGGGGTCGCCGAACCCGACGTGGAACTGCAGCGGCAGCCCCGTGTCCACGCCGGTCCAGATCGCGTGCCGGAGCAGCACCGGGTCCTCGAGCCGGGCCGAATCGTCGCGCTCCAGCGCCCGCAGGAACCGGTCCGCGGCCGCGGCGACCTCGACCTGGCTCGGCCGCCACGGGTCGAAGTCGAGGCCGTAACGGTAGGCAGCGATGGACTTGAGCCCCACGGCGTCGCGCGCCGCGGCGGACAGCGCTTCCGCGAACGAGGCAGCGTAACCCGCAGCGGAGACCCCACCACGCGCCACCCACTCGGCCACGGCCTCGAGCCGGACGATCTCGTAGGCGGGCGCCCCGCTGGCGTCGGCGAGCTCGGCCGGGGTCTGCACCTCGTCGGACTGGTAGCCGGTGTCCACCAGCCACGCCTGCACCCCGGCCGCCCGCAGCAGCCGCTCGGTCACCTCCTCAGCCCCGAGCTTGGAGCGACGCTCCAGGTACACCGCGGCGGGCACCGACGGCTCGAGATCGAGCAGCGGCGCGCACCAGCGGCGCACCGCGAACCCGAGCTGGCTGTCAAACGCCGACGTGCCCGGCGGCTGCGGCCAGGCCGCCTCGGAGAGCAGCCCCTCGACCCCCGGGCTGCCCAGCGTGCCCGTCACCGCGCCGTGCACGTGGTGGTCGATCAAGGGAAGGGGGGGTGCCGTTTCCGGCGCTGCCATGGTCACCACCGCCATCTTGTCTGCTCGACGATCTCTTCCGGGCTCGCCCCGGCGAACGTCTCGGCCTCGCCGCGCCGCACCGCCAGAAACGCCTCGGCCAGCGGTTCGCCCATGGCCGATCGGAGCGCGGCGTCGCGTTCAAGGCAATCGGAGGCATCGGCCAGCGTCTGCGGGAGCCGGCGCAGCCCACGGTCGGTGATCTCCGCGGGGGAGAGGCTGGCCGGGTCGCCGTCGATCTCGGGCGGCAGCGTAGCGCCGGCCTCCAGCCCCGCGAGCCCGGCAGCGATCAGCGCGCCGGTCGCCAGGTACGGGTTGGCCGCCAGGTCGAAGCACTTGATCTCGACGTTGGCCCTGGCGTCCTGCTCCCCGGCCGAGCCGGTGACCAGGCGCAGCGCCGCTTCCCGGTTCTCCCGGCCCCAGCACTGGAACACCCCGGCCCAGTGCGACGGCACCAGGCGCAGGTAGCTCGCCATGCTCGGCGAGCCGACCGCGGTCAGCGCGGGCAGCCGCTCGAAGATGCCGCCGGCGAACGCCTCCCCCGCGGCGGTGAGGCCGTGCCGGCCGGGGCCGCCGGCCAGCAGGTTCTGGCCGTCGCGCCAGACGCTGAGGTGCACGTGCCCGCCGTTGCCGACCGACCCGGCCACCACCGACGGCGCGAACGACGCCCGGTAGCCGTGCCGCGCGGACACCGCGCGGATCGTCTCCCGGACCAGCACGCTGTCATCGGCCGCGCGAACCGGATCCGCTGCGGCGACCGAGATCTCGAGCTGCCCGGCGGCGTATTCCGGGTGGAACTGCTCGACAGTGAGCCCCTCCCGCTCGAGCGCGCCGACGACCTCACGGCCGTAGTCGGACAGCTCGACCACCCGGGTCATGCCGTAGGCCGGGCCCGAGCACGCGGGCCGGAACCCGGCGTCGGCGCCGGCCACCCCGCCCGCCACGCCCGGTCTGTCGGCCACACCCGACGCGCCCGCCTCGGTGCCGAGCGCCCACTCGATCTCGAAGGCCATCCTTAGTTCCAGGTCAAGGTCTCGTGCCTTGGCGGCCATGCGGCGGGCGAACGACCGCTGGCACCCGGCGTAGACGCGGCCCTCCTGGGTGTACCGGCTGACCGGCGCCCAGGCCCACCCGCGCTGCCCGGCGAGCACGGCCAGCCGGTCAAGGTCGGGGACCAGGCGCAGGTCACCGCCGGGCCCGCCGATGTGCGGGCTGGTGGTGATGCTGTCGTTGACCAGGAACACGTCGAACACCGGTGACATCCCGATGCCCCACCCGGCGGCGCGTTCCAGCCGGCCCAGCGGGATGGTCTTGGCCCGCGAGATCCCCGCGTTGTCCACCCAGCTCAGCGCCACCATCGTGACCCCGGCGGCGGCGAGCCGCTCGGCCAGCAGCCTGGCCCGGGCCATCGCCTCGGCCCGGCGCGGCGCGTCGAGCACCACCGGCCCGGCGGCCGGGTCGCTCACGGCCGGTGTCGGCATGCCCGCCTCCCGATCTTGTCGGACGGCGTCAGCTTAAGCCGCAGGCCATTGCGGGAAGACAGGCGCCCCGGGAATCGTTCAGCGAGTCAATGTCCTCCACCGACAGCCGGGCGGCGATCGCCGCAAACCTGGCCAGCTTTCAGCGTGCCGCACTGCCGCTGGACGGCCGCAGGCCAGCATCGGTCGCGGTCTGCCTGGTGGCGGAGCAGGACTCCGGCGCGTGCTGCCTGCTGATCACCCGCAGGGCGCCGACGCTGCGCTCGCACGCCGGCCAGTGGGCGCTTCCCGGCGGGCGCCGTGACGCGGGGGAGTCCGCCACCGAGGCGGCGCTGCGCGAACTGCACGAGGAAACCGGCGTGCGGGTCGCGGCTGGCGACGTCCTCGGCGTGCTCGACGACTACGCAACGCGCTCGGGCTACCTGATCACCCCGGTCGTCGTGTGGGGCGGCCAGGTGAACCCGGAAATGCGCGGGCCCGCCGCCGAGGTCGCCCAGATCTACGTGATCCCGG
Source organism: uncultured Actinomycetota bacterium (assembly GCA_963778075.1). GTDB lineage: Bacteria > Actinomycetota > Actinomycetes > Streptosporangiales > Streptosporangiaceae > JASHPR01. Next base: position 586,889 of record CAVZTJ010000009.1, on the reverse strand, counting down.
TGGCTGACTTCGACGTCGAGCCCCGGCTGGTGCGCATCCCCGAGTCGGACGCCCCCGTCATCCAGCTGCCGATCCTCGACCGGCTGCTGCACGCGCCGACGGCCGCCGTCATCTACCAGTTCTGCCAGGTCGGGCTGCACGGCCGCGCCACGCGGGTGGCGCACTTCGAGCAGCCGGTGTTCGCCTGGCGCTAGCGCACGAGCTATAGCGACGAGTCAGAGCGACCTGCTAGCGCGACGGGCCAGAGCGACGAGTCAGAGCGACCGCTGGCTGAGCCAGTCCAGCGCTGCCTGCGCGACCTCGCGCCAGCCGTGGTCGATCGTCAGCGAGTGGCCGCGATCCGGGAACTCGATGAGGTCGGTGATGGCCGGTGACTTGTGGTACAGCTTCCGGGTCGAGTGCGTGATGGCCTTCGGCACGGTGTGATCGTGGCCGCCGGCCGTGAGCAGCAACGGGCCGCGGGTCTTGTTTCCGGTATCCACCTTCGCTGGCGACCGCGGGGTGAAGTTCGCCAGGGCGGCTTCGAACAGAGGCTTGCCCGGCGAGGGCACGCTCCAGCGGTCATACAGCTCGGCTGACTCCTGCTCCGGAATCGCGTTCCCGAAGCCGTACCGGAACTCTTCTTTGGTGAGCGATACCGCCAGGTTGCGGTTGGCCGGCTTGCGCAGCGCGATTGAGGCGACTTTCAGTGCGGAAACGGGCAGGTTGAGCACACCCTTGATGGGCGCGGCGTCGATCGCCACACCGGCAGCGGCCAGATTCTGCCCGAGCAGCCGCTGCACGATGAGGCCGCCGAAGGAGTGGCCGATGACGACCGGAGGCGCCTCGAGGCCCCGGATGATCTGCGCGTAGTGGTCGACCACGTCGTCAATGCCCTTGCCCGCAACCTTGCCCGGGTTCTGGCGGGTCTCTTCTACCGTGTCCGAATCGCCTGGCCAGCCGGGTGCTGTCGGTGCGTAGCCCGCCTCCCGGAACAGCTCGAGCCACGGATCCCACGAGCTGGCGTGCAGCCACAGGCCGTGAACGAAGACTGCGGGCCTGCCTTTTGGTTGTGTCATTTCGCGCTCCCTTCGTCAGCCGGCGAGCGGTTCGCAGCGACTCCGCGCCCGTCATGAGGGCGGCGCCGAGGAGCACGGAGTCCTTCAGCTACGCACCTACCCGCTTGCGCCTCAGGCACGCGCCGTCTGCGGTCTCACCGCGGCGTCGGCCCGATGGCGCGGCCTTGAGGGGTGACCAGGCCGGTCTCGTATGCGTAGACGACGGCCTGGATCCTGTCGCGCAGGCAGAGCTTGGTCATGATGTGGCCGACGTGGGTCTTGACCGTGGCCTCGGAGATGTGCAGGAGCGCGGCGATTTCGGCGTTGGACAGGCCGGAGCCGACCTCGGCCAGCACCTGACGTTCCCGGGCGGTGAGCTCGGTGAGGCCCGGTGGCGGCTCGCCGGTGACGGGCAGGTGCGGCAGGAAGCGGCCGATCAGGCGGCGTGTGGTGGAGGGGGCCACCACCGAGTCGCCGTTGTGCACGCTGCGGATGGCGTACAGGAGTTCCTCCGGCGGTGCCGACTTCAGCAGGAACCCGCTGGCCCCGGCGCGCAGGGCGGCGAACGCGTACTCGTCCAGGTCGAACGTGGTGAGCATGAGCACCCGGGGCCGCTCGCCAGCCTTGCAGATCTCCCGGGTGGCGGCGACGCCGTCCAGTCCTGGCATCCGCACGTCCATCACCATGACGTCGGCGGGGCACTCGCGCGCCAGCCGGACCGCGGCGGCCCCGTCGGCCGCCTCCCCCACGACGGCGAGATCGGGCTGGCTGCCGAGCACCATGGCGAATCCGGCCCGTACCAGGTCCTGGTCGTCGACGAGCAGCACCCTGATTGTCACGCGGCACCCCGCGATGAGGCGGCCGGCGGGCTGCCTGCCGTGACGGCCGCGGGCGGGAACGGCAGGCTGGCCGCCACCTCGAAACCACCGCCCGGCCGCGGCCCCGCCTGGACCGTCCCGCCATACAGCGCGGCCCGCTCCTGCATCCCGGTCAGGCCGTGACCCGCGCTGCCATCCCCGCCCTCGGGCCCAGTGGCCTTGGCCCCGTAGCGGGGCAGGCTGGCCGGCGGCGCGGCATCACCGAGGCCGTCGTCGGCGACGCGGATGAGCAGCTCGTCCTGGCCGTAGCAAACGGTCACGTCCGCCGCTGCCTCCGGGCCTGCGTGCTTGCGGACGTTGGTGAGCGCCTCCTGCACGATCCTGTACGCCGCCAGCGACAGCCCGGCGGACAGCGGCCGGACGGCGCCCTCTGTCAGGTGGCTGACCCGCATGCCCGCCTCGCGGGCCTGGGTCACCAGCAGGGCAACCTCGGCCGCCGCGGGCGCCGGGGCGAGCGGCGGTTCCTCCGGGCCGGTACGCAGCACCCCGATCAGGCTGCTCATCTCGGACAGGGCCTGCCGGCCGATGTGGCCGATCTGCACCAGGGCCTTGCGCGACCGTTCGGGTGCGGAGTCGAACGCGTACGCGCCCCCGTCGGCCTGCGCCACCATGACGCTGAGGTTGTGGGCGATAACGTCGTGCAGCTCCCGGGCGATGCGGGCACGCTCGGCCGCCGCGGCGATCTGCGCCTGGGCATCCCGCTCCCGTTCGGCCCGGACGGCGCGGTCCTCCATCCGGGCAAGGCGGGCCCGCCGGTACGCCACCGAGTCGCCGAGCACCCACGCGGTCACCGGGGCGAGAACGTAGATCACGCCGGTCACGAGTGCGAAGTCCAGGGGGTGCGCCCGGGCACCGGGTCCGGGGTTCCACCGGGCGACCGCCGCCGCGAACACCACCATGCACGCGGCCAGGCAGGGCAGCGCGATCCGCCTGGGCAGGCGCGCCGCAACGTTGTACAGCAGCACCAGGATCCCGGCGTCGGCGAACGTCGGCTGCAGCGGGCTGTTGGTGAAGGTCGGCCCGATGCCGACGACGACCTGGGCGATGCCGATGGCCAGCGCTACCGCGTAGGCACCGAGGGGAAAGCGCCGGCGCACCGCCACCGCGCCGACCAGCCCGAGGCTGGCCGGCAAGACGGCCGTGTTGCCAAGCGCGTTGGCGCTGCCTGCCAGCAGCAAGATCGCCGGTGCGGCGTCGGCCAGCCACGGGTGACCGCGCAGCCAGCCGTAGAGCCGTTCCACGGAGCCAGGGTAATCCGGCTGCGTGGGCTCCGTCGTGTCACGCATCGCGGCGGAGGAACGACCAGGCGCCGAGGGCGAGCAGGATCACCGCGTAGCCGCAGAACACGGCGAACTCACCCCAGGCGGAGAACAGGTAGGGGGAATGCGGGGGCGCGGAGCTGGCGATGGGGCTGAGCGCCCCGCCGCCGGGCAGCCACCGCTGCAGGTCCTCGAACCAGGGCGTCGGGAGCGCCTGGGCCAGCAGAGGGATCAGGAAGATAAAACCGAGCATCGACGCGATCGCCCCCGCGGTATGCCGGATGAGCGCGCCGGCGCCGTAGGCGAGCAGCCCGAACACGGTGACGATCGCCGCCGACAGCAGCACCGCGCGCAGCACGTCGGGCTGGGTCAGCGTGGTGTTGAGGTGCTTGCTGGCCAGGATGGCCTGCCCGATGAAGAAGTCAGCGAAGCTGGCGACCAGGGAGACCGAAAGGGTCACGGCCGCGAACACGATGGCCTTGGCCGCGTACAGCACGCCCCGGCGCGGCATGACCGCCAGCGAGGTGCGGATCATGCCGGTGGAGTACTCCGACGTGATGACGAGCGCTCCGAGCACCACGATGATCAGCTCGCCGAGGGCGACCTGCCCCGCCAGGCTCGCTTGCGTCGCGCTGAAATCGGGGCCCGCTCCGTGCGAGACCGTGCCCGCGCAGAACAGGACCGCCCAGCCGATGCTCGCCACCGCCTGGGCCAGCAGTGTCCAGTACGTGGAGCGGACCGAAAGGATCTTGGTCAGTTCCGAGCGCAACGTGCCCGGAAGGCCAGGCCGGCGCGGCGCGGGCGGGACCGCCCGGGTGCGGGCCGGCGCGGCGGGTACTGCGGGTACTGCGGCCGTGGTCATGGTCTAGCCCTCCGTCTGCGCCTGGTACTCGACGCTGTCTGCGGTCAGTTCCATGAAGGCCTCCTCCAGCGACACCCGGGCCGGGGCCAGGTACTGCAGCAGGATGCCGTGGGCGAGCGACAGTTCCCCGACGCGCTCCGCGGACAGGCCGCGGACGGTGAGCTCGCCGGTCTCGTCCCGGTCCACGGTGCCCCCCGCCGCGGCCACCGCGTCGGCCAGCAGCTGGCCGTCCGGGGTCTTCACGACCGCAGCCTGCGTGGTGGCGTCGGCGATGAACTCGGCCATCGGGCAGTCCGCGATCAGCTTGCCGCGGCCGATCACGATGAGATGGTCCGCGGTGTTCTCCATCTCCGACATCAGGTGGCTGGAGACGAACACCGTGCGGCCCTCGGCGGCCAGCGACCGCATGAGCAGCCGGATCCACCGGATGCCCTCCGGATCCAGGCCGTTGACCGGCTCGTCGAACATGAGCACGTCCGGGTCGCCGAGCAGGGCCGCGGCGATGCCCAGCCGCTGGCTCATCCCGAGCGAGAAGCCCTTCGACCGCTTGCCCGCCACGTCCTCCAGCCCGACGATGCCGATGACCTCGTCGACCCTGCTGCGCGGGATGCCGTTGGTCTGCGCCAGGCACAGCAGATGCGCGTGCGCGCTGCGGCCGCCGTGCACCGCCGTGGCGTCCAGCAGCGCGCCGACCTCGCGCATCGCGCTGTACAGCTCGGCGAACGGCTTGCCGTTGACGGTGACCGACCCGGCGGTCGGGCGGTCGACCCCGAGAATCATTCGCATCGTCGTGGTCTTGCCCGAGCCGTTCGGCCCGAGGAAGCCGGTCACCCGGCCCGGCCGCACCGTGAACGACAGACCGTCGACGGCTACCTTGTCCCCGTAGCGTTTCGTTAGTCCCCGCGCCTCGATCATCTCGAATCCCTCCGTAGGTTTCCCTGCATCGAGATAACCGGAACACGCCACGGGGCGCATCGGCGGGCGAGGCGATCTTCAGCTACGACCGGTGGCGGAGCGCGTCATCCCCACGGATGATGGCGTGCGCGCACCGCCTGCCGCGAGCCGCGAGGCCGCGAGCCGCGAGGCCGCGAGCCGCGAGGCCGCGAGCCGGAATCAGGCCAGCTTGGCGGCCACCGACGCGGCGCTGCGCAGCAGTCGGCCGTCAGCGCCCGCGCAAACCGGCTGGTAGGCGGGCCGGGTCACGGCCTCGTCGATCAGCTCGGTGAGCTGCCGGAAGAACGGGATCTCCGGCCTGATCCACAGGTACCGGGCCAGCGAGCCGGGGATCGTGTTGATTTCGTTCACCAGCACGTTCGCGCCGTCGGTCATGAAGTCGATCCGCGCGACCCCGCGCAAGGCGGCGGCCTCCGCGAGCACCGACGCCTGGCTGACCACGGCCGCGGCCACGTCGGGCGTGAGATCGGCGGGCAGCTCGCGCGCCGCGCCGGCCATTCCCTCGTCCGGCACGTACTTGTCCTCGTAGGACAGCAGCGGGCCGGACCGCCTGATCGGCCGCTCGATCGGCGACAGCCGCAGTTCCGGCCAGGTCCGGACGCCGACGTTGATGTCGTACCAGCCCTTGAGGAACGGCTCCACCAGCGCCCCCGCCGCGTACAGCGGGCTGGACCTGACCAGTGCGCGCGCGCTGTCCACGTCATCCACCAGCTCGACGCCCAGCGAGGACCCGCCGAACCTCGGCTTTACGATCAGCGGCGCGCCGAGCGCCCCAAGCGCTGGCTCGTCCGCCGCCACCAGGTCCAGTCTCGGGATCGCGCTGACGCCCGCGCGCTCCGCCACGGCGGCGAACGCGAGCTTGTCCATCCCGAGCGCCGCGCCGGCCTGGCTCGGCCCGGTGTACGGCACCCCAACCAGGTCCAGCAGTCCCTGCAGGCGGCCGCATTCGCCCGGCGCCCCGTGACAGCAGACGACGACGGCCCTGAACGGGACGCCAGCGGGCCGGCCGAGCCTGCGATGGCGGTAGAAGCCGCGTTCCCGCCCCAAGCGCAGCTCCAGCGGCTCGGAACCGGCCGGAACGCCATCCCGGAAGCTCACGCCCTCCAGGCCGGTGCCAACGTCGCAGAAGTCGCCGTCCTTACTCCAGTAGATCCCGGTGGCCGGGGTGCCGTTGTCGTTCAGGCATCGTTCCGCCTGGAGCCCCGTCAGCACCGACACGTCGTGTTCGGGACCCGGGCCGCCGAAAATGACTCCTACCTTGGCCTCAGCGTCCATGCAATTTCCCCTCGTTGATCATGGGTAGTGATTCGGCAGGTCGTTTTCCCACAGCACGCCGTCACCGGCGCCGAGATTCGACCTGATCCAGTTCCGGGCCGCGGGCCGGGAGCCGACCGTGACGATCTCGCCCCCGGCGGCCCCCGCCATCAGCGCGCGCCGGTTGGTCCAGCCCACCACGACCAGCACGGCGTCGGCCTTGGCCACCGCCGCGGCGAACTCCCGGTTCGCCTCGTCCTGCACCGGGCCGAGCTCGACCATGCCCGGGGTGACCACGGCCCGGCGGTTCCGGCTGCCTCCCCCGTCCCCGCGTCCACCCCTGCCTCGTCCTGTCCCGCCCACATCCCTGCCTGCTCCATCCCCGCCTCCACCCCTGCCTCCTCCTTCCCCGCCTCCACCCTGGGTCGCGGCTTCGAGCATCTCCAGGGCGCGTGAGGCGCCCTCGGGATTGGAGTTGTAGGTGTCGTCGATGACGACGACCCCGCTGTCGGCCACGCCCGTGACCGCCCGGTGCGCGGGCGCCGAGAGCTCGCTTAGCCTGGCGACCACCCGCTCCGGCGGGGCGCCGGCGGCGAGCGCGGCCGCCACCGCGCAGCCGATGTTCGGCAGGTGCAGGCCGACCGGGCTGGGGAAGGAGCCGATCACCTCGCCGCGGAACCGGACGATGACGCTTCCATTCTCGCGTTCCAGTGAAACGGTGAGGTCGCGCTGGCGGCGGGTCCCGCAGCGCCAGACCTCGGGCCCATCCACCCGTTCCGCCAGCTCCGCCAGCCGCTCGTCGTCGACGTTCAGGATCGCGACGCGGACGCCCTCAAGGATCTCGGACTTGGCCGCCGCGACGTTGTCCAGGGTCTTCATGCGCTCCAGGTGCATCGGGCCGATCGCGGTGATGATCCCGATCTCCGGCTTGACCCAGGAGCACATGGCGCGGATCTCGCCGGGGCCGTAGGTGCCCATCTCGGCGACCAGGACCTGGGTGTGCGCACCGAGGTGCTGGTTGACGGTCCGGCACAGGCCGGAGTCGTTGTTGTAGCTGGCCGGGCTGGCGACCACGTCGAAGCTGCCGGTGAGCAGGTCGGCGATGTGGTTCTTGGTCGAGGTCTTGCCGAAGGAGCCGGTCACCGCGATCACCCGGGGGCCGACCCGGCTCAGCGTGGCCTCGGCGCTGATGCGGTACTTGCGGGCGAGCCGCGCTTCGACCGGGCGCATGGCCAGGGCGGCGGCGTCGATCACAACGGGCACGGCCGCGGCCAGCACGGCGGTAGCGGCCGGCGCCCCCAGCGAAATTACCGCGGCGGCGATGAGCGCCTGCAGGACAAGCGTGCACGCGGCCAGCCTGGTCAGCCGCGGCGTGCGGGCCAGCCTCTGCTCCCGGGGCAGCAGCGGCATGCCCACCGGAAAGACCGCGACGGCGACGGCGGCCACGACCGCGGCGCCGAGCGCGGCCGCCTGCGGCCGCCCGAAGAGGGCCAGCAGCGCCGCCAGCGCACCGGCCGGCGCGAGAACCTGGTTGGGCGGGCGCTTGCGCGCCCAGCGCAGAGCCACGGTGGCCGCGGAACCAGGGATGTAGTGCTCCCGCTGCATCACCCGCAGCCAGCGGAAGTCGGCGATCACCAGCGCGATCAGCGGGACGGCGATCAGCGGAACGGTCAGCATCGCGGCACGCTCCCCGGCATCTGCAGGACCTCGTCGAGCATGGCGACGAGCCGGTCGGGCGCCTCCAGGTGCACGTCGTGGCCGGCGCCCTCGACGACGTCCGCTGTGCTGCTGGACGCGGTGAGCAGGCGGCCGGCCTTCTCGACCATGCTGGGCGGCACGGCCCGGTCATTGCCGCCCCACAGCAGCGCCACCGGGCAGCGAGTGGCGGCAAGCTCCGCGTCGTACGACTCGTTGACCACCCGCACCAGGACGCTCCGCATCACCCCGATGGCGGCGTTGTAGTCGGCGGAGCCCCTGGCCCGGCGCATGGCCTCGAAACGGCGCTCGCTCAGCAGGCCCATCTGGCGGGCCTTCCGCCCGAGCCGGTAGCCCACCGGGGCCTTGCCCTCGCGGGGCGACCTCAGCAATGGCACCCCGCACAGGACTAGGGCCCGGACCAGGTCGGGCCGGCTCGCGGCCAGGCAGACCGCGACCCGCCCGCCAAAGCTGTGCCCGATCACCACCGCCGGCTGCGCCGGGGGAGTGGCCGCGGCGTGCTCGTCGAGCACCGCAGCCACGCAGTCTGCGTAGTCGGCCGCTCCCCAGGTCGAGGTCGGCGGGGGTGAGACGCCGAATCCGGGCAAGTCGATAAGCAGGTGCGGATATCCGCCCAGCACGCCCGAGAAATCGCGATGATCGCGTCCCCATCCGTGCAGCCCGACGATCAGCGGGTCTCCTCCATCGGCCACTTCAGCAAAAACGCGGCCGTCAAGATAACTTCGCAAGGGCACACAATAAAGCTAGCTGGCCGTCTTGAACCCCGTGCGCCGCCCCCGGCACAAGGGCGGAAGGCCGGATTTCAGGCACCCCGCCGCTATTAGGCCAACTAAGATAGAAATATGTCCAGCCCGATGCTTGTGCTATACCAGGGCGTTACCATTGCTAAATAGGTACGTCTAGAGGTCTTGGCATCATTCGGGCCAGCCCACCAGGATGGAGCCAACGGCGGAGCCGAGCACGCTGTGCAGTTCGGTCGCTGCGGCGGGGCGCCGTTCGTCGAGGTCATCGACCACGGCGTGGACGTACTCCGAGGCCAGGCTGAGCTGCTCAGGGATTGCCAGCAAGGTATTGATTTCGGCTGGCTCGGTGGCCCGGAATGCGCCGAGGAGATGGCGGTAGCGTTCTTCCGCCGTGACGGTCGCGCCGCCTTCCATAATCGTGCGCAGCTGGCTGAGTAACGCGCAGGCCGGATCCTGGTACGCCGATTGCGCCATTGGCCATCCTCGCCTGGTCAATTATTGCCCGGGGAACCACTCCCGAGACTCCCGAAAGCGGGCGTGTCAATCCTACCTATCCTACGTGATCAAGCGCTGAGTATTTGCCGCTCCTTTGCTGTCGACGCGATAATCCGGTAAAGGAGCCTAACGCACTAATAGTGCGGCTTTCGCCCGGTGAATTAGCGGGAGCGTATGCCGAGCGCGGTGACGCCAGGGTCAGGTTGACCGCGCGACACCCGCCCGCCGCCACGACGGCGACGGGCGGGCTGAGATCAGGACATGCCGGCGGTCAGCCCGGGTTGGCGGCTCCCTTGCCCTCCTGCAGCTCCTCGATCACTTCTTCGGTCACCTCGACCAGCTGCTTCGCATGCTCTTCCATCGCCTCGGCCTCGGCCTCGGCGATGTGGTCGTCCATTTCCAGGGCAGCGTTATCAGCCTTGATCTCCGCGACCGTCGCCCTGGCCTCCGGGGGCAGCAGACTGGTGTCGGCGTCCTCGGGCTTAGCCGGAGGGTTCAGTTGCTCGCTCGGTATCGTCATGGCCCCCAAGTTGCCCGGAATCGGCTGGTTACTCGCGATAGGCCGCGCGAGATTCGCCGGATGGCAGCTGAGGCAGACGCGTGACCCGGCGCCTGGGTCACACTACGGCGCGCATCTTGGTCACGAGGCGGTCGAACATCGGGTAAGCCTGCCCGCCGGCCCCGATCGCGTCCATCGCCGGCTGCCACAGCTCCCACCGGTCGATCAGGCGGCGGCCGAGCAGGGTTCTGATCATCTCGAAATCGACTGCGCCGTGTTTCTCGAGCGCTCCGAGCTGCTCGAAATAGTCGAGCTCCCGGTACAGGACGTAGGCGTGGACCGAATTCTCGGCAATGAACCGGGTCATGGCGTCGGCCAGTGCCTGCGGCGTCTGGTACTCCGCGACCAGGCGGCGCGCCTCCACCAGCGGATCTTCGTCCCAGCGCCGGATGAAGTCAACAGCGGTCGCGGCCTGGCGCCCGGTCCGGGTCTCGCGGGCTTGCTGGCCCGCGAAGACCACCGCGCCGATCGCGCTCAGCAGCCCGAGCGCGCTGACCGCGGTCGCGATCGCTGTCACCTGCTCAGCCCAGTTCGGCATGGGCCGCCCTCCCATCGTTGATCCTGCTCAAATTCCGGTCGGCTCCCCGGGCGGAACTGCTGGCGCGATCCCGGGCGCCGGTGACGCTGGCCCGCGGCGAGAACGACCCGATGAACACCGATCAGCAGCTTGGCCGGCTGGGTGTCCCCACGGTCACGCTGTCGGGCCTTGGCCACAACGCGCACGTGGAGAGCCCGCACCTGTCGGTCACCCTGCTGGACCGCTGGGTCACCCCGGCGATGCCCGCCTGGTAGGGACCTGAATCACCAGGCACGTCGGTGCCGCCGCCGTCGTTGGAATACCTCCTGATCCTGGGACGTGGCCCCCCAGGACCAGGCGGGCGATCGCGGCCACTTGGAGCCGTTCAGGTGCGGTGCTCGAGCGCCCGCCTGGTCAGCACCCGCGCGAGGTGCCGCCGGTAGTCGCGGTCGGCGTGCACGTCCTCGCCCGGTTCGGTCCCGTCGGCCGCGAGCTCGGCTGCCTCGGCTGCGCCGGCACCGCCCGCGAGGGCCTGCTCGGCCGCGCTGGCGCGCAGCGGCGTGGACCCCATGTTGGCCAGGGCGATGCGGCCGTCGACGGCGGCCACACCGACGATGGCCCAGTCATTGGCCCGGCGTACGAACTTCTGGTAGCCCCAGGGGATACCCGGCCTGCGCGGCACGCGGACGGCCGCGATCAGCTCGCCCGGGTCCATGCTGGTCTCGAAGAACCCGGCGAAGAAGTCGTCGGCCGGAACGTTCCTGGTGCCGCCCTGGTCCAGCAGGTCGACCGAGCCGCCGAGGGCGACCAGCGCCATCGGCAGATCGGCCGCCGGGTCCGCGTGCGCCAGCGAGCCGCCGATCGTGCCGCGGTGCCGGATCTGCGGATCGCCGACCTGCGAAGCGGAATGGGCGAGCAACGGTGCATCGGCCCGGACCAGGTCCGAGGACGCCAGCGTGGCGTGCGGCGTGGCCGCGCCGATCACCAGCTCATCGCCCTCGGCCCGGATCCCGGTCAGCTCGGTCAGCCGGCCGATGTCGATGAGCACCGACGGGGCCGCCAGGCGCAGCTTCATCATCGGCAGCAGCGAGTGGCCGCCGGCCAGCAGCTTCGCGTCCTCGCCGAAGCTGTCCAGCAGGTCAAGGGCCTGTGCGGCCGACTCGGCGGCCACGTAGTCGAACGGCGCCGGGATCACGCGCTCGCCTCAGCGCGTGAGGCTTCGGCGGCCGCCAGCACCGCCCTGACGATGTTGTGGTAGCCGGTGCAGCGGCAGAAGTTGCCCTCTAGGCCCTCCCTGACCTCGGCCTCGGTGGGGTTCGGGTTTTCCGAGAGCAGGCCGACCGCAGCCATGACCATGCCGGGCGTGCAGAACCCGCACTGCAGGCCGTGCTCCTGCCGGAACGCCGCCTGCACCGGGTGCAGCTCGCCACCGCCCACCCCCGTCCCCGGTCCCCCTTCACCTTCCCCGTTCACGGCGAGGCCCTCGGCGGTGGTGACCTGCTGCCCGTTGGCCTGCACGGTCAGCACCGTGCAGGACTTCACCGACGTGCCGTTCAGCAGCACCGTGCAGGCGCCGCACGAGGTGGTATCGCAGCCGACGTTGGCCGCCCGAAGACCGCACACCTCCCGCAGGTAATGCACGAGCAGCAGCCGCGGTTCCACCTCATCGGTGCGCTGGCGACCGTTGACGGTGAGCTCGACCTGCATCTACGCATTCCCCTTTGCTGCCTGGATTGCCCGCCAGACCCGTTGCGGTGAGGCTGGCATGTCGATGTGCCGGACGCCGAGGTGGGACAGCGCGTCGACGACCGCGTTCTGCACGGCCGGGGTCGCGCCGATCGAGCCCGCCTCGCCGATCCCCTTGACGCCGAGCGGGTTGTAGCTCGTTAGCGTCTGCATGTCGGCCAGCTCGAAACTCGGCACTTCGGTGGCTGACAGGAACGGGTAGTCGGCGAAGCTCGCGGTCAGCGGGTTGCCGTCGGCGTCGTAGACGACCTCCTCCACGAAGGCCTGCGCGGCGCCCTGGGCGATGCCGCCGTGCCGCTGGCCCTCGGCCAGCAGCGGGTTGAGCACGAACCCGGCGTCGTCCACGGTCACGATCCGGCGCAGCACGACCTTCCCGGTCTCGGTGTCGACATCCACGACCGCGACGTGTGACCCGAACGGGAACGTCGCGCCCGGTGCGGTGAACACGGTGCGGACGACCAGCCGCTCCTCCTCGGCCAGACTCGCCAGCGGCACCGAGGCGTCCGGGTCGCCGGCGACCTCGAACGCGCTGCGCTCGACGTCGAAGCGCAGGTCAGCCGCGCTGGCCTCGAGCTCGCTGGCGGCGCGTTCCCTGGCAATCTCGATCAGCTCCTGGGACGCCTGCCGGACCGCGGAGCCGCCGTGCTGCAGGCTGCGGGAGCCGCCGGTGCCGCCGCCCTCGGGGACGAGGTCGGTGTCGCCCCACTTCAGCGTGATCTTGTCCACGGGGATGCCGAGCTCCTCGCTGGCCAGCATCGCCCAGGCGGTGGCGTGGCCCTGACCGTGCGGTGAGGTGCCGGTGAGGATCGTCGCGGTTCCGTCGGGGTGCACCTCGACGGTGGCGTTTTCCTGAGGCGGAGACTCCTCGCCATCGCCCATGCCGGTTATCTCCACGTAGCTGGCCAGGCCGATGCCCATCGCGACCGTGTCGCCACGGGCCCGGCGCTCGGCCTGCTCCTTGCGCAGCTCGTCATAGCCGGCCGCGGCCAGCGCCTTGTCCAGCGCGGCGGCGTAGTCGCCGGTGTCGTACAGGGCGCCGAACTTGGTCCGGTGCGGCTGCGTGAACGGCGGGAGCAGGTTTCGCCGCCGCACCTCGGCCGGGTCCGCGCCGATCTCGGTGGCGAACAGGTCCATGGCCCGTTCGAGTGCGGCGCTGGCTTCCGGCCGGCCGGCGCCGCGGTAAGCACCGATCGGGGTCGTGTTCGTGACCACGCTCTTGGCCACCGCCTCGGCCTTGGGAATCTCATACGGGCCCGGCGTCATCAGGATGGTCAGGAACGGCAGCATGGCACCGAGCCGGACGTGGGCACCCGAGTCCTGGGTGATCTCCAGGCGGTAGGCGAGCACGGTCCCGTCCCGCTTGCCGCCGATCGTGACCGTCTGCCACTGAGCCCGGCCGTGGGTCATCGCGACCAGGTTCTCGTACCTGGTCTCGGTCCATCGCGCGGGCCGGCCGAGCTGCCGCGCCACCCAGGCCACCAGCGCGTGCTCGGGGTCGGCGCCGAACTTCGCGCCAAAGGCGCCGCCGACGTCCGGGGTGATGATGTGCACCTGCTCCGGCTTGAGGCCGAGCAGCCTGGCCAGGCCGCCCTGAGTGCCCTGCGCGCCCTGATTGGGTATCCACGCGGTCACCCGCCCGTCCTCGCCCCACACGGCCGCGCCGGCTCGGGTCTCCATCGGGGCCGGCGCGACTCGCTGGTTCAGGATCGTCCGCGTGGTCACGACCTCGCACTCGTCAAACAAGTGCTCGTCGAGCTGGCTGGCATCGCCGAAGTTCGCGGCCACGTTGGTGCCCGCCTCCTCGTAGAGGAGCACCTTGTCGGATGCCGCTTCGGCGAAGTCGACCACGGCCGGCAGCACGTCGTAGTCGACGTCCACGAGTTCGACCGCGTCCTCGCCCTGGTAGGCCTGCTCGGTGACCACGACCGCCACCGGCTCGCCGACGAAGCGGACCTTGTCGGTCGCCAGGATCCGCCTGGTCATCTGCTGGTTGAACAGCGCCCCCGGCTTAATCTCGGGCAGCTCGGCGAGGTCGGCGCCGGTGAACACGGCGATGACCCCGGGGGCCTCCCGCGCGGCGCTGATGTCGATGGCCTCGATCCTGGCGTGCGCGACGGGGGAGCGAGCGAAGAACACGTGGCAGGCACCGGCCAGGCGCTCGTCCACGACGTCCTCTGTGTAGACGCCGCCACTGGTCAGGAAGCGCGGATCCTCGGTCCTCAGGACGCGAGTACCCAAGATGCTCACCGACGATCAGCTCCCCTCGGACCCCGGTGCCGGCCACCCAACGGGCCGGCTACCGCACTGCAGTGCTCCTCGTGACGCCCGGCGACGCGGCGGCCGGCTGGCGAGCGAACGTGGCTTTGCACCTCAGAGATGATCGTGCCTGCCGCGCCCCCGGAAGGTCAAACCGGCCGCCGCCCGCTACCTGCCGTGACGCCCCGACCGGGGTACCCCTCCGGCCGCAGGCGACGCCGAGCATGTGACGAAAGGCACCATGCTCCGGTCGCCGATGAAATGCGCGACTTGGTCTGAAGCAGCCCGCGCCTTGCATAGGCTCGACTTTTGGCCTGCCGCATGGCGGGCAGAGACGACCACGGCCGGGAGGCCACGTCTGGGAAGGAGGGTCATGAACGGGCGGCGGATGGACCTCAGCGCCACCCAAGTCATCGCCAGCCTGCTGGCCGCGGTTACCGGGGCCATCGCCGCGTCAACGCTCGGAGTCGCGGGGACCATCATCGGCACCGCCGTGATGAGCGTCGCCAGCACCGCGATCGCATCGATCTACAAGCACTACATCGCGCGCAGCCGGGAACGGCTGCGCAAGGCCACCGAGGCGGCGCGGGCCAGCGAGCGGGCGGCCGCGTTCCGCGGCCGCCTCGGGACTTCGGGCGTGCACGCTGCAACCCGGACCTCCACCACGGATCACGCCGCAACCCGGACCACCACGGATGTCGTCGCCGATGCCGACAACACCCAGGTGTTTCCCGCAGTGGGCTCCGCACAGCACCGCTGGCAGGACGCTGACCGGGCCAACGGTGTCGCCCGGCATGACGACGGGACCTGGACCGCCGGCGGCCGGGGAGATGACGCTTCCCGGACCACGACCGGGCGGGCCGCCGCCGCGGCAGGAGGCGCCGCCGCGGCCGGAGGTGCCGCCGCGGCCGGAGCCGCTGGGGCGGCCTGGGCCGCGGAGTCCGACTCCACCGGGACGTCGCAGGGGTCGCCGGACGCGGCCCGCAGCGCCACCGGAGGGCACGCGGCCGACGTCGCCGGGGAGGCGGGACAGCCATCCGGCGGCGGTGACGGCTCCGGGCGGCACGCAGCGAACGGCCCTGCAGCGGGAGCAGCCGGCCAGCCGCGCTGGCGGCATCCGCTGGCGCTCGCCGGGGTCGCGGTGGGCATCTTCCTGCTGGCGATCGCCGGGATCACCGCGTTCGAAGCCATCGCCGGGAAGCCGCTCGACGCGCTGGTGGGCGGCAAGCACAGCTCCGGCACCACGATCGGCAATCTGGTCGGCGGCCAGGGCTCGCACACCACGTCGCACCACACCGGGCGAAGCCCGGCACCCAGCCCGTCCTCGACACCCACCCCGAGCCCGGGCCCGAGCACCAGCCCGAGCGTCAGCCCGAGCTCATCGACCTCGCCGAGCCCCACGCCGACCTCGGCCGGCACGTCGGCCCCGACCACGGGAGCGGGCACGGGCGCCACGGCGGGCGCCAGCCCCGGAGCGGGGACGGACACTCCCGCCGCGGCTCACCGGTCAGCGACGCCGACCCCGACCGGCTGACGCGCGGGAACAAGTCGCCGGCACGCGGGAACAAGTAGTCCCTGACACACGGGAACAAGTCGCCGGCACGCAGGAACAGATGTCGGTCACACGCGGGAACAAGTACTGGCAGGCCGACGTTGCAGGCCAGGGCCCCAACCCGGCCGAAAATCGCTTTCCCGCCATGCTCGCCCCCGGCTAGCATGCGAATCCCGGCCCGAAACCCCAGTCAAGATCGGAAGTTAGTCATGCTTGCGCGCGCGCTGGTGCGCCGCTTCCCGTTGTTCGGCTACCGGGACTTCGTACTCTTGCTGGCAGATCGCCTGCTGGCACCTGCTGCATTTGCGTTCTCTCTCGTCGGCGTCTCGTTCGCGGTGCTGGACGCGACCGGGTCCACGGCCGACCTCTCCTATGTGCTCGCGGCTCAGATCGCGCCCTCGCTGGTCTTCGCGCTGGTCGGTGGCGTGGTCGCGGACCGTCTCCCGGCGCAGTGGGTGATCATCGCGGGCAACGTGATGATTGCCCTCGGCGAGGGAACGTTCGGGATCCTGGATCTGGCCGGCCATCCGCGGCTATGGCAGATGGTCATGCTCGAGGCGCTCACCGGCACCGGCATGGCGATCTTCTATCCGGCCTCGCAGGCGCTGCTGCCCAGGCTGGTGCCGGGCGATCTGCTGCAGCAGGCGAGCGCGATCAGCCGCCTGGCGACGAACGCGGCGCAGATGGGCGGGGCGGTCGTCGCCGGGCTGTGCGTCGCGGCGTTCGGGCCGGCCTGGGCGCTGGCGGTGTGCGGCGTCGGCTCGCTGATCTCGGTGCCGATGCTGCTGAGCATCCGGGCCACCGGGAACGCCAGGACCCAGGAGACCAGCCTGCTGCGCGACCTGCGCGACGGCTGGTCGGAGTTCCGCTCGCACACCTGGCTGTGGACGATCTCGCTGCAGTTCGGCGTCGTCCTGATGGCGTGGTACGGCGCGTTCCAGATCCTCGGGCCCGTCGTCGCCAGGGCGCACCTCGGCGGCCCGGCCGCCTGGGGCGCGATCACCGCCGCCGACGCCATCGGGCTCATCGCCGGCGGGATCGTGTCGCTGCGCTTCACGCCGCGCAGGCCGATGCTGTTCGTGGTCATCATCGGCGCCGCGATTGCGATCGCGCCGCTATCGCTCGCGATGCTCTGGCCACTGCCCCTGGTCTGCCTGGCGTCGTTCGGCCTCGGCATCACGATCGAGATCATGATGGTGCAGTGGACCGTGACCATGGCCAGGAACATCCCGCCGGTCAAGCTCGCCCGGGTGTCCTCCTACGACCTGCTCGGCTCCGTCATGGCCATGCCCATCGGCGCCCTGATCGCCGGGCCGCTGGCCGCCGCTGTCGGCGTCTCGGCGACCCAGTACGGCGCCGCCGTACTGATCGTCGCCGTATCGGCCCTCGCCCTGATCCCGCGTGACGTCCGCAGGATGCGGTCAGTGAAGGGGGATGGGGAGTTGGGCGAGGTCGTGGCGGCGGACGCGGATCCGGCGGCCAGCGAGGAGCCGCCGGTGCCCGCGGCCCACATCGCCGCGTAACCGCCGCAGGTAGCCAGTCACGCGACGAGCTCGGCGTCCCCGGTGAACGCGGCCCACATCGCCGCGTAGAGGCCGTCGGCCGCCAGCAGCTCGTCGTGCGTCCCGGTCTCGGCGACCTGGCCGCCCGCGACCACGACAATCCGGTCGGCCCGGGACGCCGTGGTCAGCCGGTGCGCGACCACCAGCGTGGTGCGCCGCGCCGCCAGCTGCTCGGTCGCCCGGTTTACCGCGGCTTCGGCTGCCAGGTCGAGGGCGGCCGTCGCCTCGTCGAGCAGCAGGATCGCCGGATCGACCAGGTAGGCACGCGCGAGCGCGATCAGCTGGCGTTGCCCGGCCGACAGGTTCCTGCCGCGTTCCGACACTTCATGCATGAAGCCTCCCGGCAGTCTGGCGATCATCTCGATCGCGCCCACCCCCCGTGCTGCGGCCTCGACCTCGGCATCCGTCGCGTCCGGGCGGCCATAAGCGATCGCGTCCCTGATCGTGCCCGGGAACAGGTACGGCTCCTGCGGTACCACGCCGAGCTGCTGCCGGTAGCTGGCAAGGTCAAGCTCTCGGACATCCAGCCCGTCCACGAGCAGGCTGCCCGAGGTCACGTCGTAGTACCGGGCGACGAGCTTGACCATGGTGGACTTGCCGGCCCCGGTCTGCCCGACCAGCGCCACCGTCTCGCCGGGCGCCACGGTCAGGTTCACGCCCGAGAGCGCGTCCTTCGGCTGGCCGGGGTACCTGAAGTGCACGTCACGGAACTCGATCTTGCCGCGAAGGTGACCGGGGAACCTCGGGTGCGCCGCCTCCGGCGTGCTGGTCGGCCGGCGCAGCAGATCCTTGATCCGCCGCAGGCCGACCGCGGCCTGGTTGTAACCGTCGAAGACCTGGGACAGCTGCTGGACAGGGGAGAACAGCAGGTCGATGTAGAGCACGTAGGCGATCAGGCCGCCCGCGGTCAGCACCTTGTCGTGCACCTCACCCGCGGCGACGAAGAGGATCAGCGCCCCGGCGACCGTGGACAGCAGCTGCACGAACGGGAAGTACATCGCGATGAAGCGCTGCGCCCGCAGCCGGGACCGGCGGTAGCCGTCGCTCAGCGCGGCAAAGTGCTCCTGGTTACGCCCCTGGCGGCGGTAGGCCTGCGCAGTGCGCAGCCCGGCGACGTTCTCCTGCAGGTCGGCGTTGACGATGCTGACCTTCTCGCGGGCATCGCTGTAGGCCTTGGAGGACTTCGCGCGGAACACCAGTGTGGCCGCGACCAGCACCGGGATGATCGTCAGCAGGGTGAGGCCCAGCCGCAGATTGATGACCAGCAGCGCGATCAGCACGCCGAAGAACGTCAGCAGCGCGTTGACCATGGTGATCAGCCCGGTCTGCAGGAACGTGTCCATGGCGTCCACGTCCGTCGTCATCCGGGTCATGATCCGGCCGGACATCTCGCGCTCGTAGAAGTCGAGGCCGAGCCGCTGCAGGTGGGAGAAGATCTTCACGCGGAGCGTGTAGAGCATCCGCTCGCCGTTGCGGCCCACCACGTTCGTCTGGATCACGTTGATGACCCAGTCGGCGCCGACGATGGCGAGGCCGATCAGCGAGACGACGACGATGGGGCGGAATTCCTTGGCGATGATGCCGTTGTCAACGCCTCCGCGGACCAGAAGGGGCATGAAAATGCTGGCCACGGCGTCGAGGCCGTCAAGGACCAGGCCGACGAACAGCGCCAGCGCGATCGGCCGCAGCAGCCTGCGCAGCGTGAAGTGCGGGTCGCCGGCGCGGGCCTCGACGCGGCTGACATGGGGCAGCTCGTTCGCCGGCGGCAGCGCGTCGACCTTGGCCAGCAGCTCGGGCGTCGGCGGTATCCCCGCGAGCATGCCCCCGCCGGCGCTGCTGCGTCCCCCGCGGGCGGCGGCGCCCAGGCCACGGCCGATCGCCGCGCCGGACGCGCCGCCCATCCGGCTGCCGTTCGCGGTCACCTCGTGGCCGGATCCGTTCGCGTTCTCGGCCGCCGGCCAGAGGCTGGGGGTCACGCCGCCGGAGGCCGGCTCCGCCTGGGGTCGCCCCGGCCGGCGTTCTGGTGATATGCGAGCTCACCGGCGTCGATGCCCTCGGCATCGTCGCCCGGCCCGGCCAGCAGCAGCCGGTACAACGGGCAGCGCGCGGTCAGCTCCTCGTGCGTGCCCTCGTCGACCAGCCGCCCCTCGTCCAGGACTGCGATGCGGTCGGCCAGCTGCAGCGTGGAGCGGCGGTGCGCGATGAGCAGCGTGGTGCGCCCGGCCATGACCTTGTGCAGGGTGGCGTGGATCTGGGCCTCAACCGCCGCGTCGATCGCCGATGTGGCGTCGTCGAGGATCAGGATGGCCGGGTCGGTGATCAGCGCCCTGGCCAGCGAGACGCGCTGGCGCTGGCCGCCGGACAGCGTCAGGCCCTGCTCGCCGATCACGGTGTCGTAGCCGTCCGGCAGGCTGGTAATGAAATCGTCAGCCTCGGCTGCCCTGGCCGCGGCGACGACCTGCTCCCGCGTTGCGTCGGGCCGGCCGTAGGCGATGTTGGCGCGGATCGTGTCGGAGAACAGGAAGCTGTCCTCCATGACCAGGCCGATCGAGGCGCGAAGCGAGTCCAGCGTCAGGTCCCGTACATCGTGCCCGCCGACCCGGACCGCGCCGCCCCTGACGTCATAGAAACGGGGCAGCAGCAGGGAGATCGTGGACTTTCCCGACCCCGAGGTGCCGACGACGGCCAGCGTCTCACCGGGCCGAACGCGCAGCGACAAGCCCCGGAGCACCGGCTGGGACGGCACGTAGCCGAAGGTCACGTCGTCCAGGTGGACGTCGGGTGTTCCTGGCGGCAGTACCAGAGCGTCCGGCTTCTCGGTGACGACCGGCCTCGAGTCGATCACCTCGTACACCCGGATCACGCTGGCCCGGGCCTCCTGGCCGATCGTGATCAGGCTGGACAGCGCGCGGACCGGCGCGACCATCTGCCCGATGTACAGGGAGAAGGCGAGGAAGACCCCGATCTTGATGTCGCCGTGCAGGGCCAGCCAGCCACCCAGCGCGAGGACGCCGACCTGGCCGAACATCGGGACGGCCCCCAGGGCCGGGTTGTACCGCGCCGTCAGCCGGACGACGCGCACCCGGGCTGCGTACAGCACCCGGGCGACGCCCTCCAGCCGCTCGATCTCCTGCTCCTCCTGCCCGAAGCCCTTGACCACGCGCACGCCGGTTACCGCGCCGTCGACGACGCCCGCGACCTCGGACTCCTTCTGCTGTGCGTCCCAGCTGGCGGGGAAGAGCTTGCGCCGCGAGGCGATCGCGATCAGCCAGAGCGCGGGCGCGATCGCCAGGGCGACGAGGGTGAGCACCGGCGACAGGTAGGCCATGATGGCGATCGACAGCGCGAACAGCAGCGCGTTGCCGAGCAGCATCGGCACCATGCTGAGCAGGCTCTGGACCATGTTGAGGTCGGAGATGGAGCGGCTGACGATCTGGCCGGTGTGCAGCTGGTCCTGGCGTGCCCCGTCGAGCTGCTCCAGTGACGCGAAGAGCTCGGTGCGCATGTCGTGCTGGACGTCAAGCGACAGCTGCCCGCCCCGGTAGCGGCGGGTGTAGACACCGGCGAAGCTGAGCAGCCCGGCCACGATGAGCACAGAGGCGCCCAGCCATATCGGCTCGTGGTGCGCGATGATCGCGCTGTCCACGATCCACGCCATGATCAGCGGGATGGTGGCCTGGACGAGGGTGGCCACAAGCGACCCGCCCAGTGCCGCGATCTCCAGTCCGGGGTGCCGCCAGCAGTAGCCGGCCAGCCGCCGCAGCCAGCCCTCACCGGTACCAGTCCCGGGCGGCGCCCCGCTCGCGGTCCTGCCGCGCGCGGGCGTCCTCATGCCGATCCCCGGCCAGTGGTGCGCTGTGCAACTGGCGCCGCGGCCAGGGCGGGAGGTGGCGCCGCGCCATGCCTGGCCCGCCGGACCTCGTCCATCGCCTCGTTGAGCGTGTCGAGCGCGTTCAGGACCGCCTCAGGCGCGGTGGCCTGGGTGAGCAGCTGGTCCAGCCACTGGCCGTACGCGGCGTCCGCGCGCCCGACGGCGGCATGGCCGGATTCGGTCAGGCAGAGCCGGACCACGCGCCGGTCGCCGGGCTCGGTTTCGCGCCTTGCGTACCCCGCGGCGACGAGCCCGTCGGCGATGGCGGTCAGGGTCGGCTTGGCGACCGCCAGCCGCTCGGCCAGCTTGGCGGACCGCTCGCCGCCGGCGCCCGCGAGCTTCAGGATGCGGTACTGCTGCGGGGTCAGGTCGGTGTCGACCCGCTCCAGCGCGCGGAACAGCCGCAGCAGGATCATCACCACCCGGGATGCCCGCTCCTCGTCCTGGCCGTCAGTCACCGTGCATGCTCCCGTCGGTCCGGCGTTAAGGTACGTCAGTCTTACAATTCGCTAGCCTAATAAATTCCCGGCCGAGTCGCACAGTGCCCGGCTGGGTACGTTCCGTGAACGACCGGCTTGCGCCGCAGTGATCCTCGCCGTGCTCGTTCTGGCGGGCGGAGGCGCGGCTGCCGTCCGGGCCCTCACCCACGGCAAGACGCCGGGGCTCAGGCCGGGCAACGAGCAGGTGCCGGTCACCACTACGCCAACGACCGGGAAGTCCGGGACGGGAGGCGGCGGCTCGACGCCGACGGCTTCCCCGTATACGGGCAGGCCCGAGCTGGGAAATCGGGTTGTGCCGCCGCGCCGGCACGCCTAACGTCGGCAAGATCCGGCGCGCCGATCCGGGCTTTGTGCTCGCCCAAAGCGGCCAGGCGGTTGGCGGCGTCGCGCCCGTCGGCCATCCCACGCCGGTGCCACGGTGGTGGACCAGGCCCTGGCCGCCTACCCGGTCGTGTGGGCGGGCGGCGGGGATGAGCACACGATGTTCGCCACCACCTTCGACGAGCTCGTGAAGATCACCGCCGGGACCGCCGCCGACGTCGATTGATCCCTGTGCGAGCGCCTGGAGCTAGCGGGCTGAGTCGGAGGTCGGCTTCATCGTGGCGGCGTAGACCAGAACGACGAACAGCAGGAACGTGATGATGTGCACGGTCGTGCAGTCCAGGCAGAGGTTGCCGATCTGGATGACCTCCGCGTAGATCAGGTAGAGCACGAAGCCGATGCCGGTGATGATCCCGACGAGCCGGGCCCACCAGATCGCGGCGATTCCCGAGCGCCAGGCCCATGGTGTGTTGATCGCGGTCATAAACACGTAGAAGGCCAGGCCGAGCACGGCTACCGGGAAGACGTTGAAGACCATCGACTCAGGACTCGTGGTGACTTTGGCGCAGTCGATGTATCCCTTGTTCGAGCAGACCAGGATGTTTGTCGAGGTGTAGTGCGCGATCGTCATGTAGATGGACATGCCGAGCCCGGCCAGGGACAAGACCAGAGAGGTCCACTGCAGCCACGCAGGCGCGCTGAACGGTATGTCCGCTTTGCTGGCCGAGGACCCGGCGGCCGGTGCGCCGCCCCGGCCCTGGGCCTGGGTGACGCCCGGTCGTCCCTGGCCGACCCGCCCGTTCTGTGCCCGCCCGTTCTGGGCCCGGCTGGCCTGTGGCCGCCCGTCCTGGCCCCGGTTGTCCTGACCCCGGCTATTCTGGCCGCGGTCGGCCTGCTGGATGCTGCCGCGGCTGCCGGAGTTGGCCGGGCCAGGGCGAGTAGCTGTGCCGCCGCTCTTTCCCTGGCGGGACGCGGACCGGTTCCGCTTCTGGCTGGCCATCAGAGGTGGGCGCTCGCTGCGACGACCCCGGATGCGGTGCAGACGTTGCCGGGCTTGCCGCCCGTCATCTTGCAGATCGCCGCGGTCATGAGGTTCGCTGCCCCGAGGGCGTTCTGTGCGACCTTACTGCTCGGGCTGTGCAGGGCCGAGGCGACCTGCGCCCAGGTCATGCCAGCCAAGATCCCCGGGTCGTAGGTCGGGTCTTTGAGTATGTACTTGTTGCCGAAGTCGATGAACGGGTAGCCGACGCCCTCTGCCGACGAGTCGTACTTCTGCCAGAGCGCCTGCTGCGCGGATGTCGTCGCCTGCAGTGCGCCGCGGCTGTCGTTCTCGTTCTCGACCGGGGTGAACGTCAGGTACGGGCTGGTGTAGTTGGACTTGTAGAAGGTCAGCGTCGGTGTGTTCGGGTCGGTGTCCGAGCTGGACGAGTGGATGCCACGGAACGGCGTGGTGAAGTGGCCGAACCGGCTGAGCGCGACCGCTATGGCCCAGCGCTCCGCTGCGCAGTAGGGGCAGAACTCGGCACCGATGAAGAGCATCTCCGGCTTGCCGTTGCTTGTCAGGGCGGTGTTCGAGACCGCCTCGAGCGGCGACGGGTTGTAACTCAGTATCGAGCCGATGCCGACGGTGTCCAGGGTGCTGGCGGGAACGCCCTTGATGTCGTTCTGCACGCTGGCCGGCAGGACCGTGCCGGTCACGCCACCGGAACCGGTGCTTGGCGAGTTGTTGCTGGACAGCTTGATCACGACGAAGGCGACCACGATCACGATCACCAGGACGACGGCGCCTCCCGTCCACAGCGCACGCCTGCGAACCTCGGCGCGCCGGGCCGCAGCCCGCTGAGCCGCGATTTTCTCCTTGGCGTTCTGCTGCTTGATCCTGGTTGCCTTGCCCATGCCCGCCTCTGCCTCACACGTCCGGATATCGCTAACCCGACAACGGCGCACGCCGGGATTCGGTTCGCGCCGCCCCGCTCAGGCAGGCCCGCGCATAGAGGCGGCCCGCTCGAACGCCCGCCCGACACTATGCTAAGGCGCGTCAGGACGCAGGGTTACCCCTCCAACGGAAGCGTATGTACCTGAGTGCGGGCTGAAAGAACTCTCTCAGAGAACTTGCCGTGGCCCTGTCGTGGTTTCTTGCGGCGCGCAAGTGGCGGTAGCTATGGTCGGACGATGGTGGCAATCCCTGGAAAGCAGAGAGGCCTTCGCTTCGGCGGCCTTCTCGTAATTACCTGCATCACGCTCGCTGCAGCAGCCTGCAGCAGCTCCAGCTCCTTGAGCACCCCGGCAAAGGCGAAGGTTACGGGCACGGCTAACGTCGCGGCCGCGTCCTCCCTCTCCTACCTCAGTGAGAAGGTGATCAGCCCGAGCTTCACGAAGGCCGAGGGCTACAAGTACTCCGGTACCTACAACGCCTCGGGCGACCTGGAGTCGGACATCGCCTCCGGCGAGATCAGCCCGAATGTGTTCGAGAGCGTGGGTGGCGACAACATCACGCCACTCGAGCCCAAGTTCACCAAGTGGTATGTCCAGTACGCCGGAAACTCGATGGTTCTCGCCTACAACCCGAACAGCAAGTACGCCAGCCAGTTCAAGGCCTACGCCGATGGCTCGAAGCCGCTGAGCGGGCTGTTCACGCTGCTGCAGACGCCCGGCCTCAAGCTCGGCCGGACCGACCCCAACATCGACCCGCAGGGCCGGGACTTCGTCTACATGCTCGAGCTCGCCCAGTCCTATTACCACCTGCCGTCAGGCACGGTCTCCAAGATCCTGGGCACCACGGACTTCGGCACCGCCACGTCGCCGCAGATCTTCGCTGAGTCCTCGCTGGACGCGACGCTGCAGTCGGGCCAGCTCGACGCCTCGAGCGCGTTCCTCACTCAGGCGATCGAGCTGCACCTGGACTACATCCCGCTGCCGTCCGCGATCAACCTCGGCGACGTGGCACTGGCCGCGCAGTACGCCAAGGCGACGGTCACAGTCACGAGCAACGGCCAGAAGACGACCAAGTCCGGGTCGCCGCAGTGGATCGACATCACGATCATCGGCAAGCCGACCCCGGCCGCGATCGCGTTCGTCAAGTACACGCTTTCGCCGGCCGGCCTGGCGCTGTACAAGACGGGCGGTTTCAGGCTGGCCACGCCGGTGGTGACCGGTGATAGCAGCGCGATACCAGCCGCGATAAAGAGTGAGCTGGGCAGCTAGCCCGGCGGCGGCCGCTGGCGGCGCCGTCCGGGGGGACGACCCCTCCGGGCGGCGGCGTCAGCCGAGCCCATCCTCCTCGGCGGCCCTGCGCCGGGTTCGCTCCGTGTCCGGGCTGGCATCGGTTCTCGGCGCACTGGTTATCTGGCTGGCTCTGCTCGGCCCGGTGATCGCGCTGCTGACGCATCTGTCCGGCAGCGCCATCGCCAGCGCGCTCACCGGGCCCGGCGACCTCGACCCGCTGTACACCTCGCTGGCGTCCGGTGCCGTGACGCTGGCGGTGCTGCTTGTGTTCTGCACCCCGCTCGCCTACATGATGGCCCGCGGGACGCTGCCGTTCCCGCGAGTGTGGGAGGCGGGCGTGCTTTGCAGCCTGCTGCTCCCGCCGCTGGTGATCGGCCTCCTGCTGATCTTCATGGTCGGCCCGTACACCCCGCTGGGGGAGCTGCTCAACGCCACGCCCTGGCACCTGTCCGCGACCAACACCTTCCTGGCCCTGGTGATCGCCGAGGTCTACGAGTCCGCGCCGTACTACGTGGTCGGCGCGCAGGCCGCGTTCGCCGACGTCGACCCCAGGATGGAGGAGCAGGCCGCTCTGCTCGGCGACCGGCCGCGCCGGGTGTTCCGGCGGGTGACGCTGCCGCTCGCGGCTCCGGGCCTCGGGGTGGCGCTGTCCGTGGCGTGGGCCCGTGCCATGGGAGCGTTCGGCGCCGTGATCATCATCGCCTACCATCCGTATGGCCTGCCGCTGCAGATCTACGTCACGCTGCAGGAGACCGGCCTGGCTTCCGCGCTGCCGTATGCCCTGGTCCTGCTCGTGGTCGCACTCCCGCTGCCGCTTGCCGCCTTCACCTGGAGCGCTCGTGCTCGACGCCGACGTCGAGGTTGACCGCAGGGAGTTCACGGTGCGTGCCCAGCTGCGGGTCGCGCCGGGGGAGCGGCTGGCGCTGTTCGGGCCTTCGGGCGCGGGCAAGACCACGCTGCTCGAGGTGATCGCCGGGCTGGTGCGGCCGGCCCGGGGGCGGGTGCAGCTCGGCGGGCGGGTGCTGACCTCGACCGAGCACCCCAAGGCTTTTGTCCCGCCGTGGCAGCGGCGCGTGGGCCTGCTCCGCCAGGATCCGGGCCTGTTCCCGCACCTGTCCGTGCGCGGCAACCTCTGCTATGGGCCTGGGGCCGATACATCCGGACGCGAGCTGGCGCAGGTTGCCGACGCGCTGGGGATCTCGGCGCTGCTGCCGGCGATGCCGGTCGCCCTGTCCGGCGGCCAGGCGCACCGGGTCGCGCTCGGGCGGCTGCTGCTCGCGCACTGCGACGCGCTGCTGCTCGATGAGCCCTATGCCGGCCTGGACGCGAGCCTGCGCCGGTCGCTCACCGAGCTGGTGGCCGAGCTGGTCGACGCCAGGGAGGTGCCCGCGATGCTCGTCGCGCACGAGCTGGCCGAGGCGCAGGCGTTCGCGCACCGGCTGGCCATCCTCGACCACGGGCAGCTGGTGCAGGTCGGAGCCCCCGATGAGGTGGTGCTGCGGCCGGCCTCGCGCCGGGTCGCCGAGCTGGTGGGCTACCTCGGGTTCGTGCCGGCGGCCGGGCAGGCGGGCGCCGTTGCTGGCGTCCATCCGGAGCGGGTGACGAGCGGAGCCCATCACGAGCGCGGGGTGGTGTTGACCGGCATGGTTACCGGATGCAGGCCGTCGGGTGCCGGCTGGGAGGCCGACCTGGCAGTCGACGGCACGACGATCACCTGCCGGCTGCCGGAACGGCCCGCCGAGGTGGGCGGCGAGCTGGTCGTCACGGTGATCGACCCGCCCTCGTTCGGGCCGGACGGCGCCGCGGTCGCCCGGCCGGGCGGGTCGTACCTCCCGAGCGGCCCTTCGAACCCGGAGCAGGTGGGGCGTTGACCGATCAAGGTGCGGGCGGCAGCGGAACGGTGCTGCGGCTAGCGCGTCAGGCCCGCGGCTTCTCGCAGCAGCAGCTTGCCGGCATGGCCGGGGTATCCCGCCAGGCGGTCTCGGCGGTGGAGTCCGGCCTGTCCGATCCGTCGCTGCGGGTGGCGCTGGCGCTCGCCCGTGCCCTCGGCATGACCGTCGAGGAAGTGTTCGGGCCCGCCATCCCGGCCTCGGCGGTGACCGCCCGCCCGGTGGCGCCGATCGACGACGAGACCGCCAGGGTCGCGCTCGCCCCGATGGGTGATGAGTTCGTGGCGCTCCCGCTGTCCGGCTCCTCGGTCAGCAGAGCCGGGTTCCTGCCGGCCGGCGGCCTCGCGTTCGGCACCGACGGTGACGGGGCGCACGTGGTGCAGCCGATCGGGCTACCCAGGCCGACGCTGGTGGTGGCCGGGTGCGATCCGGCGATGCCGCTTCTCGAGACCCCGCTGGGCCTGCTGGACCCGCCGGTCGGCCTGAGCTGGTGGGCGTGCCCGAGCACGGAAGCGCTCCGGCTGGCTGCCGACGGCCTGGTGCACGTCGCCGGTGTGCACCTGCGCGGGCGCTCGGGCGATTACAACACCGGCCCGGCCGGGGAACTGCTGCCACGGGGCGCCGAAGTGATCGGATTCTGCTCCTGGCGGGAGGGCCTGGTGCTGCGGCCGGACCTCGCCGACGGCATCGCTGGCCTCGGCGACGTGGCCCGCCGGGGGCTCCGCCTGGTCAACCGGGAGCCGGGCTCCGAGGCGCGCAGCGTGCTCGACCGCGAGCTGGCCACGCTGGACATCGACGCCCGCGACCTGCCCGGTTACGGCACCCGGGCGACCGGGCACCTGCAGGTGGCCGCGGCCATCACCGCCGGGCTTGCCGACGTCGGCGTGGCCAGCGAGCCCGCGGCCCTCGCTCACGGCCTGGCCTTCATCCCGCTCGCCGCCGAACGCTTTGACCTGGTGATCCCGGCCGACCTGACCGGTTCCCGCGAGGTGCAGGGCCTGATCAAGGTGCTGTCCTCGCGCTGGCTGCTCGACCAGCTGGCGAGCCTGCCCGGGTACGATCCCGCACGGTGCGGTGAGCACGTCGCGACGCTGCCGCCGCGCGGCACCGCGGGGTTAACGGCAGCGAGGGCTAACTGAGCCGGCGCCGCGCCATCCGCAGCCGGGTGCAGTGCCTGACCGACATGCGGCCGTCCGGGAATCGCTCAATGGCAATATCACCGATCTGCGATAGCAGCAGATCACGGTCGGCCGCTGGCATCCGGCCCACGTAGGACTTGCTCCGCTCGTAGGTCAGCCACTCGCCGATGCTCAGCGTCCGTGTCCACGGAACCTCGGTCTCGGTGCCGGATTCGAACAGGCCGATCTCCTCGATGCGCTCGTCGGCCCAGCGGGCATCACGGTTGCGCCGGTCGTAGCCGGGGCAGGCGGACTCCAGGAGGCTCTGGTAGGCGTCGAACCACTCCTCGCCGTCGGCCCACTCCTGGTTCCACCATGCCGCCCAGAACCCGCCCGGCCGCAGCACCCGCGCGATCTCGCGCGGCGCGTTATCGCACGAAAACCAGTGCCAGGACTGTGCAAAGCAGGCGAGATCAATGCAGCCGTCGCGCAACGGCGCCGCGTTCGCGTCGGCGAGCAGGAAGCACGCCTCGGGGCTGTGCTCCCGCGCCTTGCGGAGCATCCTCTCCGCTATGTCGACGGCCACGATCCGCCCTCCCCGCGCGGCGAGCTGCCGGGTAGCGATTCCCGTTCCCGCGCCGCCTTCCAGCACCAGCTTGCCCGCCAGCGGGCCCGCGGCGTCCTCCAGCGCCTGGTAGACGCCATCGGGGTAGGACGGCCTCGCGGCGTCGTAATCCTCGGCCAGAGCGTCGAACTGCGATCTCGCCATCTGCGCAGAGACCTCCTCGTGCTTCCGGTTCTTTCATCCTGCCGTCTGGCCGGCACCCGCCGGACGGCAGGTGGCAAGGGGTTCTGCTGCGGGCAGCGAAGCTACGCCGAGAATGAACAGGGCTCGGCGGCCGGGCGCGAGTGCGGCAGGGTGTCTGACATGAAGCTGCTAGTGCTGGGCGGGACCCACCATGTCGGACGGGCGGTGGTCGAGACGGCCCTGGCCCGGGGCGACGACGTCACCACGCTGAACCGGGGGCTCACCGGGCACCAGCCGTCGGGGGCGCATGTCCTGCTCGCTGACCGTACCGACCCGGCCGCGCTTCGGGCCGCCCTCGGCGACGAGTCCTGGGACGCGGTGATCGACACCTGGAGCCTCGCGCCCGCCGTGGTCGGTGACGCGGCGGCGCTGCTGGACGGGCGGGCCGGGCACTACGGCTACGTGTCGAGCGTGTCGGTGTACACGGATCCCTTTCCGCGGGGTGCCGACGAGAACACGGCGACGGTGGACGCGGACCCGGCCAGCACCGACGGCACGGACTACCAGGCGGCCAAGCGCGGCGGGGAGCTCGCGGCGGCAGCGGCGTTCGATGGCCCGGTGCTGCTAGCCCGGGCCGGGCTCATCCTCGGGCCGTACGAGATCGTCGGGCGGATGCCGTGGTGGCTGCGGCGGATGGAGCGCGGCGGTGACGTGCTGGCCCCAGGCCCGGCGGACATGCCACTGCAGTACATCGACTGCCGCGACCTCGCCGCGTGGATGCTCGGTGCCGCCGACCGCGGCCTCGGCGGTGCGTTCAACACCGTGAGCCGGCGCGGCCAGGCAACGATGGGCAGCCTGCTCGAGGCCGCCAGGGACGTGACCGGATCTCGTGCCAGGCTGGTCTGGGCGCCGCCCGAGGTGATCGAGGCCGCGGGCATCCAGGGGTGGATCGAGCTGCCGGTCTGGGTGCCGCCGGACGGGGAGGACGCGAGCGTGCACGACATCGACGTCTCGGCCGTCTACGCGGCCGGCCTGGCCTGCCCGGCCGGTCGAGGAGACCGTCGCCGACACCTGGAAGTGGCTGCAGGACGAGGACTGGCAGCCCACGCCGCGGCCCGGGCGCCCGCAGCACGGCCTCAGCCCGGACGTCGAGCAGAAGGTTCTGGCCAGCCTGGCCGGCTAGCGGCGGCCGAGCGACCTTGGCGTATTCACCTTGTCCGGGGCGACCTTGAGGATGATGCGCCCCTGCGGGCCGATCGGGTTGCGGTAGTCGGTGCCGACGTACTTTCGGGACAGCTCGTCGATATGCTCCCGCGCCTCGCGGCCGTCCACGGTTTCGACGACCCGGCCGCGCACCTCGGACCAGTCCCAGGGGTCGCTGTCGGAATGAATCAGCACGGTGATCCTTGAGTCCCTGCCGACGTTCTTGGCACGCTGGCGCTGCGGCTCGGTGTTCACCAGCAGGTGCTCGCCATCGGTGTCCACCCAGGTCAGCAGCGCCTGGGGCTGGCCGTCGGGCATCAGGGTCACGACCGTGGCCAGGTTCTTGCCCCGGGCCAGGCGCACGGTGTCCTCGTCGAGCGGCATCTTCTCTCCTCAGCTGGTCAGTGGCCAAACACCGGGACGATCAAGCCTCGGGCGATCGTGTGGAACCGGAGGTTGAAGCCGGCCACGGCGGGGGAGACGTCGGAGTCGATCCCCAGCTTTTCGGTGTCGAGCGCGTGCACCGCGAAGACATACCTGTGCGGCGGGTCGCCGGCTGGCGGGGCCGCGCCGCCGAAGTCCTTGGTGCCGTAGTCGTTCCTGACCGAGAACGCGCCCTCCGGCAGGCCGGGACCGCCTTCGCCGCCCGCGCCCGCCGGCAGCTCGGTGACGGACGCCGGTATGTCGATGACCAGCCAGTGCCAGAAACCTGATCCGGTCGGGGCGTCGGGGTCGTAGCACGTCACCGCGAAACCCTTGGTCTCCGGCGGGAACCCGTGCCAGCGCAGCTGCGGCGAAATGTTCTGGCCGGTCATCCCGAACGAGTTGTACACCTGGGCGTCGCCCATGTGCTCGCCATCGCTGACGTCGTCGCTCTCCACCGTGAACGACGGCACATCGGGGTGGAAGTCGTAAGGCAGCGGGGCCCGTTCGGTCATTGCTTCTCCTCTTTCCTGTAACGACGTCGGCAATGCCAACGCTACTCATTGGTGCGGGGCTATCGCTCGCAACCCTGAAGCATCCGGGTAACCGCTACGGTGGACGGCAGTAATCGCGGCAGTGAAGGGGTCAGCACAGGCGTGAGGGTGACTCGGGGGTCATCGGCCTTGGTGCGGCGCGGACTGGTGGAACGAGCGTCACCGGCGTGGCTGCGGCGCCGACTGGTTGCGCGGGGGTCGTCGGCGTCGGTGTGGCATGGAGTGCGGCGCGGACTGCTTGCCGCGATGCTGGCCGGCGCGACGCTTATCCCCGGCTACGCCTCTGGCTCCGCTTCGCCCCCATGCCCGGCCCGGGGCTGCGCGCACCAGGGCACGGTTCGCTGGACCCGCAGGCTGACCGGGTCGTGGATAGCCGAGGGCGGGATCGCGGGCACCGTGCCCGCCGCTGGGCAGGCGTATGTATCGGCCGGCCCGCAGGTGGCCGCCGCCGGCTACGGCATGAACGTCTACGCGTTCGACAAGGCGACCGGGCGGCCGCTCTGGACGTCGCCGCTGACCGGGTTCCCGGCCGGGGCGTCGATCGTCTCGGTCCGCTCCTGGCAGCAGGTGGTGACCGCGGGGGTGGACTTCACCGATCCCAGCACCGGCAGCACCGTCCGCAACGAGGTGGTCCTGTCCGGCCAGACTGGCCAGCGCCTGCGCGGCTATCCCGCGGCGGCCTACGGCGGTGCGGTCGCGGCGGACCACGCGCACACCGTGATCGTCGGCAACACGTCGGTGACGAGCTACGACAACGCCTCTGGCAAGCCGCTCTGGCGCAGGTCGACCGGAACGGTGCCGCAGGCGTGGCGGGTGAATGGCGGCACCCTGCTGGTCACGATTTCCGCCGGCGGCTACCTGGGCACCGCGCCGGTTACCGCGCTGCGCCGGATCAACCTCGCCACCGGCGCCGAGCGGCTGATCCGCTCTCCGCACGGCTCGTTTGACGGCACGCTCAGCGCGGCGCTCGACGGCGTCGCGCTGTTCTCGGGCAGCGCCGGGCTCAGCGCGTACAGCCAGGCGACCGGGGGGCAGCTGTGGCATCGGCGCGGCGCGGTGCTGCAGGGTGAGGACATGGTCAGAAACGTTCTCTACGTGTCCAAGGGATCCGGCCTGACCGGCCTGAACCCGCGCACCGGCGCCGCTGTCAGAGGAACGCTGGTCCCGGCGGCGTCAAGTTTCTACGGGGTCAGGGCCGGCGTGGTGCTGGGACTCGACACGGGGTCAGGCGGCGACGCCTGGGGCTACGACGTAGCGCAGCGCCGTGTCGTCTGGACCACGCCGTCGCTGCCGTGGCCGCACTACTTCGTCGACCTGTCCGGTATCGGCGGCAGCGCAGACCCGTCGAGCAGCATGGTCCTGCTGGCCGAGTGCGCCGGGCTCGGAGCCCCGGTGAGCGCGGGCACGACAGCAGGAAGCGAGCAGGTGTGCCTGCGACCGGAGCTGGTGGCGATCAGCCGCTGACCCGCGGCAGGCTCACCGGCCGAGAATCGCCGGGCTGGTGAGCGGGGTACAGAACCTCGACCGGGAGACGATCTGCGCGGTGCTGACCATGGCCCGCGTCGCCGGGCACCGGCTCCCGTTCGGGAACCATGCCCCGACCAGGACCGCCCCCGCAACAAAGGCCAGCGCGACCGGGAAGAACAGCGCCGTGCGCAGCCTGGCCCGGCTTGGCGCGCCGAACCAGCGGCCGAATGCCACGAGCCGGTAGCGAATCCGGAGCAAGAATATTGCCGCTTTGGCGCGAATTTCTTCAATGTGAGGCATTTGCTCGTCACGTGTCAGCCGCGTGAAAATAGAGAAGAGAGATGCAAGACGCGGATCCGATCCGCGCAAGGCATTCTCGATCCTTTCCAAGATTTTGCGCTGGCTGGCGGGAAGGCCCATCGAGACCTCCGATCTGGACCGTGCTTTCCCCAGCCACAACCTAGCAGGGAGCTCCCGGTGCTGTGGCCCCGACCGGAAGCTGTGAGCTAGCCCACAGTCGCTCCGCGTCAGCCCGCCTGCGACCGGCGCGCGCGGTACGCCGCGACGTGCAGCCGGTTGCCGCAGGTCCGGCTGTCGCAGTACCTGCGGGACCGGTTGCGGGACAGGTCAACGAAGACGTCCCGGCAGGTCGGCGACGCGCACGCGCGCACCCGCTGGCTCTCGCCGGAGACCACGAGCTCGGCGAGGCCCATGGCGAGGTGCGCGGCGATCCGGTCCGCCATCGGTGCTGTTGACCGGGACACGTGGATGTGCGGACCACGGCCATCGTGCGCGACGATCTGCGGTACCGCCCCGGTCTCCGCGAGCAGCGCGTTGAGCATGCCGATCGCGGCCTCGTCGTCGCCGGCCTCGCAGCTGACCGCGATCGCGTCCAGCCGGGCGCGGTGCCCGCGCAGCCGCGGCGGGTCCCTCGGCACGGCCGGGTCTCCGTGGAAGCCGTAGCGATCGCCGAGCGACTGGACGTCCGCGACGTCGCGGAGGCCCTCCCCGTCCGCGGAACGGCCGGTGTTGATCAGCTCCGCGCACGCCTCGAGCGCTTCCAGGAGGTCAGCACCAAAACCGCTTTGACTCCTGTCAGACCGCTCCCGTAGGGTTGACATCATGTCAGCACCATACGCGGGTACGGTCATTACAGGCAACGACGCCGGGACGTTCGCCGACCGCAGTCCGCTCTTGCTGGCCGGCCTGGGAGCGGCCAGCATTTCGGCGTCGGGGGTGCTGATCAAGCTCGCCGATACCGGGCCAGCCACCGCGGCGTTCTACCGCTGCCTGCTCGCGCTGCCGCTGCTGATCACGCTGGCCGTGCTGGAGCAGCGCAAGCGCGGGCCCCGGCCGGCGGCCGCCCGCCGCGGTGCCTTCGCGGCCGGGCTTTGCCTGGCCGTCGACCTGGTGCTGTGGAACCACGCGATCGCCGAGGTCGGGGCGGGCGTCGCGACTGTGCTCGGCAATCTGCAGGTCCTGTTCGTCGCGTTCGCCGCCTGGGCCCTGTTCGGGGAGCGCCCCGAGCGAAGGTTCCTCATCTTCCTGCCGGTCGTGATGGTCGGCGTCGTGCTGGTGTCCGGAATGGTCGGTGGCGACGGAGGCGGTACCCATCCGCTGGCCGGGGTCGCCTACGGGCTCGGCACCTCGGTTGCGTACGCGGTGTTCCTGCTGATCCTGCGCCGGTCGTCGGCCAGCACCCCCCACGTGGCCGGCCCGCTCTCCGAGGTCACCTCGGGCGCCGCGCTCGGCGCGCTGCTGCTGGGCCTGGTCTTCGGCGGTCTGCAGCTGCGGATCGGCTGGCCGTCGTTCGGATGGCTGCTGCTGCTGGCGCTGCTGAGCCAGACGCTGGGCTGGCTCCTGATCACCTCCTCGCTGCCCAGGCTGCCGGCCGCCATCGCGTCGCTGATCCTGCTGCTGCAGCCGGCCGCGGCGATGCTCCTGGCGTACCTGGTGCTCGCGGAGCGGCCGACTGTGATCCAGATCGCCGGGGCCGTGGTGGTCTGCACCGGCGTGCTCGCGATCAGCCTGACCACGTCGCAAAAGCGCCCACGCGCGCCCGACGCCGAATCACCGGCTTTGTCCCGAAACCCGGTTGCCGCAGCCGATCGCGGGTAAGCCCACCGCAGCGGCCATGACCGGCATCGAGAGAGGCGTCGTGGCTACGGAAAAGCAGAAGGCAGCAGCCCGGGAGAACATCGCCAAGGCTCGTGAGGTGCAGTCCGAACGGGCCCACGGCGAGGACGTGCCCCGCAGCGAGGAGGGTCTGAGCACCGCGGAAAAGGACCGGCTGCCCACGGAGGAGTTCGCGTTCCCCAACGAGCGCAAGGAACCGCTGACCGACGCCCGCCACGTGCGCAACGCGATCGCCAGGTTTGACCAGGTCGAGGGCGTGAGCGACGCGGAGCGGGATAAGGCGTGGCAGCGGATTCTGACCGCCGCCAAGCGCTACGACGTCCACGTCTCCGAAGCGAGCTGGCGCGACCTGGCCCACGGCGGCAACGACAGCAAGTAGCCGCCGCCCGGACAGCAAGTAGCCGCCGCACGGGCGGGCTACTGGTGGTAGTCGGCCAGGAACCGGGCCAGCCGCCCGATCGCGTCGTCCAGCACCTCGACCGGGGCCAGGAACACCAGCCGAAGGTGGTCGGCGGTGGGCAGGTTGAAGCCGGTGCCGTGGGACAGCAGCAGGTGCTGCTGCTCGAGCAGGTCGATGACCATCCGCTCGTCGTCGGCGATCTTGTGCACGTCCGGGTCGAGCCGCGGGAACAGGTAGAGCGCCCCGGCCGGCTTGACGCAGTCCACACCCGGGATCGCGTTCATCGCCGACCAGGCGTGATCGCGCTGCTCGCGCAGGCGGCCGCCGGGCTGCAGCAGCGGCTCGATGCTCTGCTTGCCGCCGAGCGCGGGCACGATCGCGTACTGCGCCGGGACGTTGGGGCACAGCCGCATGTTGGCCAGCAGTTCGAGGCCCTCTAGGTACTCGGCGGCTTCGTCGCGTGGGCCGGAGACGATCAGCCACCCGGACCGGAACCCGGCCAGCCGGTAGGTCTTGGACAGGCCGCCGAGCGTCAGCACCAGAAGGTCGGGGGCGAGCGCGGCAGCGCACTCGTGCACCGCGTCCTCATACAGGATCTGGTCGTAGATCTCGTCGGTCAGCACCAGCAGCCGGTGCCGCCTGGCCAGGTCGAGCAGCCCCAGCAGCGTGTCCTTCGAGTACACCGCTCCGGTGGGGTTATTCGGGTTGATGATCACCAGCGCCCGGGTCCGCGAGGTGATCTGCCCGGCGACGTGGCCAAGGTCCGGCGCCCAGCCTTCCTGCTCGTCGCAGCGGTAGTGCACGGCGCGGCCGCCGCAGAGCCCGACCGCGCCGGTCCACAGCGGGTAGTCGGGGCTCGGAATCAATACCTCGTCGCCGGTGTCCAGCAGCCCCTGCAGCGCCATCACGATCAGCTCGGACACGCCGTTGCCGAGGAACACGTCGTCCGGGCCGACCCCTGTGACGCCCTTGCGCTTGAACGACTCGGCCACCGCCAGCCGCGCGGGGTAGATCCCCCTGGCGTCGCTGTACCCCTGGGCGTCGCGGATGCAGTGCACCACGTCGCGAAGCACGGACTCGGGTGCGTTGAGGCCAAATGGCGCCGGGTTGCCCAGGTTGAGCTTGAGAATCTGGTGCCCGTCGGCCTCGAGCTGGCGAGCCCGGCGCAGTACCGGCCCGCGGATGTCATAGCGAACGTCTCGAAGCCTATTGGCCTGCTGCACCATGGCCCCGCACCTTTCCATTGCTCTCAGGGCCCGTCGTGCCGTCATTGGCCGCACGCGCCGAAACGCTGCCCGGAAGACTACTTAACGGTGCTGCCGACCGTACCGCAAACCGATTGCCGAGGCCCCCCGGGTTGAGTCGCCACGGCCAGACTCCTCCGCTCCGCCGGGTCTCGTCGGGCTCCGCCCGGTCTCCTCCGCCGGGTCTCGTCGGGCTCCGCCCGGTCTCCTTCTCCGCCGGGTCTCCTCGGGCTCCGCCGGGTCTCGTCGGGCTCCGCCTGGGTTCCGTCCGCTCCGCCTGGGCTCCCCCGAGCGGGTTGAGGCGCGCCTGCCGGACTTATCCCGAGTCGGCGGAGCGTGGCGGTCAAGGCGGACGACTGTGTTTTGCCGGGCGGGCGGCCGAGCGTCAAGCGAGGTGGCGGGTCCTGGCCTGCGACGGCCGTGCCCCGGTCGGCCACCGCCGCCTCGTCGGCGGAGGGTCAATTTCGGAGGGGCGTGGCTGTTTTCGGCGCCTGTCCGGATCTCGCTCCGGTGCACATTTACTTCGTTCGGTAACCACATTTCGGACATATAGGTACCGGAAATGACTGAAGCGAGGGAAAAGTTGCGTCGGCCAGCCTTCGTATCAGCGGATCCGTCAACTTTGTCATCCAAGTGATTGAATGGCTGCACGACCACACCAGCGCGGGAGGGTGAGATGAGCGTGTTTACCGAGGCCGAGCTTGACTACCTGGCTTCACAGCGACTGGGGCGACTGGCCACGGTGGCGGCGAGCGGACGCTGCAGAACAACCCGGTCGGCTTCGCTGTGGACGCGGCGGCGGGAACGATCGACATCGGCGGGTGGAACATGGCGGCCAGCCAGAAGTTCCGCAACGTGCGCGCGAACGGGCGGGTCGCGTTCGTCATCGACGACGTGGTGTCCGTCCGGCCGTGGGTGGTACGCGGGCTCGAGATCCGCGGCCACGCCGAGGCGCTCACCGACGCGGAGCCGCCGCAGCCGTTCATGAGCGGGGAGATAATCCGGATTCATCCGGAGCGCATCTTCGGCTGGGGCATCGAGCCAGGGCACGACGGCAGGTACCGCCGCGACGTGGGCTGAAGTTCGGGTTATCGTTGGGCCGACCCGCCCCAAGGAGCGCACCATGCCCGATCCAGCCACCGCCACCGGCGTTGCCAGCGCGACCAACGCTGCCTACCGGGCAGCGCTCGACGTCATCGCCGCCGCCGAGCCCGACGTGGCCGACGCCATCGTCGGCGAGCTCGATTCGCAGCGGCGTCAGCTCAAGCTCATT
The DNA here is from genome assembly GCA_963778075.1 of uncultured Actinomycetota bacterium. Taxonomy (GTDB): domain Bacteria; phylum Actinomycetota; class Actinomycetes; order Streptosporangiales; family Streptosporangiaceae; genus JASHPR01. The sequence continues at coordinate 549,127 of CAVZTJ010000009.1, read as the reverse complement.
GCCTCGGAGAATTACGCTTCACCGGCCGTGCTGCTGGCCATGGGCAACTGGCTGTCGGACAAGTACGCGGAGGGCACCCCTGGCCGTCGCATGTACGCGGGGTGCGAGATGGTCGACCGGGTCGAGACGCTGGCGGCCAGCCACGCCACGGCGCTGTTTGGCGCGGATCACGCCTACGTCCAGCCGCACTCGGGGATCGACGCCAACCTGGTCGCCTACTGGGCCATCCTGGCGCACCGGGTGGAGAGCCCGGCGCTGGCCGAGGTCGGCGCGAAGCACGTGAACGACCTGGAGCCCGCGGTCTGGGAGCGGCTCCGGCAGGACCTGCATGACCAGCGGATGATGGGCATGTCGCTGGACGCGGGCGGGCACCTGACCCACGGGTTCCGGCCCAACATCTCCGGAAAGCTTTTCAACCAGGCGAGCTACGGGGTCGACCCAGAATCAGGGCTTCTGGACTACGGCGCGATCGCCGCCCAGGCACGCGAGTTCCGGCCGCTGGTGCTGGTCGCCGGGTACTCGGCGTACCCGCGCAACCCCAACTTCGCCACGCTGGCCGAGATCGCCGCCGAGGTCGGGGCGACGTTCATGGTCGACATGGCGCACTTCGCTGGGCTGGTGGCCGGCAAGGTGCTGACCGGAGACTTCAATCCGGTCCGGCACGCGGACGTGGTGACGTCGACCACGCACAAGTCACTGCGCGGCCCGCGCGGTGGCCTGGTGCTGTGCACCGAGGACTACGCGCCGGACGTGGACCGTGGCTGTCCGATGGTGCTCGGCGGCCCGCTGCCGAACGTGATGGCCGCCAAGGCGGTCGCGCTCGCCGAAGCCAGGCAGGATTCGTTCGCCGACTACGCTTGCCGGATCGTGGACAACGCCCACGCGCTTGCCGATGGCCTGCTGCGCAGGGACGTGCGGCTGGTAACCGGCGGGACCGACAACCATCTTGTGCTGATGGACGTGGGAGCAAGCTTCGGCCTCACCGGCCGCCAGGCCGAGCAGGCCCTGCTGGACGCTGGCGTGGTCACGAACCGTAACTCGGTGCCAAAGGACCCGAACGGCGCCTGGTACACCTCCGGTGTCCGGCTCGGCACCCCGGCGCTGACCACGCTCGGCTTCAACACCGGAGAGCTTGACGAGGTCGCCGACGTGATCGTCACCGCGCTGCGCGCCACGACGCCGGCCAACGCCACGGCGAAAGCCAAGTACAACCAGGATCCCGTGACCGCCGAGGCCTGCCGCGCCCGCTGCGCAGACCTGCTGTCCCGGCACCGGCTGTACCCGGAGATCGAGCTGTAGCGGACCATCGCCGCACGTGCATGCCCGCCGAGCCCGCGCCGTTCCGGATCGAGATTCCGCAGGCCGACATTGCCGACCTGGGCGAGCGGCTGCGGCGTACCCGCTGGCCCGAGCCGGAGACGGTCGGCGACTGGTCGCAGGGGGTGCCGCTCGCCTACATGCGGGACCTGTGCCGGTACTGGGCCGACGGCTACGACTGGCGGGCCACCGAGGCACGCCTGAACGGCTTGCCCCAGTTCCGCACGGCGATTGACGGCGTAAGAGTCCACTTCATCCACGTCCGGTCGGCCCGGCCCGGGGCGATGCCGCTGATCATCACCCACGGCTGGCCCGGGTCGGTGATCGAGTACCTGAAGGTCCTGGGGCCGCTCACCGACCCGCCCGGCCACGGCCGTGATCCGGCCGACGCATTTGACGTTGTGCTGCCGTCGCTGCCCGGTTACGGCTTCAGTGACCAGCCTGAACGGTCCGGATGGGGGGTCGAGCGGATAGCCGCGGCCTGGGTCGAGTTGATGGCCCGTCTCGGGTACCGCCGCTACGGCGCCGCGGGCAGCGACTGGGGAACGTCGGTCACGGCCAGCCTCGGCCAGCAGGACCCGGAGCACGTCGCCGGGATACACCTGGTCCCGCCGCTGGCCGGCCCAGACCCGGCCGCGCCCGGCGACCTCACCGACGCCGAGCGCGCCACGCTCGCCTCGCTGGAGCGAACCGCCGAGGGCGATTCCGGCTACTCGCGGGAGCACGCAACCCGGCCGCAAACGATCGGGTACGCGCTCACCGATTCACCCGCAGCGTTGTGCGCGTGGATCATCGAGAAGTTCTGGTCCTGGACCGACCACGGCGGGCACCTGGAGAACGTACTCACCCGCGACGAACTGCTCGACAACCTCATGCTCTACTGGCTGCCGCGGACAGGCGCCTCGGCAGCGCGGCTGTACTGGGAGAGCATCAGCCGGGTGAACGAGTGGATCAGTGGGGCGGCGGCCGACCCGGTCACCGTCCCGGTCGGCTGCTCGATCTTCCCCGCGGAGTTGCAGCGGCCGTCCCGGCGGTGGGCACAGCGGCGTTTCCCGGACATCCGCTACTGGGGTGAACCGGCCAGGGGCGGCCATTTCGCCGCCTTTGAGCAGCCGGAACTATTCGTAAATGAGATCTGCTCCTTCTTCCGCCTGATCCGCTGATTCCGGCAGAATAGCCGCGCCAGCGAATAGGGGGACTCCGGATGCCGGATCAAACGAATCGCGCGCGGCCAGGTTGCTATGGGCTGCGCGGCCGTTGCTATTCCGCGGCCGCGCGGTCGATCGCGATACGCGCCGGTGTCGGGGGCCCGCGGTCCGTGGAGGCACGCGCGGGTGTCGGGACGGCCGCGCGGCGCATCGTCAGACGCGCAGCTGCCGCGATCGTGCTGACCGGCCTCGCCGTGCTGGCCGGCGGCTGCTCGTCCGCGGCACCGCCGGCCACCAGCGGCTCGCCGAGTCCCACCGCGACCCCGAGCGCCACCGCGGTCAGCCAGCCGACCGTCTCCCCGGGCACCGCGACTGTGCCGGCCTCGGCGTCGCCGTCCGCGAGCCCGGGCGGGGTACCGACGCTCGGACAGCTCGCCGGCGACTTCGCCCAGGGGCAGGGGTTCGGGCAGGTGAAGCCTGCCAAGATCTTCAATGGCGGTGACCCGACCGGTCTGGTCACACACGTGGCGTGGTCGTCATGGGGCGGGACCCAGGCCACGGCAACCGGGACCGCCGAATACGTCGGGCCGAACCAGAGCGTCGCCAGCGGCACCGAGGAGACCGCGACCGTGGTCGCTTTCGACCTGGGCACCTGCGACGGGAAGTACATGTACCAGGCCATTGAATGGTATTTTCCGCAGCATAACCAGGCCTTTAACTCGAGCACGTACGAGAATATTTGCACCGGCAGTTACGTGGGCAGCCCGTAACGCTCATACGCTTCCCGCTCAAGTGGTTATGCGATCTCTGCTTAAAGAAGGCATGCCATAAACACGCCGGAGCGAAAGGCGGGGATTCAAGAAATTGGCATGTATTCTCCTCCAAGATCAGCACGGCGCGTCTCGTGCGCGGCGACCAGATCTTGAAGGATCAGGAGATTACAGCCAGAGGCGAAAACCGGACTAACACGAAGATCCTTCGTGGCCGGCGGCGCAACAGCCGCCCTTAGCGGGCTCGTGGTTCCGTGGAAAGCCGCAGCCCCCGCCGTTGCCGCCAGCGAGACGGCAAATGGGGTAATCGGATTAATCCCTGGAAAGTGCTGGCGGCAAGGCCAACACGGTCTGTTCCGATGCCACCGCCGGCGTGTATCGAGACAACGACTGGTACATGATCTGGTACTACGCGACCAATCTTCCCCGGCTTGAGAGGATAAAGGCCGCGGTCGACCCCACACGCGTCTTCAACTTCCCTCAGGCCATCCCGCCCAGGCACCGTCCGGTGCGCCCATGGTGACGGCCGTGGGCTAGGCCTCCCCGGCACCGCCCGGTGCGCCCGTAGTGACGGCCGTGGGTTAAGCCTCAGTGGCGAGGGAACCGAACCTCGCCGGGCCGTCCGGCCGGAGCGTGAGGAGCGTGACCCCGGTGCTCGTAGTCTGGCTGTCGGCGACCCGCATCGCGGCCGCCACCGGCTCTCGCGGGAACAGCTGCTTGCCGGTGCCGAGGATCAGCGGGAAGATCATCAGGCGCAGCTCGTCGACCAGACCATGCGTGATCAGCGCCTGGACCAGCTGCCCACTGCCGTGCACCTGCAGCTCGTTGCCCGGCCGCGCCTTGAGCTTGCCGACCTCGCCGGCGAGGTCGCCGGTGACCGGCGTCGAGTTGGTCCAGTCCAGCGACGTTAGCGTGCTGGTCACCACGTACTTCGGCAGGCTGTTCAGCGGCGCGGCGATCGGGTGGTCCGGGCCGGTCACGCGCGGCCAGTAGCCGGCGAAGATCTCATAGGTCTTCCGGCCCAGGAGGAACGCGTCGGCGTTGGCGAAGTGGGTGGTTATGAACTTGCCGGAGTTCTCGTCGCCATAGGGAGCAGTCCAGCCGCCGTACTCATAGCCGGTGCCGTCCTCGTCAGGCGCCCCCGGGGACTGATAGACGCCGTCGAGGCTCAGGAAGGTCGTGACGGTCAGTCGCATGATGTCTCCTCTGGTGGTGTCAGTGCTGATCGGCGGCGCTGCAGGAACGCGCGCTCGGTGTTGTTGCCCGCGAGCGCGATCGCCGCGTCGTAGGCGGCCGCCGCGTCGGCGTCACGTTCAAGGCGGCGAAACAGGTCGGCCTGGATCGCGTGGAACAGGTAATAGCCGTCGAGATGAAGGTCGTCGAGTTCGGCCAGCGCCGCGGCGGGGCCGTCTACCTCGGCCACGGCGACCGCGCGGTTCAGCTCGGCCACCGGGCCGGGCGCGACCACGAGGAGCTGGTCGTAGAGCTGCAGGATCTGGTGCCAGTCGGTGTGGGCAACGGTCGCCGCGTCGCTGTGCACCGCGTTGATCGCCGCCTGGATCTGGTACGGCCCCGGCTGGTTGCGGCGCAGGCACGCCCGCACGATGGCCTGGCCTTCGGCGATCAGGGCCCGGTCCCACAGCCCGCGGTCCTGGTCAGCCATCAGAACCAGGGCCCCGTCGCTGCCGGTTCTGGCGGCGCTGCGGGACTGGATCAGCAGGACCAGCGCGAGCAAGCCCATCACCTCTGGCTCGTCGGGCATCAGCTCGGCCAGCAGCCGGGCCAGCCGGATCGCCTCCGCGCACAGGTCGGCGCGGATCAGCCGGTCGCCGGAGCTTGCCGCGTACCCCTCGTTGAAGATGAGGTAGATCACGGCGAGCACCGCCCGCCGCCGGTCCGGCAGCTCGGCATCGCCGGGCACCCGGTACGGGATCCTGGCGTCGCGGATCTTTCCCTTGGCCCGGACCAGGCGCTGGGCCATCGTGGGCTCGGGCACCAGGAATGCATGGGCGATCTCCGCGGTGGACAGCCCACCGAGCAGCCGCAGCGTGAGCGCGACCTGGGCGGCCTGGGCAAGCGCCGGGTGGCAGCAGGTGAAGATCAGCCGGAGCCGGTCATCGCGCACGGCTGCCTCCTCCTGTGCCTGTTCGCCTGCTGAGTAGAGGATCTGCGCCTGCGCGTGCCGGTCATCGCGGGACGCATCGCGGCGCAGCCGGTCGATCGCCCGGTTCCTGGCGGTGGTGATGATCCACCCGGCCGGGCTTGGCGGCAGCCCGGCCGTCGGCCACTTCTGAACGGCCACCGTGAACGCGTCCTGGACCGACTCTTCCGCGAGGTCGATGTCGCCGAAGACCCGGACCAGGACAGCGACGGACCTGCCGTACTCGTCACGGAACACTCGCTCGATCGCGGCTCGGTCAAGGATCGGCACCTGGCGTCAGCCCTCCGGGTTCTCTTGGAACGGGCGCACCTCGACCGGGGCCCCGCACGCCGCGGCGCCGTCGGCCGCCCAGTCCAGCGCCGCGTCGAGATCGTCGGCCTTGATCACCCAGAACCCGCCGACATACTCCTTGCCCTCGGCGAACGGGCCGTCCGTGATCAGCTTCTCGCCGGCCTCGGAACGCACCACGGTGGCGGTGCTGCGCGGGTGCAGGCCGCCGGCGAACACCCAGGCCCCGCTCTGCTGGAGCCGGTCGTTGAACGCGTCCACAGCCTCGTACGTCGGCTGCACCTCCTCGGGCGATGGCGGCGGGGTGCCGTCATCGACCAGGCACACGCTGAGCAGGTACTGCTTCATCGGGAGTTCTCCTCTCCGGCCGGTGCGGGCTGGTATCTCAGCAGCATGACACCGTCACGATCCGGCTTCGCCTCGGTCAGCGACAGCCTGGCTTGCTCGTTCATGTCCTCGGGGAACAAGTGCTTGCCGCCGCCGAGCATGATCGGGAACAGCATGAACCGGTACTCATCGACCAGGCCGTGACGGATCAGGGTCCTGGCGAGCTGGCAGCTTCCCTCCACCAGGAGGTCGCCGCCCGGCTTGTCCTTCAGCTTGGTGATCTCGGGCACGACGTCGCCCCTGAGGACCGTCGTGGGACCCCAGCTCGCCTCGGCGTCGGTGAGCGTCGACGAAACCACGTACTTGGGGATGCTGTTCATCCTCTTGCCGAACTCGTCGGTGCCCATCGACGGCCATGCCTGCGCGAACCCCTGGTAGGTCACCCGACCTAGCAGCAGCGCCTCGCTGGCGAACAGCTCATCGGTCTTGAAGCTCATGCCGTCAGGACCCCGCTCGAACTGAAAGGTCCAGCGGGGCTCCTCCATGACGCCATCGAGCGAGATGAATTCGGTCAGCACGACTCTGGTCATCGTCTCCTCCTTCTGCGCGGTGTTGCTCTCACTTCCCACACGAACGGCCTGCGCCAGGATCGACACGTCGGCGAAAGAAATCTCTTGCCGCGGCTGGAGCGGTGCTGGCTGGCTACATTGATCGGCGTGGACCAGCCATTTGACACCATGCGACTGCCCGCCGTCCGCGATGTGGTCGCGCCGGACGGCTCCGACGTCCGGATCCTGCTGCGGCTGGGCGGGGGCTCGATGGCGCACTTCGAGCTCGCCGGCGGCCGGAGCTCCCAGGCCGTGGTGCACCGCACCGTGGACGAGATCTGGTACGTGCTGAGCGGCCGCGGCGAGATGTGGCGCAGCCAGGCGGGCCGGCGGGGTGGGGAGGGCCGGCGGGGTGGGGAGGGCCGGCAGGGTGGGGAGGGGCGGCAGGGTGGGGAGGGGCGGCAGGGTGGGGAGGGGCGGCAGGGTGGGGAGGGGCGGGAGGAAATCGTCGCGCTGGAGCCAGGAACCTGCCTGTCCATCCCGGCGGGAACGAGCTTCCAGTTCCGGTCCCTCAGCGACGAGCCACTGTCCGCCGTGGCGGTGACCATGCCCCCGTGGCCGGGCGAGGATGAGGCTCGCGAGGTCAGCGGGGCCTGGCCCGCGGGAGATGGAACCGCGCCGTGCTGATCCGGATGGCCACCGACCCGGGAACACCCGGGTGGCCGAACGAGGACTACGCGTGCGTCGGCCCCGCGGCCGCCGTGCTTTTGGACGGCTGCACCACCACTCCCCGCGGCGCGGACACCGGATGCGTGCACGGCGTCGCCTGGTACGCCCGCACCCTCGGCACCGATCTGCTGGCCGCGATCACCGCCGAGCCCAGGATCGCGCTGGCCGACGCGTTGGCAACCGCGATCGCGCAGGTGCGGGACCGGCACGCCGAAACCTGCGATCTGTCCGTGCAGGCCACCCCGGCCGCCACGGTCACCGCGGTCCGCGCCGATGCCGAGGGCATCAGCTACCTGGCACTGTCCGACTCCAGCGTGGCCGCCGACTTCGGCGACGGCCGGCCGCCACAGGTGATCACCGACCGGCACCGGGCGGCCGCCGCGGATCCGGCGGCGGCCGAGACGGCCACGAGCGGCACCTTGCCGCTGGAAGGTCTGCGGGGCGTCGCCCTGCTCAGCGACGGCGCCACCCGCATCGACGACCTGTACCACCAGCTCGGCTGGCCCGCCATGATCGACGTCATCAGGGAACACGGCCCCGCCGCGCTGATCCGCCAGGTCCGGGCCGCTGAGGATGCCGACCCGGACCGCGAGCGCTGGCCCCGCTACAAAGCTAGGGACGACGCCACGATCGTCTACTGGAAGCTTGCCTGCTGAGTGAGGGTCCAAGTGTGACATCGTATTGTCATTGATTGATGACGGATCGTGAGAACTGCCTGCCGGTGGCGCCATGCTGAGACGGTCGCCGCGGACCGGAATGAGCCTGGCGTCGCTCTGGCTGGCGCTGAAGGCCGATCTGGCCTGCAACCAGGCGCCTCTTGACCGCCTTACCGTGGCCGTCTTCCGGCTCGGCCAATATGCGATCACCAAGCCTGCGCCCGTGCGGGTTGCCTGGAGCATCCTCGACCTCGTCTACACCAGGCTGCTGATCGGCGCCGAACTGCCGCCGCAGGTACGGTGCGGTCCCCGGCTGACGCTGCTGCACGCGGGCCGGGGCGTCATCCTGCACCCGGACGTCCGGCTCGGCGCCGATGCACGGATCTACCACCGGGTGACCATCGGCATCCGCGGAGAGGGGCCGCCGCCGGTCCTCGGCGACCGGGTATACGTCGGCAGCGGGGCAGCCATCCTCGGCCCGGTGACGGTGGGGGACGATGCCAGGATCGGCGCTGGAGCGGTCGTGACCAAGGACGTGCCGCCCGGGTTCACGGCTCGGGGCGTCCCGGCCGTCATGGTTGCTCCCGGCATGGCACGAGACGCACCGAATGCCTGACCGGCCCGGCGGCGATGGCTGGCTGGCCGTCGAGGCGGCAGCCGCCGGTCTGGCCTTCGGCTCGCTGCTGGAGTGGGCGAGCACCGCCCTGGTCGGAAGCTTCCGGCCGCTGGATCTGGCCGATCCGTACTGGCGCGGCGTTCCGTGGCTCCGCACCGACACATCGGGCTTCGCTGCCTTCGTCGTTGCGGCGGTATGCCTGCTGAGCAGCGAATACCTGCGGCTGCGGCGACGGCGGTCGGCCGCATCGACCGGAGCAGCGCCGCCGGTCGCATCGGCCGGGGCAGCATCGGCCGGGGGAGCGTCGCCGCCCACGGCGCCCGGGGGAGTGCCGTCGGCTGCATCGGCCGGGGCAGCGTCGCCTACGGCGCCCGGGGGAGCGGTACTGCTGGCGATGGCGGCAGCCGAGACCGTGGCGGTCCTGGCCACCGGCCTGTTCGGCTACCTGTCGGTGAACACGGTCACGCACCCGGCCACGCAGCAGCTCCAGGCGACTCACCTCCTGTCGTGGCCGACCGAGGGCACGCTGCGGGTAGCGGCGCTGCTGCTGTGCATCGTCTCCTTCGCCATGGTCCGCTACCTGCGCCCCAGGATTGCCGCCTGGCGCTAGTCGCCGGCGTCGTCCTCGCCAGGCCAGTCGCGGTAGCGCCACAGTCCCTGGATGAAGCCCAGGTCATCGCAGGTCTCCTGGACGAGCTGCAGGTACGCGTCACCAGCGCACCTGGCCTGCCGCTGCACGAACGCGACCCGCAGACCCGCTGGGTAGAACAGGTGCGGCACGGCAGCCGCGGCGACCGCGAGGGCCGGGCGGCGCACGGACAGAACCAGCAGCCCCAGCACGATGACCGGCGCGGGGAAGAGCACCGGGCCCGTATCTGGCCACTTGCGGTACATCATGGCCGAGCCGCGGCCATAGGCACGCCTGCGGCGCAGCGTGTCACGCAGCGACGGCGTGAAGTGGTGCCGGGCGCGCGCCCCGGGCAGGTAGACCAGGCGCTGGGCCGGGAAGGCGCGCCGCAGCCGCCAGCACAGATCCTCGTCTTCTGAGCCAAACCGGATCCGCTCGTCGAACCCGCCGACCTCGAGGAATTCCTGCCGCCGTACCGACATGTTCGCGCTGGCGAACGACAGCACGTCCCGACGGGCACTGTGCCGGGGCGGTGCCCATTGCCGCCTGAGGTAGGCGCGAAGCCGGTACCCCAGGCTGCTGCTCTTCGCGAGCTCCAGTTCCTGCGGCTCAAGGGGGTTGTGCCGGGTGAGGTAGTCAAGCAGGAACCCGGGCTCTCCGGCCGGCAGCAGCGGTCCGCCGACCGCGACGACATCATCGCCGTAGCCGGCCAGAAGCTGCTCTGCCCACCGCGGCTCGGGCTCGCAATCGTCATCGAGGAACGCCACGACCGGTGCCGAAGCGGCCTCCACGCCCGAGTTGCGCGCCGCCGATACCCCGCGGTTCTCGGGATGGCGGATCACCAGGGCGCCGTGCCAGCCGGCCACTTCGCTCGTCGCGTCGGTCGAGCCGTCGTCGACCACGATCACTTCCATGCTGGACCGGATCGTCTGCTCGCCGAGCGCGCGAAGGCAGCGGCCGACGCCGGCCGCCCCATTCAGCGAGCAAAGAACGACGCTCAATCGTGCCAACGGACACTTCCCCCGTGTCGCCGCCGTCTCAGCTGACACTTCCCCGTATTGCCGTCGTGCCAGCGGAGGCTTCCCTGTCACCGCCGTGCCAGCGGGCGCTCCCCGCGCTGCCGTCGTCTCAGCGGACGCTTCCCCCGCACCGCTGTCCGGGCTCATCTGAGAATACCGGCAGCCCCGCCAGCGCCATCCGCCCCAGTAGCATTCGCTTAGGGTATTCGATTTCCATGATCTGGTAGATGACGACCGCATAGCCGTCTTTTCGACCAAGATCATGAAACGTGCGCCGCCGCCGCCTGCGCTTTGTGTCCGGAGGGCCTGCTTGGCCGCCTGTTCCCGCTACCGCCAAGTCTTAACTGGGTGGTATCTGGTTACAGGTGCAGGTGGGGGTATTGGGTCTTGGGGGTTTACGGAGTATTCGCCTTTGGGGGATTCGCGGAGGTATGGCGATGAGGGCTTTGGGTTTCGCGGGGGCTCGCGGGGGGGCTCCTCCCGCGCGGATGCTTGTCTGTTTTGATTTCGAGGGCTCGTACGGCATGCCGCACAAGGTGCCGTATGACCTGCACGAGAGCGCCCGCTCTATCCTCGGTGTGCTGGCCCGGTATCAGGCCAGGGCGGTCTTCTTCGTCGTCGGCCGGATGGTCGAGGAGCATCCCGGGGTCGTTCAGGAGCTTGCCGACGCCGGCCACGAGATCGGGCTGCACGGATACGAGCACGATGACCTTGCCGGCTACGACCAGGATCGGCTGGACCGGCTCGGCGACGACCTGGCCAGAGCCGGATCGCTGGTGGAGCGGATCGCGGGCGCGCGGCCGCGGGGCTTCCGCGCGCCGTACCTGCTGACGCCGGAGTTCTACCGGCCGGAGGTGTCCGCGCTGCTGCGCGCCAACGGCTATCACTGGGTGTCGAACCAGGAGGTGCGGTACCCCGCCGAACTGCTCCGCCCGGACCGGTTCCCGCTGCGTGCCGCCTTTCGGCCGGGGCCGGGCATGCTGCCGGGACTGGTCCGCAGTCGGCTTGCCCTGGCCCTGCTCAATGCGGGTCTCGTGGCGCGGGAGGACTTCCTCGGTTCGCCGGCTGGGCGGCTGTCCTGGCTGCTTGGCGGGCGTCCCCCGTTCGAGCGCGCCGGGCTGCTCGAGGTTCCGGTGTACGCGCCGCTCGACTGCGACCTGCTGGGCCTGCCGCGGCCGCAGGACGACACGCCGCCAGACCTGCTCGGCTACGCCCGGGCCGTGCTCCGGACCACGGCGACGGCACCGGGTGCGATGGCGATGGCCACGTTCCACGACTGGATCGTCAGCGGCGGCAACAGGCTGGTGCTCCTGGACGACGTGCTGGCCGCCGCGAGCGACGCCGGGGTGGATGTCTCCACTACCGCCGCCAGCCCGCACTGGCTGCCCGCCGTCGCGTGACCGGGCCCGGAGCCGGGCCGGCCACCGCCCGGCGCCGCCACAGCGCGGCGAGGCCGGCGAGCCGGCCGGTGAAGTAGGCGGTCAGCATCGCGCTGTCGACGGCGATGGCGGGCACTACCCGGTTCCACTGCGACCAGGGAGTCTCGAAGCGGCTGCGCACATGCTGCGTGCCCACGGCGACTACGAGTGCGGCCGGCAGGGCAGCACCGGCGAGAGGCCGCCGCCGCGCCCACAGCACCAGCCCGGCCGCAGCGGCCGCCACGAACGCGCCGGCCGCCAGGTCCGGGGTCCGCACCTGGCGGTAGGTCAGCAACTGCCGGGTCGCGCCCTTGCCACTGACGAACAGCCACCGCAGCGAGGCGCCCATCGTCTTGCCCTCGGCATGCTGCACCAGCAGCCCGGGGACGCATCCGAGCGACAGGCCGTGCTGCCTGAGCGCGTGGTTCAGCGCGACGTCTTCTCCCTCGCGGAGCGCGGGGTCGAAACCGGCGATGCTGAAGACCTCCCGCCGGTACAGCGCGTTGCTTCCGGTCACGGCTGTAGCGTGACCGACGGCTCGGGGCGCAAGCCCGAATCGCCGGTGCAGGTACGCGACGTCGCCGTCCGGCACGGCGGTGCCGCCGACCGCATCGTGGTCGCGCAGGGCTTCCCGGGCCCGCACCAGCCAGCTGGCGGGAAGAATGATGTCGCCGTCTACGGTCGCGATGAGCTCGCCGCGGGCGGCCGCGGTGCCGGTGCTCCGCGCGTAACCCCGGCCCCGGTTCTCGGGCAGCTCGATGAGCCGGACCCGCCGGTCGGCGGCGGCGATCTGGCCGACAATGCCCGCAGTGCCGTCGCTCGAGCCGTCGTTGACGACGATGATCTCGTATCTGCCGAGGCCATCTTGCTCGGCGATGGCATTCAGGGTGCGGGCAATGTTTTCCGCCTCGTTATACGCAATAACAACGAAACTGACGAAAACCCTGTCAAGCACACCGGCCCCCAGTGTTTGTCCCGTCAGCGCCGACTATAGCCGCCCGTTGTCAGGGACCCAGGAGCGGGCGTGAGACCTGGCACATATCGGTTTATACGGTGCGGGAGCGACCTAAGATATAAACAGAATGTAGCCGGCAATTACGCCGAGTGAGCACGAAAAATCCGCGACGCAAGTAAGTTCCTGTTGCACGGGATGCGTTAAGGATTAATCCAGGCAGGCGTGGCAGTGTACCCGGATTGCAGGAGCCCATACCGCACCGGTGTTGAGCGGGTCGCAGGCGGTGTGGTCAAGCGGGTCGCGGGCGGTGTCGTGAGCGGGTCGCAGGCGGTGTGGTCAAGCGGGTCGCGGCGGTGTAGTGAGCGGGTCGCTGGCGGTGTGGTCAAGCGGGTCGCGGGCCGTGTAGTGAGCGGGTCGCAGGCGACTACCTCAGATTGAGTAGCCGGTGCTAACCCTGCTGGGTGACCCGGTGGGGGCCAAACGATGTCACAGTCAGTGTCGGGGCCAGGCAAACCACAGGACACGCAGGCATTTGCTCGCGGCTAACCAAGGGTTAGGCCGGGTCACCCCAGGCCACATCGACGGCCTCCAGATTCCCTCGAGCGCCAAGTAACGCAGCGCCGAAGCTGCCCCCAACTGCAACACCTATGGAGAGGCTGAATTTGCTATGACGCGACCGATAGTCAGGCTGAACGAGCTGGCGGAAAGAGCCACCACACCGCTGCCACTGCCCGGAGCGGCGCCGGATTCCCTTGATCACGCGGTGGGTTCGCTGCCGCAGCAAAGGCCCACGGCGGGTGAGCGCACCGTCAAGTTGTCGATCTTGATGTGCGCGTACAACGAGGAACAGCGCATCGGCCGGGCGATCGCGGAGATCCTGCAGACGGACTACCCCTGCGACGTTGAGCTGATCGTCGTGGACGACGGCAGCACCGACGGCACGCCGCTGCTCCTCGCCCAGGTGGACGACCCGCGGGTCATCGTGTACCGGCACGTGGTCAACCTCGGCAAGGGCGCGGCGCTGCGCTCGGCCGTGAAGCTGGCCACCGGAACGCACGCCGTGCCATTCGACGCCGACCTGGAGTATTCGCCGGCGGACATCCCGAGGATGCTGGAGCCGATCCTGTCCGGCCGAAGCGAGGTCGTATACGGCGCGCGGCTGTTCGGGTTCTACACGGTTTACCAGTCGTACCGGTACGCCAAGGGCAACCGGGTCATGACGCAGCTGGCGAACATGATCTTTGACGCCGGGCTGAGCGACCTGCACACGTGCCTCAAGCTGATTCCGCTGCCGCTGCTCAGGACGCTGCCGCTCAGCGAAACCGGGTTCGGGCTGGACACCGAGATCACCGCGCTGATGCTGAAACTCGGCATCCGCCCGTTCGAGATCCCGGTCTCCTACTACAGCCGTTCCCAGGCGGAGGGCAAGAAGATCCGCTGGCAGGACGCGGTCGCGTGCGTGCGGATCCTGGTGCAGGTGAAGATGTCCTTCGGCTCGCGGATGAGGTCCGCTGTGGCGCTCCCGGGCACTAACGGGCACGCGAGGCTGGCCAAGCCAGAGCCGCGCCAGCTGACGGGACACGCCGGCGAGTGTGCGAGCGGTGACGCTGCCATCGTCGCCGCCGCGGGGTTAGCCCGATGGCTCGATGGTGGGGCCTTGCTGGCCTGACAGCCGCAGCGGTGGCGGCCGCGGGAGTCGCGCAGACACCGGCCGGCCACTCGGCGCTGGCGAGCGCGGGCCTGTTTAACGAGCCCGCGAGCTACACATCGCTCGCGTTCGCGGCGCCGCAGTCGCTGCCGGAGCAGCTGCAAGCAAGGCACGCGAACCTGGACGCGTCGTTCAGGATCCGCAACTCCTCTGGCGGCTCGCGCAGCTACCAGTGGTCGATCACGGTCCTGCGGCATGGGCACTCCCGGCGCGTCGCTTCCGGCGCGGTCCGGGTGGAGCCCGGCTCCGCCGCCACTGTGGCCAGACAGGTTGCGATCTCATGCGCGGGCGGGCAGCTCCGCGTGGCGGTGAACCTCAGCCGCCCCGCCGAATCCATCGACTTCTGGACGGCCTGCGCGCCAGGGAAGGGGAGCCCGTGACGCGGCATCGCGACCCGGTCATCGCGTTCGTCAGCGACGCGATCTACCCGTATCACCGTGGCGGCAAAGAGCTTCGCTACCACGAGCTGGCCCGGCGCATGGCGGGCCGGGCCGACGTGCACGTGTACACGATGCGGTGGTGGGCCGGCCCGCGCGTGCGCACCGCTGACTCAGTCACCTTCCACGCGATCTCGCCGCTGATCCCGCTGTACAGCGGGGGGCGCAGATCCATGCGCCAGGCCGTCTTGTTCGCGCTCGCCTGCCTGCGGCTGCTCGGGCGCAGGTTCGACGTGCTGGAGGCCGACCACATGCCGTACCTTCAGATCTTCGTGCTGCGCCTGGTGGCCACGCTGCGGCGCAAGCGCTTCGTGGTCACCTGGCATGAGGTCTGGGACCGGGACTACTGGCGCCAGTACCTGGGCCCGGCCGGCCTGGCCGCGTGGTTCACGCAGTGCCTGGCCATGCGCCTGCCCGACCACATCATCGCCGCGTCGCCGCAGACCGCGGACAGGCTCCGGGCGGTCCTCGGCGCCCGGGCGTCGATCACGGTGGCGCCCAACGGCATCGACCTGGACGCGGTCGGAGGCTGCCGCCCCGACCCCGCGGCCACCGACCTGGTCGTCGTCAGCCGGCTCGTGGAGCACAAGCGGGTCGGCATGCTGCTGGACGCTGTTGCCCTGCTGCACGCCCAGGGCATGCCCGTGACCTGCCGCGTCATCGGCGACGGCCCGGAGCGGGCGGCGCTGCGGGCGCGGGCACGTGCGCTCGGGGTGGATCACGCGGTGGAGTTCCGCCACGACGTTGCAGAGCAGCGAGAGGTCTACGCGCTGATGAAGGCGGCGAAGGTGTTCGTGTTCCCGTCGGCGCGCGAAGGGTTCGGGATCTCGGTGCTCGAGGCCCTCGCGTGCGGCCTGACCGTGGTGACGACCTCGGCTCCCGACAACCTAGCCCGACATCTGGCGGAACGGTCCGAGCACGGCGTGGTCTGCGAGCCCTCCACTGAGGCCGTCGCTGAGACGGCGCGGCGTGTGCTCACCGGTCTGGACCAGCGGCCGGGCCGGGAGCGCCGCGGCGCCGATCCCTGGCTGGCCGACTACGACTGGGACACGATGACCGACCGCGTCGCCGGTGCGTTCCAGGCAGGCATCGCGGTCCGCCCGGCGGCCGCGTCTCCGGACGATCTGGCGCTGGTGCCATGACCACGAAGCTGCTTCCCGAGCTCCAGCGAAGCGCGCAGAGCCCCAGGCGGCGCCCCGCCGCCCCGGCCCGCCGCGACCTCGCCGGATACGCCGCGGCCCTGGCCGTCATCGCGCTCCTGGTGCCGCTGCGCGGCCTGTGGGCGGTGCAGGTGCTGCTCGTGCCGCTGCTGCTGGTCGTCCCCGGCGTGGTGCTGCTTCGCGCGCTGCGGGTCCCCGGCCGGACCGTGGCTTCGTTCCCGGTGTACGTGCCGTGTGCGTCGATCGTGGTCCTGTTCGGGTCCGGCCTGGCGGTGGACCTGGCCGGGCCGCTGGTCGGCATCGCCGCTCCGCTGCGGACCGGGCCGCTGCTGGCCGGGCTGGAGATCACCTGCCTGGCCCTGCTCGCCGCTTCCGCACGCGCACCGTCGGACGTGGCGATACCGTGGCGCTCGCTGACCGAGCGGACCCGGTACATCTGGCCGCTGCTGGTCGCCCTTGCCGCTGCCGCCGGGGCGCTCCGGCTGAACAGCGGGGACGGCAACTCGGTCGCGGCGATCGCGCTTGCGGCCTGCGCCGTCATCATCGTGGCCGGCCTGGTCTTCGCGTCGCGGCTGGACACGGCGCTGCTCGCGGTCATCCTGTACGCCGCCCAGCTGGCCACGATGTGGTCGTTCTCGCTGCGCGGCGACCTGGTCTACGGCTTCGACATCTCCACCGAGTACTACGACCTGCAGCAGGCTGTGACCCACGGGATCTGGTACACGGCGCACCGCGGCGACGCCTACGGCGCGATGCTCAGCGTCACGGTCATGCCGGCCGAACTACACTTCCTGACCGGCCTGCCCGCGCTGCTCGTGCTCAAGGTCGTCTACCCGGTCATCGGAGCGCTGCTCCCCGTGGCGATCTTCTACCTGGCACGCCGGGTACTGTCGGCCCGCTGGGCCTTCGCGGCCGCCGGCTTCTTCGTCATGCAGGCCTCGTTCGCGCAGGAGCTCCCGGCGATCGCGCGGCAGGAGATCGCGCTCGTGCTGTTCGCCGCGCTGCTCGCGGCGATGCTCGAATCCTCGGTTCCGCGGCGGCCGCGCTGGGCGCTCGTCGTTCTGCTCAGCCTGGCGATGGTCGCGGCGCACTACTCGACCACCTACGTGGCCATCACGATCATCGGCATTGCCGTGGTGCTGCAATGGCTGGCGTCCCGGATCCGGCGTGGCATCCCCGCGATAACGGGCGCGTTCGCGATCGCCTTTCTCGTGTCGCTCGCGGGTGCCTTCGTCTGGTATGGCCCGGTGACCCACTCCGCCGCGTCGGAGCTGCTGCAGCTCGGCCACTCACTGCGGGCGAACGGGCTTGACGTGCTGCCCAACCGTGCGGCCGGGCAGAGTCCGGTTGCCGCCTACCTCCAGGGCAACACCCCGACCCCGATGCCGGCCGGGCAGTACGAGCGGCTCGCGCACTCTTACTACGCCGCCCACATCCACTACGTCACCCCCCTCCCCGATGCGGGCCTGTCCCAGTACGCGCTGCGCGGCTCGGCGCCGCCGGTTCCGCCGGTGACGTGGGCCGCCGCCAACGGCGCGCTGAACCTGGGCTCGCTGGTCGTCCAGCAGCTCGTATACCTGCTCGGCACCGTAGGTGCCCTGCTCATGGTCGTGTGGCGCAGGACGCCGGTGCTGGCCCGCCAGGTCGGGCTGCTCGCGCTGGCCACGGTCTTCCTGCTCGGGCTGATCAGGCTGAGCGGCACCCTGGCGGACACCTACAACCAGGAACGGGCCCTGCTGCAGTCGACGGCGGTCCTCGCCGTGGCGCTGTTCTGGCTGGTGCAGCGGCTGGCCGGCCGGCGCAGGTGGCGCCAGGCCGTGGCCACGGTGCTGACCGCCGGCGGCCTGACCATGATGTTCCTCACCACGAGCGGCCTGGCGGGCGTCCTGCTCGGCGGCGGGACCGGCACCAACCTGGCGAACAGCGGCGAGGACTTCGAGCGCTACTACATGACGGCACCCGAGCTGGCCTCAGCCCGGTGGCTCGGCACGTCCGTCCAGCCTGGCCAGCTCGTGTACGCCGACCGCTACGCGCAGCTTCCCCTGGACGCGGTCGCCGGGATCAACCGCGGCGTCGTCGGCGACGTGACGCCGCTGACGATCAGCCAGCACGCCTGGGTGTACGCCAGCCGGGCCAACGTCGTCGACGGGCGGGGCCGTGCCCTCTATGACGACCACACCGTCACCTACGTGTTCCCCGCCAGGTTCCTCGACCGCAACTACGACCTCGTATACACGGACGGCTCATCGGAGGTGTTTCATCGGTGATCTCCATCGTCATCATCAGCAAGGACGAGGCCAGCCTCGACACCACCCTGACGGACGTGACCTGCGAGGCCGCGGAGCTCGGGGAGCCCTGCGAGGTGGTTGTCGTCGACGCATCCTCCGGACGGCTTGACCACATCCGGCGGCGGCACGCCGACCACATCCGCTGGGTCCAGTTCCGGCAGCCGCCGGGAGTGGCCATATCCATACCGCACCAGCGCAACGCGGGCGTATGCGCGGCCAAGGGCGAGATCATCGTGTTCACCGACGCGGGATGCCGGCCCGATCCCGGCTGGCTGGCGGGCCTGGTCGCGCCGTTGCGGCATGGCGAGAACGTGACGTGCGGGCTGACGCTGGCATTGCCGGGCAGTGACTCGCTGTACGACCGCGGGGCGCGGCGCGCCCTCCAGGCCCGCTACCTGGCCGAGTGCCCCACCATCAACCTGGCCTTCCGCCGTGGCGCGTTCGACGCGATCGACGGGTTCGACGAGGAGTTCTCCTACGGCTCGGACGTGGACTTCAGCTGGCGCCTGACCGACGCTGGCTACCGGATCCACGGCGTTCCGGACGCCGTCATCCGGCATGACCTGGGAACCCGGCGCCGTCAGCTGCGCCGCTCCTACGTTTACGGCAAGGCCCGGATGCGGCTCTACCGCAAGCACCCCGAGAGGCTCCGGCACGTGCTCCGCCGCGACCCGATGGTGGTCGCCTATCCCGCGTACCTGCTCGGGGTGCCGCTGGCGATGGCCCTCCCAGCCCGGGCGGCGTTCCGCTTCGGCTGGCCCGCCGGCGTCGCGTTCCCGCTATACCTCGCGCTGTTGATCCTGCCCGCGTGGCGCAATCGCTCCAACGGCGCGGTCAGGGTGCTCACGGATCACCTCGCCTACGGGGCCGGGGCCCTCGCTGAGCTGGTTCGCCCGTGAGGGTTCTGGCCCTTCCCCGGGACCCGAATCCATACCAGGGCCTGCTGTACGGCGAGATGCGGCGGCTCGGCGTCAGCGTGCGCTACATCGGCGAGCCGACCCGGTCCCGGACGCTCAACCTGCTGCTGCTGCCGCTCGAGGTCCTGGCCGGGCGCATCGCCGGGGCCCGCGTCGTCCATCTGCACTGGGTATTCGCGTTCGCGCTGCCCGGCGAGGGCCGCTTCCCCGTGCTGCGGCGGCTGGCCTACGCCTGGTTCCGGGTCTGGCTGCGCACCTGCCGGATGCTCCACATGCGCCTCGTCTGGACCGCGCACAACGTGCTGCCGCACCAGCCGGTCTTCGCCGACGACGTGTCGGCGCGCCGGGCCCTGGTCGGCGCGAGCGACCTGGTGCTCGCTCACTCGCAAACCGCGCTGGCGGAGCTCGCCCTCCTCGGCGCGGTGCCGCGCCGCAGCGCCGTCATCGAGCACGGCCCGCTCGCCCCGGCGCCGTCCGCCGGGGCGCTGCGGACCCCTGGCACCGGCGACGGGCCGCGCCAGTTCCTCTTCTTCGGCAAGATCGAGGAGTACAAGGGGGTCGAGGACCTGCTGGCGGCGTTCCTGGCGCTGCCCGCCGACACTCCCGCGCGGCTCACGGTGGCCGGCCAGTGCGAAGACCCGAGGCTGCGCTCCCGTCTGCACGAGCTCGCCCGGCGCGGGGGAGGCCGCATCGCGCTGCGGCTCGAGCACGTGCCCGCGGCGGAAGTCACCCCGCTGCTCAGTGCCGCCGACGCCGTCGTGCTGCCGTTCCGCCGCGTGACCACCAGCGGCAGCGCGTTGCTCGCGCTCTCGCACGGCAGGCCGCTCGTCGTGCCCGACCTGACCGGCCTGGCCGACCTCCCGGATCAGGCCGTGCTCCGCTACAACGGCGGCATCCCCGGGCTGGCCGGGGCGCTGGCGCGGATGGCGCACGCCGACCGCGGGGTACTCGCCGCGATGTCCACGGCGGCCAGCGAGCACCAGTCCGACACGACGTGGCAGGAGATCGCGGAGCGCACGGCCATCGAGATGCGGATGATGCTCGCCGGCACGGGGACCAGCGGCCGCGGCGGGCCGCCCGGCGGCACGGGGACCAGCGGCCGCGACGGCCCGGGGACCAGCGACCGCGACGGCCCGGCCGCCGGCGCCGGCGGGGGCACGGCCGGTGGCCGCCTGTGGTCACGCGCTCGCGCGGCCGTCAGCAACATCTTCGGCAATGCCCTGTACCGCGGTTCGGCGATTCTGCTCGCGAACACCGCGGCCACAGCGGTTCTCGGCGTCGCGTTCTGGACCGTGGCGGCCCACCGCTATCCCGCCGTGTCCGTCGGCCTGTTCTCCGGTGTGACCGCCGCGGTCAGCCTGCTCGGCACGGTCGCTGCGCTCGGGCTGCCGAACGTCATGATCCGCCACGTCGCCGGGATCGAGAACCCGCTCGAGCTGGTGGCGCTGACGGTCGCGGCGATCGCGACCGTGGGCACCCTGGTCTGCCTCGGCGCTGTGCTCGTGCTCGGCCCGCACCTGCCCCCGTCGCTGCACGTTGGGCAGCACGGCGGGATGGTGGTGCTGGTGACCATCCTGGTAGTGGTCACCGCGGTCAGCAGCGTGATCAACGCCGGCCTGATCGCCATCCGGTACAGCAGCCTGGTGCTGATCAAGAACCTGCTGGGCAGCCTGGTCAAGGTCGGGGCGCTGCTGCTGCTCGCCAGGTTCGCTTCGGCGGGCCTGCTGATCGCGTTCGGCCTCGGGCTCGTGCTGTCCACCGGGGTCAGCGTGGTCGCCCTCGCCCGCCGGCTCGGCGGGCGCTGGGCCGCGGCCGGTTCACTCCGCCTGCTGCGCCGCTACCTGTCGCTGACCTCGGCCAACTACCTGGCCACGGTCATGGGGATCCTCCCGCTGACGGTCGTGCCGGTCGAGGTCCTGGTGATCCGCGGCGCCGCGCAGACCGCGCGGTTCGCCGTGGCGTTCCTGATCGTCGGGTTCCTCAACCTCATCCCGTCGACGGTGGCCCAGGTCCTGTTCGCCGAGGCCTCGCGCCGCGGGACGTCGCTGCGGGACCAGCTCGTCCGCGCGGTTCGCGGCGTGTACGCGCTGCTGCTGCCCGCCGTGATCGTCGTCGCCGCCGCCGCACCGCTGCTGCTCAGCCTGTTCGGCGCCGCCTACGCCAGCGCCGCCACCGGATGCCTGCGCGTCCTGGCGCTGGGCACGCTGCTGACCGGCGGGACGTATCTCGTCGACTCGCTGCTGATCGCGCGCGACCGGAAGGGCGCCTACGTCTTTATCAACGGGGTCAACGCGTTCCTGGTCCTCGGGTGCGTGGCGATCCTGCTGCCGCACGGGCTCACCGCGGCCGCCGCCGGATGGGCGCTGGCCCAGGGCCTGTCCTTCCTGGTCGGGCTGGCCGTTCTCGCCGTCGGCCGGGACCGTCGCCGGCGGTCGCGCGCCGACCTCCCGCAGCACGGGGACACGGGCCGCGACGGCGGTGCACGCCCCCGCCGCCGCGTGGTGGTGATCGCGGCGACCGCCGTGATCGCGGCGATCGTGTCGGCCACGGCGCTCGGCGGCTGCGGATCGACGCCGTCGCATTCGGTGCCGGTCCACGCTGGCGACTCCAAGGTCAGGTGCATCTATACAAAGCTCGGGACGCCGCTCAGGCAGGCCGAGCGGGCGACCGGCGCCACGTACAACTGCCTCGAGACGTTCAGCGACGCCGACCCGACGTGGGCCGCCTGGGCCAAGCCCTGGCTCACCAACAAGGTGTACGGGTACGTCTCGTGGCTGGCGGCAGAACCGGGGCGCCAGCTCATCCTGACCCAGAACCTCATCCCGGACAGCCTGGCGGGCGATCCGAACTGGGCGGCCAAGTGCGCTTCCGGTGCGTACGACTCCTACGCCACGCAGCTCGCCAGGAACCTGGTCAAGGCCGGCTTCGGCTACTCGGTGATCCGCCTTGGCCCGGAGATGAACGGCACCTGGAACGTCGGCAGCCTGGGGTCGACGCCGGCGTCGTGGAAGCAATGGGGCCAGTGCTTCGCCCAGGAGGTGCGGGCGATGCGGGCGGTCCCCGGCAGCCACCTGCTGTTCGACTGGAACGTGAACGCCGGCTACCGGAACATCCCGCTGGCCGACTTCTACCCCGGCAACGCCTACGTCGACATCATCGGCATCGACTTCTACGACACCAGCGGCCAGCCCCTGCCGCCGGTCGGGCACCCGGACCGGTGGACGGCGCTGAGCCGGCAGCCGGACAGCCTGATGGAGGTCGCCGCGTTCGCCGCGGCGCACCACAAGCCGCTGAGCTTCCCCGAGTGGGCCACGGTGGGTTCCCAGGGTGACGACGCGGCGTACGTGACCAGCATGGGCGCGTTCATTGCCCACCACGACATCGCGTTCCAGTCATGGTTCGATGCCGGTGACAACGGCATCCTGCAACTCACCCCCGGCATGGCGCCCCGCTCGCTGCGGGCATACATCAACGCGTTCGGCTGATGGTGGCGGTCACCAACTTCTTCAACCGGATCAACACCACCTTCCGGGTGCCAGCCGGCACTCGGTGGGATTGAGCCCGGTCGGCCGGCTAGCCGGGTGGGTCTTCGCCGACGACCCCATCGACCGACTCCCGGATCAGGTCGGCGTGGCCGTTGTGCCGTGCGTACTCCTCGATCAGGTCGATCAGGATTCGCCGCAGGCTCGGTGACCGGCCGTCGGGCCAGGTGAACCTGCCGAGCTGGCCCATGCCGCCGCCGGCCGCCAGCGCCTCGGTGACGGCCGCGCGGGACCGGGCCACGGCGCTCTCCCAGAGCGCGTACAGCTGGTCCGGGGTGTCGTCGGCGGCCGAGTGCCACTCCCAGTCGGGGTCGGCGTCGAAGTCCGCCGTGTCCCACGGCGGCCCGAACTCGCGCCCGTGCAGCCGGCGCCCGAAGTAGTCGTCCTCGACCAGCGCGAGGTGCTTGAGCAGGCCGCCGAGGGTCATCGACGAGGCGCCGACCGTCGTCGACAGGCCCTCCGCGTCCAGGCCGCCGCACTTCCACGCGAAGATCGCGCGCTCCCGTTCCAGGGAGCCAAGGAGGGTGTCGCTCTCGCTGCCTGCGACCGGCGGCTCCCGGAGGATCTCTTCGCTGCTGTCCGTCATGGGGAGCACGCTAGCGCCTGCCCCCGACATTCTCCGGCAGCGAACGAGACCCGATTGGGGGAATGCCCCGGCGTACCGTGGCGGCGTGGCCTATGCGGGCGCCGAGTTCTGGGACCAGTTCTTCCGCAAGCGGCGGGAGTCTGGCAATGATCTCGACTGGGAGGGCCGGTGGACCCGGCCATTCCTGATGCCGCTGCGGGAGGCGGGCGCACGCAGCGTCCTCGAGCTGGGATGCGGAACGGCAACGACGCGGCCCGGCTGGCCGATGCCGGGTTTTCGGTCACGGCGGTTGACCTGTCCGGCGAGGCCATCGAGCGGGCGCGGGGCAGGTTCGGCTCGAAGGCCAGGTTCGCGGTGGCCGACATGACCCGGCGGCTTCCCTTTCCCGACGGGGATTTCGACGCGGTCATGTCCAATGTGGCCATGCATACGACACCCGCGTCGCCTGAAAACTGGAACACAACTTCAAGCGACTCCACGACCGCGGAGCCTGGCGGCATGCGGGTTTCGCTCGCGCGGCTAGTGCATGACGGCGTGGGCGATGAGCACCGCAACGCCAGCGCAGATGGCAGCGGCGCCGACGATCTTGTTCTTGGCCGCGTTGTACCGGGTTGCGCCATCGCTGGTCCAGAACGTCCGGCCCCACATGGCGCTCTGCGTCTTCTGGTTGGCCGATGCCATTGCGCCGCCGAAAACCAGCGCGACGATGCCCATGGCGATCAGCCCTGCACCGACGATGTACCAGCCCATGCCCGCCGCCTCTCGTGTCTGTGCGGGCAGGTAGGTACCCGGCTGCCTGGCCACAAACATCGACGATGATCATGACCGCCGCTCCGGTGCCGTCATGGGTTCAGGGCGTAGGTGATGTGCGTTCTGTCCTCGGACTCGGCCCAGAGCCGGCGTGCGGCTTCGGTGTCACGGGCCTTGGCAGCGGCGTGGCCAGGACCGGGTAGCCCCGCAGCTGCCATCGCGGACGGTAGAACTCGCCGCCATGAGCGGCGGGGTCGGTGGCAGCGCGCAGGATCGGCAGCGCGCCCATGGCCGCGTTCTGCCCGATGAGTGGCGCCCCCAGCCTGGATCCGAACTGCATCACCAGCGGCTGATGGCGCAGCAGTTCGGTCTCGGCGTACCCGGGGTGGGCGGCCAGCGAGATGGTTTCCGCGCCCGCGCCGGCTGTCCAGCGGCTCATGGCAGTACTCCGGCGGTGAGAAGGGAGAAGCGATCGGGGGTCGGGCTGGTCGTGCCCGTGGTCGAGGTGCAGTTGGCGGCCGAAGCCCTGGCTAGGCCGTCGTGGTGACGGTTTCGGCGGCTACGGCGCCATCAATGTAGGTCACCGAGTTGGCCGGGATCGCCGGAACGCGCGGGCCGGGCAGCACGACCGCGGTCAGGTTGAGCGGGTCGGCCGCAGAGATCCGGACCGGCTGGCCGGTCAGGCGCTGCTTGCGGACCGCGCGCAGGAGGTCGACCGCGTCCGGGTGGGCGAACTGCTCGCCGCTGAACCCGGCGACGAACCGGCCGCCGCGGATCGTGCCGCGGGCCTCCATGCGGCGCAGCGCCCAGAGCACGTCGCGCCAGGGCACGGCCAGGTTCTCCCGGGTGGCCAGGTCGCGGAAGATCACGCCCCAGCGGGCGGCGAGCTGCTCCGCGACGGCCTCGGCCAGCTCGTCCCGGTCGGGCCCGGTCGCCGGGGTGGGCAGCAGGCTCCAGCGCCCGTCCGACCCGGAGCCTGCGCCGCCGATGCCACGGCGCAGGCCGCGCCGCACCGGGACGTTCCGGCCGCCGCGGCGCAGCAGGGAGCGGACGGCGCGGAACCCGTCGGCGGTGACCATGCCGCGGGCGACGCCCTCCCAGAGCGCCTCCTCCACCTCCGCGGGCAGTCGGCCGGTGATGGTGGCAAGGTCGGACCGGAACAGCGCGCCGTGGTCCCGCAGCGCGTCCAGGATGTCGAGGGTGCGGCCGGGACCGGGTTCGGCCGGGGCGGCCTCGCCGCGCGCGGCGCGCAGCAGCCAGGGCAGGTCGTCGCGGATCGTGAGCGTGATCGGGGTCGCCCGGGATGGCGCCATCCCGCTGCGCCGGGCGACCGGCTCGGCAGGGGCGACCGGCTCGCCCGGGATGGGCAGGGCAGGCACGCCGGGCAAGGCGGCCGCGTCGCGAACGGACAGCCGTCCCCAGGTGACCTGCCCGGACAGGCACAGCTCGTCCAGCCACTCGCGGCGGTAGCCCTCGACGCGGGTGCCGAGGACCGCGTTCTCCCAGGCCCCGGCGGCCAGCTCGAACCCCTGCAGCTGCTCGATCACGGCGAGCACGCCGAACCTGCCCTCGCGCCGGGTGTCCGGCTCGACGTGCTGCCAGCGCAGCAGGAACCGCATGAAGTCCCGCGCGCTGACGGGCTCGATCTCGGCCCGCAGCCGCTGCCGCGTGTAGCCGTGGATCCGGGCCAGCAGTCGCCGGGCACACCACTCCTCGGCGCCGTCAAGCGAGGTGAAGTGGCCGCGCAGCGCGAAGCCCTCCTCTTCCAGCCGGGCCAGCGCGCGCACGATCAGGTTCTCCGGCAGCCCGGTCACCTCGGCGAGCACGGCCGGGGTGGACGGGCCGCGGCAGTCCACGTGGCCACGGAGCAGGTTGGCGGCTGCCTCGTCCTCATCGGGCGGGGTGGCCGGCACCACCGGGCACGGGTGGTCCGGGACGATCGCCGCGTCGGGGAACAGCACCTCGATCGCGGGCCGCCGTTCCACGGCGCACCACAGTTCTCCGGCCGGGCCGTGCACCGAGGCAGCCCGGCGGGCGGCGACCAAAGCACCGAACTTGGGCAGCCAGTCCGGCACCGGGCGCAGCGTTACGGCAGTCATCAAAAGGTCGTGCAGTTCGTCCGGGTCCCGCGGATCGGGACGCACCTGCTCTGCGACGCGCTCGATCGCGGCCGGATCCAGGCTGGCCAGCTCGCTGGCGGCGACCGGCAGGCCACGCCGCAACGGCACCTGGCGGGACCGGCGCTCCTCCAGCGGGGCGTCGTCGAGGAAGGTGAATGGCTGCCCGTTGAGGATCTCGTGCGCGAGCACCGACGGCTCGGTCGTGTCCCTGACCACCACCGACACCCGGCCGGACTCGATCCGGCCGATCAGCTCGCGCAGGCCGTCGATGTCCATGGCCTCGTGCAGGCAGTCCTCCAGGGTCTGATGCACCAGCACGTGGTCCGGGATCTCCATCGGGCCCGGCGCCACGTTCTCCTGGCAGGCGGCCAGCGTCGGGAACACCGCCGCCATCAGGTCGTCGGCCTCCATCCGCTGGATGGCGGGCGGGTTCTTCTTGCCGCCGCGCATCCGCAGCACCGTCAGGGAGGTGTTCAGATTCCAGCGCCAGCGCGCCGCGAACATCGGCGAGGTCAGCACGGCCTGCCGCACCACGCTCTCCACGGTGGCCGAGGCCAGGAACTTCGGCACCCGCTCCAGCGGGAAGCTGTGCTGCGGCCCGAGCGACAGCAGGATCGCGTTGTCGCTGGCCGCCGCCTGCAGCTCGAAGTCGAACGTGACGCAGAACCGCTTGCGCAGCGCGAGCCCGAGCGCACGGTTCAGCCGGGCGCCGAACGGCGTGTGCCCGACCAGCTGCATCCCGCCAGCCTCGTCGAAGAACCGCTCGAGCACGATCGTGTCCATGGTCGGCAGCACGCCGAGCTGCGCCAGCCCGGCGGCGAGGTACGCGGCGATTGTCTCGGCCGCGGCGTCGCCGATGCCGCACTCGGCGCGCAGCCAGGCGACCGCCTCGGTCTGGCCCGCCGCGGTGAGCTGCCCGGCGACCGCCTCGCGGATCGCGCTCACCTCCTCGGAGAGCTCCCTGGTCCGGCCCGGCGCCTCACCCAGCCAGAACGGGATCGACGGGGGAGCGCCCTCGGCGTCGATCACCCGGACCACGCCGGGCTCGACCCGGCGGATCCGCCACGAGTGCGTGCCCAGCAGGAACACGTCGCCGGCCATGGACTCGATCGCCCAGTCCTCGTTCACGGTCCCGACCACGGTGCCGTCCGGCTCGGCCAGCACCCGGTAATCGCCGAGCTCGGGGATCGCGCCGCCCGAGGTGAGCGCCGCGATCCGGGCCCCGCGCCGGCCGCGCAGCTGCCCGGTCACCTGATCGCGGTGCAGGTAGGCGGCGCGGCGCCCGCGCCCCGTGCGGATCCCTTCGGAGACCAGCTCGGCGACGCGCTCGAAGTCCTCTTGGGACACTTTCTGGAACGGGGCGGCCCGCCGCATCATCGCCAGCAGATCCTGCTCTGGCCAGTCCTCGGCCGCGCACTCGGCCACGGTCTGCTGGGCCAGGATGTCCAGCGGGCCGTCCGGCACGATCAGCACGTCGAGCCGGCCCTGCCGGACGCCGCGCAACAGCGCCGCGCACTCCACCAGCTCGTCCCGCGACGTCGGGTACAGCCGGCCCGACGGCGTCCCGGTGCGGGTGTGGTTCGAGCGGCCCACCCGCTGCAGGAAGGTGGCGAAACTGCGCGGGGAGCCGATCTGGCACACCAGCTCGACCGGCCCGATGTCGATGCCCAGCTCCAGGGAGGCGGTCGCGACCAGCGCCTTCAGGTCGCCGCTGCGCAGCCGGGACTCCACCCGCTGCCGCCGGTCCTTGGACAGGCTGCCGTGGTGCGCCGAGACGTGGCCGTCGCCGAGCCGCTCGCCCAGCTGGTGCGCCACCCGTTCGGCCATCCGGCGGGTGTTCACGAAGACCAGCGTGGTCCGGTGCCGCTCCACGTGCCCGGCGATCAGGTCCAGGATCTCGGCCATCTGCTCGCTCGACGCGACCGCGCCGAGTTCGTCGTTGGGCAGCTCGAGGGCCAGGTCCAGGTCGCGCCGGTGCCCGCTGTCCACGATCGCGCACCGGGGCGAGCCGTCGGCGCGTGACCGGTCCTCGCCGGCGCCGACCAGCAGCCGTGCCACCAGCTCGAGGGGCCGCTGGGTGGCCGACAGCCCGATCCGCTGCAACGGCTGTCTTTGCCCGGCCCTCTCTCCCGCCGGTTCCTCTCCCGCCGGTTCCTCTCCCGCCGGTTCTCCGCCCGCCGGTCCTCCGCCCACGGTGAGGTGCTCCAGGCGCTCCAGCGTCAGCGCCAGATGGGAGCCGCGCTTGTTCCCGGCCACCGCGTGGATCTCGTCCACGATGACGGTCTGGGCCGCGGCCAGCATCGCGCGCCCCCGCTCGGCGGTGACCATGAGGTACAGCGACTCCGGCGTGGTGATGAGGAAGTCCGGCGGCTGCTTCAGCATCGCCGCGCGCTCGGCGGCGGCCGTGTCGCCGGTCCGCACGGCCACGCGGATTTTGGGCGCGCTCAGCCCGAGTTCCTTCGCGGTGTCCTCGATCTCGGCCAGCGGGCGTTCCAGGTTCAGGTGGATGTCGACCGCCAGGGCCTTGAGCGGCGACACGTAGACGACCCGTGGGCCCGGGCCGAGCTCCGCGCCCGCCTCGTGGGCCCGGTAGATCCGGTCGATGCACACCAGAAACGCAGCCAGCGTCTTTCCCGAGCCGGTCGGCGCCGCGATCAGCGTGTGGTTGCCCGCCGCGATCTCCCGCCAGCCTTCGGCCTGCGGCGTCGTCGGCCCGGCGGCGAACCGCCGGGCAAACCAGGTACGCACCGCAGGGTGGAACGAGTCGAGCACCTGGTCACAGTAACCCAGGCCACCGACAATCGGCCCGGCTCAAATCCAGCAGCGGGCACGTCGGATTCGTAGAGGTCAGGAGTTCAGGTACGCGAGGACGGCCAGCACGCGGCGGTTGTCGTCCTCCGAGGCGGCCAGCCCGAGTTTGGTGAAGATGCTGGTCGTATGCTTGCTGACCGCCTTCTCGGTGACGAACAGCTGCTGGGCGATGGCGGTGTTCGAGCGGCCCTCGGCCATCAGCTCCAGCACCTCGCGCTCCCGCCCGGACAGCCGCGCGATCGGCCCGTCGTGGGACCTGCGGCCGACCAGCTTGGTGACCACCTCGGGGTCCAGGACCGTGCCGCCGCCGGCCACCGTGCGGACCGCGTCGATGAACTGGTTGTCGGTGAACACCCGGTCCTTCAGCAGGTACCCGACCCCGCCCATCTGGTCGGCCAGCATCTCCCTGGCATAGAGCTCCTCGACGTACTGCGACAGGAGGAGCACGGGCAGCCCGGGCATCTGCCGCCGCGCCTCCAGCGCCGCCTGCAGCCCGTCGTCGGCGAACCCTGGCGGCATCCGGACGTCCACCACCGCGACGTCCGGCCGGTGCTCCAGCAGCGCCCGCAGCAACCCGGGCGCGTTGTCCACCGCCGCGGCGATCTGGAAGCCATGCGCGGACAGCAGCCGAGTCAGCCCGTCCCGGAGCAGGAAGAGGTCTTCGGCGACAACAACCTGCAAGGCACCTCCATGGCGATCATGGTCGGCCCTCCTGGCGGGCTGCTCACTGCCAGGATGCCGTCAAAGGTACCCAGCCTCCGCTCCACTCCGCTCAGCCCGGTTCCGTGGGCCGGGTCTGCGCCGCCGACGCCGTCGTCGGACACCTCGATCCGCAGCAGGTCGTCGGCGTGCTCGATGCGGAGATGGATTCGCCGCGCGGCAGAGTGCTTGACCGCGTTGGCGAACACCTCGGCCACCGCGAAGTAGCAGGCCGACTCGACCGGCGCGGCCAGCCGCCCCGGCAGGTCGATGTCCAGCTCTACCGGCAGCGCCGTGTCCAGGGCGAGTGCGCGCACCGCGTGGCCCAGCCCGCGGTCGGCCAGCACCGGCGGGTAGATGCCGCGGACCAGGAGGCGCAGGTCGCTCAGCGCCCGGGCCGAGGTCTCTATGGCCTCAGTGGCCAGTGCCCGCGCGGCCTCTGGGCTGGCCGGCAGCATCCGCTCCAGCGCCCGCAGGTTCATGCCCAGCGCGACCAGCCGGGTCTGCGCCCCGTCGTGCAGATCCCGCTCGATCCGGCGCAGCTCGGCGGCGGCGGCGTCCAGCGCGTGGCCGCGGGTCTCGGTCAGCCGCTGGACCCGGCCGGCCAGCTCCACCTCGTGCCCGGTGGACGCCTTTCCGCGGGCGTGCGCGCCGATCGTGCGGGGGAACAGCCAGGCGCCGAACGCCAGCAGCGCACTGGCTTCCACCCCCGCCAGCAGCGACGTCTGCGAGCTGTCCACCGAGATCGCGCCGAACTGTGTCGGCTGCGGCGCCGCCAGCACCCTCGGCCCCGGCACCCAGCGCGAGACCAGCATGAAGCCGTAGGCCGCGAAGACCACCAGCACGAGCGGCACCAGATCCGCGGCCAGCCTGGGCCACCGGATCGTGATGACCACCGCAGCGACGAGCGCAGCGATCGTCCACGGCCGCACACCGAAGATCGTCAGCCCGAAGGACGTCACGGGGACCAGGAGAATGCCCCAGTTACCCTCCCGCCTCCACCGCTCCAGGCGCGGCGCCACCCGCGTGATCAGGGCACGCAGGTCAGCAACTGCGCGTGGCGAGAGCCACAGCCCGAGGGCCAGCAGCAGCAGCGACCCGAGAATCAGCAGGCGTCCCCACCAGATGTTGTGGCCGAGAATGACAACATGCGGCCGCATTACCCGGGCGGTGCGCCCGGCGTAGACGCGCCATGACGGGCCGGACCAAGTGACGTTATTCAACTTGCCCGGTGTCGCGACTGCGAAGCCGTGCAGCTTGGCCATCGTCGGCCCTGCCGAAGGCACGCCCGCTGCGCCCGGGGACTCGACTGTGACCTGCTGCCCGGGTGCCATTATCACCGTGCGTACCGTGAACGCGTTCAGCATGGAGAAGCCCACTGCTCCCCACGAGCGGACCAGGCTAGCCGCCGTCCAGAGGCCGCATATCCCCGCGCCGACCATGGCCACCGGGAGCGCGCCGGACCTGCCCCCCTGCCGCCAGCCGACCAGTACCAGCGCGAGCAGCACCGCGAGGAGCAGCGCGAGCAGGACCGTTGCGGCCGTCCAGACGTTCAGCCCGAACAGCGCCGCACCCATCCCCGCCACCGGCATCACCAGTGCCCACCGGCCGTACCGGCGCAGCAGCTTGCTGAGCATTCGCCATACCAAAATCATTAGCATCCACACAACGACCATCGTGGACCTGATCAGCGGGTCCGCGCTATGGAGCTGCACCTAGTTCCGGGTGGGCCTAGACCTACCTTCGAGCGCCGTCGTGATGGTGCACCCGCCGTCCCGGTCCACAGAGCGCTCAGATTTGGGCCTTCGGCCAGCCCGCCGCTCACACGTAACGGAGGGTGCATCAGACCCAGAAGGGAGCAGACTGACTGTTGGGTCACTTTGGCGTGTAGGTGAGTATCACGACGCCGTTGCTGTGCTGTGTGACGTCGACGAGGTTCAACGACGGAGCTGACTCAATGTCCTCGAATAGATGCTGACCCTTTCCAACGGCGACGGGCGTGAGCAGCAGGTGGAACTCGTCTATGAGCCCATGCTCCATCAGCGTGACGTCTAGCGGACCGTTCCCGTATTTGATGATGTTGCCGCCGGGGCGCTGCTTTAGATCGGTCACGAACGAAGCCACATCTCCGTCGATAACGGTGGCATTCCAGGTGGTCTCTTGAAGAGTGGTCGATGCCACGTACTTAGGGATGCTGTTCATCCGCGCGATGAACTGGCTGAAAACGTCGGAATCACCGCCGCTCATGGCGGGGTATGCCGCCGAAAACACTTCGTACGTCGTGCGGCCAAGAAGCAGCGCATCCGCTTCCGATAGTTCCCGCATGGCGTAAATTTTATGTTCCTCGTCCAGGTATGGGAACACCCAGTCGTTAATCGATCCAATTTCGCCGCCAAGGGAAACGTGTGTAGTTTCGATTAGCTTCCTCATGTCCTTCCTCCCTTTCTCGTATGATCTTCGATCTCAGGGATCCATCCCTATACGTAACCCTCCGCATATCGGCGGCAACTGCTTACCTATCTCAGACTCTCCTGCACCCGACCAGCGGATCAAGGCCGAGTATCGAATCGGATCTAGTAGGATTCCTAATCGATGCGGTCCACGGTGGAGATGGGTGAAATCAGGGTGTTCCTCGCCCTGGCGGACGAGTTGCACTTCGGGCACACCGCAGATCGGCTCGGTCTCACCCAGTCGCGCGTCAGCCAGCTCCTGCGCTCGCTAGAGACCAAACTGGGTGAACCGTTGTTGCGGCGCACGAGCCGGCAGGTCTCGCTCACCCCGGCGGGCGCTCGCCTGCTGCGCGAACTGGCCCCCGCGTACAACGATGTGCTCAGCGCGCTCGAACATTGCTGGCGAGCAGGTCAACGGCTCGAGGGAGTTCTTCACCTCGGCGTGACCTCAGCGTCGGCGGTGCACCCGTCGCTGCTCGACGTCATCGAGACCTTCGAGGCGCAGCACCCGCGCTGCCGCGTTGAGACCGTCGAGCTGCCGTTCCGCGACCGGCTCAGCCCTCTTCGACGTAGCGAGATCGAACTGATGGTTGCCCGGCTGCCACTCGACGAGCCGCAGATCGTCCTTGGGCCCGTCGTGAGCAACGACCAACGGGTGCTCGCCGTAGCTAAGGATCATCCCCTCGCCGCCAGCGCCACCACGACGCTGGATGAGATCGCGAAATACCCCATCCTCGAGATGGCCGACATCTACCCTCGCCACACCGCCGAAGCCTATGTCCCAACCACGACGCCCACCGGCCGCCCACTTCGCCGGGTCCGCCTCGACGTCGCCGACGTTAGCGAACTGGTCATCCTCATCGCCCGCGGCCGGATCGTCCAGCCCACGGTTGCCAGCGCTGCCTCCCGATTCGCCCACCCGAACATCGTCTGTATCCCAATCTCGGACCTGCCGCCGTCACGTACTGCGCTCGCCTGGCGCCGTCGGGACTCCGACCCGCGCCTTCGCGCGTTCATAGCCATCGCCCGCCAGCACCTGCGACGAGGAAGAGCCCGAAGGCCGGCGTGAGCCCGGCTAGTCAAACGCATGACCAGGTCGTCCGCGGAGGTCACAGCCTGCGGCTGCGCCTCGCTCTAGGCCTGGCGGAAGCCCCAGTTCAGCAGCCGCCTGGCGGCCACGAAGGCAGCGTTGGGGTTGTCGGCCGAGTTCTCATGCAGGACCACGCCGATCAGTGTGGTCCCGTTGCGGCGTGCCTCAAACAGCAGACAGTGGCCCGCAGCCTTGGTGTTGCCGGTCTTGATTCCGATGGCGCCCTGATACGACCCGATCAAGTTGTCAGTCGTGCGCCAAAGGTAACTGTGGTGCAAATGCGTAGCGGGCACATAATAGGTGCGCTGCACCACAATGTTGCGGAAGGTCGGATAACGCATAGCCCGCTCGCCGAGGCGGATCAGGTCGGCGGGCGAGGAGTA
This sequence comes from uncultured Actinomycetota bacterium, assembly GCA_963778075.1. Lineage (GTDB taxonomy): Bacteria > Actinomycetota > Actinomycetes > Streptosporangiales > Streptosporangiaceae > JASHPR01. The sequence continues at coordinate 515,606 of CAVZTJ010000009.1, read as the reverse complement.
AGTGGAGAGTTCGGTCGGATAGGGCATACCGTCGAACCAGGAAAAATGGGTCGAGGTCATGCCCAGCGACTGCGCCATCGCGTTCATCTTCGCCACGAACGTGGTCCGGCCGGGGCCGTAGGCGGTGGCCAGCAGGTAGGCCGCGTCGCAGCCGGACGGAAGCAGCATGGCCTCGAGCAGCTGCCGGGCGGTCAGCCAGTCCCCGGCAATGAGGCCCGCGCTGCTCGCGTCGTCCTTGTGCACGTACCGGATCGCCGCCTTGGTGACCTTGATTTCCCGGCTGAGGTCGCCGGCCCTGAGCACGAGCAGGGCGGTCATCACCTTGGTGATGCTGCCCATGGGACGTCCTACGGTGTCGTCCTTGCCCCACAGGACGGCGCCGGTGGTGGCGTCGATGAGCTCGCCGCCCCGCAAGCTCACCCACGGCGGTGCCGTGGCCGGCCTCGCGGCGTTTGTCTGCGCGGCCCCGATCGCCAGTTCCTGAGCCTGAGCCGGGGCCGAGATGAAGACGGCCGCCGACGCGAGCGCGGTCACGGCGCCGAGCCCGAAAGCCAGGCACCGGCTGCAGCGCCAATTGCGCGAAATCAGCCGCGGAGTTAGCACGAGGAGATTCAACCAGCAGGTGAAAGCCGACGCAGCCATTTAACCGAAATTAGAACCCCTGCCCGATGGGGCCAGTAATTTCCAAAAGTCAATACGTTCGCAAGCAGCACATCACCCGCATAATGGCCACAAGCGGGCGCTGGCCCGGCTCAGGCATCGGGCCGTGGCCGGTGCCGCGCCGGAGACCTCGGCCGGGGTCAGTCCTCGACGGTGACCGGTATTCCGCCGGGGATCTGGGCCGGGTCAGTCTTCGACGGTGACCGGTATCCCGCCGGAGATCATGGTGCCCGGCGGGCACAGCCAGGTCATGGCCTCCACCTCGAGCCGGCCGGCCTGCACAGCGGGGTCGGTGTTCGCCAGTTCTCTGGCCCGGTCGAGCGACTCGGTAGCCCAGATCGATATTCCGCGCAGCGCCTCGTCTGGCTGGTCGAGCACGGGACCGTTGGTGACGACGTGGCCGGCCTCCCGCATTGCCCGGTAGAACGCGAGGTGGTCGCGCTGGATCTGCTCCGTGGTCGCGTCGTCATAGCTTGTCGCGTCGTCGGGCCTGCGCAGCAGGACGAGCTGGAACCCGTGCAGGTCGATGGCCACGGGCTCATCCTGCCGCAAGCGCTTCGATCGCCGGGGCGTAGCTCCTGATATCGCCGAATTGCGCGATTCCGGCGGCTTCCTCGTCGGAGATCGGCCCGACCGCGACCTTGGTGACCCGCACCACCGTGACCGGCCCAGGCTCCTCCGTGAGCTCGTAGTCGGTGTCCAGGACCGTGCCGGGAGACAGGCGGCCGCGCGTCGACCAGGCGCGCGGCGGGTCGAAGAGCGTGACCTGGCCGTGCAGATGACCGTTCTCGCCGCCCCAGTCCTCGTAGTGCCGGCCGCCGACCCGGGGCTCGACCACCACGGCCCGTACCCGGTCGCCGCCGTACGTGTGCGGGAACCAGTCCAGCACCTGCCGGGTCATCACCTCGAACGTTCGCTGCGCGCTGGCCCGGACGCGCAGTTCATACGCCAGCCGGACGGTGCGGACCGACTCTGTGGCAACGGGCATGGCGTCCTCTCCTGTCTCGACCGCCCGCTTGAACGCGAGCAGGGCGGCGGCATCGATGTCAGCCAGGGGCTGCACCCACCGCTCGTACCACTCCCGCAGCGGAACCGCGTTGAGGTAGTTGAACCGGTCTCGGCCTCGGCGCTCGATGAGTACGACTCCGGCGTCGGCCAGGACCCCGAGATGCTGCATGACCGCGAACCTGCTGAGTTCCGGGATCTGCCTGGCCAGCGCGCCGGTGGTCGCCGGGCCGTCCCGGAGCAGGTCGAGCAGGCGTCGGCGCCACGGGCTGGCGAGCGCCCGCCACAGATCCGGCTCCTCGGTTGCCGGCGCTGCCGCCGCTGCCGCAGCTCCTCGCGTCATGTGATAAAAGTATCACCTATCAAATCGAGGCAGCTGCTGTCTCGAGTCGAGATTTGCCACCGTCATGGCAGGCGGCGCTACAGGCGCCAGACCAGCAGCCGGCCGACCTTGAAGGACGGACGGCCGAACAGCGCGGTCAGTACCGGGCCGAGCCGGGAGCGCCGGTGCAGGACGTCGACGACGGCGGCCGGACGCCAGTACGCGACACCGGCCCGGAGCTGTGCCAGCGACCGGTGCACAGACGGTGCCTTCCCGGTCCAGAGCGGGTCAAGGTACTGCGCGTCGGTCCCGGCCAGCCCAGGGTCGACCTTGGTCTGCCCGAACTGATTCGGCCCGAGGAAGTACCCGCCGATCATCGACGCGGGCTCGGCCGTGTCCGCCTGCCAGCGCATCGGCTCGGTGAAGTGCTCCTCCGGCATCGGGACGACGAGCACCCGGGCGCCCGGCGCGAGCCGCAGCCGGGCGAAGGCGGCCTGCCAGCCAGGCGGGACCGGCGTGGGCGCGGCCACGGCGTACGGCAGCGGGGTGAGCGGCAGTACCGCCAGCACCGCGACCGCGGTGGCCAGGTGCGCTCGGTGCCCCCACCGCCGTTCAGCGGACTCCGCCCGCCGCGCCCGGTCCAGCGCGAAGGCCAGCACCGCAGCGGCGGCGCCGTCCGCGAGGATGGCCAGGCGGTCCGGGATCAGCTCGCCGAGCACCGGCAGGCCCTGGAGCCAGTGCCAGGGCAGGAACGGGCCGACCCCGCGGTAGCTGCCGCCGAGGCTGACCAGTTCCAGCACCGCGAAGGTGATGGCCATGACCCGGACCGGCGGGTGCCGCCAGTACCGGATCACGCCGGCCACCAGTACCGCAAGCAGCGGCCAGCCCAGATAAGCAAGGTACTCAGGGAGATGCGTCGGATACCGGGCCGCGGCTGCGGCGTTGGCGGGCGTGTGGAACAGCAGGTTGCCCGCCGGCGTCACGAACACGGCGGGATGAGCCGAGAGGTAGCTCGTGTAGTGCGTGAACCTCGGCTGGTAGTGCTGCTTGAGCGGGCCGTGGAACTGCGCCCACATGGCGTGCCCGCAGATCACCAGCATGACTGCAACCCCGGTCGATAGGCCGGTTCCCGCATGACGGGCCTTAACGCGGACGGCCCGTGGCTGACCGGCCACCAGCACCGCAACCAGCACCAGCCCGGCCAGAGCCGTGTCGGTCAGTAACTCCTCTCCGGTGAACAGCTGGGCGGCGGCCAGCACGCCGAGCCAGGCACCGGTCCGCACGGCGCTGCCCCGGCTCGTGACGATCCTGAGCAGGGCATCGATGATCAGCGGCGGCAGCACCGCGAACTGCAGGTTGTAGTGGCCGATGCCGGAGTCCAGCAGCGCGGGGGAGAAGCCGTAGACGGCGCCGCCGATGGCGGCAGCCGTCAGGCTCGCTCCCCAGCGGCGCAGCACGACGAACAGGCTCGTCGCGGAGCCCGCGAACCCCAGCGTGAGCATCAGCGTCAGGCTCGTCTGCGACCCGGCCATCAGCGTCACCGGGGCCAGCAGCACCCCCGGCAGTAGCACCGACGTGTTCCACATCATGCTGATGCCGTGCGGCGCGTTCAGCGCGGCCGTGGTCAGCGCCGGGAGCCTGCCATGCGCGATCGCCGTCGCCTCGTAGCGCATGAACCAGGCGAACAGGTTGACGTCCTGAACGTCGCCGACCTGGGCTCGCGCCGCCGGATCGGCCCACAACCTGCAGGTCACGGTCACCGCGCCGAGCGCGTAGCAGCACCCGATCAGCCACGGGGTCAGCGTTCGGGCCCTTTCGCGTGACCGCTCTGCGGCCCGGACTGATTCCAGCGCAGGCGCGACGAGGCTCACGGTCTCCCCAGAATGCTTTACGTAATCGGACAGTTACAAAGAGTAGCTCGCGACACGCTGGGGCATCGGTACTTGACGAATCACGTCAGGTAATGCTCACTCCTGGTGCGGCGCTAGGCCTCGATGAGCCGGTAGTACCCGAAGCACCAGGGATGCGAGAGGAGGGCTGTTTGACGCAGGCACACTGGCGAGGCTGGCTCGCGGCGCTCGCGGCCACGCTGGTAACCGCGGGACTGGTGGCCGCCGAGATCGACGACGCCGGGATGCGGCACTGGTGGTCTGGTCACGCGCTGACCACCGACACCGTGTCCGGCCTGCTCGTGCTGCTGATCACGTTGCTCGTCGTGAATCAGGTGGTCCGCAGGCGCCAGCTCCGGGACAGATCGCAGGCGATCGCGGCGCAGGCCGCCATCATGATGGCCCAGGCAGATCGCGCGTCCAGCGCGGGCAGCGCGGATGACCAGCCCTCTTCGGAGCAAAGTTCCTGGCCATCCCGCGCGCCATGCCCGCCAGCCGGCTGCCGCAGTACGGTCAGAACATGACGCCAGTACCGATGATCATTCCGCCGCAAGCCGCCGATGCACCCGGCGTGGGCGTGCGGGGCGTATCCCTGGTTATCGAGGATTGGTCGGCCCGGGGAGAGGCGCAAGAGGTCGCGCCTCTGCACGTTCACCGCGCCGACGACGAGGCATGGCACGTCATGTCGGGGGCGCTGCGGTTCCGGTTCGCCGACGACGTGATCACCGCCGGGGCGGGCTCGACCGTGCTCGTGCCGGCCGGTGTCGCGCACACGTTCGGCAACGCCGGGCCGCAGCCGTCGCGGTACCTCATCATCCTGCCCGCGCGGCTGGACGAGCTGATCAAAAGGCTGCATGCGGCCGACCCCGCGTCGGTCTCGTGACCGTGAGCGAACGCATCAGCTTTGCGGGCCAGCGTGAGGGTTACGTCGGCTGGCTGGTGGTGCGGGCCGGTATGGAACGGCGCGGCATCGGCAGCACGCTGATGACCGTCGCCGAGAAATGGGCGGTCGGCCGTGGCCTGCCCTGCCTCACGCTGGAGACCCGCGCGGCAAACCATGCCGCGCGGAGCCTGTACCAGGCGCTTGGCTACGAGGAAGAGGACGTCCGGCTCACCGAGCATTCGCTGACCCGCAAAGCAAGGTGACCCACCGGTGCGGCCTCCGCCGATAACGGCAAATGACTTCCAGGCATGGCGAAACTGGGCATAGTGGAACGCGATGTCCTCCGTTGTCAACGTGCTGTCCTGGGCGGCGATCGCGTGCGCCGCGGCCGGTGCGGTCGTGTCGCTGGTCATGCTGGCGACCGAGCGCCCGGCTGCCCGCGTCGCGCCGAGCACGTCGTGGCAGACGGTCCGAACCGGTTGCGGGGTGATCTTGCTCGTGAGTGCCCGCTGGGCGGACGGCACCGCCGTGTGGCTGCTGCTGGCCGCCGGCATCTGGCTGGTACTGGTCTGGAACCTGGTTTCCTGGCTCCGGATGCGCTACCGCCTCACGCGGGTAGGCTGACGGGCCCCAGCAAGGGCTCACCGAAGCGCTGACGACCTAGTTCGGGCCGCCCGCTGACCCGTCATAGGTTCGGCCGTCTGACGCCACCAGAGATGGCCGTGGTCACGACCCTGCGGACCTCGTCCGCTGACGGCGCGGCGCCATCCTGGCTGGTCCACAGCAAATGCACGGTCCCGATCAGCATCGGCGCGAGCATCTCGACCTCGGCATCGGGCTCGAGACGGCCCAGCTCACGCTCGGCGGCCAGATAGGAGGCGATCATCTCCATGGCCTCCGTCAGCACCGGGACGCCGGCGGACCAGGTCTCGCGCAGCCGGGCGCGCAGGCTCTCGCGCGAGCTGACGAGGGGGACCATCGCGACGGCGGCCGAACCGTACAGCGCGGTCAGCGCGTCGGTGAGGTTGCCGATGACGGTGCCGGTCCCGGCGGCGTCGCGCAGCGCGGCGGCCTGGCTATCCATCCGCCCGATGCGGTCCAGCACAAACTCGGCGAGGAACGCGTCAAAATCGGCGAAGTGCCGGTGCAGGACCCCCTTGGCGACCCCCGCCTCGGTCGTCACCGCTCGGCTGGTCAGCGTGCCCGGCCCGTCCCGGAGCAGGACCCGTTCGGCAGCTTCGAACAGCTGCTCGCGCGCATCGCGGAGGGCTACCCCGGTGGGCACCGTCTCCCCCGCCTCCTTCGCCCTGCGCGAAACCAAGCTTTAAGTGGGCACGTGCCCACTTAAAGTGGGCGCATGACCACTCTACCGTCGCAGCAGCCACTCCGCTTTGAAGGCGAGTCTCATCAAGCGCGGGACATGGCACAGTCATTCGGTTCGGATCCGGAACGTTACAATCGTGCCCGCCCGAGCTACCCGGCCGCCTTGGTCGAGCGGGTCATCGCCGCGAGCCCCGGGCGCGACGTGCTCGACGTCGGCTGCGGGACCGGCATCGTCGCCCGGCAGTTCCAGGCGGCCGGGTGCAGCGTGCTTGGGGTCGAGCCGGACGCGCGCATGGCCGGCCATGCGCGGCAGCGCGGCCTCGAGATCGAGGTGGCGACGTTCGAAGACTGGGATCCGGCCGGGCGGGCGTTCGACGTGATCGTCGCCGGGCAGGCGTGGCACTGGATCGACCCGGTCGCCGGAGCGGGCAAAGCGGCGCGGTCGCTGCGCCCGGGTGGCCGGCTTGCGGTGTTCTGGAACGCATCCCAGCCCCCGCCCGACCTGGCCGAAGCCTTTGCCGCCGTGTTCCGCCGGGTACTGCCCGATTCGCCGCTCTTCCAGCGGTCGGTGCCCGGCGCGGAAGCGTACTCCGGGCTGTCAGCCAAGGCTGCCGACGGGATCCGGGAGACCAGCGCGTTCGGCGACCCGGAGCACTGGGAGTTCGAGTGGGACCGGCCCTACTCCCGCGACGAGTGGCTGGAACAGGTGCCCACCTCCGGCTTCGCCGTCCGGCTTCAGCCGGACGCGATGCAGCGGATACTTGCGGGCATCGGCGCCGCCATCGACGCCGCGGGCGGCAGCTTCACGATGCACTACACCACCGTTGCGGTCACCGCCGCGCGGGCCGGCGCTGCTGACGGCGCCTGACCGGCAAGCCCTTCGACTGCGCCGGAGTTACCGCACGTCAGACGGCCTTGCCCCGTCGTCCTCTTGCCACGTGCCGCCGCGTTGCCTGGCATACTTCCGCTGCTTGCCGGGCGAGTCAGCGAAGTTGGGGTACAAGTCTTCCGCGGTGCGGTGCGTCTTCTGGGTAAGCATCCGGGTCCTGAAGCCGACAAGACTCAGGAAACAGCCAACCCCGACGAGCAACAGCGCTGCGATGAGGATGTCCTCCCACCACATTTTCGATCGCCTTCTATCATGATCGACTGGATGGGAACTGCCCCGGATGGGCCGACCTAAACGGGCTCGGCGTGACGCTAGCCCTGGTCGTCCTGGCCAAGCAGCCGGTCGATCGCTGCCGCGCGCACCTTCATCTCCTCGGGATTCGGTATGGGGCCAGTGCCGCGGCGCACCTCACGAATCAGCCGGCGCTGCTTAGCCGTCGGTCCATATCCGGTCATCACGCGGCGCATGCCCGATTGGCACCACCATCTGGTGGCCGCGGTCGATACCGGATTGACCGCGCCGCGCGCCCGGCGCCCGATCTTCGACATCGTGCCTGCCTCCCGCCTCCGCGCGGATCCCCTGCACCAATGATCCGGGTGCCCACGGCGAAGTGGCAACCGGGCCGGTCGCCTGCCCCGGCGAGCTCTTCGCGGAAAGGGACCGCGTGCTAGCCCAGCCGCAAGGGCACGCTCATGAACGGGTCGATGTTGTAGGCCAGGCTGACGCGGTGGTACCCATCCGCTATGTCCGCGCCCGGTTGCCGATCGAACACGAGCACGGGTGACAGCTTCTCGCCGCTGAGCAGCTTGAGCAGGTCTTTCTTTACGCCGGGATCGGTCAGCGGCAACGCGGGCAGGTCGGTGGCACGCAGAATGTCGTTGGCGCGGCGCGAGGTCAGCTTGGCCTTCTTCATGCGGTCCACGGCCTCGGTAGCGCGTTTGTCGTCGAACTTCAGCGACAGGTAGTTGAACGCGGCGTCATAGTCGTGGTCCGCGACGTCGGCGAGCCACGATATCGGTGAGTTGGTCATTGAGCCTCACAAAGTTTGGATGCAGCTAGGTATTCCCACTCACGGCCCACCATCTCTCCGGCCGGCACACAGGCCGCAGGTCCGGGGCGGGCCAGCTGTCGCGGCCCGTCGCAGATTGATAACGCCTAGCAATGTCCGGCTACCACGGTACGGCCACGATCTCCGGGACCCCCAAGGGCTCTGCGTCCGGCGTCTATCAGGTGACCCTGACCGCGAACAAGAACGGGACCGCCACCCAGACGCTCACGCTGACCGTCAACCGGGCCCCGGCCATCGGCAGGCTGGTGACCATCCGGGGCACCGAGGGCACCGCGCTGAGCCAGGCCATCTCGGCCAGCGGCTACCCGGCTCCCGCGCTGACCGGGGCCGGGCAACTGCCGCTCGGCCTGCCCTTCACCGACAACGGCAACGGGACCGGGTCGATCGCCGGGACCCCGGCCGCGGGCAGCCACGGACGCTACCCGGTCAGCATCACCGCCAGCAATGCGTGGGCCAGCGTCACGACGAGCGTGACGATCGTCATCGCGCCAAAAGGGTGATCTTGCGCTGCCGGTAAGCTGCCAGCGCCACGGGTGCCCTAGCCTGGGGCAATACCTGCGTAATGCTTACGAACGGAGCTCATCCTGCTACGGCACCTTGATGCGGAGCGGTCATTCTCCGCCCTGATCCTTGACATGGACGGACTGATGATCGACACCGAGGTCGTGGAGTTCCGTTCCTGGGAGCGTGCGGCCGAAGATTTCGGCTGGTCGATCTCCAGAGAGCAGTACGCGCAGCTGTTTGGCAGGACAAGCCGTGATTGCTGGAACCTCATGACCGCATGGTGGGAAGAGCGGCCGGCCAGCCGTGGCAGTCTCACCGAGATCGCGGACCGCGCCGCGGCCTATGCCGGCGCGGAGCCGGTCACGGTCAAGAAAGGCCTGTTTGACCTGCTTGACTGGGCTGAACGCGAGCAGGTCCCGGTTGCGGTGGCCAGTTCCAGCGAACGTGCCGTGGTTGCCGCTCGGCTGCGGGAGGCCGGAGCAGACGGAGCCGTGGACGTCACCGTCGGCGGAGACGAAGTTGATCATGGTAAACCCGCGCCCGACATCTTCCTCGAGGCGGCACGGCGCCTCGGTTGCGAGCCCGGAGTGTGCGTTGTCCTCGAAGACTCCGACAGCGGTATCAGGGCAGCGGCCGCGGCCGGGATGACGCCGTTTCTGGTGCCCGATTCATCGATGCCGCGCGTCATACCTGCCGCCGTCCGGGCGCTGGCGTACCGGACCTTCGAGTCCCTGACCGACGTGCTGGACATCCTGAGCGTTGCTCCGGCCAGCCCCAGCAAGAGCTAGCTGCTCAGGCTTGTCATGGCTTCCCGGGAACTAGTGGTCCTCGGCACGGCGAGTCAGGCGCCCACCCGGCGCCGCAATCACAACGGCTACCTGCTGTTGTGGGATGACGAGGGGCTGCTGTTCGACCCTGGCGAGGGAACACAGCGGCAGATGCTGTTCGCCGGGGTCACGGCGCACCGGATCACCCGCATCTGCGTCACGCACTTCCACGGAGATCACTGCCTTGGCCTGCCAGGCGTGCTCCAGCGGATGTCCCTGGACCGGGTACCGCACGCAGTGGACGTCTGCTACCCGGCGCAACACCAAGAAGTGTTCACTCGGCTGCGCCAAGCTGCGCTCTTCCACGACGTGCTGGAACTGCGGGAACGGCCGGTCGAGGCCGGGGGCACGGTGCTGGAGGCGGCCGCGTTCCGCGTGGAGGCTCGGCCGCTGTCGCACAGCGTTGCAGCCGTCGGGTACCGGCTCGTGGAGGCCGACGGCCGGCGGATGCTTCCGGACAAACTCGCTGCCTTCGGCATCACCGGCCCGGACATCGGGCGGCTGCAGCGCGATGGCCGCCTGGTCAGCGGTGACCGCCTGGTGACCATTGATCAGGTAAGCGAGCCAAGGCCGGGCCAGCGCTTCGCTTTCATCATGGACACCCGGCTGTGCGATGCGACGTTCGCGCTTGCCGAGGATGCGGACATGCTGGTGTGTGAATCCACCTTCGCCGAGAACGAGGCCGCGCTGGCGCGCGAGTACGGGCACCTGACCGCCGGGCAGGCCGGCCGTATCGCGGCCGAGTCGCGGGTGCGGCTGCTCGTTCTCACACATTTCTCGCAACGATACGAGCGAGGCGACGAGCACCTGCTTGCCGAGCAGGCGGCGTCGGCGTTCGGCGGACCGGTCGTGATGGCTCACGATCTGGAGCGGATCCCGGTGCCATCCCGCTGAGGAGGTATGCAACATGCGGCAGGTCGTCACTTTCGATGCCTACGGCACTCTTATCGACTTCCGGATCTCGGACGCGGCACGGCAGATTCTCGCGGACCGCCTGCCGATGGATGGCGTTGACACTGAGGAGTTCCTTGACGACTTCCGGGTCATGCGCTTCCAGGCCGTGCTCGAGCCCTACCGCTCTTACCGGGAAGTCCTGCGGTCGAGCCTGCAGACCGCCATGCGGCTGCACGGCATCCCCCAGTCACCGTCGGACGGTGACGCGCTCGTCGCCGCGGTGCCCGCCTTCGGGCCATTCCCGGAGGTGCCGGATGCGCTGCGGGCTGTGAAGTCCCTCGGCTACGAGATCGCGATCATCTCAAACACTGACGACGACCTCATCGGAGGCAACACCGCGCGCATCGGCGTCGACTTCGATCACGTCATCACCGCGCAGCAGGCCCGGGCGTACAAGCCGAGCCGCCAGACCTTCGAATACGCGTACGCGGCCATGGACGTCCCGCCTGCCCGGGTGACCCACGTGGCGCAGGGGTGGGAGTACGACCTCGTTCCGACCCGCGACCTCGGCCTGCGGCGCCGTATCTGGATCAACCGGTACCGGCGGCCGGGCAGTTCTCTCTACCAGCCCTACGACGAGCTGCCCGATCTGTCGGCCGTTTGCTCAGTACTCGAGCTCGGGGCGCCGTGAGCGAGCGTCCGGCAGGCCCGCGCACTCGCGCGGACCTGCCGGGTGCCACCGGTCAGACCGCGTGAACCTGCTCGGCCTGCAGGCCCTTGGGGCCCTGGCGGGTGGTGTACTCGACCTTCTGGTTCTCTTCCAGGGTGCGGTAGCCACCCATGTCGATAGCGGAGTGATGAACGAAGACGTCGGCGGTGCCGTCGTCGGGGGCGATGAAACCGAAGCCCTTATCGGAGTTGAACCACTTCACAGTTCCCTGTGCCATCTTGCTTGTCTCCTTCTAAGACGAGCTCGTGTCCACGCGGTCGCGCGGACACGCTGCTAGTTGTGGGCCCACGGCCACGCGGCCCGGTGCCCGTCACGGCTGGTCGCAGCGATTACCGCTTCCGCCGTCCCCGGTAGCTGCCGGAGGCGGCCACAGCGCCGCGGCCGGTGGCCGGGCTGGCCAGCAGTGCCGCAGCGGCAGCTGGTGCAGCCGGTGCGATCCGGGCGGCAGGGGGGCCGGCGAGCGAATGCAGCAGCGCCGAGCCGGGACTGACGCTGGCATGCAGCGGGGTAACGCCCGCGCGGCGCATCAGCACCCTCACATCGGCTGCCTGGGCCGGGGTCTGCACGGTGATGACCACACCCTCTGCGCCAGCCCGGGCGGTACGGCCGGACCGATGCAGGTAGGCCTTGTGCTCGGCGGGCGGGTCGGCGTGGATGACCAGGTCGATGCCGTCTACGTGGATGCCCCGGGCGGCGATGTCCGTGGCCACCAGGACACGGGTCGCGCCGGAGGCGAACGACGCCAGGTTCCGTTCCCGGGCGTTCTGGCCGAGGTTGCCATGCAACTCAGCCACGGATACACCCGCCCGGGCCAGCTGGCGGGTCAGGGCCTGCGCGCCGTGCTTGGTGCGGGTGAACACCAGGGACCGGTTGTTGCCGCCCGCCAGCGTGGCGACCACGCCTACCCGGTCGCCTGGCGTGACGGTGAGCAGGTGATGGACCATGACGCCGGGAGCGATGGTCGCGGAGTCCACCGAATGCACCGCCGGGTCGCTGAGGAACCGGCGCACCAGCACATCCACGGCGTTATCCAAGGTGGCGGAGAACAGCATCCGCTGGCTCTCGGGCGGGGTGGCATCAAGCAGCCGCCGCACGACCGGCAGGAAGCCGAGATCAGCCATGTGGTCCGCCTCATCCAGCACACTGATCTCCACATCGCCCAGATGGCAGTGCCCCTGCTCGATGAGGTCGGCCAGCCGCCCAGGACAGGCCACGACGATGTCCGCCCGGTTGCGCAGGGCGGTCACCTGCGCCTTCTGCCCGATGCCACCGAAGATGGTGGCCACCGTCAGGCCCGTCGCCTGGGCCAGCGGCGCGAGCACCGCGTGGACCTGGCTGGCCAGCTCCCGAGTGGGCACCAGCACCAGGCCACGAGGGCGGCCAGCGCTGGTATACCCGTCGGCCAGCCCGGCGACCAGCGGGATTGAGAACGCGAGCGTCTTGCCGGACCCGGTCCGGCCACGGCCCAGGATGTCCCGCCCGGCGAACGCATCCGGCAGCGTGGCCGCCTGGATCGGGAAGGGGACGGTGATGTCAGCTTCTGTCAGGACATCGAGCAGGGGACCGGGAACGCCCAGTTCGGCGAAGCTTGTGCGCACAGGGGTTACCCCAGCCGGGCGGCGATCGGACCCGGCCCGGTGCGCACGTTCATGCTGCGCCGCGGCCGACTGCGGTTGGCTGGCCTGCCCGGCAGCCCGGGCAGAGGACTCACGCTTCACCCGGCGACGGCGAGGTCGGGGGGCATGCGAAGCTTCGGTGAGTGCAAGGGTCAAAGGAATCTCTCTCGGATCTGGGTGGCCGCATTCTCGAAGGCCACCACCTGCGATCCGTGGGAACCATCTCGCTCATACAGCGAGGTACGACCGGCGCGCCCGGATGGCAGCGCCTCACGAACTACCGTGTACCCGCAGCCTACCGCACGCCGGAGCCGAGCCCACGCGAAGCCGTCCAGGCCACCGGCGATGACAGTCACCGCGGGCCGAGGGACAGCTTGCTGCGGCCAAGGCCGATCTCAGGCAAGCCGGCGAGAAACCCAACGACGCCTTCCGCAAGTAACCGCCCCCAGCGGGCGGCGCCCTGCCACACTGCACAGTACGGCGGGGCGCTCACTGTGCGTCCCGGGTACTGGTCAAGTGACGGCTGGTGCGTCCAACACATGTCACAAGTCAGGGGGCCAGTAGTGGGCAGGCATTCGGACGCCATTGACGTGACCGGTCCGATAGACATGACCGGCCTCGACCGGAGGCGGCGCAGCCTCCCGCTCTTCGCGATCGCGGCAGCGATTCTCGTTGCAGCCGCGGCGATTGCCGTGCTGTTGCTGGCCACCTAGAAGCGCGCGTCGCCCACCGGTCCATGCGGTCCGGCGCCCAACGGTCGGCGAGGCCGGATAGGCGCAAGTAGTGGCCTACTGGTGGTGCCGGGGGTGTGCTGGTTGGGTGAGGCCGGGGAAGTCTGCCGGGTCGCTGTCGATGAATGTCTGGGCGAGATCGGATAGGCGCAGGTTGTTGTCGCGGGCATAGCGCCGCAGCGCGGTGAAGGCGGTGTCCATGTCCAGGCCGAGGCGTTCAGCGAGTTTGCCTTTGGCCTGCTCAATGACGACCCGGCTGTTGAGGGCCGCCTGCAATTGCTCGCCGACGACCTCGGCGCGCCGCAGGTTGCGTTCGTGGAGCAAACCGATGGTCGCGGTGTCCGCCAGGGCCTGGCCGATGCGCATGTCGGCGGAGTTAAAGGGACCTGGCTGGTCGTGAAAGAGGTTGAGACCGCCGAGGACCTGTTCGCGTAGCCGCATTGGGAGGGCGTGCACACCAGTGAAGCCTGCTTGCAGGGCAGCTGGGGTGAACCGCGGCCAGCGTTGCAGCGCGTGTCTCAGGTCAGGTTCGATGACGGGCTGCCCGGTGCGAATGCTCTCAAGGCAGGGCCCCTCTTCGCCTTCGATCTGGAATACCTCGAGCAGGTGGACGGCTTCGCTGGAGGCGGCGACCAGTCGCAGTTGCCCACGCGGGTCAGCGAGCATCACCCCGGCCGCCGACGCGCCGAGTAGCTGCACGCTGCGGTCGGAGAGCAGGTGCAGGAAGTCGATGACGTCGAAGTCGGCGACCATGGTGTCGGCCAGATCGACGAAGGTGTCTGAGAGCAGTTCCTGATCCATCTCCGCTTATCTTTCCGAGAGCGGCGCCATTGGCGGGCGCGGGATGTGACGTCTCACTCCATCATCCCGGGGGGTCCGGGTCGAGCCGCAGGCGGCGGGTCACGATGTCGTGCGCGATGTCGCTGAGCCGCCTGTCCTGGACGTAAGCGTATGCCCGGAGCCGCGCGAAAGCTTCAGTGATGCTGACCCCAAGCTGTTCGGTGAGCATGCCGGTCGCCTGGGCGACCTCAGCGTGGTGGGCCGCCAGACCTGGGGACTGGCTGGCTGAGGGCGCACCGAGCAGGGGACCATCTGCCTGCTGGGCCTCGGCGTCGAGCAGCGGTACAAGCCAAGCACCCCGACCCGGATCGCCCCGATCCGCAGCGGGAATGCGAAGACCACAGCTGCGCCTGCCCGGACCGCTGCCTCAGCGAACACTGCCCACTCGTTTCCGCTGCCGTCGGCCAGGTTGGCGGCCAGCACGGGTGCGCCGGATACCGCGGCGTCGTGGCATGGTCCTTCGCCCAGGGTGATCTGGACTTCGGCGAGGGACTCGCCGACCACATCGGTGGCGCACATTGCCTGGCCTGGATTGATCCCGTCACCGGCTGTCACCCACGCGCCGCTGACATCCACGCTCGTGGCCGCCGCCGCGCACACGTCCGCAACTGACGCCCGGCCGCGGCGGCTGGCCGCCTGCGCAGAGACCAGTTTCCAGACCCGGGCGGCCCGGCCCGCCAGCGCGACCACCACCTGACCGGCGCACTGGCGCGTGGAGGTACCCACCTGCAAACGCCCAGCATCCTGCCCACCTGCCCCGTCAATCCCGGTGCGATCGGCCGGAGGCGGATCGATGACGTCTGCCATCAGGCACCCCTCTATGGGGAGCAAGAAGCTCCGGTAGCCCTGCTGCACATCCGCGCCGACTGGCCGACGTGCATGTACCGGGGTCCGGAGCACTGCCTCAAGCCTATTCCCGCCGGCCAGCGAACAACCGCAGCCCAGAACCGACCCTTGTTGCCTCCCTTTCTCCGCAGGCGCCGGGCCTGGCGCGCAGCCGCCGGGTCGGCACACACACGCCGGTGCGATTATGAAGTCAAGGAGGCACGCATGGAGACGCCAGACCTGTGGGTGGCTAACGATGAGGGGACCGAGATCATACGGGCCCGGGAAATCGCCGCGGTCAGCCTGGACTACAACGGCAACGTCACCGCGCGGCTGGCCGGTCACAACAGCACGGTCGTGACGCTGGTCGCGCACAGAACGCATCTCGACGAGAACAAGCCCGGCGACCTCCACCGCCAGTTGGTGCGGGCCGTGGCCCAGGTGAGCGATTCGTCAGGCGCCCACATCGTGCGGCCCGTCCACGACGAATCACACGGCTGGCGGTGGGTCAGCGAGCCCTTGTAGCAAGCCGCCGGGCTGGATTCGGACTGCTGCGCTGGTCAGCGGGCTGGCAATCCGTCCATGCCGTTGGTGTCGGCAGGCGGGCGCTGGGAGATGCGAGATCGAGCTGGACGCGCTCAGGACCGATCTTGTCGAGGGAGTGCTCCCAGGTACGGTCGGGCCAGTGGTAGCGCGCGATGCCTTCGGCGGCCTGGTACTCGGCGGTGTAGAGCGTCCCGAAGCCGTCGTGGAAGTGGTCAGCGTATAGGGGAGAGCGCAGGCATGCTGCTGTGATGGTGGCCGCGTCGGCGTCCTGCGCCAGCAGCTCTTCCAGGCACTCCGCACGCTCCACGCTGCGGATCGCCGCAACGTACGGTGCCCATTCGACGGTGCCCTGATGGTTGGTCGTCACGGCCCGGCTGGTGACGCGCGCCGGGCGGTCCGGGGCGAGATACACCGTGGCCCACCGGCCGCCACGATCCAGCGCGGTCACGTTGTAGGACATGTGGACCGGCATCCTGCGCAGCACCTGTACCGCCTCGTCGGCGGTCGTGGCGATTTCCAGCGTGTAGCGGATCACCAGCGGTATGCCAAAGCCCTCGCCGACCTCAGGCCGGCCGCCGAAGGTCAGCGACAGGGCCAGGCCGGCGTCGTTGACGCCATCCAGCAGCCCCCACAGGCAGTCGAGCATGCCCAGCACTCGCCGGCCGGTGTAGGCGGTCCTGGCCACGACGCCCTCGAACAGGCGGTAGTCCCAGTCGTAGTTGCGGATCAGCGCCGGGCCGCCGTCAAGGACTGCCGCCTGGGAGCAGCCGGTGAGAAATGGCGGCGGATTCCACAGCGCCAGCGCGGCGGCGGCGTCGGGATCGTCAGGGATCATGGCGGTCAGCCGTTCCCAGGTGGGCACCAGCTCCGGCATATGCTCGGTGAGCCGGGCCTTGGCTTCGCCAGCAGTCGGGCGGGGGGTCGGGCTGTCCCGCCACCAGTTGCGGAACGCGGGCCAGCTGGCCGCCAGGTGCTCGCGGATCCGGTCGCCGGGCTGGTCTTCTTCAAAGGCGCGCAGGCTGAGGCTAACCGCCTCAGCAGGCGTCTGCCCCTCCCACGGCAGGCCGATCCCGTGCGCCGCAGTCCAGTCCGTGGACGCCAACCGCTTCAGCCATCCGCGCCAGTCCGACCAGTCAACGCCTTCCACCCACCGCTGCCAGTCATGCCAGTCATAAGGTGCAGCCACCGGGCTACCGTCCTCAGGACTCATCGCCACCACGGCCCTCCGCTTCCCGCGTTCGGGCACAAAGACGCCCTGCGCCCGTCGCGGCGCCCGTCGCGCCGGGCCTCCGGTTACCCCGACATCAGGAACCGAAACGCAGGCCTCGCGGTCGTTCGGGTCAGGAAGGGCCGTGCCGCAGCAAGGTGTCGGCGTCTTCCTCGAGCAAGGCCATCGCGAGGAGTTCTACCTCGGCTGGTCCGTAACGATCCAGGGCGCGCAGGTATATCGCCTCCACAACCGCCGACAAGTCGAAGGGCGTGCCGCACTCGCGCGCCTGGGCGCTGACGGGCGGCGAGTTCCTCGCAGCAGGTTCACGAGGAGCTTGGCGGTGTAGCCCGTTCCATGGCCTCCATGAGGCTGATACGCCGCGGGTCGGCCAGCACCCGCGACAGCCGCGCGGCCATCGGCGAGGCACTGGTCACGTCGATCTACGTCGCTTGCGGCGGCAACGCAGCCAGCGCTCCGGCGCTGAGCATCGCCTCGCGCAGCTCCGCCACGCCCGGCAGCAGAGCGTCCATACCTTGCCGACCGCGAGTCGACCGGCGGACTTACCTGGCCTGGCGCCTCCCGGGTCGGCGCCGCATCCGCAGGGCGGCGAAGACAAGCGCGCCGAGCAACACGACAATGCCGATGAACAGCAGGAACAGCAGGCCCTTCGCGACGACGCCCACGATACCCAGCGCGATCGCCACGATCACCAATAGCAGGAACAGGGCAATCATTGGATCCTCCGCTCAGCCTGGGCGGCTCAGCGACGGGCCAGCCGCCGCTCGCCGCCGCCACCGGGCTCGTAGGTCAGGCCGTAGTGCTTGAAGATCGCCTCTTCGTCGCCCGCGGGCAGCTCCCCGTCGGTGTCGATCGACGGGGCATCTTTCACTTGCTTTCTGTCGTAGGAGACCTTGAGGTACCCCGGACCAACTGTCGCCTGGTCGAGGGGGACGAACACGAGCCGGTGCCGGGTCGGCAACCCGACCGTGACCGTGCCGAACGACGGCAGGTCGGTACCGGTGTCAACGTAGACGGCCTCTAGCTCACCGATCTTGTGACCGTCGGTGTCGACCACGTCGTGGCCGCGCCATTCCCGGATATCGGCAGCCTCGAACATGGTGGCCTCCTCTTTAGCCCAGCTTCTCCTGGCGGCCCTACCCCGCTAGGAGCGTGGCATTCGCAGACTCGTGTCCGCACCGGAGCTTTTTCTGGCTGGGCCGACGCAGCTCTGACTTTCTTTGTGCTCACTCAGGCCGCGGTACAGGGGAGTTGGGCCCCTGTACCCACCGGTATACGCGGACTAGATTGTGAGTGTTGCTCCAGACCCTGGCGACCGGTGCGCCTGCGGGATCCGCGGCTGCGCTGCAAGGGTTCGGAGCTTTCTCATGCGCCGAGCCTCAGACACGTGCAGAGAGAGGCTGGCCAGGCGATTCCCGGGATGTGATTATGCCGCATCCAGGCCTCACCCGTCGGCCAGCCGCCAACGGCGATCCGTCTCACAGAGACGGACGACATCCTGGACTACGAGCATGATCCGTCGGCCTGAGGCACGAGCCGGTCCTACCCCGCGGGGGTGGCCTCCTCTGCCGCCGCCTGCCAAGTCAGCCTCCGCTCGGCTGCGTCGGCCAGCGGCCGTTGCGCCGTGCGGGCGCAGTCTGCCGGTCTTGTGCCGTCCGCGCCGCATGCCTGTCTTTCGGCCTACAGACCAGCCAAGACGGCATTTGGGGCGGGACCACCCCCGAAGAGCGCCGTGCCCTACGCCACCAGGAAGCCCTGACCCTGGCTCAGGGAAACTTCGCAGCAGGTAGTGCGGGCCTCTGATACCGGCAGATCAGCCAGCTGTCTTGACTAGCGCGCCGCCGGAGAACGCGGGGTGTTATGTGTTAGAGAGGACGGACGTTCTCCGCCTGTGGCCCCTTTTGCCCCTGGGTCGTGTCGAATTCGACCTTCTGGTTTTCATCCAGCGACCTGTAGCCAGAGCTCGCGATCGCGGAGAAGTGGACGAACACGTCCGCCGTCCCGTCGTCGGGGGCGATGAAACCGAAGCCCTTGTCGGCGTTGAACCACTTCACTGTTCCTGTTGCCATCAGTTCAAATCCTCAAATCTGCTGTCACGGCGCCTCGCCGTGACGACGAGCCTATCGGTCTTTGGCTCTGGAACCGAACCGTACACCAGCTATTGGTCTTCCGTAGCACTACGACCTCGCGGCCCAGCGCCACCCGCTGCAGCGCTCTGCTCTGCTCCAGTCCAGGTCTTCCCGGTCAGATCGCATTTATCAGTCGGGACGGTGGCTGGTGGCTGCTGCGGTGTCGCTGAGGTGGTGGATGATCTGGCGGAATGACTCGGTGAAGTTTTCTTCGCTGTAGCCGAGGTCGGTGGCTGGGCAGAAGTCGCGGACGAGGCCTTGGAGGCGGGGCAGGTTGGGGCGGGGCATCGAGGGGAACAGGTGGTGCTCGATCTGGCGGTTGAGGCCGCCGAGCACGAAGGTGGTGAGCCGGCCGCCGGTGATGTTCCGGGCGGTGGTGACCTGGCGGCGGGCGAAGCCGGCCGCCGTGGGGTCGATGATCGGCATGGCTTTGTGGTTGGGTGCGAAACTGATGCCGAGGTAGACCGAGAACACGCCCTGCTGCACGGCGATGAACGCGAGTGCCTTGAGGGGGGACAGGACCCACAGCACCACGGTCAGATACAGGGTGGCGTGCAGCAGCAGGCGGCTTCGGCGGCGGCGGCGTGGTCTCGGCGCTGGCACAGCCGTTTGATGCCCAGGACGTGCATGCCGCTGCTGCGCAGCAGCATGAGGGGGAAGAACATCGGTGCCTGCCAGCGGGCCAGACAGTCTGCGACCGCGCCGGGCCGGTCTCCCGGCGCGCCGGGGGCGGGCGGGGCTGTTTCGGCGAGGTCGGGGTCGCGGCCGATCTCGTTGGGGTGGGCGTTGTGTTTGGGGACCCACCAGCCGAAGCTCAGCCCGATCAGGGCGTTGCCGGCGGCCAGGCCGAGGATGCGGTTGCGGCGGCGGGTGCGGTACACCTGGTTGTGTCCGGCGTCGTGGCCGATGAAGCCGAGCTGGGTGAAGTGGCCGATGGAGCCGAGCTGGGTAAAGATGACGCCCAGCAGCGGGGCGACGGCCAGCGCCGTCCAGGAGTTGCCGGCCAGCACGAACAGGACCCATCCGCCGGCGTACGCGGCGACGGTCAGGGTGATCTTTGCCCGGTAGTAGCCGGGCCGGCGCTCCAGCAGGCCCATCGCCCGCACCCGCAGCGCCAGCGCACGAAAACCCGCCGCCGCAGGATCAACGCCAGCATCAAGCTCGAGTGCAGCTGCAGCACGGCCCAGCGGCGCCGCGAGAAAGCCCGGTGCTGTTGTATCCGTCGCTCTGTCCTCCCGGGGCGTCTTCCGGGCGCATCGCCCGGAGGCTTAGGTCACCAGGGTCTGGAGCAACGGGCCGCGGTCAGAGCCTGTCTGGCATCAAGCCGCGCCTCCTTTACCTCTACCTTCCAGACGGCCCCGCAAGCCCGCCATCCTTCCCTCCCGCGATGCCATCATCCTCCGCTTCGTAGGCGTACTTGCTGGCCAGCAGAACGGCGAATGGACGAAGCCCGCCGCTACATGGGCCGTGTTTAGCCGGAGCCACGGAGGGCAGCCGGCAAGGAAGATCGGTGGGGGTTAGGGCATGGTGGTTGAGCTGGCTCAGAACAGAGTTGCCCAGCTTCGCCATGGCGCGCTGCTGTACGCCAGCCTGGAAGAGTACGTCGCAAGTGTGGCCACGCTCGCGGAGACCGCGGCGCAGGCCGGTGACCCGGTGCTGGTGGCCTGCGCGAGGCCCGGCCTGGATTTGCTGAGGCAGCGGCTGAATGGCCACGGCGAGCTGGTGACCTGGGCCGATATGCGTGACATTGGCGTGAACCCGGCTCGGCTGATCGACAGGATCCAGCTGTTCACAGCCCAGCATCGTGGCCGCGTGATCTGGTGCGTGCACGAGCCAGCCTGGCCCGCTCGCTCGCCGCAGGAACTGCGTGAGGTGATCCGGCATGAGGCCCTGGTCAACATGGCTTTGGCGGATGTGCCGGTGAACGTGCTGTGCCCCTACGACAAGCGGCTCGGGCCCGAGCTGATCGACAGCGTGCAGCGTACCCACCCGGAAGTCAGCCAGGGCGGACGGCGCCGGCCCAGCCCTTCGTACGCAGCGGGAATGGTTCCCGATGAGTGCGACCGGCCGCTGGACACTCCTCCAGCCGCCGCAGAAGCGCTCATATACCGGGATGACCTGGCTGGCGTCCGTGACTTCACGGCCAGGAGCGTGCGCCGGGCAGGGCTGATCCCGCGCCGCGTGGGTGACCTGGTGATAGCCGTCGGCGAGCTGGCCGCCAACACCTTCGCCCACACCAGCGGTCCGGGAACCGTGACCCTGTGGGCCACCGGCAGCGAGGTCATCTGCCAGGTCAACGACAACGGCCAGATCACCGATCCGCTGGCCGGAAGACTGAAGCCGGCCGGGGCCGCGGCCAGGGGCGGCTACGGGCTATGGGTCGTCCAGCAAGTCTGCGACCTGGTCGAGATCCGGACCAGTCCAGCTGGCACCGCTATTCGCCTGCATATGCACCTGGACTCCTGACACCTACCGCGCAGTGGCCGGCGCAGCGCGTCGGTTCCAGGCACAATTATGCGTATACCTGAACACCTTTTCCTGTCCAGGGCTAAAGCTCCGGGCAACTTAACTTGTCGAGCCTCTGTGCGTCTTGAATAATCAGCTCGGCCAATTATCGCGTGCAGCGCGGCCGGGCTAATGGGGGGAGGTCATGACATATAATGCTCCGGCCATAATTACGCCAATTCCTGGCCACAAGCGGAAGGCAAGACGTATGCGCAAGGCTCTCTGCGCGTTATTCGCTTCAGCCACAATCGGCCTCGCTCTCGCCGCTGCGACGCCCGCTATGGCCTCCAGCACATGCCCGCCCTCAGATGCAGTGTGGACCAACAACGCAAAGTACACCGGGCAGCCGTACCCGCACGCCGTAGGAAATCTCGACGGATACGACTACTACCTCAACAACGACCAGTGGAACGAGCAGTCCACGTCGAATCAGACCATGTGGCTAGAAAGCGACAACGACTTCGGAGTGTGCAGCTACCAGCCCACGAGCCCAAACGCCGATAAGGCCTACCCAGGCGCCGTACTCAATCTGAACGATCCGGTAGGCACTGACCCGCCTCCGGCAGGTCCGGCGATCGACTCGTTCAGCGCGATCTCATCCTCGGCTATGGAGGCCCAGCCGACCGGCAGCTACGGCGAGTTCCAGTGGATGTGGGACCTCTTCGTCGGTCCCACCTCCCCGGCCGGCGACCAGACAGAGGTGGAGATCATCACCAACCAGACCGGCGAAGGCAGTCCTTCCGGCACGTCCATGGGCTCGGCAATTCTCGGCGACACAACATACGACGTGTATTACACCTACGCTCTGAGCGATGATCACCTGTATTACTCGTTCATCGCGACGAGCGATTCCGGCGCGGCGAGCGCGCCGATCTTAAGCGCTTTGGATTGGCTGAACAGCAACGCGCCGACCTACGGCCTGTCCTTCCCACTCACCCAAGCGCTCGACTCGATCTCCGCAGGATGGGAGATCAGCAACGCAACGGATGGCTCGGGCGGCCCCAACGGCGACTTCACTTGCTCCCGCTACAGCCTGACACTCAAGTCCTCGTAACGCCGTCGGTGCCGGCCTGGCTGGCTCACCCGCACCGCTTGGCGCGCGGAGGGCAGCAGGCGCGTCACCGCCCCATCCTGGCCGCGCAGTTCGAGCCAGCCCGACTCGCGTGCCGGGAGCCGATCGAGCCTGAGGCGCAGTTCCATCGGCCCGCGGACATTTCCCGGTCCCCCGCGCGGGATCGACCCCGACTCGATGTGGATGTTGTATCTGGTGCCCCGGTCATCGGCGACCATGACGTCATCGAATCGCGGCATCTCAGCCTGGGCCGCGCCCCGGCCAAATAGGGCCGCGGCGAACCGCAATCCGGGAACCTTCTGCCGTCTCGGCCTGGCCAGGCGCTGCTGCGTCTCTGGTGAGGGCATCAGCGAGACATCCAGGGCAGCGTGATCCGCGTCGATGACCAGCGCGCCGGGGAAAAGTGCCCCCGGCGCTGTCTGGATGGTGCTGGCTCCGCCAAACGACCAGCGATCTATGGCCGCCTGCCCGGGCCGGTAGCCTTCCCGGCGAGGCGACGCAGGCGTTTCTGACATGCGGCGCCGCTGCTCTGCCCCGGTCCGCAGGGCTGGCCAGCTCGGAAACCCGTACTCCCGGGCCAGCGCCCAGCTGGGCCGCCGAGAGCGTCATCCGCTCGGAGACCGCGTGGATGCGGGCAAGGGCGTGCGGCCCCGGCCTCCACCCTGACCGACAACGGGATGGTGTTCACCACCCGCTTCTGCGGCGGCCGCGGCGGCCGCAACGGGCTGGAGAACGAGTTACGCCGCCGCGGGATCAAGCAGAAAAACGGGAAGGCTAACCACCCCAGACCCAGGGCAAGGTCGAGCGCTTCCAGCAGACCCTGAAGAAGTGGCTGGCCGCCCGACCGCGTCCGCACCGACACCGCCGGCAAGACCGGCACCGTCACCTTGCGCCACGGCGGCCGCCTCTACCACATCGGCGCCGGCCGGACCCACGCCCGAACCCACATCATCCTGCTCGTCCAGGACCTCGACGTCCGCATCATTGACGCCGCCACCGGCGAACTGCTCCGCCAGCTCACCCTCGACCCCAGCCGCAACTACCAGCCCACCGGCCGGCCACCCGGACCCCCGCCCGGAACACCCCGCCAACAGAAAAACCCCGGACCCTAACGTGGGTTCGGGGTCATTCCTATGTCTCGAGAGATCACATGGCGCGCCTGGCAGGATTCGAACCTGCGACCGGCTGCTTAGAAGGCAGCTGCTCTGTCCTGCTGAGCTACAGGCGCCGGGTCTGCAATTTTGCACGGCCAAGGTCACGCGGTTGCAACGGAGCGGATGAGCCCTGGTCGCATTCGCGGGCGGGTGCCGCGCGGCGCCGCCGCGGGTTGCCTATCGTCTTGTGCGTGACAGCTACCGTCCGCAGGTCCCATCCGGCCGAACCGCTCCGCAGTTCACAGGGCTGGCCGGTAGCCGTCGGGATCCTCGCGGGCACCGCGGCGGACGCGCTGCTCGGCGATCCGCGGCGCGGGCACCCGGTCGCGCTGTTCGGCCGGGCCGCGCAGGCCGTCCAAAGCCGAGCATACGCGGACAGCCGGGCGCGCGGTGCCGGGTACGCGGCCGGCTGCCTGCTGGCAGCGACGGCGCCCGCGGTCGCCGCCGACCGGCTGACCAGGGGGCGGCCCTGGCTGCGGGTTGCCGCGACCGCGGCCGCCGTCTGGACCGCGACCGGCGGCCGGTCCCTGGCCAGGGAGGCGGAACGGATAGCTGCGGCGCTCGAGGCGGGCGACCTCGAGGCGGCCCGGGCCGCGCTGCCAAACCTGTGCGGGCGGGACCCCAGCCAGCTCGGCGAGGGTGAGCTGGCCCGGGCGGTTGTCGAGTCGGTCGCTGAGAACACCAGCGACGCGATCGTGGCACCGGTGGTGTGGTGCGCGCTCGCCGGGCTGCCCGGCGCGGCCGGGTACCGGGCCGTCAACACGCTGGACGCGATGGTCGGGTACCGGTCGCCGCGGTACGCGCGGTTCGGCTGGGGGTCGGCGCGGCTCGACGACGTGGCCAACTGGGCGCCGTCCCGGCTGACCGGGCTGCTGACCGTCGCGGTCTCACCGGCCGTGGGCGGGAGCCCGGCCGCGACGTGGCGCACACTGCGCCGGGACGGCGCCCGTCATCCCAGTCCGAACGCTGGCCGGTGCGAGGCCGCGTTCGCCGGCGCGCTGGGGGTCCGGCTCGGCGGAACGAACGACTACGCGGGGGAGACCGAGCACCGGCCGGTCCTCGGTGGCGGCCGGGCCGCGGGGCCTGCGGACATCCGCCGTGCGGTGCGGTTGTGCCGCGCGGTTACCATCGCAGCGACGGCGGTGTCAGTTGTGGCCGCTGCGGCGATCGGGACGGGAAGACCATGAAGGGGCTAGCAGGGGCGCTTCTGGTAGCAGGCACGACCTCGGATGCGGGCAAGAGCGTGGTCGCCGCCGGCCTGTGCCGCTGGCTGTCCCGGCAGGGGGTGCGCGTCGCCCCGTTCAAGGCGCAGAACATGTCGCTGAACTCGTTCGTCACCCGCGACGGCGCTGAGATCGGCCGGGCCCAGGTGATGCAGGCCGCCGCGGCGGGCATCGAGCCCGACCCGCGGATGAACCCGGTGCTGCTCAAACCGGGCAGCGACCGGCGCAGCCAGGTGGTCGTGCTCGGCAGCCCGGTGGGAGAAGTCGACGCGGTCGAGTACCGCGAACACGCGCCCCGGCTGCTGCACCTGGCCCTGGACAGCCTGGCCCAGCTCCGGCGCGAGTACGACGTGGTGATCTGCGAGGGAGCGGGCAGCCCGGCCGAGATCAACCTGCGCGCCACCGACATCGCGAACATGGGACTGGCGCGGGCCGCGGACCTGCCGGTGATCGTGGTCGGCGACATCGACCGGGGCGGGGTGTTCGCGGCCCTGCACGGCACCGTGGCGCTGCTGGAACCCGCCGACCAGGCCCTGATCGCGGGGTTTGTGATCAACAAGTTCCGCGGCGCGCTCGAACTGCTGGAGCCAGGGCTCCGTATGCTGCGCGAGCTCACCGGACGCGACACGTTCGGGGCACTTCCCTGGACCAACGGCCTGTGGCTGGACGCAGAGGATTCCCTGGCGCTGGACGGAGGGCGTCCTGGGGCGGCCGGTCCGCCGGTAGGAGCGGACGTGCTGCGGGTGGGCGTGTTGCGGCTGCCGAGGATCAGCAACTTCACCGACATCGACGCGCTCGCCGCCGAGCCTGGTGTGCTGGTGCGGTTCGCGACGACGCCCGTCGAGCTGGCCGATGCCGACCTGGTCGTGCTGCCCGGCTCGCGGGCGACCGTCGCGGACCTGGCCTGGCTGCGCGAGCACGGCATCGACGAGATGATCGCGACGCGCGCTGCGAAGGGGCTGCCGGTGCTCGGCATCTGCGGCGGCTACCAGATGCTCGGCCGCGAGATCGACGACCAGGTGGAATCCGGAGCGGGCCTCGTCCCCGGGCTAGGGCTGCTGCCGTCGCGGGTGGTGTTCGGGGAGAAGAAGCGGCTGGGTCGGCCGGCCGGCCGCGCTTACGGCATGGACGTGACCGGCTACGAGATCCACCACGGGATCGCCACCGTCCAGCCTGGGGCCGAGCCGTTCCTCGACGGGTGCCGGGCCGGCCCGGTCTGGGGGACGAGCTGGCACGGGACGCTGGAGAACGACGCGTTCCGGCGGGCCTTCCTGACCGAGGTCGCCGCGCTGGCCGGGAGGGACTTCACGGCGGCCCCCGGCACTGACTTCGCGGCGGTGCGGGAGGCCCGGCTTGACGTGCTCGGCGACCTGATCGCCGGGCATCTCGACACGGCGGCGATCGGCCGCCTCATCCGGGAGGGACCGTCGCCGGGGCTGCAGGTGATCCCGCCTGCCGGACGCGGCGGCGGCACGGGCACCGACAGCAACCGCGGCAGCCAGAAACAGGAATCGGGCACGGACGGGAGTCGGTCATGAAGTGGCCAGGACCTGACGGCTACTGGGCAAGCGACGACCACGACCTGATCGACACCGAACGCGTGCATACCTGGATCAGCCGCGAAAGCTACTGGGCCGAAGGGCGTCCCCGCGAGGTCATGATCAGGGCCATCGAGAATTCGCTCGTCATCGGCCTGTACGCGGCCGACGGAATGCAGGTTGGATTCGCCAGGGTCGTCACGGACTACGCGACCTACGCCTGGATCTGCGACGTGTTCATCGACTCCGCCCGGCGCGGGCACCGGCTCGGAACGTTCCTGGTAGAGACCACGGTCAGCCATCCTGACGTGCGTGGTCTCCGGCAGATCCTGATGGGGGAGCCAGGCCGCACGCTGTACGAAAGGTCCGGCTTCCGGCCGCTCGCGAAGCCGGAACGGTGGATGGAACGTCCCGGTCTCGTGCCGTAAGCCGCCGCATCTCGACCACAATTTGACAGAAAGGCTATTAGGGCATAACAAACCCGGAAGGGAGGGCAGCGAGCCGGTCGTGTTGGGGCGTCCGGCGCTGTGTTCGGAAAAGGTCGGGGTGGGCTATGAAGGTCGAGATTTACGGCACATGCGCAGCTGGCTTTGAGCCGGTGCGCCAAGCGTTCGCCCAAAACTTCACCGGTCGCGGTGAGATTGGCGCAAGCGTCGCGGTCGCGGCGGGCGGCAAGACCGTAGTGAACCTGTGGGGTGGCTGGGCCGATCCGGACCGGAACCGGCCCTGGCAGGGGGACACGCTCACCAATGTGTGGTCCACGACCAAGGCCATGACCTCGCTGTGTGCGCACATCCTCATCGACCGGGGCGAGCTCGACCCGGACGCGCCAGTGGCGCGGTACTGGCCCGAGTTTGCGGCGGCCGGCAAGGACGCGATCACGGTCCGCCAGATCATGTGCCACCAGTCCGGGCTGACCGGGCTCACGGCCCCGATGAGCGTCGAGGACTACTACGACTGGGAGAAGATCACCGGGCTGCTCGCGGACCAGGAGCCGCTGTTCCCGCCCGGCAGCACCAGCGGATACCAGGCGATCACGTTCGGGTACCTGGTCGGCGAAGTTGTCCGGCGGATCACCGGCCAGACCTGCGGCACGTTCTTCCGCGCGGAGATCGCCAAGCCGCTCGGGGCCGACTTCTACATCGGGCTGCCCAAGAAGGAACTCGGCCGCTGCTCGGACTTGCAGGGCGTCCGGCCGTCCGAGGATGAGCAGGCCGCGCTCGCCCAGGCCTACGCCAGCGCCGCCCCGGCAGCGCTCGCGGCGCTGATGAACCCGTCGCTCACCGGCGACGAGGCCAACGCGCCGCAGTGGAGGATGGCGGAGATCCCGGCGGCCAACGGGCACGGCACCGCCCTGGGCCTGGTGACGGTGTTCGGCACACTCGTCGACGGTTCGGAGCGGCTGATCTCGGCCAAGACGCTGCAGGCGGCCCGCGCCAGCAACGGCCGGCACACCGACGTGGTGCTCGGCTTCCCGCTGGAGTTCGGGCTGGGCTTTGGCCTGTCCGGGCCTGAGGGGCATTTCGGGCCGAACGAGGCAGCGTTCGGGCACGACGGCTTCGGCGGGTCCGCGGTCGGTGCCGACCCGGAGGCCGGGGTCGCGTTCGCCTACGTGATGAACCGGATGGGCATGAACCTGGTCGACGACCCGCGCAAGATGGCGCTGATCGACGCCGTCTACCGCAGCCTGGCCACGGCCTGACCGCTGATCGCTGCTCCGGAGCGGTCGGGCGGTGGCCAGGCGGAGAAGATCTAGGAGGCTGAGGTGCAGATGTTGCACCCGAGCCTCCTAGATCTTTGATTCTGGAGGCGGCGGATGATGCGCGGGGCTAAGTCGGCGGCATCCGGGACTGCCGGTTCGCCCGGCGCGCCCGGTTCGCCTGGCGCGGTCGGCTCGCTGCCGTGCGGGCCGGCCAGCGTGGCGTTGCGCAGCGACGGGATCAGGGCGCCGAGCAGCAGTGCCCCGGCGACGCAGGCCAGGCCGCCACTGACCACCGAGATCGTGAGCGAGGACAGCTGCGCCACGATCCCGGCCTCGGTGTTGCCCAGCGCCGGAGCGGTGTTCACCTGCGCGAGGTACAGGCTGCTCAGCCGTCCCCGCAGCCGTTCCGGCGCGTAGATCTGCAGCAGCGCGTTGCGCAGGATCTCGGAGATCATGTCGCTGCCGCCGGCCAGCGCGAGGAACAGCAGCGCCACCGCAAGGCTGCGGGTCAGCCCGAAGCCGACGACCGCGGCACCCCACAGCAGGCCTGCCCAGATCACCACCAGGCCGGGCCGCCGGACCCGGCCGGTCCAGCCGCTGGTCGCGGCCCCCGCCATCGCGCCGGCCGCTGGCGCCGCCGTGAGCAGGCCGAACGTCGCCGAGCCGCCGTGGAAGTGCTTTGTGGCCAGCGCCGGGAACAGCCCGGCAGGCATGCCGAACAGCATCGCGCTGGTGTCGATCAGCAGCATGCCCCCGAGTACCCCGTCGTGCCGCACGTGCCGGAAGCCCTCGGCCAGCGAGCGGAACCCCGGCCGCTGCACCCGCACCGTCGGCGGCAGCGGCCGCACGAACAGCAGCGCCGCGGTGGCCAGCACGAAGCACCCGGCGTCCGCGCCGTAGCAGGCAGCCAGGCCGGGACCGGCGATCAGCAGGCCGGCCAGCGCCGGGCCGCCCAGGTTGCCGAGCTGGCCGCCCATCCCGTTCAGGGCCGCGGCGGCCGGCAGCCGCGACGGCCCGACCAGCGCTGGGGTCGCGGCCGTGGACGCGGGCGCACCGATGCCGCTGAGCAGCCCGGCCGCGAGTGTGATCGCGTAGACGGCCCACACCGCCGGGTGCGGCAGCACGCTGTTCACCAGCAACGTCACGCCCAGGGCGGCCTGTGGCAGCTCGGTCGCCAGCAGCAGCGTGCGGCGGTCGTAGCGGTCCGCGAGCACCCCGCCGGCCAGCAGGCTGACCAGCATGCCGATGCTGGAGGTGAGGCTGAGCAGGCCGACCGCGAGCGGCGAGTGCGTCAGCGCGTAGACCTGCCAGCTGGCCGCGGTCGTGGCGACCACGGTCCCGGCCTGCGCGGTGAGCCGGCCGGTGTACAGCCAGCGGAAGTCACGGCTCTCCCGCAGCGGCGCCACATCGATGACGATCTGACCGATGCGCATGCCGCTCCGCTTCTGCTGCCTGTCTGCGCAGGCGATGACGAGCTGCCCCGGACCACCCAGGCCCAGAGCCTTGAACGTTTAGTCCCGGGGCCGGTCAGCTCTCTTCAACGGAGAACCGGAGCGCCGCTGCGACCCCGTCGCGGGGCATGGCGATGCCGCCGTCCGCGGTCGGGTCGCCGCGCTGAACCAGGTCGGCCGGCAGGAAGTGCAGCTCCGCGTCGGTATGCACGGCCGCCCGGACGAGGGCCGAGTCGGCGCGGTCGCTGAGGATCTGGACCTCGGTCAGCCCCAGCTCCAGCAATTCGTTCGGGGACGCGGCGATGTCGCTGTCGCGGGGCCCGATCGCCGCGGTCGCGGTGGACGTCGGGTCGTCGGCCAGGAACAGGTCGGCGACCTGCCCGTCGCGGAACGCGGCCATGGTCCGGTCCAGCCCATCCACTCCGCGGCCGTGCGCCCGGCTGGCCTGCCAGTCGTCGAACCGCTCCCTGGCCTCGCCCCCGGCCCGGCCCGCGAGCGCGCGGTCGGCAGCCCCGGCCAGGGCCTGGCTATCCGCGGTCACCTCGTCGTCCACGACGACAGCCGACTCCCGCAGCAGCTTGGGCAGGTGGCCGACGAACATCGTCCGGGCGCGCACGTCGCCGCCCACCACGACGTGGCTCGCGCCGATCGACGCGGCAACCTTGGCCGCCTCGGTGGCCAGCTCCTTGGCGTTCTCGTTCCAGATGTCCTCGTCGTCGCGCTGGTACCTGTCCTGCGACATGCCGCCGACCTTGGCCTTGTGCACCGGCCACTGCTGGCCGGCCACCCAGTCCCGCCATACCTCGCCGCTGCCGCCGACGGCGACGATCTCGCCACCGGTTCTGGTCGCGCTCACCCGCAGGTGCGGAATCGGCGGCCGG
The DNA here is from genome assembly GCA_963778075.1 of uncultured Actinomycetota bacterium. Lineage (GTDB taxonomy): Bacteria > Actinomycetota > Actinomycetes > Streptosporangiales > Streptosporangiaceae > JASHPR01. Next base: position 485,170 of record CAVZTJ010000009.1, on the reverse strand, counting down.
TGCTGGGCCAGCAACGGCATCAGGTGCGGCAGCGGCGCGAACCGGGCGATCTCCCGCCGTGGCGGCCCGTCCAGCGCGGCGGCGAACGTGACGGCCCCATGACGGGCGAAGACCGCCTGGCCCTGGCCCACCCGGTCCGGGTCGATGATCACCTCGGCGACCGCCTGCAGCGATTCCTCGCTGGCCCCGGCCTGGGCAAGCTGCTGCCTGCCGTGCCGCCACCGGACCGCGATGTCGTCGTTGGCGTGCTCGCTGGACCGGTCGGTGTCCAGATAGACGGACACGTAATCGCCGATCTCGTCGTACATCGGCCGCAGGTAGTCCAGGTGCACCGGGCGTCGCCTCCTCGAGATGCTGCCGGCCTCGGCGCGCCGGGCAGGCCCTAGTGGCAGCCTTTCACAAGACCCAGGACCTGCCACAAGACCCAAGACGCGGCCACGCCCCTGCCGAGCAGCGTGTCCTATGATGCGTGAATTATGCGTATGGGCACGACCTGGCTGATCGGCTGTCCGGGCGGCCGGGGGGTCGTGCTCATCGGCTGTCCGGGCGGCCGGGGGGTCGTGCTCTGCAGCCACGGCCGGCCGTGGTAGCCGTCCTGCTGGCGCTGATCTCGGCGGTCAGCTACGGCTGCTCGGACTTCGCTGCCGGGCTGGCGACCCGCCGCGCCAGCGTGCTCAGGGTGACGCTGATCTCGGAGGCGGCAACCGTGGCCGTGGTGGGCCTGGCGCTCGCCGTTACCGGCGCCCATCAGCCGGACCTGCGCGCCGTGGTCTGGGGCTGCGTGGCCGGGCTGGGCGGTGTGTGCGGCGCGCTGGCGCTCTACATCGGCTTCCGGCACGCGGCGTTCAGCGTCGCCGGGCCGCTCAGCGCGGTCGGGGCGGCGGGGTTCTCGGTGCTGGCCGGGCTGCTGCTGGGCGAGCGGCCGACGGTGCTGGCCCTGATCGGGATCGTGCTCGCGCTGCCCGCGATCGTGGGTGTGTCCGCGAGCGTGGGCGCTGGCGGGGGTGAGCACCCGGGCGGAGGCGTGGTGGCCGCGCCGGCCACGTCTGACGCTGCGCTCGGGAGCCCGGCCACGTCTGATGCTGCGCTCGGGAGCCCGGCCACGTCTGATGCTGCGCCCGGGAGCCGGGGCGGGTGGGTCCGGCGGCTGCTCCCGGCCGGTGTGACCTACGGGCTCGTAGCCGGGGCCTGCTTCGCGCTGCTGTTCATCGGGCTGAACCAGGCCGGATCCGGCAGCGGGCTGTGGCCGGTGTTCCTCGGCCAGGTCGCCGCGCTGCTGGCGGTGACCTGCGCCGCGGCGTTCACCGGCGATCTGCGGCTGCCCGAGGAACGCGGCGGCTGGCTGGCCGCGGCCGCAGGGCTGACCGGCGGCCCGGGCACGATCCTGTTCTTCGTGTCTACGCACCGGGGCCTGCTCGCGGTGGCCGCCGTGATCACCTCGCTCTACCCGGCGGTGACGATCCTGCTGGCCCGGGTGGTCCTCGGTGAGCGGCTGACCGCGATCCGGCTGGCCGGGCTGACCCTGGCGGCGGCGTCGGTGGCCCTGATCGCCGCCAGCGGCGCCGGATGAGCCGGAAGGCTTAGACTCGAGGTGCAGCCCGAGTGGGGCTGCCTCGGGTACCTGGCGGAGGCCGTGATGGTTGCCTGGCTCGTCGGCGCGGTGACGCAGCTGGCCGGCTACTGGCTGCCCGCTGGCCATGTCGCCACCACCCCATCCCCGTCCGGCCTGATGGCCGTGGCGGCGGTCGCGCTGACCGGCATGCTCGTCGCCTTCCTCGCGCACGGCGCCAGGATCGCGGCGGCGGTCACCGCGCGCCCGCTGGTGCGCGCCGCCGCGCTGCGGGTGAAGTCCTGGTCAGCGGCGTTCCAGCGGCAGCTCGATCCCGACGCGGCGGGCCGGTCCCGCCCCAGGGCGCCCTCGGCGGCCCCGGCGGTCGCCTGACCATCCCAATGCCGGGTGCTTAGCGCCATATGCTCCCGTCTGCAGGTCGCTCTCGCGGCCGTCTCCAGCATTCATCCGTTCTGGGAACCGCTGGAGGGTTCGAGCCATGTTCAGTTTCTTCTTCACGCTCTTTGACGGCGCCGTCCGCGCCGGCTACCACCTCGTTTCCGGGTTCGCCGTGGCGCTGGCCCCGCTGGCCGGCGACCTGGCGACCGCGGCAGCCATCGCGGCGTTCACCGTCGCGGTGCGGCTGGTGCTGCTGCCGCTCAGCTACTACGCAATCCGCGGCCAGGCCGCCCAGGCCCGGCTGGCCCCGCAGGTTATGGCGCTGCGGCAGCGCCACGCCCGGCAGCCGGAGCGGCTGCAGCGCGAGCTCACCGAGCTGTACCGGCGGGAGGGAACCGGGATGTTGGCCGGCTACCTGCCGTTGCTGCTGCAGCTGCCGTTCTTTGCCGTGATGTACCGCGTGTTCCGGCTGGGTACCATCGGCGGCCACCCGAACGCCCTGCTCAGCCACGGCCTGCTTGGCGCGCCGCTGGGCAGCCACTGGCTCAGCGGTCCCGGGCCGCTCAGCGGCCAGGGCATGGTCTACCTCGGCTTGTTTGCGCTGCTGGGTGTCGTCACCTGGGTGGCGACGCGGATCAGCAGAAACGCTGCGGCGCGGCAGGTGGAGCAGGCTCCGGCGCCCGCTCGGCCCGCTCAGTCGGCCAGGCCCGGCCAGTCGGCCAGGGTCGGCCAGCCCGCGCAGCGCGCCACCGCGCAGCCCGCCACCGCGCAGCCCGGCGGGGCCGTCGGCATGCTGCTGCGGGTGATCCCGTACGCCACGGTGGCGATCGCCGCCGTGGTGCCGCTGGCGGCCGGCCTTTACCTGCTGACCACGACGGCGTGGGCCGCCGCCGAGCGCGCGGTGATCACCCGCAGGATGTCGCCGGGCCGGCCGAGCGCGGGCCGGCCGAGCCCAAGCCAGCCGAGCCCGGACCAGCGAGAGATACGGCCGCAGTCGCGTTCGGCTTGATGATTGTCGCTGCGGCGATTACGTCCGGGGTTGCATCCTGATTCGCCCCGTTATTCAGCAGGAGGAATTGGCGCGCTGCCGGCGGGTCGCGACCGTAACGCAGCCGGCAGCAAGTAGCGTGCCTTCCTGAACGCTGCCAGGAGTATGCCGGGGATGAGGATCCCTACTGGTAGTGGCGAACGTTCTGTCGGGGGATAGGACGGATGTACGGGGGAAGGACATCGCAGTCATGGACTTGGGCAATTCGAGCGCACTTCGAGTCCATTCAGCCGCCTTTCCTGCCCGACGTGGCAGACGTGGCCCAGCCGGCGCGTGGCCCCACCGCGCGGCCTGCTGACAGCCGACGTCGCTGCGCCATCCGCGCCATCCGGATGAATGAGAAGGCGGTATTCAGCATGCTCGCACGCCAACTGTCGGGCCTGACGCGTCCCTGGCGCTCCATGGCCGCGGTCGTGGCCGTTGCCGCCCTTGCGGCGCCGGTGTCACACCAGCCCGCGGCGAGCGTTTCTGCCACGTTCCAGCCGGTGTCCTACCGCGGGTACACGTTCGAGGTGCCCAACTCCTGGCTGGTGGTCCGCCTGGGCAGCTCCGAGACCTGCGTGCGCTTTGACGTCAGCGTGGTCTACCTGGGAAACCCTGCGGCTGACCAGGCATGCCCCAGCCTGCTGGTCGGAACGACCCAGGCGCTGCTGATCCAGCCTGGGCCGAAGTCATCCGCCCGGTCTTCGGTCGAGAACCCGGTCGCACGGGAGATCACGGTGACCGCGCCGCGAATCAGGGTCACCGCCAAGTACGACACCGACCCGAGCCAGGTCCAGCAGATCCTGGCCAGCGCGTCACTGCCCAAGGCGGTCATCCACGCCCCCGACCCGACGGCGGCCACGTCTGGTCCGCAGGACGGAGCGGGGACGGCCGCGGTGCCCGCGCTGTCCTCGGGCGTTGCGAACTACATCGGCCTCGGCTTCGACACCTGCGCCGCGCCCAGCGCCGCGTACATGAGGGCCTGGCGAAGCAACTCGCCGTACCGGGCGATCGGGATCTACATCGGCGGCTCAGACGAGGCCTGCGCTCAGCTAAACCTGACCAGGGGCTGGCTGAGCAAACAGGCGGCGGCGGGCTGGCATTTCATGCCCATGTACGTGGGCCCGCAGGCGGAGTTCGGCGAACTCGGCAAGCATCCGGGCCACCAGGGACAGGCTGCCGCGAGGGACGCCGTCGCCCAGGCGGAGCGGCTCGGCTTGGGGGCGGGCACTCCCATTTACTACGACATGGAGGCCTACCCGCCCGGTGAAACCGGAAAGGCGCTGCGTTTCCTAACGGCATGGTCGTCGTGGCTGCAGGCTCTCGGCTATTCGTCGGGGATATACAGCAGCTCCTCCGCCGCGGTAACCGCGCTCGCCCATCAGTACAGGACGGGCAAGTACACGCTGCCAAATGTCATCTTCGACGCCTTGTGGAACGGAAAGGCGAATACCTCCGACTCCGTGCTCAGGGCCACGGAGTGGTCCAGTCACCGGCGGGTACATCAGTTCGCTGGAAATGACGCGCAGAGCTACGGCGGCGACTCGATCAACATCGACAGGGACTACCTGAACGTGAGGCTCTGAAGCGGCGCCGGCGCGGGCTTTCCTGCCGGTGCGCTGAACGTCGATGGCCCCTCGCCGCGGGCAGCGGCGAGGGGCCATCATCGCGTCGTCAGTTGCTGATGGCGCTGGACGGCCTGCGCCACTGGACGGTCGGCAGCATGGCCTCGGGCCGGACCCGGTGGGCGTACCGCTTGGTGATCTCGAACAGCGACTCGATGAGGGTGTCCGACAGCAGGTGCGGCTCGAGGCCGAGCCCGACCAGGCCGGTGTGCACCACGTTGTAATGGTGGTTCTCGAGTTCCACCCGCGGGTTCTCGACGTGGGTGATCGTGACCGCGTCCGGGCTCGCCTTGGCGATCGTGTCCGCGATCTGCTGCAGCGACATGAACTCCGTGATCTGGTTGAACACCCGGAACTCGCCCTGGTCGGCCGGGTTCTCGCAGGCCAGCTGGATGCACCGGACGGTGTCGCGGATCTCGATGATGCCGCGGGTCTGGGTGCCGTTGCCGTAGATCGTGAGCGGCTGGCCGAGCACCGACTGGATGACGAAGCGGTTCAGCACCGTGCCGAACACCGCGTCATAGTCGAACCGGGTCGCCAGCCGGTCGTCGCGGGCCGTCTCGGCGGTCTGCTGGCCGTAGACCACGCCCTGGTTCAGGTCGGTCGCGCGGATCCCCCAGATCCGGCAGGCGAACTCGATGTTGTGGCTGTCATGCACCTTGGACAGGTGGTAGAACGACCCGGGCCGCTTCGGGAACAGCACCCGGTCGCGCCGGCCCTTGTGCTCGACATCCAGCCAGCCTTCCTCGATGTCGATGTTGGGCGTGCCGTACTCGCCCATCGTGCCGAGTTTGACGAGGTGGATGTCCGGGTTGATCTCGGCGATCGCGTACAGCACGTTCAGGTTGCCGACCACGTTGTTGACCTGCGTGTAGACCGCGTGCTTACGGTCCACCATCGAATACGGAGCCGCACGCTGCTCGGCGAAGTGCACGATCGCGTCCGGGGCGAAGTCGCTGACCATGTGATAGGTGAAGTCCGCGTCGCACAGGTCGCCGATGTACTTGCCAATCGTCTTGCCGGTCAGTTCATGCCAGGCAGCGGTGCGTGCCTGCAGTGACTCGATGGGCACCAGGCTGTCGACGCCCATCTCGTAGTCGTACCCGCGGCGCGCGAAGTTGTCCGCCACGGCCACCTCATGACCGACCTCCGACAGGTGAAGCGCTGTCGGCCAGCCAAGGTAGCCGTCCCCGCCCAACACCAAGACCTTCATGAACACGCTCCTGCCTTGTCCGTAACTGTCGTAGTTTTATATCCAGCCTTGCTGGCAACGGCATTCGAACTGCCTGAGTGTGACGCCGGCGCCGGGCGCGCCCGCCGCGGGATCCGCAGGGGCGTGCCGCTGGCCTGGAGGGACTCCGTAACGAGACCCCCCAGGGGCTCCCGTACTGTATACCTGTCCTACTGATACAGAATCTCTTTTCGGCAGACGAGCCTTGAGCCAAGGACGCCCATGACCCAGGTATTGCCCAAGCTGACCGAGGCCGCGTGGGGCCTGCTACCCGGACCATTGCGGCGAAGGCTCCGCACCGGCGGCGGCAGGCGCTTGGTCCGCTTCGCTCCGGCGGCCCTGGCGGCCCTCCTCGCAACCCAGCTGACGTACCTGATCCTCCAGATCGCCCACGTCTCGGCCGGGATCGCTGGGGCGGCCGGATGGTTCGCCGGTGCGTCCGTGAGCTACGTGGTCAGCAGGTGGGCCTGGGAGCGCAAGGGCAGGCCGCATTTGCTCAAGGAGACCCTGCCGTTCTGGATGATCTCGCTCGGCGTGGGCGTCGTGCTAACCCTCACCAGCAAGTTCGCTCACGCTGAGGCACGCAATCTGGGCCTGCACCGGGTCGAGGAGGTTATCTTCGCCCAGGGCCTGTACCTGGCGGCCAACTGCGTGACGTTCGTGGTCAGATTCCTGATCTTCCATTACGTGCTCTTTGCCGACCGTGAGTCCGGCGACTCCGGCGAGCCCGTGAGTGCTCCCGAGGGGGCCGTGCCCGCAACGGTGACACCGTCGGCCAACCGGCCGCCCGCGCCCTCCGCTGGCACGCGAGCGGAGCCGTCCGCCCCGCGTACCCGCCGCTGACGCTCGCGCCACCAGGTGCCGAGCACCACCTTGGAGAAGCTCAGCGCGTAGAAGGCGTTGTTGCCCTTCTTGCTCTTGCCGACGGTGCGCCGGTGAATCGTCGCGGGCCGCTCATGGACCCGGAACCCGTGCGTGATCGCGCCGATCAGCAGTTCGGCGGCCTGGTACTGCGGCTGCTCGAGCAGGACGACACCGGTCACCTCGGAGCGCATGGCCCGCAGCCCGAACGTGGTGTCGGTTATCCGCCGGCCGGTCAGCACGCTGATTGTCAGCGCAAACACCCGGACGCCAAGCTTGCGCACGGGATCCTTGGTCTCCTCGCTGCCCATGGTCCGGGAGCCGGTCACGAAGTCTGCCTGGCCGGCCAGGATCGGCGCCATGAGGCTCTCGATCTCCGCGGGGTTGTACTGGCCGTCGGCGTCGGTGGTCACGATGTACTGCGCGCCGCCTTCGCGCGCCAGCCGGTAGCCGAGCCGCAGCGCCGCGCCCTGGCCGCGGTTCACCGCCGCCTCGCAGACAAGCGCACCGGCCGCCCTGGCCTCCTTGGCCGTGGCATCCACGGCACCGTCGGAGACTACGATCGTCGCGACCTCGAGGCCAGCGACGGTCTTGGGGAGTGCCTCGACGACCTGACCAATAGCGCCTTCCTCGTTGTACGCGGCGATCACGATCGCAATCGGCGGCAGGCTCGTGGCCCGCTCGCCGAACTCGTCGATGAACGCCCGGATGGCTGCGCTGTCGATGGCTTCGCTGCCATCGGCGGTGGCGGTCGTCGTCACTTTTTTGCCTCCGAGAATTCTGGCCAGACGGTGAAGAGCCCGGACTCCAGATCGTGGGTTGGCGCGTGACCGGGCACACGCGCAACGGAGATGCCCGCAATGACGGTTTGCATCTCACCCGGCTTGGGCGGGATATGCGCCGGGATGCCGCCGCCCGTGGCGGCGCGCTGCCCGACGACCCTGAACCCGCCGGCCACGAGCACCCGCTGAGGACAGACCGCCCTCTTCGATGCTCCGTTCACCTGTGTCGTCATACACCACCTAGCTGTCCTGGGCCGGTTCGGGTCTAACGGGCCAGCATGCAATGATCCTCAGAGAGCGATGAGGAAATGCTGAGCGTTTCCCGAAACGCTGCCGTCAAACTTGGCAAGCTCGCGCTAGTCCGCGGTGGGCGGGTCCGCAGATACGCCTGGCTAGTGTATCGGCGGACCTGACTGCGTTCGCCGGTATCCTCAATCCGTTTGCCCTGGTCAGCTTGTGGTCTCCAGAGCACCGGCTGTGTGATAGCTGAATGGCAGGGGCGGGACGTGATTGCAGGGACGACGGACATTCGCCTGCCGCCCGTGATTGGCTCGTCCCGGCAAGTGCAAGGGCGTCGGCTCGCAGGTGCTCCAGCCGGCGGTGGAGGAGGTGATGGCCCGGTGACCTGGCCCGGTGATATGCCGCCTGGCCCGCAGCCGGCCGAAGCGGAGGCGTACCGGATCCTGCGTTCCCGCATAGACCTGTCCCGCCTGCCCAAGCACAGCCGTGACGTGACGGAAAGGGTCATCTTCGCGTCCGCCGACTTCGACTACGCGACCGATCTGGTCTGCGACGAGGAAGCCCTCGCCACGGCGGTGGCCGCGCTGGCAGGCGGAGCGGCGGTCGTTGCCGACGCGGCCACGGTCGCGGCCGGGATCACCGGCTGCCCGGTGGTCTGCAAGATCGGCGAACCGCTCACCGCGCGCCTCGCCCGGACGGCCAACATCTCCACGGCCGCCGCGGCAGTCCGGCTGGCCTTCGGCGAGGTAGGCCCGGGCGCTGTGTGGGTGGTCGGCTGCGAGCCCGCGGCGCTCACCGAGATCCTGACCCGGGGCGTGGAACCTGCCTTCGTCATCGGACTGCCGGTCGGATTCGTCGGCGTCGCCGAAGCCAAGGACGCGCTGCGGGCCACCGGGATCCGCTCGCTGAGCAACGTGTCGGAAAAGGGCGGCGCGGCCGTCGCGGCGGCGGCCCTCGAGGCCTTGCTCCGCTCGGCGATGAGAATGAGCGGGTCGCGGACCGGATGGGGCGCTGGTGCCGGAGGGGCCTCGCCCGGGCCGGGCGATGGACCCGCGACGTGAGCAGGGGAGCGGCCATGAACGACCATGCCTACTCGGATGAACAGCGGGCTGCGGTCTACCGGGTGATCGAGGAGCGCAGGGACGTGCGCCGCGGGTTCCTCCCGGACCCGATCCCGGCGGACGTGCTCACCCGGGTGATCGCCGCGGCGCATCGAGCTCCCTCGGTCGGCCTGTCCCAGCCGTGGGACTTCATCGTGCTCGCCGACCGGCCGCGGCGGGAACGGATCAAGCAGCTGGCGGACCGGGCCAGGGCGGACTATGCGGCCTCGCTGCCCGGCGCCCGGGCACTCGCCTTCGACCGGCTGAAGACCGAGGCCATCCTGGACACGCCGGTCAACATCGTCGTGACCTGCGACCCGACCAGGGGCGGGCGTCACACGCTCGGCAGGCACAGTCAGCCGCAGACGGCCGCGTACTCCAGCGTGCTCGCGGTCGCGAACCTGTGGCTGGCCGCGCGCGCCGAGGGCCTCGGAATCGGCTGGGTGAGCTTCTTCGGCGAGCGCGAGCTGGCCGAAGAGCTCGGCCTGCCGCCGCACCTCGAGGTGGTTGCGTACCTGTGCCTGGGCTACGTGACGGAGTTCACGCCGGAGCCCGAGCTCGCAGCCGCTGGCTGGGCGCGCAGGCGGCCGCTGGCCTGGTCGGTGCACACGGAGGAGTACGGCCGCAGGGGGCTGCCCGGCCAGAACGCGGTGAGCCTGCTGGACGACGCCCGGGCCGCGATCGGGCCGCCGGACCCCGGTGCGATGGCCGCGGCCAGGGAGCGGCTCGACCGGATGACGAAGCCGCCGGGCTCGCTCGGTGTCCTGGAGGACGTGTCGGTCCAGCTGGCTGGCCTCGCGGGCTGCTGCCCGCCGCCGATGCCCGAGCCCGCCGCCGTCGCGATCTTCGCCGCCGATCACGGTGTGCACGCACAAGGAGTGACGCCCTGGCCACAAGAGGTCACGGGGCAGATGGTCGCCAACTTCCTGGCGGGCGGAGCCGTCGTGAACGCGTTCGCGGCGCAGGCCGGAGCCGAAGTCGTTGTCGTGGACGTGGGCGTCCAGGCCGACCTCGACTACGTCCCGGGGCTGCTGCCACGCAAGGTCGCACCGGGCACCGCGGACTTCACCGCAGGCCCGGCCTTGACCAGGGACCAGGCCGAGGCCGCGATCGCGGTCGGCATCGAGGTGGCCCGCGACCTGGTCGCGGCGGGCAACCGGTGCCTGCTTACTGGCGACATGGGGATCGCGAACACGACGGCATCGGCGGCCCTGATATGCGCGTTCACCGGGCGCGACCCAGGTGAGGTGACCGGCCGCGGCACCGGGGTCGACGACGCCACCTACGCGAGGAAGGTGGACGTGGTGCGCCGCGGGCTGGCTGCGCGGCAGCCGGACCCGGCCGACCCGGTCGGAGTGCTCGCCGCGTTCGGCGGGCTCGAGCACGCCGCCCTGGCGGGCTTCATCCTGGGCGCCGCGGCCCTGCGCATCCCGGTGATCCTTGACGGCGTGATCGCGGGAGCCGCGGCCCTGGCTGCGCACGCCGTGGTTCCCGACGCGACCGGCTGCTGTGTGGCCGGGCACCGGAGCGTCGAGCCCGGGCATGCGGCTACGCTCGAACACCTAGGACTGAGGCCGCTCATCGATCTTGAGCTGCGGCTCGGCGAGGGCACCGGGGCCCTCCTGGCGCTGCCGATCACGGCAAGCGCGGTACGGGCACTGCGAGAGGTCGCGACGTTTGACTCCGCCGGCGTGACGGACAAGGGCTGACCGCCAGCCGGCACCGAGGCAGGCACGGGCGGGCCTGGAACCACGGCCGCCATTCCTGGCATGATCCGAAGGAGCGCGGACACTTCATGGCCGGCACCGATCACGCGCCATACCTGCTGGCCTTGCGGCTGGCGGGCCGCCGGGTGACGATCATCGGCGGCGGCACGGTGGCCGCGAGGAGGGTACCGGCGCTGCTGGACTCCGGGGCCGACGTGGTGATCATCTCGCCGGAGCTGAGTTCTCAGCTGGCCGAGTTCGCCGCGGCCGGCCGGATCCGCTGGACCCAGCGCGGCTACGCCCCTGGTGACTGCGCAGGCGCCTGGCTGGTCGGTGCGTGCACGAGCGACCCCGACGTCAACTCGGCGGTCGCCGGCGAGGCAGACGCCGCCGGGATCTGGTGCGTCAGGGCGGACGACGCGGCTGCCTCACGGGCCTGGACTCCCGCCTCGGGGACGGCCGGGGATGTGCGGGTCGGCGTGCTGAGCGGCGAACCGCGACACAGCGCGGAGGTCAGGGACGCGATCGTCGGGGGGCTGGCCTCCGGCGCGATCGCGCCCGGCGTGATGTCTCGCGGCGGGACTCAGCACCCCAGGCTGCGCGGCAGCGTGGCGCTGGTGGGCGGCGGGCCCGGCGATCCGGGACTGATCACCGTTCGCGGCCGGGAGTTGCTTGGCGAGGCGGACGTCGTCATCACCGACCGGCTCGCACCGCGGTCGTTGCTCTCCGAGCTCTCGCCGGACGTCGAGATCGTGGATGCGGCCAAGGTCCCGCGTGGCGCGGCCGTGGCGCAGGAGCACATCAATGCGCTGCTCGTCGAGCATGCCCGGGCGGGGCGATTCGTGGTCAGGCTCAAGGGCGGGGACTCGTTCGTCTTCGGCCGCGGCGGCGAGGAGATCCTGGCGTGCCTGCGGGCCGGAATCGCGGTCAGGGTCGTGCCCGGCGTATCGAGCGCCGTGGCCGTCCCGGCCGCGGCCGGCGTCCCGCTCACCCATCGCGGGATAGCGCAGGAGTTCCACGTGGTCTCGGCGCACGTCGCGCCGGATGACGAGCGCTCAACGGTGGACTGGCGGGCGCTTGCCGCCTCGTCGGCCACCCTGGTGCTGCTGATGGCCACCGAGCACCTGCAAGCCGTGGCCGACACGCTGATCAGACATGGGCGTCATGCCCGGACTCCCGTTTCGGCCATCTCCGACGGTACCCTGCCCTCTCAGCGCACAATTAACGCAAGACTGGATACTGTTGCACGCGATTGCGCCAGGGCCGGGCTACGGCCCCCGGCTGTTGTGGTGGTGGGAGAGGTTGTGACCATCTCCGAGCAGATCTCTGAGCTTTGCGGCGGCCTGGCAGGAACGCCGCCGTGGGGGACTTTCGTGCCCCGCGACGGCCAGCAGAGCAGGGAGCAGGTGATCCCCGCTGCGCGGGGTAGTGGACCGGGCGGGGAGGGAGGCTCCGGCGGCAGTCCACCCACGTCGGGAGCCGTGCGGCATGAGTGAGGGGCCGGGCGTGACCGCATCGTCGGTGCCGCCCGGTCGTATGCCTCGTTCAATCACAAACCCACGCATAGAGGGGTCAGCAGAGGAGGCGGCGAACCCTCCCGAGCATGAGGAGGTCGAGCCCCATGTGCGGGTCGACGGCCGCATGCTTGAGTCGGCGCTGCTCGCGCTCCGGCACCTGATCGTCGAGGTGCCGCTGCACCTGGAGGCCCCCGGCGTCGACGAGGCGCGTGGCGAGCGGCGAAAGCTGCTCAGCCAGGTTGACGACTACCTGCTGCCGCGGCTGCGCCAGTCCGGCGCGCCGCTCCTGGTGGCCCTGGTCGGATCCACTGGCGCCGGCAAGTCGACGCTCATGAACAGCCTGGTCGGCGTCCAGGTCAGCAACACCGGCACGCGCCGGCCCACGACCAACAGCCCGGTGCTCGCGTGCCATCCCAGCGACGCCCGGTGGTTCGCTGAGAACGTCTTCCTGCCGACCCTGCCGCGGGTGCGGCAACAGGGCCTGGCCATGCCCGGCAGGGACGGACTGCTCGTGCTGGCCGAGAACGAAGGCATGCCGCCGGGCGTCGCCCTGCTGGACACACCCGACATCGACTCCGTCGTCCAGGCGCATCGCGAGTTCGCGCACCAGTTCCTCGACGCGTCGGACCTCTGGCTGTTCATGACCAGCGCGAGCCGCTACGCCGACGCGGCGGTCTGGGAACTGCTGCAGCAGGCTAGGGAGCGGGATGCATCGCTGGCCATCGTGCTGTCCCGGGTGCGGCCGGAGTCCGCCCGGCAGCTCAGCTCGCACTTCGACGCGATGCTCCAGGCCAACGGGCTCACCGGAGCGCAGCGTTTCATGATCGCCGAGACCGTTCTTACCGACGGTATGCTGCCGCCAGAGATCTACGGCCCGGTCCGGGAGTGGCTCGATGAGACGTCGGTGCAGCAGGAACGGCGGGTCGCGGTCCTGACCCAGACCATGTCCGGCGTGCTCGACACGTTCCGCACCAGGGTCCCGGCGCTGGCCGAGTCCGTGCAGACCCAGGTCAGCCTGCAGGCCGAGTTGCGAGCCGAGGCCGAAAGCTCGTATCGGGCCGCGCTGGCCGAGTTCGACGAGGCCACGAGGAACGGGTCGCTGCTTCGCGGCGAGATCCTGGCCCGCTGGCAGGACTTCACCGGCACCGGGGACCTGCTGCGGATGCTGCAGATCCGCCGCAGCGGCAAGGCCGCGAGCCGCCAGCGCAAGCGGCAGATGCCGGCCCGCGCCAAGTCGCTGAAGTCCGCGCTACGCGCCGGCCTCGAGGCCCTGGCCGTCTCGATTGCCGACCGCGCCGCCGAGGATACGGTCGCCCAGTGGCAGCAGCTGGATGCCGGCGCGGCCCTGGTCAGTGGCCAGGACACCGGCGGCGCACCGGGTGAGCCGGGCGGCGTCAGCTTCGAGGTGCTGGCCGAACTGGACTTCATCCCGGCGGGACGAGAGGGCGCCGAGCCGCAGATAACCGGGCCGGCCGGCTCGGCTGCTCTGACACGGTCGTCACCTGACCTGGCCACCCGGGCTGCACGAGCAGTCAGCGCGTGGCAAGATCACGTAATGCAGTTGGTAAAGGCGGAGAACGTGACGAAGCGGTCGGTGGCACGCGTCGTCTCGTTCGATGAGGAGTCGCTCGCGCTCGTGCTGACGATCGGGATGCTCGGCTACGGAGCGGACGGTGTCGCGGCCGACGGGGACGCCAGCGCCGTCCCGCAGCGCCTCCTCACATCGCTGTTCGGAGCGGGCCAGCTGCGCGACGTGGGAGCGAGGGCACGGATGGACCTGCACGACAGGATCAGCCTGCTCTTCGACGAGGAGCTGCAGCGTTTCGCGGCGATCGTCCACGCCGCCGGTACGCCCAATGGCGACGCCGCTCTCGCGCTTCGCGAGGCCGAAGAGGCGCTCGAGGCGGCGCGATGACTTCCGGTCGACCGCCATGGCAGATCCTGGGTGACGGCCAGCCCGGCGCCGAGGATGAGCAGGGCCAGCCCGAGCCTGAGGAGGTCGCAGCCGCGACGGCTGGGCCGGAGCGCACCGAGCCAGCCAAGGCCGCGGTCGGCGCCGGGCAGGCGCCGCCCGAGATGTTGGCCGCAGCGACCGTGACGGCCCGGCCGCCATGGGAGGAGGACCCGGAGGCCGTCTCGTGGCCCGGCCTCCCCGGCACCGGGCCGAGGCACGCCTCGCCGGTCCTGAGCCTGTCCGCCCGGCTCACCGCGCTGACCCAGCTGATCCAGATTGCGGCAGCCCGTAGCGGCGCCGGCGGGTTCTCCGAGGGCCTGATCCAGGATGCCGAAGACCTGGTCGAGCGGGCCGGTGAGCGGCTCCGGCTGTCGGCCGGGCATACGGTCGCGGCCCTGGCAGGCGGCACCGGCAGCGGCAAGTCCTCGCTGTTCAACTACCTGGCCGGTGCCGACTTCTCCACCGTGGGCGTGACCAGACCGGTAACCAGGGAGGCGCACGCCTGCGTCTGGGGTGGGCCGGGCTCCGGGCCGCTGCTCGACTGGCTGAGCGTGCCGCGCAGGTTCCGGTACGCGCAAGGGAGCGAGCTCGACGGCGGCGAGGCCTCGCTGAACGGGCTCGTCCTGCTCGACCTGCCGGACCATGACTCGGTCGTGGGCGGCGCATCACATCAGGTCGACAGGCTGATCGGCATGGCCGACCTCATGGTGTGGGTGCTCGATCCGCAGAAGTACGCGGACGCGGCGGTGCACCGGCGCTACCTCGTGCCGCTGGCCGGCCATTCCGATGTGATCGCTGTGGTGCTGAACCAGGCCGACCTGCTCAGCGCCGACGAGGCCGAGGACTGCGTGGGCGACCTGCGCCGGCTGCTGGACTCCGAGGGGCTGCACAACGCCGCGGTGCTGGTCACATCCGCGGTTACCGGCGCGGGCATGGACCGGCTTCGCAGCATGCTGGTCCAGGCCGTATCCGACCGGCGGGCCACCAGCGCGCGGATCTCGGCCGACCTGGACGGCATCGCGGCCGAGTTCGTGCCCTACGCGCAGGAGCAGGGCGAGGGGCAGCGCCGTGGGGCCGCCGCGAACGGGGCCGGGGCAGCCACCATCGAGGGCGGCACCGATCGGGTGTCGGTAGGCGCCACCGAGCAGCTCGTCGACGCGTTCTCGGGCGCCGCCGGGGTCTCGGCCGTGGCGGATGCCCTGCAGAGCGCGCGCGAGCTGCGAGCGGTCGACTACGTCGGCTGGCCGATCGCCTGGTTCGTGGAACGGCTCACCGGCCGCGATCCGGTGCGCCGGATCCGCCTCGGCAGGCTCTGGGCCGAGCTCAAGAGCATGGCGGCCGGCCCGTCGGGCGCCCAGCAGGCGGACATTGACAGCGCTCTGACCAGGCTGGCCGACGATGTCGGCGGGCCACTGCCGAAACCGTGGTCGCAGACGACCCGGGCGGCCGTGCGGTCACGGGCCGAGGAGATCCCGGCCGCGATCGGCACCGCGATGGGCGAGTCGATCCCCGAGGAAAATAAGATCATGTTGTGGTGGCGGCTCGTCGGCGCGCTGCAGGGGCTGCTGCTCGGTTGCGTGATCGTCAGCGTGCTCTGGATCGTGGCGCTGACCATCTTCGGCGTCTTCCGGGCCGCCGGAACCGTGCCCCAGCTGTTCGGTGACGCCTCCCTGCTGCCCTGGGTTCTCATCCTGTTCGCCGCGTTCCTGATCCTGGGCTGGCTGACGGCGACCGGGTGCATGAACCTGGTGCGATCCGCGGCCGCGCGCGAGCGTGAGACGCTGCTCGAGACGATGCGCGCCAGGATAGGCGCGGTCGCGCGCGAGATGGTGCTGGCCCCCGCCGAGCAGGAACTCGCCGAGTATCAGCGCTTCCGCGGCGAACTGCGGGTCGCGGCCGGGGTCTGAGCTCCCGCTGTCCCTGGGCTTAGTCGGCCCGGGTTCACGCGGCACCGGGCAGCAGCCGCGGCTCGATCCGCTCTTCCCTGGCCTGGCTCTCCTGCCCCGAGCCGTCCTGCTGCCCCACCCTCGCCACGTAATACGCGCCCTTGCCGCGAACCTCGGACACCGCCTCGACGAACTCGGTCCCGCGGTAGAGGACGCCGACACCATCATCGGTCGCGTAACCGGCCGGCAGCTCTCCTGACCCGATGAGCCGCTGGAACAGCGGACGGCGCTGAGCCTCGGAGTCGTAGTGCACGCCCGCCGCGAACGGCACGAAGGCAAGACCGTTGAAGACCGGCCGCAGGTCGGGCCCGAACGAGTCGGTGGTGCCGCCGACGTGCCAGCACACCGACCCCGCCGACACCCCGGCCAGCACGACGCCGGCCTCCCAGACCTCGCGCAGCACCTTGTCCAGGCCGTGCAGCCGCCACACCGCCAGCAGGTTCGCCACGCTGCCGCCGCCGACCCAGACCACGTCCTGCTCGAGCAGCAGCGCGGTGGGATCGGCGACGCTCGGCATCGGGAACAGGTTCAGGTTGGTGGCGGTCATCCCGCCGGCCTCGCCGGCCTCGGTGAACAGGGCGTTGAACCACTGCTGGTCCCCGCCTGCCGTGCCCACGTGGCAGATCCGCGGCGCCCGGCCGGTGACACCGGACAGCTCGACCGCGTACTGGATCAGGGGGGCGAACTCGAACATCGTGCGCGACCCGCGGCGGAAGCCGCCCGAGGTCGCCAGGATCGTGGGTTCTGAGGCTGGCACCCCACGAATGTACCCAAATGCCACCGACGCGAGAGCGGCGGTCCGCCACAGCGGGCGGGAGCGCGGCCAGCCACGGGGCGTTGCGTAACGGCCCCTATACCCCGGGCGCCTTGTGCCGCCCAGTACTTGCCGCGAATGTGTAATGTTGTAATTACCTGGAACGGGAGGATGAGATGGAATCTGGCGAGCTGGACGCGTACTCCCGGGTGGTCTCCGGCGTGGCGGCCGAGCTCACGCCCAAGGTCGCGAGCTTGCGGGTGCCCCAGCGCGGCGGCGGGAGGGGCGGGGAGAGCCTCGGCTCGGCCGTCGTGTTCACCGGCGACGGGTTCCTGCTGACCAATGCCCACGTCGTGGGGCGTGGCCAGGGCGGGACCGCGCTGTTCTCCGACGGCTCGAGCGCCGCGTTTACCGTGGTCGGCGCCGACCCGCTGTCCGATCTCGCCGTGGTGCGGGCAGGCGGGCCCACGCCGCCGCCGGTCGAGCTCGGCGAGGCGGACAACCTGGTCGTCGGCCAGCTCGTGGTGGCCGTGGGAAGCCCGCTCGGCCTGGCTGGCTCGGTGACAGCCGGCGTGGTGAGCGCGGTCGGGCGGTCGCTGCCGACCCGCAGCGGGGCGGCGGCGCGGCTGGTCGAGGACGTGATCCAGACCGACGCCGCGCTGAACCCCGGCAACTCGGGCGGGGCGCTCGCCGACGCGCACTCGCGCGTGGTCGGGATCAACACCGCGGTCGCCGGGGTCGGCCTGGGCCTGGCGGTCCCGGTGAACGCCACCACGCGGCGGATCATCTCCGCGCTGATGCAGGACGGCCGGGTCCGCCGTGCCTATCTCGGGATCGTCAGCACGCCCGAGCCGCTGCCCGCCGCGCTGCAGGAGCGGTTCGCGCGCAAGAGCGGGCTCCGGGTAGCCGAGGTTGTCGCGGACGGGCCGGCCGCCCGGGCCGGGCTGCGCACCGGTGACCTGCTGATCAGCGCGGGCGGGCAGCCGGTGCAGAAGGCGCAGGACCTGCAGCGGCTGATGTTCAGCGAGGCGATCGGGCGGCCGCTGGCGATCACGGTCATGCGCAACGGCGCGCTGGTCGACGTGATCGCCCAGCCGTCGGAGCTGGTCGCGGCCTGACCTCTGGGCCGCCCCTTCCCGCGGGCGCGGGCGCGGTGGCCTGACGTCCGGGGAGCCTCCCGGCGGGCGCGGGCGCGCATCATCTCACACGGCGCGCCCGGTGCTGGCCGGTCATCCACAGGCGGGCGGTCCCGGCGTGCGCTATCCACAGGGCTGTGGTTCGCGGCTGCCTGTCGCCGCCGGGCCGGCGACGTTGGTAGGCAGCCCGGCGGCGTGCTGCCGCCGTGGCGGTAGCCGAGCGCGACCGGCGCCGGCACCGCAGAGCCCAGGAGGATCGTCATGTTCAATGAGGCGCAATTGAGCGTGGTCGGCTACGTGGCCAGCGAGCCCCAATTCAGTCGTGTCGGCAACGGGATACCTAAGCTGACCATGAAGGTGGCCTGGACCACCCGGCGCAGGGAGTCGTCCAGTGGCGAATGGGTCGACGGCAACACCTCGTTCGTGCGCGTGACCTGTTGGCGCAGGCTCGCTGAGAACCTGGCCACCTGCCTGCGCAAGGGCGAGCCGGTGCTGCTCAGGGGGCGGCTCGAAGTACGCCCGTTCACCGGCAAGGACGGGGTCCGCCGGGTCTCAGTTGACGTCGACGCGAGCTACCTCGGCTACGACCTGACTCGCGGCGTGGCAGGCTTCCGGCGGGTCTGGGAGCCCACCGGCAAGACCGCGGAGCAGGCCGCGGCCGAGAACGGGGCCGGCCACCCGGACGATGGTTTTGCTGGCGGTGAAGCGGCGGTGCCCGCCCTGGCCGGCGGCCCGGTTCCGGTCCCGGCTAACGGATCGGCCGGCGGCTCCGCTGGTGACCTGGACGACGGCCCGGCCGGCGACCCGGGTGATGGCCCGGCCGGTGACCCGGCCGACGAGGGCATCTTCGACGAGGGCGCAATCGAGGCGCTTGCCGAGGATTCCGGTAACGTCGCGACTCCGTCCTGACCGCCGGTCAGCTGGCCGTAGGCTGAATACATGCCCGAGTTCATTTTTCAGATGCGCGCTGCCCGGAAGTCGTACGGCGACAAGGTAGTGCTTGACGACGTGACCCTTGCCTTCCTGCCCGGCGCCAAGATCGGCGTTGTCGGGCCGAACGGTACCGGCAAGTCGACCCTGCTGCGGATGATGAGCGGCAAGGAGCAGCCATCGAACGGCGAGGCGCGGCTGATGCCCGGGTTCACGGCCGGGCTGCTGGATCAGGAGCCGGAGCTCGACGAGACCAAGACGGTGCTCGGCAACGTCGAGGACGGCGTCGCCGAGACCAAGGCCCTGCTGGACCGGTACAACGAGATCGCCGAGCTGATGGCGACGGATTACTCCGACGCGCTGCTGGAGGAGATGGGCAAGCTGCAGGAGCAGCTTGACCATCGGGAGGCATGGGACCTGGACAGCCAGCTGGAGCAGGCGATGGACGCTCTGCGCTGCCCGCCGCCGGACGCCGCGGTGAACGTGCTGTCCGGTGGCGAGCGGCGGCGGGTCGCGCTGTGCAAGCTGCTGCTGCAGCAGCCGGACCTGCTGCTGCTCGACGAGCCCACCAACCACCTGGACGCCGAGAGCGTGCAGTGGCTCGAGCAGCATCTGGAGAAGTACCCGGGGACGGTTGTCGCGGTCACCCACGACCGGTACTTCCTCGACAACGTTGCGGGCTGGATCCTCGAGCTCGACCGCGGCCATGCCTACCCGTACGAGGGCAACTACTCGACGTACCTGGAGACGAAGGCGGCGCGGATCAAGGTCGAGGGCCAGAAGGACGTCAAGCGGCGCAAGCGGCTTGAGGACGAGCTGGAATGGGTGCGGTCCAGCCCTCGGGCCCGCCAGGCCAAGAGCCGGGCGAGGTTGCAGCGCTACGAGGAGATGGCCGCCGAGGCCGACAAAAACCGCAAGCTGGACTTCGAAGAGATCCAGATCCCGCCAGGCCCGCGGCTGGGCAGCCAGGTCGTCGAGGTCAGTGACCTGTCCAAGGGCTTCGGCGACCGGATGCTGATCGACGGGCTGAGTTTCAGCCTGCCGCCGAACGGGCTGGTCGGTGTCATCGGGCCTAACGGGGTCGGCAAGACCACCCTGTTCAAGATGATCGTCGGCGAGGAGCAGCCGGACAGCGGCACGATCCGGATCGGCGAGACCGTCCGCGTCGCCTACGTCGACCAGCTTCGGTCCGGGATCGACCCCAACAAGAACGTGTGGCAGGTCATCTCCGACGGCGAGACCTCCATCAGGGTCGGCAACACCGAGATTCCGAGCCGCGCCTACGTGGCCGCGTTCGGGTTCAAGGGACCCGACCAGCAAAAGCCGGCCGGGCTCATGTCCGGCGGCGAGCGTGGCCGGGTCAACCTCGCGCTGACCCTGAAGCAGGGCGGCAACCTGCTGCTGCTCGACGAGCCCGCGAACGACTTGGACGTAGAGACCCTGTCGTCGCTGGAGAACGCGCTGCTCGAGTTCCCGGGCTGCGCGGTGATCACCAGCCATGACCGCTGGTTCCTGGACCGGATCGCGACCCACATCCTGGCCTGGGAAGGCGGCTCGAACTGGTTCTGGTTCGAGGGCAACTTCGAGTCGTACGAGAAAAACAAGATCGAGCGCCTCGGCGCCGAGGCAGCCCGGCCGCACCGCGTCACCTACCGCAAGCTCACCCGCGACTGACCGTTGCCCAAGGGGCTAACAGCAATAAAACCACCCCGGCCACGGCCAGACGGGTGAGCCAAGCCACGGCCACGCGGGCGAGCCCTGCCAGGGCTGGATCATGGCCAATCAGCCGGAACCCGGTCAGTCCACCGGCTCCGGCAGACTGCGGATATGGACACTGACCCGTACGCCGCAGGCGGCAGGCCGCGGCGTGTCTCAGCGCAGCGCCGGCCGCCCGTGCCCGGGCGCGGTCAGGCGGGAGCCAGGCCGAGATCGGGGCCGTGCGGGTGGGTCGGCTGGTTGACCAGGCTGTGCGCGGCCATCACCAGGTAGTCCCAGAGTTGCGCGTCCAGGGCCTCGTCTAGGGCTAGCTCGTCGAGCGCGGTGCGCATGTGCCGCAGCCAGGCGTCGCGTTCCGCCTCACCGATCCTGAAGTGGGCGTGCCGCATCCGGAGCCTCGGATGGCCGCGCTGCTCGCTGTAGGTTCCCGGGCCGCCCCAGTACTGGATCAGGAACAGCCGCAGGTGCTCCTCGGCCGGACCGAGGTCGCGGCTCGGGTACACCGGCCGCAGCTCGGGATCCTTGGCGACCTCCTGGTAGAACCTGCTGACCAGGCGGCGGAAGGTCTCCTCGCCGCCCACGGCCTCGTAGAAGCTGATCTCGGTTGGCTCGTTCATCGCGGACCCAGGGTACGTCCCATCCGCTGCCCGCCCGAAGCGCGGCTCACGGCACGGGTGGGTCAGCAGGGCTGCCGGAGGCTGGCGTGTCCGGCGTAGGCGGCGCCTGCGATGCCTGCGGGGCCTGAGACGCCTGCGGGGCCTGAGACGCCTGCGATGCAGGCGGGGCCTGAGATGTCTGCGGGGCCTGAGATGCCTGCGGTGCCTGCGGCGCCTGCGGGGTCTGCGGGGGGTGCGGACCGGGGAGGGGGCGGGCCTGCGCCGGGACCACGGCACCGGTTCCGCCGTCGGGCTCGGTGCCGGTGCTGGCACCGTTGATGGCGCCCGCCGAGTCGAGCGCGAGCTTCAGCCGCTCGGTGAGCTCGCGCTGCACTTCCCACTGGCGCAGTGGCACGGTCCGGGCCGTCACCCGCATCAGGACAGCCTCGCTGGAAAGTTCCTGAACACCCCACACCTCGGGCTCTTCGAGGATGATCTCGTGCCAGGCCGGGTCCTGCCACATGCCATCAGCCGTGCGCAGCATTGTCTGGCGTACCCGCGGGAGGTCGTGGTGGTAGGGGACCGGGAAGTCGACCACTGCCCTGGCCCAGCCCTGGGATTCGTTGCCGGCCTTTCTGATCGTGCCATTGCGGACGTGCCAGACGACGCCATTCACGTCGCGGAGCCGGGTGATCCGCAGGCTCACCCCCTCGACCGTTCCTGTCGTCTGGCCCACGGTGATGACGTCGCCCACGCCGTACTGGTCCTCGAGCAGCATGAAGATCCCGGCCAGGAAGTCCTGCACCAGGTTCTGCGCGCCGAACCCGATAGCCACGCCCAGAACCGCCGTGCTGGCCAGCACCGGCGCGAGATTCAGGCCCATGTCGCCGATGATGATGACCGCTGCGATGCCGAAGATCGTCAGCGACGCCGCGTTGCTCAGGATCGCCCCGAGTGCGGACGCACGCTGCTGACGCCGCTCGCGGAACAGCAGCGCGTGCGTCCGGTCGGTGGCGTCCCCGCCGTTGCGCGTCGCCCGGGAGGTGATCCTGCCGATGGCCCGGTGCGCGATCAGCCGGAGCACGACCGCGATCAGGAGGACATAACCGATCCTGATCACGAGCTGGGCGGGCCCGGCGAAGTAGACCGTGGTCAGCTCGGCAGCCTTGGTGCTGTGCGTCACATCCCACACCAGGCGGCAGGCGATCCCGGGATTCTGGGTTCGCCCGCAGGCCTCGAACAGTGACTCGGCCGGCTGCGGCGAGGCGAGGTTTCCTAGACCAGCGGCAAGCACCAGGGGGTGCACAACGACCTCCGTTCGGTTGGCAGCGCCTCCCATAGTCGCCGGCTGCGCAGGGTGCAGGGGGCGAGTGTGAGCTACCGAAAACAGCGGGCAGAAGAATATCGACGTAAAGCGATAGCTGAGTTACTATCAGTAATAAGTAATGGTCAGGCTCGGACGTCGCATCAATGCTGGGGGACCATAAAGGGGGACCGGGATGGTACCAGCCCGGCGAATTCCTCGACCGCTCGCTCATCGTCCTCGGCCAGGCACGGTGCCTGCTCCAAATCGGCCAGCCCGAGGAAGCCCTCAGACTGAGCCAGAACGCGATGCTCGGGCTGGACCGGGAGCACCGGCCGGAGATCGTGCTGCGGGGCGCCCGGCTGCTCGGCTGTCTGGTCGCGGCACGCCACGCGGGGCTTCCCGCGGTGCGTGAGTACCGGGAGGCCCTGCTTACCGGCTGAGGCCGGTACGGAAGCCGAGGAATGCGAGGGTGTCGGCCGACAACGACGCCGAACGGCTGACCGCGCGCGCCCCGTGCCCAACGTCTGACTCCCGGCGCAGCAGGATTGGCCGGTCCGGCGACGGCGCCGAGGTGGCGTGCTGCAGCGCGGCGCACATCTTGCGCGCGTGCATCGGGTCCACCCTGGTGTCGCCGTCGAAGATCGTGAACAGCACCGCGGGGTAGCTGACCCCTTCGCGCACGTGGTGATAGGGGGAGTAGGAAAGCAGCCAGCCGAACTCCTCCGGGTCGGCGGCGGTGCCGTACTCGTCGTTCCAGGTCTCGCCGAGCCCGAACCGCTCGTACCGGACCATGTCCAGCAGCGGGGCGGAGCACGCTGCCGCGGCGTAGAGATCGGGCCGCTGAGTGATCGCCGCGCCGACCAGCAGCCCCCCGTTGGAGCCGCCGGAGATCGCGAGCTGCTCCCGGGTGGTCCAGCCGTCGGCGATCAGCTTCTCGGCGGCGGCGTGGAAGTCGTCGAACACGTTCTGCTTGCTGGCGCGCATGCCGGACCGGTGCCACGCCTCGCCCTCTTCGCCGCCGCCGCGCAGCGACGCGATCGCGTACACGCCCCCACGCTCGACCCAGGCGAGAATCGTCGCGGCATACCCAGGCTGCATGCTGATGTCGAACCCGCCGTACCCGTACAGGATCGTCGGACGGGGGTGCTGCGGGTCGCCGCCGGAGATGATCAGCATCCTGATGGTCGTGCCGTCCTTGGAGGGGTACGCGACCTGCCTGGCGGAGATCTCCGGGACGTCGACCTGCCCGGGGGAGCGGGCCCACGTCGTGGTCGCGTCGGCGAGCACGTCGTAGCGCAGCACCAGCGGCGGCGTGGTGTTGTCGGTGTAGCCGAACCATGCCTCGTGGCCGCCTTCCGGCCGCTCGGTGAGGCCGCCGATCGTGCCGAGGCCGGGCAGCGCCACGGCGGCGTCCTGCTCGCCCGTGGCCAGGTCGTGCACGCTGACCTCGCTTATCGCATGCCTGGTCCGGGAGACAAGCAGCACTGGCCGGGCCAGCTCCTTGCCGTCCAGGATCGCGAAGCCGGCCAGCACGGCCTCCGGGTCCTCGGGGACCAGATCACGCCAGTTGCCATAGCCGGGGTCCGCGGGGTCGGTCACGGCGAGCCTGCCCCGTGGCGCATCACGGTCGGTCCACACGTAGAGCCGCCCGTCCCTGCCCACGTGCGCGGCGGTCTGTGCGTCGACCCCCTGCTGGAGCACGCGCAGGCCCGGCGCTGATGCCGACGTCGCGGTCAGGTTCCCGATCCACAGATCGTTGCGCGGCGCGGTTCCCGCGGCGGCTCCGATGATCAGCCAGCGGCCGTCCCTGCTGACCGAGACCGAGTAGTAGTTGGTCTTCTCCAGCCCGTCGCCGAAGATCATGACGTCTTCCGCGGCCGGGCTGCCGATCTGGTGCAGGTAGACCCGCCGGTGGTACTGCTGCTCACCGTCGGGCACCGCCTCGGGCGGAAGCCGCCGGGTATAGTAGAACGCCTTGCTGCCGGGCAGCCATGCCACGCCGGTGTACCGGCAGCGGTCGATGGGGCCGTCGACGTCCTCGCCGGTGGCGACGTCCATCACCCGCAGCAGCGATTCCTCGTCACCACCCCGGGACAGCTGATAGGCCAGCAGGCGGCCGTCCAGGTCGGGCTGCCAGGCGTCGAGCGTCGTGACGGCGGTCTCGTCGACCGCCGTCGGGTCGATCAGGATCCGCTCGCCGCCGGATGGCGTGGCCGTGTAGAGCACGGCGTGCTCCTGGCCTGCGTCGCGCCGGGTGTAGAACTGCCGGTCGCCGCGCCACACCGGGGCGTCGACGCTCCCGGCGCCGAGCAGTTCGGTGATCCGCCCGGCCAGTTCCTCCCGGTCGCCGAGGCCGCACAGATACCCGGTAAGGAGCGCATCCTGCGCGGCCAGCCAGGAGCGGGTCTCCTCGCTGTCGGCGTCCTCGAGCCAGCGATATGGATCCCGGACAAGGTGGCCGTGGATCTGCTCGGCGATGTCCTCACGGCGGGCGGGCGGGTATGCGGCTGAGGCCATGAGCTGCACTATATGGGCCGGTCCTGGGTTCCACGCTTGGGCATCCCAGGGGAGGGGCCGGAGGCCTGAACCGGCCCGGCCGGCAAAGCCGGAGCGGCGCGTTGACCGCGCCCACCCGCGCGCCCGGTTAGGCTAATGGGGTTGGCGGACCGGCCATCAGGCAATCACACTGGTCACGGGTGCCCCGACACTTCGGCGGCGCACCTGCCTGGGAGGTGGGAGTGCGTCGGGTATTGCTGCTCAACATCACGTATGAGCCGCTCACCACGGTTGGCCTGCACCGCGCCGTTTGCCTGGTCCTCGGTGAGAAGGCAGAAGTCGTGCACGACGACGCCGGAGGCGCGACGCTGCACTCCTCCTCGCTCGTGCTCGTGGCCCCGTCCGTGATCAGGCTGCGCCGCTACATCCGAGTGCCGCATCGCAGCCGGGTCCCGCTCACCCGGGCGGCGCTGATGCGCAGGGACAACTACCTGTGCGCGTACTGCGGCATCAAGGCCGAAACGATCGATCACGTGATCCCGCGCAGCCGCGGCGGCACGCACTCCTGGGAAAACTGCGTGGCCTCCTGCATGCGTTGTAACCACCGCAAGGCGGACCGGCTGATCGAAGAACTCGGCTGGACCCTGCGCTGCGTGCCTGTCGTGCCCCGCGGAGCGCACTGGCGGCTGATCGGGGCGGCGCACGACGGCGACCCGCAGTGGGCGGCTTACTTGACCGAGCCGAGCGCCGCTTAACCTCGCCGAGGCGCCCCGTTCAGGGCAGTGGGCCTCACGCGGCTTCGGCGCCGAGTTCGGCCTCTGGCGGTTCCGCCGACCCGAAATCCCGGAACTCTCGCTGGGACATCGCACCGAGAACGGAGAGGGCAACGGTCGCCGCGGCCACGGGGAAGAAGGGCGACGGGCCGAGGCGGTGCACCAGCACCCCGGACACCGCCACCGAGAGCGGAAAGCTGCCGAGGCCGGCCAGCATGATCACGCTCATCACCCGGCCGAGCAGCCGGGGTGGTGCCCACCGCTGGACGAGGGTGAGGAAGAGCACATTGCCGAAGCCGTTGCACGCTCCCAGGACGAACGTCGCCGCTGCCGCTCCGGGCAGCCCGCCGAGGAACGGGATGAACGCGACGGCCACCGCCTCGACCAGAAAGCCACCGCTGGCGACCAGCGCGGGACGGTCGGCGTTGCCGCCCCGGGCGCTGACCAGCGTGCCGATCACGGCGCCGGTGCCCAGGCACGCGATCAGCGCGCCGTAACCGCCGGCGCCGAACCGGGCATGGGCGAGCGCGGGCAGCGCCACCTCGAACGTGCCGCCGAACGCGAGGTTGGCGGCGATTACCACCACGACGACGACCTTGAGCAGGCGCGACTGGCGCAGCAGTGACCATACGCCCTGGTCAGCGGCTGGCGCGGTGTTGCCGTCGGCTGGTGTGGTGCTGTCGGCGGCTCGCTCCGCCTGGTCCGGGCCGGCCGGGCTGCCGGGGGTGGTCGCCGGGGTGGCCGAAGGCCGCGGGCGGATCAGCGCCAGGCTCAGCGCGGAGATGGCGAACGACGCCGCGTCGACCGCGAACGCCGGCGCGGACCCGGCCACCGCGACTAGGAGCCCGCCGAGCACCGGCCCGGCGACGCTGCCGGCCTGTACCGCGGCCGAGTTGACCGCGTTGCCCGCTGCTAAGTGCTCCGGCTCGAGCAGCGACGGCGTGATCGAGAACGAGGCCGGGATGAACAGGCCCTCTCCCGCGCCGAGCAGCGCGGCGACCGGTCCCAGCAAGGCCAGCGAGACCACGTGCCTGGCCGCGAGCACGACGAGCACTATGACCAGCCCGCACCGGACGGCATCGGCCACGAGCATGATCGTCCGTGCCCCGATCTTGTCGGTGAGCAGTCCGCCGACTGGGATGAGAACGGTCCGTGGCAAGCCGTAGCAGGCCAGCACGGTCCCGAGCAGGATCGCGCCGCCGTGCGCAGACAGCACCAGCCAGGGCAGAGCGACCGCGTAGCAGTAGTCACCGACCGTGGAGGTGAACTGGCCACAGGCCAGCAGCCGGAAGCTCTTGGCGGACAGCGGTCCGTTGCGCCAGGTAGCCGCGAGCCGGCCAGTGCTCATCATTGCAGTTCGGCGGGGTCGAACCAGGGCAGCAGATCGAGCACCGTATGAACCCGATGCGCATCGGGCGGCCGGTCCGCCGGGTCGAGCCGGCGATAGCTGGCCAGCAGAGCCTTGATTTGGTCCCGCAGCGCGGTGGCCTCGGCCACGGTCACGTGCAGCACGTCCTGATTGAAACCAGCGACGTCACGCCATCCGGCCGGGTAACGGTCGGCACGGTCAAGGTACTCGGCGCGCATCTCATCAAACCGGCCCAGCACGGTCTCGGTCAGCAGCCGTCCCGCGGCACGAAGGGCGTCGGGCTGACCCGGTTCGCCCTCATCGAATGTCGCCGACATGACCCGCGCCCGCCAGGGCCGCTGCCTGCCGTCCGCCGCGCTCGCCGGGTCCTCGTCGACGAAGCCGTACCGCGCGAGCGCCCGCAGATGGTAGCTGCACGCCGAGGGCGACAGGCCCGCGACGTCGGCGCACTCGGTGGCCGTCGCCGGGCCGTCCAACGCGAGATGCTGCATTATCGCGATCCGCGCGGGGTGGGCCAGGGCACGCATCATCCGCGGGTCGTCGAGGCGGAGCGGGTTCTCGGGTGTTCCCGGCGCGGCAGCCGGCGGGCTGGGCTGCCCGCTTGGCACCTCGGCAGTGGCCATGGCGACGCTCCTCGGGATCGTGAAGGATTTACTTCGAAAGATTAACTTCGAAGGATATTTTTCACAAGTCACCGACGCCGGGCTGGTGGGATTCGTAGCCACCAGGGCGGGGTTCGTCAGGCATCCGGTCGGCGGAGATTCTCTGGCACCCGGGCCGGTGGGATTCACGCCGCGTTCGTTGAGTTCCGTAGCGGCCTTCTGTAATGCTGTAATTATGGAGACGATCTACGAACACGCGGGCGGCCATGACGCCCTGCGGCACTTCATCGACATCTTCTACGGCAGCGTGCTTGCTGACCCCGTGCTGCAGCCGCTGTTCGGCGAGGGGCGGCCGGAACACGTCGACCACCTGACCGCGTTCGAGGCCGAGTCGTTCGGCGGCCCGGGCGACTTCACCAGGGATCTCGGCTTCACCCACCTCATCGACGTGCACCGGGGCCTCGAGATAACCGAGCAGCAGCGGCAGCGGTTCGTCGAGCTCTACCTGGCCGCCGCCAGCACGGCCGGGCTGCCGGACGACCCGGCATTCCGGGAGGCGCTGCGGTCGCATGTGGAGTTCGGCTCCCAGGTCGCCATGCAGAACTCCCGCGCGAAGACCGACGACGAACTCCACCCGCTGCGGGAAGTGCCGAAATGGACGTGGTCTGGCGGATAAATCCGGAGGCCATCGTCTTCGTTTTCTGACCTGCGGGTTTAGCGCTCCGGTGCAGGTCACGGTGGGGTCGTCACAGCGGTTCCCACTTGCCCCGTGGCCGCCTGTGCGGGACCGTTTGATGTGAACGGAGCACAGTGGCGCCATCTAAGACGAGGGAGCGGAGGTCGTGGCCTGGTCAACCTATGTCGCCATCGGGGACAGCCTCACCGCCGGACGAGGCGATGAGGGCCGGGACGGACGCCCTATCGGATGGGCGCAGCGGCTCGCCGACATCCTCGGCGTGCGGACCACGGTTCGGTGCAGCCTGACCAACCTGGCCGTGGACGGCGCCACCGTGCACGAGGTGCTGAGCAAACAGCTCCCCGCTGTCGCCGCGCGCAAGCCCGACCTGGTCAGCGTCACCGTGGGAATCAACGACATCCGCCGTCGTGACTTCGACGAGCTGAGCTTCAAGGCCGACCTCGGACAGCTCTTCGAGGCCCTGGCCGCGACCCAGGCCACGCTGCTGACCTGCACGCTGCCCGACCTGACGGTGATCATGTCGCTGTCGCAGGACCTGCACGAGGTCGTGCGCGAGCGCATGCGGCTGGCCAGTGACATCATCCGCGAGCAGGCGGAATCCTACGGTGCCGTGTGCCTCGATGCGTGGTCCCTGCCCGGGGTGACCGACCCGGACCTCTACGCGCCCGACCGGCTGCATCCGAATTCCAAGGGCCATCAGTTCATCGCCGCCGCGTGGGCCGACATACTGGCGCCGCGCTGACCGAGCACCGGCCAGCCCCAGCCCAGCCCCGGCGCCGCCCCGGCGCCGCGCAGGCCCAGCGCCGGCCCAGCCCCGGCCCAGCACGGCCGAGCCCCGGCCCAGCACGGCCGAGCCCGGCCCCGGCCCGGGTCCAGCCCGGTCCGGACCGCGGTCACGCACGACGCTCTGGGCTGCTAACTGTGGACCGTTGTGTGGATGGAACGGTGGAAAAACCGTGCTACGCGGGGGATAACGGCGAGTGTCTTGTGGATGGCTAAAGAATCTTGAGATTGGTTGCCTGAAGCCCTTGTGCAGGCCCTTAGCGAGGCAGTAGAAAAGCACTCACCGCTTAACGCGGAGGCCGATCCGGGGGAGACTCCGGAGCCCCGGGGGAGACTCCGGGACGCAGGGAGATCCGGGAAACCGGAGGTCCGGGCGGGTTTCTGGCGCTAGTGGTGTGGCACGCAGCGGACAGCAGCCGGGTGACCGGCCAGCCGAGCGATCGGCACGTTGGGCTGCGGGTCAAGCGAGGCCCCTCCATCTCATACATGGGGGGGCCTCGTGGTTATTGTGCCGTCCTGCGGCCTATTATCGCCGGGCCCTCAAAACAAATTGCGCACAACGCGTAACGCCATGTGCAATGGCGAACGATAATTAGACAGACGCAGGCGACGTGGGTACCCCCGAGCTCACGTCGCCGCGTCTTACTTCAGGGGTCGGCGGCGGTGCCGGCCGGCCAGCGAGTTTGCGGCCGGGGCGCCGCGCTGCGCGCCGGCAGTACCCCGTGGCGGCGCCGCCCGGTAGCGTTCGGTACATGAGTGCTACGACGACAACGCCAGAGGGCGGCGGCGCGGCGCGGTCGGAGCGGGTCCCGTTCGGCCGGATGCTAACCGCGATGATCACGCCGATGACCGGCGAGGGGGCCGTCGACTACGACGGTGCGGCCCGGCTGGCCGAGTACCTGGTCACTGAGATGCGTAACGACGGACTGGTGATCAGCGGCACCACCGGCGAGTCGCCTACCACTTCCGACGCCGAGAAGGCGCGGCTGCTGCGCGCCGTGCTCGACGCCGTGGGTGACCGGGCCACGATCGTGGCCGGGGTCGGCACCAATGACACCGCGCACACGTGTGAGCTCGCCCGGCAGGCCGAGGAGGCCGGCGCCCATGGGCTGCTCGTGGTGACCCCGTACTACAACAAGCCACCCCAGCACGGCCTGGTGGCGCACTTCACCGCCGTAGCGGACGCGACCGGCCTGCCAGTGCTGGTCTACGACATCCCGGGACGGACCGGCACCGCGATCGCCACCGAGACGCTCGTGCAGCTTTCGGCGCACCCGCGGATCGTCGCGGTCAAGGACGCCAAGGGCGACTTCGGCGCGAGCTCGGTGGTCATGGCCGCGACCGGCCTGGCCTTCTACAGCGGCGATGACATGCTGAACCTGCCCTGGCTTTCGGTCGGCGCCATCGGCTTCGTGAGCGTGCACGGTCACGTGGTCGGCGACCGGCTGCACGAGATGATCGACGCCTACGTGGCGGGCGACGTGGACACCGCGCTGGCCGTCCACCGCGAGCTGCTGCCGGTCTACACCGGTATGACCCGGATGCAGGGCACGGTCAGCACCAAGGCGGCCCTGGCCATGCTCGGGCTGCCCGGCGGGCCGGTGCGCCCGCCGCTGGCCGACGCAACCACCGCCGAGGCGGAGCGGCTGCGCACCGACCTGGTGGCCGGCGGCGTGAAGCTGCCGGGCTCGTGGCCGGCAGCGTGACGCCACAGTGAGCCACCCGCACCCAGAGCTCGGTCCGCCACCCCCGCTTGCCACCGACGGTCTGCGGATCGTCCCCCTCGGCGGGCTCGGCGAGATCGGCCGGAACATGACGGTCTTTGAGCACGCCGGCCGCCTGCTGATTGTGGACTGCGGGGTGCTGTTTCCCGAGCCGGATCAGCCAGGGGTCGACCTGATCCTGCCGGACTTCTCCTACATCGAGGACCGGCTGGACCAGGTCGAGGCGCTGGTAATCACGCACGCGCACGAGGATCACATCGGTGCGATCCCGTTCCTGCTGCGGCTGCGGGACGACATCCCGCTGGTCGGGTCGAAGCTGACCCTGGCGCTGGTCGCGAGCAAGCTCACCGAGCACCGGATCACGCCTGAGGCGCTCGAGGTCAGTGAAGGCGAACGGGTCTCGTTCGGCCCGTTCGATCTCGAGTTCTTCGCGGTGAATCACTCGATTCCCGATGCGCTGGCGGTCGGCATCCGCACCCGCGCGGGCCTGGTGCTGCACACCGGGGACTTCAAGATGGACCAGCTGCCGCTGGACGGCCGGCTGACCGACCTTGGCGGCTTCGCGCGGATCGGCGCCGAGGGTGTGGACCTGCTGATGGCGGACTCCACCAACGCGGAGATCCCCGGGGTCGTGACCACCGAGCAGGCGATCGGGCCGGTGCTCAATCAAGTCTTCGACGCGGCCAAGCAGCGGATCATCGTGTCCTGCTTCGCCAGCCACGTGCACCGGGTGCAGCAGGTGCTCGACGCCGCGGCTGCGCACGGGCGCAAGGTGGCGCTGGTCGGCCGGTCGATGGTGCGGAACATGGGGGTCGCCCGCGAGCTCGGGTACCTGCGGGTCCCCTCGGTTCCCGGTGGCCTGATCGTGGAGCTCCGAGAGGCCGAGGAACGCCCGCCCGAGGAGATCGTGCTGATCTCCACTGGGTCGCAGGGCGAGCCGATGTCCGCGCTGGCCCGGATGGCCGGCCGGGACCACCCGATCAGGATCGCCGAGGGAGACACGGTGATCCTGGCGTCGTCGCTCGTGCCAGGCAATGAGACCGCCGTGTCCCGGATCATCAACGACCTGACCCGGCTCGGCGCGGTCGTGGTGCACCGCGGCAACGCGCTGGTGCACGTGTCCGGGCACGCACCCGCCGGGGAACTGCTCTACGTGCTGAACCTGGTGCGCCCCAGCAACTTCATCCCGGTGCACGGGGAGTGGCGGCACCTGCGGGCGCACGCGGATCTCGCCGCACTGACCGGCGTGCCGGACAAGAACATCGTGATCGCCGAGGACGGCGTGGTGGTCGACCTCGTCGACGGCCAGGCCGCGGTCGCCGGGAAGGTGCACTGCGGCTATGTCTACGTGGACGGGCTTTCCGTCGGCGAGGTGACCGAGGCGTCGCTGAAGGACCGGCGGATCCTGGGCGACGAGGGCTTCGTGTCCGTGGTGGTGGTGGTCGACTCGAGCACCGGCAAGCTCGTGGCCGGCCCGGAGATCCACGCGCGCGGTTCCGGGATCGATGACGCGGCGTTCGGCGTCGTCCGGCCGCTGATCGAGGAGGCGCTAGCCCGGGCGGCGGCCGACGGGATCAGCGACTCCTATCAGCTGCAGCAGCTCATCCGCCGGACGGTGGGAAGGTGGGTTAGCGAGAACTACCGCCGCCGCCCGATGATCATTCCGGTACTCGTGGAGACCTGAGTCCGGCCACCGCCCAGTCGATGCGCGAGGTCAAGGGGACCTACATCCGGGCCGCCCGCTCCCTGGGCGCCGGCCCGTTGCGGCTGGTGATCAACGTTTACGCGCCCGCGGCCATCGGCCCGATCCTGTCCGGACTGCGGCTTGGCCTCGCCGTGGCGGTCACCGGGGTGCCTCTGGCCGAGACGTCGGTGATGGCTGATCCGGCACGTCACGCGCTACAGCCAGGCGACCGAGAGGGTGTTCTTCACGTGAGCGCGGGAGAAGATGTTCTTCTCGCATGGCGCGGGAGAGGGTGGTCTTCGCATGAACGCTGCGCCGAACCTGACCGAGATTCTCGACCGTCAGTGGTCCCTGCTGATCGGGGGCAGGCTGACGCCCGCGGTCAGCGGCCGATATTACGACGACGAGAGCCCGGTGACCGAGGAGGTCATCGCGGCCGTGCCGGACGCCGGCGCGGCCTCCCGCCTGCTGCTGCACGAATCCGTGGCCGATGAGGTCCTCGACCGGGTTGCCCGGCGGATGGCGGAGATCAGGGTCGGCTCGCCGCTCGATCCGGACACCGAGATGGGCACTCTGTCGTCGCGCCCGCAGTACGACAAGACGATGAGCTACTCCCCTAGCGGCCTCGGAAAGGGCGGTAAGTGAACGGAGCGCAGATCGCCGTCGAAGCCCTGCGCCGTGAAGGGGTGCGGCACATCTTCGGCCTCCCCGGCACGACGATCATGAACCTGATCGATGCCGCTGGCCAGGAGCCGGGCATCCGCTACCTGTCGGTCCGGCACGAGCAGGTAGCCGCGTTCATGGCCGACGGCTATGCACGGGCGGGCGGCGGGATCGGTGTGTGCATGGCGTCACGCGGACCCGGCGCGGCCAACCTGGCGATCGGTGTCCACAACGCCCACGCCGAGTCGGTCCCTGTGCTGGCCCTCGTCGGCCAGGTGTCCGACGGCATCTACTACCGGGACGCGTTCGAGGAGATGGATCTGGTCCGTTTCTTCGATCCCATCACCAAGTGGTCGGCGGAGATCCACTCAACTGCCCGGATTCCCGAACTCATGCAGCGCGCCGTGCGGACGGCCCTGTCGGGACGGCCAGGGCCGGTTCTGGTGTCGCTCCCGCTGGACGTGCAGACGGCGGACGCCGACGTCGCCTACCAGCCCCGCTTTCGCCCGGCGCGCCCGGCGCCGCAGGCCAGCGACGTCGAGGACGCGGTCGCACGGTTGGCCGCCGCGGATAGGCCGGTGGCCATTCTCGGCGGCGGCGCGGCGGGCCGCCGCCATGACGCCAGCCTGATCGAGCTCGTCGAACGGCTGCAGCTCCCAGTGGTGACCACCTGGCTGCGCAAAAACGTCTTCCCCAACGATTCGCCGCTGTTCTGCGGATCGCTGGGATATGGGGCCGTCGCCGCGACCGAGGACTTCGTCCGCCAGGCCGATGTCGTGCTGGCGATCGGCTGCAGGTTCTCGGAATTCACCAGCCAGCGGTGGACGCTGCTGCCCCCGGACGCCACGCTCATCCAGGTCGACATCGACCCCGGAGTCCTGGGTCAGTATTACGTTCCCGATCTCGGAATCTGCGCGGACTCCGCCACGACCACCGCCGCGATGCTCGCCGCCGCCGACGGACGCGCGCTGGACCGGCTCGGAGTGCAGCACGGGCGCGCCGCGAGGGCCGCCGCCGCCCGGCGGTTCTACTTGGAGCAGACCCAACTGGAGCAGGCAGGCATCCGCCAGGCTTCCGCGGGTCCTCCGGCCGTGTCCTCGGCGGCGCTGATCATCGCGCTGCGCGAGTTGCTCGGCAGCACGCGGGCCATCTTGGTGCAGGACGCGCCGAGCTTCGGCACCTGGATCCACCGCCATCTCGACTTCACCGAACCCGGTTCCTTTTACGCGTCAGCGGGCGGCAGCATGGGATGGGGGTTCCCGGCGGCCATGGGGATGCAACTCGCCCGGCCCGATGCGCGGATCGTCAACATCAGCGGGGACGGCAGCTTCTGGATGGTCGCCCAGGACCTGGAGACCGCCGTTCGGGAGGATCTGCCGGTCGTGACGGTGATCAGCAATAACTTCTCGTTCGGCAACACCCGGGACCGGCAGCGAACCGCACACGGTGGCCGTTACGTCGGCGTCTTCTATGGGAACCCGGACTTCGCCGCGTACGCGAGGCTGCTCGGAGCGCACGGCGAACGCGTCGAATCCGAGGCAGGCCTGCTGCCTGCGCTGGAGCGCGCCATGGCCAGCGGGCGCCCCGCCGTCGTCGACGTTATTCAGGACCGGCATGAGGGGCTGCCATCCGATCTGGCCCCGCCGGTCGCCCGGTAACCGCGTGGTACGTTGACGAAATGTCCGTACATAGGGCAATCGTGTACGACCGTATCGGGGCCGACTACCGGCACGGGCGGCGGCAGGATCCGAGGATCGCCGCCGCAGTCTGGGCGGCGCTCGGCGACGCGTCGCCGGTGCTGAATGTGGGCGCGGGCGCCGGCTCGTACGAGCCTGACGACCGGCCGGTAGTGGCGTCGGAGCTGTCGGCGGTGATGCTGTCCCAGCACCCGCCCGGCGTGGTGCTGCAGGCCCCAGCCGAAGCCCTGCCGTTCAGAGACAACAGCTTCGGTGCCGCGATGGGCGTGCTCACCGTGCACCATTGGAGCGACCGCGCCCGAGGCCTGGCGGAGATGCGCCGGGTGTCGCGCGGCCCGGTGGTGCTGTTCGTGCGGGACGGGGAGGCCGCGGGCTGGTGGTGGCTGTATCACTACTTCCCGGCCACGGCGCGGCTGGAAAGGAACCGGGAAACCAGGGTCAGTGAACTGGCCGCGATGTTGGGCGGTCGGCTCGAGGTGATCCCGGTGCCGATCGCCGCCGACTGCACGGACGGGTTCAACGCGGCGTACTGGCGCCGCCCCGCCGCCTACCTGGACCCGGAGATCTGGAGATCCATGTCGGCGCTGGCGCTGATCCCGGACCAGGACCGCGCGGACGGCATCCGCCGCCTCGCCGCTGACCTGGACAGCGGCGAGTGGCGCCGCCGCTGGGGCGACCTCCTGCACCTCGATGAGCTGGACCTCGGCTACCGGGTGCTCGTCGCCCACTAGCGGTTCATTTCTGTCCGCCTGCGCGAAGACAAAAATGAACCGGTAAGGCGCAGGGGTGGTGCGGCGGGCGCAGGGGTGGTGCGGGCGGGCCGGGGTGCCCCTGGGCGGGTTGGCGCGCTAGCTGGCGGAGAGGTCGCGCAGGCGGTAGCGCTGCAGCTTGCCGGTGTTGGTCCGGGGCAGCGCGGCCAGGAATTCCACGGCGCGCGGGTACTTGTACGGCGCGATCCGCTGCTTCACGAATTCCTGCAGCTCGGCCACTTTCGCGTCGCCGCCGGACGCGCCGTCCCGCAGCACCACGAACGCCTTGACGATCTGGCCGCGGGCCTCGTCGGGCACGCCCACCACGCCGCACTCGGCCACGTCCGGATGGCCGAGCAGCGTCTCCTCGATCTCCGGCCCGGCGATGTTATAGCCGCCCGAAATGATCATGTCGTCGCTGCGGGCCTGGTACCAGAAGTAGCCGTCCGCGTCCCGCACGTACGTGTCGCCGGTGAAGTTCCAGCCGTCCTGCACGTAGGTCCGCTGCCGGTCGTCGGCCAGGTACCTGCAGCCGGTCGGCCCCTTGACGGCCAGCCGGCCCGGCGTGCCGTCCGGGACCGGCTTGCCCTCGGCGTCCAGGATCGCGGCCTCATAGCCGGGCACCGCTCGGCCGGTCGAGCCGGATCGGATCTCGCCGTCGGCTGAGGAGATGAAGATGTGCAGCATCTCGGTGCTGCCGATACCATCGATGATCTTGACCCCGGTGGCGTCGTAGAAGGCCTGCCAGACCGGGGCGGACAGGTGCTCGCCCGCCGACACCGGCCGCCGCAGCCCGCGCAGCTGATCGGCCTTGCCCGTGGCCAGCATGGCGCGGAACGCGGTCGGCGCGGTGGACAGCACCGTGACACCGTGCCCGGCGATGTGGTCGGCCAGCTCCGCGGGGGTTGCCTTCTCCAGCAGCAGGGTGGAGGCACCCGCGCGCAGCGGGAACACCAGCAGCCCGCCAAGCCCGTAGGTGAACGCCAGCGGCGGGGTGCCGGTGAAGACGTCGTCGGCGCGCGGCTTGAGCACGTGGGCAGAGAACGTGTCCGCGATCGCGAGCAGGTCGCGATGGAAGTGCATGGCCGCCTTGGGCCGGCCGGTCGTGCCCGAGGTGAACGCGATCATCGCCACGTCGTCGGCGGCGGTGTCCACGGCGGCGAAGTTGCGCGGCATCGGCTCGACCCGCGCCGTAAGGTCCTCGGGCCCGGCACCCCCATAGCTGACGATCTGCAGCCCGGCCACGCCGGCCGCGATCAGGTCCTCGGTGAACCGGTGGTCACACAGCGCCACCGTCGGCCGGGACACCTCGCAGATCGTGGCCAGCTCGCCGGAACGCAGCAGCGACATCGTGGTCACGGCGACCGCCCCGGCCTTGAGCACACCCAGCCAGCACGCGGCGAGCCACGGGTTGTTCGGGCCGCGCAGCAGCACCCGGTTTCCCGGCACCACGCCCAGCTCGTCCGCCAGCACCCACGCCACCTGGTTGGAGATCCGCACCACGTCGTCGTAGCTCCAGGCGGTGCGGTCCTCGGCCAGCAGGCACGGCCGTCCGCCGCCGAGCTTCTCGGCGGTCACGTCCAGCAGCTCGGCCGCGGCGTTGAGCCGCTCCGGATACTGAAGCTCCGGCAGCGTGAACAGGAAATCGGGCCACAACCCGTCCGGCGGCAAGTTGTCCCGGCAGAACGTGTCGGCGTGCGCGGACGGCGACAGCCGCATGGCCTGACCTCCCTCGTCGCGGGGATAACCCACAGTATTCCGCTATGTTCCTTCAATGACGACCTTCACCGGGACAGCAGAGGGGGGTGAGTGACCTTTACCGGAGCAGAAGACGCTGACGGCCCGACCTTCACCGGCCTGGCGGACATTGGCGACCCCTGGCTGATCCAGCCCCGGGCCCTGATCGTGACGATCTACGGTCTGTACGCGCGGGACACCGGCGGCTGGTTCTCGGTGGCGTCGCTGATCCGGCTGCTGTCCGAACTCGGCGTCGACGAAAACGCCGTCCGCTCGTCGGTCTCCCGGCTGAAGCGACGCGGCATCCTTGACTCGCGCCGCGCCAACAGTGGCGCTGGCTATGCGCTCTCGCGACTGGGCCTCGACATCCTCGCCGAGGGCGACCGGCGGATCTTCGACCGGCCCCGGGCAAGGCTGGCCGACGGCTGGGTGCTCGCCGTGTTCAGCGTTCCCGAGGAGCAGCGCCGGCGGCGGCACGAGCTGCGCTCCCGGCTGACCTGGCTCGGCTTCGGCACGGTTTCGTCGGGGGTCTGGATCGCCCCGGCGCAGCTCGCGGCCGAGACCGCGGGGGTGCTCGAGCGCTGCGGCCTGTCGGGCTACGTGACCCTGTTCCGGGCCGACTACCAGGCCTTCGGCGACCTGCGCGAGCAGATACCGCGCTGGTGGGACCTCGGCCGGCTGCGGCACCTCTACCAGGCCTTCCTGGACGCGGCCGGGCCGGTGCTGGCCCGCCCGGACGAGACAGCGCCCGGTGCGGCGTTCGCCGACTACGTCGGGACGGTCACTGCCTGGCGGCGGCTGCCGTTCCTCGACCCTGGCCTGCCGACCGAACTGCTGCCGGAGGGCTGGAATGGGCTCAGTGCGGACCGCGCGTTCGCCGCGCTGCGCGAGCGGCTGGCCGATCCGGCCCGGGCCTACGTGCTCGCGGTCACCGGCGTCAGCCGATGACCGCATGGCCCTGGATCTCGACCAGCGCCGCGGGCTCCCACAGCCTGCTGACGCCGATCGCGGCCATGGCCGGGTACTCCCGGCCCGCCAGCCGCCGCCAGGCCTCGCCGATCTGCTGGCCGTGCGCCCGGTAGTCGCCAAGGTCGACCGCGTACACGGTGAGGCTTGCCAGGTGCTCCGGGCCGCCGCCGGCCGCGCGCAGCGCCTCGAGCAGGTTGGCCAGGGCGCGCTCGAACTGCTCGGCGACGTCGCCGCCGGTGATCGTGCCGTCCGGCTCGAGCGCGACCTGCCCGGCGAGGAACACCACCCGCCCGCCGTCGGCGATCACCGCGTGCGAAAACCCGGACGGCCGTGCGAGGGCCGGGGGATTCACCCGTTCGAGTGTCATGGGTTCTCCTTCGACGGGCCGTTACGCAAAGCCCCGTGGCCGGTCGGCGCCGCGCTGCCGCGCGCACCCGGCCGCCAGCGGGCGTGCCGCGTGCCCGAGTCGCCCTCCCTGATCAGCTGCAGCCGCGGCCGCGGGCCGTCGGAGCGGCCGGTCTGCGGCGGCCTGCTCCCGGCCCGCCACGGATCAGGCCACGCCGCGGCCGGGCCATCGTAGCCCTGCTCCGCGGCGGCGTGCAGAGTCCAGTTCGGGTTGTAGAGGTGGGCCCGGCCCACCGCGCACAGGTCGGCGCGGCCGGCTTCGATAATCGAGTTCACGTCGTCGTAGGACGAGATCACGCCGACCGCGATTGTGGCGATGCCGGTCCGGTTGCGGATCGCGTCCGCGAACGGCGTCTGGTACGACCGGCCGAACGCCGGCTCCTCGTCGGGCGTCACCTGCCCGGTGGACACGTCGATGGCGTCAGCGCCCGCGGCCGACAGCGCCCGCGCGATCTCGATCGCGTCCTCGCCGGTGATCCCGCCGGGGTACCAGTCGGTGGCCGAGATCCGCACGGTCATCGGCTTGTCGGCCGGCCAGACCTCGCGCATCGCGGCGAACACCTCGAGCGGGTAGCGCAGCCGCCCGGCCAGCGAGCCGCCGTACTCGTCGTCCCGCCGGTTGGTGACCGGCGAGATGAACGACGACAGCAGGTAGCCGTGGGCGCAGTGCAGCTCGAGCACGTCGAACCCGCTCCGGTCAGCGGCTCGCGTCGCGTTCAGGAAACTCTCTTTGATCCCGGTAAGGTCGGCGCGGCTGAGCTCCCGCGGGACCTGGCTGACGCCGGGCAGGTACGGGAGCGGGGACGGCGCGGTGACCTCCCAATTCCCGTCCGGCAGCGGTTCGTCCATGCCCTCCCACATCAGCCGGGTGGAGCCCTTGCGGCCGGAGTGGCCGAGCTGGAGCCCGATCTTCGCGGTGGAGTTCTGGTGCACGAAGCCGGTGACCCGCCGCCAGGCGGCCTCGTGGTCGGGCGCGTACATCCCGGCGCAGCCCGGGGTGATCCTGCCCTCCGGGCTGACGCAGACCATCTCGGTCATCACCAGGCCCGCGCCGCCGAGCGCCTTGCCGCCGAGGTGGACCAGGTGGAAGTCGGACGGGGTGCCGTCGGCCGCCGAGTACATGTCCATCGCGGACACGACCACCCGGTTCTTCAGCTCCAGGCCGCGCAGCCGCAGCGGCTGGAACATCGGCGGCACCACGTCGCCGTTGCCCATGCCGCGCTTCTTCTCGTGCCCGGCGAACCAGGTGTCGATCCGCGCGGCGAACTCCGGGTCGCGCAGCCGCAGGTTGCCGTGGGTGACCCGGCGGCTGCGGGTCATGATGTTGAACGCGAACTGCTCTGGCTCCTGGTCGGTGTACTGGCCGAGGTTCTCGAACCATTCCAGGCTGGCCTGCGCGGCGCGCTGGGTCGACGCCACGACCGGCCGGCGTTCGGCCTCGTAGGCGGTCAGGGCGGCATCCAGGTCCGGCTGCTCGTGCAGGCACGCCGCGAGAGCCAGTGCGTCCTCCATGGCCAGCTTCGTGCCCGAGCCGATGGAGAAGTGCGCTGTGTGCGCCGCGTCGCCGAGCAGGATCACGTTGCCGTGCCGCCAGCTTCCGCAGCGCAGCGTGCCGAAGCTGATCCACTTGGAGTTGTTCGCGTGCACCGCGTGGCCGCGCAGCACGCCGGCGAACAGCTCGCGGATCCGCTCGATCGACGCGCCGTCGGAGCGGCCCGGGGGCAGGCCGGGCGGGTCGGGCGGGGCGAGCCTGTCGAAGCCGGCGGCCTGCCAGACGCTGTCGTGCATCTCCACGATGAACGTGCTGCCGGTTGCGTCGTAGGGATAGCCGTGGATCTGCATCACGCCATACGGCGTCTGCTCGATGTAGAACTTGAACGCGTCGAAGACCAGGTCGGTGCCGAGCCACATGTACTTGCACCGCCGGACGTCAAGGTCGGGCCGGAACGCGCCGGCGAACGCGGCGCGCGCCGCCGAGTTGGCGCCGTCGGCGGCCACCACGAGGTCGTGGCTCGCCGCCAGTTTGGCTGCATCCGGTGCCATCGCGCAGAAGTGCACGGTGACACCCAGCTCGGCGCAGCGCTGCTGCAGGATCTGCAGCAGCCGCCGCCGGCTGCAGCGCCGCGAAGCCGTGCCCGCCGCTGGTGATCATCTGCCCCTTGAAATGGACATCGATGTCGTCCCAGCGCGCGAACTCACGCTCCATTGCGCGGTACACGGCGGGGTCGGCGTGCTCGATCCCGCCCAGCGTCTCGTCGGAGAAGACCACACCGAAGCCGAACGTGTCGTCAGCCGCGTTACGCTCCCAGACGGTGATCTCGCTGCCCGGGTCCAGCTGCTTGGCCAGGGCGGCAAAGTACAGCCCGCCTGGCCCGCCGCCCACGACCGCGATGCGCACGCCGCCTCCCGCCGGTTTGCTCTGGCTCCGACGGTATGTCGTTTAGGCGACGATCGTCAAGAACACGCGACCCGCAAGGCAGTATGGTCCCACACGGTCGGGCCGTTTCATGATCTGGGAAACTGGGGGTCCAGCATCTGCACGCGGGCTCCCAGATCATGAAAATCGAATATTTGAGCAAGTGCTGGCTAGGAGCGAATGTGGCTGGCGAGGCTGGCGGTACTGAGCAGCCATTCCGGCGGGCGGGCGACACGCCATTCGCGTTCCTTCGCTCTGCGCCAATCGGTAGGTACCGTGGGGATCATGGCGACTCGTGCGCCCAGTGGTACAGCGCGCCCCAAGAACGCTACGACGCGCTCGAAGGGTGCTACAACCACGCGGTCGCGCTCCACGGGGACCGGGAAGCGGCCGAGCGGCGGATCCGGTCGCAAGCCGCCGCCGCGCTCGCGCGGCCGGTCCAAGGCCACGTACCGCGGCAAGAGCAGCGGGCGCCGGTACAGCAGGCAGCCGTCGCACAACCCGATCGTGATCCTGATCGGCTGGGTGGTCGGCGCGATCAGCGGCGTATGGATGGCTCTCGCGCACACCGTGGGGACAATGGTCAGGGCCTTCGGCCAGCATGCGCGCGATCT
This sequence comes from uncultured Actinomycetota bacterium, assembly GCA_963778075.1. GTDB lineage: Bacteria > Actinomycetota > Actinomycetes > Streptosporangiales > Streptosporangiaceae > JASHPR01. The sequence continues at coordinate 443,414 of CAVZTJ010000009.1, read as the reverse complement.
GGATCCCGCGCACCGCAGGGATGGTGTGGGCCTGGCTGCCCTGGGCCTGGCGATCATCATGGCGGCTGTCACCTGGTTCCGGCTGGGCGGCGCGGTTGGGCACGGGCTCTCCGCAGTGGTGCGGAGCGGGTTCGGCTCGGCCGCGTGGCTGGTGCCGATCATGCTGGCGCTGCTGGCCTGGCGGTATCTGCGGCATCCGGACCGGAACTCGGATACGGCCCGCGTGATCATCGGCTGGACCGCGCTGATTATTGGCGTGCTCGGACTCGTGCACATCGCGCACGGCACGCCGAGGCCCACGGACGGCGTTGCCGCGATACGCGGCGCCGGCGGCCTTATCGGTTATGCGGTGTCTGCGCCGCTAGTGGCCGCGGTGACGCCGTGGGTAGCGGTGCCGCTGCTCACGCTCGTCACGGGCTTCGGCCTGCTGGTGGTCACCGGAACGCCGCTGCACCGGGTGCCGAGCAGGCTCGCGGAACTGCACGGCTTCGTCCGCGGTACGCACGCCGAGGGCGATGAGGCCGGTGAGATCGAGGCGGAGCCCGGCCGCGCTCGCGGGCAGCTGCCCAGGGGCCGCAAGCGCCGGGAGGCCATCGAGGCGGGCGCCCGGGACACGCCGTACGACACGCCGCTGATCGGCGGGATCTTGCCCAAGGGTGCGGGGGCTGGTGCGGCTGGCCAGGGCGGTGCGGCCGGTGGCGGCCGCCCCATCCCCGGCGACGACGCGATGGCGAGCGAGGCGCTGGCGTTCAGTCCCGCGGGTCCCGGGCAGCCGGGTGCGGGTGCGCCCGAGGTGCCGTGGTCCGATTCGGTTGGCGGCCCGGAGGCGGGTCGCGAGGGGGCCAGGGCCAAGCCGGGCGATCCTGCCGGGGCTGGTGGGCTGGCCGGGCTGGGTGGTGTGCAGGACGGCAAGCCCGAGCAGCTCATGCTGACCGGTGCCAGTGACGCGAGTTACACGCTGCCTCCGGCGGCGCTGCTGCGGCCGGGGACGGCGCCGAAGGCGAAGAGCCGTGCGAGTGACCTGATGGTGGATGCTTTGCAGGAGGTGTTCCGGCAGTTCGAGGTCGACGCCGAGGTGACCGGGTATACCCGGGGCCCGACGGTGACCCGGTATGAGATCGAGCTGGCGCCCGCGGTGAAGGTGGAGCGGGTGACGGCGCTGTCGAAGAACATCGCGTACGCGGTGAAGAGCGCGGATGTGCGTATCTTGTCGCCGATCCCGGGGAAGTCGGCGATCGGGGTGGAGATCCCGAACACCGACCGGGAGATCGTCAGCCTGGGGGATGTGCTGCGCTCGCCGGCGGCGGCCAGCGATCACCATCCGATGGTGGTGGGGCTGGGCAAGGACGTCGAGGGCATGCACGTGGTGGCGAATGTGGCGAAGATGCCGCACATGCTGATCGCGGGGGCGACGGGTTCGGGTAAGAGTGTGTGCCTGAACGGGCTGATCACGTCGGTTCTGGTGCGGGCGACGCCGGATGAGGTGCGGATGATCCTGATCGACCCGAAGCGGGTGGAACTCGCTGCTTACCAGGGGATCCCGCATCTGATTACCCCGATCATCACCAATCCGAAGAAGGCCGCGGCGGCGCTGGAGTGGGTGGTCGGGGAGATGGAGCGCCGCTATGACGATCTGGCGGCGTCGGGGTTCCGTCATCTGGATGACTACAACAAGGCGGTGCGGTCGGGGAAGCTGACCGCGCCGGCCGGCAGCGACCGGGTGTACGAGCCGTACCCGTATCTGCTGGTGATCGTGGATGAGCTGGCGGACCTGATGATGGTGGCGCCGCGCGACGTGGAGGACTCGGTCGTGCGGATCACCCAGCTCGCCCGGGCGGCCGGCATCCACCTGGTGCTGGCGACGCAGCGGCCGAGCGTGGACGTGGTCACCGGGCTGATCAAGGCGAACGTTCCGTCCCGGCTCGCGTTTGCGACGTCGAGCCTGACCGACAGCCGGGTGATCCTGGATCAGCCGGGCGCCGAGAAGCTGGTCGGCCAAGGTGACTCGCTGTTCTTGCCGATGGGTGCGAGCAAGCCGCTGCGGCTGCAGAACGCGTTCGTCACCGAGAAGGAGATCCGCGAGGTCGTCGCGCACTGCAAGAAGCAGGCCGAGCCGACCTACCGCGACGACGTGGCGGAGCAGGAAGGCCACAAACGCGAGATCGACGCGGACATCGGCGACGACCTCGGGTACCTGCTGCAGGCCGCGGAGCTGGTGGTCAGCACGCAGTTCGGGTCCACCTCGATGCTGCAGCGCAAGCTGCGGGTCGGCTTCGCCAAGGCGGGGCGCCTGATGGACCTGCTGGAAAGCCGCGGCGTCGTCGGTCCCAGCGAGGGCTCCAAAGCCAGGGACGTGCTAGTCAAGCCCGATGACCTCGCGGCGCTGATGGCTTCGCTCCAGGGCAGTCCCGAGAATTAATCCACAGTTTTCTCCCGCGGCTAGGGAACCACTGCGGACGGTTCGGGAGTCGTAGTAAGGGTAGGGACGCGGATACTTAGAGTGCCGACAAACGCGGCTGGTCCTCGGCGGCTTGGCTGGTGGATGTCTACACTTGGTGACCGGTCCCTCACTCAGGGACGCGGAAGAAGATCTAGTTAGCTGTCACCGCACCCCCGGGCGGCGCGCAGTTGGACATGGAGTGGAGGCGCGGCGTGAGCATCGGTGACACCCTGGCGGAGGCACGACGCCAGGCCGGTCTCACCGTTACGCAGGTCAGCCAGCGGACCTGCATCCGGGAGACGATCATCCGGGGGATAGAGCGCGGTGACTACTCCGCGTGCGGCGGCGATTTCTACGCTCGCGGGCACATTCGCAGCGTGGCCCGCGCCGTGGGCGTCGACCCGGAGCCGCTCATCAGGGAGTACGACCAGACCCAGGGTGCGCCCCGGGCCATCTCCGCGGCGGATGTCTTCGAGCCCGCCACCCCGATCAAGATCCGGGAACGTCGGCGGCCGAACTGGAGCGCGGCCATGGCGCTGGCGCTCGCGGCGATCGCCGGCTTCGTCGTTTACCACTTCGTGTCGGCGTCGCCTGCCGCGCCAACGGCCTCGCACACGGGCGCCACGACGAGGAACGCGACAAAGCACCACCCGACGTCCACGCCCTCGCCCTCGCAGACGACGCTGACCAATGGCGTAGTGATCCGGCTCTCGGCCACCCAGAACTGCTGGGTGATGCTCACTACTGCCAGCGGGAAGCAGATCTACGAGGGCATCGTCTCCGCCGGCAGCTCGAAGCACTGGACGGAGAAGCAGGCGGTGAGCCTGATGCTCGGCAACCCGGAGGGCGTGGCGCTGACGGTGAACGGGAGGAACCCGGTGCCGGCCGGCTCGACCCAGCCGGTCACGCTCACTCTCGGGCCGGGCACCAAGACCTCCAGCTAACCGGGCAGTCGGCCCGCTCCGGCCACCGCGGCCGGTAGCCCGGCTCAGCGGTCACTGGTAGTCGGCTCAGCGGTCACCGTTAGCCCGGCTCAGCGGTCACCGGGTGCCGTCGCACGGACCGAGTTACCGTAGTCTGCCGGTGTGTCATCGAGCCAGCGCCCAGCACCGTCCGCTCCCGGGCGCAGCGTCAGCCTGGTGACGCTCGGCTGCGCGAGGAACGAGGTCGACTCGGAGGAACTCGCGGCGCGGCTCGAGGCGGCGGGCTGGACCGTGTCCGACGGCGCCGACGCCGACGCCGACGTGGTCCTGGTCAACACCTGCGGGTTCATCCAGGCGGCCAAGCAGGAGTCGATCGACGAGCTGCTCAGCGCGGGATCCGGCGGAGCCAAGGTCGTGGCGGCGGGGTGCCTGGCCGAGCGCTATGGCTCTGAACTCGCCGAGGCGCTGCCCGAGGCGCAGGTCCTTGGCTTTGACGACTACGGCGACATCGGCGCCAGGCTCGATGCGGTGCTGGCCGGGCAGCGGTGGCCAGCGCACACGCCTGGCGACCGCAGGAAACTGCTCCCGATCTCCCCGGCCAACCGGCAGGCGGCGGCCGGTGTCCGGCTGCCCGGGCACGGGACGGTCGCACCTGACCTCCCGCCGGGAGTGGCCCCGGCTTCCGGCCCGCGGGTGATGCGGCGCAGGCTCGACGGTGGCGTGGTGGCACCACTGAAGATCGCGTCAGGCTGCGACCGCAGGTGCAGCTTCTGCGCCATCCCCTCGTTCCGCGGTGCGTTCGTGTCCCGCCTGCCGGAGGACCTGGTCGCCGAGGCGGGCTGGCTGGCGGCCCAGGGGGTCCGTGAGCTGTTCCTGGTCAGCGAGAACTCCACGTCTTACGGCAAGGACCTGGGCGACCTGAGGCTCCTGGAGGCCGTGCTGCCGCAGCTTGCCGCGGTGCCGGGGATCGAGCGGGTCCGGGTGAGCTACCTGCAGCCGGCCGAGCTCCGGCCGGGCCTGATCGACGTGATGACGTCCACCGAGGGCGTCGCCCCGTACTTCGACCTGTCCTTCCAGCACGCCAGCGGGCGGGTGCTGCGCTCGATGCGGCGGTTTGGCGACCGCGAGCAATTCTGCGCGCTTCTGGACCAGGTCAGGCGAGCGTGCCCGGAGGGCGGGGTCCGGTCCAACTTCATCGTCGGCTTTCCCGGCGAGACCGAGGACGACGTGGCGGAGCTGGAGCGGTTCCTGTCCGACGCCCGGCTCGACGCCATCGGCATCTTCGGCTATTCCGACGAGGACGGCACCGAGGCGGCGTCACTGCCGGGGAAGCTGCCCGCCGACGAGGTCGCCCGGCGGGTCGAGGAGCTGGCCGACCTCGCCGACGAGCTCATGGCGCAGCGGGCCGCCGAGCGGCTGGGCGAGACCATCGATGTCCTCATCGAGGAACCGGCCGGCGAGGGACGCTATGGCGGGCGCGCCGCGCACCAGGCCCCGGAGGTCGATGGCGCCACCGAGGTGCTGTCGAGCGGCCCGCTCGCCGTCGGCGACATGGTTCGGGCTGTAGTGACCGGCGCCGAGGGCGCCGATCTGGCGGCGGAAGTAACCGGCGGCCCGCCGGCAGATGGTGGCCGGCCCGTGCGGCCGGGGACTGGTGCGGGCCGCATTGAGTCGGCCTGACACCGGTGCTGCGGAAGATCGCGGGGCCGGGACGGGCGGCGTTCCGGCGCCAAGCCTGATCAATGTCGCGAACGCGCTGACCGTGGCCCGCCTGTGCCTGGTGCCGGTGTTCGTAGTGCTGCTGCTGACCGGAGGGGACGCCGCGCGGATCGCGGCCTGCGTGACCTTCGGCGTGGCGTCGGCGACCGACTTCCTCGACGGCGAGCTGGCGCGTCGGCGCAGCCTGATCACCGACTTCGGCAAGATCGCGGATCCGATCGCGGACAAGGCGCTGACCGGCTCGGCATTGATCGTGCTGTCGGCCCTCGGCGAGCTGCCCTGGTGGGTGACGGGCGTGATCCTGTTCCGCGAGCTGGCCGTGACCGGCCTGCGGTTCTGGGTCATATCGCACGGCGTCATCGCGGCCAGCCGCGGCGGCAAGGCGAAGACGCTGCTTCAGGTAGTCGCGATCGCCCTGTACATCCTGCCCGGGCCGTTCCAGATCGCCCGCGAGCTGGTGATGGCGGCCGCGCTGGTCGTGACGGTGCTGACCGGCGCGGACTACGTGGCCCGCGCGGCCCGGCTGCGCCGGGCCGGCGCAGCCGGCCGGGCGGCATAGGGCGGGCGGGGCGGGGTTAGGGCAGGGCGGGGTTAGGAGAGGCCATGGAATCCGGCAAGGATGCCAGCGCGTTGTCCCAGGAGGTGATCGACCTGCTCAGGGCCCGCGACGACACGATCGCGGTCGCCGAGTCGCTCACCGGGGGGATGCTCGCGGCGTCGCTGACCGCGATTCCCGGGGCGTCCGCGGCCTTCCGGGGCGGGGTGGTGCCGTACGCGACCGGCCTGAAGGCGGTGCTGCTCGGCGTTCCCGCCGCGCTGCTGGACAGCCATGGCGCCGTACATCCCGACGTGGCCAAGGCGATGGCCGACGGGGTGCGGAGCCGCCTGGGCGCGACGGTCGGCGCCGCGACGACGGGCGTGGCTGGCCCGGACCCGCAGGACGGCCATCCGGTGGGCACGGTCTACATCGCGGTCAGCGCGGGCGGCGACACGGGCGTGCGGTCCCTGGCGCTCGAGGGCGACCGGCAGCAGATCCGGGAGGCCACCGTGGAGCAGTTGCTCGGCATGCTGATCTGCAGATTGCGGGAAGACAACATATGATTACAGCGTTACTTCGGTGAACACGCGGCTATGCCCTCTCCCGCACCGTCCGTATGGGCAGGTACGGTGGAGGTGTCGGCAGAAGGCTTCGGGAAGGGAGTGTGGCGATGGTCCTGCTTCGTCACTTGCTCGGTGACGCGCTGCGGCGGCTGCGCCTCCGGCAGGGTCGCACCCTTCGCGAAGTCTCCGCAGCCGCGCGCGTATCGCTTGGATACCTGTCGGAAGTCGAGCGCGGCCAGAAAGAGGCCTCGTCTGAGCTGCTGGCCTCGATCTGCGGCGCGCTGGGCGCGCCCATGTCGCAGCTGCTCCGGGAGGTCTCCGACAACTTCGCCCTAGCCGAACTGCAGAACGAGCCCGTCTTCACTGGCGTCCGGGTGCTCACGCCCGACGTGGCCAGGGTTCCCGAGCCTGGTGCTCCGGCAGAGGAGCTCGCCACTGGCGACGGCAAGGTGACGGTCAAGGGCGGAACCAGGTTCGCCGTACCGCCGGACCAGCCCGAGTTCGAGCAGGTCGCACGGCGCATCAACGACATTCAGGACATGGTCCCGGCGCTGAACTAAGCCGTCTGACCCCGCGATCCGGTCTCCTCGCCCCGGTCTCTTGCGCGATCCGGTCTCCTCGCGCCGCTCTTTTTGACCCCGGCGCTCCGGCCTACTGACCCCGCGTCCCGGCCTCCGGACCTCGCGCTCGGGCCTATGGGTCAGGCCCAGGCGCGCGGATCGTCGGCCAGCTTGACCACGCTTTCGGGCAGATGCCCGGACACGATGTGCTCCAGCGTCACGTCTTCGAGAATGGCCCGCTCGTTGGCCCGCAGCGCTATCCACACCGTCTGCAGCGGTTCGGCGGCGCCGATGTAGCCGAGGTTCTCCGGGCGCTCGCCGCGGACGCCGACCAGCGGCCCGTCGATTGCCCTGATGATGTCCGCCAGCGAGATGTCCGAGGCAGGCCGGGCCAGCCAGAAACCCCCGTCGGGCCCCCGCTGGCTGCGCACCAGGCCGCCGCGGCGAAGCTGGGTCAGAATGGCCTCGAGAAATTTGCCCGGGATGCCCTGGGTCTTGGCGAGCTGATCAGAGGTCACGTGGCCGCCGCCGCTGGCGGCCGCGAGTTCGATGGCAGCACGCAGAGCATAGTCGGCGCGTGCGGACAAACGCATGTGAAGCATTATGCAGGTAAATCACGGCTGACCGGTGATCGGCACACGGATAGACGGCCGTCTGGTCCGGTCGCCGGGCCTGGTATTCCGCTTATTTCGGTCGGCTAGCTCGGCCAACCCGGGTTAACGGGGCCGACACGGGCGCCAGGCCGAGAATTTCGGCAGCAGCCAGGCCGCTGATCCGGGCTGCCCCGTACGTGGCCACGTGTACGGCGTGGGGCGGCCGCCATACCGGGAGCCCCATCTCTACCACGACCGCGTCCGGCCGGGCCGCGAGCAGCCTCGTCACAACGTCGCGGGCCGCCCGGTACCTGTGTGCGTCCCGGACCACGACCACGAGCGGCCGCCCCGCCGCGGCCGCCAGCGCCCCGTCGGCCGCCCGGGCCAGCTCTCCGGGCCCCGCACCGACGCCGAGCCGAACAATGCTGTCGGCGGGCACCCAGGGCTCCAGGCCCCATGGCACCATGCCGACCGCGATGTTGGCCGGAGGCACCACCTCGACGAGCACCGGTCGGCGCAGCGGGCGGGCCGGGCCCCCGGTCACGCGGACCGCACGGCGGGCCGCGGCCAGCCCCACGTCGGCCCCGTCGGCTGAGTGCTGCGCCATGGCTCGGTGATCCGTGGTCTGGTGATCCGTGGTCTGGTGATCTGTGGTCTGGTGATCCGTGGTCCGGCGCGCCGCAGCCGCCCAGGCCCGCAGGTCGGCTACCCGGGCCGCCGCGTCCTCGAGCCGCGCCCCCGGCATCCGGCCCGAAGTTACCGCGGCGGCCAGGGCATCGCGCACCGCCAGGTAGGTGGCGCGGTCCTGGTCACGCCCGAAGCAGAGCAGATCTGTGCCTGCCGCCACGGCCAGCACCGCGACCTCGGGCAGCCCGAACGGCTCACTCACCGCTCGCATCTCGAGTGCGTCGGAGATGATCACGCCCGTGAAGCCGAGCTCGCTGCGGAGCAGCCCGGTCTGCGCCGCGGCGGACAGCGACGCGGGCAGTTCGCCCGTCAGCTCGGGAACGCGCAGGTGGCCCGGCATGACCGCGCGCACCCCCGCGGCGATCGCGGCCGAAAACGGCGGCAGGTCCCGTTGCGCCAGCACCTTCAGCGGGACGTCGACAGTGGCGATCGAGTCGTGCGAGTCGGTGCGGGTGCTGCCGTGGCCGGGGAAGTGCTTGGCGCACGCGGCCACACCGGCGGCCTGCAAGCCGGCCACTGCGGCGGCGGCATGCCTGGCAACCAGGTCGGTGTCGGGGCCGAACGACCTGGTGCCGATCACCGGGTTGTCGGCGGCGGTGTTGACGTCCACCGACGGCGCCAGGTCGACGTTGATCCCGAGCGCCGCGAGGTCGGCGCCGAGCGCGCGGTACACGGCCTCGGTGACGGCCACGTCGTCTACGGCGCCGAGCGCGGCGTTGCCCGGGTACCTGCTGCCAACAAGATGCGCGATCCGGGTGACGTCGCCACCCTCTTCGTCGACGGCGATCAGCGGCTCGGCGGCGGCCGAGCGGAGCCGTGCCGTCAGCGCCGCCAGCTGCGCCGGGTCGGCGATGTTGGGGCCGAACACGGTCACACCGCCCAGCCCGGCGCGGAGCGCGTTCAGCACCCAGCCTGGCGCGGCCCGGCCGCCGAAGGGCGGGATGAGGATGGCGTCGGCGAGTCTGGCCAGGCCGGGGTCGCCGCTGCGCGTCGGCGCCGTCACCCCTTCACCGCCCCGGCGACAAGGCCGCCGACCAGGCGCCGCCGGATGATCAGGAAAAAGATCACGACCGGGATCGTGTACATGGTCGAGGCCGCCATGATCGGGCCCCACTCGGCACCACCCCGTCCGAAGAAGTACGTCACATAGATCGGCAGCGTGTAGGTCGAGTGGGCCTGGCCGAGGAACGTCAGCGCCACAATGAACTCGTTGTAGGCCGTGATGAACGCGAAGATGCTGGTGGCCACCAGGCCGGGGGCTACCAGGGGCAGCAGGATCCGCCAGAAGATCGTCACCGCGCCGGCGCCGTCGATGGCCGCCGCCTCGTCCAGTTCCCTGGGCACCGTGGCCACGAAGTTGCGCAGCATCCAGATCGACACCGGGAGCGCCTGGGCCGCGTACACAATGACCAGCCCGAGCAGATTCTGCAGCAGGTTGAGCTGGTCGAACTCCCGGAACAGCCCGATGATGAGCGCCTGCCCTGGGATCATCTGCACGATCAGCAGCATGATCAGGAACGAGGCGCGGAACCGGAACCGGAATCTGGCCACCGCGACCGAGGCGAGCAGCGCCAGGAACGAGGAGACCAGCACCGCGGCCAGGGTGACGGCGAGGCTGTTGCGGAAGAACAGCCAGACCGTGCCGATGCCCGAGGCCTGCCCGCTGATCACCTGGGTGAAGTTGCCGAACGTGGGGTGGGACGGCAGCAGGCTGGGCGTGAGCGAGTAGATCTCCTGGGACGGCTTGAAGGCCGTGGACACCATCCAGAAGATCGGGAACAGCGTGACGAGCGCGACCAGCACGCCCAGGGCGTTGAGGCCGATCTTCCGCGCCCGCCTGGCCGTCCGGGGGCTCATCCGGGCCGACGTCATGTCAGGGCTCCCTGCCGGACCGACGCGCGGACGTAGCCGACGGTGATGATGAGCAGGATCAGGGTGAAGATGATGGCCAGTGCGCCGCCGAGGCCGTAGCTGGGCGGGAACGAGAACCCCTTGTCGTAGATGTAGATGCCCAGGTTGAACTCGTTCCGGTTGGCTAGGCCGCCGATGATCAGGTACGTCTGGGTGAAGATGTTGAAGTCCCAGATCACCGACAGCAGCAGCAGTACCAGGAAGATCGGCTTGAGCAGCGGGTAGGTGATCCGCCAGAACACCCGCCACGGGCCGGCGCCGTCGATCCGGGCGGCCTCGTACAGCTCGGCGGGGACTGTCTTGAGGCCGGCCAGCACGCTGACGGCGATGAACGGGAACGAGGTCCAGACGATCAGCACGGTCAGCACGGTGTACGCCTGCAGCGCGCCGGTGGTCGTCCAGTTGTACCCGGCCCAGTCGGTGCTGCCGACCAGCCAGTGCGGCATCTTGCTGAGGGCCCAGTCGACGAGCCCGCCGTCCGGGTTGAACAGCCAGTAGAACAGCACGCTGCCGGCGACCGGGGGAGTGGCCCAGGCGAGCAGCGCGGCGATGGCAACGAACCCCGACATCTTGGGCCCAAGCCGGTTCAGCAGCAAGCCGATCACCGTGCCGACGATCAGGGTCAGCGGCACGACTACCGCGGCGAAGAGAACCGTGATCCGCAGCGAGAGCCAGAACTCCGAGTCGGCGAACGTGCTGCTGAAGTTCGCGAATCCGACCCACTGGATCGGCGCTGCGCCGGTGACCTGCGGCAGCCCGTAGTTCTGGAACGAATAGAGCAACATCTGCACCAGCGGCCAGAAGTACACCAGGGCGAGGCCGCCCAGCGCGGGCACTAGCAGCAGGTAGGGGGCCAGCCGGTGGCGGCGGACAAACGCGCCGGCGCGGGCGCCGCGGCTGGCGGCCGGCGTTCCGTGAAGCTGCGCGATTGTCTCGGCCATGCGTCGGGCCTCCTGGGCACGGAGTCGGGTGTCCCGGCCGGCCAGCTGCCGCCGACGGTGACCGGCCGGGACGATGCGCGAAGGTTAGGACTCGGAGCCGGTGTTGAGCACGTTCTGCAGCTCGGTATTGGCCTTGGTCACGGTGGCCGTGAAGCTGGCGCCTTGCATCAGCGACTTCATCATCGTCGGGATGATCGCGTCCGTCGCGTCAGCGGTCGCCCAGTTCTTCGAGTTCAGCGGCGAGATCTGGGTGTAGGCGGCGGCCTTGGCGAACCCGGACATGACCGCGCTCCCCGAGTACTTGCCGCCGGACAGCGACGAGGTGAACTCGGGGAAGAAGCCCTGCAGGTTCGCGAACGTGGTCGCGTTGGACGGGCTGTCCATGACGCTGATCAGGTCCCACGAGGCGGTCTTGCTCGGGCTCTTGGCCCAGACGCCGAGGTCGGAGCCGCCAGCGAAAGCCGGCGCCGGGTTGGGGCCGTTCTCGCTGGGGATCGGGAACGATGCCCAGTCCGACTTGTACTTCGTGCTCACGGCCTCGAGCGACGACTCCGCCCACGGACCGTCGATGTACATGTCGAGGGTGCCCTTGGCGAAGTCCTCGTCGGAACCGCCGGAGGTGGCGCCCGGGGCCCCCAGCTCGGTCTCGCCGATGTACTTCGACGGCGAGACGTGATCGGTCAGCAGCAGGTCGGAGTAGAACTTGATGCCTGCCTCGGCCTGCGGGGTGTTCAGCTCGGCCACCCACTTGCCGTTCTTCTGGACCGCGACCTGGCCGCCCGCGCCCCAGATGAAGCTGACGATCGCGTTGGTGTAGTCGCTGGGCGCGCCCAGGCCGAACGTGCCCGGGTACTTCGCCATCAGCTTCTTCGCGCCGGCGACCAGCTCCGCCCAGGTGGTGGGCGTCGAGGTGATGCCGGCCGCGGCGAACTGGTCCTTGCGGTACCAGATGCCGCGCACGCCGCCGAACCACGGAACCGCGTAGTTGTTGCCGCTAACGGTGTCGTTGGCGAGGTTGCCCGCGATGATGTCCGAGCCGTTCTTCCACGTCTTGACCTCGCTGGTGATGTTGGCCAGCGCGCCCTCGGACGCCACGCCCGGCGTGTCGGTGTTGCCGAGCTCGGTGATGTCCGGGCCGCCCTTCCCGCTGCTGAGCGCGTTGGTCCAGTCCGTCGTGCGGTTGGTCCACGGGATCCAGTCCACGACCACCTTGGTGTTCTTGTACTGGGGGAACTGCTTGTGGAACTGCTTGACTATGCCGTTCATCCAGGTGACCTGCGAAGGAACGGACGCTCCCATCCGCCACACGGTCAGCTTGGTGGGCGCGGCCGCGGCCGCCGATGAGCCGCTGCTCGAGCCGCAGCCTGCTATCCCGGCCGCGGCTCCTGCAAGCACCACGGCAGCGCCGATGGTGGCTGCCGATCTGGTGAAGTTCACTGCTCGATCTCCCTTCCCGGCTGTTCTCGCGGGCCAGCGTCCGCCGGGGCGACGCGACCGCTGCGACCGAATCTGGGCCCGAAACTAACAGGAAAGTTTCCTATAAGATAGGGTCCGTTGCCAGATTGAGACAATTCGTCCTGGCGGTAGCCACCAGCGCCGGCGAGTCCGGTTCGTCGCGGAGCCTGCCGTACGGTACCCATAGCCAGTGAGGGGACTGCATGGAACGACGGCCAGGAACGCCAAGCCTGCTGCGAGAGCTTAACGACCGCGCGGCGCTCGAACTGCTGCTTGCCGGCGGCCCGATGACCCGGGCGCAGCTTGGCGAGCACACCGGCCTGTCCAAGGTGACCGCGTCACAGTTGCTGGCCAGGCTCGAGGAGCGCGGCCTGGTCCAGGTGGCGGGGGAGCAGGCGGGCGGCCGCGGGCCGAACGCCGCCCTGTACGGCGTGGTGCCGTCCGCCGCCTACGTGGCCGGGCTGCACGTCGATCACACCGTGGTCAGCGCCGGCGTGGCCGACGTCACCGGACGCGAGCTCGCGGTGGTCTCGGTAGACCCGAACGCCGGCCACGACCCGGTCGAGCTGGTGCGCGGCGCGGTCGCCGCGGCCGCGGGCTCGGCCGGCTTGTCGCCCGACGCGCTGCGGTCGCTGGTCATCGGGACTCCTGGGGTGCTGGACCCGCACACCGGCGAGCCGCGGCTCGCGGTCAACCTGCCCGCGTGGCGCCAGGGCGTCCTCGATGCCCTCCGCGTCGACCTGGGCAGGCCGGTGACGATCGAGAACGACGTCAACCTCGCCGCTATGGCCGAGCGGGCAACGGGCGCCGCCGCGGAGGTGGACGATTTCGTGCTGGTCTGGATCGGCATCGGGATCGGCCTGGCGACCGTGCTCGGCGGGCGGCTGCACCGCGGAGTCGGCGGGGCTGCCGGAGAGATCGGCTACCTGCCGGTGCCGGGCGTGCCGCTGCCGCAGGACGTGAGCCACCCGGCCACCGGCGCGTTCCAGTCGCTGATCGGCGCCCAGGCGCTGCTTCCGCTGGCAGCCAGCTACGGCTTTGCCGGGAACACTGTTGGAGCCGCGGTGCGGGCCGCGCACGAGGCCGCGTCAGCTGGCGACGAACGGGGCAGCGCGTTCCTCGCCGAGCTGGCCCGCCGCGTCGCGACCGGCGTGGCGTCGATCTGCGTGGTGCTCGATCCAGGGCTGGTGGTGCTCGGCGGCGAGGTGGGCCTGAGTGGCGGCACCGAGCTGGCCGAGCGGGTCGCGGCCGAGATGGGCCGGATCATCCCGGCCAGGCCGCGGGTAGTACCGACCAGCGTGACCGGTGATCCCGTGCTGTGCGGTGCGATCAGGGCGGCGGTCGACCAGGCCCGGCAGGAACTCCTGGCCTCGGTGGCCAGTACCTGAACGGCTGAAAAGGAAACCCTGAATGGGCTGAGCGGTTTGCTGCGGTCCCTGTTGGGTATGCGGCAGCCGTACGATTCATATCGTAATCGGGGGTGTTCGATCGTGCGCAAGATGCGGATGATGCTCATACCGCTGACCGTTGTGGCGGCAATCGTCGTCATGGCTATGACCCGGCGCCCGGGCAAGGCCCGTCGCAGCCAGCGTCGCAGCAAGTAAGGATCGGGATTCGACCACGATCCTGCAGGGCCTTAAGGCCGGGCCGTTCATCAGGGCGGCCCGGCTGGCCTGCTGGGAGTCATTCCACTCCCGCGCGATGGCAAATTGGGCGCAACAGCCCGGGCTGGATTTGTCGCCCGGGCCCGGCGACTGGAATTGCCACCCGGAAGCCCGGCGACCGGATTTGTCGCGGGAGGCCCGGCGACTGGAATTGCCGCCTGGGCCCGGCGGCTGGAATTATCACCCGGATAGCTCGGCCGCGTAATTCCGCAGCGCCCACTCGTAATTCCCGAGGTCTTCGCCGCCGATCCGGTCGAGGGCCAGGACGATCAGCCGGGCCACCGCCTCCGGGCACCGCCCGGCGCTGGTCAGAGCCAGGGCGAGGAAGGCCGCGATCGAGTCGTGCCCGGGAAACTGCTCGTCGGCGCGCCGCATGATCTGTACAGCCTCATCGAAACGCCCGAGGTTACGCAGGGTGCTGCCGTACTGGATCAGGCCCCGGCGAAGGTCGTCGCCGTCCAGGCCAGCCGAGAAGGCCTGCTCGTACACCGGCGCGGCCTCCGCCTCGCGGCCCGCAAAGTCGAGCGCGCCCGCGTACTCGAACAGCGCGTGGGCGTCGCCGGGATGCTGCCGGGCCAGATCCCGGAAGTAGCCGACCGTGGGCCCGGGATCATCCCGCCGGGCGGCTGCCCACCCTCGCTCGATCGCGTCGCTCAGCGCGGACATCCTCGACCCCTTCCCTCCGTTACCGTCTAGCGGTTTAGAAAAGTCCGGTGCTAACCGGACAAACCAAACCACTAAGTCTCGTCATGTGTTGGGGTCATGTCACGTCTCGGGCGGAGCGTTCGAAGGGGCCGTCGATGCCCATCGTCACGACGCGGCGCGGGCGTACGCGGATCCAGGAGGAGCTGAACCGGAACGGGGCCCCAAGGCGCTCGCCGACTTCCTCCCCGCCCTCGGTGTAGGTTTCTGCGTCGCCTCGCACCTCGATAAAGTGCGGCCCTCGATCATCCACGACCACCGCCACCTTTGGCCGACGCTGAGCGTCGCGGAACTTCTTGGTAGCAGCCATGTCGGCAAGCTGTGCGTTGCTGCCGATGACGAGCGTCTGCGTCTGCGGATCGTGGAAGACCGCCACGGGTATGACGTGCGGCATGCCATCGGCCCCGACGGTGGCGAGGCGACCGAGCCTCTGATCGTTCAGGTACTCGATTTCTGCGTCGGTGAAAACGCTCATGCTCATCTCCTGTGCTTACGTCGGACCATTGATCAGGGACGGGCGATCCGCGGCTGGATCACTGGGCTCGCAGGCGCAGGCCGCGGGGGGTGGGACGGAAGCCGGCCTGCTCCAGCGCGCGGGCCAGGGGAGAATCGTAGACGCCTCCGCCGTCGGCGCGCTCAACGGTGAGCCGGCCGAGTGCCCCCTCGCGGACGGCGTCGGCGAGCGCGGCGGCCGCGGGGTCGAGCAGTGCCGGGTCGCTGGTCCAGGACAGCAGGGTCTTGCCACCGCGCTCGACGTACAGCACCAGCTGACCGTCGGCCAGCACTACGAGCGCGCCGGCCTTGCGGCCCGGACGGTGCCCGCTTGGCGTCTCGTCCGGCCGGGCCGGCCAGGGCAGCGCAGAGCCGTAGGCGTTCGCCGGGTCAGCCGCGGCCAGCACCACGATCGAGCCGTCCTTCGCATCGGCCATCGCGCGCATCCGGTCCACGGCTCCCGGCAGCGCGAACTGCGCGGCACCCAGGCCCTCGACGAAGTACCCGCGCCGGCACTGGCCAGCCTCCTCCATCGCCCGCAGTACCGGGTAGATCGCGCCAAACCCGCCGGTCACCCGCTCGGCGGCGACCGCGCCCCGGATCAGCACGCCGTGCCGGTCCAGCAGGGTCCCGGCGAGCGCGTGCAGCCGCCTGGTCCGGTCCTCCTCGGCCTGCGGCAGCAGCGACCACCGCCCACTTACCGTTGGCGGGCCACTCCGGGACGGGAGTGCCGCCCGGCTCAGCCGTGGCCTGCGGAGCCCGACGACGCTACCCGGGCCGCCGGGCAGTCCCGCGCGGGCGGCCCGCCCGCTGCGGCCGCCCTGGCCGTGCCGGCCGGACCGGGCGGCTCCCGGCAGCCCCGGCGCATCCGGCGACGTGCGGCTGTTGAGGTCGGCGCGTGCCATGGCGGCTCCGTCGCCGGCGCGTTCTGCGGTGGCCCCTGCGCTCGCAGGCACCGTGCGGCCTAGCCCGGACCCGGCATCGGCCACCGGCCTGCCCGTGCCGAGCACGGTGCGCAGCGGCGCGAGCGTGTCGTTGGTCAGCCTGCCCGCCCAGACCAGGTCCCAGATCGCCGCGGCGAGCGTCTGATCGGTGAGGCCCAGTGCCGCCGCCGATGCACCGTTGCCGCGCAGCTCGGCCGCAACCCTGTCGCCGAGCGCGCGGAAGAACAGCGCGCCGCCGCCATCCAGGGCCGCGAGGACCGCGTCGTGCACGGGCGTCATAGTGATCTCGGCAGGCTCACCGAACAGCAGCGTGGCCGCGTCGGCCGGCGCGATCACCAGCCAGCCATCGCCTCCCGGCAGGCCGCCTGCCCCCGACCACACGATCTCGCCGGCCGCGGTCAGCTCGTCGAGCAGGGCGGGGGAGTAGCCGGGTACCCGGCCGGGCAGCACCAGTGTCTCCAGCGCCGAAGCCGGGATCGGGACCCCGGCCAGTTGCTCGATCACGTCATAGACGGCGTCCGGCGTGGCCGGGCGATCCGGGCGGGCCGGTCGCGCAGGACGCGTCCCGGCGCTGCGCCCCCGGCCGGGCCGGCCGTACGGCCCGCGTTCTGCCAGGTCGGCAGGAACCTGGCGAACACGTGCGGCGGCACGGGCTCGGCCTCCCGGCGCAGCTTGGCCAGGCAGCGGCGGCGCAGCAGCCGGAGCATCCCGGTCTCGCACCACTCGGTGCCCCGGCCGCCGGGCAGGAACTCGCCCTCGGCGACGCGGCCGTCGGCGGCCAGTCGCCGCAGCGCGTCGGTGGTCACCGCAGTGCCGAGACCGAACCGCTGCGCCACCGTCGCCGCGGTGAACGGCCCGTGCGTGCGGGCGTACCTGGCAACCAGGTCCCCCAGCGGGTCCGGGACGGGCTCGGTGAACGCGTCGGGCACGCCGGGCGGCAGAGCCACCCCGAGCCCGTCGCGCAGCCGGCCCGCGTCCTCGACTGCCACCCACCGCTCCTGCCCGGCCACCCTGACCTCGATCAGCCGCCGCTGGGCGGCCAGCTCGGCGAGCCACCCCGGAGCAGAGCCGGGTTCCGCGCAACGCTCCTCGACTTCCATGGCCGACAGCGGGCCCAGCGCCGTGAGCATGTCAGCCACCGCCTCCAGGCCACGGCACCGCCGGTGCGCCGAGAGGCACTGCGCGTCCCGTTCCGTCTCATTGACAATGTCCGGGTCCAGCAGTTCTCGCGCATCGGCCTGGCCGAGTAGCTCGGCGAGCAGCGACGAGTCCAGGGCCAGCGCCTGGGCCCGGCGCTCGGCCAGCGGCGCGTCGCCGTCGTACATGAACGCGCCCACGTACCGGAACAGCAGCGAGCGCCCGAACGGGGACGGTACGGGTGTCTCCACCTCCACCAGCCGCACCCGCCGCGCGGCGAGGTCGTGCATGAGGCCGACCAGGCCGGGCACGTCGAATACGTCCTGCAGGCACTCGCGGACCGTCTCGAGCACGATCGGGAACGTGCCGTACTGGCTCGCCACCGAGAGCAGTTGCGCCGAGCGCTGCCGCTGCTGCCACAGCGGGGTCCGCCGCCCCGGCTGCCGCCTCGGCAGCAGCAGTGCCCGGGCTGCGCACTCCCGGAATCTGGACGCAAACAGCGCGGACGAGCCGAGCTCGGCGGTGACGAGCTGCTCCACCTCCTCCGGCTCCAGCGCGGCGATCCCGGCCGGCGGCGGGTCGTCGGCGTCCGGAACCCGGATCACGATGCCGTCGTCCGTGTGCAGCGCCTGCACGTCCATGGCCTGGTAGCGCTCGCGCAGCCGGGCCGCGATCGCCAGCGCCCACGGAGCATGCACCCGGGCGCCGTAGGGGCTGTGCAGCACGAGCCGCCAGTCGCCGAGCTCGTCCCGGAATCGCTCCACCACCAGCGTCTTGTCGTCGGGCAGGTAGCCGGTGGCGGCGCGCTGCGCGGCCAGGTAGCTGATCAGGTTCGCGGCGGCGAGCTCGTCCAGGCCGTCGCGGCGAAGCTGATCCGTGGCGGCCTGCTCGCTGGCCGCGCCGAGCTCCCGGCAGTACTCGCCGATGGCCCGGCCGAGCTCCGCCTGGCGGCCCGGCGCGTCGCCGTGCCAGAACGGCAGCCTGCCCGGCTGGCCGGGCGCCGGCGAGACGAGCACCTGGTCGGCGGTGATGTCCTCGATCCGCCAGGAGCTCGCGCCGAGCACGAACACGTCGCCGACCCGCGACTCGTACACCATCTCCTCGTCGAGCTCGCCGACGCGCCGGGAGTGCCGGCCGGAGCGATCCCGCTGGCCGCCCGCGAGGAACACGCCGAACAGCCCGCGGTCCGGGATCGTGCCGCCGTTGGTGACGGCCAGCCGCTGGCCGCCAGGACGGCCGTGCAGCATTCCCGTGGTGCGGTCCCAGACCAGGCGGGCCCGCAGCCCGGCAAACTCCTCGCTGGGGTAGCGGCCGGCCAGCATGTCGAGGACCGCCTCGAGCACCGGGCGGGTCAGGCTGGCGAACGGCGCGGCCCGCCGGACCGTCTGCTCCAGCCGGCTGATCTCCCAATCGTCCATCGCGGTCATCGCGACGATCTGCTGGGCCAGCACGTCGAGCGGGTTGCGCGGCATGCGCAGCTCCTCGATCGCGCCGTCCAGCATTCGCCTGGCCACGACCGTCGCCTGCACCAGATCGCCCTGGTACTTGGGGAAGATCAGGCCACGGGAGATGTCGCCGACGTTGTGGCCCGCGCGCCCGGTGCGCTGCAGCCCGCTGGCCACCGACGGCGGCGCCTCCACCTGGATGACCAGGTCAACCGCACCCATGTCGATGCCGAGCTCCAGGCTGGACGTGGCCACCACGGCCGGCAGCCGCCCCGCCTTCAGCGCCTCCTCGATCTGGGCGCGCTCCTGCCGGGACACCGAGCCGTGGTGCGCGCGGGCGACCTCGGCGGGCGCGCCCTGGGTTCCGCCGGACTGGGCCATGACCTCGGCAGGAGAGCGCGGCGGGGCGCCGTTGCTCCCGGCCTGCTCCTCGGCCCGCTCGGCGGCGAGCTCGTTGAGCCTGGCGCAGAGCCGCTCGGCCAGGCGCCGCGAGTTCGCGAAGACGATCGTGGACCGGTGCGCCTCGATCTCGTCGAGGACGCGCTCTTCGACGTGCGGCCAGATCGAGCGCCGCCGCACCGGGTCGTCCGGGTGCTCGTCGTCCGGTGCCCCGGCCGCGGTCTCCAGGTCGGCCATGTCCTCGACCGGGACGACGATCTGCAGGTCGAGCCGCTTGTCGCTGGGCGGCGCCGCGATCGTGACCGGCCGGCTGCCGCCGAGGAACGCCGCCACCTCCTCCGGCGGCCGCACGGTCGCGGACAGCCCGATCCGCTGTGCGGGACCTCGCTCGGCCGGCCCTCGCTGTACCGCCTCGTCGCGCGTCTCCTCACGCAAGGCATCCAGGCGCTCGAGCGACAGGGCCAGGTGCGCGCCGCGCTTGCCACCCGCCAGCGCGTGCACCTCGTCGACGATCACCGTCTCCACGCTGCGGAGGGTCTCCCTGGCCTGTGAGGTGAGCAGCAGGAACAGCGACTCGGGCGTGGTGATGAGGATGTCCGGCGGCTGGCCGGCCAGCTTGCGGCGTTCGTCGGCGGCGGTGTCGCCGGTGCGCACGCCGACCCGGATGTCGGGCTCGGCCAGGCCGAGGCGCCTGGCGGCCTGGCCCACCCCGGCCAGCGGTGAGCGCAGGTTGCGCTCGATGTCCACGGCCAGGGCCTTCAGCGGCGAGATGTACAGCACCCGGCAGCGCTGCTTCGGATCCGCCGGTACCGGCTCGGTGGCCAGCTTGTCGATCGCCCACAGGAACGCGGCCAACGTTTTGCCCGAGCCGGTCGGCGCGATCACCAGCGTGTTGTCGCCCTTGCCGATGGCCGCCCACGCCTCAGCCTGCGCCGGGGTCGGCCCGGCGAACGCATCGCCGAACCAGGCCCTGGTCGCCTCGCTGAAGCCAGGCACCAGGCCGGTGACCGATGTGCGGACAGACATACATCCATCCTGCCTTGCCCCACCGACAGCCTGCGCCCTTGCGCCAGCCGGAATTGTCAGCACGGCCTGTAGTGTCGTCCCATGGCAAGGTATGCCGCACCGGATGGCTGGATCCTCCAGGCTTACCGGTACGCGCTCGACCCGACCCCGCGTCAGCAGCAGCTCCGCTCGCACGGGGGGGCGTCGAGATTCGCCTGGAACTGGGGGCTGGCCCCGGTGCCAGCAGCGCTATGCCGCTGAGCGCAAGTGGTACTCCGGCGTTGAGCTGCACAGGCTTTGGAATGCCGCCAAGAGGGCCGACCCGGCGCTTTCCTGGTGGGGAGAGAACTCCAAATGCGTCTACCAGGAGGCCTTCCGCGATCTGGACCGGGCGCTGCGCGACTACATCCGGTCGAAGAAGGGCGAGCGCAAGGGCGACGGCTCGGGTTTCCGAAAGTAAAAAAGCGTGCGAAGTGCCGGGATTCGTTCCGGTTCAGCACCGGGGTGATGCGGTGCACAGCTTCGGCGGTGACGCTGCCCCGGCTGGGCACGGTCGCCACGCACGAGTCCACCTGCAAGCTGGCCAGGCGGCTGGCAAGCTGGCCAGGCGGCTGGAGGCTGGCACGGCCTACGTGTTGTCGGCGACCGTCTCGCGCCCCGCCCAGCGCTGGTATGTCTGCTTCCAGGCTGAGGTGCGGCGGGAGATCCCCGCCCGGCATCCTTGCACTGGTTCGGTGGTCGGTGTTGACCTGGGCATCAAGACGCTGCTGACCGGGGTCGATCACCGCGGCGCGGTGGTCACCGTCCCCGGGCCCCAAGCGTTCCGGGCCTCGCTGCGCAGGCTGCGGCGCGCCAGCCGGGCTCACTCCCGCAGGGCCAAGGGCTCGGCGAACCGGCGCAAGGCAGCTGCCCGCCTGGCCGGGGTGCACGCTCGGGCAGCTGATGTCCGGGCCGACGCCTTGCATAAGGCCACCACCGAGCTGGCTACGCGCTACGAGACGGTGGTGGTTGAGGATCTGAACGTCACCGGCATGCTGGCCAGCCGGAGCCTGGCCCGGGCCGTGGCCGACCAGGGCTTCGGCGCAGCCCGGCGGATGCTCGGCTATAAGACGACGTGGAATGGTGGCCAG
The DNA here is from genome assembly GCA_963778075.1 of uncultured Actinomycetota bacterium. Classification (GTDB taxonomy): domain Bacteria; phylum Actinomycetota; class Actinomycetes; order Streptosporangiales; family Streptosporangiaceae; genus JASHPR01. The sequence goes on along the minus strand of CAVZTJ010000009.1, from coordinate 422,166 downwards.
CTGGTCGTGGCTGACCGCTGGTATCCGTCCAGCAAGACGTGTTCGCGATGCGGATGGCGAAAGCCAAGCCTGACGCTCAAAGAGCGCGTCTTCTGCTGCCAGGCGTGCGGCCTGGTCCTCGACCGGGACGTCAACGCCGCCATCAACCTGCTCAAACTTGCTCCAGGTACCGCCAGTGGGGCGGGAACCGGTCCTGGCGACGGGGCCTACGCCTGCGGAGCACAGGTAAGACCTGCCGATGGCAGGCTCCGGGCGCTGAGCCAGGAACCCGGCGTCCCGAACGGGAACAAGGCCGGGACCGCTGCCGGGCAACCGGTAGCTGCTGGTGCGTGTGCTCACTAGACCTCACTCACTTGCAACGGGAAGATGCTGAAGGGGCTGCATTTGGCGCAGTTGCCCGGTCTGGGGAGGCGATATGGCGAGTCTGACCTCGGTGTTGCGGCAGGCAGCGGCCGACCATGGCGAACGCCCGGCAATGCGCATGGACGCGGAGGTGCTGACCTACGCGGACTTGTGGGACGCCGCCGCCCGCGTGTCCGGGCTGCTGGCAACGCTCGGCGTGGAGCCGGGTGACCGGGTCGGCATCATGCTGCCGAACGTGCCCGCGTTCCCGATCGCCTACTACGGCGCGCTCGCCGCCGGTGGCGTGGTGGTGCCGATGAACCCGCTGCTCAAGAGCCGTGAGGTTGCCTACTACCTGGGCGATTCCGGCGCCAAGGTGCTGTTCGCCTGGCACGCCGCGGCGGGCGAGGCCGCCAAGGGAGCCGCGGATACCGGCACCCGGGTCGTCGAGGTCAACAACCCGCTGCTCGCGCTCGACGGCCCGGATCCCTCGCCGATCACCGCGGAACGCGGCGACGATGACGATGCGGTGATCCTCTACACGTCGGGCACCACCGGCAGGCCCAAGGGCGCCGAGCTGACCCACGCGAACCTGACCCGCAACGCCGAGCTGACCGCGACCACCCTGCTGAAGAACAGCACGGGTGACGTGGTCATGGGCTGCCTGCCGCTGTTCCATGTGTTCGGCCTCACCTGCGGGCTGAACGCGACGGTCACGGCCGGCAGCACGCTGACGCTGCTGCCCAGGTTCGACCCCGGCAAGGCCCTGGAGATCATCCAGCGTGACCGGGTCACGATCTTCGAGGGCGTCCCCACGATGTACTCGGCCATGCTGCACCACACTGGCGAGCGGCCGGACGTCTCGTCTCTGCGGCTGTGTATCTCAGGCGGCGCGGCCATGCCGGTTGAGGTGCTGCGCGGGTTCGAGGACGCCTTCGGCTGCATCATTCTCGAGGGCTACGGCCTGTCCGAAACCTCCCCGGTCGCCTCGTTCAATCACCCGGACAAGGTGCGCAAGCCGGGCTCGATCGGCACGCCGATCGCGGGCGTCGAGATGCGCCTGATCGACGCCGACGGCGCGGATGTGCCCGCTGGCGAGGTCGGCGAGATCGCGATCAAGGGTCACAACGTAATGAAGGGGTACTGGGGCAGGCCGGACGCCACGGAAGAGGCGATCACCGACGGCTGGTTCCGCACCGGCGACCTCGCCAAGGTCGACGAGGACGGCTACTACTACATCGTCGACCGGAAGAAGGACCTGATCATCCGCGGCGGGTACAACGTCTACCCGCGCGAGATCGAGGAGGTGCTCTACGAGCATCCGGACGTCGCCGAGGCGGCGGTGATCGGGATCCCGCATCCCGAGCTTGGCGAGGACGTGGGCGCCGCGGTGAAACTCAAGCCCGGCGGCACGGCCACGCCCGCCGACCTGCGCGCCTTCGCCAGGGAACGGGTCGCCGCGTATAAGTACCCGCGCCACATCTGGATCGTCGATGACCTGCCCAAGGGGCCGACCGGCAAGATCCTGCGCCGTGAGGTGCAGCCGCCGCAGGACCTGTGATGAGCGCCAGCGCCGAGGACAGGTCCGAACAGTTCGCGTCAGCCGCCGACGCGGCCGGCGCACTTGACCTGCTGCTGTCCGCAGCGGCGCTGGGCACGACCCGGATTCTGCGCCCGGACGCCGCCACGCTGCGCCTGGGACTGGCGCTCGCCCGCAGACCGCAAACGTTTGCTCGGCGAATGGGCGGGCTAACCGCCGAGCTCGCCAAGATCGCGGTCGGGGATTCGCAGGTCGCGCCCGGCAAGAAGGACCGGCGGTTCCGCGATCCGGAGTGGACCGGCAATCCGCTGCTCAGGCGCGCCATGCAGGCTTACCTAGCCGCCGGGCAGACCGCCGATACGCTCCTGTCCGACGCCCATCTGAGCTGGCGCGACAGCGAACGACTCAAGCTATTGGCCCTGAACGTTAACGCTGCCGCTTCGCCGAGCAACAACCCGTTGATCAACCCGGCCGCGTTCCGCGCGCTGCGCGAGAGCGGTGGCGGCAGCGCCCTGCGCGGGGCCCGAGCGCTCGTCGCCGACCTGGCCGCGCCGCCGCGCGTGCCGAGCATGGTGGCCCCGGACGCGTTCGAGGTCGGCGTGGACCTCGCGGTGACGCCCGGAGTGGTGGTGGCGAGGTCCGAAGCCTGCGAGCTGATCCAGTACCGGCCGGTCACGCCGACGGTGCACCGCTTCCCGCTGCTGATCGTTCCGCCGATGATCAACAAGTTCTACATCACCGACCTGGCCCCGGGCCGCAGCATGGTCGAGTACCTGGTCGGGCAGGGCCAGCAAGTCTTCGTGATCTCGTGGCGCAACCCGGACGCGCGGCACCGGAACTGGGGCCTGGACACCTACGGCAGCGCGGTGGTGCAGGCGCTCGACGCCGTGCTGGCCATCTGCGAGGCGCCCAAGGCCAGCATCTGCGCGCTCTGCTCGGGCGGCGTGATCTCGTCGATGGTCGCCGCGCACCTGAGCGCGACCGGGCAGCTTGATCGGCTGGCCAGCCTGTGCCTGGGCGTGACCGTTCTCGATCAGGCGCGGGCGGGCACGGCCGCCGCGATGATCGACGAGCGCACCGCCTCGGCCGCGGTTCTCGCCTCGGCCCAGCGCGGCTACCTGGACGGCCGGGCGCTCGCCGAGGTGTTCGCCTGGCTCAGGCCGGACGACCTCGTCTGGTCCTACTGGGTGAACAACTACCTGGAGGGCAAGACGCCGCCGCCGTTCGACATCCTGTACTGGAACGCGGACACCACGCGGCTACCCGCCGCGCTGCACCGCGAGTTCATCGAGCTGGCCCTGTCCAACGCGCTGACCAAGCCGAGCGAAGCCACGATGCTCGGCTCTGCCGTCGACCTGTCCAAGGTCGCCGTCGACAGCTACGTCGTGGCGGGCATCGCCGATCATCTGTGCCCCTGGCAGTCGTGCTACGCCAGCACCCGCCTGCTCGGCGGGAGCTCCCGGTTCGTGCTGTCCACCAGCGGCCACATCGCCTCGATGGTCAACCCGCCGTCGAACCCTAAGGCGACGTTCCAGACTGCTCCGGACAGTCGGGACTACCCGGCCGACCCGGGCGAGTGGCTGAGCCGGGCGCAGACCGAGGTGGGCAGCTGGTGGCCGGATTACGGGTCCTGGCTCGCGCAGCGCAGCGGCGGCGAAAAGAAGCGCCCGGACAAGCTGGGCGGCGGCGGGTTCCGGCCGGGCGAGCTGGCACCCGGCGGCTACGTTCTCGACCGGTGAGCCGATGCGGTCACGCAAGCCCGCGGCCCAGCCGGGCAATGAGTCGATCCGCAGCATCGCGGTCGACGGCCAGCAGCTCCGGGTTGCCGTGCGGCAGGGGAGCCCGGGCGGGACCCCGTTGCTGCTCATCAACGGGATCGGCGCCAGCCTGGACCTGCTGCAGCCGTTCGTCGATGCGCTCCACCCATCCCTGGGCGTGATCCGTTTCGACGTCCCCGGTGTCGGCGGCTCGCCGGTCCCGGCGCTGCCTTACCGCTTTACCGGCCTGTGCCGGATGATCGCGCGGATGCTGTCAGTGCTCGGCCACGAGCAGGCGGACGTGCTCGGCATCTCCTGGGGCGGCGGGGTCGCCCAGCACTTTGCCGCGTTCCAGCGGTCACGGTGCCGTCGGCTCGTGCTGGTCAGCACCGCGACCGGCGCCATCATGGTTCCGGCCAGGCCCGGGGTGCTGATCCGGATGGTCACCCCGCGGCGCTACCTGGACCCGGGCTACCTCAAGAGCGTGGCCGGTGACCTGTACGGCGGGTCGGCGCGCACCGACCCGGCGGGGGTGGCCACGGCGATGCACGCGCGCAGCCGTGTCGGGCCGCCGCACGGCTACCTGTACCAACTCACCGCGGGGCTCGGCTGGACGAGCCTGCCGTTCCTGCCGCTGCTGCGGCAGGCGACGCTCGTCATGTCCGGCGATGACGACCCGATCATCCCGCTGGCCAACGCGCGCCTGATGCACCGGCTGATCCCCGGTTCCCGGCTGCACGTCTACCACGGCGGCCATCTCGCGCTGGTGACCGAGGCGGCGCAGCTAGCGCCGGTGGTCGAGCGCTTCCTCGCCGAGGCCGACGAGGATGCGGCAGGAGCCGACGGTGCCGCGCGGGCCTGACGACCACGGCGCGCCGCGACGGCGACGAGTGGGTCCTCGACGGCCAGAAGAAGTGGGTCATACAGCTTCGGCAGCTGCCCCAGCGCAGGACCGGTTAGCGACAATGACAGACCAGGCAAACGGCTTCGTGCTTAGCCATCACGGCGCGCAGATCGGCTGAGGGCGTCTTCCGGCTCAAGCAGCGCCGGCGGCATGGCCGGGCCCGAGCGGCATCGGCGGCGCCTCGGCCTCCTCATAGTCGGCGGGGCTTGTCTCGTCTCGCCCCCGCGGCAGCCGCGCGAGCAGCGGGGTCAGAGCGGTGGCGACGATGAGGTTGGCGATGACCCCCACAATGCCGGTCCAGATCGTCAGCTTGGTGTTGAGACCCCAGGTGCTGAGCGCAAACGAGGCGCTGCCAAAGTGGGCCGCGGTCTTGCTGGGCGTGACATAGAGCATGTAGATGGACAGGCCCATGCCCACCACCCAGCCTGCCACCAATGCCCACCGGTGGAACCACCGGGTGTACAGGCTGAGCACCACGGCCGGCAGGATTTCAATGACGATGACACCGCCGATGAGCTGGAACTCGATAGCGAACGAGACCTTCAGGCTGACGATCACGGCGACCGCGCCCAGCTTGAGGAGCACGGACACGATCTGGGCGACCAGCCCCTCCTCACGGTCGCTGGCCCGCGGCCGGAAGTACGGCCGGTAAATGTCCCTGGCGAAGGTGCTGGCCGCGGAGACCCCCATGATCGCCGCAGGCACCAGGGCGCCAATTGTGATCGCGCCGAAGGCGATCGCCGCGACCCAATGCGGGAACTCGCTGTTGAACAGCAACGGAACGATCGTAGTGGTGTCGGGCGCCTTCGCCGTGCCGCCCACCGGCTTGACGTGCGCGGCGAGCGCCATGTAGCCGAGTAGCGCGATGAAGCCAAGCATCAGTGAGTACGCGGGCAGCAGCGACATGTTCTTCTTCACCACGTCCCGGCTGCGAGTGGCGAGCACGCCGGTCACTGCGTGCGGGTACAGGAACAGGGCCAGCGCCGAGCCGAGCGCCAGCGTCGAGTAGCCGAGGTACTGCGAGCCGGACAGAAGAGTGCTCAGCCCCTTCGCGCCCAGCGCGGTCTGCGTCCGGTGGAAGATGACGTCGTAGCCGCCGAGCTTGTAGGGGATGTAGATGACCGCGACGAGAACCATGACGTAGATGAGGATGTCCTTGACAAACGCGATCAGCGCTGGCGCCCGTAGCCCCGAGGTCCAGGTGTAAGCGGCCAGTGCGATGAACGCTATCCACAGCGGCCAGTCCCCGCCGATGCCCATGACTTCCAGGACCGCCCTGATCCCGGTCAACTGCAGCGCGATGTACGGGATGGTCGCGACGATGCCGGTGATCGCGACCAGCAGCGCCAGTACCGCAGACCCCTGCCGCCCCCGGACGAAGTCGGCGGCGGTGACATAACCGTGTTCGTGGCAGACCGACCACATCCGCGCCGCGACGAACATCACCAGCGGGAAGACTGCGATCGTATACGGCACCGCGAAGAAGCCCGGCGCGCCGGTCCCGTACAGCAGGGCGGGTACCGCCACGAACGTGTACGCGGTGTACAGGTCGCCGCCGATCAGGAACCAAGTGACCGCGGTTCCGAACCTGCGCCCGCCGAGCCCCCATTCCTCGACACTCGCCAGCGACGCGGCGCGGTTCCACCGAGTTGCCATGAACCCGAGCACGGTGACGACCGCGAACATCGCGACGACGATGCCGAATTGGAGCCCGTTGAACGGCGGGATCATGGCCTGCTCCGGGTGACGATATAGACGATGCCGGTGCACACGGCGACGCCGGCGATCCAGGCAAGCTGATACCAGTAAAAGAACGGCATCCCGCCGATCGACGGGTCAGCCCGGTTGTAGAACTCCGGCACCAGCACCGCGACGAGCGGCAGCAGCAACAGCAGCAGGATCGGATGCCGGCGACGTGACGAGCTGCGGTTACCCATCGGGCCTCCTCTGCTCAGCGGCAGCGGTGTGCAAACGAATGTGGCACGACGTCTGGAACTATCGTGCAACGACGTAACTGCCGTGGCAATAGGGCATTCTGGGTCGCTTTACCACATGATGCTCGTTCCGGCTGATCACACTCTGAACGCGAACCAGGCTCCCACCGGCGCACGTGCCTCTGTGACACGGTGCCGGTGAGGGCCCGGAAGCTGGGCCGGGTTACGGTGTGCCCGTTGGCGTCCCGGCCGGACCGGTTCCCGCCCCGGCGGGAACCGGCTCGGCCTCTCCGTCCTCTGGGTCGTAGTGGTAGTGGCTCGGCTGGGTCTCGTCGGTGCCGGCGGGCAGCTTGGTCGCCTGGAAGACGAGCGTGAGCACGGCCGAGACCACCAGGTTCAGGATGAGAGCGGCCAGCCCGATGTAGATCACGTGGCCCAGGATCGGGGCGATGGGAGCGCCGAAGTGCGCCTGGCCGCTGCCCGGCGTCCGCCACGCCTCGATCGTGCCGTAGACCATCCCGGCGAGCCAGCCGATGACCAGCGCCCAGCGATGGAACCAGCGCGTGTACAGGCCGACCAGGATCGCGGGGAAGGTCTGCAGGATCCACAGGCCGCCGAGCAGCTGCAGGTTGATCGAGAACGTCTTGCTTAGCTCGATGGCGAAGATCAGCGCCCCGGCCTTCATGACCAGCGACGCCCAGCGGGCCGCCGCCGTCTCTTCCTTCGGGCTGGCGTTCGGCCGGAAGAACTCCTTGTAGATGTTGCGGCTGAACAGGTTCGCGGCCGCGATCGACATGATCGCAGCGGGCACCAGCGCCCCGATGATGATCGCGGAGTAGCCGATCCCGGCGAACCAGCTCGGGAACATGTGCGCGAACAGCAGCGGCACGGCCAGGTCGGTGTTGTCCCCGGCGGACTTGACGCCCGAGGTCACCGCGTGCGAGGCCAGCGCCATGTAGCCGAACAGCGCGATCAGCCCGAGCATCAGCGTGTACGCGGGCAGCGCGGCGATGTTCCGCCTGACCACGTCGCGCCGCTTCGTGGCGAGCACGCCGGTGATGATGTGCGGGTACATGAACAGGGCGAGCGAGGAGCCCAGCGCCAGGGTGGCGAAGGCCCACTCGCCGGCCGGGGCTTCGACCAGGCTCCCGCGCGGCTTCCCGGTGTCTGGGTTGATCGTCTTCAGGTGGGCCGACGCGGCGCCGAAGATGTGCCCCCAGCCGCCGAGCCGCATGGGTATGTACAGGACCGCGACGATCACGGTCACGTAGATCAGCGTGTCCTTGATGAACGCGATCATGGCCGGGGCGCGCAGCCCGGCCAGGTAGGTGTACCCGGCGAGGATGACGAACGCGATGATCAGCGGCAGGTCCTTGAGGAACGCGTTGCTCGAGTTCGTGCTGACGCCGAGCACGATCAGCACGGACTCGATGCCGACGAGCTGCAGCGCGATGTAGGGCATGATCGCCAGGATCCCGGTGAACGCCACGGCGAGGCCGAGGCCCCGCGAGCCGTACCGGCCCCTGATGAAGTCGGCGGGCGTGACGTAGTTGTGCCTCCGGGCGACCGACCACAGTCGGGGCACGAAAATGAACACGATCGGGAACGTCATGATCGAGTAGGACAGCGCATAGAACCCGTAGGCGCCGGTCGCGTACACGAGCGCGCGGCACGGCGATGAACGTGTAGGCGGTGTAGATGTCGCCGCCGAGCAGGAACCAGCTGACGAACCCGCCGAACCCGCGTCCGCCGAGGCCCCACTGGTGCAGATTTAACAGGTCCTCGGCCGGGCGCCACCTCGCCGCGGCGAACCCGGCCACGGTGACCAACAGGAAGCATACTAAGACGATCGTGAACGCAACCGCGTTGACGTGGCTCACCTGGCCACCTCCCCGTTCCCGCCCGAGACGCCCGCGCTAGGCGCGGGCTTGTTCCGCAGCAGCAGGAAGGTGCTCCCGCAGAGGATGGCGATCACCGGCACCAGAACGAGCAGGTACCAGTAGAAGAACGGGAAGGCTCCCCATTTCGGGGTCGTGCGCGCGTAGATCGGTACGAGCAGTGGCAGGGCGATCGCAACCACGATCAGGACCGTGGCGATCACCCACACCGCCGGGCTCCTGCGGGGGGGACTGGACTGGGCCATCGCATTCCTCTCAGGGGTAGGTGATACGCGCTGACGGCCCGTCCCCTCCCCGAAACCAGGCCGCGGCGTGCAAACGAATGCGCTATGACATTTTTCACAATGGTGCATCCTCACGGCCTGCCCGGCAATAGGGCGTTTCCGGGTCGTTACGGGCCTGCCACCGTGGATGAAACCTTCCCGCGCGGCCCCCGCCGGGCTGACGCTGGTCTGCGCGTGGCCGACCACGTGCCCCACGGGTAACCTTTCGGGGTGCGTCTCACTGTCTTCTGGGAACGGATGCGCGCGCAGTTCGGGGAGACCTACGCGGAGAGTGTGGCCAAGGACCAGGTGCTCGCCGAACTCGGCGATCGCACCGTTAACCAGGCGCTCGCCGACGGCGTGGAGGCCAAAACCGTCTGGCGCGCCGTCTGCGACTCCTTCGACGTTCCTCAGCGGCTGCGCTGACCCGGTGAGTTCCCCAGGCCGTTCCTTCGGCGTCCCCCAGCGGCTGTGCTGATCAGGTGGGTTCCCCAAGCCGTCGCGTGGTGCTGGTGTCCGGGGCCCGGGCTCGGACAAGGCCACCCTGGCGGTGCCGCTGGCGGCCGAACTTGGGTTCGCCCTGCTGAGCAAGGACCGGATCAAGGAGACGCTGCACGACGCCCTCGGGGCGCCAGTGTCCGACCTGGCCTGGTCGAACCGGCTTGGGGGCGCCGCCATGGAACTGCTCTGGGCGCTGGCCGCCGACGCCCCGGCCATGGTGCTCGAGGCGAACTTCCGGCCACGCCACGCCTACGGGCGGAGCCGGATATCCGCGCTCTCGGCGCGGCCGGTCGAGGTGAACTGCGTCTGCCCGCCCGAGCTTGCTGCCCGCCGCTATGCGGAGCGGGCCGCGACCTCGCATGCGGTGCACGTGGTGACCAGCCTGACCCCGGAGGTGCTCGCCGAGTTCGACCGGCCGGTGGGGATCGGGGAGCTGATCACCGTGGACACCACCGCTCCCGTCGACGTCGCGGCGCTGGCCGAGCGCGTCCTGGCCAGCCTCTCCGCGCCCGTTTGACGTCCTCTCCGCGCCCCCGTTTGACGTCCGCCTCCGCACCCGTTTGGCGTCCGCCTCTGCGCCGTCTGATGCCCCTCTACACGCCGTCTGGCGTTGTGGTGGCGAAATTTCGACCGTATCGGCGTGTCCCCCTCATGATCGAACAGCTGTTCGTCTAGAGTAGTCCCGGTGGCCGGCCCTGCGCGGCATGCGGGCGACATCGATGGGTGAAATGCCGGGCGGCGCGGCTTGGCATCCCAGAGATTGTCGGTGGCAGCGCGTAACGTCGGCCCCGATAGCGAGACGGGCTGCCGGACATGGCCTTTAGGGGTACCGGACAGCATCGATTGCACCACAGCATCACGGCACCACGGCCGGGCGGGAAGCCCCTGATTCCACAGGAGTTCACATGGCACCGAACGACAGGGCGGGCAATAAGGGCGGCGACAGGGATAAGGCCCTGGAGACCGCGCTCGCCCAGATCGAACGGCAGTTCGGCAGGGGCGCGATCATGCGGCTCGGCGACGACACCCGCGCCCCGGTGGAGGTGATCCCGACCGGCTCCATCGCGCTCGACGTGGCCCTCGGAATCGGCGGTCTTCCCCGTGGCCGGATCGTGGAGATATACGGACCGGAGAGCAGCGGGAAAACGTCCCTTGCACTGCATGCCGTGGCAAATGCACAGAAGGCAGGCGGAATCGCGGCGTTCATCGACGCCGAGCACGCGCTCGACCCCGAATACGCGAAAAAGCTCGGCGTGGACACCGACGCACTGCTCGTTTCCCAGCCGGATACCGGTGAGCAGGCTCTGGAGATCGCCGACATGCTCATTCGTTCCAGCGCCATCGACGTCATCGTCATCGACTCGGTCGCCGCCCTCGTGCCCCGAGCCGAGATCGAGGGCGAGATGGGGGACAGCCACGTCGGCCTCCAGGCCCGTCTCATGTCCCAGGCTCTCCGCAAGATCGCGGGCGCGCTGAACCAGAACAAGACCACCGCAATTTTCATCAACCAGTTGCGTGAAAAGATAGGAGTCATGTTCGGCAGTCCGGAGACGACCTCGGGTGGTAAGGCGCTGAAGTTTTATGCGTCAATACGACTAGATATTCGGCGCATTGAAACACTCAAAGATGGTACAGATTCCGTAGGTAACCGTACCCGGGTGAAGGTGGTCAAGAACAAGGTAAGCCCGCCTTTCAAGACCGCGGAATTCGACATCCTGTACGGGGTGGGAATCAGCCGTGAGGGAAGCCTGATCGACCTCGGGGTGGAGCAGGCGATCGTGCGCAAGTCCGGGGCCTGGTACACCTACGAGGGCGACCAGCTGGGCCAGGGCAAGGAAAACGCGCGGAACTACCTGCGCGACAACCCGGACACCGCCAACGAGATCGAGAAGAAGATCAAGGAGAAGCTGGGCATCGGCGCGCGCCTCGATGCGGATACGCCAGGTCCAGGTCCAGGTCCAGGTTCAGGCCCCGGTTCAGGTTCAGCCGCTGGCGCTGGCGTAGGCGCCGGAGCAGCCTCGCCGGCCGGGCTCAAGGTGGTCCCCGGCGGCAACTAGGCAGTCGGCAGTGGCAACGAGACGGCGAGCGCAGGTCGGCGCCCGGCCAGGCACCCCCGGCCCGGGTCAAGGCGTAGGAGGGCTCGGTGCCGATCCCGGGCCCGGCTACTCGAGTGTGCCTGGCCTGGGCGCGCCGGGTGCGGCCAGCGCGGGCGGGGAGAGTGGCCCCGAGGCGGTGGCGCGGCAGATCTGCCTGGAGATGCTCACGGCCGCGCCGAGAACTCGCGCGCAGCTTGCTGCGGCGCTGCGGCGGCGTGGGGTGCCGGATGACGTGGCCGAGGCGGTGCTCGGGCGGTTCGCCGACGTGAAGCTGATCGACGACGCCATGTTCGCGACGGCCTGGGTGGAGTCCCGGCACCACGGCCGGGGGCTGTCCGGCCGGGCGCTCGCAGCGGAACTGCGGCAGCGGGGCGTGTCTTCCGACGACATCCAGGCCGCGGTCGACCAGCTCGGGCCCGAGCAGGAGATCGCCATGGCGCGCGGCCTGGTGGCGCGCAAGCTCGCGGCGACCAGGGGCCAGCCGACGCCCTCGCGGACTCGGCGGCTGGTTGGCATGCTCGCCAGGAAGGGGTACTCGCAGGCTCTCGCCTACCGGGTGGTTCGGGAGGCGCTCGAACAGGAGGGCGTTGACCTGGCCGCGGCAGGAGTTGACCTGACCGAAGTGCCTGACGAACCGGCCGATGACATGGCCGCCGGATAGCCCGGGAAGCCCTCAGCCGGCACCCGAAAAACGAAGATCACCGGCTCCCTGCTTGCCCAAATCGTTATCTACGCTTAGCCTCACGGCAGCGAGGGTTTTACTCCGCGTAGGGCGGATCGACCGAGATGAACGAGACTGGTTACGAGCACCGGACAGCGCTGGACCGGCCTGATGGTCCTGTTTTGCCCGATTGCTATGAGCGTTCGGCGTGGCTGGCCGGTTGCGGCTGGCCTCAGTCCGGGCCAGGTATACGCCTGGCTGGTCCCGGCATCGGCAGAAGGGAGAGCTAGACCGGGCTGAGCCGATCGGTCACAGGGCCGGTCGTGGCATTGGGGACGGCAGCGCAACCGGAGGCGGGACCGGGGAGCAGTGCCGGGAGCAGCGATGCCGGGCGGTGAGATGCCGGGCGGTGGGCAGCGCCCGCGTGGCCAAGAGGGCCAGGCGGCGGTGTCCGGAACCGACCGTGCCGTTCGGTGTTGCCCGTCATGCCGGGCGAGCCGCGGGCATCGCCAGCCCCAGGGCGGCGGTGACAGCCCGACGCGCAGTAGTACCCCTCGCTGCAGGGCAGGCTCCTGTTGCCGAGCCAAGGCAACAGGCAGGCCGAGCAGGAAGGGGTGAACCGTGATGAACGGGATCGGGCTGGTCTTGGCGATCGTGCTGGCGTTCGCGCTGGTCGCTTGCCTGTCTGTGCTGGTCTTCGTGATTCGCCGAACCCCCAAGATTGTGGCCCCGAGCAGCCCGGAACAGGCCGTCGGGCAGCAGGCCTCCGCGGCCACGCAGCACCAGCTTGACGAGGCGGTGCGCCAGGCCGACCAGCTTCGCGCCCGGGCCGAGTCCGATGCGGCCGCTATCATGCGCCAGGCCGAGACCGCCGCCGAGCAGGCCGCCCAGGGCCGCCGCGAGGTAGAGGACGAAATCCGGGCCGTCAAGGACGAGGTCAGGCAGCTTCGCGGGGACCTGGAGCGCAGGGAAACCAGGCTTGCCGAGCGGGAGGAGCGTGTCGACCAGGAGGCCCGCCGGAACGACCAGCGCTCAGCCGACCTGGAACAGCTCACCCGAGATCTCGATGCGCGAAGCAAGGAACTCGACCGGCAGGACGACGAGCGGCGCGAGGTACTCGAGCGGGTGGCTGGCCTGACCGCCGACCAGGCAAAGACCGAGCTGGTCGCCGGCATCGAGAACCAGGCAAAGCGCGAGGCCGCGCTGATCGTCAGGGACATCGAGAACGAGGCAAGGGCCGACGGCCAGACCCGCGCGCGCAAGATCGTCACCCTGGCCATCCAGCGCGTCGCCAGCGAGCAGACCAGCGAGTCCGTCGTGTCGGTGCTGCACCTGCCCGGGGACGAGATGAAGGGCCGGATCATCGGTCGCGAGGGCCGCAATATCCGGGCGTTCGAGACGGTCACCGGCGTCAACCTGATCATCGACGACACGCCCGAGGCCGTGCTGCTGTCCTGCTTCGACCCGGTCCGCCGGGAGGTGGGCAGGCTGACCCTGGAGCGCCTGGTGCTGGACGGCCGGATCCACCCGCAGCGCATCGAGGAGGCCTACGAGCGGAGCAAGGCAGAGATCGAGCAGCTGTGCGTCAAGGCCGGCGAGGACGCGCTGGTGGACCTCGCCATAACCGACCTGCACCCAGAGCTCACCAACCTGCTCGGCAGGCTTCGCTACCGCACGTCGTACGGCCAGAACGTGCTCAAGCACCTGGTCGAGTCCGCGCACATCGCCGGGATGATGGCCAGCGAGCTGGGCATGGACCCGGTGCTGATGAAACGTTGCACGGTCCTGCACGACATCGGCAAGGCGCTGACCCATGAGGTCCAGGGCAGCCATGCCCTGATCGGCGCCGAGATCGCCCGCAGGTACGGCGAGCCCGAGGACGTCGTGCACGCCATCGAGGCGCACCACAACGAGGTCGAGGTGCGCACGGTGGAGGCGGTGCTGACGCAGGCGGCCGACGCGATCAGCGGCGGGCGTCCCGGCGCGCGCCGGGAGTCGCTTGAGGCGTACATCAAGCGGCTGGAGCGCCTCGAGCAGATCGCGCTCGCCCAGGATGGCGTCGAGAAGGTCTTCGCGATGCAGGCCGGGCGGGAGATCCGGGTCATGGTCAAGCCGGGCGACGTCGACGATATCCAGGCTCAGGTCATCGCCAGGGACGTGGCAAAGCAGGTCGAGGACGAGCTGACCTATCCCGGCCAGATCCGGGTCACCGTGGTCAGGGAGTCGCGCGCCATCGAGTTCGCGCGCTAGGCCGCCGCAGCCATCGGTAGCACCGGCAGTCACCCGGCGCCCGGGGCCGCCGGCGTGGTCTTCGCGGGCAGCGGCCGGGCCGCCGCCTAGCCATCGGTCAGCTTGACGGCCGGCACGCCCGGCGGCGTGAAGCCGAGGATCTGCCCGTAGAACGAAAGCTCGGCCTCCAGCGCGGTTGTGACCGACTCGGCCCGGCGGAAACCGTGCGACTCGCCCTCGAACGCGATGTAGGCGTGGCGGATGTGGTGCGCGGCGAGGTCCCTGGCGATGCTCTCGGACTGCTCCGGCGGGACCACCGGGTCGTCCAGGCCCTGGAGCAGCAGGATCGGGCAGGTCTTGGCCGTAACGTGGCCGACCGGGGCGCGCTCGGCATAGATGGCCTCGAATCCGGGCAGCGGCCCGATCAGCCCGTCCAGGTAGCGCGACTCGAAGTCGTGCGTCGTCTGGGCGAACGCGGTCAGGTCGGCCACACCGAAGTACGAGGTAGCGGCGCTGAACACACTGCCGTCGGCGGCAGCGCCCGTGGTGACCGCGGCCAGTGCGGTCCAGCCCCCAGCGGAGCCGCCCCGTATCGCCAGCCGCGCCGGGTCGGCCTCGCCCGACCCGGCCAGCGAGCGCGCGGCAGCCGCGGCGTCCTCGACGTCGACGACCCCCCACTGGCGGCGCAGCCGCTCGCGGTAGAGGCGGCCGTACCCGGTGGAACCGCCGTAGTTCACGTCGATGATCCCGATGCCGCGGCTGGTGAAGTATGCCTTGTCCAGGTCGAGCAGGCCGACGACGTTGGAGGTGGGGCCGCCGTGCACCCAGACCACGTACGGAGGGCGCTCGCCCTCCGGGCCCTCCGCGTCCGGGTTCGTCGGCGGGTACACCAGTGCGTGCACCACCCGCCCGTACTTGCCCTCCACCTCGACGTGGCGTGGAACTGGCAGGTAGGCCTCGTCCAGCGTGTCATCAAGCTCGGCGCGCAGTACCTCGAGCCGGGACGTCCCCACGTCCACCCGCACGACAGACAGTGGCTCTTTCGGGCCGCCGGCCAGGGCCGCGACCGAGGTGCCGTCCGCCGACAGCATCGGCGCGAACTCGGTCATCGGCAGGTCGAGGTCGGTCAGCTCGGAGGTGTCCGGATCCAGCACCCCGAGCCGCATGCTGCCGCGGCCGTGGGTGACCGCCAGGCGCCCGTCGCCGAGCACGGCGAACGGCCGCGCGCCGAGCTGCCACAGCGGGCCGGCGAACTCCTCCTCGGCCGGGTACAGCGCCTGCGGCGGCTCCCCGGTGAGCCCGACCTGGTAGATGTTCCACCAGCCGGTCCAGTCCGTCACCACGTACAGGCTGGTGTTGTCCCGCCAGGCCGGGGCGAGCACCGACTCCCGCAGCCCGCCCTTGACCAGCCTGCCCTGGCCAACAGATATCTGCCCGCCCTCCGCGCCCTTCCCGCCCTCACCTCCCTGGCTGACAACGGCGACCCGGAGCTCGGTGCCGTCCCACGGCATGTGCGGGTGGTTCCACGAGATCCAGGCCAGGCGGGTGCCATCGGGTGACGGCGTCGGGAACGCGAAGAAGTCAGTGCCGGTTACCAGCTGCCGGACCGCCGACGGGTCCTCGGTGGCCGAGCCGTCGAGCGGCACGGCCACGATGGCCCGGGTGACCTTGCCGTTGAAGTGCTCCTCTTGCACGCACCAGATCTCGCGGCGGTTCGGGGCGAGCGCGAAGTCGCCGTAGCGCAGTCCAGCCTGGTCGAGGTGGGCGGCGACCGGATCCGGCGTGATCGGACGCGGTTCCTGCTTGCCGTCGGCGGCGTCCGGCTCGGCCACATAGAGACGCTGATCCGCGTAGTTCGCGAACACGATCGCGTGGCCGCGCGGCGCCCGCCCGCCAGACCCGGCGGGCTGGACCGATGACCGGGGGACAGGCAGATAGGACAGGCCGCCGTACTCGTGCACGCGGGACCGGACATTCCACGGCGCGGGCAGCACGTCGGCGAGCTTGCCGCCTGCCGCGCGGTGCACCACGGTCACCCGGCCGCCCTCTTCCGGCCGTCCCTCCTGCCACCACACCTCGCCGCCGATGACGGTCGGGAAGGCGATCCGAAGCCGACCCCGGGCCACGTCTGCCGCCGCGATGGGAGACGGCCACGCACCGTACGGAACGCGCGGCCGCGTCGCCAGATCCTCATCCTCGGCGGGCCGTTGCGTTCCGGCCCCTTCGTCTGCTCTGTCCACCGGATCCTTTGCGCCGCCCGCCCTGTGTGTCATAGGGATATGGTGCACCACCGGGCAGGCCGGCCTACCGGAGATTCGTTACAAGGTGATCAACGAAAGCGGAAACCCGGGAATTCGCCGCAACAAGGCTCTCGCTGGCGCCCCGATCTTGGCCTTAACGGCCCCGCCGCGGCTAGATTGAACGGGTGGCTGACGCGGTCCGCTCATCGGGCACCTACGAGATCCGCACCTACGGGTGCCAGATGAACATGCATGACTCCGAGCGCCTGTCCGGCCTGCTCGAGGATGCCGGCTACCGGCGCGCGGCCTCGGGCGCCACTCCGGACGTGATCGTGTTCAACACCTGCGCGGTGCGCGAGAACGCCGACAATCGCCTGTACGGCAACCTGGGCCAGCTGCTGCCGGTCAAGAACGCCCACCCCGGCCTGCAGATCGCGGTCGGCGGCTGCCTGGCGCAGAAGGACCGGGAGGTGATCACCGCCCGGGCGCCGTGGGTCGACGTAGTGTTCGGCACGCACAACATAGGCTCACTGCCCGCGCTGCTGGACCGGGCCAGGGTGCAGCAGCGGGCGCAGGTGGAGATCGTGGAGTCGCTGGAGCGCTTCCCTTCGGTGCTGCCCGCCCGCCGCGAGTCCGCCTACTCCGCCTGGGTGGCCATCTCGGTCGGCTGCAACAACACCTGCACGTTCTGCATCGTGCCGAGTCTGCGCGGCCACGAGGAGGACCGCAGGCCGGGGGACGTGCTCGCGGAGATCCGGGCGCTGGTCGCCGACGGGGCGGTCGAGGTCACGCTGCTCGGGCAGAACGTCAACTCCTACGGCACGGCCTTCGGCGACCGGCTGGCGTTCTCCAAGCTGCTGCGCGCCTGCGGGGAGATCGAAGGCCTGGAGCGGGTGAGGTTCACCTCGCCGCACCCGCGGGACTTCACCGACGACGTGATCGAGGCGATGGCGCGGACGCCGAACATCATGCCGCAGCTGCACATGCCGCTGCAGTCCGGCTCGGACGCGGTGCTGCGGGCGATGCGGCGCGCCTACCGCAGAGACAAGTACCTGGGGATCCTGGGCAACGTCCGCGCCGCGATCCCGGACGCGGCGATCACCACCGACATCATCGTCGGGTTCCCCGGGGAGACCGAGAGCGACTTCGCCGACACCCTGGACGTGGTTCGGCAGGCCAGGTTCGCCGGGGCGTTCACGTTCCGGTACTCGACCCGGCCGGGGACCCCGGCCGCCACGATGGACAAGCAGGTTCCCGCTGACGTGGTGCAAGACCGGTACGAGCGGCTCGTCGCGCTGGTCGAGGAGACGTCGCTGGACGGAAACCGGCGGTTCGCCGGGCGCGAGGTGGAAGTGCTCGTCGCCGACGGTGAAGGCCGCAAGGACGACGTGACGCACCGGATGTCCGGCCGCGCGCGGGACAACCGCCTGGTGCACTTCGCGCCCTGGGGCCCTCCGGGGGGTTCCGGGGGGTCGTCCCCCCGGGCCAGCACTGCAGGGGGTTCCGCGGCCAGCACTGCCCCGCGGCCGGGCGACGTCGTCACCACCGTTGTCACCCACGCGGCCCCGCACTACCTGATCGCAGATGGCGAGCCGCTGGCCATCCGGCGAACCAGGGGCGGCGACGCGTGGGCCGCACGCCAGGCTCGCCACGACGGCCCCGGCAACGGAGCCGACGCGGGCTCCGACGGCCGGGTCCTGCTCGGCATGCCGGCCCTCGGCCGGCCCGCTTAAGCGTGCTCGCCGCCGCTGCCGTCTGCCCCCATCCGCCGCTGCTCGTTCCCGAGGCGATGGGCGCCGTCGGCTCGCACCGCGACGGCGATCTCGGCGCCCTGCTCGCCGCGTGCGACGCGGCCACCCTGGGACTGGCCGCCGCCGAGCCCGATGTGATCGTCGTTGTGGGCGGGGCCGCGACCACCGCGGTGTACGAGGGGTCGGCCGCCGGCAGCCTGCGGGAGTTCGGTGTCGGCTATGCCGTCGGCACCGGTGAGCCCGTGCTGCCGCTCTCCTTGACCGTTGGCTCCTGGCTGCTCCGGCGCGCCGGCCTGAACGGCGGCCGGGCGCGGTTCCAGGCCGTCGCGCGGGACACGGCGGTCGCCGACTGCCTGCTGATGGGGGCCGAGCTGGCCATGCAGGCGCCGCGGGTGGCCATGCTCGCGATGGGTGACGGGCCTGCCCGGAGGGCCGTGGGTATCGAAGGGGCCCCCGATCCCGAGGTGGAGCGCTACCACGCTGAGGTGGCCGCCGCGCTCGGCGGTGCCGACCCGGTCCGGCTGGCCGGGCTCGCCCCCGCGCTCGACGATGAGCTCGTCGTCGCGGGCCGGGCCGCCTGGCAGGTAATGTCCGGGGCCGCCGAGGGGCGGCGGCTGGCCGGCCAGCTACGCTGCGCGGTGGCGCGATACGAGGTCAGCTACCTGGTGGCGTCGTGGGACGTCATCGGCTAGCCGGCCCGTTCAGGCGCTACATCTTGTCCGGGCCGGTGCCGGAATCCCAGCCCCCACCCGTCTCCCCTTCGCCCTTCATGCCCCCGTCATATCCGTCCTCTCCGAAGTCGAAGTCGTCCTCGAAAAGATCATCCTCGGCAGCGTCCTGGCCGCCGACGTCGTGGCTGTACCCGTCGTAGTCCGGTGTCGTGAGGTCGTCGGAGTACAGGCCGGCGTCTGGGGTGGTGTTGTCGTCCGGGTAACCGCCAGGCGTCTCGAAAGGCAACCCCATGATCACTCCCCCCGTACGCGCGGCCCCAGCGGCCGCGCCGTGTGCACGGGCATACCCTCCGCTGTCACACTGATGCCATGCCGCAGCCGGTGATCGCGATCGTGGGGCCCACGGCGGCTGGGAAGTCGGGGCTCTCACTCCAGCTCGCCCGGCTGCTGGGCGGCGAGATCGTCAACGCCGACTCCATGCAGCTTTACCGGGGTATGGACATCGGCACCGCGAAGCTCCCGCCCGACCAGCGGGAGGGCGTGCCGCATCACCTGCTGGACATCTGGGACGTAACGGCCGCCGCGAACGTCGCCGAGTACCAGCGGCTGGCACGCCGGGCGATCGACGCCATCCACGCCCGCGGCAGGCTCCCGATCGTGGTCGGCGGCAGCGGGCTGTACGTGCGCGCGGTCATCGACAATCTGGACTTTCCCGGCACCGACCCCGAGCTGCGGGAGCGGCTGGAAGACGAGCTCGCCGAGGCCGGCCCGGCCGCCATGCACGCGAAGCTCGCCCGCCTCGACCCGGCCGCCGCCGACGCGATCCTGCCCGGAAACGGGCGCAGGATCGTCAGAGCGCTTGAGGTGCTCGAGCTCTCCGGGCGGCCGTTCAGCGCAACGCTGCCCAGCTACGAGGCGGTCTACGACGCCGCCCAGGTCGGCGTCGACCTGCCAAGGGACCGGCTCGACGAGCGGATCGCGGCCCGGGTCGCCGGGATGTGGGGCGCCGGGCTGGTGGCGGAAGTCGCCACCCTGGCCGAGGCGGGCCTGCGGGACGGCCGGACCGCCAGCCGAGCGCTCGGCTACGCCCAGGTGCTGCGCTTCCTCGACGGCCAGTGGTCGCAGGAGGAGGCGGCGGCGCAGACCGTTAAGGCGACCCGCCGGTTCGCGCGGCGCCAGCTGTCCTGGTTCCGGCGGGACCCGAGGATCACCTGGCTGTCGGCCGACGAACCGGAACTGGCTGGCCATGCGATGGCTACGATCGAGTCATGCGGTTTGCCAAGGGCCACGGAACGGGCAACGACTTCCTGATCCTGCCCAACCCGGATGGCGCCATGGAGGTGCCGCCCGATCTCGTGGCGCGCCTGTGCGACCGGCGCACCGGGCTCGGCGCCGACGGGATCCTGCGGGTGGTCCGGGTGCACGCCGCCGGCGACGCGGTGCCGGGTGGGGCCGCCGGAGCTGCCGGGCCCGCCGGGGGCGCCGGGCCTGCCGGGGTCGCCGGGCTCGCCGGGACTGCCGAGTGGTTCATGGACTACCGCAATGCCGACGGCAGCATCGCCGAGATGTGCGGCAACGGGATCCGGGTCTTCGCCCGCTACCTGCTCGATCACGGCCTCGCGGAAGGACCCGAGCTGACCGTGGCGACGCGGGCCGGGCTGCGGCTGGTCCGCGCGGAGCCGTGCGGCGAGTACACCGTGGACATGGGCGCCCCATCCGTGGGCGGCCACGCCGCCGCGGAGATCGGTTCCGGAAGGTACGACGGCCTGGCGGTGTCGCTCGGCAACCCGCATCTGGCCTGTGTGGTGGACCGCCCAGTCGCCGAGTTCGACCTGACCGCGGCGCCCGCGGTCGATCATGAACTGTTTCCCGACGGCGTCAACGTCGAGGTGGTCCGCATCCTGGGGGAGCGGCACCTGGAGATGCGCGTCCACGAGCGGGGCTCGGGCGAGACGATGTCCTGCGGCACCGGCGCGGCAGCCGCGGCCGTGGCCGCCGCCGCCGCAGGAGCCGCGGCCCCGGGAGCGGGGCCGTCGGCCAGCAACGGCCTGGCCTACCCGGTCGGCACATGGACCGTGCGGGTGCCCGGCGGCACCCTGACCGTCACGCTGACGCCGACGACCAGCCTGCTCACCGGGCCTGCGGTGATCGTCGCCGAGGGCGAGCTTGGCCAGTCCTGGCTGGCGGCGCAGACGCTAGCCTCCGCCGTCGGCTGACGGCATCCTGGTAGCTGAGCTGCCGAAAGGCACGCGCTGGTGTGGCCTGGCTCGCAAGAACTGACTCCTGATCGGCCCGGCCGACCCGGCCGGCAATCCAGCCGGGTCGGCACCCCCCCGGGCCTCCCCCCGGGCCGGCTCTCCCAGGCCGGCCCCTCGGGATGCCTGCTAACCCAGCAGGCTGTCGAACTCGCCGTCCCTCGCAGCCGCCAGGAACGCGGAAAACTCGGCCGGAGCGCAGAGCAGGGCCGGTCCGGCCGGGTGCCGCGAGTTGCGTATCGCGACGGTGCCGTCGGCGAGCCCGGCCAGCTCGACGCAGTTGCCGCTTGGATTGCTGTGCTGGCTCTTGCGCCAGGTCACGCTGTCAAATTGAGGATCGTTGGCGCTGGAAGCCACCAGGTCCACGTGGTGTCCTTTCTGCGGGGAGTATCAACAAATGCAGGGGCAAAGCTCACCCAGCGGAACCGGTTCAGCTACCGCCAGCAACGTGGGTGCACTCCTGGATGCACGTGCATCAGTATTTGCAAATGCACATCCCGGGTGGCATCGTAGTCGATGTACCGGCTAACCGTCCGATCAATCAGGAGCAGCCCCGAGGTCTGCGAAATGTCGCACGGACACCCCCGCACTGTCTTGCAGGAAGGCTGGCACGGCGCTACGCCGCCGTCGTCAGCAGGCCCGACTGACTTCTTCACCGCCGCATCCGTGCTGCCTGCTCCCAACTGGGTACGCCGCCAGGTGGTCTCCTGCCAGCCGGATCTGGGCCTTGCCGCCAAGGGGGCACGCGAGTTCAGCGCGCAGACGCTGCGAGGATGGGGCCTTCCGGTGCTGGCCGATGACGCCGCGGTGATCGTGTCCGAGCTGGTCAGCAACGCAATCCGGCATGGGGTCGTCGGCCGGAACGGGAACTCCGCGGCCTACGACCGGATCGAGCTGATCTTGTGGCGCCGGTCCGGGCAGATCATCTGCGCGGTGACCGACCCGGGGACCGGCACGCCGGCCCTGGCCAACCCGGACCCGCTCGCCGAGCAGGGCCGCGGCCTGCACGTGGTCGAGGCGCTGGCCGCCGCGTGGGGCTGGACCAGGCTTGGCGACTGCCGGAAGGCGGTCTGGGCGGCCCTCCCGGCCCCGGAGGCCGAGCCCGGCCGGGCGGAGGCCGGCCACCAGCACGCACCGTGGGGGTGGCGCAGCCGGTCCGCCTGACCGGTGCCAGCGGCTTCAGGCATCGTCAGACCCGCCAGCCAGGCGCAGGCCGATCTCGACCAGCGTCCAGCCCGCCCGGTGCCTGACCGAGTTGCGCGGGCCGGGGCGCTGCACGTGCCGCCTGGCCAGGTGCGCCTGGGCGCGCAGTTCGTCGGTGTGCTGACTGACCATCTGCTCTATCTGGTGCGGGTACATGTCTTGTCTCCTTACATTTCGCCGACGGTCCGGCCTAGGCAGGCCCGCTCAGCGTTTCGGTGGTGCTCCGGCCCGGCTGAGCACGCTCAGCGCGTCGCTGGCTGGACGGCCGTGGTCACGCGCACGTCGCCGCTGAGCGTGCGGCAGTTCAGCGTCATGTCGGCGCCGCCGCTCTCGTCGGCGGGCTCGAGTTCGCTGCTGGCCGATCCGGACAGGGTGGACAGGTCGAGATAGACCCCGATGCCGGGCGGCACCGCCACGCGGATGTCCCCGGAGGTGGACTT
Organism: uncultured Actinomycetota bacterium; assembly: GCA_963778075.1. GTDB lineage: Bacteria > Actinomycetota > Actinomycetes > Streptosporangiales > Streptosporangiaceae > JASHPR01. The sequence goes on along the minus strand of CAVZTJ010000009.1, from coordinate 399,481 downwards.
GGCCTCGGTCCGGCTGCCGGACGCGGCATCGATGCGGATGTCGCCGCTGACCGTGCTGACCCGCGCCGGGCCGGTGACCTGCCCGATGTTCATCTCGCCCGACGCGCTCTGCAGGTCAGCCTCGACCGCCTGGGCGACGTACACGTCGCCGGACGCCGTGGCGGCCCTCGCCACGCCGTTGACCAGGTCGGCGCTGACGTCACCACTCGCTGTGTGGACGTCGAGGGCGCCGAGTTCTCCGGTGCATCGCACGTCCGCCGACGCCGTGTGCGCCAGGCAGGACGAGCCCGCCGGCACCTCGACGGTGACGTCGAGCGAGCCGCCGCGGCCGATCCCCAACCGGTCCGGAGCGACGACCGACAGGGCGCCCTGCTCGAACTCCACCTGAGTGTCGTCGAGGAACCGTTCGGCCCTGCCTCCCGGCCGGTCGGTCTCGAGCGTCACGGTCGCGGTCTGCGTGGCCGTCGCCCGGACGGTCACGCAGCCGGCCGGAATGCGTACCCGCAGCTCAACCGGGTCGGTTGCGGGGAACTCCCATGAGGTCATGTCGTCAGGTCCCTTCTTGAACGTGCTTGCTGGCCGGTCACGTCAGCTCCTGGCGTAGCCGGTGATCCGCTGCCCGGGACCCCGGCGGCCGGCCGTCTGGCCGGAGCGGCCCGGGTTGTCCAGGGCCCGGCCGGCCACGCGGACCAGCCAGGTGTTGACCGACGTGCCATCGTGCGCGGCGGCCGCCTCGATGCGGGTCTTGAGGGGGTCGGGCAGGCGCAGCGTCAGCCGCGCCGTGCCGGCTTCCGGGTCCGGGTCGGCCGCCTGAGCCGGTTCCTCGTACCCGTCGTCCTCGGGTGCGGTCAGCACGACGAAGGTCGGCTCGCCCTCGGCCAGCCGTACCTCGACCGCGGTGTCGCCAAGCCGGGCCGTGATGTCCGCGGCAGCGGCCGACAGCACGTCGAGCAGGGTCAGCCGGACCGAGGACTCCAGGGTCTCGGTGAGCAGTTCGGCGGCCCTGGCCACGTCCTCGCCCGCGAACCGGGTGATCGACGTGAGCTCGCCGCGCAGCTTCTCGACATAGTCTGACAGCTCCATGACGTCATAATGGCATCATCTGGCGTCAAAGTCAAAACAAAATGACGTCACACTGCGTCAAGGTGACATCTAAATGGCGTCGCGGCATGTCAGTACTCTGATGAGCCTTGAACGTGACGGTTCGTGCTTAGCTGAGCGACGCGCGGAACGCGCGCTCGTCCACGCCCCGGATCGAGGCATCGAGGACCTCGGCGATGTGCGCCATCGGCATCGGGGTGCCGCGCGCGGCGAGCGCCGAGGCGATCTGCATGCTGCAACCCGGGTTGGCCGACACGAGCAGGTCGGCCCCGGTGGCCGCGACCGCGGTCGCCTTGCGCTCGCCCAGCTCGCGGGCGGCCTCCGGCTGGACCAGGTTGTAGATGCCTGCCGAGCCGCAGCAGGTGCCGCCGTCGGCGATGTCGGCCAGGTGCAGCCCGGGGATCGCGGCCAGCAGAGCCCGCGGCTGCGCGGTGATCCGCTGGGCGTGCGCGAGGTGGCACGCGGCGTGGTAAGCGGCGGTCATCTCGAGCGGATGGCGGGGGGCGGCGGGGCCGAGTTCGGCAAGGAACTCGCTGAGGTCGCGGACCTTGGCGGCCATCGCGGCGGCCCGCTCGCTCAACGCCGGGTCGTTGGCGAGCAGTTCCCGGTACTCCTTCATCGCCGAGCCGCACCCGGCCACGTTCACAACGACCGCGTCCACGGCGGCGCGCTCGAACGTCTCGATCGTCTGCCGCGCGAACCTGACGGCCTCCGCCCGCCTGCCGCCATGCAGGGACAGCGCGCCGCAGCAGCCCTGGCCCGCCGGGACGATGACGTCGCAGCCCTCGGCCGCCAGTACCCGCGCCGTGGCCGCGTTGACCTGGGGAAAGAAGACTCGCTGTACGCATCCGGTGAGCATGCCGACGGTTGCGCGGCGGGTACCGCGGGCCGGCACCCGCTCCGGCAGTGTCCCGCGGGCCCGCCTGCTGGCCGCCGGGCGCTGCGGCGCCAGGCGGAGCGCCGAGGCGATCTCGGGAGGCAGCCGGTCCGGCAGGCCGCTGCGGTTGATGAGCGCGTCGAGGCGGGTCAGCTGGGCGGCGCGCAGCGGCGCGATGGCCACCCGCAGCCGTCGCGGGTAGGGAAACAGCCGGAAGATCGCCGCCCGCAGCGCCCGTTCCCGCGCGGACCGCGCGGGGAGGGGCGGGCGGGGCGAGCGTTGCGGGCCGGTGGCTGGCCGCTCCGGGTCCTCCTCGGTCCAGCCGCGGGCGGCCTCGATCAGCCGGTCGTAGCGGACACCCGACGGGCACGCGGTGACGCACGCCATGCAGCCGAGGCAGCGGTCCAGGTGCTCGGCTGTTGCGGCGCCGCCCTCGGCGCCGTCGAGGATCTGGGTGATCAGGTGGATCCGGCCCCGCGGCGAGTCCATCTCCTCGCCCCACAGCTGGTAGGTCGGGCAGGCCGGCAGGCAGAACCCGCAGTGCACGCAGTCGCTGGCAAGCGAGCGCAGCTCCTCGGACCCCTCGATCGGCACTGGGCCCTGACCGGATTCCTGCACTGCCATCAGATCCCTCCCGTGAAGCGGCCAGGAGCCATCATGTGCTGGGGGTCGAACTGGTCCTTGATCGCCCGCATCAGGCCGAGCCCCGGCACCGGGCCCCACAGGTCGACGGCGGCGCGTACCTCGGCCGGGGCGTGCAGCACGACCGCGCTCCCCGGCTGCGGCGGTGTGCCGGGCAGGGAGCCGCCTCCGCTGCCGCGCTGCGCCGGTGTGCCGGGCAGGGAGCCGCCTCCGCTGCCCACCTCGGCGCGCAGGTCCGTCACGAACCGCGCCACCGCGGATGCCGGCGTGCCCTCGGCGACGGCCGCGTAGAGAACACCGGCCGCGGCCGAGCCGCCGATTGCCGGGTCGATCCCGGCCGTCGCCGCGGCGGCGTCAATCGCGCCGAGCACCCGGGCCAGCTCGGCCGCCCAGAACGCCACCCTGATCAGCGTGCCGTCCGCCGCCGCGGCGGCGCCGCCGCGCCACCAGCCCGGGGGATCCGGCGTCGCAGAACCGGAGCCGAGCAGCTCGGCCATCCGCGCCGAGCGTTCAGCCACTCCCTCGGCGTCGCCCTCCAGCAGCACGCTGATCCGGAACGGTTGCCCCCTGGCCGGGCGGTCCAGCTCCACGGCCGACGGTGCGAGCGGCGACCCGGCAGCCGCGGCGACCGTGGCCCGCGCCTCGTCCGGACCGGCGGCGTCCAGGGTGACGAACGACGTCGCGGCGGGCTGGGGGTGCAGCCGGAACGCGGCCTCCACGATGAGGCCGAGGGTTCCGTACGAGCCCGCGAACAGCTTGCCGAGGTCGTAGCCGGCCACGTTCTTGACGACCTTGCCGCCGGACGAGGCCACGGTCCCGTCCGCCCGAACCACCGTGATCCCGATCGCCAGGTCGCGCGGCGTGCCGTAGCGCAGTCGCAGCGGGCCGGCCGCGCCGGTCGCGAGGACCCCGCCGATCGTTCCTGCCCCGGCGCCGCTCTCGCCGCCCGGGGGATCGAGCGCCAGCCGCTGGCCCGCCTCGGCGAGCACGTTGGCGAGCTGGTCCAGGCCGACCCCGGCTTGCACCCGGACCACCAGGTCACCGGCGGCATGCTCGAGCACCTTGTTCATTCTCGAGGTGCCGACCACCAGGTCACAGCCGGCTGGCGGAGCCCCCCAGGCGAGCCTGGTCCCGGAGCCGCGCGGCACTGCCGTCATGCCCAGCGAAGAGGCGGCAGCCAGTACCGCCGCCGCCTCGGTCACGCCGGCGGGACGCGCCACGAACCGCGGCGCCACCCCGGCGACCGCGTCATCCGGCCCGGCCTCGCTGACATCCGCGCACGCGTCCGCGAGCGCCTCGGGGACCCGACCGGCCACTGGGCGTCCCGTTCCGGGAATCAAAATTGATCCACCTTCCCCGACGCGACCAGCGGATGCGGTTCGCGCCGGACGCCGGGAACCTCGCCGCACAGCCGTGGCGTCGGGAAGATCTTGCCCGGATTGCACAGGCCGGCCGGGTCGAACGCGCAGCGCAGCAGCTGCATCGTGTCCAGATCGCCGGGCCCGAACATCTTCGGCATGTACTTGGACTTGTCCGCGCCCACCCCGTGCTCGCCGGTGATCGAGCCGCCGTGGGAGATGCACAGGTCGAGAATGGCGCCAGACACCTCCTCGGCCGCCTCCTCCGCGCCCGGCTTGGTGTCGTCGAACAGAACCAGCGGGTGCAGGTTGCCGTCGCCGGCGTGGAAGACGTTTGCGACCCGGACCCCGGACGCGGCGGACAGCTCGGCGATCCGGTCGAGGACCTCGGGCAGCGCGGTCCGCGGCACCACGCCGTCCTGGACGATGTAGGCCGGGCTGATCCGGCCCACCGCGGCGAACGCAGACTTGCGCCCGGTCCAGATCGCCGTGCGCTCGGCCGCGTCGTGCGCGGCCCGGATCTCGTAGGCGCCTTCCTTCTCGCAGATCGCCCGCACCGCCTCGGTCTCCCGGCGCACGTCATCTGCCGGCCCGTCGAGCTCGACGATCAGCACCGCGCCGGCTCCCTCGGGGTAGCGGCAGGCCACTGCGGCCTCGGCGGCCTCGATCGCTAGCGCGTCCATCATCTCGATCGCGGCGGGCAGGATGCCGGAGCCGATGATCGCGGAAACCGCGGCACCACCGGCTCCCATGGTCCGGAACGCGGCCAGCAGGGTGGTCACCGCCTCCGGAATCCTGGTCAGCTTCACGATGATCTTGGTGGCGATGCCGAGCGTGCCCTCGGAGCCGATGAACGCGCCAACCAGGTCATAGCCGGGGGCGGCGCCGGTGCCGTCGCCCAGCCAGACGAGCTCCCCGTCGGGAGTCACGACCTCCAGGCCGGTCACGTGATGCACGGTGAAGCCGTTCTTGAGGCAGTGCGCCCCGCCGGAGTTCTCCGCCACGTTGCCGCCGATCGAGCACACCACCTGGCTGGACGGGTCGGGCGCGTAGAACAGCCCGAACGGCTCAGCGGCCTTGCTCACGGCCAGGTTGGTGACGCCAGGCTCGACGATGGCCCGCCGGCTCTCCTGGTCGATCGCGATGACGCGGCGCATCTTGGAGGTGACGACCAGGACGCCGTCGGCCCGGGGGAGCGCCCCGCCGGACAGGCCGGTGCCCGAGCCCCGGGCCACGAACGGGATCTTCGCCCGGGCGCAGACGGCGACGATGGCGGCGACCTGCTCGGCCGTGGTCGGCAGCACCACAAGGCCGGGGGAGCACCGGTGCGAGGTGAGCCCGTCACACTCGTACGTGGCCAGCTCCGCCGGATCGGTCAGTACGTCGCCGCGCCCGCAGATGTCGATCATCTGGGGGACCAGAGCGTTGATCGCTGCCCCTGCCACCTCGCCTGCCCCCTCCATCTGCCTGGGTGCCCCGGCCGTGCTGCGGGTTGCCTGCGCGGTCATGGTCTCTCGCCTCCAGCCCTGCTCCGTCCGTCCCCCAAGCGTGCGCCTCACCGGCCGGGTTTGCCAATCTCGGCGGGCCCCGGGCGCTTTTCCTGCGGCCCGGTCGCGTACACCAGATCGGTATGGCGAAAGTTGCTCAAAGCGCTTACCTTGCCAGGCCGAGGGAGCGCACCCTTGCTAGATTGAGGCACGCTCACCGGACGGGAGCACGATGGCGATCGCGGGACCACGCCCGGCGGGCGAGAATGGTTCGCCAAGGCGCGCAGGGCGCGGCTGGACGCCACACGCCGCTGCTGCCGTAGTCCTCGTGGTGGGCCTCGGCATCACGATCACGCTCTCCGTGGTGACGTCGAGCGGGCATCAGCGGACCAACGCCAAGCTGCTCGCCCTGGAGACGCGGCTGATCAGCGATGACATTGCGACGTCGGACCCGCTCTACGTCGAGGATCACCTGGGCGGCGCCGCCAGCCTCGCGGCCGCGACCAACGGCAGCGCCGCGACGTTCGCCCGCGAGCTGAGCGGTTCGGGCACGGCCAAGGGGGCGTTCGTGACCGCGTCCCTGTGGCGCCTCGGCGGGACGTCGCCGCGGCAGGTCACGCACGTGGGCACCAGGCCGCTGCTGGCCCCGGCCGGGGCGGCCATGTCGGCGCTGCTGCACCGGGCCGCGGCGAGCCGCACGTTCGCCGTCACGAAGATCACGGCCGGCCGCACCGCGCGGCTCGGGTATGCCACCGTGGCTGCCGGCGCGGGTGGCAGCTTCGCCGCCTACGCCGAGGTTCCGCTGCCGGCCGGCGGCCGGGCCGCTGAGCCGGCCAGCTCGCCCGTGTCCGACCTCAACATCGCCGTGTACCTGGGGCGGTCGCAGACCAGAGCGGCGTTGCTGGAAGCGAGCGCCACCGTGCCGCTGCGCGGGACGACGCAGGTGACCAGGATCCCGTTCGGCGACACGGTGCTCACGCTCACCACGTCGGCGAGGGGCTCGCTCACCGGAAGTCTCGGCGTGATCCTTCCCTGGGCCATCGGGGTCGGCGGCGCCGCGCTCACGATCCTCGGCGCGCTGCTCGCCGAGCGGCTGGTCCGCAGGCGCGCCCGGGCCGAGCGAGTGAGCAGGAAGGGCTACCCGCCCGCGGTGATCCTTGACCAGCTCACCCGGACCATGGACATCACCGAGGATGGCCACTTCGCAACCGTTCTGTGCGGGCTCGTCGACGTGAGCACGCACGAGGTAGCCCTGGCAAACGCCGGGCACCTGCCGCCGCTGGTGTGCGGTGGCGACGGGGCGAGCCTGGTCCAGGCAAAGCCTGGCTCGCCGATCGGCATCTCCGGCGGTGCCGCGTTCGAGCCGACGCTGCTGACCACCGCCGCGCGCGGCACGCTCATCGCCTGCACTGACGGCCTGGTTGAGCGCCGGGGCGAAACCCTGGACACCGGGCTGAAGCGGCTCCTGCAGACCGCGACCGACCGGTGCGGCTCCTCCCTCGACGACCTGCTCACCAGCCTCGTTTCTGAACTCACCGGTGACTCGCCGACCGACGACATAGCGTTGATTGGGCTGAGATGGCTGAACTAGGTCCTGCCGATGAGGCGTACTGCGCCGCGGAAGTGTCCCAGGAAGACGGCACCGCGGTGATTCGCCTGTCCGGCGAGCTTGACATGGTGTCCGTGGAAAACGTCCGCTCGGTCATCGAGGGGGCGCTGGCCGGCCAGAGCAAGCGGCTGGTCTTCGAGGTCAGCGGGCTGGAGTTCATGGACAGCTCCGGCATAGCGTTGCTGATCTCCATGACCAGGAAGGTCAAGGCCGTCGAGGTCAGGAACCCCACCGCGATCGTTCGCCGGATCATCGAGCTGACCGGCCTCACCGACATCTTGCTCATGGTGCCGTGAGCATCGACCGCAGCTTCGCACCGGACGCCGCGTCCATCCGCGCGGCGCGGCGGTTCGTGCTGGCTGCGGTCGGCGGCGCGACACCAGAGCTGCGCGACGCGATCTCGGTGATGGTGTCCGAGCTGGCGATGAACGCCGTTCAGTACGCGTGCACCACGTTCGTGGTGAGCATCGACCTGGCCGGCGACGGCCTGCACGTGGCGGTGACCGACTCCGGCGGCGGGAGCCCGGAGGCGCAGCCGCTCCCGCCCGCCAGCAGCCCGCACGGCCGCGGCCTGTTCCTCGTTGACCGGCTGGCCGATGAGTGGGGCGTCAGCCCGGCGGCCGACGGGCCAGAGCGGACCGTCTGGTTCCGGGTCGCGATGCGCAGCTCTCAGGGCATGCGCTCGTAGGCCGGAATGGTCAGGAAGTCGGCGTAGTCGTCCGCGAGGGCGACCTCCTTGAAGAGCGCAACGGCCTGGTCGAATTGGGCTGGGTCAAAGGCGGCGCCGTACTGCTCGCGGATGCCGGCCAGTTCCTCGGTGATGATCTGCTCGACCAGCCCGGCGGTGACCTGCTGGCCCTCGGCCAGGGACACGTCGTTGTGCAGCCACTGCCAGACCTGCGACCGGGAGATCTCCGCGGTGGCCGCGTCCTCCATCAGGTTGAAGATCGCCACCGCGCCGGTCCCTGCCAGCCAGTTCGCCAGGTACTGCAGGCCCACGCTGATGTTGTTGCGCAGCCCGGCCTCGGTGATCCCGCCCGGGGTCTTGTCGACCGCCAGCAGGTCGGCGGCGCTGACCTGGACGTCGTCGCGCAGCTTGCCGAGCTGGTTCGGCCGGTCGCCGAGCACGGCGTCGAAGACCTCCTGGCAGACCGGTACCAGGTCGGGGTGAGCGACCCAGGAGCCGTCGAAGCCGTCGCCAGACTCGCGGGCCTTGTCCTCCCGGACCTTGGCCAGCGCCTTGGCGTTGACCTCGGGGTCGCGCCGGCTCGGGATGAACGCCGCCATGCCGCCCATCGCGTGCGCGCCCCGGTCGTGGCAGGTCTTGACCAGCAGCTCGGTGTAGGCGCGCATGAACGGCGCGGTCATCGTCACGGCGTTGCGCTCCGGCAGGACGAAATCGCGGCCCCGGGTGCGGAACTTCTTGATGATGCTGAACAGGTAGTCCCAGCGGCCCGCGTTCAGCCCGGCGCTGTGCTCGCGCAGCTCGTACAGGATCTCGTCCATCTCGAACGCCGCCGGGATCGTCTCGATCAGCACCGTCGCCCGGATCGTGCCGCGGGGGATGCCCAGCCGGTCCTGGGCCAGGTTGAAGGCGTCGTTCCAAAGCCGCGCCTCCAGGTGGCCCTCGTTCTTGGCCAGGTAGAAGTACGGCCCCTTGCCCTTGTCCAGCTGCCGCCGGGCGCAGTGCGCGAAGTACATCGCGAAGTCGAACAGGCTGCCGGAGATCCGCTGCCCGTCGATAAGCACGTGCTTCTCGTCCAAGTGCCAGCCCCGCGGCCGCACCACGACCGTGGCCAGCTCATCGTCCGGCCGCAGCCGGTAGGACTTGCCGTCGGCACTGGTGAAGTCGATCTTCCGGTCCAGCGCGTCCTTCAGGTTCAGCTGGCCGGTGACCATGTTGTCCCAGAGCGGGGTGTTCGCGTCCTCGAAGTCGGCGAGCCAGACCCGCGCGCCCGAGTTGAGCGCGTTGATCGTCATCTTCTTGTCGGTCGGCCCGGTGATCTCCACCCGCCGGTCGACCAGGCCGGGCGCCGGGGGCGCCACGTGCCACGACGCGTCGTCCCTGACCTGGCGGGTTTCGGGCAGGAAGTCCAGCGTCGCGCCGTCGATGAGTTCCTGCTGCCGCCGGGCCCGGGCGGCCAGCAGTTCGCTGCGCCGCGGGCCAAGCTCACGGTGCAGCTGCGCCAGCAGGCCGAGCGCCTCATCGGTCAGGATCTCGTCGTAGCGGTCACCCGCAGGGGCGGTGATCTGGACGCCGTTGGTCTCAGTCACGCTTGCTCCTCCGAAAGGCATGCTGGGCGGGCCTGCGCGGCCAGCGCCGCCCGGCCTTGGTCACGACGCTACCGGTCCCGACGCTAACCGTCGCCGGCCGTGACGGTCAAAGTCCCGCCCCCGGTTTGCGCACCAGCCGCTAGATCTTCGCCGCCATGGCCCGGGCTATCGGACCAGTGAGGGCGGCTCGTCGTCTCCGTTCGACATGTCGCTGTCCAGCACCAGTCCGTCGTTGCCGACCTGCACACTGTGAGGTCCGCGCTGACCAGCGAGGACAGCGCCGGATTGGGAAATTTTAGAAGCTATTAGGCGTTATGCCGCGTATAGCCGAGAACGCGGAAGCTCGCCTGCCGGCTCGGCCGGCTCGGCGGTATCGGCAGGCAGGGCCGCGGCCCGGGTCACATTTGCCGCGCGCACAGCGTTAGAGCAGGTGGAGGGTTAACTAGATGACCGTGAGCCCTCGCCGTGGGACCATCGTGAGCGACCGGCGGTCGGCCGCGATCGGCCCGAAAGCCTAGCCTGGGAGGAAGATGTCCGTTTCATCGAGCCAGATGCCCATGATCCCGACGGCCGGTGACACGGCCGAGCCGGACGACCTTGCTCAGCCGGAGCTGCCTGATCAGCCGGAACTGGACGCGGGCCAGCTCGACCTGGAGGACCGGCACGCGCTGCGCCGCGTCGCTGGGCTGTCCACCGAGCTCCAGGACGTCACCGAGGTCGAGTACCGCGAGCTGCGGCTGGAGCGCGTGGTGCTAATGGGGGTCTGGACCGACGGGACCCTGGCCACGGCGGAGAACTCGCTTCGCGAGCTGTCCCGGCTCGCCGAGACCGCCGGGTCGCAGGTCCTCGACGGCTTGATCCAGCGGCGGAGCCGCCCCGACACGGCGACCTACGTCGGCGCGGGCAAGGCAGCCGAGCTGGCCGAGCTGGTGGCGTCGACCGGGGCGGACACGGTCATCTGCGACGGCGAGCTCGCGGCCAGCCAGCTGCGCAGGCTTGAGGGCATCGTGCGGGTCAAAGTCGTCGATCGGACCGCACTGATTCTCGACATCTTCGCCCAGCATGCCCGTAGCAAGGAAGGCAAGGCCCAGGTCGAGCTTGCACAGCTGCAGTACCTGCTGCCCCGGCTGCGCGGCTGGGGCGAGACTCTGTCCCGGCAGGCCGGAGGCCGGGTGGCTGGCGGCGGCGGGATCGGCACCCGCGGTCCCGGTGAGACGAAGATCGAGACGGACCGGCGCCGGATCCGGTCACGCATCACCAAGCTGCGCCGTGAGCTGGCCGAGATGGCCGTCGGGCGGGAGGTGCAGCGTGGGCAGCGGCGCAGGCGGGAAGTCCCCTCGGTCGCGATCGCCGGGTACACCAACGCGGGCAAGTCGAGCCTGCTCAACCGGCTTACCGGAGCGCAGGTGCTGGTGGACGACTCGCTGTTCGCCACGCTCGACCCGGCCGTGCGCCGCGCGCGGACCCCGGCGGGCCGGGCGTTCACGCTCACCGACACGGTGGGCTTCGTCCGGCATCTGCCGCATCAGCTCGTCGACGCGTTCCGGTCCACGCTGGAAGAGGTCACCGACGCGGATCTGATCCTGCACGTCGTCGACGGCTCCGATGCAGACCCGCGGGCCCAGATCGCCGCCGTCCGCGAAGTGCTTGCTGAGATCGGGGTCGGCGACGTTCCCGAGATCGTGGTGATCAACAAGGCCGACCAGGCCGACCCGATCGAGGTGGAGGGGCTGCGGCTGTCGGAGCGCGGAGCGGTGGTGGTTTCCGCCCATACCGGAGACGGCATGGACGAGTTGCTCCGCGAGACTGACCGGCTGCTCCCGCGGCACGATACGGAGGTCGTCGTCACGGTCCCCTATGACCGGGGCGATCTTGTCTCCCGTGCGCACCAGGAGGGCGAGGTGCTCGCCGTCCGGCATGGGACGGAGGGCACCGAGCTCACGGCGCGTGTCCCCCCGGGCCTCGCGGCGGAACTCGGCCGCCTCGCCGCATCGGCGGCATCCAGCTGACGCCGGCTAATCCCGGCGCCGGCATCGGCAGCCCGAATACCGGCACTTGGCGCATGCGGGTATGCAATCCTTTGCAGTTCTTAATGTCGCGATAATCCCGCAATTACGTGGCGGAAGTTCGAAGTTGGGTAAGTGGCCGTTGAATTCCGCGGCCGGACATTATTGGCCGGTCCCGGAACGCCGCCATCGGGCTCCGGTGGCCGTACAGCCCACCGCCGGCGGGTGGCGCCCGACGGCCACCCAGAACTCCTGCGGGTGAATAGCCAGGTTGAAAGCGCCGAATCGCGGTGGCACAAGGGTATTGTTGGGCGGTCGGCGCAGGTCAGCGGAAAAGCGCGGCGGCCGGGTCCGGCTGGTCGCGGGCACGGTTGTCGGGGCAGGGGTGTCCGGCCAGGGCCGTTCCGCCCAGCGCGCAATCGGCGCAGGTCCGCTTCGTGTACACGGCTTGGCGGTTCTGCCTGCCGCCGCCCAGGGGGAGGTGGCGGCAACTCCCCGCATACGCAAGAGCACGCAGCGTTTTGAGCCACCATTCAACCATGGCAAATCTGCGTGCGCCTCTGTACAACGGCCCTCTTGTGCAATAGCGTGACTCAACCGATATTGTTGGTTGGCGTATCAGAAGCGTTCTATAGATCCTCCCAACTGAGTGTCAGTCGGTGCTGGGCACCGGACACGAGTCATAGCAGGTGACCGCTCATGGCCAGCCGGACTAGCACCCCACGCGCTTTCCCGCAGGGAGGCGCCGGACGGTGACTGTTCGCTTGCTCACCAACATCGGTCGGCTGTGGACCGGTTCCGAAGTGTGGAGTAATGCGGCCATTCTTGTTCATAACGACCGTATTGCGTGGGTTGGTCCGGCATCAGAGCTTCCCGGCAGCATTCCCGGCGTTATCGCAGACATCGTCGATGTCGACCACGTCGAGAATCTGAACGGCGGGCTGGTGACGCCCGGGCTCATTGACGCGCACACGCATCCCGTCTACGCGGGCAACCGGTACGCGGAACTGGCGATGCGGGCCAGCGGCTCCTCGTCCGCGGACATCGCGGCTGCCGGCGGCGGGATGGCCTCCACGGTCACCGTGACCAGGGGGACGGACCCCTGGACGCTGTGTGACGCGGTGCGGGCGCGGCTGCGCAACTGGATGCTGAGCGGCACCACGACGATCGAGGCCAAGACCGGCTACCACCTGACCAGGGACGGTGAGCTGGCGGACATCCGGCTGCTGCGCTCGCTCGAAGGCGAGCACGGCGTCCCGCGGGTGCATGCGACGTTCCTGGCAGCGAACGCAGTGCCGCCTGAGTACTTCGGCCGCCGCCACGACTACATCGACGCAGTCAGCGGCTGGTGCGCGGACGCGGCGGTCGCCGGTGCCGACAGCGTGGACGTGTACTGCGACGACGGGCGCTTCACCGAGCGGGAGGCCCGCTGGGTGCTCAACGCGGGCCGGCAGGCGGGCCTGCTGCCCCGGCTGCACGCGTGCGGTGACCCGCGCAATGGGGCGGCCAGGCTGGCGGCCGAGATCGGCTGCGCATCGGCCGACCTGCTGCAGGAGGCCGACGAAAAGGATGTGACCGCGCTGGCACGGGCAGGCGTCGCCGCCGTGCTCTGCCCGGCCACCTCGCTGAAGACCGGCCGCATCCCGCCGGTCCGCAGCCTGCTCGACAAGGGCGTGGCGGTCGGGCTCGGGTCTGATCACTCGCCCGGCGGTGTCGGAATCACATCCATGCCGCTCGTGATCGCGCTGGCCGTGTCGCACTTCGGGATGACCGTCACCGAGGCGCTGCGCGCGGCGACGATCGGCGGTGCTCATGCCCTCCGCGCACCCGACCGTGGCGCCATGGTCCGCGGCAGGTTCGCGGACATCGTGGCCTGGGACGCCGATCACGAAGGCGCCTTCGCCTGGGCCTACGGCCTCAAGCCGGTCCGCGTGTGGCGGGGCGGCGAGCCAGTGACTGCCTGAGCTCGGCAGCCGCGATTCGTTCATGGCATGCTGCAGGCATGCCCCCCGCTTCTGCAGCCGGTACCGCGGTGACGGTGATCGTCGGAGACGAAGAGCTGCTGGTCGAGCGCGCTGTGCACGCGGTCATGGCCGAGGCCGGAGCCGCCTCGGCCGAAACACCGGACGTGCATGATGTGCGCGCCGCCGACCTGCGGCCTGGTGACCTTCCCATGCTCACCGCGCCGTCGCTGTTCGGCGGCGGCTGCCTCGTCATCGTCCGGTCGGCCCAGGAGGCCACCAAGGACGTCGCCGCCGAACTGGCGAGCCAGCTGGCCGCGCCGCCGCCGGACGTGACGTTCGTGCTCACCCATTCGGGCGCTGCCAAGAACAAGTCGCTGCTGACCGGCCACGGGGGCCGGCGGGTCGACTGCCCGGCGGTCAAGCGCTTCGGCGAGCGGCTCGACTTCATGCGCTCCGAGTTCGTCCGGGCCGGGCGGAAGGCGGACGACGGAGGGCTTCGCGCGCTGCTCGACGCCGTCGGAAACGACCTGCGCGAGCTGGCCGCGGCGTGCAGCCAGCTCGCCGCCGACACCACCGGGGTGATCAACCAGGGCGTGGTGGCGCAGTACTACCGCGGCCGGGCGGAGGCGACCGGCTTCACCGTCGCCGATCGCGCGGTCGAAGGGAAGCTGGGCGAGGCGCTTGCCCAGCTGCGCTGGGCCCTGGCCACCGGGGTCTCGCCGGTGCTGATCACCAGCGCCCTGGCGCAGGGGGTCAGGGCGCTCGGCCGGGTGGGCACGGCGGCACGGACCAGGGGCCCGGACGCGCTGGCGTCCGAACTCGGCATGCCGCCGTGGAAGGTGGACCGGGTGCGCCAGCAGCTCAGGGGCTGGACAGCCGAGGGCGTCGCCCAAGCGCACTCCGTCGTGGCGCACGTCGACGCCCAGGTTAAGGGTGAGGGCGCGAGCCCGGGTTACGCGCTGGAGCGCGCGATCGCCGAGATCGTGGCCTGCCGTTCGGGCGGCTGACCCGCGGCCGGCCGGCTATTTGGCCGACCGCGGCTGACCCGGCTGACGTTGACCGGGCCGGACCGGGCCGTCATGGCCGCGCCGACCGGTCAGTTGATGTTGACCGGTTCGGGCTGGCGGTGACCGGCTGGCGCCGACCGGTCAGTTGATGTTGACCGGTTCGGGCCGACGGTGATGGTTGGCGCCGACCCGGTCAGCTGACGTTGAGCTGCGCGGCGCGCTTGGAGATGGCCGACTTGCGGTTGGCCGCCTGGTTCTTGTGGATGACGCCCTTGCTGGCCGCCTTGTCCAGCTTGACGAATGCGGCCCGCATGGCCTGCGTGGCCTTCTCTTCGTCGCCCGCGTCTGCTGCCTCGCGGAACTGGCGCACCGACGTCTTCAGCGCCGACTTGACGGCCTTGTTGCGCTGCCGCGCCTTTTCGTTCTGCTTGTTGCGCTTGATCTGGGACTTGATATTCGCCACGCGTGTGCCTCGCTAGGAGTTTGTGAGCTCTGTCGGATATGCCCGCCGCGACGAAACCGCGGCGTCGCACCCGGCAGAACACTGCGGGCATGCGGGCAGCCGACTGGCAAGGATATCCGAGATAGGCCCGGCCGCTCAAACCGGCCCGATCTCGCCGTGCTGGGGCTAGCTTAAGGCGACGCTAGCGATCAGCGACAGCGGCGACGTGTGATGGCGCGATCAGCGACAGCAGCGACGTGGGCTAGCTGGCGTCTGATGCGAGGCTGAGCCGTTCCGAGTTCCACCACTGGTCGCGCCAGCCCCAAGCGCACCGCTTGAGACCCGCTCGAGCATTCGATTTTCATGATCTAGGTAGAAAAAGACCTGTATTTGGTCGTCATCTACCACGATCATGAAACAACCGCCCTCTCGGCCGTTCCGCCAGCCGCCAAGTCCTTAATACGCGACATTGCGTCGTGGTGGCAGTGTCGGCCGGCTGCTGTCGTTCTCGTGATGCCCGCGGGGCCGCGCCGGCGCGCGGCTGTGGTCGTGGCGGTGCAGCAGTGGCGCTTTGAACGGCAATCGGACGCCCGTCGGAGGTCGGGCCGGGCCGCCTGCTGGCCTCGGCATCCGCTCCGGCGTGCAACCATAGACGGCGACAAGGATCTGCCAGCGCGCACATCGAGCCCGATGGC
Source organism: uncultured Actinomycetota bacterium (assembly GCA_963778075.1). Taxonomy (GTDB): domain Bacteria; phylum Actinomycetota; class Actinomycetes; order Streptosporangiales; family Streptosporangiaceae; genus JASHPR01. Next base: position 384,019 of record CAVZTJ010000009.1, on the reverse strand, counting down.
TGATCGGACCGAGTCCTGCGGGAGCAGCCACCCATGCCCGAGCCTGGCCGTACCGACCAGGCGGTGATCCGCAATTTCTGCATCATCGCCCACATCGATCACGGCAAGTCCACGCTCGCGGACCGGATGCTCCAGCTCACCGGCGTCGTGGGCGAGCGGCAGATGCGCGCGCAGTATCTGGACCGGATGGACATCGAACGCGAGCGCGGCATCACGATCAAGAGCCAGGCGGTCCGGCTGCCCTGGCGGGGCGGCGACGGCCGCGAGTACGTGCTGAACCTCATCGACACTCCGGGCCACGTCGACTTCTCTTACGAGGTGTCCAGGTCGCTGGCCGCCTGCGAGGGCGCGGTGCTGCTCGTGGACGCCGCGCAGGGCATCGAGGCGCAGACTCTGGCCAACTTGTACCTCGCGCTCGAGGCCGACCTGGTCGTGATCCCGGCTCTGAACAAGATCGACTTGCCGGCGGCCGAGCCGGAGAAGTACGCGGCCGAGATCGCGGGCCTGATCGGCTCCGACCCCGCCGACATCCTCCGGGTCTCGGCCAAGACCGGCGAGGGCGTAGCCGAGTTGCTGAATACCGTCGTGGAGAAGGTGCCGCCGCCGTCCGGCGAGCTCGACGCGCCGGCCCGGGCTATGATCTTCGACTCGGTGTACGACACCTACCGCGGCGTGGTCACGTACGTCCGGGTCGTGGACGGCCGGCTGTCCCGGCGCGAGAAGACGCTGATGCTGTCTACCAAGGCGGTGCACGAGACCCTCGAGGTCGGCGTGATCTCGCCGGAGCCGGTTCCGTCCGACGGCTTGGCGGCTGGCGAGGTCGGCTACCTGATAACCGGCGTGAAGGACGTGCGCCAGGCACGCGTCGGCGACACCGTCACGAGCGCCAGCAGTCCAGCGCTCGAGCCGCTGCCCGGCTACGACCACCCCAGGCCGATGGTGTTCTCGGGGCTGTACCCGGTGGACGGGGACGACTATCCCGAGCTGCGCGACGCGCTGGACAAGCTCCGGCTGAACGACGCCTCGCTGGTCTACGAGCCGGAGACGTCGACGGCACTCGGGTTCGGCTTCCGCTGCGGGTTCCTCGGCCTGCTGCACATGGACATCGTGAGGGAGCGGCTGGAGCGGGAGTTCGACCTGACGCTGATCTCCACCGCGCCGAACGTCGTCTACCGGGTCGTGATGGAGACAGGCGAGGAGCTGACCGTCACAAACCCCAGCGAGTTCCCGGACGGCAAGATCGGCAAGGTCTTCGAGCCCGTGGTGCGGGCGACGGTGCTTGCCCCCAGCGACTACATCGGCACGATCATGGAACTGTGCCAGGCGCGGCGCGGCACGCTGCTCGGCATGGACTACCTGTCCGCCGATCGTGTGGAGATCCGGTACACGTTGCCGCTCGCCGAGATCATCTTCGACTTCTTCGACCAGCTGAAGTCGCGCAGCCGGGGTTACGCGTCACTCGACTACGAGCCGGCCGACGAGCAGGAGGCCAACCTGGTGAAGGTCGACATCCTGCTGCAGGGCCAGCCGGTGGACGCGTTCAGCCAGATCGTGCACGCGGACAAGGCGCGTGAATACGGCCTGGCAATGACCGCCCGGCTGAGGGAGCTGATCCCGCGGCAGCAGTTCGAGGTGCCGATCCAGGCGGCCATCGGCGCGCGGGTGATCGCCAGGGAGAACATCCGCGCGCTGCGCAAGGACGTGCTCGCCAAGTGCTACGGCGGTGACATCACTCGCAAGCGCAAGCTGCTGGAGCGGCAGAAGGAAGGCAAGCGCCGGATGAAGGTCATCGGCCGGGTGGAGGTGCCGCAGGAGGCCTTCGTCGCAGCTCTGTCGACCGAGCAGGGCCCGGAGAAGCGCCGCTGAGCGCTCTGGTCAGCTCCGCGCGATCGCGGACACGATCGCGACGATGAACAGGCAGGCCACGACCAACACGGCGAAACCTGTCCAGCCGAGCACCAGTCCGACGGTGGCCAGGCCCGTGCCGTCCTCGCCGGTGCGGCGTATCTCGCGCCGGGCCATGTGGCCGAGGACGATGGCCGGGATCGTGCTCAGCATTCCGGTGAACGGCTGGCCGATGCCGCACGCCAGCGATGCGATCGCGAGCGCGTTGGTCCTGGCCGGCGTCGGCGCGACCGGCCAGGCGGGCTGGGCGAGATGCCCGCCGGGCAGGTCGGCAGTGACCCTGGCCAGGTCGCCGAGCGTGCGCGCGGCGAACGCCTGGCCCGCCCGGCTGTCGTACTCATCCTTGGTCAGCCTGCCCTCGGCGTAGCCTGCCTTGAGCACGTCGACGGCGCGATCCCGGTCAGCGCTGGACGCCCGCAGGTAAGCGTTGCCCCCGGCGGGAATCCCCAACCCCGATCGCACCGTCATCGGTACCTCCAGCTCCCCGATGTCGCCAGCTTAACCCGCGCTTCGGCGGGCCGGGTGGGGTGGCGTTGTGTGGGTGCGGCTCCAGGGGCCGGGCCGGGTGGGGTGGCGTTGCCTGGATGTGGCTGGGGGGCGGATCGGGCGGCATCGCCCGGCCGCGGTTCGACCGGCGGCTCAACCGCGGCTACCGTTCCGGTGTGTCCCCAGGTCCGCCACCGGAAGGCGCGCCCGTCCCCGCCGACGGTGCGCTGCCACCGGATGCCCTTGCCGGTTCTGGCGATCGCCCGTTTGGCGTCTACGTGCACGTGCCGTTCTGCGTGACCCGGTGCGGTTACTGCGACTTCAACACCTACACAGCGGACCAGCTTGGGCCCGGCGCCACCAGGGAGGCCTACGCGGGCCAGGCCATCGAGGAGATCCGGCTGGCGCGGAAGGTGCTCGGCGCGGCGGCCAGGCCGGCCGCGGCGGTGTTCTTCGGCGGCGGTACGCCGACGCTGCTGCCGTCTGCCGACCTCGCCGCAATCCTGGCCGCGATCGACGGGGAGTTCGGCCTGGTCCCGGGAGCCGAGGTGACCGCCGAGGCGAACCCCGAAACCATCGACCAGCGGGCCCTGGCGCAGCTGCGCGCAAGCGGCTTCACCCGCATCTCGATCGGCATGCAGAGCGCGGTGAGCCACGTGCTGACCGTTCTGGACCGCAAGCATGAACCCGGGCGGCCGGAAAGGTGCGTGGCCTGGGCCCGCTCGGCGGGTTTCGAGCACATCAGCCTGGACCTGATCTACGGGACCCCGGGGGAGAGCGACGAGGACTGGAACGCCTCGCTGCGCAGCGCCGTGTCCGCCGGGCCCGACCACATCTCCGCCTATTCGCTGATCGTCGAGCAGGGCACCAGACTGGCCGCCAGGATCGGCCGGGGAGAGCTCCCCGCGCCGGACGATGACGTGATGGCCGACCGCTACCTGGCCGCAGACGAACTGCTCAGCGCCGCGGGCCTGCGCTGGTATGAGGTTTCCAACTGGGCGGCGTCACCGGACGCGATGTGCCGGCACAACCTGCTCTACTGGACCGACGCAGACTGGTGGGGCATCGGCCCAGGCGCGCACAGCCACGTCGCCGGAACCCGGTGGTGGAACGTGCGGCACCCGGCCGCGTACGCGGCCAGGATCGCGGCCGGGGTGAGCCCGGGGCAGGCGCGCGAGATCCTGACTCCGGCGGAGCGCCGCACCGAACGCATCATGCTGCTGACCCGGCTGGCGGCCGGCTGCCCGCTGGCCGAGCTGTCCCCGGCCGGGCGCGCGGCCGCAGCGGTGGCAGTTCAGGATGGCCTGGCCGACCCCGATGCTTACGCGCAGGCAAGAGTGGTCCTGACCGCGCGCGGCAGGCTGCTGGCCGACGCAGTGATCCGCGGCCTGACCGACTGAACGAGGTGAGTGCCCCGGCGCGACCCGTTCCGGGCACTGCTCTAATGCGCGAGGGAGGCGCAGATCCAGGACGGGGCTCTAATGCGCGAGGGAGGCGCAGATCCAGGACGGGATCGAGTAGTAGTCCCCGCGGTTCGCGCTGGAGCCGGCGACGATCACGTAGGCGAGGGTGACCAGCCACAGCGCCACGGCCAGCGGCACCGCGACGACAAGCGCGAGCACGATGTTGTCCAGGGCCAGCATCGTGCCCAGGATCAGCGCGCAGATGCTGTAGAGGAGCGTGGTGATCGCCAGGTCGAGGGCCTGGGCCGCGTGGCGGCGCGTGTAGGGCGACGACCGCCTCTTGAGCAGGAAGATGACCAGCGGGACGAGCGGGCCGAGGAAGGGCACTCCTAGGTAGCTGAGTGTGGCCAGGCGCTCGTCACCGGGGTCGGCGGGACCCGGCGCGGCCGCGGGTTCAGCGGTCGTCTGCGCCGCGGCTGCGGGCTGCCCGGTTGCCGGCTCTGGGCGGTCGGCGGCCTGCGCCATGCCCGGCGCCGGCCATGGCGCCCGTTTCGTCGGCCAGCGGGCAGCACCACCGCCACCCGTAACGCGGTCCTGCGGGCCGGTATAGAGAGCTTCCTGCGGGCCGGTGTGGAAGCGTTCCGGCGGCGCCTGGAAGCCTTCGCCTGCGGCGGGGAGAGCGTCGAGTGGCTCCGCTGGCGCTGGCGCTGGCCCCGGCCACTCCGGCGTCGGCCTGGATGGGTTGCCTGTCATGAGCGTTCCGCTGCCCGGTCCTTTCCCGCTCCCACGGTAGCCCTGCCTACGGCGTCGATTGAACACGGTCGTGACGTTGCTGCTCCATCCCAGTATCCTTCCCGCCATAGACTTGGCACTCCAGACATCGGAGTGCCAGGGAGGTGGGGCGCGTGCTCGACGACAGGAAGTTGGCGGTGTTGCGCGCCATCGTCGAGGACTACGTGTCCACTAATGAGCCGGTTGGCTCGAAATCCCTCGTCGACCGCCACAACCTTGACGTCTCCCCGGCGACCATCCGCAATGATATGGCCGTGCTCGAGGAGCAGGGCTTTATTGTGCAACCGCACACGAGCGCGGGTCGTGTTCCGACGGACAAGGGTTACCGGCTTTTCGTCGACCGGCTGTCCGCGGTCCGGCCGTTTTCGTCCGCCGAGCGCAGGGCGATCGAGACGTTCCTGGCCGGCGCGTACGACCTGGATGACGTCGTCATGCGGACGGTCCGGCTGCTCGCGCAGCTGACCCGCCAGGTGGCGGTCGTCCAGTACCCCTCGCTGACCAGGTCGGCGGTGCGTCACGTCGAGCTGGTGACGCTGACCGATCAGCGGCTGCTGCTGGTGCTGATCACCAACACCGGGCGGGTGGAGCAGCGCTCGGTGGACCTGCCCGGCGCGATCGACGAGGAGTCGATCAACCAGCTGCGCGCGGTGCTCAACGCCTGCCTCGACGGGCGCAAGCTGACCGAGGTCGCGTCGGTCGTCGCCGAGCTGCCCGGGCGTGTTGCGCCCACCGAGCGAGCCAATGCGGCTGCGGTTTTCTCGGTGATCCTGGAAACTCTGGTGGAACGGCACGAGGAGCGGATCGTCGTCGGCGGCGCGGCCAACCTTACGGCCGCCGACTTCACCCAGGGCCTGCACGAAGTGCTCGAGGCGCTCGAGGAGCAGGTTGTGCTCATGCGGCTGCTCGGCGAGTCTGGTGATCAGGAATCGCTGACGGTCAGGATCGGTTCTGAGAACGAGGTGCAGGGGCTGCGGAGTACCTCTGTGGTGGCAACGGGTTATGGCTCCGGCGATCGGGCGCTGGCCAGCCTGGGCGTGCTCGGCCCGACACGAATGGACTACCCGACGGCGATGGGAGCGGTGCGCGCGGTGGCACGGTACGTGGGTCAGATCTTGGCGGAGTCGTAGGGGATGCGGGTGGCGAACGATTACTACGGCGTCCTTGGCGTTAGGCGCGACGCTGATCCTGACGAGATCAAGAAGGCCTATCGCAGGCTGGCCAGGGAGCTGCATCCGGACGTCAACCCCGATCCGGAGACGCAGGAGCGGTTCAAGGAGATCACCCAGGCCTACGAGGTGCTCTCCGACCCGGGCAAGCGGCAGATGTACGACCTGGGCGGCGATCCCTTCGCGCAGGCCGGAGCGGGCGCAGGCGGCTTCGGGGCCGGGTTCCCGTTCAGCGACATCATGGACGCCTTCTTCGGGGCCGGTACGGCCACCAGGGGGCCTCGGAGCAGGGCGCGCCGCGGACGGAACGCGACCATCCGGGTCGAGCTCGACCTGTCCGAGTGCGCGTTCGGCACGACAAGGGACCTCGTGGTGGACACCGCGGTCGTCTGCCCGAGCTGCTCGGGCGAGGGCACGGCGCCCGGCACCCACCCGGAGACCTGCGAGGTCTGCAGTGGGCGCGGCGAGGTGAGCCAGGTCACCCGTTCGTTCCTCGGCCAGGTGATGACGTCACGTCCGTGCCCCGGCTGCGGTGGCTTCGGCACCGTGATTCCCAGGCCGTGCCCGGAGTGCGACGGCGAGGGCCGGGTACGCACCCGCCGCACCATCAAGGTGCGGATTCCGGCCGGTGTCGAGGACGGGACACACATCCAGCTGGCCGGGGAGGGCGAGACCGGGCCGGGCGGCGGGCCTGCCGGCGACCTCTTCCTCGAAATCGTGCAGCGGCCACACACGATCTTTGAGCGGACGGGTGATGACCTGCACTGCACGGTGACGATCCCGATGGTGGCAGCGGCGCTCGGGGCGACCCTGAAGGTGCAGACTCTGGACGGCCCGGCCGACATAGACATCAGGCCCGGGACCCAGTCTGGGCAGGCGATACCGCTCTATGGGCAGGGGACGGCGCACCTGAACGCGTCGGGCCGCGGTGATCTCGTCATCCACGTGACCGTGGAGACGCCGATGAAGCTGGAGCCAGAACAGGAGAACCTGCTCAGGGAGCTGGCCAAGATGCGCGGCGAGGAGTCGCCGCCCGGCAAGTTCCAGCCTGGCCAGCAAGGGTTCTTCTCCCGGCTGCGCGACGCGTTCAACGGCCGCTGACCCCTGCGCCCAACGGGAGCCGAAGGGGAAGAGGGCCGGCCGTGAAGGGGGAGGCGAGCGGGGGGACCCCGGAGGCGGGCGGGGGGACCCGGGAGGCCCAAGGCAAGGCAACGCCGCCGGTCTTTCTTGCCGACACCGCCAAGCTCGAGCGCGGCTCGATCACCCTCACCGGGGCCGAGGGGCGTCACGCGGCCACCGTGCGCCGGCTGTCCACGGGCGAGCGGGCCGACGTGACGGACGGCGCTGGCACGATCGCCGAGTGCACGGTGACCCGCACCGGACCTGGCGTGATCGAGCTCGCGGTCCTGACCAAGCGCACGATCCCGGCGGCCGAGCCGCGGATCGTCGTGGTTCAGGCGATTCCCAAGGGCGACCGCGGCGAGCTTGCCGTCGAGATCATGACCGAGGTGGGCGTCGACGAGATCATCGCCTGGCAGGCCGAGCGCAGCGTCGCCCGCTGGCGCGGGGACCGTGGCGATGTGGTGGGCCGGGGTGACTGTGGCGACGGGGTGGGCCGGGGTGACCGTGGCGGCCGCGCCGATCGGGCGGGCAAGGCGCTGGCGCGCTGGCAGGCGACGGCGCGGGAGGCGGCCAAGCAGTCGCGGCGTGCCTGGATCCCCGAGGTAACCGGCCCGGAGCGGACGCCGGCCGTCGCGCGCAGGGTCGCCGCCGCGGGTCTCGCGATCCTGCTCGACCCCGGCGCTGAGGCCGCGTTCGGCGACCTGGCCATGCCGCACCGGGGCGAGATCGTCGTGATCGTCGGGCCGGAAGGCGGGGTCAGCCCGGCGGAAGCCGACGCCCTGACGGGCGCCGGGGCCGTTCCCGCTCGGCTGGGACCGACGGTACTCCGCACGTCCTCGGCCGGCGCTGTTGCAGCAGCGCTGACGCTGGCCAGGTCGGACCGCTGGGCCTAACCGGGCCTGCGCACCGCTGACTCAGCTGGAGCCCGACGAGCAAGACGGAGACGGCGTCGGGTGAGCCTTAGCGGCCGACTCCATGCTGATCGCGCTGGTAAGGATCAGGTTGCTGGTGTCCTGGGCGGACTGGCCACCGGATGACGTCGTGGGGTCGTTACCGCTGGCGCTGTCGGACGGCGACGGCGACGGCGACGGGCTTGGTGACGGCGATGGCGACGGGCTTGGCGATGGTGACGGGCTTGGCGATGGCGACGGCGACGTGCTCGCCGACGGGTTCGCACTCGGCTTCGGCGACGGCGTGCAGCTCGCGGATGGCCGCGGCGTCGGGCTGGAAGCGGCACCCGCCGGGCTTGGCTTGCCGCTGCCGGCCACCCTGGGCCCCTGGCCGCCCTTCGTGGTGTGCGACGGGTTCGACAGCATCGAGTTCGCGGCCTGCTGGATCTGGCGCGGCAGTCCGGACAGGGCGAAACCGCCCGCGACCGCGACCGCGACCACGGCGGCCATGGCCAGGGCGGGCCGCAGCCACGCGTAACGCGACGGACGACTGCCGGACTCGGTGCGCGGCGTGAACAAGGCACGGGCCTTGATCCACACGGGCCGCAGCACCGGCCGCAGCCTCTCGGCGACGGGGTGCAGCGGTTCGGACACCGGCCGCAGCATCGCGCGCAGCCACTCTCCGAACGCCACCAGCAGTTCGTCGATCCGGAGCAAGGCGGGCTGGCCGACGCTGGTCCACCCGACCATCAGCCAGGCGACGGCCAGCGGGCGAGGAGCCGACAGCCGCTCGCGGATCAGGTTGAGCCCGTCGGCGGCAGGCTCGAACGACTCCGCCGCGGCATGCAACTCCCGGCGCAGGATCTCATCGAGGTCGAGACGGGTCATGCCTCACGCTCCAGCACACTTCGCAGCGCAGACATGGCCCGGGCCGTATGACTCTTCACCGCGCCCCTGCTGATCCCCATGATGTCGGCGATCTGGGCTTCGGACATGTCGCCGTAGTACCGCAGCACCAGCGCCTCACGCTGCCGCGGCGGCAGCGTGCGCAGGGCCGAGACCACGGCCGACCGCTCCAGCAGGACGATCGCGCCATGCTCGGCGCTCGGCATGTCCGGCGAGGGTTTCGGGGCATTCCGGTCCACGACCACGCGGTGTCTCAGCACGGAGCGGGACCGGTTCACAACCGACTGGCGGAGGTAAGACAGTGCCTTCTCGCTGTCCCTCAGCCGACGCCAACCGCCGTGCATCGCGACAAACGAGTCCTGCACTACCTCTTCCGCCGTTGCGACGTCACGAACGAGCAGAGCCGCGAGCCGCACCAAGGAACGGTAGTGCGTGCTGTATAGAGCGGTCACTGCCCGGTCGGCGTCCCAGTCGGCCGGAACCGAGCCCAGGGCGGTATCCGCCACCAGGGTTTCGGTCACGTGAATTGGACGCGTAGGCGCGTCTGCAGGTTCACCGGTCATCATGACGTATCTTCACGCCGGGCCACCACGCGCCGCGTAGTTCGAACGATCCCACCGCCCCCACACCCATGTCGTAATGAGTTCGCATCCCCGCGACCGCCGCTGAGTGAGGAGTTGTGGTGACACGGAAGTTCAGCGCTCGCTGGGCCGTGCACCCCAAGGGGTGGTGCGCCGGGGGTTCGCAGTACTGCAACCATATATGTCGTCGAGCCATTAGGCGGGGCAACAGTTAAGATCTTCCGCGTGGCTGATTGCTTGTTCTGCGGCATAGCGGCGGGGGAGATCCCGGCGACGCGGGTTCTTGAAAGCCCGCGCACTATCGCATTCCAGGACATAAACCCTCAGGCGCCGCTGCACGTTTTGGTGATACCGAAAGAGCACCATCAGAACCTGGCCGCGGTCGCGGAGGCGGGCGACGGCCTGCTTGACGAGATCGCGGCTCAGGCGGCGCTCGCGGCGGCCAAGGCAGGCGTCGCGGAGACCGGCTACCGGGTGGTGTTCAACACCGGGGACCACGCCGGCCAGACCGTCCACCACGTGCACGCGCACGTCCTCGGCGGCAGGCCGCTGGGCTGGCCGCCCGGCTAGGTCATGATGCGCATACCGATGGGGCTCGCAGGGGCAACCGCTGCGGATAACATGGCGGGCAGGCGGGCCCGGAAATACGCCCGGGCAGGGAAGGGCACTTGACAGAAACTCCCACAGATCCGCGCAAAGGTGAGCCGTCACCGGACGGCCGCACGCGCGTCAAGATCGTTATTCCGGATGACCACTCGATGGTCAGCCTGCTCGGCTCCCGGGACGAACTGCTGCACGTGATCGAGGGCGCCTTTGGCGCCGACATCCACGTGCGCGGCAACGAGATCACCGTCACCGGGACGCCGGAGGAGACCGCGCTCGTCGCGCGGCTGTTCGACGAGCTCACCCGGCTGCTGGCCAGCGGCGCGGAACTCGCCGCCGACGTGGTCGAGCGCAGCGTCGCGATGCTGCGCCGCAAGTCCGGCGCCCGCCCGGCCGACGTGCTGACCCTGGACATCCTGTCGGCGCGCGGCCGGACCATCCGGCCCAAGACGCTGAATCAGAAGCGCTACGTCGACGCGATCGACAAGCACACGATCGTGTTCGCGATCGGCCCGGCCGGGACCGGCAAGACGTACCTGGCCATGGCCAAGGCCGTGAAGGCGCTGCAGGCCAAGGAGTTCAACCGGATCATCCTGACCCGGCCGGCGGTGGAGGCGGGGGAGCGGCTCGGCTTCCTGCCCGGGACGCTCTACGAGAAGATCGACCCGTACCTGCGCCCGCTCTACGACGCGCTGCACGACATGATCGACCCGGACTCGATCCCCAAGCTCATGGCCGCCGGCACGATTGAGATCGCGCCCTTGGCGTACATGCGCGGTCGCGCGAATTCTGTGGATTCGCCCGTTTTGACCCCGGACGGCTTCCGGCCGATTGGAGCGCTGACCGTCGGCGATCTGGTTATCGGGTCCAACGGCGAGCCGACGCCGGTGCTCGGCGTGTACCCGCAGGGCGAGAAGGACATGTACCGGCTCACCGCGCAGGACGGCGCCTCGGTGCTGTGCTCGGGCGACCATCTGTGGGCGGTGACCACCCGCGACGACCGCCGCCGCGGCAAGCCATACCGCGTTCTCGAAACCCGCGAGATGATCGGGAACCTGCGCGCCAACCACTACCACCGGTACGAGCTGCCGATGCACAGCGCGCCGGTCTGCTTCCCGTACCAGCCGGTGCCGATGGACCCGTACGCGCTCGGGCTGCTGCTCGGCGATGGCTGTCTGACCGGTTCGACCACGCCGAGCTTTGCGACGGCCGACGTGGAGCTTGCCTGGGAGCTGCAGCGGCTGCTGCCGGGCACCCAAGTGCGGCCGAAGCCCGGTCCCAACTACGAGCTGAGCCAAACGGCGTCGCCGTCGCAGACCACCGTCCGCGTGGAGAACCCGGTGACCGGGGTGACGCGGCAGCTTGGGCTGCACGGCACGCGTTCAACGACCAAGTTCGTGCCTGAGCGCTACCTGTACAACTCGGCGAACGTCCGGCTGGCGGTGCTGCAGGGTCTCCTTGATACCGACGGCGGCCCGGTTATACAGCGCGGCCGAACCTGTCGAGTCCAGTACTTGACCGTCTCGCCGCGCCTGCGGGACGACGTGATCTTCCTCGTCCGGTCACTCGGCGGGGTTGCCTACACGCAAGTTCGCCCGGCGCTCGGGCGAGCGCCAGGTCGGGCCAAGGGGCGCCCAGTCCATCACCGGCATGACGCCTACATCGTCGACATCCGGCTTCCGGAAGGCATCGAGCCGTTCCGGCTCACCCGCAAGCGGGATAAGTACAACGCCGAGGGCGGCGGCGGAAGCCCGATGCGGTTCATCGAGAGCATCGAGCCGGCCGGCACTGCCGAGGCGGTGTGCATCTCGGTGGCGGCGGCCGACTCGCTCTACACCACCGAAGACTTCCTGCTGACCCATAACACCCTGAACGACTCGTTCATCATTCTTGACGAGGCGCAGAACACGTCGCCCGAGCAGATGAAGATGTTCCTGACCCGGCTCGGGTTCGGCTCCAAGATCGTGGTGACCGGAGACGTGACCCAGGTCGACCTGCCCGCTGGGCACACCAGCGGGCTGCGGCTGGTGCAGGACATCCTGGACGGGGTCGAGGACGTTTACTTCTCGAGGCTGACCAGCCACGACGTGGTCAGGCACAAGCTGGTCGCGGACATCGTGGACGCCTACGAGCGCTACGACGCCCGCAACGCGGCGGCCGGGGATTCCGGCCGGTCCCGCCGCACGGGCAACCGGACCCGCTGAGCGCACATGAGCATCGAGATCCGCAACGAATCCGGCGTGGCGGTGGACGAGGCGGACCTCGCGGCGCTGGCCAGGCACGTGCTTGACCAGATGCGGGTGCACCCGCTGGCCGAGCTGTCGGTGCTGCTCGTTGACGAGGAGGCCATGACCGCCCTGCACCAGCGCTGGATGGGCGAGGACGGGCCGACCGACGTACTCGCGTTCCCCATGGACGAGCTCGGGGTGCCGCATCCCGGCGGCGGCCAGGCCGAGCACGGCACCGACGACGACACGGCGGAAACCCTGCTCGGCGACGTCGTGCTGTGCCCGCAGGTAGCCGTCCAGCAGGCCGACAAGGCGGGGCACGGCGTGCAGCAGGAACTCGACCTGCTCTGCACGCACGGCATCCTGCACCTGCTGGGGTATGACCACGCAGAGCCGGAAGAGCACGCTGCGATGTTCGGTTTGCAGGACCGCCTCCTGGCGGAATGGGGGCCGTTACGCGACGCCAACGGCGACCCTGGCGGCGCGGCAGGCCGGTCTGGCCAGGCAGAGACGCGGGGCGACGGGGCAGAGGGGTGAGCAGGCCATGGGCTGGCTGCTGGTAGCGGCGATAGTCCTGACGCTGCTGGCCGGCTGGTGTGCGGCCGCAGAGGCCGCCCTGGCCAGGGTCTCCAGGGCGGGTGCCAAGGAACTGGGCCGTGGCGCTGGCCAGGGATCGACGCCGCTGCAGGTCGTGCTCGCCGACGTGACCCGATACCTGTCGGTTCTGCTGCTCTCCCGGATAGCCGCCGAGCTGGGGGCGGTCGTCCTGGTCACCGCCGTGCTCGTGCACTGGCTCGGGACGGGGTGGCGCGCGTTCGTGATCGCGGCCGGCGTCATGACCGTGGTGATCTACCTGGTCTCCGGGACCGTGCCGAGGTCGCTTGGGCGGCGCAACGCGGTAAGGATGGCCAGCACCGCAGCCGCGATCGTGGCTCCGGTCACCCGGCTGCTCGGGCCGCTGCCGCGGCTGCTGCTCGCCCCGGGCGGCGCGGCGGGCCGCGGTGGCGGCCCGGGATCAGAGGAGGATCTGCGAGGCCTGGTCGACCTGCTGGAACAGCGCCGGGTGATCCAGCCCACCGAGCGCGCGATGATCCACTCGGTGTTCGAGCTCGGCGACACGATCGTCCGCGAGGTGATGGTGCCGCGCACCGACATGGTGTTCGTCGAACGCGGCAAGACCCTGCGCCAGGCGCTGTCGCTGGCGCTGCGCAGCGGGTTCTCCCGGATCCCGGTCATCGGCGAGAACGAGGACGACATCGTCGGGATCGCCTACCTCAAGGACATCGTGACCCGCAGCTACGAGCACCGTGAGGGCGAGTCGGTCGAGAAGGTCGAGTCGATCATGCGGCCCGCCACGTTTGTGCCGGAGAGCAAGCCGGTCGACGCGCTGCTGAGGGAGATGCAGGCGCGCCAGATCCACGTCGCGATCGTGATCGACGAGTACGGCGGCACCGCCGGCCTGGCCACGATCGAGGACATCCTCGAGGAGATCGTTGGCGAGATCGCCGACGAGTACGACAAGGAGCAGCCGCCGGTCGAATGGCTCGGCGAGGGACAGGCCCGGGTGACCGCGCGGCTGCCGGTCGAGGAGCTGGCTGAGCTGTTCGGCGTGCACATCGAGGCCGAGGACGTAGAGACCGTGGGCGGGCTGCTGGCGCAGCGGCTGGGCCGGGTGCCGATTGCGGGCTCGGTGACCACGGTGGCGGGCCTGCGGCTGACCGCGGAGAGTCTGGCCTGCCGGCGCAACCGGATCGCCGCGGTGACCGTCGAGCGGATCGCCCAGACAGGCGATGGGCGCGACGGGGAGGGTAACGGGCGCGGCACGGCCGGGAACGGCCGCAGCACAGGGAGCGAAGGCCACAGCACGGCGAGTGAGGGCCGTCCCGGCAACCGCGCCGGCGCGGGCGGGCCCGGGGCAGCCGGACTAGACTCTGCCGGGTGAGCGAGGTCCAGCCAGGCCCGGAAGACCTCAAGATCATTACGCTAGCCCGCTCGGCTCGTGCGCGGGTGATGGCTGCCGAGGGTGCCGCGGTGCGCGATGAGACCGGGCGTACGTATGCAGCGGCCGCCGTGGCTCTGCCGTCGCTGCGGCTGTCTGCCCTGCATCTGGCCGTGGCCATGGCGGTGTCCAGCGGAGCCGGCAACCTGGAGGCGGCGGCCCTGGTCAGCGATGGTGACGGCCCTGACGAGGCCGACCTGGCCGCGGTCCGTGACCTGGGCCCAAACGCCGTCGTGTTCCATGCGGCGCCGGACGGCACCCTCCGGGCAACCCTGCGCCCGTGAACCCCCTGCGCCCCTGAACCCCCGGGCGCTCGGCTTGGCCGCCGAGCGGCAAATCTCATTCGTGATCTTTGAGTTCGCGGGGCAGACTGGCGCGGTGCGGCAAGATCGGGGGACTGGCGCGGGCAGCGGGCTCGCCGGTGAGGGTAGCGCGGATGCGCCTGGCGGCAGCGCGGCGTCAGCGCGGGGCAGCGCGGGTGGCGCGGCAGCGGTCCTGGCGGGCGCGGCCGCGTCGGGGACAGCGGGCACGGCCGCGCACTTCGCTCCCCGTGGCGCCAGCTCAGTGTCGGTGGGCGCGGTGCGCATCGTGCTCGGCGGCGCCGTGCTATTTGGCCTGGCGGTCGGCCGCCCCGGAACACGGCGCGACCTGACGGCGCTGCTCCGCTCCAGCATCGCCAACCGGGTCAGCCTCGCGGCGGGCATCGTCGGCATCAGCGGTTACCAGCTCTGCTTCTTCTCCGCGGTGCGGCTGACCGGCGTCGCGGTGGGCACGGTCGTGGCGGTCGGCAGCGGCCCGGTATTCGCCGGGCTGATCAGCAGGCTCACCGGCGGCGGTCCGCTGACCATCCGCTGGACGGTCGCGACCGCGGGCGCGATCGGCGGCTGCGCGCTGCTGATCGCCAGCGGCCGCGCCGCCGGCGTCAGCCTCGCCGGGGTGGGCCTCGCGCTGGTCGCCGGGCTCTGCTTCGCGGTGTACGCGGTCGCCGCGGCGCGCTTGATCAGCCGCGGGAACTCCGAGCGCGTCGTGATGGGCGCGCTGCTCGGCGGCGCCGCCGTGCTGCTCACGCCGGTGCTCGTGGCCAGCTCGCCCGGCTGGCTGGCCTCGCCCAGGGGCCTGACCGTAGGCCTGTACCTGGGCCTGATCACCGTCGTTGGCTACCTGCTCGTCGGGTGGGGGTTCCGCACAGTGCCCGCCCCGGTCGCGGTGACCCTCGGGCTGGCCGAGCCGCTCGTGGCCGCGCTGCTAGGGCTGCTGGTGCTCAACGAGCGGCTGACGGCGACCGCCACCGCGGGCCTGATCCTGGTCGGCCTGGCGCTGGCCGTGCTCGCCGTGCCCGCCAGGTCCGCGGGCACTCAGCAGGGCTCGCCCCCGCCCGGCTGACCGGCTCACCTCGCCCGGCTGACCTGTGGCCCTGCCAGGCCTGCCGCCGGAGCCAGTTAGGGCTTGAGGCGCGACTGGAGGAGAATCACGGCGTGGGATCCCCGCAGACGTCACCGCCGCCGCAGCCCGAGCCGGCGCAGCACCCCGTTCCGCCAGATTTCAGGTCGGGCTTCGCTGGCTTTGCCGGGCGGCCGAATGTTGGCAAGTCAACGCTGATGAATGCGCTGGTCGGGGCCAAGGTGGCGATCACCAGCAGCAGGCCTCAGACCACCCGCCGGGCGATCAGGGGAATCGTGCACCGGCCCGACGCCGAGCTGGTCATCGTGGACACGCCGGGGCTGCACCGGCCGAGAACCCTGCTCGGTGAGCGCCTGGACAGCCTGGCCCGGTCGACGCTCACCGAGGTGGACGTGATCGGGTTCTGCCTCCCGGCCTCGGAGCGCATCGGGCCGGGGGACAGGTACCTGGCGGGCGAGCTGGCCGGGCTGAGCAAGACGCCGGTGGTCGTCGTGGTCACCAAGACCGACCTGGCCACCAGGGAACAGGTCGCGGCGCAGCTCGCGGCCGTTGCAGAGCTGGGCGACTGGGCCGATGTGGTGCCGGTTTCCGCCGTGACCGGCTTTCAGCTCGATGTGCTGGAAGACGTGCTCGTCTCGCACCTGCCGGAGGGGCAGCCGCTGTACCCGGACGGTGAGGAGACCGACGAACCCGAGCAGATGCTGGTGGCCGAGCTGATCCGGGAGGCAATCCTGGAGGGAGTGCGGGACGAGCTGCCGCACTCGATCGCGGTTGTGGTCGAGGAGATGGCGCCCAGGGAGGGCCGCGACGACCTCATCGACGTGCACGCGCTGATGTACGTGGAGCGCCCGAGCCAGAAAGCGATCGTGATCGGCGCGAAGGGGGCGCGGCTGAAGGAGGTCGGCTCCCGTGCCCGACACCAGATCGAGGCGCTGCTTGGCACCAAGGTTTATCTCGATCTGCGTATCAAGATCGCCAAGGACTGGCAGCGCGATCCGAAGCAATTGCGGCGGCTCGGATTCTACGACTGAACTGGCCCGATCCGGTCGGCGCCGATCGTGGTGAAAATGCTCGACTTGGGTATCTGCCGAGGCCAGGCGTGTGATGATCGGCGGGTGCCGACGGTGCGGCTGCCGGTGAAGTAACTGGGAGGGGACCGAGCTTGCTGATCTTCTTTGGGCTCCGCGTGTTCTACCGGGCGGCCGGGCAGGGGATGTTCCACTGCCAGCGCTGCGGCGGTGACCGCGAGTACCGGCACCGGGTCGGGCGCCGCTGGTTCACGCTGTTCTTCATCCCGATCATTCCGATCAACAAGGCAGGCCAGCACGTGCAGTGCGCGGTCTGCGGCACCCGCTACCGCATGGACGTGCTGTCCCTGCCGACGACGGCCCAGATGAAGGAGGCGCTCCCGGCCGGGACGCGGGCGGCGGCGATCGCCATGCTCCGCGCGGGCGGCCGGAGCAGCACCCCGGCCAGGCGCCGGGCCATCGACGCGGTCAGGGGTGCCGGCCTGCCCGACTACGACGAGGCAGTTCTGGATGCCGACCTGTCGGAGTCGGCCATGGACCTGACCGGGCCGCTGAACCGGCTCATGATGCAGTTCGCCCTCCCGGGCACGGAGTGGTTCCTGGCCGA
The DNA here is from genome assembly GCA_963778075.1 of uncultured Actinomycetota bacterium. Lineage (GTDB taxonomy): Bacteria > Actinomycetota > Actinomycetes > Streptosporangiales > Streptosporangiaceae > JASHPR01. The sequence continues at coordinate 366,902 of CAVZTJ010000009.1, read as the reverse complement.
GGTGGTGCGGATCGGCCTCGCCGACGGGATGCTGTCCGACGAGGAGCGGCAGGCGGCGCGGGAGATCGCCGCCCAGATCGGCATGACCCCGGCCCAGGCGCGCGGCGTCATCACGATGACCGAGGAGGGCGCGTCGGCCTAGCCGCAGGCCCGTTGTGAGTGTGGCAAACGCCGCCGTGTCCTGGCATGCGGGAGAATGACCTTGTGGGCGCTTACCGTGACGACGGCATCGTGCTGCGCACGCATAAGCTCGGCGAGGCCGACCGGATCGTCACGCTGCTCGCGCGGCGGACCGGCAGGGTCCGCGCCGTGGCGAAGGGCGTGCGGCGCACCAAGTCCAGGTTCGGCGCGCGGCTCGAGCCGTTCACCCACGTCGATCTGCTGATGCACACCGGAAGGTCGCTGGATTACATCACCCAGGCCGAAACCCTGCGGCCGTACGGCGAGCCGTTCTCGTCGGATTACCCGAGGTACACCACGGGAACCGCGATGCTGGAGACGGCCGAGAAGTTCACCCCGGTGGAGAAGGAGCCGGCCATGCGCCAGTTCCTGCTCCTGGTTGGCGGGCTGCGGGCGCTCAGCGAGGGTGCACATGAACCTCGGCTGATCCTCGACGCGTACCTGCTCAGGTCGCTCGCCGTGGCCGGTTACGCGCCCGCGCTCGACGAGTGCGCCGTGTGCGGGACCCGGGTCGCCGACCCCGACGGGCTGGCGGGCGCCGTCACCTCTGCCGCGCTGCGCGTGTTCGCGTTCGCGATCGGCGCCGGCGGGCTCGTCTGCCGGTCCTGCCGGACACCGGGCGCCTCCACGCCGGCCCCGCAGACGGTCGTGCTGATGGGCGCGCTGATGCGCGGCGACTGGGCGCACGCCGACAGCAGCGAGCACCGGCACCGGGCCGAGTGCAGCGGTCTGGTCGCCGCCTACCTGCAGTGGCACCTGGAGCACTCGATCCGGTCGCTGCGCCACGTGGAGCACGCGTGACCCGCCCGATCCGGCCACCGGACCCTCACCCCGGCGGCGCCACGGCGCCCGACCTGCCCAAGGAGTTCATCCCGCGGCACGTGGCGCTCGTCATGGACGGCAACGGCCGCTGGGCCAAGCAGCGCGGCCTGCCGCGAACCGAGGGCCACAAGCGCGGCGAGGCGGCCCTGTTCGACGTGATCATGGGCGCGCTCGAGCTCGGCATCCCGTACCTGTCGGCATACGCGTTCTCCACGGAAAACTGGCGCCGGTCCCCGGACGAGGTCCGCTTCCTGATGGGGTTCAACAGGGACGTGATCCACCGCCGCCGGGACGAGTTCCACGAGATGGGCGTGCGGGTGCGCTGGGCCGGCCGCCGGCCCGGCTGTGGCGGAGCGTCATCACCGAGCTCGAGTACGCCGAACGGCTCACCGCCGGCAACGACAAGCTCACGCTTCAGTTCTGCGTGAACTACGGCGGCCGGGCGGAAATCGCCGACGCGGCCGCGGCGCTCGCCGCCGACGTGGCAGCGGGCAAGCTGCGGCCGGACAAGATCAATGAGAAGGTCTTCGCGCGCTACCTGGACGAGCCGGGTATTCCGGATGTCGACCTGTTCATCCGCTCATCCGGGGAACAGCGCACGTCTAACTTCCTGATCTGGCAGTCCGCCTACGCCGAGCTGGTGTTCCTCGACACGCTCTTTCCCGACTTCGACCGGCGGCACCTGTGGCAGGCGTGCGAGATCTACGCGAGCCGGGACCGGCGCTACGGCGGCGCCGAGCCGAACCCGGTCCCCCGCCTGTAACCGCCGCGGGGGTATGGCCGCCGGCGCCGCCGGACTCTCGTATGCTGGGCCGGGTCGCCGACCGTGCGGCACACGACGGGGGCAGACGTGGGGCGCTATTCACGCGTTGTGATCAAGCTCAGCGGTGAGGCTCTGGCCGGCGCGGCCGGGACGGGAGCGGATCCGGCGAGCCTCGCAATGATCGCGGACGAGCTGCTGTCCGTGCACAAGCTCGGGGTCGAGGTTGCCGTGGTCATCGGCGGCGGCAACTACTTCCGCGGCCGGATGGCCGACGGCTGGGGCATTGGCCGGGCCGAGGCGGACAACATCGGGATGCTCGGCACGGTCATGAACGCCCTGATGCTGCGCGGGGTGCTGACCGCGCGCAGCGAGTCGGACGTCCGGGTAATGACCGCGATACCGATGCAGAGCGTGGCCGAGCCGTTCATCCGGCTGCGCGCGGACCGGCACCTGCGCCGCGGGCTCATCGTCCTGCTGGCCGGCGGGATCGGGCAGCCCTACGTGACCACCGACTACCCGGGCGTGCAGCGGGCCCTGGAACTCGAGGCCGATGCGCTGCTGGTCGCCAAGCGCGGCGTGGACGGGGTCTACGACTCCGACCCGAACGTCGACCCCGGCGCCAAGCGCTACACCCGGCTCACCTACCGGGAGGCGCTGGCCGAGGGGATCAAGGTCATGGATCAGAGCGCGTTCGTGCTCGCCAACGAGCACGGGCTGCTCATGCACATCTTCGATGTGGCCGCACTGGGCGCGATGAGCGCTATCTGCCAGGGCGAGGACATCGGCACCGTGATCACAGGTGACAAGCCGGAGCCTGACGCCGGCTGACGCGGCCCGGACGCCGGCTGACGCGGCCGGTCAGCGGGTGGCCTGGAACGCGGCCAGGGCGAGCAGGCACGCGATCACCAGCACGCGGCCAAGCCGCCCGCGGCTGCCCTGAGCGGGCCAGGACAGGTAGGCCAGCCAGCCCAGGAACGCCGCCACGACGCACAGCGCCACCGCTCCGCCCCAGCCCCGCACCGCGAGCCCGGTCACGAGGAGGGCTGCGAGCACCACGGGCGGCACCCAGGTCGGCAGGTGCCGCAAGTAGACCAGCGGCACCGCGCTGCGCCTCTCCGCCGCCTGCCTGGCGCCGGACGGTGCCCGCGGCGGTGCGGGCCGGTTCGTGCTCACGGGGCTGTGGTCCCTCCGGGCCGGTGAGTGCGCTGCTGCCGGTTTCGCCTCTCTGCGCCAAGATACGTGCTCGGGCCTGGCGCCGTGTCCCGGGCCGCGCGGCCGGATAACCGGATGGACCGGGCCCGGAGCAACGCTAAGCTTTACCAACGGCGCACCCAGATAGACAGCTCACCCGGCAGCCCCCGGCTGGCGGGAAGCCAGGTAACCGGGCATGCGCGCCCCGCTGACCGCTGACCTAGCCGCGGGCCGCCAACCACAAGCCGCCGACCGCCAGCCGGATGGAGATACTTGATGGCACGACGCAGTGATCGCCTGGACGAGATCGTCAGCCTTAGCAAGCGGCGCGGGATCGTCTACCCCTCCAGTGAGATCTACGGAGGGCTCCGGGCGTCCTGGGATTATGGCCCGCTCGGCGTGGAGATGAAAAACAACATCAAGCGCGAGTGGTGGCGCTCGATGGTGCAGGAGCGCGACGACATCGTCGGGCTCGACTCCTCGGTGATCCTCGCGCCCGAGGTGTGGCAGGCCAGCGGGCACATCACCGAGTTCGTCGACCCGCTGACCGAGTGCCTGTCCTGCCACCACCGGTTCCGCGCCGACCACCTGATCGAGGCGTACGAGGAGAAGCACGGCCACCCACCGGAGAACGGCCTCGCCGACATCGCCTGCCCGCACTGCGGCACCAAGGGCGCCTTCACCGAGCCGCGCATGTTCAACGGCCTGCTCCGGACGTACCTCGGCGCGACCGAGGACGAGTCAGGCCTGGCCTACCTGCGGCCGGAGACCGCGCAGGGCATCTTCATCAACTACCGCAACGTGCTGCAGACCTCGCGCAAGAAGATCCCGTTCGGCATCGGCCAGATCGGCAAGTCGTTCCGCAACGAGATTACGCCGGGAAACTTCATCTTCCGCACCCGCGAGTTCGAGCAGATGGAGATGGAGTTCTTCGTCGAGCCGGGCACCGACGAGGAGTGGCACGAGAAGTGGATCGAGACCCGGCTGGCCTGGCATACCGGCCTCGGCCTCAGCAAGGACAACCTGCGCCTGTACACCCATCCCGAAGACAAGCGGTCGCACTACTCGAAGAGCACGGTCGACATCGAGTACCGGTTCGGCTTCCCCGGTGCCGAGTGGGGTGAGCTCGAGGGCCTGGCCAACCGCACCGACTTCGACCTCAGCACGCACGCCAAGGCCTCCGGCCAGGACATGTCCTACCTCGACGCGACGTCGGGTGCGCGGTACGTCCCGTACGTCATCGAGCCCGCCGTCGGCGTGGACCGGTGCCTGCTGGCGTTCCTGCTCGACGCCTACACCCAGGACGAGGCGCCGGACGCGAAGGGGAACATGGAGAAGCGCAGCGTGCTGCGCCTCGACGCCAGGATCGCGCCGGTCAAGGTCGCCGTGCTGCCGCTGTCGCGCAACGCCGACCTGTCGCCAAAGGCGAGGGACATCGCGGCCCTCCTGCGCAAGCGGTGGAACACCGACTTCGACGACGCGAGCGCGATCGGGCGCCGCTACCGGCGCCAGGACGAGATCGGCACGCCCTACTGCGTGACCATCGACTTCGAGACGCTGGACGATCAGGCGGTCACCGTGCGGGAGCGGGACTCGATGAAGCAGGAGCGGGTCGGTATCGACAGCCTCGTCCCCTATCTTTCGGAACGCATAGCGGGCGGCTGACTCTGCTACGTCCCCGCGCTGTCCTGGTCTCCGGCCCGGAAGATCGTCCGCGCGGGCTTTGCCGCCACGGATAGCGGCTTGGCCACGTCTTCCAGCGGCTTGCCCTCGGCGTCGACGGCGAGGAACGCCGCCACCAGCCCGTTCGTGATCTATTCCGATAATTTTGATCGGAAACATTGACTTTGCAGCGAGGCGCGGGCACGCTTTAACCGTGGCGCCTCACCTCAGCACCAAGCGCCGCCACGTGGACCTGCTCCTCGTGGCCAGTGCCATCTGTCCGGCCGCGCTGCTCAGCCGCTTATCCCGATCCGACCGCATCCACCGTCCCGGCTGACGGCACCCTCGCATGCCCGGATTAGTCCCGCACCCCCCCATTCCGGAGGCATTCACCATGACCGACACGATCGCCACCAGCGCCAAGCTCGGCGTCCGCAGGCTGGCTGGCAACATCGGCGCCGAGATCACCGGCGTCGACACCGGGACCGATCTGGGGCACGACGCGATCACCCAGATCCGGCAGGCGCTGCTGGATCACAAGGTGGTGTTCCTGCGCGGCCAGAACCTGGACTACGCCCGCGAGGTCGCGTTCGCCGAGCGGCTCGGGCCGCTCACCCTGGGCCACCCCACCCTGGAATCGCCGCCCGGCCAGCCGCTGCTGGAGGAGATCGACTCGCACAAGGGCGGCCGGGCCAATCACTGGCACACGGACGTGACGTTCGTCGACCGGCCGCCGGCGTTCACGTTGCTGCACGCGGTGGTGATCCCGCCGGTGGGCGGCGACACGCTGTGGGCCAACACCGTGACCGCCTACGAGAGCCTGCCCGAAGAGCTGCGCGACCTCGCCGACCGGCTGCGCATCGTGCACACCAACGATCACGACTATGCCGCGGTCTACGGCCGTGGCGAGCGCGTCGACGCGGCCACGCAGGCGGCGCAGCGGCAGTTCCTGTCGACGGTATATGAGGCCGAGCATCCGGCGGTGCGGGTGCATCCCGAGACCGGGGAGCGCTCGCTGGTGCTGGGCGGGTTCGCGCGCACCGTGCTGGGGTTCTCGCCGCAGGCGTCCCGGGACCTGATCCGGGTGCTGCAGGAGTACGTGACCCGGCCGGAGCAGACCGTGCGCTGGCAGTGGCGCGTGGACGACCTGGCGATCTGGGACAACCGGGCCACCCAGCATTACGCGATCTTCGACTACGGCACCGAGCACCGGCGCGGCGAGCGGGTCACCGTGGCCGGTCCCACCCCCGTCGGCGTCGACGGGCGGCCCAGCGTCGCCCTGCAAGGCAACGCGTCCGCGTACTACGCGGGTGCAACGGAGGCAGACCTATGAGCAGCTCAGCTGATGTCAACGTGTCGACGAGCAGGCGAGTGCCTGTCTACAAGCGCCGCAGGCGGCGGATCTACGGCGTGGCCGCCGTCGCGGTGCTCATCGTCATCGGGCTCATCATCTGGGCCGTCACCCAGGGCAGTTCCGGGCCCGCGACGCTGCCCAGCTTTACGATCTCGGTCAGCCAGGGCACGGTCGCCAGCCCGGACAGCATCATCGAGAGCCAGCCGTCGCTGTCCAAGCTGATCCCGGCCCACCTGCACTATGTGCCGTTCGATGCAGGCGTGACCGCTATCGCCGAGATGAAGAGCGGCTCGGTCCAGGCGATCAGCGGTGTCGGCAACCCGCCTGCCACGGCGGCCATCGGGATCAACACCGGGGTCACCGTGGTCATGGGCTGGGGCTTCGACGATGACCAGCTGCTCGTCCCGGCCTCGGTCACGTCGCCGAGCCAGCTGGTCGGCAAGTCCGTGGGCGTCCTGGTCGGATCGTCCGAGGACTACGAGCTCCTGGGCTACCTGGCGCTGGAGCACCTGACCGGCAAGGTCAAGGTCGTCAGCTTCGCCAGCGAGCCCGCAGCGGGCGCGGCCGCGCTGTCCGGCGCGATCGACTCGGCCTACGTGTACGGTGCCCCCGCGGCCGACCTCATCGCAAAGGGCTACCACCCGCTGGTCGACGCCGAGCAGATCGCGAAGCTCGGCATCCCCGGCCTCAACGTGATCGCGGTCGCGACCAGCGTGATCAACTCCGATCCCACGCTGGTGCAGGACTACGTGTGCTCCGAGCTGCAAGGCAGCCGGGACATGACCGGGCCGCAGGCCGCCAAGTACCTGTCGGCCACCGCCAAGGTGCAGGGCATACCGGCCAGCCAGGCCGCCGCGATCGTGGCGGCGACCAAGGGCTATCCGTTCATCCCGCCCAGCCAGCAGCTGTACTGGCTCGGCTCCACCCTGCACGACCCAACCAGCCGCATTGTGAAGGCGTACCAGCTGACCGCCAAGTTCCTGGTCACACAGGGGCGGCTCACCACGGTTCCGTCCGCTTCCACGATCGCGGCTCACATCGATATCACCTTTATCAAGAAGGCACTTGCCGGTGACTGCCCAAGCTGACGAGGACAAGCGGCCGGCCGACCGCCGGCCCGGCGCCGACGTGGTCATCGACTCGGTGGGCAAGACCTTCCGCAGGAGCGGCCGGCGCACGGTGGCGCTGTCCGGGGTCAACCTGGAGATCAGCGCCGGGGAGCTGGTCTGCCTGCTCGGCCCGTCCGGGTGCGGCAAGTCCACCCTGCTCAGGATCGTGGCCGGTGCCCTCGAGCAGGACGAGGGCACGGTCACGGTCGGGGGGAGGCTCGTGCGCGGGCCTTCCCCCGACCGGGGCATGCTGTTCCAGACCCCCATGCTGTTCCCCTGGCTCACCACCAGGAAGAACATCCTGTTCGGGCCCAGGGCGCAGCGGTCCGCCGGACTTAACGAGCGGGACGACCCGGAACTCGACGCCGAGGCGGACGCCATCCTGGGCACCGTCGGGCTGGCTAAGTTCGGCGACGCCTTCCCGCACGAGCTCTCCGGCGGGATGCAGCACCGCGCGGCGTTCGCCCGTGCCATCATCACCCGGCCGTCGCTGCTCCTCATGGACGAGCCGTTCGGCGCGCTCGACGCGATCACCCGGCTCCGGATGCACGATTTCCTGCTCAGCATGTGGGACCAGTACCGGACCACGATCGTGTTCGTGACGCACGACATCGAGGAGGCCGTGCTGCTCGGCGACCGGGTCGCGGTGATGGGCGGCCGGCCTCCTGGCATCCAGGAGGTCATCGACATCCCGCTGCCCCGGCCCCGGGACGCCCTCGATGCGGACACCGAGGCGTTCCTCTCCGCCAAGCGCAGGATCCGCGCCGCCCTGACCGTATGACGGACCTGATTCTTCCCTAAGGAGCGTGCACCATGGCGGGATGGCAGCCTGCGGGGTTCGGCAGCACCATCGAGGAACGCCCCGCCGTCGACGAGGCGTTCCTGCCCATCGACGGTGAGCCCGGCGGCGCCGAACTCGACGAGCGGGCTGGCCGCGATGATCTGGCCGCTTACCGGCGGGGCAGGCGGCGGGCTCGCACCCGGCGCCTGGCCACCGGGGCCGCCGGGCTGGCCGGCCTCGCCGTGGCCTGGCAGATCGCCGCGAGCATCCTGCGGGACCCGGTGTTCCTGCCGTCGGTGACCCAGACCGTCTCGACGTTCCTGCACTACTTCAACCGGCCGTACCCGGCGCAAGGGTCGCCGCTGTGGTACGACGCGATGACCAGCCTGCGCCGGATTCTGATCGGTTTCGGGATCGGTGTCGGCGTCGGGGTGGTCCTGGGCTCGGCGATGTCAGCCTCCCGCGTGGTCCGGCACCTGATCGACCCGGTCATCGAGGTCCTCCGCCCGCTGCCGCCGCTCGCGTTCATCCCGCTGTTCATCATCTGGTTCGGGATCGGGGAACTGCCGAAGGAAATCCTGATCATCATCGGGGTCGCCCCGATCATGACGGTCACCAGCGTCGCCGCGCTCGACGAGGTACCCGAGGACCTGCGGCTGTGCGCACGGACGCTCGGCGCGTCGCGCCTGCACACCCTGGTGCACGTGCAGCTGAGATCCGCGCTGCCCGGGATCCTGACCGGAATGCGCATCTCCATGGCAGCGGCCTGGACCAGCATCGTGGCCGCCGAGCTGATCGCGGCCACCAGCGGCCTGGGCTACCTGATCCAGCAGGCGGGCGACTACCTGAACACCGCGCTGGTCCTGTCCGGGATCATCTGCATCGCAGCGATCGCGCTTACCCTCGACGCGTGCCTGCGCGGGCTGCTGCTGCTGGCCGACCCGAGCCGCCGCGGCTAGCTAGCCGTGCGGCCCGTCCCCGGTGATCGCGGCCAGTACCCGGTTGACAACCTGCCCGTCGGCCGTGCCAGGCTCGGTCCGGGGCGAGCGCCGGAAGATCTCCGCCGCGGCCTGGTGGAACCCGTCCGGCAGGCCGGCCGCCGTCATGCTGGCCGCGATCTCCTCCATCTCGGCCACCCAGCGCCAGCCCTTTACGGCCGCCGAGTCGGCCGAGTCCCGGGACCGGTCTTCCAGCGAAGGCTGCGACATCGCCCACTCGGCGAGCAGCGCGTCCTCGACGCCCTCGACCCTGGCCAGCCCGCGCGCGGCCAGCAGCAGCGCCGCCGTGCCCTTGGTCCACGCGGCGTAGGCCATCTTGATCGCGGACGCGGCCCAGGCTCCGCTGCCAAGGACCCGGGAGTCCAGCGAGGTGCCGTCGAACAGGCCGCGCACGGCCTGGGCCTCGGCGCCGGAGAGATACAGCCGGGTGCGGCTGCCAGCGCCGGGCGGAGGGGTGGGCGGCGGCGGCATGCCGATGATCCCGCCGTCGACGTACGTGGCCCCGCCCTCCTCCACCATCAGCGCCACCTCACGCGCCGCGGCCGGGGAGATCGCGTTGGCGTCGACGAACAGCCCGCGAAAGCCCTGCACGGCCCACGCCACATCCATCGAGGCGTGCGGCGGGCAGATCGAGAAGATGATGTCGGCGCGGTCGGCGACCTCTGCAGGCGTCCCGGCGTCGGTGAGCCCGGCGGCCCGCGCCCTGGCCGCCGTCTGCGGTCCCCGGCCCTCGGACGCCCACAGCACCTCATGCCCGGCGCCGGTCAGGCACCGCCCAACGGCCGCGCCCATCTCACCAGGATGAAGCAGCCCAATCACCGGTCCGCGTGGCATGTCCATGGCTGAGTTTTTCACGGACGCGCGGGCGCGCTCGGGGAAGCCCGGGTCAGCTACCAGACCGGGTAGCTGACCGGCCCGTTGGCGGTGTCCATTTGCAGCCCGGGAAGTGGCGTGAAGCTCTTTCCGGTCACAGCGCCGATCTGCAGGCGGTACTTGCCTGGCTGCGCTCCTGCCACGTCGGCCACGACGATCAGTGTGCTGCCGGACGCGTTCGTCCACAGGACATCCTGCGTCTGCAGCAGCGGCTTCCCGGCGTAACGACGTGGGTCAAGGATCCGTACCGCCCGGCCGGTACTGGCCGAGAACTCCGTGTACCCGAGCTCCGTCATCGTGGTGCTCCACTTGATGGTCGACATCGTGGCGCAGACGATCATCGCGCCATCCGGCGTGATGAAGGTGCTCGTGCCGCCGAATGTGACGTCGCCCCGCGGGGAATCCACTCCCGCGCCGGGGAAGTCCACCGCTACCGTGCTCGCCTGCAGGCCGGCGGCCGAAGCGGTGTCGAACAGGCGTACGTCGATGTTCTTCCCCTGCCATACCTGGAAGGCCAGCGTCCGCTGGTCGGCGGCCCAGGAGAGTACCTGCCCGTTACCGCCTGCGTTATTGGTGATGTTCCCGCCGCCCGGCCACGTCCATTGCTGCTCCGACCCGGTGGCCACGGTGAAGACCTGGATCCTCTGCCTGTCCCTGTCGCCGTCGACGGCCACGGCCAGCCTGCGCGCGCGAGGGGAAAGCGCCATGCCGGACAGCCCCACAGACGCGGGCTCGGCCGGGATCGGCAGCGCGGTCAGCCGGGGCTTGCCGGTCACCGGGTTGATACGGAGCAGGAAGAACTTCGTTGGCTCAGCCTGCTGGCTGCTCCCGCCATCCGCCCGTTGCACCGCCCACTTTTCCGCGGCGAGAACGAACGTGCGGCCGTCGCCCGCGCCTGCCACCGAAAAGAATGTGCCGAAGGGAGTCGGCGGCGTGATCCTGGCCAGGGTCGCCCCGGAAGACGTCGCGCGAATCACGGCATGCTCCGGTTGCAGGACGGTGCGATTGGGATTGTTTCCGGTGAGCTGGACGTAGTAGGGCGGGAGGCTGGCCATCACGGAGGCATGGCTTGTGGGTTTGGCGGGTCGATGCCCATGGGTCCCGCCGCTGATCGCCAGCGAGGTGGCCACCACGGCGATGACCGAGGCCGCCGCGGCCAGCGGAACGAGAACCCGTGGCCAGCCCGCGCGGCCGCGGCCCCGCCCGGCTGGACCAGGCCGGCGCCGCTGCGGCTTTGCGAGTGAAAGCGGCGGGATGCTGGCCGGGACGATCTCCTCGGCCGTCGCCTTGGCGGCCGCGCGGAGGCGGCTTTCCAGCGTGTTCATCGTGTCTCCCCTAGCAGATGGCCCAGCTTCACCAGCGCACGGTGCGCGGTCGACCTGACCGTGCTCTGGCTGATCCCCATGACCCGGGCGATCTCTGTCTCTGGCTCGTCGAGGTAGAAGCGGAGCACCAGGACCTCGCGCTGCCGGTCCGGCAGTCGCCGCAGCGCGCGCATTACCTCGCGGCGCTCCTCACTGGTTAGCGCCGCGGCCTCGGCCGAGGCCGCGGCCGGCTGGGGTACGCCGTCGACGTCGGCGTGCCGCGGCCGCCGGAGCACCGAGCGGCAGCCGTTCAGCACCGATGAGCGCACGTACTGCAGCGCCCGCCCCTTGTCGGCTAGGTGGTCCCACCGCCGGTACAGGCCGCCGAAGGCCTCCTGCACGACGTCCTCGGCGCCCGCCCGGTCGCCGAGCATGACGTAGGCCAGCCGGACAAGCCCGAGCGCGTGCGCCTCGTACAGGGCGGTCACGGCGGCTTCGGCGCCCCCGCCGTCCGGCCCGGCCGGCCCGGGTACGGCGCTCGCCAGCCGCGCGGCGAGCGCCGCCGGCGAGCCTCGGTGTCGGAAGTCCATGACACAGAGACGCATATCGCGTCGTTCCGCTGCCTCACAAGCCGGCCGGATGCGGGAAGACCGCCGGCCATCAGCCTTGGCTCCCATATATCAGGGACGTGGAGAATGCCCGGGGGTTGCTTGCCGCGGCGTTATACAGCGCGGGCTGGCCGGCAACTCCACGGCAGTCTCCGATGCTCGGTAGGCTCGAAACAGAGGGGCCGAGAGGCCACAGAACACTTTCGCTGACCAGCGTCCACGGTGATGGCCGTGCCAGGACTGGCGGCGCCAATGAGGAGTGCGTTCAGTGCCGAAGCTTGTCTATGACTTCACCGAAGGTAACAAGGATCTGCGAGACCTGCTGGGCGGCAAGGGCGCCAACCTGGCCGAGATGACCAACCTGGGCCTGCCGGTACCGCCCGGCTTCATCATCACGACCGACGCGTGCCGTTACTACCTCGCCGAGGGCAGGGTGCCCGACGGCCTGGCCGCCGAGGTCGACGAGCACCTGGCCCAGCTGGAGGCCAAGATCGGCAGGCGGCTCGGCGACCACGCCGACCCGCTGCTGGTCAGCGTCCGGTCGGGGGCCAAGTTCTCCATGCCCGGCATGATGGAGACCGTGCTCAACATCGGCCTGTCCGATGAATCCGTGCACGGGCTGGCCAAGCAGGCCGGCAGCGAGCGGTTCGCCTGGGACTCCTACCGGCGGCTGATCCAGATGTTCGGAAAGACCGTGCTCGACATCGACGGCGAGAACTTCGAGCACGCGATCGACGAGGCCAAGAAGGCCAAGGGCACTACGAACGACCTGGACCTGGACGCGGGCGACCTGCAGGGCCTGGTCGAGGTGTTCAAGAACATCGTCCGCGACAAGACCGGCCGGGACTTCCCGCAGGACCCGCGGGAGCAGATGGACCTCGCGGTCAACGCGGTCTTCAACTCCTGGAACGCGGACCGGGCCATCTTGTACCGGCGCCAGGAGCGGATCCCGGCCGACCTCGGCACGGCCGTCAACATCGTCGCGATGGTGTTCGGCAACCTGGGCATGGACTCCGGGACCGGCGTGGCGTTCACCCGCGACCCGGGCAGCGGCCAGCAGGGCGTGTACGGCGACTACCTGCAGAACGCCCAGGGTGAGGACGTGGTGGCCGGGATCAGGAACACGGTGCCGCTGCAGGACCTCGAGCAGATCGACTCGAAGTCGTACGCCGAGCTGATGCAGATCATGCAGACCCTGGAGAACCACTACCGGGACCTGTGCGACATCGAGTTCACAATAGAGCGCGGCAAGCTGTGGATGCTGCAGACGCGCGTCGGCAAGCGCACAGCGGCCGCCGCGTTCCGGATCGCGATCCAGCTTGTTGACCAGGACATGATCAGCATGGACGAGGCGCTGGACCGGGTCACCGGCGACCAGCTCGCGCAGCTGATGTTCCCGCGCTTCGACACCAGCGGCGAGGTGAAGAAGATCACAAAGGCGGTCAGCGCTTCACCGGGGGCCGCGGTCGGCAAGGCCGTGTTCGACTCCGCAACGGCCGTGCAGCAGGCCGCGGCGGGGGAGGAGGTCATCCTGGTCCGCCGCGAGACCAACCCCGACGACCTGCACGGCATGATCGCCTCCCAGGGCATCCTGACCAGCCGCGGCGGCAAGACCAGCCACGCGGCCGTGGTGGCCCGCGGCATGGGCAAGACCTGCGTGTGCGGCGCCGACGAGCTCGAGGTCGACCTGGCCGGGCGCAAGTTCACCGCCCCGGGCGGGATCACCGTCAGCGAGGGAGACGTGATCTCCATCGACGGCACGTCCGGCGTGGTGTACCTCGGCGAGGTGCCCGTCATGGCGTCGCCGGTGGTTGAGTTCTTCGAGGGCAAGCTCGAGCCGGATTCCGACGAGCTGGTCAGCGCGGTCAGCCGGATCATGACGCACGCCGATGAGCGGCGCCGCCTCGGCGTCTACGCGAACGCCGACACCGGCGACGACTGCGCCAGGGCCCGCCGGTTCGGCGCGCGCGGCGTCGGCCTGGTGCGGACCGAGCACATGTTCCTCGGCGAGCGGCGCCAGCTGGTGGAGCGGCTGATCCTGGCCAGCGGCGACGACGAGCGGCAGGCAGCGCTCGACGCGCTCGAACCGCTGCAGCGCGGCGACTTCGTCGAGATCCTCGAGGCCATGGACGGGCTGCCGGTGGTGATCCGGCTGATCGACCCGCCGCTGCACGAGTTCCTGCCCGACCTGACCGACCTGTCGGTCAAGGTGGCCCTGGCCGGCGACAACGCCACGGAGCAGGACCGCAGGCTGCTGGACGCGGTGCGCAGGCTGCACGAGCAGAACCCGATGCTCGGGCTCCGCGGCGTCCGGCTCGGGCTGGTCATCCCCGGGCTGTTCAACATGCAGGTCCGGGCCATCGCGCACGCCGCGGCCGACCGCAAGCAGGCGGGCGGCGACCCCCGGCCGGAGGTCATGATCCCGCTGACCGCGTCGGTGCAGGAGATGGAGATCTCCCGTGAGCAGGCCGAGCAGGTGCTCGCCGAGGTGGCCGAGGAGACCGGCATCAGCGTGCACACGCTGATCGGGACGATGATCGAGGTGCCGAGGGCAGCCATGATCGCTGGCGAGATCGCCGGGTCGGCCGAGTTCTTCTCGTTCGGCACCAACGACCTGACGCAGATGGGCTGGGGCTTCTCCCGCGACGACGTCGAGGGCGCGTTCTTCAGCCGCTACATCGAGCTCGGCATCTTCGGCGTCTCGCCGTTCGAGACCATCGACGCCGACGGGGTCGGCCGGATGATCAAGATCGCGGTAGAGGAAGGCCGGGCCGCCCGGCCCGAGCTCGAGCTCGGCGTGTGCGGCGAGCACGGCGGCGACCCGGACTCGGTGCACTTCTTCCACAACGTCGGGCTGGATTACGTGTCCTGCTCCCCGTTCCGGGTCCCGGTCGCCCGGCTGGAGGCAGGCCGCGCCGCCGTGGCCGACGCCGAAGGGCGCAGCGACAGCCGGTGACGACGGAAGGCGGCTACGACGCCCACGCGACCGAGCGGTGGGTAGCTGAGTCGCCCAAGCGCGCGCGCAACCCCGGGCGCGGCCCGTTCCAGCGGGACCGCGCCCGGGTGCTGCACAGCGCGGCGCTGCGCAGGCTGGCGGCAAAGACGCAGGTCGTCGAAGTGGGCTCGGGCGACTTCCCGCGGACCAGGCTCACCCATTCGCTGGAATGCGCGCAGATCGGGCGGGAGTCCGCCGCGGTGCTGGGGTGCGATCCCGACCTGGTCGACGCCGCGTGCCTGGCCCACGATCTGGGTCACCCCCCGTTCGGGCACAACGGGGAGTCGGCGCTGGCCGCGTTCGCCGCCGGCTGCGGCGGCTTCGAGGGCAACGCGCAGAGCCTTCGGCTGCTGACCCGGCTGGAGGCGAAGGTGCCCGGCGCCGGCCTGAACCTGACCCGGGCCACCCTGGACGCGACGCTCAAATACCCCTGGCCCGTCCGCCCCGGCCAGGTCAAGTTCGGCGTCTACGCCGACGACGCCGACGTGTTCGCCTGGGTCCGCGGCGGCGCGCCGCCCGAGAAGCTGTGCCTGGAGGCCCAGCTCATGGACTGGGCCGACGACGTGGCCTACTCCGTGCACGACCTCGAGGACGGGCTGCAGGCTGGTCTGATCACGCTGGGCGCGTTGCGTGACCCCGCCGAGCAGAAGACGGTCGCCGCGCTCACCGCTGACGAGTACTGCGCCCCAGGGTCGGCGACCGTCGACGAGCTGTGCGAGGTCTTCGCCGGGCTGCTCGCGCTGCCGTGCTGGCCGGCGGCGTTTGACGGCAGCCTGGTGTCCCTGGCCGGGCTGAAGAACCTGACCAGCGAGCTGATCGGCCGGTTCTGCAGCTCGGCGCAGGCCGCGACGCTGGGCGCCAGGCCACCGGGCGTCCGGCTCACCAGGTACGCCGCCGACCTGGTGGTCCCGCGTCAGCAGCGGCTCGAGTGCGCGCTGCTGAAGGGGGTCACCGCGCAGTACGTGATGACCCGGGCCGGCGCCGCGCAGACCCAGGCCAGGGAGCGGGAGCTGATCGCCGAGCTGGCCGCGGCGGTGCTGGCCGGGGCACCCGGCGCGCTGGAACCGGTGTTTCGGGCCGCCTTCGCCGCGGCAGGTAGTGACGAGGATCGACTACGCGTCGTTGTCGACCAGATCGCCTCACTCACGGATACTTCAGCCATCGCATGGCACGGCCGGCTCTCTGGGTGAAAGCCTTTCCGTACTCGCCGCCGGAAGGAGTTCTTGATGCCAGCCAACCACCCGTACGTGATCGTCGGAGCGATGCTCACCGGTGCCAAGGCCGCGGAGGCCCTCAGGGAGGAGGGGTTCGACGGCGACGTGGTGCTGCTCGGCACCGAAGACCAGCTCCCTTACGAGCGGCCGCCGCTGTCCAAGGGCTACCTGCTGGGCAAGGACGCACGGGACTCGTTCATCGTGCACGACGAGGGCTGGTACTCGGAGCACAACGTCGACCTGCGGCGCGGCACGACCGTGGCCTCGATCGACCGGCCCGGTCACCGGGTCACGCTCGAGGGCGGCGAGTCCGTGCCCTACGAGAAGCTGCTGATCAGCACCGGCGCCTCGCCGCGGCGGCTGGACATCCCCGGAGGCGACCTCGACGGCGTCCACTACCTCCGCACGGTGGGCGACTCGGAGAGCCTCTCTGCCGCGCTGCGCGGCGGCGGCCAGGTGGTCATCGCCGGGGGCGGCTGGATCGGCCTGGAGACCGCGGCCGCGGCGCGCGAGTACGGGTGCGAGGTCACGATCCTGGAGCCGGAATCCGGCGTCCTGGGGCGGGCGCTGGGCCCCGAGGTCGGCGAGATCTTCGCCGACCTGCACCGCAGCCACGGGGTGACCTTCCGGTTCGGCGAGAGCCTGAGCGAGGTGATCGGCTCCGGCGGCGCCGTGTCCGGGGCGATCACGTCGTCGGGTGCGGAGCTGCCCGCGCGTACCGTCATCATCGCGGTCGGCGTCGTGCCCAACACCGGGCTCGCCGTCGAGGCCGGTCTCGAGGTCGACAACGGCATCGTGGTCGACCAGCAGCTGCGCACCTCCGATCCCAACGTCTTCGCGGCCGGTGACGTGGCCAACGCGTTCAATACCCTGCTCGGCCGCAGGATCCGGGTCGAGCACTGGGGGAACGCGCTGGCCAGCGGCCCGGTCGCGGCGCGCTCGATGCTCAGCAAGGTCGCCGTATACGACTGGGTGCCATACTTCTTCAGCGACCAGTACGACCTCGGCATGGAGGTCGCCGGGCTGCCCGAGCCGGGAACCTACGATGACGTCGTCTACCGCGGCGACAAGGGCTCCCTCGAGTTCATCGCGTTCTGGCTGGCCGACCGGATCGTGGTGGCCGGGATGAACGTTAACGTCTGGGACGTCAACGACGACATCCAGGCCCTGATCCGGGCCGGCGCCGAAGTCAACGTCGAGCGCCTAACCGACCCCGACGTCCCCCTCACCGACCTCTAACCCCAAGGCCGGTCAGTTAAGCGACGCTGTAGCCTAACGCTCCGAGGAGACGGGCTGGACATCACTCTCAGGTAGTGCTGAGCTCGTCTTCCGCCTCGGCCTCGTTGTGAAGTGGCTCTTCTCCGGCCCGGGTGAGCCGGTCGGCGACGCGCTCAAGCCAAGATCCGGCCAGCAGTGAGGTCACGACCGAGAGCATCACCAGGCTGACGAAGAAGGTCTGGTTGATGATGCCTGCGGCAAAGGCCGTCGAGGCGAGCACGATTCCCGGTCCGCCGCGGGCGTTCATCGCAATCGCCAGGCTCGCGGACATGAAACTGTTCTCGCGGGACAGGCGCGCTCCCAGGTAGACGCTGACTGCTTTCGCAGCACAAGCGAAGGCGAGGAAGCCGAGGAAGAACAGCACGGCGAAGTGGTGAATCAGGTCGAGCTGGATGCCGATGATCGCGAAGTAGACGGGAATGAAGAAGCCGAACGAGACACCCGCGAGTGCGTTGCGCTCCGGTACAACTTCGTCGCCAGTGGCCATCGCGACGGTGATTCCGGCGACGAACGCGCCGTATAGGGGTACGAGACCCAGCGCGAGCGCAGCCGCCGACAGTGCGAGCATCCATAGGAGCTGGCCCGCGACAGGGCTGCGGCGGGCCATGGGGTTGGCCCGCATGCCGATCAGCGCCTTGTAGGCGCGTCCGCCGAGGGTGAGTGCCAGGCCGAGGAACAGCACGGCGACTGCCGTGTGATAGATGCCGCTTTCGGCCACGGTGTGGATTTTCAGCGCTGCCGGGACACCGAACGTCGTGCTGCCGCTGGCTTGCACGAGGCCGATCGTGACCGCGAGGACGACATACAGCACGATGTCCTCGATGACGGCGACCGACAGCACGATGCGGGAGAAGCGCGTGCCCAGCAGGCCGGTGTCGTGCATGATCCGCGAGATAACCGGGATGCTCGTGACTGCTACTGCCATCCCGAACACCAAGGTAAGCGCCGCCTTGTTGCCAGCAGTGCCGATGAAATTGCTGGCGCCCAGCACCGCTACCAGGCCGAGCCCGGCCGCGAATGGCAGCACAAGACCGAATGACGCAATGAGCCCGACCGTGCGTACTGCGTTGCGCTGAATCAGCCGCCGCATCTCTGCGCCTGCGGCGAACATCAGCAGCAGCAGGCCCAGCTGATAAACCGCCCC
The DNA here is from genome assembly GCA_963778075.1 of uncultured Actinomycetota bacterium. Classification (GTDB taxonomy): domain Bacteria; phylum Actinomycetota; class Actinomycetes; order Streptosporangiales; family Streptosporangiaceae; genus JASHPR01. The sequence goes on along the minus strand of CAVZTJ010000009.1, from coordinate 348,626 downwards.
CAGCGCGGTGGCCGACGAGCCGCTCGCCGGGAAGATCCAGTGCTGGACGGCCGGGAATGCCGCGCCCAGGGCCGAGGGCCCGAGCAATATGCCGCCTGCAATCTCGCCGATCGCGCGCGGTTGCCTGAACCGCGCGAACAGGGCACCCACGCTGTGCGCGGCCAGCAGGAGGACAGCCAGCGCGATCAGCAGCCGGGCAAGATCAGCGTCTGTGAAGGACAATGTCCCTCCCTGGGGCTCGTTTCCGCGGGGACGGTGTTCGGATATCAGTACAGTAAACGGGACATGCGTGTCAATGAGCCCCAAGGATTCCCGATCGACGCGCAACAGGCACAGAGCGGGCACTACGCTCAGAAGCCCCCGGCGCCACACCTTGACAGCCAGGTAACTCGCTTAACTAACCGGCCTTGCTTCTAACCCGCGTCGGTGCCGAGGATCGCGGCGACCACCAGGTCGGTGTCGGCCAGATCGGCCAGCACCGCGTGCGCCCCGGCGGCGGCCAGCTCGCCCACGGTGAACGCGCCGGTCGCCACGCCAACCGCCCGGGCGCCGGTGGTCAGCGCGGCCTCGACGTCGAGCGGCGTGTCCCCGACGAGCACGGTGGCGTCGCCGCCGAAGTCGGCCCGGTACGCACGCGACGCGTTACGCCGGGCCTGGTGCACGAGCTCGGCCCTGACCTCGTGGATGCTGCCGTAGGCTCCGGCGTCCAGGTCCAGGTGCTCGGTCAGGCCGAGCGGGCCGAGCTTCACCTCCGCCAGCGGCCTGATGTTGCCGGTCAGCAGCGACTGGACCACGCCGAGCCCGTCAAGCCGGGCCAGCGCGGTCATGGCCTCGGCGGCTCCGGGCAGGATCCGCACCCGCTCCGCCACCCGGTCGGCCAGGCCAGGGGAGTGGGCCGCCATCAGCCGGTGGAACTCGTCGACGTGCTGGCGCGGGTCGTCCAGCTCGGCCAGGGTCAGCATCTCGGCGACGATCGCCCGGTCGGTGCGCCCGGCCATGGACCCTGGCTGGGGCATGTCCCGGCCGAACATCTCGCGAAACACCGTCTGGTACAGCTCCCGGCCAATCCCGTTGGAGTCGATCAGCGTGTAGTCAACGTCCCACAGGACCAGCAGCCGGCGCACGCCGTGACCGTACCAGCAAGCCCGTCAGCGGCCGCAACCGCGACTCAGGCCATCCGGCCGAGGCCCGGGTAGTCCACGACCACGCCCTCGGCGTCGAACGTGACGTCAGCGGAGAAGTCGCCGCTTTCGTACCGGATGACGCTCAGCGGTCCCGGCCAGGGCAGCCCGGGCTCGAACGCCGGGCCGCTGCGCAGATGGGTGTAAAGCTGGCGGGACGGGATGACGGCCAGCCACGGGACGCTGACCCACGCCATCAGGAACTCGGCCGGGTCGCCACCGCCGAGCAGGCCACGGCGCAGCACCGGCATCGTGTTCGTGACCGGGCATTCCCCGAGGTCACAGTCGAGGGCATCGGCAAAGGCCGCCGGGTCGCCGCCCGCCGGCGGCGCGCCCGGCGCGCCGGGGTCGCCGTCCGATCCGGCGTCGACGGCCCAGCCGTCGCGCGGATCGCGGGTCAGCTCGAGGTGGCGCCCCCAGCCTGCGCCCCAGGCCCGCACCGAGAGCCGGCGCGTGGCAAAGCCGTCCTGGCAGTCGAGCTCGTACTCCAGCCGGTAGGGGACCGGGTCGCCGCTGACGGCCACGCCGGCCGCCCGCAACTCCCCGCCGCCGATCTCGATCTCGGCGAACTCCGCCCCGCGTTCCTTGACCCACGTGATCGCCCGCACGAGCGGCAATCTTACGGCTGCCGGGCGCGCGGCCGGTGTTGGCCTGTTCTGCCAGTAGCGAGGACTAGACTCGCCGGGACGGTTAGCAGGTGCATGGCGATCGGCGGTGGGCAGACGTGGCAGGCCGGATCCGCGACGAAGATATCGCGCTGGTCCGTGAGCGCTCCGCCGTCGAGGAGGTCGTGGGGGAGTACCTGCAGCTGCGCAGCGCCGGCGGCGGCTCGCTCAAGGGCCTGTGCCCGTTCCACGACGAGAAGACGCCGTCCTTCAACGTCACCCCGGCCCGCGGGCTCTGGTACTGCTTCTCCTGCACCGAGGGCGGCGACGTCATCAAGTTCGTGCAGCGGATCGAGAACTTCGGCTTTGCCGAGGCCGTCGAGCGGCTCGCGGCCAGGGCCGGGATCGAGCTGCGGTACGAGCAGGGCGGACGCGTGCCCGGACGCGACCATTCCCAGCGAAGGCGGCTGATTGAGGCGCATCAAGCCGCCGCGGATTTCTACCTTGAACGGATATCTGCCCCCCAGGCTGGCTCCGCTCGCGCGTTTCTCTCGTCGCGCGGGTTCGCGGAGGCCGACTGGGCGCGGTTCGGGATCGGTTACGCGCCCGCCGAGTGGGACGCGCTGGCCCGGCACCTGCGCGGCCGCGGGTTCACCGACGAGGAACTGATCCGCGGCGGGCTGGCGAAGCAGGGCAGGCGCGGCCCGATAGACGCGTTCCGCAACCGGCTGATCTGGCCGATCAGGGACCTGCACGGGGACGTGATCGCGTTTGGGGCCCGCAAGCTGGCCGAGGACGAGGACGGCCCGAAGTACCTGAACACCACGACGACCCCGCTATTCAACAAGAGCGACGTGCTCTATGGGGCGGACCTGGCCAGGCGGGACATCGGGCAGCGCCGCCAGGCGGTGATCGTGGAGGGCTACACCGACGTGATGGCCTGCCACCTGGCCGGGATCACCACGGCGGTGGCGACGAACGGGACCTCGTTCGGCGTCGGCCACATCAAGATCCTGCGGCGGCTGCTGCTGGACTCGGACAAGTTCCGTGGCGAGGTCATCTTCACCTTCGACGGTGACGCTGCCGGTCAGCAGGCGATCGGGCGCGCGTTCAACTTTGAAGACGAATTCGTCACGCAGATGATGTGCTCGGTGCAGCCCGACGGCCTTGACCCGTGCGACCTGCGGCTCAAACACGGCGACGCTGCGGTCAGGGACCTGATCGCCCAGCGCGTCCCGCTGTACGAGTTCGCCATCCAAAGCGAGCTCCGCAAGCACAACCTCGACACCAACGAGGGGCGCCTCGCGGCGCTGGACGCCGCCGCGGCGATCGTCGGCCAGATCAAGGACTACGGCCTGCGCGACCGGTACGCGGTGAGCCTGGACCGCTGGCTCGGCATCATGGATGAGGACTTCGTCCTGGCTCGGGTCCGCGCGCGTGCTCCGTCCACGCCAGCGCAGCGTCGGGCCGGGCGCACTGGCGCCGCTGGCCCGAACAGTCCGTCTCAGCGCGGCGCTGGATCGCGTGGCCACGAAAATACCGGCCGCATGGAGCCCTCGCACAACGGCGCGGCCGGTGAGCGCGCTCCTGAGTTCAGCTATGACATGAGCGATCCCGTGATCAAGCTGGAGCGCCAGGTGCTCAAGCTCGCGGTCCAGCGGCCGGCCCTGTGCGGCCCGGCATTTGACGCTCTCGGGGCCGAGTCGTTCAGTGCCCCCGTGCACTCGTCGGTGTTCGGACTGATTGCCCAGTGCGGCGGCACGGCCAGCGTGTCAGGCGGCAGAGAGTGGGCTGAGCGACTGCGTGAGGCCGCGCCGGACGACCGGGCACGGGCGTTCGTGACTCGGCTGGCCGTGGAACGGATCGAGGTGCCTCGCCCCGATGGGGAGGCGGATGCCCGGTACGCGGAAGCAATCCTGGCGCGCGTCGAGGAGCTATCCGTAAGCAGGGAGATCGCCCAGATCAAGTCGCGGCTGCAGCGAATGAACCCGGTGGAAGCTACAGCCGCTTACAACCGGATGTTTGGTGATCTCGTGTCTCTGGAGCAGCGTCGCAAGGTGCTGTCGGACCGCGGCTCAGGTGCGCTGTAATCGCTGCGTACACAGATAGGGCCAATCCCGTTACTACCCTCAGGGTGACAATATTAGATCCACGCAACGCCTGTTTCGTGACGCACACTTGTCTCCATGAGCCTTACGGTTCTGCCCCCGGTTGATCAGGTAACTGACCTTGTTTCGCGCGCCAGGGAACGCGGGACGGTCGCGATGGCCGAGCTCACGACGACGTTCGATCGTTGTGAGTTGCCGGCGGACGCCGTCGAGGGCGTCCTCCGGCTGCTGGCCGATGAGGGTGTCGAAATCATCGAGGCCCCCCCGGAAGATCAGGATGACCTGAGACGCGAGGTCCAGGACGGCGCCAGACGTGCGGTCACAGGGGACCTGGTCCGGATCTATCTGCGTGAGATCGGCAGGGTGCCGTTGCTCACCGCGCAGGATGAGGTCGATCTGGCCAAGTCGATCGAGGCCGGCCTGTTCGCGGAGGAGAAGCTCCAGAGTGACCGCGCGGCATGCGGCGGCGCTCTGCTTTCCGACCTGGCGCAGCTCGCCACCGACGGGATGCGGGCCAAGCAGCGGCTGATCGAGGCCAACCTGCGGCTCGTGGTGTCGATCGCCAAGCGGTACATCGGCAGGGGCCTGGTCTTCCTCGACCTGATCCAGGAGGGCAACCTCGGCCTGATCCGGGCGGTCGAGAAGTTCGACTACACCAAGGGCTACAAGTTCTCCACGTACGCCACGTGGTGGATCCGGCAGGCGATCACCCGCGCGATCGCGGACCAGGCGCGCACGATCCGGATCCCGGTGCACATGGTCGAGACCATCAACAAGATGGCGAGGGTCCAGCGCCAGCTGCACCAGGACCTGGGACGCGAGGCCACCCCGGAGGAGATCGCGGAGGAGATGGGTCTGACCCCGGAGCGGGTCGCCGAGATCCAGCGCATCGCCCAGGAACCGGTGTCGCTGCAGTCGCCGATCGGCGAGGAGGACTCCGACCTCGGTGACTTCATCGAGGACGCCGACGCCGTGGTGCCGATGGAGGCGGCGGCGTTCATCATGCTCCAGGATCAGCTGGAGCAGGTGCTCGACAACCTCTCGATCCGTGAACAGCGCATCATCCAGCTGCGGTTTGGCCTGACCGACGGGCACCCGAGGACGCTGGAAGAGGTCGGCAGGGAATTCGGTGTGACTCGTGAGCGCATCCGCCAGATCGAGTCCAAGACGCTTGCCAAGCTGCGTCACCCCAGCCGCGCGCAGATGCTGCGCGAATATCTTGCATAGCTTTCACTGCTGAATCACGAATTTCAGCGCCGCTAACTCAACCAAGCCTATGGGTGTTTGGGCCGCTAACTCAGCCAAGCCCATGGGTGTTTGGTTTGAGGGGAATGCGGGGGGCGGAGCCCCCCGCAGGGATCAATACCGGGAATTGTCGGTTCCATCAGTGAGAATGGGACCGTGGGATCTGGCGTCAAGGTTGGCAGCCTGCTTCGGGAGGCGCCGTTCGGCCTGCATGCGCGCTTTGGCGAGCGGGTCGAGGGGCGGGTCTGGTTCCACTTGGTGGCGCTGGCCGCGATGACCAATACCGGCGATCCGGTCATCGTCGGGGGTAAGGGTCCCGGCCGCGGGAATTACGGCCTCGTGCCCGCCGGTACCTACCGCAACTATGCCGGGCTGGTAACCGGGAACGCGGCGGACGACGATTTCACCGACCTGACCGTCCGCGCCACCATCGGCGCAACCCCGCCGCGCCACTTGCTGGATGTGGAGGGCGCACTCGTCGTCAGGTTCAATCCAAGGGAAGTCGCTGAGTGGGTCGAGCACATCGCCAGGAACGCGGTGAGCTTCGGCGGCCCGATGGACGACACGGCCAGGGAGTACGCGCAGCGGATCGCCCCGTTCACGACGCTGACCGACGAGGACCTGGCAGCGCTCGACGCCTTCCCCGGCGACGAGGACGAGGCAGCGCACGGCTGATCTGGCCGGGCACGGTGGCGGTCGGCCCGGCCAACGGGCCGGGCCCTGTCCTGCTCAGCCGAGCTGGCCGTGCCGCGGTCGGCCGGACCCGGGCCGTGCCGGGCTCAGCTGGGCTAGTTGTGCCGGCGGTCAGCCGCGGCCATATGGCCGTTGCCCGACGCGTCCGCGCCGCCGTCCTGCCTTTTGTGACCGTTGCGCTGGCGCAGGCCGGCCACCTGGTCGCCGACCTTGTCCTTTGCCGTGCTCGCCAGCTTCGGCACCCGGTCCTGAATCCCGTCGGTGACCTTCTGCTTTGCGGTCTTGGCCAGCCCGGCAGCCTGGGCCTGAACCGCGCCGGCGGCCTGCTGTGCCGCCGGGCTGTCGGCCACGCGACGGCCGACAGCCTTGATCTGCTCGTAGCGCTCGCGGCCTGCCCGCGCGCCGAGCACGAAGCCGGCGGCGAAGCCGCTGAGGAACGTTATTCGATATCGCATCTGAACCTCTTCCGGAGCACGTCATCCGCGCCATCGCTGCGGTGTCCGGCGCCCCGATGGCTGCCTGAACCGCGCTTGGCTGACTTCCCGGGTCATGCCCAGACGAAACGCGGTTATGCTCCACGCTGCTCGTCGTGCGGGCGTGTGCGATCGTTTATCCCGCGAGTGCGCTACCCTTATGCGCGCGGCACAGAGCGGCCGGGGGACCGGATTGCTCATCCGCGGTTGTGCAGTCCCGCGTAGCTCAATCGGCAGAGCGTCCGGCTGTTAACCGGCAGGTTCCAAGTTCGAGTCTTGGCGCGGGAGCTGAACGGGGAGGCAGATAGCCTCCCACCTGCGCAAATGCAGGCTCCTAGATCGTTTCTGAGTCCCCTGCTGTTCGCCTGTTGACTTCGAACTGCTGGCTCAGAGTCATGATGCTCGGGACCGGTTTCCCCGGAGTCCAGCGCCCCTCAGTGAGGCCCTGACGCACGAACGCGGCAATCTGCATGTAACGCCTGGGGTCATCGGGCATCGTCACGCCTCAAGCGTCCCCAAGGCTACGCAAAGCGTCTCTGCCGGGGTCGTGCAGGGTCACACCCTGGAACTAAGCCGATGGAACCACGCCATGACCTGAGCACCGAGGATGCAAGCCTTCTGTATGAGCTTCAGTGAATCTGGCATGACCGCTACCGCGTAGATGTCAACGAGGATGGTGTCTGGAGCGCCCAGAGGCCTCACGGGTGCCGCGAAGCCCATCACGGGGGACACGGGGTACGAGTTGCGCCCGTTAATCGCGCAAGACGCGATTCAGTGGGACCGCGAGGTGTTCGCGAGGAACAACACGTAGCGCAGGCAGCACAAAGCCCCCGACCCGGAAGGCCACAGTGATCGGCAAGTCGCCTTCGTCAGCGGACTTCGGTGTACTCGCTGGGGTCCAGTTCTATGACGTCGTCGTAGCCACTGTTCTCCGGCTCTGCGACGCCGCTGAACTGGCTGTCGTCCAGCTGCACGACACGGAAGCTTCGGGAGACCAGCTTGCGCAGGTGCCGCATTCCGCTCATGCCTGCTACCACGACGGCTACGGCGGCGGCGAGGATCGAGCCGCCGAACAGCGCCAGCCCGCCGACCACGTGTCCCAGCGCCATCATGACTATTCCGGCCAGCAGCGCCACGGGCACGGCCGCCACCAGCAGCAGCGCGAGCACCGTCGCGGCGATTACGGCCTTGGCCGACCAGTCAGGCTTCTGCTCTGCGTACCAAGCGGTCATCGCGCTCACCTCTCAAGGCCCCGAGCTCCGCAAGGCCCAATCTCACCTCAGTAACACGATATGACGTGTCTGCTAAAAGGCAACAAACCAGTCGGCCAGAATCTTCCGTGGGCCCTCCAGCGGGTGAGCAGTCCATCTCGATGCCTCCCCTGCGGGGGGAGCTTCGGGCAGGAGACGGCGGACTGCCTCCATTGCGCGGCGAGCTCCGCGCCGAGCACGGCGGACTGCTGGCGAGCTGGGCGGTTTCCGTCACGACAAAGCGACGTCGCGGGATAGGAAGTCGGCGTGGGTTTCTCTGCGGACCACCAGGCGCGGCACGCCGTCGGCGCAGAACACCACCGGCGGCCGCATCGCGCCGTTGTAGTTGTTGGCCATGGTGTAGCAGTAGGCTCCGGTCGCGGCCACGGCCACGAGATCACCGGGCCGGGGGTCGTGCAGCGGGACGCCGCTGATCAGCCGGTCGCCGGATTCGCAGTGCCGCCCGACCAGCTCGACGCTGTTGCCGCCGCCCACCCGGCTGGTCACCGTGGCCTCGAACCGCTGGCCGTAGAGCGACACTTCCATGTTGTCGGCCATGCCGCCGTCCACGGCCACGAACCGCGGATCGTCACCCTTCACCGAGACGACCCGGTACACGGTCACCCCGAACGGGGCGACCAGCATCCGGCCTGGCTCGATGATGAGCTGCGCGTCGCGCGGCAGGTGGCGGCGTGCCGCCCCGGTCAGCACCTCGATCCAGTCTTCGGGCCTCGGCGGCTGGTCGGTGTAGGTGTACCGCACGCCGAGGCCGCCGCCCAGGTTGTAGGTCGCGAAGTCGCCCAGGCCGGCGATCGCCTCCACCTCCCGGGCGTAGGGCTCCGTCGCCAGGATCTGCGAGCCGATGTGCGCGTGCACGCCCTCGACGCGCAGCTTGTCGCTGTGCCGTAGCCGCGCGATGGCGGCCCTCGCGGCGGGCACCGGCAGGCCGAATTTGGAACCGGCCTGGCCGGTGGCGACCGCCTCGTAGGTGTCGGGCCGAACCCCGGGGATCACCCGGACGAGCACGGACTGCTCCGAAGAGACCAGCTTCTCCAGGCCGTCGATGTCGTCGGTGTTGTCGATGACGATCAGGCCGACCCCGGCCTCCACCGCGAGCCGGAGCTCGGCCGTGGTCTTGGCATTGCCGTGCACCACGATCCGGGCCGGGTCGATTCCCCCGGCGAGCGCCATGACCAGCTCACCCGCCCCGGCCACGTCCACGCCGATGCCCTCGTCGGCCATCAGCCGGTACATCGCCGTGCACGGGAAGGCCTTGGACGCGAAGACCATCCGCGAGTTCTGCCACCGGTCCCCGAGGGCCCGCCGGACGCGGCAGACCTGGGCCCGAACCGCCGTCTCGTCGACGACGTACAGCGGTGTGTCCCAGGTGTCCGCCAGGTCGGCGAGCCGGCATCCGGCCACTACGAGCTCGCCGTCGGCGTCCACGCGCGAGCCTGGCGGGAACAGGCCGAGCAGCTCGGCGGCTGCGGTCTCAACGGTCATGGCGGGCTTGCCTCCTCCTGCCCTCGATGCTGCTCAGGCCGGCTCGGGGACGCCCAGGTCGAGCTCTTCCTGGTGGGCGTCAGCGATTGCCTCCTGCACCTGTGGCGCCACCCGCTCCGGGCCGAGGCGGCTGTGGATCGGGTAGTAGTAGACGGCCAGGCTGAACACCGCGACCGCGCCGATGTCCCACCAGCAGGGTAGGTGGTGATGGATCGCGATGCCGAAGACGCTGGGGTAGCTGCCGCCGAAGATCGAGAATATCTTCAGGCCGATGATCCACGGCAGCGAGAACGCCCCGGCCTTGAAGTCGATCGGCGCCCGGGCTGGGCCGAGCCTGCGCGCCCTGCTCGCCTACCTCGACGCGAACAGCGACGTCGCCGCGGCCGCGAGTGGGCGGCCGTGAGCCGACGGCCAGGGAATTCCCGTGAGCCGACGGCCAGGGAATTAGTGAACGGCGGCGACCAGCAGGAACACGGCAACGACGATGAGCCCGATAGCCCAGAGCCCGCTGCGCAGGCGGGTCTTCCGGTAGCCCGCGATCCTGTTGTGCGTGGTCTTGATGTCACCGTGCGCGGCATGGGCACGATTGGCGTGCCAGCCCATGATGCAGCCCACAACAAGAACAATTAACGCGATAACGATCGCTGCCGCGCTCATTTGATTTGACCGTGCCCCTCCCCGGCCTCCCCGCCTCCCCGATCATGCCGCACTGCGTGTCCGTGTACCAGCAGAAACGCCGGTCCCCTGGTTGATCTTGGGGGGCTGCGGGCAGGCGAGCGGTCGGCTGGCAGGATGGAGCCGATCGTTTAATCGGACAGGCTACTGGTAGGGAGAGCGCATTGGATGGGGCGCTGATCGCAGAGACCATCAGCATCACCGGCCACGACGGGGACGAGATCGAGGCTTACATCGCCAGGCCGCTCGGGCAGGAGTCGTTCGGCAACGTCGTCGTGATCCACCACATGCCCGGATACGACGGCGGGACCAAGGAGATAACCAGGAGGTTCGCGGCCCACGGCTACGCCGCGCTGATGCCGAATCTCTACCACAGGGACGCACCGGGGGCCAGCCCGGACGACGCGGCCGCGGCCGCGCGGGCCAAGGGCGGGGTGCCGGACGAGCGCCTCGTCGGCGACGTCGCCGGGGCAGCCGCCCACCTGCGGGCCCTGGACGGCAGCAACGGCAAGGTCGGGGTCATCGGGTACTGCTCGGGCGGGCGCCAGTCGTTCCTTGCCGCCTGCAGCCTGCCGCTCGAGGCGGCTGTCGACTGCTACGGCGCCTTCGTGGTCGGGACGCCGCCCGAGGGAATGCCGCTGAAGGTCGGGCCGATCGCGCACCTCGCCCCCAGCCTGTCCTGCCCGCTGCTCGGGCTGTTCGGCGCTGACGACCAGTACCCGTCGCCGGAGCAGGTCGACGAACTGGACAAGATCCTCACCGAGGCAGGCAAGGAACATGAGTTCCACAGCTACGAGGGCGCCGGGCACGCGTTCTTCTCGGTGGACCGCCCGGCCTACCGGGTGGAGGCGGCCAACGACGGCTGGCAGAAGATCTGGGATTTCTTCGGCCGCTACCTGGCCGGATGAGGAGGGCGCCGAGATGTGCACGTACCTGACCGAGAAGATCGAGGTAGCCGGCAGCGGCAAGGGCGCGCAGGGCTGGTTCACGCTCACTGACGCGACCGTCTACCTGGACCATCCGCAGCACGCCCCGGCCGAGCACACGCTCAACATCGACTTCCTCAACCCGGCGAGCGGCCCGTCCGCCCGGGTGGCGGTCGAGCTGACCGCGGAGTCGGCCAGGGCGCTGGCGCGGGCGATCGAGGCGACCCTCGAATCGGCGCCGCCAGGGCTCGTCTGATTTCTCGCACATCCCGCCTGCGCGCAGCCCGGTCACCGGGGCCATGGGCCGCAGTGGAATCTGACGCGGCGCATCGGCGGCAAGACCGTCAACGTCCACCTGAAACCGGGGCCCGAGCTGGACAAGGTCCGGCGGGAGGTCGCTGAGCATCAGCGGTTCGCTGACCTGGTGGAGGAGGTGAGCCAGGTCAGTGAGGCGATCTGCGCGGCCCGGCCGGTCAGGGCCGGGCCGGCGCCGCTCCCGCCGGGAGGGGAAAAAGGGGCTCGCGGCGCGGATCGAGGAGATCGCCGCCGCCGAGGTAGGCAGGCCCGCCAGCCTGGCCGCGGGCATGCTCGGCGGCAGCCTGGGGCTGGGCGTGCTGGAGCAGGCTATGCGCGCGGCGCTGGCCACCGCGGGCAGGCCTGTGTATGCGGGCAGTCGCCGGGGTGTCCGCTGGCCCGCCGACGGTCACGTTTCGTGAGTAGCTAATTCCCTGATACCTACCATGGGGGAACGGGTGGGAGCGGGCCGGCTGGCTCCGTAATCAGGCGGTTGCCTGCGGCGCGGCCGATCAGCCAGGCCAGCAACTCGCGCGTCTGGCCGGTCACGGTGACCGTGGCCGGCTGCCCTGGCGGTCCGACCCGGTACTCGGCGCCGTCGTCTGTCGACACCAGCAGAGCTGCAACGCAGTCCGGTCCGGAGAAGCGGTCAGCCACCAAGTCCAGGCACTGGCTGGAGAACTGCTCTGGCCAGTCCGCCGGCCGGTAGCCGAGGCCCAGGTCGACGTGGTGGATCTCCACTTCGGACAGCCGGCGCCAGAGGGTGAACCAGGCCGGGTGTCCGCTGCCGCGCACGCCGGCCACCTGCACTGTCCAGTCCGTGCCCGACAACCGCGCGGCCACGGCGGCGAACTGCGCAGCGGACTCGGCGATGTCCGCGGCCAGTTCTGCGGCCCTGCGGCCGGCACCGGCCTCGATCCCGTCATTCCTGGCCTGGGCGCTGGGATACTGGGGCGTTTCCACGCCAGTGCGCGCCCACACCAGCAGGTTGCGCAGCCCGTCGGCGTTGCGCGCGAGGTGTGTCAGCACGTGGCCGCGGCTCCAGTCAGGCAACTGCGACGGCGCGCGAGCCTGGTCGTCGGTGGTCTCGGCTGCGGTCTGCTCGAGGCGCTTGGTCGCATCCTCGACGCGCGAGCCGAGCTCCGCGGCCAGGGCATCGGGGTCTGCGACGGCGGTGTCCGGGTTCATGCTCCAGAAGGTACTCCGCCGTCGTGATCTGACCTGCCCGGAACTCGACCTCCGCAGGAAGCCGGCCGCCTCCCGATCACCCGAGCGTTCCGCCGGAATCGGCCCGCGCATCTCGGCGTTGACGATAGCTGGACTCAGCGGCGCCGCCAGCATCCTTGCCCTGCGCACCCAGCACGCCAGCGGCCGCTGGAACGACTTCATCGCTCCGGAACACACCCCGCCAGCCGGGCTTCGCACAGCCGTCTGACAGACACCACGACTCAGACCCTCAGCCAGTCAAGGGAGCAAGATCATCTCCAACAATCCTGTCGTACACCCCGCATCCGGCGACCGTTCTGAACTGTCGGTGGCGCATGCCAGGATCGGTTAAGAACGGGTCGTGCGGAGGCGGTGGCTATGAGGTTCCGGGTCGGGCGTGAGGTATTCGGGGAAGCAGTGGCGTGGGTTGCGCGCGCGCTGCCGTCGCGGCCGGTGGTGCCGGTGCTGTCCGGGCTGCTGCTGCAGGCCGACGGCGACGGGCTGACACTGTCCTGCTTCGACTACGAGATCTCCGCCACGGCGCGAATCGACGCCGAGGTCAAGGAGGACGGGACCGCGCTGGTGCCGGGCCGCCTGCTCGCCGAGATCACCCGCAGCCTTCCTGCCCTCGACGTTGAGGTCGCGACCGACGGCGACATGGTCGGCCTCACCTGCGGCAGCGCCGAGTTTGAGCTGGTCTCGCTGCCGGTGGCGGAATACCCGGTACTGCCGGATCCGCCACCGGTAGCCGGGACGATTGACGGCGGCGTGCTGGCGCTCGCAGCGGCTCAGGTCGTTCCCGCGGCGAGCCGGGACGACACGCTGCCCATGCTCACCGCGGTCTGCCTGGACGTGCACGACGAGACGCTGACGCTCGCCGCCACCGACCGGTACCGGCTGGCCGTCAAGGACGTCCACTGGGAACCGGCGGCGCGCGGCCTCAGGGCAGCCGCGATGGTCCCGGCCAGAACCCTGGCGGACGTGGCGCGATCCGTGGCCGCCGGGGTGCCGGTGACCGTGGCGTTCGAGGCCGGCCAACCGGGCAACGACGCGGCGCCTGCCGACGGTCCGGCGCGCGATCCCAGGCCCGCCGACGGCGTGATCAGCTTTGCGGGCGGGAACCGGAGGCTGACCGCCCGGCTGATCGGCGGGGAGTTCATCAAGTACCAGTCCAGGTTCCCCGACGGGTTCGGGTCACGCGCCACGCTGCCCGCAGGCCCGTTCACCGAGGCGGTCCGGAGGGTGTCGCTGGTCGCCGACCGGGCCAGCCCGGTCCGGCTGACGTTCGGCTCGGGGAACGTGGTCATCGAGGCGCAGACCGATGGCCGGGCGAGGGCGGTGGAGACCGTGTCGGCCGAATTCGAGGGTGAGGAACGGATCATCTCGTTCAACCCGCACTATCTCCTTGACGGCCTCGGCGCGGCCTCGGCCTCGGCCGCTCAGGCGCGGCAGCAGGGCGCGCCGCGCGACGGTGAAGAGCCAGCGCCTGTCGAGCCCGGGCGGATCCGGCTCGAGTTCAGTACCGCGGCCAAACCCGCGTTGCTTACCTGGGCCGGTGACGAGGGCCTGACGCCCGGAGAGGACGCACCCGCGTTCCGTTACCTGGTGGTTCCGCTGAGGATCCCGGCGCGGGCATAACGGCGGTATGCGGGGCGCGGGGCCTAGCGCCGCCGGGCCAGCAGCTGCCCGAGCACGGGCACGCGGCTAAGAGCCACGCGGATGTTGCCGACGGAGGACGGCGCGGGGCGCCGAAGATCAGATACCGCTCCACGGGCCGCCACGGCCACCCCGGCCGCAGCCGCCGCGACCACCGACCCGGCCCCGGCGCCCGAACACGCGCCGCAGCACGCCGCGGATGACGCCGAAGATCGCGAGGAAGATTGCCAGCCTGCCCGGCCAGGGGAACGCCCTCAGGTGCAAGTCGAACAGAAGCAGCCAGGTGCCGAGCGCGGCGATGATCAGGGGGAAGATGCCAAGCCGTGAGTAGTGGCGGTGACCCTGGGACCAGTCCTGCCTGGCCCGGTCCCTGCCGCCGGGAACGGTCGTGACCGGCAGCGCCGCCGAGGTCGGCACGGCGTGCGGAAGATCCTCTGTGATCTGGTTCAGCTGGGTCTGCGTGACCGCCTTGAACGTGGCGTCCAGGCGCTCGTTGAACTCCTCCAGCGTCAGCCGGCCCTGTGCATAGTGCTCACGCAGGCTGGCTGCCGCCGCTTCGCGCTCGGCGTGCCCGATGCGAAGCTCCGGTCCCGTTGCCATGTGGTCCTCCGCGGTCCGCCGGCCAGTGAACTCAATAGCAAGACGATATATCTCGAAGAGACCGTCGGCAAGTCGTCACACCGTCTCCAGAGAATATTCCCGTCTTTGTGCCGGGTGACTCCCGGCTGCTGATGGTCTTGTCGCCAGGTAAGCCCGCGCAGTCCCGCACCCCCGAAGCGCAGAGGCCGACGGACCGCGCTGGGTCATCTGGGCTGTTGTGTGAGGCCGGGCGGGAGTTCGTCGCCGACTTGGTTGCTGGGCGAGGTCAGTTCAGGAAGTAGCTGCTGCCGCCGCTTTCCGGGTTGGTGACGTCGGCCTGTATCGACATCGTGCCGCTCTTGGCGAACGTCAGCGTGAGCGTGATCAGGGTGCCGCCCTTCATCGGTCCGGCGCCGGCGATCATGAGGTGCGAGCCGTCCGGGGACAGCCGAAGCAGCGAGTCGGCGGGGATTCCGATGTCCGGCACCGACCTCATCACGCGGTCGCCCGCACGAGACGGCTCCCAGAAGGTCACGTGGCCGCCGTCGCTGGTGCGGGCCGAGATCAAGCGGTCGGCGGGCCCGTTGTTCCTGATCACCAGGTAGGCCGAGGTGACGTCGCCGGTGCTCGGCACCGCGACGTAGGCCGTGCCGACCTGGAGCGACTGGGCCGCGACTGCCTGCTGTGCGCAGCCTGCCAGCGCCGAGGCCCCGAGCAGCAGCACGCATGCGGCCGCGGCCATCCGGGCGGCTGCCCACGCCCTGGGCGCTCCCGTCGGCCCGCCGAGGATCCGGCGCAGGCCCTGTCCTTGCTGCATGATCGTGCCCCTACATCTGTTCCAATGTTATGGTCTCACGCGCGCGCCGGCCGGCGCCGGCAGGCTCAGCCGCGCTCGACGGCCGTGCCGAGCAGCCCCAGTGGCGGTGAGCCGAGGTTGAGCATGGCCGAGTGGAACCTGCGAAGCGAGAAGCCCGTGCCCCATTCCTTCCTGGCCCGCTCACGCAGGCTCATGATCTCCAGTTTGCCCCAGGTGTAGCGGCCGTAGGTGGGATCAAAGGTCGCCCGGCGCGCCTCGGAGAGCGCGGCGGCCCCGGCCAGGTGGGTGTCCGCCTCGAACCTGCGGGCGCCGTCGGCCACGGTCATGCCCTCGGTGTGCACGCCGATCGCGCAGGCCAGCCGGGTGACCCGGACCAGCGCCTCGAGCCACACGCCGATAGCGAAGCGCGGATCGTCGCCGCAGAAACCCTCTTCCACGCAGAGTTCCTCGGCGTAGTGCGCCCAGCCTTCGACGAACGCCGTGGAGTGCAGGGTGCGGCGGACCTGAGTCGCCGCCCGGCGGATCGCCCGGCCGTGCGAGAAGTGCCCGGGTGCGACCTCGTGCACGGTGATGCCGGGGAGGGTGGTCGCGCTGAACACCTCGAGCCACTCCTCGATGTCCTGCTCCGGCCAAGACTCCTCGGGCGGGGTGATGTGGTACCAGGACGGGCCGTCGGGCTCGCCGGGTGCCGCCGGGGACATCATCGCCATCGCCCAGCGCCGCGACTCGGGGGCGGGCCCGACCCGGCACTCGCCGTCGTCGTAGGGCACCAGCTGGCGCTCTGTTGTGAACGCGATCGCGAGCTCGGTCCAGTGCCGGGCCGCCTCGATGACGCCGTCGGCGTCCGGATGATCGCGGACAAGCGCCCGCGCCACATCGAGCGGCGGGCTGCCCGGATCCACCTGCGCGCAGCTCTCGTTGAGCAGCGCGGTCAGCCGGTCCCGCTCCGCGTCGGCCCGTTCGCTCAGCTTGCCCAGATCGACCGGCATGGCGTCGGTGCTGCTCATGATCGAGGTGAGCGCGGCCGAGCCAAGGGCAGCATCGGGGTCGCCGTGGGTTGCAGCCCGCTCGATATGCGCCACCAGGCGCGCATGCGCCGCGAGCGCGGTCCGCCTGACCTCGGCGTCGGCGTTCGCCGGGATGCCGGCGGCCAGGCCGCGGATGCCGTCGACGAGCGCCGCAGCGACCGGCGCGCTCACTGAGTCGAGGGTCTCGATCGCGGTTTCGATGGCCGCGGGCCACCCGGCCAGGTGCGCCGCGCGCGCCTCGTCACGCTGCCGTTGCGGCGCGTACTCCCGGTCGTAACAGGCGAGGTCGAGTCCGGCCAGGTGCACGAGGGGGTTGCGGCGGTGCATCTCCTGCTCACCCAGCCAGGTACGGGCGGCGCGCTCGAACACGGCCAGCTGCGCCTCGTCGTGTGGGTCGTCGAGGACCGGGCCGGCGGCCTCGGCGTCCGCCAGCCTGGCGAGCCCCGCCCGCACCCCGTCGCGGGACAGGTCCTGGATCTTGCCGTCGTACTCATGCCGTCCGCTGAACTCCCGCACATCGGCGATGTCGAGATCGCAGACCGCGCGCAGCCGGGGGGTTAGGTCGTCCATGGCCTGCAACGCTACCGCTGGCCCGCACGCAGCGCCGGCGGGGCCTGCCTGCCCGGCCTGCCCAGCCGGTTCCGCGCAGGCCGGGTCCCGGCCGCACCGGCTGGACGTGAGGATCGACGCATCCGCGCATGCGGTGAACCGGTGCTGTACGTAGTTGTAGCCGCGCTGGCCGGGTGCGCGGACCCGGAGCCAGTCAATGGCGACCGGACGGCACCGGGACGGGGAGTAGTTCGAGGCGGCGGCGACGATCAGCCAGGCATGCGCGGTTCCGCCAGGCGCGAGAATCACCCGGCGCACTGGCTGACCGGCCTGCCGCGCGGTCGCGCCGCCGATCCGGCTGCCGCCGATCCCGGGGACCAACGCCACCCCCGGGTAGCCGTGCAGATGGCAGCTTGCCGCGGCGGTGTTGGTTATCTCGACTGGCAGTTACTCGCTGCCGCCCGCCGCGCCGGCGGCGCGGGTATCGAGGGTCACCAGCAGACTGGACGACCGGCAGGCGGCCCTGGCCGGCCAGCGTGCCGGGCCGCAGGCGAGCAGCGCCGCGGCGGCGCACACGCGGCCAGCGTTGCGATGACATGCTTGCTCCGTGCCATAAACGTCACCATCCAATGACGGTTTGTAGGCGCGAGAGCGGGGAGTGGCGTTGCGTAACGGGCGGTTATCGGTGAGTTGGGCCGGCCGCTAGGTTCCGCTCGAACCGGTCTGGACGGTCTGCACCGACAACACCGTCTTAGGCTTCGAGCAGGTCTGAGCCGTGAAACTGACGTAGAGCGGGGCGGTCTGGTTGGGCGGGTAGATCTTCAGCCAGTGCGCGGTGACCAGGCCGCAGCCGCCCGACGGGTAGTTCATCGCGTCGACGACCTGAAGCGTGGCGTGCACGGTCTGGCCGGGGGACAGGCTGATCAGCTTCGCCGCGAACGCGGAGTTCCTGGTCGCGGCGGCGCCGATCTGGCTGCCGCCGACCGCCCCGACGAAGGACACGCCCGGGTAGCCGTAGAGCGTGCACGGGGAACTTGACGTGTTGCTGAACTGGATCGGGTAGTAGCTGCTGCCCGCGGCCGCGTTCCCGCTGCCGGACGGCACCGCCACGTGCAGGGCCGAGGTCGCGCACGCGGCCACGCCGGCCAAGGACGGGCTCGGTGTCGGCGCGGGGCTCGATGACTGCGTGGCTGCCGCGCTGGGCGACGTGGCCGGCGTCGTGGTGGCCGGGGCCGACGTCGAAGGGGAGGCCGCCGGGGTGGTGGCGGTGCCGCAGCCCGCGAGCAGGGCCGCCGTGCCGGCCACAGCGGCCATGGCGATCAGGATCCGCGCCGATGTCATCTCGTTGCCCCCTCCCGTCGTGGCCAGAGTGGTCACGCTTGGTATGACGCTATTCGGGGCGCGCTGGTTGCGGCCTGCCCGGCGCGCCGCATATCACGGTATTGACACGATGCCCAACAACCCGGCGGAGGCTCATGTGCCCGAGACGTTCACGACCAGGCCACAGCTGGCTGGCACGTTCGGGATGGTCGCATCGACACACTGGCTCGCGTCGGCGGCCGGCCTGGCGGTGCTGGAGAAGGGCGGCAACGCGTTCGATGCCGCGGTTGCGACCGGCCTCGTGCTGCAGGTGGTGGAGCCGCACCTGAACGGGCCAGGCGGCGAGGTCCCGGTCATCGGGTTCTCGGCCGCGGCCGGTGACGTCTTCGTGCTCGACGGGCAGGGCCCTGCACCCGCGGCGGCCACGCTGGACGCGTTCGGCGCGCTCGGGCTTGACCTGGTGCCCGGCACCGGGCTGCTTGCGGCGTGCGTGCCCGCGGCGTTCGGGACGTGGATGCTGCTGCTCGAGCGGTACGGCACGCTCCGGCTGCGCGACGTGATGGAGTACGCGATCGGCTACGCCGGGAACGGGTACCCCATGCTGGGCACCGCGAGCGCCGCGGTGACCGCGGTCGCCGACATGTTCCGTGAGCACTGGCCGAGCTCCGCCGCGGTCTACCTCCCCGGCGGCTCGGCGGCGGCGCCCGGCGCCCGGTTCGCGAACCCCGACCTGGCCGCCGCGTACGGCCGGCTCCTGGCCGAGGCCGAGGCGGCGTCGGCGGATCGATCGGCGCAGATCGAGGCCGCGCGGAGGGTGTTCTACGAGGGATTCGTGGCCGCGGCGATCGCGGAGTTCCTGGCCCGCGCCGAGGTCATGGATGTCACCGGGCGGCCGCAGCGCGGCCTGCTGACCGGTGACGACCTGGCGGCGTGGCGCGCGTCGGCCGAGGCACCGGTCACGCTCGAGTACCACGGCCTGACCGTGTGCAAGACCGGGCCGTGGGGACAGGGCCCGGTGCTCCTGCAGCAGCTCGCGCTGCTCGACGGCTTCGACCTGGCGGCGATGGGGGCCGGCTCCGCCGATTTCATCCACACGGTCATCGAGTGCGCCAAGCTCGCGTTCGCCGACCGCGAGGCATGGTACGGCGACCCGCGCGCGAGCGACGTGCCGCTCGCCGGGCTGCTGTCATCGCCGTACGCGGCGCAACGGCGGCGCCTGGTGGGGCCGGAGGCGTCCGGGGCGCTGGTGCCCGGCTCGCCCGGGGGAGCCGAGCCCCGGCTGCCGGGGTTCGCGGCCCCATGGTTCGGCGGCGGCGCGGAGGTCGGCGGCGCGGGGGTCGGCGGGGCGCGGGGCGCAGGTGCCGGCCTGTCGGACGGCGGGCATCGCGGCCACGGCGCCGGGGAACGGCTGGCTCAGGCGGCCAATCCGATGGCGCCCGAGCTGGGGCCGGGGGACACCTGCCATCTGGACGTGGCCGATTCGTTCGGCAACCTGGTGTCCGCCACTCCGAGCGGCGGCTGGCTGCAGAGCTCGCCGGTCATTCCCGGGCTCGGGTTCTGCCTGGGCACGCGGGCACAGATGTTCACGCTCACCCCGGGCCTGGCCAGCACGCTCCGGCCGGGCACCCGGCCGCGGACGACGCTGTCGCCGTCGCTGGCGCTGCGCGACGGTGAGCCGTACCTCGCGTTCGGCACCCCCGGTGGTGACCAGCAGGACCAGTGGCCGCTCGCGTTCCTCCTCAACCACGTGCTGTTCGGCATGAATCTGCAGGAGGCGATCGACGCCCCGGCCTTCCACACCGACCACTTTCCCTCGTCGTTCTATCCGCGCGCGTCGATGCCGCGCTCGCTGGCCGCGGAGTCCAGATTTCCCGAGGCGGTGCTCGGTGAGCTGCGCCGTCGCGGGCACGAGGTGCAGGTCATGCCGCCCTGGTCGCTCGGCCGGATCAGCGCGGTCGCGCGGGACCGGGGGTTCCTGTACGCGGCGGCGAACCCGCGCGGCATGCAGGGCTATGCCGTGGGCCGCTGAGGCAGGCAGGCGCGGGTCGCGGCCGGGCGGGGTTGCGGGTCACACCCGGATGGCCAGGCCCGCGACGGCGATCGCGGCCACCGCGGCGACCAGCGCCAGCACCTCGGCGGCCGACCCGGTGCCGGACGGCAGCGCCGCAGCGCCCGCCGCGAGCGCGAGCAGCCCGAGCCCGGCAGCGATCAGCGGCGCCTGCGGCCAGAGCACGGCAGGCCGGGCCCGCGACTCGGCGAGGTGGCTGGCGAACAGGTAGGCGAGCAGGGCCGCTCCGAGCAGCCCGGTGTGCCAGGCCGGGGAACGATGCAGGGCCTCGAGAACCAGCACGGCGACGACCATGCCCTCGGCCCACGGCCACTGCCGGCCCAGGTCGGCGAGATTCAGCGCCGAGCGCTGGGCCACGTTCAGGTAGGCGGCCGCCTCGCCGGATGTGGGGCCGAGCGCGAGCCGCGCCAGGCTCAGCAGCGCGCAGGCGATCGCCACGGCCAGCAGCACGGCCGCGAGGGCCCCGTGCCGGAGCGGCAGGGCCGACCAGACCACGCAGGCAGCGGCCAGCAGGCCCGCAGCGCCGATTATGCGCGCGGTCATCGGCGCATCACCATGACCCTCCTGGTGTACGGGGCGAGCGGCTCGTCCAGGCTCTGCCGGCCATCCCACCGGACCAGGGGGATGCCGAGCTCCCGGAGCGAGAACCGGATGGCGTCCTGCTCCATCCGCCACACCCGCCGGGCGAGCCCGCTGACGCTGTCGTTGCTCCCGGCCGGCTCGGCGTTGAGCACGTCGATGATCAGCACCGAGAAGCCGCGCTCGCGCAGATCCCGCACGGTCTCGACCAGCCGCCGGTCGAGCAGCGGGCTGAACACCAGGATCAGCGAGCCGGGCGGCAGCGCCGCCCTGGGCAGCCGGGTGAGCGCCGTGTCCCGCCTGGGGTCGGTGACCCGAGCGTGCTCCAGCAGCATCAGGTCCATGATCCGGTAGTACTGGCGCGCGCCCAGGCCGGGCGTGACCCACCGCACGCTGCGCTGGTAGACGATGAGACCAACCCGGTCCCGGACGGCCAGGTAGGCGCGGGCAGCCCCGGCCGCGCCGCGGAAGCCGAGATCTACCGGCGTGGACCCCGGCTCGCCCACGTCAGAGCTGGCATCGGCGATGATCACCACGTTCTGGGTGCGCTCGGCCGCGAACGTGTTCAGCTGCAGCCGTCCCCGCCGGGTGGTGGCGGGCCAGTTGATCCTGCGCTGGCGGTCGCCGGGCACGAACTCGCGCACGCCGGTGAACTCGAGCCCCTCGCCGGACGACCGCGACGGGTGCTCACCGAGGCGGCTGGGCAGCCGGCTCAGCACCACTCGCTGCTGCTGCGCCGCGGGCATCGGGTAGCAGTCGACGATCGGCAGCTCGACCGTGGCGTGGCCTTCGGTCAGCCGCCACCGGTCCCAGAGCGTGACCTCCAGCACGCCGAGGCTCCGGCGCCCGGTGCGCGTGACCTGGAACGGCAGGCCGGACGTTCCGGCGCTCAGGCCGGGCTCGCCGTCGCGCTGGCTGCCCGCCGTTCCCGGCACGACCGCGTAGCGCGGATGCAGCAGCAGGTCCACGGAGTGGTCGCCTTGCCCGGTCACGGTGACCGTGAGCTCGGCCTGCTCGCTTTCGGTCAGCTTCACCGCGCTCGGGCTTGCGGTGACGGCGATCCGGCCTGGCCGGGCCGGCCGCCGGACCGCGAGCAGCAGAACCGCGGGCGCGGCGACCCCGGCGAACTCGGGCCGCCGGGTGATGACCGCGATGACCAGCCCGGCCAGCGCGAGCGTGATCAGCCGCTGTGCGTGGGCCGACAGCGACCAGGCCAGCCGAGCCTGCCGTGCCTGAGCGGTGCCGGGCACCCCGGGTACCGCCGCCGGATCCCGCGCCGTGTCCACCGGCATCAGGCTCCGGCCCGGGCGGCGGGGGCGGCAGGGTCGGTTTTCGGGGTGGGAACGGTGGCCAGCAGCCGGCCCACCACGTCATCGGAGCTGACCTGGCGCACCCATAGTTCCGGCCGCAAGGTGACACGGTGAGCGAGCGCCGGGACCGCGATGTTCTTGATGTCGTCGGGGATCACGTAGTCGCGCTTGCGCAGCAGGGCCTCGCCCCGCGCCAGCTGCACCAGCGCCAAGCCGCCGCGCGGGCTCGCGCCCACCTGAATCTGTGAGTGCTCCCTGGTCGTCCGGATGATCGCGACCACGTACTCGAGCAGATCCGGCGACACCTCCACCTGCTCGAGCGACCGGCACATGGCGGTCAGCTCGCCGGAGTCGGTGACCTGGCCGAGCTCGGCCCGCTCCGTGGCCCGGTCCAGCCGCCGCTGCAGCATCAGCACCTCGTCGTCGGGCTGCAGGTAACCGAGCCGCAGCCGCATCAGGAACCGGTCCAGCTGGGCCTCGGGCAGCTCATAGGTTCCCTCGTACTCGATCGGGTTGTCGGTGGCGAGCACCACGAAAGGCTGCGGCAGCGGCCGGGTCTCGCCGTCCATGCTCACCTGCCCCTCGCCCATGGCCTCGAGCAGCGCCGCCTGGGTCTTGGGCGGCGTGCGGTTGATCTCGTCCGCGAGCAGCAGCTGGGTGAAGACCGGCCCGGGGCGGAACACCATCTCGCCGGTCCGCTGGTCGTACAGGGGCGCGCCGATCACGTCCGAGGGGAGCAGGTCCGGGGTGAACTGGATTCGCGAGAAGTCCAGGCCGAGCGTGCGCGCGAACGACCGGGCGATCAGGGTCTTGCCGAGGCCGGGCAGGTCCTCCAGCAGAATGTGGCCGCCGGCGAGGATGCCGATCATCACCAGTTCGAGTGCCCGGCGGTTACCCACCACCGCCCGCTCGATCTCGTCAAGGACGGCGGTACACCGCTCGGCGGTCTGGCCAGGGGTGCGGGTGAGCTCGGTCAAAGTTTCTCCAGTCGGTCGATGAGCCGGGCCAGCGTTCGTGGCGGGATGCCGGACTGCGTCCCGGTCGTGGCCGGCGGGCGCGCTGGGTCAACCCAGTACCAGAGGCGGTCGTCGCGGTGGCCGGGGCACAGCAGCCGCCGCGCGGCGGCGGGATCGTCGTGCAGGCTGACGCCGTGGCGCTCGGCCAGCCGTACGGCCAGCAGGTGCTGCAGGGTCCCGCGCAGTTCCGCGTCGTACACCGTCATGGACTTGGTCCCGTCGACCAGCCCGGCGCGCTTGCGCCAGTAACCGGCGAACGAGGCCGGGATCGCCTCGGTGTCCGGGCGCTGGACGACGTCGCGGGCGGGGGTCGGCGGGGGCGCCAGGACGCGCAGCACGACGAGCGCGACCACGACCCCGATCGTCACCGCCAGAACACTGCCGGGCAGGCCCGCCGCCGCGTACCCGGCGACGGCGGCGACCGCGATCGTGACGGCCGCGATGCAGATCTCGGGGACTGCGGACCGCCAGCCACTGACCGGTCCCGGCGGGCCTGCCGCGCTGCCGCTCACCCGCCGCCACCGCCCTTCGTCCCGCCCGCATCGGGCGCCGGGCCCGCCCCGGCTGCCGTTCCCGCACCGGCCGCCGTGCCTGCCTCCGCGGGCTCGAGATCGCGGAGGCTGTCGGCCAGCTCGGCCAGGGCCCGCTGCGCCTCGTCCCGCTGCTCGAGCGGCATCGGGTGGCTGGAGAAGCGCGCCTCGTAGAAAAGCGCCGTCAGCCGTGCCGCCGCGCCGGTCCGGACCAGGCCGCTGCCGGCCGCCCTGGCGAGCAGCTCGTCGGGCGTGTCGGCGGCAGCCCTGGCGGTGCCGGCCCGTTCAAGACTCTCCTCCATGGCCACGTAACACGCGATGATGGCGGCCTTGGCGTCGTCGAACCGGCGCAGCGCGCTCCGGCCAGACTCGACCGCCTCGCGCAGGTCGGATTCGTCGTCAGCCTCCGCGGGCTCGATGCCGAAGCCGGCCTCCCTGCTGCGGAAGCCGAGCCAGAACCGGCGGCGCACCAGCAGCACCGCGAAGTAGACGAGGACGGCCAGGGCCAGCAAGCCCAGGATGATCGCCACGGTGAGCGGGACGACGTTGGGGCCTGCCGTCCGCGGGTGCAGGTGACCCGTCTTCGGTGGCGTGGTCTTCACTTGCCTTTGCCGCGGCGGCAACGTCGGCACGTGCCGGCTCAGCACGTACAGCAGCGGGATCGCCACCAGCCCGGCGACGACGACATAGAGCAGAATCTTGCGCAGCTGGGCCGCGAGCAGCGCGTCACGCGGCGCCCGCGCGCCCCGGACGATGAGCGCAATGAGCAGGCAGGCCAGCACCGCCTCCAGCACCGCGCCGACGGCGAGGCCGTCATGACGGAACGGGCCGTTCAGCGCGGGCGCGGGCACGGTGACCCGGAGCCCGGCCGCGACGACGGCCAGCAGGCAGGCGGCCAGCGCCGGGCGGGCCCATCCCGGGACGTCGGCTCGCCGTCCGCCGTCCCCCGGGCGCTGCGCCATGCCGTCCAGTCCTCCGGAATCGTGCCAGGCACGGTGACCCGGCATCTGCCGCAAAACACTACCCATTAGCCGCCGACGTTGGCCCGGTGCCGTTGGTACCATCCGGTCTAGCCCTATGGAGGTAGCAGAAATCAGCCTCCGGAGTGACGACGGCAGGACCGCGAGGCGGCACGCTAGTGGGCACAACGCGCGGCCGGGTGCCCGGGGGGTGCGACCGGCCGCGACCACGCGGCAGGCTGGCCCGGGCCAGGACCGCACTGCAACCGGGGATCACAATGAATGCGAGGCCAGGCACGTGAGCGCTCCATTAACGGCACCGGCCGGAGCCCCTGCCGCCGAACCGGACTCCGGTGCGCCGGTCATCCAGACCAGCGCGCTGTCCAAGCGCTACCCGGGTCCGGTCACCGCGCTGGACGCGCTGACCGTGACCGTGGCGCCGGGCATCACCGGGCTCGTCGGTGCGAACGGCGCGGGCAAGTCGACCCTGATCAAGATCTTGCTCGGCCTGCTCGAGCCGACCGGAGGCGAGGCACGGGTCTTCGGCCGCGACTGCCAGCGCGACGGCGAGCAGATCCGGGGGCTGACCGGCTACATGCCCGAGCACGACTGCCTGCCGCCGGACGTCACCGCCACCGAGTTCGTCACCCATCTGGGCCGGATGTCCGGGCTGCCGCCGACCGCGGCCAAGGAACGGGCCGCAGAGTCGCTGCGGCACGTGGGCCTGTACGAGGAGCGCTACCGGCAGATCGGCACCTACTCGACCGGCATGAAGCAGCGGGTGAAACTGGCCCAGGCGCTGGTCGGCGACCCCCGGCTGCTGCTGCTTGACGAGCCGACCGTCGGGCTCGACCCGGCCGGCCGCAACTCGATGCTGGAGCTGATCGCCCGGATCGGCGCCGAGTTCGGCATCTCCATCGTGGTCGCCTCGCATCTGCTCGGCGAGATCGAGCGGATCTGCGATCACCTGGTGGCGATCGAGGGCGGCCGGCTGCTGCGGGCCGACACGATCACCAGCATGACCCAGGTGAGCCAGGTCCTGCTCGTCGACGTCGACGAGGGCTCCGACGAGCTGCTGGCCGAACTCGGCCGGCGCGGCCTCGAGCCCCGGCGGCACGAGCGGTCGCTGCTGGTCGGGCTCGAGAGCGACGCAACGTACGACATCGTCCGCGACGCGATCGCGGACCTGGCCCTCCCGCTGAACCGGCTCGAGCAGCGCCGCCGCCGGGTCGAGGAACTCTTCCAGGACGACGACGACGACGCGGACGCGCTGGCCACGGCGGGGGCAGGCAGCAGCAGCGGCGGCACCAGCGGCAGCGGCGGCGGCACCAGCGGCGGCGGTCCGAGCGGCACACCGGAGGCACCCCATGTCCGCTGAGACCGGAGTCATCCACGACATCGGCTACCGCCGGTACACCGGGCGGCGGCTGGGCCGGGCCCAGATCGTCCGCGCCCTGTACTGGCACAGCCTGCGTTCGGCCTTCGGCCTGGGCCGCGGCGCCAAGGCCAAGATCGTGCCGGTGATCGTCTTTGTGATCATGTGCCTGCCCGCGATCGCCAGCGCGGTCACGGTGGCCAACGGCAACCCGCGCCTGGTGCCCTACGACACCTACGTGTTCCAGCTGCGCGTCGTGCTCATGATCATCTTTGTCGCGGCCCAGGCTCCCGAGCTCGTCTCCCGCGACCTGCGCAGCCACGTGCTGCCGCTGTACTTCTGCCGGCCGCTGCGCCGCATCGACTACCCGCTGGCCAAGCTGGCCGCGTTCATCACCGCGTGCCTGGCCATCATCGAGATCCCGCTGGTGCTGCTCTACCTGGGCACGATCGCCCAGTCGCACAGCCCGCACGCGATCTGGACCCAGACCAGGGCGTTCGTACCCGGCCTGCTCGTCGGCCTGATGTGGGCGGTGCTGCTGGCCGCGATCGGGCTGGCCCTGGCCTCGCTGAGTGGCCGGCGCGCGTACGCGACCGGCGGCATCGCGATCTACTTCTTCCTCACCTGGATCCTGGCCGGGATCCTGATCGCGGTCACCCAGCGGAACGTCGTCCGCTCGGCGACGATCAACCCGCCCCCCGGTAGCCGCCCACCCGGCATCCCGGCGACGGGGCCGATCAAGGTTCACATGGTGACCCAGGTGCCGACCACCGCATCCCATCTGTCCGGCCTGGTCAGCCCGTTCACCACGCTGGACGGCGTGCGGCTGTGGCTGGGCGGCACCTCGAAGGGCCCGCTGCCCGGCGTGGGCGGCTACGGCGCGCTGTACGGTGCCATGTTCCTGGTGCTCCTCGCGGCCAGCGTCGGCGGCCTGTTCGCCCGGTACCGGAAGGCAGGCGCGCTATGAGCACCATCGAGCTGCGCAACGTGTCGCGCTGGTACGGCAACGTGGTCGCGGTCAACGACATCACGATGACCATCAGCCCGGGAGTCACCGGCCTGCTCGGGCCGAACGGCGCGGGCAAGTCGACCGTGCTGCACCTGATCGCCGGGTTCCTCGCGCCGTCGCGCGGCGAGCTGACCGTGGACGGCGTGGCGAGCTGGCGCAATCCGGGCCTCTACCGCACGGTCGGGCTGGTCCCGGAGCGCGACTCGGTCTACGCGTTCCTCGCCGGGGAGGAGTTCGTCGTCGCCACGGCCCGGCTGCACGAGCTGGCCGATCCGGCCGGAGCGGCACGGCGGGCGATCGCGATCGTGGACATGGCCGAGGCCCAGGACCGCAAGATCTCGACCTACTCGAAGGGCATGCGGCAGCGGATCAAGGTCGCGGCCGCGCTCGTGCACGACCCGCAGGTGCTGCTGCTCGACGAGCCCTTCAACGGGATGGACCCGCGGCAGCGGCTGCACATGATGGACCTGCTCACCAAGCTCGGCGCCGAGGGCCGCACGATCTTGCTCAGCTCACACATCCTGGAGGAGGTCGAGCGGCTGGCCGACACCATCCAGGTGATCGTGTCCGGCCGGCTCGCCGCGTCCGGCGACTTCCGGGCGATCCGGCGGCTGATGACCAGCAGGCCGCATGTGTTCCTCGTCCGCACCTCCGACGACCGGCTGCTCGGGTCTGCGCTGATCGGCCGGCCAGCGGTTGCCGGCGTCGAGGTCACCAACGGCGGCCTGCAGGTCCGGGCCTCCGACTACGGAACGTTCAGCCGGGAGCTCGCCGTGCTCGCCCGGGACCACGGCATCCGGCTGCGCGAGGTGCTGCCCGAGGACGAGTCGCTGGAAAGCGTCTTCGCCTACCTGGTCGAGTCCTGAGAAGCCGAGGGAGATGGCCGCCATGAGCGGGATGTTCAACAAGGTCGTGGCGTCGATCACGCTGCGCGCGGTTTTCGGGCGGCGGCGGGCGCTGCTGTTCGCGATCCCGCCGCTGATCCTCATCCTGGTCACGCTGCTGCTGAAGGCGGCCCGCCCGCAGGGCGCGCCGTGGCCGGGCCGGATCCTCGGCGATTTCGGGTTCACGGTGATTCTCCCGCTCACCGCGCTGATCATCGGCACCAGCGTGCTCGGGGCGGAGATCGACGACGGGAGCATCGTGCACCTGCTCGCCACCCCGGTGCGCCGGTCCTCGGTGATCCTGACCAAGTTCGCCGTCGGCGCGGTGCTGACCATGGCCTTCGTGGCCGTGCCCGAGCTGATCGCCGGGCTGATCGCCAGCGGGACCTTCGGCAAGCTCGCGATCGGCCTGTTCGTCGGCGCGCTCGCCGGATCAGTGATCTACAACGCGCTCTTCATCATGCTCTCCGTGCTCACCACCCGCGCGATCGCGGTCGGGCTGCTGTACGTGCTGATCTGGGAGGCGGTGCTGGGCAACTTCGTCAGCGGTGCCCGGCTGCTGTCGGTCGGGCAGTACTCACTCGGCGTCGCCAACGGGATCGCGCACGACTCGGCGCTGCACGCCGGGCTGACGCTGACGACGGCTGTGATCATGGGCGCGATCGTGACCGTGCTCACCCTCGTCTACGCGTCCCGGCGGCTGTCCGAGTTCTCGCTCAAGGGCGACGCGGTCTAAGCCGCCGGCGTCGGCGCAGCGCTGGCGGGGGAGTCAGCGTCTCTTTAGCGTGGACCGGACGATGGCGGGTTTCATGGCCGACGATGTCGGCGGCCAGGAGGGCGCGGCTGGCGTCGGCCCGGCCGGTCGCGGCGACGCCGCGCGGGCCGTGACCGACCTGTTCCGCGACCATCACCTCGAGCTTGTCCGGCTGGCCCTGGTGATGGTCGGGGACCAGGCCACCGCCGAGGACGTGGTGCAAGACGCCTTCGAGCGGCTGCACCGCGGCTGGCGCGGCCTGCGCCAGCCGTCCAGCAGCCTCGCCTACGTGCGGTCCAGCGTGCTGAACGGCTGCCGGTCGGTGCACCGCCGCGCCGCGGTCGCGCGCAAGCACGTGCCGGAACTGGCCGGGTCTGCGGACACGACCAGCCCGGATCAACCGAACGTGATCAAGTTCTGCCTGCTGCGCGTGGCCGCCAACGGCCGGTCGGCGGGGCTCAGCGCGCTGCCGCTCACCGTGCCTGGATACCTCTCGGCGCAGGACGTGGCGCTGTCGCCGGACGGCACCAGGCTCGCCATGGACGTGCAGCACTGCAACAAGTCGACCTGCCCGTACACCGGTATCCGCGTGGTCACGATCGCGACCGGCACAGCGAGCACCTGGGTCACGCGAGCGAACGGGGCCCCGTTCAACGTGTCTTGGGCCGGCAACGAGCACCTGGCCTTCGAATGGCAGAGCAATGTCAACAATCCGCCGGCGGGGGAGCCAACCGGATACCGGCTGCTCAGCCTCACCGGACCGGGCCGGAACCTGATGGCTTCCCGCGCGATCGGGTCCCCCCAGCCCGAGCCGAGCCAGTACGTCCCGGCCGCGCTCGTCACGCCGGACGGGAACCTGGTCATCACCTCGACGGTCCAAAACATCTCGCACTTTTCCGGGCTGCGGCACACCGTCATCTCGCAGATCGTCGAGCTGTCCGCTAACACCGGCCAGCTCGTGCGGATCCTGCACACCGTGACCCAGTCCGGCGTGGCGTCGGGCGCTGAGGGCGTCGGTCAGGCCGACCAGAACTGCAACGTCCTGTCCCTTGGGCCAGCCGGAGTCAACGCGCTTGTGGCGTGCCCTGGCTTCGGTCGGCTAGATGGCCACCGGTTCACTGCGCTGCCTGGCTTCCCCAGCCCGTCCAGCAGCGGCATCAGCGGCCAGCAGGCTGCCGCCTGGTGACCAGCACTGCTGCGTGGCTAGACCTTCGCCTTCGCAGCCGCCTTTGCCTGCTTCTTGTGCTCGCGCACGGCGGCCAGCGAGGCGCCGTCGGTGATGTCGGCCACCGAGTAGTGCGAGCCCTCCTCGCCGAAGCGGCCCGCCGCCTCCCGCCACCCCTCCGGCCGGACACCAAGCTGCTTGCCCAGCAGGGCCATGGTGATCTGCGCCTTGTACGCTCCGAACCCCGGCAGCTCGGCCAGCCGCCGGGCCAGCTCGGTGCCGGTCGCCGCGGTCGCCCAGACCTGGCTCGCGTCGCCGTCGTAGCGTTCCACGATCAGCCTGCCCAGTTCCTGGACCCGCGCGGCCATCGCCTTAGGGAACCGGTGCAAGGCAGGCCGCTCGCTGAACACGGCGGCCAGCGCGTCCGGGTCGAAGCCGGCCAGCTCCTCGGCTGTCGGCTCGTGGCCGAGCCGCTGCGCCAGCTGGTACGGCGAGCTGAACGCCTTCTCCAGCGGAACCTGCTGATCCAGCAGCATCGCCGTGAGCAGGGCCAGCGGGCTGCGGGACAGCAGCTCGTTAGCACCGTCCTCGATTGGCAGCGAGAGCGTCATCGATCCCTCCAGGTCAGACCGCCATCTTCGCAGGAAAACGCCGGGTTGCCGCCGGGCTAGGCGGTCGGCACAGGAACTATATGGGGATAGCCTGGCGTTCTAGGAAGTGGGATCCCTGCATCCCGCCTAAGGAGATAGACATGTCGCGTCACGTGATGTTCGGCGTCGGCGGGGTCATCATCGGGCTGATTTTGCTGTGGGTACTGCCAGTGTGGGTGTCGGTGCTGATCATCGTGGCCGCCATCGCGATCCCGGTGATCGCCTGGCGCACCCTCGACCCGTCCCAGCGGCGCCGGGTTCGCGGAATGCGCAGCCGGGGCCAGCTCGGCCGGTAAGGCCACCCGCCAACGCATATCGCGCCCTTATGGGGGAACGCGCCAGCTGTATAAGGCGCTGGCGCGATTCCCCAAACTAACGCATTTCCCCATAAATCCGGGCTCCGGCTAGTCTGTGGCCGGGACCGGCTGCGGCGGCGCCTGGCCGTCATACCGGGCCGACGGGCGGATCAGCCGGTTGCCGGATACCTGCTCCAGCACGTGCGCGCACCACCCGATGACCCGGCTTGACGCGAAGGTCGGCGTGAACAGCTCCCGGGGGATCCCGCACGCGTCCATCACGACGCCGGCGTAGAACTCGACATTCGCGTTCAGGGCCCGGCCAGGCTTCTCTTCGGCGAGCACCCGGACGATCGTGTCCTCAACGGCCATCGCGAACTCAGCGGTCGAGCCGCCCAAGGTGCTCGCGACCTCACGCATCAGCGCGGAGCGTGGATCCTTGCCCTTGTAGACCCGGTGGCCGAAGCCCATGATCCGGTCGCCACGCCCGACCGCGGCGCGTACCCAAGCCTCGGCGCGGTCGGGGCTGCCGATGTCGTCGAGCATCTCCAGCACACGGCTGGGCGCGCCGCCGTGCAGCGGCCCGGACAGGCTGCCGATCGCGCCGGTCGCCGCCGAGCCGATGTCGGCGCCGGTGGACGCGATCACCCGGGCGGTGAACGTGGAGGCGTTGAACCCGTGGTCGATCGTGGAGACCAGGTAGCGCTCCAGCGCCCACGCCCGCTGCGGGTCCGGGCGCTGTCCGCTCAGCATGTACAGGTAGTTGCCGGCCACGGAGAGGTCCGGGTCCGGTGGCACCGGCTGCTGCCCGCCCCGCAGCCGGTACAGCGCGGTGAGCAGCACCGGCGTCTGCGCCGAGATCTGCATCGCGTTGTCATAGAGCTGCTCCGCCGAGATATCCAGCCAGGAGCGGAAGCTTGCCCGCTGCGCGGCGAACGAGATCGCCGTGCGAAGCGCGGTCATCGGATCGAACGGCTCGGTGGCGGCGACCAGGCGCAGGAATGGGACCAGGTCCTCCGGCAGCGCCCGGTGCGAAGCTATCTCGCGGCCGAACTCCTCCCGCTCTTCCTTGTCGGGCAGGTGACCACGGAACATCAGGTACCAGACGTCCTCGAGTGACCGGCGCCGGTTCAGCTCGATCGCGTCGTACTGCCGGTAGTGGTAGAAACCCTCGAGGCCGCGGACATCACCGATCTGGGTGTGCGCAACCACCACTCCCTCGAGCCCGGCCGGCGCCTCGGCCCCGTCTCCATTGGTCGTTACCTGCGCGGTATCTGGCATCTGTGATCTCCTCCGGCCGTTGCGAGGATGGGCCGTCGTTACTGGCTTGCCCAATTGCGGTGACATGCCCTCACCTGACACCGATAGCCTGAGGCATGCAGTCCATATTAGTCAACATTGACTAAAGTCAATATACTGGTCCACAGGTGACCGTGCGGGGCCACGGCGAGGAGCGGGAGCGTGACGGAGTGGATCGGGGCCGCAGAGGCGGCGCAACGGCTCGGCATCAAGCCAGCCAGCCTGTATTCGTACGTGAGCCGCGGCGTGCTCGCCCCGCGCCGTGGCTCGGACGGCCGCGCCAGCCTGTTTGACGCTGCCCAGATCGAAGACCTCGCCCGCCGCGGCAAGCCGCGACGGGGGGCGGGCGGCGCCGAGCTGGTGATCGAGTCGGAGTTGACGGAAATCGCCGACGACCGGCTTCGCTTCCGCGGGCATGACGCGATCGCCCTGGCGACAAGCAGGAGCTTCGAGGAGGTTGCCAGCCTGCTGTGGACCGGGTCCTTCGACGACCCATCCGCCAAGGGCCCGTGGCAGGCCACGGGCGAGGCGATCGCCGCCGGGACCGCCGCCCAGGCTGCGCTTCCGCCGGACACCTACCCGCTGGAGCGGCTGCAGGTGATCGTCCCCGCGGTGGCCGCCACCGACCGGCTCCGGCTGCACCTGGACCGGCCCGCCGTCATCGCAGCGGCCAGCGGCCTGATCGCCGCCATGGCCGACTGCCTGCCCACGGCTGGCCCGCGCGCCGCCGTGGCCAGCGACGACAGCGCCGCAGTGGACGTCGTCGACAGCGCCGCCGTTTCCAACGCCGACAGCGCCGCCGTGGCCAGTGACGACAGCATCGCCGGGCGGCTGGCGACCAAGCTGTGCCAGCGTCGCCCTTCGGCGGGCCTGGTCGCCGCGCTGCGCGCGGCCCTTGTGCTGGCGGCCGATCACGAGCTCGCCGCCTCGACGCTGGCCGCCCGCGTCGCCGCGTCGGTGCGGGCCGACCCGTATGCGGTCGTCGGCACCGGGCTCGGCACGATGAGCGGCGCCCTGCACGGCGGAGCCTCGCTGGGCGCCGAGGTGCTGCTCGCGTCCGCCAGCGGGCCGGCCGACGCACCGCGTGTGGTCGGCGAGTTGCTGCGCCGCGGGGAACGGATTCCCGGGCTCGGTCATTTCGTGTACCAGACCGGCGACCCGCGGGCCATGCTGCTGCTCGACCTAATCAGGGCGGCGGCGCCGGATTCCGCCCGGCTGGCCGTCGCCGAGGCGGTGCTCGCCGAGGCCGGCCGCCGGGCGCTGCCGGCGCCGAACATAGAGCTGGCGCTCGCTGTGCTGGCCTCGGTGGCCGGGATGGTTCCCGGGGCCGGCGAGGCGGTGTTCGCGGTCGCCAGGACGGCCGGCTGGCTGGCGCACGCGCTCGAGGAGTACGCGCGCGCCACGCCGATCCGGCCCCGCGGGGTCTACATCGGCCACCCGGCTATCACATAGCCACGCGCTCAGCCCTGGCGCCCGCGGGAATCAGACCGGGGGCCGCCGGCTTCTCTCTTGCAGAACGCCGATCCTGGAGACCAGCCATGGCCGTACGCCGCCTGAACCACGCCGTCCTCTACGTCAGCGACCTCGCCGGGGTCGTCGACTTTTACTGCTACACGCTCGGGTTCGAGGTACGCATGCAGATCCCGGGCCGCGCCGCATTCCTGCGCTCGCCGGAATCGGCCAACGATCACGACCTCGGCCTGTTCGAGGTAGGGCAGGCACCGGTGCCTCGCAATCCCTACGTGGGCCTGTACCACCTGGCCTGGGAAGTCGGCACGCTGGCGGAACTGGCGGAGATCCGGAGCAGGCTCGACGAGCGCGGGGCGCTCGTCGGAGCGAGTGACCACCGGGTTTCCAAGTCCCTGTACGCCAAAGACCCGAGCGGCATCGAGTTCGAGGTGATGTGGCGGGTGCCGGCTGAGGACTGGGAGCAGGAAATGCAGAACGGTGAGATGATCGCGCCGCTCGACCTGGAGGGCGAGATCGCCCGGTGGGGCGACCGGATTACTGGCGCTGCCGCCGGCTCGGTGACCTGACCGGACGCGTCAGCGTTCCTGCGGCTTGGTCCTGGTCTCGATCGTGCCCTTGTAGGCGATGCCCCTGACATGCACGGTCGGGGCGTCGTGCGGCAGCCGGAGCTCCGTCTCTTCCTCCGCCGACCAGCCCTTGCTCACGCCGAAGCCGTCCATCTCGACCCTGACCCCGGGCGGGACCAGGATGTCGACCCGCGACTTGTACGCCACCGCCACCACGGTCGTGACCGGGCCGGTCAGCTCGGCGGCGCGCAGGTCGAGCCACCCATCGCCCTTGTAGACGACGGAGGTGAAACGCTCGGGTACGCGCCAGCGGCCGCCGCGGCGGATCGAGTTCTTGTACGCCACCGCCCACCGGCCCGGCGCCTTACCCCCGACCGCTGGCGCGCTGCTCTGCGGCGCGGCGGCGGGCAGGTCGCCGGTGAGGCGGTCGAGGTCGGCGCTGGTCCGCGCCGTGAGCGCGGCGCGCATCCGCTCGTCGAACTCGTCGTCGTCGAGCCGCCGTTCCGCGAAAGCCTGCTGCAGCCGCTGCACGACGGCATCCCGGTCCTGGTCGGACGCGCGGATTGCCGGAGGCAGTCCAGGCTCGGGATCGCCGTTCGGCCTGATCGGGATCTCTTCCTGACTCAAGTCGCACCTCCCGCGGCACCAGCCGCTCCGTTGAACGCGCCGCTCCGGCGAGCGCGCCCAGTGCCCTGGGCATGAGCGCCCTCGCCTGAACACCTGGCCTGAACAGCCTTGCCTGAGGACGCCCTCGCCTGAACAGCCTCGCCTGAACAGCCTCGCCTGAACAGCCTCGGCAAGATTTGCGATATATCTTAACTCAAGCAGCTGCTTTCGAGCGGCGGTGCGAGCTGGCGGCCCCTCGGAGCGGTGCCAGGCGGGCTGTTCGCCCAGAGAACGCGGGGGGAGCGGTCAGCCGGAACGGGGAGTTCCGGCGAGCTCGGTGTACAGCGCGACTGTCTGCGCGGCGATGCTGGCCCAGCCGAACTCGGCCTCGGCCCTGGCGCGGCCAAGCCTGGCCATTTCCGTCGCCAGCGGCTGATCGAGCAGCAGCACGTTGATGGCGTCGGCGAGCGCAACCGGGTCGCCGGGCGGAACCAGCAAGCCTGTCTTCCCGTCCGCCACCACTTCGGGGATGCCGCCGACCCGGGAGCCGACGACCGCGGTGCCGCACGCCATGGCCTCCAGGTTCACGATGCCGAGCGGCTCGTACAGGGACGGGCAGGCGAACACGGTCGCGTGCGTCAGCAGCTGGATAACCTCGCGCTTTGCGAGCATCCCGGAGATCCAGATCACGCCGGGCCTGCTCGCCCGCAACTGTGCGGCGAGCTCGCTGACTTCCGCCTCGAGCTCCGGCGTGTCCGCTTGGCCCGCGCAGACCACGAGCTGCGCCGCCGGGACGAGGTTCGCGGCCGCCCGCAGCAGCACCGGGAGCCCCTTCTGCCTGGTGACCCGGCCGACGAAGATGACCGTGGGCAAGGCCGGGTCCACCCCGTACCGGTCAAGCACGTCCGTCGCCGGATCTGGTGAGTACTCGGCGGTGTCGATGCCGTTGCGGATCACGCGGACCCGTTCGGGGGGCACGGCTGGGTACGCGGCGAGCACGTCGTCCCGCATTCCATCGGAGACCGCGATGACCGCGGCCGCGGCCTCCACGGCCGTCCGTTCGCACCAGGAGGACAGCGCGTAGCCGCCGCCGAGCTGCTCGGCCTTCCAGGGACGGAGCGGCTCCAGCGAGTGCACGGTGATCACGTGCGGGATCCCGTAGAGCAACCCGGCCAGATGGCCGGCCAGGTTCGCGTACCAGGTGTGTGAATGAACCAGGTCGGCGGCGGACACCCCGGCCGTCATCGACAGGTCCGTCGAGATCGTCTGCAGCGCCGGGTTCGCCCCCGCGAGGTGGTTCCATGGCCGGTGCGCGACCGCCCCCGGCCGGTCCCCGCCCTGGCAGTGCACGGTGAGGTTCACGAGGCCGGACAGCTCGCGGGCGAGGTACTCCACGTGTACGCCGGCTCCGCCGTAGACCTCCGGCGGGTACTCCCTGGTCAGCAGCGCCACGCTGAGCCTGCTGGGGAGACCGGCGGTCACTGCGGCACCATCTGGCCCTTGCCTACCACGGTGATGCCGCCCGGCGACACGGTGAAGCCGCGGGCCCGGTCGCGTTCCTTGTCGACGCCGACCTCAGCGCCTTCCGGGACGATCACGTTCTTGTCCAGGATCGCGTCTTGGACCACGGCGTGACGGCCGACCTTGGTGTTGTCCAGCAACACCGCCCGCTCCACCCGCGACCAGCTGTTGACCCGGACCCCGGGCGAGAGCACCGAGCTGCTGACCAGCCCGCCGGAGACGATGACGCCGTTGCTGACGATGCTGTTGATCGCGCGGCCGACCCGGTCGCCGCTGTCATGCACGAACTTGGCCGGCGGCTGTGACGGCACGTGAGTCAGGATCGGCCACTTGTCGTTGTACAGGTTGAAGACCGGCTGCACCGCGCACAGGTCCATGTGCGCATCGAAGTACGAGTCGAGGGTTCCCACGTCGCGCCAGTACCCGGCGTCGCGTGCGGACGCGCCCGGCACCTCGTTGTCCAGGAAGTCGTAGACCTCCGCCAGGCCCTGCCCCATCAGCATGGGGATGATGTCGCGGCCCATGTCGTGCCGGCTGTCGCTGTCCTCGGCGTCCTTGCGCAGCGCGTCCACCAGCACGTCGCTGGTGAAGACGTAGTTGCCCATCGAGGCGAAAGCCTCGTCGGGGTGGCCCGGCCGGGCGGGCGGATCGGCCGGCTTCTCCAGGAAGGCCTCGACCGTGCGCCCGTTCTTGGCCGTCTCGATCACGCCGAACGCCGTCGCTTCCTCCCGCGGCACGGGAAGGGCCGCAACGGTGACGCCGGTCCCCGACGCCACGTGCTGATCGATCATCTGCGTCGCGTCCATCCGGAACACGTGGTCGGCCCCGAATACGATCACGATGTCCGGCTGATCGTCGTAGATGAGGTTCAGTGACTGGTAGATCGCGTCGGCGGAGCCGGTGTACCAGTACGGGCCGAGCCGCTGTTGCGCGGGCACCGGCGTCACATAGTTGCCGAGCAGACTGCTCAGCCGCCAGGTCGTCGTGACGTGCCGGTCCAGGCTGTGGCTCTTGTACTGGGTCAGCACGCAGATCCGCCGGATGCCGGAGTTGACTAGGTTCGACAGCGCGAAGTCCACCAGCCGGTAGAGGCCGCCGAACGGCACTGCTGGCTTTGCGCGGTCCGCGGTGAGCGGCGTCAGCCGCTTTCCCTCGCCGCCCGCCAGGACAATGCCAAGCACCCTCCGCTCGGGCATTCGCCCACCTCCCCGGGCTGATCATTTGGGCCAGTTCCCATCCTGGCCCCGCCAGGCGCGGGATGGATAGGGTCGAAGCTGCCCAGAAGGCCCGAAGTTAGTCGAACGTTCGCCCGATCAGACCCCGTGGGTCACGCGCAGCTTGGACTGCTCGTGCGGCAGCAATTCCCAGTCAGCCATGAACCTGGCCTGCAGGCCGTGCCTGGCTGCCAGCGCGATCAGGGTCTCGGTCCGGTAGTAAAAGTCCTCGTGCAGCACGTGATGCTCGGCACCCTCGGTCCGGTCGAAGGTGAAGTCGAAGAAGCCGTCGGGGGTCATCACCCGCCGGACCGTGCGCAGGCACTCCTCGATGACCTCGATGGGGGAGTGCGAGAACACGCTGTGCGCGTGCACCACGGTGAAGTGGCCGTCGGGAAGGAAGCCCAGGCTCATGTCCCGCACCAGGGTCAGGTGCGGCAGCTTGCGCTGCAGCGCGTACTCCTCGACGGTGTCGGTCGCGGCCAGCAGGATGTCGGGCGAGATATCGATGCCGTAATAGTTCCCTGTGTCCAGGTAGTCGATGAAGAGGCGCCCGGCGCGCAGGTTGCCGCAGCCGATCTCGAGCATCCGGTCGCCGGGCTTCAGGCCGTGGCCGATCAGGTAGTCGAACTGCATCTGGCCGATCTTGATCCACGAGTCGTGGGTCCCGCTGCCCACGGCGCCGTCGTGGCTGCGGGCGGAGTCCGACGCCATGACCGCCCGGTAGTAGCTCAGATGATCGCCTGACTGCAGCCTCAGCCAGGTGTCCCGGCAACGGCGGCGCGCATAGCCCGCGATGTGGTCGGGATGTTCGACCGCATACCTGATCTTGAACAGGAGGCGGGAACGATCTTTCGCTGTCACGCGACTAAGACTAGGGACACCGGCGGCCCGGATCCGGGTTGCCGGCCCGCTCTACTCTGGCGTGTCCTCGGGTCCGGAGATCCGCTTGGTGGCGGCGCGCAGCGCGAGCATCCGCGCAACCTGGACGCCCACCCCGAGCAGGATTCCCCAGGTGAGCGCTTCGCCGAGGGCGACCTGTGGATCTTCGGGATGCTCGGGTGGCTCTTTTCCGGTGATCTTCTTCCAGGCGAAGATGAGTATCTTCCGGGCACCGAAGGCTGCGGCAAAGCCGACCGCCCCGCTCATCAGCTTGTTGCCGCCCCGCTTATCTGCCATCCAAGGACCTTCCTCCCGACAGTTTGCTGATCATCCCACGGGGGTGCCGCCGGCGCGGGCCTGCGGCCGCGATCGCTCGATGGCGGCGGCAAGTTCCACCGGCCGCCTGGAGCCGATCAGCCAGTACGGCCGATCCTGGTGTTCCCCGATGACCTCGATGTACACCGCGAGCTTCAAATACGGCCGCAGCAGCATAAAGGCCGCCGGGTCAGCGCGGGGCCCCCGCAGCGCCCGGGCTTGGGTCTCGTCAAGCGCGACCACCTCGCCGGCGATGGCCAGCGGCAGGGTGGCATCGCCCGCCCGCAGTTCACCGCTGGACACCTCGATGGTGGTGCGGCCCCAGAGCAGCAGCACCGCGGCGACTCCGCCGCAAAACACAACGTAGGACGCGATGGCCACGATCAGGCTGAACCCCGCCCATACGAAGCTCGCGAACGTGACCGCCGTCAGCATATCGAGCCACCAATACGCGGCAGGCACGTGAAGCCGTTCGGCGTAACTGCGCATTACCCCACCGTAGTTGGTTACATGGATGTCATGAGCGGGTGGTGGGCATGGCGCGGGAACCGGGGCACCGACGCGGATCCTTCCCCGGCAGGCCAGCCGGCCACTGCGGTTCAGGGGCGGCCGGACGCCGCCGGGACCGGCAGCACCACCACGGGCGAGCTCGGGGCCGGTCAGCCTGGCGATGCCGGGCAGGACGCCGCAACGGGCGAGGCGGCGAACGGGGGCCTGGGCAGGCCGCAGGCGGCGTCGGGCGACCGGATCGCACAGGAACCGCCGGTACCGAGGGCACTGCAGCGGGCCGCTGCCTGGTCGTGGCGCCTGCTTGTGATCGGCCTGCTGATCTATGTGGCGTTCCGGGTGGCAAGCGCGCTGAGCCTGGTGGTCTTGCCGTGCATCGCGGCTCTGCTGCTGACCGCGTTGCTGCAGCCGCTGACCGCCCGGCTGCGCCGGGCCGGCCTGCCCTCGCTCGCCGCGACATGGTGCACGGTGCTGGCCGCCATCATCATCCTCGCCGGGGTCTCGATCCTGGCCGCGACCCGGGTGTCGGCCGACTACCCGCGGCTGCAGGCCGAGGTGAAGCACACAACTCACGAGGTGCAGGCCTCGCTCGCCG
Organism: uncultured Actinomycetota bacterium; assembly: GCA_963778075.1. Taxonomy (GTDB): domain Bacteria; phylum Actinomycetota; class Actinomycetes; order Streptosporangiales; family Streptosporangiaceae; genus JASHPR01. The sequence continues at coordinate 308,948 of CAVZTJ010000009.1, read as the reverse complement.
GTGCGCCGTTCCACCTCAACAGCGTCCGGCTGCAGGAGTACTACAACGACCTCGTGCACTTCCTCTCGCAGCACAAGTCCCTCATCGCCGGCACGGTGGTCACCGGCGGGAAGATCGTCTTGGAGCTCCTGACCGGCCTGGTCCTGATGATCTTCATTACGTTCTTCCTGCTCAAGGACGGTGAGCGGATCTGGGCCTGGCTGATCAAGGGGCTGCGGCCGGAGCCCAGGCAGCGGGCTGATAACGCGGGAGCGGCCGCATGGGCCGCGCTGGTGAACTACGTGCGTGGCACCACGGCGGTCGCGGCGATCCATGCCGTCTTTATCGGCCTTGCCCTGTGGCTGCTGGGTGTCCCGCTGCTCGTGCCGCTGATCATACTGGTGTTCGTTGCCGCGTACGTGCCGCTGATCGGGATACTCGTGGCCGGAGCGCTCGCCATCCTGGTGACCCTCGGCACCAAGGGCTGGATCGCGGCCGTGATCCTGCTCGGCGTCTTCCTGCTCGAGAACCAGATCGAGAGTCACCTGCTGCAGCCGCTCGTGGTGGGGCGGATCGTGCGGCTGCACCCGCTCGCGATCATCCTGGTCCTCGCCGTCGGAGGTATCGTCGCCGGAATCGCCGGGGCGATCGTCGCGGTGCCCGCGGCCGCCGCGATCTCGTACGCGTGGCCGCACCTGCGGGGGGCCCCGCCCCGCGCATCGCCGCCGGAGGCCGGCGCGGCTGCAGGCGGCCCATAGCCGGGCAGGGCGCTCCTGCTGCAGGCCACCATCACCCGGCTGAAGCGGCATGGCTTCGTTGCGGACAGACAGCGGCGTTGTGCGCGAACCTGCCTGGCCGGCGGTAAGGTCACCTGCGTGAAAGAGGCGGCACGCATGAACTCCGAACCCGGTGGCGTCCGGGTCCTCATCCAGCGGCTCGATCCAGGGCTCCCGCCGCCGGAGCAGGCTCATCCCGGCGATGCGGGCGCCGATCTGTACGCGGCCGCCGACGTGGAACTCGCGCCCGGGCAGCGAGCGGTCGTGCCAACCGGGATCGCCATCGCCTTGCCCGATGGTTACGCCGCGTTCGTGCACCCGCGTTCTGGCCTCGCGGCACGGCATGGCGTCACGATCGTGAATGCACCAGGAACCGTGGACGCCGGGTACCGTGGCGAGATCAGGGTCATCCTGATGAACACGGACGCCGTGAACCCGGTGCGGCTGCAGCGCGGGGACCGGATCGCCCAGCTCGTCGTCCAGCGCGTGGAGCGCCCGGTATTCGACGAGGTCGAGCGGCTGCCGGGGTCGGCGAGAGGCGAGGGCGGGTTCGGTTCGACGGGAGGGCACGCTGCGGCGGCCACGTCAGCTGGCTAGACCGTGTCCCCGCAAGAAGGTGTTTCCGCAAGAAAGGTGTTTCCGCAAGACAGTGTTTCCGCAAGGAAGTTAGGAGCGTGCAGGTGTTCCGACGGCGCCGCCGTGGGGACGCGGAGCCCGGATATGACTCTGGCGCTGCCCAGGAAGATCCGGAGCTGTATGGCGACCCAGACGAGCTCGGCGAGGACGAAGACGAGAACGACGGCGAGGGGGCGGCCAGCGGTTCGGGCGGGCAATGGGATTCCGAATCCGGGCCGTGGGACGGCGCCGGCAGCTACCCGGAGCGTGACCGGATAGATTTCGGCAGCCTGCTCGTGCCGATGTACGACGGCATCGAAATCGAGGTCAAGGTCGCCGAGGGCATGGGCGTATGGATCACGGTCCGGCGCGGCGACAGCACGATCGAGCTGATGGCCTTTGCCGCGCCAAAGACCAGCGGGCTGTGGGACGAGGTGCGGCAGGAGTTCGCGGACGAGGTGGCGAACGCGGGCGGCAGCAGCGAGGAGGCGCAAGGCCCGTTCGGTGTCGAGCTGCACGCGCGGCTGCATCCGGGTGGAGAGGGCCGCCGCGGGCAGCTGGAGCCGGTCCGCTTCCTGGGCGTCGACGGCTCCCGCTGGTTCCTGCGCGGCATGATCCGGGGGCCGGCGGCGGTCCGCCCGGAGCTTGCTGCGCCGCTTGAGGAGCTGTTCGCCGACGTCGTCGTCGTGCGCGGCGAACATCCGGCCCCTCCAGGGGACCTGCTGGAGATCCGGTTGCCACAGGACGCGCAGCAGGCACTCGAGGAAGAACTCGGCAAGGAGCAGGACCCGGCCTTCCTGAACCCGTTCGAGCGCGGCCCCGAGATCACCGAGACGAGGTAGAGCCCTCGAAAACCTCCGCCCCTATGCCGAAACCAGGCCGCCCGCGGGGGTTCCCCCGCCCGAAACCCGGTGCCTGCGCTCAGCCACGGCCGGCTAGCAGCGCGCCCAGCTCCTCCTCGACGTCCTGGCTGGTCACGAACAGCAGCTCGTCCCCTGCCTCCAGGGGATCGTCGCTGTTGGGGACGATGACCCGGCCGTCGCGCAAGATTGCGACGAGGGCGGTATCGCTCGGCCACTCGATACCGCCGATCCGCTGGCCAGCCAGCGGAGCATCGGCGGGCATGGTCAGCTCGACCAGGCTGGCTTCGCTCTGCCGGAAGGTCATCAGCCGGACCAGGTCGCCGACGCTGACGGCCTCCTCGACCAGGGCCGAGAGCAGCCGGGGCGTTGACACGGCCACGTCAACTCCCCACGACTCGTTGAAAAGCCACTCGTTGTTCGGGTGGTTGATCCGCGCCACCACCCGCGGCACCCCGTACTCGGTTTTGGCCAGCAGCGACACGACTAGGTTGACCTTGTCGTCCCCGGTTGCTGCGATCACGACATTGCAGCGCTCGAGCGAGGCGTCCTCCAGCGAGGAGATCTCGCACGCGTCGGCGAGCAGCCACTCAGCGTTGGGGACGTTGTAGACCTTGATCTTCCGCGGATCCTTGTCGATCAGCAGGACCTCGTGGCCGTTGCCGAGCAACTCTATGGCGATGGACCGGCCGACAGAGCCCGCCCCGGCGATGGCGACTCGCATCAGTAGCTTCCCTTCCCCGGCGGGGCCGGTTTGGCGAACGCTGTGGCGATCCTGTCCAGGTCGTCTTTCTGGGCGAGCACGTGCAGCACGTCGCCCTCCTGGAGCACGGTGCCGGGCCCGGGCATCATGGCCTCGCCGAGCCGGGAAATGAACGCGATCTTGGTCCGGCCCGCTTCCGCCAGCGCCGATGCCCTCTCACCGAGCCAGTGGTCGGAGTAGGCCACCTCGGCGAGCACGACCGCGCCGGTCGGGTCCTGCCAGAGCGGCTGCGCGCCCTCGGGGAGCATCTGGCGCAGCATCTGGTCGGCGGTCCACTGAACGGTGGCCACGGTCGGGATGCCGAGTCGCTGGTACACCTCGGCCCGCCGGGGGTCATAGATCCGGGCCACCACGCGCCGGACGCCAAACGACTCCCTGGCCACGCGCGCCGCGATCACGTTCGAGTTGTCGCCGCTGCTGACAGCCGCGAACGCATCGGCCTGCTCGATCCCGGCCTCGATCAGGACATCGCGGTCAAAACCGACGCCAGTGATCTTTTTGCCCTTGAAGCCGGCCGAGAGCTTACGGAACGCATCGGGGTCCTGGTCGATGATCGCGACCGAGTGCCCGAGGTCCTCCAAAGTGTGAGCGATTCTCGAACCGACCCGCCCGCATCCCATGATCACGATGTGCACGGTGTTCCTTCCCGCGATAACGGTGCCCGATCACGGTATTACCTGGCACGCAGTGGTGCTAGCCCAGGCAATACCCCAGCATGCCGCCCACCGAGCCGCCGCGGGAGCATGGGTGCTGTGACCCTATCCGCGCCGGATCTGCCGCAAGCGGGCGACCTGCTCGAGCTGACCGTCGGCGAGGCTGCGCACGGCGGCTGGTGCGTGGCCCGGCCGGCCTCCGGACCGGTGGTCTTCGTGCGGCACGCGCTGCCCGGTGAGCGGGTCAGAGCGGTGATCACCCAGACCACATCCAAGCTGGCCAGGGCCGACGCAACGGAGATCCTGGATGCCTCGGCAGACCGGGTCCAGCCGCCGTGCCCGCACGCTCGGCCGGGGGGCTGCGGCGGGTGCGACTGGCAGCACGCCAGCCTGGCGGCCCAGCGCTCGCTGAAGGCCGCCGTTGTCCGGCAGCAGCTGCGGCGGATCGCCGGCATCGACCGTGAGGTGATCGTCGAGCCGATGCCGGGCGACGAGACCGGCCTGGACTGGCGGACCAGGGTCAAGTTCGCCGTCGGGCCTGCCGGGGTGGCCGGCCTGCACAGGCATCGGTCGCACGATGTCATAGAGGTTGGCGACTGCCCGATCGCTCATCCGCTGGTCACCGCCGCCGAGGCGACCCGGCGAGCCTGGCCGGGCGCGGCGTGGGTCGAGGTCGCCGCCGCGCCGGGTTCCGGCCAGCGCGCGGTGATCACCGACCGGGACGTGCCAGGGGAGCCGATCGACGCGGACTCCGTGATATCCGGCCGCAGAATCGCCCGCGGCACCGGCTACCTGCGGCAGCGAGCCGCGGGACGGGACTGGCGGGTCAGCGCGAAGGGGTTCTGGCAGGTCCACCCGCAGGCGGCGGACATGCTCGCCGCCGCGGTCCTGAACGCGCTCGGCCCGCAGCCGGGGGAGACAGCGCTCGACCTGTACTGCGGGGCCGGGCTGTTCGCCGGGGTGCTGGCCGGAGCCGTCGGCTCGTCCGGGGCCGTGATCGGCATCGAGTCCGACGCCGCCGGGGTACGCGACGCCAGGCACAACCTCCGGGCGACGCCGTGGGCCCGGGTGCACCGCGGGGACGTGACGGCGGTGCTGCGGCGCCAGGGGCTGTCCGGTGCCTCGCTGGTTGTACTCGACCCGCCGAGAACCGGAGCCGCCCGGGCGGTCATCGAGCTGCTGTCGTCCCGGACCAGCCGGGTTCGCCGGATCGCGTATGTGTCCTGCGATCCGGCGACCCTGGCCCGCGACCTTGCCCTGTTCGCCGCGTCCGGGTGGCGCCTCGACGCGCTGCGCGCCTTCGACGCGTTCCCGATGACGCACCACGTCGAGTGCCTGGCCACGCTGGCCCCGGGTTAAGCGTTCCGTCACTCCGTCTTGAGCGTGGCCTCGACCTCGATAGTGAGCTGTATCTTTTCGCCGATCATGACGCCGCCCGTGGGCAGTGCCATGTTGAAGCTGATGCCGTAGTCGTTCCTGTTGATCTCGCCGGTGGCAGACAGCCCCAGGCGGGTGCCGCCATACGGGTCCTGGCCGAACCCGTTCACCTCAACGGTGAGCTCGACCGGGCGAGTCACGCCCTTGATGGTCAGGTCGCCGGTCGCGACGTATTCGCCGCCCTCGCTGCGGATGCTCGTGGACTGGAAGGTCATCGTGGGGTAGTTGGCCACGTCGAGGAAGTTCTCGCCCGTGACGTCGCTGTTGCGCTGCTCGTTGCCGGTGTCGAACGAGGTCGTGTCGATGGTCGCGGTCGCCGACGACTGCAGCGGGTCGTCGGCGGTGACGATCTGGCCCTCGAACTTGCCGAAGTTCCCGCGGACCTTGCTGACCATGAGGTGCCTGGCCACGAATCCGATGTGCGAGTGGACTGGGTCGATGTCCCAGGTGCCAGCGATGTAGCCCGGGATCTCGACGGTTTCGGCCGTCATGATGTCTCCTAGTTCCAGCAGGTATGACAGTTACTGGCAGGCACGTACAGAACTCATCTCAATCCTTTATGAAGGCCGCGGGCACGCACAAGACGAAACTTCCGGTCGGCCGAGCGATAGCGGTTTGCCTTTGTCCGGTAAGTTCCGGACGTTCCTGAACCGCTGTCTGGGCGTGGCCCTGCAGGCTGTGGATTAGGGCTGGTTATCCACAGGTTCAGGAGATTTGTGATGGCGTGGCGCGAGCGGCCGCGGCGACGGTGGATGCATGAAGCCGCAACTGCCAAAGGAAGCCGGTCGGCTGGCTCGCCGCCCGGCTGGGGGCATCACGCGTGCTCAGGCCATTGCCGCGGGACTGACCCGCCACGCGGTCTATGCCAGGCTGGCCAGCGGGCGCTGGCAGCGCCTCCATGCTGGCGTCTACGCGGCCCAGCCGCCGTGCTGGCTCGCGCCGGCTGAGTCTCGCCGCGAGGGGTGGTCAAATACGCCAACATGGGAGGCATGAAGCTCAGAATCTTCACCGAGCCACAGCAAGGTGCCTCGTACGACACCCTGCTCCGGGTGGCGAAGGCGGCCGAGGACCTCGGCTTCGACGCGTTCTTCCGCTCGGACCACTACCTGAGCATGGGCGATGTCAGCGGTTTGCCAGGGCCGACCGACGCGTGGGTGACGCTGGCCGCGCTGGCCCGCGAGACCTCCCGGATCCGGCTGGGCACCCTGGTCAGCCCGGCGACGTTCCGTCTGCCCGGGCCGCTCGCGATCACGGTCGCGCAGGTGGACCAGATGAGCGACGGCCGCGTGGAGCTCGGCTTGGGCGCGGGCTGGTATGAGGCCGAACACACGGCCTACGGGATCGCGTTCCCGCCGCTGGGCGAGCGCTTCGACCGGTTCGAGGAGCAGCTCGAGATCATCACCGGCCTGTGGGACGAGCCGGACGGCGGCAGGTTCTCGTTCAAGGGCACGTACTTCACCGTGGCAGACTCGCCCGCGCTGCCCAAGCCGGTGCAGCGGCCCAGGCCTCCGCTGATCATCGGCGGGGCAGGCAAACGCCGGGCGCCGCGGCTGGCCGCGAAGTTCGCAGACGAGTACAACGTCCCGTTCGGCAGCCTGGAGGGCACGAGCGCCGCGTATGGGCGAGTGCGGGAGGCCTGCGCAGCCGCCGGGCGGCACGAGAGCTCGATGATCTACTCGGCCGCCCACATGGTGTGCTGCGGCCGGTCCCAGGCCGAGATCGACCGGCGGGCCGCGGCGGTCGGCAGAATACCCGGCGAGGGCCTCGTGGGCACGCCCGGCGAGATCGCCGAGATGATCGGGCAGTTCGCTGAGATCGGTGCCGAGCATTTCTACCTGCAGGTACTCGACCTGAACGATCTTGACCACCTTGAGCTGCTCGCCGCCGAGGTGCTGCCGCAGGTTTAGTTCAGCGGCGGTGCAGAGGCCGGGTCAGGGTCCGGTCAGCGGCAAATGCCACCATTCCGGGGCCCGGCAGGTGTCGTCTCGTGGAGCATCGTCTCCGGGACGGTTGGTCAACGCCGAGAGGTGGCGGCATGCCAGGATCCAGGCGGCGTCAGCCGAGCAGGCCCCGCCGGTGGGTGTGGTGGCTGGCCGGCGCGGCGGCAGCGGTCGTCGTGCTCGCCGTGGGCGGCACGTTCCTCTACATCCACGTCATCTCCGGGCCGGCGCTGGCGCCGCTGAGCCTAAAGCCCTCGTCCGGGCCGAGTTCCACGGCGCCCGCCGGCGAGTCGGCCGCCACGTCGGCGGGCGGAACCTGGAAGATCACGAACGGCTCGGTCGTCGGCTACCGGGTGAAGGAGGTCCTGTTCGGGGAGCACACCACCGCGGTCGGCCGGACCAGCGCGATCACCGGTCACGTCACGATCAGCGGCACGACCGTGACCGTGGCCGACTTCACCGTGCAGATGGCCACGATCAAGAGCAACGAGAGCGAGCGCGACGTGCAGTTCCGTGGCCGGATCATGGACACGTCCGCGTACCCGACCGGGACGCTGACGCTCACCAAGCCGATCGCGCTGGGCGCGCTGCCCGCGGTTGGCGTGGTCAAGACGTACACGGCAACGGCCAAGCTCACCCTGCACGGGCAAACCCGGCCCGTGACGTTCCCGCTGTCGGCCGAGCACACATCGGGCGGGATCGACGTGTCGGGATCGATACCGGTGCTGTTCTCGCGGTGGGACATCCCGAACCCGAGCTTCACCGGGTTCGTGACCACCCAGAACCACGGCGTGCTCGAGTTCCTGCTGAAGCTCGCCCGCTCCTGATTCGGCTCGGGGGTCAGGGTCGGGGGAGGGAGGTGGGGTCAGGGCCAGGGTGGGCTGAGGGCCAGGGTGGGCTCAGGGCCAGGGTGGGCTCAGGGCCAGGGTGGGGTCAGGGCCAGGGTGGAGGCGGGGGCTCCGGGTCAGGGCTGGGCCCGGCGGACTGCCGCCCATGGGTCGTAGTCCACCTCGAGTGGCTCCTGCGGCGGCCGCTCCGCCTCTGGCACGTTGCGCAGGTTGAGCCGGATTCGGGTCCACACCGAGGACCGGCCGCGCATCGCGTCCACGAGGACGTCGGCCGGGTCCAGCCGGGCCCAGGTCTCGGGGTGGCGTTGCTTCCACCGGTCCAGGCCGGCCATGGCCTCGTCCTTGGTGGCGGCCCGCGCCACCTCGATCAGCGGCATGGAGGAACGCCGGCGCCCGCTGGGCGCGGCCGTGCCCTGCGCGCGCCGCTTCGACGGCTGCACCCTTGGTTCCTCGTCAGCCTGCTTCACGAAATGCGGCGGCCACGGGGCATCCGGCAGCCCTGCCGCCTCGTCCCTGGCGGCAAGCTCGAGCAGCGGCTCCAGCGAGCCGACCGCGGCGTCGATGCCCTCGGCGAGGTCGCCAAGCCGCGTGTACCGCTGCGGGACGGTGTCGATGGTGAAGTCCTCCAGCCGGCAGTCTGGAACCTCGTCCCAGGCCAGCGGGGCCGACACGCGGGCATCGGGTGTGGGCCTGACCGAGTACGCCGAGGCGACCGTGCGGTCCTTCGCGTTCTGGTTGTAGTCGACGAACACGCCGTGCCGCTCCTCCTTCCACCACTTGGAGGTGGCGTCCTGCGGCGCACGGCGCTCGATCTCGCGCGCCAGCGCGACCGCGGCGCGGCGGACGTCGGCGAACGTCCAGCGGGGCTCGATCCTGGCGTAGACGTGCATGCCGCGCGAGCCCGAGGTCTTCGGCCAGCCGGTCAGCCCGAAGTCCGTGAGCACGTCCCTGGCGACCAGCGCCACCCGGATGATCTGCGCCCAGTCCACCCCGGGCACGGGGTCGAGGTCGACTCGCAGCTCGTCGGGGTGATCGAGGTCGCTGGCCCGCACCGGGTGCGGGTTGAGGTCAATGCAGCCCAGGTTTACCACCCAGGCCAGGCCTGCGGCGTCGGTGACGACCACCTCCTCGGCGGTCCGCCCGGACGGGAAGCTCAGCACGACCGTCTCGATCCAGTCCGGCCGCGACGACGGGGCCCGCTTCTGGAAGAACGCCTCGCCCTCAGCCCCGTTGACGTACCGCTTCAGCACCATCGGGCGGTCGGCCACGCCGCGCAGCGCGCCGTCGGCCACGCTCAGGTAGTACCGGACCAGGTCCAGCTTGGTGTGCCCGGTCTGCGGGAAGTAGACCTTGCCTGGGTTGCTGACCGGAACGCTGCGCCCGGCGATCTCGATGATCTCCTTGCGATCAGGCATGCCGCCACGATAACTCGCAGGTCACGATGCGCCAGGCTGCGGCTCGCGCCCGGCGGCGAGCAGCCGCGCCGCGACCACGCACACGGCCGCCAGCGGCACGCTAACGCCGATCCGCTGCAGCAGGCCGGCCCAGGACGAGAACGCCCCGGTGAAGAATACGACGAGCACGGCGGCCGTCACCAGGCTGGCGCCCACCAGCGGCCAGCGCAGCGGGTTCCACCGCGGGTCGCCACGGAACCTGCGGGCCAGCAGCAGCGGCGCGGCAACCAGGGCGATATAGATCGCGGCGCTCACCACGTCGTGCGCGTGATTGTGCCAGGACTCGTGCGCCGGGGCGGTGAGCAGCATCTGGTCGCGCCGCAGCAGCCCGGCGGTCACGGTGAGCAGGCCGGCCGCCTGGATCAGCCGTGGGCCCGCGCCTGCCCTCTCTGCCTGCCCTGCCCGCCCTTCCTGCCCCTGCCGCCTGGACCCGCCGAGCTCGCGGTGCAGGGCCGTGCCGAACACGGCCGAGCAGCCGCCGAGCACGAGGAAGCCGGTGATCATGATCCACGGATCCCGGGCGTCGGGCGCGGCCAGCCCGCTGATCTGCACCTCGGTCGCGGCGTGCCCGGTCTGCAGCAGCGAGGACACCGCCCAGGCGGCGGTAAACGCTACCGGCCCGGTGAGCCCGGCCAGCCCGCCGAGCACGCGGAGCCGGCGGCCGGCGTCCCCGAGTGGGGAACCGGCCGACCTGGTCCTCGGTCGCGTTCGCGTGATCATCGCCGGATAGCTTCTCCGGTCAACAGTATGAGCGCCTCGCTAGCCGGCGGGCACCCGGATGGCCCTGGCCCAGTCCGGGGCGTCCGGCGCGTCATCGCCGAGCAGTCCGACGACGACGCGCATGCCCCGCGGCGGCTCGTCCGGCCATGGCGTGAACCCGTCGGTGAGCACGACGGTGATCGAGGGCCTCGGTCGCAGCTGGCCCGCGGCCTCGCTGCCTGCTCCCATGTCGGTCCCGCCGCCGCCGACCAGCTCGACCTGGCGGGCTGAGCTGACCCGCCGGGCCGGCCCGACCGCGGTGTCGCAGGCGAGCACCCGCAGCTGCCGGGTCACCCCGACCGCGCGCAGCAGGCCATCCACCTCGGCAAGCGCCGCGGCCAGCAGGTCCTCCGACATGCTGCCCGAGGTGTCGCAGACGACCGCGATCTGCGGCACGGGTCGGCGCAGCGCGGGCAGCACTACGCTGCCCGCCACCGAGGCGCGCCGGGACGGCCGCCGGTAGGAGTAGTCAACGGCCCCGGCGGCGTCCGAGACCGCACGGCGAAGCTCGGCGGCCAGCGCCTTGCGCCAGTCGCCGGCGGGTTCCAGGATCTGCTCGGCCCAGCGCAGCGCCCCCACCTCTCAAGCGTCCTCCCACCCCACTCGCCCCCCCGCCCTGCCCCGCCCCCCGCCCTCCTCCCGCCTCCCCCCCCCCTCCCCCCCCCCTCTCCCCTCCCCCCTCTCCCCCTCTCCCCCCTCCCCTCCTTCCCCCCCCTCCCCCCCCCCCTCCCCCCCCCCCCTCCCCCTCCCCCCTCCCTCTCCCCCCCCCCCCCCTCCTCCCCCCCCTCCCCCCCCCCCCCCCCCCCCCTTCCTCCCCCCCCCCTCTCCCCCCCCCCCCCCCCTCCCCCCCCTCCCCCCCCCCCTCCCCCCCCCCCCCCTCCCATCGCTGCGGCATAGTGGGCACCGCCGGCGCCGCCCAGCCGCCGGCCAGGCCGTCGCCAGGCCGTGCTCGGCCGTCAGTTCCTCAGCCTCAGCCTCGGACTCGTCGTCGTTCGTTGCGTCGTCGCGGGGGAGGGCCAGCACGCGCCGCAGCTCGGCCTCGGCTCGCAGCCGCAGATAGGTCTCGGTCCTCGCGTGATCGGCCCGCGAGCCAACCGCGCTCACCGTGGCTCCGGCAGGCAGGTCTCTGCCCTGACGTGGTCCAGCAGCGGGTCCGGCCCGTGGCTCTGCCCTTGCGTCATGTGGCCCTCCGGCGGTCAGCGCTGGGGACACGGTACGTCGCGTTCATACCAGGTCGAAACCGGATAAACGGCCGTGCGTTCTCGGTCTCCCGATCAGGAGATGATGCCGATATTGATGATGTACACAGTTGCCGCGTCATCATCGATCTCGTACAGGACGCGGATATCGCCTGCATGCAACCGGTAAACGCCTGTGCTACCCCACGCGAGTGCATCCTCCGGATGCGGCTTTTCAGCCAATGAGGCGACGGATCGACGCGTACGGGTGAACAGATCCTTATCCTCGCCGCGAATGCGGGCTAAGTTACGAAGCGCCGTCTCACGGAAGACGACGGTCATGGTCACGACAAGGTCTCTGCGTCGATCTGGGCAAGCGCCGCATCCAGCTCATCGAGGCTTATGCCGTTCCGCCCGGCGGCCTTGTCTGTCAGATGCGCCGCCAGCGCAGCGCGGTCCTCAAGGTCCGCAAGGTCATCGATGTTGATCACGGCGGCGACCGGCTTGCCGTCCTCGCTGATGGTGACGGGACGGTGGCTTTGCCGCGCCTCGGCCACGAGCTCGCCCAGGTGCGTCTGTGCCGCAGTCAACGGATAGGCCACGGTTCGACGCTAACACCGCCCCTCAACCATTGCCGACCGGAACACGCGACCCGAACTCTCGTTCAGAGCTGTCGTAGCAGTTCGTCGGCGGCTGCCGCGAAGATCTGGGTGTGCGTGTCCACGTCGGCCTCGGTGGTGGCCGGGCACATCAGCGCCATGTTGTGGAACGGGGTCATCAGCACCCCGCGGTTGACGGCGTAGAGGTGCAGGTACTCGTCGAGCTGCGGGTCGGCGGCGGCGTCTGACTCGCCTCCCGTGCGTGGCGGCTGTGGGCAGAACCGGTACTCCGCGCGGGCGCCGAGCTGCGCGATGTTCCAGGGCAGGGCCCGGGTCTCGATGACGCCGCGCACGCCGGCCGTGTACCGGTCCGCCAGGGAGATCATCGCGGTGAACGCGGCATCGGTCAGCACCCGCTCGAGCGCGGCGCGCATCGCGGCCACGGACAGCGCGTTGCCCGCTAGTGTCCCGCCCACGCCGCCGGTGTCCTCGATGTCCGCCGACTTATCGTGCAGTATCCGGTCGGCAAGGTCGGCGGCCAGGCCGAAGGCGCCGGCCGGGATGCCGCCAGCGATCGACTTGCCGATCGTGACGATGTCCGGGTCCAGGTTCCAGGCGCGGGTGCAACCGCCCGGACCCGCGCTGAACGTGTGCGTCTCGTCGTTGATCAGCAGGGTGCCGGCGGCCCGGGTCAGCTCGCGGACCGCGTCCAGGTACCCGGGCTCGGGCAGCACGATCCCGATGTTGGTCAGCGCTGGCTCCATCAGCACCACGGCCACGTCACCGGCGGCGAGCTCGCGTTCCAGCGCGGCCAGGTCGTTGAACTCGACCACCCGCGTGGTCTCGGTGGGGTCGACCGGTGCGCCGACGTTGCCCGGCCGGGATTGTGGCCCGTCCGGTCCCAGCACGATGAACGACTCGTCCACGCTGCCGTGGTAGCAGTATGAGAACACGAGGATCTTGGGCCGCCGGGTGAGCTGCCGGGCCAGCCGGATCGCCCACCGGTTGGCATCGGTGGCGGTGAGCGTGAAGCTCCAGTGCGCCGGCCCGAACCGCCGCGTCAGATCGGCCGCCACCCAGGCGGCATCTTGGGTCGGCAGCATCGTGGTCGCCCCGCCGACGACGGCGTACTGACGGGCCACGGCCGCCTGCACGGGCGCGGGGGAGTGCCCGGCCATCGCGCCGGTGTCGCCGAGGCAGAAGTCGATGAGCTCGTGACCGTCGATGTCGGTCAGCCGGGCGCCTTGCGCGCTGGCCAGGTACAGCGGGAAGCCGCCGGGCCACATCCGCATCCAGGTCATCGGCACACCGCCGAGGAGGTTCGCGCCCGCCGCGGCGAATGCCGCCCGCGAGGCGGGATGGCGCCCGGCGTAGGTCGCCCGCTCCCGGTCGATCAGCCGGGTCAGTCGCTCCCGGTCAATGGATACGCCGCGCTCGGTCGCCTGCTGGTCCGGCATCCGGGACCCCCTGCCTGAGGTGCGGGCCGTCCTGGCCCTGCAGGGTCGAGGGTAGCGAGACAGGCATGCGTCCCTTGTTAGGTCTCCGGCAGCAGCATCTCGGCCAGGGCCCGTGCCCGGAGGGCAGCATGATCTTGGTGGCGGGCGCCGGCGGCAACGTGGGCGGCGAACTGGTGCGTGCGCTGGCCGACGCGGGGGAGCCGGTGCGCGGGCTGGTCCGCGGCGGCCGGGAGGACGCGCTGCCCGAAGGGGCCGAGGCGGTGGCGGGGGACCCCAACCAGCCTGCAAGCCTTCGCACGGCCCTGCGCGGCGTGACCGGGGTGTTCCTGCTGCCCGGCTACCAGGACATGCCCGGCGTGCTCGCGGAGATCGGCCGGAGCGGCGCGCAGCGGGTCGTGCTGCTGTCCGGCTCATCGGCGGGCGACGGCGACATGAGCAACGCCATCACCCGCTACATGGTCGTTTCCGAGGACGCGGTCCAGGACTCGGGGATCCCCTGGACGATTCTGCGGCCGAGCGGCTTCGCCTCCAATGCCCTGCAGTGGGTGCCGCAGCTCAGGACCGGCGACGTGGTCCGGGCTCCGCTCGGCGGCGTCCGGGTGGCGGTCATCGACCCCTGCGACATCGCGGCCGTCGCCGCGCTGGCGCTGACGTCGGCCGGGCATGAAGGCCGCACATACCGGCTGACCGGCCCAGATCCGACGCTGCCCGCCGACCGGGTGCAGGTTCTTGGGAGCGTGCTCGGCCGGGAGCTGCGATTCGAGGCCCAGCCCGACGCCGAAGCCAGGGCCGAGATGAGCGCTGCCATGCCCGCCGAGTACGTCGACGCGTTCTTCAGCTTCTATGCCGACGGGACGCTCGACGAATCGGTGGTGCTGCCTACCGTGCTGGAGGTCACGGGAACGCCAGCCCGTACGTTCCGGCAGTGGGCGAGCGCGCACGCGGGAGCGTTCCGGTGCAAGCACCCGGGCGCGGATGGCGGCCGGTCAGCTGCGCAGGTCCTCGATGATCGCGGTGACGTCGCGCAGGGCGCTGCGCAGGACCGGGATCCGGGAGGCGGCCACGAGCCGCCCGATCACCGGCACCGCGGCGTCTATCAGCCGGTAGGTCTTGTGCAAGTGGGTGGCACCGGTGGCGCGCGGGGCTCCTCAGCCGTGGGCCAGTGCCACGAGCACCGGGCCGTCGGACGGACGGACCCTGGCCAGCCAGGCCGCATCCAGATGGACCGGGCGCCCCGGGATCAGGCAAGCCCGCTGCCTGGCCAGGACACGGCCACCCTGACGCACCTCCAGCGCGGCCCGGTGCTGGAACACCTGGCTGCGCAGCAGGAAGCGGCCGCGGGGCGGGGGGACCGGCGCGGCGTGGGGCGGAAGCGCTGCCCCGGCGTCCGGCGGGGATGTTGGCGCCGCGCTAGATGGACCTCTGGCTCCCCGGGCAATGAACCGGATGGCGTTCGGCGAGATCCAGGCCAGCGGCGGCTCGACGGCGAGCGGCACCCGGTGTGCGGCCAGTTCGCTGGCGTCGTCCAGTGCCTCCGGCGTGGCCGCGGGTTCGCGGCCACGCAGCGCGGCGGCGATCTGCCGGGCGGCGTGAATGCCGTCGAGGGCGGCGACGTCCGCGATCTCGGCGGCGTGCACCAGGTTGCCCGCGGCGAACACGTTACGGGCCGACGTCTCCAGGCTGGTGTCCACGGCCGGGCCGCGGGTACCCGCGTCGATCGCGATCCCGGCCGCCCGCGCCAGTTCGTGGTCGGGAATCCAGTCCCCGGTGAACACCAGCGTGTCGCACTCGACCCGGCGGACCGCGCCGGTGTGCACGTCGGCCACGTCTACCGCGGTCAGCCGGTCCCGGCCGTCCACCCGGCGCAGCGCGGTCGACGTCCACACCGGCACCCGCCAGCGCGCCAGCGCGCCGAGCGCGAACGCGGCGTAGCTCTGCTGCCGGGGCAGCTCGGTCACCAGCGCCACCACGTCGGCGCCCGCGTGCGCCAGCGTCACCATCGCCGAGAAACTCACGTGCTCGGCCCCGACGACGAGCGCCCGGCCGGGCAGCCGCTCGCCGCGGGCGTAGACGCGCTGCTGCAGCTCGCCGGTGGTCATCACGCCGCCCGGCCGGTCACCGGGGACCAGCCGGGCCGGGCGCGGCCGTTCCCGGCAGCCGGTGGCCAGCAGCACAGCCCGGGCCGACACGGTCTCGATCCCGCCGGAGCTGGTCAGCGTCGCGCGGCCGTTCCCGGCCCAGCCGGTCACCGTGGTGCCGGTCCGGATTTCGGCACCTGCCGCGGCGGCCGCGGCGGCATAGCGCCGGGCGTAGGCCGGGCCGGTGAGCACCCGGTGCAGGTCGCGCATGCCGTAGCCGGTATGCGCGCTGTGCCGTGGGACCCCGCCCGCCTGCTGCTCCCGGTCTGCCACGAGCACCTGCCCGGCGCCGAGCCGCCGCAGTTCAGCCGCTGCGGCAAGGCCGGCCGGCCGGCCCCCACGATCAGCACGTCGACGTTCATGCCCGGTTGCCCGCCGTTACCTGCTGCCCGGCGGCAGCGGCCGGACCGCCCGGCGGCAGCTCGGACATCAGCGTGGCCACCGTAGCCGCGCAGTAGAACCCCTGGCACCGGCCGTTCTGCGCCCGGGTCCGGCGCCGCAGCCCGTCCAGGTCGGTGGGCGGCACGGTGCTCGCGAGCGCGTCCCTGATCTCGCCCCGGGTGACCCGTTCGCAGTGGCAGACGATCCGGCCGTAGTCGGGGTCGGCCGCGATCACGGCCGCGTTCTGGTAGGGCCGGGTTCCTGCCTGGCCGATGTAGGGCATGAGCGGCGGGGCTACCGAGCCGTTGCGCGGGCGCAGCGGCAGCCCGGCGGAGTCCATGAGGTCGGCCAGGTGCTCGGCGATGCCGAGTGACGCGGACAGCCCGGTCGATCTGATGCCGGCCGCACAGGCGTACCGGCGGGTGGCGTCCACCCGGATCTGGTAATCCCGGTGCTCCGTGGCGGCGCGCAGGCCCGCGTAGGTCGCGGTGACCTCCTCGTCGAGCAGCCGCGGCATGATCCTGCGACCGTCCTCGGTGAGCGAGGCCAGCCCGTCCGTGGTCGTCGCGGTGTCGCCCCGGTCGTCGATGTCCTCCGCGGTGGGCCCCAGCAGCACGTTGCCGTACACGGTCGGGGCGACCAGCACGCCCTTGCTCTGCGCTGTCGGCACCGGCAGCAGGATCGAGCCGATCAGCGGCCGCGCGAGCTTGTCGAACACGATCAACTCGCCCCGGCGGGGGCGGATTGTGAACCCGCCGTCGCCGCCGAGCATCGCGTCGACCCGGTCGCTGTGCAGGCCGGCCGCGTTGACCACCCACCGGGCCTGCAGCGTGCCGCGCGTGGTCAGCAGGACGTGGCCCGGGTGCGCCCCGCCCGGCCCGCCCCGGGCCTGCGCGCCGGTCACCCGGGTGCCGAGCATCAGCCGTACTCCGGCCCGCACCGCCTCGGTGGCGTAGGCCAGCGGCGTGGTCCACGGGCAGATCACGCTCTCGTCCGGAATCTCCAGGGCGGCCAGCGCGCCGGGTCCCAGATGCGGTTCCCGCTGGTAGAGCTCGGCCAGCGGGATCTGGCGGACCGCGCCGTATCCGTTCTTCGCGGCTCGCTCCTTGATCGACGGCAGCGCGCGCTCCTGCTCGGCGGTCCAGGCCACCAGCAGCGCTCCAGTGCGCTCGACCGGGATCCCGGCCCGGCGCGCGTAGTCCGTGAGCAGGGCGTTGCCGCGGCGCAGCAGGCGGCTCTCCAGGCTGCCGGGCGTCGCGTCGAACCCGGTGTGCAGGATCGCCGTGTTCGCCTTGGTCGTTCCGGTGCCGACGTCGTTCGCCGCATCGGCCAGGACGACGGTGAGCTGGTACCGCGACAGCTCGCGGGCGATCGCGGCGCCGACCACCCCGGCCCCGATCACGACGACGTCGGCGGGCTCGGGGTCTGGGCAGGCGGTCACCGCGACGCCGCCAGGACCGCCTGCAGCCCGGCGCCGAACGACGCCAGCCGCTCGCCCGCCTCAGCCGCTCCGATTCGCGGCTCGATCACGGTCTGGGCCTCCGCCGGGCCGACCGCCTCGGTCACGCTGGACGCCTCCCCGGTGCCCAGCCGGGCCAGCGCCGCCACACCGAGCGCGGTCGCGTCCGGCACCTCGTAAACCTCCACCGGCAGCTGCAGCAGGTCGGCCTGGGCCTGCAGCAGCACCCGCGACCGGGTCAGCCCGCCGTCCACCCGCAGCGCGGTGAGCGGGCTGCCGAGGTCGGCGGCGACGGTTCCGGCCAGCAGCGCGACCGACGCCGCGAGCCCGTCGATCACCGCGCGGATCAGGTGCGCCCGGGTGGTGCCCAGGCCGAGCCCGAGGAACGCCCCGCGGGCGTCCGGCCGCCACTGCGGCGCGCCGAGCCCGGCCAGCGCCGGCACGAAGAGCACGCCGCCGCTGTCCGGCACCGAGCCGCCCTCCGCATCAAGTTCCGGCGCGCCGCCCAGCAACCCGACGTCGCCGAGCCAGCGGATGGCGGCACCGGCCGTGTAGACCTGCCCGTCCAGGCAGTAGCTCGGCGTTCCGGCCAGTCGCCAGGCCACCGAGGATGACAGTCCGCCCCTGGAGCGCACGGCCCTGGCCCCCGTGGTGGCCAGCAGGAACGC
This sequence comes from uncultured Actinomycetota bacterium, assembly GCA_963778075.1. Taxonomy (GTDB): domain Bacteria; phylum Actinomycetota; class Actinomycetes; order Streptosporangiales; family Streptosporangiaceae; genus JASHPR01. The sequence continues at coordinate 290,984 of CAVZTJ010000009.1, read as the reverse complement.
ACCGGTTCCGTAGGTGCACTTGGCCTGTCCGGCGTCGAAGCAACGCTCGGCAAGCAGCGCCGCCTGCTGGTCGACCGCGAGCCCGGCGACGGGCATCGCGGAGCCGAACGCCGTGGTCTCACCAGCAACCCCGGCGCAATCGGCGACCCGGGGCAGCGCGCCGGGATCCACGCCGAACGCGGCGCATGCCTCCGCTGACCACTCGGCCGCGTCCAGGTCGAGCAGCAGGGTCCGGGACGCGGTGGCCGCGTCGGTGACGTAGTCCGCGCCGAGGCGGGCCAGCAGCCAGGTGTCGGTCGTGGTGATCACACCGCCGGGATCGAGGTTCTCCCGGAGCCAGGTCATCTTCGGCGCCGCGAAGTAGGGGTCCAGCGGCAGCCCGGTAATCTCGGTCAGCCGCTCCGCGGATCCGGCCAGGCGCTGGCACACCCCGGCGGACCGCCGGTCCTGCCAGACGATCGCCTGGGTCAGCGGGCGGCCGGTCCGCCGATCCCAGGCCAGCACGGTCTCGCCCTGGTTGGCGAGCGCGACGGCGTCCGCGCTGGTCCGTGCCGCGGCGAGCGCCTGCTGGCCGGCCGCGACCACCGAGGCGTACAGCTCCTCGGGATCCGCCTCCACGCCATCGTTGCCCACCGCGCGCACCCGGACCGGTACCTCGGCGCTGCCGAGAACCTCCTGCCCCGGGCCAACGAGCACGGCCTTGGTCGCCGAGGTGCCCTGATCGATCGCGAGGATGCGCACGGTTTCAGCGCAGCTCCGCGCCGTGCGCGCCCGGCTCGGTCCGCATCGCCTTCGGCTCGGTGATCCACTGCACGATGTAGAACACCAATCCGATGCCTAGCGCGCCGAGCACGTAGTACTGCGCGTCACGGAACTCGTGCGGCACGATCAGGATGATCAGCTCGTAGGCCAGCCAGACCAGTGCGCCGACGATGACCGGGATCTCCCAGCGGCCGAGCGAGAAGTGGCGTTCGGAGTCGACGCGGCGGCGCCGGCCGGTGAACACGTAGAGCAGGACCGTGGACGCGTACAGCAGGGCCGGCATGATCGTGGACGCGGTGAACAGGGTTTCGAGTGCTGTGGTGTTCGTCCGCAGCACCAGCGTGATCAGCGCGCCGAGGACGGCGGCCAGCAGGGTCGCATAGGTCGGGCCGCCGGTCGCCCGCGGCACCTGGCTCCAGAGCTGGTGCCCGGGCAGCCGCTTGTCCCTGGACATGGACCAGATCATCCGGCTGTTCGTCACCATGATCACCATGCCGCAGGCGAAGATCGAGACACAGACGAAGATCAGGAAGATCTTCTGCACCACGCCGCCGAGCACGTCGTTGACGATGAACGCGACCGGCGCGGTGCTCGCGCTCGCCGCCTTGACCGAGCTGGTCGCGTAGCTGAGCGCGATCAGGAACACCATGCCGACCGCTCCGGACAGCAGCACGGCGCGGATCATCGCCCGGGGGATCGTCCGGTGCGGCTCGTGCGTCTCCTCGGCCAGGTTGCTGGCGGACTCGAACCCGACGATCGTGTACGCGCCGAGCAGCGTGGCCAGCATGAACGGGCCGAGCCAGTGGTAGTAGCCGACCGACGGCACCACCCCGGTGGAGCCCAGGTTCGACCAGTGGCCGAGCCCGCGTACCGCGGCCACGATGATCAGCAGCACGGTCAGCCCCACGATCCCGATCACCTCGGTCGCGACCGCAGCGTTGTTGACCCGCGTGGTGATCCTGGTCGACCAGATGATCAGCGCGGCCTGCGCGCCCAGGATCACGAGGGTCTCCAGCGCCGCGCTGGTCGGCGTGTACACCTCGCCGATCAGCGGCTGGAACGCGACCTGGACGAACGCGTAGTCGACCGACACCGTGACGATGGTCAGGAACGCGAACGACATCCAGCCGAGCCACCAGCCGACGTTCGCGTTGGAGAGCCGCGACGCCCACTGATACGAGTAGCCGGACAGCGGCACCCTGGCGGCCAGCGCCCCGTAGACGAGCGCGACCAGCGACTGGCCCGCGGCGACGATCAGCCAGGTCCAGATCGCCCGCGGCCCGCCGGTCGTCAGCGCGAAGCCGTAGGTCGTGAAGATGCCCGTCGTGATCGAAATGAACGAGAACGCCACCGCGAAAGACTCGAAGTGGCGGAGCGAGCGGACGAACTGCTGCTTGTAACCGAAATTAGGCAGCAGTTCGTCATCGTCGTGCTGGGTGACCGTTGCCACTTTCGCGTCTCCCCTCGTGGCGTCTTGGTTATCCGGCGGCGGGCAGCTGCCGTCCGGCGACGGCGGCCCGCATCAGCGTGACCTCCTCTGCGGCCAGGGCCTCGGCTGCGGCGTGGTTCTCCGCGTCGTCGGTGAGGACGGCCGTGAGCTGGCTGAGCTCGCACACCCGGCGCACGGCGATCACGCCGAGCTTGCTCGAGTCGGCGAGCACGTAGTTCTTGGCGGTGTGCGCGACGATCGTGCGCCGCACCACGACCTCGGCTGGGTAGTAGTCGGTGAGCCCGGCCTGCGGGTGCAGGCCTCCCGAGCCGAGGAACGCCCGGTCGGCGTAGAACTCGGCGAAGAACGCCTCGGCGTGGGCTCCGGAGCAGGCGCCGTCGCCTGGCCTGACCTGGCCGCCGGACAGCAGCACCTCGATGTCGGCGCGCCCGGAGAGCTCCATCGCCGCGGGCACCGAGTTGGTCAGCACCCGTCCGCGGAAGCTGGCAGGCAGCGCGCGCGCCACCTCGAGCGCGGTCGTGCCGATGTCGATGACGATCGTCTCCTCGGGCTCCACCAGCGACGCGGCCAAGACGGCGATGGCTAGCTTGCGCTCGGTGTGCCGGCCGCTCCTGGCGGCGAAGCTGCCCTCGCTGGACCGGCCCGACGGCCGCGCTGCGCCGCCGTAGACGCGCTCCAGCAGCCCGGCGCGCTGCAGCCTGCGCAGATCTCGCCTGATGGTCTCGACGGACACGGCGAACTCCCGGGAGAGGTCCTCGGCCGAGACTGCGGCCTGCTCCCTGACCTGCGCCAGGATGGCCTGGCGGCGCTGCGTGGGCAGCATGTCCCGCTCCGATCCGCCGGGTCCGGGATTCGAACGATGATGACCGTTAATGACTGATGTTGATGCACTGTTGTCGCATTGTCAATGCATGGCCGACGCGGGTGGGCCCGGTTTAGCCTGGGTGCATGGCTGCAGCGCTCCCCACGTCACGCCACCTCGAGATCAACGGGCTGAAGTTCCACTACCTGGACTGGGCGGCGACGGGCCGCCGCTGGTCATGCTGCACGGGCTCACCGGCCACGCCCATACCTGGGATCACACGGCTGCCGCGCTCAGTGCCCGCTACCACGTCTACGCCCTGGACCAGCGGGGCCATGGTGACACCGCATGGGCGCCGCGTTACGGCATCCCGGCGATGCTCGGTGACCTGGTCGGCTTCCTTGACGCGCTGCACTTCCAGTGGTGACTCTGATGGGCCTGTCGATGGGCGGCATGGTGGCGTACCAGTTCACGGCGACGCATCCGGAGCGGGTCAGCCGCCTGGTCGTGCTCGACATCGGACCCGAGATCGCCCCGGCCAGCGGCCGGCAGGTCGCCGCGACCGAGCCCAGCTAGAGCCCCGGCCCCGCTAGAGCCCGAGCCGGTAGCCGCGCGGCTACCAGGAGCCCCACGGCAGGCTCGGTGCGGGCAGTTCCGGCGGGTCCAGGAACGCGGGCGGGCCGTCCAGGTCGAGCGCGGCGAGCGGTGTGGCAGCCGCGGCGTCCCGGCGGGTCAGCGGCGGCAGGTTCCACGTCTCCTCGACGAGCCTCAGCACCGAGGTGTGATCGAGGATGTCGCTGCACACGTAGCCGGGCCTGGCGTGGGGCGAGACGATCACCGCGGGAACCCGGAAGCCATAGCGGTCGAAGCCCCGGGGGCCGGCGTCGACGGCCTCGATCTCGGCGATGTAGGTGCCGAAGAACGGCCGCAGGCAGGCCCGGAGCCAGGCCGGCATGTACAGGACGCTGCGCCCTTCGATGTCGTCGGGCGGCGGAGCCGCCGGCGGCGGGACGTGGTCGTAGTAGCCGCCGTGCTCGTCGTAGAGCCAGATCAGCAGCGTGTGCTGCCAGCCTCTGCCGTGCATGACGCGCCGGATCACCTCGGCGGCGAAGCTCTCGCCCTTGCGGATGTCCTGGGGGTTCTCCTCGGAGAAGCTCCCAAAGTCGGGATCGACGATGCTGAACGCCGGGAGCGTCCCATTATCGGCGTCGGTGAAAAACCGCTTGGCCGTCCTGAGGTGGCGCAGGCAGTTCAGCAGCCCGAGCGGGTAGACGTCGGCGGTGAACGTCTTGTTGCCCTTGACCGCGTTCACGACCGGCGGCACCCACCGGGCGAGCGACAGCAGCCGCCGCGCAGCTACCAGCCCGGGCCTGCCGAGCAGCCGGGTCAGCAGGACCTTGATCGGGGAGACGTTGTGGTAGTTCACCCAGGAGATGCCGTACTGGTCCAGCAGGTCGAAGATCGTGCCGGCCGGCGGGTAGTCGACCATGCAGAACGGCAGGTCGTCGATCAGCCCGTGCGCGGTGCCGGAGATCAGGAAGCGGCGGTTCGGGAACGTTGGTCCCAGGCAGGAGCAGAACCACCGGTCGGCGACCGGGAACGTCTCGGCCAGGCCGTGGTAGAACGGCAGGTCGGCTCCGGACCAGTAGGCCATCGGCTCGGCGGCGTCGGCCTTGGGCACGGTGACCTGGACGCTGCGCACGAACCCGTCGGAGCGGCCGTCGTCGAACTGAATGTGGCTCGCGTGCCAGCTCTGCGTGGGGGAGTGTTGCTCCTGGACCGGGCCGGAGGCATGGTGCAGGGCCACCGGCTTCCCGTCGAGGCCGGTGTTGGTCGCGTCCGGTGTGCCGTCCGGGCCCAACGGCAGCCCGTCACCGCGCCCGGTGAGCGTGCCGAGGTAGTTGTCGTAGGAGTGGTTCTCCATCATCAGCACGACGATGTGGCGGATGCTTGGGAGCAGGCTGGTGCCGGCCGGCTTGTCCGGGTCCGGCAGGGCCGACTGGCCCGACGGTGTGGCCATGCCGGGACACCTCCGCAACGCGGGCCTAGGCGGTCTGGACCGGAGCGTACCGGAATCCGCGGGCCTGCCGCAGCCGGGCTCGGGATGGCAGGCAGCCGGGCGGGCCCTACGGCAGCCGGGCCGGGAGGCCGAACGCCGCGAACAGCCCGGCGTCGATGAAGTTGTGGTGCCCGGTGATCCGGTCCCCGGAGGTCTCGATGATCTGGACGGCCCACGGCTCGCGCCCGCCGTCGGCGGCCGGAGCGTAGGACCCGAACGCTGCGCACCCGTTGGCCTCGGTGGCGACCAGGCGCGAGCCACGGCAGTGCTCGCCCGGTCCGAGGAAGAACTTCTCCACCTCGGCAGGCCCGCGCAGCCAGAAGTCGAACGGCGGCATGGTCATTACGGCGTCCTCGTGCAGCAGCGACACCAGGGACGTGATGTCGTAGCGCTCGAATGCGTCCACGTAGCGGGCGAGCAGCGCCCGCTGCCCTCCGCTGGCCACGTCGGGGACGGGCTCGTCGGTGTTCCGTTCGGACATGGTGGCGCGTGCCCGCTGCAGCGCACTGTTCACCGAGGCGACGCTGGTGTCGAGCAGGTCGGCGACCTCGGCCGCCTGCCAGCGCAGCACCTCGCGCAGGATCAGCACGGCCCGCTGCCGGGCGGGCAGGTACTGCAGCGCGGCGACGAACGCCAGGCGCACGCTCTCCTTCGACGCCGCGAGCTCGGCTGGGTCGCCGCTCTCCGGCAGCACCCGGGTATCTGGGATCGGCTGCAGCCAGGTGTGGTCTGGCAGCGTCGCGCCGGTGAACGACTCGCTGGCCCGGGATGGCCCCATGTCCATCGGCCTGGCCCGGCGCTGGCTGCCGCGCAGCATGTCGAGGCACACGTTGGTCGCGATCCGGTACAGCCACGACCGCGTGGCCGACCGGCCCTCGAAGCCCTCGAAGCCGCGCCAGCCGCGGACGATCGTCTCCTGTACCGCGTCCTCGGCATCGAACACCGACCCGAGCATCCGGTAGCAGTAGCCGGTCAGTTCACGGCGGTACTGCTCCAGGTCCTCCGCCAGGGCCTGGTCACCGCCGAGTGTGCCGGAATGAGGGGTCATGTCACCGACCATACTGGCGGCCGCCGACAGAACGGCCACGGTCAGGCGCGCGCGGCCAACCTGGCAGGCTTCCGGCAGCTCCCGGGCAGTACCCGGGCGGCACCCCGGGCAAGCATCCTGTCGGCACACGGGGCGGCACCCCGTCGGCGGGCGCGAACCGCCGCGCGCGGGCCCAGCCTTTTCCCGGCTTTTATGCGCGCGGTCCGGGCCGAAGCGTGGTGGTTTGCGATAGCTTGGGGCGCATATCGGTGGGAGTCTTGTTGGCTAGGGGAGCACACGCGAGGAGTCCGGGGTGGGTGCTGGCGGATTTCAGGTAACTCTGACTGAACTGGCCGAGACGGCGACGGTCTTCAACAAGCAGTCGGACACGTTCGAGGCGATCATGCCGAACGGGGGTCCTGCCGTGCCGGATGGCGGCGGCGGCGATATCGACGCGGCCATGAGCGCTGCCGTCAAGTTGCTCGGCGCCCTGCACCAGCAGATGGCGGCGGTGATCGCCAACCACGGCGCCAAGCTGTCGGCCGCCCACGACAACTACGAGCACAGCGAGGAAAGCAACATCCAGCTCATCCACGACATCGGCATTCAAGGGCAGGTGTGACGCAGGTGGTTGCCGCTCTCGGGCTCAAGCCGCTCGCCCCGTTCTCCTACGACTGGGTGGGCGGCGACATCCGTGGCATCGCGGCCCTGGCCGGGACCCTGTACGGATACGCGCCAAAGATGGACGCGGTGGCGGACGCCCTCGACGGGCAGGTCGGCCAGCTCGTGAACGGGGCGGGCTGGCGGGGCGCCGCGGCGTCGTCGTTCAAGGCGTCCTGGAGCAAGGATTCGCAGACCTCCCGGGCGCTGGGCCTGGCCACCGACCAGGTCGGCCAGATCGTGGACTGGCTCGCGGTCAGTCTGTCGATGCTCGAGTCAGAGCTCGAGATGGCGGCGAGCGCCGCGAAGCAGCACGGGGTCACGATCGGCGCGAACGGCGCGCCTTCGGTATTCATCGGCCCGACCACCAGCACCACAGAAAAAGAAGCGCAAGAGTGGGGCAACTGGTATCAGCAGTACTACACGGACATCATGCAACAGGCCCAGCAGGCCCGGAGCACGGCCGCGGGCGCCCTGGCGCAGACCGGCGAGCAGATCGTCTCGCCCACGACCAGCGGCACCAAGACCGCCCCCGCCGACGGCGGCCCCCAGGGGATGAACCCAGGTGACGACATCACCGTGGGCGACCTGCTCGGTGACCTCGTGGCGACCCCGGCGGCGTGGTCCAGGGTGGCCGGGGAGAAGCTGGACGACGCCAGGACCTCGCTCTCGTCGGCCAGGGACGCGATCCTCAAGCTGCGGAAGGACCTTGGCGAAAACACCGTCATACCTGACAACCTGTTGAGCGACCTCAAGTCGAACCTGTCCTCGACCATTTCCGACAGCCGGGCTCTGCAGGCGGCCGACAAGATCAACAACGCGGCCTTCTCGGTCCTCGACACGCGCGTCAGCGACGTCACGAAGGTCGTGAACGAGGGTCTTGCCAAGCTCCGGGGGAACAGCGATGTCAAGACAAACACCGTGCCCGATCCCGATGGCGCCGACGGAGCGGATGGCGCGGACGGCATACTTTCCAAGCTGACGGACTTCGGCAAGGACATCCCGGTACTCGACATACTGGCCACGGCCGGCGGGACGTACCTCGGCGTCAAGGGCGCGGAGGCCGACGGCCAGTCGCTGGACGTGGCAATCCCCGAGCAGGTCGCCGCGAACGTCGGTTCGCTCGCGGCGGGCGCGTTCGTCGGCGGTGCAGTCGGCGGTGCGCTCGCCGGAACCGAGGTCGTTAGCGGTCTCGCGGTCGGCGGTCTCGCGGTGGGGGGCGCCGTGGCCGCCGCGGGAGGCGTCCTGGCCGGCGGCATCGTGGCCGTGGGCGTGGGGGATTTCGCCACCCACCTGTTCCAGGAGAACTGGGGCGCCGATATCCACAAAGACGGCGTCGTCGGCGGCGTGCTCGACGGCATCGGCCACAGTGGGGCCGAGACGGGTCAGGACATCGCGAACGTGGGCAAGGACATCGGCCACTCCGTCGCGAAGGTGTGGGACAGCATCTTCTGAGCGCCTATCCCGCGCGGATGATCAGGTCGGCGGGGTCGCGGACGCGGAAACCGAAGATGTCCACGCACACCCCGCCTGTCTCGGCCGCCAGGCCCAGGCCCATGGCCCCCACCGTGCGGGCCGTCTCCGGGTCCGCCCCCTCGGCTACCTGCCCGGCGTCCACGGTGATCAGCGAGGTGTCTTCGAACGTCCAGGACGGATCCAGCACCTCAGGCGCTCCTGGGCCAAGGGCCAGCGCCGACTTGGGCATCGCCGCCGGAAGCGGTGGCCAGTACCGTACCTGCGCCACCGCGCCGCCGCCGAGCAACGTGATCACGTTGTCGGAGCGCGGGTCTCCCAGCGCGAGCGCTGGCGCGTACCGCGATGCCACGCTGAGCAGGCCGGCCGCGTCCATCTCGCGGACAGTGAACACATAGGCCCGCAGTGGCTGCGTCACCTCGTCCGGATGCGGGTACCACAATCCGCCGAATCGCGTCGCCAGGCCACCCAGGAGGTACTTCGACCTATCGATGTACTCCCGGTCGATTTGCCGCCTGTCCCGCTGGCTCTTGCCCCACTCCGCTCCGTCCCAGTCGGTGAAGAACGCGCACGTGATATCGGCCGGCAGGCCCGCCCGGTTAGCTGTCTCCGGGCTGATGGCGGTTGCAGGGTGCAGGCAGAAGTGGCCCCCGTCCGCGTAGATCGTGCCGGGGTTCTTCCGATGCGGCTTGGCCTCCGGGCGGTACTGCCGGCAGGCGTCGAGCATCCGGTCCGGGCCGGGATCGGCAGGCAGGGTCAGCCGTACGCCCTTGGTCAGGCTCACCAGCATGGTGTCATCGCGAGAGCGGAACAACGCCATGAAGGACGCCCTTTCAGTTCAGAATCGCGGGCACCAGGGTAGCGCCCGGCCAGAGGTCAGCCGCCGGCCTGGGCCGCGTGCATCAGGAAGCCCCGGTACGGCGCGCGGCAGCTACGGTCGTAGCTCACCTCGGCCCGCGCCGAGAAGAGCGCGAAGAAGATCGTCGCCATGATGAAGCCGTAGATCCCGCCGTGGAAGTGCATTGCCTCCCGGACGGTCGCACCCAGGCACACGCCGAGCAGAAGGAACGGTACATAGACGAACACTGCCAGGCCATTGCCCGGCAGATACCGCTCCGGGCGCACGGTAGCCGCCAGGTCGGGCCGCGCCGCGAGCAGCGCCCTGCGGGCCCGGCGGTTCCCGGCGGCGACCGCGCCCATGACTATTAATCCGACAACGACGAGCACGGCCGCCGTCCTGGCGAACGTGTGAAGGCCAGTCGTGACCGCGCCCAGGACCACGAGGATCGCCATCGAAGCCAGCCCGTAGCAACTCAGCACCACGGCTCCCTGGCTGAGCCGCCGCAGCGCGGCAGTCGCCGGTTGCTGCATGTACTAGCTCACACCCCGGCGGGCAGGCCGGCCAGCGCCGCCTCGACCTGCTGCTCGGGGAGCTCGAAGTCCTGCAGCTCGCCGGCCAGGTAGGCGCCGTATGCGGGGAGGTCGAGCATGCCGTTGCCGCACAGGGCGGTGAGGATGACCTTCTCCTCACCCGTCTCCTTGCAGCGCAGCGCCTCCTCGATGCAGGCCGCCACCGCGTGCGTGGGCTCGGGCGCGGGCACGATCCCCTCGGTCCGGGCGAACCGCAGCCCGGCCGCGAAGCACTCCGACTGCGGCTTGGCCACGGCCTCGATCAGCCCCAATTCGTAGATGTGCGACAACAGCGGCGACATGCCGTGGTAACGCAACCCGCCCGCGTGGATCGGGTCCGGGATGAACTCGTGCCCGAGCGTATGCATCTTCAGCAGCGGGGTCATGCCCGCGGTGTCGCCGAAGTCGTAGGCGTACACGCCGCGGGTGAACGACGGGCAGGCCGCGGGCTCCACCGCACGGATCACGGGATTCATCCGGCCGGCCAGCTTCTCCCGCAGGAACGGGAACGCCAGGCCGCCGAAGTTCGAGCCGCCGCCGGTGCAGCCTACGATCACGTCGGGTGTGTCGCCGGCCTGCGCGAGCTGCTTGATCGCTTCCTCGCCGATGACCGTCTGGTGCAGCAGCACGTGGTTGAGCACGCTGCCGAGCGCGTACCTGGTGTCTGGGTGGGTGGCCGCCACCTCAACGGCCTCGCTGATCGCGATGCCCAGGCTGCCGGTGGAGTCCGGGTGCGCGGCGAGCACGGCCCGCCCGGCGTTGGTCAGCTCGGACGGGCTCGGGTGCACCTTCGCGCCGTAGGTCTGCATCAGCAGCTTGCGGTACGGCTTCTGGTCATAGGAGGCGCGGACCATCCACACCTCGAGGTCCAGGCCGAACAGCGAGGACGCGAACGCCAGCGCGCTGCCCCACTGGCCGGCGCCGGTCTCGGTGGTCAGCTTCGTGACGCCTTCGGCCGCGTTGTAGTAGGCCTGCGGTACCGCGGTGTTGGGCTTGTGCGAGCCTGCCGGGCTGCCGCCCTCGTACTTGTAGTAGATCCGGGCCGGGGTGCCGAGGTCCTTTTCCAGCCGACGCGCCCGGAACAGCGGCGTGGGCCGCCACAGCCGGTAGACGTCGATCACGTCGTCGGGGATCGCGATGTACCGATCCGGCGACACCTCCTGCGCGATCAGCGCGGCCGGGAACAGCGGCGTGAGGTCGTCGGGGCCGACCGGCTCGCGAGTACCCGGATGCAGCGGCGGCGGCGGGGGTGCGGGCAGGTCGGCGATGACGTTGTACCACTCCCGCGGCATCTCGGATTCCTGCAGCACGTACTTGACCTGACGATCCATGGAGTTCTCCCCCAAGCGTCGCGGAACCGGGACAACGGGCCTTAACGCAACGCTAGCGGAGAGCCTGGTTCCGGAGAAAGTGCCCTGGCCAGCGGGCTGCGAGGGGATGGGGAGATGGGTGGGGCAAGGCAGAGGATCGGGAGATGGGTGGGGCAAGGCAGAGGATCGGGACGTGGGTCGGACAAGGCAGGGGATCGGGAGGGCGGGCAGGGCTGCGAAGGGATGGGCGAGGCGCGTCGGGCTCAGCGCGGATTGTCGGGCCAGGACGGCGGCGGCGGGCCCTGGGTGCGCTCGGGGGGCAGGGTCCCCTGGGGTGGCTGCGCTCTCTCGGAAGGCTGAGTCCGCTGCGGCGACTCGGGGGACTGGGCCCACTGGGATGGCTGGGCGCGCTCGGGCGCCGTCGCGGCGGGGCCGGGCCAGGCCGACTGGGGCGGCGCTTTGGGCATCGCGCCCGCGTAGGCCCCGGCCGCCGGCATTCCCTCGGGCTGCGCCTGGCCCGCCAGCGTCGGCCGGGTGGCCCTGATTGCCCCGCCCACCGCGATGACCAGGGCTGCGAGCCAGCCCGCCCCGGTCCAGCCGAGTGCCAGGGACAGCACGGCGATCTGGCCCTGGTGCGGCAGTTTGTACAGCGCCGCAACGATCAACGGCATGAACCAGGTGCCGAGCAACGCGACGATGAAGATAAAGCGAAGCACGTGCCGAGCGTAAACCCTGCCCATTCGGGGGTCCATGAGCCGCGCAGGAACATCCGTTCCATATGTTCTTGTTGTCCAGCGAAGCTGGGCGGGTGTGCGAGAGGAATCGAATGCGCGTGGACGTCTGGAGCGACATCGTGTGCCCGTGGTGTTACATCGGCAACGCCCGCTTTTCCCGCGCCCTTGCCGAATTCGAGCACCGCGACGAGGTCGATGTGGTGTACCGCTCGTTCGAGCTCGATCCTTCGATCCCGGACGGCCCGGCCACGCCGATCCTGGACGTGCTGGCCAGTAAGTACGGCATGAGCCAGGCTCAAGCACGGCAGGCCGAGATGCGCGTGGCCGCGCTGGCCGAAGCCGAGGGCCTGGAGTTCACGGTGGACCGGGCCATGGGCAGACCTGGGACTCGCAAAGCGGCCACTGAGGCGCGCCAGCCTCGCCGCGGTTAATGGCCGCCCTGGGATCGGCCGGCCATTGCCGGGAGCGATTCCTGTGGCAGGAGAGGCCTTTCGGGCCACGACGTATACCGGTACAGATCGGTTGCGGGCCCCTGCCCTGCATGCGATGGTTGGGCGGTGAGGTCGGGCTCGGTAGCTCAGAGACGGATGCGTCTCGTCATGGGCCTGACGGTCGTCGGCGCGGCGTTGCTGGTCTCCGGGTTGCTGCTGACCATTATCGGCTCCGCCCTCCGGCTGAAGTCGGCGCATCACGGCAGCGGGCTTGCTCAGCTGGGCGAGGTGCTAGCGATCTTCGGGCTCGCAGTTGGTGTGGTTCTGATAGTTGTGCTGGCTGCTGACCTGGCCGGACGTCTGGGGCGCCGCGGTGGCGGTGCGGCGGGGGCTATGTCAGCACGCCCGCTGCAGATTACTGCGGCCTACCGCTCCCCGATCCCGGACGCCGGGTTGCTCAGCCCGCTGCCTTCCCCGGCAACGGCGCCCAACGTGCCGCACGCGTCCAACCCGCATCAGCCGCCGGTCATGCATCAGCCGCCGGTCATGCATCAGCCGCCCGTCGCCCAGCAGCCGCCCGTCATGCGGCCACCTGTCGCGCAGCAGCCGCCCGGGATGCAGCCGCCCGTCGCGCAGCAGCCGCCCGTCGCGCAGCAGCTACCGCCCGTGGCGCCACAGCACGCGCCCATCCATGAGGTAAGGCCGCAACCCGGCCCTCCCCAGTCAGGTCATCCGGGCGAGAGCTGGCGGGCGGACGCGGGCGGCAACTGGAGCCCCATCCCGGCTTACATCTGGAATCCTGGCGCGCGCGACGAATGGGAGAGCGGGGGTGGCTGGAGTCCCGGCCAGGATGACCGGACTGCTGACCGCCAGGACGGCTGGGCGCATCCTGGCCAGGACGGCTGGGCTCCCGACGGCCATAACGGCTGGACGGCGGACCACCAGGACGGCTGGAGCAACGGCGCCCAGCAACAGTGGGCGCCCCCTGGCCGGGAGGGCTGGCCCCAGTATGCCGAGAACGACTGGGCGCCGCCTGGCCAAGATGGCTGGGCCCCGGCCGGCCAGGACGACTGGGCGCCGGCCGGCCAGGACGACTGGTCGCCTGGCCAGGAGGGCTGGAATCCGGTCGGCCAAGGGGGCTGGGATGCGGCTGGCGAGGGCGCATGGGACCCGGTCGGCCAGGGAGACTGGAGCAACGGCGGCCAGCAGCAGTGGGCTCCCGCGGGCGAGTACGGCTGGACCACGGACACTCAAGGCGACTGGGCTCCCGACGGCCAGGGCGGCTGGATTCCGGATGGCCAGGGCGGCTGGGCTGCCGCCGACCATGGCGGCCAGGAAGGCTTGGCTCACACTGGGCAGGACGACTGGGCTGCCGCCGACCATGGCGGCCCGGAATGGCGCGGCCAGGAAGACCTGGCTCACGCTGGGCAGAATGGCTGGGCCGGGCAGGATGGCTGGGCCGACCAGACGCGCTGGGGGACCGGGGAACCGGAAGCCACGACGTCGGCGGCGCCAGCCGAGGGACTGACAGCGCCAGCCAAGGAACCGGCTGTGCGAGCCGAGCAGCCGGCAGTGCCAGCCGAGCAGCCGGCAGTGCCAGCCGAGCAGCCGGCAGTGCCAGCCGAGGAACTGCAGGCGCTGGCCGGGGAACTGGCGGCGCTGGCCGCGGAACTCGCGGTGCCAACGGAGATACCGGCCGCGCCAGCCGAAGAGCCGGCAGTCGCCGCCAGGGTGAGCGAGCAAGAGCCGGAAGCCGCGGACCTCGGAGCCGTTCAGTCCGACGGTGCGGCCGTTCAGTCCGACGGTGCGGCCGTTCAGTCCGACGGCGTGGCCGTTCAGTCCAACGGCAAGGACTATGACACGTCGCCGCTGCCGGTGATCCGCGACACGGACCCCCCTCCGCAGGGGATCAAGCCGTTCTCGGTGTGGGAGCCGGTCGTCAAGAAGAAGAGCCCAGAGCCCGAAACCAGCCCCAGCGGGGAAACTGGGCCTGCGGAAAACAAGCCCGAGGATGCCGGCTCGCGCACCGAGGCCGAGCCGCTGTCAGCGGACACCGAGCATAAGCTGGAGAAGATCAAGGATCTGTACCTGACCGCCGAGGCGATCGGGGAAGAGGCACTGGTCAAGCACTTTGATCAGGTGAGCAAGATGCAGCGTTCCCTGATCAGCGAGTTCTTCGAGGAAGCCGGCCTGGGGCCAAACGGTGCGCCGACGCTGCTCGCCAGTGGCGCGAGCGACAAGAAGGATAACGGCGGGGCTGCGTCCGAGAAGGCCGGTGACGCTGCGGACCGGGGCAAGTCTGGCTGGCGCGCCGCGGTCAGCCGCCGTCGTCCCAGAGCACCCGCCAGCCAGCGGCCAACCGGGCCGCCACCGCCTCGCTGACCTCGACCAGGTCGGCCCCTACCGCGCCGAACTCCCACTCGACGATCGCCGAGTCGGGCTCCCAGGTCAGTTCCCGGCGCAGCGCCTCGTCGACCGGTATCCGGCCGTCCGGGCCCGTATACCTGCGCCGCGCCAGCCCGGACGGGGCCTGGGCCGTCCGGCCGGCGCCCACGATCGCGTAGTAAGCGATGTCGCCTGGCACGGCCGCTCAGCCTTCCTTGCGGTAGGCGGGGATGGTGGCGCACCCCCGCGGCACCGGAACCGCGGCGGACATCTCCGCGTAGATCGACCGCAGGCGCGCCCGCTCCTCGGGTGGCGTCGCCGGATCCGCGATCGCCTCGTACAGGCTGTGTCCGCGCTGACTGACGTCCCAGCTCGCCGCGGTGTGGAACTGCACCTCGAAGACCAGGTCATGCGCTGGGTCTCGCCAGCGGCTGTTGATGCCCTTGTACTCCTGGCTCTGCCAGCAATTGCGCCTGACCTCCAGGTCGAACCCGTTGCCCTTGAACCTGCTGTGAGCCTGCAGGGTCCCGTCGGCGTAGTGCTCGGCATCGAAGATGAACGCGTAGCGGATGCCGTCGTGCACCTCGAGCGCGAGCTCTTCGGCCGACTTGTCCGGGTGCCGCATGATCAGATCGGCAAGCTTCTGCTTGAAGCTGTCGGCGGGCTTCAGAGCGGACCTCTCGGTCTCTGCCAGCAGCTGCCCGTGCTCCAGCTGAGCCTCGATGCGGCGCATCGCGGGCGTGAGGCCGCTGTGGCCGTAGCCGCCGAATACGTTCCTGCCCTCGGCGATGCGGCAGCGGCCCAGTGCCTCGTCGGCAATCCGGGACTCATCCGGCGTGAGGTACCTGCCGTTCCACTCCCAGGAACCATCGGGCCCGGTCCTCGGCTCGTCGGCGGCGCGGCCGAGGTTGGGCTCGATCGTGGCGTGGGTGAGCGTGTCGGCTCCCGGCTCGGGTTCGCTCCATTCGTGGCTGGCCCCGTTGCTGCTCGCGCCGTTGAGGTCGGGCGTGCTGTCGAGGTCGGGCGCGCTGTCCAGGTCGGGCGTGCTGTCGAGGTCGGGCGCGTCGTCCCAGCTCGGCGCGTCGTCCCAGCCTGGCGTGTTCCAGCTCGCCGTGCCGTCCTGACTGGTCACGGCGGCCTCGCCGTCCGCGGTGCCCAGGTTGGTGTCGGCCCACGTCGGGGTGCTGAGCCAGCCAGGCACGCCGCGCGGCCCCTCGGCTGAGCCGTCCAGTCCGTTGCCGTCCAGTCCGTTGCCGTCCGGTTCGCCAGCGACGCTTTCCGGCTCGGCTGTCTCGTGCGGCTCGCCGGCGGTGACCAGCCGGTCGCGGGTGAGCAGCTGCTCGGCCGTGCCGGGCGTGCTGGCCACGCGGTTCCGGCCGCTTGCGCCGTTGCTGGCGGACGCCGTCGTCGTGGTGCTCTCGGGCGCCGGTCTCGCCGTGTTTGCTGACACCGTGTTTGCTGACACCGTGCTTGCTGACGCCGGTCGAGGTGACACCGGTCTCGCGGTGCTCGTTGACACCGGCATCGCGGTGTTCGCGGCCGAGGCCCAGGTGCTGGTCGCGGACGCCGTTCCCCTGTCGGCTAGACCGTCTTCGGCCGGTTCGTGCGCCGTGCCCGCGCTCGCGCCGTTGCCATTCTGCTCGTTGCCGTGCAGTGGCAGCTCGAGATTCTTCAGCCGGGCTACCGGTGGCTTAGGCGTCATGTCGTCGTTGTACGGCGACGAGGGATGGCCGGGTGGCAGCCGCTCCATCCGCCGCCTCAGATCGGCGATCGACCCGCGTTCTGGCTGCTCAGTGCCGTATGGGGAGTCCGAGTTGATCGCCTCGTACCTGGGCGCGCCGGGCTCAGCTAGCTGGCCCCACCGGTCCTGCGCCCCTGGCACTGCCAAGCCTCCCCCACATTGGCGAACAAGTCATCGTAACCGCCGGTACAGCCGGGGATATGGCGAAGCGTTTTGTGGCACCGCACTTGAGTCCGGAATGTCAGTCAATGGGCGTCCATGCGGGGTCGCGTCCGGACTCGGCCAGGGCCTGGTCAAGCGCCGAGGCCGAGGCAGGCACGGGCACCGCGTCGGCGAAACCCTGGTACTTGCGGAACAGCTCCGCACTGGCTCTTACCGCGGTTAGCACGGCGGCAGCGACGTCGTCCCGGGTGGTGTAGCGCTGGCCGCTGGCCTTAGCGGCATCCCAGCCGTGCAGCACCATCTCGGCTATGAGCAGGGCGGCGACGTCGGCCGCTGGCGTGGGCGAACCCATGACGTTCAGATCCCGCTGCCATGCGGCTGGATCGGACCAAGCCGCCACCGCCTTGTCCAGCTGAGCAGCGTAGGCGGCGGCGTAGCCCGGCTCGGCTACGAAATCGGAGTTAATCAGCTCGTCGGGCACCTGCTCATCCCTGGCCCGGCGCTCGGCGGAGTATGCCGTCCAGAGGATTATGTGGTTCAGCAGTTCGTGCAGGTCCCAGTCGTTGCACGGCGTGGCGGCCGAGAGCTGATCGCTGCGGACGCCGCCGACGATGCGCGCGGACTCGGCCGCAGCGGACGCCATCTCGGAGTGCAGGTTCATGGACTCTCCTCAGGTCAGTTATGCGTGCGACGCTACGGCAAGCTTGTGGAGCGGTCTTGAAGAAACGCGACAGCTAGGCTGACCAGGATGAACGGGGCGAGCGAGCGGGAGCTTGGCCGCGGCGTGCTGCACCAGGACCTGGCGGCAGGCAGGTTCCAGTTCTCCCGGCACCGGCCGTCGGCCGCGCTGCGGCCGTTCGTCGACTTTCACTGGATCGTGCGGTGGGATCTGGGCGGCCAGCAGCCGTATGAGCAGAAGATCCTGCCGCACCCAACGTGAACCTCGCGTTCCAGGAATCAGGCTCCGCGGTTTTCGGGGCCTGTCGGTGCGCAGGCTGCAGCGGCTGTTCGCCGGGTACGTCGGCGTGGGGCCGAAGTGGGTGATGCGCCGGGCCAGGCCGCACGAGGCGCCGCAGCGCGCCGATCGGGGCGACGTCGCCGACTGGGCTGCCATGGCCGCCGACCTCGGCTACGCCGACCAGGCGCACCTGACCACGGAGTTCAGCGCTGATCGGCGTCCCGCCGACCCGGTACGGCTAGCCGGCGGCCCGGACCAGGTGCACCGCGCCGGGGGGCGCGGCCGGAACGGCGTCCGGGTGCAGGATCGAGGCGATGACCTCGACGCCGTCCACCAGCCGTGGTCCCGGACGTACCACGATCCCGTCGGCGTCGATCGCCCAGATCGCGGCGCCGGGCAGTTCCGCGGCCACCAGCCGGGCCTGCTCGATCGCGCCTGCCAGGTGGTAGCCGCACGGGGCCACCACGACGTGCTCCGGTGTAGCCGCGGCAACGGCCGGCCAGCTCGTCTGCACGGATCGCTGGCCGGGCTGCGCCGCGACCGGCTCGCCCCCGGCCGCGTTCACCAGATCAGGCACCCAGTGGCCGCCGGTGAACGGGGGATCCACCCACTCGACGATCGCGACCCTGGGGCGCCTGCGGCCCGACACCAGCGCTGCGGTGCGCGCGAGCCGGGCACGCAGCCCGTCGACCAGTCGTGCAGCGCGATCCGCCGCGCCAGTGCGCTGGCCAACCGCCAGGATCGAGTCGAGCACCTCGCCGAGCGAGTGCGGGTCCAGTGACAGCACGTCGGCGCGGCAGCCCAGGTAGCCCAGGGCGTCCTCGACGTGGCCCGACGGCAGCGCGCACACGCGGCACAGGTCCTGGGTCAGGATCAGGTCGGGTTGCAGCAGCGCCAGCGCGTCGGCGCGCAGGGTATAGAGGTCCTCGCCGGCGGCCATCTTGGCGCGCACGTAGCTGTCGATGTCGCCGGGAGTCATCCCGCTGGTGTCCCGGCCGCCCACGACCACGGTCTTCTCCAGCCGGGCGACGGCGGGCTCATCGCATTCGAACGTGACCCCGACCAGGTCGTCGCCGAGGCCGAGCGCGTACACGATCTCGGTCGCCGATGGCAGCAGGGACACGAGGCGCACCTGGCCAGCATAGGCACGGCGGGCAGGGCTACGGCTGGTCCGAGCCCGGCGAGAGGGCGGTGCCCGCCCGGGGCGGAGCGGTTAGCTGGGTCATTCCGCGGTCGGCGCTCGGGCGGACTCCCGGGAAAGGGCGTTGATCGTCCGCTTGGTCCAGGCCAGGCTGGCGGCGTAGGTGGCGATCCCGTGATCGAGTGCCAGGGGCACGTGCTCGCCGGGGAGGGTCATGATGGCCGCGTACCCCTCCAGTTCGTCCACGTAGGCGGCGAGCGCGTCCCGCAGATCGGCAAGGAAGGCGAGCACGTCGGTCCGGGGCAGCAGCATGCGCTCCATCATCACGAAGCGCATCAGCTGCAGCGGCAGGTCAGTGGTGATCGTGGCGGGGTTGACCGGCTGCCGCACCCAGTCGGCGTGGGCCGCGCGGCCCTGCTCGGTTATGTGGTAGACGTATCGGCGCCGGGACCCATTCTGGCCGCTGTCGGCAGGCTCGGCACACAGCAGCCCGCGCCGTTCCAGGCGGCGCAGCGCCGGATACAGCGCCCCGGAACTCGGCTGGTAAATGCCCAGCGGCGTGGTGGCGAACTCCTGCTTCAGGTCATAGCCGGTAGACGGGGCGCCGGCGATCATGCCGAGCAGTACCTGCTCGAACTCGGTGAGTTCCCGAACGGCCATGACCTTCAAGCTTAAGGCCTGAACCTGCGCTGCCTCTGATAAGTCGAATCGATCTAATGGAGGCAGCGTCACTGCGTGTATATGTCAGGATACACGGCTCGAAATTCCGGCAATCTGCGCCTTTCGCTATATCGAATCGATCTATACTCTTGGCCAGACGGCGCGGTGGGCTTGGCTGGGACGGTCACCGGCGCGAGGTCGCCGTGCTCGCGTCCGCGAGCGAGGCTGAGCGGGGTCGTCCGTTGCGGCGGGCGGGCTGACTAGGGAGGCGGACATGCCGCAGGTCAAGGTCAGGCGCCAGGGGATCACGGCCGACGAGACGGCTGCGGCGATCCGCAGCAGCCTGCCCGGCGAGCGACTCGAGATAAGCCAACACGGAGACCGGGAGCTCGAGCTCAAGAAGAGCTACCTCGTCCGCGCGAGCGTCAGCATCAGCTCCGAGCCCGGCGGCACCGTGTTCGCCGTGCGCGGGGGCGGCCCGGTCGTCCCAGTGCTGTTCTTCTCGACGCGGTTGGTCAACAGCCGCGGCATCGCCCGGCGGGTGGCGGATGCGCTTGGCGCGCACGAAGGGTTCCGTGGCGATGACTGAACCCGCCGGGTCCGTGGCCCGGCCGCTGCAGTCGGCGGGCGCCACCGGAGCGGCGGTCGCCGGCAGCGCGGACGTGATCACCGTGCGGGACCTGCGAATGACCTACGGCCACTACGAGGCGGTGCGGGGCATCGACCTCGACGTCGCCTACGGCGAGATCTTCGCGTTCCTCGGGCCGAACGGCGCCGGCAAGACCAGCACCGTTGAGATCCTCGAGGGCTTCCGCACCCGCACCGGTGGCGAGGTGCGGGTGCTGGGCGAGGATCCAGCCAGGGCAGGGTCGGACTGGCGGGCCAGGGTCGGCGTCGTGCTGCAGGAGTCCGCGCCGGAGGCGTGGCTGACGGTCCGGGAATGCATATCCATGTACGCCGGGTATTACCCGAACCCGCTGCCGGTCGGCCGGGCGCTGGAGCTGGTCGGGCTCACGGACAAGGCCGACGGCCGCTGCGACCGGCTGTCGGGCGGGCAGCTGCGCCGCCTCGACATGGCCCTGGCGCTGATCGGCGACCCGGAAGTGGTCTTCCTGGACGAGCCCACCACCGGGTTCGACCCGGCTGCCCGGCACTCCGCGTGGGACGTGATCGCCGGCCTGCGTGAGCTCGGCAAGACGATCTTCCTGACCACGCACTACATGGACGAGGCCGAGGCGCTGGCCGACCAGATCATGATCATCGCGGCCGGCCGGATCGTGGCCTCGGGAACCCCAGCCACGATCGGCGGCCGGGCCAGTGCCGCGACCACGATCAGATTCACCCTTCCGGACGGCGTGACCCCCGGCGACCTGCCGGGCCTGCCCGCGCCGGTAACCGCTGGCCGCGGCGGGATCGTGGAGATCCTGCATGATCAGCCGGTGCCGGTGTTGCACACGCTGACCGCGTGGGCGCTGCAGCACGGCTACCCGCTCAGCGACCTCACCGCGCACCGGCCCACGCTCGAGGAGATCTACCTCAGGCTCACCGAGGAGCACACGTGAGTGCTGTGCCGAATGCGGGCCAACCGCCCGCGCTGCCCAGGGCGCGCCGGATGAGCGCCGCCTCGCTGGTTGCCCACCAGGCCCGGTACGACCTGCGCGCGTTCCGGCGGAACACCAGGGCCAGGATCTTCACGCTGGCCGTGCCGGTCGTGCTATTGCTGATCCTGGTGTCCCTGTTCCGCAGCGGCACCGTCAAGGCGGGCGGCGTGACCGTCGACATCGCCGCTTACTACGTGCCGCACATCGCGGCGATGGCGATCGTCGGCGCTGGCCTGATCAACCTGCTGATCACGATCGTCGCCAAGCGCGAGTCCGGCTCGCTGAAGCGGCGCCGGGCCACGCCGGTGCCGGCCTGGGTGCTGATCGCGGGCGACGCCACCACGAGCGTCGTGTCGGCCGTGGTCATCGTCGCGGTCCTGGTCGCGATCGGCTCGATCGGCTTCAGCCTGCACGTGACCGGGGCGGCCCTCGGCCTGGCCGCCGTGGAGACCGTCATCGGTGCGGCAGCCTTCTGCTGCCTGGCCTACGCGCTGAGCGGCCTCGTGGCGACCGCCGAGTCGGCCGGCCCGATGGTGCAGCTGGCCACGCTGCCGGTGTACTTCATCTCCGGCATCTACATCCCGGACAACGTGCTGCCGCACTGGCTGCTGGACATCGCCAACGTGCTTCCGGTCCGGCCGCTGGCCGTGGCCCTGCAGGCGGCGTTCGTGCCGGCGACCAACGGCGGCCAGCGGTTCGCCCTGGTCCCGCTGCTGGTCGTGGGGGCCTGGGGCGTGGGCGGGCTGATCATCGCGGTACGGACCTTCTCCTGGGTGCCGAAGCGCTCCGGCTGACCGAGTTGCGGCTCAGCCGCGCCGCATGGCCAGGTGCGGAGACAGCCAGAACGGCGGCAGGTAGCCGGCCAGGCCCGACATCGGCAGCACCTCGGGCCGGAGCCGGATCCCGAGCACCTCGGCCATGAACTGGCGGCGGCTGGTCACCCGCTGCCACAGGCCCGGGTAACGGGCGGCCAGCTCGTCGCGGGCCGCCTCGTCGGCGAGCACGACACCGTCCTCGATGTTCGACGTGTGGTAGACGGTGCCGGTGGCGGGGATGATGTCGAGCTGCAGCGCCATCCCGGAGCCGAACACCACGTCGGAGCCGGGGTACACCGGGGAGCTCGGCCACTCGTCGAGGTGGATGAAGTGGCCCGGGTTGATGTCCACGCCGAAGAACGGGTCACCCAGCCGCTTGGAGACCAGGTCGTAGAGCTCGCCGCCGGTGACCCCGATGCCGATCGTTTCGTACCACTCGGCCGCGCACGCGAAATACGGCGCGACCAGGCGCTCGACGTAGTCCTGGGCGGCGGCGGGCAAGTCGCCCGCTGACTCGGCCAGAAAGCCGCCGCGGGCGATGTTGCTGCCCCAGTACCCGAGCGACGCGCTCATCGGGTCCCCGGCCTTGATCACCCGGCCGGAGGCGCTGGCCAGGCCGAGGGCCGCCCGCTCGCCGCTGAGCATCACCGGGTGGTAGGAGTACGGCAGGCCGATCGGCCGGTACAGCGAGAACGCCTCGAGCTCGGTCATGCCGGGCCGGACCTGGTGCAGCATCCGCCGCATCGACTCCGACCCGTGCGTGGCCGCGAACTCGAAGCAGGCAAGCTGGTCGATGTCGTTGACCAGCCGCAGCCCGCGG
Organism: uncultured Actinomycetota bacterium; assembly: GCA_963778075.1. GTDB lineage: Bacteria > Actinomycetota > Actinomycetes > Streptosporangiales > Streptosporangiaceae > JASHPR01. Next base: position 268,583 of record CAVZTJ010000009.1, on the reverse strand, counting down.
CCCGGCTCGGTGAACAGCCCGGTCGCGTTCTCCGGGCGGCAGCCCAGCGCGCGCAACTCGTCCACCAGGAACGCGGGAGCGTCGATCCACTCGGCCGGCCGGCCGGTGTCTGCCGGGCCGAAATATTTCCAGCCGGCGATGCCGATCCGGGTCGCGCCGTCGCCGCCGATCCCGGCGCTGCGCAGCACGTCGGCGAGCGGCGGGTTGGCCGACCGGTCCTGGCAGACCAGGCTGAGGGTCTGGTACAGCAGCACCTCGATCGCGGGCGGCACGACCTTCGCGTACGACACGCCCTCGTTGCCCACCAGCAGGACCGGCGCCCGGCCGGGCACCAGCAGCAGCAGCGCCTCCTCGAACCTGGGGTCGAACCCGGTCAGGTACGACAGGTTCGCAAAATGCTCGCGGTCGGCGTAGACGATCAGCGCGTCCAGACCCGCCTCGGCGGTCACCCGATCGGCCGCTGCTACCCGTTCCAGGAAGGTTTCTTGAGGAACCTGTGGCTGCTCGGTCGGCAGGTCATAGGTCGGCAGGTCAACCGGGCCGAGTTCGACTCCGGCCCGGGTCACGCGTCGGCCTGCGGCGCGGTCGCGTCGTCCCAGTCCACGTCTCCTTGGGCGTCGGCGGGCTTGCCGACCAGCATCGTCGCGCCGCGCTGCAGCGCTCCCGGGTTCCGCTTCTCGCGCCACACCATGTAACCGAACCCGACGAGCAGCGCGGCGACGAACAGGTACGGCGTGATCCGGTACGGCCACGGCGGAATCGGGTAGACGGTGACCCACAGCACGGGCAGCAGCGCGAGCGTGCCGACCCAGGGGAGCACCCCGTGCCGCCAGATGTTGAAAGCGCCGGGATGCTCGCGGCGGATGTATGCGGTCAGCGCGAGGTTGGCCATGATGTACAGCACGATGACCGCGAGCGTGGTGATCGTGCCGAGGAAGCCGAAGATCGTGTCCGGCGCCAGCAGCGTGCCCACCAGCAGGATCGCCACGATGCCGATGATCTGCTGTACCGCGATGGCGAATGTCGGGGTCCGGTGCACCGGGTGGATCTTGCCGAACCTGGCGGGCAGCGTGCCCGCCTGCCCCATCGTGTAGGCAACCCGGGACGCGGCGTTGGTGCAGGCCAGGCCGCAGCCGATGGCGCTGTTGACGATCGCGATGAAGATGAACCACCAGCCGGCGCCCCACAGCGAGTGGCCGAGCGCGTAGTACGGGTTGGCGTTTGACGCGAACGCGGCCATGTTGCCGGTGCCCCAGCCGATCGCGCTGGCGTAGGAGGTGAAGACGTAGAAGAGCCCGATCAGGATCAGCGATCCCATGACCGCGCGGGAGATGAACTTGCCGGGGCGCTTGGTCTCCTGGGCCAGCGGCGCTGGCGCCTCGAAGCCGCTCAGGGCCAGCACCGAGAACACCATCCCGGCCAGGATCCCCTCGTAGTGGTTCGGCGCGTTGCTCGGCAGCAGCGGCGCGGAGAAGTGCGAGCCGTGCCCGGGATTCGCCAGGAACGTGACCGCGAGCGCGAGCATGATCAGTATCTCGATGCCGCCGAAGATGGCCGTGGTCCGCATCGACAGCCGGATGCCGAAGTGGGTGAGCGCCCAGACGATCGCGAACGTGATCAGCGCGAAGATCCACCACGGTATATTCACGCCGGCCGCCATCTGGAACGTGCTCGACGCCAGGTAGCCGAGGAAGCCGATGGCCCCGGCCGGCCCGATGATGTCGTAGATCAGGTAGCTCCAGGTGGTCATGAAGCCGGGGCGGGCGCCGAGCCCCCGGGTGGCGAACGAGTAGTAGCCGCCGCTCGACGGCAGGTACTTGGAGAACTGCGAGACCGTGTGCCCGATGAACAAGCAGACGATCGTGGTCAGCAGGAACGAGATCGGCATGGCTGGGCCGGCCTTGAGCGCGATGACCGGGAACGTGAAGACGACGTTGATCGACGGCGCGATGTGCGTGATGCCCTGGAAGACCACCTGCGGGAGGCCGAGCGTGTTGCGCCGCAGCGAGGAGGTCGCGGTGGGGCTGGTTGCTTGAGTGGCCATGTGCGGGACCCGCCTTCGTTGCGCAACCGGTTTCGTACAATTATGGGCGGCCTGATCAGCGCGTCAATAGGCCCAGCGACGTGGCCAGAGCTCAGAATTGCATCGCCCTAGGCTACAGTTTGCGCAAGCGGTTAGTCGCGAACGAGCTGGAGCGGACGTGACCACGATCCAGGACGTCGCCCGGGCAGCGGGGGTCGCCGCGTCCACCGTGTCGCGGTACCTGAACGGGCAGCTCCGGGTGACCCCGGCCACCGAGGCCAAGGTGCTCGAGGCCGTCAGCGAGCTGGGTTATGTCCCGAACGCGCAGGCACGGAACCTGGCCAGGCGCCGGTCCGGCGTGATCGGCTTCGTGGTCCCCGAGATCAGCAACCCGTACTTCGGCGCGATCGCCGACTACGCGGTCGAGGCGGTGGAGCGGCACGGGAGCATGGTCCTGCTGTGCTCGCATCGCAGCCAGGCCGTGCGGGCGTCCAGCTACATCGAGCTGCTGTCGTCCGGGGCCATCGACGGCATGATGTACCTGGGCTCGTTCCGGTCCAACGAGCGGCTCGCGCGGGCTATCGCCGGCGGCCTGGCGGTGGTCGTGGTGGACGAGCCGATCGCCGGGCTGCCGCCGGTGCACACCGTGGTCATGGACGACTACGCGGGCGGGTACCAGGCCACCAGCTACCTGGCGGCGCTCGGGCACCGCAAGATCGCGTTCGTGTCCGGGCCCGCCGAGCTCGGCTCGGTGCAGGAGCGGTCCCGCGGTTACCTCGACGCGCTGGCCAAGGCCGGGATCGACGGGTCCGGCCAGGTCTGCCTCGACGGGCAGTTCACCGAGCAGTTCGGGATGAGCGCGCTGCCGCACCTGATCGCGCCAGCCGACCCGCCCACCGCCGCGTTCGTGGCCAGCGACTACATCGCGCTCGGCGTGCTGTCCGCGGCCGAGACGCACGGCATCCGGGTACCCGAGGATCTGTCGATCGTGGGGTTCGACGACATCAGGTTCAGCCAGTACGTGCGGCCGCGGCTGACCACGGTCAGGTCACCGTTCGACCGCCTTGCCCAGGTCGGCGTCGAGCTGCTGTTCGAGCGGCTGGCCGACCGGGACGCCCCGGCCCGCACCGAGGTGCTGCCGGTGGAGCTAGTGGTCCGCGAGTCGGCCGGCCCGCCGCCGGCCGGCCGGTAGCTTGCGATAGCGAACGGAGGCCTGCCCATGCGGGTGCTGCTCTGCGGCGAGAGCTGGGTCACGCACAGCCTGCACATCAAGGGTGTCGACTCGTTTACCACGAGCGCCTACGTGGAGGGCGCGAGCCAGCTTCGCGCGGCACTGTCCGGTGCCGGGATCGAGGTCGAGTACCTGCCCGGCCACCTCGTTCCGGGGCAGTTTCCCGGCTCGGCCGGCGGGCTGGCGCCGTACGACGCGGTCATCCTCAGCGACATCGGCGCGAACAGCATGCTGCTGTCGCCGGAGGTGTTCGAGCGTTCCATCCCCTCGCCGAACCGGCTTGCGGTCGTCGAGGAGTACGTGCGCGGCGGCGGCGGGCTGCTGATGATCGGCGGGTACCTGTCGTTCGCCGGGATCGAGGGCAAGGCGCGCTACCACGGCACCCCGGTGGAGGACGTGCTGCCGGTGACGATCGGCGCGACCGACGACCGGGTGGAGGCGCCGCAGGGTGTGGTGCCGATGGCGGAGCGGCCGGATCATCCGGTCCTGGCGGGCCTGCCTGCGACCTGGCCGGGGCTGCTCGGCTACAACCGGGTGACGCCCAAGCTGGCCGCCGAGGTGCTGGTCACCTGCGGATCCGATCCGCTCGTCGTCTGCGGCGCGTACCACGAGGGCCGCGGCGCCGTGTTCACGTCCGACTGCGCGCCGCACTGGGGCCCGCCGGAGTTCATGGACTGGCCCGGATACGCGCCGCTGTGGGTGAACCTGGTGACCTGGCTGGCCCGCCAGGCGTAGCGGCGCACCATTGAGGCCAAATAGCTCCCGGCGGTGCCGCGTCATGCGTCGCGGCCGGTGATCACGAGAGCGGCGGCCAGCAGGGCGGCGGCGGGCCAGCCGATGAGGACCAGCATGGACAGGGCCGGGGAAAGCAAGCCTGGATGCGGGTGCGTTGCCAGAACCTGTGAAGCGGCGAACGGCATGGTGAACCTGCCGAAGTCGTCCTTCCACGGTGCGGGCAGCGCCAGGCACAGGGCGGCCAGGCCGTAGATCGCGACCAATGTCGCTGCGATCGCGCCCGGAGTGTGGCGGATGATGGCGCCGAGGCCGAGCGCGGTCAGCGCGCATGCGCACAGCAAAAAGCCGCCCGCGAGCACGGCTCCGGGCACGCCCGGCTGGGCCAGGGAAAGGCCGCGGTGCTGCGCGGACAGCATCGCCTGGGTCAGGAAAAAGCATGCGAACCCGAGCACCTCACCGGCGACGAGTGCGGCTCCGCCGGTGGCCGCCGCCTTGCCGCCCAGCACCGCCCAGCGTCGCGGCACGGCGCAGTACGTGGTGCTGATCAGGCCGGTTGTGTATTCCGACGTGAACTCCAGCACGGCAAGCACGCTGACCGGGATCACGGCGTATTCGGCGTAGCCGAGAAAGCTCGCGGTGAGCGCGGTGAACAGGCCGCCTGGCGGGGCTGTGGGACCCGATCCGGCGGCGTGCGCGACGATCGCGGTGGAACCGATCGTCGCCATCGCCGCGATGAGCAGCGTTAGGTAGTTCGAGCGGACCGAGCGCAGTTTGGTCCACTCGAAGGCGAGCACGTCCCGGCCACGCACCAGTCGTGATGGCAAGGCCTGGTCGGCGGCGATTTGCGGTGCGGTCATGACGCGATCATCCTTTCCGGCGCCGGGGTTTCGGTCCGGTAGTCGGTGCTGTCGCCGGTGAGGTCCAGGTAGGCCTGTTCGAGAGAGGCGTGCCGTGTCATGAGTTCGTGCACGGCGATCCCGTGGCCGGCTGCCAGGTCGCCGATGGCGGGCGCATCCAGGCCGGTCACGGCGAGCCCGCCGTCGGCTTCTGGCCGGATGGCTGCTCCGCGGGCGGTGAGCAGCCCAGCCAGCTCACCGGCTCTTGGCGAGCGCACCAGCACGTCCCGGTGCGTGCCGGACATGAACTGGTCGGTGGGGGTGGCGGCGAGCAGCCTGCCGCGCCCGATGATGATCAGGTGATCGGCGGTCAGCGCGACCTCGCTCATCAGGTGGCTGGAGACCAGTACGGTGCGTCCCTCGGCGGCCATCGACTGGAACAGCTGCCGGATCCAGTGGACACCCGCGGCATCCAGCCCGTTTACCGGCTCATCGAAGATCAGCACCGCGGGGTCGGCCAGCAGTGCCGCGGCTATACCGAGCCGCTGCTTCATCCCCAGCGAGAACTCCCTGACGCGCCGGGCCGCCACCGAAGCCAGTCCGGTCGCCTCCAGCACTTGCTCAACCCGGCGCCGTCCGATCCCGTTGCTTTTCGCGATGGACAGCAGATGAAACCAGGCGGTTCGCCCGCCATGCACAGCAGTCGCATCCAGCAGCGAGCCGACCACGTGCAGCGGCCTGATGATCTCCTGGTAGCGGCGTCCCCCCACCAGCGCCCTGCCCGACGTCGGGGCGTCCAGGCCCAAGATCACCCGCATCGTGGTCGTCTTCCCGGCGCCGTTGGGCCCCAGGAACCCGGTCACCTGCCCCGGGTGGATCGTGAAGCTCAGGGCGTCCACCGCCGTGACCGGCCCGAAGCGCTTGGTCAGCTGCTCCACCTCGATCACGACCGGGTCGGCCGGTACGTGACGGGTGAGCAGCGGCCCGCTCGCGGCAATCCCGGCGCCCTCGGCCGTGGGGACCGTCCCGGGCACGTTTGCCGCGGTTCGGTCCTTCCCGAGGGTCAGGTAGATCACACCGCCCCACGGTCCCCAGACGCAGATGGCCGCCGCCCACGCCCATTTGGGCAGGTAGCGCACCTGGCTAGCCCGTACTAGGTCGACTATGCACCAGGCATCAAACGCAACCACCACGGCCACAACGGGTATCGCCACGTCAGATCCCGGCGGCAGGCTCATCAGCCCTCACCATCCCTCTCGACATATGTAGCCTACATATGTCGAGACTACATGTGTAGACTGGTTCTGTGAAGCTGACCGGGCCTTTGGAGCGCGTGCTCACGGTGATGATCGCCGACCCGTCCGCGCCGCATTATGGCTACGACCTGATGAAGGCGGCGAAGCTGCCAAGCGGCACGCTGTATCCCATGCTTGCCCGCCTGCAGCAAGACGGGCTGGTGGATGCCAAGTGGGAGGCTCAGCGCGAGGACGCGGCCGGCCTGCCGCCGCGGAAGTATTACCGGCTGACTGCCGAAGGCCTCCGCGTGGCCCGCCTCGAGCTTGCCCAGGCCGCCTCCAGTGCCCCGCCGCGGCGGGCCGGCCACGGCGCGGCGTGGCCTGCGCCAGGGAGCACGCGGTGAGCCCGGCTCCGCGCGCCCAGCGGGTCGCCGGGTGGCTCATCCAGACGGTCTGCCGCCGGCTGCCACCAGACGTGCGCGCCGAGCGCTGCCGGGAGTGGACCGCCGAACTGCCCGCCATCTTCGGCGATCAGAGCATCCGCCCATCGTTCCTGCGCACGCTGCGGGCGCTCAGCTTCTGTGTCGGCATCTCCTGGACGACCAGGCAGCTAAGCCGGTCAGCGCGGGCCGCTTCGCGGCGCACCAGAAACGCGCAGTGGCTGACCGGCGCCATGCGGACCCGGCCTCCCGGGCTTGCGGTCCGAGCGGCCCGCGGCCTGCTTATCTGGTTCGTCGTTGTGGCCGCCGTGCTCGGGATGATCGCGCTGCTGCGTACCCGTGGGCTCCCGCCGTCCTTGCCGGTCATGCTTCTGCTGGTACTGGGCGTCGGCTTTGACGGCTTCTGCCTGGCCGACATCGCCCGGGCCGGACAGGTGCGCTACCTGCACAAGTGGGCGTGGGTGATCATCTGCCTGGCCCAGGCCCCGCTCGGCGGCATCATGTACCTGAGCATCGGCCACATCGGCCGTGACCCGTCCCGCCGAGGCGGCTGACCGGGAACGAGGTGGCGCCCACCCGCGGTGCTGCCACCGGCCAGGGTGGCGGGGCTGTGGTCGAATCTCACCTTGGAGTCGCTTACGGACCACCCGGTCGGCGCATCACGACGTCGAGCGGCGGCCACGGCGGACCCTCGCGCAGAGCGCTGAGGAGTGCGCGAGCTGCTCGTTGCCTATCCGGGAACTGGTCGGCCAGGTCCCAGCGCCAGGCGGCGACCATGGCAAGAACAAGGACTCGGCATTGGCTCAGCAGGTCGTGATCAGCGTCTGCATAGCGCTCGCTCACATCTTCGGGGACATGGGCGAGGTCGAACTCAACCGGTCCACGGCAACACGTCTCGAAATCGATGAACAACAGTCCGGACTTCGTGCTGAGCACGTTGCCCGGGTGCGGCTCGCCGTGCAGCAACTGCTCAGCAGGACCACGGCCGGAGATCGCTTGTCTTCGGCTCCTTAGCGTAGTGATAAGAAGCTTCCGGTCCGCATCGGCAAGATCCGGGGTGAGGTGAGTGTTCTCCACAAGGTGCTGAGCCTCTTCCACTCGATCAGTGAAGTGCGGCGTCCTGAGATCGAGCTTGCGCATGCCGGAATGCAATCGCTCAAGCGCATTCGCGTAGCCGGCCGGTGAGACCTCCCCGGACATCGCAAGCTCGTAGTAGGTCCACAGCGTGACCACGAAGCCATCACGCTCATAGACGCGCGGCTGTGCCCGGGGGTCTGGAACAGCGACAGGGCTCCCGGATTCGGCGAGCCGCTGGGCAAGCTCGATCTCGAACCGTGCGACCTGATGCGCTACTGGCGCGACCCGGGCAACGGCGTCACAAGGCAGCAGGCGCACAGTGAGCTTGTTCGAATCATGCAGAACGATCGCGTCATCGACGGCCAGGCCAAGAGCCGAGGCGGTCGACATCGCCGCAGCCAGCGCGCGTTGAATCTCACATGGCTGCATCCAGCTGATCTTCTCACCGTCGATGCACTCCGGCACTGGCCTCCGCTTGCCTGGCCGGGAACCCTGCGCCGATCATGTCTTTGCCTGGTAGTCGTGCAGCAGCTGGATCACTTGCTGGCGCACCCGGTTCAGGTCGGCGCCCAGCTTCACCAGCACCTGCGCGGCCACCCCGTCGCCCTCGCGGATGAGGCCGAGCAGGATGTTGGGGCAATGTTCCAGCCGCGCATCTCGCAGTAGCGTGTGTCCTGTTCGCGCCGGCGTCCGGGGAGGTTGGCTCCTCAATCCCATTCGACAGACGGATCTCAAACAGGCGGAGGTCATGAACCGAGCCCACCGATCTCGCCTTGTTGCCGGCATAGATTCGTCCACTCCCACGTAGACACCAAGACTCAGGCCGGATTAGGCGCCTATCGAGGAGAACGGACAGGACTAGGTGCCTTCTCCCTCACTTTCTGGCCCCGGTGCGCAGATGGATCAGTCCGGCTAGCGTGGGCTGGAAGCCGCAGGCATCGAAATAGAACGCAGCCAGGTGGTCTTCGAAATCGACGTGCAGCCACTCGCAGCCAGCCGCCTTAGCGTGTCGCGCAGCATGGCCGACAAGCGCGGCGCCGATACCTTGCCGCTGATGCTCACTGGCGACCTTGGTATCCATGAGGAAGGCGTGATTGCCTCCATCCCATGCCACGTTGACGAAGCCGACCATGCCGCCTTCGTGCCAGCGGGCGGTCACCCAGCCTAGGCTGCAGGGCCGGACCTGATCCCACCACCCGGATACGGCACGGCCGCCATGAGCTTCGATGAGTGCCACCATTTCGGCGTCTGTGACCGGCCCGCGCCAGCGGTAATCAATCGACTGGGACACGCGCTGGATTCTCGGCCAACCCGGTCGCCAAGGTCAACCGGGCAACTTACAAGATCGCCGTGCCATCAGAGGCCAGCGTCGGCAACTCACGGTTGGCCGGACCAGCACGTCAGACGGTTTGACCGGGAAGCTTACGGCTCCTTGGTGCCACGGTCTGGCACTACGGATGGGCTGGTCTGCCGTCGATGAGATTAGACAGTTCGGCGAAGCGGCGCCGAACGAGCGGGTGGCTGAGCGAGTAGCCCCGCTCGGGACTGAGCCAGCGTGAGAGCTGGCGAAGCCCAAGCAGAATCGCTGACACCTGGATTTCCTGGCAGCACCCGTCGGGAAGCGGATTGACCTGACGGTAGCCGTTGAGGAAGTAGCTGAACAACCGTGCAGGGCGGGTTTCTCGGTCGTGCAGCAGGAAGTGGCCCAGGTCGAAATACGGATCGGCGCCGCGCATCTCCCCGAAGTCGATGATGCCGCTGTAGCGGCCGGCGTGAGAGTAGATGTGGGTGACGTCCAAGTCTCCGTGAACCAGATGCCCGGTGCGAAACGGCCTGTCTTGCTCAGCTGTTGCCAGCGCGAGCAGAGCATCCAGCTGGCGGCGGTCAAACAGCTCAGCCAGTCTGCCCGGCCACGGCGCGGGCAAATATGACACGACGAACTGGCGGTAGCTGGGCAGCTTGGCAGTCAGCTGAGCAGATCCGTCGCGACGCAGCCAGCCGAACCCTGACACGGGCACAGAATTCATCACGGCAATATCCCGGCCAGCGGCGATTGCTGCCCGCTTGGCCCCGCCATCCGTGCCGCCCTCAGCAATGCTACGGCCCCGGACTTCGGTCATGATCATCCAGGAGCGCGGGAACGCGACGGTGGCCGCCGAGACTGCGACAACCCCTGGCGCGCGCACGTCCAGCGCCCGCAACCGCTCCAGGATGAGCGCGTCGGTCGTCAGATCCTGACCGGGCTCCTCGGCGAGCCGAAGGTAGTACCGAACACCGTCGACCATCGCCCGGTACACAACCACCGCACGCCCGCCAGATGCCGCCTCGATACAGACCGACCTGGCCATCGGCAACGCCTCATGCGCTAGACCAGCGAGGGCGTCCAGGTCAGCAGGGAACTCCTCAGGCACCGCATGCCCCGTTAACGTGCGTGCTCAGAGCGCAGAATCCCCATGATGATGAAGTCTTTCCAGCCGTCGGGGTACAGCTCGGCGTCGCGGCGGACGCCTTCGCGGCGGAAGCCGCAGGCCAGATAGCAATTGATGGCACGCCTGTTGCTGGCCAGCACCTCCAGCTGGACCCGGTGCACGCCCAGCACCTCGAACGCCCAGGCCAGTACCAGCCGGGTCACCTCACGACCCAGCCCGCGACCGCGCAGAGCGGCGACGAACAGGCCGATTGTGTAGTCCGCGCTGTGCTGGTCAGCGTCCACGCGCAGCCCCGCGCTGCCAATGCAGTGACCGTTGTACTCAACTGCCCAGGTGTAGGTTCCCGGCTTGGCCGGGTGCCGGGTGGCGGTCAGATGCTCCCGGCTGTGGTAACGGCGGCCGTCCCATTCCCGCCGCCACGATGACCCGTAGCCATCCTCCTCGCCGGGGTCGATGGGGTGGCGCAGCCGGTCGTCAACATCTGACTCCTGCGGCGCGCGCAAAGTGACACGCTCGCCCTGCAGCCTGGGCAGCGGGAGCAATGCCAGCCGGTCCAGCACGAACCCAACTCTATGTACGTCCCCAGGCCCCACCCCGGGAGCCAGGGGGAACGAGGACAAATAGAAACCGGCCTCAGGCGAGCCGCCAGGCAAGCAGGCGCTCAGCGCCTTCAGCTGAGTGAAGCCCGCACCGGCCAGCTCACGCTGGAGCACGTCCCATGCGGGGCGGTAGCCGTAACCGGTGATCTCCTCCTCGCTGATGATCTTCTGGCCCTTGGTGATCCGGTACAGGTAGCGAGCGCGGAACGCCTCCTCACCCGACTCAAGAACCTCCCACAGAACCGTGTAGGTATGCCGTCCCACCTGACGCGAAACCATCTCCTGGAGCGGATGGGGCGCAGGCGGGCCGCCAGCGCGCCAGGTAAACACCAGCGGCCCGCCGGGTGCCAGTTGAGCTGCCAGCACCGGCCAGAGCCGCCTGCGGTAGTCCGGCTCCAGGGCATACATCACGTTGATCATGACCATGGACTCAACCGGCTCGTCCAGCTCCAAGCTCAGCGCATCGCAAGACAGCACGGTCACCCGCTCCAGCAGCTCCGGACGCGAACTGAGCCGGGACAGCAGCACGGCGCGCATACCGGCCGAGGGTTCCAGCGCGAAGATCTCCGCCGGTGTCCAGTCGGCCAGCGACGTGGTGATCAGACCGGTTCCCGCGCCGATCTCCAGAACGCTGCGCCGGATCCCGGCCAGTAGCGGGGGCAGCTTCTCGAGGATCTCCGGCACATGCCCGTTCTCCTGGAACAGGTCGTAGAAAGGGAACGAAATGAAGTCGGTCACGGCGGGCAAGACTATTCCACGACAGGCAGTGCCCACCGATTGCCTCGAAGACACCCACGTCCATGACCACATGGGCAAGCCCCAATCGGAACGCCGCAGTAGCCTCGGTTTGTGCCCGCTGGCGCTACGGGGAGGCTCGCTCCTCGGTTCCATTCGGCAGACGGATCTCAAACTAGGCGGAGGTCATGAACCGAGCCCACCGATCTCGCCTTGCAGCCGGCATAGATTCGTCGACCCAGTCGACCAAGGTCGTGCTCTGCGACGCGGACGACGGCACCGTGGTCGGGCAGGGTCACGCACCGCACCCGTCCGGCACCGAGGCCGACCCCGAGGCGTGGTGGTCGGCGCTGCAGAAGGCCGGCGATGGGCTGCTGGAGCGCGCGGCCGCCGTTGGCGTGGCCGGCCAGCAGCACGGGATGGTCGCGCTGGATGACGACGGCGAGATGATCAGGCCCGCGCTGCTCTGGAACGACCTGAGATCGGCCGGGGCGGCGGCCGAGCTTGTCGCCGAGTTCGGCGGCCCGGCGTGGTGGGCGGCGAACACCGGGAGCGTGCCAGCAGCCTCGTTCACGGTAACCAAGCTGCGCTGGCTCGCCGAGCACGAGTCGGCCAACGCGGCGCGGGTGTCGGCGGTACTGCTCCCGCACGACTGGCTGACCTGGCGACTGCTGGGCGAGACAGGGCGGGCACGGGTGGGGGTAGAGCCCGTGACTGACCGCGGTGACGCGTCCGGCACCGGCTACTTCTCGCCCGCGGCCGGGACCTGGCTGCCGGACCTGGCCGCTGCGGCGCTCGGGCACGCGGTCGCGCTGCCCAGGGTGGCGGCGCCCGGCGAGGTCGTCGGGCAGACCGGCTGGGGTGCCGCGGTGTCCGCCGGGACCGGGGACAACATGGGCGCTGCGCTCGGGCTCGGCCTGCGGACCGGGGACGTCGCCGTGTCCATCGGCACGTCGGGGACGGCGTTCGCGGTCAGCGAGGTTCCGGCGGACGACCCGTCCGGCGCGGTGGCCGGGTTCGCCGACGCCACGGGGCGCTTCCTGCCGCTCGTGTGCACGATCAACGCGGGCCTGGTGCTGTCCGCTACCGCGTCGCTGCTCGGCACCGACCTTGCCGGGCTCTCCGCACTGGCTCTGGCCGCGGAGCCCGGTGCGGGCGGGATCACCTTGCTGCCCTACCTGGATGGCGAGCGGACCCCGGACCGGCCGAACGCCACCGGGGTGCTGCGCGGGCTGACCACCCAGAATGCGACCAGGGAGAACCTGGCACGGGCCGCGGTCGAGGCGCTGCTCGCGTCGCTGGCCGACGCGGCCGACCGCATCGCCGCGGCGTGCGGGACCGAGCCCGCTTCCGGGCGGGTGCTGCTGATCGGCGGGGGCGCGAAATCGGCCGCGGTCCGCGAGGCCGCACCGGGGATCTTCTTCTCGCCGGTCATTGTGCCCGAGGCCGAGGAGTACGTGGCCCTCGGCGCGGCCCGCCAGGCGGCGTGGGCGCTGGCCGGGACCCCGGAGCCTCCGCCGTGGCCGCCGCGATCCACCGAAACCTACACCGGCGCGGAGCAGCCGCAGATCCGCGAGCGCCACGCCGCGCTCCGCGATGACACCGTCACCTGGGACGAAAGGACCAGCTTGTGAGCACAGACAAGTACACACCAACACCCGCCGACCGCTTCTCGTTCGGGATCTGGACCGTGGGCTGGCAGGGTGTGGACGTCTTCGGTTCGGCGGTCCGGCCGCCGATGCCCGCCGAGCGCGCCGTGCGCAAGCTGGCCGAGATCGGCGCCTACGGGGTGAACTTCCACGACAACGACGTGTTCGGGTTCGACGACACAGACGAGGAGCGGGCGGAACGCATCGCGGCGTTCGGCAAGGCACTCGACGAGACCGGCCTCGTGGTGACGACCGCGACCACGAATCTCTTCGGGCACCCGATCTTCAAGGAGGGCGGGTTCACCGCCAACGACCGGGACGTGCGCCGGTTCGCGCTGGCCAAGGTGATGCGCAACCTCGACCTGGCGGAGGAGCTCGGCGCCAGAGTTTATGTCTGCTGGGGCGGCCGGGACGGCGCCGAGTCCGGCGCGTCCAAAGACGTGCGCGCGGCTCTGGACCGGCTCAAGGAGGCGTTCGACATCCTGTGCGCCTATGTGATCGATCAGAGGTACCACTTCAGGTTCGCGATCGAGCCGAAGCCGAACGAGCCGCGCGGCGACATCCTGCTGCCCACGGCGGGCCACGCGCTAGCGTTCATCAACGAGCTCGAGCACCCCGAGCTGGTCGGCCTCAACCCGGAGGTCGGGCACGAGGAGATGTCGGGGCTCAACTACGCCCACGCGATCACCCAGGCTCTGTGGCACGGCAAGCTGTTCCACATCGACCTGAACGGCCAGCATGGGCCGCGCTATGACCAGGACCTGCGGTTCGGGGCCGGCAACGCCAGGGGAGCGTTCTGGGTGGTCGACGCGCTCGAGGCTGGCGGGTACGACGGGCCGGTGCACTTCGACTACAAGCCGCCGCGGACCGAGGACGACGACGGGGTCTGGGCGTCCGCCGCCGCCTGCATGCGCAATTACCTGATCCTGCGCGAGAAGGTGCGGGCGTTCCGTTCCGACCCGGAAGTGACTGAGGCGCTGTCGGCCGCCTGGGTGCCCGACCTGTCGCTGCCCACGCTCGGCGACGGTGAGACCTGGCGCGACATCCGCGGGTTCACCCCTGACATCGAAGCGCTCGCTGAGCGCGGGATGAACTTCGAGCGCCTGGACCAGCTGGCCCTCGAATACCTCTACGGCGTCCGTTAAATGCGGCTGTTAGCCATGCATCCTGCCCAGCCGCCTGATTCGAACGCGCCGACCGAGCACTGCGCGATCTGCGGGTAGTAGCCGCCCATCTGCTGCCGGAGCTTGGCCGGGGTGACGACGACCGATGGGTTTGCCGGCGGTTTGACGAAGGCGAACCCCTCTGGGTACTGCGACCGCTGCGGGAGCACGTTCCGCAGCAGCTGGAACTCGGGCGTGGCGGGCTTGCTTGCGGACATCGGGATCCAGGTCGCGCTGTTGGCCTTCAGGGACGCGGCGGACGGCTTGTTCGAGGGCAGCGAGGACACCACGGTGTAATAGCCTCCCTGCACCTTCGTCAGGTAGTCCGGGGTCCCGCCGACCTGACCCTTCGCGCCCTGGCTGGTTTCGACGGCCGGGTACGGCGACGCGGCAAGATAGTTAACGATCGACCAGTAGAGAACCTGGAACTTGGGTCTGGTCAAGGAGACGGGATGGGCGCCGAGCGTGTTCCCCGGCGACCCGTGGCCAGCGGTGGTTGGGCTCGTCGGGGCCTCGCCATGGGTCACGATGACGTACCCGCGCTTCGGGGTGAAGCTCATCTCGATGTACCCGTTGGCCGGGTCGGGGAAGACCCCGGCTTCCGAGTCGGCCGACGGGCCGAAGTACTGAAGCTGCGGAGCTGCGCAGCCGACGGCGCACGACATCGCGACGCCGTCGTCGCGCAGGCCATTCAGCGCCGCGAGCGTGCTCGCGGACGTGGTGTGCTGGTCGGAAACCGCCTCCGACGTCCCGGACTGCGTGGCGCAGCGGGGCAGGGTGGTGCTTCGCCCGCCCTGGCTGACCGTGATGGACGGAAGCCGCAGAGCGGCGGCGCCCCCGGCGGGAAGATAGGCCCGGAAGACCACGTAGCCGACTCCTGACGGCCCCGATGTGCCGGCCGGAGCCTGCTGGTCTACCGTCGGTATCGCGTTCTCGGAACGCTGCTGGGCGGCCGTGGCCGTCGGCATCAGGCGGACGGTGAACTGCTGTCCCTTGCGCACATGGCCGGTGCGGAACGGGTTGCTTGTTCCCTGATTGGGAACTATCTGGTATCCGGAAAGGTGCGAAGAAACCCTTTTGCCGTTGACGGTGTTGGTGAACAGCTGGAAAGAGTCGTTGTATACCGCAAGGGACATAAAGCGGCTTGTGGGGAATGAGCCGCTGATCGTTATCGTTTCGCTGCGGCTAGCGAGAAACGGGGTTAACCAGTAGGCGGTGAACGGATCGGGCGCTGCCACATTAGCGGTGGCGGCCGTGCTTTCGACCGGCCAGGCGCAGCCTGGGGATGCGACCGTGGCGGCGGCTGCCGCCGTCGCCGCGGTGATGCTGCCGCCCAGGTCAGCACCTACGACCGCGCTGGCCGGATAGGCCAGCGCCGCTGCCAGCGCGGCCGTTGCCGCCGCGGCGGCGCATTTCGCGGCGCGCTGCGAGCGTGAGAATCCCATCTGAATGCCCCCGGATAGGTAGCACGCCATTCCCCCGTGCGGGCGCGCCGGTATTTCCGGAGGTTACAGAGGTGGCTATCCAGCGTCACGCCACCACGCCGTTATACCGTGGCAACTGAGAACTGGCAGGAAACGCCGGTGAGGCGCTCCGATTCCTGCCACAGCCGGCGTTGCAGCTCGGGATCGCGAGCCCGTTCGCTGGGATGAAGAAGGACGGGGTAACCGGTGAATTCCTGCCAGCCATCCGGCCCGAGATAGGAGCCGCCAGCTACGGCGGGATCGGCCGCTGCCCGCACGACCGACAGCACGCCGATCTCCGCGGGATGCGTGATGGGGCGGGCAAGCCCCCAGGACTTGCCGCGAAACCAGACGGGCAGGTGCCTATTCAGAGCCGGCCTTCGGCCGACGCCCTTAGAGCGCCCTGGCGAAGTAGCGGTTCGCCTTCGTCCGGTCGGCGTCGGACGAAGGTGAACCGCTGGCGGCTGATCTCTGCTGGCGCTGTTCTCGGCGGACGGCGGCTCTCCGCGGGTGGCCGATTACGGTGTGCGGTTGCCGTCGATCTGGTCGAAGTCGCCGACGCCGTTGTCGCTTCCGCCGCCGCCCGACCACTGCCACATCAGCGCGTACTTGCTGCTGCTGGTGACGCCGCCGAAGAATCGCGCGCAGGTGGACGACGCGCTGCCGGTGAGGCACCAGTTGTGCGGCGGGTGGGCCAGGCTGCTGGTGAAGGACTCATAGGTCCACTCGTAGGTGGTGGGGATCGACGCGTCGGATCCGGTGCCGAAGATCGAGGACCAGATGCTCGGGGCCGAGTAGACGCCGACCTTGTCCGAGGAGTGGCTCGTCACGTAGTTCGCGAACCCGTTGAAGTCGGCGCGATCAAGGCTGGTCGCTACGAAGCTGGACTTCACCACGCTGCTGCACGGTGACGTGTACACCGAGTTCCAGCCATTGTCCGGGGCGGGCGTGTAGTCGGACGGGCCCCCGGGCAGCTCGATGTCCATAAAGATCACCGGGTAGGTCACGTGCTGCTTGGCCGCGTCGGCCAGGGCCCTACCCGCCTGCTCGGCGCCCCAGGCCGAGGCCTCGCTGGTTGTGCCGGTATAGTGCGGGTCCACACCCGGACCGCCCATGAAGTAATAGACGCCGGTTCCGATGCCCAGGCCCCTGCTGTGGTTGGCGTTGGCCTGCCCGCTGTTGGTCGCGGACCAGACCACGATCTTGTGGCAGTCCGTGAGGTTTGCCCAGTTGCCGGTCATCCCGATGTAGCCGCCGTAGGCGCCGCCGGTCACCGGCTCTGAATACGGCGCGGACCCGGTGATCGTGACCTGGCGGCTGTCGGACCCGTACCAGAAGCCAGCCGGCTTGTCGCCCAGTGGAACCTCGACGGCACGCACCGCAGCGCTGCTTCCCGCTGCCGCAGTCGTGCCCGGGCTCGCCGCCGCCGGGATCGCGCTCACCACCCCTGCGGCTGCCGTCACTGTGACCGCTGCGGCGCCGGCCGCGATCAGGCGGCCCGCCTTGCCGCTGATGGCAACGCCAAAACGGTCAGCCCAGCGACGCGCCCGCACCGGCCGGTCCGATTCCCACCGCGTCATGCATCCCCCTGTCAGTTGATGAGCCCGGTACGCTGACAAAGCCGGGTTCGCCCACATTCATGGTGATCCTGGTTCCGAGATTCTCAAAGCCTAGTGCCGAAGACGGGTACGGCCGACGCCCCTTTTCAAAGCTCTCCCCATCACGCCTGTGGTCCTAGCGCCCCTATACATGCGTGAGACGGGTCGATCTGTAGGTGAGCTTGCCCAGAAGATAGTCGGCGAGCAAGTGCCACTGCGAAACGGCGGAATCTACTTCTATTCGGATTCGGCGAAAAAGAAGTATGAGGGCTGGGGAGACGCCAACCTGAACCTATGGTCATGCATCCAGGAGGCTCTGGCGGATCCCTGCGTCACGGAACTGATCGAGCGGGTCGAGAAGTACACGCACATACCGCTCGACGTGCCTGCTGAGCCATAACGCCTGGCGTGCCCGCCGTCGCCGGAGCCGCGGCCGGCCTGGCGCAGCTCTGAGAGGTTCGCGAGGCGGCCTGGCAGGCACCGTTCGTGCTAGCCTGCCAGGCTGTCCCAGCAACGGAAGGCCCGTCGATGGAAGCTCCCGGTCGGGATAACGCGCTCGATCACATCGTCGCGATCATGTTTGAAAACCGCTCGTTCGACAACCTGCTCGGCCGCCTCTACCAGCCTGGCGAGGTGGCCTCGTTCGAGGGGGTGACCGGCCGCGAGTTCAGCAACCCCATCCCGGACTGGGCCGCCGACGGATCCGGCCGGACAGCCGTGCCGTACGGGGTGGCGCCGGGCATGAACACCCCGAGCCCGGACCCTGGCGAGGAGTACCAGCACGTCAACACCCAGTTGTTCGGGCTGATCGACCCGCCGGCCAACCGCGGGAAGGCGCCGGCGCAGATGGCGGCACCGTACAACGCGCCGGCCAACCCCGGCCGGCCGCCGACCATGGACGGGTTCGTCACCGACTACATCAGCACGTTCATGGCCGAGATCGGCAGGCAGCCCGGCTTCGACGAGTACGCCCAGATCATGACCGGCTACACGCCGGCCCAGCTGCCGGTCAGCTCGGCGCTGGCCCGCGGCTTCGCGACGTTCGATCACTGGTTCTGCGAGGTGCCGTCGCAGACGTTCGCGAACCGGTCCTTCTTCCACGCCGCTACCTCGACCGGCTACGTCGTCAACGTGGACCCCGCCGAGTCGTTCCCGGTGCACAACACCGCCGAGACGATCTTCGAGCGCCTCGAGGCGCAGGGCCTGAGCTGGCGCGTTTACTGTGACCC
Source organism: uncultured Actinomycetota bacterium (assembly GCA_963778075.1). Lineage (GTDB taxonomy): Bacteria > Actinomycetota > Actinomycetes > Streptosporangiales > Streptosporangiaceae > JASHPR01. The sequence goes on along the minus strand of CAVZTJ010000009.1, from coordinate 250,141 downwards.
GCCCAGCCACATCTCGCTGACCGGCATCATCCACGCGACCCGGCTGCTCGAGCGGTTCCGGACAAACTTCTTCACCACCGACCAGTTCCTCGAGGACGCCGCCACCGGCCAGCTTCCGGCGTACTCGTTCATCGAGCCCAACCTGCTCTACGGCCACAACGACATGCACCCGGCGTTCGACGCCGTGTACCCGGGTGTCGACGTCGACCCGCCGTCGTCCCTGCTCGGCGGGGAGGCCCTGCTGGCCAAGGTCTACGACGCGATCCGTTCTTCCGCCACCCCGGGTGGCTCGAACGCGTACAACACGCTGCTGATGGTCAACTTCGACGAGCACGGCGGGACCTTCGATCACATCCCGCCACCGCCCGCCCCGCCTCCCGTTCCAGGTGCCCCGCTAGGACAGATGGGCTTTGCTTTCGACCGGTCGGGGGTGCGCGTGCCGGCGATTGCCATTTCGGCATGGATCCCGGAACGGGTCGTCGTCAACTCGGAGTACCGGAACACGTCGGTTTTGCGGACCCTTCGCGAGCGCTGGCGGCTCGGCGATCCGCTGACCGCCCGTGATGCCGTCGCGCCGGACATCGCCCCGGTGCTATCCCTGGAAACCCCGCGGCCGCCGGAGGACTGGCCCAACGCCGTCCCGCGGCCCGTGCCACCGTTCAGGCCGCAGGCCATACCGCCGGACGTCCCGTTGCGGGCGCTGTCCAAGGCGGCACTGTGCGCGGTGCTGGAGCTCGGGAAGGGCCTCGGCTTGCGCGTGCCCGAGCTGAATAAGGACGAGGATGTCCTGCGCGGCGACGGCCTGGCCATCATCTCCGAGTGTTTCTGGGACCTGTTCCCGCACTTGCACGGACAGTAGCCGCCTGGTAGCCCGTCGCCGGCCCTTGGATATGCTCGTGTGATCATCCGGGGGCCGGGGGGCTGGGATGGCCGAGGGATTTGACCCGATTGAGGCCGGCAAGAAGCTGCATGAGCACGCTGAAAAGCAGCATGAGCATGACGGCGAGCGGCACGAGGACGGGGAAGAAGGCGACGGGCACGGCGGGGACGGCGGCCGGCATTCCCGCATCGTCCAGGTCGTCGAGGTCGTGCTGCTCTCGATCGTTACGCTGACGGCCGCATGGGCTGGCTACTCGGCGGCCAGGTGGAGCACGGACTCACGGGTCGAGATCGCCGAATCGTCTACCCTGCGCAACCTCGCCACCCGGGCCGATCTCGAGGCGAACACACTCCGAAACTTCGACGCCTCGACGTTCAACGCGTGGTTCATCGCGTTCACCCTGAACAGCCCGCAGAAGGAGGTGATCGCCGTGCGGCGGTTCCGGCCCGGGTTCCGGGCCGCCTTCAACGCGTGGATGGCGACCGACCCGCTGCACAACCCGCACGCGCCGCCGGGGCCGACCTACATGCCGCAGTACAAGCTGCCGGCCCAGGCGCAGGCCAACAAGCTCGACAACGAGGCCGCCGCCAAATTCAACGCCGGCAACCAGGCGGGAACGACCAGCGACAACTTCGTCCAGATCACGGTGTTCCTGGCCGCGGTGCTGTTCCTGGTCGGCATCGGCAGCTCGTTCAAGCTCTACGGCGTGCGGTACGCCCTGATCTCCTTCGGCGCGGCGCTGCTGATCATCTCCCTGGTGCTGATCGCCCAGCAGCCCGGCCTGCCGAGCTGACCAGAGGTCAGCGGCTGGTGCTGGTCGGGGCGAGCTCGGCTCCGGCGTAGTCGCAGGTGCCCTTGGACTGAAACTGGCGGGCGGCGCGGGCGACCTCGGCGCCGAGCGCGCGCAGCTGATCCCCGATCGCATCGTCGACCAGGCGCCCGTCCGCATCGAACGTCTGCCACGACTGCGGCACCGGCATGACCAGCGGGACGCTCCAGCCGCGCAGCGAGCGGGCGATGAAGTCCATCGTGTTGACGGTCTGCAGGCCCTGCACCCGCCGTACCCGGTAGTGCACCCAGCTCCGCAAGCGCTAATCCTCAGGGTCTTGGCCGAACGAATGTACCCAGTCATCCGGGAGTGTGGAGAGCAATTGCTGCGCCATGTCTTCCGCTGCCTGGTCCGGGTCGCTCAGCGTGCTTGTCAGCCGGAGCATCTGCTGGTCGGCCGCGGGCTGGGGCACACCGATAACGCGCTGGAACATCAGCGCCAGGCCGTTTCTGCTCCAGGCTGGTGCGGCCCAGGCCAGGCCGAGACCCGGGGGCAGGACAAGCTTCAGCGGCTCCAGCCGCTCGTGCAACAGCCGTGCCACCCGGCGCCTGTCAGTCTCCCATGATCGGTCCCGGGAGGCCCGATCGACCTCCGAGACGTACTGTTCCCGGCTGAAATGCAGGTCCGGCAGATCCCAGGGCCTGCCTTCGCCAGTCCGGGCGATCATCGACCACCTCGAACCGCAGGGAGAGAGAGCGGAAAGGCCGCCGCGAGCGGCTCGCTGCGAATCGTTCATCGGTTAGAAGCCATCAGGCGCGATCAGGGCAATGGTGGGAAAGTACGTCCGGTATCGAGCGACGTCGCGGGTCAGGAGCTGGTAACCAGCCACGGCTGCGTGCGCCCCGATGTAAAAGTCCGGCATGGGCGACCGCTTTTCACCGCCGCCACGCCGGTATTGCAAGAACGCCTTCCCGGCCGCGAAGCCAGCGGTGTAGGGCAGCGGCTCGCGCTCGTAGTCGCTGGCGGGCAGCAAGTCATCCAGTTCCTCGACGGTGTCGTAGCCGACCGAGATCTCGGTGTAGATGAGCGGGTTGATGACCACGCGCCCCGAGTCCATGGCCGCCGCGATCTGTATAGCTGACCAGTCGGCCCACCGCTCATCGCCGGTGATGACATCGAGCAGCACGCACGAGTCAACTATGGTGGTCGCCTTGATCGTCCCGCGATCAGTCACCACGGAGCAGCGCCATGATCTGGTCGGTGCTCAGGCCAGCCACGTCGTGGCTGGAAGCCGTGTTACGCAGCCGCCGCACCAGGCGCTGCCCCCTGGTTTCGGCTCCTTCCGCACGCACAATCTGCAGCCTGCCGTTGAAGTCGATGACTTCAACTTCGTCGCCAACATGCAGGTCATACTTGTGCCGCAGGTGCGCTGGGATGGTCACCTGGCCCTTGCTGTTCAGCACCACGACGCTCTCCGTTCTCCGTATCCCGTATTACGCCTACTACGTAATACTACAGTTGATCGGTCGAGACCGCCGAAGCCACCTCCCGTACGGCGCGTGGCGGGTGGCGCTGTTAGCCTGCTGGCTAGCGGTCCTCGGCGGTGATCCACTTCTCGGTGTGGCTGGGCTCGGCGGAGGCTAGGACGGCGAGCGCTTCCTCGGGGGAGTGGGCTCGGCCGATCAGGTGCCGGTTGGCCTGCTTGAGCAGCCCGACGCTGACCATCCGGTCCAGCTGTGTGACCAGCGGTTCCCAGAAGTCGTCGACGTCGAGCAGCACGATGGGCTTGCTATGCAGGCCGAGCTGTGACCAGGTGGCGACCTCGGCGAGTTCCTCGAGCGTGCCGAGCCCGCCGGGCAGCGCGATGAACGCGTCGGACAGGTCGTACATGAGCTGCTTGCGCTCGTGCATCGAGCCGACCTCGCGCAGCTCGGACAGGCCGGTGTGGCCGATCTCGCGGGAAGACAGGCCGACCGGGATGACCCCGGTCACCCGGCCGCCACCGGCCATGGCGGCGTCGGCAAGCTCACCCATGAGGCCCACACTGCCGCCGCCGTAGACGAGGCCGATCCCCCGCTGCGCCAGCAACGTGCCGAGGGCGCGGGCAGCGTCCGCATAGCGCGTATCCGGAGGAGTCGAGGATCCGCAGAACACGCACACCGTTCGAAGATCGACCACGAACAGAACTTATCCGGTTGCGTTACCGGGGACACGATCCAGGGCTATGCCGAAGTGGTCGCGGTAAGCGGCCAGCAGGGCGTCGTCGCTGGGCGGTTGGTCTTCGGTGCGGGATTCGCTGCTGGTCCGGATCAGCGTTCGGCCGCTGATCGAGATCCGCCCGCCGTCTTCGGTGAGCCGCGAGCAGACGGTCTCCTGGGTGAAGTGGGACAGCGGCGACGTCTGCTGCCACCAGCAGGTTGCAACGAAGTCGGCCAGGGACCGGCCCCGCAGCTCGATCCGGTACTGCGGCTCGCCGTCCTTGAAGACGTCGATGTCGCCGTCCGCGGTGTCGGCCAGCAGGAACCGGCCGCCCGGATCCTGCTGCTCGGTCCTGCTATCCAGCATCAGCGGACCGACGCTGTGCCGCCCGAAGCCCACATCCGCCAGCCAGGGGCCGCTGCCGTCCGGCAGGCGCACGAACAGCGCCAGGTGGTCAAACGGCGGCCCGAGCCCCTTTGCGCCGTGCACGCGCGCGGCGGCTCGCGTCACATGTGCACCGAGCGTCTCCAGCAACAGCGCGAACGTCCCGTTGAGTTCATAACAGAACCCGCCCCTCCGATTGCGGACGATCTTGGTGACTAGGTCCTCTTCGTGCAGTGAGATCGGCTCGCCCAGGTGGATGCTCAAGTTCTCGAACGGCACCGTCATCTGGTGAGCGCGATGCAGCGCGCGAAGCGTCGCCGCGTCGGCTGCCAGCGGTGGCGAGACGCCGATCCGCCGCAGGTAGGCCCCGGCGGTGTTCTCGTCCATCACGAATGCCGGCCTGGAAGCCCCGCGAGCAAGGTCGCCGGAACGACTTCCACGCGGAACGGCCGCTCGGCTGACAGCGTCTCGCGGTCCGTGGCGGTGCCCAGCGTCACGTACTGGCCGTCGCGCAGTTCATAAGCGGTGATCGAGGGCTTTTCCAAGTCCGGATCGACGATCCAGTACGACGGCACGCCGAAACGCTGGTAAGCCGTCTTCTTCCGGTTCAGGTCAACTGAGGCAGTGCTCGGGGACCTGACTTCGACAGCCAGCAGCGGCGGCGCGGTGAGCTTCGCGCCTCCCACATCCTGCCGCCGGGTCACTACTACATCGGGGTCGAACTCTGTGTCGGCAGATAGCTGCACAGCGGGCTCGGCCAGAACACATAGGTCATCGGTGCAGGCATTTCCGAGCAGCATCACAAGCTGCGTGGCCGCAAACTGGTGGACCGTGGTCGGCCGCGGGCTGACGACCAGGACGCCGTCCAGCAGTTCATACCGGCGCCCGTCATCAGGCAGCCGATCCAGGTCGCTGACCGTAAACGGCTGACCCCGGGCAGGCCAGGCCTTGATGGTACTCACAGCACTCATCGTGCCCCCTTCGTTCCATGCGGTCCACTCTGGCAAGCACTGCCGACATTTCTGCTCAAGCCAGGATCAATGCACCTCGGCGGGGCCGGTCAGGTCGGCGCCGGGCTCGACGGGCTGGCCGTCGGGGCCGATCGCCGCGCGGCGCCTTACTCGGGCGAACCTACCCCGGCGTATTTCGCCGCCATGGCCCGGCTGCCGCAGGTGGCGTCGATCTCCACGGCGGTCCCGTACAACGTGGTGCTCCCGGCGCGCCACGGTCCGCCGCAGGCGTTAGTGCAGACGCTGGCCAGTCCCGATCGCGCGCTCGGTGCCTCGGCCGACAGGGTCAAGATCTGCAGGGCCGGATGTTCGGGCCCGCGTCGGCCGGCGACCGGCATCAGCCCACGGCGTGGCAGCGGCAACCGGAATATGGGGCCAGCGCAGGAGGACGCCTGACCGGCGCGGCGGATCCGCGAGCGTCTTCATCGACCCCGTTGGCGGATAACCCGCCCAGACAGAACTTCCCCGTAGTTCGCCCCGTGCTGAACTGCTATCAATTTACATCAAATCACCGCTGATGAGCCGGCTATTGCGCAAAAGGCGCCAGCCATGTGTACTACCCGGCCATAGTGATCTGTCCCAGTCGCTACGCCGGGTTGACGCGGGCGGGCGACGGCCGCGGCTCCGGGCTGGCATCATCCAATCTTGTCCACCGTCCGGGGCGCCCGGCAGCGCTCCCGGCCGTTGGCGGAGAATTGGGTTTTCCGCTGCAGAGGGGTGGTGTGCATGCAGCCAGGGCCAGGGCCGCAGCGACGGCCGCTGAAACGCCATGACAGCCACTTGGCGGAGCAGATGGTGGAGCGGGCCGCCGAGCTGGCCAGGGACTCCCACGCGCGGACCCGGCATGCCGCGGTGCTCGTGCAGGACGGCAGCATGCTCGCCTGGGGGACCAACGGGGTCCCGTTTCCCGGCGAAGATCACTGCTACTGCAAGGTGGACGAGTTCGGCCACCACGACCAGTGCCGGACCCACGCGGAGCAGCGGGCGATCTCACTCGCGCGCGTCGGCGACGGCTGGCGGAAGCTGCCGGGGTCGAAGCTGATTTACGTGCGGCTCGCGCCCGACGACTCGGTGCGGCTGGACGAGCCGCACTACTGCTCGAGGTGCAGCAGGCTGGCGATGTCGCTCGGCGTGGACGAGTGGATCTTCGCGCTGACGGACGGGCTGGTCAGCTACGCCGCCACCGACTACGACGAGATGGCGCAGCTCCGCTGGTAACAGGCGAAGGGAGCAAGGCATGGCGATCGCGACGATCAACCCGGCTACCGGCGAGACCGTGAAGACCTACGAAGACATGAGCGAGGAGGACGTCGAGCGCTGCCTGGCCGCCGCCGCTGCGGCACACGCCGGTTACCGCCTGACCAGCTTCGAGGAGCGGGCCGGCTGGATGCGCCAGGCTGCCGGCATCCTCGATGCCGAGCAGGACCAGATCGCGGCGATGATGACCACCGAGATGGGCAAGACGCTGGCCGCAGCCAAGCAGGAGGTCGCCAAGTGCGCCGCCACCTGCCGCTACTACGCCGAGCACGCCGCGGGTTTTCTTGCCGACGAGCCAGCCGACGCCGAGGCCGTCGGGGCCAGCCGGGCATACGTCACGTTCCAGTCACTCGGCCCGGTGCTGGCGATCATGCCGTGGAACTTCCCGCTATGGCAGGCGATGCGGTTCGCCGTGCCGGGCCTGATGGCGGGGAACGTCGGGCTGCTCAAGCATGCGTCGAACGTGCCGCAGACGGCGCTGTTCATGCAGGACCTGTTCCAGCGGGCGGGCTTCCCGCCCGGGACGTTCCAGACCCTGCTGGTCGGCTCGGCCCGGGTCGAGGCGATCCTGCGCGACAAGCGGGTGACGGCGGCCACGCTCACCGGGTCCGGGCCGGCCGGGCAGTCGGTGGCCGCGATCGCAGGCAGCGAGATCAAGAAGGTCGTGCTGGAGCTGGGCGGCAGCGACCCGTTCATCGTGATGCCCTCGGCCGGCCTTCAGGCCGCCGCGGAGGTCGCCGCGTTCGCGCGGCTCATCAACAACGGCCAGTCGTGCATCGCGGCCAAGCGCTTCATCGTCCACGACGCGGTCTACGACGAGTTCGAGCGGCTGTTCACCGAGCAGATGGCGGGCAAGGTGGTCGGCGACCCGATGGCCGACGGCACCGACGTCGGCCCGCTGGCCTCCGAGCAGCAGCTCGACGACGTCGAGAAGCTCGTCGCCGACGCGGTCGCCAAGGGCGCGAAGGCGCTGTGCGGGGGCGCCGCACCGGACGGCCCGGGCTTCTACTACCCGCCGACGGTCCTGGCGGGCATCACCCCGGACATGCGCGTGCACACCGAGGAGGTGTTCGGCCCGGTGGCCACGCTGTACCGGGTGCCGGACATCGACGCGGCGATCGAGGTCGCCAACGGTACCGAGTTCGGGCTCGGCGCGAACGCGTGGACCAACGACGAGGCGGAGCAGGCCAGGTTCACCAGGGACCTCGTCGCCGGCATGGTGTTCATCAACGGCAACGTGACCTCCTACCCGGAGCTGCCGTTCGGCGGCGTAAAGACGTCCGGGTTCGGCCGGGAGCTGTTCGTGCAGGGCATCCGCGAGTTCTGCAACACCAAGTCCGTCTGGGTCGGTGCGCCGCGCGGCTGACGTCGCCAGGTGGTATGGCTTGACCCGGCGGAACGCCGCCAGGGGAGGCAGGATGCTGGGTACCCGGCCGCTCGGCTCGTCGGGCCTGGACGTCTCGGTGATGTCGCTCGGCTCGTGGCGCACGTTCGAGCGGCTGCCTGCCGACACCCGCGTCGCGATCATGCGGGCGGCCCGGGACGAGGGCATCAACTTCTTCGACGATGCCCGCTACAACGACGAGACGGGCACCGCCCCTATCCCGACCGGGTACTCCGAGGTGGTGTTCGGCGAGCTGTTCCGCGGCGCAGGCGTGCCCCGCAACGAGGCCGTGGTGACCAACAAGCTGTGGTGGGAGTTCTGGCCGGAGCAGAGCGCCGCGGCGGAGCTGGACGGGTCCTTGCAGCGGATGGGGTTCGACTACATCGACGTGATCTACGCGAACCCGCCGCCGGAGGGCCTGCCGGTCGCCGAGCTCGTCGCCGCCACCGTCGGGCTCATCGGGTCGGGGAAGGCCCGCGCCTGGGGCCTGGTGAACTGGCACGCGCAGCAGGCCCAGCGGGCCGTCCAGGCCGCGTCCGACCTCGGTGTGGCGCAGCCGTGCGCGATCCAGCTTCCGTACAGCCTGGTCCGCCGCGACTGGGTGGAAGACCCGGCGATGGCCCGGGTGCTCGACGCCTCGGGCGCGGGCCTGATCGCCTCGTTCAGCCTGGCCGGGGGCGTGCTGTCCGGCAAGTACCTGGCCGGCCCGGCCGCCGGGCGCGCCGCGGGGACGCTGGACGACCCCAGAATCGCCCCGGCCGCTGCCGCTGCACGCGACCTCGCCAGCCTGGCCACCCGGCTCGGCACCACCCCGGCGACGCTGGCGCTGGCATTCCCGTTCACGCACCCGGCCCTCGCCAGCGTGCTGTTCGGCGCAACCAGCCCGGAGCAGGTCCGGGCCGACTGCGCCGCCGTCGGCCTGGTTGACCGCCTCGGCCCGGATGATCTTGCGGAACTGCGCCGCATCGGGGCGCGCGAGGAAACGCGATGAAGTGGACCCGCAGCGGCGGGAATACCGAAATCCGGGCGGCAGTTGCCAGCGAGCGTGACAGCACAGTCGGATGAGCGCGAAGACGTACAGTTCTGGTTCGACCCACTGTGCCCGTGGGCCTGGATCACCTCCCGCTGGATGCTGGAGGTCGAGCAGGTCAGGCCGGTGCGGACGGACTGGCGGATCATGTCGCTGGCCTACCTGAACCTGGTCCAGCACGAGGGCAAGGACCTGAGCCCCGAGTACCTGGAGCGGATGGCCCAGGCCTGGGGACCGATCCGCGTGGTGGCGGCGGCCGCAAAGGAACGTGGCAACGACGTCCTGGGGCCGATCTACACGGCCATCGGCACGCGGTTCCACAACCAGGGCCGCCGGGAAGACCCGGCCGTGATCACGGAGGCGCTGGAGGAGGTGGGTCTGCCCGCATCGCTGGCCAGCGCGGCTGAGAACGAGGAGTTCGACGAGCAGATCAAGGCCTCGCACCACGAGGCCTTCGACGAGATCGGGATCGACGTGGGAACCCCGGTCATCCGCGTCCGCGGCAACCCCATCTTCGGCCCGGTGATCACGCCCGCGCCCAGGGGCGAGGCGGCCGGGCGGCTGTGGGACGGCGTTGTGCTCGTAACCGAGGCCGACGGGTTCTTCGAGCTCAAGCGGAGCAGGGACCGCAAGCCCTCGTTCGAGTAACGGCCGCCGTCAGGCGCCGGTTTCGGACGTCTGCCGGGTCACCAGGCCGGTCTCGTATGCGAGGACGACGGCCTGGACGCGGTCGCGCAGGTCGAGCTTGGTCAGGATCCGGGCGACGTGCGTCTTCACCGTGGCTTCGCTCAGCGTGAGGGAGGCGGCCAGTTCGGCGTTGCTCATGCCGCGGGCGATCAGCCCCAGCACCTCCAGTTCCCGCGGCGTCAGCACGGACAGGTCACGGCCCGGTGCGCCCGCTGCCATCCCGGGCCGCGGCGCGAAGCGCTCGACCAGGCGGCGGGTGATGGACGGGGCCAGCAACGCGTCGCCGGTCCGCACCAGCTGGACGGCAGCGATCAGGTGCTCGGGTGATACGTCCTTGAGCAGGAAGCCGCTCGCCCCGGCGGCCAGCGCCGCGTAGACGTACTGGTCGAGGTCGAACGTGGTGAGGATGATGATCCGGACGCCCCCGCCGGATCCGTCCGGCTCCGCTGGCGCGGACTCACCAGACCTCGCGGCGCCGAGGATCCGGCGGGTGGCCTCCAGGCCATCCAGCTCGGGCATCCGGATGTCCATCAGCACGACATCCGGCCGGTGCTTGCGCACCGCGGCGACCGCTTCCCTGCCGTTCGCCGCCTCGGCGACGACCTGGATGCCGGCGGAGTTGAGGATCAGCCGGAAGCCGCGCCGCACCAGCGTCTGATCATCCGCGATGACCACCCGAGGCTGATCCTGATCGTCCGTGGAACCCGGAGTGCTCACGCGGGGACGCCCTCGATACAGACCGGTTCCCCGGCCGGCTCCAGCGGAATCGTGGCCCGCACCCGCCATCCGCCGCCGGGCCGGGGCCCGACCTCCAGCGACCCCCCGTAGATCGCGATCCGCTCCCGCAGCCCGATGAGCCCCCGCCCGGTTCCGTCGGCGGAGGGGCCGGAATCCCCGGCCACGTTGGACACGTCGATGATCAGGTCATCCGCCCGGTATTCGATGCGCACCTGGGCCCGAGCCCCGTCCGCGTGCTTGATCACATTCGTCAATGCCTCCTGCACTACCCGGTAGGCGGCGAGGTCGGGGCCTTGAGACAACCCGCGCTGAGTGCCTGTAACGCGTAGTTCCACCGCCAGTCCGGCCGACCGGACCCGGTCGACCAGGGCCGGAACCTCGTCCAGGCCGGGCTGCGGCCGAAGCGCACCCTGGTCTTCGGGCCCGTCAAGCTCCGGCGCACCCGAGGGGGCCAGAAGGCCCAGCAGGTGCCGCAGCTCGGTCATGGCGGTCCGGCCGCTGGCCTCGATCGCCAGCATGGCCTCACGGGCGTCGCCGGGGGAGCTGTCCAGTACCCGGCGGCCCGCGCCGGCCTGGACCACCATCACGCTGACGTTGTGCGTCACGACATCGTGCAGCTCGGCCGCGATCCTGGCCCGCTCCTCCTCGACGGCGCGCCGGGTCACCTCCAGGTGCTCGGCCTCCGCCCGGCGCAACTCCGCCGCTGATTCCCCGGCCCGCTGCCGCCAGTTCCGCATCATGTAGCCGAAGGCCACGGTCAGCAGCAGCACCGCCCGCCTGACCGGAGTGACGGCTGCCGCGGGGCCGTTCCCGGAGACGACCGTCACGGTGAAGTCGCGGATCACCCCGGGACCGCCCGGCGGGGGCCGCGGGCCGGGCGGAAGCATCACGGTCACCCAGCCGCTGAACCTGGTCGGCCGCTCCGCACCCGGCGGCCCGGTCGACGACCTGGTCCTGACCAAGGGCCACTGGGCCACCGGCCCGGGGCAGGTCGTCTGGTCGGGGAATGCCCAGGGCCTGCAGCTGCCCCCCGGCAGCCAGGTCACAGTGACGGCACGAACCAGCGCCTGACAGTCGTCGGCGTCGCCACCTCGATCACCAACACCGCGCAGGGCTGGGTGACGCCGTCCGAGATCGCCGCGCTTGAGCACAAGGGCGCTCCCGCCGCCGACCAGATGCTGTACCGCTTCGCCAGTGCGGGCGGCATGGCCCAGGTCAACGCGGACATCGGCGAGATCCGCGGCGCCCTGCCGCGTGGTGACCTGGCCGGCGCGCAGTCCTACCTGACCGCAAAGCTGCAGGCTCGCGGCCGTCGCGGCGCTCGGCGTGCTGAACACGGTTGTGCTGCAGACCCGGGAGCGCGTCCACGACCTGGGTGTGTTCAAGGCGGTCGGCATGACGCCGCGGCAGACGATCGCGATGGTGGTGTGCTCGGCCGCGGGCGTCGGCCTGCTGGCGGGTGTGATCGCAGTCCCGCTAGGCGTCGCGCTGTACCGCTACGTCCTGCCGATCATGGGACGCGGCCCAGACCGGCATCCCGGCCGCGTTCCTCAACGTCTACCACCCGGCCGAACTGGTCTTGCTCGCCCTCGCGGGCCTGGCCATCGCTGTGATCGGCGCGCTGGCCGGGTGACACGCGGTCACGGCCGCGTAGGCGCCGCGGATCGGCAGCCCCTCGATCAGCAGGTACAGGGCCAGCACGCCGAGGAACGCGGCCACCCCGGCGATCGCGAACCGGTGCTGCCGCCAGGTGACCCAGGCCATCCGCCGCCACGGCACCGGCCGCAGGCCTCTGCCCCGTCCCGGCTGCGCGGGCGTGGTGAGCACAGTCATGTCGTTACCTCCGAAAACGTCAGGCCGCGCGGCGGCGGATCAGCCAGATGGCCGCGGCGATGAGCAGCAGCGAGAGCACGAGCAGCCAGCCGCCCTCGATGAACTGGAAGTGCCAGTACCGGGTGCCGGGCTCGTAGGTCGTCCACTGGGTGTAGCCGGGCTGGGGGTGGTTGATGAGCGCGATGATCTTGTTCTCGCTGGTAATGGTTTTGCCGTTCGGCCCGGTCCACCACTGGCTGATCAACCAGGGGGAGACCCCGGGAGCGCCATGGCCGCTGTTGCGGACGCTCAGCGGAGCCTGGTAAAGCCGGCGCAGGTACAGGCTGGTGACCAGCAGCAGTCCGGCCCAGGCGGCCAAGGCGGCGGCGATCGCGGGGACAACCTTGCGGATGAGCACGCCGGCCAGGGTGCCGATGGCGAACGCGGCCAGCGTCCAGGCGGCGAACGCGATCCCGGTCAGTTCGAAGTACTGAGGGGCGAGCGCGCTGTCCCCGGTGGCGAAGAACGGGTAGTAGAACCATCCGAACAGCTGGCTGAACGCCGCGGCGGCGGCGGTGACCATCACCGCGGGCAGCGCGAGGCGGGCCAGCGCCCACCGGGTCCGCCCGGCGCCCTGGGTCCAGGCGAACCGGAACGTCCCGACCTCCAGCTCCCGGCTCAGGATCGGTGCCCCGGCGAACGCCCCGATCAGCATCGGAACCGCCATCAGCACGGCCGCGGTGCTCTCGCCGTAGACGTGGTAGCCGCCGAACAGCATCAACGCGATCCCGCAGGTATGCGAAAGGCGGCTCCCCAATTGCAGGCAGGACGCCACGCTGGCGTAGCCGCTGCGGACCCGCAGCCCCATGATCAGCAGGTAGGCGGCCAGCACGACGAGGAAAACAGCGGCGCCGACCACCGAGAACCGGTGCTGCCGCCAGCTCACCCAGCCCAGCCGCCGCCACGGCACCGGCCGCAGGCTCTTGTCCTGTCCGGGCTGAGCGGGTGTGGTCAGTGTGGTCATTTCGTTGCCTCCGGTGTCAGGCCGCGTGGCGGCGGACGAGCCAGATGATGGCGGCGATGAGCAGGAGCGAGAGCGCGAGCAGCCAGCCACCCTCGATCCACTGGAAAGGCCAGAACCGGCTGGCCGGCTGATAGCTCGTCAGTTGCGTGTAGCCGTGATGCATGAGATACGTTGGCGCCGAGCGCCAGGCGCCGCCCGGCCCGAACGCAGCACTGTTTCCTGAGGTCGGGGCGGACGCCGGGGCGGTCGGGCCGAATATGCCGGGCGCGACCTCTTGTGCGCCGATCTTCTGCAGAACCTGGCTCACGGCGGTAAGGCTGACTGGCTTGCCGTGCAGGGTCCACCGCTGGCTGATCACCCAGGCAGCAGACGGCAGGTTGAAGCCTCTGGTCATCAGCGGCGTCTCGTAGTGCGGGCGCAGGAACACACCGGTGACAACGGCGAGCCCGCTCCACGCGGCAAGGGTGGCGAACATGGCGGGGAGGACCCGGCGGATCAGGATGCCGGCCAGTACGCCAATCGCGAAGGCGACCAGCGCCCACCCGGCGAACGCCACCCCGCGCAGGTCGAAGGTAATGGCCATGAGCGGGCTGAGGCCCTGGCGCACGCCGATGATCGGCTCGTAGCACCAGGAGAACAGGAAACCGAACGCTCCGGCCAGGACCGTGACCGCGACCGCGATCTGCGCCAGCTTGGACGCGGCCCACCGTTCCCGCCCGAAACCCTGGGTCCAGGTGTACCGGAAGGTGTCGGTTTCCAGTTCCCTGGCCAGCACCGGTGCGCCGACGAACGCTCCGATCAGGGCCGGGAATATCTGGAACAGGGCCGCGATCGGCGTCAACGTCAGCTTAGTCTGGCTCATTGTGAACATTTCGCCCATAATGGGCACTTCATGGCGTATCTGCATACCGGTGATGTACAGGTACAGACCCGCCGCGCCGAGCACCGCGACGAGACCGGCCAACGCGGACCGGTGATGCCGCCAGCTGACCCAGGCCATTCCCCGCCACGGCACCGGCCGCAGCCTCGCCTCCGGGGCTGGCTGTGCGGGTGTGGCCATCGCGGTCATCTCGCTACCTCCGTCGGCGCCGCGTTGTTGGTACGCGCCGGGCCGGGAAGCGCGGCGGCACTGGGCTCGCGCAGGTAGGCCAGTACGAGTTCTTCCAGGCTGACCGGGTGCGCCTCCCAGCCGGGCGGCACCGGGTCGGCCGGCCCGCTGGTCCGCACCAGCAGGTGAGCCTGTGCTTCGGCGCGCCTTTCGTGGACCACCGCTAGTTCCTCATGCGTGCGCGCATCGCTCGCCGGGCCGGTCAGGATGCGGTGCGTGGAGAGCAGGCTGTCGACCTCGTCGGCCACCTGCACCCGGCCGTCCGACACCAGGATGAGATAGTCGGCCACCCGCTCCAGCTCTGCGAGCACGTGTGAGGACAGCACGACCGACATGCCATGCTCGGCCACCGTGGCCATGACCGTGGCCATGAAGTCGTGCCGGGCCAGCGGGTCGAGGTTCGCCAGCGGTTCGTCGAGAACGAGCAGCCGCGGCCTCCTGGCCAGGGCCAGCGTCAGCGCGAGCTGCGCCTGCTGGCCGCCGGATAGCTTTCCGGCCTTCCGCTTCAGCGGGATGCCGAGTTCACCGAGCCGGGCCAGCGCGTATCCCCGGTCGAATTGGTGGTTGAGGTTGCGCGTCAGGTGCAGCATGTCGGCGACGGACAGGGGCTTGTACAGCGGCATGTCCTGGGCGACGAACGCGATGCCGTCCAGGGCGGCTGGCGACCCCGCTGGCACCCCGCCCAGCACGGTTACGACGCCGGCGGTCGGCGTTGCCAGGCCGACCGCCAGGTTCAGCAGGGTGGTCTTACCCGCGCCGTTCGGTCCGACCAGCGCGGCCACGTGCCCGGCGGGAATCGCGAGCGAGCACTCGCGCAGCGCCCAGGTCTGGTGATAGCGCTTGCCCAGGCCGCTGGTCTCGATGACGTTCATGCGACGCCCGTCCTTCCACCTGTACCGTCGGCACGGAGGTCGGCCGGGCGATCCCGGCGATCAAAGAAATCCCGCAGCGCGCTGCTGAACAGGGCGACGATGCCGTCTTCGTCCAGCCCTGCCCCGTCGGCGGAGGCGAGCCACACGAGCAGCGAACGGCGCAGCGTGGCGAGCTCGGGCAGCGCGACCTGGCTGAGGGTGGCCTCGATGAACGTGCCCTGGCCGGGCCGGCCCGCCGCCAGGCCCTTGGTTTCCAGCTCGCGGTAGGCCTTGAGCACCGTGTTCGGGTTGATCGCCAGCGAGGCGACCACGTCCCTCACCTTGGGCAGCTGATCGCCGGGCTTGAGGTAGCCCAGCCGTAGCGCGTGCTCGACCTGCTGGACCACCTGCAGGTACGTCGGCACGCCGGAGGCAGCGTCGAGCCGGAACTCGATCGGCGACCCCGATCTGCGCTGCCCGTCCGGCGGCGGTTCCCCCTCGCCGCCCCCGCCGGGCGAGGAGGCCGTTTCCGCGGCCTCCGGACCGCTGACCCCTTTATCTATAGTCATAGGACAAGATTACAGGGCCCGGCTCAGCTGTCAAGGCGCACAGCGCCAGGCGGGATTCGGTCGGTTACGCTTGAAGCATGGACACCGAGCACGTGCCCGTGCGGGTGGCGCCGTATCAGGGCCGCCCCGGCCGCCGCGTGCTCGTTGCGCTTGACTTGGCGGACCTGCAGGGCCCGGTGAGCGGCACGGTCGAGCTGCCGCTCCGGTTGTTCTGGTCGGGTGTCGGGCGGACGTTCGATCTTGCCGACCCGGGCACGCGCCAGTGGGTCTATGAGACCGTCCTTCAGGGTGCCTCCCGGCCAGAAGATCTCACCGGATTCCTGAACGGCGACACGCTGGTCGCGTTGTGGCCGCAGCTGTTTCTGCCCAGGGGCGTCCGGATGGCCTGGGAAGACGAGCACCCGGTTCTGCGCGCTACTGCAGCCGCTGCCATCTGATGCCAATCAGCAAGCTGCACCGCGAGGTTGCCGCGATCGCGTTAGGCGCGGCGTCTGAGCATGGCTTTGCCCTCGGTGGCGGTAATGCCCTGATCGCGTACGGTGTTGTCGACCGAATCACGCAGGACGTCGATCTCTTCACCGACGACGAGCACGGCGTCGAGGCCGCCGCCGATGCCGTGGAAGCTGCGCTCCAGGCAGCGGGATTCGAAACAGAGCGCGAGGACAAGGCCCCCGGCCTCTCCGAAATTTTCGAGGGGATGAGCGAAGGACTGGCAGAGTGGACGGTCACCGCGTCAGGCGGGCAGCAGATGATGCTGCAGATGGCCTACTTCGACCGGGTCAGCAGACCGGTGATCATGGACTTCGGCCCGGTCCTGGATCTCGAGGATGTGATCGCCGGCAAGGTGTGCGCGCTGGCAAGCCGGGCCGTGCCGCGGGACTACCTGGACACGGCCGCCGCTCTAAAGCGCTACACCCCTGATGAGCTGATCGGCTTGGCGCGGCGGCTTGACCCGGGCCTGACCGACCGGGATTTCAGCGACGCTGGTCGCCGGCTTGATCGCGTAGACGACGGGTGGTTCGCATCCCTCGGGCTCGGCCAGCGCGAGATTGCTGAGATCCGAGAGCGGTTCGCGGCTTGGCCTAGGGGCTGAAGCGCGGCTCCACCGGATGCCAACGCCGGACGGTCAGGGTGTGGCCCCGACCACGATCGCGACGAGGTTGCCGCGGAACGTGATCGGCGTCCCGGCCCTGTCAGTGGCCGTCGAGATCGGCGTAACCACGCCCGTCTGGCCGGTGCAGGTCACCGCTGGTTTCTGGCTGAGTTCGCTGGCGACGTAGGCGGTATTGCCGTCCGGCGTGACGGCTATCGCGAAGGCCATGCCGTCGACCTTGATCAGCTTTCCGGCCGTGTGCGCGGCCGTCGAGAATGGGATCACCCGGTCCAGGTCTTCAGGGCCTTGTCAGTGAAGTAGATGGCAGGGCATGGCGACGCCCCTGTACCCGACATGTCAGCACACATATAGATGCGCCGAGCCACGCATCCGGTTGCAACCAGCGTTGGCCACCCTGTATGACCGACACTTACGCCCAGCCCTTGGGTCAGGAGCGGCCGATTACCGGCTCGGCGAGCCGGACCTCGCTGGGCGTGCGCGCCGGCGCCGTCGCCGGCGTTGGCGCACGGCAGTCGGCGGGAAATGCGGTTGCGCCTCGGCCGCGAGCCGGGGAACGATCCGTGGGTGGAGCGGGGGCTAGAGACCGAGCGGCTGGTGCTGCGGCGGTTCACCAGCCGAGCGACGCCGCCATCGCCGACTGGGCCGATGCGCTGCCCGGCAGCGGCGTCGCGGAGCTCGGCTACCGGCTGCGGCGCGAGGACTGGTTGTGCAAACGCCCTAGCCGAGCGCGGCGAACATGGACTGGATGGCGGTGACCGCCTCGTCGCCGTCCCCGCTGATCTCGAGGGTGATCTCGCTGCCGCCCGCGCGGACCGACCAGGTCGCGAACGCGCAGCAGTCGCGTTCCAGCGCGGCCAGGGCCTCGAGTTCGTCAGCCACGCCGGGACCGGTGCCGAAAACGAGGAGCAGGCCGCGCGGCGTTGGCGATACCCGAGCGAGCGCGCGGCCGGCCAGGGCACGCCAGCGATCGGCGCGCCCCGCCAGGTCGGCCTGGCCGAGCGAGCACACCACCGGCGGAGGTTCGTTTTCCATCTCCGCATCAGGATACGGGCGCGGCGTCCTCGGGTTCGGGCGCCCGGCCCTTGGGACTTGCCAGAACGCCGAGCACCGCCCGGACTGCCTCCGTCACCGGCTGGACTGGTTCGTCGGGCGGCAGTTCCGGCAGGCCCGTCGGCGCGACGCCGGCCTCCACGGCGGCTGCGACCGAGTCGAGCGCGGCCGCCAGCTGCGCCACCGCGCCGGGTGAGGGAGCGGGCGCCCCGTGCTCGATCGCCACGGCGGTGGCGGTCACCGCGTCCATCACCTCGTCGAGCCCCACCACGGCCGGCCACCAGGCTGTCGCCTGGCGGCTGATGGTCGGCGGCTCGGACATCGTCCGCTCAAACTCGCCGCGCAGGTCGGAGAGCGCCCGCCGGGCCCGGCGCCGCAGCCGGGTCCGGCCCGGCAGCGGGCCGGGGCCCGCCACGCGCGCGCCCGCGTCGGCACCTGACGCTTCCGGGCGCTTGGCAGGCTCGCTGATTAGAGCCTGCTGCAGATACCGGCTCACGTCCCTGATCGCCTCGGCGAACTTGCCCGGAAGGTG
This sequence comes from uncultured Actinomycetota bacterium, assembly GCA_963778075.1. GTDB lineage: Bacteria > Actinomycetota > Actinomycetes > Streptosporangiales > Streptosporangiaceae > JASHPR01. The sequence continues at coordinate 231,743 of CAVZTJ010000009.1, read as the reverse complement.
CGCCTGCCAGCTTCCCGGCCACAGAGCGTAGCCGATGAGCAGCACGATCGCGCAGCCGATCAGCGTGTCGATCAGCCGGTCCTCCGCCAGCCGCCAGCCGCCCGGCGCGAGCAGGTCGATCAGCACCACCACCAGCGGCGTCAGGAACGTCGCCTGCAGGCCGAAGTTCCGGCTCCGCCCGTACGGCAGCAGCGCCGCGAGCAGCCCGAGCGGGAGCAGCAGCCACGGCCCGTACGGCACCCCCGCGATGATCACCGCGCCCAGCACGGCGCCGACGACCGTGCCGATGCCGCGCTGCACCGCCCGCACGAACACCGAGCCGAAGTCCGGCTTGAGCACGATGGCGACCGTCAGCACCACCCAGTAGGACCGCTGCAGCGGCAGCACCTCGCTGACCACGCCGGCCACGCCGATGCACACCATCAGCCGCACCGTGAACCTGCGGGTGAGCGTGCTGGTCAGCCGGTCGGCCAGCGCGCCGAGCCGGTCGGCCAGCCCCTGCTTCGGCACCGGCTGTGGCGTCGGCGGAGCCCATTTCCGCGACGTCACGCACGCCAGCCCGTCCAGGCTGTCGCGCAGCGCGACCATCCCGGGGCTTTCGCCCGGCACCGGCGGCAGCCCGGGTGGCCCCGCGCCCGCCGCGATCGCGTCGGCGGCGCTGTCGATCGCGCCGGCGACCGCGGGCGGCGGCCGGTTCCCCTCCAGGCCGAGCGCGGACACCGCCTCGGCGAGCAGGTTGGCCTGGTTGAGCAGGGCCACCAGGCGCCGCATCTGCTCGTTGCGGCCGCCCGCCGTGGACCGGGCCGTGAGCACGGTGTCGTAGGCGGCATTCATCGCAGCGGTTCCTGCCCGCCGCGCCTCGGTGAAGCCGGAGGTGCCGATCGCGCGCAGCTGCGCGGCCAGGGCGTGGTAGACCGCGGCGACGCTTCGCTGCTCCGCGGCCCGCGGGGAGAGCAGCCACCCGGGCAGCGTGAGCATGAGCGCCCACACCGTGCCGAGCACGAATCCAAGCGCCGTGTGCCACCAGGGGCGCAGCGCGCCGAGCGCGCCGAGGCCGAGCGAGCTGTAGACGAGCAGCTGCAGGCCGGTCACCGAGCCGATGTCGCTTACGGCGCTGAGCAGGGCCGAGGTTCCGGCCACCACGACGAGAGCGACGACGGCGACCCAGCCGTGGCCGTGAATGAGCGAGCCGATCGTGAGGCCTGCCGCGCCGCCGAATACCGCGGCCGAGCCCACCCGCCGGAGCCGGGCGGCGTACGCGCAGCCGTTGTCCACGACGACGCCGAGCAGGCCGCCCATGGCGGTCAGCAGCCCGAGCACCCGCTGGCCGGACGCGATCCCGGCCGCCATCGGCACGCAGATCGCGATGCCGGCCCGCAGCATCTCCGCCCACGGGACCGGCGCCGGCCGCGGCCGCACCGCGGTCACCAGCCACGGCGGCACGATGTCGGTAAGCCAGCCGGCCACGGCGGGCTTGCGCAGCCGAGCGGCGTGCTGCCGGATCCCAGTCATGGCCCCTTCCCTGGCAGGCCATTCTCCCAGAGGGGGCCCGGCCGGTTCGCCGGCCCGAGCGCCGGGTCAGCCGCCCGCGTAGGCCTGCTGGAGCGCGGCGATGTCGAACTTCTTCATCGTGAACATGGCCTCGGTGACCCGCCGCACTTTGTCCGGGTCGGGATCGGTGACCATGTCCAGGAACACAGCAGGGACGATCTGCCAGGACAGCCCGAACTTGTCCACCAGCCAGCCGCACGCGACTTCCGCGCCGCCCTCGGTGAGCCTGTTCCAGTAATAGTCCACCTCGGCCTGGTCCTCGCACGGGACCATCAGCGAGACCGCCGCGTTGAACTTGTACTGCGGCCCGCCGTTCAGGGCGACGAACTTCTGCCCGTTGAGCTCGAACTCGACGGTCTGGACCGACCCGGCGGGCCCCGGCCCCGCCTCGGTGTAGCGGGATACCCGTCCGATCCTGCTGTCCTTGAAGATGCTGGCGTAGTAGTTCGCTGCGGCCTCGCCTTCGGTGTCGAACCACAGGCAGGTGGTGAACGCCTTGTCGGTCATTTTTCCTCCTCGGCTCTCTTCGTCTGGGTACTGACCGGTCTCGTGCCGGGTACTCATCGGCCGGCGCGGCGTAGAGCCTGCCGGGTCTGACGGGAGGTGCGCCGTGATTCAGGGGTCGGCGGGGACCCACACCGCGATCGTGACCGGCGCAAATCACGGCATCGGCGCGGCCACCGCGCTGGCGCTTGCCCGGCGCGGGTGCGCCGTGCTGTGCAGCTACCTGCGGGTCGCGGATCCCGATGATCCCGGCATACCCCGAGCCTACGGCGAGCACCGGCAGCGGGACGCCGGGGCGCTCCGCTGAGCAATTCAGCTCCTACGATGATGCCCGTGCAGGCGTTCGAGTCGGTGTCGACGTGGCGGCAGCCTGTGCCGCCACCCGCGTCTCCGGCGCGGTCCGCGCTGGTCGCCGACGTGGCCGCCCGGGTCGCGGCCATCGCTCCAGAGCGGCTGCGGGTCGCGATCGACGGCCTGACCTGCGCCGGCAAGACCAGCTTCGGGCATGAGCTCGCCGCAGCGCTGCGCAAGCTCGGGCGGCCGACGGCGCGCGCATCGCTGGACGATTTCAAGAACCCGTGGCGCGAGGCGCGCGAGCAGGGCTACGACCGGCTGAGCGGCGAGGGGTACTACCGCAACGCCTACGACTTCACCTCCGCCGCGAGCCTGCTGCTGGCCCCGGCAGGTCCCGGCGGCTCTGGTGTGCTGGTGCTCTGCGCGCACGATCCGCTGACCGGCGAGGACCACCGGGACAAGACGGTCGCCACCCCGGCCGGCACCGTGCTCATCGTCGACTCCGTCTTCGCGTTCCGGCCTGAGTACAACCAGTCCTGGGACTACCGCATCTGGCTCGAGGTCGGCGCCGGCGAGTCCGCCGACGGAGAACGGCGAGACCACCAACGACATCGCGCACGACTGGGGCACGCAGCACAAGAGCTGGAACAACGGCGCGATGAACGCGTTCATGACCGCGCACCTCGCCGCCGACGGCGACGCCAACGGCCCGGTCACCATGGGCTACTACACGTCAGCGGCTCTGGCGTTCTACTACGCGCTGGCCGACGCGTTCACAATCTGCGACGGGTACTTCTGCTCGGTGCTCGGGCCGACCGACCCGAACCGGCTGATGGGCATGTCGGCGTCGATCGACCCGCACGGCGCCAATGGCGGGCCGGTGGTCGAGACGTTCACCGACAGGCTGGCCGAGTACGGCAAGCTGAGCTCTGGCCCGGTGCCATCAACGCGCTGTTCGGCCAGTCCTACTCCGTCGAGGCGAGCTGGGGCGTGTCTCGGGCGTTCTTCGAGTGGGTGACGCTCGGCGCGTTCGGGACCATGGTCCTGCTCGGCGTCGCGTTCTGGGCCATCGGCGCGCGAAACGTTCGGCGCGGCCTGCTCGCCCCGGCGGCGGCGGGCGACGCGGAGGCGCTGATTACTTTTGGCCGGTTAGGTGCCATCAGTGACTTATGAGGCTGCCCGCCGACGGTATGGCGTATACCGCTACTGTCATGCCGGTGACCACTCTGCTGTCCGACGGGGTGTCCGCGCGGCTGTCGATGCCCATCGTCTGGGAGACCGCCGTGGCGCGCTGGCTGCTGTTCGCCGGGCTCTCGGTCGCCCTCGGCGGCCTGGCCGGCCGGGGCCTTGCGCGGCAGTACAAGGGAACGTTCCCGGTCCCGCTGCCCACACCGTGGGCGCTGCGCGCCTCGCTGCTCGGCGCGGCCGCGAGCGCGTGGCTGGCCCTGATCGCGGTCGGTGGCGCGGGCCTGGTGACCGGCTTCGCGCATGTGCCGCGGCTGTTTTCTACAACGGCAGGCGCGATCGCCGGCACGGAGCTCGCCTTGTTCGTGATCGCCGCCGGGCTGCTGCGGCTGCGGCGGCCGGGCCTGGCCGCGCTGCCGCTACTCGGGGTGGTGGCGGCCGAGGGCGTACGCGCCCACCCGGAGAGCATCATCCCGGTGGCCGGCGCCCTGATCACCTACTGCCACCTGCTGCCAGCGGCGATCTGGGCGGGCATGCTCTTGTACACGCTGCGGGCGGCCATGGCCTGGCGGTATCACCCGGCCGACATGCGAGGGCTGATGCGGCTCTACGCGACCGCCGCCGCGTGGCTGTTCACGGTGATCGTGGTGACCGGGGTCATCTCCGCACTCGTGCTGGTCCCATTGCGGTCGCTGACGACCACGTACGGGCTGGTGCTGATCGCCAAGGCGGTGCTGGTCGCGTGCGCGGCCGGGCTGGCCGTGGCCGGCCGGGTCTGGTTGCGCCGTCACCCGGCGCCCGGCACCGGCCCGGCGCTGGCGACGAAGGTGGAGTGCGGCACGATCGCCGTGGTGCTGGCGCTCACCGGCCTGCTGACCGCGCTGACGCCGCCGGCCACGCCGGTCCGGTCGGCCGCGGCCATCCGGCAGGAACCGGCCAGGCGCCTGAACCGTCGGGCGTCAGCTTCCGAGCACCAGGCGCTGACCCTGCGGGCCGCACAAAACCGCGCTGATCGCTGGTCGGCTGGCGTTCTCCACGCTCAGGTCTAGGCCGAGCACGCGGAACAGTGCGCGCAGGCGGCCCGGTTCCGGTGAGCGCAGACCGAGCTGATGCAGGTGGTCGATGGTGGCTGTCATGTGCCTTGGCGGCCTGTCAGATGGCCGTCGGGTCCTGGGCCGGCATGATCTGGCCGCGTGCCTCGCCGAGGCCGACCCTGGCGCCGTCCGGGCCGGCCGCCGTGGCAGTGATCGACAGCTCGTCGCCGTCCTCGAGCCAGGTGCGCGTGCTGCCGCCGGGCAGGGTCAGCGGCTCCGACCCGCCCCAGGTCAGTTCCAGCAGGCAGCCGCGCTGATCGGGCCGCGGTCCGCTGACGGTTCCCGAGGCGTACAGGTCACCGGTGCGCAGCGAGGCCCCGTTCACGGTCAGGTGGGCCAGCATCTGCGCCGGGCTCCAGTGCATGGCGGCATAGGGCGGCCGGGAAATCAGGTGGCCGTTCAGGCGAACCTCGAAGTCGATGTCGAGGCCCCAGTTGGCGGATTCGGCGAGATAGGGCAGCAACTCGGTGTCGAGCGACGGTGGCCGGACTCTGGCGTGCTCCAGGGCAGCGAGCGGAAGCACCCACGGCGAGATCGTGGTGCCGAACGACTTGCCGAGGAACGGGCCGAGGGGCACGGACTCCCACGCCTGGATGTCCCTGGCCGACCAGTCGTTGACCAGGCATACACCGAACACGTGCTCGGTGAAGCGGTCGACGGTCACCGGCTCGCCGAGCACGGACTCGGCGCCGACGACGAAGCCGAGCTCGGCCTCGAAGTCGAGCCTTTCCGACGGGCCGAAGGCCGGCCCGTTGGTGCCGGCCGGCTGGCGCGGGCCGTACGGGCGCCGCACTGGGGTGCCGGACATGATCACCGTCCCGGCCCGGCCGTGATAGCCGATTGGCTGGTGCTTCCAGTTCGCGGACAGCGGCTCGGCGCCCGGCCGGAATATCCGGCCGGCGTTGCTGGCGTGGTCCTCGGACGCGAAAAAGTCGACGTAGTCGGCGACGGCGAACGGCAGATGCAGCGTGACGTCGGCGGCGGGCATCACCAGGTCCTGCAGAGCCTCGCGGTATTCGTCGTGGCTGAGCCAGCGGGTGATCGCCCCGCGGATCTGCTCCCAGGCGCGATCACCGGCGGCGAGCAGCTCGTCGAGCCGGCCCGAGCGCATCAGATCCGCGCGGCCGGCCCACAGGCGGTAGGTGGCGGCAGACAGATCGAGCACCCGGTCGCCGATCGCCACCCCGACGCGCGGCTCGGTCGGCCGGTCGCTGGTGGTGAACGAGCAGTAGGGGAGCGCCTGCAGTCCGAGCGGGTGGCCCGGCGCGACCTCGAGCCATTCCGCCGCACGCGTCCCAGCCATTAACGTCTCCTCGCGGTGCGGGCCTGCCGGCGTCCAGGGCTGGCCGAAGCGACGTTGACGCTACCAGCTAAGGGCTCTGTGCGGCGTGCATCGTGCCCGCGGGCTCACGACTGGGCCGAGGCGGCCCGCTGCCCCACGTACTGCGCGAAGACCACGGTGTTCGACAGGTAATGCCCGGTCGATGCGTCGAATTGGCCGCCGCACGTGACAAGGCGCAGCGACGGCCAGCTCGTATAGGAATAGATCGTGTTATCGGGGAATTCCGCCTTGGTGTACAGCGAGGCCGAATACACCCGGAACAGCGCCGTGCGCCCGTCCTTGAGCGTGACGTAGACGAGATCGCCCGGGCGGAGGTTGCCGAGGCGGTAGAAAACCGCCGGCCCGACTGCTGCCGAGTCGACGTGCCCGAAGATGACCGCGGCACCCGGGGCACCGGGGGTCGGGCCCTTGTTGTACCAGCTGGTGAGGAACGGCGTGTTCAGCGACGGCACGCCGACCACGCCGGCGGACGTGAGGCCGAGTGAGATGATCTCGGCCCGGACCTTGATGTGCGGAATCCAGACGGAGACGGGAACGGACCGTGCCATCGGCGTCTCCTGGTAACGGTTGCCCGCCACCCGCACGGTCTGGACGGAGGCATGGCCGCGGGCCGGTGCCTTGCGGGCTGGCGGCGTGGGGGTACGGCTCTGGGACGATGCCTCCCACTTGGGCGGCGCCGCAGGCGGCGACCAGCGCAGTGTGTGGCTGCCGACGAACGCCAGCACGAGGCCGGCCGCCACCAGGGCCATGATGACCCCGTTGACCAGCTTCGGCATGGTGGCGCCCCTGTTCCTGGTGGTCAGCTCGACGTGCGGCCGGACCAGCGCCTGCGGAGCAGCACGCATCCGGCGAGCGCCCCGGCGCCGAGCAGGCCATAGCCAACGTTGGCGAGCGCGGTGTCGGTTGCGGTGGACGTCGTGCCGTCGCCGGTTTGCGGTGCCTTGCCGGGGACTGCGTTCACGGTGAGGGTCGCCGTCGCCGAAACCCCGTTGGAGCACGTGATTTCCGGGCTGTACATGCCAGGGGCGAGCGAGCTCGGCAGGACTACGGTGGCGACGAACATGTCCGTCTGGCTGCCGGGCTGCATCGGGATCTGCGCGGGCAGGCCGAGCGAGGAGCCGTCCAGCGTCGCCGAGGTGCACGGGTTATCCGCGCCCGTCGAGCAGTCGATCGTGAACGTCGTCGAGGTGCCCGGTGTGGATGGGTTTGGGAAAACGCTGGCCGGCGACGGACCGCCGCCGCCGGCGAGCGCCGCAGGAGCACCGCTCAGAAGCACGACCATGATCAGACCAGCGATTGCAGCGGCGCACCTGGCAAGGCGCATGAGTCCCCCGATGTGCTAAAAGAAATATCCCCCATATAGTCCCTTCCGCGTACCCGGCGGCTTGGCAGAGCAAACTAGGCGCGGATTCCGCTTAGCGACAATTGACCCATCATTTATCCGGCCTGTGCGGACCCCATATCACCGGCTGGGCGAATCCGGGCGAATACGTTGCCATGCCGTGCTGGGGCCCACGGCCCCCTGCATGGTCGTGATGCCCGTTTCGGTCCGGCGGGCTGAGGGTGGCGTCCCGGGCGCCTAGAGGGCCGGGCGGGCTCTAGGCGTCAGGACGCGCATCAGCGAAATCGACGTCCTTGGTTTCGACCGTCCCGGCCGTCCGCCCGGGCGTCGTCTGGTAGGTCCAGTACAAGTTCGTGTGCGCGATAACCTGGTCCGGCGGGGGCGCGCCCCAAAAGAGTCGCCGTAGCGCTTCTCGACCAGCGGCTCCGAGCCATCTGGATTCAGCTCGGGGACGATCTGCCAGCCGCCGCTTCCTCTCTCGAGCTCTTCGTCGGAATGCTGGACCCAGATAACCGGCACATGTTCGCGACGCGCCTTTTCGACAAGGCTGCCGATGTTCGCCACGACCGCATCGCGCTGGTAACTCCCGTCCACGGCGGCGTTCTGGACATCTACGACGAGCAGCGCGGTGGCTGGCCGGTTCCCGAGAGTTGTCATGGCCCGCCTTTCTCGCGGCGGTGCGTCAGCTACGTCGGCCAGCCTAGACCTCTGACAGCGTGTGGGTGCACCTTAGATAGCTTGACGTCGAGATAGTTTCGGGGTAGCTTGAGGGCAGATAGCTTGACATCGAGATACTGCGCGCAGCTCGCGTGCCGTGGCCGGGCCGGGGCAGCCGGCCCCCCGCGGCTGCGGCAAGATGCCATTAGCGGCGAATGAGCGCCTCCGGGCGGGATAAGCGCGGGCGGAGGGGATACGGGCGGGCGGCGGGATATGGGCGGGCGGGATAGTGGATAAGCGGCGGGGCGCCGGGAAGAGCAGACGGCCAGGAGGCCACACGATGGAGGCCATGCGATGACAGGCAACAGTTTCGGCAGCCGCGGCACGCTGCGCATCGGTGACACCGGCTATGAGATCCACCGGCTGGACGCTGTCGACGGCAGCGGCGATCTCCCGTTCTCACTTAAAGTCCTGCTGGAGAACCTGCTGCGGACCGAAGACGGCATGAACGTCACGCCCGAGCAGGTCGCGGCCGTCGGGTCGTGGGACGCCGCGGCCGAGCCGTCCACCGAGATCCAGTTCAGCCCGGCGCGGGTGCTGATGCAGGACCTCACCGGGGTGCCCGCCGTCGTGGACCTGGCGGCCATGCGCGAGGCCATGCGCGACCTTGGCGGCGAGCCGGGCCGGATCAACCCGCTGGTCCCGGCCGAGCTGGTGATCGACCACTCGGTGGTCGCCGACGTGTTCGCCCGGCCGGACGCGTTCGAGCGCAACGTGGAGTTCGAGTACCAGCGCAACTCCGAGCGGTTCGGCTTCCTGCGCTGGGGCCAGCAGGCGTTCAGCCAGCTCAAGGTCGTGCCGCCGGGCACCGGCATCTGTCACCAGGTCAACATCGAGCACCTGGCCCGGGTGGTCATGGCGCAGCCAGGCGAGGACGGCACCACCGCGGCCTACCCGGACACCTGCGTCGGCACCGACTCGCACACCACCATGGAGAACGGGCTCGGCATCCTCGGCTGGGGGGTCGGCGGCATCGAGGCCGAGGCGGCCATGCTCGGCCAGCCGATGTCGATGCTGATCCCGCGCGTGGTCGGGTTCCGGCTCGCCGGGGAGCTCCCGGACGGGGCGACAGCCACCGACCTGGTGCTCACGATCACCGAGATGCTGCGGGCCCACGGCGTCGTCGGCAAGTTCGTGGAGTTTTATGGGGACGGGGTTGCCGCCGTGCCGGTGGCGAACCGGGCCACGATCGGCAACATGAGCCCGGAGTTCGGCTCGACGTGCGCCATCTTCCCCATCGACGCCGAGACCCTCGGCTACCTGCGGCTGACCGGGCGCAGCGACGAGCAGGTCGCGCTCGTCGAGGCGTACGCCAAGGAGCAGGGCCTGTGGCACGACCCGGGCAGCCCGGCGCGGTACTCGGAGGAGCTCGAGCTCGACCTGGCCACGGTGGTCCCGTCGCTGGCCGGCCCCAAACGACCACAGGACCGGGTGGCGCTGACCGACGCCAAGGACTCGTTCAGGGAAGCTCTTGGCTCTTACGTCGAGCTGGACTCGCTCGATGAGGAAATCGCCGACACGTTCCCGGCGTCCGACCCGTTCACCCCGGAAAAGAACGGCGTGGTCGAGCCGCAGCCGGAGCGCCCGGCCGCGGCCCGCGGACGGGCGTCCGCCCCGGTCGAGGTGACGCTCGAGGACGGCACCACGACGTCGGTCGACCACGGGTCAGTGGTCATCGCCGCGATCACGTCGTGCACGAACACATCCAACCCGTCGGTCATGGTCGGCGCCGCGCTCGTCGCCAAGAAGGCCGTGGAGGCCGGGCTGGACCGCAGGCCGTGGGTGAAGACCACGCTCGCGCCTGGCTCCAAGGTGGTCATGGACTACTACGAGCGCGCCGGGCTGCTGCCGTACCTGGAGAAGCTCGGCTTTGGCCTGGTCGGCTACGGCTGCACCACGTGCATCGGCAACTCCGGGCCGCTGCCCGAGGCGATCAGCGAGGCGGTGAACGACAGCGACCTGGCCGTGGTCTCGGTGCTGTCGGGCAACCGGAACTTCGAGGGCCGGATCAACCCGGACGTGAAGATGAATTACCTGGCGTCGCCCCCGCTGGTGGTGGCGTACGCGCTGGCCGGCACCATGGACATCGACCTGACGTCGGAGCCGCTCGGGACCGGGAAGTCCGGGCAGCCGGTGTACCTGTCCGACCTGTGGCCGTCCCAGAAGGAGATCGCCGACATCGTGGCGAGCTCGGTCGCGCCGGAGATGTTCACCCGCGACTACGCCGACGTGTTCGCTGGCGACGACCGCTGGCGGGCCCTTGAGGTGCCGCCGGGCGACACGTTCGCGTGGGAACCCGAGTCGACCTACGTACGGCGCCCGCCGTACTTCGACGGCATGCCGCCCGAGCCCGAGCCGGTCACCGACATCCACGGCGCGCGGGTGCTCGCCAAGCTCGGCGACTCGGTCACCACCGACCACATCTCGCCGGCCGGGGCGTTCAAGACCGAGAGCCCGGCGGGGGAGTACCTGACCTCGCACGGCGTGCAGCGCCGCGACTTCAACAGCTACGGCTCGCGGCGCGGCAACCACGAGGTGATGATCCGCGGCACGTTCGGCAACATCCGGCTGCGCAACCAGCTCGCCCCGGGCACGGAGGGCGGGGTCACGGTCAAGCTGCCCGAAGACGAGCAGACCTCCATCTACGAGGCGTCCCGTGCCTACCTGGCCGAGGGGACACCGCTGCTGGTACTGGCCGGCAAGGAGTACGGCTCCGGGTCGTCACGCGACTGGGCGGCGAAGGGGACCGCGCTGCTGGGCGTGCGGGCCGTGCTGGCCGAGTCGTTCGAGCGGATCCACCGGTCCAACCTGATCGGGATGGGCGTGCTGCCGCTGCAGTACCCGCAGGGGGAAACGGCCGAGACCGTCGGGCTGACCGGGCACGAGGTGTTCGACGTGACCGGGATCGAGGAGATCAATTCGGGGCCGGTCCCGCGGGAGGTGACCGTGCGCGCCGACGGGAAGGAGTTCCGCGCCGTGGTGCGGATCGACACCCCGGGCGAGGCCGAGTACTACCGGCACGGCGGGATCATGCAGTATGTTCTGCGGTCATTGCTAGCCAAAGACTGAGCCGCTGCAAGATCCCGAACGAGGCAGGAATGGTGTCCCAGGACCTGCCAGGTGCCGCCGTTGCTCCCCCGCGGACGCCCTCCCGGATCGACGTTCTCCTGATCGAGGACGACGACGGGGATGCGCTGATCGTGCAGGAGCTGCTGCAGGACGTGCCCGCCACGGCTGACGCGCCTGCGGCGCGGGTGCAGCGGGCCAGTTCGCTGGCTGCGGCGAAACCGCTGCTGCCCCGCGCCTCCTGCGTGCTGCTCGACCTTGGGCTCCCGGACGCAACCGACCTTGACGGCATCCGGTGGCTGCAGGAGCAGGTTCCGGACATGGCCGTGGTCGTGCTGACCGGGCTGGCCAACGAGCTGCTCGGTGCGGCCGCGGTTCGTTCGGGCGCGCAGGACTACCTGGTCAAGGGGCACGTCGACGGGACCTTGCTGTACCGGGTCATCCGGTACGCGGTCGAGCGCAAGCAGGCCGAGAAAGCGCAGCTCGAGCTGTCTGTGGCCCGGGTCCAGGCTCGGGAGAACGCCCGGCTGGCGCGGGGCCTGCTGCCCTCGCCGGTGGTGTTCGACCCAGCGCTCACGGTGGCGACCCGGTACCGGCCCGGCGGCGGACAGCGGCAGCTGGGCGGCGACTTCTACGATTTCGTCGAGACGCCGGACGGCTGGCTGCACGCCCTCGTCGGCGACGTCTGCGGGCGCGGCCCCGACGAAGCTGCGCTCGGGGTCTGCCTGCGGGTGGCGTGGCGCACCATGGTGCTGGCCGGGCAGCCGGCGGCCGGCGTCCTGTCGGCGGTGCAGCAGGTGCTGGAGTACGAGCGCCACGACGACCGGATGTTCGCCACACTGTGCATGCTGTCGGTGGCGCCAGACCGGCGGCGCGGGCTGCTGCACCTCGCCGGGCACCCCCGCCCACTGCTGATCGGCCCGTCCGGGGTGCGCGAGCTGGCGACGGTGCCCCGCCTGCCGCTCGGCGTGTTGCACGCCTACCACTGGCCAGCCGTCGAGGTGGAGCTCGGCGAGCACTGGACGATCCTGCTCTACACCGATGGGCTCATCGAAGGACGGGTCGGCGACGGGCACGCCCGGCTCGGCAGCGAGGGCCTTGTCCGCAGCATCGAGGAATTTGCGAGCCGCGACCCGGGCCCGCCGCAGGACCGGTCGGTCGAGCGGCTGCTCGACTATGTCGTCGGCCGGGTGCGCGACCTCAACGGCGGTGACCTGGACGACGACCTGGCCCTGCTCGCCGTGCGGCACCACGGGGGGCCCAGCCGATGACGAGCCCGGCCGCGCGGCAGGCCGAGGAACCCAGCGGCGGCCGCGCGCCGTGGCCGCTGGGCCGCATGATCTGGGCCGGCGTTACCGCCAGCGCGCTGGTCGCCCTCGTCGCGGCGGCCGTCGCCGGGGCCGCCTTCCACACGCTCTCGGCGGCCAGGCACCAGGTGATCAGCGTGGCGGATCCAGCCGAGACCCAGACCCTCCAGCTCTACGCCAGCATGATCAACCAGGAGACCGGGGTGCGCGGTTATGAGCTCAGCGCCGCCCCGAACTTCCTGCAGCCCTATACCAGCGGGCTGACCCAGCAGCGCAGCGCCCAGGTCGCGCTGCGCAGCCTGCTCGGTGACGTGCCCGGCGGCAGCCGCGACCTCGCCGCCGTGAACCGCCGGATCAGCGACTGGCAGGTCCGGTATGCCACGCCGACCATCGCCCAGGTCCGGGCCAGCGGCAAGCCGGTCATCAGCCGCGGGGTCGACCAGGGCAAGGCGGACTTCGACGCGCTGCGCGCCTCGGTTTCCGTGCTGCAGGGCGACATCAGCCGGTACCGGCAGCGAGCCGTGGCAAAGCTGGACGGCGCCATCGCCACCCTGCGGAACGTGATCATCGGCATCGGGCTGGCGCTGCTGGTCATCATCGGGCTGTTCGCGCTGGCCATCCGCCGAGCGGTGGAGCGCCCGATCGCCCGGCTCGCGGTCGACGCCAGGTTGGTCGCCGGGGGAGACTTCGACCATCCGGCGCGGGCCGGCGGCGCCCGCGAGACCACCGAGCTCGGCGCGGACGTGAACCGGATGCGTGAGCGCATCGTCTCGGAACTGGCCGCGTCCCGGGCGGCCGAGATCGACCTGCGGGCGCTGGCCGAGGAGCTGCAGCGCTCCAACGCGGAGCTGGAGCAGTTCGCGTACGTGGCCTCGCACGACCTGCAGGAGCCGCTGCGCAAGGTGGCGAGCTTCTGCCAGCTGCTGCAGCGGCGCTACGCCGGCCAGCTCGATGAGAAGGCAGACCTGTATATCGAGTACGCGGTGGACGGCGCCAAGCGGATGCAGCAGCTGATCAACGACCTGCTGGCCTTCAGCCGGGTCGGCCGGATCGTGCGCGACCAGGTACTCGTGCCCAGCAGCGAGGCCCTCGACCAGGCGCGCGCCAATCTGTCGGTGCCGATCCAGCAGGAGCAGGCGCGCATCGAGTCCGGGCCACTGCCCGTGGTCCGCGCCGAGGCGGCGCTGCTTACCACCGTCTTCCAGAACCTGCTCGGCAACGCGCTGAAGTTCCGCGGCGAGGAGGACCCGCGGATCAGTGTTGCCGCGCAGCAGGACGGGGAGTTCTGGGAGTTTTCGGTGACGGACAACGGCATCGGTGTGCCGCCCGAGTACGCTGACCGGATATTCGTGATCTTCCAGCGGCTGCACGACCGGCAGGCGTACCCGGGCACCGGCATCGGCCTGGCGCTGTGCCGGAAGATCATCGAGTACCACGGCGGCCGGATGTGGCTGAACACCGGGCATTCACCTGGCGCCCGGTTCTGCTTCACGCTGCCGATTCCGCCGGAGAGCGAGGATGATGCGGATGACCGATGACGCGCAGGCCGAGACCGTGGACATCCTGCTGGTCGAGGACGACTCGGGGGATGCGCTGATCGTCCGCGAGGCGTTCGAGCATTACAAGATCCGCAACCCGCTGCACGTGGTGACCGACGGGGAGCAGGCGCTGCGGTTCGTGCGCCGGGACGGCGAGTTCGCCGATGCGCCCCGTCCCGGCCTGATCATGCTGGACCTGAACCTCCCCCGGGTGAGCGGCATGGAGGTGCTGGCCGAGCTGAAGGCCGACCCCGACCTGCGGGTGATACCTGTGGTGATCTTGACTACGTCGCGGGCCGAAGAGGACGTGCTGCGCAGCTATTCGCTGCACGCCAACGCCTACGTCACAAAGCCGGTGGACTTCGAGCAGTTCATGGACGCGGTCCGGCAGATCGGCAGCTTCTTCGTCAGCGTCGTGCACCTGCCGCGGGCCTGACCGCGACGGCGCTGTGCCCGGTTCCCGGCTCGGCGTGACCGCCGGTGCCGGCGAGCTTGGCGCGGACGCTCTCGGCGGCCGGGTGGTGCAGGTCGGCGAGGATCGCGAGCGCCTGCCGCCACGCGTCTCGCGCCCCCGGCTGGTCACCGGCGGCCTCGCGGGCGTCGCCGAGGTGCGTCAGGATGTCGGCCTCGCCGAACCGGTCCCCGACTTCGCGGATGAGGGTGAGGGCGCGCTGGTAGCGGCCGGCGGCGCCGGCCAGGTGGCCGAGCAGCAGTTCGGCGTAGCCGAGGCTGTCCCAGACGTGTGCCTCGCAGTACCGGTTGCCCAGCTCGCGATAGAGGCTGAGGGCCTGCTGGCAGACCGCGCGCGCCTGCAGGGGGTTGCCGAGCTGAGCGTGGCACCAGCCGATCGAGTTGAGGGCGTTGGCCTCCCCGGCGCGATTGGCGGTGGCCCGGAACAGGGCGAGCGCCTGCTCGGAATGGCCCAGGGCGTCGGCGTACCGGCCCCGCATCTCGGCCGCCCCGGAAAGATCCTGGCGGATCCGGGCCTCGCCGGCGCGGTCGCCGAGCTGCCGGTACAGCGCCAGGCATTCGGCCTGGTGGATGCCGGCCTCCACGTGCGCGCCGATTTTCAGGCAGGCGGCCGCGGCACTGCGGCGGGCCATGGCCTGTGCGGTCTTGTCACCGAGACGGATGGCGGCGGCCACGGCGGCGCGCTCCACCGCGGCCCATTCGTGCCAGTGACCCCGCCAGTCCAGGAAGCTGGCCAGGGCCCAGGGCAGCTGCCAGGCGTGCACGTCGAAGCCGGCCTCGGCGGCCAGGGCCAGCGCCGCGGCCAGGACGCGGTGCTCGGCTTCGAACCAGGCCAGCGCCTCCTGATAGCTCGCCAGCGGCTCGGGCGTGACCCCCGGGCGCGCCGGATCGGGCGTCGGCGCGCCGCGGTGCGGCTGCATCAGCCGGGCGGCGGTGTGCGCGGTGTGCAGGTAGTGGTCGAGCATCCGGGCGGTGGCCTCGTGCCGGGCCTGTTCCTGGCTCGTGGCGGCTTGCTCGGCGGCGTAGGCGCGTAGCAGGTCGTGGGAGGTGTAGCGGCCGGGAGTGTGCTCGGTGAGCAGGTGGGCGTGGGTGAGTTCGCGCAGCAGGCGGCGGGCGTGGCCGGGGTCTAGGCCGGCCAGGCTGGCGGCGGCTGCGGCGGTGGTGTCGGGGCCGGGGTGCAGGCCCAGGAGCTGGAACATGCGGGCGGCCGGGGTGCTGAGCTGGTGGTAGGACCAGGAGAACACCGCGCGCACGTCGGTGGTGTCCTCGCCGGTGGCCAGGGCGTCCAGGCGGCCGCGGGTGTCGCGCAGTTCGGCGGCCAGGGTGGTGAGGGTGATGTCGGGGCGGGCTGCGGCGCGGGCGCCGGTTACGGCCAGGGCCAGCGGCAGCCGGGCGCACAGCCGGGCCAGTTCGCCGGCGGCGGCTGGCTCGGCGGCGACGCGGTCGGGGCCGAGCCGGCGGGCCAGCACGTGGTGTGCTTCGCCGCCGCTCAGCACGTCCAAGACGATGGCCTGGGCGCCGTCGGCGGCGATCAGGCCGGCGAGCTGGTTGCGGCTGGTGACGATGACCAGGCAGCCTGGTGCGCCGGGCAGCAGCGGGCGGACCTGGTCGGGGCCGCCGGCGTTGTCGAGCACGATGAGGGTTTTGGTGCCGGCCAGGCGGCTGCGGTACACCGACTGGCGGCCGTCGAGGGTGGCCGGGATCTGGGCGGCGGGCACGGCCAGGGCGTCGAGGAAGATCCGCAGCGCCTCGGCGGGGCCCAGCGGGTCGGCAGGCCCGAAGCCGCGCAGGTTCACATACAGCTGCCCGCCGGGGAACCCTCCCGCGTGCTCGTGCGCCCAGTGCACCGCCAGCGCGGTCTTACCCACCCCCGCCGACCCACTGATCACCGTGATCGGCGCCGCGCGATCGCCGTCTGGAGGTTCTGGCAGCAGCGCCGACACCGCGGCAAGCTCGGCCGCCCGCCCGATGAACCCGGGGACCTCGGCGGGCAGCATCCTCCGGCGCGGGGCAGCGTCAGAGGGACGAGCGGCTCCTGCGCCGCCGCGTTCCCTCGTTCCGGGGAGCAGCAGCGAGGGGTCGGCCCGCTGAATGCGCAGGTTCAGCTCGCGCAGCGCGGGCCCTGGCTCGATGCCGAGCTCGCCGACCAGCTGGCGGCGGGTGTTCCGGTATGCGGCCAGCGCCTCGGCCTGCTGCCCGGACCTGTACAGCGCCAGCATCAGCAGCTCGTGCACCCGCTCCCGCAGCGGCTCGGCAGCCGCCAGTTCCTCCAGCTCAGGGATGAGCTCGCGGTGCATGCCCAGGTGCAGCTGGGCGTCGATCCTGGCTTCGAGCGCGCCAAGGCGCAGCTCCGTCAGCCGCTGCCCCTCGGTGCGGGCCAGGGCCGGAGACGGCACATCCGCCAGCGGCTGCCCCCGCCACACTTCCAGCGCCGCCGCCAGCCGGTCAGCGGCGTCCGCCCACGCCCCGGCGCGCGCGGCCGCCAGGCCGGCGGCGTGCCGCTCGGTGAACCGGGTCACGTCCAGCTCTCCGGGCCCCACCTCGATCAGGTACCCGGCCGGGCGGGTCACGATCCGGTCCCGGCCGGCCGGCTCCAGGGCGTGCCGCAGCCGCTTGACGTAGTTCTGCAGCGTCACCCGCGAGCTGCCCGGCGGCCCGCCCTGCCACACCGCCGCCGCCAGGTCGGTGGACCCAACGACCTCGTTCGCCCGCAGCAGCAGCGCCGCCATCAGCACCCGCTGCTTGCCCGCCGACACCGTGACCCGCGACTCGTCGACGCGCACCAGCAGGGGCCCCAGCAGGCCAAATTCCATCGAAGCCACCATGGCACGCCCCTGCGCTAGGACCCGTGCGGCCGGCGAGATCGGGTACCGCCCGGATTTCGGATAATACTGGAGCGAGCCATTCACAACAGGGCTAAATGGCCGTCTGCGGTAATTGGCGCAGGAATGGCGGCTACGGACTGAGCTTGGCGCGGACCTCCTCCGCGTCGGGGTGATGCAGGTCGTCGAGGATATCCAGGGCCTGCTGCCACGCCTCCCGGGCCTCCTGAGCCCCGCCGCCGGCGTGGTACGCGTCGCCAAGGTGGGTGATCGTGACAGCTTCCTGGTAGCGGTTGCCGACCTCGCGGTAGAGGCTGAGTGCCTGCCGATAGCAGTCGGCCGCCTCGTCCAGCCGCCCGAGGTGATGCTCGGCGTAACCGACGCTGTCCCACGCGTGCGCCATGTGCAGGCGGTTGCCGAGCTCGCGAAGCAGCGGCAGGGCCTGCCGGGAGTACTCGCGCGCCCGCTCGTAGTCGCCGGCCAGCGCGTAGCAGAAACCGGCTGAGTTGAGCACATCGGCCTGCCCGGCCCGATGTCCGGCCGCCCGGTACAGCGCAAGGGCCTGCTCGTTGTGATCAAGCGCGTCGGTGTAGCGGCCCTGGCGCTCGGCCACCCAGCCCAGGGACTGGTGGACGCGGGCCTCACCCGCGCGGTCACCAAGCTGGCGGTACAGCGCCAGGCAGTCGGCCAGGTGGGCGCGGGCCCGGCCGTAATCGCCGAGCCGGGCACAGGCTGAGGCGGCCAGGCGATGGGCAACAGCCTGCCCGGCGGTGTCGCCAAGGCGGGTGGCGGCCGCTATCGCGACGCGCTGGAAGTCGGCGTACTGCTGCCACTCCGCGCGCCCGTCCAGGAAGGTCGCCATGGTCCAGGGGAGCCGCCAGGCGCAGGCGTCGAACCCGGACTTGACGGCCAGGGCCAGCGCCGCGGCCAGCACGTGGTGCTCGGCTTCGAACCAGGCCAGTGCCTGCTGGTGGCTCGTCAGCTGCTCCGTCGTGACCCCGTCCAGCGCCGCGCCCAGGCAGATGGGCTCACGTGAGGGGTTGAGCAGCAGCGCGGCGGTGTGCGCGGTGTGCAGGTAGTGGTCCAGGATCCGGCCGATGGCGGCGCTCCGGGCCTCACAGTCCTGATTGGCGTCGGCTTGCTCGGCGGCGTAGGCGCGTAGCAGGTCGTGGGAGGTGTAGCGGCCGGGAGTGTGCTCGGTGAGCAGGTGGGCGTGGGTGAGTTCGCGCAGCAGGCGGCGGGCGTGGCCGGGGTCTAGGCCGGCCAGGCTGGCGGCGGCTGCGGCGGTGGTGTCGGGGCCGGGGTGCAGGCCCAGGAGCTGGAACATGCGGGCGGCCGGGGTGCTGAGCTGGTGGTAGGACCAGGAGAACACCGCGCGCACGTCGGTGGTGTCCTCGCCGGTGGCCAGGGCGTCCAGGCGGCCGCGGGTGTCGCGCAGTTCGGCGGCCAGGGTGGTGAGGGTGATGTCGGGGCGGGCTGCGGCGCGGGCGCCGGTTACGGCCAGGGCCAGCGGCAGCCGGGCGCACAGCCGGGCTAGTTCGCCGGCGGCGGCTGGCTCGGCGGCGACGCGGTCGGGGCCGAGCCGGCGGGCCAGCACGTGGTGTGCTTCGCCGCCGCTCAGCACGTCCAAGACGATGGCCTGGGCGCCGTCGGCGGCGATCAGGCCGGCGAGCTGGTTGCGGCTGGTGACGATGACCAGGCAGCCTGGTGCGCCGGGCAGCAGCGGGCGGACCTGGTCGGGGCCGCCGGCGTTGTCGAGCACGATGAGGGTTTTGGTGCCGGCCAGGCGGCTGCGGTACACCGACTGGCGGCCGTCGAGGGTGGCCGGGATCTGGGCGGCGGGCACGGCCAGGGCGTCGAGGAAGATCCGCAGCGCCTCGGCGGGGCCCAGCGGGTCGGCAGGCCCGAAGCCGCGCAGGTTCACATACAGCTGCCCGCCGGGGAACCCTCCCGCGTGCTCGTGCGCCCAGTGCACCGCCAGCGCGGTCTTACCCACCCCCGCCGACCCACTGATCACCAGCACCGAGCCAGGCGCGCGCGCTGCCTCCGACAGCGTGCACAGTTCGGCTTCCCGGCCGGTGAAGCCGGGCACCGTGGCCGGCAGCATTGGCGGGTGCGACCGCGCGCCGCCTGCGCGTGCACCGCCGGCTGCGCGTGTCCCGCCGGCTGCGCGTGTCCCGCCGGCTGCGCGTGTCCCGCCGCCTGCGCGTGCACCGCCGGCGGTGCGCGGCCCTTGGCTGTGGCCATTGCGGGCGGCACCGTTGCCGCACGTCGGGTCCCTTGGCGCGGCGATGCGCAGAGTGGGATCGGACTGCAGGATGCGCTGGTTCAGCTTGTGCAGCGCGGGACCGGGCTCGACGCCCAGTTCGTCAACGAGCCGCCTGCGTGCCTGCCGGTAGGCGGCCAGCGCCGCGGCCTGCTGCCCGGACCGGTACAGCGCCAGCATCAGCAGCTCGTGCACCCGCTCCCGCAGCGGCTCGTCGGCCGCCAGGGCGGCCAGCTCCGCGGTCACCTGGCGGTGATGCCCCAGGTGCAGGTCGGCGTCGATCCGGTATTCCAGTGCGGCGAGGCGCATCTCGGCGAGCCGCGGCACCTCCGCCTTCAGCAGCGGGGACTGTATATCGGCCAGCGGCTGGCCGCGCCACAGCCCCAGCGCGGCGGCGAGCTGGCCCGATGCGTTCTCCCACGCCCCGGCGCGCGCCGCGGCGATCCCCGCCGCCTGGAGCTCAGCGAACTGCGCCATGTCCAGTTCGCCGCGCCGAACCGTTATCAGGTACCCGGCCGGGCGGCTCACGATCCGCTCGTACCCGGCCGGCCCGAGTGTGTGCCGCAGCCGCATGATGTAGTTCTGCAGCGTCACCCGAGCGGTCTCCGGAGGGCTGCCCTGCCACAGTGCCTCGGTCAGCTTGTCAACGGCGACCACCTGGTTGACAGCCAGCAGCAGCGCCGCCAGCAGCACGCGCTGTTTGCCAGCCGAGATGGCGATTGCCTTCTCCTCGGCCCGCACCAGCAGCGGCCCCAGCAGGCCGAACTCCACCAGATCCTCCCGTCCCGCGGCCAGCCAGCTGATGGCGGTTTGCCTTGGATGCCCATCGGCAGCCTGTGCGGCGGAGTATGCCCGGACGTAACCCGATCCGACCCTGTTGCGCCCATGCTGCCACCATTGGCGTCACTGAGGCGCCGGATTTAGCGAGCCACGTAGCCGAACGGCTTCGGAACCAGAGCCATTCTTGGCGTGCTAATTCAGCTATATCCGGCATATACCGTCTGAATGCGAAGTGCGAACAGGAGGAATTATGGCCGTCGGTGCGTCAGGAGGGGCCGTGCCGCAGTCTGAGGAGCCCGGGGGAAACGAGATCTCGGAGCTTCAGCAGCGGTGGCGGAGCGGGGACCACCAGTCGACCGCGTGCCTCACCGTGCAGCCGGACGGCACCCTGGTCCTGCGCCCGCATCGGATCCGGGTCAAGGGCTGGCACCGCGGCACCGTGGGTGCTCTCCCGTTTGCGCTGATCGCGATCGCGCGCACGTTCCTGACCACGGGGTGGGTCGGCCTGCTGGTGGTCGCCGCGTGCGTGGCCGTGATCCTGCTGGCGCTACTGGGCCTGTATGAGCTGAGGATCCGCCGTGGCGCCGCCATGCTGACCGCGACCGAGGTGATCATTCCAACGTGGTACGGCCGCCGGCGCTCAGTGCCCAGGCACTCGGTCGTCCGCGTGGCACTGGTTCAGCAGCGGGTGCCACGGCAGGCGACCGCCTCATCGCAGTTGCTGCTTGTCGGCAGCGACGGGGCCTGCCTGCGGCGGCTGGCCACGGCCAGCATTCCGCGAGAGGACGTGATGGCGTTCGCGGCGGCGCTGCTGGTCCCAGTCGACGTGCGGCAGGAGCCGATGGATCCGCAGCAGTTGCAGCAGGAGTACCCGGGATCTGTGCCGCGGGTGGTGCTGCATCCCGCCGCCGTTGGCCTGCTGATCGCGCTGGTGATCGTGATCATCGTGGTCGGCGTGGTGGTGGGGCTGGCCGCTGCCGGGGTTATTCAGGGGTCGTCTGGGCAACCGGGCTGAGGGCAGCCAGGCGCCGCCGCCCGCTACCGGTGCGCAGCGGCGGCTGGCCGGCCGGGTATGGCGGACAGGCGCTGCATGAGGGCGGCGAACTGGTCGAAGCTCAGGCTCTGGTCGGAGTCTGACAGCGCCTTATCGGGGTCCGGGTGGACCTCGATCAGCAGGCCGTGCGCGCCGGCCGCGCGAGCCGCCCAGGCCATGGGGGCCACATAGCTCCGCTGGCCGGTGCCGTGGCTCGGGTCCACGATGACCGGCAGGTGCGAGCGCTCGCGGACGACGGCCACCGCGGACAGGTCGAGGGTGTTGCGGGTCGCGCTCTCGAAGGTCCGGATACCGCGCTCGCAGAGGATCACCTGCTGGTTGCCCTGGGCGACGATGTACTCGGCGGCCGCCAGCCACTCCTCGATCGTGCTGGACAGCCCGCGCTTTAGCAGCACCGGCCGGTCCACCTTGCCGAGCTCACGCAGCAGGTCGAAGTTCTGCATGTTGCGCGCTCCGACCTGGAGGATGCCGGCCTCCTTCGCCATCCGCTGCACCTGGTCGACCGCCATCACCTCGGTGACCACCGGCAAGCCGGCCTCGCGCCCGGCCGCGACCAGCAGGTCGAGCCCGTCCCAGCCCAGCCCCTGGAAGGAATACGGCGAGGTCCGCGGCTTGAACACGCCACCGCGCAGCACGTGCGCGCCGTGGTCCCTGACGAACCTGGCGGTGGCCTCGATCTGCTCGCGGCTCTCCACCGAGCACGGGCCGGCCATGACCACGAAGCCGTCGCCGCCGACCAGCACGTCGCCGACCTGGATGACCGTGTCCGCCTGCCGCGCCTCCCGGTCTACCAGCTTGTAGTGGCGGGAACGGGGCGCGGCGGGCCGGGCGGCCACGGCTTCCAGCATCTCCGCCGGGTCACCCCCGGACGGCTCGGTCTCGGGCCTGGCGGCCGCGTCCCTGGCGCCCGGCTGACCGGGCAGGCCGCCCGGCCTGGCCGCGGTCCGCAGCGCCTTGGCCGGGTAGCTGCCGAGCACCTTGACGAACAGCGCCGCCGACCGCAGCTCGTCGAGTGCCGCCGCGGTCCGCGGGTCGGCGGCGTTGCCCTCGAAGTCGAGGAAGAACATGTATTCCCACGGGCGGCCGGGCCGCGGCCGGGACTCCAGCTTTGTCATCGAATGGCCGCTGCCGGACAGCACCTCCAGGCAGCGCAGCAGGTCGCCCTCCTCGTGCCCGGTCACCAGGATCAGGCTCGTCTTGCAGGGAACCCGCAGGTCCACGGTGGTCGGCTTCGCCGACAGCGCCACGAACCGGGTGAAGTTGTCGTCGCTGTCGTTGATGCCCCGGCGCAGTACGACGAGCCCGTACGCGGCGGCGGCCTCGGGGGACGCGATCGCCGCGACGGTGGGGTCACCCGACGCCGCCACGGCCTGCATCGCGCCCGCGGTGTCGAAATAAGTGGTCGGCGTCACGTTCGGGAGCGACTGCAGGAACTGAGAGCACTGCTCGAGCCCCTGGGGATGCGACAGGATCCGGCTCAGCGACGACAGCGGGACCTCGGCGGTGGCGGCCAGGCAGTGATCGACCTTCCAGGTCTCCTCGCCCACGATGAACAGCTCGTGTGATCGCAGCACGGCGTAGACCTCGTTGATGCTCCCGGCCGTGGTGTTCTCGATCGGCAGCACCGCGAGATCGGCGTCGCCGGCCAGCAGCGCGTCGGCAGCCTGGCGGAACGTGCGGTAGCCGGTAAGGTCGCCGGTCAGGCCGCGGCCGGCCAGGTACTTCTGCGCCGCGGCGTCGCTGTAGGAGTGCGCGGTGCCCTGGAACGCGACCCGGACCCGCCCGCCGCCGTCCCCGTTCAGGTGCCGCGTTTGCTGCGCCACCGAGTCGCTGATCAGCTCGCGGAAGATCGTGCGCACCAGGCTGGCCGAGACGCCGAGGTCGGTGGCCACGGCCACCACGCCATCCAGCACCCGCCGTTCGCGGTCCGGGTCCTGGATCCCGTCCTCGGAGTGCTCCTTGACCTGCGCGATAGCGGCGATCAGGTCGCGGCGCTGCGCGATCAGCCGGACGATGCCGCTGTCCACCTCGTCCAGGCCCTGCCGCAGGCCGGCCATGTCTGGCTGCTCGTTGCTCACTGTCTCTCCGCTCACCCGGGCAACGGTAGCGTCTTTGCGTGCGCCACTCAGACTCTCCGGGCACGGCCGGTGTTCCCGCCGATGGTGGCCGGCCGGGCCGGGTACCGCCGACACCCCGGACCGCGGCTTTCCTGCTCACGGCCGGGATCATTCTGCTCGCGGTCAACCTGCGCGCCGCGATCACCAGTCTGCCACCGGTCTTCCCCGAGCTGTCCGCCGCGCTGCACCTGTCCAACGGCTCGATCACCGTGCTGGCCGCTGTTCCAGTGATCTGTTTCGGGCTGTTCTCCGGCCTGGGCGGCCCGCTGAGCCGCAGCTTCGGCGAGGAACGGGTGCTGCTGGCCGCGCTGCTGCTGCTGGCGGCAGGACTGCTGCTGCGCGGCGCGCTGCCGGGTTCGATGCTGTTCCCGGGAACCGTGCTGGCCGGCGGCGCGATCGCGCTGATGAACGTGCTGCTGCCCAGCCTGGTGAAGCGCCGCAACCCGGAGCACGCGGGCCTGCTGGTTGGCGCCTACCTCGCCATGCTCGGCGCCGGCGCCGTGGTGGCCTCGCTGATCGCGGTGCCGGTGTTCAAGGCGGCGGGCAACGGGCCCGGCTGGCCGGTGTCGCTCACGCTCGGCCTGTGGGTGGTGCCGGCCGTGGCGGCGGCGGCGCTGTGGCTGCCACAGGTCCGGTATCACACCAGGCCGGAGCGCGTGGCGCGCCCCGCCGGGCCCGGCGTGCACCGGCACGCGCTCGCCTGGCAGGTCGGCATGTTCATGGGCCTGCAGAGCCTGAGCTACTACGCGACGCTGTCCTGGCTGCCCACGCTGTTCCGGGACCGCGGCGTGACCGCCGCTGCCGCGGGCGGACTGCTCGCGCTCATGAACCTCGGGAACGCGCTCACCGCCATGGTCGCGCCCGCGATCGCGCACCGGGTAAAGGACCAGCGCGTGATCATCGCCGTGACGGTGCTGGCCATGGCCGCCGGCCTGCTCGGGTCGCAGTACGCACCGACCGGCTCCGCGGTGGCTTGGGCCCTGCTGCTCGGCTTCGGGCAGGGCGCGTCGCTCGGCCTGGCGATCTTCTTCACCATGGCCAGGGCCCCGGACCCGGTCACCGCCGCGTCGCTCTCCGGATTCGCCCAGAGTGCCGGCTATCTGATCGCGGCGGCCGGGCCGCTCGCCGTCGGGTTCCTGCACACGGCGACCGGCGGCTGGACGGTCCCGGTGCTGGCGCTGCTCGGCGCGCTTTGCCTGCAGCTGTGGGCCGGGCTGCTGGCCGGCCGGGAGGTGACGCTGCCCGGCGGCTGACGCGGACGTCAACGGCGGGGTTCGTTGCCGGAGGGGGCGGAACTAGACTCCTGTGGACGTGCGGACGACCGCCCCGCGCCCGGGGCCGGCCTGGCTGACCGTTCAGGCCCGACGACCACTAAGGAGCGGGGCCAGTGACGCTGCTGGAGACCATCTCAAGTCCGCGAGACGTCAAGGCGCTCCAACCGGACCAGCTGCCCCGTTTGGCGACCGAAATCCGGGATGTCCTGATCGAGACGGTATCGAGGACCAGCGGCCACCTGGGCCCGAACCTCGGCGTGGTCGAGCTGACCATCGCGCTGCACCGGGTGTTCGACTCGCCGGTCGACCGGATCGTATTCGACGTCGGCCACCAGGCGTACGTGCACAAGCTGCTCACCGGGCGGCATGCGCAGTTCGGCACGCTGCGGCAGGCCGGCGGCATCTCCGGGTACCCCAGCCGGGCCGAGTCCGAGCATGACCTTGTCGAGAACTCGCACGCCTCAACGGGCCTGTGCTACGCCGACGGGCTGGCCAAGGCCTACCGGCTGCGCGGCGAGGCGGACCGGACCGTCGTGGTGGTCATCGGCGACGGCGCGCTGACCGGCGGCATGGCCTGGGAGGCGCTGAACAACATCGCGGTGAACAAGGACAGCCGGATCGTGATCGTCGTCAACGACAACGGCCGCTCCTACCAGCCGACGATCGGCGGGCTCGCCGACCACCTCTCGGCCGTGCGGGTCTCCCAGCGCTACGAGCACGTCCTCGACTACATCAAGACCACGCTGTCGCGCGCGCCGGTGCTCGGCCCGCCGCTGTACGAGACGCTGCACGGGATCAAGAAGGGCATCAAGGACGTGCTCCAGCCGCAGGTGCTGTTCGAGGACCTCGGCCTGAAGTACGTGGGGCCCATCGACGGCCACGACGAGCAGGTCCTCGAGCACGCGCTGCGCCGTGCGAGCGACTTCGGCGGGCCGGTGATTGTGCACGCGATCACCAGGAAGGGCTTCGGCTACGCGCTCGCCGAGCAGAACGAGGAAGACTGCCTGCACCAGGTGCCCGCCGCGCCGCCGGTGACCGCGGTGCCGGCCGGCCCGGTGGTGAAGCGGCCGACCGGGTCCGAGGTGTTCGGTGAGGCGCTGACGGCGATCGGCGCCCGGCGTCCCGACGTGGTCGCGATCACCGCGGCGATGCTGCACCCGACCGGGCTCGGTGCGTTCGCGCGGGCCTTCCCGGATCGGGTCTTCGACGTCGGCATCGCCGAGCAGCACGCGATGACCAGCGCGGCCGGGCTGGCCATGGGCGGCCTGCACCCGGTGGTCGCGCTCTACGCGACGTTCCTGAACCGTGCCTTCGACCAGCTGCTGATGGACGTGGCGCTGCACCGGCTGCCGGTGACGGTCGCGCTCGACCGGGCCGGGGTGACCGGCCCGGACGGCGCCAGCCATCACGGCATGTGGGACGGCTCGATCCTGCAGGTGGTGCCCGGGCTGAAGATCGCCGCGCCGCGTGATGCGACCCGGATCGCCGAGTTGCTGAACGAGGCCGTGGCGGTGAGCGACGGACCCACCGTGCTGCGCTACCCGGGGAAGGGCTTGGCCGCCGCCGAGATCGAGGCGATCGGCAAGCTGGGCGGCATGGACGTGCTGGCCAGGCCCGCCGACGGGGCGGCGCAGGACGTGCTGCTGATCGGCGCGGGGACGATGGCCGGGGTCGCCGCGGCGACCGCCGAGCGCCTGGCCGACCAGGGCATCGGCGTCACGGTCATCGACCCGCGCTGGGTCAAGCCGCTGGACGAGGCGCTGGTGGACGCGGCGCGCGCGCACCGGCTGGTGGTGACCGTGGAAGACAACGGGCGCGTGGGCGGCTTCGGCGATGCGGTGTGCCGGCTGCTGCGCGATCACGACGTGGACACCCCGGCGCGGACGTTCGGCCTGCCGCAGGAATTTCTTGACCACGGCGAACGCTCCCAGATTCTGGAGGACCTGGGCCTGGCCCCGCAGCACCTCGCCAGGGCGATCACCGAGGCCGTTGCTCAGAGAACCCTGGATTTCGCGCACGAGCAGCACGCGTAATGCAGAATCGCGGACTATGAGAACACTTCGGGTCGCTGTGGTGGGCTCCGGCCCGGCCGGCCTGTACACCGCCGAGGCGCTGATCAAGCAGGCGGCCGCGCTTGACCCCGCACATCAGGTGAAAGTCGACGTGCTGGACCGGCTCCCCACCCCGTACGGGCTGGTCAGGTACGGTGTCGCACCCGACCACAAGTCGATCAAGTCGATCGCCGAGGTCCTGCGCCGGGTGCTCGAGCACGACAACGTCAACTTCGTCGGAGGCGTGCACCTCGGCGACGACGTCACCAGGGACGAGCTGCTGGCCAGCTACGACGCCGTGGTCTACGCGACCGGCGCGATGCGGGACCGGCGCATGGGCATTCCCGGCGAGGACCTGCCGGGGAGCGTCGCGGCCACCGACTTCGTCAACTGGTATTCCGGCCATCCCGACATCGACCCCGGCAAGTACACCCTGGACGCCGAGTCGGTCGCGGTCATCGGCGTCGGCAACGTGGCAGTGGACGTCGCCAGGATCCTGATCAGGGATCCCGAAGACCTGCGCGAGACCGACATCTCGCAGCCGGTGCTGGAAACCCTGATGTCCAGCAAGGTCCGCGAAGTGCACATGATCGGGCGGCGCGGCCCGGCCCAGGCCAAGTTCACCACCAAAGAGCTTCGCGAGCTCGGCGAGCTGAACGGCGTGGACGTGGTGGTCTACGGCGGTGAGACGGACCTGGACGCGTTCGACCCGACCGGGGAGAGCGCGCGGCTGGCCGCGGAGGACCGGCACGTGCGCGGCAACTACACGGTGATCAAGGACTTTGCCGACAGGCGGCCGACTGGCAACCGGCGCCGGCTGTTCATCAGGTTCTGGCTGCGGCCGACCGAGCTGCACGGGCCGAGCCAGGTGTCCGGCCTCACCGTTGAGCGCACCCGGCTCGACGAGAACGGCAAGTTCGTCGGGACCGGCAGCTACGAGACGCTCGACGCGCAGCTGGTGCTGCGCAGCGTGGGATACCAGAGCGTGCCGCTGCTCGGCGTGCCGTTCGATGACCGCTCGTCGACCGTGCCGAACACCGGCGGCCGCGTCACCGGCCCGGACGGCGCCGCGCTGCCCGGCGAGTACGTCGCCGGGTGGCTCAAGCGCGGCCCGAGCGGCGTGATCGGGACCAACAAGTCCGACGCCGCCGAGACCGTCCGGGCGCTGCTCGCCGACCTGGCCGGCGGCCCCGGCCCGGACGACGTCGAGCTGCCACGGGCCGGGATGCTGCGCTATCCGGAGGCCGTGCCCGAGGCCGCGGCCGACGCCGCGTCGCGCTTTGACGAGCTGCTGGCCGCCCGCGGGATCCGGCCGGTCAGCTACGCCGACTGGCTGGAGATCGAGTCCGCCGAGCGCGAGCTCGCCAGCTCGCTCGGCCGCGGAGCCCGGGTGAAGCTGCCGAGCCGAGCCGACCTGCACAAGGCCTGCGGCTTCACCGCCCGCTCCTAACCGCGCCCCGGCGTGGGCGCCCCCGCCCATGATCGTGGCGACTTTTGTGGCATAACAGCAAAACTCGCCACGATCGTGAACCACGCCGTTCCGGGACCGCCGCTGCAGGTGATCGCTGGCGCCGGCGTTGCGTCTGGACCGGTGAAAACGGACACTGAGATCTGGAACGGTGTACTCCGGCGGGATTGGGCAGCAGATGGCCAGGTTGGTGCCGTGTTATAGGCAGAGCAGCCGGCGCGCCCGGCCCGGGACGGACTGCGGCTCACGGCATACTGCTGTCCGGTGATGGATGCGCGATTCTCCCTAGCCGGAGAGGGACCCGGGGACTCCCGCAGCCCGGCCGGCGGGGCAGAGGCCAGCGACCAGCAGCGGCTGCGGCGGGTGCTCGGCGAGCCGGAGCTTGGCTGGCTGGTCGACCGGATCCGGATCCGCCTGGAGCGCGGCGAGCCGGTCGACGGCACCGTGACGCTGGTCGGCGCCACGGCCGAACAGCGCCGGGCGGCGGCACGGCTGCTCGGCCACGGGATCGGGCGCGGCACCTCGCTCAGCGTCCCGCTGCCCGAAGTCGACGCCGCTCTGCGGCGGGCCGGGATCTCGTCCGGGCTGCGCTCCGCCGTCGAGTCGCTGACCGGGCCTGTCCGGGACCGGGCGGCCGAGCGGTCCGCCGAGATCCGCCAGTTCCAGGACGTCCTGGACGGGGCCCGGCGCAGTCCGCTGGCCGCGGAGCCATGGCATCTCGCCTGGCTGGAGGAGATCACCAGGGACGGCACGCTCACCCGGCTGGTCCGGCAGAGGCAGGGTCACCTGCTGGCCCAGGCCACGGCGGTGCTCGAGCGGCTGCCTGCCGGGCCGGACGAGTCGGCCGTGCTGCTGCCGGCCCTGGCCGAGGCGGTGACCGGTGACCCGAAGGCGCTGGACGGCACCGGGCTGTCCGCACTGGTGCTGCGGGCGCTGGCGCTGCGCGACCCGGCCGGAACGGGCGCGGAGCGCGCGCTGTGGGCGACGGCTGGCGTGGTCACCGACGACCTGGCCAGCCAGGTGCTCGTGCTCAATGTCCGCGCGGTCGGTGATGGCCTTGGTGACTGGCTCACCGGGGCGGCCGAGGCGGGTGAGCCGTTCCGGGTCACCCTGCATCAGCTGACCGTCATGCCGGTCATGCCGCTCGCGATCGACCTGCGCGTCTGCGAGAACCCGGCCGTGCTGCGCGCCGCGGCGGCCCAGCTAGGCGCCGACAGCGCAGCGCTGGTCTGCACCGAGGGGGACCCCTCCGTGGCCTGCTACCGGCTGCTGCGGTCCGCGCTGTCCACCGGAACCCGGATCCACTGGCACAGCGACTTCGACTGGCCGGGGCTGCGGAGCACGGCGGCGGCGATCCGCCGGCTGGGCGCGGCACCGTGGCTGATGGGCGCGGACGACTACCGCGCCGCGCTGCCCGCGAGCACCGAGTCGGTCAGGGGCCAGCCCGCCGAGAGCCCGTGGGATCCCCGGCTGGCCGAGCTGATGCACGCCAGCGGCCGGGCCGTGACCGAGGACCGGCAGCTCACGGCGCTGCTCGCCGACCTGGCTGGGCGGCCGGGCACGCGCTGAGCCTTAGCCGACCAGGTGCTGAGCTTCAGCCAAGGCGCTGAGCTTCAGCCAAGGCGCTGAGCTTCAGCCAAGCTGCTGGGCTTCAGCTGAGCAGCCGCTGGGCTTCAGCTGAGCAGCGACTTCAGCAGCGCGCGGGTACGCTCCGCATCGTCGCCGCGCGAGAACTGGGCCGCGACGAAGTCGGTTACCCCTGAGTCCTCAAGTACCCCGATCTTCGCCGCCACGGCTTGCTCGTCCCCGATCAGCGCGATGTCACCGGGTTCTTCGGCGCCCTCCCGGTCGAGCATCGCGCGGTAGGACGGCAACTGCCCGTAGATCGCGAAGACCCGGTTCGCCTTGGCCCGCGCGCCGTCGGGGTCGTCGGTAACGCAGATTGGCAGCACGCAGACCACGCGCGGGCTCGGCCGCCCTGCGGCCTGCGCCGCCTCGGAGATCGTGGGAACGATGTGGTCCCGGACCGTGGCCGGCCCGGTCATCCACAGCACGGTCCCGTCGGTGAGCCGCCCGGCCAGGCGCAGCATCTGCGGTCCCAGCGCGGCCAGCAGCACCGGCACCCGGCCCGGGCGCGGCGTGGTCAGCCCGATGCTGGCCCGCATGGTCTCGCCGTCGAACGCCGCCTGCTCCCCGTTGAGCAGCGGCAGCAGGATTGACAGGTACTCCTGCATGTGGCGGACCGGACGGTCGTAGCTGTACCCGTACATGTCCTCGATGACGATCTTGTGGGACAGGCCGATGCCGAGCGTCAGCCGCCCATCCAGGGCCGTGGCCGTGGTCAGCGCCTGCTGCGCGAGCACCGCCGGATGGCGCGGGTAGGTCGGCACCACCGCCGTGCCCAGTTCGATCTCTGGCACCTGGCTCCCGGCGACCGCCAGCGACGTCAGCGCGTCCAGGCCGAAGATGTTCGTGACCCAGGCCGAAGCGAACCCGTCGTCCGCCGCGTGCTGCAGCTGATCGCGAAGCCGGACGAGGGCCTGCGGGCCGGCGGGCTCGTCCTGGGATATGCCGATGCGCATGCGTGATCTCCGTTCGCTCCGAAGCCCGATCTTGCCGCCCGCCGCCCAGCCCCCGCAAGGCTCGGCGACCTCTCGGGTGGCGGCGCGTCGTGTGGACGTCATCTGGAGTTTGCACGCCGTGGGCCCCGGGGTCTTTGCCTTCGGGTAAGACTGGGGACAATAGGTACATGGGCTCTGGTCAGGCGACATCCGAACGCGGCACGGCAAAAAAGAACGCGGACAAGACGGCTGGCGACGCCCATAGACCGGCCGATGCGGAAGGTCAGGCCCCCGGGCTCGCGCTCGGTTCCGGCCAGGGCCCGGAGGTTGCGACGGAGGGTGCACTGGTGTCAGCGGACCGTCCCGGCCAGGCCGAGGGCGCAGGCGAACTGCCGCGGGACCGGTACCTGGACCGCGAAGAGAGCTGGCTGCGGTTCAACCAGCGGGTGCTCGAGCTGGCCGAGGACGAGTCGCTGGCCCTGCTCGAACGGGTGCGGTTCCTGTCCATCTTCGCGAGCAACCTGGACGAGTTCTTCATGGTCCGCGTGGCCGGGCGGATGCGCCGGATGGCGGCCGGGCTCCCAGTCGAGCGCGCCAGCGGGCACTCACCCGCGCAGATCCTGGAGAACACCCTGGACTTCGCGGGCGAGCTGACCCGCAGGCAGGCCGAATGCTTCAGCGACTCGGTGCTGCCCGCCCTGGAGCGGGAGGGCATCGAGATCCTGCGGTGGAAAGAGCTCGAGCAGTCCGAGCAGGAGCAGCTGCAGAAGCTGTTCCGCGAGCGGATCTATCCGGTGCTCACCCCGCTGGTCGTCGACCCGGCGCACCCGTTCCCGTACATTTCCGGCCTCTCGCTCAGCCTGGCCGTGATGATCGCCGATCCGGAGACCGGCACCACGATGTTCGCGCGGGTGAAGGTGCCCCCACTGCTGCCCAGGTTCCTGACCGTGGCGCCGAACCGGTTCGTGCCACTCGAAGACGTGATCGCCGCCCACCTGCCAGATCTGTTTGCCGGTCTCGACGTGCTCGAGCACCACGTGTTCCGAGTGACCAGGATTCGCGACCTCGAGATCGACGAGGACGTGACCGAGGACCTGCTGAAGTCGATGGAGCGCGAGCTCACCCGGCGCCGGTTCGAGCAGGCGGTCCGGCTCGAGGTCGAAGAGTCGATGTCCAGCGACGTGCTGGACCGGCTGGTGACCGAGCTCGGCGTGGACACCAGGGCGGTGTACCGGGTGCCCGGCCCGCTAGACCTCTCGGGCCTGTCCGCGATCGCTGACCTGGACCTGCCGCAGCTCAAGTACCCGCCGTTCGTCCCGTCGGAGACCATGCTGCCGACCGACACCAGCATCTTCGCCGCTATCTCCGAGCGCGACGTGCTGGTGCACCATCCGTACGACTCGTTCGCGGCGAGCACGCTGCGCCTGGTGGTCTCGGCCGCGGCCGACCCGCGGGTACTGGCGATCAAGCATACGCTGTACCGGACCAGCGGCGACTCCGAGATAGTGGACGCGCTCATCGACGCGGCCGAGGCGGGCAAGCAGGTCGTGGTCGTCGTCGAGATCAAGGCCAGGTTCGACGAGCGCGCCAACATCGCGTGGGCGCACAAGCTTGAGGAAGCCGGCTGCCACGTGGTCTACGGCCTGGTCGGGCTCAAGACGCACTGCAAGATGATCCTCGTGGTGCGGGAGGAGGCGGACGGCCGGCTGCGCCGCTTCTGCCACATCGGCACCGGCAACTACCATCCCAAGACCGCCCGGATGTACGAGGACTTCGGCCTGCTCACCGCCGACCAGACGGTGGGGGAGGACGTCACAGACCTGTTCAACCACCTCACCGGTTACAGCAGGCCGTCGGCCTACCGCCGGCTGCTCGTCGCGCCCGACGGCATCCGTTCCGGCTTGGTCGAAAGGATCGACGCGCAGGCCGAACGGGCGCGCGCCGGGGAGCCGGCCCAGATCCGGATCAAGTGCAACGCGATCATCGACGAGGTCATCATCGACGCGCTGTACCGCGCCTCGCAGAGCGGCGTGCCGGTCGACATCTGGGTCCGGGGCATCTGTGGCGTTCGGCCCGGTGTGCCCGGCATGTCGGACAACGTCAGGGTGCGCAGCGTCCTCGGCCGGTTCCTCGAGCACTCCCGGATCTACGCGTTCGGCACCAGCGACGGCGACGTCTACATCGGCAGCGCCGACCTCATGCACCGGAACCTGGACCGCCGCGTGGAAACGCTGGTGCGGGTCGGCGACACCGGGCACCAGTCGGAGCTCCGCGGCCTGATCGACATGGCCATGGACGACACGACCGCGTCGTGGTGGCTGGGCGCCGACGGCACCTGGACCCGGCACCACCTGGACGCCTCCGGCGCCCCGCTCAACGACATCCAGGAATACCTGATCCGGACCCGGCAGGGTCGCGCCGCGGATGGCTGATGCGCCGGGAACCGGCGAGATCCATGCCGCTGGCATGGTGCTGTGGCAGTCGTCGGGCGGCGGCAGGGAAGTGGCGCTCGTCCACCGGCCCCGCTACGACGACTGGAGCTTCCCGAAGGGAAAGCTCGCGCACGGCGAGCACCCGCTGCTCGCGGCCGTCCGCGAGGTAGCCGAGGAGACAGGACGCCAGGCGACCCTGGGCCGGCCCCTGCCGACAGCCCGGTACGAGGACCGCGGCGGGCGTCCGAAGCGGGTCGACTACTGGGCCGGGCGGCCGGTGTCCGGTGCCCCGGATTCCTTCCGGCCCAACCACGAGGTCGGCGCCGTGGACTGGCTGCCGCTGTCCGCCGCGCGCGGCAGGCTCAGCTACCCCCACGATGTGCTGATCCTGGACGATTTCGCGGCCGGGCCCGCCGAAACCGAGCCGCTGATACTGCTGCGGCACGCGTCGGCCGGCACCAAGGAGTCGTGGAAGGGCGACGACCTGGACCGGCCGCTGGACGCCAAGGGAGCGGCCGCGTCCGACGAGCTTGCGCTGCTGCTGTCCTGTTACGGCTCCGGTCGCGTGATCACTTCCGCCGCCGAGCGCTGCGTGGCGACGGTCCGGCCGTACGCCGCGATGACCGGCGCGAAGCTGGAGATTGAGCCCGCGCTTGCGGTCCGGCACCCCGACGGCAAGCTAGGTCCGGATGATGAGGCGAAGGCGGCCGCGGATCTGGTGGCGCGCGTCATCGCCGATGGCCTGCCCGCCGTCATCTGCGCCCACCGGGAGAACCTGGAGCGGTTGCTGGCGGCTGCGTGCGCGGTGCTGGGCGCGGACCCGCCCCCGGGCCACCCGTTGCACAAGGGCGGCTTCTGGGTACTGCACGTCGCGGACGGCCGCCTGGCCGCCGCGGAGCAGCACAGCCTGATCGAGGCCTGACCGCCCAGCGCAGTGCCGCCCGCCGCCCGGGCGGCCACGGTCGCTGGCGTCCCTGCCGCTGCCGGCCTCCTGACCGCTCAGGCCCTGAGCCAGGCGGCGTCCCAGTCGAGCGTCGGCGCCAGCGCGCCCTCCAGCGTGAGCAGCCAGCGCTTGACCTCCGTGCCCGTGCCGCCGCTGTAGCCGCCGAGCCCGTCCGCCGCCACCACGCGATGGCAGGGGACGACCACCGGGATCGGGTTCGATCCCATGATCTGGCCCACGGCCCTGGCTGGCGGCGACGCGCCGAAGCTGCCGTGCCCGACCCGGCGGGCCAGGGACCCGTAGCTGACCGTCTCGCCGTAACCGACCGTGTCGAACAGCGTCCTGAGAACCTGCTGCTGCAGCGATGACGTCATGCTCCAGTCGATGAACAGGTCGAAGCCGCGCCGCTTGCCCGCGAAGTACTCGGCGAGCTGGGTCACGGCGGCGTCACGCTGTTCGGCGGCTGCGCTGTGATCTTCGGCTTCGCCGTGCGCTGCCCCGGCGGCGTGCCGGGTCCGGGCTGGGATCGGCGGCCCGCCAAACCGGATCTGGCTCAGGCCGGCCTCGCTGCAGCCGACGGAAAGCCGCCCCACCGGCGTGCCGAGCATGGCCCACGCGAGTTCGGTCATGAGCCCATTATCTTGCCTGCCACCGACAGTCCGGGGCCGCCAGAAATGTCGGATGTCAGCGGTAAACAAGGACTGTCCAGATACCGGCGGAAAGGGGCATGGATATGGCCGACAACGTCGCTGACGCCGTCGAGGCCGAGCTGGCCGAGCTGTCGCGGCGGTTAACGCAGCCGGGCCAGCGCGAGTGCCTGCGCTGCTTCCTGCTGCGGATGATCAACGAATTCGGCTGCGACGGCACGCACCGGTGGACCGTGCACTGGCGGAACCTGCGGGCGCCGCGAGCCACCGGCCTGGTGCCGCGCCTCCAGCGCCGCGGCGGCTGCTGCTGCGACTGCGAAGTCATCTTCAACGTCTTTCCCGACTATCCCGAGACTGGCGAGATCCTGCCGTGCGCGGGAGTGCTCCGGGCGGGCTCCGCGGCGCCGTGCGACCTGCGGCGGCTGCGCAGGAGCGCGTGACCCTCGGGCCCGTCTCTTCGGCCCTCCCCGTCCCTTCGTTATGCCTCGCCCTTCTCGGCGACGCGCAGCAGCGCCCCGGCGATCGGCAGCGATGTGAGCTCGACCTGCCAGGGCCGGGCGCCGAACGCGGCCAGCGCGGCGGCCACCGCCTCGGAGGTTGGCGGCTGCGGCGGCTGCCACGCGAGCCGGCGCACCGCGTCGGGGGGGAGCAGGTTCTCGGCAGGCAGGTGATGCTCGTCGGCCAGCGCCGCCACCGCCGCCCGGACGGCGGTCAGCCGGGTGGCGGCGTCCGGATCGCGTTCCGGCCAGCGGTGCGCTGGCGGCGGCCCGTCGCCCGGGCGCGCCGACACCGCGGGAAGCTCGCGTTCGGACTGGGCTCGGGCCCGCCCGACGGCGCGGAGCCACTCGGGCGTGTGCCGCCTGGCGCCGCGGCCGCCGAAGCCTTGGATGGCGGCCAGCTCGGCGCCGTTGACCGGCAGCGACCTGGCGGCCTCGACGATCGCCGCGTCGGGCAGCACCCGGGTCGGTGACACGTCACGGCGCCGCGCGATCCGGTCCCGCTCCAGCCAGAGCTCGCGGACGACGGCGAGTCCGCGGCGGTTGCGTACCCGGTGAATGCCGGAGGTGCGGCGCCACGGCTCCGGGCGCGGCGGCGGTGGCTCGGCGCTCAGCTCGGCAGCGAATTCCTGGCGCGCCCATTCGCTCTTGCCCTGCTCGGCGAGCTCGGCGGCCAGGGCGTCGCGCAGCTCCACGAGCACCTCGACGTCCAGGGCGGCATAGCGCAGCCATTCCTCCGGAAGCGGCCGGGTGGACCAGTCGGCCGCCGAGTGGCTCTTCTCCAGCGTCAGCCCGAGCACGGACTCGACGAGGGTGCCGAGCCCGACCCTCGGATAGCCGAGCAGCCGCCCGGCCAGCTCGGTGTCGAACAGCAGCCGCGGCCGGTAGCCGAGGTCGGACAGGCAAGGCAGGTCCTGGGAGGCGGCGTGGATGACCGCCTCCACGTCGGCCAGCGCGGTGTTGATGCCGGACAGGTCGGGGCAGGCGACGGGGTCGATCAGCACCGTGCCCGCGCCGCCGCGGCGGAGCTGGACCAGGAAGGCCCGGTGCCCGTAACGGAAACCCGAGGCGCGTTCGGCGTCCACGGCTACCGGGCCGTGACCGCTGGCGAGCCGCTGGGTGGCATCGGCCAGCGCGTCGGCGGTCCCGACCAGCGGCGGCATGCCGTCGCGCGGCTCGAGCAGCGGCACCGCCGCTATGCGGGGTGCGGCCTCTTCGTCGAGGCCTTGTCCTTCCGCGTCGGGGCTTTGTCCTTCTTCGTCGGGGCCAGATCCCTCCGCGTCGGGGCCTGGTCCTTCGTGGGGGCCTGGACTCTCCGCCGCGCCGGTCATGGCCGCCGCCGGGAGCGCGGCGGCCGCAGCGCGCTCACCCCAGGAGGAAGCGGCGGCAGGCCGCACGCCGCGCAGAGCGCGTCGCACCAGGCGGCGATGTGCCCGTCCAGATCACGCGGCGCACCGGTGCCCGCCGTGACCGGTGACCAGGATGAGCGCAACTCGAACTCGGTATCCACCGGCTGGCCTTCCTTGGCCCCGAACCCCTCGGTCACCACCCGGGTGACGGTGCCGCTGACCTGCCGGTAGCCAACCGTCCTGGCGTCCAGCGCCTCGGTCAGCCAGCTCCACCCCACCTGCCCGATCAGCGGGTCCGCGGCGATCTCGGGATCGAGCTCGGCACGAACGTAGGCGATCATGCGGAACGGGCCGCCCCATCCATCCTGGCCTGCCGGGTCATAGAGCAGGATAAAGCTGCCCCAGCCGATCTCGGTATCCGCGTCGGGCGCAGCCGACGGCTCGTGCACGGTGGCGCCGATGGCGGCGGCGTACGGAGCCAGCTTGCGCGGCGGCGGCTGGTCGTCGAAGACGATCTCCGGCCGCGTCTCGCGCTGCTGCTCCATCCCAGCCTGGAGATCGCTGACCGCCGAGCGGAACGTGGCTGCGGCGTCCATCTCGGCTCGCTCCAAGGGCCCGGCTGTCGGCCTCATGATCCGAGCATGCGAGATGGACGCCGGATCGTCATGCCACGCGCCTGCCTGGCAGGAGCTGCACCACCTGCGGCAGCTCGGCAGGGCTCAC
Source organism: uncultured Actinomycetota bacterium (assembly GCA_963778075.1). GTDB lineage: Bacteria > Actinomycetota > Actinomycetes > Streptosporangiales > Streptosporangiaceae > JASHPR01. The sequence goes on along the minus strand of CAVZTJ010000009.1, from coordinate 194,348 downwards.
CGCGACGTCAATCAGCAGGGCGGCGCCGCATGCGGCGCACATCCACTCGGGGCACTGGCCATCGGGCGAATCCGGGCAAGTTCCGGCGGTCGCGTGCCGCGGCTCGAAAAGCCGCTTCCAGCCACAGTCGGCGCAGTACCGGGTCATCTCGGCCATCTCCACCTCCTCGCCGCTAGGCTCAGCACGATGCTGGCACGCCATCCGGCCGGTGCTGCGGATCTCCTGCGGCGTGTCATGATGGCGTTTTCCGCGGGAAATGCCGCCGCCGGCCCTGGCCCGGGCCTGTGAGATCATCACTGCTGTGAGTCCGAAGCCGGAAGAGTCGGTCTTCCTGAGCGCCTGCCGCAGGCAGCCTGTTCCGTACACGCCGGTGTGGTTCATGCGCCAGGCGGGCCGGTCGCTGCCCGAATACCGGCAGGCCAGGGGCAAGACGGCGATGGTCGAGGCGTGCACCAAGCCCGACCTGATCACGGAGCTCACGCTGCAGCCGATCCGCCGGTACGCGGTGGACGCCGCGATCCTTTTCAGCGACATCGTGGTCCCGCTGCGCGCCGCCGGGGTAAAGATCGACATCCAGGCAGGCGTCGGCCCTGTCGTCGACGAGCCGGTCCGCGATCTGCGCGACGTTGACGGGCTGCGTCCGCTCGAGCCCGGGAGCGTGCACTACGTGGCCGAGGCGGTCAAGGCGCTGGTCGCCGAGCTTGGCGGCAAGCCGCTGATCGGCTTCGCTGGCGGCCCGTTCACGCTGGCCTCCTACCTGATCGACGGAGGGCCGTCCAAGAGCTTCGACAAGACGAAGGCGCTGATGTACGGCGACCCAGCGCTCTGGAACACGCTGATGCGCAAGCTCGCGGATATCACGATCACCTTCCTGCAGGTGCAGATCGGAGCGGGGGCAGCGGCGGTGCAGCTGTTCGACTCCTGGGCCGGGGCGGTAAGCCCCGAGGACTACCGCCAGTCGGTGTTCCCGCACAGCAGCCGGATCTTTGCCGCGCTGGCCGGGACCGGTGTCCCGCGGCTGCACTTCGGCGTGAACACCGGTGAACTGCTCGGCATGATGGGCGAGGTGGGAGCCGACGTGGTCGGGGTGGACTGGCGGGTGCCGCTCGATGAGGCGGTGCGCCGGGTGGACCCGGGCAAGGCGCTGCAGGGCAATCTCGACCCCGCGATCCTGCTGGCCCCCTGGGACGTCGTCGAGCGGCGGGCGATCGGTGTCCTGAACGCGGGCCGCACGGCCGAAGGCCACGTGTTCAACCTCGGCCATGGCGTGCTGCCCGAGACCGATCCCGATGTGCTCGCCCGGCTTGCCGAGCTGGTGCACACGGCATCCGCCCGGCAGCCGAGCTAGCGTCGGCCTACCCGGTGGGCGTGGGCCGGGAGCGCCGCCGCAGCAGCCGCATCAGGCGCCGCCGCCCGGCATAGCCGGCGACCGCCGCCAGCGCGATGATGACCGCGAACGGAAGCACCGTCCCGAGCCCGGTGAGCAGCCCGGAGACAATCAGGCGCAGGCCGCGCCAGCCAGCGGTGAACCCGGCGACGAACCCGTGCTGCCGCGTCCTGGCCTTTTTCTTGATCTTCTTGACGGCCCGCTGCGGGCTGATCAGCAGCACCGTCAGCGTCGCATAGCTGGTTTCCCTGGACAGCGCGCGCTGCTGCGCCTGCAGCGCCTCCAGCGAGGATTCCTGGGTGCTGATCTGCTGCTGGACGGTGAGCAGCTGGCTGATCGAGCCCGCCCGCTTCAGCAGCGCCTGCAGCTGGGTGATCGCGGCCTGCGCCGAGCTCACCAGGCTGCTCACGTCGGCTACCTCCTCGGTGACGTCCTGCGCGTGCTGGGTCAGCGAGGTCTGCGTGCCGAGCACGGTGGACAGCGTGCTCAGCGTCCCGGGGTAATCCGCGACCGGAATCTTGAGCTGCAGGCTCACCGTCGAGCGCGCCGGATCCCGCGGGTTGACCGCGGCCTGCTCGCCGGAGACGTAGCCGCCCTCGGCGGTGACGATGGTGGTCGCCCGGGCCGCGGCCGCGGTCACGTTCTTCGCCTGGACGGTGAGGCTGGCGGTGTAGACGATGCTCTGCGTGGCGAGGGCCAGCCGGGAGGCCTTGGTGGCCGAAGCCGACGGCGCCGCGGCCGAACCCGATGACGCGGGCTGCTCAGGCCCGTTCGCCGGGACGGCGGCGTTGGCCCCGGCACCGCTTCTTGCCATGCCGCTGCTTGCGGACGGGGAGCCGGCGGAGCAGCCCGCCAGCAGCAGCGCCGCGCTGGACATCAGCGCGGCGCAGGAGAGCGCGGTGGTGCGCAGCGGCCCGCGGAAGCGGACCATGGGGGTGGTGTTCATGCCGCTGGGACGCGCACGGCTCGCCGCCGGTTCCGCACGCAACGCTACGGTCAGATAACGGGCAATGAACGCCGAAGCCGCCCCGTGAACCCGGTACCGAATAAGGTTCTACGCCGTTACCGGCACTGCCAAAACACGGCCAGCGGAAAGTAGCGCGCGGTAACTGCCGCGTAAACGCTAAGTCAGCACGGAGCCCGAAGAGTTATCCGTTAATGGTGAACCCCAGGTCAGAGCGCTGCGCCCCGTGCACGCCGTGACGCCAGCGCTACGTGGCGTCGATCCCGGTAATGAATTCGGAACCAGACAACACGCAGAAAACGATAGAAATGTCAACTGACCGGCGGTAAAAGGCCCGTCCGGCGTAGACTGCGATTCCTCGCTTACCCGCTAGGTGTGGAGATACCGGAAGCCAAGGCGATACGACCGTGCCCGCAGCTCGAGTCAACGTCCAGGTAGCCGTGCAGTCATCGCGCCGGCTGCTCCGAGACACTCTGTCCGCTTGCCTTGCCGTCCGGCCGGACATCACGGTGGTCGGCAAGGTCGCAGAGCCCGATGCGATCTTTGAGCTGTGCGAGCTGCGGCATCCCGATGTCGTGATCATGGATGCCGGTGCCCGGCTGCGCGAGATCTCCGCACGGGTGGAGGCGCTCATCAAGCGCTATCCCGAGCTGAACGTGATCGTCACCTACCGGGACGCCTCGGAGCAGGATCTCGCGGCCGCGTGCCGGGCCGGCGTCACCTCGCTCGTGCCCGAGTCGAAGGGCCTGTCCGCCGTGCTCGCGCTGTTGCGGCGGAGCCGGGGACGGCACGCCAAGGACAGCCCGGGCGGCCTGACCGACCGGGAGCTCGAGCTTGTCGTGCTGACCGGCTCTGGGCACAGCGTGGCCGAGATCGCGGGCCTGCTCGGCATCAGCCCACTCACGGTGGAGAACCTCAAGCGCCGGGTCTACGCCAAGCTCGACGTGAGCAGCAGCGTGCACGCCGTGGCCAAGGCGGCCTCGCTGGGCATGCTGGAGCCGCAGGCCGCTCCCGAGACCGCGAAGCGCCGGCCGCCCGCGCCGAGGCGCTGGCCACCCGCCGAAGGCGATGGCGTGGTGCTTGCCGTGGTCTCCGGCCAGTACTGCTCCGCCCTCGATCAGGTCGTGTCGGCGCTGGTGTCGAGCCCGCTGCCGTTCGTCCTGGTGCGGGAGCCAGGCCCGGTGTCCGAGACGCACTGGGCACGCTGGCACCGCGGCCCGATCGTGGCCGTGCTCGTCGATCCGGTACCCCAGGACTGGGACATGGTCGCGGAGCTCGGGGTTCCCGCGATCCTGGTGCACAGCAAGCCGCTCGACCCGCCGGAGCTGGCCGAGGCACTGGCCTGCGGCGCCAGCTCGCTCGTATCCGCGGACCGGATCGAGGACCACTTCCTTTCCGTGCTGCGGATGGTCGGCCAGGGGTATCTGGTCGTCGACTCGATGCCGATGCGGCCGCTGATCGGGGCCGTGCGCGCCCGCTGGGACGAGCGCGCTCCCGGCAGGCTCGAGCTGCCCGAGCTGACCGCGCGGGAGAGCGACATCCTGCGCTCGCTGTCCCGCGGTCACTCGATCCGGCAGACCGCGCGGGTCCTCGGGATCGCACCGAAGACCGTCGAGAACGTGCAGACCCGCCTGTTCCGCAAGCTTGGCGTGCGCAACAGGTCCGGCGCGCTGGCGGTTGCCGATGCCTTCGGCCTGCTGCCCGGCGCCACGCCCGCGCCCAGCGCCCCCAAGGGTTTCCCGTCCCCCGAGGGATATCCGTCCTTTTCCGGGAGTGAGTGGCGGCCCTAGTCTGCCGCCGGGAGCGGGGATTGCGTTCGCTCCTACCCTCGCACCGGCCGAGAGCCTTTGCCTGGCCGCGGTGCGCCCTCACTCCGTTCGCAGGAGGACATCATGATCGGTTCCACCGGTGCGCAGACCCGCGTCACCGTGAAGCGCCGGGGGAGCAAGCGGCGCGTAGCCGACGCGGAAAGCCTGAGCGACCTGGACACTTCCCGCCGGGACGTTGATAACCAGGACGACCGGTCCGCGGACCCCCGCCGCGACCGCCAGGTAGCGGTTTTGGCAAAGTAAACGGGTGAGCTCACCATCGCGGCCGCCGACCGTCGCGATCGTCGGCGGGGGGATCTCCGGGCTTGCCGCCGCGTTCTTCCTGCGTGACCGCGGGGTTGCCGTCACGGTCCTGGAAGGCTCGCCGCAGCTCGGCGGCAAACTGGCGGTATCCGCGGTCGGCGGCGTCGCCGTCGACGAGGGCGCCGAGGCCCTGCTCGCCCGGCGGCCCGAAGGCACCGACCTGATCAGCGCGATCGGCCTGGCCGGCCGGCTGGAGCTGCCCGGCACCACCTCCGCGGGGATCTGGACCCGGGGCAGCCTGCACCCCTTGCCAAAACGCCAGTTCATGGGCGTGCCCGCAGACCTTGGCGAGCTGCAGAACGCCGGGATTCTTTCTGATGCCGGGCTGGCGAGGGCGCGCGACGACCTGCGGCTGCCGGCAACGCCGCGAGACGGCGACGTGTCGGTGGGCAGCTATGTTGGCGCGAGATTCGGCCCGGAACTCGTGGACCGCCTTGTCGACCCGCTGCTCGGCGGCGTCTACGCGGGCCGCTCCGGCGAGCTGTCGTTCGAGGCGACGCTTCACGGCCTGGCGGAGGCGTCACGGCAGCACCGCTCGCTGGCCGAGGCGGCCGCGTCCCTGCTGCCCGCACCCGGGGGACCGGACCGGCCGCCCGCCCCCACCCGCCCGGTCTTCACCACGCTGTCCGGCGGTCTCGGCACGCTGCCGCCCGCGGTCGCGGCGCAGTCGGGCGCGACCGTACGCACCGGCGCGATGGTGCGCGAGCTGGCCCGCACGGCGCGTTCGGACGGGGAGGGCTGGCGGCTCACCGTCGGCCCGACCAGGGCGCCGGAATGGCTCGACGCCGATGCGGTCATCCTCGCGGTCCCGGCCAGGCCCGCCAGCAGGCTGCTGGCCGCGGTTGCCGACGCGGCGGCGGCCGCCTCGGCGCTCGGCGAGATCGAGTACGCGAGCATGGCGATCGTGACCCTGGCCTATCGGGCCGGCGCGTTCCCGGCCCGGCCGGAGGGCAGCGGTTACCTGGTCCCGGCGGTCGACGGCCGCCCGGTCAAGGCCGTCACGTTCAGCACGGTCAAATGGCCGCACCTGCGGGGGGCTCCATCCCTCCCGAACCCCGACGTATCCCCCGGGGACCCCGACGTGCGGAGTTCGCAGCCCTCTGCCGGGCTGGAGATCGTGCGGTGCTCGGTCGGGCGCATCGGCGAGGAGGCGGTGCTGCAGCGCGACGACGTCGAACTGGCCGGCCTCGCCGCAGCCGACCTTGCCGCCGCCACCGGGGTGCGGGGTGAGCCGGCCGACGTCCGGGTCAGCCGGTGGGGCGGCGCGCTGCCGCAGTACACGGTGGGCCACATCGAGCGGGTGCGGCGCATCCGGGCCTCAGTCGCCGGCCAGCCTGGGCTCGCGGTCTGCGGGGCCGTCTACGACGGGGTCGGCATACCGGCGTGCATCGCGTCCGCGCGGCTGGCCGCCGACCAGGTGCTCGCGTACCTCGGATCGCGGCACCCCCGGCCCACCCATGTCGGCTAGCGGCGGTGGGACAATGAGGACATGACTGGGAGCGAGCAAGGCCTGGCGGCGGCGAGACCGCGCAGCGGCCCAAGGCGCGGGACCTGAACGAGCTGATCCGGTACACGATGTGGTCGGTATTCCGGGTCACCGGCCCGGGGGCGCTCGAGGCGGCGGGGGAGGCGACCAAGTCCGGCCGGGCAGGCCTGGCCGCCGAGGTCAGCGAGCTGTGCCAGCAGGCTGCCGGCAAGGGCGTGGTCACCCGGGGCTGCTACGACCTGCAGGGCCTGCGCGCCGATGCCGACTACATGTTCTGGTGGATCGCGCCGTCGTCGGACGACCTGCAGGAGATGTACGCGCGATTCCGCCGCACCGGGCTCGGCCGGGCCAGCGAGCCGGTGTGGTCGACGATGGCGCTGCACCGTCCGGCAGAGTTCAACAAGGGCCACGTTCCGGCGTTCCTCGCGGAGGAGGAACCGCGCGGGTACGTCAGCGTCTACCCGTTCGTCCGCTCCTACGAGTGGTACCTGCTCGAGCCGGAAGAGCGCCGCGCGATGCTCGCCGAGCACGGCATGATGGCCAGGGAGTATCCGGACGTGCGGGCGAACACCGTGGCCTGCTTCTCGCTGAACGACTACGAGTGGCTGCTCGCGTTCGAGGCCGACGAGCTGCACCGCATCGTCGATCTCATGCGCCACCTGCGCGGCGCCCGGGCGCGGCTGCACACCAGGGTCGAGATCCCGTTCTACACCGGCCGGCGCAAGCCCGTTCACGAGCTGCTTTCCGCTCTGCCGTGACGGCGCCGTGACCGCGGCCCCGCCGTAACCCCGGCCACGCCGTCACCCGCCACGTCGTGACCCCGGCCGCACGGCGCCGCCGCCCGCCACGTCAAATTCTCATTGCGCAATCTTGCACAGTAGGCAACAATGCGTCTATGGTGGTGACATGGACAGCACCGCCACACAAGGTGCGGGTCTGCGCGAGCGCAAGAAGCTGGCTACCAAGCAGGCGCTGGCCCTGGCCGCGATGCAGCTCGCGGTCCAGCGCGGCCTGGAGAACGTCCGGGTGGAAGACATCACGGACGCGGTGAACGTCTCCCGCCGAACCTTCACCAACTACTTCTCCTGCAAGGAAGAGGCGATCGCCTCGCTGAACACCGCCCGGTTCACCCAGGCCGTCGAGGCCCTGCGGGGCCCGGCCGGCGAGTCGCTGGCCGATTCCCTGGCCGAGGTGTTCGCCGCCGAGCACGAGGCCGCGACGCAGCTCGGCCCGGAGCGGATCGCGCAGATCCGGATGATGATGACCTCTCCCGCGCTGCAGGGTGAGGCTCTCAAGGCCCTGGTCCAGACCGAGGGTCCGCTGGCCAAGGCGATCGCCGAGCGGACCGGTGCCGACCCGCAGAGCGACCTGCGCCCGCACGTGCTCGCGGCCGCGGTCATGGCCGCCGTCCGGGCCGCGACCGAGCACTGGATCGCGAGCGATGGCGCCACCGCGTTGCCCGATCTGATCCGCGAGGCCGTGTGGCAGGTCGCCTGACCGCCCGTACCAGAAGGACAGCAGCGACGGCCATCGCCAGCGCGCATAAGCTCGAATCATGTCGCAAGCACCCGAAAGCCGGCCGGGATACGCGAGCCCCGTCGATTTCGGCCGGTACGGGCACTACGGGCAGGGCCGGGGCTTCGACGCCGGCCAGGCGTTTCAGCGTCCGCGCTACCAGTTCCGCGGCCGGATCACCGCCGATGGTTCCAGCGGGTATCGCGCCGAGCCCGGGCGCTACCACCTGTACATCGCGAGGGGCTGCCCCTGGGCGCAGCGCACCGCGATTGTCAGGAAGCTCAAGGGACTCGAGGACGTCGTGTCGCTGTCGTACGTCGACGACCAGCGGGACGGGCGAGGCTGGGCGTTCCGTGAGCGGCGCGGCGCCGACCCGGTCAACGGGTTCACCCTGCTGGCCGACGCGTACCAGGCCACCGAGCCAGGCTACGACGGGCACGTGTCCGTGCCCGTGCTGTGGGACAGGGAGACCGGGAAGGTCGTCAGCAATAACTTCCCCGACATCACGATCGACCTCGGCACGCAGTTCGGTGCGTGGGCCAGCGCCGCGCCCGACCTGTACCCGCCGAGCCTGCGCGCGGACATCGACGCGATGAACGAGAAGGTGTACGAGACCGTCAACAACGGCACCTACCGGGTCGCCGGGGCCACGACCGAGCACGAGTACACCGAACTGCGGCACCGCCTGACCGCCACGCTCGACACGCTCGACGGCCGGCTCGCGAGGCAGCGGTACCTGTTCGGCGCCACGGTGACCGAGGCCGACGTGCGGCTGTGGCCGACGCTGGCCAGGTTCGACCTCGGCTACAACCCGCTCGGGAAGATCAGCGAACGCCGGCTGACCGACTTCCCCGCGTTGTGGGGCTACGCCCGCGACCTCTATCAGATGCCGGCCTTCCGCGAGACCACCGACTTCGCCGCGTACGCCGCGTTCGGATCCGGCCCCGCGCCGAGTTTCTTTAACGGTGCGCCGTGGCGGATTCGGGTCGAGCCGCACCGCGGCGACTGGGACGAACCACCTGGCCGGGAGAGCCTTGGCTGATCTGCCGGAAGCGTTGCGGCATGCATGACAAGTCCGGATAATTGGATCATTCGCCGTTACTAGGCGATTCCCGGTCTTGGCGGCGTGCGCGAGCCGCCAGCGTTCAGCGGGTGACGTCGTCCAGGGCTCGCGAGCGTACGGGGAGGCGTGGTGAGCGAAGAGGTTTCCGCCGGCACCGGAACCTTCAGCGTGAGCTTTGCCGCCGGCCAGGAAATCGCGGGATACCGGCTGGACACCGAGATCGGCCGGGGCAGCGCGGCCACGGTCTACCGGGCGCGTGACGAGCGGCTTGGCCGGGTGGCCGCGCTGAAGATCCTGGCGCCGGAACTGGCCGGGGACGAGACGTTCCGGCAGTGGTTCGTCCCGGAGCTGCGGGCCGTCACCGCGATCCGCAACCCGCACATCGTGCCGGTCTTCGAGGCCGGCCTGGCGGACGGGATGCTGTATCTCGCGATGCGGTACGTGCCCGGCGGGAACGTGCGGGCGCTGGCGGTCCGGGAGGGGCCGATGCCGGTCGGCCGGGTGGCCGCGATCGTCTGGCAGACGGCGTCCGCGCTGGACGCGATGCACGCGGCCGGGCTGGTGCACCGCGACGTGAAGCCGGAGAACATCCTGGTCGATGCCACGCCGGAGGGCCGTGACTGGGTCTACCTGTCGGATTTCGCGCTGCGCAGGGAGCCGGCCCAGGCGGACGGGCCCGCCTGGGCGCGATCGCCGATGAGCACGCTCGCCTGCGTCGCGCCGGAACTGATCGAGGGCGGGCCTGCGGACGGGCGGGCCGACGAGTACGCGCTGGCCGCGTCGGCGTTCGACCTGCTCACCGGCTGGCCGCCGTTCTTCGCGGACGACGCGACGGCGCTGCTGCAGGCGCACGTGTCCCAGCCGCCGCCGACGCTGACTTCGCGGCGGCCCGAGCTTCCCGCCGCGGCCGACGAGGTCATGGCGCGGGCATTGGCCAAGGAGCCGGAACACCGGTACCAGAGCTGCCGGGAGTTTGCCGCCGCGCTGGCCGGCGCGCTGGGGCTGCGGCCTCCTCCGCCCGCGCTCGTCCACTCGGCCGGCCCGGTGAGCGGCCCGCCGCCCAACCAGGTCTACCTGGCGATGCCAAACGCGCCGGCGCCGCGCACCGAGGAGCCCGGGCTTGGTTCCATGCCCACCCTCCCGCCCGTGCCCACCCTCCCGTCCCAGCCCACCCCACAGCCCATGCCCGCCTCCCCGCGCGTGCCCGCTCTCGCGCCCCTGCCCGAGCCCGTGACCGCTGACGCACCGGTCCGCCCCCCGACCCGAAGCGGGGAGCCGTGGCTGGTCCGGCGCGAGCGGCCGCGCTTCCGGCGGGCCGCGATCGCGTTTGCGGTGATCGCGGTGCTGGCAGCCGCGGGCGTGGCGGTGGTCACGACCGGCGTGCTGCACAGCCCGAAGCCGAAGCCCAAGCCGCCGCCCAAGCTGGCGAGCTTCCCGATCACCGCCCGGTCCGGGCTCGCGCCGCAGTCCGGCGACGTCTGGGTGATGTATGGCGACGGCGGGGCGGCGCAGGCCCAGGTCTACGGCGAGGTCAAGGGCGCGCGGCGGGGGTACGTGGCCCGGCTGTACGCCCAGCCGTTCCCGTTCACGGCCAAGCCCGCAGCGGTCGCCTCGGTGACCCTGCACCCAGCGCACAAGCTCGCCCCGTACGCCTTCAAGGTGACCCCGGTCCTGGCCACGCGCTACTACGTGTCGGTCTTCGCCAGCCGCAAGTCGAAGAGGCTGCTCGGCAGCTCGCCCACTGCCGCGGTCTACGTCGCGACGACCATGACTCACACCACGGCGAGGACGTGCAGCCGCCCGACCTGCCACGAGACATTCACGCTGAAGGTGCGGGTCCCGCCGTCCGCGCTCGGCACCGAGCTCGCGAAACGGTGGTACACCTACTTCGGGCTCACCCTGTCGAAGTCGGCCACCCTGCCCAAGGGCCCGGCGGTGCTGCAGCTGGGCGCCGGCAGTCCCAAGATCGGCACGCCACGGCGCATCTCGGCGGACGAGTACGCGGTTACCGTCACGTTCTCGTTCCCGATCGGCAAGAAGGGCGCCAACACCTGGTTCTGGGCGGCCTGCGCGCCAGACAGTGAGACCGCGGACGGCATCGGGCTGCCCGGCGCTCACGGGTGCGGCGCCAAGACCATTCCTGCGGTGCATTCATACCTCGGCTAGGACCGCGGGAAGCCCGCCAAATCAGCCGTCTTTCCGGTATATAACGCGTGAACATTCGGCCACCTATGCTGCGTAACCGGCACGATGCGGGGAGCGCAGATTTATGCTTGCGGTGGCCATGCGAAAGACACGCCCTCTGACCATCGCCGTGCTCGCGGCGATGGCGTCTGTCAGCGCCTGCGGGGGCGGCGGCGCGTCCGGCACGATCTCGTTCAACAGCGCAAGCTGCGGCGGCACGTGGACGCTGGCCAAGCCCGGCTGGCACACGTTCGAGCTTTACAACGCGAACGACGTCGGCGGCGAGATCGACCTGATCGACCCCAAGAGCAGCGGCATCTATGCGGAGGTCGCCCAGTTCGGCCCGGGGACGACGCAGACGATGAGCCTGGATGTCGGGTCGGGCCGCTACGCCTTCCGCTGTCTCTTCGAGGACACCGACCCGATGACGGGGCCGGCCGTGACCGTCCCCGGCCACGTGAAGGGCTTCACCGCGACCGTCCCGGTCACTAACAACGAACTGGTGGGGCCGGCCAAGCAGTACCAGGTCTACGCCGCGGCGGGGCTGAAGACGCTCGTCGGCCAGACCGAGACGCTGGCCAGCGACCTGCAGCGGGGGAACCTGGCGGCGGCGCGCCGCGACTGGCTTCCCGCGCACCTCACGTACGAGACGCTCGGCGCCGCGTACGACGCGTTCGGCAACTTTGACGACGAGATCGACGGGCGGGCCGACGCGCTCGGGGTGAGCAATCCTCAGTGGACCGGGTTTTACCGGCTCGAGTACGGCCTGTGGCATGGCCAGTCCGCGGCCGAGCTGACGCCATACGCCAGCAAGCTCGTGGCCGACGTGCGATCGCTGCTGGCAACGTGGCCGACCATGGAGATCCCGCTGATCGATATCGGGCTGCGCACCCACGAGATCCTGGAGAACGCGCTGGAGTTCCAGCTCACCGGGCACGACGACTACGGCAGCGGGACCACCCTGGCCACGACGCTCGCCAACATCCAGGGCACCCGCGAGCTGCTGTCCCTCTTGCATCCGCTGCTGGTCACGAGGTACCCGGGGCTGCCCGGGGTGTACACGTGGCTGAACCGCCTGCAGACCCTGCTCGAGGCGGAGCACCAGCCGGACGGAACGTGGGTTCCGGTCGCGCAGCTGCCCGCGTCCGCGCGCCAGGACATCGACGCTGCGTGCAGCCAGGCGCTGCAGGAACTCGCCCCGATCGCGTCCATAGCCGAGCCGAGGAACACGTAATGGGCGACGCGGACAGGCTTCCTGGACGCCGGTCCGGCCTGCGCGGCACGGGCGACGCGGCCAAGCTTCCCGGGCGCCGGTCGTTCCTGCGCGGCGTGGCCGGCGGGGTTGCCGGGGGCGTGGTGGTGGGCGGGGCCGCCGGGTATGCGGTGCGCGCGTCGCAGCCCGAGTCGGCGATGACGGCCGACACCGCCTCCCTTGACGGGCGGCTGGCGGCGGTGCCGTTCCACGGCAGGTACCAGGCGGGCATCGTGCCGCCGTCACAGCGGCAGACCGCCGTCATCTCGTTCGACGTTACAGCGGACAGCAAGTCCGGGCTGACCGACCTATTCCAGACGATCACCTCACGGGCCAGGTTCCTGACGGCCGGAGGCACGCCGCCGCCGGTCGGCATCGACGGGCCGCCGTCCGACTCCGGCGTGCTCGGGCCGACCGTGGTGCCGGACGGGCTGACCGTGACGTTCGGGGTCGGCTCGACGCTGTTCGACGACCGGTACGGGCTCGCCGGCAAGCTTCCGGAACGGCTCACGCCGATGCAGCCGTTCCCGAACGACGACCTGGATCCCGCGCAGACCGGCGGCGACCTGATCCTGCAGCTCAGCGCCGGCAACGCCGACACCGTCCTGCACGCGCTGCGGGACATCGCAAAGCACACCCGCGGCGGCATGCAGATCAACTGGCGGATCGACGGGTTCACCAGCCCCGCGCGCCCGGCGGGCACGGTGCCGCGCAACCTGATGGGGTTCATGGACGGGATCGCGAACCCGCCGCTGTCCAAGGCGAAGGAACTCCTCTGGGTCCAGCCGGGCACCGCGGGCGAGCCGGCCTGGACCGCCGACGGCAGCTACTTCGTGGTCCGGCTGATCAGGATGTTCGTCGAGTTCTGGGACCGGGTGGACGTCTACGAGCAGCAGCAGATGATCGGGCGCGACCGCGCGACCGGTTTCCCGCTGGACGCGCGCAGCCTGTTCGCTGCGCCTGATTTCGGCGCCGACCCGACCGGGGCGGTCATCCCGGTCAACGCCCACATCCGGCTGGCGAACCCGCGCACGCCGCAGACGGCCTCCAGCCGGATACTGCGCCGGGCCTACAACTACGACCGCGGCATCGACCAGGTGGGCGACCTGGACCAGGGGCTGATCTTCACGTGCTTCCAGCAGGACGTGAAGCGGCAGTTCGAGGCGGTCCAGACGCGGCTTATCGGTGAGCCGCTGGTCGACTACATCAGCCCGTTCGGCGGCGGCTACTTCCTCGCGCTGCCAGGTGTCCGCGACACGGCCGACTGGTACGGCCGCGCGCTGCTAACGTAATGGGCTGCCGAGTGTTGGCCATTGGTTGGCCTGCCGTTTACATAGCGCGTATCAGATGGTCAATTAGCCGTGAAACCGTACCCGGGCGGAATGCACTGGGAAGCGGCTCCACTGAACCTCGGGAGGGTACGACATGGGCGTAGGCCCAACGATCCGGAGCTTGCGCAAGCGGCTCCGTCTCACGATCGCCGTGGCGGCGTCGTTCGCTCTGGCCGCAGCTGTGGCGATCGGCGCCACCGCGGCGAGCGCGTCCAGCACGCCGAAGTTCGCCGGGTACCACACCCCGGCGCTGGTGTCGGCGAGCTACTACCACGACACCAACAAGACGGCGACCCCCATCAAGCACCTCGTCGTGATCTTCGACGAGAACGAGTCGTTCGACCACTACTTCGGCACCTACCCGTACGCCGCCAACACGGACGGCACCAAGTTCGTGGCCAAGCCCGGCACCCCGAAGGTGAACGGGCTGTACAACAAGATCACCAAGAACGGGCCGGTCGGGCCGCTGCTGACCAGCAACCCGAATGAGTACAACCCGCAGCGTCTGACCCACGCCCAGGCGCTGACCTGCGACCAGAATCACGACTACCTGCCGGAGCAGCAAGCCGAAAACGGCGGCAAGATGAACGAGTTCGTCCAGTTCACCCAGCAGGACGACTGTTCCACCACCGGCGAGTACTACGGCCCGCCCGGCATCGTCATGGACTACTTCGACGGCAACACCGTTACCGGGCTGTGGAACTATGCGCAGAACTACGCGATGAGCGACAACAACTGGGACACCACGTTCGGGCCCTCGACCGAGGGCGCGATCGACGTGAGTTCCGGCCTGAGCTCTGACAGTTACGCGGTCACGCCGTCAGGGACGAAGACCACCGACGCGGGCGCGATCACCTCGGACGGCACCACCTACGGTGACATCGACCCGTACTACGACGAGTGCTCGGACTCCAACCACACGTCTTCGAACCCGGAGGGCGTGATGACCGGCGAGAACATCGGCGACCTGCTGAACTCCAAGCACGTCACGTGGGGCTGGTTCCAGGGCGGCTTCGCCCCGACGTCGTCGAACAGCGGCGGCGCGGTCTGCGGCGCCCAGAGCGACAACATCGACGGCAGCGCGCTGAACGAGTACACACCGCACTGGAACCCGTTCCAGTACAACGCCACCACGGCCAACCCCGCCCACCTGGCGCCGTCGTCGGAGTCCGCGATCGGCCGTACCGACCAGGCCAATCACCAGTACGACCTGTCGGACTTCTCAGAGACGCTGAAGGACGGCAACATGCCATCGGTCAGCTACCTGAAGGCCACGACCGCGCAGAGCGGCCACCCGGGCGAGTCCGACCCACTCGACGAGCAGCAGTGGATCGTCAACACGATGAACCAGATCGAGCAGTCCAGGTACTGGTCATCGACCGCGATCGTCATCACCTATGACGACTCCGACGGCTGGTACGACCACGTCGCGCCGAAGCTGCTCAACGGTTCCGACAACTCCACGATCGACACGGCGATGTGCGAGGCGATCCCGGTGCGGGTCGGCAGCGGCACCGGGCGCTGCGGCTACAGCCAGCGGCTCCCGATGCTCGTCATCTCGCCGTACACGCGCGACAACTACGTCAGCAACAACCTCACCGACACCACCTCGGTGGTGAAGTTCATCGAGCAGAACTGGCTGCACGGCCAGACCATCCCCGGCTCGTTCGATGCGACCTCGGGCAGCCTGGACGCCCGAGGCGGCCTGCTCGACTTCCACACCAGGCCGCACTTCGAGCCGCTGATCCTCAACCCGACCACTGGCGCTGTCGCCAGCGGAGGTGGCTGGGGCTGAAGCACAGCTAGCTAGACCGGCTCACGGCCCGCCCTCGCGGTTAACCCCGGCGAGGGCGGGCCATCCGCGTTCTAGCGGCCCTTGCGCAGGAACGCCCGCAGCCGCGGCAGCGGCCAGGTGTTGATCACGTCGTCGGGCGTGAGCCAGCCGCGCTGCGCGGTGCCCACGCCGTAGCGCAGATAGTCGAGGCCGCCGGTGAAGTGCGCGTCGCTGTCGATGGCGAACTTCACCCCGGCATCCTTGGCCGCCCGGATGTGCGCCGAGGGCAGGTCGAGCCGGTTCGGGTGCGCGTTCACCTCGAGCGCGGTGCCGGTCCTGGCGCAGGCCCGGAACAGCTCGGGCAGGTCGACGTCGACCGGAGACCGCCGGCCGATCTTGCGCGTGAGCGGGTGGCCGATGATGTTCACGTGCGGGTTCTCGCACGCGGCCACGAAGCGCCGGGTCATCGCCGCGCGCGACTGGTCGAAGTTCGAGTGCACCGAGGCGACGCAGACGTCAAAGCCGTCGAGGAAATCGGCGGGCCAGTCGACCGTGCCATCCGGCGCGATGTTGAGCTCGGTGCCGTGCAGCAGCACCATCGGCTCGCCGCCCGGCCCGGCCGCGAGCTGCGCCCCGAGGCGCCGTACCTCCTCGCGCTGGGCCAGCATCTTCTCGTCGGTCATCCGCTGCATGAACAGGTTCGGTGCGTGATCGGTGATCGCGCAGTACGCATAGCCCCGCGACTGCGCCTTGGCCACCATGTCGGCCAGCGTGGCCACGCCGTCGGTCAGGTCGGTGTGCGTGTGCAGGTCGCCGCGGACGTCCTGCTCGGTGACGACGTCCGGCAGGTCGCCGCGCAGCGCCGCCTGGACCTCGCCGGTGTGCTCGCGGAGCGCCGGCGGGATCCAGGGCATGCCCAGGCGCCGGTAGACCTCCTCCTCGGTCTGCGAGACGATCTTCTCGCCGGTCACGGCGTCGAACAGGCCGTATTCGGACAGCTTGAGCTTCTTCCGCACCGCCATCTCGCGTATCGCCACGTTGTGCGCCTGTGACCCGGTGAAGTACTGCAACGCCGCGCCCCAGGAGTCCAGCGGGATCACCCGCAGGTCGACCTGCAGGCCCTCGGCCGTCCGGATCGAGGTCTTGGTGGGCCCGGAGCCGATCACCGAAGCGGCCTCGGGCACGCCGGTGAGCGCAGCCATCAGCGGACCCGAGTCGTCGGCCGCGGCCAGGACGTCCACGTCGCCGATGGTCTCGGCGAACCGGCGCAGCGATCCGGCCGGAGCGCACCGCTGGCACCCGGGAACCGCGCTGATCACCTCGACGACGCGGGCCGCGGTCTCGTCGGCCACGTTCAGCAGGACCCGGCCACCGGCGGCGTCCAGCAGCTCGATGCCGCGCAGCAGCTTCTCCTCGCTTTTGCTGCCGAAGCCACGCAGGTCCGCCAGCCGTCCCGCCTTGATCGCGTCGCGCAGCTCGTCCGGGGAGCTGACGTGGAGTTCGCGGTGCAGCAGCAGGGCGCGCTTCGGCCCGAGCGCCGGGATCCTGGTCAGCTGGAGCACTCCGTCCGGGATCTGCGCCCGCAGCCCCTCGAGCTCGGCGAAGGTCCCGGTCTCGCCGATCTCGGCGACCTTCCTGGCGATTGCCTTGCCGACGCCGGGGATCTGCTGCAGCCGCTCCGGGCTGAACTGGGACACGTCCTCGGCCAAGCCCGCGATCGAGCGCGCGGCCTTCTCATACGATCGGGCGCGGAACTGATCGCCACCCGTCATCAGGTGCAGCTCGGCGTACTCGTTGAGCAGCGCCGCGACGGCATCGTTGGCCCGGGGCATGTTTCATTCTCCTCGCCCGGCCGCACCCACCCCGGGCGCCGCGCTAGCTCTCGGCCGGCTCGAGGGACAGCGACACCGAGTTGATGCACCACCGCTGGTCGGTGGGCACCTGGTAGCCCTCGCCTTCGAACACGTGGCCCAGGTGCGAGTCGCACGCGGCGCACCGCACCTCGGTGCGGACGTGGCCGAGCGAGTCGTCCTCGATCAGCACCACCGCGTCGTCTTCGGTTGGCTGGTAGAAGCTGGGCCAGCCGCAGTGCGAATCGAACTTGGCGTCCGAGCGGAACAGCTCGGCACCGCACGCGCGGCACCGGTAGACGCCCTCGGTCTTGGTGTCGGTGTACTCGCCCTTGAACGGCGCTTCCGTGCCCGCCTGCCGCAGCACGCGGTACTCCTCGGGCGAGAGCTTCTCGCGCCATTCCTCGTCGGTCCGCTGAACCTTGTCCATGCTGCTGAGACTACCCGTACGCGTCAGATCGTCACCTCATGGACCGGCTCGCTTGCGGCGCCCTCGCGCAGCTCCACCTCTGCCACCGTTCCGGCCGCCCGCACGTCCGCGAGCACCTCGGTCAGCGCGGCCAGCTGTGGCCCCGGCGCGGTCACCGCGAGCCGCTGCACGCTGGCCCGCATCGGCAGCCGGGCCTGGGACTTCGCCTTGCGGATCGCGCCGATCGCCGCCGACGCGGCATCGAGCAGCGCCCCCGCTTGCTTCGCGTCGGTGCCGCCGGCGGCCAGCAGCGGTTCCGGTTCCGGCCACGAGGCGCGGTGCACCGACCCGCTGGCCGCCGCGCCGTCATCCGCCTGCGGCAGCCACGACCACACCTCGTCGGTGACGAACGGCAGGAACGGCGCGAACAGCCGCAGCAGCACCGAGAGCGCGAGCCGCAGCGCTGCGATGGCCGACGCCGCGGCCGCGGCGCCCCCGGCGCTGCTGCCGTACGCCCGGGACTTGACCAGTTCCAGGTAGTCGTCGCAGAAGAACCAGAAGAACCGCTCGGTCAGCTCCAGGGCCAGGGCCGCATCGTAGGCCTCGAACGCCTCGGTGCACCGCTGCACGACCGTGGCGAGCCTGCCCAGCATCGCCCGGTCCAGCGGCTCGGTGACCGCGGCCGCGGCACCGGTCCCGGCCATTCCCAGCACGAACCTGCTGGCGTTGAGGATCTTGACAGCGAGCCGCCGGCCGATCTTGAGCTGCCCCGGGTCGAAGACCGCGTCCACGCCGAGGCGGGCGCTCGCCGCCCAGTACCTGACCGCGTCCGAGCCGTACTGGCTCAGCATGTCGGCCGGTGTGCTGGCCTTGCCCTTGGACTTGGACATCTTCTTCCGGTCCGGGTCCAGGATCCAGCCGGAGATCCCCACGTGCCGCCACGGCAGCACGCCGCGCTGCACGTGCGAGCGCAGCACCGTATAGAACAGCCAGGTCCGGATGATCTCGTGCGCCTGCGGCCGCAGGTCCATCGGGAACACCCGGGCGAAAAGGTCCTCGGCCTCGGCGCCCAGGCCGCCGCAGGCAAGCCGGGGGCTCAGCGACGACGTGGCCCAGGTGTCGAGCACGTCGGGGTCCCCGGTGAACCCGCCGGGCATCCCGCGCTGGTTCTCCGCGTACCCGGCCGGGGCGTCGACCGCCGGATCGACCGGCAGCATGTCCTCGTCCGGCACGATCGGGGCTTCGTGCCTGGGTGCCCCGGCGTCGTCGAGCGGGTACCACACCGGGATCGGCACGCCGAAATAGCGCTGCCTGCTGACCAGCCAGTCGCCGGCCAGACCAGCCACCCAGTCCTCGTACCGGGCTCTCATGTGGGGTGGATGCCAGTCGAGTTCGCGGCCGCGGGCGAGGAGTGCCTCGCGCAGGCCTGCGTCCCGGCCGCCGTTCCTGATGTACCACTGCTGGGTGGCGACGATCTCCAGCGGCGCCTCGCCGTACTCGTAGAACTTGACCGCGTGCACGACCGGCTCGGGCTCGCCGCGCAGTTCGCCGGCCGCGCGCAGCAGGTCGGCGATCCGGGCGCGGGCCTTCTTGACCGGCAGGCCAGCCAGCTCCTGGTAGGCCTCCTGGGCGGGCCGGCCGGGCAGCCACGGCAGCGGGCCGTCCAGCAGCCGCCCGTCCTTGCCGATCACCGGGCGGGTGTCCAAGCCCAGGTCCCGCCACCAGGTGACGTCCGTGGTGTCGCCGAACGTGCAGACCATCGCGATGCCGGTGCCCTTGGCCGGGTCGGCGAGCCGGTGCGCGAAGACCGGCACGCTGACGCCGAAGAGCGGGGTGCGGACCGTCCGCCCGAACAAGCCGGCATACCGCTCGTCATCGGGATGCGCGACCAGCGCCACGCACGCGGGCAGCAGCTCGGGCCGGGTGGTCGCGACCAGCACCGGGCCGCCGGGGGAACCGCCCGGCTCGAACGCGATCCGGTAGTAGTGGCCGGCGATCTCGCGGTCCTCGAGCTCGGCCTGGGCGACCGCCGAGCCGAACGTCACGTCCCATAGCGACGGCCCCTCGGCGAGGTACGCCTCGCCGGTGGCAAGATCACGCAGGAGCGCACGCTGCGACACGGCCTGCGCGCCCGCGTCGATGGTCCGGTACGAAATGGACCAGTCCATCGAAAGGCCGAGTCGGCGCCACGTCTCCTCGTACGCGAGCTCGTCCTGCTCGGTCAGGGCCAGGCACAGCTCGACGAAGTTGCGCCGCGACACCGGCACCTGCGCGCGCGGCGCCGCGCGCCCCTGGCCGCCGGGCGGCCCGGGCGGGCCGGGTGGCACGGGCGAGCCGGATGGCGCGGGCGGGGTGAAGTCTGCGTCGTAGGGCAGCGCCGGTTCGCACCGCACGCCGTAGTAGTTCTGCACCCGGCGTTCGGTCGGCAGGCCGTTGTCGTCCCACCCGACCGGGTAGAAGACCTCCTTGCCGCGCATCCGCCAGAACCGCGCGAGCAGGTCGGGGTGAGTGTAAGAAAAGGCGTGTCCGATATGTACCTGACCGCTGGCGGTCAGCGGGGGAGTGTCTATCGCGTAGACGTCGCCGCGATCGGCGGCCCGGTCAAACTTGTACTACACGCCGCTCGTCCCACCGGAGCATCCACTTCTCCTCGATGCCGTCAAGCGTGGGGCGGGCGTCAGCGTTCATGGCGGTCAGTGTAGCGCGGCGCGTGACACGGCGGAACCGGCGCGTGACCCGGCGGAAGCGGCTTGGCCCGCCGGAACTGGCGCGCACGGCCCGGCGGAAGCGGCGCGTGGCTCGCCCGAATTCGCCTGCCGGAAGCTGGTGGGAATCCGGAAGAAGGGGGAATTGACACTAGGTCACTTACTAAACGTAGCAGAACGCTTACCAATAGCATCCGAAGGGCCGCAAAACGGTCTAGCACGGGGAGATAGTGATCATGGCACGCATTCCGTCGAAAGCCGCAGCTGTCCTGACGGCGGCCGCGAGCGCCGCGCTGTTCTCGGCGCCGTGGGCGTCGGCGAGCACGTCGGGCACCCAGACGTTCGTTCTCACCACCCGCTCCACCGCGGCGAACCCGGTCTACCAGGCGGTGGCGACGGGCGTGATCTCGGCCAGCGGCACCATGCAGGCCACGTCCACCGCGTCGAACGCTCCGCTCAAGGCCAAGTTTCCCAAGGGCACCTTCATGCTCAACGAGGTGTCCGCCGGCCGCCAGTCCGGCACCATCAACCCGTCGACCTGCGCGGCCGTCTACACCGACACCGGCCTGAAGTACAAGCTCAGCAACGGCACCGGCAGCTACAAGGGGATCACGGGCACCGGCACCGCCAACCTCAAATTCACCGGGACGCTGCCGAAGCTCAGCAACGGCAAGTGCAACGAGTCGAGCAGCGCGACTCCGGTGGCGGGCACCGCCCTCTCGGTCGTGCACGCGAGCGGCCCGGTCACCCTGCCTTAGCACCCTTCAGCAAGCAGTGACGGCCGGGTCAACCGGCCGTCACGCTACTCCTGCCGCCACCGGGCCCGGCCGAACATGCCCCCGTACATCTGGTTCCCGTACTGGTTTGTGTACATCTGCCGGGGCGGCCCGGCCTGGTCGATGGCGTTGGCGTAGAAGACGGGTGCGCTCCTCGGCGGCTGGAGCAGCCCGACCTCCGAGCGGTCCAGGTCGCACCGGATGTAGCCGACGGTGATCGCCGCCACCTTGTCGGCGTGGACGAACCGAAGGTCGTTGTGGCGGAACGTCTCCAGGAAGCGGGCGGCGGACTGGTGACCCATGCTGAGCTCTCGCTGGACCTTGCGCTGTGCCCAGCTCCCGCCGCCGACGTACACCACGATGCCCTCGAAGATGTCTTCCTCTTCCACCGCGAGAACATGCTCCAGGATGCCGAACTGCTCGCTGTCCTTGGTCATCACCGGGACGCCAAGCGGGACACCCTCGTAGGAGATCTGGAAATCGTCGTCCATAAGGGATAACGCTACATGTAGCGTGCGGATCGCCGGTGCCGCGGCGGTCACGGTGACGGACGGAGGCCGCAGTGGATCCCGAGATCAACCTGATAGACCAGGACACCTATCAGCGCGGCGGCGCACCGCATGACCAGTTCGCCTGGCTGCGCAGCAACGACCCGGTGCACTGGCACGCGGACGGTGGCGACCCGGAGTGGCCCGGGTTCTGGGCGGTGACCAGGCACGCCGACATTGGCCACATCTCCCGGCATCCCGAGATCTTCTCATCGAGCCGGCGGCTGGTGCTGTTCGCCGAGACGCCGGAGTCCGAGATCGAGATGCAGCGGCTGATGATGCTGAACATGGATCCGCCGCAGCACACCAGGCAGCGCAGCTTCGTGAACCGCGGATTCACGCCGCGGATGATCGCCAGGCTGGCCAAGCACGTCAGGGAGATCTGCGACACGCTCATCGACGAGGTGGCGCCCCGTGGCGAGGCCGACTTCGTCACCGACATCGCCGCGCCGCTGCCGCTGCAGGTGATCTGCGAGCTGGTCGGCGCGCCGCCCGAGGACCGCGACTGGATCTTCGACCTCTCGAACAAGCTGGTCGGCTACGACGACCCCGAGTTCCGGCGCTCACCGGAAGAGGGGATGCAGGCCGCCGGGGAGATCTACGCGTACGCGGATGAGCTAGCCGAGCGCCGCCGCGCACAGCCCGCCGATGACATCGTGACCCGGCTGCTGCAGCCCGACGACGCCGGCGAGGTGCTGACCTCCAGCGAATTCGACCTGTTCTTCTTGCTGCTGGCCGTGGCCGGCAACGAGACGACACGCAACGCGGCGTCCGGGGGGATGCTCGCGCTGTTCCAGCACCCGGACCAGTGGCAGCGGCTGCTGGCCGACCGGGACCTGATCCCCACCGCCGCCGAGGAGATCGTCCGCTGGGTGAGCCCGGTGAACCTGTTCCGCCGCACCGCGACCTGCGACACCGAGATCGGCGGCCGGGCGATCAGCGAGGGCGACAAGGTGGTGGTCTTCTACGCCTCGGCCAACCGCGATGAGGACGTGTTCGGGGACCCGCAGCGGTTCGACGTCGGCCGCGACCCGAACCCGCATGTCGGGTTCGGCGGCGGCGGGCCGCACTTCTGCCTGGGCAGGCACCTGGCCGCGCTCGAGCTCCGGGTGCTGCTGGCCGCGCTCGCCGAGCGGATGCCGGACATCGAGCTCGACGGCGAGCCCAGCAGGCTCAGGTCTAATTTCCTGAACGGGATAAAGCACATGCCGGTGCGATTCACGGCATCAGTTCCCAGAACGTAGAGCCAGGTTGTCCGACCAGCAGCCACGGGGCTCGCGCCGTGGGGCAAAGGCCTGCAATCAGCCGAACGGAATCCCTCCGAGCTGGCGGGGCACGAGGTGCTGGCATTCGTTAACGACGGCCGTGAAATGCTGCGAATGCGAATAATTCAGGCTGATGCCCCGTGCGGACAGGGGAAAGAGGGGCTGCCCCTCGGAGTCGACGGCTGGATCGGGGAAGCTGGGTACGCCGTGTGAACGGACGCAGTCAGAGAAGGAGACCAGCCGGGAGGTCGTTGACCCTGCCGCATTCGATGCGGTCGATGAGCTAGCGGAACTGGCTGAGGGCGGGCTGCCGCTGCAAGCCGCAGCGAGCAGTGCCAGGGCGGCCGTGACCAGAATCGCCGGGAGCGCGGGGATCGGCTTCATGGCCGCAGTTCTACGCCCGGCTGGATGACATCTGCGCTATGAGCGATGTTGCGTGGATGTCACGCCGGCCGGCGCATACTGCTGAGGTGCGGGTGCTGGTGGTTGAGGACCATGCGATACTCGCTGGCCGGATCGCTCAGGGGCTGAGTCGGGCCGGGATGGCCGTGGACGCCGTGCATGACGGCGCGGCGGCTCTGGATGCTGCCGGGGCGACGGACTATGACGTTGTCGTTCTCGACCGCGACCTGCCGGTCGTGCACGGTGACCGGGTATGCCGCACCCTGGCCGCTGCGGCCCGCGGATCCTCATGCTCACCGCCGCCGCCGACGTTGATGACCGGGTCGACGGGCTGGAACTCGGCGCGGATGACTACCTGCTCAAGCCGTTCGCGTTCGCCGAGCTCGTCGCCCGGGTGAGGGCATTGTCATGCCGGGCGCCATCGCTGCCCCCGGTGCTGCGCCACGGGGACCTGGCCATGGACCTTGCCCGGCACCGCGCCATCCGTGGCGGCCGCACGCTGTCCTTGACCCGTATGGAGTTCGGGCTCCTGGAGATGCTGCTGGCCGCCGACGGTGCCCTGGTCAGCCCCGGAACGTAAGGTCCGGCCAAACGACGGCGAATCAGCTCGATGACTTTCCAATTCATCTGGGCATTTAATGATGGTTACCGCGACAATTATCTGCCAATTAGTCTCAGCGGGGCGCTGCATTAAGTGAGTCGGGCTGGCGGGAACGCGCGGAGCGTTTTGCACGTCCTACAACAAGGCAGATGCCGAAGGTAATCTTTTCGTCCTGACTAGGGTGCCGCACGCTTTGACTACGTCTAAGGGGGCTGGGTGGGACTGACGAGCCCCGCCCTCATGGCAGTGGTGGCGGTGGTCGCGGCGGCGGCGCTGGCGGCGATCCTGTGGTACTGGCCGAGGCTGGCCGGCCGTGGCGTGCTGCCGGTCGTGGCGCGGATCGGGGCCCTTGGCGTGCTCCAGCTCAGCGTGCTCGGGCTCATCTTCCTGATCGTGAACAGCTCTGCCGAGTTCTACTCGTCGTGGTCGGACCTGTTCGGCGACCAGTCCGGCGGCGGCGCGATCGTCGCGGGACAGGCCGGCACCAGCGAGAACGCTGCCAGCAGCCAGGCGCTGGCGCCGGTCACCGTCCTGGGAGCCTCGCCGGTCGCCGTGCCCGACCGGCAGAAGGAGGCTGGTGGCCAGCTGCAGACGGTCCGGCTGTACGGCCAGCTCTCCGGGATCAGCACGGCGGGATACGTGTACCTGCCGCCCGGTTACGGGACCCGGGGCGAGACTGCGCTGCCGGTCACGGTGGTGATCTCCGGTGACCTGGGCAGCCCGTCGAATCCGTACGGTGCCGGGGCGCTCGCGGGCGCGGCGGCGAGCCAGATCGCCGCGCACCGCCTCACCCCGATGATCATCGTCATGCTGCCCGCCGAGGTCGGCCAGCACGACCAGGGCTGCCTGAACGTACCCGGCGGCACCCAGGTGGGCCTGTTCTTCACCCAGGACCTGCCGCAGGTAATCGGCTCGGCCTACCGGGCCGCGCCCCCAGCGACGCGCCGCTGGTCGGTGGTCGGCGACTCATCGGGCGGGTACTGCGCGCTCCAGCTCGCGATGACGAGCTCGCAGACCTTCGCGGTGGTGGCCGTTCCGCCGGGCGTCTACACCGCGCCGCCCGGTCCCGCCGAGTCCGGCGGCAGCCCGCAGATCCGCGCCCAGGATGACCTGTCCTGGCTGCTGAAGCACCAGCCCATGCAGCCGATCTCGGTGCTGTTCACCGGCGGCGGCACCGGGCAGCCCTTCCTCGGCGCCGCCCGCCCGCCGATGCGCGTCGGCCAGACCAGCCTGCCACCCGGCAAGTGGCAGCTGACGCGCGTCTTCGACTGGATCGGCGGCACGCTTCAGCCCCCGGCTGTGCGGAGCTGACGGCATGGGACTGCTCGCGGAGCTGACGACACGGGATTGCAGGCGGAGTTAACGACATGGGATTAATGGGACTCACCAGCGGATTCTTCATCGGGCTGATGATCGTCGCGGCGCTCGGCTCGGTCGCGGTCACGGTCTGGGTGTGGCCACGGTTCGCCGGCCAGCGGCCCGCGATGATGGCATCCAGGCTGGGCCTGATCGCCACCAGCCAGGTCCTGGTGCTGGCCGCGGTGCTGGCGTTCGTCAACGGCTTTTTTGCGTTCTTCGGCTCGTGGTCCGCGCTGTTCGGCAACGGCGGCTCGGTGCCGGTCACCGTGTCCGGTGCGGCCGCGTCGTCGCGGCCGATCGCGGTCACCGGGTCCGACCTCGGCCCAGTTCCCGGCGGGTCGGCCCTGCCCGAGGACGCCAACGGGAGGCTCGCGAGCAAGCCTCCGTACTTCAAGGGGAAGACCACGTCGCCGAGCAACGTGGCCGTCGCCCCTGGCCTCGACCTCAAGGGCGGCGCGGTGGCCGCCGCCCGCAAGGTGGGGAAGGTGCTGCAGATCACCGTCACCGGGTCACACAGCGGCATCGTCAGCGCGGCCGACTACGTCTATCTGCCACCCCAGTACTTCCAGCCCGCGTACGCGCACGTCCGCTTTCCCGTCGTGCTCGCGCTGACCGGGTACCCCAACGACACGTGGTCGATCGTGCGGTGGCTTGACCTGCCGTCCACCGCGGCGAACCTGGTGGCCCGCGGCAAGATCGGGCCCGCCGTCTACGTGATGATGAACGTCTCGGTCGCGCTGCCGCGCGACACCGAGTGCACCAACGTGCCCGAGGGCCCGCAGGCCGAGACGTTCCTCGCGCAGGACGTGCCGCAGGCGGTGGAGCACACGTTCCGGGTGCAGGCCGGGCGCTCCGGCTGGTCCGTTCTCGGCTACTCGACCGGCGGCTACTGCGCGGCCAAACTGGCGATGATGTACCCGTACCAGTTCACCTCGGCGGTATCGCTGGCCGGCTACTACACCGCGCTCCAGGACAGCACCACCGGAAACCTCTACGGCGGCAGCACCGCCTTCCGGGACGAGAACAACCTGGACTGGCGGCTGAAGCACCTGCCCGCCCCGCCGGTCTCGGTGCTTGTCACCTCCAGCCTGGTCGGCGAGCACGACCTGGCCGGCACGCAGGCGTTCCTGGGCCTGGTCCATTCGCCCATGCGCGGCTACTCGCTGCTGGTGAAACAGGGCGGGCACAACTACCGCACGTGGGTACGCCAGCTGCCCCAGTCCCTGGAGTGGCTGAACCAGCGGCTGACCCCGGCCATTGCGCCGGCGCAGCAGGCGCCTTAGCCCGGTCATCGAGCCGTGGGCTTCCCGGCGGCCGGCACTGTCGCACCCGGCTGGGATAATGGAGGCATGCCGGAAGCATCGCAACCACGCCTGGTCGGCCGGGAGACCGAGCTGCGCAGGCTGCTCGCGCTGCTGGACGATGCGGCGGCAGGCAGGCCGGTCGTGGCGCTGGTCAGCGGCGACGCGGGGGTTGGCAAGACCCGGCTGGTCACCGAGCTGTCGGAGGCGGCGCGGGGTCGCGACTTCGCCGTGCTGACCGGCCGCTGCGCCGAGCTCGCCGACACCGTCCCGTACCTTCCGCTTGCGGACGCACTGCGCGACGCGGCGGCAGGGGCGAGCGGCCCGCTGCTCGACGCGCTCGCCGCCAGGCCGGTGCTGTCCTGGCTGCTGCCCGACGTCGGCCCGGGCCGTCCGCCGGGCGGGGACATGCCGGGGCTCGCGCAGCAGCAGCTGTTCGGCGCGGTGCTCGGCATGCTCGCCGAGCTCGCCGAGGCCAGCCCGGTGCTGCTGGTCCTCGAGGACCTGCACTGGGCCGACCGCTCCACCCGGGACCTGGTCACGTTCCTGAGCCGGGCCCTGCACCGCGAGCGCTTGGCGATCGTGGTCACCTACCGCACCGACGACATGTACCGCAGGCACCCGCTCCGGCCGGTCGTCGCCGAGCTGACCCGGCTGCCCAGCGTGACGACCGTGGCGCTCGGCCCGCTCAGCGCGTCGGCCATGGCCGAGCACCTGACCGCGCTGTCCGGCCTCACGCTGGACGCTGCGGTGCTGGACAGCCTGATCACCCGCGCCGAGGGCAACGCTTACTACGCCGAGGAACTGCTCGCCGCCTCCTGCGACGGCAGCGAGCTCCCGGCCGGGCTCGCCGACCTGCTGCTGGCCAGGACGGAGCGGCTGTCCCCGGCCGCGCAGCAGGTGCTGCGGACCGCCGCGGTCACCGGGCGCCGGATCGACGACGAGCTGGCCAGGCAGGCCTCAGGGCTGGCCGGGCCCGAGTACGACGAGGCGGTCAGGGAGGCGGTCGCGCACCAGCTTCTCGTGCCGGACGGGGACCGGGGCTATGCGTTCCGGCACGCTCTGCTGCGCGAGGCCATCTACGCCGATCTGCTGCCCGGGGAGCGGACCCGGCTACACGGGCGGCTGGCCGAGCTGCTCGCCGACGAGCGCCGGCTCGCCGACGTACCGGGGACAGCGGCGGAGCTCGCGCATCACAGCCTGGCCAGCCACGACATCCCCGGCGCGTTCGCGGCGTCGGTGGCGGCGGGGCGGGAGGCCGACCGGCTCGCCGCGCCGGCCGAGGCGCACCGGCATTACAACCAGGCGCTCGCGCTGTGGGAGCGCGTCCCCGAGGCGGAGAAGCTGAGCGGGATGGCCAGGGGCAAGCTCGCGTACCGTGCGGCGATCAGCGCGGCCGACAGCGGTGACATCACCCGGGCGGTGCAGCAGCTGCGCCGCCTGATCGACTTCCTCGGCGACGCCTCGGCCGATCCGGTGCTGTTCTGCCGGGCCAGCGAACGGCTTGCGTACTTCCTGCTGGACATCGACGAGGATGAGGCCGCGATCGCCGCGGCGGTGGCGGCGGTGGCGGCGCTGCCCGAGGAACCGCCGAGCTGGGAGCGGGCCCGGGCGCTGGGGACCTACGCGCGCGCCCTGTTGTCGATGAAGGACGAGGGCCCGGCGCGGTCTCAGGCCGAGCACGCCCTGGCAGCCGCCACCGCGGCAAAGGCGCCGTGGGTCGAGGCAGACGCCCTCGTGACGCTCGGCCAGCTCAGCGAGCGGGCCGGGCGGGTCGAGGAGGCTATTGACCTGTTCAGCCGGGCGCTCCAGCTGGCCCGCACCGCCGCCGTGCTTGGCGTCGAGCTGCGAGCGGCGTTCCAGCTGGCCCGGGTGCAGCTGGAGTCGGGATACCTGGACGCGGCGAGCTCAACCGCGCACCAGGGCGTGCTCCGCGCCGAGGAGGCCGGCCTCGGCCTCGCGCCATACGGCTACGACCTGCAGTACCTGCATTACCTGGCGCACTACGCGGCGGGCGCATGGGAGCACGCCCAGGAGCTCGCCGACGGCTTCGACACCCGGGTGACCAGCCCTTCCGAGGCCAGGCTCTCGGCGATGGCGCTGTTCATCGACGTGGCCAGGGACCGGCCCGCCGTGGCCGAGCGCCGCACCTGGCTCGAGCCGTTCTTCGGCAGAGACGGGTTCGCCGAGTACATCGCCCGCGGCCTGCTGGGCGAGCACGCGTACTGGCACGGCGACGGCGAGGCCGCGCTGGCCGAATCCCAGGCGATGATCCGCGCGCACGAGAAGCTGTACGGCCGCTATGCGCCGCCAGTGATCAGGCCGGCGGCGGTTGGCCTGGCCGCGCTGGCCGACCGGGCCAGGCAGGCCCGAGCCGCCGGTGACGCCGAGCGTGCCCAGGCGGCGGTGGAGGCTGCGCGCGGCCTGGTGGATATCGCCCGCGAGGGCGGCGCCTACCCGCTACGCCCCAACGCTCTGCTCGGAGTGGAGGGCCGCGGCTGGCTGGCGCGGGCGGAGGCCGAGTGGCGCCGAGCCCAGGGGGACAACGACCCCGCGGCCTGGCAGGCCGTCATCGCCGTGTTCGGGCCCGCGTTCGTGTACGAGACCGCCAGGTCGCGCTGGCGGCTGGCCGAGGCGCTGGCCGAGGCGGGCCGCAGGGACGAGGCGCAGCGGGAGCTCCTGCTCGCCGCCGAGACCGCGGAGCGGATCGGCGCAGCGCCGCTGCGAGCGGCGCTTTCCGACCTGGCCCGGCGGGCCCGGCTGGCCGACCGGCCGGCCCCGCCGCCGCCCGCCGTGGCGGTGCCGGTCCTGGCGGAGCCGCGGCCCGCGACCCGCTGGCCGGGCTCACCGACCGCGAGGTCGAGGTGCTGCGCCTGCTCGCCGCCGGGAACAGCAACAAGGAGATCGGCGCCAAGCTGTTCATCGCGCCCAAGACCGCCAGCGTGCACGTCTCCAACATCCTGGCCAAGCTGCACGCGGCCAGCCGGACCGAGGCTGCGGCGATCGCGCACGCGCAGGGCCTCGGGCTGCCCGCGCAGCAAAAGAGCTGAGCCGCCCGGCCTGCTGATCAGGCAGACTTCTGATGACACAGAGGAGCTGCCTTGGCCATGCTGCGGACGTCCCCGGATTCCGTGCTGTTCACGACGTACAACACGCTGAACCTGTTCCAGGACGACACGCCGCTCCAGCGCGACCGCTACCAGCTCGTCGTGGACTCGATCCGGGCGCTGGACACCGACGTGCTGGCGGTGCAGGAGATCCGCGCGCCGGACGAGCCGACCGCGCAGAAGCGGCTGCGCGAACTGGCCGAGGACGTCGGAATGCTCTGCACGGTCCCGGAACCCGACCGCGAAGGCCGGCCCGCGCTGGCCATGGGCGGGCACGGCTATCACTGCGGCCTGCTGTGGCGCGAGGGCATCGAGCCAGTCCCCGGCTCGCTGCGCTGCCACGGGTCGGAGTACTTCTGGCACTCGCTGGCCAGCGTCACGCTGGACGTCGGCGGCACCCGGGTGCGGCACGCAGCACACCACGCCACGCCGTTCGGCAGGCGGCTGCGGGCTGACCAGAACGAGCTGCTCGTCGCGCTGGCGACCGGCCCGCCACCGGGCATGCCGACGCTGGTCGGGGCGGACTGGAACACCGAGTGCGCGGACCGGGTGCGCGACGAGGACGCGGGGGACTGGGCTCTCTACGAGCCCGGCGACCCTTACGCGGCCGTGGGGTGGTTCGACGAGATGATCAGCCAGTGTGAATGGGACTACGACGAACGCGGGCGGCGGCGGCACCGGGCCGACCGCGGGCCGGGCGACGTGCTCTGGGCCGGCGGGCTGCACGACGCCGCGGCCGCCCTGAACGCGCCCTGGCAGGCGACGGTCGGCCACCATCCAGACGACGTGTTTGGCGCACACGGGGTGTGGCGCCGCATCGACGGCGTCCGCGTGACCAGGCCGGTGCTCCGGGCGCTGCGCGCTCACCACGTGGCGGACTCCGACGTGACCCGGCGCGCATCCGACCATCTCCCGGTCACCGCCGAGTACGCACCAGCCGCGCTCGGGCAGGCGTGACCGATGGCGACGTTCGAGGAGCTGGTGGCGGAGGCGCTGGCCGCCCCCGTCTCCGGCTGGGATTTCTTCTGGCTCACGGCGCGGTCATCGAGCGAGGACCCGCTGCCGTGGGATTACCGGGCCGAGGTCACCCGGTACGCGGCAGAGGCCAGATCTCTGCTCGACATGGGCACCGGCGGCGGGGAGTGGCTGGCCAACCTCACGCCGCACCCGCCGTACACGGTCGCCACCGAGGGCTGGCCGCCGAACGTTCCGGTCGCCGCGCGGCGGCTCCGGCAGGTCGGCATCGCGGTGGTGCAGGACGAGGGCTCCGCCGACAACGCGGCCGAGAACCCGAGCCGGGGGCGGCTGCCGTTCCGCGACGGCGCGTTCACGCTGGTCATCAACAAGCACGAGGCATTCCTGGCGGCGGAGGTGAGCCGGGTCCTCGCCCCGGGTGGCGCGTTCGTCAGCCAGCAGGTCGACACTCACACATACGACGGCCTCTACCACGTGCTCGGCCTGCCCGTTCCCGAGCAGCCGGCCAGCTGGCTCCCGCTCGCGGAGCGCCAGCTTCGCGAGGCCGGGCTGACGGTCCACCGCGCCGTGGCCGGCGAGCAGATGGACCGGCTCGCCGACGTCGCCGCGATCATCTACTACCTGCGCCTGGTCAGCTGGGCCGTGCCCGAGTTCACCGTAGAACGGTTCGCCGGGCGGCTGCGCGAGCTGCACGACACCCCCGCCGCGTGGCCGGTCACCGTCCGCCAGCGCCGCTTCCTCGTCGTCGCCACGAAGCCGGGCGCCTGAGGTTATCGAATACCTGTTTGGTCGCGTGCCGTACGCTCGAACTATGCCGCGAGAATTGCAGGGCTCGCTGCTCGACCTGTTTGGTGAGGGCCCCGGGCCGCTGGGCGCGACGGTGCAGCGGACCACGCTCGATCGCGGGGCCTGGATCGACCTGCGGCCCGCCTGGATCGCCGGGGCGGACGCCCTGTTCGAGCGGCTGGCCGAGACCGTGCCGTGGCGGGCAGAGCGGCGGCACATGTACGACCGGGTCGTCGACGTCCCGCGGCTGCTCAGCTTCTACGCCGAGGGGGAGCCGCTGCCGGACCCGCTGCTCGCCGACGCGAAGCGGGCGCTCGACCAGCACTACGCGGGGGAACTCGGCGAGCCGTTCCGTACGGCCGGCCTGTGCCTGTACCGGGACGGCCGGGACAGCGTCGCCTGGCACGGCGACACGATTGGTCGCGGGAGCACGCAGGACACCATCGTGGCGATCGTCTCGCTCGGTGCGCCCCGTTCGCTGCTGCTCCGCCCGCGCGCTGGCGGCGGCCCGACGCTGCGCCACGACGTGGGTCACGGCGACCTGCTGGTGATGGGCGGCAGCTGCCAGCGCACCTGGGAGCACGCGATACCCAAGAGCACCCGCGCCACCGGTCCCCGGATCAGCGTCCAGTTCCGCCCCCACGACGTCCGCTAGCGCGCCAGTGGGTCGTTAACATCCCGTGGTCGTGTTCTGTGTGGCGTCATTGATGGGCCCGACTGTCCCTGCCGCCCCGTAGGCGGGCGGGTACCTCGGACATGATGTCGCCGATCTCGTCGCAGTCGAACTGCATGGCCACTACCGCGTTCGCGCCTCGCGACCTGGCCTCACGCCAAATCCGCTGCCGAGCCTGATTGCGGCTCTCGATCAGCAGCTTGGTACAACCGCTGACCTCGCCGCCGGCCACTGTCCTCAACTGCGCACCGAGGTTGCTGTCATGCCGACAATAGGGTGGGCCTGGTGGGCCAGGAGGGGGACGAGGTACTGGGCGTCGGGGCTGCCCCAACCGGTGACGGGGTCCCAGCCAGGTCCGGCGTTGTAGCCGGTGAAGACGGCGGCGAAGTTCGCGACCGAGGATGTGGTGTCGGCGGGGACCAGGATGATGTCGAGGGTGGCGCCGGGCGCGACCGCGTCCACCATCTCGGTGTCACCGAGTTCGTCGTTGTTACCCAGGTAGGGTGCCGGGGATTTGGCGATGGTGTTCACAACGTGCAGCCGGACCGCGGGGAGGCCGAACTTGGCGTCGAAGGCCGCCAGGTCCGTGCGGATGTCGGTGGCGCCGTGGTCCGACGGGGTCTGGGCCAGTTCGAACAGGGCAGGCCCCCTTCGCCACCGCGACTTCGTGCTGCACGCCTCACCGCCCCTAACGGTTAAGCAACCTAAACCGTTAGGGGTATTGGGTCAAGGCCTGCCGCGGACCTCCCCCATTGCCCAGCGTGAGCCGGGGCAGGCTCGATGTCCTCAGGGCACCCCACGGCCAGGGCCGCGACTAGTTGTTCGAGCTGGCCCACGGCCACGGTGAGCCGGTGCCGATCGGCAGGCCGGCGATAAGCTGGCTTTCGGCGGTGGGGGTATAACCGGGTCATGACCGGCGATACGGCTGGCGGACGGGTTTGCCAGGCCTGCGGCAGCCGCGCGGTGGTGCCCGTGGTGTACGGGGCACCCAACGCGCTGCTCGCGCCGTTGTTTGCGTCCGGACAGATCGAAGCCGGTGGCGCCATAAGCAGGCTGGCCGACCATAGCGGCGCCCACTGGCTATGCCGGGGCTGCGGGACGAGCTGGCGCGGCGGGATGTTCGATGCCGGTTCTGGGAACTCGCCCTCCGACCCGGTTTTGATCGGCGGCATTGCCGAGCACGCCGTCCGGATCCGGGCCGAGCAGATGTACCTGGTAGAACGGTTCGGTCTGCCAGCCGACCTGGCTGCCGACGGCAAAGGATGGCAGATGGCGGCGCAGGCGGCCGCCCGCTCCGGTGACCGCATGCTGGACATGCTGACCATCGACCTTCCCGACGGCACCTCGCGGGTCGTGTACTTCGAGCTGGCCGGGCCCGCACAACCCCGGGCGACGCGAACGCCACGGCGACCCTTGCCGTGGCGGCGCCGCCGGCCCCGAGGCTAGCGAGCGGATGGTCCCGGTTGCCGACGCACCACTGCAGATCATTCCACCGAA
Organism: uncultured Actinomycetota bacterium; assembly: GCA_963778075.1. GTDB lineage: Bacteria > Actinomycetota > Actinomycetes > Streptosporangiales > Streptosporangiaceae > JASHPR01. The sequence goes on along the minus strand of CAVZTJ010000009.1, from coordinate 161,006 downwards.
GCGACCGTTACGGTCGCGCCGAGGCAACCGCAGATCTGTCAGATCCTGTGCGACCGGTCAGAGTGCGGGCGGCAGGGGAGTGGGGGGGCATGCTTTGTCATATGGCTGCGTGGGTCGGCGTTGATGTGGGCGGAAAGCGAAAGGGCTTCGACGTCGCGGTCATCGATGAGCGCCGGGTTCTGGCGCTGCAGAGCCACTTGACGCGCACGCAGGTCGTTGACCTTGCCATGAAGCACCGGCCGGCCGTCATCGCGATTGACAGCCCGCGCTGCTGCGCGCCCGAGGGACGGACCGCCCGCGATGGCGAGCTCCAGCTCGCCCGGTCGATCTGCGGCATCCGCTGGACACCCGACGAAAAGCATGTTCACGCGAGCGCCTACTACGCCTGGATCCTTGAGGGGCTTGCCCTGTTCCGGGCGCTTGCGGCCTATGACGTTGAGGTCATCGAGGTCTTCCCGACTGCTTCATGGACTCGCTGGCACGGCAAGCGAAGCCCCCGGACCCGCGCGGTATGGACTCGGCACGGACTGGCAGCCCTCGAGCTTGGCAGCGTGCCCGCACGCACGAACCAAGACCAGCGAGACGCCATTGCTGCCGCGATGACAGCTCGTCAGCACAGTCTTGACTTGACGGAAACGATGGGAGGCATCGTCGTGCCGATCGGCCGCTGGTGACGTCGAAGTCCCAGGCCCACCTGCAGGCGGCTAGATCACTTGGCCGTGTCGTGCACGTCGTGGTAGTTCCACCACTGGTACGGCGGTGTTTGCGGGTAGCCGTCCGGTGAGTCCTCCCACGTCTCCTGACGGCCCAGAGCGGTGATGTCGAGGTAGTTCCAGGTGTTGCCCATCTGCTCGTCGCCGCGAGCATTGATGAAGTAGGTCCGGAAGATCTGGTCGCCCTCACGGATAAACGCGTTGGTGCCGTGCCACTCATCGACGTCGAAGTCCTTGTCGAAGTCGTCGGTGATCGTGTACCAGGGGATGTGATTCCACCCGTGGCGCTCCTTCAGGCGCTGGATCTCGGCCTGGGGGGCGCGGGAGGCGAAGGCGAGCGCGGTGTTCCGCGCGTGCAGGTGCCCAGGGTGCGCCACCTGGTCCGCCCCGAAGGAGCAGCCCACGCAAGCCCGCTCCGGATACGAGCCACCCTCGGCCAACGTCGTCACCTCAGGTCCGTAGAAAGCCCGGTAGACGATCAGCTGGCGGCGTCCCTCGAACAGGTCAGCGAGGCTCAGCCAGGCCGGGCCCTCGAACCAGTACTCCTTGTCAACCGCTAGCCAGGGCATCCGCCGGCGTTCGGCCGCCAGCGCGTCGCGGGCGCGGGTCAGCTCCTTTTCCTTGATGAGAAGCCGCTCACGCGCGGCGCGCCAGTCCTCCGGCGATACAACAGGTGGTGTTTTCATTCGATCGCCCTTCGTGGTGTGTACGTCGGTGGCGGCCATCACGAATACTGACGCCAGGGCAGCGCCAGACTAATCGGTCCTCGTTGCGGACAGTCCAGGTGGCGGGCAGCTCGTGGGGCTAGGCGGCGGTCACCTTCCTGACGAACCAGGCGGACTGGGACACGGCGCTGTCTGCGGCGGCGAGCAGGCCGGGCTGCAGCGCGAAGTCGTGCCACAGGCCTGGCCAGCTCGAGTAGGTCACGTCGACCCCGGCGGCCGAGGCGCTGGCCGCCAGCAATGCGGAGTCCGGGGCGAGCAGTTCGCTGGTCGCGGCCTGGATCAGCAGCGGGGGCAGCCCGGAGTGCCGGGCGCTCAGCGGCGAGACCAGCGGATCGGACCAGGCGGACGAGTCGGCGTATGCGCGGGCGCAGGCCTCGAGCCACTCCGGGCTGAGCAGCACGTCCCGGCGCACAAGGTCCGCGACGGCGCGGCGGTCTCGGCCAAGGTCGAGCCACGGCGACAGCATGATGCAGCCCGCGGGCAGATCCTTGCCCTCGTCGCGCATGGACAGCAGCAGCGCCAGGGCCAGGCCCCCGCCCGCGGAGTCACCCGACAGCACCACCGAGCCCGGCGCGGTCTCGCGCAGCAGGTCGTCGGTGACCGCCCGGGCGTCCTCCAGCGCCGCCGGGTACGGATGCTCGGGTGCCAGGCGGTACTCGGGCAGCACGACCCGGCAGCCCGCCTGGGCGCTCAGATACGCCGCCCACGACCGGACCATGCGCGCCGACCCCACGCAGTAGCCGCCGCCGTGAAAGTGGATCACCGTCAGCCGCGAGCGCTCCGGTCCCGGCGCTCCCACTGACACCAGTTTGGCTGGCACTCCGGCGATGGCCTGGCCCTCGATCGTGGTGCCGCGCGGCATCACGGACGTCCCGGTGAGCTGGTCCAGCCGCGTGCGCTGCACCGGCCAGGGCAGCGCCGGGTCGAGGCAGCGCCTGCCGATCTGGCGCGCACCGAAGCGCATGACCGCGGCCGGGACGCGCGGTCCGCGGCGGGCACTGCGCGCGGTCGTATCGGTGCGCACGGTCATGCCGCGGTACCGGCCGCGGCGGGCTGTTTTGGCATGACCCGGTACGCGCCGAGGTCAAAGCGCCGTACCCGGTACCGGTACATGAACGTGTGCCCGGGCCAGTTGTTCGTGTTCCGCCCCGAGGCCGTCGTGTACCAGTTGTGACATCCGGTCTCCCATACCGACGTGTGGCTCGCCGACTGCACCCAGGAGTTGAACCGGTTCTGCACGTCGGGGCGCACGTCGAGCCACGCGAGGCGCTGCGCCTCCAGGGCCTTGATGGCGTCGAGCACGTAGCTGATCTGCCCCTCAAGCATGTAAATGATCGAGTTGCCGCCGAGGTTGGTATTGGGCCCGTAGATCACGAAGAAGTTCGGGAACCCGGAGACCGATATGCCGAGGTAGGCCTGCGCCCCGTCGCGCCAGGCCTCGTGCAGGTCCCGGCCGCCGGGGCCGGACACCTGCATCGGCGCGAGCAGCTCCAGCGACTTGAAGCCGGTCCCGTAAATGATCACATCGGCGCCCCGGGTGATGCCGTCGGCGGTGACCACGCCGTCCGGCGCGATCCGCTCGATCCGGTCCGTGACCAGCTCGACATTCGGCCGCGCCAGGGCCGGGTACCAGTCGTTGGAGAACACCACGCGCTTGCAGCCCATCACGTAATCCGGGACGCATTTGGCGCGGAGCCCGGCGTCCGGGATCTGCGTGCGGAGCTGGTGGCGCCACATCTGCATCGGCGCGGCGAGCAGCTTCGGTGACAGGACAAAGCCGCTGGTGAGCAGCTCGCCGTAGAGAAAGATGCGCAGCCGGTCAGCCTTGCGCACGACCGCCAGCCGGTCGTACATGGCCTGCTCGACGTCGCGGTAGGACCGGTCGTTCTTGGGCAGCACGTACGGCGGGGTGCGCTGGTAGACGTCGACGTGCCCGGCGGTCTTGGCGATCTCGGGCACGAACTGGATCGCGCTGGCCCCGGTGCCGACGACGGCGGCCCGCCGGCCCGCCAGGTCGACGTCGTGGTTCCAGCGCGCCGAGTGCCAGGACGGGCCGGCGAACTCGTCCCGGCCGGGGATGTCGGGAAGAGCGGGACGGCCAAGCTGGCCCACAGCGGACACGACGGCCGCAGCCTGCACCGTGCTGCCGTCATCCAGGGTCAAGTTCCAGAACGAGCCGTCATCGTCGAACCGGGCCGCCACGACCCCGTGGCCGAGGCGGAGGTGCGGGCCGAGGCCGTTCTCGGCGACGAGCGCGCGCATGTAGCCGACGATCTCCTCGCGTCGCGGGAAACGCCGGCTCCAGCGCCACGGCCGGAACGAGAACGAGTACAGGTGCGACGGCACGTCGCAGCACAGACCTGGATAGGTGTTGTCCCGCCACGTTCCGCCGATGTCGTCGGCCCGGTCCAGGACGATGAAGTCCTTGATTCCGGCCTTCCGGAGCGCGATCGCCATGCCAATCCCGCCGAACCCGGCGCCGATGACCGCCACGCGATAAGGCATGGCACCTCCTTGGCTCAGGCGCTCGCGGGCGACGGGGCGAGCGCTTCGAGCAACTCCGCCGCGCGGGCGGTCGCCGCGGCCGCGTCGACGTTTGGCGAGCCAACCTGCGGATCCCAGTTCAGGTCGTAGAAGATTTCGGTGACGCCCTGGCTGGCCAGCCACTGCGTGTCTTCCCTGATCTGCTCGGGGCTGCCGGACAGCAGCACCCGGTCTCCGCCGGGGTCTGTCCGCTCCTCTCCGGACCACACCACGCCGCGGCACACGATCCGCAGCGCTTCCGGGTCCCGCCCCGCCTCGGCGGCCGCCGCCCGGATCACGCCCACCCCCTCGGCGATCCGCGACAGGTCGGTGCGGCTTGACGTGACCCACCCGTTCGCGATCCGGCCCGCGCGCTCGAGCGCGGGCCGGGCCAGCCCGCCGAGCAGCACCGGGGGGCCGCCCGGCTGCACCGGCTTGGGCAGCACGCTGCCGCGCGGAACCTCGTAGAACTCGCCGCTGAACTCGCTGGGCCCGTCCGACCAGAGCTCGCGCAGCACCGCGACGTACTCGGCCGCCCGCGCACCGCGGCGGGCCATCGAGGCGCCGGTCGCCGCGAACTCCTCGGGCATCCAGCCGATGCCCAGGCCGAGATCGAGCCGCCCGTTGGACAGGATGTCCACCGTGGCCGCCTGCTTGGCGAGGTAGGCGGGGGATACGAACGGAAGGTTCACCACGGCCACGCCGAGCCTGATCGTCGACGTGCCCGCCGCCGCGTAGGCCAGGGCGGCCATGGGGTCCAGGACGCTTTGGTACACGTCGTCCATGCCGGAGCCGTCCGGGACGAGCAGCCGCTGGAAGCTCCAGATGGACGCGTAACCGGCCTGCTCGGCCCGGGCGGCGAAGCCGGCCAGGTTTTCCGGGGTCGCCCAGGCGCCAGAGACGGGGGCGCCGAAACCAATTTTCATGAGTCGAAGGCTACCGGTGCCGCCGCCGGGAGGCCCTGGAGCATTCCGGCAAACCCGGGCAGCCGGGCGGGCCAGGCGGCCTCGTCGGCTGAGGCCCAGATCGTGCGAGCCGGCCAGGCGGCCTCGTCGGCTGAGGCCCAGATCGTGCGAGCCGGCTAGGTGGCCTCGTGGGTCTAGGCCCAGATCGCGCGAGCCGGTTACGTGGCCTCGTCGGCCGAAGCCCAGATCCTGACCGCGCGGATCGCGGGATGCACCAGCACGTCGTCCGCTCCCGCCTGCCGTCCCCAGATGTCCGGTGGCCACTGGCGCACGGCCCTGATGTCGCCCGTCGTCTTGCTCACCCACGTCACGCCCTCAAGGTTGCGGGACATGTAAGACAGGCGGTTCTCTGCGTTGTCCGGTTCGACCGTGACGTCGGCGAGATCGACGTCTGCCGTCACCGTCCACAGCCCCTCGGGAACCGGGCCGGTCCGGTCGCTGCGGATCGTGGCGGTCACGCCCATCTGATCGAGAACCTCGCCGGCGATCGCCCTGGCCTCCTGCTCGCTGTCGGCGTCGATGGCGAGCATCACCCCGGCCGACCAGATCGGCTGGGGCACCGGAGGCTCCAGAGTGGCCGGGTCCAGGCGCGCGGGCGGCCGCGGCGGCAGCACGTCCTTTTTCGCGGGCATCAGGCCCTTCCAGGTCCAGTCGTCCCCGGCGAGGATGTGATACAGGAACTCGCGAGAGACGTCGACCGTGCCCGCCACCCGGCTCACCGCCCGCTCGGCCCGGATCCGCGACCGACTGCGGCGGATCGTGTCACCGAGCATGGCCCGGGCCGCACCAGAGCGCGCCAGCGCCGCGCGGTACCTCAGGTACCCGGCGGCGACCCTGGGCCAGCCGATGTCGAGCCGTTCGATCGTGTCCGCGGCCTGCTCGGTTACGGCGGCGAACGCCCCGACGGCGGCGCCAACGTCATCGAAGCCGGCCAGTGCGTATCTGCTGTCCTCGCCGTCCGCTTCCGAGGTGGCCAGCCAGATCCCGTCCTCCGCCCCGTCGAGTACGTCAGCGGAGAAGAGGATCTGGCCGGTGGCGCCGTCCCCGACGTGCGCCGAGGCCACACGTTCGCCCCAGTCGGTAACGGTGAGCAGGAACGCGAACTCGCTGTCCAGGAACTGGCGTGCATCCTGCTGCGACGGCATCTCGTACGCGTGGTCGCCGTCGTCCCACGGGCGGACGGTCCAGGCGTAGTACCGGCCGTCGTATCTGGCGAGGTGGAACGTGAACTCCTCGCCCCAGGACCGGGACTCCAGCGCGTGCTCGGCGGGGTCGATATCGGGCAGGTGCGGCACCGGAGCCGGATGCGCCATCTGATCTCCTCACTAGTGTCAATATTAGTTCACACTATATCTGATTGCGAAGAAATGCGAATCCTAGTTGACACTAGCGCCTCTCGGGCCAGGCCCGGCCGCGGTCGGCATCTGGGTGCCTGGCAGGCTATGGAGCCAGCCGATCCCCGGAATGGAGCAGTTATGGAGCGAGACCCCCGTGTCTGGATCGCCACGTTGCGCAACTCACACGAGCGGCTTGCCTCGCTGGTCGAGCCGTTGAGTCCGGAGCAGGTGCGGGCGCAGTCCTACGACCGCGACTGGAGCGTCGCCCAGGTGCTGTCGCACCTCGGCAGCGGCGCCGAGATCTCGCTGATGTCGCTGCCCGCCGCGCTGGGCCAGGCCGAGCCCCTCGACCGGGCGACGGCGTTCCAGCCGGTCTGGGACGTGTGGAACGCGAAGAACCCGGACGAGCAGGCGGCCGACTGCCTGGCCTGGGATGAGAAGCAGGTCCGGGCGCTCGAGCAGCTCAGCGATGACGAGCTGGCCGGGATCAGCATGCCGTTCATCGGCGGAATGATCCTGGACGCCGCCGGGATGGTCGGGCTCCGGCTGGGCGAGCACGCCCTCCACTCGTGGGACGTGGCCGTGAGCTTCAACCCCGCCGCGACGGTCGCGCCGGACTCGGTGGACCTGCTGATCGACAACGTGCCGGGGTTCCTCGCGCCGCGGCTTGGCCGGGTACCGGACGTGGCGTACCGGGTCCGGATCCGGACCAGCGGGCCGGACCGGGATTACCTGCTGACCGCCGCGGATCCGGTCACGATGACGGACTGGCCGGGCGACGGCGGCGGGGCTGACGCCGAGATCAGCATGCCGTCCGAGGCGCTGCTGCGGCTCGCCTACGGCAGGCTCGATCCTGCGCACACACCGGCCGGCGTGGTGGCGGACGCCGGCTATCTGGACCGGCTGCGGGCGATGTTCCCCGGTTTTTAGCCGAGGACCGTCGCGGTCACCTCGAGCGCGCAGCCCCAGGACAGAGTCACGCCCGCGCCGTGCCCGTAGTTATGCACCAGCACCACTCCGCCGTCCAGGACCTCGCCTCCAGCCGGACGCTCGGCCGCACCGGCCGCAGGCCCACCCGGTGCGCCGTGACCGTGGCGCCGGCCAGCCGGGGCTGCACGGCGGCGCAGGCCCGCAGGATGCGCTCGGCGGTGGCGGGATCGGGATCGAGGCTCCAGTTGCCCTCCTCGGTGCCGCCGAGCACCACGATGTCGCCGTGCGGGATGAAGTAGCTGACGTCGCCGGCATCCTCCCCGACGCCGATAAAGAACTCGCTCAGCCCCGGGTTCTCGGTCACCACGACCTGGCCGCGCACCGGCGTCACGTCGAGATCCGGAACGAGTCGTCTGGCGCCAATTCCGGAACAGTTGACGATCACTGGCGCGGTGGTCAGTCCGGCCGCCTCGGCCGGCGAGCCGAACTCGGCCTCGCGAAGCTGGCCTCCGGCCCGGTCCAGCCTTGCCATCAGGTACCCGAGGTAGACGGGCATCGAGACGATCGGTGCGGTCAGCCGCCAGTCCGCCGTGTACCCGCCCGGCAGGTCGGCCGGACCGCACGGGCTCGCCAAGCCCAGGGCGCTGACCCAGTCGAACGGCGCGGCCCGCTGATCGGCGGACGCCGTGATGCCGCTGGCCACGTGCACGCCGCTGCCCGGGTCGGTGGCCAGCTCGGCGAGCCGGCCCAGCGTGACGGCGCCCCACCGGGCCACCCGCTCGTCCATGCCAACCAGGTGCGGGCCCAGATCGCCCCGGCCGCGGCCGAGATGATCAGCGGCGTTCGCTGGGCGGCCGCGACCGTCACGCTGCAGCCGGCCTCGGCCAGGCAGATCGCCGTGGTCAGGCCGGACACCCCGGCCCCGATCACCAGGACGTCTGGTAGCTGGCTTGTCATGCTGCCGACCGTAGCCCAGAGCGGGTTGTCAGTCTGTAGCTGACGCTGTAAGCTCCCGGCTGACAAGCCGTCAGGCATGGACTGACAAGGAGCGACCGATAATGACCGATACCGCCGCCGAAAAGGTGTTCGTCGCCCTGTGCTCGTTCTGCGGGAAGCCGAACACCCAGGTAGCGAAGCTCGTGGCCGGGCCGGGCGTCTACATCTGCGACGAGTGCGTGGCACTCTGCCAGTTGATCATCACCGAGCCGCAGTCCGGCTCGAAGCCCGGCTCGGTGCCGCAGCTGCGCGCGTGGGAGCTGACCGACAACGTGAATGCCGTCCTGGAGAGCCTCCCGCGGGTCGCGCGGGCCGCAGACCAGGTCGAGCAGGACCTGGCCGGATGGGTCGGCCGGGCCCGCGAGCTGGGCGCCACCTGGGCGCGCATCGGCGAGGCCCTCGGCATGACCCGCCAGTCAGCGTGGGCGCGGTTCTCCGGCGAGGAATAGGCCCGGCTCAGCCGCTGTCGCCGGGGCCCGGCTGGTCTTCGCCGGCACCGCTTCGCTTGATGTCCGCGATCACGGCCTCCGAGCGGGGCCGGTGGCCCAGCAGCACTGCGATCGACGCGGCGAGACCGGTGTCCGGTCCCCGATGAGCTCCCACGCCCGGGAGATCCCGACGATCAGCGACGTGATCAGGGCGTAGCCGATGACCTGCACCGCTTCGGAGCGCGGATTGGCGATCGCGATGACGCCGCTGACCAGTTCGGTACCGAAGATCGCCAGCAGCAGGGCGATCAGCTCCAGCTGGAACAGCTGCTGGCGGCCTGGGGAGCCGCTGGCCCGGATCGAGCGGACCGCCGCGGCGCTGAACGTGATCCCGATGACGCCGAGCACGACCGACGCAATGCCGGCGTTGGTGTTCGGCACCAGGCCGAACAGCGAGACCGCCAGCGCGTTGTTGAACGTCAGCAGTGCGGCGGACGTCCGGACCTGCAGGATGACCGCGGGCCCGAGCTCCGCGCCGCGGCGCGGCATAACCGACAGCGCCACGAAAAGCAGGCCGGTCAGCGTGGCCGCCGAGCCGGCGATCGCCACGAAGAGCTCCCGGTAACCCCCAACCACCATCGCGCCACCATATCCGCGAACCCGGTGCAGGGCCCGAGCTTGCGCTAGCGCTCGTGTCGGCTGGCCACCTATCCGCGAATCCGCTGCCGAACTCGGGGTTGTGTCGATGCGTCACGTTGATGCGTCACGTTGCTTTCGGCTCGGCTGCGTGACATCTGTCAGGAGGAGCGCCGGTAGATGGTGGTGGCGAGGGGGGCGAAGACGAGCGTGATCCCGGCTGCCCAGGCCAGCGACAGAAGCGCCCAGTAGGTCGTGGTGTGGCCGAGACCGGCCAATGCGGGGTCGCCGAGGGCGCGACGCCGGTGTCGCCGAGCGCCCGCCCGGCTAGCAGCGCGATGCGGGGGGCGGGCAGTGAGCGCAGCCTGTCGGAGAACCCTTGGTCCCGGTCTTCGGCGACACCCACGGCCGTGCCGGTGCCGGTGATGAGAACGCTGGTCATCACCATGCCGGGGATGAGGAAGTCAACGTAAGGCACTGTCCCGGAGTGGATAGAGTGTCCCGGTCAGCTTCAGGAATACCCTCGTCCAGCGTCGGGCGGCGTAGGGCGAGGTCGTCGACGCCGATGTCAAGACCGCCCAGCGCCTGCACTGCCGCGGTGATCGCGGATCGTCCTGCGGTGACTGGAACGGTGACTTTGCTCGTGCCCTCGTCGACGCGTGGCTGATCCGCGCCAATCGGTGCAATTGCCCGGGCCAGCGCCGGCATCCTCTACGTGCTCGTGTTCGGCGCGGGAACCGACTACGCCCTGCTCCTGACGGCCAGGTACCTCGAGGAACTGCGGCGGCACCAGGACCGGCATGAGGCGATGGCCGTCGCGATGCGCCGGGCCGGGCCCGCCATCATCGCGAGCGGGGGCACCGTGATCTTCAGCCTGCTGACGCTGACCGTCGCCGAGCTGAACTCCACCAAGAGCCTGGGACCGGTGCTGGCAATCGGCGTCGGGGTGGCCCTGCTGGCCATGCTGACACTGCTGCCGGCTCTGCTGGTGATCTGTGGCCGCTGGATTTTCTGGCCGGTGCGGCCCACCTTCGGTTCGGCGGAGCCCACGGCCGAGGGCATCTGGGCAAGGGTCGGCCGCCGCATCGCTGCCCGGCCGCGGATGGTCTGGATAGGTACCGCGATGGTGCTGGGCGTGCTGGCGCTTGGTCTGACCGGACTGAAGGCCAGCGGCCTGACCAGCGCCGAAGCCTTCGCCGGGCACCATCCGGACTCGGTGGCCGGGCAGACGGTCATCGACCAGAACTTCCGGGTGGGGCCGGCCAGCCGGTGGTCGTGGTCGGCAACGAGCCGCAGGCGGCTCAGCTGCTGGCGGCGCTGCGGGCCACGCCCGGGATCACCGCCGTGACGCCGCCTGTGATCAGGGCTGGCCACGCCTGGCTGGAGGGAGCGCTCATCTCGGCGCCGGACAGTCAGGCGGCATTTCACACGATCCGCGTGGTTCGGACGGCCGTGCACGCCGTTCCCGGCGCGCACGCGATGGTCGGCGGCAATACAGCGGTCACCCTGGACATTGCGACCGCGGCCGACCACGACCGCGACGTGATCATCCCCATCATCTTGGTGCTGGTGTTCCTGGTCCTGGGGCTGCTGCTGCGCGCGGTGATAGCACCGATCATGCTGATAGCGACCGTGGTCCTGTCGTATGCCGCGGCGCTGGGGGTGAGCGCACTGTTCTTCAACGACGTGTTCCACTTCGGCAACGCCGATAACTCCTTCCCGCTGTTCGTCTTTGTCTTCCTCGTGGCCCTGGGCATCGACTACAACATCTTCCTGATGACCCGGGTCCGGGAGGGAGCCAGCCGGCATGACCCACGGCACGGCGCGCTGACCGGACTGGCGGCGACCGGCGGGGTCATCACCTCGGCGGGCGCGGTATTGGCCGGCACGTTCGCCGCACTGAGCACGCTGCCGGTCACCTTCCTGGCTGAGCTCGAGTTCGCCGTGGCGTTCGGCGTGCTGCTCGACACCATCGTGGTCAGGTCCGTGCTGGTCACCGCGCTCAACCTGGACCTCGGCCGCTGGGTCTGGTGGCCCAGCAGGCTCTACCGCCAGACACGCCCGCAAAGCGAAATCCCCGACCGACGGGCAGCCGCCCGTGCTTGACCTCGCCTACCGGCATGTTGACGTCTTCAGCCGACGTGCGTTGCAGGGCAACGGCCTGGTTGTGGTGCTGGATGCGGAGGATCTGTCCACGGCGGTGATGCAGCAGCTGACGCGCGAAGTCCGCCAGTTCGAGACAGCGTTCCTGACCGGCGTGGACTTGCCGGGCCGGTCTGCCCGGGTGCGGATCTTCACCGAAGACGAGGAACTGGACTTCGCCGGTCATCCGGTGCTGGGCGCCGCGGCCGTGCTGCACACCCTGCTGTCGGCCCCCGAGGCGGAAGAAAGCTGGGCACTGGCGGTAGCGCAGCGCAGGGTCGAGACCAGGACCCGCGGTGCGACCGGATGGGTGGACGCGGCCATGGATCAGGGTGTCCCGCAGTTCGGCCACGCCATAGTGGGCGAGCTGGCGGACGCCTACCGCGACGCCCTGAATCTGGTCCGTGGCCAGATTCACCCGGCGCTGCCGATGCAGGTGGTCAGCACCGGTCTGCCCTACCTGATCGTGCCGGTTCGGACCGGACTAGACAGCGCCGGGATAAGCCATCCCGACTTCGAGCGGCTTCTCAACGTGAGCGGAGCGAAATTCGTCTATGTGCTCGACCCGGATCGCCCAGAGGGCCGCACCTGGGACAACGCCGGCCGGGTGGAGGACGTCGCGACCGGCAGTGCGGCCGGCCCAGCTGCTGGCTACCTGCTGCATCACGGCGTCCGTCCCGCCGGGGAACCGCTGCTGATCCATCAGGGCCGGTTCACCGGGCGGCCCAGCACAATCGAGGTCCGACCTGAGCCCAACGGCCGACTGTGGGTAGGCGGCCCGGTCGCCCCGGTCGCGGCAGGACGCTTCCACGCCAACCTGACCTGACGCACGCCGCGCCGCGCGTCCAGCACACCTGAGTGAAGGAAACAAATGACCGTCAAGCCCTTTCAGATCCGGGTAACCGACGACACTTTGAACGACCTGCGGTCGCGCCTGGCCAGGACGCGGTTCACAGCGGGGTCCGACGCGGCGTTCTGGGCCGCCGGCACCGATCCCGGCTACCTGCGCGACCTCGTCACCTACTGGGCGCATGAATTCGACTGGCGCGCGGCGGAGCGCGCGCTCAACGCCTACCCGCATTATCTTGCCGAGATTGCCGGGCGGCAGGTGCACTTCGTTCACCTCCGCGGCGAGGTCACCGAAGGGGCGCCGCAGCCGCTGCCGCTCATCATGACCCACGGATGGCCGAGCAGCTTCGTGGAGATGCTGCAGGCCGCCAGGTTGCTGGCTGACCAGGGCGGCGCTGGCGGCGGCGCAGCCGGCGCCTTCGACGTGGTCATTCCCTCGCTGCCCGGCTTCCTGTATTCCGAGCTCCCGCAAGGGCCGTTTACCCGCAGGCGCGTCGCCGAGCTATGGCATGAGCTGATGACCCAGGCACTGGGCTACCGGCGCTTCGGAGCCTTCGGCGGGGACATTGGCGGCGGCGTGACCCAGTGGCTCGGCGCCCTGTATCCACGCGATGTCAGCGGCGTCCATATCACCTCCGCGGTCGTCACCAGCGATTTCACCGACCAGCCGCCGACTGCGGCGGAGCAGGCCTACCTCGACGCCCGCGACGCGTATGACGTCAATGACCAGGGCTACAGCGAGATCATGTGCACCCGGCCAGACACCATCGCCGCCGCGCTGATCGACTCCCCGGCCGGGCTGATCGCCTGGATCATCGACAAGTACCGCGACTGGAGCGACTGCGGCGGCGACCTGGAGAGCCGCTGGGACAAAGACACGCTCCTGACGGTAGCGACCTTGTACTGGGCCACTGCCACAATCGGATCGTCGTTCCGGCAGTACTACAACTACTCGCTGAACGAGCCTGTCCCGCAGATCACCGTGCCCGCGGCGGTCACCCTGAGCAACGAACCCGCTTATGCGACGTACCCGAGGAGCCTGGCCGAACGCGTTTTCGCGAACCTGCGCCACTGGAACGCCCCTGGTCGCGGCGGGCACTTCATGGCGCACGAGGAACCTGAGCAGGTCGCCAGTGAACTGCGCGCGTTCTTCGGCCCGCTGAGCCGGGAACCTTGACGAGGCGCGGCGTAAGGTCAGGTCAGACCGGCATTGCGCCACCCTTACTGCGAACCGGTGCCGGGCCCGGGGCTGCGCTAGCGCTCGTGCTGGCCGGCGGCGAGGAGCTGATCGACGATCCGGGGGACGGCCTGGCCGATCGGTTCGCGGATCACGGCCGTGGCGGCGCCGTCGTACGGCGTGGGATCGCGGTTGACGATGACCAGGCTCGCGCCGGCGTCGGTGGCGATCGAGCATAGTGATGCGGCGGGCTGAACGGTCAGCGTGCTGCCGATGGCCAGCAGCAGGTCACAGCGTGCCGCCGCCATGGCGGCCCGCTCGAACACGCCGGGGAACAGCGGCTGGCCGAACATGACCGTGGCCGACTTGATGATGCCGCCGCACCGCGGGCACGGCGGGTCGGGTTCGCCCGCCCGCACCCGCTCCAGGGCGCCGGCCATCGGGGTGCGGTCGCCGCATCCAGTGCACACGACGTCGAGCATGGTGCCGTGCAACTCGATGACGCGGCCTGCAGGCGTCCCCGCCCGCTGGTGCAGGCCGTCGATGTTCTGCGTGATCACCTGGGTGTCGATCGCGCTGCCGGCCAGCGCGGCCAGCGCCTGGTGCGCGGCGTTGGGCTCGGCGGTCCACGCCGGGTGCGCCAGCCTGGACTGCCATGACCGGCGCCTGACGTCGGGATCGGTCATGTACACCTGATAGGTGGACAGCCGCTCGGCGGCAGGGTTCTTGGTCCACAGGCCCTGCGGGCCGCGGAAGTCCGGGATGCCGGAGTCCGTCGAGATCCCGGCGCCGGTGAGCACGGCGAGGGTCGCGACCCCCCGCGTCCACGGGGGAGCTTGGCCGGGCAGTGCAGCCGCCTCGGCCGGTCTATCTCCTGCCACTTCGCTTCCTCCCGGGCCGTAACCGCCAGCACATGCCACGGTATCCGGGATCTCCGCAAGGGCGGCCAGCCCCGCCGCCGCGGCCCCGCCTGAGTGGGCCGGCGGGACTCCGCCGCGCCGCGCCCCAGGTCCCCGCCGCCGCCCCGCAGGTCCCCGCCGCCGCCCCGCGGGTCCCGGCCGCCGCCCCGCGGGTCCCGGCCGGACCGCCTCGCAGGTCCCGGCCGGACCGCTCGCCGGACCATGCCTCCGTGCGTCCTTCGCTGCCGCTAATTCGGGTCTCGGATCGGCAACAAATCGGCACCGACTCTCGCACGCGCCCTTGCAGTGAGCCCGTAATAGGTCCTGAATAGGGGTTCATAACACGCCAGTCGTACCTAATAAATCAAGGATCAGCTCGATGAATGCTGGTTCAGCAGAGCCTGTCGGCGCCCCGAGTTCAGGCACGCTCGGCATCAGCGGTGTAACGGTGCAGTTCGGCGGCCTGACCGCGCTTGACGACGTGTCGCTCAGCGCGGCGCCGCGACAGGTCACCGGGATCATCGGCCCCAACGGGGCTGGGAAGACGACGCTGCTGAACGCCACGTGCGGGTTCGTCCGGCCGTCCCGGGGATCGATCACCTTCGATGGCCACGAGCTCACCGGGATCAGGCCGCACCGGCTCGCAGGCCTCGGGATCTCCCGCACGCTGCAGGGCGTCGGCTTGTTCAGCGGCCTGTCCGTGGCCGAGAACGTCATGATCGGCGCGACCACCGCGGCGCGCGCCGGGTTCTGGTCCGGCATCTTCGGCCTGCCCCGGTCGGACCGGGACGAGCGGCGGCTCCGGGAGCAGGCGATGCAGGCGCTCGCCCGGGTAGGCGCCGCCGACCTGGCCGACAGCATGCCGGGCACGCTGGCGTATGGGCTGCGGAAGCGGGTTGCGCTGGCCCGCGCGCTGGTCGGGCACCCGCGGCTGCTGCTGCTCGACGAGCCGGCCAGCGGCCTGTCCGAGAAGGAGCTGCCAGAACTCGGCGGCCTGATCAGAGGCTTCGCCGGTGAGGCCAGCGTCGTGGTGATCGAGCACCGCATGGACCTGATGATGTCGGTCTGCGACACGATCTTCGTGCTCGACTTCGGCAAGCTGATCGCGTCCGGCACGCCCGCCCAGGTGCAGGCCGATCCCGCAGTGACCGCGGCGTATCTAGGGGCCGAGGGGAACGGGGCCGGCGATGACTGATGCCGCGTCGCTGGCGGTCGAGGAGATCGTGGCGGGATACGGCGGAGTGCAGGTGCTCGACCGTGTCTCGGTCTCGGCCAGGACGGGCACGATCACCGCGGTGCTCGGCGCCAATGGCGCCGGCAAGACCACGCTGCTGCGCGCGATCAGCGGGTTGGTCCGGCCGCGGCACGGCAGGGTCCTGGTTGGCGGCACCGACCTGGCCCGGCGTCATCCCGAGGACATCGCCAGGGCGGGCGTGGCGCACGTGCCCGAGGGCCAGGGAGTCATCACCGAGCTCACCGTGGAGGAGAACCTCCGCGTCGGCGCGCTGGCCCGGCGTGACCGGGCCGGCCGGGCAGCGGGGCTGAACGATGCGTACCAGCGGTTCCCCGTGCTGGCTGAGCGGCGGCGGCGAGCCGCGGGCACGCTCTCCGGGGGCGAGCGGCAGATCCTGGTCATCGCCAGGGCGCTGATGGCAGCGCCCCGGGTGCTGCTCCTCGACGAGCCCTCGCTCGGCCTCGCGCCGAGGATGGTCGCGCAGGTCATGGACCTGATCCGGCAGCTGCGCGACGACGCCGGGCTGACCGTGCTGCTGGTCGAGCAGAACGCCCGCAGCGCCCTCGGCATCGCCGACAAGGGCCTCGTGCTCAACCTCGGCAAGGTGGTCGCCGAGGACGACGCGGCGACCCTCGCGGCCGACGTCGGGCTCCGGCGTCACTACCTGGGTTTCTAAGGGCGGGCCGGGCGGCCAGGGCTGGCAGGGCAGGCAGGGCGGGAGGAGAAAAGGCCAGATGCAGGAGTTCCTCGAGTTCACGCTCGGCGGGATCGCGATCGGCATGATCTACGCCGCGATCGCGCTGTCGCTGGTGCTGATCTGGCGCGGCACCCGGGTGCTGAACTACTCCCAGGGCGGCATGGCGATGTTCACGACCTACGTGGCGTGGGTCGTGATCAGCCACACCGGCAACTACTGGCTCGGCTTCGTTCTGGCCCTCGCCTCCGGCCTGGTGCTCGGCGCAATCCTCGAGCGCACGGTGGTCCGGCCGACCGAAGGCAAGTCGCCGCTGAACTCGGTGATCGTGACGATCGGGCTGCTCATCTTCCTCGAGGGGCTGGCCGGGATCATCTACGGCGGTCAGTACCGCTCGTTCCCCGTGGCGTTCTCGGTGAAGGGGCTGAAACTCGGCGGCGTGGCGCTCGGGATCTCCACCAGCGACCTGTTCACCGCGGGCGCGGTGCTGGCCGCCGCGCTCGCGCTGGCCCTGGTCTTCCGGTACACCGCGGTCGGGCTGCGGCTGCGGGCCACCGCGTTCAGGCCGGACGTCGCCCGGCTGCTCGGGGTCAGGATCGGGCGGGTGCTGACGCTCGGCTGGGCCCTTGCCGGTCTGTTCGGCGCGCTGGCCGGCGTCCTGGTCACCCCGACCACGTTCCTGTACCCGAACAGCATGGACTCGATCTTCGTGCTCGGCTTCACCGCCGCCGTGATCGGCGGGCTCGACAGCCCGGTCGGCGCGGTCACCGGGGGTGTGCTGCTCGGCGTCGTGCTCAGCTACGCGGGCGGCTACCTGGGCAGCGACCTGGTGCTGGTGTACGGCCTCGTGGTGCTGGCCCTGGTCCTGATGGTCCGGCCAACCGGCCTGTTCTCGGCGGCCGCGGCGCGGAGGGTGTGACCATGACCCTGCTGCGCCACCTGGCGATCGCGATCATCGTCGCCCTGGTCCTCGTCGGGGTGTCCATCCAGCTCGGCGGCTACCGGGACTACCAGATGGCCGAGGTCGCCGCGTACGTCACCGCGGTCGCCGGGCTGACCCTGCTGCTCGGGCTGAGCGGCCAGATCTCGGTCGGCAACGGCGCGTTCATGGCGGTCGGCAGTTATGGCGGTGCGCTGCTGATGCTGCACCTGAACTGGCCGCTCGAGTTCGTGTTCCTCGCCGCCACCGTGATCGCGGCCGCGGGCGGTGCGGTGTTCGGCATCGCAGCGGCCAGGCTGCGCGGCCCGTACCTGGCCGGGGCGACGCTGATGCTGGCGGTCGCGCTGCCCACGCTGGCCGACCAGTACGCGGGGGTGTTCGGCGGTGACCAGGGCCTGAGCACCAGCATCACCACTCCGGCCTTCCTCGGCGCCACGTTCCCGCCCACCCGCTGGCTGGCGTGGGTGACCTGCGCCTGCGCCCTGATCACCCTGGTGCTGCTGGCCAACCTCGGCCGCAGCCGGATCGGACGGTCCTGGCGGGCGGTGCGCGACGACGAGATCGCGGCCGCGTTGTCGGGCTTGAACGTGGCGCGGCTGCAGATTCTGGCTTTCGTGGTGAGCGCCGCGTGCGCCGGTCTCGGCGGGGTGCTGCTCGCCGTGATCACGGGGATCGTCGCCCCCGGCGCCTACACGCTCACCCTGTCGATCGGGCTGCTCACCGCCGCGGTCGTCGGCGGGCTCGGCAGCCTGCTCGGCGCGGTGTGGGGGAGCCTGGTCCTGGTCCTCGTGCCCACGTACCTCACGAACGTGGCGGCCAGTCACGGGCTGTCCGGCGCGGCGAGCTCCAGCGTGCCGATCGCCGCATATGGAGTCGTCCTGATTGTCGTCATGCTCGCCTTCCCGGCGGGCATCCAGGGCGGCCTGCGCCGCCTGTTCGGGCCGGCCGCCCCCGCCGCGGCCGTGCCGCTCAACGCCTTGCGCCGGCGCAGGCCGGCCACGGAACACGAGGAGGAAGGACTACATGAGAAGACCACATAGATCCGGCCTGGCTGTCGCGGCAATCGCCGCGGTCGCCTTGCTCGCTGCCGCCTGCGGCTCGAGCGGTAGCGGAGGCTCGTCCAGCAGCAAGCTCACCGCCTCGGCGCCCGGCATCACCGCGAGCACGATCACGATCGGCAGCCATCAGCCGCTCACCGGCGTCGCTGCTCCCGGCTACGACGAGATAGCCCCGTCGTCCAACGCCTACTTCCAGTACGTCAACGCGCATGGCGGCATCTACGGCCGGAAGATCATCTACAAGTACCTGAACGACCAGTACGACCCAACCATCACCTCGACCGTGGTGCACCAGCTCGTGCTGCAGGACAACGTGTACGCGATCTTCAACGGACTCGGCACGCCGACGCACCTGGCCGTGGTGAAGTACCTGAACGCCTCCAAGGTGCCCGACGTGTTCGTCGCGTCCGGGTGCGAGTGCTGGGACAGCCCGAGCACCTACCCGGACACGTTCGGCTGGCAGCTCGACTACGTGCGCGAGGGCAAGATCCTCGGCAAGTACATCGAGGAGCACTTCGCCGGCAAGAAGATCGGCTACTTCTACCAGGACGATGAGTTCGGCCAGGACGGCGTCAAGGGCCTGAACTACGAGATCCCCAAGTCCCAGGTCGTGGCCGCGGAGAGCTACAACCCGGCGGTGACCAACATCGCGCCGCAGGTGACCGCGCTCAAGGCGGCCGGGGCCCAGGTCGTGGTCTCGTTCTCGGTGCCGGCGTTCACCGCGCTGCTGCGGCTGAACAGCCTCAAGCTGAGCTTCGCCCCGCAGCTCGTGGTCAGCGACGTCGGCTCCGACCCGATCACGCTGGCCGGCCTGCTCGAGTCGTTCGCCAAGCAGGGCGGCGCGACGGTGTCCGGCAACGCGCTGACCCAGGGGGTCATCACCGATGGCTACCTGCCCTCGCTCGGGGACACCAGCAACAGCTGGATCAAGCTGATGACGATGATCCACAGCAAGTACCTCAGCAAGTACCCGATGGACGGCAACGTGGCGTACGGGATCGCGGTCGGGTACACGTTCGTGCAGGCGATGCTCAAGGCCGGGCGCAACCCGACCAGGCAGGATCTGATCAACGCGATCAACGGCGGCCTTCCGCAGGGAGTCGCCGTGGCCCCCTACGCCTACTCCTCGGGTGACCATAACGGCATCACCGGTGCCTACATGGCCGTGATCAAGAACGGCGCGCTCAGCCCGATCGGGCCGGTCCAGGTCACCGACACCAGCCCCACCGGGGCGATCACCACCTACAGCAAGGCGCAGCCGCCGGTCCCGGCCAGCGGGATACCTTCGCCCTGATCGCGCCGGACCGCCCGCCGTCCGCCCAGGCCAGCGGGGTACCGTCGCACTGACGCAGGGACGGCCGGCCGCCCGCTCACCAGCGGACGGCCGGCCCTGCGGTCTCAGGTCGGAACCGCGTCGGCGCGTTCAAGATCTTGAATGGAGTACGTCGCTTGACTGCCACAGCGAGCCGCCGCCCTGCCCCGGGAGGTGACCGGCCGCCAGCGGAGCGGTTGCTCTCCGCGGCCGAGCACCTGTTCGGCGAGCGCAGCTACCGGCGGACCAGCGTGGCCGACATCTGCGCGAGGGCGGGCATCGCCACCGGCAGCTTTTACGCCCACTTCGGTTCCAAGGCGGACATCTTCGCAGCCGTGGTCAGGCGAATCAACTCCGATCTCCGGGCGGCAATGGCCACCGCGCTGGAGCAGGCGCCCGGCGACCAGCGGTCCAGGGAGCGGGCCGCGTTCGGCGCGTTCTTCGAGACGCTGTCGCGGCGGCCGTGGATCGACCGCATCGTGCGTGAGTCGGAGTTCGTCGACCCCGGCCTGTTCCGCGAGTACTACGAGCGCCTGGCCCGTGGCTACGCCCGCGGGGTCCGCCAGGCCCAGCTCGCCGGTGAGGTGGACGCGCGGTACGACCCCGAGGTGATCGCGTACATCTACACCGGCCTCGGCAACTTCGTCGGCATGCGCTGGGCCGACTGGACAGCTGGCGGCCAGGTGCCGGCGGACGTGCTGGACGATGTCCTCGAGGTGCTGGCCCGCGGCCTGCCGCCCCGGACCTAACCTGGCGTGCCTGCCCCGGGCGTAGCGTGGCGTGCCCGCCCCGGGCCTAGCCTGGCGTGCCCGGCTCGTCCGGCGTGCGGCCGCGGCGTCCAGCCAGGCGCCAGGCCGCGGGAAGCAGCCCGGCGGCGATCACGGCCTTGATCGCGTCACCGGCGATGAACGGGGTCAGGCCCTCGGCCATCGTCTGGGCCGGCCCGAGATGCGCGTAGAGCGCGAGCCAGGTGAGCCCGGCCGCGTACAGCGTGACCTCCGCGGCCAGCATTGTGGGCAGCGACCTGAGCACGGAACGGTCCGCCCCGCGTTCGGCCAGGAGGCCGCACACCGCGGCTGCCAGGACGTACCCCAGGATGTAGCCGAACGATGCGCCGACGTACCCGCTGGCGTGGCCAGCGAACCAGGGGACACCGACGAGCCCGGCCCCGGCGTAGAGGATCATCGCGGCCAGGGCGCGCCGCCAGCCGAGCGCCGTGCACGCCAGCAGCACCCCGAGCGTCTGCCCGGTGATCGGCACCGGCGTGAACGAGAGATGGATCGAGAACTGGGCGAGCGCGCCCACGAAGCCGGCGGCACCGACAACGAGGAGAATGTCTCGTACCACCGCACCAGGAATCAGGTCGGCGAGCACGGCAGGGGCGGGCCTGCGCAGGGTGGCTGATTGCGACATAGGGGGGTTCTGCCTCACTCATGACGGGCCGTGACCAGCGACGGGACTCGCTCGGACCCTATCGAACGCCGCCGCCGGGAACCATGCCGGTCCCGGATACCCTTGCGTTCCTGCGCGGCCGGTGGCGGCTCGAGCGGCGGCTGGACGACCACCGCTCGGGGGTCTGCGGCACGTTCACCGGCGACGCGGAATTCGCCGCCACGGACGACCCAGCGGTGCTGCGCTACGAGGAGCGGGGCGAGCTGCGTTTCGGCGGCCACACCGGGCCCGCGCGGCGTGCCCTGCTGCTCCGAGAGCTGCCCAACGGAGGTGCGGACGTGCGGTTCGCCGACGGCCGCGAGTTCTACGTGCTCGACCTGCGCTCTGGCATGTGGACGGCGCGCCATGGCTGCCGCGCGGATGAGTATGTCGTCAGCTACCTGGTGCGGGCGGCCGGGTGGCTGGAGGAAGGCTGGCACGTGACCGGCCCGCGGAAGGCGTACGACAGCGTGACGACTCTCCGCCGCCTCGGCGCAGGCTAGACACCCCAGGGCTGTGCTGGCGTTGCCGCCGCGGCAGCAACGTATCGTCTCTGGCATGACCGGGTCGGCTTCGGAGTACGCAGGCACGATCCCGCGGCTGCTGGCGGCCGCCGCCGGCCGCGACCCGGACGGCATCTGGCTGCGCACCGACGACACCACGATGAGCTTCGCCGAGGCCGCCCGGCGGGTCGGCGGGCTCGCGGAGGAGCTGCGGGCGGCCGGGATCCGGCGCGGCGACCTGGTGATGACGACGGCCCGCACCACCCCGCCGTACCTGCTGTGCTGGCTGGCCCTGGCCTCGCTGGGCGCCGTGACCGTGCCGGTCAACCCGCGCAGTGCCCCGGCAGAGCTGGCCGGGCTGGTCCGGCAAACCCAGCCGCGGGCGCTGATCACCGACGCCGGCCTGGGCGAGCTCGTGGCCGCCGCGGCTGCTGGCGAGCTGGAACTAGGCGTGTTCGACGCCGACGCGCTGCTCGCCGCGGTTGCCGGGGCCCGGGACGCGGCAGGGCTGCCGGACGCCGCCAGCCCGGATGACGCCGCGGCGCTGATCCCGACCTCGGGAACGACCGGCCGGTCCAAGCTGGTCATCCAGACCCACCGGGCGTACGCCATGGCGGGGGAGGGCTTCCCGTTCTGGATGGAACTCACCGCCGCGGACCGGCTGATGACGTCGCTGCCGCTGTTTCACATCAACGCGCCCGCGTACTCGGTGATGGGCTCGCTGGCGTGCGGCGCTGGCCTGGTGCTGCTGCCGCGCTTCTCCGCCAGCGGGTTCCTTGACGTTGCGCGCCGGCACGGGGCGACGGAGTTCAACGCGATCGGCGCGATGCTGGAGATCCTGATGCGCCAGCCGCCGCGTCCCGACGACGCGGACACGCCGCTGCGGCTGTGCTACACCGGGCCGGCGCCGGAGCGGGAGCGGCAGCTGGAGATCGAGCGGCGGTTCGGGATCCGGATCGTGGTCGGGTACGCGATGTCCGAGTCACCGTACGGGCTGATCTGGGCGCGGGGGAGCAGGCCGTACGGGACGCTGGGCTCGGTGCGCCAGCATCCGGTGCTCGGCAACGTGAACGAGGCGCGGGTGGTCTCGGCCGACGGGCGGGTGCTCGGCCCCGGCGAGACCGGCGAGATCGAGCTGCGCAACCCGGTGCTCACGCCGGGCTACCGGGGGATGCCGGAGGAGACGGCCGCGCTGTTCGACGACGGCTGGCTGCGTACCGGGGACCTGGTCACCGTCGGTGACGACGGCACGTACACGTTCGTCGGCCGACAGAAGGAGGTGCTGCGTCGGCGCGGGGAGAACCTGTCGCCGCTCGAGGTCGAGGAGGTGCTCGAGGCGCACCCCGCGGTGCTGGAGTGCGCGGTCGTCGGGGTGGAGTCCGACCTCTCCGAGGACGAGGTGAAGGCCTTCGTGGTGCCCGCCGACGGCGTGGCGGTCGACTTTGACGAGCTGCGGGCGTTCGCCGCCGGGCGTCTCGCCGCGTTCAAGGTGCCCCGCTACTGGCAGCTCATCGACGAACTCCCGCGCACGCCCACCGCGCGCGTAGCCAAGCACCGCCTGCCCGCCGGCCACCAGCCCGGCGAGTACGACGCTGAGGCGTGAGGGGAGTGCCCCCAAAGATCTAGGAGGATCGAGCGCAGATACTGCACTCCAGGCTCCTAGATCTTCAGAAATCGGTTCAGGTGTCGACTCGGAGGGCGTCGAAGACCCCGCGCAGCCGCGTCACACGGTGCTCCAGCTGGCGCATGGACTCGGCGACCGCGGGATCGGACCCGCCGGAGGTCTGCCCGGACAGCACCGTGACCATGTCCTCGACCGCGGCCAGCCGCGCCGACAGCTCCGCGAGCACCGGGTCCGCGTCGGCGCGGACCGCTTCCGCCGGGGCCAGCGAGTCGCCCAGCTGCGCGCGCAGCATCGTCGCCTGGTCGCTGAGCTGGCGGGTCTTCGTGTAGAGGTCGACGAAGACCGAGACCTTGGCGCGCAGCACCCAGGGGTCGAACGGCTTGGCGATGTAGTCGACCGCGCCGGCCGAGTAGCTGCGGAACGCGTAGTCGGGCTCGGCGTTGCGCGCGGTCAGGAAGATGATCGGCACGTCGCGGGTCTTGGGGCGGCGCTTGATGTGGGCGGCGGTCTCGAACCCGTCCATGCCCGGCATCAGCACGTCCAGCAGGATCACCGCGAACTCGTCGCTCAGCAGCGCCTTGAGCGCCGCATCCCCCGACCTCGCCGGCACCAGCGTCTGGTTCAGCGAGCTGAGGATCGCCTCGAGCGCGACGATGTTCTCCGCGCGGTCGTCAACCAGAAGGATCCTGGCCTTCTCTGCCACCTGGGTGCTCCTAGCGCGTGTTGGCGTGGGCAACGGCGCGTAAGCTGCCTGGCCCGCCGCTGCGCCGCAGCCAATGTCGCATCAGCTGCAGAAGGTGATCGGTCTCCACCGGCTTGGGGAAGTAGTCGGAGGCCCCCGCCTTGATGCTCTTCTCCCGGTCGCCCTTCATCGCCTTGGCGGTGAGCGCAATGATCGGCAGGTCGGCGAACTGCGGCATCTTCCTGATGGCCCGCATCGTCGCGTTCCCGTCAAGTTCCGGCATCATCACATCCATCAGCACCAGCGAGATGTCCTCGTTGCGCTCCAGCGACTCTATCCCGGCACGCCCGTTTTCCGCATACAGGACCTCGGCCCCAAATCGTTCGAAGACGCCCGTGAGGGCGAAGACGCTGCGCGCGTCGTCGTCGACGATCAGGACCCGCGCCCCGTTCAGCACGTCTTCGCCGTCGCCCGCCACGGGAACCGTGGCCTCGCTCATGATCACGCCGGGGGTGTCCGGGATCGCGAGCGTGTCGACCATCGCCGCGCCCGGGTCCTTCGCTGCTCCCGGCGGGCGCCCGGTCGGCAGGTACAGCGTGAACGTGCTGCCCTTGCCCAGCCGGCTGGACGCGCGGATCTCACCGCCGAGCAGCCGGGCGATGTCGCGGCTGATCGACAGGCCGAGCCCGGTCCCGCCGTAGCGGCGGCTGGTCGTTCCGTCGGCCTGGGTGAACGCGTCGAAGATCGTGCCGAGCTTCTGCCTGGCTATGCCCACGCCGGTGTCGGACACGGCGAACGCGACGACGTCGGATGCGCCCCTGAGCGCGCCGGCGAACTCCACCTCGCCGGCCAGCGCGATCGTGAGCTTGACCTCGCCGATGGAGGTGAACTTGACCGCGTTGGACAGCAGGTTGCGCAGGATCTGCTCGAGCCGTTGCTCGTCCACGTAGAGGCAGTCCGGCGTGCCGTCGCGTACTTCGACACTGAAGCCGAGGCCCTGATCTTCGGCCATCGGCCGGAACGTGGCGTCGACGTAATCGGTGAGCGCCGCGAGCTGCAGGTCGGCGGGGTTGACGTCCATCTTGCCGGCCTTGACCTTGGACAGGTCCAGGATGTCGTTGATCAGCTGAAGCAGGTCGGACCCGGCCGCGTGGATCGTGCGGGCGAAGTCCACCTGCTGGCCGGTGAGGTTGCCGTCCTGGTTCTCGGACAGCAGCTTGGCCAGGACCAGCAGGCTGTTCAGCGGCGTGCGCAGCTCGTGCGACATGTTCGCGAGGAAGTCGGACTTGTACCGCGAGGAGATCGCCAGCTGCTGGGCGCGTTCCTCCAGGGTCTGCCGTGCCTGCTCGATCTGGCCGTTCTGCACCTCGATCGCGCTGTTCTGCTTGGCGAGGAGCGCGGCCTTCTCCTCGAGCTCCGCGTTGGACCTGCGCAGCTCGGCCTGCTGGCGCTGCAGCTCGACGGAGCGCTCCTGAAGCTGCGTGGTGAGCCGCTGCGACTCGCTGAGCAGCGCCTCGGTCCGGGAACTGGCCATAATCGTGTTGATCGCCACACCGATGGTGCCGACGAACTGGTCGAAGAACGCCAGGTGGACGTCGCTGAACCGCGTCAGCGACGCGATCTCGAGCACGCCGAGCACCTGGTCCTCGAACAGGATCGGCAGCACCGCCACGCTGACCGGCGCTGCCTGGCCGAGTCCCGACCCGACCTTGAGGTAGCCGGCGGGCGCGTCGCTGATCACGATCGGCGTGCGCTCGATGGCCGCCTGGCCGGCCAGGCCCTCGCCCGCCGCGAACCGGGTGAGCCCGCCCTTCATGAAGCCGTACGTGGCGATGCGGGTGAACTCGAAACCCTGGTGCTGGCCACGCGGCATCGCCGCGTCGTTGGCGAGGTAGATCGCACCGTACTGGGCGGACGTGAGCGGGGTCAGCTCGCCGAGGATCAGGCGGGCCAGCTCCAGCAGGTCGCGGTGGCCCTGCATCAGGCCCGCGATCCTGGCGAGGTTGGTCTTCAGCCAGTCCTGCTCCTGGTTGGCCCGCGTGGTCGAGCGCAGGTTGGCCACCATCAGGTTGACGTTGTCCTTGAGCTCGGCCACCTCGCCGCGCGCCGCGACCTCCACCGACTGGGTCAGGTCGCCCTCGGCAACCGCGCTGGCCACGGCGCCGATCGCGCGCACCTGCGTGGTCAGGTTGCTGGCCAGCTCGTTGACGCTCTCGGTCAGGCGCTTCCAGGTGCCCGATACGTCGCGTACCTCGGC
This sequence comes from uncultured Actinomycetota bacterium, assembly GCA_963778075.1. Lineage (GTDB taxonomy): Bacteria > Actinomycetota > Actinomycetes > Streptosporangiales > Streptosporangiaceae > JASHPR01. The sequence continues at coordinate 134,951 of CAVZTJ010000009.1, read as the reverse complement.
CTGGCCGCCGAGCCGGCCCTCGCTGCCGACCTCGCGGGCCACCCGGGTGACCTCCGAGGCGAACGCGGACAGCTGGTCGACCATGGTGTTGAGCGTGGTCTTCAGCTCCAGGATCTCGCCGCGCGCGTTAACGTCGATCTTCTTGGTCAGGTCACCGGTGGCCACGGCGGTCGCGACCTGGGCGATGTTGCGGACCTGGCCGGTGAGGTTGTTCGCCATGAAGTTGACGTTGTCCGTCAGGTCCTGCCACACGCCGGAGACGCCGCGGACGTAGGCCTGGCCGCCGAGTCGGCCTTCGGTGCCGACCTCGCGGGATACCCGGGTGACCTCGTCGGCGAACGCGGACAGCTGGTCGACCATGGTGTTGATGGTCGTCTTCAGCTCGAGGATCTCGCCGCGCGCGTTAACGTCGATCTTCTTGGTCAGGTCGCCGGTGGCGACCGCGGTGGTGACCTGGGCGATGTTGCGGACCTGGCCGGTGAGGTTATCGGCCATGACGTTGACGTTGTCGGTGAGGTCTTTCCAGACCCCGGAGACGCCGCGGACGTAGGCCTGGCCGCCGAGTCGGCCTTCGGTGCCGACCTCGCGGGATACCCGGGTGACCTCGTCGGCAAACGCGGACAGCTGGTCGACCATGGTGTTGAGCGTGGTCTTCAGCTCGAGGATCTCACCCCGCGCGTCGACGTCGATCTTCTTCGACAGGTCACCGTTGGCCACCGCGGTCGCGACCTGGGCGATGTTGCGGACCTGGCCGGTGAGGTTGTTCGCCATGACGTTGACGTTGTCGGTGAGGTCTTTCCAGACCCCGGAGACGCCGCGGACGTAGGCCTGGCCGCCGAGTCGGCCTTCGGTGCCGACCTCGCGGGATACCCGGGTGACCTCGTCGGCAAACGCCGACAGCTGGTCGACCAGCATGTTCACGGTCTGCTTGAGCTGCAGCATCTCTCCGGTGGCCTCGACCGTCACCTTGCCGGTGAGGTCGCCGCGAGCCACCGCGGTCGTGATCAGCGCGATGTCGCGCACCTGGGCAGCGGTCTGAGCGGCCTCCGAGGTCACCGAGGCCAGCTGGCCCCCGACGTCGTCGGCTAGCTGCAGGATCTCGCCCAGCAGAGGGTCGGCCGTGGTGACGGCCTCGTGCTCGCCGGCCGTCTCCGCACACGACCGGAAGTCGCCGCGCGCGAACTCGGCAAGCCTCGCCCGGATCGGCTCGAGGTCGGCCTCGGTATACCTGGCGCCGCCCCTGGCCGAGCCGGTACCGCCGGACCCATGTCTGCCGGACCCGTTGCCGCCGGAGCCGTTACCTCCGGACCCGTGGCCGCCCGAACCGTTGCCGCCCGAACCGTTGCCGTCGCCCGACCGTCCGCCGCCCCCGCCGTTATCAAGCCCCGTCTGGTTCTGTCTAATGACGCGAGAACTGGCCGTGGTCTCGGTCATCGCGTGTCCTCTCCTCCGCCCATGGCCCACACTGCCCGGCCTGGCAGGTGCGGGATTGGACTGCGCTTCCCGGATGTGCCAATGTCACGAGTCTGCCACGATAGGAAGGTCAGCCGGCAGCGTTTGCACCGGGAAGGCATGTGGACGGACGCCAGAACCTCGTCGCTGCCGCGGACTTTGACCCCGAGCCCTCCGCGGCCGCTGCGGCTCGCCGTTTTGTCCGTGAAACGCTCATTTCGAGTGGTTTGCCCGTCGATGATGATGCCGTATCCGACGCGGTGCTGCTCACCAGCGAACTGGTCACCAACGCCGTCGTGCACGCCGGGACGCCGGTGCAGCTGACCTGCAGGCTTAACGGGACGAATATCGAAGTATCAGTCCTGGACCGGCATCCGGCACGGGTGATACCCGACCCGCCGGGCGCCACGGCGGTTGTGGACCGGCCGAGCGGCCGGGGTCTGCTGCTGCCCGCGGCGCTTTCCGCGTCATGGGGCGTGACGTACGCGGCCTCGGCCAAGGCGGTCTGGTTCCGCCTCGGCCCGGATGCCGGCCCGGACGCCGGGCCAGAGCCGGGGGCGGACACTGGGTCAGATGCCGCCGAGCCCGACGCGCCGTCGGTGACGTCGTCGGCTCGGCGCCGGATCGCCGACCTGCTCCAGCTCGGGTACGACGAGCTGCTCGGGCACGCCGTCGAGCTCGCACGCGACGCCGCGGCCGCCGACGCCGCCTACGCGCTGATCGCCGACGAGGATGGCGAGCTTCGGATGCGTGCGGCGGTGGGCGGAGGGATACCGCAGCTCCAGGCCGACGACGAGGACACCGGTGAGGACTCCGGCGCCCGGCCCGCCGGGATGGCCACGTTCCTTGACCTTTACAACAGGTTCTCCGAACGCGGAACCGACCTCGCGCAGGTGCAGAACGAGCCGCTGCACTCGCTGCTGACCGTTCCGCTGGCGGCCGACAGCCGGGTGATCGGGATGCTCGCGGTGGCGTCGGCCGAGCCGGACCGGTTTACCCAGGCGGACCTGGCCCAGGTGCAGGGTGTGGCCGACCGCATGGCGGTGCCGCTCGAGCGGGCCAGGCTCGCCGAGCATGACCGGATCCGCCGGGCCCGGCTCAGCTTCCTCGCCGAAGCCAGCGACCTGCTGGCCGGCAACCTCGACCAGGAGAAGACCGTCGCCCTGGCAGCCCAGCTGGTCGTGCCCCGGCTCGCGGCCTGGTGCGCCGCGCTGCTGCCGGGCGAGGACGGTGAGCTCAGCCCGGCCTACGTGTGGCACGCGGATGAATCCCTGATCGACGCGCTCACTGGCCTGCTCAACGAGGCGCCCGCGCCCCAGGTGCGGCCCGGCGAGGGTCCGCGGGAATGGTCGCTGAACGCGTCCGCTCCATCGCCGGCGTGGGATCTCGGGTCCGCCGCCGCCGAGCTGGCCTCGGATCCGGCCTGGTGCCTGCCGCTGGTGGCACGCGACCGGAGCCTGGGGATCTTCCTGATCGGGCGCCCCCGCGAGGGAGCGCTGGCCAGGGAGGCCGTGGAGCTCGCCGAGGACCTCACCAGGCGGGTCGCGCTGGCGCTGGACAACGCCAGGCTCTACTCGGAACAGCTGCAGGCCACGAACGCGCTGCAGCGCAGCCTGCTGCCGCCGGAATTGCCGGACATTCCCGGCGTGGAGCTGGCCGCCGGGTACGAGGCGGCCGGCGAGGGCAACGAGGTCGGCGGCGACTTCTACGACGTGTTCGAGGCGACGCCGGGCCGCTGGCGGTTCGCGATCGGCGACGTCTGCGGCAAGGGGCCGGAAGCCGCCGCGGTGACCGGCCTGACCCGGCACGCGCTGCGGATCCTGGCCCGGGAAGGCCATGACGTCCCGACCGTGCTCGAGCGGCTGAACGCGCTCATCGTCGATGAGGGCTCCCGGGCGCGGTTCATCACGCTGATCCACGGTGAGCTGAGGCCGGCGTCGGCCTCCGGCGAGGCGGCCGTCGTGTCGCTGGTCTGCGCCGGCCACCCCCAGCCACTGGTGCTGCGCTCGGCCGGCGGCGTCGAGGCCGTGGCGGAGCCGCAGCCGCTGCTCGGGGTGCTGGACGGTGTCACGTTCGAGCAGAACAGCTTCCGGCTGTCCCCGGGCGACGTGCTGCTCTGCGTGACCGATGGGGTGACCGAGCGCCGCTGCGGTGACCGGCTGCTCGATGACGACGACGGGCTGCGGGATCTGCTCGGGGATTGCCCGGATCTTAACGCCGGATCGGTTGTCGCCAGAATCCAGCGCACGGTGCGCGAATTTGGCCCAGATCCGCCCACCGATGATCTAGCGCTGCTCGTCTTCCGCGGACTGTAGGCTGCGCTCGCATACCGCCGTGACCTGCGATGTTTCCGGGCATTAGGGATTCCCCTACGCGCAATATTAAAGGGAAGTACTCCACTTAGCGGCGCCGCTCTGATATGAACAAATCATGGCCACAGCATTTTGAGGAAAGGGGGGCGTGGCGCGGCATGGGTGCAGCAGTGCTTGCAGACGCCGGCGTCGAGGCGCTCGGGGAGATTTTCCCCGGCTGGCGGATCTGGGCTGATCTAGGTACGGGCTGGCACGCGTGCCGACGTGGCGGCTTCATTCAGGACTACCATCAGGGCGCCCCGGCGTTCTACGTGCACGCGACGAGCGCCGGCGAGCTCGCTGTCCAGCTTCGCTGGCAGGAAGCCGCCGAAGCGCACGCCCCGTACGGTTGCTCTAGGCGCAGAACGGCCTAAATCCGGTAGAACAGGTTCAGGAAACGGTCCGCCAGGTCCGCGTCCCCGCGTACCGTCCCGGAGTTGCTCCGGCCGAACGTGGTCAGCACCAGGCTCCCGGCGTCGAAGTCGATGACCGCGGGAAGATCGTCAACGCTGCCCGGCTCGTACTGCATGCCCTGCTCACCGATGGAAACCCGGGTATCGCCGCCGTTCCTGCCGGTCACCCGGATGCCGATGCTGAACGGGCTGAGGTCGGCGTCGGCCTTGATCGTCGACTGCCATAGCACGAACATGAACGGCACCAGCAGGTCGGCAGCATCGCCGCTCATCCCGTGGCCCTGGCCGGTGCCCTGGCGTATGTCCCAGGTGTGCACGCCGTAGTCCATGAGCTGGCCGGCCGCGTAGAAGAAGGCCGGCACCGGGCCCATGTAGAAGTGCGAGACCATGAAGCCGGTCCACTCGTCGGCCGACAGCGGCTCCAGGATCCCCATCATCTTCTCCAGGTCGCCGCGCACCCGGTCCATGGCCTCCTGCTGGGACAGCACGCCGAGCGCGATCGCCTGCTCACCCGCCCGCTCGTGCATGCCCGGAAGCCCGAACGCGTCCGGCGCCTCGGCGCCGCTCCGCGCGGTCTCGAACGCCGCGAAGTAGCCCTCGGTGGTGTCGATCAGGTGACCGATGATGTCCTTGACCCGCCAGTTTTCGCAGGCGGTTGGCGCCTCCCACGCGCCCGGCCTCTCGGCCAGCTCGAACATGCGCTCCGCCTCATTGCGGACGACGCGCAGGATGGTGTCCTTGCCCTCGTACGAGGTGGCATCCCATTCGGTCACGGCCGAGCACCCCTCTCTGGGTGATCTCCACAGGTATTCGGATGGAGCGGCCGGCCAGGCCCGGATGGGTGATCTCGCCCGTCACGGGGGGCGTCCGCAGTACGAAGCTCAGCGCAGCCGAATCGCTCTGTCAATGGCTGATTCCGAATAGCGGGACACCGCCCCGTGGCGGGCGTGGGAGTTACTTCACCGCCCCGTGGCGTGGGAGTTACTTCTCCGAGCGGTCGTCGGTCTCCGCGCCCGGGGCGTTGGTCTTCACCGACTCGATTCCGTGCAGCGCGGATTCCCTGCTGTCGTAGTGCTGGCTCGTGGCGATGACCTGTCCGTTGCCGGCCAGCAGGTTGAAGTGGTATTTGCCGCTGCTGCCCTGCTCGAGAACGAACTTGCCGCTCATAGCGCCCCCTAGGGTTGGCTATCGCTGCCCTGCCCCCGTCGCGGCCTGCGCCCCGGCGGGCGGCCTCAACGCAGCAATGATTCCCGCCTTGCGGGGACCGACACGCCCTAGCCGAGGGAGCTGTCTGCCGGGCGCAGCCCGACGAGCGCGTTGCCGTAACGCATGGCCACCAGCTGACCGATCGCCGGATGGGCGCCCAGCGGAGGGGCGGCCAGTGCGCCGGTCGCGGCGCTGACCGCGTCGATTTCTCGTGGATCGGTCTCGGGCCCGATGACACACGGGGCTATGGCGACCCGGGAGGCTCCCATCTCACGGAGCCGCATCACCGCGCCGGACACGCCCTGCGGGTCGTCGATCGAGGCGTGCATGGCCGGGGCGGCGAGCCGCCCGGCCAGCAGGACGGCTGCTACTCCGGCGGCGCGGACCGCGTCATCGCCCCGGTCGGCCAGCACCAGAACGCCGTTGGCGGCGTTGCTGATGCTGAGCCCGCGGGCCCGGCTCTCCCGCGCCAGCCCCACCTGGGCCAGCCGGCCATGCAGGGCCTCGGCGAGCAGCGGGTGCGGGCCGAGATGTTCCGCGAGCACGACCTCCCCGGCTGCGCCCGCGACGGCCCGCTGCAGGGCGGCGTCTGACCGCGGGTGCGGCCCGGCCAGCAACGGCACCACGACCGCCAGCGCCGGCCACGGCCCCTGGGACGGGGCGGAAAGCGCCTCAGTCAGGCTGCGCTCGCTGCCCTCCAGGTAGGCCACCTGGAGGTGAGCGCCCTGGCACGACTCCCCGGCGGCCTCGGCGATCTCGCCGCTGATCCGGTCGCTGGCGGCGCTGGAGCTGCCAGGTACGGCGATCAGCAGGGTCGGCGCGTCCGGCGGCAGGCTCAGCCGGTGCGCGCTGCGATGCCGGCCGGAACGGCGAGTGCGGCCGGTACGGCGGGGCAGCACGGCCCCGTCAGCGGACGGGTCTCCGCGCCGAGGCAGGGGTTCTCCGCGCTGGGGTAGCGGGTCTCCGCGTTGTGGGAGGGGGTCTCCGCGTTGTGGGAGGGGGTCTCCGCGTTGTGGGAGGGGGTCTCCGCGCTGCGGGAGTGGTTCTCCGCGCTGGGGCAGGGGGTCGCCGCGGCGTGGCAGTGGGTCTCCGCGTTGTGGGAGGGGGTCTCCGCGTTGTGGGAGGGGGTCTCCGCGTCGTGGGAGTGGTTCCCCCCGCTGTGGGAGTGGTTCCCCCCGCTGTGGGAGTGGTTCCCCCGCTGGGGCAGCGGGTCGCCGTGGCGTGGCAGTGGGTCTCCGCGTTGTGGGAGGGGTTCCCCGCGTTGGGGCAGCGGGTCGCTGCGGCGTGGCAGTGGTTCGCCCCGCTGCAAGAGAGGGTCGCCGCGCTGGGGTAGCGGGTCGCTGCGGCGTGGGAGTGGTTCTCCGCGCTGCTGCAGCGGGTCTCCGCGGCGTGGCAGCGGGTTCGGGGCGGACGTCGCGGGAGCAGCCGGGGCACCTGGCATAGCGGGGGGTGCCGGCTCGCCGTACTGGAATGGCGGCTCCCCGCGCCGCGGCGGCGCCTCCCCGCGCTGCGGCGGCGCCTCCCCGCGCTGCGGCAGCGGTTCCCCGCGCCGAGGCAGCGGGTCTCCCCGTTGCGGCAGCGGCTCCGCGGCCTCGCTTGGGTCAGTCACGCTGCCGTATCGTATTCGCGTTTCATCAGGCATGATCCTCGTTCTCAGATGTTCGGTCCGGAGCCGGCTGCACGAATTGCCACACATATCCAGTTCGTGCCGAGATTGCCCGCCGGGACGTCCTGCGACTCTCACCCATCGTAGGGTCGTGAGGTGCACTGACATGCAGCGGCGGTACGTCGGCTGCAGGGGGTGGCGCCGTCGTGCTGGCGGGCGGATGGCGGGTAGGCGAGACTTGACTGTGCCGCCCGGAGCCTGACGGCGGCCCGCCAGGTGGGGTGTTATCAATGTCCGGCTGGTTCGACGCGCAGATTCTGGACACGGGGCGGCTGCCCCTGTTCTGTTTTTTCGTGGCCTTCGTCGTCAGCTTCGGGTTCATCCGGCTGTCCGCCCGGCTCATCCGGGCGAAGGTCCGCTGGTGGCCGGGCAACGTCGTGGCCGGCGATGTGCACGTCCACCACATGGTGTTTGGCGTGGTGCTCATGACCATTGGCGGTGTCGCGCAGCTCGCTGCGCCGCTGGGATCCCTGGACACCAGAGCCGCGGCAGCCGGCCTCTTCGGCCTCGGCACCGCGCTGGTGCTCGACGAGTTCGCGCTGATCCTGCACCTGCGCGACGTGTACTGGAGCAACGAGGGCCGGATCTCGGTCGACGCCGTGTTCGTCGCCGCCGGGGTCACCGCGCTGCTGCTGCTCGGGATCACCCCGGTCGGGGTGAAGAAGCTGGCCCACTACCAGCGCCTGCTTCCGGCCACACCCGGTGCCGTGGCCACGCTCCACCTCGCTGTGGCGGCCGTGTTCCTGCTGGCCTCGGTGACGCTGCTCAAGGGCAAGATCTGGACCGGTCTGTTCGGCCTCTTCGTGCCGCCGCTGTTCATCGCCGGGGCGATCCGGCTTGCCCGGCCAGGCTCGCCTTGGGCCCGATGGCGCTACCGGGACCGGCCCGGAAAGCAGGCCAAGGCTGAGCGCCGCGACGAGCAGCTTCGGGAGCCGGTGATCAGGCTCAAAATACGGGTGCAGGACAAGATGACCGGCGCGCACGACCTTCCGCCGATCAAGCCGTGATCAGGCCAGGCGTGATCCAGATGTCCTGCAGCGCCCGGTAGATGTTGCCGCCGATGACGGCGCGCACCGAGTCGTCATCGAATCCGTTCCTGACCAGCCAGCCGCAGATGTTGGCGAAGTTCTCGGTCGGGTTCTCCAGGCCGTCGACGTACTCGACCGGATCGAACGCCGGCCCGCTCGTGACCCGCGAGATCCCCAGCAGGTGGCCGAAGACCTTGTGCAGCTGGACGTGATCGCCGTAGAGAGTATCCGGCCCGAACGCGACACGCTCGATGCCGACGAGGTCCACGATGTAACGGAAGTGGTCCATGACCGACTCGATCGAGTGCCGTGGGTGCGCGGCCGACAGCGTGGTGTGCGGCGCGGCCGACATGCCGATCACGCCGCCGGTCTCGGCGACCGCTTTCAGCACCGCGTCGGGCTTCATCCGCGGGATGTCCCAGACCGCCCGCGCGCCCGCGTGGGTCATGAGAACCGGCCGGTCGCTCTGCTCGCACACGTCGAGCGACGTGCGGTCGGACGAGTGCGAGACGTCGATGGCCAGCCCGAGCTTGTTCATGCGGGTCACCGCGCGCCGGCCGAAGGCGGTGAGGCCGCCGTCGGTGGCCTCACCGAGGCCGCTGCCGAGCGAGTTGGCGTCGGAGTACGCGATGCCGATCTGCCGCAGGCCAAGGCCGTACAGCACGTCCAGGCGGTCGATCTCGTTCTCGATCGGGGTCGCGGCCTCGAGCCCGAACACCAGGCCCACCCGTCCCGACCGGTACGCCTCGTCGATGTCGGCCAGCGTGCGGACGGTCATCACACCGCTCTGGTGCGCGAGGTCGGCCTGGCGCATCCCGAGGTCGGTGATGATGTCGTCCCAGCGCCACGGGGCATGCCCGGTGATGCACGCGGTGCCGTCCATCATGTTGTCGAACACGACGGTCATACCCGAGGCGGCCAGGCCCGCGTAACCGGTGTGCTGGCGTCCCGTTCGGTAATAGTCGGGGGTTTCCTCCATCCGCACCGGGAACAGCGACGGGTGATCGTGCAAGCTGATCACCAGGCTGTCCCGCAGCAGCCGCTGCGCCCGTTCTTCCTGCTCGGCTGTTAGAGCCGCCGCGTACGGGGGTACCCGGCCGAACTCGGGCACCAGCTCGAAGCTGCGGAAGTCCATGCCCGGGGTGAGGTAGGAGTAGGCCGTGTAGACGCCGTCCGGGGACGGCTGCGGTGCCTCAGCCACGGCTCGGGTCACCTCCGGGACGGGTCGCGGGCGCCAGCCGGTGCGGCCCGGCGGCCAGCAGCCGCCACAGCTGCTCCCAGGCCCGCATACCCTCGCGCAGCCGGCGGATCCGCAGGTACTCGTTGGGGGCGTGCAGCTTCTCGTCGGCGGTCGAGAACGAGAAGAACAGCGTCTTGACCCCGAGCACCTCCTCGAAGAGCGCGGTTGCCGGGAGCGTGCCGGCGACGCAGGCCTGGAGGACCTGCTGGCCTGGGTACACCTCCTCGAGCGCGGCCGTGGCCGCCCGGATGGCCGGGTGGTCGGCCGGGATGGTGTACGCGGGCACCCGTGCGTCGTCCGGCCGCGCCTCGACGCGCACGCCGTGCGGGGCGTGCGCGGCGACGTGGGCGACGATCGCGTCGATCACGTGGTCCGGGTCCTGCCCGGGCACCAGGCGGCAGGACACGTTGGCGACGGCGAGATGCGGGATCACGGTGTACTTCCCGCCGCCGGCCACGCCGTTGACCTCGAGCGTCGGCCGCTCCCACAGCCGCTCCAGCGTGCTGTACCCGGCCTCGCCGTGCGCCTCGGCCAGCCCGAGCGCGGCGATGTACTCCTTCTCGTCGAACGGGATCGCGGCGATCTCGCGGCGGCGCTCGGCGGTGAGCTCGGGGATGCCATCGTAGAACCCGGCCACGGCCACGGTCCCGTCCGGCGTGTGCAGGCTCGCCAGCACCTCGCTGAGCGCGTGCAGCGGGTTGGCGACCGTCCCCCCGTACCGTCCGGAGTGCAGGTCGGTGTCGGCGCCCTCGACGACGATGTCCATGGAGACCAGGCCCTTGGACTTCAGCGACACCGACGGCTCGCTGGGCCGCCACATGGCTCCGTCCGCCGAGATCATGAGATCGGCGGCCAGCTCGTCGGCGTGCTCGCGGACGAACGCGGGCAGGTGCGGGCTGCCGATCTCCTCCTCGCCCTCGAACAGGAACTTCACGTTGAGCGGGAGCACGCCCTCCTGGTCCAGGAAGGCCTGGGCGGTCTTCAGCACGATGTAGACCGGGCCCTTGTCATCCGTGGCGCCGCGTCCCCTGACGGTGTCGCCGTCCACGGTCAGCTCGAACGGGGGAGTGATCCACTCGGCGAGGTCGCCGGTGGGCTGCACGTCGTAGTGGCCGTAGACGAGGATCGTCGGCGCGCCCTCGGCACCGAGCCACTCGCCGCGCACGGCGGGGTGGCCGTCGGTCTCGACCACCCTGCCGTTGGCGAACCCGAGCTGGGCGACGAGCCAGTCGGCTGCTGCGAGCATGGTTTCCCGGGCCGCATCCCTGCTGACGCTGGGCACCGCCACGTAGTCGGCGAGTTCGGTCACGTAGCCCGCGTCGTCGGCATCAAAAGAGAGCATGTCCACCATCAATCGAGATCGTCTGCCCGGTCACCCACGAGGACCGCTCGGATACGAAGAACTGCACGCCGTTGGCGATGTCCTCGGGCTGCCCGAGCCGCCGGGTGGCGATGCCCTCCACCAGCTTGCGCTGGCCCTCCTCGCCGTAGCTCTGCCACTGCCGCTCGGTCGTCGGGTTGGACAGGATGAAGCCGGGAGCGATGCAGTTGACCGTGATGCCGAACGGCCCGAGCTCGTGCGCCATCTGCCGGGTGAACCCGATCTGGCCCGCCTTCGCGCTGGTGTAGGCCTGGATGCCGGTCAGGCTGACGCCGCGGCCCGCTCCCGAGGAGATGTTGACGATCCGGCCCCAGTGGCGCTCCTTCATCGAAGGGACCGCCGCCCGGGTGCACAGGAACGCGCTGTACAGGTTGGCCTGCACAACCGCATCCCAGTCCTCGTCGGAGACTTCCTCGATCGGCCGGCCCACCTGGCCCACGACGCCCCCGGCGGTGTTGACCAGGATGTCGACGCCGCCGACCGAGTCGAAGAACGCCCTGACCTCGCTGGGTTTGGTGAGGTCGGCCCGGTCCTTGTCCACCCCGTGGGTGTCCGCGCCTTCGCCGCGGAGTGCCTCGGCGATCGCGGCGCCAATGCCGTGGGCCGTGCCGGTCACCACCGCGGTCTTGCCGGACAGCGCCCCGGCGGTCACCGGAGCCACCCGGTCTCGAGCAGTTCCCGCACCTCGGCCACGCCGGCGTCCCAGACCACCTGCATGTCCTCGTCCGGGCGCGCGTAGGCGCCGCCCAGCATGCCGTCCGGTGCCGCGGTCCTGACCTGCGCCGGGTCGAGCTGCCCGACGAGGTCGCGGGGAATGACCGGCTTAGGCTCGGGCGGCATGTCGGCTCCCGCCACCCTGGTCCACTTGAAGTTCTCCACCCAGCCTCCGTGCATCTGGTCTCGGTCGAATTGGTCCGCGGCCGCGGACGTCTTGGGCGCGTTGTACCAGCTGTGGAACAGCACCTGCACCCGGTCCGGCCGGGGCTGGCAGATCCACTCGCGGATGAAGCCGGTCACCGGCGCGTTGCCGCCGTGCCCGTTGACGACCGCGATCCGGCGGAAGCCCTGCCCGGCGAGGCCGTCGAGCAGGTCCCTGAGCACTTCGATGTAGGTCGTCATCCGCAGGCTCATGCTCCCGGGGAAGGCGGCGAAATAGGGAGCCATCCCGAACGGGAGCGCCGGCAGCACCGGGATGCCGAGCGGCTCGGCGGCCTCGACCGCCACCCGCTCGGCAAGGATCGCGTCGGTTCCGAGCGAGAGGAATCCGTGCTGCTCGGTCGATCCGGTTGGCAGCACGATCCGGTCGTCGCGCCGCAGGTACTCCTCGATCTGCATCCAGTTAGTTTCGAACAGCCGCAAACTTCACCTCAGCGTCATCGCAGGTCAGAAAGCCTCTGGATGATAACGCAAAACCGGTCACCGGCCCCATCCGGCACCTGCTTGACACAAAGAAGTCAACAGTCGTAGATCTCATCGAGTGTTGAGTTAGTCGGCCGACGCTGCTGAGGAGCGCTCGATGTGGGCGATGGTTGCCAAGGAGTTCCGCCAGCTGAGGCGTGACCGCCGGACCGTGGCGATGATGATCGCGCTCCCCATCATCCTGCTGGTCGTCTTCGGTTATGCCGCGAACTTCGACGTCCACGACATCCCGACCGTCGTGGTGGGCCCCGGCGCTCGCCAGGCCGCGGCGTCGCGCGACCGCGGCAGCGAGGCGGTGGCCGCGTGACCTGGGGACTGGAGAACGTCCGGGTCGGGTTCGGCCGGCGGATCGCTCTCGACGGCGTGACCGTGCCGGCCGGCCCGGCCAGCGTCACGGTCGTGGTCGGCGGCGACGGGGCCGGCAAGTCGACCTGCCTCAGGACGCTGGTCGGCCTGGTGCGGCCACAGGCCGGATCGGTGCGCCGCCCGCCCAAGGAGCGCATCGGGTACATGGCCGCCACCGTTGGGCTGTACGCCGACCTGACGGCTCAGCAGAACCTCGACTTCAGCGCAGGCGCCTACCGGCTGCCCGCCGCGCAACGGGAGCAGCGCGAGCAGCAGCTGCTCAAGCGCACCGGTCTGGCCGGGGTCCGCCGGCGGCTCGGCGGGCAGCTTTCCGGCGGCATGCAGCGCAAGCTGGCGGTGGCGCTGGCGCTGCTGCACGCGCCCGACCTGCTGGTGCTGGATGAGCCGACCACCGGCGTCGATCCGGTGAGCCGGGCGGAACTCTGGCGGCTCATTTCCGCCGCCGCCGCGCAGGGAACGGCCGTCGTGGTGGCCACGACGTACGTGAACGAGGCCGCCCGCGCCGCGTCCGTGGTGCTGCTCGAGGCCGGGAAGGTCCTGGCCAGCGGCTCGCCCGACGCCATCCTGAGCGGCGTGCCCGGCGTGGTGGGTACCGCGGCGCACCCTGAGGGTGCCGGCCGCCCGGGCCCGCTGTCCTGGCGGCGCGGCGCCGGCTGGCGGGTGTGGGCGCCCGACGGCGAGCTGCCCGCGGGCGCCGAGCGGACCGCCCCCGACTTCGACGACGCCGCGGTCGTGGCCGAACTGGCCGCCCAGGCCGGACGGTGACGCCTGTGGACACCCTGGCCGCCCAGGCGGGACGGTGACGCCGGTGGACGCGCTGGCCGAGGCCGCCACGGTCTGGCGGCGCTTCGGCTCGCTGACCGCCGTGCACGCGGTGGACCTTTCCGTCTCGGCCGGGGAGGTGGTGGGCCTGCTCGGCGCGAACGGCGCAGGCAAGACCACGCTGATCCGGCTGCTGCTGGGGCTGCTGCGGCCGAGCGAGGGGAGTATCCGGCTGTTCGGCTCGCCCCGCTCGGTCGCCGGGCGGCGGCGCGTCGGCTACGTGCCGCAGACCCTGGGCCTGTACGCGGACCTCACTGTCGCCCAGAACTGGAGCTTCACGACCGCGGCGTTCGGCATCCGGGCGGCGCTCCCCGCCAGCATCGCCACCTGGAGAAACGAGCTGGTCGGCGCCCTGCCACCGGGCACCCAGCGCGAGGTCGCGTTCGCCGTGGCGCTCGGGCACCGGCCGGAGCTGCTGGTGCTCGACGAGCCGACCTCGGGGGTCGGGCCGCTCGGCCGGACCCGCCTGTGGGAGCAGATCCGGCAGGCCGCCGACGGCGGAGCCGGGGCCCTGGTGACGACCCACAACATGGAGGAAGCGCAGGAATGTGATCGACTTGTGGTGATGGCAGACGGGATGGTCGTGGTCAGTGGCACAGTTGCGGACATCATCGGCGACCGCACGGTGACGGAGGTCCGGTGCGCCGACTGGGCTGGCGCCTTCACCGTGCTCGACCGGGAGGGCTTCGAGGTCCAGGCAGGTGGCCAGGGCGTGCTGCGGGTGGCCGGCCAGGCCGCGGACGTGCAGAAAGCGCTGGCAGCCGGCGGGATCGAGAAGGCGGCCGTCCGCACGGTCGGGGCTAACCTCGAGGAGGCGTTCGTGGTGATTGTCTCGGGCCCGGCTGATGTCCCGGGCCCGGCTGACTCGAGTCCGGCGGTGGCATGACCCGCACCGGCCGCCGCCCGGGTACCTCGGACACCCGGGACCAGATCATTGCCGTGGCCCGGCGGCGGTTCGCCACCCGCGGCTACGACGCGACCTCGCTGCGCGGCATCGCCACCGACGCGAAGGTTGATCCGGCGCTGCTGATCCACTACTTCGGCACCAAGGAAGGGCTGTTCACCGCGGCGACCGGCCTGCCGACCGGGCTGTCGGAGGTGTTCGCGGGTCAGCAGGGCCAGACGCTGCGCGACTTTGCCGAGTCCCTTGTCCGCTCCTACCTGGGGTTCGTCGACAGCGACCAGAGCCGCAACGCGATCCTGGCCCTGGTCCGCTCGGCCGTCTCCAACGAGAACGCCGCCGCTATGCTCAGGGGATTCCTGGCCGTCGAACTGCTGCCGGTGATCGCGTCCCGGACCGGGCACGAGAACGCGCCGCTGCGGGCCGGCCTGGTCGCGGCCCAGCTGATGGGCGTCGCGATGCTAAGGCACGTCGTCCGGCTCGATCCGGTCGCCAGGGCCACCCCGGACGAGATCGTCGCGCTGGTCGCCCCGGTGCTGGAGCACTACCTGCGCTAGACCGGCCTGGCAGGCCCGGTCAGCTGCTCTTGTCCTCGATCTCCCAGGCGTGGTCGAGAACATGCCAGGCGCAGCGCGTGATCACGTACCTGGCCGGCCACGTCCCGCCGGGAGCCCCGTCGCGCAGCGCGGCGGCGAGGGCCGTGCGCTGCTCGTTCCAGGGCGTGCGCGGCGATACCCGGATCCCGGCCTTGCGGCCGAACGACCGCTCGGCCCCGCGGACGTGGTCGGCGATCTCGTCACGGTCGCGGCCGCCGCCGCGCGGGCCCTTGCGCAGCACCTCGGGCGCCGCCGCGACGACGGGGTCCAGGTAACCCCAGCACGCCTCGAGCAGCCCGGTGAGACGGTCGGCCTCGGCCGGGTCCAACGGCTCGTCGTCCCACGGACCTGGCACGTCCGGCGCGCCGAAATCCGTGATCACGGTGCCGGCAACCTGGCCAACCACCTGGATCTCTGCCGGTTCGAACCCCGGCCCGGCGACCGCCGCGTACCGCCCGGCGTAGTCGAGCAGGGTGTCGATGGCGGCCTGCTCGCCCTTGCCGCGACGGCACCAGCCCGGCCAGTCAAGCGCGGTGGCGAACACCCACCGCTTGCCGAGTTCCAGGCTGACCCGCACCGCCTGCCCCGAAGCCACCGTCAGATCCTCCCATCCCGGGCTGACGGCGGTGCACCAGGTCGAGGCCGAGCAGCAGGGCCTCGATGACCGTGACTGCCCGGCCGGTGTCGGGAGAGCGATCCGCGATCACATCTGCGTAGAGGAACCCCTCGCAGATGTGATCGCGTAGCAGAGCGCGGGAGTGTCGAGGTCGGCCTCGAACGCGCCGCGGCTGCCCTCGGGCACGACGACGCGCACGTCAGCGTGACCGCTCGCCATCCCGGCCTCTCGCAGCTGCCGCATCTAGCACCCGGCTTAGCCTGCGCCCACCCGGCCGGCGAGGCGTCCGCGCGCTGGTCGGCGGCCTTGAGCAGCACCTCGAGCTCGTCGACCAGGTACCCGGCCAGCGCATCGAGGTCGGGGATGAGCTCCCGGCACGACACCAGCCCGAAGTGCAGCTGACCGAGGTACCCGACCACGGTGATGTTCAGGCCCTGCCCGTCGGTGATCACCGACACCGGGTAGTGCGCCAGCAGCTTCGCGCCGCACAGGTAGACCGGCACGTTCGGGCCGGGCACGTTGGAGATGCAGACGTTGAACGGCGGCAGCCGGTGCAGCAGGCCGGTGGCGAACACGACCCGGGCGGCGCGCGCGGTCAGCGCCGGGGGAGCGAAATCGCTGATCTGGTCGACCAGCCCCTGCGGGATCGCCGCCTGCTGAGCCTTGGCGATCTTCGTGGCGGCGTGCACAATCTCCAGCCGCTGACCGGGGTCGGTGACGTGCGTGGGCAGCGCGGCGAGCATCGCGGACACCTTGTTGCCGAGGGCACCCTGGCTCGCCGGATCCCGGATCGACACCGGGACCATGGAGATCAGCGGGGCCGCGGGCAGCGCGTCGTGGTCGGCGAGCCAGCGCCGCAGCGCGCCCGCGCACATCGCCATGACCACGTCGTTGACCGAGACGCCGAACGCGTTCTTCACGGCTTTGACCTGGCCAAGCGGCACGCTGCGGAAGGCCACCCGGCGGTGCGGCGTGATCGGCCTGTTGAACGGCGTCGCCGGGGCGCGCCCGGGCACGGTGGGGATCACGGCCCCGTCGCCGCTGCCCAGCCCCAGCATGCCGCCCAGGAACGCGCCGACCGCCGGGCCCAGGGTGGGCAGCAGCCGCACGAACTGGTTGGCCACCTGGACCGTCTGCACCGGCCGCCACGCCATCCGCACCGCCGCGAGCGCGGCTATCGCCGGGACCCCTGGGCGGCGTTCGGGCCGGAACGGTTCGGATGGTGGCAGCTCGCGTCCGCCAGGCTCGAGATCGAGCAGCACGGTGAGCAGCTCGGCGCCGGACGCGCCGTCGATCGCGGAGTGGTGGATCTTGGTGTAGACCGCGGCCCGGTCCCGGGCCAGCCCGGTGATCAGGTAGATCTCCCACAGCGGTCGGCTCCGGTCCAGCGGCCGGGCGTGCAGCCGGGCTACCTGCTCGTTGAGCTGGGCGTCCGATCCGGGGCTCGGCAGCGCGATCTCACGGATGTGGTACTCGATGTCGAAGTCGGCGTCGTCGATCCAGTACGGCTGGTCGAGGCCGAGCGGCACGTTGAGGAGCTTGCGGCGCAGCACCGGCACGAGCGGGAGCCGCTCGCCCAGCACCTCGCTCAGCCGGGCCAGGGTGAGCGGCTCGGGCGCCCCGCTTGGGTCCAGGAGACAGAGCCCGCCGACGTGTCCGGTGCTGTTGGCGGTCTCGAAGGCCAGGAACGAGGCGTCAAGCCCGGTGAGCTGCTGCATCCGCGGTCTCCTCTCAGCGCCCCGGGTAGAGCCGGCGCAGCAGGGGCGGCGGCCGGAAGGGGCGCCACCGGCCGGCCGGGGCGGCGAGCCGGTCGGCGATCAGCCACCGTGTTGCGGGATCGGTGCCGAAGCCGAGGTGCGCGCAGCGGACCTCGACGTTCTCGTGCTGCGCCGTTTCCGGCTCGACGCAGGTCTGCCAGGACACGATGCCGTCGCGTCTCGAGTACACGGCCGTGGACGGAACACTGATCGGGCGCGCGACCTGCTCGCGCGTGGGCACCCGCGTGCCGTCCGCGTGCAGATGACTCCGGCGGCGGTAGGCGCCATCGGCCCGGCTCTGCCGGGGATCGGTCAGCGCGAACGGGCTGCCCAGGGTGATGACCTGGCGGACGTGGCCGGGATGCTCGCGCGCCAGTTCCCTGGCGTAGATCCCGCCCAGGCTCCAGCCCACCACCGACACCGGGCCGCCGGTGCGCCCGGCGAGCGCCGCCAGCGCCCGCGGCAGCCCATCAAGCACGGCTTCGGACGGGCCCCGGTTGCGCCCGAGATCCCAGCCGCGCACCTCGTAGCCGAGCCGGCGCAGGAACCGCCGGAGCAGGGTCGTGCTCGTGTCCGTGGCCAGAAAGCCCGGAACGACCAGCACGCCGTGCCCGTCGCCGCGCGGCGCCATCGCGAGCCACGGCGCGGCCAGGGGTAGGAACGCGAGGCCGGCCAGTCCACGCGCGGGCTCGGTGAGGTAGAGCCCTGCCGACGGTCCGGACGTCGGCCCGGCAGTTCCCGCGGCCTCTGCTGTGCCCCCGGTGAGATACATGGCTGCCCACTTCCGCCGCGGCCATCGTCAAGCCGCTGATACATCTCTGCCATTTGTCTCACAGACATCTCTGGGAGCGAAACCCCACCTTGACTGCAGCATCCCTAACGGTTTAGGGTACTTAACCGTTAAGGGAGGCGGAAATATGCAGCAGGAAGTCGTGCTGGCGATGCTGGCGAAGGAGCCGTCCCACGGCTACGAACTGCGAACTCGTCTGGCCCAGGCTCTCGGGCCGGTGGCCGAGGGGATCAGCGAAGCCCAGATGTACGTCACGCTCACGCGGCTAGAAAAAGGCGGCTTCGTTGCACGGCTCGACGCGCCGGCCCAGCGGTCCGACCGCAAGGTGTACTGCCTGACTCCGGCCGGCCAGGAGCGGGTGACGGACTGGATGTCGGACGTGAGCTGGCCGCGGCCCGACCTCGCCGAGTTCCACATGAAGCTCATCGCCGCCGCGGCGGGCGCGCTCGCCGACCCGATCAGCCTGATCGACGCGCAGCGTCGCGACCTGCTGCGCCGCCTGCGGGAAGTGGGGCTCGCGGTGATGGAAGAGGAAAAGGATTCCGACGCAGCGCTGCTCCTCGAAGGCATCGTGCTTCGCCTGCAAGCCGACCTGCGCTGGTTGCACGCCTGCGAGATCGCCTGGACGAAACGGAGTACCCAAAAGAAATGAGCGGCTCGCCCACAATGCTTGTGCACGCCAAAGGGCTGCGAAAGGACTACGGCAGCGGCGACGCCCTGGTGCGCGCGCTCGACTCGGTTGACCTCGACGTCAGCCGCGGCGAGGCCGTGGCGGTGATGGGCCCAAGCGGCTGCGGCAAATCGACGCTGCTCCACCTGATCGGCGGGCTCGACCGGCCGAGCGCCGGCCAGCTGTCGGTCGCCGGGCAGCGCGTCGACGAGCTTTCCGAACGCGCCCTCGCGTACTTGCGACGCGACGAGATCGGATTCGTCTTCCAGTCGTTCCAGCTCATGGACGAGCTCACCGCACAGGAGAACGTCGAGCTGCCCGCGCTCGTGGCTGGTTGTCCGCCGAACGAGGCCCGGACGCGCGCTACCGCGCTCCTCGAACAGGTCGGCCTCGCCGATCGGGCCCGGCATCTTCCCTCGATGCTGTCCGGGGGCCAGCGCCAGCGCGTCGCGATCGCGCGGGCACTCGTGAACGACCCGGACATCGTGCTGGCGGACGAGCCCACCGGCAACCTGGACAGCGCCTCGGCGTTCGACGTGCTTTCTTTGCTGGCGGACTTGCACGCCAACGGCCTGACCTTGGTGATCGTCACCCACGACGAGCGGATCGCGACGGCCGCAGACCGCTTGATCTCGATGCGCGACGGAGCCTTTGTCGACGAGACGCGGCTGACGGGCGGCTCACGGGGAGACCTCAGCACCTTCGCCGAGTGGGAGCACCTCGGGTGAGATCAAAGGAGAACGTCATGAGCCAGCCGCGACGTGCGCGCCGCGCGGGCCGGGTGAGGGCGCGCGCCCTGCTGCTTTTTCGCCTTGCCCGGCAAGACATCCGGCACCACCTCGCCCAGGCAGTGCTCCTGGTGATCGCCATCGCCGCGGCTACAGCCGTGCTCAGCCTGGCCTTCGCGCTGAACGGAGTGATCACCAACCCCTACCAGCAGACCATGGCGGCGACGAAGGGGCCCGACGTCGTGGCCCAGAGCGGAGATAACCCCTACACCGGCGTGACGTCTCCAGCGGACCTCGCCGCGCTCGAGGCGCTGAACCATGCCAGGGGAGTTGCGGCCCACAGCGGCCCCTATCCGATTGTGGGCAACACCGGTCCGGTGGGGCCCGTGATGCGCAGCGCGGACCTCGTTACCACGGTGCAGGTCGAAGGACGTGAGCCTGGCGTGGCCGCGGTCGACCAGCCCAAGGTGACGGACGGGACGTGGATCCGGCCTGGGGGCGTGGTGGTCGAGCGGTCCTTTGCCGAGGTGGCGAACCTGCGTCTTGGCCAGAAGATCACACTGAACGGTCACCCCTTCCGGGTGGTCGGCTTCGCCGTCACCTCGGCATTCGGCGGCTTCCCGGGTACGAGCCTGATATGGGCAACCGAAGCGGCGGCGCGTAGCCTCGCCGCCAAGGCGGACCCGCTGTCATACGTCTCGAACCTCAAGCTGTCCGACGCCTCGCCACGCGTGGTCAACGCGTTCGTGAACGCCTACGGCCTAAAGTACGGCGCTCCCGCCGACGCTACGGCGCCGTTCCTCACCTCATGGACCGAGGTCGCCTACGGGGACGCCGCCTTCCTGCGCACCGACCAGGCCTTCCTCTTCACCGGCACCGTGCTGCTCGGCCTGCTCGCGCTCGCCAGCGTGGCTGTCCTCGTCGGGGGCCGTCTTGCGGAAGCCACCCGGCGGGTCGGACTGCTGAAGGCGACCGGCGGCACGCCAGGCCTGGTCGCTGCGACCTTCCTCGCCGAGAACCTGTTCCTGGCGCTCGTCGCGGCCCTCGCCGGCCTGCTGGCCGGCTGGCGTGCGGCACCGTTCATCTCCAAGCCCGAGGCCGACCTCATCGGCACTCCCGGAGCGCCGCCGCTCACGCTCGTCACGGTCGCCGTCGCCGTTGGCGTGGCGCTCGCCGTGGCGCTCGCATCGACGCTCGTTCCCGCGATCCGTGCGGCGCGGATGAGCACGGTCAGCGCGCTCGCCGACAGGCCACGCCTGCCGAAGCGGCGGGATTGGCTGATAGGGCTGTCACGGAAGCTCCCCCTGCCGGCGCTGCTCGGGCTGCGCCTCGTCGCCCGCCGGCCACGGCGGGCGATCTTCAGCGCGGCGAGCATCGCCGTCGCCGTCATGGGTCTCGTCGCGGCGCTCGCCATCCACGCCGCCGTCGGCAACAAGTTCGCTCACCTCGGAACGTCGGGCGGGCTGGTCAACCCGGAAGTCCCCCGGGCGGAGCAGGTGCTGACCGCCATCACGATCTCGCTGGCCGCCCTGGCCGCGCTCACTGTGATCTTCGCCGCCCTGGCGACGGTCCTCGACGCGGGACGTGCCTCCGCCGTGACGCTCGCGGTGGGTGCGACCCCGCAGCAGGTCCGGGCCGGGCTGATCATGGCGCAGGTCATTCCCGCGCTGCCCGGCGCGATCCTCGGCCTCCCGCTCGGCATCGGCCTGTTCAAGGTCGCGGGCCATGGCCTGAACGGCCTGCCGCCAGTGCTCTGGCTGGTCGCCGCGGTGCTCGGAACCGTGCTCGTCGTGGCGGCGCTCACCAGCGTTCCGGCCCGGATCGGCCTCCGGCGCCCCGTTGCCGAGATGCTCCAGACCGAGGCGCCCTAAGTGGGCAGGCCCGCCAACACCGAATGAGGAAACGCGATGCCCGCATCCGACCCCTTGGTGCTGGAGGTCGGCGGCACCATCCTGGACGCCACCCCGGCCGGCCACTACCTGGGTGAGATGGCCTGGAACGACAACACTGATGCCTCCGGCGGCGGCTACAGCACCCTGTGGGCCCGGCCGTCCTACCAGGACGGTCTCACCCGTGCCCGCGCCACCCGCGGCGTCCCGGACGTGTCCGCCAACGCCGATCCCGGCACCGCCATGGCGACGGTGGACAGCTCCGGCCAGCTCTCCCCGGACTCGGGCACCAGTTCGTCCGACCCGTTGTGGGCGGGCGTGATCGCCCTGGCCGATCAGGAGGCCGCCGGCCCCTGGGCTTCGTCAACCCGGCCCTCTACGCCATTGCCCGCAGCCAGGCCTACCACCGCGCCTTCCACGACGTGGTCACCGGCGACAACTCGATCCTGTGGCTCACCGGGGTCTACGTCGGCTACACCGCCGGACCCGGCTGGGACCCCGTTACCGGCCTGGGCAGCCCCGACGCCCAGTACCTCGTCCCCCTGCTCGCCCGCACCGCCCGCTGACCAGGCACGAGGTGAAGAGAACCGTGCCGGAGCCGGCCTGCGGGAAGGCTGGGCAGTAGCGTTGCGTTACGGGCTCTTGGACGGTCAATTACTGGCTTACAGCGGAGGTTGGTCATGGCAGTGCCGCACGATTCCGCATCGAAGTTTCAGGAGTACGCCCGGCCGGAGATGCTGATCAGCACCGACTGGCTGGCCGAGCATCTGGAGGATCCCGGGCTTGTCGTCGCGGAGTCCGACGAGGACGTGCTGCTCTACGAGACCGGCCACATCCCCGGCGCGGTCAAGCTCGACTGGCACACCGAGCTCAACGACCCTGAGACTCGTGACTACGTCGACGGGGCCGGCTTCGCCCGGCTGATGGAGGAGAAGGGGATCAGCCGGGACACCACGCTGATTCTCTACGGCGACCGCAACAACTGGTGGGCGGCGTACGCGCTGTGGGTGTGCACCCTGTTCGGGCACCCGGACGTGCGCCTGCTCGACGGCGGCCGGGCCAAGTGGATCGCCGAGGGCCGGGCGCTGAGCACCGAGGTACCGCAGCGCCCCCGCGGCAGCTATCCGGTGGTGGAGCGCGATGACACCACCGTCCGCGCGTTCCGGGATCAGGTCGTCACCCACCTCGGCCTGCCCATGATCGACGTGCGCTCTCCCGGTGAGTACAGCGGCGAGCTGCTGCACATGCCGGACTATCCGCAGGAAGGCGCGGTACGGGGCGGCCACATCCCGGGCGCCAGGAACATCCCCTGGGCCCGTGCGGCCGCGGAGGACGCCACGTTCCGGACCCGCAAGGAGCTCGAGGCGATCTACGCCGGCGAGGCGGGGCTGCGCTCCGACGACGACGTCGTGGTCTACTGCCGGATCGGCGAGCGCTCCAGCCACACCTGGTTCGTCCTGCACCACCTGCTGGGTTACCCGCACGTGCGCAACTACGACGGTTCGTGGACCGAGTGGGGGAACTCGGTCCGGGTGCCGATCCGCAGGGGTGAGCAGCCGTGACCGCAGACGCCGGCACCTTGCCTCCCCGGCTGCAGGAAATCGCCGAGGAGTTCACGGAGACGCCGGACTCGATGCGACTGCAGACGCTGCTGGAGTTCTCCGAGGAACTGCCGCCGCTGCCCGAGAGGTACGCGGACCATCACGACCTGCTCGAGCAAGTGCCGGAGTGCCAGACGCCGCTGTTCCTGGCCGTCGAGGTGGACGCCGACGGGGTCGTTCACCTGTTCTTTGACGCGCCGCGGGAGGCGCCGACCACCCGCGGTTTCGCCGGCATCCTGCACGCCGCGCTCGACGGGCTCGGCGCCGAGGAGGTGCTGGAAACGCCGGGGGAGTTCCCGAGCCGGCTCGGGCTGCAGGACCTAGTGAGCCCGCTGCGGCTGCGCGGCATGGCGGCGATGCTGGGCCGGATCAAGCGGCAGGTCCGCGAGCGCCTGGGCTGACCCAGCCTCTTTGCCCGACCGATGCTGCCGATCAAGCGTCCGTTCATTCCTGCCTTTACGGTCATGTGTCATGGAAACTCCATACGGTGAAATACCGGAGAAGCTCGTCAAAGACATGACGGTGCAGGATGCACGACTACCTGAAGGCGCGGTACGACCGCCGCGGTTCCCCGGCGGCGAGACCAGCGTCCTGGTCCGGGCCATCGACCCGACCCAGAACAGCGGCGGGATCACCAGCATCGCCAGCCCGGCGGTGATGGACAGCGTCACCCTGGTCCGCCGGAGCGGCTTTTCGGCTAGCTCGCGCGTCACCGATGCGGGGATGCAAGGGCCTGCGCGGCGGGAGTCCTCAGCTGTCAGCCAGACCGTGAGCGCGCAGCAGGCCCGCCATTCCCGCTGGTGACAGCGCATGGCTGGCGGCGAGTACGCTCGCGCCGAGAACGCCCGCACGCCGGCCAAGCTTCGTCGTCTCGATCGTCAGGTGCCGGGTGGCGAGCGGAAGCGCGCGGTGATAGACAACGCCCCGGATTCCGGCGAGCAGGTCATCGCGAAGCTCGGACAGGGCGCCGCCGATCACGATTGTTGACGGGTTGTAGAAGTTCACCAGGGCCGCGACGACCTCTCCGATTCGCTCGCCGGCCAGGCGCACGCTGCGGGCCGCACGCGGGTCGCCCGCCTGGGCGAGCTCCACGACGTCACGAGCGGTCCGCGCGTCGAGGCCGTCGCGCGCAAGCCGCCGGGCGACGGCAGCGCCCGACGCCACCGCCTCCAGGCAGCCGGTGTTCCCGCAGGTGCATACCGTGTCGTCTCCGTCGGTCACCCGGACGTGGCCGATGTCTCCGGCCGCCCCGTCGGCGCCGCGGTGCAGCCTGCCGTCGCTGATGATGCCGCAGCCGATGCCGGTGCTTACCTTGACGAACAGCAGGTCGGTGGCGGCCAGCCCGCGCCCCGAGTACTCGCCGAGCGCCATGATGTTCACGTCGTTGTCGACCAGAACAGGCGCGTCGAAGTGGTCGGCGAACCAGTCTGGCATGACGAGTCCGTCCCACCCGGGCATGATCGGGGGCTGCACGACTGTGCCCGTCGCGAACTCAACCGGCCCCGGGACGCCGATTCCAACGGCCCGGACCGCGCCGGCATCGCAGCCGGCACCGCTGAGCAGGTGCCTGAAGCCTTCGATGACCCAGCCAAGGACCGCATGCGGCCCGCTGGCAACGTCGAGCCTGGCATCGACGTCGGCGGCAATGTGGCCGGTCAGATCCGCGATCGCCAGCCTGCAATGGGTCGCGCCGATGTCGGCGGCCAGCACCACGCCAACGCTCGGCGCGAGCTTCAGCAGGGTAGGACGCCTGCCGCCGGTGGAGGGGCCATCACCGATGTCGCGGAGGACATCGTTGCGGACCAGAAGTTCGACTCGCTGTGAGACCGTCGAGCGGGCCAGGCCGGTGAGCCGCGATAGATCGGCGCGGGTGGCCGCCTTGCCCTCGGCGACCAGCGAGACCAGATGCCCGAGCCCGTAGGCGGCCCGGGAGGGCCGGCCCGTGTGATCGCCTGCTGCGTCGACTGTCACGAGATGGACGATAGCACCCTCTAAGTTCATTATCGAACTAAGTATGTTCTATTGACATACGAAATCATGAAGCATAATTTTTTCTACTGCAATGTTCGGTCGATGGAGGAACCTTGCAGAAACTACGGGCAGCGATCATCGGAACTGGTTTCGCCGGTCAGGTGCATGCCAGGGCCCTGAGGCTGCTGGGGATCCCGGTGGTCGGCGTAGTCGCTTCCACCCCTGAGCGATCCGCGGCCGCCGCCCGCGAGCTCGGCGTCGAGCGCACCTACCCGGACGCGGCCACGCTGATCGAGCAAGGCGACGCCGACGTCATTCACGTGTGCACGCCGAACTACCTGCACCGGGGCCTGGTCGAGCTCGCTTTCGCCGCGGGCAGGCACGTCGTGTGCGAGAAGCCGCTGGGCGTCTCCCTGGCGGAAGCGTCCGCGCTGGCGCGGCTGGCCAGGGAATCCGGCCGGGTCGCCGTGGTGCCGTTCGCGTACCGGTATCACGCGATGACCGCGGAGGCACGAGCCAGGGCCCTGGCCGGATCGCTGGGCCGGATTCACCTGATCCACGGCTCTTACCTGCAGGACTGGCAGCTCTCGCCGGGCGAGGGAGGCTGGCGCGTGGACGCCGCTCTCGGCGGCGACTCCCGGGCCTTCGCGGACATCGGCTCGCACTGGTGCGACCTGGCCGAGTGGATCACCGGCCAGCGGATCGCCGAGCTGGTGGCGCTCACCGAGACCGTCGTCGCCCGCCGGGCCGCTGCGGGGAGCGGCACGTTCGAATCGAGGCCGGAGTTCTCGGCGCAGCAGTTGCAGCCGGTCGCCACCGAGGACGTTGCCTGCCTGCTGTTCCGGACCACCGACGGTGCGGCAGGAACGCTCAGCGTGAGCCAGGTGTCGCCCGGCCGCAAGAACCGCCTGTGGATCGAGGTCGATGGTGCGCAGGCCAGCGCCGTCTTCAACGAGGAGCGGCCGGAAGCGCTGTGGCTAGGCCGCCGCGGCGCCAGCGAGGACATGACGCGCGACAGCGCCACCCTCGCGGCGCAGTCCCAGCGGCTGAGCTTCCTGCCTCCCGGGCACGCGCAGGGCTTCGTCGACTGCTTCGCCGCCCTGCTGAGCGATGCGTATACGGCGATCGCGGACGGCGGGCCTGGCAGCTACCCGTCCTTTGACGACGGCCTCCGCGTCGCGCAGCTGACCGATGCCGTTCTCGCGTCTGCGCGCCAGCGCAGCTGGGTGAAGGTGACGCCATGAAACTGGGATTCCTTACCGCGTGCCTCCCCGACCAGGGGCTGGGCTGGATCACCGACTGGGCATCGGCCAACGGCTTCGAGGCGCTCGAGGTGGCGGCCTGGCCGGGCTCCCGTGTCCCGGCCGGGCGAGGCATCGCACATCGACGTGGCGTCGCTGACCGCCGCCGGGGCCGAGGCCGTCAGCCAGGATTTCGCGGCCAAGCAACTCGAGATTTCCGCGCTCGCTTATTACGAGAACAACCTCCACCCCGACGAGGACGCAAGGAAGGAGATCCACGCTCACCTGCGGCGGACCGTCGACGCGGCGCAGCTGCTCGGCTGCGGCCTGGTCGGGACGTTCATCGGCCGCGACCCGGGCCGCTCGGTCGCGGACAACCTCAAGCTCGCCGAGATGGAACTGCCGCAGCTCATCGATTACGCCGCCGAACGGGGCGTCCGCCTGATGGTGGAGAACTGCCCCATGGAGGGATGGCATCCCGACGGCTACCCCGGCAACCTGGGTTATTCGCCCGAGTTCTGGGACTGGATGTATGACCTCGGCTTCTACCTGAACTACGACCCGTCCCACCTCGTCTGGCTCGGCATCGATCCGGTCGCGGCCATCCGGATGCGGCCAGAGCGGATCGTCCACGTGCAGGCGAAGGACGTCGAGATCGACGCGGCCGCCAGGAACCAGACCGGGATATTCGGCCTGGCCATTCACCGCCCCGACCCGTGGGACACCGGCTGGTACCGCTACCGCATCCCGGGCCTCGGGTCCATCGACTGGACCAAGATCATTGACACTCTCTACCAGGTCGGCTTCGACGGGGTCGTCTCCGTGGAGCACGAGGATCCGGTGTGGGCGGGGGACACGAACCGCCTTCTCAACGGCCTGCTCATCGCCCATTCCACACTCCGGCCCTTTATCAGGCCCTCTTCCATCGACATCGCTGAGTTAGCCGGTTAGTCGCAGGCAAAGGAGATTGACCATGCGGCCTCGCCCACGTCACGTATTCAGCCGGGCACACAGACCCAAGAGTGCCCTTTCGGTGTCCGCCGCGCTGCTGCTCGCCGTTGCGCTCTCGGCGTGCGGCTCGTCGGGGAGCTCGTCCGGCAGCCAGAGCTCGCTGAGCACCAAGCAGACCATCGTCTTCGCGACCGCCGGCCTAGGTGCCGAGGCCCAGGCGACCGGCGCGGAGGTCAAGGCGTTCGAGAAGGTGCATCCCAACATCACGGTCAAGGTGCAGCAGCTGGCGGCCACCAGCAACGACGCCTACCAGCAGGTCGTTCACTACTTCGAGGCGGGCGACGCCGTGCCGGACGTGGTCGACGCCGACACGGCCTGGCCCGCCTCGTTCGCCCGGGCCAACTGGATCCTGCCGCTGAGCTCGGCAGGCATCAGCCCCGGCGTGCTGCTGCCGAAGGCAAGGGCATCGGGGACCTACGAGGGAAAGCTCTACGCGGCCATGTGGTACTTCAACGCGGAAGGGCTGTACTACCGGACCGACCTGGTCAAGCAGCCTCCGAAGACGCCGCAGGAACTGGTGACCGATGCCGAGAACGCCATCAAGGCCGATCCGCACCTGCGCGAAGGACTGGCGCTCGAGGGAATGAAGTACGAGGGCTTCGTGACCGTGTTCATCGATCTGATGGGCGCGTTCGGCGGAGGGCTCAACCCGGCGCACTTCGACACGCCAGGCAACCTCAAGGCGCTGGAGTTCCTGCACAGCCTCGTCTACCAGTACAAGGTCACGCCGCAGGCCGTCGCCGGCTGGTCAGAGCAGAACGTGCAGGACGCGTTCGTCTCCGGGCAGGCCGCGTTCGCGACCAACTGGCCGTACCTGCAGTCCCTCGTCAACGCGAAGGGCTCGGCCGTCGTCGACAAGACCGGTTTCGTCCCGTTCCCGAGCGAAAGCGGAGCCGGGGTAGCGACCGTGGCCAGTGACGCGCTCGTGATCAACGCCAAGAGCGCACACCGCGCGGCCGACGTCGCGTTCGTCAAGTGGCTGCTCAACCCGGGCCAGCAGATCAACCGGGCGGTGACCTCGGGAGACCCGCCGTCGGTCGCGGCGGCCTACACCTCGGCCCTGTTCAGCAAGGCTCCCTACTTCCGGGCGGACCTGAATGTGTTCAAGGCGGGCGTGCCGCGCCTGGTCAGCCCCGACTACCTGCAGATCTCGACCGACGTACAGAACATGCTGTCCAGTGTGCTCGCCAACCAGACAGCCCCGGCGCAGGCGCTCAGCCAGACCTCTGCCGAGCTCGCCTCGCTATCGAAATGACCGCCACCCGCAGATGCCGTGACTAGAGGGCCGATGACGAGCACCAGCACCGCCATCCGGCGCGTAACGCCGAGCACTCCGCCCCCCCGGTGGAGGCGCCGCAGCGGATCAGCAAAGCGGCTCGGCTACGTGCTGGTCAGCCCGGCGGTGCTGGTGCTCCTGGCCATCACCGGGTTCCCGCTCGTCTACAACATCTGGAACTCGTTTCACTACTTCAACCTGCTCAACCCGAGCAGCCACCGCTTCGTCGGCCTGCAGAACTACCAGCAGGTGTTCTCGACGCAGACCGGCCTTGGCCCCGCGATCGAGCACACGATCGGCTACACGGCGGTGTCGGTGCCGATCGAGGTCGGTCTCGGCCTCGGTATAGCGCTGCTGCTCAACCGGCCCATCCGCGGCCGGGGCGTGGCGCGGTCGCTGCTGCTGCTGCCGTGGGCCGTGCCCACGGTGATCTCGGCCACCGTGTGGAAGACGATGCTCGACCCGCAGACCGGCGGCGTCGACTACGTCCTGTCCCTGCTGCACCTGCCCGTTGCCCACACCACCTGGCTGAACACAAGCTCGCTGCTGTCCTGGGTGGCGATCCTGTTCGCGGACACCTGGCAGGTGGTCCCGTTTGCCGCGATCATCCTGCTCGCCGGGCTGCAGGGGATCCCCCGCGAGCTGTACGAGGCCGCCACCGTCGACGGGGCCGGCGCGTGGCGAACGTTCTGGCGCATCACGCTGCCGCTGCTGCGCCCGGCGCTGCTCGTCGTGCTCGTGTTCCGCACCCTGTCCGCGCTGATGATCTTCGACATTATCTACGCGCTCACCGGGTCAGGGCCGGGGACCTCCACGAGCACGCTGGCCTACGTGGACTGGAACTCGTTTCTGGTCAACGGCAACTTCGGCCTCGGCGGCGCGATCTCGGTGGTGATGGTGGTCATCGCGCTGATCGTCGCGGCGGCCTACCGGCTGATCCTGAGGCCGAAGGCATGACCGGGATCTCTGCCTTCGGGAAGCAGCGGGCCGCGCGGCCGACGGCCCGGCGGTGGCGGCACAGATGGGCGGCCCTCACGCTCGCGGTCATCACGCTGATCTTCCTGGTTCCGTTCTTCTGGGTGCTGTCCCAGTCCCTGGAGCCGAGCCCGGAGTTCTCCAGGAACCTCCCCACGCTGTGGCCGTCCCATCCGACGCTCGGCAACTACTACACGGTGCTGATCAGGGACTCGTTCTCGCGCTCGATCCTCAGCAGCTTCATCGTGGCCGCGATCACGACCGTGATCACGCTCGTCCTCGGTGCGCTCGCCGGCTACGCGCTCTCGCGGCTCCCGATCAGGGGCCGTGGCCTGGTCCTCGGCTTCGTCATCCTCGCCGGGTTCTTCCCGCTCACCGCGATGATGGGCCCGCTGTTCGAGGTGATGAGCCACATCGGCCTGCTCAACACGTACCTGGGTCTGAGCATCGCCGACCTCATCTACACGGTGCCGCTCACGACCTGGCTGCTGGCCAGCCTGTTCGGGCAGATACCGATGGAGATCGAGGAGGCCGCCCTGGTCGACGGGGCGAGCCGGCTCGGTGCCGTGTGGCGGATCATCGTGCCGCTGGCCGCCCCGGCTCTGGTCACCGCGGCGATCTTCTCGTTCCTCCTGGTCTGGAACGACTTCGCGTTCTCGCTCGCGTTCCTGCAGACCGCGAACCGGTTTACCGCCCCGCTGTCGATCGTCATGCTCTCGCAGACCAAGTACCAGGTCTTCTACAACCTCACCGATGCGGGCGTGCTGCTCACCGCGCTGCCGATCTTCGTTCTCGTGCTGTTCGCGCAGCGCCGGATCGTATCCGGACTCACCACAGGTGCCCTGCGGTGACGGTCACCACCGCCGCCGCCGGGCCACAGAAACTAGGAGGCTGATCGTGAAGGCTGCCGTCCTGACCGCCCCGCGCACGATCGAACTCGTCGACGCCGATCTCCCGCCGGTCGGCCAGGGCCAGGCGAGGCTGCGCATCCTGCAATGCGGGGTCTGCACCTCTGAGCTCGACCTCTGGACGGGCCGCGATCCGGCCGGGCTGCCCACGCGGATCGGGCACGAGGTTGCCGGGGTGATCGAGGAGACCGGGTCAGGGGTGTCGGGCCTCACGCCAGGGCAGCGAGTCGCCGCCTGGGTCCCCGGTGGCGGGTTCGCCGAGCAGGCCGTCGTCGAGGAGCGCTTCTGCGTGCCGGTGGCCTCGCACGTGATGTACCCGGCGGTCGCCGAGCCGCTGGCCTGCGTCGTCAACGCCGTGGAACTGGCCGCCCCGGCGCTCGCCGACGACGTAGTGATCATTGGCGCTGGATTCATGGGTGCCCTCGTCCAGATGGTGACCGGGCTCAAGGGTCCTCGCACGGTCACCGTGGCCGACCTGAGGAACGACGCGCTGGACCGGGCGGGCAAGCTGGGCGCGACCCGGGTCGTCAACACCGCCACGGAGTCGCTGGCCGATGCCGTCGGCGAGGTCACCGACGGCATCGGGGCGGACCTCAGCTACGAGATCACCGGCGTCAGCGAGGGTCTGCGGGCGGCGGGCGAGGTCACCAGGATGAGCGGCAAGGTCTGCGTCGTCGCGTATCACCAGGGTGGCACGCGGGAGATCTCGCTCGGCCGCTGGAACTGGATGGCGTTCCACATCGTGAACGCCCACTTCCGGGATATCGACACGATCATGCGGGGCATGCGAGCAGGAATGCGGCTGGTCAACGCCGGCATCCTGGACGTCGCCGGCCTCATGACCCATACCTTTCCGCTGGCGGACATTGCCGAGGCCTTCGAGGTCGCTTCGGCCAGGCCGGAGCACTTCGTCAAGGCGGTCGTCGAGCCCGGCACCCTCTAATACAGGCCGACCTAATACAGGCCGACGGCCGATTCGACCAGCGCGCCTGTGGCGAGCAGCAACTCCTCGCCGTTGGCGGGCCCGATCAGCTGGAGACTGGCCGGCAGCCGGTGCGCGCTCGGCACCGGCAGAGCCAGGGCGGGCAGGCCGGCCAGGTTGACCGGCGCGGCGAAATGCGGGAAGTCGTGCTGCTCCGCCTCGGCGAGTGGCGGCGCAAAGATCGGCACGGTCGGCAGCGCGATCACGTCTACCTGACCCAGGATCTGGGCCAGCACTTCTTTCCAGCCGAGCTGGTAGGCGCGGGCGGCCTTCTGCTGGTCAGCAGTCATGCCCACGCCGCCTTCCAGCAGTGCGCGGACCGGGTCGCTGATGCCGTCGCGCGCGGCCAGCAGCGGCGCGTGCAGCGCTGCGGCCTCGCACGCGGTCAGCACGTAGGTCTGCGCCAGCGCCTCCGCCCAGTCCACCGCGTCAAGCTCGACGGTCTCCAGGCCGCTCGCCAGGAGCGCGGCATCGACGGCGGCGTCGATGCGAGGGTCAAGCTCGTCGGACGGCGGGCGCAGCCGGCCAACGCGGGCTGCCGGGCCTTGGGTAACGGCGAAGCCGGGTTCCAGCAGCGCCAGGCTGGCCGTCAGGCCTGCCACGTCGGCGGCAATCGGGCCGACGGTGTCCAGGCTCGGTGCCAGCGGCCACACGCCGTCGACGCTGATCCGGCCGAACGTGGTCTTCAGGGCCGCCACCCCGCAGAACGCCGCGGGGACCCGGACCGAGCAGCCGGTGTCGGTGCCATAGCCGATGTCCGCCGACCCCTCGGCCACCGCCACCGCCGACCCGCTCGACGACCCGCCCGGCAGCAGCGCCGGATCGAGCGGGTTGACCGGGGTGCCGAACCACTGGTTGACGCCGGAGGCACCGAACGCGAGCTCATGCAAGTTGGCCTTGCCGACAATCGCCGCATCGGCCGCCCGCGCCCCGGCCATGCACGCCGCGTCGCGTTCAGCGGGCTCAGCGATCGCGGCGACCGCCTTGCAGCCTGCCGTCGTCGGCACTCCCGCGACGTCGATGACATCCTTGACCGCGATGCGCGGCCCGCTGCCCGGCTGGTCGAGCCGGGTGATGTAGGTAGCCATCGGCTCATTGTGGCCAGAACGCATGCGGACCACCAGAGCCCGCGGCCAGCACGTTTCCTGTTCCGGAAAGCGCCACAGCTGCGGTTGGATCGTGGCATGGATGCAACCGCAGGTTCGCTGATTACAGCCTTTGACTATGTCTGGGACCGCTTGACGGGTCGGCTCGCCGGGCTCACTGACGAGGAGTACTTCTGGGAACCGGTGGCTGGATCCTGGTCGCTGCGCCAAGCCGATAACGGCCGGTGGCAGCTCGACGGCGGCGGGGGCGGCGGTCCAGCACCGGATCCGGTCCCTGTCACCACCATCGCCTGGCGGCTCGGCCACCTGGGCGGGATGGCAGTCGGCGGCTTTGCCAGCTCACGGTTTGGGGACGGTTCCTTGACTACCGAGCGGATCGTCTTCCCGCCCGACGCCGCCGCGGTTCCAGGATTCCTCGATGAGCATTACCGGAACTGGCGCGCTGGGCTCGCCGGGCTAAGCCCCGACCAGTGGGCTGCGCCACTTGGGCCATCCTGGGGGCCGTACGCCGAGTCGAACACTGTTGACCTGGCATTGCACGTGCTGGACGAGGTCATCCATCACGGCGCCGAGGTCGGCGTGCTGAGAGATCTCTACTACCACCGCTCCTCACTGCACAGCTGAGGCGTCTGCCTGAGTGGGTGGCACCGGGTGCCCAGCCGGCGATGCTTTCCCCGCCCGCTCACAGTCTGGATCCTTAGAGACTGCCAGCGTCCAGGCGGACAGCGCGGAGGCGATCATGAACGATGAGTCGTGGAACGAGCGGGGACCAGTAGCCGAGAGAGTGCCGTACCCATGCCCGGGTTGACCGACCGGGCCACGTGGCAGGCACAGCTGGACGAACTGCTGGTGCGGCGAAACCGTCGAAGCCGTCGTCCGCGATCGCGACCGAGATGTCCATATCGGAGCCCGCGTCTGTCTTGCCGCGCGCCAGCGCGCCGTGCAGCCACATCGCGCGAACCCGCTCGTCCGCCTCGAATACGGCCGCCGCCCGGTCGAACAGCGGGCCGTAACTGTCCGGAAGGGCGGCGAGCGCGCCCGGTCGGCCGATCACAAAGAGCCTTCAGGGACAGCAGTGGTCGCGGTTCGGTGATTGGTCTTATGACCAGAATTATCTCTCTTGCGATTTGTGATCTTCCAAGCACTGTCCGGCGCGCCCGCGCCCGGGACAAGGAGGCCCCAGCAATTGCACGGGTGGGTGTCAAGCCCGGCCACAAGTCGAATGAGGTTCCCAATAGGCGCTTATTAGCTCCAGGCGGCATCGACGAAGAGCTGCGACCGAGTTCGATTCGGACCTTAGTCCCAGCAGAGGCAGAACGGCTTGCTGGCCGGGTCGGCGTAGACCCGCCAGTTCTCCCCGGCGGAGGACAGTGAGGTGGCGCCGAGCTTCAGCGCCGCCGCCTCGGCCGCGTCGACGTCGTCGACCGTGACGTCGAGATGCAGCTGCTGCGGATACGCGGGGTCGGGCCACCGCGGTGCGTGGTACTCGGTGATCTGCTGGAACATCACCGGCTGCGCGCCGTCCTCGCCGATCATCGCCATGCCCTCGCCCTCGTACGTGACGGGCTTGCCGAGGAGTTCTGCGTAGAACGTGCTCAGCTGCTTGGCGTCCGGGCAGTCGAGCATCACGCCCATGAGTGTGGTTTCCTGCTTCGCCGGGAACAGGCACAGGTCGAACGGGTGCCCGGCCGGGTCGGCCAGCGTGTACCAGTTCTCACTCTTGCGCAGCAGCTCGGCACCCAGCTCGACCGCCTTCGCCGAGCCGACGTCGAGGTCCGGCACGCGCAGGTCGAGGTGCGCCTGCTGCGGGTACGCGGGGTCGGGCCACCGCGGCGGTATGTGGTCGGGGCTGAGCTGAGCGGCGATGCGCCATCCGTCCCCGGTCTCCAACGCGATCCAGTCGTCCTCGGCGTCATGCTCGGTCCACCCGCCGAGGGCGGCGTAGAACGCGGCGAGCCGCCGCACGTCGGGTGTATCGAGCACCACCGCACGCAACGTGCCGATCATCGGACGATTCCTCCAGTCACAGATAGCAGGCCCACCCCCATCACACTAGGGCGTGTCCCGCAGATCCTGAGCTCCGGTTCGTGTAATGCGAGATCCTGCCTCATGACGTGCGAATACATCGCAACTGGTGCTGAATGTCTTGCGAAGGTATCTTTGCAAAGATATCTTGGTATGATGACGACTAAGGATGTGGCTGGCAGCCCGGGCGCGGCGCAAAGCGGACAGTCGACCGGGGCGGGCGAAGCGGCGGCGGGGGCGGGCGACGCGGCGGCCGGGCGAGGCGGACAGGACAGCGTGCCGGGGCGGACGGTCACGCGGCTGACGGATCCGCGGGCGCTGCGGGCATATGCGCACCCGGTCCGGATGAAGCTGGTCGGGCTGCTCCGCACGGAGGGGCCGCTGACCGCGACCAGGGCGGCAGAGCTGCTCGGCGAGTCGTCGGGGACCTGCTCGTTCCATCTCCGGCAGCTGGCCAAGTACGGGCTGGTCGAGGAGGCCGGGGGCGGGACCGGGCGGGAGAAGCCCTGGAGGGCCACCAGCATGTTCACCGCATGGGACGCGATCGCGGAGACCCCCGAGGCCGCCGCGGCGACCGGCATGCTGAAAACGGTCGTCGCCGAAGGGTACTTTGAGCAGCTCATGCGCTGGCTGGAGGTCAGCCCAAACGAGCCACCCGAGTGGCAGGACGCGGCGCTGCTGGGTGACCAGATCCTCTACGTGACCGCTGACGAGCTGGCCGAGCTGGGGCGGAAGGTGCGAGAGGTGGTGGACGTGTACTTCGAGCGCCTGGTCAAGCCGGAGCTGCGGCCGCCGGGAGCCCGTCTCGTCTCGTTCCTGCACCTGGCCTTCCCGGACGACCTGAACCGGAAACGAACCGCGGGGCAGTGACGTGAGCGGCCGCCGGTTCGTGCCAGAGTTACTGCGCGACCGGGTATTCCGGCCGTACTGGGGCGCCTCGACGATCTCGATGTTCGGCGACCAGATTGCCGGGATCGCGCTGCCGCTGGCGGCGGTGCTGGCGCTGCACGCCGGGGCCGCCCAGATGGGCTACCTGACCGCGCTCGAGTGGCTGCCGAGCCTGCTGTTCGGGTTGCCGGCGGGGGCGCTGGTCGACCGGCGCGGGCGGCGCCGGCTGATGATGATCACCGCCGATCTGGGGCGTGCCGCGTTGTTCGCCAGCATCCCGGCCTGCTACGCGCTGCACGCGCTGACGCTGCTGCAGCTGTACCTGGTCACGTTCGCGGCCGGGACGCTGAGCATCGCGTTCAACGTCTCGGACGTGACGCTGTTCACCTCGATCGTCGCGCCTGAGCATTACGTCGACGGGCAGTCGCTGATCTACGGGAGCCGGGCGCTGTCATTCGTGGGCGGCCCGAGCGTCGGCGGCCTGCTCGTGCAGGTGTTCACCGCCCCGATCGCCATCATCGCGGACGCGCTGTCGTTCCTGGGCTCGGCGTTCTTCCTTGCCCGGATCCGGCCGGCCGAGCCGCCCGCGGACACGGGCGACGGGTCGATCATGGCCGGGGCCCGGTTCATCGCCCGCTCAGGCGTCGTCCGCGCATCGCTGATCGCGGTCGCGACCGTCAACTTCTTCAACCTGATGTTCAGCGCGCTGTACCTGCTCTACGCGGTGCGCGTGCTGCATGTGCGGGCCGGCGTCGTGGGCCTGCTGCTCGGCATGGCCGCCATCGGCGGGCTGCTCGGCGCCCTGGTCACCAAGCGCATCGCGGCACGGATCGGCGACGGCTGGGCCTACGCGCTGGGCTGCCTGCTGTTCACCGCGCCGCTGGTCGGCTGGCCGCTCGCCCATGGCAGGCTGGCACTGGTGCTCGCGGTGCTGTTCGCGGCGGAGTTCATCTCCGGCTTCGGGGTGATGGTGCTCGATATCAGCATCGGCGCGATCTTCGCCGCGGTGATCCCGGCCACGCTGAGGTCGCGGGTAAGCGGGGCATTCCAGGCCGTCAACTACGGCACCAGGCCGGTCGGCGCTCTGCTCGGCGGGCTGCTCGGGACCGCGATCGGGCTGCGTCCGGCGCTGTGGATCGCGACCCTCGGCGGCATCGGCGGGTTCTTCCTGCTGCTGCCCTCGCCGCTGCCTCGGTACCGGCTGCCGTCCGCGACAGCAGCCGCTGCCATTCCCCACCAGTCAGATCGTGCCGGCTCAGCCGATCGCCCACTCACGCCATCTGAACCAGCCAGGACCCAAGATCTACGGGACACGCCCCAGGCCAGACACCCGGCCCGGGTTGATGCGGGAGCTAGCGGATTCCGGTGGTGGAGGCTGACAGGGAGCGGGGGTCGCGGCGGCGCCAGGCGCCGCGACCGGCTAGCGCGAGGAACCGGTCGACCGCGGCATTGAACAGGCCCGGCTCCTCGAGATTGGCCGTGTGACCGGTCTGCGGCAGGACGGTGAGCCCGGAGCTCGGGATCGTGCGCTTGAGCATGAGCGCGGGTTCCAGGCAGCCCTCGTCCTCGTCGCCGACCAGGATCAGCACCGGCTTTCTGATCGCGGCCAGCTCGTCGCGCAGCGCGTACAGCGAGGGCCGGGCGGCCTGCACGCCGCGCATGGTCAGGGCCGAGCCCACGGCGGAGTGCTCGGCCAGGGCCGTGGCGAACTCGGCCCAGCCGCGCTGGTTCTTGTTCTGGAACTGCACCCGCGCCGGGCCCACCGCGTAGCGCCGGGCGACCTGTGAGGCGCCCTCGGCCTCGAACGCGGCCGCTATCGCCTCGCTCTCCATCCGGAACGCGGCTTGCCGGTCGGGATGCGCGCCGTAGCCGGCCCCGGCGACCACGGCCGAGCCGACCCGGTCCGGGTGGCGCATCAGCAGGTGCAGCGTGGCAAATCCGCCCATGGACAGGCCCACCACGTGGGCGCTCTGCACTCCGACGCCGTCCAGCACCGCGATCGCGTCGGCGACCGCGCGGTCCTGGCTGTAGCGATGAGGCTCGGCCGGGACGTCCGACGGCGGGTAGCCGCGCGCGGCGTACGTGATGCAGCGGTAGCTGGCCGAGAAGTACCGGACCTGCGGCTCCCAGCTGCGGTGGTTACCGGCGAACTCGTGGATGAACAGCAACGGCTGGCCGGTCCCGGTGATCTCGGTGTGCAGGGCGACGCCGTCGTCGGTGTGGATCACAGGCATGGCAGGCCTTCCGGTCGATGGGATGACGGCGGGCCCGGCGGTCAGGCCCCGGTGGCGCGCTCGGCGCCCATGATGTGCTGGTGGGTCAGCGTGCTGGCGGCGTCGGCGTCTCCGGCGCGCAGCGCGTCCAGGATCGCGTCGTGCTGGCGCGCCGACTCGGCGTGCGTCCGCAGCACCCGCGGGCCGCCATGCAGCGACGCCCACAGCAGCCGCATAAGCGACATCAGCAGCGGACTGCGCGAGTACTGGTACAGCGTGAAGTGGAATTCCCGGTTGAGCTCCCCGTAGCGGGGGTCGCCGTCGGCCATGGCACGCATCCGCTCGTTCAGCCGCTCCAGCTCGGCCAGCCCGGCGTCGTCGATCTTGCGCGCGGCGAGCGACGCGCCGAGCGACTCCAGCGCGGCGCGGATCTGGAAGTTCTCCTCGACCGGCCCGTCGTCGGGCGTCACCACGGTGAACCCGCGGTGGGTGTCCCCGATGACCAGTCCCTCGGACTCCAGCCGTCGCATGGCCTCGCGCACCGGCGTCTGGCTGACCCCGAAGCGCTGCGCGAGGTCCCGCTGGCGCAGCTGCTGTCCCGCGGTGAGCTCGCCGGTGATGATCAGCTCACGGATCAGCGCCGCCACCATGTCGGTCTTGCTGACGTAGCTCACCGTGCCGTGACCCATGACTGCCAGCGCGTCGGTGCCTGAGACGGACATCACCGCAAACCTTCCGTGCTTGCGGCCTGCCGGGTGGCGGGCCGGTGGGGTGGAGCGGGATGGATGGGTGGGCGGGGCTGGGTTGCCGCCCCGCCGCGGGCGAGTGCCTGCACCCGCGCCGCGGTGAGCGGCAGCCGGCCGATGCCTCCAGCCAGGCCGAGCGCATCCCTGACGGCGCTGGCCAGCACCGCGCCCGCGGCGCTGATCCCGCCCTCGCCAGCGCCGCGCACCCCCAGCGGGTTGCCCGGCGCTGGCGACAGCTGCGTCACCAGGACGTCGATCGGCGGCACCTCGGCGGCGGTCGGCATGCGGTAGTCGATGAACGTCGTCGCTTGCGGCTGACCGGCCTCGTCGTAGCCGAACTCCTCGAGCAGCGCGCCGCCGATACCCTGCGCAGCGCCGCCGCGCAGCTGCCCCTCGACCAGCGTCGGATTGACCGCACGGCCCACCTCGTACGCCACCAGATAGCGCAGCACCCGCACCAGGCCGGTGCCCGCGTCAACGTCGACGACCGCGATGTGCACCCCATACGGATAGGTCATGTGCGCGACGTCGAACCGGCGGCGCGCGGACAGGCCGGCGGCCTCACGCGGTAGTAGATAACCACTGGCCGGAGTGGCGGCCCTGGCCACCTCCGCGAGGGTGACCGAGGCGGCGGGATCGCCGCGCACGCTGACCGCGCCGCCGGAGACGGTCAGGTCGTCCTCGGCCACTTCGAGCATGCGCGCGGCCAGCTCGGTGACCCGCTCGCGCACCGCTCGCGCGGCCGCGTGCACCGCGTTGCCCGCGACGACCGTGGTGCGGGACGCCCAGGAGCCCATGCCGAACGGCTGCAGGTCGGTGTCGCCGCAGACCACGCTGACCGCGTCCAGGCCGACGCCGAGGGCGTCGGCGGCGATCTGGGCCAGCACGGTCTCGACGCCCTGGCCAAGCGAGGTGCCGCCGGACAGCACGCGGACCGCGCCGCCGCTGCTGACCAGCACATCCGCCGTCTCCTGCGGGCCGAGCCCGCTCTTCTCCAGGAACATGGCCACGCCGAGCCCGCGCATCCGCCCGCCCCGCCGGCCCGCGTCGACCGCGCCGGGGTAGCCCAGCCGCGCGGCCTCACCGACCGCTGCGTCCAGCAGCCCGGGGTAGTCGCCCGCGTCGAGCACCATGTCGGTGTCCAGCGTCGAGATCGCCCGGCGGTGCGGCAGCTCGCCGGGGCGCAGCAGGTTGCGGCGGCGCAGCTCGACGCGGTCCATGCCGAGCTCGGCCGCTGCGACGTCGAGCAGCTGCTCGCGGGCTGCGGTTCCCTCGAACCGGCCCGGTGCCCGGTAGGTGCCGCAAGGCGTCTTGTTGGTCAGCACGACCCGGATCCGGCCGGCGTAGGCAGGCACCCGGTACGGTCCCGGCAGCATCGCCACGGTCAGCTCGGGGACGGTGATCCCGTGCGTCCGGCAGTACGCGCCGTTGTCGTGCAGCACGTCGTCGCGCAGCGCGGTGAGCACGCCGTCGGCGCCGAACGCGGCCGCGATCCGGTGCGACTGCTGCCGGGAGTGGTTCACCGCCACCAGGTGCTCGGCCCGGTCTTCGGCCCACTTCACCGGGCGGCCCAGGGAGCGGGCGAGCCACGGCACCAGGAAGTCCTCCGGGTAGAACTCGCCGCGCACACCAAACCCGCCGCCGGCGTCGACCGCGGGCACGTGGATCAGCGTTTCGTCGACGCCCAGCAGCGACGCCAGCACGCCGCGATTGAACGCGGGAACCTTGGTCATGCCGAAGATCGACAGTGCGCCGCTGCGCCGGTCGACGTCGGCCAGCAGCGCGCGGGGTTCCAGTGGCACCGCGGTGTGCCTGCCGATCTCGATCTCGGTCTCGACGATCCGGACGGCCCGCCTGAACGCGTCGTCGACATCTCCATATCCCAGGGTGAAGTCGGCTGCGACGTTCCCGGCGGGGAACAGCCGCGGTGACCCGGGCTCCGCCGCGGCCGCGGCGTCCAGCACAGCCGGCTCCTCGTCGATGTCGATGTCGATCAGCTCGGCGGCGTCCTCGGCCGCGTACGGGTCGTCGGCGACCACGACGGCGACCGGCTCGCCCACGTAGCGCACCACGGCGGCGGCGAGCACCGGCTGCAGGAACCCGCTCAGGTCGATGCCCTGCAGCGGCAGCCGGACCGGGATGAGCAGGCCCGGCGGCAGGTCGGCGGCCGTGACCACGGCGACGACCCCGGGGGCTCCGGCGGCTTCCCGGACACCGACCGAGCGCAGCCGGCCGTGCGCTACGGGGGAGCGGACGACCCGGGCCCAGCACTGCCCGGTCGCGCTGAAATCGTCGCCGAACCGGCCGAGGCCGCGCAGCAGCCTCGGGTCCTCCTTGCGCGCCGCGCGCGTCCCGACCGATGTCATGGCCCGCCCGCCGCGCCCCGGCTGCCCCGCGGCCCCCGACCAGCGCCGCGTTCCTCGCCACTGCGAAGCCGCGCCCGCGCCGTCGCCAGCACCGCGTCCACGATCCCCTGGTAGCCGGTGCACCGGCACAGGTTCGACGCCGCAAGCTCGCGGATCTCCGCCTCGGTCGGCTCGCCCGCACCGGCCGCCTGCCGCTCGGCGAGATAGGCCTCGGCCAGCATCAGGAAGCCCGGCGTGCAGAAACCGCACTGCAGACCGTGGTGGTCGCTGAACGCCTGCTGCAGGTCGGACAGCTCCTCGCCGTCGGCCAGACCCTCGACCGTGCGCACGTCGCACCCGTCCGCCTGGACCCCGAACACCAGGCAGGACCGGACCGGGGCGGAATCCACGAGCACCGTGCACGCACCGCAGATGCCGTGCTCACAGCCCAGGTGCGTGCCGGTGTACCCGAGGTCGTGGCGCAGCATGTCCGCCAGCGTCCGGCGGGTCTCGACCGCGAGCTCGTGCTCGGCGCCGTTGACCCGGACCCGGATCTGCCTGATGTCCTTCACGCCGACCCCCTCTGGCGCGCCCCGCTAAGTTCGCTCGCCCCACTCGCGCTCGCCCCGCCCATCCCACTCGCCCCGCTCGCCCCGCCCATCCCACTCGCCCCGCTCGCCCCGCCCATCCCGCCCATGGCCGTCGTGTCGCCGGCCAGTGCCGCGCAGACCTCGGCGGGCAGCACCGGCACGTGGTCGAACGAGATCCCGGCCGGCCGCAGCGCGTCGTTGATCGCGTTGAGCACCGCCGCGGGCGCGCCGATCATGCCGCCCTCGCCCATGCCCTTGGCTCCGGTCTCGCTGAACTGCGACGCGGTCTCCAGGTGCGTGATCTGGACTGGACACAGTTCCATGGCGGTGGGCGCCAGGTAGTCCATCAGCGTGGTGCTGCCCGGCTGGCCGTCCTCGCCGTAGCGGACCCGTTCCAGCAGCGCCGCGCCCACGCCCTGCGCCACCCCGCCGCTGACCTGGCCGTCCACGATCATCGGGTTGATCACCACGCCACAGTCCTCCACCACCAGGTACCGGCGGAGCCGGATCTCGCCGGTGCCGGGGTCGACCGTCACCATCGCGG
The DNA here is from genome assembly GCA_963778075.1 of uncultured Actinomycetota bacterium. Classification (GTDB taxonomy): domain Bacteria; phylum Actinomycetota; class Actinomycetes; order Streptosporangiales; family Streptosporangiaceae; genus JASHPR01. The sequence goes on along the minus strand of CAVZTJ010000009.1, from coordinate 93,238 downwards.
CGTGGCACGCGTTGGAGAACGTGCCGGGCGGGTCGAAGCTGGCCCTGGCCTCGAGCCCGTAGCGGAGTTCCTCGGGCAGCCGGTGTGTCTGGAAGTGCACGATCCTGGTGAGCTCAGCGACCGGCAGCGCCGCGCGGTCGTCGCCGCGTACCCGCGCCGAGCCCCCGGCCAGCTCGATGTCGTCCGCGCTGGCCTCGAGCAGGTGCGCGGCCACCTGCCGCAGCTGCTTGGCGACCACCGCGGCGGCGCGGTCGGCAGCGCCGCCGCCGATCACGATCGAGCGGCTGCCCCAGGTGCCCCAGCCGTAGGACGCCAGGTCGGTGTCGCCCTGCCGCAGCCGGACCTGGCCCGGGTGCACGCCCAGCCGGTCGGCCACGATCTGGGCGAACGTGGTCTCGTGGCCCTGGCCGTGGCCGCAGGTCCCGGTCGTCACGATGACCTCGCCGGACGGATCCATCCGCACCAGGGCGGTGTCGTAGCCGGGCGTCATCGCCATCCGGCGTTGCGACATCGTCGGCGTGCCGTAGGCCGTCCGCTCGGAAAAGCACGCGTAACCCACGCCGGCCATCAGGCCACCGGGCTCAGCCGCGGGCGTCACGTTCAAGAAAGTCTCTTTGACCTGGCGCTCGGCGAGATCAAGCGACTCCCGGTAACTGCCCTCGTCGTAGCTGATGCCGTTGACGCCGGTGTAGGGGAACTCGCCGGGGCTGATCATGTTGCGGCGCCGCACGTCGAGGGCGCCGATGCCGAGCTCGGCGGCCGCCTTCTCCATCAGCCGCTCCATGACCAGCACGAGCTGCGGCCGGGACACCCCGCGGTACGGCGCCGTGGGCGCCTTGTTGGTCGCGATCGCGCGGCCCCGGGCCCGGTAGGCAGGGATCTTGTAGATGCCCGGCAGCTCGGTGCACGCCATCAGCGGCTCCACCGCCGAGGTGAACGGGAACGCCGAGTACGCGCCGACGTCGCAGTCGATCTCGGCCGCGAGCCCGAGGATCCGGCCGTCGCAGTCGAAGCCGGCGCGCACCTGGTAGCGCTGCTCGTGGCCGTGGAACGAGGCGGTGAGGTTCTCCTGGCGGTCCTCGATCCAGGACACCGGGCGGCGCAGCCGCCGCGCCGCGTCCGCCACGGCGACCTCTTCCCTGCCGACCACGCACTTGAGGCCGAACCCGCCGCCGACGTCCGGGGCGATCACCCGCACGCCGTGCTCCGGGATGCCGAGCGCCTGTGCCACGCCGGACCGCACCTGATGCGGCACCTGGGTGGACACGTGCAGGACCAGCTGCTCGTCGCGGTCGTCCCACTCGGCCATGCAGGCGCGGCCCTCGAGCGGCAGCGCCGCCACCCGGGCGCTGCGGAACACCGCGTCGATCACGGCCGGCGCGGCGGCGAAGATGCCGGGCAGCGTGGGGTCGTCGAACATGGTCAGGTCCACCAGGCGGTTCCCGTCGAGGCCGTCGTGGACCTGGCGGGCGCCGGTAGCCTCCGCGGCCTCGATGCCGGGGATCGCGTCGAGCGGGCGCCAGTCGACGTCCACCAGCTCGGCCGCGTCCTGCGCCGCGTAAGGGTCGGCGGCGAGCACCATCGCGACCGGCTCGCCCGCAAACCGGACCTGGTCCCCGGCCAGCAGCGGCATCCGGGTCGGCGTGAACTCGTCCCGTTCCAGCATCGCGACCAGGTACGGATGGCCGAGGTCGGCCGCGGTGAACGCCGCGGCGACACCGGGCGTTGCCAGCGCAGCCGACGTGTCGATCCCGGTCACCTCCGCCGCCGGGAACGGGCTGCGCGCGAACGCGGCGTGCAGCATGCCCGCCCTGGTCAGGTCGCCGACGAACCGGCCGCGGCCGAGCAGCATCCGGCGGTCTTCCTTGCGTGGCACGGACGCCCCCACCCAGCGTCCGGCCTGCGCGTTCAGGCGCGCCTCGCGGCTCACCGTCGGCTCGCCTCGGCCAGCGCCCGCGAGACCAGGGTCGCGGTCAGGCGCCTGCGGTAAAGGGCGTCGCCGCTCTCGTCGTCCGGCGGGTCGATCTGGGCCGCCGCGAGCTCCCCGGCCTCGCGCCAGGTGGCGGGGGCTGCTGGCTGGCCGGCCAGGCTGGTTGCGTCCACCACAAACGGGGCCGGGCTCACCCCGCCGAGCACGATGCGGGCCTGATGGAGCGCGCCGCCGTCCGGCTGCCCGTTGGTTTCCGCGCCGCCAGTGCCGGCGGCGCCGTCTGTGCCGTCCGTGCCGGCAAGCTCGATGGACACTGCCGCGGCGACGGTGGCGAAGTCGCCCTGCCGCGGCGCGAACTCGGTGAGAGCGGCGTGCGGCGCCGGGGCCGGGAACCAGACCTCGGTGATCACTTCGTCGGCTTCGGCCGCGATGGTGAAGAAGCCCTCGAAGAAGTCCCCGGCGCCGACCTGGCGCTGCCCGCCCGGGCCGGCCAGGATGATCTGCGCGCCGAGCAGCACCGCCAGGATGCACCACTCCGCGGTCGAGTCACCGTGCGCGACGCTGCCGCCGAACGTGCCGCGGGAGCGGATGGGATAGTGGCCGATCCAGCGCGCCGACCGCTGCAGCACCCCGAACCCGGCCAGCACCGCCGGGTCCTGGGTGGTCTCCACCGTCCGGTGCCGGGTCAGCGCGCCGACGTGCAGGCCGTCCGGGTCGGCCCGCAGGTAGTCCAGGCCGGGGATGCGGGTGATGTCGACCAGTGCGCTCGGGCGAGCCAGCCGGAGGTTCATCATTGGCACCAGGCTCTGCCCGCCCGCCAGCACCTTCGCGTCCTCGCCGAGATCGTTCAGCAGCGCGACGGCCTCGGCGACGTCATGGGCGACGTGGTAGGTGAACGGCGCTGGCTTCACCATCCTCCTCCCGGCGGCCCGGCGGCCCGGCGGCCCGGCGGCCCGGCGGTGCGGGTGCGGCTGTGCGGCGCCTCCGGCGGCCAGAGATAAGATCTCCACTTGGTATACCATATTTCAGCAGGAGCCGGACATGCCGCATCCGAACGTCGTGGCCGAGCGCAGCAGCGCCGGTTACCTGCGGTTGCGCCGCACCGCCGCTGTCAGGCACACAGATGCCCGAGTCGTGATATTTGGTATACCATCTGGCCGAAGCGGGCAAGCGTTGCGTGGTGTGGCGGTACAGCGCGGCTTGGCCTGGCCGGCCGCGGGCAACTTGGCTCGCACCCGCACCGGACTGGCGGAAGGAGCAGCGGTGGACCTGCAGCTGGACGGGAAGGTCGCGTTCGTCACCGGGGCGAGCAAGGGCATCGGCCGCCAGGTGGCGGAGGATCTTGCCCGGGAGGGCGTCGACGTCGTGATCACGGCCCGCACCGCCGAGCCGCTGGAGAAGGCCGCCGCGCAGATCACGTCGCTGACCGGACGGACGATCGTGCCGATGGCGGGGGACATGAGCGTCTCCGCCGATGTGGAGCGGTGCGTGAACGCCACCCTCGACCGGTTCGGCCACATCGACATCCTGGTCACCTGCGCGGGGAGCTCGCCGGGCGGGCTGCTTGAGAACCTGACCGAAGAGCAGTGGCTGGCGAGCCTCAACCTCAAGTTCATGGGGTACGTGCGCTCGGTCCGGGCTGTCATCGGGCACATGCGCGAGCGTGGCGAGGGCGCGATCGTGCTCGTGGTGGGCAACGACGGGCTGAAGCCTAGCTACTGGGAGATGACCGCCGGGGTCGCGAACGCCGCCGACATCAACTTCGCTTCCTCCGTTGCCGAGCAGTACGGGCGTTACGGTGTGCGGATCAACACGGTCAACCCCGGCCCCGTGTCCACTGACCGGTGGGACACGCTGGAGAAGGCGTTCGCCCGCGACAAGGGCGTCACTCAGGACCGGGCGCACGACCTGGCCACCGAGTCGATCCCGCTCGGCCGCATCTGCAGGCCGGACGAGGTCTCGGCCCTGGTCACGTTCCTGGCCTCGCCCCGCGCGAGCTTCATCAACGGCGCGCACATCCCGATCGACGGTGCCCAGCGCAAGGCCATCATGGACCACTAGCGCCGGAGCAGGCGAGCCGGTCGTGCCCGGTCGGTGTCGGTATGCGCTTGATCGCCGCAAGTCTTCACGCGTTTTCAGTCATTTTGTGGGGTGGTATGCCCGAATTGCGGTTACCGAACGCGTGAGAAGTTGAAATGATCTTGATTTGGGGAGCGGGCGGGCGTCGGCGGAGCGCAGAGTTGGCGGGCGGCCGGGGGTGGCCGGGCAGTGAGCGGCGAGTGGCCCGGGCCTGCGGGACGGCGGGTCAACTCGCGGGCGAGCGGGCGATTTCCAGGCGGCGGGACTGCGGCGAGCGGGGGATACGAACAGGCAGCCAGTCCCGGCCGTCGGCGTCGCGGCGGAGCGGGCCGATCCGGCCCTCCGGGGCTCTGGTGCCGTCCAGGGTCACCACGGCACCGGGGTCGGTGACGGCGAGGTCCACGGTGACGTCCGTGGCGGCGGGCGGCAGCTCGACCGACAGCCGGGCGGCGTCGGCGGACAGGTGGCGGAACCGGCCGCGCAGGCCGGCGTGCAGCAGCGGCACGCCGTCACGCGACAGCGCGGTGGAGCCGGGCCCGAGTTCCACAGAGTACGGAAGACCGGTCACGTAGCCAGCGGCGGTGCGGCTGTCGTCGCCGGCGCAGCCGAAGCAGGTTCCGTCCCACGGGTCGGTGCCGAAGACCTCGAGGTCCGCGATCATCGGCAGCAGGCTGCCCCAGGTGTAGAACGGCTCGGCGTCCACGGAGTCGCCGCCGTCGCCGGTCTGCTGGCTGAAGTTCTCGTAGCAGCGGCGCTCGGCCCAGCCGCGGCGGAACATCTCCAGGCCGCGCGACGCGAGCCACGCCGCCTGCTCGTCGAACCGGTACCGGCGCAGCCCGAGATAGACCAGGTAGTTGAAGCAGGGCCAGACCCGCCCCCGCCAGTACACGTTGTCCAGCGCGGCGGGATCGGAGTGCGGCGTCCCCGCGACCGGGTACGGTCCGCCGAACTCCCGCGGGTCGTCCAGCCAGCGCTCCACCATCGCCTCGGCCTGGTCCCGCGTCGCGATCCCGGCCAGCAGCGGGTAGAAGCTGGTGGGGGACAGGCTCCTGGTGAACTCCCCGCTCCACAGCCGCCCGGCGAACACCTCGCGCCCGCTGTCCCACAGCCGGGTCCGCACGGCTTCGGCGAGTTCCGCCGCGCGCCCGGCGAGACGGTCATTCTCCGGCATCATGCGCGCGAGCAGGCTGCCCTCGTGCACCAGCAGGCTGTTCAGCCCGACATCCTCGAGGTCCAGGGTGTGCGTGGACAGGTCGAACCGCGCGTCGTCGTGCACCGGCGAGTTGTCGTTCGATGACTCGTCCATCGCCGCCTGGCGGGTGTGCACGAAGTGCCCGTCGCCGACCGGCGACGAGCCGTACTCGAGCAGCCCGTTCCCGTTGCCGTCCCGGGTGGCGAACCACCAGTCGAACGCGTCGGCCAGCACCTCCGCCGCCCGCGCGGCCGCGCCGTCGTCCGGCGTCATGGCCTGAACCGACCAGCACGCCTGCGCGCCGACCGGCGGGTGCGAGCGGTCCTGCCAGTCTGTGGTCGCCGCGCGCAGCGCGGTCAGGTTCCCGCGGGGCGTGCGCCCGTCCAGCACCGCGGCCACGTTGTCCCAGGCGAGCTGGCCCGCGCCGATGTGCGCCGCGAGGATCGAGTGCAGGAACCCGTCGATCTGCCAGACGCCGAAGCCGCCGAACTTGCGCGCGATCCAGGCCCTGGTCGCCACCGTGTAGACCTGCCGGTTAACCGGGTTCCAGATCGTGTTCCAGCCGAGCACGTCGCGGATCGCCGCCCGGTTTTCCGATACCGGCCCGCTGGCGTCCCGTTCCGGCCCTATATCTCCGAGCGCCCGCTGCAAACGGTCCTGCGCCGCCGCTGCGTCCGGGCCCGCGGCGGCGGCGAACACGGTCGCGGGATCCGTCGCGGAAATGCGGAAGACCGCATACCGCCCCCGCTCCGGTGCCGGGGGCCGGGCGTAGTAACTCTGCGACTCCATAAGAGTGCCCAGAACGCCGCGTTCCATGGTCAGCCGGGCATCGGCGGGCCGGTCCAGTGTGCTGAACGCCGCTGACGGTCCGTCAGGCCCCCGGCCCAGCAGCGCCACCGAGGGCTGCAGGTACTCGGCTCCGGGCGGGGTGATCAAGCGGACCGCGGCGGGGTCACCGGGGTCGTCGGAACCGAACTCCAGCAGCAGCCAGAACCGCAGTCCCCACTCGGCCATGTCGAGGCACGTGATCTTGCCGGTCACCGAGCCCTCCCCGGCCGCGGCGAGCTCCAGCCGCACGGTCGACCCGGCGTGGGTCAGGTCCACCGCGATCTCGCCGCCGTCAACGTCGTGGGTGCCGAGCCGGTAGGCGGGGGACCAGGGGAAGTCGGTGAAGGTGTTCGCGCTCGCGCTGTACGCGCCGACCCGCAGCACCGCGCCGCTGCCCAGGTGCACCGCGCAGGCCGGCCAGGCGGCGTCCCAGGTGTTCCAGGTGTCCGGGCCGGCCGCGGTCATGCCCGCTTGGTCCCGGCCAGGCGGCTGAGCTCCTCGTCGACCGAGCCGAACGTGACCTGCGGCGCGAACCCGCCCATCAGGTTCAGCGCGGCCTCGTGCGCCTCGGGAGTGATCCCGGCGCAGGCGTCGGCGATGACCCGGACCTGCGCGCCGCCGTCGACCGCGTCCAGGACTGTGGCGATCACGCAGCAGTCGGTGCTGACGCCGCAGACCGTGAGGTCGCGGCCAGGGCCGAGCATGGACTCGAGCTCCGGGCCCCACTTCGAGAACGTGGTCTTGTCGAGCGTGTCACGGCCCTGGCTGGCCCACGGCTGGGCGAGTTCGGCCAGTCCCGCTGCGTCGGGCGCCAGCACCTGCGGCCAGGCGCGGTAGTAACCGACCCAGCTTCCCTGCGGCACCTCGGGGATCACGAACCGGGTGAAGATCGTCCGCGGCCCGTACGCGCCGGCCAGCGAGCCGATGGGCTCGATGAGGTCCGCGAACCCCGGCACCTCCCACGGGCTGCCCGCCGCGAAGAACTCCTGCATGTCGATAACGGCAAGCAGCGGGCTGTCTGCTCCCTGCCCACCCACCGCTCCCTGCCCACCCACCGCTCCCTGCCCACCCACCGCTCCCTGCCCACCCACCGCTCCCTCCCCCCTCATGACGCCGCGACCGGTGCCTTCTGCGCGGCCCTGGCCCGGGAGAACTGCCCGGTGGCCAGGACGAGCACGGTGTAGACGAGGGCGCCCAGGACCAGTGCGATGATCACGCCGATGCTGCTGCCGCCGACCGCCCCGGTCCGGCCGCCGAGGATGCCGAGCAGGTAGCCCACCCAGCTGAACACCGGGCTTGTCGAGGTCACCGTGCCGAGGCCGATCGCGCAGGCAACCACCAGCGCGGTCAGGCCGCACCAGTTGTAGGCGCCGCTGTCGACCCGGTACAGCCGGTTCTCGTCGTAGCCCGCCTTCCAGCGCAGCAGTCCCAGGTCCGCGAGGAAGATCCCGGACCAGGCGGCGAGCAGCACGCCGAGCGTGATCAGGAAGCCCTCGAACGGCGCGAAGAACGTCTTGGCGATGAACAGCACGTAGATGTTCCCGGCGATCATCACGCACGCGTCGATCGCTACCGTCTTGTACCGCTCGGTGCGCAGCCCCAGGGTCAGCAGGTTCAGGCCGCCGGAGTAGACGTCGAGCACCGTGGCGGCGATCAGGCCGCCGACGGCGGTGATCAGATAGGGCACCGCGAACCAGAGCGGCAGCGTGTCGGCGAACAGGCCGATCGGGTTCGACGCCGAGGCGATGTTCGGGTTGCTGGCGGCGAGGAAGATGCCGAAGATGCCGAGCAGGATCGGCGCGAGGCTGGCGCCGAACGTGGTCCAGCCCACCACCGAGGCCGATCTGACCCTCCGCGGCAGGTACCTGCTGTAGTCACCGGCGGCGTTCACCCAGCCGATGCCGAGCCCGGCCATGATTACCGTTGTCCCGCCGACGACGCCGCCCAGGAACGTCCCCGGGTGCAGCGAGGTCACCGCGTGGATGTGCACGTTCTTGGCCTCGAGGATGATGAACACCACGGTCAGCACCGCGAAGGCGTAGGTGAACCAGACCTGAACCCGGGTGATCGTGGCGTGCCCGAGCAGCGCGAGCGTGATCGTCACGCCCGCCACGATCACGAACGCGACCGCCACCGTCGGATCGCCGGCCGGAGCGCCGAGCCGCTGCATGATGCTCTGCGCGGCGAGCACCGCCAAGGCGGTGAGCAGGATCTCCCAGCCGAGGAACGAGACGTAGCTGATCAGCGTCGGCAGCCCGTTGCCGATCACGCCGAACGACGCCCGCGACACTACGAGCGTGGGCGCGTTGGCCCGCTTTCCGGCGAGGCTGATGAACCCGACGAGCAGGAACGACAGCACGGTCCCGACGATCATCACGAGGATCGCCTGCGTCAGGTCGAGGCCGTAGAACGTGACCAGGAACGCGCCGTAGGTGATGTCCAGGATGCCGATGTTGGCCGCGCACCAGATCCAGAACAGCTCGATCGGCTTGCCGTGGCGTTCATCCTCGGCGATCGGGTTGATGCCGTTGGTCTCGATGCTCCACGGCCGGTCGGCCTCGGGGGCCTGCGCCGTTTCGCCTGGGCTGGCTGCGTTCGTGTCCATGCTCTGGCCCTCCGCAGGGGGATCCAAGATGGGAACGATTCCACCGCCGTTCCACCGCTGTGTCAAGATGCTGGGAACGTTCTCGTCTGGTCCTGAACGGAGGAGTGTGTAAACATTGCGAGTTATGGAGCCGGTCGCTGCGGAATCGTTCCCGCAATCCGTGCGGCTCCGTGACGTCGCCGCCGCGGCGGGTGTCTCCACCTCCACCGCTTCGCGGGTGCTCTCCGGCGCCGGCGGGACGTCGTCGGCGACCGCGACCGCGGTGCTGGCCGCGGCCCGGCGGCTCGATTACCGCCCGAATCTCATCGCTAGGGGCCTCCGGGCGCGCAGCTCCGGCATGGCCGGCATCGTCGTCCCCGGCATCGGCAACCCGTTCTTCGCCGAGCTCGTCGAGGCGCTGGAGGCCGCGCTGCGGGACGCGGACCTCGACATGATCCTGGCGGACTCGCGCGGCGACCCGGCCGACGAGGCACGCCGGCTGGAGGCCCTGACCGACCGGCAGGTGGCTGGCCTGATCATGATCCCGGCCACGCATGACTCCAGCTCGGTGGCCATGCGGCGGGCGCACCGGTCGGTGCCGATCGTCCAGATCGACCGGCAGGTCGACGGGTTCCCGGCGGACTACGTGGGCGTGGACAACGCGCTGGGGATCCGGCACGCGCTCGAGCACCTGGCCGGCCAGGGCTGCCGGAGCGTCGCGTTCGTGTCCGACGAGACGGCGAGCTCGACCGGCCGCAGCCGGCTCGATGCGTTCCGGCTGACGGTGCCGCGGGTGCCGGGGCTGGTCGCGGGCCCGGTGCTGCTCGGGTCGTACACGATCGAGTTCGGCCGCAAGGCCGCACGGGAGCTGCTGAGCAGCCGGCCGCTGCCCGACGCCGTGCTGTGCGGGTCCGACATCATCGCGCTCGGGGTGGTGCGCGAGCTGCACCAGTGCGGCGTGGGCGTTCCGGACGCGGTCAAGGTCACCGGGTTCGACGGCATCCTGTTCTCCGAGCTGTGCGAGCCGCCACTGACCACCGTGCGCCAGCCGGTGCAGACGATCGCGGCCGAGTCGGTCCGGCTGCTGCAGCTTCGGATGGACGGCGACGACGCGGCCGTGCGGCGCAGCGAGATCGCGCCGTCGCTGCTGGTCCGGCGCTCTTCGCTGGCGGGTGCCGGATGAGCGGGACGCAGCGCCCGCGGCGCGCCCGATCCGCCCGGCCCCCCGGGGCCGCCCGACCCCCCGGGACCGCCCGGCTGGCCGTGATCGGGAGCCTCAACGCCGACCTCATCCTGCTCGTCGACCGGCTGCCCGGACCGGGCGAGACCGTGCTGAGCTCGGCCCCCGGGACGGTCGGTTTCGGCGGCAAGGGCGGCAACCAGGCCGCCGCCGCTGCCGCGTTCGGCGCCGACGTCACGATGATCGCGCGGGTCGGCGACGACGACACCGGCGAGCGGATCTGCGGCGACCTGCGCAGCCGCGGGGTTGATGTGTCGCAGGTGCGGACCACGCCCGGCGCCCGCAGCGGCGGCGCCACGATCGCCGTCGACCCAGCCGGGGAGAACCTGATCCTGGTCGACGCCGGTGCCAACGGCGCGCTGGTTCCCGGCGACATCGACCCGGACGCCCTGGAGGGGGCGGGCGCGGTGCTGCTGCAACTGGAGATCCCGCTGGCGACCGTGGCCGCCGCCGCGGCCGAGGCCAGCGCGCGGGTTGTGCTCAATCCGGCGCCTGCGGCGCCATTCGGCCCGGATCTGCTGGCTGACGTTGACGTCCTGGTGCCGAACCGGACCGAGCTGGCGCTCCTGGCCGGCGCGGAACCCCCGGCCGGGCTCCCGGCAACCGCGGTCTTGGCGCGCAAGCTCCGCGACGGGCTCGACGTCGTTGTCACGCTCGGCGTGGACGGCGCCCTGGTCGTACCCGGGTCCGGCGGCCCGGCGACGCACATAAGCTCCCCGTCGGTCAAGGCAGTGGATGCCACAGGGGCGGGGGACTGCTTCTGCGGAACGCTCGCGGTACTGCTCGCCGAAGGCGTGAGCCTGGCCGGCGCGGCGCGGGTCTCGGTCGCGGCCGCCGCGCTGTCGGTGACCGCTGCCGGCGCACGTGGCCTGCTGCCCGGGCGCGACCAGGCCGAGGCGCTGGCCGCCGGCCTGGCCGCTGCGGAGGTTCCTGGCTAGCCGGGGAGCTGCCCCGCGCGGTCGACGAAGGCTCGCTGCATGACTGCGGCTTCGCCGGTGGTCGAGCCGTTCGCCAGGTCGATGTCACGCCCGCCGAGGTACTGAAGCGTCCGCCTGCTGAAGATCCACTCGCTTCGCGTGCCCTGGTAGGTGAAGGCCACCACGACGCCGTGACGGCCAATCGCGTCTGTCGCGCTGGCGACCACGGTGACCCCCGGGATCAGGGCCGCGGCCCGGTAGAGCGCGGCGCTGACCTGCGGCGGCGCGATCGACTCGGCTAGCAGGTCGCCGATCGTGGTGAAAGCTTCCTCGGCCCGCGGCAGCTGGCCTTGCATCTCCCGCTCGATGAGTCTGAGCAGGGCCTGCGGGTCCGTCGGCAGCGACTGCAGGAACCGGTAGGTGGGGTCGTTCACGCCGCCCGCCAGCGGGCAGCGTGGCCCGGGTTGCACATGGCCCGGCGGGACCGTAGAGGTCTGATTCGACACGTAGCGCAGCGGGGTGTCCTCGCCGTCCTCGCGCAGCAGGCCCGTCACGCACAGGTTCGAAACCGACTGCCAGATCTGCCGCTCGTGCGGCTTTTCCATGACGCAGTTGCTGCCCGAACCGCCTCCACAGGCCTGATAGGACACCCAGCTCTGGATGTACCAGAACTGGTTGTTGCGTACGGGCGTGGCCGGCTGCGCCGCGGCCGCAGCCGCGATCTTCGTGAGCAGCCGCATGGCGGTCGGTGAGGCGCCGGGCGTGTTCCTGGGCAGCAGGGCGAGCGTGATCGCCACGGCGGCGGCCGCGGCCACCGCGATGACGATCGTCGGCTTGCGGCGGCGGCGCGCGGCGGGCGTTCCTGCCGGTGGCCGGTCGGTTGTGCGGACTTCGCTCATCAGGTGCTCCTTCAGGGCCTGCTGGCGGCCGGCCGGGAGCTCGCGTCCGGCCGGGTCCGGCAGCAGCCGGGCCAGCTCGGCCAGGTCCCTGCGGGCTTCGTCGGCGTTCATCGTTTCTTCTCCCAGCTCGGCCGGGCCGCGTTTGCGCGGTCAATCGTTACCTGTTCACGGCCGCCCGCGGGTTCCCGGTCGGCGGGCACCAGATCCCTGAGCCTGCGGCGGGCCCGGGACAGCCGGGATCGCACGGTGCCGACCGGCACACCCAGCGCGCTGGCCGCCGCGGCGTAGTCCAGGCCCGACCAGACGCACAGCGCGATGACCTCGCGTTCGCCGCGGCGAAGCGCACCCAGCGCCTCCGCGACCAGGTGCAGCTGAGCAGCGTCATCCAGGCGCCCGGCCAGTTCCTCGGCGAAGTCCGGCACCGCGGGCGTCGGCGGGATCCTGGCCATGGCCGCCTGATGACGGCGCGACGCCCTGGCCAGGTTGCGGCACACGTTCACCGCGATGCCCAGCAGCCATGGCTGCAGTGACTCGCCGGCCGACTCGATCCTGTCCCTCAGCCGCCATGCCTCGAGGAACGTGAGCGAGACCACGTCCTCGGCGGCCGACCAGTTCGCGGTCAGCCGGAAGCCGAGGCTGTACACCGCGCGGGCGTATTCATCGAAGATCAGGCCGAACGCATCCGGATCACCGGCGCGGATGCGTGCACGCAGATTCCGCTGCACATCCCTTCCTGTCCGCTCGTCCGCTACGGTTCCAGGATCTGCTCAGCTTTCCAGAACCCCCTTTCTCGATTGCAATGTGCTGTCTGAGGGAATTTCCTGGAACGCGGGGACATGGAAGGGATCCGGCATGTGGCTATGGATCTTGGTCGGCGTCGTGGTGATCGTCGGCGTAGCCGTGGTTCTGCTGGTTCTGCGCTACATGGGGGTGCGCGGCTCGGTCGTCACCGGCGGCTGGATCGCCGAGGCGATCGACGCGTACACGAAGGGCATGGCGCTGCACGAGGCGATCAGCGCGGCCGTTCAGCCGGACGCGCTGGCGGCGCCGGACAGCGGAACCCGCTGGGCCGACATCCAGCGCCGCGCGGATGGTCTTGCCCAGGAACTGCACATGCTGCAGAACACGGCCGCGGACCCGGAGGACCGGGTGAGTGCCAAAGATGCGCTCGGGGCGCTGCAGGCACTTCGCTCCGCGCTCGACGACCTCAGCAACGCCCCGAGAGATGCCGAGCGGGTGGCGGCGATCCGCGATCGCATGGCCGTGTTCGAGAAGTCGCTGCGGGCGCTGCGCGCGCCCAACCCGCACCTGTGGTGAGGCACGGGCGCCGGGGCGCCCCGGTGGGCTAGCCCGGCTCGTCTCGGGCTGGCAGGCCGCGGCTGGCGCCGGGCTCTGCCTCGCGGGCGAGGAACCGGAGCCGCGCGGCCCGGGCATCCCACGCGTAGACGACCGCGGTGCCTGCGATGAGATCGTGCAGCGCACGGTGCTCTCGCTGCACCAGGATGCCGGCGAAGCCGAGGCCGAACAGCAGGAAGCTGAGCGGGAACGCCAGCGTGCGGAGCACCGCGTTCCGCGGGCCGAGGGCCGTGCCGTCGGCCCGCACCACCCGCACGCCGAGCACGGCCATGCCGAACGTCTTGCCGCTCGCCGCCCACGAGTAGCCGAAGTAGGCGAACTCCCAGGCGACGAACAAGATCGCGACGACGATGTTCTCCTTGCTCCAGGAGACGTCCCGGCCGGTCACCACGCTCACCACATAGGAGACGCCGGCCAGCGCGAGCGCGAACACGGCTGAGCTCGCCGTGACGTCGATCGCGTAGGCAAGGAACCGTGACACCGATCCCGCGTAATGTCCCTGCGAGGTCACCGGCTGGACGGCCCGTTTTCCGGCGCTCATGCGACGGCCCGTTTTCCGGCTCTCACGGCCCGGGTTCCGGCTCTCACGCGACGGCCCGGGTTCCGGCTCTCACGGCCCGGCCCGGCCGCTGCGCAGGGCTGGCGGCCCGGCCGGCGCGGGATGCTTGCGCCGCAGTCCGCGCTGCACCCAGCGGTCGATGAACTGGTCAAGCCCGACCGCCTGGCTGCGTGCCGCATCAAGCGCCTCGCTCGCCGCGCCACCCGAGGATCTGGCGATGACCGCGCCCACGTCGGTCTGCTCGACGAGCGCGTCCATGTCCACGCGCCGTACCAGGTCGTTGACGTCGACGCGGTCGAGCAGGGCGTCAACGTCGACGCGGTCGAGCACCTCGTTGACGTCCGCCCGTTCCAGCAGGGCGGGGACGTCAACGCGATCTAGCAGCGCGTTCACGTCGACCCGCCCGACGAGTGCGTTCACGTCGACGCGCTCTAGGAGCGCGTCAACGTCCAGGGCGGACACGATAAGGTCGAGCACACGCTCGGCGACGCGCTGTGCGAGCGCCTCGAACGGGTCGGTCATGCGTCGGCCGGCATAGCGCAGCCGGTCCAGTGGGTCCACGTGAGTGAGTATCGCCGCGCCTGACCCGAATGAATCCTTCGCAGCGGGTAGACGGGTATGGCGAGGTGCCCCGCCGGCCCGGCCGGCGGGGCACGCTCTATGCGCCGGGCAGTCGCGGCCCGGGGGTGCGGACGGCTGCTCGGCGCGCAGTTCAATGTCGGTGATTACTCTGACCATTTGCTGAATGTTAAGGATAGAAATCCTCCAAATTTCCTGATCATGCAGTGGCCAGCGCCAAGCCCCCTGGCTGAGCTAACTTTTCTCGTCAGGGTTGTTCCACCGCATGGTCGGTTCATCGGAGATGGCATGGCAGACGAAACGGTCACGGGACGCGACCTCGGTCCCGAGATCATCGAGCTGAACTCGGTTCCGGGGTTTCTGGTGTTCGACCTGGCCGGCGCGCCGGTGTCGGCCGGCGGGACCCGGCTGGCTCCGGATGTCAGCGCGGCCGAGGTGGCGCTGCTGGCCCGGGCGATGACCTACAAGTACGCGGTATTCGAGGCGCAGATCGGCGGCGCCAAGGCCGGCGTGCGCGGCGATCCGGCGGATGCGGCGGACCGGGCCAGGCTGATGGCGCGGTTCTGCGCCGAGGTCCGCCCGATGACCGACGCGGGCCGGTTCCTGACCGGGCCGGACATGGGCACCACCGAGGAGGATTTCGCGCCGCTGCGCGAGCGCCGCGCCGCGCCTGGCGCGATGTCCGCCGTGGTTGGCGGCGTGCCGTTCGAGGACTTGCTGACCGGGTACGGCGTCGCGGTCGCCGCCGACACGGCGCTGCGCACCCGCTGGGGCTGGGGCTGGGAACGCCGCTCGGTGGCGATCGAGGGATTCGGCAAGGTCGGCGGCGGGGTGGCGCGCGAGGTCATCCGCCGCGGCGGCCGGGTGGCCGCGGTTTCCACGCTGGCCGGGTGTATCGCGGACCCGCTGGGGGTCGACATCGGGCTGCTGCTGGCGCTGCGCAGCGCGCACGGCGATGCGTGTGTCGCCCATTACGGATTGCCGGTCGCCGCGCCGGGACACCTGTTCACCGGGGTGGACGCCGACGTCATTGTGCCTGGGGCCCGGCCCGGCGTGATCACCGCGCAGACCGCCGCCGCGCTGCCGCAGAGTGTCCGCGTGATCGCCCCGGCGGCGAACGCGCCGTACACCGAGCAGGGTGCCCACGTGCTGCGCGAACGGGACATCCTCGCGCTGCCCGACTTTGTCTGCAACGCGGGCGCCGTGCTCGGCTACCGGGCGCCGGCCGACGCGACCCCGGAGCAGGTCCTGACGGCTGCCGGGGCCACGATCACCGAGGTCATCACCGCGGTCATGCCCCACGAGGGCGGCCCGCTCGGCGGCGCCCTGGCGCAAGCCCAGGGATTCCTGCGCGGCTGGTGGGGTGAGCCGCCGGCCCCGCCGTTCGCCCCCGCGGCGTGAGGCCAGCCGCCGGCCCCGCCGTTCGCCCCCGCGGCGTGAGGCCAGCCGTCGGTCCCGCCGTTCGCCCCCGCGGCGTGTCCGCCGGGTAGGGTGCTCAGACGTGTCAGAGCCAGACTTCCTGCGCGCCACCCGCGGCTCGTACGACGCCGTGGCCGGCGACTATGCCGAGCGTTTCCGTCACGAGCTGGCACCCAGGCCGCTGGACCGGGCCATGCTGACCGCGTTCGCCGAATTCGTGCAAGCCGCGGCCGTCGGCCCGGTGGCTGACGTCGGGTGCGGCACTGGCCGGGTAACCGCGCTGCTGGCCGGCCTGGGGCTGCCGGTGTCCGGTATCGACCTGTCGCCGCAGATGATCGCGACGGCCCAGCGGGAGCACCCCGGGCTGCGGTTCGAGGTGGGCTCCATGCTGGCCCTGAACCTGCCCGACGGCGCGCTCGGCGGCGTTCTGGCCTGGTACTCCACCATCCACGTCCCCGACGACCGGCTGTCCGAGGCGTTCGCGGAGTTCCGCAGGGTGCTGGCGCCGGGCGGCTACGTGCTGCTCGGATTCCAGGCCGGCGACGAGCCGCTGCACTTGTCCGAGGCGCTTGGCCACGCGATCTCGCTCGACTTCCACCACCGCCAGCCCGATCAGGTGGCCGCGCTGCTGGATCAGGCCGGGCTTGATGTGTGCGCCCGGGTGCTGCGCGAGCCCGACAACAACCCGGAGTTCCCCGAGCGGCACCAGCAGGCCTTCGTGCTGGCCCGTCGGCCTCAGCGGTAATCGCCCTCGCCGGTAAGGACCCCGCGGGACATCCTGTCGGCGATCTTGGCGATGTTGGCTTCAGCGACATCCTCCAGCCGGATGCCGAGCCTGGTGCAGATCTCGGAGAGGTACCACAAGACATCGCCGAGCTCGAGGGCCAGGGCTTCGCGGTCGGCGTCGGTGACAACGCCCTGGCGGTCACGGAAGATCTTCTTGACCTTCCCGGCGACTTCTCCGGCCTCGTTCGCGAGTCCCAGAGTGGGATAGACGATGGGATGGTCGGTGGCGACAAGGCCCGCGGTGCGGGCCGCTGCTTCCTGGTAGCCGGTGAAGTCCAGGGCGGTTGAGGCTTCGTCGGAGGTCATGGACCAAGCTTGCCGTGGACCGCCGTCAGCGTGAGGAACCGCTGGACTGCCCGAGGGCTGGTTAGCACGTGGAGATCGGCGGCGGCTGCGTGGTCGGCGATCGCCTGCCGGATCAGCGGCAGGCTGCGCCTGCGGTAGCCGAGCAGCCAGCGCCAGAAATCCTCGCGCTCCCGCGACCGGCGCACCGCACGCCAGGCGCAGCGCACGAGCGAGAAGTCGAGGAGGATGACCGTGTCCGCCGCGGCGAGCCTGGCGCCGAGCGCGGTGTCGTAGGGGCCGAGGTCCCCGTCCATGATCCATGCCTCCTGGCGCGCAAGTTCGCACTGCGTGCGCTCCCATTCAGCGGGAGACGTCGCGTTCAGGCCGGGTTTCCAGAAATGCTTGTCCAGTTCGATGACGGGCAGTCCGGTGATCTGCCCCAGGCGCGCCGCGAGCACCGACTTGCCGGCGGCGCCGCGGCCCAGGATGACCACGCGCTTCACGGTGAGAGTTCGTACTTCCGGTACCAGTAGACCTCGTCGGTGAAACCGATCCGCCGGTACAGCGCGGCGGGCGCCTCGCCGTCGGTGGCGTTGATGATCAGAGAGCGGCAGCCGTCGGCCATGCCCGCGTCCACCCAGTGCGCAAGCATCGCCTGGGCGATGCCGCGGTGCCGGAACGGCACGCGGGTGCCGAGGTTGAACACGAGCTGATCGTGCCCGCGGTAGTAGGCGAGCACCGCGACGCGCTCGCCGCCGAGCAGGCCAAGCTGGCACTCGGCCAGAGCCAGTTCGTCCCGCCGGGCCGCGACCTCCTCGGCCAGCCGCTCAGGCGCGGGAGCTGACTCGGTGTCGGCGAAGGACTGCAGCTTCACCGTTGCCCATTCGGCGAGGCCGGTCTCGTCCACGCTCTGGACCACCAGCCGCCCGGGGTCGGTCCGGCCGGTCATGGGGCCGACCAGGGCCAGGTGCGTCGTTGCGTCGCCGGGCAGGCACCCGGCACTGCGGAGCGCCCCGTCCAGCCGGGCCGCCCGCTCCCTGTCATCCACCCAGATCGTCAGCGTGCCCGCGCCGCCGGCCGCCGCATCGGCGAGAGCGGCCGGGACCTGGCCCGGCTCGCCGACCCTGAGAATGACGCGCGCCCGGCCGGAGCCCATGTCGCTCTGGTAGCCGTACCAGCGCTCGCTGACCTCGTAGCCGATCTCGGGTGCCGAGGCGGTGAACCAGCCGCTTACCTCGCGGGCCACCGCGTCGTGTTCCGGGTGGGCGGCCGGCCGGTGAATGGATTGCCCGGGACTCGCTTCCTCACCCACGGCTCCATACTGGCACGCGGTGCCCCGCCCGATCCCGGTCAGGTGCGGGAAGCTGCTACGGTGACCCGCCACAGCGAGGTGACGCCGTCCTGATTGGCGGCGGCCAGAATCTTGCCGTTCGGGCTGAACGCGACCGACGACATTTCCACATTGCTATCGGGGCTGGGTCCGCTCAGGGTGGCGATGCGGGCGCCGGTGGCCACGTCCCACAGATAGGCGCCGCCGTTCAGGTCGGCGGTGGCCAGAATCTTGCCGTTTGGGCTGAACGCGACCGACGACACGGTGGGGTTGCTGCCCGGGTCGGTCATAGTCCTGATGCGGCGGCGCTTGGCGACATTCCACAGGTAGGTGTTGCCGTCCTGGTCGGCGGTGGCCAGGGTCTTGCCGTCCGGGCTGAACGCCACCCCGTACATCCCAAGGCCGCTGGGGCCCGCCAGCGTAGCGATGCGGTTGTCGGTGGCGGTGCTCCACAGGTACGCGCTGCCGTCAATGTCCGCGGTGGCGAGGGTCTGGCCGCTGGGGCTGAACGCGACGCCGTACACGGTGTTGGCGCCGGGGTCGGGCAGGGTGGCGATGAGGCTGCCCCCGGGCCCCCACAGGTAGGTGCTCCCGTTCATGTCAGCCGTGGCCAGTATCTTGCCGTGCGGGCTGTACGCGGCCGAATCCACCTGCCCGATGCCGGGGCCCCCGAAGGTCGCCGTGAGGTCGCGGCCGGTGACATTCCACACGTAAGTGCTGTCATTGTGGTCCGCGGTGGCCAGGTTCCTGCCGTTCGGGCTGAACGCAACCGAGTGCACGCCGTCGCTGCTGGGGTCGGGCAGGGCGGCGAGCCGGCTGTGGCTGGTGACGTTCCACAGGTAGGTGCTGCCGTTCTGGTCCGCTGTGGCCAGAATATTGCCGTCCGGGCTGAACGAGGCCGCGTTCACGCCGGTGCTGGCGGGATCGGTCAGAGCGGCGACGCGGCTCACGGTGACGACGAAACCGGCCGCCTGGTTTCCGGCGCCGCCGGGCTGGGCGGCGCCCTGGCTGGCGGCCGACGGGTGGTGCCCGAAGCTTCCATGCGTGGCCGCGGCGACGGCGCCCACGGCGGCCAGCACGACAACTGCCACCGCGGCCAGGCCGATGCGCCGGCGGCGCGAACTGTCCGGCTGGGCGCTCTCGCCGGAGGAGTGGCGGCCGCGGCGGGGGTCGGTGGGTCGGCCGGTGACGTCCGCGCCGACTGGCGTGTCCGCTGGCACGGCCGCCGTGGTCTGCGGCGTGACGTCCTGGCCGGCAACCTTCATCTGGGTGCGCGGGCCGCTGGAGGCCGTCGCCACGTATGGTGACAGGCCGAGCGCCCCCCGCAGCTCGTCGGTGAACTCCAGGCAGCTCTCGTACCTGTGGTGCGGCTCCTTTGCCAGCGCTCTGGCCATGATGCGGTCCACCCCGCCCGGGAGGTCGGGCCGCCGCGTGGCCAGCGAGGGCGGCGGCTCGGACAGGTGCGCCCACAGCACGGCCATGGGCTCCGGGCGCGCATACGGCGCCGCGCCGGTCAGGGCCTCGAATGCCACGCAGGCGAGCGCGTACTGATCGGCCTGCCCGTTCACCGGCCGGCCGTTGATCTGCTCCGGGGCCGCATACTCCGCGGTGCCCATGAACTGCCCCGAGCCGGTCAGCCCGGCCACCGCGGCGGCACGCTTGCTCAGCCCGAAGTCTGACAGGTACACGTGCTCAGGGCGCCCCGGACGGGCATCCACTAGCACGTTTGCCGGCTTCACGTCGCGGTGCACGAGCCCGGCGCTGTGAGCGGCATCCAGCGCCGAGGCGACTGGTGACAGTAAAGCGGCCGCCCGCTCGGCCGGCAGCGGGCCCTCCCGGAGCATCACGGTCCGCAGGTCGCCCCCGATCACCAGGCGCATCGCGATGAACAGCACACCGCCGGATCCGCCGGCCTCGTAGACCGGGATGATGTGCGGGTCGTCCACCGCCGCTGCCGCGCGCGATTCCCGGATGAAGCGCTGCCGGAACGCGTCGTCAGCCGCGAGCCCTGGTGCCAGGACCTTCAGCGCCACCAGGCGGCCAAGGCGCTCGTCCCTGGCGCGGAACACCACCGCCATGCCGCCCGCGCCGATCTGGCTCTCCAGCAGGTACCCCGCCACCCGTGAGCCCGGAGCAAGCATCCGCAGCAGCCCGTCGGCGTGCCCGGAGGAGTCGTCGGCCATCGCACCTCCCTCCCCAGGGCGCTGGAGATCATACTTATATGTCCATTTCACAACCGATCCTGGCATGAAATCCCAAGCATGGCTCAGAAGGTGAGCACGATTCGGCCACGATGTGGCCCGGCGGAGAACTCCAGGTAGGCGGCTTGAGCCTCGGAAACGTCGAACTGGCGGGCAACCGGGGTGTGCAGACGGCCGTCCGAGGCCTTCTGCACGAGCGCGGGAAGCCCGACCGGATCCATCCGCGCGTAGACCCGGGTGACGGTGATGCCGCGCTCGCTATCCGGTACGACGGTGACGCTGGCGTACCTGCCGCCGTCTCTGATCGCGCCCAGGGCGGGCGCGCCGATGCTCGCGGTGTCCAGCAGCGTGTCGACGCCCCCGGGAATCGCCTCGCGGACGGCCGCGCCGGCGCCGCTGCCGCCCGGGGTTATCGCGTGGGCTGCGCCCCGCGCCAGCACGTCCGGCCGGTCGCGCTCATAGACGATCGCGGCCACCTCGAGTCCCTTCGCGACCGCGAGGTCGAGGGCGAAACCGCCGACCGCCCCGGCGGCACCGGTGACGGCGAGCGTCTCCCCGGGCGCCAGATGCAGCTCGTCGAGGCCACGCCACGCCGTCAGACCGTTCAGGCCGATGGTCGTGAGCTGCGCGGCCGCCAGGCCCTCCGGGGCCACGGTGACGCCCGTGGCGGGCAGCGCGACCATCGAGGCCTGAGTCCCGTGGCCGGTCACGAACCACGCGCTGAAGCCGACCACACGCTGGCCGACCAGGGCCGCGTTGACGCCGTGGCCGACGGCGGCGACGCGGCCGGCGAGATCCCAGCCCGGCGTGTACGGCGGCTCGAGCCCGGGCGGGAAGCGCGACGCCATGGCGCCGCTGACGACCCCGGCGTCGGCCGGGTTGACGGTGGCGGCCTCGGTGGCGATCAGCACCTCGCCGCCGGCCGGCCGAGGGTCGTCCGCGTCGGCGACGACCAGGTTCTCCGCGCCGAACTTGGGAACGCGCACCACGCGCAACAGACGGCTCCCCCCGATGCCGTGCCCGCCGGAATGTGACTGCGGGCGGGCGCTCTCCAAGCATATTGTGCGCGGCACCCAGGATCGGGGACCGGCGGCAGCGGCGTGGCAGGCCGGTCGGGGCCGTCGGTCGGTATGCTCGCCGGGTGAGCCGGATCTCGATCGTGGGTGTGCCGAACAGCGCTGGGAGCTACGCGGCCGGCCAGGACCTGGCGCCCGGGGCGCTGCGCTCGGCCGGCCTGGCCGCGCGGCTCGTCGCTGCGGGCCTCGAGGTGCGTGACGAGGGGGACCTGCCCCATCAGCCATGGAAACCCGACCGGGAGCACCCCCTGGCTCAGAACGTCGACCAGGTGACCGCGTCACTGCAGGAACTGGCCGGCCTGCTCGGGCCGCTGCTCGCGCGCGGCGACTTTGCCCTGGTGCTCGGCGGCAACTGCACCATCGCGCTCGGGATCATGGCCGCTCTGCGGCGCCTCGAGGCCGGTGCCCCGGGGCTGCTGTATCTCGACCGCCACTATGACCTGAACACCCCGGACACCACGATGGACGGCGCCCTGGACTGGATGGGCCTCGCGCACGCGCTGGCCTTGCCGGGGTGCGTGGACACCCTGGCCGACGCGTTCGGGCCCCGGCCGTTGCTCGAGCCGCACCAGGTGGCGTGGCTCGGGGTGGACCCGCAGCCGGCCACGGAGTGGGAGCGCGAGCACGCTGCCCGGCTCGGCCTGTACGTGGCCACCAGCCAGGCGCTGGCCGCCGACCCGGCGGGTGCCGCCACGGCCGCGCTCGACTACCTCCCGGCTGGCCCGCTCGCGGTCCACATCGACGTCGATGTGCTCGACTTCATCGATGCCCCGCTCGCGGAGAACACCGACTGCCGCAACACCGGCCCGACCCTCGCACAGGCCGATGAGGCGCTCGTGGCGGCCGCGCGGGATCCACGGGTGCGGACGCTGTCGATCGGCGAGCTCAACCCGACTCGCTGCGCCGGCGATCCCGACGCACTTCCGCGCTTTATCGACACCATCGCGCGGGCTCTCGCCGCCCGAGCATGATCAACGGAAGATCGCTGTCGCTCTAGCGACAGCGATGGCGCCATCCACACTGATCGCGCGGAGCGCTGCCCGCGCTGATCTGGGCCGCGAACGGCGTCATTCCGTGCGCCGTAGCACGCCCTGGTACCGCACCGTCACGGAATGGACGTAGCGGTTCGCTTTCGTCCGATCGCGGCCGGACACAAGCAAACCGCTCGTGCCTCAGGCGGCGGAGCGCTCGCCGAGCGGGCGGCGGCGCAGTTCCGTCTTCTGGATCTCCGGCGGCACGTATGCCTGGTCGAGGGCGCCGACGTCGGTTCCGGGTGGGACGATCTCATCGATCCGGTCGAGGACATCGTCGGAAAGGACGACGTCCACCCCCGCGAGAAGGCCGTCGAGCTGCTGCATGGTGCGGGCGCCGAGCAGCGCGCACGTCACACCGGGGTGCGAGATCGCGAACGCCATCGCGAGGTGCGGCATCGGCAGACCCGCTTCTTCGGCGAGCGGGATCAGCCGCTCCACCGCGTCCAGGCTTCGGCGGACCGGAGACGGTAAGGGCTGGCCGAAACAAACACGTGTGCTAGCCAGAATCCGTGTCGGCCGTCCGAAACGTCAGCTAAGCCCTTGAAAACCCCGGCAAACCTCGCGCCGATCATGATCAACGGAAGATCGCTGTCGCTCTAGCGACAGCGATGGTGCCATCCACACTCCAATAGGGAGCGCTCCCCGCGCCGATCTGAACTAATCGGGAGCGCTGCCCGCGCTGATCTGGGCGGCGAGCAGGGAGGCTACTGCGGCCTCGGCCTCGGCGGGGACCGGCAGGGCCGCGGGCAGCGCGGGGATCGCCGGAAGCTGCCCGTCGGCCTGGTAGCGGCTGATCAGCCGGGGATCGATGTAAGACGCGCGGGCCACCGTCGGGGTGTCGCCGAGCCACTCGGCCACGCCGCGGACGCTGGCGGCGATCACCCGGCTGCGGCCGCGCTCCGTGCCCGGCGGGTCGGCGTTCGCCAGCAGCAGCGCCATGAGTACGGTGGCGTTCCAGGTGCGGAACTCCTTGGCGGTGTAGTGCGCGCCGGCCCGCGCCGCGATGTACTCGCTCACGTCGTGCGAGCGCAGCGGGTGCCAGGTGCCGTCGCACTCCCAGGCAAACAGCGCGTCCAGGCCGTTGTTGCTGCTGGCCAGCGCGCGCACGGTCGGCACCACCGCCGGGTCGCTGACCGTGATCTCGCGGCGCTTGCCCTCCTTGGCGATGTAGTCGAACCTGATGCCGCTGCGGGTGACGGTCACGTGCCGCTTCTCCAGCGTGGTCGCGCCGTAGTGGTGGTCCAGCTCGGCGTACTTCTCGCCGCCGATCCGGAACAGTCCTAGATCGATCAGCCGGACCACGCCGGAGGCAACGCGGTCCCGGTTCAGGTTCCGGCGCCGCAGGTCGTGCACGGTTGCCGCGCGGAGCTCGGGCAGCGCCCCGGCGAACCTCAGCATGTGCGCGAACTTCTGGGCATCGCGCTGCTCGCGCCATAGCTGGTGGTAGCGGTACTGGGTCCGGCCCCTGCCGTCCACGCCAGTGGCCTGGATGTGGCCGAGCGGGTCGGGCGAGATCCAGACGTTCGTCCAGGCCGGCGGGATCGCCAGGGCCTTGATGCGCAGCAGTGTCTCGGCGTCGGTGACCGGCGCGCCCGAAGGATCGTCGTACCGGAAGCGGGAACCGTCTCGCCGGCGGGAAATGCCCGGGCCGTGCGGGTCGCTGCGGGTCAGTCCGGGGACCGCGGCATCCGGTCCCGGCGGCTGTAGCTCGATGCTCATCATTCACCACCCTGCTACGTCGGCCGTCGAGGGAGCGCCCGGGCTGGCACCCCGGTCAGGGGGCCGCGGTCGCGCCGGCCGGGCGCAGGGGCTCCAGCAGCCGGTGTGGTCTGGTCAGGGCGGTGGCTACCCGGCTGTCGTCCGGTGGCTCGAGCCCGGGACCAGGGACGACGATGGTGTCCGCGGCTGGCACTGGTGTTCCGCACCGATCGCAGCGCCCCCAGCGGTCGACCTGCCCATCGTCGGCCGCGTGCCGGAACAGTCGCCGCGGCCCGGCCGGAGCGCAGAAGTCGTCCCCCCAGTTCGTCAGGGACAGGACGACTGGCCACAGGGCGCGGCCCTTCTCGGTCAGCTCGTACTCCAGGTGGCGCTCGCCCGCGACCCGCGTCATCACGCCGGCCGCGGTCAGGGTCTTCAGCCTGCTGGCCAGTACCGCCCTGGGCAGCTGCAGGTCGTCGAGGAAGTCCGCGAACCGGCGCACGCCCCAGAAGGCGTCACGGACGATCAGCAGCGTCCACCGCTCGCCGATGATCTCCAGCGACCGGGCCAGCGAGCAGGCCTGCCCCGCGTAGTCGTTCGGAAGCGCCATGCCGCGAGTGTAGCACGCGGGAGTTCTATGAATAGACCACGATTCATTTAACAGATCGAAGTTCATTGACAGAACCATCATCTCGGAGCAGGATTAGTTCATTGAACAGACCAACCGGGCCTGGCGCAGCTCGGGGCCCGGCGGACCAGAACCGAGCTCTTCGGCGCCAACGACCGGACCCGCATCGTGTCCATGCTGCCCGAGACGTTTGTCCTCAAGATCCCCGAAACCCTGCCCTACGGCGGCTCGTTTCAGGGGCCCGGGGAGTTCGACCAATTCTTCAAGCGGATCTATGACGACCACGACTTCTGGTCCTGGTTCCACACCGAGCTCGCCCTCGGCCGCGTCCTCGACGCCGGCACCCACCTCGTGGCGCCGATCCGGGTCACCGCGCGCGCCAAGTCGTCCGGGGCGACCCTGAGCGTCGAGAACCTGTGGCTATTCGAGATAGCCGACGGCAACTTCGTCCGGGCCCAGCTCTATGCCGACACCGCCGCGGGCCGCAATATCGCCGGCTGACATCCGGCCGGACTGCCAGGAGAAGAAGCGGACCGCGCCGCCAGCAGTCGGCCGGGCTGCCCTAGGCGTTCATGACGTCGCGGCAGATCGTAAGCGCCTGTTTGATGTCGGCTCCGGCGATGCCGTGGTGGGTCACGAAGCGCACCCGGTCCGGGCCGCTCGCGCCGCCGCGCAGGCCGAGCTTGGCGCATGCCGCCAGGAAGTCGGCCGAGCTCGTTCCCGTGATCCGGAAGAAGACGATGTTCGTCTGGACCCTGGTCAGGTCGCACTCGACCCCGTCCAGTTCGGCCAGCCCCTCGGCGAGCGTGCGGGCGTTCTCGTGGTCTTCGGCGAGGCGGTCGACCATCGTGTCCAGGGCTACCAGACCCGCCGCGGCCAGCACCCCGGCCTGGCGCCAGCCGCCGCCGAGCATCTTGCGCCACTTCCGCGCCTCGGCGATCTTGCCGGCCGGCCCGCACAGCAGGCTGCCGACCGGGCAGCTCAGCCCCTTGGACAGGCAGAACGTGATCGTGTCCGCGACCTCGGCGACGTCCCGGGCGGTCGCTCCGGTGGCGATGGCCGCGTTGAAGATCCGGGCGCCGTCCATGTGCACGGCCACGCCGTGGGCGTGCGCGGTCTCGCCGGCCCGCCGCAGGTCCGTCAGGGGCCAGGCGAGCCCGCCGTGGCGGTTGTGCGTGTTCTCGATCACAACGCATGCCGACAGCGGCTGATGAACGTCATTGCTGGGCCGCAGCACGGCCAGGATCTGCTCCGGTGCCAGCACGCCGCGCTCGGTC
Source organism: uncultured Actinomycetota bacterium (assembly GCA_963778075.1). Lineage (GTDB taxonomy): Bacteria > Actinomycetota > Actinomycetes > Streptosporangiales > Streptosporangiaceae > JASHPR01. The sequence goes on along the minus strand of CAVZTJ010000009.1, from coordinate 67,341 downwards.
GGCACCTGCCGTACCTGGATTCCGCCGACCACCGCCGCCCCCGCCGCCTCGTTCAGGAACAAGTGCGAGAAGGCTTCGGCGATGATCTCCTGACCGGACCGGGCGCTGACCAGGACGCCGAGCAGGTTGCCCATGGTCCCGCTGGCCACGAACAGCGCGGCTTCCTTGCCCAGCCGCTCGGCGGCGGTCTCCTCCAGCAGCCGCACAGTGGGATCGTCCCCGAACACGTCGTCGCCGAGCGGCGCGCTGGCCATGGCCCGCAGCATGGCCTCGGTGGGGAGGGTCACGGTGTCGGAACGCAGATCGATTTCGGTCAAGTCAATGCCCCTCTGTGCTGGTTCGGCCCACGGTTCCATCCTTTCACCTGGCCGAAGAGTGCCAGAATCGCTGTCGGTCCGTCGTCCAGCCGCCAGGGGAGGAGCCAGTGACCGCTCCGTTCGCCCGATCGCTGCTGGGCTGGAAGCCGAGCAGCAAGAACAAGCTGGGCTGGCCCCTGGTGCCGAACTTCACGGACGTCGACAACGCCGAGTCCATGCGGATCGGCGCCGGGATGCTCGACTTCCTCGGCGTCGCCAGGGGAGTGGCCTCCGCCGTTCCGAAGGACCCGGGCGGGCCGCTGGAGCTCGCGGTCCGCGACCACCTGGCCGATCACCTTCCCGGCGCGCATGCGGACCGGGCCTGGCTGGTCGCCCGCGGGGCGATCATCACCCAGTTCGACCAGTACGCCCACCTCAGCAAAGTCGCCGAGCTGGTGCGTGCCAACCCGGAGCTGCGCATCACCGTGGGCATGGACTACCTGATCAAGCCGGACGTGACCGTCGCGCTCGGGGAGGTGAAGACGGCGTCGGGCCTGCCGCCGCTGCACGCGGCGATCTCGTGCAAGTGGACGATCCGGTCCGACCGGGTGCAGAACATCCGGCACGAGTGCCTGCAGATGATCCGCCACCGCCGCGGCCGGCAGCCGCACCTGGTGACCGTGACCGCCGAGCCGCTGCCGAGCCGGCTGGCCTCGATTGCGCGGGGCACCGGCGAGGTGGACGCGGTGTATCACGTCGCCTTCGACGCGGTCAACGCGAGCGTAACCGAGAACGCCAACGCCGAGCAGCAGGAGGCCTGGCGGGAGGTCGTGGGCCAGCGGCGCCTGCTCAGCTACGAGTTCCTGGCCGGGACCCTGGCGTCATGGTGACCGGGATGCGGCGTGGGACACGCGGTTTGTCGGTGCCCGCGGGCACAATCGAACAGATGCGAGTGGAGGAACCGTGGGCGAGCTGACCTGCCTGGAGATCTGCGCTGGTGCCGGTGGTCAGTCCCTGGGCCTGGAGCAGGCCGGGTTCGGCCACGAGGCGGCGGTCGAGCTCGACCACGACGCCTGTGAGACGCTCCGGATCAACCGCGGCTCGGAGTGGAAGATCATCGAGGATGACGTCCACAACCTGGACGGGCGCGCCTTCACCGGCATCGACCTGCTCTCCGGCGGCGTGCCCTGCCCGCCGTTCTCCATCGCCGGGAAGCGGCTCGGCCAGGAGGACGACCGGGACCTGTTCCCCCAGGCGCTCCGGCTGATCGGGGAAACCGGCCCTCGCGCGGTACTGCTGGAGAACGTCAAGGGCCTGGCAACCCACCGCTTCGACGGCTACCGGGCCCAGGTGCTCGAGCGCCTGCACGCGCTCGGCTACCGGACCTGGTGGGACGTTGTGCAGGCCAGCGAGCACGAGGTTCCGCAGCTTCGGCCCCGGTTCGTGCTCGTGGCCATGCTGGATCCCTGGGCCGGCCGGTTCCGGTGGCCGCAGCCGTCGGCGACGACGCCGCCGACCGTCGGCGAGACGCTGCACGACCTGATGAGCGCGCGCGGCTGGCTGGGAGCGGACGGCTGGCGGGACCGGGCCCGGGGCATCGCACCGACGATCGTCGGCGGCAGCAAGAAGCACGGCGGCCCGGACCTGGGCCCGACCCGGGCGCGCGAGGCGTGGAAGCTGCTCGGGGTCGACGGCCTCGGCGTCGCCAACGAGCCGCCCGGGCCCGAGATCCCCGCGGACGCGCTGCCCAAGCTGACCACCCGGATGGTCGCCCGGATCCAGGGCTTCCCGGACGCGTGGACGTTCTCGGGCCGCAAGACGGCCGCCTACCGGCAGGTCGGCAACGCCTTCCCGCCGCCGGTGGCCAGGGCCGTGGGCACGGCCATCCGCGACGCGCTGACCACGGCAGCGGCCGTGCCGCAGGCGACGGACCTCGGCCACCACGCCAGCCTCGCCGCTAGCTGACCCGGCCGCGCCCGGCCGCCCCCGGCCGCCCGGCTGTGGCGGCGCTGGCCACGGGGCAGCCGGATCATCCCGCCCCAGGGCGCAACTGCCGACTCTTCTTTAAATATCGGTCAGCTGACCGATGTCTTGCCATGCAAGTTGCATGAGTATTTTCCTGCAATTGCCGTCAGCGGCACGGCACGGCCGGTCGGCTCCCCGGCCGCCGCCTGACTTCGGCATGCATGGCGCAGAACACGCACACGGACGACGTATACATCGAGGACTTCGGGTGGAGTGACCCTTTGACAACGGCATGGTTCGACGAGCAGCGCAGGCTGAGCCCGGATGAGCTGCAGAGCGTGACGTTCCCGCAGTCGGGGCTGGGACGGCACGGCTACGAGGAGGCGGCGGTCAACCGGTTCCTGCGCAAGGTTCACGCGGAGTTCGTGCAGCTGGTCAACGAGCGTGCCTCGCTGTGGCAGGACGTGCAGCGGCTGCGCCAGCGCATTCTGGCCGGGGAGCTCAACAGCGGCCCGCAGGCGGTGCTGTTCGGTGAGGTCGACCCGCACGCGCACGCGGTGCAGATCCTGTCGACCGCGCAGGTAAGCGCCGACCGATACCTGGCCGACTCCCCGGCCGACAGCAGTCCGGTGACCGACGAGGCGATGCGGCGCCGCGACGACATCATGCGCGAGGCGCAGCAGCACTCGGACATGATCCTGGAGAAGGCCCACACCAAGGCCCGCGAGGCGGCGGCTTCCGCTCTGAATGAGGCGCCGCCGCAGACCGACACCGAACAGCGCGCGCTGCAGGCCGAGCTGGCGTATCTGCGCACCTACAGCAGCGTCTACCGGGCGAACCTGTCCGCTTACACCGACAGCGTGCTGCGCGGCATCGAGGAGTGGGAGCGCACGGAGGCGGGCCGGCTCCAGACGCGGGAGCCGGGCTCATTCCATGAACCGGCCCTCGGGCACGCCGATCAGCGGAGCATCGGCAACTGATGGCGGCGGATTGTGGTGCCCGGGAGGCACCGGGCCGCTCGCGTCCCGGCTGGATAAACCGATGAGCTGGACGGGTGCCGGATGGCGGTAGAGGTTCGGCGTCTGGTCCGCGGGGCACGCCCGGTCGTGCCGCTCTTCGCGGCGCATGTGCTGCAGAAGGCGCGCCAGCTCGGGGTGATTATCAGAGATCGTCACCCCGGACGCGGCGAACGAGTGCAGGACCGCCAGGTTGAGCTCGGTCATCGCCCTGTCCTTCCACCGCCTCCGGCCCGGATCCATGGCCAGGCCCAGCTGCTGGGCGATCTGGCGAAGCTGGTCGTAGCGGCTGGCGTCGCCGAGGTCCCGGGAACCGATCTCGGCGCACACGTGCCAGCCGTTGAACGGCGCGGCCGGGTACCGCACGCCGCCGATGTCCAGGTACATGTCGCTGATCATCGGCACGGCGTACCAGCGCAGGCCGAGGTCGGCGAACCAGGCGAGATCCGGATGCCTGATCATCACCTCGAGCACCGCGTCGGCGGGCAGCTCGTGCAGCGTGGCGAGGCCGCCGCCTTCCTCCACGATCAGAGGGAGAACGTCGAAGCGGCTCGCCGGCAGGCCACCGGACCAGCCGAGATGACGGGCAAGGCGGGTGACCTCCACGTTCGCCGGATCCCCGACGACCGCGCCGTCCGCGGTCTCATGGCCGGCGTACCGCACCAGCTGGGAGTTGATGATGCGCGGGCCGGGCAGGTACGGCCGGTCCGGCGCGAACACGGTGATCATCGGGCGGATCTGGCCGCTGTTCGTCGCCTCACGCAGGTGCGCGGTGCACTCGGCCGCGATGGCCGGCGCCGAGGCGACCTCGCGGCGATCGCGCACCTCCAGGCTGTGCCAGTACGGGCGGCCGATGCACCGGGTGCTGTTCCGCCATGCGGCACGGGCACCGAAGGCCAGCTCCTCCGGGGTGTGCCAGTAGGTCCCGGTCTCCTCGATCTCGCGGTGGACCCGCCAGAGCCGCTGGAAGGGCGGGCCCGCGCGATTCTCGGCGTGGAACAGCGTGATGAACTGCCGGGCACTCGCGTGCAGGTCGTCGACGGTGGACTCGCCGCCGCCCGCCAGGGGCCACGGCGGGGCACCGTGCTGGTTCAGCGCCACCGGGACCTCGCCAGGAAGCAGAGCACTTCGCGCTTTCTGGTCCCGCATGACATGGCGCCCTCCGGTGCTCGCTGGACCGGTTTCCTGGCAGAAACCACGGAACCATGGTGCGCCGAAAACCCGGACGCCTATATTGCAGATTCCTTGACGCCCGCATTGCAGCCCAGGTCAATGGGACAAGGCGGCGGGTCTCCGGGTCCGGATACCCGTCCGCGAGCGCTACGACGTGCGGCGCCCGAACGCCGGGTCGGTGGCGTCCAGGCGTATCCGGGCGGCTTCGGCTTCCGGCACGCCGAGCCGTTCGAAGATGTCAAGTGCCTGCCGGAAAACGATCCGGGCGGCGTGCGGTCCTTGCGTGCTGAGCGTCGTTTCCGCTATTCCCTCGAGGAGCTTGGCCTCTTCGTATGGGTCGCCGATCTCGCGCGCCAGCCGCAGAGCGGTGCTGTAATGCTGCAGCGCCTCGTCGTACCGGCCAGACCCGCGGTGCACGTCGGCTATCCCGCGCAGCGCCATCACCTGCTGGGACAGGTTCCCGATCTCCGCGGCGACCAGACCGGCCCGCTCGTAGTGAACCAGCGCCTCGTAATAGCACCCTGCGCCCTGGAAAATGCCGCCGATGTCAATGAGCACGTCGGCTTCATAGGGAAGATCCCCAATGCTGCGGTATATGGACAGCGCCCTGCGGTAAGCGGCAAGAGCCTCTTCGCGATCGCCTTTATAATGGTGAACGCAGCCAATGCTCTGATAAAGGATCGCCTGACTCTGGGCCGCGCCTATCTCGTTGAATATTTCCAGGGACTTCTGGTAGTTATCGAGCGCATCCCGATGCTCGCCAGCGTACAGGTGTATCTTCCCGAGGTTGTTGAGGCTCTTTGCCTCACCGCGCCGGTCACCGACCTCCCGGTACAGGGTAAGCGCGTCAAGCAGATACCTCATTGCGTCCGGATAGCGCCCGAGGTGCCAGCAGGCGATCCCAGAATGGCCCAGTGCCTCGGCCACGCCGCGCGGGTCCCCGGCCTCGTCATACAGGGTCTGCGCTTCCTGGAAATAGGCGAAGGCCTCGCGGGAACGGGCCGCCCGCTGGTGCGCCAGGCCCATCTGGTCCAGGGCTTCGGCCTCGCCGCGGCCGTCGCCCAGCGTCCGGTAGATCCTCACGGCATCATCGGCCAGCCCGAGCGCGGCCGCGTGCTGGCCGATCTGCTGCTTCACGACGCTGAGCTCGAGCGATGCCCGCGCGATCCGGGCCGGGTCGGCGATGTCGCGACAGGCCTGCAGGGCGAGCGTGTGAGCCTCGATCGCCTCGTGCAAGTACGCCCTGATCTCCACGAAGCCCGCGAGGACGTGAGTGAGATCGGCGCACTGCCGCTGCCACTCGTGCTCGGCCGCGTGCCGCGCTGCCTGCAGGATGTTGCGCCATTCCAACTCCAGCCAGGCGGCGGCGGCCTCCGGCGTGCCGAGCGCCGGGCTGTCGACCGGAGGATGGGTGACCGAGACCGGCATCCGGTGCCGGAAGGAATGAAGGACCTGGTCAGCCTTGTCGGCCGAGTACAGATAGTAGTCCAGCAGCCTGGCGACGGCCTTTCGCCGCTCGGCAGAAGGATCATCGTGCGCCGCGCGGGCAGCCGCAAATCCGCGGATCAGGTCGTGGAAGCGGAACTGCCCGGCCCGGTCCTGTGCCAGCAGGTGATGATCAAGCAGGGCGATGCAGGCCTTCTCCGCCTCGCCGAGGCTGCAGCCGCCCAGGGCGGCCGCGGCGTGCAGGCTGACCAGGGAGCACGGGTTCAGGCCCAGCAGCCGGAAGAACCGCTGGTGGTCGGGGTCCAGCGCACGGTACGACAGGTCGAAGGCCGACATCACCTCCGGGTTTGCGTCGTCCAGGCCGGGACCGGACTGGGACAGTTCGCCGGCCAAATCCGAGAGCCGGAACGGGTACCCCCGGGCCAGTCCGGCTGCGGTGAGCTGGATCGCGAGCGGGAGGCGGCCGAGGAGCTCGACGGCCGTGGCGGCCTCGTCGTGGTTACGGACGATGCTCGGGCTGGCGACCTGGGCGAACAGCGTGACCGCGTCGTCCGTGGGCAGTGCGTCGAGGTTGACCACGTGGGCACCGTCGAGGCCGGGGAGCCCGCGCCGGGCGGTGATCAGGATCAGGCATCCCCCCGCTTCGGGCAGGATCGGCCGGATCTGGTCACTGGTAGCGGCGTCGTCGAGGATCACCACGGCCCGGCGCCGGCTCAGCTCGGCGCGCCACAGCGCGGCGCGCTTGCCCATGGCATCAGGAATCTGCGCTGCAGGCACGTTCAGCATCTGGAGCAGCCGGTGCAGCGCCTCGGCCGAGTCGAGCGACGGGCCTCCGGGGTCGTGCGTGTGCAGGTTGAGGTAGAACATCCCGTCCGGGTACTGCGGGGCGACGGCGCGAGCGGCGTGCACGGCGAGCGCGGTCTTGCCGACGCCGGGCATGCCCTCGATGACCCTGACCTGGGGAGTGCCGCCGTGCTGGCCGGTCAGCAGCGCCAGTTCCTGGCCGCGTCCCACGAACTCCATCGTGTCGGGCGGAAGCGTGTCCGGTTCTGGCACCACGCCAGGTCGCCGGCTGGTGACGGAAAGCTCGGGGTCACCGCGCAGAATCCGCTGGTGGAGGTCGGCCAGCGCCGGGCCCGGTTCGGTTCCCTGCTCCTCGGTCAGGAGGCTGCGGGTTTCCCGGTAGAGGGCGAGCGCGTCGCCTTGCCTGCCGCTCCGGTACAGGGCCGTCATCTGGTGGGCGATGAAGGTCTCATCCAGCGGGTACTGCGCCAGCAGGCCGCGCAGCTCGCCGATCAGGTCGGAGTGGCGGCCAAGTTCAAGCTCACACTCGACGCGCTCGAGGATGACCGCCCGGCGTTCTTCTTCCAGGCCGTCCCGCATCCGCGCCACCCAGTCGCCACGGATCCCGGCGAGCGCCTGGCCATGCCAGAGCGCGTCCGCCTCGCGGAGCAGGCGCGCCGCGTGATCGTAATCCCCGCTCTCGGCCAGGGCACTCGCCTGCCGGCGCAGCCGGCGGAATTGATGCAGGTCAACCGCTTCCGGATCGACGTCGAGCACGTAGCCGTTGGCGCGCCCCGCTAGCCGGACGCTGTCCCCGACGGCCTGCCGGAGCGAGGCCCGGAGCCGGGCCACGTAGACGGAGAGAGTCTCGCGGGCCTTGGCCGGCGGATCGGTGTCCCACAAGCGGTCGATGAGCGCGCCGGCCGGGACGATCGTGCGCGGCGTTAGCAGAAGGATCGCCAAGACGCTGCGCGCCTTGGCCGACCCCAGCTCATATGGCTGCCCGGCCGACCACAGCTCAGTCGGACCCAGGACCCGGAATTCCATGATCGCCCTGCATCGTTCACCGCCTGCGGCGCTTGTGCCCCGAAAAGGTTGTAGAGCCATTCTGCCTTGCTGATACCCAGTTATAAAGCAGCTTTCACATAAACCCTGCGGAAAATGCTGAAGGCGCGAGCATTTGGTAAGGCAATATTAATGTGCCTTTGTGATGCAACTTTCATTTCAATTGCACGGCGGGCCGCCGGCAGGCTTGACGGCGGTCCGCTGGCCGGCCTCACGCGGCCGGCTTGACGGGCGGGTCGCCAGGCCCGCTGCCGCTGCTCGTACCCTGCGGCAAGAGTGGCTGATGTGATGACCTGGGCCGGCGGGGTGTCTGTGACAAAAGGAACGGCCGAGGCTTCTGGTAATGAAAAGAGGCCGGGCGGCCACGCCGAGATTAGCTGATTCATTCGGCGCGCGCGCCACCTTCTATGCGGAGCTGATTCGTCTGGCGCGGGCGCCACCTTCTGCGCGGAGCTGACTCGTTCAGCGCGTGTCACTCTCTGTACGGAATCCGGGTCTTCGGCCGCCCACTGATCGATGTGAATTTGCGAAGACGATCCAACTCACGGTGGCCAATGGTTACGGTCCGTGCGTGCAAGTGCATTAGGCCCCGTGCTGGCCTCGAATTGCAGAAAAAAAGGTCCTGATCACGCCGAATGCCATGCTCCGCACGGGATAGTGGTGTAGTTTATCTATCTGAGAGGACCTGGCATTTACGATCTCAATGGAAGGACTTCTCGATGAGTAGTCACGGATCGTTACGGCTTCGGACCGCGGGGACTGGAAAGCCGGTAGGACGGCACCGCCGCGAGCCCGTCTCCGGAACGGCTCGGCGCAAAATCGTCCCAGCGCTCGTATTGGCAGGTGTGGGCGCTGCAACGGTAGCAGCTTCCGCTCATGGCATCGGCGCCCCCGTCGCGCATGTTGACGCGCTACACGTCACTAACGTCCCGTGGATTTATTAGCTCAATAAAGCGGGCATCCCTCGCCACCTGATTCGAGCGAGCCGGGTCCATGATCATGGTGGTGACCTGTGGTTTCTCGCAGCGACCTGGAGTGAGCGGCGCTTGCGAGACGGCTAGGCAGCGGGCGATGGTCGGGCGTCTCATCGCCCGCTGCCAAGCCAACCTAAGGGGCAGCTACTGTCCACCTTAGAGGCGTGACTGGAAAACCATCACCGGTTTTAGAAGCGCTAATATCAAATGACGCCCGGCCGTGTTCTACGATGTGTGGAAATGAGGGAAAGAGAGTCTGATAACCCTGTCAACTTAATAGTCGAGAAGCGCGGGCCGACCTTTCGGCTAGTCCGCGGTATTTGCGTTTTCCAGGTTAGCCGTGCGCTCGCAGAAGAGTCGCTGTGGGCGGCGGAAGGCCAGGTTCGCAAGTGAAGATTACAAGGCGAGCTTCGATTCAGCCCGCTATTTCGCCCCGCCGGGCCCAAGTGGCGGCAGCGCCCTTTGCTGGGTGGGCGAATTGCGGGCTAGCCTGGAAGATGTGTTGCGCCAGCGCGGGGTGGTCTACGACGTTGGGCGCTCCATGGGCGCGCATTCTCCCAGCTGGCGGCCTGACTACTCGCCCGCGCTGGTGCGCCGGGAGCTGGACATCATCCAGGCCGACCTGCACGCCAACGCCGTCCGTCTGGGCGGCCGCGATCCCGGCCGCCTGCTGGACGCCGCGAGCTACGTCGCGTCCATCGGGCTCGACGTGTGGGTGGGCCCGGAGCTGTGGAACGCCACACCGGGGCAGACGCTGCGCTACATCGCCGACGCCGCCGCCGCAGCCGAACCGCTGTTCCGGCGCTGGCCGGACCGGCTGACCTTCTGCGTCGGCAACGAGCTCACCATGCTTATGCGCGGCATCGTCCCTGGCCGCAACCACGCCCGGCGCAGCCGCTCGCCGGATTTGCGGCAGACAGTGATGCTCGACCACGCCGGCGTCGACGGTGTGTTCGTCATGAGCTTCAGCTTCCCGCTCGCCCCCTACAGCGAGGACCCTCGCCACGACCTGGACGCCACTGCTCTGAGCATCGTCCGCACCCTCCCTCGCGGCCGGCGCGGCGCAGCCCACCCCGGGATCGGCTGGGAACCCAAGGAAGCGTTCGGGGCCATCGCACGCTATTACCGCCAGCAAGAACCCGCCCAGTGAGCTGCAGAGTCGTGGGGCGCAACTCGCGTCACGGCAGCGAGCGCGTGAGCCATACCAGTTCGCCGCCGTCGTCTGCGGAAACGTGATCCCGTTCGAAACCGAGCTTCTCAAGGACACGCAACGATGGTGTGTTCCATGTACCGACAGTCGCCCAGAGCCGCTTTCTCCCCGTCGCTATCGCGGCATGGAGCACCGCGCCAGCTGCCTCAGTGGCGTAGCCACGCCCATGCGCACGCTGCAGCAGCTCATACGCGATCTCCGGCTCCTCGACGGTAGAGCGGCCGACGATCAGCCCGCAATAACCGATGAAGTCGCCTTCGTCACGGCGCCGGATGGGCAGCAAGGCGATCCCCGTCGTCGCCGTTGCCGCGAGCTGCTTTGCGATAAGTGCCCGGGTGTGCTCAGCCGTCGGTGTCCCGGTACCGCGCTCGGAGTGAAGGACGCAGAGCTCATTGGCGTCCGACTCGGCCCATGGCTGCAGCCTCAGCCGCTCGGTCTGAAGGTGGAATGACATCGGCTTGTACGCAGGCATGGCCCTACTGTGCACCACCGATCATCGGCTGGTTAATGATGCCGGCTCACGTGGCATTCAAGGTTTCCTAGAGATCCATTTCATGCTGACGGCGCACGCTGGGATCTGCTAGCGGCTGGCGTGATCGGCACCGTGAGGACAGCGACGGGAGGACCACGGCGAGTGACCGTCGTGGGCCACCCGGGCCCATCTCTCTTCATCGCTGCGTTGCGCAATCGCGCGGCGTGGATAAGTCCGGGAGGGCATTCTGGTGGACCGCGATGTTCTGATACCTATGCTCAGGCCGCGAGTGAAGCCGGAGCACGCGCCTTACCGCGTTGCTGGAAGCAGTATCCGCATCGGCGGGGTGTCGTACGGGCTTGCCGCGGAGATCTGCGACCCGGATGGCTGGGTGTGGGAGATGCTAGCGGCCATGGACGGCAGCCGGGGGCTGCCGGAAATCCTCGGGCACGTGCACGCAGAACATCCGGCGCAGGCCGTCGATGTCCTGCGGCGCGGTGCCGGGCAGCTGTTCCGCACCGGCTACATTGAGGACGCCGCGGGACCGGTGCCGGACGGGCTCACCGAGCGCGACATGCGCCGATACGAGCGGGCAGTTGGCTACTTCCGATGGCTGGATCTCACGCCGCGGGCAAGTTCGTGGGAGCCGCAGGCCCGGCTGCGGGATGCGCGGGTCACGATCCTGGGGATGGGCGGGACCGGCGGTGTCGCGGCGCTGGCGCTGGCCGCGAGCGGTGTGGGGTACCTGCACTGCGTCGATCCTGATGAGGTTGAGCTGTCCAATCTCAGCCGGCAGGTCCTCTACACCGAAGACGATATCGGGAAGCCGAAGGCCGATTCTGCGGTTACCCGGCTCCAGCGCCTGAACACCGACGTCGAGATCACCGGGCAGCGCATGGAGGCGACCGGGATCGAGGACGTGCTCGGGCTGGCGAGGGACTGTGACGTGCTCCTGCTCGGAGCCGACCGGCCACCGGAACTACGGATCTGGTGCAACCGGGCGTGCCTGGCCGCGAAGCGTCCATGGGTCGACGCGGGATATCACGGCCCGCTCATCCAGAGCAGTGCCTTCGTTCCCGGGCAAGGACCATGCTGGGAGTGCACCAGGCTCTCACTCCGCGACAGTCACGCCAAGGATGGCGCCCATCTGAGCGATTCGCCCCGTCGCCGTGACGCGGTCTTCAGCGCGGTCGGTGCGGTGCCCGCGGGCATGTCTGGTTACCTCGCTGCCCATCTGGTCATCTCGCTGCTCACTGGCATACCGGCGGTTGTACCGGGCCGGATCCACACGGTTAATCTTGCCGCGCTCGATGCGCCGCTGGTGATCGATGACCCGCCGCACCCCGAGTGCGAAGCCTGCGGGGCGGAGCGGTAACGGGGGCGGCGGGCACATGGCGGCGGAGGCTGCGGCAACTGGCCAGGTGGCGAGCGGGTCGAGGGTGCGGCTGCGTGGCTTGTGCCAGCGCCGGGGCGGGGACGGCTGGGTGATCGGACGGATCGAGACTGGTGATTTCATCACCGTGCCCGACGTGGCGCACCGTGTCATCACGCTGCTTGGCGAGGGGCACGCAATCGACGACGTCGCGGGCAGGATCCGGGCTGAGACGGGGACCAGGTTCGCGGTCGCTGACTTCGTGGCAGCGCTGGATGAGCTTGGTTTCGTCGCCGCGGTCGATGACCGGGTCCGTGCGGACAACGCTGCTGTGCGGCCCAGCCTGCCCTGGCTGCGGCCGGGGCATGTGCGCTGGCTGACGCACCCGCTCGCGCCGGCCGTGGTAGCAGGCTTCGCGGTGGCCGCCGCGGTCGTGCTGGTGCTGCACCCGGCATTGCTTCCGAGTTACCGTGTGCTCGTCTGGAGCAGGCGGGCCGGCCTGGTGCTGGCCGTCAACGCCGCGATCGCGTGGACGATCATCTTGGTTCATGAGTTCGCCCACCTGGCCACGGCACGTGGGGCCGGCGTGCCTGCCCGGATCACCCTCGGCACCCGGCTGCAATTCCTTACCGCCCAGACCGATGTGAGCGGTGTCTGGGCCGCGCCACGGCGAACGCGGATGACCGTGTACCTGGCCGGGATGGGCATCGATGTCTGCTGTGTCGGGAGCTGCCTGCTCGTTCTCCAGCTGGCCGGTCCGCATGGCCTGGCCCGTCACCTGCTGGCGGTGGCGGCTGCCGAGGTGCTGCTCGGGCTGCTCGCTCAGTTCATGATCTTCATGCGCACCGATATGTACTTCGTGCTCCAGGACCTGACCGGGTGCGCCAACCTGTACGCCGACGGCTCGGCATATGTTCGCTATCTCGGCGGCCTGACGACGTGGCGGATCAGGCATGCGACCGGCCCGAGCGCGGACCCGAGCCGGGAGTATCCGGCGCCGCGGCGCCGCGCGGTCCGTCTCTACAGCGCCCTCCTGCTCACCGGGACCGCCGTTTGCCTGGGCGCCGAATTCGTGGTGTCGTTGCCCGCTCTGATCACCCTGGCCGTCCGCACGGTGTCCGAAATCGGCAGCACGCCTGCCGCGACCGTCGACGCGAGCCTGGCCCTGGCCATCCTGCTCGGCTTCCAGATCCTTTGGATCAGCCGCTGGCGGCACCGCCACGAGCACCAGGTGCGCTCCATGGCCAGGAAGTACCTGCGCACAGAAGGGAGGTGAGAGCACATGGACCACATCGCCAAGACGGCAGATGACCAATCCGCAGTCCCCGGCAAGGACACGGCCGCCCAGCCGATCAGCATCCGCAAGCTCGACCGGCTCGAGACGACACGCACCAGCTTCGCCAACGGCAACTAACCCGCGCCAACGCAGGAAACCAGAAGTTCACCGAACTAGGAGGTGTCAGTAGCCGTGTCTTTGGTAACAGCCAAACAGCTCGACCGTCGCAGCTTTGACGAGAGGGACGTTCCCCTCGTACCCTTCACCACTCCATGGATGTATGCCTCCCTGCCTGAGTCGATGATACGGGTGCCCACTGAAATAGGCGGCGAGGCAGGCACTGCCTGCTAATTGCCTATCTCTTGTCGGATCCGCATTTTCATCCCGCAGCCGCCCACAGCGCGGCTGCGGGATGAAAATGCGCTCATTCGGAAGGGCTGGATGCAATGTTTGACTGTTCTGGCCCGGCTCTCAAGGGCTACCGAAGCGGAACGCACCGGACACGCCCGCCTCATGAGACGCTGGCTGAGTATGAGCCGCGCATCGATGAGTTTGGAATCACCCGGCTGGCCGACGTTACTGGCCTGGATTGCATCGGACTGCCAGTCTATATGGCAGTGCGCCCGAATTCGCGCTGCCTTGCGGTAACTCAGGGCAAGGGTATCGATCGCGACTCTGCAAAGGCTTCGGCTCTTATGGAAGCGATTGAAACCTGGCACGGAGAACGGGTGCAGGTTCCATTGCGATATGACTCGTATGCATCGCTGCGGCGGTGCGCGAAGACGACGGACATCACCATGCTTCCGCTCCTCCGGAGAGCGAAACCCCAATCTAGTACACCGCTGTTGTGGGCGGAAGGGTTTGACCTTCTCGCATCCGAGCCGATCTGGGTGCCATTCGAATGCGTATCGGTCAACTTTGTCCAACCGGAGCGAGCAGGCGGTACTTTCCTGGCAAGTTCCAATGGGCTAGCCTCCGGCAACCATCCCATGGAAGCTGTTACTCACGCTCTGTCCGAGCTGATCGAGCGCGACTCGTGCGCCGTGTGGCTCGCGCGCGGCGGGATGCGGTGGGATGAGCGGCGTATCGATCTGAAGACAGTACAGGATGAATCGCTGCAAGCGCTGCTATCGCATCTAGCAGAACAACGGATTCTTGTGGCAGTCTGGGATGCGATTTCCGATATCGGCATCCCGACTTTCTACTGTCAGATAGTGGATCGGCCGGGACAGCCCCGGTGGAGGCTGCGCGGACCCTTTTCTGGGCAAGGTGCGCACCTCGACGCTCGCGTTGCTCTTCTCCGAGCGATCACTGAGGCTGTACAGTCGCGCCTTACTTTGATCGCGGGCTCCCGAGATGATATGTATGGCTATGAGAGCATTGGTAATCCGGACGATGCCATGGTCGGGGCCGAAGTCGCGCTGAGCCCTGGCCACAGACCGTTTCAGGGTATCGACCTGAGCACTGAAACATTCGAAGGAGACATCGGGTCTCTGCTGGACGGTCTACACCGTGCCGGCGTTTACAGCGTTGCCGTAGTTGACTTGTCCTTGCCCGGGGTCGGCGTGCCGGTCGTGAAGGTGGTCGCACCGGGCCTTGAGCACGATCCGCATGCTGACGGCTATACGCCAGGCGCGCGATCACTGGCTGCAATGGCGGAGCGGTAACGTGAGAGCCTTCATTTTCGTCGGCCCCAGCCTCGCGCATGAAGAAGCCCTGGCGGCGTTCCCGCCTGGGACGTTCCTTCCGCCGGCCAGGCGAGGTGATATTGCGCGGTTGGTAATGGACGAGAAGCCAACCGTGATCGCGCTGATCGACGGGTTGTTTGACAGCGTTCCCGCGGTAGTACATAAGGAGATCTTGTTCGCCCTCTCGCGTGGTGTGCGGGTGTTCGGCGCCGCGAGTATGGGTGCGCTGCGGGCGGCCGAACTGTGGACGTTCGGCATGGAGGGCGTCGGCGAGATCTTCGAACGTTTTAGGAAAGGCACCTGGGATGCCGATGACGAAGTCGCAGTGACCCATGGACCGGCGGAGGTCGGTTATCGCGCCGGTTCAGTGTCGCTAGCGGCTATTCGGCTCGCGACGGAGTCGGCTAATGAGCGGCAACTCATAAGTGACTACGCAGCGGAGCAGATTATCGCCGGTGCCCGTGATTTGTTCTATCCCGACCGCCTGTGGGATCGCGTGTTTGCGATCGCGAGATCTCGTGGCGTGCCGGAGACAGATGTCGGCGCCCTTGAGGCGGTCGTCACCGCGGAAAGGCCGGATGCTAAGCACGACGACGCCCTAGAACTCCTTGCACGCCTAAGGACGCTGCACGAATCAGGTCAGGAAGTAAGCAAGCCCGAGATATCATTCGATTTCGAGCCAAGCATTTACTGGGAGCGGCTGGTCACCGACGCCAAGCCGGTTGCGAAACTGAGCACATTGAGCCAAGGCACCGTAACATATTCGCAGCTCGACCGGGACATCTGTATTCAGAAGGACGGCCGCGAAATCCAGCGCGGCGCCGCACTGCTGTATCTGCTACTCACCCGCGAGCGCGACAACGACCAAGAAGCCGATCCCGAACAGTTGCAGCTCGTGCTCGATCGGTTCCGCCGCCGTCGCGGGCTAGTTAATGCGGGGCAAGCGGCCGCATGGTATCTCAAACACGAGATAACCGATAAGGAGCTGGGCTTGCTTGTCCGGCTGGAAATCGCGCTTGATGAGGTCCTGCTCGAGGGCGGCGGAGAACTCAAGGGGCTGCTAGCGCTCGAGCTCAAGCGCCGAGGTCAGTTCGCGTCAGTCCTAGAGCGAGTGCGGCTTAAACAGCGCGTTCTCGAAAACCGCGGCATCAGCTCGCTCGGCGTCGAAGACGTAGAGCTGTCCCTTACGGAGCTGATGGACTGGTATCAGGACACCGTGGAGACTATCGAAGGGACACTCGAATCTCACGCCAATGCGCTTGGGTTCCACTCTGCGCGTCAATTCCTGGAAGAAGTTCTGCTTGAACAGCAGATCAAGAACGCCTAATACTCCATGACCGAATTACCTCGAAGAGAACACGGCAACCGGCCAAGAGGCCTAGCGGGCAAACGCTGTCTTAGCGTATATATCATCTATCATTAAATACGCTGGACAAGGAGGATGTTTGATCCATAACGCCAGATCCCCGGGCAGACGCGGAGCCCCCGGGTAGAAGAGATCTCGCCGAACGCCACGCCGACGCCTTCCGCTGAGGGAGTGCCCGAAAATCTCTGTCTCACCTCCCCGCGCGGCAACATCGCCGGCGCTCGGCATATGGTGCCCTGGTGACGGCGGACAACCAGCCAGTTCTTTACGTCGTGGCGTGCGGCGGGCCCCCGGCGGCGCAGCTTGCCGCGTTCGTCGGCTTCGCCCAGCAGCACGGCTGGGACGTCTGTGTGATCGCCACGCCGGACGGGACCAAGTTCCTCGACGCTGAACGCCTGACCGCGCTGACCGGTCATCCGGTCCGGTCGCAGTACAAGCAGCCGGACGACCCGGACGTGCTGCCGCCGGCCGACGCGTTCGTCGTGGCCCCGGCCACGTTCAGCACGATCAACAGGCTGGCCCTGGGCATTAGCGACACGCTCGCGCTCGGGTTGCTGAACGAGGGCCTGGGCGCGGGCCTGCCGATCATCGCCGTGCCATGGCCGAACGCGGCGCTGGCCCGGCACCCGGCCTTTCAGCGCAGCGTCGGCCTGCTGCGGGAGTGGGGAGTGCGGGTGATCTTTGATCCGGCCCGCATTCCGGGCGCCACCGGCGACCCCGCCGTCTTCCCCTGGGACGAGCTGCGGGCGGCGCTGGCCGGCCTTCAGCGGTGATGCTGCGAGCCGCGCTGTGCGGGCTTAGTAGTAATAGGGAAAGCGGTCCCAGTCCGGGGGGCGCTTCTCCAGGAAGGCGTCCCGGCCCTCGGCGGCCTCGTCGGTCATGTACGCGAGCCGGGTGGCCTCGGTCGAGAACACCTGCTGGCCGACGAGCCCGTCGTCGATGAGGTTGAACGCGAACTTCAGCATCCGCTGCGACGTCGGGCTCTTGCCGTTGATCTTCTCCGCCCAGTCCAGCGCGGTGCGCTCCAGTTCCGCGTGCGGCACCACCGCGTTGACCATCCCCATCCGGTGCGCCGCCTCGGCGTCATAGGTGTCGCCAAGGAAAAAGATCTCCCGCGCGAACTTCTGGCCCACCTGCCTGGCCAGGTACGCCGAGCCGAAGCCCCCGTCGAAGCTGCCGACGTCCGCGTCCGTCTGCTTGAAGCGGGCATGCTCGCGGCTGGCCAGAGTGAGGTCGCAGACGACGTGCAGGCTGTGCCCGCCGCCTGCCGCCCAGCCGGGTACCACGCAGATGACGACCTTGGGCATGAACCGGATCAGCCGGTGCACCTCCATGATGTGCAGCCGCCCGCTGCGCGCGGGGTCGATGCCTGCCGCCGTCTCGCCCTCGGCGTACCGGTACCCGTCACGGCCGCGGATGCGCTGATCGCCTCCGCTGCAGAACGCCCAGCCGCCGTCTCGGGGGGACGGGCCGTTGCCGGTCAGCAGCACGCAGCCGACGTCGCTCGACATCCGGGCGTGATCCAGCGCCTGGTACAGCTCGTCGACGGTGTGCGGCCGGAACGCGTTGCGGACCTCGGGCCGGTTGAAGGCGACGCGGACCGTGCCCGAGCCGACAGCCCGGTGATAGGTGATGTCGGTGAAGGCGAACCCGTCAACGGCACGCCACTGGTCGGCATCGAAGATCTCAGAGACCATAGGCCGATTCTGGACGGCCCGGGTTGCCCGGCCGGGGGCGGGGGTGGTCCGGTGCCTAGGACGGGAGTCCCAGGCCGGCGTCGTGCGCGAGCAGCCCGGCCTGGGTGCGGTTGGCGCAGCCGAGCTTGTCGAGCATCCGCGAGACGTAGCCCTTGACCGTGGCCTCGGACAGGTACAGGCGGCCGGCGATCTGCGCGTTCGACAGGCCGGCGCCGAGGCAGGCCAGCACCTCGGCTTCGCGTTCCGTCAGCGCGGCAACCAGCCTGCGGGCGCTCTCCCGCGCGGGCTCCTTATCCGCTGATGCGGCGATCAGGCGCCGGGCTGCGATCGGGGACAGGACCGTGTGCCCCTCCGCGGCCACCCGCACCAGCCCGATCAGGTCCTGCGGCGGGGTGGACTTGACCAGGAACCCGGCCGCGCCCGCGCGCAGCGCCCGCAGCACATACTGGTCGGCGTCGAAGGTCGTCAGGACCACGACCGTCGGCGGCTCGGCGAGCTTGCCGATCCGCTCGATCGCCGTCAGCCCGTCCATGCCGGGCATGCGCAGGTCCATGAGGACCACGTCGGGCCGGCTCCGGGCCACAGCCTCGACGCCGGCCGCGCCGTCGTGTGCCTCGTCCACGACCTCGATGTCGGGCGCGGAGCCCAGGATCGTGCGCAGATGCGCGCAGACCATGGGCTCGTCGTCGACGACGATCACCCGGATCATGAACGGCTGGCCGCGTGCTCGGTGGTGTGCACGTAGGCGGGGAGGACGGCCTCGAGCCGGAACCCGCCATCAGCGGTCGGCCGCGCCAGCAGCGTGCCGTGCACGAGCTCGATCCGCTGCCGGAGGTTCTCGAGGCCGAGCCCGGAACCGCGCTCAGCCAGGCCGGAGGCTGCCGTCGGCTGGCCGGCGGCCGGGGTGTTCGTGACCGTCACCCGCACCTCCGACTCGCCGTAGCTGACCTGGACGAGCACCCGGGAGCCCGGCGCGTGCTTGCGGGCGTTCGTCAGCCCCTCCCGCACCATCCGGTACGCGGTGCGCCCGACCACCGGGGATGCCAGGGACCGGTCGCCGTCCTCGACGAGCTCGGCCGGGGTGCCCACGGTGGCCGACTCGGAGATCAGCGCCGCCAGCCCGGAGACGGACGGGGTCGGATCGGCGCCTTCAGGTTCCGTCCGCAAGATACCGACCAGGTCGCGCAGCTCGTCGAGCGCCTGGCAGCCGGCCGCCCGAAGCTCCTCGGCTGCCTTCTTGGTCGCCTGGTCGGCCGCGGTGATGCTGAGCGCCCCGGCCTGCAGCACCATCAGGCTCACCCGGTGCGTCACGACGTCGTGCATCTCGCCAGCGATCCTGGCCCGCTCGTCCGCCCTGGCCTGCTCGGCGAGCAGGTAGCGTTCGCGTTCCGCCCGCTCGGCGCGGTCCCGCAGGGCCCGCAGCGCCTCACTCCTGGCACTGAGGTACAGCCCCAGCATGGGGCCGAAAGCGGTGCGCAGCACGGCGATCGTGATCACTATGGCGGATGGGTCCCAGACCCTGGCCACGATCATGGTCAGCGTGCCCACCGCAGCGAACGCGACGCGCCGGTCCTTGCGGTAATAGAACGGCCCGTAAGCGGCCAGAACGGTCCCGTAGGGCGCCCACACGGTGCCGGTCTGGGCCGGAACCAGCAGGCCGGCCGGGGAGATCAGCAGCGAGAGGGCGACGGTGAACGCGGCCAGGATCCCGATCACGGCCAACGGGGCCCGCCGGCGGAAGAACAAGGACGCGTCGGCCAGCGCCTGAACTCCCAGCAGGGTCCAGGCCAGCGAGCCGGGATGGGCCGGCCACCAGGAGCCGCCGCCCAGCGTGTTCGCGGTATCGGCGGCGACGAAGAACACGGCGAGCAGGGCGTCGTTCGCCACGCGGTGCTGCCTGGCGAACCCAGTGATGAAGGCGTCCCCGGGCAGGCGCCGCCGTGACCATGTCCGAACTCCCATGCCGCTCACGGTATGACATGCCGCCGTGGCTGCCCGCTCAGGCGAAACCTTCGTCGGGGGCAGGAACCTACGAAAGTTGCAGTCGCTTCGGCCAGGCCATCCGTTGGTAGCGCCGGAACCCTACCGGCGGCTCTGCCGCGGGGCGGTGCCGCCGGCCTGGACTAGGGGCATGCACACCACACCTGATGCAGTCCACGTTGCCGGGCTGCGCAAGAGCTACGGTCCGGTCCACGCCGTCCGCGACGTCAGCTTCTCGGTCCAGCCGGGCGAGATAGTCGCCCTGCTTGGCCCGAACGGAGCGGGCAAGACGACCACGCTGGAGATCCTGGAGGGCTTCCGGCGCCGCGACGGGGGAGAGGCCCGGGTCCTCGGGCTTGATCCCGGCGACCGGTCGGGAGCCCGCCAGCTGCGGGAACACACGGGGCTCGTGCTGCAGGAGGTCGGTGTTGAGCCGTACCTGACTGTCCGGGAAACCCTCGGCCGCGCGGCGGGCTACTACCAGGCGCCCCGGAACGTCTCCGACGTCATCGGCATGGTCGGCCTGGCCGGCCTGGAGCGCCGCAAGGCCCGGAAGCTGTCCGGCGGGCAGAAACGCCGCCTCGACGTGGCCCTGGGCCTGGTCGGGAACCCGCGGCTGCTGTACCTGGACGAGCCCACGACCGGCTTCGACCCGGCGGCTCGCCGGGACGCGTGGGATCTGGTGCGCGAGCTGCGCCGGGAGGGCACCACGATCCTGCTCACCACGCACGACATGGACGAGGCGAACGCGCTCGCCGACCGGGTGATCGTGCTGTCCGGTGGCGTGATCGTCGCCGAGGGCGCGCCATCCGAGCTCGGCGGGCGGGATGCGGGCAAGGCACGGATCACCTTCCGGCTGCCGGACGGCTTCTCGACCGGGGCCCTGCCGGTGCCGGCCACGGCGGCGGACGGCGTGATCGCGATCGAGACCGCGAGCCCGACGCAGGCTCTGCACCTGCTCACCGGCTGGGCGGTGCGCGAAGGCCTGGAACTGGGCGGCCTCACCGTCAACCCGCCCAGCCTGGAAGACATCTACCTCAGGCTCACCAGCGACGCCGTGGCGCCGAGCGTGCCGGAAAGGACGACGAAATGACGACCGCAGTGACCGACGCGCCCCGCCCGTGGGGGCGCAGGACCGCCCGCCTGCTGGTGCACCAGGTCGGCTACGAGCAGCTATCGTTCTGGCGGAACCCGCAGAGCGCGATCTTCACCTTCCTCTTCCCGGTCGTGTTTCTCACGGTCATCGGCGCCCTGTTCAGCGGCACCGGCCGGAGCTCGTACTTCGACGGCCTCTCGGTGCTGCAGTACTACGTGCCGACGATCGCCGTGCTGTCGGTGTTCGGCTCGTGCTACGGCCAGCTCGCGGTCGCGCTCGCGGCGCGGCGGCAGAACGGGATCCTGAAGCGGATCCGGGCTACGCCGCTGCCCGCGTGGGTGTACTTCGTCGGCCTGGTCGCGCACTGCATCCTGGTCAGCGTCATCGACATCGCACTGATCGTCGGCATCGGCCGGCTCTACGGGGTGCCGCTGCCGTCGGACTGGCCGCAGATCGTCGCGATGCTGGTGCTCGGCGCCATTTGCTTCTGCGCGCTGGGGGTGGCGGTCGCCTCGGTGATCGCCAACGCCGACGCCGCCCCAGCGGTCGCCCAGCTCATCCTGTTCCCGCTGCTGTTCATCTCCGGCACGTACACGCCGATCCACTCCGCGGCGCTGAACCGCTTCGCCGGCTGGCTCCCGGTGCGGCCCTTCAACGAGGCCCTGACCGGTTTGTTCACCGGGCACAGCGGCACCGACTGGCGGCAGCTGGGAGTGGTGGCAGCGTGGGGCGCCATCGGCGCGATCGTCGCGGTCCGCCGCTTCCGCTGGGTCCCCAAGCCCTGATCAATCCGTGGTGAGGAGCGCGGCGGCCGCGTCGGCGCCCTCGCGGGTGCCGACGACGACAAGCGTGTCACCGCCGGCCAGCCGGAAAGCCGCCGCTGGGGAGGGGATGGGGTTGGACCCGCGCAGGATCGCGACGACCGACGCCCCGGTCCGGGTCCGAAGCCGCGTGCTGCCGAGCGGCTGGCCGTTCCACCGGGACACGGAGGGCAGCGCAACGCGCTCGGCGACGAGGCCAAGCTCGGCGGCGCGCAGCAGCCGGGGGTCGTCATGCCCGGCCAGCAGCGCGTCGGCGAGCACGGCCGCCTCCTCTACGGTCAGGTGAAACGAGAACGCCGCCTCGTCGGAACTGTCGCCGCGGTAGCCGTCCAGGCTCCGCGAGCCGTTTCGGTGCGCGACCACCGACAGGTGCTCGCCATCGGCCGTGGTGAAGTCGTACTGGAGGCCTATCCCCGGCAGATGTTTGATGCGGGTGCGCGGAGACACCTGCTGGCTCCTTCCTGGCGCGGTGGCCGTCCCTGCCGGCATGCGTACATGTGGCAGGGGCGGCCTGGCGCTGACCGCGCCGATAAGGGCGAGGCGGTGACCGCGCCGGTG
This sequence comes from uncultured Actinomycetota bacterium, assembly GCA_963778075.1. Classification (GTDB taxonomy): domain Bacteria; phylum Actinomycetota; class Actinomycetes; order Streptosporangiales; family Streptosporangiaceae; genus JASHPR01. The sequence continues at coordinate 45,087 of CAVZTJ010000009.1, read as the reverse complement.
AAAAGCCGGGACCACCCCGAGGGCTCTGCCGCCCACCCCGGCACCGGACGCCGCTCGCAGGCGGGTCCTAATTCATTGGTAGCCGCCAGGCAAGCAACCGGCGTGTGCTCGCGATGCAGTCCAGATGGAGGCGGCCCGGCCCGCCATCCCGGACGCCGCTGGCGATAATCGAAGGGTGAGCACCCTCGAGCGCCCTATGCCGCCGCTGAACGCCGACGAGCGCACCACGCTCGAAAGCTGGCTTGACTTTCACCGCACCACCCTCGCCATGAAGTGCGAGGGCCTGGACGATGAGCAGGCCGCGGTCGCGTCCGCGCCACCGTCGCCGGTCACGATGACCGGCCTGGTCCAGCACATGGCCGAGGTGGAGCGGAACTGGTTCCGCCGGGTGCTGGCCGGAGAACACGCCCCGCCGATCTACGACCCGCAGGCCGATCCGCGTGGTCCCGACGGCGGGTTCGACCTGGCCCAGGGCGCCACCCTGCGCGACGCGCTCGCCACCTGGAGGGCGGAGATCGCCCGCGCCCGCGAGCACTGCGCCGCCCGTACCCTCGCCGACACCGGACGGTTCATGGAGCAGGACGTCAGCCTCCGCTGGATCTACGTCCACATGATCGAGGAGTACGCCCGCCACAACGGCCACGCGGACCTGATCCGGGAACGCATCGACGGCGCGGCCGGCGTGTAGCTTCGCGAATCACGCGGGGCCGAACCAGCAGCAGAGCGCGTCTCGCAGTGCGGGCGCGGCGGTGCCAGCGGGCTCGCCGGTGGCCGCAACCCAGGCGATGTAGGCGTCCGGGCGGATCAGCAGGGCGTCGGCTGGCCGCTGATCGGTCTCGGCGGTGCGGATGTCGATGCGATGCCGCCAGTCCCGGGCTGCCTCGCGGAGGCCCGGGCGGTCGGCGAGATCGAGCAGGATGGGCCGCGCGGTGTGCATGAGTTCCGCGACGCTGGTCGTGCCCTGGCCGGTGCGCAGGCTCAGGTCGGGCGCGAAGGTGCCGGCCAGAGGGTGCTGGCTCGGTCCTGGCATCGGGTACCGGATGTCGGTGCCGGCGATCATGGCCCCGACTCGGCGCGAAGGCTGCTCGTCGGCGAGCAGCTCGGTGAAGACGTCCCGAAGCGCTTCGGCGGCTGGGTCCAGCCCGCGCCGCAGGGCCACCTGAGCCTGGGTCTGCAGCAGGGCACGTGCGCCGGCCGGGTGGCGCTCGCCGTGATACGTGTCCAGCAGGCCGGCCGGCGCCCAGCCGTGGATGGCGGCTCCCAGCTTCCAGGCAAGGTTGACCGTGTCGAGCAGGCCGAGGTTGAGCGCCGCACCGGTAGCCGGGAGCAGGTGGGCCGCATCGCCGGCCAGCAGGATTCGCCCGTCGCGGTACCGTCCGGCCTGCCGGGCCTGAAACTGCCAGCGCGACAGCCGGGTCGCTCCCGCCAGCGGGAGATCCGCGCCAAGCACCCGGCGGATGCTGTCCTGGAGTTCGGCCAGAGTCATCGGCGCGTCATCGTCGACTTCGCCGGGCTCTTCCTCGGTGGCATGGACGAGCAGCCCGCCCTGAGTTATCCGCCCGAAGGAGAACACCCCATGCTCGGTGCGGGTGAAGCCCGCACGGATCCGGCCCAGCCCGGGGACGTCGAGGCCGCCGTTGTCGAGCATGGTCACCGAGTCGGCCAGCGTGACCTGGCCCAGCCGGTTGACCTCCGGATACGTGGTGCCCGGGAACGGGATGCCCGCCAGGTTGCGCACCGGGCTGCGGCCGCCGTCGCAGCCCACCAGGAACCGCGCGGTCAGCCGGTACGGCCCGTCCGGCCCGCGCACGTCCGCGGTCGCCGCGACGTCGTCCTGGCTCAGCCCGGCCACCTCATGCCCGCGTTGGATGACGGCGTGGAGCTCGCTGGCGCGCTCGCCCAGCAGGCGCTCGAGCTGCGGCTGGGGGAGCGCCATCGCCTGCAGCGGGGGATCGGCCAGGCGGGAGAGGTCCAGATGCACGCCGCCGAACGGGAAAATGGGCTTCGGGTGGGGGTTCGGGCTGGCTGCTTCGAGCCGGTCCAGCAGGCCCCGGTAACGCAGCAGCTGCAGGATCTGGCCGCCAAACCCGTTGGCCCTCGGGATCTCCCGGGGCTCCGGCCGGCGCTCCAGCACCACCGGCCGCACTCCAGCCAGGCGCAGCTCACCGGCCAGCATCAGGCCGGTCGGGCCCGCCCCCACGATGATCACGTCGGCGTCCATCACTCGGCCAACACCCGCATTACGCGACTCCCGGTTCCGTCGGTTCCGTCCTCGGCCAGCGATTATGCGGCACGACCGGGGCCTTGCCGCAAGCCCCCGGGTCCGCTATACGTTGAAGCTAGAGGGGCGTGTTTACCTCCCGCCCGACAGAGCGTCCCGGGTCTGTGGCGCGAGCCATCTCCGCCCTTGACCGATGTGTTCCCGGTCTGCGGACCGATACGCGGCGGCATTGGCCGTGCCTATCGTCCTCGCTATGGACACAGTGCTCACTGCGCCGGAACGCGAGTATCTTGCCTCCTGCCGTCGCGGCTGCCTGGCGACGATCGGCCCGGATGGCGGCCCCGACGTGGTGCCCGTCAGCTATCGCCTCAACGCCGACGGGACCATCGACATCGGCGGGCCGAGGTGGGCGAGAGCCGGAAGTTCCGCAACGTGGCGGCGCGGCCGCGGGTGGCGTTCGTGGTCGATGACACGGTGCCCGACGGGCCGGGCGCGTTCCGGCCGGGCGTGGGCCGGGGGCTCGAGCTCCGGGGGAGGGCCGAGGCGCTGAGCGGTGTGCAGCCGCCGGGTTTTCGGGGTCGGCCTGTTCAGCGACGAGGTCATCCGGATCCATCCCGAGCAGTGCGTCAGCTGGCACATCGACCCCGCCCGCCCGTCGTTGCGGGTGCTGCGGGGGCACGAGGCCGTCTATCGGGATCACTAGCCGGAACGGGGCTCTCGGGGCCGGTCGGGCGGCCGGCGCGCCCGCCGCCGCGCGGGAGTGAGGCGGGCGCCACGGGGGAATGAGGTGGCGTCACGGGGGAATGAGGCGGGCGTCACGCCGGTTGCAGGGGGGCATGAAGATAGCCGTCATCGGCAGGGGCAATATCGGCGGAACGCTCGGGAGCAAGTGGAGCGCGGCCGGGCACGACGTGGTCTACGGAGCCCGGGGCGGCTCCGGCGACGGCCCGGGCGGCGCGCCGGTGCGCGGCATCGGCGACGCGCTGGAAGGCGCCGATGTGGTTGTGCTGGCCGTCCCCGGTGCGGTGGTACCGGACGTCGTGAATGATCACGGCGCTGCGCTCGCCGGCAAGGTAGTGATCGACGCGGTGAACCGGATGGGCGGCGGGGCCGAGTACGACAGCCGCGCGCTGATCGCGGACGCCGCGCCGTCGGCCCGGTACGTGCGCGCGTTCAACTCGCTGGGCTGGGAGAACTTCGCCGACCCGCTCCCCGGCGCGAACCTCTTCTTCGCCGCCGACTCCGAGGCGCGAGCGGTCGCCGAGGAACTCATCACCGCGGTCGGGCTCGAGCCGGCATTCCTCGGTGATGCGGACGCCACGGCGGCCGTCGACGGCATGCTGCCGCTGTGGTTCGCGCTGGTCAAGCAGAACGGCGGCAACCGCAAGGTTGCCCTCCGCGTCGTCCGCTGACGCTAGCGGTCGCGTTCGGCGATCAGCTTCTTGGGAGCCCGCTCCCGCCATGCGTCGTCTACCAGCGCCGCGGGTACCGATAACCCGGCCGTGATGAGCCGGGCGTGCAGGTCCAGCAGCGCCGGGATGTCGTCCCGGTCAGCGCGTCCCATGCCGCACTCGGTGCAGACGCCCCAGGCACGCGGGCCGCCCGGGCTCGCAGCCAGGGCTGCGTCGATGAGCCGCGCCTGCTCCGCGCTGGTGCCCGGTGCCTGCTCGGCCGGATGGTACGGCACCAGCGCGAAGTTGAGCTCGGTGTCCGGGTCCACGGTCAGCTCGGCCAGCGGCGCGAAGTAGCTCTCGCCGCGCTCGTCCTGCGGCACCGTGAACGAGATGAAGCTCACCGGCCGGCTGGCGGCCCCCGCGACCGCGTTCAGCACCCGGACCTGCAAGACCAGCGACTCCGGCTGCTTGAAATGGTGGTGGCCGTAGTCTCCGTAGCACAGGTGCATCCCGGCCGGGATGTCCGCGGTCACCTGGTCGATGCAGCGCACGAGCGCCGCGATGACCGCGTCGAAGGTCTGCGCGCCGTCGGGCGCGAACGCCGACTCGAGGACGCCGAACTCCACCGCGACGTCCCACTGCATCGCCACATCGCCGTGCGGGATCTCGCTCAGCAGCCGGCCCAGGTCGGCGAACATCGCCCGCTCGTACGAGCCGAGCAGCTCCAGCTGCTGCTCCGGGACGATGTAGCCGCCGATCGAGGCGAGCGGCGTCGGGTACTGGACCTGGAACCGGGCACCGGCCGGGATCACGCCCTCGTCGCGCAGCGCGACGAAGGTCTGATACGACTCCAGATAGGCGTCGGCGTAGCCGAGGTTCGGCCAGGTCACTTCGGCGGGATCCACGCCTTCGGCCAACCGCAGCTTGGGCATGTTTTCATAGTCCCCTTGTACGACGGCATCCAGCGGGCCGTCCGGGACCAGCCAGGGAAGCTGCAGGAACCTCTGCAGCTGGAAGAAGATCCAGTTGTTGCGGTCCCCGGTTTCCCCGTCAGGAAGCCGGCGCAGGCCGGACGGCACCCGCGAGGTGATCTCGCGCATCACCGTCTCGGTGTCGGCCAGGTTGACGCTCCCGTTGAAATGAACGTGATCCGCCGGCATGGCACGCATCCCCTCCGCTGCTTGCATGCAATGTGGTCGTACAGCCTTGCATCAAGCGGTCACCTGTGTAAATACAGGTCAGGGTGGGTCTGGAGGAGCGGCGCGGGTGATCAGCGGCTCGCGGACAGCGCCTCTACCTCGGCCATGGCGGTGTCGTACCCGGGGATCGAGGCCGCGTCCGCCACGCCTTCGACTCCGGGCACGGGCCGGAACTCCGCCTCGATCGCGTCGCCGTCGATCTGGTACTCGACGATGCCGGAGACGCTGGGCCCGAAGCCGTAGTCCGGATCGGGCGGCATCGCGAAGGTCAGCGACGGCGACCAGACGGTGAGCAGGTCTCCCTCGTACGCATGCCGGTAGCGGTGCAGGTGGCCGTTGGCAACGACGCGCAGCCTGGTGCCGGCCAGCACCGACAGCAGCCGCTCGCGGTCGGGTTCGGGGATCGTCATGCCCGCCCGCGAGCCGCCGAGGAGCCAGAGCGGCTTGTGCAGGAACAGCATCACCGACTTGCCGCGCACCTCGTCCGCGACGTTCGCCAGCCAGTCCCACTGCTCGTTCTCCTCGGGCAGGCCCGAGGACATCCGCTCGCTGTTGATGCCGACGAACGCCCAGTCCTGCGAGCCGGTCCTGGCGTCGCCGAGCCGGAGAAACCGGTCTGCGCCCCACGTGCCCGCGAAGCCGGCTACCCGGTCGCTGGTGATCGAGACGTCCATCCATACGTCGTCGCCGGACTCGCCCACGTCGTGGTTGCCGGGCAGCACCAGCAGCGGCGCGTTGATCTGCTCAAGCAGATGCCGCGCCGCCTGCCGGTCGTCGGGCGAGTCGGGGTTGAGGATCACGACGTCACCGGTGTGGATCACCAGATCGGGGCGCAGCTCCTCGTTCAGAAAGTCGACCAGGAGCGACATGTTCTCGCTCGGGGTCCCGCCGAGACGTGAGATATGGGTGTCGGAAAACTGGACGATCCGCAACGGTCCTGCCCCTCGGTAGGCTTCCCTTCCGCACACAGTCCATCACGGCAACGTGAGGCGCCATTGTCCCGGCGCTGTTGCCTGGGTTGCTGGAAGGCGACGACGGCGGTCGTGACAAGGAGCAGGACGGCGCCCGGTCACGGGACGTAGAACGGGCGCACCTCGATCGCGTGGTACCGGGCGATCGGATGCGCGGCCGCGAGGTCGATGGCCTGCTGGCGGTCCGCGCAGCTGACGACGTCGATGCCGGCGATGAACTCCTTGGTCTCGGTGAACGGCCCGTCGCTGATCAGCGTCTCTCCGTCGCGGGCGCTGATCGTCCTGGCGGTCTCCAGGCCCTGCAGCGCGTTGCCCAGGATCTGCAGGCCGCGCGCCTCCGCGTCCTGCTTCCAGGCCTCGCCCTCGGCCATCAGTGCCTGATCGTCGACCGGCGCCGCAGGGGTATCGCTCATCCACATCGTCAGCAGGTACGGCCTGGAGTCGCCGTCGTCGCCGTGGCCGAACGCGAACGCCTTCTCGCCGACCTGCAGCCCGTCCATGAAGGGCCGGACCTCCATCCGGTGGAACCGTGTGATCGGGCTCTTGGCCGTCACCTCGACCGCCTCGTCGAGGCTGGAGCATTCGAGCAGGTCGAAACCGGCCATGAACTCCTTGGTCTCCGCGAACGGGCCGTCGGTCACCAGCGTCTCGCCGTTGCGCACGCGCACCGTGGCGGCCGTGTTGGGCAGGTCCAGCTCCCGGCCGAACAGCCGCACCCCGCGGGCGTTCATCTCCTCGACCCACTTGGGGATCTCGCGCTGCATGAACGCCAGGGCATCCGGCGCCGCGACGCCGTCGCTGCTGTGATCGGTGTTGCCGACGATGATCACGATGTACTTCATCTCATTCTCGCTTCCCGTAGACGTAGCCGATGATCGGGGTCTGGCGCTGTGCAACCAGACGACGAACGGGAACTGCCCAGAAGGACACCTGCCAAGTATTCAGCCTGACGCGGCGGGCCGAGGGCCGGCCGGGGCCGCGCGTGACGGCTCCGACCAGGACATACACAATGTGATCGGAGAAAACGTCGCAGAGGAGGAGTCCGGGTGTTCGTAGAGATAAACGACAACAGCCTGAACGTAGAGGTGCTGGGACCCGACGGAGCGCCGGTCATCATCGTGCACCACGGTGGCGGCGGCATCGGATCCCTGGCCGAGCCGAAGGCGAGTTTCGGCTGGCTGGCGGACGCGTTCCGGATCGTCGTCTACGACGCCCGCGGCTGCGGCGTCAGCGAGGGCAAGCCGCCGTTCAGCCACGCGCAGTGGGCAGCTGACCTGGACGGGGTGCGCCAGTGGGTGGGTGCCGACCAGGTCATCGTGGCCGGGGGATCCTACGGCGGCTTCATCGCGATGGAGTACGCCATCGCCTATCCCGAGCACACCCGCGCGATGATCCTGCGCGACACCTCCCCGGACAGCTCGAACCTGGAGCGGGTGTTCGAGAACGGCCGCAAGCAGACGCGCGTCGAGCTCAACTGGGACAACTTCGAGCGTTACTGGACCGGCCACATCCGCGACGACGCCGATCTCAAGGCCTGCTGGGCCGAGATCGCCCCGCTGTACTCCTACGAGGACGACCGGGAACGGGCCGCCGCAAGGGTAGAGAACGGCAGCTACCGGCACGAAACCCACAACTGGTGCTTCCAGAAGAACCGGCCCGTCTACGACGTCAAGCCGGCCCTTCCGGACGTGCGCTGCCCGACCCTGATCACCGTCGGCCGGTACGACTGGGTGACCCCGGTAGAGATGTCGGAGACCATCGCCTCATTGATCCCGGACTCACAGCTGGTGATCTTCGAGAAGTCGGGCCACTCGCCGCCCAGCGACGAGCCCGAACTGTTCCGGCGCACAGTCCGCGACTTCCTCGCTGGGGTGGCTCCGGAAGCATTCGCCGGAACACACTAGCTGCGCTGCCGTCGGCGCGGCTGTCAGATCCGGTCCAGGCGGGGCTCGGCGCGTTCCCACAGCAGCGCTGCGATGTCAGCAGGCACCGGCACGGTCGAGCCCTGGAACCCGCGGAACGGCCGGAACGAGGCGAGCGCGGCGGTTGCCAGCAGCTCCACCCTGAGCAGTGGCGGATCGATGCGGTAGACAAACCGGATATCGGTCCGCCACCGCGCTGACGCCGGCTGGCCGGCGTGCCATTCCGGATCCTCGTAAGCGGGAGCTTTGATCGCCGCCACGTAGTAAATGCCCGGCTCATTCCGTCCCACCACCTGCAGCCAGACGCGATCGCCCGCGGCGGTCCGGTCCCGGTAACGCGGCGTCCGCCAGGAGCGCACCCGCGAGGCGGCTATCGCGGCATCCAGGTCAAGCTGCTTGCCGTTCCCCTGAAAGATCCAGTCGGCCATGGGTCACATTCTGCGCTAACCCAGGTTCCCGGGGGGGGGGGGGGGGGGGGGGGGAGGGGGGGGGGGGGGGAGGGGGAGATGTTTCTGGTTTTAGGGCCTTTCTGGGGTTGAGCGGGGTCATGGTGTACGGGCGCTCAAGCGTGTCCGTCCCTGGGTGCCTGATTCGTTCATCTAACCGTCGTTTGCTAGTGGCCATGGCGTCAGGCAGGGCGAGTACGACTGGGTCAATCTAACGGCCGTTACATCCTGAGATGAAGGATGATTGCAGATGACTGCTCGACGTAAAGCGAAGGTGCTTGCTGCGGCGGTGCTGGCCGCGGCGGGCATGGCATTCGCCGTCCCGGCCGTCGCGTCGGCGGCGCCGGCCGCCGCTCAGCACGGAGCGCGCTTCAAGGTACGTGTGATCCTGAACGGCGCCAAGCTCCGGCACACCTTCATCCCGGTGGGGTCCGGCAAACCCAAGACCGAGCCGCTTGCAGACCCTGACGACATCACGGTGCTCGGCCATCACCTCTTCAGCGGGTTCCAGAACGGGGTCGGCCCGCAAGGCCAGGCAAGCCCCGATGGCAACACCGACAGCACGATTGTGGAGTACACGGCCAGCGGCCACGTGGTGAGGCAGTGGGACATCAAGGGCAAGTGCGACGGCGTCACGGCCGACACCGCCGCCCGCACGCTGATCGCGACCGTCAACGAGGACGCGCACTCCAGCATCTACACGATCACGCCGAGCGCGCCGCGCGGCCACCAGGTCGTGCACTACCGCTACAACGAGCCGCTCCCTCACTTCGGCGGCACCGACGCGATCTCCATTTACCACCACCTGGTGCTCGTCAGCGCTTCCGCGCCCGGCACCACCGGCACAGCCGCGCCCCAGCCGACCTACCCGGCGGCCTACGTCGTGACCTTCGACCGCCACGCTCGCGTCGCGACCGTGCACGCGCTGTTCTACGACGAGGCCACCGCGCGGGTTGCCAACGCCGGCGCGACCTTCGGCACGAAGGTCCAGCTGGCGCTGACCGACCCGGACTCCAACGAGATCGTGCCGACGGTTGGCCCGAGGTTCGCTGGCGATTTCATGCTGACCAGCCAGGGCGACGAGGAGCAGATCTTCGTGCAGACCGGCCGGGGCGGCTGGGCAGCCATCTGCGGGTGCTCAAGCTCACCCACTCGGTCGACGACACCGCCTGGGCGCGAAGTCGGTCCGGCAAGCTCTACGGCGACAACACCAGCCAGGACGAGGTAGAGGTCGTGACCGGCCCGTTCCGGGTCGGGTCGATCTGGGAAGCGGTCACTCCGTGCGACGAGAACAGCGCCCCGGCGACCTGCCCGGCGCCTGGCTTCCCGCAGAACTACCTGGGCACGCTGAATCCCTGGACCGGGGTGCTGACCCGGGTTGCGCTCGCCGGGCCCTCCTTCCGGCCGCAGGGCATGGTGTTCGTCAGCCCAGGCTGGGTCGTGACGCCAGGCTGACGGGCAGCGCTGGGAGTCGACTGGTTTCGCGGTCGTCAGCGCCAGAATTCGGTGAGCTGCGCGGCGAGGGCTCTGCCTTGGTTGTAACCGGCTCGGGCGGCGGGCGGACGCGTCGACGGATCCATCAGGTTGTCGCCGAATGCGTCGCGGGAGTTGCTGTCCGGGAAGACGGTTTCGACGCTGCTGCCGGCGGCGCGCAGTTCGTCGACCTGTGCTGCAAGGTGCATGCCCCAGTCCAGTGGCGCCCGTGATCTGCCGCCAAGTGGCGACAGCACCAGCACCCGGCCGTATCCGGCGGCCAGATCGGCATTCTCGCTGGATCGTCGGTAGCCGCCGTCGATGTATCGGCGGTCGCCGATGCCGTAGGGAGGGACACCGAAGCCGTTGGCGCAGCTGGCGGCGACGGCGTCCACCAAGTCGACTCCGCTATGGCGGTCGAACACGACCGGTTCACCGGTATGCGCATCGACAGCCACGATGAGCAGCACCATTCGTTCCGGCCAGCGCTCACTGGGCAGCCGAGCGGCGACCGTAGCGCGCCACCGCGTTTGCGCCGGAGCCGTCCGCCGCCGCATCCATCTCGAGCGCCGCGGCGCCCAATCTGCGGCGCATGTCGGCCGCATCCTCGGCGGCGGCGATGATCTCGCTCGTCCTGCGCATATGGTCGGCCACCGGCACAATCGGAACGCGTCCACCGCCGGATCCGCGCGGGCCAGTCCGCGGCTGGGGAGCAGCGGAAAGGATGCCGGCAAGCGGTTCGGTCGGGGTCGCGCTGGTTATCTGGGCCGCGGCCGTCGATCCGGCCGACGTCCCGATGATCAGATCGGCCTCGGTCACATCCAGCCCGGCATCAAACAGGCCGGCGATGACGCCGATCGACCACGCATTGCCTGCCGACCCGCCACCGCCGAGGACCAACGCTTGCTCGCCCGCGGCGCGCGCCGCGCCCTATGGCGTCGGCCTGCGGCTGATCCGCCGACTGCCGCCGGAGTCCGTCGAGGTGAAGTGCAGATCTGAAAAAGGTGTTGTGTTCATGGGAGTCGCCCTTTCGCGAAGTGCCTGTCGGGCGCTCCCGGTGGCGACTATCTCAGTCGCGCGATCGTGGACTGCAGGGGAGCACCCACTGCGGATACTGCGTTCATGGGTCTCACCTCCTGCCGATGGATCACGATCGCCGCGACGCTAACAGGCCGGCGACGCGGTGCGCAACCTGCATCATGCCGGTCGGCGAAGAGCGATAGCCCGCCTCTCAAATGCACCCAGCGATAGTGTTCTCGAGGATCTTGACGTTGACAGCGCCGCGGCTGGTCCGCGGCCTTGAGTCATTGGGTGGGCTTCGTGTTTGATCCATCGCTACGGACGCCATTCGTGCACGCGATCGCGATCCGGTTCAGACATCGCTGTGGCCTGCGGCGCCATGCTGCGGGGTGGCTGTATGGCTGGTTTCTGGCTGTTATTGCTATGGTTCCCGCGCCGGAGTCTTCCTCAAGATGCCGCGATGCTCGCTCTTGGCACGATTGGTGCGATTACGTCCTGGGCCCGTAACAGGTCGTCGCTTCTGGATTTCAGGGCTGCGCGCAACGTCGCCGGGCTGAGCCACGCGGCCAGGCACTTGCTCGCCGCCCGTACGCGAGCCACTGCCGACTGGGCGGATTGCTCGAGGGATTTGGGATATTCGGTAGGGCTGCTTTTCGCCGGGCCGCTGGAGTTCGCCCCCTGCCTGCTACCGTCTACCGGCTTGGCCTGGGCTAATCACGGTCCACGTGTGGTATGTTCCTGCAGACGATGACTGACTCCAGCTGGTATTCACCGGATCCGCCGCCGGGCCGGGCGTTGTTATTACTCCGCGGCCATCCCACCGATCGTCGCGCTGATTGCCTCTGCGATCCTGCTTATCCGGTGTACTGGCTTCACCAGCCGGTGCCCGGAGGGCTGTTCGCGGTGGCCCTCGTGGCGGCGGTCATCCTGCTGCTCCTGCCGTTCACCGCCATCTACGAGTTAGCGTTGCGCGGCGCTTGCGAGGCATCCGCCGCGCAGGCTCGCCGCTACCAGGCCGATGCCGCCGTCACGGTGCACAGCCTGGTGAAGAACGCGGCTTACGCCTTACTCAACGAGGTGACAAAGATCACGGCGCAGGGCCAGAAACCAGGTCGCTGGCCAGAGAGATGCTCGCATTAAGCGAGGAGGCGCGCCTCACGTTGCTCGGCCGCGCATCGGACCTGAGCAACGTGGACCTGCTCTGGCGTTGCGTGACGCGCACCCTGCCTTCGGGCCGGAGCACGACGGTCGAGCTCGATCCTTCCAGTCACGCCGCCCTTCTGAGCAGCACCGACTATCAGCTGGCGCGTCGATGCCTGGCGGATCTGATGACCAACGCCTGGAAGGCGGGAGCAAGCCAGATCGATGTGGGCATCAGCGTGGAAAACCCGTCGGCTTCGGTGAGGACGCAGACAGTGCTTCGGATAGACGATGACGGGCCCGGCATGCCAGATGGGGCGGTGCGTGACCCCAACACCAGCCTTGTGGTGTTGGCCGAGCACCTGCGGGGATACGCAGCTCGCTGGCGTTTTCCCGCAGGCCAGACGGTGGAACCCGGGCATGCGTCCGATGGCAGTCAGGTTGGTGAGCCGTGCGAGAGGCCAGTATGCGGATCCTGGTGATCGATGACCAGCTGAACTTTGAGATCGCCCTGCGCGACATTCTGAAAGACACACCGTAACGGGCGTGCGTGACCCGGCAGCCCTGCCCAAGGTTCTGGAACTCGAGGAGCCGTTCAACCAGGCGGTCGTTGACCTTCGCTTCCCCCAGTCAGCCAGCACTGGTCTCACAGCGCTGGCCTGGCTGCGCAAGTTGTCGCCGACTACCAAGACGATCATCACTACCACTGACGAGGAAGAAAACAGGCTGCTCTACCTGCTCGCGGGATTCCAGTTCTTCGACCCGAAAGCCCTCCTGGCTAAGCGCGCGAGCGACTATGTAACCCGTGCCGTCGTTGAAGCCATCGGCCGCGGCGAGCCTGCGCCCAACCCTGATGCAGACCCATTCCGCAACGCTGCATCTCTGTGCCCACCGCTGCTGGACCAGGTGGTGCGCAGTCAGTCGGAGCTGGAATCTGCGGGAACTTACCCGCTTCGACAAACGCCAGGAGATCGCAAACGCCGCGCACGTCCACCCGCGAACTCTCGACACTTTTACGGCATCCAAGTGTGTGCCATCGACGTTGTGAACGCCCCTTCCCGTTGCGGGACCGCGCCCTCGAACTTGGTGACACCGCAGCGCCTGCTGCGGCGCATAGCGCCAACCTGATCAAGGCCATTCACTTCGCCCGAACCCACATGCAGTTTTTCGCCGACGCGGAGGTGGCCGCGTTGCTCGGCGCACACTGGCGGGCGCCCGGGCGGTGAGCCCGGGGTAACCTGCCGGGGTTCCAGGCAGTCGCCGGCATCTTCCACCGGGGCGTCATCGAGCCTGGCCATCCGCCGTTTGGCCAGCGTCATGGTCGGCCGCACCCGCTGGCCGATTCGAAGTCGGCTCAGTGCGGCGTTAGCTGATCCTTCCGACCGCCACGACTCAGCGAAGTTTTGTATTTGCGCTCGCCGCTCTCCCAGGCAGGCTGCTGCTGACAAGGGTTCCTAGAGCCCTTTCGCTCTCACTGAGGCGTTACGGGGCGATATGGCAGATCAGCTTATCGGATTGGCGACAGCTCTTTAGTTTATTTACCGGTGAACGGAAGATTCTCGGCATCGGCGTACCAGGGAGTGAGGGCAACCTTTGACGCACAGGATGCCGACGTCAGATTTCCGCACAGAGCAAAGGGGTCGCGGTATGGGGGACAGGTCAAGCGATGCGGGTAAGCATCAGGAAGCCTGCAGCGTGCTGGACATCGCTGCGCAAGTTATCAAATTTCCGGTGCAGTTAACAGTGTCCACTGCAAAGAAGATCATTCTCGAGTCGTTTCGTTTGTTCTTATTTAACGCTCGTATTTGCCTTTGCTGGCCGGGGCGCTGTTACGGGCTCTTCGAGGGCCCAACAATACCGGCGCGGCCCCGTCGTCAAGAGGCAGGTCTCGTCGGTGGTACACCGATCGGGGTGAGCGTCCCGGATGTTGGCGTTCTCGATGGCGTAACCATCACGGGAACCTGGATTAAAGCGCCCCCCGTAGCGAACGCAAGAATACATAGTCAGCGTTAGTTTTCCAGCGCCGCTTCAGGCTCACTGCGATGACTCGTGCAGCCAAGCCATAATACATCCTCGGGTCCGACTCGTGCGACGGGCAAGTGTGCATAGCAGAGCTCAAAGACGTCGATGAGGGCGGCAAGGTAAACTCATCAGATCTCTATGCCCTATGCCAATACTATCAGAACAAGGAGAGCAAAGTTCTTATCGAGTTTTCCGGCAGGAGGGACCAAGCCCGAAGCGACTATGCAGACATACTGCTAGTGGTGCCGTTGGCTCAATAGACTCGCCGACGCGGTGACTCACGACACGGCGCTGCGCATCGCCACCTGGCAAAGCTCGGGCAGCTTGCCGACGGCCGCCGCCGATGCCAGCCGCACGCCCGCGAGTGCCAGCAGGAACCCGTAGATGGCCGCGCATGGCAGCAGCACCCCGATCCTGACTGCCAGCGAGTCGCTGGCGGCCAGCACGACACCGATGATCACCGGCGTCGCCGCGACCGCGGTGCCGGCCAGGGTGGCGAGGACGGCGCCGATCCGGTAGCCGCCGTATCCCGGCGCGGCCACCAGAAACGGGGTGCCCGCCCGCTTAGCCGTCGGGTAGGGCAGCACCGCGGTGAACAGGTTGCTCAGCCCAAGGGCCGCGCCAAGCGCGGCGAGCACGACCGGCGCCGCCTCGACTCCGACTCCCGGCCTGCCGGCCACGGCGGCCAGAGCGAAGCAGACAGCAACGACCAAAGGTGCCCCGATCACCGCGAGCACGAGGTTCTGGCCACCAAAATAGGCGCGCAGGTCGCGGCGGCTGCTGAGCGCCGTCGCCTCCAGGTAGAACGCCGGGCCTGTTATCCCGGCCGAGTTGACGTGGAAGATCCCGACGAACGCGGCACCGAAGATCGCACTGGCGATGATGACCCCGGGATGACGGTTGTGACCGAAGACGGAACTAGCGGAGACCGCTGCCGTGATCACTGCGATCATGGCCCAGAAGACCAGCGACAGTGGCTCCCGGCGCTGGTAAACCCAGAACCGGGCGGCCACGGCCCCGCGCAGGCCGGACCGGGCCAGCCGCAGCTTCGCGCCATGAACCTGCGCCGACTGCGTCGACGTGTCGGACGTCACGAGAGCCCGGCTGAGCGACCGTATCCACAGCCATACGAAGACGATGATGACGGCGGCAAGCGCCGCCAGGCGCGCCAGGGCCAGCCCAATGTGGCCGGCCGAGGCGTCCTGGATCGCGTGCGCGGCCAGGCCCGGCGGCAGCCAGCGCATCCAGGAGTCGAATCCGGTGAAGCTCGCCGCAGTGATCTTGCCCTCGGCGGTTGCCTTGGGCACCACCTGGGCGAAGAACTCGTACAGCGCGAACAGCGGAATGATCAGAAATGCAGCCAGGTCCCGGCCCCGTCGTGAGCGCAGCAAGCCGGCCAGGGAAGTGGTCACGAAGCGGGACAGGGCAATGCAGAACAGCACCTGCAAGGCCACCGCGACGACCGCGACGATAACCCCCTCTGCGCCGCTCGCCAGTCCTACGGTCACGCCCAGCAGGCCGATCACGTTGGCCAGCGGCCACGCGCCGGTGGCCGATGCGGCCAGCAGACCGGTAGCCAGCGGGCGGGTGCGCAGCGGGTAGAGCGCGAGCGTCGCCGGGTCCAGCGTGGCGTCCACGCTAAAGACCATGATCGGCATGATCAGCCAGCCGAACGCGAACACGGTGAAGATGACCGAGGTCAGGTCCACCGACGTGCTCTTGCCGCGGAAGCTGGCCAGCACCAGGAAGGTGCCTATCGCGAGCAGGACGGCGAACGTCGTGCTGACGATGAACGAAATCCTTGCGGTCCTGGACGAGTGCAGCGCGTTCAGCAGCAGGCGCAGCTTCAGCTGGACGAGGAGCCGAGCCACGACAGCACCTCCTCGTCGGTTGCGCGCGGGCCGACCAGGTCGATGAACGCGCGCTGCAGGCTCTTGCCGCCGCGGACCTCATCGGTTGTCCCGGTGGCCACGATCTTTCCCTTGTCGATGATGGACACGTGGTCGCAGACCTGCTCGACCAGCTCCATCACATGGCTGGAAAACAGCACAGTCGAACCGGAGCCCACGAAGCGGGTGAGTAGCCTGCGGATCACGTCGGCGGAGACCGGGTCAACGCCCTCGAGGGGCTCGTCCAGGAACAGCACCGGCGGATTGTGGATGAGCGCACAGCCGAGCGCGGCTTTCTTGCGCATGCCCGTCGAGTAGTCCGCGACCAGCCGGTTCGCATCCCCCGACAGATCCAGCACGTCCAGCAACTGCACGGCACGCGAGCGCGCCTCGTCGGTCGGCAGGCCGCGCAGCCGCCCGGCGTACTCGAGCAGCTCCGCGCCGCTGAGCCGCTCGAACAGCCGGACCTCCGCTGGCACCACGCCCATGACTGCCTTCGCCGCCGGCGGGTCGGTCCAGACGTTCAGCCCGTTGACCTCGACCCGCCCGTCGTCCGGGCGGAGCAGCCCGGTCATCATCGACAGCGATGTGGTCTTGCCCGCTCCGTTCGGCCCGACGAGCCCGGCGAGCGAGCCGGCCGCGATATCGAGGTCTATCCCCGCCACCGCTTCCTTGTCGCCAAAGCGCTTGCGCAGCCCGTGCACCGAGATGGCAGGCACCGGCGCACCCGCCGGGCGGTTAACCCGGCCGTACGCCAGGTCCTTCAGTGAATCCGTCGCTCTCGCCCCGTCTGCTGGCGTGTTCATTGCGCCGCCTCTGTGGTCGCTGATCGAACAGTGCCGGACAGCTGCCGCACCCGGGCGGAGTCTCGCGGCCCGCCGCAGCTTCCCGCGACCGTATGAAAACTGATATCACAATCATAAGCCGAGTTCTCATGCGTCGTCCACCTGGATTCCGCTGTGAGAATCGCAGATGACCCAGCTGTCAGCAGGAGGAGGCGCTTGACGTGGACATAGGGAACCTCTTGGCGAAAACGTCGGAGCATCTATCGGTACACCGCGCGTTCGGCACGGCGTACGAGAAGGACGGCATACTGATCATCCCGGTCGCGATCGTGGCCGGCGGAGGCGGCGGTGGCACATCACGTGCCCGGCGCGGTAACCAGGCCGCCGACGCCAACAGCCCCCTCGAGGCGGGCGCGAAGGGGCACGATGCCACGCCGCGCGACCCGGGACCCACGGATGTCGGCGGGGGTTTCGGGGGACTGGTGCTGCCATCAGGCGCCTACGTTGTGAAGGGCGACCAGGTCCGCTGGGTACCTGCGGTGGACATGACGATCGTCGTCCTGGCTGCGCTGAGTCTGGTACGGGTGCTCGCCCGCCCATGGACCCGCCATCGCAGGCCCCATCGCCGTCCATGACATGACCAGGTGATGGCCCACTTCATTCCGGGCCGCTCCGGGCCGGGTGTCCGGGGCCTGAACGGTCACCGAAAGAAACCTCATCGCCTTGTAAAGAACTGGTAACGGTGATCACGGTTCGGGCCTAGGGTGTCAAACCGGGAGCGGAACGGAAATAGGGAGGGAAGCCTGCATGCCGTACCGCGAGGGCCGGTCCTTTCGTCGAGCCGCTCGTCTCTACCGCGGCCACAACGAGGAGCGGAAGCGGGCGTATCCGGCGCTGATGGTGGTGCTCGCTGTGGTGATCGCAGCGGGCCTGGTCTTGGTGCTCGTGCCGCAGGCCAGAACCTTCCTCAGTTCGTCGAGTAGCCCGGCGGATCACTGCGTCGGGCCGACGGCGACCGCGTCCGCCACGACCGGACCGGCCGTGACCGCGTCTGCCTCCGCTGCGGGAGGCGGAGCGCCAGCCGCGGTCAGTAGTGACCGCGAGCCGCCCTCGCCGATAGTCGATCCCACCTCGGCGCCGACCGCGCCGGCCACGGCTCCTGCGGGACCGAGCGCGTCGCCCGCGGCCTCGCCGGGCCCGAGCCCGAGCGCGTCCCCCGCAGCCTCGCCGGGCCCGAGCCCGAGCGCGTCACCGGCAGCGTCGCCGGGCCCGAGCCCGTCGGCGTCGCCGTCTGCCACCGCACCGCCCACGCCCTGCCCGTCGCCTTCACCTAGTGCCAGCGTCACGGCTCCGCCGCCGGCCGCCAACATGAACTGCGACATCATCGTCCCCGCAAAACCGCTGACCGCACGGGGGCTGAGCACGCCGTGGCAGCTCACCGGGCCGGACGGCCAGTCGCCGGAGGCATCCGGCTGCACCGAGGCCAACGCGGCTAGCCTGGGCGCATTCGTGCAGGCCACGATCCTGAATCGGTCCACCGGGGCGCTGTCGGTTTACGAGCCACTCGTGATCACCCAGGGCACGACCCCGGCCGTGGCGCCGGTCGTGCCCAAGCTGCCGCGCAACTCCATCGTCACGATTGACGTCGGCTTCAACGGCACCGACCTGACCCAGGTGGGCGCGACCCGGCGGGCCCTGCGGCAGGGGTCATGCGTGGACGGGCTGCACGGTTCCGTATTCGGCCAGGTGTCGTTCTGCAATGGCACCCGGTTCTTCCGCGTGGCCAGAAGGCTCGAGGCCCGGGGCAAGCTCGTTGTGCCGTCAGCTGGGACTTCCACGGTCAATGGCAAGCCGTGCCCGACGACGCGGGACTTCAGCATCGTCGACCAGGACCCGAGCGACAACGTGACCACTACCTACCTGGTCACCCCGTCCGGGCAGACCGCGCAGAACAATGCGGGGAACGCGAGCGCGCTGCCGGGCGCGACGCAGATCTCCAACGGAAGTGACAACGCGCTGCTGGACGTGTTCGTCGATCCGGCCCTCGGCTGCAAGCCCCTGGAGGCGCCGGACCTGTCGGCGGGCGGGGCTATGGGCACGTCGCAGGCTCTGGACGAGCTTTCCGCGGCCAAGAGCCAGGCCGCGCCGGTCGCACTGGTGCCGGAGAACGACGAGATGGTGGCGGTGGGCAACGAATTCAGCCCGGCCAAGACCAATCTTTACCGCTCCAATGTCGGCCAGCCGGCTCTTTCACGGGCGAATAACGCCGTCGACAGCCCGGCCAAGTTCTGCCAGAACATGGTCAATATCCAGTCCGTGTTCCTGAACGACAACGAGGCCGCGCTGACCCCGGGACGGAGCCCCGTGCCCGCCGTCGGCGACAACCTGTTCACGTTCATGGCCAACCGGCTCAGCATGTCCTTCGACAACCTGAGCTGCGGCAGCTACGGCCTGAAGAACCCGGTGACGGTCACCTTGGACGGCAGCGGCTCGGCCACCGGCGCGACCCTGGACACCACCCAGCAGACCGCGAACTCCAACCCGCCGCCCGGCTGGCACCACCGGATGGGCCGCCATGACCATAAGCTCATGAACCCGTCCGGCGAGTAGAGCATCGTGCCAGGCTCACTGCCCGGCTGACTGGTCAGTCCGGGGGCGGGATCGCCCGCACCGATGTGATGTCGGTGATCCAGTCCTCGGACACGGCCAGGTCAGGGGAAGCGTCTATGGCCTGGCCGCGCTCGATGGCGAGGGCCTGCCGCTGCCCGAGGGCCTGGCTGCCCGCCGCGCCGGCGGACAGGGCCGCCAGGCTGGCCGGATCGGCCGGGACGAGCGTGAGGGCAAGTTCCGGGCACATGCCGACCGCTCGCCAGGCCTTGCGCTCCAGCCAGGGCGGGACGGGCATGTCGAGCATTACCGGGTAGCCCTGGCCGTCCGGCTGCACAAGTTCCGGCACGATCTGACCGCACAGTCCATGTCCCCGGCAGCGGCTCCAGTCGATGGCCAGCCGTGCTTCGTCGGGCGCCGAAGGCAGCGGCAGGACGCGGCCGGCTGGACGGCCACAGCCGTACTGGAACACGTGCCAGGCCAGGTCGCCGCCGAACACGGCCAGGGCGGACAGCACGAACCTGGCCACGCCGTCCGGGTGGGAGCACGTGCCGTGGCCGCGCTGGCCCAGGGCGGCGTCGCGCAGCGCCAGGGCTTCGCGGACCGCAGCATCCAGCGCTTCCCCGCCGCCGGAGCCGTCGGCGAGCGCGGCCAGGAAGCGCGCGAGGCTGAGCAAACTCCGCCTGCACGCCCCGCACCGGCCCGACGACTCTCTGGCCAGGTACGCGGCCGCCCGTGCCAGCTCGGCCAGCGAGCAGCTTTCCTGGCCGAGCACGAACACCGCGCCCTGCCCCAGGAAGCCGCCGAAGGCCTCCAGCCCGGCCCGGCTGACCGGCACCTCATAGGCGGCCTCACCCGCCAGCCAGCTTCCGTGGTACCCGCCGACCAGCATGCCCTCCGCAGCCTGGGCTCCGCACATGCCGAGCACGTCACCGAGCGGCCACCCCGACGGGACCTCGACGACGGCGGCCCGGGCCACCGCCCCGGTCACGGTCAGCAGCACCGTGCCGGGCTCGGCTGGGTCACCGGTCGTGGCGTACCCCTCGGGCCCGAGCATGCCCAGCACCGCAAGCTGCGCGAACGTCTCCGCGTTGCACAGCAGGGTCGGCCGCCCGCCGAGCCCGCGGTGGCTGCCGTGGGTCCGGCGCGACGGGGGCAGCGGCTGGCGCCCGTTCATGGCGCTGATCAGCGCACCCGACTCGCCGGACACGAACCGGTCGGGCACCTCCATCACGCGCACCAGGCGCGCGAGCACCGGGTCGGCCGCCGCGGCCTCGCTGACCGACCGCGCCACCAGGGCGTCCGCGGTGCCGACCAGGATCAGCCGGGCCCGCAGTGCCTGAGCCGCGGCCAGGGCTCCGGCGAGCACCAGGTAGGGCGACCTGAGCAGCAGCACCCGGTCCTTGGCGCTGCCCGGGTCGCTCTCGACGCCGTTGACGACGACCATGGGCCGGCGCCTGCGCCGGCGGGCGGCCTCCTGCACGGCCGCGATCTTGTCCGCCAGCGGGAACGCGGCGCCGCCGCGGCCGCGCAGGTCGACCTGGGCGGCCATGGTGACCAGATCGTCAGCGGTCAGGTCCGGCACGTCCCAGAAGACTCTCCGGGACGCGGCCAGGTCCAGCCGCCGCATCTGGTTCAGGCCAGCAGTAAGGCGCGGCGGCCCGATGCTGAGAACATCCAGCGAGGCCGCCAGCACTCCCGATTCCCTCCCCGTCTCCCGGCTGGCCAACGCAAAGCCAGCAAGGCCGTAGCCCGGTACCCCAACGGTAACCCGCCCAGCCCGAAGTCGCTGACCGGCGCGTGCTGATCAGCCCCACGTGGGCCGTTGCTAAGGCCCTATTTGCAGCGCGATCTTGCCGCGGGTGTGCCCGCCCGCGACCCGCGCCAGCGCCTCGCGGGCCTCAGCCAGCGGCAGCACCGCCTCGACCTGCGGGCGCAACTGGCCGGCCTTGACCATGCGGCGCAGCGCCGCCAGCCGCTGCCGGTCGACGTGGGCGGCGAACGGCTCGCCGGTGATGCCGCGTTCCAGCCGCGCGCCCGGGCCTTGCAGCACGATGAAGACCGCCCGGCCGCCGTCGCGGACCGCGCCGATAGCCTCGTCGCGGGTCTGGCCGCCGGCGCCGTCGAGCAGCAGGTCGACCCCGCCGGGGACTGCGGCGCGCACCTGCTCGGCCCAGTCGGTGGCGTGGTAGTCAAAGACCTCGGTGGCACCGAGGCCGCGCAGGTAGTCGTTGTTGGCCGGGCTGGCCACGCCAAACACCCGGGCGCCGGCCGCCGCGGCGTCCGCCGCTGCCTGATGGGCCGTGCTTCGCGCCGCCGCGGCGAGCTCCGCGTTCAATCTTTCATGACCTGGAACGTGACGACCGCCGCCTCTGTGAGCGGACGCGGCATCACGGCTCGTGCGGAGAGACTGCAGGCGACCCGGCTGATCCGCTGCCCTGGGGCTGCGGGATCAACACCGAGATGTGGAGGCCGCCATCGGGCTGGCTGCTGGCGGTGATGGTCGCGTGGTGCGCGGTGAGGACCGACCGGGCGATGGACAGGCCGAGCCCGACGCCGTCGCCAGCGCCGGTCCTGGCCTTTATGCGCCGGAACGGCTCGAAGAGCTCCGGAACAGCGTGGTCTGGGATGAGCGGGCCGCTGTTGGCGATCTCGAGGTAGGCGGCGGCGTCGCGGCTGCCGGTGCGCAGCCGGATCCAGCCGCCGGGCTCGTTGTGCCGGACGGCGTTGCCGACCAGGTTGCTGATCATCCGCTCCAGCAGTTGCGGGTCGCCGGCCGTCTCAGCCGGGTCGAGCTTCGCCTCCACGCTGAGCTTGAGGCGTTCGATCTCGGGGGCGGCCGCATCGAGCGCGTCCTCGGCGCCGGTGGCCAGGTCGGTGAACTCGTTGCTGAGCTTGCCCTGATCGCTGACGGCGAGGGTGAGCAGCGCCTCGACCATGCTCTCGGCCCGGTCGATCGAGTGCCGCACCCGCACGGCCATGTCGGTGAGCTGCCGCGGCGTCGGGGACGGCTTGGCCAGGGTCACGTCGATCGCTGTGCGCATCACGGTCAGCGGCGTGCGCAGCTCGTGCGAGGCGTTGGCGACGAACCGGCGCTGCACGGCGAACGCCCCGTCCAGACGTTCGAGCATGTCGTCGAACGTGTCGGCCAGTTCCTTGAGCTCGTCCCTGGCCCCGGTCAGCGCCAGCCGCTCGCCGAGGTTCTCCTCGGACGCCCGGCGGGCGGTCTCGGTGATCACCCGCACCGGGCGGAGCACGCGGCCGGACATGAACCAGCCGAGACCCCCCGACACGACCGTCATGACCCCGAGGCCGGCCAGGGAGAACGCCAGCAGGTCGGCCAGCGCGCGCTGGCGCTGCGCTAGCGAGCCCGAATTGGCACCGGCCGCATAGGCCGCCCCCAGCTGCTTGCACTCGGCTACATGCGACTTGAAGGCAGCGGACGGGGGGTTGCCCTTTTCGGCGCGGGTCGGCGACTTGCAGTCACGGTTCAGGAAATCCAGCTGCTGGCTGCTGAGGATCCTTGTGGCCGCGGGGGGCTGCGCGGGGAGGCTGCTGGCGACCAGCCCGTAGGTGAGCGCGAGCAGCACCAGCCCGGCGGTGAAGAACAGCGTGGCGTAGATCAGCGTGAGCCGGGTCCTGACCTTCTGCGGCCAGAGCGGCGGACCGGGCGCATCAGCGCGCGCACCCCGCCCACCTCCCTTCCCCCTTCACGGGAGCCGGTAGCCGCTGCCGACCACGGTGTCGATCGGGTCGGGCTCGCCGAGCTTGCGGCGCAGGCGGCCAATCGTCACCGTGACCGTGCGGGTGAAGGGGTCGGCGTTCTCGTCCCAGACCCGCTCCAGCAGGTCTTCGGTGCTGACCACGCCCCCGTCAGCGGCCAGGAGCTCCTCGAGGATCCCCATCTCCTTGCGGGTGAGCGACAGCGGCCGGCCCGCCCGGCTGACCCGGCGGCGGGCCCGGTCGAGCATGATGTCGCCGCGGACGATCACCGGGGCTGCCGCCGGGGCACGCCGGGCCAGCGACCGGACCCTGGCGATGAGCTCCTCGAACGCGAACGGCTTGCCCAGGTAGTCGTCGGCGCCGAGGTTGAGGCCCTGCACCCGGTCGCCGACCGTGGCGGCCGCGGTCAGCATCAGGATGCGCGCCGCCGAGCACGACCCTGCCAGAGTGGCACAGACCGCGTCGCCGTGGACCTTGGGCAGGTCCCGGTCCAGGACCACGACGTCATAGGAGTTCATCAGGGCCTTCTCGATCCCGGCTGACCCGTCATAGGCAACGTCCGCGCCGATGCCCTGGTCACGCAGGCCGTCGGCGATGTCGTCCGCCAGCTCGGCCTGATCCTCGACCACCAGCACCCGCATGCATCCATGGTGCCCTGCCGGATGTCACACCGGCATCACAGAACACCCGCCCGGCTGCCCCTGCCGCCAGCACGCGACCTCGCCTTTCGCGCGGCTGCGGGCGGCAGGCCCCGCCGCGGAACGGCGCCGCGTGTGAGGCCGGTGTGATGCCCGGCGGCGTAAATCTTCGGGTGGCCGGGCCGCGTGCCCGGGACACGAGGAGGAATTCCGTTGGGAGAACACATGAATGTCGTCGAGGCCAGCGGCCTCGGCAAGCGCTACGGGAGTACATGGGCGCTGCGCGAGTGCACGCTGGCGATCCCGGCCGGGCACGTCACCGCGCTGGTCGGGCCGAACGGGGCGGGCAAGTCCACGTTGCTGAACCTGGTTGTCGGCCTCTCGCTGCCGTCCGCGGGTGAGGTCACGGTGCTGGATGACCAGCTGCCGGGATCACTCGGCGCGCTGGACGGGATCGCGTTCGTTGCGCAGGACACGCCGCTCTACAAGACCCTGTCGGTCGCCGACATGCTGCACCTGACGCGAAATCTGACCCGCCGTTTCGACCAGGCCTACGCGCAGGCGCGGCTGTCTGAGCTGGGCATCCCGCTGAAGCGGAAGGCGGGGAAGCTGTCCGGCGGGCAGCAGGCACAGGTCGCGCTGACCCTGGCGCTGGCCCGCCGGCCGAGTCTGCTGGTACTGGACGAGCCGGTGGCGATGCTCGACCCCATCGCCCGCCATGACTTCATGGCCACGGTGCTGGCGGCGGCGTCCGCCGATGGGGTGTCGGTGGTGCTCTCCTCGCACGTGCTCACCGAGCTGGAGCGGCTGACCAGCTACCTCATCCTGCTGTCCGGCGGGCAGGTGCGGCTGGCCGGCGCGGTCGGTGACCTGCTGGCCGCCCACCATCAGGCCAGCCTGGAGGAACTCGCCCTGACCTACCTGCGCAACAACCCAACGGAGGTGGCGAAATGACCGCGCCGACAATGCCCGCCCGGCCCTGGAAGACGGACGCTGGACTGCGGCCGGTGCCGTGGCGGCGGCTGGCCTGGGTCACCTGGCGGCAGCACCGCTTCGCGCTGGGCGGCGTGGCCGTCCTGGTCGGCGGCCTGGCGCTGTACCTGTGGCTTGCTGGTCTTCAGCTGCACCACGCCTACGCCGCCGCGTCCGCCTGCCACCCAGGCAGCTCACTGGGCTGCAAGAACCAGGTCTTCAACGTCGACTCGGCCTACGGCCCCACGGCGCAGACGGTCGGGACCGTGCTGATGGCGGTGCCCTTGCTGATCGGGGCGTTCGTCGGCGCACCGGTGCTGGCCCGGGAACTGGAGACCGGCACCTTCCGGTATGCCTGGACTCTGGGCGTCAGCCGGCAACGCTGGACGCTGGCCAAGCTGGTACCGATCGCGGTCACGGTGACGGTCGCCACCGGGCTGCTCAGCCTGCTGTTCTCCTGGTACTACCAGCCGCTCTTCACCGACGGCAACAGCATCCCGCTCGAGCCATCGCTGTTTGGCCTGCGCGGGGTCGCGTACGCCGCGTGGACGCTGGCCGCCTTCGCGATCGGCGCCCTGGCCGGGCTGCTCATCCGGCGTGTCGTCCCGGCGATCGCGGCCACCCTGGCCGCCTCCGTGGGTCTCACGTTCGCGACCGGGCTGTACCTGCGGCAGCACTACATCACACAGCTGCTCGGCAGGAACATGGCCAACCCGCCTGCGTCAGCGTGGCTCCTCGGCGGCTGGTGGACGAAGGGCGGTGCCACGATCAGCCAGTCCAGAATGAACCAGCTCATGGACGCGCTGTTCCAGCAGGCCATGAACGCGACGCTGCCGAAGAACGTCAAGAACGACGACATCAAGTTCTACAAGGGGCAGGCGCAGTCCCAGGCGCTGAACTACCTCACCCACCACGGCTACGTGCAATGGATCAGCTACCAGCCCGGCAGCCGGTTCTGGCCCTTCCAGTGGATCGAGGGCGGCTGGCTGCTCGCGCTGTCCGTGCTGCTCATCTCCGCGACCGTCTGGCTGGTCCGCCGCCGTGCCGCCTGAGTGGTTCACACCGCTGCCGCCGCAGGCCGAACTTGCCTGGTGGTACCAGTTCTACTTCGCCACCGATCGCAGGTGAATCGCAATACGACGACCTGGAGCGACGGCTGGCGGGCTTTCCGGCCATCACCGTGCCCACCATCACCCTGGAGGGAGACGCCAACGGCGCGCCGCACCCGGACGCCAGCGCCTACGCCAGCAAATTCACCGGCAAGTACGAGCACCGGGTCGTCGATGGCGGCGTCGGGCATAACCTGCCGCAGGAGGCTCCGCAGGCTTTCGCCGAAGCCATCATCGCCGCCGCCAGCTACTGACCGATAAGGAACCCGCTGCCGACGTTGGCGAGCGGAACGGGCCCAGTGCCGTCGAGCAGTTCGATGCGGGATGTCTGGTTAGCGGAGCCGGGCCCGCAGGAACTTCCCGGAGAAGGTTTGGTCTGATAGCTTGCCTCGGTCAATCAGCACTGACATCCGGGGACCACTTCGGTGCCCAAACGGGATCGCGCCCGGTGATGCTTAGGGCCCGGTCAAGGTTCGAGGCGTCAACGGGGATGGGGACCACGGGCCCGAAGAGACCGGGAAGCTCTCCGTCGTTGCCGCCGCGCACTTGCTGCACGGTGGACTCGACCTCGTTGAGCGCCGCCGCGTCGCAGTCAAAGGGCTGACCAGTAGCCTGGGCGATGTCCCAGCCATGGATTACCAGCTCATCGAGCGCGATCCGTCCCGCCATCGCCGCCGGCAGGTCTTGGCCGCCTGCCTGGGTCATGCCATCCCACGCCTCAGGTGCATCCCATGCGTCGGCGAGCGCCGCGAGGTCGGCCGCTACACGGTCGCGCCAGCCGGGTTCCAGGTTCTCTGTCCTGGGATCGGGTGGCTGCGCGGTGAGGTCACCGATCTGCTTTCTTGCGCTGGCCGCGAAGACTTTGACGAGTCCGCCTACGTGATCGATGAGCGCTCCCACCGCCAGCTCGGGGCAAGGGGTAGGCGCGTCCATCGCATCGTCCGGGAGGGCTGAGAGAAGGTGACTCATGCGCTCGGCCGCAGGGTGCAGGTCTGGGTTAGGCACGTGGTTGTCCTTCCTTTAGAAGCAGCCGCGGGGTTTGGCCCTACCCTCGGCGCTTCTGCCGAACCCTTTCTGGACTCTGGCGGCGCAGGTGACGGTCCTGTCAGTCGCACTGCACCAGTGGTCAACACGACGAAGACGGTGTCCTGCGCCTGTTCGGTTCAGCCGAGGTCGAGGTCAGATGGTCGCTGGCCGGGAGCGATGTCCAGGTGGGCGCCGGTCGACCCTGCCACCCGGGCGGCAGCGGTGCTGATGGCCATCCCTCGCTTGCCCGGGAGGGCCAGGGCTCCGAGGGCACCGAGGATGCAGACGCCGGCGGCAACCGCCGATGCAGTGTGCAGCCCGCTCATGAATGCGGCGTTGAAGCCCGCCAGCAGCGGATGCTGGAGTGGTGCCGGGGCGCGGGCGACGGTCTGCGCGGCGGCTGCGACCGAGGTTCGGGCCGCGGTGTGCGTGGCTCCCGGCAGGCGGGCGAACGGGGAGCTGTCGATCCGGCGGGCGTACAGGGACAGGAAGACACTTCCGATCACGGCCACGCCCAGCGTGCCGCCCGCCTCGCGGGTCGCGTCGTTCACCGCCGACCCGACCCCGGTCTTAGCTGGCGGCAGGACACTGAGGATGGATTCCGTGGCCGGCGCCGAGGTCAGGCCCAGGCCCAGGCCCATCAGCACCATGATGACCACGATCCAGCTGTAGGGAATGAGCGTGGACGCTACCGCCATCCACGTGAACGATCCGGCGAACAGCACGAGCCCGGTCCCCACGACGATGCGGGTGCCGATGCGGCCGGCGAGCCGGGCACCGGCGACCGAGCCCACCCCGATGGTCACTGCGACCGGCAGGATCCGGGTCCCGGTGGACAGGGTGCCGTAGCCGCGTACGAACTGGAAGTACTGGGTGATGAGGAAGATGAACCCGTACAGGGCGAAGAAGCAGACAGTGACCGCGCCGCTGGCGGCCGAGAACGCCGGCGTCCGGAACAGCGAGACGTCGATCATCGGGTCGGCGCTGCGGTGCTCCAGCACGACGAAGGACATGACCAGTGCCGCGGTGATCGCGAACCCCACGAGCGTGGGGACCGATCCCCAGCCGCGGCCCGGCGCCTCGATGATGGTGTAGACCAGCGAGCCGATCGCCGCCGACGAGGCGACCAGCCCCGGCGCGTCCATGTGGGCTTCAGCGGGGTTGCTGGACTCGGGCACCAACGCGAAGGTGAGGATCGCGGCGAGCAGCGCGACCGGGACGAGCGCGATGAACACCGACGGCCACGAGTAGTGGGCGAGCAGGAAGCCGCCGGTGACCGGGCCGAACGCGACGCCCAGCCCGGTCACCGCGCCCCATAGCCCGATCGCTTTCGCGCGTTCGCCGCGGTCGGGGAAGACGTTGTTGATCACCGACAAGGTGGTGGGGTAGATCATGGCCGCGAACGCGCCCATCACGAAGCGCACTGTGATCAACGCGGCCGGCGACCCCACGGCGGCGCCCACGCCGCTCGCCCCCGCGAAGCCGATCAGGCCCACCAGAAGTGCCGGACGGCGGCCGAAGCGGTCGCCCAGCGAACCGGCGGCCAGCACCAGCGCGGCGAACGCAAGATTGTATCCATCGACGATCCACTGAAGGTCTTTGGTCGACGCATTCAGTTCCCGGCCGAGGTCGGGCAAGGCGACGTTAACGATGGTCACATCGAGGTTGATGGCGAACACCGCCAGGCACACCGTCGTCAGCACCAGCCCGCGCCGGCCTGTCGCCGGGGTTGTCTGCCCCGTCGCCACAGCAGGCATCATGCGCTCCTCAGGCATCGCGGCACGGCCGGCCACCCCGGACGTCGGCTCGGCGGTGGGTTTCGGCGGCAGCAGGCCGACCACCAGCGCGAAGCTCACATCATCCCGCCCCCGCACCTTGTCCAGGAACGCCTGATAGGCCGCGATGACGACGTCCAGGCGGTGCAGCGCGTAGCTGGTGATGGCCCGCGGGTCCGAACAGTCGGGATGGCGAACTCCTCAGCACCGGGCGCGCGGTCGATGAGCTCGCGGGGGTCAGCGGTGATGGCTCCGCCGAGATCCCGATCCGGCCGCGAGGCGCCGGCTGCTGCGCGCGCTGTTCGGCGACTCCGGAAGTTCGTCGCTCAGCAGGTAGATCGCCATGCCTTCGAGGCGGTTGGCCACCGCGTCCGCCCACAGGCTTGCGACGACGTTGTGGCAGTAAAAGCCGTCGAGGTCGTCGATCACATCCTGGACGGTGAGGTCTGGGCTAGTCACGAGTGTCCTTTCCCCTTCTCTCCTGGGGGCCCGGGGGTTGGTGCGAGCATCCTGCCTGCCAGACGGGTCACGGCCGCGCGGGGGAAGAACCGGTGCCCCGGGCCAGCAAGCGGGTACGCAGCCCCGGGATGACCGTCATGGCGTCGTGATCGAAGTCGCGCAGGCAGGCCCGCACGACGTCGGCAGGGCTGGCGGTGCGACGGCAGATGATGCTGCTGGTGGCAGTCTGGGCTGCGACTGCATACATCGGCCAACTCCTGGGCGGTCGATGCTTACTTAGCCCGCTGCCCGGATCATTGTCCGCCGCCTCTGCTGACCGGGCCTGACCCGTATGACCACAGCGCTCCATCCGGTTTCAGGCGTTGAGCCCGGTAGTGGATGAGGACACGCTGGACGGCCAGGGTGATGGCGAGGTAGAGCAGGATAGTGGCGTTTCCCAGCCCGCTGACACCGTGCCCGTGGCCCAGCAGATAGTCGTAGCCGAGATGGGCCGCGAGGGCCGCCAGCCACAGCAACGCCGTCAGCCAGCCACCTTGAGACCACACCTTCCCGTCCTTAAGCCAGATCCGGATCGTCACTGCCCGGGCAGCGCCGAATGCGGCAGCCAGCAGCAAGCTGCCCGCCAGCGCCGCGAAGGTTATGGTGCCCGGGTGGTCCTTCTGCAGGAACTGCCAGGTCTCCACCAGCCCTATCACGGCGAGAATTACCACGATCCGCAGGCTCTGGCCACTCAGCGGCCGGGCTCGGAGCTGACGGTAGATCAGCAGGCCCAAGACCACGACGCCCAGCACAAGCTCCCACACCACGGCTTCCTCCCTCGTCCTGTCCGCACACGCCGCCGCGCGAGAAGCCACACAGCTCGAAAGGTAACTTCGTGCATGCCATCCGCTGGGCGCGAGCCTAGGGTCGCTCAGGGTCCCGGACCAGGCAGTTTGACCGGCAACTAACCGGAAGGACTCTCGGGAGAGAATTACCGGTCCTCACCGGCCCGTCCCAAGCCCGGCTGCGGCACGCCAGTGCCAACCGGCAGGCCAGTACCCAACGAAGCGAATCGATGAATGATGCAGCTGATAATGAGCATTTTCATCCTGGATTTCGCGGGTGCTGAGGACGTGGAGACCCTGGCGAGCTGTCCGGCTTTCCAGGGTGTCTGAGAGGATGAAATCGATCCAGTATCCGGACTGATCTTTGTGGCTGCGGGGAGGAGCTATGGCTTATGGAGCTGGCATGGAGCCTCCTGGGTTGTGGGTGCGTCGGCAGCGGAAGGCTGCGGGGCTGACGCAAGAGGAGCTGGCGCATCGGTCCGGCATGAGCGTACGGACGATAAGGAACCTTGAGCGCAACCAGACCCGCAAGCCGCATCTCAGGTCGGTTCGCCTGGTGACCAGCGGTTTGGGCCTGAAGGAGCAGGCAGGTGAGGAACTCATCACCTGCTACCTGGCCAGCCGTGACAATGGATCGGGCCGGCCGGCGTTCCCCGACGCCGACCAGTCCGGGGAAACTCTGCAGGCATCGGGTTTGGAGGAAAGCTGGGCGGGCGGCGGCCCGGAGCTGGCGCCGCGGCAGCTTCCCCCAGCGCTGGCGTCATTCGCTGGCAGGATGGCGGAGCTGGCGACGCTGGACGGATGGCTCGGGCAGAGGCCGGACGGCGGCGGGGCTGTGGTGATCTCGGCTATAGGCGGGATGGCCGGGGTGGGGAAGACCACGCTGGCGCTGCACTGGGCGCACCGGGTGGCTGAGCGGTTTCCCGATGGTCAGCTGTATGTGAACCTGCGAGGCTACGACCCATCCGGGCAGCCGGCCGACACCAAAGAGGTGATCCGCAGGTTCCTGCACGCGCTGGCTGTGCCGCCGGAGCGGATTCCTCCAGATGCTGAGGAACAGACGGCTCTGTACCGGAGCTTGCTGGCCGGCCGGCGGATGCTGATCATGGCTGACAACGCACACGATGCTGCGCAGGTGCGGCCGCTGCTGCCCGCTGCACCCGGAAGCCTGGTCCTGGTAACCAGCCGCAGCCAGCTGGGGGCGCTGGCCGCCGCCGACGGCGCTCGCGTGCTGAACCTTGACGTTCTCACGGCTGCCGAAGCGGTCGAGATGCTGTCTGCCCGCCTGGGTGCGGGCCGGGTAGCGGCCCAGCCCGAGGCGGCTGCCGAGCTGATCAGGCTCTGTGCACGGCTGCCGCTGGCGCTTGCCGTCGCGGCAGCGCGAGCGGAAGTGTCAGGTTTTCCGCTGACAGCCCTCGCCGCGCAGCTGGCTGATGCCAGGGAACGACTCGCGGTGCTGGGCCTCAATGACGCTACCGTTGACGTGCGGGCGGTGTTCTCCTGGTCGTGCCGCCACCTGGACACGGAAGCCGCGCGGACGTTCCGGCTGCTGGGCGTCCACCCTGGCCCAGATATTTCCGGTCGGGCCGCAGCTAGCCTGACCGGCTTGCCGACGCCGAAAGCTCAGGCGGTTTTGCGTGAGCTTTGCGCGGTGAGCCTGATCGCTGAGCGGACCCCTGGCAGGTATGTCATGCACGACCTGGTGCGGGCCTACGCGGGCGAGCAGACTCACGCGGACACAGGCGAAGAAGCCCAGACAGCAGCCGACCGGATGTTCAGCCATTACCTGCACACCGCAGCAGCCGGCGCCCGGGCTCTTGATGCGAGCCAGCCTGTCCTGCCCCTGGACCCCCCGCAGCCCGGCGTGACGCCGGAGAAGATTACCGGCTGCGATCAGGCGCTCGCCTGGTTCGGAGCCGAGCAGAAAGTACTGCTCGCTGTGACCAGGCAAGCGGCCGGCAGCGGTTCCTACGACAAGGCGCTGCGCCTGTCGTGGGCACTGGAACCTTTCCTGTCCCAGAGCGGCCACTGGCACGACCTAGTCGCCTCCCAGCAAGCCGCCCTGGGCTGGGCAGAGCATCTGGGCGACCTGCCTGGTCAGGCATGGACACATGCCTACCTCGGCTGTGCCCATGCCAAGCTGGCCCACGCCGACCAGGCCCTAGAGCACCTGACGCAGGCGGTCGAATTGGCCCAGCGGGAGAAAGACCTGGCTGTAGAGGCCCGCGCCAACATCGCCCTCGGCTTCCTCTACCTGAAGCAGCACCATTCTGACGAGTCGATCTCCCATGGCCTGCGCGCCGTCCGGCTCGCCGAGGCCGCTCCAGACCCGATGCTCGCCGCCTACGCATGTAACAACGTCGGCTACCAGTACGCCCTGCAGGGTGACCTCGGGCGGGCTCTTGCGTACTGCCACAGGGCCCTGGAACTATGCGGCCAGGTAGGCAACCCAGAGCTGGAGGCGCATACCTCGGACACCCTTGGCTACATCCACTCCCACCTCAGAAATCATGACCAGGCAATCACGAGCTACCAGCTGGCCGCTGGCCTGTTCCGCAAGATTGGCGCCCGCTACGAAAGCGCCCAAACTCTGAGCAACCTCGCGGAAGCCCATCACGCTGCGGGCGACACTAACGCAGCCATGAATGCCTGGCAGCAGGCTCTAGCTATCTTCAACGCCCTGCGCCACCCCCAGGCAAGCCATATTCGCGGCAAGCTACGGGTTCTAGCCACCGCAGAACCTGCAGCTCCTCCCAATACCTAACTTAGGCAGCGGCGGTCTCCCCGTCCGGGAACACTTCGCTGAGCCGCCCGGTCTTGACGTCATAGACGAAACCCCTGACTGGGACCTCCGGCGCGATCCACGGGTGTGACCTGGCCTTCTGGATTTGCTCCTTGGTGTTCGCCTCGGCGTCGGTGAAGCTGCAGGACTTGGCCGGCGCAATCGGCGCCTGCCCTGTCTCCTTGCGGAGCCGGTCCTCCAGCTCGTTGTCGGTGAACCTGAGCATCCCGCAGTCGGTGTGATTGATGATCATTATCTCCCGGGTGCCCAGCAGCCTGGTCGAGAGAACAAGCGACCGGACCGCGTCGTTATCGATGACGGTGCCGAAGTTCCTGATCATGTCGACATCGGCGTGGGCAAGACCCGGCATCTGCTCGATGTCGTTTAGACGGGGATCCGCGCAGGTGACGATCGCGATTTTAGGCGCCGGCGGGTTCCCGCGGCTGGAATCGAAGCCCTGGGCGTGGTCGCATTGGCGCTCAGCGCCTCGTCGGTGATGCTCATGATCCCTTCTCCTTCTCCTCGGGCGCGGGTTGGCACTCGTCTCAGAGTCACGCTCGGGACCGGGCCGTCGCGCCCGTGTAAGTCCCTGGCCGGTACCCCTGGCCTGCCGGGCGGGAGCGGTCCAGGGCCGGTGCGGGACGGCCGTCCACGGGGAAGCGCAGATCACCGGGGGCCGCGCCGTGTCCTGGTAATGTCACAAGAGTGGAGAGGTGACTAAATGCCCACACTGATGAGTTCGTGCCCGCGGCCAGGTTGCACGCCGCAGATCTACAGCGCCAGATCCTGCACGACCAGCAGTCCAAGAGCGTGAAATTACTCCGACGACAGCAAAAGGCTGGTGGCGGGGCCAACTGGCTTGTTTCGCTGTTTCGGCGGCTTCTTGGCATCCAGCCGCGCCAACGGCCTTGACGGCCGCTTAGGGCTGGCTGGGCCGTCCTGGCGGCAACCATGGGCGTCCTCCGTGGCTCCTAGTAGCGCTCTAGGAAGGCCGACTGCTCCCACGCCGTCACCACGGAGTGGTACTGGCGCCACTCCTCTCGCCGGGCCCGCAGGATGCCGCGGATGAGGATCGGCCCGAGCGCCTCGCCGACGACCTCGTCCCGTTCCAGCGCATCCAGTGCCTTGTCCTGGCTGCGCGGCAGCGGCCGGGGCCACGGGCCAGAAACGGCGGCGCGCCCCCAGTCCTGGGCGCCCTCGGCTTCAAGCTCATAACGCTGGTCCAGGCCGGCCAGCATGGCCGCCATGACCGCGCCGATGGCGACGTAGGGATTGCACGTTCCGTCACCGGCCCGGAATTCCAGACGGCGTGGCCGTACCGCGTCGCCGGAGCCCTCCAGGAACGGCGGGTCTTCCACAACCCGCACCAGCGCCGACCGGTTGTTCACCCCCCAGGTGGCGTACGTAGGCGCCCAGCTGTTCCCGGCGGCCAGGCGCTTATAGGAATTGACCGAATTGCAGCAGGCGGCGACGACGGCGTCGGCGTGCAGGAGGATCCCGGCGATGGCGAAGCGGCACTGGTCGCTCATCTCGCCGCTGACCGGGTCGGAGCTCAGATCGCGTCCCTGTTCGTCAGTCAGCGACAGGTGAATGTGCAGGCCGGCCGTGGGCCCCTCAGTCGTCACCCTGGGCATGAACGTGCCGGCCCAGCCGAACTCTCGCGCCACGGCCTTGAACAGCTGCCGGAATCGCAGCCAGGAGTCGCAGGCGGCTACCGGGTCTGTGGGGGGCAGGTTGAACTCGAGCATGCCCTCGGCTTCCATGGACACCTTCTCGACGTCCAGAGCCATCCTGTCGCCGACGGTGACGACCTTGTCGATGAAGGCGTTCTGTTCCACGATGCGCTCGGGGGTGAAGATGCCGCCATGGCTGACCGGCTTCCACCCCTGGCCGCCGGGAAGCCGGACAAGCGTGTGTCCCTCGGGCTCAAAGCTCACCCGCAGCCGTATGCCTCGTTCCGCGAGGGCTCCGGCCAGGTGCCTGACCCTGCTCCGGGCGCAGCCTCCGTACTCAGATCCGTCCGGATTCGTGAGCCAGCACATAACGGATCCGGTGCGGCTCAGATAGGGAAGAGGTACGTAGCTGGTGACGTCCGGCGACAGCCAGAACGCCCCGGTGTGCGGTCCCATGGCTTCGGGATCGGGTTCCCCGTCGCTCATGTCGTGCGCGATGTTCACGTAGGGAAAGTTCGTCTGCCGGTCTCGGCCGATGGCGCTGCTCCGCACCATGCGGCATCGCGAAACGCCGATGAAGTCGCAGAACTCCGTTTGCACGAATTCAGCCTGGCTTTCCTGCATGCGCTGCAGGAGCTGGCCCGCTGAGTCGCTGTCGGGCGCGGTGGGTGTCATGGTACTAGCCAGCCGTTCGGGGCAGAAGTCTTGAGCGAGCCGTTTGCGCTGCTCTTGACGTTGTGGGCGGTCTGGTTCAACATGCTCATTTAAGCGCGTTTGCTCATATGAGCGCCAGAGAGGCACATCAATGGCAGGCGGATCGGACAGCCAGCGGATGCTGCTGAAGGTCTGTCACCCCAAGCCGCGGCGTAGCCGGAAAGGCGGAGATACATGCAGGCTGTCGCCATCGTGACAGGGGCCGCGTCCGGCATCGGGCGGGGCATCGCTGGTTACCTGGCCGAACAGGGCGTGTCGGTGGTCGTGGCGGACATCCTCGACGACGAGGGGGAAGCCGCGGCGCAGGAACTGGTCGAGCAGGGCGCGAACGCGCTGTACGTGCACACCGACGTGACCAGCAAGGCCGAGGTGGAGGCGCTCGTCGCCGCCGCAGTCGTGCGGTTTGGCCGGCTGGACTACCTGGTCAACAACGCCGGCGTGGTCACCATGACGCCATTCCTGGAGCTGCCGGAGGAGGAGTGGGACCGCGTCGTCGATATCGACCTGAAGGGCCAGTTTCTCTGCGCTCAGGCGTTCGCCAAGGAAGTGATCCGCCAGGGGCACGGCGGCGCGATCGTCAACCTCGGCACCGTGGAAAGCGAGGTCGTCTCGGCCAGCGGTGAGCACTGCCAGGTGCACTACAGCGCCGCGAAGGGCGGGGTCAAGATGCTCACCAAGGGCATCGCGTTCGAGCTCGCGCCGTACGACATCAGGGTGAACGGCATCAACCCGGGGACCATCGAGACCAGCTTCGCGGGGCAGATAGCCGGTTCCCCGCAGGTCATGGAGCACCTCATGCGGCGGGCGCTGATCAAGCGCGTCGGGCAGCCGGTCGACATCGCCCGGGTGGCGTGGTTCCTGCTGAGCGATGACGCCGCTTTCATGACCGGCACCATGGTCAATGTCGACGGGGGCTGGCTGGTGACCTGACAAGGCCCGCATAGGGCACGCGACGAGGAAGCGCAGTTAGCGCAGGAAAGGTCCGGAGGAACGCCTGAGCCCGTAACCCGCTAGGAGCTGACCACATGAGCGAGAAAATCAGCCTCGACACTGCCGGCACCCAAGGCGACGCCGCCCAGATTGAGCAATTCGGATACCGACAGACCTTGCGGCGGAGCATGGGCTGGTTCTCCAGCTTCGCCGTCTCGTTCTCCTTCATCTCGATCACCACCGGCATCTTCGCGAACTACGGGTTCGGGATCGACCACGGCGGCGCGCGGTTCATCTGGACCTGGATCCTCGTCGGGATCGGGCAGACGCTCGTGGCCATCTGCCTGGCCAACCTGGCTCCCCGGGTGCCGCTC
Source organism: uncultured Actinomycetota bacterium (assembly GCA_963778075.1). GTDB lineage: Bacteria > Actinomycetota > Actinomycetes > Streptosporangiales > Streptosporangiaceae > JASHPR01. The sequence continues at coordinate 8,999 of CAVZTJ010000009.1, read as the reverse complement.
ACCGGCGCCATGTACAACTGGGGCGACAAGCTGATGGGCCGCAGCTACGGGTGGTTCACCGGGTGGCTCGTCCTGGCCGGCTACCTCGCCGGGTACGCCGGCGTCGCCTATGCGTTCTCGGCCTACTTCGCCCCGTACGTGGGCATCGGCTCCAGCACGGAAGCCATCGTCCTCACCACGGTTGTGCTGATCGTGATCGTGGCGCTCATCAACATCGCCGGCATGGCATGGGCCAGCCGCGTCAACAACATCTCGGTGGTGACCGAGATCATCGGCATCACGCTGGTGGGCATCGGCCTGCTGATCTACGTTCTGGTGGCCGGCAAGTCGCACGGCGGCTACCTCGGCTCGAACCTCGGCCTGTCCAGCAGCGGCGGCCTCGCCCACACCGGGTTCAGCGGCCTGGCCGTCTCCCTGCTGATGGGCGCCTACACGCTGATCGGCTTCGAGTGTGCCGCCGACCTCTCCGAGGAGACCAAGGGGGCTATCCACCGGGTGCCCCGTTCGATCATCTCGTCCGTGGTGATCTCGGCCGTGCTGGGATTCTTCGTCCTGGTCGGCTTCACGCTGGCGATCCCCAACCTGCACGCCGTGGAGTCGAGCGGCACCCCGCTGCTGGTGATCATGCAGTACTACCTCGGCTCGGTGGTCACGAAGATAGCGATGACGATGGTGTTCATCTCGATCTTCGCGTGCACGCTCATGAACACGGCTACGCCCGCCCGGCAGCTGTTCGCGATAGCGCGCGACGGGAAGATCCCGCCGAGGGACGGGCTCGTGCGGGTGTCCCGCTCGGTCAAGAGCCCCTACGTGGTCATCATCGTCGTCTCCGTCATCGCGATCCTTTTCACCCTGATCGCCAAAGTCGAGGCCATCATCACGAGCGTGTCCTCGGTCGCGATCTACTCCGGGTACGGGCTTGTGATCATCGCCGGGATGATCAACCGGCGGGGCTTGCGGAACCCAGAAGGCACGTTCACCCTCAAGCGCTGGCACATCCCGGCGTCCATCGCTGCCCTGGTGTGGCTGGCGATCGCGATCGTCGCGCTGACGCTGCCGGCGCCCGGCCACAACGCCTTCTACGTGTTCGTGGGCGTCATCGTTCTCGGCACGCTCTGGTATTTCGCGTGGGTGCGGCGGCTGCCGCAAGGCCAGCAGGCGGTGGCCGCCGAGGACCGGCTGCCTGGCGGCCCTGCCGAAGGAACGGGACCGGCTGCGGCCGGCACCTCAGACGCCGGCACCTAAGGAGAAAGGATGGCGATCCTGCCCGACGGCCTGGTGATGCGGCCGATCACCCCGCCGGAGGTGCCCGCGTTCGCCGACCGGGTGGAGCGCACCTTCGGCGGGGCGCGCCTGACCGACGCCGAAATCACCAACCGCCGAGGCGTCCTGGAGCCTCCCCGGACGCTGGCCGTGTTCGACAACGAGGAGCTCATCGCCACTCTTGCCACACACAGCCTCATCATGTCCGTGCCGGGGGGCGAGCTCCCGGTCGGCGGCGTCAACCACGTCGCCGTCCGGGCCGACTACCGCCGCCGCGGCCTGATGACAGCCATGATGATGGCCGCGCTGCAGGACATCCGCGACCGGGGCGAGGTGGTGTCGGCGCTGTGGCCATCGGAGGCGCAGATCTACGGGCGGTTCGGGTACGGCCTGGCCAGCCGGCACGCCAGCCTGCTGATCGACGGCCAGCCCGGTATTGCCGGTTCGCCCGCGCCCGGGGAGATCCGGCTGATCCCGGACGCGAGCACGGCCGATACGGCGGTACTCGATCGCCTCTACCGGTCGTGGCATGCGACCCGGCCGGGATCGATCGCCCGGTCGGCCGAGCGCTGGCGCCAGCGGCTGCTGCCGAGGGACGACGGCCGGGGAGGCACCACGGACGTGGTGTGCCTCCTGCATCACGACGGGGCGGAGGCCGACGGCTACGCCCTCTACACGACGCGGACGCAGTGGTCACAAGGGAAGCTGCCGGAGGGCACGACGGTGGTGGTGGAGGTCTGCGCGCAGACCAGCCGCGCGCTCGCCGCATTGTGGAATCACCTGCTGTCGGTCGACATGATGGCCAGGACTATCGCCCCGATGATCCCGGTCGACGACCCGGGCATCTGGACGCTGCGGGACCCCCGGCAGTGGCAGACTCAGGTGACCGACAACGTGTGGACCAGCCTGATCGACGTGCCGGCCGCGCTGCGGGCGCGGACCTACGCCCGGGACGTCGACGTCGTGCTCGACGTTACGGACGACCTGTTTCCGGACAACGCGCGGAGGTACCGGCTCAGCGCTGACGGCACCGGGGCGTCTTGTGACCCGACCACGGCACCGGCCGACCTGAAGGTGACCGCCGCCCAGCTCGGCGCGGCCTACCTGGGCGGCACCAGCCTGGCCGGCTTCGCGCTGACCGACGGCCTCTCCGAGCAGCGGCGAGGGGCGCTGCACGTGGTGGCGACCGCCTTTTCGGCACCGCTCGCACCCTGCTGTATAGACCCGTTCTAACGACCCACGAGCGGCCCGCCGGGGCCCGCGATTTGGAAGAGGAGCAGGAACGCGATGGCCGTGCCGAAAGTCGCCGTCATAGGACTCGGGATCTGGGGCAAAAACCACGCCCTGTCGTACGCCGACTACGACCGCTGCGAGCTCGCCCTGGTCTGCGACGCCGACCGGGAAAGGGCACGCGAGGTGGGGGAGAACCTCGGCGTCCCGTGGACGGACGACGCCGCCGATGTGGCCGGGTCGGACGTCGACGGGGTCAGCATCGCCACCCCCGACCATCTGCACACCGCGGTGACCATCGAGATGCTGAACGCGGGCAAGAACGTCTTCGTGGAGAAACCGCTCGCGACGAGCGTGGACGACGCCAGGCGGCTGGCAGCAGCGGCGGCCGAGTCCGGCAGGATCGCGATCGTGGACTTCCAGAACCGCTGGAATCCCGCCTTCATGGGCATCAAGGACGCGGTGGCGAACGGGGAGGTCGGGCCGCCGGTCATGGGGTACGCCCGCCTCAGCGACTCGATCGCCGTCGCGGAGTCCTGGCTCAGCTGGGCGGGCAGGTCCGGGCCGGAGTGGTTCCTCTTCCCGCACACGATCGACATCGCCCGGTGGATCGTCGGGCAGGAGCCGGTGTCCGTGTACGCGCTGGGCAAGCGGGGCATCCTGGCCAGCCGCGGCATCGACTGTTGGGACGCCATCCAGACGCTCGTGCAGTTCGAGTCGTGCTTCTTCACCTTTGAGTCGTCCTGGGTGGTCCCGGCCGGGTCACCCAGCGTGGTGGATTCGCGCTTCGTTCTTTACGGGGAGTCGGGCAAAATCGATTACGACTGGACGTACAACGGCCTCACGTATATCCGCGACCGGCTCGAGTACCCGTGGATACCGATCGGCACCCGGGACCGTTACGGGCACCTCACCCATTTCGTCTACCAGCCCATGCGGCATTTCGCCGACTGTCTGGCCGGGACCGCCACCCCGGAGACCAGCTTTGATGACGGCCTCCGCAACGTCGTCGTCATCGACGCCATCAGGCGGAGCCTGGACGAGAAACGGCCCATCGAGCTGGCCTGACGGGAGGCTAGGCATTCATGAATGGCGATCGCGCTGCCGCTAAGCCCGCGCTCACGCATCATGACCTGCTGGTCGGCGGCCGGTGGTGGGCCGCGCGGCTGGCCGACGTGCCGGGTGAGGCGATCCAGCTGTCGCACGCGCCGGTGGGCGTGGTCGGCGCGATCTGCCCGTGGAACTTCCCGCTGGCGGTGCTGTGCCGCAAGCTCGGGCCCGCGCTCATCACCGGCAACACCGTGGTGATGAAGCCGAGCGAGATTTCGCCGCTGTCGACGATCGAGCTGTTCCGCCTGTTCGACGCGGAGCTGGACCTGCCGCCGGGCGTGATCAACCTGGTCACCGGGGGACGGCCGGACCGGGCAGGCGATGGTCGAGGACCCGCTGACGTCGATGGTGACGTTCACCGGCCACCGTGACACCGGCAAGACAATCATGGCGATCGCAGCGCGCAACCTGACCCGGGTGGCGCTGGAGCTGGGCGGAAAGGCGCCGGCCATCATCTGGCGGGACGCTGACCTGGACGTCGCCGTGCCCGCGATCGTCGCGGCGCGGCACACCAACAGCGGGCAGGTGTGCACGTCGGCCGAGCGGGTGTTCGTGCACCAGGACCTGTACCAGCCGTTCGTGGACGCGTACGTGTCGGCGGTGCAGCAGCTGACGATTGGCCCGCCGGGCGGGGACCCTGACCTGGGCCCGCTGGCCAGCGGCGAGATCTACATCAACCGGACGCTCGGCGAGTCGATCCACGCCCACCACGCGGGATACCGCGAGTCCGGCATCGGCGGCGAGGACGGCAAGTGGGGCCTGCTGCGCTACACACAAGTCAAGACCACCTACCACCACTACGGCTAACATCGCCCAGCGCGGCCAGGATCTGGTCGGATCTTCTTCTCAGTACCCCCGGTTACTCCAGGCCAAGTGCAAGGTGGGCGTGCACAGCGGAGAATGGAAGCAGTTTGCCGCTGGTTCGTGCGATGAGCAGCGCACGTGCGCTCATCGCGGTGAGGTATCGCAGTGGACCGACCACCACATGTCGGACTGGGCGTATTCCGACGATCCCGCCGCGTCGGCCTGTACACGGGAGCGCCGCTGCCAGCGCTGCCCTCAGATTCAGCAGGAAGTCAAGCACACGATGGACTTCCGGTACGACTATCCAGGCCGCCACGAGGTGTGCATGAGGCGCCTCGACTGCACCCGGTGCGGGTTTACCCAGGGCAAGACGCTGCTGGCCCACCGCTGGGACCGGGGTTCTGAACCTGGCTACGAAGGCGCTAACCCCGCGCCGAAGAAGCTCTACACATGCGAGATCTGCCGTTCGCAGGTGATTCGCGGTGTTCACGACTTTCCTCCCCGCCAGGACGCGCGCAACTAATCTTCGGCCCTGGCCATGTGATCACAGGACGTAACCGCCAGGGCGATGGAACCCGCAGTGAATCCTGCGATAAGGCCAACCTTGCCATCGAGAGTCACCTAAGGCCCGCGGTGCCCATGCCGGCTGCGTCGCCACGTGACTGACACCGGCATGTCCGCGAAGAGGCGTTGACTACTGCGCGGGATTTGCCCGATCGGAACGCCAGCGCCAAGGGGTGGCGGGACGAAGCTGCACCGCAGTTCGCGCGGGCCGCTCAGCTGGGTCCGGCGCTGCCCGGCTGGCCAGGTTATCCGGACGGCCCGGCGGGCCACGACCTGTGCAGAGCGCCGGCATTGCGGCGTTGCGGCCAGGGCCCGGCTGCCGGATCTCGCTTACGTTGCGCGAGCACTGTCGCTCTACTATTCTAGTAATAGAGCGATAGCCTTGGAGGCGGGCATGTTCCGTGTTGATGCCGGGTCCGGTGTGCCGATCTACCGGCAGCTGGTCCAGCAGGTGCGCCGGGATGTCATGCTGGGCCGGCTGCAGCCCGGTGACCAGCTTCCCAGCGTGAAAGACGTTGTCGATTCCCTGTCAGTCAATCCGAACACGGTGGTGAAGGCGTTCGGCGAGCTGGAGCATCAGGGGCTGGTGCTACGCCGGCAGGGCGTGGGAACCTTCGTGGCGGCTGCACCGCCGGTGACGTCGCTGCGGGTCGCGCCGAAGCTGGCGGGCTCGCTGGCGCGGTGGGTGGACCGGGCGAGGCAGGACGGGCTGTCGTCCGAGCAGATCCGGATGCTCCTGGAGGTTGCCCTCGATGAGCCGGCCGTCAGTCTGGGTGAGCGCCGCATGGCAGGCGGTGCCAGATGAGCACAGCGCTACGGTGCGCGGGCCTCGGGCACCGCTACGGCCGCGGCATCTGGGGCCTGCGAGACTGCAGCCTGGATGTGCCAGCCGGGCGCGTGGTGGCACTGGTCGGCCCGAACGGCTCCGGCAAGACCACCTTGATGAGCATGGCGGCGGGCCTGCTTCGGGCCAGCACGGGACGTGTCGAGGCCGCTGGCGGCGCCCCGGCGCAGCTGCTGGACAAGATCGGGTTCGTCGCCCAGGACGCACCGCTGTGGCCGCGCCTTCGCGTTGCCGATGTCCTGGCGATAGGCCGGTGCATGAACCGCAGTTTCGACGCGGCTATGGCCTCCCAGCGGATCCGGCGGCTGGGCATCCGGCCCCGGGCGCGGATCAGCGCCCTGTCCGGCGGCGAGCGCGCCCAGGTGGCTCTCACCCTGGTGCTGGCCAAGAAGCCGGAGTTGTTCTTGCTCGATGAGCCGACGGCCAACCTTGACCCGCTGGCCCGGCGGGAATTCCTTCGCTCGATGTTCGCCGCCTGCAGCGAGACGGGCGCTACCGTGCTGTACTCCTCCCACGCCGTGGCGGAGCTGGAGCGCATCTGCGACTACCTGATCGTGCTTCGCTCGGGGCACCTGCGGCTCGCCGGTGACATTGACGAGCTGCGCCAGCAGCACCGGGTCATCTCCGGGCCGGACGGCTGGCCCGGCGGCGGAGGCTGGCAGGTGATCAGCCAGCGCAGCACGGCTGGGCGGACCACGGCGCTGGTGCGCCGCGACGGCGCCCACGTCGCTGGCCCGGGCCTGCAGGACGCGGCACCCACCTTTGATGAGCTCGTGCTCGGCTACCTCGAAGGCGATGCCGCCACGCTCCCCCAGGAGGCCCTGGCATGACCTGCCTCATCTGGCGGCAGCACCGCGGCCAGGCGCTGTGGACCGTCATCACCGTCGCGGCCCTGTGCGCCCTCATGGTCAGCTTCGGGCTCAGCGCCGAGCACTGGCTGGCGGGTTACCACACCTGGCTCCGGCAGCTGGCAGCCGCCGGATGCCCGCCGCCCAACGCTCACAGCGGCGTGTTCCACGTCCGGTCGGCCGCAACCTGCAGCGCCCTCAAGGAGCGGTATCCGGGCAGCCTGCAAGCCGCCTTCGCGTCCCACTACAGCTTCGCGATCCTTTTCTCCCAGGACGGCCCGCCCGCCGCGTTCGCGATCATCGGCGCCATGATCGGCGCCCCGCTGGTCGCCAGGGAGGTCGAGCAGCGCACCCACCTTGCGGCCTGGACCCAGTCCGTGTCACGACGCCGCTGGTACATCACCAAGATCGCTGCTCTCACCGCCGCCCTGGCCGTGGCCGGCCTGGCCGCCGGGGCAGCCAACGCCTGGCTGCAGCACCAGCTCACCGCCGGTGACACCACAAGCTCACGCTGGTCATGGTTTGTCTCCGTCAACCTGGCCCTGGCCGGCGAGGCCGCGCTCGCCTTCGCGCTGGGAGTAGCTTTCGGCGCCTTGCTCCGGCGCACACTTCCCGCGATCGGCGCGGCCGTGGCCGGATTTGCCGTCCTGCTCCTTGCCGCCCGGTGGACGGTGCAGGCTCTGACACCGGCCACTAACACGACCGGGCCGCGCTTTGCCGCGCCACCCGGCAGCTGGGTCCTCGGCTCAGGCACCGGTGTCCCGGTGCCCTACCACCCCGCCAGCCAGTACTGGCCACTGCAGCTCATCCTGCTCACCGTCCTGCTAGCGGCCGCTGCGGCTGCACTGGCATCGGGCTGGCGCGCCACCCGGACGCGCGCCGTCTGAGCCATTGCCGATGATCTCCAGCCTGCACGGCCCGCCCGGTACGTCCTAAGCTGGCGGACCCGCCGGGAACGGCACCAGACAGCGGGCGCGTAAGGGCACCGGCGTGGCGCAGCGATCAAGACGCCCGCGGCTTCTTAAAATCATGGATCTTTCTTAAGGACACCATGACCCAGAAAGCCGCGGGCACTTGGCCGAGGATATCGCTGCCGCGCTGTTCGGTTCGATGGCCTGCGGGTCGTCGAGGCCGAGAGCGAGGCCGATGGCACGCTGACAGTGTGGGCGGTCACCGGCCATCCGGGCGCGGCGGTGCGCCCGGGCTGCGGGACGCGCGCGGGACGGGTGCACGAGCATGTGCTGGCCCGCCCCCGTGACCAGCGCCGCGGCCTGGATGAGGTCAGCCTGTGCCGGCTGAAGCGTCGGTGGAAGTGCGGCAACGGCGGGTGCAAGCGCAAGACGTTCACCGAGTCATTGCCGAAGGTGCCTGCGGCTGCCGGCTGACCGGGCGGCCGCGCGCCCTGCTGGGCGCGGAGGTGGCCAAGCGGGGCTGCACGGTCACCGAGGCGGGCCGGTGGCAGCACGTACCGTGGCCGGTGGCGCACGCCGCGTTCGCCGAGCGCGCCGATCCGGCGCCTGCCGCGCCGGCCGCGGTGGTGGCGCACCTGGGAATCGATGAGCACCGCCGCGGCCGGCCCCGCTGGCGGGCCGGTGAGGACAGCGGGGAGTACGTGCTGCTCGCGGACCGCTGGCACACCTGCTTCTTCGACCTGTCCGGGAATCAGGGCCTGCTGGGGCAGGCCGAGGGACGTACTGCCGATGACGCGGCGTACTGGATGTGGCAGGCCGGCCCGGCATGGCGGGACGCCATCCAGGTCGTCGCTATCGACATGTGCAGCATCTACGCCTCGGCGGCCCGCCGGATGCTGCCGCGCGCGCAGATCGTGGTCGACTTGTTCCACGTGGTCCAGCTGGCCGTGAAGATGACCGGGGATGTGAGGCGGCGGGCGGTGCGGGAGAAATACAGCCGCCGCGGCCGGTCTGGCGACGCCGAGTACAGGGCCAAGGGCCTGCTGGTGCGCAACCTAGAGCATCTGCGGCCGGAGCAGTTCGCCAAGGTCATGAACATCCTGGACGCTGACCGGCACGGGCAGCAGATCCTGACCGCACGGATCGGCAAGGAGAAGCTCCGCGACGCGCTGAACCTGCGGGCGGCCATCACCAGGTCCACCCCCTGCGAGCGAGACGTCCGCGGCCGGCTCGCCTCCTTCTACGACTGGTGCGCGCAGAACGACGACATCCCTGAGCTAATCACCCTGACCCGGACCATCTCCCGCTGGGAAGACGAGATCACCTGCGCGGTGCTGACCGGGGTGAGCAACGCCAGGTCCGAAGCCCTGAACCGGATCGCCAAGCTCGAAGCCCGCCAGGCATACTCCTTCCGCAACCCCGCGA
>CAVZTJ010000008.1:0-246445 GCA_963778075.1 uncultured Actinomycetota bacterium | reverse complement strand
CGTCACGTTATGCCCAAATACCCTCAGTAATCACCAGGGGAGCCGGGTACCAGGGGCGTCCAGGACGCCGAGGTCGGCCCGGGGCACGGCGGGCGACCCGGTTAGCCCTTGCCTGGGTTGAAGACCCCGAGCGGGTCCAGTGCCTGGCGCACCGCCGACTGCAGCGCGAGCGAGCCCGGATCGAGTTCCCTGCGCATGCCGTCGCGCTTGAGGATCCCGATGCCGTGCTCGCCGGTGACGGTGCCGCCGAGCGCGATCGCGGCGTCGAGGAACTCCTCGAACGCGGCCTGCGCCGCGGCGCGCGCCGCGTCGTCACCCGGCGGCGTGATCAGCAACGGGTGCAGGTTCCCGTCGCCCGCGTGCGCGATCGTCGCGATCTGCACGCCACGGCGCGCCGCGATCGCGGCGATCTGCTCCAGCATCGCGGGGACCTTGGACCGCGGTACGCAGACGTCCTCGGTGAGGACCGGGCCGAGTCGTTCCAGGGCCGGGTAGGCGAGCCGCCTGGCGTCGAACAGCGCCTCGGCCTCGGCGTCGTCGGTTGACTGCTCGACCCAGATCGCCCCGGTGTCGGTCATGGTCGTGGCGATCGCATCGGCCTCGGCCGCGCCGGAGTCACCAGGCGTGTCCACGCGGGCGAGCAGCAGCGCGGCCGCGTCCGCCTCGATGCCCAGGTGCTTCCAGTCTTCGACCGCGCGCAGGCAGGCCTGGTCGAGGAGCTCGAGAACGGCTGGGGTCAGGCCGCGCCGGGTGACCTGGGCCACGGCCTGGCCAGCGGAGATGAGGTCGGCGAAGGCGCCGACGACGGTCCGTGGCGTGCCGGCCTGCGCGGGCCGCAGCCGCAGCGTCACCTCGGTCACCACGCCGAGCGTGCCCTCGGAGCCGACGAAGAGCCCGACCAGGTCGAGACCGGCGACGCCCTTCGTGGTGCGCCGGCCGAGGCGCACCGCCTCGCCGTATCCGACCGGCCCGCCGACGACCGCACGCAGCCCGAGCACGTAGTCGCGGGTGACGCCGTATTTCAGGCAGCACAGGCCGCCCGCGTTGGTGGCGACGTTGCCGCCGATCGTGGACCAGGGGGCGCTGGCCGGGTCCGGCGGGTACCAGAGGCCGTGCTCGGCGACCGCGGCCTTGACGTCGTTGTTAATCGCGCCCGGCTGCACCACCGCCACCAGGTTGTCCGGGTCGATCTCGACGATCTGGTTCATCTGCGACAGGTCGAGGATCACGCAGCCGCCGACCGCGTTGGCTCCGCCGGACAACCCAGTGCCCGCTCCCCGCGGCACGACGGCCGCGTTCAGGTCCGCGCAGGTGCTGACGACGTGCTGCACGTCAGCTTCGGACCGCGCGCGCACCCCGGCGGCGGCACGGCCGACCGGAGCCCACTCGGCCTCGTCGTGAGACATCGCGGCGAGGACATCGGGGTCAGTGACGACGCGGTCACCGGGCAGTCCCCGGCTCAGCGCCTCCACGAGAACGCTTGCCGTGGTCACGACGGCACCTTGGCGATCAGGCCTTGCTCCATGGCAAGACCCTAAGCCGTGCTCCATGGCAAGACCCTAAGCCGTGCTCCATGGCAAAGCCCCTAAGCCTTGCTCCTGACAAAGACCCTGAGCCGTCGTTTCCCCGCTGGGGTGAGGCTGCCGCCCGGTCAGTCCTCGTTCGACTTGCCGCAGCCGAAGAACCCGCGGCGCTTGATCAGCTTGGCGACCTCTTCCGGCACCATGGTTTCCCAGGAGTCATCCCCGGCGGCTATCCGGCGCAGCACGTCCCGGCTGAAGATCGACAGGTACTCGGGGTTGTAGTTGTCGAGGTTGACGAAGCTGCCCCGCCCCCAGAGGTAGTCGTACAGGGACTGCAGTTCCGGCTGGACTTTGACGTCGTCCACGGTCTTAAGCTCGTCGTCCGGCGACGGCCGCAGTGGATAGACATAGAGCTTCAGCTCGTTCTTGAACAGCCGCCCGAAGCTTTCCAGGATCCCGCCGGGGAGCTGGGCGTGGTTCTGCTCGTTGAACAGGTCGATCAGGCTGGGCACGCCCATGACGATGCCGATACGCTCGCTGGTTCGCTGGGCGATGTAGGCGGACAGCCGGTAGTAGTCGAAGTAGTCGCTGATCAGCACCGTCATGCCGCACGCCGCGAGCAGCTCGGCGCGGGCCAGGAAGTCGCGCCGGTCCACGTCGGTGGCTCCGCCCGCAAGCAGGTTACGCATGGTGATCTCGGTGAGCGTCAGGACCGGCTTGCCGGCGACCGCGGGGTCCTCGGAGAACCTGGCCTTGGCGGTCTCGAGCATGTCGAGGTTTACGTGCGTTGGCGGCCGGAAGCTGCCCCGCTCCACCAGCACCGCCTTCTTGCGCAGTACCTCGCTCGGCTGCAGCACCTCGCGGTCGGGCCCGAACATCGCCACGCCGCTGAGCCCGATCTGCACGAGCTTGAGCGCCATCAGCCGGTTGTCCACGTGCCGGAACTCGATGCCGCGGAACTGGATCATGTCGATCTCGATGCGGCCGGTGGTCAGCCGGTCCAGCAGGCTCTCGATGAGCTTGTCCGGCTCGTGATGGTGGAAGAACGCCCCGTACAGCAGGTTCAGCCCGACGATCCCGAGCGCCTCCTGTTGTGCGAACGCCTCGACGTCGAGCATTCGCACGTGCATGACGATCTGGCTCGGCTCGTCGTGCGGCTGAGCCTGGAACTTCACGCCCATCCAGCCGTGGCACTCGTTGCCGCCCCGGTAGCTGCGCGCCACGACCGTGTCGGCGAACGCGAAGAAGCAGTTCTCATCGCCGCGCTCGTCGTTCAGCCGATCGACGTTGAGCTGGAACTCCTTGTCGAGCATGCCCTGCAGCCGCCCCGAGGACACGTACCGGTCCGCCTTGCCGTAGACGGCATCGCTGACCGCCATGTCGTAGGCGGAGATCGACTTCGCGACCGTGCCGGCCGCGCCGCCGACCCGGAAGAACCAGCGCACCACTTCCTGGCCCGCCCCGATCTCCGCGATCGTTCCGTACCAGCGCGGATCGAGATTGATGCGGAGCGCCTTCTGGTGCGTGTCCGACTGCTCGTGGCCGACGATGAGCTCGGTCATCCGTCCCCCTGGCTGCTCATCCGGCACGGTTGTACATCTCTGGAATTGTACTTATTTAGTCGTCCCCGTCACCAGCCTCGAAGCTGCCGATACGGCCGTTTCACCTGCTGTTTACCAATGGGCCCGGCGCACTCATCAGCCTTCCTGGCCGCCGGCGGTGAGCTCGGCGCCGGCCAGCCTCTCGGACAGGCGTGCCACCGCGGTGTGATCCTGACCGGGGCCGAGCAGATCGGCGGCACTGGTCCACAGCTCGCGGCACAGCTCGGCGAACGGCGCCGGGGTACCGTCACCGACCTCGAGCGCGATCGCGAGATCTTTCACCATCAGGTCAAGACCGAAGCCGGAATCGAACCGCCGGGACAGCACGAACTGCTTGAACTTGCTACGGGTGCTGTTGTTCATCCCGGACGAGGCGTTCAGCACGTCCACCATCAGCGCCGGGTCGAGCCCGAATCTCTGGCCGATCAGCAGCGCCTCGATCCCGATCAGGAAGCCGCCGGCCGAGACCAGGTTGTTCAGCGCCTTCATCGCCTGGCCCGCGCCGACGCCACCGCAGTGATGCACGGAGGTGCCGATGGCAGCCAGCACGGGCTCGGCGCGGCGCACCTGACCGGCGGCGCCGCCCGCCATGATCGCGAGCTCCCCGGTCCTGGCCCTGGCGACGCCACCGGAGACCGGGCAGTCGACGAGCCCGACCCCGTGGGCCGCGAGGTCGGTGGCGAGGGTCTGGGTGACGCTCGGCACACCCGAGGACATCTCGATGACCAGGATTCCCGGGCGGAGCCGTGACCGGGCCCGCGCGATGACGTCGGCGACGTGGTCGCTGGTCGGCAGCATCGTCACTATGGCGTCGGCTTCCGCCGCAACGTCTTCGGCGCGGGGCGCCGATCCGCCCACCTCCGCCGCGAACGCGGCGGCGCGGCCCGGCTCGGCGTCCACCGCCATCACGTCGAACCCCGCCCGGACCAGGTTGGCCGCCATCGGCCAGCCCATGTTGCCGACGCCGACGAAGCCGATCCGCCGGATTGGCACAGTGCTCATCTCATGGCCTCCCTCGCGGGGGCTTCGCTGTTCGTGCCGGAGGCGCGCCAGAGGGCGCGGTGGGAGGCGGGGTCCTCGTCGCCGAGGCAGCGCCGATGCGGCGCTCGGCCCGGAGGCTGCGGCGCTGCGGGTGAGCCAAGCGGGACTGACCGAGGGTGTCTCATTCGCCGCCGTCCCGGGGAGCGACGGCGCCCTCGGCCAGCAGGACCTCGTCGGCGGCACGGAACGCCTCGAGGCCGGCCGGGATCCCGCAGTAGACCGAGGCGTGCAGCAGCACCTCCTTGATCTCCTCGACCGTCACGCCGTTGGTCAGCGCGCCCTTCACGTGGAGCTTCAGTTCGGCGGGCTTTCCCAGCGCGGTCAGCATCGCCAGGTTCAGCAGGCTGCGCGTTCTGCGGTCCAGGCCGGGGCGGTTCCACACGTAGTCCCAGGCCAACTCCGTGGTGATGCGCTGGAAGGCCATCATGAAGTCGTCGGCTCGGGCCAGGCTGGCGTCTACGTAGTCCGCGCCGAGGACTTCGCGCCGGGTCTGCAGGCCCCTGTCAAACATCTCGCTGCTCGTCATGGCGGCAGCGTATGCCCGGCCGCTAGGCGGGGTCTTCCAGCATGTCGCGCAGAATGTCCGCGGTGCGTTCCGGCGGCTCGCTTTCCACGCTGAGCCGCTCCATGACCTCGCTGTACCGTTCCACGTCTTCGCGCTTGTCGAGGTACAGGGCGCTGGTGAGCTGTTCGAGGTAAACCACGTCCGGCAGATCCTCATCGGGGAAGCGCATGATCGTGAACGCGCCAGCCTCGGCGATCGGGCCGCCGGCCCGGAACGGCGTGATCTGGAGCGTGATCCGGGCGTCCTGGGTGACCTCGATCAGGTGCTCGAGCTGCTCCCTGAACACCACGGGGCTGCCCACCGGGCGCCGCAGCGCGGCCTCATCCACGATCGCCCACAGGCGGGGGGCGCTTTGCTTGGTGAGCAGCTCCTGCCTGGTGACCCGGATGCTCACCCGGCGCTCGATCTCCTCTTCCGATGCGCTCGGCCTGCCCCGGATCACGACCGCCCTGGCGTAGTCCGCCGTCTGCAGCAGTCCCGGAACGAATTGCACCTCGTAGACCCGGAGCACGGAAGCAGCCTCTTCGAGGCCCACGTAGGTCTGGTACCAATCTGGTAAGACGTCGGCGTACTGATGCCACCAGCCGGGCGCGTTGGCCTCGCGCGCCACCGCAACCAGCGCGTCGCGTTCTGCCGGGTCGTCCACGCCATAGAGGGCGAGGAGGTCGACGATGTCGCGCTCCTTGAAGCCGACGCGGCCCAGCTCCATCCGGCTGATCTTGGATTCAGACGCCCGGATGTGGTAGCCGGCATCTTCGCGCGTGATTCCTCTGGCCTCGCGCAGCCTGCGGAGTTGGGTTCCGAGCAGGATGCGCCGGACCGTTGGGCCGCTGCCCGGCTCAATCGAGATCACATCGGCCCCCCCGGACGCAAGATCTAATGGCCAAACTCAGCACTCGGCGGTGACGGGCGCCACCGTTTGCATATGCTGACGCTAACGCCATCTGCATCTGCACGTGCATCAGGTCTTGCGCCTGCAAGTTACATAGTGGATGATAACGGTTGCAACCCGGACCCGCGAGGTGCCTCTTCGGGCACTGAAGCCAACGGACGGCCTGGCAGTCGCCGTAGTCAGGACGGAGGACGCGAGAGTGAGCCACGACCGGCTCCTGACCGCGAGCGGTTACCCGGGGAGATCCTTTACTCAGCACCTGCCAGTTGGCCTCGAAGCCGTCGCCGTCGGCGAGGAATCCCTGCCCGCGGCTACCTGCCCGCTTCCGGCAGCCCCTGAATCGGCCCGGCGAGCCAGGGACTTTACCAGGGTCACACTCGATGACTGGGGAATGGCAGCTCAGGTAGATGTGGCGGAGCTTGTGGTCTGCGAACTCGTGACCAACTCGCTCCGGCATGGCTTGCTCTCGTCTCGGTGGATGCCAGATGAGCATCCGATTGGGCTGACCTTACTACGGCGGGATCCTTACCTCATGTGCATGGTGACCGACCCGGAACCGTCCGGTCCGGTCCCGATGGAGGTTAGCGGCAGCGCCGAGAGCGGCCGTGGCCTTCAGGTCGTCGAGTCGTGCAGCGAGGCATGGGGCTGGCAGCTAATCGAGGGCGCCGGGAAGGTCGTCTGGGCGCTGCTGCGCTAACCGCTAAACCCCTGAACGTGCTGGCCATCGGGTGGCGTGATGCTGAATGCAAAGACGGCGGCCCCCGACCGGGTTCCGCCGTCTCGCGAGGATCGCTCAGGAAAGCAGATCGTCGAATTCGCCATCCTTCGCGCCGCGGAGGAACGCGTCGATCTCGGCACGGGTGTAGATGAGCGCGGGGCTGTCAGGATGCCGGGAGTTGCGGAGAGCTATCGCGCCGTCGGGCAGGCTGGCCAGCTCGACGCAGGTGCCCTGCGAGTTACTGTGGCGGCTCTTCCGCCAGGTGACATCGCTCAGGTCCGCGGCGGGCATCCCGTTGCGCGCCTCGTGCATGTGGCTTCCCCCTAGCATCGGCGGGTTCGTCAGTCGGCTCAATAGTACGTGATGCACGTGCAGGCGCACCTGCATTTGGCGCGAGCGTTTGCAACATGCATTCAGCGAGGCGAACCTGGGCCCGGTGGGTGCGGCGGGCGCGGCGGGTGGGGCGGGTGGTGTGAGTGAGGGTGCGGCGGCGGGGGCGGAATGGAGCCGGTGCCCGGGGTTTCCCGCGGCCATACCAGCAGTACCGGGCACGGGGCGTGGTCGACGACGAACCGGCTGGCCGGGCCGAGGCTCTTCGGGCCGAGCCTCGTGTCGTCGCCGTCTCTGGCCAGCACGAGCAGGTCGGCGCCCTCAGCCGCCGCGACGACCTCGCGCTCCACCCGCCCGCGCCGTTCCATGGTCGTGCACGGCCGGCCCAGGGCCCGCGCCGCGGCCTCGAGCAGTTCCGCGGCCGACGCGGCGCCGAGTTCGGCCAGCCGCGGGCCGGGATCGCGATCCCGCCGTGGCCCCCGGCCGAGCAGGCCGGCGTAGGCGCCGTGCGCCGCTGCCGAAACGTCCCCGCCGGTGACATGCAGCAGCACGATGTCCGCATTGTCCGGCGCGAGCCTGCGGGTTGCGTCGATGCAGGCGGCCCACGTGCCCTCGACGACCCAGGTGATCACGGTCACCGTCATCCTCCGATCACTCTCAGCCCAGCCCACAACGCCACGGTGGCCAGGACAAGGCCCGCGGGCACGGTGAGCAGTCCGAGCCTGGTGAACTCCGCCAGATCGGGCTCGCCCTCGCCGTGCTCGCGGATCACCCGGCGCCACAGCAGGGTGGCCAGCGAGCCCGCGTACGTCAGGTTCGGGCCGATATTGGTCCCGATCAGCACCGCCAGGACGGCCCCCGGCCCGGTCGCCGCTGCCAAGGGCAGCAGCACGAGCACGGCGGGCAGGTTGTTGATGACATTTGCCAGCGCCGCGGCCAGCGCGGCCGTGGCCAGCAGCGCGGGCAGCGCGGTGCCGCTCGGCATCACCCGCATAAGGGCACTGGCCAGCCCGTTCTCGGTCACTCCCGTGACCACTATGCCGAGCGCCAGCACGAAGGCCAGGAACGGGATGCCAGCGGCTCGCCCGACGGCCGCCGGTGTGGTGTGCCGCCGGACCAGCGCCCGGACCCCGAGTACGGCCGCTCCCGCCGCTGCCGCCCAGGCGGGGTTCACCCCGGCCAGCGAAGTGACCGCGAACCCTGCCAGCGTCGCCGCGAGGACGATCAGGGCGAACACCGGCCGACCGGCCGGTTCGGCAGCTTGGGTGGGGGCTGGCGTCACGTTCAGGTCAGTCTTGAAAAATCGCCGGAAGACCAGATACTCCACGGCGATGGCGGCCAGCCACGGAATCAGCATGAGCCCGGCGAACCGGGGGAAGGACAGCCCGCTGGCCGCGAACGCAATGAGGTTGGTCAGGTTGGAGACCGGCAGCAGCAGCGAGGCAGAGTTCGCCAGGTGGGTCGTGGCGTAGACGTACGGCTTGGCGCGGGCGTTGAGCCTGGCGGCGGTGGCGAACACGATCGGGGTGAGCAGCACCACCGTGGCGTCCAGGCTCAGCACCGCGGTGGTCACCGAGGCGACGATGAAGACCCGGGTGAGCAGCCGGGTCGGTCTCTTGCCGACGCCGCGCGCCATCCAATCGCCGCAGGCGCGGAACAGTCCCTCGTCCTGGCACAGCTGGGCCAGGATCAGCACCGCCGCGAGGAAGCCGATGATCGGGCCGAGCCGCTCCGCCTCCACGAGCGCCCGATGGGGCGAGATCGCGCCGACGGCGATGACGAGGATGGCCGCGGGAACCGCGGCAATTGCCTCGCCCCAGCCCCACGGCCGTATGACCGCGAAGCTCAGCACCAAGGCCAGCATCGCGACGGAGATCGCCTCCGCCGCCACCTCGCCCAGCACACCCTCCTTAGCCGAAGTCGCCTACTACCCTGGCACCCCCGCCATACCTCTGCGCCCCGGCAACCCTGCGCGCCCCGGGTTTTTGCACCTCCCGAGGCTTGGCGTCCCGCGTACGGCCTGGAGCCGCGTACGGCCGCCTGGCGCCCCGTGTGGTCTGGCGCCCGCGTACGAGCCTGGCGCCCGGCGTACGGCCTGGCAGCCCGCGTGGCCTGGCAGCCCGCGTGGCCTGGCAGCCCGCGTGGCCTGGCAGCCCGCGTGGCCTGGCGGGCCTATGTGGCCTGATGCCCCCGGCCGCGGCCGCGCCTACTCGCCTCCGTGATCATTTCGTCTCTTCACGGGTTCGGTACCTACAAAACGGGTCAAAATAGGGCGCGCGATGACTGGAGCGCGTGAAATGTCGGTACTGGTGTCGATCCTGTCATCGTGACCAGAAATCAGGATGACCGCTTTGCGGGGGTTTTGACCACGGCGCGGTTGAACGCGGGCGGGGTTTCGGATGCCAGGATCCGGCGGCTGGTGCGGCAGGGAGTGCTGGTGCCGGTGGGACGCGGCGCCTACGTGCGCGCCGCGGAAGTGGGCCGGGATCCGGCGGGCGAGCATGCTTTACGGCTGGCCGCGGTCTTGGCCGTCGCCCGGCCGGGCCCGGCGGGCAGCCACCGGAGCGCGGCTGTTATCCACGGCCTCGATCTATTGGCGCCGTGGCAAGCAGAGGGGGCGATAACTGTGACTCGCCCGGTAGGGCTAGGTAGCGGCACGGGCCGCGCGGGTGTGCATGTTCATGTTGCGGCGCTGCCGGGCGGGCACGTGACCGTGCGCGGCGGGGTCCGGGTCACGTCGGTTGCCAGGACCGTCGTGGATCTGGCGCGCACGTCCCCGTTCCGGGACGGGGTGGTCGTCGCCGACTCGGCGCTTCGTAACAGGCAGACGTCCAAGGAAGAGTTGCTGGCGGTCGTCGCTGACTGTGCGAAGTGGCCCGGCATCCAGCATGCGCGGCTGGTAGTCGACTTTTGCGACGGTCAGTCGGAGTCGGTCCTGGAGTCGATCTCGCGGGTCGCATTCCGCGATCATGGACTTCCCGCGCCGGAACTCCAGGTCTGGGTGGGCGGGGAGGAGACCGGGGTGGTTGGCCGGGCCGACTTCCTGTGGCGGCGATACCAGACGATTGGCGAGGCCGATGGGGCGGTCAAGTACGCGGACCCGAACCGCGCGATTTCCCAGCTGCAGCGGGACGCCGCGCTGCGCCGGGCCGGCTTCCAGGTCGTGCACTTCTCCTGGTACGAGATCAACAAGGTTCCACATCAGGTAGCGGCGTCGATCAGGGAAGCGTTCCGGAGCGGCGGACGTCAGGAGCATACTGGCGCGTGATGGAGGGCAAACGTGTGCAGCTATGGTCCGCGCCCCGCGGGAGGACGTGGCTGGCGATCGCGGCTGTCATCCTCATCCTGGTCTGCCTGCTGCCTCCCGTAGGAACCTTAGCCAGGCGTTACGTTTTCGCCGAGTCGCTGCAGTTCGTGCTGTTCGCGGTCGCCATCCCCGCGCTCTTGGCGCTCGGCGCGCCATGGCGGCAGCTGGGGTTCGCGGGGTGGCGGGGGTGGCCGGTACTGCAGGCTCGGCCGGGTCGGCAGGCCGGGGCTGGGGCGCAGGCTGGGGCTGGGGCGCAGGCTGGGGCTGGGGCGCAGGCTGGGGCTGGGGCGCAGGCTGGGGCTGGGGCGCAGGCTGGGGCTGGGGCGCAGGCTGGGGGCTGGGGCGGCCAGGCTGGGGCTGGGGCCAAGGCTCGGGCTGGGCGGCGGCGGGGCTCCAACGTCGGGCGCGGTGTTGCGACGCTGCTGGCATTCATCGCTGCTGTGATCGCCTGGAGGCTGCCGGTCTCGGTCGACGCTCTGGTCACTGTGCATGGACTCGCGGTGGTAGAGATGGTGACACTGGTTGGTGCGGGCTTGGTGCTCTGGCTCGAGCTGGTGGAGTCGCCGCCGCTGCTGCCGCGGCTGTCTCGACCGCAGCGCGCCTGCTGTGCGGCTGCGGCGATGTGGACGATCTGGATCATCGCGTACATCCTTGGGTTTTCCCAGGTGGCGTGGTTTACCGTGTATTCGCATCCGGGCCTGAGCTCGGTTGCGGATCAGGAGATCGCGACTGGGGTCATGTGGGCGGTCCCGGCGCTCTGCTTCGTCCCCGTCGTGTTCGTAGCGGCCCTGACCTGGCTGAAGGACACGGAAGATCCGGACGAGGGGCTTCGCGCCCTGGTCAGCGCAGAGCACCCGCCACGCTCCGTCGGCTGGCCGCGAGGGCCGCGGGGCTGGGATAAACGCTAGGCCTGATGAGGATGTCGCGACCCTCCGCATGAAGGCGCGAGCCGTCCGCAGGAGGACGAGCGCGGCCACGTGCGTCCGGTTCGGCCTATTTTCGTGACTTTGTGCACTTGTTGTATCGCTGTAAGTGTTCATTGCGGCGGGCTAGCCGTTTGAGAGCCAGGACAGAAGGTAGCCCGGCACGGTTGAGGCATGGACGACCGGCGCGGGTCGGCTGGCATGACGGAGCCGACGCAGACCGGCCGATGTGCGAAGGAGGAGTGATGGGCACCTGGTTCTGGCTGAACATCCCGCTCTGCGCGGTGATTTTCTCAGCCATGGTCGGCATACCGCTGTGGATGGTTATCAAGCGCCCGGACACGGGGCACGAAGCCGCAGAGGTGAAGGCGCGGATCCGGGCCATACCGCTGCACGCGGTCAGCAGGCAAGAGGTTGTCCGCTGGCGGGAAGCCCGGTGGCGGGAAGCTGCATGACGCCAGAGGGCGGTCCGGCCCTGTTCCCGCACGTCAGCACCGTGAGCGATGATGGGGAGCATGGACCGCGACCGGCCCGGGGCCCGGGGCGACCGCATCGACGAGTCGGTGTGGGGCGTCCCGGCGCCTGCGCTGCGGCCGTTCATCGCGGGGTATGCCGGGTTCCGCCAGGCTGGGGTGCCGCCCGCTACGCACCGCGGGCTGCCGTCTCCGTACCTCACCGTGATCTTCACGCTTGACGACCCGCTGACCATTGCCGCGCACGCCGACCCGCGCCAGCCACCGGCCAGCTACCGCAGCCTGGTGGGTGGCCTGCATACTTCGCCGGCGCTGATCACGCATCAAGGTCGGCAGTCGGGCATCCAGTTGCTGCTCAGCCCGCTCGGCGCGCGGGCTCTGCTTGGCATGCCGGCCGCCGAACTCGCCAGCATCGATGTCGAGGGATCCGAGGTGTTCGGGCTGCTCGCCGAGCAGATCGGCGAGCGCATCAGGGCGGCGGCGGATTGGCCGGCCCGGTTCGCCGTCCTCGATCAGGCGCTGACGTTGCGGCTTGCCGACCCTTCGATTGACTCCGGGGTTGCGTCCGGGATCAGTGACGAGATCGGCCACGCGTGGCGGCGGCTGATCGCGAGCGGCGGTCACTGCGCCGTTTCCGAGCTTGCCGCCGAGACCGGCTGGAGCGACCGCCACCTGCGGTCGAGGTTCAGCGCCGAGACCGGCATCACGCCGAAGGCCGCCGCCCGGGTTGTCCGCTTCGACCGCACGCGGCGCCTGCTGCAGCGCCGGATGGCAGCGGGCCCGCCGCTGCTGCTGGCCGACCTGGCTGCCGACTGCGGTTACTACGACCAGGCTCACCTGGCCCGCGAGTTCCGCGACCTGGCCGGGTTGCCGCCGTCGACCTGGCTGGCCGCAGAGTTCCGAAACGTCCAAGCCCAGCCCGCGGGTGCGCTGGAAGCCTTGTTGGCATGAACGAGAAGACACCACCAGCACAGGTCTGGCCCACGCTCCGCGCCCGCGACGCCCGCGCGCTCATCAAGTTCCTGGTTGACGCGTTCGGCTTCGAGGAGACCGTCGTATACGGCGACGGCGACCGGGTGCACCATGCTCAGCTTTCCTGGCCCGCCGGGGGCGGGATCATGCTCGGCTCGGCACCGGAGGAAGGCGCCGAGGACTCCTGGCCGCTGCGGCCGGGCACGTTTGGCGCGTACGTGGTCACCGACGACCCCGACGGATTGTTCGTCAGGGCGACGGCCGCCGGGGGGAAGGTGTTGCGGGAACTGCACGACACCGACTACGGCTCGCGTGACTTCGCCGTCCTCGACCCGGAGGGGAACCACTGGTCGTTCGGCACCTACCGGGGAGAGCCGCGAGCAAGCTCGGCGGGCTAGACCATCGCCATCAGGCAGCCGTCCCAGTACGCCTCGACCCTGGGACGGCGCCTCCCGCGCAGGCCGACCTCGAGTACGTCCGGCAGCAGGTCACCGACGCCACGGAACCAGATCCGCACGCCGCCGTCGGTAGCGACTTCGCTGAACCCGGACAGGCCCGCCGGAGGCTGGGTGGCGGCGTGCATCCACGCGGGCGACCCGGAGCAGCACATCCTGGCGTGGGCCGCCCAGACCCAAAGCTCGCCGCCCTGGCCGTTTACGAAGCCGGCCGCGTCAGGGCTCACCTTGACCAGCACCATTCCACGATAGGTGCGGCGCGCCTGTTGGCACACCAGCCCGGCGTCGAGGGACGACCGGGTCAGCCGGTAGACCTGGTACGACACGGCCACGCCGGTCATCTGGGTGCCCAGCACGGACACCAGCTGGCCGCCGATCAGCAGCCGGAGGTCGCGCGACCGCCGCAGCGGGGCGAGATCCATGATGAGGCGGGGCACGCCACCGATGCTGCAACCTAAAGCCGGCTTGAACGCAAACGCTAACCTGGAGGCTCCGGCAACGGCGGGAGAAGAGAAGCCGGCCGCCGGCGGCGCGCAGACAGGGCAGCCGCAGGGGGCCGGGTTACGGCCAGCCGCGACAGTGGTTCGCTTTCGTCCGCGCGCCTGCGGACAGAAGCGAACCGCTAGTGCCCGGGTTGCGGTTCGCCCGGCATCGAGTGCGGAGGGGCGGCATGACGGCACCAGGCGATGTGAAACTCGAGCCGATCGACGTGGTGGCGCGGCGGCTTGGGCTGCGGGCGTCCGCGATCCGCTACTACGAGGAACGCGGGCTGCTCACCCCGGCCAGCAGGCACGCCGGGCGGCGCTGGTACGGGCCGACCGAGATCCGGCGGCTGGCGATCATCCAGTTCTGGCAGCGCTACGGGCTGATGAGCCTGGACGAGATCGGGGACATCCTCGCCGGGCCCGCCGCCGGACGGCGATGGGGCCAGGTCGTCAGGGACCGGATCGACTCACTGGGTGTGCAGATCGAACGCATGGAGGCGACGCGCGAGTACCTGGAGCACGTGCTCAGCCACCATCCCGACGACGCCCCGGACGGCTGCGGCCATTTCGAGACGGTGCTGTTCGGGGCGGGCGCGCGGGCTCATAGGTAGCCAGCGGCTGGAGGGCTGTCGCGTTAAAGGCTCTCGACCAGAATGACCTCGAGCGTGCGGGGACCGTGCACGCCCTCGACCCGGGAGAGTTCGATGTCGCTGGTTGCCGACGGGCCGCTGATCCAGGTGAGCGGGCGGCCGGCGTGGGGTTCGAGGTGGTCCACCGCCTCGGGAACCAGCTCGACCACCTGCTCGGCGTGCACGACGCACAGGTGGTAGTCGGGGACCAGGGTGATCGCGCGCCGTCCCTGGTCGGGCGACCCGTCGAGAACGATCGTGCCGGTCTGCGCGATCGCGACCGACGCGCCGGTGATCACGCCATCGAGTGCGTCCAGATCCTGCGGGGACAGGCCGTGGTCAACGACGGTGTCGACGCCGGGCAGCGGGGGGAGGTCCAGGCCCTCCGGTACGACGACGCGCCGGGCGCCGCGCTCGGCAAGCGCCGCGGCGATCGCGGCCCCGAGCCCGGCGGGTGAGCTGCGCCGGACGCTGGCACGGTAATGCGCCAGGCGCTCGGCGAGCAGGTCGAGCAGGGGTTCGCCGTGCAGGTCGCCGCTGGTCCGGTACGCCGCAGACGGTGCCTCAGGCGCGGCCGCCCCGTCGCCGCCCAGCGCGGCGCGGATCCGGGCCAGCACCTCCTCGCGGGGGGTCACGACCGCTCCCGGCCGGACTCACGCCACCACTGCCGGAACGTCCTGGCCGGGGGAGCGGGCGCGTCGCGGGCCCTGGTCCAGGCCGACAGCGGCGGCGGCAGCGCCCGGATCCGGCCGCCGCGGCTCAGCGCGCGCCCGGATCTCCCGGCTCGCTGCGCCGCGGCGTAGCGCCGCGGGTCGGCCATCACCCACGACGCGGCGGCCATCGTCACCGCCTCGGGGCTCGGCACCCGGTGCTCCTCGCGGTGCTCCTCGACGTGCCTGGCGCGCAGGTAGACGAGCAGGGATGGGATGTCGATCTTGACCGGGCAGGCGTCGTAGCACGCGCCGCACAGCGACGATGCGTACGGCAGCGAGGCGTTGTCCTCCACGCCGGTGAGCAGCGGCGACAGCACCGCGCCGATCGGGCCCGGGTAGACCGAGCCGTACGCGTGGCCGCCGGTGCGCTCGTAGACCGGGCAGACGTTCAGGCACGCCGAGCACCGGATGCAGTGCAGCGCCTGCCTGCCGGTCCGGTCGGCGAGCGCGGCCGTCCGCCCGTTGTCCACCAGCACCAGGTGGAACTCCTGCGGGCCGTCGCCCGGGGTTACCCCGGTCCACATGGACGTGTACGGGTTCATCCGCTCGGCCGTCGAGGACCTGGGCAGCAGCTGCAGGAACACGCCGAGGTCCCGCCAGGACGGGATCACCTTCTCGATACCCATGACCGTGATCAGGGTCTGCGGCAGGGTCAGGCACATCCGGCCGTTGCCCTCGGACTCCACCACGGACAGCGTGCCGGTCTCGGCGATGGCGAAGTTGACGCCGCTGATGCCGACCCGTGCGGACAGGAAGATCTTCCGCAGGTGCAGCCGCGCGGCCTCGGCCAGCGCGGGCGGGTTATCGGTCAGCGCCGGGTCGACGTCGGCCATCTCGCGCAGGAAGATCTCCCGGATCTCGGCCCGGTTGCGGTGGATGGCGGGCACCAGGAAGTGTGACGGCCGGTCGTGGCCGAGCTGCACGATGAGCTCGGCCAGGTCGGTCTCGTACGCGGTGATGCCCGCGGCGGCGAGCGCGTCGTTGAGCCCGATCTCGTCGGTGACCATGGACTTGACCTTGACGGCCGACTCCGCGCCGGTGGCGCGGACCAGCCGGGTGACGGTCTGGTTCGCCTCAGCCGCGTCCCTGGCCCAGTGCACGATACCGCCGCGCGCCTGGACCTCGGCCTCGAGCCGCAGCAGGTGCGTGTCCAGGTGCCGCATGGTCTCGGCCTTGATCGCCCGCCCTGCCTCGCGCAGCTGCTCCCAGTCCGGCAGCTCGGCGACGGCCGCGGCGCGCTTGGCGCGGATCGTCGCGGTGGCGTTGCCCAGGTTGCGGCGCAGCTGGCTGTCGGCGAGCGCGCGGCGGGCGGCCACCGGGAACGGCTCGCTGCCGCGCAGGTGGCCCACGCCGCGCGGCGCGGTCGGCGGCGCCCCCGGCATGCCCAGGTACGTGGTCACGCTGGCGGGCCTCCGTCCCTGGTCGAGGCCAGGATCTCGGCCAGGTGCACGGTCCGCACGCCGGTGCGCAGCCGGGTCAGCCCGCCGCCGATGTGCATCAGGCAGGAGCTGTCGCCCGCCGTGCACACCTCGGCCCTGGTGCCGAGCACGTTGCGCATCTTGTCGGCCAGCATCGCGGTCGAGGTGTCGGCGTTCTTGACCGAGAACGTGCCGCCGAACCCGCAGCAGACGTCCGCGTCCGGCAGCTCGGCCAGCTGCAGGCCCTGTACCTGCCGCAGCAGCCGCAGCGGGCGGTCGCCGACGCGCAGCAACCGCAGCGAGTGGCAGGTCGGGTGGTAGGTGACGCGGTGCGGGTAGAACGCGCCAACGTCCTCGACGCCGAGCACGTCGACGAGCAGCTGCGACAGCTCGAACGTCCGGGCGGCCACCGCATCGGCGCGGTCGGCGAGCTTGTCGTCGCCGAGGCGCCGGGCGACCATCGCGTGCTGATGCCGGATCGAGCCGACGCACGAGCCGGACGGCGCGACGATGACATCGCTGCCCTCGAACGTGTCCACGTACCGGCGGATCAGCGGCAGCGCCTCGCGCTGGTAGCCGGTGTTCACGTGCATCTGGCCGCAGCACGTCTGCGCCTCGGGGAACTCGACCTGGTGGCCGAGGCGCTCGAGCAGCACCGTGGTGGCCTTGCCGACGCTGGGAAACAGCGTGTCCGCCAGGCAGGTCACGAACAAGGCAATCCGCATCGGCCGCCCGCTCACGCAGAGTTTCCGGAACGCGGCGACGCCCCCACCTGGCGTGCGCGACGGCGGGTCTGGCTGGACCGCCGCACCTCGAGCTCCGGCTGGAAGATGACCTGACGATGCTGGTGGCCTTCGGCGCCGAGTGCCTCCTCGAGCAGCAGCTGAGCCGCGGTGCGCCCGAGCTGGTGGCGGGGCTGGCGGACCGAGGACAGCGGCACCGCGGCTGCCGCGGCGAACTCGATGTCGTCGTAGCCTACGATCGCCACGTCCTCGGGCACCCGGATCTGCCGCCTGGTCATCTCCTGCAGCAGCCCGAGCGCGACCAGGTCGTTGGCGCAGAAGGCCGCGGTCGGGCGCTGCCCGGCTGGCATCTCGGCGATCGTCGCGCCGGCCCGCTGGCCCGCGGACACGTTGAGGGCGGGCGTGTCGATCATGAGCAGGTCGTCCACGGTGGCCCCGGCGCGTTCCAGCGCCAGGGCCGCGCCGTCCAGGCGGTCGGCGACCTGCCGCAGACCGAGCGGGCCGCCCACGTACGCGATGCGCTCGTGGCCCTCCTCGAGCAGATGGGACACGGCGACGTCGCCGCCGAGAACGTCGTCGACCGCCACCGAGCACTGGCTGCCCGACGGCGAACGGCTGTCCACCAGGATCACCGGGGTGCCGCGCCGCTGCAGCTTGGCCAGGCGCTCGTCGGCTCCGGCCACCGGGGTGATCAGGATGCCCTGCACGCGGTGCTCCTCGAGCAGCTCGAGGTACCTGGTCTCCTTGGGCAGCTGCTCGTCGCTGTTGCAGAGGATCACCGACAGGCCGGACATGCTGGCCTCGTCCTCGACCCCGCGGGCGACGTCGGTGAAGAACGGGTTCGCGACGTCGAGAACGACCAGGCCGATGGTGCGGCTGCGGCCGGCGCGCAGCTGGCGGGCCGATTCGTTCCTGACGAACCCGAGCGCCTTGATCGCCGCGTTCACCCGGTCCCTGGTCGGCTGGGCGACGATATCCGGCCGGTTCAGCACGTTGGAGACCGTGCCCACGGACACCCCCGCGTGCGCGGCCACTTCCCTGATGCTGATCGGCGCGTCCACCGAATCCTCTCTGGCCCGGAAGCCAGTTTCATTGCCGGCGTTGGAACGTGTCAATACCGTGATCACGCTAGCAGCCGGGCATTCCTCGGCGACCAAGCCGGGCGGTCGCAGCGAATCCCAGACGGCGTCCACGATGCGGCTGCCGGCGTCGTCAAGCGGGCGTCGCCCCCCGGAGCATCGAAGAAGCGGGGCATTAGATAACCTACTAAAGCGATCTTAAAAAATGACATCGCAGTTATCGGCGCAGTGCATTGAGTGACCGGTGTGCCGCGTATACGGTGAAAGGAATGCAAATGCGACCCGTGCGCCTTGCCTGGGTGGCCGCGGCCACCGCCCTCGTCTTGGCCGGAGCGGGCTGCTCGTCTGGCAGCAGCACCACGTCGAGCAGCAACGTAGTCAAGGGCGGGACCGCGTCGTATGGCTTCGTCTCGGGGAACCAGCCGAACTGGATCTTCCCGTACGACAGCCCCGCGTACTCCTCGGTGTCCAATCTCGACGACCTGCAGCAGCCGATGTACCGGCCGCTGTACTGGTTCGGCGGGCAGAACGACCAGCCCACCGCGGACTACGGCCTGTCGGTCGCCAAGGCTCCGGTCTACAGCGACGGGGGCAAAACCGTGGTGATCAACATGAAGGGCTGGAAGTGGTCCAACGGGGAGATCGTCGACGCCCAGGACGTCATCTTCTGGCTGCACATGATGGAGGCCGAGCCCGACAACTACTACGGCTTCGTCCCCACCGACATCCCGCAGGACATCACGTCGATGGCCGCAACCGGCGCCGACCAGGTCACGCTGCACCTGAACCAGGCGTACTCGAGCCTCTGGTACACGTACAACGAGCTGTCGCAGATCACGCCGATGCCAGCCGCCTGGGACGTGACGTCCCTCGGGGCGTCGCCGGGCAGCGGCGGGTGCGTCAGCGACAGCGCCGCCGACGGATGGGCGAAGTGCAAGGCCGTTTACAACTTCCTGACCGCGCAGGCGCAGAAGGCCGCGACGTACCCCTCCAGCCCGATCTGGAGCGTGGTTGACGGGCCATGGCGGCTGAAGAGCTTCAACCCGAACGGTAATGACTCGCTCGTGCCGAACCCGAAGTACTCCGGCAGCCCGAGGCCGCGGCTGGCGCAGGTCAACTTCCTGACGTACACCAGCCCTTCGGCCCTGTACACGGCGATGCAGACCGGGGAGGCCGACATCGGCCTGGTTCCCGACAACGACCTGCCGGTCAAGCCGGCCAGCGGCTCACCGGCCAGCCCGCTCTCGGGCTACGCGCTGCAGCTCAGCTACACGTTCAGCTTCTACTTCTACCGGATCAACTTCAACTCGCCGTTCGGTGCCGTGTTCAACCAGCTCTATGTCCGGCAAGCGCTTGAGTACCTGGTGGATCAGGCAGGGATGGACAAGGCGATCTTCCGCGGCTACGGCTACCCGACCACCGGCCCTGCGCCGACTAAGCCCGCGAACCAGTGGGTTCCTGCCGTCGAGAACGGGGACGGACCGTACCCGTTCAGTGTCGCCAAGGCGGCAAACCTGCTGGCCAGTCACGGGTGGACCAAGGTCAATGGCGTCATGACCTGCACTGACCTGGCCAAATGCGGATCAGGCATCGCCAAGGGGACGCAGCTGAAGTTCACGCTTGACTACGCCTCAGATGTGTCCGGGCTCGCGCAAGAGGCCGACGTGTATAAGTCGGACGCGTCCAAGGCCGGTGTGATCATCAACCTCGACGGCGAGACCTTCAACACCGTCATCGGGACCGCGACGCCTTGTTCCAAGGGCCCGTCGTGCACCTGGGATGCGTCCACGGTCGGGGGATGGGTCTACGGCCCCGACTACGAGCCGACCGGTGAAGAGATCTTTGGCACCGGCGCCGGGGCCAACAAGGGCAGCTACAGCAACGCGGAGATGAACAAGCTGATCGCGGAGACCAACACCAGCAGCAGCCTGGCTGTCTACCACACCTTCGCCGCGTACGCCGCCGAGCAGCTGCCCTACATCTACTTGCCGGACTATGCCCTGGTGATGGCGGTGAGCAAGAAACTGCACAGCGTGGTCTTCAACCCGCTCCAGACGCTCATGCCCGAATACTGGTACCTGACAAAGTCATAACAGGCAGCGTCGCTGGCGGCAGGCCGCGAGCAGCTGCTGAGGTGAGGCTCCTGATCGACGAGATGTACCCCCGGGCCACCGCCGAACAGCTGCGAAAGGCTGGCCGCGACGCGATCTCGGTCCAGGACGACCCGGAAACCCGGGCCCTGGATGACTCTGCTTGTCGTGATATCACTTTTTCGGTGATGCCGCCAACTGGATATCGGCGGGCGGCGTGGTGAGGCTGAAGTTGGGGCGGCGGGCGTGCGCCGGGGCAGCGCGGCTAGCTGAGTCTGCGAGCGGCCGCGCGCCAGCGATCCGATGGGCCCTCGGGCTGGAAACGCCGCAGTCGGCTGCTGGCCCGGATCAGGCCGCGAAGCCCGGCCAGTTCTCCCGGCGCAACCCCCAGCGCGCGCGCCTGAACCAGGATGTTGCCGACCGCCGACGCCTCGATCGGCCCGGCCACCACGGGCAGCCCGCAGGCGTCGGCGGTGAGCTGGCACAGCAGCTCGTTCCTGGCGCCGCCGCCGACCAGGTGGACGGTGTCGGCGTGCCGGCCCGACAGATCCTGAACGTCCAGCAGTGCCCGCCGGTGCGCGAGCGCCAGGCTGTCCAGGATGCACCGGACGGTCTCCGCACGGTCGCTGGGCGGATCCTGCCCGGTGGCTGCGCAGGCCGCGGCGATCCGGGCGGGTATGTCGCCGGGAGCCACCAGCGCGGGATCGTCGGCGTCGATCACCCAGCGCAGCGCCGGCAGCCGCGCGGCAGCGGCCAGCAGATCGTCCAGGTCGGCTGCGTCGTCTCCGGCCCACGTCCGCAGCGACTCCTGCAGCAGCCACAGGCCGGCCACGTTGCGCAGATACCGGACCGTGCCGTCGACGCCGGTCTCGTTGCTGAAGTTCGCGGCCCGGCTGGCCTCGGTCAGCACCGGCCGGTCCAGCTCCATCCCGACCAGCGACCAGGTGCCGCAGGAGATGTACACGAAGTTCTCGCCCTGCGCCGGGACCCCGGCCACGGCCGACGCCGTGTCATGCGATCCGACGGCAACCACGGGCAGGCCGGGCGGCAGGCCCGCACTCGCGACGACCTCCGGCAGCAGCTCGCCGACGACCTCGCCCGGCCGGCGCAGCGCCGGAAAGATCCCCGCTGCGATGCCTGCCCGGTCGATCAGCGGCCGGGACCACGTCCGCTTCCGCACGTCCAGCAGCTGCGTCGTGGACGCGTTGGTGATCTCGGCCCCGGCCGAGCCGGTCAGCCAGTAGCCGAGCAGGTCCGGGATCAGCAGCAGCGTCGCGGCGGCCCGGAGCTGCGGCGTCCCCTCCGCGGCTACGAGCTGGCAGACCGTGTTGAACGGAAGCTGCTGAATTCCGGTGACCGCGTACAGCTCCCGCGCCGGGATCCTGGCCAGCAGCACCTCGACCGCGCCCTCGGTGCGACGGTCGCGGTAGTGCACCGGATTGCCGAGCAGCGCGCCGCCGGAGTCGATCAGCCCGTAGTCGACGCCCCAGGAGTCGATCCCCGCGCTGGCCAGCTCGCACCCGCCGGCCGCGGCCCTGAGCCCGTCGACGACCTCCCGGTACAGGCCAAGGATGTCCCAGTGCAGCGTTCCGGCGATTCTGACCGGAATGTTCGGGAACCGGTGCGCTTCCCGCAGCTCCAGCATCCCGGGGCCGACGCGGCCCGCTATGACCCGCCCGCCGGACGCGCCGAGGTCGACGGCGGCCACGGTAGCGACGGCGCCCCGGGCGGTCCCGCCACCGCGGGCGGTCCCGCCACCGCGGGCGGTCCCGCCACCGCGGGCGGTCCCGCCACCCCACCCCCGGCCCGTCCGGTCACCGCAGGAACGCTGCCGCCACCCCGCCGTCGACCGGGATGTGCAGCCCTGTGGTCACCGACAGGTCGCCGGACGCCAGCACGGCCACCGCGGCCGCGACGTGCTCCGGCAGCACCTCGCGTTTCAGCAGCGTCCGCCGCGCGTAGAACGCGCCGAGCTCCTCCTCGGGCACGCCGTAGACCGCGGCCCGCTTGGCCCCCCAGCCCCCGGCGAAGATGCCGGAGCCCTGCACCACGCCGTCGGGGTTGATGCCGTTGACCCGGATCCCGAACTGGCCGAGCTCGGCGGCCAGCAGCCGCACCTGGTGCGCCTGGCCCGCCTTGGCGGCGCCGTAGGCCACGTTGTCCGGCCCGGCCACCACCGAGTTCTTGCTGCAGATGTAGACGATGTCGCCGCCCATGTCCTGGTCTCGCAGCACGCGCGCGGCCTCGCGGGACACCAGGAACGATCCCTTCGCCATGACGTCGTGCTGCAGGTCCCAGTCCGCGGCGGTGGTCTCCAGCAGCGGCCGGGAGATCGACAGCCCGGCGTTGTTGACCACGAGATCGACCCCGCCGAAGGCCAGCACCGCCGCCGCGAACGCGGCCGCAACGGCCTCCTCGTCGGTCACGTCGGCCACGACCTCAACCGCGACGTCGGCCGAGCCGATCTCCTCCGCGACCTTCCTGGCGGCGGCCTCGTCCCGGTCGGCGACCACCACGCACGCGCCGTCGGCGGCGAGCCGCTGCGCGGTGGCCCGGCCGATCCCCGACCCGCCGCCGGTGACCAGCGCAACCCGGGTGGCCAGCGGCTTGGGCTTCGGCCGCCGGGCCAGCTTGGCTTCCTCGAGCGCCCAGTACTCGATCCGGAACTTCTCGGCCTCGCTGATCGGCTCGTACTGCGACACCGACTCGGCACCGCGCATCACGTTGATCGCGTTCAGGTAGAACTCGCCGGCCACCCGCGCGGTCTGCTTGTCCGCGCCAAAGCTGAACATCCCGACGCCGGGCACGAGCACGATCGCCGGGTCGGCGCCGCGCATCCGCGGCGAATCGGCCGTCGCGTGCCGTTCGTAGTACGCCCGGTAGTCCTCCCGGTACGCGGCGTGCAGCTCGGAGAGCCGGGCGACCGCCTGATCCAGCGGCGCCGCCGCCGGCAGGTCGAGCAGCATCGGCCGCACCTTGGTCCGCAGGAAGTGATCCGGGCACGAGGTGCCGAGCGCGGCCAGCCGGGGATGCTCGCGGCGGGCCAGGAAGTCGAGCACGGCCGGGGAGTCGGTGAAGTGCCCGAGCTGCCGCCGGTCGGTCGAGGCAAGCCCGCGGATCACCGGGGCCAGGGCCGATGCTCGGGCCCGGCGCTGCGCCTCGGGCAGCGGCAGGTACCCCTGGATATCGGGCCCGAACGGGTCGCTCCGCCCGTTCTCGTCGAGATACCGGCGGGCTGTGGCGATCATCTCCAGGGAGTTGGCTTCACACTGGTCGCTCGAGTCGCCCCATGCGGTGATGCCGTGACCGCCGAGCACCACGCCGATCAGGTCCGGGTTGTCGCGGGCAACGGCGGCGATGTCGAGGCCGAGCTGGAACCCTGGCCGCCGCCACGGCACCCACGCCACCCGCCCGCCGAAACAGTCTCTGGTCAGCCGCTCGCCGTCGGCGGCGGTCGCGAGCGCGATTCCCGAGTCCGGGTGCAGATGGTCCACATGCGGCGGGTCGAGCAGCCCGTGCATGGCGGTGTCGATGGACGGCGCCGCGCCGCGGTTGCCGAACAGGCAGTAATCGAACGCCGCGACCATCTCGTCCTCGCGCTCCACCCCGGGATAGACGCCGGTCAGCGCGCGCAGCCGGTCCAGCCGGAGGACCGCGAGACCGTCCGCGGTCAGCGTGCCCAGGTCGCCGCCGGAACCCTTGACCCACATCAGCTCGGCCGGCTGCCCGGTCACCGGGTCGGTAGCCGGACCCTTCGCCGAGGTGTTGCCACCCGCGTAGTTGGTGTTGCGCGGATCAGAGCCCAGCCGGTTACTGCGCGCCAGCAGCGCGGTGACCTCCGGCGGTAGCTGCGGCGCCATGGAGCACTTCTCCTCTCGGTTGCGTGTTGCCGCTCAGGTCCAGCTGGCCGGCGTGCCGCCGACCCGCTCGGCCACGACCTTCTCCGCGTAGCCGGAGCGCAGGTACGCGCCGACCGGATCGGGGTCGATGCCCATCTCCTCGCGGAGCTCGGCGAGCAGCGGCCGGACGTCGGTGTTGTACGCGTCCATCAGCACCGCGTTCGCGCCGAGCACGTCACCGCCCTGCTGGGCGGCCTTGAGGGCGACCCGGTCGACCAGCAGCGCCTTGGCCGCCGCCTCCTGCACGTTCATCACCGACCGGATTTGCGCGGGGATCTTCGGCTCGATGTTGTGGCACTGGTCGAGCATGAACGCGATCCCGGCGTCCGGCCGCAACGCGTCGGCCCCCACGACCTCGTTCAGAATCCGGAACAGCTGGAACGGGTCGGCCGACCCGACCATGAGGTCGTCGTCCGCGTAAAACCGGCTGTTGAAGTCGAAGCCGCCGAGCCGCCCGGCCCGCAGCAGAACCGCCACGATGAACTCGATGTTGGTGCCGGGCGCGTGGTGACCGGTGTCGACTACCACCTGGGCCTTCGGCCCGAGCGCCATGCAGTGCAGTACCGAGGTACCCCAGTCCGGAACGTCGGTGGTGTAGAAGGCCGGCTCGAACAGCTTGTACTCCAGCAGCATCCGCTGGTCCGGCCCGAGCCGCTGGTAGACGGCCGCCAGCGCCTCGGCCAGCCGGTCCTGGCGGGTTCGTATGTCGTCCTGGCCGGGGTAGTTGGTGCCGTCGGCGAACCACAGCTTGAGGTCCCGGGAGCCGGTCGCGTCCATGATGTCGACGCACTCGAGCAGGTGATTAATCGCCTTGCGGCGCACCCTCGGGTCGGGGTTGGCAACGCTGCCGAGCTTGTAATCGTCGTCCTGGAACACGTTCGAGTTGACGGTCCCTATCTGCACTCCGGCGTCACGCGCGTAGGCGGCGAGCGCCGCGTAGTCGTCAACGCGGTCCCACGGGATATGCACGGCCACGCTCGGCGCCACGCCGGTGTACAGATGCACCTGCGCGGCATCATCGATCTTCTCCTCCGGCGTGCGCGGGACGCCGGGCTGAGCGAACACCTTGAACCTGGTCCCAGTGTTCATAAACGCCCACGACGGAATCTCGATCCGGTGCTCCCGCAGGGCGGTCTTTGCGGCGGTCAGGTCAGGCATTCAAGGTCATCTCCATACAGCAGTTCCGGCGCGCTCAGTCGAGGTGGAAGATCTCGGCGACCCTGCGGAACCCCTCGTCGGGCCGCAGTTCGCCAAGATCAGCGAAGTAGGTCTGCATTTCTGCCTGCCAGCGTGCGTTGACGTCAGTTTGCGCCATCCGCCGTTGCGCCGCGGAATAGTCATCGGTCTCCAGGTAGCCGATGAGCAGCCCGTCGTCGGTCAGGAACAGCGTGTAGTTCGCCCAGCCCGCCTCCTGCAGCGCCTGGGTCATCTCCGGCCAGACCTCCTGGTGCCTGACCCGGTACTCCTCGAGCCGCTCCGGCCGGACCCGGCCGAGGAAACACACGCGCTCCATCTGGTGTCCTCCAAGTTCTAGCGGTACCCCACCGTGGCGTGGTGGCACGCCTTCCAGTGACCGCTCGCCGTCTGATGGTCAGCCCCACCTTTAATGTGGCTTCCGCCTCTAGCCGCGGCCTCCACCTCTGGCGGTCGCCGGTATTCCGCCTGCGGCGGTAGCCCCGCGTTCCAGCGTTGCACCCCCCTTTCCTTGGGGCGGTTGGCTCCGGGGCCCCACCTTTCCTTCGGCGGATGACGCCGTCTTCACGCTCCCTTTTGGCGGCTGACGCCGTACTTCACGCTCCCTTTTGGCGGCTGACGCCGTACCCACGCTCCCTTTTGGCGGCTGACGCCGTACCCACGCTCCCTTTTTGGCGGCTGATGGCCGGGGTGCCGGGCTGGCCCGGCACCCCGGTTCGGTCAGAAGTTGAAGTTGTTGATGTTGGCCGAGTTGAACACTGTGGGTGGGCCCAGGAGGATCGTGTGATCGGGCCCGACGGTGTACTTGCCGAGCTTGCCCGCCGTGAAGGTCTGGCCCTGAGCATTGGTGATCTTCTTGGACGCGAGGTTCACGGCTGCGTAGGCGGCCAGGTAGCCAAGGTTGGCCGGGTTCCACAGGACGAACGCGGGCGCGACGCCGTCGGCCACGTACGCCTTCATCTCGTCCGGCGTGCCCAGGCCGGTCACGATGACCTTGCCCTTCCACTTCGGCGTGGCGACGACCTGGGCCGCGGCCAGGATGCCGACGGTGGTCGGCGAGATGATGCCCTTGAGGTTCGGGTACTTCTCCAGCAGACCCTCGGTGACCTGGGTGGCGGTCGGCGGGTCGTCATTGCCGTACACGATCGACACGAGCTTCATCTTCGGGTACTTCTTCAGCTCCTGCTTCATGTAGCCGATCCAGGCGTTCTGGTTGGTCGCCGTGGCCGCGGCCGAGACGATCCCGATCTCGCCCGTGTCGTGCAGCTCCTTGGCCAGGAGATCGACCTCGCTGGTCCCGATCTCGGCCGTGGATGCCTGGTTGACGAAGAGGTCACGGCAGCTCGGCGCGTCCGAGTCGTAGGTGACTACCGTGATGCCCTTCTTCATCGCCGCGTTCAGCGTCGGGCACAGTGCGCTGGGGTCGGTCGCCGAGACGATCAGGACGTTGGCGCCCTTCGCGATCGCCGCCTGGATCGCCGGAATCTGCGACGAGGGTGTGGCCGCCGTCCCGCTGGTCTCGCTGCCGCTCTCACCAAGCGTGGTGAGCGCGGAGATGGCACCTCCGGTCTTGGCGCTGTCGGCGGTGGTGAAGTAGTTGTTGCCGAGGTTCTTCGGGATGATGAAGACCTTCAGGCCCTTTTTCAGCGCTCCCGAGCTCGAACCCGACGAACTCCCGCCCGACGAGCTCGAAGAACTGCACGCAGCAGCGAGGATGGAGAGCAGGACCAGCGCCGCCAGCAGCGGCAGCGCTCTTTTTCTCGCCGACGTTCTTCCTCTGGCCGAACCTCTCATAGATGAATCCTTTCAACTGATGGGCCCAAAAAAGCTGGGTGCCGATTGTGCGGATAGGGGTGCCGCCCGAGGCGGTAATGGGCGGGTGGCGCAGACGACCCGGGCCAATGCCGGCACGGGGCCAGTCCCGTCTCGCTGCCCGCGTTGCGCGCGCGCCACGCCGTCAGTCATGCCCGGCTCCGATCGCCGAGGGCGCGGCCTTGCTTCTCCTTGCGATCACGCCGCGGATCCGGCGTGTAAGTGCGGCCATGTTCGGCACGAACACGCTGACCAGCAGCAGGCCGCCGACTGGAATGCTGGCCGCCTCCTGGTTGAAGTTCGTCAGCAGCAGGGCGTTCTGGATTCCCGCGAATGCGAGCACCCCGAGCACAACACCCACGATCGTTCCCTTGCCGCCGAAGATCGAGACCCCGCCGAGCAGGACAACGGCGACGACGTCAAGCTCGAGGCCGAGTCCGTTGCTGTTGACCGAGGTGGAGAGGCGGAAGGTCAGCAGCACGCCTGCCAGCGAGCAGACCACGCCGGAAACGATGTACAGCAGCGTCTTGATGCGTTTGACCCGGATTCCGGCGAACATCGCTGCCTCAGGGCTGGCCCCCATCGCATAGATCGACCGGCCAACCGGCGTGTAGTGAAGCACCACGCCGAAGATCACAGCCAGCACGATGAACACGGCCGCCGAGAACGACAGATTGCTGTTGAACACCCCGGTGACGCCGATGTTCGCGTAGCTGGCGGGGAAGTTCGAGATCGTGTTGGGGCCGAGGATGATGTTGGCCACTCCGCGGTACAGGCCAAGCGTGCCGATCGTGACCGCCAGAGACGGCAGCCCGAGCCGGGTGATCAGCAGGCCGTTGATCGCCCCTGCCAGCACGCCGACCAGCAGGATGACGACGAAGATGACCAGCATCGACCAGTGCTTGCCCCACAGGTAGCCGAGCACCGCGCTCGACATGCCCATGATCGAGGCGACCGAAAGGTCTATCTCGCCGCTGATGATGATGAGCGTCATCGGCAGGGCCATGATCGCTATCTCGCCCGACTGCAGGCCCAGGTTGAAGATGTTGTTTCCGGTAAGGAACTCCGACGACGTCGAAACGCCGAGTATCCCGATCGCGATGACGGCGATCGCCAGGCCGCCCTCCCAGCGGAGCATGTTTCTGGAGTCGAACCGTGACCGCCAGCCGGGCGGGGCGTCGACGGTCGCGGCCAGCGAGGGGTCCTGATCAGGCTGCATCTCGGGCACTCCTCTTGCGCAGCGCCGCCGCGAGCCGAACCGAGATGCCCCGGTCCAGGGTGATGGCCAGCAGCAGCAGGAATCCGGCGATCGCCTGATCCCAGAAGTCGGAGATGCCGAGCACGTCCAGAGCGACGTTGATCGTGCCGAGCAGCAGCGCGCCGATCGCCGCGCCCACCGCGCTGCCGCTGCCGCCGAAGATCGCCACGCCGCCGACCACGACCGCGGCGATCACGATCAGCGAGAAGTTCGTGCCGCCGGCGCTGGTGTTGATCGTCTGGTACTGGGCGGCCCACAGCACGCCGCCGACGCCCGCGATCCCACCACACAGCGTGAAGGCGGTGAACACCCGCCTGGCCACGGGAATGCCGGCCAGCCGGGCGCCGTCGGGATTCGACCCGATCGCGTACAACTCCCGGCCGGACCGGAACGACCGCAAGTAGTACGCCCCGGCTCCGATCACGGCGGCTACCACGATCGCGAGCCACGGAATATCGAAGATCGTCGCGTTCGGGATGTCGACGAACCCGGCGGGCAGCGACGAGGCGACGACCTCGTTGCCGCCCACGACCAGGATGTTGATGCCCTGAATGATGTAGAGAGTCGCGAGCGTGACGACCAGGCTGGGCACCCGCCCGAGCGACACCATCAGCCCGTTGGCCGCGCCGAATGCCAGCCCGATGCCCAGCCCGACCAGGAACACCACAGGGATCGGGATGCCGTGCACGTGCCCGAACAATCCGGCCGACAGGTACGCGGACAGCGCCAGCACCGACTGGACCGAGAGGTCCACGTTCCGCGTGATGATCACCATGGTCTCGCCGAGCGCCACGAGCGCGTAGACCGCGGTGTCGACGAGGATGAACTGGATGTTCGACGAGCTGACGAAGCGCGGCTGGATCACGGCGGTGATCAGGACGAACAGCGCCAGGACCGCGATGATGCCGGTCTCCCTGACCCGGAAGACCCGCTCCGTCAGCCGGCGCGACCCGACATCGGCCGGAGCGCCGGACGGCTCCCTCGGCGGGGCCAGGGTCGTGCTCACTGCGCCCTCCGGTTGGCTTCTGCGCCCGCTGCGCGTGCGCTGCTCAGTGCCCTCCGGTTGGCTTCTGCGCCCGCTGCGCGTGCGCCGCTCACTGTGTCTGCTCCTGAAGCTGGCCGGTCGCCGCCGACATGATTTTTTCTTCCGACGCGTCCGCGCGGGCGTACTCACCGACCAGCCGGCCCTCGCGCATCACCAGGATCCGGTCACCGACGCGGAGCACCTCGGGCAGCTCCGAGGAGATCATCAAGATCGCGACTCCGTTTCCCGCGAGTTCCGAAAGCAGCCGGTGCACCTCGGCCTTGGTGGCGATATCGATGCCCCGGGTCGGCTCGTCCACGATCAGCAGGCTCGGGTTGCGTCCGAGCCATTTCGCCAGCACGACCTTCTGCTGGTTGCCGCCGGACAGCTGCGAGACCGGGTCGGTGAGCCGCCCGAACTTGATCCGCAGTTTCAGCGCCCAGTCAGCCGCGAAGTTGCGTTCCGACTTCCCGGAAATGAGCCCGGCGTGGCGCAGCCTGCCGAGCGAGGCCAGTGCCATGTTCTGCTGCACCGACATCTCCATGACCAGGCCCTGCTGACGGCGGTCCTCGGGCACGAAACCCACCCCGGCGGCCATCGCGCTGGTGGGGGACGACTTGCGCAGCGGGCGCTTGTGCACGGTCACCGAGCCGGCGTCGTAGCTGTCGATGCCGAAGACTGCCCGTGCGACCTCGCTGCGGCCCGAGCCGACCAGCCCGGACATGGCCACGATCTCGCCGGCCCGGACGTCGAAGGAGATGTCGATGAACACTCCTTCCCTGGTGAGCCGCTCGACCTTCAGCACCCGGTCCCCGGGCGCCGCGCGGCCGTCGGCGACCCGCTCGTCCAGCTTCCTGCCAACCATGGCGCGGACCAGTTCATCGGCGGTGAGTCCGGCCAGTTCCCTGGTCAGCACTTGTCTGCCGTCGCGCATCACGGTGACCCGCTGGCATATCTCGAAGACTTCTTCGAGGCGGTGCGAGATGAACAGCACCGCCGCTCCCGACCCGCGCAGCGTCCGCGCGACGTCGAACAGCCGGTTCACCTCGGCCGCCGACAGCGCAGCGGTCGGCTCGTCCATCACGATGATCTTGGCTTCGAGCGAGAGGGCCTTGGCGATCTCGATGATCTGCTGGTCGGCGATGGAAAGGCCGCGACAGATGCGGCCGGGGTCAAGCCGGACACCCAGCTGCTTGAACAGCTCCCGGGCATGCTCCCGCATCTGCTTGGCGTCGATGCGCCTGCCCCGTCGCAATGGCTGGCGCCCCATGAAGATGTTCTCTGCGGCGGTCAGGTCGGGGAACAGCGTGGGTTCCTGGTAGATGACGGCTATCCCGGCATCCCTGGCGGCGGCCGGACCGTGCAGCACCGTCGGCCCGTTACCGACCAGCAGTTCGCCGCTGTCGGGCTGGTAGACCCCGGCCAGGATCTTCACCAGCGTGGACTTGCCCGCGCCGTTCTCACCGACCAGCCCGTGTACTTCCCCGCCGTAGAGGTCGATCGAACCGTCCACGATCGCCTGAACGGCGCCGAACGCCTTGGCAGCGTGCCTCAGTGACAACCGCGGCGTCCCCTGGCTTGTGTCCGTTTCCGGGCCATCCGGCGCCCGCCCGGCGGACTCTTCCGAAGCCGCCGGTGAGTTCGGGGGAGTGCCCTCGCCCGGGCTACCGATACGCGGCCGGCGTCGCGCCCAGGGTCCATGGACTTCTTTCCGCCTCTCCGCTGCTCTGCTCCGGCCGTTCACGTTGTGCTTTTCTGTGACTCCGGTGCGGGTCTGCCGCATCAGGCCCGGACCGCTCCGGCGGCCGTCGGTCTCTGGCCGCCAGCCTTCTCTGGAACGTTTCAAATTCTGTGCAGTAGTGTCAAGCCGGCGTTACGCCGCTGTCAAGAGCCGCTGAGCTTCCTTAGTTGAGTCGTTATAGACCGCTTATGGACCCGGCCTTGCCGCCATGGTCGGCTTGTTCTCACGGGTTCGGTAACCCCAAAACGGTCTAATTGGGGCACCGAGTGACTGGAACCCGTGAAGAGATGCGGGGATGAAGGGGTTGGGAGCGGGTCCGTCACGAGACGTGGCGAGGTGATCACGGCGTGGGGCGATGGCGGGGCGAGCGGGGTGCGGTTAGGGGCGGGGGCGGCGGGTTAGGAAGGCGGCGTGGCGGCGGTCTCGGACGCGGACTAGGGCCTCGCGGGTGGCGCGGGTCGCGGGGTGGTCGGAGCCCAGGACGCGCTTGCGGCCGGCCAGCGCGCGTTTGTAGTAAGCGATCGACTCCCGGAGGCGGTTCGCCCGGGCATAGGCGGCGGCGAGGTTGTTACACGAGGTGAGGGTGGCCGGGTGATCGGGGCCGAGCAGCCGCTCGCGGTCGGCCAGCGCCTGCTCGTGCAGCGCTATCGCCTCGGGCAGCCGGTCCGCCCGGCCGTAGGCGGCGGCGAGGTTGCTTCGCGAGGTGAGGGTCGTCGGGTGATCGGCCCCGAGCAGCCGCTCCAGGTCGGCCGCGTTCCGCTCGTGCAAGGTGATCGCGTCGGCTATCCGGCCGGCCTTGGCGTATGCGGCGGCCAGGTCGTTGCGCGATGCGAGCGTGTCGGGATGCTCCGGGCCGAGCAGGCGCTCGCGGCTGGCGAGGGTCGGCTCGAGCAGCTCGATGGCCTCGTTGACCCGCCCGGCCTGCTGATAGGCCGCGGCAAGATCGTTCCGGAACGCGAGCGTGTCCGGGTGATCGGCTCCTAGCACCCGCTCGGCGTCGGCGATCGCGGCATGGAAAAGCGCGATGGCCTCGGGAAACCAGCCGGCAGAGCTGTAGACGGCGGCCAGGCCGACGCGGGACGCCAGCGTATCCGGGTGGTCGGCGCCGAGGATTCGTTCTCGCTCGGCTGCCGCCTGCTGTTGCAGCGGAACCGCGTCGACGAGCCGTCCGGCTGCGGCAAACGCCCTCGCCAGCCCATGCCGCGAGGAGAGGGTGTCGGGGTCGTCCGGGCCTAGCGCGCGCTCCCTGATGGCGAGGTTCTGCTCGTGCATGGCGATCGATTCCGGTAGCCGCCCGTCGGCCCGGTAGGCGTTGGCCAGGTTGCCGCGGGTATGCATTGTGTCGGCGTGCTCGGGGCCGAGCACCCGTTCCTGGTCAGCCAGGGCCCGCTGGTACCCCGCCAGTGCCTCGCCGGTGCGGCCGACCGCCCACAGCGCACTGGCGAGATTGGACCGGGTCACCAACGTGGCGGGGTGGCCGGATCCCAGCAGCCGTTCCTGGATCGAGAGATTCTGCTCATGCAGGGCGACAGCATCGGCCGCTCGGCCAGCCGACCGGTAGCTGACTGCAAGATCATTGCGGGATTGCAGGGTGTCCGCGTGATCGAGACCGAGCACATTCTCGAAGGCAGGCACGTTCGTCTCGAGTAGCGTGACCGCCTCGGCCGACCTCCCGGAAAAAACGTAGCCGCGGGCCAGGGCTGCCCTGGCCGTGAGGGTGTCTGGGTGCTTGGCACCCAGAGTCTTCTCGTCCGCGTCGACGGTCTGCTCGAGCTCGGTGGTTTGGGTGGCCACCGCCGCCGGCGAGATGGGTCGCTTGAACGGGTCCCGCGCTCCCTGCATGGGCCGTAGGGTCCCAGGATCTGCGCGTTCTATCAAATGGCGGGACACGGCCGGCCGTCGGCTAACATCACCTTCTCGCATACCCTAGATACTGCTTGGGGGCGTGGCGCTCGACGGAACGGGATGTGAACGAAAACATCATCTCGCCCGAAGACGCTGCGTCGCGCGGGCTACGGGATCGGCCAGTGACCGAGGGGACCTGGTGGCGTCGACGGCGAACGGGCCAGCCGCACGGCCGGTGATGGCAGACGTCGCCCGGCTGGCAGGTGTCTCGCACCAGACTGTCTCCCGCGTCCTTAACGGTCATCCCAACGTCAGGCCACAGACCAGGGAAGACGTCCTCGCGGCCATCCGCCAGCTTGGTTACCGGCCCAACGCTGCCGCGCGCAGCCTGGTCACGGGGCGTACCCACGCACTCGGCGTGATCTCCTTCGACACCACGCTCTACGGCCCGGCTTCCATGCTCTACGGCATCGAGCGGGCCGCCCATTCCGGCTACTCAGTCACCATCACCAGCCTGCCCGCCTTCGACCGCCGGTCGATGCAGGAGGCGGTCGACCGGTTCCTCGGCCAGGGCGTCGAGGGGATCATCGTCATTGCCTCTGAGATGCCTGCCCTGGAGGCGCTCACCGGAGTCGCAACCGACGTGCCCCTCGTTGCTGTCGGCTGCGGCACCCGCGCTCCGCTCGACTCGGTTGCGATCGACAACATTGCGGGCGCCTTTCAGGCCACGCGTTACCTGCTCGACCTTGGCCATCCAACCGTGCACTACGTGGGCGGCCCGGACTCCACACTAGACGCGCGAGAGCGCGCTGAAGGGTGGGGCCGAGCGCTGTGCGAGGCGGGCACGACGGAGCCGGAGATCGTGCGCGGAGACTGGTCGGCGCGGTCCGGCTACGAGATCGGCCACGAACTCGCGAGGATGCCCGACGTCAGCGCCGTGTTCTGCGCAAACGACCAGATGGCGCTCGGCTTGCTCCGCGCGCTCGGCGAGCACGGGCGGCAGGTTCCCGCCGACGTGAGTGTGGTGGGATTTGACGATATACCGGAATCTGCCTTCTTCCTTCCCCCGCTGACCACGGTGCGGCAAGATTTCGGAGAACTCGGCAAGCAGGCGTTGCGGCTGCTGGTCGACCGGATCTGCGGGCGCCCCGCGCCCGGCGCCCGGTTGCCAGTCGCCCCGGAGCTGATCGTGCGCTCCAGCGCAGGCCGGCCTCGGCGCTGATCGGCAGATAGTAAAAGGAAGGGTAGCGGTGGATCACATCCAGTCTGTTAGCGCTAACAATTGGGGTATGGGCAGGTCCTCCGCTTTGGCTCGGGATGCAACGGGCGGGTCCTGCGGTGCTGCGGGCGGGTCCTCCTGTGCTGCGGACGGGTCCTCCGCTTTGACTCGGGCTGCAACGGGCGGGTCCTCCGGTGCTGCGGGCGGGTCCTCCGGTGCTGCGGGCGGGTCTTCCGGTGCTGCTGGGCGTGCAGTGGGCGGGTCGTGCGGTGCTGCTGGGCGTGCAGTGGGCGGGTCGTGCGGTGCTGCTGGGCGTGCAGTGGGCGGGTCGGTGTGCGTTCCTGGACGGAGGTAGTTCGATGACCACAGCTGGGGACGCCTGCGTGCTGGGAATTGACTTTGGCACCCTGTCCGGACGGGCGGTCGTAGTGCGGGTCCGTGACGGCGCGGAGCTGGGCAGCGCCGTCCACGAGTACGGCCACGGCGTGATGGATGCCACGCTGGCGGCTACCGGCGAGCGGCTGCCCGCAGACTGGGCGTTGCAGGATCCCGAGGACTACCGCGACGTGCTCCGCCAGGCGGTGCCGGCCGCCCTGAAAGCCGCCGACGTCGATCCCGCCCTTATCAAGGGGATTGGCACCGATTTCACGGCGTGCACCGTGATGCCGGTGCTGGCGGACGGGACGCCGCTGTGCCAGCTTCCCGAGCTCGAGGGCCGGCCGCACGCCTACCCGAAGCTGTGGAAGCATCACGCGGCGCAGCCTCAGGCAGACCGGATCAACGCGCTCGCCCACGAACGGCACGAGCCGTGGATCGGCCGCTACGGCGGGAAGATCTCGTCCGAGTGGGAGTTCGCCAAGGCGCTGCAGCTCCTCGAGGAGGATCCGGAGGTCTACCAGCAGACCAGCCGGTGGATCGAGGCCGCCGACTGGATCATCTGGCAGCTCACCGGGACCGAGACGAGGAACGCGTGCACGGCCGGGTACAAGGGCATCCGGCAGGACGGCCACTACCCGACGCGGGAGTTCCTTGGCCAGCTGCATCCCGAGTTCGCCACGTTCGCTGCGGACAAGCTGGAGCACCCGGTGCTGCCGCTGGGCCACAAGGCCGGGTCGCTGACCGCGCAGGCGGCCGAGTGGACTGGGCTGCCCGAGGGAATCGCCGTCGCCGTCGGCAACGTCGACGCGCACGTGACCGTGCCCGCAGCTGCCGCGATCGCGCCTGGCCAGATGGTCGCGATCATGGGAACGTCGACGTGCCACGTGATGAACGGCACCAAGCTGGCTGAGGTCCCTGGGATGTGCGGCGTGGTAGACGGCGGCATCGTGGCCGGGATGTGGGGATACGAGGCCGGGCAGAGCGGGGTCGGCGACCTCTTCGCCTGGTGCGCCGAGTACGCCACACCCTCGACGTACAGCGAGGATGCCAAGCGCCGCGGGGTGTCAGTGCACGAGGTGCTGTCCGCCGAGGCGGCGAAGCAGCCGGCCGGGGCGCACGGGCTGATCGCGCTCGACTGGCTGAGCGGTAACCGCAGCGTGCTCGTCGACCACCACCTGTCGGGAGCGATCATCGGCCTCACGCTCGCCACCCGGGCCCCGGACATCTACCGGGCACTCGTGGAGTCCACGGCGTTCGGGACCAGGGTCATCATCGATACGTTCAACGCGTCGGGTGTCCCGGTCACCGAGCTGGTGATCGCGGGCGGCCTGACCAAGAACGAGTTCGTGATGCAGATCTACGCCGACGTGACCCGCCGCCCGCTCAGCGTCATCGCCTCGGACCAGGGGCCGGCCCTCGGCTCGGCCATTCACGCGGCGGTCGCGGCCGGCTGCTACCCCGACGTCCCCGCCGCGGCCGAGGCCATGGGCGGCAAGCGCGAGGCGGTATACCAGCCCGACCCCGTCAGCGCCGACGTCTACGACCGCCTTTACGCCGAGTACCTGCTGCTGCACGACTACTACGGCCGGGGCGGCAACGAGGTCATGCACCGGC
The DNA here is from genome assembly GCA_963778075.1 of uncultured Actinomycetota bacterium. Lineage (GTDB taxonomy): Bacteria > Actinomycetota > Actinomycetes > Streptosporangiales > Streptosporangiaceae > JASHPR01. Next base: position 210,504 of record CAVZTJ010000008.1, on the reverse strand, counting down.
TCCGCGGGATCCGCGACCGGGTCGTGGGCGCGGAATCGGAAGGAAACTCATGAGCACGGACCTGGCAGAGATCCGGCGCACTCTCAGCGACCTGCACGCCGACCTGGTCGCCGCGGGCCTGGTGGCCTGGACCTCCGGCAACATCTCGGCCCGGGTTCCCGGCGAGGAACTCATGGTGATCAAGCCGAGCGGCGTCGGCTACCCGGAGCTGACCCCGGACTCGATGGTGGTCTGCGACCTGGACGGCCGCGCGGTCGACGACCCTGGCGTCAACAGCATGGGCTACTCGCCCTCGAGCGACACCGCCACGCACGCCTACGTCTACCGGCACATGCCCAAGGTGGGCGGCGTCGTGCACACGCACTCCGGGTACGCGACCGCGTGGGCGGCGCGCGGCGACGCGATCCCGTGCGTGATCACGGCGATGGCCGACGAGTTCGGGGGCGAGATCCCGGTCGGCCCGTTCGCGCTGATCGGCAGCGATGAGATCGGCCGGGGAATCGTCGGGACCCTGTCCAGCCACCGCTCGCCCGCCGTGCTGATGCGGAGCCACGGTGTCTTCACGATCGGCGGCACCGCCCGCGACGCGCTGAAGGCCGCCGTGATGTGCGAGGACGCGGCGCGTACCGTGCACCTAGCCCGCGCGTTCGGCGGCCCGCTGACCCCGCTCACGCAAGATCAGATCGACGCACTGTACCGGCGCTACCAGCAGGAATATGGTCAGCGCTGACCAAAGAGCCGGGACCGGCCGTACCCGCGGCCGGGATAGGAGTTCAGGAGGAACTCGATGTCTGACCGCAAGCCCAAGATCGGGATCCTGGGCATCATGCAGGACCTGTACGACGACATGATCCCCGACATCGCGGCGCGGCAGGCGGGCTACGCTCGCGAGATCGCCGAGCATCTTGCGGACGTCGGCGAGTTCTTCCCGAGCGAGCCGATCAAGTACCGCGAGGACGCCGAGCGTGCCATGCGGCAGTTCGAGAACGACGACCTGGACGGCGTCATGGTCGTGATGCTGACCTACGGGCCGGCCATGCGGGTCGCGCGGCTGCTCAACGAGTCACGGCTGCCGATCCTGATGGCCAACATCCAGCCGGAGCGCAGCGTCACGCCCGAGTGGGATATGGCCGACATGACCTACAACCAGGGCGTGCACGGCGCCCAGGACACGGCAAATGCCATGGTCAGGGCGGGTAGGCGGTTCGCCGTGCTAACCGATGACTGGAAGAGCGAGGAGTTCCGCGTCGACGTCGCGCGGTGGGCCCGCGCGGCCGCCGCCGTGACCGCGTGGAAGAAGCTGAAGGTGGCGATCTTCGGCTACGCGATGAACGACATGGGCGACATCCGGGTCGACGAAAGCGCGCTGATCCGCAGCCTCGGCCCGGAGATCCTTGCGGTGGCCCAGGGGGACCTGTACCGCGGCATGCTCGAGGTCACCAGGGCGCAGCTGGACGAGGTCATCGCGTTCGAGGACGATCACTTCGAGATCGATCCGGCGCTGTCAGTGGAGGAGCGGGCCGACCACGCCCGGATGCAGGTCGCGATCAAGCACATCCTGGACGTCGGCGGCTACGGCGCCTACACCGCGCACTTCGACGCGATCGGCGAGGACGGCAGGTTCGACCGGCTGCCGCTGGCGGCCGCGTCCTCGCTGATGGCCCAGGGTTACGGCTACGCGGCGGAGGGGGACGTGCTCACGGCGTGCATGGTGGCGGCCGGGCACGTGCTGATCGGGGACGCGCACTTCACCGAGATGTACGCGATGGACTTCCCGTCCGACTCGATCCTGATGAGCCACATGGGCGAGGGCAACTGGAAGATCGCCCGGTCCGACCAGCCGGTGAAGCTGATCAAGCGGCCGCTGGGCATCGGCAACCTCGCCGACCCGCCCACGTTCCTGTTCCAGTACCAGCCGGGCCCGGCCACCCTGGCCACGCTGGTCTCGCTGGGCAACACGCGGTTCCGCATGGTCGTCGCCGAGGGCGAGAATCTGGACAGCCAGGTGCTGCCGGCGCTGGAGATGCCGTACGGCCAGTTCCGGCCCGACACCGGCGTGCGGGCCTGCCTCAACGCCTGGCTGGCCGCCGGCGGCCCGCACCACGAGGTGATGAACCTCGGCAGGCACGCGGTGAGCTGGAAGGTGTTCTGCGAGCTGGCCGGCATCGAGTTCGTGCAGGTCTGAGGCATGGCCCCCGTGGCCCGGCCTTAGCTGAGGATGTCGGTCAGGTTGTAGCTGACCGGCTCCTCGAGCTGGGCGAAGCCGCACGATCTCGGATCGCGGTCGGGGCGCCACCGGACGAACTGAGCCGTGTGCCGGAACCTGGTGCCCTCCATGTGGTCGTAGCGGACCTCGACCACCCGTTCGGGGCGCAGCGGGATGAACGACAGGTCCTTGTTCGCGTTCCACCGGCTGTGCTCGGCGTCACGCGGTCCCCGGACCCCCGGCTGCGGTTTCGCCCAGTTCCACGGGTGCTCGTCGAAGCTCGTGACCAGCGGCTGCAATTCGGTGAGCAGTTCGCGCCTCGTTGCCAGCGGGAACGCGCCGATCACGCCGACACTGGCCAGTTTGCCGCTGTCGTCGTAGAGGCCGAGCAGCAGCGACCCGATCGCGTCCGGGCCGCTCTTGTGCTCCCGGTAGCCCGCGACCACGCAGTCGGCTGTGCGCTCGTGCTTGACCTTGAACATGACCCGCTTGTCCGGCTCGTACTGGCCGTCCAGCGGCTTGGCCACGATCCCGTCCAGGCCCGCGCCCTCGAACTGGCTGAACCACTGGCCGGCCAGGTCACGGTCGAGGGTCGCCGGGGTGAGGTGGAACGGGGCCTCGGCGTCGGTCATCACCTGCTCGAGCAGCTCGCGGCGGACCGAGAACTCCGTCTCCAGGTAGCTCACGTCGCCGAGCGCGAGCAGGTCGAAGACGACGAACTCGGCGGGGGTCTGCTCGGCCAGCAGATTCACCCGGCTGGCCGCCGGATGGATCCGCTGCAGCAGCGCCTCGAAGTCGAGCCGGTGCCGCTTCGTGTCCGGTATCACGATTTCCCCATCAAGAACGCAGCGGTCCGGCAGGTTCCGCAGGGCCGCCTCGACGAGTTCGGGGAAGTAACGGGTCAGCGGCCGCTCGTTCCGGCTGCCGAACTCCACCTCGAGGCCGTCCCGGAAGACGACCGACCGGAAGCCGTCCCACTTGGGCTCGAAGCTGAGCGCGCCGCTCGGGATCTCCTTCACCGACTTGGCCAGCATCGGCGCGACCGGCGGCATAACGGGAAGTCTCATGAACCCATCTTCGCTGATCAGCCCCGCGACGGCGGGGCGACCCGGCCGCTAGCTCGCCGCGCCTGGGCGTTCGGCAGGACAGGGGCGGAAGAGGGCGTAGTAGGCCAGGGGAACGCCGGTGCGGCGCACGAGATGCAGGCCAGCGTCGTTGGCCAGCCGTGCCAGCGTTGCCAGCGGCACGTGATGCCGGTCGGCGAACTCTCCGACAATGAGCCGACCGGTCGGCTTGAGCACCCGGCGCAGCTCCGTGAGCGCGGCCAGCGGTCCGGGGATCTCGCCAAGGACCGTGACGAGGTAGGCCGAGTCGAAGGCAGCGTCGGCGAACGGCAGCGCGGCTGCGTCAGCGCGGTGCGCCACGATGTTTGGGATCGAGCGTCTGGCGGCGCGGGCCATCACGTGCTGAAGCATCTCCGGCTGGACGTCGACCACGGCAAGCTGGCCGCCCGCGCTGAGTTGCGCTGCCACGTGCAGCGACTGCAGGCCGGTTCCCGGGCCGATCTCGAGTACTTGCTGGCCAGCGCGCGGCTCCAGCAGCGAGTCCAGGCGGCGGGCGGTCAGCAGCGGCAGCGGGATGTCCAGCAGCCGGTGCAGCGAGTACGGGTATGGCGCCCGGTCGCTGAGAACTGCGCCCGCCGCGACCGCGGTCACGCCTGCGGCAGCCGCGCCCAGCAGTGCCGCCCTCACCGGGCACTCCGGATGAGCCTCACTGCAAGCCAGAACGCGGCCGCGGCCAGCGGCAGCTCCGCGAATACCGCCTCGGCGACGGCCAGGCACCGATCGAGACCCGGTGCCGAGGTGCATACGTCGAACCAGGCGTCGGTGATCAGGAACGCGCCGGCGGCCGCCGCGGTCAGGCTCGCCCGCGGGTCGGACCGGGTCAGCAGCGCGGCAGTGGCCAGTGCCGCGGCAGCCTCCGCTGCGTCCAGGCCCGTCCAGGCAAGCGACCAGTGCCCAGCGTGCGCGGTGGCCGGCAGCGTCAGGAACAGCAGCGCGCACCAGGGCAGCAGGAAGCAGCCCACGGCCAGCGCAACCAATCGCGCGCGCCGCACCAGTGCAGGCCGCACCAGTGCAGGCCTCACCACTGCAGGCCGCACCAGTGCGGGCCGGGGCCGCCGCGCGGGCCGGGGCCCCGGCGCTGGCGTCCTCGGCGTTTCTGTGGCTGGCGTTTCTGTGGCGGCGATCCGGTGGCGGTCGTTCCGCCGGCTGGACGGGATGCCTCAATGACGGTCATGGCCGGCCCGGCCGGGTGGTGAAGACGGCCAGGCAGGCGATGGCGGCCGAGAGCCAGACCGCGCACACGGCCGCCGCCTCGTGCCGCAGCAGGATGGTGGCGGTAATCGTGGGCAGCAGGGCGACGATGGCGAAGCTGGCGCGCCGCCACGGCCACGGCCGCAACCGCGGGCGCAGCCGCAGCGCGTCCCGCTCGTCGAGGATCTCGGCGACCCGGTCGTCGATCGCGTCACCAAAGCGCCACATGAACTCCTCGGCCGACTGCGCCTGCCCCGGCACCCACCGGTCCGCGCTGCGGCCAGGTCGGGATCCGGGGCAGGCGGGCGAGGCCGGCGGCCCATCGCCGCCATGCCCGGCCATCTCAGCGCTGGTCTGGGCTTGCATGAATATCTCCTATCTCTAGCATCTGCAAATAAAAGTTAGCATATGCTAGCTCTACTGGTTTCTCCCTGTCCCGGTTCCCGGCAAGGCGCTGCGGCCCATGGCATGCCGTCATGAGCGGCACGATACGCATACAGAGAAAATTCTGCAAATAGAATTCTGCAGAACTTCTTCGGCATGGCTGGTAGGCTGCGGGACATGGCGATACGTCCGCGCAAGGTGGTCGGCGATGCCAAGCGCTGGAAGGCGCTGTCTCACCCGCTGCGGCAAGAGATGCTGCACCACCTTGCCGAGCACGGCCCGGCGACCTCCACGACGCTCGCCGAGGCGCTGGGCGAGAACACCGGCACGACCAGCTATCACCTGCGGGTGCTCGCCGATGGGGGGGTCATCGAGGAGGTGCCGGAACGGGCCAGCGGGCGGGAACGGTGGTGGCGCACGGGGCCGGTGGACCACAGGGAGCCCGACTACGACAGCCTCAGCTCCGAGGACCGGGCCGCGCTCGATGAATGGCGGGCTGGCCAGATCCCGGGCGAACTGGCCCTGGTGCAGCGCTTCATCCGGGACGTCCGCAGCCACGGCAAGTGGGCCAAGGCATCCAGGGCCAGCGGCTACTTCACGGTCGATGGCCTGGAGGCGCTGCACGACGACTACGTCGCGCTGCTGCAGAAGTACGGGCATACGGCCGAAAACGCACCGCCCGGGGCACGGCCGATGCAACTGCGCATGTTCTACCTCCCCGACGAGCCCGCGCAGGCCGCCCAGCCGGACGAGCCCAAGGACTAGCCCGGCAGTAGCCCGGCTATGGAGGTCTAGTGGTCCGCGGCGTGGGACATTCCCTGCCGAACCCGGCGACTCTCAGCAACGGCACCCGATAGTCGAACCCGGCAACGTTTACTGAGGTGAAAGCGTGCAGCCGACGGTCGGCGCGTGCCACGACGGCTGCGCTGAGGGGGAGGGGTTGGCCGGTGCGAGCAGATTCAGAGCTGGACAGCGCGTTGCTGGCGGCGCTGCCGGTGTCATCGCGCACGGAGGAGCGGAACCTGCGGACTGCCGACATCGATGTCGTCCCGACCGAGCAGATCCTGCGGCTGCTGAACGCCGAGGACGCCACCGTGGCCGGCGCCGTCGCGTCGGTTCTGCCGGCGCTGGCGGCGGTCGTCGACCGGGTGGTCGAACGGCTCCGGGCAGGCGGCCGCGTGCATTACTTCGGCGCCGGGACCTCGGGGCGGATCGGCGTCCTCGACGCCGCGGAGGTGGTGCCGACGTTCGGGCTCGAGCCAGGCATCTTCGTGGGCCATCAGGCGGGCGGCGCGCGGGCGCTGCGCTCGGCGGTCGAGGGCGTCGAGGACGAGGAGGCACTTGGCGCCAGGGACGCGCACGGCGTGACCGCAGCCGACGTCGGTGTGGGGATCTCGGCCAGCGGCCGCACGCCGTACGTCGCCGGCGCGCTGCGCCGGGCCAGGTCGGCGGGCGCGGTTACCGTGCTGGTGAGCAGCAACCCGGCCGCGCCGCTTGCCGCGCTGGCCCAGTACCGCGTGCTCCCGGATACCGGCCCCGAGGCCATCGCCGGATCGACCAGGCTAAAGGCGGCCACCGCGCAGAAGATGGTGCTGAACTCGCTGTCCACCGCGGCGATGGTCCGGCTCGGGCGTACCTACTCCAACCTGATGATCGGCATGTCGGGCAGCAACGCCAAGCTGCGCCAGCGGCAGCTCGCCATCCTCGGTGAGGTGTCCGGCGCCAGCGAAGAGGCGTGCCGCGATGAGCTGGCGCGAAGCGGTGGCGACCTGCGGCTTGCCCTCCTCTGCTTGCTGTCGGGCCTTGAGTCGAAGGCGGCCGCTGGTGCGCTGGCCGACGCGGGCGGCAGCGTGCGCGAGGCTCTGGCCGGGCTCGGTTTTCCTAGGCCTGCATGAGCCGGGCCGTAAACGGTAGGTTTTTAGGGTGAGCAGGGACGAATTAGACACTTGCATGCTGGCCCGGTTCCACGGGATCACGCCGCCCGACTGGCTCCGGCGCTGGCTTGACGACGGCCTGGGCGGCGTCCTGCTGTTCGCCGGGAACATAACCGGGCCAGAGCAGCTGCACGCGCTGACTGCGGAACTTCGGGCACACAATCCCGACGTGCTCATCGCCGCGGACGAAGAGGGCGGGATCGTCACGCGGGTCGAGGCTCGCACCGGCTCTTCCTACCCGGGCAACGCCGCGCTCGGAGCGATCGACGACACCGGGCTGACCCGGCGGGTCGCGGCGAGCATCGGCGCGATGCTCGCTGAGGGCGGCGTCAATCTCGACCTCGCGCCCGACGTGGACATCGACAGCAATCCGGCGAACCCGATCATCGGCGTTCGCTCGTTCGGCGCTGACCCGGGCCGGGTGGCCGCGCACGCCGCCGCGTTCACCGACGGCATCCAGTCCCACCTGGTCGCGGCGTGCGCCAAGCACTTTCCCGGGCACGGCCGCGCGGACACCGATTCGCACCTGGTGCTGCCCGTGGTCGGCGCGTCGCTGCAGCAACTGCGCGACACCGACCTGGTGCCGTTCCAGGCCGCGATCCGAGCGGGGGTCCGCTGTGTGATGACCGCGCACGTGGTGTTTCCCGAGATCGACACCGTTCCGGCGACGATTTCCCGGAAGTTCCTCACCGACCTCCTGCGCGGAGAACTCGGCTTCGACGGCGTGATCGTCACCGATGCCCTCGAGATGGCCGCGATCGGAGACAGCGAGGCCAGCGCCGAGGGTGCCGTGGCCGCGCTCGCGGCCGGGGCCGACCTGCTCTGTCTGCCGGGAGAGTGGGCGGCGCAGCGGCAGGCCAGGGACACGCTGGCCAGCGCCGTGCGCCGCGGCGTCGTGTCCCGCGCCAGGGTGGAGGAGTCGGCCGTCCGGGTGCGGGCGCTCGCCGCCTGGGCGCGGGCCCGCCCCGTCTCGGCACCGGAACCCGCGGCGGGCGCCGATGCCGCGGCGCGTGCCCTGCTCATGCAGGCGGACGGGCTCCCGCTCGCCGGCCTGCCGTACGTCATCGACGCGGGCGGCCGCATGAGCGGCATGCTGGACGACAGCGCGGCAAGCCTGCTCGGCGTGCTGCGATCGCGCGCGCCAGGCGTCGACGGGATCCGGCTCACCGAGCCGCCCGGCGACCTGGACGCGATCGTCGCACGCGCCCAAGGCAGGCCGCTGCTGCTCGCCGTCTGCGACGCGCACCGGCGGCCGTGGCAGCAGGACCTGATCGGCGGCGTTCTGGCCCGCAGGCCGGGCACGCTGGTGATCGGCACCGGCACCGTGCACGACGCGGGCCTGGCGGACGGCAACTACGTCGGGACCAGGGGATCGGGCCGGGCCAACCTGGAGGCCGCCGCCGACCTCCTGCTGGGCGGCGCCGCCTGATGGGCCCGACCGCTGCCGAGCTGATCGACCACGCCGTGGCCACGGGACTCGCGCCCGGCGCGGTCCTGGCCGCCGGCGTGCGTACCGCCGAACCGGCGCTGCTGCACGTGGCCGGCCACGCGCAGCGCGACGCCGCGGCCACCCGGCCAATGACCGCGGACACGATCTTCGACCTCGCCTCGCTCACCAAGGTCGTCGCCACGCTGCCGATCGTGCTGCGGCTCGTGGGCCAAGGTGAGATCGGCTTGGACCAGCCGGTGGACCGGTACCTGCCGCGGTTCGCCGGGCCGGGCGGGGCGGGCGGCACAGGCGTCGCAGGCGGAGGGGGCGGGGCGGGGAAAGACACCGTGACCGTGCGGCAGCTGCTGCTGCACACCTCCGGTTTGCCGGGCGTGCGGAGGTATTACCAGGAGTTGCACGACCCGGACGAGATCCTGGCCGCCGCGCTCGCCGAGCCGCTGGTTGCGCCGCCCGGAACGGTCTTCTGCTACTCCGACGTCGGCTTCATCAGTCTCGGCGAGCTCGCCGCCGCCGTGACGGGCGCCGGGCTCGACGAGCTCGTCCAGGACTTCGTCTGCGGCCCGCTCGGCATGACCGCGACCAGGTACCTGCCTCCGGCCGGCTGGTCTGGCCGGATCGCGGCGACCGAGATCGTCGACGGCGTGGCCAAGGTCGGCGTGGTGCACGACGAGAACGCCGAGATCCTCGGCGGCGTGGCTGGCCACGCGGGCCTGTTCGGCACGGCGGCCGACCTAGCCCGCTACGCGGCGGCGTGGGCCGGGAACGCCCACGCCCGCGCGCTGTCGCTCGCGGGGGACGGCGAGGCCCGCGGGCCGCTGTGGGGCATGCGGGCCGAGGCACTGCGCTGCCAGACCGAGGGCCTCGACGCCCGCCGCGGCCTCGGCTGGGGGCTGCGCCACGACCGGTACGACAACATGGGCGACGGCTGGCCGGACTCCGGCGCCGGGCACACCGGGTTCACCGGCACCTGCCTGTCCATAGATCCGGCCAGCGGCCTCTGGGCGGTGCTGCTGACCAACGCGGTGCACTTCGGCCGCGGACCGGAGCATTCGGTCGTCGGCCTGCGCAAGCAGGTCCACGCGGCAGTAGCCGCAGAACTGCTCGGCTGACGGGCAGGCTGCCGTCAGGCAGGCACGAGATAGCCGTCCAGGTGCGCATCGAGCGCACGAAGCCCGGCGTCGCTGGCCGGGGCGGCGCGAAAGCCAATGTGGCCGTCCGGCCGCAGCAGGAGGACCATACCGGCGGTCTGCTCCGCTTGCCGTCCGTCTCCGGTACAGCGCGTGACGTGGACGAGATCGTGCCATTTGCGGGCGACCCGGGCCACCGCCTCGTCGTCAGCCGCGCCGAAGATCAGCAGGTGATGCAGCGTTCCGGGCAGGTCGACCCGGGCCGGATACCGGTCGCCCGGGGCGGGGCCAGCGGGCGGCGGGATTCCCGGCGCCAGGTACTCGCCGACCAGCGGGGTGCCTGCGTAAGAGACGTCGAGCATGGAGCGGGACCGCACCATCTCGGCGAGGCGTTCCCTGGACGGCGGGGCGGGGAACACGCCGGTCCGCGCCGACTCGACGGCGCCCTCGGCCAGCTGGTGCAGGCTGTCTGAGATCTCCAGGACGTGGCGGTCGGCGGCGGCCCGTTCGGGCTCGAAGCTGTCGAGCAGGCCTGGGCGGGCGCGGCCGCGCTGCGCCAGCGCGAGCTTCCAGGCGAGGTTGTGCGCGTCCTGCAGGCCCGAGTTGAGCCCCTCGCCGCCGAACGGGCTGGACAGGTGCCCGGCGTCGCCGAGCAGGAAGCGCCGTTTGTCGGCCAGATGCGGCGCCTGCCGGCGATGCATGCGGAATGGCGACGCCCACGCGACGTCGTCCACGCAGAGCCCCCTGGGGACCCGGCGCTCGATCGCCGCCGTGACCGCGGCGATCGAGCGATCCCGGTCCAGCCGCTCGGCTTCCGCCTCGTCGAGTTCGCCGATGAAACAGATCCACCGCTCGTCGGGCAGCGGAGCCAGCAGCACGTAGCCAGCTGGCGAGGCGATCAGCGCCCCTCCGTCGCGGGGAAGCCCGCACGACACCCGCACGTCCGCGGCCAGCGCGGTCCCCGGGTAGGTCGTGCCGAGCAGGGACTCGGCCATGGATCCCCTGGTCACGCTCGCGGCGCCGCCGGCCCCGATCACCCATGAGGCTGCGACGGTCTCGTTCGCCCGTCTCGGTCGCCGCAGCGCGACCAGGACGTCCTGGTCCCGTTCGGTGACCGAGACCACCTCGACTGCCCGCTCCACCGTGCCGCCGAGCTCGGCGAGGCGCCCCGCCAGGATCTCCTCGGTCCGCCACTGCGGCAGGCTGCACTGGAACTCCCACCGGCAGCCCGCCCCCGCGAACGCCATCTCGGCCACGCACCGAAGATCCGGGTCGAAGACCCGCGAGAAGCCGAGGTGCTCGGACGCCTCGAGCACCCGGTCGGCGATCCCGGCCTGCTGCAGAATCTCGAGCGTGGCCGGCTGCAGCGCGGTTGCCCGGGCCTGCCGGTGAGGCTGAGGCGCGCGTTCGACCACGCGTGCTCGCACCCCATGACGGGCCAGCTCGGCGGCCGCGAACAGGCCAGAAGGCCCGGCGCCCACCACCAGTACCTCTGTGCCCGTCTTCTCCACTGCCCCCGTGTCACCCACCAACCCCAGTAGAACACCGAAGGCCGTGGGGCGGTTCCGAGGGGCGCTGGCCGGGGCGTTGCCCGAGGGGCGGGTGCCGGGGTGCCGGCGGGGCGTTGCGCAGGGCGCGGCGAGGCGTTGCCCGAGGGCGCGGCGGGGCGTTGCGCAGGCGCGGTGGGGCGTTGCCCGAGGGCGCGGGCCGCGCCGCTGGGTCATCGCAGGGCGTTTACAGACCGCGATCCAGCTGCTGCGCCGCAGCCTTCGGCGCCGGGTAATAGGTATTTATACGAATACGTGAAGTTATCGCCCGGACGAGCCGGGCGGAGGGCCTACGGCACGGGACACTTGCCGTCGTACAGTGACGCCATGCCCCAGACGCCGCGTCGCTCCGCGTCTGCGGAGTCGGCCGTGCACACTCCGCAGACGCTCCTCGCGCACGTGCGGGCGCTGATGCCCAATCTCGCGCCCGCCGAGCAGCGGGTCGCCGCCGCGGTGGTGAGCGACCCTGGCGGGGTCGCTGCCAAGACCATCTCCGAGCTGGCCGAGGCGTGCCAGACGTCGGGGACAACCGTGATCAGGTTCTGCCGCGCGATGGGCTTCGCCGGTTACCCCGAGCTCAGGCTGGCACTAGCGGCCGCCGCGCAGGCCAGCCGGGAAACCGGCTGGGGAGATATCGGCAGCGACATCGGGCCGCACGACACCCTGGACGAGATAGTCAAGAAGATCGCGCACGCCGACGCCCGGGCGGTCGAGGAGACCGCCGCGCAACTGAACGCAGCGACGCTCGGGCAGGTCGTCGAGGCGGTGGTCCGGGCCCGGCGCATCGACATTTACGGCATCGGCGCGAGCGCGTTTGTCGCTCTCGACCTGCAGCAGAAGCTGCACCGGATCGAGCGCATCGTCTACGCCTGGCCAGATCCGCACAGCGCCGTCACGTCGGCGGCGCTGCTGCGGCGTGGTGACGTGGCCATCGGGATCTCGCACACCGGGATGACCGCGGACACCGTCGGGAGCCTCGCCGAGGCACGCTCGCGCGGGGCGACCACGGTCGCGATCACGAACTTCCCGCGTTCTTCGATCACCCGCGTCGCCGACTACGTGCTGACCACTGCAGCGCGCGAGACGACCTTCCGGTCCGGGGCGATGGCCAGCAGGATCGCCGCGCTCACGGTGGTGGACTGCCTGTTCGTCGCGGTGGCGCAGCGGAACTACAAGCAGACGCTGCGGGCGCTCGAGCGCACCTACGCGGCGGTACAGGCCCGCCGCTGACCACGCCGGCCAGCCGGCTATGCAACGCAGCTGACCGGGCCGGCCGGCCGGTTATGCGATGTATCCGTATCCGGTCGCCTGACTTGCCATCTCCTCCTGAGACTGGATCCGCTCGGCAAGCTGGGAAGGGCCATCGGCGCGCAAGAACGGGACGCAGCCGGCCGATAATTCCGCAGAGCTGAGCGCGGAGCGGCGGGCGGCCCACCATCTGCCGGTATCGCTAAGCCATATGCCCCAGCGCCCGCCAAATGTGGCCTCCAGCTTTTCCATCGCGGGTGTACCAGCGGTGTGCTCGTTCATAAGCCTTCCACGTTGCGTATTTCAGTTGTCACAAGCAGTATGGATGGGGGCGATAGCCAGGAAATTGCAAATCGTCTGCAAGTCCGCAAGTCCGGGGCGCAAGCATGACAAATAGGGTCGGCGTAGGGCCGCGTGTCGCGGCAATCCGCAAGACACGCGGATGGACAGCCCGTGAGCTGGCACGCCGCGCCCGGGTGTCGTACAGCCTCCTCACCAAGGCAGAGACCGGCGCCGTCCCGGCCACCCCCGCGCTGATCGGCGCCGTCGCCCGGGCGCTCGGCGTGGACGTCAGCCGCATCACCGGCCAGCCATACGAGGAGCCGGGCGGCGCCGCAACGCTGCAAGCCGCGGTCGCGCCGTTACGTCGCGCGCTGCTCGCCTACGACCTGCCTCCGGAGACCGACGCCGGGCCGCGTTCCGCGGACGAGCTGCGGGCCGAGGTCATCGCCGTCTCGCTGCTCGGCAGGCAGGCCCGCTACCTTCAGCTCAGCCAGCGCCTGCCTGGGCTGCTCGATGAGCTGCAGGTGGCGATCGCGACGGCCAGCGAGCCGGACCGCCCGGCGCTCTATGCGCTGCTGGCGGAGGCGTACGGAGGCATATCCGGGCTCGCCCATCAGCTCGGGTACGCGGACCTGCGGGCGCTGACGCTGGACCGGATCGAGTGGGCGGCGCGGCTGTCCGGCGACCCGCTGCGGGTGGCGCGCACCCAGTGGTCGAGGGGTGCGTCGCTGCTCGGCGCCGCCGCCTACGATCACGGCCTGGCACTTATGGAACGCAGCCGCGCCGAGATCGCCGGCGACGTGGCCAACCCGGACGAGCGTGCCCGTAGCGTCTACGGCAGCCTGCATCTGCGCTCGGCCGTGCTGGCAGCGCGCGCGGGCCGCCGCCAGCAGTCCGACGCGCACCTGGCCGAGGCCCAGGAGGTTGCCGCCACGGTCGATGCCGGCGCCAACCACTACGGGATGGAGTTCGGCTCCGCCAACGTCGCGCTGCACGCGGTGTCGGCGGCCGTGGAGATGGCCGACGGCGCGCTGGCCCTGACCCGGGCCGGGGAGGTGGAGCGGGCCGGCCACCTTGGCAATCTGCCTCCGGTGCGGGTCGGCCACTACTACATCGAGATCGCACGGGCCTGGCTGTATCACGGCGACTCCCGCCGCGCCCTCGGCGCGCTGCAGCGTGCCCGGCGCGTGGCGCCACAGCAGGCCCGCGTCCATCCGATGGTCCGCGACGCCGTGCGCGCGATCGCGCATGCCGAGCCGCGGCCGAGTGAAGAACTCCGCTCGTTCGCAGCCTGGCTGGGGATCGACTCGTAGGCGTGGCGTAACGGGCGGCTTTCTGGACGGGGTGGGTGATCCGGGGTTATTGTCCGGATCGGTCAGTATGTGAACGCTAACAAATGGCGGGCGTCTGGCGCGCGATTTCCCGGTCAGCCGGCCGCCGGGCCGCCCGCTGCGCCGGCCAGCATCGCGCGGATGGACCTGGCCACGGCGTCGCGGGTCTCGGCTGGCCGCGGCGAGCTGGCGATCAGCATCCCGCCGCGGACCAGCGCGCCGAGCAGCAGGCGGGTGACGGTTTCGGGGTCTTCCACCGACACCTTGCCGGCCGCCGTGGCCGCGCGGAGAGCGCCGGCGATCGCGGTGAACGCGTAGCGCTCGTCCAGTTCGGTGAACCGGGCCAGGCCGAGCACGGCGGGCGCGTCGGTGATCAGGATCTGCTGCACATCCGGCTCGAGCACCGCGTCGAGGAAGGCCTCGAACCCGCGGCCAAGGATCTCGAGCTCGTCGGTGACCCCCTCGGCCGCCCGCGCCGACGCCGCCATCAGCTCGGCGTGGACCTCCTCGAAAACGGCCTCGAACAGCGCTGTTTTGTTCGGGAAGTGGTGATAGAGCGCCCCGGTGGTGACCCGCGCGTCCCGGGCGATCTCCTCCACCGACGTCGCGGCGAACCCGCGCTCTCCGAACAGGCGGCGACCCGAGGCGATCAGGGCGGCTCGGGTCTGCTGCACCTGCTCTGCGCGCAGGGACGGTCGGTCGGGCGGGTCGGCCACGTCGCCTGTTTAGCACGCCGGCGCCGGCCCGCGCCCATCGAGGGCCGACTGTCCCATTACGGCCCTGTTACGCCCGCGCCGCAGATCTTCCTTGAGCCTGGCCCGGGTAGTAACCTCCGCACAGCAGGCAGGGTTCGGCGAGAACGAGGTCTGACGTGGTCAATGTGGCAAGAGAGCTGAAGTCGTGAGCGGGGCTGCGGGATCCGACGGCGGCGCAGCCGCCACGCTGTACGGGGCCGAGCCGGCTCTTACCCGTGTGGAGCACCGCGGCATCGAGCACGTCCCGCTGACCAGCCGGTGGGGCGGGCCGAGCAGCCTGTTCTGGATGTGGGCCGGGGCGGTCTGGAACGTCGAGTTCGTCGTCTACGGCGGCCTCGCGGTCGTGGTCTTCGGCCTGTCGTTCGCCCAGGCCGTCGTGGTCATCCTGATCGGCAACCTGTTCTACCTGCTCACCGGCCTGGCCAGCCTGCAGGGGCCACGGGCCGGCACGACCACGTTCGCGATCAGCCGGGCCTCGTTCGGGCCCAACGGCAACCGGATGCCGTCGTTCTTCAACTGGGTGACCCAGGTCGGCTTCGAGATCGAGGGCATCGCCCTGATCGTGCTCGCCGCCGTCGCGCTCATGGCCAAGGCCGGCTTCGAGGCCGGGATCCCGGCGAAGGTCATCTTCCTCATCCTGGCCGTGCTGATCCAGGCTGTCCTGCCGCTGCTCGGCCACGCCGCGGTGCTGCGGGTGCTCAAGTGGCTCAGCATCCCGTTCGTCGTGCTGTTCGTGGCCATGGCGATCCTCACCACGTCCAAGGTGAACCTGCACGTCCCGGCGCACGGCGCGGGCTGGGGCTCGCTGTTCGTGTTCCTGGCGCTGGTGATCTCCGCCGGCGGCCTGGGCTGGACCGAGAACGGCAACGACTACTCGCGCTACCTGTCACCCGACGCCAACCCGCAGCGCATCGTGCTGGCGGTCGCGCTGGGCGGCGCGATCCCCTCGGCGCTGCTGGAGATCCTGGGCGCGGCGGTCGCGACCGGGGTCCCGGCTGCGACGTCGATCACGGGACTCACCGCGAGCCTTCCCAGCTGGTTCGTGTGGCCCTTCCTGATCTTCGCCATCTTCCAGCTGTTCGCGATCAACACGATCGACCTGTACTCCTCCGGCGTCACCCTGCAGAGCCTGATCCCGCGGCTTCACCGCCTGCACTGCGTGGGGATCGACACCGTCGTCTGCGGGGCGTTCGCCGCCTACGCGGTCTTCTCGTCCAGGTTCTTCTCGCTGCTGGCCGACTTCCTGCTGTTCATCATCGTGTGGCTGGGCCCGTGGTGCGCGATCTACCTGGTCGACTGCTGGCTGCGGCGCAACCGCTACGACAACGAGGCGCTGCTGGACGAGCGGGGCGGCCGCTATTACCGCAACGGCGGGGTGTTCTGGCCCGCGATCATCGCCCAGGTGGTCGGCATGGTGGCCGCCGCACTCTGGCTGAACGCCTACTCGCCGTACGTGTCGCCGCTGTCCAACCATGTCAACGGGTCGGACTTCAGCGTGTTCATGGGCCTGTTCTTCGGTGGCATCACCTACTGGCTGCTGGCCCGCAAGACGGTCAGGGCCGAGGCCGAGGCGACTCCGACCACGGTGGTGTAACGCGCTTAAGATTTTGACCAGCCTGAACGCAGCGCCGGACGAACTCGCCCGGCAGCAGCTCCTGGCGTGCTGCTCGTCGGTGCGCTGGGCAGCCGAAGTGGCGGCCGGCCGCCCGTACGCGACGGCCAGCGATCTGCTGGCGAGCTCGGATGCGGCAACGGCTGGCCTGGCACCGGGGGACCTCGAGCAGGCGCTGGCCGGTCACCCGAGGATCGGGGACCGTCGCGGCACGGACGAACGGTCGCGCCGCGAGCAGGCCGGGGTTCTCACCGCGGACCAGGCCACGATCCAGGCCCTGGCCGACGGCAACGCGGAGTACGAGCGCCGGTTCGGCCACATTTACCTGGTCTGCGCGACCGGCCGCAACGCCGCGGACCTGCTGGCCCTGCTCCGCGAGCGGCTCGGCAACGACCCGGAAACCGAGCGGGGCGTGGTCCGCCGCGAGCTAGGGAAGATCAACCGGATAAGGCTGACCAGGCTGCTTGAGGGGGATGGTTGACCCAGGTCACCACGCACGTGCTCGACACCGCGCGCGGCACGCCAGCGGCCGGCGTGCCGGTCCGGCTGGAGAGCGTGTCCGGGGCAGGTCAGAAGGAAATCGGCCGCGCCAGCACCGACGCCGACGGGCGGGTTCGCGGGATCGGCCCAGACCGGCTGCCGCCCGGGACCTACCGGCTCGTCTTCGACACGGCCACGTACTTCGCGCAGCAGCGGACCGCCGGCTTCTTCCCCGAGGTCGCGATCTCGTTCACCGTCGACGGCGACGGGCAGCACTACCATGTTCCGCTGCTGCTCAGCCCGTTCGGCTACGCCACCTACCGCGGGAGCTAACGCCATGGCGATCGTGCTCGGCCCCAACCAGTACGGCAAGGCTGAGACCCGGGTCGTGCGGGTTTACCGGGACACTCCGCGGCACGAGATCCGGGACCTGAACGTGTCCACGGTGCTGCGCGGCGACTTCGCGGCCGCGCACACCCGCGGCGACCAGGCCAGCGTGCTCCCCACCGACACCCAGAAGAACACTGTTTTCGCCTATGCCAGGGAGAAGGGGGTCGGCGAGGTCGAGGACTACGCCCTCGAGCTGGCCCGTCACTTCGTCACCGACATCGCGCCGGTCACCGGGGCCAGGGTGGACGTCGAGGAGTACCGCTGGGAACGGATCAGCGTGGCCGGCCGGCCGCACCCGCACGCGTTCGCCAGGGCGTCGAGCGAGGTCCGCACCACCGCGGTGACCGTGACCGCCGGGGACCAGGCGCCGGGGTGCTGGGTCGTCTCTGGCCTGGATGGCCTCGTCGTCATGAAGTCGACCGGCTCGGAGTTCCACGGCTTCCTCAAGGACCGTTACACCACGCTGGCGGAGGCCGACGACCGGATCCTGGCTACGTCGCTGACCGCGCGCTGGCGCTACCAGCTGACCAGCGGCAAGCCAGAGAGCTGGGACGAGGCCCACGCGCAGATCAGGCAGATCCTGCTCGAGCGGTTCGCTGAGACCCATAGCCTGGCGTTGCAGCAGACGCTGTGGGAGATGGGCAAGGCCGCCCTCGAGGCCAGAGACGATGTGGCGGAGATCAGGCTGTCCGCGCCGAACCGGCACCACTTCCTTGCCGACCTGGCGCCGTTTGGCCTGGATAATCCCGGAGAGGTGTTCTTCGCCGCCGACCGTCCCTACGGCCTCATCCAGGCCACCGTCCAGCGGGACGACGCCGAGGACGCGGGCCCGGCCTGGGACTCCGCCGCCGCATTTGCATGATCGACTACGGCGGAGGATTTCAGTTCTATCGACTGAAATCCTCCCCCATAAGCGATCTCGGAGATTGGGGAGGGAAGCGTGGATTTCCTGCAGCCGACGAGCTGGGACGATGCCCTGGCCGCGAAGGCTGCGCGCCCGGAGGCGGTGCCGATCGCCGGCGGCACCGACGTGATGGTGGAGATCAACTTCGACGCCCGCCGCCCCGCCGCCATGCTCGACCTGACCAGGGTCCCCGACCTGGCGCAATGGACCGCCGAAGACGGCCGGATCCGGCTCGGCGCCGGCGTCAGCTACACACGGGTGATCACCGAACTCGGCGACCGGCTGCCCGGGCTGGCCATGGCGGCCAGGACGGTGGGCTCGCCGCAGATCCGCAACCGGGGCACGGTCGGCGGCAACCTCGGGGCCGCGTCGCCCGCGGGCGACAGTCATCCGCCGCTGCTCGCGGCCGGGGCCGAGATCGAGGTCGCTTCCGTGCGAGGGGTCCGCACGATCCCGGCCGCCGACTTTTACACCGGCGTGAAGCGCAACGCCCTCGCCGAAGACGAGCTGATCGCGGCGATCCTGATCCCGCAGGCGGCCGGGCCGCAGCAGTTCAGCAAGATCGGCACCCGCAACGCGATGGTGATCGCCGTGGCGTCGTTCTGCGTCTGCCTGAACGCGGGGGACCGGACCGTCGGCACCGGCATCGGCTCGGCGGCGCCGACGCCGCGGCGCGCCACGGAAGCGGAGCTCTTCTTGTCGGCGGCCCTGGACGAGGCCAGCTTGTGGGACTCCCGCGCCGATCTCCCCGAATCCGTCGTCACCGAGTTCGGCGCGAAGGTGCAGGCCGCCGCGTCCCCGGTCGACGACGTCAGGGGCACGGCGAGCTACCGGCGCCATGGGCTCGCGGTTATGGCCAGGCGTACGCTGACCTGGGCCTGGACCGCCTTTCAGGACAGTGCTAGCCCAGGGGGACCGGACGGACCCGGCGGAGGTCCCCCCGGAACCCGCCGGAGGGGAGGCTGACCGGATGCGGATCACGGCGACGGTCAACGGCGAGACCCACCAGGCCGACGACGTCTGGGAGGGCGAGAGCCTGCTCTACGTGCTGCGGGAGCGGATGGGGCTCCCCGGCTCGAAGAACGCTTGTGAGCAGGGCGAATGCGGCTCCTGCACGGTGTACCTGGACGGCGAGGCGGTGTGCGCCTGCCTGGTCGCGGCGGGCCAGGCGCAGGGCCGCAGCATCGTCACGGTCGAGGGCCTGGCGGCGGGCGACGGCGCCCTGCATCCGGTGCAGCAGGCGTTCATCGAAGCCGGCGCCGTGCAGTGCGGCTTCTGCACGCCCGGGCTGCTGATCGCAACGCACGACCTGCTGCGCAGGCGCGGGCGGCCGACGGACGCCGAGATCCGCGAGGCGCTGGCCGGCAACCTGTGCCGGTGCACCGGATACGAGAAGATCCTCGCGGCCGTGCGGCTGGCCGCGGACAGGTGGCAGGATCGCGCGTCGTGACCGCCATCGTCCTGTCCGGATGCCACGTTCTGACCATGAACCCGGAGCGAGCCGAGTACTCCGCCGGGCATGTCGTCATAGAAGAGGACCGCATCACCGCTGTGGGTTCCGGGCCGCTACGCAACGCCGACGGCCACCCGGGTGCGCGCTGGGTGGACGCCACCGGCTGCCTGGTCACCCCCGGGCTCGTCAACACCCACGATCACCTGTACCAGTGGGCGACCAGGGGCCGTGCCGTCGACTCCCCCCTCTTTGGCTGGCTGACCGAGCTGTACCCGGTGTGGGCGCGGATGGACGCCGGGATCGTCCGTGCGGCCGCCGCGGCGGCGCTGGCCTGGCTGGCCAGGACCGGCTGCACGACCACGATGGACCACCATTACCTGTTTCCCGCGCGACGGCGGCGACGTGCTCGCCGCCACGATCGAGGCAGCAGCCGACGTGGGCCTGCGGTTCCATCCCACCCGTGGTTCCATGGACCTCGGCAAGAGCGCCGGCGGGCTGCCGCCTGATGACGTGGTGGAGAAGATCGACGCGATCCTCGCCGCGACACAGGCGGCGATCGAGCGGTTCCACGACCCGTCGCCGGGCTCGATGCTGCGGATGGGCGTCGCACCGTGTTCCCCGTTCAGCGTCACCCGGGAGCTGCTCACCGAGTCGGCCGCGCTGGCCAGGAGCTACCCGGCGGGCAGCGGAATCCGGCTGCACACCCATCTCGCCGAGACCGCGGACGAGAACGACTACTGCCTCGAGCACTTCGGCTGCACGCCCACGGAGTACGTGGACTCGATCGGCTGGCTCGGTCCCGACGTCTGGCTGGCGCACGGTGTGCACTTGGACGACCAGGCGATCTCCAGAATCGCCGCGACCGGCACCGGCGTCGCGCACTGCCCGTCCTCCAACGCCAGGCTCGGCTCGGGCATCTGCCGCACCCGCGCGCTGCTCGACGCGGGCGTCCCGGTCGGGCTCGGGGTGGACGGCGCCGCCTCCCAGGAGGCCAGCTCGCTGGTGGGCGAAGTGAGCGCCGCGGCCCTGTTCGCCCGCTCCGTCGGCGGCGCCGGCGCGATGACCGTGCGCGAGGCCGTTGAGCTCGGCACACTCGGCGGGGCGCGGGTGCTCGGCCGGGAAGCCGACATCGGCTCGCTGGAGCCGGGCAAGCTCGCGGACATCGCGTTGTGGCGGCTGGACACGCTGCCGCACGCCGGCATCGCCGACCCCGTCGCGGCGCTGGTACTCGGCTCGCCGCCGCCGCTCGAGCTGCTGCTCGTCGGGGGCAGGACGGTGGTCGAGCGCGACCGTGTGGTGACCGTCGACGAGCAGCAGGTGGCCGACGCGGCCCGCCGGGCCAGCGCCTCCCTGGCCGGCTAGCGCTGGCGGCTTGGCCGCGTGGTGATCAGGGCCGAGTTCGCGCGCGGACTGCGGTGGCGGCTAGGCCGCGTGGTGCTCCCGGTCCGGCTGGGCGGGGCTGGCGCGCGGGGTGTCCATGCGGTCGAGCCAGGCGATGAGCCGCGTCATTCCCGCGCCGACGGCGTGCCACGTCCGGCCGGCTCGGCTGCCCGGCCTGGTGAGCTGCTCACGATCGGGCATCGGCTCGCCCACGGTCAGACGGCTGAAGGTAACCAGCATCGCGGCCAGCTGGACATCCGACTGGCTCACGGCCTCACCGATGGTGTCGAGCTGCCGCTGTTCGCGAACGGACAGGCGCATGGCGGGCACCTCCCCAATCCCCGGCGGAGAACTATCGTGTCACGACGTAATTCTAGCGCTCGCCGCTGCCCGGTCAAATGTCGTGAGACGACATAAGGCTTACCCCCCGGGGCTCGGCGTCAGCCGCTGCGCTGGGCGGATGCGGCCGGCCGGGCCAGCATACGCGTATCGTCAGAAAGCGTGAGCACGCCCACCCGAGTGCCCCAGGCTCCGGCCGGAACGGCCACCGCTGGCGGTATCGGCGCCAGCGCCCGGCGGCCGGACGCGACGCCGAAAGCTACCGGCCAGTTCGCCTACGGCAGCGACCTGTGGATGGACGGCATGATCTGGGGCGTCACGCTGCGCAGTCCGCACCCGTACGCGAAGATCCGCTCGATCGGGATCGGCCCCGCGCTGGCCACCGGCGGGGTGTACGCCGTGCTCACGCACGCGGACATTCCCGGCCAGAACGCTTGCGGGCTCGAGCTCGTCGACCAGCCGGTGCTGGCCGAGGGCGTGGTCCGCTACGAGGGCGAGCCGGTTGCGCTCGTGGCCGCGGACCATCCCGAGATCGCCAGGCAGGCGGCGAAGAAGATCGAGGTGGACTACGAGGTCCTGGCGCCGGTGACCAACGCGCGGCAGGCGCTTGACCCGGGCGCCCCGCGGCTGCACCCGATGGCCGAAGGCAACCTGGTCCGCCACCTCAAGATCCGCAAGGGCGACCCGGCTCCAGCGGCCGACGTGGTCGTGACCGGCAGTTACCGGATCGGCATGCAGGACCAGGCCTTTCTCGGGCCCGAGGCGGGGCTCGCGGTGCCGGACGGCGAGGGCGGGGTGGACCTGTACGTGGCCACCCAGTGGCTGCACGTCGACCAGAGGCAGATCTGCGCGGCGCTGGGGCTGCCACCGGAGCAGGTCAGGCTCGTGCTGGCCGGCGTCGGCGGCGCGTTCGGCGGGCGTGAGGACCTGTCCATGCACGTGCACGCGTGCATGCTGGCCCTGCACACCGGCAAGCCGGTGAAGATGGTCTACAACCGGCAGGAGTCGTTCTACGGGCACGTGCACCGCCACCCGGCGAGCATGCGCTTCGAGCACGGCGCGACCCGCGACGGCAGGCTGGTCTACGTCAGGTCCGAGATCTACCTGGACGGCGGGGCGTACACCTCCAGCACCCCGGCCGTGGTCGGCAACGCCGGGACCATGGGGATCGGCCCGTACGTGGTGCCGAACGTGCACGTCGACTGCTACGGCGTCTACACGAACAACCCGCCGTGCGGCGCGATGCGCGGTTTCGGCTCGGTGCAGGCGGCGTTCGGCTACGAGGCCCAGATGGACAAGCTGGCCGCGGAGCTCGGGCTGGACCCGGTCGAGCTGCGCTGCCGCAACGCGATCAGCATGGGCGACGAGGCGCCAACCGGGCAGATCGTGGACAGCCCGGCCCCGGTGGCCGAGCTGCTGCAGCGCCTGCAGGCGATGCCGTTCCCCGAGCGGAACGGTTCCAGCGACTTGCGGGACCTGCCCGGCGGGGTCGCCAACACCACCCATGGTGAGGGCGTGGTGCGCGGCGTCGGATACGCGGTCGCCTACAAGAACGTCGGCTTCTCCGAGGGCTACGACGACTACTCGACGGCGCGGGTCAAGCTCGAGGTCATCGCGGGGGAGCCGGTGGCGACCGTGCACACCGCCGCCGCCGAGGTGGGCCAGGGCCTGATCACCATCGAGCAGCAGATCTGCCGCACCGAGCTCGGCGTGGAGGAGGTGCTGATCAACCCCACCGACACCCAGGTCGGCTCGGCCGGCTCGACGTCCGCGTCCCGGCAGACGTACGTGACCGGCGGGGCGGTCAAGGCCGCCTGCGAGCGGATCCGGGACCAGGTGTTCGCCCGCGCCGAGGGCCGCCTGGGCCGGACCGCGACCGGCGCTTTCCGGCGGCTGCGTGGTGTCCGGAACCGAGCGGATCCCGCTCGCGGAGGTCATCAACGGCGACGTCATCGAGGAGACCGTCGAGTGGCGGCACCGGCCGACGTACCCGATCGACCCGGAGACCGGCCAGGGGTTCGCGCACGTGCAGTACGCGTACTCGGCGCACCGCGCGGTGGTGGACGTCGACACCGACCTCGGCCTGGTCAAGGTCGTCGAGCTGGCCTGCACCCAGGACGTCGGGAAGGCCATGAACCCGCAGGCCGTCGAGGGGCAGATCCACGGCGGCACGGCACAGGGCCTCGGCCTGGCGATCATGGAAGAGATCCAGGTGAAGGACGGGAGGATCGCGAACCCCTCGTTCACCGACTACCTCATCCCAACGATCCTCGACATGCCGCCGATGCGGCTCGACGTGCTCGAGTACCCCGACCCGAACGCGCCCTACGGCCTGCGCGGCGTCGGCGAGCCGCCGACGATCTCGTCGGGTCCGGCGATCGCGGCGGCGATCCGCGAGGCCACCGGGCTCGACCTGTGCCAGATCCCGATCAGGCCAGAGCACATCGCGGACAACTCATGACGGCGGGCCAGGCTCACCCTGGCGCCGCTGACGCCGGGCGGCAGGTGGACGCGATGGCGGCCGGGGCCGACCGGCAGGTGGACGCGATGCCGGCCGGGGCCGACCGGCAGGTGGACGCGATGCCGGCCGGGGCCGACCGGCAGGTGGACGCGTGGCGGCCGAGGCCGACCGGCTCCTGGCCGACGCCGACCGGGCTCTGGCGCTCGGCTACCCGGGGCCGCGGCCCGGCCGCCAGCCGGTGCACACGGTCTACGTGCCCGCCGACAGGTTCGAGGCCGGCCTGGCGGCGCAGTGGGGGCGCCAGGCGCTGAAGGCGCTGGAGACCTTCGCCCCCGGCCCCGTCGAGTTCGGCGCGGCGATGGGACTGCCGGCCGCGCTCGCGGCCGACGTGCGGTCCCGGGTGCTGGCCAAGCTCATCGCCGAGCCAATCGAGGACCTGCGGCTGGACTTCGAGGACGGCTACGGCGTGCGCGGCGACGAGGCGGAGGACGCCGACGTGCGCCGCGCGGCCTCCTGCCTGGCGGCCGAGATCTCGGCCGGCGCCGCCCCGGCCCGGTGCGGCCTGCGCTGCAAGAGTCTGGAACCGGGCACCCGCCGCCGCGCGATCCGCACGCTGGGCGGCTTCCTCGCCGAACTGCTGTCCCACGGCCCGC
This sequence comes from uncultured Actinomycetota bacterium, assembly GCA_963778075.1. Taxonomy (GTDB): domain Bacteria; phylum Actinomycetota; class Actinomycetes; order Streptosporangiales; family Streptosporangiaceae; genus JASHPR01. Next base: position 186,253 of record CAVZTJ010000008.1, on the reverse strand, counting down.
TGCCGGACGGCTTCGTGGTGACGCTGCCGAAGGTCACGTCGCCGGACCAGGTGACCGCGATGGTGCGGCTCTGCGAGCGCCTTGAACAGGCGCACGACCTGGATACCGGGAAGCTGGTGTTCGAGGTGCAGGTGGAGACCCCTCAGGTGATTCTCGGCGCGGACGGAACCATGACCGTCGCCCGCTGCGTTCACGCTGGGCGGCAGCCGGCTGCACCGGGCTGCACTACGGCACGTACGACTACAGCGCCGCGCTGGGGATAGCCTCGCACCAGCAGAGCATGGAGCATCCGGTTGCCGACTACGCCCGGGCCGTGATGCAGGTCGCCGCGGCCGGCACCGGGGTCAGGCTCAGCGACGGATCCTCCAACGTGCTGCCCGAGGGCAGCAGGGACCAGGTCATCGGGGCCTGGGAGCAGCACGCCCGGCTGGTCAGGCGGTCCCTCGAGCGTGGCTACTACCAGGGCTGGGACCTGCATCCGGCGCAGCTTGCCAGCAGGTACGCGGCCACGTTCGGCTTCTTCACCGACGGGCTGGCGACCGCGGCCGGGCGGCTGCGTGGCTACCTCGAGCGCGCCGGGGGCCCGGTGCTCGAGGAGCCGGCCACCGCCCGCGCGCTGGCCGGATTCCTGGCCAGGGGGCTCGACTGCGGCGCGGTCACCGAACCAGAACTCGGAGAGCTGACCGGTCTGGACCGGGCTGGGCTCGATGCGCTCCGGTGACCGGCAGCTGGTGATCCAGGCCCGCCGCGCGGTGCTGCCGGACGGTATCCGACCGGCCGAGGTGCGGATCTCCGCGGGCCGGATCGACGAGGTGGGCCCGATAACGTCCCCGCCCGGCCCGAGGACGGAGCCGGACGAGGCGACGGCGGGGCCGGGCGGGGAGACAGTGATAACCCTGGCCGACGACGAGGTGCTGCTGCCAGGGCTGGTCGACACCCACGTGCACGTGAACGAGCCAGGCCGGACCGACTGGGAGGGGTTCGCCACGGCGACCCGCGCCGCTGGGGCCGGCGGGATCACCACGATCGTGGACATGCCGCTGAACTCCATACCGCCGACGACGAATGCGGCTTCGCTGCGTATCAAGCGGGAGGAGGCCGCTGGCCAGGTGCACGTGGACGTCGGCTTCTGGGGCGGCGCCGTGCCCGGCAGCTTCGCCTCTATGCCAGCGCTGCACCGCGACGGGGTGTTCGGATTCAAGGTCTTCCTCCGCGACTCCGGGGTGCCGGAGTTCCCGCCCGTGGACCAGCCAGGCCTGGGTGCAGTGATGGAGCAGGCCGCCGCGCTCGGCAGCGTGGTGCTCGTGCACGCGGAGGACTCCGCCGTGATCGACTCCGCGCCGCCCCCGGCCGGGCGCGGCTATGCGTCGTACCAGGCATCCCGGCCCGCGGACGCCGAGGTGGCCGCGATCGCGCAGGTCATCGACGCGGCCGAACGTGCCCGGGCGCGGGCACACATCCTGCATCTATCAGCGGCGGACGCGCTGCCGCTGATCGAGGCCGCCAAAGACCGCGGCGTCGCGATCACCGTGGAGACCTGCCCGCACTACCTCGCGCTGGCTGCCGAGGACATCCCGGACGGCGCCACCCAGTTCAAGTGCGCCCCGCCAATCCGGGGGCGGGCCAATCGCGAGCGCCTCTGGCAGGCCCTGCGGGCTGGGATCATCGACTGCGTGGTGTCGGACCATTCGCCATGCCCGCCGGCGATGAAGCACCTGGCCGACGGCGACTTCGGCGCCGCCTGGGGCGGGATCTCGTCGGTCCAGCTCTCGCTGCCGGTGATGTGGACTCAGGCGCGCGAGCGCGGATTTTCGCTCGATGACGTCGCCCGGTGGATGGCGGCCCGGCCCGCCGAGCTCGCCGGGGTGGCCGGGAAGGGCAGGATCGCCCCCGGGCTCGACGCCGATCTGGTCGCGTTCGCGCCGGACGACGGCTTCGAGGTGGACCCGCTGCGGCTGTATCACCGGCACAAGGTGACGCCGTACGCAGGCCAGCGGCTGCACGGCGTCGTGCGCCGGACCTGGCTCCGCGGCAATCCCCTGGACCGCGACCGGCCATCGGGCCGCCTGCTTGCCAGACAGGAGCGCACCAGATGACCGATCCCGGCGCCACGCTGGCCCCTGACCTAGCGTCAAGGGCACTTGGCGGGAGTGTGATCTTCGCGACCGATGAACTGTTCGCGGAGAAGGAAAACCTGATCAAACCGGGGACGCCGGCCTTTGCCGCCGGGCAGTTCGGGAACCGCGGGAAGATCTACGACGGCTGGGAGACCCGGCGGCACCGGGCGCCCGCGCACGATCACGCGATCGTCAGGCTCGGGATCCCCGGCATCGTGCACGAGGTCGTCGTGGACACGTCGTTCTTCCGCGGCAACTACCCGCCGCAGGTGTCCGTCGAGGCTGCCGCCGCCGAGGGGTACCCGGCACCGGGCGAGCTGACCACGTGGCACACGCTGGTCGAGCAGACCGGCGCGCTGGGCGACACGGTGAACCGTTACCCGGTGAGCTCGCCGCTGCGGTGGACGCACGTCCGCCTGTCGATCTACCCGGACGGAGGCGTGGCGCGGCTGCGGGTGCACGGCACGCCGCTGCCCGACCCGCGGTTCCTCGCCGGGACCATCGACCTGGCGGCCCTGGAGAACGGCGGCCGCGTGGTCGGCTGCTCGGACCAGTTCTACGCGTCGGCCGGCAACCTGATCCTGCCCGGCCTGGCCACAGGCATGGCCGGGGGATGGGAGAACGCGCGGCGGCGCGGCCCGGGCAACGACTACGTGACGATCGCGCTGGCCGGGCGCGGTGTGCCGCGCCACGTCGAGGTCGATACCTCATGGTTCGTCGGCAACGCGCCGGACCGGATCCGGCTGCTGGCGGCGGACATGCCGGGCGCGCCGGACGCGGCGGACGCGGCGGAGGCGCAGGACGCCGCGCTGCCGCCCGATCCGGCATGGCGGGAGGTGCTGCCGGTCACCGCGGTCCAGCCGGACACCAGGCATAGGTACCTGGTCGACGACGAGTCTCTGGCTACTCACGTCCGGCTTGACGTGATCCCTGATGGCGGGCTGGCCAGGCTCAGGGTCTACGGTGAGATCGTCCCCGACGCGCTTGCCGAACTCCGGCAGCGCTGGCAATCCGCGCTGCCACCCCCCGGAGGCGCAGTTGAACGACGTTAGGTTCGGGCTCTTCTTCCCCCAGTTCGAGGAACTCGCCGATCCCGCCCGGCTCGCCGACCTGGCCGCCGTGGCCGAGGAGGCCGGCTGGTCCGGGTTCTTCCTCTGGGATCACATGCTGGCCCGCCCCGGCATGGCCGTCTGCGACCCATGGATCGCGATGGCCGCGATCGCGACGGCCACCCGGGAGATCAGGTTCGGCGCAATGGTGACCCCGCTCGCCCGCCGCAGGCCGTGGGTGCTGGCCCGGCAGGCGGCCGCGCTCGACCTGCTGTCGGGCGGCCGGCTCGTGATCGGGGTCGGCCTCGGCGACGACGGCTGGAAGGAGTTCAGCTCGTTCGGCGACGCCGCCAACCCGCGGGAGCGCCGCGCGCTCCTCGACGAGTCGCTCGAGGTGCTGCAGCGCCTGCTGACCGGCGAGAACGTCGACTTCGATGGCGAGCGCCTGCACGTGCACTCCACGCCGTTCCTGCCCAGGCCGGTCCAGGAGCCGCTGCCGGTCTGGGTCGCCGGCCGGTGGCCGAACCGCGCCCCGCTGGCCAGGGCCGCCCGGATGCAGGGCTGCTTCCCGATCTTCGCCGGCGATCCGGAATTCCCGGACGCGGACGACCTGGCCGGGGTGCGCGCCGAGCTGACCCGGCTCGGCGCTCCGGACGACTACGACCTGGCCATCACGTGCAAGATGCGGCTGCTCGGGCCGCCTGAGCGGGCCAAGGCGGTGGCCACCGCCGAGAGCCATGGGGTCACCTGGCTGCTCGAGGGGTTCGGCCCGGGGCTGTCCGTGGCCGAGTTCGAGTCCATCGCGGCGGCCGGTCCGCCGCGGGAGTGATCGCCAGCGAGTTCGAGTTCGTCGCCGCGGCCGGGCCGCCGCGGGAGTGACCGCGGGGCGCGGTCAATCGCTGCGCGGTGCGACCGCGGCGCCGCCGTTGATCGCCGACCGCTCGGCGATCTTCTCGTGCGTGACCACGTGCATCACCGCGTTGATGAGCGCCAGGTGCGTGAACGCCTGCGGGAAGTTGCCCAGGTGCCGCCCTGACTTGGGGTCAATCTCCTCCGCGTACAGCAGCAGCGGGCTGGCGTAGGACAGGACCTTCTCGCACAGGTCCCGCGCCCTGCGGTGCTCGCCGATCTCGGATAGCGCGGAGACCAGCCAGAACGAGCAGATCGTGAACGTGCCCTCCTCGCCGGAAAGGCCATCGTCGGTCTCGCTGACCTGATAGCGGAGCACCAGGCCGTCCCTGGTCAGCTCGTCCGCGATCGCCAGCACCGTGGCCTTGATCCTCGGGTCGTCCGCCGGCAGGAACCGCAGCAACGGCATCAGCAGCACCGACGCGTCGAGCGCGGTGGTCCCATAGTGCTGGCAGAACACCCCGCGCTCGTCCAGCGCGTTCGCGCAGATGTCCGCGTGGATCTCGTCCGCGGCCTTCTGCCACATCCGCGCGGTGTCGGGGTCCTCGCGCAACCTGGCCAGGCGTGCCCCGCGGTCCGCGGCGACCCAGCACATCATCTTCGACGAGGTGAAGTGCTGCGGCTCGCCGCGCACTTCCCAGATGCCGCAGTCCGGCTCGCGCCAGTGCTCGAGCGCGTGCTCGACCTGATGCTTGGCCATCTGCCAGACCCGGTCATCGAGCCGGTCCCGCGACCTCGTGTGCAGGTACAAGCAGTCGAGAACCGTGCCCCACACGTCGTTCTGCCGCTGGCTGTGGGCGGCGTTGCCGATCCGCACCGGCCGGGCGCCCTGGTATCCCTGCAGATGCTCGAGCACGAACTCGTCGATGTCGCACCGGCCGTCGACGCCGTAGACGATCTGGATGTCGCCGCGGTCGCGCTCGACCACGTCGGTGAGGAACGCGAAGTAGTCGCTGGCCTCCCACTCGAAGCCGAGCGTGAACAGTCCCCAGAGCGCGAACGTCGCGTCCCGGATCCAGCTGTAGCGGTAGTCCCAGTTCCGCTCGCCGCGCGGCGTCTCCGGCAACGAGGTGGTCGCGGCGGCGGCGATCGCGCCGGTCGGCGCAAACGTGAGCCCCTTGAGCGTGAGCGCGCTGCGGGTGAGGTACGGGCGCCACCGGTGATCTGGGAAGCTGCCCCTGGCCAGCCAGTGCTGCCAGTGGTGAGCGGTCCAGGTGACCCGCTTGCTCGCTTCCTTGTAGCTCTTGGGCGGCTTCCTGCTGCCCCAGGACAGGGCAACGAAGCGGCAGTCGCCCTCGCGCAGCAGCGTGCGGGCCCGCGCGCTCGGCCCCTCGAGGCCGATCCTCATGTCGGAGGTCAAGGTCAGCGCCAGGCTGTCGTGGGTCAGCCCCGGCGTTTCGATGTCGCCGTGCGGCCGGATCACGGCCTGCTGGTATCCCTCGTCAGTGTGGGTCCAGCGGGCGCGACGGCGGCCGTAGTCGAACGCGGGCTCGCAGTCCATGCTGACCTGCACTGCGCCGTCGACGCAGCGGACCAGCCGCAGCAGCGTGTGCTCGGCGTCGTAGTCGGTCGGCGGGCGCACGTGGCTGGTGCGCTCGGGATGCGCGTGCCGCCACGGCCCCATCACCAGGCAGTCCCTGACCACCAGCCAGCCCTCGCCACAGTCCCAGCTGGTCTCGACCACCATCGTTCCCGGGAGGTACCGCCGGTCCGCGGGCACGGTCATGTCCTCGGGCCCGAGCCGGAACCAGCCGGCGTCCCGGTCGATGATCGCGCCGAACACGCTCGGGCAGTCGAGCCGCGGCAGGCACAGCCACTCGATCGAGCCCCCGGGCGCGACCAGCGCCGTGACCTCACAGTCGGACAGGAAGGCGTAGTCGGCGATCGCCGGGTACGGCGAAAACTCCGATAGCGGCTCGTTCATACTGAACGCGTCGCCCTGGACGTCGAGCGGGCCGGTGTCGTTCGTGGTCAAGCTCTATCACCGCCTCTGGCGCGGAGACCTTGATCCAGTGTTACACGGCGTCCGCAGTCCCCGATCAGGCAGTTCCCGGGCACGGCACGGACCGGTGCGTTTGCAGGCAGAGCCGATATAGCATCCCGAAGTGGAACCTGGGGCGTTCGGGAAGGCGAGCGCGGGGAACCGGAGGTGGGTGGGCGGTGTATGACTTCGTCATCATCGGCGGCGGTTCCGCTGGCAGCGCGCTGGCCAGCCGGCTCTCGGCCGACCCGGCGAACCGGGTGGCGGTGCTCGAGGCCGGCCGGCCGGATTACCGCTGGGACGCGTTCATCCACATGCCGGCCGCGCTGACCTTTCCGATCGGCAGCCGCTTTTACGACTGGCAGTACAAGTCCGAGCCCGAGCCGTTCCTCAACGGGCGCCAGATCTACCACGCCAGGGGCAAGGTGCTCGGCGGGTCGAGCAGCATCAACGGGATGATCTTCCAGCGCGGCAACCCGCTCGACTATGAGCGCTGGGGTGCCGACCCCGGAATGAGCGCCTGGGACTACGCGCACTGCCTGCCGTACTTCAAGAAGATGGAGACCTGCCTGGCCGGCGGCGACGAGTACCGCGGAACCGAGGGCCCGCTCGTACTCGAGCGCGGTCCGGCGACCAACCCGCTGTTCGGCGCGTTCTTCACCGCGACCGAGCAGGCCGGGTACACGCTCACCACCGACGTGAACGGCTACCGGCAGGAGGGCTTCGCCCCGTTCGACCGGAACGTGCACCGCGGCAGGCGGCTGTCCGCGGCGCGGGCATACCTGCACCCGGTCATGGGGCGGGACAACCTCACCGTCGTCTGCCGCGTGCTCGTCACCAGGATCATCTTCCGCGGGCCGAAGGCGGTCGGGGTCGAGTTCATCCGGAACGGGAGCGTGCAGCGGATTCGCGCCAAGGAGATCATCCTTTGCGGTGGCGCGATCAACTCGCCGCAGCTGCTCCAGCTGTCCGGGGTGGGCGGCGCCGAGCTGCTCGGCGGACTCGGCATCGACGTAGTCGCAGACCTGCCGGGGGTCGGCGAGAACCTGCAGGATCATCTCGAGGTCTACGTGCAGTACTCGTCGAAGCTGCCGGTTTCGGTGGCCCCGGCGCTCAAGTGGCGCAACCGGCCGGTGGTCGGCGCCAGATGGCTGTTCCTGCGCAGCGGGCCGGGCGCGACCAACCACTTCGAGGGCGGCGGGTTCGCGCGGAGCAACGACGACGTCGCGTACCCGAACCTGATGTTCCACTTCCTGCCGATCGCGATCCGCTACGACGGATCCTCGCCCGCTGGCGGCCACGGCTATCAGGTGCACATCGGGCCGATGTACTCGGATTCCCGTGGCTCGGTGCAGATCACGTCGACCGACCCGCAGGTGCACCCCGCGCTGCGGTTCAACTACCTGTCCACGCCGAGCGACCGGCACGAGTGGGTCGAGGCGATCGGTGTCGCGCGCAAGATCCTCAGCCAGCCCGCCTTCGACGACTACAACGGCGGCGAGCTCTCGCCAGGGCCCGAGGTCGCGACCGAGGAGCAGATCCTGGACTGGGTCCGCCGGGACGCCGAGACCGCGCTGCATCCGTCCTGCACCGCCGCGATGGGCACCCGAGAGCGCTCGGTCGTGGATCCGGCGACGATGCGGGTGCACGGCCTCGAGGGCCTGCGGGTAGTGGACGCCTCGGTGATGCCGTACGTCACCAACGGCAACATCTACGCTCCGGTGATGATGATCGCCGAGAAGGCGGCCGACCTGATCCTCGGCAACAACCCGCTGCCGCCGTCGGACGCCCCCTTCTACCGCCACCAGCCCGCCGCCCCGCCAGCCTGAAGTCCCGCCGCCAGCCCGCAGCCGCGCCGGCCTGCAGCCGCGCCAGCCTGAAGTCCCGCCGCCAGCCCGCAGCCGCGCCGGCCTGCAGCCGCGCCAGCCTGAAGTCCCGCCGACGGCTGCTGTTCTTTGGCGGCGCTTGATGTAGCCGCCCCGCCGCTGTCGTCCCATTGATGTGGCCGGCCCGCTGCTGTCGTCCCATTGGGGTGGCAGTGCCGGCGACATCAATAGTCGGCTCGGCGAGATGCCCTAGATGCCAGATGTGCCCGGTTTAATTTTACCTGCGCGGCGGCGTTTTGGGCGGGCGCAGGAATTTGGTCCTAGTCGAGCCGAATTCCGGGCGCGCCGTCTTCGTGTGCTGGCCGAGGATCGAGCCCGAGGGCGCTTCAGTTCGCTCGAGGCGGCCGACGGTGGGTTCCGTATTGTTCAGCGAATAAGGACAACGAGGCACTCTTCACCTTGCTTGCGGCGATCATGCAGACTGGGCGGGTGCCTAACCTCGATGACCCCCGGGATCCGCGGGGACTGCGACCCGACGCGCCGCTGCTCGACGCCTGGCTGAGCTCCATGGAGCGCGCGGAAACCGGCGAGTTTACGCCGATGATCACCCCCGGGCACAAGCAGCGCCGCGATCTCGTCGGGGACGTGATCGCCGGCGACGCACCGCTGTACGGCGCGCTCGACACGATCAAGCACGCGGACGTGCTGCGGGTCGAGGGCGAGGCGCAGGCGGCAAGGCTGTGGGGTGCCGACTGGTGCCGGTTCGCCGTGGCCGGGTCCACGCACGGGAACCAGGCGCTGGCCCTGGCCGTCGGCTCGCCCGGCCAGGAGGTCATCATCACCCGGATCCTGCACCGGTCCCTGCTGCTCGGCCTGATGCTCGCCGGGCTGCGCCCGGTATGGGTCCGGCCGGAGATGGACCCGGGGTCTGGGCTTCCGGCAGCGGTGGCCGTGGAAACCGTGCGGGCGGCCCTGGCGGAGCATCCCGGCGCTTGCGCGGTGTTCCTCGGCGATCCCTCCTACGTGGGCACGATCGGCGACCTGGCCGGCCACGCCGCCGTGGCGCACGAGGCCGGGGTGCCGCTGATCGTGGACGCCGCCTGGGCGCCGCACTTTGGCTTCCACCCCGACCTGCCGCCGCACGCGCTCGCCGCTGGCGCCGACGCGATGGTGACCAGCGCGCATAAGGCGCTGCCGGCCTGTACCCAGGCCTCGCTGGTGATGGCGAGGACCGAGCGGCTGGACCCGGCGCGGCTGGAGCGGGCGTTCGACGCGACCCACACCACCAGCCCGGCGGGCTCGATCATGGCGAGCACCGACGCGGCCAGGGCGCTGCTGGCGCGGGACGGCAAGGACCTGTGTGCCCGGCTGCTGCGCGGCGTGGCCGCGGCCCGCCGAAGGCTGCGGCAGGTGCCGGGCCTCGACGTTCTCGACGGGCCGGGCGTGGAGCCGACCAAGCTGGTCGTGCTGCTGGCCGGGACCGGCGCACATGGGATTGCCGTCGAGGCCGACCTGCTCGCGGCCGGGATGCCAGTGGAGATGGCCGACCGCGACACGATCGTTCCGATCATCACGATCGCCGACGACGAGGACCAGATCGCCGCGTTCGCCGAGGTGCTCGCCGCCGCGGTGGAGCGGCATCGCGGCGCGCCGCGGCACCCGGCCGCCGGAGCCGCGTGGACGGTGGTGCCGGAGACGGTGCTCGCGCCGCGGGAGGCGTTTTTCGCGCCGAACGAGACCGTCCCCGCCGACGCCGCCGTCGGCCGGGTCAGCGCCGAGCTGATCGCACCCTACCCGCCGGGCGTCCCGGTGCTCGCGCCCGGCGAACTGATAACTGCCACCGCCCTGAACGCGCTGCGCGAGGTCCATGCGGACGGCGGCCGCATCGCGTATGCCGCGGATCCCACGCTCGCCACGCTCCAAGTGATCCGCAGCTGACAGGGCAGCCAGCGGCCGGCGAGCGGCAGCCGATGGGCGGCAATAGTGCAGTGCGCATCCAGCGGGCTACGGGTTGGTCGTCGCCAACCGAGCACAGTCCTGCGGGGTAGGTTGCCCGGTGCGGCCGGCCTCAAGCAGTCCTATGGCGGTTGTCATCGCGGTTGGCTGAATCCGGGCGACGGGAGAGAACGGGCGATCGAGGACGGCAAGCGAAGCGACCTCGAGGGTCATGAGCACGATCACTGCAGTCAGCATTGAGCGCCTGGCGATCTTTCCCTGCGATTGAGAGTCGCTGACCTGCAAGAAAATCAGCAGGCCGCCACTGACGAACACGACAACCCACAGGATTGCCGGTATTTGAGGTTGAGCCAGGAACAGCAGCTGCTGGCGCGCATTGCCCGCGTCGGTCAGGTCCGTGCTGACCCGTGAATATCCGGCCTGGGTTGCGGGCGAGTCCTGGGGAAGCGTGTTTCTGAAACTACGCAGGCGGTCACCCCACACGACCGCGTCGCGCGATTCCTGAGTGTCCCCCTGCTCTTGTGCCTTCCAGTCACCCTCGGCGACCGACCACATATAGCAGATAACATCGCGACGCCCCGTTGCGTTCACATGCGGCGGAAATACGCCGAGGTCGTCGTACATCGTCACCAGGCTCGTCGGCTCGGACTGAGCCTGGGAACGGGCGTCGGAATAGTGGTTGGTCGCGAATACCTGGAGCGTGGTGAGCAGGAACCCGAACAAGAACCCGACAAACACGGCGGTGTTGGTGAACTGCCCGGACGTGTCCGTCCCGCTTCGCCTCAGCCGCCACGCCACAAGCCATGCGAGCGCGATGATGCCCCAGAGGATCAGAACGTATATCAGGACAGTGAGCATGCTTAACCCGGCGGGATGCTCTGCTCGTACTGGAAGACGCCCCTATGCCCAACCGAACCCTCGGCGCCCTGGGCTGGCACAGTCACCGCATCCCCCTTGTCGCGAGGTGCATTTCCATAACAGGGGGATCAGGTGATCCTGGTGCATGCCGAAGGCATTGTCAAGCGGATGCCAGCCGACGCTATGTTGCCAGGCATATTGCAGCCATTCCGTGCGAATTTATCGGCAATTATGAAATGGTCACGCTGGCTCGGCGCTCTAGGCGGCCAGGCACCCAGAATCGCCCGTAAAGGCGTTAGGGGACAGACAGGTCGGCGCGTTGCAGGCGACCGGCGTCGGTGGCACAGTACGTGTAAGTACTGCTCTCAGGAGACAACGGCATGGGCTATCGGCTGCGCATACACAACCGGGTCCGCGAGTGGCTGACCGACCTCCGGGGTGCCGAGCCCGAAGTGGCCCGCGCGGTCGGCGAGGCGGTGCTGGCGATGCTCGAGGCAGGCGAGGATCTCTGCCCGCCATTAGTCCTGCCGCTGGAGTCCGTGCTCCGGTCGCCGCATGATCCCCGGGAGGCCCTCGACTACGCCTACGAGAGCCAGCTGGAACTCTTGCAGCGAGTCCGCCGCGGCGTCGCCGACGTCGCGACCTCGCGCAAGCGCGTCGAGCTACAGGCCAGTCAGCTGGAGCAAAACGCCGCGAAGCTCGCCAGGCAGGCCCAGGACGCGCTTGATGCCGGGAACGAGGACCTGGCCCGCGATGCCCAAACCCGGCAGGCAGCGGTCCAGGAGCAACTCGCCGAGCAGCTCCATCAGTTTGCAGCTCTGCGGGGCGAGGAGGAGAGGCTTACCGCCGCCAGTCAGCGGCTGCAGGCCAAGGTCGATGCGTTCCGGACCCGGAAGGAAACAATCAAGGCCAGCTACACGGCCGATGAGGCATCCCGGAGAGTCCGGGCGGCGTTCGCTGACATCGGCGAGGACGCCGGTGATCTGGAAGTGACGGATGCCGAGGCGGAGATTTCCTCCGCGATGAGCGACGCCTCGGCGGCCGTCAGCGAGCTCCTGGAAATGACTCCGGACCATCCGTCGGCTGCCGAGGACGACTCCGGGCGCGCGGCCGAAGGCGGCTCGGTTCCGCCCGGCCTGATGGAGTTGCGTCCGGGTGCTCCCGACAACCTGCGAATTGGCCTGCTCTTCGCGGTGGAGCCGCAGGACACGGCGGTCCTGCTGGCGTGGGTCGAGAATCCAGGCCGGTCACCGGCCGAGTACCAAGAGGTGATGCGGCTCGCGGCGGGCCGCCTCGCCATGGCGCAGTCCGGCGCCGCACCCCCAGCCGCGGCAGCCCCGGCTGCCGTACCCCCGGCTGCCGTACCCCCGGCTGCCGTACCCCCGGCTGCCGTACCCCCGGCTGCCGTACCCCCGGCTGCCGTACCCCCGGCTGCCGTACCCCCGGCTGCGGCGCCCCCCGGCGTGTTCATCAGCTATGACGCAGAGTCGTTTCTTGACGAATTCTTTCCTGGCGAAGAGACGGAGGTGGAGATCGGGGCCGCCGCACTCGCGGCGCGCCATCGTGCCTACACCCTGGCGCGGGCCCGGCAGCGGATGAAGCTGACGCAGGCGCAGGTGGCCGCCCGCATGAACGTCCGCCAGGAGCGAGTCTCCGCCATTGAGCGCGCTGAGCCAGGCGCGACCGAGGTCCGGACGCTGGCCGCCTACGTGCGGGCCCTTGGCGGCAGGCTGGAGATCATCGCCGATATCGATGGTGAGCGCGTCGTGCTCAGGTAACTGCTCCCGGTTAGCTTGGGGCCGGGCTGGGCGCTGCAGACGTCCACGGCAGCGAGCGGGTCATAACCATCATCGGCACGCCCGGACCGTCGTAGTTCTCGACCTGCCTGACATCGAAGCCGAGCCGCCGGTGGAAGGCGACCGACCCGGAGTTGGTCACGCTGGTTATCGCCTTCAGCCGGTCCGCCCCGTGCTCCGCCACCGCCGTGGCGAACGCTCGGTACAAGGCCAGTGCGCAGCCTGTGCCGCGTGCCGAATTCCGCACCGCGACCGCGTGGATGTAGCCGAGGCCCCGCGGCGCCGGGAACCCGATCAGGTAGCCGGCGATCCGGCCGTCCGGGTCACGCGCGGTCAGGCAGGTGTCGCCGAACTCCTGCACGAACACCTTCTGATGCAGGAAGCGCATATCCCGGCCACCCCAGAACTGGTCGAGCTCGGCCAGCACCGCGGCCATGTCGGACAGTGTCATCGGCTCGGACACGATCTCCATGGCTGACATCCTGCGATCGGCACTGGCCCGCCACAACTCCGGGTGGCGCAGACGGCTCTGCGAGAATCGGAGGGCCACGCCGGGCCGAGCGAGGGAGATGTTCATGTCGTACGCGATGAGCGTTGCCGAGCGGGAGCAGTTCCTTGCCGGGGTGCACGTCGGTGTGCTGAGCGTGGATGAGGGGGAGGGTGGGCGGGGGAGCCGGGCGCCGCTCGCCGCGCCCGTCTGGTACGACTATGAGCCCGGCGGCCTGGTCAGCGTGATCACCGCCCGCGGCTCACGCAAGGGCGTGGCGCTCGCGGCCGCTGGCCGGATGAGCCTGTGCGCACAGGACGAGAACCCGCCATACCGGTACGTCACCGTCGAGGGGCCGGTCGAGATCGAGGAACTCGATCTCGATGAGCGGCTGGCCATGGCCCGCCGTTACCTCGGCCCGGAGGGTGGTGATCAGTACGTGGCCAGCAACCCCGACTCGGCCGGAGAGAACGTGATGATCCGGATGCGCCCGGAGCACTGGCTGACCGTCGACTACGGAAAGCAGTCCGGCTGAGCGTCGAAACGCGCAGTCAGCGCGGCCTGGTCAAGGTCCATGGCTCGCAGACCGGCCTCTGAGTCCATCCGGGTCCAGCGCGTCCAGGCGCCGCCGGATGTCGTCCAGTTCGTCAGGCATGGGCTTCCTCCCAACCATTCAGAAGCCTAGCGGCGGAGTCCGGCACTGGGCGAGTGCGATGCTGATGCCATGGGCGAGCCCGGTGTGTTCCTGCGGTTCGACGAGGAACTGCGGTTCTTTCTCGCGCCGCGCAACCGCAGGCTGCCTGGAATCCGGGTGGCGTGCGACGGCACGTCGACCGCCGGGCATTTGGTCGAGTCGCTCGGTGTGCCGCTGACCGAAGTCGGTGCGATCGCAGTCGACGGGCAGCACGTCCCAGCCTCCGTCCGGCCGGGCGACGGCAACGTGGTCGACGTCGGCCCCGTCCCTAGGCCGCAACGGCTGCCCACCGGGCCACCCCGGTTCCTGCTCGACGTGCATCTTGGCACCCTGGCACGACGGCTGCGCCTGCTCGGCATCGACGCGGCGTACTCCAACGACGCCGACGACGACGAGCTGATCGAGCAGGCCAACGAGCAGGACCGGGTGCTGCTTACCCAGGATCGCGGCCTGCTGCATCGCAGAAGCCTGCGTCACGGCGGATACGTCCGCGGCGCAAAGCCCGATGACCAGCTGGCGGACGTGCTGGACCGGTTCGCGCCGCCGCTGGCGCCATGGACCATCTGTTCCGCGTGCAACGGCCGGCTGTTCATGGTGCCCAAGACCGACGTCGAGCACGACCTGCAGCCGGGCACCCGCAGGACCTACGACGTGTTCGCCCGGTGCGCGAACTGCAGCCGCGTCTACTGGCGCGGGGCGCACAGCAGGCGGCTGGAGCGCATCGTCGCCACGGCGACGGCCGGCGACCCGAGGAGTACGACTAGTTAGATCACGCGGAGAGTGGCTGACTGCCAGCCAGCCGGCCGCCGGGAACCGTATGAGGGCGTCTGGACAGAAGCAGGGTATGAGAGCGGCGCATACCGTCGGCGACGGCCAGCCCGCGGCAACGGCTTCGGAAAGAGACCGGTTCAGCGGCCTGTACGAGCAGCACTGCCACGCGGTCTACAACCATTGTTTCCGCCGCATCGGTTCGTGGTCGCTGGCCGAGGAAATGACCGCCATAACGTTCCTCACCGCGTGGCGGCGCAGGGCAGCGATGCCAGCGGACGCCAGTGACGCGCTGCCCTGGCTGCTGGCGATAGCGAACAACATGCTGCGAAACACGCGCCGGGCACAACGACGCTACGCCGCGGCGCTGGCCAGGCTCGAGGAGCCCGAGGCGGTGGCCGACCCGGCTGAGGCGGTCGCGGCGCGTGTCGACGCCGAGCGGCAGATGGCTGCCGCGCTACCGATCCTGGGCTTACTGCCCGCGCGGGAACGGGCCGTGATCGAACTGTGCGTGGGCTCGGGGCTAACCGGCACACAGGCGGCTGCCGCGCTCGGCATCCCAGCCGGGACCGTCAAGTCCCGGCTCTCGCGCGGGCTGTCGCGGCTTCGTCGGGAGCTTGCCGAGCAGGACAAGGAGAAGTGAAGCCATGGATACCGGCAATGTGTTTCCGCCGCCACAGCGGCTTACCCCCGAACGCCAGGACCGGATCCTGTCCGTCCTCCTGGACGAGATGTCGACTCCCCCCGCGCCGGTCCGGCGCACCAGCCGCCGTTGGCAGCTTCGGGCAGCGGCGGTCGCCGCGGCGGCTGCGGCGACCGCGGCCGCGGTCACGCTGGCGGTCACCATCCCGTCCGGCCGCCCTGGCGCCCGGCCGTCGGCTCACCATCCTGCCGCCGCGCCGCCGACCGGCAGGCAGATCCTGCTCGCGGCCGCAACCAGCGTGGCGCACCAGCAGCCCGGCAGGTACTGGCACATCGTGATCTCCGAAGCCGAAACCAACATCCCGGCCAACGTCCCGGGAAGTGCCAACGACACCGACAACCAGTGGATAGCGCGCGACGGGATCTTCTGGAGCAGCCCGCCGTGCAAGGCAGGGCTTGGCGGCAAGATAGTGATGAGGTATGGAGGCGGCGTTAGCTTCGGCATCGGCAACCCGCGGAAGACAATACCCTCGTGGACATACAACCTGGTCCAGCACTGGCCGACCAGCCCCACCGCGCTCAAGGCCCGGATCGCCAGCTACAGCACCAATAAGACCCTGGAACTGCAAGCCCTGATCGCGCTGGAACTGGTGGTGCCGGCTCCGCCCGGGGTGCGCGCCGCTGCATACCGGGCGATCGCCACGTTCCCCGGCGTGCAGGACCGGGGTGCCGTCAAGGGCGCGCACGCCGTGTTCATCCCGACACAAGACGGCGGCCCGCTCCTTCTGGTCCTCGACCCGGCAACCGGGCTGATCCACACTGAGAAGTGGCTCGAGGCCACCGGACCAGAAGGCTCCTGGAACGTCCTCCTCGCCCAGTGGACGAACCATCTGCCCACGGTCGTTCCGCCCAACAAGTACTACTGTTCCGGCGGTGGCTGACACCAGCCTCAGCCACGGCAGCCAGCTGCCGGTCACGGACGGCGGGGTGCTGAGGGAAAGCTAGTGCGGGGGGAGGGCGGGCACGGGGAAAGTTACCGTCTTCGGCTCGGTGAACGTGTCCATGGGGCAGGCGCCGCCGACCCGGCCCCGGCCGCTGACGCTGCCGGCCCGCCCGCCGAACGGCAGATGCGACTCCCACAGGTTGGTCGAGGCGTTGATGTTTACCCAGCCGGCTCTGGCCCGCTCGGCGAACGCCAGACCGCGTTCCAGGTCCGCGGTGAACACCGCGGCGGTCAGCCCGAACGGCGAGGCGTTGGTCAGCTCCAGGGCTTCGGCCGCCGACTGAACCTCGACCACGGGCACGACCGGCCCGAACGTTTCCTGCTCGATCGCCATGCCCGGCGTGACGCCGTCGAGCACGGTCGGCTCGGCGTAGAGCTGGGTGGGGAAGCGGCGGCCCGGCGGCCGCCGCAGCAGATCCGCGCGCCGCCCGCGACGGCGCGGCAATGTGCCGGTCGAACTTGGCGGCCGTGGCCTCGTTGTTCAGCGGGCCCATCGTGGTCTGGGGGTCGAACGGGTCGCCGAGCCGTACGCTCGCCTTGGTCGCGGCCACGACCCGCTCGGTGAACTCCGCCCGCACGGATGCGTGCACCAGGAACCGCTCGCCCGCTGTGCAGCTCTGGCCGGCGCACAGGTACGCGGCCTCGAGGGACGCGGTCGTGGCCAGTTCCAGGTCGGCGTCCTCGAGGATCACCATCGGACCGTTGCCGCCGAGCTCGAGCAGCTGCGCCTTGCCCGCTGCCCGCACCGCTACCTGATTGCCGGTCTCGACGGAGCCCACGAAACCCACCCCGGCCACGCGCGGATGAGCCACCAGCGAGTCGCCGATTATGCGGCCGGGTCCCGGCACGAAGTTGAAGACCCCGGCCGGCATGCCCGTGTCGGCGATCACCTCGGCCAGGATCGCGCAGCACGCGGTCGTCGACGGCGCCGGCACCCAGACCACCGTGTTGCCGCCCGCGATCGCGGGCGCGAACACCTCGGCGCCCATCGTGTACGGCCAGTTCCACGGGCTCACCACGCCGATCACTCCGAGCGGCACCCGCAGCGTGAGGATCCGCCGGTCGGCCGAGACCGAGGCGGGCAGCGCCCCGGCGCGCCGCTTGGCATCCTCCGCGGCCATCCTGAAGTACTCGCCGAGCTCGTCGACCTCGTCAAACGCCTCGGCCAGCGGCTTGCCCTGGTCTAGGGTCAGCGCGCGGGCGAGTTCGTCCCGCCGGGCCCCGATGCCCGCGATGACCTTGCCAAACCAGCCAGCCCGCTCGAACGCGGACGCGTCCGCCCAGGCTGGCCAGGCGGCCGCGGCCGCGCGGACGGCGTCGTCGACGTCGACCGGGCTGGCCACGGCCACGGTGGCGAACGTCTCACCCGACGACGGGCTGATGGCCGCCGCCGATCCGGCACCGCCCGACCGCCAGGCACCGTCGATGTACAGCAGGTACTCCCGCATGCCGAGACTCCCCTTGGCTAGTTCCCGTTACGCTTCGGCGCACAGTCGGCCGAGCTTTTCCAGTGACTCGGGCTGCATCCGGAACGCGGGCCCGGACACGGACAGCGCGGCGACGCAGGCCCCGGTGCCGCCGAAGACCGGCGACGCGACGGCGACCAGCTCCTCCTCGAGCTCGCCGGCCGCGGTGGCGTAGCCGCTCCGGCGGACCGCGGCGAGTTCGGCGTTCAGCGCGTCATGGTCGGTGATGGTCTTTGCCGTGTACCGCTCCAGGTGCTCCGGCACGCCGAGCGCGCCGTACGCCATCAGCACCTTGCCGTTGGCGACCGCGTGCGGCATCGTGCGCCGCCCGATCCAGCCACCGGAGCTGTTCAGCAGGAACGTGCTCGGGACCTCGGCAATGTTGAGGACGTGCGGCCCGTCGGGCACTGCCAGGTTCACGGTCTCGCCGGTCTGCTGGGACAGCTTTTCCATGATCGGCTGCATCGAGGCCACGAAGTCGGTACTGCGCATGGCCAGCGTGCCCAGCCTGATGACCTCGAGGCCAAGCCGGAACCTGCGGCCCGAGCGAGTCAGCAGGCCTGCCCGTTCCAGCACTCCGGCGAGGCGCGAGGCCGTTGACTTGTGCACTCCCAGCGAGGCCGCCATCTCGGTGACGCTGAGCTCGACCCTGGTGTCGTCGAAGCTGGTCAGAAGCGCAAGGACGCGCTCCGCCGATTGGTAGGTTGCGCCAGCGGCAACCTCAGCCCGGGACACGCAACCAGGATGGCCATGCGGCCGGGGCCCCGTCAACGCCGCGGAAAGGGGCCATTATCCGGCGTCGGCGGTATTGTGCCGATGACGTGCGCGTCAGCCCACCATGAGGAGGGGAGCCGTGGCAAGCGAGAATCCTGCCCAGCCCGCACAGGCCGGCCCCGCAGACGACCCGCTCCCCGAGGCGATCGCGCTGGCCCAGGGCGCCGCCGACGCGGGCCTCGGCCTGAAGCTGCTCGGCGGTCTTGCGGTGCGCGTGCTGTGCCCGGACTTTCCGCCGCGGCTGCGGATCGGGCAGGACATGGACTTCGCGTGCATGTCCAAGGGCCGCAAGAACGTCGTCGCCTATCTGGAGAAGAGCGGCTGCCAGCCGGACCGCCGGTTCAACAACCTGAACGGCGACCGGCAGATGTACTTCACCGCCCCGTCCGGGCGCCCGATCGACGTCATGGTCGACCGGCTGACCATGTGCCACACGCTCGACTTCCGGCCCGCGTTCGGCAGGCTGCCGCTGACGGTCGACGCGGTGGACGTGCTGCTGTCGAAGCTGCAGATCGTCGAGCTCAACGAGAAGGACGCGCGCGACACCCTGCACCTGCTCAGCGGCGTGCCGGTGAGCGGGAGCGGCGCGGCAGGCTCCGAGAGCAGTGCCTCGATCGACAGCGACCGCTTCGGCAAGCTGCTCGGCGCCGACTGGGGCTGGTGGCGGACGGTCACCGGCAGCCTGAAGAAGCTGCCCACGCTGGCCGCCGAGCACCCCGAGCTGCTGCCGCCCGATCCGCCCTTCGACGCGATCGCGCAGGCCGCGTACCTGCTCGAGCTGGCCGAGTCGGCGCCGAAGGGCGTCAAGTGGAAGCTGCGGGCGAACGTCGGCGACCGCGTCCGCTGGTACGAGCTGCCCGAAGAAGTGGATCACTGACCCGCCTCCGCGGGGGCTCCGCCCTCCGCGTTCCCCCCGAACCCCTCCCCGATACAGGTCATGCAGGGCCCGAACCGCTGGCACTGCAGACCCCGTACCGGTGGCGCCGCACACGGCCCGAACCGTCGGTATCCCCTAAACCCACTGGGGTAGCAGTCGCTCTCCGGACAGCCGCAGGCGCGGAGCGCCTGCGGCCATTTGCCCAGTTGGCCGGGCCTTTGCGAGGCCCGAACCCTTGACGCCAAGTTGCGTCGAATGCTACACCGTTGCACAGGAAGCGCATCAATAGGTGTGGTGGTGCTATGAAGATCTTCTTTGCCACCGATATTCATGGTTCCGAGGTTTGCTGGCGGAAATTCCTGAATTCCGCGGCGTTCTACAAGGCCGACATGGTGATCCTCGGCGGTGATGTCACCGGCAAAGTCATGGTGCCGATCGTCGATCAGGGTGGCCGCTGGAAGGTCACGGTGCGTGGCCAGGAGTACACCCTGGAGACGGCCGAAGAACTCGACAACATCAAGAAGCAGATCCGCAACGCCGGGTCTTACCCCGCCGTCGTCAGCCCGGACGAGCTCAAGCACCTGAGCCAGGAGGAGGGGGCGGTCGACCGCCGGTTCACGGTCGAGATGACCGAGAGCCTCGACCGGTGGCTGGACATGGCCGACGGGAAGCTGCGCGGCGGCGAGATCCCGTGCATCCTGAACGGCGGCAACGACGACATCTGGGAAATCGACGACATCATCGAGCAGTCGCCGTGCGTGAGCTTCGCCGAAGGCAAGCTGCTCGACCTGGATGGCTTCTCGCTCGTCTCCATGGGCTGGACCAATCCGACCCCGTGGGACACGTTCCGGGAGGCACCCGAACCCGAGCTCGCGGCCAAGATCGAGGCGCTGGCCAGCCAGGTGCCGGACATGAGCCGGGCGATCTTCAACTTCCACGCGCCGCCGTACGGCACCGGACTCGACGAGGCTCCCGCCCTCGACTCCACGCTGCGGCCGATCCACGGCGGGGCCGTGATGAAGCCGGTCGGATCGAAGGCGGTCAGGGACGCGATCATGCAGCATCAGCCAATGCTGTCGGTGCACGGCCACATCCACGAGAGCCGCGCGGTGAAGAAGATGGGCCGGACACTCGCGATGAATCCCGGCAGCGTGTATGGCGACGGTGTGCTGCAGGGAGCGGTCATCGACCTCAACGCCAAGAAAGGAAAAGTCCAAAGGTACTTGCTCGTCAACGGCTGATAGCCGAGATAGCTACTGATTGTCATTTACCGGGCTGGCCGGGCCGCGAAGAGCCCGTGACTTGGAGGCAGCTATGGCCACTGAGGCTGTCGGCGGCGAGACCCCGACACTCTTTTTGCGCAAGGCGACAGGTTTGGTCCGGGGCTGGTCGGTCCGGGACTCGCTGATCTATGCGTGCCTGGCGACGAACTTCGTCACGCTGGGAATCTACGAATTCACCTTTGCCGGCCCGGCGTTCCCCAAGGGCCAGCTGCTCACGTCGGTGGTCATCTCCGGGATCTGGGTGTCGTTCCTGGTGATCGCGTACGCCGGCCTGATCGTCACGATCCCAAGGGCCGGCGGCGACTACGTCTGGCAGACCAGGATCCTGGGCAGCGGCATCGGCTTCGTCATGGCCGCCACCGGGTGGTGGTTCATCCTCTGGCTGTGGGCGCCGATCTACGGCAACATCCTCTCGGTCCAGTTCTTCCAGCCGATCTGGGCCACGCTGAAGTGGACCTGGCCGGGCGGCGGCTACGCCTGGTTCGGCACCGACAACGGAGTCTTCATCGTCACGGTGATCACGATCGTGCTGGCCGGCTTCCTGGTCTCCCTCGGGATGGGCGGCTACGCACGGATCCAGAAGTGGTGCTTCATCGGCGGCCTGATCGGGTTCGCGGTCGTGGTCGGCCTGCTGCTGTTCAACTCGCACGCCAGCTTCATCAGCTCGTTCAACTACGAGGCACAGCACATGTTCGGCGTCAAGAACGCCTACGCGGCCACGAACAGGGCGGCCGTCAAGGCGGGCTACACCACCACGCCGTTCGGGTTCGGCCCGCTGGGACCGACCATGCTCCTGGTTCCCGCGATGATGTTCTTCATCCTGTGGCCGAACTGGGGCGCCACGCTGTACGGCGAGATCCGCGGCGCGAGCGACTTCCGCCGTGTGTTCAGCGGCATGTTCATCGGCCTGTGGATCACCGTGATCCTGACGGTGATCTTCTTCCTGGTGATGGCCAAGACCGTCGGCTGGGGTTTCTACCAGAACCTGAACTCGCTGGACTACAACGCGACGCCGCAGTTCGGCATCTGGCCGTACCCGTTCCTGTTCGCGGGCTGGCTGGTGCACAACACCGCGTTCCAGGTCATCCTGCTGCTGGTGCTGAGCCTGTGGTTCTTCGGCTGGGTGGGCACGCTGTTCCTGTCCTCCACCCGGGTCATCTTCGCCGCCGCCTTCGACCGGGTGCTGCCGGACCGGGCGGCCGAGGTGTCCGAGAAGCGGAAGGTGCCGTTCTACTCGCTGGTCCTGATGCTCGCGCCGGCCGTGATCCTGGGCGCGATCTACGCGTACTCGACGACGTTCCGGACCTACACACTCGACGCGACCCTCGTCATCGCGGTGACCTATCTGTTCAGCGCGATCGCCGTGGTGCTCCTGCCGTTCATCAAGAAAGACCTGTGGCGGGCCTCTCCGGCCAGCCGGATCAAGCTCTTCGGTGTCCAGATCGTGCCGGTGGCAGGCTGGATCACGATCGCGCTGCTCGTGTACAACCTGGTCGAGTGGCTCTATAACGACAACTACTTCGTCAACAGCCACGACTCGCTGCTCTACATGGCCGCGATGTACGTCCTGGCGATCGTCATCTTCGTGGTGGCCCGGATCGTGCGCCGGCGGCAGGGGATCGACCTCGGCCTGATCAACAAGGAGATCCCGGTCGAATAGGCAGCATCATCAACCGACAGCACACAGCCGGCCCCGCCTGCCCCGTTCGGGCGGCGGGGTCTGGCTCGATTTGACCCGCAGAACCTCGAAGGGCGTGAATGAGCACCATGAGCGACACCCCGAATAGGGCAAGCGCCGTGATCATCGGGGCCGGGATCGTCGGCAACAGCCTCGCGTATCATCTCGCGCGCCTGGGCTGGCGGGAGCTCGTGCTGGTCGACAAGGGCCCGATGCCGAACCCGGGCGGGTCGACCGGCCACGCGTCGAACTTCATCTTCCCGATCGAGTACTCGAAGATGATGATGGAGCTCACCGCCGACAGCACCGAGCAGTATGAGGCGCTCGGCGTGTTCACTCAGAGCGGCGGGATTGAGGTCGCCAGGACCGAGGCCCGCATGCAGGAGCTGCGCAGGCGGTGCACGCAGGCGAAGGCCTGGCAGATACCCGCGCAGCTGATCTCCCCGGCCGAGGTGGCCAAGCTGGTTCCCTACCTCGACGAGTCCGTCATTCTGGGGGGCGCCCACTTCCCCACGGTCGGCGTCGTCGACTCGCTGCGCGCCGGGACGCTGATGCGCGAGAACGCCACGCAGCTCGGCGCGCTTACTGTACTGGCCGGTGCCGAGGTGCTCGGCATCGACACCGACGCCGCCGGGCGGGTCAGCGCGGTCCGGACCACCAAGGGCGACATCGAGACCAGCGTCTGCGCGATCTGCTGCGGGGTCTGGGCGCCGCGGATCGCGCGGATGGCCGGGGCCAGGATCCCGCTCACCCCGATCGTGCACCAGATGATCAGCGTCGGCCCGATCCCGCTGTTCGCGGACACCCCGGGCGAGATCAGCTACCCGATCGTCAGGGACGTCGACACGAACATGTACGAGCGCCAGCACGGCGGCGACATGGAGGTCGGCTCGTACGCGCACCGGCCGATCATCGTGGCGCCCGACGACATCCCCTCGATCGAGGAGGCGGCGCTATCCCCGACCGAGATGCCGTTCACCCAGGACGACTTCGACCCGCAGCTGATGCAGGCCCTGGAGCTGATGCCGGACCTGCTCGGCGACGAGCGGGTGGGCATCCGCTACGCGATCAACGGGCTGATCTCGATGACGCCGGACGGGCACCCGCTGATCGGCGAGACGCCCGAGGTGCCCGGGCTCTGGTCGGTCGCGGCAAGCTGGATCAAGGAAGGGCCCGGGATCGGCCGGGCCGCCGCCGAGTGGATGAGCGGCGGCGCGCCGGAGATCGACATCCACGAGGCCGACATCTCCCGGTTCTACGGGCACCAGCGCACCACCGCGCACGTGACCGCGCGGGCCCGCGAGGGCTTCAACAAGATGTACGGCATCGTGCACCCCGCGGAGCAGTGGGAATCGGGGCGCCCGGTCAGGCTGAGCCCGGTCTACGACCGCGAGCGAGACCTCGGGGCGGTGTTCATCGAGACCGCGGGGTGGGAGCGGCCGAACTGGTATGCCTCCAACGACGTCCTCCTTGAACGGTATGCGGGGCGGCTGATGGAGCGCGAGGCTGAGTGGGAGAGCCGCTGGTGGTCGCCGATCATCAACGCCGAGCACCTCGCGATGAGGGACGCGTGCGGGCTCGTCGACCTGTCCGCGTTCGCTGTGTTCGACATCGTCGGGCCGGGCGCGCTCGCCGCCGTGCAGTCGGTCGCCGTCGCTCAGCTGGACGTGCGCGTGGGACGGGTCATCTACACCTCGCTGCTCGACGAGCGCGGCGGTTTCCGCGGCGACCTGACGATCATGCGCCTGGGGCCGGAACGGTTCCGCGTGGTCACCGGCGGCGCCACCGGAATGATGGACGTGAAGTGGTTCGCCGACCACCTGCCTGGACAGGAGGGCGGGCCGGGTGGGGTGCGAGGCGGGCCGGGTAGCCCGGGTGGGGCGCAAGCGGTGATCGCCGACCAGACGTCGGCCTGGACCACGCTGGGCCTGTGGGGGCCCCGGGCCAGGGACGTGCTGTCGTCGGTGACCCCGGCCGACATGTCACACGACGGGTTCAAGTTCGGGACCTGCCGGGAGATCGAACTCGGCGGCGTGACCGTGCTCGCGTCGCGGATCTCCTACGTCGGCGAGCTTGGCTGGGAACTGTACGCGCCGATCGAGGAGGGCCGCCGGGTCTGGGACACGGTCTGGGAGGCCGGCCAGCCGCACGGGCTGGTGCCGGTCGGAATTGGCGTCTACGGCACCACGGGCAGGCTGGAGAAGGGGTACCGCGCGTACGGCGCCGAGCTCGACGGCTCCTACGACCTAGTCGAGGCCGGGATGACCCGGCCCAAGGTCAAGGAGCAGGAGTTCCTCGGTAAGGACGCCTACCTGGCGCAGCGGTCGTCGCCGCCGTGCGCGGTGCTGTGCACACTGACCGTCGACGACCACCGGTCTGCGTCCGGCCAGCTTCGCTACATGCTCGGCGGCGAGCCGATCCTGACCGCCGCCGGCGGGCCGCTGGTCGACGCCAAGGGCCGCCCGTCGTACGTGACCAGCGCGGGATCCGGGCCGTCGGTGGGCAAGCACCTGCTGATGGCCTACCTGCCTGCAGAGCACGCGGTCGAAGGCAACCGGCTGGCCGTCGAGTACCTGGGCGAGCAGTACCCGGTCACGGTCGCGGTTGCAGGCTCCACGCCGCTGTTCGACCCGGATAACGATCGGGTCCGGAGCTGAGGAGCGGGAGGCACAGTCGTGAAGATCGCCGTCTGCGTCAAGCGCGTCCCCATGGTCGGCGGCAAGATCGTCCTGACCGCTGACGGCCAGGACGTGGACACCCGGATGTCCGGGTTCACGGTCAGCCCGCACGAAGAGTGCGCGGTGGAGGAGGCGGTGCGCCTGGTCGAGCGGCACGGCGGCAGCGTTGCCGTGCTCACGCTCGGCCCTCCGGCCGCCGCTGATCAGCTGCGCGACATGCTGGCGCTCGGCGCCACGCGGGCGGTGCTGCTGGAGACCGACGGCCGGGAATGGGGCCCGATCGCGACTGCCGAGGCGATCGTCGCCGAGGTCACCGGTGCCGCCGCCGACCCGGCCGCGCCCCCCGCCCCCGACCCTGCTGCGGCCTCTGCCTCCGCCCTCCCCGACCCGGCCGCGTCTCCCGCCCCCGACCCGGCTGGAGCCGCCGCCTCCAATTTCCCCTACGACCTGCTGCTGTTCGGCAACGAGGCGGCCGACACCGGCGACTACCAGGTCGCCGTCCGGGTGGCGCACGCGCTCGGCCTGCCCTGCGTGACCGGCATCAAGAACCTCGAGGTCACCGACGCGGGAGCCCGCGCGAAGCGCGAGTATCGCGGCACCGAGGAAGTCTTCGACATCCCGCTGCCTGCGGTCGTCTCGGTCAAGGAGGGCATCAACCTGCCCAGGTATCCCTCGCTCCCGGGCCGGCTGCGGGCCAAACGGGCCACGATCGAAACCCGCGCACCACAGTGGCGTGCCGATGGCCTGACCAAAACGGGGCTGCGCGTTCCGGCTGGCGAGTCAAAGCGTGCTGAGATCCTCGGCAATGGCGCCGACGCTGTGCCCGCGCTGGTCGCGCTGCTTGATGAGCTGGGGATCTTGTCATGACCGTGCTGTGCCTGATCGAGCAGGCAGACGACGGCGGCGTGGCCGACGTGTCGCTTCGCGCCCTGACCTTCGCCCGCGCCCTCGCGGCTTCATCAGAGTCATGGATGAACCAAAAGACCGCCTCTGACCCGTCGAACGGTTCATTCACGGACGGCGGCGACCCGCCGGCTGATGCCGACGTGGCCGGTGGTACTGGTGGGGTGGCCGCGGTTGTGTTCGGGGACGCTTCCGCGGCGGAGCGGAAGTTGTCGGAGTACGGGGCGGGCGACGCGTACGCGGTCGAGCTCACCGGATACGCGCCGCAGGCGCGGGCGCGCGCGCTGGGCGGGCTGGTGGCCGAACTGTCCGCGACCGCGGTGGTCGCGGCCGGCACCGACCACGGCAGCGAGGTCATGGCGCACCTGGGCGCGATCACCGGCCTGCCCATGGTGGCGAACTGCGTCACGGCCGCGCGCAACGCCGAAGGAGCGTTCGAGCTGGTCCGGCACCGCTGGGCGGGCAGCCTGCTGGAGGACGCGGTCCTCGACGTCACACCGGCCCTGCTCACAGTCGCGGTCGATGCCGTGGCTGCCGCCCCGGCCGCCGAGCCCGCCGCCACCGCGGTACACGGCTGGCGGCCCGAGTTCGACGATGCCGACCTGCTGGTCCAGGCGACCGAGTCGGCCGAACGCAGCGCCGGGGTGTCGCTGGCCACCGCGCGGGTCGTGGTCGGCGGCGGCCGCGGCGTCGGCGGACCCGACGGATTCGGCGTGCTCGAGGAGCTCGCCGGCCTACTCGGCGGTGTTGTCGGGGTGTCCAGGGTGGTGACCAGCGAAGGCTGGCGGCCGCACAAGCAGCAGGTGGGCCAGACCGGCACCCGGATAACGCCGGAGCTGTACCTGGCCTGCGGGATCAGCGGGGCGATTCAGCACATGGCAGGCTGCCTGAGCTCCAAGCACATCGTGGCGATCAACACCGACCCGGACGCGCCGATCATCTCGCGCGCCGACTATGCGGTGATCGGTGACCTGAATCAGGTGCTTCCGGCCCTCGTCGACGCGATCCGCGCCCGCTCCTCGTGAACCCGGCGCCGCCCGCGCCCGCTCCTCATGAACCCGGCGCCGCCCGCGCCCGCTCCTCGTGAACGCGGCGCCGCCCGCGCCCGCTCCTCGTGAACGCGGCGCCGCCCGCGCCCGCTCCTCGTGAACCCGGCGCAGACAACCTCGGCTCGTCGTGAACGTGGCTGTGGATCATTTTGTGGATTACCCGGTGGAAAAGCGGGCGTGAACGGGGGACAACGCCCGCTGTCCTGTGGACGGCCAAAGAATCTTGAAAGAGCTACGGGAAAACCCTTGTGCCGCAGGTCAACGTGGGCGTAGAAAGGCTGTCACCACGGAAGACGGGCACCGACCGGGGAGACCCCGGGGACGTCAGGAGGACCGGGAAACCGGAGCTTCGGGCGGGTGCTCGACATCGGTGGCAGGCCGCGCGGGCCATCCGCAGCCGAGCAATCGGCGCCCGGGGACCGCAAGGCCGACTAGGCCCCTCCATCTCATACATGGAGGGGCCTAGTCATATTTTGCCCCAGCGGTCGAAATCTATTCGGCAGCGACACGCGGGCTATTCGGCAGCGACACGCGGGCAGAGCAGGCCAGCCGTCTCCGTGCCCGACTGATCATCGAAGTGACCGTCGCGCTGTGACCCTGGTTGCCACGCTGAGCGGCGGACCCCAGTTCTACGCTGAGCGGCGGACCCCAGTTCTACGCTGAGCGGCGGACCCCAGTTCCACGCTGAGCGGCGGACCCCAGTTCCACGCTGAGCGGCGGACCCAGTTGCCACGCTGAGCGGCGCAACCGGCCGCTCCCTAAGCGCGGGAAGCGGATCCGAACTGCAGGCGCACGTCCCAGATGAAGGCGAAGCCTATGAGGCAGAGGGAAAGGCTGATCGGCGCCCACGCGGCCGGCCCGTTAATCAGGTCGCCGGCCGGGCCCAGCATCAATCCGAGGCTGTAGCACAAGAGCCGCCAGGCGCTGGCCGCGCCCGGCTTGGCCTTTCCGCGCGCCGCGTCGCCGACGGTCAGCCTGATCAGCGTCAGAACGGTGGCCACAGCACCGAAGGCGATGGCGGTCCAGAACAGGATGTTGAGGAACGTCGTCATCGTCTCTCCAGGCCCACCGCAGGCCGACCAGGCCATTGACTCACGTTCAGTCTAGCTAGCGCGGTCCAGCTTGGCGTACGGCCAAAACCGAAATGTTGGGAATTGACCGGGGCCGGGCCGCCGTGGCTCAGCCCAGCAATTCGCTGGCGCGGGCGGCGGCGTGCAGCAGCACGGGATCCGGGGACTCGGCGTGCAGGCGCAGGCACGCCTCGGTCAGCTTGATCGCGTGGACGTCGTCCGTCGCGACGGCGCGCTCGGTCAGCTCGGCCGGAGCTGGCGGATCGGTTAGCGGCACCGGCTCGGGTGTCGCGCCAGCCACGAAGCTCGTGTACAGGGCCGCCGCGACCTGCCACAGCCGGTCGTAGGTCGGCCCGGCCACCTCGGCGGGCAGCAGCCCGAGCACGGACCGGGCGGCGACCGTTGAGGTCACCGCGTGCAGCAGGGCGATCGGCCGGTTACGGCCGTAGACCACGAACACGCGCGCGAACGTGGTGCCGAGGCGAAGCAGGTCGGCGGGCACGTCGTCGGGCGGCCGGAGCGCGGCGACCGCAGCGGGGAAGCGCGGCTCTCCTGCGAGCTGGGCGCGGATGCCGCTGGTGATCAGGCCCTCCGTATCCGGACGGGCGGCCACCGGCAGGTTGCGCACGGCCGCGTCAAGGTCCAGATGGCCCGCGGTGCGGGCCGTCCCGGGTACCTCGAAGTAGGTCGCCGCCCAGTACGCCAGCCCGCGGGCGAGCTCGGCGACCCGCTCGCTGCTCTGGGCAGCGGCCAGACTGCGCGCGGCGTGCGAGGTGCGGATGATCCCATGGGTCGCGGAGGCGGCCAGGCCGGGCGTCAGCAGCGGCCACCAGCGTGCCAGCACGGTCTGCCACGGCTCGTCGGCGAGCTGGTCCCGCAGGTATAGCTCCCAGTCGCCGACCCGGCCAGGGACGCCCAGCGCCTCACGCCACGTCTCGTCCGTGATCCTGTCTGTGGCGCGCGGCGGCTCCTCGAGCTCGCGGATATAGCGATCGAGCCAGGATTCGACGTCGTCGGCCCGGCCGAGCCGGACCAGCGCCTCTGCTCCCATCGGCCCATGGTTGGAAAGGCCGCCGCCGAACTCGGGACCGGTGGCCGCGAGCCGGTCCAGGCTCTCGTCCAGGACGTGCTCGTCCGGGTCTGCCTCGTTGTGGTCGAGCATCATTGCCTCCGATCTATATAGAGGCAACGCTATATCGATGCCAGGCTATACGCTAGACCCATGACCGGTGAGATCGACCTCCTTCGCGCCCTGGCACACCCCGTGCGCTGGGGGATCCTGGAACGGCTGGCGGCCGAGCCGGGGATCTGCGCCTGCGACTTCACCGAGTTCTTCGAGGTGTCTCAACCGACCATCTCCGCCCACCTGAAGGTGCTGCGCGCGGCCCAGCTGGTCACAGCCCAGCGCCGGGGGAACACGATCTGCTACAGCCTGGCCAGCGACCGGATCGCGTGGCTGGCCGGGCGGCTCGCCAGCGTCGCGGCCACCGCACCGGACTCCATCGCCGCTCCCTGAGGGCGCCTCCTAGCTCCAATCGATGTACCGGAGGGCATGCAAGAACACGCCCATCGGTACATCGATGACTCGCGTTGGCCGTGCGCTGGAGGGAGCGGTGGCCGGGCTCCCGGAGGCAGACCTTGTGCCCAGCGAAGCCGGGTGGCGGCGAGGGGGTGTTCGGCGGAGGTGTCGTTCTGCCAGCGGAGGGTAGGCGCCAGGTCTTACAGGCGCTGCCGGTGCGGCAGCAGCCGGAATGGAGGGGCCATGACTAGCGACTTCGACAAGCTGAAGGATGAGGCCGAAAAGGAAGCGCAGCAGCACCCCCAGCAGGTCAAGGAGGGTGAGCAGGCCGCCGAGAAGGAAGGCAAAGGGTTCGCGGAGAAGGAATTTGGTGGCCAGCATGGCGATGACAGTGCCGCTGGGGACCAGCAGGGCCAGGACCAGGGTGGCCAGGGACAGTAGCCCACAAGCACTTAGCAGAGGAGCAGCAGATGGCGGGCAAGTTCGTGCTGAAGAAGGGCACAACGGGAATTCCACTTCAACCTGGTGGCGGGGAACGGTCAAGTGATCGCCACCAGTGAGGCCTACGAGAGCCGGGAGTCGGCACTCAAGGGGATCGAGTCGGTCAAGACGAACGCGCCAGGGGCCGAGCTGGATGACCAGACCAGGTAACGACGTCTAGTAGCCGAGGGTCGGGTCGACCTGGCCGATCAAGGGCTCGCCCGCGGCAAACCGGGCCACGTTGTCCCGAATACGGTGGGCGAGCAGGGGCATGATCATCTCCATGGTGTCCGCGGTATGCGGGGTGATGATGCAGCGCTCGAGGTCCCAGAGCGGGTGCCCGTCCGGCAGCGGCTCGGGGTCGGTGACGTCCAGGGCGGCGCCGCCGATGCTTTCCTTGGTGAGCGCCTCGACCAGGGCGTCGGTGTCGACGATCCGCCCGCGGGCCACGTTGACCAGCCAGGCATCGGGACGCATGGCCGCCAGCTCGGCGGCCCCGATGATGTGCTCGGTGTCCGGCGTGAGCGCCAGGGCGAGGAACACGACCAGAGCGCCCGCCAGCGCTTCGTGCAGGTCGGCCTGGCCCACGGTGCTGACCGCGCCCGGGACCGGCTCGGGCCGGTTGCGCACCACGGTCGCGTTGACCCGCATTGGCGCGAGCAGTTCGAGCAGGCTGGTGGTGATCCCTCCGCCGCCCAGGATCGTGACCGGCTGGTCGTACAGGCTGACCCCGCCCGGTTTCCCCCAGGAACGGGCCGTGATGCGCCGCCGCAGCAAGCGCAGGCCGGCTAGGGCGAGGGCGAGGGCATGCTCGGCGACCGGCTCGGCGTAGGCGCCCTTGGCCGATGTCCAGGTCCGGGCGGGGTCGAGCAGCCCCGCCGCGGTCACCTGCTCGATGCCGGCGAACGGGAGCTGCACCCAGCGCGCGGAACTCACCGTTGCGAGCGCGGCACGCAGCCCATCCACGTCGCCTGGCATGAGCCAGACAAGCGCGTCGGCGTCGGCGCCGGCGTCGACGGAGACGGGTTCGCCGCCGCCGTCACGGATCGCCTTCTCGGCGTATTCAGCGAGTTCAGGGCCGACGGCCACGCGGGGCACAGTCACGTGCAGCACCCTAATGCACGGTTGCGGCGGGGTTGCCCGTGGGCGTGGCCCGGTCGTTGGGGTTGCTGGGGGGCTGTGGGCCGGTCGGGGGTGCCCGGGACATGGACCGGTGTCGGCCGTGAGGGTTGCCCTGGGGGCGTGAACGGTGCCAGCTGTGAGGGTTGCGCTGGGGGCGTGAACCGGTGCCAGCTGTGAGGGTTGCGCTGGGGGCGTAAACCGGTGCTAGCTGTGCGGGTTGCCCGGGGGCGTGATGCCGGGCCGACGAGAAGGGGGGACGTATGAGACGCTCATTCCGCTCATTCCTGTTTGCCTGCGCCGCCGCGATCGGGCTGGCCGCCGCGGTCGCTGCGTCCGGTGCACCGGCCGCCGCGAGCTCGGCGCCTCCCTCGGTCACCGGCTCCTTCCGGACCAGTGCGTCGACGAGCGTTCCGGCTGGTTATCAGCGGGTCGGCGGAGCCACGCAGGGCATATCCATAGCGATCCCGAGTTCCTGGGCGACCGTCAACCTGGCCAAGCTGAACCTGAAGCAGGCGCTCGACCAAATGGGGCTCAAGGGAGTCAGCCAGGCAACGCTCTCGCAGAACCTGCAGGCGCTGATCAAGCTGAAAGCGATCTTTGCCGCCGACCTCAAGTCCGTCTCGAGCTCGCCAGGCCATTTCGCGACGAACATCAACGCCTACTGCTCCAAATCCGGCACGTCGGCGACCGGAAGCGCGGGGGTTCCGTTGCTGCGCGAGTCCGCAAAGGAGGAACTGCCTCAGGTTCTGCACGCCCAGCACGTCACAGTCAGCGAGGTCAAGATCGGCGGCGTCCTCGGCGTGCAGGTCGGGTACATCCTCACGTCGACGACCTCGGGCACACTGCACGCCGCGCAGCTTGAGGTGCTGCCCAAGCCGGGCCGCGCCTGCTTCGTGACGCTGACCGCTGCCGGGCCGCTGCCGGGCGGTGTGCTCCCCACGGCAGCCGCGACGGCTCAGTTCCCGTGACTCAGGCCGGCCGCTGACCGCGTGCGGCGATCTGGTCGAGCAGTGAACGCCGCCACTGCTCTGTCTGACGGACCTGGTTGAACGTGAACACGTGCAGGCCCTCCACCGCCGAGGCGGGATCGGTCAGGGTGGCGCCGGTCCGTTCCAGCAACCGGCCTGGGTTGTATCCGGTCGGCGTTCCCAGGCGCAGCAGCCACTCGGTGTGCCCGGTCAGGAACCTGGCCGACTCGGCCACGCCCGCCTTGGTGGCCATCCGCAGCAGCCGTGCCCGGTCCACCGGCCCGGCGATGCCGATGAACATCGGCATCGTGACGCCGCGCGCCCGCACCCGGCGGATCCAGTGCCGCAGCGTGGCCGGGTCGAAGCAGAGGTTGCTGACAAGGTAGGCGGCGTGCTGCCGCTTGTCCCACATCGCCTGGATCGTGATGTCGTCGTCGATCCTCGGGTGGCTTTCCGGGTAACCGGTGACCCCTACCCGGGAGAACGGGCGGCCCATCTCGGCCAGCCGGTCAAGCAGGGCCAGCGCGCTGTCAAAGCGGCCGGTCGGCGGGTCGGCGTCACCGGCCGGAACGAACACGTCGTCCACGCCGCACGCGGTCAGGCGGGCCACGATGTCGGCGAGATGGGCGTCGTCGCGCACCAGGCGCGCGGACACGTGCGGGACCACGCGGTACCCGCGGGCGGTCAGCCGCTCGGTGAGGTCAAGGGTCGGGTCGAGACCCTTGGCGGGGGACGCGGTCACGGTGACGGTCAGATCCGTCGGCACCCATTCGAGCACGGCCTCCTCGGTGCTCTTGGCCGGGAACACCTCGTACCTGGGCCAATGCAGCAGCGGCGCCAGCCGCGCGAGGCCGCCACGGATCACGGCGCGCCGTCCAAGCCGTCCGCGCCGTCCACGCCGTCTACGGCGTCCGCGCCGTCCGTGGTGGCCGGGGGAGCGACGGCGGGGTCGCCGAGCAGCAGCGCCAGCTCGCGCTCCAGACCGCCGGTCCCGATGTCGAGCACGGTCAGCGGCAGACCAAACATTTCGGCGACGGCTGTGGCCTCCGCGTCGAGCGCGTCGTCGCGTGACTGCGCCAGCCAGACCAGACGCCGGTAGTGGCCGAAGTAGTCCGGCCATAGTTCGGGGTGGGCGTCCAGGCCGAGCTCGGCCAGCACCGAGTGGCGGAAGCTGCGCACCAGGAAGTCGGTGAGCAGGTAGGTCCCCGGCTCGCGCTCGAACATCTCGCGCAGCCGGTCGGGGCCCGCGAATACGTCGTAGCAGTGCAGCCCGGGGAGGCGGCGCAGGTTCAGCCGGTCGCACAGCCCGTCCAGCGCACCGTAGCTGCCGCAATCCGCGTATCCGAGCGCGACCCGCAGCCCGCGCTCCTGCAGCTCGCGGGCCAGGCGCTCGGCGGCCGGCGCGATCCGCTCCGGGTGGTTGTGCAGCAGCGACGGAAGGGTATGCACCTCGACCTGCCAGCCGCGCCGCGCGGTGATCTCGCGGACGTGGGCGCCGAGCGCACCGCATGCGATGATCGCGACCTCAGGCCGGGAACTGGAGCTGGTCCACGAACGCGTCGTTGAAGTCGCTGCGGTCGGAGAGCTCGACATACCTCACCTCCTCCTGCAGCGCCAGGGCCCCGGCCCGCTCGCGGACCGAGAGCAGGGCCATCTTCGCGCCTTCGCCGGCCACGTTCCCCGCGCTGACCACCCGGGCCGCGGGCATCCGGGGAACCAGGCCGAGCTTGATCGCGTTCGCCGGCGACAGGTAGCTGCCGAACGAACCGGCCAGCAGCACCTGCTGGATGTCACCGGGCCCCAGCCCGGCCTCGGCCAGCAGGATGTTCCAGCCGGTCGCGATCGCTGCCTTGGCGAACTGCAGCTCGCGCACGTCGCGCTGGGACAGGTAGATCGACCGCGCCACGTCACCCGGCTCGCCGAGCCAGTGCAGCACGAAGACGCGCTCGGCGCCGAGCGTGGTCAGCCGGTCTGCCAGCCCGGGCGCGATCCCGGCCGCCTGCTCCTCACCCGCGAACCGGCCGGACCGGTCGAGCAGCCCGACACCGACCAGGCTGGCCACGGCGTCCACCAGGCCGGAGCCGCACAGCCCCGCGGGCTCGGCGTCCCCGATGACCCTCAGCTCCACCCCAGCCGGTGTCATCGACACCACCTCGATCGCGCCGTCGGCTGCGCGCATCCCGCACCGGATCGCTGCGCCCTCGAACGCCGGGCCAGCCGGGGCCGCCGTCGCCAGCAGCCAGTCCCGGTTGCCGAGCACGATCTCGCAGTTCGTGCCGATGTCCACGAACAGCCGGGTGCGGGCGTCACGGTCCATGCCCGATGCGAGCAGGCCGGCGGTGATGTCCCCGCCGACATAAGCGCCAAAGGCGGGGAACAGGAACGCGCGAGCCCGGGGATGGACGGGCAAACCAAGGTCGGTCGCGGCGAGCACTTCGGGGTACTCGCGGGTCGCCATGATGAACGGGGCCACGCCGAGCGGCTCGGGGTCGATGCCGAGAGCGATGTGCGTCATGGTCGCGTTGCCGGCCAGCGCCACCTCGCAGACGTCAGCGGCGTCGACCCCGGCCTGCTCGCAAACGTCGGCGGTCAGCTCGGCCAGCGTCTCGCGGCCCAGGCCGGCCAGCGTCGCGAGCGTGGCGGGCTCCATCATGATCGCGCTGATCCGCGTGATCACGTCCGCGCCGAACGGCTGCTGCTTGTTCAGCATCGACGCGACCGCCAGCGGCGTGCCCGTCGCCAGGTCGAGCAGCGTGGCCACAACCGTGGTGGTGCCGAGGTCGAACGCGACCGCGTACAGCCGTGCGGTGGTGTCACCGGGCTGCACGTCGATCAGCACATCGTCCACGATGACCGCGGTGACCTTGCAGTCGGCGGCGCGGAGTACCTGGCCGATCGAGCGCACCACGGCCAGGTCGACCCGCAGCTCGAGGTCGTCGAGCGCGTCGAGTACCCGCTCGATGTCCGTCCGCTGATCGGACAGCGACGGCTCCCCCAGCTCCAGGTACCGCTTCTGGGCTGCCGGGCGCAGGATGACCTGCCTGCCAACCCCCACGGTGGCCGCCTTTGGCCTGGTGACCAGCGGCGGAACCTCGATCTGCAGGTCGGTAGCTGCCTGGGCACGGCATGCCAGCCGCCAGCCGTCCCGCAGCTCGTCCGGGGAGAAGGCCCGGCCGTCGAGCGGCGAGACGGGCACGCCGCCGCCAACGATCCTGATCTTGCATTTCTTGCAGGTGCCGTGGCCACCGCAGGTGGAGTCGATCGCGATGCCGTTCCAGCTTGCGGCGTCGAACAGAGTCACACCGGGCGGGACCCGCACCCGCGTCCCGCTCGGCTGGAACTCCAGGTCGACACGGGCGGGCAGACCGACCGCTGGGTCAGCGGCCGTGGACGTCACGTGGCCGCCTGGGCCTGCGCCTGCTGAGCGCGGTGCGCGGCGATCCAGCTCGCGCCCCACGCGTCCCTGTTCGTGAGGAGGTCGGCCGCCTTGACCGCGCGGACCAGCTGCGGCGAGCGGGCATCCATGATCGCGCTGGTCAGCCCGCTGAGGATGGCCATCGGCAGGAACGCGGAGCCGATCGAGGCGCGGTCGGGCATCCCGAACGAGACGTTGGAGGCGCCGAGCGTCATGTTGAGCCCGAACTCGTCGTGAACCAGCCGGATCGTCTCCAGCGTGCTGAGCACCAGCGAGGTGTCCGCGCCGACCGGCATAGCCAGCGGGTCGATCACGATGTCCTCGAGCGGGATGCCGTACTTGACCGTGGCCACGTCCACGATCTTCCGCACCAGCTCGAGCCGGCGCCGCGGGTCCTCCGGGATCTCCTCCTCGTCGTTCGGCAGCGCGATCACGGCCGCGCCGTGCGCGCGCACCAGCGGCAGGATCGCGTCGAGCCGCTCGTCCTCCGCGGTCACGGAGTTGACCAGGGCCTTGCCCTGGTAAGCGGTCAGCCCGGCCTCGAGCACCTCGATGATCGAGGAGTCCAGGCAGAGCGGCAGGTCGCACAGGCTCTGGATCAGCTTCACCGCCGCGACCATCAGCTCGGTCTCGTCGGCGAGCGGCGCGCCCATGTTGACGTCGAGCATCATCGCGCCGCCCGCGACCTGCTGGGCGACGTCGATCTCGATCCTGGACAGGTCGTTGTTGCGCAGCTGGTCCTGGAAAATCTTGCGCCCGGTGGGGTTGATCCGCTCGCCCACGATGCAGAACGGGTTCTCCCCGCCGATCCTCAGTTCCCGGCTGGCCGAGCGCAGGACCGTCTCCATCCGAGCTCCCTCTAAGCGGGCGCCATCGCGCGGCGATGGCGCAGCAGTTCCTTGGCCTTGACCACGGCGGCCGAGGCGTCCGAGGCGTAGCCGTCGGCGCCCACCACGTCCGCGTACTCCTGGGTCACCGGCGCGCCGCCGACCATCACGATCACCTGGTCGCGCATGCCGGCCTTCTGCAGCGCGTTGATGTTGGCCTTGAACATCGGCATGGTCGTGGTCAGGAACGCGGAGAAGCCGACGATGTCGGGCTGGTGCTCCCTGATCGCGTCGATGAACTTCTCCGGCGCGACCTGCACGCCCAGGTCGATCACCTCGAAGCCCGCGCCCTCGAACATGATGTTGACGAGGTTCTTGCCGATGTCGTGCACGTCACCCTTGACCGTGCCCATGACGATCTTGCCGATGGTCTGGGCGCCGGTCTCGGCCAGCAGCGGCCGCAGGATCTCCAGCGCGCCCGCCATCGCCTTGCCCGCGATCAGCATCTCCGGCACGAAGAAGTCGCCTCGCTCGAACCGCGCGCCGACCTCCTCCAGCGACGGGATCAGCGCCTCGTACAGCAGTGCCTCGGGGCCGAGCCCCATGTCGAGGCCCTCGCGGGTCAGGCTGAGCACCTCGGGTCCGTTGCCGACCAGGGTGAAGTCGTAGAGCTGCTTCAGGAGCTCGTCTCGGGTCAAGCGGCACCTTCCTTCTGCTGCTGACGTCGGGCCGGCTGGTAGCCGAGTACGGCGGACAGGGCGTTGGCCTCGGTCATGCACCGCGCGGCGATCTGGGGGATCCTGGTCTTGGGCAGCCGGCTCGCCGGGCCGGACACCGACAGCGCGGCGACGACGGTCGCCCCGTCGCGGTAGACCGGAGCGGCCACGGCGACCAGGCCGGGCTCCAGCTCCTCGTTGGTCACCGCGTAGCCGCGGCGGCGCACCTCGGTGAGGTCGGTTGCCAGCGCTTCTCGGCTGGTTATCGTGTGCCCGGTGCGGCGGGCCAGGCGGCCGGGCGGCAGCGCCGCGGCGTCGTGGGCCAGCAGCACCTTGCCGAGCGCCGAGCAGTGCAGCGGCACCGAGAGGCCGACCCAGTTCGTCCCGCCGATCATGTAGGTGCTGTCCACCTGCGCGATCTGCTCCACCAGCCCGCGGCTGGCCACGCCGAGGTTGATGGTCTCGCCGGTGGCATCGCCGAGCCGGTCGAGGAACGGCTGTGCCACCGGGATCAGCCCGGCCTCGGCGCCGCTGCGCCAGGCGTAGGAGACGAACACCTCACCGGGCCGGAACCCGCCCTTGCTGTCCCGCTGCACCAGCCCGTTGCGCTCGAGCGCCATCAGCAGCCGCGAGGTCGTGCTCTTGGCCAGGCCGGAGGCCGAGGTCAGCTCCGTGAACGTGACCGGGCCCGAGCAGTGCACGACCTCGATCAGCAGTTGCGCTGCCCGATCGACCGCCTGCGTACCGTTCGGGCTAGTCAATGGGGTTCCTCCCGGGTTAGTTCCATGTTACGGAACTCTGTTCTACGATGTGATCCTAAGTTGGGGTTTGTGCAGGGTCAAGCGCCCGGAACCAGAGGTGGTCATGTTCCGCAACCGCATGCCGCGCTACGAGATCCTCTCTCCGGATGCCGTGGGCGTCCTTGACGCCGGATGGCGGCGCATCGTCACCGAGATCGGGGTGCAGTTCGCCAAGCCGGAGGCCGTGGAGCTGTTCCGCAAGGCGGGCCAGAAGGTGGACGGCGAGGTGGTCTTCCTCGACCCGGAGTTCGTGCTCGAGCAGGTCGCCAAGGCGCCGCGGGAGTTCGACGTCCAGGCGCGGAACCCGGCGAACAGCGTGCACATCGGCGGGGACGAGATGGTGTTCGGCGCGGTCTACGGGTCGCCGTTCATCCGCGAGGGCGACGTGCGGCGGGACGCCACGCTGGAGGACTTCCGCCGGCTGTGCATGCTGTCCCAGTCCTTTCCCCAGCTGGACTCGGCAGGCGGCGTGATCTGCGAGCCGAACGACGCGCCGCTCGACTCCCGGCACCTGGACATGATCTACGCGTTGCAGACGTTCACGGACAAGATCTACATGGGCAACGTGGTGTCCGGCCCGAACGCCGCCGACACGATCAGGATGAGCGAGATCCTGTTCGGCGGGCGCGAGGCGATCGAGGCCACCCCGGCCACGATCTCGCTGATCAACTGCAACTCCCCGCTGCGCTGGGACGACCGGATGCTGGACGCCCAGTTCGAGTACTGCGCGGCGAACCAGCCCGTGGTGCTCACGCCGTTCCTGCTGATGGGCGCCATGTCGCCGGTGACGATCCCGGCCGCCCTGGTGCAGCAGCTCGCCGAGGCGCTGTCCGGCATCGCGCTGGCCCAGCTGATCAGGCCGGGCTGCCCGGTGATCTTCGGCTCATTTCTCTCCAACATCGACATGCAGTCCGGGTCGCCGTCGTTCGGGACCCCCGAATCTGGGATCGGCCTGCTGTGCACCGGGCAGCTTGCCCGGCACTTCGGGCTGCCGTTCCGGACCGGCGGCGGGCTGAACGCCAGCCAGACCTGTGACGCGCAGGCCGCGTACGAGTCGCTGATGACGCTGCTGCCGACGTTCCTGGCCGGCACCAACTTTGTGATGCACGCGGCGGGCTGGCTCGAGGGCGGCCTGGTGTCGTGCTACGAGAAGTTCATCGTGGACATCGAACTGCTGCGGATGCTGCGGGTCGAGTTCACGCCGCTGGAGATCGACGAGGCGTCGCTGGCGTTTGGCGCGCACGAGGAGGTCGGGCACGGCGGGCACTTCCTCGGCGCCGCGCACACGATGGAACGGTTCCGGGAGTGCTTCTACCGGCCGCTGCTGTCGTCGACGGCGAACTACGAGCGCTGGCTGAAGCAGGGCGGCAAGGACGCCACCGCGCGCGCCTCGGAGATCTGCGCCAAGACGCTGGATGAGTACCAGCAGCCGCCGCTCGACGGCGCGATCAAGCAGGAACTCGAGGAGTTCGTGACGCGCCGCCGGGCCGAGCTGGGCGATTAGCCGGGGGTTAGCGGCCGCGCGTCCTGAAATGCTCGGCGCAGGCGCGGACATGTGGCGGGTGTCGGCTGCTCGCGGAACGCGCTGCGGATCAGGCTGCACCGCGCCAGGCGTCGGCTTGCCAACGCGTGCGCCCGCCACCAGGTCACCCCGCCGCCCGAACCGGTCAGCGTCCCGAGAGGAGAATCAGCGTGAACCAGTTTCAGCGCATCGCACCGATTTCCGACGCTGACGCCGCCCGGCTGGTCAGCGACACCGTGCTGGCCGACCTGACGGGGCAGATCACCATGACCCCGGCCGGGCCGGCCACAGCGAACCGGCCGCCGCGCCCGCGGCGGCGGCGGTGGTGGCTGGCCGGGATCCCAGCCGCGGCGGCCGCCGCCGCGCTCATCACCGCCGCGGTCGTCGCCAATACCGAGGGCCCGGGCGGTGCTGGCAGCACTGGCGGCACCGTGCGGCTCCGGCCCGACGCGCACGCCCTGGCCTTCACCCGGGTGGGCCGCTACATCGACGTCATCGTGCGCGATCCGCTCGCCGACGAGGCCAGCTACAACGCAGAATTCAAGGAGCACGGCCTGGACATCACGCTGTCGCTGGTTCCGGCGTCGCCCTCGCTCGTCGGCACCGTCGTGGAGATCAGCACCTCGGGCCCAGACGGAAACTCGATCACGACAATCACCGCGAAGGGCCGGTGCTGGACCGGCGGCGGTGGCAGCGAGTGCCCGGTCGGCCTCAGGGTCCCGGTCGGCTTCCGCGGCCAGGCCAGCCTTGTGTTCGGCCGCGCGGCCTGGCCCGGGGAACAGTACGAGTCAACGACCAGCGCGAGCGCGCCCGGCGAGGTGATGCACGGCCTGCACTATGTCGGCAAGCGCGTGTCCACGGTGCTGGCGATGCTTGCCAGGAGGCACGTCACGGTCGCGACCTACCGTGACGACGGCCGGGTCCTGACACCGGGTCAGGTACCCGGGACCTGGTACGTCTACGATGCCGTCCCCTGGGCACCGCAGCAGGTGCTGCTGGCTGTCACCCCCACCAGGCCGCCCGCCTACGGTGCTGCGCGCCCCGCGCCGGCACCCTCGCCCTCCGGCTGACGGGCGACGCGCGGGGCAGGCGCTGGTGCTGGCGTGGCTAGCAGCCGCGGGTGCCGCCGCGTACCAGGTGGGCGGCCTCGTCGCCGACCGCGTAGTGGTCGGTCAGGACCTGCGCACCGCTGGCCGTGAACGCCGGGGGCATCAGCGCCGCCGAGCCCTCCGGCACCACCCAGGTGACCAGCGCCTCGCTGGCCAGGCGGGCGTATTCCTCGGCGGTTATCGCGTCGGCGAGCGGCGGGATCACGGCGTAGCAGACCATCGCGGGCCGCGTCACGATCGCGCCGCCCATCCGGAGCGCGGCCACGTCCCGGTGGATCGCGGCCCGGGCGCTGGCCAGCGCCTGGGAAAAGTCCAGGCCGTCGATCGGGCGCCGCAGTGCCCAGCGTGACCACCGGCCGGCCTTCCTGGGCTTGCGCAGTGCCCTGCCGTCCCTGCCGGGCAGCGCCCGCACCTGGTACGTGATGCCGGGCGTCGCGGCCAGCTTGGCTTCCACCTCGCGCAGCACCTTGCGGCCCCGGCGCCAGCCAGCGCTGCCGTCCGCCCGCTGGTCGTCGGCCAGGAACAGGAACACCAGGCCGGACAGACTGGGGGCGCCGGCCTCGCCGCCGCCGGCCGCCGGGAACGGCGCGCTACCGCGAACGCCACCCTCCTCGCCGAGCAAGAACGCGATCCTGCGCCTCATCCGGGGTACCACCGCGGTCACGACATGCCGCCCGGCAGCCCGAACCCGTGGCCGACCTGCACGTCCGGGTGCCCAGTGCCGTTGGCCGCAGGCAGCCCCTCGCGCGCCTGCCTGCCCCACTCCAGCACCGTCGTGTCGAGGATCTTGGTCATCTCACCGGCGATGCGGGTGTTCGCGTGCTTGCCAAGATCCTCCTCTTTCTGCTGCATGTCGGACTGGACGCCGATCCTGGTGCGCGACTCGGACTCGGCGATCCGCCTGGTCTCGATCCGCCGCATGGTCGCGGCGTCGACGAGCTCGTCCTCCTTGAGCCTGGCCACGACCTCATAGGCGGACGGCGGGCCGATGTTGAGCAGGAACTTCACGGTGACCGGAAGGATCTCGATGAGGAAGAACAGCGCCAGGACGGCCAGCCGCGCGGCCTGCAGGCTGGGGTTGGCCGCGCTGGCCGCGGACAGCGCCTGAAGCTGCGCCAGGATGCCGGTGTTCTTGGCGGCGACGTTGAACCCGTTCGCCGCGGTGGCCTGCAGGCCCGACTCGAGCTTGGTGTATTCGCGCTGCAGCCCGGGCAGCGCAGCCCGGGCCGACGTCTTGAGCTGCTGGACACGGCCACTCAGGTCGCTGCTGAAGCTGCTCTGCGCGCTCTTCTCGGCGGCCTGAGCCGCGGTGAGCTGGCTCTCGACTGAGTTGTACGTCTTAACGTCCTGCTGGTACTCCTGGTATTTCGCCTGCGCCCGCGGGCCGTCACCAACCGTGCCGGACGAGCTCTGGCAGTTCTGGCCGTCAAGCTCGCACTGCCAGGCTTCGCGCGCGTTCACTTCCGCCTGATAGTCGCTCGCCGCCTCCTTCTGCAGCGTGCTCACTTGTTTCTGCGCCGATTGCAGCTGCGGGCTGGTGATCGACTGCGGCAGATGGCCGTTCAGTATCCCCTGGTCGGTGTTGATCTGGGCCTCGACCTTGTTGGCCTCCTGCTGCTCTCCGCTGCGCGCCTCCAGGGACGCTTCCTGGTGCGTTTCCTTCTGCTGCATGATGAACAGCTGCTGGTTGATGTCGCTGGCGAATATGCGCAAGACGAGCGGTGTGGAGATGACGAGCGCGAGAACCACGGCGAGCGCCAGCCGGGGCAGCGTGATGAACACCAGGCGCTTGCGGTCGCGGGTGGAGCCCATGCTCAGTACCAGGAACCGGTCCAGGTTGAGGATGACGAAGCCCCATGCGATGCCGAGGATCACCGACGGCACGAGCGGCGCCTTGACGCCGTCGTGCAGCGCGAAC
Source organism: uncultured Actinomycetota bacterium (assembly GCA_963778075.1). GTDB lineage: Bacteria > Actinomycetota > Actinomycetes > Streptosporangiales > Streptosporangiaceae > JASHPR01. The sequence continues at coordinate 143,993 of CAVZTJ010000008.1, read as the reverse complement.
GTCATCGAGACGACGGCGATAGCCGCCGTTGTCAGCAGCACGCCCGCCATCTGGACGAACCGCGCCCGTTCCTGCGGCACCTGCTGAAGGGTCTCCCGGTCGCCGCCGCCAAGCCAGGCCATGAAGTCGCCCGCGCGCGTGATCACTGCTCGCCCCCGATTTCCGCGCCCTGCCGGGCGCGCCTTTCATCCCCGCAGCCCATCTGCTCGTCGCCGATTGAGCCATTCATTAAAGATCAGGCACACGTCGCCCGCCGGGCCCGCCATCGGCGATAAAGAAAGGGCTCGGCCGGTAAGGCATGTACCCCGAGTCTCCAGGAGTACTCGCATAAACGCGCGCCCGTGGCGACTCACGCGCTATTTATTCCGGCATTTGGGCAATTGGCGATTGTGTCGTAGCGGGCGCCAGTTCGGTTTGTGTTCTGCAAGGGTCAAGGCCGTGCAATCGCCGCGCCAGAGCGGCCCCGGCGGCGGGCCCCGCATGTGTTTGGTGACACGGCCGATGTTTCATGAGGCCTGGCTGGGTAAGCGGGGATCGTTGATGCCGAATAGCTAGGAGGGGCCGCGTTGTCCGGGACCACGCACGACGACGGCGCGCTTGCCGGGCAGGTGGGCGCGGCGGACGCGGTGCGGGATGCTTTTGAGCAGATGTCGACGATGGTGCTCTCGATGACCGGCCCGGAGCACCGGATCACCGCGATGAACGCGGCCTGCCGAGCCTTGCTCGGCCGCTCTGGCCTCATCGGCATGCCGCTGCGCGATGCCGTCCCCGAGGTCGCCGGGCAGCAGATCTGCGAGCTGCTCGACCGGGTGTACCAGACCGGGGAGACGGAGGCGGGCCAGGCCTGGCGGGCGCAGCTTGACCTCGGTCCCGAAGGGATCCAGGAGGTCTACGGCGACTTTACGGCAGCGCCGCGCCGGGCGGCCGACGGAACGATCGCCGGCGTGCTCGTGACCGGGGACGACGTGACCCTGCAGGTGCTCGGGCGGCGAGTGGCGCAGGAACAGGCGGCCGAGGCTGAGCTGGGCTACGAGGCGGCTCGCGGGTTCGTCGCCGAACTGCAGGAAGCGCTGCTGCCCACCGCGCTGCCGGTGCTGCCGCTGGCCAGGATCGCCGCGCGCTACCTGACCGCCGGCCAGGACCACGCGGCGGGCGGTGACTGGTTCGACGCGATCACGCTGGCAGACGGCTCGGTCGTGCTCATCGTCGGTGACCTCGTCGGGCACGGCGTTGCCGCCTCGGCGGCCATGGGGCAGCTGCGCGCCGTGCTGAATGAGCTGCTGATCGCCGAGGCTGACGTCGCCAGGGTGCTCGAGCGCGCCGACGCCTTTGCCGCACGGACGCCAGCGCTGCGCGCGGCCACCCTGGCCCTAGCCGTGCTCGATCCCGTCGACGGCACGCTGCGCTACACGACCTGCGGGCACCCCCCGCCCCTGATCGTCGCCGCCGACGGGAGCCGGTCGGTGTTCCTCGACGGCACGGGGACCGGCCCGCTCGGCACCGGCTCAACACCGATCCTGGCCACCACCACGCTGCGCGAGGGCGAGCTGGTGCTGCTGTACAGCGACGGGCTGATCGAGCGGCCGAACCGGACGATCTCGGAGGGCATGGCCGAGCTCGCCATCGTTGCGGCCGACGCGATGGCCAACCGGGTGCTGCCGGCCGGCGCTGTTCCCGCCCCGGCCGAGCGGGTCTGCCAGCTGACGGTGGAGCTGCTGACCCGCACCGGCTACGCCGACGACGTGACCGCGCTGGCCGCGCAGCGGCTGGCCGAGCCGGTTCCGGCGCTGCGCATGGAGCTGCCGGGACGGCTGGACAGCGTGACCGCGGCGCGGCATGGTCTCGGCGAGTGGTTCGACCGGCTGGATCTGGCGCTGGACGACCGGGACGCGCTGCAGCTGGCCGTCGTGGAGGCCGTCACCAACGCCGTCGAGCACGCCTACCCGCCGGACCGGCGCGGACCGGTGCAGGTCGACGCGGCCCTGCGCGACGACGGGTACGTGGAATGCCGGATCACCGACTACGGGGAATGGAAGCCGCCGGATCCGGCCCTCGCCTACCGAGGTCACGGGCTGATGGTGGCGGGGCACATGGTCGACGACATGGTGGTCAGCCATCCGCCGGCACAGACCGCGGACCCGTCGAGGCGCCCGGGGACGGTTGTGACCCTGCGGCACCGCCTCCGTCGGCCGGCCATCCTGGCCTCGGATGCCAGCGCGCAAGCCGCCCGTTACGAGGCCGAGCCGCCGTTTGGCGTCGACATCGGTGGCGATGGCAGCATCCCCCGTGCCGGAGTGTGCGGGCCGGTCGACATCACCAGCGCGGACCGGCTCGAGCGGCAGCTGCTGTCCGCCAGCCGGGGCGGGACGCTCCCGCTGACCGTCGATCTCACCCGCGTCACGCGCCTGGCCAGCGCCGGCGTTCGCGCTCTCTACCAGGTGCGGGAGCGGCTTGCCGCGCACAAGCAGAAGCTGACGCTGGTCGCGGCGCCGGGCAGCTCGGCCGGGATCGTGCTGCGGCTCGTGCGCCTCCCGCACGTCGACGGCTAGGCCACTGGCGAGGGCTTGCGCCCGTCGTATTGGGACGGGCCTGTGATCGGAGGGGCAGCGGTGATCATTGACGAGATCCTGGCCGACATGGAAGCCGAGGGTGACGACCTGGACGCGCTGGTGTCCGGTATCGGCGCGGATCAGTGGCGGTTGCCGACGCCGTCGCCCGGGTGGACGATTGCAAACCAGATCAGTCACCTGGCGTCGTCGGCCTCGCTCGCCACGCTGGCGGCCACGGACGCCGACGCGTTCGCGGCCGGGAAGGCGGAGCTCGGCAGAGATTTCAACGAGACCACCGACGCGGGCGCGGCCGAGTTTGCCGACCTCCCGCCGGAGCAGTTGCTGGCGCACTGGCGGGACACCCGGCGCGGCCTGCAGGACGCGCTCGCGGCGGTGCCGGCCGGCCAGCGGGTGCCCTGGATCGTCACGCCGGTCTCGCCGGCGACGATGGCCAGCGTCAGGATGATGGAGCTGTTCGGGCACGGCCAGGACATCGCCGACGCTCTCGGCGTCGAGCGCCATGCGACCGACCGCATCGAGCACGTGGCCTGGTTCGGCGTGCGCACAAGGGACTACGCGTTCCTGACCAGGGGTCTGCCCGTGCCGGCCGGGGAGTTCGGTGTCAAGCTCGTCGCGCCGAGCGGCGCGGAATGGACGTGGGGCCCGGGGGATGCCGCCCAGAATGTGAGTGGCCCGGCGCTCGACTTCTGCCTGCTGGTGACGCAGCGGCGGCACCGCGGCGACCTCAGCCTGGCCGCCACCGGGCCGGACGCCGATCGCTGGCTGGACATCGCCCAGGCCTATGCCGGCCCGCCGGGGCGTGGTCGTGCGCCCGGCCAGTTCGCTGGCGCGGGGCAGGCCTGGTAACCGAGGACGCCAGCGCCGGCCGGCGGAGTGCTCGTCAACTTCCAAATGTGCCTATCCGCAAGCCTTGCCCGGAAGTAGTTTGTCGTCCGAAGCGCCGCGCCTGCGGCGCCGCCCGGCGGGCCATGGGGAGGGCAAGTCATGCAGGCCAACATCAAGGGCACCACGATGCCCATATTGGAAGTGACGCTGAATGACGGCGAGGAGGTCATTTCCACACACGGCGAGCTGGCCTGGATGACGCAGAGCATTCAGCTGTCACAGCGGATGGGCACCGGCGGCCCTGGCGGCGGCGGGCTCATGGCGGGACTCAAGCGGGCCGTCGGCGGTGGCGGGGTCTTTATCACGCACTACGGCGGGCCCGGCGCGATCACGTTCGCGGCCAAGGCTCCCGGCCACATCATGCCGGTGGAGATCGACCCGGGCCAGGCCTACTTTGTGCACCGGCACGGCTGGCTGTGCGGGACGCCCGGCATTGTCCCGAGCGTGGGGCTGCAGCAGAGTTTCCGCGGCGGGATGTTTGGCGGCGAGGGGTTTGTGCTGCAGAAGCTGGAGGGCCAGGGCACGGCGTGGATCGAGCTGTCCGGCGAGCTCACCACCTACGACCTGCCGCCGATGCAGGGCCTGCTCGTGCATCCCGGTCACATTGGCATGTTCCAGGGCACCGTCCAGTTCTCGGTGACCCGGATGCCGGGCATCGCCAACGCCGTGTTCGGTGAGGACGGCTTCCACGTGGTGATGCTGACCGGGCCCGGCCGGGTCTGGCTGCAGTCGATGCCGCTGCCGGTGCTGGCGCAGGCGCTTGCGCGGTACATGCAGCATGACGACCGGACGACGCAACAGGCGGCCGGCGGCGGCATCGTCGGCGGGATCGTGGGGGACATGCTCCGCGGCAACTAGGTTCCGCGCGGGCCTGCCGGGCGCCGCCGCAAAATTCTCCGCAAAAAGTTGTTGGCGCCCGGCAGCGCCGGGACTCCTACCACTGTCACGAGCCACAGCCCGGTGGCCGTTGTCGCGGCCCTCTCCGCGTCGCCGTCGGCCGCGCCAAGCTCGGCCAACCCGACCGCGGCGCCAAAGCCGACGACCACCACCAGCAAGCCGACCCCGACCAAGTCCCCGACGCCCTCGCCGTCGCCCCCGCCCTCACCCGGCACGCTGTCGGAGTCACCGGCGACCATCCGCGTTCCGGATCTCGATTCCAGCGCCACGTTCACGCTGACCGCCAACGGCGGCCTGGTGTCGTTCGCGATCACCGGCCCAACTGGGCTGACTATCAGCCCGGCGAGCGGCGACCTGACCGCAGGCGAGACCGTCACGGTGACCATGACCGCGGTCGGCAACGGCCCGCCTGCCTTCATCAACGACCTGACGGTGGACCCGGGCGGCCTGACCGTCCAGATCGACTACCCGCCCAAGGGCTAGACCTGGCTGATCCGCTGTCCTGTAGCCCTTGCCCGGTGTTGCATGGTCCTTGCGGGGCAGCTAGCGGGGATGCGGTTTCCTGAGCGATCTTGGTGGCAGCCGGAGATGACGGCCCGGCGAGCATATCTGGGCGCGGGTGGCATGCTGCTGTTCGGTGCCATCGCTCTGGTGATCTTCTTCGTCGGCGGCGGTCCCCTCAGTAGGTGGGTAGAGCTGGCGTTTGCCGTGTTCTTTTTCTTTTGGGCCGCTGTCGGCCTGTCGCAGGCGGTGGGGCTCGGTAAGGATGAGAGGCGGACCAGTTGGGTCGTTACGCAGGAGCAGGAGTGGGACGCGGCGCTGGCTGCACTGCGCGGAGCTGGATGGCAAGTGGAGATGACCGGCCTAGCCGCGCCCGTACAGGTTGAGGGCGTGCTGCCCTGCGGCGAGCAGTTCTACTTCCGGTCCCGCCACAACGAGATCCTGCTGGCAGTGGGCGGTGAGGACCCCGCCGACGGCGCCCCCTGGCAACAGCAGGCCAGCTATGGGACGCCCGGAAACTCAGAGGGCTCATATCTCCCGGCCCAGCCAGGGCTGCGCCTGCTGCTGGACCTGTCAGCACAGCATCGGCCTAACTGCCCGCACTCAGGCGGCACCCCCGCCGCCTGACCATCACAGGCACCAGCACCTCAGTGGTCACCTCCGCAGCATGCTATGGCGCTGCCGCCCCAGCGCGAGCAGATCTGGGTCTGCCCGGTGTTCAGTCGGGGGCGGAGCGGCGGCCGGAGTCCCGGGCGCCGAGGAGGGTGACGGCCGCGATCCCGGCGACGAGTACCAGCGCGGCGCAGACGGCCGCGCCGCGGTCGTGCGGTGGCCGGGCAGGCCAGATCCACGGCGTGGTCCAGTGCGCGGCGAGCACCGACTCGGTGACCAGCCAGTAGGCCATCGGGCCGGTCCACCCGAACGCGCCGCCGAGCGCGGCGGCGGCCAGCAGGCCGGTGCCGGTCATCCCGGCGAGGTCGCGGAGCAAGGCGAGGGTGCCGCCGGGCAGTGCCCCGCCGGCCGCCCCGGCCGCCAGCATGCCGAACGCAGTCGCGGTGAGCGCGACGGCGGCGGCCAGCCGCAGCCAGGGCAGCCAGCGGCCGGTGGCCCGTTCCGGGTCGCCGAACGGGCCATGGGTGGTGACCGCGATGACCGCGGCGGCCCCGGTCTCGATCGTCAGCGGGATCAGGGCCTGCGCGGCGGGCCCGCCGGCGACGTTCCACCGCCAGCGCAACGCCGCCCAGAGCAGCGACGCCGAGGGCCGCGAGCAGCCCAAGGGCGGCCGGGACGCGCCGGCTGCGCAGGTACAGCCACACCAGCCGCAGCGCGCCGATGGTAGACCGAGCTGCCAGCGGGGCGGAGACAGCTCCTGGCGGCGAGCTCTGGACCCCAGCGGCGGTCACGGCAGCTGTCCCAGCGTGAGCTGGCCGGACCGCAGCGCGCCCAGGTGGGCGTCGAGCCAGGCGTGCCGGGCGGCGGCGGGCAGCGCGGCGAACCGCCGTGCCGCGGCATAGACCGGCCCGGCCGGGGACTGCGCCGGTGACCCGGACGTTGACCCGCCAAGGAGTCCCTGAAGGTCCGCTCCCGCCCAGTTCGGCAGCCCGAAGATGGTCAGCGCCTGGAGTTGCACGGCGAACGGCATGCCGGCGTGCTGCAGCAGGGCCGCCTGCACCGCCTGCTGCGTCGCCGTGCCGCCGCCGCTGCCCGCGACGACTACATGCACCGACAGCAGCGGCAGCTCCTGATCGAACTGCATAGCGGACCCGGGGGTCGGGCTCGGCAGCGTGTTGAACGTGTCGAGCGGCACGCGGAGCACCGGCGGGGTGCCGCTGATCGTCACCGGCACGCCGTTCTGGTCCTCGAACATGCCGCTGACGTACCGGCCGGCCACCTGAGCGACGCGGATCGGCGCGCCGGGCAGGCCGGACACCTCCGCGAGCACCGGCCGCAGGTCGGCTGCCATCTCCGGCAGGTAGCGGCGGTAAGCCGGATTCACGCACACCGGTACCCCGGCGGCGTGACCGCAGACCGGGGTGTAGCCGATCGGTCGGTCATTGGCAGCATCGTGCAGCGCGGGGATGGCGATGCCCTGGGGGGTGAGCCGGGCGGTGCGGACCAGTACGGAAGCGGTCCCGGCCGCCGCCACCCCGGCCAGCGTGACCACCGCGGCCGCCCGCCGCAGCCACGGGCCGCCGGCCCGGGCGGGCAGGCCCAGCAGGCCGAGCGCCACCACGGCGATCCCGGCCAGGAACATCATCCGGGCGATCGGCAGATCCGGCAGGTAGGGGTAGAAGATCCCGGAGACCGGCTGGTAGTTGCCGTTGGCGTTGTTCGGCAAGATCAGCGGCCACCCGCTGATGTCGCCGAGCCCACTCTGCGACGACCCGATCACCGCCAGGAAGGCGCCGAAAGCGGCCACCGGCGCGGCGAACCGGCTGGGGAAGAAAGCGCCGACCGCGAACCCCGCGGCGCTGAACGCAGTCACGGCCACGGCGCCGACCGCCACCCACCACCACGGCGGCGAGCCCTGCAGGCCCTGGCGCGCGTAGACGGCAAACATGATGACCACGAAGACCAGGTAGGCGCCCACCGCCCAGATCGCGGCCGCGGCCCAGGTGGCGAGCTGGGCCGCCCACCGCGGCCGGACGGCGCCGGCCACTAGGTCGCCGGTGCGGCGCCTGCCGTCTCGCGACCCCATCCAGGCGGCCACGCCGGCCACGAACGGCGCGAAATCCATGAAGGCCCGCCCCTGCCCCATGTTCCAGAACGTGCGCTGCACCCAGAAGGGCGGCATGCCGCCGCCGAACCGGTAGGAGTCGAACCAGAACAGCGCGGCGATCACCGGCAGGATCCACGGCATCGCGCTGCGGCGGAGCTCGATCCGCAGCAGCCGGGCCGCCGTCAGCGTAGCCGCGCTCCGCGCGCGCGGCGGCCGGTGCTGCACCGGGGCGTCGGTCGCGGCGGTCATGACCGCACCGCCGTGGCCGATCGGGCCGCGCCGAGTACCGCGCTGTAGCCTCGCTCCAGCGGGGCGTCGCCTGCCGCGCCGCTGCCCTCGCCCCGGGCGGTCAGCTCATCCGGGGCACCGCGGAAGACGATCTTGCCTGCGTCCATCAGCGCAACCTCACCGCACGCGGCGCCAACATCCTCGACCAGGTGCGTGGAGACGATTACGGTCGACCGCTCGCCCAGGTCACGCAGCAGGGCGCGGAACGCGACCCGCTGCTCGGGATCCAGCCCGGCGGTCGGCTCATCCAGCAGGAGCAGCTCGGGCTGGTTCACGATCGCCTGCGCGATCCCGGCCCGGCGCAGCATCCCGCCGGACAGGGTACGCAGCCGCGACCGGGCCCTGCCGCCTAGGCCCACCTGCTCGACGGCGGCCGCCACGGCCCGCGGCACCTTCCCCGGCGGCACATCCTTCAGCAGCGCGAAGTACTCGACGAACTCGGCGACGGTGAATCCCGGGTAGTAGCCGAGATTCTGCGGCAGGTACCCGACCCGGCGGCGGATCTCCCGCCGCGGGCCGTAGGTGCCGGGGTCGCGGCCGAGCAGCCGCAGCGTGCCCGAGCTGGGCGGGATCACGGTGGCCATCATCCGCAGCAGCGTGGTCTTGCCCGCCCCGTTCGGGCCGAGCAGCCCGAACACTCCGGCTCCGGCCTGCAGGCTCACCCCGTCTACCGCCCGGGCCCGGCCGAACCGCCGGGTCAGATCGCGGATCTCAACATTCATGACGTTCCCCTCGGAATCCGGGTAGCAGCCAGGGCGATCGCGGCGCAGACCGCGCCGCACGCCAGGTAGGGAAGGACAAGCGCGGTGTCGGTGATGACCGCGGTGAGCCGCCCGCTGGCGGCCTGCCCGGCCAGCACGACGATCGCCCAGCCGGCCACGCCCACGGTCACGCCGACGTTCGCCGACCGCGCGAGCGTCGCGGCGGCCAGCGCGAGCGCGCAGACCGCGGTCATCGGGATCAGCCAGCCGAAGGTCACCGCGGCGGCGGTCGGCACCGCAGCAGCGCCCGCCGCGGCCGCTGCCAGCCCGAGCGCCGCGTTCGCCGCGAACACCGCCAGGGCCCGCGCCAGCAACACCATCCGGTCACTGACCGCCATGCTCTGCGACAGCTCCCAGGCCGGGTCGATGCCCGGCCCGTAGGCGTACGCGATGCCGACCGCCGCGACCGCCGGAGCTAGCAGCGGCACGTACGGCGTCCCGGTCCCCAGCGTGGCGAACACCCCGGCCAGCAGCACGACCGCCGTCGCGATCAGCCACCCGGCCAGCAGCGAGGGCGTGGTGACCAGCGCCCGCGCCAGCCCCGGCGAGCGCAGCAGCCGCCCGGCGGCCCGCTCGGTTGGGCCGGGACGGCGGCGCCAGACCTGCGCAGCCACGCCGAGCCAGACCCGGCCGAGATCGACGTCGCCGGGCCCGGAGCCTGCGGTCAGCTCATCGTCGTCCACACTCCTCTATTACGCTGCGGCGGCAGCTGGTTCGCCGAAGCAGCAACATTTCTTCGCGCTGCCGCGAAGGCAATCCGGTCGGTCCGTGAGACGCTCGTGAGACATCAGCCCTTGGCGGCCGTGGGTCGGGTTGGCACGGGAGGTTAAGAGTGATTCACGGTTTCGAGGAGCAGCTTCGGTCAGCTTTCCCAGCGGGAGCGATCACTCGGATTCAGGTGCTGGAGTTTGGTGACGATCCGGAGATCGAGGCGGAAAAGACCGCGGTCCGGGTCTTCTTTGACTGGCCAGGCCGCACGGAGGGCAAGAAGGCTGACCCGAAGACGGTGCATGGGTTCGTGAATGCCAACGGTGCCGCGATCATCAGGCTCGGTGGCGAGCTGCCTCCCCACATTGGATGGGTCGAGTTGCGCCCTGAAGGCCTGAGCGGAACCTCGAGAGACGACGGCCTGGCCTTCAGGATCGGGGGCCGCAGAGGACCTGGCCCGCGCAGCTGACGCATTTCAGTTTGGCCTCTCCCTGAGCGACGACCTCGTCGGGTACGCGACGTGCCAGACGAGTCTTTAGGGCACGGCGAAGAGATCTTGCTGCCGGGGGCGAACCGTTTACCGCCAGAGCGCCATAGAGAAGCGATGGACGACGACGAGCTGATCGCCGCGCTGGCGGGCGGCGACCACGCTCGGTTGCGGATCAGCACCCGCGGCGCCTGCCGCGCGCCCCCGCACTGACCCGCAGCACCGGTGCCAGCCGGTCCTGACCTGCCGTCGCGCTCATAGGTCATCCCTCCCGTAACACCACAGGCCTCAAGGAATGAGGTACGTCATGCCCATTAAGCCGATCATCCGTCTGACGCCGCGCGCCGTAACGTGGCGCGGGCACAAGCCGCGCCGACTGTCGCTGGCGGCGAGCCTGGCCGCCGCGGCGGCCTGCATAGCGTGCCTCACCGCGGGGTCTGCGTCGGCTGCGCCCGCCGGCCCGGCACGGCCCGGAACGGCCGCCAGCGTCGGCATGACTACGGCCGTCAGCGCCGGGATGACTACGGTGACTCCTGCGCTGTCGTGCGGGCCGCCGGGCTACTTCATCCAGTGTTACAGCCCAGGCCAGTACCAGGTGGCCTACGGTGTGGCGCCGCTGCTCCGCCGTGGGATCACCGGCAGCGGCGAGACCGTGGTGATGCCCGAACTCGCCAACGCCCCGGGACCCAATTTCACCGACATCCGCAAGGACCTGGCCGCTTTCGACAAGAAGTTCGGCCTGCCCGCGGCGAAGCTCAAGGTCACGACGACCCTCGCCGGGGCAAGCGCGCCCTACGTGGCGGGCACCGAGGAAGTCGAGGACACCGAGATCGTTCATGCGATAGCGCCCGATGCCACCCTCGACGTGGTTCTGGTGCCGCTCGATGCCACGGCCAGCGCGGCGAATTTCACCGCGGCCGTGACCGGGACAATCCACGCTGCCATCGCCCGGAACGCGGCAGTGGTCTCAATCAGCGGGAGCCACGGTGAGCACCTCTTCACCCGGGCCGAAGTGGCCAGTATGCACGCAGCGCTGCAGCAGGCCGCCGGCCGCCGTGTCACGGTCGTCGCCTCCTCCGGAGACACCGGCGTTATCAGCGACAACGGCCCGCCTGAGCAGGTCAGCCTGCCCGCCTCCGATCCGCTGGTGCTGGGTGTCGGCGGCACCGCCCTTGACGCCAGTATCTCCACCGGCGCCTACCACGGCGAGATGGCCTGGAACGCCGACACCGAAGCCTCCGCCGGCGGCTACAGCAGCCTGTTCCGCCGGCCGGCCTACCAGGACGGCGTCCCGCGCATCGGCCAGATGCGGGGCGTCCCCGATGTCGCCGCCGACGCCGACGCGTCCACGGCCATGGCGCTGACGTTCTCCGGCGGTGTCCTGTACCCGGCGCAAGGCACCAGCGCCGCCACCCCGCTATGGGCGGCCGTGATCGCCCTTGCCGACCAAGACACCGGCCAGCACCTCGGCTTCGTCAACCCGGCCATCTACGCCATCGCCCGTAGCCCCGCCTACCACCGCGCCTTCCACGACGTGATCACCGGCGACAACTCGGTGTTCTGGCCAACCGGCCTCTTCACCGGCTACCAGGCCGGACCCGGCTGGGACCCGGTCACCGGCTGGGGCAGCCCAAACGCCCAGATCCTCGTCCCCCTCTTGGCGCACGCCGCGCACCAGGACGGCACAAGATCCTGACACACCGAGCCGGAAGCCGGCCGCGCGGGCAAGCCACCGCGCGGCCGGCTCCGCACGTGGCGCGCTATCATGGGATATCATTGGAGGTGCCATGACTGACCTGCTGATCCGTGACGTGCCGGACGAGGTGGTCGCCGCGATCGACGCCCGCGCGAGCAGCCTGGGCCTGTCGCGCAGCGAGTATGTCCGGCGTCGGCTGGCACAGGACGCCATCTCCGCCGGCTCGACGGTGACCGCGCAGGACCTGGCCCAGTTCGCCGAGGTTTTCGCCGACCTGGAGCACCCCGCCGTCATATCGAGGGCGTGGTGGTGACGGACTGGCTGATCGACAAGTCGGCCCTGATCCGGCTCGCAGCCAGCCCTGATGCGGTGCAGTGGGCGGCGCGGATCGAGCGAGGACTTGTCCGGATCGCCACGGTCACGCGGCTGGAGGTTGGTTACTCGGCCCGCTCGGGCGAAGAGTTGCGCCCAGCGCTGAGGCGTCCGCCGCTCGCCTCGATGCCGGTGGAGTACCAGACACCGGCGATCGAGGAGCGCGCCGTCGAGCTCCTCACCCTGCTGGCCGACCGCGGCCAGCACCGGGCGCCGTCAATTCCGGATCTGATCATCGCCGCCAATGCCGAACTCGCCGGGCTGACCATCCTGCACCTCGACAAGGACTTCGAGATCATCGCCGCAATCACCGGCCAGCCTCTGGAACGGCTCAACGTCGCCTGACTGCGGCCGAAGTCCCAAGCTAAGGCCGGTATGCGTTCTTGAGGCCGGGGGGATCAGCGCAGGTCGAACTCGGCGGCGCGGACGCCATCAAGGAACGCGCGCCATTCATCCGGGGTCAAGACCAAGGCGGGTCCTTCGCGGTCCTTGCTGTCGCGGACCGCGACGATGCCCGGGAGGTTGCGCGCAACCTCGCCGCCTCGGTGGTCTGGCCTTCGTCCGGTGACTCCATGTATACCGTATCGGTGCCATTCCCAGACGCAATGGCAAAGGCGCCGGTGAGACCTACGTGCGCTCCCACCTCTCTGGGTACCACCTGCACGGTGATATTGGGGCGCCTGGCCTGGGCCGCCAAATGGCTGAGCTGGTCATACATGATCTTGGCAGCGCCAATACACCCGGCGAAGAACGGCCTCGTCAACGATTACCCAGAGTTCGGTGGGAGCAGGCCCTTTGTGTCGAGCGCCTCGTCGCAGCGCCCGGCCAGGTCCTCGGATGGTCCGCGCTCACCGGTCTCCACCTTGCCGATCAGCGTTCCCGAGTAGCCGATCCGCTGGCCAAGCTGTTCCTGGCTCAGGCAGGCTTCGTTTCGGATGCGCCGCAGTTCCGCGCCGAAGAAGGCTAACGGGGAAGCGGTTCCGTCGACATTACGCATTCACGCACGCTCCCTTGGTACAGCAGCCGACACTAGTGTTCGGCCACAGACAGGGCGGCCGGACGATCGGACAACTCCAGACCGCAGTGCGCTCCCGGTGGCAATCCTAAGTCCGCCGGGGAACCATCCGAACTGAGACCGGCAAGCGAATCAGAACGGCGTGTGGGACGCAAGCCCGCAGCGCCCGTAGCCAGAACGCCGGTGCGGACGCGGACAGCGGCCGCGGCTTGATGATCGTGGCGGCGCTGAGCACCGACTGGGGCTACTCCACCGCGGATCCCGGCAAGGTTGTCTGGGCCATCATTGATCCAAAAGAAGGGGTGGACGGTGAACGTTGACGATCTCGTGGCGATCGACGTGCACACGCACGCCGAGGTCTCGGCGGCTGGCCGGGACACGCTGAGCGAGGAGCTGTTCCAGGCCTCTCGCGCGCTGTTCAAGGCGGACAGTCGCCCCCCGACGCTGCCCGAGATCGCGGCTTACTACCGGGAGCGCCGGATGGCGTGCGTGGTGTTCTCGGTCGACGCCGAGGCGGCGACCGGAGTCCCCGGGGTGCCGAACGAAGAGGTGGCCGAGGCGGCCGCCGCCAACCCGGACGTCATGATCCCGTTCGCGAGCATCGATCCGGCCAGGGGCAAGGCCGGGGTTCGCCAGGTGCGCAGGCTGGTCACCGAGCACGGCGTGCGCGGCTTCAAGTTTCACCCGAACGTGCAGGCGTTCTATCCCAACGACCGGATTGCCTACCCGCTCTATGAGGCGATCGAGGAATTCGGCGTGCCGGCGGTATTTCACACCGGGCAGAGCGGCATCGGCCAGGGCGCGCCCGGCGGTGGCGGGATCCGGCTGAAGTACTCCAATCCGCTGTTTGTCGACGACGTGGCCGCGGACTTTCCCGGCCTTCCGATCGTGCTCGCCCATCCGTCGTTCCCGTGGCAGGACGAGGCCCTCGCGGTGGCCACCCACAAGCCACTGGTCTATATCGACATGTCCGGCTGGTCGCCGAAGTACTTCCCGCCGCAGCTCATCCAGTACGCGAACACGCTGCTGCAGGACAAGGTCCTGTTCGGCTCCGATTACCCGCTGATCACCCCGGATCGCTGGCTCGCCGATTTCGACGCGCTGCCGATCAAGCCGCACGTCCGGCCGAAGATCCTCAAGGACAATGCCGCGGCACTGCTCGGGCTCTCGCCAAAGTCCGGCGTTGGCTCGACCAGGCGGGAAGCGTAACGTTCAGGCCGACAATCGGAGTGGGTGAGCGCGGCCAGGTGCCAAACGACCTCATCCGCGCGATACTGGGACAGGTGCTCTTCTGCAGCGAGCGGGGACGTCATGGGCGGCGCCATCCCCGGGCTGCACGCAAGCCCCGGGCCCGGCGGCGTCCCCCCCACCTCCGGGTCCGGGCCACCACTTGTGCTGCCGACCCGGCCCTTTCCGCCGCTGAGGTTGTTTCTCACCGAATTGAATTGAGCGCAGACGCGGCAATGGCGGAGGGCGGTTTGCGAAAGGCGCGCTGCGCGACGTGAATCGGTGCGGCCGCATTTAAGCCCCCAATACTAACTTACCTTTCTCCTTCCCACTACTACCCCTATACACCACGTACAACCGCAGCCATAGAGTAGAAGCTGACATTGCGCGTCGCGTCGGTCATCCGCGGAGCTTGCCGTAGCCGTTCATCCAGTAATTGGTCCGCTTTATTGGCTGCGGCGCCCGGCCTGGATCGGCGCGGGAGTGCCCTTGTGCGCGATCTCTCTTGCGTAGCCTTGCTCGCCGAGTGTCTGGCGGGTGACTTCTGCTGTCGTTTCTGTCGTCCAGGTTACAGGCCCGCTGACCGGGCAGCACATTGCCCAGCTGCCGTGAGGTGGCCTTCCAGCGTGGGTCCCAGCGCGGGAGTCATGACGGTTAGCGCCCGCGCAGGTGATGCCCAGCGGGATGCCGTGTCCTCGGTGGCCACGGACCGCTTCAGGCCGCCCTTGCGCCGTCCACCGGGACGCCCGCGCACTCCCCGCCGCATGCGCCTTGGTGATGCAGCCGTCCACCGCGATATCACCCAGCTCCAGGCCGATCATCTGGTCATAGCGCGCAGCCCAGCTCATGCACCCGCTCGCCGGTCCCCGCTTGCGCCCATTCCTTCAGCCGCCGCATCGTACGTCCAGCACCCGCTGCGATCCGCTCATAGCCGCTGCCATCACTAACCCGCACACTGCTCAACACCACCCGTCAACCCTGCCCGTAAGCCACTACTCGAACTCCCCGCTCCCATAACCACTCACCAAACTCAAAATAAAACTCATATCAACTAAAAATATATAAATTTCTAAACCCATATTATTGGCCTCTGGCATGTTCTGCGGTAATTAAGGCATGTATGCTGCCTCCGGACGCCTTTCCGCAGGCAGGAGGATCGCGATGGCCATCACGCCCCCGACAAGTGACGAACTTGCCGAGCTCGCCGCACGGTACCGGTTCGGCCTTGACGCCGGGGACATCGAGTCGATGCGCGGCTTCATCGGCGGCGCGCTGGAGTCCTACGAAGTGGTCGAACGGCTGCATCAGGAGCGCCTTCCCGAGCCGCCGTCGCGGCAGTACCGGTGGCCGGGAGCGGCCGGGAACGAACTCGGCGCCTGGTATGTGACGACCGACATCACGACGACGGGCGAGGGCCCGCTGGCCGGGCGGCGGGTCGCGATCAAGGACAACATCGAGGTTGCCGGGCTGCCGATGATGAACGGCTCGGCGACCGTTCAGGGGTTCGTCCCGCGCCGGGACGCGACGGTCGTCACCCGGCTGCTGGACGCCGGGGCCACGATCACCGGCAAGTCGGTCTGCGAGGACCTGTGCTTCTCGGGCGGCAGCCACACGTCGAAGACCGGGCCGGTCCGCAACCCATGGAACCCGGCAAAGTCAGCGGGCGGGTCATCGAGCGGCAGCGCCGCCCTGGTGGCGGCAGGCGAGGCGGACCTGGCGCTCGGCGGCGACCAGGGTGGCTCGGTCCGGATCCCCAGCGCGTTCTGCGGCACGGTCGGGCACAAGCCGACGCATGGTCTCGTGCCCTACACCGGCGCCTTCCCGATCGAGAACACCCTCGACCACCTGGGCCCGATCACCCGCACGGTGCTCGACGCCGCGCTGATGCTCGGCGTGCTGGCCGGCCATGACGGCCTGGACCCCCGGCAGCGGGCCGAACCCCAGGACAGCGACTACCTCGCCGAAGCCGAGGCCGGGATCGCCGGGCTGAGGATCGCGGTGGTTGAGGAGGGGTTCGGCATCCCCGGCCTGTCCCAGCCGGGCGTGGACGAGACCGTTCGTGCCGCCATCGCCGCGCTGGCCGCGGCCGGGGCGGTGGTCAGCGAGATCAGCATTCCGTGGCACCGCGACGGCCTGCACGTCTGGAACGTGATCGCCACGGACGGGGCCACCAACCAGATGATCGACGGCAACGGGTATGGGATGAACTCGGGCGGCCTGTACGACCCCGAGCTCATCGCGCACTACGCGAAGGGCCGCCGGGAGCACGCCGCCGAGATGTCCGAGCCGCTGAAGCTGACCACGCTGGTCGGCCGCTACATGATCGACCGCTACGACGGCCAGCACTACGCGATGGCCAGGAACCTCGCCCTGGACCTGACGGCGGCGTACGACGCGGCGCTCGCCGACGCGGACGTGCTGGTCATGCCCACGCTGCCGATCGTGGCCTCGACGATCCCGCCCGCTGACGCCAGCCGCGACGAGCTCCTCGCGAGGTCGCTGGAGATGGTCGCCAACACCGCGCCTTTCGACGTGAGCGGTCATCCCGCGACGTCCGTGCCGGCCGGCCTCAGCGACGGCCTGCCGGTCGGCCTCATGATCGTCGGGCGGCACTTCGCCGACGGCACCTGCCTGCGGGTGGCGCGGGCGTACGAAGAGGCCGTCGGCGGCTTTCCGGCGCCACCCGGCCGGGCCACCGGAGCCGCGTGACGCCCCGTGCTCAGGAGCCGATAGCCGCATAAGCGGCGGTCCAGAAGTCCATCGCGATCTCGGTTGGCTCGGGCGACATCACCTGCCGCTGGGTCAGCAGGATCCCGGTGAGGCCGGCGGCGGGATCGGTGCGCCAGGTGGTGACGCCGCCGCCCTCCCAGCCGTACCCGCCGGGGATGTCGGCCGGCGCGGCTGAGTCGGCTGCCGGGGCCGAGCCGGGCGAGCCCGCCGAGTCGGGCGCCGACGGGACCGCCATCATGAGCCCCCAGCCGCCATGGTCGCCCACGAACACCTGGTTCTCGGCGCGGTCCCGGGCCGTCATGCGGTCGGCCGTCATCAACCGCACCGATTCGGCCGAGAGCACGTCGCCGCCGCCGGAGGCCAGCATCGCCGCGAACGCCCACAGGTCATCCACGGTCGAGACCAGGGAGGCCGCGGCGTCGGGCAGCTTGGGCGGCGCCGACCACCAGCCACCCGGTCGGTCGAGCACGTGCAGCTCCCCTTCGTCGCCGGGAGCGTAGAACGTGGTGAAGCGGCCCATCTTGTCGGGCGGAACCCAGAATCCCGTGTCGGCCATGCCGAGCGGCTCGAACAGCCGCTCGCGCATCAGATCGGCGAGCGGCGCCCCGGCGACCCGCTCGATGAGCACTCCGGCCACCGTGGCGCCGGTGTTGTAGCGCCAGCGTGTCCCCTGCTGGTCGAGCAGCGGCAGCTGGCCGAGCCGGGCGATCCACTCGTCCGGCGTCAGGTCGGGCGGCGGTCAGGGCGGACCGAGCGTCTTGAGGCCCAGGTCGCTCTCGGCTTGCCAGATGGGGTAAGGGCCGAGCGACATGATCGACCCGAAGCCCATATGGAACGACAGCACGTCCTCGACCGTGATCGGCCGTTCCGCGGGCACCGTGTCGTCGAGGCCGGACTCCAGGGTTCGCAGAACGCGCGGCTCGGACAGGTCGGGCAGCCACTGCCCGATCGGGTCGCCGAGAGCCATCGCCCCGTCCTCGATCAGCAGCATCGCCGCCACGCCCGCGATCGGCTTCGTCATCGATGCGATGCGGAAGATGGCATCGCTCCCGATGGGCTCCTCGTCACCGAAGGCCTTGTGCCCCAGCGCTGCCACGTGCACGTCATCGCCGCTGGCCACCAGCGCGACAAGCCCGGGCAGGCTGCCCCGTGTCACATGGCTGGTCAGCACCGCGTCGAGCGGCTTGATCCGCTCCGGCGTCAGCCGGCAGACATGTCATTCCTTTCGTCGCGCGGCCTGCGAGGTCTAGACGGGCCGCCACCTCCAGATTCATCGCTCTGCCGGGTCGCGGCGGAGCCACTGGCCCTGGCCGGGGCGGGCGATGATCTCGCCGTCGGCCAGCAGCACCTGGCCGCGCTGGACGACGATCCTGGGCCAGCCCTGGACGTCCCAGCCGTCGTAGACCGAGTAGTCGGCGCGTGAGCGCATGCGGGCGCCGTCGACGGTGCGGCGCTCTTGCGGATCCCAGAGTGCCAGGTCGGCGTCGGAGCCGACCGCTATGACGCCCTTGCGCGGGTAGAGGCCGAACAGCCGGGCCGCGTTCGCTGAGGTCAGCTCCACGAACTGGTCCAGCGAGATCCGCCCGGTGACGACGCCTTCGGAGAACAGCATGGGCATCAGCGTCTCCAGGTCGGCGACTCCCTGCCGGGCCGTCACCACGTTCAGCGACGGGTCGAGCTTGTCCGCCAGCAGCCACGGCGCGTGATCGCTGCAGACCGTGTCGACGTCCCCGGCCGCGAGCCCGGCCCACAGCGCGTCCCGGTCCGCCTGCTCCCGCAGTGGCGGGGCGCCAACGTACTTCCCGGCGTCCGGCTGGGCGAAGCGCTCCCTGGTCAGATGCAGGTACAGCGGCCGCGTCTCCACATGGACGCCAATGCCGCCGGAACGGGCCGTCCGGGCCCGGTCCAGCGCGGCAGCCGACGACAGGTGCACGATGTAGACCGGCGCCCCGGTGGCCTTGGACAAGGCGACCGTCTGGTCGACCGCTTCCACCTCGGCGGTAATCGGCCGGGCTTCGGGGAAGTTCTGCAACGCGCCGCGGCCGTGCTCGATCAGATGCTCGCCGCACTGTTCCAGCAGCCCCGCCGCCTCGCAGTGCACCAGCGTCAGCGATCCGGCATCCCGGGCCGCGCCGAGGGCCGCGCGCAGGCCGGGCTCGTCGGCCGCGATCTGGGGCACAGTCAGGAAGATCTTGACGCTCGCGTGCCCGTCAGCGGCCAGCGCCGCGATCTCCCCGTCGGCCGCGGCGGCGAGGTCGGTCAGCACCGGGTGCAGGAACCAGTCGACCGCTGCCTCGGGCGCGGCGGCGGCCATCTCCCGTGCGATGGCGTCCCGCGGGGTCTCACCGGGCATCGAGAACGTCATGTTCCCGATCGTGGTGATGCCCCCGCCGATCGCGGCCAGCGAGCCAGTCCAGAAGTCGTCCACCCAGCCCGGCTCGTCCGCGTCGAACTCCCCGGCCTCGCGGAGCTGCGCCAACAGCCCCTGGTACATCAGGTGCACGTGGGCGTCGACGCCGCCGGGCAGCGCGAGCAGGCCGTCCGCGGCGATCTCCTCCCGTCCGGTCATGCCGCCGCCGACCTGGGCGATGCGCCCGTCTCGCACGCCGATATCGGCCGCCTCCTGGCGGCCCGGACTCATCACGGTCGCGCCGCGCACGACCAGATCAAAAGGGTCAGGCATCCTTGGATTCTGGCATGCTGGCCCAGCAGCTGATCTCGATGCCGTCGTCGACCGGGAAGTCCACGCTCACGAACCCGTTGCCGGGGTCCCGGACGTGGGCCAGGTAGCCGGCCGCGCTCTCGTAGCTGGTGTCGTCGGCAATGACCAGGGCGCCCGGTGTGAGCCTGGGCTGCAGCAGCCGCAGCACCGGCAGGTACAGCTCCTTCCAGCCGTCCAGCAACACGAGCCCGACTTGTCCGGTCACGCTGGCCAGCGTCTCCAGCGCGTCGCCTTGCAGGATGGTCAGCACCCCGGCCAGCCCGGCCCGTTCCAGGTTCTGCCTGGCGGCTGCGGCCTTGCGGCCGCTCAGCTCGGTGGTGACCACACGTCCGGAGCCGTTGTCGGTGACCGCGGCAGCCAGGTGAATGGTCGAGATGCCGAACGAGGTGCCGAACTCCACCACCGTCTCCGGCCTGCACCCGCGGACCAGCGCATACAGGAGCCTGCCGACGTTGGGTGAGACCGGCATGTAGATGTCCTGGAGCGTGTCGGCGCGTTCGCGCGCCGTCAGCTGCTGCCGGGCTGTGCGGGTCGCCCGATCCTCAGGCAGCGACGACGCTGCCTCGTGGTCGCGGTCAGCCTGTGCGAAAAGCTGGCTGAGTACCGCCTCCACCCGGGGTTCCGTGAGGCTGCTTGGCACGGTGTCAACCTTTGCGCGGTCGGTCGCCGGGAATCACGTGCCGGCTGATGCCGTGATGCCGGCGGCGAGGCCGGCCTGCTCGCGCAGCCGGCCGGCCACGTCGGTGCGCTCCCAGGTGAACTCGGGCTCGTCCCGGCCGAAGTGGCCGTAGGCGGCGGTGGCCTGGTAGATCGGGCGGAGCAGGTTCAGGTTGTCGCGCAGCGCGGCCGGGCGGAGGTCGAAGTTCTGCCGCACCAGGTCGAGGATCTGCGACCGCGGGATCTTCTCGGTGCCGAACGTGTCGATGTGCAGCGACAGCGGCCGGGCCATCCCGATCGCGTAGGCGACCTGGAGCTCGGCGCGGTCCGCCAGGCCCGCGGCCACGACGTTCTTTGCGACGTGCCGCGCGGCGTAGGTGGCGGACCTGTCCACCTTGGACGGGTCCTTGCCGGACAGCGCGCCGCCGCCGTGCCGAGCCGCTCCGCCGTAGGTGTCCACGATGATCTTCCGGCCGGTCAGGCCGGTGTCGCCGACCGGGCCGCCCACCACGAACCTCCCGGTCGGGTTCACGTAGAAGTTTTCCCGCAGTTCCACGGGGTCGTATAGCTCCCCGGGCAGTACGGCCGTGACCACCTCGGTCCACAGGGCGTCGGGAAGCTTGTCCTCGGCGCCCTCGGCGTGCTGGGTCGAGATCAGCACCTTGTCGATGCTGACCGGCCTGCCGTCGCCGTCGTAGCGCACGGTCACCTGCGTCTTGCCGTCCGGTCGGAGGTAAGGCAGGACGCCGGACTTCCGCGCCTCGGCCAGGCGCCGGGCGAGCCGGTGCGCGAGCGCGATCGGCGCGGGCATCAGCTCCGGCGTCTCGTTGGTGGCGTAGCCGAACATCATCCCCTGGTCGCCGGCGCCGACCTCGTCGTAGTCGTCGCTGGCGCCCTTGCCGCGCTTCTCGTGCGAGTGGTCGACGCCCTGGGCGATGTCCGGGGACTGCCGGTCCAGCGCCGTCATGATGCCCACGGCGTTGCCGTCGTAGCCGAGATCGCCGGAGTCGTAGCCGATCCCGCAGATCGTGGCGCGGGCGATGTCGGCGTAGTCGATGCGGGCGTCGGTGGTGATCTCGCCGGCGATGACGACCAGCCCCGTGGTCAGCAGCGTCTCCACCGCGACCCGCGAGGCCGGGTATTCGGCCAGCGCCGCGTCCAGGATGGCATCGGAGATCTGGTCGGCGACCTTGTCCGGATGTCCTTCGGTCACCGACTCGGAGGTGAAGTGGTATCCGTCCTGTTCGTGTGTCACGTGATTACCCTTTGCTCGGGACAGCTGATCGGGCGGTGGTGCCAGGGCCGGTGGCCTGGGTAGCAGCATCCTGCGTGGCGCCGTCGGCCGCGTTGCCCGCGGCGGCGAGCTCGGCGCGCACAATGGCCGCGCCTGCCACCATAGCCGCAAGTTTCGCACGCGCTATGTCTGGCAGCAGGTGCCGCAGGCCGCAATCGGGATTGATCACCAGCCGCTCCGCGGGCACGAACCGCAGTGCCCGCCGGATCCTGGTCGCGACCAGGTCGGGCGACTCCACCTGCTCGGTCTTCACGTCGATCACGCCGAGCCCCAGGCCGCGATCCCAGTGGTGCTGTTCGAGCAGGCTGAGGTCCTCGTCCCCGGTCCGGGCGAACTCCAGCGCGAGCTGGCCCACTCTGGCCTCCTTGACCGTGGGGAACAGGAAGTCGTAGTGCCCCTCCCACAGCGGCCGCGCGTACCTGTTGCCGTAGCAGACGTGCAGCGTCCAGCTGACGTCGGCGCCCCCGGTCACCGTGTTGACCGCCTCCACGGCCAGCGCGACGTCCTCGGGATAGCCCGCCAGGAACGGTTCGTCGATCTGAAGCATGCGTGCTCCGGACCTGGCGAGTTCCGCTGCCTCGGCGGCGAGCACCAGGGCGAGCGCACGCACCAGGCCGGCGTGGTCGGCGTACGCGCCGCCCGACGTGTCGCGGATCCGGTGGGCCAGCGAGTACGGCCCGGTGATGGACAGCTTCACCGGCCGGTCGGTGAGCTGCCTGACGAACCGGAAGTCCTCGGCCAGGCCGAGGTTCGCGCGGCCCGGCGCGGGCAGCGGGTGGCTGATGCTGGCGTCGTAGTAGTCGAAGTAGTCGGCCTTGTCCGGCCGCGCGATCTGCACGCCGGGGATCCGCGCGAGCAGGTAGTCGACGTCGTTGTCGCGGCGCAGCTCCCCGTCGGAGACGATGTCGATGCCTGCCCGCTCTTGGTCATTGACCGCTGCCTTGATCGCCATCTCGTGGATCTCGTCCAGGTACCTCCGGCTGATCCGGTGCCGGTAGCAGTCGTTCTTCAGCTGGCCGAGCCACTCGGGAACGGAGTACGAGCCGATCACGGTGGTCGGCAGCAGGATCGCGTTCCCGTTGGTCAATCGCGTACTCCCGCCGTCAGCGTCTTGACGTTCGATGACGGCCGGGCCGCGAACGGCGAGATGCGGACGTCGAAGCCGGCCCGGCCGCCGATGTGCTGCAGCAGCGGGCCGTTGACCCAGTTCACTACCGACCCGTCGTACTTGCCCGGCCCGAAGAACCCGGAGTGGTAGCGGCGGACGTCGTCGAGGAACAGGTCATGGCACTGCAGCCGGCCGAACGGGTGCAGCAGCGGCAGCGTCTGCGCGAAGCTGCTGAGCGCCCCGTTGTTGACGTGCACCCGGATGTCGCCGTGTGACTCCAGCTGCGAGCGGAGCAGCTCACCGGTTATTTCGGGGCTGACCTGGTACAGGTCGAGCCCTTCCAGCGGCCGGTAGCGTTCGGCGAGCCGCAGCGCGGCCCACACGTCGCGCCAGAACGTCACTGCCTGACCGGGGTCGCTGAAGTGCTGCGGCAGCGCCTCGCAGAGCAGCTCGGGGCCCAGCCGGAGCAGCTTGTCGGTCAGCTCGGGAAGCCGCTCGGCCGTAGCCGAGCACGTCCGCGCGATCCGCTCCGCATCGTCGCCCGGCAGGTAGGCACGGGTCTCGACCTGGTAGGTACGGCCGCCGAGGCGGGCCACCTCGTCGCTCGGCAGGTTGTCGTAGACGTTGGAGATGTAGACGAGGAAGGCCTTGCCGCGCAGGAAGCCGAGGCTGACCGCCGGGCGGGTGGCGTCGACGACCAGCGCGCTGACGTGATCGCCGTGGTGGGCGACGGCCTTCATCGCCCGGCCGAGCACGTGCGGCGAGTAGTCGCCCATGATGTATTGCAGGCGGCGGTAGTAGTCGCGGCGGTGCGCTTGGGACAGTTCGACGAACTCGTCCAGCCAGGTCCGCGCCTGGTTGCCGTTGCCGACCCCGAGCTCGGCGACGTAGAGCTCGGCAGGCAGCGCGTTCCTGGAATCCAGGTCGTCCCAGGTCTTGAACAGTTCGAGGATCAGCTCGCGCACGGCCGTGGTGTTGCGGGCGTCGCTTTCGCCGCCCGGCAGGGCCTGCTCGTAGTCGCGGCCGGTCGCCTGCTCCCACAGGGACAGGGCCTGCCAGTACAGCGAGTTGAACCGCCAGATGCAGCTCTGCCTGCCGGCCGCCCAGGGCTCGAGCGGCACCCGGGTGGAGCTCGCCGGATCCGCGTGCTCCCGGAGCAGCGCGGCGACCACCGCCCGCAGGTCGGAGTCGCCGCAGCGGCGCAGGTCGATCGCCATCTCCAGGGCGGCCTCCGCCGGGGGTTCGCGGTGCGCGACCGGATCCACGGCGTCGCCGTCCGGCACGGGGCCACCGTGCCACGGCGCGAGCACCGGGCGGCAGTCGGCGACCTCGCGGAAGCTGGCGCGGTACTGGATCCAGTCGCACACCACGCTGACCCGGGACAGGTCGGCCTCGCTGGCGCAGAGCGCCTCGATGACCGGCCGGAGAGCCGCGGTCACGTCGAGCGGCTCCTTGCCGCGGAGCCGGCCCACCGGCCGCACGTCAACCCGCATGATTGGCCGCCCTACCCAGCGGCCCCACACCGGCGAGTTGCAGGATGGGCGAGATGCGGTGCTCGTTGGCTACGGCCATGACGTGCACTCCGGCGACGCCGGGGATCTGCCTGAGGTCGCTGATCGTCTCGGCGCACGCGGTCATCGCCTCGTCGGCGAGACGGTCCTCGGGTACTCCGCGCAGCCGGCGGCTGAGCTCGGCGGGCACCTGAACACCCGGCACGCGCTCCTCGAGGTGACTGAGCGCGCGCAGCGACGAGATCGGCCCGACGCCTGCCAGGATGTAGCAGCGCTCGTGCAGTCCCAGGTCGCGGACCTGCGACATCCACTCGCCAAACGGCCGGGCGTCGAACACGTACTGGGTCTGGACGAACTGCGCGCCCGCGGCGACTTTCTTGCCCAGGCGGGCGGCGCCGGAGCCCTCCGGCGCGGCGCCCGGGTTCTCCACGGAGCCGAGGAACCAGCTCGGCGGCGGCTTGAGCTCCCGGCCGGACATCAGCCTCCCCTCGTCGCGCATGGTCCGCGCGGCCCCGAGCAGCTGGATGCTGTCCAGGTCGAACACGGGCTTGGCGCTGGCGTGGTCGCCGACCTTGGGGTGGTCGCCGGTCATCACCAGGATGTTCGGTATCCCCATGGCCGCCGCGCCGAGCAGGTCGGACTGGAGCGCGATGCGGTTCCGGTCCCTGCACGTGACCTGCATGATCGGCTCGATCCCCGCGGCCATCGCCGCCAGGCTCCCGGCCCAGCTCGCCAGCCGGACCGCTGCGCCCTGGTTGTCGGTGATGTTGACCGCCGTGACCCAGTCGCGCAGCGCAGCGACCTTGCGGGTGATCGCGCCGGTGCCGGCGCCGCGCGGCGGCCCGATCTCCGCCGTCACCGTGAAGTCGCCGCGCTCCAGAGACGCCCGGAACTGGCTCATGCGCGGCTCCCGAGCAGGTGGTCCACGCTCGCCGGGTCCCAGCCGGGGAACGTCAGCACCACGCCGTGGACCAGCGGCCTGGCCTCGGCGAAGAGGTCGGCGGCCAGCTCCATGCCGGTCTCGGCGGCGTGTGAGCCTGCCAGCTCCATCGCCCTGAGCGTCTGCGCCGGGATGCTTATGTCCAGCACCTCATGCGACAGGTAGTCGGCCTCCTCGAAGCTGCGCAGCGGCACGATCGACAGCAGCACCGGGACGCTGTCGTCGGCCAGCTCGGACAGCATGAAGCGCAGCTGGGTGAGCTCGTAGACAGGCCGGCTGATCAGGAACCGCGCACCGGCCTGGATCTTGCTGGCGGTCCGGGCGATCTCGGACTCGAGCGCGGCCGCGCTCGGGTTGAACCTGGCCCCGGCGTAGAACGAGGTCCTCGTCGCGAGCGGCAGCCCGTTGCAGTCGATGCCCTTGTTCAGGCCGGCCACGAGCTCGACGAGCCCGACCGAGTCGACGTCCCAGACGCCGTCCACGTTGGGGTAGTCGCCGAGCAGCGGCGGGTTCCCGGTCTCGCAGACGACGTTGCGGATCCCGAGCGCGTTCGCGCCGAGCAGGTCGGCCTGCAGCGCCATGATCGTCTTGTCCCAGGTGGTGACCGTGGCGATCGTCTCGACGTCCGCACGCTGCTCTAGCTGGAACGCCAGGTCGATGGAGCTGAGCTGGGCCCGGGGACTCCGCCTGGGTGCGACGAAGAACGTGTCGACGCCTCGCTCGTGCAGCATGGCCGCCTGGTCTGCTGCCTCGTCCGCCGCGCCGCCGACCGGCGGCGCGATCCCGGCCGCCACCACGAACTCGCCCGCGGCCAGGCGGTCGCTCAGGCTGCCGTCCCGCTCTGGAGCGGCTGCGGGCACCGGGATCCTCGGCCCGGCCGACGCTCGCCGGCGGCGGACCAGGGGCATGCCGGTGATCTCGGTGGCGGCCGCCTGGATCTGGGCAGGCGTGGTGCCGCAGCAGCCACCCACCAGCGAGGCTCCGGCCTCGACCAGCCGGCGCGCGTAGCGGGCGAAGTACGGGCCGTCGGTGTTGTACTCGAACCGGTGCCCGGCCACCCGGCGGGGCAGACCCGCGTTCGGCTGTGCGCCCACCGGAAGGTCGGTATGCGGCACCAGCGCCTGCACGACCGAGAGCACCCCCTGCGGGCCGAGGGTGCAGTTGGTGCCGAGCATCACGATCGGCAGGTCGCTCAGTACGGTGGCCACCTCGCGCGGGGTCTCGCCGCCGAGCGTCCTGCCGTCCTCGGCGAACGTGGCCAGCGCGATGACCGGCAGGTCGGCGGTCTCCGCCGCCACGCGCACGGCCTCGGCTAGCTCGTCGAGGTAGCCGAACGTCTCCAGGATCAGCGCGTCCACCCCGCCCTCGGCCAGCGCCTCGATCTGCTCCCGGATTGCCGCGGTCCGTTCGGCCTGCGCGACCCGGCGCCGCTGGCCGGCGGTTACCGCGGGGGAGACCGAGCCGGCCACGAACACCTGCCGCCCGTTTGCCTCCGTGGCCTGCGCGGCGATCTGCGCACCGGCCACGTTGATGTCGCGTACCAGATCGCCGAAGCCCTGGTCGGCCAGCCGGAGCCGGTTGGCACCGAACGTGTTCGTGAGGATCACGTCGGCGCCCGCGCTGAGGTAGCTCTCGTGGATCGTGCTGACCAGCGCGGCGTTGGACAGGTTGAGCTCGGGCAGCGCGCGGTCCAGCGAGTTGCCGGCCGCGTGCAGCATCGTGCCCATCGCCCCGTCGCAGATCAGCACCTGCCGTCCGAGCGCGGTCTCCAGGTCGGTCACGGCATGCCCCCTAGCGCGTTGATGATCTCGAGCGCGACCTGCGCCATCAGCCGGTCGCGGTAGTTGTCGAGCTGGAGGCCGGTGATCTCCTGAATCCGCCGGATCCGGTAGGCGACCGTGTTCGGGTGCACGTGCAGGCTGCGCGCGGTCCGCTGCGGGCTGCTGTTCTCCCGGAAGTAGCAGGCTAGCGTCGTCAGCAGTTCGGCGCCGCGCTGGTGTTCCTGCGCGCCGAGCCTGCCCAGGATCTCGGCCGCGAACGACCTCAGCTCGGCCAGGTCGGGGACCTGCAGCAGCAGCCGGTGCACGCCGAGGTCCTCGAACGCCACCACCTGGCCCTGACGGCCCAGGCGCTGGACCGCGTCGATCGTCCGCCGTGCCTGGCCGTAGGAGCGGGCGATGTCGGCCGGATCGCGGCAGCTGCCGCCGATGCCGATTGTGACCACCGCCTCCGGGAACGTATCCCGCATCCGGGCCCGGCAGCCAGCGGCCAGCCGGCCCGCCTCGGCACTGGGATTCTGGTCGGCCGGCTCGGGAACCACGACCACCACCTCGTCGTCGCGGATCGAGGTGATCGCGCCCGGCGCCTGGTTCGTGAAGAAGTGGTCGATCGCGGCGGCAACCCGGTTCCGGAGCGCCGTGGCCGCCCCGGCGGGCCGGGCCGGGCCGGCGGCCTCGAACGTGACCGCCAGGATCCGGTGCTCGCGGGTGGAGTCGTAGCCGAGGTGCCTGGCCCAGCGCGCCACCTCGCCGTTATCGCGCCCGCCGCCGATCAGCAGCCCCTCGAACAAGTCGTCCCTGACCTGCCGGGCCGCCGCGGCCACGACCCGTTCCCGGCCGAGGATCACGCCGCAGATCGTCGCGGCGTGCTCGGTGACGAGCAGGCTCATGTCGTCGCCCTGCCGGTCGCTGCCGAACGTCATCAGGTACGCGGGGACGTCCTCCCCGACCAGGATCGGCGCGACGATGACCCCGCCCGCGGCGGACCCAGGCGGCTGCATACCCCCCGCCATTGCCTTGGCGGCGTCCCCGACGTCCGGCAGCCGCAGCGACCTGCGGGTCTGCGCGGCGTTGCTAAGCACGGCCGCCAGCCGGGGGCTGGCCAGGTACGCGCGGACGTCACCGGCCACGTCTTCGCCGGCGTCGGCCGATGCAGCCGCGAGGACGTCGAGCCCGCGGCTCACCACGGCCACGGTCGACGTGGTCCGCTCGGCCAGCAGCCGGGCCACGGTGGACACGTCGGCGTCCTGCAGCGTCAGCCCGGTGAGGTGCTGGTAGACCGTGACCAGCTCACGCAGCAGGGCGTTCTCGTGCTGCACCGCGCGGTGGTCTATGACCACCGTCTGGCGGGTATCCGGCCACGTGTCCGCCATACGTCGTAAGCCTACATCGCCACGCTTGCTCGCTCTTGTGGCCGAACACAAAGGACCAGCCCCTCACCTTGTCCAACCTGAGCAAATCCCCTTGTGGCCGACCACATGGTGTCGGCCAGATGATGTCGGCTTCATGGGGTCGGCCACATGGGGTCAGCCACAAGGGGTCAGCCACAAGGGGGGGTGGTGCCCCTCACCGGGCGGCGTCGGTCTTCGGCGTCAGCCAGCCGGCCAGCAGCAGGGCCGGGATCACGGCCAGGGCCGTGAAGCCGGTGCACCACCAGAACGTGTCGGCAAACGCGGTGGCCAGGCCCGCGGCACCCGCGGCCGCGTGGGTGACGGCGTAGCGGTCGAGGATGACGGCCACCAGTATCGCGGCGCCGAACGAGCCGCCGACGAACTGCAGGATCCGCGTCGCGCTGCTGGCGTGCGGCACCTGTTCCCGGCTCAGCCCCTGGAACGCGCCGGCCATGACCGCGATCGTCGCGAGGCCCAGCCCGGCGCCGCGGACGACCAGGGCGGCGCCGAGCAGCCAGTAGTTCGTGTGCAGCCCGGCGAGCGCGAACGGGATCGTGCCGACGGCGGCCAGCGCGATCCCGGCCAGGACGACGAGCCGGGGGCCGATGCTGTCGGTGAGCTTGCCCGCCAGCGTCCGCGGGGCGATGCTGCCGATGCCCTGCGGGACCATGAGCAGGCCGGCCACGAGCGCGCTGTCGTGGCGGACCTGCTGGAAGTACAGCGGCAGCAGCAGCATCGCGCCGTAGATCGAGAGTCCGGCGAGGAACAGCAGCGCGCTCGCGCCGGTGAACGTGCGCGACCGGAACAGCCTCAGGTCGACCATCGGCGTCGCGGACGTCCGCAGCGCATGCACGCAGTAGGCGGCGAGCAGCACGGCACCGGCGATCAGCGGGATGATCACCCCGGCGTGGCCGAAGCCGCCGTCGGTGCTCACCTCGGCCAGGCCGTACAGCAGCGCCACGAGCGCTGGCGGCAACAGCACGAGCCCGACCATGTCGATGCGTGACGCGGCGCCTTGCGGCCGCCCAGCCGGCAGTTCCCGCCAGGCGAGCACGAGCCCGACCAGGCAAATCGGCACGTTCACGTAGAAGATCCAGCGCCAGCTGATGTTGCTGATGATCAGCCCGGCGATCACCGGCCCGAAGATCGGGACGACGACGATCGGGAGGCTGATCGCGGACATCAGCCGCCCGATCTTGCTGGTGCCGACGGCCTGCACGAGCAGGGTAGTGATCAGCGGCGTCATCATCCCGCCGCCGACGCCCTGGACCACCCGGAACGCGATCAGGCTGCCGATGTTCCAGGCGGCGCCGCACGCGATCGACCCAACCATGAACAGGGCCAGCGAGAACGTCCACACCGCCCGCCCGCCGAACCGGGCCAGCGCCCAGCCGCTCAGCGGGATGACCATGGCGAACGAGAGCAGGTAGCCGGTGATCACCCACTGAATCGTGGAGACGCTGGTGTGCAGGTCGCGGCCGATCGCAGCGATGGCCACGTTGACGATCGAGGTGTCAAGCAGAGACGGGATCGCGCCGAGGAGCAACACGACGATCAACTTGATCACGGACGGATCCAGGCGCTCGCGCACCGGATTCACCGAGGAGGCCTGGCCAGCGGGGGATGCCGCGTTCATGGAAGTAAACTACACCGTGCAGTGTATGCATGTAAACTGGTCAGTGTAAAAACGGGCGCTGGGCGACGCGGAGAGGGCGAGGTGCTGCGGTGACGGGCGTGCTAGCGGGCCGGGCGGTCGGCGCGGCGGGGCCGAAGGGGGAGGCGATCGCGCAGGCCGCGCTGCGGCTGTTCCTGCGCGACGGCTACGAGCGCACCAGCGTCGACGCGATCGCGGCCGAGGCCGGGGTGTCGAAGCGCACGATCTACAACCGGTACGGCGACAAGGAGAACCTGTTCCGCTCGGTGCTCCAGGACACCTACGACTCGATGATGGCGACGTTCCGCGGGATCGCGGAGAAGCACCTCACCGACGTCACTGACGTGCAGCAGAGCCTCACCGCGTGCGCTCTAGAGGTCGCGCGCACCATGACCACCGCGCCGGACCGAATCGCCGTGGTCCGGCTGATCATGGCCGAGGCCCCGTTCTTTCCCGCGCTGGTAAGGACGCAGCAGCCCGCGTCCACCATGCATGGCCACATTCGCGCCTTTCTGGCCCGGCTGGCCGGGCAGGGCCGCCTCGCGATCACCGACCCGACCGAGGCGGCCGAGCACCTCATCGCGCTGACGGTCAACCAGATCAACGCCCGGACGATGTTCGGCGTGATCCCGATCAGCGACGCCGAGGTTGAGCGAGTCATCACGGGCGGCGTCGCCGCGTTTGTGCGCGCCTACCGCCCAACTGCGGAGCGCTAGGCGTTCGAGTAGACGCGCTCAGGGGAGATCAGCACGGCCGCGCGGCGCTCCTCGGCCATGACCTGGTCGTAGGTGGGCCAGTCGTCGTGGGTCCCGCCCGCCGCCCTGAACACCTCGCGCAGCAGTTCCGGCAGCCCGGCCGGGTCGAAGCCGGGCAGCGGGTCGTCCGGGCCCGCGATCTCGGTCAGCCCCTCGACCGCGACCCACTCCCAGCCGGCCCTGACCACGATCGTGGCCCGGGGCCTGGCCCGCAGGTTGACCAGCTTGGCCGCGGTGCCGCGGGTGGTGAAGCCGACCACCGGCCCGCCGAGCACCGGGTGGTCGAGCACCCCGGCGTTTATCACCGTGGACTGGATCGTGCCGGCGGCCCGGAGCGTGGACACCACGCAGAGGCCGCGATCGCGCCGCACCAGGGCGGCGAAATCGGTGACGTCGGTCATGTGACGGAGCCTAGTCCCGCCGCCCAGGGTCGGCCGCGCTCATCGATGTACCTCTGGGCTCGTTAGTTCGGACCCTTTGGTACATCGATGGGCCGATGGGGTGTGCGCTAGGCGCCCAGCTCTGCGCGGAGCGCCCCGGCGGCCAACGTGAGCGAGCGGAGCTTGCCGGACGCCGACTCCCGCGGCAGGTACTTCATCCCGCAGTCCGGGGCGAGCACCAGGCGCTCGGCGGGCACGTACGGCAGCGCCCGGCGGGCCCGCTCGGCGATCTGGTCCGGCGTCTCGACCGAATCGTCGTTCAGGTTGAGCACCCCCAAGATGATCGTCTTGCCCTCCAGCGCGGCGAGCACGGAGCAGTCGAGCCCGGACTGCGCGGTCTCGATCGATATCTGGTCCGCTGTGCTCGCTGCGAGTTCGGGCAGGAACGAGTAGCCGGACGGCCGGTCATGGATGATCGCGGCGTACCCGAAGCAGAGGTGCACGGCGGTGGTGCCGGTCACGCCCTCGAGCGCCCGGTTCACCGCCGGCACGCCGTAGCCGCGGGCCTCGTCCGCGCGGGCCTGGAGGTACGGCTCGTCGAGCTGCACGATGTCCGCCCCGGCCGCGAACAGGTCCTTGACCTCCTCGTTGACCGCCTCGGCGTAGCCGAACGCCGCCTCCTCCCGGCTCGGGTAGTAGTCGTTCTGCGCCTGCTGGGACATCGTGAACGGGCCCGGCACGGTCACCTTGACCGTCCGTTCGGTGTGCGCGCGCAGGAACTTCAGGTCGTCGACCTGGACCGGATGGCGCCGGCGGATCGGCCCGACGATCCTCGGCACCGGGTTCGGGTGCCCGCTGCGGTCCAGCGCGGTTCCCGGGTTGTCGATGTCCACGCCGTCGAGCGCGGTCGCGAACCGGTTGGAGTAGCTCTCCCGGCGGATCTCGCCGTCGGTGATGACGTCAAGGCCTGCGTCCTCCTGTGCCTTGATCGCGAGCAGGGTGGCGTCCTGCTGGGCCTCCTCCAGGTAGCCCGGGTCCACCCGCCACAGCTCGAGCGCCCTGACCCGCGGCGGGAACCTCCCGGCGAGCTTCTCCCGGTCGATCAGCCAGTCCGGCTGGGGATAGCTGCCAACGAGCGAAGTCGGGAAGAGCATGCGTGCCTCCGGTGGCTCGGCGGGTGCCCGCTGCCACAATAGGCCGCTGCCTGGGGCCGGCGGGCGGTCAGGACCGCCGGGATGGTGCGCCGATTACCTCGGTGCTGACCCGGCGGCTGGTCACGCTCAGCGGGCCCAGTCCGGACAGGGCGCCGGTCACCTGCGCGGCCAGCCCCGGGCTCGCCGACGTCGATTCCGCGAGGCCGATGGCGCTCGCCCCGGCCAGCATCGACGGGAGGATGTCGCAGACGGAGGAGACGACGTGCGTGTGCGCACCGCAGTCGCGGGCGAGCGCGGAGATCCGCCGGCTGTCCGGCTCGTTCGGCGCACCGAGCACGAGCACCGCGTCCGACGCCGATGCGATCACGCGCACGGTCTCCGCCCGGTCGGACGCGGCGTAGCAGAACCCGTCCGGATGCGGGCCGCGCAGCGCCGGGAACCGCGACCGCAGCGCCGCGATCACGGGCGCCGAGTCCTCCACCGGGATGCCGGGCTGGAGCAGGTACGAGACCCGCCGCGAGTCCGTCACGCGCAGCGCCGCCGTGCTCCCCGGGCTGTGGACCAGCGTGGCCACGGCCGGTGCCTGGCCGATGATGCCCGCGACGGCCGCGTGGCCGGGCTGCCCGATCACCAGCACGTCGTCGCCGCGTTCGGCGAACTTCCTCGCCTCGGCGTGCGCGTGCCGGACCAGCGGGCACGTCGCGTCGATGATCTCGAGCCCGCGGGCCGCCGCCGCGGCGCGCACCTGGGCCGGGACGCCGTGGGCCGGAAAGAACACGGTGGCGCCGTCCGGGACCTCGTCGAGCGACCTGACGAACAGCGCTCCCTGCCCGGCAAGTTCGGCTATCGCTTCCGGGCCGCCGGCCAGCTCGCCGTGGACGTACACGGTGCCGCGGTTGGCCACGGCATTCCGCGCGCCGGCGAGCGCCTGCGCCGCCCCGGTACACCACGGGCTCGCGCCGGTCAGCAGCCTGCGGGTGCCGAGCACGGCCGACCACTCGTCCACGGCGGAGCGGGCCGCCGCCACCGCGACCCGGTCGGCCGGGCTGGCCGCTGCCGCGACGGCGGCCGTCGAGCCATCCCGCTGCTGGCAGGTCGCGACGAACAGCACGGCGCCGCCGTCGTCACCGCCCGGGTCGGCGCAGTGCCCGACGGGTCCATGACTGACGTGCTTGCCCTTGCGCAGCAGTGTTCCGGCCACCAGCTGGGCGGCCGGGCTCGGCAGCGGGCCGTGCACCGCGTCGCCGACCTCGGTCGGAACTAAGACCTCACCTGGGGCCACGCTGACATCTGGCGCCACGAACTCACGCACAGCCGATCGATTCATTGCCCCGTCCCCCGAACTGAACCGGCCGCGGTGCCGCCCCCCGATGATCCAACTAACCACGGCACCGCGATGCCGGCACCAAGGTTCATTCCCCGGTCAGTATCTCGTTTCGCTCAGCGCAGTCTCAAGGTTCAGCCAGAACGTCCGAGCGAAAAATGTTGATTAAGTCGATCTAAATAGTTAGATTTAACGCGACGACGAGGGCCTGTGTGGCGCCCAGCGCCCGGGTGGAGTAGGGGCGAACCGGAAGGGGAGGTACCTAAGCATGTCTGCAACCGATGAGCTGCTTGCCAATAACCAGCGGTACGCCGAGACGTTCAGTGGCCAGCTGCCGCTGCCGCCAGCGCGCGGCGTGGCCGTGATCGCCTGCATGGACGCCCGCCTCAACGTGTACGCGATCCTCGGGCTCGCCGAGGGCGAGGCGCACGTGATCCGCAACGCGGGCGGCGTGGTCACCGACGACGAGATCCGCTCCCTCGCGATCAGCCAGCGGCTGCTCGGCACCCGCGAGATCATCCTGATCCATCACACCGACTGCGGCATGCTCACGTTCACCGACGACGACTTCAAGGCGGCCATCCAGGCGGACACCGGCATCAAGCCACCGTGGGCGGCCGAGGCGTTCGGCGACCTGGACGACGACGTGCGGCAGTCGATCGCCCGGATCAAGGCCAGCCCGTTCGTGCCGCACACCGATGCCGTCCGCGGTTTCGTCTTCGACGTCGCCACCGGCAAGCTGAACGAGGTCAGCTAGCCAGGGCTTTGGCAAGGGCGCCTGCCGCGTCTTGGAGCAACTCCTGTGCGGCGGGCACCACGGCGGGCATCTCGAAGCTGCCGTGTACAGGGCCGGGGTAGCGTCTGGTGGTTACCGCTACCCCGGTGGCCACAGGGCCCTTGCATAGGCTTCGCCCTCGTCGCCGCAGCGCATCCGCGGGCGCGGTCAGCCCGAGCGTGGGTAGCCGGGCGGGATCGGTACGCGCAGGTGCGCGAGGTTGGCCTTGCTGGGCGGCAGGTAATCCCAGGTCCATACCCCGTAGGACGTGGCCGGGCCCCAGACCATTCGCAGCGGCAGGTAGGTAGTCGTACTCACCCACAGGAACACCGGCCCCCCCGCGAAGTGGCCGGAAGGCGTCTCGGCCAGCTTGATGGCCTGCTGGCCGCGCAGCCGGGTTCGGCCGACGATGCGCCATTGGCCCTGGGCGATCTGTTGCGCGAGGTCGGCTCCGCGCGGGTCGGGGGTGTAGTCGATGTACGGCATGACCCCGGTGTGCTGTGACCAGGTTCCCGCAGGGGTGTTGAACCTGCCCCAGCCGCAGCCGGTCTGGCCGGTCCCGGCGTAGCAGACGACGATAAGGCGGGCCCGCTCGTTCTGTCCGTATACCGAAGGCCGGGGGACGACGGTGGCGTAGCCGTCGACCTCGGTCAGCTTCACCGACCCTGTTGCCTTGGACGCTCCCGGCGGAATCTGGCTGAAATCATCCCGCACGTACTGCACCTGGCCAGGGCTGGGCACGGCGGGCCAGCTCCACCACCTTTCGACCTGTATCAGATGACCCGCCGTCACGCCGGTCACCGTTACATCGGCCAGGGTGTCGGCGGATGCGTTGAACGCGGTCAGCATGGCCTTTGCCAGGGATGCGGAAGAGGGATGGGGGCCGGGTGGCACCACGGCCGGGGGGTTTTCGGCTGATGCCGGGGGGCTCGGAAGCGCCGGAAAGATATCCGAGCCGCCGGTCCGGCCGGGCGAGCCGCCCACCGTCACTGCCAGCGTCACGGCCGCCGCCGTCACCGCCGCGGCGGCGCCGACCGCTAGCTGTGGCCATCCAAGCCATCGGGTCAGCACCCGGCCCGGTCTCGCCAGCCGCCGGCGGCCGGGCAGCGCGGTCACCCGCGCCGGTGCCCGGCGTTCGATATCAGCCATTGAAACCGGACGCACGCCGCGTTCCATCAGCTCATGAATCTGATCGCTCAGGTCAGTGCTCATCGTCAACTCCCAGCGAGCCGCGCAGACGTGACAGGCCGCGGCTGAGATGGTTCTGCACGGTCGTCGGCTTGATGCCGGTCAGCTCTGCAACCTCGCGCAGCGTGTAGCCGTAGCCGTGAACCAGTACCACGGCCAGCCGCTGCCGCCGCGAAAGCGCGGCGAGCGCCTTGGGCAGGCCCGGCTCGAACCTGTGCTCAGCGTCGGCACCGATGTCGAACAGCACCCGCTGGCGCCTGCGCCGCCCGCGGGTCTGCCCTACCCGGAACAGGTAGCCCGGCAGGTTCTGGATGTGCTGCAGCTGCTGCCAGTTCTCCCAGGCATAAGCCAGAGCCTCGGCGGTCGCATCCTGGCCATCTTCAAAGCCATAGACCGCAGCCAGGGCCCGGCCAAGCTGCGGCCCGGCCTCTTCCACAAAGCGCTCGAACGCCGCCCCGTCCTCGCTGGCCTTGCCCGGCGCCGGCGGCACGACGGGCTCAGCCCTGCCTGCTGAGTGCATAGCACCGCCACTCCGCTTGGTCTGTCTTCTTACCTACTTAGACCAACGAGGCGCCCAGCTCTACCACAGCGTTATGCCATCGGCCTGTCCCAATCCCAGCACGTCACCGCCAACAAGCGTCAAGTTCGCTGCATGGGTCCTCTGCTAGCCCTCCGTGATCCCAGGTGACCGCGTCAAGAATCCGGAGAATAGGAACCGTGAAACACGAGTACGAGGCCAAGTTCCTGTCGATCGACGTCGCCGACCTCCAGGCCAAGCTGACCGCGCTCGGCGCGGTACGGGCGTTCCCGCGCACCCTCCTTACCCGGAGAATCTTCGAAAACGACGCACTCGAAGGCGGCGCGTGGATCAGGCTTCGCGACGAAGGCACTCGCTCCACGCTGACGCTTAAACAAGTCGCCGACTCCACCAGCATCGACGGCACTACCGAAATCGAGACTGAAGTCACGGACCTTGCGGCGATGGCCGAGATCCTCTCGCGGCTCGGGCTCCGTGAAGTCCGCTATCAGGAGAACTACCGCGAGGAGTGGCGGTGCGGAGAGACCGCCTTTGACTTCGACACATGGCCGGGCCTGGCGACATTTGTAGAGATCGAAGGGCCTGACGAAGCCTCTGTTCGCCAGGCGGTCGGCGCGCTCGGACTTGACTACTCTCAGGCGAGATTCGGCAGCGTCGATGAGATCTACAAGAGCGAACTCGGGCGCGACATTCTCGCCGAATCTACTCTTCTCTTTGCCAATGGAACGGCGGATG
This sequence comes from uncultured Actinomycetota bacterium, assembly GCA_963778075.1. Classification (GTDB taxonomy): domain Bacteria; phylum Actinomycetota; class Actinomycetes; order Streptosporangiales; family Streptosporangiaceae; genus JASHPR01. Next base: position 107,233 of record CAVZTJ010000008.1, on the reverse strand, counting down.
GAGAGCGGTCTGACTCCCCTGGAACCAGCTGATGACGCAAATACTGCTGGGCCGGTGGGCAGGTCAGGTTTCCGGGTTGTCGCCGCGGCCCTGCTGCTCGGCTAGGAACCGCTCGAACTGGGCGCCGAGTTCCTCGGCGGTCGGCATGTTCTCCGACGCGTCGGCCAGCATGTCGCCGTCATCGCCTGCGGCGAACGCGTCGTACTGCTGCTCCAGGGCCTGGACGACCTCGGAGACCTCGTCGGAGCCCTCGACCTGCCTGGCGATCTCCAGGTCGGTGCGGTGCGCCGCCTCGCGCAGCGCATCCGCGGGCAGGGACAGTCCGGTCGCGCGCTCCACCGACTCGAGCAGCGTCACCGCGGCCGCCGGGTAGGCCGCCTGGGCCAGGTAATGCGGCACGTGCACGGCGAAGCCGATCGCCTCGCGCCCTTCCTCGCCCATCCGTAGTTCCAGCAAGGCCGCCGCGCTCCCTGGCACCTGCAGCCGGTCGACAAGCGGCCGGTAACCCTCGACCAGTTCGGTGCGGGTCGCGTGCGCGGTGACGCCGAGCGGCCTGGTGTGCGGCACGCCCATCGGGATGCCGTGGAAACCTACCGCGAGCTTCACCCGCAGCGTTGTGGCCAGGCTGAGCAGCGCGCTGATGAACGAGTTCCAGTCGTGGTCCGGTTCCGGGCCGTTCAGCAGCAGGAACGGGGTCCCGGTCTCGTCATGCAGCAGCGAGACCGAGATCTCCGGCGCATCGTAGCTCTCCCAGTGGTCCTTGGCGAACGCCATCACCGGCCTGCGGGAGCGGTAGTCGATCAGGGAATCCACGTCGAAACTGGCGACCTCGGTGTGCTCGAGCGCGCCAAGCAAGTGCGCGGTGAGCAGGCGGCCCGCCCCGCCCGCGTCGATGAACCCGTCAAGGTAGTAGAGCATCGGGATGTCATCGAGCTCGGGCGCGTCGGGGCTCACCTGGTACAGGTCTCCCGGATCACGCGCCACGTCCGCCGCCTCTCAAAAACGTTATCCCAACTACAAGTCTTACCAAGGTCCGGCCTCAGTTTGACAATCAGCCGCGGAAACGGCGCGGCTGGGGTGGTCAGCGGCCCGGGTCAGCGGGGTGTCAGCGGTCAGAGTCAGCGGGGTGTCAGCGGTCAGAGTCAGCGGGGTGTCAGCGGCTCGGGTCGGCGGGTGTCAGCGGCCGGAGTAAGCGGGGTCGGCGGGTGTCAGCGGCCGGGGTCGGCGGAGTGGTCGCGGTCCGTGTCGCCGCCAAGCCCGCGCTCGCGCCACTTGCGGATGACGAGCGGCAGTTCTGAGCTGACGAATTCAAAGAACCGCACCGACTCCGCGACCCGTTCCCCGGCCGGGGTGTCGGCGCCGAGGATGGCGACGCCATCCCGCAGCACGCCGGTCCACCGGGCCATGAGGTGATCGCGGATCCCGATGACCTCGTCCCAGACGTTGTTGGGCGCCCGGTAGTAGTGGCGCCGGGAGCCGCGCTCGCTCTCCCGGCGGGCCATGCCGACCTGGACCAGGTAGCGCACCGCGCCGGACACCGCTGCGGGACTGATCTGCAGCTGAGTCGCCAGCTCGGCCGCGGTGAGCCGGCCCGAGTCCGTGGTCAGCAGCGCGGCAAAGACCCTGGCTGGCATCCGCGGGACGCCCATCTCCATCAGCGCAGAGGCCAGGTCCTCGACGAACCGTGTGACGGCCGCGCGGTCCCGCTCGGCCCCGGTCGCGGCGGCTGGCGGCGCGGAGGTGCGGTCGCCGTGGGCGTTGGCAGCGTCGGTCGGCGGGGGAGCGCCGCCATCGGCGGCAGGGGTTCTCCCGCGCACCGGGGAGGCACCGTCGCCGGTCGGGGCGGCTGCTGTGCTCTTTCGCGCCGGGGCTGCCTTGCCGCTACGCGCCGCGCGCGCCATGTCGCTCGTCAAACCGTTCCCGTCCCGCCGTCTGTCGTCGCGAGCTCGCCGGAGCGTAACGTTCTGGCCCCTCTTTAACTTTCACAACTTTCACAGATTTATGAAAATACTGTAACCTGCCAGCATGACTGAGGCTATCGCCGTCTCCACGCTGCGCAAGTCATACGGCAAGACGGTAGCGCTCGACGGGCTCGATCTGAGCGTGGGCGAGGGCGAGGTGCATGGATTCCTCGGCCCGAACGGCGCTGGCAAGACCACGACGATCAGGGTGCTGCTGGGGCTGCTGCGCGCCGACGGCGGCACCGCGCGGCTGCTCGGCGGCAACCCATGGAACGACGCGACCGCGCTGCACCGCAGGCTCGGGTACGTGCCCGGCGACGTGACGCTGTGGCCGAACCTCACCGGCGGCGAGGTCATCGACCTGCTCGGCCGGCTGCGCGGCGGCATCGACGCCAAGCGGCGGGCCAGCCTGCTCGAGCGCTTCGACCTGGACCCGACAAAGAAGGCGCGCGCGTACTCCAAGGGCAACCGGCAGAAGGTGGCGCTGATCGCGGCGCTCGCGTCCGACGTGGAACTGCTGATCCTGGACGAGCCGACCTCCGGGCTGGATCCGCTGATGGAGGCCACGTTCCGGGAGTGCATCGAGGAGGAGGCCGGCGGCGGGCGGACCGTGCTGCTGTCCAGTCACATCCTGTCCGAGGTGGAGGCGCTCTGCGAGCGGGTCACGATCATCCGGGCGGGGCGGACCGTGGAGTCGGGAACCCTGGCCGAGATGCGCCACCTGACGAGGACCTCGATCGCCGCCGACCTGGCCCGCAAGCCGGCCGGTCTCGGCACCCTCCCCGGCGTGCACGACCTCGACGTGCAGGACTTCACCCGGTCCGGCGCCGGCGGGCTCGGTGCGCGGGTGCGGTGCGAGGTCGACAGCGACAAGCTGGACGAAGTGCTGCGCCGGCTGGCCGACGCCGGTGTGCTCAGCCTGGTCAGCCAGCCGCCCACGCTGGAGGAACTGTTCCTGCGGCACTACGCGGCCGACGGCCTCGCGGCCGAAGGCGTCCCGGCATGAACTCGCTCGCCGGTTCGCTGCCCCTGGCGAAGCTGGCCGCGCGGCGGGACCGGATCATGCTGCCGGCCTGGATCTACGTGCTCGCGGTGCTGATGGTGAGCACCGGCTACAGCTTCAAGAAGCTCTACAAGACGCCGCAGTCCCGCGAGGCGGTCTACTCGGGCATCGTTCACGACCCGACCGTGCTCGCGCTGGGCGGGCCGCTGTACGGCAGTTCGGTCGGCGCGCTGACCGTGTACAAGTACGGAGCGATCTCTGCGCTCGCCGCGGGCCTGATGAGCATCTTCATCGTGATCCGGCACACCAGGGCCGACGAGGAGTCCGGCCGGCTGGAGCTGATCGGCTCGACCGCGGTCGGACGGCGAGCCCCGCTCGCCGTCGGGGTGCTGCTCGGGGCAGCCGCCAATAGCGTGCTCGCGCTGCTGATGGGCGCCGGGCTCGCCGCCATCGGCCTGCCGGCCGGCGGCGCGTTCGCGATCGGGCTCGCCGTCGGCACGTGTGGCCTGGTCTTCGTCGGCGTCGCGGCGGTCACGGCACAGCTTTCCGCGAGCGCCCGTGGCGCGCGGGCCATAGCGATCTGCGTGCTCGCCGCGTCCTACCTGGTCATGTCCGCCGGGGCGGCGGCCGGTTCGCACGGCGGGACGCGCTGGCTGCTATGGGCCTCCCCGATCGGCTGGGCGACCCAGGTCCAGGCCTTTGCCGGGGATCGCTGGGCGGTGCTCGCGCTTCCCGTGGCCTGCGCCGTGGTGGTGACCGTGCTCGCCGCGGTGCTCGCGGCCCGGCGCGACCTCGGAACCGGCCTTTTGCCGGACCGGCCGGGACCGGCCACCGCCAGCGCGTGGCTGCGCAGCCCGCTCGCGATCGTCTGGCGGCAACAGCGGGCCGGCCTGGCCGGCTGGTCCGCCGGCGCGCTGGTTGCGGGCGCAGCGTTCGGGTCGATCGCGGGCAATATCGGCTCGCTGCTGGGCAGCGGCACGGGCCTGCGCAGCGCGGTCGCCCGGCTCGGCGGGCAGTCCGGCCTGACCGACGCGTATCTCGCGGCCACGATGGGGATCATGGGGCTGGTTGCGGCCGGCTACGCGATCTCCGTGGTGCTGCGGCTGCGCTCCGACGAGACCGCGGGGCGCGCCGATCCGGTGCTTGCCGCGGCTGTCGGCCGGGTCCGCTGGGCAGCCGGCTCCGTGACCGTGGCGGCCGCCGGGGCCGCCGTGGTGCTCGCCGCCACCGGGCTCGGGACCGGGATCTCTTACGGTCTGCGCAGCGGCCACACCGGCACCCAGCTGCCCCGGCTGCTCGGCGCCGCGCTCGCGCAATGGCCGGCGGTGCTCGCGGTGACGGCTGTCGCGGTGGCGGTGTTCGGGCTGCTGCCTGGCTCCAGCGTCGCCGTCGGCTGGACCGCGCTGGGGGCGGCGGCGGTGGTCACGCTGCTCGGACCGACGCTGCGGCTGGCCCAGTGGGTACAGGACATCTCGCCGTTCACGCACGTGCCGAAGCTGCCCGGCGGCACGGTCAGCGCGGCGGCGCTGGCGTGGCTCTGCGTCGCGGCGCTCGCGCTCGGTGCCGTGGGCCTGGCCGGCCTGCGCAGCCGCGACATCGGCTGAATCAGCTGGCTGGCGCGGCCGGATCGTCACGTCACCAGTCGCTCAGCGGTCTGTTGCTGCATTTTGGATACAGTCGGCTATATGCTGATCGCGGGCGACGGTGAGGAGCGATGGGCGTGGCCGAGACGCTGGCTGACGACGCTGAGGGTGCAGCACCGGGGCCGATCCGGCCGGTCGCGCGGCCCGTGCCGCTGCGGCAGTCCGTGTACGAGGCTCTGGTCGAGCTGATCGTGGCCGGCGGCCTCCGGCCCGGCCAGCACCTGGTGGAATCCGAGCTCGCCCGGCAGCTCGGCGTCAGCAGGCAGCCGGTGCGCGAGGCCCTGCACCGGCTGGAGGCCGAAGGCTGGATCGACCTGCGGCCGAGCCAGGGGGCCTTCGTGCACGTGCCGACCGACAGCGAGGTCGACCAGCTGCTCGACGTGCGCGAGCTGCTGGAGGGCGCGACCGCCCGGCTCGCGGCCCGCGCGGCTACCCCCGAGGCAGTGGCGGCGCTGCGCGAGGTCTGGCAGGTGGGCGTGGCCGCCGTGGAGAGCGGCGACGTGACCCGCACTGTGACCGCGAACAACGACTTTCACGCCGCCGTCGCCGAGATCGCGGGCAACTCCGTGCTCGCGCAGCTATCCGAGATCGTTGGGCGGCGGGTGCGCTGGTACTACCGGAAGGTGGCCCCGGCCCGCGGCCACGAGTCGTGGGCTGAGCATGCTGAGCTTGTCGCGGCGATCGAGGCGGGCGACGAGGACAAGGCGTTCGCCCTGGCCCGGATGCACACCGAGCGGACCAGGGCCGCGTACCACGGCTGAGGCCACAGCCGCGTACTACGGCTGGGGTCACGGGCCGCGTACCACGGCTGAGGTCACGGCAGGCGGACCACGCTGACCGGGTCCGGGGCGTACGGATCCTGGGCGTTGTCGATGAGCTCGATCTCGCCGCGATCGGACAGGATGTGGAACGAGCCGTCGGCGCCGTACTCCCGGATGATCGTCGTGGTGCCGTCGGCGTGGGTGTACCGCTCCTCGGTGAACGACTCGGAGGCGTTCTTGTGCGCGTCCACGGCGGGCTCGTCCCGCCAGACGAACCGGTACGGGGCCAGCGGCAGCTTCAGCTCGAACGGATAGCGGTCCGCCACTGGCGCTCCCATCTGTAATCCGGCGTTCGTGAATGTACCGTTGGGCGCGCTACTGGCCGCCCAACGGTACATCCACCTTGCCCCGGCCGCGGGGGGGGGGATACGGCCGAGGGGGCCTTCGGCTCATCGCCGGGGTCGGCGTGGGCTATGCCATGGCGGGCTTGGCCCGCTGTTCCTCCTTGTCTGCTGCCTTACGGACGGCCGTCTCCATCTGCTGCTCCGTCGGCCGCTTGCACAGGAAGGTGACGGTCACCGCGGCCAGCGCGCCGAGCGCCGCGCCGAAGAAGAAGCCCGCCGGCCAGGCGAACTTCGCGCTGCCGTACAAGGTCCCGGTCATGATGAGCGCGGCTAGGCCCCCGGCGAAGCTGCCGCCCAGCGCCTTGAACGCGTAGATGGACCCGTAATTGAGCGCGTTGTTCGTCTCGCCGTAGTAGTCGGCCACCAGCGCGGCTGTCATCGGGAAATTGGCGCCGGACAGGCCGCCGGAGATGACCGCGCAGAGAACGAAGAACGGCGCGTTGTGCAACTCACCGGCCCATAGCGCGAGTAGCTGGAAGACGACGTTGCCGGAGTACGCGTAGATCATCGTTCTGCGGCGGCCGATGAACTCCGATATGTACCCGTAGATCGGCCGGCAGACGCCATCCGCTAATGAGAATCCGGCGAAGCCGACCGCCGCCGCGATCGACCCCAGGCCCATCGCCTCCGCGAACGAGTAGTAGTAGGCCACGCCGAACAGGGAGCAGCCGATGAACAGGGCGTACTGAATCCCTATCCACTTGGCCTGCGGGGTCCGCCACATCTGCCCGAGGTGGTAGTGCCGCAGCGCGATCGGGTTGTTTTTCAGGTCACGGGTGGCGTGCTGCTGCCAGTGCAGCGGGTCGATCTCCTTCGGCAGCTGCAGGCCGAAGTCGCCGAGGAAGCGCTCCACGCTGCGGATCCCGATCGGCTCGTCGTGCTCGGCCCGGTTGCAGGCGGTCTCGCACGGGTGGTAACAGACCCGGCCGGTGATCGACGGCATGAAGTTGTCCTCACAGATCGTGAGGTAGCCGTCCAGGAACCGGTCGTGCTTGACGAAGTCCAGGTACTTCTGGATCTGCTCGCCGGTCGGGCAGGCGTTGTTGCACGGCGGCATCTTGTCCCGGTACACCGGCCGGAAGAAGCGGAAGTTGCCGGTCGGGAACAGCCGCTGGCCGTCCTTCTCGGTCGGCGGCGGGGTCACGCCGGCGATCGGCAGCCTGAGGTGCGGGGGAACGTGCGTGCCGCGTACGGACATGTGGCCTCCCTTTCTGACCGCAGATCAGCCCGCGGCCTGCGACGGGCTGAACTCCAGCACCCGCTTCTGTTCGGCGCCCCGGTACATCGCGTCCCGGTCGGCCACCACCTCGGCGACCTCGTCGAGGCCGAGGGCGCCGGTCGCCGCCACGAGCGCGCCGATGACCGGCGCGGCCACGCCCAAGCCGATGGCCAGCCGTTCTACCGCGCCCTCGGTGGACATGCGGTCGAAGGCCAGCTCGGACAAGTTGCGGACGAACATCCACGGGCTGTCGCCGCGCTGCTCGGCCAGCCCGACGCCGTCGATCACGACCAGCTTGGCCAGCTTGGCCCGCAGAGAGTCGGGCAGGAACTTCAGCAGGTACTCGGGATCGCGCGCCGAGTTGATCACGAGGACGCCCCCGCCGTCGGGCGTGCCGCGGAAGAAGTTGACCGCCTTGACGATGGTCTCCTCGATCAGCACCACCCAGTCGGGATGCGGGTTCTCGTAGACGAAGCGGTCGAGGATCGGCTGGTCGCCGAACCGCGCGTACCGGCGCACCAGGCAGTTGGTCCGGTCCGGGTCATCGATGTAGTCGCTGACGTTCTCGGTGTAATAGCCCGCCTTGCGGGCGGCGGCCGCGACGCAGGAGGAGACGTCCCGCGCCTCCTTGTCCATGATGATCCCGCGGGACCAGACGGTGAGCTCGTGGTACACCGCTGTGCTCCTCACGTCGGCTCGCCATGCGAGCCGACAGATTGTATACCGTCGGCAGGATACAGATATCGTATGACGTGAGGGGCTGCCGTCAAGGCCCAAGAGTGGCTTCCGGGCGCGTGCAAAGGGCGGCCCCGCGCGGGGGCCTTGCGGCCCGGGGCGGGTCAGAAGGGCTGCGCCCACGGGCGGCCGGCCAGCACCACGAGGTGCAGCGCGACCAGCGTGTCCTCCAGGCCGGTGATCGCGCTGCTGGTGCCGGTCCTGACCTCGGCGCGCACGAGCTCGGAGGTGGCGCCGGCCAGCGCGTAGTAGGCGTGATAGGGGACCGCGGGCCAGCCGGGGCGCTCGCGGCGGGCCTTCTCGTGCCAGGCACGGTTCATCCGGGCGAAGCCATGCAGCGCGGCCTCGGACTGCCGGGCCGCCCTAGGCCCGGCCGCGGGCATCTCGATGAAGAAGGTGCGGGCGAACGTCGGCTCCTCGGCCAGGAACCCGAGGTACGCGGCGATGCTGGCCCGCAGCGTCGCCTCGGGGCCTGCACCGGCGGGCAGCCGCCGGGGCGCAGACCGCACCCGGTCGGCCATCAGCAGGCCGCCCTGCCGGGTGGCGGCGAGGAAGCAGTCTTCCTTGTCGGCGAAGTGCGCGTAGAACGCGGCCCGCGACACCCGGGCGCCGCGGACTATGTCCGCCACGGTGACATTGCGGAATCCGGTCCTGCCGACAGCGGCGATCACCGACCGCAGCAGCCGCTCCCGCTGGGCACCGCGCACGGCGGTCAGCGGCAGCCCGCTGCGGCCTCGGGGCAGACCGGGCTCACCCTCGTGAGTCCGTGCAAGAACACCCTCTTGTCTCACAGCGGACACACCCATACGATAGCCACATCCTTAAAAGTACGTGATCGTACTTCTGTGGTGCGGTGGGGGGTCGTAGCGGGTCCGCCTGTCGACGCCCCTGAGCACCGGGGCGGAGGAGGACCGCATGACGACTGCAACAGACGTTTCCGCCAACCGGGGCGGCGTGTCATTTCTGTGGCGCCGGCAGCTCGACAGTTACCCGGACACCGGTCCGCGGATCTTCTACCTGGCGCTTACGGTCCTGGCCACGATCACGCTGTACTACGAGCTGTACGTCGGCGGGTCGGTGTCCACGCTGATCCTGGCCAACCTGCACATGAGCTTCACGTTCTTCGTGATCACCCTGGCGTTCGGGGCGCTGATCGGCGCGCTCGGCTCGCTGTTCGCCGGGCTCGCCGACCGCTATGGCCGGGCCAACCTGGTGGTGTTTGGGCTGCTGTTCACCGGGATCTTCGTGGGCTTCATCATGCCGGCCGCCACGAACAAGTGGCCCTTCACCATCGAGAGCTTCGTCGTCGGGTTCGTGGAGGGCATGTGCCTGGTGGCCACGCCCGCGCTGATCCGCGACTTCTCCCCGCAGCTCGGCCGGGGCACGGCGATGGGCTTCTGGACCAGCGGCCCGGTCGTTGGCAGCCTGATCGTCGCGGTCGTGGGGACCAACACCGTTCCGGCCATCGTCAACGACACGCGGTTCTGGACCCACGAGTACCACATCTGCGGCATCGCCGGTCTCGTCGTGTTCCTGATCACCCTGTTCGGGCTGCGGGAGCTGTCACCGAGGCTGCGCGACCAGCTGATGGTGACGATGCGCGACCGCGCGCTGGTCGAGGCCAGGGCCAAGGGCCTGAATGTCCAGTCGATGCTGCAGCATCCGTTCCGCCAGCTGCTCAAGGTCGACGTGGTCGTGTCCTCCCTGGCCATCTCGATCTTCCTGCTGATCTACTATTCGGCCGTGGCCTTCCTGGTGATCTACATGACCACGGTGTTCGGCTTCACGGTCAAGCAAGCCAACGGGCTTGGCAACTGGGAGTGGGGCTTCAACATCGTGGCGGTGATCCTGATCGGGATCGTCTCCGACGCGCTCCGGGTGCGGAAGCCGTTCATGGTGGTCGGCGGGGGCGCCGCCGCGGTCATGACCGTGGTGTACCTGCTGCAGTTCGGCCACCATCCCAGCTACTACACGATGGCGATCATCCTGGCCGTGCTGTCGTTCTGCCTCGGCGTGGCCTACGTCCCCTGGATGGCCAGCTTCACCGAGACCGTGGAGGCAAGGAACCCGGCACTGACCGCCACCGGCCTGGCGATCTGGGGCTTGATCATCCGGATCGTGGTGTTCGTGGCGTACCTGATCATCCCGCTCGTCATCACCTCGGTTACCCCGCTGGTTAACTACGGCAGCACCGTGCAGGCGTACGCGGCCACCTACAAGAGCGAGATCGCCTTCGCCACGACCCATCCGCAGGTCGTCGCGGCGGCGCAGAAGGTCCCCCCGTCGGTCATAGCCACCGCGCAGAAGATCCCGCCGTCGGTCCTGGCCACCGCGAAGACAGACGCCACGCAGCTCGCGAACGCGGTGAAGTTCGCGCCCGAGCTCGCCGTGATCAAGGCCAACCCGGCGCTGTTCGCCAAGCTGGCCACGTACAAGAACCCCGCCACGATCCCGCCCAGCCTCGTCGCCCAGGCGGACAAGGCGGCCGGCGGCGGCGCCAAGGGCCTGGCGGTCCTGTCCACCATCAACGCCAACAGCGCCGCCATCGCTGGCGTCATCGCGGTAGCCCCGGCGCTCGCGACCGTCGCGCCGTACGCGTCGGACCTGAAGACGATCGCCCCCTACGCGACGGAGCTGACGACCATCGCCCCGTACTCGGCGCAGCTCACCGCGCTGTCCAAGGTGCCGCCGACGGTGTTCCCGTACCTGAAGGCCCACGGCGCCGCGGTGACGAAGGCTGCCGCCGGCGCGCCCGGCCAGTGGCGGGACTGGTGGTGGATCTGCTTCGGCGGGATGATCTTCTTCCTGCTCAGCATCCCGCTGCTCCGCGGCCGCTGGCGGACGCGCGACGCGCGCCGCGACGAGCAGGAGCACGAGGCGATGGTCCAGGCCGAGCTCGAAAAGCTCAAGACCGCCTGACCGCGCGGCCTGGTTCTGTGGAAGGCCAGCTGACCTTCCACAGAACTGGGCTGTGATCTCCCTGATGGTTGCTGGCGTCGACCTCCCTCATGGTTGCTGACGCCGGGGCAGGCTCAGGCGCGCAGGCAGCCGGGCGAGCTCAGGCCTCCGGGCGGCCGGGCGGCCTCAGGCCTGCGGGTGGATCGTCTCGTGTGCGGCCAGCATCGCCACGTACTTCGCGATCCGCTTGGCGCGGGTCTCCGGCCGCTTCGCGTCGCCGATCCGGTAGAGGATCGCGTACCTGTTCGCGCCCGACAACGTCGCGAAGAAGGCGCTCGCGGCCTCGTTGCGGGCCAGTTCTGCCGCCAGGTCATCGGGCACGCCAATCGACCGCTGCCCCTCGTATGCGGCGTCCCACCGGCCATCGGCCCTGGCCAGGTCGACCTCGCGCAGGCCGGCGGGCTGCATCAGGCCCGCCTCGATCAGTTCCGCGGCCTTCTCGGTGTTGATCTTCGACCAGCGGCTGCCCGGCCTGCGCGGGCCGAAGCGCTGCAGCCAGTATTCGTCGTCGAGCCGGCCCTTCTGGCCGTCGATCCAGCCGTAGCACAGCGCCACGGCCAGGGCGTCCGGGTAGGAGACGCCCGGCACTCCGGAGCCCTTCTTCGGGATCTTGAGCCAGATCCCGGGAGACAACGTGTGCTGCTGCGCCAGCCAGGACTCCCAGTCGCCCTGGTCGGCGAAGCCGAGAACGGGAAGATCAGCCTGCGGCATGCGGTTAGTGAAGCATAGGGGTCCGTCAGCCGGGTAGATGCAGGCCCTGAGATAGTTAGTTGTGTACCAGCAAGTTATTCGAAGGATACCGGGCACATGGAACAGGCAGACCTGAGCCGCAGGCGCCGTGTGCTGGTGCTGGCGATCTGCTGCATGAGCTTGTTCATCGTCGGCATCGACGTCACGATCGTGAACGTCGCGCTGCCCTCCATCCAGCGCGAGCTGCATGCGCCGGTGTCCGGCCTGCAGTGGGTTGTGGACGCCTACACGATCGTGGTGGCCAGCTTCCTGATGCTTTCCGGTTCCACCGGGGACCGGATCGGTCGGCGGCGCACCTTCCAGACCGGCCTGGCGCTGTTCACGCTCGGCTCGCTGGCCTGCAGCCTGGCGCCGGCGCTGGGCTGGCTGGTGGCGTTCCGCGCGCTCCAGGCGCTCGGCGGGTCGATGCTCAACCCGGTGGCCATGTCGATCATCACAAACACGTTCACCGACCCCGCTGAGCGCGCCCGCGCGATCGGGCTGTGGGGTGCGGTGTTCGGCATCAGCCTGGCGCTCGGCCCGGTGGTCGGGGGTGCCCTGGTCACCTCCGTCGGCTGGCGGGGGATCTTCTGGGTGAACATCCCGGTCGGGGTCGCGGCGATCGTCCTGACCGCGCTCTTCGTGCCCGAGTCCAGGGCGCCCCGGGCACGCCGCCTGGATCCGGTGGCCCAGATCCTGATCGTGGTGCTGCTCGCGTCGCTCACCTACGGGATCATTGAGGGCCCCAACGCCGGATGGGCCTCGGCCAGGATCCTGACCTGCTTCGGGCTCGCTGCCGCGGCGCTGATCTCCCTGATTGCTTACGAGCCGAGGCGGGAAGAGCCGCTCATCGACCTGAGGTTCTTCCGCAGCGCGCCGTTCTCCGGCGCGACCGTGATCGCGATCTGCGCGTTCGCGGCGCTGGGCGGCCTCCTGTTCCTGAACACGCTGTATCTGCAGGACGTGCGGGGCTACTCCGCACTGCGCGCCGGACTGTACCTGCTGCCGATTGGCGCGATGACCCTGCTGCTCGCCCCGGTAACCGGCCGCATCGTCGCCGCCAGGGGGCCGCGCCTGCCGCTGATCGTGGCAGGCATCGCGACCATCGCCGGCGGGATCATGCTGACCAGGCTCACCCGCGACAGTTCGGTCGGTTACCTCATGGCGTGCTACGTGGTCCTTGGCATCGGCTGCGGCACCGTGAACGCCCCGATCACGAACACCGCGATGTCCGGCATGCCGCGCTCCCAAGCGGGGGTCGCCGCGGGCATCGCGTCGACGAGCCGGCAGGTGGGCTCCACCCTCGGCGTGGCAGTCCTGGGCTCTGCGGTGCTGTCGTCCCTGCACGGGCCGCTGCGGCTGGGCTTTGTCGACGCCAGCAGGGTGAGCTGGTGGATCATCACCGGGTGCGGCGTGGCGATCCTGCTCATCGGCCTCGCGACCAGCGGCCGCTGGGCCCGCAGCACTGCCGAGCGCACCGCCGCCCGCCTCATGCCGCCGAGCCCGCGGGTGCCGGTGTCGACCCCGTCGAGCTGAGCGCGGTCAGGACCCGGCCAGGCTCACCCGCCGGCGCCCGTCGGGATCACCCGCCGGCGCCCGTCGCCGACACGACCGCGAACACCGCTCCCTGGTTGTCGGCCAGCACAGCCATGCGCCCATACGGGGTGTCCCAGGCGGGCCGGACCACGCTGCCGCCCAGTTCTTCGGCCTTGGCAACGGCGGCGTCCGCGTCGGCCACGCCGAAATAGGTGGCCCAGTTGGCCGGGACCTCCGGCGGGAAGTTGGGATCAAGCTCGCCGATGCCGCCGATGGGGCTGCCACTGAGGTCGGCCGTGGCGTAGTTGAATCCTTCCGAGCTCATGTCGCCGTACTCGTAGCCGAACACCGAGTGGTAGAAAGCCTTGTTGCCGGCGAAGTCGCGGCTCATGTTCTCGTTCCAGGTGAGCGCGCCTGGCTCGTTGGCCATCTGGACGCCGCTGTGCGAGCGGGCCTGCCAGATGCCGAAGAACGCGCCGCCCGGATCGGCGGCGATCGCCATCCTGCCCACGTCCATGACGTCCATTGGCTCCATCGCGACCTGGCCGCCCGCTTCCCTGATCTTGCGCACGGTCTCGTCGGCATCGGCGGAGGCGATGTACGTAGTCCAGGCCGGCGCCATCTCGGCCGGGCCCATTTTCGGGCCGATGCCCGCCACCGGCCTGCCATCCAGCTCGGCCATGGAGTACCCGCCGGACTCGGGCGGCCCCTCCTGGACGTCCCAGCCGAACAGGCCGGTATAGAACGCCTTGGCCTTGCCAATGTCTGCCACCCCGAGATCGACCCAGCAAGGAGTGCCCGGCGGCCATGCAGTGTCGCGAGTAACCATTCGAATCCCCCCATGGACTCTGATGCGTTAAGCGCAGCTTTTGGTAATGAGTCGCTTACAAAGCGTATACCAACGAGATCGGCCGTTCGGTGAATCGGGACATTGACGGCCTCGGTGGCAATCTCCGTACCCCCCGGCGCCCCCGGGCGACGCTCGGCGCGGCGCTGGTGCGTACCGTGCGGCTCGGTAGCGCAACGTGACAACCTTAGCGTGGCGTGTGCCGTCTCGACTTACTAGGCACGGGAACGGGCAGCGGCCCGGCCGGCCGCGGTGACAGGCTCGGAGGGGCATGGACAGGACACAATTCTGGGTGCGGGTTGGGACCGCGATCGTCGCGATGGCCCTGGCTATCGCGCTCGCGGCGAGCGCGATCGCCGGGCGCTTTCCGCTGTGGCTGCGCTCCGCGCCGGGCCCGTCCGGGAACTCCAGCGCGCCTTCGCCAGGGCATTCCGGAACCGCGAGCGGCTCTTCCGGACCCGCGAGCGGGTCGCCGTCGCCCAGCACGACCACCGGGCCCGCGCTGCCCAAGCTGTCTCTCGAGCAGATGGCGGGCCAGCGGGTGATCTACAGCTATGGCGGCCTCAGGCCACCCGCCGAGCTCCTGCGGCTGATCAGTCACGGTGATGCCGCCGGAGTGATCTTCTTCAGCCAGAACGTGTCCACCCGCGCACAGCTCACCAAGGTCGTCGCCGAGCTCGAGCATGCCGACGCCAGCCCGGAGAATCCGGTCCGCACGCCGCTGCTGCTGATGACCGACCAGGAGGGCGGCCAGGTCCGCCGGGTGCCCGGCGCGCCGCTGCTGTCCGAGCTGCAGATCGGGGAGTCGGCGGACCCGTCGGCCGCCGCGGCGAATGCCGGAGCGAGCGCCGCGCAGAATCTGCGGGGGATCGGGATCAACGTCAATCTGGCTCCGGTGCTGGACGTCTACCGCCAGCAGGGCGACTTCGACGACCAGTTCCAGCGCTCCTACAGCATGAACCCGGCCGTCGTGGGCGAGCTCGGCGCGGACTTCATCACCGCCCAGCAACGAGCGGGCGTCGCTGCCACGGCCAAGCACTTTCCGGGGCTCGGCGCCGCGGCTCAGCCGCAGGACACCGACAAGGTGCCGGTCACGCTGAGACTGCCGCTCGCCACGATCCGCGACACCGACGAGCTGCCGTACAAGGCGGCCATCGCCGCCGGGGTCCGGCTCGTCATGGTGTCGTGGGCGGTGTACCCGGCGCTCGAACCCGGCCTGCCCGCGGGCCTTTCCGCCACGATCGTCAACGGCGAGCTTCGCCAGCGGCTCAAGTTCAAGGGCGTGACGATCAGCGATGCCCTCGAAGCAGGCGCTCTTCGCGCATTCGGCCCGTTCCAGAACCGGGCGCTGCTAGCGGCCGAGGCCGGGATGGACCTCATCCTCTGCTCGGTCCAGAACGTCAGCGAGGGAGAGCAGGCCACGGTCGGCCTCGAAGACGGCTACCGCGACGGCAAACTGGGCAAGCAGACCTTCGCCGCGGCACTGCAGCGCGTGCTGGCGCTGCGGGAGAGCCTGCCCGGCTGACCCGGCCACCGCGGCGCAACCCGGCCACCGGACGCGAGCCGGCCGCCCGGACGCGGAAGTCAGGATTCCGCGTCGGCCGGCCGCGAGCGCAACGTGATCAAGGCGAGCAACGCGGCGGCGAGCGCCAGCCCGGCCGATAGATAGAGCACCGCACGCAAGCCATCATGGAACGCCATGTTGGCGACGCCGCTCAGCTCCGTCAGGATCTTTTCGAGGCCGGGAGGCAAGCCCTTCGGCTCGGAGAGATTGCCGGTCTCGATCGCGGAGAAGACAAAGCCTCGGTAAATGGCCGGAACGTGCAGGCGAATCATCTGCGTGGTGAGGTTCGCGAAGATCTGCGAGAACATCAGCGAGCCCAGAATCGCGACCCCGCAGACCGTGCCGATCTCCCGGCTGGTGTTGGTGGCCGACGCGGCCATGCCGGAGCGCTCCGGCGGCACCGCCGAGAGCACCGACGAGGTGACCGGAACCACGGCGGTGCCAATGCCGATGCCGGCCAGCGCGAGCACCGCCACCAGCGGGCCGTAGGACGGGTGCGGACTGAGGTAGCTGTTCGCCGGGAGCAGCCCGACGGCCAGCAGCAGGCACCCGATTGTGATCGACCAGCGCGGCCCCACAATTGCCGTCCACCGTCCCGCCAGCACCGAGGCGACGATCATCAGGACCGTCATCGGCAAGAACACCAGCGCCAGCCGGAATCCGGAGGCTCCGACAACGATGATCAGGTACAGCGCGGTGAAGAAGAAGATGGCGAATGTCGAGAAGTAAATGCAGAACGCGACGATGTTCGGGGTGGTGAATTGCGGCAGGCGCAGGAAACGCAGGTCGAGGAGCGGATGCGCGGCGCGCCTCTCCCGCCAGGCAAACGCCACGACCAGCAGCGCGGCCACACACAACAGCGCGATCACTTCCGCGGCGGCGAAGCCGGCCGACTCCGAGTCGATGATCGCGAACGCGAACGCCGCCAGCGCCCCGGCACCCAGGAACGTGCCCGCGGTGTCGACGCGCGCCGCCGTGGGGTCGGCGCTTTCCGGCAGGATGACTACCGCGATGACCAGGGCGGCCAGGCCGAACGCCAGGTTGAACCAGAAGATGCCCCGCCAGTTCCAGACCCCGATCAGCACGCCGCCGATGAGCGGGCCGGCCGCCAGCGCGAACCCGGATGTCGCGGCCCAGATGCCGATCGCCTTGCTCCTGGCCCTGGCCTCGGGGTACAGATGCCGGAGCATCGAGAGGGTGCCCGGCTCGCTGGCGGCCGCGCCCACGCCCATCACGGCGCGCCCGGCGATGAGCACACCGACGTTCGGGGCGACCGCGCACAGCACCGAGCCGGCGCAGAACACCCCGACGCCCGCCAGCATGACCTTCTTCCTGCCGAGCTCGTCGCCGATCATCCCGCAGGCGAGCATGAGGCTGGCGAAGGTGAGGGCATAGGCGCCGACGACCCACTGCAGCTGGGTTGGGCTCGCGTGCAGGTCGCCGTACACCTCCCCGAGCGCGACGCTGACCACGGTGTTGTCGAGGAACGTCAGGAACAGCACCGTGCACAGCACGGCCAGGGCGAGCGACTGTCCGCCGTGGCGCGCGGCAGGCGCCTCGGCCGGCACACCTACGGAGCGAACCACGTGGCTACGACGCCTTGCAGGCCGCAGGCAGCGACGACGTGCTCCCGCCGTTTTCCAGCGCCAGCAGGCCGCAGAAGCTGGCGACGCCGACCTTCCAGGTCCCAGCCTGGAGCACCGCGGTGCCCTTCTGGTTCTTCAGCTCAGGGGTGCCGCCCACCAGGATGCTGTACGTCACCTCAGCCTCCGAGGACGTGATCACCGTCACTTTAGTGACCTGCGCGGTCGCAGTGGCCGCCAGGCCCGAGCCGGCCTGGGACTTGATGATCGAGGAGAACGTCGACCCGTCCTGCAGCAGGCTGACCCGCTTGGCCACGGGCGTCTTCGCGTTGAAGAAGGCTTCCCAGTTGGTCGTGATCTCCTTCTGGTCGGCGGCGGTGTCTGATGAGCCCGATGACGTGGACGGGCTGGCTGCGGGCGTCGAGGACGATGACGCGGGCGGTGTCGAACTGCTACTGCTGCTGCCGCATGCGGCGAGGCTAAGGCCGACCATGCACGCCAGCAGAATTGAGGAAATCAATCTCCGAGTAATCACCCAGTCATTCTCCAGCTTCCTGCTGGCTCTGGCGATGCAGATCCTGACGCTCACGTCAGCGTGTCGGCGTGGTCTGGCACGTACGTCTGCAATTCTCGCGGGGCCCGCACATAACCCTGGGACGGCGGCCGCGGCGGCAGTCTGATCGGCGCGGGCTGCTCATCGTGGTACGGAATGGTGGAGAGCAGGTGCGCCATCATGTTGATCCTGGCGCGCCGTTTGTCTTCGCTCTCCACCACGTACCAGGGTGCCTCCGCGATGTCGGTCTGCACGAACATCTCGTCTTTGGCCCGCGAGTAGTCCTCCCACCTGGTTATCGACTCCAGGTCCATGGGGGAGAGCTTCCAGCGCCGCATCGGATCGTCGAGCCTGGCCCGGAACCGGCGTTGCTGCTCATCGTCGCTCACGGAGAACCAGTATTTCCGCAGCAGGATGCCGTCCTCGACCAGCATCCGCTCAAAAATCGGGCACTGATGCAGGAATCTGGAGTACTCCGCTTTGGTGCAGAAACCCATGACATGCTCGACGCCCGCGCGGTTGTACCAGCTGCGGTCGAATAGCAGCATCTCGCCGGCGGTCGGCAGCTGCTCCACGTAGCGCTGGAAGTACCACTCGCCCTTCTCCCGCTCGGTCGGCGCGGGCAGCGCGGCAATCCGCACCACGCGGGGGTTCAGATACTGGCTGACCCGTTTGATTGCGCCTCCCTTGCCCGCGGCGTCGCGGCCTTCGAAGATCACCACGATCCGGGCGTGCTCGGCACGCACCCACTCCTGGACCTTCATCAGCTCGCCCTGCAGCCGGAACAGTTCCTTCTCGTAGACAGCCCGGTCCAGGCGCTTCCCGCGCTGCTTCGCCGCCTTGGGCTTGCCGTCCTTGCTTGCCGCGCCGCTCTTGTCAGCCACCGCTGCTCCTTCCGCCATCGCTAAGTCCATAGTCACATTGGCGGCTATTCGGAACGCAGCACCGCCGCCGGGTTCAGCCTGGCGCATCTCCGGCCGGGCGGCAGGGTGACCGCGATCGCGGCGGTGATCGCCACCGGCACGGTGAGCAGCAGCAGCAGCGGCGTGATGGCACCCGTGGAGAGCCCCGCTGCGCCTGCGAAGAGCCCCCACGCCCAGTGACCGCCGGCCACGCCGAGGGGCAGGCCGACCAGCAGGGCGAGCCCGGTCATGGCGGCGGCCTGCCACGCGGTGACCGCGATCAGCTGGCCGCGCAGCAGCCCGAGCGTCCTGAGGATGGCGAAGTCGCGGCGGCGCCTGCGCGCCGAGGCCACGGCGAACTGGGCGAGGACCGCGAGGCCGAGCAGGGCGAGGATGCCGGCCAGCACCTCTGGCGTGCCGTCGATGCGCGCATAGTTGACGATGCTGTTCGGGCGCTGGTCGGTGACCAGGCACGTCCCCTGCTCGACCGAGGCGCAGAACGGTCCCATGGCGCGCTCGAAGGCGGCTATGTCCGCCGCCTGGCGCGGGCCGTGGTCGAACCGCACGAGCACGAAGTTGTAGCCGGCACCGTTGGCGGCCGACGCCTGCGGCTTGAGCAGGGACGCGGTCACCAGCGCGCCCTCTCCCAGGTCGGTGGGGGTAAAGCTGCCCTGGCCGAAGTAGGGGAAGACGGCCTGGCCGACGATCACGGCCGCTACCTTCCGGCGCCCGCTCGCTGCGACCGGCACCGCCTGCCGGAGACCCTTGCCGACCAGGCGGAGCACCGAGGTGCCGAGCACGATCTGCCGCTGCGAACGCGGTGCGCGACCGGCCAGCAGGGTCGGCGGCGTGACCGGTCCGCGGCCCGGGGCCAGCCCGATTGCGGGCACGACCGCGCTGCCGATCTGCACCGTGCCGTGCAGGCCGTAGGTCCAGCCGGCGATGCCGGGGACATGTGCCGTGATCGTCTCGAACTCCCGCGGCGTGATCACGCCGAAGCCGAGGTCTACCTCGGCGTCCCATTCCTGGCCGTACAGGTGCGGCGTATGCACCAGGTAGAGCAGGTTCGCGCCGAAGGTCGCCGCGGCGGTGACCGCCGCCAGTGACAGCGCCAGGCCGAGCAGGGCGCTGCGCACCGGTACGGCGGTGCGCCCCTGGCCCGGGTCGAACGCCAGCCGAACGCCGGTGACGGCGGTAACCGGCGCGCCGGCCCGAGCCAGCCATCCGGCCGCTGCAGAGCGGCGGCCGGCCGTTCCGGAGCCGTCGCGCCCGGCGGTGCGCCGCGCGGAGGCCACGCGCCAGGCAGGCCAGGCGACGCGCGCGACGAGCAAGGCCACGATGCCGAGGAAGCCCACGGTCAGCACCGGCACGTCGACGCTCACGCCGGGATCGGGCTCGGCGAGCCTGGCCGGCCCGATCGGCATCAGCGGTGACGCGGCGACCGCCACGCCGCAGGCCAGCACCGCGCCGGCGGCCGCGGCCGCGCCCACCTCGGCCAGGCCGGCCGAAGTTAGCTGGCGGCGGGTCAGCCCGAGCGCGGCGAGCGTGGGGTTGTCCCTGGCCGCCGCGAGCAGCAGCCGCGAGGCGACCTGGCCCACGATCAGCAGCGCGGTCACCGCGAGCACGAGCGCGAACAGCGCCAGCGTCACCGCTTGCGGCCGGATCGAGCGCTCGACCGTGGCCGCCTGTGTGGCCTGGTCGGCCACAAAGATCTGCCCGCCGGTGGCGCGCCGGTACGGGTACTTCTGCGCCAGCGCTGTTGCCTGGCTGGTCAGCTCGCCGAGCGTCGCTCCCGGTCGCAGCTTCACGTACGCCCCGTCAAAGGCCTCGTAGCCGACGCCGAGCTCACGGTAGAGCCCGTTGCTGGCCAGGATGACAGCCGCCCGGTCGAGGACCGTGACCGGAACGATGGAGCCACGGGTGACCATGATCCCGACCACCCGCTCGTGCAGCCGACGGATGTGCCGGAGGTTGCCGGACGACACCGCGCCCATCTCGAGCGTGCTGCCAACCCTCAGGTCCAGGTCCTGCGCGGCGATCTGATCGACGGCGATCTCGCCGGGACGATCCGGACCCGGCATGCGTCCGGACAGCATCTTCGGGATCTCCAGGGTGTGGCCGTACCTGTCATCGAGCGGCGCGGCCACGACGGCCGCCGCGTCGAGCCTTCCGCCGGGTTCGACCGGCAGCGCCTGCAGCCCGACCAGCGGCGCTATCGCTGCCACGCTCGGCAGCCGGGCCAGGGCGTCGTCATAACCGCCGGTCCCGTAGTCGGCCGGCCCGACCAGCGCATCCGACGCCTTGTACGCCGCCAGGAATCTGGGGTACGCGCTGTCGGTCCGCCGCGCGCCAGCCGCGGCGGTCAGCACCACGCCGCCGGCCAGGCCGATGAGCAGGACCAGAATCACCCAGCTCGGCCAGCGGCCACGCAGTTCGCGGGCGGCAAGGCCCAGCACGGCGCGCATCCGGATCACCCCCTCGACGGCGCGACCCGTCATGGCCAGCCTTCTCGCTGCACCCCGCGCCCGGCAAGGGCGCTGCCTGGCCGGCGGCCGGTGTGCCCAGCACCACCGCTGGGGAACGTCTTGAAACCGAGCGTGGCGTAGTGAGCTAGCGCCGGCAGCGCCGGGTCATCCACCACCACCCGCGCCGTCCTGGGCCGCATGGGGCATCCTTGATGCGAGCCCCTAACGCAACAGATGCGGGCCCCTAACGCAACATCAGCCGGAGGCGCGGGATGGAAGATCGCCCGGACATGCGAGCCTCGGACGCCGACCGGCAGGAGGTCGTCGAGCGTCTGCGCGGCGCGCTGGACGAGGGCCGGCTGAAGATGGACGAGTACCTCGAGCGCATGGGGCTCGCCTATGAGGCGGTGACCTATGGCGACCTCGTCCCGCTGTATCGCGACCTGCCGGAGGCCAAACCGCTGGCAAGGCCGCGGGCAGCGGCGCCGCCGGCCCCGGCTTCGGCACCGCCGGCCCCGGCTTCGGCGCCGGCGCCGAAGGCCGAGGTCGTCAGGCGCGGCGGCTTCGCCGGCCTGCCGACACCGCTCAAGGTGCTGTGGACGATCTGGGGGACCGTGGTATCTATCAATGTTGTGGTCTGGGTGCTGGTCAGCGCCACCACGGCGCAGCTGATCTACCCCTGGCCGCTCTGGGTTGCCGGCCCCTGGGGCGTCGTGCTGCTGGGCGTGACGGCCCTCGTCACCACGATCCGGCACGGCGGCCGCAGCTGATTTTCGATGTTCCGCATGTTCCCGATGTCCCGCACGTCCGATGAAGGAAGGCAGGAGCTATGACGCTGCGCTCCGAGCCGTTCACGCTCAGCCACCCGCGGCTGACCCCAGACCGCGAGGCGATCATCCGCCGCGCCGTGGCCGGGGCCGATCCGCGCGGCAGCCGCCTGCCGGCCTGGATGGTCCAGTCGCTGCTCGCCGAAGTCGACGCGCTCCGGGCCGAGGCTGACTGACGCCGTCTAGCGACACGCCGTCGAGCGACTCAGCCCGGGCTCAGCCGTCGTTGCTGCTCTCGTGCCGCCAGTTCTGGCCGAGCTCGTTGTCGTGCAGCCGGCGCAACAGGTGCGCGTAGTGGTCCAGCCGGTCCGCGGCCCGCTGCATCTCGTGGAAGTCATGGCCATGGTCGCGCGCGGGCGTGCGTTCCTCGCTCCGCTTGCGCACGATCCGCAGCTCCTCCCGGCTCAGCTCCGCCACCTTGTCCAGGACCTCTTCCAGATCCATTGCTTCCCCTCGGTATTCAGATGCCGCCGAGCATCGTGATCAGCTGAATGACCTGATACGCCGCACCAAAATCGGGCGCCGCGTAGCGCAGCGTACAGCCATCCTTGAGCTCCACGCCCGGCACCAGCAACGCCCGCTCGGTCATATGCGGCATGAGCACGTCAACCTCGACGGTCACCGGGCCGTCGAAGCGCAGCGGCCGGACGGCGGCACGGTCCGCGAGGGCCGGGGGAACCTCCGCCTCAATCCTCTCGCAGGCCTCGTCCGGGTGCAGCAGCGCCGCGGCGCGGGTGCCCAGCCCCTGCTTCACCATGACCGTGTGCATGCCGGGCGCGAGGTCGGCCGCCTCTGCGGCCACGGTGTCGTCGCCGGACACCAGCACCACGGGCACGCCGCTGTGTGCCGCGAGCGCCGTGTTCAGGCCGAGCTCGCCGAGCGAGCGCCCCTCGCAGCGCACGTCGGCGACCACGCCGCTGTTGATCGTGTGCGCCAGCACCGAGCCTGGGGTGCCGGCCTTGCCGTGGTAGCCGATGCACAGCACGGCGTCGACGTTGTCGGCCAGGCCGGCCATCATCCCCTGCGGCTTGGGCTTGCCGCGGAGCAAGACGGAACGGCGGTCGAGGAGCTCGGGCAGCAGGTTCCTGAAAGCCGAGTGCGCCTCGGTGACCAGCACCTCCGCCCCGGGATCGGCGGCGTGCACGCCCCGGACGGCGGCGCTGGCCTCTGCGGTCAGCTGCCTGCGGCTGCGCTCGTACTCGCTATGGCCGGGCCGGACGTCCTCGGGGTCCACCACACCCGCGGCGCCCTCCATGTCGACAGAAATCAGAACCCGCATCGCGCACTCCCGTCAGCCGTCCGTGTCTGGCCGGCACGTTACGCCAGTACCCTCAAGAGCCGGACGGCCACGTATGGGGGAGGAAACGGTGACGCTGATCGCGCGCTTCAAGGTCGACGGCTTCGAGCCGCGGCAGGTCGCTGGCCTGGACGCCGACTGGTTCAGCCTGCTGACCTTCGCGAAGACGTTCACCTCCGGGATCGTCGGCACGGCCACGACGCTGTTCATGTCAGCGGGCACCGAGGAGGGCTCGCGGTCGTACGTGGCCACGGAGCGGATCACCGGCCGCACCGACGACGGGCGTGAGGGCTCGGTCACCGTCCAGCACGGCGGGCTGGAGTCGGACCCCGGCACCTGGTTCGGCCACATCGTGCCCGGCACCGGCACCGGCGGCTTTACCGGCTGGTCCGGCTCGGCGCGGATCGTGCACGACGATCAGGGCGCCTGCTTCGAGATCGACCTGGCCGGGAGCTGACGCTCGCGGTCAGAGTCCCTTAAGGCTGCCGATGTCGAGCGATCCGGAACCGCCGATCGCCCGCTCTGCCTGGCGCACGTAGGCGGCCGGATCCTTGTCCACCGGCTCGACGCCCTGGTAGTGGCGCGCCTCGTAGGCGACGAACGCGACCGCGAGGTCGTGGCGCAACTGCAGGCTGGCGTACCGGCGGAAGTCGGTAAGGCCCTCGCGCTCTTCCTCGGCCATGTGGTCGCCGTTGGCCTTGTTAGCCGCGGTCACCGCGGCGAACCAGTCGCTGCTTCCCACGTCGTGGGGGCCGACAGCGACGACGGCATCCCGGATCTCGTTGTGGTCGCCGATGGCGTCCAGCGTCTCGGCCTCCCCGCTTCCCAGGCGGCCGGCCAGCTTGTCCACCTTGAGCAGTTCGGGATAGAAGATCGCTTCCTCGGCCGCGGCGTGCAACTCGAGGAACGCCGCAAGACGGGACCACAGGGCGCTCAGCGTGCCGGTGTCCGCGGGGTCGATCTGCTCGAGCATGGCGAACTGCCGGCGCTGCTCGTGATGGTCGTCAAGGATCAGCTGGGTGATGTCCACGGTTCCTCCCGTCGCGGTGAGCCTACCCGTGCGGCAGCTGGCCCCAGGCGGTCATTGTCATCTGTGACATGAACGTAAAGCCGGGATCCTGGCATGCCTCGATCGCCGAGGCGATCATGGCGTCGCCGAGCCCGAGGGCCGCCATGTCGCCGCGTAGCTGCTCGAACGTCAGCTGCCACGCCGTCGCTCCCGCCGAGCCGCCGGGCCAGAGGCGGACGTGGCCCTCGGTCCCGATGTCCGCCAGGCCCGCCGCGGCGAGGCCGGCCAGCAGCATGCGGCCGCAGCAGGGGTCGAAGCCCCGGGCCAGCAGCACGTCGTTGGAGCGGGCGACGGCCGCGTTGAACGCCTGGCCGCCGGGCTGATCCGCGTCAGCCACCACCGACACGAAGTCCATCTCCTCGGCCACCAGCTGGCCGCCCGGCTTGAGGGCGGCGGCGAGCTTCGATAACACCGCGTGCCGGTCCGGCAGGTGGGCCAGGACCAGGCGGCAGTGCACCAGGTCGAAAGCGGCGGCCGGGAGGTTGTCGGCGGTGATGTCGTGGCGCAGCACGCGCAGGTTCGCCTCGCTGCGGCTCTCCAGGAACCGCGTGTCGATGTCGGTGGCCACGACCTCGCCGCCCGGGCATACCTGACCGCACAGCCACCGGGCGACCGACCCGGCGCCGGCGCCCACCTCGAGGCACCGCCACCCGGCGCCGACACCCCTGGCGCGCAGGTGCCTGATCGTCGCCGGATCCAGCCACTGCTCCAGGGATCTCAGCCGGGCCAGCGCCTTGCGCCAGGCGTTGTCGAGCCCGTATCCCGCGGCGCCGTCAGCTGCCATTCCATGTCACCCCGTGCCGAGGTATCCGCTCCAATATCGGATGGTAAGGGCTGCAGGGACGGTATGAAACGATGTCCCGATGGGCAGGACTGACTTCCCCCTCACAACGCCGCGGCTCAGCCTCCGCCCGTACGTCTTCGACGACCTCGACGCGCTGTACGACATCCAGTCCCTGCCAGAGGTGACGCGTTACCTGATGTACGGCGCCCGCGACCGTGACCAGGTCCGCGAGATCCTCGAGCAGAGGATCCGGGCAGATGGGCCGGAACGGGACGCCGTCAACCTGGCCGTCGTACTGCCGGACTCTGGCACGCTCATCGGAGACGTGGTGCTGTTCCTGCGAAACCCGGAGCACCGGCAGGGCGAGATCGGATACGTGTTCCACCCGGACTATGGCGGCCGGGGCTACGCCACCGAGGCGGCCAGGGTGCTGCTGCGGCTCGGCTTCTCGGACTACGGGCTGCACCGGATCATCGGCCGCCTCGACGCGCGCAACACGGCATCGGCGCGGGTCCTCGAGCGCCTCGGCATGCGCCGCGAGGCCCACTTCGTGGAAAACGAGATCGTCAAGGGCGAGTGGACCGACGAGGTTGTCTACGCGATGGTCGAGGACGAATGGCGGTCGCAGCAGATCTGACCCAACTCGGCGGGCCCCCGCCAGGTGAGCCGGCGGGGGCGCCGCGTAACAGCCGGTCTGGCGGGCTGGTTACTTATGGTGACGGACCACGACGACCGGGCACGCCGCGTGGTTGACCACCTTGGAGCTCACCGAGCCGGTGAGCAGGTTGGCGAAGCCGCCGGCCCCGCGCGAGCCGACGACAACGAGGTCGGCGTCGGCCGACGCCTCGATGAGGATCTGGGCGGGCGCGCCGCTGACCCTCTTCACAGTCACCGATTCCGGGCTGCCGCCGCCGAGGTCACTGATGAGCTTGTTGACGATCTCCTGGGTCGCCTGCTGTGCGTGCTGTTCCTCGGACCGGTCTTCGGGGAGCAGGATCGGGTTGCCCGTCCAGGCGCTGACCGCCACCTCGTGCACGGCAAGGACGGTAAGCGGGGCGTGCTCGAGCGCGGCGTGCTTCACCGCCCACTCCAGCGCCTCCCGGGAACTCGCCGACCCGTCGACGCCCACCACGATTCCAGGCATGTCACTGCTCCTTCCGCCGGAGCTGCCATCCGCGGGCAGCCTGCGCCGATAGAGATACTCGTACCAACGCCCGATCTCAAGCCATTCGGGCCTCCCGCACCGCCCCGAGATGGAACCGTTGCCTACCGCGCGAATCGGCAAGGCCGGGCCGGCGTACCCGGGGCCCGCAGTCGGCTGGCTACCCGGGCCCGGAGTCGGCCGGCTTACCCGAAGCCCGCAGCCGGCTCCTCATCTTCGGCATGAGCATCGCCTTCGCCCACTGAGCTGCTCGGGGCTGCACGAGTCGGCGTGCTCAGCGGGCTGCGCCAGTCGGGTTCCCGGCGGGGCTGCACCAGCCGGCCCGCGCGGTCAGTAGGGTTCGCCCGGTGCCGCCGGTGTGGAATGGTCCCAGTCGGACAGCAGCGTGCGGATCCCGGTGACCAGCGCGATCGGGTAGTCGAGCATGACGTGGTGGGCGGCCGCCGGGATCTCGATCACCGGCGCGAGTCGGCCTAGCCGGTCGTACATCATGTCGCTCATCTGCTGCGACACGATGCCGTGCTCCGCGCGGAACAGCGCCACCCGGCAGTCAAGCCGGGTTAGCAGCGCCGGGGGGAGCTGGTGCCTGGCGAAGATGCGCGGGTCGAACTTCCAGCTCCAACCACCGGGGACCGGACGGATCGACGTCTCGGCCACGTGCGCCGCAACGTACGGCAGCGTGGGCTGGTCCGGGATCGGGTGGAACCTCGCGATGGCGGCTTCGGCCGTCGGGTACACACGCAGCGGCCCGAACGCGCGCTGCTCGCGGGCGGCGCGCTCCTCCGGGGTGATGTCGCGCACCGGCGAGTCCACGGCCACCGCCCCGGCCATGCGCGGGCCGTGCAGGCTTGCCGCGCGCAGCGTCACGAGGCCGCCCATGCTGTGCCCGATCACGGTCGGCGGTGCGGTGATCCCCGAGTCGTCGGCGACGGCCAGCACCTCCTGTGCCCACACGTCCAGGCTGTAGTCCTCGCGCCGGCCGCTGTCGCCGTGCCCGGAAAGGTCGAGCGCGACCACCATGTGATCGGCCGCGAGCAGCGGGGCAATGTGATCCCACCAGCGCGCGTGGGCCGCGCCCCCGTGCACGAGCACGATTCCGCGATCCTCGCGGTCTCCGTAGGTCCGGTACGCGATCGAGGCCGCGGCGACGTCGACCGCGGCTTGCTTGGCCGGCGTGCCAATCGCGGATAGGAACCACTCTGGCGGTCGGTCGAGTTCGTCGGATGCTGGCAACGCCATGCACAAAGCGAACCAGATGTACCTGTGTAGGTCACGCTCCGGTCCTGTCTGGCCGCCGCTGCGCGCCGCCCCCGTCCTGTCTGGCCGCCGCTGCGCGCCGCCCCCGTCCTGTCTGGCCGCCGCTGCGCGCCCGCCCCGGCCCTGCATACCCACGGCGCCGCGTTACTGCCCTAACTTTGTCCGGCCCCAGCCGTACGAAGTTAGGGCGTTAGTTGACGCGCGAGCGCCTGCAGCACCGTAAGCACTCCGGCGAGCCAGGATTCACCCTTGACTTCGGCCAGGCTAACCGCTATCTATATAACCGTTATCCATACCGTCAGCCCGGATGACGGGCGCCTGGAAAGGGGCCTGGCTGGTGCAGCAAGAAGTAGTGCTGGCGATGCTGGCGAAGGAGCCGTCGCACGGTTATGAGCTGCGTGCCCGGCTGCGGGAAGCGCTCGGCCCGCTGGGCGACGCGATGAACGACGGGCAGGTCTACGTGACGCTGGCCCGGCTGGAAAAGGCCGGCCTGGCAACGTCCGAGCAGTCTGCCGGGCGGCGGGACCGGCCGGACCGCAAGGTGTACGCGCTGACCGCCGCCGGGCAGCAGCGCGTCGCCGGGTGGCTGGCCGAGGTCAGCTGGCCGCGGCCGGATCTCGCGGAATTCCACCTCAAGCTGATCGCGGCGGCGGCGGCCGGGCTGGCCGACCCGCTGGCAATCGTTGATACCCAGCGGCGCGAGCTGCTGCGGCGGCTGCGCGACGCGCAGCGCGCCGCGCTGGACGAGCCGGACGGCTCGTCCGCCGGGCTGCTGTTCGAGGGCATCGTGCTACGTCTGCAGGCTGACCTGCGCTGGCTGGAGGCCTGCGAGCGGAACTGGACACCCCGGAGGGACCACAGATGAACGACGTCGGTGCATCGGTGCTGCGGGCCCGTGGGCTGCGCAAGGACTACGGCAAGGGCGAGGGGCTGGTGCGCGCGGTCGACGAGGTCGACCTGGACGTCGGCAGCGGCGAGACGGTGGCGGTGATGGGGCCGTCCGGCTGCGGCAAGTCGACGCTGCTGCACCTGCTGGGTGGGCTGGACCGGGCGTCGGACGGTGAGCTGTGGCTGGACGGCCAGCGTATCGATCAGCTCGGTGAGCGGGCGCTGGCCCGGCTGCGCCGGGACAAGATCGGGTTCATCTTCCAGGCCTTCCACCTGATGGACGAGCTCACCGCGGCCGAGAACGTCGAGCTGCCCGCGCTGCTGGCCGGGCGGTCGGCACGCTCGGCTAGGCGGCGGGCGGCGGAATTGCTGGACCGGGTGGGCCTGGCCGACCGGGCCGGGCACCTGCCCTCGCAACTGTCCGGGGGCCAGCGCCAGCGGGCGGCGATCGCCCGTGCCCTGGTCAGCAACCCCCAGCTGGTGCTGGCCGACGAGCCGACCGGCAACCTGGACAGCCAGGCCACAGTGGAGGTGCTCCGGATGTTCGAGGACCTGCACTCCTCCGGGCAGACGCTGCTGGTCGTCACGCACGACTCACGCATCGCCGCCACCGCTGACCGGCTGATCTCCATGCGCGACGGCGCGTTCGTGGACGAGACCAGGCTGACCGGCGGCAGCAGCGGGGACCTGGGCTCGCTGGCCGGACTGAACGGGCTGACCGAGTGAGAGGGCAAGGGCGATGGGCAAGATCAGACTTATTGGCCGCCTGGTCGGCCGGGATCTGCGGCACCGGCCGGGCCCGGCGCTGCTGCTGGTGCTGGCGATCACCGCCGCCACCGCCACGCTGACCCTGGGGCTGGTCCTGCACGGCGTCACCAGCCAGCCGTACCTGCAGACCAGGGCCGCGACCAGGGGGCCCGACGTGGTGGCCCAGATCGGCGGGCAGGGCCGCGGGGCGAGTGGGTCGCCGGCGGCCGTCCGGGCCCGGACCGAGGCACAGGTCAAGACGCTTACCAGGAAACCAGGGGTCGCCGGCCACAGCGGTCCTTACCCGGTGGCCTCGGCGGTCGTGCGGGCCCGCGGCCTGACCGCGGACGTTGAAGTCGAAGGGCGGGCCGAGGCTCCGGCTTCGCTGGATCAGCCGAAGGTGACCGCGGGAACCTGGGTGCGGCCCGGCGGCGTCGTGCTCGAGCGCACGTTCGCCGAGGCGCTGGGGGTGAGCATTGGCGACCGTGTCATGTTCAACGGCCGGGCGTTCCGGGTCGCGGGGATCGCGGTCACCGCCGCGGGGCTGCCGTACCCGAACCTTTGCTACTACCCAGGAGGCGGGTGCGTCCTGGACCTGCCTCAGCAGTTCACGGCCACCGAGATTGGGTTCGCCTGGGCCACCGGGCCCGATGCTCGCTCGCTCGCCTCGGCGCGAGCTCCGCTGCAGGCCTTCCTGAACCTGAAGCTCAAGGACCCGGCCACGGCGCCGGCCTTCGCCAGCAGGTATGGCTCGGGGCCCGATTCGCCGCTCCTGATCCCATGGCAGTCCATCCAGACCGGCAGCGGCCTGCTGGTACAGGACGAGCAGTCTGTGCTCTCGCCTGCTGCGCTGCTGACCGGGCTGCTGGCGATCGCGTGCGTGACCGTGCTGGCCGGCGGCCGGATGGCCGAGCGCATCCGCCGGGTTGGGCTGCTCAAGGCGGTCGGCGGCTCCCCGGAGACGGTCGCGGTCGTGCTGCTGGCCGAGAACCTGGTGCTGGCCGTGTTCGCAGCGGTGGTCGGCCTGGCGATCGGATGGCTGACCGCCCCGCTGGTGGCCAGCCCCGGTGCCGCCCTGGTCGGCACGCCCGGCACTCCGGCGTTGACCCCGTCCATCGCCGGCCTGGTGCTGGCCGTCGCTCTCGCGGTAGCGCTGATCGCGACGCTCGTGCCCGCGATCCGCGGCGCCCGGACCAGCACGGTGAGCGCGCTGGCCGACGCGGCGTGGCAGCCGAGACGCGGGCCGTGGCTGATCGCGCTGTCCGCCCGGCTCCCGGTGCCGCTGCTGCTCGGGCTGCGGCTGGTGGCCCGCAGGCCCCGCCGCGCCCTGCTGAGTGTGGCCAGCGTCGCGGTCACCACCACCGGCATCGTCGCGGTGCTGGCCTTCCACACCACCGCCCGCCTGAATATCGCAGGCTTGCCGCCTGGGCTGGGCAATCCTGTGTTTGAACGGGACCAGCAGGTGCTGATGGTGGTCACCGTGGTGCTGTTCGCGCTCGCGGCCCTGAACGCGATCTGCGCGGCATGGGCGACCGTGCTCGACACCGGGCGTGCCTCTGCGCTGGCCAGAGCGCTGGGTGCGTCGCCGCGCCAGGTCACCGCCGGGATAGCCGCGGCCCAGGTGCTGCCCGCCGTGCCCGGCGTCCTGCTCGGCATCCCGCTTGGCATCGGGCTGTTCGACGTCGCCGCTCAGGGCGCCGGCGTGGTCGTCCCGCCGGCTTCGTGGCTGGCCGGCGCCGCGCTCGGCACCCTGGTCGTGCTCGCCGCGCTGGCCGCGATCCCGGCCCGTGTCGGCGCACGCCGGCCGGTTTCCCCCGTTCTGCAGGCCGACTCCGCCTGACCTGGCCAACTTAGGTCCCGAAGGGCGCCGCGCGTTGCCCAACATTTAAGGAAACCGCGCGATGATGGTCTTGGCAGCTGCGCTCCGCATCCGGGCGGGCGTGCTGCGCGACGCTGCCCTGGAGGTGCGCGATGACCATCGGCGAGACCCTGGCGAAAGCACGCCGGAGCGCGGGTCTCACCATTACGCAGGTCAGCGAGCGCACGCGGGTCAGAGAAACGATCATCCGGGGCATTGAGCAGGACGACTACTCCGCCTGCGGAGGCGATTTTTACGCCCGCGGCCACATCAGGAGCATCGCCCACGTAGTAGGAGCCGATCCGGCCCCGCTGATCGCCGAGTACGACGCGACGCTGCGGGCGCCGGAGGAAATCACCGCGGCCGAGGCGCTAGAGCCGGCGATGCCGATCAGGGCTGTCGAGCGGCGCAGGACCAACTGGACCGCGATCCTGGCGGTCGCGGCGCTGGCCGCGTTCGGCTTCCTCGGCTATCACCTTGCCTCGTCCGGCGGGCATGCGACCGCCTCCCCGGCGGCCGTGACCCGCCCGGCACACCATGCTGCCCGGCACGCCGGACGCGCCGCGGCACGCCATGCGCATCCAAAACCGGCAGCCTCGCCCGCCACGGCGCAGCTCACGTCGCTCACGCCGGTCAGCGTGACCGCGTTCGGCCCGAACGGCCCGGGGCAGGGCGACAACCCGGGACAGGCATCGCTGGCGGTCAGCGACAACCCGGCCACCCCGTGGAACACCGACTGGTACGCCACGGCTGACTTCGGGAACATGCAGTCGGGTACCGGACTGCTGCTCGACATGGGCAAATCGGTGACGGTCACCAGCGTCGAGATCACGCTCGGCAGCACCCCCGGCGCCGACCTGCAGCTGCGCACCGGCAACGCGCCGCAGCTCGCGGACCTGAAGACGGTGGCAACCGCGAGCAATGCCGGCGGGGTGGTGCACCTCCAGCTCGCCGCGCCGGCGCAGGGCCAGTACCTGCTGATCTGGTTCACCAAGCTGCCACCGGACAGTTCCGGCACGTTCGAGGCCTTCGTCTCTGGCGTCAGCCTGAAGGGCCAGGCCTGAGCAGAGCGGCCACCACCGCGTCGGGGACCGGCGCGAAGTCTTCGTACCACTCGCCGACCGAGGAGAACGACGCCGGCGTCCGCATGCAGTACACCTCATCGCAGCTGCCGCGCAGGGTCGCCGCCGAGCCGGGCGAGCCGACCGGCGCGGCCATGATCACAAACGCGGCGCCCTGGGCGCGGGCCACCTGGCAGGCGGCACGCGCGGTCGCACCGGTCGCGATGCCGTCGTCGACCACGATGGCGGTTCGGCCTGCGATGTCGACCCGCGGCCGGCCCGCGCGGAATTGCCGCGCTTGCCGGTCGAGTTCCCGGCGCTCGGTTTCCTCGGCCGCTGCCAGGTCCGCCGCCGTGACCCGGGCCCGCTGCACAACCGCCTCGTTCAGGATCCGGACGCCGCCCTCGCCGATCGCTCCCATCGCGAGTTCCGGCTGGGACGGCAGGCCGAGTTTGCGGACCACGATCACGTCGAGCGGCGCGCCGAGTTCCGTGGCCACCGGGAGCGCGACCGGCACGCCGCCTCGCGGCAGGCCGAGCACAACCGTGTCGTTGTCGCGCAGGAACCATAGTTCGGCGGCGAGATGCCTCCCCGCGTTAGCCCGGTCGGTAAATAGCACGGCGCCCCTCGGATCAGTACAGCGGCATCAGCCCGTGGGCCGGGAACACCGCGCGCTGGGTTGCGATGATCGCCTGGTCGATCGGGTCGCCCGGGTCGAAGCCCGACTCGAATGCGACGTAGTCGCCACTGGCGCCCTCGGTCATCTGCTCGGGGGCGTCCCGGCCGGTTCGCTGCTTGGTGTACGCGCGCCACTCGTCCGGGGTCGCGGTCGCCGGGTCGATCGGCCGGCCCGCGGCCTCGGCGAGCAGGTGCGTCCAGGTCCGGGGCACCACCTGGACCAGCTCATAGCCGCCGCCACCGGTCAGCAGCCAGCGGCCGCCTGCGGCCTCGTGCGCCAGCTGGTGGATCGCGGCGTGCGCGGTCCGCTGCCCGTCCACGGTCAGCCGCAGATTGGCCAGCGGGTCCATCCAGTGCGTGTCGCAGCCGTGCTGGCTGACCAGCAGCTGCGGCCCGAACGCGCGCACCAGCGGCGGCACGACCGCGTGGAACGCCCGCAGCCACCCGGCGTCCGGCGTGCCGGCCGGCAGCGCGACGTTGACCGCGTAGCCGTCCGCGTCCGGTCCCCCGGTTTCCGACGGCCGCCCGGTTCCCGGAAACAGGGTCGCCGGGTGCTCGTGCAGGCTGATCGTGAGCACCCGCGGGTCGTTGTAGAACGCCGCCTGCACGCCATCACCGTGGTGCACGTCGATGTCCACGTACGCGACCCGTTCAAGGCCCTGATCCAAAAGCGCGGTGATCGCGATCGCCGGGTCGTTGTACACACAGAACCCGCTGGCGTGATCGGCCATCGCGTGGTGCAGCCCGCCCGCGATGCTGACCGCGTGCTCCGCCGAGCCAAGCGCGACCGCGCGGGCCGCGGCCATGGTCGCGCCGGTGACCAGCGCCGACGCCTCGTGCATGCCGGGGAACATTGGGTCGTCGGCGGTGCCGAGGCCGTATCGCAGCGAATCGGGGGTGAGGCCGGACTCACCGGCCCGCCGCACCGCGGCGATGTACTCCGGCGTGTGCACCAGCTCGAGGTCGGCGTCGGTGGCCGGGGTCGGCGCGGTCACCGCGACCCCGGGCGCGGTCAGCACGCCGAGCGAGCGCGCGAGCCGCATGGTCAGCTCCACCCGCACCGGTGCCAGCGGATGGCCAGGGCCGAAGTCGTATTCGGTCAGCTTGTCGTCCCAGGCCACGTACAGACTGCAGGTCACGGATCCCTCCTCGCTCCTGCACGGAACCCTAGCCGAGCAGCCGGCGCCCCTCGACCAGCGCAAGGATCGCCCGGGCAGTCTGATCCGCGGCGAGCTCCACGGCCTCGGGGTCCGGGTCCGGGCCGTCGTCGAGCAGCAGCATGGCGTAGCCGCGCGCGGTCGCCTCCATGGCCGTGGCCAGGGCCTCGGCCCTTGTCTCGTCGCCGTCGGCCAGGGCGCGGACGGTATCCAGGAACGCGTCGTTGAGCGGCTGCTCGGCGACCTCGATCTCGGGATGGCGGACCTTGTCGAGGCCGGTCTCGTAGAGCACCTCGAACAGCGGCCGGTGGTACGCGGCGAAGCGAACGTAGCCGCGGGACATGGCGGCCAGCCGGCTCGCGGGGTCGGCGAACTTGGCCATCTCCGGCAGCAGCGCGCCGGTGAATATCTCGAACGCGCGCACGGCAACGGCCGCCAGCAGGTCTTCGCGGTCGGCGAAGTGGGCGTAGGGCGCGCTGACCGCGACGCCGAGCCTGCGGCTGGCCTCGGCCAGGGAGAACTCCCGCACGCCGCGCTCCCCGATGAGCTCGACCGCGGTATCGATCAGCGCGGCCCTGAGGTCACCGTGGTGGTAGCGGCCGCCCTTGCCCGATCTCGGCATGGCGTCCCAGGCTACGCCAGCCGCGCGCTATCCGGAGTGCGCGAGGGCGCCGTAGCTGACCCCGGTCAGTTCCTCGGACACCGCCCACAGCCGGGCAGCCGCCGCCTCGTCGTGCGACCGGGCGCTCGAGTCGACCCGAACCGGGTGGCCGGTGAACTGCTGGCGCCCCGGCGGGCCGTAGTACTCGGCGCCCGCGGCCGCCGGGTCGGTGGCCGCTCGCAGCGTGGCCAGCGCGCCCATATGCGCGCTCTGCGCGAACCAGAACGTGAGCGGCCGCAGCCCCGGCCGGTACAGGGCCTGGTCCAGCCGGGAGTGCCGCCACAGGTCGGTGCGGGCGTTGCCGGGGTGCGCGGCGAGAGCCATCGTGTCGGCGCCTGCCCCAGTGAGGCGCCGCTGCAGTTCGTACGTAAACAGCAGGTTCGCGAGCTTGGACTGGTAATAGGCGGGCCACGGCTTGTAGCCGCGGGTGAGCTGGAGATCCTCGAAGTGCATGACCCCATCGCCCATCCGGTGGCCGTTGCTGCTGACGGTCACGACCCGCGAGCCGGGGGTGTGCAGCAGCCGGCCGAGCAGCAGCCCGGTCAGGGCAAAGTGGCCGAGATGGTTGGTGGCGAGCGTGCGCTCGAAACCGTCCTCGGTCAGCTCGCGGGGGATCGCCATCACGCCCGCGTTGTTGATCAGCAGGTCCAGGCTCGGGCAGGCGGCGTCAATCTGCTCGGCGGCCGTGCGGATCGA
Source organism: uncultured Actinomycetota bacterium (assembly GCA_963778075.1). GTDB lineage: Bacteria > Actinomycetota > Actinomycetes > Streptosporangiales > Streptosporangiaceae > JASHPR01. Next base: position 72,228 of record CAVZTJ010000008.1, on the reverse strand, counting down.
GGCCAGCGACCCGAGGTCCAGGTGCACGACGAGCACGGCTGCCCCGGCGACCGCCGACCGGATCCGGCCCGCAGCCCGCTCGGCCTTGCCCAGGTCACGGCAGGCGAGCACGACCGCGGCGCCGCGCCCGGCCAGCACCTGCGCGGTCTCGAGCCCCAGACCGCCGCTGGCGCCCGTCACCACCGCGGTACGCCCCGACTGATCCGGTACATCGGCGGCCGTCCACCGCCCGCGCCGATCCGCCATGTCTGCCTCCTCATCTTAGTGACTATCAGATTCTGATAGACACTAAGATACAGCGTCCCTCATCCGCCGGATGGCGTTCTCCCGGCAATATTGGTTCGGGAAAGTCCGGCGACCGGCGGACAAAGGTGAACCGATATCGATGGCCGGGTGTCCTGCATCACTGGTGCGACTCGTGTTGCTGGTGGGCGCGCTCTGGCGGCTCCGCCAAGGACTCGGCTCGCCGCTAGCGTCCACCTCACCCGGCGCGGCCCGCCGCTCTCGCGGCCTGCCGCCCGCCCGGCCTGCCGCCCGCCCGGCCAGCCCCGCGCCCGGCCAGCCCCGCGCCCGGCCAGCCCCGCGCCCGGCCGCCCGCCCGGCCAGCCCCGCGCCCGGCCAGCCCCGCGCTCTGCCAGCCCCGCGCTCTGCCAGCCCCGCGCTCTGCCAGCCCCGCGCTCTGCCAGCCCCGCGCTCTGCCAGCCCCGCGCTCTGCCAGCCCCGCGCTCTGCCAGCCCCGCGCTCTGCCAGCCCCGCGCTCTGCCAGCCCCGCGCTAGCCAAGTCTTCACGCGTTTCAGTCATTTTGTGTCCCTATTTCAGCCGTTTTGGGCACACCGAAACCGTGAAGACTTGGGCTGGGGCCGGGCTGCTGGGGCGTGCGGTACTCGGGTGGGCGGTATGGGACGATGAGGCCGGGCAGGTGAAGGAGACGGTGTGACCAGCCCGAGCACGGAAACCAGCGCCTATGCGCTGCTGACCGACGGCAGCACGGTGGAGATCCGCGCCGCCGCGCCGAAGGATGCCGAGGCGGTGCGCGAGATGCACGCCGCGATGTCTCCGGACAACATCTACCTCCGTTTCTTCAGCCTGAGCCCGCGCGCGGCGGATACGGAGGCAAGGCGGGTCACCCGCGAGCCGGGCCCCGACCACGCTGCGCTCCTGGCCTGGCTCGGCAAGAGGCTGGTCGGCGTGGCGAGCTACGAGGCGAGCGGGAAGCCGGGCGTGGCGGAGATCGCCTTCGCCGTGCCGGACGACATGCATCGGCGCGGCATCGCCACGTTGCTGCTGGAGCACCTGGTCTCGCTGGCCCGGCGGCGTGGGCAGCGGGCCTTCGTCGCGCAAACCCTGGCGGAGAACGCGGCCATGCTCGCGGTGTTCGGCGACGCCGGCCTGCCGGTGCAGCGCCGGTTCGCCGACGGCGTCATAGAGCTGACCTTCCCGCTGCCGGGCATTCGCGACGACCAGACCCTGGACGCCTACCTGGCGTCTGTGGCCAGCCGGGAGGGCCGGGCGGACGTGGCCAGCCTGAGCCACCTGCTCAGGCCGGCGTCGGTCGCGGTAGTGGGCGCGAGCCGCGAGCCGGGCAGCGTGGGCCGCGCGATCCTGCGCAACATCGTGAGCTCCGGCTTCGGCGGCAGCGTGCACGCGGTCAACCGGCGCGCGCAGGCCGTGGACGGGACCAAGTGTGTCGCGTCAATAGGTGAGCTGCCCGAAGCGGTCGACCTCGCGGTGATCGCCGTGCCGCCGGCTGCTGTGCCAGGGACGGCGGAAGAGTGCGGCCAGCGCGGGGTGCGCTGCCTAGTCGTGATCACCGCCGGGCTCGGCTCGCACGGCAGGGATCTGCTCGCGATCTGCCGCCGGAACGGGATGCGGCTCGTCGGCCCGAACTGTTCGGGTGTGATTGTTCCTCCGATTGGCCTGAACGCGACGTTCGCGGCCCGTCACCCGGCTGCCGGGGTAGCCGGGGTGGTGGTGCAGTCCGGCGGTCTCGGCGTCGCGTTGCTCGAGCAGCTTTCCCGGCTTGGCATCGGGGTGTCGTCGTTCGTTTCGGTCGGTGACAAGTACGACGTGTCAGGCAACGACCTGCTGACGTGGCTGGTGCAGGATGGCGTGACCCGGCTGGCCGTGCTCTATCTGGAGTCGTTCGGCAACCCGCGCAAGTTCGCGCGCACGGCGCGACGGGTCGGGGCGCGAATGCCGGTGCTGACGGTTGTCGGCGGCCGGTCGGCCGCGGGCCAGCTCGCCGCCGCCTCGCACACGGCGGCGGAGGCAACGCCCCGCCTTACCCAGGAGGCGCTGTTTGGGCAGGCCGGCGTCATCGTCACCAGCAGCCTGGGCGAACTCGTCGAGGCGTCGGCGCTGCTTGCCTGCCAGCCGCTGCCCGCTGGCGACCGCGTCGCGATCGTGTCCAACGCGGGCGGGATTGGGGTGCTGGCCGCCGACGCGTGCGCAGACAGCGGCCTCCAGGTCGCACGCGTTTCCGCGGCAACCAGACGTCGGCTGCGTCGGCTGCTGCCGGCGCCCACCGCGTCGTCCGGGCCGGTGGCTACGGCCGCCACCGTGAGCGACGAGACCTTTCGGGCGTGTCTGGAGGCGGTCGCCGCCGACGACGGAGTCGACGCCGTGCTCGCCGTGGCGGTCCCCACGGCCATCGCCGACCTGCGGACGGCCGTCATTACGGCTTCGGTCGCCAAACCCATCGCCGTCGTGCTCGTCGACCAGGCAGAGTCCGTGCGGCTGCTCGCCGGCGGTGATGGCTCGGGCACCGGCCAGCTGACGGCCGCCGCGGGGCAGGGGAAGGCCGCCACCGACCACGGGACGGCGGCCAGCGGTGATGGCTCGGGCGCCGGCCAGCTGACGGTGGCCACGGCCGTCAGCGGCCGGCCCGCGTACGCCTATCCCGAAAGCGCCGCCCGCGCGCTCGGTCACGCGGTCCGCTACCGCGCCTGGCTCGACCGGCAGCACGGCACGGTTCCCGAGCCGCCCGGGCTGCGCGTGGCCGACGCTCGTGCGCTGCTCGGCGGGTTCCTGGCCCGTGAGCCTGCGGGCGGGTGGCTGCCGCAGGACCAGGCCGCGGAGTTGCTGTCGTGCTACGGGATCCCGCTTGCGCCCGGTACGACGGCGCCGGGGTCTGCTCCGGCGCGGTCGGTGGCCTCCGATGGCGTCGAGCTGCTGATCGGCGTGCGGCAGGAGCCCGTGTTCGGGCCGGTCGTCGTGTTCGGGCTGGGCGGGGCGGCCACCGGGATTCTCGGCGATCAGGCGGCCCGGCTGACGCCGCTCACCGACACCGACGCGGATGATCTGATCCGCGTGACGGACGCCACGCCGCTGCTGTCCGGTCATGGCGGCCCGCCGGCCGACACCCGGGCGCTGGCCGATGTCCTGCTGCGGGTGTCCAGGCTCGCCGACGACCTGCCCGAGGTCGCCGAGGTCGAGCTCAACCCGGTGATCGCGCGTCCGGATGGGGTCAGCGCCGCCCGCGCGCGGGTCCGGGTCAGCCCGGCCGAATCGCGTGACCCGTTCCTGCGCAGGCTGCGCTGAAGCATTGCGATCGTGGTTCCATGCCAGCACGTCGAAAGGAAGGAGAGTGCTGGGGATGGCGAAGGTTGCGGTTACCGCGCGGGTGAGGGCCAAGGAGGGGAGGTCCCAGGAGCTGATCGCCGCGTTTGGGGCCTTGCTGGAGCAGGCGGAGAGCGAGCCGGGGACGCTGCTGTACGCCGTGAACCGGTCCACGGACGATCCCCACCTGTTCTGGATCTACGAGCTCTATACCGACGGCGATGCGTTCGCCGCGCACAGCGGAAGCGACGCGATGGCCGCCGCCGGGCCGGTGCTGGGGGAGATCATCGCCGAGTCCGAGCTGATCGTCGGCGAGGCCCTGTCCGGGAAGGGGCTGCCCGGCTGACCCGTCATCCCGTCCGGCGGCTCAGCAGGCTCACCGGACCCTGATCCACCACACGCAGAACCCGGCCAGCGCCACGGCAGCCCCGACGAAGATCGCGGTCTCGGTCCACTGGAACTCCCAGAAGCGGCTGGCGGGCTCGTAGGTCACCACCTGCCTGAGGTGCAGCCTCCCGATCCAGGCCAGGCACGCCTGCATGCCGTTGCTGCTGCCGCTCATGCAGGGCGGGTAAGCCGGAATGCGGATTGGCCTGCCGGACTGCCCGATGATCTGGCTGGACAGGACCCAGGCGCCCTGCTGGCTGAACGTCGGCATCGCGGACAAGGTCATGCTGCCGTTGACGTCCCGGATCTGGAAGATGTTCGCTGGATCGAGAGTCACGATGGCGTGTGCGGACGCGATGAGGTGCTGCCGGATCCAGATCGGCCAGGCGAACTGGACGAAGGCATAGCAGGCCAGGGTGGCGGCCATAGCGGGCACCGTCCGCCGGATCAGCAGCCCGGCGCTCACCCCCAGCGCGAACGCGAAGGCGGCGTAGCCGACCGGAGTAATGTCGCGGCTGTCGAACAGCGCCGGCCCGAGCCGGGCGAGGTCGATCCGGGTGCTGCCGCTCAGGCTGATGGCGGTGTCGATCGGGCTTGACCACCACGTCAGCATCAGGCTGAGCAGGCCCGCGGTTGCCATGGCGAGCAAGCCGACGAGCCCGAGCTTGACGGCCATCCATTGTGTGCGGGTCACGCTCTGGTTCCACGCCAGCGGGAGCGTGCGGGCCTCGGTTTCGCGCGTGACCAGCGGCGCTCCCCAGAACACTCCGAGCAGACCGGGCGCGAGCAGCAGGACAAGGATGCCGATCCCGTACAGGATCGCATCGGTCCCGGCGAGCTTGGCCTGGAAGTTGTCGGCCAGCGTCCGGCAGGTGCGGTTCAGGCTGCAGGTCGCGATGCCGTTGGTGTCATACAGATGGACCAGGTTCGGGCCGGTGACGACCAGGGCGGCGGCGAGCACGGCCAGGGCGGCGGCCGCCGCGATGGCCTGGGCGCGGGACTGGCGCCAGGTCAGCCATGTCATTGCCGGGCCTCCAGGGTGGTTTCATGGCCGGGCGCGGCGGACTGGCTCATGGCGGCAAGGACCAGGTCCTCCAGGCTGGCCTGGCTCGAAGCGACCCGCCGGTGCGCGGCAAGCAGCTCGCTGACCTGCCCGTTGAGCCGCACCTGCGAGCCCACCAGCACGATCAGGTAGTCGCACACCCGTTCCAGGTCCCCTACCAGGTGTGAGGACATGACGACGCTGACCTGGCGAGTGGTGATCACGTCGGCCAGGTCCTGCAGGAACTCGCGCCGCGCCAGCGGGTCGAGGCTCGCGATCGGCTCGTCCAGGATCAGCAACTCGGGCCGCTTGGCCACCGCAAGGGTCAGCGCGAGCTGAGCGCGCTGGCCGCCGGACAGCTTGCCCGCGTGCTGGCGCGGGTCCAGGCCGAGCCGCTTGACCCGCTCGGCAGCCAGGACGCCGTCCCAGTGCGGGTTCATGCTCGCGCCCAGCCTGAGATGGTCGGCGACGGACAGCCCGGCGTAGACCGGCGCGTCCTGGGCGACGAAGCCGACCCTGGCCAGCTGCGCGCGGCTGCTGGCGGGTCTGCCGCCGAGGACTTCGATGGTGCCCGCCGTCGGCGCCAGCATGCCGACGGCCAGGTTCAGCAGAGTCGTCTTGCCGGCCCCATTGGGGCCGACGAGGCCGGCGACGTGGCCGGCCGGGATGCTCAGCGTGCAGTCGGTCAGTGCCCAGCGCTGCCGATACCGCTTGCCGAGGCCCTGCGCCTGCAGGACGGTGGTCATGTTGCTCCTTCCGCTCGGTAACCTGCGCCGAACGTAGGCGCCTGGCCGGGCGTCGGTCTGCGGCCGGCTGGGCGAACCCGATCGGCCGTAAGGATGAATCGGGACCGCCGCGCGGATGATGCGCGCGGGGGCGCCCGGCGCTACGTTCAGTGCGTGCGCTGGACGAAGTGGGTGGCAGGGGCCGACCAGGGCATCGTCATCGACGTCGGCCTCGCGATCACCGCCGTCGGGCTGACCGCCGTCGCAGCATGGGGTCCGCAGGGCCTTATTGGGACTGTCGTCGTCGGCCCGGCCTGGCTGCTGGCCGTGCTGCCGCTGCTGATTGGCGCGCCGCTGGCGTTCCGCCGCCGCGCGCCCCTGCTGATGTGGACCGTGCAATGGAGCGGAGTAGCACTGCAGGCGGTTGTCACGGGGCACTCGCCGGCCGGGCTCGAGCTGATGTTCGCACTGTTTGTCGGCGCCTACTCGCTGGCCGTATACGGCAACCTGCGCCAAGGCATAGCCGGGTTTGCGGTCATGGCCGTCGGCGCGGCGATCTACATCGCAGGCAGCCGAGCGATGGGCGGTGGGAACCTGCTGTTCATCGCGCACGGGACCTACGTGTACGGGCAGTCGCGCGACACCGGCCTGGTCTTCCTCTGCGAGGTTCTGACCTGCGGCCTGCTTGGTGTGTTCGTCCACGCCCGCAGGGAGGCCTCGGCGCTCGCCCACCGCAACGCGGGGCTGCAGCACCAGGCCGAGCAGGCACTGGCCGCCGAGCGCGCGAGGATCGCCCGTGAGCTGCACGACATCGTCGCGCATCATCTCAGCGTCGTGGTCCTGCAGGCTGCCGGAGCGCAGGCGTCGGCGAAGCCAGCGCCGGAGGCCCTTGCCAAAATCGAGCGGAGCGGGCGTGAGGCGCTGACTGAGATGCGCCGCCTGCTCGGAGTGCTGCGTGATCCCACCGAGGGGGAGGGGCTCGCACCGCAGCCGGGTGTGGCCGAGCTGGCGGCGCTCGCTGAGGGCGTCCGCGCGGCCGGCCTGCCGGTCCGGCTGGCCGTCGAAGGCGATCATGTGGCCTTGCCCACCGCGGTGGACGTGTCCGCCTACCGCATCGTCCAGGAGGCGCTCACCAACGTGCTCAAGCACGCGGGCCGGGCCAGCGCCGACGTGACCGTCGGCTGCGTGGACGGTGCGGTCGTGATCGAGATCACCGACGACGGCGCCGGCGCTGCGGTCGCGGACCCGTCTGCCGGCGGGCACGGCCTTATCGGCATGCGCGAACGCGCCGCCATGTTCGGCGGCGACCTGCTGGCGGGGCCGCAGCCCGGCGGCGGGTTCGCGGTGCGGGCCCGGCTGCCGCTCGGCAATGGTCCATCATGACGCCCGGGCAGCGGTCCATCATGACGCCCGGCGGCGGTCCATCATGAAGCCCGGGCAGCGGTCCATCATGAAGCCCGAGCAGCGGTCCATCATGAAGCCCGGGCAGCGGTCCATCATGAAGCCCGGCGACGGTCCATCATGATCCGCGTCCTGATCGTCGACGACCAGGATCTCGTCCGCGAGGGCCTGCGGATGCTGCTGGATGCCGAGCCGGACCTCTGCGTCGTAGGCGAGGCCGGGAACGGAAACCAGGCCCTGGCGCAAGTACGGCTGCTGGATCCGGACGTCGTCCTGATGGACGTCCGGATGCCCGAGGTGGACGGCGTCGAGGCGACCGCCCGGCTGGTCCGGGGTGGCGGTCAGGCGCGGGTTCTGATGCTCACCACCTTCAACCTCGACGAGTATGTGTACCGGGCGATGAAGGCGGGCGCGAGCGGCTTCCTGCTCAAGGACGCCACCCGCGAGCAGCTCGCGGGCGCCGTGCGGACCGTGGCGGCGGGCGATTCGCTGCTCGCCCCGGCCATCACCCGGCGGCTTATCGATGACTTCTGCCGCGGGCCTTCGCCCAGCGTCGCGACGGCCAGCGTGGCCGGCCCGCTGAGCGAGCGGGAACTCGAGGTCGTGCGCCTCGTGGCACAAGGCCTGTCCAATGCCGAGGTGGCCGCCAGGCTGTACCTCAGCGAGGCGACCGTCAAGAGCCACGTCGCCCGGGTGCTGGCCAAGCTTGGCTTGCGTGACCGGGTCCAGGTCGTGGTCTACGCCTACGAGCACGGGATCGTCCGGCCGGGCGGCCAGCCCTGAGGTCGCCCCGCGTGGCCGACCCGGTTCTGGGAGCACCGGCTGGTAGCCTTTCGGCCCTGTGAGCAACCCCCTAGCAGCGAGCGACGACGACGAAAAAAACCTCGAGGTCCCGCTGCGGCGGGACTTGCTCGGGTCGCTGCGGGGCTGGCAGCGGGATGCCTATGACGAGTATTTTCGGCGCCCACGCCGCGACTTCCTGCTGGTAGCGACGCCGGGAGCGGGCAAGACCGCGTTCGCGCTCACGATCGCGGCCGAGCTGCTGGCGCGCCGGGAGGTCGCGGCGGTCACGGTGGTGACGCCGACCGAGCACCTCAAGCACCAGTGGGCGCAGGTCGCGCACGGCTTCGGGATCCGGATGGACTCGGCCTACCGCAATGCGCAGGGACGGGTGTCGGCCGACTACAGCGCCGTGGCGGTGACCTACGCGCAGGTGGCCGCGCATCCGGCGCTGCACAGGCAGCGCACCGAGAACCGGCGCACGCTAGTGATCTTCGACGAGATCCATCACGCGGGCGACGCGCTGTCCTGGGGCGAGGCGGCCAGGGAGGCGTTCGGCCCGGCGCGGCGCAGAATGGGGCTGACCGGGACCCCTTTTCGCAGCGACGCCAACCCGATTCCGTTCGTGACCTACACCCAGGACCCCGACGGCGCGTGGCGCAGCGCGTCGGACTACGTGTACGGGTACGGCCCGGCCCTCGGCGACACTGTGGTCCGGCCGGTGATCTTCCTGGCTTACTCGGGCGAGATGCACTGGCGTACCAGGGCCGGTGACGAGATCTCGGCGACCCTGGGTGCCCCGCTGACCGCCGAGCAGCTCGCGCAGGCGTGGCGGACCGCGCTCGACCCGGAGGGTGAGTGGGTGGCGCGGGTGCTCGACGCCGCTGACCGGCGGCTCACCGAGGTGCGCCGGGACATGCCCGACGCGGCCGGCCTGGTGATCGCCAGCGATCACGACGCCGCCCGGGCGTACGCCGCGCTGCTGCGGCGGGTGACCGGCACCCGGCCGGTCGTCGTGCTCTCCGACGACAAGACGGCGAGCAAGAAGATCGCCGGGTTCGCGCAGTCCGAGGACCGGTGGATGGTGGCCGTCCGCATGGTGTCCGAGGGGGTGGACATACCGCGGCTCGCCGTCGGGGTGTTCGCCACCAGCGTCTCAACCGCGCTGTTCTTCGCGCAGGCCGTCGGGCGGTTCGTCCGCGCGCGGCGGCGGGGCGAGACCGCCTCGGTGTTCTTGCCGTCGGTGCCTGTGCTGCTCGGCTACGCCGCGGAGCTGGAGGCCGAGCGCGACCACGTGCTGCATCTGCGCGGCGACGAAGATCCCGAGCGCGAGCTCGCCGAGGCGCGGCGTCAGCGCGACACCGCCGACGATCTCGGCGAGCCAGCGTTCACCGCGTTGGGCGCGTCTGCGCACTTCGACCGGGTGCTGTACGACGGAGGAGAGTTCGGCGCGTCAGCAGAGGAGGAGGAGTTCCTCGGCCTGCCCGGGCTGCTCGAGCCCGAGCAGGTGGCGCTGCTGCTGCGCAAGCGCCGGGCGGACCAGGTCAAGGAGAACGCCGTTCCCTCGCAGCGCGCGCATGCCGCTGCGCCCGCCGCCGTCCCGGCCGTACCCGGCGCGTCGGCCGTACCCGGCGCTGTGCCCGTCCTCGGCGCCCGGCCCGTTCCCGTCGGCTCCGGTGCCGCTCCGGCGCCCGCCTCGACCAGGCAGGTGCTGGCCGGTCTCCGCAAGGAGCTGAACGGCCTGATCGCGGCCTGGCATCACCGCACCAGCCAGCCGCACGGCGCGATCCACGCAGATCTGCGCCGGGCCTGCGGCGGGCCGGCGCTGCCCGAGGCCACCGCCGAGCAGATCCAGGCGCGGATCGAGATGCTTCGCCGTTGGGCGTCCGGTCGCTGAGCCCAGCTGATCGAGATGCTCGGCCGCTGGGCGTCCGGCCGCCGACGATCTAGAGACGGCCTCAGCGCGCCGATGATCTGGCCGGCGATCTAGAGGCGGGCTCAGCGCGTCTACGATCTAGAGGGCGGGCTCGGCGCGCGCGGACGCGTCGAGCAGTCGGCGGTGGATGGCCTCCAGCCTGCGCATCAGCACACCAGAGACCCGGCGGCCGAGTTCGTAGCCCAGGCTCGGATCCTCGTCACACGCTTCGCGCACCGCGCGGGCATCGAACTCGTACGCCTGCATCGGCTGCGTGGTCACCGCGCCGAACCGCCACTGGTACGGCGGGAGCAGCCAGGCGACGCCCATCACGTCGCCACGCCCCAGGGTCGCGATGATCAGGCGGCCCCGTCCGGGCACCGTCGTGTCGATCGTGACCTGGCCAGCGTCGATGAGCCAGAACCGGTCGGCCCTCTGCCCCTCCTCGAACAGTCGCTGCCGGGTCGGCACAGCGACGTGCTGGCACAGCGCGGCCAGCTTGGCCAGGTGCTCGGCGGCCATGCCGCGCAGGAACGGTTGCGCCCCGAGTACCGCGGTGTCAGAAACCATGCTTCGTCACCCCGGATCGGGACCTACCCACCCGGGTCCCGGCGATACCTGGTTACGCAGACCGGCCCGTTAGCCGCGGAGTTCCGCGGCCGGGCAGTCGGGTCCAGTCGGGTCCAGTCCGGCCAGCCCGTTAGCCCGCAGAGTTTCACGACCGGGCAGGTCGGCTCCAGCCCAGCCAGGCGCTTAGCCGCGGACCACCACGACCGGGCAGGCTGCGTGATTGACGCAGTGGATGACGATCGAGCCGGTGAGCGCCTCGGCGAAGCCGCCGTGACCGCGGTGCCCGAGAACGAGCAGGCTCTCGCCCTGTGACTCTTCGATCAAGGCCTCGGCCGGATGCCCGTAGACGATCTTGGTCTCGACCTGCGCCGACGAGTCCGGGTTCGCCTTGGTAACGGCCTGGGTGAGCTCGTCGCGCACCCACCCTTCGACCTCGTTCTCGACCGGCTCCGGCGTCTTGCCCGGCGGCAGGCCGGCTGCCGTCGGATAGTGCCAGACGCGGACGGCCCGCACCGTCGCTCCCGTGGCGGCCCCGTAGCGGCTTGCCCAGCTCAGAGCGGCCACGGACGGTTCAGACCCGTCCACCCCTACAACCACGACCTGCCCTGATTCGCCATTGCTCGCCATGGCACCTCCCGCGTCTCTCGTCGGTGGCTGTTACCCACGTCCGGTTGATCATTACCACTCTTACTTCGACTCGTGGTCACATTTTGGGCATATCGCCCGTGAAATGACTCGGTCGGAGTAAATGTCGCACGCGATCGGGGAGCTGCACGCGATCGGGGAGCTGCACGCGATCGGGGAGCTGCACGCGATCGGGGAGCCGCACGCGATCAGGGAGCCGCACGCGATCAAGGAGCCGGGCTCGATTAGCGTGTCGCACGCGGTCAGGAAGCCGCGGTGCGTGCCCTGAGGACATCGAGGGCGCGGTCGGCGTGCGCGTCCATGCTGACCTCGCTGTGGATCACATCGAGGACCCGGCGGTCGGTGTCGATGACGAACGTCATCCGCCTGGTGACGAGCGGCCCGAGCGCGACCGAGCGGCGCACGCCGAACTGGCGCGCAACCTGGCCGTCGGGGTCGGACAGCAGCGGGTAGCCGAACCCGTGCTTGTCGGCGAACCGCGACTGCTTGCTCACGCTGTCCCGGCTGATGCCGACCCGCACGGCGCCGACGTCGGCGAACTCCTTGGCCAGGTCCCGGAAGTGGCAGCTCTCCATCGTGCAGCCCTTGGTCATGGCGGCCGGGTAGAAGAACAGCACCACAGGCCCATCTGCCAGCAGATCACTCAGCTTCCGCATCGTTCCGGTCTCGTCGGGGAGCTCGAAATCCTCGACCAGGTCGCCCTTGGCGATGTGGTGTTCGGCCACGGTCGGTCCCTTCGGTTGCTGGCGGGCTGCGGAGTCAGCCGGCCGGGGGAGTGACGGGGGAGTACGCGGCAACGAAGAAGCCCCGCACCGGCCAGCCCACGCTCAGGTTGTGCCGGAACGCGGTCGCCCGGCCGGGTGAGGAGACGTCGAACCTTATGCCCACATTGTCGTCCCGGCCGGCGTTCGGGTCATACACCCGGACCGTGGCCTCGTTCCCGGCGAGCGTGTACGCGTAGGCGAGCACCTGGTGATTGTGGCGGAGCTTCGCCGGGTTCGCCGACGCCACGGTGACCACGCCGAGGGCCGCGGGAACGCCGGCGTCAAGGCTGGCCCGCACGCGTGGCCAGTGCCCGGCGACCGTGCGCCGGGACACCCCGCGCTCGGTGAACAGGTGCCGCGCGCCCGCCGTGACCCTGGTGTCACCGTCCGGGAGGTTCATCCACTGGTAGTACCTGGCCGCACCGGCCGGAAGGTTCCAGGACGCGATCAGCCGGCGCACGACGTAGTTGTGCAGCGCCGAGCCCGGAGCCGGCCTGGCCGCGGGCGGCAGCACACCCGCATGCCAGTAATCCAGCGCGGCGAGGACCATGCCGCCGCACAGCCCGGCCGCGTCGTCGCCGATGCCGATGCTGCCGAACGGGGTGCGCACCATGACCGCCGGGGCCGACGGCCACGAGTTCGTGAACACGAACCCGTCCCGTGACGGCAGGAAGCCGGAGCGGCCGGGCACGTCAGCCTGCCGCGCCGTCAGCGTGCCAGGCCGTCGATCCGCGCGACCTCCTCGGGGCCGAGCGCGAAGCCGAACAGATCCAGGTTCGTCACGATCCGCTTCGGGTCGGCGGACTTCGGGATGACCGCGATGCCGTGTTCCAGGTGCCATCGCAACACAACCTGCGCGGGTGTGACGCCGTGCGCCCAGGCGATCTCGGTCAGCACCGGGTCGTTCAGGTTGGTGTCCTTCAGCGGGCTGTACCCCTCGACAACCACGCCGCGCTCCTGCAGCCCGTCTAGCAGGCCCGCGTCGTAGAGCCGCGGGTTCCACTGGATCTGGTTCACCGCCGGGGCCTCGCCGGTGGCCTCGACAAGCTCGTCGATCTGGGCCAGCGAGTAGTTGCTCACCCCGACCGCGCGGGTGAGCCCCTCGTCGCGGAGGTCCAGCAGCGCCCGCCAGGCGGACACGCTGGTTTTACCGCGCGGCGGCCAGTGAATCAGCCACAGGTCGAGATAGTCGGTACCGAGCGCGCGCAGCGAGCGGGTGAGCTCGGCCCGCTCCCGCCCGGCGTCCCCGGCCCGCAGCTTCGAGGTCAGGAAGACGTCCTGCCGCGGCAGGCCGCTGTCGCGCACCGCGCGGCCCACTTCCTCCTCGTTGGCGTACATGGTCGCGGTGTCGAGATGGCGGTACCCGGTCTGCAGCGCCGTTGCCACGGCCACGCAAGCCTTTTGCCCCCGCATCGGCCAGGTGCCGAATCCCACCATGGGCATGATCACGTTGCCGGGCAGCGCGATCGTGGGTATCTCGCGTGTATCTGTCATGTTGTCCATTGTCTGCCATCGGGCCCGCCGCGACAGGGGGGATGGCGGGTCGGGCGCCGGGACGTCAGGTGATCGCGGCCAGGACGTCGGGTGATCGCGGCGGGACGTCAGGTGATCGCGCCGGGACGTCGGGTGATCGCGGCGGGACGTCAGGTGATCGGGGTGCCGGTTCGCGCGGTGAGATCGGCCAGCAACTTGCTCAGCTGGTCCGTGACCGGCCCGGGGGTGCCGCCGCCGATCTTCCGCCCGTCCAGCGCGACCACCGGTGCGATCCCGCCCATGGTCCCGGTTACGAAGATCTCGTCGGCGGTGTGGAACTGCGTCAGCGAGTAGTCGCCGACCACGCACTCGATGCCAGCCTCGGCGGCGATTTCGAGCACCGCACCCCTGGTGATTCCCTCGGGGCACGCGGCCGCCGATGGGGTGCCCAGGACGCCACTGGCCACAAGGAATGCGTTGGTCGCGTTGGTCTCGGCCACAAAGCCCCGGTTGTCGAGCATCAGGGCGTCGTCGGCCCCCGCGATGTTGGCCTCGATCTTGGCGAGGATGGAGGTCAGCAAGTTGTTGTGGTGGATCTTCGGGTCGAGGCTGTCTGGCGCGGTACGGCGCACGCTCGAGGTGATCAGAGTGATCCCTGAGGTGTCGTAAACCGGCGCCTTGTGCTCGGGCAGCACGATCAGCGTCGGCCCGGACTGGTTCAGCCGCGGGTCCATCCCGCTGGTGATCTTCACTCCCCTGGTCAGCGTGAGCCGGATGTGCACTCCGTCGGTCATGTCGTTGGCCTGCAGCGTGCGCCGGATCTCGCGGGTGATCTCCTCGTCAGAGGGCACCGAGTCGAACGCCAGCGCCTTGGCCGACCGCCGCAACCGGGCCAGGTGCTCGTCCAGCCGGAAGATCCTGCCGTTGTGGACCCGCAGGCCCTCCCACACCGCGTCGCCGCCTTGCACGACCGAGTCGAACGGGCTGACCGCCGCCTCGTCCCGGTGCGTCAGGCGCCCGCCGACGTTGACGATCAGGTCCCGGTTCCGCTCGTTGAACTGCTGCAGCATCGAAGCTCCTCTCCCAGGGTGCCTTTCATGATCCCGGCGGATTGTCAGCGAATACGACTGAAAATCCGCCGCGATCATGGAGAAGGCGGCCGCCGGGGCCCGGTCGGGACCTCACGGCGTCAGTCGTTGATCGTACATTTCATCGTAAAACGGACCGCACTGCCGGGCCAGCGGCTCCAGCGCGGCAGGGAGGTCGTCGACGGGCTCGCGGTACGGCCCGAAACCGGTGGACTTCCACACCCCGTCGTACCAGTGCGGGGCCCAGACACCGTCGGTCGGGCGCGGCCCGGCCGGCCAGGACAGCATCGCAGGGTCGAACGGCACGCCGAGCGCGTCGCACAGCGCCTCCAGCATCACCGCCGGCCGGCGCAGGATGTCGGCGGCATCCACGACCGGCCCGCCGACCAGCCGGAAGATCTCCAGCTGCTGCTCGAGACCCAGGTCGGCGAGCACCGGCTCGGAACGCACCCGCGCGTACGAGGCGAGCAGCTGGCGCGGATCCCGGATCAGGAACGCGTGCCGCAACGGGCGCAGCGCCTCCCGGTCCACCTCGGGCAGCAGGTGATGCGTCATGTGCTTCTGGTAGTACACGGTCTTGCCGTCCGGCAGCGGGGCGTGACTGAGCTCGTCGAGCACCTCCCGCCAGCCGGACGGCATCGACGCCACAATCTCGTCCTGGGCCGGGTGCACGACCCCGCTGTGGGTGAGGTAGAACGAGTACAGCGGTTCGTCGACCACCACGGTGTCGGCCCGGTTCTCGAAGGAGCGCATCAGCGCCGTGGAGATGGTCCGCGGACCGGACCACATCGCGATCCGCGCCACGGCCGGGCGCGCGGCCCCCGCGGCCTCCGCGCCGCCGTCACCGGTCACCGCACCACCAGTCACCGCAGGACCGGTCACAGCACGACCACGGACCGTAGCACCTCCCCGCGCTGCATCTTCGCGAACGCCGCCTCGACCTGGCCGAGCGCGATCGTCTCGGACACGAACTTCTCCAGCGGCAGCCGGCCCTGCAGGTGCAGGTCGACCAGCATCGGGAAGTCACGCGACGGCAGGCAGTCCCCGTACCAGGACGACTTCAGCGACCCGCCGCGGCCGAACACGTCGAGGAGCGGCAGCTCGAGCTGCATGTCCGGGGTCGGCACGCCGACCAGGACCACCGTGCCAGCCAGGTCGCGGCCATAGAACGCCTGCCGGTAGGTTTCCGGCCGTCCGACCGCCTCGATCACCACGTCCGCGCCGTTGCCCTCGGTCAGCGCCTGGATCCCCTCGACCGCGTCGGTTTCCCGCGAGTTGATCACGTCGGTGGCGCCGAACTGGCGGGCCCATTCCAGCTTCCGGTCGTCGACGTCCACCGCGATGATCTTGCGAGCGCCCGCGAGCAGCGCGCCGAGCACGGCGCCGTTGCCCACGCCGCCGCAGCCAATCACCGCGACCGAGTCGCCGCGGCCCACCTGCCCAGTGTTCAGCGCGGCGCCCAGCCCGGCCATCACGCCGCAGCCGAGCAGCCCGGCCACCTCGGGCCTGATCTCGGGATTCACCTTGGTGCACTGCCCGGCGGCGACCAGGGTCTTCTCAACGAACGCGCCGATGCCGAGCGCGGGCGACAGCACAGTGCCGTCGGCCAGCGTCATCTTCTGCTTGGCGTTGTGGGTCGCGAAGCAGTACCAGGGGCGGCCGCGGGCGCAGGCGCGGCACTGCCCGCACACCGCGCGCCAGTTCAGGATCACGAAGTCGCCGGGCTCCAGGCCGGTCACGTCCGGGCCGACCGCCTCGACCACGCCGGCCGCCTCGTGCCCGAGCAGGTACGGGAAGTCGTCGCCGATCCCGCCCTCGCGATAGTGCAGGTCGGTGTGGCAGACGCCGCACGCCTGCACCTTTACCAGGGCCTCGCCCGGACCGGGATCGGGGACCAGCACAGTCGTCGTCTCGACCTCGGCGCCCTTGCCGCGAGCGATCACGCCCGTCACCTCATGTGTCATCGAGCCCGCGTCCTCTCGTGTTCTTGCCCTGAACGTGTCGTCCACCGCTTCGCCTGGTCAGGCGTAGGTGTCCTGGTGGGCCGATGATACGGCGGGTGGCTCGCCCGGCTAGCCCGGAGGCGTCTCGTTACGGCCCGATGTAAGGATGGTGCCGTGTCGATTGCAGAGATCACCCGGACCGAAACCGCTGAGCGAAGCCGGCTTTTGCAGGTAGACGGCTATGACGTCGCGCTGGACCTGACCCGCGGGGGTGAGGTGTTCGGCTCGGTGTCCGTGATCAGGTTCCGTTGTGCCGAGCGCGGCGCGTCGAGCTACGTCGACCTGATCGCCAAGGACGTGCACGAGATCGTGCTCAACGGCGTGCCGGTCGACCCGGCCGGGGCTTACTCCGAGGGGCGGATCGCCCTGGCCGGGCTGGCCGCGGACAACGAGCTGCGGGTCGTCGCGGATTGCGCGTACCAGAGCGACGGGGCGGGCATGCAGCGGTCGGTCGACTCGGTCGATGAGCGGGTGTACGCGTACACGAATTTCGAGCCCGCCGAGGCGCGCAAGGTGTTCGCGAACTTCGAGCAGCCCGACCTCAAGGCCGAGTTCACGTTCCACGTCACCGCGCCCGCGCGCTGGACCGTGCTGTCGAACCAGCCGGCGCCGGAGCCCGAGCCCGCGGGAGAGGGCGTCTCGTTGTGGCATTTCCCGCCCACGCCGCGCATCTCCACCTACCTCACCGCCGTGGCGGCCGGTGACTACCGCCTGGTCACCGACGTGCACACCACCCCGGGCGGCCAGGTGATCCCGCTCGGGCTGGCTTGCCGGGCCTCGCTCGCCACCAGCCTCGACGCCGGCAACGTGTTCTCGATCACCAAGCAGGGTTTCGACTTCTACGAGCGCCTGTTCGGCACCGGCTACCCGTTCGCCAAGTACGACCAGGTGTTCGTGCCGGACTTCGCCGGCGGCGCGATGGAGAACGTGGCCTGCGTGACGATCTCCGAGCAGTTCCTGTTCCGCTCGAAGGTCACCGACCTGATGTACGAGACCCGGGCCATGGTGATCCTGCACGAGATGGCGCACATGTGGTTCGGCGACCTGGTGACGATGAAGTGGTGGGACGACCTGTGGCTGAACGAGTCGTTCGCCGAGTTCTGCGCGTTCCTCTCCACCGCCGAGGCGACCCGGTTCACCGACGCCTGGACGACCTTCGCCAACCTCCGCAAGGCGGTCGGCTACATGCAGGACAAGATGCCGTCCACCCACCCGGTCGCCGCGAACGTGCCGACGCTGACCGAGGCGATCGCGAACTTCGACGGGATCAGCTATGCCAAGGGCGCTTCGGTGCTCAAGCAGCTGGTCGCGCACGTCGGCCGGTCGAGCTTCTTCGACGGGATCCAGCACTACCTGGCCGACCACGGCTGGGCCAACGCGACGCTCGCCGACCTGCTGCGCGCGCTGACCGCGAGCTCGGGCAAGTCGCTGGCCGACTGGTCACGCGTGTGGCTGGAGACCGCTGGCCCGAACACGCTGCGCCCCGACTTCGAGGTCGGCGCGGACGGCGCGTTCACGTCGTTCGCCGTGCTCCAGGAAGCGCCGGCCGAGCACCCGACGCTGCGGCCGCATCACATCGCGATCGGGCTGTACAACCGGGCTGACGGCGCGCTCATCCGCACCCGGCGGGTCGAGGTCGACGTCGACGGGGCGCGCACGCCCGTGCCGGACTTGGTCGGCGCGGCGCAGCCCGACCTCGTCCTGCTCAACGACGACGACCTCGGCTACGCGCTGATCCGGTTCGACCCGCGCTCGCTGGCCACGCTGACCGACGGGATCGGCGAGTTCACTGACTCGCTGGCCCGCGCCGTGTGCTGGAGCGCGGCGATCGACATGGTCGGTGAGGCCGAGCTCTCGCTGCCCGCGTTCGTCCGGCTGCTGGCGTCCGGGATGGGCAGCGAGCCCTCGGTGGCTGTGCTGCAGAGCCTGCACATGCTGACCGCGCGCCTGCTGCGGTCCATGGCCGATCCGGCGTGGGTGGGCGAGGGCAAGCAGCAGCTCGCCACGGTGGCCGTCGCCTTGCTACCGTCGGCCGAGCCTGGTTCCGACCACCAGCTCGCCTGGGCTCAGCTGCTCGCCTGGACCGCGACCGCCCCGGACCAGCTCGACCTGCTCGCCGGCCTGCTCGACGGCAGCGCCGAGGTTCCGGGCCTGGCCGTGGACACCGAGCTGCGCTGGGCCCTGCTCGAGCGGCTGGCAGCGACCGGCCGGGCCGGTGATGCGGAGATCGACGCCGAGCTGGAACGCGACGCCACGGATGCGGGCAGGCGGCACGCCGCCGCGGCCCGCGCCGCGGTGCCGGACGCCGCGCACAAGGAAGCGGCGTGGGCGCTGCTGGCCGAGAGCGACGACATCGGCATCGAGGCCGTGATCGAGGTGTCGCGCGGCTTCAACCAGCCCGAGCACGCGGAGCTGCTCGCCCCGTACGCCGAGCGCTATCTGGCGACCCTCCCGGTGATCTGGTCGTCGCGCGGCGAGTTCTTCCGGAACGTGCTCGGCCAGCTGATGTTCCCGTACCCGGCGGTGTCGCCGGAATTGGTCGAGCGGCTCGACGCGTTCCTCGCCGAGGACCGCGACCCGGGCCTGGCCCGAGTGGTCATCGAGGCCCGCGACCGGGTGCAGCGCGCGTTGCGCTCTCGCGCCCTGCCAGCCTGACGTTCAGGCGGCCGTGGTGAGCCGTGAACGGCGCAGGCGGCGCAGCCGGGCTAGCGCGCGGGCACGCAAGCGGGGCCGGACGACGATCGTCACGTTCGGCGGGATGAACGGCGCCAGCGCGAGCCGCAGCTCTTCGGGCCTGACGTCGTACAGCGGGACCCGGTACCTGACCGGACCCGAAGTCGGCCGGAGCAGGCCGGGTGAGCGGAACATGCACGCGGGAGGAAGCAATACGGTCACAACGGCGGCGATGATCCGCCAGATCGCGCGGCCGTTGCCGGTGGCCGAGCCGACGGCCATGAAGATGTCGAGGCGCGCGCCGTACGGACGGTAGGCAATCTTGAGCTGGCTGACTTCGTACCAGGCCAGGTGCTTCTGCCGCCGCCTGCGTCCGATCCGCCGCTGCGCTGCTCCGCGCAGGCCGAGCAGGATGCCGCTCTCGTCGGCGACGAACGCGTTGTTCCGCAGCGTGGCCAGGACCGCGAACACTATGAGCACCGCGAGCACCGCGGGCCCGATGCAGCACACCTCATACCAGGACGGCAGCCGGCCCTTGTCGTACGCGAGCCCCAGCAGGACGAGGGCCCAGAGCGGGATGAGCCACAGGTACCCCCGCGGAAAAACCGCGGAAGGTCCCCTAACCAGTGCCGGGTAGCGGTTCTCCACGACAGCCTCCACTGACACGCGCTATCCGGATCATCCGTCCATTCGGGCACCTGCCGCAAGACCGCCTCGGTCACAGCAATGTGAACACGCAAAACGGCCAACCAGGCCAATGCTGTGGCGGACAGCGCTGATCTTGCCGCATGATGTATTGGATCTCGCTAGGCCAGCATCGCCGCATCAGAGTCAGGGGTAACCCATTTCATGAGCTCTCGATGGCCGCAGGGACAGCAGGACCAGCGGTCTCCGTATGACACATACGACGGTGACTGGGCGCAGGACGACGCGTCCGAGCAGCCATGGCAGGACAACGGCTGGCAGTCTCAGGACCAGCCTGGTTATGGCGCGGCGCAGGGCTCAGCCCGCCCGGCGGGACGCGCGGCGCAGGCCGTTGCGGAACCGCGGGCGCCGGAACGACGGCAGTCCCGGGGCCGGAAAGCCGACGAGTTCCAGAGTGACTGGGACCAGAGCGGCGGCGGCTTCGGCGACGACAACGATCTCGAGTGGATCTCGTACCTGACGGGCGGGCGCACGGCAGCGCCCAAGCCCTTCGAGGAGGACGAGCCGCAGCGCCGGTCCTCCGGCCGCCAGGAACGCGGGCGTTCTCGCCGCGGCAGGGGCAGGTCGGCTCAGTCCGATCCCGGACCGAGCCGCAGGGGGCAAGGGCCCCCGCCGATCAGCGCCCCGTTCCCGGTGCAACCCCCGCCATCGCACAGCGCCCCGGAGGACCGGGCGGCGACGACCGACCCCGGGCGTGGCCGCACCGCGCCCAGGGACCCCGGGTATGGGCCAGCCGGCACACAGACCGACCAGCCCGCGGGGAGGAGATCCCGGCGCGGTCGCGACGCCGACGCTGGCCGGGACCCCGCGACCGACCCTGGCTTCGGCCGGCCTACGGCAGCCGAGCCGCGGCATGACCCGTCAGCGACTGCCGGCTGGCCCGCCGTGGCCGACCCTGGCCACCAGTTGCCCACGCTTGCCGACACCCAGTACGGCCAGTCGACCGCGGCCGCGGATCCGCAGTTTGGCCAGGCGCCCTCGCTGCCCGACCAGCAGTACGGCCGTGCGCCACAGGCGCCCGACCAGCAGTACGGCCACACGTCTGCGGTATCTGACCAGCAGTACGGGCAGGCGCCTGCGGGCTTGTGGTCTCCGGCGGCGGGCTCGGGTTATGACGAGGCGGCGCTGGCTGGGTGGCCGGCGGTGGCGGAGCCGCGGCGTGATGAGGTAGCCCAGGCTGAGCCGACTGGGTGGCCGGACCCGGCGGATTCGCGGTTTGATCAGGGTTCGGTTGCTGGGTGGCCGGGTGCGGATTCTGGTGTTGGCCAGGGTTCGGTGACTGGCTGGCCGTCGGTGGATTCCGGTTATGACCAGGCGGCGCTGGCTGGGTGGCCGGCGGTGGCGGAGCCGCGGCGTGATGAGGTGGCCGAGGCCGAGCCGACCGGGTGGCCCGAACCGGAACCGGCCGCTCCGCATGTCGACCACGGTCAGGTCGCCGGATGGCCCGCCACGGACACCGGTTACGGCCAGGCCGCCACGGACACCGGTTACGGCCAGGCCGCCACGGACACCGGTTATGGCCAGGCCGCGACGGCGGGGTGGCCCGCGGCCGAGTCAGCGTTCGTCGGGCAGGAGGAAGACGACTCCGGGTATGCGCAGCCCGTAATGGCTGCTTGGTCCCCGGCCGTTGACGAGCAGAGTCCCGCGGTGGACGCAGTGGCTGCGCCGGCTCCCGCCAGGGAGCGCACCGCACGGAAGCCGGCCCCGGCGAAGAAGGCTCCGGCCAAGAAGCGCGGCAACGCGAAGGCCGCTCCGCAGGCACCGCGCCTGCTCGCCGACCCAGAGCCTGGCCAGAAGCCGGTACGCCAGCTGCGCCCGAGGCGCGGTGGCCGACTGCCGATGAAGGTGTTCGCGATCGCGGGCGCCGCGGCCGTCGTTGCGGCGGGCGCCGGAGCCGTGGTCATGTTCTCGAAGTCCGGCGGCGGCAGCGGCGGCCCGGACCACACCGTTACCACTCCGTCCACCCTCGGCTCGTACACCCAGCAGCCACGGCTCGCGGTGCAGATGGGCGCTGCGGCGCTGCGCCGGCAGATCATCAGGGAGAGCGCGGGCGAGGCGCAGAACGTGGTCTACCAGGTGTACCAGAACAGCGGTGGGTCCTCCGGGTCGTCCGGGCCCCAGATCATCCTGTTCATCGGCGGGAACCTATCGGGGACGTCGGCCGGCTCGTTCATCTCGACGTTCACCGCCAAGCTGCCGGGCGCCGTAACGACGAGCCCCGGACCACTCGGCGGCGCGGCCGCCTGCGTACCCAGCGTCGACGGCCGCGTGGCCGAATGCGTCTGGGCCGACAACGACACGTTCGGCGTGGTGGCGTCGCAGACTCTCGGCCCGGCCGGCCTGGCCAGCGAGATGCGGCAGATGCGTCCGCTCGTCGAGCACGTGAGCGGCGTTAGCTAGCGCCGAGCGCATGAGCAACGCCAATTAGCACCGAGCACGTGAGCGGCGCCGCCCGCGGCCTACTTCTGCTGGCCGTCGCCACCGCTGTCATTGGGCCGCTGCGTGCGCAGGGACAGCCGCGCGACGGCAATCGCGATCGCGCTCGCGAGCACGGCCAGGCCTGCGAGCTGCCCGCCAATAAGCCGCGAATCGAGTGGCAACGTAGACGAGACCGTCGCGGCATTAACGTTCGGGTCCCTCTTGCCCTTCGGGGTGCTGGTGCTAGCGCTGGCTGACGGAGTGACGGTCGGGAACAGCCCCGATGGGTCACCGTCACCGTTGGTGGTGGCGAGGCCGCCGTCATTGAGATTGGGAACATACGTGCTGGAGATCCCGTCGCCGACCCCGCTGTCTGTCGACGTCGAACTCGAGCCTGATGAGGAACTCGAAGCTGCGGTCACATCGATCGTTGCGCTGGCATCGGCGGACGCGGCCTTCGTGGCCTTGACCGTCGCGGTGAGCGTGATCTTCTCGCCCTTCGGTGCGGCGTCGCGCACGCGCACGGCCGCCACCAGCTCGTCACTCTGGCTCGTCGGCAAGGCCCCCACGGTGCAAACGTCACCCTTCGCGTCCGAGCAGACCTTGAAATACGGGGACTGTACGTGCGCGGCGCCCCCCAGGCTGACGGAGACGGTAGCCCCTTCGGCGTCCGCGGCCGTGCTCCAGACGAAGATCTCATAGCTGGCCGTTCCGCCCGGCTCGACGCTGCTGCTCGAATATGGCTGCACGGACGCACAGAGCTTGGGGGTCTTTTTCGGCGGCGTCGGCGACGGTGTCGGCGTGGGGGTTGGCGTTGGCGTGGGGGTGGGCGTCGCGGTGGGGGTCGGCGTCGGGGTGGAGGTGGGGGAGGGGTCCGTGGCTTCAGGGCTGGGATCGGTTGCGGTCGGGGTAGGCGTGGCGCTCGCGGTTGCGCTGGGGCTCGCGCTTGCCGACGCGCTCGGCGATGCAGCGGCGCCGATGACGGCGGCACTCTTCGCATCGGTCGTGCCCGCGCCCGCGGCCGCCGACGGACGCTTGGCGCACGCGTTTGCCGCGGCCATCGGGCCGACGGCGGAGGCATGCGCGGCAACGCCGCCCATAGCGCCGCTCGACACCAGCAACAGTCCGGCCGCAACGCCCAGTGAGGCGCGACCCAACGACAACGTCACCGTCGTCACACCGTGGTCCCGGTGCCGACCCCAACGGAGACGCCGTTGTTCCGTCCCATAATTAGCCACTCTACGCATGCCCAGGCTGACCCATTCCTGTAACCATGTCCAGGCTGACCCTTCCCTGCAGTCTCCATTCGACACCTCTGAGTCACGAGACGCCAGGGTCCTAGGGGAAAGGCTGCACCGCCTCTTGGTGTGGGCCGGGCAACGAGCAGGCCAACACGAACGGCCGTTACGGTGCTGTTTCGCTGAATGGGCCGACGCCGGATTCGTGCGCCCGACGCGCGCCGCATTCCCTCTGTGCTGTCTGGTCCTGGGCGCGGCCCGCTCAGTCGCGCGGGACCCGCGTGTCCTCCGGGCCCAGCCAGGTGCGGCCGTCGAGCAGTTCCCGCGCCGCGTCGAGGTGCCCGGCGTGGACCGCGGTCTCGGTGATGACGTGCAGGATGATCTCCCGCACGTCGCGGAGCCGCCAGCTGCTGAAGTAGTCCGGCCATCGGGCCGGCGGCGCATCCAGGCTGAGCCCGGCCAGGACCGCGTCGGAGGCCGCAGTCTCCTGCCGGTACAGGTCGAGCACAGCCTCGGCCGGCTCATCCGGCGACGGCTGCCAGCCGGTGTCGTCGTTCAGATCCAGCGCCTCGCCCGCCGCGACTGCGCGGAACCAGAACCGCTCGTCGTCGACGGCCAGGTGCCGCACCAGGGCCAGGCACGACCAGCCAGACGGCAGCACCGGCTGCCGGAGCTTCTCCTCTGACAGGCCGTTCAGGACGCCGAGCACGTGACTGCGCTGGTCGCCCAGCCATTCAAGGAGCGCCTCGCGCTCTCTGTCCGGGGTCGGCTGCGTCATCTGCTCTCCTCGCGCCCGGTTCGGCGGCCATCCGGCCGCAGCATCCTCGCAGAGATCCGCCATGAGCGGCATGGCCGTATGCTCCGGCTCAAGCTAACGGGTCAGCGGGTGCGGTGTCGGCAGGTGTGGGGACACGCTAAGCTTTCCTGGTCCAGCTGGACCAGGAGCGGCTGTTGCTAGTCTTTGCTACCGCTGTGCACGCTCACTCTCTGGTAGCGGACCGCGGACATGCAGTTCCGACAACTGAACACCGGCCCCCTTAGCTCAGTCGGCAGAGCGTCTCCATGGTAAGGAGAAGGTCTACGGTTCGATTCCGTAAGGGGGCTCCACAAAATCGCAGGTCAGAGCCCGGTTCCCGGGCAACCTGCAAAGCGTTCAAGATCATTTGACCGTCATCTGACCGTCGTTCTGGACGTAGAAAGCTGGCACTCAGCCGCACGGACTGACTCTCGATGGCAGGTCGGTCCGATGCGCAGGGCCGCTCGTTGAACACGGAGAACCCCTGCCCGGCTGTCCCGTCTCACTCGATCTGCTCGTTGTCTCACTCGACTTCTTGCTGTGTCTAGGTACTGCGCGAGCAGCCTAAGTGAGACGCGGAACACGGGGCGGGAAGGTCGCGGTACGCCAGCCCGTAGCAGAATGGTCGGCCTCGTCGAGCTTGGCGGCCAGGCCCATGCGGAAGGCCTCTGGCTCCAGCCCGGGGCCAAGTTCCTCGAGCACCTTGATCACGTCGTCGAAGATGGCGGCCTGCTGATACCTGGTTTCGCAAGTGCAGCCCATGAAGGCCACCGGCGAGTCGATGCATGTCTGCAGTGCTGCGGTGAACTCTGGCCTTCCGGCGCGGCAGGCGCCGAAGACGACCATCGTTGCGGTGATCCCGCCGCCCTGGCTATCGCGGATAGAGTTCGCGTGAATCGGTACCCAGCCAATCCAGGGAGGATCTCCGGCCTCTGCGGGAAGGTACCCGTGGCCATCGAAGATCAGCGCGTCAACGTCAGCTCGGAGCAGCGCCGCGATCTGCGCGGTCGGCACTGCCTCGACGCGTACCTCCACCCCCGGCGCCGTAATGCGGCAACGCTCCTCGACCTCCCGGAGGCCGCGAGCGATCGTGGTGCACTGACGAGAGGTCACCAGGAGCGCCGTCGGCCTGGTGCTGCTTTCGTCCAATCGAAGCCGCCCCTTATCCCGCGGCGTTATGGTTGGCCATTCAAGCTTACGAGCATCGCGGGCTTGCGGTTCGAGCACAGGCTCTCACCGAGCAGATCGGATGAGACGCTCAGGTCCAAATGCCGACGAGCGAGCAGGTCGAATGAGGCAACACGACGGAGCATTCTCATGCGACCCTCCTATCTCGGCTGGTCAGCGCTGCGCTTGCTGGCCAAGTCGATTGAGACAGTACACCTCTTCCTGTACGGTGCCCCGTGCGTAGCTCCCGGACTCTTCGGCTGAGGACGCAGAGCGCGCCAGCCAGCTGGAAGCCGCCAGAGCCAGCCAGGCAGCCTGGGACCAGCGCATTAAGGACGGCAAGCTGCAGAACCTGGGCAACGGCCGGTACCGCGTGAACGACCCAGGCTCCTGGGACAACGGGGAGATCCTGGTCAACCAGAGCGGCCTGATCCTGCCGCAGCACATGCTCGACATGACCAGCGGCGAGGCCGCGCTCTACACCACGGTTCCCGCGTGGCACGGTCTGGGCACCGTGATCCCGGCCGGGCTGTCCAGCATCGACGCGGTTCTGAAGGCCGCGCACATCGACTTCGAGGTGTCGCTAGTCCCCGATCTCTACAACTGGCAGGGCGAGATCCGCGAGGCCGCCGACTCGTTCTTCAGCGTCCGCACCGACACCGGGGCCAAGCTCGGCGAGGTCGGCAAGGCTTCGCTCCCATCCAGCCGCGTGAGGGCTTCGAGTTCCTGCAGAACCTGACCGCCTCGGGTGAAGTGATCTGGGAGTCAGCAGGGGCGACCCAGGGGCGGCGCGCGAGTGTTCGTCTCGATGCGCCTGCCCGAGTCCGTGACCGTGGATGCCGAGGGCATCAATGACCAGATCGCTGGCTGGCTGATGGCCGGTTTCTGGCACCTCGTGTGAGCAACGTCTCACGCGCCTGACGGCTTTGACCTGGCACGATACCGAATATGACCGCCCGCTACCGGACCCCAGATGGCTGGTCGGTCCAGGTCGTCAGGCTGAGCGGCACGCCCGATCACCACGACGGTGACTGGCTGCGCGTGAACTACTTCGGGTCATGGGTGGCCGATGTGCGGACTCCGGCCGAGCTTGAACGCTACTTCCCGCTGTCGGAACTGGAGCCAGACTCGTTAACTGGGCGCAGGTCGCTGTCGGTGTGCTGGTACCAGCCCATTGACCCGTCTTCGAGCCGCAGCTGCACCAGCCACCTGACGATGCAGAAGGTGATCCGTTGCCGGATCGGCTCAGCCAGCTGGTGCCAGGCAAGCACGGTCACGGGCACCCACTGCCCAGAGGTGCTCAGCACCTCGGCCTGGGCGTGGTGGGCGGGCGTGCACTCGCCTGCTGGCTCGTCAGCTGAGACCAGGATCAGGTGCGGGCCGGTTCTTCGCGGCGGGAAGCCCATGCGCCGAGGCTAGAGGCGGCTCTACGACACCCATCCGGGATCGGCTAGCGTGCGGCTGTGACCGATGCACGGGAATCCCAGTATGACCGTTCCAGTGACTCCCTATGGCGGTCACGCACGGCCTGCCAGTGCCTCAGCAGCGCCAACTGCTCCTGGTAAACCGGATGATCAGCCAGGCGCTCTGCCAGTCCCTGGTCTGGTACATCGCTGGCAGCAGCGGCGGATCTCATAGCCTGCGCCAGCAGGCGGGCTTTCAGATCCGGGCAGGCCCTGGACACTGCTTCGTACTCATCGTCGGTAATCGATGGTTATCTGCGGCATCTAGCCTCCCGCTATTTCCGAGGGTCGTCCTGGACCCATGACTTCCCGTCCCACCTCAATTTGTGGCCGCGCACCTCTTCGGATGTCAGGTCCAAGTCGATCAATGCCAGCTTGGCGTCATCAGATATATCGCTGTCAACCTCGAAGGTAGTCATTTCGCCATTGACAGGTGCCTCTAGCGTGGCTTTGCCTTTCGATACCCTGCGAATGCGGACCTTCTGCAGCCAGTCGGCCGTGGTATCCCCGGCTCGTTTGCCAAGCTCATCAATTTAGCCTCGCAAAAAGGTTAATAGTCCAGCAGCGGCAGTTACCTCGCTGAAATCAACAAACGCACGGCAGTAAAGAGCGTAGTTGTCATCGCCATCGCGGGCATTATCGTCGGGCTCGTCCCAGCCAGAGACATCACCATGGTGCGCCCATGCCTGCCGGGTCAGTTCAGAGAGCGCCTCTGGCCGGATCACGTCGTCATCGTCTTGGGGCTCAGACTCACTCATGCCCGGTATGGTGCCACAACACCGTGTGCCAGCACAACGAACGGGATAACGGCTGCTAGTCGGCCTGGACCCACTTCTGGCCGTCCCATCTGAGACGGTGACCACGTACCTCATCGGATGTCAGGTCAGTTCTATAAGCGCCAGCGTGGCTTGGTCCGGCATCTCGCCGGTTATCTCAAATGTGGTCGTGAGCCCATCTACGGGCACCTCAAGGTCAGATTCATTTCCGGATTTCCTGTGCACGTGGATCTTCGCCAGCCAGTCGGCCGTCGTGCCTCCAAAACGTTTCCCTAGCTCGGCACAGTACGAGCGGATAAACGTTCCAGCCCCAACAATGGCTATTAACCCAACGATATCGATGTCGTGCGCTTCCAGCATGCCTATGCTGGAAGCTATCTGCAGAAATCTCCGGGCGTAAGTATTCAGAAGTCCTGTGGCAGGGTCGCTGGTGCCTATTACTCCAGTCGGTGATTGTGATCTGTGTTGCGCGGAAGGTGACTGCGCTTGCCGTCGGCGTGGGGCTACTCGAGTTGGGCGAGCCGAAGTGCGTCCGCGAGCTCGTGGAGCTTTGCCGGTGACAGTCTTCCGGCTTGCTCGATCAAGTCGTCGCGCGTCAAGGTGACCAGCCAGGTGCAGGGGATAAACCCGGTGCGGGGCAGGGCAACACGTACGACGCCTTCGTTCGCAAGTCCCTCCCCGTTGCCCAGTCTGACCTCGATGCCGACATCAGTGATGTCGGTGCCTGCGGGGGCGACGACCTGTATCGCCTGCAGTTCTTCGGCCCCGTCTCGTGACAGGAGCACCACCGGGCGCTTCTCATCGAGCAGTGCCCACCACACTTCGCCACGGTCCATCATCGGTTCTCCCCAGCGGTCGGGCACCCCTGCGGCAGCGTACTTCGGTCGTCGATGGTGACCTGACGCGGAGTCATCCATATTGCGGCAAAGGATATGCGGACGGTGTCTGCTCTGGCTGGGGGGCCGGGTATGGGCGCGTGGGTTGCGACACGCTGGCTTGTCGTGCGTGACGGTGGCGGCCGGCGTTGTCCCGGATTCGGAGGGTGCTGAGGCGTCACTGCGGGACGTGCTGGCTGCTGCGCTGGATGCGAACCGGGAGATGGCGCGGCTGGCGGCTGAGCTGCGCGAGGAGAACGGCGGCTGCGCGAGGAGAACGCGCGGCTGCGGGCGGAGGGCGCGGAGCAGGCGGCTGAGCTGGAGCGCGTGCGGGCTGACCTGGCCGTTCTGCAGCGGATGGTGTTCGGGCGGTCGTCAGAGCGGGCGCGGCCCGAGCCGTCTGCGGACGGCGGGGACGCGGGGCAGGGCCGTGATCTGCGCGGGAGCGGCACGGGCGGGAAGAAGCGGGGCGCGCGGGCGGGGCGGCGGGATTACTCGCATCTGCCCCGGGGTGGAGGTGGCCTGGGATTTCGGGGGCGGCGGGTACTGCTGCCCGGAGTACGGGACGCCGTTCACGGGCCTGGGCAGCGATCATGTGACGGAGCAGCTGGACTGGCTGGTGATCGTGCGGGTGCGGGCGGACTGCCGACGCCGGTACCGGCGGGCCTGCTCCTGCCGGGTCCCGGCGACGGTGACGGCGCCCGGCCCGTCGAAGGCGATCGGCAAGGGCCTTTTCACTAACGCGTTCATCGCGATGCTGTTCACCGAGCGGTTCGTGGCCGGCCGGAGCATGAACTCGCTGGTGACGGCGCTGGCCCGCCACGGCGCGGACGTCGCCGGGCACGCTGGCCGGGGCCTGCGCGCAGGCCGGGGCGCTGCTGGTCCCGCTGGAGGACGCGATCACGGCGCGGTCGCGCCGGTCGTGGCACCTGCACGCCGACGAGACGACCTGGCGGGTCTTCGCGCCGAGCGATGGGGACGGCCCGGCCAGGTGGTGGCTGTGGGTCTTCTGATACCGCCTGCTTCGTCATGGACGCCACCAGGTCAGGGGCCGTCCTGGGCCCGGCATGCGGGCATCGACGAGAAGACCGGGCAGCTCACCCCGGATGACGATGACGGGGGGCCGCGGCGGCTGGTGATCTCCAGCGACTTCTACGCCGTTTACCAGTCCGCCGGGATGAAAGCCGGCGGCCTGGTCAATCTTTACTGCTGGGCGCACATCCGAAGGTATTTCGTGCGGGCCGGCGACGCGAACCCCGCCCAGCTGGGTACTGGACGGCAGCGTGGCTGGAGCGGGTCAGGGACCTGTACGCGGCGCACGCGCAGCTCATGACCGCGTGGGCGCAGGCCGCGGCACCCGCGCCGCGGGAAGCCGCCGCGGCCGCGGCCCGGTGGAGGAGGCCGGCGCCGCCTGGGACGAGGCGATCACCGTCATCGACGAGGCCCGCAAGAAGCAGATGACCGCCCCCGGCCTGCAAGAGCCCGCGAAGAAAGCGCTCGCCACCCTGGACCGCGAATGGGACGGCCTGGCCGCCCACCGCGACTACCCGGTGATCGGGCTGGATAACAACCCAGCCGAGCGCGCCCTGCGCCGGCCCGTCGTGACCAGGAAAAACGCCTACGGCTCCCGCAACGAGGACGCCGCACGCCTCTGGACCGTCACCGCCACCGCGCAGATGGCCGGCCTGAACGTCCTGACCTACCTCACCGCATACCTCGACGAATGCGGCCGCAACCACGGGAAGCCCCTCACCGGCCCGGACCTGGAACGCTTCCTGCCCTGGCATGCCGGCCCCGGAGACCTCCGCGCCTGGGCACAGCCGCCCCCGCCCGGATAGCCGCACCGGAACAGCCGCTATAACGGCGTCACCGCGAACACGGTCACGCCGCCCGCTGGCATACCCAATCACGGGACCTCCGAATACTTACCTCCGGGCGGCGCTTTCCTCTTCGTCTTGCGATGGCGTCCCTTCGCGCTGATCCTCGCTCATGCCCGCCATGGTTCCACCATTTAGGCAACTTTGGCTCGTGAACGGTTGCGCTCCCTGAGCGCTTCGCGGCGTGCCTCTGCCTCCGGGCCTGACCATGCCGCCTTCGCCCCGTTGCTGCGGTTCACCCTGGCCACAGGCCGCTGAGAATGCCGGCCGGTACCCGAGGCAGGAGGCAGAGCGGGCGCGGCAGCGTCACGAGGCCAGCGACCGGCGCCGGTTGCAGCTGGCCGGGGAATGGTTCGTCCTGGACCCGAACGTGCACCGCTGCCCGAGTGCCGCCGTGGTCGATGTGGGCGGCTGGTACGACGAGACTGAGGAATGGGAACTGTGGCAGTGCCGCAAACTCGCCCCGGGCAACCAGCACCCAGGGCGAGTGGTCGATGATCAGTGATGTCCGATGATGTCAGCAATCGCGACGAGAATCCTGGGGCCTGCTTAGCAAGGGTGATCACTACCCGCTGTAGCGTGGCCGACCATCTGCGGGGTTCTTCTTGGTGACCTGGTTCGGAAGTCCTTGCTACCCTGTCTCGTGACACTACGGCTCCAAATGACGAAGTGTTGGGATGACCCCTCTGCTCCTAACAGGGGGGTCATCTGCTTGCAGGACCTTCCAGCACACCCTCTCGACAGTCTGGCGTCAACGACGCCAACTGAATGGTTAACTCCACTTAGGTCTGCCTCCAGAGCGCATTGCTGATCAGCAGAGTTTCCCTGGTCACAGAGGATGTGCAGAACGTCAGGGCATTATCGAAACGTTGCTTCTGGCGCGGCATACTCAGGATCATGCTGCTGCTGTAGACGGTCGTAGCAGCTCATGCCACACGGCTTACAGGGATTAGGCGGTGTCGGCAAGACAGATCTGGCAACGGGCGAGCAGTCTGGGCACCGATCATGTTGCGGTGCAGCGCCATGAAGTCATTGACGCAATCAGGGCGCAGCCGGGGGGTTGCTGTTCAGGTAAGGGGTGAGGTCGATTGGGGCAATTCCCCTTGACTTGACCCACTGAACCTCGAACTCCGGCCAGATCACCTCCGCGTTTTCGGCTATGCCGGTTACCGCAATCCGGACTCCTATGTAGGCTTCATCGTCAGAGCCAGAGTTAAGGCGGATCGTATCGAGATGATCTACCTGGCGGTCGTTCTTATAGGCGAACCCTTCGAGAGCATCAAGCAGGTGCTTGGCCATGTTGTCAACGTCGGTCGTCTGGACCTTGCGCCGCATGACAAAGAGAACCGCCACGCACAGTCGTTCGTTGTGGAAATCACTAAAGTCGTGGTTCACCTGGCGTAGGTAAGCCTTAACGGCTTCTTTAAACGCCGTCTTACGTTTCGCCTGGAGTGACACCGGGTCGGTGCGCAGGCGAAAACTCATGTAGTGGACCATTTGGTATGGCATGCACAAGAAGCAGGGCCGTCTCATTATGTAATCGAATTTGACAGCAAGACTGGGGAGAATGATCTGCCTCGCCGGTGTCCTGCCGGTCGAGATACCCTCCCGCAGGCCGGGTGTACCCCTGAGAGCGATAGTTAGCCAGGAGCTAAGCTCGCGTTCCGTTGGGTTTGCCTGCCCTGTCTCGTTCCGGAAAGCCTCGGCAATCATCTCCTTGATCTGGGCAAAGTCGGGATGCTCGGCGTTCACCGCATCCCAGAACGCGGGATTATCCACGAGGGTATGCCCGCGATAGACCAGCTGAGGATCGCTCGCCATAGTGTGCTGACCTTCATGGTTGGCGCTGTAATTAGCGTCAGATGATAAACCTTTAGCTGGCTGGACCAGCGCCTTATTGGGGAGATACCAGGTCCGGCCGCTGGCACGGGCAGAGGCGGATGCGCCACCTGGACCGGGCCGTCACACCTGAGGCGGGGAATGACCCCTCGCCCGGCGCATCCCTGCTTGGCTCCGCTGGGCATGGCCGTGTAATGGCGCCTGCACGGTGCTGTAGCGGCCCGTAGGGGCCGAACATAACCGGGACAGGCAGCGGGTAGGCAAACGGCAGGGATGCGCTCAGGATGCCCAGCCGATTCGGAAATCCCCGGCGCGTGTCTATGCACCTTCGCTCTGTGCCTCGCTATGTGCGTGATGACCGTCATCGTCGCCTGGCGTCGGCCATAGCCAGCAATGCGCCCCGCCTCAAAGCCACAGGGGCGGAACCTCCTCGGGCGCGGCTTGATCCTGCTCGGCTGGCTCCTCTTGCTCTGACGGCAGGCGAAACTCGACTGGCAGAAACGCTTCACGTCGGTAGCCGTCAGCCAGCAGTTCAAACGACAGCCCAGCTGGACCTCGGCCAAGCGGGTGCTTCAACCGTTGCAGCCGAAGCGCGGGCAGTTGCCGGATCGACTTGCCGTGCACCGAGTAGTTCGGGCCGCCGTCCCACTGGACTGCTGTAACGCCCAGCGTGTTCGCGAAGCCGATGACGACCCACCCGGCGCTGAGAACTGCGTCGGCGTCGTCCAGGAAATACAGGTTTTGCAGGCGCACTATCACGGCGGGATTCTTAGCTGAATACGCACTGTCGTTGCGCAAAAGGATAGTTCCGGTTGTTTGCTTAAAGTTCTCTGCGTATAGCCAGGCCCCGTCTTCTTCGTCAACGCTAGACGCCCTAAACCGTGGCCAGTTGATTTCCGAGAAAGGAAAGTCAGCCTGGAACTTGAGATCCGGCAGCCCGGTTGCAGCGGCGTAGGCCATCACAGCCACCACGGCGGCGATGAGTGCCAGGACCAGTGTGGCCCCAGCGATGATCACGCCAGCCTCGGCCAGCCGGTCAGAGAAGCTGTGCGCGTGTGATGACAGGGCCAGGGCAATCCAGACTGCGGTCCCAATCGCTACGGCGGCAAGCAGCGTGCCGAGACAACCGATCGCGGTACTTCGATTACTCCCCGGAGCGATCATGCGCTGCTGGATATCGTCTACTAAGGGCACACCATGAAGCTAGCGCGCATATCTGGTCAACTGCGGCTAGTCCTTCTTTCCAGGTCCGCTCCGCCGGGACGCCATGATCACGGTCAACGCGACGGCCAAGCCGACTGTCCCGACCTTACCGTTGGCGACCTGCTGGACGGCCGGATGAAGCTTCAGCACGACCTCGGGCTCGGCCAGAAGCACCAGCCAGATCAGCACAAGCGTCAGCGGCTGAGCCGGGGTGAACCCAGCGATCTGCCGGGGTTTCGTCCAACCATCCCGCAACCACGCTGCGGCGGCCTGCTCGTCCTCTTCACTGAGCTTGGTGTAGCCGGGCCGTTCGCGAAGCTGGCGCAACTCCAGGATCAGCTCATCGACAGCCGCCGTGCTGCCGACAGTTGGGTGGCCGCTGCCGCCGGCTGAGGCCTTTGAGTTCGCTGTGGAGTGGCCGTTTGGCGGCATCGAGCTGACTATCGCAGAACTCGACGGCGCTGCGATCGTGGCCGCCGCAGGGAGGTCAGCGAACTACTGGCAAGATACCGCGCACAGCCTGTGGGGCTCCAGAACTCAGCCACCCGTTCTGGCCTGGGCTTCTATGCAGCTCGCTGGTATTCGTCGATGAGGCCGCCGAGGACCGGGCGGCCGTGGATGCGTTTCAGAGACAGGTCCGCGACGGGTTATCTGGCCGGGGCGGATGGAGCTGGCGGCTGCGATGGGGCTGCCGCCCGTTGTAGTAGGCCTCATACTCGGCTAGGACCAGCCGGAGATGCCGTTCGCCGAAGATGAGCATCCGGTCAGCAGCGATCTCGGTTAATAGGCGCACTGAAGTGGAAGGGCCAGTTGCTTGCCTAGTAAACGCGAATCAATGTTCTTGTTGCAACAACGCGGCGACCTTCCGCGAAGAGTGATAATAGTTGACCTCAGGCTGAGGGAGCAAAGTAGCGACCTGGGGGATCTGTGCGGTGACTAGACGACGGAAACCGCCATCGCATCGATGGCCAGAACAACGGCCGAGCCAAAAGAAGTCGCCCCAGGCCAAGACGCCAGAGAAGCACACAGGACCGGAAGAGCGACAGTGGTGGCACAAGCCTATCGTCTGGGCAGGTGGGGTAGGCACTCTTGTCGTGGCTGGTGTCCTGGCTGGCGTCTTAGTGAACGTCGTGACACCGCCCGTACAGAGAATTGCTGATCCGGCCGAGCCCAATGTTACAGCAGCGCCGCCAACTCTCGCTCCAAAGGCGACTTCACCCAGTCTCGCTCCAAAGGCGACTTCACCAGGTACGAGGACTTCAACCGGGCTGCCACTCAAGGTGCTATCGGAAGACCCTCTCTACTTGGACCAGATGGTCGTATGGGCATTCCCAGACGTGTACTTGCCAGACCGTGCCCAGCTCAATGACATCAGTTCCCTCATTGAGTCTTCGACTCCGGCGGCTCGCTCGGCTTTCACGGACTGGTTCTTCTCGCGCGGCGCATATGAAGTAGGCGGAGCGAGCACTCAGCTCGTGGTCCAGAACAACCGTGGCTACCCTATTCGTATAATTGACATGAACGTCGTAAAATCTTGCGGACCTCCTCTCACTGGAACCTTGTTCTTTGGCGCCGGAGGAGCTGTAGATTCCACCATTGGCCTTGGTTTCAACCTAGATTCATCGGACACCGATGCTGAGACTGCCCGAGGTACAGGGCCGGCCACTTGGGCACCTGGTTATTTTGACAACTACACCATATCGCTTGACCCAGGCGAACAGCAAGTATTCGATATTTATACAGTCACTACAAGCCACGCATGCGCTTACCGGTTGCAGGCTACAGTGCTGGACGGAAGCAAGAAAGTTTATCAGCTGATAGGAGATGGCACAGGGCCATTCCGAGTCACTGCGATGCCAGGAAGCAGCGGTTCAGATTTCTCCGCCTATAAGGCGGTCTTCTTGGGTGGTGCCGCCAGCTCGGGCAACGGTGCGTTTGTACGCGTGAATCCAAAGGATCCATTCGGATAGAGCGCAAAAGCCTGTGCGGCTAATTCGGAATGACCACTCAGCGATGACCCCAGTCCGCCCAGGCGTGATCCAATAATCGAGCCGCTCATGCTGGCGCTGTGCCGTGCGTCCACCACGCCGCCTCTGTGAGCGATGATGTCCTGCCCTCCCACAATTCCGCACTGGTGGATTGGGACAGCCTGGGCAGCAGCGGCTCGGCTGACCCCACCGCCGCCGCGAACAGCGCCCGCAGCAGCAGTGGCGTGCGCGGCGAGGGAACGGCGTGCCGGAGATAGGCGCGCAGGTAAAGCATCTGCTGGGCGGCAAGCCGAGCAGGGCCGGAACCGCGGGAAGCGCCTGCTGAGCGTAGGCGGTCACGTTCAGGAATGCGTCGGCGGCGCCTGATCACATGAGTCGAGGCCGGGTCGCGGTTCACCCCAATGACACGGGCCAGCACGTCCGGACTAGCCCTTCCGCCACGGCCCGGGGGACTGGTGGGCCGACGCGGGCCCTTGGCCAGCTCTTGCCTCTCGGATACGACAGATGCCACAGCAGCAGCGGCTCGGTCACCCGACTCCTCGCCTGGCAGCCACTCGCTGCGACACCGCTCCGGCAACCGCCCGCTGTACGGCCCGTCCAGGTAGCCCCCGGCCTGTAGCGCCTCCAGCAAAGACCGGCACGCAGCCGCGTCCATGCCAAGGCGCCTCGCCAGCGCGCCCGCGCTGCACCACTGCGCCTCGGACCGCCGCGCGCGCCGTGGCCGCGGCGACACCACACGACATCGCCATCCGACAGCCTCATGCCCTCACCCGAACAGCCCAGCCGACGTGACTGGCACCATCCTCCCGGTGAGATGCCACCGCATTGCACATGACGCGCGTGACCAGCACGACTGTCCAGATTGTCCGCTGACGTGTTGGTGGCACTACAGCGAGTCGCCACTGGTGGGATACTGCCTGGCATGCCCATCTACTGCGAACTCGCCGCTCTGCTGGACGATGTCGCGGGCCGTGTCGACCGCTGGACCCGGCACGAGGAGTGGCAACCGGAGCCCGGATCGCTGGGGGCGGCGGAACTGGCCAACACCGAGGTACGAGCCGACGGCTCGCCGTGGGGAGAACGCCCCACACGGACCGTCTTCCAGCTCGGGCAGATGCAGACGAAGATGGTCGTCGAGTACGCCCGGTCCACCGCGTTGCTGATGGCCGCTGAGCGCCCGCCGCCAGGTATCGAGGTGGAGACGCGCGCCGCGCTGGAAGCGGCGTCGGTGACCTGGTGGCTGTTCGCACCCGGGCTGACCGCGCGCCAGCGAGTGTGCCGTCTGCAGCTGTTGCGCCGTAACAGCGCGCGCGAACTGGCCAGGAGCATCGCTGAAGTCGGGGCGGACCCCACTGCCGCCGGGGGCGAGACGGTTCCCGCGATCGAGGCATACGGCCAGAGCCTCGGTCTCGCGCCGTTCGGGCAGGGCGGCGACGAACTCGAGGGCCAAATCCGGCCGCGCTACACCGCTCGCGTGAAGGATCTCACGACCGAACTCGGGTACCTCGGCGGCTACAGCATCTACTCCGGTGTGGCCCACGCCGAACTGGCAGGGGTGTGGCGCCTGTTCGGAGAGACCGCGACGACCGTGCGGGACCGGCAGCCGATCCACTCGCCAGTCCCGAACCCCGAGGCTTCACATGCCGCCACGGACGGCGTCCTGAAGGCCCTGATGGGGCCCGCGGAGAGGACCGCCTTCCTCTTCGGGTGGCCTTCACCGGGGCTGGCGGACGAGTACAGCGCGACCGTCGACCGCATGAACGCCGAGATGACGCGCCTGAAGCCGTAGCCACCGCTGAACGCCCGGGAACCCAACAGCCGCGGGATCAGCAGGCGCCCGGCTCGCGATCACACGCGCCCGGCGCCCGGGGCGAGGAAGATGATGCCATGACGCGGGAACCGGGACCGGCGGCTGGCGCGGCGGGGGACAGCGGGACTGACTGGCGTGGTGATGGCCTGCGCCCCACCTGGAATCTGTACCGGGGGATGGCCCAGTCCATGCAGAACCCGGCCCGGCGTGAGGCCGTGCTGTGGGCACTTGGCCAGCTTGAGAACCTGATGGGACCCGACTGGCTGGAACGCTACTTCGACCACACCGGCCACGTGCCCGCGGAAGTCAACCTCGGCTGCGCGCATGTGGCCGCTACCGGGAACCTGCTAGATCTCGCCCTGCGCTACTACGTGCTCGCGGGCGCCCCGGGTCTGGATGTGGTGCGCGGTGAGATGCGCGGGGACGTGCGGGACGAACGCAGGTGGCATTCGGCCCTGCAGCTGGAGGTCGCCGCGCTGGCGGCCCGGGACGGGTTCACGGTGGCGCTGGAAGCCGCTTCCCCCGCGTCGGCCAGACCGAGCGACGTGACCCTCGTCCGCGACGGTCAGGAACTGCGGGTCGAGACATTCCTGCTCCTCCCGGACGAGGGGACGCAGGAAGCGACCGCGTTCTGGGACAAGTTCAGCCACGACACCATCTGGATCGGCGGAGAGTTCAACGTCGGAATCAGCGGTGACCTCGGCCGGCATGTCAGCGGCGATGAGTACCAGGAACTGCTACGCCAGATCCGGGTGGCGGCCGAGCAGGCGGCGGCTACAGGGCAGCGACAGCCCGTCGAGTACGCCGGAGCGCGGCTGGTGATCCTTCCCCCGGGAGAGCACGACTATCAGCTCAACGGGGCCGTCGAGGAAAGCAGGGGCTGGCCCCGGGCTGAATCGAAACTGGTGAAGAAGGCCCGGCAAGCCGCCGAAGCGGGCGGGGGCTGGCTGCGCGCCGACATCCGTGACGGCATGTGGATGTTCACCCCCTGGGCCCGTGCTGGCCTGGGCGACAAGATCGAGCAGATCGCGCAGCACGTCACCAGCGCCCTGCGGCGAGTCCCAGGGATCGACGGCGCTGTCCTCAGTAACGGCGCCGGGTTCGCGCAAAGCCAGTTCCACGGCGAGTCAGCCCGCACCGCGCAGGGCTGCTACGGCATCCGTCGTGTCCTCCCAGCCGCACGCGTCCGCGAGACCATGATCATCCCAGTCACCCCACGCGGGCGCTCCCAGGCCACCACCTGGCTGCGGATGTACGACGCGGAAGAACACTGGCTCGACTGGGCGCTCGCGCGCGCCGGGATTCCCACCCGCCACCAGATCTTCGGCGAACAGTGAGGACAATCGCGATGATCGGCTGCCCGTGTCATGACCTGCCATGCGGTGCACAGCGGCGAGCCCTCACGCTGGTCGTGCCCGGGATAAGCGCTCGTCGGAGGGGTCACCACGGTGCCATGCTGCGCGGATGGAGTTCTTCACGGCGCGCGGGAGGTTCTGGCTGCCGCGAGAGCATGACCGGGTTGCGGTGGCTGGGGCCGTGTCCTTTCAAGAAGACGGCGTCCGCCTGGAACTGGAAGGCTCGCTGCGACCACAGGAACGGCGACCCGGCGACGGAGCCTTCGGCGCTCCTGCTGAGCTAATCGAGCCTGTCATCCACGGGTTCCTGCGCGATGGCCGCGAAGTGACATTGCTCGCCGCTCGCGGGTTCAGCTGGCATGCCTATGACATTGGCGAGGACTGGCGGGCGGAGTTCCTGCTCTGTGGCGGCCACTTCCAGGATGACAACTTCGTCGAGGCTCAGGTCTGTTTCGACTACCTGTCGCCATGGGCCCGGCCCGATGCCGTCGTCACGCGCAAGCCCGGTGAGGACCGGGTCGTGATCGACACCGAAGACACGGTCGTGGACACGGCCTCATTCGACAGCCGGGCGAAGATCAAGCTGTGCACCGGAGTCGAGGGGCGCTCGAGTGAGGGCTCCGTGCATCTTGACCAGTGGGCGGCGTTCGAGATCACCGGCTCATCCAGGAAGCGCCGGACAGTCAAGGACGTACTGGACGGCTGGGTACGCCCGCTCCAAGACCTGCTGGTCTTCTCCGTGGGCCGCCCCGTGCGGATTGACCACATAGCCGTAAGCCCTCGCCGCCGGGATACCAAACGCAAGGCGCTGGCGGAGGTCTACTGCCAGCTGATACAGCCGCCATCTGGCCGAAGGCCCACCGCGAGCGACCTGTTGAGTTATACGTCCCCGGCGCTGCTCACCTACAGAGACTCACCAGTGCCGTTCGAACGGCTGATCCCGGCCTGGTTCGAGCTTCATCAACGCCTGGCCGACGTCATCACGGACCTCTGCGGCCCGTACTACGCGCCTTTCATCTACAGCGGCCACCGGTACGCGTCGACCTTTCAGAGCGCGGAAGGGCTCGCGAACAACCTCCTCTCGGCGAAGCAGAAGACCCGTCCAGAACACAAGGCCAGAGTGAAGCGGGTCATGGATGCACTGGCCAAGGCCAATCTCGAACAGGCAGACCTGGACTGGGCCGCCCCCATCCTGGACCAGCGCAACGACAAGAAACTGACTGAGCTAGTCGAAGAGCTCATCCTCGGCGCCGGGGAGATCGGGACCATGCTCCTGGACGCGGTTCCCCAGCTACCCCAAGAAGCCGCCACCGCGAGGGCGCGCGTCTCACACCCGGGGCAGGGTGGGCCGAACGTCTATCACCGGTACTGGATTGGAGAAGCGTTGACCTGGGTCGTGCGGGTGCTCGTCCTCGCGCAGCTAAGTGTACCCCTGGACAGCCTTAGTCGGCAGGCCAGCCAGAAGGCCAGCTTCCAGGAGGTCTTGACCCGACTCAAGGCTGGCGGCGCGCCTCCACGGCCGAGCAAATTCCCGAGCTATCACCACGGCAGTTGCTCTGTGAACCATCGCACGCGCCAAGCCGCGGAGCGATGCCGCAACCGATAGGCGCCTTCGGGCTTCGATGTGTGCTCCGGGTCCAACCTGGACCCCGCAGCCCGCGGATTTACGCCGCGGATTCACGGCGTAATGACCGCGCAGTCGTTGCGCAAGATCGGTACCGACGATTGGTGATGGGGCGCAGGATGGGGCAGGTGTGACATAGATGGGCTTGCGGGAATCGTGTTCTCCGGGTTGTCGTCTCTGGTCATCGAGGACGTGGCGGACCAGGACGGCGTGATCATCGTCGGGGCGCGGACGGCGGGTACGCCGGCCGCGTGCCCGCGCTGCGGCGGCCTGACCGGCCAGGTGCACGGGTATTAACTGCGGACGCTGGCAGATGTGCCCGCGGACGGGCGGCCGGTCGTGGTTCGGGTCCAGGTGCGGCGATTGCGGTGTCCGGTGCTGGGCTGCCCGGTCCAGACATTCCGGGAGCAGGTCCCGGGTGTGCTGGAGCGCTATCAGCGGCGCACCGCGCGGCTGGGCCAGGCGTGGCAGCTGGCTGAATACCTTGACCAGGCGGGACGCGACGATCGCCGTAGCCAGATTCCGCCAGCCAGCTTCTGGACAGCGGCAGCTGCCACCGCGCATCCAGGTGATCTCGCTGCTCTTGGCTTTGCTGCTCAGCTCCGCGGTCTCTACCGCGATGCTGCGCAGCTGCTCAAGCTTGCCATAGCGGGTGGGGATTCCGGCCCGGCAGCCGACTTGATGGACAATCTGGGTAGCTCGCATCCTGGTGACCAGGGCCCCGCCGAATGGCTTGCCGGGCACCTTACTGTCACCGACCTGGGGCATGTGGCCTGGCTTCTGAGGCCGATGCAGCGGGTAGGCGCCCTGGAACAGCTAGTCATGGTGTTTGACCGTGCCGCTGCTCATGCCTCCCCGAAGGATCCACGAGCTACAGCTGAGCTGGTGGAAGCGATGCGAGAGGCGGGTGCTCGGGAACAACTGACCACGCTGCTGAATCGAGATCCCGCTGCCAGCGCGAGCTGTCGATGACGCAAATGCTCTGTCCCGCTTGCTAGATGAGCCCATCGACGTCACCATCGTCGCCGGGTCGGTCCAGCTGTCCAAGGACGGCAAGGTCATCCGGGTGCACCCGATCCGCCACGACCGCTCCCGCGAGCTCGGCGCCTTCGCTAACCCCCAAGGCCACCCCCGCCGCAAGAACTCCGCCATCGGATATGTCAGCTAGCTACCGGAACTCATCTGTCGCCCATGTACCGGTACTTGACATGGACGTAGAAAGTTAGCACTCAGCCCCACGGACTGACTCTCGATGACACGGTGATCGCCGTGACCGTGCAGTCCGCTTGAACAGGCTGACGTGTGACAGGCGCGACGCGGCATGCCCACAATTGCGCCCGCGCGGACTACAGTCTCCACAGGGCACCGGGCCGGTTCAGTTCCCGGTCGGCCCTGTCCAGCCGCTCCCTGTAATCCGGACACTCCCCGTCGTGGTCCAGGTTGCGGAGCGTCGTCACGGATGACGTTTCGTTCAGTTTGCTGGTTGTATACGGCGGGAGTCGTTGCCGTGGAGAGGACGGCATGTCAGTACATGTCGCAGGCGATGTCGTCGAGGATCCGATGGCAATGTGGCGGAAGTACGCCCACAACTATGGGCGGACCATCCGCCACTACGACCTGGCCGTGCCAGGCGACCCCGACGTGCTTACGGCTGAAGAGGCATGGAGAAGCAGGTTCATCCACTCTCGCCTGACGTACCAAGAGCGCGCCCAGATGGTCGAACGGGCAGCGGATGCTCCTTGGGCCAGCGTCCCAGCAGACGCCGATCTCAGCGATGCTGATCCCACTACGCCCGGTGGCCTGTTCGCCAGGGCTGCTGATCTCTACTGGACGTTCACCTGGCCGGAATGGATCCATGGCGTACGGGTAGCCAAGGTTCACAAGATCCTGCATGTCAAGCGGCCTGCCATGTATCCGATTCTGGACGATCGTCTGCGCGCTCTTTACCAGCCGCTCGCCGCAGCCTGGCTCGAATCGCTCAGCCACCTGGGGGAACTGACCTCTAGCGATTCACCACCCTACTGGGCTGCCATCCGAGACGACCTTATCCGGAACCACGATGCGCTGGAGAACTACCGCGATTGGCTAGCCCGGGAAGGCGACAAGACCCCGTCCGCCTCATGGCCAAGCTCACCCACCTGCGATTGCTCGATGTCATCGCATGGATGCTCGCCGACGGGCGCAGTTAACGCACAAGCTCCCGAGTCAGCCGGTG
Source organism: uncultured Actinomycetota bacterium (assembly GCA_963778075.1). Lineage (GTDB taxonomy): Bacteria > Actinomycetota > Actinomycetes > Streptosporangiales > Streptosporangiaceae > JASHPR01. The sequence goes on along the minus strand of CAVZTJ010000008.1, from coordinate 29,854 downwards.
CCCCAGATCAGGTTGAATGACACCAGGCCTCGGCCCGTCGCGGACGGCTCGCTGTACGCTGCCCTGGCCGAGAGCGTGTAAATGCAATCTCTCGATGCAACCTGAACGGTGCTCGCCTACTGACCGTCTGGGCGGTCGGTCGGCAGGTCGCTGGCGTCGGCTCGGAGGGCGGATCGGCTTTGTCCTGGATAGCATCCGCCTACGGTCGACGGCGTGTTTGGGCGCGCCTATGCTCGGCGGGTGCATGTACGTGAGACGAATCTGAAGCAGCTGGTCCAGGGGGAGAAGCAGTTCCGGGTCCCGCTGTGGCAGCGTCAATACACGTGGCGGCTGGCCGATCACCGCTTGCTCTGGCGGGACATCATGGAGCAGTACATGCGGGCCGCGGACGTGGCTGGGCCCAGCCAGCCGGGGCATTTCCTGGGCAGCATCGTCTTGTCGCCGGTTCCTTCCGCGGCGAGCGGCGTCGCGTCCTACCTGATCGTGGACGGGCAGCAGCGGCTGACCACTCTGATGCTGATCTTGTCGGCGATCCGCGATGCGGCGGCGAAGACGGATCGAGCAGGCGAGTCGAGCGTTACGACGAGCTGTACCTGATCAACAAGTTCCAGCAAGGGGAGGCACGCTTCCGGCTCGTTCCGACGCAGGCAGACCGGCCGTCTTTCTTCGCCTGCGTGACGCGGAGGCGCAGGCGCGGGCGGCCAGGATCCGATCGGCCAGGCCTACCGGTTCTTCCGAAGCCATGTCGAGCTTCTCGATCCCCTTGGCGAGCCGCTGGATCTCGGCGCGGCTGACGGGAGTGGTTGTCGAGCGCCTGGCGGTGGTCGACATCACCACCGGGCGGGGAGATAACGCGCACCGTATTTTCCAGTCGCTGAACGCGACTGGCGTCAACCTCACGCAGGCTGACCTGCTGCGGAACCTGATCTTCATGCTTTTGCCGGGCAGGGCGGCGGAGGTTTATGACGAGGTCTGGCGGCCGATGGAGCAGCTGATCGGCTTCGGCAACCTGGAAGGGCTCGCCCGCGTTGACCTGCAGCGGCGCGGGATCGACGTGGCGGTGGATGACGTCTTCCGGCGCCATCAGGACCGGCTGGAGGAACATGCCGGGCGAGGAGGCGGTCGAGGAAGCCGTTCGGGACCTGGCGCTGCGCGCCCGGCATTACAAGCGGATCATCGACCCCCGCCAGGAAGAAGACGAGGAGCTCCGCGCGGGCCTGCTGCGGCTGCGGCGCTGGGGTGCGCAGACGAGTTACCCGGTGCTGATGGCCGCCTATGACCTGCGTGAGCGATGGCCTGCTTCCGCTTCGCGGGGGTCCGCGAGGTCGTCTCCTACATCGAGTCGTTCCTTGTCCGGCGTCAGCTCGCGGGCATTCCCACAAATGCGCTGAACAGGTTGTTCGTTCAGTTCGTCGCGACCACTGCCCCAGGATGAAAGCTTCCCGCAGGCGCTGCGGCAGGAACTGTCCCGGCAGCGCCGCTACTGGCCTAGTGACGAGCAGCTCCGTGAGGCGATCCGGACCCGCCCGTTCTACTTCAGCGGGCGGGGCCCGCAGCGGAAGGTCATCCTCGAACGGCTCGAGCAGAGCTATGGGCACCCGGAGCTCATCGACTTTGAGAAAGCCAACCTGACGGTCGAGCATGTCCTGCCCCAGACGCTGAGCCAGGAGTGGCGTGAGCACCTCGCCAGCCTCGGCCAGGACCCGGACGAGGTCCACCAGGGCCTCGTGCACACGCTCGGCAACCTGACCCTGACCGCGTTCAACGGCACGCTCAGCAACAACCCGTTCGAGCGCAAGCGGCAGATTTACGGCGCCAGTCATCTGGAGCTGAACCGCGCGCTCGCGGAGCAGGATGCCTGGGGACGCGATCAGATACTAGCCCGCGCCGACGAACTCGCCGACCACGCGATCGCGATCTGGCCGAGCCCGCTGCCGGGCGTACCCGAACCCCCGGGCGGCTTTGACTGGAGCCGGATCAACGCCGCGATCGCCGCCATTCCGCGCGGCCGCTGGACGACCTACGGTGAGCTGGCCCAGCTCGGCGGCACGGCCGCCATACCAGTAGGGCAGCACGTCGCCAACACGCCAGCCTTGGTAACGCCTACCGGGTGCTCGGCTCTGACGGGAAACCGCGTCCCGACTTCCGCTGGAACGACTCCCGGTGACGCGCGCAACGTGGCCGACGTGCTCAAGCATGACGGCGTCCGCTTCGACGCCTAGCGGCGCCGCGGACCCTTCGCAGCGGATCACTGCCGCGGAACTGTCCGCACTGATCGAGGTCCTCGACGACGACACGCTCTCGAAGGCGACAACGGCCCTCCAGCCGAGCTCGTGGGACAGCAAGAGTGGGACTGGGACCGATACGCCGTCGAGATGGGGCTTCCCGATGACCGGCTCGCCGTCGGACGCGAGCTCGTCAACCTCCTCGAGCGAGGCGATCGCGGAACGGAACTTGCCCTGGAAGCCGGTACTCCGGAAGGGCTATGTCGCCTTCCAGCGAAGCGGCGGCTACAACACGCTGCTAGTTGACATGTTACTGGCGGAAGACACCGCGGCTCGCGGTCGAACTCCCGGACAGCCCAGCAGCGCTCTCGCTCGTCGAGCCCGTATCCCGACCTGGAGGAAACCTGGTACGAAGACGACCGGGAATGGAGCTGGACCATTGGTCCGCTCGACGTCCTTCCCGACCTGCGCCTCGCCATCGAGATCGCCGAGCGCTTCCACCCAGCAGCCGGCCCGACCATTGACGCCCCCGACCGGCAAGCGAGTGCGCGACCAGCTTCGCTCGGGCCTTACGCCTGACCAGGTCTACACGGCCATAGGAGCCAAACGCGTGTACTGGCTGACAGCGATCGAGGAAGAGGCCCGGCTGGAAAACGAACTCGCCGCCTTCCCGGCCACCCCCGAGAGCATCGCCGCGCTCCGCGACGAACACCAGCTCCGATGGGAACGGATCGCCGCGCGCGTCTTCGGCGACGCCCAGCGGGTCGGAGATGTGCGCAGCTTGTACGACCAGGCGCACGGACCGGACGCATCTGCCCGCTCCTATACCGGCCGCGGCCGACGCTTCCCCGAGATGGAGCCCTAGCAGAATCGCGGAGATGCAACGCTCGGCGCGGAAAACGACCCCCCAGTCAGAACGCCATCATCCTCGCCGCAACTCATGCCCCAGTTCCGGATATCTCGACGTTCATGAGCCCGGAGGGCGAGCCCGTGCCCTCGGACACGACTCTCTCAAGGCGGTAGCGCCGGTCCGGTCGGGGCTACGAGTGAAGTAGCAGGTCAAGGGCTTGGTCGCCGGTCGCGGCGGTCGGACCTTGATCATCTGTCCGTCGTTTGTCCGTGAGCCCTACCGTCACCTGGCGCCAGCAGGCAGCGTTAGAAGACGATCATCGGCATGCCGGGCGAGCGAAAGCCTGGACTGGTGTGAACACGGCCGTGGCTAGGTCAGCCCGTCTCGTTGGCTGGTGCGTGCCTGGACCGCCGCTGGCTGGGCCTGTTCCTGGCTACGGCCGACCCACCCACTGTCGCTAGTCGTCACATGAACGGTTGGGCCTGGTTCTGACCGAACCCGGCGGCGATCTCGTCTATTCGTGCTGGGACTGTGCTAGCTCCGCGCCGCAGGTAGAACTCCGGCTTGGCAGGATTCAGCGCGTGCCAGCGTCCACCTGCGGCGACCTCGACCAGCAGCACTGTCTTCCCGTCCAGTTCTGCTGCTCGCAGGTTGTATGGCGGTTCTGGAGCGATCGAGTCCCGGATCATGCTGCTGACCGCCACCATCTGCCTGTCCAGCGGCGCTGGACCGGTCCCCACGACCTGGGCGTCATCGGTGATGCCGAACAAGACCGTGCCGCCTTCGCCTGACGCAAACGCTGTGACGGTCTTGAGGACGTTTTTCTTTGAGTCTGCGGCGACTGGGATTTCCTGCTTGAACTCTGCGTACTGCCCTTCGCCTCCGGCGACGAGGATGCCCAGGTCCGCACCGGGCTGGTCCCAGACGACCGACGCGTCGCGTTCCCGGCCTGGCACCGGTGACAGGAAATAGCGGTAATCCAGCCAGTCGTCTTCGCGGCGCAGCATCAGCAGGCTGCTGTCCGGCAGCCCTGTGGGCAGCCGCAACCTGACCTTGCCGGTGCGCCCGACAGGGCGGGCCATCTGGCTCGCGGGTGAGCTGAGTTCGACAGTGACACCGGCCAACTGCGTGCCCTTGGCTACGATGGTAAGCACGTCCGGGGCGATAGTGACCCTGCAACCAGGCCCGCCGGTCAAGCCGGACGATACGCCAGAGCTGTTGCTGGGAAGCGAGGTTGCTGGGTGGCACGCCATAGAAGAAGGAGCTGTACGCTGCCTCGAAGTTCAGGAACCCTGGGCCGTCGCCGACGAGCAGGCCGCCTTGCCGGGTCGGCATCTGGTCTGCAGGGTTGATGCTCCACTCGGTGCGCGGCCATGGCATGATCACGTGGCTCCACTCGGCCTGCCCGGCCAGCCGCCGGAAGGTAGCGCCGGGCCCCGGCGTCGGTGCCGTTACCTTTAGACCGTCGAGGTGCTGCGGCTCCTCGCGCAACAGCCCCGCCACTACCCGGCCTGGCAGGCGCCGTTCCAGGAACGTCTCGTCCGCGTAATGCCATATCCGGCTGCTGGCTGGGCTGGAGGAGCCGAGGATTATCTCGGCGTGCACGACTTGCCAGCGATCAGTTGTTCGGATGAGCGCCATCCGGGCATCGACGGACTCGTACCCGTCAAGCAACGCCGCAAGGTCGGAGATACTCGCCTGGCCGCTGTCCACGTCAGCCTCTCTCTCATTGAGTGATGCTTCAGTGCCCTTGATCGGGACAAAGCTTTGCCTCATCACTTGGCGCCTGCCCACGCATACTGTAGCGATCGGCCCGGCTGAGATGAGTGGCGGAACAGCTGCGGCCCGCACGCGACTCGCAGCCATGCGGGCCTGGGCATCGAGGCTGCAGCCAGCGTCAGAGTCGGCTACCTGCTGACCAAGCTGCTGGACCGAGCGAACCCTTGGGCCGCCGTCGGCTGCACCCATCCGGCTAGCGCCTTCATCTTCTTCCTGTCCCCCGCCGGCGACTCCGGCATTTCGCCGGGCCGCGCCGGGCGGCTTGAAACCTCGGCCGTGTAAGAGGGAACTGATAACCCGGAGGTTCCCTGAACCATCCTGGGTTTGATGCGCACCTTCCTTGGTGGGAAGGATGGCGCCATGCCGAGCAGGTACGACGAGGAGACCAAGGCGAAGGCGATCCGGCTGTTCCGTGATCATGGTGGTGACTATGACTCGCCCTGGGCTGCGATGTGCGCGATTTCGGGCCGTCTGGGGATGACCGCGGAGACGCTGCGTAAGTGGGTCCGGCAGGCCGAGGTCGATGATGGCCAGGCGGCCGGGGTGCCGGCTGGGACCGCGCGGGAGATCCGCGAGCTGAAGCGCAAGAACGCTGAGCTGGAGCGGACCATCGAGATCTTAAAGGCGGCGACAACTTTCTTCGCGCGGGAGTGCGACCCGCAACGCCGGTGATCTGCCAGTTCATTGACGCCCATAGGGCCAGGTTCGGGGTCGTGCCGATCTGCCGTGCACTTACTGCGCATGGCGTGCAGATCGCCCCGCGGACTTACTGGGCGTCTGGTTCGCGGCTGCCGTCGCGGCGGGCGCTGTGGGACACGGCGATCACGGAGGTCCTGGCCGGGATCTATGAGCCTGACCGGCGGGGCCGCCGTCCGCCGGAGGCGCTGTACGGCAGCCTGAAGATGTGGGCGTACCTGCAGCGTCAGGGCATCCCGGTGGCGAAGTGCACGGTCGAGCGGCTGATGCGCGCCAGCGGCTGGCGCGGGACCACCCGGGCCCGCACGGACCGCACGACCGTCCCGCGGCCCGGTGACCAGCGGGCACCGGACCTGGTCAACCGCCAGTTCACCGCGACGGCACCGGACCAGCTGCACGTCGCCGACTTCACCTACGTGCCGATGGACGGCGGCGGGTTCGGCTATACCGCCCTGGTGATCGACGCGTTCGCCGGGCTGGTCACCGGGTGGGAATGCTCGCTGTCGAAGGAAACCGCGTTCGTCGAGCGCGCGATCCGCCAGGCCGCGGCGCTGCGCCGCCGTCAGGGAAGGCCGCTGGCAGGCGCTACGATCCATCACTCCGACGCCGGATCGCAATATACGTCGGTGCGGTTCGGTGAGACGCTGCAGCTCGCCGGGATGATTCCCTCGATCGGGACCGTCGGGGACGCCTACGACAACGCCCTGGCCGAGACCACCATGGGCCTGTACAAAACCGAATGCGTCCGCAGCGACTCACCGTTCCGGACCGGCCCGATCACAACCCTGGCCAACCTGGAAGACATCACCTCCGCCTGGGTCCACTGGTACAACACCAGCAGGCTCATGCACCGCCTCGGCCGACGGCCACCCGCCGAAGCCGAGGCCGACTACTACGCTCACGACCGTGACGGCCAGCCGGCCGTTCACACGTAACGAAGGGTGCATCAAACCCAGGACGCTTCACCCCGCCGAGGAGAGGAGGAAAGGGAATGACATAGGTTGAACAGGACAACTGAGCCGAATATGCCGTCTAGCGCGCGCGAGCCTAAGCACGCTGTCAAGGATAGTAATGTCCACGTCCGCGATATTCCCGATTATATTGAGCCAACATATAATGCCGATGTGCGCTTCGGGGTCACGTGCCAAGGTCCCGATATCTACCAGCTCAGCCGCTCCCAGAACAGAGATGATCAAAGCGGGGACGACCCAGGCGTCACATCCGCAGCCGAATTGAAGTTCAGGATGAGAGTTCCACCGGATCACGCCGGCGAACTGCTGGACACCGCGACCTTCGGGCTCGGCACTGGCGCAATAGTCGGAACATCAGCCGTGATACTCAAACTCGGTAGCGCGCCAGCGGAATTGCGACTAGGTCTGTGCGCAGTTGCGATGCTCGTAGTCGGCTGGCTAACGCGACTCGTGATTCATAAACGCCGCCCGTGACGCAGGGCGCCCTCCTTCGGCGCACGCCAAGTGGATTTGTTGGCGCGGTCGTCATCGCGCGGTCTGTGGCGAGGTGAGCCGCGGACGCGGACGTAAGCACCCGAAGGCTCACCAGCCGCTTTCCTCCCGGTGACAGGCCTGAATCGCTAAGCCGGATGCTAAACGAGATCGGGATGTTCATGCGTCGCAGGGAGATTATGAGCGGGCTCCGACGATGTTCCAGTCCGGTCTGCAGATAATCGAGGCGGCGTTGGGCCCGGACCACGCCAATTTAGCCGCTGAGCTGGGAAACTTGGCCGCCACCTACGCGTCTCTGGGCAGGCCTGCGGACGCGCTGCCCCTGGAGGAATGGGCGCTGGCTATCACCCAAACCGCTTCGAGCCTCGACCGCCAGGATGTGGCCAATGTGCTGGGAAACCTGGCAGTAACCCTTGGGGACCTAGACCGCGCGGCAGACACTCTGCCCCTGGAGGAACGGGCGCTCGCCATCACCGAGACTGCTCTGGGACCAGGCCACCCCACGTCGCCCACTGCTTGGAGAACCCGGTCGCCACCTACCGAACCCAGACCGGGCTGCGTACGCATTGCCGCTAGGGAGCGGGCGCTGGCCATCACGGAAGCCGCGGAAGACCGAGGCCAGGGAGGCCGAGAGTCCGGTTGGATTGACCGCGCGGCTCGCAGATTCGGCGCGGAAGACGGCGATGTATACTTCTGTCCCCTGCAGTTATCGTTGACAGACGTCTCCTTCACTTGCTGGGCCCCTACGCTAAGCTCCCTCACGCATGTGGATGCGGAGGATCAGGTGACCCAGGCGGCCAGTGGGCTGGACGCCCGTATCAAAGATGTGGCCGCCCACTCAGCCAACTTCGGGTTCCTGCTACCCACCTTCCCCTCTTGGTTCTTTATGGCTCTATAGCAGAGATCGAAATTTTTACTGCCCCCAGTGTCAGCCTGACTACGAGCAGGCAGTTTGGTGAGGCCCTCGCGACGGAACTGGTACGACGGGCAGGCATTACCCTGCAAGGTGATATCAAGCGCTCGGATTCAGGCACTAACCAAGGCAGGCCTGCTCAATCAGAATATCCGCGAGGAATTCGACGGCCTGAGCAAATCACCCAGCGCATCCGAGTTCCTGCCCTTTGCTGCCGAATTGGAGGCACTACGCGCTGTCCGTCAGCTGTTTCCAGCTTGGCGTCTGGTTTCACCGCTTGCTGACCGGCGACAGAGAGCTGATTCCGTTCATTCCGCCGCAGCCGCCGGAAGTACTCGAAACCGGGCGGTCGGATGATGTCACGCCGGGAGATGACCTAGACGCACTGTGCGCCGAGCTTATTGCTGCACGACGGGATCTAGTGGCGTCCCGGGTCAGTTATACGGGCCTTGAGCGTGACCGCGCAGATGCTGAGGATCTGGCGCAGCGAGCGGCTGCGGAGGAAATGGCACATGCGGCCGCCATTCAGGCCAACCTGCCCGCCCTGCTGACGCCGCTGTGGGCAGAGCTCAGCGAGATTGAGCAGGCGTTTCAGACAGCCGGGCCAAACCGAAGGCCAACCGCGGCGGAGCGCGAAGCGTTGGTGTCGAGCGCTCAGCAGGCTTCGCATGAGCCGCTCAACGAAGCCCAGGTCCGGCAACACATCGATGAGATGCTCACCGCCGCCCGATGGCAGGTGCATGACGGTCGGGGCAGTCAGAACCTTTATGCGGCCCGCGGCGTGGCGGTGCGCGAAGTCGCGACTGCGGCGGGCCGGGCTGACTATCTCATGTATGTCGATACCAAATTGGTGGGCGTCATCGAGGCCAAGCGCGAAGGCGCAGACCTGGCGATCGCTGAGAGCCAGGCTGATCGCTACGCCGAGGGGCTGACAGCTCGGCAAGAGCTGCAGGCCTGGCGGACCCCGCTGCCCTACCGGTACGTCAGCGACGGCGGCGTGGTCCGCTTCCGCAATGAGATGGATCCTGAATCGCGGACACGCGATGTGTTCTCGTTTCACCAGCCAGAGACGATCGCGCGATGGATGCGAGAAGCCGAAGCCGACCCGCAGGCACCGACTTACCGGGCAAGGTTGCGGGATCGAGTGCCGAAGTTGACGCGCAATGAGCACACTGCAGGCTAGCTGCGAACCGCTCAGTTCGATGCGATCTCCGCGCTGGAGCGGTCACTAGCGCGCGGCGACCAGAGATCACTGATTCAGATGGCCACGGGGGCTGGCAAGACCTACGTGGCCGTGGCGGCCGCATATCGTCTCTTTAAGTACGCGAAAGCGCAGCGAATCCTTTTCCTGGTGGACCGGAACAATCTTGGCTCGCAGGCGCTGGCGGAATTCAGTAACTACACCACACCTGACGATGGCCGGAAATTCATCGAACTCTACAACGCAGACCAGCTGACCAATTCCACCGTACTGACGTCCACCAAGGTTGCCATCTCTACTATTCAGCGGCTGGCAATGCTGCTGTCCGGTCAGGAACCAGGCGATATTGCCGATTACACCGACCTTTCAGCATTTGAGGAAGAAGAGCGCAGTGCGCCCGTTGCGGCCATCAATGTGACCTACAGTCCCCGGCTGCCACCCGAAGCCTTCGACCTGATTATTATCGATGAATGCCACAGGTCGATCTACGGCAAGTGGCGGCCTGTGCTGGAATACTTCGACGCCCATCTGGTGGGCTTGACGGCCACTCCCGGTTGCCCAGACGTTCGGATTCTTCCATCAGAATCTCATAAGTGAATACACTTACGAACAAGCAGTAGCGGACGGCGTTGCCGTCGATTACACCACCTACCGGATCAGAACTGAGATCACTGAGCACGGCTCGGTGATCCCGGTCGAAACTCATGTCCCGATCAGAGACCGGCGCACTCGCCTCCGCCGATATGAAGAGCTGGAGGATGACTTCTCTTACACCGGCGCCCAGGTCGGATCGAGAGTCATCAGTACCGGACAGTTGCGGACTGTGCTCGCCGCTTTCCGCGACAATCTCACCGAGATCTTCCCGGAGCGGGCAATAATCCCGGCGGATCAGCGCATGGTCCCCAAAACGCTGATCTTCGCCCAGAACGACATGCATGCCGACGAAATCGTAGAAATGATCCGGGAGATCTTCGGAAAAGGCAACAGTTTCTCTAAAAAGATTACGGGGAAAGCTAGCCGCCCGGACCAGCTTCTAGCGGAGTTCCGTAACACGCCAGAGCTACGTGCCGCAGTTACGGTCGACATGATTGCCACTGGAACTGATGTCCGCCCCATAGAGTGCGTTTTCTTCCTGCGCGACGTGAAAAGCGCGGCTTACTTTGAGCAGATGCGCGGTCGGGGTGCCCGTGTGATCGATCCGACGGAGTTGCGGGCGGTCACGCCCGATGTTGCCGAAAAAGCCCGCTTCGTGGTCATTGACGCGATCGGAGTGTCAGAAAGCCACAAGCGCGAGACGCCCGCCGTCGAACGAGATGATACCCGGCGTCATTCACTGCGTAGGCTGCTCGGCAAAACGGCCAGCGGCGAAATCGATGAGGACGAGGCCGAAGAAGCTGGCGCTTCGGCTGTCGCGGCTAGCGCGGACCCTGACCGCGGAAAATCAGAGCGAGATCAGCCGGATGGCCGGGCGAGCCGCTGGACGAAATCGTCGGCCGGATCATGAAGACGGTCGACGTCGATCATATCGACGGAATCCGGCTGCAGAGTGGCGAAGAGGGGGTACGCCACGCCATTCAAGAAGTCCGTCCGGCCGCTGGCAGCCAGTAAGGAGCTCCGGAATCTCTTGCTTTATATCCGGACGGACCAGCGTATCGTATACGACGAGGTGAGCCTCGATACGGTTCTGGCCGCGAGCGTCATCGAAAATTCCCCTGCTCTGCTGGCGGACTGGCAGGCCTACACGCGAGAGCACCGGGAAGATATCATTGCGTTGTGCCAGGTCCTTAACGGTCGCTCCGGACAGGGCACCGGCGCAAGCGAGGCATATCAGCGCTTGAAAGACTTCACGTCCCGGATCGGTCGGCCGCCACACCAGTGGACGGTGGACCGCCTCTGGCGGGCCTACGAACGTTCCGGTGCTACCACATCAGTGCCCGAGGGCAAACTTGGCCCACCGGACCTGCTGGCTCTCCTCCGTTATGAACTAGGGCTCGACTCTCGCCTCATGCCCTATCGGGAGCTAGTGCAGGAACGCTACCGCGCCTGGCTGGCCCGTCAGGCGGGCACCGGACGCAGCGTCACGAAAGATCAGCGATGGTGGCTGGACCGGATCGTGGAGAACATCGCCACAACGGTTAGATTCGAGGTATCCGATCTTGACCGGGTGCCGTTCACCGCGCGAGGCGGTACGGACGGGTTCCTGCGCGACTTCGGCGATGACCGGGCGGTCGCCATCCTGGACCAATTCGACCAGGAGCTCACCGGATGACGTCACTTCCGCCGGGATGGGCCCGTGCAACTCTCGGCGACCTGCTCATCGCCATCGAGGCAGGCAAATCATTCGCCTGCCAGTCGCGCCCGGCAGGTCCCGGCGAGTGGGGTGTCATCAAGGTCAGCGCAATGACCTGGGGCGCGTTCAGGGAAAACGAGAACAAAGCGATCATCCCCGGTACCGAGATCAATGCTTCATATGAGATTTCGCCAGGTGATATTCTGCTCAGCCGGGCCAATACTCAGGAATATGTGGGCGCCTCGGTGTTGGTCGGCTCCGTCCGCCCCCGCCTGCTGCTTAGCGACAAAAGCCTCCGGCTGGTATCGGCAGTCGGAATCAACCGGAGATGGCTCGCCTACCTGCTGAGTTCGCCCGCCGTTCGCAGCGTCATATCCGCCCGGGCGTCGGGGACGAAGCATTCCATGCGCAACATTTCGCAGCAGACCCTGCGGGAGATCGAAGTCCGGGTCCCGCCCGCCGCCGAGCAGGAGCGTATCGTCGCCCTCCTCGATGATCTCCTGTCGCGACTGGACGTCGGTTTGGCCGGCGTCAATCCGCGGCGACGCGCGGGAGGACGCTGCACGACAGGCTCACCGAGGCGGCGGTCGTGGGCCGCTTCATCACCGGAGAACGGACGGCGGTTCCTCCGGAACCCGCGGGTGTCGACGACGGCGCGCTTGCCAACCTGCCATTGGGGTGGCGGTGGGTACGGCTCGGTGACATCGCTGATGTTGTCGGCGGGGTCACCAAGGACGCCAAGAAGCAATCCAATCCCGCTTTTGTCGAGGTTCCTTACCTGCGCGTGGCCAACGTCCAACGGGGCTGGCTGAACCTTGACGACATCGCCACGATCCGGATCCCGCCTGCCAAAGCCAAGAGCCTCTTTCTTCAGGCCGGTGACGTCCTCCTCAATGAGGGCGGGGACCGGGACAAGCTAGGCCGCGGCTGGGTGTGGGAGGAGCAGATCCCCGACTGCGTCCACCAGAACCACGTTTTTCGTGCCCGCATCAAGGATGGCGTCCTTCATCCGAAATTGCTGGCCTGGCACGCCAACGGCTACGGGAAAGGCTGGTGTGAGAAGAACGGTAAGCAGAGTGTGAATCTCGCCTCAATCAGCCTCAGCAAGATAAAGCTGCTGCCGGTGCCGCTACCGCCCCAGGGTGTCCAGGAGCAGCTGGTCGACGAGGTGGAAGCCCGCGCGACAGCACTCGATCTGGCGATCAGCAATGCTGGTGAGGCGCTGAGCCGTGGCGTTCAGCTGAGAAGTCTGTATCTGGCGCGCGCCATCGAAGGCCGGCTTGCCACGCGGGACGAGACCGACGAGCCGACGGCACTGCTGATACGCCGGATTCAGGCCGGACGTGCCCAGGCCGGGCAAACCCAGGGGCGGCTGCGCTCCCAGGGAACGGTCAGCGGGGCCCCCGGTCACCTTGTAGAGGAGGCATCACCATGACTGAATCGGCGGCTGCGGCGAACACCGATGAAACGCGCCAGCTCGTCGCCAAGTTGTGGAGCTACTGCCACGTCCTGCGGGACGACGGAGTCTCAGTCCTTGACTATGTCGAGCAGCTAACCTATCTGCTGTTCCTCAAAATGGCGCACGAGCAGAAGAACCGCCGCCTCAACCGGGTGGATATTCTTGACGGCCTGGACGCGTGGCAGATCCTGCTCGACAGTGACGGTCGTCAGCTAGAGATGGAGTACGCCGATATTCTGGCGGAGTTGGCACGCAAAGGGGGAACGCTGGGGCGGATCTTCCAGAAGTCGCAGAACCGCATCCAGGACCCGGCAAAGCTCAAGCGACTAATCAACGAGCTTATCGATAAAGAAAACTGGTCGGGCACCGACGCCGATATCAAAGGCGACGCCTATGAAGAACTGCTGGCCAGAGGAGCGGAGGACATCAAGTCTGGAGCTGGACAGTACTTTACGCCGCGGGCCCTCATCAAGGCGATCGTCGACTGCGTACAGCCGACCCCGGATGACTCAATCATCGATCCCGCCTGCGGTACAGGTGGCTTCCTGCTGAGTGCCTTTGACTATATCCAGCATCACCACGCACGGACATTCACGCCGGAGCAACGGTATCGCCTGACCTCGGGTGCCATCCGGGGCAACGAACTGGTGGACGCCACGGCAAGGCTGGCAGCTATGAACCTGCTGCTGCACGGAATTGGGCAGCCGAACGGCGAATCCCTGGTCGACGTGGGCGACGCGCTGGCCCAGCCTCCCACCCGGCACGGTTCGGTCGTCTTGGCGAACCCGCCTTTCGGGAGGAAATCCTCCATCACCATCATCGGCGAGAATGACTCGTTCGAGAGCAAAGAACTCACCTACAACCGCCGCGACTTCTGGACAACGACGACCAACAAGCAGCTCAACTTCGTCCAGCACATCTACACCCTGCTGCGGACCGACGGCCAGGCCGCCGTCGTGGTGCCGGATAATGTCCTGTTCGAAGGCGGACCCGGAGAGACCATCCGACGTCGGCTGCTCAGTCAGTGCAACGTCCACACGATGCTTCGGCTCCCGACGGGCATCTTCTACGCGGGCGGAGTCAAGGCGAATGTACTATTTTTTGATAAACACGCGCCGCGGCCAGACGGTCAACCGCAGACTAAGACGCTGTGGGTCTACGATTTCCGCACCAACCAGCACTTCACCCTCAAGCAGAAGCCACTGCGCCGAGAGCATCTCGACGAATTCGTCGCAGCCTACCGGCCCGGCCAGCATCACGACCAGCGGCAGTCGTCCGCAGCCTTCAAGGCCTATGGCATCAATGAACTCCTGGCCCGAGACAAGGTGAATCTGGATATCTACGCGGATATCAGGGACACCACGCTCGACAACGGCGATGAGCACCTGGACCCGCGCGTCGTGGCCGCTGAGATTATTGAGGAACTGGAGGCTGCGCTGGCGGAGTTCGCGGCCGTCGCTGCCGCACTGCGCCTGCCAACAGATGAGAGCGACGCGGGTGCTTTCCCCGCACAACCCGACTGAGCAGTGCGGTCGCTCCGCACCTGACCTGGCGAACGTTCCGTTACTGACCTGGAGGAGCAGTGCGGCTTCTTGAGCTCGACCTCCCGGACTACCGGGGTCTGCGGAACTTTCGCCTCGACCTCACCGGAGCCCGGGACGTCACGGTCTTGGTGGGCCGGAACGCCCGCGGGAAATCTCGTCTGCTGCACGCGGTAGTCGAGATCTTCGGCAGCCTACAGCGGGGGAGTCCGACCGGCTTTCCCTACCGAATCCGGTACCTCTGTGGGCAGCGCCTGGTTGAAGTGACGCAGGGTTCGGCTGATTCCCGCCCGGCCATGATGGCGGGAACCGACGAGACGGCCATGGTGGCCGTCCGACGTGCCCGCTGGCAGGACCATCTCCCTGATCACGTCTTCGGATACCAGGCGGTCCAGGACTCGCACTGGAACGACGAGTTCAGCCGTCACACGGGGAGCGATCCGGCCGGGCGGCCTGATCACTCCACGGATAGCCACCGGGACAGGCCAGCCGCGAACTCAGTGCTACGTCCCATCCTGCAGTCGAAGTTGCGCCACCTTCCGCTGATCTTGCTGGTGCTGCTGCCGCAGTGGTCGGAAAAGTACGGCCCGTACGCCGAGCGGGAGGCAGGTATTACCGGATTCGCCGGAGCCGACCTGACAATCAGCCGTCCCGGCTGGGCAAGGAAGTCGTGGCATGACGAACAGCCCTACTGGGGCTTGAGCGGCCCGTTTCCTCAGCTCCTTGACCAGCTGGCGGCGAGCGGCCGGTTCGGTGCCATCCCGGACGCTTTGGCGCCCAGCACCTACGACGAGTTCCGTATCGCCGTCCGTACAGCTGAGGATCTCGCCGCGCTAGCCGGCTTTTTCGATAATGACCTGACCATGTTTGCGACGCTTGAGTGGTTGCAGGCGCTGGGCTCGCTCAATGCCAGGGTCATGTTGACGATGCGCGACAATACACAACTCGCGGCCGAGGATCTCAGCAGCGGGGAACAGCAAATGCTGACGATTCTAGGCATGCTACGGCTGCAGCGAGGCCGAGAATCGCTGTTTCTGCTCGATGAGCCTGCCGCCCACTTTCACCCGGAATGGAGCCAACGCTGGTACTCCTCCATCCGTGCCATGCTGGACGACGGCCAGCAGTCGCAGTTCATTGCGTCGACGCACGACCCCGCGCTCGTGTCCAACATCCCACGCGAGCAGATCAGGCTGTTCCGGGAGGTGGGTGACCGGATCACGGCTGAGATACCCGATGTGGATCCCCGAGGTCGCGGAATTGGCGCCCAGCTGACGACCGAATTGTGGGGTCTTGAAACGCAGCTCGATGAGCGCACCCAGCGGCTTATAGACGAGCAGCATGAGCTGGCCGGGTACCCCGAACTGGACGACGATGAGCGCACCCAGCTCCGGGGCCTCAACCGCGAACTCGATCAACTTGACTTCGCGACGGAGCGCCGAGATCCGGTTGTCGCGCTGTTTCTCGACGAGCTGCGCCGCCGCCGGCGCGCGCTGATCGAGGCCGCGGGCAGCGACACCCCGCCCACCCCCGAACAGTTCGCAGCGATGGTCAGCCTGCTCTTTGATGAACGATTCTCCACGGGACTGTGACCAGGTGCGCTACGTCGACACGTCCGAGCTCACGGCACCTGCGCCGTGGCGAGCCAAGGCAGCCCGCGCCGCGGCGAAAGTCAGAGCCAAAGTGGAAGCTGGCAAGGCACCACAGTTTCCCTCACTGTGGATCGATCCCCAGATCCGTGACATCCTGATCGAAATAGCCGGACAGAAATGCTGGTACTGCGAGACCAAGGTCCACGGCTCGAATCCTGACGTTGACCATTTTCGACCGAAGGGCGGCCAGAACGCGGTTGGCGGCCAGCTGGGTTACTGGTGGCTCGCTTACGATCCGGCGAACTACCGGATTGCCTGCAAGTACTGCAACTCTGGTGGCGGAAAACTCGAGGACGGCTCACATCCGGCAGCCAAGATCGCCCACTTTCCGCTGCTTGTTGAAACAGATCGCGCCACCGGACCGGACGATGACTACCGTCAAGAGAGACCAATCCTGCTCGACCCAGTGGTTAAATCTGATCACTTCCTTATCGATTTCTCGACCGACGGCAGAGCACGGCGCCGTAGCACGATTCCGCTGACCTCGCTGGAAGAGAAATTAGGGCTATGCAGGGTCGCGCTGTCGATCGAGATCTATCAGCTTGACCGGATACTTCTACAGGAAGACAGAAGAGGGGTGATGAAAGAGGTCGCGGAGCTGGCGGAGCTTGCCTCTGTGATCAGCTCCAATCCACCAACTGTCCGCACCTTCGTGGAACAAAAGCTGCGTCGCATGATTGACCCACGGCAGGAGTACAGCGGTGCCGCCCTGTCGGCGCTGCGGAGCCGCCGGGACAGTGCCTTCATAGAAGACGTGTTTGCCACCGAACTCGCGGCTGACCTGCCCGAAATCACTCCCGAGGTGTTGCCGCTACCCATCATCGACCTCCGCTATCTGTTGATCAGCGGCATCATCGACCCTGGCGCGGAACTGGCTGGGCACACGTCGTCGGGTGAGTTGGCAGCGACAGTCCTGGACGGCGGACGCATCCAGTTTGGTGCTCGCACCTACCCGAGCCCAGATTCTGCCGCCAGAGCCGCAACGGGCACTGCCGACGTCGACGGCTGGACCTTCTGGCGTGCCGAGAAAGAAGGACATCAGCTCGTCGCTCGCGGAACTCCGTGACTGGGCGGCCTCGCAACAGCCTGGGGGGAGAAGCCCCGACCAGGCGACATAGCGCTTTGCGGCGCCGTGCTCGCAAGGGCTGAACGCCTGCCTCGCAGGTCGCTGCGAGCCCAGTCCGGAGGCCAGGCGATCATCGCCGACCTGCAGTGCCACTGCTTTGCGCGTCCGATGCGAGATCGTTTCATCACGTGCAAAAGTCGTCAAACCCGCAGGCCACGGGCGCCATCGGACGGTGTCAGGTGATGATTTCCGAGGCCAAGGTCAGTGCTTTGATAGCGGCCAGTGCTGAATTGCTATCCGACACAATTCGGCAGAGAAGTGCTTCGCGACTGGTGAACGCGCGTATTCGGACGGAGTGTATTTATCCCTGGGCCGGGTTGGCTGTCACTGAACGTAATGTTGTGTCGGATTAGGCTTGCCCGCGTTGATGCTGTGGCAGTGGTTACCGTGGCGTGCGATCGACGCGGCCCTCCGCACCTACGTCACCAGCCGCCGCGCCACCAGGGAAGCACAGATCAATCGTGGTTGACTTCTGCCTGCCGCTCGCCCTCGAGCCCCAGCGCTCGGGTCACCCTCTCGGCCAGCTCATCCTCGGAGACCGTGGCATCGACTTCGATGACTCCCAGCCCCAGACGTCTCGCCTCCCCGCAGAGGCGCTCAGTGAACATCCGGTCGCGATCAAGCAGATTGCGCAGCGCCCTGCCCGGGTCACTGGTCTTGCGGGCGATCTCCCACAGCGACCCCCGGCTCTCGAACGCAGCACGGCGGAAGGCCGGGGCCGGGATGAGCCAGACCGCGCGTCCGGGCACAACGAGCAGGGGCCTGACCAGGCGCGGCAGCAGCCGAAAGCCCTCGACGATCACGGCCGGCTGCGCCGGGAGGCGCAGAAGGTCATCGACGATCAGGCCAAAGCCCTCCCCCCGGAACCAGTGAAACGTCTCCAGCATGCGCTGTGGTGACCTGCTCACCCAGCGCTCGTCCATGTCCATCGCCACGAACTCACTGAGGAACGGGCTGTCCGCGGGAGTACTCCGGCGGGCATGATCCGCCATCACGTCATCAGTCGCATAAACGCGAAAGCCGTGCCGCGCCGCCAGGCGCCGGGCGATGGTGGACTTGCCCGCACCGCTGCCGCCACCGACCCAGTAGACGTGCCGGAGCCGCTCGCGCAGCGCGGACGCCGCCTGCTCGCCGATCTCGCCCACGGTCTCCATCATGCTGCACGCAGCAAGGGCTCCCAGTCAGGCGCACAGCCCCCGCGTGGTCTCGTTCGTGAGAACTGATCGCAAATGTTCGCAAGTTCGGTGTCCTGTCGCTGATAAATCGGCCATGTCTCACTGAATCCGGCCCGTTATTGCCTTGGTCTCAGTTAGTGCCGCGTCTGGCAAGTTCGCCATGTCCTGCAACGCGACGTTGGGGACGGTGGCGGGCGTGCGATGCGGGCTAGACTTCCAGGCTTGTGAGAGTGCCAGACCGTTGTTTGACGGAACTGCGGGAGCGGGGCTACCTCGTGTTCGAGGGTTTCCTCGGGGCCGGCGAGCCGGCGGCGGCCCGGGAGGCCCTGTGGTTGCACTTCCCCCGGCCCGAGGAGTACTTCGCCGACCCGGCGGCCCACGCCTGGCTGGCAGCGAGCCAGTTCGCCGGCATCATCGGGGGGCCGTGGCGATCCTGGGACCTGAACCGCCTGGCCTTTCATCCCGACCTCCTCGACCTGGCGGAGCGTTTCCTGGGTTCGGCCGATCTGCGTCTTTACGACGCGGAACTGTGGGCCAAGTACGCCGGCGCCGCCGACTACGATCAGCAACACCACCGCGACCTGGGCAACCACAGCCTCGTCGTACCAAAGCGGTCCGACCCGGCCACGCAGATGACGAGCTGGATCCTGCTCTCGGACGTCGGCGAGGAGGACGGACCCACCAAGGTCGTCCCGCTAGCCATCGGGGAGAGCGTTCCTTACTGGCCGGACACGCTCGGCGGGTCTGCGAATGACTACGTCACGAATTACCTCCCGGCCGGCGCCTTCGCCGGCGAGGAGATCTCGGTGACGGGTTCGGCGGGGACCCTGTTTTCCTTCCGGACCGACATGGTGCACCGTGCATCGGGCATGACCGCCGAGCGATCAGCCCGATTCACCCTGCTCGCCCACTACGACGTGTGGGGACCGCGCTGGACCGGCAGGGTCGCCTGGCCCGCCCGCTCGCTCAGTGCAAACTGGGGCGAGCTCATCGAGAAGGCCACTCCCCGGGAGCGGTCGGTCTTCGGATTCCCCGATCCCGGGGACCCGTACTGGGACGAGCAAACCCTGGCCGACACCCAAGCGCGCTACCCCGGGGCCGATCTAACGCCCTATTCGGACCGCGGGCACGGGCTTGGCGGCGAGTGATGTTGTTCGCGAGATGTGACCGCGTTACCCAGGGCAGCAGGTCATCCAAGGAGTGCCTGGTGCCACTGGTCTCGCCGCTGGCTGATGGCGAGTGCTGGTCAGCTGGCAGTCTCAGCCCGGGTGGTCGCTGCCGGCATAGTGGCTCCAGTGGCCGCCTGCTTTGAGGTGCTGGCGTTCGGTGGTGGTGTGGTGGAAGCCGAGGGCTTCGGCGATGACGGGGGCGGGGGCTTGGAGGACGAGCTGGCGGAGCGCGGAGATCCGTGCGGTCCGCAGGGGGAGGCCGAGGTCGCGTAGCTGGGTGAAGATGGTGCGCGTAGGCGGCGGGCTGGCCGGGGTTGCGGCCGGGGAACAGCCAGCGCTGCCGCTGGTGGCGGGGGCGTGGTCGTGGCGGGTGCGGCGAGTTGGTGCAGCAGCGTGGCGAACGGTTCGGGGACGGGGGCGGGCGGGTGGCCGAAGCTGCATCCAGGTCTGGCCGTCGTCGTCGCGGGTGATGTCGCTGGTGGTGAGGCGCAGGACGCGGCTGAGCGGCTGGGCGTAGAGCAGTATGAGGCAGGCGGCAGCGCGGATCCGGACGGGGGCCGTCTTCGGTGAGGTAGCGGCGCAGCAGGGCGAGGCGGCGGTGCTGGGTGATTGCTTCGCCTTTGTTGAAGCGGATCTGGCGGGAGCTGGCAGGGCGGGGATGTGGCGGTGCGGTCATGGCCCAGGTCGAGGAAGCTGCGGGCGCCTTGCTTGCTGGTGGGTGGCGGCGGTGGCGTGCCAGGTGTCGATGTCGGCCTGGGTGAGGGCCGCGGGCTGGCGGCCGAGGGCGTGCGGTCCAGGACAGGAAGTTCTCGGCCTGGATGAACCGCTGCTCGGCGTATTTGCGGGCGCTGGGCCGCAGTGGCCCGGCGGCGGCCCGGGCGCGCATGCGGGGGAGCTGGTGCCAGAGGCTGAACTGGCGCAGCAGCCGCTCGTGCGGGTGGCCGGCCAGGTCCGTGAGGCGGCGGTGCACCCAGCCTTCGTAGTCGGCGAGCTGCCGGTCAGTGGCGGGGAGGGCGCCGCAGCTGACGCAGCAGGTCGCGCAGGTAGGTCGCGGCTCGCCGGGCGGGGCCGGCGCAGGGCCTGGTGGGTGAGCGGGAGGCGGCCGGTGGTGAGGTCGGCGAGCAGGCCGCGGATGTGCGGCGTGGTGAGCCAGCGGCGCGGTCGCCGCGGCGTTGGGGGCGGCGGCCAGTGCCTCAGCGAGGGACCGCAGGGCGGGGCTGAGGTGGCCGGTGCCGCCGAAGAGCCGGGTGACGGCCTGGGTGCGGGCGCAGGGGTGGCAGAGCCGGCCGGGGGCCAGGTTGCCTTCGTAGCCGCAGCGCAGGCAGGTGAAATGGCGGCTGATCCCGGCGCAGTCACGGCAGAGCGGTGCCTGGCCGGCGGGGCGGCGGCCGGGTAATGCCCGGCCGGGTGCCGCAGCCGGGGCAGGCGCCGCGGATGTCCAGGGCCGCCCGCAGGCAGGCGCCGCACAGGTAGCCGTCGGGGAAGCGGGCGGCGGGGTAGCCGTGGCGGCCGCACCGGCCGCAGGTCCGCTTGATGGGGCCGCCGGTCATGACTGGCGGGCCGCAGCTGGGCGCGGCGGGGCCGCAGCGCGTTCAGGTCAGTGACGCCGTCGCCGCCGCCGCGGGCGGCGGTCTTGCGGGCGGGGGTGCTGCGGGCGGTGGTGGCGATCAGCTGCCGGCGGTGACCTCGAAGATGTCACAGAGGGCGGCGAGGACGGGCAGGGACAGCCGTTCGGGGGTCTGGGTGACCAGCCGCCACACCTGCACCGAGGACAAGGCGATGCCGCGTTCGGCGAGCAGCGGCACCAGGTCGGTGGCGTTGAACAGCCCATGGGCGGCCATGACTTCCCGCAGCCGCCACTGGTAGCTGACCTGCCGCGCGGCGGTCATCATGGCGTCTCCTTCCCGGCTGCAGGGCCGCGGTCATCGTGGCATCCAGCGCCCGCCGCAGGGTGCGGGTGCGGAAATCTGAGGACACGCAGCTATAGAGCGCGGTGGTGGAGGCGTACTCGTGGCCGACCTGATGCTGGACGAACAGCGGATCCCAGCCATCTTCGAGCAGGTGGGTGACATACGAGCGGCGCAGCGAATGGAGATCCAGCCCGGCGGCCAGGCCGAGCGCGTCGCGGGACTCGCTGAACCGCCGGTTCAGCGTGCTCGACCCGATCCGCTGGCCCCGCTCGGACGGCCACAAGGCCGCCGAGTCCCCGGCGGTGCCCATCAGCGGCCGGGCTTCTTCGATCCACTGGCCCAGCACCCCGGGCAGCCACGGCCAGACCGTCAGCACGCTGCGCCGTTTCGGCGGTGACCCCTTCATCGCCTTGCCGAACCGCACCCGGCACAGCCCATAGTCCCCGAACTCGGCGGCGTGCGGGTTGGCGCCGAAGTCGGCCAGGCCGAGCATCGCCGCCTCGGTGCGGCGCAGCCCGAACCCGTAGGCGACCTTGAACGCGGTCGCGTCCCGGAACACCGGCAGCCACCCCTTACGCCCCCGGCCGCGGACCCGCCGCACCTGCTCATCGGCATGGTCGAAGAACGCCTGCAGCTCATCGACGGTGAACGCCCGCTTGGACGGGTCACCCTCGGCCTCCTGGACATGGACCGCGGTGTTCCACTCATGGACCACCTGCACCGGGTGGGTACCGAACCGCCCTGGCACTGATCCGCCCACCCGTAGGCCGGATCGGTCACATAGCAGCAGAACGCCGATATCGCCGAGGCGTAAGCCCGGATTGTCGACCGCCGCAGCCCCTTCACCCCGCGCAGCTCGCCCAGCCACTCATCCAGCATCTGCGGCCCCCACGGCCACGGGCACGCGTCCGCGTGCGCGGCGAACGCCCGTACCATCGCCTCCCGCCGCTCGATCGTGGCGAACGCCAGGTTGCGGGCCAGCTGCTGCACCCGCCACCCCTCCAGCATCGCCGCGAACACCTGCTCCTCCGGCTGCAGCAGCGGCACACCCGCCGCCAGCTGCAGCCCCGCAGAACCCGGCGCTCCCGTCCTGGCCCATCCCCATCACGGCCACCCTCCGTCACTTACATCAGACGAAGGAATCTTTCACCAGATGAAGGTGATGCGCAACCCCGCAGGCCAGCGGTCCGCCATAGCACCGGACACTCTCCCGGCGACGACCGTCAAGCGGCGCAGGACTAAAGAGCGGCCAAGCGCTAATGCACCTCAGCGGCACCATGTGACGGCTAATCAGGTGTGCCGATCAGCGCCATTCCAGTTCTACATCAGATGAAATCCGCACTGCTCGGAGCAAGAGATACTTATCCATTGTTTATCTCTGGACCGGGCGGTCCAGAGATAAACAATGGAGCCGGCGGACGCCATGGCGGCGGAGGTGGGGACCGGGCGCGGTCCCAATTCAGAGAGCACGACTGAGGGGATCGGGGTGGTCGCGTGGCGAGCGGGCGCGCGGCGGCGGTCGCGGCAGGCGGTGCCGCGGCCGAAGCTGGTGCAGTTCTCGCTGACCGAGGAGGAGTTCGACGAGGTCAGCGAGGCCGCGGAACGGCTGGCCTGGCGCGGGGTGCGTTCGCGGCCGAGGCGGCGCTGGCTGCGGCGCGGGGCGGCCAGGCCCGGACGTGCTCGCCGCTGCGGGAGGCACTGGTCGAGCTGATGGCGGCGGCGGGGCTGGTGCGGCGGGCCGGGACGAACCTGAATCAGGCCGTTGCCAAGCTGAATGCGACCGGCCAGCGGGGTGACGATCTGCTTCCGGCGGCGCGAGTTTTGCGTGCGGGTGATCCGCCGGCTGGATGAGGCGGCGGAGCAGTTGCGGCGCAGCTTTCCGTGACGGAACGGGAGATGTTCCGGTGATCGGGAAAGTGCTCCGCGGCACCAATGCCGGGCGGCTGCTGTATTACCTGTACGGGCCGGGGAAAGCGAATGAGCACACCGATCCGCACCTGGTCGCCGGATTCTGTGATCCGGCCGAGCTGGAGCCGGAACGGCGCCCGGCGGGTCCCGGGATTTCCGGCGGCTGTCGGGACTGCTGGCCCAGCCGCTGGCCGCGCTGGCCGGGCCGGGGTATGCGAAGCCGGTGTGGCATTGCTCGGTCCGGGCCGCGCCGGAGACCGGATGCTGTCGGACGCGGAGTGGGCGCAGGTCGCGGCCACAGTCATGGACCGGACCGGGCTCGCCCCGGCCGGGGATGACCTGGGGGTGCGGTGGGTCGCGGTCCGGCACGCGGCCGACCACATCCATCTCGTCGCCACGCTGGCCCGCCAGGACGGCACGCGGCCGGGGATCTGGAACGACTTCTACCGGGTGCGGGAGGCCTGCCAGGAGGCCGAGGCGCGGTTCGGGCTGCGGTCACCGCCCCGGCGGATCGCACCGCGGCGCGGCGGCCCGCCCGTGCCGAGACGGAGCAGGCGGCCCGGCGCGGCTGGAGTGAGCCGCCCCGGGTGACGCTGCGCCGGGAGGTGTCCGCCGCGGCGGCCGGGGCGGCACGGAGCAGGAGTTCTTCGCCCGCCTCGCCGAAGCCGGGGTGCTGCGATCCGCAAGCGGTACAGCACCACCAGCCCGCGGGAGGTGACCGGGTACGCGGTCGGCCTGCCACACACACAGCCAAGGACGGCGGGACCGTCTGGTACGGCGGCGGGAAACTCGCCGCCGACCTCACCTTGCCGAAGCTGCGGCGCCGCTGGGCCGGCCCGGGCGACCGCTCCCGGGCAGGGGTTGTCCCCGCCGCGGCACGCGCCGTGCTCCGGAACCAGGTCACCACGGCGCGGAGCAGGCACGCGATGAGGCCGGGTTCTTCGCCGGGCTGCGGGGGACGGGGTGCTGGTGCGGCTGCGGTTCAGCGTGAGCTGCCCGGTGAGGTCACCGGCTACGCGGTCGGCCTGCGCCGGCCACGACGCCGGTGACGGGACGCCCCTGTGGTACGGCGGCGGCCGGCTGGCCGCCGGGCTGACCCTGCCCCGGCTGCGCCGCGGCTGGGCTCTGCTCCCGGGAGCGGCCCGGAACGTTCCGGAGCGTTCCGGTTCACTGCCCCGGAACGGGACGCGATCTTCGATCACGCGGCGCGTCAGGCCGCCGCGGCCGCGGAGCACATCCGGCGCGCAGCCCGCGGCGATCCGGCCGCCGCAGCGGACGCGGCATGGGCGGCCGCCGACACCCTGCACGTCGCGGCGCGGGCCGGGCAACGCGGAACTGCGCCGCGCCGCGGACAGCTACGACCGCGCGGCCCGCGCCAGTTCGGACGGATCCCCCGTGCCACTCGTGAGGGGAATCAGTTGCGTGCCGCTGCCGGCTGATCGCCATGACGGGCCGAGCTACCGGCGACGCGACACTGGCCGCCGTCGCGCTCATCGCGAACCTGGCGGCCCTTGCCCTCGCCGTCGCCGAGTTGCGCCAGGCCCAGCAGCATGCCGCCCAGGCTGCCGCCGCCCGCGCCACTGCCTCACACCTGCAGGCAGCACGAGAGCAATGCCAACCCAGGCCAGAAAGCCTGGCAGCCAATCGCCACCCCAGCCGTATAGCAACATCAACGGGCGTTACTACGGTGACTTCCCTGCGCCAGCGCGAACGCGCCCGATTCCTGCTAGCCCATCTGGTCGGCAGACACGACGAGGATTGCCAAGGCGCCGGGCAGGTCCCGGCAACTAGAACGGCACGATTCGCCGCCGACCGTTGCAGCGGCCTCAGGCCACTTGCCACGCTGCGCGCGGGCCCAACGCGGTGGCCGACCTGGCGCGGGCTTCCGCGGACGCCCATCAGCGCCAATCCGCGTGGTTCAGCCGGGTCTGCCCATGGCCTTAGCGATCACTAGACGGCTTGGGTTTCGGAGCTGGCCGATAGCGACCCGTAATGGGAGTAGCCGTACGTCCGCTCGGACCCGAACAGGTCCCGCTGTGGCCGGTGGAGGAGCGCCGCGCGCGGGCGGTCTCCCAGATATTCTTGACCTCGCGGTTGGTCATCACCGTTTTGAGCGCTACACGGAATCGCTTTTGCGCCACGTTCTTTTGGTGGGTGCAGTCGGGACTGCAGTCACCGGGCTCGGCGAGGTACACACCGCACATCCTTGACACGAGTTATAGGAGCAATGCGCCGCGGGAGATGTTTGTGCAGTTCAGAGAGCTGCTCGGGTCTTCGCCATCGGAGACTATCGGTGGCTCAGAGGGTCCGGTAGGTCACGCTAGGTCAGACCTCCGCGCCATGTCGAGGCCATACGCTCGTGGTATGGCGCTGGTTCTTCTGTCCGGCCGCCCTGGTGCTGGCAAGACGGCTTTCGCTAAGTGGCTCGCTGCGGAGCGTGGCTTCATCCACGTCGATACGGATTCCGACTGGAACACGTTGGGGTCGCTGGTAGCTGCGCAAAGCGCCGAGGCGGCGACTGAGGCGTTCAACCGAGCACGGGATCTCGGCCCGAACGTCGTTATCGAATGGGGGTTCCGGCTCGAGTACTTCGACTGCTTCGCCTACTCCGGGCCGCCGGGTTCGATACCTGGTGGTTCGACGGCGACGAGCCAGCGGCTCGCCACGGATACATCAGCCGCCATGGCGACTCTCCACAGTCGATGGCCTTGTACTGGGCGCAGGTCGCCCGGATCCAGGCAGCGTGGCCGGACTTGAAGAGCTTCTACGGCGACCACGTCGTCCGGACGGTCACTTCCGGTCCTACCTACATGCCCTATGCCGATATTGGCTCCACGATGTTTCCGGACGACAACGGCTGATCGACTGTCGGGAGATCTACTCTTGGCTGTCATCTAAGTTGACGTCATCTCTTATGACGCTTAAGCTCGTGGCCGTTCTCCGGCGATCACCGGGGAGGTAGCGGTGAAGGTGTACGGCTTGACAGAGATCGCACGAGCCCTCGGAGTAGATGCAGTGCTAGTAGCCAAATGGCGTGAACGCGGGAAACTGCCACCCGCCGACGCGGAGCTATCCGTTGGCCCGGTCTGGTTGGCCGGGACGATCGAGCCGCTGCTGGAGAGCGGTGGACCGGATCGAAAGCCGCGGGGTCGGCGGCCGGGTACCTATGAGGTCCACGCGCTGGTCACCCTGGGCCGGTTTCCTGCGCTGGACGCTGCAGCGCAGCAGCGCTTCAACGAAGTGATGGTGGGCGGCCACAACCGCGGGATCGGCCAGCCCGGTGTGGTCTGGAAGGAGCCACTCCAAGCGAGCGTCACCATGGGGTGTATGGCATGAACGACGACGAGGCGTTCGACAGCGTCAAATCGATGATCATGAGGCGGGCCAACAACGTAGCGCTCGTGGCGGTAGAGGACGTGGAGCGGGTGGAAGTGACCCGCTTGGCCGACTGGTAGCCCACAACGCCGCCCCTGCGGACTCTGACGCCCGGGCCGCGCTGCATTTCTGGTGCCCTCCAACGACTCCAGGAGATCTCAGTGGACACTGAATGGGCGATGGATCAGTTGCAGCGGTTCATCGAATCCACCACCTACACCCCGACAACCCGACCCGGAGGCAGCGACTTCGCAGCACCCGAAGACGAAATTGTCGCGCAGGAACCAATCATCGAGAAGATCTTCGACCGGACGATTCCGGACTGGAAGGCTCGTGTAAGCGAGACCTTCACATCGCATCGCTGGCAGACCGAACGGGACATCGCCCAGCGCGCCCTCGCGCAGCTGCAACGCGAGGAGGAGATCGCCGACAAGCTCGGCGAGGCCGCGCCCGACCTAAGTGCCGCGCGCATGCATCGGTGGGCGTGGGAGGGCGCACGCTCGCTCTGGGCGTCGGGACACTACCGGGAGGCCGTGTCGGCGGCGGCCGTCAAGGTCAACGCCGAGACACAGAACAAGGTGGGGAGACGCGACCTGTCCGAGGTGAAGCTGTTTCAGGAAGCCTTCTCCCTTAAGCCCCCTGAGGTCGGCAAGCCACGCCTCCGCTTGATGCCCGATGACGGTAGCGACACGTTCAGGAGCCTGCACGAGGGAGCGCTGGCCTTCGCGACCGGGTGCTACAAGGCGACCCGGAACCCAGCCTCTCATGTCCCGTTGCCCGAGCTCCCTGAGGACGAAGCCCTGGAGCAGTTGGCCGCGTTCAGTGTTTTGGCCAGATGGGTGGACGCTGCGACCCTCGATGAAGTCTGAGCGGCGGCCTAGCTGGCGTGGACGGTGATCCTCCGGCCGCGGCGGAGAAGTGACCGGGTGCTGGCCATGATGAAGAGGCAGTGCTGATTGAAGAACGTCTCGATGTTGCAGGTGACTGCGTCGCCGGCGAGATCGGTCAGCTTCATCTTCTCGGTGGCCACGTCGCTGCCGCTGTAGGCGGCCAGGGCGAGGGTCCCGATCGGGTGGGCGGCACCGGCGGCGAGCGGCACGCCGCGGTCAGGCATGAGGGAGCGGAACGGGCCGAAGCGCTCGGAGAAGGCCCTCGACTCGACGCTGAGCCAGATCGGCACGGTCCGGTCGGAGCGGGGAGGTAGCCGGCCACGATGAGGGCGACGGGCTCAGGGTGATGCTCGACATAAAAGCGGATGCTGGCGTGGAACGAGGCGCCGTACTGGCCCGCCAGGCTGATCGGGGCCTGCAGGCCGGTCTCATAGTCGAGGGCCCGGGCGTGGAATCGTGCTCCCTGGAACATAAGCAGGGATGCGGCGAAACTTGCCTCCTCTTCCAGTTCTTCGTTGGCGTCCCGGAAGATGCAGGTCTCGTTGTCCAGGTGGAAGGCTTGGGCGTGCCACGGCACGATCTTGTGACCGGTCTCGTGGGCGAAGATGAACCGCTGCCGGCCGAGCGGCTGGCTGAGATCGACGAAGGCTGTCTCCGCCCGGTAAAGGTAGGCGCCAAGGATGCGGCGCCAGCCTTTGGGCCTGGCGGCGAACAGTTCGGCAGGGAGGTCGCCGATATTAACGACCTCGGCGATCCCGGCGACCTTGGCGACCTGGTCGAGCGGGGTCGGCAGCACGTCGATGACGCCAGCAGCCTGCAGGGCCGCCTCGGAGAGACCCATGATCTGCCTGCGCAGGAACGGGTCCACGGCCATGCTTACTCTCCGTCCTGCCGCTTCCGGCGGAGGTACTCCATGAAGGCGAGGAGCTCTTGCTCCTCGTCCGGTGAGAGGTCATCGATCGTGTGCAAGGCGGCGCCAACCAGGGACCTGACCGGCCCGCGCCGCGACGCCGGGCCGGCCCGCTCGGCTAGTTCCATGAGCTTGGTGAAGTCCAGCTCGTAGACGTTGGCCAGATGCCAGAGGATGCCGACCGCCGGCTTCGCGATGGTGCCGCTCTCAATCTGTGACAGGTGCCCATTGTTTATGCCGGTCAGCTTCTCGACGTCGCGCAGGCTCAGACCCTTGCCGGCCCGCGCTTTGGCCAGCACTGCGCCGAGCGACTTCGACACCCGTTGCCCACCTCCAGACCGCCGCCGCGAGGCCATCTTACACAGGTGCTCATCCGCTGAGCGGCGAGGTGCTAAGGTGATGAGCGCTCAGTCGATGAGCACCCAGTCCGGAGCAAGATCGTTTCGCTCCCGCGCTGGCCGACATGACAGATCAAGGAGGGGGTCCGCCATGGACACCGCCGTCAAGAGAGGCACCGTCACCATCACCTACAACGGCAACGACAAGGTCATCGACTACAGGCCAGACGAGAAGGTCCGCGCCGTCCTCGACCGGGCGCTCGCCGAGTTCCATGTCACCTCCAACCCCCACCTGATGGGCCTGTTCACCGAGGGGAACGTGGAGCTATCGGACGACGCCACGATGAGCGCGGCCGGCATCAAGCCGGGCGAACTGCTGGTCCTTCGCCAGAGCGCAGTGCGCGGCGGCAGGGACTAGGACGCTGACCATTCATGGCCCTCACGCTGGCTTCCGGCATGATAGCGAGCACCTTCGCGCAGCTCCGGAACTGCGGGCAGGGCCGAAACGAGTGCGTCGTCTACTGGACCGGCCCCCGGGAAGTTCCGGGGGCCGTGGACGGCGTCATCCTGCCCGAGCACCAGGCCGGGCCCGAGTGGTACGAGATCGAGCCGTCCTGGATTACCAGCTTCTTCCTGGAGCTCCGGCGCGCCGGGCGGACCGCCAGGGCTCAGGTTCACAGCCATCCGACGTTGGCCTGGCACTCCTGCACCGACGATCGGTACCCCCTGGCCCCAAGTCCCGGCTTCTACTCGCTGGTCGTGCCGCGCTTCGCTGCCGGTCCTGTCGGGCTGGACGATGCCTATCTTGCCGAAGTCGGGGCTGACGGTACCTGGCTCGAGCGCAACCCTAAGGCTGAGATCCGGGAGGCCGGATGATCCCCGAGCATGCCCTGGACCGGACGGCCCGCCTCATCAACATGGACCTGTTCGCGGGGAAGGCATCTGCCGAGCAGATCATCGACGGCCTGCTGGGCACGACGGTCCGGC
>CAVZTJ010000007.1:0-88637 GCA_963778075.1 uncultured Actinomycetota bacterium | reverse complement strand
ACATTGGCGATCACCGGCAGGCGTGCCAGCTCCGGCTGGTGGCGACGATTCTTACCGGCCTCCGCGCGGGCTTCGGCGGGAATGATCGCCAGCGATCTCGACGGCGCGATCACGCGCACCGACGAGCCGGATCGCAGCTTCGGCGGGATTACCGGCATCGGCCCATGGTGCCCGATCACAGCGAGCTAGGCGAATGAATTCCTGGCGCTGGCCGCCTGGCCCAGGTCAAGGCTGAAGGGTCAGCCCACAGACGGTGATCGTCTTGCTGTCGGCTCAGTCCGTGCCGGTGAAGCTCTTGGCCGCGAGGCAGAATTCGTTGCCCTCGGGATCTTGCATCACGGTCCAATGGTGTCCGCGGATCTGGGGCTTGCCGGTGATCGTGGCACCAAGCCGGACTAGCTCGTCGACAGCTGCCGGGTCTGGATTCACCCGACATCTGGACAGACTCTCAGGACGCGGGCATAGCTCTCACTAGCCCGCTGCTGCTGAATGGCCAGCGCGGGGCAGGGCGGTGACCGGAAGGGGTAGTTCCGCCTGAAGGGCCAGCGCCGGGCAGGGCGGTGACGGGGTTAGCTGCGCGCTCTGGCGGGGGCCTTCATCTCGGGTATGACCGCGCCGCCGTAGGACGCGAGGGTCTCGTCCTTGGCGTCGTGCTGGAGGTAGATCGCGAACTGGTCGACGCCCAGCCCCTCGAGTTCCCGAAGCCGGCGGACCTGCTCCTCGACGGGGCCGATCAGGCAGAACCGCTCGACGATCTCGTCCGGCACGAAATCGGTGTGGCTGCTGCCGGGTTTGCCGTGAGCGTTGTAGTCGTAGCTCTCCCGCCCGGCGATGTAGTCGCTGAGCGCCTTCGGCACCGCGGTCCCCTCGCTGCCGTAGCGGGCAACGATGTCGGCGACGTGGTTGCCGACCATGCCGCCGAACCAGCGGCACTGGTCGCGCGCGTGAGCTAGCTGCTGCGGCGAGCCGTCGGTGACGTACGCCGGCGCGGCGACGCAGATCTTCACGTCGCCGGCCGCGCGGCCCGCGTCGGCGGCGGCCTTGCGGACCGCCGCGATCGACCACGCCGCGATGTCCGGGTCGCCGAGCTGCAGGATGAAGCCGTCGCCCATCTCCCCGGCCAGCGCCAAGGCCTTGGGGCCATACGCGGCCACCCATACCGGCAACCGGGATTCGGTCGCCCACGGCAGCCTTAGTTCCGCCCCCTTGTAGGCGACCCCTTCGCCGTTGGCCAGGCCCCGGATCACCCGCACGGCTTCACGCAGGTTGGCGAGCGTCGCCGGCCGGCCGCTGATGACCCGGACCGCCGAGTCGCCCCGGCCGATGCCGCAGATCGTGCGGTTGCCGAACATGTCGTTCAGCGTGGCGAACAGCGACGCGGTGACGGTCCACTCCCGGGTGGAGGGATTGGTGACCATCGGCCCGACGGTCACGCGGTGCGTCGCAGCCAGGATCTGGCTGTAGATGACGTACGGCTCCTGCCAGAGCAGGTGGGAGTCGAACGTCCAGACGTGCCGGAACCCGTGGTGCTCGGCACGCCGGGCAAGGTCTACAACGCGCCAGGCAGGCGGGTCGGTCTGCAGTACTACGCCAAACTCCATGCGGACCTCAGATCAGGTTCTGGGAAAGGCCGCGCCGGACGAACCGGCCGTGGCCCTTGGTTCCGATGTAGCCGGACTCATCCTTGACGACGGTGCCGCGGGACAGAACGACGTCGACGTGCCCGTCGATCTCCCATCCCTCCCACGCCGAGTAGTCCATGTTCATGTGGTGGGTCTTGCCGACGCCGATCGACGTATGGCCGTTCGGGTCGTAGACCACGATGTCCGCGTCTGCGCCGGGGGTGATGACGCCCTTCTGGCCGTACATGCCGAACATCCGGGCCGGGGTCACGGCGCAGACGTCCACCCAGCGCTCCAGCGAGATGCGCCCGTCGGCCACGCCCTGGTACAGCAGGTCCATCCGGTGCTCGACGCTGCCTATCCCGTTGGGGATCTTGGCGAAGTTGCCGACGCCCATGTCCTTCTGGTCCTTCATGCAGAACGGGCAGTGGTCCGTCGAAACCGTGGTGACATCGCCGGTCCGGATGTACTTCCAGAGCTCGTCCTGGTGCCCGTCGGCGCGGGCGCGCAGCGGCGTCGAGCACACCCACTTGGCCCCCTCGAACCCGGGTGCACCCAGGTTCTCCTCCAGCGAGAGATAGAGATACTGGGGGCAGGTCTCGCCAAAGACGTTCTGGCCGGCGTCCCTGGCCTCGGCGATCCGTTCCAGCGCCTGTTTGGCCGATACATGGACCACGTAGAGCGGCGCGCCGGCCAGATCGGCGAGCATGATCGCACGGTGCGTCGCTTCCTGCTCGGTCTGCCACGGCCGGGTGATGCCGTGGTAGTACGGCGCCGTCTCACCCCGCTCGAGCGCCTGCTGCACGAGGACGTCAATGGCCGAGCCGTTCTCGGCGTGCATCATGATCAGTCCGCCGTTGCCCGCGGCCGTCTGCATCGCCTGCAGGATCTGGCCGTCACTCGACAGGAACACGCCTGGGTAGGCCATGAAGAGCTTGAAGCTGGTGATGCCCTCGCCGATCAGCTCGTCCATCGCCTTGAGCGCGTCGGCGTTGACGTCCCCGATGATCTGGTGGAACGCGTAGTCGATGGCGCAGTTCCCGGCGGCTTTCTCGTGCCACAGCGCGACCTGGTCCTGGACGTGCTGGCCTTGGGCCTGCACCACGAAGTCGACGATCGTCGTGGTGCCGCCCCACGCCGCGGCGCGGGTGCCGGTCTCGAACGTGTCGGAGGCCTGCGTGCCGCCGAACGGCATTTCCATGTGGGTGTGCCCGTCCACGCCGCCCGGGATCACGTACTTGCCACTGGCGTCGATGACGGTGTCGGCGCTGACCGGGCCGAACGCGGAGGAGCCGGGTGAGAACACCGCGGCGATGGTCTCGCCGTCGACGAGCACGTCGGCCGGGCCGGACCCGGTGGCCGAGACGACCGTGCCGCCGGTGATCAGGGTCGTCATGGCTGCACCGTCCGGGTGTAGGTCTCCGGCCTGCGGTCACGGTAGAACTGCCAGTCGTTGCGGGTGCGGGTGATCTCCTCCAGGTCGAGGTCCCGGATGACGACCTCTTCCTGGTCGGTGGACGCTACGTCGCCGACGAAGTTCCCGCGCGGGTCCACGAAGTAGCTCGAGCCGTAGAACTCCACCGCCTCGTCGCCGAACTCCTCGTACTCGCGGCCGATCCGGTTGTTGGCCGCGATGAAGTACTGGTTCGCCGCGGCCGCCGCTGGCTGCTCGAGCTCCCACAGGCGGTTGGACAGGCCGGGCTTGGTTGCCGAGGGGTTGAAGACGATCTGCGCGCCGCCCAGCCCGAGTTCGCGCCAGCCCTCCGGGAAGTGCCGGTCGTAGCAGATGTAGACGCCGACGCGGCCGACCGCGGTGTTGAACACCGGGTAGCCAAGGTTGCCGGGGCGGAAGTAGAACTTCTCCCAGAACTGCGGCAGGTTCGGCAGGTGGTGCTTGCGGTACTTGCCGAGCAGCGCGCCATCCGCGTCGATGACGGCGGCCGTGTTGTAGTACTCCCCCTCGTTTTCTACCTCGTAGACCGGCAGGATGATGACCAGGTTCAGCTCCCTGGCCAGGGCCTGGAACCGCTCGGTGGTCGGCCCGGGGACCGGCTCGGTGTAGGAGTAGTACTTCTGGTCGGTGACGATGCCGAAATACGGTCCGTAGAACAGCTCCTGGAACCCGACGATGGACGCGCCGCTGGCCGCGGCTGAGCGCGCCAGTTCCTCGTGACGCTTGATCATCGTCTCTTTGTCGCCGGTCCATGCGACCTGCGTGACCGCTGCGCGAAGTGTCGTCACCGGGTGCTCTCCTCAATCTGCGACGTCGTTATCGCTGCCGCTCAGGTAAGCCAATTTAGACCTGCCCGGCACCCCATTCCAGAGTCACCGGGGCGCTGCCCGCCAAGCGCTCGCCAAGCCGCTGCCAAGCGCCTGCGCGCATACTGCCGCGCGGGGGGCCTTTCGGGGCCGCCCGATCTCCGGCTGCAGCCAGCCTTCCCGGGCTGCCGAAGTCTCCAGCACCACGACTTCACGCCCGGCCGTCTGGGCTGCTGGAGACCGGTCCATGTACGGAAGGAGCGCAGCTTCCGTTCATGTGGGTGCCGGAGCCGGAGCCGTTTGCGGTCCAGGCGATCACCAGCAAGCTGAAGAACGTCACGTTCAGCCCGCTCTTCAACTTGTTCCCTGAGTACTGGCAGTTCACCAAGTAGTTCCGGCGAGTGCTCCTGCCCGTCCGCTGCTCCTGCCGCCGGGCCAGGCCGACCTGGACCAGCCGCGCGGGGGCGTCCGGGAACCCGGCCCATTGCACGTGAATGTACGAGGCCGGCTGGGCGGGCCCCGCCCAGCCGGGCGCCGGCGTCGACTCCAGGGTCAGGAAGCCACGGTCCGCTGGCTATGCACCGGGCATTCGCACGGCCGCGGCGCCCGCTGGGCCAGCCCGGACATCACCAGGGACAGGATCGTCTCGAAGATGTCGTCGTCGGCCACGTCGGGCAGTTCGGCGCGGATCTGCCAGGTGTTCGGGTACTCCGAACGGTCGACGGCCAGGTAAGCGCGGGTCCAGGCGGACCGGTCGAGATCCTGCAGGCGCTTGTCCAAGGCCAGGAACGTGGCCTCGCCGCCCGCCCACGAGAGCGAGAAGTCGCCGATCGCCCGGTACATCAGCGCGGCCTCCGGTCCTTCGAAGCCGGCCGCGAGTATCGCGCCGATGAGGACGTCGACGGTCTTCATCTCCGCAGGCCGCTGCGTCGTCCGGCATGCCGAAAGCGAGGCCGCGGCGGGGTGCCGATGGTAGGTGTGCCGGAGCCGCCTGGTGCACTCGATGAGCGTGTCCACCCAGCAGTCGCTGGCGACCAGCCCGGCCATTGCCTCCTCGATCAGCTTGTCCGCGATCGCCAGGACGAGATCATCCTTGCTGGCAAAGTGCCGGTAGACCGCCGTTGGATCAGCACCGAGCGCCCGGCCGAGCTTCGGCATGCTGAACCCGGCGGTTCCCGCCTCATCAAGGATCCTCAGGCTCTCGGTCACGATCAGCTCCGCCGTCAGGCTGCCGCGCTGCAGCCGTCGCCGGTCACCCCCTGACCTGGGCGCGCGTCCGTCGGACCCCCATGCCCGCTCCGCGGACTGCTTCGCATTGTCTGCCACGGCAGTAGGGTACGCCACCACAACCTTTGTCATAGCCATTGACAAGATCTTTGGCTATTGGTTGAGTTATCCGGCAAAAGCCCATCTCCGGGAGGGTGCATGGGGCTTGGCGATGCAGACGAACTCCTCTTCCGCAACGGGACGGTCTTCGACGGCAGCCGCTTCCTTCCCCCTGGCACCTGCGTCCGGGTCAGCGGGGGCACCATCACCGAAGTGGGCCCGGCGGAGTCGCTGCAGCCCGCGGGCCGGCCAGACCCGGCCGAGCCAGTCGACCTGAACGGCGGCACGCTGCTGCCCGGCTTCATCGACGCGCATGCTCACCCGGTGTTCGCCGGCAACCAGATGCGGCGCTGCGACCTGCGCGGCGCCGACACGGCGGACGGCTACCTGGAGATCATCGCGGGCTACGCGCGCGAGCACCCCGACGAGGCGTGGATAACGGGCGGAGGCTGGGCGATGGCCGCGTTCCCGGGCGGCATCCCGACCCGGCAGACGCTGGACGCGGTGACCGGGGACCGCCCCGCCTTCCTGCCGAACCGAGACGGCCATGGGTCCTGGGTGAACAGCGCAGCACTGCGCCTGGCGGGCATCGATGCCAGCACGCCTGACCCGGCGGATGGCCGGATCGAGCGGGACGAGCGCGGCGAGCCGGCGGGCATGCTGCAAGAGGGTGCCGCCGGCCTGGTGTCGCGGCTCGTGCCCGTACCCACCGCCGAAGACTGGTACCAGTCGCTGCTGACCGCGCAGGATTACCTGCTCTCCCTCGGCATCACCGGCTGGCAGGACGCGATCATCGGCCGCCACCACGGCGACGCAGATCCCATGGTCGCCTACCTGCGTGCCGCCCAGGCGGGGACGCTGCACGCCACCGTCGTGGGCGCGCTGTGGTGGGACCGCGACGGCGGTCTTGAGCAGCTGCCGGAGCTGCTGGACCAGCGCGAGGCCGGGTCGGCGGGGCAGGCATGGCCGGGCGGGCGGTTCCGCGCCACGAGCGTGAAGATGATGCTGGACGGCGTCGCCGAGAATCACACGGCGGCGATGCTGGAGCCGTACCTGGACGGCGACGGCTGCGCCACCGGCCAGTCCGGCCTGGACTTCATCGATCCCGAGCGGCTCCCCGGCTACGTCACCGCGCTCGACCGCGAGGGATTCCAGGTGCACTTCCACGCGCTCGGCGACCGCGCCGTGCGCAACGCCCTGGACGCGGTCGCTGCCGCCCGCAGTGCGCGGTCTGCCTCGGGCGCTTCTGGCCCCGGCGGCCGCCACCACCTGGCGCATTTGCAGGTCGTGCACCCCGACGACGTTCCCCGGTTCGCGGCGCTCGCCGCCATGGCCAACATCCAGGCGCTGTGGGCAACGCACGAGCCGCAGATGGACGAGCTCACGATCCCGTTCCTCGGCGAACGCCGGTCCGGATGGCAGTACCCGTTCCGGTCGCTGCAGGCCAGCGAGGCCTCGATGTGCGCGGGCAGCGACTGGCCGGTGAGCAGCCCTAACCCGCTGTGGGCGGCGCACGTCGCGGTGAACCGGAGCCTGCCGGCCACAGCGGGCGGCAGCGGCGCCGACCCGTTCCTGCCGCAGCAGCGGCTCGGCCTGGCATCGTTCCTGGCCGCTTACACCTCGGGCAGCGCCAGGACCAACGGCGTAGAGACGGCGGCCGGCTCGATCCGGCAGTGCATGGACGCGGACTTCGCGATCGTCGACGCCGATCTCAGCCGCATCGGCGACCACGAGATCAGCAGTGCGACGGTCGCCTCAACCTGGGTCCGGGGCCAGCTCGCGTACCAGCAGTGACCAGCCCGCGGTGGCGGGCGCAGCGCATGAGCAGGAGGAGAAATGGCCGGCAGACGAGGCATGTGGACGGCGGCAGCCGTCGTTGCGGTATTCGCGCTCGTGGCCTCCGGCTGCGGCAGGTCGGCGGGGGGAAACGCCGCGTCCGGCAACATCTCGGCGACCAAGGGCCTGGTGGCGACCACACCGACGGGAACCAAGCCGGTGTCGTCCATCACCTGGGCGGTCTACCGGGACGTGAACTCGCTCGATCCGATCTACGCCTTCGACTACCCCGAGAACACCGCGATCTCGCTGATGTGCGAGTCGCTGCTCCGCCAGGCGCCGGACGGCTCGCTCCAGCCCGGCCTCGCCACGATCTCGACCCCCTCGCCGACCAAGATGGTGTTCACCCTCAAGCCCGGGGTGAAGTTCTGGGACGGCCACGCGGTGACGTCCGCCGACGTCGTCTACAGCCTGGACCGGAACACGAACGCGGCGCTCGGCGGGTTCTACAGCCAGGTCTTCAACCGGGTGACGTCGATCACGGCGACCGGCCCGGCGCAGGTGACCATCACGCTGAAGCAGCCGGATTACTGGCTGGAGGGCGAGCTGTCGTCGATGGCCGGCGTGGTCATCGAGAAGAGCTACGCGCAAGCGCAGGGCAAGAACTACGGCACGCCGGCCGGCGGCATCATGTGCACCGGCGCGTATGAGTTCAAGTCGTGGAAGCCCGGCGTCGGGGTCACCGCCGTCGCGAACCCGCACTACTGGGGTTCCACGGCCAAGCCCCTGGTGCAGCAGATTCTGATCAAGGGCGCGCCGGACGTCGCCTCGTTCACGTCCGGCATGCTGACCGGCGGGATCCAGGGCTCCTACTCCTTCGGCCTGGCCACGCTCGACCAGCTGAAAAACAGCAAGGCCGTTTCGGTCTACCAGGGTCCCGGCTGGTCAACCGACGCGTTCATCGTGTGCAACTTCAAGGGCGCGCTCGGCGACCTGCAGGTGCGCCGCGCGCTGTCCCTGGCGCTGAACCGCCAGGCCATCATCGACTCGGTGTACAAGGGCGCCGCGCTGATGCCGAAGTGGATGTCGAACCCGGGCACGTTTGGCTACGGCAAGTCGGTATTCGACGCCGCCTACAGCAGCGCGCCGTACATGACCCAGAACCTGGCCGAGGCCAAGAAGCTCGTGAAGCAGGCCGGCGCGACCGGGAAGACGATCACGATCGGCACGTCCAGCCAGCTGGCCAACATCGCCGCGGTGACCGGCGCCTACCAGGCCGCGGCCCAGGCGATCGGGCTGAAGGTCGTGCTCAAGTCGGTGTCGGCGCAGAACTACATCAACTTCTTCACCTCCGCCAGCGCCCGCCAGGGCATCGACGGCTTCCTCACCGTCAACTACGGCGACTACGCCGACCCGGCCGCGCTGCTCGCCACGCTCGACCTGCCCGGGGGGTCGCAGAACTACGACAACTTCAACGACCCGAAGCTCACCTCACTGCTCGAGCAGGCGCGCAGCACGGCCAACCCGGACAAGCGGGCCGCGCTCATGGTGCAGGCCGAGAAGATCAACAATCAGCTGCTGCCCTGGATCCCCGACGTCCAGCCGACGTCTCTGCTGCTGCTGAGCTCCAACCTCACCGGCGCGGTCGCGTCGTTCGCGTACATGTTCGCGCCCTGGGCAAACAGCCTGGGCGGCAAGGGCTGAGCCGGTGCGCTGGCAGTTCTTCGCCCGCAGGCTGACCATGCTGCTGGCCAGCCTGCTGATCGCGAGTTTCGTGATCTTCGCAGCCGTCTATCTGGCGCCGGGCAACGCGATCTCGGCGTTGTCCGGCGGCCGGGCGCTGCCCGCCAGCAGCGTCCGCGTCCTCGAGGCGCGCTACCACCTGAACGAGCCGTTCTTCGCCCAGTACTGGTACTGGCTCACGAACGCGCTGCACGGCAACCTCGGGATCTCGATCATTCTCCGGGAGAACGTGTCCACCCTGATCGCTTCGAGGATCTGGACGACCGCCGGGCTGGTGCTGTACGGGTCCGTGCTGATCCTGCTGTTCGGGATCGGCATGGGCATCGTGGCCGGCCTGCGGCCAGGGTTTCTCGACACGAGCACGCTGGTGGTCACCGCGGTCTCGGCCGCGATCCCGGCGTTCGTCGCCGCGATCGTGCTGATCCTGCTGTTCTCGGTGAAGCTGGGCTGGTTCCCCGCGCTCGGCAACGGGACCAGCTTCCTGAGCAACGTTCAGCACTTCACGCTGCCCGCGGTGGCGCTGGCGTTCTCGGCCCTCGCCATCGTGGCCCGGGTCACCCGGGCGTCGATCCGCGAGGAGAGCGAGCGCGAGCACGTGCAGACCGCTATCAGCCGTGGCATCCCCGCACGCCAGCTGATCCGCCGGCACATCCTGCGCAACGCCGCGATACCAATCACGACCATCACCGGGATCACAATCGCGTCGCTGATCGCGGTCGCGGCCGTGGTCGAGACCGCATTCAGCCTGAACGGGCTGGGGGCCTACCTGGTCCAGGCAGCGGAGTCGAAGGACCTCGCGGTGGTGCAAGGAATCTCGCTCGTGCTCGTCACCGCGTTCGTCGTGGTGAACATGCTCGTCGACGTGCTGTACGCGCTGCTGGACCCGCGCGTCTCGCTGGGGAGCCGGGCCCAGTGAGCGCGCAGGTGAGCACCGTCGTCGCCGTTACGGGCACCAGGCGTTCCCGGTCGCTGTCCGGGCTGCGCGGGACCGGCGTCGCGGGCATGGTGTCCGCCGCGGTCATCGCGCTCGCGACGATCGCCGCGGTCTTCGGCCCGCTCCTCGCCCCGTTCAATCCCGATCTGCCGAACCTCTCACTGGCCTGGGTCGGGCCGGTCGGGGGTCATCTGCTCGGCTTCGACTTCCAGGGCCGTGACGTGCTGTCCCGGCTGCTGGCCGGCGCGCAGTCCTCGATGCTCGGACCCTTGGCCGTGGTGGTGCTCAGCCTGACCGCGGGTGCCGTGCTCGCGGTGGTCTCGGCGTGGCGGCGCGGCGCGGCCGACGCCGTGATCTCCTCGGGGCTCGACATTCTGTTCGCGTTCCCCGGCATCCTGCTGGCCGTGCTGGCGACGGCGATCTTCGGCGCCGGCCTGACCGCGGCGTCGATCGCGCTGTCCATCGCGTACACGCCGTACGTCGCGCGCGTCCTGCGCGGGGCCGCGCTGCGCGAGCGCAGCCAGCCCTACGTCGCCGCGCTCGAGGTGCAGGGCTTGTCGGCCACCACGATCTGCCTGCGGCACATCATCCCGAACATGCTCGCGCTCATCGTGGCCCAGGCAACCATCATGTTCGGCTGGGCCATGGTCGACTTGGCCGCGATCTCGTTTCTCGGCCTCGGCGTGCAGCCGCCAGCACCCAACTGGGGCGTGATGATCTCGGAGAACCAGACCGGCATCCTGCAGGGTTATCCGCTCCCGGCCCTATCCGCCGGTGTCTGCATCGTGGCGGTCGTCATCGCGTTCAATATTCTCGGCGAGCGCCTGTTCGAGCAGGCCCAGGCGGCCCGGCGATGAGCGCCCCGCTGCTGCAGGTCGACGGGCTGACGGTGCGCCTGGAGGTGCGCGGCGCGCAGCGGGCCGTGCTCCGCGACGTCACGCTGACCGTGCGCGAGGGCGAGGCGCTCGGACTGGTCGGCGAGTCGGGCTCGGGCAAGTCGATGACCGCGCGGGCGATCGACCGGGTACTGCCGCGGGGTGCGGAGGTGGACGGCTCGATCCGGTTCGGCGGCCGCGACGTGCGCACGCTGTCCGGAGCCGACCTGCGCCGGTACCGCAACCAGATCGCGATGATCTTTCAGGACCCCCGCGCGCACGTGAACCCGGTCCGGCGGATCGGCGACTACATGACCGAGGCGCTGCGGACGAACCTCGGGGTGTCCTCGGCGGAAGCCAGCCGGCGGGCGTCGGACATGCTCTCCCAGGTGGGCATCGACGGCGGCCCGCAGCGGCTGCGGCAGTACCCGCACGAACTGTCCGGGGGCATGCTGCAGCGGGTGATGATCGCCGCTGCGCTGCTCACCGAGCCGCGGCTGCTGCTGGCCGACGAGCCGACCACGGCGCTGGACGTCACCACCCAGGCCGAGGTCATGGCGATCCTCGACGGGCTGCGGCACGAGTTCGGCCTGGCCATGCTGTTCATCACGCACGACCTGGAGCTCGCCGCCGCGATCTGCGACCGCACCGCCGTGATGTACGCCGGGCAGATCGTCGAGGTTCGCGAGTCGGGCCGGCTGCACGACGACCCGCTGCACCCGTACACGGCGGCGCTGGCCGCCGCGCGCCCCGACATCACCCGCACGGCCGGGAGGCTGCGTGCGATCCCCGGCCGGCCGCTCTCCGCGTTCGAGGCACCGGCCGATGAATGCGCGTTCGCGCCGCGGTGCCCGCACGCCCAGGACGTCTGCCGCGCGGGCCTGCCCCCGGTCACCGAGCTGGACGGCGGCCTCTCCCGGTGCGTGCGCGCGCAGGAGCTGCGCGGGAAGCTGGGGGAACCGGCCAATGCCTGACGCCGACCGCACGGACGTCCTCGAGGTGACCTCGCTGCGCAAGGAGTTCGGCGACCTGGTGGCCGTGGACGACGTGTCGTTCCGCGTCCCGGAAGCGGGATCGCTCGCGATAGTGGGCGAGTCCGGCTCGGGCAAGACCACGATCGCGCGGATGATCGTGGGCCTGGAACGGCCGTCCGGCGGGTCGATCGCCGCTTGCGGGCAGGACCGGTCCCGGCCCGCCCGGTCGCTCGCGGACCGGCGGCGCCGCGGGCGCGAGGTGCAGATCGTGTTCCAGGACCCGTACACCAGCCTGGACCCGCGGCAGACCGCCGAGGGAGCCATCGATGAGGTGCTCCGGCTGCACCACGGCTGGCCGGCCGACCGCCGCCGGGCGCGGGTCGCCGAGCTCACCGGCCTGGTCGGCCTGGACGAGCGCCAGTCCCGGGCGCTGCCGCGGGCGCTGTCCGGCGGGCAGCGCCAGCGGGTGGCGATCGCCCGCGCGCTGGCGGCCGAACCACGGATCCTGATCCTGGATGAGTCCGTCGCGGCGCTGGACGTGTCCATTCAGGCGCAGGTGCTGAACCTGCTCGCCGACATCCGCGACGAGACCGGCGTGTCCTACATCCTGATCAGCCACGACCTGGCCGTGGTCCGGCAGCTCACCGACGCCACGATCGTGCTGCGCCGCGGGCAGGTCGTGGAGCACGGCCCGACGGGCCGGGTGCTCGACGACCCGCAGCACGCCTACACCCGGCTGCTGCGCGACTGCGTCCCCCGCCCCGGCTGGAAGCCCACCCGCCAGCTCCCCCAGGCCAGCGCCGAGCAGACCCCCGCCGACGAGGAGGCACCCCTCGCATGACCGACCTGCACTACCTGACCGCCACCGACGCGCTGCGCCTGTTCCGGTCCCGCGAGCTGTCCCCCGCCGAGCTGATGGCGGCGGTGATCGCCCGCGCCGAGGCGGTCGAGCCGGCCATCAACGCGTTCGCCGAGACCCGCTACGAGCAGGCGATGGACCAGGCCAGAGAGGCCGAGGCCCGGTACGCGGGCCGGGGCCCGGAGCCGGGACCCCTGGAGGGCCTGCCGGTCGCGGTGAAGGAGGAGGCGCCGATCGAGGGCCAGCGCAACACGCTCGGCTCGGTGCCGCTGCGGGACGTGGTCGCCGACCACACGGCGGTCTTCGTGCAGCGCATCATCGACGCCGGGGGCATCGTGCACGCCCGGTCGACGACGCCGGAGTTCTCCTGCGCCCCGTTCACCTGGACGAAGCTGTGGGGCGTCACGCGCAACCCGTGGAACACCGCGTACTCGCCCGGCGGCTCCAGCGGCGGGTCGGCCGCGGCGCTCGCCGCAGGTTCAACGACGCTGGCCACCGGCTCGGACATCGGCGGCTCGATCCGGATTCCCGCGTCGTTCTGCGGGGTCACCGGGTTCAAGCCGCCGTACGGGCGGGTGCCGGAGCTGGAGATCTTCAACCTGGACCACTACTGCCACGAGGGCCCGCTGGCCCGGACCGTCGCCGACTGCGCGCTGCTGGAGAACGTGATCGCGGGGCCGCACTGGAGCGACGTCGCGTCGCTCCGCCCGAAGCTCGAGATCCCGGCGGAGCTGGAGCCGGTCGCCGGGCTGAGAATTGCGGTGAGCACCGACCTGGGCTGCTACGACGTCGACGCCGATGTCGTGGCGAACACCCGGGCCGCGGCCGCCCGGCTGGCCGACGCGGGCGCCGACGTACAGGAAGTGGCGCTGCCCTGGGACATCGAGGCGATCAAGCGGGCGGCGCGGATCCACTTCGGCATGATCTTCGGGCCGTCCATGCGGGAGATTTACGCGGAGCACGCGGACGAGCTCACCTCGTACGCGCGCCGTTTCGTGGCCGAGTCCGACGAGATCACCAAGGAAGACCTCGTCGCCGGGCTGGCGCTGGAGGCCGAAATCTACGCGCCGCTCGGTCAGCTGCTCGATGACGTCGACGCGCTGGTGTGCCCGACGTTCGCCGTTCCCGCGCTGCCCGCCGAGTACGACACCGACCAGCCGGCCATCATCAACGGCCA
This sequence comes from uncultured Actinomycetota bacterium, assembly GCA_963778075.1. GTDB lineage: Bacteria > Actinomycetota > Actinomycetes > Streptosporangiales > Streptosporangiaceae > JASHPR01. The sequence goes on along the minus strand of CAVZTJ010000007.1, from coordinate 75,092 downwards.
GGAGCACGACGACTGGCTCGACGTGCTGATGACGCTGCCGTTCAACATCGCCAGCCGGTGCCCGGTGCTCAGTGTGCCCTCCGGCCGGTCCCGCGATGGCGTCCCGACCGGGCTGTCCGTCGTCGCGAAGACCTACGACGACATCACCGCGTTCCGCGTCGCCGCCGCCCACGAGCAGCACTTCCCATGGCTCGACTCCCCAGAGCGCCGACCTCCGCTCTGAGGGTTCACGATCGCGAAGCTCGGAGACGTTCTGCTAGGCGAGGAACCTCGTCGGAGGCGATCACCCATACCTGGTTCGGGTCCACCTGTGGTAATGGTGGGCTAGAACGATACGCAAGCCGATGACATCGCGCCATGGCACGTCTGGGTAAGCCGCCCGGAATTCATCGCTGAGAGTGTTCGCCGACTCGCCGATGATCTCTAGCAGTCGCTCGACCGCCAGCTGCCGCAGCCGGTCCTGGTCCCAGGCTTTCCGTCCGTCCTTGACAGCACCCGCGATCTGGTCGGCAGCGTCAAGAATGTCCAGTACTCGCTGGTCGTCGGTCCGGCTCACAGCTCGATGGACTCGTCGAGAATCTGCCGGTCCCGGTCTTTGAGTCCTCCGGTTGACACGACGTCGACGGGGTGGCCGAGCAGGTCTTCAAGTTCCCTAGTCATCCGCATGAGGTCGAACAGAGAGCTGTCCTTCGAGAAGTCGACCAGCAAGTCAATGTCGCTCTCCGGCCGCTCGTCGCCGCGGGCAACCGAGCCGAACAGGCGCACCCGGCTGGCATGATGCCGTGCGGCAACCGCCTTAACCTGTTCTCGCCTGGCCTCTACCAGGTCGCGCAACGGCGACATCCCTGCGATCCACCACCTGCACAGACTGCGACCTTGGACTTTAAGCATAGCGGTGATACCCGCGTCTCCCCGGTCAATCGCGCCCCGGCGCGTGTCATCAGGCCTAGCCGAAGGTGAGCTCGCTCAGGCCGCTGGATCAGGGGCAGGCTCGATGTCCAGGTCACGCTGGGTGACCGCCATGGTTGGCGGCCGATGCACGATATCCGCCGTTCGGCGCGTATACGCCTCTGCTCCGAACGCCTCGGTCACCATCGCAGATTTGGCCGTTATGCACTCAGTTGGCGGCGACTTACAGGCTTGAGGAGCGGTCCAATCGTGCCCCGAAAGCGCGACGTCGCTTCCGGATCTGCCCGTCCGCGCGGTCATCAAGGACGTCGGCTACCTGCGCGTCTCCGAAGACCCACGCAACCACTGCACCCCGCCGAAACCTTCCGCCTCCACAGCCTCGATTAAGACAGAAACAGACACTCACGGAACACGCAGGAGCCTTGGTGGCACCGCCACTGCCTATCTGTCGCCGCTGCGGCGCGACCGTGATTGCCGCCGCGGTGGAGTTGAGATGCTCAGCCGACCGCCACTATAGACGCGGATGTCGTCCAGAATCTGGTCGGCCTGGGTGAATAGATACCTCCCGAACAATTCAACCTCATTAGCAGTCGGATTGTATTTCAGCCGGTAGAGACGGGTCCTACCTGGGGCACGCTCCTCCGCCACTAGCCTGGCCACCAAGAGGTTCCCAGGCTGGGTTATGGACTCTATATTAGTCCACGGAAGGACTTCTATTCGGTTATCCCCGAAGGTCAGTGAGATGCCAGACAAACTGAACTGAACACCCTTGAGGAAGTACATTTTCGAAATGGGGCTGTCCAGCATACTCATCCAGCAACTGGCCCCGACAACTAGCAGGAAGATGAAGACAGTCCACCCGAGCCAGCCGTTCAGAAAGTAGTGTGTCGTTGCGGCAAGAGCAAAGGCTCCTGAAGCTGTTGCCACGGCCTTCCAGATCTGCAGCGCCCGGTTTAGGGCCCAGGCGGTGAGCAACAACTGCAAGACCAGGAGGCCGACCAGTGAATAGGCGGCGATCGCCAATGCGGTTCGAAGGTCCTTCGGGCTGGTAATAGCGCTGAATTCGTTGAGTAGCGCAACGACAGATGCCGCAGCAGCGCTCCACAGCGCGTATTTGTTCGACCGCCAGGCCATCGTCATCGACGATGCCTGCAAAGCCGTGTACCTGATGCTGGGCGGTAGTGCGCGTGAGTCGAGCACTGGCGTGTCTTCGCCCGGGGGTGCGTCGGCGCTGTTCTCATCTGAGAATGTGCTGTCGCGCTCCCCGGCCGAGGTATTGCTGTCCATCGATGTCGTACTGCCGTAGGGAGTACTGCCTTCGCTCGCCGATTGCGGTGCCCAGGGAGGATAATCGCGCTGCCCAGACGATGAGAGCGAAGTGGGCTGAGGCTGAACGGCCACCGGCGCAGGCGCCTCCTCCGGTGTGGGCTCCGCCACCTGCGCAGGCTCCGCGGACACGGGCTCAGCTACTACGGCATCGCCGTAATCCACATCAGGTGACCGGGCGGGCGTGGGCAGCGACGACCTCGCGCCCAGCAAGGCAAAAGCGTGCCGCACAGCACCGTGCGCCACTGCGAGTTCCGGCTCCTCCACCCGGATGACCGATGCCCGGCCTCGGGTGCTGTGCCTGGCGATGGTCTCACCCACGATCGGGAGCCGACTGCTCCCCCCGACGGGCACGACATTGTCGATGTCGCTCCAGTCCATGCCGAGGCTGCCCAGCAACCGCTCGCATTCCGCGATCGTTTCCTCCACCATCGGGCCGATCAGTTCGGCCAGCTCACTGCGGGAAAGTTCGAAGCGGGGACTCGTGTCCAGTTCGGTCAGCAGGCCCTCGTAGAGCATCTCGGTCGACAGCACGCGCTTGGCGTTCTCGCAGGTGTCCCGTAGTAGCAGGCGCTTGGCCCATACCTTGTAGTCTCGCGCGGGGCCGTCTAGCAGATCGCTGGTTTCCGCTGGAAAGCGGCGGCGGATCAGTTCGAGGATCTGGCGGTCGAACTGCGTTCCGCCGATATTGTCGAGGCCGCCGGCCTCGCCGAGCAGGTCAAAGTCGGTATGCCCGCGTCCGCGCACGACGGCGCAGTCGAAGGTGCCGCCACCGAGGTCGTAGATCAGAAGCGTCCGTTCCTCGATGCCGAGGTGTTTCTCCACGGCGTAGGCCACCGCGGCTTCCGGTTCTTTGACCAGGCGCACACGATCCGGATTAAATCCAGCAGTCGCTGCGGCCAGGTACATGTAGTCGTGGTTGCCCGCCTGCCAGGAGGCGGGCACCGTGATCACAACCAGGCCGGGCTCGCCGGGTATCTCACTCTCCGCCTGCTCACGCAGCGCGCGGAGTACCTCCGCGACAAGTTCATGCACCGCGAAACGGTGGACATCAGCGGCGTCTCCGGACGTTTCCGGCGGAAAGATGATGGGGGTCAGGTTCCCAATGTCGCGCTTGAACTCGTCCCGGTACCACGCGGGACGCAGCACTTTCATCCGCTGCGCCACGCTGCCCACCGTCATCTTCCCGTTGGCGCGCAGGCATACCGCGGTGGGAACTTCGTAGATGCTCTCCACCGGATTGTGGATCCGGATGACCTCGCCGCCGGGGCGCCCGACCATGATGGCAGAGTTCGACGTGCCGAAGTCGATTCCGTAGACCAGTCTCATCCCGCTCCTAGCCGAGAGCCTGCACGCGCTTTCTGAGGGCTTTCAGTTGGCCGTCTATGCCGTTGAGTTCCGCCGATCTGGCGAGCAGTTCGCGATGCTTGCGACGGCGTTCCTCCTCGGTCGCGGTTTGCTGTTCTTCCAGCGTCTCGAGGGAATTCGCGATGACCTGGCGGTCCGCCATTATTCGTTCATTCAGTTCCGCGAGCAGATACTTCTCGGTGACTTCGCTCGCTTCCGCCACGTTGGCCTGGATGTCGCCGATTATGTGCTCGATCCTCGGTAGCACCAAGCTGGTCAGCCATTCCGTTTGCTGGGCCTGCCGGGTTAGGCCGACCTTCACGAAATGGTCGTGCAAACCGGCGAACAGCCCGACCACCTGTCCGGCGAGCCCGCCGGCCAATCCGGCCAGGGTCCCGACTCCGGGGAAGATGAGCGTGCCGATCGCCGCCCCCATGGCGGTGCCCACTCCCATCCCGGTGGCCGCGGACTTGAAGGCTGACTGCACGAGCCCGGCACTTCGGTGGCGGCTGGAAAGTACCGAGGGTGTCCTCAGGTCGACGTCGACATGCGGACGGGCCGCCCGGGCCGTGAGCTGGAGCCGGGTCTCGTCTGATGCCCGCGCTGCCACCCACTCCGTCGCGTCGCGCAGCCTGGTTCCCGCCGCCTCGATCGCATCTACCAGGTGTGCATAGGCTTCCCGGACCAGCGCATCGGGGTCGCTGACCGCCCGGGATGAGTGCGCGGCGGTGCCGAATTCGAACTTGACCGCGTCGCAGTCGTCGGCCAGTTGCTGGGCGATATGGCGCGCCTCGGCTTCGAAGGAGTCGGCCAGATTGGTGCGCCAGCTAGCGGATTCGGCGGTCAGCTCGATCGCGCGCCCTCGCGCTTCCCCGAGTGCGGCGCAGGCCTTTTCGAGGGCGTCGTCGCTGCTCAGAGCGGACAGCTCATTCTCGACCGGCTCGGTCATATCAGCGTAGACCTCGGCCAGGGTGTTCAACGCGTCGGTCAGGCAGGCTTTGCCCCACGTTGCGACCAGGTTGGCGGCGAGCAGTTTGGTCAGGTCCGGAAAACCCGATTTGCGTAGCAGGTCTTTGTCTCCGGTCTGCTGTGCGTCGCGTTTGCGCCGACTGGAAACGCCGACGGCGAGGACATCGTCGGCGCTGCGCTCGGTGACGCCTGCAATACGCTTCCGGGCTACCGAGACCTCGTCCTCGGGCCCCGGGCCGAAGAGTTTCTCGATCTTGGTGAGCACGGTGATGACCACCGGGCATTTACTTATAGCCTTGGCGACATAGGACAACTCACTGGTGCTCATCCGCTCGTCGGCCGCCGCTACGAACAGCACTGCATCTGCTTCGCCGAGATAGGCATAGGTAGCGGTCGCGTGCTCGACATTCAGGCTGCCAATGCCGGGCGTATCGACCAGTACCAAACCGGACCGCAGCAAGGCCAGCGGCGCGGCTAGCTTGACCTCCCGGACATCTTTTGCGTTGTCAGGGTTGCGCGTTTCGTTCACGTAATCGCCGACCGCGGAAAGTGCCGTGAGTTTGCTGCCGTCCCCGAAAAACACCTCGGCCGCTTCCTGCTCACCCCAGCGCAGTTCCGTTACCACTGCTGTGCTGACGTCGCTGCCGACCGGGAACAGGCCAGCCCTCTCCACCAAGGCGTTCAGCAGGCTGGACTTCCCCCGGCTGAACTCACCGCAGATCACCACGAGGCATTCAGCCGAAAGCCTTTCTCTGGCATCGTTCAGCCGTCGCTGCTGCAGCGGCTCGATCGGGCCGCAGCGACTCAACTTGCCAGCCAGCCCAGCCACTTCGCCGCGCAACTCCTCGAAGGCAAGGGTGGTGATCATGGCCGGCCCGCCTTCACGTAGGCGATGATCTGCTGTGGGCGCAGGATCTGGTCGCGCCAGCGATAACCGGGCCGAGCGGTCTCCGCTATGTGATCGGCGACCCTCGGGTCAGCCGCGGCGCGTACTTCGACAACCTCGTGCCGTGTCGGGTCGACTGGGCCATCGTCGATGATCGGGTAGATCTCGCACTGCTTCATCATCTGGGCCGCCCGGCTCGCTACCCACCGGATGATCGGCTGGTCAGGCTGGCTCGCGAGCCGGTCGGCGATCTCGATGAGATCCCGGGCGATCATGGGCGGATCCTGCGACGCGGCGTGGCTGCGGTGCTCTGGCTTAGGTGTCGTCGCATGCGCACCGCGCAGCAGCGTGTTTTCGTCGCGGAGCGCAGCCAGTTGCAGTTCCAGTTCGTGCGATCGTTCCCGGGCGACCTTGACGAAGCCGCGCGCATCCTGCAGGATCGCCGCGGTGTTGCTCTGCTCCAGCTCGGCCGATGCATCCTGGCCGGCCAGGTCGGCCGCGAGCATCATGACCTCGAAGGCCAGATAACGGGTGGTCTCCCCGCCCGGCTGGCGGCCCAGGCCGAACAAGCGTCTGAATATGTCGATGAAATTCATTTCATTCCACCATTTCCAGAAACTGCATGGCCTTGTGGATGCGGTCGGCGATGTTCTCATAGCACCGGATCAGCGTGTGGCCAGTCTGTCGGCCTTCGCGTCCGAGGATTGGATCGTTCGACCGGGCGGTCCAGTAGCGAATGCGCTCGATTGCGGTCTCAGCCATTGTGGCCAGTGAGACGTTGATGTCGAGGCCGAGCCGGCACGCGCAGTGCGTACCCCGTTCGCCGGTCACTTCGAGCAGGTGGCTGATCTCGGTCTCGGTCAATTCGGTCAGGCGGTCGCGGTAGTAGGCCGACAGTGCCGTTATCTCGACAAAGCCCTGCTCGGATCGCTCCAGCGCTTCGATGCGTCGGCCGATCCTTTCCACCGTGGAGTGCCCACTCGACCGGGGAACCGCGAGACCAGCCCGCACCGAGCGGACGGCCTGGCTAAGCTTGATGAGCGTGGCCCGGTTGCCGAAATGCTGCCCGGCGAGCTTGCGCAGTTTCCCGACGCCGCTCTCTTCCATCAGGTGACCGCGCAGCTTTTCCTCATCGAACCCGTTCCGCAACGCCTGGCAGGACATGTGAATACCCCAAGGGCCGAGGCATTCCACAAGCTGCTGACGGGCGGCAGCGGGCACCTGATAGTCCGTGCTTTCGGCGAACCGGCGCTCGTCCGACAGATGGGCAGCCAGCTTCCCCGGGTCGGCCCGGGAAAGATCGTCCAGCCAGTTGAGCTGGGACGAGTCTAGGCTGCACGCCCCCATCGCGACCCGGGCGGCGATCGGCATGATCACGTAGAAGAACCGGCGGACGTCGGGGCGGCCGAGATGTCTCTCGACCACTGCGTCGGCATCGTCGCGGAGTGGATGGAAGGTGAGCGGATCGGCGCCCGGGTGTTCGTCGCGGTCAGGCGGCCACGCGTCATCACACTTGTTCAGTACGCCGAATGCCTTGAGCGGAGTCAGTGCATCGGGGTGGTTCCCAGCCATCTCGGCCAGGATCTTCCGGTCCTCCTCACCGATCCCGCGGCTGAACAGATACAGCACGGCGTCGGCTTGATCGAGTTCGGCGAAGCTCTCCCGATGCACGGTGGCCGGCTCCCGGCCGAGTGAGTTTAAGGCCTCCCGCAATCCGGGGTCCACAGCGTCGGCATCGCTCCCCAGCGTGACCAGGGTGGCGGACGAATCGGCCACATGGACGCTGCCGAGTCCCGGGGTGTCTATGAGTACGAGGCTGCTTAGCAGGTCGTTCGGCAGGCCAAAGCTAACCTTCAGCACTCGCCGCAGATCAGGCAGATGAGACGGGTCGTAGTTTGTCCAGTAACCCATCTCGTCCCGGGTAACTTTGCGCGGCGGCGACCCATCCCGGAAGTGGACGACAATCCTTTCCGCTTCGGCGAAGTGCAGCTCATTGACGTTGAAAGTCAGCTCCGGGCGCCCAGTGGCGACAATATCTTCGCAGATCAGGGCATTGACGAGTGTGGACTTTCCTCGCTTGATCTGCCCGACAACCGCGAGCCTCATGGGTTCGTCAAGCCTGCGGGCGGCCGCGCGTAACGTAACAGCCAAGCTGTCGTCGGCAGGCAGCAAAGCAGCGCACTCACCGAGCAACTGCTTCGCGCGAGTGGAGCCGAGATTGCGCGGGAGGTCCTCGTTCACCAGATCCACCCCTCCCCGCCACGCGTTCTGAGCGCGGCTAGCCCCGGCCCTGGAGTGCCTACGCCGAGTATTGCACCATAGGACCTGATTCATCAGGTCTGACGATCACCTGCGCTATACCCACGAACGGCACATTCGGGACGTATCACATTAACCGAATGGATGGGAGCGCATTCGGGACCGACGCCGATGACACTGTGATCCGGTGCTGGACACAACCCCCAGGCCGGCAGCGCTCCGGCGTATTCCGTGAATGTCTGTTTCTGTCCTAATCGCGGGTCGGTGCGGTGGCACAGCGCCGACACAGCACAGCTTGCGCCGGGCTGTCACAGGTTCCGGCGCCTTACATCGCGCAACCCAGTTGACCTGCGCAGATTGTGTCAGGCCCGGTCGGCTTACAGTGGGTTTCGCGGCAGCGAAGGGACTGCTAATGCGAGTCGGATTCGAGCCCATCCGGGGTTAAAGCGCTGCCCTCGCTTCCAAGCGGTTGCAGATCGAGGCTCGCCGGGATCACGGTCAGGCCGCTTGAGTTACGAACCGGGCAGCTGGGCCGCAACCGAACAGTGAGGCCAAGCCATACAGAAGTGGCTGATCTGTGTGTTCCGAGCGCCGACGGAGACCAACAGTACCAACGCGAATATTCGGCGTTAGGTGCGTGCGTTAATGTCAGGCAGCCGTTTGCCAATTACTTGAGGTAATCCGCTTTCGCGCCCCTCAGGTTACTGCGTGGACGTCAGCCCCCAGCCTAGCCGTCCTGCTTGCGTCGGCGTTTGGCGATTTCTGCTGCGAGCTTGTCTGCGGCAGTGTCTCCCCGAGCACGCGCAGGTCGGCGGCGAGGTTGTCGGCAGAGGCCAGCGTGTCGGGGTAGTCTTCGCCGACCGGCGACGTGGCTGTCGTTACGCGGGTCGGCGTATGACGCGTACGTCGGCGCCCAGAGCGTCGGCGATCGCTGTGATCAGCGGCAGTTCGGGGCGGACCTGGCTGGCCGTGAACAGCCGCCGCACGCTGGAGGCGTTGCGGTTGATCCGCCGGGCAAGCTCGGCCTTCGATATGCCCAGGTCCACCCGCAGCGCGTCGAGTTCCCGGATGACCGCGTCCGTCTCGGCGATCTCACGTGCCGCGCGTTCATAGGCCGGGCGGAACTCCGGGTCCTGCAGCCGACGCTCGTGCAAGCTGACGTAGAACATGTCAGGTTCGGGCATTCTGGGCCCCGGCCGTTGCGTAGGAGATACGTTCACTGTACCTCCTGAGCAACACCTTGTGCGAAACGAGCATTCCAGCGGCCCGAAAGCGGATCGTCTAGCGGTTCTCCGCCACGAACTGGCTGGCGGTGAAGGACGCGCCAGCCGGATCGGCAAGGACGGCGAATCGCACCCACGGCGCATTCTGCGGCTCAGCGAGGATCGAGCCTCCGAGCTCGCGGGCTCGCGCAGCGATCGCGTCCGCGTCGTCGACGGCGAACGTCACGCTCCAGCGCGCCGGGCCACCTTCGCGGGGCAAGATCGTCGCCACGACGTCCTCGAAGCCTTCGGGTGCGCCCATCTGCTTCATACCCGCGCGCAGGCCGGGGTTGAGTTCCTCGAGATAGTCGCCGTAACCCGGCAGAGCCCACATCGGCGAGCCGGCGTCGATTGTCGTCCAGCCGAACACGGCGCCGTAGAAGGCCCGTGCCGCCTCGAGGTCGTCGGTGTGCAGGTTGTTAAAGTTCACGGCGCCATGCTCGTTGACCGCCGCCGAGCCGAGATGCGAGCCGGGCTGCCATACGCAAAAGACTGCGCCCTCGGGATCGGCGAAAACGCCCATCCGCCCCGCGTCAAACACGTCGAAGGGCTCCGAGAGCACTTGCCCGCCCGCCTCGCGTACCCGGGCCGCGGCATCGTCAGCGGACTCGACGCGGATGTAGGTATTCCACACCGCCTCCGGTGGTGCGCCGGAGGGCAGCGAGGAGATCGCGGCCACGTCGCGGCCATCGATGCGGGCCATGTAGTACTGACCTCCCGCGTCCGGGGGCATCACGTCCTCGGCCTGCCACCCGAAGAGCCCGGAGTAGAAGCGAGCGGCGTCCGCTGGGTCGGGCTGGCTGGTGTCGACCCAGCACGGCACCCCGGCTGGGTAATCCTCGCGCGTGCTCATGCCGGCAGCCTACAGCGACTCAAAGGAGGTCTGGACTAGCCGCGCCGCGGCGCCGGGCAGGCCGGGCCTCGCGGTGTCACACTGGACTTGGCCGGTTGCAATGCGATTGGCTCCTGATCGCGCCGCCTCATCGATGGGCAGGTGAACCGCGATGCTTCGCCGGATACCGAGACTGCCGGGGCTTCCCTTTGGCGGAGGCCTGGGTGTGCTGCTTGCCTTTGGCGGCGCGCAGGTCGCGTGGGAGCACGAGCAGGGTAGGCACCAACGGCCGCATGTGCTGTGCCTGATCTGCTGGCTGAACAAGATAGCCCCCGAGGCGTCCGGTGGCTCAAGTCCGGCGGAGCCGCCGGAACAGGCCTGACCCACAGATCAGTGGGTTGTTCGGCGGGCCAGGGCGGTCTGGAGCAGCCGGGCGACGGCGCCGGGCAGGGCCGCCCAGTGCAGGTGCAGGTAGGACGCGAGCATGCCCGGCGCCGCCCAGCCCGTCTCGGTGCCGTCGGCCAGGCGCCACGCGGGGTGCTCGCCGTGCACAGGCTCGCTTACCGTGCGGTGGAACTCGTGCGCGCGGATCCGGGTGCCAGCAGCCAGCAGCGGGGTGTCGGCCAGCGCGGTCGCCTCGCGGTAGCCGAGGGTCAGCTTCGGTGTCATCCGGGCGCGGGCGGGCAGCACACCGCACTGCTTGCGCCCGTCCAGGGACTGGCCGAGCCAGAGCAGGCCCGCGCACTCGGCCACGACCGGCATACCGGCCGCGGCCCGGGCGCGCACGTCGTCGAGAAGCGACGTGTTGGCGGCCAGGGCTTCGGCATGCACCTGCGGGAAGCCGCCGCCCGCGACCAGCGCATCGGTCCCATCGGGCAGCTTCTCAGCGGACAGCGGGTCGAACGGAACCACCTCGCCGCCCGTCGCGGCCAGCAGTTCGTCGTGCTCGGCATAGCGGAACGTGAACGCCGGGCCGGCCGCGACCGCGACACGGGCGGGACGGGCGCCCCGCGGCGCGGGTGGATGACCGCCGCCGGGCCGGACCGCGGCCATCCGGGGCGCCGCAGATCCAGGCTCGGCGGACCGCAGCCCGGCTTGCTCGGCGGACCACGGCTCGGCCGCCAGGTCAGGGGCGCTGCGCGCGATGCGCATGAGCAGGTCCAGGTCGATGCCGCGCTGGACCAGCGCTCGGAGCGCCGGCAGCCAGGCGTCCACGGACGCGGGGCGCTCCCCCGCTGGCACCAGCCCGAGGTGCCGCGACGGGGTGTGCAGCGCGTCGTCGCGGCGCAACACGCCGACCACCGGGATGCCGGACGGCTCGAGCGCCTCGCGGAGCAGGGTCTCGTGGCGGTCGGATGACACCTGGTTGAGCACGACCCCGGCGAGCCGCAGCTGCGGGTCCCACGTGGCGAACCCGTGCACGGTCGCCGCGATCGACCGCGACGTGCCCGCCGCGCCGACGACCAGGATCACCGGCGAGCCGGTCAGCCGCGCGACGTGCGCGGTGCTGGCGAAGTCGCCGCGCCCGGCCGCCCCGTCGAACAGGCCCATGACGCCCTCGATCACCGCCACGTCGGCGCCGCCGCCGGCCCCTGCACCGCGGCCTTGCGGCACCGGCTTTTGCAGCACCGGCTCTTGCGCACCGGCTCTTGCGGCACCGGCTCTTGGGCACCGGCTTTTGCGGCACCGGCTCTTGCGGCACCGGCTTTTGCGGCACCGTGCAGCAGCAGCGGCGCGATCAGGTCCTCGCCAACCAGCCACGGGTCGAGATTGCGGCCCGGGACGCCGCAGGCAGCGGCGTGGTAGCTCGGGTCAATGTAGTCGGGCCCGACCTTGTGCGGGGAGACCCGCAGCCCGCTGGCGCGCAGCGCCGCCATCACGCCGGTTGCCACGGTGGTCTTGCCGTCCCCGGACCGGGTGGCGGCGATGACCACGCGCGGCAGGTTCACCATTCGATGCCGCGCTGGCCCTTGCGCCCGGCGTCCATCGGGTGCTTGACCTTGGTCATGTCGGTCACCAGGTCGGCCGCCTCGACCAGCGCGGGGACGGCCCGGCGGCCGGTGATCACCACGTGCTGGCTGCCGGGCCGGGCAGCGAGCACGGCCAGCACTTCTGCGGTGTCCAGGGTCCCGTTCGCCAGCGGATAGGTGAACTCGTCCAGGATCAGCAGCCGGTAGGTCTCGGCAGCCAGGTCGCGGCGGACCTGCTGCCACCCCTCGATCGCGGCCTTGGCGTGGTCTTCCGGCGCGGTGCGCAGCCAGGACCAGCCCGCGCCCATCCGGTGCCAGGTCACCGGCCCTCCCTGGCCGGTCGCGGCGTGCACCTGGCCGAGCGCCAGCAGCGCGTCCTCCTCCCCCACCCGCCACTTCGGGCTCTTGGTGAACTGGAACACGCCGATCGGCCAGCCCGCCGACCAGGCCCGCAGCGCCAGGCCGAACGCCGCCGTCGACTTCCCCTTGCCGTCCCCGGTGTGCACGGCCAGCACCGGCCGCTCGCGCCGCTCGCGGGTGGTCAGCCCGTCGTCGGGGATCTGCGCAACCTTGCCCTGTGGCATCAGGCCGCCGCCTCCCTCGCGCGGATGAGGCTGGCCAGCGCGCTGGACGCCTGCTCGCGCACGGGCCCGGCCGCGGCCGCCAGGCCGGGGATCGTCACCAGTTCCGCGTTCAGGTGACCGGCGATCTCGGCCGCCAGCCCGAGCCGCACCGGTCCCTCCTCGGCGTCCACCACGATGCTCGTGGCACCGGTCCTGGCCAGCGCGGCCGCCGACCGGTTCGCCTCCGCCACCGCGGCCCGGCCGCCGGTCGCCCGGGCGTCGGTGATCACGACCACGATCGGCCGCCGGGCCGGGTCCCGCCAGCGCTCGCGCCGGACCAGCTGCCGGACCGCTTCCAGGCCCGCGGCGAGCGGGGTGCGCCCGCCGACCGGCAGGTCGCGCAGCCGGCGCGCGGCGAGCTCAACCGACGACGTCGGCGGGACCACGACCGTGGCGCCGTCGCCGCGGAAGGTAAGCAGCGCAACCTTGTCCCGGCGCCGGTACGCGTCATCGAGCAGGGACAGCGCCGCGGTGCTCACCGCGGCGCTGCGGCGCCGCGCGGCCATCGAGCCCGAGGTGTCGAGCAGCAGCACGATCAGGTTCGACTCGCGGCCGCGGCGCAGGCTGACCCGCAGGTCGCCGGGCGTGACGGTGACCGCGACGCCGGGCCGGGCCAGCACGGCGGCGCGCAGCGTGGGCAGCAGCTCGGGCCGCCGTGACGAGCGGATGCTGGCGATCGGGCGGCCGTGCGGCCCGCGCGAGCCGGACCGGCGGCCGTCGTGCCCAGAGCCGAGCCCGCTGGCCGTAAGGCGCCTTACCTGGAACGCGGCGCCGGGCGGAGCCGACGTACCAGCCGGAGCTGGCGCCGCCGGGTCCTCGCGGCGTTCGGTGTCCTGGGCGCGTGACGGGGGCGGCTGGCTGGCGTTCTCGCCGGGGCCGGTGCTCCCGCCGCCTCCCCCGCCACCGTCGTCAGGACCGTCGCCGTCCTGCTCCCCGCTGCCAGCCGCGTCGGGGCCCAGCGCTTCGTCAAGCTTGGCCTCGCCCGGGCCCGGGTCGCCTTCCTCCTCCTCGGGAGCGTCGGGGCCGAGCGCCTCGTCGAGCTTGGCCGCGTCGGCGCCCGGGTCGTCGAACGGCCCGCGCCGCTGCCGGTGCGGCAGCGCCAGCCGGGCCGCTACGCGCACGTCCTCGCCGATCACCTCGTCGCGTTGCTGCCACGCGGCGTGGGCTATCGCTGTCCGGCAGGTCACCAGGTCACCGCGCATGCCGTCGACGCCGAGGGTCGCGCAGGCGGTGGTGATCCGCAGCAACTCGGCGTCGGTTATCTGCACGCCGCCCAGACGGGCCCGTGCGGCGGCGATTTGGCTGGTGGCGTCGCGTTCAAGGCTCTCAAATGCGTGGGCGCTGGCAGACGGGGACCGATCGTGCTCCAGCCGTGCCCGGACAACCGCGGCCCTGCGCTCCGGGTCGGAGCTGGCGACGACCGGCACGCACAGCCCGAACCGGTCCAGCAGCTGCGGGCGCAGCTCCCCCTCCTCGGGGTTCATGGTGCCGACGAGCAGGAAGCTGGACGCGTGCCGCAGCGAGACCCCTTCGCGCTCCACGCTGGTGCTGCCGGTGGCCGCGGCGTCGAGCAGCACGTCCACGATGTGGTCGGGCAGCAGGTTGATCTCGTCGACGTAGAGGATGCCGCGGTTGGCCAGCGCCAGCAGGCCCGGCGCGAACGCCTCGGCGGTGCCCGCCCCGGCCAGCACCCTGGGGACGTCGAGGCTGCCGGTGACGTTGTCGTCGGTGGCGCCGAGCGGCAGCTCGACCAGGCGGGCGGGCCGGTGGGTGGCGGCGCTGCCTGGGGGGTGCGGGCCGTCCGGGCAGGCCGGGTCGGGGCTGGCCGGGTCGCAGGAGAACCGGCACTTGGCCACCACGCTGATGCCCGGCAGGATCCCGGCCAGGCCACGGACCAGCGTGGTCTTGGCGGTGCCCTTCTCGCCGGTGAGCAGCACGCCGCCGATGCCGGGGTCGACGGCGCCGAGCAGCAGCGCGAGCCGGGCGTCGTCCTGGCCGACGACCGCCATGAACGGCAGCCCGGTCACGCCTGCGCCTCCTCTAGCTGGCCCTCGACCTCGAGGAACACGTCGCGCAGGGCATTCAGTGTCTGTTCCTCGGGGGCCTCCCAGAGCCCGCGGTCCACGGCCTCCAGCAGCCGCTCGGTGATGCCGCGCAGCGCCCACGGGTTGCTCTTCTCCAGGAACTGCCTGGTCTCCGGGTCGAGCACGTACGACGCGGTGAGCTGCTCGTACATCCAGTCTGCGACCACCCCGGTGGTGGCGTCCCAGCCGAACAGGTAGTCGACGGTGGCGGCGAGCTCGAACGCGCCCTTGTAGCCGTGCCGCCGCATCGCCTGGATCCAGCGCGGGTTCACCACCCGGGACCGGAATACCCGGGCCGACTCCTCGACCAGGGTTCGCGTCCTGACGTGCTCCGGCCGGGTGCTGTCACCGACGTAGGCGCGCGGCGCCTCGCCGGTCAGCGAGCGGACGGTGGCGATCATGCCGCCGTGGTACTGGTAGTAGTCGTCGGAGTCGGCGATGTCGTGCTCGCGGCTGTCGGTGTTTTTCACCGCGAGCCGTATCCGCCGGTAGGCGGACTCCATGTCCTCGCGCGCGGGACGGCCGTCGAGGCCGCGTCCGTACGCGTGCCCGCCCCAGGCCGCGTAGACCTCGGCCAGGTCGGCGTCGTCGCGCCAGGACCGGCTCTCCATCAGCGGCAGCAGGCCAGCGCCGTACGCGCCGGGGGGCGATCCGAAGATCCGCGTGGTGGCCCGGCGGTGGTCGCCCATGCGCTCGGCGTCGGCCAGCGCGTGCGCGCGGACGAAGTTGCTCGCCGGGTCCTCGTCCAGGTCGGCGACCAGATTGACCGCGTCGTCGAGCAGGGTGATCACGTGCGGGAACGCGTCGCGGAAGAACCCGCTGATCCGCACGACCACGTCGATGCGAGGTCTTGTGAGCTCGGTTAGCGGGATGACCTCGAGGCCGGTGACCCGGCGGCTGGCGTCATCCCACACCGGGCGCACCCCGAGCAGCGCGAGCACCTCGGCGATGTCGTCGCCGGAGGTGCGCATGGCAGCGGTTCCCCAGACCGATAGCCCGACCGAGGCCGGCCACTCGCCGGTGTCCTCGCGGTAGCGGTCCAGAAGGCTGGCGGCGAGTTGCTGCCCGGTCTGGAAGGCCAGCCTTGACGGGACCGCCTTGGGGTCCACGGCGTAGAAGTTCCGTCCGGTCGGCAGCGTGTTGATGAGCCCGCGCAGAGGTGATCCGCTCGGGCCGGCCGGGACGTGGCCGCCGTCGAGCGCGTGCAGTACCGCGTCGATCTCGCCGGCCGTCCCGGCCAGGCGCGGGATCAGGTCGTCGGCGGCGAACCGCAGCAGCCGCTCGACGGTCCCGTCGCCGCGGCCGAGGACCTCGGTGGTGACCTGCGCGGCGGCGCCGGCCTGCCAGCCGGCGAGCTCCATCCCCTCGACCAGCGCCCTGGCCTGTTCCTCGGTCCGGTCGACCGCGGCGCGCGGCGCGGTGCCGTCCTCGGCCAGGCCAAGCGCCTCGCGCAGTCCCGGCAGCGGGCCGCCGCTGGCGCCGTTGGTCCCGCCCGCGCCGAGGGCAGCGCCCGCCCCGCCCCCGCCGGACCAGATCTGGCGGGCCTGGAGCATCGCGAGCACTAGGCCGACGCGCGCTGCGCCCTCGGGCGCCTCGCCGAGCACGTGCAGGCCGTCGCGGATCTGCGCGTCCTTGACTTCGCACAGCCAGCCGTCGACGTGCAGCAGGAAGTCGTCGAATTCTTCCGTCTGCGGGCGGTCCTGCAGGCCGAGGTCGTGGTCGAGCTTGGCGGCCTGGATGAGGGTCCAGATCTGGGCCCGGATCGCCGGGAGCTTGGCCGGGTCCAGCGCGGCCACCGCGGCGTGCTCGTCCATGAGCTGCTCGAGCCGAGCCAGGTCGCCGTAGGTCTCCGCGCGGGTCATCGGCGGCACCAGGTGATCGACGATCGTGGCGTGCGCGCGGCGTTTGGCCTGGGTGCCCTCACCCGGGTCGTTCACCAGGAACGGGTAGATCAGCGGCAGGTTGCCCAGAGCGGCGTCGGGCCCGCACGCCGCGGACATGCCGAGGTTTTTGCCCGGCAGCCATTCCAGGTTGCCGTGCTTGCCGATGTGCACGACCGCGTGCGCGCCGAAGCTCTCCTCCAGCCACCGGTACGCGGCCAGGTAGTGGTGGCTCGGCGGCAGGTCGGGGTCGTGGTAGATCGCGACCGGATTCTCGCCGAAACCGCGGGGCGGCTGCACGAGCAGTACCACGTTGCCTGCGCGCAGTGCGGCGAGCACGATGTCGCCGGCCGGGTCGGCGCCGGCGCCCCGGCTGGCGGCACGGTCTACGAACAGCTCACCGGGCGGCGGCCCCCACGCCTTCTCCACCCTCGTGCGCAGTTCGGCGGGCAGCCGGCCGAACCAGGCGCGGTACTGCGCGGCCGGGATCCGCACCGCCGCGGCGGCCAGCTGCTGGTCGGTGAGCCACTCCGGGTCCTGGCCGCCTGCCGCGATCACCGCGTGGATCAGCGCGTCCCCGTCCGGCGGCTCGATGCCGGGCAGCGTGTCGGGGCCGCCCACGGGCCCGACGTCGTAGCCGCGCTCGCGCATCGCTCGCAGCAGCCGGACGGTGCTCGCCGGGGTGTCCAGGCCGACCGCGTTGCCGATCCGGGAGTGCTTCGTAGGGTAGGCGGACAGCACGACCGCGATCCGCCGCCCGGCCGGCGGGATATGCCGCAGCCGGGCCAGCGCGACCGCTGTCCCGGCCACCCGCGCGGCGCGTTCAGGATCCGGAACGTAGCGCGACAGGCCGTCTTCGCCAGTTTCCTTGAACGAGAACGGCACGCTGATGATCCGGCCGTCGAACTCTGGTATCGCCACCTGGGTGGCCGCGTCGAGCGGGCTGAGCCCGGCGTTCGCATCGGTCCACTGCGCTCGCGGCGAGGTGAGGCACAGCGCCTGCACCACCGGGATGTCCAGGGCCGCGATCGCGCCGGTGTCCCACGCCTCATCGTCCCCGCCCGCCTGGGACATCGCGGGAACAGTGCCCCCGGCCGCGAGCACGGTGACGACGAGCACGGCGGCCCGGCCGAGCGCCTGCAGAAGTTCCGGCGGCGCGGTCCGCAGGCTCGCGCACCACACCGGCATCGCGCGTGCGCCGCAGGACTCGATGGCCGCGGCGAGGGCGTCGACAAAGCCCGTGTTGCCGGCCAGTTCGTGCGCCCGGTAGTAGAGCACCGCGACCACCGGCCGCTCCGGCTCGCCGGGCTGGGTCCCCGCTGGCGGCCACGGGCGCTGGCCCCACGTGGGCATCGGCTCGGGCGGGGCGAAGCCGTGGCCGGTCATCAGTACGGTGTCGGCCAGGAACTTGGCCAGCTCGCGGAGGTTGCCCGGTCCGCCGTGGGCCAGGTACTCGTGCGCCTGCGCGGCGATGCCCGCCGGAACGCTGGACAAGGCCATCAGCGCGGCGTCCGGGACGATCTCGCCGCCGAGCACGATCAGCGGGAGCGGCTGGCCGCGCAGCGCGGCGAGCCCCTCGCGCCACGCCTGCTCGCCGCCCAGCAGGCGCACGACGACCACGTCGCTGCCGTCGAGCAGCGGCGCGAGATCCGCCGGGTCCAGGCGTGCGGGGTTTGCGAGCCGGTAATCGGCGCCGCTGGCCTTGGCGGCCAGCAGATCGGTGTCCGACGTGGACAGCAGCAGGACGGTGCTGTCGCTGGGTCCTGAAGGCACGACGGGCCCTTCTCGGGATCCTCGCCCCGGGTCGAAGGTCGCGACGGCCGGAGTGTCCTGGCTCCCGGATCGGTGCGCGCCCCGGCCTTCCCGCCCAATTGGGCCGTGGCCGTGCTGGGGTCTGCTCCCCGGTGACAGTGGCGGGACCGCGCCGGATTCGCACCGGCTTCCTCCCTAACCGTCGCGTGTACCTGCCGACTCTCGCGCACGCCGAGCGCGCACGTCAACCGAACTCCCCATGTCGTCCGCCCGGACAGGGTCCTTACGTCTGCAAATGGACGCCACTACCCGTTGACTACACGGCCAGGCGCCCGCGAAATGATGGCTCATACCCGGTTCTGCTCAGTCTCGGCGAAGGGACCGTCTTCGGTAGAGACTCCGTGCCGGAGGCTAGAGCCCTTTCTGGTCGAGGATCTTGATCAGGTTGCGCTTTCGCTTCAGGTCCCAGCGCAAGCCGGTCATGTACCGGGCGAATTTGTCTGTCGTTCCCAGGGTCTCGTGGCAGGCGCGCGCGGAGAGCAGCAGGCTCGCCATCCGGTGGTAGACCCGGTCGCCGGTCATGCTCTTCAACGGGGCGATCGCCCTCATGTAGACCGCTAGTGCATCAATCGGACGGGTAGCGGTCGAGGCGTCAGCCAGCCGAAGCCACTGAGCATCCGAAGCGGCGTCCTTTGCCGCCTCCCAGGCGGCGTCCAGATCACCGTCGTCGAGCAGCGCGTCGACCAGGACCGGGCCGTCCCAGCCCCACGAGACACGGCCAGAAGAACGGTGCACGTCCTTGCCTAGCAGAGCGAGTGCTTCGGCACGCTCTGCGGGCCATGCGCCGGAATCTTTGGCGGCGCCCCGGAGCGCCTGATAGCTGGCCAGCGTCCGCTCGTCACGGAAACGGTCACGCCGGAGGCTGAGCACGTCGTCACGCCGGCCCGCGGCCGCATACCGGTTAGCAAGATAGTCGACCAGCCGCTGGTCCGGATTCGCGGCCTCAGCCAGGCCACGCTCGGCCCAGAGGAGGGCCTCGCCGCCACGGCCATTCTCATCGAGTGCCTCGGCGATACGAAGGTGGTTCCAGCCACGATCATCAAGATGGGCGGCGTATATCGCGATGAGCGCATCAACATCGCCTTCGGCCCTGGCCAGCGACTCCATGAGGCTCCGCGCCTGCCAATCCTGCGGATTCCGGGAATACGCGGCCTCTATGCGCTCACGCACTGCGGCGAAGCCTTGGTCACCGAGCAGCCCGGTGTAGTCGGCGAGATCGGGCCCGAACCCATGGTCACTGTGCAGCAGCAGCCCGGCCAGGTAGTCACCGAGCGAGACCGGATCCGGGGGCGCGGCCTCGCACGCACGCAGATGAACCGCGAGCAACTCGTGTGTGGCGTCGCCGACCACCCCCGAGGAGTCGTCGACATGCTCAGACGCCTCGGACAGCAAGGCGACCGCTTCACGCGCGATCCCGATCGCGTCAGCTGCACCCCCAGCCTCGGTCAGATCGTCAATCGCCGCTGCTGCCCTGTGCACGTCGTTGGCGTAAGCGTGAGCCTCGCTGTACTCGACGTACCCGCGGCGGGGCAGCAGGATCAGCTCCTGGACGGCGCGGCGGACCGTCACGGCATCCAGGTTCACCGACGCTGCCCGCAGCTCGAAGCGGCGCCGCAGATCCGGGTCCTCGCCAAGCAACCCGAGTAGCTCGGCCAGCAGTTCCTTCTTGGAAAGCGACTCCAGCCAGGACTCAAGCGCCTGCCGTTCGGCTCGGGTGGCCTCGATCAGCACCGGAAGGTCCTCACCCATCTCCAGCACCACGAGCCCGACGGCAACGCAGTGCTTGCAGAAGAAGCCTTCCTGGCCGTACGGGCATGTGCAGGACCCGCTGAGCACTTCGTCACGGAATGCCAAACAGACCCGGTACTTGCTGCTGCCGTATACGCACGCGGTGATCTGCGTGCTGGCAACGTCCAGGTCCTGCACATCGCGGAGATAGTCCAGGCCACGTTCGAACGACCTGGCTCCCGCAGCGCCTTTGAGGTCATCCTTCGTAAATGTAAGAACCCGTGCCATGTGAACCATTGAACACCCGGCCGCCGACATTACCGGCTTCCTCGCGTCGGAGCTCGGCGGAAAGGCGGGCAAAGGCTCCCGTTATTGGCCCGCTGCCGGCCTAGCTCGACGCCTGGGGGCGAAGAGAATGGCGCGGCGCCATCTGAGCACTGCCCGGCCGCCAGGGCTTGCTTGGGCGCAACGGCCATTCTGCCGGTGCATCAGATCCCATCCGGCGACCCGCTTCCGGACAGCCGCCCACTTTCTGCTGCGGAGGCAGCTGACCGCCAGACCGGTTGTAGTGCCGTGCGCACAAGGACACGAAGGCGCTAACGAGCGCTCCGAGCAAGAGCACCGGGGTCATCGCGTCACTGGCAAAGCAGGCGACAGCGAACAGCAGCACCGCAAGCGCTGCCATCGCTCCGAACGCGCGGTCACCCGGCGCTGGGCTGACGTGTGCCACAGGATTGGCCTTTGCCGATGCCGGGCTGAGCGGAGGAGGTGCTGGCGCCAGCCCGGCAGGGATGTCGGCCATAATCGCCGCCAGTTCGGCATAAGTGCGCGCAGCGAGCGTCTGGCCGACCCGCGTGTCGAACTCCTCCTTGGTCACCAAGCCATACACGTATGCGGCTTTGAGTGTGTCGACGACGCGGTCGCGGTCGGCGTGCGATGTGCGCAAGCGCCCACGGTCCTCCCCTGCTGCCATATCGCGCGCTGGCCAGGCCATCAAAGTCGCCTCCCGCGATCGCAACGGACGAGGGGTACCGGGGTACCCTCCCATCCATGGTAGGCGCTGCGCCATCGCTTCAGCTGAGTGCGGTGACGGAGCATCCGGACAAGTCGCCCTCCGCGACAGCACCGCAGCCCCGGCGTTGACCACGGCGTTACGGGCCGCTACTGTCGGCCTGCCGTGGGGACTTTGTTGGCGAGCGGCCGATGACGACCGGTGACGCATGCCCCGGGATCCTCGACCTGCATGAGGCGCGCGACGGGCTCGTCGCCCGGATCCGGCTGCCCGGCGGCTACGCGAGCCGCGCCCGGCTTGCGTCGGTGGCCGCGCTGACCAGCCGGTTCGGCGACGGGCGCGTCGACCTCACCGCCCGCGGCAACGTGCAGGTCCGGGGCATCCAGCCGGACGCCGCGAACGGCATGGCGGAGCACGCCACCGCGCTCGGCCTCATGCCATCGCCCGCCCACGACCGGGCGCGCAACGTCACCGCGAGCCCGCTGGCCGGGCTGGCCGGCCGGCCGGACCTGCGCGGGCTGGTGCGCGCCCTGGACCGGGCGATCCGGGGTGACCCCGGCCTGGCCGCGCTGCCGGGGCGATTCCTGTTCAGCCTGGACGACGGAACCGGGCACGCCGGGCTGGGAGGCTGCGACGTGGGCCTGCGCCTGGGCCCGGGCGCGGCCGAGCTCGTGGTGGCCGGCCGACTCACGGGCCTGCGCGGCACGGCAGAGGCCGGGATCCGGCACGCGGCCGCGGCGGCGCGCGCCTTCCTCGACCAGCGGCGAGCGGAACCGCGGTCGGACGGCGGCGATGCCGACTCAAGGGTGAGCAGCGCACGCGTGGCCGGATTGGCGGACGGCGGAGCCGGCGTCGCCGCGGCGGTCGGAGGCGAGCTCGGTGCCGCCGTGAGTGACACCACGGACCGGCTGGCGCTGGGCGCGGTACCGGACGCTGAAGAGCTCGTCGTGGTCGCCGCGCCGCTGGCCCGGCTGACCACGGCGCAGGTCCGGCTCGTCGCGCGCATGCTGCGCCCCGGAGAGGTGGCGCGGCTTGCCGCGGCGGGGCGGATAGTGCTCCCGCTGGCCGATCCGGCCGGTGCCGCGCTGCAGCGGCTGGACGATGCGGGCCTCGTCGTCAGCGACGGCCACGAACTCGCCCCGGTCACCGCGTGCGCGGGCATGGCCTGCGGCAAGTCGCTCGCTGACGTGCGCGTGCTCGCCGGGCGCGTCCCCGGGCTGGGCGCGGTGCACTGGGCGGGATGCAGCCGCCGGTGCGGCCTGCCCGCCGACGCCACCGCGGTGGTCGCCACGCCCGAGGACCGGATGGTGTTCGGCGACGGCGCGGAGCTGAGCACCCGGGCGAGGCCAGCATGAAGACGCGATACGAACGGGACGGCGCCGCCATCTACCGGGAGTCCTTTGCCACCATCCGCCAGGAGGCCGACCTGTCCCGCGTCCCCGCCGACCTGGAGCGCGTGGCCGTGCGCATGATCCACGCCTGCGGCATGACCGACCTGGTCGGCGACCTGGCCTGGTCGGCGGGGTTCGCCGGGCAGGCCGAAGCCGCGCTCCGGGCCGGGGCGCCGGTGCTCTGCGACTCGTCCATGGTGGCAGCGGGCGTCACCAGGTCGCGGCTGCCCGCCGGCAACGACGTGCTGTGCACGCTGCGCGACCCGCGGACTCCCGGGCTTGCTGAGGAACTAGGCACAACCAGAACGGCGGCCTCGGTCGAGCTCTGGCGCGACCGCCTGGACGGCGCGCTGGTCGCCGTCGGCAACGCGCCAACCGCGCTGTTCCACCTGCTGGACATCATTGCGGCCGGGGCACCAAGGCCCGCCGCCGTGATCGGAGTGCCGGTCGGTTTCGTCGGCGCCGCCGAGTCCAAAGCTGCCCTGGCCGGCAGCACGCTGGGTCTCGAGTTCCTGACGCTGCACGGCCGGCGCGGCGGGTCGGCGATCGCGTCCGCGGCCGTGAACGCACTGGCGAGCAGGGCGGAGTGACGGCGATGGCACCGGGCAGGCTGTACGGCGTCGGGGTGGGCCCCGGGGACCCCGAGCTGGTGACCGTGCGCGCCGCCCGCCTGATCGCGGAGGCCGACGTCATCGCTTACCACTGCGCCCGGCACGGCCACAGCGTCGCCCGCGCGGCAGCCGCACCCTACCTGCGCCCCGGCCAGGCCGAGGAGGTGCTGCGTTACCCGGTGACCACGGAGGACACCGATCACCCCGGCGGATACGCGGGCGCGCTTGCCGATTTCTATACCGAAGCCGCCGGACGCCTCGCCGCACACCTTGATCTGGGACGGACCGTGGTCGTGCTCTGCGAAGGGGATCCGGGCCTTTACGGTTCGTACCAGCATCTCCACGTACGCCTGGCGGGTCGGTTCGCCGCACAGATCGTTCCCGGGGTCTCGTCGGTTTCCGCGGCGGCCGCGGCCGTCGGCGAGCCGCTGGTGCAGCACGACGAGTCGCTCACCGTGCTGCCCGGAACGCTCCCGCCGGAACTGCTGCGCGCCCGGATGGCCGCCGCCGGCGGCGACGCGGTGGCGATCCTCAAGCTCGGCCGCACGTTCGACAAGGTGCGCGACGCCCTGGCGGACACCGGCCTGCTGGACCGGGCCCGCTATGCGGAACGGGCCGGGACCGACGCCCAGCGCGTCGCCCCGCTAGCCGACGTCGATCCATCCACCGTGCCGTACATGTCGCTGGCGCTGGTGCCCGGGCGAGGCCAGCGGACGGAGCCGGCGCCCGGCGTGACGGTCGTCGGGCTCGGCCCGGGCGACCCGGCCTGGCTGACACCCGAATCGGCGGCGGCGATCGCGGCCGCCACCGATCTGGTGGGCTACCGGGCCTACCTGGCGCGGGTGCCGAACCGGCCGGGACAGCACCGCCACGCCTCGGGAAACACCGTCGAGGCCGACCGGGCGGCGCTTGCCCTCGATCTGGCGGCGAAAGGCGGCCGGGTCGCGGTGATCTCCTCCGGCGACCCCGGCGTGTTCGCGATGGCCTCGGCGGTGCTGGAGCAGGCCGCGTCGGACCCGGGACGATGGGCCGACGTCGGCATCGAGATCCTGCCGGGCGTCACCGCGGCCCAGGCGGTGGCCAGCCGCGCAGGCGCGCCGCTCGGCCATGACTACTGCGTGATCAGCCTGTCGGACCGGCTCAAGCCGTGGCAGGTCATCGCCGACCGGGTGGCCGCGGCCGCAGCCGCCGACCTGGTGCTGGCCCTGTACAACCCGGCGTCCCGCACCCGCACCTGGCAGGTCGGTGCCGTCCGCGACCTGATGCTGCGGCACCGCGCTCCAGACACGCCGGTCGTCGTCGGGCACAACGTCGGCCGGCCCGGCGAGGAGCTGAGCGTCACCACCCTGGCCGATCTCGACGCGGCGGCCGTCGACATGAACACGCTGCTGATCATCGGGTCTTCCGCGACGCGGGTGTTCGAGCAGGGCGGCCGGGCCGCCGTGTTCACCCCCCGGCACTACGGGCCCAGCAGCTGAGGGCTTCCAGCGCACACCGGCTGATTGCGGCCGGCCAGTGCGAGCAGCAGCAGGTCGATGCCGCCCAGGACCCAAACGCCGTCGGCCACCTGATGCAGCATCGATTCACACTGTCGGGCATCTCCGCCCGGCGCAATCACGCTGGGCGGCCCGGTCTCGCCGGCTGGTGGACTTGGCTCTGAACCCAGCGGACCGCGTCGCTGACGGCGGTCACGGACTCGGCCGCAGCGGCCGCAGGGCGGCTCACCATGACCACCGGGATGCCCAGGTCCCTGGCGGCGCCGAGTTTGCCCTCGGTCAGCGGCCCGCCGCTGTTCTTGGTCACCAGGACGTCGATCCGGTGGTCGCGCATCAGCGCGCGCTCGGCCTCTCGCTCGTAGGGCCCGCGGGCCAGCAGCACCTCGGATCGCGCGGGCAGCGTGCCGCCGGGCGGGTCGACGCAGCGGATCAGGAACCACAGGTCCAGCCCGGCGAACGCGGCAAGGCCCTGGCGGCCGGTGGTCAGGAAGACCCGGCTGCCCAGTTCCGGCAGCAGCGCCGCGGCCTCCACGAGCGAGGCGGCCGCGTGCCAGTCGTCGCCGTCCCGCGGAGACCAGCCAGGACGGGCCAGCCGCAGCAGCGGCAGGCCTGCCTGCGCACACGCCTCGACCGCGTGCGCGCTGATCGTCTCGGCGAACGGGTGCGTGGCGTCGACGACCGCACCGATGCCCTCGGCCCGGGCGTAAGCGGCCAGGCCGTCCGCGCCCCCAAAGCCGCCCACCCGGACCTCGCCGGCGGGCAGGGCGGGGTTGCTGACCCGGCCGGCCAGCGAGCTGATGACCCGTAGTTCCGCGTTGCGGGCTAGCTCGGCAGCCAGCGCCCTGGCCTCGGAGGTCCCGCCGAGCACGAGCACGGTCGACGGCATTACCGGCCGATGTCCTCGTTCCAGATGTCCGGCTGAGCGTCGATGAACTCGCGCATCAGGGCCGCGCACTCCGCTGAATGGAGGTTGACCACTTCAACGCCGTGCGCCCGGAGATGGTCCTCCGCGCCCATGAACGTGCGGTTCTCGCCGAGCACGACCCGCGGGATTCCGTAAAGCAGGATCGTGCCCGAGCACATCGGGCAGGGCGACAGCGTGGTGTACATCGTCGCCCTGGCGTACGTCGATGCTGGCAGGCGGCCGGCATTCTCCATGCAGTCGGTCTCGCCGTGCCGGATGACGCTGCCCATCTGGACCCGCCGGTTGCGCCCGGTCGCTACGATCTCGCCGTCCACGACCAGCGCCGCCCCGATGGGAACGCCGCCCTCGGCCAGCCCGGTCCGTGCTTCCTCGATCGCCGCGTCCAGGAACCGGCGGTCGGCGTCTTGCTCAGCCACCGTGACATGTTAAGCCGCCGATCGCGGCGATCGGCTCGGCATCCGTTACGTGCTCAGTATTCGACCCGCTTGTAGTAGCGCCGCATGGTCAGCGGATGTCCGGTGATCTCCTCCAGATGGGCGTCCACCCGCTCGAGCACGGTCGCCAGCACGACCGGGGAGATCAGCGCCCGCACCTCCGCGCCGATGCCGGGCAGCTCGTAGTCGGCGGAGTCGAGCACGGTCAGCACACCGCCGTAGCGCGGCACGAACGCTTCGACTCGCTCGGCCAGCGGCCTGGCGGCGTCCTCTCCCTTGAGCAGCAAGACGCTGACGCCGTCATCGATGAGTTCCAGCGTGCCGTGGAAGAAGTCGGCCGCGTGCACCGGGCGGGCGCGGATCCACTGCATCTCTTCCAGGATGCACATGCCGTAATAGAAGGCCTCCGGCCACGCCGCTCCAGCGCCCGTGACGATGTGGTAAGGCCGGGCCGCGATCGCTTCCGCGAGCTGCACGGCGCGCTCCTCAGCGGCCCGCTTGACCCCGACCAACAGCTGTGGCAGCTGCCGCAGCTGATCGATCGTCGCGTCGTAACCGTCGTACTCACCGAGCTGCCGCATGATCGCCAGGGCGATGATGAGCGACTGGAGATAGAAGGACTCGCTGGAGGTGTCGTCGGCCGCCTCGTTGCTGAAGTTGTAATCGGCCTTGCGGGCCAGCGGGGAGTCCTGCCTCCCGGTAAGCGTGATCACCGTCGCGCCGGCCTGCTTGGCGTACTCCAGCACCGCAAGGCTCTCGGCGGTGCTACCGGACAGCGAGGGGATCACCACCATGGAGTGCGGCCCCAGGTGCGCCGAGCCCGTCTGGACGATCTGCGCTGCCCAGTCGGTGAAGGCGCCAAACCGTGACCGGGCCTGCAGCAGCGATGCCGCCGGGTACATGAGGATGCCGGCCCCGCCGGAGCCGAGGAAGAAGACGTTGCGCGCACCGGCCGCCAGGCGCGCCGTCACGGCCTCGGACAGTCCGTCAGCAAGACCTGCCGCGCCAGACTGGATGCGCAGAAAACGGGCCTCGTCAAAGTTGAGCATCAGTAAGTCCGTTCCCCAGGCCAGCTGACGCCGGATCGAAGCCATAGCCAAATGCGCCGTAGTGGCTGACGGCCTGGGCCGCCAGAGCAGTTCCCGCCTTCAGCGCGTCCAGCGGGGTGTAATTGCGTAGCAGGCCGCTCAGCACGCCCCCGATCAGGGCGTCGCCTGCGCCGAGGCTGTCGGTCAGGGAGGTGGCCTGCGACGCGACGGCGACGTGGACGCCGTCGATCACCAGTCGCGCGCCGCGGGAGCCTTCCGATACGAGCACCGCGGCCGGCCCCCGGGCCGTCGCCTGGTCGGCGAGCGCGATCGCTGCCTCCGGCGTCAGGTGACCCCCGGAAAAGCATGCACACCAGACGTGGCCGATCAGCTCGTCCACGTAGCTCCATGGCCGGCTGCCGAAGTCGAACGACACCTTCGTCGCTGCTGCGATATCGGCAAGCTGTGCCTCGAAGCCGGAATTGTCGCCGGTGTGAAGGGCGTCGAAGCCGACGACGTAGGCAAGGTCGTCGGCTGACAGGTCGAACATCGAGACGCCAAGGTCCGCGTCGAGAAACTCCCGGTCTCCGTCTACCACCTGAACCCCGCACCAGGCGGTGCTCCCTGGCAGCACCCGCAGCCTGTCGGTGTCTACCGCCTCGGCGGTGAGCGCGGCGATCAGCCGGCGGCCCGCTTCGTCGTCGCCGACGGCGCCAAGGTAAGCCGACGTCAGGCCGGAGCGGCGTGCCGCGACGGACACGTTGAGAGCGTTCCCACCCGGATACGCCTTGCCGGTCCCCTGGTAGACATCCACCACATTGTCGCCCGCGCAGACAAGAGACATCAGTACTGAACTTTGAACATGTATCGCCTCTCGGTCAAGCTGTGTCCTGTGGTGGCCTCGAAGTGCTGGGCGATGCGCGAGGTAAGCGCCCCCAGCACGAGCTCTCCTACCTCGGCCCGGTAACCCTTCGGGATACCGGGCAAGGCCAGATCCTGCAGATCGACCAGCCAAGCCTGACGCGTGTACTTCTGGATGAACGCCCGCGTCCGCTCGGCTATGGGGCGTGACCTGTCTTCGCCAAGGTACAAGATGACCGGGGTCTGCTCGGTGACGATCTCAAAGGCGCCATGGAAGAAATCCCCGGCGTTATAAGCGGCCGAGTGAATCCACTGCATTTCCTGCAGATAGCACATGGACAGAGTGCGCGCGATATCCTCACTCGGCCCAGCGCCAAGAACGTAAATGATCGGCTGAGCGGCGAGCGCGGCAGCCAGGGCGGCG
This sequence comes from uncultured Actinomycetota bacterium, assembly GCA_963778075.1. GTDB lineage: Bacteria > Actinomycetota > Actinomycetes > Streptosporangiales > Streptosporangiaceae > JASHPR01. Next base: position 47,023 of record CAVZTJ010000007.1, on the reverse strand, counting down.
AAGTTGTCGTCCGACTCGGCGACCGCGCTGACGATAGCTTCGTTCAGGCCAGCATACGCATCGAGCGCTTCGTCGCGTTCGGCCGGTGTCTGGTCGCCGGTGGCTGCCAGGACCGAGTGCCCGATCTGGGCGAGGAATATCTGCGTGGGCTCGCTTACGACGTGCTTGCTGCCATAGATGAAGGCCTCGTCAGCCTTTGCCGCGAGCGGGCTCTCCGGATCCCTGGATATCGCGAGCACCGCCCGGACGCCGTTCGAGCGGGCGGTCTCAATTGCCTGGATTGTTTCGGGAGTCGTGCCATTGTGCGACGTGACGACGACCAGCGACCCGGGCCCCAGCCGGGCGGGCGTGTCATAGACGAACTCGTTGGAGTTCACCCGGAAGGTGGGCACCGACGTGCCCTTGGCGTCCATGAGGGCGCCGACCGGCGAACTCGTAAAATGCGACCCACCTGCCCCGACGAACCAGAGGTCGCTCAGGCCGTCGCCGACCGCCTCGCTGACTACCGCTGCGACGCGATTGCGTTCCGCCAGCGCCACCTCGATGGTTGCGGCCAGGTCCTCGGGGAGACTTGCAAGGGCCACGCTTTTACTCCTGTCGTCGGTCGGACGCGCTTTGGCGATGCGAATCTGTCACGTGCAGCCTAAGGACCGGAGGACCAGCGGACAGGCCCTCCGGTCCATACCTCTACTTGGTCAGGTACCAGTACTCCGGCGTAACCCAGAAGCCGACGTTCTGCCCCGTCGTTCCCTTCAGGTTGTTCTTGATGGCCGAGAACTGATACGGCTGCAGCGGCAGCCACCAGACCGGGTTGTTGGTGTTCAGGAACTTCTCGTAGGAGTACAGGGCCGAGATGCTCTCGGACTTCTCGGCGCTGACCATGAGGTTGTCCAGGGTCGGGGAGCAGTAGCCGCCGATGTACGGCCCGCCGCACTCGAAGATGACATTGCCGATCGGGTAGTTGATCGGAACGCCATACTGCCAGCCACCCAAGTAGGCATAGACGGACTGCCACGGGCATGACTGGCCCTTCGTGCAGACCGTCCTGGAGAAGGCGACCGAGTCAGGAACCGGGCTCAGCGAGATCGTGATACCGGCCTTCTTCGCATCGCCCTGCAGGAGCTGGGCCTCAACCGACTCCTGAACAACACCCGTCGGGTACTCGAAGTTGAATGAGAACGGCTGGTCAAGCTTGATCCCGGCGCCGCACTCGGTCGACCCCGTACCTGGCTTTACGCATTTGTCCGTGCCCCCCGGCGTCACGCTCCACCCATGAGACTTCAGCAGACTGATGGCCGAGCTGACGCTGAACGGATAGGCAGGCTGGTTTGCGCTCTTGTCGGCAAGCGGAGTGCCGTTGATCTCCGGCTGCGGCGTGTAATCCGGGACGGCGCCATAGGTAGGAACTCCGGCACCGCCAAGCGCGGCCTTGACCATAGTGTTCTGGTCGGTTACCTCCTGGACAGCCTCCCGGATGTAAAGCTGCGAGAACAGCGGGCCAGTCGTCGGGTTCGTGTAGTTGAAGGTGGCGTAGTTCATTCCTGCCTGCGTCCACGGCACGATCGAATACCCGTTGCCCGCCACCCGGGACTTTGAGGACAGGTCGTTGAACGGTATGTAGCCGTAGTCGATGTTGCCGCTCAGCAGCTCGTTGTACTCGGACGTGTCGCTGGTGAAGTTGAGGAACGTCACCGTCGAGAGCTTCGGCTTGTCCGGTCCCGAGTAATGCTTGTTCGCGGCCAGGACGACCTGGCTGTTCGGGGCGTAGCTCTTCAGGTGGAACGGGCCGTCGACGACCTGCCACAGCGGGTCCGAGTTGTAGGTGGACAGCTTGCCCGCCTGGCCGTTGAGGTAAGCGAAGACCGCCTTGGCGCCAGCCGTGGTCTGGTCGTAGTTACCGATCTTGCCGGTGGCCGAGGTCTTGTCCCAGGCGTGCTGCGGCATCGGGAAGAGCAGGCAGAGCTGGTTGTAGAGCAGCCAGTTGCTGCTGTACGCCTGCTTGAAGGTGATGCTGAACGTCGTGGACGAGGTGTACGACACGCTGGCGATGTTGTCCGGCAGGTAGCCGGGGACGTAGTTCGCGTAGCTCGACTTGTTCGCCTTGAGCATGTTGATCCAGAACTCGACGTCCCTGGTCGTGATCGGCTGGCCGTCGGACCACTTCCAGTTCTTCATCTTGATGGTGACGGTCTTGTTGCCGTTCGAGAACACCGGCGGATCTGCCAGGCTCAGCGACTGATTGAACGTCATGCCGCCACTGGTGTTGCCGAACCAGTACAGCGGGCGCCACATCTGCTCGACGAACCAGAAGATCTCCTGCGTGGTGTCGTCGGCGGGCGGGAACATTGGGAAGATGTCTACCGGCTGGGTGCCGGGCAGGTAGGCAACCGTCACGTTGCCCCCGCTCTGCGCGGCCCCTGAGCTGCTGGTTGAGCTCGGCGATGAGGAGTTCGAGCACGCTGCGATCAGCGAAGCCACCACCACAACAAGCACTCCGAGCTTCGCCCTGACACCAAACCGTCGCGGCATCGTGCCCTCCAGTCTGCCAGACCCTCGTGTGAGAGCGCTTTCGCATGTTGAAACCAGATTAGATACCCATGAGCGCACATGAAGTCAAGGGTTGCCGGGTGAACATCACTAATCGTTACCTAGCCGGTCAAGAGCCGCCGGGGGTACATCGTCGATGTTTACGCAGGTCAGCAGCTCCGCCCGCTGGCTGATGTGTGGCTGGCGCCGCGCCCACGGCGGAGTCCAATCTGCAACAAACCACGTCTAGCGCCATCTGATCGGACGGGTGTACCGTGCAACCGTGAGAGCGCACTCTCAGCCGACCCCGGGGCGGCCGACGATCGAAGACGTCGCGGCGGCGGCCGGCGTCTCGCGTGCTACCGCTGCCAGGGCGCTGGGGGGCTACGGCCGGGTGAGCGATGAAACACGGTCGGTCGTCCGGAAGCACGCCAACGCTCTCGGCTACCAGGCGAACCGTCTGGCTCAGGGCATGGTCACCGGCCGCACGCTGACGCTCGGCTTCGTGAGCGCGGATATGGCGGACGCGTTCTTTGGCCAGACCATGCGGGGGTTCACCGACATCGCCCGGGCCCAGGGCTACGACGTGATCATCACCAACAGCGAGGAGGATCCGCGACTCGAGCGCCGCGCTGTGGAGACGATGCTGCAGCGGCGGGTCGACGGCCTCCTCCTCGCCCCGACCGAGCTGGACAAGGTCCGGCATCTCGAAGCCGTCCTGGCGAGCGGGCTCCCGATCGTGCAGATTGACCGTTCGGTTCGGGGCCTGGCGGCCGACGCGGTGCTCATCGACAACGTGGGCGCTGCGCGGGATGCAGTCAACCACCTGATCGAGAGGGGCCACGAGTGGATTGGGCTGCTGACCGCGGGACTGGCCGAGGGCGACCCGATCGCGCAGCTTGATGCCGTCGCCACTGACCCTGTGCATGCACAGACTCCGCTTTCCCGGGCGGTGGGTTACCTGAGCGCCCTGCGGTCGGCGGGGCTGCCGGTTGAGACGCGGCTGATCGCGAGCGCGTCGTCGGCGGCGCGATACGCGGACCGGGCGGAAGCGGCAGTTGCGGGACTGCTCACCCAGCCCGATCCCCCGACCGCGATCCTCGCGGTCGACGGCATGCTGACTCTCTGCGCCTTCGAAGCAGTGCAGGACTCCGGGCTCCGCTTCCCGGACGAGTGCACAGTGCTCGGCTTTGATGATCTCGACTGGACACGCATCGTCCGGCCGCGGGTCACTGTTGTTGCCCAGCCCGCTTACGACATCGGCGCGACCGCGGCCAGGCGATTGCTGGCAAGGCTGGCGGGCGACAACTCTCCCCCCCAGACACTGCTGCTGGAGACCAGCCTGGTCGTGCGCGAGTCGACTACCTCAGCGACGCCAGCGATGCGCCGCCGCGCATCAGCCAAGGCGCGGACCAGAGCGGCTTCGGCTCCCGCCGGGAGGTAGGTCTTGTGGTTAGCTTCATGGTCCGGCGCTTGCTGCAGGCACTGATCGTGGTCCTGGGCGTCACCCTGATCGCGTTCATCCTGCAGAACCTGATTGCGTCCGGTCCCGAGCTGGCGAGGGCAATTATTGGGCCCAGGGCTACGAGGCAGCAGGTCAGCACCTTCATCGCGCAGTACGGGCTTAACCATCCGATATTTGTGCAGTACCTTCATTATCTCGGCCAGCTCCTGCGCGGCAACCTGGGTTACTCGTACAAGCTGAACGAGCCGGTACGCCAGATTATCGCCGCCGAGCTCCCCAAGGACGCTTTCATCGTGGGGGTCGCGCTGGTGCTGTCCATACTGATCTCAGTGCCGCTGGGAGTCTGGCAAGCGGTCCGCCGGAATAAGCTGGTCGATCACGCCACCACCGTTGTGGCCTTCGTTTTCTATTCCATGCCTAGCTACTGGCTCGCCCTGCTGCTGATCTCGGCGTTCGCAGTAACATGGCGGCTGCTGCCGGCCGAAGGGTCGCAGGGGACCACGCTGGGCGCCATGCTCACCAACCCGGCCGGCCTGGTGCTGCCCATACTGGCCCTGACGCTCGTGAACTGCGCCTTGTTCAGCCGCTATATGCGCTCGGCGGCCATCGAGACGCTCGCCCAGGACTACATCCGGACGGCGCGGGCCAAGGGAGCACCGCGCTTCCGCATACTCAGAAAGCATCTCCTCCGGAACTCATTGGTGCCGGTGACAACCATGGTTGGCTTGTCGTTGCCGGGGGTCCTTACCGCCGGCGTGGTCATTGAGTTCGTCTTCAACATCCAGGGCGTTGGGCTCAGTTTTTATACCGCCGCCACCACATCGGACTACCCAGTGGAGCTCGGCATCACCATTCTTGTTGGCCTCGTTACCGTGCTGGGCAATCTCTTTGCCGATGTCATGTACGCTGTCCTCGACCCTCGGGTGCGATATGACTAATGTGATTCCAGGTGCTCTCGATAATGCGGGCTCAGCAGCAGACATCGGAGACAGCCGGGGTCCCGCCGCACGGCCGACGGTCGTCCTGGTACGCACCCTCTATGAGAACAAGATAGCGCTGGCGGGCGTGGCAGTAGTGCTGCTGGTTACCGCGTTTTGTTTCATCGGGCCGTTGCTCTATCACACCAATCAGACATCGCCCAACCCCGCGATCCTGAACGAGGCGCCTTCAGCACGGCATCTTCTCGGGACGGACTACGTGGGATTTGACGTCCTGGGCCGGCTCATGGTCGCGGGCCAGAGCTCCATAGAAATCGGTCTCGCTGTCGCGGTCATCAGCACATCGTTCGGCGTCATATGGGGTGCCATCAGCGGTTTTTGGGGTGGTGTCACCGACGCCATCCTGATGCGCGTCGTGGACATCGTGCTGGCGATCCCGGCGTTGTTCATATTCATTTACCTCGCCAGCGTGTTCCGGCCGACCGTCATTTTGCTCATCATCGTCGTGTCTGCACTGTCATGGGTCGGGCCGGCCCGGCTGATCCGTGGCGAGACCTTGTCGCTGCGGGTCAGAGAGTATGTCGACGCCGTCCGGGTTATGGGCGGTTCCTCGGGCCGGGTCATCATCCGGCACATTGTGCCTAACACGATCTCGACTATCGTGGTGAACGCAACATTCCAGGTGGCGGACGCAATTTTGATCCTCGCGACCTTGAGCTTCCTTGGTTTCGGGCTTCCGCCTCCCGCCGCAACCTGGGGCGGGATGCTGACGAATGGTATGAACTATCTCTACGATGGATACTGGTGGCAGATTTACCCGGCCGGTCTCATCATCGTCATAACTGTTATCGCCTTCAACTTGATCGGCGATGGCCTTCGCGACGCCCTCGAGGTGCGTCTGCAATTCCGCTAGCCGATGGCTGTTTAGCAGCTGAAGCGTGGCCGAGGCCCCGGCCGGCCGGGGGAACCGCATTCCGGCCGGGGCCAGCTCATTGCCGCGGTTACGCGTCTCGCTTCCGGAAGAAGATCACCCCGGCGGCCACCGCCAGGGCAGCGTACCCGCACAGGATGGCGAAGCTGGGCCACGGGCCGTACATCGTCGTGTTTCCCGAAGGCTGCGCCCTGGCCATCCACACCTGCCCGCCGGCCAGGGCCGGGATCCACTTGTCGACGTGGTTCTGCCATGACTGCGGCAGGAAGTTGACCAGAATCGTCACCACGAAGAGCAGTCCGACCATCGCACCGATGCCGCCCGCGCTGTGCCGGAGAAGCAGGCCCAGACCGAACGACAGCACACCGCAAGCGGTCAGGAACAGCGCCCCGCCGATGACGGCGCGCAGCACGTTCGGGCTCCCGATCGTGGTGCTGATGTGGTCGGAGGTCATCAGCGCCTGGCCGAGGAAGAACGCCGCGAAAGCGGTGACCAGGCTGGTGACGAGTGCCACGACGGTGAACACGACGCCCTTGGCCGCGATCATCACGCCGCGATGCGGGTTGGTCGTCAGCGTGGTACGGATCATGCCGGTGGAGTATTCGGAGCTGATCACCAGCACACCGAGCACCCCGATGATCAGCTGCCCGATGTACAGCCCGGCCAGGCTCTGGCGGGCCGGGTCGAAGTCCGGCCCATGCGGCCCGTGCGCGGCGCCTGCGCTCGCCAGCGCCCCGAACCCGACGACCACGACAAACATCGCGAGCAGCGCCCAGTACGTCGACCGCACCGAACGGATCTTGGTGAACTCTGAGCGCAGCGCGCCGGTGAACGTGACCCGGCCTGCCGAGCGGGGCAGATCGAGCGCGACGCCAGCCGCGGGCCCCGTGATTGTTGATGCCATCTCAGGCCACCTCTCCAGCCAGCGCCGGCTGCTCGGGCACGCCAGCGTGGAATTGCACGCTGCCTGCGGTCAGCTCCATGAATGCCTGCTCCAGAGACGCGTGCACCGGCGACAGTTCGTGCAGCCGGACCTGATTGTCGTAAGCGAGGTCCCCAACCTGGTCCGGATCTAGCCCGCTGATGACGATCGACCCGTCGCCACCCTCACGAACCCCGGCTCCGGCCGCCGTGACCAGCTTCGCCATCAGATCCGGCTGCGGCGTGCGAACCCGGACCGTCTGCTGGGAGTTGGCGGCGATGAATTCCTCGATCGTGCAGTCCGCGATGAGCCTCCCCCGGCCGATCACCAGCAGGTGATCGGCGGTGTTCTCCATCTCCGACATCAGGTGGCTGGAAACGAAGATGGTCCGGCCCTCGGCGGCCAGCGCCTTCATGAGGTTGCGGATCCACAGGATGCCTTCGGGGTCCAGCCCGTTGACCGGCTCGTCGAACATGAGAATCTGCGGGTCACCGAGGAGCGCGGCAGCGATCCCCAGGCGCTGTCCCATGCCGAGCGAGAAACCCTTGGACCGCTTGCGGGCCACCTCGGCCAGCCCGACCAGGGCGAGCACCTCATCGACCCGTCGCCGGGGCAGGTTGTTGGACTCGGCCAGGCAGAGCAGGTGGTTGTAGGCGCTCCGTCCGCCGTGCACAGCCTTCGCGTCCAGCAGCGCGCCGACCCGCCGCATAGGCTGGTCGGCCTGGTCAAATGGTTTCCCGTCGACGGTGACCCGGCCAGCCGTCGGCCGGTCCAGGCCCAGGATCATGCGCATGGTCGTGGTCTTCCCAGCGCCGTTCGGGCCGAGAAAACCGGTGATCTTGCCCGGTGCCACGCTGAACGTCAGATTGTCGACTGCCAGCGTGTCCCCGTACCGCTTGCTGAGGCCTTCTGCCTCGATCATGTTGATGACGTCCCCTCATCAGTAGTCGCGCAGCCAGCCGGGCCGGCTAGCGAACCCATTCTCCCGGATAAACGCGATACATCGCGTCATCCTGAGGATTGATTCGCGAGTCCCACTGCAGGGTGATGCCAGCGCCGCCAGCCGGTGGACGGGAGGGGGTGTTGTCATCCCCTCACCTGCTAAGCACCGCCGGGCCTGCCAATGTGACACACGCCATCGATCGGGCGGAACGACGGCTGCGGTTAGCTGAAGAAGTCGCTCAGGGCGGCGCTCACCACGTCGGGCGCCAGCGCCGGAGCGACGCGGCGCCACATGAGGTGGTTCTCCGGATAGCCGTGCACGAGCAGCAGCGGCGGCCCCGACCCCGCGACCGCGTGGTTAATCGTGACGCCCTGTACTTCCATCTGTCCGTACTCAAAGCCAGGCAGCAACGAAGAAGCGGCAGACTCCGCCACGCCAGAACCAGATATGCCCACGATCCTCGCTCCTTTGCCGAATATCCGACGTGCGGCGTCTGCAGATGATTCGTCCACGCGCTTGCCGCCTGCGCCAGGTGCCCTGATCCAGCGGTCGGTCCGGAGGGGTCATGTCGCCGATGCGCGCGGTTGGGTCAGTGAGGCGATACACGCGGTGAGCATGCGCCGCATCTGATCTTGCTCGCGGGTATCCAGATTGGCCAGCATGTCTTGCTCGACGCGGCGAACCGCCGCACTGGCCACCTCGAGCTGGCGGCGCCCGCGGGCGGTCAGCTCGGTCGGCAGGACCCGGCCGACGGGTGCCTGTGCTGGGCGGACGACGAGTCCCTGGCGTTCGAGGGCCTGCAGGAGCACGTTCATCGACTGCCGGGTGACGAAGGCGCCGCGGGCAAGCTCGGAGTTGGACAGGCCCGGCCGCTGGGCGAGCAGCTCCAGGCAGGCGTAGTGGGTGATCGTCATGCCGAGCGGCCGCAGCACGGCCTCCATGGCAGAGTGCAGGGCGCTCGCGGTCGCCTTCAGCATGTACCCCAGCGACGTGTCCAGCACGACTCCGGGCTCACCTTGACTCATGTCAGTAGTCTGACATACATTGCGGTGTGTCAGAAGACTGACATCCAACGAGGAGGCAGGAATCATGGCCGTCACCGGACCCGACTTCGTTTCACTGCAGGTTCGCGACCTGGAGCGTTCCGCCGCTTTCTACGAGCGGTACCTGGGACTGAAGCGCTCCGACGCGGGACCGCCGCACGCCGTCGTGTTCGACACCAAGCCGATCGCGTTCGCCGTCCGCGACGTCGTCGCGGGCACCGATCTGGACGCGATCGCGCAGCCGGGCCAGGGAATGGCGCTGTGGCTGCACGCCCCCGACGCTCAGGGCATCCACGACGCCCTCGCCGCCGCCGGCACCACGATCGTCTCAGCGCCCGTTGACGGGCCGTTCGGCCGCACGTTCACGTTCGCCGACCCCGACGGCTACCAGGTGACCCTCCACGACCGCGGCTGAGCCGGACGTCCCGGTCCATTTGGGGTATCTTTTGGACCGCGTCGGGCCCGCGGCGCGGTGCGGCGTCTGTGGAGTACGCCCGATGGGACTGTTCGACAACACGGCCAAGCGGCTGGCCAGCAGGCCGGCCGTGCTGTTCGCGGTAGAGCCGGCCGAGATGGCTGAAGCGGTCAACAGCTACGACCCCGGCATGCAGGTGCACGGCGACCGGTTCGTGTTCGGCAACGGCGTACTGCTGCATGGACCGGTGGAGATCACCCCGGAGATAGCCACGAAGGCCGGCCTGCCCGTTGGCATGGCGGTGGCCTACTACGCGGGCATCGCCATGCAGGGCAAGGCCGAGCGGCGCTCGGACGATGACAAGTGGGAGGACGCGGGCAGGCTGATCCGGGGCCTGGCCACCCGGCTGGGCGGAACCATCCATGACCCCCGGCCGGCGATGGACCTGACGCTCGATGCCTCGGTGTACAGCGGGCAGCCGCTGCCGGTGGAGGACGTTATCGAGGTGCTGAGCCCGTTCGCGGGCCATGTCCTGGAAGCCGGGCCGATGGAGCTGCGCGGCGCCTACGCGCTCCGGCCCGTCGAAGGGAGCGTGCTGTTTCTCACCATGTACTTCCCGCCCTGGATCGCCGACATGAGGTTGCAGCCACCCCCGCCAGCCGTAGGGGAACTGCGCCGCCAGAAACCGTGCCATTGGGAGCTGCACACCTCCGTGCCGGTCCTGGACGCGGGGCAGGAGGACTGCGAGACCGTGGGCGGTGCGGCCCTTGCCCTCGCCAGCCGTGCCGGCGGCGTGGTCACCGACGCCTACGGCTTCCCGGTCACCCGCCCGGAGGACCTGCTGCCCCGCTGACATTCGCCGGTGTCGGCCGCGACGCGCGGTGCGTAGTCAGTTAATGATCAGGTCGCGGGGCGGCGGAGCAGGTAGGTGTCCATGATCCAGCCCTTGCGCGCCCGCGCTTCGCTCCGCATGGCCTGGATGTGGTCGCCGACCTCGCCCACAGTCCCGGACATCAGGATCTCGTCTCGGGTCCCGAGGTAGGCGCCCCAGAAGATCTCGGTGGCCGGATCGACGCGGGTGAACGAGCAGGATGCGTCGAGCATCACGACCACGTCGTCGCAGCCGTCCGGCATGCCCTCGTCGGCCAGCTTGCGGCCGGTGGTGATGTGCAGCGGCCTGCCAACCTGGGTCAGGCTCACCCGGTGGCTTGCGGCCAGCGCCTGGACGCTGCTGATGCCCGGGACGACCTCATACTCGATCTCGAACGCCGAGGCGGCGATGACCTGCTCGACGATCGCCAGGGTGCTGTCGTACAGCGCCGGGTCGCCCCAGACCAGCAGCGCCCCGCAGCCGCCGTCGGGCAGCTCGTCCTCAATTACCCGGGTCCAGATCCCGGCGCGTTCCCCGCGCCACTGCTCGACCGCCTGCCGGTAGGCGGGCGTGGTCCGGTCGCGTTCCGGCTCCGGGATGCCGACGATCCGGTACGAGCGGTTCTCGATGTAGCGCTCGCAGATCTCCTGCCGCGCCATCATGAGGTCCTTCTTGACGTCGCCCTTGTCGACCACGAAGAAGACCTCGGCCCGGTTGAGTGCCTTGATCGCCTGCACGGTGACCTGCTCGGGATCGCCCGCGCCGATGCCGATGATCAGCAGCCGCCTCATGACTGTCAAGCCTCCCTGGTGCTGTCGGCCGTCTGGTCGCGGGCGGGCGGGGCGGGCGGGAACGGGCGAGTGCCGACGGCCGTGCGGTCGCGCGCGGCCGAGTAGAGGTGGCTATCGATGAAGCCGCCGTGCGCGAGCACCTTGCCGACCACGATGATCGCCGTGCGGCGGATGCCCGCCGCCGCCACCCGCTCCGCGAGCTCACCGAGCGGGCAGCGCAGCACGACCTCGTCCGGCCAGGTCGCCCGCGCCACCACCGCGGCCGGGCAGTCCGGGCCGTAGTGCGGCAGGAGTTCGGCGGCGACCTTGTCGGCGTGCTGCACGGCGAGGTGCAGCACTAGGGTGCAGCCGGTGGTGGCGAGGCTGGCCAGGTCCTCGCCGTCGGGCATCGGGGTCGCCCGCGCCGCGGTCCTGGTCAGCACCACGGTCTGGCCGACTCCGGGCAGCGTGAGCTCCTGCCGCAGCGCGGCTGCCGCGGCGGCGAACGCGGGCACGCCGGGGACCACCTGCCACGGCACGCCCGCCGCGTCGAGCCGCCGGGCCTGCTCGGCGACCGCGCTGAAGATCGACGGGTCGCCGCTGTGCAGCCGCACCACGTCGTGCCCGGCGTCGTGGGCCGAGACCAGCTCGGCGGTGATCGCGTCGAGGTCCAGGTCGGCGGTGTTGACCAACCGGGCGCCCGCGCTGGTCCCGGCCAGGACTTCCGGCGGGACCAGGCTGCCCGCGTACAGCACGACGGGCGCCTCGGCCAGCAGCCGCTGGGCGCGGACGGTCAGCAGGTCCGGCGCACCGGGCCCGGCACCGACGAACGACACGGTCATTGGTAACTCCGAAGGTGGAGGCGGGGCTGGGGGTGGGGGCGGGGATGCGAGCGGGGACGCATCACGGCTTGATCACCTGCCACTGGGTGATCGGCAGCGCGGGCCGCCAGGCGGTGAACCCGCCGAGCGGCGCCTGATAGCTGACGGCCAGCTTCACCATCTCCCCTCCTACGGTGCGCTGCCACTGCTGCAGCACCGCCTCGGACTCCACCGTGACAGCGTGCGCGACGAGCCGGCCGCCGCGCCGCAGCGCCGTCCAGCACGACTCGACCACGCCCTGCGCCGTGACGCCGCCGCCGATGAACACCGCGTCGGGCTCGGACAGGCCGGCCAGCGCGCCGGGAGCCACTCCCCTGATCACCTCCAGGTCCGCCACACCGAGCCGGGTCGCGTTACGTTCCAGGCGGTCGGCACGGTCCGGGCGAGACTCGATGGCCACGGCGCGACAACGGTGATCGGTGCGCATCCACTCGATGCCGATGCTGCCGCTGCCCGCGCCGACGTCCCAGAGCAGCTGCCCGGGGCCCGGCGCGAGCGCGGCCAGCGCGAGCACCCTGACCTCGCGGCGGGTGAGCTGCCCGTCGGTTTCGTACGCGGCGTCCGGCAGCCCCGGCACCCGGGGCAGCACGCTTTCTGGGGCGTCGGGCTCGCAGGCCAGGGCGGCGACGCACAGGTCGGCGAACGGCCCCGGATCGGGGGCGCCCGCCGGGAAGGGGCCGCGGGCGCGTTCCTGCGGGCCGCCGAGATGCTCGAGCACGGTGATCCCGGTGGCGGACCAGCCGCGGCCGGCGAGCAGCGCGGCCAGCGCCGTGGGGGTCGCGCCGTCCCGGCACAGCACGAGCAGCCTTGCGCCGGGCTGCACCGCGGGCAGGACCGCTTCCGGCGGCCGTGACACCACCGAGACCACGTCGGTCTCGTGCTCGGCCCAGCCGAGCCGCGCACAGGCCAGCGCCACGCTGGACACCGCAGGCAGCACCCGGATCCGGCCTGGCCCGAGGCGGCGGGCGAGGGTCGCGCCGATGCCGTGCAGCATCGGGTCCCCGCTGGCCAGCAGGCACAGCCCGGGATGGGCGGCGACGAGCTCATCGAGCTGCGGGAGCAACGGCGACGGGAGCGGGATCCGGCGTCCGTCCAGATCGGGCAGCAGCGCCAGCTGGCGGGCGCCCCCGACGATCACTTTGGCATCTCGCAGCGCGGCCTGTGCCTCACCGGTCAGCCCCGGCCAGCCGTCGTCGCCGATGCCGACAACCACGAGCACCTCGCCGTTCGCCCCGTTCACCCGTCTGAGGCTACGGGCCGAGGCCGCCGCCCAAGGCAGCAACCCTCAGATGCGCACCGCGCTGGTGCATGAGCGCTCAGCAAGGAGGATTGTCAGCCAATACGACTGAGAATCCTCCGTCGTAGCCGATCAGGCGCGCGCTAGCGCACGGCGTGCTGGGGTATCTGCCGCGGCAGCGCCAGCACCAGGATCAGCGCGACGACCATGAACCCGAGGTTGGCGAGCAGGGCGAGCTGAGCGCTGTGCGCGAACGCGCTGGCAACCATGTGCGGCCCCGCCGCGAATTTCAGGCTGCCGAACAGCACGGTGCCGATGATCCCGATGCCGACCGCCGTGCCGACGCGCTGCGAGGTGCTGAGGATCCCGGCCGCCGTGCCCGCCTCCGCGCGGGGCACCGTGGCCAGCACGAAGTCCTGGTTCGGCGCGATCGTCATGCCGGTGCCGAGGCCGGCCAGCAGCAGCGGGCCGACGAGGTCCCAGCCGTTCACGGCGGGAGCGGTCAGGTGGATGACGAGCACTACGAGCCCGAGGCCGATGATCACCAGCGAGCAGCCGAGCACGAGGACGAGCCGGCCAAGCCGGGCCGACAGCTTGTCGCTGTTCGCCGCGGCCAGCAGAGTGCCAACCGAGTACGGCGCGATAACCACGCCGGTGATGAGCGCGGAGTGGGCGAGGCCTTCCTGCCACAGAATCGACAGCGTGAAGAAGATGCTGCTGAAACCGCCGAAGAACGCGACCGCGAACACCGCGCCGGCCGAGAACGAGGTCTGCCGCAACAGTCCCGGCTTGAGCAGCGGGTCGCCGCCGCGCTTATCGGCGCGCAGTTCCCACGCGGCCAGCAGCGCGAATACCACGACGCAGCCACCGAAGCAGATCCAGGTCCAGGCAGGCCACCCGTCCTGCTCGCCCTCGACCAGCGGGATCAGGAGCAGGAGCAGGCCGCCGGTAAGCAGGCCGAGCCCGACCGGGTCAAAGCCGCGCCTGACATGACTGACTGCCTTCGGCAGCCGCCAGGCAGCCATCGGGATGGCTACCGCGCCGATGAACAGGTTGACCAGGAACACCCAGCGCCAGCCATTGTGGGCACCGACCCCGGCGATGATCAGGCCGCCGAGCAGCGGGCCGATCGCGGTGGAGACGCCGATGACGGCCCCGAGCACGCCGAACGCCTTGGACCGGGCCGGGCCGGTGAACGAGTGCTGGATCGTCGCGCTGATCGAGGGGAAGAAGAGGCCGGCACCCAGGCCTTGCACGATCCGGGCCACGACGATCTGAACCTGGCTGTGCGAGAGGCCGCAGGCGACGCTGGCGAGGGTGAAGATCGTGAGCCCGAGGAGGAACAGCCTCTTGTGCCCGAACCGGTCACCCGCCCGGCCGCCAGGCACCAGAGCGAGGCCGTAGGCAAGCGCATAACCGGAGACGATCCATTCGAGGCTCGCCGATGACGCGTGCAGGCCCGTCCGGATGCTCGGCAGCGCGACGTTGACAATGGTGGTGTCCAGCAGCGCCATGAACGCGCCGACGAGCACGATCGAGACGGCACGCCAGCCGTTCCCGTCCGGGGCTGACGCCGGGGCTGCGGCCGTGGCGCGATCGGGGGACGGCTCCGGAGAGGCCTTTCCTGGTGGCGAGGCCGGGGCGGGAGTACTCATCGCGGTGCGTCTCCGAGTGGGGGCTGGTCAGCTGCTGCGGGCTGCCGATGCCCTTGGCAAAGTCGGCAGCGATCTTCTCCACGCGGGCGGCGAGTTCGGTGTGCCAGCGGATCTCCGCCTCGGTCCGCTCGATCAGATGCTGGATCACCATCCGCTCGGGGCACCCTCATCGGGCGCCAGCGCCGCCGGGCGGGAAGATCAGCGGGAGGCTGTCGAAGCCGACCACGCCCGCCGGCCAGCGGACCCGCGGCGCCGCGCCCGGGGCGAGCGCGTACTCGGGGATCCGGCGGTGCCATTCCTCGAGCGCGACCCGCATCTCCATCCGGGCCAGGTGCGAGCCGAGACAGCGATGCGGCCCGCCGCCGAACGCGAAACTGAGTTCCTGGCGCCGGAAGTCGATCGTGTCCGGATCCGGGTGCTCGGCCGGGTCCCGGCCCGCGGCGCCAATCATGATCATGACGTACGACCCTGCCGGGATGGTCTGGCCCGCCACGTCGACGTCCTGGGTGGCGATCCGGGGCACGAACACCACGGGCCCGTCGTAGCGCACCAGTTCCTCGACCGCGGCCGGTATCACGGCCGGGTCGGCGACCAGCTGCCGCCGCAGCGCGGGGTGAGCGGCGAGCGCCGCGAATGCGGTGCTCAGCGAGGAGGTCACGGTTTCCAGGCCGGCAAGCACGAACAGAAACGACAGGCCGAGCAGCTCGTCGTCACTGAGCCGTTCCGTGCTGGTGTCGGCGAGGAGCTGGCCGAGCAGGTCACCGGTGCCACCGTCCTGCCGCCGCTTCGCGATGTGGCCGACGAGGTAGCCGTAGAGTTCCGCGCCCATCCTCATGGCCCGCTCCCGAGGCGGCTCCCCGCCCGGCACGGCGAAGTTGTTGACCAGCGCGTCCTTCCAGGCGTTCAGCCGGTCCCGGTCCTCGAGCGGCAGGCCGAACAGGGTGAGGAACACCTGCGCAGGCAGCGGCACCGCCAGATCCGCGACCAGGTCGCACTCGCCGCTGGCGGCGAAGCCGTCGATCAGCTCGCCCGCCAGGGAGCGCACCATCGGCAGCCAGGACGCGATGCCGCGCGGGCTGAAGAACGGCTGCAGGACCCGCCGGTAGCGGGTGTGCTCGGGCGGGTCGAAGGCGATCGGCACCATGGCCAGCGGGCTACCGGCCATGTCGAACGCCCGCTTGGACGAGAACAGCCCGGGATGCTTTAGCGCGAACTCCGCCGCCTCGCTCGAAACGAGCATGTACCACCCGCGCGGGCTGCGGATAACCGGACCGGCGTCGCGGAGCATCGCGTAGGCAGCGGTCCGGCTCTCGGCCATGGGGAGGTCCGTGAGGAACAGGCCCCCACCCGTAGCTGGCTGGGTCACCTGGCCACGGTAACCCGCCGCCACGCGGGAAGCGATACGTGGTGAAGCCCGGGTCAGCCGAACGTGAAGTCGTAGGCCTGGACCCCCGGCGAGACCTGCAGCTGGAGGTTCGCCGTGTTGGCGGAGGCGGCCTGGTACAGCGTGTACAGCCGGGGAACCCCGCTGACGTCGATGGTCTTCGTATGGTGCCCGTTGATCGAGACGTTGATGGTCCCGCTGCCGCCCAGGACCAGGTAGACGTCCTGGGCAAGGAAGCCGAGCTCGAGCCGGGCATCGCTGCCCGCGGTCGCTTCCTGCGCGTGCTCGGTCCAGGTCCCCGACAGGCCCATGCCGCCGAGCGGGAGCGAGGCCGGGAAGTGGTAGGCGGCCGGCCTGTTCTGGACCACCGTGTTGCTCGGGACCAGGTACTGCAGCCGCTCATACCCGACGTAGGTTTCCGGGCTCAGCTCGGTGGTCGGCGTCTTGTCCGGGACGTCCGTCGCGGGCGGCAGCGAGCGCCCGGGATGGGCCGCGACCAGCAGCTGGCGGATGAGCTGCTCGGTCGTCGCGTAGTCGCCCTCGCCGAAGTGCACGTGCCGCACGTGGCCGCTGGCGTCGATCAGGTAGTCGGCCGGCCAGTACTCGTTGTCGTAAGCGTCCCAGGTGGCGTAGTTGTCGTCGACCGCGACCGGGTAGCGCGCGCCGAACGCCGCTGCCTCGGTCCGCACGTTGGAGACCACGTGCTCGAACGCGAACTCCGGGGTGTGGACGCCGACCACGACAAGGCCGTCCTTGGCGTACTTGGCGTACCACGCCTCGACGTGCGGCAGGGTCCGCTGGCAGTTGATGCACGAGTAGGTCCAGAAGTCGACGAGCACAACCTTGCCGCGGAGCTCCCGGATCGACAGCGGCTTGCCGCCTGGGGTGTTGAGCCAGGCGGTGATGCCCTTGAAGTTAGGCGCCAGGCCGCAGTTCACCAGCGTGGTGGCGTTGGAGTTGCAGTGGGTCAGTGAGGTCTCCTTCACGCCGGTGACCCCGTTCAGCTGCTTGCGGACCTTCGCCGAGCCCTGCAGGGCGGTGGAGTAGCCGGGCAGGTCGCGCTGCAGCCCCGCGAACGCGTTGGCGGCGATGGCCACCGCGATCGCCACGAGCACGACACCGCCCACCCGGCGGGCCTGCGTCGCGTGCCGGCGGATTGCCGCGACCCGGCCGGCGAGCTGGCCCCCGGCGACGGCGATGACCAGCAGCGGCACGGCCGTCCCGACGGCGAACGCGGCGGCGAGCACGACCGCGGTCAGCCCCACGCGATGGGTTGCGCCGACGACGGTGAGGGCGGCGAGAACCGGGCCCGCGCAGGGCACGTACAGCACGCCGAGGGCCAGGCCGAGGACAAACCCGCTGGTCGCGCCGCTGGGCTTGCGGGTGCGCACCCGCGCGAACGGCCGCTCGAGCAGCGCCCCGAGCGGCGGGATGAGGTAGCCGAGCCCAACCAGGATCAGCAGCGCGATGCCCGCGTCGCGCAGCGTGTCCTGCGGCAGATGCAGCAGCGAGAGGATCTCCGACCCGACGAGGATGATCAGGCTGAAGCTCAGCACCAGGCCCGCGATGACCGCCAGCGGGCGGCGCAGCCCGCCGCGGCGTGCCGGTGCAACCGAGTCCTGCTCGGCACCCAGGGTCTGCCCGTCAGCCGGAGCGCTAGCCGGAGTGTCTGGCTGGCCTGCCCCCGCTACCAGGACGACCGGCAGGACCGGCAGCACGCACGGCGAGATAGCCGCCAGAAACCCGGCCGCGATGCCCACGATGACGAGCTCGATCATGCCGCTGCCGCTCCGTCTTCCGCGATCGTCCGTCTGCCCCGGGAGCCCGGACGGGTCCCGTCCCCACCGTTAATTCGTCGCCGGAAGGGCGCGGGTTTGGTCAGCGGCTCACTTGCTGGGCTGCGGCACGTGGCAGGAGATCTTCGGGTCGACCCCGAGGTAGTTCAGCGGGCCCGCCAGGATCGTCACCACGATCGTGGCCGACTGGTTGCAGTTCGACGGCGGCGACGTGTAATCATGCCGCTGACCAGCGGCGATAGCACCGATGATCAGCCAGATGACAAGAAGGATCGTTCCGATGCGCATCGCCACCTCCGACTGCCGGGCGATAGCGATGATAAGTCCGTGCCACCGTAACGCCGGCTCATTTCGCCGAACGCCGTGACGCGGCCCGGCCGGCGATCCGCGCTAGCCCGGGCCGAATCCGGCGGTGCCCAGAAGATGACGCAGGTCGACGACGGTCTGGACGTCCACGTCCTTCTGCCCCGCCGGGTGGAAGAACTCCGTCTGCGACCCCACGGTGATGGCGAGCTTGCCGTCGTGCTGCTCAGTCACCGAGCCGACGTTATCGAGCAGCGACCGCACGGCCCGCCACTCGATGTTGTGGCTCGTGGGGTGCTGGAAGATCTGCCGGAGTGTGTCCCGGTGGTGGTCGTTGAGGTGCTCAGGCTCGGGCATCTGCGGCGTCACCTGTCGTAGTGAGATGGGGGGAATGGGCTGCGCTCGTGCTCCATCTCGAGCTCATCCTTGTCGTATTCGCGCTTGATCTCGGCCCGCTCCTCCTCGTAGACGTCGGTCTCGGTGACGTCGAACGGCTGCGGCGGTGTGTCCGTGGCGGGCGGCACCTCGTCCGGGTCATAGGGATCGAGGCCGGCCTCGACGCGCTCTTCCTCGGTCAGCCGTTCAAGCCGGTCGTCATCAATACGCTGCGGCGCCCCGCCGTGCTGCCGGCGGTCGCGGTGAAACTCCTCAGTCACCATGCCTCCTGTGGTCTGGAGGAACTGACAAATCAAGATACTTACCTTGAACGCTACGCCGTGTGGCCGGCCGGGTGCTCACCGGGCGGTCCAGCGTACCGGCCGGTCATTCTGTCAGGGCTCGGCTCGGTAGTGCGCGACAGCATCCTCGTCCCAGTCCAGTCCGCTGCCCGGCACGTCGGGCAGCTGCAGCTGGCCGGAGCGGACCTCGAACGGCTGCTTGAGCACCGGATTGGCCCAGTCCTGCCACTCCAGCCAGTGCCGGGTCGGGGTGACCCGCAGCAGGTGCCCGGACACCTCCGGGTACAGGTGCGAGGACATCGGCAGGCAGGCCACGTCGGCGACCGCCGCCGCCTGCAGCCAGCCGGTCACCCCGCCGATCCGCATCAAGTCCGGCATGACCAGGTCGCAGGCCTGCGCCCGGATCGCGTCGTGCATGGCACGCGGGCCGTAGAAGTTCTCTCCCAGCATGACCGGCGTGGCGATGTCCCGGGCGACCCGGGCGTGCCCGTCCAGGTCGTCGTAACGCAGCGGCTCCTCGATCCAGGTCAGGCCCTCCCCGTCCAGAGCGCGGCAGCGCTCCAGCGCCTCGTTCAGGGTCAGTCCCTGGTTGTAGTCGGCGACCAGGGTCACCTCGTCCCCGATCGCGTCCCTGACCTTGCGCACCGCGGCAAGGTCGTCGGCGGCGTGCGCCCGCCCCACGCGCACCTTCAGCGCGGTGAACCCGCCCTCGGCGAGCAGTTCCAGGGCCTCGTCACCGGCGGCGTCGGGCGGGATCAGCCCAAGCCCGTTGCTGTTGTAGGCGGGTACCGGCTCCGTGGTCCCGCCGAGCAGCCGCGCCAGCGGCAGCCCGGCCGCCTTGGCCAGCGCGTCCCACAGCGCGATGTCGAGCCCGGCCACTGCGCCCAGGGCCAGGCCCTGATAGCCGGCCAGCCCGAACCAGCCGCGCGCCGCCTGGTAGGCGGCAGCCGGGGCGGCGGCGCGCCCCCGCATAGCCGCGCCCAGGTCCCGGATCGCCGGAACCAGCGCCGCGGCCGCCCGGTCCAGGTACGGGCCGATGTAGCCGCGGCCGGTGATGCCCTGCTCGGTGGTGACGTCGATGAGCAGCAGCGGCCAGCGCGGGAAGTCCCCCACCCGCGTGGCCAGCGGACGCCGCAGAGGAACAACGACCGAGCGCACCGTCACGTCGCGCACGACCAGCCCAGAATCCTCAATCATCCGGCACCTCCGACGCCCGCATCCGGCACCTCCCCACCCGTCATTTCATGATCGGGCCCTCGGGCTGCCGCCGCCATCCTCACGGACAACGGCCACGACCCCACAACCGCCGACAACCCCCAGCCCTCAGGCCCCTGTATCACGGGCTGGACAGCCGACGTGCGACGAAAGAAGCCCCCGCCGTATCGTGAGGCAGAGGGCTTCTTGGTGCTGTTCGGTGTGTGGTCCGGTTAGAGGTGGAACTCGTTAGCGCGGACCCCGGCCAGGAACGCAGTCCACTCGTCGGGTGTGAACACTAGTGCCGGGCCTTGACGGTCCTTGCTGTCTCGTACGGCGATGATGCCGGGCAGGTTGCTGGCGACCTCTACACAGCTTCCGTTACCGCCGCTGAAGGTGCTGGTGCGCCACTCGGCGCGGCGCAGATCATGCATTGCCTGCGCCTCCTCTCGCTAGAGGTGGTCGGCTAGCTCGGTGATCAAGCTAACTGAGTCCTCTGGCCCCATGGCCATGCTGGTCAGACGATCGAACGCCAGTGTATATAGGAAAACCTCGGCCTCACGTTCCACGTAGATGTTGCTGGTCATGTTCTCCAGGTACACGACGTCTGGTGCGTCTCTTTCACACCCGGCTGGGCCGCTCGCAGGCGCTGCGGACCTATTTCCTGTTCCTGGAGATCCGGCACAAGGTCGAGCTGCACCAGATGACCGGGCGGGTGGCGGAGTGCCCGGTCGATGAGATGAACCGGCCCCGGGGGGCAGGCCGGGCGGCGCTGCGGATCCCGCCGTCCGCGGTGCAGGTGGCGGCGTTGTTCGCGGGGTGGCGGGCAGAGCTGGCGACGTGCCGGAAGTACCTGCGGTCCCGGTCCCCGGCCACGCTCAGCCATCCGCCGATGGCCGCCGACGTCGGGCACTGGCTGCGCACCCGCATTCAGGGCGGCCAGTGTGGCGAACCGGGTGCATGTCCCCGCGCTCAGGATCGCGCCACGGCCCGGAAGAGTGGCCAGCGCGTCGCTGTAGGACTCGATCACGCCAGGCTGGGATACGCCGTAACTGACCTGCCAGGCTGAGCCATCCCAGTGGAAGTAGGCCGTGCGGTCCGCGGCGTTGCTGTAGGCCGCGATCCACGGCTCGCCCGAATTGTCGACGGTAAGGCTAAGCGGGAAGACATAGTCCCCATTCCGGGCAGGTCCGGGATCGGGTGCTCGGTCCACGACGTGCCATTCCAGTGATCGGCGGCCAGGTACGGGCCGGTTCCGTCGGAGTTGTAGTAGATGCCGGCGGCCCACACGTTGTCGGGCCCGGAGGCAGCGACATCCTGGAGGTTGACGGTCTGATTCACCGGTGACTCGTCCTGCCAGGTCGTGCCGTTCCAGTGCAGGGCGAGTGTGCTGTTGTCGCTGCTGTAACCGACCGTCCAGGCGTCGGCCGCGCTGATCGCCGTGACGCCCCAGAGTTCGTACGCGCTGCTGAACTGCTGCAGCGTCCAGCTGGTCCCATCCCAGCTGAAGATTCCGCCGTTCACCCCATCCAGCGCGGCGATCCATGCCTTGCCCCCGGCAGCCGCCACCTGGTTGAGCTGCAGGTCGTCGGTTGTCTCGGTGTCACCGGGGAACGGGGTTACCTGCCAGGCACTGCCGTCCCAGTGCCGGATCCGGGGCTGATAAGGGTCCACTTGCGGGTTGTCGGTTTGCGCGCCAACCGCCCAGACATCCCCGGCACCGCCATCGGCCACCGAGCCGAATCCCTCGGATGCGGCGGGATCGGCGATTGGAGTGCTCACCCACCTGCCGCCATTCCACCGGTACGCGACCGGGGTGAGCGTGGGATACCCGCTGCTCGGGGTGTACTGGTCAGCGCCGACTGCCCAACCCGGCGCATGCTCCGGCGATGCGCGGGTAACAGCGACATGACTCCTCCTCGATGGCCCGCAGGCCAGCCGGCCTCGGGGACGGCAACACGTCAATGGGAAGCGTCACGGCCAATCGCCGCGATCTGAAAGTTACTCCAAAGTAACGACATTGACCAGATATGCCCGTTAAATAACGTCTCCGCACACAGGCGCGCCGGTCGTCAGTCGCCCTCGGTGAGCCACGAACCGACCAGGAAGCTCTCGATCGAGTCGCCCCTGCCGGGGTGACGGCTCAGATAATCGGCCAGCTCGGCACGGCCGAGCCAGCGGGCCTCTTCCAGCTCGGAGGGGTCAACGGTGATCGCCTCGGTGACCGCCCGGGCCCGGAACCCGACCATCAGCCCAGCCGGGAACGGCCAGGCCTGCGAGGCCACGTACCGGACTCCGCCGATCAGCACACCGGTCTCCTCGGCCACCTCTCGGCGCACCGCGTCCTCCAGCGACTCACCGATCTCGACGAAGCCGGCCAAGAGCGCGTACGCCCCGCTCACCGACTGGGCGTGCCGGGCCAGCAGGCACCTGCGCGGTTCGCCCGGCGACTCGACCAGCGCGATCACCGCAGGCTCGATCCGGGGGAACAGCAGCCTGTCGCAGTCCTCGCCGGTGCAGCGGCGCTGCACACCGCCGCGTTCACTCTCGGCGGGCTGGCCGCAGGCGCCGCAGAACTGCTGCTCCCGGTTCCAGCGCAGCAGCCCACGGCCAAGGGCGAGGGTGCTGGCCAGCGCGGGATCCAGCGAGGCGACCAGCCGGCGCACGTCCAGCACCTCGGTCGCCCCGGCCAGCGTCAGCGCCTCGGCCCGGTCCAGCCCCGACAGGTCCGCGGCAAAGACGCCGGCCTCACCGTCCAGCCCGAGGAACACGCAGAGCGCGGCGTGCTCCAGCACCGCCTTGGCCGCTTGGGCGGCGAGCATCACGGGCCGGGGTCCGGCAAGGTCGCGCAGCAGGCAGCCGTCGCGCCAGAACGGGATCACCCGGGATGCTGGGCGGGCCAGCACGCCCTCGATCCACTCCGGGGCGTCCCGGCGACCCAGCACGCGGTCGAGGGCCAGGCCGTTGTAGGCCAGCGCCGCGCTCACCGGTCCTCCGCGTCTTGCGGCCTGGGCTCGCGCGGGTCGGCCGGGCGCTCGAAGAAGGTCTCGAGCACCATGATCGCTTCGGTGCCCGTGATCCCGTCCGTGTGGTAGATCCGGCGCAGCGTGTCCTGCAGGGCCCGCGGGCTGGCCGTCCTGATCTTGAGCAGCAGCGACGCCCGGCCCGCGATCACGTGCGCCTCCTCGACCTCGGGCAGCGCTGCCAGTCTCGCGCGGGTGCTGTCATCCCCGACCCAGGCACCCGCCTGCACCAGCACGAAGGCCAGGACGTCAAGACCCAGGGCCGACGGGTCGACGGCGACGGTGGTGCGGCGGATCACCCCCCGCTCCCGCAGCTTGCGGACCCGCTCGTGCGCCGCGCCGGCGGACAGCCCGACCGCCTCGCCCAGGCCCGCGTACGACTGAGCCGCGTCGTGCTGCAGCAGGGCGAGCAGGTCCCGGTCGGTCGAGTCCATCACGAGACGCCCCCGCATCAGATTCGGCAATAACCGGGAATTATCATATCTGATTCGGCAATTGGGTTCAGAGACCGATGGTTATGCTCCGGCGAGCCTCTGGGGCCATACCGTCATGCAGACCGTCGTGCCTGCCACTCGCGGTCGAGCATCGCGTAGACAAGCTCGTCCGCCCACCGCCCCTTCACGAACTCGTTCTCGACGAAGTGTGCCTCCCGGCGCATGCCGATCCGCACCATCAGCCGCGCTGACCGGTCGTTGCGGGCGTCGCAAGAACCGATGATCCGGTGCCACCTCAGGCTGTCGAACCCCAGCGCGAGCATTGCCTCGGCCGCCTCGGTGGCCAGGCCCCGGCCCTGGTAGTCCGGGTTGAAGACGAACCCGGTCTCCCCCAGCCGGTGCTCGCGGCTCAGCCGCCTCAGGCCAACCTCGCCGATCACCCTCCCGGCCTCGCGCCACACCACCGCGAACGTCAGCCAGTCACCCTCGGTCTCCAGGCTGGTCTCGCCGCACTGCTGGCCCAGGGCCTGCCGCACCTGCGCGGGGTCACGGGCATGCCAGTGCAGGTAACGTGCCACGTCCGGGCGGGACTGGTAGGCATAGAGATCATCGAAGTCGGCTGGTGCGAAGAAGCGCAGAGTCAGCCGGGCGGTCTCAATCGGATGCTCGGGAAGCAGCACCGGCCGATCGTATCCGGAGTGGTCAGCTGAGCTGGCGGCGCGCCCTTGCTCGCGATGTACGCCAGCATCGCCGGGTTCGGCGGGGCCCAGACGGTGTCGGAGGCGATGAACACGATGCGGCCGAATCGCCGCTCGGCCATGCCCGGGGCGAACGCCTGCACCAGCCACAACGCCGACTCGACGTTGACGGCCTGTACCCGGCGCCAGGTCGCCGCGTCGACTTCGACGATCGTCGCCCGGTCGAAAGCCGCGGCGCAGTGCACGAGCACGTCGCAGCGGCCGTAGCGCTCGAGCACGGTGGCCGCGGCGGCGCGGGTTGACGCTTCGGACGACAGGTCGCAGGCGACGTCGGCGTCCCGGTCGAGGATCACAGTGCGGTGGCCGATTTCCCGCAGCGCCGTTGTGATCGACGTACCGATGGCACCGGCGCCGCCGGTGATGACGGCGACCCGTTCAGGCACGTTAAGAACTTTCAGGTTCGGCGGCCGACGGCGCCCGGGCGGACTCGAAGGCGGCGGAGAACAGGTAACTGGTCGCGAGGCTGCGGTACGGCCGCCACTTCCCGGCGATCGCGAGGACCTCCTCCTGGGGCGGGAGATGGTCGAGCCCATAGGCGGCCTGGACGGCCTTGCGGAGTGCGAGGTCGCCCGGAAGGACGACATCCTCCCGGCCGAGCGCGATGAGCATTGCGCCCTGCACGGTCCAGGGGCCGATACCGGGGATCTTGGTTAGTTCCGCGAGGAGTTCGTCGTCGGGCAGGCTGCTGAGGACGTCCTGGCTGAGCCTGCCGTCCTCCAGGCGCGCGGCGAGGTCGCGGAGCGTGCCGATCTTCCGCCAGGACAGCCCGGCCTCGCGCAGCTTGCCGGGATCAACGCTGAGCAGCTCGGCGGGCGTGACCGGGCAGGTCAGCGCCTACGCCCCGGCCGCCGGATCCGCGGCGCCGCGCGGGGCGGCGATCGCCACGGGGCAACGCTGTCCGGCCTGTCGCTGGTGACGATCGCGAAGACCGCCGGGGCGCGCTAGGCCTGGCCGCCCGATCACGCCGCGTTATCCGGTTGCGGCACCACGCGGTCATCCTGCTCCTTGGCGTTCAGGGCGTCCTTGGCGTTCAGGGCGTTCTTCGCGTTCAGGGCGTCCTTGGCGTTCAGGGCGTCGGCGAAGCTGGCGAACCTGTCGAAGTCCACCTTGTCCAGGTCGGCGAGCACGTTCAGCTGGTCCCTGAGGATCCCGGCTTCCGCTTTAGCTCCCTGGCCTCCGTCGAGCGCCTGCGGAGTGGTCAGGTGATATCTCGCCAGGGCCAGCCGGAGGCTCCGGCTCTCGAGCAGCAGCCGGAACACCGCCTCCCTGTTCAGCATCGCGGTCAGTTCCTGGACAGGCAGGCTGAAGAAGATCGTCACCAGCTGCGCCACAGAGACGCCAAGCAGTGAGATCGGGAGAGCGATCGGGATCCGGCCCGGATGGATCGCCGCGAGCACGGCCAGCACGACCGTGGCGACGAGCGTGACGGCCCCGCACCCGATCAGGAAGACGTTGGTGCCCTTAACCAGCCGCACGGTCTGGCCCAGGCTCTTGCTGATCTGCTGGCGGTAGCTGCGCTGCTGGCTGTCCTCATAGGATACGATGCTCTGCTTGTCCCGGAAATACTGGGCGTAGTCAGCGAAGGCGATCTCGCTCGACGAGGACTCGAGTTCCTCGTCCTTCGGGTCGCTGCCGAGGAATCTGGCCAGGTCGCCGACTCCGTGCATGACCTCGACCCCGAGCACCTTATTGACGAAGTCCAGCGCGCCGAGATGGCGTTCCAGGGTAGGGCTGGCCGTCAGCGAATCGGAGACAACAAGATTCTCCAGGTTGTAAGCGACGCGGAGGCTCTGCAGGACAACCTGGATCTTAATGTCGGTGTAAACGCCAACAACGGCGACCCGTACATGCTCGCGACTTTCCGGTGTGATGATTTCGCGAAGGACCTGGGCCAGTTCCGATGGGCTGAAAGCAAAGCTTTCCAGATCGAACAGGGTGCCGGAATGGACGTGATGGACCACGACCGATCCGTGCTGCCTGCCCTTGGGGTCGAAGCCGGGGTGCTCGGTGCGTACATCGCCGAGGGGGCGGCGGATGCTGTCCGGGTCGAGCAGTGAGGTGAGGCCGTCGATGTAGTCAGCCCCCCAGGTGCCCGCCCTGGCAATGGCTTCCGTACACACGCCGCTCGCGGTCGTAGTGCTCGCCCGGGGTGTGCCAGTCGCGGATATTCACCAGGTGCAGGGTTCCCTGGCCGTCCCCGCCTAGCCGCTGGCCGACCGTCGCCTGCAGCAGCCGCCCGAGCGGGCCTTTTCTTAGGGTGGTGGCATCGATTTTGCGCCGGCTCTTACTCTCGCTGAACGTCTTCTCACTCATCGGGTGGATGAGCAGCTTGCTCACCGCGTCTGTCGGCAGCGAAAGCCGGCAGTTCAGGTTGAGGAAGAAGTCATTCTGCAGGCACTGGGTAATCAGAATGTAGATTTCCCCGCCGCCCGGCGCCGCCGCGCCATCCCCAATGGCCATGTGTACCTCCTTGGCGAACTTTATCAGCCGTTAGATCCGCAACGGGGCACCAAACTCAATGGCCGCTTGGGCTCCCTCAGAATGCCCGATCGGCGGCTGGCGGCGAGATCCCCCCGCCTCGCGGTGAACCGGACAAGGCCGGGCACCGTGTCCCAAGGGGGCTCTTTGCGCCGCGGGACGCAGCGGGGTGTCTCGGGACGCACAAGCTGAGGAGCGGGGATGACTGACGTCATCGACGTTGCGGCCGTCGAGGACAACCGGATGTTCGCCGACGGCCTGCGCGCCTGGGCCGGGACGCAGCCAGACATCCGCCTGGCAATGGTCACGTCAACCGTCGAGGAGTTGCTGCGGACCGCCGCGGGCCGGTCCTTCATCGTGCTGCTGAACTCGACGCTGCGCACCGGGACTGACCCGGCGGACAGCGTGCGGTGGCTGGTCGAGGCGAGCCACCGGGTCGTGGTCATCGACGGGTCGGTCGATCTGACCATGGTCGCGCGCACGCTCTCTGCCGGAGCGCACGGCTACCTGACGCATAACCACGACATGGCGGCGCTGGGAGCGACGGTGCGCGCGATCGCGCTGGGCGGCACGGCGTGGTCGCTCGGCCCGACCATGGCCGCCGAGCCTGCCGGGTCGACGGGACGGCCGCCGCTGTCCGAGCGGGAACACGCGGTGCTGATGGCGTACGTCTCGGGGCTGACCCTCGAGTCGACCGCCCGGAGCCTGGGGATCAGCCCGGAGACCGCAAAGACCTACCTGAAGCGGGTCAAGGCCAAGTACCGCGAAGCGGGGCTGCCCGTCTACACCAAGCTCGACCTCGCCGAGCGGGTCCGCGCCGAGTGCTCGTCCGGGACCGGCCAGCGCGCAGCACGAGGCGTCGGGTCCTGACGGCGCGCGGCATGAGACGTCAGGTCCTGACGGACTGCCCCGGCGCGGGCTGCGGCTGCTGACTGCCGGCCGGCAGGGTCTGCGCCTGCCGGGCGAGTGGCCCGCGGCGGAACAAGGTCCCGCACACGATGGCTCCGCCGGCGAAGAAGCCCGCCGTCCACCAGAACCCCGTCGTGTACCCGTGCACGGCGGCGGCTTCCTGGAGCGCACCCCGCGCCGCTGGCGAGATCGCGATCGCCTTGGTGAGATGGCTGGCCACGTACGCCGCGGCCGCGCTGGTGGCGATCGTGTTGAGCAGCGCGGTGCCGATGGAGCCGCCGAGCTGCTGGCCGACGTTGAGCGTGGCGGACGCGACGCCCGCGTCGCTCGGCGCCACGCCGAAGGTCCCGGTGTTCATCGACGGAGGCATCGAAAGGCCGATGCCGGCACCGGCCACCATCAGCGGCCCGAGCACCGCGGATGCGTAGCTGGAGTGCACGCCGATCC
Organism: uncultured Actinomycetota bacterium; assembly: GCA_963778075.1. Lineage (GTDB taxonomy): Bacteria > Actinomycetota > Actinomycetes > Streptosporangiales > Streptosporangiaceae > JASHPR01. Next base: position 19,023 of record CAVZTJ010000007.1, on the reverse strand, counting down.
TGGTGAGCCACGCCATGCCGACAGCCGCGATCAGCATGCCGAACCCCACGAGGGGCTTCGGGCCGACCCGAGGCATCAGCACGATGTTGGAGATCTGGGCGAAGATCATCACCATCCCGATGGCCGGCAGGAACGCCACGCCGGTGATCACCGGCGAGTAGCCGAGGATCGTCTGCAGGTAGTAGGTGAGGAACAGGAAAAGGCCGAACATCGACGCGCCCACTATCAGGATCGCCAGGTAGGCGCCGCCGCGGTTGCGGTCGAGGACCACCCGCGGCGGCAGCAGCGGGTGTGCCGCGCGGAACTGCCAGGCGACGAAGCCGGCCAGCAGCACGACCCCCGCGGCCAGGAAGCCCCACGTCGACGACGTGTGCCAGCTGTGCGTCGCCGCGTTGGAGAACCCGAAGACCAGGCAGAACATCGACCCGGAGACCAGCAGCGTGCCGAGCCAGTCGAGCCGGGCGCCGGAGGCCGCCGATCCCTGGCTGGACAGGAAGACCACCGCCCCCGCCGCGGCCACCACCGCGAAGACCAGGTTCACGTACAGGCACCAGCGCCAGTCGAGGTACTCGGTCAGCACGCCGCCGAGCAGCAGCCCCACCAGCCCGCCGCCGCCGGCGATCGCCCCGTACACGCCGAACGCCCGTCCCCGTTCCTTCGGGTCGCTGAACGTGGTCGTCAGCACGGACAGCGCGGCCGGGGCCAGCAGCGCGCCGAACACGCCCTGGCAGGCGCGCGCGGTAATGAGCATCGTGAAGTTGACCGACGCGCCGCCGACCGCTGAGGCGATGGCGAAGCCGGCCAGCCCGGTCAGGAAGGTCACCTTGCGGCCGAACAGGTCGCCCAGCCGGCCGCCGAACAGCAGCAGGCTGCCGAACGCGAGCGCGTACGCGGTGATGACCCATTGCCGGTCGACGTTCGAGAAGTGCAGCGCCCGCTGCGCGGACGGCAGGGCGATGTTCATGACCGTGATGTCGAGCACGATCATCAGCTGCGCCAGCCCGACGACCGCAAGTATGAACCATCGCCGGGGATCCGGCTCCCCGGCCCGTGCAGCCGGAACGGCCCCGCCTTGGGCGCCACCAGGAACGTCAGCAACAGACATCGGTCGCTCCTATCTGGAGGAGTCATCTCCACTTACTGCCGAGGCTAGCAGAACCGGAGGTGCGGCCTCCACTAAGGGTACGATGCTGGGGTGAACACCGAGGAAAGAAGGGGTGCCCGGCCCGGGCGGCTGCTGCGTGCCGACGCCGAGCGCAACCGGCAGCGGATCCTCGCGGCGGCGGCGGAGCTCTTCACCGAGCGGGGGCTCGAGCCCAGCCTCGACGACGTGGCCCGGCACGCCGGAGTGGGCGTGGGCACGGTCTACCGGCGGTTCCCCGACAAGGCGTCCCTCGCGGACGCGCTGTTCGACGAGCGCATCGACGCGCTGGTAGGGCTGGCCGAGCAGGCCCAGGCCGAGCCGGACGCGTGGGCGGCGCTGGTGTCATTCCTCGAGCGCTCCGCCGAGATGCTCGTCAGCAACCGCGGCCTGCGCCAGATCCTGATGTTCGCCGCCGAGGGCCACGACCGGGGCATCTGCGCCAGGGACCGGATGCGGCCGGCCATCGGGAGCCTGATCGAGCGGGCCCAGGCCGCTGGCCAGGTCCGGGCCGACCTGAGGCCGACCGACGTCCCTATGATCGAGTTCATGGTCGCGGCGGCTGCCGAGTACGCGTGGCACGTACGGCCCACGGTCTGGCGCCGGTACCTGGCGCTGATCCTGGATGCCCTGCGCCCGGCCAGCGCGTCGGGCCGCCCGCTCCCCGAGCCGGAGCTCAGCCCCGACGAGATGGCCGAGGTCATGCAGTCGAACCCGCTCAGCCGGCGCCGGGCCTCGCCCAAGACGACGATCACCATGGACTAGGGAGGCTCTTCATGACCGGTCCGGCCAGCGCGGCAGCGGCGGGCACCATCGAGATCGGCGGCGACCTCGTGGTGCGCCGGATGGGCTACGGCGCGATGCGGATCACCGGCGACGGCATCTGGCGCGAGCCGGCGGATCCGGACCGGGCCAAGGCCGCGCTGCGCAAGGTGGTGGAGCTCGGCGTCAACTTCATCGACACCGCCGACTCCTACGGCCCCGAGGTCAGTGAGCGCCTGATCGCCGAGACGCTGTACCCCTACCCCGACGACCTGGTCATCGCGACCAAGGGCGGGCTGGTGCGCCCCGGCCCTGGCCGATGGGACGCCGACGGCAGGCCGGAGCACCTGCGTGCGGCGTGCGAGGGCAGCCTGCAGCGGCTGCGGCTCGACCAGATCCCGCTGTACCAGTTCCACCGGCCCGACAACCGCGTCCCGCTGGCCGAGTCGCTCGGCGCGCTGGTCGAGCTCAAGAACGAGGGCAAGATCCGGCACATCGGGATCTCTAACGTGTCCGAGCAGCAGTTGCGTGCGGCGCAGCAGATCACGCCGGTCGTGTCGGTGCAGAACCGGTACAACGCGACCGACCGCAAGTCCGAGCCGGTGATCGACGTGTGCGAGCTCGAGCAGATCGCGTTCCTGCCATGGGCGCCGATCCAGCAGACCGATGACAACCCGGCGATCGCGGAGGCGGCGAAGCGGCATGACGTGAGCCCGCGGCAGATCGGGCTGGCCTGGCTGCTCGCGCGGTCGCCGCAGATCCTGCCGATCCCGGGCAGCGGTTCGGCCGAGCACGTCGAGGCGAACGTCGCCGCCGCCTCGATCGAGCTGAGCGCCGACGAGGTCGCGGCCATCACCCGGGGCGGCTGACCTCCGGGCCGGCAGCCAGCTGGTCGGCGTCGAGCTTGTCGCGCATTTTCTCGTTGAAGTCGCGGAGAACGTCCTCCCAGCGACCCTCGGCCCGGGCGATGAACAGCGCCACCGCCCGTTCGGCCAGCCCGGGCGGGACCGCCCGGGTCATCGGCTGGCCGGTGCGGGGATCAACCGGGCGCCCGAACCGCTGGAACGCCGCCTGCCTGGTCGTGCCGAGCACGTCGCCGATCCGCTTCCAGCTGTTCCCGGCGGCCCGCGCCCGGTCGACCGCCGCCTGCAGGGCGGCGTCCGTGGCGGCGGACAGTTCCCGTGCCGCCGCCACCGCTGCCAGCGGCGAGCCCGCGCCCGGACGGGCGAGCTGGTCCACGAGCCGGCCAGCGGTCACCCGGACCGCACTGGCAACGGGATCCGCGGATGCCATGGCGTCAAGATTGTCATGACGCGCGCCTTCCGTCAAAGCAATGTTGACGCCCCGCGAGTCGCGCTCTTCGGCCACGTCCGCTCCCCCGCGCGCCCGGCGCCGCCGTGCAGCGCTCCTGCAGGTAGCGTCACAGTACCGCCTACGTCGGCCTCTGCCTTGCTGGGGCGGAAGCTGGCGACCGCAGGCCTCGCACCGTCCTGGTTCCTCGATGTCCGCCACTGCGTGCTCCATGGTTTTATTACGTGCGCGATTACTGCTCGCACGTAACTATAAAGCGTGTCACGAATGCGGCACTCAAAACGCATGTCAGGCTGACTGCTGTGGCCTGCCGAGCGACGGAACGCCGGCGAACAGCAGGGTCAGCGCCAGGCCCACGATCATGGACCCCCACCAGCCCCACGGGCTGCGCCAGGCGGACTGCGACCCGAAGGTGACCGCGGCGGCGATGACAGACGTGGCGAGCAGGCGTGGCCAGGTCCTGGTCGCCGCGATGAGCGCCACCGCCAGCGCCGGCCACAGGTAGTAGGCGACCATCACCGGCTCGAACACGCAGCGCAGGCCCAGCGCGAGGGCGGCCCACCACAGCAGTTCCCGGAGCGTTTCCTCACTCCACTCCCCGTTCCGCCCGGGCGCGTGCCGCGCCCGCAGCCGTCGTGCGACGAAGAGCGCGCACCCGCAGGCCGCCAGGATGGCCAGGAGCCGGAACGGGCCGCCGGCGACCGCTCCGGCAGCCATGTGCGGGGCGAGCGGTGTCCACGGAGTGGGATGGTCCACGGTCGGCCAGTTAGGCTGGTGGGCCACCGCGAGATAGGTGGCGTGCCAGTTGGCCGCCGCGGCGGCGCCGAGCAGGACCGCCGCCGGGGCAGCCGCCCTGGCCAGAAAGCCAGCGATCCGTCTCGGCTCGATCGCCACGAGCAGGATGGGCAGGGCGAGCAGCACGAGTGGCTGCACCGCGATCGCCGCGCCGAGCAGCCACGCCGAGCGGGCGGTCCGTGCCTCGGACAGCGCCAGGATCCCGAACAGCAGCAGCCCCACGGCCACGGCGTCCTCGGGGTGGCCCCACTGGACCGAGACGTTCCACAGCGCGACCGCGCTCGCGGCGGCGAGGAAGAAGCGCTTCCACCGCGGCACCCCCAGCCGCTCGGCGAGCGCGTCAGCGGCGAACAGCGCCACTCCCGAGATGGCGATCATGTAGGGGCCAGCGATCAGCCACGCCGCCGGCTGCGGGTTATGCGGTCCCGGGTGCTGCAGCGAGAGCCCCGCCGCGTCGATGAGCGTAGCCACCGGGGCCAGGATCACCGCCGCTCCGGGAAACGTGACCAGTCCGGTGGGCTGGGTGTACAGGCCGGCCAGGTTGAGATGCACCAGGCGGTCCGCGGCGATCAGCGTTCCCCACAGGTCGTCCGGCAGTGACCAGCGGACCCGGCCGACCAGGTGCGGGCCGATGATCGTGGTCCCGATCATGCCGATGACGATGAGGCTGACGGTGGCCAGTATCGGGAACAGCCGCCTGACCAGCCACGGCGATGGCGCAGGCGCCGACGCGACGGCCTGCGGAGGCCGCACCGCCTGGCCACTGGTCATGCGCCCCTCCGGCGGAGCAGGAAGACGGCCAGGCCCATCGCGAGCACGGCGTATCCGCACAGTACGGCGAAGCCCGCCCACGGCGCCAGCGGGTACGCGGTGATGGTCACGCGTCACGCACCCTGAGGAGCAGGCCGCCGGCCAGCAGTGCGGCGGCGGCCCAGAGCGCCAGCACGCCCAGGCCAGCCCAGGGAGTGATCGGCAGGCCGTGCAGGCCGGTGGTGTTCTGAATGGTGAGGCCGGCGGTCATCGGCGTGTACCGCTGGAGGCGGTGCAGCCATACCGGGTTGGTCACGGTCAGGGCGATGAGGATCGGCGGGAGGTAGAGCATGCCAAGGCTGAGCCCGATGGCCACGGCCGAGTCCCGCACGGCGGTGGCGATGCCGAGGCTGAACATCGCGATCAGGGCCAGGTACAGCGCCGAGCCGCAGGCCGCCCGCAGCGTCGGCCCGTGTGCCAGGGAAACGGCCGCGAAGCCGTGCGCCGCGGTGAACCCGTTGCCGGGCAGCAGGAGCCGACCGGCCAGCAGGGACGCGGCGACGGAGACGGCCCCGGCCACGAGCACCACCGCGCCGACGATGGCTGCCTTGGCGGCCAGCACCGCCAGGCGGCGCGGCATCGCGGCCAGGGTGACCCGGACCATTCCGGTGCTGTATTCGTTGCTGACCGCGAGCACGGCCAGGATCGCCACCACGGCCTGGCCGAGGTAGACCCCGGTGAGGCTGAGCTTGGTCGGGTCGGCCGGGCAGCCGAGGCCCGTCGTGCACTTGGTGGCCGCGACAGCGGCCGCGCTCACCGCGGCGGTCGCCGTCACGGCACCGGCCAGCAGCCAGGCAGTGCCCGACACCGTGCGCAGCTTGGTCCACTCGGCGTACAGGGTGTCCGGCATGGCCGCCAGCCCGGCGCGTAGCGCGCCGCGCCGGCCCGCCGGTGCTGTGTGCACCGCCGACGGGTCCGCCTGGATCGCGGGCGGGGCATGGCTCATGCGTCCCTCCGGCGGAGCAGCAAGACGGCCAGGCCCATCGCGACCACGGCGTAGCCGCACAGCACGGCGAAGCCCGCCCACGGTGACAGCGGGTAGTACTGCGGGAGCCCGTAGACGTCCGTGACCTGCGGCCAGCGCGGCAGGCTCTGCTGGATGGCGAAGCCGGCGGCCGGGGTGACCCGCAGCAGCCACTCGGCAACGGGGAGCGGCACCAGGGATGCCATCGCGAGAATGTAGGTGAGCACAACCCCCGCGATCACCGCGGTGATCGCGGCGGCGCTGCGCCGCAGGATCGTGCCGACCGCGAGCGCGAGAACCGCGCCGACGGCGAGCAGGGCCGCGGTGCCCAGCAGCACGCGCGCCTCGGTCGGCCAGGACACCGGGAACACGTAGATGCCCTGGTTGGCCGACAGCCGGGTGCCGATGAGCACCGCGATGATCGCAGCGATCAGCCCGAGCACGAACGTGACCGCGCCGATTACCACGGCCTTGGCGGCGAGCATCCGCCCCCGGCGCGGGGTAGCGGCGAGGGTGACCCGGATCATGCCCCGCCGGTACTCCGCGGTGATGAACATCGTCGCGATCACAACCACCGCGATCAGCCCGGCGAACGTGCCCACCAGGTGCTGCTCGATGGTGCCGGACGGGCCCACGCTCGACCCCGAGCCGTCGGTGACCGGGGCGATGTCGCCGGATCCGGTGACGGTAAAGCTGCCGCCGGCCTGCCGGTAGCTGTCACCTGGGCCGTTTGGCCCGAGCCCCTGGCTGCCCCCGACGGCGTCTCCGGCCCACGCACCGCCGTGCTGGCCGGAGACGCCGACGTTGTCGAACACGCCGGTGGCTATGGAGTTCACGCCGTTGAAGTTGCCGCTGCCGAAGGACGAGCTCTCGTACACGTGCGTCGGCGAGGTGGCGAACAGTCCGACCTGCACGGTCGACGGCAGCGCGGCCAGGTCGGCTGAGCCGACCTTGGTCCACTGAGTGCCGTTGGCCGAGTCGTAGCCGGTGATCGAGTCGCCGGACCGGGTCAGCCGCAGCCACCGCGGGTGCGCCGCCGAGACTTTGCCGGGCAGCCCGCCGACGTCCTGCGTGTAGTCGTACTGCATCCGAACGCCGTTGCTGCCGGTGACCATCATCGCGGCGTACGCCGATCCCTGCTTCGTGCTCTGCTTGATGATGATCCCGGCCTTTGACCACGGCTGCAGGGCGCGCAGGCTGTCCTGGGTCTGCGAGGTGTTCGGCCCCGAGGATGCCGCGGACGCTTGGACGCCGGTCAGCGACGTCACCTGGGCGGTGATGCTGCCGTTGCCGGTCAGCGGCTGGCGCACGAAGTAGAAGTTGTCGGTCACCGGCCCACCCCCTGGGCCGACCGGAACGGGCGTGACGCAGGCCGCACCGTGCTTGACCGGCGCGTTCGGGCCACTGCTGCACGCGATGTTGGCCTGGACGCCGAGCAGGCCGACCGCGAGCATGAGCAGCAAAGCGACCACCATGCCGATGATCCAGCCGCGCACGCTCCGGAACTTGATCCACTCGGCGCGCATCAGCTGGGGAAAACCGTCCTGCCCAGCCGACTGGGCCGAGCGGTACGGGGTGATGGTGCCGGCGCTCATAGCGCCGCCCCCGTGCTGTCCGCCGCGGCGCGGAACTCGACAGCGTCCCTGGTCAGCTCCATGTACGCCTCCTCCAGGGTCGCGCGGTGCGCGGACACCTCGGAGAACGGCACCGCGCCGTCGCTCAGCAGCGTGACCACGCGCTGCGAGGTCAGCCCGGAGACCGTCAGCGTGTCCGGCCCGGTGGCTGCCACGGTTGCTCCCGCACGGGTCAGCACGGTCATCGCCTCGGTGCGCGCGGTGGTGCGCACCGTGACCCGGTCGCCGGACGCGGCGGAGATCAGGTCGGCGACGCTGGTGTCGGCGATGACCTTGCCGCGGCCGACCACCACGAGATGATCGGCCGTGTCCTGGAGCTCGCTCATCAGGTGGCTGGATACCAGCACCGCGCGCCCCTCGGCGGCGAGCGACCGCAGGAACCCGCGCATCCACACGATGCCCTCCGGGTCCATGCCGTTGAACGGCTCGTCCATCATCAGGATCGGCGGGTCGCCCAGCATCGCCGCGGCGATACCGAGCCGCTGCCGCATGCCGAGCGAGTAGCCGCCCGCCTTGCGCTTGATCGCGGACTGCAGGCCCGCCCGCCCGACCACCTCATCGACCCGCCGGGCATTCAGGCCCTGCGAGTGGGCCAGCCACAGCAGGTGGTTGCGGGCGCTGCGGCTGGGCTGCAGGGCGCCCGCATCGAGCAGCGATCCGACGTGGCTCAGCGGATGCCGCAGGTCGTGGTAACGCTGGCCGCCGATGAGCGCGGTGCCCTGCTCGGCGGCGTCCAGCCCGAGGACCACCCGCATCGTGGTCGACTTCCCCGCGCCGTTCGGCCCAACAAAGCCGGTGACCTGGCCCGGGCCGACCGTGAACGTCATCCCGTCCAGTGCCAGGGTCGGCCCGAACCGCTTGCGCAGCCCGGTCACTTCGATCGTTGCTTCCATGCCAGGCAGACTAGGGACCGGGTCCGGGTCCGGTCGTCACGCGGCGGAGCCGTCTTGGCCGCCGCTGGCACGGGGGACATCGGCCCGCGGCTCCCCCGCAAGGGGGACATCGAGATGGACGGCCAGGGGGACGCCAGATCGCGCCGGAGCAGCGAGAATGTCTGGATGAGCTGGGTAAGCGCGGCGAACAGGGTGAGCCTGGTGAGTGACGGGTATGGCCGGCGGGCAGGCGGGCGGCGGATTGCCATGGCCCGGTACCAGCCCATCCTGGCCAGCGTCGCTCTGGCCGGATTGGCCGTCGTCGGCGCGCTGACCAGTGCCACGGCCAGGTCCGCGTCGGCGACCCCCTCGCGATCCTTCCTGCTGCTGATCCTGGCGCTGGTGGCCCTGCTCACCACGCTGCCGCTGGGAACGCTGTGGACGCACCCGGCGGCGGCGGCCGTGACGATCGCCGCGGCGACCCTGCTGTCGCTCCTCGGGTTCCGGGTACTGACCGTGGCAGGCCTGACCGCGCTGCTGGTCGCGCTGTACCGGCTGGGCCACAGCGGGTCACGGATCCTGCCCGCGGCCCTGGTCCTTCCGTTCCTGGTGGCGGCGCTGTCGCTCGCCGTCAGCCCCACGCCCACGCACACCTTGTTCAGCGGTGTCGAGCTGCGGGTCCTGGCGATTATGGCCGCCTCACTCGGCCCGGCGGCCGCGTGGGCCGGCGCCGCCCGGCGTTCGCGCACCGAGGCCGTGCAGCACAGCGCCACCCAGCAGGAGATCGCGGGCACGCTGCTCGAGCACACCGCGCGCGGGGAGCGCGCGCGGATCTCGCGCGAGCTGCACGACGTGGTGGCTCACCACATCTCGATGATCGCCGTGCAGGCCGAGACGGCCCGGCTGGCCACGCCCGGCATGCCAGCGGCCGGCGCGCAGCGGCTGTCCGCGATCGGCGACACCGCCCGCGCGGCGCTGACCGAGATGCGGCGGCTGCTCGGGGTGCTGCGCGAGGACACCGAGACCGTGGCGGCCGAACGCAAGCCCCAGCCGGGCCTCCAGCAGCTCAACGAGCTGCTGGACGAGGCCAGGGAGGCCGCGGGGACCGGCGCCAGGCTCATCGTCCGGGGTGCCCTGACCGCGCTGGATCCCGGGGTGGAGCTGGCCGCCTACCGCATCATCCAGGAGGCGCTCACCAACGCCAGGCGGCACGCGCCCGGCGCGGCCGTCGACGTCGAACTGCACTACACCGGCGACGAGCTCAGGCTGCGGATAAGGGACAACGGACCCGGCCCGACTCCCGGGCCAGGCATGCCGGGGCCGGCCCCCGGGCCGGGCATGCCGGGCCCCGCTCCCGGGCCGGGCACGCCAGGGCCGGAGCACGGCCACGGTCTGCTCGGCATGCGCGAGCGGGCCGCCGCCGTCGGCGGCGAGCTGCGCACCGCCGAGGCCCCCGGCGGCGGTTTCCTGGTCGAGGCCAGGCTGCCCGCCAAGGCGGACGCGGCGGCATGACCGCGCCGTCCCAGCTCATCAGGATCGTGGTGGCCGACGACCATCAGGTGGTGCGCACCGGGTTCGCGACGCTCCTGGACACCCAGCCGGACTTCGAGGTCATCGGCACCGCGGTCAACGGCAGCGAGGCGGTCAGGATCTGCCGCGAGCTGCACCCCGACGTCGTGCTGATGGACGTGCGGATGCCGGGCACCGACGGGATCGAGGCCACCAGGCAGCTGGCCGAGCCGGGCGAGGAGGGCGGTCCGCGCATCCTCATCCTGACCACGTTCGACCTGGATGACTACGTCTACGACGCGCTGTGCGCCGGTGCCAGCGGCTTCCTGCTCAAGGACGTCACCGCGGAGCGCCTGTTCGATGCCGTGCGCGTGATCGCGGCCGGCGAAGCCCTGCTCGCCCCGGCCGTCACCCGAAGGCTGATCAGCGAGTTCTCCCGGATCCGGCCGCTGCAGGCCACGCCGCCCACGGCCATGGCCGCGCTGCGCGAGCTCACCCCGCGCGAGACCGAGGTGCTCCGGCTGATCGCCGAGGGCCTGTCCAACCCCGAGATAGCGGCCCGGCTCGTGGTCACCGAGGAAACCGTCAAGACACACGTCAGCCGGGTACTCGGCAAGCTGGGCCTGCGTGACCGGACGCAGGCGGTCGTGACTGCCTACGAATCCGGGCTGGTCGTGCCCCGTTCCCGGGAGTCGAGCTAGACCTGCCCCCCGGCCAGGGGCTTCGCCAGTATCGCGAAGCTCAGATCCGGCCGCTTGGGCACGCCGAACCGCTCGTTGCCGTACGGAAACGGCGTCGTCTCACCGGTACGGCGGTAGCCACGGCGCTCATACCAGGCGATCAGATCCGGCCGCTGGGCCAGAACGCTCATCACCATGGTGCCCGCGCTCCATTCCGCACGAGCCAGCCGCTCGGCCTCGGCCAGGATCTGCCCGCCCCAGCCCTGGCCCTGGCCGCCGGGCCGGACCGCGAACGTGCCGAAGTACGCCTCCGCAGTGAAGCGCGAAGTGGAGAGGGCCTGGGAGGTGGGTTGGGGGCGGCGCTGCTGAAGCTGGCAGCAGCCCACCAGCCTCCCGCCGGCCTCGGCCAGCAGCATGACGCTATCGGGCCCGGCGATCACCGCGGAGATCGCCTCGGCGTCCGTGCGCTGGCCGTCGAGCAGGTCCGCCTCGGTGGTCCAGCCGTCGCGGCTGGACTCACCGCGGTACGCGGACTCGACTAGATCGACGATCGCGGGAACGTCGGCTGAGTGCGCGAACCGGAACACGAGCCTCATGGCTTGGGCACCCGAGCCGTGAAGCGCAGAGGGGGCTGGGGATGCCAGGTCGTTGCCAGCCCGCCCATCAGGAACGCGCTGTCCGGCACGGCCGCGCGGGCCAGCGCGGAAAGCCGGGAGGAGGTGTCCCGGCGGGGGACGTACACGCCGGTGACCGGCCCGGCCGCGTCATCCCAGCACACCGCGACGCGGTGTGCGGCATTCTCCGACGTCAGCCCGAGTTTGGCGGGAACGCCAGCCGGGCGGACCTGGCTCAGCCGGATCGAACAGATGCCGGCGATGCCGTAGCCGCCGACCAGGGCGGGCAGGAACGGGGCGGGCAGGAACGAAGCCAGCAGGTCCGGGTCTACCCGGTAGTTGACCAGCAGCCGTCGCTCCATGACGGCCCGGATCGCAGGTCGGTTCACGGCGTATCACCCGCAGGCCGCTTCTCCCGGCGGCGACGCAGCACCACCTGCTCAGGGCATACCGCTGAGAGGAACCCGCCAACACAGGCCGCGAGCCGGTCACCGGCCAGGGAGTAAAGGATCCGGTTGGCCTCCCGGCGTTCGCTGACGAGTCCAGCGCCCTTCAGGATGGACAGGTGACGGGATACCGATGGGCCCTTGATCGGGAACCGCGAGGCGATGTCCCCGGCGGACAGTTCCCCGCCGCGAAGATCCTGCAGGATCTGCCGCCGAGTCGGATCGGCGAGCGCGCGAAACACTGACTCGTCGTCTGCTGCCATATTAGCTATATAGCCATATAGCTAATATTGAGTCAACCCCGCACCCTCCCCGCCCCGCCGGCGCCCGGAATTACTTCTCGGCCGGAGCGGGCTTCTTGTCCTCCGGGTCGGCGGGGCCATGACCGGTCTTCAGCAGCTCGACGAGCGTGAACCCTCGCGTGCGGCCGGTGGGCTGAGAGATCATCTTCTGCACGGCAACTCTCCTTGCGTAACCAGGAAATACCTCTTACCGGTATTTACTAGCATACCTCCGAATAGTCCGGGCTGACCGGAAGCTACCGAACCGGATGGGCGGTTAAGGTGTGATTCATGACGGGTCCGAGGGTCGGGGACGCTTTTGGCGAAGTGCTCCGCGCCGGGCTCGCGCTGGCATCGGCCGGTGCCATGGTCGAGATCGTGGAACGAGACGACGGGCTGATCCGCGCGGCAACGGCGGAACGCTACTTCGCCGAGCCCGCCGCCTGGGTCCCGTTCGAGCGGCAGGCGCTCGATTTCGCCGCGGGCCGGGTGCTCGACATCGGCTGCGGCGCGGGCCGGTACGCGCTCGCCCTGCAGGCCCGCGGGCTGCCGGTCACCGCGCTGGATATCTCACCCGGAGCCGTGGATGTGTCGCGCCAGCGCGGGGTGGGCCACGCCGTGCTCGGCACCGTGTCGGACCACGCCGCTGCGGGCGAGCGGTATGACACCTTCCTGCTCATGGGCGAGAACCTCGGCCTGCTGGAGAGCGCCGGCCGGGCGCGCCAGTTTCTCGCCGAGCTGACCGCGATGGCCAGCCCCGGCGCGCGCATTATCGCGCACGGCGCCGACCCGGCGCCGTCCGACGACGCCGCTCACATCAGGTACCAGGAGCGCAACCGGGAACTGGGCCGGATGCCGGGACAGATGACGATCCGGGTCCGCCACCGCGACCTGGCCAGCCCCTGGTTTGACTATCTGCTGTGCTCCCCCGAGGAGCTCGCCGCGCTGGTCGCGCCCACCACCTGGGAGCTGACCGACGTCGTTGGCGTGGATCCGGTGAACTACCTGGCCGTGCTCACTCACCGACCTCACCCACCTCACCGGCCCGGCCCGGCTGACGAGACGGCAACAGCCACGCCAGGCAGCTGAGAGCGGCGAGCACCCCGGCTCCCGCCAGCAGGAACGTGCCCCGCGGCCCGATCGCCGCGATCACCGGGGCCGCAACCAGGTAGGTCATGATCTGGCCCGCGTACGCGGCGGCATAGACGGTGCCGAAGACCATGCCAAGCTGCTCGTTGGGCGCCGATTCCTGCAAAAGTGTGTCCACGCCGATGTTCTCCATGCCGTTTCCCGCGCCGGCGGCGACCTGGGCGCCGATGCCCAGCGCCAGGCCCGGGGCCAGGCCGGTCGCGAGCGTGCCCGCGCCGAACAGGCCTTCCCCGCCGAGGAGCAGACGGCGCGCGTCGAAGCGCCTGCCGGAGGCGCCCACGAGCAGCGGCAGGCCGACCATGCCGACGCTGTAGGCCGTGACCACCCAGGCGTACGCGCCAGCGCCGGCCTGAAACCCGCTGCGGACCAGGAAGATGAGCGCCGCGTTGTCCAGCGACGCGAAGGCCACGCCGGGCAGGAGCATGATCGCGACCGCTCTCGCCACGCGGTTCTGCCATACCAGGCCCAGCCCGGCCCGGGCCTGGCCGAACAGGGTAACCGGGCCGTGCGGGCCGGCCGGGCTCGCGGTGGTACGCAGGCCGCGGACGCCGAGCGTGAGCACGGCGGAGAATAGGAACGTCGCCGCGTTGACCAGCAGAGCCGACCTGGTTCCGGCTAAGGCCAGCAAGATCCCGCCCACGGCCGGGCCGAGCGCCAGGGCACCGTTCGCGCCGGCTGCGAGCTGCGCGTTCGCCTGGGCCAGCCGGTCGCGGCCCACGAGAGCCGGGATGTTCCCCCGGCCCGCGGGCTGGTACAGCGTTGCGCACGCGGTGGCGGCGAGCACCAAGGCGATCACGCCGGGCCACCAGCGCACAAAGCCCAGCGCCGCGAACAGCACGGCCTGGGCCACGTCACAGGCCACCATCAGCCGCTTGTTATCGGCCCGGTCGACGATCACGCCGGCCAGCGGGCCGAGCAGGCGCGGCACGGTGAGTGCCAGCAGCAGCACGCTCACGCCCACTGGGCCCGCGCCGAGCTGGTAGACCAGCACGGTGAGCGCGACCCTGGCGATCTGGCTTCCGGCGATGGACACCGTCCGCGCGGTCCAGTACAGCGTGAAGCTCCGGTTGCCGATCAGCACGCCGGGCCGCCGGGTCATGCCCCAATTGTAGATGGTTTGAGGCGTTTTCAGCCCGGGATCGTGATCGTCGCACCCGGGATCCAGACCTCCGGCCAAGGCGATGCATAGCTCGAGAGGACATCTGCGCAGGGCTGCGGATCAGCCGGCCTGCATGTACGGCTCCAGGTGCCCGGCAACCCGCATCCGGATCCGGTATATCGAGGTCGTCGCGGCAACGTAAAGCGTCTTCCAGTCCGAGTCCCCCCAGTTCAGGTTCGCGACGATCTCAGGTACGGGGATGACCCCGACGCACGAGCCGCCCGGCTCGATGACCCAGATCCCGTCCGGGCCGGTGCAATACACGTTGCCGAGCTCGTCGCATTTCATCCCGTCGGGGACGCCACCCTCGGGCTCGCCGGTCGGGCCGACGACGCCGGTGCCGATGTTCTCGTGGAACACCTCGCCGCCCCGGAGCGCGCCGTTCTCGGCCACGCCGAAAACCCGTATGTGACAGCGCGGAGTGTCGTTGACGTAGAGCCTGTCGTAGCCGGGCGAGAAACACAGCCCGTTGGGCTGGTCGAAGTCGTCCACGAGAAGCTGCAGCTCACCGGACGGCAAGATCCGGTACAGGCCCTGGAAATCGAGGTCCTGGTCGCGCTCGATGCCGTCCACAGGCATCCGCCCGTAGACGGGGTCGGAGAAGTAGATCGAGTCGTCGCGCCCGGTGACGATGTCGTTGGGGGCGTTGAGCTCCCGGTCGCCCCAATGGCTGGCGAGCACCTCGCGCCTTCCGGACGGATGCTCGACCACGACGCTGCTCGTCGAGTGCTCGCACACCAGCAGGGACAGCCCGCGCGTCAGTGTCATCCCGTTGCACTTGTTTGCGGGACTCATGGTGACCGTGATGCCTTGGTCCGGATCCCACCGCCGCCTGGCGTCCTGTGGCATGTCGCTGAACAGCAGATACTGCTCTGGATGCCAGATCGGTCCCTCGGTGAAGCTAAACCCAGTCGCTAGCCGCTCAAGGGTGTCAAGTTCCGCGAGATCCGCCAGTTCGGGCACGACGTTCTCCTTCTAAGCGAACCGGCGGGCGCTGGGATAGATCTGGCCGCCGTCGACCGCGATGTTCGCACCGGTGATCCAGGACGCGCGCGGGGACAGCACGAACGTGACCACATCGGCGACCTCATCCAGCCGGCCGAGCCGGCCGAACGGGAACTCGGCGGTCTCGAACGCGGCGAAGGCCTCGGGGTTCTCTCTGGAGAAGCTGTCCCAGCCACCCCCGGGGAACAGGATCGAGCCCGGGCTGACCGCGTTGACCCGGATGTTTTCGGACCCCAGTTCCTGCGCGGCGGCCGCCGCGAGATGGATCTCCGCGGCCTTGGCGGCGGCGTAGGCGGTGCGCGGCGCCGGGCGCATCCCGGTGACCGACGAGATGATCACGGCCGAGCCGCCGCCGGCTGTGCGCAGGTGCGGCAGGCCGGCCCGGATCAGCTCGGCCGCGTGGCCCGCGTTGAAGGCGAGCGTGCCGGCGAACTCGCCGGGGCCGGAGTTGGTGATGTTGCCGCCCCCGACCGTGCCGCCCGCGTTGGCCACCAGGAGGTCAAGGCCACCGAACGCGGCCGCGACCTCGTCGACCGCCTGCTGCAGCGCGGATGTGTCCATGACGTCGGCCGCCACCGTGGTGACGGGCACGCCCCGGCCGTCCAGGCGCTCGGCCGCGGCAGCCAGGCCGTCGGCGCTGCGGGCGACGAGCCCGACCGCCACGCCCTCGGCGGCCAGCGCCTCGGCGATCGCAAACCCGATGCCCCTGCTTCCTCCCGTGATCACCGCGCGCTTGCCGTTCAGGCCCAGATCCATGTGTGCTCCCATCGTCGGACATCAGCGGGTGCAGGATGACACACCATCGTCAATGGCCGAGCTCAGGGGGGCTACAGAGCGATCAGCCCGGCCTCGGCAGGGCGGAAGCCGCAGCTGCCGGTGTAGAACGAGCGCAGGTGTTCCTCGAAGTCGACGTGCAGCCACTCGCACCGGGCCGCGCGAGCCTGCTCCGCCGCGATCTCCACCATCCGGGTGCCGATCCCGTGCCGCCGGGCCGCCGTCGCGACCAGGGTGTCAAGGAGGAACGCGTGCACGCCGCCATCCCACGCGACGTTGACGAAGCCCACCAGCTCAGAGGCCGCCCGCATCGGGCTGGTCTCACAGGTCACCGCCGGCGACGAGCTGCTTGGCGCCTGCTATGACATCGCGGCGCGGATCACCGGCTGGAGCCGGGTGGGCGTGGAGCTGGCCAAGCGGCTGCTGTGGTCCGGCCTGGACGCCGACAGCCTGGAGGCGCACATGCGGCACGAGGGCGTGGCCCAGCTGTACGTGCGGAACCTGACCGGCAACTTCGAGGAAATGATCAGGGCGCGTAAGGACCACCGCACCCCGGTATACCTTGATGACCCCCGGCAGAAGGACACCTGAGCGGGTCCGGATTCGTCGCGCGGATCGGCACTGCGGCCGCCGGGGCGATGATTTCTGCGTCGCTGGCCAGTCGTATCCGGCAAGAGCTGCCCGAGATCCACCGCAATCAAGCGAGGCGCTGCCCGTCAAGATGGGAGATGCCGATGTCTACCCCGGTCACCAAGCTCGACAAGCGATACAGCGACCCGGCCGCGACCGCCGCCGGGTGGGAGGAGACCCGTAAAGCGCTGGAGGGGGCCGAGCTGTTCTGGGTCTCTACCGTGCGCGCCGACGGCCGGCCGCACGTCACCCCCGTCGTCGCCGTCTGGGCGGAGGGAGCCATCTGGTTTACCACCGGTGCCGGGGAGCAGAAGTTCGTCAACCTGCGCGTCAACCCGCATGTGGTGCTCACCACCGGCTGCAACCGGTGGGACGGCGGCCTGGACGTCGTCGTGGAGGGTGAGGCGGTGCAGGTGACCGACGACGCCGTGCTCGGCCGGGTCGCCAGCGCGTTCACCGCCAAGTGGGACGGGCGGTGGCAGTGGATCGCTCGCGGCGGCTACTTCCGCGACACCGACGGCAATGGCGAGGCAACGGTGTTCTCGGTCACGCCCGCCAAGGTGTTCGCCCACGCCAAGGGCGATCCGTTCGGCGCCACCACGCACCGGTTCCCCCACTCGTAACTGACCACTTCCCCACTCGTAACCGGCCACCGGATCACCGCGCGTTTGCGGGCGCAACGCACGCACCTTCGGCCACCCGAATATCATGCGGGGATTCCTAGACCGGCTATGCGGCAGGTGGTGACGAGATGGCGCATGCCCTGCGCATCGAGCCCGGGGACCGGGTGGTCGTCACCGGGGCCACGGGCTTCATCGGCTCCGCGGTCACCCGTGCCGTGCAGGCGCGCGGCGCGGAAGTGGTCGCCCTGGTCGCGCCCGGCGTCGACGACCGCAACCTGGATGGCACCGAGGCCAAGCGAGTGATGGCCGACGTCCGAGACGAGAGCGCCGTCCGGGCCGTCTGCGCGGGCGCCCGTTTCGTGTTCCACCTGGCCGCGATCTACCGCTTCTGGGCGAAGGACCCGCAGGTCATCTACGACGTCAACGTCGGCGGCACGCTCAACGTCCTCGGCGCGGCGGCTGCCGCGGGCTGCGAACGGCTCGTCTACACCTCCACCGTCGGCGTGATCGGGCTGGACGGGACCAGGCGCGGCCGGCCCGCCGACGAGACCTGCTACGCCGACGTCGCGCACCTGTTCGGCCACTACAAGAGGTCCAAGTTCATCGCCGAGCACGAGGTACTCAGGGCAGCTGCGCAGGGTCTGGATGTCTGCCTGGCTCTGCCCACGTTCCCGTTGGGGCCCCGTGACGTGGCCCCGACACCGACCGGGAAGGTTGTACTCGACTTCCTCAATGGCCGGATGCCGGGATTTGTAGATACCGCCCTGAACGTGTCGCACGTGGATGATCTGGCGAACGGTCACCTGGCCGCGCTGGAGCAGGGGCGCAGCGGCCGCAGCTACATCCTGGGCGGCGAGAACCTGTCGATGCGGGACCTGCTGCAGACCCTGGCCGGCTGCACGGGCCTGCCGATGCCACGGCTCGAGGTCCCACGCGGCGTGGTGGTCTCCGCCGGCGTCGCCTCGAACCTGATCGAGGGCAAGCTGCTGCGGCGCGAGCCGCACGTGCCGCTCGAGGCGGCGCGCATGTCCACCACGAGAATGATCTTCAGCGATGCCCGGGCGCGCACCGAGATCGGCTACACCTCGCGGCCTGCCCGCGACGCCATCGCGGAGTCGGCCCGCTGGTTCGTAGACAACGGGTACGTGTCGCCGGGGCGGTGCAGCGCCATCCGCTGGCGTGAGCCCTAGTCGTCGGGAATCTCCCACGGAATCGTCGGCTGCCTGACCGCGCGGCGCCGGTCCTTGCGGCCGGCCCGCTGCAGCCACTCAGCGTTTCGCGAGTGCAGGCCGAGGAGCCGGCGCGCGACTGACCGGGCCGCCCCCGACGCAGGCTCGGTCAGCGTCCACGCGCGGTCCTCGCGCCTGCTGGCGACGCTCACGAGCGCGACCAGGATGAGCAGTACGCACAACGCGATTGCGGCGAAGACGAAAATGGCGACGATCATGCCCACCTCCCCAGCGGCAGTGCCACCCATGCGGTAGGGATAGGCCGCTGCCGCTGGGGCGAGCCGGCGCCGGGGTGGTCAGGTCATGCGGCCAACTCGCGCGGCGGCCACAACGGGAGCAGGTCCTTGCCGATGGTGGAGTTCAGCAGGATGGCGGTGGCAAGGTACCCGGCTGCGAAGCTGTCGGCGAGCGCCACCCAGCCGCCTGCCTTGCCGAGGCCGGTGGCCCAGCCCGCGGTGCCGCCGAGCAGTGCGGTCGCCTCCAGCACCAGGACCACGGCGGCCAGTGCGAACGGCGTGAACGCGGCCATATTGATGTGCCGGGCCCCGATGGCCAGGATCACCGTGAAGATCGCCCACATGATCAGCCACGCGGCGAAGGTGTGGTCGAACCCGACGGCTCCGGCCGCGGTGATG
>CAVZTJ010000006.1:0-263213 GCA_963778075.1 uncultured Actinomycetota bacterium | reverse complement strand
CCGGACCGGGGTTCCCAGCTACGAGTACCTGAGCGTGGCAGCCCGGGCCGCGGCGATCGAGGAAGGAGCGAACCGCCCGGCCGCAGTGCTGGTGGCAGACGTGGCCGCGACGGCGGCCGCCTTCGCCGATGCGGCTATGGCGATGCCGGCGGACGCCTGGAAGAATCCGGTCACGTGGACGACCGGCCAGGATGGCCCGGCAGAAGACGTCGTGCGATCCCGGCTCGCCGAGGTGCTCATCCACCACGTAGATCTGGACCTCGGCTACGGACCTGGCGCATGGCCCGCCGCGTTCGTCAGCGAGATGCTCCCCGCCGCCGCCGGCCGCGTTGACGAGCGGGCGCTAGCTCCGCTGTCAGCGCAGCTGACAGCGACCGACACGGGCTGGTCGTTCCGGATAGGAGGCGGAGCCCCTGAGCAGGTCAGCGGAACCGGAGCTGAACTGCTGGCGTGGCTCCTCGGCCGCTCTGACGGCGCTGGCCTGGACCGGGACAAGCCCGGACTGCTGCCGCACGTCTCCAGCATCTACTACACGTGAGCTACCTGGCCGAGTCCTTGAAGCCACATGAGCCAGGGTTCTGCGTACAACCGTCGATTCACGTCCCGCGGCGGCGGCTGGATGCGGAACGGCGGTTACGTGCGCGCCGCGACGGCCCAGTAGTCGCGGCCGACTGACTACTGGTCGGCCTAGCCACCTCAAGCCGGGGTACTGGTCGCCGCCGGAGGCGATGTCCGGATCCAGGTCAATGGCGACCTGGCCAGTCCGCAGCCCGAAGCGCTGCGCGTCCTCACCGTGGTGGTGATCGCCGGGATCCCCGGTCAGCTGACCGGCCTGGCTAGCAATCCAGGTACCGTCCCGCCCGGGTGCCGGTGGGACTCCCCGCACCCCGCCGCACGCCACAGTTCCAGCTTCTGCCCACTCGGGATCCGATTGCCCGCCCGGGTCCGGACAGCGACAGGGACGCATGCCGCGGCCGAGACGCGCTCTGTAGAACAGCCGGGTTCTGGTGCACTGGCTTACGGCACGGCCGATGGCTGCTCCTCCAGCTGCTCAGACTCCTGGACCGGTTCCCGTACAGCTTGCTCGGCCACCACACCCAGCGTCCCAGGTCCAGGTTGAGCGCAGTGACGAGCACGGACCGGACGACGATGGTGTCGAGCAGGACCCCGAACGCCACCGCGAAGCCGAGTTCGGCCAGGAACGTGACCGGCAGCGTGCTCAGCGCGGCGAAGGTGCCGGCCAGCACAGCTCCCGCCGAGGTGATGACCCCGCCGGTCGCGGACAGCCCGGTCAGGGCACCGCGGCGCGGTCCGTGCTCTGGCTGCCTCTTCCCGCACCCGGGTCATCAGGAAGATGTTGTAGTCGATGCCCAGGGCGACCAGGAAGACGAAGACGAACAGCGGGAATGAGTTGTCCGCATTGCCGTAGCTGAATACGTGGTTGAAGAACAGCGAGCTCACGCCCAGCGCCGCGGCGAACGACAGTGCCACGGTGGCGATCAGCATGATCGGCGCGATGATCGCCCGCAGCAGCAGTCCCAGGATCACGAACACCAGCACCAGGATGATCGGGATAATCAGGTTCCGGTCGTGGTCGGCGGCGCGGGCGATATCGAGCGTCACCGCGGTGTTGCCGCCGACCATCGCCTGGGCGCCGGGCACGGCGTGCACCGCGGCCCGGACCTTGTCGATCGCGCCGAAAGCCGCCTGGCTGTCGGGCGCCGACGTGAGCGTGCCCTGCAGGAAGGCGTGCCCCTCCCTGATCACCGGCTGGGTCACGCCGGTGATCCCCGGTGTGGCCTTGAATGCCGCCTCCACCTGGGCCGCCTGCGCCACGTCGCTGACCACGACGACTGGCTGGCCGGCGCTGGCCGGGAAGTTCTGGCTGATCACGGCCTGCCCGACCACCGAGTCTGGGTGATGCCCGACGAAGGATTCGGCCGCGGTCAGCCCGCTGGCCTTCAGGCCGGTCAGGCCGAGCGCCAGTATTCCGAGGATCACCGCAGTAGTCACCCAGACCACCCGCGGCCGGGCGGCGATGCGCCGCCCCACCCCGGCCCACATACCCCGGGCGGTGGGCTCGGCCGTGCCGAATGCGGGCTTGACGGGCCAGAATATCCAGCGCCCGAAGATCAGCAGCAGGGCCGGCAGCAGCGTCATCATGGAAACGAGCGCCACCCCGACGCCGATGGCCAGCACCGGTCCCAGGCTCTTGGTGGAGTTCAGCTCGGCGACCGAGCAGCGTCAGCAGGCCGAGGATCACGGTGCCCGCGCTGGCGATGATGGCGGGGCCGGCCCGGCGCATGGCGAGCGCCATCGCCTCGTGGCGGTCCTCATGCCGGCGCAGTTCCTCCCGGTACCGGGCCGTCAGCAGCAGCGCGTAGTCGGTCCCGGCGCCGAACACCAGGACGTAGAGAATGCCAGCGCTCTGCGCATTGACGGTGAGCCCAGCGTGCGCCGCCAGGAGGTAAATGAGTGCCTCTGCGCTGACCAGCGCGATACCCGCCGAGATCACGGGGAACAGCCACAGCACCGGGCTGCGGTAGGTGATGAGCAGCAGCACGATCACCACGGCCAAGGTGGCGAGCAGCAAGATGCCGTCGATGCCCTTGAACGAGTTGGCCGAGTCCGCGGCGCTACCCAGCGGGCCGGCGATGTGCGCGGACAATCCGGCGGCATTCGCCAGTGCAACGTTGCTCAGGCTGGTCGCCGCGGCCGAGGCGCCGTTCCAGCCCTTCGAGCCCAGGTTGACCGGCACGAGCGTCTCGATCGCCTTGCCGTCCTGGGCAAAGATCGGCCCCCTGACCTGTCCCGGTACGACGCCGGTCACCTGTGCGAATCGCTTGGCGTCGGCCATCGCCTTCGAGCGATCCGCGCTGGTCAGGCCGGAGATGCGGGCATAGACCACGACCGCTGTGAAGATGTTCGGGGATTGGAAGCGCGACTGCAGGTCGAGCACCTTGGTCGACTCGGCCTTGGCCGGGAGCCAGGACGACGAGTCGTTCTTCTCCGCCCCGGTGAGCTTGCCGGACAGCGGTCCGGCCACAGCCACAATGATCAGCCAGAAGACCACCACAGCCCATTTGGCCCGGCGCCCGCTAGCTACGGCGATGATCGTGCGGGCTCGGCTCATGGTGATCCCCCGTTGAGTCGCTGGCCTGATGCCCCCTTGGCTGCACTCTCCTGCATGACCAGACCTGAAGTCAAAACATATCCTGAACGCTGGGCCTTACGCGGCCCGTCCTGCCGTGCGAGTCCAGGCCTTGCGCAGCGCGCGCCCTCCCAGGCAGCAACCGGCACCGCGGGATCCTCTGGGATGGCCTCCCGGCTAGCGTCCGCGGGAGCTTACCTTTACGGTGTCGTCGACGGCTCGGGTGCGGGAGCCGGCGACGACACCGGCTGCGAGGCCGGCGTGCGGACCACTACCACCGGGCAGGGACCGTTCCGGACGCAGTGCTCGGCCACCGACCCGAGGAGCATGCCCGGATACGCCGCCCGCCCGCTTGCGCCCACGACCAGCAGGCTGGCGTCGGCGGCCTGCGACAGCAGCGCCGGCCCGCCAGGGCCCTCGATCACATGCTCGCTGACCCGAACGCCGGGGAAGTCCGCCTGGATCCCGGTGAGCGCCTCGTGCAGCGTGCGCGCCGTTTCCGCGGCCAGGTCGACGCCGGGCGGTATCCGGGTGATGTAACTGGGCCACCGCCAGCTGGCCACGGCCCGCAGCTCGCCGCCGGCCAGCCTGGCGTATTCCGCGGCCCAGCGCACCGCATCGCTGCTGCCGGTCGAGCCATCCACCCCGACCACGATCACCGGGACGGCCGGGGCGCTCACTGGCCCATCCCGGTTGTGCCCATCCCGGTTGTGCCCGTCCCAGCCGCGTCCGGCTGGTCACGCCGGAGCGGGTTGAGCCGCCACCACAGCACGAACAGCACCCCGACGATGAGCATCCCGATACCCATCCACAGGTTGATATTGATGTTGCTTGCCTTGACCAGGTCTTTATGTGAGGTGAAGAACCCGGCCACGGTGAGCATGATCCCGTACAGGATGAACAGCCCGCCGATCAGCGACCTGATGTCGAAGAGCCTGGCGGCCGCCGACTTCGGGGTGTCGGCGGACGGGTCGCCCGCCGATGGGACGCCGGCGGACGGGGCGGAAGCCTCGGACATGACGCGCTCCTTCTAGGCGAAGATGATGGACAGCACCAGGACGATGAGCAGGGCGACTCCGCCCAGCAGCTTGGGCGACGCCCACCAGGCCGGCTTGGGCACGCTCGCCGGGTCGGGCGCATCCGGGTCGTGTACGCCCCACACCAGGCCGCCGAGCTCGGACAGTGGCTTCGGCCTGGTCACCAGGCTGACGCCCACCGTGACCACGAGGTCAGCGACGAAGGCCGTGATGGCTCCGTAGAAGTTCAGCATCTGCGCGTTGATCGTGGCGTGGGTGGGGTCAAGCACCTGGTGCGGATAGAAGTAGGCGATGTCGTAGCCGACAAAATGCGCGACGGTGGCGCCGATCGCGCCGGCGGCCAGCCCGCTGATCCCGGCCCACGGCGTGGTCCGCTTCCAGAACATGGCCACGATGAACGTGGCGAAGAGCGGGGCGTTGAAGAACGAGAACAGCAACTGGATGTAGTTCATGATGTTGCTGTAGCCGGACGCGATGAACGCCGTGCCTATCCCGATCAGGATGCCGGCTACGGTGACCACCCGGCCGACATTGAGGTAGTACCGGTCCCGCCGACCCTTCCTGATGTAGGTCTGCCAGATGTCGTAGGTGAAGACGGTGTTGAACGAACTGACGTTCGCCGCCATGCCCGCCATGAACGCGGCCAGCAGGCCGGCCAGCGCCACGCCGAGCGCGCCGTTGGGCAGGTACTTGCCCATCAGCAGCGGGATGGCGTCGTTGTAGGAGGCTCCCTTGGGCGTGCCAAGGTGCGGGATGACCACCACCGCGATAAGACCCGGGATAATGGTCAGGGCCGGAATGAAGATCTTCGGGTACGCCCCGATCAGCGGTGTCCGCTGGGCCGCGGACAGGTCCTTAGCCGACAGGGCGCGCTGGACCTCGGCGAAGTTCGTGGTCCAGTAGCCGAACGACAAGACGAAGCCGAGCCCCATAACGATGCCGATCCAGTCGCCCAGCGGGTTCGTCCAGTGCCCGACCCCGACGCCCCCCCAGGTCGAAAAGGCGTGGGCGCCCAAGGAGGTGTGACCGATCTTGGCCTTGAGGCCGCCGTAGCCGCCAACGCTTTTCAGTCCGATGATCACCAGCGGGACCAGCCCCGCGATGATCACGAAGAACTGCAGGACCTCGTTGTAGATGGCGCCGGACAGACCGCCGAGCGTGATGTAGGCCAGCACGAACAGCGCCGAGATGGCGATCGACAGCCAGATCGGCCAGCCGATCAGCGCATTGATGACCAGCGCCAGGGCGTACAGGTTCACCCCGGCGGTCAGCACCGCGGCCGCGGCGAACGATATGGCGTTGAACAGGTGGGTGGCCGGGTTGAAGCGCCGGAGCAGGAACTCAGGCACGCTGCGCACCCGGGACCCGTAGTAGAACGGCATCATGACCAGGCCGAGGAACACCATCGCCGGGACCGCGCCGATCCAGTAGAAATGCACGGTCGGCAAGCCGTACTGAGCGCCGTTCGCGGCCATGCCCAAGATCTCGATGGCCCCGAGGTTGGCGGAGATGAAGGCCAGGCCGGTAATCCAGGCGGGCAACGACCGGCCGGACAGCAGGAAATCCTCGCTGGTGGCGACGGCCCGTCGGGCCACCACCCCGATCGTGATCACCAGGACGAAATAGATCGCCAGGATGATGTAGTCGAACACGTCGACATGAAGCCTGAGCAAGCCCATCACCTCCGTTAGAGCGGGTCAGGCCGACCGGAGTCCGGCCCACGATCAGCAGGCCGGGTGCCGCGCACCTGCAAATGTTCAGCCCTGTTACCCGCCTCGTTAAGGATCATGTCTTACGACAGGGATAATGCCCTAAATTCTCCAGGGGGTAGCCATGACACTTCCGAGCCGCCCGCTACGACGGGTGGTCGACACCGAGCACATCCAGCGGCTGTTCTACGGACCCTTCTCTCGGGGCAGAGGTACGCCGCGCTCGTAAAGCTGCGGGTATGACGCTTGCCGATTTGGCCGCGCTGGTGCCGCGTGATGCGTTCCCGAGCGCGGGGCCTGCGATGCGAGCGCCTGCCCGATTCGCAGGTCGAACTCGTGCTTGTCCAGCCGCCCTGGCACGAACGCGGCCTTGAGCACGCCGATGATCCAGTGTTCATGACCGACCGTGGCAGACCATTCCGCATAGCGGCCAGTGACCGGCCAAACCCGTGGCCGACAGTGCCGCGGACCGGCGATTCGCCAGGGCCGCATCACGCCATCTACCAGGCATCAAGCCATGTTTCGTCCCTGCGTGCCGAAACCATATCGTGTCTTGACAGTGATGCAGCGACGTGACTGTAATGGGGCACGGTCGGTTGTCGACATTCGACCTTAGGGATCAGCGCGCGTCCGTGGCTGCTGCGGGGGCAGGCCCGGGGGCGGTGCTCCCGCCGCGATTTCCACGGTGGGGCGAACCCTTAAGCGAGAGGACGTAAGCGATGGCGAATCGGACCAGTTCCTCCCCGCGCCGCACGCACCGATTCCGCCCCCGGTTAATACGGGGCACCGCTGCGATCATCGGGGTCAGCGCCGCGCTGATCCTTGCCGCCTGCTCCGGCGGCAGTTCCGGCGCGTCAGGCACGGGTTCCACGGCGTCCAAAGGCGGGGTCGTGACTTTCGCCGAGACGCCCGAGGGCCAGCCCACCTGGATCCTGCCGTTCTACTCGGGCGAGTTTTTCACCATCCAGGAGCAGGGCTGGTTCGAGAGCATGATGTGGCCGCCGCTGTTCAACCAGGCCAACGGCCAGAGCCCGGTTGTCAGCTACGCGCACAGCCTCGGCAACCAGCCGGTCTACTCCGACAACGGCACGGTCGTCACGCTGACGCTGAAGCACTGGAAGTGGTCGGACGGGAAGCCGATCACAACCCGCGACATCATGTTCTGGCTCAACCTGCTCAAGGCGAACAAATCGCAGTGGGCGGACTACACGCCCGGGCAGTTCCCGGACAACGTGACGTCCATCAAGGTCGTGAGCCCGTACGAGATGGTCATGCATCTGGACAAGTCATACGGCCCGGCCTTCTTCACCGGCAACGAGCTCTCCCAGATCACGCCGATCCCGCAGCACGTGTGGGACAAGACCAGCGCGGCCGGCGCGGTCGGCAACTACGACGAGACGCCCGCCGGGGCGCGCGCGGTGATGTCCTTCCTGCAGTCGCAGGCCAAGAACCTCAAGACGTACGCCACGAACCCGCTCTGGCAGACCGTCTACGGCCCGTGGAAGCTGGCCGGCTACACGCTGACCGGCAAGGTGACGTTCGTGCCGAACAAGAACTACAACGGCCCGTCGAAGCCGAAGATCTCGCAGTTCGTGGAGGTCCCGTTCACCAGCTTCGACGCCGAGTACGACGCGCTGCGGGCCGGTGACCTCACCGTGGGCGACATCCCCGCTAACGACATCGACACGATCAGCGAGATCACGGCCCTCGGCTACAACGTGGCGCCGTGGAAGGTGTTCGGGTTCAACTCGCTGTTCATCAACTTCAACAACCCGACCCTCGGGCCCGCCTTCCGGCAGCTCTACATCCGGCAGGCGCTGCAGTACCTGATCAACCAGCCGCTGCAGATCTCGAAGGTGTTCTCCGGGTATGCCCAGCCCGACTACGGCATGGTCGTCAACGGGCCGACGTCCCTGGAAGGGGCCGAGCCCAACGCCTACGCCGTACAGCCCGGCCAAGGCGAAGGCGCTGCTGACCGCGCACGGCTGGGCCGTGCACCCCGGCGGCGTGACCACCTGCGCCCACCCGGGAACGGGCGCGACCGAATGCGGCGCCGGAATCAAGGCCGGGTTCCCGCTGACCATCAACCTGCTGATCTACAGCGGGGCCGTTCAGCAGCAGGTCGCGATGACCTCCTACAAGACGGTCGCGGCCACGGTCGGGATCAACATCAAGCTGGTCAACAACGTCAACGTGTTCGCCGCTTCGCCCGCGTGCACCGCGAGCCAGGCGGACTGCAGCTGGCAGCTCTCCGACTGGGGCGGCGGCGTCTACACGCCGCCCAACGGCTACCCCGTCGAGGCCGGCTACACCGACTGCGGCGGCAACAACAACCACGAGAACTACTGCGACCCGGCGCAGGACAAGCTGGATGCCACCGCTGCGGCGGGTGGTGCGACCACGGCCGACTACAACGCCTGGGAGAAGTTCATATCGCTGCAGCTGCCGATGCTGTGGCAGCCGAACTCCGACTTCGAGGTGCTGGCGGTGAAGAAGAACCTGGTCGGCCCCATTCCCGCCAATACGACGCTGTCGGTGTTCCCGGAGAGCTGGTACTTCACGAAGTGACGGCGAAGGGCGACTGGGGTCTGCGCAGATGAGCGGCATACCTCTGATGGGTTACCCGAGCCGCTGGAGCGTTCGCGCTGGCACGGCCATCGACTTCATGGTCAGTGCCAGCGTGGACAGCTACCGCGCCGAGATCGTCCGGGTCACCGGGCGGGGTCCCAGGCCGGACGGCGATGGGCCGCCGCTCAGCTGCGAGCGGGTGCCCAGCGACGTGGAGGGCCGCTACCCGGGGTCCGCGCACCAGACGATGTCCGGCTCCTACGGCGTCACCGGCCAGATGGAGCCCTCGCCCGCCGGCGAGGGCTCCATGGCGGCCTGGGTCTACCCCACCCTGCCCGCGGCCGGCCGGTGGCAGTCGATCCTCACCTGGCTTGGGCAGGACCGGCGGCCGGCCCTGGTGCTCGGCGTGGACGAGGCCGGGTCCCTGGCCCTGCGCTACGGGCGCGGCGCGGGGAGCGATGATCCGGGGGCACTGGCGGACCTGGCCGGAGCGGTCACCAGCCCGCAGCCGCTGGCCGAGCGGCAGTGGTACTACGTGGCCGGCAGCATCAGCCCGGCGGCCGGGCGGATCACCCTCGTGCAGCAGGCCTCGCGCGGCACCCACCGCGGGCATGACCCGGGCCGACCAGCCGTCGTGATCGAGAGCGAGGACGAACTGCTGGCGGCCTCGCCGCTCGGCACCGACGGCTTTCTGGCGGCGCTGGGCACCGGGCCGCTCCGCCCCGGCGTGCTGACCTCGGTGGTCGACGGCAGCTACAACGGCAAGATCGACGAGCCGCAGGCCCTACCGCACGCGCTGACCGCGGACGGCCTGCTGGGCCGGGCCGGGCAACCGCCGGGCGCCGCGGCCG
This sequence comes from uncultured Actinomycetota bacterium, assembly GCA_963778075.1. Classification (GTDB taxonomy): domain Bacteria; phylum Actinomycetota; class Actinomycetes; order Streptosporangiales; family Streptosporangiaceae; genus JASHPR01. The sequence goes on along the minus strand of CAVZTJ010000006.1, from coordinate 253,897 downwards.
TGGCCGGCGTTTCCTACGTGAACTCCCCCGTGCAGCGGGCCACCGGACACCGCTGGTCCGGCGCCACCCTGGACTGGCGGGTCTGCCCGGCCGAGTACGGCGCCGTCTGGTTCCACGACGATGACCTGGCCGATGCCTGGTGGCCCGCGGCATTCCGGTGGGATGTGCCGGCCGGCACCCGCAGCGGGATGTACGCAGCGCTGCTGACCAGCGACCGCGGCGAGCAGCAGGACGTGATCTCGTTCTACGTGCGGCCCGGTGACGGTGAGCCCGCCGCCCCGCTGGCGGTGCTCGTCCCCACGTTCACATACACGATCTACTCGAACTTCTACCACCCGGCCCGGGCCACAGACGGCGCGGACGCGTCCGAGGACGAGGCCGCCGGGGCATTCCTGGGCGAGCACCGCGAGCTTGGCCTGTCGCTGTACTGCAAGCACCGGGACGGATCCGGCGTCTCCCACGTCTCGTCCCGCCGCCCGATGGTCGACCAGCGGCCCTGGCACCGCATCGTGACCAGGGGCAACGCCGGCCGTGAGCTCAGCGGAGACCTGTACCTGCTCGACTGGCTCGAGCACGAGGGCATCGCGTACGACACGGTCACCGACGACGACCTGCACGCCGAGGGGGCCGGCCTGCTGCGGCCGTACGCCGGCGTGCTGACCGGCGGGCACCCGGAGTACGTGAGCGGGCAGATGCTGGACGCCCTTGCCGAGTACACCGGCGGCGGCGGGAACCTGGCCTACCTCGGCGGCAACGGCTTCTACTGGGTCACCGCGGTGGCCGAAGGCGCGCCGCACCTGCTCGAGGTCCGCCGCGGCCGCAGCGGGTCGCGAGCCTGGACCGGCGAGCCCGGCGAGGGCCACCACGCGACCGGCGAGCCGGGCGGCCTCTGGGCCGACCGAGGACGAGCGCCGCAGGTCCTGACCGGGGTCGGATTCTGCGCCCAGGGCGGCGGTCCCGGCGCCGGATACCGGCGGACCGCGGCCAGCGAGGATCCGCGGGCCGCCTTCATCTTCGACGGCATCGGCCGGGACGAGGTGATCGGCGACTTCGGCCTGAAGCTCGGCGGTGCCGCCGGCGACGAGCTCGACCGCGCCGACCCCGCCCGGGGCACGCCCCCCGAGACCCTGGTCGTCGCCACCTCGGCCGGCGCGCACGACGACAGTTACCAGCGCGCCGTTGAGGAGGTCGAGGAGATGAGCACCCGCCGCGGCGGGGCGCAGGACCCGGACGTCCGGGCCGACATGACCTACCTGGAGACCCCGGGGGGCGGCTCAGTGTTCAGCGTCGGCTCGATCGCCTGGACCGCGAGCCTCTCGCACGCCGGATACGCGAACAACGTGGCCCGGCTGACCCGGAACGTGCTGCGCGAATTCACCCGGCGCGGCTCTGGCGTGCACGACGGGCGCCGCGGCTGATGGGCCGCTACCTCGGCCACCGGGCCGTTACCTCGCTGATCGTGATCATCGGCGTCACGATCATCATGTTCGTGCTGCAGCACCATCTGCCCGGCGGACCCGCCCGGGCCATCCTGGGCGCCAAGGCGACGCCGCCGGCGATCGCCGCGTTCAACAAGGAGTACGGGCTCGACAAGCCGCTGCCGGCCCAGTACCTGAGCTTCATCGGCCAGCTGCTGCACGGCAACCTCGGCTACTCCTACAAGCTCAACATCAGCGTCGACTCGCTGCTCGCGCTGGACCTGCCCAAGACGTTCTTCCTGGTCGGCATCGCGTTCCTGATCTCGGTGTTCATCGCGATCCCGCTGGGCATCGTCCAGGCCATCCGGCGCAACCGGCTGCTCGACCACGGCCTGACCAGCGTTTCCTTCCTGCTGTACTCGATGCCGTCGTTCTGGCTCGGCCTGCTGCTGATCATCTTCTTCTCTGCGCGGCTGCACCTGTTCCCGCCGGAGGCGCCGCAGGGATCGACGCTCGGGCAGGTCATCACCGACCCGGGGGCGCTGGTGCTGCCGGTGCTCACCCTGGTGCTGATCAACTTCGCGCTGTTCAGCCGGTACATCAGGGCCTCGGCGATCGACAGCCTGGCCCAGGACTACATCAAGGTCGCCCGATCCAAGGGCCTGCCGGAGCACAAGATCCTCTGGAGCCACGTGCTGCGCAACTCGCTGCTGCCGATCGTCACGCTGCTTGGCCTGTCCCTGCCCTGGCTGTTCACCTCGGGCCTGGTCATCGAGCAGATCTTCAACTACCCGGGGACCGGGCTGCTGTTCTTCACGTCGGCCACCAGCCAGGACTATCCCGTCGAGCTCGGCATCACGATCGTGATCGCGGTGACGACCGTGGCGGGCAACCTGCTGGCGGACATCACCTACGCCGTGCTCGACCCGCGCATCAGGTACAGCTAGGACGCCAGATGACACTGTTCACGACCCCGCCCGGCGGCGCCTCGGCAACCGCCATAGCGGACCCGGTCCCGGCCGGCGGCGCGGTCCGGGCACGCAGCCGGGTCCGCATCAACGTCCTCGGCGTCATCGGCCTGGTCATCATCGTCGCCGTCTGCCTGTTCTGCTTCGTCGGCCCGCTGGTCTACCACACCAACCAGACCGGCTCCAACCTGGCCGCGTCTAACCTGCCGCCGGGCAAGGGACACCCGCTGGGCACCGACAACAACGGCTTCGACATCCTGGGCCGCCTGATGGTCGGCGGCCAGAGCTCGATCGAAATCGGCGCGGCGGTCGCCGTCATCGCGACCAGCGTCGGCGTGATCTGGGGCGCGATCGCCGGCTTCACCGGCGGGCTGCTCGACTCCACGATGATGCGGATCGTGGACGTGATCCTGGCGATCCCGCCGCTGTTCCTGCTGCTCATCCTGGCGTCGACGTCGCCGCCGAGCGTCCTCGAGCTCATCATCGTGCTGTCGTTCCTGGCCTGGCAGGTGCCGTCACGGCTGGTGCGCGGCGAGAGCCTGTCGCTGCGCACACGGGAGTTCGTCCAGGCCGTGCAGGTCATGGGCGGCGGGTCGGCCCGCTCGGTAATCCGCCACATCATCCCCAACACCATGTCCACGATCGTGGTCAACGCGACGTTCCAGGTCGCCGACGCGATCCTGGTGCTGGCCGTGCTCAGCTACCTCGGGTTCGGGCTGCCGCCGCCTGCCGCGACGTGGGGCGGGATGCTGTCAAACGGCTCCAGCTACATCTTCGCCGGGTACTGGTGGCAGATTTACCCCGTCGGCGTGCTGATCGTCATCGTCGTCGTCGCGTTCAACTTCCTGGGTGACGCGCTGCGCGACCTGCTTGACGTAAGGCTGCGGCGTTGAAGGGCGGGCGGCGGTGAGTCTGCTGGAGGTTTCCGGCCTCAAGGCCGAGATCCGGCTGCGCGACGTGACCGTGCACGCGGTCGACGGCGTCAGCTTCACCATCGACGAGGGCGAGACGCTCGGGCTCGTCGGCGAGTCCGGCTCCGGCAAGACCATGCTGGGGACCTCGCTGATCCGGCTGCTCCCGCCCGGCGGGCGGATCGTCGCCGGGCGGGTGCTGCTGGAGGGCCGCGACCTGGTGCGGCTGTCCAACGCGGAGATGCGCAAGGTCCGCGGCAACGACATCGGGATGGTCTTCCAGGACCCGATGACGTCCCTCGACCCGACGATGCCGATCGGGCGGCAGATCGCCGAGAGCGTGCAGCAGCACCAGGGAGTGAGCCGCAAGGAAGCGCTCGACCGGGCGGGCGAGGTGCTGGCGCTGGTTGGCATGCCACGGCCGGCCGAGCGCCTCGGCGACTACCCGCACCAGCTGTCGGGGGGCCTGCGCCAGCGCGTCATGATCGCCATGGCCCTTGCCAACGAGCCCAAGCTGCTGATCGCCGACGAGCCGACCACCGCCCTCGACGTCACCATCCAGGCCCAGATCCTCGATCTCATCGACCGGCTCCGGAGCCGGCTGCGCATGGCGGTGATCCTGATCACCCACGACCTCGGCGTGATCGCCGAGCGCGCCGACCGGACGTACGTCATGTACGCGGGGCGGATCGCGGAGCACGCGGCCACGGACCGGCTGTTCGGCGCCATGCGGCACCCCTACACCGAGGCGCTGCTGGCGTCGATCCCCAAGGTCGACCAGGACGCCCGGCACCGGCTGTACTCGATTCCCGGTCTCCCGCCGGAGCTGACCAGCCTCGCGCCCGGGTGCCGGTTCGCCCCGCGCTGCCGCTACGCGCAGGATGACTGCCGCGAGCAGGACCCGCCGCTCGAGGGCCCCGACCCGGCGCACGAGTTCGCCTGTTTTCACCCCACCGACACCAGCGCCGGCGACACCGCGGCGATCGATGAGCTGGGCAGCCCCCAGGCGACGACCGCCCCGAACGGGGAGGCGGCGGCTCACCCGGCCACGGAGCGCGCCGAGGTGGCGGCTGCCAACGGCGGCCCGCTGCTGACCCTGCAGGCTGTCTACAAGGAGTTCCCGGTCACCGCGGGGGTGCTGCAGCGCAAAACCGGGTCGGTGAAGGCGGTCAGCGACGTCACCATCGAGATCCGGGCCGGTGAGACGTTCGGCCTGGTCGGGGAGTCAGGCTGCGGCAAGACCACGATCGGCCGGATGATGGTGGCGCTGGAGCAGCCGACCGCGGGCAGCGTGGTCTTCGACGGCAACAACCTGGGCACGCTGCAGGCCCGGCAGGTGCGCAAGCTGCGCAGCAACCTGCAGCTGGTCTTCCAGGACCCGTACGCCTCGCTCGATCCCCGGATGCGGGTCGGCGCGATCCTCCGCGAGCCGCTCGCGATCCAGGCGATCGGCACCCGTGCCGAGCAGCGGCAGCGGACCGAGGAGCTGCTCGACGAGGTCGGCCTCAGCCGCAGCGCGGTCGACCGGTTCCCGCACGAGTTCTCCGGGGGCCAGCGGCAGCGCATCGGGCTGGCCCGCGCCCTCGCGCTCAACCCCCGGCTGATCGTCGCCGACGAGCCGGTGTCCGCGCTCGACGTATCCATCCGGTCGCAGATCCTGAACCTGATGAAGCGGCTCCAGGCCGATCACGCCCTCACCTACCTGGTGATCTCGCACGACCTGTCCGTGGTGCGCTACATGGCCGACCGGATCGGCGTCATGTACCTGGGGCGGCTGGTGGAGATCGGCAATGTAGCCGACGTGTACGAGCGCACCGCGCACCCGTACACCGCGGGGCTGCTCTCCTCGATCCCGGTGCCGAACCCGCAGCACCAGCGGGCCGAGGGCGGCGGGATCACCGGCGAGCTGCCCTCCTCGCTCGACCCGCCCTCGGGCTGCGTTTTCCGCACCCGCTGCCCGCGGGCCCAGGAACTCTGCGCCGCGGAGATCCCGCCGCTGCGCTGGTTCGGCGGCGAGCACCGGGCGGCGTGCCACTTCCCGCTGCAGACCCCGGCGGCCCCGGCAGACACTCCCGCCCCTGCGGCCTGAACGGCCCCGAAGCTGCCGGTTTTCCATGATCTTGGTAGCTGAGGACCGCTATCCGGTCTTTTTCTACCAAGATCATGGAGAGAGCGCCGCGCGGGCGGCCCGGCTAGCGCTGGCGGCCGGTCACCCAGTCGTAGCGGACGTCGTCGTCGATGACCGGGGCGCCGGCCCGTGAGCCCACGCCGGTCCCGCCGTCCACGTGCAGGATGGTCCCGGTCACGTAGCTCGCCGCGTCCGAGCAGAGCCACAGCACCGCGTTCACGACCTCCTCGGGTTCGCCGGGGCGGGCCAGCGGCAGGTTAGGGACGCGCCGTCCCAGGCTTTCCGCCATGGCCGGCGGCAGCGGCTTGGGCTGCGTGTCGATCAGCCCGGGGCTGACGCAGTTGACCAGGATGCCGTGCGGCGCGAGCTCGATGGCCGCGACCCGGGAGAAGCTCTCGGTGGCTGCGCGGCTGCTCGCGTACGCCGCGGCGCCGGCCGAGCCCCGGCTGCTCACGCCCGAGGAGAAATTGATGATCCGGCCACCGTGCCCCTGGTTGATCATGACCTGCCCAGCGCGCTGGGTCATCAGGAACGTGCCGCGGCAGTTGACCGCGTAGACCGTGTCCCACACGTGCACGGTCTCTTCCATCAGGCTGGTGTGCGGGGCCACCGCGGCGTTGTTCACGCAGAAGCTGAGGCCGCCGAAATGCCGGGTCGCGCTGTCGACGATGCTCGCCGCGCCCTCGGGGGCACTGACGTCGGCGGCCACCGGCAGGACCGAGTCGCCGAACGGTGCGCAGGTTTCGGCCAGCCCGGGCTCGTCCCGGTCGGCCGCCACCACCCGCGCGCCGGCCGTCACGAACGACCCGACCATGGCCCGGCCCACGCCTCTGGCAGCCCCGGTGACCACGGCGACCTGCCCGGAGAAGTCATAGGTGACGTTCATGGTCACGCTGTCCTGCTCAGCGCCAGGGTGCGGCGCTGACCTGCCAGGAGGCGCTTGAGTTCCGGCACCCCGCCCACGCGGACAGCCAGGTGCGCGTCGGCGAGCTCACGCTGGGCCGCCGCGTCCCCGGCGAAGGCCTGCGCGCAAAGCTCGGGCTCAAGGTTGGCCAGCGCCAGGATGGCTCCGGTCGCGCCGACCGGCCCGGCGAGCGCAAGGACCGCCGACGAGCCCACGTACGTCGACCCCGGATAGTGCACGACCTCGTCGAGCAGCCGGTCCGGGTCGCCGGAGGAGTCCTTCAGGCCGCAGATCGGCAGGCCGGGAAGGGCGCTGACCGGGATGCCGGGAGCGGAGACCCACGGGATGTGGTAGCCGAGCACCGGCAGGCCGCCCGCGCCAGCAGCCACCGCCGCGAAGTAGCTCTCCAGGTCCTCGGAACCGGGAGGCGGCCAGGCGAGCACGGCGTCGGCGCCCGCACCGGCAGCGGCGGTGGTCAGCTCGGCCGCGCGGCCGGCTGCGGTCGCGCCAGTGCCGGCGATCACCGGGATGTCCCCGGGCAGTGCTCCGCGCACCGCTTCGATCAGCTCGGTGCGCTCGCCGTCGGTGAGCGTCGCCGCCTCGCCCGTGGTGCCGCAGACCAGGACGCCGCGCATGCCCCGGTCGACCAGGTCCGCGGCGAGCGCCGCGGTCGAAGCGGTGTCGACGCACCCGCTCTCGTCGAGGAGCGTGACGAGCGCCACGCCGACCCCGGTGAACACATCCATCGGCACTCCACCCTGCGGCGCTCGGCGGCCGCATTTCGTCGACAATCGGCAAGGTCGGCCGAGCCCGACCGGCTCGGTGCGCTAATCTGCGTCTGGGTGATCGCCGTCCGCCCGCCCCGGGCGCTGGGGGAAGCCCTCCAGGTAATGTATGCGCAGTTCGGCGCGCAGCCGCGTCAGGTCGCCGTCGCTGACCGCCTCGACCAGGCCGACGTGCCGCCCGACCGTGTCGTTCATCGTGATGCCCTGGCGCTCGAGCTCGGCCCGCATCAGCGCACCCATCTGGCTGTTCAGGATCGACCAGAGGTCCTTCAGCCGACGCCGGCCGGAGACGTCGATGAGCACCTCGTGGAACTGGGTGTCGCTGTCCACGAGCGCGTCCATGTCGCCCAGCCGCGCGGCGACGGACATGTGCTCGAGCGCGAGGCGGAGCTCCTTCGCGAGATCCTTGGGCCGGGGCCCGAAGCCGCCTTCCACGCTGGCGTCCTCGAGCACGTACCTGGCGTAGCAGACGTCCTCCGCGTCCTCGGTCGACATCCGCGTGACGATGCTGTAGCGGCGCGGGACGATCGCGATCAGGCCCTCGGCGTGCAGGCTGCGCATCGCGTCCCTGATCGTTCCCCTGCTGACCCCGAACTCGGCGGCGAGGTTGGCCTCGACCAGCCGCGAGTCGGCCGGAAGCTCGTTGTTCAGGATGCGGCGGCGCAGGGCGCGGCTCACCGCTTCCGGAAGCGAGACGTGCTCGAGAATGGGTCCGTACCTCCCTGCGCTCTGTCGTCCGTCACTGTAGTTCCACCCCCGCCGCAGTCAACCGGCGCAGTGCGTCCTCGGTCAGGCCTGCGTGGGCAGCCCCATCCGGCCGCGCACGCAGGACATCCCCCGGGCCGGTGAGGATCGGCGTGATGCCAGGGCCGTGGCCCGGCATCGGGCTCGCGCCGTGCACGACCACGCCCACGGTCAGCCAGCCGCGCCGGTATCCCATGTTGTAGCGCACGTCCAGATCGGACACGGCCACCAGGTCGCCGAGCATTAGCTCCGCGGGGACAGGTTCGCCGGCTGCCGGGTCCGCCCCGTCCGCGCGTGCCGGTGGACGCAGCTGCAGATCCAGGTCCCAGCTGACAGACGGCCGCCCGATCCCGTTGCCGGCCAGCTTGCTCGGCAAGGTGGTCCGCACCCCGGCGGTCACGCTGCCGTCAGGGTCCGCGACCGTGACGGGCAGCACGTCGAGGGCGGCGGGGTCCAGGTTCATGAGCGTGACCTCGGCAGGGAAGCCGGGCGGGCGCCAGCCCTGCCCGCAGGCCCGGACCGCGACCTGGTCCGACGGCCGCAGCCTGGCCAGGTCCTCCGGCGCCAGCCAGGCGATGACCCGCCCCTGCTCGCCGCGCTGGCCCAGCACGGCCCCGTGTGCCCCGGCGGCGTGCCCGGTCCTGACCACGACCGGGTTGCCAATGCAGGAGTAGGCCGCCAGGGCATGCCGCGCGGCCTGGTCGGGATGCACCAGGCAGGCGCCGGGGGCTGCGTGGTCGGCGTCCCAAGCGAACACGGACTCACCGAGCCGGGGCCCGAGCACGATGCCGCCGTCTCCCGTCGGCACGTAGCTGCGGCCGTCGCCGTCAACCCGGTACGGCGTGCCGCCGAGTTCCGGGTGCTCAACCACGCCGAGCAGGTTCACGGCGACCGGGCGCGGCCCGGGCGGCTGGGCCGCGCTCATCGGCTCCACTCCTGTCCCTGGTGCAGCCAGCTGGCCAGGTTGGCATCCGGGTCCCTGACCACGTGGAAAGCACCGGCGGGCCCGCTGAGCAGCGAACTGGGCCCCGGACCGTGGCCGAACAGCATGCACTGGCCGGTGGAGATCACCCCGATCGTGAGGTAGCCCGGCCGGTATCCGCGGCCGTACCGGTGGTCCGAGTCCTGCAGGGCGACGATGTCCCCGATCCGCAGGCCTTCCAGGCCCAGCGACAGGTCCTCGCCGAGACCGGCGTACGCGCCCATAAGGTCGGTGTTGGCGTACTCAGACACCATCCCCGCGCCGGCCCCGACCGCCTCGGCCGGGACCATGGCTGCCACATGCACCTCGAGCCGGCCGTCGTCTCTGGTGCCCCCGGGCAGGTCAGCGAGCAGGCCGGGCGAGCAGTTCTTGACCGTGACCGCCGGGTGGTCCGCCAGCGCGAGCCCCTGGCCGGTGGCCGTGACCGTCACCTGGTCGCCGGTGGTGATGCCGCTCATGTCGGCCCCGGCAAAGTCAACAAGCACGTACGCGTGCTGGCCGATGACGTGGCCGACCGCTCCGGCCGCAGGCCCTGACTCGACCCGGACCTGGTTGCCAACGCAGGTCAGGAACTGCAGGGCCATGTTCGCGTCCGGGTCACGATGGCGGACCGAGGCGCCAGGTTCCAGGTGGTCGGAGGCGTAGCCGGTGGCCGGATCCCCGCAGTGCACGCCGAGCGTGACCCCGCCCATGCCGGGCAGCGAGAACGGCCGCCCGTCGGGCCCGACCCGGAAGCCGTGCCGGTCGGCGAGCGCTGGCCAGACCTCCCCGGCCAGCACCTGGCTGACCAGCCGTGTGGCGTTCGAACTGACCTTCACCGTGCCGCTTCCTCGGTGGCGGCGGCCGGGGCGCCGTCGCTGAGCGGGAAGTCCACCCAGGCCCGGGAGCGGAACGACTGCTCGAACGCGTTGATCGTCTCCTGCACCAGCGCGCCCTGGGCAAAGTCGCCCTGAGCAGGCCGACCTGTGTCGGTGATCTCGCTGATGAAGTCGCTCACCAGATTCGAGTAGAAGAGATACTCCCAGGGCTCGCCCGAGTTCCCGCCCGGCGGGAAGTAGCCGGCCGGGATCTCGGCATCGGTGAACTCCACGGCATTCCGGGTCGCCGTCTTGATGGTCTGGCAGCACCCGAACTCGTCGACCAGCCGGACGATGACCGCGCCCCCGCTGCCGTAGATCCGTGCCTCGATGCCGGGGTAGTTTCCGACCGTCACGTACGAAGACTGGACCGAGGCGAGCGCACCGGAACCGAACTCGGCGATCCACATGTCCCCGTCATCGATGTTGGCCCTGGTCATCTTGCCGGTGTCGCGGATCATGCGCTCGGGGACGAAGTTGCGCATCGCGCCGACGACGGCGGTCAGTGGCGAGCCGAGCCACCAGTGCATGATGTCGATGATCGGGGCCCCGTAGCCCTCGATGGAGGAGACGGCCACCTGCTCCGGGTCGGCGTCCGGTTCGAACTGCCGCAACGGCGTCGCGGGGTCGATCCACTGGCTGTTCTGCTCGTAGCCGTTGAAGATATACGGCTCGCCGACGAAGCCCGAATCGATCAGGTGCTTCGCATACTGGACGGCGGGTGCGTACCGGAACGTGAACCCGAGCTTGGTGCGCAGCCCGCTGGCGGCCGCGAGCTCGGCGGCCGCCCTGGTTTGCCGGTAGTCGTAGTGCACCGGCTTCTCGCAAAGGACGTGCTTGCCGGCCGACAGCGCGTCCCAGGAGATCTGGAAATGCGGCTGGTTCCCGGTCACCACGTCGATAACGTCGATGCCGGGGTCGTCCAGCAGTTCCCGGTAGTCGGTGGTGACCCGGGAGACCCCGAAGCTGCCGGCCGCGTCGGCCAGCACGGCCTCGTTCACATCCGCCAGTGCGACCACGGCGGCGCGAGGGTCGCGCTGCCAGCCGGGAATGTGCGCCACCTGCGCCCAGCGCCCGGCACCGACCACCGCAACCCGAACCCGGTCCGCTGTCATGACGTCCTGCCCTTCTGCGATCTGCCCTTCTGCGATGCTGTCGGCTAGCGTCCCGGGCCAGCCCCCTCGATCCGGGCTGCGAATTCCGGCCCCGGCGGGCGAGCGGCCGGGACGCGCACGGAGCCGAGCATCTTCCGTCCATCCTCACTGCAGCCGATTGTCGATAGTCAACGACAACCGGGAACTGCCGCTTTTGTTTGCCGTCGATAGCCTGCGGTCGCGGGCGTATTGACGGGTAGGGCCGGGTGTCCGACTATGGTAACCGTTGTCGACAATCGACGACAATAGGCGGCGCGGGGTCTGGGCCCATCGCTAGCGCCGGGAAGGCGGGTCTCATGGCGGCGAAGCGGCTCGGCATCGGCGTCGTCGGGGCTGGACGGTGGGCCAACTGGGCCCATCTGCCCGGCTGGACCCGGGATGAGCGCTGCCGGATCGTCGCGGTCTGCGACGTCGACCCGCAGCGCGCGGCGGACGCAGCAGAACGCTACGGCGCCACGGCGACCGGCGACTACCGGGATCTGCTCGCGCGTGACGATATCGACATCATCGACGTCGTCACTCGCGACAGCGAGCACTTTGAGATCAACATGGCGGCCATCGAGGCCGGCAAGCACGTGCTCAGCGAGAAGCCGGTGGCGCACGACCATCACGACGTCCGGCGGGCCGCCGAACTGGCCAGGTCCAAGGGCCTGAAGACCAAGGTAGGCCTGACCTTCCGGTACAGCCCGGCGGTCCGGTACATGAAGGGCCTGATCACCAGCGGCGCGCTGGGCACGCCTTATATCTACAACGCGTACGAGCAGAACTCGCAGTGGCTGAACCCGCAGACGCCGCTGCGCAACGCCACCCGGGTCAACGACGGCCCGATCAAGGTGGCGTCGCTGGAAGGCTATGGCGCCCCGGTCATCGACATCGGCCACTGGTTCATGGACTCCGACCTCACCGCCGTCGTCGGCATGCTGCGTAACTTCGTCCCGGAGCGCATGATCGCCGACACGGGGGCGATGGCGCGCACGAACATCGACGATGGCGATATCTTTCTGGGCGAGTTCGCCAGCGGCGCGATCTGCTCGGTGCAGAGCAGCTTCGTGACCGTCGGCAACTACCCAGGCATCGAGGTTCGCGTCTACGGCAGCGAGGGCGCTGCCGTCGCCCGGCTGATCGAGGAGTTCGGCATCTGCGAGACATTCAAGGTCGCTAGGCCCGACGACGTGGAGTTCCGCGAGGTCGAGGTGCCGGCCAAGTACTACCCGCCCGGTGGCAGCCCGCGTGAGTCGTGGCGGACCCTGTACTACGCGAATCTCACCTCGAACTTCGCGAGCGAGGTGCTCGGCGAGATCGAGGGGAACGAGGGGAACTTCGACGACGGCCTGTGGGTGCAGGAAGTCATCAACGCGGTCGAGATCTCCCACCATGAGCGTCGCTGGGTGACGCTGCCACTCGACCCCCCCGGACAGAGGTGACGGTGAACGCTGCGGGAGGGGTGCGCTGGGGAATCATCGGCACCGCCAACATCGCGCGCGGCCAGTTCCTGCCCGGCCTGCGCAGCGCGGGCGGCGTCGCGGCCGCTGTGGCCGGGCGTGACGCCGACCGGACCGAGCAGTGGGCCAGCGACAACGGCGTCGAGCGCGCGGTCGCGGGATACCAGGCGCTGATCGACGACCCCAGTATCGATGTGCTCTACATCCCGCTTCCGAACGCGCTGCACGCCGAGTGGACCATCCGCGCCCTAGAGGCCGGCAAGCCCGTGCTCTGCGAGAAGCCGCTGTGCGGGACGCTGCGCGACGCGCAGCGGGTGCTCGGGGTTGCCCGGCAGACCGGGACGTTGCTGTGGGAGGCCTTCGTCTTCCCGTTCCAGCCGCAAATGGCGGCCATCGAGAAGCTTGTGGCCGACGGCGCCATCGGCGCGCTGAAGGAAATCAAGTCCAATTTCCATTTCATGGTCAGAAGCCCATCGAACATCCGAATGTCCCGGGAGCTCGAGGGCGGCGCGCTCAACGATGTCGGCTGCTATCCGATCCGGCTGGCGCAGCTGATGTTCGGCCCCGATCACGAAAACGCCTGGGCCCGTGCGGTCATCGGCGGCGACGGCGTTGACGTCGACACCTGGGGAGTTCTGGGCTATTCCAGCGGGCGCAGGCTGATGCTGTCGGCCGGGATGATGCGCAGCTACGACACGACTAGTTCCCTGGAGGGGACCAACGGGCAGATCTGGGTCACCAACCCCTTCCATCCCGGGGCCGGGGATTCCTACCGGGTGGCCACCGCTGGCGCGGAGCCACGCATCGTGTCCGCCGGGGCTGACGAGCCGTCGTTCACCGCGGCCATCCGGCACATCAACGCTGTGATCAGGGGCGAAGAGGAACCACGGATGCTCGCCGTCGACACTTCCCTGCCCATGGCCAAGGCACTGGACGACCTGGCGCAGTCCTTTTCGCAGGCGTAGCAGCCTCAACGGCAGACCGTTGCCGCAACGGGCAGGCGCGCGGCAAAACGGCGCGCCGCAGCGGGTATCCCTTTGGCGCACAATGCCCGATGTTTGGCTTCGAGCCATTCTTGGAAAATCACCTAGCGGCCAGATTTTAGGGCGTGGGCGCCATAACGGCTTGGCCCAGTTTGGCCGGGTAAGACAGCTTTGCTATACGCCATTTCAGTATTGCCACAGTCATTGGCGGCCATCGGGGACCCGGCGTGCTTGCGGGCCGGCCGGCGTGACAGCAACGGGGAGACAATGTTGAGAACGACGCCCGCCGCGCCGATCGGCACGGCGGCGAAGGTGCCGCCGCAGTCCGGCGCGCCCGCGGTGCGCGAGGCGCCGGGGGTGCCGGCCCGCGGACGGCACCGGAACCGGCGCGAACACGGCCGGGTCAAGACCGGCGTGGTGGTGGCGCTTTCCTGCGGGCTGCTGGCGGCAGGCACGACGTTCGCCGTGCATCTCGGCCTGGCGGCCGCCAGGGTGAACAGCCCTGCGGCATCGGCCCCGTCAGCCGGCACAGCGGGCCGGGGCGCCGCGGCGACCACGCTGCAGGTGCTGTCCGTCTCGCCGGACAACAGCGCCGACCCGCTGACGCCCGCCAACCCGGTACGGATCGTCTTCTCCGCGCCGCTGACCGCGAAGTCCCCGCTGCCGACGTTCACCCCCGCGGTCGCGGGCCGCTGGCAATCCGTTGGCAACAACACGATCGTGTTCACTCCCGCGGCCGCGGTTGCCGTGGCGACCGAGGAGACATTGCTGATCCCGGGCGGCCGCTCCGGCGAGCGCTCGGTCACGGGCCTGACGCTCACCGCGTCGGTCACCGCGGTGTTCCAGGCCGGCGGCTGGTCGACGCTCCGGCTCGAGCAGCTTCTCGCGCAGCTCGGCTACCTGCCGATGACGTGGAACCCGTCGGGCAGTTCCCGGCCCGGCAGCACCGTGGCGGCGAGCTACCTGAAGGGGCACACGGTCACCGCCGTTCCGGCCAGCGGAGTGCTGAGCTGGCAGAGCGGTTACCCGGCCGCGCTGACCAGCCAGTGGCAGCCCGGAAAGCCCGGCGTCATCCTCGCCGGGGCGCTCATGGCATTCGAGGCCAATCAAGGGCTGCCGATGACCGGTGACGTCACCAGCGGCGTATGGCAGGCGCTGCTCAGCGCCGTGGAAAGAGGCCAGAGCAACCCGGACGGCTACTCGTTCGCCCTGGTCGCCAAAGCGCACCCGGAGACGATCACGATCTGGCACAACGGCCGGGTCGTGATGCACGGGGTGGCCAACACGGGCGCCCCGGCGACGCCCACTCCGAACGGCACCTGGCCGGTGTACCTGCGCCGCGCGGCTCAGGTCATGCGCGGGCTCTACCCGAACGGCAAGCCGTACGCCGACCCGGTCCAGTACGTCTCGTTCTTCAACGGCGACTACGCCGTGCACAGCATGAAGCGCGCCTCATACGGCACGGCCCAGAGCCTGGGCTGCGTCGAACTGCCGCTCAACGAGGCGAAGCAGGCGTACCCGTACCTCACCTACGGCTCCCTGGTCACCGTGACCGGCCCGGCTCCGGAAACAGCGAGCTAGTGCCGTAGCAGGTCGCGCTTGCCAGGTGAGCTTGCTCGGCTGGCAGCTTTCGTGCGCGGTGCTGATCGCCGAGACTGGGCCGGTGACATAGCGGCTGCGGGTGCGTGAGATCGACGATGATGAGAGACGGCGCCTGGTGCGGATGTGCGCCGGGGCAGCGGGTCTGTGGTTACCTGGCGGGCGGGGTGCGGATGGTACTGGCAGTTCACCCTGGGCCAGCGGCGGGAGATCAAGAAGATCGCCATGCCGAAGCCGGCCGAGCGTGACCTGCCCTTCTTTACCCGGAGCCTGTCGAAGCTGGCGGAGTTCCTGGTTGCTGAGGTGCCTTATCGGTAGATTTTCCGGGCGATGGATGCACCGAGCACGCCGCTGCACCAGCCTGCGAACATGAACCAGACGATGGTGCGGGATGTGCTGTGCAGGTCCCATGCCATGAAGCCAGCCAGGATGAATGCCCAGGCGATGAGGCTCCCGATGACCCACACGGCGTAGGGCGGCCGGTCCTCCACTGGCCTGCGCCACATGAGCGGCCAGGGGCGCATCTGATGCAGGAGGGTTGTCTTGGTGGCCGGCGGGTCCAGCGGCGCGCCGGCATGGACGGGGTAACGAACTCGGGTCTCGGTCATCCCAGTGCCTATCTCTTAACGCCGTACAGTATTTGTACGTCGTACAAATACTGTACGCTGTCCAGGAAGAAGTCAAGCGGAGGAGCTACCCAGTGGCAGCACCGGGCAAGCGGAGGCGCCCCGGCCCCCGGCGCGCCCTGACCGAGGACGAGATCCTCGACGCCGCGCTGCAGCTGCTCGACGAGGGCGGGGCAACCGGGGCGTCGGTGCGGGGCATCGCCGCCAAGGTCGGCGTAGCCCCGAACGCGGTGTACACCTACTTCCCGGATAAGGCCGCCATCATCAGGGCTCTGGTCGAGCGCCTGTTCAGTGAGGTCGACCACGGCGTCTTCGCCGACCGCGTACAGCCATGGCGGCAGCGCGTGGAATCCCTCGCCGTCGAACTGCGGGCGCGGCTGGCCGCCCATCCCGGCGCGGCGACTTTGATGATCGGCCAGCCCAGGACCGGCCCGCACGCGCTGGCTCTGAATGAACGGCTCCTCGAGCTCTTCGCTGACGCCGGCCTCACCCCCACCGACGCCGCGCGCGCGTCCCACCTGCTGTTCGGTTACGTGTTCAGCTCGGTCGCCCTGGATACCGCCGACCTGAACCAGCCCGGCTCGCCATCCACGGCGGAACAGATAGCCGCCCGCCACCAGGCGTTCGCCGACGCCCCGGCCAGCCAGTTCCCCCGAGTCGTAGCTGCGGCAGCCACCATGGCCAGCAACATCTCCGCCGAGCAATACCTCTGGGGACTCCGCCGGCTTCTCGACGGCATCACCACCAGCCAGGGCACCGACCCGAAATCCGCAACCGCACGGCGCAACCCTCACCGGTAACGGCACCGCCGTACGCAGATTCCCGCGCCAGCCGGCGGCGAGCGTGCCCCCGAGCTGGCCCGGACAGCCGTCAACAGCCAGCAACCACCGGCACCAGCACACGACGAGCCCAAGGTCTACCCGGGCGTTGACCGGGGAGTAATGCGGTCTGCCGCACGCTCGCAATGCGCAGGCCGGCGTGCCCGATGCGTGCCCGACCGGACAGCGATCGGCAGTCAATCACGGTCATTCACGAGCACGCATAGGGCCGCTCACCTGCAGGGCCACGGCACTAGGCACCATCGCTGAAGCGCAGTAAAACGCGCCAATGACAATGGCTCGCGCTATAGACACGCCGGGTTTGAGCCATTGCAGCGGGCGCCTTTGATCCGCTAGGCTTCCTGGCTAGCTGAGGGGAGTCCACCCCTCGGCTCTCCAGCTTAAGAGAGCGATCCGGACCATGCAGCTGCTCAGGAAGCCGTACTACCGCTCGCACGGAGTAACCCCACGCGACGTTGTCCGGGCTTCCTGGCAAAAGAGCCGGTACAGCAACCTCAACGGTAGCTGCGTGGAAATCGGACGGATCCTGCCCGATCGGATTGGTGTCCGCGACACCAAAGATAACGGCTCCGGGCCCGTCCTCTTCTTCACGGGCGCGGAGTGGAGCGCATTCATCGCTGCAGCCAAGTCAGGCCAGTTCGATAATCTCTAGCCAGGCGGTATTGTCCCTGGTCAGCCCCAGGTTTCGTATGCCACTCTTGTCAGTATGTCGCGCGATGTGTCCGGGCTGAGCGAGTTCTCGCGAAGTGCATTGAAAACTAGCTGATACGTATTTACATCTTGCTCAGAATCAATGAACATTGTTCCTTCCAAGTGCTCCACGGCGACGGCGTCAGGAAGGGGCACCCCATGAACCTTCGGGTATTTAAAATATACAAAAGCGCCGGTTCCAATGACCTGCTTGCCGCCTAGCGGCAGCACTCGCAGCTCAATATTAGAATGCTCGGACAGTTCAGTAAGATGGGTCAACTGATCCCGCATAACCGATGGCGCAGCAAAGCCTCTGACAAGGACAGACTCATCGATTACAAAAAGCAATTCGAGCGGAGGATCGCGCGTTAGAACGCGTTGCCGGAGAAGTCGACCTTGAACACGGCGCTCAATGGCTGCTGCGGGCTTTGCGAATACGGCAGGCCAGAGTTCAAGCAAGGCCCTCGTATAGTCCTCGGTCTGCATTAATCCGGGGATCACTTGCGGCTCCCAGGTCTGGATCGCCTCTGCTTCCCGCTCAGCCTCTATGATCCGGGCATACCCCTCGGGCAGGTCTCCCTCGAGTGCCTCAAGAGGATCCATCTGACGCGACTCTTCGGCGAGAGCTACGAGCTCGGCGCGGTGCAAGTCCGCGACTTCATAGAGGTCCATGAGCTCGTTGAGGTCGGAATTCTTGACGCTAGCCAGCCCATTTTCTATCCGCGACAGTTTGGCCTCGGACCATCCGAGTCGCGTAACTACTTGCTTGCCGGTCAGGCCGACCCGCCTCCGTAGGCGACGCAACTCGCCGGCGAGCCGCTGTTGGCGCAAGGCCGAACTGCCGAAGTCCGACACCCGTCCGGCTCCTTCCCATTCCGCAGCCTCGTCGGCGTGCGAAATGCTGTGGCTGATTAAGAGCTTAGAGACGGCAGAGCCCAGTGGGAAGACTTGAGGCAGTAACTTCAGGCGTAACTTTACTCTGAACTTGCGCAGAAGGGCCTCTCTGTCGTTCACTCGAGATGAGGGGCAAAGGAGAGACCCCAATGATCGGTGGACGGGGCTATCAGACTCTCGACCCTCTTTGCGTCTTAGCGCCGGACCGTTGCAGTGCAACTTTCGCCGGCTCGGCACACCGGCTACCCGCCGTTCGCGGGCCGCCGTTACCGTCAGGCGCAGGATTTGCCAGCAGACCGATACGGGCGCCGAGCTGATGCAACTCCTGCCAGACATGACGCTGGGCCAGGCGGTGGGGCCGCGCTAGCCCAGCTAAGAATCCCCAGGTGAAAGGAATCCAATATGCAAGAGAGTACGCCCATGGCCTCTGGTGTCAAAGGCCCAGCGGGCATCGATCATGGGTCCGACCAGCCGGGACTCACGGAGCGGCAGATACGCTGCGCAGGCGGTGACGTTACATGAGCGTCGTCGCAGCCACTCTGGTGACGGTGTTCGCCTGCGTGGTCACGTGGCTCTGTGTCTCTGCGCGCTGGCGCGGGACTCAGGAGGACCTGCTCGCCAAGATCGCTAGCCTGCAGGACGATGCGGCACGGGCCCGGGTGCATACCGCGCAGGTCACCCAGGCCACGGCGGAATGGAACGCGGGCTACAAGCAGGGCTGCAGCGACATGATCAAGGCGATGGCCGCCATGCACGGCAAAGGCGCCGGTGGGCAGCAGCCCGCCGAAGGTACGACACGCACGAAGTAGGCGATGCTCCCCGGCCGAGGCGCGTTGCGGCCGGGGAGCGGCCATGCACCCGTCGGCGCGGTCAGTAGCGGGCGCCTTGGGGAGCGGGGAGGGCGTCGAGTTCCGCCAGGTGTGCCGCGCTGAGCTCGATGTCCGCGGCGCCCGCGTTGTCGGCGAGGTATTTCGGGGTCTTCGTCCCCGGGATGGGCACGACGTGCCGTCCCTGGGAGAGCACCCAGGCCAGCGCCACCTGCGCGGGGGTGGCTCCTGCCTGCGCTGCGATCTCCCGCACCCGGCCGACGATGGCCAGGTTGGCCCGCAGCGCGTCCTGCTGGAAGCGCGGCAGCCCGCGCCGGAAGTCGTCCCGGGGCAGATCGTCGAAGGATGCGAACCGGCCGGCCAGGAAGCCACGGCCGAGCGGCGAGAACGGCAGGAACGCGATGCCCTGCTCCTGGCAGTACGGCAGGACAGCGGCCAGCGCGTCCCGGGTCCACATTGAGAGTTCGGACTGCACGGACGTCACCGGGTGCACGGCCTGTGCCCGCTTGATCTCGTCCGCCGTGACCTCGGACAGGCCGATATGCCGCGCCTTGCCCGCCGCGACGGTCTCCGCCATCGCTCCCCAGCTCTCCTCCAGCGGCACCTGCGGGTCCACCCGGTGCAACTGGTAGAGGTCGACGTGATCGGTGCCGAGCCGCCGCAGGCTGCCGTCGATCGACGCGCGTATGTACTCGGGCCGGCCGTCCAGCGCCCGGTCGGCGGAGTCGTTCGACGGGTCCGCGGCCTCGACGGAGTCGCGGACGATGCCGACCTTCGTTGCCAGCACCGCGCGGTCGCGCTGGTCGCCCGCCAGCGCCCGGCCGACCAGTTCCTCGTTGGTGTGGGGTCCGTACGCGTCTGCGGTGTCGATCAGCGTCATGCCGAGATCGAGCGCCTGGTGGATCACGGCGATCGATGTGGCCTCATCCCGCGGCGTCTCCATGTCGTAGGAGAAGGTCATGCCCATGCAGCCCAGGCCGATGACGCCGACCTCCGGTCCGTCGCTGCCCAGCGTCGTGGTTCGCATCACCAAGAGCTCTCGCTTCCCGGGTGTTCGACGGGTTCCTCGATGTCGTCGTAGACGCGGACCGCGGCCAGCAGCCCGTCCGGGCCACGCTCGTAGATTGCCATTCCCGCTTGGGGTGGCAGGTCATGGCTGCCCCAGCGGACGCAGTTGTATTCCAGCCCGCAGCGCACCCCGTCATCGGTGATCGCACAGTGCTGCAGGCCGACGCCGCCGCCAGCGCTGAAGCATTCGGTGAAGAAGGAGCGCAGCTCACTGGCGCCGCGGCGGGTGTACCACGGGCCGAAGGGCCCGCGGTAGTACCCATCCGGCTCGAAGGTGCTCACGATCGCGTCTGTGTCGCCCGCTTCGAGCGCGGCCTGGTAGCGGCCGACGACATCGCCGGGATGGGCGTGGCCGGGCTCGAGGATCGGGGGCCTGAGGTGGCGGCGCCCGTCGACCGGCCACTGGCTGCAGTAGGTGCGGAACACCACCGACCGGTCGTCGGGCGACTCCGCGACGACTGCTACCGGCCAGGACAGGTCCCGCCCGTCGTGTGTCAGGTGCGCCAGCAGTTCAACCACGGCCCGGTCGCCGACGACGGTGGAGGCCACGGTCTCGGTACGGGCGTGCCGCTCGATCATCCAGATCTCGTTGCGTCTGACGTACTCCCGTAGCCGGTGATGCCCGCGGATCTCGCCCGCCCGGGGGTCGTAGACGACCACCTCACCGGGCCACACCTTCTCCAAAGTGCGGCTGTCACCGGTGCTCAGCGCGTTGAAGTACTGCGCGATCGGATCGGCCTGGCCTGCGGCGCGAGTCTGCTTGCGCGCCAGTTCCACCGCGCCGACGAAGTCCGGAAACCATGGCATCTCAACCCTGCTTCCTTGCCGACGGGACAATTCTCCGCAGATCGCCGCCTCTTGCCCTCCGGCAATCTCTTCAGCAGTCTGCCAGTCGCAAGACGTTGCAGCCGACCGCGGTGAGCGGCTTGAGCGCTTCACCCGCCCCTTGCGGGCCGGTTTTGCCTCTGCCTTGATCGCGGCAGCGCTCATGATCATCTCAATTCCTTGATCAACCCCCTCCCGTGCCCGATGTCGCGGTGTTTTGGATGGTCTCTGCGAGCCTCAGGTCATGTCCGAATTGCCCCGGGCTGCACATATCACTCGTTCGGTAAGCATATTCCGGGCATATCAGGCAGAAAACGACTGGAACAGGTGAAAAGTCGCTGCGGTGATCACGGAAAGTCGCCGAAAAATTGTAAGCGTGACTGTACGGCCGAGGGTGGCGGCCAGTTGGTCGCCGAACGTGATTGGCAGATGGAGCGGAGTGACCGGGCGGCCAGAGGAGAAGTGACCGGGTCGAGGAGGAGGAGGAGGAGGAGGAGGAGGAGGGATGACTGGGGCGCGCCTAACCCGCCGGGTGCTTCGGCACGTCACCCTCGACGCCGCCCAGGCCGACGAGCTGGATTGGTGACCGGGCGGGCGAGGAGGATTCGCGGCTTGCGCACGCCGGTCGGAGCGCGCTTCCTTCAGGGCGTCCACCGATGCCTTCTCAATGCGCAAAATTTTTCATTGCGCAATCTTGCGCATTGAGCAATCACGGCTCTATGGTGGAGCCATGGACAGCAAGACCACACAGACCGGCAGCGCGGGCCTTCGGGAGCGCAAGAAGCTGGCCACCAAGCAGGCGCTCGCCCTGGCCGCGAGGAAGCTCGCGGTCCAGCGCGGCCTGGAGAACGTCCGGGTGGAGGACATCGCCGACGCGGCGAACGTGTCCCGCCGGACCTTCACCAACTACTTCGCCAGCAAGGAAGAGGCGATCGCGTCACTGAGCGCCGGCCGGTTCTCCCGAGCGGCTCAGTCGCTGCGCGACCGCCCGGCCAGCGAGGCGATGGCCGATTCCCTGGCCGAGGTGTTCGCCGCCCAGCACCAGGCCGCGGACCGGCTCGACCCCGAGCGGGTGGCGCCGGTGCAGATGCTGATGATGTCGCCCGCGCTGCAGGGCGAGGCGCTGAAGACCATGGTCGCGGCCGAAGGGCCGCTGGCCACCGCGATCGCCGAACGGACCGGCGCCGACCCGCAGGGCGATCTGCACCCGCGCGTGCTCGCGGCGGCGGTCATGGCCGCGGTGCGGACGGCTACCGCCCAGTGGGGGATCAGCGACGGCTCCCTGCCCGACCTGATCCGCCAGGCCGTCCGGCAGGTGGCCGACCACTCCGCGGCCGATGCACCGGCAGCGCCGGCCGCCGGCCCCGATGACAGCAAGCCCGACGACAGCAAGCCCGACGACAGCAAGCCCCGCGACAGCAAGCCCGACAGCAACCAGCCCCGGTAAGGAGAAGGCAATGTTCGCACTGCTCAAAGACGTCCCCGTCATCAACAACCCGGTGTTCCGGATCGTGCTCGGCGCCGCGCTCATCGTGATCGCCGTCGCGCTCCTGCACGACAGCATCATCCTCATCGCGATCGGCGCCCTGATCCTGATCATGGGCCTGGTCCACGGCTTCCGCAGCCTGACCACCCGCACCCAAAGCACCCAGAACGGAGAAGCCCGATGACTACCCCCGCCACCACGGTTCCCAGCCCCCGGCCGGGAGCCGTCACCCCCGCCAGCAGCGACGCCAGCGGCCGCCCGGCCGCCCAGAACGGCAAGGGCACCCGGCCTGGAGCGCAGGGGCCTTCGGGCCGGGCCGTCCTGACCGGACTGGCCAGCGTGGCGATCAACTTCGTCGTCCCGCTGGTGGCTTACCACCTGGTCCGGCCGCACACCGACAGCTCCGCCATGGCCCTGGCCGTGGTGGGCGCCATCCCGGTCGTGTGGACCCTGGCCGTCCTGGCTGTCCGGCGCAAGCTGAGCGCCCTGGGCGTGGTCGGCATCGCCCTCTTCGCCGTCGGCGTGCTGATCTCCTGGGTCTCGGGCGGCAGCGCCCTGGCCGAGGAGCTGCAGGACCCGGTGATCTTCGGTCTGTTCGGGATCGCCTGCCTGGTCTCGATTGCAGTCGGCCACCCGCTGCACCAGGTCATCCTGCGCGCGATGGGCCGAAGCAACGCCCGCTACAACGAGGTCGCCGACCGCGCCGCCGCCAGCGGCACGTCGATGGTCTCGACCCTCATCATCGGGCTCGCCTTCCTCAGCCACGCCATCGCGGTCGCCGTGCTGGCGTTCACCCAGAGCACGAGCACGTTCCTGGCCCTGCAGAACCCGGTCGGCCTGCCCTTCATCGGGCTGGGCCTGGTCGGACTGTTCATCTACGGAAGCCGGCAGCAAGCCCGTCAGCGCGCCGCCGCTGCCACCTCGCCAGCCCCCAGCGACAAGAACGACGCGGGGCAGGCGGAAGGCACGTCATGACCGCCGACGGCTCCAGCACGCTGATCCGCGGCGCACGGATCTTTGGCGGGCAGCGGCTGCTGCCGACCGGCAACGTCCTGCTGGCCGGCGGCGCCGTCGCCGACATGGGTGATAACCTCGCCGTCCCGGCGGGCGCAGAGGTCATCGAGGGCCGCGGCCGCACCCTGCTGCCCGGCCTGATCGACTGCCACGTCCACGCCGGCGACGTCCGCGCGCTCGGCCAGGCTCTGGCCTTCGGGGTCACCACCGAACTGGACATGTTCAGCGACCCGGACCTATCCGCGCAGCGGCGGTCGCTGGCCGCCTCCAGCGACGACGTCGCCGACATCCGCACCGCCGTACAGGGCGCCACGGTGACCGGCGGCACCTTTTCGCGGATCAGCCCGGGACTGCCCACCGTGGGGAGCCCGCAGGACGCGGCGGCGTTCGTCTCGGCGCAGGCGGCGCACGGCGCGGACTACCTCAAGGTCTACCTGGAAGACTCCGCCTGGTACGGCAGCCCCGCCATGTCCGCCGCCACCGTCCGCGCGCTGGTCACGGCCGCACACGACCGCGGCATGCTGGCCGTCGCGCACGCCGACAGCGCCGCCATGGCCCACATGTTCATCCAGGCCGGCGGCGACGGCCTGGCCCACGTGCTCGGCGATCTCGACCTCACCCCCGAGTTCCTGGCGGACCTGCGCCGCCGCCCGGCGTTCGTGATCGCGACCCTGCGGGCCACCGCGGTCCTGTCCGCGGCGCATGCCACCGAGATCGAGGCGGACCAGCGCGAACTCGCCCGCCACCCGCGGCTCGGCCCCTACCTCGACGAACGCACCCGCGCCGCCTTCACCCGGCCCAGCCTGCTGGGCGACGCACGAGACCGCGGCGCGGCCGCCGCATGCAAGGGCGGACGGCTCGACTTCGACAGCGCACTGCGCTGCGTGACGGCCCTGAACCAGGCCGGCATCCAGGTGCTGGCCGGCACGGACACCAACTATCCCGATGCGGAGGACGGCAACGCCATCCTGAACGCGTACGCGGGGCACGGTATCGCGCTGCATCACGAACTCGAGCTGCTGGTCCGCGCGGGGCTGTCCCCCGCCGCGGCGCTGGCCGCGGCCACGTCGGTTCCGGCCGAGGCGTTCGGGCTGGCCGACCGGGGCCGCATCGCCCGCGGGCTGCGCGCCGACCTGCTGCTCGTCGACGGCGACCCGTGCGTCGAGATCACCGCGACCCGCAACATAGCCGCGATCTGGCGCAACGGGACCCGCCTGCACCGCCAGCCACGGCTAGGCGCGCACAGCGCAACCACGGCATCTGCCGCGGGTACACGGGCCTGATGGGGCGCCGGGTGACGGCATCTCGCCCGGCTACCCGGCCGGCCGTCCCCGACGTCGACAGCTGGCGGCAGTGGGTGTGGAAGTGAGTGTGGGAGTGGGGTCGGCGGCGGATGCGGGAGTGGGGAAGCCGCCGGGGTCGTGGGCCGCGAAGATCGTCACCTCGGGATGGCGGGCAGCCAGCTGGCGGAGCCGGTGCTGGTTGTGGATCCGCAGCGCCTTGTCGGTGGTGACGATCCGCCCGGCGGTACCCGCACGCCGGGGTGACACGCCCCGCACGCCGGGGTGACACGATAAAAGGATGAACGGCACCGGTTTGGTCCGCCAGCCCAGCAGCAGGCTGGCCGAGGGCATCGTCACGCACATCACCCGTATCCCCGTGGATGTGGCGCTGGCCCGGGCACAGCACGCGGCGTACGTCGAAGCCCTCGGCGCGAGCGGCTGGGCGATCGAGCAGGCGCCCGCCGCCGATGACTGCCCGGACTCGGTCTTCATCGAGGACACGGTGGTGATCTGCGAAGACCTGGCGGTGCTGACCCGGCCTGGCGCGCCAGCCCGCCGACCGGAGGTCGCCGGCGTCGCGCAGACCGTCAGTGAGCTGGGCCTGCGCACGGCGACCATCGAGGAGCCCGGGACCCTGGAGGGCGGCGACGTGCTGCAGGTCGGCCGCACGGTTTACGTCGGCCGCGGCGCGCGGACCAACGGCGACGGCATCCGCCAGCTGCGCTCGCTGCTGATGCCGCTTGGCCGCACGGTGATCGCCGTCCCGCTGGGAAACGTCCTGCACCTGAAGTCCGCGGTGACCGCGCTGCCGGACGGCACATTCCTGCTGCTGCCCGGGCTGGTTCCGGCCGAGCTGTTCCCGGCGGTGCGCCCGGTCGACGAGGAAGCCGGCTGCCACGTCGTGCCGCTCGGCGGCGACCGCGTGATGATCGCCGCGTCCGCGCCCCGCACCGCCGAGATGCTGGACAGCCTCGGATTCACGCCTGTGGTTGTGGACATCGGCGAGTTCGAGAAGCTCGAAGGCTGTGTGACCTGCCTGAGTGTGCTGCGCTAGGCGCCGTGCCGGCTACTTCTCCTTGACGGCGCGCTGTTCGCGCAGGTTCTCCTTGGCGGCGAGTCGCTCTTCGCGCCGACGCATCAGCCAGTCCGGGCGGCGGACGGTGACCGCGCCGCAGAAGACGTTGCAGCGGACGACGATCACCGGCGCCCCGGGCTGCGGCTCTCCGCGCAGTTCCGAGGACTTGGCCCCGAGCACGGCCCGGCCGCTCATGCGCACGTCGATCCCGTCGGGCACGAAGATGGTAACGCTGCCGAAGCGGACGGTCGCGTCGATGGTCGTGACGTGCTGCCCGATGATCGCCTTGTGCATCTCCAGGTGGCAGTCGCCGAGCACCGAGCGGACGTTCATGCGGGGCGGCACCACCCAGGGGCCCTTGCGTGACTCGTTGCCCAGCACCGCGGTGATTTCCTCGGGTACCGCGGCGGCGTCGCCGTGGGGTACCGCGGGCAGGCTGGATGCGGGCAGGTCGGCGGTGAGGCTGGCCAGATCACCGAGCGTGCGCGCGACCAGCGCGGCATCGCTGCGTTCCGAATACTCCTCCAGGGTGAGCCGCCCCTCCGCGCTCGCGCCTGCGAGGGCCTCGACCACCCGGTCACGGTCGGAGTCCGACGCGCGCACCAGGCTGCCTTCGGCGGGTTTGCTGTCGGGGCTCACAGTCGCCTCCCGGAGCTAGATGTTAATCGCTGTCACTGACAGCTACTGTTAGACATAGCATATATCCGATGGAGAAACAGGCGGGACCCGCGCAGCTCATGACCGACCCCGGATTCCTGCTGTCCCGGGTGGGCGCCGCCGTGCGCGCCGGCTTCAAGGACGTGCTGGCGGGCTGGGGCATCCGCCCCCAGCAGTACCTGATCCTGCTGATCCTCGACGCCCGGGGCGGGGCCTCCCAGCAGGAGCTGTGCACGGCCGCGCGCATCGACAGCGGCAACATGGTCGAGCTGCTCGACGGGCTGGAGGCGCTGCGGTACGCGCAGCGGGCCCGCGATCCCCACGACCGCCGCAGGTACGTGGTGACGATCACCCCGGCCGGGCGGTCGGCCCTCGCGGACCTGCGCCGGGCCGTCGGGGAGTACAACGAGCGCGTCCTCAGCCCGCTCACCGGGCGCGAACGGCAGCAGCTCGCCGTCACCCTCGGCAAGCTCTTCGCCACCACCGCCGAAGGCCGGGGACGGTAGGCCGTCACGCAGGCCGGGACCGATGAGGACGTCACGCAGGCGCGCGGAGACCTGAAAGCCGAGCTGGCCAGATGACACCGGGCCCATCGTCCGGCCCGGTGCCCGAATTTATGACCTTTAGCGTTCGACGGGTAATTAGGCAATCCACAGTTCGTCGCGAAAGCTTCAAAGCGTAAGCTAACGGCGCATGCCGAAGCGGCCGAAGCATTGGTTCAGCCAGCCATTAAAGAGATTGGTCAACGGCTGGATACCGGGGGTCGCCGCTGGCGCACGGAGCTCCGGGGGAAGGTGTGACAGATGAGCCATAAAAGCAGGTGGGGTAAGGGCATCTTCAAGGCTGGCAAAGGTCGGCACAGGCCGAATCACGCCACGTCGGGCGTTGCCGGGTTCACGGTCTCAAACAAGAGGGTCGGCGCCGCGATCGTCCGGGTCATGTACACCGTGCCCAACGTAAGAGTGAAGCTCCTGCCCTCCTTTATCCGGGTCGACACGGCCGACCGCGTGGATGTCGTCTACGACGACGTCGCGGAGGCGCTGGGCGAGGAGCCGGGATCCTTCGACGCCGCTGCGCTCGAGAGCGTCATCACCGAGCACGACGGCCAGATGATCCATGCAGAGGGCCGGACCATCTTCTTCGCGAAACCCGAGGACGCAGCGGCGTACATCGCCACCGCGAAGAGGTTCGCCGCGGCCGACCGCTTCGAGGACGCGTCGCCTGCTGACGTCCCAGGCCACTACGGTACGCGCGCGCCGCCGAACTGTGCCCGGCGGACATGTTGCGCGGGCTGAAGGAGGACGCCATGCGACACTCGTTCCATGTCCGGCCAGGGACTTGCCCCGGAGACGGTATCCGGAGAGGTGCCGTCTGGACCTTGGCTGTCAACCGCAATCAGAATCTGCTCGGGAAGACGATGATCGTCCTGGAACGGGCATGCTCGGCGGTGACTGACCTTGACCCGTCAGAGTGGACGGATCTGCATGCCGAGCTGCGGCAGTTGGTCCCCGCGCTCACGCGGCGGTTCGCCCCGGACCAGTTCAATTTCGCTTTTCTCATGAACCAGGACACCCAGGTGCACCTGCACGTCATCCCGCGCTACCGCATCCAGCGAACCTGGCAGGGCTGGATCTTCGATGATCCGAACTGGGGAATCGCCGCGGGTCACGAGCAACGGCATCTCCCCCTCGATGCGCTGGCCGGGCTGGCTCAGGAGATCAGCGCGGAACTCTGCTCACTAGTTTAAGTGCGGTAGCCGTATTAACGGTTACGCGATCGCCGTCATCGGCGCTAGCATGCTTTATGTTTTCGGGCTGCCCGGATTCATGCCATTCAGAGAAGCAGCGCTCCCGACCGTCCCTGGCCTGGCGAACCCACTGCCTGGCGGGGAACCAGAACCCACCGGCCGCCATAAAGAACGATTAGTTGCGCTAAAGCAAGCATCCACGCAGCCGTGTAGCGGATCTTCCGTTGCCAGCCGATCTCGTTTACCATTGCATCCATTGCTTTCCACGGACCGGCGCCGTTTTGCTCTGCCTGGAATCGGTCATTTC
The DNA here is from genome assembly GCA_963778075.1 of uncultured Actinomycetota bacterium. Lineage (GTDB taxonomy): Bacteria > Actinomycetota > Actinomycetes > Streptosporangiales > Streptosporangiaceae > JASHPR01. The sequence goes on along the minus strand of CAVZTJ010000006.1, from coordinate 225,684 downwards.
AGGTACAAGTTCAGATATATCCGTTGCATTTGAATTAAGGGACGGCGCCATGGCTACGGTCTCCATCACTGGGCCGGTGGCCGTCCTCGGCCAGCTGCCGACGATCGGAAGCAGTTTCCCGCTCGCCCTCGCACCCGACACCGCAACCGAGAACGCGGACGGGACCTGGAGGGTCACCGGGCACGTCGCCGAGGCGAACATCACCGCGCTGCAGGACCTCGGCTGCACCGTCCAGATCCTGGTCAGCGACGCCGACGAGGTGGCCGAGTGGCAGGCGATCGATGACCAGATCGACAGCGGCCCGGGGGTGGCATAGCCGTGGCGGGCTACATGAAGTCGGCCGTGGTATCGGCGCACCTGGACGCGCTGGCGTCCAGTTACCCAACGCTGTGCAGCCGGTCCGGGCCCGGCGACTGGAAGGCCGGCTGGGCAGGCGCCACGAGCGGGTACCTGAAGATCGGCGTGACCACCGCGGCCAGCCCGTCTCAGCGATGGGCCGTGCTGATCACCGGCGGGGTGCACGCGCGGGAGCTGGCGCCCCCGGACGCGCTGGTCAGCTTCCTGGAGAAACTGCTTCCCGCCTACGCCAGCAGCAGCGCCATCACCTATCCGTCATGGACCGACCCGGTGGCCGGGATCGTGTACGACTCGTTCACCATTCCCTGGCCGTGGGTGCGCAAGGCCGTCGAGAGCCTCGACATCTACGTCGTTCCGCTGGTCAACGACGACGGCCGCGACTACGTGCTGGCCACCCTGCCGAACCCCGTTCAGTACGACCAGCAGAGCCAGGCAAAGCTGTGGCGCAAGAACCGGCGCCCGGCCCCGTCCGGCGTCACCGACCCGAATGGGATCGGCGTCGACATCAACCGGAATTTTGACGTGGTCTGGAATTTCCCGGACTTCTACAACATGAGCCTGCCCGATGTCGACGTGCATTCCTCGGCCAATCCGGTGGACTACAGCTACATCGGGCCGTCAGCCGAGTCGGAGCCGGAGACGCAGAACGTCGCGAACCTGATGCGCGCCAAGGACATCAGCTACTTCCTCGACGTGCACGCATACTCGCGAGACGTGCTCTATTCGTGGGGCACCGAGACCGACCAGTCCACCGACCAGAGCATGACCTTCACCAACCAGGCGACGTGGAAGAGCAAGCGCGACGGCACGCACGAGTCCGGGTACGCGGAGTACATCCCGGCCATCACCGAAAAGACCGTCGAGGCGGCCGCCCAGCACATCAGCGACCAGATCCTGGCCAAGGCCGGCGGCTCCAGCCCGGACGCGCAGGCGCGGTCGACGTACACGGTGAAGCAGAGCGCCGCGCTGTACGTCACCACCGGGGCGAGCGATGACTACTGCTTCAGCCGCTGGTTCGCCCCGAACACCGGCGGCGCCGCGATCAGCCCGGTGCAGGCGTTCACGCTCGAGGTCGGCGGCGACCCCGCCGACGGGCCCGACCACAACGAGGGCCGGTTCACGCCGAACTACGTGAACCACTACCCGAAGCTCGAGCGGGAGATCCACGTCGCCGCGTGGACGTTCCTTTCGATGGCCGCGAGCACGAACTTCGTGCAGCCCGAGGCGCCGCCAGCGCCGACCGGTTCCGGCTCGGGCTGCGGCAAGTCGGCCGCGTCCGTCCTCATCGTGCTCGTCGTGCTGATCGCCGCGCTGGTGATGCTGCGATGACCGCCGATGACGGCGGCACCCTGCAGGGACTTGCCACCGCGCTGACCGACGCCGTGGCGCCGCTGCAGACCAGGCTGGCCGCGGGCGACGTCACCGGCCTGCTCGCCGACCTGGGTCTCAGCCTGCCTTCGTCGCTGAGCGGCCTGCCGCAGTTCAGCGACGCCGCCAGCGCGGCGATCACCGCCGTGGAGGGCCTGGCCGCGCCGCTGGCCGCGCTGGCCAGCGCCGTCGAGGGCGAGGACGTCGGCGCGATTATCTCCGCCACCACCACGCTGCTGCAGGCGATCGGCGCCGTGATCACCGCGCTGAACAACCTGGCCAGCGCGCTGAGCGAAGTGGCCACCGAGCTGTCCGGCGTCAGCCCGGGCGACGTGACAAGCTTTGCCGAGACGCTCGGCGAGAAGCTGCTCGAGTACGTGATCATCGAGTTCCTCGACGGCTACCGCCCGGTCCTGCTGCGCGTGCTCACCCTGTTCGGGATCGCCGACCTCGATTACGTGCCGCCCGTCTCGGGCGACCCGGCCAAGGTCGCCTACCAGCGGCACGACCTGACCCTGTCCAATGCGGGAAGCCTGCTCTCTGATTCCGCCAGCTATCTGCTCACCCTGTACGGCTGGAACACCGCCAGCCTCAACGCCGCCGACATGCTCCAGCGGATTGGCAACCTGTTCACCGAGTTCGGCATCGCGTCCTCCTACGACCAGGCGACGACGACTCTCACCGTGCTGCCGTTCGTGTTCTCACCCACCACCGGCCAGAATCCGCAGGGGCTGGCGGCGGTGCTGGGCGTCGCGATCACGGACGGCACCAACGTCTCGCTCCCCTCCATGCTGCCGGCCGGGTGGAACCTCCAGCTCATCGCCTCCGGCGCGCTCGACGCGGGGATTGAGCTGGACATCCTGCCGCCCGGCCAGCTCGAGGTACACGCGACGGCCACCGTGAACGGGTCGCTGCAGATCTCGGCCACCCGGACCGCGGCCTCTGGCCAGCAGCTGACAATCATCGGCATCCCCGGCGTCGCAACGCTGGCCGCGACGTCGCTGGCAACCTCGATCGGCGCTGACTACCACTGGGACCCCGGCTCGGGCCTCGGCCGCGGCGCGTTCGTGATCGGCACATCGGTCACCGGCGGCAAGTTCACCGTCGGGGTGTCCAACGCGGACGGGTTCGTCGCCAGCCTGCTGTCCGGCCTGGACATCGAGCTGGACTTCGACCTGCAGCTCGGCTGGGCCGGCGACCGCGGTTTCTACATCGGCGGGAACGCCGGTCTCGGCACCACCATCGGCGTGCACGCCACGATCGGCCCGTTCGTCCTCGACAGCGTCAACCTGGAGCTCACCGCGTCGGGCACCGGGCTCGCGCTGGAGACCAGCGTCACCGGCAGCGGATCGCTCGGCCCGATCTCGGCGTCCGTCGAGCGGATCGGCGCGATCACCACGCTCGGCCTCACCCCCGGCAACCTCGGGCCCGCCCAGCTCGACCTGGCGTTCAAGCCACCCACCGGGCTCGGCATCCTGGTCGACGCGGGCGTCGTCACCGGGGGCGGGTTCATCTCCTATGACCCGACGACGGGCGAGTACGCGGGTGCGGTCGAGCTGTCCCTGCTCGGGCTGTCGATCAAGGCGATCGGCGTGCTGGACACCAAACTCCCCGACGGCACGCCCGGGTTCTCGTTCCTGATCATCCTGACGTTCGACCTGCCGCCGATCCAGCTCGGCTTCGGGTTCACGCTGAACGGGGTCGGCGGGCTGTGCGGGATCAACCGGACGATGGTGATCGACGCCCTGCAGGCCGCGCTGCAGGCGCATCATCTCGACTCGATCCTCTTCCCGCCCGACCCGGTCGCGGACGCCCCGCAGATCATCAGCGACATCCGCACGATCTTCCCGCCGATGGCCGGCCACTACGTGTTCGGCCCGATGCTCGAGGTGGGCTGGGGCACGCCGACGCTGATCACGATGGAACTCGGCGTGATCATGGAGGTGCCGGACCCGGTCCGGATCGCGCTGCTCGGCAGCCTGCACATGGCGCTGCCCGACGACAGCGCCGCGCTCATCCAGATCCAGATCGACATTCTCGGCACGCTGGACTTCGGCACCGACCAGCTGTCGATCGAGGGCCTGCTGTACGACTCTTACATCCTGGCCTACGAGCTCTCGGGCTCGATGGCGCTGCAGCTGAACTGGGGCGCCAGCCCGGACTTCGCGCTGTCGATGGGCGGGTTCTTCCCCGGCTACCAGCCCCCGCCCGGGTTCCCGGCCATGCAGCCGCTGACGGTGAGCATCGGGGACGGCGACGTCGTGCAGCTCAGCTGCACCTCGTACCTGGCGGTCACGTCCAACAGCTTCCAGTTCGGCGCGGCGATGCAGGCCTACGCCTCGGCGGGCGGGTTCACCGTGCGCGGCCACGTCGGCTACGACGCGCTGTTCACGTTCAACCCGTTCGGCTTCGACATCGACTTCTCGGCCGGCGTGGACGTCCAGTACGACGGCGCGACCCTGCTCGGCATCGAACTCGACGCCGAGCTGTCCGGGGTCAGCCCCTGGCACCTGAACGGCACCGCGTCCCTGCACTTCCTTTTCTTCTCGGTCGGCGTGAACGTGAGCGCGACCTGGGGTCCGGAGAACGGGGTCAGCGAGCCAGCGGTCGCAGTGCTGCCCCAGCTGAACGCGGCGCTGACCACGCCGGGAAGCTGGTCGGCGCAGCTTCCCCCGGGCACCGAGCAGGCGGTCACGCTCGGCGGGCTGCCACCGGCGGATACCGACATCATCGTGCACCCCATGGGCCAGCTGACCGTGCGCCAGAAGGTCGTGCCGCTGGGTATCCCGGTCACCAAGATCGGCAACTCCGCGCCGTCCGACGGCACCCAGTTCTCCATAGCGGGGGTGACGCTCTCCGGCACCCCGGCGACGATCTCCTCCGTGCCTGACTTCTTCGCGCCCGGGCAATTCCAGCAGCTCTCCGACAGCGACCAGATCTCCGATCCTGCCTTCCAGGAGTTCGACTGCGGGGTGCAGATCGGGAACTCGTCGGTGCAGGGCGGCGACGACGCGCCACGGACGGTCACCATGCAGTGGCGCTACATCCCGGACCCGCAGCACGCCTCGGTGCTGGACCGGTTCGAGGCGCTGTCGCCCGGGCTGCTCAGCGCGTGCGCCCAGTTCGGCGCCGGCGCGCGGTCGCTGGTTAAGAACACCGGGCTGGCCAGGTTCGTCACCCCGGCGACCGCCAGCATCCTGGCCGTCGGCCAGGCCAGCTACGTGATCACCAGCACCGACGACCTCTCGGTCCGCATCGACATCGTCCCGGCGGCCGGGGCCAGCCACGCCGCTGCCAGCGCGGCGCTGGCCAGCTATCTCGCGGCCAACCCCGGCCAGGCCGGCAGCCTGCAGGTCATGCTCGCCTGCGAACTCCCCGAAGGGCAGGTGGCGTGACAACACCGACGACCTCACCCGGCGGCAGGTTCCACTTCCACCCCTGGCTGCGCCGCGGCATCGGCGCCGACGCCGGCCAGCCGGACGGCGCCAGCCTGCCCGACCGCTCGGCGCTGGACGTCACCCTCGACGTCACGGCCGTCGTCGGCGGCGCGGCGCAGAGCGAGCCCGATCCGCCGCAGATGACCGTCCACCTGTACGGACCCGGCGACATCATCGGCATCGATCCCCGGCACGTCATCCGGACCGAGCCGCGCGACCAGACCGTGAACTTCGAGCCGAACTACCTGGCCGGGATCGAGTTCGACTACCCCGACTTCCCCTGGCTGTTCACCCCAGCGCTCCCGAACGGCAGCCGGCTCGCCCGTTTGTCACCCTGATCGTGCTCAAGGCCAGCGAGTACACCACGCCGAACGTGCCGCCGAACCCGCTGCCCGCCATCGACGTGCAGGACATGAGCGCGCTGCAGCCGCTCGACGACGCCTGGAACTGGGCGCACGCACAGGTGAGCGGGGACAGCGACCTCACCGCGACGATCTCGACGAACCCGGCCGCGGTGATCTCCCGGGTGCTGTGCCCGCGGCGGCTCGATCCCGAGACGAGCTACACCGCGTTCCTCGTCCCCGCGTTCGAGATCGGCCGGCAGGCCGGCCTGGGCATAGACGTGAGCGGGCTGCACACCTCGGATCCGGCGTGGACCAGCGACACCGCGGCGCCGCTGCGGCTGCCGGTGTACTACCAGTTCTCGTTCGGCACCAGCGACGCCGGGGACTTCGAGTCGCTGGTGCGCAAGCTGACCCCGACGATCCTGCCGGCGGACGTGGGCTCCGCGCCGATGGCCGTCGACCAGCCGGGCGCCGGCATCCCGAGCGCGGGCGGCCCGCTCGGCCTGCAGGGCGCGCTGTGCAGCGCGTCGGCCAGCCCGACCCCATGGAGCGGCCCGGACCAGCAGGCGTTCCAAGCCGCCATGGCCAAGCTGGTCAACCTCACCGCGGCCGCCGGGCCCGACGACCCCGACAATCCCTTGCCCGAGGACCCGCACATCGTGCCGCCGTTCTACGGCAAGTGGCAGGCGGCCGCCGCGTCCGTCACTCCCGGCCAGCCCGGCTGGCTCGGCACGCTCAACCTGGATCCGCGCAACCGCGCGGGCGCCGGCATGGGCACCCAGATCGTGCAGGCGCAGCGGACCGCGCTAATGGCATCGGCCTGGGATCAGGTCGCCGGGGTCGAGGCGGCGAACCAGCAGCTGCGGGCTGCTCAGCTGTCCCGCTCCGCGATGTCCTCGATCTGGACCGGTCACCTGGCCACGGCGACCGATCCCACGCTGCTCACGCTCACCGCTCCGGTGCAGGCCCGGATGCTGGCCAGCCCGCGCACGGTCTACGCCACGATCTCCGGCAGCCTCGTGCCGCAGCGCATGGTCTCGGCCGCCTTTCGCCGGGTCACCCGGCCGCTCGGCCCGGTCGGCCGGCGCGCGGCCACGCTTTCCGGACTGAACGGGCCGCCCGCCGCCAGAACCCCGCTGCTCGGGCGGGTCAACTCGGGCGAGGTCCGGGTGGTTCCGCCGGAGCCGCCGCCGGGCCACATGACCTCGATTGACCAGATCAGCGCGGCAACCGAGGCGTCGGCCCTGCCCGCCACCCTGCCGGGCTGGCTCGCCGCGGTGATCACCTGGCTCATCGCGCACCTGGGACGCTGGCTGCCAGCCCTCGTCGCGGTGCTGGGGCTGGCCGTGCTGGCGCTCGGCGTGGTGCTCGCCCTGGTCACGGCGTCGGTGGCCGCGGTCGTGCCGATCATCGTCGTGGCGCTCATCCTGGCTGCCGCGCTTTTGGCTGCCGCCTTCTGGCTGGCCAAAGTGCAGCAGGTCTACTCGGCCGGGGCGGCGCTGAGTTTCGCCTCGCTGACCGAGGCTGCCATTCAGGGTGCTCCGGCTGCTACCGCGTTCAAGGTAATGGCCCCTCCATCTGGGCTCGGCGGATTCGGCACGCTGACCGATACGGTGCCCGGGGCGCCTGGCCGCACCGCCGGTGACGGGCGGCACCGGGCCGGGCGACACCCAGGCGGGAGGGCAGTTCCGGGTGGCCGCCGGGCCGGCCTTCGGCGCCGTGCACGACATCCCGGCGGACCCGCCGGCCGGCCCGGCGCTCGACATCACCGCGCTGTCGGCGACCGTGCTGAGCCGGCTCAACCCGGCCACCACCCTCGCCGCCCGGCTGGGATCCATCGTCCGGATGCCCGGCGGCCTCTGGTACCCAGCGGATCCGCTCCAGCCGATCATGGCCGCGCCGTCCTTCCCGGAGCCGATGTACGAGCCGCTGCGCGACCTCAACCAGGACTACCTGCTGCCCGGGGTCGAGCTCATCCCGCCGGACACGCTCGGGGCCGTGGTCGGCAACCACGCGTTCATCGAGTCGTACATGGTCGGCCTCAACCACGAGATGGCCCGCCAGCTGCTGTGGAACGGCTATCCGACCGACCAGCGGGGCAGCTACTTCCGGCAGTTCTGGGACGTGTCGGGCTACCTGCCGCAGGCGGGCGACCCCACCAACCCGGCTCAGCTCGCCGAGGCGCTGCTGGACATACCGCCGATCAACGCCTGGCCGCTGTCGCGGGCGCTGGGCGACAACGAGAACCAGGCCAGCGTGGTCGCGGACAACGTGGTGCTGCTGGTCCGCGGTGAGCTGCTGCGCCGCTACCCGAACACGGTGATCTTCGCGGGCAAGGCGAAGGCCGGGGACGGCGGGGACAACGGCCGCGTGCTCGATGAGGCCGACGATCGGTTCCCGATCTTCCGCGGCACGCTGACCCCGGACATCACGTTCTTCGGCTTCAACCTGTCGGTCACCGACGCCGTGGGAGGCACGGCGGCGTCACCGCTCGGCTTCTTCTTCGTGTTCCAGGAGCAGCCGACCGAGCCGCGGTTCGGACTCGAGCCGCAGTCAACCGACCCGGTCACCCAGTGGGAGGACCTGTCCTGGACGAACTTCGGCGGAGCGGTGGGCGACGGGGTGACTGCGGTGCGGCCGGCCGTGGCGCCTGCGGTGCAGCCCGCTGCTGGCGGGTTCGGCGTCGGCCAGGGCACGCTGTCCGCGTCCGCGGTCAGCAGCGTGTTCCCCGACCTGGCCCCCACCGAGATCTCCCGGTACCGGGTCGCCTCCACGGTGTTCGCGGGGGTGCTCGCCAATTTCAGCCTGCCCGCGTTCCTCAGCGCTTCGGACCTGCCGGGCGGGGTCGCGCTGAGCGGGGCGAACCCGGAGGACTCGGCGCTCGCCTGGGGCGTGGACGCCGCGCAGACGGCCGCGATCACGATCCGGATGCCGTTCCGGATCATGGTGCATGCCGACACGCTGCTGCCGGGAACGCGGTCGTGACCGCCGGAGATGCCGTCGCGACTGGCGGGGACGCCGTGGTGGGCGCAGGGGACGCCGTCGCGACCGCCGGGAACACAGTCGTGACTGGCGGGGACGCCGTCGCGACTGGCGGGGGCACGGGCGTGAACGGCGCGACGCCGCTGCTGCTGTACCCGGTCCGGATCGAGACCCGCTTCGCGGACACCGGCGACACGAGCGAGCTGTGGATCCGCGTCTACCCCGACCAGATCATGGTCAACGGGCATCACCCCGAGCTGACCTCGGCCGAGCAGGCGGCGGGCAACGACTACTGGAACGCGCTCTGGCTGGCCGGGAACCCGCCGCCGCCGGACGACGCGCAGGCCCCGTGGCGCGGCCTGGCCGGCCGCTACGGCGGGCCACGCGCCGCGTGGATCGTGCTGCAGACCACGCCGGTCAACATCGCGCAGCGCCCCACGGCGCCCACGCCGCCCGGTGGCACGCCGGACCCGCCGCCGCAGCCGCCGAGCCCGCCGCTGTCCGGCAGTGCCTGGGATGCGCCGTCCACCGCCGCGATGCTCCCGCCGGCCTGGACCGTCGTCCTGGAGAGCTCGGGAACGGTCACGACGTTTACCGGGTCCGCCATCACCAGCGATCTCGCGGTGTCCCTGTCCCCCGCGGACCCGTCGCTAACGTCCGGCTTCCCGGACGGCCTGCCGGTGGACGCGGGCATGCGCTGGCTGGTGGACTTCGAGGCCGCGCAGGCAGCCGGGATGGCGATGCGGATCCCGATCACATCCGACGAACGGGCGGCCGGCTTCGACCGAGTCCTCGTCTACGGGCTCTCGGACCAGGCGGACGACTCCGCCGCCGTGGCGGCGCTGCTCAGCGATCACCACTACTCCGGCGGCCTGACGTTCGTGCCGCAGGGCTCGCCGACCAAAAACACGGCGGACGCGCCGTCGTTCTACTCGCGGGACGACCCGGGCGAGCAGATCAGCTACGCGACCGAACTCGGTCCCCCGCTGACCTCGGACCCCGCCGCCGACGGGCCGGTCGCGGCCACGCTGCTCGGCGTGCCGGTGGCGACCTTCGAGCACATCAGGTTCGCCGACCGATACGACATACGCGACGGCCAGGACATGGTCACTGCGCTGTGGCCGGCCATGCTCGGGTACTTCCTGGGCCAGCTCGGCGACGGCGGGCTGACCGAGGCGCAAATCGAGCTGGCCCGCACCTGGACGGTCGCGAACGTCCGGCCGCGCGGCCCGCTGCCCGCGATCGCCGTTGGCCAGACGCCGTACGGCATCCTGCCGGTCACCTCCACCGCCCTGTGGGTGCCCGACCCCGGCGATCCCGTCGAGGCCGCGGTGCTGCAGATGGCGCGGCGGCTGCTGCCGACCTGGACCGGGAGCGCCTCCGCGGCACCGCACGTCGGCGCCACCCCCGGCGACCCCGACGCCGACCTGCTGCACGTGCTCGGCATGGACGCCAGCTCGATGGCGTTCCGCGGTCGGCACGTCCTCGGCGACAAGCTGCTGTGGAACCTGATGAGCTTCCTCGCCGTGCCCTCAAACGGGGCTTCGGAGTGGTGGCAGCTGCACCTGGCGGCCGGGCGGACGCAGCTCGACGCGGTCGACTACACGACCTGGGACCCCCGGGTCATCCACACCGGCCTGATCCCGCTGGACTTCCCGGTCTCCGCGCCGACGGTCACCGACGGACCGCTGTCCGAGACTGATCCGCTGCCCGCCGACGCGAACCTGGGCGGGCAGCAGGTCAACTACATCACCTGGCTGCGCTCGGCGGCGATCGCCGACATCCAGGCGAACAACTACCCGGGCCCGGCGGTGCCGGACAGCCTGCTCTACAAGATCCTGCGCCAGTCGGTCCTGCTCGATTACGTGACGCTGGCCCAGTCCGCCCAGGTCGCCTCCGGGGAACTGGAGGTTGAGCAGACCAGGGAACAGGAGCTAGTCGGGATCGACACGGCCGTGGTCACGCCGTGGCAAGTGCTGGCCAGGCCGGTGTCCGCCGGCTCCGCCGTTACCTGGGCGGACTACCTGGTCACGCTGCGCCCTGAGCCAGGATCACCGTTCGAGCGGCTCGCCGACCTGCAGGCCAGCATGGACCGGCTGGCCGCGCTGCCCACCGCGGAGCTGGACCGCCTGCTGACCGAAACGCTCGACATCTGCAGTCACCGGCTGGACGCCTGGGTGACCGCCCTGGCCACCGCGCGGCTGACCGCGCAGCGGATGGCGTCCAGCAACGGCGGCGCCACGGGCGGCGGTGGCGGGGACAGCGGCGCGGGCGCGGCGGGCGCTGCGAGCCGCTCCGGCGGCTCGGGTGGCTCGGGTGGCGTGCTGGCCGGAGCGTACGGCTTCGTGCAGAACCTGCGCCCGGCGGCCGCGGCCGCGCCGGCCGGTCCGGCGGGCGCCAAGCTGGTTGCCGAACTAGACGAGCGGCGCGCCCGGCTGTTCCCCGGTGCCCCGAAACCGGCGCCGCCGCAGCAGGCCCCGGCCGGCAACGGCGGCTTCATCCACGCGCCTTCGATGTCTCAGGCTGCGGCCGGCGCGGTGCTGCGCAGCGGCTACCTCTCACACCAGGGCGGGGACGAGGATGGGCTGCTCGCCATCGACCTTTCCTCCGACCGGGTCCGCTCGGCCCTCTACCTGCTGGAAGGCGTCCAGCAGGGACAGCAGCTCGGCGCGCTGCTCGGGTATCAGCTGGAAACCAGCATGCATTCCGCCGACCTCGACCAGTACATACAGCCGCTGCGCGACGCCTACCCACTCGTCGTCGGCAAGCTGACACCCACCTCGCCGGATGACGCGTCGGCGGGCGCATCCCAGGTTGTCGACGCGCTAGCTCTGGACCGGGCGCGCCAGGCCGGTGCCCTGGCAGCGACCGGCGCCTGGGGTCCCGGCCTGCCGGCCCCGGGCAGCGACCGGGACAAACTGCTGGCGCTCTTCGCCGTCCTGGACGACACCGTGGACGCGGTCAGCGACGTGGGCGTTGCCGAGGCCGTCTACCAGGCGATGCGCGGGAACCCAGTGCGGACCGGCGGCACGTTCGACGGCCTCTCGCAGGCGCAGCAGATGCCCAATCCGCAGGTCGTCGTCACCCCGCGCGGGGGAACCGACCACATCCAGCGGGTGTGCGCGCTGCTCGCCGGGCCGCCCGCCCGCGCAGCCGCCTGGGCCGCCATCCCGGCGACGCCGCGGTCACTGGCGGAGCCGTGGCTGGACGCCTGGGGCTCCGCGCTGCTTCCCGACCCGTCCGCGATCGAGGCCACGGTGACCTACACGGTGGCTCCCGCTCCACCGGTAACGGCCACCGTACGGCTCAGCGACCTGCGCGCCGGGCCGCTCGATGTGCTGGCGATGAGCCGCACCAACACCCAGGGCGGCCGCTCGGAGCTTGACGACCGGATCATCTACCAGGCCGTGCCCGTAGGGGCCACGGACGTGACGGTCAGCTACCCGGCTGCCGCGCCGCCGGCGGTGGGCTTCGCCGACCTGATCAACGTGGCACGCTGCGCCGCGGACCTGATCGCCGGCGCGCGGGCGCTGGCCGCCAGCGACCTCGCGACACCGAACGCGACCGTGCCGGATGGCATCGACGTCGGGGAGCTGAACAACCGGGCCACTACCGCGCAGACCGCCCTGACCGCGACGGTCGACGACCTGGCCAGCGCGGCAGAAGGGACCCTCGCGCCGGACTTGGCGCGCGGCGCGATCGTCGCCGCCTGCGGCTACGGGCTGCCCGGAGCGATCCCGCCGTCCAGGCTCGGTTCCGGGCCCGACCCGCTGCTGGCCACGCAGGCGGCGACGCTGCACACCGCGCTCGCCGCCCGGGCCACCGCGATGGCGGGGATCACGCTGCAGCCCGCCGATCCCGCGCCCGCGCTGGCAATGCTGGACGCGGCCTTCGGCCAGGGCCTGCTCGTGCTGCCCAGGTTCACGCCGCCCGACCCCGCCCTGCGCACGGCGTTCGCGCAGGACCCGGCCGCGATCGGTGCGACCGACCTGGCAGTCGAACGGTGGCGGCAGCAGCTGACGCACGTGCGTCCTGGCATGTCCCGGCTCGACCTCGCCCTGCTGCTGGCCTCGCTGGTCTCGGGCGCGACGCCGCCGCCGCTCGGGATCGCGCAGCTTCCAGCGACCACCGGCGACCGCTGGCTGGCCCTGCCGCTCGCGCCGGGTGCACAGCCGGCGAACGGGCGGGTAGCGATCATGGCGCTGGTGACCGGGCACGTCACCGACACAGCGCTCTCGTGGTCCGGCCTGTTCATCGACGGCTGGCCGGAGCGCATACCCGCTGCCACCGAAAGCGCGGGCGTCGCCTTCAACGACGACGAGCCGGCGTCCCGGGCGCCCTCGGCCATGCTGCTGGCGGCATGCCCGGACCTGCGCAAGGGCTGGGACGACGCAACCATCGCCCAAGTCCTGCGGGAGACGCTGCAGCTAGCACAGGTGCGCACCGTGGATCTCGCCTCGGTCGGCGCGGTCGGGCAGGTGCTCCCGGCGCTGTACTTCCCGTTCAACCTGGAGGAGGACACCGTCTCGATGCCCCTCTTCCCTATCCGGACCGCGCTGCGGCTTCCGCCGGAGGTCTGAGCAAATGGCATCGGTGACACTGTGGACCAGGCTGGAGCCGCAGCCACGCGACGCCTCCATGGACCGCAGCCTGCAGGCACAGGTACGCGACCCGTTGTGGATGCTCGCCCGGCAGTGGCAGGTCGGCGAGCTGGACGGAACCGACGCGGGCTCCCCGGTCCAGGCCGTGATGAGCGTCCAGTCACAGCCGCTCACCGGGTATGCGCCGAACAGCGCCGGCACCGGGCTGGCGCCTTACGACGCCGCCGTGCCGCTCGAGCCGCACGTGGAACGCGTCCCGGTCACACTCAGCGTGCGCGGCTCGGCGCAGCTCGGCCTGCACGCAGAGGCGGCGATCCGGGCCGCCGTGCCGCCCGCCACCGCGACCGCGGTGATCACGGCGCTGCGCACCGCCTACCCCATCGCCGCGACCGTGCCCGCCGACGCGCCCGAGGATCCGACCGGCCGCGCGGTCCGGGCAACCCTGGCCGGCCGCGTCGTAGACGGGGTCGCGCTCGCCGCTGCGTACGCGGTCGCCCAGGCGGGTGGCACCCCAACGCCGCCGCTGCCGCCGGAGGCGTCCGAGCCGCACATCCCAGGGGTGCTCGCCGACCTGGTCGCCTACCGCGCGTCGCTGTACTCAGAACCCGCTGGCGATGCAGCCTGGCAGCCCCGACGCCTCGACTACGCCGCAACGGTCACCTCTGCCGTCAGCACCGGAACGACCACGCTCACCGCCCCCGACTTCCCGGGCGGCGACCTGGACTGGTACTCCTTCTCGCTCGCTTCGGCCGCCGCCTCGGCGCCGGCCGGAGGCGCAGCGGCGGCAGACGCACCGGCGCCAGGCGCGCCGACTGGAGGCACCCCGGCTTCGGCCGCGCTCACCGTCCAGACGTTCAACTTCCTGCCGAACCACGTCACCTTCCGCGGCATGCCCCCGCCCCGCTGGTGGCAGTTCGAGGACGCGGCCACCGACTACGGCGCGCTCCAGCCCGCCCAGACCGACCTCGCCACCCTGCTGGTCATGGAGTTCGCCCTGGTCTACGGCAACGACTGGTTCTACGTCCCGGTGCCAACGGACGTGGGCTCGCTGTCGCAGGTGACCACGCTCGTGGTCACCGACACCTTCGGCGTCCGCACCGTCATCGAGCCAGCGGACAGCGGTGCGTGGAGCATGTTCAAGCTCGCCGGGCCCGCGGGCCGGTCGCCGTTCATCATGATGCCGCCGAAGTGCGCCGCGGTGGCCGATGGCACGCCCCTGGAAGACGTCTACTTCCTGCGCGACGACATGGCCGCGATGTCCTGGGCCGTCGAGAGCCAGCTGCAGGGACCGCTCGACGCGCCGGTCGACGCGACCCAGCTGGCCTTCGAGTTCGACGCGGCCTACCCTCAGCCGCCGCTGCCCGCGCAGACGCCCGGCGGCCCAGCGCAGACCTACACCGCGGAGCAGATACCGCCGGCGAACTGGATCCCGATGGTGCCCGTGGTAGCGCCCTCGGGACAGCTGTACTTCCGCCGCGGGATCCTGGTCCGCCCGGGCTACGGCGACGTGCACGCAGCCGCGAACCTGCTCCAGCCGGGCCAGCCGTTCTTCGTCGCCGACGAGACGATTCCTCCGGCGGGCGCCGAGGTGACCCGCTACTTCCGCCGGGTCCGGTGGACCGACGGATCCACCCTCACCTGGCTCGCGCACCGCAACCAGCCAGGTCTCGGGCCAGGCTGGTCGGGGCTGGCATTCGACCTGGTGCAGCCGCTCCCCGCCCGGCCAGCAATAGCGCCACACCGGGTAGGTGGCGGGGCTGGATGACCTTTCCCGCCAAGATGACCACGGAGGCATTAGCGACACCACTACCATCTGGCGCATGCGACTCATGCGTGGCATTGCTGCAGGAATGGCCGCTGCTGCCGCGGGTCTCGCGCTCACTGCTTGCGCGACCACCGCAGCCCCGCACAGTGCGACGCTGACGGCGTCGAACTCCGCAGCGAGCAAGACCGCGAAGACTCCGTCGTCCAAGCCCACACCTACGGCCGCGCGGACGACCCAGGCCGCTGCCTCACAGGCCCTTCCCGCCGCTGGCAACCCGAATGGCCACGCGTTCGTGCCGCGCGCGGCCCGGGCCGTGAATGCCAGCCACCCGAACCGCGTCATCGGCAACGGCACGCCCGCGAGCTGCACCTCGGCCGCCGTCGTACGAGCAGTGGCCAAGGGTGGGGTGATCACATTCAACTGCGGCCCGAAGCCGGTGACCATCACGATGAACGCGACTGCGAAGGTCGTGAACACCAGCCACCGGGTCGTCCTGGACGGCGGCAACCGCGTCACGCTCAGCGGTGGCGGCAAACACCAGATCCTCTACATGAATACGTGCGACAAGAAGCAGATCTGGACCACCAGCGACTGCTTCAACCAGCAGTGGCCGAAGCTGATCGTCCAGAACCTGACCCTCGAGGACGGGTACTCAGCCGTCCGGCAGACCGCGACTTCGTTCTACGGCGGCGGCGCCATCTACGCCGAGGGTGGCCAGCTCAAAGTGGTCAACTCCCGGTTCATCAGCAACCGCTGCTACAAGAGCGGCCCGGACCTCGGCGGCGCGGCGATCCGCGCGCTGGCCCAATGGCGCAACCGGCCCGTCTACATCACCAGCGACACGTTCCGCGGTGGTGTGTGCTCCAACGGCGGCGCGCTGAGCAGCATCGACGTCAACTGGGACGTCTTCAACAGCCTAATGATCAACAACAGGGCCGTCGGCTTCGGCGCCAACCCAGCCCAGTCCGGCACGGCAGGCGGTGGCAGTGGCGGCGCCATCTACACCGACGGCGACAACTACAACGTCCTCATCGCCGGCACCGTCATCCGCCGCAACACCGCCCGCGAGGGCGGCGGCGCCGTCTTCTTCGTCGTGGACAACAATCAGGGCGCGCTGACCATCAAGAACTCAACCCTGCACAACAACCCAAGCGACGAGTTCTCCACGGCCGGCTTCCCCGGCATCTTCTTCCACAGCAGCGGCCACCCGATCGTGATCGACTCCACCCTTAACTGAGGCTGGCGCCCTCGTTGACCGAGCCAGGGTTGGTCTTGCTGCAGGCGCGGGTGATAGTGGGCAAGTCGTCCACAGCGCCTAGTGCGCGGGCGAGGTCGTGATAGCGGTCCGCTTGCGCCCAGTCGGCGGTGCACGTGCCACAGAACTCTTCACCAGACTGGTCACAGGCGGCGCAGGACCGGCCTTTGTGAGTGCGCCAGGCTAAGGCGTCGCCGAGGGCCTGGGACAGCAGAGCGGTCTGCGCATCCATGGGCGGCAGAGCCTGCTCTAGTAAGACAGTCAGGGCTTGCTGCAGGCGACCGATCAGGTAGCGGGGGTCGCCTTCAAGGCCGACCGGAGCGCGGGTGTCGATGCTGTCTTCCAAGGCCGGGCAGGATGGCCAGTGTTGTTCCAGCAGGGCTAGGGCCAGACCAACAGGCCCGGTTGTGGTGTCGATCACTCGGCCGTCAAAGGTCTCCATGCATGTCCCTCCAGTTCTGGCGCTTGGTCACGCAGAGAGCGCTGCGCGCTACGACTACATTATACCAGCGCGACTAGCGCGACCAGTACGGCGGCGTGTTCCCTTTTGGGGATCATGACTGCATGGAGCGCGGCCACGAGCTTCCCAGCGAGTACGTGTACCGCGTGATTCGCGAGAGAATCGGCTCGGGCGAGTACCAACCTGGGCAGCAGATACCGACCGTTGGGAATCTCGCTGAGAGTTTGAGTGCGTCTCGAGCCACAGTGGTGAAGGCCCTGCGGCGGCTGCAGGAAGACGGCTACGTCGTCAGCCGGAAGCGGTGGGCTTCGTTCGTGGCGGACAATCCCCCGAACTAGGACAGTGCCCGACTGGCCACCGGACGGCGCGGCGGTCGTTATCGACGCTTGCGGTGGCGCTGCCTGATCTTCATCCAACTCCGCAAGGTTGATGCGGCCGTCGTCGGCGGGCTGATCTTCGGGTGCTTCCGGTGCAGGCGTCAGATCGCGTTAATCGGCAGTCGTGACAAATACGTGCGTGGCGGTGGCGTGGTCGAGTTCGGCTGCCTGCTGGCCCGTGCCGCGCCGGGAGCTCCCGGCCACGGCGGTTCCGTCCCCGTCCATTTCAGCGCGCCGATCTCGCCCAGCATCATCGCGCTCGCCGTCGCCCTGGGAATCTTCGGCACCCTCCTGGCCGGCGCTCTGGGCACTTGGCGCGCGGCTCGCCTGAGCCCGGCCACCGCCCTGTCGAGGGTTGGCTGACCACCCGGATTGGCGCGGGAGGGGTCAGGTCAGGGTGGCCGGGTCGGTGTTGGCACCGCACAGAACGACGGCGATGCGCTCGCCGTCGCCGGGCTGGTAGGCGCCGGCAAGCAGCGCGGCGAAGGCAGCGGCGCCGCCGGGCTCCACGGCCATGCGGTAGCGGTCCCACAGCAGCTCGCGGGCCGCGACGATGTCCGCGTCGCGGACCAGGACCGACCGGACGCCGGTGCGTTCCGCCACCGCATACGGGATGTCACCAAGGCGGGTGGCGCCCAGCGAATCGGCCGCGATGCCCGCGACGTCGACGTCGACCGGACCGCCCGCGGCAAGCGCGGCATGGAGGGTCGGGATGGTGTCCGGCTCCACCGCCACGACTCTGGCCTTGCCTTCGGTCGCCGCGGCAACCCCGGCCATCAGCCCGCCGCCGCCGGCCGCGACCACGACCGTGTCCAGCTCGCCGCCGGCCTGCTCCAGCAGTTCGAGCCCCAGCGTCCCCTGGCCCGCGCAGACCTCGGGCTGGTCGTAAGGATGGCAGAACAGCGCGCCGACCTCGGCGGCATGCTTGATCGCCAGCTCGTAGGCGTCGGAGTAGCGGCTCCCCGCCTGCACGACCTCGGCGCCGTATTTCTGCAGGCGGGCGACCTTCACCGCCGGGGCGGTCGCGGGCACGTACACCCGCGCGGGCACGTTCTGCCGGGCTGCCGCGTACGCCACGGCAAGCCCGGCGTTCCCGCCAGACGCGGCGACGACGCCGACGGCGGGGATCATGTCCTGCTCGGCGGCGGACAGGATGCGGTTGAACGCGCCGCGCGCCTTGAACGATCCGGTGTGCTGAAGCTGCTCCAGCTTCAGCCACACCCGGGCCGCGGGCGGGAACGTTCCCGCGTCTGCCTCGAACACCGGGGTAACCCGGATGTGCCCGGCGATGCGGGAGGCGGCGGCGTGTACGTCGGCGCTGGTCGTCATGATCCCATCCTGCCCTGTCGGCCGTCTCCCAGCAGATCGGCAAGCTGGAGCGCGACCTTGGCTGCGTGGCGATGCTGGGCGCCCAGCCACGGCGGCTCGCCGTCGGCACGTTCGCCAGCGCAGGCCAGTCGCTCGTGCCCGGCGCGCTCGCCCGATTCCGCCGCCATCATCCCGACGTCGCGCTCGCCCTCATCGAGGCCGGGCTCGGTATCGCGCTCGTCCCGGCCAGCGTGCTCGGCCACACCAGCCGGCCTGGCGTCACGTTCCGGCCCTTCGAAGGGTTGTCTCTGGCGCGCGCGATCTACCTGGTGCACCGAAAGCGGGCGACGGCGCTGGTCACCGACATTAAAAAGATGATCACGGACCTC
Organism: uncultured Actinomycetota bacterium; assembly: GCA_963778075.1. Lineage (GTDB taxonomy): Bacteria > Actinomycetota > Actinomycetes > Streptosporangiales > Streptosporangiaceae > JASHPR01. The sequence goes on along the minus strand of CAVZTJ010000006.1, from coordinate 207,041 downwards.
AACTCAAGCTCGCCGCGCTCCGCGATCGGCTAGCCGCCGCTGTCATAGACCGAGATGCTGCGCACCTTCATCGTGCCACCGGTGGACGTCTGGCTGGTGGGAGTCACGCAGCCGCACAACTGGTTCGGATACTGGCCGCCCATCGCCAAGTCGAGGATGATCGAGAATCCGTGGTTGACGGCCTCGATCCAGGCCGGAGAGCCCACCTGGCTCTCGCTCACGCTGAAAAATTCCTTGCCGTCGAGGTACCAGCGGATCTGCTCGTCGGCGGCGTTGCGCCGGTCAACGATCACGCTGTACACGTGATAGCCGCTCTGGCAGCCAACACACGGCTGCATCCCGCTCGACAGACCGTTGTGCTCATGGCACGGCCCGAATGTCCCGTCGAGGTTGAGCCGGGTGAGGTTTCCGCAGTGGAGTGCTCCGGAGTGCTCGCTAAGGCCGTCGACCTCCTCCAGCACGTCGATCTCGCCGTGCGCGGGCCATGTGCCCGACCCGAGCAACCAGAACGCCGGCCAGTAACCCAGGCCGTCCTCGGGGTCCGGCTGCTTGATGCTGGCGCTGACCTTCATCTCTCCCCCGGCCGGGGCGCCGAAGTACCTGATGGTCTGGATCCGGCCCGACGTCCAGCCGGATCCCTGGTAGAGCGCCGTGATATCGAGATCGCCAAGCCCGTCGAGGTGCACGTTGCTCGGAGAGTCCGTCATGGTCTCGATTTCACCATTGCCGAACACTCCCTCGCCGGTGTCGTATTTCCAGTATTTCGTGCTGACTTCGTCGCCAGCCGGTCCGGAAAAACTGGCCAACCATACCTCTTGCCAGGAAGCCGAGGTGCCCGCGGCCAACGTGGGTGCGCAGGCCGTACAAGCTATTGTCAATAACAAGCACATGACAACATTTGCGGGCCATTTCCGGCATGAAGTGCCTACGCGCACGGTCTTACCCCCTCAGCATTAGGCGGGCCAGCATAGCAAAGTAAAGAGGGTGCGCCGCATATTAACTGGCCTGCTGGGAGGTGGATTTAGGCTGGCCAATACCGGCTCGCTCCCAGCGCAGCGCGCCTGCCAGCCGCCGGCATAGGCGGGGGATGGAGAAGACCGACAGCAGGATCGCGGTGGCCCCGCCCCATGCGAAGAACACCCAGGTGGTGTGGCGTAGCAGGACACCGATGCCCATCCCGGCAAGAATCAGGGCGGCGAGCGCCAAGTGCGGTTTGAAGACATTCAGGTCGTCTTCGGCGATCTCCCCGCCGCGCGCGTTGCCCTTCGGCGTCGTCTTGAAGGTCACCCGCCGGTTACGCAGCACCCCGATCAGCGCCAGGAAGTAAATCGGTATAACCGTAATTGTTAGCAGCCGGCCGGCCCAGAGCATGCCACGCTCCACGTTGGGGCGGATGTTAAACCGCTGCAGCCAGAATTGCATGATCTGGCGCCAGATCACCAGGGGAAGATACCAAACGATGAGCTGCGGTATCTGAATTTTGGCCGGGACCCAGCCGAAAACATAGTAGATCATGATCAGGAGCACAGCGGTTGCCATTGTCAGCCCGCTGAAATAAAACTGCTCCATCAGAAAATAGTACAGAGAATGGGTTACGCGCATTCTGAAGTTCACCTTCGGCCAGTGGGTGGTGAAGAAGATGTTCATGCACCCGAACGCCCACCGGTACTGCTGGTTGAAGTACGCGGCCCAGGTCTCTGGGCCTTCGCCCACGGCGAGCGGCTCGGGCACGTAGACGCTCTCCCACCGGCCTTGGTGAAATCGCATCCCGGTGGCCAGGTCCTCGGTGAGATGGCCCTGGTACCACCCGACATCGCGCAGCGCGGCCACGCGCACCACGTGATTGGCCCCGATGAGCAGCGTCATCCTGCGGCGGCTGAGTGCGCGCATGATCGGGCCGTAGAACAGATAGGTTTGCTGGGCAGCCCCGCGCGCGATCCAGTTATCGAGGTTTCCGTAGATCTGCGGCGTGCCCACGAACCCGACCCGCGGGTCCCGGAAATAGCCGATCGTCCGGGTCAGGAAGTCCCTGCGGACCTTGAAGTCGCTGTCGATCTGGGCGACCACGTCGTACCGCGAGGCGTACTCCTCGTACCAGGCGTTGTGGTTTCCGGCCTTGCTCTTGGCCAGAAAGCGCCCGCGCGGCCGGTTGTAGCACTCCCGGCCATTCCGGCTGAAGTGCTTCACACCGAGCATCCCGCAGAGCGCACGCGCCTCTGGATCGTTGCCCTCGTCCAGCACCCACGTGTCGTGCGGATAGTCCGCGACGACCATGCTGGCGAGGGTGCGCCTTAGCATCTCGAGCGGCTCGCTGCCGGGAACAAATGTGGTGATGAAGGCCACGCGCAGGCCGCGTGGCGGCGGCGGCGACTCGGGAGGCCCTTCTAGCCGGCTGCAGATCAGCCAGGCCAGGATGTCCATGGCCTGGCGGTGCCAGACCACGAACGTGAGTGCGGCGAAAAACACGATGTCCCAGACCCCCAGGCCGCCGGTGAAGTCCCGCGGCAGCCGCGCCGGGTTGAACCAGAAAAGGGCAAACCGGGCCGCGAGCGCCATGCCGGCCGCAAGGAGCAGCCAGTTGACCAGAAGCGCACGCGAGTGCAGTGGGCGCGCCCACCGCCGGGTCGGGCTGGCCGGTTGAGGCTGGAGCATCGGCACCGGCTCGGCTGCCTCGGCGATGGCCACCAGCTTGGCGAGGCCGGCCGCCTGATGCTCTGCAGAAGCCTCCGGGTCGCCGCCTGGGCTTAAACCGCTCCCGGGCCGAAACAGCTGGCCTTCTTTAGCTGACAGCAAATTAGCAGTCATCTTCTAGTTACTCTCCGCAGTTTAAGGAGGTTAGGGACATTTGGAGGGGTATTTCGGTCCCAGACGGGACTGCTCAATAACAGTCCGGATACCGCCCTGGATGGGCCACCTCGCTTCGCCAAGCGCCTGAAGGTGCGTCCTCGCGCGAGTGTTTGTCAGCGGTTTCAGGCGGCCCCGAGAGTGCGGCGCGATGGCGCCGTGCTTCTCCTGGGCCGCGACCCGACCCAAGCGATGGCTAGCGTCTCGTTCCGTCTGTTCACTGCCCCGGGGAGCCCGCGAGTGGCGGTTTTGGACCCTCCCGGATTGCACCCGGCGTCGAACACCATGGCAATGTGCGCGCGGCCGCAAGACCGCGTGGCGTCGGGGTGGACTTGGGGCAGACGAACCGCGTCGTTCTCATGCGTGGTCAAAGATCCCTCATCAGATGTGCGGGTGATACGACCTCGAGGCGCGGAGGACCGGTGTGTAGGGGAGAGAGGTTCAACTACTATAGGTTATCGCATCACTACTGTGAGTGTTGGATTTCGGACAGACTCTAGTCGGTCCGATCGACTACGCAAGGTCATCAGGTCGTGGTCCGTCCAGGCGGCCTGCCCGGGCCTCGCTGCAAACCAAGGGGGCCCTGCCCGACATGCCCGGCCGGAGCTGTCAGTTCTGGTAGACGGCGACGTAGGCGACCTGGATCGTGCCACCGGACGTCGTCGTGGCAGACGGGGTGGCGCAGGCGCACTTCAGATCCGGGAATGATCCGCCCATCGCTAAGTCGAAGATGATGTTGAAGCCATGATGCGCGGCGAGGTCCCAGGCCGCCGCCCCGACCTGGCGTTCGTTCACATGGAAGAACTCCCGGCCGTCGAGATACCAGCGGATCTGCTCGTTCCCGGCATGGCGACGATCAATGGTGACGCTGTAGACGTGGTACCCGGCCACGCAGCCGGGGCACGGGCGAAGCTTGCTCGTCAGGCCGTTGGTCTCGTGACACGGGCCATAGGTGCCGTCCCCGTTGAGCTGGGTGAGATTCCCGCAATGCAGGGTGCCAGAGTGCTGGCTTAATGAGTTGACGTCCTCCATGATGTCAACTTCCCCGTGTGCCGGCCATGTACCGACCCCCAGCATCCAGAAGGCCGGCCAGTAGCCCAATCCCTGGGCCACGGCCGGCAGCCGCAATGAGGCGGCCACACGCAGCTCGCGGCCCGGCTGCGGGGTGAATGCCTGCAGGGACTTGATCCGCCCTGATGTCCACTGGTTTCCCTGGTGGACGGCGGTGATATCCAGGTGCCCGTGGCCGTCGAGGTGCACGTTACTGGTGGAATCGGTCATGACCTCGACCTCGCCGTTGCCGAATATCCCGTGCCCCATCTGGTACTCCCACTTTTGGGTGTTCACGGGCGATCCAACGGGACCATTGAACTGGTCCGACCAGATCTCCTTCCACCCTATGGTCGCGCGGCCTGACCGAGGCAGCGCGAACGCAACGACGGCCACGGCCAGGACGAGCGCGAGGCTCAGCCCGAGCAGCCAGTTCACCTTCGACCGGCGTGCGTGCACGGTCCCCCCTGGCGCTGTACAGGCGTCATGCCGCCGGGCTCCGGCAGTCGTCCGCTGCTCCGGATGGCATGCGGCCGCGCCCGCTCATCGGTATTCGGAACGTTACAGGTTCCATGACTGACCGTATGTGAACGTAAGCATAGCGTGAGTGAGCTGAGTCCGCGCTCCGTCTGCCTGCTCCCCGCGCGGAGCTGTGATCCCCGGCGCCAGGTCTAGCTCGCGGCATCCCTTCCCGGAAAGACCACGCGAATCACGGCCGCGAGATTCGCCAGGCCTAGCAATGCGACAACGGCGAAGCGGCTGGATTGAGTCTGCTCCGTACGCCATGCGGCCAGCAGCACCCAGGCGAGCGCAAGCACGCCGTTCCAGCCGCAGACGGCCTTCCGAAACCGGCGGGAGGCGTCCTTCGGTCCGCGGCTCGGCTCCCAGGACATGACTTTGCCCCGGGCATAATCCCAGATAGCCAGGGTCTGCGCCCAGCCCACGGCGATCGCGAGGGGCCACGCGTGCGCGGTCCAGCGAACGTTATGCCACAAGGGGTACAGCACAACGCAGGTGATGAGGACCGGAATGAGCGGCAGCGCGTTCCGGAGCTTGATGTCACCAGGCAGCACCAGCAGCAGGGTGATCGGAGTGAGCGGCAGTACCAGTACCCGGAGCCCAGTTGTGAGGTTCCACAGCCACCCGGCGATATAGGGCAGCCTGGCCCGCCACGGCATGCGCACCCGCCACATGTGGTGGGTAAAGATCAGCGAGGTGGCCCCGCAGCACCATCGGTACTGCTGGCGCATGTAGGAATCGATGCTAGACGGGCACACCCCCGCGGCGAGCAAGATCGGCAGGTACACGAGCCGGTACCCGGCATACCGGAGGTCGAGGCCAGTGTGCGAATCCTCGGCGTACGGAATCTCGGTAAATCCGCCGGCGGCTGCCAGCGCAGACCGCCGGTAGACGGCGTTGGAGCCGACGCAGAGGGCGGACCCGAACCGGTCTCGCGAAACCTGCACCGCCCGGTAGAACACCTCAAGCGAAGCGCCCGCAGCGCGTTCCACCCAGGTCTGGTCCCGGCTGACCCGGAAGTACTGCGGTGTCTGGACGAGCCCGATTGAGGAGTCCTCCATATAAGGGAGAGTCTCCGCCAGGAAGTCGGAGCGGGGCCGGAAGTCGGCGTCGAAGATCACGACATGCTCGCCGCAGGTGTGCCGGAGCGCGTGGGCGAGGTTGCCGGACTTCTTATGGTGCCCGGGTTTTGGACGGCGCATGTACGTGAAACCAAGGGCCTCCACCGTTTCGCGGAGTTCCCGGTCTGCTGGCCCATCATCGAGGACGAACGCATGCGCCGACCCTGGATAGGCACGCAGCAGCTCGGCTACTCCGGCCCAGGTGTTCCGCAGCACTGGGAAAGGCTCTCCGCAGATGGGAAGGAAGATGTCCACGGACGGGTAGCTGTCGGGCCGCCATGCCTCTACCCGGCGGAGGTGCGCAGCCAGGTCGAAGTTCCGCCCGGTGAAGTTCACGGGCAGGCTGAGGATCTGGTAAGCGGCGTAGATGCCTGTGTAGAGGATGAAGGGGGCTGCGACCACGGGATTGTGCTCCTCGAAGAGCACCTGAGAGATGACGACAAAGACCAGGCTTATGGTCAGCGCCGCGGTCAGATATGGAAGCGAGCGGGAAGCGTAGGAGAGTTTTTCCTTGTCATCAGGCGAGTGTGGCAGCACGAGTGCGGACCGGCGGTGGCGCCCGGGGGCACGGGTGATCGTGGTCACGGCATCCCCCGGGGAAGGATCCGCCAACGGGGCAGACCGTCATGCTGCTCGCGCCTTCTGTGGTGGCCACGACGTTCCACCGCAGAGGCGTCTTGCCTCGCCGGTTCGCTTCCGCCAGTGCCTCGTCTGGCCGTGCCAGGGGTTGCTGGCCGCACTCGACGGGCGGTGCCGGGCGGGATCCGCTCCCAGATTTTGTACCGGGCGGTTCCGTAGGGGACATCGGCGGCCAGGCGGTAGCGGCTGTTGCCGTCGAGGTCGGCGGCGATAGCCAGGTCAAGCGGGCGGGTCGACAGGAAATCAAGGGCAACCAGGCTGAAGTAATTCCGCTGGATGAACCGCCGGTAGACCAGCGGGTTACCGGAGGCCCCGACGGCCGCGCTGATGCTATGGCCGTCGGGCAGGACAATGCTGCGGGTATTGGACCAAAGGCGCCAATCGGAGCCGCTGGGCAGGTAGTACTCCGGGATGGAGGGTGTCTCGACGAGGAACCGGCCCGGATGCGACGCCGCGAGGCGCCCGAACGCGGTGTTGAACGCGGCGGCGTTGGGCCATTCCACCAGGCTTGCGCTTTGCGTGCTGCCTCGCGTCACAGCGGGGATGAGGGCGGCAGCGCACGCCAGGGTGGCCAGCGCCTGCGACCGGCGCCCGCGCGGCAGCGAGATGATCGCCCGCGCCGCGTAGCCCGCAGCGATGGCCGCGAACCAGGCGCCGAAATCAACGTGCTTGTCAAGAGAGGTCAGGGTGTGGATCCGGGCCTGCTGCAACGGCGCAAGAGCCGCCGCCGTGAGCAGTGTCGCCAGCAGCACCCGCCGATGCAGGTTGCCCTCGGCGGCGACGCTGACGACCACTCCCAGCAGACCGATCACCCCCACTGGGGCGATCCAGGACCAGGAGTAGGAGAAGACGACCGATGCTGGGTCGTTTCCTACCACCCGGGTTATGGTCGTCTGCCCAATGCCGGCTTCGTAGTAGCCGCCGCCCACGATCGCAAGGAAGATCACCCCGGAGATGACATAGGCGCCCAGGGCCGCCGCGCGTGCGGCGGCCGCTTTCGCTGGCAACCCGAGCGAACGGGCGTTCATCGCCACCATCACCACGACCACCGGATCGAACAGCGCCGACGCGTACTTGGTGGCGTTGGCCAGCACAAGCGCGACGGCTGCCAAGGCGAGCCATCGCATCTCCTCGACGCGGGGACCGACACGGACCGCGCACCACGCCCCGGCGGCCATGAGACACAGGGACATCGGATCGTAGGTGGCGAAGGCACCCAGGTGCAGCGTAGGTGACAGCACCACCCACATCGCGGTGGCGAAGAAGGCCGCCTGCCTGTCGAACAGGCGTGACGCCGTTCCCCACAGCAGCACACTCGCAGCGAGCATGAACCCTAGCGAGAGAATTCGCGCGCCGGCCAGTCCCCCCACGCTGTCAGCGAGTGCGCCCAGGGGCGGATACAGCACCGGCGCGCCGGAGAAGTAAGTGGGGAAGTTGGGGATCTGCGTACCGTGCAGCCAGTGCGCCCATTCGAGATGCCCAGCCCACAAGTACAGCGCTTCATCCTGGAAGGCGGTGTTTCGCCAGACGAGGCGCAGTGACAGCACAATCTGCAGGCACAGAATTGCCAGCAGTGGGTACGCACCCAGCAACCGCCTGGCGCGCCGCCAGCGAGGCTCGCGTGGCGCGCCCCCCAGCCGCTCCGGCGCAGGCCGTGGCTGCGGCACAGGGCGAGGAGGAGCGAACGGCGCGGCGGGGGAGCGCGGTGGCACGACCACCGACCAGGCCACCGGCGCCTGGGCCACGCGCAGCGCTTCGGCATTCAACGAGCTGGCACTCAGCAGGCCCGCACGGAGCCGGTTCGTTTGGAACCAGCCGGCACTGGGCGAGCCGACTCCCCCCATGGGTCGGCGCGCCCACCACCCTGGGCGACCTTTCAATGGCGTGGCTGTTTGACCTTGACTACCGTCATTAGCAGGCCAAACACACGGGGACGGACTGTGGCGCGTAGTCAAGGTCCTCTTCTTGGTAACTCAGGTTGGACGGACTCGCAGCACTGCCCCGGGTGGCAGTCCGGGGCAGCGCGCTTTGGCTAGCCAGTTATGGCCCGCGTGGGCGGGGGGCGGGCGCTGCGAGCGATGACAATACGTTATCGAAATATCACTGCGCGTGTTTGAGCATCAGGATTGCCGTCGGCGCCAGTCCTGGCCGCAGTCCACGTGGATGGCCGATGACCAGCGAAGAAGAGCCTGCGTCCGGCACAGCGGCAAGCTTCGCCCGGCGCGCCGCGGAGGGGTGAAGGCATCGATCGGAAGCCGGGCTCGGTATCCCGCTCGCCCCGGCCAGCGTGCTCGGCCGCGGTTAGCCCGGCGGAGCGTGCGGAATCTGGGGCAGAGCGCGGAGCCGGTGGTCCCAGGCGACGAGCATGCGGTGCCTGCCACGAAGCGAACCGTGATCACGGGCTCCGATGAACGCCACGCGAGTGATCGGCAGGAGCACGCTCTCGGGGAGGCCGCCGGTGTAGCCTTCGCGGCCCTGGCCCGCGGCGATGGTCACTATCGCGCCGCCGGAGAGGCCGAAGGCTCTGCGGACCAGGTAACTGATCCGTGGCAAGTGCTCCCGGTGCGCCACCAGGCCGAGCGGATCGCGCGGTGAAGGACGCGCCGTCAAGGTAACCGTCCTCTTTTATCCGGAGGACGTCCTCCAGCGTGCTGTCGGACTCGATCTCCCTGAACGTATCCGCGTAGCCTGCCAGGCTCGCGCCGCCGATGTCAGCCGCCATCGCCCGGGCCAGCATCAGGCTGCCTTCCCGGCACTGGGGCGGGGCCGGCCGAGGCCCTCCGCCGCCCCGGCCCAGCCACCGCTGAAAACGATGCGCCCGCGCCGTGCGGCGAACGCGGCGGCGTTCTGTCTGACGTAGCTGCAGCGCGTCTACGCGTTCGGAGCTTTGCCGCGTCAGCCGGAAGCCGGCCGGATCGGCCACCAGCCCTCGCCCGAAGACGATGAGTCGGGTGGCAACGGCGGCTGGCACCCAGGCAGCATAGGGCCGCCCGGCGGCCGCGCAGGCGTTCGGGCAGGCCTAGAGCGTCCCGCGGCTGAGCTGCTCGGCTTGCTCGCGGATGACGGCGAGGACCTGGTCATCGCCTCGCGCCGCCGGGATGGCCGTCAGTATCCGCTCGAGCGTCTCGGTCACGATGGCGGCTGCGGCCCGGCGCCGGATGCCCCACGAGGCCGCCTCATCGATCAGGCTGGCCGCGGTCACGTTCCGGATGTCGGCCTGCCCGCCGACTCGCTGGCCCAGATGGGTGTCGGCGCGCATCGGCTGCCCGCTGGTGCCGGTCAGCTCGAGGGCGATCGTGGACAGCAGGTCGTACATCGGCGCAAGCCTGATCGCCGGGACGTCCGGATCGTGCAGCACGGAGAAATTCTTGGCGTGCGCGTCCGCGTTGCCGACGGCCATGTTGAACGTCGTGCGGCGCAGCAGGGTGCTCACGTCGCGGAGATCACCGAAGTTCCTGAGCAGGCCGACGAAGTCGCGCAGTGATGGGCCGCCCTGCTCCTCGTATTTCAGCGCGGGAGGCATGGCGGCTGCCTGGCAGCCATCCTCCTGGTGCACCCGGTCCGGAATACCCCCGGCCGCTATGTCCCGCCGGTCATAGCGCCTGACCGCCAGCACGGCTAGCCCGGCGACGTCGAGCAACTCGGCGTCCGCCGCCTCCAGCCCGCATGCCGCGGCGAGCCAGAGGCAGGTCGCTTCGTTGGCGGCCATGCGATGCGGCCCGTCGGGCTTGAGGATCCACGTCGACGGGGCATCCCCGCGGGGAAGCTGCCAGATTGCGTCGGCGGCGCGGCCGAGCAGCGCCTTGCGCTGAAGGCCGGGCAGCGACGGGCGGAAGCCCCGGTCCGGTGCGGCGGCCAGGGGGGTGGCGTCGAGCGCGTTGAGCACTTGCCGCAGTTCGGTGGGTGTTATCGGGGTGTACCCGCTGCCGCTGTTCCCGCCGGGCTGTTCCCCGTCAGGGAGCACCATGATCGCGCCCGCGCAGTCCCGCCCGAACGCGCGCAGGATGCCGTAGGTGTCCACCGGGCGAACCCCGGCCATCGCCGCCATCCGCTCGAGAGCCGGTCCCTCGGGCAGCATGTTCTTCAGGAAATCCAGGCCGCGCATGTCCCGCGGACTGACCGGGGAACCGATCGGCAGTCCGACGGACAGCACGGGGCTGCCGAGCCCCCACCGGTCGATGGCCTCGGCCCGCCACTCCAGCCGGATCCGGAACTCCGGCCCGCGCGTCAGCACCGCGACCGGCGTGCCATACAGCCACGGGACGAGACGGTCAGCCACGGGGCGCTCTCGGGCGGACGACCACCTCGCAGCCCACGAAGCGCAGCAGCCGCAGCGCATGCGTCAGCGAGCTGCCGAACTTGCCGCCTTCCAGCGACGACAGGTACGACTGCCCGATCCCCATTGCCTCGGCGGTATCAACCTGTGTCACCCCCGCCGTCGTCCGGAAGTGTTTCAGCGCCGCGCCCAGGTCCCGAGCCGTGGTCACCAGGTACTCGTCACGCTGTATCACCATAGACCAATAATACCAGGCTATTGGTAAACAGCGATATCGCTCATAAGCGATAGGGCTACGCGCACCGACGGCAGCGTTAGCCGGGACGCCCGCGCAAGGAAGCGGCCGCGTCCTGAATACCTAGGCCACGGCCGGCGCCCTCCGCCAGAAGCGGACCACAGCAAGCGCGAGCAAGATTCCCCACACCAGGAACCACAGATCCCACAGCCCGACATGCCAGCGCAACGCGGTCCGGTCCACGCTCCCGGCTGGGTGGATGACACCGGAGAGAACCAGCGAGCCTGCGAGGACATTGATGCCGCCGTAGGCCACCAGCAGCACGCTGACCGCGGCCGATCCGGCCAGCAGCCACCGGCGCGGAACCGCCTGCCCCCAGGGCCGCACCAGCGCAAGCGCCAGCAGGCCGCCAGCCACCTTCGCCAGCACCACCGCGAGAGCAACGATCACCGGCACCGCCCCGCCCTGGTCCGCCAGGTGTTCGGCATACCCGCCGACCGTGCTGAGCAGAGCGCGTCCGCCCGCCGCCCAGTACAAGCTGACGAGCGCATACCCGAATGCGACGCCTGCCGCCGCGTACGCCGCGATAACCCCCGCCGCCGGCCAGCCGGCCTCGCGGCTCCCTGCCCTCATCCCGTCCATCCAGTGTCAGTATCGCGCTTGTTAAGCTCAGCCGGGCCAGCGTGATCGCACGGGCCGTCGAGGAGTAGCCAGTCTTGCCGGACGTCTTTGCGCTGCGAAGGCACCAGGGAATGCGACAGGCCAGACCGGCTCGAGGAGGGCAACAATGACCGCACCGTTGCAGCTGCTTGCTTTGACCTTCCGTCTTGGCGCGGATGCCGAGAGCCGCCTGCTGGCGGAGATCGACCGAATCGAAGGCCGCGGCGCGCTGCGCGTCCTGGACGTGATGTTCCTGGCCAAGGGACAGGACGGAACGGTAGAGGAGCTGGAGGTCGCCGAGGACGAGGACTTCGGCTCGCTGCTGGCCCCGGCCACCGAGCTGGCCTCCGTGCGGGTCCTTGCGGGCTCCGTCGACCCGGGAACCGGGATTGCCTTCTTGCTCGTCGAGCATCAGGTGGGCCGAGCCGCTCGTCGACGCCGTCTCCGCCGCGGGCGGCGTACTGATCACCGACGACTTCCTGGCTGACGATGCCGACGTAGCCATCGCAGCCGAGGTCGCCGCGGTAGAGGAGGCCTCCGCGGTGATCGCGGAGGCGCAGGCGGCCGAGGCGGCCGCGGTACTGCGCGCCGTCGCAGCCACCGCCGAGGCGGCTGAGGCAGAAGCCGCCTCCGAGCAGATCCAGGAAGCAGCCGCTGCGGCGGCGGTCCGGGCACTGATCACTGCCGGGCTGGTCGAGGAGGCCGCCGCACACGAGGCGGTCACCGCGCTGACCGCCGCCGGCTTGATCACCGACGCGGCGGACCAGGCAGCCCGCGCGGCCGTCACCGAGGACCTTGCGCTGATCGGCTCGGCCGACGAGGTCGCCGCCGAGGCGACCGAGGAAGCCGCGGCCAAGATGCGGGCCGCGTCGATCACCCGGTCGGAAGCCCAGGTTCTGCGTTACCTCCCGCAGGCGGTGCCCTTCTCGGTCATCGCCGACAAGCTGGGGATCTCCCGGTCAGCGGCAAAGGAGCGGGCCGAGCGCCTGTACAAGCGGCTGGGAGTGCACAGCCGGGAAGCGGCCGTCGAACGCGCACGCGAACTCGGGCTGCTGCGCCGCTAAGCGGGCGGTCACCTGACCTGATCTAGCCAGGCCAGGTACTGCGATGCGAACGGCTCAGCGCCGTCGGCGATCGCCTGCAGCAGGAACGCTGCCGCCTCCTGCGCCTTGCCGATGACCTCGGCGGGGTAGCCGTACCGGATCTGATGCTCGGCGAACTCGTCCTCGTCGACCAGCATCACCTGCCCGCTCGCACGCACCCGCAGCACGTCCAGGTCCAGGTCGGCCATAGTCACCTCGGTTGGGCTCAGCCACCGCGGCGGCGTGCCGATGTCGCAATAGACCTCGGTCCTGGCCGGATCGCCGTTGAAGGTCGCCGTCCACCACTGGCCGTCGGGAAACAGCCCAACGAACGGCTGCTCCAGCACCACCGGCGGCTCGGTGCCCCGGCGGATACTCGCGTGAGCACGCGCGCCGAGCCAGATGCCGTGCTCGTCCTCCCCCAGGTAACGCATGGTCATGTGCCAGTGCAGGCTGCCGTCATATTTGGTGTACACCACACGTACCTCGCGCCCGGCCACAAGAGGTCACTCTACGGCCGGCCGCGACGCCCTGCCCGCAGCCGCCACGTATGGACCATCGCCTACAGCCATCTCGCTAGGACGGCGCCGATCGCACGGCCGCACCACGCCGCGGATGCCGCATCACCGCCTGCTTGAGGCGCGGATTGTGATGGCGCCGCGGGGGTAGCGGTGCGCTATGACAACACCGCCTATCCCAGAGCCGGTGCCGCCAGCGCCGGTCCCTCCCCAGCCGCCACCTCCTCCCGACCCGGCCCCGCGGCCAGTCCCGGGGCCGGTCCCGCCCATTCCCACCCCGGACCCGCCAGATCCCACGCCTCCGATGCCGCCGCTCGGAATGGACGGTCAGAGCGAGAATCTCCGGGAACCGCGGTCCGAACCGGTCGTCGCGGGAATGGCCCCGCGGGACGAGCTGGAAACTGACGAGGTCCCCGATTCGCTGGTCTCGGAGTTCTCCTCCCTGACCACGCCGTACTGCTGGGTCATTACCGAAGATGCGGTCGCCGGCTACGACGGGGCCGAGCCGTCGGCTGTCGGTAAGTCCGGGCCCAGTCGCGCGATCGCCGAGGACGTCACGGAAGCCCTGACCGCCGGGCGGTTCTTCAGGCTGGTCGACCGAAGGGGCCGCGAACTGGCCATCGGGCGGCTATACGATCCGAGCGGCCAGAACGAGCTCGCGCCGCTGGACGATTTCAGGCGCCAGAACCTGGACGTGCGGCGCATCGAATTCCGCGCCGAGGGCGACTGGCAGGCCGCCTGACCGGCCGGACCGTCCCGGCGACCTGCTGCGGCGCTGAGCATCCTGGCGCCTGGCCGGCCAGGCCAGCCGGGCCGCTTCGCGTTCAGGCCCGTCGAAGAGGTGGGCCTGGCCCGGGCGATCTGCTCGATGTCCTGAGACAATCGGGATGTGGCGGCACGAACGGATTCCCAGGTCAAGCGGCTCACGGTGGTGGTCTTCGACGGCACACCGCTGGGGATCATGTCGTTCACGATCGGCGTGTTCGACATGGCGAAGCACTACGGGGTGCTGCCCGATCTCGACCTGCGCGTGGTCGCGGGCGAGCCTGCCGCGGCCCTGGCCGGCGGCGGCCTGAGCTGCGACGTCCCGTACGACCTGGACGCGGTCCGGGACGCTGCGCTGGTCGTCGTCTCCGACTGGCGGGATCCCGCCGAGGAGCCGCCGCAGCCGTTGCTGGAGGCGCTGCGCGCGGCGCACGCGGCAGGCGCACGGGTCGCGGCCCTGTGCTCGGGCACGTTCGTGCTGGCCGCGGCCGGGCTGCTGGACGACCGGCCCGCCACCACGCACTGGGCGCTGGCGGCCTGCTCGCCGAGCGGTACCCGAAGATCGACGTCCGCGCGGAACCGCTCTATATCGACGACGGTGACGTGCTCACCGCGGGCGGCGGCGCCGCGGGGATGGACCTTGGCCTGCACCTGCTGCGGGCACAGTTCGGCGCGGCTGCGGCGAACCGGCTTGCCCGGTACATGGTGGTTCCTCCGCACCGCTCCGGTGACCAGGCGCAGTACGTGGAGACACCGCTGCCCGTCCTCGATGAGGCCGATCCGGTTTCCGGGACGCTCGCCTGGGCGCTCGGCGGGCTCGATCAGGCGCTGCCGGTCGAGCAACTCGCCCGCCGGGCGCAGATCAGCCGGCGAAACTTCGACCGGAAGTTCCGCGAGCTCACCGGCACCACTCCGGCCGCGTGGCTGACCCATCAGCGCGTGCTCCGCGCGCAGCACTTGCTCGAATCGACCCAGCTGCCGGTCGAGCAGGTGGCGCGGCAATGCGGTTTCTCCACCGGCGCGGCGCTGCGGCCGCACTTCCGCCGCCTCGTCGGCACCGTTCCGGCTGCGTACCGGGCCACGTTCGGCGTGGCCTAAAGCTGCCGCGGGTTGGCGGAATCCCTGCTGTCGCCGCCGGGGTGACGCCGAGAATCATGCAGTTCATGACCGCAATCCACGACGAGATCCGCCCGTTCCGCGTCGATATCCCGGAACAGAGCCTGGACGATCTGCGCGGCCGGCTCGAGCGGGTGCGCTGGGCGAGTGAGGTTCCCGGCCCGGCCGCGGAGGACTACGGCGTGAGCCTGGCGTGGGTGCGGAAGCTGGCCGAATACTGGCGGGACGGCTTCGACTGGCGGGCAGCCGAGGCGAGGCTCAACGCGTACCCGCAGTTCGTCACCGAAATCGACGGCCAGGACATCCACTTCCTGCACGTCAAGTCGCCGGAACGCGACGCGATGCCGCTGGTCCTGACCCACGGCTGGCCGGGTTCGGTCGTCGAGTTCCTCGACGTGATCGGGCCGCTGACCGACCCGCGGGCGCCGGCAAAGACCCCGCCGACGCGTTCGACCTGGTCATCCCGTCGCTGCCCGGGTTCGGGTTCTCGGCCCCGCTCACCGGCACGGGCTGGAGCACCCAGCGCACCGCCGCGGCCTGGGCCGAGCTGATGCGCCGTCTCGGCTACTGAGCGCTACGGCGCGGCCGGCAACGACGCCGGGTCGATGATCTCCCCGGAGCTGGGCCGCCTGGACCCGGACCACGTCATCGCGTGCACGTGACCCAGGTCTTCTCCTTCCCGTCCGGCGACCCGGCCGAGTTCGAGGGCATGTCAGCGGAGGACGGCGCCGCCATGCAGAAACTGCAGTGGTTCATGGACCACAAGATCGCGTTCAATCAGCTGCTCTCGCAGCAGCCGCAGACGCTGGCGCACGCCCTCGCCGACTCCCCCGTCGGCCTGCTCGGCTGGAACGCCCAGCTCATGACGCCCGACGCCATGGGCGACAAGCAGCTCGACGACGACTTCATCCTGACCAACGTCGCGCTGTACTGGCTGACCAACACCGGCTGTTCGTCGATCCGCTTCTACTACGAGGACGCGCACGGGCCACGGCCCGCCGGGCCGACCACGGTGCCGCTCGGCGTCGCCGGGTTCGCTGGTGACTTCTCCGGCGTTCGCCGCTTCGCCGAGCGCGACCACACGAACCTCGTGGAGTGGAACATGCACCCGGAGCCGGGCGGTCACTACGCCGCGCACCTGGAGCCGGAGGTTCTAGCCGACGACATCCGCAACTTCTACCGCCACTACCGGCAGCCACCCGGTTAGCCGCAGCAACCACCCGTGACGGCGCTCGCCCGTGACGGCGCTCTGGCGGCCGGTTACATCAGGCGCGGCCTATCAAGCTTCGGTCTGCGAAGTGATCGAGGGCAGGCTGCCACCAGGCACGACGTGCTGAGTGCTGGAAACTCTGCCGCACCAGCTCCAGGACAGTCGCCGACGCGGCAGCGCGCGGTCCCGCGCCACTCCGCGGTTCAGGCCGGCAGGCCTCCGCGGCGTCCCCGTCTTCCATGAAGACCTTGGCGGTGTCGGCGATCCGCCGGGGGTGGCGCAGCGCGAAGTCGATCACCAGCACGATGCCAAGGGCGTACCAGGCACCGATCACGATGCCGGCCAGGCTGAGCGGGTACGTCAGCGGGCTGATGAAGCTGAACAGCTTGATCCCCAGGTCGGCGAAGAACGCGGGCACGAACAGCACGATCCCGAGGATCGGGAACAGCAGGTGCTTGATGACGTTGAACTCGCTGCGCCGCTCCCGCCAGAAGTACGAGATGCAGGCGAGGTTGACCGCAATGTAGATCGGCACAATCGCGCCGGTAATGATGGTGCCGATCAGCGCGAACGCGGTCAGCGGCGTGTACTGCTCGCCGAGCCACAAGGTGAGCACCAAGCCCCCGGTGTAGGTGATGAGCACCGCGATGTGCGGGGAGCCGAACCGCGGATGCGTGCGGCCGAAGAACGCGGGCAGCACCCGAATCCGCCCCAGCGCCCACTGCCCGCGGGTCGCCGCCGAGCCGCCGCCGTTGCTGCACGCCGCGTTCGAGTTGAGCAGCGCGATGAACAGGGCGGTCCAGCCCCCGCCCCACACCGCGGTCGCGATCAGGTTCCACGGGTTGCCGCCGCCGGCCAGATAGAAGCCGCCGTACCGCCCCGCCCCGAAGTAGACCGTCGAGGCATACGTGGTCAGCACGTAGAAGACGTCTCGTCCATGCTTCTGACCTGGCCACACGGTATGGCTTCAGGCTCAGCGGTACTGGTCCCATCCCGGCCAGCGCTTTCGCAGAGCTGGGGCTTCCCGCTGGCCACGAGGCCACAGACGCAGCCGGTAAGAGTCCTCGTTGGCCCCGGCGAGACCGAGCGCGGTGAAGCCCCGTCCCGAGATCCGCGCGCGGTAGCGTCCCCTGGGATGTCAACCGAGACATCAGCAGCCCCCGCGCCGGACTGCATGAAGTTGATCCGGCCATCTGGCACGTCGAAGTCAGCGTCGACCTCATGGTCCCAGTAGTCTCGGTCGTCGGGAGGCTCGGCCGACCAGGTTTCCAGGCGCAACGGCGTACAGGAATTCCACTGGCCGGGGGTCAGCAAGTCGATGATTCCCGGCTGGACGCCGACGAAGCGGCCTGATTGCACCGCGTCGTTCAGCCCGGGGATGAGATGTCCATCGTCCGCGTAAAATCCTCATCCTCCTCTTCGCCCGCTGTCGAAAAGATGTATATCTGGCCGTGGTCGGCGGCAACGATCAGATCCTGAGCGCTGATCATTTCGGCGGAGTCCGAGGTCACATTCCCGCGTTGCCCCGGCGGCGATGAAGGGCAAGATGGCGGCCTAGGGGGTGGGGGTAGAAGTACCCGGGAAAATTCGCGCGTCAGCGCTTCGCGCTGGCGCTGAGCAAGGCTCCGGACACGACGCGACTCGGCTATGCCAAGCCGCTCCATGATCTGCGCGGCTCCAGCCGTGCCAACATCAGGCAGGCATGCAAGTAGTTCGGAGACCTTCATCATGCCGATCACGTCATCGGTCGCGCTTCTATTGATGACGTCAGACAGGCTCATGGTGCCGAGCTTGAGACTGTTCCTTACTTCTGCGTGCACTTTGGGAGCTCTTGCAGCCCTCTCCAGCGCCGCAGCACGTTGCTCAGGGGTCAGGGAGGAAGAGTGATATCAAGTCACCTCTCGTGATTAGCCCTCAAGCAGCGCCTCAGCAGCGGATGACCGCCTCGCGTCTTCCAGATCAGCTGAATTAGTGGCTCTTCGAGGTTAACCCGGATCATTCACGTTGGCCGGTCGCTGGCCTGAAATGGTTGCCGCGCGGAGCACCAAGGCCGTGACCCCAGCCCACAGCGCCTGCCGTGCCGCCGCCTCCGCACACGCAGCCTGTCCTTTACCAGTGGGTCACCTCCATTACCCAATGTGACAAGCTGCCGCAGAACCTTCTCCTCGTCGGAGGTTGGTGAGCAATCGGCATGCCAGGGTCGCTTAATGCGCCGCCGTTATGTCACTCGCCCGGCTTCCGGGTTATGGCGTCAAGGAGGGTGGCCGTCTCCTCCGGGGCTTCCAGCATCAGTCGTGCCCGTGAGCAAGCTGGTGTGTCTCCCAGCCTGCAGTGACCGCGAGGTCGAACGATGCCTGCAGGCTGGCCAGCGGTAGCTTCGCGTGATTGACGTAGACCTTGCGCGCCGCGCCCAGCGCTGCGGGATCGAACTCGACGGGATCGGTCCCACAGCGCAGCGGGAAATCGGTCAGGCGGGGGCCCACCCTTGCGCGCAGAGCATCGCTGGTGACCCCCCACTGATCCAGGAACTGCGGCGAAGCGGGCACGAACCAGCCGTCCCCGGCCGACGCGGCCAGCTCGCGGTAACGCCGAGCAACGTCCGGAGGCTCGACGTCAAGAAGACTCTGGCCGGGCTGCGCGATGAAGGCCGCCAGGAACGTCACTGAAGCCACCCTGCCTGCCACCCACTCTGCGACCGGCCCGGCCAGGACGCCTGCGTAGCTGTGCAGCACCAGGTGCACATCGCGCAGGCCCTCGAACCAGAACAGCTCGGTGAGGTCGGCGACGTGATCCGCGATCCCGACCTGCGGCGTCAGCCCCCGGCGGCGGTCACCCTGACCGGTCAAGGTCGGCGCGTAGACCTCGTGCCCGTTCCCGGACAGCCGCTGCCGCCTTCACGCCAGCACCATCCGCCGTGCATGGCGCCGTGTACCAGAACGAACGTGGCCACACTCCGCTCCCCCCGCAGCCGACAGCACCAGCGCCGCAACGGACTGGCATCACGCATCAGGGGGTGACTTGGGATCTTACCGAGGCCTCTTGCGGCGCGCCCAGATTGGCGCAGTTGGCCGACTCGCTCCGGTGAGCGAGTATGGGTCGGGGGGCCGTCGCGGCCGCCCGGCTGAGGTCCGGGCGGGCGCACCAAGCCGAGGAGGCATAGGGCGTGACGGTGCAGCTTCCCTTCGAGCAGGCTCATCCGCTGGAATTATCGCCGTCGCTGCGCCAGCTGCAGCACGATGGCGTGATCCACCCGGTACGCACCCCGGTCGGTGACGAGGCCTGGCTGGTGACCGGCTATGACGAGGTGCGCCGCCTTCTTAGGCGACGAACGGCTCGGCCGGTCGCACCCCGATCCCGCAAACGCCGCCCGCCTGGGCGAGTCGGTATGCTCGGCGGCCCGAGGGGCAACTACGACACCGAGCAGGCCGACCATGCCCGTACGCGATCCCTGCTGCAGCCGCATTTCTCAGCCAAGCGAATGCGCGCGCTCCAGCCCCGCGTGGAGGAACTGGCTACGGCGCTGCTCGATGACCTGGCCCGGCAGGGACCGCCGGCGGACCTGCACCAGGCGCTGGCGTTGCCTCTGCCCATCCAGGTCATCTGCGAGCTGCTCGGTGTGCCGTACGCCGACCGTGGTCAGTTCCGCAGCTGGAGCGAAGACGCTGGCAACGTCCGCGACCGGGCGCGTTCCGAGCACGGCCTGCGCGAGCTGTTTGACTACGGCCGCCGGCTGGCAACCCGCAAGCGCGAGCAGCCCGGAGATGACGTCATCTCCCGGTTGTGCGCCGACGGCCTCAGCGATGACGAGGTCGCGACGAACTCGATGAACCTGCTGTTCGCGGGCCACGAGACGACGGTGGTAGCGATCGGCATGGGCGTCTTGTGCCTGCTCGCCAATCCAGCTCAGCGGCGGGGCTGGCCGACGATCCGGGGCTGGTCACTCCGGCGGTTGAGGAGATACTTCGCGCCCCGGGCCGCAGCGGCGGCGGCATTCCGCGTTACGCCCGCACCACCTTGCAGATCGGGGAGGTCACCGTGCAGCCCGGCGACCTGGTGCTGCTGGACAACCGCGCCGCCAACCACGACCCCGCGGCCTTTCCCGGCCCCGAGGACTTCGACATCGCCCGCGACGCGCCACCCCACCTCGCGTTCGGGCACGGCGCCACTACTGCATCGGCGCGCCGCTCGCCCGGATCGAACTCCAGGCTGTCTTCTCCCAGCTGCCGGGCCGCTTCCCGGCGATGCGGCTCACGGTCCCGCCCGGGCAGCTGCCGCGGCGTTCCGGCGCGCTGACCGGCGGCCTGACCGCAATGCCCGTGGAGTGGTAGAACCCTGAGACGGCCGCATCAGACGTCGGGGTGCCGATGAATTCACCGGGAGTGTTTGCCGACCTGGCCGCGCAGCGCGCGTGCTGGCATCCGGTCGCGTTCTCGAGCGAGGTCGCTGACCGGCCGTCGCACGCTGACCTGCTGGGTGAGCCGCTGGTGGTCTGGCGTGGCACTGACGGCGCGCCGCGGGTGATGTCCGATCTGTGCGTGCACCGTGGCACCGCGCTGTCGCTGGGCTGGATAAAGGGCGACGAACTGGTGTGTGCCTACCACGGCTGGCGGTACGGTGCCGACGGCCGGTGCGTGGCGATTCCGCAAAAGGACGATCCGGCGGCGGTTCCGGCCAAGGCCCGGGTCCGGGCATTCCGTGCGCAGGAACGGTACGGGCTGATCTGGGCCGCGCTGGAGGAGCCGCGGTGGCCGCTGCCGGAGGTCCCGGAACTGGAAGACGGCCAGTGGGCGACCGTGGCCGCCGGACCATACCGGTGGCGCTGTGACGCGGCCCGCCAGGTGGAGAACTTCACCGACTTCGGGCACTTCCCCTGGGTGCACCCCGGACTGCTCGGCGATCCGGAGCGGCCCGTGGTACCGAGCCACCAGGTCCATACCGACGGGCACGTGCTGCGGTATGAGATCGTCCGGCCAGAGGCTCCCAACAGCGACGACTTCCCAGTGTTCGGCAACGAGCAGGCTGGGCCACCGCAGCGGCGCAGCCGCTACGAACTGCACCTGCCCTACACGATCGTGCTGCGGCTGGGCTGGGGCGGGGAGCGAGGCATGGTGTACTTCTTTGCCTCACAGCCAGTGGCCGCCGACCGCTGCGCGGGCTACGTGGTGATCGGCCGGAACTACAACATCGATCAGCCAGACCAGGTGATCCGCGAGTTCGAAGACACGATCTTTGGCCAGGACCAGGTGGTCGTCGAATCACAGCGGCCCGAGCGCGTGCCCTTCGACCTGGCCGCCGAGCTGCACCTGCGCTTCGACGCCGTCGCCGTCGCCTACCGCAAGGCCATGCGCGACCTCGGCCTGGCCGCCAGCGGCCCCATCGGCATCCCAGCCGAGTAGCGAGCAGCCCGCGCAAGCAGGCTCTGGCGCCCACTCCCTCGCGCCCGCTCCCTGGGCGACCGCTTCCTCGGCCCAGGCTCCCTGGTGGCTCTGCTTTGCGTCATAAAGTTCTTGGCTGGAACCCTTGACTTTGTGCCGTAAAGCAGAGTCTACTTTATGGCATAGAGAACTTTATGGCGTAGAGGAGCTCGAAGGGAGCCCGCGATGAACCACACATCTGACACCGCCGCCGGCAACGGCGACACCTTCAGCCCGCAGCAGGCCGCTGCACTGCTGGACGAGGCCACCTGGGAGGCACGCCGCAAGCTGGAGCCGTCACCGCCGTGGGTTGGGGCCACCCGCGGGGTGATGGTCCTGGCCGCCCTCGGCGCGGTCTGGCTGTCGGTGCGCGGGGAGCACCCCTACACGGGGCCGACCGACGCCGACATACCGATCCTGATCGCGTTCATCGTCCTCAACGGCGCCCTTGCCATCGGTTTCCGCACGCGGGCCGGCGCCGGAGTGCGTGGCCCCTCCCGGCTACGCCCAGCCGAGATCGCCATCGCCACCCTAGGGTGGATCGCAAGCGCCGGGGTCCTGTGGGGGATGGCCGCCGCCGGGAAATACTGGCTGTACCCGACCACGGTGCTGATTGTCCCCGGCCTGACCTGGGCGATCCTGATGCTGCTGCGCAAGGACTGGCGCGGGTTCGCCAAGGGGACTGCGGCGGCGGTCGTCGGTGCCGCGGGCTTGCTGGCCACCCCGGCCGCGGCGTGGCTGGTGGCCGGCGTGGGCCTGTGCGCGGCGCTGCTGGGCTTCGCGGCTGTCGCCGCCTGGCGCCAGCGGGCATGAGCGGGATGTGCCATGCCTGACGACGCACTCGACCCGCTGATCCACGTCCCTACCCGGCTGAAGATCGTCGCGACGCTCGCGGCGCTGCCCGAGGGTGACACGCTGTCCTTCACCCGGCTGCAGGACATGATCGGGCTGACCCCCGGCAACCTGATCATCCACCTGCGCAAACTCGAAGAAGCCGACTATATCGCCAGTGAGAAGACCAGGAACGGAACCGTGTCCCTTACCAACGTCGCCCTCACCGGCCACGGCCGCAAGGCACTCGACAACTACACCCACGCGCTGCGCGACCTGCTCGGCGACCACTTGTGACCACGAGGCCGCCAGCGGCTATGAGCACCAGCGCACCTGACCCGCTGATCCATCACCCGCAGCGACTGCGCATCGTCGCCACCCTGGCGGCGCTGCCCGACGGAGACACACTGTCAGTCAGCCGGCTGCAAACCATGATCGGGCTGCCCCCCGGCAGTCCGATCATCGGTCTGTCCGAGCTGGGCCACGCCGGATACGTGCGGACGGAAACACCCGGCGGCGGCACATCGCAAACCACCGTCGCGCTAACCAGCCGGGGCCGTGCCGCGCTGGGCCGCTACGCCGCCGCGCTGGCGCAGCTGCCACCCCAGGGAGCCGCGCGCCCACCAGCACCGGGCCTGCGCGCCGGCGACGCCGACCGGGATGCCGCTGCAGCGGCCCTGGCTGAGCACTTCGCGCAAGGCAGGCTGACACTGGACGAGCTGATCGCGCGGCTTGACGCCACGCTGACCGCCAGCACGTACGGCGAGCTCGCCCAGGCCGCCCGCGATCTGCCGGATCTGACGGTGCTCTCGGCCCAGGCCGGCGTTGCCCGCGGCAAGCGAGCACGGCCACGGCACAGGACCGGCCCGGCTCGCTGGTCGCCCTCTTAGCTGGGTCGCAGCCGCCGCTGCCCGGCCGGAATGAGCAGCGGCCGCGCGAGCCGGCAGATCTCCTCGGCGGCGTCAAACTCCATGCTTCCGGGCTCGTCGTATTCGGGCGGCACGGGCGTGCCCGGCCAGGTGTGCCCGCCGCCGAACACCGTCCACGCGGACACCCGCGTTCCCCCGGCGCCCGCCTGCGAGGTCTCGCGGCTCGACCGTTCGGTCGTCTGCGTCTCGCCGGGACCGGCCGGGCACCGGTCGATCGCACGCCACCGCGCGGCGCTCTCGTCCATGGAGAGCATCCGTCCGCGCAGTTCCCCGTTGGGCCCGCGGTGCCGGGAGTAGCCGCCTGCGATCGGGGCCGTGGAGTCCGCGGTTCCGTGGATGAGGATCGCCGACACCGCGTGGGACGGCGCGGCATCGGCCAGGCTCGCCGGCATCTGGCCGCTCACCGCGGCAAGCACGGCCACCTGATCACTGGCCTCCAGCGCCATCCGGTGCGCCATGCACGCACCGTTCGACATGCCCGCGACGATGGCCCGGTCCGGGAAGGTGCCGTAACGGTCCGCCGACCAGTCGATGATCGCGCGCAGGAACGCGACGTCGTCCGCTCCCGCCGCTTCGGCTCTCGTGACGCCGCGGCCGTCCGCCCAGGAACCTTGATAGCCGTCCGGATAGGCGACGGCGATGCCGTACGCATCGGCCTGCCGGTCGAAGCTCGTCCACTGGCGCATCTCGTGGCCGCCCGCTTCCGGGTGGTTGCCGTGCAGCAGCAGGGCCAGTGCGTCGGGCGGCGCGGCGCGCGGCAGCCGCACGATGAATGTGCGCGCCAGCGCGCCGATCTTGAGTTCGCCGTTCACCACATCGGTCATGGGCATATGGCCCTACTTTATAAGCGCCATCACAGCTACGCCGCCTGCTCTCCCGGCCAGCATCCTCAGCTGGCGGCGGCGATTCCCAGGGCAGCGCTCAGCACGGCGATGATCACCCCGCCGACCGTGATCGCCAGGAACGACCGGGCGAAGCTCGTCCGGAAGAACCTGCGCCGCAGCCCGGCAAGGATGACGAGTTCGCTGGCCACGACCGCGATCGCGACGCCGATCGCGACGCCGTAGCTCGGGATCAGGAACGGCAGGGTATGGAAGATGCCCCCGGCGAAGGTCCCGCCGCCGGTGATCGCGCCGCGCCGGACGGGGCTGCCGCGCCCGGTCAGGTCCCCGGTGTCCGACAGGCCCTCGGAAAAGGCCATGCTCACCGCGGCGCCCAGGGCGGTCGCGACGCCCGTGAAGAACGCCGTCAGGGGCCGGTGGGTGGCCAGGGCCACGGCGAAGATGGGCGCCAGGGTCGACAGCGACCCGTCCATCAGCCCGCTGAGCGCGGGCTGGACGCGCGTGAGCAGGAACGACTGGGCGCTGATCGGACTGCCTGGGCTGCTGACCATTGCGACGGTCTTGGTGGCGCTCATTGCACGTACCTTTCGTTGCGATACATGCGATGCTGCCGGCTGAGCGGCGCGCTGTCGTCGTGCCGGAGAAGCGTCTTCTGGCTGGTCAGCGGGGATGCGGCGGCCTGGGCGGGTACTCCGCCGGGAGTAGCCGGAAATGGGTCCCGTGGGCGGACGCAGCCGGAAAAGCCATACGCGTACCCTCGGAGGATGCCTAACGATCGCCGTCGGCGGGCGTTCTACGCAGCCGGAGCGGCCGGATGGGTCATCTCGGCCGGCGTCATGCTCGTGACGTTCCGCATCTGGCAGCTGCACGTCCGCGAGGTCGAGCAGCGCGCGGATGAGGCGGAGCGGACGAAAGACGAGGCCGCCCAGCGCAGAGCGATGGAGGAGCGGCTGCGGATCGCTCGCGAGCTGCACGACTCGCTTACCCACAGCATCTCCGTGATCTCTGTTCAGGCGGGCGTCGCGGTGCACCTGGCACGCAAGCGCGGTGAGGAGGCACCGCCGGCCCTGCTGGCGATCCAGGAGGCGGGCGCGGACGCCGCGCGGGAACTGCGCACGACGCTCAGCGTGCTGCGCAGCGCGGCGGACGGCGACGGCAGCGGGCTCGGCCAGCTGGACAGCCTGGTGGAACGGTCCCGGGCCGCCGGGCTCCCCGTGACGGTGACCGTGGCCGGGGCCGAGCGGGGGCTGCCGCCCGAAGTGGACCGAGCCGCCTACCGGATTGTGCAGGAAGCGCTCGCCAACGTAAGCCGTCACGCCGGCGGAGCCCGCGCGTCGGTTTCCCTGTACTACTCGCCGCACGAGCTCGCCGTCCAGGTCGACAACGACGGCCCGGGCAACGGAACGCCCGCGGCCTCCCGGTCAGCGGGCCCCGGGCTGGGCCTCATCGGCATGCGGGAACGGGTGACCGCGCTGGGCGGCCGACTGCACGCCGGACCGCGGGACGGCGGCGGCTTCCAGGTGCGCGCCGAATTCCCGACGCGGGCATCGTCTTGATCAGGATCCTGCTGGCCGACGACCAGGCGCTGATCCGCAGCGGCATCCGGTCGCTGCTCGAAGCCGAAGACGACATCGAGGTGGTCGCCGAGGCCGTCAACGGGCGGCAGGCGGTGACCCTTGCCGTCGAGCACCGGCCGGATATCGCCCTGGTGGACATTCAGATGCCGGTGCTCGACGGCATCGAGGCCACCCGGCAGATCGTCGCGGACGAGCGGCTGGGCAACGTCCGCGTCGTCATCCTCAGCAACTTCGGGCCCGACGAGTACATCTTCGCCGCGCTGCGCGCCGGGGCCGCCGGGTTCCTGCTCAAGGACACCGAGCCGGGCGAGCTGCTGCAGGGGATGCGCGTCGTCATGGGCGGAGACGCGCTGCTGTCCCCGGCCGTCACCAGCCGTCTGATCAGTGAGTTCGTCGCCAGGCCGCCGGACGCGGTCGCCGCGGCAGGCATGGAAAACCTCACCAACAGGGAGCGGGAGGTAGTGGCCCTGGTCGCGCACGGTCTTTCCAACGACGAGATCGCCAAGGCCATGGTGCTGAGCCCCACGACCGCCAAGACCCACGTCAGCCGCGCCATGATCAAACTCGGCGCCCGCGACCGGGCGCAGCTCGTGGTCTTCGCTTACCAGACGGGCCTGGTCACGGCGCGTTCCGACCGGTAATCGGATCTGGCTTCTGCGCCAGGAAACCGCGCAATAAAAAAAGCCCCTCCCTGGTATAGTGAAAATTCTCTGTCTATACCCGGGAAAGGAATTCATTCTCTTGCCCCACACTAATAATAACACGGCTTCGAAAATGCAGTCAAGCAAAGCCGAGGAGCTCGCACACGAGCAGGCGTATGTGACGGCGCTGTACGAACGGCTGGACGTGCTGCGGGCCGCGACAGCCCAGCGGCTAGCCGCGGTGCGGCTGGGCGGCACAGCCGAAACCGACCAGGCGTTGTCAGAGCGCGATTCGCTCGCCGATGAGTATCAGGACCGTGGCGCCGAGCTGGAAACGGCCGAGCGGAATCTGTGCTTCGGCCGGCTCGACTTCGATGACGGCGATCAGCTGTATATCGGCCGGCTCACGCTGCGCAGCGCCGAGCGCGATCTGCTGCTCGCCGACTGGCGCGCTAGGGCGTCGCAGCCGTTCTACCGGGCCACCCCGGTGGAGCGGTACGGCGTCACCCGCCGCCGGCACCTGCGGACCGCGGGCAGGAAGGTCGTCGGCCTGGACGACGACGTGCTCGACCTGGACGCCATCGACGAGACCCACCTGGCCGGCGAGGCCGCGCTGCTGGCGTCGCTGCGCCGGGCCCGGACGGGCCGGATGGGCGACATCGTGGCCACCATCCAGGCCGATCAGGACCGCATCATCCGCGACGACCTGAACGGCATTCTCGTCGTCGAGGGCGGCCCAGGCACGGGGAAGACCGTCGTCGCGCTGCACCGGGCCGCGTACCTGCTCTACACGTACCGCAAGCAGCTGGAGCGGCGCGGCATCTTGGTCATCGGCCCGAACGGCACGTTCATGCGGTACATCGACCAGGTCCTGCCGTCGCTCGGCGAGAACGACGTCGTGCTCTCGACTGTCGGCTCGCTGTACCCCGGCGTCGACGCCCGCGCGCCGGAGACACCGCAGGCCGCCCGCGTCAAGGGCCGCGCCAGGATGGCCGGGGTCCTCACGCAGGCCGTCGCCGACCTGGAGCAGGTGCCGGACAAGACCACGGCGATCAGGGTCGACGGGATGACGTACCGGCTGACCCCGAGCGCGTGCGTGGAGGCCCGCGACCGGGCATGGAGCAAGCGCGACCCGTACACCGGCGCGCCGCTCCCGCACAACAAGGCACGCGGCACGTTCGTCGCGGTCATGCTGGACGAGCTGACCCGGCAGGCGGCCGGGCAGCTCGGCCGGCGAAGCCTGGGGCCCGGCGATGAGCAGGACCTGCGCGCCGAGCTGGCCACCGAGCCCGCCATCAGCCAGGCACTCGACGCGCTGTGGCCCGAGCTCACACCCGAGCAGGCGCTCGCCCTTCTGTACACCGAACCATGGCGTCTTGGCCTGAACGAGGAGGACCGCGCCGCCGTGGCCTGGACGGCCGGTCCCGCCGAGTGGGCCGTGGCTGACGTGCCGCTGCTCGACGAGCTCGCCGAACTACTCGGCGACACCGGCGCGGCCAAGCGGGCGGCGGACCGCAAGCACGCCGCCGAGGAGGCCGAACGCGCCGAGGCGCTCGAGTACGCGGAGCAGGTGGTGGACAGCCTGCGCGAGGCCGAGGCCATCGTGGTGCCCGCGCTGGAGGTCGAGACGTTCGTGGACTGGATCGCCGGCCGGAACACGGACGCTGGCCCGCGCGGCTCGCTCGCCGAGCAGGCCCTCGCGGACCGGCAGTGGGCCTACGGGCACGTGATCGTGGACGAGGCGCAGGAACTGTCCGCGATGGCCTGGCGGATGCTGATCCGGCGCTGTCCGGCCCGCTCGATGACCATCGTCGGCGACCTGAACCAGACCGGCGCCGCCGACGGCGCCGACTCCTGGGCACAGGTGCTCGACCGGGTTGCAGCCGGACGCTGGCGGACCGCGCGGCTCACGGTGAACTACCGCACCCCGAAGCCGGTCATGGAACTGGCGGCCGGTTTCCTGCCGCCAGGCGCGGAGCCGCCGCTGTCCGTACGCGACTCCGGCGAGGCGCCCTGGTACGCGCCGGACACCGGTGATCTCGCCGGGCTGCTCCGGCGTGAGGCCGGCCTGGTCGGGGACGGACGGGTGGCCGTGATCGCGCCGCCGGGGCTGATCGCCCAAGCGGCAGCCGCGCTCGGCATCAGCCCCGGTCCGGACCTGGACGCGCCGGTGACCGTGCTCACCCCGGAGCTGGCCAAGGGGCTCGAGTTCGACTCGGTGGTCGTCGTCGACCCGGCCGGGATCGAGCACGCGTCACCCCGCGGCCGGGCCGACCTGTACGTGGCGCTGACCCGGACCACGCGGCGGCTCGGGCTCGTGAGCACTGGCGACCTGCTACCCGAGCTCGCAGCTGCAGGAGACCAGCGAGCCGCCCCGGGCGCAGCCGGCACCGGTTAAAGGACGCCGCGCCGGTGCAGCAGCAGGTAGGACACCCAGCCTGCGGGAATCGGCAGCCAGAAGGTCGCGACGCGGAACAGCAGCACCCCGGGGATCGCCTCGTGGGCCGGAACCCCTATGGCCGTCAGCCCGGCTGCGAGCACGGCTTCGACGCCGCCGATCCCGCCGGGCGTGGGTGCGGCCGATCCCACCGCGTTGCCCGCAAGGTAGACGACCGCGGCCGGCAGCAGGGCCGGATGGGCACCGATGGCCCGCAGCGCGGCGATGAACGCGACCAGGTATGCGGCGGTGAGCACCAGATTCGCGCCGGCGCTGATTGCGAGCCGCAGCGGATGGGAGATGGCGTCAACCAGCCTGGGGCCGACGCTGCGCAGGCGTGGCCATACGATCTCGGTGAGCCTGGCGCGGGTCTGCGGCACGGACACCAGAATGATGATGACGGCGGCGATGACCGCGAGGCCGATGAGCACGTCGGTGCCTGGGGCGATCTTGAAGCGGCTCAGCCCGGAGCCGGTGAGCAACGCGAGGATGATCAGCAGCAGCACGGTCGTGACGATGTTCACCACCTGTGACAACGTGACCGCCGCGGCGATGGAGCCGTCGTCGACGTCCTGGCCGTGCAGGTAGCGCGCGTTGACCGCCACGTGGCCGACGGTCGGCGGCATGGCCACCCCGACGAACGCCGTGGACAGCTGGACGGCGAAGCCGCGGATGATCGAGAGGTGCTTGGGCACGAACGCGGCCAGGTTCTCGGCGGCCGCCAGGTAGGTGACAGCCGAGCCGAGGACCGCCACGGCGAACCAGGCCAGATTGGCCCGGCTGAGTGTGCCGAGGATGTCGGCGCCGGAGATCTGGCCGATCAGCAGGTACCCGGCGATGGTGAGGGCGACCGCCGTGACGACGGTGCGCCAGCGGAAGCGCTCCAGCCGGGCGGTCGGAACGGAGGCGCCGGGCCCGAGAAGCTCGCCGCGCACCTCGTTCAGGCACGCCTGGCTGGCGCGCATTGCCCGCCAGCCCCAAGGCGCCAGGGCGACCGGCTGCAGGACGGCCGCGACGGCCCTGTCGTCGATGGTCCCGTACCCGTCCCGCAGGGCCTTGATGGCGCCGGCCGGCCCGACCGCCGGGGCCAGGGTGGCCAGGGCCTGTGCCAGGTCAAGGCGGCGGGTCAGTTCACTCGCGGCGGCCACCGACGAATCGAGTGAGCGGAAACCCGCCGACTTCTCCGACATGAACAGGTTCTCCGCCCGCAGATCGCGGTGAGCGATGCCCGCGTTGTGCAGAGTGCGCAGCGAGGCGAACAACGATGCCGCTTCACCGGCGGTCACGGCGCCGCCGAGCGGAGCCCCGGACGGCACGGTCGTGAGGAGCACCAGGATCTCGCCGGGCATCTGGCCGAACACCTGCACCGCGGGGCAGGGCACGCCAGCCTGCCGCGCCAGGGTGCAGGCCAGCGCGAGCTGCTCGAGCCGCTCCCGTGAGCCGATCGCGATGTGGCCCGTGGCCCTGGGCTCTAGCCGGGCGAGCGCCCACAGCCGCCGCGCCAGGCCCGATCCCCAGGTGTCACGGCCATACAGGCGCACCTGGATCCGGGTGCCGTCGTTCAGCGTGCCGTCCAGCCGCGCGCGGCGGTCGCCGGCCAGCTCGCGGACTGCCGCGCCCTGACTCCTGAGCCAGGTCACGAGTGCGGCCGACCCCGGCAGGACCGACGCCGCGCCGAGCAGCCAGCGCACCAGCCATCCGGCCGACACCCCGCCGAAGAACACGAGCACCACGGCGAACGGGGTCAGGACGTCTACGGCCAGGCCGCTAATCAGCAATGCCACAACCGCGCACGGCCACCAGCGCGACCAGTGCGAACGCCGGGTCAGATCGGTCCCCACCACGAACGCGACGAACGCGGTGTCCACGACGAATATGAAGGAACTGCTGCCGTGCAGCACGGCATGCTGGACTGCGCCGTTCTCGGCCCGCCACACCGCCGTCGCGGCCACGGCCGCCGCGGCGCCGGTGACCCCCGCGGCCGCCGCGTTGCGCGCATCCTGCCACTGGCGGCGTATCAGCACCACCAGGGCGACGACCGCCAGAGCGGAACAGGCTACGCCGGACACCACTTCGGCCCCGAACGCCAGCCAGCCAGGGATGTGTTTTACCCAGTCCGAGACGTCCTTGGCCAGCTCCGTGCTGCCGAGCGGAAGAGCCCGGATGGAACCGACCACCAGCGCGACGACCGCGAGCGAAAGCACCGCGAGGAGCAAGTCGGCCGGGCGGCGCACCCGGCCGGCGGCGTCCTTCTCCGGCCGGCCGGAGCCCGCGGGCGCGCCAGGAGGAAGCATCTCGTCTTGCCCGGCCGGAAGCGTCCCGCCGGGCGCGGCCTCCTTCATGCCCGGAGCGACCGGGCGGGCAGGCTTGTCTCCCGTTCCTGTCGCCATGGCATCGGGGCTACCCCCCGTCACGCCCGGCATCCACATCGCCGCCCTGAGATCGCGCCGGATCTTGCGGCCAGCCGCGACCATGTGCCTGTCCGGCGGCGGACGGTGGTCGCCGCGTCCTTCAGCGAGGATGCTCCGGCCATCGATTTTCCGGCTCGTCCTCATCCTCAGACACGATGCTGATGCCCGGGCCCCCCAGCACGCCGGGGACGTCGGCATCCGCGCCGGGTTCCGCGGGCCCCTCGAGCTGGTAGCCCGGCGGCAGGTGTGCGGGCTCGACCACGTTGCGGGCTAGCTCCTGCAGGAGAGCTTCCCCCTCCTCATCACTGGCTTGGCTGCTCTTCTCGCCATGCTGCTGCTCGCTGATCGCGATCACTCTCCCTTGGCAGGACACGAGACGGGCTAAGTCCACTTCACTTCTAGTTCGCGCAGGTTCATATCAAGCTACGCGCTCCCCGCGACCTCAGGCGGCAGCAGCGTCCGCAGCCGTGAGTGCCTCTGACAAAGCTGCCGAAAATTCGCGCGACATGAGCGCGACGTGATGGCACGATCGGCGGCGTGGCGCTGTTCGTGATCTCGGGCGTGTCAGCGTCCGGAAAGTCGACGGTCGCGCGGCTGCTCGCGCAGCGGTTCGAGCGCGGCGTCTGCGTGGAGGGCGACGTCATCCGGGAGATGGTGGTCAGCGGGCGCGCGCCGGCTGCGCGTGGACGAGCACGGTGCCGAGGTGCGCGAGCAGCGGGAACAGGAGCGTGAGGAAGACCGGCATAGCGAGGAAGATCGCTCCCGCCGGCACCACTGAGCCCGCGCCCCGCACGCTGGGCACCGGCTCTCTTCACGGGTTCGGTAACCAATCTTGGGCATTATGCACGAAATGTCGTACCGAAACCGTGAAGACATGCGGCGGTGGCGACGGTGGCGCCTCGGTGGCCGTGAAGGCGGCCGGGCCTGCCCCGGTCACGAGTCCGTCCCGGGCGCCCTTCTCACTTGCTGCAGCCGCACCGCGATCAGCTTCTCGACCAGTGGCGCCGGAAGTGGCTTGTCGGTGGCGAAGCGCAGGGCGCCAGTCGAGGTTACGTAGCCCTCGAGCTCGTTCTGAAGCTGAGGGAAGACGGAGCCGCTGTGCGGCAGGTAGCTCAGGTGATTTTTGAACGCGGCGAACCCCGCGACGGTCTTGCCCTGGACCTTGAAGGCCGGCATGCCATACGAGATCCCCTGCTCGGCCTCGGGCAGAATGCCGAGGATCGTCTGCCGCAGCCGGGCCAGCGTGCTGCGCTTGGGCTCGTCCAGAGCATCGATGTACTCGTCGATTTCCTGAGCGGACACGCCTCCATTCTGCCCCTAGTCGGCCAGCAGCAAGCGCCGCCAGGTATCGGCGAGGAAGCGCTCGTAGCGCTGCGGGGTCCAGCCGCGCTGGCCGACAAGCAGCTGGTACATCTCGGCCGAGTTCGTGGCCCAGACGACGTCGGCAGCCTGCTCGGGATCGAGCCGTAGCGGGGCGACGGCAGCCAGGTCCGCGACGAACAGGCGCATGTTCTCGGCGCGGCGTTCGCCGATCTCGGCCCGCAGCGCGGCCAGTTCCGGTTTGGTGGGGCCCGCCTGCTGGACGATGCCCAGCACGAGCGCCATCCGGGGGGCGATCGCGGTGATCGCCGCGGCGTACACAGCGATCTTGGTCTCCGCGTCGGGGGCGGCCCGGATGGCACGCACGTAGTCCCGCTGCTCGGCGGGGATCGCCTGGTCGGTGCCGGTGATGGCGGTCTCGATCAGCAGCCTGGCCAGGTCCGGCTTACGGCCGACGGCGGCGTAGACGGTATCCAGCGCCACCCCGGCCCGCTCGGCGATCGCGGCCATCGGGGTCGCCGCGTAGCCGCGCTCGGAGAACAGCTGCCGGGCGGCGTCCAGGATGGCCGCGCGGGTGCGGGCCGCGGCCTCGCGGCGGCGGGTCGTGTCATAGCGCCTCTTGACCGGGCTTGGCATAGGGGTCATGATACTGATATTAACCCGAAGCTACTTCGGATCAATTTGGGAGGGACCTGATGACGTACGCGTTCACCTACGACGTGCCGATCACCACCGAGATCTACGCCCGCATCAAGGAGGGCCTTGGCCCGGAACGGCCGCCCGGCCTCATCGCGCACCTCACGTTGCAGATCGAGAACGGGCTGCGCTACATCGACGTCTGGCAGTCCAAGGACGAATTCGAGGTCTTCGCCGAGAGCCGGCTGCACCCGGTTGTCCACCCGATCCTGGAGGGCATGCTCGGCTTCGTGCCGCCCGAGCCCAGCCACACCATGCTCGACGTCGTCGACATCTGGACCGACCGGCACCCGGCCTGACCGGAGCCACCGGGAACCGCTGCGGCGGCGATCGGGGAGCGCGGCGCCGGCGATGACCGGCGGCCCGGTGCGGGACCGCCGGTCTCGCTCACCGCGCGGTTCTACGAAGCGGCCCCGTTGACCGCATCCCAGAAACCGCAGTTGTGCTGCATCATGATCGTGCTGGTTGGCGTGAGCGCGCTGTCCCCGCCCGGCTCAAGGGACATCACCAGCTGATTGCGGGTGGTGTACCGGGTCCACAGCGGGGTGGAGCTCGCGGTCGGCTGGCCGGTGCGAGCAAACCCGGTCCACTCGGCCAGCACCTGGCTCTGCAGCGCCCTCTGGTTCACATCCAGCGAAGCCGGGGAATCGTGGACCAGCCGGTTGATGGCGCTGTGATAGGCGCCGAGCGGCTGAGTCTCCGGTGTGGTCGTCGGGGACGGCGGGGAATCGGAGTCGTCGTCCTCGTAGGCATACACCGGAATGTATTTCGACAGCTGGGCATCGCTGATCAGAGCCGGGCACACGCTGAAAGCATCGGCCATGACGGTGCGGTACGCGATGAACGGCGCCGGAGACGGGAACCGGTCCAGCGGGTAGAGGCGCATCACGGCCGGCGCGAGCGACCCGAATTGCTGGCGCACCAGCTGCTGATACTGGGTTGCGTTGTCGGCGACGATCGTGTGGCCCGGGAAGTTGGTGTATATCCCGCCGTTGAACTCGTCTCGGCCAACGCCAATCATCAGCTGAACGTTGTTGACCCGGCCGGTCTTGAAGGCCTCGGCGGGCGACATCGGCAGGGTCGTGCCGTTCACGATCGGCCCGATCACGCCCCCTCCGAACGGGGAGAGGAACTGTCCCCCCTTCTCCACGAGCGTGGTCGCCGGCACCGCGCGCAGACAGGCCGCAACGTTGGCCGCCTGCCCGCAGCCGACCTTCGCGGCAAAGGCTGTGCCCTCCTTCTGAGCCTGGGCTTCGGTCTGCAGCTGCGACTTGCAGTCCGCCGGCCACCAGATCGTGTTGACCCTGAAGTTGTAGAAGCCGCTGACGCTGATGCCCCGCTGGAACAGGCCATTGGCTGCTGGCGAGGCAACCTGGCCACACACGCTGGCGCCGCCAGCGGACTCGCCAAAGATCGTGACGTTGTTCGGGTTGCCTCCGAAGGCAGCGATGTTCTGCTTCACCCAGCGAAGGGCGAACTGCTGGTCCTGCAGCCCGTAGTCACCCGAATGAGCGCCGAGCGCCTGATCCGCCAGAAACCCCAGGATCCCGAGCCGGTATGCGGCGTAGACGTAGATGACCGGGCCGCTGTGGATCAGGTTCGTCCCGTCATCGTCTCGGTACTCACCAAGGAACCCGCCGCCGTGGATCTCGAACATGACCGGCAGTTTCTTCCCGGCCGGAATGCTGGCCGGTTCCTGGATTTCCAGGAAGAGGCAGTTCTCGCTGGTGCCGGTCGCCACGCCCGAGGGAAAGCCCGGCGAGAGGCACCCTGCGCCACGCTGGGTCGCCTGGTAGGTGATGGCCCAGGGCTTCACCGGCTGGGGCGGGCTCCAGCGCAGCTTGCCGACCGGCGGGGCTGCGTACGGAATGTCAAGGTAGGACGTCTCCCCCGCGGCGGTGGTGCCGCAAACTGGTCCGTCCCCCGTATGCACGAGCGTGCCCGGCGTACACGCCGGCGGCGCTAAGGGTGCGTTTTTGACGCTAACTACGCATCAACAGACATGTCAATGGAATGGCGGCGCATCCTGGCGTCTGGCGGGGAGTGGATCGCGACAACCGGGCGAGTACGAGCCGGGTCTACCTGCCGTGGATCAGCCCGACCCCGCTGCTGATCGTGGGGTCAGGACCTCAGCTGGTAGAACCGCCAGTTCTCAGCTTCCAGCGGAAGGATCTGCACCTCGGGAAAGCCCGCCTCCTCGGCGTAGCGGCGCAGGGTGGCGGGGCGCATTACGGCCCCGGTGGCTGCGGTCTGCGGGTCGTCCATCGCGCCGGGCAGGCAGGACACCACGCTCCAGCCGTAGTGGTAGCGCTCCAGCTCGGTCGCTGGCGCGGTGAACTCGTCGGCGGTGAGCTCGTCGGCGATGATGACCGAGCCAGACTGGGTGAGCATGCCGCGCGCCGCCCGCAGCGCGTCCACCGGGCGGGACATGTCGTGCAGCGCCTCGAAGATCGTCACCAGGTCGTACCGGCCGGACCAGCCCGGCCCGGAGGCGTCGGTGACGGCGAAGGTCACCCGGCCGGACATCCCCGCGTGCGCGGCGTTGCGCCGGGCGGCCTCGATCACGTCGGCATCCAGATCGAACCCGTCGACGCTGACCAGCGGGTAGGCCTGCGCAATCGCGATGCTCGACCAGCCCGGGCCGCAGGCCAGATCGGCCACCCGGGCCGGCGGCTCGGCGCGCAGCCTGCGGTCGACGTCGGCGATGCCGGGCAGCCACTGCCTTCCCAGCAGGTTCAGGTACACGGCGCGGTTGTAGTCGGCCCGGCCCTCCGGCGCCCACGGCAGCGGTGCCGGCGCACCCCCGCTGCGGAACGCATCCACAAGGTCCGGCAGCTGCCGCGCGGCGCGCGCGATCTCGACGCCGTTGAACGCCCGGTAGCGGACGTCGTCGGGGTCGGCCAGCACCGCCGCGTATGCCGCCGGCAGCCGGTACCGGCGCTCCAGCGGGCCTGCCGCCGGGTCGTCGACCTCCAGCAGCCCGCTGGCCGCGTGGTGCTCCAGCCATTCCCGTACATACCGCTCGTCGGTGCCGGTCCGGCCGGCGAGTTCCGCAGAGGTCGCCGGGCCGTCGGCGGCCAGCGCCCGGTACAGGCCCAGCCGCTCCCCCAGGTACACGGTGAAAATCTCGAGCGCACCGACCATGTCGCGGCGCAGCCTCGCGGTGAGCGCCTCCGCCGCGTCCGCCTCTTGTTGACCCTGACCAGCCTCGCCGTTCTCCGTCGTCATGCCCGACAAGCTACCGTTGCCCGAATCCGGCGAGCTGTGTGGCTGCTGGCCGTTGACGGCGCGCCGCTACCGGTCGAGGAGAGCCGCCAGCCGGGCGGGCGCGATCGCCCGGTAGGCGTCCTGGCACAGCTCAGCGATCTCCGCCCAGTCCGGGTCACCGTCCAGCCGGATGCCGATCCAGCCCCGGCCGCCCACGTACGGCGGCCGGAAGAACCGGTCCGGCCCGGCGGCGGTGAGTTCCTGCTGCGCCCCCGGCAGGCCTGCACACCACAAGTGCGGGAACTCGTCGTTGTGGTGGCCGTCGGCCCACAGCGTCACGAACGACTTCTTGCCGGCGACAAACCAGGTGGGCGCACCGTGGCTGAGCCGCTCGGTAACCTCGGGCAGGGCCAGGCAGATCTGCCGCATCTGGCCAGCCAGGTCGTCAGACATCAGCTCCCCCAGGCGGCCTTCCGCTAGACGTACCTAACCGGCCGCAACTACCATCATCCCTCAGGCACGGGGGCTGCGGCCGGGGCGACGAACCGCATGAGGTTGTTGTCCGGGTCCACGTGGACGAACTCCCGGCCGTACGGGGTTTCGTACCGGTCGCTTGTCCCGCCGACCGTCGTTTCGCAGAGCGTGCGGTGGAGCGCGTCGAGATTTTCCACCCGGAGGTCCGCGGCGGCAGCGGTGGTCGCGCGGTCGTGGTCGTCCTTGACGAACAGGTGCAGCTCCGCGGTATCCGGCCGTGGCGATTCCCGCCACGGCGAGCGCGAGCGCGATAATCTTGGCGCCGTCGAGGCGTGTCACCAGCGCCGACAGGTCGCCGCAGCGGGCGGTGTCGTGGCTCGTGGCCGCCGCGGTGAGCAGCAGGCCGACCACGCACTGGGCCAGGGAGATGGCTACAGCGATCGCGCCAAGCACGACGGTACCCACCGTGCGGGCCGTCATACGGTCGCGCAGTTGCGGGAGCAGCACGCTGGCGAGGACCACGCCGAGCAAGATCCCGGCCAGTCCCTCGGTGAGCAGATAATTGGTCATGGCCTCGGCCCGGTGCGCGCGGTAGCTCGCCGCGACCTGTGCGGCGCTCGCGTTCAGCGCCAGGTTGACCGGCCAGGCGCCGACATCAGCGTCGAGTCGATCGCGGCGCGGGCCGGGGTGCACAAGACCACGGTCTACCGGCGGTGGGGCAGCAAAGAGGAGATCATCAGGCAGGCACTGGTCAGCGCCGCCCTCGCGCGCATCCAGGTGCCGGATACCGGCAGCGTCGACACCGACCTGCGGATGCTGGCCCGCGCGGTCCAGGCAGTTATTTCGGTGCCCGAAGGCGCGGCCATCAGCAGGGACTGATCATCGGCGCGACGAGCTCACCGGAGATCGCCGCGCTCATGGATCAGTACTGGGCGGCCCGGCTGGACGCGATCAGCGTGATCGTCGACCGGGCGATCGGGCGAGGCGAGCTCCCGGTGGGCACCGACCCGGAGGCGTTTATGCACGCGATGGCGGCGCAGCTGTTTTACCAGCTTCTGGTTGTCCGCGCGCCGGTCACCGAGCGCGACGCCGATCTCGCGGCCGCCGCCACTCTGACCGCCGCGAGGACTGGCCTCTTCGCGCAATAAGGCCCGTCAGGCCATCGATAAATCGATGGGCCTCTCCTCTATCGCATCCATTGGGTGCATCCATCGGCTTATGACATCCTGCGGATGCCCCGAAGTACGGTTCGGTCAACCGTACTTCGGTCAACCGTACTTCGGTAAACGGCCAACCGCCGAAGCCTGCTCACCAGCGAGGTGAGGTGGGACCCGTCATGGACCTCCAGGGACCGCTGCCCTGGCCCTCGCGGGCGGCTGTTTGGATGGGTACATGACAACTGAGCACGAGGTGCCACGCGTGGTCAGCGCCAGCTGCGAGATCGCGGCTGGGCCAGAGCAAGTCTTCGAGCTGATCGCGGATCCCTCGCAGCAGCCGCGCTGGGACGGCAACGACAACCTGGCGGAGGCGGCGGCCGGGCAGCGCGTCCGTCGCGTGGGCGACGTCTTCAATATGACGCTCACCGGTGGCGCGGTCCGGGAAAACCACGTGGTCGAGTTCGACGAAGCCCGCCGGATTGCCTGGACGCCCGCCGAACCGGGACGGCGGCCTCCCGGGCACCTGTGGCGATGGGAACTCGAGCCGGCCGGCCGGTCAGGAACGCGGGTCACGCAGACCTACGACTGGACCAACCTGACCGACGAGAGCCGCTTCGACCGTGCCCGGGCGACCACGGCCGACAAGCTCCGGGCGTCACTCGACCGACTCACGGTCCTCGCCGAAGGATCCTGACCGGCGCGCCCGCGGCATCCGTCCGCCCGAGCCAGTGCCCGCCGGGTCACGCAAACGGGTGGCGCCTTAACCGGGTAAGCCACGCGGCGAGGTGCCTGCTGGGCAGCTCCTTTGCCGCGTGACTCCCCTCCGAACCCCGCGGGCCAGTTTCCCGGCACGAGGCTCTCCAGTGATCTACGCCGTGGTGGCGGTTGGCTGCCCGTCGTGGATGGTGTGATGGCAGGGGTGGCAGACCACGAGGGTCTTGCGCCGTTTCCTGGCCATGAGAGCCGCCCACGGGGGCAGACCTGGCCCGGGTTTGCCGAGCAGGGCGAGTTTGCGGATCTGGTGGACTTGCACCTTTGCCGGTTCCTCGCATAGCTCACATCGGCCCCGCCGGAGCCGGATGGTCAGCTCTTTGACGGGGTAGGGCAGCACCGGGGCGGGGGCGCGGTCGGTGAGGACCGCTCCATTGCGCCGTACGAGGGGTATCCCGCCGAACCGTGCGACCAGCGGCTGCTTGCCGTCGCGTTCGACGCGGGCCTCAAAGCAGGTCCGGATCCCGTGTGGTGTCTCGATCTTGGCCTTGTGCTTGGCCGCCATCGCCGTCACGGTCGAGGAGCGCTTTGCTGCCAGCGTTTTCAGCATCGATGTCTCGGTTGCCCGCGGTGCCGGTGTACTGCCGCTGCACCCCCGGCGTGGCGGTGCCTTTCTTCACGTCCCCGTCTCATCCACCACCAGCACCGCGCCGGGATCACCCAGCTGCTCCACGACGTAACTGCGCACGTCGTCGCGGACCCCGTCGGCGTCCCACCGGGCCCGGGACAGCAGGTGCTGC
The DNA here is from genome assembly GCA_963778075.1 of uncultured Actinomycetota bacterium. Taxonomy (GTDB): domain Bacteria; phylum Actinomycetota; class Actinomycetes; order Streptosporangiales; family Streptosporangiaceae; genus JASHPR01. The sequence goes on along the minus strand of CAVZTJ010000006.1, from coordinate 167,559 downwards.
ATCCCGTCCGGAGTCCGGTCCCCGGCATGCTCGGCGATCGTCCAGCAGTTCTTGCGCGGCAGCTCGGCCAGCAGGCCCAGCACGAACGCCCGGGCCCGGCGCCGCGGCTCCACCCGGCTGAACCGGGCACCGGCCCGGGTCATCAGCTCATCAAATGTCCCAGCCAGCGGCCAGGGTCTACGCTTGGGCCAGGGTCTACGCTTGGGCCAGCGGCCGCCAGAAGATCATCGCGAGTCGTCACAAACCCAGCTGATCAGACAGCGGCCACCCCGTCTCCAGTACCGGACCCAAGATCAACGGCCCGGGCGGCAGGCGAGGCTGAATCACGTCCACCCGCGGCCGGGGTAGTATCCGCCTGCCATCTCACACCCAGGAGCACACATGCGACGAGGCGAGATCTGGTGGGTCGAGTTCGACGAGCGACGGCCTGTCGTGCTGCTGTCGGAAGACGAGCCATCCGGGTTCCAGGCGATGCAGGTCGTCGCTCCAGCGGATACCGACATCTCTGGCCTGGGAATCGAGGTGGCAGTCGGCGTCCCGGAAGGACTGCCCTTTGAAGGCGTGCTGCGGTTCGCGTTCCCGTGGCCGGGCTTTACCCCGTGCACCTGGCTGACTACCCTGAGCCGGGACGACCTGATCGAGCGGGCAGGCGCAGTGTCCACCGCCAAGCTCAGCGAGATCGACGACGCACTGCGTGCCAGCGAACAAAGGACGGCGTGGACCCCGGCCGCGGCGGCCAGGCTCAGCGAGATTAAGGATTCCCTCCGTCGGCGGACTCAGGCAGACGGAGAAGGAACGGACGCCCACGCTGACGAGGGTCGATCTCGTCCGCACGACCGACGGTCCGCGGCGCCTTAGCAACAAGATCACGATCTACGGCTGGAGTATCTGCCCATCCAGGAGATGAAGCCGGCAATCATTATTGAAACAATATTGATATTAGCCGGGTCTTTATAAAGTCGATTATCCGTGCTATTGTGAATTACAGAATTCGATTTGCGCTGCTAGCGTTCGTCGCATGACAATCGCGACCCGTGTGCTGGCCTACTGTGACCTCGATACGGCGCTGACCGGCGTGCTGCACTGGAATACCGCGCAGCCCGGTCCAAGGCCCGGAATCCTGCTCATTCACGGCGGCGGAGGCCTGGACGAGCACGCGCGGGATCAGGCGCGCCGCTACTCCGAACTCGGCTACACCGTCCTGGCCTGCGACATGTACGGCGACGGCGTCGCCGCGGACCGCGACCGGGTCATTGCCTGCGTGACCGCGCTGCGCGACGATCCCGCGCTGCTGGCCCGGCGGGGCCGGGCCGGGCTGACCGCGCTGTCCGGTTGCGCCGAGGCCGCCGGCCCAATGGCCGCCGTCGGTTTCTGCTTCGGCGGCATGGCCGCGCTCACGCTCGCCCGGTCCGGAGCCGACCTCGCCGGTGCCGTCAGCATTCACGGCAGCCTCGCCACTTCCAGTCCCGCCAAGCCGGGCCGGGTGACCGCGAAGATACTCGCCTGCCACGGCTCGGCCGACCCGCACGTCCCCATGGACGATGTCGCCGCCTTCGCCGCCGAGATGGACCGCTCCGGCGCCGACTGGCAAATGATCATCTACGGCGGCGTCATGCACGGCTTCACGCACCGGCAGGCGGCGCCGGGCAGCATCCCCGGGGTCGCGTACGACCCGGTTGCCGACGCCCGCTCGTTCAGCGCGACCGAAGTATTCCTCGCCGGAGTGCTCGGCGGGTGATCTGGTGCCCGCCGGGCTCGTCCCCGCTCCGGTTCAAGCGCCGGGAAGGTGGTGCGCGTCGATCAGGTCGCGGTAGACGTGGAAGGCGGCCTTGGGCGTGTACTCGTCGGTCATCAGCCCGAACTGGCAGAAGAGCCCGGAACCGGCGGAGCGGGCGTCGCGCAGCGTGTGGTGAATGTAGCCGGTGATGTTCAGCGCCCGGACGTTGCGGGAGATCACCTCGACGACGGCGCCGAGGACTTCGGCCTGGCGGCTGGCTGGCCGGCCCGGCCCGGTGGGCCAGCCGTGCTCGGTGATCACCAGCGGGAGGTGGCCGAGACCTGCCGGAGCCAGCCTGTCGCGGCGATGTGTTTCGAGGAGGGCCTGGACGGCCCCGTCCAGGCTGGCGGGAGCGATCGGGCGGAACACATCCGGGAAGAAGTCGAGGCCGATGTAGTCGAGGTCGGCGACGAGCTGCCCGCCGCCCGCCCGGGTGAGATCGGCGAGGAAGGCGCTGCCCGGGCCGAACAGCGGTGAGGTGTTGCAGCCGACCTTCAGGTCCCTGTGGCCGCTGCGCCGGGCCTTGTCCTTGGCAGTGCGGATCCCGGCGATGAGCGCCTCGGTGACGCGGGGATAGGCGCCATCGAGCAGCGGGTTGCCGGTGATGTTGGGTTCCTCGCCAACCTGAAGCGTGGCAAGGTGCTCGCCGTGGCGCTGGATGAGCTTCTCGATGAACGCGCAGTAGCCATCGATGTCGCCGGAGCGCGAGTGGTACTGGGCGACCAGGTCGAGCACCCGGCCCTGGCCGAGGTAGCGGTCGTATTCAGCCGGAGTCTGCTGCAGGCTGGCGTGTACGGTGTCGCCCTGGTCGGCGTAGAGGTGGTAGGCCCGGACGATGAACGGCCGCCCCGGCAGACCCTGGAGCTGAGCGAGCGCCTCGTTGATCTGGGCCGGCCGGTCCGGCGGCCCGGCTGGCCCGGGGTCCCCCACGGCGCTGCCGGGGTAGATGCCGAAGGTCAGCGCGCCGGGTGTGCTGTGTTTCACCGATCTTCCTTCCCTTCCTGGCGTTGTGGACGCGGCCAGGCCAGCCGGCCGCTCTTGACGTCGTCGGCCAGCGTGCGGACCCAGTCCTTTTCGGCCCGCAGCATCGCGAGGGCGTACTCGGCCTCGATGACGAAGAGGCGGGGCACGCTCCCGCTGGCCAGCGCTTCGTCCAGGCGCTGCTGGTTGTCCGCGATGCGCGCGTCGAGGCGCCCGGCCCGTTCCGCGAGGGCATCCGCAGCCCGTTCCGGGCCGAGCACGCCAAGGTGGCTGACCGCGCCGAGGAACTCGGGGAATTCCTGGCGCGGTGTCCGGACCTGGGCGTCCAGCCGCCGGGCCAGTTCCGCCCGGCCGGCCTCGGTGAGGGCGTACGGGGTCCGCTGCGGGCGGGCCCCCGTGCGTTCGGCCGGCCGTGGCTCGGTCCAGCCGGCGCGGGTCGTCGCGTCCAGAGTGTCGTAGAGCGACCCCCGGTTGACCGGCACACCGCGTGCGGCCAGCACTCCGGCCAGCTGATACGCGTGCATGGGCCGTTCCAGCAAGGCGCCGAGCGTGGCCAGCACGACCGGGTTGGCGAGCGCATCTCGAGGCATAGCAGAATTCTACTATTAGAATCCTGCTATAACTAATCCGGCCGACGCGGGACTGTCATAGGGAGCCACTACGCTGCGCTCGTGGCCAATTTTGCGGTGACCTTGGTTCATGCGCCGGGGTGGGACCCATCGCGGCCGATCCGGAGTCAGGACGGCTGGGACGAGCACGCGGCGTTCATGGACGGGCTGGTCGACGACGGCTTCCTGATCGTCGGCGGGCCGCTCGGGAACGGCGAGCGCACGCTGCACCTGATGGTGGCGGCGGGCGAGGACGAGATCAGGGCGCGCCTGGCCGAGGATCCGTGGACGGCGGCCGGGCTGCTCGAGGTCGGCTCGATCGAGCCGTGGGCGCTCTGGCTGGACGGCCGGGGGAACGCAGGGCAGGCCGGGAACGCAGGGCAGGCCGGGAACGCAGGGGCGATGACGGGGCATGACTGACCGGACGACGGCGGCACGCCGCGCACGCAGCTACACCGCGGCGGCCGCGATCCTGGCCGAGCGCGATCCGGTTATGCGCCGCCTGGTTGCCGAGGCCGGGCCGGCCCGGGTCCGGCCGCCGACTGACAGCCACTTTGGGGCCCTGGTCCGCGCGATCGTTTACCAGCAGCTGGCCGGGCGGGCAGCGGCCGCGATCCACGGCCGGCTGATCGCGGCGCTCGACGGGCGGGTCGAGCCGGTGCCGCTGCTGTCCCTGCCGGACGAGACCCTGCGCTCCGTCGGGCTGTCCGGCGCGAAGGCCGCCTCGCTGCGGGACCTGGCGGCCAAGGTGCTCGACGGGACCGTCGTGCTCGACCCGGCCGGCCTGCGCCGGGAGAGCGACGCCGACGTCGTCACCCGGCTCACCACGGTCCGCGGCATCGGCAAGTGGTCGGCGGAGATGTTCCTGATGTTCCAGCTACGCCGGCTGGACGTGTGGCCCACCGGCGACCTGGGGGTCAGGAAGGGATTCGGGCTGGCGTGGGGCATCCCAATGCCGACCGCGAAGCAGCTTGACCCGCTTGGCGACGCGTTCCGGCCCTACCGCTCGGTCGTTGCCTGGTACTGCTGGCGCGCCGCTGAGATCTACGGAAGCGCGGCCGAGAGCGCCCTCACCCGCTAGATCGCGAGGCTCCGCGCCGTCGCCCTGGCCGCGTTAGATCGCGAGACTCCACCGCCACGGTCAACCTGGCCGGGCCCGTGGACACGGCGACCACCGTCAGCCTGCAGTCGACCGTGGGCATCCTGAACGTCCCGGTCACCGTCCGATCCTGCTTGGGAGCTACTCAGGGAACAACGCGGCCGACGCGGTGAAGGTGTGCAGGAAGTTCCGCCCGCCTACCGGACCGATCTCCCCGGCGCAGAAGAAGCCGGCCACCGGGATCTGGCCAAGTGCGTCCGCGAGCAGGCCGGCGTCGTGATCCGGTTCGGGGAACATGCGCGATCCGCGGCCGTTGCAGGTGAACAGCAGAGCCCCGGCGGGCGGCCGGCCGCCCAGGGCGGCTGCCTCCCGCTTCAGCGCGCGCCGGAGGTCCTCGTCGGCCGAGTCGGCGTCCCTCACGTGGAACTGCACGGCCTGGCCGACCTCCACCTCGCCGCCCACCGCGACGGCTCCCGATTCCGGGTCGGCGCCGACGAGACCCCGGATCAGGAAGTCCCCCTGGCCTGGATCTGCCTCGCTGGAGTTGATGACCAGCCCAAGGTGCACGCCCTGGGCGAGCAGGTCCCGGTCCCGGCCGTGCAGCGCCGACGCCAGATCCTGCAGGCGCTCGAGCGGCGGCCGCCCCCGAGCTCGGTGATCATCCTGTCCTCCGCGGCGGTGATGGTGAACGGCGCCCCGACCGGGCGGCATCCCTGCGCCACCATGGGGTGGATCTCGGCCCGCGGCAAATGGGCGCCGACCGCGCCGTGGGTGATCACACGGTCATCCAGGAAAAGGCGGCTCTGCCGCAGCGCCAGCCCGCCGCTCGCCACCCCGCCCATGACGATCGCCCCGGGCGCGCTCGAGTTCAGGTGGGCCAGCAGATCGCCAGCGGGGAACGTGAACGGGTCGCACAGCATCAGGTGCACGCCCTCGGGGCTGCGCCCGAACAGGTAGCCGCCGAACGCGCCCCCGCTCGCCGTCCCGACGAAGTCCATGGCAAACGTCTCAACCGGGCCGAGCCCGGCGGCCAGCCACAGCGACACCGCCGGGTCGGACTCGACCTCCAGGCCGCCGCCGATGACCCCCTCTGCCACGCAGCCGATGAGCGGGACCGGGCCGAGTTCCTCCGTCACGGCCGCGAGCAGCGCCGTGGCCGGGCCGAGGAAGTGGGACGAGGCGAACAGCACGGCGAACTCCGGGGACGCCTCGCCCAGCGCCGCCCGGGCCTCGGTCACGGCCTGGCTCGCCGCCGCACCGGCGTCCGCGGTGAGCACGAGGGCTCCTCCCGCCTCCACCAGCCCAGGCTACTTGCGGCTGAACCGGCCCGCCGCCGGGAACCCCCACCACGCGAGTTCCGTGGCCACGCCGAGTGTGGACGGCATCCCGTTCAGGCTGGTCGAAAGGGTGGTCAACCGGTGACGGGCCCCACTCCGGGCGACGGCCCGGCTATGGACTGAACAGGTTCTTGCCGTCGGCGATAGTTTCCTTGGCGTCCTGGCGCTGCTCGTCGCTCGTGATAGAAGATCTCGGAGCGGTAGCCGGAGCCGACCAGCTCGCGCGCAGGTCGGGCCGGTGCATCTGGAAGAAGAACTCGAGGATGTCCCGGTAGGAGGTCCGCTCGGGATCAAAGATGACCTCCACCGCCTCGGCGTGACCCGGATGGTCGCCGGCGGTCGGGTTGTCGTTCTCCCCGCCGGTGTAGCCGACGCGGGTGGAGATAACCCCGTCGCGGTGGCGTAGCAGTTCCTGCGCGGGCCAGAAGCATCCCGCGGCCAGGATCGCGGTCTCGGTGTTGTCGCTCATGGCGGTTCTTCCCCCCGAAAGTTGTATTGCAGGCTCCTCCGGGAAGGTCTGATAGCACGCTGGACGCTATCGGCGGCGCCCGCAACGGGCCGCCGCCGCGCGGATAGGAGAGGCACATGGCGGAAGCGGCTGGACGGAGTGACGGCACGCGGGTCGTGGTGATCGGGACCGGCATCATGGGCGCGGCGATGGCCAGCAACCTCATCGCCGCCGGGCTGCCCACCACGGTGTGGGACCGGTCGCCGGACGCGACGGCGCCACTGGCCGAAGCGGGAGCGCGGGTGGCCGCTTCGGCGCGGGACGCGGTCGGCGACGCGCAGGTGGTGATCACGATGTTGCCAACCGCCGACGTGGCGACCTCGGTGATGTTCGGCGGCGGCGTGGCCGGGGCACTCGCCGACGGTGCCGTGTGGGCGCAGATGGGCACGATCGGCGTCACGGCCACGGCGGAGATCGCCGACCAGCTCGGGCAGCTCCGCCCCGGAGCGCTGTTCGTGGACGCGCCGGTCTCGGGCAGCAAGGGGCCCGCCCAGGCCGGCCAGCTGCTCATCCTGGCGTCAGGGCCGCAGCAGGCGAGGCCGATCGTGGAGCCGGTGTTCTCCGTGATCGGCCGCAAGACCGTGTGGCTCGGCCCGGCCGGCCAGGGCAGCCGGATGAAGCTGGCCGTCAACGCGTACATGTCCACGCTCATCGAGGGCGTCGCCGAGGCCCTCGAGCTGGCCGACCGTCTCGGCATCGACGCCGGCCAGCTCGAGGAGGCGATCGAGGGCGGCCCGCTGGACGCGCCGATCGCCGAGGCCAAGCTGCACAAGATGGAGCGCGGCGACTTCGCGCCCGAGTTCCCGCTGCAGTGGGCGCTCAAGGACGTCGACCTGGCGATCGCGATCGCCGGCCTCAACCCGCCGCCGCTGCTGGTGGCCCTGTCCCGGCAGTGGCACGCCGCTGTTGACGCCGGGCATGGCCGGGAGGACGTCTCGGCCGCGGTCCTCGCGCTGCACGGCAACGATCAGTAGCCGGGCTCGGTGTTGCGGATCACGACCAGGCTGACGATCTTGCCGTCGTGCACGCTGAAGTAGTTCGACAGCACGATCTCGCCGGGCAGGTTGGTCCGGTCGAACGTGCCGTCGTAGGCGCCGCGGACGATGGAGTCGCCGTGGTGATCAAGCACCTCGCGGACGTCGATGCTGATCTTGTCGCCGGTCATCTCCTTGGCCACCCAGCGCCGGATGGCCTCGGTGCCGACGAACTCGCGATGGGCGTCGTTGACGTAGCCGTCCGGCGCGAACGTCGCCACGACGGCGTCGGTGTCCAGCGCGTTGACGGCGCTGATGTGCTCGGCGACGACGCCGGTCAGCTCGGTGGGCTTCATGATGGGCTCCTCTGGTTCGGCAGGCCGTCGGGCCCGGCGCGCGGGCCGTCCGGCGGGGACCCCACGAACACTTCCGGCTGCGGCACGGGGAGGTGCAAGGGCGCTGCCCCGGCTTGTTTCTCCCCGTAGGGGAGGTACCAGACTGAGGCCATGGCCGCTTCGCTGCCGATCGGCGACTTCTCCCGGGCGACGCACATGAGCATCAAGACGCTGCGGCACTACCACCGCGTCGGGCTGCTCGAGCCCGACGACGTGGACCAGTTCACCGGGCACCGCCGGTACACCACGGACCAGATCCCCACTGCGCAGGTCATCCGCAGGTTCCGGGAGCTGGACATGCCGATCGACGACATCCGGAGCGTGCTCGCGGCGCCGGATGTCAGGGCGCGCAACGAGCTGATCGGCGCGCACCTCAGCCGGCTCGAGGAAGGCCTGGCCCGGACCCAGAAGGCAGTCGGGACGCTGCGGGACCTGCTGGACCAGCAGGAGGAATCGGCCCGCCCGGATATCGGGCACCGCAGCGTCGCGGCCACCAGCGCCGCGGCGGTCACCGCGGTCATCGACATCGGCGACGCGGGCGGCTGGTACCAGGGAGCGCTCGGTGAGCTCCGCGCCACCCTCGGCGCCCAGGGGCTGTCTGCCACCGGCGCTCCGGGCGGCATCTACGCGGCCGACCTGTTCACCAGCGAGCGCGGTCAGGCCACGGTGTTCATCGGCTGCACCGGGCAGCTCCGGCCGGTCGGCCGGGTCGAGGCCGTGATCGTTCCGCCCGCCGAGCTGGCGGTCATCGTGCACAAGGGCCCGCACGACGACATCGATCGCTCCTACGGCGCGCTGGCCACGCACGTGACCCAGCACGCCCTCGCGGTCGAGGGACCCATCCGTGAGTACTACCTGTCCGGCCGGCAAGACACGCCGGACGAGTCAGCCTGGCGGACCGAGATCGGCTGGCCGATCTTCCAGACCCGGCCCGGAGGCTGACTCACCGGCACCGTCTTACACGTGCCGGGTGGGCTGGTTCGTGAAGTAGTGGCCCTCGCCGAGGTCCGCGATGAGCCCGGGCTGCACGGGATGCCAGCCCAGCTCCTTCTGGGTCAGGGCGCTCGAGGCCGGCATGTCGGCCGCCACGAAGTTCGCGAACGAGCCGAAATGGGCCTGGGCCTCGTCGCGGGAGAGGCCGGTGACCGGCAGGTTCAGGTGCTGGCCGATCACGCTGGCGATGTCGCGGAACGGCACGCCCTCGTCGCCGACCGCGTGCAGCCGAGCGCCGGCCGGCGCCTCCTCGAGGGCCAGCCGGAAGAGGTGCGCGGCGTCCAGCCGGTGCACCGCGGCCCACCGGTTCGACCCGTCGCCCACGTACGCCGAGAGGCCCTTGCCCCGGGCGATGCCGATGACCGCCGGGATGAACGCATAGTCGCCCTCGCCGTGCACGGACGGCGCGAGCCGGACCACCGACACCCGGACGCCGCGGTCGGCGAACCGCAGCACCACCGGCTCCGAGACCCTGGGATGCATCGGGTTTTCGGGCGCGTCGTCCTCCTCGGTCGCCAGGCGGCCCGGGACCACGACGAGCCCGGAGGCCACAACGAAAGGCCGCCCGGAGCCCGCGAGCGCCTCCCCCAGCGCCTCGATGGCACGCCCGTCAACCTGGGCGGCGGCCATGGGGTCGCCGGTGGGCGAGAAGTCGTGGATGTAGGCGGTGTGAACCACGCCGTCCGCGGCGGCCGCGCCGCTGCTCAGGCTGCCGGGGTCGGTCAGGGAGCCACGATGCACCCCGGCTCCGGCAGCCGCCAGCGACGCGGCGCCCTCGTCCGAGCGGGCCAGCCCGACGACCTCGTGTCCCACGCTCAGCAGCTCACGAACGACGGCGGAACCGATGAATCCCGTCGCGCCGGTAACGAACACACGCATGGCGTACTCCTTCTGATGTGGATGAGATCCCGGTCCGGTGCGGCTCATCCGGCAGCGCCCGGCCGGTGATACCAGAGTGCGTCCACGGGGTGTCCTGCGTCCAAGACCTGTTTCGAATCAGCGATACGATTAGCGCATCACCGCAGTTCACAGGCATCCTTTGACCTTGAACGGTGCAGTAGATGAGTTACCATCGCTGCATGGCAGATTCAGCGCCGGAGGCGGACCTTGATCTGCGGCTGGTGCGCTACTTCACGGTCGTCGCCGAGCACCGGCACTTCGGCCGCGCCGCAGCCGCACTGCATCTCGCCCAGCCGTCGCTGCAGCCGGCAGATCCACCGCCTCGAGCAGCAGCTGGGGCCCGGCTGCTCGACCGCACCCCGCAGGGCAGCCGGCTCACCGAGGCCGGGGAGGTATTTCTGCCCGCTCGCCAGGGCGCTGCTGCGCTCGGCGGCCCAGGCCGCGGCGCGACCCGCGCCGCCGCCCCGCCCAGCCGGATCACCGTCGGCTACACCGGGGCCTGATCGTCACCCCCGCCGTGCGGGAGCTGCGCCGCCGGCACCCGGACGCCGACGTGCGGACCTGCACCTGGGCTGGGACCAGCCGCGCGGGCCCTGCTCGATCACCGCGTGGACGCGGTGGTCGCCCGGCTGCCGTTGCGACCGACCGGCTGCGCGTGACGATCCTGTACGATGAGCCCCGTGCGCTGCTGGTGCCGCTGGACCACCGGCTGGCGGGCAAGGAATCCGTCACGCTCGACGACATCGCCGACGAGCCGCTGCCGCCGGCTTCCGGACCCGGCCTGGAACGCGTTCTGGCGCATCGACCCCCGGCCGGACGGCCGCCCCGCGCCCGACGGCCCGTTCGTGGATGGCCCTCGAGGACAAGCTCGAGCTCATCGCCGCCGGGCAGGCCGTGGCCATCGTCTCGGCAGGCCTGCGGGCCGACAGCCTCCGCCCCGATCTGGCCACGATCCCGCTGCACGGGGTCGAGCCGAGCCACGTCGTGCTGGCCACCCGCGCCGACGACCGCAGCCGCCTCGTGGCCGACTTCCGTAAGTACGCGCACGCCCATCTGACCAGCCCCGGCGAGCTGGCCGACCAGGCGGAGCGGCGGACGCCGTCCCTTAACCGGGCCATTCGCTGCCGCTGCGCGCAGCTGCGCCGTGAGTCCGCAGCCGCCGGAACGTCTCAATACCCGGAGCGTCAATGCGCCCAGCGGAGGGTTCCGGCCGGGCGGGGCGGCCTGGTGGACGAGTACCGGCTATGGGTGCTGCCGGCGGCCGGGTGGCCGGAGACGACGTGATCGCCGACCCGGCCCGGGCTAACGCGGCTCGAGCTGGCGGTCCTGGACGACTAGGCTTCCGGCTCAGAACAGGTCCTCGTTGCGCTCGATGTCCGCGATCGCCTGCAGCTGTGTGATCTCCTCATCGGTTACTCCGCGCCGCCGTGGGCCGCGGCACAGGTACCAGCCGTACCCGGCAAGCAGCACCGGGCCCACGATGAAGCCCAGGATCCAGGCGATCACCGGCTCGCGGCCCGTCGTCCTAAGTGCCGGAAATATCGGATAATGCAGCATCGCATTACTTTGCCCCCCCGGGCCGAAGCGTATGAACCCAGCCGCTTTGCGCCGTTTCCTTATCTTCTTGGTGTAGCGGAGACATGCAGGGGGCGTAAATACGACATCCGTCGTATTCTTTTACTGGCAGCGCAAGGGAAGGCGCGCCGGTGATCTGCTTGACTGAAAAAGATCTCCGCAAGCTGGCCGATTCTCTCGGCGAGCTGTATCAAGCCTGCGCGCTCGACGCATTCGGGGGACGCGCCCTCGCCGTGCTGCCCGCCCTGGTGGGGTGCGACGCCTGCTCCTACAACGAGGTGAACCCAGTCAGGCGCCGCGTCGTTGCGCAGACGGCCCCTGACGGCTTCGCGTTTCCCGGCATGGTGGAGGCGTTCCAGAGCACATGGGCCAGCACCCGCTGATCGGGCACTACCGGGCCACGCGTGACGGGCGCGCCCGCAAGATGTTCGACTTCCTGTCCTTGCGGGAGTTCCGGCAGCTACCGCTCTACCAGGACTTCTACCGCCTGGCCGGGGTCGACCGGCAGCTCGCGGTCACGGTGCAGGCCCGGCCGGGCGTCATGATCGGCCTGGCGGTCAGCCGCGCAGGCCGGGACTTCTCCGAGCGGGATCGGGCACCCTTGACTTCCTGCGTCCACACCTCATCCGGGCCTATGCAAGCGCGGCGGCGCTGACGGCAGCCGCCTGGACGTCCGGACCCTGGGCAACGCGGCGCTGGGCGGGTGTGACGGCGCGGCCGTTATCGCGGCCGACGGCCGCATCTGCTACCTCAGCGATCGCGCCCGCGACCTTCCGCCGCTACCTGGAGCCCGCCGAGCCCGGCGGGTTCCTGCCCTGTTCGCTGTGCCTTTGGCGCGCTGCCGCGCTGGCCAGAGCGCGTTCGGCCGGTCCTGTCCCGGCCGTCCTCGGCTCCCGCGAGGTCGCGCGGGGAGCGTCCCGCCTCACGCTGACACTGATCTCCGCGGACGCGTACGGCAGCGTGCTGCTCGCGCTCGCCGAGCATTCCGCCGCCGGGGGCGATCGTCCCCGCGGCCAGGGTCTGACCCAGCGCGAGATCGAGGTGATCGGCCTTGCGGCGGGCGGGAGGACCAACCGCGAGATCGCCGGCCTGCTGGGAATCAGCCCGCTGACCGTTCGCAAGCACCTGGAGCATGCCTATCCCAAACTCGGAGTCGGCAACCGGACCGCAGCGGCGGCCCGGATGCGGTGACCCCGGTCGTCAGGCCCGTTGTCCCGGCTGCCGCGCACGGCCCCGCGCTTGTCAGGTAACGCCATTGCTTCTAATGAATTCTGCGCAGTATCCAAAAGATGACGGTTACGGAGACTTTGACATAACCCGTATTGCGTACTCACCTGCAGGAAAGCCGGGAGCTGACCCAGGATGATGGTTGTCATTTCGGCGGGAGCACCGGGGTGAGGTCAGGCGACCGGGTCCCGGCCGACTGGGCATGACCGGGCAGGGCACGGACCGGCTCACGGCCAGCCGCCGCTGCGCGCCTGCGGATCGCGACGGCCACCACGGCGCCGAGGACCGAGAACCCGGCAGCCGCGGCCATGGCCGGACGGTATCCGCTGGTCACGGCCGCCGGCCGGCCAGGCTGCCCTGGGAGTTGAAGATCGCCGTCACTATCGCGATGCCGAACACCGCGCCGAACTGGCGCAGCGTGTTCAGATCGCGGAGGCCTTGCCGAGCGCGGCGGGCGGCACAGCGTTCAGCGCGGCGGCGGACGTGGCGGGATCGCCATCGACACGCCGACGCCGGCGATCATGAACGGCGCCAGATACCCGGTGTAGCCCGGCGCCCCGGCCAGCGCAACGATCCAGGCGAAGCCGGCGCCCTGCAGCAGCAGCCCCGGAACCATCAGCACCCGCGCGCCGACCCGGTCGGAGAGCGCGCCGGCGAGCGGGGCGACCAGCAGCGGCGCCGCGGTCCACGGCAGGAACCGCAGCCCCGTCGCCAGCGGCGAGTCGCCGAAGGCCAGCTGGAAGAACTGGCTGGTCAGGAACGCCGCGGCGTAGATCGAGGCGCCCATCAGGAACCCCGCGGCGACCGCGGCGGAGAAGCTGACCGGCGGAACAGCCCGAGCGGGATCATCGGCTCTTCGCCCGGATCTCCCAGGCCAGGAACGCGGCGATCGCCGCCGCTCCCGAATGAGGCCGAGCAGAACCCTGTCGCCGGTCCAGCCCTTCTGCGATCCCTGGACCAGCGCCCAGATCAGCGCCGCCGCGCCGGCCGAGACCAGCGCCAGGCCGGGCACGTCGAGCCGGGTCCGCGGCCCGCGGCTCTCCGGCAGCCAGAGGCGCGCGCCGACGACGGCGGCGACGCCGACCGGCACGTTCACCCAGAAGACCCAGTGCCAGGACAGGCCCTGGGTGACCGCGCCGCCGATGAGCGGACCGGCGGCGACGCCGAGACCGGAGATGCCGCCCCAGATGCCGATGATCGCGCCGCGGCGCTCGGGCGGGAAGGCCGAGGTCAGGATCGTCAGGCTGAGCGGGGTGATGACCGCCGCGCCCAGGCCCTGCACCGCCCGGGCGGTGATCAGCAGCCCGACGTCCGGGGCCAGCGCGCAGGCCGCGGACGCCACGGTGAACAGGGCGAGCCCGCCGTGTAGACCCGCCGGCGGCCCGAGCCGGTCGCCGAGCGCCGCGGCGGTGATGATCCCGGCGCCGAAGGCCATGTTGTAGGCGTTGACCGTCCACTGCAGCGTGCCGAGGCTGCCGCCGAGCGAGCGGTGGATCGACGGCAGGGCGGTCACGACCACCAGCGCGTCGAGGACGACCATGAAGAACGCCACGGCGGTCAGCACTACGGTCAGCGCCTGCCCGACGGGGCGGCCCCGGCGTCGCGGTGGTTCGCGTGGTCACTGGCGAGCTGGCAGCCATAGTGTGCTCCAATCGGAGAACTGGGTGCCGCGGATGGCGCCGCCGGGGCAGGGTCAGCCGGCCTGCTGGCCGGTGCTGAGCGCTGCCGGGACCTCCACGAGCTGGGCGACCTCCACGCCGCCATCCCGGCTCAGCTGCGGGCAGCCCTTGGCCACGGCCAGCGCCGCGTCCAGGTCCGCGGCGCTGATCACGGAGTAGCCGCCCAGCTCGGTGCCGGGGCCGCAGTTGCCCAGCGCGGCGGCGCCGGCGGCGGGCTTGCCGAGGTCGACGAGGTCATCGCCCATGCCGTCGAACCAGGCCCTCCAGGCCGCCGTCGACTCCGGTGTGGGGCGGCGGTGCGGCCGGGCGTGCTGCGGTAGGCGAAGACGAAGGTGGGCATCTGGTGTCTCCTCTCTGCGGGGCCGCAGCCGTCCGAGTGGCTGGGCCTGTCACCAAGGCAGACACCGGGCAGCCGGCAAATTGGGCGCCGTTTGACCGCCCACTTTGCGGCTCGCCGCGGTGTCTGTACCCGCGAGGACATGACCTCACGGGAGGCACGGATGCGAGGGTGTAACAGTGAGCACGGAGCTGATCGACCGGGCCAGGTCCGGGGACGAGGCCGCGTTCCAGGAGCTGGTCGGCCCGTACCGGCGCGAGCTGCAGGTGCACTGCTACCGGATCCTCGGCTCGGTGGCCGACGCCGAGGACGCGCTGCAGGAGACGCTGCTGGCCGCCTGGCAGGGGCTGCCGGCGGTTCGAGGGGCGGGCATCGCTCCGGACCTGGCTGTACCGGATCGCCACCACCCGCTCGCTCAACATGCTGCGATCGGCTAGCCGGCGCCCCGCGACGAGCCTGCCCGCTCGACGTGGAGCCGCCCGAGCCGCCCGGCTGGGCGAGGTCGTCTGGCTGGAGCCGTACCCCGACCTGCTGCTCGACGAGCTGCCCGACGCCGCCGCCGGCCCGGAGGCCCGGTACGAGGCACGGGAGGCCATCTCGCTGGCGTTCGTCACCGCGCTGCAGCTGCTGCCCCCGCGCCAGCGGGCCGCGCTGGTCCTGCGCGACGTGCTCGACTTCCCCGCCAGCGAGGTCGCGGCCATGCTGGACACCACCGAGCAGTCCGTGACCAGCGCGCTCAAGCGGGCCCGCGCCACGCTCGCCGAGGACCTGCCCTCGCCGGACGCCCGCCCCGCCGCCGCCGAGCTCCCCCGCCGAGCAGGAGCTGGTGGCCCGCCTGGTCGAGGCGTTCGAGGCGGCCGACGTGGACGGCATCGTCGCCCTGATGACCGAGGACGCCTGGCTGCGGATGCCGCCCGTGCCGCTGGAGTACCAGGGCCGCGAGCTGGTCGGCAAGTTCCTCTCCGCGTGGCGTTCCGCGAGGGCCGCCGCTACCGGCTGGTGCCGACCCGGGCCAACGGCCAGCCCGCGTTCGGCATCTACCTGCGCGACCCGACGGCCAGGTCTCGCACGCGTTCGGGCTGCTCGTGGTCACGCTCGCCGGCGACCGGATCAGCGCGATCACCCGCTTCGACAACGCCGCCCTGCCGCCTTCGGCCTCCCCCGGACCCTGGCCGACTGACTGTGAGAATCCATCCTGCAGCCTGGTTATTGCTGCCGCGCTGTTCCGCGCGGTCCGGCTGCCGACCGAGCCGTCGTCAGAGCTCGCCCGCGGACGCCTGGCCCGCCAGCGCCCGGTCTCCCAGCGCCTGGCCGCCCGCAGGCTTGAGGCCGGCCAGCAGGTTTGTCGCCGCGGCCTGGAGCGCGCGATGTCGCCGTAGGGCCGGGCGACAGCATCGCCCCTTCCAGGCCGCTACGATCATGTGGGCGGCGTCCCGGGCCATAGCCGGTGAACTGCAGGCTGCCCTCGGCGCGGCCCTGCTCAAGGACGTCCTCCAGCCAGCTCTCGTTCTGGTCGAGGAACCTGATCACCGCGTCTCGCATCGGCTGTGGAAGGGTCTGGTACTCGGCTGCGGGCATGCCGCACAGGCACATCTGGCGGTCGCGCAGCACCTGCAGGTACAGGTCCACGTAGGAGGCCAGCTTGCCGCTCGGGCCGGGAGCCGACTGCCGTATCCAGCCTCGCGTAGCCAGCGCTTCGACGAACGGCTCGCGTAACTGGTGATGAGGGCCTCGCCGAGGTCGGCCTTGCCGGCGAAGTGGTAATGCAGGCGGCCTTGTGATTGCAGCTCGGCGGCGATGTCAGCGTAGCTGAAGCCGTTGAACCCGCAGGCCTGGACCAGCCGCTTGGCGACGTCCAGCATCTGCGAGGCCGTGCCGGCATCATCGCCTGCTCCGCGCCTCGGCGACCGTCAAAGTCATCCGCACTCCTTGACCCTCTGACCTACTAGTAAGTCAGACTCTGACCTATTGATAAGTAAGTCTATCCAGTCCGCCGCCTCCGCCGGGATGACTAGAGAGGGGCCAAGACCGCAACTAGCCGCAATAAGGCATCGGCACAACCCCGCCGGGACGAGCCCGGCGCAATGGGGAGGGGAGGCCTTCCATGGCCCGGAAGATGATCGACTGCCGCCAGGTACCCAACGACATCGGCTGCACGCTCACGATCGCCGGCGGCGAGGAGGAGGAGGTGCTCGACGCCGCGGTCGCGCACGCCGTCGCCAAGCACGGCCACGAGGACACCGCGGAGCTGCCGGGAAATGATTCGCGGGGGCCTGCAGCCCGCCGAGCCTGCGCTGGCATGACCGCCGCCAGCCAGGTCGCCGCTCCGCCGGCCGCCGACGTCGTCGGCCGGTTGAACGCGGCCTGGAACGACCACAACCTTTTCGCCGCGCTGGCGCTGACCAGCGCGGACTGCGTGTTCGAGTCAACCTCACCCGCACCGGACGGTCAGCGCCATATCGGCCACGCGGCAATCAGGGCCGCATGGAAACCGATCTTCGATGACCTGGCGAGCCACTTCACCGTGGAGGACGCGTTCACCGCAGGCCAGCGAGTGGTGCAGCGCTGGCGCTACGACTGGGTCGGCGGCCACGTGCGGGGCATCGACGTGATCACCGTCAGCGACGGCAAGGTAACGGAGAAGCTCGCGTACGTGAAGGGCTCGCTCCGGATCCGCCGAACCGTCAGCGTCGATGTACCGATAGACGGCTCTTTCAAGCTCTTTGGTACACCGATGGTCGCTGCGGCAACTGCGCACCGCCGATTTGATACACGGCCAAGGCACCGGCAAGGCCCTGCGGCACTTGACGCGCGGCGAAGGCGTCAACGACGTACGAGCCGCGCTTGACGGGCTTATTGGTAAGTAGTAACTTACCGTAAGTAATGGCTAACCATAGAGCAGTGCTCACGGCCCTCGCGGACCCGACCCGGCGGGCCATCTTCGAGCACCTCGCGGGCACACCGAGCCCGGTCGGCGAGCTCGCGGGCCAGTTGCCGGTGAGCCGCCCGGCGGTGTCGCAGCACCTCAAGGTGCTCAAGGAGGCGGGGCTGGTCAGCGACCGCGCCGCCGGCACGCGGCGCATCTACTCGGTCGACCCGGCCGGCCTTGCCGCGATCCGCGACTACTTCGACCAGTTCTGGCGCCGCTCACTGGACGCGTTCGGAGGCCGCCAGCTCGTCCCACCCACCCGAGGAGAACCGATGACCGATCCGCAACCGAGCGCACCGACCGATCGACGTCGTCGCGCGCGCGATCGACGTGGACGCTCCGATCGAGCACGCCTTCCGCGTGTTCACCGATGGCATCGGGACGTGGTGGAACCCCGAGCACCACTTGTTCGAGGTCGAGCGGATGGTGTTCGAGCCGCACGTAGGCGGCAACATCGTCGACATCGGTGTCGACGGCGCCGAGTGCCGGTGGTCGCGGGTGCTCGCCTACGAGCCGCCGACTCTTGTGCGCTTCAGTTGGGACATCACGCTGCAGTGGCAGATCGAGACCGACCCTGCGAAGGCCAGCGAGATCGAAGTGCGGTTCACCGCGATCGACGCCGGGCACACGCACGTCGAACTGACCCACCGTCACCTCGACCGCCACGGCAACGGTTGGGAGGCGATGCGCGCCGCAGTCGACTCGGGCTGGGATCGAGCGACTTCGCCGAGGTCGCCGCGCAGCGCTGACGCTTCTGCCGCACCGGCGTGCGCCCGGGACAGCCTAACGGTCAAGGCGCCCGCGGGGTATCGGGGGCCAGCCATGCCGCACCAGCCGCGGGCGGCAGAGAGGCCGTCAGCGCGGCCTATCGCGGCCGGCCTGCTTGAGCCGCGCGATCTCGGCCTGCAGCTGCAGGGTTTCCTCCTGAAGTTCGAGCACCCGGCGGATGCCGGCCGTGTTGAGCCCGTCGTTGGACAGGCTGCAGATCAGCTGCAGGCGGGTGACGTCGTTGCGACTGTACCGGCGGGTCCCGCCGGGACTGCGGGACGGCGTCAGCAGGCCCTCGCGCTCGTACAGCCGCAGCGTCTGCGGGTGGAGGCCGGCCAGCTCCGCGGCGACAGAGATGCTGAATAGCCCGTGATCCATATCCGACCAGCTCGGGGTCACCACGGGCGGTTCCGATCGTCGCCGAGGAGGGCACGGACGATCTGGGCCAAGGCCAGCAGCTGCGCCTCCACCCCGGCCTGGCCGACCACGGGATCTCCGGGCAGGGGCTCGATCCGCACCGGTCCAGGCCGCACCGGAGATCCCGCCCGCTCTCCGTGCGGCCGGGACGCAAGCGGGGCTGTTGTGGCCGGACCGAGAGGCCACAGGGGCGGCGGAGACGAGCGGGACGGCGATGACGGCGACGAATGGCGGCGCCGGCCGTCCACCGCCCGGCCGGCCGTCCCCGAACCTGCCGCACGGGCGGCCTGCAGTTCGTCGTAGGCGGCCCGCCGCGCCGGGTCGGAGAGCAGCTCGTAGGCGTCCGACACGGCCTGGAACCGTGCCGGCGCGCCCGCATCGACGGGCTGGGCGTCGGGGTGCCAGGCGCGAGCCAGCCGCCGGTACGCGCGGGTGATGTCCCTGCTGCTGGCGTCGGCGCGCACCTCCAGTACGTCGTACGGGGTGGACTCGTGCGGGAGATCTCCAGGCATATCTCCTCCCTCACGCCGTCATAACACGGCCGCTGCTGATTACCACAGTATGTATGAGCCGAAAATCTGAGTCGAGTCTTGTCAGATAAATCTCCGCCATGCTATATACATCCTGGGCGCAGCGCCCTACGACATGACAACGATGGTTAGGAGGCTCTCACGATGCTTGTGCGTACCGACCCCTTCCGGGAACTCGACCGGCTCACCCAGCAGATGCTCGGAACCGCCGCCCGGCCGGCTGCCATGCCGATGGATGCGTACCGCAAGGGCGACACCTTCTACGTTCACTTCGACCTGCCCGGCGTCAGCGCCGAGTCCATCGACCTGACCGTTGAACAGAACGTCCTGACCGTCCGGGCCGAGCGCAGGCCCCAGCAGCCCGACGACGCCGAGATGCTGATCTCCGAGCGTCCCGCAGGGGTCTTCACCCGTCAGGTGTTCCTCGGCGACACCCTCGACGCAGAGAACGTCGGCGCCGACTACAGTGCCGGCGTCCTCACCCTGACCATCCCGGTAGACGAGCGGGCCAAGCCCCGCAGCATCCAGGTCACCGGACACGAGGACCGCAAGAAGGTCACCGCCGGCTAGCACCCTTCGCAACCGTCCGGGCGCCGCCGGCCCGACCAGCGACGGCGCCCGGAACAGTACATCGCGGACCCGCCATGCGAACCTCATCGAATATCATCACCATGCCCGCCGAGATCGACATGACCAACACAGCGGACGTCAGCGACGACCTGGCCGAGGCTATTGCCACGGACGCCCGGGTCGTGATCGCCGACCTGTCAGCGACAACTTTCTGTGATTCGGCCGGAATCCGCAGCCTGCTTGTCATGGCATACCAGGCCGCGGACAGCGGCGCCGAGCTGCGCGTGGTCGTGCAGGCGAACGGAGCCGTGCACCGCATCATCGACCTGATGGGGCTTAACCGGCTGCTGCCGGTCTACCCGACGGTCGACGCGGCGCTCGCGGGGGACCCCAGACCCGGCCAGCTGCCGGCAAACCCGGGGTAGCCCGGCGAGTGACGCCGAGGACTCCGGCGGGCGGCCGCGTTGTTGCACAACAGGAGGCGTCCAGCAAGGAAGGTGGCCGTGCCCGCGCCAGAGATCACGTTCCAGCTGCTCGGCGGCACCCAGGCTGCCGAGCACGAAGCGGAACTGCAGGCCCTGCACGCCGAGGTGTACGCGGACCCGCCCTACCGGCGCACCGGCGACGAGGCCGACCAGTACGCCCGCCGGCTCCGGGTGCAGCGCCGCCAGCCCGGGTTCGCCCTCGCCGAGGCACGGTCCGGCGGCTACCTGGTCGGCTACGCGAGCGGGATGCCGCTACGGCCGTCTACCTCGTGGTGGCGTGAGCTGACCACCCCGCTGCCGGATGAGGAGACCGCCGAGCACCCGGGCCGCACGTTCGCCCTCACCGACCTGCTGGTCCGCGCGGCGTGGCGGCGGCAGGGCATCGGCCAGACCCTGCACGACCTGATCCTGGGCGGCCGCACCGAGGAACGGGCGACGCTGACCGTGCTTCCGGCGGCAGCCCCCGCCCAGAGCGCGTTCCAGAACTGGGGCTGGCGCAAGGTAGCCCGCACCCGCGATCCCGGTCCTGGATCGCCCGTCTCCGACGTGCTCGTCACCAGCCTCCCAGCCGGCCGACGGCCCTGACGCCCCGTTAGGGTGGGGACACCGGCACACGATGCGCCCGCGGACGGCCGCGGAGAGAGCGGAGCGGCGATGCAGGTGATCACGGTCAGCAAGTTCGGTGGCCCCGAGGTGATGCAGGTCACTGACGCAGAGCTGCCGAAGCCAGGCCCGGGCGAGGTGCTCGTCCGGGTGCTCGCCGCCGGGGTCGGTCCCTGGGACGTCTCGCTGCGCCGCGGCGGGTACACCGGCTCCCTTCCCTACGTGCCCGGCGGCGAGTTCGCCGGGGTTGTCGTGGGTGACACCGGCGCCGACGCCGCCCTGGACGACGGCACGCCGGTGTACGGCTACCCGGGCCTGACCGGATGCTACGCCCAGTACCTGACCTGCCCGGTCGAGCAGCTTGCCCCGATCCCGGAGGAGCTGAGCGCCGTCGAAGCCGCCGCTGTACCGATCGACGCGATAACCGCGGAGCAGGGCCTGACCGACGTGCTGAAGCTCAGCGCCGGGGAAACCGGTCCTGATCACCGCCGGCGCGGGCGGCCTCGGGCACTTCGCGGTGCAGATCGCCCGCATCCTGGGCGCCAACGTGGTGGCCACGTCCAGTCCGCAGAACCACGAGTTCCTGCACCACCTGGGCGCCGCCGACGTCGTCGACCACACCAAGCCCGACTGGCCCGAGCAGGTACGCGACCTGACCAACGGCGGCGCCGAGAAGGTGCTGGCGTGCGTCGCACCGAGCCTGGACGGCGCCGCCCGCGCGGCCCGCGACGGCGCGCTGATCGCCACGCCGGTGCACGCCGACCTGCCCGACGCGCAGCGAGTCCACTGGCGAGCAGTACAACGGCGAGCGCGAGCGGCACCCGCCTGATCCGGATGGCCCCGTGGTTCGACGACGAGTCGCTCACGGTCAACATCCAGTCCCGGTACTTCTGGCAGGACGCCTCGGAGGCGCACACGGAGGTCGAGCGCGGGCACACCAGAGGCAAGATCATCCTGGTCGTAGACGAGGATCTCGCGGCCGCGCTGGAGGTCTGACCCGGGCCGACGGGCCGTTACGCGACGCCGCCCGCGACCCGGGAGAACACCACGCGGTCCAGTTCGTGGCCCTGCTCGTTGATGAACCGCAGCACCATCATCGTGGTCCGCTGGCCGCGCCGGGCGCGCTCCTCATGCTGCGCGAACGGGCGATCCTGGCGTGGCTTACGTGGCATCTCAGACGGCATGGCCGGAACCAATGGGTCGCCCGGCCGCCGCATGCTGACGACCTGGTGACCAGCCGCGTCGCCCCGGCTAACCTTGCCCGTTCGCGATCGTCGCCCGGTGGTCCGTGTTAGCGTCGCCGCTCGTGGCGCAGACGATTTATGTGGGCAATGCGGCCGAAGACGGCGACCGGCGACGGCGGCTGGCTGCTGGGGCACTTCCGGCCTCAAGGCGACGCCAGGCACAGCGATGACGTCGAGATCAAATGGGGTGTCCATGCGCCCGGCGACCAGCGGGAGCAGTGGGTCGCCGAAGAGCGTCGCTCGGCACTGGTGCTGCTGGTCAGCGGGCGGTTCCGGGTGGACCTGCCGGGACGCAGCGTGCTGCTGGCCAAGCAGGGCGACTACGTGCTGTTCCACGGCGTCAGCCACTCCTGGCAGGCCGAGGAGGCCTCGGTGGTCCTGTCGGTCCGCTGGCCGTCGGTCCCCGGCTACGCCGCGCCCGCCCCGATCCCTAACGGGCGTGACGCCAACCAATGAATGCGGTCATGGACCCCACGCGTGACGCCAACCAATGAATGCGGTCGTGGGCCCCGCACTGCTGTTCTTTGAGCAGCGCGGGGCCCACCACCGGGCTACAGGACCCTCAGAAGCCCGGCAGGGCCGTCGAGATGTCGTAGTTCTGGCCCCAGTACCACTGTGTCGCCTGGGAGCCGGGAACGACGTGCGGCGAGCCAGTCGGATAGGCGATCCACCAGCGGATGCGGGACTGCGTCAAGGCCGGCAGCGACAAAGTTGCCGCCTTCACGCTGGCCCACTCGGGGAGTGGTTATGGTGGAGAGGATGGCCAGCCCGTGCGGGTCCGCGTCGAGCCGGACCAAGGCCCAGAGGGCAGCCTGAGAGCAGGCGAGGCGCACCCAGGCTCAATGCCCAGGGCGTCCGCATGCGGGTCGGAACCATAGATGGTGACCCACCTCGCGTGTTAGAACTGGGCCACCAGAGAGCGCAGGCGCGAGTGAGGGTGCACGGTTTCCCCGTGGGGCGACCGTGCGCTCGCGTCCGCCCGCAACGTCTGCCCGGGATCACCTGCGGCTTCATAGAGTGTTAGATCATGGTAGGAACGGCTTGGGCTAAGGCTAGGTGGTCACGACCTGAGCCTGCTGCAACGCGGCGTGATGGTGATGGGGTGGCGGCGGTGCTCGGTCCTCTGTGGGTGTCCCGAGGCCGCGTCACGGCCAGCGGAATGCTTGGCTGCCGGAGCATCCGAGATTTTGGTTACCGCGACCGCCGCCTCCGATGCCGCGCTGGAGGCGGCCGCGCCGGAGGTCACTCCGGAGGCAGCGCCGGAGTTCGCGGCGAGCGCGGCGGGTGAGTGCCCGGCTGGCCGGGCAGCTGGCCGCCAGCTAAGCTCCAGGCCCAGGGCCACCGCGGTGATGGCGAGCAGGGCCGACGCGACCCAGGCGACGACAAGCGTATCGCGCGCGGGCGTGCGGCTGAAACGGTAGCCCTTGATGGATGGGGGCAGGATGGAACGAAGGGAAGAAAACAAGATGTGATCCAGTGTCCTCGCGCACAGAGTGGGGGGAATGCGCTATTCCGGCACCCAGGGCATTCCAGCCAGTGACGGGGCTGATTGTGCCAGGGCAGGGCCGCGCCGCGATGGCGACCAGGCCGATGGCCACGCCTGGCTAGGGGGCGCGCCTCTATCCTGGGTACTTTGGGTAACTAATACTGTCAGTGCGAAACAGCTAGGTGTAACTAAAAATTCCAAACAAGCCGTATGACCTGTGAGCGACACAGTTACAGTCCGGCTACACAGGGAATGTACCCGGATCATACTTGCAGGTGTGGGGTCAGGGACAGGCCATTGTCAATTACCTGCTCCTGATAAAGATGATTAACCATGGTGGATAACCAGAAGGTGCGTTATGAGCCGTCAAACGGGTGCATTCATAAGCCTGCTCAGCCGGGCCGTCGGGGCGATCCAGGGGTGATTCGGCGGCGCGCCAGGGGCTAGCGGACCCGATTTAGTGGGGGTTAGGGGGCAGCCGAGGCGATGGCGGCGGCCGAGATAGAGCAGGGCGTTTGCCGCCGCGCTGGCGATGGCCGCCTCGGGGGCCGCCCGACAGGTCGGTGAGGCTGAACAGCGCCTCGGCGCTGACCACGATCGCGAGACCGCGCTTGGCTTGCAACTTCCGCTGGTCGCTGCTCCGCCATCGTTGCGTTCAGCGGCCGGAGCGCCTCGTCGATCTAGCCGATGCGGCGGCATGGCCGCACCCCGGCCATGGCCGGCCTGGTGACCGAGGCCGCGATCAGCGCCCGCACGGCGGCCTGCTGCGCCAGCACCTCGCGCATTAGAACCTCTGTGGCGAAGCCGATTCGCTCCACCGGGTCACTGGATCCGGCCACCGGTGCCATGGCGTGTTCCGGACTGTCCCAAATACCGGCCAGCGCCTCACGCAGAAGCGAGCCGAGGTCCGGGAAGTACCGGTCCGCGGTGGCCTCGGACACCAGTGCCCGCCTGGCCACGTCGGGCATCGAGATCTCATTCCCCGCGGCGATGGCCTCGCGCGCCGCCGTCACGATCGCGGTGCGGGTCCGCTCCTTCTGGTTGGACCGCCCCGTGTTCAGGTGCGTCGTCATCGTCCCGCCCTCCAACCCAGCTGAAGCGGTCTCTCGTCATGAGAGCATACTTGCACAAACTCAGATGGGAGCATACTCTCTTTATGAGAGAACTACTATTATAAAGACAGGGGGCCGTCATGGCCGAGATCTCTATCACCGGGCCGCACGAGGGCGACGTCGCCCTGTCCGGGCCGGTGCAGATGCGCATCCTGGAGGACGGCAGCACGACGTCGCACCGGCTGGGGCTCGGCGAGATCACCATCGCCCCGCACACCGACGGGCCGCCGCAGCACCGGCACGCCCGGCATGACGAGGGCTTCTACGTGGTGTCCGGCACCGCGCGGTTCACGGTCGGCGACGCGTCCTACGACGCCCCAGCCGGAACCCTGGTCATGGTCCCGCCTGGCGCGCCGCATACGTTCGGCAATGCCACCGGCGAGCCAGCGGTCCTGCTCAACACGTTCACGCCCGATCTGTACGTGCAGTACTTCCGGGACCTGCGCGACATGATCGCGGCCGGGCAGCCCATGACCCCCGCGGCTGTCGTGGACGTGATGGCCCGCTACGCCACCGTCCCGGCCACCGACTACGCCTCCCCGGCCGCCGCGACCCGGACCGTGACTGCGGACGGCATCGGCGCGGCCGACGTCAGCTACACCGACCGCGGCGCCGGGCCTGTCTACCTGCTGCTGCACGGCGGCGCCGGGCCGCAGTCCGTGACCGGCTTCGCCGATCTGCTCGCCGACAGCGGGCCTGCCCGGGTCATCGCCGGCGTGCACCCGGGATTCGGCGGCACCCCGCGCCCGGACGGTCTCAGCACGATCGCGGGCCTCGCCCGGCTCTACACCGCGCTGCTCGACGAACTCGAACTCGACAGCGTCACCGTGATCGGCAACTCGGTCGGCGGCTGGATCGCCGCCGAGATGGCGGTGGCCGGATCTACCCGGCTCGCCGGGCTCGTGCTGGTCGACGCCGTAGGGATGGAGGTCCCGGGGCACCCGGTCGCCGACTTCTTCTCGCTCACGCTGGACCAGGTGGCGGAGCTCAGCTACCACCACCCCGCCGCGTTCCGGATCAATCCTGCCGCGATGAGCGAGGACCAGCGCCGCGTGATGGCCGGCAACCGGGAGGCCCTCGCGGTCTACGCAGGCACCGACATGACGCAGAAGGGCCTGAACGCGCGGCTCCCCCAGATCAAGGTGCCCACGTGCGTGCTCTGGGGAGCCAGCGACCGGATCGTCGATCCGGAGTATGGCCTGGCCTACGCGACGGCCATCCCCGGCGCCGAGTTCCGGATGCTGCCGGACACCGGGCACGTGCCGCAGCTCGAGACCCCGGGCCCGCTCGCCGCCGCGATCCTCGGCTTCGGCGTCAACGCTGCCTCCAGCTAGACGATCCGGTAGACCTCGTACTCGATCTGCTTCGGCCCGGCGAGCCGCCCGCGGGCGACGAACAGGTTCTCGGTGAGCCAGTCGTAGCCGTCGCTGCCGACGTCGAACTGGGGCGTCATGCACATGTACTGGTCGGCGAATGCCGTTTCCCGGCCGCTCTCCAGAGCCCGGGAGAACTCCTCGTCCCCGCGGATCACGGCTGCGTCATACCGCATGAGGATCAGCGTTCCGTCGTCGCTGCGGAACTGCGTGCGCTGATCCTGACGCCGGAGGCCGCTGCCCTCCACCCGGATCCAGTCGGTTCCGGGCATCGCCAGGCTCGCCGTGATCCGCGGCCCCGCGAGCGTCGCCTCGGCGATCTGCCAGCACAGCCGGGCCGGGGAGCCGATGGTGGGCCCCGCGGTCCCTCGATCCGCTCGGCAAACGTCATCTCGTACTCGAGTCCAGCTGCGGCCTCATTGCGATTCCTCCTCTCTGCCGCCTGCGACTACCTCGGCAAAGCGGGGCGCGGTCCTCGTGCGCCACCCGGCGGCATTGGCCGTGAAGCTGACCGCGTGTACCAGCCAGCGAGCATGGTCAGGTCAAGCAGCTGTCGTCGCTGAAGATCCGGGCCAGTCGGCGCCACAGGTCATCGGCGATGTTGCGAGTCATGCAGCGCGTCACGCCTCGATGAGCAGCCGTCGCGCTCATCGCCCAGCACGATCGCCGCGCTGCCGTGTAAGCGAGGTATCTGCGGGCCACAGGCCTGCTCCGCCCGCGAAGAACGTCACTGCACTCCCCACTCGTACTCGCACGCGCACCGCGCATCCTCGATACGATCTCGCGTTCCCGCATCGACAGCGAGAGCCGCCTGCTCAGTTCGCGCCGTCCCAGTCGCTCATTGCGGCGTCATCGCCAGGTTCCGCCGACCGGAACAGCCGGATCGGCGGTACGCCCGCTGCATCATCGCCTCGAGACGCTCAGCGATCTCGGCGGGTACGGCGCTGGACGGGATCGATCCGTCATCGCGGTCTCCTCAGCATTTGCGTTTCTGATTCCGAAACACGCACTGGCGATGTAGCGTTTCATATCAAACGCAAGTGTGGGCTACAACGTGTGCCGCAACAAGCGTCAAACCGCCATTCACCCCACCCCAGCTCATCCCTCTAGCCCGCGCCTGGCGCGGGCCGCTGGTCGGCCACGCCGGGCAAGGCCGGGCGGCCAATGGCGCCGACTTCGCAAAATATTTCAGCAAATCCCTGCATGCTTCTTAGTTTGGCGGGGAAGTTGAAACGGCCATGAGTACATGGCGGTGGTCCATACCGGGCTTCCTCGTCTGGTTGTTCTGGCTTCTCGTAGCGATCCTTCTCATTATGGTGGTGGCCCTGATCATCCACCACTTCGGCGGCTTCGGCCTGTCATTCCACATTGGCGACTTCAACTTCAATGTCGGCGTGAGCTAGCGACCCATACCCGGAGCGCTAATTGGCGTAAGGCTTTCTCAGTGCAACACAAATGAGAAAGCCTTACGCCAATAATGCGTGCGCGCTATCCGGCGGGTGAGTTTGCGCTTGTCCCGGCCGGGGCGACGCCGTTGCCGGCGAACCGGCCGGGCGCGAACCGGCGAATGTCGTACACCGTCCCCTGCTGCAGCGTTCTACGGGCAGTGAACCGATCTCGGTCCGCAGCGGCAGGGATGAAGTACTTGGACTGCGACGGCCGGTCCGGCCGCAGCGGGAACCGGACCTCGCAGCCCGGCAGCAGCCCGAGCACCTCGTTGGTGCCGAGCCCGGCGGTGATCACGAGGACGTCCGACTCGACCGGGCCCGCGTCGGTGGCGACGGTCCAGCTGCCGTCCGATCTGATGATGCGGCGCGCCGCCGCGTGCTCGATGACCTGCACGCCGTAGGCGCGCAGCGCCGTCTGCAGGAACGAGGTCGCCGCCGGGACGTCGACGAATCCGGCGTCCACGTCGAGCCGCCCGGCGTCGGCGTCGAACTGCGGAAACCGGCGCCGCAGATCGTCCGCTGAGAACGCCTCACGGCGCAGCTGCAGCTGCTCGAGCACGGCGTAGCTGCGGAACGCGTGCGTGCTGGCCAGGTCGGGCGTGACGGTGCGCTTGGCGAGGTTCAGGCAGCCGCAGTCGACTAGCAGCGGCTTATCGGAGGTCGCCTGCAGTTCCAGCCACAGCCGGCGGGACTCGTAGGCCAGCCGCGCGTACTCCGGATCGAGGTAGTCGTTCCTGGCCGACCGGGTCAGCGAGAACGACGCGGTGGCCGGATCGCCGACCCGGCTCTTCTCCAGGATGGTCACACTCGTGGCCAGTGGTGCCGCGTAGTAGGCCGTCATCAGCCCCATGACCCCGCCGCCGATGATCGTCAGGCGCACTTAATCAAACCGACTTCCCTTAACGCGGCGACGCCGCCGACCCTAGCTGCCGAAGCTTACATCCTGGCCGGTCAGGACCCCGACGAGCCCGGACGAATTGACACTGACCCCCTGGAGCCGCAGGGCGAGCGGCAGCGAAGGCAGGCGCAGCGTTATGTCTTCGATGGGCTTGAGCAGGTAAGACGGGAGCCCGCCGGTCGAGACGAGCTGGACGTTGATGACGTTGCCGGAGGCCGTGGTCACCCGCCAGACCACCGTGCCCTTGAACATCAGGACCTTCACCGTGGCCTTCACTTCGCTCGGGCTCGCCGCCGAGAATGTCAGCGCGGCCTTGGTTAGCTGGCCCAGCGAGCCCGCCTGCGCGGCCACGGCGTTCGTCAGCGCCGGAAAGGTGATCGCCGCTGTCCCGCGGAGGCTGCCGATCGTGCCGCCGCTGAACGCCCCGTTGATGTGCACGTTCTTGAGCGAGGCGTCGATGCTCGCGAGATCCACGTGGTCCTCGGTCACGTTGCTCGAGCTGATCTGGATGTCGTTGAGCTTGTGCGCGGCAACCTGGGTCAGGAACGGGAATCCCTCGATGTCCACGCTCGGCTTCTTGGGGAACCCGTGCTGCTTGATCTCGGCCGCCGTCTTGTTCTCGGCCCAGGCCCGCGCTGCGAAGTCAGCGGCGACCAGCAGGCCGACCAGCACGATCAGCACGATGATGATCACACGCAGCGGGTGCCGACGGCGTGCTGGCCGGCCGTACCCATGTCCGCTCACAGTGCCTCCCGGTTGCGTGGGCCTCGGCCTCTCCGCTCATGGCAGGCTACCCGCGTGCCTGGGGTGAAACTTGCCCCAGATTGACCCGCTACCGGGCACCACCCCAGTAGCGGCTGAGGTCGAACGGGCGCGGGTACACGTCCGGCCGGTAGCTGACGAACTCCGGCGCGGTGGCCACGACCGAGCCGCCGGATTCGTAGATGTTGTAGGCCGAACCCAGCGCCGAGGCGTTCGCGTTCAGGGCGGAAGGCCGGAGCGCCTGTTCGTTCCAGCGACCGCTGGCCAGCCGGTTGAGCAGGACCTGAGCGGCGGTGATCGTCTCCGCGGGGGTGAACGCACAGTGCCCGGCGCGGCTGACGAAGATCTGCCGAAGTAGCCGTGCCTTGCCGGCCCGCTGCACGACGCTGGCGTAGGCCTGTTCGTTCTCCGGCACCACGAGGCCGTCGCCGGTGGTGTGCATGGTCAGCACCGGAATCGAGAGGTGCCCGTTGAAGCTGATGTACTTCGCCAGGTAGCGGACCGCCGAGGGGTCGGCGCTGACCCGGGCCGCGCGGTTCAGCTGGGCGAGGTCGGCGCCCAGGTTCAGTCCCGCGGCCTTGTACAGCGCGATGACCTCGCGGAGGTCGGCCGACCGGGCCAGCTGGCTGAAGAAGTTCACGCCGGTGGTCCAGGAGGGGTTGCCGCCCGCCCGTGCCTCAAGCTCCGCACGGAAGTCGAACACGAACGGGAAGTCGACCTCGGTGTCCCACAGGTACTGGTTGGCCTCCTGCGCGGTGTAGTCGTTCGCGGCGGGCTCGGCGGACAGCGGGGTGAACCAGCCCGGCGTGTCACCGAGCGCCGCGGCCAGCGCAAGCCGGGCCCGGCCCTGCGCGGTCTGCTGCGCCGTAGCGGCCGCCTGCTCCGCCGCGGCCAGGTTCGTGCCCGGGTCGGTGATGTTCACGACCTGGAGCGAGGGGTCGATCAGCTGCTGGAACGCGACCTCGGAGTCGAGCGCGGTGTTCCAGGTGGCGACGCCGCCGGACAGCACACCGCACATCGGCAGAGCGGCGTTGAACCGGTTCGGGTAGTCCTGGATGAGGCCGGCGGTGATGATGCCGCCGAGCGAGTGACCCCACGCGATCGTCCGCGTCGGCGTGCCGACCTGCTGGTCGAAGACGTTCAGGGTGGCGATCTGGTCGGTCAGCGCCTGCTGGATCGCCCATCCGGTGGACGCGTACGACGATCCCGCCAGCGCGTAGCCGTGGCCGAGGAGCCAGGCGCCGGTGACCGGGTCGCCGACGTCCTGCGCGGGGTTAGCCGAGCCAGGCACCACGTACCCGTGGCTGTACAGGAACAGCGTGCAGTTCCAGTTCGCCGGCACCTGGATCTCGTAGGTGGCGCCGTCGGCGAGCGTGCCGTTCAGCGTGTGCGCGGTGGTGGCGGCGCAGGAGCCCGGCTGAGTGCCCGCGAGCGAGGGCGCCGCCGAGGCCAGGCCAAGGACAAGCAACGCCGCGCAGGCCACAATGGCCGGGTATCTCCAGATCGGCCGCATGATTCACGCTCCAGTGCGTAATGTCACGGTGATTGGCACGTTGACCGGGACTCTAGACCGGAATGGCTCGCCTGAACAGTACGCATTCGCACGATCTTGGCGGAAGAATTGAGCCGGGCGCGCATATTGGCCACCGGACCGCGAACGCCTCAGAGCCGCCCGGCCTCGACGATGCGCCGCGGGACCAGATCCGCACCCTAGTCCCCAGCGCCGCCACCTACTGCGTGCGCATCCAGCCGAAGCGGGCGTTGCTGCGCCCGGCGCCCGCCTCGGTGCGCTGCTTCTTGAGCCTGGTGAAGTTGTCGTTCGGGATCAGGTCGGCCGACAGGGAGACGCCGGAGTCAACCGGCGTGATCGGGGTCGGATAGCCGACGCCCTCCAGCACCGTGTCGATGGCGCTGCCGGGCTGCATCAGGGGCGCGTATCTGGCCAGGTTGCCCTGCCGGTAGGGGCTCCCCGGCTCGCCGACCCCGACCGACTGCCGGCCGTACAGGCCGTAGAGCCGTGCGCTGTTCAGGCCGAGGATCTGCCGCTTGTCGTACTCCGTGAGCTGCGGGTAGCCCCACCGCTCGGCGATTTCATCGGGGATCTGGAACCGCCACAGGGCCTCGACCTGCCACTGCGGGCCGCCGTACCAGAGCGAGTCCGATCCGAACACGATGTGCTCGGAACCCATGTAGTAGAGCTGCTGGCCGATCAGGTGCGCCCATGCCGTGGGGAAGGTCACGATCATCGACGCCATGGTGGTGCCAAGCTCGGTGTACACGTTGCGGAGCGGGCGGTGGCTCGACGGGGACGTCGGACGTGGGCTCCGCCCCGGCCACGTACTTGCCGCCGCAGATCTGGGCGAACTGCGTGGACCACCGGATGTTCGGGACCGTGTGCCCGTCGCTGTCGGTCAGCGTGGTCGGGGCCATCGACCCGGGCGCGTTCTGGATGTCCAGGAGGGCCTGCAGCGACCAGAAGTCGGGCCGGAAGCAGGAGTGGTAGATGATCCAGTTGAACTGCGGCCAGTCGGTGGCCACCTTCACGATGTCATCCGGGTTGCCGTAGTCGGGGGTGTTGTTGGCCCCGCCGGGCTGGGTGCCCGAGGCGGCCAGCCCCTTGTGGATGCAGATGTTGAAGAATCCGGGATGCTTCCTGAGCTGGTGCCTATTCGCGTTGATCACCGCGTAGGTGGGATAGGCGATCGTCTCGTCATCCAGCCGCCACTGGGCGAACTCGGAGCCGGGGAACGGGCTCGCCGCGTAGGCGATGTTGTAGCCCTTCCACGAGTCAGGCTGGCAGAACTCGATCTGCCACTGGGTGTAATCGCCGAACGCCGGGTCCTCGAGGTTCCCGACGCCCGGGTAGATCTGCGCGTGCGCGAACGCCCGCCGCGAGCCGGCCAGGTTGTTGATGAAGTCGCGGCACATCGACGTCTGGTAGCCAGTGAGGATCTCGCTCTGCAGGCTCTCGCTTATGTTGGTCGGCCAGCCCGGGGACCGTCGTGCCCGGCGCCGTGAACAGGGCCAGGTTCGCGTTGCTGATGATCGAGATGCTCGTCTGGGACTGCAGGTACATCCGGTTGATGTACTGGCCGAGGTGGAACTCGCCGAGCGCCGTGGTGGGCGGCCCGGAGTTGGGCGGGAGGCCGGGCCAAGCTGGGCCGGGTTCCAGTCCGCCCAGGGGTTCCCGAACTCGTCGACCCCGGCCGGGTTGCCGCCGGTGCCGTTGAAGGGGTTAGAGGTGTAGCCCGCGCCGTGGAGGCCGGCCCCGGCCCTTGCGCGAGCGCCCGCAGCGCGTTGCTTCGCCGTTCATGCTCGTCCGCACGATGTGCGTCTGGTCGTCGAAGACGAACACGTCCTGCGGGACACCGTTCTCGCGGTACGCCGCGTCCTCGTACATCTCGACGGGCTTCACGTTGAAGAGCTTCTTGCCGTACACCTCGTTCATCGCCAGGAACGAGGCCGCAAGCCCTCCGGTGCCCATGAGGAACCTGCGGCGGGTGGTCCCGAGCCGCTTGGCTGCCTCGTCGGCCAGTTCCTTGACCCTGTATTCGACATGCTTCTGGTCATCGGTCTGCGGATGCGGCATGTACTCGCCGTTGGAGACCATCCGGGTTGGAACCGGGGCAACAAACGGCTCGGTCTCCGCGGGTGCGACCCGCCTCTGCTGCGCGTCGCTCAGCCACGAATCCTCTTCGCGGCTGTCCGGGGGGCGGCGTGAATTCGACCACATTGAAGTGCTCCCTCATTGGTGGGTCCTGAATCCCCCCGTACGACTTGGGTATCCAGCGGCGCCAGGTCATTGGCGATGCTGACCGGAGTGGTCAGGGCGGGCCGCGAGCAGCGGCCGGGAAGTGTCGGCCGCGCAGTAATCCTCGGCGTGCGCGTGCTGAACTCGCGGTCGCCCGGTCAGAGGGGGTCGCTAATGACGGCTGTTTTCCTGTCCGCTGACCAGCAGCCATTACCCCAACCTCGCCCCAAGATGGCCGGGCGCTCATCCCGGGGCGCCGCATCCAGGGGTCCTCCATCGCATCGTCACTCCAGCCCAGACGACTGTCAAGAAGTTTGTTTGGGCTAAGCAAATTGTGCGGAAAGCGCACGCGGCCGGGCGCCGGGGTCGATGCGGCGGTGACCCGTCAGAGCCGGCCCGCCTCGACGATCCGGCGCAGGAACTTCTGGGTGCGCTCGTCCCTTGGCTCGGTGAACAGCCGGGACGGCGGGGCGTCCTCGACGATCGTGCCGTCGGCGAGGAAGCAGACCCGGTTCGCGATGTCCCGGGCGAATCCCATCTCGTGCGTCGCGATCAGCATGGTCATGCCGGTCGCCGCCAGTTCCCTGATCACGTCGAGCACCTCGGCCACGAGCTCGGGGTCCAGCGCGCTGGTGACCTCGTCCAGCAGCATGATCTGCGGCCGCATCGCGAGCGCCCGGACGATCGCCACCCGCTGCTGCTGCCCGCCGGAGAGCCGGTCCGGGTAGTCGTACTGCTTGTCCAGCAGCCCGAACCGGGTCAGCAGCGCGCGTGCCTCTTCTTCCGCCTGCGCCCGGGGAAGCTTGCGCGCCTTCGTCGGCGCCAGCGTGATGTTGCGCAGCACGCTCATGTGCGGAAAGAGGTTGAACGACTGGAACACAATGCCGACGTACTTGCGCACCAGGTTCTGGTCGACACCTGCCCCGGTGATCTCCTGCCCCCACAGGCTGATCCGCCCTGAGTCGATCGGCTCGAGCAGGTTGAGGCAGCGCAGCAGCGTCGATTTGCCGGAGCCGGACGCGCCGATCAGGCAGATGACCTCGTGCGTGGCCACCGACAAGTCGATGCCGCGCAGCACCTCGTTGGGGCCGAACGACTTGCGCAGGCCCTCGATCCTGATTGCCTCGCCCTCGGCCGGCGGGGTGCCCGGGCCGGGGCCGGCGCCGTCGGGCGCGGTCACGGGGCCGACCCCGCCAGGCGCCGGCTGCGGTCCCGGGCGATCACCCGGTCGGTGAACCGGGCCAGCGGGATGGTGAGGATGAGGAACAGCACGGCCGCCACCGCGTAGCTGGAGTAGTTGAACACCGTGCTGCTGTAGATCTGGGCGGCCTCGTTCGCCTCGATCGCGCCGAGCACGCCGACCAGCGCGGTGTCCTTCTGCAGGCTGATGAAGTCGTTGAGCAGCGGCGGGACGACATTCCGCACGGCCTGCGGCAGGATCACGTACCGCAGCGACGAGGCCTGCGACAGCCCGAGCGACCGGGCGGCGGCCACCTGGCTCAGGTGCACCGAGTTCAGTCCGGCCCGGTAGACCTCGGACACGTACGCCGAGTAGGAGAGCACGAGCGCGGCCACGCCGTAGACAGCCGCCGACTGAGTCGAGACGAACGGCAGCCGCAGCGCCGGCACGCCGAACCCGATCGCCAGAATCACCAGCAGCAGCGGCACACCCCGGAAGAAGTCCACGTAGATCATGGAAAGTACCCGGAACGGGAACGCCACCGGGCTGGTCGACAGCCGCACCAGCGCGATGACCAGCGCCACGATCAGGATCAGCACCTCGGCCGCGAGGAACATCCGGATGTTCAGCCAGATGGCCTCCCCGACCGAGTAGTAGCCCTTCTTCGGGTCGCCGATGAATGCCTGCCACATGTCCGTCGGGTTGAAGAACGTGCGCCGCACCTCGGCGCTGCCCGGAGCGAGCAGGAAGATCACGACAATCGCGGCGAGCACGACCAGGGTGCTGGCCGAGGAGACGGCGGTCGCCCGCCGGCCGCCGCCGGACAGCAGGCGTGGCCCGCGGCCGGTGGTCCCGAACGATCCGGGGGCCGGGCCGCCGGCGCCGAGGCTCATGAGCGGCGGCCGGGCAACCCGGTCATGGCTTGATCGTCGGAACGGAGAGGTAGATCTGCAGGTACCGCTTCTGCAGCGCCTGCAGCGTCCCGTTCGACTTCAGCGTCGCGATCGCCTTGTTCACGCACGTGACCAGCGGGTTGCCCAGGCTGAACAGCAGGCCGTAGTGCTCGCCTGTGCTCGGGAACTGAGCCACCATCTCCGAGCCGGAGATCTCCGAGGAGGAGATGTACTGGGCGGTTGGCGTGTCCGTGACGAGCGCAGCGATCTGTTTCGTCTGCAGCGCCGACTTCACGTCGTTCAGCGTCTGGAACACCTTGGGCTGCGCCGTGGGCTGGATCTGGCTGGTGATGAACGCCAGGCTGGTGGTCCCCACCTGGTCGCCATAGACGTACGTCTTCAGCTCGGCCGGGGTGTGCTTGGTGGCGATCGGGCTGCCCTTCAGCGCCACCAGAGCCTGGCTCACGTCGTAGTAGCTGGCCGAGAACGTGACGGCCGTGGCCCGCTGCGCCGTGTAGGAGATCTCGTTGATGTCGAAGTCGAACTTCTTCGGCCCCGGCGAGTACGAGGCATCGAACGGCTCGTACGCCCACTGCACCTGCGAGGTCTTGAACCCGAGCTGCTTGGCAATCGCGTAGGCGACGGCGCTCTCGAAGCCCTTGCCGTTGGCCGGGTTGTTGTTCTCGAACCAGGGCGGGTAGACCGGCTTGTCCGTGGCCACGGTCAGCTGGCCCTTCTTGTAAAGGTCCTTCTGGATCGCGGAGTTGGAGCAGCTCGCCGCCGCGCCGCCAGGCGACGAGCTGGGCGACGAGGACGAACTGCCGCAAGCGACGATTCCGGCGCAGATCGCCACGGCGGCGACCGCAGGCATAATCCGCCGCATCGGAGCACCCCACCTCAAGCCAGGACAGGCCAGGGCCCGTCGGTCGATAACCGACGAGTTTACTGGGATTTGCCCCCGGGTCCAGCCTGAACACCAGCGCCGTAAACAGCGCGGACGTCGTGCAGGGCACGGATGTCGGCCCGCGGGTCGCCGCCGAGCACGACAAGGTCGGCGTGGGCGCCGGGAGCGATCGCGCCGAGCAGTCCCGGCGAGCCAAGGGCGGCGGCGCCGCCCTGCCACAGCGCCTCGAGGACCTGCGCGGCGGGCCAGCCCGCGTGCTCGACCAGCCCCTGGGCCCGCCAGGCCAGGTCGTGATCGTCGTCGAACTGGCCGAAAAGCGCGTCGGTACCGAGCGCCTGGGCTACCCCGTGTTCCCGGGCCACGCGCGCGTTGCGCCAGATCGCCCGCGTGCGCTCGGCCGCCGCGTCGAGGGGAGGGGAGGGTGGCGCGGGCGCGGGGGAAGCGAGCTGGCCGACGAGTGCGAGCGGCAGCGGGCCCGCGATCACGGCGATCTGCCGACGGCGACGCATCTCGGCCAGCACGGCCGGATCGGGCCGACCGACGTCGCCCGCCAGGTCCATCCAGCTGCAGTGCTCCACGGTGTGCACGCCCGCCGCCACCGCCCGCGCGATTCCCTCGGTGCCGTGCGCGTGCGCGGCGACCGGCAGGCC
The DNA here is from genome assembly GCA_963778075.1 of uncultured Actinomycetota bacterium. Taxonomy (GTDB): domain Bacteria; phylum Actinomycetota; class Actinomycetes; order Streptosporangiales; family Streptosporangiaceae; genus JASHPR01. Next base: position 131,166 of record CAVZTJ010000006.1, on the reverse strand, counting down.
CAGGCCCGCGGCGGCGCGGACCGCCGCACGCAGCTCCCCGGTGCTGAACTGCGCCCGCCCGAGCCGGGTGCCCGGCGTGCCAGCGCCTCCGGTCGCGACGATCTTCACGGTGTCGGCGCCTTCGCCGGCTACCGCCGCCACCGCCGCCACCACACCCTGCTCGCCCGACGCGGTCAGGCCGAACGAGCTCAGGTGACCGCCGGCCGTCGTTACCGGCCTGCCGGAACACCGGATCCGCGGGCCGTCGAGCTCGCCGCGGGCGATCGCCTCGCGGACCGGCTGGACCGCGCCGCCGACGCCGCCGAGGTCGCGCACGCTGGTGACCCCGGCGGTCAGCAGGCGGCGGCAGTGCAGCGCGACGGTCGCCGCCAGCGCCGCGGGGTCTTCGGCGGGCGCGGTGAGATCGGCCCCGTAGCCGAAGCACAGGTGGACGTGCGCGTCGATGAAGCCGGGAACCAGGCAGCCGCCGGGGAAGGAATCGGTCTCGCCGTACGCAAGACGGCCGGCATCGGCCGTCCGCCCCACCCACGCGATCCGGCCGTGCTGGACCAGCACGGCGGCGTCGTCCAGGGCGCCGCCGTCGCCGAGCAGGATCCGCCCGGCCGTGACCAGACGAGAGCCCGGTATCCCGGCCGACGCGCCGGCTACCTCTGCCGACCCACCCTCTCCCGGACCGGCCGGTCCCCTCACTCCCGGCCCGGGCGGCGGAGGTTCGACAGCAGAACCTCCTCCAGCTCGGCGAACCGGGGCGTGCCGAGGCAGTCCAGGCCGCGTGGCCGCGGCAGGTCCACGTCCAGGATGCAGCGCACGCTGGCCGGCCGGTTTCCGAGCACGTAGACCCGGTCCGACAGCAGCAGCGCCTCCGGCACGTCGTGGGTGATCAGAACCACCGTCCAGTGGAATTGCTCCCACATGCTGGACAGCCACAGCTGCAGGTCGGTGCGGGTCAGGTAGTCGAGGGCGCCGAACGGCTCGTCCAGCAGCACCACCTGCCGGCCCTGGACGATCGTTCGCAGCAGGGCGACCCGCTGCCGCATGCCACCGGATAGCTCGAACGGGTAGCTGCGGTCGAACCCGGTCAGGCCGAACGTCTCCAGCAGCGGCTCGACCCTGGCCCTGGCCTCCTTTTTCCGCATCCCCTGGATCTCGAGGCCGAGCGTCGCATTGTCGATGACCCGCCGCCACGCGAACAGCAGGTCCTTCTGCGGCATGTACGCAAAGTGCTTGAGCTCACCGGTCGCCACCGCACCGTTGACCTTCACCTGCCCGGCGTCCGGGCTCTCCAGGCCGGCCAGGATGTTGAACATCGTCGACTTGCCGCAGCCGCTCGGGCCGATCACCGAGATGAACTCGCCGCTGGCCGCGTCGAGCGAGATCCGGTCGAGAACGCTGAGGCGTTCCCCGCGCCGCTCGAACGACTTGGACACGCCGGTCACCTCGATCGCCGCGCCGGCGCTGACCGCGAACGTCGCTGGGCTGCTCATCGCTTGGACCTCCCGACCTGGCGCGAGCGGTGATACCACGGCATCACCAGGCGCTGGATGAGGAACGTGAGGCTGTAAAGGATCATGCTGATCAGCGCGGTGACCAGCACCGCGCCGAACACCAGGTCGGTGCGCAGCGCGTTCTTCTCCAGCTCCATGTAGATGCCGAGCCCGGTGGTGGCGCCGACCCACTCCCCGAAGATGGCCGCGAGCACGGCGAAGCTAACCGCCACCCGGAGCCCGGTGAAGAAGAACGGCAGCGCGGTGGGCACCCGCAGCGTCACGAACTCCTTGAACCGGCCGCCGCCCATCGACCGGATCAGGTTCGACGCCTCAGGCTCCGTCGAGTTAAAGCCCTCGAGCAGTCCCACGGTCGTCGGAAAGAACGTGACCAGGATGATAACCAGGACCTTGGGCAGCAGGCCGAACCCGAACCAGATCACGAACAGCGGCGCGATCACGATCACCGGTATCGACTGCGAGCCAACCAGCAGTGGGTAGATCACCCGCCGGGCGATCTTCGACAGGTCGATGGCGCTGGCCAGGATCGCGGACACGACCAGCGCCGCCACGATGCCGATGATCGTCTCCTCGATCGTCGGCACCGCGTTCTGCCAGAGCACGCCGCGGGTCAGCCAGGCCTGGCTGACCACCCTGGCCGGGGTGGGCAGCACCGTAGGGTCCGGGTTCACCAGCCAGACAATGAACTGCCAGAGGCCGATGAGGACGGCCAGGCCGACCAGGGCCGGCCAGGCCATCGACAGTCCCGGCCCGGCGCCCCTGGTGAGCCGGGACACGACGCCCCGCGGCGCAGGGGTGGCGCCCGGCTCCTCCCGGCGTTCCTGCTGTGTGGTGCCGAGCTTGCTGGCTGACGCGCCGTTGAGCGTCATGTCCTCACCTCCCCGCTGCTCCGGCACTCGCGGTCACAGGTACTTGTTGGTCATGAAGCCGCCCCAGTCGAGGTTGCGGGTCAGCTTCTGGCCGCTGGAGTTGGTGAACGCTCCGCGCTTGTAGAGGAAGGTCCCGAAGGCCTGCCACGTCGCCGCGTTCTGGATGCCGATCTGCCCGGACGGCCCGACCAGGTACGACTTCGCCATGGCCTCGCTCGACTTGATCGCAACGTTGAGGTTGACCGCGGTCGGGTTCATCTCGTACTCGATGCGGGCACCCTGCGCGGGGTTGTTCTTGATATAGGTGTAGGCGCGCACGAGCGCGTTCACGAACTTGTGCGCGAGCACCGGGTTCGCGGCCAGCCAGGCGTTGTTGCCCAGGATCAGCGCCGCGTACTGGTTCGGGACACCGTAGTTGTTCTCGTTGAACACGCGCAGGCTGGCGTGCTGCTGGACCTCGGCCTGGATGATGTCAGAGAAGAAGAAGGCCGAGAACCCGACCTTGTGCGACTCGACCGCCTGGTAGGCGCTGCTGCCGAGGGTCACCACGGGCACGTTGCAGTGCGCCGGGCCGCCTGCGCCCTGGATGACCGCGGCGATGATCGACGGATCGCCCGGGTAGCCGAACCCGCCGTAGGTCTGGTTGCAGAAGTCCTTGGGCGACGTGATCGTCTTGTTGCTGGACAGCGTGCCGAAGAAGCTGGGATTGGTCTGCAGCACCGCCATGACCGACGTGATCTTCAAGCCCGAGGCGAAGTCGAACAGCACGTCAGACTCGGTGTCGCCGATCGCGAACTGGACCTTTCCGGTGCTGGCCAGCGTGTCCGGGGGCGTCTGGCCGTACGGGACGATGTTGACGTCAATGCCGGCCTGGGAGAAGTAGCCAAGCTTCTTGGCCACGAACACGCCCTCGTTGTCGGCGTTCGGGATGAAGTCGAGGGCGATGGAGACCTTGGTCCCGCCCGACGAGGTGGTGCTGCCCGAGCCGGAAGAACTGCTACTGCTGCACGCTGCGATCAGGGACGTCGCGGTCAGCAACGCCAGGGGAAGGCCCACGCCCTTCCATAGCTTTCTGCCTCTCATGGTTGTCTCCCTAGGAAATGTCACGCACTGGTTACGTGCCGGTTCGCCGGCATCTCTTCGGCAAGGCCGCGGGGCGGCTCGAATCGGTATCTGCGCTGGCTGCCGGTGCAGGGCACACCAGCCGAGACATAAATCTCGTGGGCGTCGAGGTCATAGATGACGGACGCGATGGTGGCGTAGCGCTCGTGGACGTTGAGGCGCTCGTTGCCGTGTGCGCACACTCCCTGCGGGAAGTTGCGGTGGTCGCACAGCGCGTTCTGCAGGCCCTCGACCGTGATATCCGGCGCCTCGCGCTCCAGCGTGGACTGCAGGCAGTACAGGCGGAAGAACGTGCCGGGGTTCGTCGCGACCCAGTTGGCCGATTTCACGAACTCAGGGGTTAGGTAGTGGTTCGTGTGCGCGAGCAGGCCGCGCTCGGGCATCAGCACCCGCACCGACGTGGCCCCGCCCGGGACCACCTCGAGGTCGATCGCCAGGCCGTCGGAGTGACCGAGCAGGTAGTTCGCGGACAGCGCCTTGTCCGCGTTGATCACCGTGGACACGCCGTCGCTGATCGACTCCGCGTCGAGCAGCTTGCGCAGCACCACGTGGTACGGCACACCGGCAGCCTGGTCGTTGAGCAGGCTTACCAGGGTGTTCGTGCAGCTCGCGACCCCGGCGGCGTTGACGCCGGTCTTGGCCAGCAGCCCGGCCTCGACGATCGTCACGTAGTCCGGCCCGTCGTCCCGGCGCACGTCCAGCATCAGCACCGTGTCCCGGGCGTGCAGCAGCCAGTCCCAGTTCTGGCCGATGAGCGTGTGCCCGCTGCGCGACGCCTCGGGCAGCACCGCGAACGACGAGCACTCGTTGGCCAGGACGACCGGCAGCCTGCCCCGGCCCTGGGCGGCCGAGGCGAACATCACCTCGCTGCGCACGTTCAGCGCGAGAACGTCGCCGAACGTGACCCCGGCCCCGTCCGCGATGCCGCGCATCTCCTCGATCGCGGTCGGCGCGAACTCTTCTATCGCCCTCGCGTGCCGGCCTGCCTGCTTGACCACCTCCGCCCACGGCCAGTCCGCGTAGTGGGCAAAGACCTGCTGGTACGCGTCCATCGACCGGCGTATCTGGGCGCGCGCCTGCTCGCCATACTGACGGCCCCGCTGGCGTGGCGGCCCGGAGAGGGAGATCCGCGGCAGCTGGACCGAGGCAGCTGGGTCCATAACGAGCGCGAGGCTTCCGCCGCGGCGAACATCAGGTAGTTCGCCGAGCCCGGCCCGAGCGCCTTGGTCCGCACCTTGGCCGCTGCCGTGTAGTTGGCCGACGACGAGTTCCCGTAATCGCGGCTCGGCTGGGCCGAGGCGTCCCGTTCCGGCAACTCTGCTATGGCCTCGGCGATCGTGCGGCAGAAGTCGGGGAGGTCATTGGGCAGGCGCGAGGTGATGAGATTTCCGTCGCGCACGACGGGCTCATCGACGTAGTCGGCGCCGGCGTTGATGACGTCGTCCTTGATCACCGAGACGCAGGTGAGGCGGCGGCCCTTGGCCAGCCCGGCCGAGGCGAGCACCCAGCCGGCGTGGCAGATCGCGGCGACGATCCGGTCGTTGTCCTCTACCTTGCGGACCAGGTCCAGCATGCCGGCGTTGCGCCGCAGCGACTCCGGGGAGAAGCCGCCGGGCACGATGACACAGTCGAAGTCGGCCGCGTCCACGTCGTCGACCGACACGTCGGGGACGACCGGGTAGCCGAGCTTGCTGCCGTACACCTGGCCTGCGACCGGGCCGACGATCGTGACCGCGGCACCGGCCTCGCGGAACCTCATGACCGGATACCAGAGCTCGAGCTCCTGGTACTGATTCTCGGCCAGGACGGCGATGCGGGCGTTGTCGAGTTGCATGTCATGTCCTCCTGGCTCAGAAGGCGAGCAGCCGTGCTGGGTTGTCGATGAGTACCTTGTCGACCTCGGCCTCGGTGAAGCCCTTCTTGGCGAGGCGCGGCAGGAAGGAGTCGAACATGTACCCGAAGTCGACGCGCTCGTTGAGCATGTCCGGCTCTTCCTCGGTGACCGGTCCGCGGCAGTGGTGGAAGAACCGGTCGTAGGTGAAGACCATCCGGTCCAGGTAGCCGGCCTCGGTGAGCTCGACGACGGCGTTCGCCATCGCCTCGTCCAGCGCCTCGGCGCTCGGGTTCTGCCACGGGATGCCGATGTGGTCGATCTGCAGGTTCGCGCCGCGACGGCAGATGTCGAGCAGCTGCTCGGAGTTCGGGTTGACCAGGGCGTGCCCGATGATGACCTTGCCCGGGTCGGCGCCCTCGGCCTCCAGCAGGTCCAGCTGCTCGATCCCCGGGTTCCTCAGCGCGTAGTCCTGCGGCTCGGTGTGCGTGTTGATGCAGATGCCGAGGCTGGCCTGGGCCTGCCCGGCGGCCCGCACGATCCGCTCCTCGTACTCGGTCATGTGGGTGCCGTTCGGGCCGTCGGGCGACGGGCCGCCCTCGTTGTCACCCGAGCCGGTGGCGATCTTGATCGCCCCGGCCTTGATGTCGGTCGCCTCGTGCGCGAACGCCATGCCCTCGGTGAGGTCGGCGAGGAAGTGGTCCCGGATGTAGCCGACGTCCTGGACCTTCCAGTGGTACGGGATCCCGATGCGCTCGGGGAAGAAGCCGGTGATGGCCAGAATCTGCAGCCCGCTGCGCCGGGCCACCTCCGCGATCAGCTTCGGGTGCCGGCCCAGCTCGCAGGCGGTCATGTCGACCATGGTCTTGACGTGGTAGTCGGCCATGCCCGCGCGTATCGTGGCGGCCACGTCGTCAGCGACCGTGTCGAAGTCGAAGGCTGCCTTGCGGTCGAACTCGACCCCGGGGTTGGCGTAGAGGATGTGCTCATGGGTGAGTGTGACGCCTGCGTCCTCGGGCGCGATATCCCCGAGCACGGTGCGGATCTTGGGCATGGAACCTCTCCTCACTTTTCCTGCAGCGCCTGACGGATCGAGCGGAAGAACACCGGCAGGTCGTCGGTTGCCCGGGCGGTGATCACCGGCCCGTCGACGACGACGTCCTCGCCCTCGGCGATCGTCGCCGCGGCCTCGCCGAGCTGCTGGGCGAGCTTGTCGTCACCGGTCACCCGCCGTCCGCTGAGCGCGCCCGCGCTGGCAAGCACCGCGCTGCCGGAGCTGATCGCGGCGGTGATGGCGCCGCGCTCGCTGAGGCTCCTGACCAGGTCGATCGCGGCCCGCGAATCCTGCAGACGGGTGCCTGCCTCGCCGCCGGGGATCACGACGGCGTCGAGTTCGGCCGCGTCGAGTTCGCCGATCGCCTTCTCGGCGAGGAGCGGGTAGCCGAGGAAGCTCTCGTACGCGTATCCCGCGCGCGGCGCCGCGACGACGACGTCCGCTCCTTCCTCGCGAAGCCGCATGACCGGGTACCAGAACTCGAGTTCCTGGTACGCCTCTTCGGCGAGAACGGCGACCCGCCGACCTTCAAGACTCATTCGTCTCCCCTCCCTGAGCTCGCGTCACTGTTCTGGCTGTTCAGGCGTGCAGGCCTGCGGCCCGGTCACCCCGGATCACGCTGGCTGGTGAGCTGGCTGATGGCGATCTCGACTTCGCCGAGATGAGTGGTCACGGCGGCCGCCGCGCCTTCGGCGTCCCCGCGCACGATCGCGTCGAAGATCGCACGGTGCTCGGAAGCGGCGGCCAGGCGCCGGTGCGGCAGCGCGGACACGGCTAGCGACTGCTCCTGCAAGATCTCCCGCAGGTCCTCGACGAGCCTCAGGAACAGCATGTTTCCGGTGGCGCGGGCTATCGCGCAGTGGAACTGCCCGTCGAGCCGGACCCGCTCGTCGGTGCTGGTCGCCTGATCGTGGGCGTCGAGGATCCGCTGCATCTCATCGATGTGCTCTTGGGTCCGGCGGCTGGCGGCCAGGCTGGCCGCTGGCATCTCGACGCAGCGCCGGACCTCGTTCAGGTCCGCCGGCGAGTACTGCCCGAAGGACAGGGTCAGCTTCGTGACCTTCGAGGCGACAAACGTGCCACGGCCGGTCAGCGATTCGGTGAGCCCCAGCGCCTGCAGGCCGCGCAGCGCCTCCCTGATCACCGGGCGGCTGACCCCGAATTGCTGGGCCAGCTCCGCCTCGGACGGCAGCCGGCCGCTCACCTTGAGCACGCCGGACTCGATCATCGTCTGGAGCTGCCCGCGCACCTCGTCGGCCGCGCTACGCCGGGAAATCCGGGACAGCGGGAGCACCTGCACTTCCGCTCCAGAGGCTTCGGCTGCCTCATCGGCCGCTGATGCTCCCTGCACTCCCACCGCCTCCTGCACCCCGTGGGCACTCTGTGCCTCAGTAGCCGCAGTGTCGGGCAGGCTAGCCGTAAGGTTGTCAGACAGGTTCACGACAAGCAACGTACTCTGCCGATATTCCGGGCGCAAGGCCCTGATCAGCGGTGATTGGTGATGATGGGGGATTTAGCCGCAGGCGGCGTAAGCCGCACGGCCCGTCGGCCCCGCCCCCGGCCTCGCGCCTACGGTCCGCTGCACAGCCACCGGCGCACCGGGCCGCTGGGCCCGCCCGCCTCCCGGGCCGCCGAATCCGGAGCCGGAGGCAGGCTGCGCGGGTGCTGTCACGAACAGAGTGACGCGCGACGGGCAAGGCGGCCTTGCCCGGACGATTAGTTCCTGATGTAGATCGGCGTGCCGGGGACCGGGAATAGCTTGTGGAAGAACAACGCGGTGTCGTACGGGATGCGGACGCAGCCGTGCGAGTCCGGGTACCAGGGAACGCTGGAGTCCCATTCCCCGTGAATGGCGTAGAGCCTGCCGATGAAGAAGACCGGGTTGTACATTTCCCCGAGCGGCACTTTAACCCATCCCGGGATATAGGCCAGCGCGTGGTAATTCCCGGGCGGGGTGTTCCAGCCGCAGCCCTGCCCGGGCAGGCATCCGGCCCCGGTGGAAACGTGGCTGACCAGGTCCACCTTGCGGTTCTTGTACAGGACCAGGACCTCGTCGCCCATGTTGACCTCGATCCGCGTCTTGCCGCCGTGCGGGGCGAGGACCTTGGGCGCCCGGGGATGCACGAGCGCGCGCTCGGCGGCGCGCGACACCTGATCCTGGTTGGCGCTGTTGATGATGAGCCCCTGGGTTTCCTTGAATGCCCATACCGCTTCGAGCGTGTCCAGCCCGAACTTGCCATCGATCGGGCCCGGGTAATACTTCAGCGCGGCCAGGCGGACCTGCAGGCGCCGCACGGCCGGGCCGTGCATCCCGAGGGCCAGAATCCGGCCGGGCAGAACGTACGCCGGTGTAGACGCGCGGGCCGCGGGCCGCGACGGGCTGGCTGCCGCCGCCCCGACCTGACCGAACACCAGTGCCCCGGCCGCAACCAGGGCCCCCAGGGCGAACAGCCACCGCACCGCCGTGTGCCTCATCTCGCTCCCCTTACCGTGCCTGTGCCGCGCCCGATGTCCCCGGCTAGGGAGCGCTTTGGCGCAGTCCATTCCCGCTAATGCTTTGTTGACGTTTTACCCGTACCTGGGGTTGCGGCACCCTCCCGGTGGGGCGCGCTGTAGACTACGCGCCGTCTTGCGCGGCGGTCCTTCAGCCACGCCGGCTCGCGACCTGATCGCCACCAAACCGTCACGCCAACGCCGCCTTTCCCCGCTCGCGCTACCGCCATTTGGTCTTGCCGAACCATCACGCCACCGGAACCGTTCATGGCGTAGAGGCTTCAGACGCAGCGCCGGCTGCCGGAGGAGATGCGCATGAAGAGCGGCTTGCTCATCGTCGTCGGCACGCTGATCGCCGTCGCCGGAATCGTCTTCGGCCTGCAGGGTCTCGGCTACATCGGTGGCAGTGTGATGTCTGGCGTCACGTTCTGGGCCGTCCTTGGACCGCTGATCGCGCTGACCGGAATCGCACTGGCTGTATTCGGCGTGCGGTATCGCCGCTCTGCTCAGTAGGAGCGCGCCGCATGGCCCGGCTGCGCTGCGTCTGCAGGGGCGACGCAGCAGGTCAGGCCAGGAGGTCCAGGTCCACGCCCCGTCCTTTCGCGACCGCGGCCTGGTACACGATCCAGGCGGCCGCGAGGTCCTGCCATGGCAGGCCGGCGCGTACACGGTCAGCTCGTCGCGGCCGCGGCGACCCGGGTGCGCGCCGGCCAGCACCTGCCCCAGCGTGGCCGGGCGCAGGTCCCGCAGGCCGTCCGCGGCCAGCGCACCGCCGGCGCGGGCCAGATCTTCCTGGTCGACCACGACGGTCGCCGCCCGCAGCGCATCCGCTGCCAGCTCTACCTTGCCCGGCTCGTCCGCGCCCAGGCTGGTCAGGTGCTGGCCCGGCCGCAGGTCGGCCAGGTACAGCAGCGGCTCCCGGCTCCAGGTGGCGAGGACCACGATCTCCGAGACCGCCGCCACCTCCCTGGCGCTGCCGGCCACCCATGCCGCGTGCCCGTCCGGCCTCGGAGCATGTGCGGCGGCGAACCGCTCCGCGCGCGCCGCGTCCAGGTCGAAGACCGTCAGCCGGGTGACCGGGCGGAACCTGGACAGCGCGGCCAGCACCAGCTCCGCCTGGGCGCCCGCACCCACGATCCCGAGCGTCGCGGCCCCGGGCGCCGCCAGCACGTCAGTCGCCACCGCGGCGGCGATGCCGGTGCGCCACGCTGTGAGGCTTGCCGAGTCCAGGACCGCCAGCAGGCGGCCGTCGTCGAGGCTGTGCAGGCACACCACCCCGCGCAGGGCTGGCAGAGCCGCCGGGAACTTTGCGTTCAATTTGGCGGTATAAGCGGGTATTCCGGCCAGCAGCCCGGGCAGCAGGACCGTCGCCGTGGCTCCTCCGGGGAGGTCAGCCGTTACCCGCAGCCCGGTGACCTGCGCCGCATCCTGTTTCAGGAACCCGGTACGCAACGCCCCGGCTAGTTCGTCGATGTCCAGGAGACTCGCGACGTCGGATCCGCCCAGGAACAAAGTCACCGCTCGATGATGGCCGGCCGGGGGCAAGGTGTGTCCCTGCGGCGGGGGGGTACGACGCCGGATGTTCGCCCGCGCCGCCAGTGCTGCCCGGGGCCCGGGTTAGTTTCCGCAGGTCGGAACGGGGGTCCTTGTGGTGCCTAGCGGCCGTAACCGAGACGCCGACGCCATCCTGGAACGTCTGGCTGACCAGCTTGGCCTGAGCATCCACTACCGGCGGGGCGGCAAGGCGGAGCTCCTCGGGTCGGACGGCAAGGTCTTGCCGACGTTCCGCGAGGACTACCCGTACCCGAAGAAGCTGCGCCGCCGCCGGTACGAGAAGGAGAAACGCGCGCTGCAGATCGAGCTGCTGAAGCTGCAGCGCTCGGTCAGGTCCCAGCAGCGCCGGCTGGTCATCCTGTTCGAGGGGCGGGACGCGGCGGGCAAGGGCGGCACGATCAAGCGCTTCACCGAGAACCTGAACCCGCGCGGAGCGCACGTGATCGCCCTGGACAAGCCGACCGAGCGCGAGCAGAGCGAGTGGTACCTGCAGCGCTACATCGCGCACCTGCCGGCGGCCGGCGAGATCGCCATGTTCGACCGGTCCTGGTACAACCGGGCAGGCGTCGAGCGGGTGATGGGCTTCACCGACCCCGACGAGGTCATGGAGTTCCTGCGCGAGGCGCCGGAGTTCGAGCGGATGCTGTCCAGGGACGGGATCCTGCTGATCAAGTTCTGGTTCTCGGTGTCCAGGACCGAGCAGCTGCGCAGGTTCGTGCGCCGCCAGCTGGATCCGGTCAAGCGGTGGAAGCTCAGCCCGATCGACCTGGCCTCGCTGGACAAGTGGGACGACTACACCAAGGCCAAGGAGTCGATGTTCTACTACACGGACCTGGCGGATGCCCCGTGGACCGTGGTGAAGAGCAACGATAAGAAGCGGGCCAGGCTCGAGGCCATGCGTTACGTCCTGTCCCGCGTTTCGTACGAGGGCAAAGACGAGTCCGTCGTCGGCCTGCCCGACCCGCTGGTCGTCGGCCCGGCGCCGTTGCTGCACGAAACCGGGGAGCGCAACTGATCCTGATCGCCGGCTGAATCCTGCTGACCCCGCGGCGGCAGCCCGGCAGCCCGGTACACGCTGTCGATCTGCCGCATGTTCGCGACCGCGTCTTCAGCGTTCGTGATCACCGGCTCGCCGCGCAGGACCGCTGCCGCGAACGCGCGCAGCTGGTAGACATAGGTCGCGGTGTGGTCGCGGACCCGCTCCCACAGCGCGGTTTGGCTGGTGCGGGTCCTCAGCAGGCTGAAAGCCTGCGGGGCCAGGTAGTTCAGCACCCGTATCTCGCCGCGTTCGCCGACGGCCCTGGCGGAGATCCGGAGCCGCTGGGCCGACCAGAGCGAGGCACGGATGCGCCCCGCCTCGTTCGAGGCGAACGGCTTCTCACAGAGCACGTGCTTGCCGCCGGCGATCGCAAGCAGTGTCCACGGCGCGTGCAGCGAGTTCGGCAGCGGGTTGTAGATCGCGTCGACCTCCGGATCCGCAATCAGCGCCTCGTACGAGTCGTGCACGGTACGGATCCCGTGCTTGTCGGCAAACTCCCGCGCCCGCGCCGGATCCCGGGCCGCCACCGCGGTGACGACCACCTCCGACACCACCCGCGCTGGCCTGACCAGCGCCGTCGGCGTGATCCTGGCGGCCCCCAGCGTCCCCACTTTCAGCACAGCCACGACCCCACCCTGGCCGTCCGGACTCCCGGCCGCCGCATGTTTTCACGGGTTCGGTACGGACATTTCACGCATAACGCCCAGGATTAGTTACCGAACCCGTGAAGTGCGCCGGTGATCAAGGAATGCCGACCGCTTGCGGCGCGCGCGAGGGGGTCGACGGCCAGGTGAGGAGCAGGCGGGTGTGCGGGCGGTCGACGACGACCTGGCCCGGCCCGCCCTCGGGGACCTGGCCCGGCTCGCCCGCGGGTAGATGGCCCGGCTCGCCGTCGGGGACCTGGCGGACGTCGGCACCCATGCGGGGGTAGGCGGTCACGACGAGGTCGGCGGCGCGGGGACGGCCAGCGGAGCGCCAGGCCGCGACCCGGGCGGCCAGGCGCTCGGCAAGGAGCGCGCCCCACGGGCCGAACCCGCGGACGGCTACCTCGAACTCCCCGAATCTGTGCTCCCCGGCCGAGAGTTCCAGGGGCGCCGCCGGGAGCAGGCCGGCCACCCCCAGGCCCTCTGCGGCCAGGGGCGTGGTGGCCAGGGCGCCAAAGGGCAGCAGCGGCAGCACTGACCCCCGCAGCGGCCTGGTGCCGCCGGCGATCGTCAGGCGGGCCAGGCCGGGCTCCATGAACGTGGCCCAGAGGTCCGCCTCGCCCAGCTCACCGAGGCCGGCCACGCGCACGCCGGTCAGCACGTCCGTGACCGGCCCGCTCAGCGCGGCCCACAGGGCGTCCGCATCCCCCGGCTGGCCGATCTGGTCGGTCTGGACGTGCAGCCCGGGCTGCGGGCCGACCGGCACGTACGGCTCGGCGCCCGCATAGCAGCCCGCGAGCCGGATGAAGCCGCACCGGCATGAGGCGAGGCTGCGCCAGCCAAGGCCGCCGGACCGTTCCAACGCGATGCACAGCTGGATCCCGCGCAGCGACAGCGGCAGCGCGATCCGGCCGCCCGGGGCGAGCTGCGCGAGCCACTCCGGCGCCAGGTCCGAGGCGCCCGCGGTCACGATGATCCGGTCGTAAGGCGCGAACTCGCGAGCCCCGAATCCCCCGTCGCCGCAGATCACGACCACGTCCGGGTACCCGGCGGCGACGAGGTGCGCCCGCGCCCGGTCCGAGAGGTCCGGGTCGATGTCCACGGTGATGACCGAGCCCGCCTGCCCGACCAGGTGGCTCATCAGGGCGGCGTTATAGCCGGTCCCGGTGCCGATCTCGAGCACCCGCTGGCCCGCGGCCACGCCAAGCTGCTCCAGCATGATCGCCATGATCGCGGGCTGCGACGAGGAACTGACCGGCAAGCCGCCCTCGTCGGTCTTGATCACGAAGGCCTCGTCCTGGTACGCCTGGCTGACCGGGTCGAGCTCGGGCAGGAACACGTGCCGCGGCACGGCACGGAACGCGGCCTCGACCGGGATGCTTGTCAGCCGGCCGCTGGCACGAAGCTCGTCGACGAGCCGGATCCTGGCTTCGTCGGGCCCGCCTGCCATCCGCGACCACCTCCCGCTCAGGCCCTCTACCCCGGCTAGGCCGACTCAGCCCCCCGTCTCTTGGCGACCTCGTAAAGCGCGATCCCGGCGGCGACGCCCGCGTTGAGCGACTCGGCCGGACCCGGCATCGGGATCCGGGCCAGCAGGTCGCACCGCTGCGCGATCAGCCGGGACAGCCCGCGTCCTTCGGAGCCGACCACCAGTACCAGCGGGCCGTCGGCCAGGTCCAGGTCGCTGACCACCGAGGGCCCGTCCGCGGCGAGACCGACCACGAACAGCCCGGCCTCCTGGTACGACGACAACGCGGCGGCCAGGTTGCTCGCCTGGGCCACGGGAACCCTGGCCAGCGCGCCTGCCGACGCCTTCCAGGCTCCCGAGGTCACCCCGGCGGACCGCCGCGCCGGGACCAGCACCCCGTCGCCGCCGAACGCGGCGACCGACCGCGCGACCGCGCCCAGGTTCCTGGGGTCGGTGACCCCGTCCAGCGCGACGATCAGCGGCGGGTCACCCGCGGCGGCCAGGTCGTCGGGATGCACGTACTTGTACGGCCTGATCCGCAGCGCGAGGCCTTGATGCACCGCGCCCGCGGTGATCCGGTCCAGCTCGGAGCGGCCCGCCTCCACCACCGGGATCCCGGCGTCGGTCGCCAGCATCACCGCCTCGCCGATCCGCTCGTCCGGGTCCAGCCGCGGCCCGACGTGCAGCGCGGTCGCGGGCACGCCCGCGCGCAACGATTCCAGCACGGCGTTCCGGCCCACGACCACCTCGGCCGACCCCGCTGGCCGGGATTTCGGGCCGCTACGATGAGTCCCGTCCTGGCCTGGCCCGCCGCCCACTTTCGCGTTCGGGCCCGTCGAAGAGGACTTGGCTGCGGCCTTGCGCTGCGCCGGATGGCCTGGCCGCATGCGCGCGGGCGGGGTGGGGCCCTTGCCCTCGAGCTTGCGTTTGCCGTAGCCGCCGGTTCCCGGGCGCGGCTTGCCCGACTTGGTGCGGCCGCCGGGGCCTGGCCGCGGCGTCACCGGCGCAGCTCCCATCGCGGGCCACGCACGGTGTCCTCGACCAGGATGCCCGCCTCTCTCAGGCGGTCGCGGATCGCGTCACCCTCGGCGAAGTCCTTGCGCTCGCGCGCCGCTTGGCGTTGCTGCAGCGCCACCTCGACGAGCGCGTCGACCACGGGCCGCAGCGCGCTCCCGTCGGCACCGCCCGGGCCGGACCAGTGATCGTCGAGCGGATCCAGCCCGAGCAGGGACATCATCCCGCGGACCGCGGCGGCCTGCTTGGCCGCTCCGGCCACGTCCCCGGCGGCGAGCGCGGTGTTGCCGTCGGTCACCGCCTCGTGCACCACGGCCAGGGCCTGAGGCACGGCGAGGTCGTCGTCGAGGGCCGCCCCGAACCCGGCGGGCAGCCCGGTGGCGCTCGCCTCGGCGGCCGTGGCTCCGGCCGGGCCCGCTTCCGCGGTCCTCGTGACGAAGCCCTCGATCCGCCGGTATGCGGCGGCGGCCTCAGCCAGGGCGTCCAGCGAGTACTCCATCTCCGACCGGTAGTGCGACTGGCCCAGGTAGTACCGCAACTCGGCCGGGCGGACCTCGGTGATCATCACGTCGACCAGCAGCGAGTTCCCGAGCGACTTGCTCATCTTCTCGCCGGCCAGGCCCAGGATCCCGTTGTGCACCCAGTAGCGGGCAAAGCCGTCACCGGCCGCCCGCGACTGCGCGAGCTCGTTCTCGTGGTGCGGGAAGACGAGGTCCAGGCCGCCGCCGTGGATGTCGAACGTCGGGCCGAGGTATTTGGTCGACATCGCGGAGCATTCCAGGTGCCAGCCGGGACGGCCGGGGCCCCACGGCGTCTCCCAGGACGGCTCCCCCGGCTTGGCGCCCTTCCAGAGCGCGAAGTCCCGCGGGTCGCGCTTGTGGCTCTCGTCCACGTCCTCCGCGGCCCGCATGTGCTCCAGCCGCTGCCCGGACAGCTCGCCGTACTCCGGGTAGGAGCGCACGTCGAAGTACACGTCCCCGCCAGCGGCGTAGGCGTGACCGGAGTCGATGAGCCGGCGCATCAGCACGATCATCTCGGGCACGTGCCCGGTCGCCCGCGGCTCGACGTCCGGCGGCCGGCAGCCCAGCGCGTTATACGCGCGGGTGAACGCGCGCTGGTTGCGCTCGGCCACCGCCCACCATTCGACGCCCTCGGTGGCAGCGGTCCGCAGGATCTTGTCGTCGATGTCGGTCACGTTCCGGCAGAACGTGACCTGGTAGCCGCTCGCGGCCAGCCAGCGCACCAGAATGTCGAAGTTGACGCCGGACCTGATGTGGCCGATGTGCGGCGGGGCCTGCACGGTGGCGCCACACAGGTACAGCGAGGCCTTCCCCGGCGTGACGGGGGTGAACTCGCGTACCGCGCGGGCGGCGGTATCGTGCAGGCGCAACGTCATGCAGCCCAGGCTACGGGACTTTGCGACCCGCTCGCGGCGCCTGCCGGCTGGCCGCCCAGGTTACGTGGCGCAACGGGTGCCCGCGCGGGTAGTGTCCCGGAGCGTGACAGTCAAACTCGTGGTCCTGTACACCCAGCCGAGCGACCCAGACGCGTTCGACCGGCACTACCTGGGCACCCACATGCCACTGGTCAACGCCATTCCCGGCCTGCAGCGGGCCGAGGCCGGCCGGTTTGCCTCGGCGCTCGACGGCGGCGAGCAGACGTACTACCGGATCGCCGAGCTGTACTTCGCCGACCAGGCGGCGATGCAGGCCGGGTTCGCGTCACCCGAGGGAGGTGCGACCGCGGCCGACTACCAGGAGATCGCGCCGCCAGGCTCGCGGATGTTCGTGGCCGTCGTGGACGACTGACACCGCCTGGCGATCTCGAACGCAACCAGACCCACCTCCCACGGCCGGGTCAGGCGGGGTGCATTTGGCCGAGTGCCAAGTCGATCGCGTCGTGGAAGCCGAGGGTCGTGCCCTCGGCGTTGGCCAGCTCGAATTGATCACCCCCGAGTTGCGCCCGGATCTGGCGGACGCTGCTTTTGCGGTAGCCCTCCTCGGGCTCCTGCCACGGGTCCCCGATGCGGTCAAGAAAAGCCTGTGCGACCCCGTGCAGCACGGCCGCCCGGTGCCAGTCACCCAGGTCACCGGCTAGGCATGCCAGGCCGAGGGCGGCGTAGGCGAGAACGTAGCGCTGCCCGGTCCGGCGGGCGATCCGCAGCGAGGTTTCGAACGTCGCCCGCGACCCATCGGGATCGTTCTCCGCACGCAGCACCCAGCCCAGGTTGATCGAAACGACACCCGCGTCCTCTCCGATCGTGCGGCCTCCATGCAGCGCCTGTTCCAGATGTGCCCGGGCGGCGGGTATGTCCCCCATCAGCAGCGCCTGAACGCCGGCGTTGTTGTGCAGGTGATAGGCGATGAGCTGATCGCCGGACCGGCTGACGCAAGCGACGGCCTCGGCGTAGAGAGGCCCAGATCCCTCGGGGTCAAGGACGTAGCTGGTCATCAGCAGCGACATGAGGGCGCTGCCGAGCAGCACATCGTCGCCGAGCTGGCGGGCGCGCGCAACCGCCTCCTGGCCGAGGGCGAATCCCTGCTTGAACTGGCGGAGGAAGTAATACGAGGAGGTCTGCGCGGCGAGGGCCTCGATGAGCAACCGTTCGTCGCCGAGCTGGCGGGCGGTGGCCACCGCCTGCTCCCCGAAGCGATGTGCCGCCTCCATATCGTTCGTGTGACCCATGAAGGTGGCCGTGGACAGCGCCTCCGTGAACAGTGTCGGGTCTGCGCTTGCCTCGGGTCGCTTCAGCACCGACGCGAGCAGCTCAAAGACTTCGGATTCTCGTGGGCGGCTTCCCCAGTAGCGTCGCAGCGCGAAGCCAAAGCGCAGCACCTGGGCGGTGCCGTCTCGGCTCCGCGCGGCATACTCGGCGGCGCGCCACAGATTGAGCTGATCGGCGTCCAGGCGGGCGAACCAGGCCCCCTGGTCCGGCCCGGTCAGATGGGCGCTGGCCGCCTCCGCGACGCGGAGGAAGTAGTTGCAGTGTGCGGTGGCGAGGGCGGCCACCTCGTCTCCGCCGATCTCGGCGAGCCGCTCGGCGGCGAACTGGCGGATGGTCTCCAGCAGCCGGTAGCGGACCGCCGAACCGGCCGGTTCGGCCACGACCAGGCTCTTGTCCGCGAGCGAGCCGAGCAGGTCGGCGACCTCGATCAGCTCGATGTCCCCGAAGCCGCACACCGCCTCGGCCGCGGCGAGGTCGAAGGTCTCGGGAAACACCGAGAGGCGCCGCAGCAGCAGCTGCTCGGGGGTATTGAGCAGCGAGTACGACCAGTCGACCATGGCGCGCAGGGTCCGCTGGCGCTCCATCGCCGTCCGGCTGCCCCCGGTCAGCAGGCGGAAGCGCTGGTCCAGGCGGTCGCGCAGATCAGTGAGCGACATGGAACGCAAACGCGCTGCGGCGAGCTCGATGGCCAGGGGCATTCCGTCGAGCTGCCGGCAGATCGATGCCAGGAGGCGGCCGGTCTCCTCGTCATGCGGCAGAGCGACACCCTGCTCTCGCGCCCGCTGCAGCAGCAAGGCGACCGCGTCCGACGATTCCTGGGTGACCACGCCGGCGTCACCGTCCGGCCCGGGAAGCGACAGCGACGGCACCCGGTAGATGACCTCCCCGCCGATGCCGAGCGGCTCGCGGCTGGTCGCGATCACGTGCACCCGAGGGCAGCGCTGCAAGATCGCCTCGGCCGCCTTGGCGCAGGCACCGATCACCTGCTCGCAGTTGTCGAGCACGATCAGGACGTCCTGCGGTACCAGCGCGTCGACCAGCGTCTCCAAAATCGGCCGCCCGGGCTGCCCGGCGATCGCCAGGGTCGCGGCAATGGTCGGCGCCACCTCGTCTTCATCGGCGACCGGGGCCAGCTCCACCAGCCACACCCCGTCGCCGGAGCCGTCGAGCAGCTCGGCGGCCACCTGGAGGCTCAGCCTGGTCTTGCCGGCCCCTCCGGCCCCAGTGAGGGTGACCAGGCGTGACGTCTCGGCCAGCGCCCTGACCTCCGCCAGTTCCTGCTCCCGGCCGATGAACGTCGCGAGCTGCGTCGGCAGGTTGTTCGGCAGCGCCGGGTTGCCGAGCGAACGCAGCGGCGGGAACTCGGCCTGCAGACCCGGCGCGTCCAGCTGGAAGATCTCCTCCGGGCGCCCCAGATCCTTCAGCCGGTGCAGGCCGAGGTCGGCCAGGGCCGCTCCGGGCGGAAGCCGGTCGCGTACCAGCGCCGCCGCTGTCTCCGAGAGCAGGACCTGGCCTCCGTACGCGAGCGCGCCCACCCGCGCGGCGCGATGCACATCCAGGCCCATCAGGTCGGTCGCGGCGGTCTCGGATGCCTCGCCGGTGTGCACGCCCATGCGTACCCGGACCCGCTCCCCGGCGGGCCAGTCATGTGCCTCGAGATCGTGCTGCATCTCGAGCACGGCAGCCACGCAGGCGCTTGGCGACGAGAACACGGCGAAGAACCCGTCACCCATGGTCTTCACTTCCCGGCCGTCATGAGCGGCCAGGGCCGACCGGATGAGCGAGTGATGGTCGTCAAGCACCTGGGCGTAGGCGTCCTGCCCGATGCGCCGCAGCAGCGCCGTCGAGCCCTCGATGTCCGTGAAGAGAAACGTGAGCGTCTCCACGCACCAAGCCTAGGAGACCGGCCCGACAAAGGCCCGCGAGCGGCGCTGCCGCACCCGCCCGGCCCTATCGCAACAACCGCCAGTCCTCGCCCGGCGCTCCACCCGCCGGGTCCACTGCCACCCGCCGGGTCCACCGCCACGCGCCGGGTCCACCGCCACGCGCCGGGCCCGCCGACTCCGGCGGTCAGCTCCGGGCAGCCCTGGCCCAGCTCCAGGCGTACTCGGGGTCCTCGGCGCGGCGGCTCGCCGGGGCGAGGAGCAGCGGCCGGAACGTGTCGATCATCACCGCCGTTTCGTCGGTGGTGCCGCGCCCCTCATCGAGCGCGCGGATCGCCGCCTCGACCGCGCCCGGCTGCGGGCCGTGCGTGAACCCGGACGGGTGCAGCGTGATCGACCCGATGCCGACCCCCGAGCCCTTGCGCGCCGTGTAGTCGCCGGCCACGTAATACATCATCTCGTCGGAGTCGACGTTGTGGTGGTTGTACGGGATCGGCACGGCTTCCGGGTCGAAGTCGAGCGGCCGCGGGCAGAACGAGCAGATGACAAAGTTGGGACCCTCGAACGTCTGGTGCACCGGCGGCGGGGCGTGGGTGCGCTTCACGATCGGCTCGAAGTCGGCGATGTTGAAGGCGTACGGGTACAGGTAGCCGTCCCAGCCCACCACGTCGAACGGATGGAACGCGTAGCTCAGCCGGGTCAGGCCACCCCGGTTGCGCACGATGACGGGCACGTCCTCGCCGTCGGCCACGAGCGGGCCGTCCGGGCCGCGCAGGTCCCGCTCGCAGTACGGCGCGTGCTCGAGGAACTGGCCGCCGGCCGACAGGTAGCGGCGCGGCGGCCTGATGTGCCCGCGCGCCTCAATGACGAGTGCGTGGACCGGCTCGCCGGGCATGGGAATCCAGCGGTGAATTGTGCCGCGAGGAACCACGATGTAATCCCCGGCAACGGCGTCGATCGAGCCATACACGGACTCGAATCTGGCCGAGCCGTTACGAAGGTAAATGGCCTCGTCCCCGGTTGAATTCCGGTAAAGATCTGATGCGCCGTCGGCGGCCGCGAATGAGATGCGGACGTCATCGTTAGCCATGAGGAGCTGCCTGCCGAGCACCATGTCCCCGCCGCCGGGCAGTTCCTGCGTCCGGAAATGCCGTGGCAACAGAGGATGATTCGGCGACACGCCGGTGTCTGCAGCCTCATCGAGGCCCTCACTCTTTACGATGGCCGTCGGAGGGTGGACATGGTAAAGGAGCGAGGAATCGGACACGAACCCTTCCTCACCCATCAGCTCCTCCGCATAGAGTCCGCCGTCGGGACGGCGGAAGCGCACATGGCGCTTTCGCGGAATCTCCCCAGCAACTCGGTAGTACGGCATATCGTCTCCCTTGACGCCAAAACCGCGAGGCCCTGCCTGGAGCCGACCGGCCGCCGCCATTCGCGCCCCCGGTATTTACCGCAGCAAGGCCGATGGCCGTGCTGCGCCGTGGCAGCAGCGCGGGCCTGGCTCTCTTTTTTGACTATAAGCCCGTGGCGTGATGCTGCATCGCGCGAGGAAGGACGAGGGGCTCGATGAGCGATCAACCCCAGGGGGGCAGGGCACAGCCGGCCGACAGCCACCGCGGACTGCGGCTGCTCGGGCTTGTCGCCGTGTCCGTGGGCGTGCTGCTGCTCATGGCCGCCGCATTCGTGCTGTCGTACACGGGAATCCACGCGCTCGCGCTCTCCGCGGGAGTCTCGCCCCGATTCGCCAGGATTTACCCGGTGATCTTCGACGCGATGCTCGTGGTCGCGTGCGCGGCGGTGCTGGCGCTGCGCGGGGCGGGCCTGCCGTCCCGCTGCTACGCCTGGCTGACGATGCTGCTTCTGCTCGCCGCCGCCGCGGGCGCCGACACTGCGCACGCGACGAATACCAAGCTCCCCCACAAGCCCGCCGCCGCGGCGGCAGCGATCATTCCGTGGGCGCTCGTGCTCCTCGGGTTCGGGTTGCTGCTGAGCATGCTGCGGCATGCACGGCTGCGCAGGGCGATGCTGGCCGCAGCCCCGGAACGCGCGTTCACGCAGCCGTCCGGCCACGTTGAGGTGCGGCAGCGGCCCGGGCTCGACGACCTGTTCAGCTCGAAGCATGCTGCGGACGCGCCCGCCGTCAGGTACGTGCCGCCGACCAAGCCCCTGCCCCCGGCCGACGCCGCCCTGGACCTCGCCATCGAAAGCGACCCCGGCCAGGATGATCCCTCCAGCGACGAAGGCCACCCGTCCGCGCGCGCCGGGGAACGCCACGAGCAGCCCGCCGGATACCGTGGCAACCCGGCGTCCGCGTTCAGCCCGGCGCCCACGATCGAGATCGCGGAAGATGCCCGGACTCCCGCGGCAACTGGCGCCGAGCGGCGCGCCGAAACCGGAACGGTACCCGTACCCAGGCCCGCGCCAAGCCCCGCGCCCAAGGCCACGCCCGCACCCAAAACCACGCCTGCAGGTAGCTCCAAGCCTGCAGACGACACCAAGCCAGCAGACGACACCAAGCCAGCAGACGACACCAAGCCGACCGCCGCAGCCAGGTCTAAGGCCAAGCCGGCAGTCAAGGCCGCGGCAAAGGCGCAGCTGGTACCCGAAGCCACGGCCGAACCGGGCCCGGGGCTGGAGACCGGGCAGGGGCCAGATCCCGAGGCCACGGCTGAACCGGGAGCCGCCGCCGAATCGGAATCTGCTGCCGAGCCCGCACCCGACGCCCGTGTTGCGCCCGATGCTGAGACCGACATCGAAACCGACGCTTCCGACGACGCGACCGCTTCGGACTCGCCGCTCCAATTCGAGCGGGTGCGGAGTTCGCCCGTCCCGCCGGAAGCGTGACCGGGCGAACACGCTTATATCGCTGATATCCAGGATCAATGCGGGCCCGATCGGGCGCGGTCAGCTTGCGCCGGGCAGAACCAGCGCGGTCGCGATCGCGGCGATACCCTCGCCGCGGCCGGTGAGGCCGAGGCCATCGGTCGTGGTCCCCGACAGGCTCACGTTTGCGCCGCCGAGGGCGCCGGACAAAGCCCGCTGCGCCTCGTCGCGGCGCGGCGCTATCCGGGGACGGTTGCCTATGACCTGAACGGCCACGTTCCCGATGGTGAACCCGGCGTCCTTGACCAGCCGCGCGGTCTCGGCCAGCAGCTCGGTGCTGCGCGCGCCCGCCCAGCGCGGACGCGCGGTGCCGAAATGGGCGCCGAGGTCGCCAAGCCCGGCCGCGGTGAGCAGAGCGTCGCAGACCGCGTGGGCCGCAACATCTCCATCTGAATGGCCAGCCAGGCCGGTCTCGCCGGGCCAGAGCAGCCCGGCGAGATACAACGGCCTACCTTCACCGAATGGATGGACGTCTGTCCCGACCCCTACCTGCGGGAATACGCCTGGCACGGTCGGCGGCAGGCAAAAATCAGGACGCGAGGATCTCGTCGAGCAGCGCCTCAGCCTTGTCCTCGTTGGTCTTCTCGGCCAAGGCAAGCTCGCTGACGAGGATTTGCCGCGCCTTGGCGAGCATGCGTTTCTCCCCAGCTGACAGACCGCGCTCCCGGTCCCTGCGCCATAGGTCCCGAACGACCTCGGCGACCTTGTTCACGTCGCCAGACGCAAGCTTCTCCAGGTTGGCCTTGTACCGCCGGGACCAGTTCGTGGGCTCCTCGGTGTACGGCGCGCGCAACACCTCAAATACCCGCTCGAGCCCTTCCTGCCCGACAACGTCCCTGACGCCTACAAGCTCGGCATTGTCTGCAGGAACACGCACAGTCAGGTCACCCTTGTCGACCTTGAGCACGAGGTAAGTTCTATCCTCACCCTTGATCGAGCGGGTCTCGATCTCTTCGATCCGAGCAGCCCCATGGTGGGGGTAGACGACTGTGTCGCCGACCTTGAAAGACATGTGGACGTACCCCTTCCGCTGAAGCTATGTTACCACGCCGAACAGGGGCGATTAGCCGTCCTTGAGAGCAAAGCCCCAGGTCAATGGCGCAATTCATGAACCACAAATTGCGCGGGGCCCGGCAGGCCCGGCGAGTCGGGCTGCGCGGCCACCGCGAGCCGAGTCCGTCCGGCCCGGCCAGTCGAGCCCGGCAACCCGGCCAGTCGAGCCCGGCAACCCGGCCAGTCGAGCCCGGCAACCCCGGGCTGATCGGGCCCGGCCATCCGGGCCAGTCGGATCAACCGGCCAGTCACTGACTGCCCTGGCTGGGCCTTGTAACGCTCTGCGGCGGGAGCGGCCACCGTCGCGGATGGCCGGCGGGATGCTGAGGGCTTCTGACCTGGGCCGAAGCGCGCGAGGCGGCCCAGGCGGACCGCTTGGGCCCAGAGCCCGCGCGGCTCCGGCGCCTGGCCCGCCGACCGAGCCCGCGCGGCCCCGGCGCCTGGCCCGCCGGCCCAACCATCAAGCGAGACAGGCAGATCTGCCCGTATAGGCCAGTCGGGCGGTTACAGGACCAAGGCGGGGCCTCATACTGAGAGAAAGGTGCGGTCATACCGGAGGGTGCGGGTGAACGCTGGCAGCGATCCCGAACGGGATGACTTCGGTCTGCCGCCGATCGACGTCGTGATTCCCGACGATGCCCGGGAACTCGACCGGGACGTGCAGGCCTACCAGCGTGAGCTGCGCGCGCTGCGCCGGAAGCGCCGCGCCTCACGTCTGCGGGGCCCGCTGACCAGGGACGGGATGGTGCTGCCGCTGCTGGCAGGCTGCCTCATGCTCGCGCTGCTGACCAGCACCCTGCTCATCATGTTCGCGGCCGATCAGACCGGGGCGCCGGATCTGCCCCGCTCCACCGCCACGCAGAGCCAGCCGAGAAACACCCCGACCACCCAGCCAGCGGCCGGGCAGGTCAACGGGCCGCTGCCGACCGCCACGGTCAAGATTCGCGGCAAGGCCGTTCTGCTGCGTACGGCCACGGCGGCGATGCCGTCCGTGCTCACCCTGGTTCCGCCCGACTGCAAGTGCGCGTCGGAATTGCGGCAGCTCAACAGCCAGGCCGCCCGGGCGGGCGTGCTTGTCTACTTTGTCGGGACCCCGCAGGTGATGCCGCAAGTCACCGGTCTCGCCGCGGCGACCGGGCAGCCCACGTCCCGGGTCGCAGAGGACACGGGCAACGTCCTCGGCTCCACGTACCGGCAGAACGGGCTGACGGCGGTCCTCGTGCGCCGCGACGGCACGGTCGCCTCGGTGATCCACCAGCTGCCGCAGCAAAAGCAGCTCGACACCGGGCTGCAGGAAATCTCCGCGGTCAAGCCCGCCGGACACTGACGCCGCCAGCTCGCGGGAGCACCCGACGCCGCCCGCCGCGGGCATCCCCGCCAAACGGCACCAGAGCGGCCGCAGAACGTGGGCCGGCTACGGCCCTGAACACGGCGGCTACTACGCTTTGCGGCGTCCACAGTGCCTCACTTGAGGAAGACAGAGGAGAGCACGCCGTGATCCGGAGCAGCCGCATGCCCGCTGGACGCCGCCTGCTTGTCCTGGCGATTGCCGCGCTGATCCCGGCGCTCGCCGGGTGCGAGGCAGGGAACAACGCCCCGACCCAGGAGTGGCACCAGCCGACCGACGGCACCGGCACCGTGCACAACGACATCTCGATCAGGAACGTGTTCGTGCTCGGTGCGGCGATCGGCTCGACGATCAAGGTCGGCGGCTCGGCAGGCGTTTTCCTCGCCCTGATCAACAACGGGTCAGCGGACAGGCTGGTCAAGATCTCCGCGCCCGGCACGGCTAAGTCGGTCACGCTGCCCGGCGGGAGCGTGAGCCTGGCCAGCCAGAAGGCTGTCCTCCTCACCGGCCCGGCGCCCAAGGTCGTTCTCGAGGGTCTGATCCGCCCGCTGACCGGCGGTTCCAGCGTCCGGCTGGTGCTGACGTTCCAGAACGCCTCGAGCGTGAGCATGGCCGTTCCCGTCATGCCGCGGGCGCAGTACTACTCCACGTTCTCGCCGCCGAGCCCGTCGCCCAGCGCGACGCCGAAGAGCAAGAAGAACAGCGCGAGCCCGTCGCCCAGCGCGAGCGCCAGCCCGTCGCCCAGCGCCTCATCCTGAGGACGCGGCAGCCGCCGAACGGCTGGTTGGAGCGTCTCGCCGAATTGCCGGAACGCAACGCGAGCCGCCCGACTGGGTGAGGTTGCAGCCCGGCCGGGCCGGGGCGGATCAGGGCGTGGGCTCGAACTTGTAGCCGAGCCCGCGCACGGTGAGGATGTGCGTCGGGTTCGCCGGGTCGGCCTCGACCTTGGCGCGCAGCCGCTTGACGTGGACGTCCAGGGTCTTGGTGTCCCCGACGTAGTCGGCACCCCAGACCCGGTCGATGAGCTGCATCCGGGTCAGCACCCGCCCGGCGTTGCGGAGCAGCACCTCGAGCAGCTCGAACTCCTTGAGCGGAAGCTGCACCTGGCTGCTGCGCACGGTGACGACGTGCCGGTCCACGTCCATCCGGACCGGGCCGGACTCCATGATCGAGGAGGCGGGCTCGTCCTGGTCGCCGCGGCGCCGGAGCACCGCGCGCATCCGCGCGACGAGCTCACGCGAGGAGAACGGCTTGGTGACGTAGTCGTCCGCGCCCAGCTCGAGCCCGACGACCTTGTCGATCTCGCTGTCCTTGGCGGTCAGCATGATCACAGGAACGTTGGAGCGCTCGCGGAGCGTCCGGCAGACCTCGCTGCCGGGCAGGCCGGGCAGCATGAGGTCGAGCAGCACCAGGTCCGCTCCGCTCCGGTCAAAGGTCTCGAGCGCGTCCGGGCCCGTCGGGCAGACCGCTACCTCGAAGCCTTCCTTGCGCAGCATGTACGAGATCGCGTCGCTGAATGATTCCTCGTCCTCGACAACGAGCACGCGTGTCACTTCACTGCCTCCTGGCGGATCGCGCCATCGCCGGTACGGTGCCGTCTTACGGTGACGGCATCGATTCGCAGCGGGAGCTTGAGGGTGAAGGTGGACCCCCCACCCTCCGAGCTCACCACTGTCACCTTTCCTCCGTGGGCGGCGGTGACGTGCTTGACGATGGCCAGCCCGAGGCCTGTGCCGCCGGTGGCACGCGACCGCGCGGGGTCGACGCGGTAGAACCGCTCGAAGATCCGCTCCAGGTCCCGCTCGGGGATTCCGATCCCCTGGTCGGCCACGCTGATCTCGACCGCGTCATCGGCGGCCTGCCTCGTCGAGACGTCAACCCGCGTCTTGTCCGGGCTGTACGCGACGGCGTTCTCCAGAAGGTTGCGCAGCGCGGTGACCAGCAGGTCCTCGTCGCCGAGGACCGACAGGCCGTGCTCGCCAATCGCGACGAGGTCGATGCCGCGGGCGCTCGCCTTCATCCGGCACCGGTCCAGTGCCTCGGCCACGACGGCGTCGAGCGCCACCGGAACCGGGTCCGGGATCGGCTCGGCCGCCTGAATCCGGGACAGCGTGATCATGTCCTGCACCAGGTTGGTGAGCCGCGCGGCCTCCTGGCGCATCCGGCTGGCAAACCTGCGCACCGCCTCCGGGTCGTCGGCCGCGTCCTCAACGGTCTCGGCCAGCAGCGCGAGCGCCCCCACCGGGGTCTTGAGCTCGTGGCTGGTGTTGGCGACGAAGTCCCGCCGGACCTCTTCCACCCTGCGGCTCTCGGTCTGGTCCTCGACCAGCAGCAGGACCAGCCCGCCGCCGCCGGCGGCCGCGTCGAGCGGCGCGGCGCGCACCGCGAGACTGGTGACCCGGCGGTTCACGCCGGTCGTTGACACGTCCAGTTCGCCTTCGCGGATCTCGCCGTCCCTGCGGACCTGGCGGGCCAGGGCGACCAGTTCCTGCACGACCAGCTGGTCGCCGCTGACCAGCCCGAAGGCCCGTGCGGCCGCGCTCGCCTGCAGCACCCGGTCCTCGTTGTCGAGGACCACGGCCGAGGAAGACAGGACGGCAAGCACGGAGGCGATGCCCGGCGGCAGCGCAGCGGGCTCGGAAAGGGAGGCTGACTCTATCTGGGCTCTCAACGGCACCCGGATCCTCACGCGGGAACGGCTTTCGCCGCTGGTCGACAGGACATATGCCAGGCTAGAGCGCTGCGCCGGCGTCCAGCGCGGCCCCACCCCCGTTTGTCACGGGGAGCACCTGCCCAGGCCGTAATCACCCCCATACCCACACTTTGATGGTAGGGCTCGACCCGCCCCTGCGCACCTGGCAGAGTTCCCGGACACAGCGTTATTCGCGAGAAGTTCACTTTTCCGATAGCCAATGGCCACTCCAGCCGTGGCCTGGCGACATGATCGAGGGAACCCATGCCGCCTGACCTCGGCAAACTCAGCGGCCCTGGTTCTTGACGGCCGCCGCGCCGGCCGCTGCGGCCTGCGGGTCCAGGTACCGTCCGCCGGAGGTCCGCGGCCGGAACCCGTCGGTCAGCTCGTACACCAGCGGCATGCCGGTCGGGATGTCGAGCCCGGCGATCTCCGAGTCGCCGATCCCGTCCAGGTGCTTGACCAGCGCGCGGATCGAGTTGCCGTGCGCCACGACCAGCACGGTGCGGCCAGCGGCCAGGTCCGGGACGAGCGCGTCGTACCAGTACGGCAGCAGCCGCCCGACCACGTCCTTGAGGCACTCCGAACGCGGCCGCACGTCGTCGGGTAGCTGCGCGTAGCGGGAATCGGCGGCCTGCGAGTAACGATCGCTGTCGTCGACGGGCGGCGGCGGCACGTCGTAGGAGCGGCGCCACAGCATGAACTGCTCCTCGCCGAACTCCTGCCGGGTCTCCGCCTTGTTCTTGCCCTGCAGCGCGCCGTAGTGGCGCTCGTTCAGCCGCCACGAGCGGCGCACCGGCAGCCAGAGCAGGTCGGCCGACTCGAGCGCCAGGTGCGCGGTCTGGATGGCCCTGGTCAGCACCGAGGTGTGCACGATGTCGGGGCGCAGGCCCGCCTCTTCGAGCTGCCTGCCGCTGCCCACCGCCTCGTCCACGCCCTTCGGGGACAGGCCGACGTCCACCCAGCCGGTGAACAGTCCCTCGGAATTCCAGACGCTTTCGCCGTGCCGGATCAGCACCAATGTCGCCATGCTGGAGAGCCTAGTGGCTGCGTTCCGGCCGGCTCGCCGGGCATTGCCGGGTGCGGCGCCCCGCGACATCCGGCGAGCATAGCCGGGGCATCCCGCGGAGCACGGCCGCGGCATCCCGGGGAGCATAGCCGGGGCATTCCCTGGGAACAGAGTGCCGCAGCCCGGGGTTGATCAGTTTCTGGAGGTGCATGCCCGTGCCGCGACCCTATCCCCGGCGGATCGCGACGATCAGTGTCCACACGTCCCCGCTCGAGCAGCCAGGCACCGGTGACGCTGGCGGCCTGAACGTCTACGTCGTCGAGGTGGCCAAGCGCCTCGCCGAGCGGGGCGTCGAGGTCGACATCTTCACCCGCGCGGTCTCCCGGGACGTACCCTCGGTCGCCGAGCTCGCCCCCGGAGTGCTGGTGCGGCACCTGGTGGCCGGCCCGTTCGAGGACCTGGACAAGGCCGATCTGCCCGGCCAGCTCTGCCACTTCACCTTCGAGGTGCTCCGCGCCGAAGCCGCGTACGCGCCCGGCCGGTACGACATCGTGCACGGGCACTACTGGCTGTCGGGCCAGGTCGGTGCCGTCGCCAAGGAACGCTGGGGCGTCCCGTTCGTGCAGTCGATGCACACCCTGGGACGGGTCAAGAACGCCGCGCTGGCCGCCGGTGACGCGGCCGAGCCCGAGGTCAGGCTGCGCGGCGAGGCCGAGGTCGTGGCCGCGGCCGACCGGCTGGTGGCGAACACCGACGCCGAGGCCCAGCAGCTCATCGACCTCTACGACGCCCCGCCGTCCCGGGTGCGGACCATCAACCCCGGAGTGGACCTCGCGGTGTTCCGGCCCGGTTCCCAGCAGGACGCGCGGCGCCGCCTCGGCGTGCCCGAAGACGCGGTGCTGCTGGTGTTCGCCGGCCGCGTGCAGCCGCTCAAGGCGCCCGAGGTGGTGCTGCACGCCGCGGCACAGATGCTCAGAAACGATCCCGGCCTGGCTGGGCGGCTCCGGGTCGCGTTCGTTGGCGGCCCGAGCGGAACCGGGCGGGCCCACCCGGACGGGCTGACCGAACTGTCGGCCCGGCTGGGCATCTCGGCGCTGGTCAGGCTCGAGCCGCCGTGCCCCCAAGCCGAACTCGCCGACTGGTACCGCGCGGCCACCGTGGTGATGGTGCCGTCCTGCTCGGAGTCGTTCGGCCTGGTGGCCGTCGAGGCACAGGCCTGCGGCACGCCGGTGGTGGCCGCTGCCGTCGGCGGCCTGCGCACCGCGGTGGCCGACGGCGTCTCTGGCGTGCTGGTCAGCTCGCGCGACCCGGCCGAATACGCCCGCGCGGTGGCCGACCTGATCGAAGCGCCGGAGACGCTGGCCAGGTTCTCCCAGGGCGCGAGGGAGCACGCGTCCCGGTTCGGCTGGAGCGTGACCGTGGACCGGCTGCTGAGCCTGTACGCGGGGGCGATGGCCGAGGCGACCCAGGCGGTCGCGTGACCGAGCCCAAGGGGCGCGGAGCGAGCGCCGAAGACCAGGCGGCCGTCGCCAAGGCGATCGAGGCGACCCTGGACGACCTTGACCTGAGCTACGAGTCGCCGCGGTCCGGCGCCTACCTGGTACGGCTCGAGGGCCAGCACAAGCTGGCCACGATGACGTGGCTGATCGTCGGCCCGCACAGCCTGCACGTGGAGGCGTTCTTCTGCCGCCAGCCGGACGAGAACCACGCGCAGTTCTACCGGTTCCTGCTGGAGCGCAACGGCCGGATGTACGGCGTGCACTTCGCACTCGACAAGGCCGGCGACGTGTACCTGGTCGGCCGGGTGGCGCTGGCGTCGGTCAGCGCCGGCGAGATCGACCGGCTGCTCGGCTGCGTGCTCAGCTACTCGGACGACAACTTCGACCAGGCGCTCATGATCGGCTTCACGTCGTCGATCCGCCGCGAATGGGCGTGGCGGCGCAAGCGCGGGGAGAGCACGGCCAACCTGCGCGCCTTTGCCAGGCTCGCCGACGATTCGCCGGACTAGCGGGGGCTGCCCGCTGCGGGTGGCGGTGTTACCGAGCCTGGTGGCGGGATCGTGCCGGGGCCCGTGACGCTGCACGCGAGCGAGGACGGATCGGAGTCCTGCAGCGGCTCGGCGAGGCGCGGCGGGTGCAGGAACGCCGGGAACCGCAGGTCAACCATGTCCAGCAGGTTGCCGGCGTTCGCGTCCCGGTAGGTCATCGCCGGCAGGTTCCACTTGGCCTCGACCAGCGCACAGATGCTGGTGTGGCCGTTGACCCGTGCGAGACGTACCCGGGCCGGGACCACGGCGAGATCACCGCCATCGGCACCCGGAAGCCGTACTGGGCGAAGCCGTTGTAGGCCGACTCCCCCGCGGGCACCTCCGGCGGGATGTCGTCGGGGGCCAGGGCCGGGGGCGGCGGCACGTGGCCGTAGTAGCCGCCGTGCTCGTCGTAGGTCCAGATCAGCAGCGTGCGGCGCCACGCGGGGCCGACCATGACCGCGTTGATCACCGAGGCAGCGAACGCCTCGCCGACGGCGATGTTCTGCGGATCCTCCTCGGACTAAAGGATTGGTGGCCAACGGCAGCCCGTCCCGGCCGAGCCGGAACCCGTCGGCGTCCCACCGGCGCAGCATGCCGAGCCTGTTGTCGTAGGAATGGTTCTCCATCATCAGGATGACGATGTGCTCGATCTGCGGGATCGTGTCGGTGCCCGCCGGCAGCTGCGGGTACGGAAGTGATCCGGGCTGTCGCAACCGTGAAAAGTGGCCTGAACGTGACGCCGACGCGCTGGCCGAGCTCCACGCGCCGGTCCCGGCGACGGCTCCCGCGACGGCTCCGGCGGCTAAGCCCGCCTTCAGCAGCCCGCGCCTGCTCGGCCCGGCTGGCTTGGCTTCACGATTAGCGCTCATGGTGACCCTCCTGTGTCCGGCCGGCTGGGACGTGTGGCCGAGTCTGTCCCGTCGGGGCAACCAGTACGAGATTTCATAACAAAAACGAGAAGACACCTAAGTGTCGTGGAATACAACCGTTATCCGGGTCCTGGTGTGCGGGCGCGGTGCAGCAGTGCCCGCGGCCGGGCGCAGAGGCTAGGTGCGTTCGGCGGAGAGCGAGTGAAGAGGCACGGTGCAGCCGGTGAAGACCGGGTAAAAATGAGAGAGAGTAGGACCGGGCCATGACCGAGCCGCAAGCGTTCAGTGAACCTGAACCCAGCTTGTAGCCGTTCCGAAGCTATGGTCGGCATGCTGATTGCCTGGGCACGCAGGAGAGGATCGCGCTATGCGCCGGGACGACGTGCGCTTCGCGGCGGCTGCACGCGACGACGGTATACACAAGATCAGCAAGTTCACGTGGCGGGCCGGTGCGGCCGGGGTGGCGTGCTCCGCGCTGATCGCCGTGGCGTTCGGGCACCACGTCGCCACAAATCAGTCGAGTACGGGCAACAACGGCGGGTCGTCGCATTCTCAGCAGCCGACGTCGGGCAGCAATGGCGGCGGCTCCAATCAGGGCAGTTCCGGCCAGGGCAGCTCCGGCCAGGGCAGCTCCGGCCAGGGCAGCTCCGGCCAGGGCAGCTCCAATCAGGGCAGTTCCAATCAGGGCAATGGCGGAATCGTGGTCCCGGCGCAGCCTCCGGCTTCGTCCCAGGGCGGCGGCCAGGTCACTTCGGGAGCATCGTGACCACCTTGGCCGTCGGCACCGACTCCTTCAGTGTTTTCGGCACCACGGCGACCCTGCTGGTCAGTGACCCTGGCCTGCTGGATGACGCACGCGCCATCGCCGACGCCGAACTCGCCGCGGTCGATATGGCCTGCAGCCGGTTCCGGCCCGATTCCGAGCTGTCCCGGCTGAACGGGGCGGGCGGCGCGGTCGTCCCGGTCAGCAGCCTGTTCGCCGAGCTCGTCGAGGCAGCACTGCGCGCCGCGCGGCTCACCGACGGCGACGTGGACCCGACCTGCGGGCAGGCACTCGAGGAAATCGGCTATGACCGCGACTTCGCGGTGCTCCAGGCGGCGGGCGAGCGCACGCCACTGACCGCGCCGGTGACTCTCGGCGTGCCCGGCTGGCGCTGCGTGCGGCTGGACAGCAAGCGCGGGCTGGTGCAGCTCACCGACGGGGCCCAGCTCGACCTCGGCGCGACGGCCAAGGCCTGGGCCGCGGACCGGTGCGCGAGCCTGATCGCCGCGGCGACCGAATCCGGCGCGCTGGTCAGCCTCGGCGGGGACATCGCCGTCGCCGGGCCGCCGCCGGCCGACGATGGAGAGGGACGGGGAGGTGGCTGGCGGGTGCGGGTCACGGACGACCACGCCGCCGGGCCGGAGGCGCCGGGGCAGACGGTGACGATACGTTCCGGCGGCCTTGCCACCTCGAGCACCACGGTGCGCACCTGGGCCGTCGCGGGCCAGCGGGTGCACCACATCATCAACCCGGCCACCGGCCGGCCCGCCGCTTCCTGCTGGCGGACGGTCAGCGTTACGGCCGGCAGCTGCGTCGACGCCAACACCGCGAGCACCGCGGCGATCATCCGCAGCGAGGCCGCGCTGGCCTGGCTGCAGGAGGCCTGCCTGCCCAGCCGCCTGGTACGGCAGGACGGAACCGTCGAGACCACGGCGGGCTGGCCGAGCGACCCCGGCCCGGCCTGATGACCGTGACTGCCGCCGCCGGAGCTCTGGCGGGGGCTACCGCAGCACCCCACGTCCTGCCGCCCTCCGCCATCGTCGTCACGTCGTCGACCCCGCTGTGGTACCTCACCAGGGCCACCGGGCTGGTCGCGCTCGTGCTGCTGACCCTGAGCATGGCATTCGGCCTGCTGTCGTCGGTCAGGTACCAGCGGCCGGCCTGGCCCCGTTTCGTCACGATCGGGCTGCACCGCAACACCTCGCTGCTGGCGCTGGCGTTCACCCTGATTCACATCGTGACCACGCTTCTGGACAGCTTCGTCCCGATCCACGTGCAGGACGTGGTGATCCCGTTCATCTCCGCCTACCGGCCGGTGTGGCTCGGTCTCGGCGCGATCTCCTTCGACCTGCTGCTGGCGCTGACGGTGACCAGCCTGCTGCGGACCAGGATGAGCTATCCGTCCTGGCGCCTGGTGCACTGGACGTCCTACCTGTGCTGGCCGGTGGCCGTGCTGCACGGCCTCGGCACCGGCACGGACACCCCGGTCCACTGGGTGCTCGGGCTGACCATCGCCTGTGTCGCGGTGATCGCGGCCCTCACCGCATGGCGCCTGGCCTATGGCTGGCCGTCGCATGCAGCCGCGCGGCTGGTGGGCGCGCTCGCGCTGGTGCTCACGCTGATCGCCGGCGGCGCCTGGCTGACCGCGGGGCCGCTGGCGCCCGGCTGGGTGCGGCGGGCAGGCACGCCGCAGCACGTGGCCAAGGGCAGCGCCAAGGTCAGCCCGGTGCCGAGCGGCGGGACCGGCGGAGGGGCAAAGTGAGCGCGATGACCGTGCTCGCCGGGCTGCCCAGGCTGATCCCGCCCGGAGGGCCGCTGTCCCTGACCGAGCACTTCGGCCGGTACGGTCCGGTGCCGGAACGCGACGCCGGCGGCCTGATCGGCGACATAGAGCGGGCCGGGCTGACCGGTCGCGGCGGCGCGGGCTTCCCGGCCGGGCGCAAGCTGCGCTCGGTGGCGCAGGCCGGCCGCTCCGGCGGGCGGCTGGGACGCCAGGCCGGCGCCGTCGTGGTCGCGAACGGGGCCGAGTCCGAGCCGGCCAGCGCCAAGGACCGGATGCTGCTGGCCCGCTCACCGCACCTGGTGCTCGACGGGATCGCCCTGGCCGCCGACGCGGTCGGCGCCACCCGTTGCTACCTGGCCCTGCATACCGGCCGCCGGGACGAGCTGAGCGTGCAGGTTGGCGCCGCGATCGCGGAACGCGAGCAGGCCGGCCTGGACCGGGTGGGTGTCCAGATCGTGCCGGTGCCGCGAGGCTACGTGCCGAGTCAGGAGACCGCCCTGATCAGCCTGCTGAACGGCGGGGCGCCGAAGCCGGCGTTCGTGCCGCCGCGGCCGTTCCAGAAGGGGGCGCACGGGCGTCCCACGCTGGTGCAGAACGTGGAGACGCTCGCGCACATCGCGCTGATCGCGCGGTTCGGCGCCGACTGGTTTCGCGAGCTCGGCGGGTCGGCGGGCTCCGCGCTGGTCACGGTCAGCGGCGCGGTTCAGCGGCCCGGCGTCTACGAGATCGCGCTCGGCATGCCCATCGGCGAGCTGATCAGCCGGGCCGGCGGCCCGGCCGAGCAGCCTCAGGCGGTCCTGGCCGGCGGGTACTTCGGCGGCTGGCTGCCGTACGACCGGGCGGTCGGCGTGCCGGTCAGCGATTCCGCCCTGCGCGCCGCCGGTGCTGCGCTCGGGCCGGGGGTGCTGGTGCTGCTGCCCGAGTCGGCCTGCGGGCTGGCCGAGACCGCCTGGATCACCGACTACCTGGCCAGCCAGAGCGCGGGCCAGTGCGGCCCGTGCGCCAATGGGCTGCCCGCCCTTGCCGACACGCTGAAGCAGCTCGCGTTCGGCCGGCCAGACGGCCGGGCGCTCGGCTGGGCCGAGGAGCTTAGTGCCCTGGTCGCCGGGCGCGGCGCGTGCCACCTGCCGGACGGGACGGCGGCGTTCGCCACCAGCGGCCTGCGGACGTTCGCCGACGAGCTGCGCCTGGCACGCCCTGTCCGGGCCGTGCCCCCGGGTGCAGCGCAGGCCGCTGCTCCCCGCCCCCGGCCACACCTGGGGGCGGCGGTCATGAGCTACGCAACCGGGCCGGCCGGTGCACGGGCAGCTGACGGTCGCGGCCCACGCCGCGCCGGCGGCCACAAGCTGCGGGTGAACCCGATCGCCTGCGAGGCGCACGGCATGTGCACCGAGCTGCTGCCCGAGCTGATCAGCGCGGACCCCTGGGGCTACCCGATCGTCACGCCCGGGTACGTGCCCGATGACCTGCTGCCGCTCGCCCGGCGTGCCGTCACCGCCTGCCCTACGCTCGCGCTGCTCCTCGACCGCGACGACTAACCGGCGGCGACACAGCCGCCATGCAGGCCCGGGCAGTGCCGCTGCGGGCACCACTCGCACAGGGCGCCGCCGCACTAGGCTTGATGCGCGCAATATCGGCGACAGCGGGCGGAACGGGAAGGCGGGCAGATGGCCGAGGACGTGACGGACGACCGGCCCGGCCGCGACCCTGGCGCCCCGCTGGGTATCGACACGTCGGTTGCCCATCCGGCCCGGGTCTACGACTACTGGCTGGGCGGCAAGGACAACTTCGCGGCCGACCGGAAGGCGGCCGAAGAAGTGATCGCGATCCGCCCGGCCATGCGCCGCGACATTCGGGCAAACCGGGAGATGCTGCGCCGCGCGGTGCGGTACCTGACGGCCGAAGCGGGCATCCGGCAGTTCCTGGACATCGGCACGGGGATCCCGACCAGCCCGAACGTGCACGAGGTCGTGCAGAGCGTGACGCCGGAAGCCCAGGTGGTCTACGTGGACAACGACCCGATCGTGCTCTCGCACGCGCGGGCGCTGCTGGCGAGCACCCCAGAGGGGGTGACCGACTACATCGACGCCGACCTGCGCGATCCGGACAACATCCTGGAGCAGGCCGCGCTGACCCTCGACTTCACGGAGCCAGTCGCGGTCGTGATCGTCGGCACGCTCCATCTGATCACCGATGACGAGGACCCCTACGCCATCGTGGCCCGGCTGATGGCCGCCACGGTCCCGGGCAGCTACCTGCTGATCTCCCACCCGGCCATCGACGTCGAGGCCGAGACCGCGGCCAGGGTCCAGACGAGCTACAACCAGAACGTGGCGACGACGATGACGCGGCGGACCCGCGACGAGGTGGGCCGGTTCTTCGAGGGGCTCGAGATCCAGGAGCCCGGTATCGTGCAGCACCACCGCTGGCGCCCGGAGCCGGGCGCGAAGGTCGATGACTACGAGGTGCCCGGGTGGACCGTGCTCGGCCGCAAGCCCTAGCGAGTTTCCGGAGGCTGGTTGATGGGTCCTCTTGACGGCGTGCGGGTAATCGAGATCGCCAGCCTGGCCCCTGCGCCGTTCGGCTGCATGATCCTCTCCGATCTGGGCGCCGAGGTGGTGCGGGTCGACCGGGCCGAGAGATGCGGTCCGGATGCCAAGGCTCCCGTCGACCCGCTGAGCCGCGGCCGCAGGTCGATCGGGATCAATCTCAAGGATCCGGCCGGAGCCGAACTGCTGCTGCGGCTCGTCGAGGCGTCCGACGTGCTCGTGGAGGGGTTCCGGCCCGGGGTGGCCGAGCGGCTCGGGTTCGGCCCCGGGGTCTGCGCCGAGCGCAACCCGCGGCTGGTGTACGGCCGGATGACCGGCTGGGGACAGGACGGCCCGCTGGCGCCGACCGCGGGGCACGACATCGACTACATCGCGATCTCGGGAGCGCTTTCGCTGGTCGGGCGCGCCGGCGAGGGCCCGGTCCCACCGGTCAACCTGCTCGGCGACTTCGGCGGCGGGGGCATGCTGCTCGCGCTCGGCCTGCTTGCCGCGCTGCTGGAGCGGGAGCGCTCCGGGCTCGGCCAGGTGGTGGACGCCGCGATGGTCGACGGGTCCGCGCTGCTGACCGCGTTCGTGTACGGCCTCCGTGCCGTCGGCGCCTGGCAGGACGAGCGCGGCGTCAACCTGCTGGACACCGGGGCGCCGTTCTACGACACCTACCGGACCGGCGACGGCGAGTACGTGGCCGTCGGGGCGCTGGAGGCGAAGTTCTACGCGGAACTCCTCGCGGGGCTCGGGCTCACCGACGCCGGCCTGCCAGGGCAGCACGACCGGGCCGGATGGCCGGTGCTGCGGGCCAGGTTCGCCGAGGTCTTCGCCACGCGGACCAGGGACGAGTGGGCCGAGGTGTTCGCCGGCTCCGACGGGTGCGTTGCGCCCGTGCTGAGCGCGGCCGAGGCGCCCGCGCATCCCCACAACGTCCAGCGCGGCGCGTTTACCGAGGTCGGCGGCGTGGTCCAGCCCGCCCCCGCGCCCCGTTTCGGGCGGTCTTCGGTGGGCATGCCGGCGGCGCCGCCGCGCCCGGGCGCCGACACCGACGCGGTCCTTGCCGAGCTTGGCTGCGGCGCAGCAGAAATCGCCGCGTTGCGGGCAGACGGCACCGTCGGGTGACCGATCGCACACCCGCGAAGTTTGCCCGGAGCACCTCCGCCCGTCTATCATGTAGATCGTTTGCAAGGCACCTCGTTCGGTGAGGCGTCGACATGAACACAGGCCACTGATCCGACGACGTCGAGAGACGCCCAGGGTCAGGACAGGTCTCCCCGGCTTAAGGGGTGACCCGAAGTGGCTGCACCAGGTGGTGCTACGTCGTGTCGTGCCAAAGCTCTGACGAGAAGGGGTGCGTATCTCCCCTTGCGTGCCCAGCTGACACAGCGCAGCGCGTGCTTACACGGTGCTGCGCGACAGCGGACACCCCCGTGTGTCATGACCGGAGGAGGCGAGACATGGATAGTAGACCGGGCCATCATTGGCCCCGCTTCCGCGCACTCTCGCTTTCTTCCGGCACGCGGTAGAGCCTCCGCTTTCAGAGATTCTGCTTGACGGCATTCCCGCTGGATGCTGCGTGCCTCCCAATACGCCCCGACCGGGGAGAGGGAGGGATCACCATGACCACGACACTAGAGCGCCGCAGCGCGGTGCTCGACTCGCAGCACGCTGGCGACATCCGCGGCGCCCTCGGCACGATCAGGCTTGACGACACCTCACCCCGGCGTGGCCTCAGCGCACAGCTCAAGACGCTGCTGGCGATCGTGGGCCCCGGGCTCATCGTGATGGTCGGCGACAACGACGCAGGCGCGTTCGCCACCTACGGGCAGGCGGGCCAGAACTACGGCACCCGGCTGCTGTGGACGCTGCTGCTGCTGGTCCCCGTGCTGTACGTGAACCAGGAAATGGTGCTGCGCCTCGGCGCGGTGACCGGAGTCGGGCACGCCCGGCTCATCCTGGAGCGCTTCGGCAAGTTCTGGGGCGCGTTCAGCGTCATCGACCTGTTCATCCTCAACGCCCTGACGATCATCACCGAGTTCATCGGCATCACCCTGGCGGCCGGATATCTCGGCCTGCCCAGGGTCGTCGCGGTGGCGCTGGCCGCGCTGGTGATCATCGGAGCGGCGTTCACCGGCAGCTTCCGCCGCTTCGAGCGGATGGCCGTCGGCCTGTGCGCCGGATCACTGCTGCTGATCCCGATCTACTTCCTCTCCCACCCCGCGGCCTCGCAGATGGCCCGCGGTTTCATCACTCCGGTCCTGCCCGGCGGATCCGGGCAGCTGGCCACCGTGATGCTGCTGATCATCAGCATCGTCGGGACGACCGTCGCTCCCTGGCAGCTGTTCTTCCAGCAGAGCTACGTGATCGACAAGCGCATCACCCCGCGCTTCATCAAGTACGAGAAGGCCGATCTCTGGATCGGCATCGTCATCGTCGTGCTCGGAGCCGGCGCGGTCATGGGAATCACCGCTGCCGCGTTTGCTGGGCACGCCGATGCCGGCCACTTCACCAACGCGGCCGGTCTCGCGGCGGGCCTGCAGGCGCACGCTGGCCGGATCGCAGGCGTCCTGTTCGCGATCGCGCTCCTCGACGCCTCGATCATCGGCGCGTTCGCGGTGTCGCTGTCCACCGCGTACGCGATCGGCGACGTGTTCGGCCTCAAGCACTCCCTGCACCGCGGGGTGAAGGGCGCCAAGGGCTTCTACGCGATCTACGGCGCCCTGGTCCTCGCCGCAGGCGCGGTGGTGCTGATCCCTGGCTCCCCGCTCGGGCTGCTCACCGAGGGCGTGCAGGCCCTGGCCGGCGTGCTGCTGCCGTCCGCGGCCGTGTACCTGCTGCTGCTCTGCAACGACCGCGACGTGCTCGGCCCGTGGGTCAATGGGCGCCGGACCAACCTGTTCACCGGCACGGTCGTGACGGTCCTGGTCGCCCTGTCGGTCATCCTGACCGCGTCGGTGCTCGACCCCGGCATCACCGCCCGGCAGATCGTGATCATCCTGGCCAGCTGCTGCGGCGCCGCCGCGATTGGCGGGCTCGGGGTCGTGGCCTGGCGGCTGCACGCGGGCACCCTCGCCCGGGTCCCGATCGACCGCACTGGCCGGGAGAACTGGCGGATGCCGCAGCTGGCGCTGCTGAAGCGGCCTTCGGTGCCGCTCGGCCGCAAGATCGGCATGAGCATCCTGCGCTCGTACCTGGCAGTTGCCACGATTCTTGTGGCCGTGAAGATCATCCAGCTGGCTCTGGCTCACTGACCTGGGCATCTCGCGCGGCGGGCAGTCTGGCTCTTAAGATCTCAGGCGAGTGCCGCGGGAGCGACGATGACACAACTGCCTGGCCCGCCGGCGGCGGCACGGACGCTGCTGGCCGAGCAGCTCATGCTGCTGGCCTTCCCGGCCGAGGGACCGCTGCGCATGGGCCCGGGCTCGTATCTGTCTGCGGGCCTGGTGGGCGCCGTCCTCACCGAGCTCACCATCGGCCGGTGCGTGACCATCGATGAGCAGGGCCGGTCGGCCGGGAAATACCGGGTCGTCCCGCTCGGGCCGGGAACCGGAGACCCGCTCCTGGACGGCCTCGCCGACCGGATCGCGGCCCAGCCGCCCAACACGCTGAGCTGGTGGATCAGGAGGGGCGCGAACCGGTCCGCCCTGCACGCTGAGGTGCTGGCCCGGCTCACCGCCCAGGGGCTGGTCACCACGTCGCGCGGGCTGCTGCGCTCCCACAGCCGGCTGGTCGATCCGGCCGTGCGCGCCGACCCGGCCGACCGCCTGCAGCGGGCGCTGCTGATCGACCCGGCCCAGGCGGGCCAGCTGTGGTCCAGCGATCCCTGGTCGGCCAGCCTCACCTCGCTCGCATTCGCCTGCCGTGTCGTCTCCAGCCTCGGCTGGCTGCCCCGGCCGCAGCGGGCGACCGCCCGCGCGGTGGTAAAGGCCATCCGCAGCACCGACCCGATCGGCCAGGCCGTCGCCGCCTTCGTGACCTCCCAGGCCAACGCAGCCGCCAGCAGCGCCACGATGACCACCACCATGATCTCGAGCGGCTGAAGCCCAGTCCGCACCGAACGCGCCCGGAGGCGCGCCGGACGTGTGTCAGCCGTGGGTGGTGCCTAGCTGGACGGCCTTCACGATCAGGAGCAAGACCGAAACAACGAGGTAGCCGCGGAGGGTTAGCACGCCGAGCTTCGTGCCCGTCGACCACTGCACCGGCTTGAGCAGGGCCAGCGGCGGCATGCGCCAGTTGAGGCGCTCGGCCGCGGTCATCGTCCTGGCCGGGTGCGGCGCACGCGGCGGACGGCGCGACCTGGTCATCTGCAGATAGATCGTGGTACCAATGCCGGCGACGACCATGCCGATCGCGAGCCAGATCGCGATCGCTCCGGAGTTGAACGACGGGAACAGCGTCGATATCACCAGCGTGCCGGACAGCACCAGCAGCACCGCGATGATCGCGCAGGCCAGCACGTTGAGCCAGCGGTGGTTCATCCACGGGCCCAGGACCTCAGCGTCGTTGCACAGCAGCAGCAAGAACACGCTCGCGCTCGGCAACAGCACCCCGGCCAGCGCCTGCACGGCCTCGGTCAGCAGCCCAAGAGGCGCGTGCGGGATCAGCACGATCCCGGCCGCCGCCACGATCATCGCGGCGTAGGTGGCATAGAAGGTCTTGGCGTCGCGGAAGCTGCGGTGCAGTGAGTGCTTCAGGTTGAACACGTCGCCGAACGCGTAGCTGGTGGACAGCGTCACCGCGGCGGCCCCGATGATCGACGCGTCCAGGAGCGCGATCGCGAACAGGGCGCCGAGCGCGTAACTGTTGACTCTGAGCGCGTCGGCGACCCCGAGCGCATCGGTGAAATGACCGCTCCGATGGGCGCTGACGGCCGCGTAGACGGCGACGATCAGGACCACCGCCGCCCCGATGACCACGACGAACGCGCCCAGCGTGGTATCGCCGCGCTCGTACTTGATGAACCGTGGCGTGATCCGCTTGTCGATGACGTTCGACTGCTGGAAGAACAGCTGCCACGGGGCTACCGTCGTGCCCACGATCGCGATGATCAGCAGCACCGCGGTCGAGTTGACGCCGCCACGCACGCTCGGCACGACGAAGTGGTAGCCGATCTGGCTCCAGTGCGGGTGCGAGAGGATCAGCAGCGGCAGCAGGACCACGCTGACCGCTATGAACGCGAACATCGAGCGTTCCCAGCGCCGGAAGCTCCCGCTCATCGTGATGCCGATCAGGACTGCCGCCGCCACGGGCACCGAGATATACGAGCTGACGCCGAAGTAGCTCAGCGCCAGCGAGACCCCGATGAACTCGGTGACGATGGTCAGGAAGTTGAGCAGGAACAGGTCGCCGACACTGAACCAGCCCCAGAACCGGCCGAACCGCTCGTTGATCAGCCTGGCATGGCCGACCCCGGTCACGGCGCCAAGCCTGACCACCATCTCCTGGTTGACGATCAGCACCGGGATCAGCAGCAGCAGGACCCAGAGCAGGCTGTAGCCGTAGTTCTGGCCGGCCTGCGCGTACGTGGCGACCCCGCCGGCATCGTTGTCGCCGACCATGACGATCAGGCCCGGCCCGACGATGGCGAGGAACGTGACCAGCTGCCGCTTCCAGCCGCTCTGCTGTGCGTCGTCGAGCCGGATGCGGCCGAGCGCGCCCTCGATGTCGCCCAGGTGCGCATCGTCCAGCACGGCTGCCGGCCTCGCTACGGCCCCCCCGCGCGAGAGCTGCGGCCCGGCTTGCTGTCGAGCGCCGGCCGGACGCTGCGGGCCGGCCGGGCGCTGCTCGCTGGCCGGGCGCTGCGGCCCATCCGGGCCCTGCGGGCCATCCCGGCGCTGCGGCCCCTCCGGGCGCTGCGGCCCCTCCGGGCGCTGCGGCCCCTCCGGGCGCTGCTCGCTGGCCCGCTGCTCCGGGCTGGCTGGGATCTGTGAGGGATCACGCGGCTGCGCGGAGTCGCGCGGCTGCGTGTCGCTCAAGTCGGATCCCCGTGATGCGCGTCGGGCGGCTGCGCGGCCTCCCGGCGCCGCCAGTCGTCCGGCAGCGTGACCTCGAGCACGTCATCGACCGTGATGACGCCGATCATCTTCCGGCGCTCATCGACGACGGGAATCGTGATCAGGTTGTAGTCACTCATCAGCACGGCTACGTCAACCACATCGGTATCCGCCCCGACCCGAACCGGATCGTCGTCGTAGATCTCTCTCATCGCCGTCTGCGGTGCCGCCTGCACCAGGGAAACCAGCC
This sequence comes from uncultured Actinomycetota bacterium, assembly GCA_963778075.1. Classification (GTDB taxonomy): domain Bacteria; phylum Actinomycetota; class Actinomycetes; order Streptosporangiales; family Streptosporangiaceae; genus JASHPR01. The sequence continues at coordinate 88,753 of CAVZTJ010000006.1, read as the reverse complement.
GGGCCACGCCACATAGCCGGCCACGACTGTCTATGCAGTGCACGCTGGTGAGCGCTTCGGGCTGCAGGCTTGCCGACAGCGCGACCGCCGCCAGCGCCTCGCTGACCATGGCGTCGCAGTCGACGGCGAGGAAATCCACTCCCATCAGACCGCCTGCGCTGGTCGGGTTGAAGCCCATCAGCGTCAGCACCTTGGTGCGCTGCCCCTGGGGCAGCAGGTCGAGCACGGGCTGGCGCCGCCGCTGCGGCAGCTCGGCGATCGCGTCCGCCGCGTCGTCGGCGCGCATCCGCGACAGCACCTCTGCGATCTCGGCGTCGGTCCGTGCGCCAAGCAGCCGGGTGGCCAGGTCCTCGTCGAGCTCCTCGAAGACGTCGGCCTCGAGTTCCGGGTCCGCGTGCACCTGGCCCAGGATCTCGGTCTCCTCTTCCTTGGACGCGTTCTCGATCAGGTCGGCGATCTGGGCCGGCTTCAGCCTGCGGATCCGGGCGAACGGCCCGCGCAGCAGCGCGCTGCCGGTATGGCCGATCAGCGGCTCGAACTTGGTCCACTCCCGGAACGAATGCTCGCTGGGCTCGGCGTGCCTGGACCGCAGCAGCCACCGCGACTGCCGGTGTGTGTCCACCCCGGCAACCACCCGGTCCTCGCCGCGACGCTCAAGCTCCAGATCGGCCGCCCTGATCAGCTGGGCGCTTTCCACGTCGATCAGCCGGTGGCCCAGCACGTCCGCCCGGAGCAGCACCTCGCCCTCACGGCGCTCGAACTGGCGAAGGTCGAGCTTGGCGCTGGTGAGCTTGACCTCGTCGCTGCCCAGCCACGCCACCTGCTCAATGGGCACGTAGAGCTCGCGACCGCCCACCGCGGCGACCAGACCGGTCACCAGCGGCATGTCCGCGCCGCGCAGCCGGACGATGACGTCGGACAGCCGCCCGATGGACTCGCCACCCCGGTCAGTGATCGGCCGCCGCAGCAGCTCCGATAGATGCAGCGTGCTCGCCTGGCCCGCTCGAGGAGCCGGGGCGGCCGGTGTCGTGGTCATTGGGGCTTGCCTCCAGGGTGGGTCGGCCCGGTGCCGTAGTCCTACCCGGATCACGGTCTTTACCGTGACACCCTGCCACGCAAACGCCCCAGCCCGGGGCATCCCCTATCCAGCTATCCAGCCTTCACTGGCAGGGTGAACATCCGGTTAACCGGGCCTGCTGGCACTGGGGTTGTGGCTATCCGGCGGAGCCGGGCTCCCGCAGCGCTGCCATCGCGATGGTATGAAGGCCACGTCAGCGTGTTTTGAAGCGGAGGACGCAGCAGCGTGGCAATGCGCAGAGCGACGGGCCTCCTGGGCGGCGAGGATGACCTCGCCGAGGGCCTGGGATACACGCTCAAGCGGAGGCTGCTCGGCCGTCCGCTGATCAACGAACAGCTCAGCGAGCAGCGGCTGTCCAAGCCGCTAGCGCTGGGGGTACTGGCTCCCGACGGGATCTCGTCATCGGCCTACGGCACCGAGGAAATCCTGATCGAGCTGCTCAGGGCCGGCCTGGCCGTCACGGCGTTCACGCTCATCCTGCCGCTGACTGGCGTCGTGCTGTTCGTCATGGCCCTGGTGGTCCTGTCCTACCGCGAGGTCGTCACGGTCTACACCAGGGCCGGTGGCTCATATGTGGTCGCGCGGGACAATTTCGGCCCAAAGTGGGCGCAGATTGCCGCGGTCGCACTGCTCATCGACTATGTGGTCACGGTCGCGGTGCAGATCGCCGCCGGCACGGCCGCCGTCGCGTCGGCCTGGAAGCCGCTGGACAGCCCGCTGAAGATCACGCTCGTCTCGATCGTCGTCGTGATCCTGATGCTCTTCGGCAACCTGCGCGGGATCCGCGAGGCCGGGCGGGCGTTCGCGGTGCCCACCTACCTGTTCACCGGTTCGGTGCTGATCATGATCGCCACCGGGCTGATCCGCGAGATCATCGGCAACCTGCCACGGCAGCACTACCCGCTGCCCGGGCAGTACACCGGGCACTCGCCCACCAGCGGCCTGATCGCGTTCGGGATGGTCTTCGTGCTGCTGCGGGCGTTCGCCAACGGCGGCTCGTCGCTCACCGGCATCGAGGCGGTGTCGAACGCGGTCAGCGCGTTCCGCCCGCCCGAGGGCATCAACGCCCGCAAGGTACTGGTGACCGAGGGCCTGATCCTGGGCACGCTGGTGGCCGGCATCTCCTGGATGGCCCACGCCACCCACGCCGCGCCGTACAAACTCGGCGTGCCGACCGTCATCTCGCAGGAGACGCAGATCGTGTTCGGGCACACGGCCTTCGGCACGATCATGTACATCTTCGTCACGGCGGCCACCGCGCTGATCCTGTACACGGGCGGCAACACCAGCTTCAACGGCTTCCCGTTCCTGGCCAGCTTCGTGGCCGAGGACGCGTTCCTGCCGCGCTGGCTGACCAAACGCGGGCACCGGCTGGTGTTCTCCAACGGGATCATCGTGCTGGCCGTGCTGTCGTGCAGCCTGCTCGCCGCCGTCGGGGCGAACGTCAACAACCTGGTGCCGTTCTACGCGATCGGCGTGTTCACCGCGTTCACCATGGCCGGGTTCGGCATGGCCAAGTACCACCACAAGATGCGGGAGTCGGCGTGGCGGCGCCGGCTGGTGATCAACTTCTCGGCGGGCGTGACGTCGGCGATCGTGGTGGTGATCTTTGCCGTGGTCAAGTTCACCGAGGGGGCGTGGCTGGTGGTGGTGCTCTTCATCATCGGCGTGCCCGCGCTGATCCGGCTGAACCGGGAATACGAGATGGAGGCCGGGGTCCTGGCCCGGATCAGCACCAGGACCAGGCCGCCGGACCCGCCCACCTACTCGCGGCGCACCGTGTTCGTGTTCGTCGACGACTTCGACCTGGCCACGATCGCCGCGCTGCGCTACGCCCGCAGCCTGCGGGCCACGACGCTGCACGCGGTGCACCTCGTGATCGACAACGTCCAGGCGGACATCCTCCGCAGGGACTGGGTGGCCGCGAACACCGGGATACCGCTGGACTTCGTGGACTGCGCGGACCGCAGGCTGGCCCGGTGCGCCGCGGAGCTGGTGAGCGCCGAGGCCTCGCTGCCCGGCGTGGGGGTGACCGCGATCCTGCCGCGGCGCGGCTACTCCCCGCTGCTCGGCAGGCTGCTGCACGACCGCACCGCCGACAAGATCGCCGCCGTGGTAAGCCGGATCCCGCACGCCGCGGCCACGATCGTGCCGTTCGACGTGCGCAACCGGCTCGAGGCCATCCAGCAGCGGCGGACAGCGGCAGCCGCGGCGCAGGACGGCAAGATGGCGGAGCCGGGTGCGAAAACGCTCGGGCCAACCGCGAAAACCACCGGCCCCGACGGCAAAACGCCCGCGCCGGACGGCAAGGCCGCTGAGCCCGGCACCAGGGTGCCCGCAGCCGACGCCAAGACCTCGGCACCCGAGGGCGAGACGCCCGCAACCGACGCGGCGGCGCAGGTGCCCGCCGGGGCGGACGCCGACGACCGCGACGACGCTGCGGAGGACGCGGCGCACATGGCCGGGCCCGAGCTCGCCGTCGCCGACGCGACGGCCGCAGACGCCGACCGGGTCGACGGCGAGCAGTACGACCGCCCGGCCCCGCCGCCCGGGGTCCGGCCGATCGGCTCGCTCACCAGGCCCGGCCGGGCCACGGTGGAGGGCCGCGTGTACGCGGTCGAGATCCGCCCGGTCGAGCACAACACCGTGCTCGCCACCGAGATCGCCGACTCAACCGGCCAGCTGACCGCGCTCTTCTACGGGCGGTCGCATATCCCCGGTGTCGAGTGCGGCGCCCGGGTCAGGTTCCGCGGCCAGGTTGGCATGCGCAGCGGCGGCCCCGTGATGATCAACCCCGCATACGAGCTTGTCGCTCCCGGCGCCCCCGGCCAGACGGGCCGGCGTTCGGTCGACGACGGGGATCCGGCGCAGGGCGACTCGCCGAAGCGACGCGGCCCCCGGCGGCGCAAGGACAGATGACCGGGCACTCCCATGGCGTGACGGCCACCGGGCGGCACCGCCAGACCCTGATCACGGTTCTGGCGCTGACCACGCTGGTGGCGGTCGGTGAGGTGATCGGCGCCGTCATCACCGGCTCGCTGGTGCTGTTCGCCGACGCGGCGCACATGGCCGCCGACGCGGCCGGGCTCGGCCTGTCCCTGTTCGCCGCGTTCGCCGCGGCCCGGCCGCCCACCGAGCGGCGGACGTTCGGCTACGCGCGAGCGGAGATCCTGGCGGCGATGGCCAACGCCGTGCTGCTGCTGGCCATGGCGGGGTTCATCCTGTACGAGGCGATCCGCCGGCTGGTGTCCCCCGCCGGCATAGGCTCCGGCCTGCTCATCGTGTTCGGCGTGATTGCGCTGGCGGCCAACGCGGTTTCACTGCTGCTGCTGCGCCAGGGGCAGGCGGAAAGCCTGAACCTGCGCGGCGCCTTTCTCGAGGTGGCCTCCGACACGCTCGGCGCCGCCGCGGTGATCGTGACCGGCGTGATCATCGCGACGACCGGGTTCACCCGCGCGGACCCGATCGCCTCGCTCGTAGTCGGGCTGCTGATCCTGCCCCGGACCTGGCGGCTGCTGCGGGAAACAGTGGACGTACTGCTCGAGGCCAGCCCGCGGGGCATGGACCTGAACGAGGTCCGGCGGCACATGACCACGCTGACCGGCGTGCGCGACGTGCACGAACTGCACGCCTGGACGATCACCTCGGGGCTCCCGGTGCTGTCGGCGCACGTGGTGGTGGATCCAGAGTTCTTTGACGACGGCCGGTGCTTCAGCATGCTGGACCGGCTGCAGGACTGCCTGCGCGGCCACTTCGACGTCGAGCACTCCACGTTCCAGCTCGAGCCCGCCGGCCACGCCTCGCACGAGCACCCGATGCACGAGTAGTCCAAGCGCCTCTTGCACGGATAGCCCGAGTTCCGCCCGCCCCTGGAGTCTTCGCCTACCAGCGGGTAACGTCAGTGTTGACAGCGTTAACGGGAGGTCGCCGTGAGCACCTACGACCACTACACCTCGCCCGTTCCGCCTGGCACATGGGACGTGCCCGCGGCCGGAGCCACGCGGTTCAGCTGGGAGTACGACAACGGCCGGGAGCGGCTGCTCGACCTGTACCAGCGCGGCAAGGACAAGCAGTGGGACGCGGCCAAGCGGATCGACTGGTCGATCCGCGTCGACCCGACGAACGTGATGGAGCTATCCGAGGAGTTCAGCCCGATCTACGGGTCGCGGCAGTGGGAGGTGCTGTCCCAGAAGGAACGGGACGAGCTCGGTCATCACTTGTCCGCGTGGCTGTTCAGCCAGTTTCTTCACGGCGAGCAAGGCGCCCTGACTGTGGCGGCGAGGATCGTGGAGTCGGTGCCGGATATGGACTCCAAGTTCTACGCGGCCACCCAGGCGATGGACGAGGCCCGGCACGTCGAGCTCTACTCCCGGTTCATGCGCGAGAAGATCGGCCTGTACTACCCGGTGAACCCGCATCTGGCCAAGCTGCTCGAAGACGCGCTCAGCGACTCCCGCTGGGACATGCCCTACCTGGGCATGCAGGTGCTGATCGAGGGTCTCGCGCTGGCCGCGTTCGGCGTGCACCGCGACATGTCCAACAACGCCCTGGTCACCCAGCTGCTCGCGTACGTCATGCAGGACGAGGCGCGGCACGTGGCGTTCGGGCGGCTGGCCCTGCGCGATTACTACAAGGACCTGACCGAGGCCGAGCGCGCCGACCGCGAGGAGTTCGTCGTCGAGGGCTGCTACCTGATGCGCAGCCGGTTCCAGGCACAGGAGGTCTGGGAGCAGATGGGCTTTGACGTCCAGGAGTGCCTGGACTTCACCGAGCAGTCCCCGGTCCAGCAGGCGTTCCGGACGCTGCTGTTCTCGCGCATCGTGCCGTGCGTCAAGGACATCGGCCTGTGGGGGCCGAAGGTGCAGCGTGCGTTCGCCGACCTGGGCGTGATCGACGCGGCCAAGAGCGACCTGGACGCGCTGATGCGCGCGGACGAGGAGATCGCCGAGCAGGTCGACGAGCAGAAGTACGCCGCCGAGCTCGCCGCCCGCCAGGCCGAGGTCGACGCCGCGGTAACCGAGGGCGCGAGCGCACCCTAGCGGCGATCTGCTGCCGCATTTACGATCACGACATGGTCGATGCTGCGATGCCGCGTTTCCCCGCCGACTTCGCCTGGGGCGTTGCGACCTCCGCGTACCAGATCGAGGGCGCCGTCGCCGAAGACGGCCGCGGCGAATCGATCTGGGACGTGTTCTGCCGCGTGCCCGGCAAGGTCTCCGGCGGCCAGAACGGCGACGTGGCCGCCGACCACTACCACCTGTGGCGGACCGACGTCGCGCTGATGGCCGAGCTCGGGCTGACCGCCTACCGGTTCTCGATCGCCTGGCCGCGGGTGCAGCCGGACGGCAAGGGCCCGGCCAACGAGGCCGGCCTTGACTTCTATGACCGGCTGACTGACGCGCTGCTGGCCGCGGGCATCACCCCGGTGCCGACCCTGTTCCACTGGGACCTGCCGCAGCCGCTCGAGGATGACGGCGGCTGGCTGACCAGGGACACCGCGCAGCGATTCGCCGAGTACGCCGAGCTCGCCGCTGAGCGTCTCGCGGACCGGATCCCCCTGTGGATCACGGTGAACGAGCCGTTCGTCGTGACCGCGTTCGCCTACGGGCTCGGCATCCACGCGCCCGGCCTCGAGCTGGTGCTCGGCGCCCTGCCCACCGCGCACTACCAGCTTCTCGGGCACGGGCTCGCCGTGTCGGCGCTGCGCGCCGCCGGGGCGCGGCAGGTGGCGATCACCAACAACAACTCGCCCGCCTGGCCCGCCACGGACGACCCGGCGGACGTCGCCGCCGCCGAGGCGTACGACACCTTGCACAACCGGATGTTCACCGACCCGCTGCTGCTCGGCCGCTACCCAGACCTGTCCGCGTTCGGGGTCGGGCCGGGCGGGCTCGACTGCGTGCTGGACGGCGATCTCGAGGTGATCTCGGCCCCGCTCGACGCGCTCGGCATCAACTACTACAACCCGACCAGGCTGTCGGCGCTGCCCGACTCGCCGCTGCCGTTCCAGATGCAGCCAATCCCCGGGTACCCGGTCACCGCGTTCGGCTGGCCGGTGATCCCGGCCGGGCTGACCGAGCTGCTCACCACGTTCAAGGACCGCTACGGCGACCGGTTGCCGCCGATCTACATCACCGAGAACGGCTGTTCCACAGACGACGACCCAGCAGCGGACGGAACGATCGACGACCAGCCGCGGATCGGGTACCTGGACGGCCACATCCGCGCGATCCACGACGCGATGACCGCCGGGGTCGACGTGCGGGGCTACTTCACCTGGTCGCTCATGGACAACTTCGAGTGGTCCGAGGGCTACCACCAGCGGTTCGGCCTCGCGTACACGGATTTCGAGACCCAGCGGCGGACGCCGAAGGCGTCGTTCGCCTGGTACCGGGACCTGATCGCAGCGCAGCGCACGCCCGCCTGACCAGCCCATGACTCGGCGCAGCAAACCGGGCACCGTTGCGTAAAGGCCCCTGACCAGGCAAGATTCAAAGCTTGCGGGGCATTGACTCATGATCTGCGATCGGATATATCTTATCTCCGATCGCATTTCCGGCGCTCGCCCGGACATGGAGGTACCTGGCAGGCACGTGCGCAGCGGTGGCAGCCGCCGCCGCGGACAGGAGGGACCATGACCGAGGCCGCAGAGCGGGAGGGCCCCCGGGCCATCGACGAACTCCTGGTGTACGAGGGAGCACGGCCGACCCGCACCGGCGACCTGGTCCTCGAGGGCCAGGGCATGGCGCCGATCCCGGAAGATCACCGCTACGGCGGGGTGTACCGGATGTTCACCGTATGGTTCACCCCGAACATGGAGCTGTCCGGGGTGTTCGCGGGCACCCTGGCCGTGGTGTTCGGCCTCGGGTTCGGGCTCGGCCTGACCGCGATCATCATCGGCACGATCATCGGCTCACTGCCGGTGGCGATCCTGTGCACCTGGGGCCCGCGGACCGGCACCGGGCAGGTGCCGCTGGCCCGGCTGCCGTTCGGCAAGACGATCGTGCTGCCCGGCGCGGTGCAGTGGCTGTCGTCGATCGCCTGGGACGCACTCGTCGGGCTGTTCGGCGGGCAGGCCGCCCAGCTCCTCTTCCACGTGCCGTTCTGGCTGGGCGTCGCGATCGTGCTGGTGCTCGAGGGCGCGATCAGCGTGTTCGGCTACGAGTTCGTGCACCGCGTTCAGGAGTGGGGCTCGGCGATCCTGATCGTGCTGTTCCTCGTGCTCACGGTGAAGATCTTCCAGCACCACGTGGTGCTGCCGCACAACACCGTGCACGGCCCGGCCCTGCTCGGCGCGTTCGTGCTGATGGTGACGATCTCCCTGTCCGAGGGCATCTCCTGGGCGTCGTACGCGTCCGACTACAGCCGCTACATGAAGCCCGACTCGTCCAAGACAGCCATTTTCTGGTACACGATGGCCGGGCTGACCGCCTCGTACGTCTGGGTGGAGACCATCGGGCTCGCCGGGGCCAGCGTGCTCAGCAACCAGACCGCGGGCGGTGTGCGCACGCTGATGGGCGGCGGGTTCCTCGGCGTGCTGGCGCTGATCGCGATCGTGTTCGGGGCCATCGCGTCGAACTCGATGAACGACTACACCGGGTCGCTGGCGTTCCAGGCCCTCGGTGCCCGGGTGAAGCGGCCGGTCATCGCCGGGGTGGTGGCGGTCCTCGCGTTCCTGGCCATCTTGTGGATGAACGCCGCCAACACCTCGGGCAGATTCGAGAACCTGCTGCTGTTCAGCTCGTACTGGATCGCGCCGTTCTGCGCCATCGTGCTGATCGACTGGCACTACAACCGGGCCAAGTACCGGCCGTCGTACCTGCGCCGCGCGCTGGCCTTCCGGAACCTGGGCAACGGCTGGCCCGCGATCGTGTCGTTCGTCGTGGCCTTCGGGGTCATGGTGCCGTTCATGAACACCTCGATCATCGTGGGCCCGGTCGCGAACGCGCTCGACGGCGCGGACATCGCCTTCTACGTCGGGTTCGTGGTCGCCGGGATCCTGTACTGGGTGCTGCGCAGGGTCGCCGTCGGCCAGGAAGCCAAGCGTGAGCCCGCGCTCGCGGCCGGCGGCCGCGGCGCATGACGACAGCGACCTCAACCAACCGGGAGCCGCCCAGATTATGGACGACCGTGAGCTAGCCGACCGGGTGCTGGAGCATTTGGACACCGACCGCGCCACGGCGCTGTCGCAGGAGGTCTGCCGGATCCCCAGCGTCCTCGGTGAGGAAGGGCCGCTCGCCAAGTTCCTGGCCGACGTGATGAAGGAAGCCGGGTTCGAGGCGGTCGATCTCCAGCCAGTGCTGCCGGGCCGGCCGAACGCGACCGGCGAGGTGTCGTTCGGCCCGGGCCGTCGCGTGGCTCTCACCGGCCATCTGGACACCAAGCCGGTCTCGCACGGCTGGGCCACCGCCGGGCCGTTCTCCGGCGCGATCGTCGGCGACGCCGTGTACGGGCACGGGATCATGGACATGAAGGCGGCGCTGGCCTGCGAGATCGTGGCGATCGAGGCGCTGGCGCGCAGCGGGGTGCCGCTGGCCGGCGCCGCGGCGATGTCCGCCGTCGCCGATCACATGGGCGACCAGTCCGGCGCGATCGCGTACTTCGACTCGCACCCGGCGGATCTGTGCGTGCTCGGCGAGCTGACCGACAACCAGGTCTGCCTCGGCCACCGCGGCCGGTACTACTTCGACGTGACCGTGCTCGGCAAGTCCGCGCACACCTGCCACAAGCACCTGGCCGTGAACGCGAACACGCTGGCCGCCCACGTGGTGCTGGCGCTCGACGCTTCCCGGTACGAGCCCGACCTGGCCGCCGACATCCGGGAGCTGTTCGGGCCGGAGACCTACGTGGTGCCGGGACGGATCTACGGAGGTCTGTCGCCCGGCGGTCCGTCGATGATCCCGGACGAGTGCGTGATCCGGGTGGACACCCGGCCGCAGCCGGGCGTCACGGTGGAGCAGGTCAGGACCGAGATCGACCGGTGCATCGCTGAGGCTTCCGCGGCCGACCCCCGAGTGGCCGCGCAGGTCGAGCTCGCCGACGTCAAGCCCGGGTACCTGGCCAGGCCCGGCGACGAGGTTGTCCGGCTGATGCGCCGTGCCGTCGGCCTGGTCCGCGGCGGCGAGCCGGAGCTGGTCACCGAGAACTGGCTCGGCGACACCGCGAGCTTCGGCGCCAAGGTGCCCACGGTGATCTTCGGCCCCGGCGGGCCGCCGGTGTACTGCCCCGACGAGCACCTGGCGATCGCCGACATCCACGAGGCGACGAGGGCGTACGCGGTGTTCACCGCGCTTGCCCTCGCCCAGGACCGATGACCGCGTTCGACAACGTCCTCGACCAGTGCCTCGCCGTGGGCGCTGGCGAGGAGATCGTCCTGCTCGCGGACGAGGGGACGGATCCTGACGTCGTGTCCGGCCTGTCCAACGGGATTCTGGAACGTGACGCCATCCCGCTGGTCGCCCGGATGCCGAACCCGAGGTTGCCGGGCGCCGAGCCACCGGGCGCCGTGGCCGCGATGATGCTGCACGCCGCCGCGACCATCGAGCTGACCAGCTTGTTCATCGGGTCGTCGGCGGCCAGGCGGGCCGCGACCGACCGTGGCGCACGGTATCTCGCCATGCCGGGAGTCCGGCTTGACACGTTCCGGCCCGGCGGCCCGCTGGCCGTGGATTTCGAGCGGCTGCGGATCGACGCCGAGAACGTCGGCGCCGCGTGGGACCGGGCGAGTGAGTTCCGGCTCACCTCGCGGGCCGGAACCGACCTGCGCGGGTCGGTCGAGGACCGGCCGGGCCGGGTGCTGCACGGCATGGCCCGCGCGCCCGGCGCCTACATGGCGCCGCCCGACGTCGAGGCGGGCACCGCGCCGGTCGAGGGAACCGCGACCGGGGTGGTCGTGATCGACGCCGACCTGCTGTTCATGGGCCAGGGCCCGCTGGACGAGCCGGTGGTGCTGCACGTGGCCGAAGGCATGCTGACCGGCATCGAGGGCGCCGCGCGAGGACGCCTGGAGTCGATGCTGGAACGATGTGCGGACGACCGGATGGCGAACATCGCCGAGGTGTCGATGGGGTTCAACCCCAACGGGACGGTGTGCTCGGTGCCGATGGAAACCGAGTCGTCCCGCGGCTCCGCGCACATCGCGCTGGGTAACTCGATCGCCTACGGCGGCCGGGTGAACGCGATCGCGCACCTGGACTGCGTGATGCGGGACGCTGTGCTGGAACTCGACGGCCGGGTGGTCATGGCCGAGGGGGTGCTGCCGTGAGCCCGCCCCCGGGACCGGTGGCTACCGAGCGGCTCGGCGCCACGTCGCCAGCGGCGGCGCGGCTGCGGTTCTTTTCCAGCAGCCCAGGCACCGCCCCGGCCGCCCATCGCCCACCCAGCAGCCCAGGCCCCGCCCCGGCCGCCCATCGCCCGCCGCACACCGGGACCGGGGCCGCCGGCTCGTGCTGCGTCGAGCCGCTGGCCGACGAGATCGAGGCCAGGGCGAGTGCGCTGCTGGCCGAGATCGACGCGCTCGGCGGCGTGGTAGCCGCGATCGAGGCCGGGATCCCACAACGCTGGATCGCCGGTGAGCGGCACGTTCGCCGGGCCAGCACCGTGGTAGCCACCCTCGATGCGCTCGCGCCGGGCGCTGCCCCCGGGGGCGCCCGGCGCGCGCGGCGGCGCGACCAGTGGTGTCGCCGGCGCCACCCGCCGACGCGAGCCCACCGCTCGCCGATGCCAGCCCGGCGCCGCCCACCGCCTGCGATGGGCCGCCGATACGATTACCCGCCGGGAGGAGGTAGCCCATGAGCACGCCTGACTACGGTGTCGCCCTTCAGGGGGTCGACCCGCCTGCCGCCTTCGTGGACGTGGTCCGCGAGATCGAGTCGCTTGGCTTCGGTCATCTCTGGCTCACCGACTCCTCCCTGCACGCCCGCAACAGCTGGGTGTACCTGACCCTGGCGGCGAGCAACAGCTCCAGGCTCCGGCTCGGCACCGCCGTGACCAACCCGGTGACCAGGCATCCGGCGATCACCGCGGTCGCCGCTGCCACGCTCGACGACGTGTCGGCGGGCCGGGCGATCCTCGGGATCGGCGTCGGCGACCGCCCGCTGCTCGCCCTCGGCCGCAAGCCCTGCGGGCCCCCGGAACTCGCGGACGCTATCGAGGCGATCCGCGCCCTGTGGACCGGCGACGAGGTCACGGTCATCGCCCCGGGCTTCAGTCTCGATCACGCCAAGCTCAGGTTCGCCGCCAGGCCGGACCTGCCGATCTTCGTCTCGGCCAGCGGGCCGCGGACCCTGGAACTGGCGGGCGGCCTGGCCGACGGCGTGATCCTGCTCGTCGGCCTTTCTCCGGACGCGATCGCCTGGGCACTGGAACACATCGACCGCGGCGCCGCGGCCGGCGGCCGCCCCCGGCCACACGTCGCGCTGTTCGCTTACGGCACGATCAGCGACGACGGCCCCGCCGCGCTGGCCGCGGGCCGGTCGATCGCCGCCTGGTTCCCGCAGACCGCGCCGCACCTGTGCCGCCTGGCCGGGCTGGACGCCGCCACCGTCGATGCGGTCCGGGCCAGCTACGCGGGCGGCGAGTTCCAGGAGGCAGAAGCGGCCGCCGGGCTGCTGCCGGACAGCTTCGTCCGGCAGATGGCCCTGGCCGGGGACGCGCAGGAAGCCGCGGACCGGATCCGCAGCGTGCTTGACGCCGGAGTCGACTCGGTGCACGTGTTCCCGCTCGGCACCGACCGGATGGCCACCGTCCGCGCCTTTGCCGACGTCATGAAAACCATGCCCAAACCCGCCGGAAGGCAGAAATGACCCGCCCCGCCACCGGCAGTCCCAGCCCCAGCGAGGCTGCCGTCCCTTCGATGTTCGGCGCGCTTTCCGGGCGCCGGACGATGACCGATGCCGTCTACGAGCAGCTCAAGGCGGCGATCGTGGAGCTCCGGATCCCGCCCGGCGCGCCGCTGCGCGAGGCCGAGATCGCCCAGGGCCTGTCCGTCAGCAAGACCCCGGTCCGGGAGGCGCTCGGCCGCCTCGAGCAGGACGGCCTGGTGACGCTGAACTCGTTCCGCAGCGCCACCGTCACCGACTACACCGCCCGCGACCTGCAGGAGATCTACGAGCTCCGCGAGATCATCGAGGTGGCGGCGGCCCGGGCCGCCGCCGAGTCGATGAGCGAGAAGGGCCTGGCCGACCTCGGCCGGATCGCGAGCGAGTGCGTGCGCCTGAACGCGCAGGGTGGTGCTGGTGGGGGCGGGAGTGCGGGCGCGGGCGGGCCTGCGGGCGCGGGCGGGGCGGGCCTGCGGGCGGGAGCGGGAGCGCGGGTGGCGCGACCGAGCTGGTTCAGCTGATCTCCGAGTTCGACACCGTGCTGTACGAGGAGGTCACGAACCGGCGGATCCGGGCCATCCTCGACAACCTGGCCGCCCACCTGGCCAGGATCGGCCGGCTGACCACCGAGATCCCCGGCCGGATCGACGCGTCGGTCCGCGAGCACGCGCAGATCTATGAGGCGATCGAGCGGCGCGACCCGGAGACTGCCTCGCGGTTCATGCGGGACCACATCCGCAGCGTGCGCGATGACCAGTTGCGCGCGCTCCCGGCACTGGACACGGCTCGGTGACCTCGTCGGCGTCCGGGCCGCTCAGGTCGCCCCGGCCGTCCGCGTCCCGGCCGGCCGCGCGATGGACCGGTGCGTCAGCGCCCCCAGCCGCATCGGTGGCGCTGCGGGCCGCCGGGCGTGACACTTGGGCGGCCGCGGTGAGCCACCCGACGGTCCGCGCGATCGCGGCTGGGACACTGCCGCACGAGACGTTCCGCGGCTACTTCGAGCAGAACATCCGCTACCTGGAGGACTACGCCCGCGCGATCGCGCTGGCCGCGGCGAAGGCGCCGGATCGGGAGGGCCTGGATGTGCTGTCGAGGTTCCTGCGCCAGATCGTGGCCACCGAGATCCCGGCGAACCTGGCGTTTCTGCAGCGGCTCGGCGGGTCGGCCGGTCGGCTCCCGGGACTGGCCGAGCTGCACCCCGTCACCTACGGCTACACCCGCCACCTGCTGCACGTCTGCGAGGCCGGCAGCTGCGCCGAGGGGCTCGCCGCGCTGCTGCCATGCCAGTGGAGCTACGGCGAGATCGCCCAGCCGCTGATGGCGGTGTTGCCGGACGACCCGGTGTACGCGGACTGGATCCGCATGTTCGGCAACGCCGAGTACGACGCGCTGGTGGCGGAGACGACCGGCCTGCTCGACCGGCTGGCTGACCCCGCCGACGCCGCGCAGTGGTCGCGACTGTCGGCGGTGTTCAGCATCTCGATCCGCTACGAAGGCGAATTCTGGGACATGACTGCTCGGGCGGGCGAGTCCGCTGACATGACTGCTCGGGCGGATGAATCCGCTCGCTTCCCAGGCCTCGACGGCCCGGCCGGAGCCCAGCCTGGCCCTGATTACACCGCTTTGAGCGATACCCGCCGCAGTTCATCCTGACGGCGCGACGCGCTGACCACATCCGCCAAGAAAGGCAGGGACCGATGCGAGCGATCCAGGTCCTGGAGGACCTCACCGTGCGCGGCAACGACGTCGACACGCCGCGTCCCGGCCAGGGACAGGCCCTGGTCCGGGTGCACGCGGCCGGTGTCTGCGGCACCGATCTGCACATCGTGGACGGGATGATCAAGCCGGACGCCTACCCGATGACGCTCGGCCACGAGGCGGCCGGCGTGGTCGAGGAGGCGGGCCCAGGGGTGGCGCTCGCGCCAGGCACCAGGGTCGCGGTCTTCAACAAGCTGTTCTGCGGCGCCTGCGAGCAGTGCCTGCTCGGCCGGCAGAACCTGTGCACGGTGGAGCCTGGTCAGCTCGGCTTCAACCGCGACGGCGGTGACGCCGAGTACCTGCTGGCGCCGGAGCGGAACCTGGCCGTGCTGCCCGATGCGGTGGACTTCGCCACCGCCGCGGTGCTGACCTGCGCGGGCATGACCGCGGTGCACGCGACCCGGATGTCCCGGCTGGAATCGGGCCAGACCGCTGTGGTGAACGGAATCGGCGGCGTCGGCATCCTGGTGGTCCAGGCGGCCGCCAAGGCCGGGGCCGTGGTGATCGCGGTCGCCGACGCCGACGACAAGGCAGAGCTGGCAACCAAGCACGGGGCCGCCGACGTGATCGTGCTGCCGCGCGGCGACGGCTACGCGACGCTGCCCGACGCTGTCAGGTCGCGGGCCGGCGGCCGCGGCGCCGACGTGTTCTTCGAGCTGGTCGGCACCACCGACACGATGACAGCGGGAATCCGCTCGCTGGCCCCCCGTGGCCGGTTCGTCAGCACCGGCTACACCGACCAGTCGCTGTCCATCCACCCGATCGAGTTCATCCTGTCCGAGACCAGCCTGGTGTCCACGGTCGCGGCGACCAGGACCGACCTGAACGACGCGATCGCGATGGCGGCCCGGGGCGACATGACCGTCCCGCTGGCCGGCAGCTACCCGCTGAACGGCATCGCCGACGCCCTGTCCGCCCTGCGCAGCCGCAGCGTGCTCGGCCGCCAGGTCCTCATCCCGAGCTGAACGGAGCCACCGATGGCGGGCAAGACCCTGATCAAGAACGGCACCGTCGTCACCATGAACGACGCCGGCGACGTGCACTTCGGCGGCTCGGTGCTGCTGGACGGCGACCGCATCGCCGACGTCGGCCCGGCCGACGAGGTGGCCGCGCGGCATGCCGCGGACGGCCAGGTCACGGTCATCGACGCCGCCAGCAAGGCGGTGCTGCCCGGCCTGGTCGACCTGCACTACCACACCGCGCTCGGCAAGGGCTGGAGCGACCACCTGCCGCTGTGGGAGTACCTGGACACCTGCTGGTACCCGATCATCAGGGCGCTGGATGACGACGCCGCGTACTGGGCCGCGCTGGCCAGCTACACCGAGTCGATCCGGTGCGGCGTCACCACCGTCAACGACATGTACCGCCGCCTGGACGCGCTGGCCGCCGCGGCCGAGGAGGTCGGGATCCGCGCGGTGCTGTCCAACGACATCGCCGACGACGAGCACGACCTGGACACCCTGGCCGACAACGAGCGCGCCTACCGGGCCAACCACGGCAAGGCCAACGGCCGGATCGAGGTCTACATCGGCATCGAGTGGCTGCCGCTGGCCTCGGAGGGGCTGCTGCGTGACACCCGGGCCATGGCCGACGACCTGGGCACCGGGATCCATATCCACCTGAACGAGTCGCTCACCGAGGTGGAGAACTCCAAGCAGCGGTTCGGCCGGCGGCCCACCGAGGTGGCCTACGACTGCGGCATCCTCGGCCGCAACACGATCGCCGCGCACTGCGTCTGGCTGTCCGACACCGAGATCGCGCTGATGCGGGAGACCGGCACCCAGATCTCGCATAACCCCTCGTCCAACGCGAAGCTGGGCAACGGCGTGGCCCGGCTGCCGGAGATGCTGAACGCCGGCCTGAACGTGGGCCTCGGCCACGACGCCGCCGAGTGCAACAACAGCCGCGACCTGTTCGAGGTGATGAAGTTCGCCTCGCTGATGCACCGCGCCACCCGGGTCGACGCCAGCCTGCAGCAGGCCCCCGACGTGGTCCGGATGGCCACCAGGAACGGCTCGGCCGCGCTGGGCCACGAGACCGGGCAGCTCACCGCCGGGCACAAGGCCGACGTGATCCTGGTCGACCTGCAGAGCCAGATGTTCACCCCGCTGATGCCGGACAACGCCGACCACCTGTTCTCGCACCTGGTGTTCGCGGCCAACGGAAGCTGCGTGGACACCACGATCATCGACGGCAAGGTCGTCATGGAGGGCCGCAGGCTGACCACGGTCGACGAGCCCACTGTGCTGCAGAAGGCGAACGAGGCGTTCCGGCGGGTGCTCGACAAGATGGTTGTCCCCGGACGCTGACCGGCTGATCGGGGCATCGGGTGGCACGCTATCTCGTTCAAGGTGATCCCCTTATTGCGCTCGGCCCGGCGACACTGATCCCGGATGGGGCGCTGATCGTCGAGGGCGCGCAGATCACCGACGTCGGGCCGCGCGATGTGCTCGCGGCCCGGGGCCCGTTCGACCGGGTGCTCGGGTCGGCGGGCCACTTCGTGATGCCCGGCTTCGTGAACTGCCACTACCACTCCGAGCTCGCGATCGGGCCCGGGCTCTACCAGCACATCTTCGAGAAGGCCAACGTTTACATCCAGGGCGCCGTGGGCCCCATCGGCGAGGAGGACCTCTACTACGGGATCCTGTGGGGCCTGATCACCGCGATCAAGGGCGGCCAGACCGGCACCGTGGACATGTACTACGGCCGCACCGGGATGGAGCACTTCGGCTGCGTCCCGGCGCTGCAGGCGTACGCCGACTCCGGGATGCGGACCGCGTTCGGCCTGGTCAGCCGGGATCAGAACATTTACGCGCACCAGGCGGACGAGACGTTTCTCGCCCAGCTCCCGGCGGACCTCGCGGCCGAGGTCCGGGCGTCGCCGATGGGCTACGCGTGGCCGGTGGACGACGTGATGACTGCGTTTGAAGTCCTCTCCGCCGCCTGGCACGGCCGGGACGACCGGATCCAGATCGTCACCGCGCCGGACTGGACGCCCGCCTGCTCCGACGAGCTGTACCAGCGCTGCCAGCGGGCCGCCGACGACCACGGCACGTCGCTGATCACACACGCGCTGGAGACCCGTTCCGAGATGATGTTCAGCCTGCAGCGCTACGGCAAGCCCGCGGTCCGGCGGCTGGCCGACCTGGGCGTGCTCGGGCCGCGGACGGTGCTCGAGCACTTCGTCTGGGTCACCGACGACGAGCTGAGCGTATTTGCCGACAGCGGCGCGGTCGCGTCCTGCGACCCCGGCTCGAACCTGCGGCTGGCGTCCGGGATCTGCCGGGTCCGCGACATCATGGCCGCGGGCGGCCGGGTCGGCTTCGGCACCGACGGGATCTCGCTGTCCGACCGGGAGGACTTCTTTCAGGAGCTGCGGCTGGCCAGCTACCTGCAGCGGCTGCCGCGGGTGTTCGGCGAGGGCCGGCTGGACAGCGAGGCGCTGCTGCGGGCGGCGGCAGGCAACGGCGCCCGTGCGATCGGCGCCGAGGCCAGGCTGGGCAGCCTGGAGCCAGGCAAGTGGGCCGACGTGCTTGTCGTGCGCAAGGACCGGATCCTGTTCCCGCCGGGCCGATACGACGGCGAACCGTTCCTGGACGTCGTCGTTGACCGGACGGACGCGAGCGACATCGACCTCGTGCTGGGACACGGCCGGGTGCTGATGGAGAACGGGCTGGTCACGATCGTGGACGAGGACCAGGTGCGGGACCGGTTCGCGGCGGCGGTGCGGGACCGGGTCTACCAGCCGCCGGCCGAGGTCCGCCGCTGGGCGGAGCTCGGCTCCCTGGTCGAGCCGTACCTGGCGCCGCTGTACCAGCCCTGGCACGACGCGCCGGTCGAGCCGGCGCACGTCTACAACGCGCGGCGGGCGGGCGGGAGCGCAGGCGAGGACGCGGGGACGCACAGTGCTGATTGACGCGCACAGCCACATCCTGAGCCTGGCGGCCGACCCGGAGTTCACCGCGGCGTACGGCCGCGAGGGCTCGCTGTGCATCTTCCGGAGCATGGGCGTGCTGCCCTCGCACCGGATGCCGACCGACGACGAGTGGGAGGCCAGCGGGTACTCTGGCCGCGGCTGGCCGCTGATCGGCCCAGCCGAGTCGCTTCGCGACCACCCCGGGTTCGACAAGATCGTGGTGCTGGCGGTGTCGCCGCAGTACCTGGACGGGCGGCTGATCGGCACCGTGGACACCGGCGGCTCGCTGGGCGTGCCCGGGCCGCCGGACCCGGAGCGGTGCAACGACTACGTGGCCGCCGCGGTCCGGGCCGCGCCGGACCGGTTCATCGGCTTCGCGTCGGTCAATCCGGCGTTCCGCGGCGTGCCGGCGGCCGTGGCGGAGCTGCGCAGGGCCGTTGTGGAACTCGGCCTATCCGGGGTCAAGCTGTACCCGATGTACCAGCACTGGTCCCCCGCCGACCGTGACCTGGCATTCCCGGTGTACGAGGCCGCGGGCGAGCTGGGCATCCCGGTGATGATCCACCAGGCGGGCTCGACCCGGATCGACGCGTCGCTCGAGCTCGGCAGGCCCGCGCTGCTCGACGACATCGGGCGGTGCTTCCGCGAGCTGCGGGTGATCGTCGCGCACTGCGGGCACCCGTGGGTCGACGAGGCGCTGTTCCTGCTGACCAAGCACCCGAACTTCTACGGCGAGCTGTCGTACCTGCTGGCCAGCATCACTAGGCGGGACCTGTTCCTGCTGCTGCACCGGTGCGAGCCGATGTTCGTCCCGCTGGAGAAGCTGTTCTTCGGCACCGACTACCCGGGCTTTCTGTACGACCCGGTCGCGCTGGCCCAGAAGGTGCACACGGTCAACGAGGAAGCCGGCCCGCTCGGCCTCGACCCGTTCCCGCAGCACAAGCTCGACGGCCTGCTCGGCGACAACTTCGCCCGCTTCCTCGGCCTCGCGTAGCTGCCGGCGGGCGCGGCAAGCCGTCGCCCGGTACGCCAGGGTGAGCCGCCCGCCCGTCCGGGTCCGGGCACCAGGCCCGGCCGGTGATGATGGGTGGCATGGGAACATCCGCAGGCGCCGGTGACCCGCCGGCCGGGCAGGGGCCCGCGCTGCACCTGCCTGCGCCGACCGGTCCGTCCCCGGTCGGCACCACGTCCTTGCACCTGACGGACGCCTCCCGTCCCGATCCTTGGGCCGCGGGGGTGGCCACACGAGAGCTGATGGTGTCGCTGTGGTATCCGGCGACGCCGGGCGGCGGACCGCGAGCCTCGTACATGACGCCAGCGCAGTCCGAGCTTCTGCTGGCCCACGCGGGCGTCACGAGCGTGCCGCCCGGCGCGCTGAGCACGGTCCGGACCAATGCGGTCAGCGACGCCCCGCCGTCCGGGCATCCGCGCAGCCACCCCTTCATCGTGCTCTCGCCGGGCTTCATCCATCCCCGCAGCGTCCTCACCGGCCTTGCCGAGGACCTGGCCAGCCACGGCTACGTCGTCGCCGGCGTTGACCACACCTATGAGAGCGTCGCCACGGCCTTTCCCGACGGGCGGATAGCCACGTGCCTGGCCCGCGAAGCACCCCGGCCGGGCAGGCAGGAGAAGGTCGTGGCAGGCCGGGCCGCCGACGTCGGCTTCGTCCTCGGCCAGCTGACCGGCGCGCACCCCGCATGGCCGGGCGGCGAGCTGATCAACCCGTCCCGGATGGCGATGGCCGGCCACTCCATCGGCGGCGCCGCCGCCATCACGACCATGCTCGCCGACTCGCGCATCCGCGCCGGCATCGACATGGACGGCGCCACCACCGCGTCGATCCCCGGCCACGGCCTTTGCCGGCCATTTCTGTTCCTGGGCAAGCAAGCCAACTACACCCCGCGAAGCAGGGACGCCGTGACCGGCTCGCAGCGTCGCCAGAAACCTGGCGCCGTGAGCACCTGGGAGCATGACTGGGAGCTCATGACCGGCTGGAGGCGGTGGCTCGTGGTGGCCGGTGCCGTGCACGCATCCTTCACCGACCTCGCGCTCGTGGCCGGCCAGATCGGCTTCGACATCGATGCCGAGCTTTCCGGAGAGCGGTCCATGGACATCACCCGCGCCTACGTCCGGGCCTTCTTCGACCACCACCTGCGCGGCAGCCCGCAAACCCTGCTGGACCAGCCGTCGCCGCTCTACCCCGAGGTCACGTTCTGCGATCCGGCGGGCCCATTACCGCCCATGCCGGGGGCAAGACCGAAGGACGGGGACGCTGACGGTGGCCGATTCCCCGTTGGGCCCGGTGACGGCGATGGTGACGCAGGCGGCATGCCGTACCAGGATGCCTCCGACGTAGAGGGCGAAACGGCGACCGCAGGCGGGCAGGCGCACACTGCGGGACGCCTTCGAGATGCTTGAGCCGTAGCTCAGGCGGGCCGACGTCGGAGTAACCACGCTGACGGTCCTATAACCGGCGTCCGGAGCCACGGAGAGGGCGGTCTTCCAGGCCAGATAGCGGTATCCGTTTAGATGCTGCACCGGCAGGGTGTCATACGCGTTGGGGTCCCCGATGAAGCCGTCGACCCCGTTGACGAGGCGGGCGGGAGGGCCGTCTTGCCCCTGCTGTCCCGCCGAATCATGACAGGTGAGCAGGACTGTGGCGTCGGCGTGGAATGTCCTGGGAGAAGAGACTCGCGGCCACGTGAGAACAATCACGGCGGCGATGGCGGTGATGGCGGCAATTCCTGCGACAGCGGCAACACCGCTGATCCTGAGGCGCTGTCGCCGTGCTGCGTTCCGGACCCGGGCATCCGCATCCGGCCATGACGGCAGCGACCATCTCGGATCGCGGAACAGCTCGCGCAGCCTGTTCGCCGCGTTGTCGTCAATCTGCACGTGCATCATCTCCCAGCGCCGTCTCCGCCATCCCCGCCGCCATAAGCGGCCGCAGGGCCGCCAGGCCCCGGGACGCCAGACTGCGCACTGTGCCAAGCCGGCACGCCAGCAGCCCGGCGATCGCCGGGTCAGGCAGATCCTCGAAGTAGCGCAGCACCAAAACCGCCCGCTGCCGCGCGGGCAGCAGTGCCAGCGCCCGCCGGAGCGCATCCCACTCCTCGCTCCGCTGCAGCCCGGCATCGTCCGAAACAGGTTCCGGCACATCCCCGAGCTGAATCCGGGCGCTCCACCGCCGCCACTGTGACAAGTGCGTGTTGACCATGACCCTGCGCACGTAGGCGACGGGATCGGCAACCCTTGCCCGGCGCCACCGGCGCAGCGACTTCGCCAAGGCTTCCTGGACCAGTTCCTCGGCCTCTTGCGGGTTTCCCGTCAGAACATGCCCGAACCGCAGCAGCGCTGGCAGTGACTGGGCGACAAACTCCGCGAAATCCGAGTCGCCAGGATCGTTGTACGGCACGGGCGTCCTCCCCTCTGCAACCCTGACTCTCCAGAAGCGCCAGATGTTGCATCGGGGTGGGCAGGGCCGTGGAAGCGCGGCCGGGACGTTAGCCTGGCCCACCCAGATGGGCGGCGAGGAATCCGAGATGCTGCGCGCGGTGGTGCGCCGCCTGGCCGAACGGCGGACGCAGTGACCACGCCGGCGCTGCTGTTCGGCTACGCCGTGGCCGTTGCCTGCTGGACGCCGGCGCTGCTCGGCCGTCTCACCGCGGGCGGCATCAGCGCCCGGCTCGGGCTGGCGGCCTGGCTGACCGCGATGGCGAGCGCGCTGGCCGCAGCGGCGGTCGCGCTCCAGTACCTGGCACGCCCTTAGCGCCTCCGCGTGCGCGGTCACGGCCCGGCTGCAACGCCTCGTCGATGATCCCGGCCCCGCCCTCCGTGCCCGCTACGGCCTGACGCTGGCGGCCGTGACGGTCCTGCTGGCCCTGGCGCCCGCACTGGTCACCGGCTTCGCCAGCCGCTGACCCCTGGCGTTCAGGCCTCTTCGGCCACGTCATGCGGTGCGCAATGCTGCCGTGGGCGAGAGCCGGGCGGCTCGCATCGCGGGGTACAGGCCGGCGATGGCGCCGATGGCGAGGGCGGCGCCGGTTCCGCCGTACAGGGCCTGGGGCGGAATCAGCATCTGCGAGTGCTGGGTGTAGGCGTACGCGGCGGTGGCGGCTATCCCGATGACGGTGCCGGCGAGGCCTCCGAGAGCCGACAGGAGCAGGGCCTCGGCGAGAAATTGCTCGGCGACGTGGCGGCGGGTCGCGCCCAGGGCGCGGCGCAGGCCGATCTCGGAGCGGCGTTCGAGGACCGAGATGACCATGACGTTCGCGATGCCGACGCCGCCGACGAGCAGGGCGACGGCGCCCAGGCCGAGGAACAGGCCGTTGTAAGCGCCCTTGGTGGCCACCTCGGCCTCGAGAACGCCCGCCTCGTCGGTGACCAGCGCGGCCGAAGGGCTGGCCGGGTCGACGGTGTCGGGCAGCACCGCTGCGACGGCGGCCACCTGGCTGAAGACGGCGCGCACGTACAGGCCGGTGGGATGACCATCGAAGCTGAAGTACTGCGCGGCGACGGGAAAGCCGACGAACGCCATGCTGTCCATCTGGGTTTGCTGTTCCACGGGACCCGGCACGGGGCGGAGGATCCCGACCACGGTGAAGTAGTGCCCGCCGATCCATACCTGGGTCGGCTGAGCCAGGTTGTAGATCCCAAGCAGGCTGGCGGCCTCGTCGCCGAGGACGACCGCGGGGTAGCGGGCGGTGGCCGCGTTCAGGAACCTGCCGTAGGCAACACCGGCGCCCACGGTGGCGGGCAGGGAGGGACTCGCCGCGGTCAGCGCGATACCGCTGGTGTCGATGAGGGGAATGAACGGGGTGCGGTACACGTAGACGCTGGACAGGCTGGCGATCTCGGCCACGCCGGTAACCGGGCCGATGCGTGAGACCATTCCCTCGGCGGTAGTGGGCAGCTCGGTCTGAGCTCCAGACGCGGTGCTGCCGGACTGAACGGTCAGCAGGTTGCCAAGCTGGCCGAGCTCGGCGAGCAGGCTGGCCTTGGACGTCTGGGCGATGCCGAGCACGCCGCTGATGGCGGCGATGCCGATGCTGATGCCCAGCGCCGACAGCGCGGCACGCACGCGCCGGCTGCGCAGCCCCAGGCTGCCGACGCGCAGCAGATCCGCGGCGGTCAGCCGGGAGGCGCCGGGGTCACGAACCCGCGCGCGTATCACTGATGATCATCCCGTCACGGATCTCGATGCGCCGGTCGGTGGCCGCGGCCACACCGGGGTCGTGGGTGATGACCACGATCGTGGTGCCGCCCTGATGCAGCCCACGCAGCAGGTCCAGGATCGACCCGCCGGTCGCGGTGTCCAGGTTGCCGGTCGGCTCGTCGGCCATGACCAGGGCGGGCCGCCCGACCAGTGCCCGGGCGATCGCGGCGCGCTGCTGCTCACCGCCGGACAGCTGGTTGGGCCGGTGCCGCAACCGGTGACCCAGCCCGACCATCTCGGCGGCTTCGGCGGCCAGCCGGCGCCGGTCGGCGGCCCGCCCGCCCCGGTACAGCAGGCCACCGGCGACGTTGTCCAGCACGGACAGGCCATCCAGCAGGAAGAACTGCTGGAACACAAACCCCAGCCGCCGGGCCCGCAACCCCGACAGCTGCTTATCCGACATGACCGAGGTGTCCTCACCGGCGATGCGGACCACGCCACGCGTCGGCCGCTCCAGCGTGCCCATCACGTGCAGCAGCGTGCTCTTGCCCGATCCGGACGGGCCCACGATCGCGGCCAGTTCCCCCTCGCCGATCTGCAGATC
This sequence comes from uncultured Actinomycetota bacterium, assembly GCA_963778075.1. Classification (GTDB taxonomy): domain Bacteria; phylum Actinomycetota; class Actinomycetes; order Streptosporangiales; family Streptosporangiaceae; genus JASHPR01. The sequence goes on along the minus strand of CAVZTJ010000006.1, from coordinate 64,423 downwards.
CACCCCGCCCAGGGCCACCACCGGCGGATCGCCGGGATACTCCTTCACGACCCCCGCCAGTTCCAGGACCGGCGCCGACGGCGCGGCCGGCCGGGACGGGAACGCGAGCGTCTGGGTCATGACGATGACACCTCCACCCGGGTCCCAGCGCTGATCCCGGGCCCGCTGACCTGGACCATGGTGTTGCTGTACAGGCCGGTGGTGACGCCGACCAGGCGGCCGTTGCCGCTGCTGGTCACCACGTCCACGCCGAACCCTCCGCCCTGCAGGGCCAGCAGCGCGTTCACCGGCACCGCGAGCACGTTGGAGACGGTCTGCGTGGTGATGTTGACGTTGACCGGAGCCTGATCCAGCGATGCGCCCGGCGGGGTCGCGTCCAGGGTGATCGTGACGGTCACGGTCGGCGAGGAGTTGCTGCCGGCGCTGCCGTTGCTGCCGGCCGACGAACACGGCGACTGGCCAGCCGAGCCGTTCCCGCTGCTCCCGCCGCCGGTGCCGGTGCCGCTGCCTCCCGGGCAGGTGGCCACCGTGCCGACCGTCTCGACGTGCCCGCCCACGGTCGTGGTGCCGTCCGGCATCACGACCGACACCGCGTCACCGGGCTTGACCAGGTATTCCTGGGAAACACCCAAATCGACGGTCACGACGGGGGTGGTGCCGGTGGCCGTCAGCACGGTCCCGCCCCCGCCCGCGCCGCCGCCTCCGCCGCTGCTGCCGCTCCCGCCTCCCCCGCCGGCGATGGACGCGCCGACCGACGGCGTGACCGAGGTAACCCGGATCGGGCCCGGCTCGAACACCACCTCACCCAGCAGAATCTCCCCGGTCACCGGCAGGCCCCGCGCCTTCTGCCAGCGCTCTACCGCCGCGGCGGCCGCCGGCGAGTAGTGATCGCTCCGGGCCAGGCCGTCGCCGTAGCCAAGGGCGATCAGGTCACGGGTCAGCTCACCCACGTCGCGGCCGTCGGGCATGCCCGCGTAGAACGCCCGGTAGGCGGGGACCGAGCCGTACAGCAGCGGCACCGGCTCGCCGCTGACCGCATAGGCCCGCTGATCCTGCCTGATGACCTGGCCCACCTGCGGCAGCCAGGTGTAGGTCGTGCCCGGGTTCATCGCGGTGGCCTGGTCCGAGGTGAGGGTGGCCTGGTCACCGCGCAGCTTGACCTGGTCGGCTCCGACCTTGGCCTGGGCCTGGTCGTCATCGGTCTTAGCGGCCGCCTGCGCCGCGGCCAGCTGCTGCCTGGCCTGGGTCAGCGCGGCCTGGTCGGCGCTGACCTTCTGCTCGTCGCCGGTGCACGCCGACGACGAAGCCCCCGACCCTGCGCACGCCCTTGCCTCCGCCGCCTGATCCGCGGCGAGCGCGGCCTGGTCGGTGCCGACGTTCGCCTGAGCCGCGGCGACCGCCTGATCGCTGGACGCGGACGCATCGGACTCCGCCTGCTCATCCGCGGACAGCGCCTGGTCATCCGCGGCCACCGCCTGCTGGTCCTGGGCGATCGTCGACGTGCTCGCCCCCGACGGCGCCGCGACGGTATAGGAGCCGTTGTAGCCGACAGACCCGCCGACCTGCACCGTTTTGATGAGGGTGGTCCGCACCACCGTGGCGGTCGCCGCCGGGCCGCCCGGCGATGAGGCCGGGACGAGACTGCGGCTGCTGGACGCCAGCGCGACCCCGCCGCCCACGGCCCCGCCGGCCAGGACGACGGCGCCGATGACCAAAGCCCGCCGTTTGGCGGAGAACAGGCGGCTGGGCGAGAACTCAGCCATTGGCGCCGGACCCACCGCTGCCGGCGTTGGCACCGGGGCCGCCTGCCGGGCACTGCTTGCCGGGAGGTGGGTTGCAGCTTCTCACCGTGATCACTCCCGGCGGTGCCGTGCCGGGCGCGTAGTACGTTTCGCCGGTCTTTTTGGAACACACCTTGTCGGCGTTCTCGAAAGTCGGGCTGTTCGGGTCCACGTTGCCAAGGCTTTGATCCTGGCTTCCATTGGGATCGGGGAATGCCGGGACCCCGTTGGCCCGCATGCACTCGGCGTATTTCAGCTGCACGGCCATGGACGGCGCCTGCGGGGCAGGCTGGCCGCCACGCAACGCGGCGGATGCCGCGTTCAGGTAGTTGCTGCACGGCCCCGTGCCCCCGTGGACCTCGCCCGCCAGCGTCGTCGAGACGTTGTCCATGGTGATGTCGATGTCGGAGTTCGAGTCGACGGTCGGGTCGGCCTGGTTGGGATCGCCGTGGCCGCGGATGCAGGTAGTCCACTCGTCCAGCAACTGCGTCGCATTGCCTGACCCTGTGGCCGCGGAACTCCCGCCGCCGCCGCTGCTCGCCGATGTCCCGGCACTGTTGCCCAGGCTCGCGACCTGCGGGGCGCTGGAGCCGCCGCTGCACGCGGCCAGCCCGATGGCAGCCGCAGCGGCGAGGACCGCGAGCCCGCCAGATCGCCGGTACGTCGTTGTCATTTGTAGCCTCCTGACTATTTCGTGCAGGTCGGGCCGTCAGGTCCCAGACAGGTCACCTTGTTGGGCCACGCCTTGGGCATCGTCGGCAGAGCCGGGAGCTGCTGCAGGATCGGCAGGACCGCGCTGGAGACGGGGACGTGGCGAAAGCCAGCGGGGATGGGCACGGTGAGCTTGGCCAGGTTCTGCGCGGTCGGCGGTAGCCACGTGAAGTCCGCCGCCTGCTCGCGGCCCGTCAGCTTGCCGAAACTCAAGCGGACAACAACGCGCACCGGCAGGTACGTGCTCTGGCTGACCCAGACGGTCTCCGAGACCGGGCTGCCTGGGCGGCTCTTCAGCTCGATTGCCTCGGTGCCGTCCACGCGCTGTCCGCCCGCGTCGACCAGGGCTCCGCAGGAGACCGCGGTGCGCAGGTCTCTGGCGACGGTCGAAGGCAGCGAACTGGACGTGGAACGGGTGCCCGGCAGCCCGTACGCGAACAGCAGCGGGGAGGCAGCGGCCGGCGTCAGCTGGCAGCCGGGCGGACCGGGCAGCACCGACACCCCGCTGGGCCCGAGGCCCAGTCCGTGCTGGCGTGCCCACGTCCGCGCCTGGTAGCTGACCAGGGTGTAGCGCGACGAGGTACCGAACCCCTCGTCGTAGAGGAGACGCCCGTCTGGCGAGTACGTCACCAGGCGCCACTGGTCGCCGTTGGACCATTCCTCGGCGGTGGCCGTGGTGCCCTTGCCGCCGTATATGGCCGCGCCGCGGGTGGTGACGGTCATCTGCGCGATCTCGCCGGGTTCGGCCGCGCTGAGCGCATGGCCGACCCGCCTCACCACGTACGCGGTGGTGTCGACGTTGGCCCGGCGTGCGACGGGCGCCACGACGGCCACCACGGCCACGGCGGCTGCGGCCAGCGCCGCTACCCCGCCCGCTGAGCGCCACGCCAGCCGCCTGCGGCGCCGCGCGGCCTCGGCAGCGGTGCGATGCGAGCGGGAGTCGCGGTGCACCGGTTGCTCGGCATCCGGGGCCAGTTCCGCCGCAGCGATGACCGCGGTCAGCCGGCTCTTGACGTGGTCGCTCACGTCCTGGGACGGCGGCTTCCCGGCCAGCAGTTCACGGATCACTTCGAGGTCGTCAATGGCTGGCATGGCTGGCTCCGTGACCGTTCGGCCGGCTGGTCGGGCCGGTTTGCGGCGCGTCGAGCACGCCGCGGACCTTGCGCCGGGCCCGGCTGAGCCGGGAGGCAACGGTGCCGGGCGGTATCGACAGCGCCGCCGCGACTTCCTCGTAGCGCAGGCCGCCGAGGGCGATCAGCAGCAGCACGTCCCGGTCGTCGTCGCTGAGCTCCGCGAGCGCGCGCAGCAGCGGCTCGCGGCGCGCTTGCGCGCTGACCCGCGCCGCGACCCGGTCGTCATGCCCGCCCGGGTCCGGCTCCGCCGGGGTGCGGGCTAGGGCCCGGTAGCGGCGTGCCTCCGCCCGGCGGTGCTGCGCCACCAGCCTGGTCGCTATCCCGAACAGCCACGGCCGGACAGAGCCGCGGGCGGGATCGAACGAAGCGCGCCTGCGGAAGGCGTCGATGAACGTTTCCGCGGTAAGGTCGTCGGCGTCGTCGGGTCCCAGACGGCTGGCGATGTAGCCGTAGATGCCGGCGAAATGCAGGTCATAGATGTGACCGAACCGTTCCGGCTGCCGCAGCGACTCGGCCAGCACCGCGGCGTCATCGCTGAGCGGGCCGGCCTGCTCGCCGCCGGGCGCGCCCGGGCCGGCAGACGGGCTTACCAGAGCGCCCAGCGCACCGAGGAGCCCCGTCTCCTGCCAGCCCGGCCGCGTAGGCCCGTTCACGAGGGCGGTCCAGCCACAGGTGATCCTCCCGGATGGGTAACTCACACCCATACTCGGTCGGAACCGCAAACCTTCTTCACGCCAGCGCGATATTTGCCGGGTTCAGCGCGCTGGCGTCGCGCCCGCCGAAGCGGCGGGACGGGCCGCCGCCTTCGTCACGGCCGGCCGGTGCCGGGAACCTGGACCTGCAGGGCGAGGATCTCCCCGGTGCGCGGCCCGGTGGAGAGCCGTTCCAGGTTGGCGGGGGCGCCGTCGGCCATGCGCCACTCTGCCGTGCAGATGAAAAGCGTCCGCCGGTCCGGGCCGCCGAGCATCAGCGCGAACGGTGCCCGGTTCTCCCCGAGCTCGACGCGCTGCAGGATCTTGCCGCCCTCAGCAACGCGGGCGACAGAGAACCCGCCACTGGACACCCACACGGCGCCTTCGGCGTCCATGCAGATGCCGTCCGGGCCCAGGCCTTCGGCGAACACCCGCCGTCCCGACAGTCCGCCGCCGTCGCCGATGGCGAACGCGGTGAGCCGGCCGGCGAACGACTCGGAGATGATCAGCGTCCGGCCATCCGGTGTGATGATCATGCCGTTGGGGAACTGGATGTCGCCGGCGACCTGGCGGATTTGCCCATCCGGCGTGATGAGCTTGATGTAGCCCGGCTTAGGCGGCGCACCGGCGACGAAATCGAAGTCCGCGCCGTTGACGTATGCGTTGCCGCTCGCGTCCACGACGATCTCGTTCGCCCGCTGCTCGGCGAGGACGGTCACCAGCCCGCCGGGCTCGTGGCGCCGGACCTTGTCCCCGGTCGTCAGCAGCCTGCCGTCGGGCAGCCAGTCGATCGAGTACCCCATCGAGTGGCTGCCCGGATCGCGGGTGAGCATGACCTCCGCCTTGCCGTCCACGTCGACGGCCATGACCTGCCGGTCGATCCAGTTGCAGAACCACAGCCTCCCGTCGTGCCACCGCGGCGACTCGGGAATCCCCAGACCACTCACCAGAACCTTCGGTTCAGGCATGCCGCTCCTCCTCCTCCTCTGGCCGCGCCAGTCCCGGGCCCGGCCGTCTACCCCCTACACGAACGGCGGCCGGCCTTATCGACAGCGGCTCAGTAGGCCCTACCAGCGGCTGACCCTGGCGTAGCGCGGGCGCCACGCCAGCCGGTACACCAGGCGCAGCGGCGGCGGGAGCTCGGCCAGCACCGCGGTTACCTCCTCGGCGGGGAGCCGGCGGAAGGGTTCCGCCGCGAGTCGCGCCATTTCGGCAGGAACGGCGGCTACAGCGAAGACGGCCACGGCCATTGCGGCCCGATCATGCCCGGATCTGCTCCCGGACGGCCATCGTGATCTGTTCCGCCTGCGCGATGATGCCGTCCGCCTTGTCGGCGTCGGCGATCATTTCCAGGCTGGCCTGGGCGTCCGTGATCCCGGCCAGATTGATCTCGATGTTCACCCGTGCGGTCGCAACCGCGGCACGGGCCGCCTCGGCGGCCGCCGCCACGTCGCTGATGACGTTGTGGTTGCCGATCTCCAGCAGCGCCCCGGCGAGATCGACGATCAGGCCAGCGACACCGATGAGCTTGGCCGGTGGCCAGGCCGCTCCCACCAGCGCGCTGGCGATGGCTGCCGACCGCTCAGCCTGCTCGGCATCAGTGGACCGGGGAAGCCGGTACGCCTCGGCTGCTGCGGCGAATGCCTCGGCATCGGCCTGGGCGAGGCGCAAAGCGATCGCGCGCAGCTCGTCAGCTTCGCTGATGATCCGGCTGATCATCTCCGCGTGCTCGGCATACTGCTCGCCCGTGGTGAAGCGGGCGACCATACCCAGCAGCGCGGCGCCCTGAGCGGCCTCGAGTGCGGCGGCCGCGCCTCCGCCCGGTGCCGGAACGCGGTCGGCGAGGCGGTCGAGGAAGTCGCCGATCTTCTCGTCGTGCATGAGCGCTCGCCCTCCGGGTCAGTGCGGGCAGACCCGCCGCACGTGCGACGATCCTCCCATATCCCCAGCCGTGCCCGGCCCCCGTCCTTCACCGGCGGCCAGGCGGCGGCGCCGTCAGCGCTGGCGAGCGTGGCGCAGGTCGGCGAGGGCGGTCCGGGCGGCCCAGGCGCCGCACATGCCGTGCACGCCGCCGCCGGGCGGGGTCGATGCGGAGCACAGGTAGACGCCGGGCAGCGCGGTGCGGTACGGGTTCCACCGCGGTGTGGGGCGCAGCACGGTCTGCCACAGCGTGCTGGCCCCGCCGCTGATGTCGCCGCCGACGTAGTTGGGGTTGTACCGCTCCATCTCGGGGGCGGTGCGGACCGACCTGGCCAGGATCAGGTCGCGGAAGCCGGGTGCGAACCGCTCGATCTGCGCCTCGATGCGGGCGGACATGTCCACGTCCGAACCGCGCGGCACGTGGCAGTACCCCCACAGCGTCTGCTGCCCGGCCGGGGCCCGGCTGGGATCGACCACGCCCGCCTGGGCGATCAGGCAGAATGGGCGCTCCGGGTGACGTCCGGCTGCCACGTCGGCCTCGGACGTCGCCACCTCGGCGAACGTGCCGCCCACGTGTACGGTGCCAGCCTCCCGGCAGGCCGGGGCCTGCCAGGGCACCGGCCCGCTGAGCGCCCAGTCGACCTTGCAGACGCCGGGGCCATACCGGAACCGCTGCAGCGCCCGCCGCGACCTGGCCGGGAGCCGGTCGCCCGCGAGCGCGACGAACTGGCGCGGGGTTACATCCAGCAGCACCGCACGTGCCTTTGGCAGGTCGCGGAGCGACGTGACCCAGCGGCCGGTCTCCATCCGGCCGCCGAGCGAGGTGAGCTCGGTGACCAGCGCGTCGGTCAGCCTGGCGCTGCCGCCCTCGACGAAGGGCCACCCGACCGAGTGCGCGATCATCAGGAACAGCAGGCCGAAGGAGCTGGTCAGCGGCTTGTTGAGCGGCAGCATCGTGTGCGCGGCCGCGCCCGCGAGCAGGCTCTTTGCCTCATCGCCGCGGAACCGCCGGGCCAGCACGCTGGCTGGCAGCAGGCCCTCGGTGCCGAACCTGGCCATCGCCAGCGGGTGGGCGGGAAGCGCCCGCCCCAGCGGCCCGAGCACCGTGGGCAGGATCAGCGGCAGGTCCTGCGCCAGCGGCCCGACCAGCCGCCGGTACGCGCGCGCGTCGGGCCCGAGCTCCGCGGCGGTCTCGTCGACCGACCCGGTGGCGGCCACGGCACGGCCGCCGTCCAGCGGCTGGGCAAAGGCCACCTTCGGGGTCAGCAGCCTGACCCCGAAGGCGGCCAGGTCGGTGCCGGCGAAGAACGGCGACGCGCTGGCCAGCGGGTGCACCGCGGAGCAGACGTCGTGCCAGAACCCCGGCAGCGTCAGCTCCTCGGTCCTGCAGCCGCCACCCGGCGTGGCCGCACCGTCGATGACGTGCACGGACAGGCCGGTCCTGGCCATGGTCAGCGCCGCGGCGAGCCCGTTCGGCCCGGAACCGACCACGACCGCGTCAACGCCGTCAAAGCTCAAAGATCTCGCCCTCCGCGGCCACGATCACTTCGGGCAGCGTGGGACGGCCCGGCACCTCGCCCCGGACCCCCGCGACCCGGCTCGCCACCTCGCCCGTGACCCCCGCGACCCGGCTGGCCAAGTCGTCGAGCGCGGCGTCGGTGCGGCCGGGCTTGTGATGTGTCAGCACGACCCGCCGCGCCCCGGCCCGCCGGCCAAGCCCGATCGCGTAGTCGATCGCCGCGTGGCCGAAGAACGCCTCGGCAGCGACCTCATCGGCGAGCAGGAACGCGTCGTGCAGCAGGACGTCGGCGCCGCTGGCGAGCTCGAGCGCGGCGGCGTGGTACTCACCCCACCCCTCGGGCCCTGGCCCGAGCGCCGTGGGGCAGTGGTCGGGCAGGTACGCGATCACGCTCGATCCGTCGCTGACCCGGTAGCCGAGCGTGGCGCCGCCCTTGTGCGGTATCGCCCGCGCCTCGATCGTGAAGCCCTCGGCCTTCAGCGGCCCGGGCGCCACCGTGCCGAAGGTCCACGCGCCGCGCAGCCCGCTCGGCCCGATCGGGAAGTGCGGCGGCGACATGCCCTTGGCCAGCGCCTGCTCCGCGGTGGCGCCGTCCTCCTGCTCTGGCAGCAGCAGGCTGACCCGCGATCCCTCGCAATCGCCGCCGGTAAAGAACGGCAGCCCGTGCACGTGATCCCAGTGCAGGTGGGTGAGCAGGATCGTGCCGTCGAACGGCTGGCCGCCGAGCAGGGGCGTGACCTGGCGCAGGCCCGTGCCCGCGTCCAGGACCAGCGTCGGCCTGGCCGCGCCGTCGTGCGCGATGGCCACGCAGGAGGTGTGCCCGCCGTAGCGAAGGAAGTCGGCGCCGGGCGCCGGGGTCGAGCCGCGGACCCCACAGAGATACAGACGCACTCCGTCGATCCTATGCCCGGCCCCGGACCTGCCCCGCGTCTTCCCTTCGGTGCCCGCCGGACAGTTCTTCCAGCGCCTGCCGGTCGAACTGGTCGGCGCTTACCGAGGCGACCCGGCACGGGGTGACCGCCACCAGCGTCGCGGTCCGCGTGCCGCCCTCGAGGTGGGCTCGCTCTCCCAGCATGGCGCCGGGCCCGCACTCGGCCAGCCGCTCGCCGTCCCGTTCCACCCGGATCACGCCGTCGAGCAGCAGGTAGACGTCCGTCCCCGGCTCCCCCTGGCGCGCCAGCGCCTGGCCGGCCTTCAGCTTCTGGATCCTGGGCTTGCCGGTGCCGTGCATGAGCTGGACGGACAGCTCCCGCTCCAGCGCCGTCTCCACGGCGGTCACCAGGGCCTTGCTGTCCTCGTCGCCCCACGGCGTGTGCCGCCCGAACGCCCTGCGGTACCAGTCGGCGAAGTCGGTCAGGCCGGACTTGTGCGAGAGCATGCCCTTGGCGTCGTAGATCCAGTGCCGCGGGAACGGGCTGGCGCCGACCACCTCGGACTCGGCGGTCCCGTCCGCGTGCAGGGTCAGCGACAGCGTGCTCCACACCAGTGGTGCCTGCCACTGCACGAACGGCTTGCGGCGCACCCGCCGCGGCGCTGGCATCCCGGTCCGGCCCCCGACGGTCTGCACGAACCGGACCCACCCGTCGCCGCGTTCCGGGTCCCGCTGGATGTCGGGGAGCTTGACCGCCTGGAACCGGTAGCTCAGCGCGCCCAGCCGGACCTTGGTCGAGCCCATCATGCCGCCGCCGTCGTAGCCGCAGCCGGTGATGGCGCCGGAGGCGTTGACCTCGACCCAGGCCCGCAGCACGTTCGCGAACCGGAACTTGTCGGTGGCGCGGAGCGCCTCGATGTCGCCGATCCGGTCCGGCGGCGGGTCGTCGTAGTGCGTGAACCCGGCGTCGAAGGCCATCCGGGTTCCCCCGGTCACCGCTTCGGACGGGATCCAGGAAAGGGAGGTGATGCAGCTTTCGTATCGCATGCTCTCATCGTCGCGCCTCGGCGGCGCCGCAGGCCAGGATGGTGCCTGGCGTCTCCTGGTGTGCCTACCACCACGCACTGGCCTGCTGGGTACCCGCCGGGCTCATTCGGTGCGCAGCGCGAGCGCTGATGCCGTGCGGCCGGCGCCCCGCCGGGCCCCAGCAAACTTGTAACCGGCTCAAAAGCACTCTCAACCCGTCTCACGCCGCGCAGGTGCCGGACCGTTAGCGCGAACGGGGCATGCCGGGGTACGAGACCTGGCCAACCTCGTTGTACTGCACGATCAGGTCCGAGGGATTGGTACTGGCCAGGAACACCGGAAATGACGACTCGGTCCGACGCGCTGCAGCCGCCGACGCCAGCGCGACACCGCCGACCAGGCCGACCAGGAGCACCAGCGAAAGGTAGCCGCCCCACCGGCGACCGAAGGTGGCCCCGAACCGGTACCAAGCCACCCGCAGCACCCGTCCCATGTTGCACACCACCTAGCCCGCGCTCACCCCGCGCCACGGGGTATCACCGTGCCCGAGACCCGGGCGCGCTGGCCAGGATGCTGGCTGGCATTCGCCGGGTGTGCCAGCAGCACCGGCCGCCGCGGTGCCATCTTCTGATGGCAAGCGATGGTGTGCCTAGTACCACCTCTGCTCTGGGTGGCTGCTCACTGGCGGCAGCACCCGCAGTTGCGAGACCTTAATGGCGTGGGACACAGTGCTTCGCCGCCCGAACGCGCCATCGGCGTCTTTCTCGCCGACGACAACCTGATCGTCCGCGAGGGTGTCCGGGCGCTCATCGAGCGGGATCCGGACCTTCGTGTGGTGGGGGTGGCCGCCGACTACGACGAGGTCATCAGCGGCACCGCGGCCACCGAGCCGCAGGTCCTGGTCACCGACGTGCGGATGCCGCCGTCCTTCAGCCGCGAGGGCATCGACGCGGCGAAGGAGGTGCGCAAGCGCTTCCCTGGCACCGGCGTTGTGGTGCTGTCCCAGTACGACGACCCCGAGTACGCGGTCTCGCTGCTGGCCGAGGGCTCGGCCGGGTACGGCTACCTGCTGAAGGACCGGGTCGCCGAGGGCAACCAGCTCGCCGACGCGATCCGCAGCGTGGCCACCGGCGGCACCGCGCTCGACCCCGCGATCGTCGAGGCGCTGGTCCAGCCGGTCACCTCGCCGGGCGAGCTCGCCCCGGCCGAGGAGGAGCTGCTCGGCATGATCGCCGAGGGCAAGCCGATCAAGGCGATCGCGGTGGCCAGGCACGTGCCGCCCGAGGCGGTGGACGCCGAGGTCGAGGCCGTGTTCGTCAAGCTGGCGGCCGGCGTCGCCCAGGGCAACCCGGCGGCGCTCAACCGGCTCCGGCTGCTGCACCAGGCGATCGTCGACCGCGAGGAACAGGGCGAGACGCTGTCCCGGCTGCTGCCGGGCAGGCTCGCCGAGAAGCTCCGCAACTCCCGGCAGGCCATCGGCGAGACCGAGACCGTGATCGTGACGGTGCTGATGAGCGACATCAGGTCCTACTCGACGATCGCCGAGCACGCCGATCCGGCAAAACTCGCAGGTCAGCTCAACACCCACCGTGCCGCGATGAACCGTGCGATCCTCGGTGAGGGGGGTACTGTCATGCAGTTTGTCGGCGACGCGGTGATGGCGGTGTTCGGCGCGCCGTTCCCCCAGCCCGACCACCCCGACCGGGCAGTCGCGGCGGCGGCAGGCATGCACGCGCTGCAGGCCGAGATCAACGCGGGCTGGGCCGCCGAGGGGCTGCACGAGTTCGGCCTCGGCATCGGGCTGTCCACCGGCGAGGTCGCCGCGGCCCTGCTCGGCTCGGAGGAACGGCTCGAGTACACGCTGGTCGGGGACACGGTCAACCTGTCCCAGCGGCTGCAGCAGCTCGCGGCGGCCGGCGAGACCGTGCTGTCCGAGCCAACCCACCGCGCCCTGACCGTTCCGTCGGACGCGATCGCGCTGCCAGCCCAGCTGGTGAAGGGCCGCGATACGCCGATCCTCGCCTACAAGCTTGCCCGGAGCGGCACCCCCGTCGCTGCCGGGCCCATGAACCCATGACTCATACGACCCGGGGGGGCCGATGACCGAGAACCGTGCCGCTTTGACCATGCGCGGCGTGCGCAAGACCTTCGAGGCCGAGAACGCGCCGGTGCGGGCGCTGCGCGGCGTGGACCTGACCGTGGCCGCGGGCGAGTTCGCCGCGCTGATGGGCCCGTCCGGCTGCGGCAAGTCCACCCTGCTGAACCTCGTGGCGGGGCTCGAGCTCGCCGACGAGGGAATGATCACGGTCGCCGACGAGGAGGTGACCGGGCGCGGCGAGGACGACCTGGCCCGGCTGCGGCGCAAGCACATCGGCATCATCTTCCAGTTCTTCAACCTGCTGGAGGGGATGACCGTGCTGGAGAACGTCGCGCTGCCCGCCGTGATCGCGGGCCGCAAGCGCAAGATGGCCGAGACCAGGGCCAGGGACTTGCTGGACCTGCTCGGCATCGGCGACAAGGCGGCCGCCGTGCCCGGCGTCCTGTCCGGCGGGCAGCGGCAGCGGCTGGCGATCGCCAGGGCGCTGGCGAACGAGCCGACCCTGCTGCTGGCCGACGAGCCGACCGGCGCGCTGGACTCCGACGGCGGCCAGGAGGTCATCGAGCTGCTGAGCCGGCTGCACGCGGGCGGCCAGACGATCGTGATGGTCACGCACGACGCGCAGGTGGCCGGCGCGGCCGGGCGCATCGTGCGCATGCTCGACGGCCGCATTGTGCAAGCCGACCCGGGCGGGAGCACCGAGACCGGCGCCGGCATACCGGTCGAGGCGCACTAGCCGTGAGCCGGCCCGCCGCCTACCTGGCGTGGTACCGGCTCCGAGCCACGCTGCGCCGCCGGCTTGGCGGCTACCTGGCGCTAGCCGTGCTGGTGGGCCTCATCGGCGGCATAGCGCTGGCCTCCGTGACGGCGGCCCGGCGGACCGAGTCGTCATACCCGGACTATCTGGCCAGCACGAACCCGTCGAGCCTGATCATTCAGCCGAACTCGAACATCAACGCGTCCTCGGCGGCCCAGGCGAACCGGATCTACCAGCACATGCTCAGCCGGCTGCGGCACCTGCCGCACGTGACCGGGCTGGCCACGGCCGATGCCGTCAGCGCCGCCACGCTGACGCCGCGCGGCGGGTACGGCACGGTGCTGTTCACCCAGGTGCAGCTTGTGACCAGCGGTGATGGCATGTTTACCCGCCAGGACCGGCTGACGGTCACCGCGGGCCACCGGGCGGTGCGCGCGAACCAGGTGGTGGCGACCACCAGGGCCGCCGCCGTGCTGCACCTGCATGTGGGCTCCCGACTGCGGCTGGGTGTCTGGGCGTCGAGCCCCAAGCCCGGGCTGCCGCCGTTCTACCGCAGGCTGGACCTGACCGTGAGCGGCATCGGCGTGGTGAGCACTCAGATCGTGCAGGACGACATCGACGCCGGCCGCACCGGGTTCCTCATCGGCACCCCGGCGCTGGACCGGGAGTTCATGCCGTGCTGCACCGGCACCTCCTACATCGGGCTTCAGGTGGCGGGCGGCGGCCGGTACGACGCAGCCATCGACCGGGACTACGTGAACCTGGCGACCTCGATCCTCGGCGCCGGATCCGTCCAGTTGCTGCAGTTGTTGCAGGTCTACAACACCTCGGCGATCGAGGCGGAGGCGCAGCGCGCGATCTACCCGGAGGCGATCGCGCTCGGGGTGTTCGGGCTGATCGCCGGGCTCGCCGCGCTGATCATCGGCGCCCAGGCGGTGTCCCGGCAGCTCCGGGCGGCCACCGACGACGCGAGCGTCCTGCGGGCGCTCGGCGCCGGCCCGCTGGGCGCCACCGCCGACGGGGTGCTCGGGGTGCTCGCCGCCGTGGTCGCCGGGGCGCTGCTCGCTGTCGCCGTCGCGATCACGCTATCCCCGTTCTCGCTTTTCGGGCCCGTCCGGCAGGCAGAGCCCGGGCGAGGGTTCTACGTCGACGCCACGGTGCTCGCGCTGGGCGCGCTCGCGATCGCCGGCGTCCTCGGCGTGGTAGCCGCGGTCATCGGCTACCGCCAGGCACCGCACCGCGTTGCCGCTCGCACGCACGGCGCCGACCGCGGCTCGGCCCTGGTGCGCGCCGGGCTCGGGGCCGGGCTCGGCGCCACCGGCGTGGCCGGGCTGCGGTTCGCACTCGAGCCGGGTCGCGGGCGGACCGCGGTGCCGGTCAGGTCCGTGCTCACCGGGGCGGTGCTGGCCGTGACCGTGGTCGCCGCCACGCTGACGTTCGGCGCCAGCCTCACCAACCTCATCGCCCGGCCGGCCCTCTACGGCTGGGACTTCAGCTACGCGCTGTACTCGACCGATGGATGGGGACCGTTCCCGCCGGCGCGGGTCACCCCGATTCTCGACCGGGACAAGCTGATCGCCAGCAGCACCGGCGTGTACTTCCTGACCGTGCAGATCGACGGGCAGACGGTCCCGGCGATCCTGTCCCCGGTCCGGCCGGCGGTTGGGGCGCAGATCCTGTCCGGCAAAGGGCTCAACGGTGCCGGCGACATCGTGCTCGGCCCGGCCACACTGGCCGCGCTGCACAAGAAGGTCGGCAGCAAGATCACCGTACGGCTCGGCCCGGTGATCCATGACAAGACGCTTACGATCTCCGGCACCGCGGCGCTGCCCGCGCTCGGCGACACACTTGGCATCCATCCCTCGTTGTCCACGGGCGCGATCCTGCCGGTCAGCGCGGTGTCCAAGGCCGCGCTTGACGAGGCAGGCCCGGACTCCGGCCCAAACGCGATCCTGGTGCGGCTGCGGCCCGGCGTCAGCCAGGCCGCAGGGCTCCGGTCGCTGCAGCAGATCGCCAACACCTACAACGGCATCGTGCACTCCCCGCAGACGGTCGCCGAGGCCGGCCCGTCGGCACTGGAGCTCGTGGCCAACGTGCTGCCGGTGCAGCGGCCCGCCGAGATCGTCAACTACAAGTCCATGGGCACAATGCCGGTGATCCTGGCCGCAGGCGTGGCCGCCGGCACGGTCGCAGCGCTCGGGCTGGCGCTGGTCACGTCGGTGCGGCGGCGACGGCGCGACCTCGCGCTGCTGAAGACGCTGGGCTTCACCCGCAGGCAGCTCGCAACGACCGTCGCCTGTCAGTCCACGGTGGTCGCCATCGTGGGGCTGGTCATCGGGATACCGCTGGGCATCGCGGTCGGCCGCTGGCTGTGGATCGTGTTTGCCCACGAGCTATCCACGGTGCCGGATCCGGTCGTCCCGGCCGGATCAGTCGCACTGGCCGCCGTCGCCGCGCTCGTCCTGGCGAACCTGGTCGCCGCGCTGCCCGGCCGGTCCGCCGCCCGCACCCCGGCCGCCCTGCTGCTCCGGGCGGAATGAGGGCAGGTGAGACGGCAGTGACGATGCGCCAGGGAGCACTGCGGGTCGCCGGGTACCGGTTCCGGGCCACGCTCCGCCGCCGGTGGGGCGGCTACCTGGCGCTGGCCCTGCTGGTCGGCCTGGTCGGCGGCGTGGCGCTCGGGTCGCTGACCGCCGCCCGCCGCACCTACGCGTCCGCGTCGGTGCGGCGCAGGCGACGCGGCTTCGCCACGCTGAAGACGCTCGGCTTCACCCGCGGCCAGCTCGCGGCGGCAGTGGCCTGGCAGTCCACCGTGGTCGCGGCCGTCGGCCTGGTAATCGGCGTGCCGCTGGGCATCGCCGCGGGCCGCTGGCTATGGCTGGCGTTCGCCCACGAACTGTCCGCCGTACCGGACGCCGTGGTTCCGGCCGGGTCGATCGCCTTGGCCGTGGTCGCGGCGCTGGTGCTGGCTAACCTCGTCGCCGCGCTGCCCGGCCGCGCCGCGGCCCGCACCCCCGCCGCCGTCGTGCTCAGGGCCGAGTGAGGGGCATGGGATGAGTCGCCTCGATGCCGGCCCGAGCCAGGGAGTGAGCGCCAGCGTGCCCCCGGCACGCGGCGCGCTGCCACGGCTGGCGTGGTACCGCTTTCACGCCACGTTCCGCCGCCGGTGGAGCGGCTACCTGGCCCTGGCCTTGCTGATCGGCCTGGTCGGCGGCGTGGCGATGGGCTCTATGGTGGCCGCCAGGCGGACCGACGCGTCGTACCCGAAGTTCCTGGCTAGCACCAACCCTTCGGACCTCGTCGTCCAGCCGTTCACCTCGCCGGCGTATTCGCCCGCCTTCGTGCGCCAGCTGGCCGCGCTGCCGCACGTGGCGGGAGCCGCCGTGGCAGTTCCGCTGACCGCGATCACCCTCACTCCTAGCGGGCACCCCGGAACGGTCCTGCTCGCGCACGTGCAGCTGGCGGCCACCGTCGGCGGTTCGGATGGCCTCTACTCCGGCCAGGACCGGGTGACGATCACGGCGGGACGGCGGCCCAATCCGGCCCGGGCGGACGAGGTGGTGGCCACGCAAGACGCCGCCACCCTGCTCCACCTGCACATCGGATCGCGGGTCCGGGTCGGGCTGATCGGCTCCAACAGCGGCAGCCTGCGCGGGCGGGCCGACCTCACGGTCGTGGGGATCGGGGTCCTGAACACCCAGGTGCTGCAGGACAGCGTCGACGCCGACCGAACCGGCTTCCTGCTCGGCACGCCAGCGCTCGCCCGGGAGTTCGCCGCCTGCTGTGCCAGCGGCATGGACGTCGGCCTGCGGCTGAAGGCGGGCGGCCGGTACGACGCCGCGGTCGGCCAGGAATACAACCGCCTGCTGGCGACCAGCTCCTACATCTCGCCTGGCGGATCCGAACTCTACGTCTATGTCACCTCGGCGATCGAAGCCGAGGCGCAGCGGTCGATCCGGCCCGAGGCGATCGCCCTCGGCGTGTTCGGGCTGATCGCCGGGCTCGCCGCGCTGATCATCGGGACCCAGTCGATATCCCGGCAGCTGCGGGTGGGGGCCGATGACGCCGGGGCGCTGCGGGCGCTCGGTGCCGGTCCGGCAATGGTGATGGCCGACGGGCTGCCCGGCATCGTGGTCGCGGTCACGGCCGGGGCGCTGCTCGCCGTCGGCGTGGCCATCGCATTGTCACCGTTCTCGCTGTTCGGGCCGGTACGGGAGGTCGAGCCCGGGCCGGGTATCTATCTCGACGGGGCGGTCCTCGGGCTCGGGGCGCTCGCGCTGCTCCTGGTGCTCGCCGGCGTGGCGACGGCCATCGCCTACCGGCAGGTGCCGCACCGACTGGCCGCCCGCGACCACGCCGGTGCGCAGAGACCCGCCGCGACCAGGGCGGCGGCGGCGGCCGGGCTACCGCCCTCGGGCGTTGAGGGCCTGCGCCTGGCCCTGGAGCCGGGGCGAGGCCGGACCGCGGTGCCGGTCCGCTCGGTTCTCACCGGGGCGGTGCTGGCCATGACGGTGGTGACCGCCACGCTTACCTTCGGCGCCAGCCTGACCACGCTGGTCTCGCATCCGGTGCTGTACGGCTGGAACTTCGACTACGCCCTTTACGCGGTCCAGGGGTGGGGGCCGGTGCCCGCCCGGTTCGCCGACCCGCTGCTGGCCCGCGACCGGCTGGTGGCCGCCAGCACCGGGGTGTACTTCGCGACGGTCCAGGTCGACGGCCAGACCGTCCCGGCGATGATCGCGCCCACCCGCGCGGCGGTGGCCCCGCACGTCCTGTCCGGACACGGGCTGGACAGCAGCCACGACATCGTGCTCGGCCCGGCCACGCTGGCTGCGCTGCACCAGCGCGTCGGCGGGACCGTGACGCTGGCCGGCGGCAGCCTGAACGTCCGGCTCAAGATCTCGGGGACGGCCACGATGCCGGCGATCGGCGGCGTCCTGAGCGTCCATCCGTCGATGAGCACCGGAGTGCTGTTCTCCACGGCGGTGCTGCCGGGGAATGCGCTCGGCGGCGTGTTCGGCCGCCTCCTGAACGGCCCCAACGCCATACTCGTCCGGCTGCGTCCCGGCGTCAGCGAGGCCGCCGGCCTCCGGTCGATGCAGGCCATCCGCACGCAGCTCACCGGGGTGCTGACCTCGCCTCGGGCGATGGCAGCCAGCGGCGGCGGTTCCGTCGCCGACACGATCGATCTGCTGCCGGCCCAGCGGCCGGCCGAGATCGTGAACTACCGGAGCATGGGCGCGATGCCCGCGGTCCTGGCCGGCGGCCTGGCGGCCGGGGCGATGGCCGGCCTCGGCCTGACCCTGGTGGCCTCGGTGCGGCGCCGCAGGCGCGACTTCGCGCTGCTCAAGACGCTGGGCTTCACCCGCAGGCAGCTAGCGGGGGCGGTGGCCTGGCAGTCCTCGGCGATCGCCCTCGCCGGCCTGGTCATCGGGGTGCCGGCGGGCATCGCGTTCGGGCGGTTCCTGTGGCTGGCCTTCGCGCACGAGCTGTCCGCCGTTCCGGATCCGGTCGTCCCCGCGGGGTCGATCGTCCTGGCCGCCCTGGCGGCCCTCGTGCTGGCCAACCTCGTCGCCGCGCTGCCCGGCCGCGCGGCGGCCCGCACCCCCGCCGCAATCGTGCTCCGGGTGGAATGAGGTGGGTGAAGAGAGTGATGGATGTGATGACGAACGCAGCCGTTGACGATCAGGCCGCCGTGATGCCGGCCAGCAACAGCAGCCCGGCCCGAAGGCTGCTGGCCGGGGTGCTGATACCGCTGATAACGGTCGGGATTGTCGTGGTCGGCCTCAGGAAGCCTGGCGCTCTGACCGCGCTGCAGGCCGTTGCCTTCGGCCTGGCCATCCTCGCCGCGCTGTCGGGCGCGCTCCTCGCGCGCACCGCGCAGCGGGTGGCCCTCTGGCAGGTGGCGTCCGGCGCGCTGGCGGCGTCTGTGGCGCTGACCGCCGCGCGCCTGGGCGACCAGCCCGACGGGCACCAGGTCGCTCGCGGCGTGGCCACGTTCGCCGTGCCGGTCGTCATCGCCGTCTCCGTGAACATGCTGCTCGCCCTTCCCGACGGCCGGCTGGCCAGCCGGGGCAGGAGAATCGGCGCCGGGATCGCCTATGCCGCGGCGGCCGCCTCCGGGCTGGTGCTGGCGGCCGCCGGGCGCCCGTTCCCGGCCTGGGCGGTCGCGGTGGCCTGGCCGCTCGCCGCGGCCTGCGCTCTCCCCGCGGTGCGGCTGCGCTACCTGGCTGCTTCCGCGCGAGACCGGCAGCGGATGCAATGGATGGCCGTCGGAGCCGTGCTGGCCGCCGATTCGGCGCTGGTGGCCGGGGTGCTGCACGTGCTCGTCGGCTGGCCGGGCCCGGTCGCCGCCGTGGCGGCGGGGTGCGCGTCACTCCTCGCGTTCGGCATGATGACCGGGGAGCTGTCGTCGCTCGGGTCCTACGGCGGCCGCGTCCTGGTCCAGGTGTTGTCGATCGCCGGGTTCACCACCGTGGTCGCGGCCATCTACCTGGTGATCGTGCTCGGCATCGGCAGCGGGCCGAGCGACGCCGCCGACCGCGAGGTCCTCGGGCTCTCGATGCTGGCCGCGGCGGTCGCCGCGATCGGATACCTGCCGGCCAGGGACCGGCTGGTAGCGTCGGCCACCCGCTTCGTCTACGGAGCCAAGGAGGCCCCAGACGAGACCCTGCGCACCTTCGGCTCACGGCTGACCAGGGCGATCCCCATGGACGAGCTGCTGCTGCAGCTCGCCGAGTCGCTGCGCAAGACCATGGCCCTGACCAGCGCCGAGGTCTACACCGGTCAGGGAGACGTGCTGGAACGTGTCGCCGCGGTGCCGGACACCGGACCGCGGTCGGTCGTGGTGACGGACCGGGAGCGCGCTGTCGTGGCCAGGGCCGGGATTTCCGGGAACGCCTGGGCCTCGGTCTGGCTGCCCGGTGTGCTGGACGGGCGGGCCCAGGTCCAGGTCAGGGTCGCGCCGGTCAGCCACGCCGGCGAGCTGCTCGGGCTGATCATCGCGGAGCGGCCCGCCCCCGCCGACACGTTCTCCGACGAGGACGACCGGGTGCTGACCGAGCTGGCCCGGCAGGTCGGCCTGGCAGTGCACAACGCACGGCTGGACACCGCGCTGCAGACCACGCTGGACGAGCTCCGCAAGCAGGCCGACGAGCTCCGCCAGTCCCGGGCCCGCATCGTGGCCAGCGGCGACGCCGAGCGCCGCCGGGTGGAGCGCAACCTGCACGACGGCGCGCAGCAGCACCTGGTGGCGATGGCGGTGAACCTGCGCCTGGCCCGGGACATCATGGCCGACGACCCGGACGCGGCCGGCGAGATGATGGACATGCTCGCCGATGAGGTCAAGAACACGATCCAGGAACTGCGCGAGCTCGCGCACGGCATCTACCCGCCGCTGCTGGCTGACAGCGGGCTCGGCGAGGCGCTTCGCGCGGCGGCGAACCGCAGCCCGCTGGCGGTGACCGTGACCGCCGACGGGATCGGCCGGTACACCCCGGACATCGAGGCCGCGGTCTACTTCTGCTGCCTGGAGGCGCTGCAGAACGCCGGCAAGCACGCGCCGCAGGCCAGGGTGGAGGTACGGGTCTGGGAGGAGTCGGGCGGCCTGCTGTTCGCGGTCACCGACGACGGCCCGGGTTTCGACGCGGCCGCCGCTCGCAAGGGCCACGGGTTCGTCAACATGGCCGACCGGCTCGGCGCGATCGGCGGCACGGTCCGCTGGGAGTCGCAACCCGGCCACGGCGCCCAGGTCCTCGGTACGATCCCGCTCCTCTGACCGCCCGGTCCTCTATACGTTGTAGTACACCGCGAAGTTGACGCCGGCGACCACCAGCAAGGCAAGAGCAGCGATGAGGCACCCGGCTTGCAGCCGGCCAGCCACGGGTGCGCCCGGTACCGGACGCGCAGCCGCTCGCGCACGTCCCGGCCGCCTTCGGACACGGGGCGCCCATTCTTATCTGTCATCGTGCCGAAGCTGATCAGGCAGCCAATCAGCACGCACAGTGATGCGATCCCCGAGAACAAGCCGACGTAATCGCGGTGCATTCCACCGTGGCTACCCGGCAACGTCTATGGCATTCGTTCTCGCCTCGGCCGCTCCCGGGGGTCAGCAGGTGGCGAACGAGCCCGAGTTTCGCTCTTCCCAGAGCCGGCGGATCGTGTCCGAAGCCAGCCGCTCCTTGTTGACATAGGCGGTGGCGCCGCTCTGTGACGCCGCCGGGGGAAGGTCGGTCGCGTCGTACGTCGAGCACAAGATCACGACCACGTCGGGATGGGCCGCCGTGATCTGCCGCGTGGCCTCGATCCCGCTCATCTCCGGCATGTTGATGTCCATCAGCACGAGGGCCGGTTGCAGCCGGTCGACAAGGTCGATCGCCTCCCGGCCGCTGGACGCCTCACCTGCGAACTCGAAGCCCTCGAGGCGGCGCAGCACGGCGCGGGCGGCCGCGCGGAACGGCGCCTGGTCATCCACGACGAGCACAGAGCGAGGGCTGGTCACAAGATCAGCCTCGCACGGCCCACGGCCGCTGCCGAGGGTGCTGCCATGCAAAGCGAGGGTGTGGCCACCCCCACGGCGCCGCCGACCAGCGCCGGCGTCCTCGTTCCGCCCCATGGCACCGCTCGTCCCCGCGTCACGGGTCCTCCCCGCGTCACCTTTCCGCCCCGCGTCACCTTTCCGCCCCGCGCCACGGGTCCTCCCCGCGTCACCTTTCCGCCCCGCGTCAACGTTCCTCCCGCTGGCTGAGGAAGACCAGCACCGCCTTGACCCGGCGGTTAACGTCCTTCTCCTCAGAGAGCCCCAGCTTGGCGAAGATCGAGTTGGTGTGCTTCTCCACGGCGCGCTCGGTGACGAACAAGGTGGCGGCGATCGCGGAGTTGCTCTTCCCTTGGGCCATCTCGGCCAGGATCTCGGCTTCCCGCGGGGTCAGTGAAGACAGGCCCGACTGGCGCTCCTGCGCGCGAGCGCGCACCAGCTCGTCGACGACCGTGGGGTCGATCACCGAGCCGCCCTGCGCCACCACGCGGATTGCCCTGGCCAGCTCGTCCACGCTGCCGATCCGCTCCTTGAGCAGGTAGCCGCGCCCGGCCGAGCCGTGCTCGAGCAAGGCAAGCGCGTACCCGGGGGCGGTGAACTGGGTCAGCACAATCACGCCGGTCTCGGGGTGGTTCTGCCGGATCCAGGCGGCGGCCTTGATGCCCTCGTCGGTGCCGGTGGGCGGCATCCGGATGTCGGTCACGACAACGTCGGGGACCTGCTCGCCCACGACAGCAAGCAGCTGCGGCAGGTCGGATGCCACCCCGACCAGCTCGAAATCCTCGTTGGACGCAACCAGGCGGGAGATTCCCTCCCTGAGGAGCACGTGGTCCTCGGCCAGCGCGACCCTGATCTTTCCCATACCGGATCGGATCGTAGCGCGCCGCCCGGCCGCGCGACACCTTCCGGCGCGGCCGGGCCTCATCCGTTACGGCATTGGCCGTCCTCAGTTCCCGGCCGACGCTGCTGACGCCTCGGGCGCGGACGCCGGGGCGAGGTCAGCCCCTGGAGCCTCCGCGCCTGCCGCGCCCGGCCTGCGCGGCCTGGGCCTTAGCCTGCTCGGTCTCGGCCAAGAAGCCGGATTGCTTGATCATCAGGTCGCGATCGTATTGCGCCTTCATCGCCGCTGCCTGCTGCTCCTGCTCGGCTGCCTGCTGATCGGCTTGCGCGCGGGCGATGCGCGCCTGGCTTGCCACCGCCGCAGCGTGCGGGGCAGCAAGGTTGCTGATGTAGCCGGAAGAGTCCTCGATCTCCTGGATCTCCAGGGCATCCACGACGATGCCCAGCTTCTCCATCTCGCCGTGGCTGCCGTCCTTGACCTCTTGGGCCACCCGGTCCCGTTCCCTGACGATCTGCTCGACCGTAAGCCCGCCCACGATGGACCTGAGATGCCCGGCGAAGATCCGGCCGACCAGGACCTCCATCCGGCCTTGCTCGGAGAGGAACCGGCGGGCGGCGTTCGCGATCGACACCGGATCGTCCCCGACCTTGAACGCCGCCACTGCGCGGACGTTGAGTCGGATGCCCTGGTTCGTGATGCAGTCCTCGACGATCTCGGCTTCCTGAAGCGCGAGCGAGAGCACCCGGGCCCTCTGCTTGACCGGCATGACGAAGCAGCCGTGGCCAGTCACAATCCGGAACTGGGTGTCCTGCCGCCGGTGCTTGGAGCCGGAGACCAGGAGCGCCTCGTTGGGCGCAGGTACGTGCCAGAAGAACATATGCAGCTCCCAGTTGCTCATCAGGACAGAAGCGTGACAAAGACGGAACGCGCCGACATGCACTCGACCACGGCGACCCTGCTGTGCCTGGGCACCGGCTCGTCCGACCAGGCAGCAAACGCCTCGGTGCCGCCCCGTACCGGGAGCAGCACCTCGCCCGGCCCGTGCGCTGGGATCGAGACAGTTACCCTCCCCACGGTCCCGACAAGGTCTTGCCCTATGTCAGCCACTGCGGTCAGCCAGCTTTCATCGCCCGCTGCGGACTCCGGCGCGCCGGGCCCGTTGGTAATTGACTCGCTTTTACCTTTGGACCTTCAGGCATCCCGGTAGGGATAAGCCGGCTCGACGGCCTGGCCGAAGTGGTTCGGCCGCGGTCAGCCGCAGGCCGGCGCGGCTGACGCCTTGGGCGCCGAGGCTGGGCCGAGACCAGCAAGCCGGCACTGGGGCCTGGTCAGCAGCGACAGCTTGTCATCGTGCGCGAACGCGGCCTTGCACATGGCCACGGCGCTGGAACCGCACGCGTGCCGCAGGGCCCCGCCGGTGGAACTCGCCGCGTTAACCGTGACGCACCCATCGTGTGACTGCCCGTACCCCCCGGGATTAACGGCCGCCCACACCCCCAGCCCAACGAACACGGCCAGCAAGACCCCGCCGACAATCGCGATCCCGCGCTTGTCCCTCCGGGTCAGCGCCTCCGCCTTGGGCTGCTGCGTCTTCCGGTACACCACCGCAGCCTACGTGTCCCGCAACTTTTGATCGCCGCAAGTCTTCACGGGCTCCAGTCACGACCAGGGATGATATGTCCCAAATGTGCTTACCGAACCCGTGAAGACAACGGGCGAGCCCGGGAGCAGAGCTGTCGCGCTGGGCGGAAAGCAGAGCGCGGCGCTGGGCGGGAAAGCAGAGCGCCGCGCTGGGCGGGAAAGCAGAGCGCCGCCTGGGCAAAACAGAGCGCCGCGCTGGGCGGGAAAGCAGAGCGCGGCGCTGGGCGCGGACGGGAGCTGTGCGGGAAAGAGAAAGCTCGTCCTGGCCGAGCAGAGCTCCGCCAGGACGAGCCTGATGAGCCGGTCCCCCGTTTCATCAATTTGGGTCCCCCAGATAGATGATCGCATGCCCGTCATCTGGGACGATGCACCGGGTGCCCAGATCCGCGGCGTGTCGCACAGCTCGCGCGCGGTGCGCGGATCTCGCGCCTGGCGCCGTAGCCTACGTGGCCTACGTGGCCTCAGGCCGGGCCACGGGAGGCGGCCAGCGGAATCCGGTCGGCCGTCGGCAGCGCGAACCGGTAGCCCGAACGCGGCTCGGTGATGAAGAGCTGCTCACCGCCGGGGGATTCGAGCTTCGCGCGAAGCCGGGCCACATAGACGCGGGTGTACTCCGTCTGCGTCTCATACCCAGGCCCCCAGACCCGCCGCAGCAGCGTCGCATGCGTGAGCAGCACCCCGGGACTGACCGCGAACTGGCGCAGCAGCGCGAACTCCGTCTGGGTGAGGTGCACCAGGCCGGCCTTGGTGACCCGGCGTCTTCCGAGGTCGATCTCCACGTCTCCGATCGTCACGACCGTGGGCTCGGGCGCGCTGGCCGGCGCGGGCCTGCTCCGGCGGAGCGTCGCGTTGATCCTGGCCAGGAGCTCCTCGATGCCGAAGGGCTTGGTCATGTAGTCGTCGGCGCCCAGGTTGAGCGCGCGGACCTTGTCGGTCTCGGCTCGCCGGGCCGACAGGACGATGATGCCGACGTCGGACAGCTCGCGGATCTCGCGGCACAGCTCGAACCCGTCGGCGTCGGGCAGCATCAGGTCGAGCAGCACGAGGTCAGGGACGCGGAGCTCGAGCGTCCGCTCGATGGACTCACCGTTCTTCGAGACGATCACGTCGTGGCCGCGAACGGACAGGTTCGACCGGACGAGGTCCACGATGTTCTGGTCATCTTCCACGATCAGGATGACGGTCTTATCAGGCAACCCGGTATCCCTCCTGTCCCCGACGACTTCCGTGGGTGTACGACCACGTCCGGCGGACGTGGCGCCCCCGCTCGCTACCCGGGTACTCGAAGAAAATGCCGGTTCGGCACTCCATCAGCCATGTGCCCGCGAAGGCCTGGCTGGCGCGGCCGTGCAACTCCGGACCGCTCACGCCGCCAGACCTGCCGGGCAATGACCCGGCCAGAATAACGGCCAGGCGAAAGTTACAACATCGCGCAAAGGATACGATTTCAAGACCGTTAGGGCCCATGTCCCAATTGCCCGCTCCGGCTATCCGGTGCACTCAGCAGCCGCCGAGGCCGGCCCAGGCGGCCACGGTGTCGTCGACGGAGCCGCCGTCAACACTCATCGTCCGGTTGGCAACGTAGCCGCAGTCGGCGGTCTCCTCCACGTTGTCCCAGCTACCCCCCAGGTCGTACTTGTACGACAGGCTGGTGCTGGCGGTCGCGGTGACAGCGGCCGTCCACTCCGTTGGGCTCAGCGGGATCATCGCGATGCCCGCCGGGTTCCAGTCCACCGCGCCCTCGCCGAGCACGGACAGGTTCCCGGCCAGATAGACGGTCTCACCGGACGGGGTGCCGCCCCGAAGGGTTACGGTCACGGTCTCCATCGCGACCGTGGCCATCGCGTTCACGTCGATGCCCACCGCACCCATCGCGGGCACGGTCACCGTGGCCTGGCCCGCCGCGTTTACCGCCACTACGGTGCTGGTGCACGCCCCACCCACGGCGGCGCCGCTGATCACGTCGCAATAGGTGCCGGCCGGCAAGCCAGTGCTGAAGGTCTCGGTGACGGGCGCACTCTCCGCGTTTATCGCGACCCAAGCGGCCGAGCCGCGGCTGAACGCGATCACGTTGTCGCCGTTGGTCCACCAGTTCGCCACCGGTGCGGTGCCCGCCGCGTTGTGCCAGCCCACCATGCCAACAATGGCGGGCCAGCGCTCCTCGCACTCCCAGGTTCCCTCTCCGCAGCCCGGCGCGGCGACCGCGTTCCCCCCGGCGCTCGGCGGCCCCTGGTCGTAGCTCGAGAACGCGTAGTCGGACAGCACCATCGGCGTGCCGTAGTCCCAGGCGAGCATGAACACGTTGGCGAGGACGTAGTCGGCACCGTCGGCGTAATACAGCGCGCCGCCGTCCCGCTCGGTGTCCTGGTCGTCGACGAACGAGACCGCGTCGGCGCTCGGCACCA
Source organism: uncultured Actinomycetota bacterium (assembly GCA_963778075.1). GTDB lineage: Bacteria > Actinomycetota > Actinomycetes > Streptosporangiales > Streptosporangiaceae > JASHPR01. The sequence continues at coordinate 38,492 of CAVZTJ010000006.1, read as the reverse complement.
TGCCCGCCGAATTCCAGGACGGGCCGAAGTCGCTCAGCGAGGCGAGCGTTCCGGACACGAACGCGTCGTAGAGATCCCAGCCGTAGCGGTATTCCAGCAGCGAGCCCGTGCCCTCGTACAGCTCCGGCGTGACCGGCTGCCCGGCACCATACTCGACTTCCTGGTAGACGAAGACGGGCTTGGTTAGCAGCGCCTCGATCGCGGCAATGCTGGCCGGGTTCATCTCCTTTGCCGAGTCCCACCGGAACCCGTCTACCCCGAGCGCGATCAGGCTGTTGAGGTAGGCGGCCTCCTGGTCCTGCACGTAGGTCAGGCTGGTATTGAGAGTGGCCAGCCCGTCGAGCTGGCAGTTCCAGACCTGGTACTCATCGTCCCAGTCGGTGATCGAGGTCTGGCAGCTGCTGAAGTCAGACGGGTCATACAGCGGCGGGTAGTCGTACATGTTCGGGAACGTGGTGCCGTTGTCGCCCACCCCGCCGTTGGCCTCGGCGGTCATGTGATGCAGCACCACGTCGGCATACACCTTGATCCCGGCGGCGTGGCAGGTCGCGACCATCGAGGCGAGCTGCGCTTCGGTGCCGAACCGCGAGTTCAGGTCGTAGGCGACCGGCTGGTAGGCCTGCCACCACGGGTAGCCGTCGGCGGCCAGCACGACGGCTTCCTGTGGCGGCGAGATCTGCACCGCGCCGTACCCGTCGGGGCCGAGCACGTTCGTGCACTCCGCGGCGATCGCCGTCCACGGCCAGTCAAACATCTGCACGATGACATCGGGGTCCGCCGTGGCCGCGCTCACGTCGGAGCTGGCCGCGCCGCGCGCCGAGGCGGGCGCCGGAGAGGCGCTGAGCATGGCAAGGCTGAGGGCCAAGCCGAACGGCAGGAGCAGGCGGGCTGGCCAGCCGCGCCGCCGGCTGCGGTGCCGCCCGGTTCGGTGCTGCTGAGACCGGTGCCGACCGACCCTGCGCGACTGCGCGCCACCTGACTGCACGCCGGGTAACTGCGCGCCGCGTGACTGCGCGCCAGGTGACTGTGCGCCGCGCGGCCTGGCCGTCAAGAGTGGGACGAAACGCATCGCTGGGGTGACCTTCCGTGCGTGCCGGCAAGGGGTCAGCGCCCGGGGATCGGGCGCAGTGGCATCAGCGACCTTGCGGCGAAGTTCCGCAACCCATTGCTCCCGGTCGCTCCCAGACAAGCCATTTCGGGCCGGACCTCGATACCGGCCCAGAACGGAGTATCACGTCGTCAACACCGGGCCGTCAATGGCTCCGACGCTACCGGCGCTGCCATTAAGGCAAGTTTTATGAATTATTTTTAAAATATTTCAGGCCACGAGCCTGGTTTACCGTTTCGGCGAAATCTACGTTATGCGGAAAGGAGGATGCCGTGAAAATAAGGTGCAGATCAGTGGCCGCGGCCGTCGCGGTCACGATCGCCGCAGGGTTAGGGGCACTTGTGTCCGCCGGGCCCGCGTTGGCGCAAGGTGCCGCGCCCGGCGCACCCGGCGCGAACGCCACGTGGAACGAGGCGAACCTGCAGGGCTTCGCCGACTCACTCGGGAGCGATCTCCAAGGTCTGGTACACGCTCGGCGATGGCGAGCTGGAGAACGTCTTCTACCCGGAGACCGACACCCCGGACACCTTCGGGCTGCAGTACATCGTCACCAACGGCTCGTCGTTCGCCGACACCGAAACCGCCGACACCACGCACGCGATCTCCCTGGTGGACCCGACCTCGCTGGTCTGGCAGCAGGTGAACACCGCGACCAACGGCGACTTCACGATCACCAAGACTTACATCGCCGACCCGTCCCGATCGGTCGTGCTGATCCAGACCACGTTCGACAACCTGACCGTCCACGCCGCTGCAGCTGTACGCCGACTACCTGCCGTAGCTCAACAACGACGGCATGGGCAACACCGGCGGCACGGACGCCACCAGCGGCGACCTGGTGGCCTCCAACGGCTCGGTGGTCCAGCGCGCTCGCCGTCGTCGGCCGGCTTCACCCAGACGACCACCGGCTACGTCGGCACGCTCCAGCGACGGCAGCGAGCAGCTCGACCGACAGCTACGGCGCTGACCTCTACCTACTCCACGGCATCGACCGCCGGGCACGTCGTCCAGGTCGCGCAGATCCCGGTGGCCGCCAGCGGGTCCACCACGTTCACGCTGGCGCTCGCCTTCGACTCCAGCCGAGTCGGCGGCGATCTCGGACGCGGCCGCGTCCCTGGCGGCCGGGTTCTCGTCGCTGGAGAGCTCATTCGAGGCCGGCTGGCACTCCTGGCTCGCCGGGCTGAACGCGCCGCCCGCCTCGGTCACCGGCAGCGCCAAGCTCGAAGCAGCAGTACTACGTCTCGCTGATGGAGCTCAAGGCGGACGAGGACAAGACGTACGCCGGCGCGTTCATGCCGCATCGCCGACCGATCCCTGGGGCAGCAGCGTGAGCGCCGAACAGCGCGGGCGGCCACGGCTACCACGTGGTGTGGACCCGCGACGAGTACGAGATGGCCATCGGCTCTGCTCGCGGCCGGTGACACCACCGACGCGAACGCTGCGCTTCAGTACATCTTCAGCTACGAGGAAGAGTCGAGCGGCGCCGTTAAGCAGAACACCTTCCTCAACGGGACGACCGTGTTCGGATCGCTGCAGATGGACGAGGTGGCCGACCCGATCATCCTCGCCTACCAGCTCGGTGCGACCAGCTCGAGCGACTGGAGCCACATCCAGCTGCTGGCGAGCTACCTGGTCGCCAACGGCCCGTACACGCCGCAGGAACGCTGGGAGGAGAACAGCGGCTACTCCCCGGCCACCATGGCGTCCGAGATCGCGGGGCTGCTATGCGCGGCCTCGATCGCCGAGGCCAACGGCGCCACCAGCGACGCCGCGACCTATCAGGCGACGGCGCTGTCCTGGGCGTCCGAGGTGGACAGCCTCACGTACACGACGACGGGACCGTACGGGAACGGCGACTACTTCCTGCGGATCACGCCGGACGGCGACCCGAACTCGGGCGCGTCGATCTCGATCGCCAACGGCGGCGGCAGCCACGACGACCGCACCGTGCGTCGACCCGAGCTTCCTCGAGCTGGTCCGGCTCGGCATCAAGTCGCCGACGGCAACCGACATCACGAACACGCTGTCGGTGGTGGACTCCGAACTCGAGGTGCAGACGCCCGAGGGCCCGATCTGGCACCGGTACAACTTCGACGGGTACGGCGAGACCGCCTCGGGCGGCGACTACACCGGATCCGGGGTCGGCAACGTGTGGCCGGTGCTGAGCGGTGAGCGCGGCGAGTACGACATGGCCGACGGCAACCTGCCCGGGGCGCAGTCGCTGCTGGAGACCATGGCGGGCGCCGCCAACTCCAGCTACCAGATCCCGGAGCAGGATTGGGCAGGCACGACGGGCACCGGCGGGTTCACCTTCGGCCAGCCCGACAACTCGGCCACCCCGCTGATGTGGTCCATGGCCCAGTACGTGCGGCTGGCCATCGACATTTCCGCGGGGCAGGACGTGGACACCCCGGCGGTCGTGGTCTCGTGCGTGCAGAACGGCAGCTGCCCGGTGACCGGGTCGGTCAAGGAGACCGTGAACGTGACCGTACCGGTGAACACCGACGCCTCCGGCGACACGGTCTACCTGGACGGCAACCTGTCCGCGCTCGGCCTCGGCCAGTCCGACTGGGCCGCCGACGGCATCCCGATGACCCGGGTGAGCGCGGACAAGTGGACAGCGACCGTCGAGGCGGCCGCCGACACCACGCTGTCCTACAAGTACGACCTGGGCGGCAACTGGAACAACGCGGAGGAGACCGCCGACTGCGGCTACTCCGGCAACCGCACGATGAGCGTGAACGGCGGCACGGTCAACGACACGGTGGCGAACTGGGCCGGGCCCGGCGCCTGCGGCGACTCCACCGCGGTGATCAACGTCACCGTGCCGTCGGACACCCCCAGCGCCGACACGGTCTACCTGTCCGGCAACTACGACGTGCTCGGCACCGGCGTCCCGTCGTCGGACGACTGGGTCGCCACCGACTACCCGATGATCCAGACCGGGCCGGACACCTGGACGCTGACCATCACCGGCGTTCCGGCGGCCGCGTTCCAGTACAAGTTCACGCTCGGCAGCTGGAGCAGCGTGGAGGAGACCGCCAGCTGCGGCGACGTCGCCAACCGGACCTTCGGCTTCAACACCGCCGATGCCAGCTACCCGGCAAACGACACGGTAGCCGCGTGGGAGGGCACCGGCGGCTGCTAACACGGGCGCTCGGGCGTCTCGCCGGCCGCCCCACCCAGACGGGGCGGCCGGCGGGACTTGCAACGGTTTCCGGTCCACCCCTCCGTAGTTGAGCAGTCAGGCGCGGTGTGTTCCCCAGCCTGGCGTGATCACGATCAATCCCTCTTCGGCCAGGACGCGATACGCGTTGTGCACAGTCCTAGTTGACACCGGTAGTGGCCGGCAAGCTGACGGGTCGTCGGCATTTGTGCACCAGCCTCCCATTCGCCAGCGTCCAGCCTGCGCCGCAGGTCCTTAAGGACGCGAACGCTCGGCCGCTCGGCCGGTCTGCCCATGCCCTCATGATCACCGTGTGCGCAGCCACGATCATGCGTTTACCCCGTATGCTGCGTCGGCATGCGTAGTAGTGTGTTTACATCGCAGATCACGCGGACAAGGTGACAGGGATCATGGCGGCCGAAGCGAACTACTTACCGGAAGCGCGGAGACTCATGCAGGATTACCCGGAATGGGAAGCGTGGGTTGGCATCGTCAACCGCCAGTGGCACGCGCGCTTGAAGGGCGCGATACCCCCGGTGATGGTCCACGACGATAACCCGCAAGGGTTGCGACAGCAGATCGAGCAGTTCGAGAGACAGCAGTGAACAGCAACCAGCCTTACCCCCGGCAGCCCAGCCAGTAGTCATAGACGCGCGCGATGTGCGGCTCGCCCGTGTCGAGCGCGTCATCGCGCGCTCGCGGCCTCTGCCCGGCCGTCACGGGACCGTCACGCCCTGCAGGATGACGCCGGAGGTGTTCACGGTCGGGTCCAGCTCGGTCTGCACGTTCACCGAGGTGGGCGGGAGCGTGTCCATCACGATCGGCACGTTCGCCGGGTTGTAGGAGCAGATCGCGGGCGGCGACGACTCGGCGGCCACCGCGGCCGAGCAGACCCCGAACGTGTAGGCGCCGGGCGTGGCGGTGAACGTGCGCGCGTCGTCGTTGCCGAACCCGTCCTGGCCGGTGAGCGTCACCGTGAACGTCCACCCGGCAGCGGGGGTGCCGAGCTGCGCCGTGGGCACGGTGATCGTGACCAGGCCCGGCGTCTCGCCGGACGCGGCCGGCGCGAGCTGGATGACCGAGACCTGCGGGGTCCCGACGCTGGACGACCCGGACAGCCCGGAGGTCGCGCTGGCCGGGGTAACCCAGTCGTCGGTGCCGAACCCGTCGACCTCGATGAGCTGGTTCCAGGCGTCCGCGGGCGCGATCGAGTAATTCCACGCGCCGGCCGCCGCGGTCGACTGCGTCTCGCCGGCGGGAACGCTGCCGGACGGCGCGTGGATGTAAAGGTCGATGAGCTGCGCACCGTCGAGCGACCCGAACGTGGACTGCAGGTTGGCGATCCCGACCTCGAACGTGACGGTGCTGGTTCCCTCGACGACGCTGAGGCCGTTCAGCCGGAACGAGTCCGGCGCGAACACCGGCGAGCCGTCGGAGTTCGTGGCGGTCGGGTACGCGTAGCTGCCCGGGCCGTTGCCGCCGCCGGGGGCGGCCGCCGCGCTGAGCACGACGGTGCCGGGCACGGACACGACGCTGAAGATGGCCTCGTTCGTGGCGCCCCCGGCCGTGGTCGCGACCTCGATGGAGTCGGTGCCCGGCTGGAGGCTGACCGGCACCGAGAACGCCCCGGACGACCCGGCGGTGGCCGTCGTGATCGTCGTCGCCGGCGCGGCAGCGCCCGCCGCGGTCCCGCTGACCGCGACGTCCACCGTCGCCCTGGGTGAGGTGGTGCCGGTCACGGTCGTGGTCGCGGCGTTCACAACCACGGTGGGCCGGGTCAGGTTGGCTGGCACGTTCCCGCCGGACACCGACAGCGGCGCGGTCACCGTCAGCGGCGCCGCAGCAGGCGGCCTGGATTCATACCGCGCGGCGACGATCGACGGCTGCTCCAGCAGCCTGCCCGCCGCCTGGTCCGAGATCAGCCGCAGCAGCTGCGCCTGCGCCCAGGTCAGCGGCGCCGCCGAGCCGTCCGCCTGCCCGTCGGTGAACCCGATCGACGCGGTTGAAGGGTCGGAGCCGTACGGCGAGGCCGGCACATCGGGGTAGTTCCACACCTGCTCGGGGACCAGGCCGACACCCGACGCCGAGTTCAGCATCAAGGACAGGTCCGCACCGAGCGCCGAGGATTCGCCGGCCAGGATCTGGTACTCGCCGTTCTCTCCGGACAGCACCGGCCACGGGTGCCCGGTACCCTCGTCGGTCGTGGCCCACGGCTGCCCGTTGACCTGGCAGTCCTCGAATACCGAGAGCTCACAGTCGCCGTAGCCGTCGCCGTTGTAGCGCATGATCCCAGTCCCTGACGGGGTTGGCGCGCTGATCGCGGCGCCGGTCACCTTCAGCGAGTTCGAGACCAGCGGCGAGCTGGCCGGCAGCTCGCCGAGCCGGACCAGCTCGAGGAAGCCCTGGTCCACCACGGCCCGCTGGTCGTAGCTGGTCGGGTCGCCGTTGCCGAGCGTGTAGTCATACGCCTGGTCGGGGTTCCCGGTCTTGTCCACCCGGATGAAGTACGGCTGCGACGACAGCGGCCCGTTGTCGGTGACGGTCGTGGTCAGGATCAGCCGCCGGAAGTTGTCCGCCGTGGCCAGGAACAGCCGCTGCGACGCCGCGTCGCCCTGCACGCGCGCGATCGCCGCCGCGGCGACCAGGCCGGCCACCTCGTCCGCCATCGTCGACGGCGAGAACCCGGTCTGCTCCTCCCAGCGCTCGACCCCGTCGGCCGGCCCGTTCGCGGCCAGGAAGTCCGCCGCGGGCCTGATGTGGTTCAGGTACAGCGAGCGGTCGCCCGCGAGGCCCGCCTGCCACGCCTCGAGGATCGGGTCGGCGGCCTCGTCGAGCTGCAGCCCGCCGGTGTCCGGCGCGGCCTTCCCGTTGAGCAGCCCGTTGCGCGGGAACGAGCCGTTCGGCAGCTGCATATCGTCAAACATGTACGTGACGATCTGCCGTGCCGTGGCCAGGTCGCCGTCGGTGAGGAACCCGGTGAACGTCTCGTAGGCGTCCCGCGGGAACACCTCACGGTAGGAGCCGAAGTACGGCGCAAGCCCGTCGCTCGCGGTCTGCCCGGCCGGCACCGCCTGCCCCCACGGGCTGGCCAGCGACGCGGCGGTCGCGCCCGGGAACGTCTTGTCCTCGCTGGCCTTGAGCACGTTCGCGCTCAGCCAGTAAGCGGCAGCGTCCTTCGCGCTCACCGGCGCGTGCTTGCCCGCGCCGCCGGGTGGCAGCAGCCGGGCGTCGTAGGCCCGCCAGCCCGCCCGGTAGGCGGCGTAGGTCGCGGCGAACGGCGCCGCCGACGCGGCCAGCGCGGTACCGACCGCGCCGCGCTCGCTGCCGCCGAAGCCGAGCGCGACGGTGGCCGAGCCGGCGGACATGTTCAGCTCGACGGTCTGCACCACATTGCCGTTGCTCGCGTCGGGTACCCCGGGGCTCAGCGTTCTGGAGGAATCCAGTTGAGTAAGGCCGTCGCTCGGGCTCCCCTCGAAACCCGTTTCGACAGCCTTGAACGGGGAGTCGGCGGCCAGCGCCGCGTAGATCGGCGTGGCATAGCTGCGGTTCACTGCCTCGGTGAACGAGTTGGTCGAGTAGGAGAGCGGAATCGGCCCGCGCGGGGTGGAGACGATCGTCGCCGACTCGCCGCCCGCGTTGTCGGTGCCGCCGCCGGCGTGCCCGTTCAGCAGCGGGTTGAACCGCAGATAGGCGGACAGGCCGGACGGGGCGCCGGGCAGCGGTACCAGGCTGATCCGCATCACCACCGCCTCGGCGGACGGGTCGGTGATGAAGTCGGTGACCAGCTTGAAGTCGTGCGCCGCGTCCAGCGCGGTGATCTGGCAGGCCATGCCGGTGGAATCCAGCGAGGCGACCGAGTAGGTCATGTCGCGCGGCTGCAGCGCCGTGAAGCCGGGCCCGGTCACGATCGGGTCCAGGCTCTTGACGTCGGTGTTGTCGATCGTCGGGGCGTAGACGTCGGACAGGGTGCCGTCCGCGACCGTGTACCAGGCCTTGGACGCGGTGTCGGCGGCGGTGCCCACGCAGTCCTTGCGTGCCTCGTCGTAGTAGGAGGCGGCGCCGGGCGCGCCGGCGGCCTCGGCGGCCGGGGAGCCGATCGTGAGGCTGAAGACGTGCATGGCCGATACGTTCTTGCCGACGCCCGAGCTGACGGTGGGCAGCGTGACGGAGGTGACCTGCTTGCCCGAGGTCAGCGGGATCGCCGCGTAGAACAGGCTGACCGGCGTGCTGCCGCCGGGGTTCCAGCCCGCCGTGGTGGCCAGCAGGTCGGTGCCCGAGGCGGCGCTGGTGTCGACCCAGTCGGCGAGCGTGACCGTGGCAGTGCTGCTGGTGCCGTCGGAGTAGCCGACGGTGAACGTTCCGGTGCTGCTGCCGTACGCGGAGGCGCCGATGACGCCGAGCACGGATCCGGTCCCGGCCAGCGCGATCGTCTGGCCGTCAGCGACCACGTTGTCCGGGTCGCCGGGCGCGACGTCGGGCCACGTGATCGTCATGCCGTCATGCAGCAGCGACTGGCCGGGCACGAGCGCGTCCTCAGCCAGGCCGGAGGCGGAGAACGAGTCGCCGATGCCGTCGTAGTTCCCGGCCGCGGTATGCGACGGGGACGTGATGCCGACGTTGTTGAAGGCCTGCGCCAGGGTGGGCAGCGATGCTGCGGTGGCTGGGGCGGTTAACCCGGAACTCAGCAAGGCCGCGGCCGGGAGCAAGGCCGTGACCGCCGCCGTCAGCAGCATCCGCCGGGATCTCCTCATGGCGCCCCTCCTCACGGCGGGCGGCGCTGCGACGCACAGCACTGCCTGACCCGCCCGCGCCAGTCCCGCTCTCCCCGGAGATGGTCTCGCCGTGACCTTGGCCGTGACGAGACCCAGCACGCCTTTTTTTCAAAAGATTTCGGCTTTTCCGTGGCTCCAGCGCGAGATCTGCCGGGCCGGCACGCCCGCAGCCCCACCAGGCGAGTCTGAAGCGCTCCGTGCTGCACCACTGGTCCTGTCAGCCCCAACCGCATCCCAGCAAGGGCTCGCTAGAGCATCTGATTTTCATGCCGGTCACTTCCGGGGCCTCGGGTGCCGCGGGCAAGCGGGGGACTGTCATGTCGGCCGGGCCGACGAAACCGGCGAGTCGGCGCCTATTCCCGCTGCGGTCGTATATGAGATACGATGCACGACACCTCGTATAGACCAGTGCGCATTGGACTGGCAGGCGAGGGGCAACCGACTGACGTAACTCGGAGTGGCTAATGAACAGCGTTACGCATTCTTTACGGCGCTAAGGCTCGCCTAAGTACCCAGAAGCGGGCACACTGTGCACACATGCACATCTGGTCACGCGTGCGCGGCAACATTAGCCTTCAGCGCGGCCAGCCTGGCATCGGACCGCGTCCCGAATGGGAGCTTCCATTGAAGTGCTGCGATGAAGAATTCCTGCCTTGTTCAGGCCGCAGACCACCGGGCGAAGGCAGATCACAGTTGTGCGTCTGGTATCAGCCGATCATTGACGGGCAAGTCAACGTGTTCTAGCTTATGGCCTCGTCAGGCGCGACAGCATCTCGGATGTTAGCGCTCACATCGGTCGAAACCATCGGCCGCCGAACCCGTGCCGCTCCACAGGTGAGCGGCCCTGAGAACTGGAGTCAGGTGGGCATGGGCGACGTCGCGATCCCCCGGGATCGAGCGGTCGCCTGCCGTTCCGCCTATGGCAGGACCCCCTTCGAACAGGGATCTCAGGACTCGAGAGCAGGCATAGCGACCGGGGAGCATGGTGCCCGCCCGGCGCAAATCGGCGGCGCATTCCCGCCGCCGCTTGGAAATGATGGAGGCCCGTGATGGACAGAGTCGACCCCAAGGTCGATGAAGCGATCGAAACCCTCAACATGAAAGATGGGCCGTCGCGCCGGAAGCTGCTCAAGGGCACCGGCCTGGTCAGCGCGACGGCGGCGGCTTCCGCGCTGCTGGCGGCGTGCAGCTCGTCGAGCAGTCCCGCGAGCGCCGCCGCCAAGGACACGGCGGGGAACTTCCCGAAGACGCCGGCCTGGCAGTTCTGGTTCGTCAACCACGTCACCACGAACACCTTCTTCACGCCGACCCAGTACGGCTTCGCCGACGCCGCCGCGATACTCGGCCTGCCCACGCCCAAGTGGACCGGCTCGACGAACTCGGTCGCCTCACAGATGGTCGCGCAGATCAACGCCGCGGTATCGGCGAAGGCGGCCGGCATCGCGACCACGCTGATCAACTCCAGCTCGTTCACCACCCCGGTGGGGAACGCGATGAGCGCGGGCATTCCGGTGCTCAGCTACAACGCCGACGGGGTGGTCAGCAAGACCGGGGTGGCGGACATCGGCTGCAACCGGCTGGCGTACGTCGGTCAGGCGCTGTTCACCTCTGGGCAGCAGCTCGGCGAGCGGATCAAGTCGCTGGTCCCGACGCCGGGTGAGATCGCGATCTTCATCGAGACTCCCGGGACGGCGAACATCCAGCCCCGCTTTGACGGCGCCAACGCGATCCTCAGCCCGCTGGGCTACAAGGTGGCCGAGATCACGACGACCACGGTCCCGGCCACGATCCTGGCGAACGAGAAGGCGTACCTGCTCGCGCACAAGAGCGTCAAGGGCGCGTTCGCCGTGGACTCGACGTCAACCTCGTTCCTGGCGCAGGCGCTGTCCGAAACCGGGATGTCGCACCTGCCGAACGGCGGCTTCGACACGGTCCCGCAGACGCTGACCAACATCAAGGCGGGCACCACCGGCTTCACCATCTACCAGGACCCGTACCTGCAGGGATTCCTGCCCACGATCTACCTGTACCTGTACAACATCTCCGGCGGGACGCTCGTCCCGTCCGACACCGACACCGGCCTGTCCTTCATCACGAAGAGCAACCTGGCCGAGTACAACCTGGCCAGCAGGTTCCAGGGCTCCACGACCGCGCAGAAGTACCTGCCGCGGCCCTCCGGCGCGATCAGCAACCCGCCGGCAACCACCAGCACCTGAGAGCAGCCCGGGGCGAGTCCTGGGTATAAATGGACAAGTCGGCGGCGGGCGACCGTGCCTGGGCGACAGGCCGGTCGCCCGTCTCCGGTTTGAGCGGGCACAAAGCCCCTGGAGGTGACGTGAGCGGCACAGTCGAGTCAGGTGGCAAGGTCCTCGGCGGTCTGGGGTCCGGCAGCGGCGGCGGTAGGAACAGCCGCGGGCAGATTTTTGCGGGCGGTCTTGGTGTGTTCGCCAGGCAGCGCGAGGCCACGGTTCTGGTGGTCACGGTCGCGCTGCTGCTGTACTTCGGGCTCACGCACGGCTCTACGTTCGTCACCGAGACGAACGCGGTCGACCTGCTGTCGGAGATCATGGCGCCGATCGCGATCATCGCGATCGGCGAGGTGCTGCTGCTGATCTGCGGCGAGATCGACCTGTCGGTCGGGTTCATCTACACGCTCGCGCCGTTCGTGACGCTGTACGCGACCGCCTACTATCACGTGCCCGCGTTCCTGGCCATCATCCTCGGGCTGCTGGCCGGCGTGGTGGCCGGCTGGGTGAACGGGTTCATCACGGTTACCCTGGGCGTCCCCTCGTTCATCACCACGATCGGCACCGGGTTCGTCATGCAGGGGATGGCCCTGACCTTCTCGCACGCCGAGCCGTCGCCGACCCCGCCGACCGTCCTGAGCGCCGGCAAGTGGCTCGGCGTTCCCGGAAACCCATGGCAGTGGGCGCCGTTCGTCTGGGCGGTGGTCCTGGTCCTGATCTTCCACCTGGTGCTCACCCGGACCCGGTTCGGCCTGTACACGATCTCGGCCGGCGGAAACCTGCTCGGCGCCCGGGAGGCCGGCATCAACGTGGGCCGGATCAAGTACGGCTGCTTCATGATCACGGGTTTCATGGGGGCACTGGTCGGCCTCCAGACGGCTCTCTACACCAACAACGTCGACCCGAGTGCCGGCGGGTACCAGCCGATGTTCTACGCCGTGATCGCCGCCGTCATCGGCGGGACGGCGATGCTGGGCGGCTCGGGCACGATCCTCGGCGCGTTCCTCGGCGCGATCGTGCTGGCCACCCTGACCGACGGCTTCGACATCATCGGGGTCAGCTCGAACCCGCTGCCGATCATCTTCGGCGGCGCGATTCTGGTCGCAATGATCGCAAACGTGCAGCTCGCCCGGCTGCGAGGATCGGGGAGATCGCTATGACCGCACAGGATCCCGGAACCCAGCCCTCCGCCGGCGACGGTCCGGCCCCGGACGAGGTGCTGCGCGTCGAGCACATCAGCAAGCGGTTCGGCGCGGTGACCGCGCTGCGCGACATCAACCTGCACCTGAACCGCGGCGAGGTGCTGGCCCTGCTCGGCGACAACGGCGCGGGCAAGTCCACACTGATGAAGACCATCTGCGGCTTCCAGCAGCCGGATACCGGCCGGATCATCGTCAACGGCCAGGAGACCGTGCTCAAATCGGTCGAGCATGCCCGCTCGCTCGGCATCGACATCGTCTACCAGGACCTCGCGCTCATTCCCGGGCTCAGCGTGTACCACAACATGTTCCTGAACCGGGAAAAGCTTCACTGGCCGCTGCTCAACAACAGGGAGATGCGCCGGGTCGCCAGGGAGCACCTGGAGGAGATGGGCGTGAACATCCCGTCGGTCAATGTCAGCGTGGCCCAGCTGTCCGGCGGGCAGCGGCAGGCGATCGCTGTGGCGCGGGCGGTGTTCGAGGACGCGAAGATCCTGCTGCTGGACGAGCCGCTGGCGGCGATGGGCGTCAAGGAAGGCGCGATGATCCTGGACCTCGTGCGGGACCTGAAACGCCGCGGCGACGTCTCTGTGATCATCATCGCGCACAACTACGGGCAGGTTTTCGAGATCTGCGACCGGGTCAACCTGGTGCAGCAGGGCGAGATCACCTTCGACAAGCCGTCACGTGACACGTCGGTCGAGGAACTGACCGAACTCGTCGTCGAGGAGTACCGCAAGGCGCTGCAGGAGCGCCACGGCGCGGCCTGATCTAGCCTGCTGGCCATGGAGCGCCTCGACCAGCAGCTGCGGTTCGTCGGTGAGATCGACCGGCTCAAGGGTGTGCTGCGGCAGACCATGCTGGCCGGCCCGGCCCGGCGGGAGAACTCCGCCGAGCACTCCTGGCATCTCGCCATGATGGCGGTCACGCTGGGCGAGCACGCCCCGCCGGGCACGGACATCGGCCGGGTGACCGCCATGCTGCTGCTGCACGACCTCGTCGAGATCGACGCCGGGGACCTGTTCGTCTACGCGGACGAGGCACAGCAGGCCCGGCAGGAAGAGGCGGAACGCGCCGCCGCCGACCGGATCTTCGCGTTGCTGCCGCCGGACCAGGCGGCAAGCTTCCGCGGCCTGTGGGACGAGTTCGAGGAACGCCGCACGCCGGAGGCCAGGTTCGCGCGCGGCCTGGACCGGCTGCAGCCGATGCTGGAGAACCTGACCGCGGGCGGAGGGACCTGGAAGGAGCACGGCATCACGGCCGACCAGGTGCTGGTCAAAGTGCAGCTCATCGACGACGGCTCGGCTTCGCTCGGCCGTTACGCCAGGAACCTCGTGGACCACGCGGTGCGGGACGGGCTGCTCGCGCCCGCTCCCGGCTAGGGCCGCACGGACCGTGCGGTACGCGAGGGACTGCTCACCCCGCCCCGGCCGCGAGTTAGACGGCCTCCCGGCGCGCGGTGCGTTCGCGATCGGCCGGAGCGGTCCGCGCGGTTTGTGCTGGCGCGGGGCGCTCCCCCGCGGCGGCCCCGCGGCCCGGGGCCGGGTGCTCGACCAGGGCGATCACCCGGCTGGCCATGAACCGCGCGGTCCGTACCGCGGTGCCGCCCCTGGTGAGCTCGCTCACCTCGATCATCCCGCGCCGGCTCACTACCTCGACGCGCCGCCCGGCGCGGGTCGCCGCAACCTCATAGGTCTTGGTCACGCCGCTCGCGTCGACGACGATCTCCACCTTGTCACCACGCATGACCGGCCATCCATCGTGACGTCATGATGACTGGTTCGTACCCGGAACATCGCCGCGCAACGCGGCAGTTCAGAAGAAGATCAGCTTGACCGAGGCGATCACGCCCACCGCCACGACGAACAGCCGCATCGCGGTCGGCGGGAGGCGGCGCCCGAAGCGCGCCCCGACCAGCCCGCCGATCGTCGATCCCACCGCTATCAGCGCCGCGGCTACCCATGAGACGTGCGCGACCAGGATGAACACGATCGCCGCGGTGCCGTTGACCATCCCCACGAGGACGTTCTTGGCGCCGTTGATGCGCTGCAGCGTCTCGTCGAGGAAGCTGCCGAGCAGCCCGATTACCAGGACGCCCTGGGCAGCGCCGAAATAGCCGCCGTATACGCCGGAAAGGCAGACGCCGGCCGAGAGCAGCGGACTCGTCTTGGCCTGGTCCTGGCTCGCACGCCGGGTCCTGAGCCACGCGCTCAGCCACGGCTGTACCAGCACAAGCGCACAGGAGACGAGGATCAGCACGGGCACGATGAGCCGAAACGCGGCCGCGGGCAGCCAGAGCAAACCGACGGCGCCGACCGCAGCGCCAACGGCAGCGGCCACGCCAAGCCTGACCAGGCGGCCCCGCTGGCCGGCCAGTTCGCGCCGGTAGCCGAACATGCTGCTCACGTTGCCGGGCACCAGCCCCACGTTGTTCGACACGTTGGCTACGACCGGGGGCACGCCGAAGGCGAGCAGCGTGGGGAAGGTGATCAGCGACCCGGAGCCGACCACCGCGTTGACGCTGCCCGCGGCGGTTCCGGCGGCGAGAATCGCGAGAGCCTCAGCCGGGCCCACATGATCCTCGCATGGCGCAAAGCGTAGTTATCCGTGCGGCTCGTCACGTGCCGCAGCGCCTGTGACATCCGCCACTCACGCCGGGACTGCCGCGGACCCCGCGCGACCGTGCCGCACGGGTTGCAGCCCAGCAGTAGCGGACCCGGCCGCGCCACGCCACGCGCGCTGCAGCCCGGCGGCCACGGACGAACCGGCACGGCCACGCCCCAGACTCCAATTCTGCGGTGCGACCGACGGCTACGTGCATCCGCAATACCCGGTGAGCACGCCGGGCAAGAACAGGCCGACCGGGTCGCCGGTCAACCCCTATGACCAGAGGCAGCCGCTCTACAGCGGTTGCCGGAACACCACGGGAACCTGAGCGCGGTCAGCGCAGCCGCCCGGCCCGGGCCGTCCACCGGGCGGCCCGGCGCTCGATGAGCAGCGGCACCCCAAAACACCGGGAGAGGTTGCGCTCAGTGAACACCTCATGCACCGGGCCGGCCGCGAGCACCGCTCCCCGGCGCAGCAGCATCGCGTGGGTGAAGCCCTCGGGGACCTCCTCGACGTGATGCGTGACCATAACGAGCAGCGGCGCCTGAGGGTCGGCGGCGAGCGCGGACACCCGCCCGAGCAGGTCCTCCCGGCCGCCCAGGTCAAGGCCCGCGGCCGGCTCGTCGAGCAGCAGCAACTCGGGGTCCGGCATCATCGAGCGGGCGATCTGGACCCGCTTGCGCTCGCCCTCCGACAGGGTGAGAAACCTGCGCCTGATCAGGTGCGCGCAGCCAAGCGCGTCGAGCATTTCCACCGCGCGGGTGACGTCGAACGAGTCGTAGTCCTCGTTGTCGCGGCCAAGCATGCCATACGAAGCGGACAGCACCAGGTCGATGACCTTCTCCGACGGAGGCACCTGGTCCGCCACGATCGCGCTGGCGAACCCGATCCTGCTTCGGAGGTCCTGCAGGTCCGCTCCGTCGAGGCGCTCGCCCAGTATCTCGGCGGTGCCCTCGGTTGGCATCAGCTGCGCGGCAGCGACCTGCAGCAGGGTCGTCTTCCCGGCCCCGTTCGGCCCGATCACCACCCAGCTCTCGTCGCTGCGGACCGTCCAGTCGATGTCCCGCAGCAGCATCGCCCGCTGGTACCGGACTCCCACCCCGCGAAGCCGCAGCACCTCATCCGACATGCGGCTCCTTCCCGCTACCCGCCATCCCTCAGCCCCAGCCAACACCCGCAGGTTTTCGCGGCTCCACCGGGGTCGCGCGCACACTATCTCTCAAGTTGCCGCACGGCAAGGAGCGCCGCCTGAGTCCGGTCGGCCACGCCGAGCTTGGCGAGCACGGAGCTGACATGGGTCTTCACGGTCTTCTCCGACACCCGCAGCAACCGGGCGATCTCCCTGTTGGAGCGGCCGTCGGCGATCTGCGCGAGGACCTCGCGCTCGCGGGCCGTGAGCGCGCCGATCCCCTGCACGGCCGGTGCCGCGGCGCCGGAACGCAGCAGCGACCCGGCCGCGTCGGGCGCGAGCAGCGTGTGCCCGTCGTGGACCGACCGGATGGCCCTGACCAGGGCGTCGGGGTCCACGTCCTTGTACAGGAACCCTGCCGCGCCGGCCTGCACCGCCAGCGACACCAGGCTGCGGTCTGGTGCGCTGGTCAGCACCAGGGCCCGCGCGCAGCACCCGGAGTCCCGCAGTTCCCGCAGCACGGCGATGCCGTCCATGACCGGCAGTTTGAGGTCGAGCAGGATCACATCCGGGTCCAGCTCCGCCGCCAGCGCCACCGCCTGGCCGCCGTCGGCCGCCTCCCCGACCACCTCGATGTCGCCGGTGACGCTGAGCAGGACCTGCAGTCCCTGCCGGACGACTGGATGGTCGTCGGCGATCAGCACGGTGATCCGCGTCACGAGCGCTCCGTTCCGGCCGGAAGCTCGAGCCGCACCAGAGTTCCCTCTCCCGGCCCGGAACGCACCGTCAGCGTTCCGCCAGCCGCCGCCGCCCGTTCCCGCATCGATGCGAGCCCCAGGCCGCCAGAGGGAGCCTCAGCCGCGAAGCCCCGGCCGTGGTCAACGACCTCGAGGATGACCCGGCGCCTTGTGGCCGTGAGCGACAGGCAGACCTCACCCGCGCCGGAATGCCGCAGCGCGTTGTGCAGCGCCTCCTGGGCCACGCGGTAGACGGCGGTCTCCCGCTGCGCCCCCATCGGCGGGAGCTGCGCGGCCGCGTGGAACCGTACCTCGACCCCGTAGGTGCGGCCCGCGAGCACCGCGTAGCTGCGCAGCGACCCGGCCAGCCCCCCGGCGGCGAGGTCGGGCGGGGCCAGGCCATCGATCACCGCGCGCAGCTCGGCGTGCGCCTGCCCGCTCAGCGCGGCCACACTCTGGATCTCCGCGACGGCCCGTTCCGGATCCCGGTTTATCAGCACTTCGGCGGCGCGAGCCTTGGCCCGGATGCTGAACAGCTTCTGCGACACCGCGTCGTGTAGCTCCCTGGCCAGCCGGGCGCGCTCCTCCAACACGGAGAGCTCGCGGCCGCGCTCGTACAGCCGGGCGTTGGTCAGCGCGATGGCCGCGTGCGACGCGAACAGCCCGAGCAGCTGCTCGTCGCGCTCGGTGAACCCGCCCGGGTCGCGCTTGCACGCGGCGAAGATGATGCCGAGTACGTCGCGATCGTCCTTGATCGGGACGCCGAGGAAGTCCGACATGTCGGGATGAGCCGACGGCCACCACTCGAACCGGGGATCGGCCCGGATGTCGGGGAGCCGCACCGGCTCTCCCTCGCGCAGCAGCACGCCGAGCAGGCCGTGCTGGCGGGGCAGCGGCCCGATGGCCTTCTGCTGGCGCTCCGATATGCCGTCGACGAGGAACTCGGCGAATGATCCCTGGTCGTCGGGCACGCCCAGCGCCGCGTACCTGGCGTTGACCAGCGAGCGGGCCGATCTGACGATCATCTGCAGCACGTCGTGGGTGGACAGCTGCCGGGCGACCGCGAGCACGACTTGGCTCACCTGCTGCAGCACGTCGTCCTGGCTGCCCGCCACGGGTCCGCTGCCTTCTTCCCGGCTCACATAACGCACGCTACCGGCCGCCCCGCCGTCAGGGACCGGGCGCAAGTCCTAGGACCATCGGACCAGGCCGGTCCGGCCGCGCGCCCGATGTGCCGCAGCGGCCCGCTGCCTAGCGTGGCAAGCATGAACGAGACGAAGAACGCAGTGATCACCGGCGCCTCCCGGGGCCTCGGCCTGGCGCTCGCCCGTGGCCTCGCCGCCGCGGGCTGGTCGCTCGTGATCGACGCCCGGGACCCCGCCGCCCTGGACGACGCGGTGGCCGGCCTGCCCGGTTCCGGCCGGGTGATCCAGATTGCCGGCGATATCACCGATCCGGCGCACCGCGCCGCGCTCCGCGACGCAGCCGGGGAACTGGGCGGCCCCGACCTGCTGATCAACAACGCGGGCACGCTCGGCGCCAGCCCGCTCCCGGCGATCGCCGACTACCCGATCGCGGAGCTCAGGGATGCCTTCGAGGTCAACGTGCTGGCGCCGCTCGCGCTCACCCAGCTGCTGCTGCCCGCACTCCGCCGCCACGGCGGCGCGGTGCTGAACGTCACCTCGGACGCGGCGGTCGAGCCCTACGCGGGCTGGGGCGGCTACGGCGCCGCCAAGGCCGCGCTGGAACAGGCGAGTCACGTGCTGGCGGCCGAGGAGAACACGGTCAGGGTCTGGTGGGTGGATCCGGGCGACATCCGCACCCGCATGCACCAGGAGGCGTTCCCCGGGGAGGACATCTCCGACCGCCCGCTGCCCGAGACCGTCGTCCCAGGGTTTCTGAGACTTGTGACGGAACGGTTGCCGGACGGCCGGTACCGCGCCGCCGAGCTGATGCCGTCGGGGGTGGCTTCATGACTGCCGTCGCTGAGTTGGTCGACGCGCGCGATGCCCTCGCGTTCACCCTGCCCCCCGAGCGCGAGGCGCACGAGCCGCCCGAGGCCAGGGGCGTGCCCAGGGACGGCGTGGCCCTGCTGGTCAGCCGCGGGGCAGCCGGCGAGATCAGCCACCATGCCTTCACCGAGCTGCCCTCGCTGCTGCTGCCCGGGGACCTGCTCGTGGTCAACACGTCGGCCACGCTGCCGGCGGCCGTGCGGCCGGCCGGTACCCGGCTGACCGGGCGGACGGTGCCCACCGGGCTCGCCGTGCACTTCTCCACCCCGTTGCCCGATGGCGATTGGCTGGTCGAGCTGCGCGAAGTTCGGGGCGGCAGCACGGCGCCGCAGGCGGGCGGGTGGCCGGGCCAGGAACTCCCCCTGCCCGGCGGGGCGGTGCTGACCCTGGGCTCGCGGTTCACCTCACGGCTGTGGCGGGCCAGGCTGTCGACCGCGGTCGTGCCTTATCTGCTGCGGCACGGCTCGCCGATCAGGTACTCGTACGTGCAGCGGCCGTGGCCGATCGAGTCGTACCAGACCGTGTTCGGCACCACCCCGGGCAGCGCGGAAATGCCGAGCGCGAGCCGGCCGTTCACGCCGGAGATCGTCGCCAGGCTGGTGGCGCGGGGCATCACGTTCGCGCCGATCACCCTGCACACCGGCGTCTCCTCGCTGGAGGGCGATGAAGATCCCTACCCCGAGCCGTTCGACGTCCCGCCGGCCACGGCCCGGCTGGTGAACCTGACCAGGCGCAGCGGCGGCCGGGTGATCGCCGTCGGCACCACCGTGGTGCGCGCGCTCGAGACCGCCGCGCGGGCAGCCGGAGCGGCCCCAAACCTGATCCTGCCCGCTGGCGGCTGGACCGAGCACATCGTGACCCCCTGCAGCCCGCTGCTGGCCGTCGACGGGCTGGTCACCGGCCTGCACGAGCCGCGTTCCTCGCATCTGCGGATGCTCGCGGCGTTCGCCGGGCTCGACCTGCTCGGCCGCTGCTACCAGGGCGCGATCGACCACGGCTACCTCTGGCACGAGTTCGGCGACCTGCACCTGCTGCTGCCCTGACCGGCCAGCAGCGCAGCGCCCCCAGCTCTGTCCGCCTGCCCGCGGACAAAGCTGGGGCAGTCCGCTCGAATGCGGGTGATCCGCCGAAGCACCCGGGCCTCGCCGCCGCCGCGATTACGGTGATCGGCATCTAGCGGCTCGGTAACGGTCACCGCCCACGGCGGCTCGGTAACGGTCACCGCCCACGGCGGCTCGGTAACGGTCACCGCCCACGGCGGCTCGGGGGATGCGATGAGAATGGGGGCCGGGCTCCTTGCTGCCGCGATGGCGTGCGCGCTGCTCGCATCGGCGGCTCCAGCAAGCGCCAGTGCTGATTTAACGAGCGTCGTACCGTCCGCGCGCGCCGCCGCGGCGGCAAGCCCGCCACCGACCAGCGCGGAGTGCCTCGAGGCTCTCGGCGTCGCCTGCTACCGGCCGCGGCAGCTCCAGCGGGCATACGACCTGGGGCCGCTGTACGCGCGGGGGTACAGCGGCCGCGGCCGGACGATCGTGATCGTCGACCCGATCGGCTCGCCGACCATCGGCGCCGACCTCGCGGCCTTCGACCGCAGCTTCGGCCTGCCGGCCCCGCCCGCGTTCCGGGTGCTGCAGCCCGAGGGCCCGGTCCCGCCGTTCGACCCAGGCAACGCCGGCATGGTCGACAAGGCCGGCGAGACCACGCTGGACGTGGAGTGGGCACACGCCATGGCTCCGGGCGCGGACATCCTGCTGGTCGAGACGCCGGCCGAGGAGACCGCCACCGGCGGCGGCTTCCCGCAGCTGATCGCGGCCGAGAACTACGTGATCGAGCACAACCTGGGCGACGTCATCAGCCAGAGCTTCAGCCTCCCGGAGCAGAACTTTCCGAGCCGGGCGTACGTGCTGCGGCTTCGCTACGCGTACACCGACGCCCGGCGGCACCGCGTCACCGTGCTCGGCGCGTCGAACGACAACGGCGTGACCGGCTTCAACCGGACCGGCAACGGCTTCTACCACCACCGCGTCGTGCAGTGGCCCGCCTCCGATCCCCTGGTAACCGGCGTCGGCGGCACCACGCTGCACCTCACCCGGTCGGGCACGCGGACGTCGCCGGACACCGCGTGGAACGACACCTGGAACCCCGCGGTGGCGGCACTCTCACAGCAGACGGTGCCGTTTCCGTGGGCCAGCAGCGGAGGGCTGTCCCGGTTCTTCGCCCGGCCTGCCTACCAGGATGGCGTGCGCCGCCTGGTCGGCAACCGGCGCGGTGTCCCCGACATCTCGATGAGCGCCGCGCTCAGCGGCTCGGTGCTCATCTACCACTCCTTCCCGGGGGCCGCGGCCGGGTGGTACACGGCCGGGGGGACCAGCGAAGCAACCCCGGAGTTCGCCGGCATCGTCGCGATCGCCGACCAGTACGCGGGCCGTCGTCTCGGGCTGATCAACCCGGCCCTCTACCGGCTCGAGGCGGCGCACGCACCCGGCATCGTCGACGTCACCAAGGGCAGCAACTCGGTGGCGTTCACGCAGAACGGCAGGACCTTCACCGTCCGCGGATACCGGGCCCGCCCCGGCTACGACCTGGTCACCGGCACCGGAACGATCAACGCCGCGCGCTTCGTCCCCGAACTGGCCGCAGCCGTGAAAACCGGCCGCTCCTGACCCCGGCCCGCCGCCCTCATCCATCCATCGATGTACCAATAGGCCTCATCTTTCAAGCCCATCGGTACATCCATACGCCAGTTGCCTGCGTGGCTCAGCGCGCCCGCGCCGGCGGGTAGCGTTGGCACAGCCATGGCCACGAACCAGATGACGCTGCTCGTCACCGTGACCGGGCGTGACCGGCCCGGGGTCACCTCACGGCTGTTTTCCGTGCTCGCCGCGCACCAGCTGAGCGTGCTCGATGTCGAGCAGGTGGTGATACGCGGCCGGCTGGTGCTCGGCGTGCTGCTGTCCTGCGGCGACGCCCCTGACCTCACCGCTATTCACCGTCAGGTGACCGCGGTCGCCGCCGACCTTGGCCTGGAGGCTGAGATTACCGCGGGCTCCGCCGAGCCGGCGCTGCGCCGTGGCAGCCTGCACGTGACGGTCCTCGGCAGCATGCTTCCCCCGGCCGCGATCGCCGCGATCGCCGGGCGGATCGCCGCCAACGGCGCGAACATCGACCGGATCTCCCGGCTGGCGCACCGCCCGGTGACGTGCATCGAGTTCGACGTCTCCGGGGCCGACCCGGCCACCCTGCGCACCGCGCTGGCCAGCGAGTCCGTCGTGCAAGGCGTGGACGTCGCCGTGCAGCGCGGCGGCCTGCACCGGCGGGCCATGCGCCTGGTCGTGATGGACGTCGACTCCACGCTGGTCAGCGGCGAGGCCATCGACCTGCTCGCGGCGCGCGCCGGGTCCGCGGCGAAGGTGGCCGAGATCACCGCCGCGACGATGCGCGGCGAACTCGACTTCGCCGCGGCGCTGCGGGAGCGCGTTGCCCTGCTCGCCGGGCTCGACGCCGCCGTCATCGACGAGGTTCGCGCCGAGCTGCGGCTGGCCCCGGGCGCCCAGACCCTGATCCGCACGCTGCGCCGGCTCGGCTACAAGTGCGGCATCGTCAGCGGCGGCTTCACCCAGTTCACCGACGCGCTCGCCGCCGACCTCGGGCTTGACTACGCCGCGGCCAACACCCTGGAAATCAAGGAGGGCAAGCTCACCGGCCAGGTCACCGGCTCGATCGTCGACCGGGCGGGCAAGGCGACCGCGCTGCGCGACTTCGCGGCCCAGGCCGGGGTTCCGCTGAGCCAGGCCGTCGCGGTCGGTGACGGCGCGAACGACCTGGACATGATCGCCGCCGCCGGGCTCGGTATCGCGTTCAACGCCAAGCCAGCCGTGCGGGACGCCGCCGACGCCTCGGTCAGCGTCCCGCATCTGGACGCGATCCTGCACCTGCTCGGGATCTCGCGCGACGACGTCGAGGCCGCCGACGCCGAGGACCACGCACCGCCCGCCTAAGTGGTCTTGGTCGTCTCCGCAGCCGTCTTGCCGTCGTCATCTGCGGCCGCGTCGGCCACGCCCTTGGCGGCGTCCGAACTCGCGCCCGCATCCTTGCTCGCCTCGACGGCGGCCGGCTCGGCGCTCGGCCCCGGGCCTGCCGCAGCGTCGGCCGCGGCCTCCGGCGTGCCCGCGGCGATGTTGGTGGACCGGCGCTTGGAGATCACCACGGCGCCCACGACGATGATCACGGCGCCGAGCGCGACGCCGACCCGCAGCCCATCGTTGTGGGCGTACTTGACCACGCTGGTCGCGATCAGCAGCGAGACCAGGTTCATCACCTTGATCAGCGGGTTGATGGCAGGGCCCGCGGTGTCCTTGAACGGGTCGCCGACCGTGTCACCGATGATCGTCGCCTCGTGCGCCTCGGAGCCCTTGCCGCCATGGAAGCCGTCCTCGACCAGCTTCTTGGCGTTGTCCCAGGCCCCGCCGGAGTTGGCCAGGAACACCGCCATCAGCACGCCGACGGCGATGGCCCCGGCCAGGAAGGCGCCGAGTGGCGCATACCCGAACGCGAAGCCGACCGCGATCGGCGTCAGCACCGCCAGCAGCCCTGGGGTGGCCAGCTCGCGCAGCGAGTCCTTGGTGCAGATGTCGACCACCGCGCCGTAGTCTGGCTTCTCGGTGTAGTCCATGATCCCCGGGTGGATCCGGAACTGATTGCGTACCTCCAGGACCACCCGGCCGGCCGCGCGGCCAACCGCGCGGATCAGCAGGCCGGCAAACATGAACACGACCGCGCCGCCGATGATGAGGCCCACCAGGACATTGGGCCGGTCGATGGACAGGCTGAACGTGCCAGCCGCCGAGCCGAGCGCCTGCTGCACGTCGGTCCGGAACGCGCCGAACAGCGCGGTCGCGGCCAGCACGGCGGTCGCGATCGCGATGCCCTTGGTGATGGCCTTGGTCGTGTTGCCGACCGCGTCCAGGTGCGTCAGGATCTCCGCCGGCTGCCCCTCGAACTCGCCGGACATCTCGGCGATGCCCTGGGCGTTGTCGGTGACCGGGCCGAACGAGTCCATCGACACGATCACGCCGACCGTGGTCAGCAGGCCGGTGCCGGCCAGCGCGACCGCGAACAGGGCGACCGTGGCGTTGCCGGTGCCGAGCAGGAACGCGCCGTAGACGGCGCCGCCGATCAGCAGCGCCGAGTACACGGCGGACTCAAGCCCGATCGAGATCCCCGACAGGATGACCGTGGCCGCCCCGGTCTCCGAGCTCTGCCCGATCTCACGGACCGGCTTGCGGTTCGTCTCGGTGAAGTACCCGGTCAGCAGCTGGATCGCGCTGGCCAGCACCAGCCCGATCACCACCGCGCCGATGGCCAGCCACCGCGGGTTGCCGTTGTAGCTGGCGATGGAGCCGGTTACGCCGGGCAGGTCCCTGAAGTGCGCGGGCAGGAACAGGAACGAGGCGCCGATGACCAGGATCAGCGAGAACACCGCGGAGATAAAGAACCCGCGGTTGATCGCGGTCATGCCGCTGCGGTCGGCCTTGCGCGGCGCGACCGCGAAGATGCCGACGACGGCGGTGATCACGCCGATCATTGGGATGATCAGCGGGAAGACCAGCCCCTTGTCGCCGAACGCCACCTTGCCCAGGATCAGCGCGGCCACCAGCATCACCGAGTACGACTCGAAGAGGTCGGCGGCCATCCCGGCGCAGTCGCCGACGTTGTCGCCCACGTTGTCGGCGATCGTGGCCGCGTTCCGCGGGTCGTCCTCGGGAATGCCCTTCTCGACCTTGCCGACCAGATCCGCCCCGACGTCGGCGGCCTTGGTGTAGATGCCGCCGCCGACACGCATGAACATGGCGAGCAGCGCCGCGCCGAAGCCGAAGCCCTCGAGCACGCTCGGCGCGTTGGACCGGTAAATGACCACCACCAGCGCCGCGCCGAACAGGCCGAGGCCAACGGTGAACATGCCGGCCACGCCGCCGGTCCGGAACGCGATCCGCATCGCCGAGTGCTCGCCGGACTCCTTGGCCGCCGCGGCGACCCGCACGTTGCCGCGCACGCACAGCGACATGCCGGTAAACCCAGTCAGCGCCGAGAACAGGGCGCCGACCAGGAAGAACAGCGACCGGCCCCAGCGGACGGCGTCGCCATCAGCGGGGAGCACCAGCAGGACGAAGAAGATGATCACGACGAACACGCTGAGGGTGCGGAACTGGCGCCGCAGATACGCCGCCGCGCCCTCCTGCACCGCCAGCGAGATCTCCTGCATTTTCTGCGTGCCCTTGCTGGCCGCGAGCACCTCGCGGACCAGCAGGCCGGCGACGCCGAGCGCGCACAGTGCGACCACGCCCACGACGATCACCCAGGTGAGGTTTGAGCCGGTTACCCCGACTTGCCCACCTGATAGGGCGAGGCTGAACCTAGACGACATCTATCCTCCTTGACGGCGCAGCCGGACATCGCGCGAAGGCGCCCGGTGCGCGCCCACGCCAAACGGGCGCGGGCGGGTCGAACCTGGCCGACGGGTGCCACAACGGCAGTGCCGGGGAGTCTACGCATCCGAATCGGAGAATGGTAATGCACCCCCGCCCGTCATGCCAGCACGACCTGATCGAAACGCGGTGAAATCCGGTCAGGCCTGCAGCCCGACGGAGGGCCAGCTCATCCGGATGCTGGTCCCCGCGGAGGTTTCATGGATCTGAACGTCGTCGGCCAGCTCGGCGATCACGGCCAGCCCGAAGCCCTGTGGCCGGCCGGTGTCGGTGACCTCCACCTCGAACCGCCCGGCCTGGTCGGTCAGGGCGATCCTGACCGGCTCGGCCGGGCAGTGCAGCCGGTGCGCCTCGACCGCTCGCGAGCAGGCCTCCCCGACGGCCAGCCGCACCTCGTCGAGGAGCGCTTCGTCGACACCGCTTCGCCTGGCCACCGCGGTGGCGACCAGCCGCGCGGTGCGCACGTGGGCGGGCAGAGCGGTAAAGCTGACTTCAACTGTGGGCATGTCGGCGTGTCAGCCAGTGGCTACTTCTCGGATTTTCTGGCCGTGATCGCCTCGTCCACCGTGTCGTGGATGCCGAACACCTTGGTGAGCCCGGTGATCCGGAAGATCTTGAGAATCCGCTCCTGCGTGCACACCAGGTCGAGAGACCCGTCGTGGGCCCGGACCCGCTTCAGGCCGCCGACCAGGACCCCAAGACCGGTGGAGTCGAGGAACTCGACCTTTTCCATATTCACGACGAGCTGGTAGAAACCGGTGTTGACCAGCTCGATCAATAGCTCACGCAAGCGCGGCGCGGTGTAGACGTCGATCTCGCCTTCCACCTCGACGATCTCGATTCCATCCTTGCTGTGGTGATCCAACTTCAGATCCACAAATCCTCCAGCGCCATGCGGTTAGGTCAGAGCGTGCCGCCCCGGGCCGCCCCTGGGCCGGAACACACGCCCGGCCGGGCCATGCTACTCGCGCGCATTCAATCACGCTCTGAGGTCATGTCTATACCAGATCGGAGTTGGAGGCACCTTGCCTGGCGATGACACACTGAAACCCTATGATGACTGTGGTGCCGCTGCTCGCCGACCATGAGCTCCCCGCGAGCCCGATCCCCCCAGGCGCGGCCCGGCTCCTGGGAGCGGGCGCGCGGTCAGGGAAGCTTACCCATCTGGAGCACGTTCCCGCGGCAGCTGGCCGGCGTGTCGAGTGGCCGGGCTGGGTCAGGCCGGAGGTCACCAAAGCGTTCGAGGCCATCGGCGTGCCGGGCCCCTGGGAGCATCAGGCGGTCGCCGCCGAACACGCAGCGGCGGGCCGCAATGTGATCATTTCGACGCCCCCGGCGTCCGGCAAGTCGCTCGGCTACTTGCTGCCCGCGCTGACCCAGGTGCTCGGCGGCGGCACGGCGCTGTATCTCTCGCCGACCCGGGCGCTCGCCGCCGACCAGCTGCGGATGGTCACATCGCTCGGCATTCCGGGAATCCGGGCGGCGGTGGTGGACGGCGACACGCCGGCCAGCGAGCGGAACTGGGCCAGGGCGCGCGCGACGTACCTGCTCACCACCCCGGACATGCTGCATCACTCGCTGCTGCCGCGGCATGAACGGTGGGATGGCTTCTTCCGCCGTCTGTCCTGCGTGATCGTGGACGAGTGCCATACCTACCGAGGCGTCTTCGGATCCCACGTGGCACAGGTCCTGCGCAGGCTCCGCCGGGTCTGCGAGCACCACGCATCAAGAAGACCCCCCTTTACGCACAGCCTGCCGCCGGTCTTCGTGCTCTGCTCGGCAACGGTCAGCGAGCCGGAAACCTGCGCCCGGCTGCTCACCGGGCTGGACGCGGTCCCGGTGACGGCGGACACGGCGCCGCGCGGGTCGCTCACGTTCGGGCTCTGGGAGCCGCCGCTCACCACGCTGCGCGGGGAGGCGGGGGCGCCGGTGCGGCGCACCGCCACGGCCGAGGCGGCCGGGCTGCTGGCCGACCTGGTGGCCGACGGCATTCCCGCGCTGGCGTTCGTGCGGTCCCGGCGCGGCGCCGAGGCCGTGGCCCAGGGCGCCAAGCGAAACCTGGCCGAGGCCGGGGCGGCGGACCTGGCCCTGCGGGTGGCCGCGTACCGGGCCGGCTACCTGCCCGAAGAGCGCCGCGCCCTGGAGGAAGGACTGCTGGCCGGCCGGATCACCGGCCTGGCCACGACCACGGCGCTCGAGCTGGGCGTGAACATCGGCGGGCTGGACGCGGTGCTGATCGCAGGCTGGCCGGGGACCAGGGCCGCGCTATGGCAGCAGGCAGGCCGCGCGGGACGGGACGGCCGCGGTGCGATGGCCGTCCTGATCGCCCGGGACGACCCGCTGGACACCTACCTGGTGCACCACCCGGATGCGCTGCTGAACCGCCCGGTCGAGGCGACCGTCCTGGACCCGGGCAACCCGTACGTGCTGGCACCGCACCTGTGCGCGGCAGCCGCCGAGCTGCCACTGACCGAGGCGGACATCGCGCTGTTCGGCCCCGCGGCGGCCGAGGTCACCGCGGACCTCACCCGCCGCGGCATGCTGCGCCATCGGGAGACCGAGAAGGGCAGCAGATGGCACTGGACCCGCCACGGGCGTGCCGCCGCCGGCGGCCTGCGCGGCACCGGCGGCCCGCCGGTGCGCATCGTTGAGGAGTCGACCGGCAGACTGGTCGGAACGATGGACGAGCCGTCGGCGCACGTACAGGCGCACGCCGGGGCCGTTTACCCGCACCAGGGTGAGATTTACCTGGTTACCAGGCTGGACCTGGCCGAGTGCGTGGCGCTCGTCCAGCCCTGCGACCCGGGCTACACCACCTCGGCGCGGGAGCTGACCGCGGTCGAGGTGGCCGCGACCACGCGCCGGGCCGACTGGGGCCCGGCCGAGGTGGGTTTCGGCGACGTGCTGGTCACCCGGCAGGTGGTCTCGTTCGCGCGGCGGCGGGTCGAGACCGGCCAGCCGGTTGGCGTGCTGCCGCTCGACCTGCCGCCGCGCACGCTGCGGACCCGGGCCGTTTGGTGGACGATCTCATCCGAGCAGCGGGCCGCGCTCGCAGACGCCGGTGTGGACCTGCCCGGCGCCGCGCACGCGGCCGAGCACGCCTCGATCGGCCTGCTGCCGCTCGTGGCCTCGTGCGACCGCTGGGATGTCGGCGGCGTCTCTTACGACCTGCATCCGGCAACTGGCAGGCTGACCGTCTTTGTCTACGACGGGCACCACGGGGGCGCGGGCTTCGCCGAGCGCGGCTTCCGCGCCGCCCGGGACTGGCTGGGCGCAACCGTCCAGGCAATTGCGTCCTGTGAGTGCGCCGCGGGATGCCCCTCGTGCATCCAGTCCCCCAAGTGCGGCAACGGGAACGAGCCGCTGTCCAAGGACGGAGCTGTCCGGTTGCTGGAGTGCCTGCTCGGCAACGTGGCGGCGGTCGGGTAACTCAAGGATCGCAAGCGATTGCATGCAATTGCGTCACGCACTGACCTGCTTTACCCGGGAAAAGAGGTGACCCCCGCCGGGGGGGAGAGCGGGGGTCACCGTGCGGTCCGGCCCCGGGGGGGCAGAGCCGGTTCCGTCACCCATTAAAGCGTACTTGGCGTGAGCCGAAGTTACCAGCCGGTCATGCATACGCAACTTAGAACTCGTTCCACTCCCCTATGCTGCCGGATTGTGGGCAGCCCCGTCGAGACCGATCGCATAATTGCGGCAGCTTTCTTTGACCTCGACAAGACCATCATCTCCCGTTCCAGCACGCTGGCGTTCGGGCCTTCGTTCTACAAACATGGCCTGATCAGCCGAGGTGACGCGATTCGTACAGCTTTCGCCCAGCTTGTCTTCAGGGCGGCCGGCGCCGACCAGAACCGGATGGAGCGCGTCCGCGCGCAGGTGGGCGACCTGTGCCGGGGCTGGTCTGCGGACCGGGTCAGTGAGATCGTCCGCAGGCACCTGGACGAGACAATCCTCCCACTTGTGTACACCGAGGCCCGGCGGCTGATCGTCGCGCACGGCAACGCCGGGCAGGACGTCATCATCGTCTCCAGCTCCGGCATGGAGATGGTGAGCCCGATCGGGGACCGGCTCGGTGCCTCCGAGGTCATCGCGACGCGCATGGAGGTCGCCGACGGGTGCTACACGGGTGAGATGGAGTTCTGGGCGTACGGCGAGGCCAAGGCGCACCGGGTGCGTGAACTGGCCGCGAGGCGCGGCTACCGCCTCCGCGACTGCTACGCCTACAGCGATTCCGCCACCGACCTGCCGATGCTGGAAATCGTGGGCCACCCCCGGGCGGTGAACCCCGACCGGGCGCTGCGCAAGGTGGCCAGGGAGCGGCAGTGGCCCATCCTCGCGTTCGGTGCCACCTCCCCCGCAGCCCTCCACGACCGAGCGCCAACCCTGCCCGCTGGCGCCTCCATCCGCTGACGCCCACCCCGCCCGCCGGCGCCTCGATCCGCTAATTTGCCTGGTCAGGTATGTGAACACGCAGAACCATCGACATCACGAATCCATTACGTTCAGGGGTTCACAAGCCTGCCGATCCGTCGTAGAAAGAAGAGACGGACAAGAGTCCGGTCACGGCCAGCCCGGTGTACCCACGCGCGACCAGCCGCGGGAGGCGTGGCGGGGCAGGATTCTGATGGACCTGTCCCGGCAGAGAAAAGGTGCACGCTTGGTAACTCGGGTTTGACGCGACAGGCGGCGGCGCCCCAGAATGGGGCGCCGTTCGCGCGCGCGGGCACGTACCCACGGGGCGGCTGCGCGGCCGCAGAGCGATGGATGAACCAATGGGCCGCAAAGAACAAGCCCACCGCTACATCGATGGCCTCCGGACGGGTGCACGGCCCGGACGGGTGCCCGGCCCGGACAGGTGCCGAGGCCGGACCGGTACCCAGGCCGGACGGGTGCACGGCCGGACCGGTGCCCGGTCTGAGCGCATCGCGCGGTGCGGGATGGTCTGTCACGAGAACGTCCGCGCGCAACGGCATCCTCTGGGGCGCCTTTCCCTACTATCGTCCGATATACCTCATAAGCGATACCTGCCTCAAGGGCCCCCGAATGTGCACCGCCGCGGCACGCCAGAGTGGACGCGGTGCGAACGCCGCGATGGGGCATGAGCGAGACTTGTTGCGACAGCCCTAGAAGGGGAGCACTAATGGCCGAACCCGCAGTGAACCAAAACACAGACGGGGCACACGAGCCGTCTATTGGCAGCCTGGTGTCCCTGGCCGTCAGCGACGTCTCACAGCTGATCAAGTGCGAGCTCGACCTGGCCAAGCTTGAGCTCAAGGCGGACGTGAAAAGGGTGGGCATCGGCGGGGCGCTGCTGGGCATGGCGGCGTTCGTCGGCTGCCTCGTTCTCATCCTGCTGTGCTTCGCGTTCGCCTGGGGCCTGGTCGCCCTTGGCATCTGGCCGTGGGCCGCATTCCTCATCGTCGCGGGAACCTGCGTGCTGCTGGCCGGGATTGCCGTCCTCATCGGAGCGCTGAAGTTCCGGGGGCTCAGCGGGCTGCGCCAGACCAGGAAGACCGTCCAGCAGGATCTGTCGATGCTCAAGCGCGATGACGGGTCCTCGGCTCAGGTCGAGGCCAAGGCGCGATGACCACAGGGATGACCAGGTGACCACGTGTGGCGACACGCCGATCTTCATCGAAGGTCCCTGGTCGCACAGATCGGTCAGTGCCAACGGAACCCGGTTCCACGTCGCGGAGAGCGGGGACGGGCCGCTGGTGCTGCTGCTGCACGGTTTTCCGGAGTTCTGGTGGACATGGCGCACGCAGCTGTCATCTTTGTCCGCCGCTGGCTTCCGCGCGGTAGCGGTTGACCTGCGCGGCTACGGCGGCAGCGACAAGCCGCCGCGAGGCTACGACCTGGTCACCGCCGCGTCCGACGCGGCGGGCCTGGTCCGGTCGCTCGGCGAGGCGAACGCCGTCATAGTCGGCCATGACTGGGGCGGCCTCATCGCCTGGACGGTGGCCGCGTATTTCCCGAAGGTCGTCAGGCGGCTCGCCGTCGTCTCGGTCCCGCATCCGCTCCGGCTGCGCTCGGCTGTGCTGTCCGACCCGCTCGGCCAGGGCAGGCGCAGCGGGTACGCGCTCAGGTTCCAGCTCCCGCTGCTGCCCGAGCGGCAGCTGGTGAAGGACGACGCACTGCGGGTCGGCCGGATGCTCGGCGCGTGGTCCGGACCTGGCTGGCCGGACTTCGATACCGAGCGGAACTACCGCTCCGCGATGTGCATACCGTCGGTTGCGCATTCAGCGCTCGAGTACCACCGCTGGTTCGTCAGGTCCCGGCTGCGGCCGGATGGGCTGCGCTACGCGCGCAGCATGCGGGCGCCGATCCAGGCGCCAACGCTTCACCTGCACGGCTCGCTGGACAGCTGCGTCCTTCCGAGCGCGGCCAGGGGCTCGGGCCGGCACGTCGAGGCACCGTACCGGTGGCGGCTCATCGATGGCGCCGGGCACTTCCCGCACGAGGAACAGCCCGAGCGTTTCGACGCCGAGCTGCGCGCGTGGCTCGCTGACCCGGAGCCCGAGCGATGAGGACACCGCCGCCGGACGGGGAGAGGCAGAAACGGGCGGCCCAGAACGGCGCTGCCACACGCACGCGGGACCGGGACGCCAGAGGCAGGCCGCGCAACGCACGGCCCCGCGACCAGCTCGGGCGGCCGCTGCGCCGCGACGCCTCCGGCGAGCCGGCGCTGCCGGACGGCCCGGCGCTGCCTCCGGACGCGGCACTCGATCTCGCCCAGGAGCTGATCGACTCCGGCCGGGCGTTCCGCGCCCACGAGGTTCTCGAGGCATCGTGGAAGGCAGCGCCAGCGCACGAACGCGAGCTGTGGAAGGGACTCGCCCAGGTCACGGTCGGCCTGACGCACGCACAGCGTGGCAACGCCACGGGCGCCGTGGTCCTGCTGCGCCGGGGTGGGCAGCGGGTGGCCGAGTACGCGCAGTCGCCGCCGCACGGCATCAGCGCGGCGGCGGTCGCCCGCTATGCGGCTGAGCTTGCCGACCGGATCGAGCGGAACGGCCTCGCCGCCACCTCGCCGGCCACGCTGCGGGTCAGCCTGCGGGCTGCTCGCTGACGCTCGCTCAGTCGCATCCCTGGGTCTCGCTCAGTCGCATCTCTGGGTCTCGCTCAGTCGCATCCCTGGGTGCTGACCGGTATGGTCGCGCCGGAGCCGGCGTCGGCGTCGTGCGAGACCTGCTGCGCGGTCAGCGCGTACCCGGTGTCGTCCACGGAGGTCGCCGCGGCGAAGACCACGCCGTAGACGTGGCCGTTGCCCGGGTTGAGCAGCGGGCCGCCCGAGTTGCCCTGCCGTACGTCCGCCCGCACCGAGTAGATCTGGCGAGTCACCTGGGCCGTCTGGTAGATGTCCGGGCTGGTGGCCTGCGTGCTTCCGCCGATGCGCGCGGGCACGGCGTCGAACGGGCCGTCCTCCGGGTAGCCGGCCACGATGGCGTTGGCGCCGAACTTGGCCGGGGCCGCCCAGTCCAGCGGCCGCAGGCCCAGACCGGACAGGCCCGGCACGTAGAGCACGGCGATGTCCACCTTCGGGTCGTACAGCACCACGCGGGCCTGCAGCACCTGGCCCGACACGGTGTACACGGTCTGGTCCTCGGTGACCCCGGCCACCACGTGGGCGTTGGTCAGGATGTGGTCGGGCGAGTAGATGAAGCCCGATCCTTCGATCTGCTCCGAGCAGCTCGGCGCCACGCCCTTGACCTTCACGATGCTCTGTTCGTCGTCGCGCAGCCCGGCGTCGTTCAGCACCGCCGGGCTCGGTGGCCCGACCGCCAGCGCGCCCTCGGCGCCGAGCGCGCCGAAGACCTGCGCGTACGGGCCACTCTCCAGGAGCTGGCGGAAGTCGGAGAACACCAGGCTGGCCTGGGAGGGCATCAGGTGGTCCACGGCCCGCAGCACCGCCGAGTTATTCACCTGCCGGGAGATGACCGGGAACGGCGCGTACGCGACGGCGGAGCCGATCAGCCACGCGATCAGCAGCACCGCGAGCGCGCTCACCACGGCGCCGCCGGCGGAGTCGACGAGCGTGGCCGGCCTCCAGGTGACCCGGGAACGCACGGCCACGCCGACGCCGGACGCGAGCAGCTGGCCGATCATGGCGGCCAGGAACACCACGATGATGGCCGTCACCGCCTCCCAGCCGCTGTTGGAGGTGACCGCGCGGGCGATCTTCGGCCCGAACACGGCGCCGATCGCGCCGCCGCCGATGAAGCCGACGAAGCTGAGCACGCCGATGATGAACCCCTGTCGGTACCCGGCCACGGCAAAGGCGACCACGAGCACGATCAGAATCAGGTCAAGCAAATCACCCGGCACGAGCCCAACCGTATAGCGCATAGCGGGGTGCGTGGCGTGCGGTGGGCACCGCACAGGGAAATCCCCTGCGGAGGGCTCCGCGCCCCGCATTCCCCCTTAATCCCCCGACATCTGTTCCAACCTGCGAGGAGCTCCCCGCACCCCAGCGACCGAATTGGGATTCGGGCTTTGGGGAGCGCGGTCCGGGCCACCGGCCGGGCTTTAGGGAGACCGGTCCGGGCCACCGGCCGCTGCCTCGACTATCTCCGGAGGCAGGTCGTGCATTGTCGCCGCGTCCCAGGGACGCTCCCAGCCGCCGATCGCGAGCAGCCGGTCGAGGAGCATCGCGG
Source organism: uncultured Actinomycetota bacterium (assembly GCA_963778075.1). GTDB lineage: Bacteria > Actinomycetota > Actinomycetes > Streptosporangiales > Streptosporangiaceae > JASHPR01. The sequence goes on along the minus strand of CAVZTJ010000006.1, from coordinate 4,377 downwards.
TAAAGCCCCAGACCAGCATGTCGCCGACCTGGAACGCGGGGCCGGAGCGCCCGGATGATGGATGGCGCGTGGTCAGGCGGTTGGCCGGATCGGCCAGCTCCCCGAGCGGGACCCGGGCGACCGCGCTGATCTCCATCGTGTCGCCCGGCGCCACCGCGGTTGGCCGCCGCCACCAGGCGAGCACCGGGATGACCGAGAACCCGCTGCGCGGGATGAACAGCTCGGGCAGCACGGTGAGCACCTGCACGCCCGAGGGGTCGACCCCGGCCTCCTCCGCGGCCTCGCGCAGGGCCGCGGAGACCGGCCCGGCGTCGGTTTCGTCGATCGCACCGCCCGGGAACGCCGGCTGGCCGGCGTGCCGGCGCAGCCACGGGGTCTTCTGCACGAGCAGGAGGTCGGGCCCGTCCGGGCCGTCGCCGAACAGGATGAGCACGGCAGAGGGGCGGCCGCCGCCCGGCGGCGGCCGCATCGCCTTCGGCATCTCCATGGTGGCCGCCGAGCGCGCCAGCTCAACCAGCCACCCGGGCACACCGGACCAGTCGCCGTCGGCGGCCAGCGGATCGGCCCCGGTCACGAGAACGGCCCGGGCCTGACCAGCTTGCGGGCGACCTCAGGGTCGGTGGGCCCCTCGCCGAACGACGGGCACAGGTGGCCCACCACGCAGGCGCCGCAGGCGGGCCGGCGCGAGTGGCACACCCGCCGGCCGTGCCAGATCAGCAGGTGCGAGAGGTAGGTCCAGTCCTTGCGCGGGAACAGCGCGCCGACCTCCTGCTCGACCTTGTCCGGGTCGGTCGACGTGGTCCAGCCCAGGCGCCGGGCCAGCCGGCCGAAATGGGTGTCGACGGTGATACCCGGGACTCCGAACGCGTTGCCGAGCACCACGTTCGCGGTCTTGCGGCCCACACCCGGCAGCGTCACGAGATCGCGCAGCCGCCGCGGCACCTCACCGCCGAACCGGTCGCACAGCGCCTGGCCGAGGCCGGTCAGGCTCGTGGTCTTCGCCCGGAAGAAGCCGGTCGACTTGATGATCTTTTCCATCTCGTCGCGGTCCGCGGCGGCGTAATCGGCGGCCGTGGGGTAGCGCGCGAACAGGACCGGCGTGACCAGGTTGACGCCCTTGTCCGTGCTCTGGGCGGACAGGATGGTCGCGACCAGCAGCTCGAGCGGGGTGGTGAAGTTGAGCTCGGTGTGCGCGTCCGGGTAGACCGCGGCGAGCTCACGGTAGATCCGGCGGGCCCGCCGGACCAGCGCGGTATGTGACGGGGGATCTTGGTGCACCACGCTCCAAGCCTATTGACTGCGGCTCATGCGTGCTCAAGGTCCGTGCACGGCACAGAGCTGTGAGCGGTACGGCATGGCCGGTATCGCGGCGTCCAGGTGGCGGCCGAGCACCACGACGGCTACCGCCCGCGCGCCCGCCAGCTGGAGCGCCGCGGCCGCGCTCGTGGCGCTGGCCCCCGACGTCCACGTGTCGTCGAGGAGCAGGACCGAGGCGCCCGCTATCCGTTCCGGGCGGAATCGCCGGGGATCGGGATCGAGCGGCGCCGGCCCGTCCGCATCGGATCCGCGGACCCAGCGCACCCAGGGCAGGCTGAGGTACGGCGCGGCCATGGCCTCGAGCGGATGCGTGCCGGCCCGGCCCCGGCAGCTCGGCACGACGGCGACGTGGCTGGGTCCCGGGGCCCCGGCGCACCGCCAGACGCAGCGCCCGTGATCACGCAGGAACACCAGCAGCAGCGCACGCAGTGCGGCACACGCCGCCTCGGCGCCGGGGCCGTCCGACTTGTACCGCCACAGGTTCGTGGCGTGGGGGCCGCCCTTTTCGGCGTAGGCGACCGGCGCGACCACGTCGGGCAGCAGGCCGGGCAGGCACTCCCGGTACTTGTCACACCGGAAGCAGCGGGTCCGGCCAGGGCGGACCGGCGTTCGGCACGACCCGCACACCCCGGCCGCGTCCGGCGGCGGCGCGCTCAGCAGCGGCGCCTGGCCGCCGGCCTGGATGCGCAGCCGCTGCCAGGCGGCGCTCTGGGCCTGCATGGCGTGAGGTTATGCCCGGCCGCCGACATTGCCGGTTCGTGAGCCAAGCGCCTCACAACCCGTGACGGGACGGAAGTCCACAGTGACCCGCTGCTGGGCTTGCATGCGGCCCGTGCAGCTACTCCGGTAAGCTCACCAGCGCGGATTCGTGTGCCCGCAGGGCACTTAGCGAGTCTTCAGGTCCAGCGAGCATGATGAGACCCGCCCGGGATCCCTATCTCCGGGCGCTAGCCCCCACGCAGCGGATGCCCTTGATGCGAATGCCTAAGACAGCGGCCGGGCAGGCAGGTTCCCCCGGTTCAGGCCCGGCGACAGGCGGGTCGGCTGAAGCTGCCACGCTCCCCGGCCGGCTGCGCGGCCACGCCCGGCAGCTCCCGGCCCTGGCGCGGCGCAACTGGCTGTTCACGGTGCTGCTGGCGGCAGGGCTTGTCCTGCGGGTGCTCGCCCAGATCACCTACCGTCCGGCGCTGCTGTACATCGACACGCTCAAGTACCTGTACAACGCGTGGCCCGGCACGGATCCACTCGGCTACAAGGGCGTGCTCAAGGCGATCCTGCTGGTCGGCAACCTGCAGTGGGTCGCCGCCATACAGCACCTCGTGGGCCTTGGCATGGGTGTGGCCATCTACGCGGTGCTGCGGCGCCGCGGGGTGCCGCGCTGGCTGGCCGCGCTGGCCGCCGCGCCGGTCCTGCTCGACGCGTACGAGCTGCAGAACGAGCAGACCATCATGCCCGATGTCTGGTTCGACGCCTTGATGGTGGTCGCGCTCGTCGTGCTGCTGTGGCAGCCGCGGCCCACCCGGCGGGCGATCGCAGCGGCCGGAATCGCGCTCGGGCTGTCGGTCACGATCGGCCAGGCGACCGAGATCCTGATCCTGCCCGCGGTGATCTACCTGGCGGTGGCGGTCGGCGGCTGGTGGCACAAGGTCCGCGCGGTGGCGCTGATGTGCGTGGCCTTCGTCTTGCCAATCCTGCTGTACATGAGCCTGTCCGCCGCGTTCAACGGGCACTTCTGGCTGTCCCGGGCCGGCACGTCGCAGCTCTACGGCCGCGCTGCCGAGGCGGCCGACTGCGCGACGCTGCGGATCCCGGCCTACGAGCGCCCGTTGTGCCCGACGGCCAAGCAGAAGGCGCTCGGCGCCGACAGCCTCGACCACCAGGCGTCGTCGCCGCTGCAGCTCTACGTGGCGCCGGCGGGCATGGACCAGTCCAAGATCATCTCGTCCTTCATCAAGGCCGTTATGGTCCAGCAGCCGCTGCGCGTGGTGGAGGGGACCTTCTCGGACGCGGCGCGCCTGTTCGCGGTGAACCGGGTTACCATCCCGGGGGACACGCCGATCTCACGCTGGCAGTTCCAGACCAGCTACCCCAGCTACCAGAACTACGTCCGGACCAACGCCCAGAACGTGATCATCCTGGGCCTAAAGGTGCAGAACCCGCCGCCGGACTACGTCTACGTGCCGCTCAACCCGGCCTACGGCGGCAAGGCTGCGGTCATCCGGCCGCTGGCCGACTTCCTGCACGCCTACCAGCTCGACGGCGGCTACACACCGGGCCCGCTGTATCTGGCCGCGACCGTCCTCGGGCTGATCGGCACGCTCAGCCTGATCCGCCGTAAGCGCCGCTCCGCCATCGCGGCCGACCACCAGCTGGCCCTGGCCTGCTGCCTGTTCTTCCTGTCGGCGGCCGCGATCCTGGTGTTCTCTGACTTCACCGAATTCTCCTGGCGCTACCAGCTGCCCGCGATCATGACCCTGCCCCCGGCCGGGGCGCTCGGTCTCGCGGTCATCCTCACCAAGATCTCCAGCCGCCGGAAGCCCGCGGCGGCCGCGTCCGGGCCGACGGACGCCAACGCGAACGCTGGGGACGGCACCGTGAACACGGCGGACAGCACCGCGAACGCCGGGGACGGCACCGTGAACACGGCGGACAGCACCGCGAACGCCGGGGACGGCACCGCGAACACGGCGGACAGCACCGCAAACGCCGGGGACGGCACCGCGACCGCGGCAGGCAGCCCCGTGGCCGCCGATACCCGGCCGCCGACTATGCGCACGGCACCAGACGACAGCGCTCCCGAGGACGCAACGCCCGGGACTGCCCCCGGCCGGGCAACGCCGACGCGGTAAGCGCCACGCGGGGCCGGCCGGGCAACGCCGGCGCGGTGAGCACCACGCGGGACGGGCCGGTCAGGCAGCGCGCCCCTCGCGGGCGCCGGCCGCCCGCCGCACCAGCATGTCGGTGACGTTGCCGACGGCACCACCGATGCCAGCCCGGCCCGAGCGCTGCCGCATCACGCCCTCGGCCAGGGTCATCGCGTCCGCCGCCAGCTTGCGCACC
>CAVZTJ010000005.1:0-406382 GCA_963778075.1 uncultured Actinomycetota bacterium | reverse complement strand
CAAATCCCCGAGCCTCCGCTCGTGAGCAGGCACTTTGCCGAACAGGCAAGGTGCCTGCCTCCGTGTCTGTGATCATCATGGTGCCTATCGATGGTCGACTGCGGAACGGGCGGATCGTCGCAGCCAGCGTCGTTCAAACGGGCTGACGGCATGCGAGCGGCTCGACGGCGTCCCGCCGTGGGGGTTCGTGACGGGGAACCTCGAGCCGGGGGAGAGCCCGGCCGATGCGGCCGTCCGCGAAGTTAAGGAAGAGACGGGGCTTGAGGTCCAGCACGGCGAGATCATCGGCCAGCGCCTGCACTCGCGATAATCCGCGCCGCGGCGACAGGCAGCGCCCGCCGTCGGCGCGATGTCTCTTGACACCAGCGCCCCGGTGGCGCTGCACTCCGGCACCACTGGTATATCCAGATCAGAGCTATCGAAGGGTGGGGCTGATCATGAACGACCTACGGGAAGATGAAGCTCTCGATCTTTTCCGCAGCTGCTCCAACACCGGCCGCTGGGGTGCGGACGACCAGCAGGGCACGCTGAACTTCATCTCTGCCGAATCGCGACTCGCGGCGCTGCAAATGGTGCGCACCGGGGAGTGCATCTCGCTCGCCGCGGACGTGCGGACGGCCGCCATCGCCGAGCCCGGCACCCCTGGGTACGAGCACGACATGCTGTATTCGTGGAGCCCGATAACCTGCGGAGACCGGATAGCTTTCAAGGTTCACGGTGGCGCGGTCACCCACATCGACTGTCTCGGGCACGAATTCTTCGACGGAATGGCGTATAACGGACGGACGGCCGCTGACATCGTCGGCAGAGACGGGCTCGAGTTCGGGGATGTCCATGCCCTCGGCGGCGGGATCGTCACCAGAGGAGTCCTCCTCGACCTTGAAGAACTGGTGCCGCAGGTCTGGCCGCAGGGACGGGTCCTTGCCAGCCACCTCGACGAGTGCGCCCAGCGGGAAGGAATCGACATCCGCAGCGGCGACGCGCTGATCGTTCATCTCGGCACGCAGTCCCATGCCCCGGCCGGCGGGTCCGGCGTGCACCCTGGTCTCGGCGCGTCCTGCCTTCCCTGGCTGCACGAGAAGCAGATCTCCGTCTATCTGGGGGACTGCATCGAGTACCTGCCATCAGGCTACGATCGGCTGCCGTTTCCGCTGCATCAGATCGGCATTGCGGCGATGGGACTCGTGCTGGTGGACAACTGCCGGCTGGACGACCTGGTTGCGCACAGCCGGGCAACCGGGCAGTACGACTTCCTGCTCGTCATCGGCCCGCTGCGGCTGAAGGGCGCCACAGGCTCGCCGGTGAACCCGCTGTGCATCCTGTGACCTTGACGACTAGGACGTGGCGAGAGCGAGGGCTCTGCGTGGGTTGTCAACGAGGATCTGCTGGAACTGGGCGTCGGTCACGCCGGCCTGGGTGAGCAGCGCTTTGACGCCAGTGAACAGATGGTCATACCCGAGCCCGCCGTAGTGCTTGTAGCAGTTCTTCAGCCAGATGTCCTGCCCGAGCAGAATCTGGTCCAGGTGTCCCTCGTTGATCAGGGTTGCCACGGCTGAGGCGCGCTCGGCGTCCATCGGCTCGCGGTTCTGGTCGTAGTACCACTCGGCGCCGAATGTGTCGTACTGAATGTAGACGCCCATGTCCGCGACGCGGCGGTGGTAATCAAGGTGCGCCAGGCCTGGCTGGAAGGACACCAGGTTTTCGTCCATGTGCCCGACGATGATCCGGCTGGCGGAGACTCCCTCCTCCGTGAGCAACTGCACGCTGCGCTCACCCGTGGGGCAGCCGACGTGGGTGTGCAGGCTGATGGCGGCGCCGGTGGCTAGGTGTGCTGCGGCGCATGCGCGGAGGACCTTCTGCTCGCGGTCGGTGAAGGTGGAGGTTCCGATTTCGCCGATGATCCCGGCGCGGACGCCGGTGTCCCTGATCTCCTCGGTAACGTCGCGTACCATCCGTGCCGCGAGCTCACTAACCGAGTCGGTGCGCACGTAGTCCGGATGCGTGCCTTCCAGGTAGAAACCCGTTCCCGCGACGATTTTCAGGCCGGTCTGGTCGGCGATTCGGCATAGCCCAGGCGCGTTGCGTCCCATATTGGTGACGCCGTCGGCGGCGACGTCGCCGCAGCAGGTGACTTCGACCAGGCAGTCCCCGCCACCGTCAGCGAACTTGAGAACCTCCGCCAAGGCAAGGGCCTCGTCGTCTCCGATGCGAAGGTTGTCGCGGATCACGACCGGGTTGCGGTGGATGATCCCAAGAATGCTCATGTCCACTGGTGCGTTGGGATCGACGGCGACGCGCGCCAGGCTCGCGGTCTGCTTTGGGTCTTCCTGCCATACCGTGAAGTCGCCGAAGATGTGCTCGTGCATGGTGGTCGGGCCCAACTCGTCCGCGTCCACGTCTCCGGTCACGGTTCTGACGACCGCCATGCCAGCCCCCTCCCGCCGTCTTACGGCAATGTGGCTGCTGTCGCCGCAAACTGCTCCGCAGCGCCGGTGATCAATTCTGTCATCGGCTTGGCACCTGCCTTCAGCGAGGCGGGCGGCCCATCGGCTAGGGCGGCGGCACGGCCGAAGTTCAGCTCCTCGGCCACCACCACGAAATAACGCAGATGCCGGACCTCCATCGTGGCGATGATAAGTCCTGCTTCTCAGACTGCGCCTGTCCTGCGGCGCGGAGATGGCGTCAGGCCCGCTTCCCCGCTCGATACGGACTCGACTTTCTGCAGGGAAACGTTAAGCGGTTCTGACGCTTCAGCTCTTGAGCGATTCCGGTACGACTGCCTACCTTTAGGAAGGATGCTCTATATCCGGATCATCTGCATCAACGGGCTGCAATCGCCGAGCCCATTACCTGCGGGACACGGTCATGGAAGGCCGCACCGCCAGTCACCACGGAGGACGGGTTATGGGGTCAGCTCTTGTGCGACGCCCTCGCGCGCCACGGCTATGGCGGCGGATGGCGCTGCCGGTTGCCGGAGTGGTGGCGCTGGCGCTCGTGGCGGCGGGCTGCAGCAGCGGCAGCACCGCAACGGGAAAGACGCCGGTGAAGGGCGGCACCGCGGTGTTTGCGGAGCCGCCGTCCTCGCCGCCCGACTACATCTTGCCGTTCATGGCCCCTCCGGACGTCAGCAACGTGAACCTGTTCGACTTCACTTACCTGATGTACCGGCCGCTGTACTGGTTCGGGACGGGGGTACAGCCCACGCTGAACACCTCGCTGAGCCTGGCCAGCGCGCCGGTCTTCAGCGGCCGGAACGTGACGATCAGCCTGAAGAATTACAAGTGGTCTAACGGGACGCCAGTGACCGCGCAGGACGTCATGTTCTGGATCAACATGGACCGGGCGGTACCCCAGGACTGGTTCGACTACAGCCCCGGAGCCTTCCCGGCAAACGTCTCGAATATCAAGGTGGTGAGCTCGACCGAGCTGACCATGACGTTGAAGAAGACCTACTCGTCGTACTGGTTCTTGTACAACGAGCTGAGCCAGATCACCCCGATGCCCGCGGCCTGGGACCGGACCGCTTCCGGGCCCAGCAACTGCGACACGACGGTCAGCGACTGCGCCGCGGTCTACAGCTACCTGGCCGCCCAGGCCAAGAACCTGAACACCTACGCCACGAACCCCACCTGGGCCATCGTGGACGGGCCATGGAAGCTCAGCGCGTTCAACGCCGACGGGCACATCACGTTCGTGCCGAACAAGTCCTACTCCGGGCCCATCAAGCCCAAGCTGGCGGCGTTCCAGGAAGTGCCATTCACCACCGACGCCGCCGAGTACGACGTGCTGCAGTCGCCGAGCTCGAGCACCAAGATCGACGTGGGCTACCTGCCCACCGAGGACGCCCCGGCCAAGCCGGCGAACGCCACGGTTGGCACCAACCCGCTGGCCTCGAAGGGCTACACCCTGGCGCCGCTGTACACCTGGGGATTCGACTTCTACGTCATGAACTTCCAGGCGAGCGACGGCAACGGCCCGGTCCTCCGGCAGCTGTACATCCGGCAGGCGCTGGCCTACCTGACGAACCAGAAGGCAATCATCCAGGGCCCGATGCGCGGGTACGGTGCGCCGACCGTCGGCCCGGTCGGCAGCACGCCGGTGAGCAAGTTCCTGTCGCCGCAAGGCAAGGCAGAGACCAGCTCTCAAGAGGGTCCGTACCCGTTCAGCATCGCCAAGGCCAAGGCGCTGCTGACCAGCCACGGCTGGACGGTCGCCGCCGGCGGGACCACCACGTGCATCGATCCGGCCAAGTGCGGGCCCGGGATCCCCAAGGGCAAGACCCTGAGCTTCCAGTTCCCGTACGCCACCGGCCTCAGCTGGCTCGCCTCGGCCATGACCGACCTGCAATCGAACGCGGCGCAGGTGGGCATCAAACTGAGCATAAAGGCAGAGCCGATCAATCAGATTCTCGAGGCGAACCTCAGCAACTGCGTGGTGGCGAAGCTCTCCTGCAACTGGGACATGGCCGCCTGGGGCGGGGGAACCTTCTCGCCGGATTACCTGCCGACCGGCGAGATTGCGTACCTGACCGGCGCGGTGACAAACTCCGGCGGCTACAACAGCGCGGAAAACGACGCGCTGATCGAGAAGACACTCACCAGCGGAAACCTGTCCTACATGTACGCCTGGCAGAACTTCATCTCGAGCCAGCTGCCGCAGGAATGGCAGCCCGACCCCGCCGCGCAGCTCACGGAGATCGCGAACAATCTCAAGGGCGTCACACCGCAGTCGTCGACGCTGTCGATCAACCCGGAGAACTGGTACTTCGTGAAGTAAGGGAGCCAGCCTGCCCGGGCAGGGTCAGCGGCTCGGGCCCGCCCCAGGTCAGCGCCCGCGGTGAGCCTTCATTTCGCCGGGCAGGTCAGTCTGACAGCAGATTGACCAGCTCGTCGCCGCGGGCGGTGCGGCTGACCCATACGCTCGACCCGGACTTTTCGCGGGTGATCAGGTCGGCCGCAGCCAGCTGGTGGAGGTGGTAGGTCGCGGTCGTGGGCGCACAGTGCACCGCCGTGGCCAGGTCGCCTACGGTCAGCGGCTGGCGAAGGACCTGCAGTATGGCGGCGCGCAGCGGGCCCAGGATCGTTGCCAGCGCGCCGTCGGCCGTGTCCTGCGCGCCCGCACGGGGGTGGGGGATCGGGTAGCCGACAAAGCAGACGTCGTCGAGGTCGAAGCTGAACAGCAGCGCGTCACGACCGGCGATCATCGGCACCAGGACCAGGCGGCGCGGGCCGACCGGGCCGAGCGAACGCCGCGCGAACGGGTTGCATGGCGGCGCGTAGGTGAACGCCCCGTCCTGGTAGCGGAGGCCTGGGTGCAGGCTGTTCAGCAGCGCCGCCATCCCGCCGCGCACCGCTGCCGTGCCGACCCGCCGGATCTCGCGGTCCAGCAGCGGCCCGGCCGCGCGCCACCGAGACTCGGCCACCGCCCAGATGTCCAGCGACGCGTCGGCCATGGAGTTGAGCCAGCGGCGGGGTTGCTCGGCCGCGGGCCGCCAGTGCGGCGGGCACGGGATGCCTCCGAGGCCGGCCTGCAGTTCGTCGCTCAGCGTGGCAGCGGGCAAGTCCCGCAGCCTCGCGGCGTGCTCCGCGACGGACGCGTCGGCGAGGGGCGAGATCGGCGTGCAGGAATCCGGTATACGCGCCCAGCCGCGTGCTGTGAACGACTGTGCGGCGAATCGCGCCTGCGGGCGCAGGCCGTGCCAGACCGCGGCGAGAAGACCGGCCGGAGCGCCCCACGACTGCCCGGACGCCGCCTGCATCAACAGCGTGATCACCGATTGCGCTGGGGCCATCACGACCGAGACCGCCGGCGCATCGGGCACACTGCGCCGTAGTTCGCGGGGCCCGAGAGCCGATGTCGCCGTGATCGTAGCGGTTTCACCCATGTATCTACCGTGCGCCAGACGGGCCCCTGCTGACCAGCCCGTTTGCCGCCCGGACGCGAGGCGATCCCAGCCCGTAACCGGGGCGGCATCGGATCGTGACCTCGAAGTTCTTCGAGCTAGTCCTGACATCGGCGCGCCCCTAGCCGAAGATCACAGCGAGTGACTGCTCCTATTGGGCGGGAATGGCCGCATGGGCATCACCAGGTATCGCCTGATCAGGAACACGCATGCTCTTGCGGAGGGAGCGCATATGAATATGTGGAGACGTAAGCTGCGCCTCGGGGCGGTCGCCGCCGTGGGCGTCGTCTCGTTGGTGGCTGCCGCCTGCAGTTCCAGCGGCAGCGCTGGCGGCAGCAACTCGGCCTCGTCGGGTACGCCGGTCAAGGGCGGCACGGCGACCGTGTCACTGGCCGCCGGGGTCACCCTTAACTACATTTTCCCGTTCTACGCGATCACGAATGCGAGTGTTTACGACGACAACCAGTTCCAGTGGATGATGTACCGGCCGCTGTACATGTTCGGGAACAACACCAACACCAGCGTCACCGTCAACTACCCGCTGTCCCCGGCGGACCCCCCCATTTACCAGAACGGCGGCAGGACCGTTGTGGTGAACATGAAGGGCTGGAAGTGGTCGGACGGCGAGACCGTCAACGCCCAGTCCCTGATCTTCTTCCTGAACATGGCGAAGGCGGAGAAGACCAACTGGTACGCGTACTCCGCGGGCCTGCTGCCTGACAATGTCGTGTCCTACAAGGCCACCGGCCCCAACCAGGTGACCATGCAGCTGAACAAGCCCTACTCCAGCCTCTGGTACACCTACAACCAGCTGTCAGAACTCAACCCGATGCCGATGGCGTGGGACGTCACCAGCCTGGGCGCCAAGCCGGGCAGCGGCGGCTGCACCACCGACACCGCGGCCGACGGCTGGGCCCATTGCAAGGCCGTCTACAGCTTCCTCAGTGCCCAGGCAAAGATTGCCTCGACGTACGCGACCAGCCCGCTGTGGTCGGTCGTCGACGGCCCCTGGAAGCTGTCCAGCTTCAACACCAACGGCAACGTGACGATCGTGCCGAACAAGGCGTACTCCGGCAGCCCCAAGCCGAAGCTGTCCGCCGTCAAGTTCCTGCCGTACACGGCCGACTCGGCCGAGTACACCGCGCTGAAGACCGGCGAGCTCGAGCATCGGCTACATCCCGACCCAGGACCTGGCGCAGAAGCCGAGCAACTCGCCGCTGCCGGCCACCAACCCGCTGGGCAGCTCGTACTACCTGGAGCCGCTCTTCTCCTACGGTATCGAATACGCGCAGCCGAACTTCAACAACCCGCAGGTGGGCTATCTGGTCCGGCAGTTGTACATCCGCCAGGCCATGCAGTACGCCGAGAACCAGCCCGGCATCGACAAGGCGATCTGGCGCGGGTACGCCTCGATCGTCTCGGGGCCGGTCCCGACCGTGCCGTCCAACCCGTTCGTTCCCGCCATCCAGAAGGAGAACGGCGGCCAGGGCCCGTACCCGTACAGCCCGTCCAAGGCCAAGGCGCTGCTGACCAGCCATGGCTGGTCGGAGGTTGGCGGCGTGATGACCTGCCAGGACCCATCCAAGTGCGGCAAGGGCATCACCAAGGGCGAGCAGCTCAAGATGACGTTCGTCTACTCCACGGGCATCGCCGCCGCCACGGCGACGTATCAGACCATCAAGTCCGAGGAGGACCAGGTCGGCATCGACGTCACCCTGGTCGGGCAGTCGTTCGACACGATCATCGGTGAGAGCTCGCCATGTGCGCCGATGGGCCCGAAGTGCAACGTCCAGGTGTTCGCCTACGGCGGCTGGAGCTACGACGGGCCGGGTATGGAGCCGACCGGCGAGCCGCTTGTTCGCCACCGGCGCCGGGTCGAACTCCGGCAACTACTCCGACCCGACGATGGACAACCTGATCACCGAGACACACACCAGCGGCAGCCTGGCGGTGTTCGACAGGTACGCGACCTACGCCACGCAGCAGCTGCCGTTCATGTGGATCCCGGAGCCTAACCCGTTCCAGATCCAGGCCGTCACCACCAAGCTGCACGACGTCACGTTCAGCCCGATGTTCACCATGCTCCCTGAGTACTGGTACTTCACCAAGTAACCAGGGAAACGCCTGCCCGTCCGCCTCGACCTACGCTCCCGAGGCGGGCGGGCAGTATGCGTCTCAGCAGGCCGCTCAGATTGACCGCAGCCAGATGTCCGGCAGCGTGTACCCATCCGCGAACGGGTCCGTGGGGTCCATGCCTATCTGGCTGATCCCGGTGATCCAGGCCTGGCCGGCGACGCTCGGAATGACCGCCGGGTGCGGCCCGACGGTGGTGGTCTCTTCGATGCGGCAGCTGAACACGCTTCCGATGAGGGACTCGTGCATAAACGGCTCGCCGGGAGCCAGCAGATTTCGCGCGGCCAGGACCGCCATCCGGGCGGACGACCCGGTGCCGCACGGGGAGCGGTCGATGCGGCCGGGTGCGACGACAACCGCATTGCGCGACCGCAGAACGCCCTCCTCGCGGCGCAGCGGGCCGGCGAACTCGGTGATCGTGACGCCGGGATAGCGGGGTTCTTCCGGGTGAACCACCGGCAGCTGCTCGGCCGCTGCCTCGGTGATCAGCTGGCCCAGCACGCAGATGTCCCGCGCCTCGTCGGGAGAGAGGGAGAAGCCCAGCGACCGCGCGTCCACGATCGCGTAGTGCATGCCACCCCAGGCCACGTCGATGGCCACGCTGCCGTGCCCCGGTACCTCTACACGGGCGTCGAGTTGCTGGACGAATGACGGCTGGTTGGTGAAGCGGACGCTCGTGACCTTGCCGTTCGAGCACTCGCAACGCAGCGGGATCAGGCCCGCAGGGGACTCGAGGACAATCGCGGTGACCGGCTCGGTCATGGGCAGCATCCCGGTCTCCAGCAGCACCGTCGCAGTGCAGATCGTGTTGCTGCCCGACATGGCCGGGTACTCGGTTGCCTCAGCGATGATGTAGCCGAGCTGCGCCCGGGGATCACTGGCGGGCACGACAAAGTTGACGCACCGCGACGGGCCGCCGCGCGGCTCAAACAGCAGTGACCGCCGCAGCTGGTCGTAGTGCTCCTCGAAATACACCCGCTTCTCGAACACGGTAGCGCCGCGAATCTCGCCGAGTCCCCCGGTGACGACGTCGTTTGCCTCACCGCCGACGTGGCAACCGACAACCGTCAGGGTGCGCCTCCAGTGCATGCGGCCTCCCAGCTGACCAGGGCAATAAGATCACAGATTCCGACGGAAGACTGCCGGCAATATGACAAAATCTAGCTCATGACCTACGTCGCAGCGGCTGACCGCTACCAGCAAATCCCCTACCGCCGCTGCGGGCGCAGCGGCATCCAGCTTCCCGAGGTTTCGCTCGGGCTCTGGCACAACTTCGGCGACGACCGCCCGCTGGAAAACAGCCGGGCGATCCTGCGGCGTGCGTTCGACCTGGGTATCACGCATTTTGACCTGGCCAACAACTACGGGGTCCCGTACGGGTCGGCGGAAAAGAACTTCGGCCGCATCATGCGGGAGGACCTGCGGCCGTACCGCGACGAGCTGATCATCTCGACCAAGGCGGGCTACGACATGTGGCCGGGACCCTATGGCGAGTGGGGATCGCGCAAGTACCTGATCTCCAGCCTGGACCAGTCGCTGAAGCGGATGGGCCTGGACTACGTCGACATCTTCTACAGCCACCGGTTCGATCCGGACACGCCGCTGGAAGAGACCATGGGCGCCCTCGACTTCGCGGTCCGGTCCGGCCGGGCCCTGTACGCGGGCATCTCCTCCTACTCCCCGCAGCGCACGGAGGAGGCGGTCTCGATCCTCCGGAGCATGGGCACGCGGGTGCTGATCCACCAGCCGTCGTACTCGATGCTGAACCGCTGGATCGAGAACGGCCTGCTGGACGTGCTCGAGCGCGAGGGCATCGGCGCCATCGTGTTCGCGCCGCTGGCCCAGGGCGTACTCACCGACAAGTACCTCGGCGGGATCCCGGAGGGATCGCGCGCGAGCCGCGGCACGTCGCTCTCGGCGAGCGACATCACCCCGGAGACGCTTGCCCACATCCGCGCGCTGAGCGAGATCGCCCGGGCTCGCGGCCAGTCCGTAGCCCAGCTCGCTCTGTCCTGGGCGCTGCGCGACCAGCGGGTCACGTCGGTGCTCATCGGCGCGAGCAGCGTGACTCAGCTCGAGGAGAACGTGGCCGCCGCCGGGCACAGCGACTTCACCGACGAGGAACTGGCCGCGATCGACCGCGACGCGGTCGAGTCCGACCTCAACATCTGGGCCACCTCCAGCTCCTACTGATCCCCGCGCCCGGCCGGCCGCCACCCGGCCGGACCGCGGCGCAGGGGACAGGTCAGCTGCCGGGCTGCGGCGGGAGGTCGGCCAGGATGGCGATGTCCTCGGCGCCGTGGCCCGCGGCCACGGCCTGAGCGAACGAGTCCCTGATCGCGGTGACGACGGCGGTGTCGATGCCGGCCTCCCGGCTCGCCCCCAGCACCAGCAGGTCGATCCCGCCCAGGTGGGTGTCGAGTGACGACTGCGGCTCGCCGTAACGGCGCTCGGTGAGCCTCTCGCCGGTCTCGGTGACGGCGTTGCCAATGAACCGGGAAAAGAACGGCCCGGAGATCGGCAGCAGGTCGCCGATCGGGACTCCCTCGGCGGTGGCCAGGTTGACGCACTGCACGAGCCCGGCCATCGTGCCGTAGAAGAACGCGATCAGCGCGGCGTCGACCACGGCGGCGCGGCCCGCGTCCTCGCCCAGGTAATGCACGGTTCCCAGCGCGCCCAGCAGCGGCCCGAGCTCGGGGGCCGTCTCGGGCGCGGCCGCCGGACCGCAGTAGAAGATCTCGGCGTCAGGCGTCCCGATCTCCCTCGGGTAGGCCAGGATCGCGGCGTCCACGTAGCCGATCCCGAGCGGCTCCGCCCAGGCGGCGTTGCGCCGGCCGTCGGCCGGGGTGCCGGTGGTCATCTGGATCAGGGTCCGCCCGCGCAGCAGGCCGGTGAGCGCGGGATCGGCCAGCAGCTCGGCCGCCGCCGCCTGGTTCGACACGCACATGATGACCGGGTCGCTGCCGCGCACCGCGTCGAGCAGGCCGTCCGCTATGGTCACGCCAGCCGAGGCCAGCGGCAGGGCACGGGACGGGGTCCGGTTCCACGCCGTGACCTGGTGCCCGGCTCCGGCCAGCGCGCGCGCCAGCGCCGACCCCATCACCCCGGTTCCGATCACCGTGACGCTCATGCGACATCTCCGCTCAGCCGGCTCAGCGCGGTGACCCCGCCGTCGATCGGCAGCACCGACCCGGTGGTGTAGCCCGCGTCGGCGATCAGGAACAGGATGGCCCGCGCCACCTCGTCCGGCCCGGCCACCCGCAGCAGCGGCACCCGCCGGATCGTCTCATCCCGGGCCGCATCCGGGTCGTCGGCCATGGACAGCTCGTGGTCCATCATCGGCGTGTCGACCGGGCCCGGTGCGACGGCGTTGACCAGGACCGTCGGGGCCAGCTCCACGGCCAGCCCGCGGGTCAGCCCGACCAGTCCCGCCTTGGCCGCGCTGTAGTCGACGTAGCCGGGCGCTGCGGTGAAGGCCAGGTCGGAGGCGACGTTCACGATGTGGCCGCCGGATCGCCCGCGCATCCGCAGCCCGGCCTCGCGGCCGATGTAGAACGCGCCGGACAGGTTGATGCCCAGAACCTGGTCCCAGACCTCGGGGGTGAGCTGCTCCAGCGGCGTCGGCCCGATAACCCCGGCGCAGTTGGCCACGATGTCCACCGGGCCGATCGCCGCCTCGGTGGCGTCCAGCGCGGCGACGACCTGGCGGTAGTCGGAGATGTCTGCTGGTACGGTCACCGCGCCGGGCAGGTCGGCGGCGACGCGCTCCAGCTCGCCGGCCCGGCGGGCCATCAGGCTCACAGCGGCTCCCTCGGCCGCCAGCAGGCGGGCTGTGGACTCGCCGATGCCCGAGCTCGCCCCGGTGACGAGCGCGCGGCGGCCGGCCAGCCGCCCGGTCTCAGCCACGACGCATCCAGCGGCGAGCCAGCGAAACCGCGACGACCGTGGCCAGCGCGGGCACCGCCGCACGGGCGCCAGCGGCGCGGGCCAGCGCGACGACGTCGCCCGGCGTGAACTCGACCCGGGCAGGCCAGGCACCGACCTGGCCCTCCAGGGTCAGATGGCCAGGCCCGGCCTTCAGCCGCAGCGGCTCGAACGGGAAATCCCCCACCGGGGAGCTCACCTTCACCTGCTTACCTCCGTCTGCCCAACCTGACTCACCATGTCCCGGGCCGCCGACGCCGCCTGCTCCCAGGTCCCGGCGTCGGCCGCCGGCTGAACGTAGGTCACGCCCGTGGCAGGCTCGAAGATCGCGCCGTCCACGTTGCGCAGCGGCCGCGGGGAGGCGGCCAGGATTACCGCGTCACAATCCAGCACGAGCTGCTGCCCGGCCCGCTCCAGCGTGAGGCCGCTGACCCGTCCCCGGCCCGAGACCGCGACCGGCGTCCACCCACTGATCAAAGAATTGTGCCCGAACGGGACGCCATCGGCTGACTCGCGCGTCACCACGGTGACGTGGCTGCGCTGGCCCGCGATCGCCTCGTGCGCGGCCTCGGCCCAGGCGCCGGCACCCAGGATCACGACCCGGCGGCCGAGCGTCACCTTGGCTTCGGCCAGGTGAATCGCCACCGGGGCGGGCAGCACCCCGGCCAGCCGGGGGCCCGCGACCGGCAGCTCGGCCGTGGTCGCCGGGCGGCTGCCGCCCGCGAACACGAGGTGGCGTGCGTCCAGCCACTCGACGCCCTGCGGGCCGACGGCCAGCAGCCGGCCCTGCTCCCAGCGCACGGCGGTCGTGCCGAGCAGCCACCGCACCCCTGCGGCCGTGCATCGCGCGGCCAGCGTGGTCACCCCGGGGTGGTCGTAGGGCAGTACCCCGCCGGGCACCGGCAGGCGGTCGAGCACGACCACCTCCCTGCGCGGCGCGAGTTCCTCGGCGGCGGCCAGCCCGGCCACGCCGGCGCCGACCACCGCTACCTGGTCACGGCTCACTGCCGACCCCCAGCGTCGCGCCGGCCGACCCGTGCCGGATGTCGGCCGGCCCTAGGCCCGTGTGCAGCGAGCACAGGAACGCCACGCCGACCATGCAGACCGAGCCCTGGCAGCGTCCGCCCGTGGCCTGGGTGCGCTTGCGGATGCCCTCGATCGACCGGGGCGGCACGTGCCGCTCGAACTGCGCGGCGATCTCGGCCGCCGTCACCTGCTCGCAGACGCACACGACCTGGCGGTACCGGGGGTCGTCGTCGGGCAGCGACTCGGGGTCGGGATCGTGGCGCAGCCGCCGGACCTTCCGCAGCCAGGCGCACCGGCTGCGGTTGCTCCTCGTGGTCGAAGCCGGCCTCGCGCAGCAGCTCCAGCACCAGGTCGGCCGTGCCGGGCGAGGCGGACACGCCGGTGGAGCGGTTTCCGACCTGGAACAGGTTCGGCCGGTTTTTGTCCGGGCGCACCCGCACGGTCTCCTCGGCGGCGGCCCGGTTGGCCGCGTAGGTCTTGATCGCGTATTCGAGGCTGACCTCGGGGACGAGCTGCTGGGTCAGCTGCAGCAGGGCCCGGAGGCTGGCCGGGTCGGTGCCCTTGTCGGCCGGGTCGGTGATCTCCTGCGCGTCCGGGCCGAGCAGCGCGGATCCGTTGGTGGTGGGGACCACCTGCACCCCGCGGGTCTGCGGCATCGGCACCGGCAGCACCATCTTGTGCAGCCGCTCCCCGAAGGCCCGGTCGAGCACCCAGTACTGGCCCTTGCGCGGCCAGATCCTGATCTCCTCGCCGCCGGCCAGGGCGCTGACCGTGCCGCCGGCCACCCCGGCCGCGTTGATCACCCAGCGGGCCCACACCGGGCCCGCTGGGGTGTGCACCGCGGTCAGCACGCCGTCGGCGACGTCGAAGCCCAGGACCGGGCAGGACAACCGGATCTCGGCGCCGTTGGCCGCGGCCAGCTCGGTGTAGCCGCAGGTGAGCCGGACCGGGTCGATGAGCCCCTCGTCCGGCAGATGCACCGCGCCGCGGCACTCCGGGGTCAGCATCGGCTCGAGCTCGCGGGCCTGCGCCCCGGTGAGCAGCTCGGCCCGCGCGCCCGCGGCTATCGCCTCCGCGCAGATCGGCTCCAGCTTGGGGAGCTGCTTGTCGGTGATCGCCACGGTCAGCGCGCCGGGGCGGCTGAACGGGACGTCGAGACGGTCGCAGATGTCTTCCCAGCGCGGCCAGGAGCGGGCGATCAGATCGGCTTCCAGCGTGCCGGGCGGCGCGTAGTACGTCGTCGCGATGCCGGCGTTGCCCTTGCTGGAGCCCTCGGCCACGTCATCGGCCTCTTCCAGCAGGCACACCGACGCCGTGGTCGTGGCCAGCCGCGCGGCGACCGCGGTGCCGAGCACGCCGCCGCCGATCACGACAACGTCGAACACAGGACCGTCGTGTCTGCTCATCCGGCCGGGGCCGGAACGGGCAGCAGCGCGGCAGCCTCGTCCACGCTCGCGCCATTGCGGATGATCGCGGCCAGCGCGGCGACCATCGCGGCCGGGTCGGGCGACTGCCAGATCTTGCGGCCCATGGCGATGCCGGACGCGCCCGCGTCCATGGCGCCGCGGACCATCTGCAACACGTCGCGGTCGTTCTTCGCCTTGGGGCCGCCGGCGATCAGCACCGGCACCAGGCTGTAGTCGATGACCCTCCGGAACGACTCCGGGTCCCCGGTGTACCAGGTCTTGATGAAGTCGGCCCCTTCCTCCGAGGCCACGCGGACGGCGACGCGCATGTCGTCGACCGTGTACGGCCCGTCGTAGGGCGTGGCGTCTGGCCCGCCGACCGGGAAGATCTCGGCCAGCAGCGGGACGCCGAGCTTGTTGCACTCGTCGGCGATGGCACCGAGCTGCGGAACCTGGATCGCCTCGGTCTCCGGGCCGATGAAGAACGTCGGCACCACGGCGTCGGCGCCGTTGCGCAGCGCCTCCTCGACGCCGGCGAACACGAGCTGCTCGTTCTCCAGGCCGGGTGACAGGCCGGTGCGCCCGGTCAGCCGCTGCACCCAGCCCGCGCGGCCGGCGATCGTCTCGGCGGCGAACGCGGCCAGGCCGCGGCGCATGAGGAACGCGTTAACCCCGGCCCGGGCCAGGCTGGCGACCAGATCGCGCGGGCGCTCCAGCTCGCCGTATACCGGTTCCTCCACGCCGTGGTCCATGGGCAGGATCATCGAGGTGTTGCTGTCCGCGTCGAACAGCCGGCCGAGGCGGAGGGTCTTACCCATGCTGGTGGTCATGCTTCCCCTTGACTAGTCGGATCTCGTTGCCCCGCAGGGCTGGTTCTGGCCGGAGGTCCCCGCCGGGGATGTCTGGCCGAACGTCTGGGCGACGCGCTGGTAGGCGCGTTCGTAGGCGACGCCGAGCTCGCGGTACGCGGCGCTGCGTTCCGGGTCCGGATCGTACTGGCGGTCCCAGCGGACCAGCCGGGCCACGCCCGCCGCGGCGTCTTCGAATACCCCGGCCGCGAGGCCGGCCAGGATGGCCGCGCCCGCCGCGGCCAGGTCGGCGATCCGCGGCACCCGCAGCGGCGTCCCGAGCACGTCGGCCTTGAGCTGAGTCCACACCGGGCTTCTCGCCTCGCCATCCCCGATGCCGATCGGATCGCTGGCGGACAGCGGGCCCGGGTGCGCGCCGGGCCGGGTCAGGATCGACATCGTCGAGCGGTACTGGTACGCGATCCCCTCCAGCATGGCCCGGACCAGGTGGGCACGGGTATGGCCGGAGGCCACGCCGAGGTAGGCGGCCCGCGCCCCGTCGGCGTACCAGGGAGCCCGCGACGCGCCGTCCACGAACGGGAAGCACAGCAGCCCGTCCGCGCCGCAGGCAACGTCGGCCGCCTCGCCGACGAGTTCGTCGAACCCGCCGTCGCCGCCGGGACCGACGAGCGTGTCACGCAGCCAGCGCAGCGACGACCCGGTGCTCTCGATCGCCACCTCGTAGAGGTAGCGATCCGGGACCACGTGCGGGGAAACGTCGCCCGCGCCCGAGTGGTCTGCGCGATATTCGCCCATGACCGTGCGCCAGTTGGCCGCGGTCCCGGTGCCCACGCCGGCCTGGCCGGGCTCGATCGCGCCGCAGCCGAGCGTGGCGCTCGCGTCGTCGGACCCGCCCATGGCGACCGGCAGCCCGGGCCGCAGGCCGAGCTCGGAAGCCTGGGACGAGGGAAGTTCGGCGGCCGGCTCCCAGGGCCGCCCGGCGATCGGCGGCAGCAGGCCCGGGTCGATCCCGGACCCGACGCAGACCTCCTCGCTCCAGTTGAGCTCGCGGATGTCCAGCAGCGAGCTGCGGGACGGGGTGGTCGGGTCGGTCGCGTGGCATCCGGTCAGCCGGTGCAGCACGTAGTCCTTGGCGAACCGGATCTGCCTCACCGAGGTCCACACGTCGCCGCGGTGCCGCTGGTACCACAGCAGGTGGGCCAAGCTCATGCCGTGGGTGGGCGCCATGCCGGTGGTCTCGATCAGCCAGTCACGCCCGAATCGCGAGGCCACCTCGTCGGCCTCGGCGGTCGCGCGCGCGTCGGTCCAGGAGACCGACGGGGCAACGGGCAGGCCGTCCGCATCGGTCAGCACGACCGGCTCCCGCTGGCTGACCACGCCCAGGCCGACGACCCGGGCCGGGTCCACGGCCGCGGCGGCCAGCGCCTCGCGTACGGTCCGGGTCAGCCCCCGGTACCAGTCGTCGGGGTCGTTCTCGGCCCAGCCCGGCCGCGGGTGGTGCATCGGGTGCTCCGCGGAGGCCCGCGCCAGCAGGGTGCCGTCGCAGCTCGCGAGTATGGTCTTCACGGCGCCGGTCCCGATGTCGCATCCCACCAGGACCGGGCCTTCAGTCGTGCTGCTCCAGCCCATCAGCTCCCGGATTCCAGCTCGGTCACGTCGCTCTCGGAGATTTCACCCTCCGAACGCACGTCGTGCAGGACCCCGCGGCGCTTACTCGGGATCAGGACGTAGTACAGGATGATGCCGACCGCGATCGTGCCGAGGAAGCCCCAGCCGATGTCCTTGGGGTTGGACTTGATCAGGATGATGCAGAAGATCACCGACCAGATCACCGACACCCAGTCCACCAGCGGGCTCCAGCGCCCGTTGCTGAACGGCCGCTCGGGCAGCAGGTTGCGCGCCTTGGCGTAGATCAGCACCGCGATTAGTACCGCGTAGCCGGCCGCCCACAGGATCGCGGTCATCGACAGCAGCACGGTCAGCAGGCCGGTGTAGACGATCAGCAGCACCGCGATGACCGCGGCGACGATGACCGCGGTGACCGGGACGCGGTCCTTGCTGAGTTTGGTCATCGCCCGCGGGAACGGCGCCTGGCCGTCGCGGGCCTGGGCCCACATCACCCGTGCGGCGGTGAGCTGCAGGATCATCATGTTCACGAACAGGGATATCACGGCCAGGATCTCGAAGATCTCGGCGGTGGCCGACCCCAGCCCGGGGGTGAGCGCGTAGCGGATGACGTCGACCTGCGTGGTGGCGCCCGTGAAGCTGGGCACCAGCAGGAGCGTGAACAGAATGATGACGGTCCCGATCGCGAACGTGCTGAAGTTCGCGATGATCAGGGCCCGGGGAACGTTGCGCGCGGCCTGCCCGGTCTCCTCGCCCGCGGTGCCGTTCACGTCGAAGCCGGAGATCACGAAGACGGGCACCAGCAGGGCGAACAGGAACGGCCAGAACTTGGACTGGCCGTGCGCCAGGATGCCGTCGGTCGAGACCAGCACGCTTGCGCTGCTGAAGTGCGCCGAGGTGAAGATGACCGCGACCAGGACCCCGATGATCACGATGGCGATCGCGATGAACTCGGCCGCCACGCCGACGCTGTTGTTGAACCAGGCGGCGATCTTCACGGCGGTCAGGTTGAGGATCGTGGACAGCGCGATGAGGATCAGGGCGAAGCCGAACGTCTGCCAGTGGCCGGTCAGCGTGATGTGGAACCAGCTCAGGATGAACGGCGAGATGCCGTAGGCCTCGGTGGCGACGGCCGCGATGTGCGCCGCGATCAGCCACCAGCCGATCTGCCAGCCGACCCCGTTCTTGCCGCCGATGATCCGGTTGATGATCTGGTAGGAGCCGCCGGCCAGCGGGTAGGCCGAGACCCCCTCGGCCACCGAGAGCCCGACGATCATCTGCAGGCCGCCGCCGATCAGCCAGGCAAAGAAGAACACCCCGCCGACCTGGATGATGCCTGCCCCCATGCTGAGCGCGAGGCCCCCGGCCACGGCGATGCAGGTCCACTGCACGGCGAAGCTGGAGAAGAAGCCCAGCGCCCGGCGCAGTTCCTGGCGGTAGCCGAGCTGGTGGAGGTAGGCCCGGTCCCCGGTGTGGGTCGCGTCCAGCCCGGCGTCACTGGCCGGAGCGCTCGAGGATACCGGGGGTGCGCTTTCGCTCATCGGGCTCTCCGTTCAGCTCAACCATCGCCTGACCAGGCGGTGTTGATTGTGAACAATTCGTCAATCCAGCATTGGACCGGAACGTACCATCGGCCGATATCGCCCCGCAAGACCCAAGACGCCGGAAAGATCATGCTGTAACAGCCCCGTAACCAGGCACATCACGGCTGACCGCGGCGAGCGGGTCACCCCCCGACAGGCGCATCGGTGCTGAACGCGGCGAGTGCGTCACGTCGGCCGGGCGCATCACGGGCTGACCGCGGCGAGCGGGTCACGGCGCAGGGGCATCACGGGCTGACCGCGGCGAGCAGGGTCACGCCGGCCACCACGGCCGCCAGGCCGGCCAGCTGGCGTCGGCTCAGCCGCTGGCCATGGATGAAGTACGCGGCCACCGCGGTCAGCGCGGCGAACTGCGCGCTGAGCACGGCCGCAACGGGCAGGTCATGGCGCGCGCCGAACGCGTAGCTCAGCACCCCGAGTACCTCGGCGGCACCGGCCGCCGCCACCAGCGGCAGCGCCTGGCGGGTCAGCCGGAGCCTGCGACGCGCCGTGAGCGGCGCCGCGACCAGCGCGGAACCGAACACCCTGGCCGGCACCACCGTCCACAGCAGGGACACCTGCTCACCGGCCCGGCCCGTCGTGTACAGGCTCACGCCGAACAGCAGCGCGGTCGACACTGCGAGCACGCCCCAGGGAAGGCGGCGCCGCCGGGGGGAAATACCGTCGGCAGCTCCCTCGGCCGGCTGCCCCTCGTCCGCGGTCGCGGTCGGCTGCCCCTCGTCCGCGGTCGGCTGCCCCCCGTCCGCGGACGCGGCCGAGCGCTCCTCAACCGCGGGCGCGTCGGCGTCGGGACTGGCCGCGGCGACCGCCACGCCGAGGGTGACCAGGCCGAGCAGCAGCCCGGTGGTCAGGCTCAGCCGCGCCCCGGCCACCGCCGAGATCACGGCCGCCACCATCCCCTCGGTGGAGGCGATGGCGGTGACCAGCCCGACCTTGCCCCGCCGGAACGCGACGTACTCGACCAGCAGGCCGACCACGTTGGTGGCCCCGGCCGCCACCAGCAGGGCGACCACGGCCGGGGACAGCCCCGACGGACTGGCCAGCACGGCGGTCGGCGGAATGACGAGCACCAGGCCGATCAGCATGACCCAGCCCAGCGTGGAGTCCGCCCCGATGGCCTGGCTCGCCGACGCCGCGCACAGGGCCGAGACCGTCCAGCAGACCGCGGCCCCGAGGCCGCCGAGAACGGCTAGGAGAGATCCACCCACACGCTCTTCACTTGGGTGTAGAGGTCCAGGTTGTGCCGGCCCATCTCCCGGCCGAAGCCGGACTCCTTGTAGCCGCCGAACGGTGACGCGGCGTCGTAGACGTTGTAGCAGTTGATCCAGACCGAGCCGGCCTTGAGCGCCGCGGCCGCGCGGTGCGCCTTCTTGATGTCCTTGGTCCAGACCCCCGCGCCGAGGCCGTAGTTGGTCGCGTTGCTCTGCAGCACGGCGTCGTCGGCGTCCCGGAACGGGATGACCGTCACCACCGGGCCGAAGATCTCCTCGCGCGCGATCGTCATCGAGTTCGTCGCGTCGCGGAACACCGTGGGCTGGACGTAGTAGCCGTCGCCGAGCGCCGGGTCGTCGGGCCGGCCGCCGCCCACCACCGCGACGGCACCCTCCTCCCGCCCGGCGCGAAGGTAGCCGGTCACCCGGTCCAGCTGCTCGGCCGAGACCAGTGGCCCCTGGTCGACTCCCTCCTCGAGCCCCGAGCCGAGGCGCAGCGCCGACGCCTTGGCCGAGAGCCCGGACACGATCTCGTCGTACACCTGGTCTTGCACCAATAGCCGCGAGCCAGCGGCGCAGTCCTGGCCCATGTTGTAAAAGATCGCGTGCGCCGCGCCCGCCACCGCGGCGTCGAGGTCGGCGTCGGCGAACACCACGTTGGGAGACTTGCCGCCCAGCTCGAGCGCCGTGCGCTTCAGATTGCCCGCGCTGGCCCGCACGATCTCGCGGCCGACCGCCGTCGACCCGGTGAACGCGACGCCCGCGACGCCGGGATGCTCGGTGATCCCCGCGCCCGCGGTCTCGCCGAACCCGGTCAGGATGTTCACCACGCCTGGCGGGAGCCCGGCCTCGAGCAGCAGCCGCCCGAGCCAGATGCTGGTCAGCGGGGTCTGCTCGGCGGGCTTGAGCACGCAGGTGTTGCCGCACGCCAGCGCCGGGGCCAGCTTCCACGCGGCCAGCATCAGCGGGTAGTTCCACGGAATGATCAGGCCGACGACGCCGAGCGGCTCGCGCACCGTGTAGTTGAAGTAGGCGCCGGACGAGACCGGGATCGTCTCGCCCTCCAGCTTGGTCGCCCAGCCGGCGAAGTACCGGAAATGGTCGACGGCCATCGGCAGGTCGTCGTCGCGCGCCAGCCGAAGCGGCTTGCCCATGTCCAGGACCTCGAGCTCGGCCAGCGCGTCGGCGTCACGTTCCAGCAACTCCGCGACGCGCCACAGGAGCTGACCGCGCTCGGACGGGGTGATCTTCCTCCAGGCACCCTCGGCCGCCTCGGTCGCTGCGGCCACGGCCCGGTTGACGTCCTCACGGTCCGCCGATGCGCAGCGCATCAGCGGCTGGCCGGTCGCCGGGTTCAGCGTCTCGAACGTGGCCCCGTCCGCGGCGTCAACCCAGTCGCCGCCGATGAGCAGCTGGGTGGTTCCGGCGGCCAGAAACTCGTCGACACGCGGGTCAAGTGATCGGGTCATTGGGATTCTCCTCCGGTGCGCGGCGGCATGCGGTCGGTGCTGGGGTTGGGGCCGGTGGCGGCCGGGTCGGGGTGGGAAGCGGCCGGGTCGGGGCGACTGGCGGGTGGGTCGGGGCGGGAAGCGGGCGGGTGAGAGCCAGCGGCACGGAACAGGGGCCGGATCGCGTCGAGCACGCCCTGGTAGTGCTCACGAAGTTCGCCGTATTGTGCGTGGCGCATCGGCTCTGGCTCGTAGACGCGGTCGAACCTGACCGCGCGCCGCGCCCCGTCCGCGGCATCGGTGAACCCGCCCACGCTCTGGCCGGCCAGGATCGCGGCCCCGAGAGCCGCGGACTCGCGGATCGCGGTGGTCCGGATCGGCACCCCGGTCACGTCGGCCTTGATCTGGTTCCACGCGTCCGCGTGGGCCTCGCCGTCGACGAGCGTGATCGGGCGGTCCGGGTCGCGCCCGGGCGAGATCAGCTCGAGCGTGGGCGGGTACTCGAACGCCACGCCCTCAAGCAGGGCCCGGGTCATGTGGGCGCGAGTATGGCCGGAGGCGATGCCGAAGAAACCCCCGGCCGCGCCGTCGAGATACCAGGGAGCCCGCTTGGCGCCGTCGACGAACGGCAGGAACACCAGGCCGTCGGCGCCCGGCGGTACGGTGCTGGCCTCCTCGACCAGCTCGGCGTAGCTTGCGCCGCCGCCGAACGCGTCCCGGAACCAGCGCAGCGACGAGCCCGTGCTCTCGATGCAGACCTCGAACAGGTACCGGTCGGCCACGACGTGCCGGGCCACGTCACCGCGCGCGAGCGCGGTGTCCGGCTCGCCCGCGCCGAGAACCAGGCGCCAGTCGCTGCTCGTACCGGTTCCGGCGCACAGATCATCGATGTCGACGGCACCCGCGCCGAGAGTCGCGCTGGGGTCGTCCCCGCCGCCGGCGGCCACCGGCACTCCGGCCGGCAGCCCGAGCAGCCGGGCTGCGTCGGCGTTCAGTTCCGCCACTCGCTGCCATGGCTGCCAGCTGACCTCCGGGAGCAGGTCCAGGGCTATGCCGGCCGCCGAGCAGATCTCCGCGGACCAGCCGTCGGTGCGCAGGTCGTTCATCACGCTGCGGGCCGGGGTGCTGACGTCGGTCCCGACCAGGCCGGTCAGCCGGAAGAGCACGTAGTCCTTGGGCGACAGCAGCCGCCGGGTGCTCGACCACGCCTCCGGGTCGTGCCGCTGGATCCAGAGCAGCGTCGGCAGGCCGAGCCCGGCGATGGGCAGCACCCCGGTGCGGTCGATCAGCCATGGCCGCCCCATGCGGCCGGCGAACTCGGCCAGGTCGGGCTCGCTGCGCTGGTCCGTCCAGGCGATCGACGCGCGGAGCGGCTGGTCGCCGGCGTCGAGCAGCACCCAGGGGTCACGCTGGGACACAATGCACATGCCCGCCACGGCCCCGGGGTCGACGCCGTCGGCGGCCACGATCTGCCGGACCGCGCCCACCACGCCGCGCAGCCAGTCGTCCGGGTCGTTCTCCGCCCAGCCCGGCCGCGGGTGATGCATCGGGTGCTCAACGCAGGAGGTGGCCAGCGGCCGGCCATCCAGGGTGACGGCGAGCGCCTTCACGCTGCCGGTGCCGATGTCGACGCCGAGGACCCAGTCGCCGCTAGACCGGCCGACGTGCCCCTCGCGCCCTACCGTCACGGCGGGTCTCCCGCTGCGATCGCGATCGCCCACAGGTCCGAGACGTTCGTCCCGGTCGGCCCGGTCCTGATCTGGTCGCCCAGCCGGCTGAGCACGGAGGCCGAGTCGTGCCCGGCGATGACGTCATCGAGGCACACCCCGATCTGCTCGGCCCGCGGAGCGGTGGTGCTGTCAACGCACCCGCCCGCGGCGTCGGTGCCGCCGTCCGAGCCGTCGCTGTCCACGAACGCGCCTGCCACCGCGGCAGCCGGCCGCGCGGCCGCACGCGCGAACGCAAGCGCCATCTCCTGGTTCGGGCCGCCGTGGCCAACGGCCGCGGTAGCAGGCCGCCGGACCGTGACCGTGGCCTCGCCGCCGGCCGCCACCAGCACCGTGCCCGGGGTGAACGGCCTGCCGCGCGCCGAGGACTCCACGGCCAGCGTGCCGAGAAGGCCGCCCAGGCCCGCCGCCTCCCCCTCCATCTGGCTGCCGAGCACGGCGGGACGCCAGCCCAGCGCCCGTACGCAGTCCTCCATGCCGCTGACCACCCCGGCCCCGGCTATCAGCACGACGGTGGTGATATCCCGGTCCGTCAGGGCGGGCGACTCGGACTGCTCGCTGTGCAGGTGGTTCCTGATCTCGGGCGCGACCTCCGACCACAGGCCGCACCGCCGCAGCGTGGAGATGGCCGCCGACGGGGTGCTGGTGTCCTGGACCGCCGGATCGCAGAGCAGGTCGACCGAGTCCCCGACCACGTCGGACACGGTCAGGTTGAGGATCACCGCCCCGGTGGCCAGCGCGGCCAGCCGGCCGCCCTTGATCGCCGATACGTGCTTGCGGACCGAGTTGATCTCGGCCACCGACGCCCCGGACTCCAGCAGCAGCGCATGCAGCTGCTGCTTGGCGCCGAACGGCACGCCGTCCGGCGGCAGGCAGGCCAGCGCCGACGAGCCACCGGTGAACGCGGTGATCAGCAGGTCGCCGGGCCCGAGGCGCTCCGCGAGCGCGTTCAGCCTGCGGGCTGCCTCGAGGCTGGCCAGCGAGGGGACGGGGTGATCGGCCTGAACCACCTCGACCCGGCGGAGCCCGTGCCTGACCGGCTGGTGGCTGACGATCAGGCCGCCGCTGATCCGGTCGCCAAGCTTGCGTTCCAGCGCCGCGGCGATCGCCAGGGACGCCTTGCCCGCGCCGAGCAGCACGACCGAGCGCACCTGATCCAGGTCGAACTGCCGCCCCCCGGCCCGTAGCAGCGCGCCGTCCAGACCGACCAGCCGGTCGACGGCCAGCCCCGGATCGGCGGCGCGCAGTCCGGCGGTCACCACGTCGAGCACGACCCGCCGCAGTTCGGTCAGACCGTGGCCGAGCAGCTCCTGGGCATTGCCGATGATCGTGTCACCCGGCGCCCCTGAAGAGTCCAGCCGCCCGATTTCCGCCTCGCCGCTTGTCACGCGCGGCCGCTCAGGCTGGCCGGGGAAAGCGGTGGCCCGGGTAGGACGCCGTAGCGCCGAATTCCTCTTCGATCAGCAGCAGCCGGTTGTACTTTGCGGTGCGCTCGCCTCGCACCGGCGCTCCGGTCTTGATCTGGCCGCAGTTCAGCGCCACGGCCAGGTCGGCGATGACCGGATCCTCGGTGTCGCCGGACCTTTCTGACACGCACACGCCGTAACCGTGCCGGGTGGCCATCGCGGCCGCGTCGAGCGCCTCCGACAGGGTGCCGATCTGGTTGACCTTCCACAGCAGGGCGTTGGCCGCGCCCTGCTCGATGCCGCGCCGCAGCCGCGCCACGGCGGTCACGAACAGGTCGTCTCCCACGATCTGGATGCCCGCCTCGGCGGTCAGGCGCGCGAATCCCTCGAAGTCGTCCTCGGCGAACGGGTCCTCGATCGTGACCACGCCCAGGTCCCGGACCAGGTCCAGGTACAGCGCCAGCAGATCGTCCCGGGTGAGCCGCTGGTCGGCCACGCGGTAGCTGCCGTCCTCCGGGTCATAGAAATGCGTTGCCGCGCAGTCCAGGCCGTACTGGAAGCGCCCGGTATAGCCGGCCCGTTCCACGCCGAGATGGAGCAGCTCGAGCGCTTCGCGCGGGTCGGACACCGGCGGCACGTAGCCGCCTTCATCGCCAAGCACGAGCGCCGTCCGCCCGTAGCGCTCCAGCAGCACGTCACCCAGCGCCAGGTTCACCTCGGAGCTTTCCGCCAGCGCCTCGCCGAACGTGGCCGCGCCGGTCGGAACGACGATGAACTCCTGGAATTCCAGCTGGCCGGCCGCGTGCCGGCCGCCGTTGATGAGGTTGACCAGCGGCACCGGTAGCACGTGCGCGTCGGCGTTCAGATACGCATACAGCGGCAGGCCAGCAGACGCGGCCGATGCGCGCGCGACCGCCAGCGACACGCCGATCAGCGCGTTGGCGCCAAGGCCCGACCGGTCGGCGGTCCCGTCGAGCTCTACGAGCAGCCGGTCGATCTCCCGCTGGCGATCGGCTGGCCTGCCGATCAGAGCGGGCCCGATGGTGTCTGCCACGTTGGCAACCGCGCGGCGCACACCGTAGCCGCCGTAGCGCGAGCCGCCGTCGCGGATTTCGCGCGCCTCGTGAGTGCCGGTCGACCGCCCCGCGGGTACGTCGGCGCGTCCGGTCGACCCGTCCGCGAGGACGACGTCGACCTGGACGGTCGGCAGGCCGCGGCAGTCGATGATCTCGCGGGCCCGCACGGCCCGAATCTCACGCCCGCCGACAGACACCACGCCGCTCCCACTGTGACCCGGTTTGTTGTAAACGGAAACGTATTCGGAGCGTTGTAGGAATGTCAACAACCTGCCGGACCCCGCCGCTGGCCTGCACTTGCGCGGAGGCCGCTGGTACCACGGGGAGGCCGCCGGGGCTAGACGTCTTCGTCCTGAGCGGCGGCGTTGGGCACTGACAGCCGCGCGGCCGACGCCTCCATGTGCGTTTTCAGCAGGCTGTCGGCACGCCGGCGGTCGCCACGGCGCAGGGCCTCGGTGATCCCCTGGTGCTCGTCGACCACCTCGTTCCCATCCTGGTAGAAGGGCTCCAGCCGGATCAGGCAGAGGCGTGTCTCAGCGATGAGGGTGCGGAACATGCGGTTCAGCCGCTCGCTGCCTGCCGCCTCCACCAGCGTCTGGTGGAAGGCCAGGTCGTGCCGGATGATCTCGGACCACGGGCCGCCCACCGACGCCGCCAGCCGGCCAACGATCTCCTGCAGGTCGGCCAGCGCGGCCTCGGGTGGCTCCTTCACAACGATCGCCGCCGCGGCTCGCTCGATGACGCCCCGGGCCAGGTAGACGTCGCGCGCGTCATCCAGCCCGAGCTCGACCACGAACACGCCGCGGTTTCGCTCCGCGCGCAGCAGGCCTTCCTGGATCAGCCGCTGCATCGCCTCGCGTATCGGGCCGCGGCTCACCTGCAACTGCCTCGCGAGCTCGACCTCGGCCAGCTGCGTATGCGGCGCGAACCTGCCCTCGAGGATCTGGGACCGGAGCTGGTCGGCGATCAGCGCCGGCGTGCTTCGCAGTTGCAATGGCTCGAGCAAGCCAGGTGCGGGCCGGGCGGAACTCGGCATGGTCATCCTCCGTGGCTCACTGCGGCCGCTGCGCGCGACTGTCCACAATAAGACAACTTTACCGACCAAGCAGAAGCACTCTTGCACCGTTCACGCGATAACGGCTTCGTGCGGAAGTGTGCCACGGCCGTACGCTGAAGGAAACGGCCTCGCGCCGGGACAGCGTCCTCGTCATCCGGTAAACCGCCGGTATCAGCCCGACGACGACGCTGTCGCGGGTTAGCATTCGAGGAAGCGGTTGTCGAGCTAGCTGCCCGACCGGGCCGGCTGCTGCTCATCTCCAGGCCGGGTAGCAGGATCGCTCAGGTCGCTCCGGAGGTGAGGCAGTGATAGCTGACACAGGACGCATCCCTATGCCTGAGGGCGCCGCCGCGCTGCGCGGCGATGTCGTCGCCTGCTGGATGTGCGGCACCCATCAGCACAGCACCCAGATGCTGGCCGATGGGGGCGCGGCGTGTGACGACATCCGGTGGTACTGCAGGGACCCCCAGGCCTGCACCGAACGCTGGATCATAGCCCGGCGGCAGACTCGCACCGCCTGAGCCCGGGCGATGAACCCGGGCCGCCAGCTCGGCGACCTGCTGGCACAGCTCGATTGCATGCAGCGCCTGGAGCCAGGCGATCTCATCTGCGGCAGCCGGGAAGGACGACATTGTCTTGGTTTCGGGGCTCATGCCCGGGGAGCCTAGAAACCACCCAGTGATAGGTGCTGTGATACCGCGCCGCCGCGGTGCCCGCGCTCCTGGTCAGGGGCTGACCGATGACCAGTCCGCGAACCCGGTCGGGTCATGCCGGCCCATGCTGGCGTGCTCGAACATCCCCCAGCCCTCCTCGCCGTCCATCCGGGCCCTGGCCAGGTGGTCGGTCACGCCGAACGGTATCCGCGCTGCCACCTGCGGATCGGTCAGGTCGTACACGGACGAGCTGTTCCACTTCCGGCCCATCCACCGGCCGTGCGTCCAGTCCGGGTCGCCGTTGTAGCCCGCGCCTACGTGCAGCGGCACCGACGTCAGCGTCTCTACCTCGACGGTCAGCGGGTGACCGGCGCCGTCGGTCAGCCGGATCCGGGCCGACTCCGGGTGCCGGGTGCCAGCCCGGTAGCCAATGTCCACCTGGGGCCAGCCGAGCTGGTCCACCCGGCCGTCCGGCCACACCCGCTTTGCGTCGTTCAGCGTCCGGTAGCCATCCGCGTTCTCCTGCAGGATCACGATGACCGAGCAGGACTCGAACCGCAGCGGCATGTACAGCCACCAGAACCCCTCGAGCGGCTTGGCGGCCGACCGGCCCGGCGGCTCCGGCTCACCGACCGGCCGGATCCCCCAGGATCTGTCCCTGACGCCGCTCCACCGGTCGCCAGTGACGGTGAAGTCGCGCTCACCGACCCGCAGCCGTCCGTTCCAGCTCCCGACCTGGGAGAACCGCGAGGCGTCCAGAATCGGCCTGCCCCCGGACAGCAGCATGTGCGGTTCCTCCTGTACCGCGGGGAACGCGCCCGTCCAGGCCAGGTCGAACTCGATGCCCCCGTCCGGTGACACGCAGCTGAGGTTCAGCCGCCGCAGCGGCTCGACGACCTCCACCTGGTAGCCGCCGACCTTCTGCTCGAGGCTGCGCTCGCCGAGCGCGTCGGAGAACCGCACGCTCCACTGGCGGTCGCCGCACCGCGCGGCGGCGTACGCGTCGATCACGCCCAGGTTCGGGTACACCCCGAGGCCGGTGACCAGGAAGATCTCGCCGGTGCGGTCGTGCGCGTTGAAGTAGCTCCGGTCGTAGAAGTTTCGGTCGCTGCTGGCCACGCGGTCCATCGGCAGTGGCGTCTGGTGGACTGGATACTCGTCGAGCGGAATCGGCACGGGTCTCAGTCCCATCGGTAGGTGCCCGCGAGCAGCTTGTCCAGACTGGCGCGGTGCATTACGTAGTCGTCCGGATCGTCGGGCACCTCGTCCTCGCCGAAGTGGATCATCCGGCGCTTGATCCGGCCCATCACGATCGCGTGCCGCAGCGCGGCATAGGTGAGGTAGAAGTCCATGTCCCGCAGCGCGCTGCCGCTCAGTTCCTGGTAGCAACGCTCCACGTCGGA
This sequence comes from uncultured Actinomycetota bacterium, assembly GCA_963778075.1. Taxonomy (GTDB): domain Bacteria; phylum Actinomycetota; class Actinomycetes; order Streptosporangiales; family Streptosporangiaceae; genus JASHPR01. The sequence continues at coordinate 377,974 of CAVZTJ010000005.1, read as the reverse complement.
CCGGCGCAGGAAATCCGGCAGGCCCTCGAGCTCGAAAAACTCCGCGATGTCCTGGAAGAACCGGTGCAGGAAAAGGAACCAGCTGACGTCGAGCTCGCGGGGGCCGAGCGAGGCCATCTCCCAGTCGAGCACGGCGGCCGGCTCGAAGCCGTGGTAGATGATGTTGCCGATCCTGGAATCGCCCCAGTTCAGGACGTCGGGCCCGCGGTCGTGTGGCCAGTGGTCCGCCAGCCAGTCGAAGCTCCGCTCGATGATCGGGACGCGGATGCCGTCGTCGGCCAGGGCCCAGCGGTAGTAGGCACGCTGCTGGGCGACGTGGTACCGCAGCGCGTCCTGCCCGGGCGGGGGACGCAGCGTCGGGAACGCTGCCGCGGCGTCGGGGATCGCGTGCAGCTTCGCCAGCAGAGCGACGCTGGATCGTTGCAGCGCCGCGCGTTCTTGGGGCGTGGCCTCGAGCAGCCAGCCGGTGAACACGTACGGCGGGTTGTCCAGCGGAACCCGGCCGTCGACCTGATCCATGACGAAGAACGGGGTGCCGAGCGGCCCGCCGTCCGGCTCGTTCCAGCGCAGCGTCGGCAACGGCACGTCACACCGGGCCGCCACCTGGCTGATCACGTCGAACTGGGCGGGCAGGTCGTAGCGGGGGAAGACCGGCACCGCGCTTGCCTCGGGCGCCATCCGGGCGACGTAGGCGCCCCGCCGTCCTGGCTCGTCCTCGTCCAGCCAGCAGGCCTCGAACAGCACCGACGTGCTGGACAGCCCGCCGTTGTCCGGCACATGGACGTTGGTCACGGTGGGCTGCTGTTCGTCGGCCGACCGGGCGGCCAGCCAGTCCTGCAGCGCCCCGGTCAGCTCGTCCACGCTGCGCTCGCTGACCGTCAGCTTGCGCCATTCCTCGGGCGGCGGTTCCACCGGCGGTGCGGTCATGGCGGCCTCCTCGCCGGACATCGGCCCGCATCGGCCTGCGCTGGCCCGCAGGTTGCCCGCCAGCGAAACTGAAACACGTTCCAGCGAACGCTAACGAGCCGTGGCCCGGCGGTCAACGCCGCGACACGGCCCGTTCAGGCGGCAGCCGTGCGGCCCGCCACCGCGAGAGCCGGTGCTTCCCTACGGTCATCTGCGCCGGGACGAGGCGTGCACCGAGCTGATCGCCCGGCATGCCTCGATCGTGCGCTCGTGCGTGCACCGCTACCGCGGTTATCCCGAGCCCGAGGAACTGACGCAGGTCGGTTACGTTGGCCTGCTCAAGGCGATCAGCAACTTCGATCCCCAGGTCGGCGGCAACCTGGCCGCCTACGCCCAGCCATGCGTCAGCGGCGAGATCAAGCGCCATTTCCGGGACAAGCGCTGGCAGGTGCGGGTCGGCAGGCGCGGCCGGTTACTTGACTTCGCCGGCCCTCGGGGGGCAGGTCTTAACCCGGCGCGGAAGTAGCAGCCGGGCCTGAGCCATCTGGCAGTACTCGCCCATTCCGGCTTTGTCGGGGCCGCGTTGTGACCGGCAATGGGTGGTCCTACCCCGGTCAAGATCAGGTGGCTACCCGCGAGAACGCGGACCTGCTAGACCGCCACATCGCTGTGCTTGCCATCAAGGTCCGATTCGGAGCCGGCCATGACCGGCGGTGGCAGGGCGACAGTGCAGCCGCCGCATGCAGGGAGCCAGCGGACTGGCGCTGACCCGCGCCTTCGCATCCGGACCGGCTCGCCGCCATCGACGCGCGGGCTGGGCAGTGGCTCAGGAAGTTCCCGGCGTGGCTGTGGCTGGGTCCCCGCGGGGAGCCCAGCCACAGCCGTTTGTTTGCGCTGCAGAGTTGGTCCTGTTGTCTCCTTTCCCAGATGGGCCGGGTAAGTGCCCGGGGTGAGCGTTGCTGCGGGCTGCCGCGGTTGGGCCTGCGGTGGCCGCAGGCCGGCGGCCTGGTTAAGGCGGGGGTGAGCGCTGACGGCGGTTGCCTGGCGTGGTGGTGGTGACGGGGGGTGTCGTAGCCGGGCAGGAGGGCCGCGGATGGCGCCGGGCCGGGGGGCATGGGCGGTGGCGGTGTGGCGGGACCCGTGGCGGGGCGGGCGGTGGCGCGGCGGGTGGCTGGCCAAAGGAGGCCGCGATCAGCGCGTCGAACTCCTCGCGCAGCCACTGCGCATCGGCGCAGATCAGGTCCGCGAATGTCAACTCCGCGTCACGGGTGCCCACGTCCATGCCGATCACTCTCCGGAACCTGTGGTAGCGTCACCAGGTCAATGACCGATACACTTTTTATATAGCGCGGACTGCAGGAAACTGTCAAGGGCTGCTGCAGTAGCAAATCCGCGCCCCGGATCAGGAGGCGCGCCCGCGGTGACCGCCCGGCTTGGTGATCTGGACGACGTGGACTACCCCGCCTATACCACCGGCCGGGCCGCAGAGGTCCTGGGCGCTCAGCAGGCGTTCCTGCGCGCCCTGGACGCCGCGGGTGCGGTCACCCCGCGGCGGACCGCTGGCGGGCGCCGCCGTTATTCCCGCCGCCAGCTCGCCTTCGCCGCCCGGATCAGGGAACTGTTCGACCAGGGCCACACGCTGGCGGCCGCGCTGCGGATCCTGGCGCTGGAAGATGACCTGGCTGCCGAGCGTGCCCTGACCGCCCGCCTGCACGAACAGCTCGCCGGCCAGGACAGCCACGACGAGGGCTAATCCGGGCGGCGCCGGGGCTGCGCCGCGCCGCGGGGCGGGCGGGCCGGCGATGTCCCGGCCCGCGGGGTAGGGTCCGCGTACTCGCCGGCAGCCGCGCACGGAGGCAACGCCGCAGTCAGGCGGCTGCAGCGGGTGGTGGCCCGTGGCTGTGCAGGGTCTTGGCGCCGTCTGGGCTGGTCGCGGTGACGGTGCCGTCGGGGTGCAGGGCGATGCCCCAGCCCCACCGGTGCACGGCGATCAGATGGTGGAAGGTGCACAAGAGCATGAGGTTGGTCAGGCAGGTCGGGCCGCCCTGGGCGCGGGGAATGATGTGGTGCGGGTGGCAGGCTGCCATCGGCTGGTCGCAGCCGGGGAATCTGCAGCCGCGGTCGCGTACCGCCACCGCCCGGCGCAGATGCACCGGGATGGTCTCGGTCAGTGCGCCGACGTCCAGCGGCAGGCTCACCGACGCGACTGTCCCCGGCGCCAGCCGGGTCCGCAGGTAGGACGCGAGCCCGCCGGGGCCCGACAGCAGGTCGGCCGCGGCTTCAACGATCATCTTCCGGGCGGCTCGCTCGGCCCGGGCCCGGCGCGCCGCGCCGGCGTCGCCGGGATGGTCTGGGGTGGGGGCCTGGTCTGGGGTGGGGGCCTGGTCTGGGGTGGCGGCCCAGTCTGGGGTGGCGGGCTGGCCGCTGCCGCCGGGGTGGCCAGGAGCTGACGGGCCGAAGGCGGCGGGTATGGCGGGGCCGTCCTGGCCTGGGCCGGGAGGCGTGCCGTGCAGCAGCGCGGCGGCGAGGCGGTCCAGGACGCCGGGGTCGACGCGGCCGGTGACGACCGGGACGATCTGCGCGTCGCAGTCATCACCCGGCCCGGCGGTCGCCTGCCCGGCCCAGGCGGCTTCGGTTTCGGGGGCGCCGGGCAGGCCGCGCAGCCGGTCCAGATCCATATGCAGCACGATCTGTGTCGGCTGCCCAGCCCGTTCGGGCAGGCACCCGGAGCCGATCAGCCGCCGGCAGGCGTCTTCGAGGGCGTCGTGCAGCCGCTGGCCCTTGGTCCGCTCATCCTCCGGGCCGCGCCGCTTCCCCAGCGCGTCCAGCACCGCCTGCAGCGCCGCGGCGCACTGCGGGGTCAGGTTCCCATTCAGCTTCCCGGCACCCTGGAAGGTGGTGTCCAGCGCAACGGACCGCCGGGCGAACCCGTCATCGCCGTCGGTGTCCGGACCGGCGCACTGCCGCGCGATCTCCTCAGCCAGCTTGCCCAGATCACGAAGCTCCGCGCCCCCGGCCGCGGCGGTCAGCAAGAACACATCCGCATCGCCGCGCACCTCGGCGGGCAGCAGATCGGTCCAGTCGCAGATCTGCCGGGCCCAGGATTCGGAGATCTCCCCGGCACCCAGCGCGTCGCCGACCGCGCGGTGACCTGCCAGGCGGTGCATCCAGCCCAGCGCACCATACGCGGCGCCGCCGGTGACGCGGGTCTGCCACTTCAGCCACGTCCGCGCCGAGCCCTGGCCATCGTCTTCGTACCCGCCCTGGGCGCAGAACGCCGACAGCACCCGCGACCGCGCCGCGGTGTGCATCGACGCCGCCCGCTCCAGCCCGCGCAGGCAGTCCGCCTGCACGGCCGAAGGCATCGACGCGACGTCGGCAGCGGCGAGCCAGCCCAGCCCGGCCGCTACCATCGCCACCGCATCAGCGGTGCTGGCGGGCGTGGCGGGTACCTGACCGGGCAAGCACATGGCCCCGGATACCTCCTCATCGAGCACTATTCGACCGTTAGTTCGATGATAGAAGAGGCGTCCGACAAAACGGGGACCTTGATCGGGTGATCGGGTACGACATGGAAATTCCAGATTTTCTCCGAGCCGCCGCTACGAAAGCCGGTGCAGCGGCTGGATCTCCTTGCGCGGGAGGCGACCACCGTCGGTCCGGGTAGCGACCCAGAGATCCCCGGCCGAGATATTGTGCCGGACGGCGTTGTCGATCAAGTTGGTCACCAACTGCTGAACCAGGAGCGGGTCACCGTCGGTGACGGCGGCCTGGATGTCGGCATGGACGTTCAGGCCGAGGCGGCTGATCGCGGGCCGGGCGGCGGCCAGGGCGCAGCTGGTGACCGCCGCTAGGTCGACGGTCTCGCGCTCGCCGGTGCCTGCCTCGCTGCTGGCCAGGTGAGCAGCGCCTCGAGGAGGCGTTCCTGCTCGACGTTGGAAGCGAGCAGTTCTTGGCTGACGACCTGCCAGGTGCCGGTGGTGGCGGCCGGGTCTGCGCGCGTGACCTGCAGCAGGGTGCGTTCGCGAGTCAACGGGGTGCGCAGCTCGTGTGAGGCGTTGGCGGCGAACCGCCGCTGGGCGTCGAGGAGGTCTCCAGCCGGGCGAACAGCTCGTCAAGGGTGTCGGCGAGCTCCTTGAGCTCGCCGTCTGGCCCGCGCAGGGCCAGCCGCTCGTGCAGGCGGCTGGCCGAGATCCGCCGGGCGGCGCCGAGGTCGGCCGTCCGCCGGCGGTGAGGGGAAGCACTCCAGCACGGCGAGCTCCTTAGTGGTGAGCGGCAGGCGCCGTCCGGCGCGGACCGCGACGCGGCGTGCCGGGTCAAGGCTCAGGTCACGGTGGGCGAGAGTGGCGGGCAGCGGGGCGGTCGCGCGCCGGTGTCCAGCCCAAGCCGGGCGTCGCGCCCTCCGAGGAACTCGCCGGGAAGCCGGGATGACCAGTGGCGCGATGATCAGCTGGCCCGCTTGCGGGGGCCGGGCGCGTCGTCTGAGGTTTCCTTCTTGAGTAAGGCGAGTTCCCCGTCGGTCACGTGGAACGTGTCGCGCAGCTGCTCCTTCGCGTCCTCGTCCAGCCACGCCGCGTCGATGACCTTGCGTACCTCCGTTGCCGACCACTCCGCACCGCACATCTGGCATTCGATGCGCCCGGACGACTGCACCACCGGCTCGGCCTCACAGTCGCACGGGCCGGTCGGCAGCGGGATGCCGTAGCGCTCGCGCGTCTGGCGACGGGTCTCGCTGGCTGCCTCGCGGTCGTGCGCGGCCAGATCCGCGTCCGTCACGTGAAATGTCTCGCGCAGCTGCTGCTTCGATTCCTCATCCAGCCATTGCTGGTCGATGATCTGGCGAACCGCCCGCGGCTTGTGCTTGCTCTGGCTTATCTGCTTGGCGATCATCTGCATCATGGGCACGCCCACGCGCGCGTCCGCAACCCAGTCCTCGCTCATGACTAACTCAAAGCATTTTCGCCGGCCACGGTCAACCCCCCTAGGGGAGTCAGGTGAGCGCCGGCGGCACCACGGAGATCATCGTCATGAGCACGGGCTCGGTGCCCTCATTCGCGTAGCTGTGCGGCAGGCTGCCGGGAAACCTGGCGCACTGGCCGGGCCCGACCTGGTAGCTGCGGCCCGAAACGGTCAGCGTGATCACGCCCGACTCGACCCAGATCATCTCCTTGCTGCCGGGTGTGTGCGCGTCACCACCCCACCGCTCGCCTGGGCGCACCGCCCAGCGCCACAGTTCGGACGCCCAGGGTGGCTCGGTCGCGGCGAGGATCGTGCCGGTCCCGCCCTCCTCGCCGCGCCAGAGAGTCCTGGCTTGGTCCGGGCCGGTGATCCGGACGACGGGCTCGTCTGACACGTCGAGCAGGCGGGTGACCGGGACCCCGAACGCTTCAGCGATCCGGGCCAGGGTGGCCAGGTTCGGGTTGGACCGCCCCTGCTCCAGCGCCACGAGCACGCCCTTGCTCACCCCCGACCTGAGGACGAGCTGATCCAGCGACCAGCCGCGCTCCGAGCGAAACGACTGCAGGACGCGGGCGAGCGTGCTCGTGAGATCGGGCGAATCCATCCTGCCTGGCCTCCGAGCCGGTCGGTATAGTGAACTACGCATTCCTTTTTTCTGACCGAACGCGTAGACGGGGCGATCTCATGGTGACGGTCTTCGCGCTGGCCGCGGCGCTACTTTACGGCAGCGCCGACTTCCTTGGCGGCGCGGCAACTCGGCGTGCGCACGTGCTGTCCGTGCTGCTGGTGTCCGGAACGGCCGGATTCATGGTCGTGGCTGTTGCCGCGCTGCTGGCCGGGGGCCCGCCGCGGGCGGCGGGAATCGCCTGGGGTGCCTGCGCGGGCGCCGCGGGCGGCGTCGGGTTCATGTTCTTCTACGCCGGCCTCGCGGCAGGCCCGATGAGCGTCGTCGCACCGGTCTCCGCGCTGGTAGCCACGGCGCTTCCGGTTGGCGCGGCGCTCGCCGAGGGCGAGCATCCGGGCCTGCGTGTCGGTGCGGGCGCGCTGATCTGCGTCGCCGCGATCGTCCTGGTGAGTTCCGGCGGCAAGGCTGACGGCGACGCAGCGGTTTTGACCCGTGGCACAGCCCGCGGTGTCGGCTTCGGGATCGCGTCGGGCGTCGCGTTCGGGGCCTTCTTCTTGTTCATCAAGAACGGCGGGGAGTCGGGGGCGCTCTGGCCGGTAGTGGTGGCGCGCCTTGCCGGAACGCTGATCTTCCTGGCGGCCGCGACCGGCATGCGGATCGGCCCGGTGCGCTGGCGGCATGATGCCCGGCTGTTCGCGGCCGCGCTCGGAGCCGGGGTTTTCGACGCCAGCGCGAACGTGTGTTACGTGCTCGCCACCCGGGCCGGGCTGTTCGGCCTCGCGGTGGTGCTGACCTCGCTGTACCCGGGGGTTACCGTGCTGCTGGCCCGGCTGGTGCTTGGCGAGCGGATGAGTGTGGCCCGCTGGGCCGGCCTGGCCCTGGCCGCCGGGGGCATCCTGCTGGTCAGCGCGTGACGGACGGCCATCAGATCCGGGCAGGCTCCTGCAGCCGGGCGTGTCGCAGGAGAACGTCCGGCCGCAGGAACCCCGGGGAAGGGGCAGTTGGGGAAGGTGGGACTTAATCGTCGCTCGAGTCCGAACCGGAGCTGCTTGCCTCGTCTTCGGCCCCGAAGAGCATCCCACATACCTCTAGGTAAAGCTGCTCCGGATAGGGAATATGGTCAATTGTTCTCAGCGCCTGGTCCCGGCCGGCGGATTCGACGATGAACTCGCCATAGCCGAACATGCGGCCGGAAAACGTGCGCTGGAAGCTCATGTCGGTGACCTTGGTCAGCGGCATCATTGCGACCTTCCGGGTGAACACGCCAGAGGTCAGCAGGATCCGGTGCGACGTGACCACGAAGTAGTCAACCGCCCAGTTGATGACGTTCCAGATCATGTACCCGAACAGCACCAGCCAGGCGACCCAGATGACGGTGATCACTGCCCCGTACCCGCGCAGTACAGTGGCGCTGAGCAGGGCCGCCACCAGCAGGCCGGCCAGCGTCAGGAGGCTCGGGCCGATCAGGATGGCCGGATGCCGACGCGTGTGTATGACCTGCTGCTCGTTGGGTAGGAGGTATTTGCTGACGGCGGCTGGCCCGCCCGCCGTGCGGCTGGTCACTCTCATCGGCTCAGAGCGAGTTCACGAAAGTAGCCAGCGAGCTGGCCGCGTCATGCAAGCCGTTATAGGCGTGGTGGACGATACTTGCCGCGCCCGATGGCTGGGTGGCGACATAGAAAATGATGAACAGCACGATCGCCCACGTGATGATCTTCCTTAGCATCTCACCACCTCCCAGCGCCCTCATTACGGGGGGCCGTTACCGCCCTTATTCCCCAGCATAGCTCAGGGCAATCAACCGACCAATGATGACGATCCAGAGGTTCACCTTAGTGGATCAGCTGCGCAGGTGCGCCCTCCCACGCCGATCAAGGACGGATCAAAGCGGCCTGCCCGGCTCCGTGCCGGTCCGCGTCCGGCTGCCCTGCTTGGCTACGATCGGTGCTGGCGCGGCATCCGGCTGTTACCGCGTGCCATGACAGATCACAGCCAGGCATCGCGAGCTAGCGATCATGCAGCGTGGCCTGCCGGAATCTGACACCATTCCCTCCTGGATGACGCGCCGTTGGGGTGACGATGACCGATGTAACCAGTGCCGACTTCTCCGTCGTCGTTTACAGGGAGGACGACGCCTGGGAGGCGGAGCTCCTGCCTACGGCATTGACGGAGAACCTCGAAGGCCTCATCCATGCCCTTCGGCAGCAGCCGAGTATTGGCGGGACGATTGGCCTGGCCGCCGTTGGCGACGACTTCTTTGTCGCGCTCCGCGTCGTGGGCAGCCAGGTCTCGGTGTTCCTTTCCGATCTCACCGCGTCGGTCGACTGGCCCCTGGCCCGCCAGGTCCTCGACTACCTGGACATCCCGGTCCCGGATGAGGACGAGGATCTCGACCAGGTGCTCCCGGCCGGGGATCTGTCCATCTTCGCCGACCTCGGCATCGACGAGATGGATCTCGGCGCCCTGTCCGGTGACCTGGACACCTTCCCGGACGAGGCGCTGGAGAGCATCGCCCGGAGGCTGGGGTTCGAGACGGCACTGAAGCGCGCCCTCGACGGCGTGCTCGGCCTGTGACCACCGGCTACCTTTCGTCGTTCGAGCCGGCCATGCGCCTGGCGCTCGATCACGCCGCTGGCCTTCCCGCCGGGGACGACACCGAGGTCCCGGTCGGTGCCGTCGTCCTGGACGCAGCGGGGGCGGTGGCCGGGGCGGGCCGCAACCGCCAGGAGGCCGACAACGATCCCACGGCGCACGCCGAGGTCGTGGCCATCCGGCAGGCGGCGGCCGCGCGCGGCCGCTGGCGGCTGGACGGGTGCACGCTGGTCGTCACGCTGGAACCGTGCACGATGTGCGCGGGGGCCATGACCGCCGCCCGCGTGGACCGGCTGGTCTACGGCGCCGTCGATTCCAGGGCGGGCGCCGCGGGCTCGCTGTGGGACGTGCTGCGCGACCGGAGGCTCCCGCACCGCGTCGAGGTGATCGGCGGCGTGCTAGAGGACGAGTGTGCGGCGCTGCTGCGCGCGTTCTTCGCCCGGCGCCGCTAGGAGCCCACGCCCCCCCGGAACAATGCGGCAGATCCCGAGCTGATCTGCCGCGCCAGGCGGCGGGCCGCCCGCGTCGGGTAGGCTCATCGGCGGTGGAGTCGCCTAGTGGCCGAGGGCGCACGCCTCGAAAGCGTGTGAAGGGGCAACCCTTCCGTGGGTTCAAATCCCACCTCCACCGCGACGCGCCGGACTGGATCGGGGCGCACCCGTGTGGTGCGTGGCGCGACTATCAGAAGAGGGGATCGAGCCCGGCTTCCGGAGTGTTCATTGGAACCGCAAAGCACAGCGTTCTTTTTGCTGCTCATCGTGGTGTTCGGTGGCCTGATGTGGTGGATGGCCGTCGCGAAGCAGATGGTCTTCCGCATCTTCGCCGCCTGCCTGGCGTTCATTCCCGCGATGGCGTTTGGCGTCGCGGCGGTCAACAAGTACTACGACTACTACCAGAACTGGAATTCGGCGATCTCGGACTTCACCGGCGCGGGCAACCAGGCCGCCGAGCTGCCGACGACCGACTCCGGCGCGGGGGTCAAGTTCAGCACGTTCCTCGGCAGCACCATCGACCAGGCGGTGGCGGCGCAGTTCGGCTACACGGCGCACCTGAGGGTGACCGGCAAGCTCAGCCACATCACGCGCAACGTCTACGTGTACCTGCCGCCGCAGTACTTCCAGGCGTCCTACCGCAACTACCGGTTTCCCGCGATCGAGCTGCTGCACGGCTTCCCCGGCACCCCCCAGGACTGGATCACCGTCGTCGGGGTCACCGCGCTGATGCAGGAGCTCATCAGCAACGGTGAAGTGAAGCCGACCGTTCTTGTCATGCCGGACGCGAACGGCGGCCGGGGCATCTCGCTGCAGTGCCTCAACCAGTTCCATGGCGCCCAGGATGCGACCTACCTCGCCCAGGATCTTCCCGCGTACATCGGCCAGAAGCTGCGGGTGATGCCGCCGGGGGCCGCGTGGGGCATCGCCGGCTATTCCGAGGGCGGGTTCTGCGCCGCGAACCTCGGCCTGAAGTACGGCAACAACTTCGGCTTCTCCGGGGTACTCAGCGGGTACTTCGTGCCGTCAGACAACCAGCTGACCAACCCGCCCAGGATGGTGAACCCATTTGGCGGCAGCGCCAAGCTGAAGCGCGAGAACACACCGGACGACCTGATCCTGTCGCTGCCACCCGGCAGCAGGATCCCGCTGTTCTGGCTCGGCGTCGGCAGCAGCGACAAGCAGGACATGCGCAACGCCCAGATCTTCGAGCAGCTGCTGCAGACCCGGCAGCCCGGTACGACGCTCAGGGTAGTGCCGGGCGGCGGGCACAGCATGTTCACCTGGCGGTCGCTGATGCCGTCGCTGCTGGAGTGGATGACGCCGCAGCTTGCCCACAACGACACTGCCCTGCAGGAACGGCAGGCCCAGAAAGCCCAGCAGGGTCACCGGCCGGCGGTCAAGCACACCAAGCACACCAAGCACAAGAAGACCGCGGTCTCCACGGCGTCGCACAAGGACAAGGGCTAGCCGCCGGCTGGATCAGTCCAGCTCCAGAACGCGGACGTGCAGCACGGTCCGCTGGTGCAGGGCGGCCCGCAGCGCCCGGTGCAGGCCGTCCTCCAGGTAGAGCTCACCCCTCCAGCGGATCACGTGCGGGAACAGGTCGCCGTAGAACGTTGAGTCCGCGTCCAGGACGGTATGCAAATCGAGCACGTTCTTCGTGGTGATGAGCTGGTCAAGGCGGACGGGGCGGGGCGGTATCTCGGCCCATTCACGGGAGCTCCATGTGTGATCGGGGTAGGGGCGTCCCTCGCCTACCTGCTTGAAGATCACACTTGCCGAGTTTAGATGAGCCCCGGGGTCCCGCCGGACAGAATCCCTGCGCCCGCAGGGGATTGCGCCGCCGTGGGGGCGGGCGGACCCGTCTGGTCGGCGGCGGGCGATTTGCGTCCTTGACTCGGATCAGGCGTGCGATTGTCCAGATGTCTGCGCTGGTCAGGACCCCGCAAGTTGGGTGATTCCGCCCCACCGCCGGATGGCTCATGGCAGGGTGGGCGACGAACGGCGGTTCGGACCCTTAGACCACGCTGTGGGGAGAATATATCATGAAACGTCGTTTTTGGGGCGTTGCCATGGCATTGGCAGCGACCGCCGTCCTTGCCACGGCCTGCTCGAGTGCGAAAGGCGCCCAGTCGTCCTCGTCCGATGTCGAGCTGCACCATCTGACGATCGCCGCCGTCCCGGCTGCCGACTCGGCGGGCCTCTACATCGCGGTGCAGGACGGCCTGCTCGCCGCCCAGGGCATCCACGTGACGATCAAGCCGGCCATCAGCAGTGAAACCGTTATCCAGCAGCAGCTGCACGGGAAGTACGCCATCACCAGCGGGAACTACGTCTCCTACATGCTGGCCAACGTCAAGCAGCACGCGGACTTCGAGATACTGGCCGCGGGATCGATCATGGAGCCGCAGGTTCAGCAGCTGATGATCCCGGCAGGCTCGCCGGTCCGTACCGTGAACGACCTCCGGGGCAAGACGATCGCCCTCAACGCGCTCAACGGCATCGGCCAGCTGCTGGTCAGCGCGACGCTCGAGGCCAACATGATGTCCCCGAGCCAGGTGCATTTCACGACGATCCAGTTCCCGGACATGGCCGCTGCGCTCAAGCAGCACAAGGTGGCCGCGGCGTTCATGCCCCAGCCGTTCGCGACCAACGCGGAAGACTCCATCGGCGCCGAGCCGCTCGCCGACCTCGACCAGGGCGCCGTGACGTCGCTGCCGATCAGCGGGTACGTGGTCACCAAGTCGTGGCTGCAGAAGTACCCGAAGACCGCCGCGGCCTTCCGGAGGGCGCTCGTGGAGGCTCAGCGGATGGCCGACACCGATCCCGGCGCGGTCGAGAAGGCGATGGTGCAGTACTCCGGTGTGACGGCGACGGCGGCCGCGATCATGGCCTCCCCGCAGTTCCCGCTCGACAGCGACCCGGTGCTGGTCCAGCGGGTTGCCGACCTCATGCAGGAGTTCGGGCTGCTGCACCAGCCCTACAACGTCACGCCGATGATTCCCTGACCGGCCGGTCTACGGCCAGCCGCGGCGACGCTGCGGCTCGCCGTAGACCGCAGCCAGCAGCTTGGTGCGGGGGTCGTAGCGTGCGTCGACGATGCCCTCGGTCCAGGCGCGGACCTCCGGGAACGCCGCCCTTGCCAGCCTGAGCAGCACGCGGGCACCGGCGGGCTCCCACGGGGCGTTGCGGAACGCGGGGTTCCCGTCGTCACGACGGGCAGGCGGCGTGCCATCCAGTTGTTGGCCCGTGCGGAATTGCCCGCGGCCTTGCCGGCGTAGAAGCGGTCGCCCGTGGTCACGAACGCCTGCACCCAGTCGCGCAGGGCCGCCTGCTCGCCCCGCGGAAGGGACCACGCCAGCAGGTCCACCGCCTGCAGCAGCGGCACGAAGAACCATTCGTCGATCGGGTTTCCGGTCGGCCGGTAGACGCCGGCCCAGGACAGCAGGGCCGAGTCGGCGGTGGCCCGGCTGTAGCTGCGCAGCGGGTCCCGGGCCCGGTAACCGGTCACGGCAACGGAGAAGATGGCCGGGAAGTTCTGCTTCGCCCGATCGGACCGCACGTGGCCGGGATGGCCGTTGAGCGTGCCCGCGAGCTCGAATCGCTCGATCGGGCGCGCCACCAGGTTCAGCGACTCCCCGGCGAGCTGCCATATCCGGCCGAGGTCCGGCGGAACGCGCGCGCGGCACGCTCCGGGTCGAATGCGGTCAGCAGACCCCAGTCCAGCCGCGGGCCCTCGCTCACCCGGCTACCCGGCGCTGAGCAGGACACCGACCATGATGGCCGGCGCAGACGAGCGGTTCTGCCAGTCGTGCGGCACGCCGGGCTGCTGAACGACCGAGTCTCCCGGGCCGAGGGTCACCTCGGCGCCGCCCACCACGAGCGTCACCTCCCCGGTCAGGACGGTGACGTAGTCGAGGGTGTCCGTGGCGTGGGCGCCCTGGAACTCCGCATGCTCGGAGCCGGCGCCGCCGGGACCCGGTGCGATTTCGACGACGCGGAAGCAGGCGCCGCCCGGCGGCGGCTCGAGCGCCCACTCGCGCGTGGCGGCGTCGATGCCAGCCGCGAGGATGGGCCCGCGCTCCGACACCCACAGCTCGGTCGTGGTGTACCTCCCGGCGTGGATGACGACCGGCGGCTCGCCCTGCCGGATGACCACCGGGTTACCGTTCTCGTCAAAGCCGGTGACCACTCGGTTCATGGACACGCTCCCTCGCTGGGCGGTGCTTATGCACCATCATGAGCGAGATGAGCGGCCTGCGTTCAATGCTGCCTAAAGTCACCCCGGAAGTCGCGCCGGTAGTCGTGCCGCCCGGCCAGCCGCCGGGCGATCAGCAGCGCGACGGGAATGACCCACCAGACTCCCCACGCATGAAGGCCCGTGCTGGTGCCGACCACCACGGCGAGGATCGCCAGCGCGGCGACACCGGCGACGAGCGGCATCAGCACCGGGTAGCCGGGCCGCCGTCGCGGTGCGACCGGGGCGGGAGACGCGGCAGGCCGCGGAGCAGGAAGATCGGCCGTCAGCTCGTCGAGCTGGCCGAGAGTGCGGGCCGCCAGGGCCTGGCCGGTCCGCTCTTCGAGTTCCTCTGTCGTGAGCCGGCCCGCCTGGAAATGCTCGCTCAGCGCCGTCACGACCGCGTCGCGGTCGGCATCTGACGCTCTGATCTGCGGGGGCCGGTACCTGTCCTGCACCGCGTTCATCACTACCTGCCGTTCTCCTGCCCGCCGTGGTGGCGCCAGGCAGTTGCACAGTCGAGCAGTCCGTCTGCCTGTTACCAATCTGCCGGGCTGCGGGCCCGATCGCGACCCCCGGATGTCATGAGCCTGGGATGACATCTGTCACGATGGGCCGTCGCGCCGGCGATCAGCGTGACCGCGATGAGCTGCGCCACGGTCAGCACCCCGCACCAGGCGGCGACGGGGACGCTCGCGTACACCGCCAGCGAGATCGCATCACAGGCCAGCATGACGGGCCGGGGTGGCAGCCGGTCGACCCACGCTCCGGCGGGAATGCCGATGATGACCCAGGGCATCCAAACCATCGCGGTCAGCAGCGTGACGATGAACGTGCTGGTGTGCAGGGTATCGATGGCGACCAGCGGAATGACGACGATGGTGACGGAATTGCCGACCTCGCTGATGCTCTCCCCGGCCCAGAACAGGCGGAAGTTCCGCTGCCGCAACAGCCTGCCCCGGCGGCCGGTCATCGCGGGGGGCTGACGCCGGTGAAGAAGAACACACTGCCTCGCTGACATCCCCGCCCGGCCTAACCCGAGCCTCGAATGAGGCTAAGAATGAGACCAGACCGGGCGGCGAGCCGGCAACTCAATTGACGCGGGGCAGCGTCTTGCCTGGTAAAGGCGGCGGAGGATAGGAGATTCGAACTCCTGAGGGGTTGCCCCCAACACGCTTTCCAACACTGCTGACCAGTGTTCGCGCGAGTCTGCCACTGTCCGTGACCTGCGCGGACGCCGAGCGAGTGACCGGTGGTGAACGGCGCCGGGCTGGGGTGAATGAGACTAGAACTGAGACTAGGCTCAGGGCTGCGGTCGCCGGGGCGAGGCAGCGGCGGACCGGTGCCCGGTGAGCGTGGAGGCTCTCCTGGGCGCTGAACCTGGCGCCGGTGCCGCGCCATAGTGGTGGGCAGCCCTCGAGCGCTTGCAAGTTCGTATTGATGGGCCTGGCCAATCATGCCGGGTCGGACGGCTCCGGGGCGTTTCCCCGTCGGTGGCGACCGTGGTCCGCTACACCGGGCTGTCGGAGCGCACCGTGCGCACCTGCCTGGACCGGCTGGAGGCCGGAGGCACCATCTCACCCAGATCGTGTCCGGCCAATACCGCGCAAGGCTCGACCTCGAAATAGCCGACGAGCTTGCCGCAACGTGCTGGCCGCCAGCAGCCAGCGCTACACGCCGTCCTGCGGCTTCCTGCGAGTGGCACGATCAGGCCAGGAAGGCCCGCAGCTCTGGACCAGCAGCAGGACGCAGGCTGCGGCATCGACGGCGAGCCGGCGGTTCATTCGGGTGTCTCCCTGTGAAGTCCGACGAGTCCAGTCTGGTATGCGAGCACGACGGCCTGAACCCGGTCCCTGAGTTGCAGCTTGGTGAGGATGCGCCCGATGTGCGTCTTGACGGTGGCTTCGCTGAGGGTGAGCTGGCCGGCCAGCTCGGCGTTACTGAGGCCGTGGGCTAGCAGCCGCAACACCTCCAGCTCACGGGGCGTCAGTACGGCCAGGTCGGCGTGGAGCGGCAGGTTCACCGGGTTCGCCGGGGCAAACCGCTCGACCAGTCGGCGCGTGATGGACGGCGACAGCAGCGCGTCGCCTGAGCGCACGAGCCGGACCGCCGACACGAGGTATTCCGGCGTCACGTGCTTGAGCAGGAAGCCGCTCGCGCCCGCCGCCAGCGCCGCGTAGACGTACTGGTCCAGGTCGAAGGTGGTGAGCATGACGATGCGGCACCGGCTGGTCGGCCGTGCTGCGAGGATCCGCTGGGTCGCCTCGAGCCCGTCCATGTCCGGCATCCGGATGTCCATGAGGACGACGTCGGGCTTGTGCTTGAGCACCGCGCTCACGGCCTCCCCGCCGTCCGCTGCCTCCGCGACCACGGGGATACCGGCCTCGGTGAGGATCAGCCGGAACCCGGTGCGGACGAGGGCCTGATCGTCGGCGATCACGACCCTCGGCTGCCCTTCCGGCTGGGCGAGCGCCGACGGCGGGCCGGGGATGGTCATGACGGGACGGGCACCGGGGCATCCGGCAGCCGGGCGGTCACCCGCCAGCCACCCGCCGGCTGGGGTCCGGCGTCGAAGTCCCCGCCGTAGAGCGACAGCCGCTCGCTGAGGCCGAGCAGGCCGCGCCCGCTGCCCGCGACGGCCGCTGGACCGGTCCGGGCCGGGCTCGCCTCGAGACCGGGCCCGCGATCACGTCCGCCGTCGTCGCTGACGTTGATGACCACCGCCTCGTCGCGATAGTCGAATGTCACGTCGGCCGAGGCCGGACCGGCGTGCTTCATGGCGTTGGTGAGGGCTTCCTGCACGACGCGGTAGGCCGTGAGATCCAGGCCCGGCGGCAGCGCCCGCGGCTGCCCGGTCACGGTCAGCCGGACCGGCAGGCCGGCCGCCGCGACCCGGTCGACGAGCGCCTGAAGACGGCCGAGGCCTGGCTGGGGCGGCAGCGGTGCGGTGTCGGCTTCACCCGATCCGGGCTCCGGCTGCATGCCGTCGATCGGGGACAGCAGGCCGAGCAGATGCTGCAACTCGACCATGGCCGTCCGGCCGCTCGCCTCGACGGCGAGCAGCGCCGCTCTCGCGTCGTCCGGAGACCCCGCGAGGATCCGCCGCGCCGCGCCGGCCTGGACGACCATGACGCTGACATTGTGCGTCACGACGTCGTGCAGTTCGCTGGCGATCCGCGATCGCTCGGCTGCCAGAGCTCGCACGGTGGTCGCCTCGTGCTCGGCCTCGGCACACCGTAGCCGTTCAGCGGAGTCCCCGGCCTGGTGCCGCCACCGGCGCATGGCGCTGCCGACCAGGACGACCGGGACGAACACGAACAGGGCGGTGAGCCTGCCAGGCTGCGGTATTGACGTGTCCGGATAGACGGCCGTGACCACGACGCTGGCCAGCAGCACGCTCAGCACCGCCGCGCCGCGGAACCGGCTATGCACGATCGCGGAGTACGCAGCGAGCACGATGGCGGCAAACGAGACGAAGTTCGCGTCATAGCGGGCGGCGATGATGGCGACCAGCACAACCCAGAACACCGCAACCGGGTAGACCCGGCGCAGCGCCAGGGGCAGTACAGCCGCCACCGCCGCCGAGCCGTACAGCCATGGATTTTGATCCTCGAAGCGGGTTACTGCCGGCGCGGCGTGGATCATCAGTGACGCCGTCGCGGCAATGCACGCTAGCACCGCGTCAACACCAAGGGCCGTAGGGCTCGGCGCGCGTCGCGGCTCGGTGGACCGGGCGAAGGCAAGCAACCGGGCCGGCCAGCTGCGCAGCTCCGAAAGCCTCGTCATGGACTCATTCTCGCCGCTCCGCGGCCCTGCTGACGTCCGCTACCGGAGGTAGCCCGTTACCTCAAAAGGATGACGCCAGGCCCCGGTCCGCCATATGAGGGAGCGAACTTGCCGCTTACGGCGGACGCATCGCGCCGGCCCGCCCGCCTACCGTGCCCGGCATGGATGCACTGATACAGCTCGACGATCTCACTAAGCGTTACGGCGGTGCTGGCCGTGCTGCCCTAGACGGTATCGGCCTGCAGGTCGCAGCCGGCGAGGCAGTCGCGATCATGGGCCCGTCAGGCAGCGGAAAGTCGACCCTGCTCAATCTCGTCGCCGGTCTCGACCGGCCGACCCGCGGCGCGGTCACCGTCGCCGGGCAGCGGATCGACAAGCTGACCGAAGCCAGGAAGGCCAGATTCCGCCGCCGGCAGATCGGCATGATCTTCCAGTTCTTCAACCTCCTCGACGATCTGACCGTCCTCGACAACGTGCTGCTGCCAGCCCAGCTCGCCGGTGTGCGCCGGGCCAGCGCCCGGGCACGAGCAGACGAGCTGCTCGCCGCACTGCGGATCTCCCAGCACGCGCACGCCTACCCGGCCCGGCTGTCCGGCGGCGAGCGGCAGCGGGCAGCGATCGCCAGAGCGCTGATCAACCGACCGGCCCTGCTGCTCGCCGACGAGCCGACCGGCGCGCTCGACACGGCAGCCGGCGACCAGATCGGTGCCGTGCTGCTCGAGCTCAACCGGGCCGGCCAGACGCTGCTGCTCGTCACCCACAACCCGGACCTGGCCGCCCGCTATGCGAGCCGGACCGTGCAGCTCGTCGACGGCCGTGTCGCCAGCGAGACGATGAACGGGGCATGCCGATGAGCCCTCGCTCGCCCGGGGCGGTCGCGGCGACCGCTCGCGGTGGCGTGGCGCGCCGCCGGACCACCACCTTCGTGATCGGCATCGTCGTACTGGTATCGACCGCAGCCTGCGTGCTAGCCCTCGGGCTCATCGCCGACTCCAGCTCGCCCTTCGACGCCGCCTTCGCCGCCCAGCACGGCGCCGACGTGACGGCAACTGTCGACGCGAGCCGGGCTACGCCGGCGCAGCTGGCGGGCTCGGGAAGGCTACCGGGTGTGACGGCGCTATCTGGTCCGTACGGCGAGGCAACCATCACGCCAGTCATCGGGAGAGCCCGGGGTGGGTACATCGCGCCGCCGATCACGCTTGTTGGCCGGCCCTCCCCGGGCGGGCGGCTGGACGACCTGGTGCTCACCCAGGGTCACTGGCCACACCAGCCAGGCGAGTTCGTGCTGTCCGCAAACTCCGGACTCGGCCTTCAGCTCGGCACGCAGATCACCGCGCACGGCGTGCCAGGGTCGCCGGTGCTGACCCTGGTTGGCGTCGCCAACTCCGTCGGTCAGTCCGCCGACGGCTGGGTACTTCCTGCCGAGATTCCGGCGCTGCGCGTGCCGGGTAGCCCGCCGACCGCGCAGCTGCTCTACCGATTCGCTGCCGCCGGGTCCGCTGCCGCCCTGCATGCCGACGTCAGCGCCGTGGCCGGGTCGCTGCGCCGAGGCACCATCATCGCGACGCAGTCGTACCTGGCCGTCAAGCAGCAGGAGAACACTGGCATTGCGCCGATTGTCCCGTTTGTCGTGGTCTTCGGCATCATCGGCCTGGTCCTGTCGGTGCTCATCGTGGTCAACGTCGTCAGCGGCGCCGTGGTGGCCGGCTACCGGCGGATCGGGGTCCTGAAGAGCATCGGCTTCACGCCTGGTCAGGTCGTCGCCACCTACGCTGGTCAGATCACCCTGCCAGCGCTGATCGGATGCGCAGCTGGCGTCGTGGCCGGCAACGTGCTGGCGATCCCCGTGCTCAGCAGCACGGCGAACGTTTATCAGGTCGGCACCCTGGCGGTGCCCGTATGGGTGAGTGTCACAGTCCCGGCGGCGATGTGCTGCCTGGCCGGGCTGGCAGCGATCGCCCCGGCGATCCGGGCCGGCCGACTCAGCGCCGTCCAGGCGATCGCGACCGGCCGCGCTCCGTACCAGGGCCGCGGCTATGCCGCCCACCGCCTGCTGGCCGGGCTGCGGCTACCGCAGCCGGTGACCATCGGGCTCGCCGCGCCGTTCGCCCGGCCAGCGCGGACCGCGGTCACCCTCGCGGCTGTCCTGCTCGGCGCCACCACGGTCACATTCGCGGCGGGCCTGACCGCCTCGCTGAACCGCGTGGTGGTCGGGCTGTCCCATTCGCAGGCCGAGCCTGTGCAGGTTGACCTGCCGTCGGGCTCCACGGGCGGTCCCAAGAACTTCGGTCCGGGCGGCGCACCGCGGGCCCTCCCGGTGGCGGTGGCCGAGCGGACGACCGAGGCGGCGCTGCGCGCCCAGCCGGGCACGCTGCGATACGTGGTCGAGGCAGACGAGCGGGTCAAGGTCGTCGGCCTTACCGGTCAGGTGAACCTGACGGCATTCCGCGGCAATGCACGCTGGACCGGCTACGACCTGATCAGCGGACGCTGGTACAGCCGCGTCGATGAGGCGGTCGTTCCCACGAATTTCCTCACCATCACCGGCATGTCGGTCGGGGACACGGTCATGATCAGCGACGCTGGCAGGCTGATTCCCGTGCGAATTGTCGGCGAGATCTTTGACACCAGTTACCAGGGGCTCGACATGCTCACCGGCTGGCGGACCGTCGCGACCGCTGACCCGCGGCTCTTCCCCGCGACCTACGATGTGGGCCTGAGGCCTGGCACCGATCCGCGGGCGTACGCGGCCGCACTCGGCCGCTCGCTCAGGCCAGGGGGCGCCATCAGACTCAACACCAACGATCCGTTCTTCCTGACCCTGACCGCGCTGATCGCGCTGCTGACCCTGCTGCTTGCCGTGGTAGCCGGGCTGGGCGTCCTCAACACCGTGCTGCTGCACACCAGAGAGCGGGTGCACGACCTCGGCATCTTCAGGGCGGTCGGCATGACGCCGCGGCAGACCATCACCATGGTCATCTGCTCGGTCGCCGGGACCGGGCTGGCAGCCGGGCTCGTCGCGGTGCCGGCCGGGATGGCCGTGCACCGGTACGTGCTCCCGGCCATGGGGCACGCGGCCGCCACCAACGTGCCGGCCAGCTACCTCGCGGTCTACAGCGCGCCGGAACTGGCGGTGCTGGCGCTCGCCGGCCTGGTGATCGCCGTCGGCGGGGCGCTCCTGCCCGCTGGCTGGGCTGCGCGGTCCGCGGCGGCCACGGCCCTGCGGGCCGAGTGAGGTTACTGCCAGCCGTGGTCGCCGACGGTTGCGGACATCGGCCGAAGACATGGCCTGAAACTCGCGCAGTGGGACACCCTCTCACCGGGAGACAGGCCGCATGCCGGGCCGGCCTGCCAGACATGCCCTGAACACTGACTGCTCGTTTGCGAACCAGCTCACGACGGTGGAGGTAACAATGACGCAGCTGTCAGCTACTGGAAGATGCGCCGATCCGTCCGTGCCGATGACGGCTGAGGAGCGGGCCGCCTTCGAACGCGACGGCTACCTGATCATCCGGGATGCGCTGCGCCCTGACGAGGTCGCGGCCGCCCGGGATGCGGTCGGCCGCGTATACGCCGCCATGGCCAAGGCCCACCCGGCGGATCCGCCGGGGCGCAGGCCTGGCGCCTCCTCCCTTCGGGGGCTTTACTCGCCGCCCTGGTCCCGCTGCGAATAGCTTGGTCGTGAGGCGGTGTCTACTCGCTCGCGGGGGCACGACGACCACCTCCGGGCGCATCAACCCCGATTCGCACTCCCCGAGACCCCCGGCGCGCACCCGGGCACCCATCGGATGGCCGGCAGCTAGTGTCCTGACCGTTGGTTCGTTCGCAGTAGCGTTTGATGGAGTCGAGGATCTGGTCGGCGGTCTTGGTCCAGACGTAGGGCCGTGGGTTTCGTTCCAGTCCTCGATCCAGTTCCGGATGTCAGACCTGTCCGCGGCGGCAGGCAAGGGTCTTACTGGCGAAGGTCCGGCCACGGGATGCGGCCGCGAAGGCACGCAAGCGGGTCGCTGCCGAGCTGATCGGTGACCTTGAGCGGATTTACCAGCGCAAGAAGGCCGCCGACAAGGAACTGCGCGAGCTCCTCGCCGCTACCGGCAGCACGCTCACCCAGCTGAAGGGCATCGGACCCTCGGGCGCGGCTCGGCTGCTGGTCGAGGTCGGTGACATCACCCGCTTCCCGGACATGGCCCACTTCGCGTCCTAGAACGTAACCGCGCCGATCGACGCCTCGTCCGGCGAGCACGTCCGGCACCGCCTGTCGCGCGCCGGCAACCGGCAGAT
Organism: uncultured Actinomycetota bacterium; assembly: GCA_963778075.1. Classification (GTDB taxonomy): domain Bacteria; phylum Actinomycetota; class Actinomycetes; order Streptosporangiales; family Streptosporangiaceae; genus JASHPR01. Next base: position 356,094 of record CAVZTJ010000005.1, on the reverse strand, counting down.
CAACCGCGCGCTGCACATCATGGCTGTCACCCAGCTGCGCAACCCGACCGAAGCCCGCGCCTACTTCGACGCAAAGTCGCCGGGGCAAGACACCGATGGAAGCCATGCGAGCGCTCAAACGGCGGCTGCCGACATCGTCTACCACCGGATGGTCACCGACGCCATGGCAGCGGTGACGGGCCCGGGAGGGCATTCGGGGACGACTCTGCAATCCAGCGTGACCGGCCTGACCCGGTAGCCGGCCCTTCGGATAGGCCACTTCCCGGCCCGCTGCCAAACAGCCTAAGGCCATCGCCTCGAAAATCTTGACACAGAGGGAGCCATCCGTACGTTGCCCCGTCACGTGGACGGCAGGCACACGATCCGGTGGCGTGCACAAGTCCGTTCGCGCCCGTCCGCTGACACCGTGACCAGGCCAAACGTGCGGCGAAGACTCGCTCACCTGGCGCAGGAGAACGTCTTCAGAGGCCTCGCGTGAGCCTATAAATGAGACTAAGGCACGCAGTAGATGCTTGCCCGTTAGCAATCGTCGCCGACGTTTGCGCAGGTCAGCGTGGCGGAGGATGCGAGATTCGAACTCGCGAGGGGTTGCCCCCAACACGCTTTCCAAGCGTGCGCCCTAGGCCACTAGGCGAATCCTCCGCGGGCAAGCCTACCGACTCCGCGGGCCTGAGGCCTCCCGGGGGAGTTCTCGGCCTCTCCTGGTCGGCGGGCTGGCTAGACTGGCCACCAGACCCCTCGCACGGCGTTTATCCCGCCAACTCCCCCAGGGCTGGAAGGCAGCAAGGGTACGCGGGCTCTGACGGGTGTGCGGGGGGTCCCTTCCGGTCCTCGTGAGGATGAGGCTATGGCAGGCGACGTCCCAGAAGCCGCGGCGGCGGAAACGGGCCGAAGCGCCGCTGCACCCACGGCGCTGTACCGCAGATACCGGCCCGCCACCTTCGCCGAGCTCAAGGGGCAGGACCACGTCACCGAGCCGCTGCGCCAGGCGCTGCGCAGCGGGCGGGTGCACCACGCCTACCTGTTCAGCGGCCCCCGCGGGTGCGGCAAGACGTCGAGCGCCCGCATCCTGGCGCGCTCGCTCAACTGTGAGCAGGGGCCGACCCCCGACCCGTGCGGGAAGTGCGCCTCCTGCGTCGCGCTGGCCCCGTCCGGGCCCGGCAGCATCGACGTGATCGAGATCGACGCGGCTTCGCACGGCGGCGTCGACGACGCGAGGGACCTTCGCGAGCGGGCCTTCTACGCGCCGGTCTCGGGCCGCTTCAAGATCTATATCGTCGACGAGGCGCACATGGTGACCCGCGAGGGCTTCAACGCGCTGCTGAAGCTCGTCGAGGAGCCGCCGCCGCACCTGAAGTTCGTGTTCGCCACGACGGAGCCCGAGAAGGTCATCGCGACGATCAGGTCGCGCACCCATCACTACCCGTTCCGGCTGATGCCGCCGGCCGTGCTGCGCGGGCTGCTCGAGGAGATCCTCGCCAGCGAGGGCGTCAAGTACGAGCCCGCCGTGGTGCAGGTGGTGGTCCGGGCGGGCGCGGGCTCGGCGCGCGACGCGCTGTCGATCCTCGACCAGCTACTGGCCGGCAGCGACGAGTCCGGGCTGACCTACGAGCGGGCTGTGAGCCTTCTCGGCTACACCGACGAGAGCCTGCTCGATGACGTCGCAGATGCGTTCGCGACCGGCGACGGTGCCGCGGTGTTCCGCGCCGTGAACCGGGTCATCGAGGGCGGCCACGACCCGCGGCGGTTCGCGACCGACCTGCTGGACCGGTTCCGTGACCTGATCGTGCTGGCCGCGGTGCCCGACGCCGGCCAGACCGGCCTGCTCGACGTGCCCGCCGACCGGCTCGACCGGATGCGCGAACAGGCGGCCAGTTTCGACCAGGCGCAGCTCGCCAGGGCAGCGGAGATCATCAACGCAGGGCTCGTCGAGATGCGCGGGGCAACCTCCCCGCGGCTGCAGCTCGAGCTGATCTGTGCGCAGGTGCTGCTGCCCGCGGCCGCCACGGGCGACGCGGGCCTGCTCGCCCGGCTGGAGCGCCTCGAGCGCAGGCTCGGCTCCGGTGAGGCGCCGCACCGGCCCGAGCAGCGTGAGTCGCCACCCGCCAGGCCTGCCGCCGCTGCCGTCCAGGCGCAGCGGCCCGAACCGGTGGCACCGCCGCCCAGGCCCGCGCGGCCGGAGCCGCCTGCCGAGCCTGCACCACGCGCGGGTGCGTCGGCGACGGCGGACGTCGGCTCGGTCCGCGAGCGCTGGCCGGAGATCCTCGAGGCGGTCGGGCGCCGGAGCAGGGTCGCCTGGGTCCAGCTCAACAGCGCGACCGCGGAAAGCCTGCAGGCCGGCGTCCTCACGCTGAGGTTCGCCCAGGCGGGAGCCGCCACGGGGTTCACCGCCAGGGGGTCTGACCAGGACCTCGCCGGTGTTCTGGGACAGATGCTCGGCATCAGCCCCAGGATCAGGACGGTCGCCGCCGAACCGGGCGCCTCGCACGGCCGCCGGGACCCGTCATCCGAATCGGCCGGTCCCGACATCGAGGATTCCGCCCGTTACGCGACGCCGCCCCCCGCTCAAGCCAAGGCCGCCGATGAGGCAGCCGCGCGGCCTGCGCGCCCGGAGGCCCCGCCCCCGCCGCCGCATGAACGCCCGGCCCAGCCCGAGGAACCCGACCACGACGACTCGGCCGCCAGCGCGCTCACCGGAGTGGACCTGATCCAGCGGACGCTGGGCGGTCAGGTCATCGAGGAAATCGGCGACGCCTGAGTCGTCGGCACGCGATGGTGCCCGGCGACGGCGGCAGGCCGTAGGCTCGGAACGTTAGGGCAAGGCAACCTCGATGAGCGATGGGACGACAGACGTGGACCCCAGCGGTCAATTGGATATGCAGCAGCTGCTCGCAGCGGCGCAGCAGATGCAAAGCCAGCTCTTCACCGCTCAGCAGGAGCTGGCCGACACCGAGGTGGAAGGAAGCGCGGGCGGCGGTCTCGTGACGGTCGTCGTCAACGGTCAGGGCGAGCTGGTGGACGTCACCATCGCCGCGGCGGCGATCGACCCGGCCGAGCCGGAAGAGTCGGCGCAGACCATAGCGGACCTGGTGCTCGCGGCGGTCCGCGATGCCTACGATGCCGTCAGCGACCTGCAGCAGGAGGCGATGGGGCCACTCGCCGGGATGACCGGCAACCCGGGCGAGGCGGGGCTGCCCGGATTCCCCGGGCTGCCCGGGCTTGATGAGCCGCAGGGCGACAACGACGACGAGCAGTGAACCGGCAGTGAAGGGAGACGGGGAGTCCTGAGGTGTATGAAGGCGTCGTCCAGGACCTCATCGACGAGCTCGGCCAGCTGCCCGGCGTAGGGCCGAAGGGCGCGCAGCGCATCGCGTTTCACCTGGTATCCGCCGATCCGGCCGACGTGCGCCGGCTGGCGACCGCGCTGCTTGAGGTGCTGGAACGGGTCAAGTTCTGCCGGACCTGCGGCAACGTCGCAGAGGAGGACGAGTGCCGCATCTGCCGGGACCCGCGTCGTGACCTAGCGGTGATCTGTGTCGTGGAAGAACCCAAGGACGTCGCGGCGATTGAGAAGATCCGCGAGTTCCGCGGTCGCTACCATGTCCTCGGCGGCGCGATCAGCCCGATCGACGGGATCGGGCCCGATGACCTGCGGATCTCCCAGCTGATGACCCGGTTGTCCGACGGAACGGTCACCGAGCTGATCCTGGCGACGGATCCCAATCTCGAGGGTGAGGCGACCGCCGCGTACCTGGCCCGACTGGTCAAGCCGATGGGGCTGCGGGTCACCAGGCCCGCCAGCGGCTTGCCGGTGGGCGGCGAACTGGAATACGCCGACGAGGTCACCCTCGGCAGGGCGTTCGAAGGACGGAGGCTGCTCGATGTCTAGTACTGTGCCGTCCCGGGGGGGCGACCCCCGGGACCCCCCGTCGGGCGACGACTGGCGGCCGCTCGCCGACCGGATCGCGCGGCAGGCCCAGGAGTTCCTGGACGGTGTGACCGCGCTGGCGAACGGGGAAGGCAAAGACGAGACGGTACCGCTGCTGCTGCTCGAGGTTGCCCAGATCATGCTGGCCGGGGCACAGCTGGGGGCGAGCCAGGACATCATCCTGCCGGGCAACTGGGAGCCCGACGTGGGCGCGGATCCCGACCTCGACGCGCTGCGGACCGGGCTCGCTGCCGGGCTGCAGGACTTCGATGATTACGCCGAGCTTTTCGATCCCTATCAGGACACAAAGGCCACGCGGTTCCGGCTCTCCGACGACCTCGCGGCCGTGGCCGCCGACCTGATCCACGGGCTCAAGCACTACGAGGCCGGGCGTGCCGCCGAGGCGCTGTGGTGGTGGCAGTACTCGTACGTTAACCACTGGGGAACCCACGGCGGCGCCGCGCTGCGGGCGCTGCACTCGGTGGTCGCGCACTCGAGGCTGGACGTCGCCGACGAGCCCGCGGCGGGCTGACACCGGAAAAAACGACGTCGGCAGGCCCCGCCGCGGTGGATACACTCAAGTCTTGCCGGGCGAGACGAGCTGGATCAGGCGAGCGGGAGGAGCGGCCTGACCGTGGCCCTTGTAGTGCAGAAGTACGGCGGATCCTCGGTTGCCGACGCAGACGGGATCAAGCGCGTGGCCCAGCGCATCGTCGCAACGCGCAAGGCAGGAAACTCGGTGGTCGTGGTGGTCTCGGCCATGGGCGACACCACCGACGAGCTCCGTGACCTGGCGAACCAGGTGAGCCCGCTGCCGCCGGGCCGTGAACTCGACATGCTGCTGACCGCGGGCGAGCGGATCTCGATGGCGCTGCTCGCGATGGCCATCGCCAACCTGGGCCTGGAGGGACGGTCCTTCACCGGCTCGCAGGCGGGGGTGATCACCGACTCCGCGCACGGCAAGGCCAGGATCATCGACGTCACTCCGGGCCGGATCCGCAGCGCGCTCGACGTGGGCGCGATCCCGATCGTGGCGGGTTTCCAGGGCGTGTCCCAGGACACCAAGGACATCACCACGCTCGGCAGGGGCGCCTCGGATACGACCGCCGTAGCGCTGGCCGCCGCGCTCGGCGCCGACGCGTGCGAGATCTACACCGACGTAGATGGCATCTTCACCGCCGATCCGAGGCTCGTGGCCGATGCCCGGCGCATCCCCCGGATCAGCTACGAAGAGATGCTGGAGATGGCGGCGTGCGGGGCAAAGATCCTGATGCTGCGCTGCGTGGAGTACGCGCGGCGGTACGCAATCCCGATTCACGTACGCTCCTCGTTCAGCAACAGGGACGGGACATGGGTCACGGACAGCGGCCAGGACACCGGCAGTGACGTGGAAGGCGAAACGATGGAGCAGGCGATCATCTCCGGAGTGGCGCAGGACCGGGGCGAGGCGAAGATCACCGTTGTCGGCGTGCCGGACAAAGTCGGCGAGGCGGCCAGGATCTTCCGGGTCATCGCCGCCGCAGAGATCAACATCGACATGATCGTCCAGAACGTCTCCGCCGCCGCGACCGGCCGCACCGACATCTCGTTCACCCTGCCGCGCGAGGACGGCCACACGGCGATGGCCTCGCTCGGCCAGCTGCAGAGCGAGGTGGGTTTCGAATCGCTGCTGTACGACGACAGGATCGGCAAGGTCTCGCTGATCGGCGCGGGAATGCGCTCGCATCCCGGGGTGAGCGCCACGTTCTTCGGCGCGCTGGCAGAGGCGGGCGTGAACATCGAGATGATCTCGACGTCGGAGATCAGGATCTCGGTGGTCGTTGACGAGAACGACATCCCCGCTGCGGTCGCCGCCGCGCACCGGGCCTTTGACCTGGGATCTGACGAGCAGGAAGCGGTCGTCTACGGCGGAACGGGCAGGTGAGGCCGGTGCCAGGCAAGCAGGCCAGCCGCAGGCCGACACTGGCGATCGTCGGCGCCACCGGGGCCGTCGGGACCGTGATGCTCGACGTGGTCTCGACCAGGGACGACGTCTGGGGAGAGATCAGGCTGGTGGCCTCGGCCCGCTCGGCGGGCAAGCGGCTGCGGGTCCGCGGCCAGGAGGTCGAGGTCGCAGCGCTCACCCCGGAGGTCTTCGACGGGGTTGATCTCGCCATGTTCGACGTGCCCGACGAGGTGTCGGCGCAATGGGCGCCGGTGGCCGCGGACCGCGGGGTCGTCGTCATCGACAAGTCCGGGGCGTTCCGGATGGACGACGAGGTTCCCCTGGTGGTGCCGGAGGTCAACCCCGGTCAGGCCGCGATCAGGCCCAAGGGCATCATCGCGGTCCCGAACTGCACGACGCTCTCGCTGATCGTTGGCGTTGCCGCGCTGCACCGGGCGTTCGGGCTACGCGAGCTGGTGCTGTCGTCCTACCAGGCCGCGTCCGGAGCCGGGCAGGCCGGTGTCGACACGCTGTACGCGCAGCTCGAGAAAGTGGCCGGCAACCGAGCGCTTGGCCACCGGGCCGGTGACCTGCGCGGGGTCGTCGGCGACTTCGGGCCGTTCCCGGCCCCGCTGGTGCTCAACGTGGTGCCCTGGGCTGGCTCGCTGAGGGACGAGGGCTGGTCCTCGGAGGAGCTGAAGCTCCGCAACGAGACCCGCAAGATCCTCGGGATGCCGCGGCTCAAGATATCGGCGACCTGCGTCCGGGTGCCGGTCGTCACCGGCCACTCGGTGGCCGTGCATGCCGTTTTCCGGGAGGAGGTCACCCGGCACGAAGCGCAGCAGGTGCTGAGCGATGCGCCCGGAGTGGTGCTCGCCGACGAACCGGAGACCGGCGAGTTCCCCACCCCGGCCGACGTGGTCGGAACGGACCCGACCTGGGTCGGCCGGGTGCGGCAGAGCATGGACGACCCCAAGGCGATCGAGTTCTTTGTCTGCGGCGACAACTTGCGCAAGGGCGCGGCCCTGAACGCCGCGCAGATCGCGGAGCTGCTCGTCCCGGAGTTCTGAGCGCACCCTCGACCAGGACGCAGCGGCTGAAGGTCACCGTTTCCAAGGGCGTCACGGCGCCAGGAGCCGCCGCGCCCGCGTGCCCGCCAGGCGCCCGCTCGGGACGCCGAGGAAGCGGAAGGCGACCCGGCTCAGCCGGGACGGGCTCGCCGTCACTTAGGCTGGCCCGCCGCGGCAAGGACCGGGGTGGCGGGTACGGTGCCAGCCGTGCTGTCGGGCGCCGGGGGGAAGTGCACCTCGACCTCGAGGCCACCGCCGGGCAGCGGGCGGGCCCGCAGGTCCGCGTCGTGCGCGGCGGCGATCGCGGTGACGATCGACAGCCCGAGGCCGAGCCCGTCCCGGCTGAGCCGGGTCGCCTCGAGCCGGCCGAACGGCTGGAACAGCCTGTCCACCTGGTCCGGCGCTATCACCGGGCCGGTGTTGGACACCGAAAGCACGCTGCGGCCCGACCTGACCGCGGTCGTCACCTCCACCCAGCCGCCGGCGAGGTTGTGACGCACGGCGTTGTCGACCAGGTTGGCCGCCAGGCGCTCGGCGAGCCGCTGATCGCCCTGGGACGGAGCGGAGCCGAGCGAGGCGTTCACCCGCACCCCGCGCTCGGCGGCGTCGGCCTCGGTGGCCGACACCGCCGCGCCGGTCACCGCCGCGAGGTCGAGCGGCTCGCGCCGGTCGAGGCCGCGCTGGCTGCGCGCCAGGGTCAGCAGCGCCTCGATCAGCCGTTCCTGCTCCTCGCCCGTTGCCAGCACCCGCTGCATGGCCTGCTGCATCGAGGCGACGGTGGCGTCCGGGTCCCGCAGCGCGACCTCGACCAGGGTCCGCTGCCGCGCGAGCGGGGTGCGCAGCTCGTGCGAGGCGTTCGCGACGAACTGCCGCTGGGCCGTGAAGGATCGCTCGAGCCGGGCGAGCAGCCCGTTGAACGTCTTCCCGAGTTCGGTGAGCTCGTCATCGGGGCCGTCGAGCGCGAGCCGCTGGTACAGGTTGCTCGCTGAGATGCGCCGCGCCGCGGTGGTGATCGTCCGCAGCGGCTGGAGCACCCGCCCGGCCACCACCCAGCCGAGCCCTGTGGAGGCCGCCGCCATGATCGCCAGCGCGATCCCGGAGTCGATGATCAGCTGGCGCAGCTCGTCGCTGCGCGCCGCACCCAGCAGAGCCGCGCATCCGTTCGCGGTCGGAATCGAGCCGCCGGCCGCCTGGCCGAGTCCCTCGCTGCTATGGACCTGGCTGGAGCTGTAGCAGACCGCGCTGTACTGGGTGCCGCTAACGGTCGTCTGCCCGTTGCCGACCAGGCTTTTGGTTGTCAACGCCGTGGGAAGGTGCTGTTCCACCAGGAAGTAGGTGACCGCGAGCAGGGCGACTCCGCAGACCAGGAACAGCCCGCCGTAGAGCAGGGTGAGCTTCAGCCGTACGGTGCGCCGGGGCAGGCGCACCAGCCGGGTCGTCGGGGCTGGCTTGGCTGGTTCTGGCATCGGCACCCTCAGATCCGGTATCCGGCCTGGGCCACGGTCTCGATCACCGGCGGGTCGCCGAGCTTGCGCCGGAGCCTGCTCATGGTCACCTTGACCGCGGAGGTGAACGGGTCGGCCATCTCGTCCCATACCCGCTCCAGGATCTCCTCGGCCGACACTACCCGGCCCTGGGCGGATAGCAGCAGCTCAAGAACGCCGAACTCCTTCGGGCCGAGATCAAGCTGGCGGCCTGCACGGCTCGCCTGCCGCCGTGACGGGTCCAGCTCGAGGTCGCCGCTGACCAGCACCGGAGGCAGCACCGGCTGAGCGCGGCGCAGCAGCGCCCGGATCCTGGCTACGAGCTCGGCAAAGGCGAAAGGCTTCGGCAGGTAGTCGTCCGCGCCGATGCCGAGGCCGTCGACCCGGTCCTCGATCGTCCCGGCCGCGGTCAGCATCAGCACCCGGCTGCGGCAACCGGCCTTGACCAGCCCCGCGCACACGTCGTCTCCGTGCAGGCCGGGCAAGTCACGGTCGAGCACTATGACGTCGTAGCCGGTCACCAGCGCCTGCTCGAGCCCGGTCTGGCCGTCGAGGGCGACGTCGACCGCCAGCTGCTCCCGGCGCAGCCCGACGCCCAGCGCCTCGGCAAGCTCGCGGTCGTCCTCGATCACGAGCACCCGCATCGGTGATTCCTCCCTACCCGTCCATGATGCCTCGCCTGCGGTTACGGCACGCTGCCGCCGGATGGCGCCTGTGCCGGATCCTGGATTGCGGCAACCGTGGGCTGGCCGCCGTTGCTCTCGGTGATCTGGGCCGAGACCTGGTCGCCGACTTTAATCCCGCCGACGCTGGTCACCTTGCCGGTGATCCTGGTGGAGCTCGTGATCGCGGCCGTCACCGTGTGATTCGGCCCGCCGATAGTGATCGACGTGCTGCTGACCGCCGTCACCGGGCCAGCCACGAACATCTCCCCGACCGCGCCGCCGCCGCCGGGGATGGTGCCGCCGCCCGGAGCCACGGCCGACGGCCGGGTGGTCGGCGCCGCCGAAGGTGACGATGAGTGATCAAGTCCCTTGGTGATGGCCAGCGCAACGCCAGCCCCGGCGCCGAGCGCCACCACGGCGACGATCGTGAGCGCGAGCGGGCGCAGGCCCGATCGGCCCGGGCCGCCGTCCCGGCCGTAGGCCGCGGAAGGCGCCGCCCGGCGCCACGGCGGGTCGTCCCCGCCGTCGGGCCAGTCGTCGGGCCAGTCGGGGTCTCGTTCGTCCTCGTCTCCGCCGTCGGCCCAGCCAGAATCTGGCGCCTTGGCCCGGTCGTCGGGCCAGCCGTCACCGGCCGGCGACGTGGCGTCGTGCAGTTCCGCAGGACCTGAAATCTCCGGCGACATCGGGTGCTGGCCTCCTCGTGGTGATCGTTAACCCAAGCCGGGTTCCCGCCGGGACCAGGGTTTCTCAGCTCCGGTTGCGGCGGGGTTACACCGCAGCGGGCGCGGATCTGCGGGCCGAAGCCGTGTAACCGCCGCGCAACCACGGCCTCCGTAGAACTGACCCTGCACCGGCCGACCGACGCAGGCCGGCCCGGTGCGCCAGCCCGCGGGTTCCGGCCAGGGGGTTCGGGCGTCGCAAATCCATCATTTCGGATAGGAGAGCAGATGTTCTTCGCTACATACCTGCGGCGCGAACTGCGCCGCCGAATGCGCCAGGCGATCTTCGTCGCCTTGGGCCTGGCCGTGGGAATCGGCCTGGTCGTCACCGTGAGCGCCGCCTCGGCCGGGGTGAAGAAGGCCGAGTCCAGCGTGCTGGCCTCGCTGTACGGAGTGGGCACCGACGTGACCGTTACCGGCGAGGCACCGCAGCCCAAGAGGTTCTCGGCGAACGGCCAGCCGCCGAAGGGTGCCACGACCATTCAGGGTGGCCCGAATGGCGCGACAATCTGCCAGAACGGCAAGTGCGAGAACGCGGCGGGCAAGACCATCTCAAACCTGGCCCCGCAGTACCTGCCGATCAAGTCCGCGGAGGTGGCGGACGTGGCCAGGCTGCACGACGTCGCGGCGGCCACGGGCGGGCTGTTGCTCACCGACAACACGATCACGTTCCCGAAGGACTTCGGGCAGGCTGGCGGCTCGCAGCCGCCTACGCCGAGCACGGTCAGCGTGGACGGCGTAGCTGCCGGGCACACCGCGCTCGGCCCGCTGAGCGCGGCATCGCTGACCTCCGGCCACTCGTTCAGCGCCGCCGACTCCGACGCCCACGTCGCCATCGTGGACTCCGGCTACGCGACGAGCAACAACCTGAAGGTCGGCTCGACGATCACGGTCGACAGCGTGAAGTTCAAGGTCATCGGCATCGTCCGGCAGCCTCAGTCCGCCAGCCCGCCCGACGTCTACATCCCGCTGGCGGTGGCCCAGGGGCTCAAGACCGGTCCTCTCGGCGTCGAGGCCGGCGACGTGAACACGATCTACGTGACCGCGACCAGCGCCGCCGACATCTCCGCCGTGCAGCATGAGATCGCCAAACTGCTCCCGCACGCCACCGTGACCACCGCGGCCAGCCTGGCCAGCGAGGTGACCGGCTCGGTGGCCAACGCCGCCAAGCTGGCCAACGACCTGGGCAAGTGGCTGGCGGTCCTGGTGCTGATCGCCGCGTTCGCCGTGGCCAGCCTGCTCACGATGTCGGCGGTGGCCCGCCGGGTCGCCGAGTTCGGCACGCTGAAGGCGATCGGCTGGCGGACCCGCCGGATCGTCGTCCAGGTGCTCGGCGAGTCGGTGGTCATGGGCGTCATCGGTGCCGCGGTGGGTGTCGGCCTCGGCTTCGCAGGTGCGGCGATCATCAGGAAGGTCGCGCCCAAGCTGTCCGCGAACGTCCCGACGTCCTCCGGGGGCTTCACCCAGACGCAGACGGCGGTGGGCCCGGGCGGTGTCTCGCACGGCTCGAGTCCTGGCTCGGCGTCGCACGTCGTGGCCGTGCCGTTGCATCCGTCGATCACGGTGGGCGTGATCGTGCTGGCGGTGGTCCTGGCTGTGGCCGGCGGCCTGCTGGCCGGGTCGTTCGGAAGCTGGCGGATCGCCAGGCTGCGGCCCGTGGACGCCCTCTCTCAGGTTGCGTGACCCAGACCGGCAAGACCTTTCACGAACAGGAGAAGATCGTGTACAAGCTGACCGGCGTGACCAAGATCTACCAGAAGGGCCGCCGCACCGTTCCCGCGGTCCGCGATCTGGACCTGGTAATCGAGGACGGCGAGTGGCTGGCCGTACAGGGCCGCACCGGCCACGGCAAGTCCACCCTGCTCAACCTGCTCGGCGGCCTCGACCGCCCGACCGAAGGCACCATCGAACTGGACGGCATCAACCTCGGTGCGCTGCGCGAAACCCAGCTCACCGCCGTGCGCGCCGAGAAGATCGGGTTCATCTTCCAGACCTTCAACCTGATTCCCACTCTGTCGGCCGCCGAGAACGTCGAAGCCGCGCTCATCCCGTTGCGGGTCGGCCACGCCGACCGGCAGGCCCGGGTCGCCGCCGCGCTGGACTCGGTGGGCCTGGCCGACCGGGCCGCCCACCTGCCCTCGGAACTGTCCGGCGGCCAGCAGCAGCGCACCGCGATCGCCCGTGCGCTGGTCAAAGAACCCAAGGTGCTGCTGGCCGACGAGCCGACCGGCAACCTCGACGAGGACACCCGCGACGAGATCATCGGCCTGCTGGAGTATCTGTGGCGCGAACGAGGACTCACGCTGGTCCTGGTCACGCACGACACCAGCCTGGCCCGCCAGGCACAGCGCGTCGGGGTCATGAGCAAGGGCCGCCTCACCATCAAGCAGGACAACAGGCCTGGCCCGCGGCCGGAGGAGCACCCGGTCACCGCTGGGCGTGACCCGGTGGCCTGAGCCCTCCCGGCTTGCCCCACGCCTACGACTGCCCAGCGCCCCCGCGGGTCGCTGGCATGTCGTGCGGGGTGTCCGGTCGCCACCCAGGCCATCGATGTACCAACGGGCCTGTTCTTACAAGCCCATCGGTACATCGATGCGCCCGAAGCTCGGTACATCGATGCGCCAGCAGCACATCCATGCGCCGGCAGCGGGTTTGATAAGGAGAGGCTTATCAGCCTAGCCTTACTAATATGATGCCTGGACCGGATGTGCACGAGGTCGCCGGGGCGCTGCGGGTCAGCATCGGCCTGCTGCTGCGGCGGCTACGCCAGACGCGGACCGACGGCGAGCTCACGCTGCCCGAGAGCTCGGCTCTGACCCGCCTTGACCGCGGCGGTCCCGCGACCGCGAGCGCGCTCGCGAAGCTGGAGCAGATCAGCCCGCAGTCGATGGGTGCGACGCTCGGCGCGCTCGAGACGAAGGGCCTGATCGAGCGGCGCCCCGACCCTGGCGACGGCAGGCGGGCAGTGCTGTCGGTCACCGACGCCGGGTCGCGACTGCTGCGGGACAAGCGGAACGCGCGCACCGAGCGGCTCGCGAAGGCCCTCTCGGCCGGGTTCACGCCCGCGGAGATCCAGTTGCTGGCTGCGGCATCACCGCTGCTCGAGCGGCTGGCCGAGAGCATCTGATGGCGGGCGCGGATAACCGGGAGGACCGCTACAAGTGGGTGGCGCTGGCGAACACGACCGCCGGCATGTTCATGGCCACCCTTGACGGGTCGATCGTCATCATCGCGCTGCCAGCGATCTTCCGGGGCATTCACCTGGATCCGCTGGCGCCCGGCAACATCAGCTACCTGCTGTGGATGATCATGGGGTACCGGCTGGTCCAGGCCGTGCTCGTGGTCACCCTCGGCCGCCTCGGCGACATCTACGGCCGCGTCAAGATCTACAACGCGGGGTTCGTGGTCTTCACGGCGGCCTCGGTGCTGCTGTCGTTCGACCCGTACATCGGCGGTCGCGGCGCGCTGTGGCTGATCGGCTGGCGGGTGCTCCAGGCCGTCGGCGGGTCCATGCTCATGGCCAACTCGGCCGCGATCCTGACCGACGCCTTTCCCGCCGAGCAGCGCGGCTTCGCGCTGGGGACGAACCAGATCGCCGGCCTGGCCGGCCAGTTCATCGGCCTGGTCGCAGGTGGCCTGCTGGCCGCGTGGGACTGGCGCGCGGTCTTCTGGATCAACGTGCCCGTCGGGATCTACGGAACCCTGTGGGCCTACTGGAAGCTGCGCGACAACGGTGAGCGGCACCGGGCCCGCATCGACTGGTGGGGGAACATCACGTTCGCCCTCGGCCTTGGCGCGGTCCTGATCGGCATCACCGACGGCATCCAGCCATACGGGCACGACAGCATGGGCTGGGCCAACCCGGTGGTCATCGGGCTGCTCGTCGTCGGCGTCGCCCTGCTGGCGGCGTTCGCCGTCATCGAGACCAGGATCGCCGACCCGATGTTTCACATCGCCCTGTTCCGGATCCGGGCGTTCACGGCCGGGAGCATCGCCGGCCTGCTGACCGCCATCGCCCGGGGCGGGCTGCAATTCATGCTCATCATCTGGCTCCAGGGGATCTGGCTGCCCCTGCACGGCTACGCCTACACCGAAACGCCGTTGTGGGCCGGCATCTACCTGCTGCCGCTGACCAGCGGCTTCCTCATCGCGGGCCCGACCTCAGGGATCCTTTCCGACCGCTTCGGCTCCCGCGGCATCGCCAGCGCCGGCATGGCCGTGTTCGGCGGCAGCTTCATCGGGCTGATGCTGCTGCCCGTCGACTTCCCCTATTGGGCTTTCGCCCTGCTCATCGCCGCGAACGGGATTGGCAGCGGGATGTTCGCATCGCCCAATTCCTCGTCGATCATGGGCAGCGTTCCGGCGCGGCACCGCGGCGCGGCATCCGGGATGCGGTCGACCTTTCAGAACTCCGGCACGGCGCTGTCGATCGGCGTGTTCTTCTCGCTCATGATCGCCGGGCTGGCAAGCACCCTGCCGACGACGCTGACCAGCGGCCTGCAGCGTCAGGGCGTGCCGCACGCCGTAGCTCATCAGATCGGCACCCTGCCGCCGGTCTCCTCGCTGTTCGCATCCGTCCTGGGGGTGAACCCGATTGGGCACCTGCTGGCGTCCATGGGTGCGCTGTCCTCGCTGCCGGCGGCGAGCCAGCGAGTCCTCACCGGCAGGGCGTTCTTCCCCGACCTGATCTCCGGGCCGTTCCACCACGGCCTGGTCGTGGTGTTCGCCGTGGCGGCCGGGCTGGCCGCGCTCGCGGGCCTCGCGTCACTGATGCGCGGCGGCCGTTACGCCGATCCCGGCGCCGCCGCGGAACCCCCGAAAACGGCTCCCGAACCACACCACACCTCGCCACCAGCGAACCGTTCCGGCCCAACGAAATGAGCTGAAATGAGCCCGCAGAGCATGGCCCAGTCGAGCCATTTATCGGCCGTTCGCCGGACAGATACCTGAGCACCCGCTAGCGTCGCACAGGTCAGGCGCTCCGCGGCTTGTTCCGCCCCTGCCCCCGGCTGACACCATCGCCGTTTTCCGGTGAGCGCTCCCTGTTGCAGGGAAGGTGCCGGTGTCCGGCCACCATCGCAAGCTGCTGTCCCTTTTCATTGCGGCCTTCGTGGTCGCCCTAACGTTCACCGCCGGCCCGGCACTCGCCGCGCCTGCTTATTCAGTTCAGAGCACCGCCGCGGCGCGGAAGGTGCTCCCGCCGCGGCTCCGCGCGTTCTACTGGGCCAGGACCCAGTACCGCAAGGCCTACGAATATGGCGGCACCGGGCCGCGCGGCTACGACTGTTCCGGCCTGGTCATGGAGGCCTACAAGCACGCCGGGATCAAGCTGCCGCGTACCACCTCGGGAATGCTGGGAAGCCGGCTCCTGGTGCGGGTCAGCCGCCCGCAAAAGGGCGACCTGGCGTTCTACGGCCCCGGGCACGTGGAGCTCTACGCGCACGGCAACTGGACCTTCGGCGCACACGCCCCCGGGCAGATCGTCGGCTGGATCCAGTGGGGCCCGTGGTGGTACCCGACCGCCTTTTACCGGGTTCGCTGAGCCCGGGGCCGGGCACCGGGTGACCGCCGTTCGCTAGCCCTGGCGTTCCTTGGACGGCGCACCGGCGACGAGGTCGCGCAGCCGGTTCCAGCGTTCCTGGTAGCGATCGCCGTAACGGGTCGCGGCGCGGGCGGCGCGCTGCGGTCGGCTGGTGTAGCGGCGTGCTGCCCACCAGGAGCCCGGTTTGGCCAGCCTGACGGCGCCAACGATGGCCACGACGCCGATGAACACGCCGGCGACGCCGGTCGTGACCTTGCCCTTGAGCAGGCATACCACGCTCAGCGCGAGGTCGACGGCGAGCAAGCCGACCGACGACCACCATGCCGCGGTGCCGACGTGCCCGGACAGGAAGCTTGTCCCGCCGATGAGCGCGCCGGTCACTACCAGCACGCAGAAGATCGCGTCGACCGACTTTCGCCCCTCGCTGGTCCAGTAGACGTCCTCCAGGTGGAACCAGAGCGCGAACTCGTCGACGGTCAGGCCGACGCCCACGCCGAACACCGCGGCGGCGACGTCGAGCGTCACTCCGTGCGGGGTTGCTGACACCAGCACGATGCCCGTGCCGATGATGATCAGGATGCCGAAGACCTGATGGTGGACGTGGGTGCCCCCGAACCGCAGGTTGCCCAGCCCGACACCGCCGCCACTGCCGGACCGGATCAGCCTGGTCACGGTCCTCGTGATCAGGAACGTCGCCAGTATTGCGAGGAACATCCACATCATCGGGCGCAGCGTGGCTTCGCCTGAGCCGATCGTGAACGTGAACCCCGAACCGGAGGAGTGCACGGGGGAGCCAGCACCGACTCGCACAACGTCCTCCTCCGTGTACTGTGTGCTACCCCGAGTCTACGCGGCGTGCTCCCGACGGCCTGACCTCCATGCGCAGCAGCGACAGCTTCTCGACCACGGGTGCGTCGGAGAAGGTGAACAGGTCCAGGCCGGAGTCGGCGTGCAAGGCCAGCTCGCACCACGAGGGAACGGCGAACACGTCGCCGCGGGTCAGCCGGAGTGAATCACCGTCGAGTGCGACCATGCCGCTGCCGTCGAAGACCTGCCACACCGAGGACGCCGTCGTCCGGGTGGGCGCGGTGCCGGTGCCGGCCCGGAGGCGGTGCATCTCGGTCCGCATCGTGGTCAGCGCGTCGCCTCCGGTCGTGGGGTTGGTGAACCGCACGGCGGCGTGACCGGGCGCCACGACGCCGGGATGGCCTGCGTCGTCGAGCTCGAGCTGCGCGGCCAGCGCGGCGTCGGTATGCGCCCACCTGTACGCCATCAGCGGGGATGCCGGGTACGGCCGTCCCGCGGCCGAGACCGGTACCAGGCCAGGGCCGCCCCACAGCCGCTCGCTGCGGCTGCGGTCCGGCGTCGCGGTGTCCTGCAGCTCGTCCGGGCCGAACTCAAAGAACCCCTGGTCAATGGTGGCGACGAGCGGGATGTCGAGGCCGTCCAGCCACGCCATCGGGGTGTCGGAGACGTTCTGGTGGCCGTGAAAGTGCCACCCCGGGGTGAGCAGCAGATCGCCGGGGCGCATCGCCACCGGGTCGCCGTCGACCACCGTCCACACGCCCTCGCCCTCCAGGACGAACCGGAACGCGGACTGGGTGTGCCGGTGCTCGGGCGCGCTCTCCCGGGGAGCGAGGTACTGGATCGCGGCCCACAGCGTGGGCGTGGCGTAGGGATCCCCGGGCAGGCCTGGGTTGCCGAGCCCGATCGCGCGGCGTTCACCGCCCCTCCCGACCGGCACCAGGTCCGCGCTGCGCGCGGCGAGCGGGTACAGCTCGGCCCACCGCCACAGATGCGGTACGGCGCGCGGCTGCGGATGCGGCGGCATCAGGCCCTCGCGGGTGCGCCACAGCGGCGTCATGCCGGCCGCCTCGAAGTCGCGGTAGAGGTCGGCGAGCTTAGCCTGATGCTCGGGACGGTCGAAGTCGGTCGCGGCCGGTTCGTTCCTCAGGCTGGTCACCTTCGGTGCCTCCGTCAGATCGAGGTTGAGCAGCATCGCCATCGCCGCGACCTCCTCGACGATGTTGATGCTTTTCGTCAGTGTCTCAGTCGCGCAGCCGCCAGGGAAACTTCGTAGCTGACCCGAGCCGCTTCGGCGCTAGCCTCAGCTCATCGTGAGGCCGCCGCTGACGCTGACGGTCTGGCCGGTGACGAAGGATGCCTCGTCCGAGGCGAGGAACGCGACGACGTTCGCCACATCGGCCGGCTGTCCGAGTCTGCGGAACGGGATCGCCTTGGTGAGCGCCTCCCGGAGCTTCGGCCCGGCGAACGACGCGAACAGCGCGGTGTCGGTGGGGCCGGGGCAGACGCAATTGACCCTGACCTGGTGGCGTGCCATCTCCCGGGCGAGCGACTTGGTAAACGCGATGACCCCGCCCTTGGCCGCCGAATAGACGGCCTCCCCGGACGATCCCACCCGGCCGGCGTCCGAGCCCAGGTTCACCACCGCCCCGCCGCCCTGCGCGGCCATGATCGGCAGGACTGCCTTGCAGGTATGCAGCACGCCGTACAGGTTGACGGCGATCGCCCGGTCCCAGTCGCCCGGTTCGGAGTCGACAAACGGGCTGGCCTTGTCCCAGCCAGCGTTGTTGATCAGGACGTCGATGCGCCCGAACAGCTGTACGACCTGGTCGGCCATGGCCTGCACGGCCTGGCGGTCGGTGACGTCAACGCCCATCGCGACGGCTCCCGGCAGCCCGTCCGCGGTCTGGCTGGCGTTCTGTCCCACCAGGTCGGTGACGACCGCGGTCGCCCCCTCGGCGGCGAGCTTCTCGGCGATCGCCCTGCCGATGCCCTGGCCGCCGCCGGTCACAATCGCGATCTTGTCGGTGAGCCCTCCCATGGAGGCTTCCTATCAGCCACCGCGGCTGGGTTGCCACCCACCCGGCTGTCCGGTGCTTCCCACCCGGCTGTCCGGTGCTTCCCGCCGGGCTGTCCGGTGCTTCCCGCCGGGCGATCGAGCCCTAGCCGGAGTGATCGATATCTGCGGGCGGCAGCTCCTCCACCTGCTGCTTGGTGATGTTGAGCCGGATTCCGTCCTGGACTCCGGTCACGGCACTGATCGGGATGGCGATTTCCTTGCGCCCCCACAGATGCCCTTCCTGGAGGAGCACATGGGTTATCCGGTCATCGCCGGAGTCGGCGAGGAAACCCCGCACCCGCCCGATCTCACCGTCGACGGCATCGACCGTGGAGCAGAGATCCGCTGCTACATGCGCGACCCTGACGGATACCTCGTCGAGGTCGGCCAGTCCACCGGCCTGCTGCATGGCCATCTCGCCGCAAAGCGCCCAGAGGACCTGCTTGGCTGAGCTCATGGCGCTGCCTAGCCTCGGACGGCGACATTCCGTACCGCGCCCGGAAGGTCCGGGTGAAGTGCGGCATGTCATAAATCCCCCAGCGCGCAGCGACCCGGCTGATAGCTTCCCCGGCCGACGCGGGAGGCCGCAGGTGCGCACGGCTCCCGTTCTGACCAGGAAGCTCAGCGCAAAACCAGGAGGTCAAGCCAATTGGTTCTGAATTTCGGGCTGCGTGTCTCCTCGGTTTGCAGCACGGCGCGCCGGAGCCGTTCCTTGCCCCGCCGGAACTCCTCATCGGTGAGGGCGCGCATGTTGGTGTCGGCGCGGCGGAAGGTATCCGCCTGGGCGAGGAAATCGGCAAGGCTGGTCAGTGTCTCGGGGACACGCTCGAGCGCGTCGCGGCGGAATCCGGCGGTGGCGAACGCCTGGCAGGTCTGCTCGAGCGAAGGGAAGGTATCGGCAGTCCGTGCGGTCTCGGGAAAGAACTCCCAGGGAAAGGTGTGCGTCGCGTCGGTCCTGCCCGGGAATCCCTGGCGGATCAGCACCGGAGCGCCGGGCCGGAGAACTCGGCGGATTTCCCGCGCCGCGGCTTCCAGGTCGGCGATGTGATGGATCACGAGGGACAGCCAGGCGCCGTCGGCCGAGCCATCTGGAAGCGGCAGAGTGCTGGCGTCGCCCTCCAGCGCCTGGATACCCGGCCGGCGCGGAATCTGGGCCAGCATCGCTGCCGACGGTTCGACCGCGAGAATGCCGAGACCGAACCAGTCGCTAAAGGCTGCGGCGAACGCGCCGGTCCCGGCGCCGATGTCCGCCACCGTCATCCCGGGGAACGGCCTGAGATGACGTCCTATCGCCTCGCGCCAGTGCTCGAGCCCGTCTCGCGGCACCTCGCGGACCGCCTTGAACGCTGCCGCGGTCTGATCGTCGTAGGCCATCCGGGCCATGTCGTGCCTCCTGATCGACGCTGCTTTGAGAGACGGCGCCGCTCGGTTGTCATTCCCGAGCCGCGACGACTAGCCGCTTCGCCCCGCTGACCGCCGATGCGGTCATACGCGGGCTGCGCGAGCACGACACGTCACACGTTCTTCCAGGTCCACGCCCGTGGCGCCGCGAACGGTGTCGCGGACCCGGTCCTCGGTAGCCCCGAGTCCGGCGAGCGTCCGGGAAGCGGGTCCGTCGTCGTGGTATTGGGCGAGCAGGAGGTGCGCGGTGCAAATGTCGGTGGTGCCCTGCGCAAGCGCCTCAGGCAGCGCGGAGGTCAGTACCTTCTGCCCGCGCGGGCGGCTGAACCGGACGGGGCCGTAAGTCCCTCCGGGGCCGTGGCCGATGCTTTCCTCCAGCTGCCGCCGCAGTGCCTCCCGGCTGACCCCGAGCCTGTCCAGCGCGGAGATCCCGTTCCCTTCTCCAACCCGGATCAGGCCGAGCAGCAGGTGCTCGGGATCGACGCTGCCGTGGCCCAGTCGCCGGGCCTCCTGCCGGGCCATGAAGACAGCGGCGGCGGCGTGGTCGCTGAACCGCGCCAGCATCCGGCCATCAACAGACATGCCGGCACCGCCACGGGCGCGCCGGGCAGGCCGGTGCAGCGGGAGTCGCACGAGGCTTCCCTTATTTCTGAGCTGCGCCATTCTGGCGCCGTGCGCCGCGGATGCAGACAGCCTGGCCGCTAGCCACAGGGCCATGTCATCAGGCTCGATGCGCCCTGATGCCAGGCACTGAACGACGATCACGGCGACGTGCGGCGGGTCCAGGTCAGCCTGCCAGCCGTTGACGGCGAGGAACTGCAGGCCGACCGCGACCGCTACCCGTTCCCGGTGGTCCGGAAATGGGGGATGCTGCAGAAGTCCGCTCATCAGATGCGCGCAGGCCGCCGCCGCTGCATAGCTGTCGGGGAGAGAGAGCGGAACCGGGGCTTCGGCCAGGGCCGCCTCCGCGGCCTGCGGGTCTATCTGTTCGAGTGCGGCACCCGTTCCTATGCCGAGCACTTGCCCGCCGATCACAACGAGATCGGCGACATCCAGCGCGGTCACGGCTCGTCACCGCGCAGCAGGTCGAGCAAGCGCTGGTGGCGGGCCAGGCTGTCCTCCAGCAGCCTGCGGAACCGCTTGTCCCTGCGGCGCGCCTCCACCAGAGCCGCGATCGCCTCGCGGGCGACGTCCGAAACCGAGCGCCCTTCCACCTCCGCGATGCCCGCCAGCCGTTCGGCCAGGTCCACATCGAGCCGGAGCACCATGTTCTTCGTTGGGGAGCTGCCACCCCCGCGCGTTAGCTTTTCTGCCATAATGATCTAAAGATATCTAGATATCAGCCTAGCGGCAAGGTGTGAAGACTGTCCGAGGTCAGCGCTACCTTCAAGCCCATGACACCAATCAGCGACTCGGCGTCCGCCTCTCCCGACGAGCCGGCGGAGGCCCAGTTCGGACCGCACCGGTTCTACGCTGGCGAGGGCGGCGGCAGCGAGCAGTACCGGGGAGCCCGGTTGGACGTCGCGGACCTGCGCGGCGCCCGGTTCACCGACTGCGACATGACCGGCGTCACGATCCGGGACTGCTGGCTGGTGAACGTGAGCATCTCCGGTTACCTCAGCAACGTCACAGTCAACGGCGTCGACGTGACCGATTTCGTCAACGCTGAGCTGGACCGGCGGCACCCCGAGCGCGCGCAGCTCCGCGAGGGCCAGACGGCCGACGATGTCCGCGCGCTCTGGGACACGATCGAGCGGCTGTGGGCGCAGGCAACCGAGCGAGCCAGGCAGCTGCCTGCGGCAGCGCTGAATCAGCAGGTCAACGAGGAATGGTCATTCACGCAGACACTGCGTCATCTGATTTTCATCACCGACGCGTGGGCCAGCCGGACAGTGCTGGATGAGGAAATGCCCTACCACCGGCTCGGGCTGCCGCAGAGCTGGTATCCGGCGGCGGACGCGGACGCGCTTGGCATCGATTTGTCGGCGCAGCCTGGCTACGCCGACATCCTGGCCGCCCGCGCCGACAGGATGGCTGTGATGCGGCGCATCGTGGCGGGCCTGACCGACGCCGACCTGGGACGGCCGTGCCAGCGCTCGCCTGCTCCCGGTTACCCGGAGGAGGAGCGCACGGTGATCGACTGCATCGCCGTGGTGATGGAAGAGGAGATGGAGCACTACCGGTTCGCTGTCCGCGACCTGGCCGTGCTGGAAGCCAGCTAGGCAGCCAGTGAGGGAAGCGTGGCTGAAGAATCTGCACAGGCGGATGTACGGCGAGGTGTGGACCTAGGCAGGCCAGTACCGGACGACTAACCGAAACCTCGGCGTGCCCTACTGGCAAATACGCGCAGATATGCACAACCTCGAGGCCGACGTGCGCGCTTGGCTTGCTGACACCACTTCAGGGCGCTACGGCGATGACGAATGTGCGGTCAGGTTCGGATACCGCCTGGTCGTCACTCACCCATTCCCCAATGGCAACGGCCGGTGGTCACGGCTGGCCTCGGATGCGCTCATCTTGGCCCTCGGCGGGCCTCGGTTCACCTGGGGCGGAGCCTCCCTTATCGAGCCAAGCCAGATGCGCCGCAATTACATTGCCGCACTTCAAGCAGCCGATACAGATCGAGACCTCAGGGCTCTGATCGCGTTCGCCCGCAGTTAGCCGTGTGCCGGGTCAATGTCCACGGACGGCAAATCTTTCACCTGGCGTTTGGTGAGGCTGAGATGGATAAGAAGGGTC
Source organism: uncultured Actinomycetota bacterium (assembly GCA_963778075.1). Lineage (GTDB taxonomy): Bacteria > Actinomycetota > Actinomycetes > Streptosporangiales > Streptosporangiaceae > JASHPR01. The sequence goes on along the minus strand of CAVZTJ010000005.1, from coordinate 333,759 downwards.
CCGATCTTAGTCACAGCGCCGATTGGGACAGCCACTTCCTTGCGGCCCAACGCATGTCCCTCCTGGAGGAGACTAGTCTTCCTGAGTCATTCCGACGCCTCTGGTCGAGTACGAGCTGAGTGACCTCTCGGGTGACCGGGTTGACGATTATGCGGCTCACATGGCCGCAGGCTCCATCGCTGCAACTGGCGTCGGCCCCCATCCGGAACGGCATCTTCCGCGCCATGGCAACCCCCCTAGTTCCTTGGACCTTAACAAGCCAAGCCCGCAGCTCCGACGGCAAAACCGGCGTCACCGCGACCTCGCTGTGCTGGAGGCCAGCTAGACGAACGTGTGGCCGTCCGCGGCTGCCGTTCCCGAGCCGGGTGATGCCAGCCGGCTTGCAAGGTCCTTGCGGGACCGGATTCCGATCTTGTCGAAGATATGCCCGAGGTGGAATTCGACGGCTTTGACGCTGACATACAGGTCGGCGGCCACCTCCCGGTTCGACCGGCCGGTGCAGACCAGGCGGGCTACGGCCAGTTCCGAGGCGGTCAGGTTCCAGGCTGGCCGCTGTTCGGGCCTTATCTCGGCTCCGCAGAGTGCAAGCTCCCGCTCGCACGCCGCTACATGCGGCCGGGCGCCGAGGGCCGCCATATGGTCGCGCGCCTGCCGGAGCCGGCGGACCGCGCGCTGCCGATCACCGGTGCGCCGCAGTCGGCGGCCGTCATCCCGTTCCAGCAGGGCACGCTGGAACGGCAGCGGCAGGTCCCGGGCCAGCTCCCAGGCGGCGGCGAAGTAGCTTCCGGCTCGCTCGAGGTCGCCCTGGAGAACGGCCAGGTCACCGCGCAGGCGGTTCGCCGTCATGCTGGCCGAGGGCCGGCCGCAGGCCGGGATGGCGGCGTCGAGCTCCGCAAGGGCCGCCTCGGCATCTTCTTGGCGGCCCAGGCCGATCAGGGCCTCGGCCTCCAGCGGGCGCCAGTCGGCCACGCCCGCGACCTCGGCCCGGCCGAGCGCCCTGGCGGGTTCCGTGGCCGCGAGCACTGCTTGCATGTCACCGCGGGCCAGCGCCAGCTCGGCGCCGGCCATCGCCGCGATGGTAACCCCGGTTCCCGTCCCGAAGGCATGGGCCGCGGCCCGGGATGCCTCGACGTGAGCGCTGGCCCGCTGCCAGTCTCCGCGCGCGGCGGGAACCAGGGCGGCATAGCCGTGCATGAAGGCGGAGTCCCAGGTCCGGTCCGAATCACGGGCCAGCGAGACAGCCAGCTCGCAGTGCATGAGCGCGTCGTCCCAGGCGCCGATGCGGTACTCGGCGTCGCTGAGATAGACCAGGCAGTGGCCGGGATGGTGCGAGCTCACGCCGGCCCGCAGCCGGTCCACGCCTACCGACAGGTCGCTCATCGCGCCGGTCATGTCATCGGTGAACAACCGGCACATCCCCCGCATGACCAGCCCGTCAGTAAGCTCCAGGGGCACCTCGGTAGCGGCCGGGGCCAGGCCCTCCAGCCGGGCCATGCCCTCCGGGCCGCGCCCGGCCAGGGTCAGGCTCAGCGCAACCATCATCTCGGCCTGCAAGAGCGCAGCCGGATGCCCGGCGCTGGCGGTGACGGCCCGCTCGCCCCAGGCCAGCGCCTCCTCGACCCGGCGCAATGTGCACAGATAGGCGGCTAGCGAGCTGGCCGCGGCCGCTCCGACCAGCGGTTCGGTGTCCGGGTCGTGGGCCTGCCAGGCTTCCAGCAGATGAGCCTCCACGATCGCCCCTCGTCCGCACAGCAGATCCAGACGGCCGCGCAAGCCGCTGCGCCGGGCGCTCGGGCCGAGCCGGGCGACCTGCGGCCACAGGGCCACGGCCCCGGCGACATCGGCGCTGTCCACTAGCGTCGCCATAGCGTCGAGCAGCCGGCGTTCTTGCTCGGCGCGGGCCGTGCTCGCCGCCGATGCCTGCGCCAGCCACGCGGCGGCCTGTGCGGTCGTGCCCGCCGCGATTGCCTGCCGGGCCGCTTCCTCCAGGTCACCGGCCAGGGTGTCGTCCGGCCCGATGGTGGCGGCCACCCGGTGGTGCAGCGCGGCGGGCGCGGGAACCAGGGTGGCCGCGGCTTGGTGCAGCTGGTGGCGCCGGGCCGATCCGAGGTCATCGCGGACGGCCGCGTGGATGAGCGGATGGACGAAGGCGATAAGGGAGTCCGGGCCAGGCCGGTCTCCTGCCAGCAAGCCCGCCGCGTCTGCTTCGTCGAGGGCTGCGAGCGGGTCGGCGACACCGGCCAGGGCGGCCGCGGTCGCCAGTGGACAGCTGCGGCCGAGGACGGCAGCGGCGGCGACGAGCCCCTGAGCTGGCTCGGAAAGCGCTCGCAGCCGGGCTACGACCACGCTGGCCAGCTCGCGGGGCGCGGGAAGATCATCATCGGCCCGCGCCAGCCCGTCGGTGCCCAGTTCTTCGAGCAGGGCCCGACAATGCAGCGCGTTGCCGCCGGTGTGATCGAGCAGCTGCGCGACAACCCGGCCGGAAAGTTCACCGACGCCAAGTGCCTGCGCCATGGCCACCAGATCCGGGCCGCTCAGGCCATTAAGCGGCAGCCGGGTGACCCGGTCGTCGCCGGCGGCGAACCGGCTCCATCCTTCGCCCAGGCGGCTCAGCTCACCGGGCCTGGCCGACACCAGCCCCAGTACCCGGTCGGCTCGCATGCGCCGCAAAGCGAACAGCAGGGCCCGGGCCGACGGTTCATCAGACCAGTGCAGGTCGTCGACCACCACAACGATGACCTTGTCGCTGGCCTGCAGGTCGCCAAGGGCCGTCACAACGTGCGCGCCGACGGCCATCGCGTCGGCATCCATCCGCCGTGCTACCCCGGCGGGGGAAGCGCCGGTCGCAGTCACCGCACCGGCGGCAGACAGGAGCTGATCGATGAGACCCCAGGCCAGGAGCATTTCCGCTTGATCACCGCTAGCCCGCAGCACGCACGTCTGCGGGTGCGCTGCCGTAAACCGCGACAGCAGGCTGGATTTGCCGATTCCCGCCTCGCCCTCTACCAGGACGAACCGGGGGTGCCCAGCCTGTACCGCCTGCATTTCGGCATTGAGGATCGCCAGCTCTCCCGCACGGCCGACGAAATGGTCCACTCACGCCAGTGTGGGCACCCGCGCACCCCGGCGCAACTTCTCCGCCGGCCGGCAAGCCTGATCTAACCGGACGGCGGCCGGGTAGGGGCGCCGGCTGAAGAGCCGGGAGCAACGAAAAGGGCGGGCGAAGTCAACCCCGGCGCGCCGCCGACACCGATACCTGCCAGGTCGCGACCTGTCAGGTATCGGCTGCCGGGCTTTCAGCTGCCGGGTATCACGCCTGCGTGTTGCAGGGTCTGGAAGACGGTGTCGACCAGGTCGGTCAGATCGTCGTTGGTGATGGTGCTGCTGTTGGCGGCGACGGCGATGAGCATGCCGGTGCGCGGGAAGTACAGGTGGATGACCCGGGCGCCGAACGCCTGGCCTTCGTAGGTCCAGAAGGTGCCCGTCTGCCGGGAAAACTGCTGCTCGACGCCGAGCCCGTAGCCGCGCGGGTCGGCGGCGGTGGCGCGGCGGATGGGCTTGCCCGTGGCTATGGAGACCAGGGATTCGAGCTGGTGCTGCTGGCGGGCCGGCAGGAGCTGCCCGGTGTAGAGGGCGCGGTCCCAGGTGGTCATGTCGGCCAGCGAGCTGACGATGCCCCCGGCGGCCTGGGCCCAGGTCAGGGCGAGCGGCGGCATGGCTTTGCCGATCAGAGACGGCGGGGCGCCGGCGATATAGAAGTACCCGGCCGGCATCCGGCCCGCATCGGAGGCGGGGCAGGTATAGGGCGCCAGGCAGGTGGTGGCCAGCCGCAGCGGGCCGGTGATCCGGCGGCTGAGCTGGCTGGCGTAGGAGTGGTGAGTGATCTTCTCGATGATCATCTGGGCGAGGAGGTAATCGGTGTTGGAGTAGGCGTAACCCTTCGGGCCGAGCGGGAGGCCGACGGCGTAGGAGACAAGCTGGGCGGCGGTGAAGCGGGTGCGCTGGTCGGCGGCGAAGGCAGCGATGAAGGCGGGCTGGTAGAGGTAGTCGGGGATGCGGCTGGTCATGTCGAGCAGCTGGCGGATGGTGATGTGGCGCCAGGCTGGGTACTGCGGCAGCCACCGGCCGATCTGGTCACTGATCGACAGCTTGCCCTCGGCTTCGAGCTGGAGCAGGATCACCGAGGTGAACGCCTTGGTATTGCTGCCGATCTCCCACAGCGCCCGGGGAGACACCGGCGGCCCGCCGTTGTAGCGGATAGTGCCGGCGGCCAGGGTGATGGCCGGCCGGGAGCCGGGGAAGGTGACCCGCAGCGACACCGCGGAAATGTGCTCGGCGGTGCGCCGGGCGGTCAGGTACCGGTGCAGGTCACCGCGCAGCGCAGCCCGCAGCGCGGCACCGCTCTGGGGGGCCGGGCAGGCCGAGGCGCTGGCGGGGCCGGCCAAGGCCATCCCGGCCGTTGCGAGCAGGGCGCAGGTCGCCGCGGCGGTGACCAGCTTGTTCCGGGCCTTCCTTCGCAACGCGGGCCGGTTTCCGGTTCTCATGTCAGCTCCCTGAGTTCGTGCGCAGCGACGTGGCCGCGGAGTCCGGCGCCGCCGCCGATGGCGCGGGCACTGTGTCGTCGAGCGGGGCAGCGGGGCGGGCGGCGGAGCGCCAGATCCAGACCGCGAGCAGGGTCATCGCGACGGCGAACGGCAGCATGAACAGCACGACTATCGGGCCGTAGGATCCCATGGCCTCGGCGAGCTCCAGCCCGACGGTGAACAAGACCGCCAGCCAGCGCGGCACGGCGCGGCTGCGCCACAGCGCGATCCCCATCAACACCGGCGCGGTGTACTCACTGGCGAGATAGACATACTCGGCGAGGTGAGCGGGCCCGGAACCGAAGCTGGTCACCAGGAACCGGGCCGCCGCGATCTGGGTCATATGCGCCGACGCCGCCGCCGCGAGGTTGACCCCGACCAGGACGTTGTACAGGGCCCCGGCGAACGCGCCCACGGCTCCCAGCATCGCCGCCACGGTGGCGATCACCCAGCCCCGGCCGGTGACCAGCAACGCGATCGCGGCATACGACACGGCCAGCCCGCCCAGTGCCAGCAGCGACAGCGACCCCGCCAGGTACAGCTGGGAGGGATGGGCCGCTGCGATCGGCAACAGCCGGAACGCGACGGCCATGCTGGTGACCACCTGGTCGGTGCCCCTGGGGTCCAGCGCCTCACAGCTGATGTAGAGCACCGCCGTGACCGGCAGGAAGACGGCCAGTATCCGCTGGCGAGCCCGGACTGCCTTGCCTGCAGGATGCTCCGATCGGCTGAGGTGGCCGCCCCGCGCACCCGCGCTGGATCGCGGGTCGGAAGCCGACGGTGCGTAGGCAAGGGATTTCCTGTCGTGCATATCGGTCTCCTGGTCTTATCGACGGCCGACCTCCGGCTGCCGTGTCTCAACCCTGGCCGGGGGCGTGCAGCAGTGTCGCTAGGGAAGGCCCTGGGGTTCGGCCCTAGACTTCGCGCCTCGCGGCGGGAGGCCCCGGAAACCCGCACGTCAGCGGCGCCGGGCAAAGCTAGGGACCGACCCTAGGGATCTCCCTAGCGACTGCGCCGCCCCGGCCCGTCACTATCGAGACATGACCACTCCTGCAGACGCGGCCAGCTACCCTCCAATCACCGAGGGGATCGCCCGATGAAAACAAAACGCCGACTCTGGCGTATGCCTTCTTCTCAATCATAATGATTGCCACCACGGCAGGTATTGCCTGGTACGCGTGGAAATGGCCTAACACAGAGGTTCCGGCATAAGCGAGGAGGACGAACGGCATGCGAGTGATGTTGATGATCAAGGGTGATCCAGAAGCGGACGCAGTGCCCAGCGACGAACTGCTCACCGCGATGGGCAGGTACAACGACGATCTCAAGCAGGCCGGAGTGCTCGTCGACCTCGCGGGGCTCCTCCCAAGCGCTGAGGGACGGCGTGTCAAGTTCTCCGGGGGGAGCCGCGCCGTCATCAATGGTCCGTTTGACGAGTCGAAGAAGCTGACCGCGGGCTACTGGATTCTCCAGGTGAACTCGATGGAGGAGGCCGTCGAATGGGCCACGCGTGCCCCGTTCGAGGCGCTTTCCCGGATCTACCCTGGCGAGTACGGCGCGGAGGGCGAAATCGAGATCCGTCAGGTATTCGAGCCGTAGGGTCCCGACGTATCGTACTAGCGGCTGTTCACCCAGCTCAGCATGTCGCCATCAGGCGCCGTTGCTGGCGGGATGCCAGGGCGATCTCGAGTGCTGTCAGGCCGCCCGGCAGGTCTTCCTGCTGATAGGTGCGGACCCAGGTTCTGATCATGGCGGGCAGTGGCCGGGGCAGCCGGGTCGTTATGTAGATGCTCACGCCGTGCACCTTCAGGAGCTGGTCGCGCAGCACCTCCGGCGGTGTGCCGTCAGCTGGCAGGCACACATACCAGTAATCGCCTCGGGCGCTGAGATTGTGCACATCGGTGATCGGCAGTCCGGTGAGGGCGGCCAGTTCCGGGTTGCGGGCCTGCCAGGCGTGTTCCTCGGCGCGTTTGCCGATGCTGAGGCCGACGTCGTCGGTGTTGGCGTAGGGCGGGAACTTGTCGATGACGATCACCTGGCGGCCGGGATCCCGGGTGAAGCCCGGCGGCCGGTGTCCGGGGACGGCTGCCTTGGTCACGCGGTCTCGGACGTGAGCGGCGTCGGTGACCGTGACCCTGGCGTGCAGGCCGAGTTCAGCGTGCTGCCCTGCGGCGAGTGCGGCCAGATCGCCGGTCACTGTGCAGCCGGTGATGAACTCGGGCGGGCCCACGATGCCGGTGATCAGCGACCCGGACAGCCGCGGCTTGAGCAGGACCTGCCGGATCGCGTCAATGACGGCAGCAGGCCGAAACGGCGGCCGGATGCCCTCCCGGTGAGTGTTGCCGTTGATCATCCCGATGGGAACCGGCGCGATCTGGCCGCGCTCGGCCGCTAGGGCGACCCGCCCGACGGGGGACAGTCGCGCCTCGGTGTAGCGAGGGCTGGCCGGCGGATCGTTTCCGCGGGAACCGAAGTTGCCGATTCCCTCGATCAACGGGACCGGCAGCTTCCACGGCTGCGCGAGGTCGATGAGCACCTGGTAGGCATAGCCGCGGGCCAGCCCGATCTCATCTTCCAGGGCGGCCAGGACTTTCTCGCACGAGACCGCCCGGCCGCGCGAGCGGGCCCGCCTGGCGTCAAGGGCCTCCAGGATGGCCAGCTCCACCAGGCCGACTCCGCTGCGCTGCCCCATCGTCACCACTTCCTGAACCGTGACCGCAGCGCCCACGCGTCCGCTGCGCTCGCGATCAGTACCCGAACATCGGCCACCGGCACATACCCCGCCCCTTGGCGCAGCCATTCCCAGTCGCGGCGGCCGCGTTCCAGCATGCAGTCCACCCTGCCGTACGAGGAGAAAACCGCCGCAATCGAGATCTCCCGCAGCCGGTACACCGCCGGGACGGTCTCGGGCCGGACCGCTAGGCGGGTCAGCGCCTCGTGCAGCCGGCGCAGGTTCGCCTCGCCCGGCTCGATCACCACGTCCACATCGCCCACACTCACCGGCTCTCCCCGCAGCCACAGTGCGGCGCTGCCCACCAGTACGCCCGACACCTGCTCCGCCGCGAGCACCGCCGCTGCCAGCACAACCGCCGGAAACCCGGGGTCGGCCAAGGCCGACTCACCATCAGCTGTTGCCTCCGCGCTCACGGCAGGCACTCTAGCCGTCCCATTCAGTGCCCGAGGCTGTCACGGTGCCTTGCTGTACTTCGCCGTTGTACCCGCGCAGGGGGATCACAGGTGCCCCGGGGCAGGCGCCTCGGCCACGTAGATGTGTCCGTCGGTGAACCAGTGGGGTGGGTTCGCGGGGCTCAGTCGCTGAAACGGATAACCGCTCTTCGCTGGGCGTTCGCCAATTTCGGCTCCGGCAGTCGCGCCCCTGGTCAGCGGCGTGCCCACTGGGATCACCCGGCCGCCGACCTGACGCTGCGCGTGCCGGGCTGAGCGGCCTCCTTACCTAAAGATAAGCGCGGCAGCGCATACTTGAAATCATGACCGCGCCTCAACCCGGGCGTCCACGCATCCTGGACCGTCCCGCGTGCACCCCGGCGGCAATCCGGGCTGTGCTGGCCGCCACTGCCGACTCCGAGGTCCTCCAGCGGTACGACACCGAACTTGACGCTGCCTTCGAACAGGCCAGGAGAGACGAGGATCTCACCGCCTTGGTGCGCACGGTTCGGCGCTGGTGGTTCGAGGCGGATGCGTGGCGCGATCCTGACGCCCAGCGCAAGTTCCTGGCACGCATGGATCGTTACCTCGCCGAGGGACCGCCACCCCCCGAACAGCGGGTGACCCGCGAGGAGATCCGCGCGCGGTACGGCGTCTGAGTTGTTCCGGTGGGAGATGGAGAACGAGGCAGAACAAGCGCTCGCCAGCCTGCCTAGGCACGTAAGGCAGGCGCTGACTGAGTTCATGGACGCCGTCATGGCCGTCGATCCCTTGGAATATCAGCGGTACCCAGATGAGCGGCCAACGCCGTTGCGGACCTTATGCTTCGGCCCGCACGACGAAGGCCTGGTGACGTTCCTGGTGTGGGCTCCCGACGACCTGGTGTTGGTCACCAGGATCCAGTGGCTCGGCGAGTAAGGCCCAAGCGCGCTCCGGCTCGACCGTGACTGGCGCAGCGTGACCCGGCGCGGGCATCGGCATCAGGCGGCCAGTCGATTTGATGGTCATCGCCGTAGGTAGGTGCTCATGATTCCCCGCCCGCGACCTTGCGCAGGTGCCAGACGGGGGTACGGGCCGCGGTGGCGCCGAACACGCGCGTGTTGACCAGGAGCTGGTCATCTGCGCGGTAGATGGAGTTGTACAAGATGCTCTGGCCGCTATCCGAAGGTTGGATGTGGCCCTGAACTGGTCGGGGTGGCCGGATTTGAACCGGCGGCCTCTTCGTCCCGAAGCAATCCCAGCGGATCTGCCCTGGTCTGGGTGAGCCGGACGGGGGCCCGACCCTCACCTGCGAAAACGCTCCGAGTGGGTCGCGGTGAGTCTGGCGGGGCCTGAGCACGTTGGCCCCCGTTCTGGCTCCCCGTGGCCCCCTCGAGCGGGAGAGGGGTCACCCATGGCAATCAAGATCGAAGACGACTTCATGAGCCTGGAGGTCGACGGGGCCGTCCTGGCGACGGCGAGGAAGCGGGCGGACGGCTGGTGGGAGGTCAGCTATTGGCCGCGGTTCTTTAATCGCAACCAGGCGATCACTGCCCTGACCATCACTGAACTCCTCGACTGCGGTCGCGACAGCGACGATCCGCTCGTCCGCGCGCTCCGCGAGGAGTTGCGATGACGGACCGGCTCATCAGGATCACCACCGCGCTAGCCGTGGCCACTGTCGCGGCGGTGGCAGCGGTCATCTCCTACCGCCACGCCTACGAACTCGTGAGCACCCACGGCGAGACCGGCGTGACCGCCCGGCTCCTCCCGTTCACCGTGGACGGCCTGATCCTGGCGGCCAGCATGCTCATCCTCGACGCCAACCGGCGCCACCAGCCCGTACCACCCCTGGCACGCTGGTGCCTCGGCGCAGGCATCCTGGCCACGATCGGCGCCAACCTGGCGCACGGCCTCGGCCACGGCCCCATAGGTGCCCTGGTCAGCGCCTGGCCCGCCCTGGCGCTGGCCGGTTCCTTTGAACTCCTCATGACCCTGATCAGGACGGAGAATCGGGCCAGCGCAACGCCCGACCCTTCCGCGGACGTGCGCCACCCGGCGCCGATCAGGACGCACGATGCACCACCCGCGCTGGCCGGAGCGCCAAGCTGGAGCAGACGGTACGGGCCTGGCACGACGCCGGCCACAGCCAGCGCGCCATAGCCCGCGAACTCGACATCGACCGCCGCAAGGTCAAACGCATCATCGACCAAGCCGCATGAGCACAAGCGCAACGACCGGCGGCATACCAAGGAGGTCTCGGGTATGCCGCCGCTCGTGTGCGAGCGCCTCTCGATGCGAATTGCTGCCGAGGCAGGTCGTATGAGCCAATCTCTGGCGGCTGTTCCACGACGGCAATCCGTGTCCGCGCGGTTCAGCCGACAACGTTGCTGTACTTGACTCTGCACAGCCCTGCTTCATGACCAGCTGCTTAGAAGGTACGGCCAGTGTGGACTAGGACGGTGCATGACGTGGTCTATCATCCATACCTCGATCGCTATAGACCGGCATGGGTCGGGGCGGTTGCTACATCGCACGGCTACAGACTCGTGAGTCTTCCTGCAGGCTCAGGACTCCTCAGGCTGAGCCGGTATCAGTTCCTGCCTGGATGCTTGGACGAAGTTGTCGATCAATTCATTCCACTCGTCCACGTTGAAAGGCGACTCGTCGAAAGCCACAGCAGTGACCGCTTGCAGAAGATTCCGTGCCTGATTCGTGTGTTCTTGTCACCGATAATTGTCAGCAGCGTGAAGGCTTCCCAGGCGCGTTTCGCGCCTCCCGCATCTCTTTACGGAACGTCGGCGTCCGATGGTGGAACCGTGCCGCTCCTGCTGCGACATAGAAGTCTCGGTAGGCTGTGATCCGCCGTTCCATAAGGCGGTATCGGTCGTCCCGACCGTACTGCTCCCTCCGCACTCGCCTGGCTTCCCGAGCCTGCCACTGCGATGCCAGGAAGGCGGCTCCGATTCCCACCACGCCGCCAATGCGGTCAGCAACAGTGACTGAAGATAGGACCCCCTCGGGCTGATCATCCTTGGTCTGGTCTCTACACCGCTTACATCGCCAGCTATCTTGCCGCGCGCCGTTCGGAGGTTGCCTGTGCGAGCCGCCTCCTCTGCCGACACTCAGTCCTGGCCATCCCTGCGATAGGCGCCGATTGAATCCCTGTCAAGATACGATGGTCCAGGCGGAGGGCCCGCAGCGAAGCGAGGACGTACGACCTTGACCATGATCTTGCAGGCTTCACAATGCGGGCGCCGGAGGGATGGCCCGTTTTGTGACGCCGCGCGCCACTGCTGACGTTGCGTCGAGTGTCCCGTGCAGGCAGCCGCGGGGGTGAGTGCGCGCTGGCGCCGACGTGGCCCGCAAGGGCCTAAGGAAGGCAGCCGGCGCCCGGCGCGCCACGGTTGCCCTTGGCGGCCAGCCAGCTGCCGGCGGATGTTGCGCCGTCTTGCAGTCAGTGGTCGCCTCGCGCGGCGCTATCCCGGTGCGGCGGCCAGCCCTGGCGTCGGCGCGCTCCGCGCGCCCTTGAAGATGTAGAGAGGGTCGTAACAGGTCGATGTCCGCCAGCAGAAAATGGGCGTCATCTGCGCAGGATCACGTCTCACCTAGAGACGCTGTCATCGGCCTGAGTTCCCTACTCCCTCGTTCCTGGTCGCATGCTCCCAGGCCCGCTCGAACTGGTCGGCGGAGATCTCGTTCGAGGCGAACTGGGGGTCGCCGAGATCGAACGGAGGATTCATCGGCCAGTCTGCGGCACTGCTTGTGATTGCAGTTCCGTCCGGGCGCAGTTCGATCTGGCGGAGCCGTCGGCCGGACGGGTCGTGCTCGCTCAGCCACCAGGTTGCGGGCTCTTCAGGATCTGGCAGCCGGAGGTACACGCGATCCTTGCCCAAGAGCTTGCCGAACGCCGGGTCCCGGCGCTGCCGCTCCCGCCTCTCGTAAAGATCCGCGAGCGGTCCGCGGACCGCATCAGCGATGTCGAGCTCGTCGAGCGGCCACGACTCCACCGTGCGGAGGATGGCCGGGTCGTCGATGACCTCGACTCCGGCAAACGTCGCGGTGATCTGGGCCGCAGACACTGCTCTGATCCACCACCACATGGCGCCCATGCCGTAGTCGTGTCGCACCAGGTAGGGGTGGCGGCCAGCTGGCTCCCCTGTCACGATCCGATTCTCGCTTACCGTGAACACGGCAAGCGCCGCGTCACGCCGATGCGGTGCCAAAACGTCTAGGGCGTGTCAAGGATCAACTGAGGCCGATCCGTCAAGGATCAAGTGAGGCCAGGCACGATGTCCCCCTGCGGCGGCTGGTCGGCTTATCCAGGAACCGTCGCATGCCGAGTGGCACTTCACGTTTCCGCACGTAGGGATCATGCGCAGAGAAGTATGGATATGAGTGATAGCTGATATCGCTGCTCCTCTAGTCAGTCCGAAGTGCCGATATCGGACCTCCGGGCACTTTTTGTGTGTTCCATGACAACAGTGAGTGCTTCGTTTTCTTTGGTGCTACCATACATCGCTTGGATGAACGGGAGATCATCTTGTCGACTCTCACTGAGTGGGGTCCTACGTTAGTCATACTGCTCGCGGTTCTCGGGGCAGGACTCATCGGCTTGAGGACTGCTGGAACGAGAAAGCGCACAGCCTATCGTTCTTTCGTTGTAGGCGGCCAAAGCACAAATGCTTTAAGGTCTGCATTGAGCTTTGCCGAGTCCATCAACGCATACGACGTGTCATCACTCAGCAATCCATATATTCATCTAGGAGACGTGGTGCGGCTGGCACCTATTAAGTATCAAGATGGGGCAGTTGAAATTCCACGGTACTTCAAGGACGGCCACGTTGTATCGGTTGATTTGGGTCTCATGAGCGTCACCCAGGCAGCCCGTCTGGTGGATTTTTGCAGCGGAATGCTCGCTGGCACATCGGGGTGGCTGTTCCGTGCGACGGACATGGTAATAGTTCTCACGCCAACAAGCCCTTAAGCCTCTCCCAATTATTGGATTTTATTAACAAAGAAAGGTTCTCAAGTTGCCTGAGGCCGCGAACGCGCAACTTCTCACTCTCCATCACGAGATTCGGCAAACAGAATCGTATCTGGAAATTGCCAGACGGCGCAGAAGATGGTCGAACCTATCACTTATCTTTGGTCCGGCTCTCCTGATTTTACTGTATGGAGTCTTCTGGATTCCGCATGTCGAACGCCGTACACTCATAGCAATATACCTTCCCACTGTCCCGATAGCGCTGTTCTTTTTCGTGGCCTCTATAAAGCTCAAGCTGACACCGGGCGGCCCCCCTTCTGGTGATCTGCAATGGGAAAAGGCACGACCGCGAGTTGGCGAATACGAGCTCGAATTGCAGCTTTCGCGCCAACGTGAGAACCGCAAATTTTTGGCCGCGGATGCCGATACGCCAATCGCGATACGACGGATCTCATACAAAGACGATGCGTACAGTGACATCAACAAGTTCAGAACAGAAAGCACGCGCTATCGCCGGGTAAATAACATGCTGCAGGCCGTGCTCATAATCGGGGCGCTCGCCGCAACAGGAACTTCCGCGCTAACTGCCTCGGTGCCAGATATAAGGTGGGTCACCCTTGGGATGACATTTATCGTTGGCATTGCAAGTGGCTTCATGGGGTATTTCAAATATAAAGAGCGCAGCTTCTATCTTCAGCAGACCGCAGATGCGATCGAAGGTGAATGGGAAGCCGTTGAAGTCGGAGTAGGACGATACGAGAAAATTCCCACCGAAGACGAGCGGCTAGCTGAATTTGTGGCGGAGGTTCACCGCTTGAAGTCAGAGCAAAAGAAGCGGCAGCAGAATCTTGAGCAGCCAGAGGTGCGGCACTCTCAAGAGCAATAAACTCTCGCGACTGGTCTGGGACAGCTAGTGCAGCCAACGGTGCGAGGAGTCCCGAGCACTCCTGCTGCCTCAGGCCCGATCCGCTGTACGCCGCGTTCGCGCTGCTCATCCTCTACGGTCGGCGTCGCGGTGAAGCTCTGGACCTGTGCTGGGCTGACATCGATTTTGAGGCGGGGGGGCACGATCCAGATCCGTCAGCAGCTCCAGCGCATTCAGGGTTAGTTGAGCGGCCCAATGCGGATACCGACAGGCAGCCTGGGTGTATGTCCCTCAAGCAGCCCGATGGCTTGCTCACGCCGCGTCATGGACGCTCTTTCGCCTCCATCCTCGGGTCGTCGGACGTTCTGCGGTCACGGCCGGTGTTGACTGTTAGCGGCCCGCCGCTGTGCTCGCGATGATCCTTTTTAACTCGTTATGGTCCGCCGAGTAGAGAATAGGTCCCTGATCTCAGGCTTCCGGTAGACCGCATCTGGCTGGGCATTCAGAAGGTCGAACGACTCAGGCTCTAGCCGAGCGGTCGCCTGCTCACAAAGCTTCTCAAACTCTGTATCGACCCATGCAAGAGCCGTGTTGACCAATTGCCACAGAGGTTGTGCCCATTCCTGGCTGAAAGTTTCCGCCAGTATTACTGCGCACACTATGCGCTCTATTTTATAACTCGATTCTGGCAACGCAAAGATGAATCCGGGTTTCGCGTCAAGCAGGGCGTTGTCGTCGTGAGCTACATGCTTGTCTCTGACTGCCATGAAGAGGTTGTGAGCTTTGCCTGCTTTCTTTGGCCCAGAGCGAAGTATGGCATTGCTCTTAAGGACGCCTCGTGCATTTGACTTAGCAAAGCACTTGCAATAGCTCACGATGGCGCTATGCCAGAGAGCTTCCTGAACGATTTCAGGAACTGGCTGCTGCAATGCCTCCAGGTATTCGCGTGAGCGAAGCAGGTCATGCCTATGGAGTGAAAGATCTGCTAAATCGCGCGCCTGAGAAGGACTTACGGCCTCAAACGTCTTGGCGGCCTGGGGGAATCCCTTGACGAAGAGGCGGTCATTTATGATCTCGGTCTCATATTCCTGCATGGATCAACCCTACCGCCACTCACAAACGGATTGCGTGGTAGACGGATCAGATACGAACGAAGACCCGCATGGTCAGATGGAGGAGATACCAATGCCCGATGAGCCGATGCCTGAATCCACCGACTGGGACGATGAGCTTGGTTACGCCGAAGACCGGCAGTTCTAGCGTGCTGATCTATCTCGGCACTAACGATGCTTAATCGTGGGGGTTACAGAACGGTGTGAGATCCAGGGCGAAGCTCAAGAGGAACCCGCTGATCTGGCCAGGCAGGTACTGTATCCGTTTGAGCCGGGTCTTGACCAGGGCAGTCAGCTGCGCGAGGTTGCGTTTGGCCAGCATGAGCCGTCTGCTTCGCGGCGCCCGCGTCCGCGGTCGGTCCGGAGGAGATCGGGTGTGTGCCTGGCCCCGGCGCTAACCTCCTTGCGACTTCTCGTCCTCGCCAAGATCCCGGGACACATGTCTCGTCTCCAGACCCGCCCCTTCTGCACGGAACTGCATCGACAGGTCACTAGATATTAGGATAATACGTCTAGATGTAGGGAACAGGCTCCGTAGATACAGTGCACGGTCAATGATCTCCGCGTCATTCACAGGCAGCCGGACATGCATTCGATTGTCAAGCAAGATCTCAATAGTCACCCGGTCGTTCAAGATTAGTACGTCAGCGAATGCGTTGGATGACGCTCGAAGCAAATCCCGCAGTTGCCTAAGAATTTCACGAGCGGCTTGCCTTACCTTCCCATTTGGATGGCTCTTTTGAGAGTCCAACTCCTCCACTACCACTAGCGGGACCATTAGGCGGATAGGCAGCCCAGGCATGCTCGTATGCGGCGGATCTGCCTCGGTAACGCTCGCCCAGTCCGCCAGCCAGAACCGGTCAAACTCATGGAAGGCAGAGGTGTCCAGTACCGCGACCCGGCCCGGCCGCCTGACGAAGTCGTTAAGCTGCTTCAGTTCCCGGACCGCGTTGTTCAGCCGATCTACCCAGACGTCACGCTCACGGATTATGAATGACTGGATGGGGGGCGTCATAGGCAGGTGCAGGTAGGTCCAGGTTCCGAATCTCTGCGGCTGTCTGAGCCAGCGGGACTAGGAGCTACTGAAGCGAACAGCCCGCGGAGCTTCATGTCGGCCTCCGCCCACCACTTCAGCCACGCCTCACGATCTTGCTGGACGTTACGCCGCGGGCGGCCGTTAAGGCAGTCGGCCAGTTTCCGGGCAAGGAGATCGAGGCTGTCGATGCTCGCCTCCAGATCACCTGGGGTCTTCAATCGCATGTTGAAAGTATGCCGTTGCCCGGCATGCGAAGTCTTCAAGAACCCGACCCCGTTAGTCCGGGACACTGAGCAAGACCGCGCTAGGCCAGGCTCTCGCCGTGCAGGCCACCACCGCACACCTGCATCTCGGGCGACACCGAGCGCACAGACGACCTGGCAATGGTGTCTAACCAGCTGTTTTATGGCGTGGTGCAGGTCAGCCTGCTCGACGAGCAGACGACACTCCTGGACGGCATTGGCGCGAGCATCGCGGCGAAGCTGGCCGTTCTGGAAGCCGCCCCCGAGCGAGCCCTACTCCGCCTGAACCGGCAAGAGATCGGCGCACTCCGGCAGTCCGAGACTCAGCGCGACGGACTGAGCCAAGCCCATGACTGTTAGCCAAGTCAGGCCATAAGGTCAGCCTCTGTGTCCTGGGTCGATGTAACGACGGCAGTCGGTACCGCCAGCGCGGCGGCTGTCGCGCTGGGATTGGGGCTCCGGCCGAGTGGCGGTCCATCCGCTCTGAACGCAAGCACCAGGAGGAAGAGGAGCGCCGACAGGCTGTCCAGGTCGCAGCCTGGATGCTGGTCGAGCGAGACGACGGCGACGGGCCGAAAGAGGTTGACGTATACGAGCTGTCGGTGGATCAGCCGGATATGCGCGGTATTCGTAATTACGCGGTTATAAACAACGCCAGCGATGAACCTATCTGGGATGTCATAGTGAGCGCCCCCATTTTTGTTGAGAAGAGCAAGGGCAGTGATGAGTTGCAGTCGGCCCACTCGGAGGACGAGGTTGTCTCGGTAGGACCTCACGAGACGTTGAGGCTTCCAATCACAGCTCTGACTATCCCGTACAATCGCCTGCCCCTTAAGTTGGACTTCCGCGACAATGCTGGAAGAGACTGGTCAAGGGATGACCGGGGTCGACTGCATCGGGGCCGAACCTCCGAACCTGAGTGGGCCTGGGTCGATGAAGCAGCCAAGAGAGAGCCAGATCAAAAGCGATCAAGAAGCCCGATTAGCCCCTGCGGGAGCAGCGCGCGGTGTGACATGAGCACCGAGCAAGGAAAAGGCAGTGACGGGCTGCTTAGTAGACTGAATCGATACGTCCAGCGTACTTCCTCACGTGGGATTCCCTTGCGTCACGTGACCCTCTCAGACCAGGGTCGTTCGGGATGGTTGCTACAGGACCCCGCTACAGACTGAGTTACGACTGGATCTCTGGGTGCCATGTCTGGAATCAAACAAGGCCCATTACCTAATTATGGCATATATTATGCGACTACCCCCGAGGAGCGTAATAAGGGCCAAAAGCGCGGAGATAGCACCCGTCGTGGTTTCCATCCATTCTATAAATGCTGAGCGCGAACGGCTCTCTAGAGGCTTTTGCTGTCGAAGTCTCACATTCTCAAGTGATCCCTGAAAATTAGGTCAGAGAGAGGATATCTACCATCTGTCAAAAGTGTAAAATTTACTTTTGTCGCTTGCCGATCAGGCTAGGACCTATGAGCAGCTTGGTTGTGCTAACGGTGACCGCCGGAGAGATAAGAGTCTCCGGCAAGGAAGTAATCTGGAGAATAGTAACTATGCGCGCGCCGACATCAAGCCGAATCGGCTCGTCACCGTCGAAGGCACTTCTGGGAATATCTTTGCGGCCTCGGCTAACGACTTGGATATCTAGGATGTACGGATGATCAAGGACGGCGCCACGATGCCTCAGTTCAAGATCGGGAACTACCGCGAGTGCTGGACAGCAAGGGGCCGCGAGCACCAAGCCGTACGGCGGCATTCCCGTCTGGGAAAGCCGACAGCATAGGCCACCCCACGCTCCGGCCACGCCGACGACCAACGCAACCAGAACCGCAGCGGCAGGTATGAGGACGCCCGAAACGATCGAGGACACCGTAAGAGACATGAACTGTATTCAATGGCACAAGTGCTCATTAGTTGAGCGGATCCTGAAGAGTGGGCATAGCGTCAACGACGTTGCGGCGCCGCCAGCGCTCGGACCCTGCCATCCCTGCGATAGGCGCCGATTGAATCCCTGTCGAGGGCGTGGTCCAGGGTCCCGAAGGGACCGCTTGCGACGCGCCCTTGACCGTGATCTTGCAGGGCTTCACAATGCGGGCCCAGGAGGAATGGCTTGGCTTGCGTGACCTCGCGCGCCATCGCTGACGTTGCGCCGAGTCGGACGTCGGTCGGCCGCGGGCTGAGTGCGCGCCGACGTGGCCCGAAGGGCCAAAGGAAGGAAGCCGGCGCCGGGCGCGGCACGGTTCCCCCGGGGTCGGCCAGATGCGGGCGGACGTCGCGCCAACTCAGTACGCCTCTGCCTCGCTGGCTCTTCCTGTGCTACCGCCAGCCGGGCCTGGCGCGCTCCGCGCCCCCGTGAAGATGTAGAGAGGCGCGACAGGTCGATGCGATCCGGCGTAAAGTGCGGCACATGAACATCGTTGAGGAATATTGGGCGGGAGCAGTTCAACGGCTCCAGGTCGAGGTCGACGTATTCAACAGACTTATAGGACATGCGGGCGAACAGGGCAGAGAAAATGAGCTTGCCCTAAGTAGAGTATTGCAGAACCTCATACCCCGGCGTCTAGGTGTAGGGAGCGGAATCATCATTGATTCAAAGAATAACCGGTCAAAGCAAACCGATATTATCATATACGACTCCGCTGACCAGCCCACTCTATTGGCGCAGACTTCCCAGGTCATATTTCCGGTCGAAACTGTATACGCAGCCGTGGAGGTCAAGACAACTTTAACCCCCGAGGAGTTGCGTGACTGCGGAGCCAAAAGAGATAAATTGTTAGAACTGTCACCAACAGATGACAGGTATCCAACGTTTGTTGTGCTAGCCTACGCTGCGTCCATGTCCCCAGGTGCGGCAGCGAGAAATATCCTCGCTCTTGCTGAGGGCAAGCCTGATCTATTGTGCATATTGGATCCCGGGATAGTGTCAGGTGCAGCTGTCGTCGGCGAAACCTACAGGATCGGATTGACACCACTGCACGAACGAGATGAGCAGGGAGAGAGAATCGCAGGTACGTGGGTGCGCCCTATGGAGGACAAGCCAGTTCGTCTCCATCGGTTCGGATTTTCATATCCTCTTACCCTACTGAAAGGTGATCGGATCACGGGGGAGCCCGGCCGTGCCTTGCTGCTATTTCTTGACGCATTACTTCGTATCTTGGCGCAGCAGAGGGCCATTCCTAGTCCGGCGCTTACCGACTATCTGACTCCCGTTGCAAGAGAAATAATAGACCTTGCTGACTAGGCTGGACATGCTCGAAGCATATTAGCGAGGCCAATATGGCTGACGAACTGGTGGGCGCGCATGACGTTAAATCCCAAAGTGTTGCAGGCATTAATGAGACACATTCTGGTGGGAAGATCGACCGAATCTTCCGATACTATCCAGAGTGATGCATGCTCCACCTCGCTAACGAATCGTGCTAGCGCAGCAACGCTAACTGGACCGCTCTCACCAGGCTCGTCAACATCGAGTATTCCTTGGCACTTGCTCAGGACGTCGACCACGCAGCTATACGGTACGTTTTTATACTGTCGGCTACTAGCAACAGCATGTAGCCAGACAGATATGACCTCGTCAGTGGCTATGCGACGGCACTCTTTGATGACGACATCAGATAGACAGACGGTGCCGTCTTGAACCAAGGGCACAAGCTCATCTAAGAACCTATTGAAGGCCCCAGGATTAATTATCTCTGGTAGCCTGAGAGTAGCTTCGGTATCAAGAACGTACAACGGCTATACCTCAACCGCCATACGGAGGATGCGGTTACTTATTTCTTGCAGCTGAGGCCCATTTACGTCTAGGTATTTCCGGACGACAGTATCCGAAAGCAGCCCTGATTGACGAGCGCTCAACAATATGCGCGGAATTTGCGTACCGAGAGTACGTATTCTGATGACAGGTGTTGTCTGTGGCTCAGAGCTACTCCCACCATATCTGGGATTTGCCTCTGATATTTGCTGTGCCGCGCCGTAAAGACCTGGGTCGGCTCGATTAACTTCTATAAGACGAACTGCTGCTGCTAGCAAGCTGACATGATACTTGTTGGCTATTTTCTTTACTTCAACTACATTGGATACTTTGCGAGCATCGAAAGTCTCATTTAGATAGGTGATGAAATTGGATGAGGGCATCAACATGAGTGCTGACGCACGTTCGCACCAGCGCTCCAACGTATCGTTCCGAGGGTTCCCGCAAACTGCCCTGTCACCACGAAGCAGATGTGCGCACTCGTGAATAACACTGTAGACGCGGGCAGCTGCGTTATGATAGCTGTTGATTGCGATAAGCGGAACGGTCGGGTGCGGTAAGGAGAACCCGCGGCACGAATCCCGACCCATCGAGTATTGCAAAACGAGAACGCCGCGCTCCTCAAGACGTCCACGCAGCGTTCGAAGCACTTGATTAGCGCTTGTTGCTGAGAACTGATCCTGCAACGACCAGTTGAGCCAGTCGGCTAAGTAATCCGCCGCAATCTGCGGTGTACGCTCTTTCGGAAGAGTGGGAAGCACAACGGGGCCAATTCGCTACCGGAACGCGTTACTATCCAGTCGGTGATTTTCTGCCACCGGACGGCATTTGCATGGCCGATCGTTCTTCGTTAGTAAGAAGCCGACTTCGTTTCTGCCTGCGGGTGGCCGGAATGAAACAAGCGCTTCGGCTTGTTTCGGTGGCGTGGGCAAGAAGAAAAAAGCGATAGGCCGATCTAAGGCTTTGGCTAGATTACGCAATTCGCTGGTTTGTGGTAATGCTGTACCAGTGCGAATATCTCGCAAACGTTGAGATGAGAGCTTGGCCTCTGAGGCCAGGCCCTCATCGCTGTAGCCCGATACAGATACTGCCCAGTCCAGTACCTGCATGTTGATGGGGGCAGCTTTCCCAGGCACAAGGTCATCGTACGTCGTGGCGCTGTTCCTTCCTAGCCAATCGGGGCTTGGGGTTGTCCTATCACTGGCTTACGTCAATCCGGTGATCGTCATGGGCGACACGTCTAGACCAGCGTGGCTTACGCTGGGCTTGGCACGAAGGTCTGCAGGTACCTGAGTATTATCGAGCTCTGAGCACTTTGGTCAGGTCACGGCTGACCCTAATCAGTGAGGGCAGGGACTTACGCTCGTTGGAAAGCGCGTGCTGACCATGCTGGATCGCTAGTTTCAGTTCGCCTTGGCGTGCGGCGCCGGCTTCGAGGGGCATACGGGCCTCAGTATCTAGCGGGGCGGCTAGTGACCCCTTGTACCGTGGGAGCCGAGGGCTCGAGGCCGAGGAGGAGGCTGATGGAATCGGCGCTCCACGATGAGGGTAGGCGAGGCTTCGGATGCGATGCGCTAGGACAGTCTCAGCTTCGGGACGGTTCGGACGCTGGCGTTGTCCTGGCTGAGTTTATGAAGCAGGAGGGCCTTACGCATGCGGAGCTTGCGGACAGGCTTGGGGTTGACCGCACCTATGTCTCGAAGGTCTTGTCGGGTAGTCGGCAGATTCGCGACGTCGGTCGTCTTCGGCAAGTTGCGCGGACTATAGGCGTGCCGCCGGAGCGGTTCGGCTTGCTCCCCGAGTCGGGGGAAGGCCTCATCGGCGGGCATGGTCATGGCCTGGCTCCCGATGTTCGAGCAGACCTTGATGCCTGGCGCAAGGTGCGTCTGGCCCTTAACCATCGGCGGCCTCAGCTCACCAAGACCGCAGTATCGCTATATGACGGAGTGGCGCAGGTCGCAGGGACGCCCCTGATCACTTCGGATGGCTGGATGCCGCTGAGCCGATGGACATAGGTTCTGTCGCACTGAGGTGGATGGACGAATTAGCGTCCAGCGCCATCACGGGCGGCGAGGTTGAGAGCGAGCATTGCCGACCGCTGATGCCTCATGGCAGGCGTTACCCCAGGTACTGTCAGGTGATCCGGGATCTTGAGCCACCGTCGCTGTTCGAGAACCGGGTTTCGTACCGACTGCTGAACATCACTGGTGATCGAGGCTCGTACGAGCAGACGTACGGTTACACGACGTACTTCGCGATGGTTGATGTTTGCGAAACGTTAGCGCATGAAATCGCTGGCGCGTGGCTGAGCCACGATGGAAATGCTGGACGCATCCGGTTGTCGGAGTTGCCGTTCCGTGCTCTGATCGGCGATCCCTTCGACTTGTCACGCAGGCCAGTGGTGCCCAGCACGGACACGCTTACCATCCGGCACGATCCGCGGCCAGGCTGCTCCTCGTTCTTGCTACACCGCCGCAACTCAGACAATGTCGCTCTTGCTGGCGGGATGACTCACATTCTCCCAGCGGGAGTGTTCCAGCCGTCTGGTGTAGCGCCACGGATTATTCGCGCAGACTTCGACCTCTGGCACAACATTCTCCGTGAGCTGTCTGAGGAGATCCTGGGGAATCCGGAGCACAACGGCAGTGGTGGGCCGATTGATTACGATACCGAGGAACCGTTCGCTAGTCTCAACGCCGCTCGCAGAGATGGCCGGATACGGGTGTGGTACCTAGGCACAGGTCTAGATCCGCTGACGCTAGTTGGCGAGATACTGACGGTTGTCGTCATTGACGCTGAGGTCTTCGATCAAGTCTTCGCTGATATTGTCACCTGGAACAGCGAGGGTGATGTTGTTTTCAGCGCCGATGGCTCGGTTGGCGTGCCTTGGCGGCGTGATACCGTTTACCGGCTACTGGCGACAGAACCGTTGGCGCCAGCCGCGCAAGCGTGTATAGAACTTGCGTGGGACTACCAAGACCTGTTGCTCGGCCGACAGGGGTAAGGCAACAAGGCATGCGGGTTCTTGTTACCGGCGCCACCGGTTTCGTCGGCCGTGCCGTGGTCCGGCAGCTCACTGTGGCCGGGCATTCGGTGATCGGGTTCGCCCGCACGCCCAAGCCTGTTTCATGCGAGCTGCAGCTCGGCGACATCCTCGACCAGGCCGCCGTTGAGCATGCCGTCGAAGGCGCTGACGCGGTATGTCACCTCGCGGCGCTCACCTCGGTTCGCCAGTCGTTCGATGAGCCCGTGCGGTATTTCAGGGTCAATGTGACCGGGACGCTTAACGTTCTGGATGCTATGAACGCCGAGGCGCGAGCGAACCGGTCGGATGCTCCGGCTCGTCTTCGCATCCACATGCGCGGTGTATGGGGTACCGGAAACCCAGCCCATCACTGAGGCACAGGAACCCATGCCGGGCAATCCCTATGGCGCCTCGAAGCTTGCCGCCGAGGCTGCGATCGGCTTCCAAGCCGCTCTAGGAAGGATCAGCGCGGTCACGCTGAGAACCTTCAACGTGGCCGGCGCGGTAGACGGCCATGGCGATCCGGATACCTCGCGGATCATCCCCAAGACGCTCTTGGTCGCTGCGGGCCAGGCGGACTGTCTCACGGTTAACGGCGACGGCTCGGCCATCCGGGAGTACACGCACGCTGGCGACCTGGCTCGGGCCTATGTCATGGCACTCGACTCTGCCGGAACTGCCGGACACCGCGTGTACAACGTCGGCAGTGGGTTCGGTGCGAGCGTGCGCGACGTCATCGAAGCCGCCGAGCGGATCACTGGTAAGGCTGTTTCGGTGCAGTGGGGGCCGCCGGCTAACGAGCCGCGGGAGTTGCGCGCCGATAGCTCGCGCATCCGGACCGAGCTGGGATGGCGACCCGACTGCTCAGCTCTGGACACGATCGTGGCCGACGCATGGCAGGCGCTGACGAACGGAAACGCCGACGGCAGGTGACAAACTGTCACGTTCGCTCTTGGCCGCGTTCATGCACCGTTGTGGGTATGAGTCAGCAAGAACGCCAGCGGGTCACGACGACAGGGGGCGCTGACGCCCCGCCGCTGGGCGCGCGTCTCGCGCGTTTAGTTGATGATTTCCCAGACTGGGATATCGCGTATGAGAGGGCCGGCGTCTGGTGCGCCGAACGGAAGCCGTCACCCACGAGCCTCGAACTGCACTGCGCGCGTAACCTGGGCGAGCTACGTGCCAAGTTAAAGCAGGCAGGCCAGTGATGGACGCCGTAGACATTGACCTGATCGAGCGCGCGCAAGTGTGCCTTCGGCAGGCAGGCCAAATGCAGCGAGGCCGGGGTGTCGAGCCTGGCTAGTGAGCTCATGTACCACCTTGACATGATGCTTAGGGTGATTACCGGCGTCCGCCTGATGTCGGGCGAACTGGATGACATGGAGCTAGTTCTGACTCCTCGGGCAAAAGCGTTGGCGTCGCCTCCTCGCAGTAAAGAGGCGTGGCCAGCGAACGGATCAGCAAGCGGTGGATAACTCCTCCCAGTAGCCAGTCAACTTGGGCGTCCACCGGGAGGGACGGCTTTGCTCACCTCCGAAGGCAGCGAAGGATCAAGTTAAGGACCTTGTATGCAGCGGCGCGGCGAGTCGGCTTGGATGACCACACAGCCGGTAGCACCACAAAGACGAAGATCAGTATGACGAGCACCATACAGGTGTCTACGAGCGCTCCACTGCTAGTCCAGACAGCGATGTGAGGGCTGACATGCTGGTTCGTTGACCAGAACCTCTGGTCAAATGCGGTCCTGGCTGAGCGCATAAGGCGATAACCGAGTATCATGAGTGTCAACGAGTGGCTCCTTTCAGGGCCGTTCGTACTGGTAAGACGGCCTCCCGCACCACCGGGGGGCCGTCGCCATCTCTGGCGACGGCCCAGCCATCTGGATTTTGGTCTTCCCTCAGATTGTCAGGGGCAACTCGTTAAGAGTGGTTCTCTGCGGCCCTGAGATGGACGCTGGGGCAATCATAGCGCGCTTCTGGGCAATGCAAAGCCGACGACGCTTTAGTGGCTTACGGGCGAACTGAGGCCCTCGCGCGCGGCGCGTGCACGCGTAATTAGCCGGCCGTTTGCAGTATGGCAAGGAACCTCATCGGCGTGTCGCGATACTTCCTTGGCGAGACTGTGGGCGATAGTGGGGATAACCGTGTCGACGCTGGGGATGAGTTTGTGGATTACGCAATCAAGGTTGTGGATACTTGACGGGCAGATGTGCATAGTGATAAATGCGCGCGTGCACGCGCGCATTTAAGGAGTCGGCTCGTTGCTCCAGTCTTCATCGAGGCGGGCAAGGCGCAGGAAGCATCGCCGTCGATCCAGACGAACCGCGGCGCGCAGGTCGGCGCGCATGCGTCTAGTTAACGATGCGTACCGCTACCGTTACCGACATGAGCGCGGCAAGCGTCGTGGTTGGCCTAGTCTCCGGAGTGGTAGGCGGAGGTGCGGCGGGATGGCTCAGCAGCGTATTCCCGCTGGGCCTGTCGCCCGGAGGCAGGAGACTACGAGGCGACGCCTAGAAGCGCAGCGTCAGCTCAGTGGTGTCGTCAATACCTACCTCGGCAAGCTCGACATCGGGCGCCCTGGGCAGCGAGGTCCGCATAGCCCGTATACCGACGACTACGCCGATCTCGCGAGCCGTGAGCAGTTGGCTATCGATGTGCTGCGCTTCCTGCCCTCGCTGCCGGAGAACTGTCGGCAACGCATCGGCGTTACCCTTCAGGTTCTCGTGGGGACCGAGGCGCTTAATGTCGCCAAGCAGCGTGCAAGCGTGCCGCCCGAGGCGCTACCGGATACGGAGGTTGAAGCTAAGCGCCGTGAGATGGCGGAGCGGCACCTGCGGTTGGACTACCACGACGGCATGGGCTGCAAGGCCGAGACTATGCGCTTTTGCGAACGTGATCACTTCCCTCCAGCCCGCAGAGATCATGGCGAAATCGGCATCCTGTGGCTTACCCGCATACATCCGCACGGCGGCTACCACGACCAGGAGTATGAAGTAGACAACGCGGCTGCTCAGAGAGATCCTGAACCAGGCTGGAGATCATCAGCGGCAGCTTCCAATGCGGCGCCTCTGGACAAAGTCATGACTGCTGACCTGCCGTTTCTTCGAGCTGGCCGCACCACACCAGCAGGCGCCGTCGGGTTCTCACGAGAGAATCTGCCATTCGATCGCCGGCATGTTCACGCGGTTTCCGCCGATCTGCTTAAGCCGCCGAAGGCCTTGCAGCAAGGCGAACATTCCTTCGTTGCTCCATGCCGGATCGTGGACCAGCTCGGCGAGCGACTCGCTGTCGAGGCTGGAGTACTGACGCAAGGACATGGACTCCCAGTTAGCTTCGATCTGTCCGCCGTAACGAGACCAGAAGTCCTCGGCGTCGATGACGAGAAGAGCGGCGAACTCGAAGTTTCCGCTTACCAGGTTCAGCCCGAATCCTGTGCACTCCATTCGTCAGCCGACCTGGGCTCTCCATGAGCCATCGCATTGGTTCGGACAGACGCATCGGATGCATCGGGTCGGCGGGGTACGGCTTGATGAGCGTGTTGTCGGTGTCCTCGCGGCCGAACAATTCCTCCTCCATCTCCCGCAGCAGTGTGGCACCGAGCCGCGCGTCAGTCCGGAAGTCTGTCATTGGCTGGTGGAAGCCCTTAGGGATCACTGCTAGGCGGTGGGCGGCGTTGATGACGTCACCGGAGCGTTCCTGCACGAGGAGCACATAATCGGCCGGGCCGCGATATGGGTCGGCAGGCCGGGCGATCGCGCACAGGGCTCCCATGCCGCCGGCGCACAGTCGGCCGGTGATGTCGAGGACCGACGCAAGGTCTGGCAGATACCGGTCACGCAGCGGCAGCGAACCCGGACGGGGTGGTGTCGATGCGCATAGTGCGTCGATCAGCTCAGCTTCGAGGAGGTCCATCGTCAGCGCGTAGCGCGCGAACTGCGTGACTCCCATCGATCCGGCGATCGCGCCTTGGCTGATGTCGATATCGAGCAGGCGGTAGAGAGGCATGTCCACCAGCCGGGTACCCATGGCCAGCGTCTCGGCCAATCGCTGAGCCGCCGCGCTGGCCGCTTGCTCATCAAACGACAGGTCAATATCCGCGGCGTTGGTCAGCGTGAGCCGGTCGGAGACCTCGGTCAGCGGACGGCCGAGGTCCAGCCAGCCGGGATGAGTGAGCACGCTGGTTACGATCGCGCTGTCCGGGCCGTAGTGAGCGCTGTAGCGCCCGTGGCCACTTGTCCTGCCGCGGTAGTAGTCGCCCAGGGCCTCCGCCATCCGGCGTTGGGCTATGCGTCTTTGGCGGTTCGCGCGGTCCTGTAGGTCACGCACGTCCAGCCGCGCCAGCCGGGACGCGACCTGCCGCCGGGCGGTTCCCGGCTCCCAGCCCGCGTATTGATCGAGCCGGTCGAGCGCCGAGCCGATGCTCGGATCATGTGCTCAGCCTCCGCTCCGCGTCGGCGGTCTCGCCATTCTCCCGCGGCTTGGTCTCCGTATGTGGCGCCGGAGCCACCAGAGCACTGAGAAGCGTTCCTTGATCGCCGGTGATGCCTGTTCGAGCGCGGTGTCCAGAACTTGCTGCATCTCCGGTCTTGGCCGCAACGACGGTTTCTGGTGCCAGGCCGCGACCGTGCGCACTCCAATTCCCAGGCGCTCCGCGAACCCCTCATTGCTCAGCCTCAAAGCGGCCTGTAACGCACACGCGGTACGGCCTGTCCAGCCGGTCACCTGAGCCATGTGGTCCCGCTTCCAGATATTGCGGTGTGCACTGTAACTGCACTGGTTCGGCACTGAATGTGCATCGGTCGTGCATGGGAAGCACGACCGATTCGCAGTGCAATTGTGGACATGGAAAACAACTGCCTGCGCAGCCACGAACCGCGGTGGACTATCGATGTTGCCGACATGCTCAATCACCGTTGCGAGATCAGTCTTAATGTCGATGAGAATCTCGGTGATCTCGTTCAGGCGCCGTTCGATTGCGTCGAGGCGCGACGGCGTCGTTTCGCGGCTTCCGTTGACTGGCTTACCTGGCGTCGGCAGTCGCGCCGCCGTTGAGCACCGCATCAAGGTGCTGCGGTTCCCAGCCCAGTGCTATCGACAGCGATTCCAGAGTTCGCGGGCTGCGGCGGCGCTCAACGGTGTGGCGCTGAATTTCCCGCACGATCGCGGGCGATACATGCGAGCGCTCCGCAAGTTCGCGCTGACGCCATCCAAGCTCAGCCACCCGCTCATTGATGGCCTCAGCGACGGCCGCCCAATCCTCCGACACCCAATTCCTCCGCGCTCCGCCTTCGGCGCCGAGGTTAGCGGATCGGCGCCATTCTGCGGCACCCCGCGGCCCCCCTCGCGCGTGCGATCGGCGCAGGCAATCGACCTGGTCAGCGCTGAAATCATCGAAATATCGCTGAAATCAGCTCAGAGCGGCACGTGATCGCGAGTATCCCTGCGCCAGCGAAGGAGCGACTCATGAGCCCGTAATCCTCATTCTGGTCATAGTCGCAATGGCGGGCCTGGGTTTCCTGGCCATGTTCGTGATTCTCCTAATCGGCATGCGAACCGAGGGTCCATACCTCAGCCCGAGCAGCGCATCCCATACCCGCACTGAAAGAGCGGCGCGCCGACTTGTTGGCCTCTACGTGCGCCGAGAACTCGAAAAGACGCCAGTCCGATCGGACGTTAGGAGGTGACGTTCGATGACACGAAATCGCCCGATCAATCTCGACGGACGCCGCTGCGAATGCGGCGCCCTGACCGAGAACGGCTCGCCGCATGCCGTAAGTGCCGCAGCCGGGCTACGGTGGCTCCGCCGCAAGCAACTGGCGGCACGAGGATGCCTCATGACCACAGCAAAATACCAGGGCTCCGAAACGCTCAAGAGGAGGTGACGAACTTTGACCGTAACGATTCCGCTCGTGGTGCTGGTGGCCGTGGCCGCTTTCATTGCCTGGCGATTCATGGGGCTGCGCATGTGGCAGTTGATTCTCTGCCTCCTGCTCGGCTTTCTCCTGGCCGCCACCAGCGCCGCACCAGAAATCAACCAAATAGTGATCGGCGTCGTCCACGCGCTCACCGGCCGCTGACAAACACGAAGGAGGTGGTGCCCCAGTGACAGAAACACCTAATGCCAGCACGATCAATCTTCTGGAGGTCAACACCCGCGCCGAGCACGCACGTCACATCATCGCCGGGTTCTCACGCGGCGCACCAGCCCTGGCCGACCTCTGGAGCCAGGTCTACGATTCCCTGTCCGACATCCCTTATCTCGACAACCGAAATCACCGACCTGCGCGAGCGGCTGACGGCAATCCGCATCGAGCGCGCGAACCTCGCAGCCGCAAGCCGGATAACCATCGCCGCCTACCACAACGGCGAACCCGACCCGCTCTCGTACCTGCGAGACGAACTGCACGCACAGGGCTTCGGCACCTGATCGGGGGCGCGCATGACCAATCCCCAGCAGGATGCGGCGCCACGCCCGCAGGATGCGCCGCTACGGCCTACAGCCCATGGTCGTCATCAACTCGGGCGACCCGCTGCCCGACTTGCTCATCGTGATCGTCGGCCGCTGGCTGTGGCGCTACCGCTCCGAACTCGCCCCACTCACGCTCGCGGCCATCGACCACGCTCGCCGCGTGGATCCTGCACGCCACGCACCCGCACTGGTGGCCCGCGCTCGCCACGGCCACCGCTCGCTGCCACGACCTCGGCGCAGCCCTGGCAGGCGCGCGGCTCGGCCTGGCCACCCGAGCCGAACGCGGCTACGCGATGACCGTCACCGCGGCCACAGGCGGATGGCTGGCCGCAGCGACCGGTGATCGGCCCAGGCCGTCCGCCGCTGCCGCTGGCTTCTCATGGTCGGCACATGTGTGCTCGGCGTGCCCTGGTGGGCGCATCGGCGGCGCCGCGCCAAGGTCCGCGTCGAGCGGCTCCTCGCCGCCTGGCCCGAGATCGCCCCAGCGGTCGGGCTGGCCGGGTCGCGGGTCATGTCCGCCGTGGTGGACGTGTGGGGATGGCGGGCCCAGTTCGGCCTGGCCCGCGGCCAGACCATCACGGACGTGATCGCCAAGCTTCCCGCGATCGAGTCCGGGCTCGGCACGTTCCGCGGGCGCCGCCCGCGTCTACCCCACGCGCGGACGACCTGGCCAACCGGTTCGAGCTGCGCGTGCTCGACAAAGACCCGCACGCCGACGCGATCACCTGGCCCGGGCCATCGGTCGCATCCATCACCGAGCCCATCGACCTCGGCCCGTTCGAGGACGCCATGCCCGCGCGGGTGCTGCTGCTGCGCCGCCATGCCCTGTTCGGCGGCGCCACCGGATCGGGCAAGAGCGGCGGCCTGAACGTGCTCATGGGCAACCTGACCGCCTGCGCCGATGTCGTCATCTGGGCCATCGACCTCAAGCGCGGCATGGAACTCGGCCCGTGGGCTGCGTGCATCGACCGGCTGGCCACCACGCCCGCCGAGGCCCGCGCGCTGCTGGCCGACGCGGTAGCCATCCTCGAAGCCCGCGCCGCGTTCCTCGCCGCGGTCGGTCAGCGCGTCTGGGAGCCCTCGCCGGACATGCCCGCTCTGGTGATCCTCGTCGATGAGTACGCCGAGCTGGTCGAGTCGGCTGCCGAGGCCACCGGCGACGCTGACTCGATCGGCCGTCGCGGCCGGGCCGTCGCGGTGACGCTCATCGCGGCCACCCAGCGGCCGACGCAGAAGGCCATGGGACAGGGCGCGCTGCGCTCGCAGATGGACGTGCGGATCTGCTTCCGCGTCCGCGAACGCAGAGACGTTGACCTCGTCCTCGGCCAGGGCATGCTGACCGCGGGCTGGCAGGCGCACAGGCTCAACGCTCCCGGCAAGTTCCTGATCTCCGCACCCGAACACGACACTCCACGCCGCGCTCGCGCCTACCTGCTCACCGACCAGGCCGTCGACCGAGACCGCGAGCGAGCACGCGAGCCTGCGGCCCGAGCTGGACGAGGTATCCATGCGAGCCCTAGACGAGCGCGCGGACAGGCCGCGGCAACGCTCGCCAGAGGTCCGTGAGCCATCGACCGGCGAGGGAGCGGTCATGTCGCGGAGGAGGCGGGAAGCGGCCCAGAAGTGCTCCTGTGGGCCGCGCTGTCCCTCGCGCCCGAGGACGGCATCTCCGTTGCCGACCTCGATGACGCGCGACCGGCATGAGCCAGCCGATGGGTCCACTACAGCGGCTCCGCGAGCATGGCGAACCGCGGCCGGGCCGTCCAGGTCAGGCGCGGATCGTGGCGCGCGGCTCGCCCAAGGAATGACGCTGCGTGACCGTCTAGCGCAAGCGTCAATGTCGCACGCCTCGCGCGCGTCTGCACTATATGGCGCGCATTTGCGCTCTGCGTTGCGCAGACGCCAACGATCACCCGCCGTGACCAAGAGAGGAGGCGCGCCGCAGCCACGACCAGCACGACAGAGGAGGTGAGGCGAATTGCAAGCATACACAGTCGAGCAGGTAGCCGAGATCCTGCATGTCGGCCGGGACAAGGTCTACTACCTGCTGCGGACCGGACAGCTCCGCAGCATCAAGATCGGCAAGCTGCGCCGGATCACCAGTCAGCACCTGGCCGAGTTCATCGCGTCGCTCGAAGACGTCGAAATGTGTTGCACCGCGATGCATGCGTCAGAAGGTAGAAGCTCGCCGTGCTAACCAGGATGGATCTACATGCGCAGCAACGCAGACCTACTGCCTGCGCCGTCGGGTGGAGGCCGACTTGAAGGAAGGCTCGCAGATATGCACGGCACAGGACCGCGACGTTTCGTGGGTGATCAGGAAGGCGATCGAGGAGTACCTCGACCGGCACCAGAAGACAACGGCGACTGATAGCACAGCAGCCCTGGTCACCACGAGCACGGTGGTACGCCTCGAACGCAGGCCAGGGCACGCCAGGCACCAACCCGAACCACCTGGCAGGAACGGAGGTTCAATGTCCAAGATCTTAATCGGCAAGCACCAGGCCACCATCTACCCGGAAGGACAACGGGTACATGGGAGCGATCAGCCTCGGCTTCGACGGCACGGGCAACCGTCAGCGCATCAAGCGCGAAGGGCCGGACCAAGGCGGCCGTCAAGGACAAGCTGAAGAAGGCCGTCGAGGCCCTCGAAACCGGCATCGACGCCGGCGACTCCTACACGGTGGCCGAAGCGGTACGCGACTGGCTCGACAAGGGGCTCAAGGGCCGCGACGAGGACACCGTCGACGACCAACCGCATCCTGGCCGAGCAGCACGTGATCCCGCTGATCGGCGCGATCAAGCTCAAGGAGCTGACCGCCGACCACGTCGACGAGTGGCTCGACGGGCTGACGGGCAAGCTCGCGACCAGGAGCCTGCAAGGAGTCCACGCGATCCTCAAGCGCGTCCATCCGGCAGGCCCAGGCCCGCGACAAGGTGCTGCGCAACGTGGCCGAACTGGTCACCACGCCGAAAGGCAAGCGACGGGCCGGCCCAGCCAGGCAATGACGCTCGAACAGGCAACGGCCATGCTGGAGCAGGCCGAAGGCGTCACGGCTGCACGCCTACGTCGTCGTGAGCCTGCTAACCGGCATCCGCACCGAAGAGGCCCGCGCGCTGCGGTGGTCTCACGTGGTGGCGTGGGTGGACGAGGACACAGCAGTGGCAGCCGGTCACCGAGGCCGGGTTCGATCACGAGCGGTTCGCCATCTACGTCTGGCGCTCGGTCCGCGCCAACGGCGACACCAAGACCGAGAAGTCACGCCGCACGCTGGAACTGCCCGCCCAGGCCGCCGAGGCGCTCCGCGAGCACCACGCGCGCCAGGCGAAGGAGCGGCTCGCAGGCGGGCAAGCGCTGGCAAGATCACGGCCTCGTGTTCGCCAGCCAGGCGGGGACGCCGCTCGACGCTTCCCACGTCCGCCGGGCGTTCAGGCCGATCACCAAGAAGGCCGGGCTCGGGGAGAACTGGACGCCGCGGGAGCTGCGTCACTCGTTCGTCTCGATCATGAGTGACAACGGCGTGCCGATCGAGACCATCGCTGATCTCGTCGGGCACGCCAGCACCGCGGTTACCGAGGAGGTCTACCGGCACCAGCTCAAGCCGGTGATCACCCGAGGCGCCGAGACCATGAACACCATCTTCAACCAGCACAACCAGGCCAGGATCCGCCGTCGAGCAGGACAAGCACAGTCCGCGTGAGGCAGTGGCTCCCCGTTTGGCCCCCAAGGGCCCGGATCCGCAAGGACTCCGCTGACGGACTGAGTAGTAATACTCTGGTCGGGGTGGCCGGATTTGAACCGGCGGCCTCTTCGTCCCGAACGAAGCGCGCTGCCAAGCTGCGCTACACCCCGGCGACCGCCTTGGAAGTCTAGCGGACGCTGCGCGGTGGTGCGCGCTCAGCTGATCCGCGGAACCAGCGTCAGCAGCGAGGCTTCCGGGCGGCAGCAGAACCGCAGCGGCGCCCAGGGCGAGGTGCCGAGGCCGGCCGAAACCTCAATCCATGGCTGCTTCGGGTCTTGAGCGTCGGCCGGGTGCCGGTGCAGGCCGCGCGCCCGCTCCGGGTCGATGCCGCAGTTTGTCACGAGCGTGCCGCGCCAGGGCAGGCAGACCTGGCCGCCATGGGTGTGCCCGGCCAGCAGGAGGTCGTAGCCGTCCGCGGCGAATTTGTCCATGACCGAGGGCTCGGGCGAGTGCAGCACGCCGAGCCGCAGGTCTGCTGCTGGGTCGGCGGGACCGGCGATCTCGTCGTACCGGTCGTAGTCGATGTGCGAGTCATGCACGCCGGCCACCGCAATGTTCAGGTCGCCTGCCTTGATTATGCCGCGCCTGTTGTTCGCGTTCATCCAGCCCGCGGCCTCCATGCCGGCGCCGAGCTCGGCCCAGGGCAGGTCGGGTACGTCACGCGCGCGCAACTCGCTGTCGCGCCACAGGTAGCGCACGGGGTTGCGTGGCTTTGGCGTGTAGAGGTCGTTGGAGCCGTAGACGAACACACCCGGGCGGTCGAGCATCGGCCCGAGCGCATCCAGGAGCGGCTCGATGGCATCGGGGTGGGCTATCGAGTCACCCGTGTTGACCACCAGGTCGGGCTGCAGGGCATCCAGGGACCTGATGAAGGACAGCAGCCGGTGCCGGCCGGGGGTCAGGTGCATGTCGGATATGTGCAGCACTCGTATCGGCCTGGCGCCGGGGGAAAGCACCGGGACGTCGTAGCGGCGCAGCGCAAACCAGTTGCGCTCGATGACCGACGCGTAGCCGATAAGGCCAGCCCCTGCCGCTGCGGTGCCGATGAGGACTTGTCGTCGCATCTACATATGGTGTCATGCCCAGCACCATGGGGCCGCCCTGGCGCCAGCGCGCGGGCGCCGGGGGCGCTGCGGGCGCCGGGGGGCCCACGGGCACGGGCGGCGGCGGGGGCGCCGGGCGCGTTCGGCGCGGACACGGCAGGATGTCCTCATGGCTGGACTGAAGGATCGGCTCCGCACGGACCTGACCGCGGCGATGAAGGCACGCGATGCAGTGCGGACGA
Organism: uncultured Actinomycetota bacterium; assembly: GCA_963778075.1. GTDB lineage: Bacteria > Actinomycetota > Actinomycetes > Streptosporangiales > Streptosporangiaceae > JASHPR01. Next base: position 299,522 of record CAVZTJ010000005.1, on the reverse strand, counting down.
GAACGCTGCGCATGGTCCTTACCTCGGTCTCCAACGAGGAGGTGTCGGGTACGGCCCACGAGCTCAGCGATGACGACGTGCTGCGGCTGATCGCCAGGGAGGCCAGGCGGCGCCGGGAGGCGGCGGAGGCGTTCGATGCGGCCGGGCGCACCGACCAGGCGGCCGCCGAGCGCGCCGAGGACCAGGTCCTGGCCGAGTACCTTCCCGCGCAGCTCAGCGACGCCGAAGTGGCCTCGATCGTCGCCGACGTGATCAGCGAGACCGGCGCGTCCGGCATGGGCGCGATGGGACAGGTGATGAAGGCGGTCACGCCGCGCGTGGCGGGCCGGGCCGAGGGCGGCCGGGTGGCCGCCGAGGTCCGTCGCGCCCTGGCGGGCTAGGCGGCCTAGGTCCGGGTTCCCACCGGGACATCGGCCAGCGGGCCTATCGGCGGGTTGCCACCGCCGTTGCCACCGCCGTTGCCACCGCCGGTGCCCCCACCGGTGCCCCCACCGTTGCCACCCTTACCGCCCTTACCGCCCTTGCCACCCTTACCTCCCTTGGCCGGCTTCGGCGAGTTGATGCCGGTGCCCTCGGAGAAGAACGGGCTGTCTCCCGGCAGCTGGACGAACGCCGCCGGGCTGCCCAGGTTGGCGTTGGAGAAGCTCATCTGCCAGGTTGCCCCGGGGGCGTTGTCGCCGAACATCTGGCCCGGGTCGGCCAGGCCGCCACCGCTCTGCGGATTCTCCCGGTACTCGGAGTCCTGGCCGATCATCTGGCCGCCGGTAGTGGGGTCGATCGGGTTGAACACCGAGACGTAGCCGACCAGGTGCGGCGTATAGCCGGCGAACGCGGCGTAGAAACCGCTGTTGGCGGTGCCGGTCTTGGCAGCGGCGGGACGGTTGATCCCGCGGTTCGCCGCCGTGCCCGGCGACTGCAGGACGCCCTGCAGGATCAAGTTGGCCGCCTCGGCCACATCGGGCGAGAGCACCCGGTGACAGCCCGCGCCCATCACCGGCAGGCTCTGGCCGCTGGAGGTCAGGACCTGGTTAATCGCGATCGGGGCGCAGTAGATCCCGTTTGATGCCACGGTCGCGTAGGCGTCGGCCATTTGCAGCGGTGTGACGTAGACCGAGCCGAGTGTGAAAGATGGGGTGTCGTCGGCTGGGTACTGGTAGCCGGCGGTGTGCGGCTTGCCGTCCGGCTGGAACAGCGACTTGCCGTCCGCGCGGGTCATGCCGAGACTCGCCGCGGTCTTGACCACGTTGCACAGGCCGACCTTCTGCTCCAGGTGCGCATAGAACACGTTGATCGACTGCGTGGTCCCGTTGTACAGCGTGAACGTCTCCGGCTTGCTCGTGTTTCCCTCGGCGTTGTTGAGCGTGTACATGCCCTGGAAATTGTTCTGACAGTTGTAATAAGGGCCGACCGTGGCCGGGGAGGTCACGCTCTGGCTGAAGCCGAAGGGAACGCCCTGCTTGAGTGCGGTAAGCAGAGTGAAGATCTTGCTGGACGACCCGGTTTGGACCCCCGCACCGCCGTCGTACTGGGTCGGCACCGCGTAGTCGACCGTCGTCTCACCGGGACCCGTGCCGTAGATGCGGTCCACGGCGATGGCACGGATCTTGCCCGTGCCCGGCTGGATCATGGCCTCCGTGTCGACGTCGTTGTTCGGGTTGTAGAAGCCGTTGTGCGCCGGGAGCACCCAGCTGACCGCGCGGTTTGCCGCGTTCTGATCCTGCGGGTTCAGCGTGCTGTAGATCTTCAGGCCGCCGACCGAGTTCAGGTCCGCCTTGACCTTGGCGTACGCGGAGTTGTTCTTTATCTCGGACATGACATAGTCGCAGAAGAACGCGTAGGCCGTCGCCGACGAGCTGACGCATCCCTGCTCCAGCGGCGCGGACGATTCGTTCAGGCCGAGCGGCATCTTTTCGGTAGCCGCGGCCTGCTTCCGCGTTATGTAGCCAGCCACGGCCATGCTGTTAAGCACCGTATTGCGCCGGTTGGTGGCGTTGACCGGGTTGGTGAAGGGGTTATAGAGGGTGGGATCGCGTACCAGGCCGGCCAGCAGGGCCGCCTGCGGCAGCGTGAGATCCGCGGCGCTGGTGCTGAAGTACCGCTCGGCAGCCACCTGGATTCCGTAGGCGCTGTTGTCGTAGTAGGCCACGTTGAGCAGCGAGGCGAGCAGCTCGTGCTTGGTCATCTCGTGCTCGACGTTGGCCGCCATCTTGAGCTCGCGGATCTTCCGGCCGAGGTTGTCCGCGACCGCCGCTTGCTGCTCCGCCGGGCTGGTCGCGGTCAGGATCAGGGCGTTCTTGACGTACTCCTGCGCGATCGTGGAGGCGCCCTGGAGAGAGCTGCCGTTCGCGTCAGCGGCGATCGCGCGGAGGGTAGCGCGCAGGTCGAACGCGCCGTCCTGGTAGAACCGCGAGTCCTCGATGGCGATGATCGCGTTCCGCATCACCGGCGAGATCTGGTTGAAGCTGACCGGGACACGGTAGATGTTGTTCGGGTAGTAGTACGCGATCAGCTTGCCGTTGGTGGTCAGAAGCTCCGAGCGCGATGGGATCTGCCCGAGCGACGCCACCTTGAGCGTATTGAACGTGTTCGCGACGTTGCGCGTCGCGACCCCCGCAAGCCCGACCAGTGGCACCGCCACCGCGGCCACGAGCAGCCCGGCACCAACGGAGACGGCCAGCAACCTGCCTACCGCGCCGACGCCTGCGACGCCGGCGCGGCGCTCTGAGTTCAGCACTCAAACAGGTTACGCTGACGCCCGTAATGCGGGTACCAGGACGCTGGAACCCGTGTCAGGGCGGCCTCAGCGGGGGAGGGGGACACGTCACCGGCACCGCGCGTGACTTCAGCGCGGGCCAGCAGGTGGCCACCGGAGCAGGGAACACGACCGTGACTAGTCACTTCCGTTCGCATAGTCCAGGAGAGCTATTTGAGAAATGGGCCCGGCGGGGTCTAGCGCTGCGTGGCGGTTTTCCGTAAGTTACTTTTCCGCGACCATCGCTACGGGGTCGGCGTACCGCCGTGTCCCGGACCGCAACTAGACGCCATCCGGCGTGACGACCCAGCATGGGCGTGACGATCAGGAGGAGTGGGCCACATGTGGATCACGGACTGGACCGCCCGTGCCGCGTGCAAGGGAACTGATCCTGACGAGCTCTTCGTTCAGGGCGCGGCGCAGAACCGGGCAAAGCTGATCTGCCGGGGCTGCCCAGTACGGACCGAGTGCCTCGCCGACGCACTCGACAACCGGATCGAGTTCGGCGTGTGGGGCGGCATGACCGAGCGCGAGCGGCGTGCGCTGCTCCGCCGCCGCCCGGACGTGACCTCCTGGCGCGACCTGCTCGAGTGCGCGCGCAACCAGTACGAGCAGGCCAGCGACGAGCTCGTCGCCAGCTGAGCACAACCTGATCACAACGTCGTGATGCCCCACCCGCCGTGGCCGTAACAGCCGCGGCGGGTTGCTATCCGGTATAGAAACTGTCCCCCACAGCGGCGAGCCCGGCGAGATCGTGCACGTCGTCGGGCTGGGCCGGGACCTCGGCCACCGGCACGTGCGGGTGGGCCGAGGTGAAATGCTCGGCCACCCGGTGCTCAATCGCTGACTGCTGCATCCGCTCGGCGTGCAGCCGCAGTGCGGCCACCGTAAGCGCGTGCGAGCCGCCGTCCTCACCGCCCGAGGCCTGCAGGGTCTCGGACGCCGCGAGGCTGCGTGCCGCCGACAGGCGAGCGGCCGGCGAGCGGTGCACCCGGTTGAGGACCAGGCCGGCCAGGGGCATGCCCTCCTCGGCCAGGCGCTCGACAAAGTACGAGGCCTCGCGCAGCGCGTCCGGCTCCGGCGCCGCGATCACCAGGAACGCAGTGCCCGGGGCGCGCAGCAGCCGGTAGGTGTAGTCGGCCCGCTCGCGGAACCCGCCGAACATCGTGTCCAGGGCGGAAACGAACGTCTGCACGTCCTTGAGGACCTGGGCGCCGAGCACCTTGGTCAGCACCCCGGTGACCATGCCGAAGCCGGCGTTCAGGACCTTCACGTACGCGCGGCCGCCCACCTTCGCCGGGACCACGAGCAGCCGGATGAGCCGGCCGTCGAGGAACCTGCCAAGCCGCTGCGGCGCGTCGAGGAAGTCGAGCGCGGACCGGCTCGGCGGGGTGTCCACGACGATCAGGTCCCACTCCTCTGCCCGGCGCAGCTGGCCGAGCTTCTCCATCGCCATGTACTCCTGCGTCCCGGAGAACCCGGACGACAGCGACTGGTAGAACGGGTTCGCCAGGATCTGGGCCGCGCGATCCGGGTCCGCGTGCGCCTCGACGATTTCGTCGAAGGTCCGCTTCATGTCCAGCATCATCGCGTGCAGACTGCCGCCGCCAGACCCATCAGGATCAGTGTCTTGAACGGTGACGCCCGCGGGAACCCGGTCCGGAAACGGGACCGGGCGGGGGGTGTTATCCAGCCGGGACAGCCCCATCGACTGGGCCAGCCTGCGCGCCGGGTCGACGGTGAGCACGACTACGTTCCTGCCCCGTTCGGCAGCGCGGAGGCCGATGGCGGCGGCCGTCGTGGTCTTGCCGACTCCGCCGGAACCGCAGCAGACGATGACGCGGGTGCGCCGGTCATCGATGAGCCGGTCGACATCGAGATGCGGGGGGCTGGCCTTGCTCATCAGGCTGCTCCCTGCTCGCGGAGCGCGGTGGCCAGCCGGTACAGCCCGCCCAGGTCGATGCCGTCGGTGATCATGGGCAGGTCGTAGCGCGGCTGGCCGGCCTCGGCCAGCCTGCGCCGCCGCTGCTCCTGGCCGACGGCCGCCACCGCGTGCTCGGTCAGCTCGGCTGCGAGGTCCCCGGCGAGGCGCACGCTGTCGTCGAGGCCGGCGGCCTTGAGGCCGATCGCGAGCTCGTGCTCGTCGACCGACCCGGCCGCCACCTTCTCGAGCTGGGCCAGCGGCAGTGCCATCGGCCGGACCATGTTGATCAGGATGCCTCCGACCTGGATCCCGCCGCCGGGCAGCTCGCGCAGCTCGGTGATGCCGTCCAGGACCTCCTGCACCGGCATCTCCTCCAGCGTGGTGACGAAGTGCACCGCGGTCTCCGGGGAGTGGATCACCTTCTGCACGGTGTCGGCGTGATTGCGGATCGGGCCCACCCGGGCCAGCCCGGACACCTCGGAGGTGACGTTGAGGAACCGGCCGATCCGCCCGGTCGGCGGCGCGTCCATCACGACCGCGTCGTACACGAGCCTGCCCGACTTCTTCCTGCGGACGGCCTCGGCCGCCTTCCCGGTCAGCAGCACGTCGCGCAGCCCCGGGGCGATCGTGGTCGCGAAGTCCATCACGCCGAGCCTGGTCAGCGCCTTGCCCGCGTGCCGGAGGTTGTAGAACATCTCGAGGTACTCGAGCAGCGCCGACTCCGGGTCCGCGACCAGCGCGTTCACGTCACCGCCGGGCTGGGTGTCGGTGGCCGGGGCTACCGCTATCTTGCGCTCCTCGTAGGGGAGCGGCGGGCAGTCGAAAACCTGAGCGATCCCCTGCCGGCCCTCCACCTCGATCAACAGCACCCGCTTCCCGCCGGACGCGAGCGCGAGCGCCAGGGCGCTGGCGACGGTGGTCTTGCCGGCCCCGCCCTTCCCGGTCACGACGTGCAGCCGCACGCCTTCCCAGTCTGTGTCCCTTGTGCTCACCCTTTGGAGGCTATCCGGGCCGGAGCACCGTGAACCCCCCGGCGGCCCGTGTCGTTATCCCTAACGTCCCGCTGGTATCTCCCGGCACCATAGTGTCAGGCCGCGCACGCCGCACGGTCTCTGGCGCCCCGCTGAAATAGCACTAGGCTGGGACGAAAGTAGGGGCGTAACCGTGACCGGAAAAGAGGTGTAGGTGATGGTTGCCGCCATAGTCATTATCCTCGTGGTAATCGTCCTCGGCGCGCTTGTTGGCGCCGGGCGCATGCTGAAGGTCGTCCAGCAGTACGAGCAGGGCATCATTTTCAGGTTCGGGCGGGTACTGCCCGGAACCCGCGGCCCGGGGCTGACCATCATCCGGCCGTTCGGCGACCGGATGCAGAAGGTCAACATGCAGATCATCGCGATGGCGGTTCCCGCGCAGGAGGGCATCACCAGGGACAACGTCAGCGTCCGGGTGGATGCGGTGGTCTACTTCCGGGTGGTGGACCCGATCAAGGCCACGATCAACGTGCAGAACTACATGTTCGCGATCTCCCAGCAGGCCCAGACCTCGCTGCGCTCGATCATCGGCCAGTCCGAGATGGACCAGCTGCTCGCCGAGCGGGACAGCGTGAACCGGGAACTGCGCCGGATCATCGACGAGCCCACCGAGGGCCCGTGGGGGATCCGCGTCGAGCGGGTGGAGATCAAGGACGTCTCGCTCCCCGAGGGCATGAAGCGGTCGATGTCACGGCAGGCCGAAGCGGAGCGGGAACGGCGCGCGCGGATCATCACGGCCGACGGTGAGTACCAGGCCTCCAAGCGCCTGGCCGCGGCGGCCAACGTCATGGCGCGTGACCCCGCCGCGCTGCAGCTGCGGCTGCTGCAGACCGTGGTCGAGGTCGCGGCCGAGCGCAACAGCACGCTGGTGATGCCGGTTCCGGTCGAGCTGCTCCGGTTCTTCGACAAGTTCACTCCCACGACGCCTGGAGGCGGGCAGAGGTCAGCCGCGGACTCGGCCTCGATGGCCGACTTCGGCGGCGAGGACGTGGAACAGGCAGAGGCCGAGATCGAGGGCGGAGCGCCGGTCGAGATCCCGGAGGTGCCGGCGATTCCGGAGCTGCCCGGGGCCGACACCGGCCTGGACAAGGTGGCTACCGACGCCGCACCCGAGGCCACCACGATCTCGCCCGACGGCCACGCCTCGGACGCACGGGCCGCGAATGGCGGCAAGGCCGCGGAAGGGCAGGCCGGGCGCGGCGACTCCGCGGGCACGTAGCGCGCGGCGGCGGTCAGCCGCCTGGGACAGTGGGGAGGCGCACGGAAGCCAGCGTCTCCCCGCTATCGTTCCCGTATGGCGAAGTGGGAGTACGTAACGGTTCCGCTGCTTGTGCACGCGACCAAGGAAATCCTGGACAACTGGGGTGACGACGGCTGGGAGCTCGTGGCGGTCGTTCCCGGGCCGAACTCCGAGCAGCTCGTTGCCTACATGAAGCGGGAGCGGTCGTGAGCCCGGAGCAGGGCGACCGCACGCCCGGGGAAAGGCTTGCCGCGCTCGGGCTCACGCTGCCGAAGGTGACGCCCCCGCTCGCCGCGTACGTGCCGGCGGTGCGCACCGGCAGCTACGTGTACACGGCCGGGCAGCTGCCGGTCGTCGACGGGAAGCTGCTGGCCAGCGGCAAGGTCGGCGCCGACGTCGGCACCGCCGAAGCCGCCGCCCTGGCCCGGACCTGCGCCCTGAACGCGCTGGCCGCCGTGACGACCGTGACCGGCGGGCTTGATGCGATCGTGCGCATCGTCAAGGTGACCGGCTTCGTGGCCAGCGACGTGCACTTCACGGAGCAGGCCCAGGTGATCAACGGCGCCAGCGAGCTGCTGATCGAGGTGTTCGGCGAGGCTGGGCGGCACGCGCGAAGCGCGGTCGGGATGGCGGTCCTCCCGCTCGACGCCCCCGTCGAGGTCGAGCTGATCGCAGAGGTCCGGGATTAGCCGGGGGCCGATCAGGATCGGCGGCCAGCTCGGCCAGCGGGCCCTCGACGTCCTCGCCGGGAAGCAGCCCCCCGCGCAGCCGCGTGACGCGGCGACCGTGATGCTGCTGCGGCCCGCCGCTGCCGGCGGCCCGGACGGCGGCGGGGGCCCGGACGGCGGCGGGGGCCTCGAGGTGTACATGCTGCGCCGCAAGTCCTCCATGGCGTTCGCTCCCGGCGCCTACGTGTTCCCCGGCGGTTCGGTCGACACCAGGGACGCCGATGAGCAGGTGGCCTGGACCGGGCCCCAGCCCAGGGAGTGGGGCCAGATTTTCGACGCCCCGCCGCAACTGGCCCGCGCCCTGGTATGCGCCGCGGTACGGGAGACGTTCGAGGAGTCCGGGGTACTCCTGGCCGGGCCGTCCGCCGACTCGGTGGTGGCCGACACGACCGGAGCGGACTGGGAGGACGACCGCCTGGCGCTGCTCGACCGCTCGCTCTCGCTGGCCGAGCTGCTCGCCCGGCGCGGCCTGGTGCTCCGGTCCGACCTGCTCAGGCCCTGGTCCCGGTGGATCACGCCGGTCATCGAGGAGCGCCGCTTTGACGCCAGGTTCTTCGCCGCCGCGCTGTCGGCGCAGCAGCGCACCAGGGACGTCGGCGGCGAGGCGGCCGAGGTGGCCTGGGTCAGCCCGGCCGACGCGATCGCGATGGGGCGCCGCAGGGAGATTCTGCTGTGGCCGCCGACCGCGGTGAGCCTGGCCGAGCTCGCGGCGTGCGGCGACGTGGCAGCGGCCCTGCGGCCGCGCAAGGTCAGGCCGGTGCTGCCGGAGGCGAGCCTGGCCGAGGGCGCGGCCTGGCTCACCATCCCCGCTGACCTGGAGTACCCGCTGTGACCGAGCCGCAGGGAGGTGAACCGCAGGCGACCAGCCCCGACGGATCCGGAACCACCCGCGCACGTTGCGTTCTGGCCCCTAATCCGTCCCTGATGACGCTGGACGGGACCAACACCTGGCTGATCGCCGAGCCTGGTGCTGAGGCGGTCATCGTCGTGGACCCCGGCCCCGCGGACGACGAGGGCCACCTGAACCGGGTCCGGGCAACCGCGGCCGGCGCGGGCCAGCGCATCGAGACGATCGTGCTCACCCACCGCCACGTGGACCACTCCGGCGGGGCGCGGCGGCTCGCCGAGCTCACCGGGGCCCCGGTCCTGGCGGTCGACCCCGAGCACCGCGTCGGGGCGAGCGCCGCGCTCGGCCCCGGGGACACGGTGCGGGCCGGCGGCACGGAGCTGCTGCGGGTGATCGAGACCCCGGGGCACACGGACGACTCGGTGAGCCTGCTGCTGGAGGCGGACGGCGCGGTGCTGACCGGGGACACCGTGCTCGGCCGCGGCACCACCGTGATCGCTAGCGACGGGAACCTGGGCGACTACCTGCGGTCCCTTGGCCGGCTGCGGGCCCTGGCCGACGATCCCGGCCTGCGGGTGTTGCTGCCCGGGCACGGGCCGCTGCTCAGCGAGCCCGCGCAGACCCTGGATTACTACATCGCGCACCGGGCGGAGCGGCTCGCCGAGATCGAGACCGCGCTCGCCGCCGGGTGCCGGACCCTGGCCGACATCGTGGCCAGGGTGTACGTGGACGTCGACCAGGCGCTGTGGCCGTTCGCGGAGTGGTCGGTGCGGGCGCAGCTCGCTTACCTGGCCGAGCGCGGCGCGCTGCCGCCCGGCATGCGGCTGCCTAATTAGTTGACCCGCCCTGCCCGCCCTTGACCCGCCCTGCCCGCCCTTGACCCGCCCTGCCCGCCCTTGACCCGCCCCTGCCCGCCCTTACCTGGCCCGCCTCCGCATCCGCTCCGGGTCGATGAGCAGCACCGACTTGGGGTGCAGCTGGATCCAGCCGCGGGCGACGAAGTCGGCGAGCGCCTTGTTGACCGTCTCGCGTGAGGCCCCGACCAGCTGGGCTAGTTCCTCCTGAGTCAGGTCGTGATTGACCTGCAGGCCGTCCTCCTGCCGGGTGCCGAATCGCGCCGCCAGGTCGAGCAGGGCCTTCGCAACCCGGCCGGGCACGTCGGTGAAGACCAGGTCGGACATGACCTCGTTGGTGCGCCGCAGTCTCCGGGCCAGCGCCGCGAGCAGGTGCATGGCCACGTCAGGCCGTCCGGTGAGCCATTTCCGCAGGTCGTCGTGGGCCAGGGCGGCGAGCTGGACATCGGTGACGGCGGATGCGCTCATCGTGCGCGGCCGCGGGTCGAACAGCGAGAGCTCGCCGAACATCTCACCCGGCCCGATCAGGCTGATCAGGTTCTCTCTGCCGTCCGCCGACGTCCTGGTCAGCTTGACCTTGCCATCGAGCACGACGTAAAGCGCGTCGCCCGTCTCGCCCTCGTCGAACAGCCGCTCGCCCCTGGCCAGCGCGACTTCGGTCACCCCGGCCCGGAGCGCCTTCGTCCCCTCATCGTCAAGGGCCTCGAACAGCGGCGCCCGCCGCAGCATGTCCTCGGCGTTCTCCACGGCACCTCCTCGCGCGCTTCCAGGAGTTACTACTCAGTGTCGCCCATAGATCACCAGGACGCGACTTGCACCCCTTGAGGCAACACTCGGGCGATTCTCAGGGATGCCCGCCTTCGGAGTCGGCGAGGCGCTTGCGGCAGTCGTCTATCCCGCTGGCCCTCAGGTATTTCGATGGTCGCATCGAAGTTCACGACTCCACCTCCCGGCCACGTGGATGATTGACTCCGTGCTTCGATGTCTACCCGGTCTGGGTAGGCCGGTGTCGGGCGGGATCCAGCATTTTCGAGAGGAGGCAACCGGTGCGTCGGTTCCGCCGTGCCGCCACGGCGTTGCTGGCCCTGCTCATCGTGTTCACGCTCGGCGCAGGCGTCGCGGTGGTGCGCATGCTTCCGCCGCGGCTGGCGCTGTGGCGGCTGCCCACCGTGGCCAGCCACACCCTCGCCGGGGCCGGCTCGGTGCTCGCTCCGGTTGCGGACCCGGCTGACGGCCCGGCCGGATCGGTGCAGACCGGCCATTCCGGCTATTCCGAGCAGGTAGCGACCGCGGCGGGCGTCGAAGCCGCGCTCTCCCCGGTGCTCGGGCTGGCCACGCTCGGAAAGCACGTCGGCGCGGTGGTCGACGACCTGTCCTCCGGCCAGGTGCTGCTTTCCCGCAACGCAAGCTCGGGCTTTGCCCCCGCCTCCACCGCCAAGCTCGCGGTCGCGGTCGCCGCGCTCGACGTGCTGGGGCCGGCCGCCAGGTTCACCACCAGGGTGGTGGCCGGCTCCTCCGCGTCCTCGATCGTCCTTGTCGGCGGCGGCGATCCCACGCTGGCCGCCGGGCACCCACCCGCCTCGAACTACCCCCAGTCCGCCGCGCTGGCGACGCTCGCCGCGCAGACGGCGCGGGAACTGCGGGCCAGGGGCGTCCGCGCGGTGCGGCTGGGCTACGACACGTCGCTGTTCAACGGCCCGGTGCTGGCGCCCGGGTGGCCGCACGGCTACGTCACCACCGGCAACGTCACCCCGATCTCCTCGCTCGAGGTGGACCAGGGCAGGCTCACCGCGAGCGGCGCCCCGCAGGACGCCAACGACGGCGAGAACTTCCGGCCCCGCACGTTCGCCCCGGCGGCCGGGGCCGCGCAGTCCTTCGCCGGCTTCCTGGCCGGAGACGGGATCCGGGTGCGCGGGGCGGTGACCCAGACGGCCGCGCCGCACGGGGCGGCGGCCATCGCCGCGGTGAAGTCGCCGCCGCTGGCCGAGATCGTCTACTGGATGCTCAGCCAGAGCAACAACGTGATCGCGGAGAACCTGGCCAGGCAGGTCGCGATCGCCACCGGGCGGCCCGCCTCGTTCAGCGGCGCGGCCGCCGCCGAGACCGCGGTGCTGCGCAAGCTCGGCGTCAGCGGCATGATCCGGCTGGTCGACGGCAGCGGGCTGTCGCCGAGGGACCGGATCGCGCCCAACGCCGAGGTCCAGCTGATCCGGCTCGCCGCCGCGGCGAGCCGGCCCGGCCTGCGGCCCGTCATCACCGGCCTGCCGGTGGCGGGGTTCTCCGGCACGCTGGCCCCGGGCGGCAGCGTCTTCCCCGACGTGGGCCAGGCCGGGCTCGGCGTGGTGCGGGCCAAGACCGGGAACCTGTCGACTGTGGTGTCGCTGGCCGGGATCGCGCAGGCCAGAGACGGTCAGCTGTTCGCGTTCGCGTTCATGGCCGACCGGCTGAGCAGCAGCGGCCTGGACGCCGGGGCGTCCGATCTGACCAGGCTCGCCACGGCCCTGGCGGGCTGCGGCTGCGGCTGAGCGCTCGCCCCGGCGTGAGCCATCTCACTGGCCCACGTACGGTGGGAGGGTGAGCAGCTCTCAGATGATTGACTGGAACGTCGCCACCTCGACCGGTGTGAGGTGGGCTCGGCCGGGGCCCGCCGTCAGCATGGCCGAGGCCAGAAAGGTGGTCGCCGAGCTCCGCAGCCTGGCGGCCGCCGTGCAAGAGCCGGTCCATGAGCTCACCGGGCTGCCCGGCTCGGGCGACGGCGGCAAGATCGCGGTCGTGGACCGGCCCGGGTGGATCCGGGCCAACGTCGACGGGTTCCGTGTGGTGCTCGACCCGCTGGTCGAGCACATGCAGCAGCGCGGCTCGGCGCCGCCTGCCGGGTCGGTGATCACCGCGGTCGGCTCGCGGGTCACCGGCATGCAGGCCGGGCTGATCCTCGCCTACCTGGCTGGCCGGGTACTCGGCCAGTATGAGCTGTTCCTGCCGCCCGACCCGGATGCGCCGGAGTCCGGCGCGTCTGAGGCCCCGGCGGGCAGGCTGACCCTGGTCGCGCCGAACATCGTCATGGTGGAGCGCGAACTCGGGGTCGACCCGCACGACTTCCGGCGCTGGGTCTGCCTGCACGAGGAGACGCACCGGACCCAGTTCACCTCCGTGCCCTGGCTGCGCCCCTACGTGCAGGAGCAGATGACCGAGTTCCTGCTGGCCTCGGACCTGGACCCGGCTTCGATCCTGGACCGGGTGAGGTCGGCGGCGGACGCGGTGGCCGGCGCGGTCCGCGGCGGCGGGGAGAGCCTGATCGAGGCGATCCAGACCCCGCGCCAGCGCGAGATCCTGGACCGGCTGACGTCCGTGATGACGCTGGTCGAGGGGCACGGCGACTACGTGATGGACGCGGTCGGCCCCAAGGTGGTGCCCTCGGTGGCCGAGATCAGGGCCAAGTTCTCGGCCCGCCGGGTCAGCGCCGGCCGGATCGAGCAGGCGATCCGCCGGGTCCTCGGCATCGACCTGAAGATGAAGCAGTACGAGCAGGGGTCGAAGTTCGTCAAGGCGGTCGTTGACGAGGCCGGGATGGAAGTGTTCAACAAGGTCTGGACCTCCCCGGAGACGCTCCCCACCAAGGACGAGATCGTCAGCCCGCAGGCCTGGCTGGACCGGGTCGGCGGCAGCGGCGGCCACGAGGCGAACGGCAGCGCCGCAGCTGCTGGCTGAGCGGAGTGACCCCGGATGGGCCCCCACCCCGCGGTCGCCCAGGTTCGCCTCGCCGTGCGCCGCTGCCTGTCCGGGGCCGGCCTGGCGCCCGGTGACCTGGTGCTCGCGGCCTGCTCCGGCGGGGCGGACTCGCTGGCCCTGGCCTCGGCGCTGGCGTTCGAGGCGTCCAGGCTCGGGCTGCGTGGCGGTGGCGTCACCGTGGACCACGGGCTGCAGGACGGATCGGATGAGCAGGCGCGGAGGACGGCGAAGGCCCTGACGGGCATGGGCCTGCAGCCAGTGGACAGCGTCACCGCGGCCGTGGCCCGCGCTGGCGCCCCCGGCTACCCCGGTCCCGAGGCGGCGGCGCGGGAGGCCAGGTACGCGGCCCTGCACCGGGCCGCCAGCGCGTGCGATGCCGCGGCGGTACTGCTCGGCCACACGGTGGACGACCAGGCGGAGACGGTGCTCCTGGGCTTGGCGCGTGGCTCCGGCGCCCGTTCGCTGGCCGGGATGCCGGAGCGAACCGGCCCCTTCCTGCGCCCGCTGCTGCGGATCAGCCGGGCCACGACCAGGGCCGCCTGCGCCGCGCAGGACCTCGAGCCATGGGATGACCCGCAGAACGCCGACCCCGGCTTTGCCCGCGCCCGGGTCCGGCACCGGCTGCTCCCGGTGCTCGAGGCGGAGCTCGGTCCCGGCGTGGCCGAAGCACTGGCCCGCAGTGCCCGGCTGTTGCGCGCTGACGCCGATTTCCTTGACGCACTCGCGGAGAGCGAGCTGGAACGCATAGCTCCTCCCGGCTCTGGCCACTCGCTTCCGCTGGATGCTCTGGCCGCGCTGCCGGAGGCGATCAGGTCACGGGTGCTCAGGAACGAGGCCATGGCCGCGGGGTGCCCGCCGGGAGGGCTGAGCGCGCGCCACGTCGCCGGGCTCGAGGCCCTGGTGACCGGCTGGCGCGGCCAGCGCTGGACTGACCTGCCGGGCGGTGTCCGCGCTTGGCGCCGGTATGGCAAGCTGCAGTTCGGCTCGGGCGACGATGTGGAGGGCGCAGTTGGACGCGAATGACATGGGCGCCGACCTCGAGGACGTGCTCATCACCGCGGAACAGCTGCAGCAGCGCATCGCGGAGCTTGCGGAACAGATCGACGCGGATTACGCCGATCGCGAACTACTGCTCGTTGGCGTGCTGAAGGGCGCGGTCATGGTGATGGCCGATCTGGCCCGCGCCATGCGGCTCCCGGTCCAGATGGACTGGATGGCGGTGTCCTCATACGGCTCCGGCACGAAGTCGTCCGGTGTGGTGCGCATCCTCAAGGACCTCGACGCCGACATCACCGACTGCCACGTGCTGATCGTCGAGGACATCATCGACTCCGGCCTGACCTTGTCCTGGCTGGTCCGGAATCTGCAGTCGCGCGGCCCTGCGTCGCTGAAGGTGTGTGCCCTGCTGCGCAAACCCGGTGCCGCGCGGGTGGAAGTCGACGTGGCGTACACGGGCTTCGACATCGGCAACGCGTTCGTGATCGGCTACGGGCTCGACTACGCCGAGCGCTATCGCAACCTGCCGTTCATCGGGACCCTGGCGTCGCACGTCTACGGCGGGCAGTGAAACACCGGAAATCAACCTGGGACCGGGACGGCGGGGAACTCGCTGGGAACAGACGGTGAGATGAAATACGTTCACGGGGGTAGGGAACCTTGCGTAGCCCGGGCCTGGAGAACGTGGCTCCTGCGTGTCAGCACGGGCCGGCGCGGTGTACCGTCGATTATTGCCGTCAATCAGGCGGGCAGAAAGGAAAGCTGCGCGTGGGCGCTGGTACGCAAGGCAGTCCTGCCGGAGGTCGGCGGGACCTGAGGCTCGTCAGGAGGGGTCGGCCCGCTAGCGGCGCGGCCGTTCATCGATGGATGTGAAGCGCTATTTCCGCGGGCCGTTTGTAGCCGTCCTCGTTGTCTTGCTGCTGTTTTTCTTCCTGTACCGCTATGCGAGCTCCGGCACCTCATACAAGGCGGCCGACACCTCGACAGTCGTCAGCATGATCGAGAAGGGGCAGGTCAAGTCTGCCCTGCTGATTGACTCCAGCCAGACGATCCAGATCACGCCGAAGAATGGAAGCCAGCCGCTGCAGGCGTCCTGGGTGGGCAACCAGGGCCAGCAGCTGGCCACCACCCTGCAGCAGCAGGCCGGGAAGGGCAACCTGCCCGGCGGCTACAGCGTCCAGGCGCCCAAGGGCAGCTCGATCTTCGACGTGATCTTTGACTGGCTGCCGTTCATCATCATCATCCTGTTCTTCCTGTTCATCATGAATCAGATGCAGGGCGGCGGATCCCGGGTGATGAACTTCGGGAAGTCCAAGGCCAAGCTCATTACCAAGGACACGCCGAAGACCACGTTCGCCGACGTGGCCGGCGCCGATGAGGCGATCGAGGAGCTGCAGGAGATCAAGGAGTTCCTGCAGAGCCCGGGCAAGTTCCAGTCGATCGGCGCCAAGATCCCCAAGGGCGTGCTGCTGTACGGCCCGCCGGGCACCGGCAAGACCCTGCTGGCCCGGGCCGTGGCCGGCGAGGCCGGGGTGCCGTTCTACTCGATCTCCGGATCAGACTTCGTCGAGATGTTCGTCGGCGTCGGCGCCTCCCGGGTCCGCGACCTGTTCGAGCAGGCCAAGGCCAACGCGCCGGCGATCGTGTTCGTGGACGAGATCGACGCGGTCGGCAGGCACCGCGGGGCCGGCTTCGGTGGCGGCCACGACGAGCGGGAGCAGACGCTCAACCAGCTGCTGGTGGAGCTCGACGGCTTCGACACTAAGGGCGGCGTGATCGTGATCGCGGCCACGAACCGGCCGGACATCCTGGACCCGGCGCTGCTGCGCCCGGGCCGGTTCGACCGCCAGATCGTGGTCGCCCAGCCCGACCTCGCCGGGCGCAAGGGCATCCTGCGGGTGCACGCGCGCGGCAAGCCGTTCGCTCCCGACGTTGAGCTCGACATGATCGCGCGCCGGACGCCCGGGTTCACCGGCGCCGACCTGGCCAACGTGATCAACGAGGGCGCCCTGCTCACCGCCCGGTGGAACGCCACCCAGATCACGATGGCCTCGCTGGAGGAGGCGATCGACCGGGTCACGGCCGGCCCCAAGCGCAAGAGCGTGCTCCTGTCCGAGAACGAGCGGAAGATCATCGCCTACCACGAGGGCGGCCACGCGCTGGTCGGGCACGCGCTGCCGAACGCCGATCCGGTGCACAAGATCACGATCATCCCGCGTGGGCGGGCGCTCGGCTACACCGCTTCGGCCCCTGTCGAGGACAAGTTCCTGGTCAGCCGGGCCGAGATGATGGACCAACTGGCCATGCTGCTTGGCGGCCGTACGGCCGAGGAGCTGGTGTTCCACGAGCCGACCACCGGCGCCGCCAACGACATCGAGAAGGCCAGCCAGATCGCCCGTGGCATGATCACCGAGTACGGGATGAGTGAACGGCTCGGCGCACGCAAGTTCGGCAGCGGCGATGGCGAGCCGTTCCTGGGCCGCGAGATGTCGCACAGCAGGGACTACTCCGAGGAGATCGCGTCCGCGATCGACGAGGAGGTCCGCAGGCTGATCGAGTCGGCGCACGACGAAGCCTGGGAGATCCTGGTCCAGTACCGTGACGTGCTCGATAACCTGGTGCTGCAGCTGATAGAGCACGAGACCCTGTCCAGGGATCAGGTGCTCCAGATCTTCAGCCCGATCCGGCAGCGGCCGAGCCGCGGCTCCTACACCGGCTACGGCAAGCGCCTGCCGTCTGACCGGCCGCCGGTCCTGACGCCCAAGGAGATGGCTCTTACCGCGGCGCCGGACGCCCCCGAGCAGCCCGGCAGCGGGAACGGGCAGGCTCTGGGCGTCGGCGGGCCGGAGGGGCCCAGCCAGGCCCTGGGCCCGGCCGGGTCTGGCGGATACGCTCCGCCGCAGGGCTACGGCTCACCGCAGGGCCCGGAGAACGGCGCGCCGGGAAGCCCCCCGGCGGATGGTTCCGCCGGTGGCCCGGCCGGCTCCTGAACCCCTTCATCCTCCCCTTGACTGCCGTGTACCCGGTGCGAGACGGCCGGATGAAAGGGTTCATCCATTGAGCGAGCAGGACTCGCCAGCGATCGACCAGGACCGCATCGAGCGCGCGGTGCGCGAGATCCTGCTGGCCATCGGTGACGACCCGGACCGGGACGGCCTGCGCCACACCCCGGCGCGTGTCGCCAGGGCCTACGCGGAACAGTTCGCCGGGCTGCGGGGACGGCCCGAGGACGTGCTCACCACGGTGTTCGATGCCGACCATGACGAGATGGTCCTGGTAAAGGACATTGAGCTGTACAGCACCTGCGAGCATCACCTGACCCCGTTTTTCGGGGTCGCTCACGTGGGGTACATACCGAGCGACAAAGGGCAGATCACCGGTCTGTCCAAGCTGGCCAGGCTGGTGGACCTGTACGCGAGGCGGCCGCAGGTCCAGGAGAGAATGACCAGCCAGATCGCTGACGCACTCATGAACGTGCTCGAGCCGCGCGGCGTTATCGTAGTAATAGAGGCCGAGCACCTGTGCATGTCCATGCGCGGCGTGCGGAAGCCCGGAGCCAAGACGGTGACATCTGCCGTGCGCGGCATGTTCCTTGACTCCGACCGAACTCGCGCCGAAGCTATGAGTTTGCTGCTTGGGCGTCGCTGAGCATTTCCTCAGCGAAAGCAGAACCGATCCGACGCCGGGAGCGTCTTAAATATGGCTGAATCAGACGTACGATCAACGGACGCGACTGCCTTATCGCCCTCCGGGCGGCGAAGCAGACCGCTCAGGAAGAGGCTAGCCGTGGTGTTCACGGGTTTGCCCGCGTTGCGTGCCGGCCATGACTACCCTGGTGCCCCGTGATCCGGGGCTCGATGCAGATGTCCGAGATGACTGAGCGCAGCGAGCCAGGGCAGGACGAGCCACGAAGCGATGATGGGGCGCAGGGCAGCGCCCCGCGGGCGGCAGCGCCGCTCGATCGCCTGCTGGCCGGCCGCCAGCCGGACCGCAGGCACCAGCGCCGCTGGGTGCCGGTCACCGCGGCGCTGCTGTCGCTGCTGGTGGGCCTCGCCTACATCGTCGAGGGCCTGCGCAGCGGGCCGGTCTACAACCACCTCAAGCATTCCCTGCACAAGCTCAACGAGGTCGCGCCGGGCGTGCTGAGCCTGTTCCCCCGGGTTGCCGACGTCATCGTCGGGATGCTGCTGCTGATGCTCGCGCACGCCCTGCGCAGGCGGAAGAAGCGTGCCTGGCAGGGCGTGATGCTGCTGCTCGCCTTCAGTGTGATCGTGCACGCCGTCAGGGCGATCGCGCATGCCTCGCTGCCAGATGGAGACCACTTCGTAGCCGTGGCCGGCGCCGCGATTCTGCTGGTCCTGCTGTGGATCTACCGCAGCGAGTTTTACGCGACCGGTGACCCGCGGACCCGCTGGCGCGCGGTGTGGGCGTTCTTCGGCCTCGCCGTGGCCGACATCATCATCGGCTTCGCTTACATTTCGGTCGGCGGCGGCCTGCAGGCCGACTACACGCCGGCCGAGCGCCTGCAGTCAGCGATCTACAACCTGGTCGGCTTCAACGGGCCGGTGCACTTCGTCACCGAGACGCGAGCGGACCTGTTCGGCGTTGTGATGGGCGGCCTCGGGCTGCTCACCGTCATCGTCGCCGGGTTCCTGTTCCTGCGCCCGGCGCGGCGCGAGGGCAGACTCGGCGCGCAGGACGCGGCCCGCATCCGCGAGCTTCTGGACAAGTACGGGGAGCGGGACTCGCTCGGCTATTTCACGTTGCGCACCGACAAGAGCATCATCTGGTCGCCCACCGGCAAGTCCTGCATCGGCTACCGGGTCCAGTCCGGGGTCATGCTGGCCAGCGGCGACCCGATCGGCGATCCCGAGGCGTGGCCGGGCGCGATCAGCGCATTCCTCGACGAGGCGGCGCGGCACGCGTGGGTTCCCGCGGTCCTGGGGTGCAGCGAGCTTGGCGCCGAAACCTGGTGCCGCGAGGGCGACGGGCTGACCGCGCTGGAACTCGGCGACGAGGCCATCGTCAACGTGGCCGACTTCACCCTGCAGGGCCGGTCCATGCGGAACGTCAGGCAAATGGTGACCCGGGTGTGCAAGCACGGCTACGTGGCCGAGGTCCGCCGGATCGGCGACGTCCCCCGGGAGGAGATCGACCGGCTGAACCGGCAGGCCGACTCCTGGCGGGGGAACCCGACCGAGCGCGGCTTCTCGATGGCGCTTGGCCGCGTCGGCGGCGTGGGCGACGACGACTGCGTGATCGCCACGGCCACCGAAGACGGCGTGCTGCGCGCGATCCTGCACTTCGTGCCCTGGGGGTCGGACGGCCTCTCGCTGGACCTGATGCGCCGGGACCGCGCCGCCCAGCCGGGCCTGAACGACTTCCTCATCGTGGAGGCGATCAAGCGCGCGCCCGATCTCGGCGTGAAGCGCATCTCGCTGAACTTCGCCATGTTCCGCGCGGCCCTGGAACGCGGCGAGCGGATCGGGGCCGGGCCGGTGCTGCGGGCCTGGCGGGGACTGCTGCTGGTCGCGTCGCGGTGGTTCCAGATCGAGTCGCTGTACAAGTTCAACGCGAAATTCTGCCCCGAGTGGGTGCCGCGGTTCGTCGTCTACACCGGCACCAGAGACATCCCGAGGATCGGCCTGGCCGCGCTCGAGGCAGAGGCCTTCGTCGTCTGGCCCACGGTGGAGGTGCGCCGGATCGCGCGGCAGGCCGCACGCAGGCTCGGCCTCGGCAGAGTCAGGCGGCGCGTGCGCGCCGCATTCCACGAGTAGCCAGGCCGGTCGCTCCGCACCGCGGGCGGCGGCCCGGCACGGCCCGGCAGCCCGTAGATTGACGACCATGACCATTCTTCCGGGCCTGCCCGCGCCGGGCCGGTGCCTGGTCATGGGCATCGTCAACGTGACCCCGGATTCGTTCTCCGACGGCGGCAGGTGGCTCGATCCGGTCGCGGCCGTGGCCCATGGCCTCAGCCTCGCCGCCGAGGGCGCGGACATCGTCGACGTCGGCGGCGAGTCCACCCGGCCCGGGGCGCAGCGGGTGGACGAGGCGGAGGAATTGCGTCGGATCAGCCCGGTGATCTCCGAGCTCGCCGCCGCCGGGGCTGCGGTCAGCGTGGACACCATGCGGGCCGGCGTGGCCGAGGCCGCCCTCGGCGCCGGCGCCCGGATGGTGAACGACGTCAGCGGGGGCCTGGCCGACCCCCGGATGCCCCGATTGGTCGCCGAGGCCGGCGTGCCGTACGTGGTCACGCACTGGCGCGGATACGGCCGCGATATGCAGGAGCGGGCGGTGTATGACGACGTGGTACGTGAGGTCGGCGCGGAACTCAGGCAGCGCGTAGACGCGGTCGTAGCGGCCGGGGTCGACCCAGCAGCGGTCATCGTTGACCCGGGCATCGGGTTCGCCAAGCTGCACGGGCACAACTGGGCCCTGCTGACCAGTCTCGGCGAGATCGCCAGGCTCGGCGGCGACCGTCCGTTCCCGGTACTCGTCGGCGCTTCGCGCAAGAGCTTCCTCGGCTCGCTGCTACGGGACGCCGGCGGCGAGCCGCGTCGGGCCGACGAGCGGGACGAGGCGACGGTCGCCGTGTCCGCGCTCGTGGCGGCCGCCGGCGCGTGGTGTGTGCGAGTGCACGCCGTCGCTGCGAACGCCGATGCCGTCCGGGTTGCCGCCCGCTGGACGGCGGCTTCTGGGCTGGCCGTCCCGGCGGCCGGACCGGCCAACGGTGCCGGAGCGGCCGGCCCGGCCCGTACGGCGGGAACCGCGTGATGAGCGGCATGGACGGGGCGGCTGAGGACCGGATCAGCCTGCTGGGCCTGCGCGCGTTCGGCCGGCACGGCGTGCTCGATCACGAGCGCCGCGACGGCCAGGAGTTCGTGGTGGATGCGGTGCTCTGGGTGGACACCCGGCAGGCCGCGGCGACCGATGACCTCTCGCTGACCGTCGACTACGGGGCGGTGGCCGGCCAGTTGGCGGCGGTCGTATCCGGAGAGCCGGTCGCGCTGATCGAGACGCTGGCCGACCGCCTGGCCGCCACATGCCTGTCCGCCCACGAGGCCGTGCGCGAGGTCGAGATAACCGTGCACAAGCCGCACGCGCCGCTGGTCCAGTCGGTGCGGGACGTGACCGTGACGATCCGCCGGAGCCGTGCGTGACCGCGGTGGATCCCGGGCCGACGGTGGTGCTCGCCCTCGGCAGCAACCTCGGCGACCGGCTGGCCAGCCTGCAGGGCGGCGTTGACGCGCTGTGTGCCCGGCCGGGCCTGTCCGGCGTGCAGGTCTCGCCGGTGTACGAGACCGCGCCAGTTGGCGGCCCGCCCCAGCCCGAGTACCTGAACGCCGTGCTCGTCGCCACCACGACGCTGTCCGCCCGGGCGGTCCTCGAGCGCTGCCAGGAGGCCGAGAACGCGCTGGGCCGGGTCCGGACAGAGCGCTGGGGACCCCGCAGGATCGACGTCGATGTCATCGTCTACGGGACCGAGGTCAGCGACGACCCCGAGCTGACCCTGCCGCACTCGCGGGCCCACGAGCGGGCCTTCGTGCTCGCTCCGTGGCACGACGTGGATCCCGGCGCCGTTATCCCTGGGCGCGGCCGGGTTGCCGATCTGCTCGCCGCGGTCGGTACCGCAGACGTCCTGTTGTGTCCCGACGCGAGGCTGCGCGGACCCTCATGACCCCAACCCGGCCGTGGACGCTGCTGGCCGTCGCAGCCGCCTGCGCGGTCGCGGCGTGGCTGTTCGTCAGGTCGTCGGCTGCCGATCTGCCGACGCTGCCGTGGACCGGGGCGCCCGCCCTGGTCGTGCTCGCCGCCGCCGAAGCCCTAAGCGGCCGGAACCTGCGCGCCAAGATCATGGGCCGCCGCGATGGCAAACCGTTCGCGCCGATCGCGGTCACCCGGATGGCCGCGCTGGCCAAGGCGAGCTCCCTCGGCGGCGCCGCGTTCGGGGGAATCGCCGCAGGGTTCTTCGTGTACTCCGCGGGCTTCCTCAACCTGGCGGTCCTGCGTGGCGACGCGATCAATGCCGGGATCACGGCCGTGGCGGCCGGCACGCTGGTCGCGGCCGCCCTGTACCTGGAGCGCTGCTGCCGCACCCCGACGCGCGACCGCGACGACGCCGATTGAATATCCTGAGCGTCGCTGTCCGGTACCGGCGAGGACTGGAACGACATGAACGCTGATAATCCGCCTATCCCAGGCGAACACCCGGCCAGGCTGCGGGTGGGTGTCGTTGGGGCAGGCCGGGTGGGGACCGCGCTCGCCGTCGCGCTCGGCCGCGCGGGTCACGAGGTTTCCGCCGTTTCCGCCGTGTCCGACGCGTCGATCCGGCGGATCGAGCAGCGCCTGCCCGGCGTCGCGATCAGGCAGCCGCCCGAGGTGGTGGCGAGCGCCGACCTCGTCCTGATGACCGTTCCCGATGACGTGCTGCCGGGCCTGGTGGCCGGCCTGGCCGCGACCGGAGCCACCGTCGAGGGCCGGCTGATCGCGCACGCCAGCGGCCGTCACGGCCTCGGGGTGCTTGATCCAGTCGTCCGGGCCGGTGCGCTGCCGCTCGCGCTGCATCCGGTGATGACCTTCACCGGGCGACCCGACGACATCGACAGGCTGGCCGGGATCAGCTTCGGGGTCACCGCACCAGACCCGCTGCGGCCGGTCGCCGAGGCGCTGGTCGTCGAGATGGGGGGCGAGCCGGTGTTCATCGCCGAGGAGCAGCGTGATCTGTACCATGCGGCACTTGCCAGCGGCGCCAACTACCTGGTGACACTCGTGGTCCAGGCCAGCGACCTGCTGCGGGACGCAGGCGTGACGCATCCGGCCCGGATGCTCGGCCCGCTGCTCTCGGCCGCGCTCGACAACGCGCTGCGCCTTGGTGATGCCGCCCTCACCGGCCCGGTTGCGCGCGGCGACGCGGAAACGGTGGCCAGTCACGTCAGCGCGCTGCGGGCCGACGCGCCCGAGGCGCTGCCCGCCTACCTCGCCCTGGCCCGGCTGACCGCGGACCGGGCGGTCGCGGCCGGGACGCTCAGCGCGGCGGACGCGCAGCGGCTGCTCGGCGTGCTCGGCGGAGCGCCGCATTGAAGGGGGATGGGAGGGTGGGCGAGAGTGCAGCGGTGGGCGATGGTGGGGGGATGGCACTGACGAGGACCAAGGCAGAGTTCGCCGCGCTGCGGGCGGCCCTGCCCTCCGGCCCGGTGGTGCTGGTCCCCACGATGGGGGCGCTGCATCATGCGCACCGGGCCCTGTTCCGCGTGGCCCGTGAGATCGCTGGGCGCAGCGGGACCGTCGTGGTATCCGTGTTCGTCAACCCGCTCCAGTTCGGCGCCGGGGAGGACTTCGGCAGGTACCCGCGGACGCTGGATGCGGACCTGGCCGTCTGCGCCGAAGAGGGCGTCGCGGCCGTGTTCGCCCCGTCACCGGACGAGATGTACCCGTCGCAGCCGCTGATCCGCGTCGACCCCGGCCCGGTCGGGCAGCTTCTGGAGGGCCGCTCGCGGCCCGGCTTCTTCACCGGCGTGCTGACCATCGTGCTGAAGCTCTTCGAGGTGGTACGGCCCGACGTTGCGGTCTTCGGCCAGAAGGACGCGCAGCAGCTCGCGCTCGTCCGCCAGATGGCCGCGGACCTGGACCTCGGCGTGGAGGTCGCGGGTGTCCCGATCGTGCGGGATCCGGACGGGCTGGCCGTCTCCAGCAGGAACGCGTACCTCTCGCCCGATGAGCGTTCGACGGCGCAGGCGCTGTCCCGGGGGCTCACGGCCGGGGCTCAGGCGGCGGCTTCCGGGCCTGACGCGGTGCTCGCCGCCGCGCGCGCCGTGCTCGGCAAGGCCGCGGCCGCCGACCCGCCGCTGGTGATCGACTACCTGGAACTGGTTGACCCGGTGACGTTCACCGGGGTGAGCGACGACTACGAGGGCCGGGCATTGCTGCTGGTCGCTGCCAGGTCTGGCGCGACGCGGCTCATAGACAACGCGCCGGTAGAGCTCTGCGGCGACCGTGGAGGAACGCCATGCTGCTGACGATCGACGTGGGCAACACCAACACCGTGCTCGGTGTGTTCTCCGGTGACGAGGTGGTCGAGCACTGGCGGATCGCCACCGACCCGGTCCGCACCGCCGACGAGCTGGCGGTGATCCTGCAGGGCCTGCTGGACCAGAGCGCGGCGGGTAAGCCCCCTGACATCAGCGGCCTGTCGCTGTGCTCGACCGTTCCCTCCGTGCTGCATGAGATGCGGGAAATGTTCCAGCGCTACTACCCGGAGGTGCCGGCGGTCATCGTGGAGCCGGGGGTGCGGACTGGCGTCCCCGTGCGGACCGACAATCCCAAGGAGGTGGGCAGCGACCGGATCATGAACGCCCTGGCCGCCGTGCACCTCTACGGCGGTCCTGCCGTCGTGGTCGACTTCGGCACCGCGACGAACTTCGACGCGGTCAGCAGGAACGGCGAGTTCATCGGCGGTGCGTTCGCCCCCGGCATCGAGATCTCGGTCGACGCGCTGTCACGCCGGGCGGCCCAGCTGCTCAAGGTGGAGCTGACCCGCCCCAGCCGGGTGATCGGCCGCAGCACCGTGGAGTCGCTGCAGTCCGGGATAATCTTCGGTTTCGCCGGCCAGGTCGAGGGCATCGCCAGGCGGATGGCGGACGAGCTTGCGCCCGGTGACCCCGACGCGGTGACAATCATCGCCACCGGAGGTCTGGCGCCGCTGGTCATCGACGAGGTGGGCATCATCGACGCCTACGAACCGTGGCTGACCCTGATCGGCCTTCGGCTTGTCTTTGAACGCAACGCCCCGGGCGGTTAGCCGTCCGGGACTCGAGAAGCACCCGGGGATTCACCGCGGCCGAAGGCGGCGGAGGGCATTGCGAGGGAATGGGCCAGATGCTCTGGCAGCAGGCCGCCTTGGCCTGGCTGAGCGAGGCCATCGCTACCGGCCGGGCAGGAAACCCCGGTGCCTGAGCCGAGGCGGGACCGGTAATCTCTGGCAGGTGACCGACGACGATCGTGGGCACCTGCCCGAGCAGATGCAGGTGCGCCTGGCCAAGGTTGACCGCATACGGGCCGCAGGCGGCGACCCCTACCCGGTCGGGTTCCCGCGCACCACGACGATCGCCGAGATCCGTGAGCAGTACCCCGACCTGGAGCCGGATACCGCAACCGGCGAGAAGGTCGGCGTCACCGGGCGCGTCGTGCTGTCACGCATCGGGGGCAAGCTCTGCTTCGCGACGATCAGGGACGGCACCGGCGACATCCAGGTCATGATCTCGCAGGCCCGGGTCGGCGAGCCGGAGCTCGCCGCCTGGAAGAGCGACGTTGACCTCGGGGACCACATCGGGGTCGAGGGCGAGGTAATCACCTCGCGCAGCGGGGAGCTTTCGGTGCTCGCGGACTCCTACGCGATCACCGCCAAGGCGCTGCGGCCGCTGCCGGAAAAGCACGTCGGCCTGAACGACCCCGAGGCGCGCGTGCGCCAGCGCTACCTCGACCTGATCATCAACCCGGAGGCGCGGCGGATGGCGGAACTGCGCGCCACGGTTACCAGGTCGCTGCGCGAGGAACTGCACGCCCGCGGCTTCCTCGAGGCGGAGACGCCGGTGCTGCAGGTCCTGCACGGCGGCGCGAACGCCCGGCCGTTCGTCACCCACAGCAACGCCTACGACATCCAGCTCTACCTGAGGATCGCGCTCGAGCTCTACCTGAAGCGCCTCGTGGTCGGCGGCATCGAGAAGGTATACGAGATCGGCCGGATCTTCCGCAACGAGGGCGCCGACGCCACCCACAACCCCGAGTTCACCATGCTCGAGGCCTACGAGGCCTACGGCGACTACACCACGATCGGCACCCTGACCAGGGAGCTCATTCAGGCCGCCGCGGTTGCCGGGCTCGGCAGCACGGTCGTGCGCCGGGTGGACGGCGCGGAATACGACATCGGTGGCGAATGGCCCTGGGTCGGTGTGCACGAGGCGATCTCCCGTGCCCTCGGCGAGGAGGTCACGCCCGATACGAGCGAGGAGACGCTGCGCCAGCTGTCCGACCGGGCCGGCATCCACCAGGATCCGAAGTGGAACCGCGGCCAGGTAGTGCTGGAGCTCTACGAGCATCTCGTCGAGGCGCGGACCGCGGAGCCGACCTTCTATCGCGACTTCCCGGTCGAGGTGTCGCCGCTGACCCGCGAGCACCGGGCCGACCCCAGGCTGGCCGAGCGCTGGGACCTGGTCGCGTTCGGCGCGGAGATCGGCACTGGCTACAGCGAGCTGGTGGACCCGGTGCAGGAGCGCGAGCGGCTGACAGCGCAGTCCCTCCTCGCCGCCGGCGGGGACCCGGACGCGATGCAGCTCGACGAGGAGTTCCTGCGGGCCCTGGAGTACGGCATGCCGCCGAGTGGTGGCATGGGCATGGGCACCGACCGGCTGCTGATCCTGCTCACCGGGGCCACGATCAGGGAGACGATCCTGTTCCCGACCGTGCGCCCGGAATAGGCGCCCCAGCGCCAGCTACCTCACTGGGCAGATACATCGTTGTCGGAGGTGGCATCGACCTCTGACGGCAGATCCTCAGGCGACGATGCGGACCGCGCCGACGTACACGTTCCACAGGACCGGCTGGATCTGCACCGGCTGGCCGAACGTGGGTGCGTCCACCATCAGGCCGTTGCCGACATACATGCCGACGTGGCTGATGTCCTGGAAGAAGAACACCAGGTCGCCCGGCTCCAGCTGGCTGCGGGAGATGTGCTGGCCCTCGTTCCACTGGGAACCGGTGAAGTGCGGAAGGCTGATCCCGACGTGGGCGTAGGCCCACATCACCAGGCCGGAGCAGTCGAAGGTGGTGGGCCCGGCGGCACCCCAGACGTAAGCGTCGCCGAGCCTGGTCAGCGCCCACTTCAGGGCCTGCTCGCCGAGCGAGTCGCCAGTGATCTGGATGTCCGGGTAGTGGCCGGTCTGCTGGAAGATGGACAGGGCCTGGCTGAACGCGGAGCTGTTCAGCACGTTCTCCTTGGCCTGGATCTGGCTGACCTTCTTGCTCATCGCCGTGGAGAGCGTCGTCGCCTGTGCTGCCTCCTGCGTCGCGGTCTGCTGCGCCCGGCTGGCGGCGTCCTCTGCCGACTGCAGCAGGCTCATCGTGCCGCCCTGCTGGTACTGCAGCTGCAGCATGATCGACGCGCGGTTCAGGAACTGCTGCGGGTTCGTGGTCTGCAGTATCTGGATGGTCGGGTCGAGGCCCCCCGTCATGTAACTCTGCGAGGCAATCTGGCCGAGCTGTGCCTCCCCGGCGCCCATCGCCTTGTGGTCGCGCTGCGCCGTCTGCTTGGCGACCGCGGCTTCCTGGCGTGCCTCGGTCAGCTGAATCTTCAGCGCGTCGTACTGCTGGCTAAGCGCATCGATCTGGTTGGAGAGGGTGTTCGCCTCCGCCACGAGCTGCTTCAGGGTCTTCGGCGCGCTCGCCGTGGCTGCGCTGCCGATGCCGCTGGGCAGAGCCAAGCTGATCGCCGTGGCCGCGGCGGCCAGGATCGCCACCCGTTCCCACGCCCGTCGTGAGACGGCGCGGGCACGAGTCCCCCGTGAACTCCTCTTGCCGAATCCGCTACAGGGCAAGAACTCCACGTGGAGCCTCTCCTCTCCTAGGCCGCCTACCGGGTTAGCTGACGGGTTCGGGCCGGAGCAGCCCTACGGCTGGGCGCGGCCCGCCCGAAGGCAGGCCGTGACCGGTCGATTCACCCCGGGGATGATGGGTCCCCGGCTCCCCGGAACACGTTTCCATGCGCCAGGAACTCGGCGGGTCATGCACCGTATCCGGCCGTCTCCGGGCAGGATGCGACGCTACTTGGTGACAGCGATGCAGGTTAATCCAGGTGGACCATGGTGCACACGTGAAACGACCAAATTCTTGCGCAGGAAACGTACGGCAAAGCACCCCCCCAAGGGACATCCGCACCCGTGGGCGCCCTTCTGCCCATCCTGAAGCCCGCTGCTGATACGTTATGCAGGCACTCGTGATCAGTCTGTGATCGGTGCAAAGAAATGACTGCATCGGAGCGTCTGTGCATTCCGTACTTGTTCGCTAACGTTCCGTATGCGGATTGGCGTGCGGGGCAGAGCCCTCCCGCAGGTTTGGTCAGATTGGCGTGCGGGGTTTGTTGGGGGCTGCTGGAGGGCGGAGCCCCCGCAGGCGGGGTCAACGCGGAGCGGTTTGCTGGGGGAGTGCCGGGGGGCGGAGCCCTCCGCGTAGGTTTGTTTGGCAGATCGATGTGCTGGGGTTGCCGGGGGGAGTGCGGGCGCAGTCCCCGCAGGCCGAGATGACAGAAGGCGCGGGGATGAACTACACGGTCCGGCCGGCTCGCACCAGCGACGTGCGTGCGATTCGCCGCCTGGTGGACGCGAATGTCGCGTCCGGCCGTCTGCTGAACAAGGCGACGGTGACGCTGTACGAGGACATCCAGGAGTTCCTGGTCACCGAGCGGGCCCGGGACCGGCAGGTGGTCGGCTGCGGCGCGCTGCACGTCATGTGGGAGGACCTGGCGGAGATCCGCACGATCGCCGTTGACGAGACCTGCCAGCGCGAGGGCGTCGGGCAGATGGTCGTGGAAAGCCTGCTCGCCCGCGCTCGCGAGCTCGGCGTGAGCCGGGTCTTCGTGCTGACGTTCGCGGTTAAGTTCTTCGGCCGCCTCGGCTTCGAGGAGATCACCGGGGACGCCGCGTCGCCCGAGGTCTATGCCGAGCTGCTCCGCTCCTACGACGAGGGCGTTGCCGAGTTCCTCGACCTGGACCGGGTGAAGCCGAACACGCTCGGCAACACCAGGATGCTGCTCCGGTTCTGACGGCCCCGGCTCAGAGCAGCCTGAGCTGCCGGCTGCCCCGTCCGGGCCTGGCCGGCCGCTCCATCGCTCCGGACCGATCAAGGAGTGCGGGGTCGATCGCCGCGAGGAACGGCGACGAGCCGGTCGCGCCGGTGCTCCCGTGCCTGGTGCGGCGGCTCGCACAGGTCAGGTACAGCCGCGCTCGCGCCCTGGTCATGCCGACGAACAGCAGGCGCCGTTCCTCGGCCAGGTCGGCGTCGGTCATGTCGCCGGATCCGGGAAATCGCAGCGGCAGCAGGTCCTTCTCGCAGCCGGCCAGGAACACCACCTCGAACTCCAGGCCCTTGGCCGCGTGCAACGTCAGCAGCGTGACCGCGTCGGCCCGGGGGTCGAGCGCGTCGACCTCGGCACCCAGCGAGATCTCAGTGAGAAACTGCTCCAGGTCGCTGCCACACCGCCGGGCGAGCGGGGCAAGGACCTCGCCGGCGGCGCGCACGTCCACCTCGGCCGCCGCGTCTCCGGCTCGCGCGGCGAGCGCCCGCACCGCACCGCGCAGCCGATCCGCCACGATGGCACTGCCCGGGCTGGCCAACCGCATTTCCCTGGCGATGCCGGGAACCCCGGTGCGGCGTTCCAGCAGGTCGTGCGAGCTCTTCTGGAACGGCAGCCCGGCGCGGGTCATGGCCTGACCGAGCGGCTCCGCCTGCGCATCGGTACGGTAAAGCACCGCGATGTCCGACAGGCCGAGGCCTTCGTGGCCGGGATCCCCGGCGCGGCCGGTGTCCAGCGCGTGGAAGGACGCGCCGCCGAGGAGCCGGTCGATCTCGCGAGCGATCCATCCGGCCTCGCCGCGCTCGTCGGCCGCCTCGTGAAAACCAATTAAAGCGGCATTGCGCCAGGTAGCCCCCGGACCGGCTGCGGCCTGCAGAACCCGGCCACCCGCGAGCGAGGACGGCGCTATGGCCTGGAGCGCGCCGCCGACGATCGCCGGGCTGGACCGGTAGTTCCGGGTCAGCTGCCTGGTCACCGCGCCCGGGTAGTCGCTGCCGAAGCGGAGGAACACGCCGACGTCGGCGCCGCGGAAGCCGTAGATGGCCTGATCAGGGTCGCCGATCACGGTCAGCCCGGTGCCGTCCCCGGCGAGCAATCGCAGCAGCCGGTACTGAGCGGTGTCGATGTCCTGGTATTCATCGACGCTGATCAGCGGCCAGCGTCTGCGCAGCGACTCGGCGACATCGGGTTCCGCGGCCAGCAGGACAGCAGGCAGCTCGATGAGGCCGTCGAGGTCAACGAGATCCCGGGAGCCGAGGGCCTTGGTCAGCTTCTCACGGGTGACCGGGTCGCCCGCCGCGTCGGCGAGCAGCCGCTTGCCCGCTGCGGCGGATCCGGCGAGCTCGGCGGCGACCTCGAGCAGTTCGGCGTCGTCGGCCACGCGGAACCCGGTGGCAAGCCCGGCCAGTTCGTGGTGCTCCCGCAGGATCATCAGGCCGAGCCCGTGCAGGGTGGTGACCGTGACGCGCCGGTCCGCCCCGGCGGGCAGCTTGGCGGTTAGCCGGGCCTGCATCTCCTCGGCGGCCCGGCGGGTGAACGTGATCGCCAGGCATGACCCCGGGCCGGCCCCAAAACCCGCCACCTGGCGGGCGATCCGGTGCGTCAGCGTGTGCGTCTTGCCGCTTCCCGGTCCGGCGACGATCATCAGCGGGCCATCCGTCTCAGCCGCCGCCAGCTGATCGGGATCGAGGTCGCTGCCGGGGCGCCCGACCGGCGACCGGCGCGCAGGCGCCGCTTTTCGCTGCTTTTTTATGCCGTCCGGCGCGGGTGAGTCTGCGTTCTTTCCCAGCGGTTTCTCTTGTTTTCCCGCCGGGATAGCCAGATCGAACAGCGCGTCGGGGCCGTCTAGTTCTCCGCGGCGGAACAAGGCGACGATTCCGTACTCGCCGTCGTATCCGGCCTCGCGCCGTACCTCGCCACGGCGCAGCCTGCCGACGGCCTCCGCGAGCAGGCTGCCGCCCGCGCGGCGCAGATCGTCGGCCGGGGTCTCGGTCAGGATCCGAAGCTCCGGCCCGAGCGCGGCGACGAGCCTGCCGACTTCGTGACTAACTTTCTTACTCTTCGGCCCGGTGGCCAGAATTTCCCCGATTATCTGCGGCAGTTGAACCAAGTTGGCGAATCCTGGTGCGCCGGGCGGCCGATAGCCGACGGGCCTGTCGGCGAGCTCGGTGACCCGATGCAGCACGCCGATCGTGAGCGGCTTGCCACACTCCGGGCACGCGCCTTCGTGTTCCCTGCTCTCCTCCGGCTCAAAGCGAACGCCGCATTTCCTGTGGCCGTCGAGGTGGTACTTGCCTTCTTCTGGATAGAACTCGATCGTGCCCGACAGCCCGTCCCCGGTGCGCAGGGCGTCGGCCATCGCGAAGTAATCAAGCTGAACATCGAAGGTCGTGGCCTCGCGACCGAGCATAGGCGGCGAATGTGCGTCCGAGTTGCTCACGAGGCGATAGCCATCTAGTGACGAGCACCTCCAGTTCATCGGCGGATCCGACGACAACCCGGTCTCGATCGCAAATACTTCGGCGGCCAGATCGCCGTAGCAGTCCGCCACGACATTGAACCCCGATTTGGATCCGAGCACCGCAAACCAGGGTGTCCACGCGTGCGCGGGGACTAGGTAGCAGCCCGGCCCACCGTTGAGCGTGATCTCGAGCAGATGACGTGAGTCCAGGCCGAGGATCGGCCGGCCGTCCGACGCCAGATTGCCGATCTTCGATAGCGCCTGGGTGATCCGGTCCGCCGCCTCGAATGTTGGCGCGTAGAGAAGGTGATGGACTTTCCTTGTCCGGTCGCCGCCCCGGTAGATCGTGGATATCTCTGCGGAAAGCATGAACCGCACTTCTGCGGTGCAACTGGGAGCCGAGGTGCGCCGCAGCCGCTCTTCGGCTTCCTTGCCGAGCCGGAACAGGCCCGGTTCGGCGGGGACCAGCGACTCGCGCAACTCCTCCGCCCAGCCCGGGTGTGTGAAGTCACCCGTTCCGACGACCGTTATCCCCTTGCGGCGCGCCCACCAGGCCAGATGCTCGAGATCGCAGTCCCTGCTGCAGGCGCGGGAGAACCTCGAGTGGATGTGCAGGTCGGCGTAGAACATACCGTCGTCGTCCGCTCTCCCATTATTGTCAGCGGCTTGGCCGATCCGATACTGCCACGCGGGTCCGACAGGGCGGGGAGGTTGCACCCAATGGGCCGGGACAGCGAACGGGCCGGGGAGGCGGCCGGTGGGTAGGGGCTTTCGCATTCATTGGGCCGCGCCGCCGCCCCGGGGTGGGCCGGCGGCGGAGCGGCTGGTGCGATCGGCGAGAATGCTGCGAAGGGAAATGCAGAAGGACGGGGAGGTGGGCGGGCGAGTCGCGCCCCAACGGCCGCCGTGGCGGCCAGCCCTTGCTGCGCGGGCCTGATGGCCGTAACAGGCAAAGATCGCGGGGGCCGAAGGGAGGTGTGCCGGTGAACGACCTGACTGTGCTTACGCCTCCGCTGCTGATGTGCGCTGCATTCCTCATCGCCGTTGGCGCGTTCCTGCGACATGAGATGGTCGCATCGCGCAGGCGCCGTGATCGGGATCAGTCCGCCGATATTTCCGGTGAGAGCACGATTCCGGATAGTACAAGCAGTCAAGCGACTGCGCGCCCTGATGATGCGGGCGCATCTCGAGCCGATTGACGACGGCTACTCCGCGCTGATTACGGAGAGTTACGACCATCTTCCGGATTGCCGATGTGTGCTCGTGATGTGGAACTCATGTCGACGATTTTTGTTGCTCTAATTGGCAAACGCAAGACTTCTGGTATATGTTTTAGCGACTCCCTAATACCTTGCTCAGCAGAAAGGCTGGCTCCCCATGGCGCAGAAGGTTCAGGTGCTGCTCGTCGACGATCTCGATGGGGGCGAGGCGTCGGAGACTGTGTCGTTCAGCCTCGACGGCACTACCTACGAGATCGACCTGAGTTCGGGTAACGCGGGCAAGCTCCGCAAAGATTTTCAGTCATACATCGACCACGCTCGCAAGGGTGGTGGCGGTGGTCGGCGTCGTCGCGCCAGAACTGGCCCGGGTCGTGAGCGCAGCGCAGAGATCAGGGCTTGGGCTAGGCAGCGCGGACACAAGGTGAGCGAGCGCGGCCGCATTCCGGCAACGATCATCTCCGAGTACGAGGCATCGCATTAGTCACCAGACTGCACAGCGAGATGGTGCCGTCTCCCCCCGGCGTGAGCCATCTGGCGGGCAAGTCAAAGCGCGGTTTAACAGAGCAGCCCGATGTGCCAGTCCTATATCGGGCAAACGCGGAATCGGGTAAGCGCAGCAGGAATGCCGGCGGCGAACCATGCCCCGCTCATCTGAGCGAGGCGCGGTGCGCCGCCGGTCTTCGTTCAGCATGATTCAGGCTCGCGTGAGCCGCGCCAAACGCGGCAGTGGCCGGTCTGCGGGCACCGGCCGCTGCAGGTCGCGTAACGGCCCGGAATCGCGCGGCAGGAGCCGAACTCGGCCGCACAACCCGCAGTGTCCGGATCCGGCGCTCTCGGCCTTCTATCTCCCATATCCCGCTATCTCGCAATCTCCCGCTATCTCCTATCGCCGTGACGTCTCGCCGTGACGTCGGGCTGAGCCTTCTATCTCTTGCCGGAGTGGGGCCGCCTGCCTCTTGCCGGAGTGGGGCCGCCTGCCTCCTGCCGGAGTGGGGCCGCCTGCCTCCTGCCCGCGTGAGGCGCCTGCCTCCCGCTGCTCCTCCCCTTGAGCGCCGGCTGTCTCCGGCCTCCCCTTGAGCGCCGGCTGTCTCCGGCCTCCCCTTGAGCGCCGGCTGTCTCCGGCCTCCCCTTGAGCGCTGGCTGTCTCCGGCCTCCCCTTGAGCGCTGGCTGTCTCCGGCCTCGTGCCGGATCCGGGCCGTGAGCTCAGGTCCGGGTTTCGGGGCCTTTATCTCCCGCCGTCGTGGGCTGCCCGCCTCTGACCGAGCCGGATCCCGGCCGTGGCACTGGCCGTGGGCCCGCTACATCCCTGCCGTGCCCCGGTGCTCGGCGACGGACATTCCTGCGTGCGGATCCGGGGGGCGTGAGCCGACGCCGGGCCGCTCATCTGCCCTCGTGCCGGAACCGGGCTCTGACCCGCCTCCCGGCCGGGCGTTCGCTCGCGGCGTAGCCGGGAACACTGGCCCTCTGGCCTAGGTTTTTATTGGGTGAACCCCCAGTGGCCGGGGAACGTTTTACACGTGTGACACATTGCACGCGAGGCGTCGCCCGGCGCACCGGCTACCATGCGAAAAGAAGAGGCAGCATCCAGTGTGCCTCCGCGACCGCCCTGTAAGGGAGCGACGAGATGTTCGAGAGGTTTACCGACCGGGCGCGCCGGGTCGTGGTCCTGGCTCAGGAAGAGGCCAGGATGCTAAACCACAACTACATCGGCACGGAGCATATCCTGCTCGGCCTCATCCACGAGGGTGAGGGCGTCGCTGCCAAGGCGCTCGAGTCGCTAGGCATCAGCCTGGAGGCGGTGCGCCAGCAGGTCGAGGAGATCATCGGCCAGGGGCAGCAGGCGCCGTCGGGGCACATCCCGTTCACGCCCCGGGCCAAGAAGGTGCTAGAGCTGTCGCTGCGTGAGGCGCTGCAGCTCGGCCACAACTACATCGGCACCGAGCACATCCTGCTCGGCCTGATCCGCGAGGGTGAGGGCGTCGCCGCCCAGGTGCTGGTCCGGCTCGGCGCCGACCTGAACCGGGTCCGGCAGCAGGTCATCCAGCTGCTGCACGGCTACCAGGGCAAGGAGCCCGCCGCTGCTGGCGCACCGTCGGAGAGTGCACCGTCCACCTCGCTCGTGCTCGACCAGTTCGGCCGGAACCTCACCGCCGCTGCCCGTGAGGGCAAGCTCGACCCGGTGATCGGCCGGGAGAAGGAAATCGAGCGCGTGATGCAGGTGCTGTCCCGCCGCACCAAGAACAACCCGGTGCTGGTCGGTGAGCCCGGTGTGGGCAAGACGGCGGTCGTCGAGGGGCTCGCCCAGAAGATCGTCAAGAGCGAAGTGCCCGAGACCATCAAGGACAAGCAGCTCTACACCCTCGACCTCGGCGCGCTGGTCGCCGGCTCGAGGTATCGCGGTGATTTCGAGGAGCGGCTGAAGAAGGTCCTGAAGGAGATCCGCACCCGCGGCGACATCATCCTGTTCATCGACGAGATCCACACCCTGGTCGGCGCTGGCGCCGCGGAGGGCGCGATCGACGCCGCCTCGATCCTGAAGCCGATGCTGGCCCGCGGAGAACTGCAGACCATCGGCGCTACCACGCTCGATGAGTACCGGAAGCACCTCGAGAAGGACGCGGCACTCGAGCGCCGTTTCCAGCCAATCCAGGTGGCCGAGCCGACGATCTCGCACACGATCGAGATTCTCAAGGGCCTGCGCGACCGGTACGAGGCGCACCACCGGGTGTCGATCACAGACGACGCTCTGGTCGCGGCGGCGCAGCTGGCCGACCGTTACATCAGCGACAGGTTCCTGCCGGACAAGGCGATCGACCTGATCGACGAGGCTGGCTCGCGGATGCGTATCCGGCGCATGACCGCGCCGCCGGACCTGCGGGAGTACGACGAGAAGATTGCCGACGTGCGGCGGGAAAAGGAGTCGGCCATCGACTCCCAAGACTTCGAGAAGGCGGCTGCGCTGCGGGACAGCGAGAAGCAGCTGATCGACAAGAAGGACACCAGGGAGAAGGAGTGGAAGGCCGGCGACATGGACGCCGTCGCCGAGGTGAACGAGGAACTGATCGCGGAGGTGCTGGCGACCGCTACCGGCATCCCGGTGTTCAAGCTCACCGAGGAAGAGTCGCAGCGGCTGCTGCGCATGGAGGATGAGCTGCACCGGCGAGTGATCGGCCAGAACGAGGCGATCAAGTCGCTGTCGCAGGCGATCCGGCGTACCCGTGCGGGCCTCAAAGACCCGAAGCGTCCCGGCGGGTCGTTCATCTTCGCCGGGCCGTCCGGTGTCGGCAAGACCGAGCTCTCCAAGACGCTCGCCGAGTTCCTGTTCGGCGACGAGGACTCGCTCATCCAGCTGGACATGAGCGAGTACATGGAGAAGCACACGGTGTCGCGGCTGTTCGGCTCCCCGCCCGGCTACGTCGGGTACGAGGAGGGCGGCCAGCTCACCGAGAAGGTGCGCCGCAGGCCGTTCTCGGTGGTGCTCTTCGACGAGATCGAGAAGGCCCACCCGGACATCTTCAACTCGCTGCTCCAGATCCTGGAGGACGGGCGCCTCACCGACGCCCAGGGCCGTGTCGTGGACTTCAAGAACACGGTCATCATCATGACCACGAACCTGGGCACCAAGGACATCTCCAAGGGCGTCTCGGTCGGGTTCGGCACCGCTGGCCAGTCGAAGGGCTCGTACGACCGGATGAAGGCCAAGGTCGCGGACGAGCTGAAGGGTCACTTCCGGCCCGAGTTCCTCAACCGGGTGGACGACACGATCGTGTTCCACCAGCTCAGCCAGGATGAGATCTTCAGCATCGTCGACCTCATGATCGCCAAGGTGGACGACCGGCTGAAGGACCGCGACATGGGCATCGAGCTCAAGCCGGCCGCCAAGGCGCTGCTGTCGGCCCGAGGCTACGACCCAGTCCTCGGCGCCAGGCCACTGCGCCGGACCATCCAGCGCGAGATCGAGGACAACCTGTCCGAGAAGATCCTCTTCGGCGAGCTGAAGGCGGGCCAGATCGTGATGGTCGACGCGGAGGGAGGCACCGGGCCGGAGGCGCAGTT
Source organism: uncultured Actinomycetota bacterium (assembly GCA_963778075.1). Classification (GTDB taxonomy): domain Bacteria; phylum Actinomycetota; class Actinomycetes; order Streptosporangiales; family Streptosporangiaceae; genus JASHPR01. Next base: position 262,841 of record CAVZTJ010000005.1, on the reverse strand, counting down.
CAGCTTCAAGGGCGAGCAGAAGCCCGACGCCGTTCCCGACGTGCCGCCGGCTGAGATCGAGTCCCGGCCAGCCGCGACGGGCGTCAGCAGCAGCGGGCCCACCGGCGGGGCCGAGGGACGGCTCACCGCCGAGTAACCGCCAGAGCGACAATCCCGCGCCCGGTCACCAGCCTCGGTGACCGGGCGCGGGCGTTTCCTGATGGTGCGCGAACCGGCCCTACTCCGAACTGGCATCCCCGTGGCCCGGCAGCGCGTACGTGTCGAAGTCCAGGGCCTCGGCCAGGCCGTCCAGCACCAGTGTGCGCAGCGCTCTGGCCCGCTGTGCGTGGTCAGGCCAGGCGGCGTCGAGCCAGGCCGCCGGGACCGGGCCTGCCGCGTCCCTCAGGATGCCCAGCAGCCGTCCTCGGCACTCGCGGTCGCTGCCTGCGTAGCGCGGCTGCACCGCTGGGCGTGCCGCGGCCGCCGGGCTCCCGGCGCGCCGCCACGCGCACTGCCGCGCGACTGGGCAGCCGGCGCAGTCCGGACTCGCGGCGGTGCAGACGAGCGCTCCTAGTTCCATGACAGCCACTGACCAGCGCGCGGCGCGCCGCGGCGGTGTCGGAAGCAGGGCCTCGGCCAGCGCGACCTCGGCCGCGGACGTGCTGCGCGGCGGCAGTTCGACGCCCCGCACCAGGCGGGCGAGCACCCGGCGCACGTTCGTATCCAGCACAGCGTGGCGCTGCCCGAAGGCGAAGCTGGCCACGGCTGCAGCGGTGTAGCTGCCCACCCCCGGCAGCTCGCGCAGGGCCTGCACCGAGGAAGGAACCTGGCCCGCATGCTCGTCGGCCAGGATCCTGGCAGCGGCGTGCAGCCACAGCGCCCTGCGCGGGTAGCCAAGCCGGGCCCACTGGCGCACGGCGTCGCCCGGGGCCGCCGCGGCCAGGGATGGCGGGGTGGGCCAGCGGGCCAGCCACGCCGCGTGCGCCGGCAGCACCCGCGCGACCGGTGTCTGCTGCAGCATGATCTCGCTCACCAGCACCGACCACGGCGACGCTTCGGGCCGCCGCCAAGGGAGGTCCCGCGCGTGCGCGGCGTACCAGCGAAGCACCGGCGCGGCATAGGCGTTCGTCATGACGGACACGATCCTCGCATGACCTGGCCGGCGGGTCTTCGCCGCTGCTGAAGGCCTTCTCTTGCATACTCAGCGTTATGGAAGGGGGAACATTCGACACGCTCAGTAGTCAGCCGGGTGAGGGTGAGGAGGATCGGCGCGGGCCAGCCGGGTCCGAGCCTGACGGGTTCGAGCCTGACGGGTTCGAGCCTGACGGGTTCGAGCCTGACGGGTTCGAGCCTGACGGGTTCGAGCCTGACGGGTTCGAGCCTGATGGGTTCGAGCGATGTTCGAGCCTGATGGGCGCGAGCTCGGGGCGATGACGTACTGGAGGCGCCGGTTCACAGCGCTCACGGTCGGCCTCGGCATCCTTTCCCTGATTGCCTGGGCATTCTCCGGAACTCTGGGCGCAAGCCAGGCTGGCGGCAGCACCGCGGCCGGCGGCGCGCACGCATCGCACGGACATGCGGCCAGAGCCGCAGCCGGTTCCGGCGGGTCCGGGGGCGCGTCCAGGCCCGCCACTCAGCCCCAGACCAACGCGTGGGCCACCGCGTCGCCCGCGGCCCGGCCGTCCGCCTCCGCGCAGCCGTCCGCCTCGCCCGCAACGGGTGCGCTGGCGCAGGCCGACAACCCGCCTGCCCAGCTGGCCGCCTTCGCGCCGCGCCGCGCGCCGCATCCAGCGCGGACCTGCAAGCCCGGCGACGTCGTGCTCAGCCTGTTCGTCGACCAGGACAGCTACGGCCAGGGCCAACTGCCCGAGTTCGACGTCGACGTGGTGTCGACGGCCACCAGGACCTGCGGGTTCAACGTCGGGGCGAAGCACCTCTCGCTGGTCGTGCGGGCGCACGGGAAGCGCGTCTGGGCCTCGGTCAAGTGCGCCACCCGGCACGGCACGCTCACGACCAACCTGGCCAGGGGCGTGCCGGTGATCGTGCCGGTCTCCTGGAACCGGCAGACCTCGGCACTCGCCTGCCAGGGCACCGGCCAGCAGGCCCCGGCCGGGCGCTACACCGCATCGGCCTCGGATGGCGGCGTGGCCAGCAACCCGGTGCGGTTCACGATCGGCTGACGGCGCCGGCCGGGCGACGCCAAAACGCGGCACTAGACGTAGCGTTCCAGGACGGATGACTCGGCCAGCCGGGACAGGCCCTCGCGGACGCTGCGCGCGTGCGCTGCTCCCACGCCGCCCACCTGGTTCAGCTCGTCCACACCCGCGGCCAGCAGCTTCTGCAGCCCACCGAAGTGCTCGATGAGACTGTCCACCACCGGCATCGGTATCCGCGGGATCCGGGCGAGCAGCCGGTACCCATGCGGGCTCACCACGTCGTCGAGGGCGTCGGACCCGCCCAGCCCGAGCACCTCGGCAACCGAGGCCACGTCGAGCAGCTCGTCGAGGCTCAGGCTCTCCAGCCGGGCCAGCGCGGCGGCCGCAGCCGTGGCCCGGTCCTGCAGCTGCGCGGGCACGTAGTCCTGCGCCAGCAGCACCTGTTCCTGGCCGGTACCGGCCACGAGCTCGTCGAGGTGCAGGGCCAGCAGCCTGCCGTCGGTGCCCAGCTCCACCATGTAGCCCTCGATCTCGCCCGCGATCCTGCGGACCATCTCGAGCCGCTGCGCCACGGCCGTGACATCACGGACGGTGGCAAGATCCTCGAGCTCGAGCCCCGAGAGCGCGCCGGAGACCTCGTCTAGCCTGCGCCGGTACCGCTCCAGAGTGGCCAGGGCCTGATTGGCGTGCGACAGGATCGCCGCGGGGTCCTCGAGCACGAACCGCGTTCCATCGATGAACAGCGCGATGATCCGCATGGACTTGCTGACCGAGATCACCGTGTGCCCGGTCTGCCGCGAGACCCGCTCCGCGGTCCGGTGCCTGGTGCCCGCCTCGTCGGTCGGTATGCCCGGGTCGGGGACCAGCTGGACGGCTGCGCGGACGATCGCGCCGGCGGCGCCGTCGAGCACGATCGCGCCGTCCATCTTGGCCAGCTCGCGCAGCCGCGTGGCCGAGAACTCGGTGTTCAGCTCGAACCCGCCGGAGCACAAATCGGCAACGGCCTGATCGAAGCCGAGCACGATGAGTGCACCCGTGCTGCCCCGCAGTATCCGCTCGAGGCCGTCCCGCAGGGCCGTGCCCGGCGCTACCGCCGCCAGGGCGCGGCGGCGCTCGTCTTGGTCCTTGCTCACGGCAGGCACCCGGTCCCGGGACGGTGGGTCATTGACGCCAGTGTATAGACGCCCCCGCCAGTTGCGGCCGCGACAGCCTCAGCCGTCCCCGCCCCGGGTGCCCAGGGCGATGGCGATGGCCTGTCTGATGTGCGCGGCCTCTGTGACGACCATCGGCGAGTCCTCGCCGGGCGGCAGGCCCGGTGAACCGGGCGGCACGATCGCCTGCCGGAACCCCATCCGGGCGGCCTCGGCGAGCCGCCGCTGCACGCCGGTGACCCGGCGGATCTCGCCGGCCAGCCCGACTTCGCCGATCGCGATGAGGCCGGCGGGCAGGTTCAGCTTGGACAGCGCGCTAGCCAGCGAGAGCGCGATCGCAAGGTCCACGGACGGCTCGGTGAGCCGTACCCCGCCGACGGTCGCCGAGTACACGTCCTTCTTGCCGATTCCCATGTTGGCCCGGGCCTGCAGCACGGCCACGAGCATCGCCACCCGGGATGAGTCGAGGCCGGACGTCCGCCGCTGCACGGGGTCGGACACCGCCTCGCAGATCAGGGTCTGCACCTCGGCCACGAGCGGGCGCCGGCCCTCCAAGGTCACGGTCACGCAGGTCCCCGGGACCGGCTCGCTCAGCCGGGACAGGAACAGCCCGCTCGGGTCCGGCAGCTCGGTCAGGCCGACCTCGCCGAGTTCGAAGCAGCCGATCTCGTCGGTCGGGCCGAACCGGTTCTTCAGCGCGCGGACCATGCGCAGCTGCGCGTGCCGGTCCCCGTCGAAGTGCAGCACCACGTCCACCAGGTGCTCGAGCGAGCGGGGCCCGGCGATCGACCCGTCCTTGGTGACGTGGCCGACCAGCACGGTGGTCAGCGTCCGCTGCTTGGCCAGCGCGGTCAGCGCGCCGGTGACCTCGCGGATCTGGGTGACCCCGCCGGGCACGCCCTCGACACCGTCGACCGAGATCGTCTGCACCGAGTCTACGATGAGCAGCCCCGGCTGCACCGCCTCCACGTGCTCGAGCAGCGCGCCCATGTCGGTCTCGGCGGCGAGAAAGAGGTTCTGGCTGACCGCGCCGATTCGGTCGGCGCGCATCCGCACCTGCGCCGCCGATTCCTCTCCGGTCACGTACAGAACCCGCCCGTTGCCGGCGGCCAGGGCGCCCGCCTCGAGCAGCAGCGTGGACTTACCCACGCCGGGCTCCCCGGCCAGCAGGACCACGGCGCCGGGGACGAGCCCGCCGCCGAGCACCCGGTCGAGCTCGCCGAGCCCGGTGGGCCGGGCGCGGGCCACCGTGGCGTCCACCTCGGCGATCGGCACGGCGGTCGTAGTGGGCGGTCCCATCCGGCCCTTCCGTGCGGCCCGGCCCCTGGCCTGGTCCAGCACCCGGTCCCGGGCTGGAATCTTGCTCTCGGCCACCGAGCCCCACTGCTGGCACTCGCCGCACCGGCCGACCCACTTGGTGGTCTGCCAGCCGCACTCCGAGCACTGGTAGAGCGCTGCCGCAGCCGCAGACTTTCCCATGCATGGCACCGTAGCGGCAAGGACCGACAGCCGCTTCTTGGCGCCGACAGCGTGTCCAGTCGGCATAAGCTGGCAGCGCAGGACGCCATGCGCGCAGCACCCAGAAATTACCCAGCCAGCCGCAGAGGAGATGCCTTGGGCCAGGTCACCCCGCCCGCGGGTGTGCAAGTGGCGCTGTCCACGTCCTCGGTCTATCCCGAGCGGACGCCGGACGCTTTCGAGACAGCGGCACGACTTGGCTTCGACGGCGTCGAGGTCATGGTCACCATGGACCCGATCAGCCAGGACCTGGATATCCTGCGCCGGCTCTCGGACTACCACGGCGTCCCGGTCCTGGCCGTGCATGCCCCCTGCCTGATGGTCACCCAGTGGGTCTGGGGACGCGAGCCATGGGGCAAGCTGAACCGCGCCAGGGAGGTGGCGGAGAAGCTTGGCGCGAAGGTGGTCGTGGTGCACCCGCCGTTCCGCTGGCAGCGCGAGTACGCCAGGGACTTCGAGGTGGGCCTTGCCCAGCTGGACGCCGAGACCGACGTCAAATTCGCGGTCGAGAACCTCTACCCGCTGCGCGCGAACACGCTCCGGGTGCGGTCCGCCGAGGTGACCGCGTACGCGCCGAACTGGAACCCGGTCGAGATCGACTGCCCGCACGCCACGCTCGACCTCTCACACACCGCCGTGTCCGGGTCTGACGCGATGGCCGTGGCCGACGAGCTTGGCAGCAGGCTGGCACACGTGCACATGGCCGACGGCACGGCCCCGGGCCTGCCCGACGAGCACCTGGTCCCCGGGCGCGGGACTCAGCCGTGCGCGGCGCTGCTGGCCAGCCTGGGGCCCCGCGGCTACTCCGGCATGGTGGTGCTCGAGGTGAACACCCGCCGCGCGCAGACCAGCGAGGAGCGCCGCGCGGAGCTGGCCGAGGCGCTCGCGTTCACCCGCCAGCACCTCGGGGCGGCTCTGCATCCAGGATCAGCGTGACCGGCCCATCATTGACGAGCATGACCTGCATGTCCGCGCCGAACACACCGGTCTGCACGCTCGCACCGAGTTCGGTCAGCGCGTCGGCGAACGCGGTGACCAGTGGCTCGGCTACCGGCCCGGGAGCGGCCGCCTGCCAGGTCGGCCGGCGTCCCTTCCTGGTGTCTCCGTAGAGCGTGAACTGGCTGATCACCAGCAGCGGCGCCCCGGTGTCCGCGCACGATTTCTCGTCGCGGAGGATTCGGAGATAAAAGATCTTCCTGGCCAGGACGGCAGCCGTCGCCGGCGTGTCCGTATGGGTGACCCCGACGAGAACTACCAGGCCAGGACGTGGCAGGCTGCCGACCGTCGCACCGTTCACCCCGACGCTGGCCTGACTGGCCCGCTGCACCACTGCTCGCACGAGAAGGAATTCTGCCCCCATGACCCATGAGAATCCGGTGCTCGCCGAGGTAATCAGGTCCGGCTTCGCCGAATCACGCCACCGCGGCGCGATCGTCATCACCGGCCCAGACGGCAGTACCCTGCACCAGGCGGGCGCGGTGGACGTGCCCATCTTCCCGCGGTCGTCGAACAAGCCGATGCAGGCCGTGGCCATGGTCTCCAGCGGCCTGGACCTGGAAGGGGAGTTGCTGGCGCTGGCCGCGGCCAGCCACGCGGGCGAGGACTTTCACGTCGCCGGGGCGCAGAAGATCCTGGCCGGGGCCGGACTGGCCGAGGACGCGCTGCACTGCCCGCCTGATCTTCCGGGCGACGAGGACGCCAAGCTTGCGGTGCTACTGGCCGGCGGCGAGAAGCGCCGGCTGTACATGAACTGCTCGGGCAAGCACTCAGCCATGCTTGCAACCTGCGTGGCGGCTGGCTGGGACACTGCCACCTACACCGACCCCGGCCATCCACTGCAGGTCGAGGTCAAGCGGACGATCGAGCGGCTCACCGGCGAGCAGATCACCGTGCCCCCCGGCGTGGACGCCTGCGGGGCCCCGGTGTTCGCGGTCTCGCTGACCGGCGTGGCCCGGGCGTTCAGCGCCCTGGTCACGTCCGAGCCCGGTTCCCGCGAGCGCAAGGTCGCGGACGCCATGCGCGCGAATCCCAAGTGGACATCGGGCAGCAAGCGCCCGGACCGCGAGATCGTGGAGGCCGTTCCCGGGCTGCTGCTGAAGTCGGGCGCCGAGGGCGTCCAGGGCTTCGCGCTCGCTGACGGGCGGGCCGTGGCGATCAAGGTTGACGACGGCGACGCCGCCCGGCGCGTACGGATCCCGGCGACGGTCGTGGCGCTGCGCGCTCTCGGCGTTGACGTGCCCGTTCCGGATGAGCTGGGCCGCCCTCTCCTGTACGGCGGCGGGCGGGTGGTGGGCGAGGTGAGGATCAGCCTGCCCTTCTAGGGGCCGTTACGCAACGCAACCGGGCCGGTCTAGTTTGCAATTGCAAGCACCTGGCGCGAGACTGAAATCATGAGTCCGGTGAACGTGCCAGCGATCGGGTCCTACATCCGCGAACAGCGGGAGCAGGCCAAGATCTCACTTCGCCAGCTCGCACAGGCGGCTGGTGTCTCCAACCCCTACCTGAGCCAGATCGAGCGCGGCCTGCGCCGCCCGAGCGCCGACATCCTGCAGCAGATAGCCAGGGGCCTGCGGATCTCGGCCGAGGCGCTGTACGTGCAGGCCGGCTTTCTCGAGGACCGGCCGCCGGGCCTGGGGGTCCGCGACGCGGTGCTCACCGACCCCGACCTGACCGAGCGGCAGAAGCAGATGCTGCTCGAGGTCTACGACTCGTTCCGCAAGGAGACGGCGGAGAAGACCCGGACCGTGCTGGTTGGCGAGACCGTACCTCCCGATGAGCCGGGCAAGGTAGCGTGACATCGTGATTTACAGTCATCCGGCGGCCCTCTCGGTGCTCGACTGGTTCTTCGAGGTGCTCGCCATAGCCGCGCTCGGATTCGAGGGCTTCGCGTTCGTGGACGCGATCCGCCGGCCCAAGCAGGCGTTCGTCGCGGTCAGCAAGCAGACCAAGCCGTTGTGGCTGGTCATCACCGGTGTCGCCACGGCGATCGGCATTGGCACCGCCGCCAGCGGCAGCTTTTCGGTCGTCGGCATCCTGTCCGTTGTCGCGTTCGTGGCCGCGGCCATCTACCTCACCGACGTCCGGCCCAAGGTAAAGGACTTCCGGAGCGGCGGCGCGGGATCCCACATGGGCCCGTACGGACCATGGTGACGGCCTGGCGCACGCACCGGCTCGATCTCGACGACCAGACCCTGCGCGAGTGGGATGCCACCGTCCTTGACGCCGGGCCGGACGGGATCGTGCTCGACCGCTCGGCGTTCTACCCCGGCGGCGGCGGTCAGCCTCCCGACCACGGCGTGCTGCTCTGGGGCGGCGTGCAGACCCGGATCGAGGGAGTGCGCAAGGGTGACGAGGAGTACCTGATTCCCGCCGAGGGCGACCCGCTTCCGCCGCCAGGAACCGCTGTTGCCGGCGCGATCGAGGACGACCGGCGCACCGCGCTGATGCGGACCCATTCCGGCCTGCACGTGCTCTGCGGTGTGGTGTTCCGCGACTACGGCTCGCTGGTGACCGGCGGGAACATGGAGCCGTTCATCGCCAGGATGGACTTTGACCTGCCGGTCGTCCCGGAGGGCTTCGCCGGCGCCGTGGAGACGGCCTGCAACGCCGAGATCGCAGCCGGGCGCCGGATCGACGTCCGGGTGCTGCCCCGTGATGACGCGCTGGCGATCCCGGACATCATCCGCACTGCGAAGAACCTCATCCCCGATGACGTGCCCGACGTCCGGATCGTGGACATAGTCGGCCTGGACCAGCAGGCGGACGGGGGCACGCACGTGGCCTCGACCAGCCAGATCGGCAAAATCGAGGTCGTCAAGATCGAGAACAAGGGGAAGGGCTTCCGCCGCCTGCGGATCCGGATCGCGGACTGACCCCCGTCGCCCTTCACGACTGGCCCGACCAGTCGGCTGACGTCGCGTTAAAGGCTCAAAAGGGCATTGTCAGGAACGCCGCCGGAATCGCCACCGTCGCGATGGCGACGACCCCGATCAGCGCCACCGCGGCCGCCGGCAGCCGCGGAGCCGGCTTCAGCAGCCGCGAAACCCTGGCCGCCACCTGGCCGTCGGCAGCCGCGAGCGCGCCGTTCGGCGCGTGCACGCCGCCGGCCGCGCCGACCCTGAGCAGGGCCGTGGCGAGCTCCCTGGCCGGGCGGTGCCGCAGCGCCCGGTCGTCGGCCTGCATCTCGACAAGCAGCGCCACAGCGGCGTACGCCTCGCGGGCCACGGCGGACCAGCGGAACGCCCTGAGCAGCGCGATGAACGGGAGCAGCACGAGGTCGTGCCGTTCCCGCAGGTGGGCCCGCTCGTGCGCGATCACGGCCGCGAGTTCGGCCTGGTCGAGCAAGTCGAGGGCGCCGGCGCTGATCACGATCCTGGAGCTGGACCGCAGCCCTGGCACGCAGTAAGCGGCCGCCGCCGGGTGGTCGACAACGAGTGCCCCGGGGACCTTCGGATCGCCGTGAGCGAGCAGGCTGAGCAGGATCCGCTGCCGCCTGCGAGCGCGGACCACGGCGGCGAAGGCGGCCACCAGGATCCAGCAGAGCACCAGCAGCAGCACCGCGCCCGCGGCCAGGGCGAGAAGCCTCAGGCCGAGGAGCCCGGCCAGCAGGCGACGGGTTCCGGCCGAGGCGTGCCCGCCGAGCACCCGGGAGACCAGCGCGAACGCGCCTCCAGCCACACCCGAGCGCTCGTCAGCCGCCCCGAACCCGGCAAGTGCACCAACGGCCGCCAGCCCCCATCCGAGCCCGAGCGCCTGCCACAGTACGATCGCAACCGCCGGGGATCTGCGAGGCCAGCGCGCCGCGGCAAGCGCGAATCCGGCGAGGATGCAGGCGGCCGCGAAGAGGGCAAGGATGAGTGCCGCGGCGATCACGTGAAGTCACTCCCCGCCGCCGCGAACATTGTCCGTGGCGCCCTGGCCGAGCGCCTCGAGGGCACGGCGCAGCGCCGCAGCCTCGGTGTCTGACACGCTGCGGGCAAACCGGGCCAGGGCTGCCTGCCGGTCCCCGGTCTGCTCCAGTGCGCTCAGCATGAGCTCGGTCACATACGCTTCCCTTGTCGCCGCGGCACGATAACGCCAGGCGCGGCCGTCCCGTTCCCGTCTAGCGAATCCCTTCTTGGCCAGCCGGTCAAGTACGGTCATCACCGTGGTGTGCGCTAGGTCACGCTCGGTGAGGTTGCCGCTGACCTGCCGGACCGTCAGCGGATCCGGGCTTTCCCAGAGTACGTCCATGATCGCGCGTTCAAGCTCGCCGAGACGGTTCACGTCGTAACTGTACCCATCCGCAAACCCCCGTTGCAGGGCCGGGACTTATCCCGAATCACGGCATAAACGGTGTCCGGGCCGTTATTGCGGATGGGATTGCGCGAGTACGGCCAACCGGGCATGCTGCGCTTGATGACGGGCTCGATGACAAGCGTGATAACGCAGCGTAAGAGCGCGGTTTACGTTCCGGTGACTCCGGCGCGAACACCGGCCGGGCCTGCGATAACGGCGCTCAGGGCCGTGGCGGTCTCGACCGCGTGCGTCATCCGCTGCCTGACGATCGCGTACATCGCCCTGCAGGTGGCCATCTGGCATTCGTTCTACTCGGCCGATCCGTGGCGCCTCGCCGGGCCGCTTGCCGCGATGGGCTGGGCGGCTTTGGTCGTGGCCTACTTGCGTGGCCGGTGGGGGCAAGCGTGGTGGCGCGACGGCCTCGACTCGGCGGCCAGCGTGCTGCTCGCGCTCGGAGCCGGATGGTGCGTGCCGCCGGCCGTGCGCGGTGACACCACCAACTGGCTGTACATCGCCATGGTGGGCCAGCTGTTCGTCCCGGCCTGGCTCGCTCCCCTGGCGTCGGCGGCGCCGCTGGCACTATTCTCGGCCGCCGCCTATCTCGCGGGCACGGTGGTGACCCCCGCGGCGCGGGCGGGCGGGAGCTCCGCGGTGGTGTCGGCGGCCGTGCTGGTGGCCATTGCTGCCGCCGCCTGGTGCGCCCGGCTGCTGCTCGAGCGCGGTGCGTTCGCCGCCGACGCCACATTAGCGACGGCTGACCGGGAAGCCCGTGAGCAGCGCGTCGCGCTGTCTCGGACCACCGAGCGCCGCGAGCACGAGCGCCTGCTGCACGACACGGTCCTGAACACGCTGACCGCCGTCGGCCGGGCCGGCGGAGCCGACACCGGCGGAGCCGACCCGGGCCAGCTCGTGGGCCGGTGCCGGCGCGACGTCGCGCTGCTGCAGTACGTGCTCAGTGACGCCGGCGATCCCGCCAAGGTGGCCGACCGGGCGTTCGGCGGCCTCCTCATCGGCATCGAGGCGGCAGCGATCGAGATGAGCGCCCGCGGCCTTGAGGTGCACGTGGGGGTGGCGGACCGGGTCTGCGGCCGCGTCGCCCCGGTCACCCCGGTGCCGGGGGAGGTCGCCGTCGCGCTGGCGTACGCGGTCCGTGAGGCGCTGGTGAACGTGGCAACGCACGCAGGCACCGGCGAGGCGCAGGTCGACGTTAGCCTTGCCGGGCCAGCCGGCGGCGGCGGTGTGCGGGTGACGATCCGCGATGCCGGTGTCGGCTTCGATCCGTCCACCGTCGACCCGGCCAGGCTGGGTCTGCGCCGGTCGATCGCCGAGCGGGTCGCCGACCTGGGCGGCCGAGCGTCCGTGCGATCACAGCCGGGCGGGGGCACGGTGGTGGACCTCTACTGGCCCGCGTGGGCAGCGCCCGGCCGCGCCGTTCCTCTCCCCGATCCCCGGCGGGCGGCCCGGTGAGCCCCGAGGCAGCCGCGCAGGACGCGTGGGGTGTCTGGGACGGCTGGGAATCCGAGATACCACGGGTGGCCGGCCTCGTGGCGGCCGTCTGGCAGCTCACCCTGCTGGTCCCGGTGGTCATCTATGCCCGTGACTACCGCCAGCCCGCGGTGCCAATCGCGGTTTGGCTGGCCATGCTCGTGGCCGCCGCATGGCTGGTGCCGCGGGCCCGCGCGGGCGGCCTGACCGGCGCGGAGGCGGCGGCCGCGATCGCGATCGCGATCGGTGCCGTCACCGTGGTCGGCTGGGATCGGCGGATCCAGGGTGCCACCGGATCCGTCGACTGGTCGGTCTACGGGACCGTATGGCTGCTCGCCCTCGTCGTGCTGAGCCGCCCGGCCTGGGTATGGGCGTGCGGTGCGGCAGGAGTGTTCACCGCCCACGCCGTCTTCGTCATCCGCCTGCTCGGTGTGACCCCGCTGGGCCTGGAGCGCCTCTCGGCGGCCGCGTTCATCCTCGTGGTGTTCCTGGTCGTGTTCGCGACGCTGCGGCCGACCATGCGCACGCACGCCGGCCTGGCCGCTCGCAGCGCCGCGCTGGCGAACCGGTCGGCTGCCGAGCTCGCGGCGGTCGCGGCGGTCCGTGCGGACCGGCGCCGCAGGCTTGACCTGCTGGAGGTGGAGGCGCTCCCGCTGCTGCGCGGGATCGCCGACGGCATCCTCGACCCGGCCGACCCCGCGGTGCGGGAACGATGTGCCAGGCACGCCGCGGATCTGCGGCGTGTCCTCACCGACCAGTCGCGTGGGGCCGGCCTGCTGGCCGAACTGGAACCCGCGCTGCGTTCCGCCGCCGCCCGGGGACTGCCGGTCGAGGTTCAGGTGGTCGGCGAGCCCGGGCGCCAGGCACCTGAGGTCGCGGCGGCCGCCGTGGCCGCGGTGGACAGCACGCTGAGTGCCCTTCCGCCGCACCCAGTGCGTGATCCCGTGCTGCTCACCGTGCTCTCGGCCGGCGACGACGTTGAACTGTACGTGGCCTTCGAGTGCCCGCCGCCGACCGCTCCGGACCTGAGTGCGCTGCAGCAGCGTGTGCCTGCAGCGGCGCAGTGGAGCGCCGCCTTCGACGTCAACGACGCCGGGGCGGGATGCCTCGAGGTCCGGTGGCGGAACGTCGCATTGGGATAACGGCACCACGAAGGGAGTGCGGCGTGTCCGCTGTGATCGACGTCGCGGCCGTGGATGATCACCCCATCGTGCTCGACGCCGTAGCCGGCTGGGTCATGGCCGCGGAAAGCGGCATCCGGGTCGTCGCCGTGGCGGCGACGGTGGACGCCCTGCTCGCCGGGCCGGGCAGGCGGGCACACGTGGTCCTGCTCGATCTCGACCTCGGCGACGGCACGACCGTCGACCGCAACATCGCCGCGATCCTCGCCGCCGGGCCTGCGGTCCTCGTGCTTGCCGCGTCCGACCGGCCGCACGCCGTCCGGGCCGCCATCCGTGCCGGGGCGCTCGGCTACGTGCTGAAGTCCGAGGAGACCTCCCAGGTGCGGGCGGCCATCAAGACGGTCGCCGCGGGGATGGACTGGATTTCTCCGCGCCTGGCATACATCCTGGCCGCCGATGACGCCCCCGATCGGCCGGTTCTCAGCCCGCAAGAAACGCGTGCGCTGCGGCTTTACGCCACCGGTATGCCGATGAAGTCTGTGGCCAGGAGAATGGCTCTCAGTGAAGAGACGGTCAAGCAGTATGTCGGCAGGGTTCGATTGAAGTACGCCAGGGCGGGCCGGGCGGCGCCCACGAAAATAGAGTTGTACTATCGAGCCGTCGAGGACGGGCACCTCCCTCCTTACCCCATGCCGCGGAACCCCCCCACCCGGTAGTTGGGGCTACGGAGATACCCGCCCTCGGCTCAACTTTTGCGGAGCGTTCAAAATCGTATGCGGGTTGGCTCGTGTTTTCATGACCCCATCTCGGGGGTCATGAAAACACCCTGCTCCGGGGGTCCGGGAGCAGGGTGCGCCATTTGGTGCCGCCCGCGAAATGCGGTGACCCCCGAATATCCAACCGCGGCCGCTGCGGCCGAGCTGGTCACTGATACGCCGGGAAAGGCGGTCAAGCCGGTGGCCATCGGGCGGTGGTTATCGCGACTCTCTGGCGGCCGGTAGCCATCTGGACTCAGCCGGTGACGTCCGCAGATACCCTGTGACGACGGCGTCTCCTAGCCGAGAGGACAACGGTGTCCGCACAGTCTCCGCGATTCCGGCCGATCCTCGACCAGTTCGCACCCTATAAGCCGGGCAAGCCTCCGTCCGCGTCCGGTGGCCGCGCGTTCAAGCTGTCGTCCAACGAGTCGCCGTTCGGCCCGCTGCCCTCCGTGCTCAAGGTGATCGCCGAGGCCGCCGGCAACATCAACAGGTACCCGGACAACGGTGCCGCCGAGCTCACCCAGGCCATCGCCGAGCGCTTCCGCGTCCCGCCCGCCCACGTGGCCGTCGGCTGCGGGTCGGTCGGCGTCGCCCAGCAGCTGCTCGAGGCCGTGGGCGATCCTGGCGCGGAGGTCGTCTACGCGTGGCGCTCGTTCGAGGCGTACCCGTACCTTTCGGACCTGGCCGGTGTCGCCTCGGTGCGGGTGCCGCTGCGCGAGGAAGCGCATGACCTCGGCGCGATGGCGGAGGCGATCACCTCGCGGACGCGCCTGGTGTTCGTCTGCAACCCGAACAACCCGACCGGGACCGTCGTGCACCGGACCGAGCTCGAGAACTTCCTCGACCGTGTTCCGGAGGACTGCCTGGTCGTGCTCGACGAGGCTTACACCCAGTACGTCACGGATGCCGATGTGCCCGACGGCCTGGACCTGTACCGGGACCGGCCAAACCTGGCGGTGCTGCGGACGTTCTCCAAGGCTTACGGGCTGGCCGGGCTGCGGGTCGGCTTCCTGATCGGGCACGAGCCGGTCGCGGCCGCGATCCGCAAAACGATGCTGACCTTCACCGTAAACGCGCTGGCGCAGGCCGCCGCCATCGCCTCCCTTGCGGCCGAGCCCGAGCTGCTCGAGCGCGTCGACAGCGTGGTGAGCGAGCGAGAGCGGGTCCGCGGTGAACTGCTGGCCCAGGGCTGGAGCGTGCCGCCGACCGAGGCGAACTTCGTCTGGCTGCGCTTGGACGACGACACCGACGAATTCGCCGAGGCCTGCGATCGCGAGGGCGTCAGCGTGCGGCCGTTCGCCGGTGAGGGCGCGCGCGTGTCGATCGGCGATCGCGACGCGAACAATGCCTTCCTGGCGGTCGCACGGGCCTATCCGCGCCGTCATTGAGTTGACGGCCGGCCCATATTCGGGCCGAAGCCGAACGCCGCCGCGGCCGCCAGCGAGAACGGCCCGTCGACGGGCATGCGCACCAACTCGGTCATAGCCACCCCCATAGCCGAGTTGTAGCAGCTCGGTACGACAATCCCGGGCGGCCGTGACCGCTGCCGGTCCCATAGCCTGTGCGTGGCGGCAGCGAGGGCGGAGGGCTAGGCAGCGGTGAAGGTTCATGTGCTCCACGAGAACCCGGACTGGTTCACCCCGATCGGCGCGGCGCTCGACGCGGCCGCAGTGCCCTACGAACAGTGGCTGATCGGAGACGGCATGCTCGACCTCGATGAGCCGCCGCCCGACGGGGTGTTCTGGTCGCGGCTGAGCGCGTCGTCGCACACGCGGGACCATCCTTACGCCAAGGACCACGCCCGCGGGGTCCTTGGCTGGCTGGAGGCTCACCAGCGGCGCGTGGTGAACGGGCGGCGCGCGCTCGAGCTGGAAGTGAGCAAGGTGGCCCAGCTGACCGCGTTGCGGGCAGCCGGGTTCGACGTGCCGCGGACGCTCGCGGTGGCCGGCACCACCGATCTGCCTGCCGCGGCCGGGAAACTGCCGGTCCCGTTCATCAGCAAGCACAACCAGGGTGGCAAGGGCCTGGGGGTGCGCCTGTTCGCCAGCCACGACGAGTTCAGCGCGTACACCGAATCGCCCGACTATCAGGCCCCGGTGGACGGCATCACGCTGCTGCAGGAGTACCTGCCGGCGGCGCAGCCGTTCATCACCAGGATCGAGATCGTCGGCGGTGCCTACGTCTACGCGATCACCGCGGACACCGCACGCGGCGGTTTCGAGCTCTGCCCGGCGGACGCGTGCGCGGTAGACGTGCCAGGCCGGCCGGGCACCGGACAACCGGGCGCCAGCTCGGCTGTCGGCCCGCCGGACGCCGGCCCGCCCAGCCTGTTCGCGCTGCGCGAGGGGTTCGATCACCCGATCATCGACAGGTACCTGGGCTTCGCCCGCCAGCATGGCATCGAGGTCGCCGGGTTCGAGTTCATCGAGACCGCGGACGGCCGTATGGTCACCTACGACGTGAACACCACCACCAACTACAACGCGGACATCGAGGCCGCCGCGCCGAGGCCCGCGCTGCCCGCGGTGGCGGCCTTCCTCGGGAGGCTGCTCACCGGGGAGTCCGCAGGAAGACGGCTGCGCTGATGCGGTTCGGATACTGGATGCCGATCTTCGGCGGCTGGCTGCGCAACGTCACCGACGAGGGCATGTCGATCGAGTGGCCCTACATCCGCGATCTTGCGGTCGCCAGCGAGCAGCAGGGCTTCGAGCTGTCCCTGATCGCCGAGCTGAACCTGAACGACATCAAGGGCCACCGCGCCCCGTCGCTTGACTGCTGGGCGCTCGCGCCAGCCGTGGCCGCGGTCACCAGCAGCCTGGAGCTGATGCTCGCGGTCCGGCCCAACTATCACTCACCGTCGCTGACCGCCAAGGCGCTCTCCACCCTGGACGCGATCGCGCCGGGCCGGCTGTCGCTCAACGTCGTATCATCCTGGTGGAAGGACGAAGCGGCGCAGTACGGCGCGCCGTTCGACGTGCACGATGCCCGGTACGCGCGCACCGAGGAGTGGCTGGACGTCGTATCCCGGCTGCTGCGCGAACAGACCGTGACCCACCATGGAGCGCTGTACCAGCTCGAGGGCGCGGTGCTCGAGCCGAAGCCCAGCCGCCTCCCGCCGGTCTACATGGGCGGCGAGTCGCCCAAGGCGAAGGAGGTCATCGCGGGCCAGGCCGACGCGTACGTGATGCACGGGGACGCCCCCGGTGTCATCGCCGAAAAGGTCGCGGACCTGAGCACCAGGCGAGAACACGCGGGGCAGCAGCCGCTGTCGTTCGGCGTATCCGGCTACGTGATCTGCCGCGACACCGAGGCAGAGGCCCAGGCCGAGCTCGACCGCATCCTCAACGTCCGGGCCTCGCCGGAGGCGTACGCGTCGTACCAGAACTTCGTCGAGGGATCCCAGCTCGAGTCGCGGGTGTCCCTGGAGGAGTACAGCGTGTCCAACCGGGGCCTGCGCAGCGGCCTTATCGGCACTCCGGACCAGATCATCGACCGCCTCCGCGCTTACGAGCGGGCCGGGGTCGGCCTCATGCTGCTGCAGTTCTCCCCGCAGCGTGAGGAAATGGCCCGCTTCGGCCGCGACGTCATCGCCCGCTACCCGGGCCGCTAGCGGGTGGCGCGCTTGCCTGGCTCGTCGCGCCGGCGCTGCTCGAGCTGCTCGACCACCAGCCGGTAGAACTGGCGGGGCCGGCCGGGCTGTGGTGCCCGGTTCGGCGGCAGCGGCCAGGCGAGGCCCTCCTCGACCAGGATGTGCAGCAGCCGCCGCGCTGTTCGCGGGGTGACGGCGAGCAGCTGCCCGGCGGTTTCCGCGTCCACGACCAGGTTGGCGTCGTTCTCCGAGAGCTTCTCGGCAAGCCGGGCCAGGGTCTCCAGGCTCCGGGATCTGCGGGCTCCGGCCTCCGGCAGCCGCGGAGGCGGGACCGGCGCGTGTCCTTCCCGGCTCGAGGCGAACCCGCGCAGCGCGCTCCCGGCCTGGGCGCGGCCCAGCGAGGCGCGGGCGTGGGCCTCGGCCTCCACCGCGGTCCGGCCCGTGCCGATGCCCACCTCGATGGCGACGCCCAGTTCGCTGCGCGCTCGGTCGGCGAACGGCGCGACCCGGAATCCGTCGGTGGCCCGGGCGAGGGAGCCGCGGGTGGCGACGATCAGGAAGCCGTGGTCCCCGGTCGGGCTGACCGCCGCGTGAATCCGCTGCGCCTCCTGGACCAGGAACCTGTGCACGGTCAGCCGCAGCTCATCCCGGGACTGCCGTGGTGAGGTGCGCCGCCCGCCGTCCCGGAGTGCAGGCACCTCCACCAGCGCGAGGGCGAGCTGCGCGTCCTCGAGCCTGCGGTACCCGCCGATCAGCGCGGCGGTGCGCAGCGCCACCCGGATGTCGCTGCCCGTCGGCCGCAGCGTGACCGCCGGAATCCCGGCGGCCGAGAGCCGCGCCGCAACGGACTGCAGGCAGGTGAACGCGACGGACGTTTCGTTGCGGCGCCAGAGCCGCTCGTGGAACGAGGCAACCACGGCCGGGCTGCCGGAATCCTCGCGTACGTGCACGGCAGCCATGGGCAGGCCGAGCTCGGCAAAGGCCTCCTCGACGTCGGCACGGCTCAGCACGTCGATACTGGACCGGGCCGGATCAAGGCCGGTGCCCACGCTGTCGCCGCTCGCCTTAAGCAGCGCCGCATACAGCGCGCTGCCGCCGAGAGGCACGAACGTCGCAGGAACCGTAAGCACGCCAGCGGTACGCGCGTACTCATACGGAACCCGGCTCGCGAACAGGCAGACATCGATCGCCGCGCCCAGCCGGACGACCTGATCGGCGGCCTCCTGCTCGTCTCGGTATGCGGCAGCGACCAGCCGCCTGGGCGGACCGGACTCCGGGCCGAGACCAGCGCTGCCCACGCCGGCTCCGGCCTTCCCGGGCGCCGACGAGGGCGACAGCATGATCCGCTCGACCAGCTCGTGCGGCCCGACGATGCCGATCGTCAGCTCGCCCTGGACCCGGGCCGGCCGGTTCACGATGAGCCGAATCCGCTGCAGGAGCTGTACCTGCTGGATCCCGGGCCTCCCGGGGATCCCCGGGAGGCTCCGCATCGCCTCGATGCGCTGGATGCGCGCGGTCCCCCGTTGTGCCTTCCTAAGGCCACGTCAGTTCCCATCTTCGGTCGGCCTTCCCGCGATGTGAGAATGCCTCCCCTATTTGTTAACTCAAGGAGAGGATCGCTGGAAAGGGCCAATTATGGGTGCCTTGACGGTGACGATACCGAACCCATGCCGAAAGTAACCCGAAAAAACGTGGCGTCAGCTTGCTGACCTGCGAGCTCACGGAGCGTCGTCGGCCATCTCCACGTCAATATCCGCACCAAGCGTGGTCAGCCGCGCCGCCACAGAAGCGTGACCGCGGTCGATCATGTAGCCAGGCGAGACCACGGTCTCCCCTTCGGCGGCGAGGCCGGCCAGGATCAGCGCGATTCCGGACCGCAGGTCGTGCGCGGTGACCTCGGCGCCTTTCAGCGTGCTCGGCCCGTGAACAATGGCCGCGTTGTTGGCCACTTCTACCTTCGCGCCCAGCTTGTTGAGTTCGCCGGCCAGCGTGTAACGCCCGTCGAAGATGGTTTCCCTGATGTAGCTGGTGCCGTCGGCCAGCGTGCTCAGCGCCATGATCGGCGACTGCAGATCGGTCGCGAACCCCGGGAACGGGCTGGTGATCACGTTGATCGGGCGCATCTCCCGTTCCCTGCGGACCTGGAGGATGGCGCCGTGGGTGGAGAACTCCACACCCATCTGCTCCAGCTTCCAGCGCACCACGCCGAAGTGGTCAAGGGAGGCGCCGACCAGGCTAAGCTCGCCGCCGGTGATGGCGGCCGCCATCGCGAACACCGCGGCGTCGATGCGGTCGGGCATGACGGTGTGCTCTACGGCCGTCAGCTTGTCCACGCCGTTGACCGTCACGAACCCGGTGCCGCCGCCGCTGATGTCCGCGCCCATCTTGGTCAGGAACGAGATGACGTCGAGGACCTCGGGCTCCATCGCGGTGTTGTCGATCACCGTTGTGCCCGGGGCCAGCGCCGCGGCCATGATCAGGTTCTCGGTGCCGGTGTGCGACGGGGTGTCGAGGTACAGGTGCGTCCCGCGAAGGTTGTCGGCCTTGATCCGGATCGTGGTGTCGCCTTCGTCCACCGTGGCCCCGAGACGGGCAAAGCCACGGTAATGAAAGTCCAGGTTGCGGCTGCCGAGGTTGCACCCGCCGACGCCCTCGATCGTCGCCTCGCCGAGCCGGTGCAGCAGCGCGGGCACGAACAGCACCGAAGCGCGGAACCGCCGCGCGATCTCGGCCGGCAGCACCGGGCTGGTCAGCTCGGAAGCGTCGACCACCAGGGTCCGCTCCGCCTCGTGGAACCTGACCGTCGCACCCACGGCCTGAGCCAGCTCCACCGCCCTGCGCACGTCCTCGATGACCGGGACGTTCCTGAGCACCGTGCGGCCTTTTTCGGCGAGCAGCGAGGCCGCGATCATCTTCAGGGCCGCGTTCTTGGCGCCCTGCACGAAGACCGTGCCCTGCAGCGGCTGGCCGCCGCGTACGCGATAGCGGGTCTCAGGGCGTGTGGTCATAGTGCTGGTGCTCCCGTCGGTCGACTGAGCGGCATCGCTATCCGGGCCATCCCGGCCTGCCGACTGCGACTCCGTGACCTCTGGCCAATCAGACGGCAGGCCGCCCGACAGCAGGCAGCCTGATTCATGTGTCGTCCAGTATTCCACCGCTCCCAAGCCCCCCAGACCATGACGACGATCTTACTTAGCGTAGCCGAACAGATGCATGTAGTTATGAGCGGGGGGTTCGTGCGGGTTATAGGCGGGGGTTCCGTTCCGTTATGGGCGAAGTCCCGGCGCCTTATCGGCGAGCATTGCCCGCCGCGCCATTCCTACCCCCAACGGCGCCCGGTAATGCTCTCGTATGCCTTCACATACCTCTCACGGGTGCGCTCAACGACCGGTTCAGGGAGCGGCGGCGGCTCTTCGCCGCCGTGACGATCCCAGCCGGACTCCGGCGAGGTGAGCCAGTCCCGCACGTACTGCTTGTCGAGCGCAGGCTGGCCCCGTCCCGGCTGCCACTGGTCGGCCGGCCAGAACCTCGACGAGTCCGGCGTCAGCACCTCGTCGGCCAGCAGCAGCGCCCCGTCGGCGTCGAAGCCGAGCTCGACCTTGGTGTCGGCCACGATGATCCCCCGCCGGGCGGCGAGATCCGCGCCTCTGGCGTACACCGCGAGCGTGATCCGCTCGATCTCGGCGGCCGTGTCGGCACCGACGATCCCGGCGACCGCGCTCGCCGGGATGTTCTCGTCGTGCTCACCACGCGGCGCCTTGGTGGCCGGCGTGAAGATCGGCTCGGGAAGCCGCGAGCCATTGGCAAGCCCGGCGGGCAGCGGGACACCGCACACCTCCCCGCTCTCCCGGTACTCTGCAAGCCCCGAGCCTGCGAGGTAGCCGCGCGCCACGCACTCCACCGGGATCATGTTCAGCCGTCTGCAGGCCGTGGCCCGGCCCGCGAACTCGGGCGGGATGGCCGCGTCGACCAAATGGTTCGGCACGATGTCCGCGAGCTGCTCAAACCACCACAGCGAGAGCTGGGTAAGGATCTTTCCCTTGTCCGGGATCTCGGTCTCCAGCACGTGGTCGAATGCCGAGATCCGGTCCGTGGCCACAAGTAGCAGCACGCCGTCGTCGGTCTCGTACAGCTCGCGCACCTTGCCCGAGTAGACGTGTTTCATGCCAGCGCCTCGAGCCGCTGGAACACGGCATCCAGCCGCTCGACGTAACGTTCGGGCCGGCAAGCCTCGTCGAGTCTGGCCTCGTCCAGCGGCTGGCCCGCCTCAGCCGCGTGCTTGCGGAGCGTCTCACGGAATGGCGTTCCGGTTTGATACGTGTCCATGGCCGCGGCCTGGACCAGCGCGTATGCGTCCTCGCGGGACATCCCGGCGGCGACGAGCTCGAGCAGAACCGCCGAGGTGTAGATCAGGCCACGCGTGGCGTTCAGGTTTTCCAGCATTCGCATTTTGTCCACGACCAGCCCACGGATCAGCCTGGTGGTCTCCTCGAGGAGGTAATCCGTGGCGGCCGCAGCGTCGGGCAGCGCGACCCGCTCGGTTGACGAGTGCGAGATGTCCCGCTCGTGCCACAGCGGGATGCCCTCCATCACGGGGACCACCTGGGCGCGGACGATCCGTGCCAGGCCGCCTATCCGCTCCGAGCGGACCGGGTTCTTCTTGTGCGGCATGGACGACGAGCCCTTCTGGCCCTGCCCGAACGACTCGGCAAGCTCGGAGATCTCCGTCTGCTGCCCGAGCCTGATCTCGATGGCCACCGCCTCGCACACACTGGCGACAATGGCCAGAACGCTAGCCCACTCGCTGATCCCGTCGCGGAACACGACTTGGGTCGCTACCGCGGCCGGGCGCAGGCCCAGTTCGGCCAGGACCTGTGACTCGATCGCCGGGTCGATGTTGGAGTACGTCCCCACCGGCCCGGAGAGCTTGCCGACCGCAACCGCCTCGCGGGCCCGCCGCAGCCGGTCCCGGCACCGGGCCATGGCGAACGCGAAATCGGCGACCCGGTGCCCCCAGAGATCGGGCTCGGCGTGAATGCCGTGGGTACGGCCGACCCGGAGCGTGGCGCGGTGGGCCAGCGCGTGGTCGCGCAGCGCCGCGGTAAGCGTGGTTGCCTTGGCCAGCAACAGGTCAGTGGCCTCGGTGAGCTGCAGCGCCAGCCCGGTGTCCAGCAGGTCGGACGAGGTCATCCCGAAGTGGACGTAGGCGGCGGCTTCCCTCGGGACCGTGTTGTCCGCCCAGGCGGACAGGAACGCGATCACGTCGTGGCCGGTCACGGCCTCGATCACGGCCACGGCCTCGGGGGTGGGCGCCGCCGCCGCCCGCACCGGCGGCACGGAGTCTGCGGGCACGGTGCCCGCACGGGCGTGCGCCTCGAGCACCAGGGTCTCGATCTTGCACCAGAGCTCGTACTTGTGTGCCTCGCCCCAGACATGTCCCATCTCGGGCAAGGTGTACCGCTCGATCACCTCTCTATCCTGCCGCAACCTGCCACCACCCCGACCACCCGCGCCTCCGCCACGCGTCCCGCGCCCACTCCGGCAGGGCTGGTGGTGCGTCCCGTTCATCGCCCGCGCCACCCCCGCCCCGCGCCGGTGGGGGTGGTGGTGCGTCCCGTTCATCGCCCGCGCCACCCCCGCCCCGCGCCGGTGGGGGTGGTGGTGCGTCCCGTTCATCGCCCGCGCCGCGCCCCGCCCCGCTGAGGTGATCACGGAGGTTATGGATGAACCAAACGACGGGTCAGGGGCCGTCGAACGGTTCATTCATCGGCGGCGGCGCGGAAGCTGGCAGCCTCTGGGTCAGGGTGAACGCAAAGACCAGGTCAAAGAAGAGCTCGAGCGTGGTCACCCGCAGCAGCAGCTGGGTCTGGGTCCGCGTCCGGGTTGGCGGGGGGCGGCGGTGTTCTGGCGGCGCCGGGGTCGGTCGGGGATGGGGCGGCCGCGGCAGGCCTGGCGGGGGGCGGCGGTGTTCTGGCGGCGCCGGGGTTGAGGGGCTCGGGGTTCGGCCCGGTCATGGCCCGGTCGGTGCCGGGACGCATCCGGGCCGCTCGGCGATGTCGCTGCGGTACCAGCCGCCGCGCATCCGGACTTCCCCGGCAACCCGGTATGCGGCCGCGCGGGCCGCGGCCAGGTCCGGGCCGGTGCCGACGGCGTTGAGCACCCGCCCGCCGCTGGACACGATGCGGCTATCGGCGGCGACCGAGGTTCCGGCGTGCAAGATGTAGCCGTCGGCGTCACGTTCGGGCCCATCGATGCCTTCGATGTGATCGCCCTTGGCCGGGTCTGCCGGGTATCCCTCGGCGGCGAGCACGACGGTCACCGCCGCGCCGGGCGCCCAGCGCAGCCGGGGGGCGGCGGCCAGGTCGCCGACGGCCGCGGCGAGCAGCAGCCCGCCCAGCGGCGTGGCCAGCCGGTCGAGCACGACCTGGGTCTCCGGGTCACCGAACCTGGCGTTGAACTCGACCACCCGGATGCCGGCCGCGGTCAGGGACAGGCCCGCGTACAGCAGGCCGGAGTACGGGGCGCCGCGGCGGCGCAGCTCGGTCACGGCCGGCAGGATCACCCGGTCGAGCACCTCGTCGGCCAGGCCTGCGGGGGCCCAAGGCAGCGGGGCGTAGGCGCCCATGCCTCCGGTGTTCGGGCCTGCGTCGCCGTCGTGGGCGCGCTTGTAGTCCTGCGCCGGGAGCAATGGCACCGCCCGCTCGCCGTCGGCCAGTGCGAACACCGACACCTCGGGCCCGTCGAGGAACTCCTCGATCACGACCGTGCCGCAGGCGGCCGCGTGCGCCAAAGCGTCGTCGCGGTCGCTGGTCACTACCACGCCCTTGCCGGCGGCGAGCCCGTCGGCCTTGACCACGTAGGGCGGGCCGAAGGCGTCGAGGGCCTCGGCGGCCTCCGCGCTGGTGCGGCACGTGCGGGCGGCCGCGGTGGGGATCCCGGCCGCGGACATGATCTGCTTGGCGAACGACTTCGAGCCCTCGATCATGGCGGCCTCGCGGCCCGGTCCGAAGCAGGCGAACCCGGCCTCCCGCAGTGCGTCGGCCAGGCCGGCCACCAGCGGCGCTTCCGGGCCGATAACCACCAGGCCGGCGCCCGTCTTTGCGGCCAGCGCGGTCACGCTCGCCGGGTCGGCCGGGGCAACGGGGTGGACGTCGGCCAGCTGGGCGATGCCGGGGTTGCCCGGGGCGGCGTGCAGGCCGGTGACGTCACCGTCGGCGGCCAGGGCGCGGACCAGGGCGTGCTCACGGCCGCCGGATCCAATGACGAGGACGCGCACGCCGGCGAGCCTACCGGCCGCGGCCGGTGCGGCACGCTACGAGGAGGGGACCGCCGCGATCCGGCGCCGTTGGCTGACCCCCAGGTAGGTGACGGTGACCGAGGCGAAGCGGCC
The DNA here is from genome assembly GCA_963778075.1 of uncultured Actinomycetota bacterium. Lineage (GTDB taxonomy): Bacteria > Actinomycetota > Actinomycetes > Streptosporangiales > Streptosporangiaceae > JASHPR01. Next base: position 238,414 of record CAVZTJ010000005.1, on the reverse strand, counting down.
TTCGGCGGTGGCCACCCAGAACCAGTCGTTGACCGGCATGACGTCGGCCGTATGGCCGCCACCGCCGAGGCGGCGGCGAGAGAACCGGACCGTGATCCCTGAGGCGCTGCCGATGAGACGGCCCCACGCGATGGCGTGGTGCTGCCCGCCAGCGGCCATGCGGCTGGCCCCGCAGGGGGTCCCGGCCGAGAGCGGGGTCGCGACCACGACGTCCAGAAGAATGCCCGCAGCGTAGATCTCCATGGCCGGACGCGCGGCGGTCTGCCGGGAGACTCGTACCGACCACGAAGTGCGAATCAGCTCATACGGGTCGTGCTCATCGCAGGCTGACTCGCTGATCGGCCAGTTGACCATGCTGGATGAGCGTTTCCTGCGCGGTCGGTGTTACCCGGCCCGCACCCAGGCCACGGTGTCAGATCAGCGGCCGGATCTGGCGTCAGATCAGCGGCCGGATCTGGAGCGTCTGGTCGCGGCGCGGGCCCACGCCGATCCCGCACACGGGTGCGCCGATCATGTCCTCGAGCGCCCGCACGTACGCCTGGGCGTTGCGGGGCAGGTCCTCGAAGTGCCTGGCCGAGGAGATGTCCTCCCACCAGCCGTCCAGGTACTCGTAAACGGGTACCGCATGGTGGAATTCGGTCTGCGTCATCGGCACCTCGTCGTGCCTGGTCCCGTTCACGTCGTAGGCCACGCACACCGGAACCCGCTCCAGGCCGGACAGCACGTCGAGCTTGGTGAGGAAGTAGTCGGTGATTCCGTTGATCCGGGTGGCGTACCTGGCGATGACCGCGTCGAACCAGCCGGTGCGACGCGGCCTGCCGGTCGTGACGCCGTACTCGTGGCCGGTTTTGCGCAGCCAGTCGCCTCTCTCGTCGGTGAGCTCGGTTGGGAACGGCCCGGCGCCGACCCGAGTGGTGTAAGCCTTCACGATCCCGATCACCTTGGTGATCCGGGTCGGGCCCACGCCCGAGCCGGCGCAGGCGCCACCGGCCGTTGGGGACGACGAGGTAACGAACGGGTACGTGCCGTGGTCCACGTCCAGCTGGGTGGCCTGGGCGCCCTCGAGCAGGACCGCCTTGCCTTGGTCCAGCGCCTTGTTGAGGATCAGGCCAGTGTCGGCCACGTACTGCTGCAGCCGCTCGAAGTGGGCCAGGTACTCCTTCGCCGCTGCCTCGGCGTCGATCCCGCGGCGGTTGTAGACCTTGGTGAGCACCTGGTTCTTCTCGCGCAGCACGAGCTCGAGCTTCTGGCACAAGATCCCCGGGTCCAGGAGGTCCTGCACCCGGATCCCCATCCTGGCGGCCTTGTCGCTGTAGGTCGGGCCGATCCCGCGGCCTGTGGTCCCAATCCGTGAGCTGCCGAGATAGCGTTCCGTCACCTTGTCGAGCGCTATGTGGTGCGGCATGATGAGGTGCGCGTTCGCCGAGATGAGGAGCCGGTCGCAGGACACGCCGCGGCTCTGCAGCCCGTCGATCTCCTCGAGCAGTACCGCCGGGTCGATCACCACGCCGTTGCCGATCACCGGCGTGGCCTTCTTCGATAGCACGCCGGCCGGAAGCAGGTGCAGGGCGTAGCTCTCTTCGCCGATGACGACGGTGTGCCCGGCGTTGTTGCCGCCCTGGTACCTGACCACGTAGTCGACGTCGTCGCCGACCAGGTCCGTCGCCTTGCCCTTGCCCTCGTCGCCCCACTGCGCGCCCACGATCACGATGGCGGGCATCTCATCAAGCCCCTTCGGATAACGCCGAAACCCCTGTCCGCGGCCTTGCAGGTCATGCAAGCGCGACAGGGGCTCTTGCGTTGCGATGCTACCGGATGCCTTGGTCAGCCCGGGTCGAGCACCTCGGCGGCGGCGGCGCTGCTGTCCCGCAGGAACTCGCGGCAGCGGTCGGCCTCGTCGTCCTCGCGGATCGCGTCGGCGGCGACACCGAGCATGTGCAGCGAACGCAGGAAGCCGCGGTTCGGCTCGTGTTCCCACGGGATCGGCCCGTAGCCCTTCCAGCCGGACCGGCGCAGCTGGTCCAGGCCGCGGTGGTAGCCGGTCCTGGCGTACGCGTACGCGGCGACCGGGTCACCGCCCTCGATCGCTCGCTCGGCGAGCGCGGCCCACGCCGCGCAGTTGGCGGGATGGCGTGCGGCCACGCTGGCCGGGTCGGTGCCGGCCCGCAGAGCCTCGTCGGCCTCAGGATCGTCGAGCAGATAGGTGGGCGGCGGGCCGCCCAGCAGGTTCTCGTGTGTCATGCAGCCATCCTGCCGGATAGGTTTACCCCATGCTGGATGGCGAGCTTGTTGCGGCAGCTAGCGGTGTGTTCGCACTTGGCGGGAATGTGGCGGTCACCCGCCTCGGGTACGGAGCGATGCAGATCACCGGCCGGGGCATCTGGGGGCCGCCGCCGGACACCGGGGAAGCGATCCGGGTGCTGCGGCGGGCGGTCGAGCTTGGGGTCGACTTCATCGACACGGCCGACTCCTATGGGCCGTTCGTCAGCGAGGAGCTGATCCGGGAGGCGCTGCATCCCTATACCGGCCTCACGATCGCGACCAAGGGGGGCCTTACCCGTTCCGGCCCGGATCAGTGGGGGACCGTCGGCCGGCCCGAGTACCTGCGGCAGTGCGTGGAGATGAGCCTGCGCCGTCTCGGCCTGGACACGATCGACCTGTACCAGCTGCACCGGATCGATCCGCAGATCCCGGCCGCCGACCAGGTGGGTGAGCTGGCCGACCTCCGCAAGGAGGGCAAGATCCGGCATATCGGGCTGTCCGAGGTGACCGTGCCGGAAATCGGCGAGGCCAGGCTGACGGCCCCGATCGCGTCCGTGCAGAACCTGTATAACGTGCTCGAGCGCCGTTCCGAGGACGTGCTCGACTACTGCGAGCGGGAAGGGCTCGGGTTCATCCCGTACTGCCCGATCGCGACCGGCCAGTTCGCGTCGCCGCACGGCCCGCTGGCACGGCTGGCCACGCCGGCGGGCGTCCCCGGGGTTCAGCTTGCGCTGGCCTGGCTGCTGCGGCGGTCGCCGGTCATGCTGCCGATCCCGGGAACCCGCACGGTGGAGCACCTGGAGGAGAACGTCGAAGCCGCCGAGGTCGAGCTGACCGACGACCAGTTCAACGCGCTGGCCGAGCTGGCCCCGCCGGCTCCAGCTTTCTGAGCTGGACCTTCTGAGCTGGACCTTCTGAGCTGGACCTTCTGAGCTGGACCTTCTGAGCTGGACCTTCTGACCTTGGGTGCTTAGCCGATCTGCTTTCCGGCCGACATCAGGTCCTGGCACGCCTGGACGACCCGGGCGGTCATCGACTCCTCCGCCGCCTTGCCCCAGATCCGCGGGTCGTACGCCTTCTTGTTGCCGACCTCCCCGTCGATCTTGAGCACGCCGTCGTAGTTGGTGAACATGTGGCCCGCGACCGGCCGGGTGAAGGAGTACTGGGTGTCGGTGTCCACGTTCATCTTGACCACCCCGTACGAGATCGCCTCGCGGATGTCATCCAGCCCCGAACCGGAGCCGCCGTGGAACACAAGGTCGAACGGGTTTTCCTTGTCGTACTTGGCTCCGACGGCGTCCTGGATCTCCTTCAGCACCGCGGGCCGCAGCCGGACGTGGCCGGGCTTGTACACGCCGTGCACGTTGCCGAACGTCGCGGCCAGGATGTACCGGCCGCGCTCGCCGAGCCCCAGCGCCTCGGCGGTGGCCAGCGCGTCCTCCGGGGTGCTGTACAGCTTCTCGTTCATTTCCCCGGTGACGCCGTCCTCCTCGCCGCCGACGACCCCGATCTCGATTTCCATGATGATGTGCGCGGCGGCGCACTTCTCGAGCAGTTCGCTGGCGATCTGCAGGTTCTCGTCGAGCGGCACCGCCGAGCCGTCCCACATGTGCGACTGGAACAGCGGCTGCTCCCCTCGCGCCACCCGCTCAGCTGAGATCTGGATCAGCGGGCGCATGTACCCGTCCAGCTTGTCCTTTGGGCAGTGGTCGGTGTGCAGCGCGATGTGGACCGGGTACTTGGCCGCCACGACGTCGGCGAAGCGGGCGAGCGCCTCCGCCCCGGTCACCATGTTCTTGACCGACTGGCCGGACAGGTACTCGGCGCCCCCAGTGGAGACCTGGACGATGCCGTCGCTGCCGGCCTCGGCGAACCCCCGCAGAGCCGCGTTCAGCGTCTGGCTGGACGTCACGTTGATCGCCGGGTAGGCGAAGCCGTGCTCCTTGGCGTGGTCAAGCATCTGCCCGTATATCTCTGGCGTCGCGATAGGCATGACGGCGTTCCCTCTCAGTCGGTACGCCTCCAGTATCCCGGCTCGCGGCCGGAAAGCCGCGCAGCCCCCGGGGGAAGCGCGCGTCCGGGAAAGCGCGGGCGGTACCGCGTGGCTTTATTGCTGAAACCGCCGGATTGCGGTCGGTATTGGCCGAGGAACGCGCGGATAGCGGCAGCGGTTCGTGCAGGTTAACGGGCGGTGACGCGGACATCGTCTATGGTCAGTCCCATGGGATTGCATGACTCCGACCCGCGAGTGCATTTACGCTACCTGCTGGTCACCATGGTCACGCTGGGCGTCGTCGCGCTGCTCGTGGTCGGGTTCACCGCGCTGCGCGCGCTGACCTGAGCGCTCCCGCGACGGCTCGCTTAGCGGCCCGCGGTACCGCTCAGCCCGGCTCTACTTCTGCCATCTCGTAGGCGGCGCGGTACGGCAATCCGCGCTCGGCGACCCGCTGCCTGGCCCCGCGGTCCACGATGACGGCCACGCCCACGACGTCGGCCCCGGCCTCGAGCAATGCGTCCACGGCGGTCAGCACGGAACTCCCCGTGGTCGACGTGTCCTCAACGGCGAGCACCCTCCGGCCCGCAACATCCGGGCCCTCGATCCTGCGCTGCAGGCCGTGAGCCTTTTCGCTCTTGCGCACCACGAAGGCGTCCAGGTTCCTGCCCTCGGCGCCCGCGGCGTGCATCATGGCCGTCGCAACGGGATCCGCGCCCAGCGTCAAGCCACCTACCGCGTCGAAGTCCAGGTCGGCGGTCAGGTCGAGCATCACCCGGCCGGCGAGTGGTGCGGCACTGCCGTCCAGCGTCACCCGGCGCAGGTCGATGTACCAGTTCGCCCGCTGTCCGGACGCGAGGACCACGTCGCCACGGACGACGGCCTTCGCCTTGATGGCGCTGAGCAGGTCGCTGCGGTCAGTCACGGCAGCCAAGCTTATCCGCCCGCCAATCCCCCTGATGGCGTGCGCAAATCGGCGTGCCGATCGTCACGTGGGCAGAGCCGGCTGAGAGATAACCCGTGATCTGCGCGTTATGTCACGACACTCGCGATGCGCTGGTAACGTCTCGCGTCGAGGGGAAGGGCGGTATCGGGTGGATCGTTGCGCGCTTTTCGTGGATGCGAGCTATGCGCTAGCCGATGGCGCCATGGCCGTCCACGGAACCCGTCAGCGCGAGTCCGTCTCCTGGGACTACGCAGGTTTGGTCAAGCTGCTCACCGGGCTGTCCCGGGACCGCACCGGCCTGCCGGTGCTGCGCTGCTACTGGTATGAGGCGACGGTCGAAGGACGGCGCAGTTCCGAGCACAACGCACTGGCCGACCTTCCCGGGGTCAAGCTGCGGGTCGGCCGGGTCCGTCCCGGGCGCCGCGAGGGCGTCGAAGCCGAGATGCACCGCGACCTGACGACGCTGGCCAGGAACCACGCGGTAAGTGATGCCGTCATCGTCAGCGCAGAGGAGGACCTCACCGAGGTCGTCGCCGAGGTGCAGGATCTCGGGTTGCGGGTCGTCATCGTGCACATCGCGGCCGAGGGAAACTGGACGCTCGCCAGGCCGCTGCGCCAGGAATCCGACGACATCGTGGAGGTGACCAGCGCTCACCTGCGCCCGTTTGTCGATCTCATCCCGGCGGCCGGGCCATCGGACGCCGACGAGCCGTACCGGAACGGCAATCAACAGCGGCGCAGCCTGACCAACGGGCATGGGAACGGCATCGGCGCGGTGACCCACCAGGGTCTCCCGGCTGCGGCACTCCCCCCGGCGCCGACGCTCTACGCCAGCCCGGTAGCCGAGGATTACCAGCAGACATCGGCGGGCGCCCCGCAGCAGGCTGCCGCCGCGCAGCCGCAGGCCCCTGCCGCGCAGCCGCAGGCCCCTGCCGCGCAGCCGCAGGCCCCTGCCGCGCAGGCACAGGCTCCGCAGCAGCCTGCTGCCACGGCACAGCCCCAGGGCCCCGGCGGGCAGTCGCCGCAGGCTCCGCCCGGATCGCAGTCGTCGGCACCGGCTTTGCCTCCGGGCCCGGTCGCCCAGCCACCCGCGTCGGCTCCAGCCCAGCCCGCGTCGGCTCCAGCCCAGCCCGTGGCGGCGCAGGCCCCCGCCCCAGCGGAGGCGTCGGCGTCGGCCGTCGCCGACACCCGGGCCCAGGCCCCGGGCCGGGCTCAGGCACCCGCCGGTTCACCGGACCAGGTCGCTCCGCAGCCCCAAGGACCGTCCCAGCCAGGGCTCCCGGCGCAGCCTCAGGTCCCCGCCCAGCCTGCAGCCGTAGCCCACGCCCTGGCCTCTCAGGCCCAGGATCCGCGGCAGGGCCATGGCCCGTCGCAGCTCCCGGCGCCACCGGCGCAGGCTCCCCAGCCCCCGGCTCCTCAGTCCCAGCCCGCGTCTCAGCACCTGGCCGCCCCGACACCGCCGCCCGGCTACGGGCCGCCGCCCGGCGGACAGTGGCCGGCCGAAGTCGGCCCGAATCCCGGCCGCCAGGGATCGCCGGGGCCCCAGATGCCGCCGCAGGCCGGCCAGGGAGGTGCGCGGTTCGGTCCCGGTCCCGGCGATTACCGCTCGCCGAATCATGGCGGGTCGGCCCAGGGCCGGTTCGGGGAACTGCCCGCCCCGCAGCGTTATGAAGGCCAGGGGCAGGGCCGGTACCTGGACAACCCACCCGCCCGGTTCGCCGAAGGACCTCCGTCGTCACGGTTCGCTGAAGGCCCTGCGCAGGGCCGGTATGGCGACGCTTCGGGACCGGCTCAGTATCCTCCCGCCCCGCCGGGCGGATACGGTGGCGGCGGGCAGATGCCCTACCCGCCGCAGTACCCGGCTCTTCAGCCCGGACAGCACGGGGGCGCGTCGGGCCCGGCACCGGGGTACCCACCACAGCAGCAAGAGCAGGGCCCCTACAGCGGGCCGCAGTCGGCCGCCCATGCGGCCCTTCCTGCCCCGGTGTCCCAGCCCATGGCGATGTCTCTTGCGGATGCAGTGCAGGCCGCGCACGCCGAGGGGTTTGGCTTCGGTGACGCGGTCGCCCGGGACGCCCCGGCCCTGTGGCTGGAGGCGGTCCTGGCCCGCAAGCCCCGGATGCCTTCCGATCTCGAGGCGAGGCTGCTCCAGGGCTCGGCGCTGCCGATCGACTCACTGCTGCACGACGAGGTCAGGCACTCATTGCGGCGCGGTTTCTGGGATGCGCTCGAGCGCTCCCGCCGGTAGTCCGACCCGGTGCCCAAATGACGCGTTGTAGACCCGCTTCCGCCGGGTACCTTACGTAACGTGCCTGTTCTCAGCCGCGAGGAATTCGACGCGATCGAGTTTGATGCCGCCGCTAGTGGCGACCACCAGACCGCAGCACGGCGGATGAGCAAGCTGGCCGTGATCGGTACTCAGTCCGACTCGATGCCGCGGTCTGAGGCTTTCCTGCGGGCCGGCGAGCAGTGGCTGATGGCCGATGATCCCGCCGCGGCCGCGAGCGGCTTCCGGCTCGCGATGGCGGACGGGGGCCCGGTCTTCGTGGACCCTCGGGTGCCGTTGGCCCGCGCGCTGTTCCTGATGGACAAGCCGGCCGAGGCGCAGTCGCTGCTGGACAAGCTCAAGGCGGAGGGCCGCCACGACCCCCGGATGTGCGACCTCGTCGCCGAACTGCTGGTCGATCGATCCGACCTGCCCGGCGCGCTGGACTGGGCGACCGCCGGCGTTGAACTGTGCCTGGAACGCCGGCGCGGCAGCGAAGGCGCAGCGCAGCCCGGGCCCGGCGCCGGGCTGACGAGCGTCAGAGATGACGCCGAGGCCGAACTGCGGCTGCTGCTCAGCCTTCGCTACCGCATCCGTAATGACCTGGGGCTTCCCGAGGACAGTTACGACGCGCTGCTCGATGAGGCCTGAGCCGCGGCAGAAGCCTCGGAAGCCGGGCGCACCGACAGGGCATCAGCGTCCTCATCGAGGTCAACGAGCACGGTGTCGCCGTCGGTGATCTCGCCGGCCAGCAGCTTGCGGGCGAGCTGGTCACCGATGGCCGACTGGATCAGCCTGCGCAGCGGCCTGGCGCCGTAGACCGGGTCAAACCCGGTGACGGCCAGCCATTCCCTTGCGGCGGGGGTGACCTCGAGCGTTAGCCGTCGGCCGGCCAGCCGCCGGACCAGCGTGCCGACCTGCAGGTCGACGATCTCGGCGAGCTCATCCGTGGACAGCGCGTCGAAGAGGATCACGTCGTCCAGGCGGTTCAGGAACTCCGGCTTGAACGTGGCGCGCACCACGTTCATCACCGCGTCCTTCTTGGCCGCCTCGTCCAGCACGGCGTCGGCGATGAACTGCGAGCCCAGGTTCGAGGTGAGGATCAGGATCGTGTTCCGGAAGTCGACCGTACGGCCCTGGCCGTCGGTGAGCCGTCCGTCGTCGAGCACCTGCAGCAGGATGTCGAAGACCTCCTGGTGCGCCTTTTCCACCTCGTCCAGCAGGATCACGCAGTAGGGACGCCGCCGTACCGCCTCGGTGAGCTGACCGCCCTCCTCGTAGCCGACGTAGCCGGGGGGCGCCCCGACCAGCCTGGCCACGGAGTGCCGCTCGGAGTACTCGCTCATGTCGATGCGGACAATCGCCCGCTCGTCGTCGAACAGGAACTCAGCCAGCGCCTTAGCCAGCTCCGTCTTGCCGACGCCGGTCGGCCCGAGGAACAGGAACGATCCCGACGGGCGATCCGGATCCGAGATGCCCGCACGCGACCTGCGGACGGCGTCCGACACGGCCTGAACGGCGCGGGTCTGGCCGACCAGCCGCTTGCCGAGCTCGGATTCCATCCGCAGCAGCTTGCCGGTCTCGCCTTCGAGCAGTCGGCCGGCGGGTATGCCCGTCCACGCGGCCACCACGTCCGCGACGTCGTCGGGGCCGACCTCTTCCTTGACCATCGGCGCGTCCGGCTGCTCGGAAGCCTCGGCGTTCTCGCTCGCCGCGGCTTCCTCGATCTCGCGCTCCAGCGTCGGGATCTCTCCGTAGATCAGCCGCGAGGCGGTCGCGTAGTCCGCCTCGCGCTGGGCCCGCTCGGCCTCGCCGCGCTTGTCGTCCAGGAGCTTCTTCAGCTCGCCGACCTTGTTCAGGCCGGCCTTCTCCCGGTCCCAGCGGGCGATGAGCGCCGTCAGCTGCTCCTGGCGGTCCGCCAGGTCAGCGCGCAGCCGCTCCAGCCGCTCCTTGCTGGCCGGGTCGGCTTCCCGCTCCAGCGCCATCTCTTCCATCTTCATCCGGTCGACGGTGCGCTGCAGTTCGTCGATCTCCACCGGCCGCGAGTCGATCTCCATGCGGAGCCGGGACGCCGCCTCGTCGATCAGGTCGATGGCCTTGTCCGGGAGGAACCGCGCGGTGATGTACCGGTCCGACAGGGTGGCGGCGGCAACCAGCGCCGCATCCGAGATCTGCACCTGGTGGTGTGCCTCGTACCGGCCCTTGAGCCCGCGCAGGATCGCGATCGTGTCCTCCACCGACGGCTCGCCGACGAAGATCTGCTGGAACCGGCGCTCCAGGGCCGGGTCCTTCTCGATCCGCTCGCGGTACTCATCGAGCGTCGTGGCCCCGACCATGCGCAGCTCACCGCGGGCCAGCATGGGCTTGAGCATGTTCCCAGCGTCCATGGCGCCCTCGGCGGCGCCCGCGCCCACGACCGTGTGCAGCTCATCGATGAACGTGATGACCTGGCCGTCGCTGTCCTTGATCTCGGCCAGGACCGCCTTCAGCCGCTCCTCGAACTCGCCGCGGTACTTGGCGCCTGCGACCATCGCGCCCAGGTCGAGCGCGACCACGCGCTTGTTCCTGAGCGACTCGGGCACGTCGCCGGCGACGATCCGCTGCGCGAGGCCCTCGACCACGGCGGTCTTGCCGACCCCGGGTTCGCCGATCAGCACCGGGTTGTTCTTGGTCCGGCGGGACAGTACCTGGATCACGCGGCGGATCTCAGCGTCCCGGCCGATGACCGGGTCGAGCTTGCCCTCGCGGGCGCTGCGGGTCAGGTCGATCCCGTACTTCTCCAGCGCCTGGTACGTGCCCTCCGGGTCCTGGCTGGTGACCTTGGCGGACCCGCGGACCTTCTCGAACGCGGCAAGCAGCTCGTCCGGTCCTGCGCCGGCTTCGCGCAGGACGGTCGCTGCCTGGCCGCCGTCGGTGGCCAGCCCCACCAGAAGGTGCTCGGTGGAGATGTACTCGTCGCCCATCTCGCTGGCCCGCTTCTCCGCGGTGTTGAGCGCGGCGAGCAGCGGCCGTGAGGTCTCCGGGGCGCTCAGCGTGGCACCGGCAGCCCTCGGCAGCCTGGCCAGCCGCTCGCTGACGGTCTTGAGCACCGCCTCGGGGTTGGCGCCCACCGCCTGCAGCAGCGGGTATGCCGTCCCATCGTTCTTCTGCGCGATCAGTGCGGCAAGAAGGTGCAGGCCGTCGACGTTAGGGTTCCCGGCCGCGGCAGCGGTCCGGATCGCTTCGGACAGCGCCTCCTGGCTCTTGCGCGTGAATTTCTCGTTAGCCATCGTTTGTTTCTCGCAACTCTGCGGTTCGTCCTAGTGCCCCCGCCCCGGAACGGCCTTCCCGGGACCGTGCCGCTGTGGCGGCCGGCGGAGCAGTTACTGATACGTCCGAGCGGCGCACCGGGACCAGGTCGGCACCCTTGTTCCGGCTCCGCAGCAGCCCGGCGAGCCGGGCGGCCACGGCGCGGGTGGACTCGAGCTCCGCGCGGAGCTGGGCGATCTCGGCGTGCAGCTCGGCGAGCCGCACCCGGTTGCGCTGCTCGGTGTCCTCGAGCTCAAGGATCCGCTTGATCCCGGACAGGTTGACGCCCTCTTCCTGGGAAAGTCGCTGGACCTCGCGCAGGGCCAGAACGTCACGCAGCGAGTAACGACGGCCGCCCCCGGCCGACCGGCCCGGCGATACCAGGCCGAGCCGGTCGTAGGCGCGCAGCGTCTGCGCATGCAGCCCGGATAGCTGGGCGGCCACGGAGATGACATAGACCGGAGTGTCATCCGAAAGGTCGAACTGGATCATGTCATCTCCTTCCATGTGGTCGTCCTCCCGCTACTTCTCGTCCTTGACCCGTGTTCATCGGTTCACGCGGCTCACACGGCCTTGGCCCGGCGCAGCAGATCGTCGCGCTGGTCCTCGCCGGGCGCGAGCTTCCTGAGCGTCTCCAGTGCCTCGCGGGCCTCGCCATTGATGTCCTTGGGCACCCGCACATCCACGGTGACCAGCAGGTCGCCATAGGTGCTGTCCTGGCGCCGCACGCCCTTGCCGCGAACCCGGAAGGTGCGCCCGTTGGGCGTACCCGGCGGGATCCGCAGGCTCACCGGCATGCCGCCGTGCGTGGGCACCTTGATCTCGGCGCCAAGCGCGGCCTCGGGCAGCGTGATCGGCACGGTGATGGTCAGGTTGTGCCCCGACCTGCCGAACACCGGATGCGACTCGACGTGCACGCGCACATACAGGTCTCCGGCCGGCCCGCCACGCTCGCCTGGGGCTCCCTTGCCCTTGAGCTTGATCCGCTGGCCGTCCGCGACCCCGGCGGGGATCCGCGCCTGGATCGTCCTGGTGCTCATCGCCCGTCCGCTGCCCGAGCAGACCGGGCACGGGTCGTCAACGACGAGCCCGCGGCCGCGGCAGGTCTTGCAGGGCTCCGAGAACGCGAAGTTGCCCAGGTTCCTGCTGCCTTGGCCGGTGCCCTCGCAGGTGGGACACACCCTCGGGACGGTCCCGGCCTTGGCCCCGGTGCCCATGCACGTCTTGCACGGGCCTTCGCCGGCCAGGCTCAGCGCCACCGTCGCCCCGTTGATCGCGTCGGCGAAGCTGAGCGACGCCTCGGTCTCGACATCTGTGCCGCGCCGGGGCCGCTGCTGAGTGGAGCGCCCCCCGCCAAACACGCCGCCGAGCAGGTCGCCGAGCCGCCCCCCGGTGCTGCCTCCGCCGCCGCCGGCGGTTCCTCCGAAGAGGTCACCGAGGTCGAAGTTGTAGCCGCCAGCGCCGCCGCCCGAGCCGGGCATCCGGACGCCGCTGCCGAAGAGCGAGCGGGCGTCGTCGTACTCCTTGCGCCGCTTCTCGTCGGACAGGACGTTGTAGGCCTCGGAGATCTCCTTGAAGCGCTCCTCGGCGCCAGCGTCGCCCTTGTTCGCGTCCGGATGGTACTTACGGGCCAGCTTGCGGTATGACTTCTTGATCTCGTCGGGGCTTGCGCTCTTGGCGACGCCGAGGACCTTGTAGTAGTCCTTCTCGAGGAAGTCCTTGGTGCTCATCGGAATCCTCCTCGCCGGTTCTTAGTCTCCACCGCTGGTGTCAGCCGGATGGTAAGTGCTTGCGTCGTCTCCGCCGCCTTCGTCTTCGTCTGGCTCGCCGGGCTCGGCGACCGCAACCCGCGCCGGGCGCAGGATCCGGTCACCGACCTTGTAGCCGGGCTGCAGGATGCGGACACACGTCGCCTCGGTCACGTCCGGGGAGTACGAGTGCATCAGCGCATCGTGCAGGTTCGGGTCGAACGGGTCGCCGTCCTCGCCGTAGCTGTTCAGGCCCAGCTTGACGGTCGCCGCCTCCAGTGACTCGGCGACCGACTTGAACCCGCCGACGAGCTCTCCGTGTTCCCTGGCCCGGCCGATGTCGTCAAGGACGGGCAGCAGTTCGGTGAGCACGTTGGCTAGCGCCTGTTCCCGGACGGCCATCCGGTCCCGCTCGACCCGCTTGCGGTAGTTCGCATACTCGGCCTGCAGCCGCTGCAAATCCGCCGTGCGGTCGGCGAGCTGAGCTGTCATCTTCTCCACCCCGGCATCCCGCTCGGCCTGGTTGGCTGGGTCGGGAGCCGGTCCGTTGTTCTGATTGCCGTTGTCCTGGCCGTCCCGGGCGGGCTGGCCGCCTCCGGGGTTGCCCCCGGAGGTGTCGCCCGGCCGGGACACCGCGTGCCTGCCCGGCCGGGGCTGGGCGGGTCCGCGCTGCGGACCCCCCTGGCCCTGGCCGGACTGCCGGTCGCCGTCGCGTACCTGGCCCGTGACCGGGTCAATGCGACGGCGGTCACGGATGACCGGGCCCTGGCTCTCCTCGTCAGGTGACCTCATCAGGCGGCGCCGCCCTCAGGCTTGTCGTCGTCGACGATCTCGGCCTCGACCACGTCGTCGTCACCGGACGCGTCCTCCTGGCCTGCCGCGCCCTCGGCGCCTGCCGCGCTCGCGGCCTGCTGCGACTGGGCGTAGATGGCCGTGCCCATCTTCTGGCTGACCTGTGCCGCGTGCTCGCTGGTGGTCCGGATCGCCTCGTTGTCGGTGCCCTCGAGCGCCTTCTTCAGCTCGGCGATCGCGGACTCGACCTCGGACTTGACGTCATCCGGAACCTTGTCGGCGTTCTCGGCGAGGAACTTCTCCGTGGTGTAGGCCAGGCTCTCGCCGCGGTTGCGGACCTCAGCCTCCTCGCGGCGCTGGCGGTCCTCCTCCGCGTACTTCTCGGCGTCAGCCATCATCCGCTCGATGTCGTCCTTGGCCAGCGCGGAGCCGCCGGAGATCGTCACGGACTGCTGCTTGCCGGTGCCCAGGTCCTTCGCCGAGACGTTCACGATGCCGTTCGCGTCGATGTCGAAGGTGACCTCGATCTGCGGGATGCCGCGCGGCGCGGGCGCAAGCCCGGCCAGCTCGAACATGCCCAGCTTCTTGTTGTACGCGGCGATCTCGCGCTCGCCCTGGAACACCTGGATCTGCACCGACGGCTGGTTGTCCTCGGCCGTGGTGAAGATCTCCGACCGCTTGGTCGGGATCGTGGTGTTCCGCTCGATGAGCTTGGTGAAGATGCCGCCCTTGGTCTCGATGCCCAGCGACAGCGGGGTCACGTCGAGCAGCAGGACGTCCTTGACCTCGCCCTTCAGCACGCCAGCTTGCAGCGAAGCGCCGACCGCCACGACCTCGTCCGGGTTGACGCCCTTGTTCGGCTCCTTGCCGCCGGTCAGGTCCTTCACCAGGTCAACCACGGCGGGCATCCGGGTGGAACCGCCGACCAGCACCACGTGCTGGATGGCGTCCAGCTTGATCCCGGCGTCCTTGATCACCTGCTGGAACGGCCCCTTGCACCGGTCGAGCAGGTCAGAGGTCATCTTCTGGAACTCGGCCCGGGACAGCTTGGTGTCCAGGTGCAGCGGGCCCTGATCCGAGTGGGTGATGTAGGGCAGGTTGATCTGCGACTCGTTGGTCTGGGAGAGCTCGATCTTGGTCTTCTCCGCGGTCTCCCGCAGCCGCTGCAGCGCCATCTTGTCCTTGGACAGGTCGATGCCGTAGCTGTTCTTGAAGTCCTTGACCAGCCAGTCCACGATCTGCTGGTCCCAGTCGTCACCACCGAGGTGGTTGTCACCACTGGTCGCCTTGACCTCCACGACGCCCTCGCCCACCTCGAGCAGCGAGACGTCAAACGTGCCGCCGCCCAGGTCGAAGACCAGGATCGTGGCCTCGTTGTCCTTGTCCAGGTGGTACGCCAGCGCGGCCGAGGTGGGCTCGTTGATGATGCGGAGTACGTTCAGGCCCGCGATCTGGCCGGCCTCCTTGGTCGCCTGCCGCTGCGCGTCGCTGAAGTACGCCGGGACGGTGATCACGGCGTCGGCGATGGTCTCGCCAAGGTACGCCTCGGCGTCCCTCTTCAGCTTCTGCAGGATGAAGGCGCTGATCTGCTGCGCCGTAAACTTCTTGCCGTCGATGGCGACGGACCAGTCGGTGCCCATCTGGCGCTTGACCGAGCGGATCGTCCGGTCCACGTTGGTCACGGCCTGCCGCTTGGCGACCTCGCCGACGAGCACCTCGCCGTTCTTCGCGAAGGCGACGACGGACGGTGTGGTCCGCGAGCCTTCCGCGTTCGCTATGACCGTGGGCTCGCCGCCCTCGAGAACTGCGACGACGGAGTTGGTCGTTCCCAGGTCAATGCCTACCGCTCGTGCCATGAGTTCAGTCCTTGTGTGTTGTGTTGCTAAGTTGAGTCTTGTCGGCGCAAGTTTGCCATGCTGCGCTTCCTCTGGCAAATGACTTGAGCCTACTGTGCTCAACTTTGCAGAGTCGCTGGGCATTCCCGGTCGGCCGGGAAATTCTCTGAGCCGCTCTCGCGCGCGGAACCGCCCCGGTAGCCGCGGCCGGCCGTGGAGCGCCTAACTCTCTACGGTGTGAACGCCACGACGCCCGAAATCGACTCCGGATACGGGCCAGAAGAGTCATCAAACTCGGCCTGCATGTCCAGAGTGCCGTCGGCCATGCCGCTTGGGATCGTGTAGTGGCAGGTAGCGACGTTGTCATGGGTTGCCGGGTCGTAGGTCAGCGGGCTGTCCAGGCACATGTCCAGAGAGGCGCCGTTGCTGACGCCGTTGACGGGCGCCGCGGACCAGAAGAAGCCCACGGAGCCGCCGCTGAGATTGTCGCCCGCCTGGTCGGTGACCGTGGCGGTCAGCGTCACCGTCTGCCCGGGGCCCGCCTGGGCCGGGCTGACCGAGGTCAGCGTCGTCACCGTTGCGATCGCGGTGACGGTCAGGGACGCCGCCGCTGAGGTCGAGGATTCGTACTGCCCGTCGCCGGTGTACCCCGCCCGCACCAGGTACGTGCCCGCGTCTGCGCTGGTGGGCGTGTAGGTGCACGTCGCGAGGCCGTCGGTCACCGGCACGTCGACACACACGTCCAGCGTGGCGGCGGGGGAGATGGTTCCGTTCAGGTTGATGCCGAACGTGACCCCGCCGCCGGAGAGGCTGCCGCCCGCCTGGCCAGTGACGGCCGCCGTCATCGTTACCTGGTGCGCGCTGAAGGTCGCCGCCGGGCTGACCGTGAGGGCAGTCGTCGTCGGCGTGGCCGGGCCGGAGCCGGTCGATCCGGAAGACCCAGGACCACCCGACTTGCCGGACGCCCCGGAACCGACCGCGCCCGCGCCCGCATTCTTCCCGGCTGACGTGCTGCCCGGCCCGCGGCCGCCTGGGAGATTCGACGTTCCGTGTGTTCCGTGGGACGTGTGGTGCCGCGGGTGCACGCGCCGTGCCCGGTTGAGCCGGGAGCGCACGGTGCCCACCGGGATCCGCAGAGCCTGCGCCACTTCTGCGTAGGACATGTCAGCCCAGGCGAATAGCTGCAGCACCTCGCGATCACGATCGGGCATTCGGGCCATGATCTGCTCCAGCCTGGCGGTGACGGCCGCTGCATCGGCGCGGGCGTCGGCCAGCGTGAACTCGGCCTCAGCGGTCGCGTCGGCCACTGGCTCCGCTCCGTGGCGGGCATAAGCGGCCAGCCGCCGGCGCTGCTGGCGCTGATGGTTTCGCAGCAGGTTGTGTGCGATTCCGTACAGCCAGGGTCGCGCGTCCTTGCTCTCCGGACGGTAGCTGCCACGCCTGGCAAAGGCGGTAACAAAGGTCTCAGCGGCCAGGTCCGCGGCTAGATCGGCGCCCACCTGGCGGCGCAGGTAGCGGTACAGCTCGCCATGGTGGCGGTCGAAGATATCGGCGAAGATCGCCGGATTCTCCATGGAGCCAGCGATTAACTCACCGTCGCGGAAGTCAGTTGCCAACGCCACCTCCTCGACGCGCGTTCCCTAGCTTGTCATTGTCCGAAGCGTGTATCCGGGTTCACGGCGGCCTGCGATGAGCTGACCCGGGTGGGACAAGGGCGTACGCACGGGGTTCACCGGCTGGCTTAGCTGAGGAAGCTGGCCAGGTTCTGCCTACGATGTAGGGGCCTGCTGCCCTCAAGCAGGGTCGCGCTACACCAGAATTGCCCGAAGGGATCCTCAGGAGCCGTGAGCGTGCCCCGAGACGAGCAGCTGCTTGGCGCTGGCGCGGGCAGGCCGGCCAGGCGGCCGCCGCTTCGGGCGCCGGGGGACCTTCGGATGCCGAGGTCGCGCCGGCAGCCGAAGCCACGCCGGATGCTGATGCCCAGCGGGATACCGGGGCCGAGTGGCAAACCGGCGCGCCCCGGGACGGCCGCGTGCGGGCGGACCGGGTGCCGTGGCTGATCGCCTTGGCGGTGTTCGCCGCGTACCTGCCGATCTCGCTGTTCCGGTACCTGCGGCTCGACCCCACGTCCTGGGACCTTGGCATCTTCACCGAGTACGTCAAGCAGTACGCCGGCCTGCACGCGCCGATCGCCGACATCAGGGGCGGCGGCTTCAACCTGCTCGGGGATCACTTCCATCCCATAGTCGCGCTGATCGCCCCGTTCTTCCGGATATTCCCGGCCCCGGTAACGCTGCTGGTGGCGCAGGCCCTGCTCGCCGCGGTATCCGTGGTGCCGGTCAGCCGGGCGGCGGCGGACAAGCTCGGGACCGGCGCGGGTCGTGCGATCGGCGCGGCTTACGGCTTCTCCTGGGGCCTGCAGCAGATGGTCAACTACGACTTCCACGAGATCGCCTTCGCCGTGCCACTGCTGGCCTGCTCGCTGTCCGCGCTGGTCCGGGGGCGGATGCGGGCGGCGGTGTGGTGGGCTCTGCCGCTGGTGTTCGTCAAGGAGGACCAGGGATTCACGCTCGCCGCCATAGGGCTGCTCATGGTGATCGTGTACAAGCGCCCCCGGGCCGGGATGTTCCTTGCGATCTGGGGCCTGGCCTGGTCCTTCCTGGCCATCATCGTGATCATCCCGCACTTCAGCCCGACGGGTCACTACCTGTACTGGGCCGACGGCGGCACGGTCAGCCCGGTTGGCGGCCATTTCTCGGTCGGCGGGGTGATCAGCCAGCTGGCCACCGGGTGGGCGACCAAGGTGCCGACGCTCGCGCTGATCTTGCTGCCCACGGCCTTCCTGGCGCTCCGGTCACCGCTCGTGCTCGCCGCCCTGCCCAGCCTCGCGTTGCGTTTCGTCGGGACGAACAGCTCCTACTGGGGCACGGCCTGGCATTACAACGCGACCGTGATGCCGATCGTGTTCATCGCCGCAATCGACGGGATAGCCCGGATTCGCGCCGCGAGCGCTGACCGGGCCGCGGGCCCGAACCGGCCAGCGGCCCTCCTGGCCCGGAACGGAGCGCCGCTGATGCTGGGCATCGCCGCGGCACTGGCCTTCCAGTTCCCGCTCAGCCAGCTGTGGACCCCGCAGACCTACAGCATCGATCAGCACGTGGCCGCCGCCAGGGCAGCCATGGCCCGGATTCCGGACGGCGCGACGGTCGCCACCGACCTTGACCTGCTGGCTCCGCTGGCGGCGAGGACCGACACGTTCTGGCTCGGGAACTTCGCCACCAATCCGCCCACCCGGTACATCGTCTTCGACACGGCGAGCACGGACTGGCAGCCGCCGCCCAGCAACGTGCTTAGCTTCGTCGAAAACCTGAACCACGGCGTGCGCTACCGCCAGATCTACTCGAGCGACGGCGTCTACGTCTTCATCAGATCCGGGGCGCCCGCCGGCTAGTCAGCGATACGCGTCGGCCAGGCCTGGGGAGGCCGGGTGGGCCAGGGAGGGCCGAGTGGGCAGAAAGGAGACCCCGTTGGCGCGAGCCGTGCCCACGACCGCGTCGCCCCCGGCGGCCGCGGCTGGCGGGCGGCTGCGCGGGAACGGCCTGGCAATCGCGCTGATCCTCACCTGCTATCTGCTGGCCGCCGTGGCCGTGACCTGGCGGCTGTGGGCCGACCCTGCGTCGCACACGGTCGCGGGGAACCCGAACGACGCCGACTTCTTCGCGTGGTTCATGGGCTACGACGCCACCGCGCTGACGCACGGCAGGCTGCCCGCGCTGGTCACGGCCGCGATGAACGCGCCGCAGGGCATCAACGTGATGTGGAACACCTCGATGCTGCTGCCGGGTGTGCTGCTCGCGCCGGTGACGCTGCTCGCAGGCCCGCAGACCTCGCTCACCGTGCTCACCACCCTGGGCTTCGCCGGCTCGGCGGCCAGCCTGTTCCTGGTCCTGCGGCGCTGGGATGTGAGCATCGGGTCCGCCGCGCTGGCCGGCGCGGTCTACGGGTTCTCCCCCGCGTTGCTGCAGGCCGCGATCGGCCATTACAACCTGCAGTTCGCCGTGCTTCCGCCGCTGATCATCGATCTGGCTGTGGGCCTGTGCGTGCGCTCACGGTCACCGGTGCGCGATGGCATCCTGCTCGGCGTGCTCGCCACGGCGCAGCTGTTCATCGGGGAAGAGCTGCTGCTGCTCACCGGCATCGCCGCGACGGCGCTGATCGTGGTGCTCGCGCTGGGCCGGCCGCGCGAGGTACCCCGGAGATGCCGGCCGGCTGCCGCAGGGTTCGGGGTCGCGGCCGCGGTCACGCTGCTGCTGGCCGGCTACGCCCTGTGGGTGCAGTTCTTCGGCCCGCTGACGCAGCACGGCAGCTCCTTCACCCCCGACTTCTTCAAGAACGACGTGACCGGGTTCGTCACCCCGTCCAAGTACCTGCTGTTCCACACCGCGGCGAGCGCGGCGTCGGCGGCCAGCTACCAGGGCGGGGTTCCCGAGTACCTGGCCTACCTGGGCTGGCCGCTGATAGCGCTGCTCGCCGTCGCGGCGGTCGTCAGCTGCCGGCAGGCGGCCGCCCGCGCCACCGCGGTGACCCTGGCCGTGCTCGCACTCCTCTCGCTCGGCGGTCATCCACTGGTCGGCGGCACCGCCCAGCCCGGCATCACGCTGCCCTGGCACTGGCTCGAGTCCGTGCCCGTGATCGGCACCGCGCTGCCCAACCGGCTGTCGATCGTCGCCGACGGCGCCGCCGCCGCGCTGCTGGCCTTCTCGCTCGACCGCGCGAAGGCGTGGTCGGCAGGTGCGCGCAGGGCCGCCGCGCGGTGGGCCGGGGCGGTGGCGACCGCCGTGGCAGTCGTGGCCTGCCTTCCGCTGCTGCCGCTGCCGCTGCCCGCGGCCACCCCCATGCCGCTCCCGGCCGGCTGGTCGGCGACCTTCGCGGCGTTGCATCTTCCGCAAAACGCCAGAGTATTGGTCGTGCCGGTCCCCACGGCGACGATCACCGCCCCGCTGCGCTGGCAGGCCGATACCGGTGAGCCCGGCTCGATCATCGGCGGCTACTTCATCGGGCCTGCGTGGAACGGCCAGGCCTACGTCGAAGGCAACGGCGTCGCCGCTACCGCGCAGTACATGGACTGGCTCTGGGGCGGCCCGGCCGCGTCTGCGCCCGCGGCGTCGCAGGTCCGGGCCGACCTGAAGAACTGGCGCCCGGCCGCAGTGGTGGCCGTCGCCCCGCTCGACTCGGCGCTCGGACGGTACCTGCAGCGGCTCTTCGGCCGGCCGTCGCTCGAATTCGGGAGCGTGCTCGCCTGGCGGAGATGACCAATCAAGTTACCAGCCGGTAGGATCGCGGCTATTACCTGCTATGTCGCAGGCGTACGCTGGCACCCAGCCTGTTGCAGGAGGTCACCTTGGTGCTGCGCATCATCATCGGACTCGCGCTGACCGCGGTCGCGGCTGTGCTGGCCAGCCGCCGGTTGTGGTGGCTCTACCGCCTTGGCCGGACCGGCCAGCCCGCGCCTGAGCGCATCGAGGCGGTCCGGACCCACCCGGGAAGAGACGCCGAGGTACAGGCCAGTGAGGTCTTCGGGCAGCGCAAGCTGCTGAAGTGGTCGGTCCCCGGCGTGGCCCACTTCCTGACGTTCTGGGGATTCATCATCCTGATCCTGACCATCATCGAGGCGTACGGCGATCTGTTCAGCCGCACGTTCGCGATCCCCGGGATCGGCCACTGGGCCTGGGTCGGTTTCCTTGAGGACCTGTTCGCCGTCGCCGTGCTGGTCGGCATCGCGACGTTCGCGATCATCCGGCTGCGGACCAGCCCGAAGCGGGAAGGCCGGAGGTCACGGTTCGACGGGTCGCACACCGGCGCCGCGTGGCTCGTTCTGGCCCTGATTTTTCTGGTGATCGCGACGCTGCTGATCTACCGCGGCGCGCAGATCAACACTGGCGACTTCCCCTACGCGCACGGCGCGTTCGCGTCGCAAATCGTCGGGCACTGGCTGCACCCGCTGGGTGTGGGCGCGAACAAGGCGCTGGAGACGACGTTCATCCTGCTGCAACTCGCGGTGATCCTCGGCTTCGGCGTCTTCGTCACCTATTCCAAGCACCTGCACATCGCAATAGCCCCGCTGAACGTGCTGTTCTCCCGGCGCCCGAACGGTCTCGGCGCGCTGCAGCCGATGCGCTCCGGCGGCAAGGTGCTCGACTTCGAGGAGGCCGACCCCGATACCGACATCTTCGGCCGGGGCAAGATCGAGGACTTCACCTGGAAGGGCATGCTGGACATGGCCACCTGCACCGAGTGCGGGCGTTGCCAGTCCCAGTGCCCGGCCTGGATAACCGACAAGCCCCTGTCGCCGAAAATGCTGATCCTGGACTTGCGTGATCACGCGTTTGCCAAGGCCCCGTACCTCCTGGCCGGGTCGGACGAGGCGAGGGAGAAGCTGCCGGACGCGGTGAAGGCCGAGGCCGAGCGCCCGCTGGTCGGCAACGAGGCCGCCAACGGGGTGATCGATCCCGACGTGCTCTGGTCGTGCACGAACTGCGGCGCGTGCGTCGAGGAGTGCCCCGTCGACATCGAGCACATCGACCACATCTCCGACATGCGCCGGCACCAGGTGCTGATCGAGTCCGCGTTCCCCACCGAGGCGTCGTCGATGCTGAAGAACCTGGAGAACAAGGGCGATCCGTGGGGCATGGGCGAGGCCAGGCGGCTGGAATGGGCCGAAGGCCTCGGCTTCGAGGTGCCGGTCGTCAACGGCACGATCGGCCCGGACGTCGAGTACCTGTTCTGGGTGGGCTGCGCCGGGGCGCTCGAAGACCGAGCCCGCAAGACCACGCGGGCGATCGCCGAGCTGCTGCACACCGCGGGGGTCTCGTTCGCGGTGCTCGGCCCGGCCGAGACGTGCACCGGAGACCCGGCCCGGCGGATTGGCAACGAGTTCGTTTACTCGATGCTGGCCGAGCAGAACATCGCGACGCTGAACGAGGTGGGCGCGCGCAAGATCGTTGCCAGCTGCCCGCACTGCTTCAACACACTGGCGAAGGAGTACCCGCAGCTAGGCGGCAACTACGAGGTCATCCATCACACCCAGCTGCTGGCCCGGCTCGTGGAAGAGGGCAAGCTCACCCCGGTGACCCCGGTCGAGGAGAAGATCACTTACCACGACCCGTGCTTCCTCGGCAGGCACAACCGGATCTTCACGGCGCCACGGGAGATCATGGAGCGGGTGCCTGGCGTGCAGGCGCAGGAGATGCACCGGTGCAAGGAGCGCGGGTTCTGCTGCGGCGCGGGCGGGGCGCGGATGTGGATGGAGGAGCGGATCGGCAAGCGGATCAACACCGAGCGGATCGACGAGGCGCTCGGCACCAACCCGGACACGATCTCGACGGGGTGCCCGTACTGCCTGGTCATGCTCGGGGACGCGGTCAGCGCCAAGCGCAGTTCCGGTGAGGCCGCCGAGTCGCTAGAGGTCGTCGACGTGGCCCAGATCCTCGTGCGCTCCGTCCGTCCGCCGGCCGCCGCCGCGGCGGCTGATCCGGTGTCGTCGGATGCGGAGCAGCCGGGCCCCGGCGAATCCGGCTGACCGTCGGCCCCGTATCCCATCGCATGGACTCCCGGCGGCTCGAGTCATTCAGCGACGGCGTGTTCGCCGTTGCGATCACACTGCTGATCTTCAGCCTGCTCCCGATCGGTCAGGAGGCGCTCAGCTACCGGTCGCTGGGTCACGCCTGGCCGCAGTACGCCGCCTACGTGGTCAGCTTCCTGACCATCGGGATCATGTGGATGAACCATCACACCCTGTTCGGGCACGTCCGGCTCGTCGACCGGCCGCTGCTGCTGCTGAACATGCTGCTGCTCATGGGCGTGGTCGCGATCCCGTTCCCCACCGCACTCGTGGCCGATCACCTCATCGGCCCGAACGCTTCGGGCGGGCGGCCCGCCGCCGTGGTCTACGGGCTCGTCATGGTCGTGATCTCGCTGTTCTACAACGCGATCTGGCTGCACCTGATCGGCCACGCCAGCGCGCTTGGGGCCCGGTTCACCAGGCAGCAGCTGCTGGCGTCGATGCCGCGGGTCGGGGGCAGGCTGAGGATCCCGCGCTGGAGTATCGGCCTGGTCGGCTACCTGGTCGGCGTCGTCGTGGCCCTGGCCGGATCGGCTGCAGGGGCGCTGGCGGTCTACGGCCTGCTGGCTGTCTTCTACATGTTCAATCAGCTGCCGGCCCCGCTCACCGACGACGCCCAGGCGCCTGCGGTCCCGCCTGCAGGCTAGCTACGGCTCGCCGTGCGGGGCCACGCGGGTGGGCAGCCAGATGCGGACCCGGGTGCCGTGGCCCGGCCACGATTCCAGGGTCGCCTGCCCGCCGTGCGCCCTGGCGATCGCCTGGACAATCGAAAGCCCCAGACCGCTGCCGCCCCCGCCGCCGTTGCTCGCCGCGCGTTCCTCACCGTCGCCGGTTGACTGGTCGGTGGCACGGTGGAACCGGTCGAAGGCCCTGGCCGCATCCTCGGCGGACATCCCGGGACCGGCGTCGGCCACCTCCAGCAGCACCCCCCCGGTGAGGGCGCCAAGCCTTACCGCGACCGGGGTCGTCACCGGCGTGTGCGCGCGGGCGTTGCCGAGCAGGTTCGCGAGCACCTGGCGGATCCGTGCCTCATCGACCGTGGCCACGAGCCGCGGCGGTGCCTCGGCCCGCACCGGGCGCCCGGGCTCTACCGCGGCTGCGTCGGCGACCGCGTCCCGCACCACGCCCGCGAGATCCGTCTCGGCCAGGTCGAGTGAGGAGGTCCGGTCCAGCCTGGCCAGCTCGAGCAGTTCGGCCACGAGCGTGCTCATCCGCTGCGCCTCCTGCTCGATCCGGCGCATGGCGTTGGGCAGCTGGTCGGGGCCCAGCGCCCCCTGCCGGTACAGCTCCGCGTAGCCGCGGATGGTGGTCAGCGGCGTGCGCAGCTCGTGCGAGGCGTCGGCGGCGAACTCGCGCACCTTCTGCTCGGAACGCAGCCGCGCTCCGAACGCCTGCTGGATCCGGTCGAGCATCGTGTTGATGGCCGACCCGAGCCGGCCCACCTCGGTCCGGTCGTCGGCATCGGCCACCCGCGCGGTGAGATCCCCCCGCGACGTGATGTCCTTGGCGGTGCTGGCCATCTCGTCCAGGGGTTCGAGGCCGCGGCCGATCAGCCACCAGCCGCCGATCGCGAGCAGCGCGAGCAGCCCTCCGCCGGTGATCACCTCGGCGACGACCACGGCGCCGACCTGACTGTTCACGGCGCTGCCAGAGTGCGCGACAACGAGGATGTAGCGGCCCAGCGGCGCGTTAAAGCCGGCATTGACGAGCTCTGTGTAGGGGATCACCCGCGCGACCGCACGGACCTTCTCGCCGCCCGAGGTACTGATCGTGGCCGGCTGGTGGTTGAACTGCGCCCGGTACTCGGCCAGGCTCAACTCGCTCAGGGCGGCCCCGAGCGCGGTTGTCTGCTGCCCGGGTGTGATCTGCACGATCTGGCCGGTGCGCACCGAGACGGCCGCGGCCAGATAGCCGTCCGTGTTGTCGGCCAGCTTGGCCGGACTGCGCGTGGCCTCGGCGATCAGGTCGGCGGTGAACACGTTGCTCACCCGCTTGCTCAGCACGGCGGTGGTGACCGCCCCCATAATGAGCAGAAAGATCGCGGTCACGGCGATGAGCAGGATGAGCATGCGCGCGCGCAGCGACAGCCTGCGGGAACTCGTCATCAGGCCGCCCTCCCGCCCCTTCCCGCCCTCCCGGCTCTTACCCCGGACCGGCCTGCCCCCGCTCTGGCAGCCGGAGGCTGTAGCCCACCCCTCGCTGGGTGTGGATCATCGGTGGCCCGAGCGGATCCAGCTTGCGCCGCAGGTAGCTGACGTAGGTCTCCACGATCTGCGACTCGCCGGCGTAGTCCCATCCCCATACGTTCTCGAGGAGCTGCGCCCGGGTGAGCACCCGTCCCTGGTGCCGCATCAGGTATGCGAGCAGGCGGAACTCGGTTGGGGACAGCTCGACGGCGACGCCGCCACGGTGCACGGTCCAGCGTCCCTCGTCGAGTTCCACGTCGCCGGCGCGCAGGATCTCGCTGTCGCCGTCGCGCTGGTCGCCCTGAGCGGTCCTGGATGCACGGCGCAGCACCGCGCGGACCCGGGCCACCAGGGCCTCGACCGAGAACGGCTTCGTGACGTAGTCATCGCCGCCGAGCGCCAGGCCGGTGACGGTGTCCGAGGACGTGTCCCGCGCCGTCAGGAAGATCACCGGGACTTCGTTGCCCGCCGCGCGCAGCCTGCGGCATACCTCGAAGCCGTCCATGTCCGGCAGCATTACGTCGAGCACGATCAGGTCAGGCCGGTCAGACCCGGCCTGCCGCAGCGCGTCCTTCCCCGTTCCCACCGTGGTCACCGAGCAGCCATGAAACTTCAGCGCGACCTGTACCAGCTCGCGAATGTTCGGCTCGTCGTCTACGACGAGCACCTGGGGAATGCGGTCATTGTCTGTCATCGGGTATCGGGCTCATTCTCGCGCGCTGGCAGCCTGCCGTGGACACCGGCCATGCATTCCGTGAAGCGCCGGCGGAGGGCGTCGCCGCACGTCATCACGGACACGGCAGCATCCGGGGTGATATGCCCCGGATGCTGCCCGGCACGGTGACCGGCCTCGTGCCGATCGGCTAGGAACCGGTGGCCGGGCTGGGCGTCGGCGTCGTTGACGAGCTGCCGGAATCCGGCTTGATCACGATCAGCTTCGCATCGTACCCGCCACTGATCACGGAGCCGCCAGCGAAGACGTGCTCGCCGTCCGACAGCGCGCTGGCTGCGGACTTCCGACCGCCCTGGCGGATCACCGTGCTGCTCTCCAGAACCCAGGTCCAGGTGGTCCCGTCCTTGGCCTGCACAACAACGTTGCTGCCGCTGACCGACTCGATCACCCCCCGCTCGAATGCGATCGTGCGTGGCCCGGTCTTGGTCTCGAACGTGAACTCGCCATGCATACCGCCGAGCAGCCGCAGCCGCCGAAGGGCGTGGCCGCAGAGCCGCTGCACGGCTCTGGCCGCCCGCGGGTAGCCGGCTGCCTTGAGCTTCTTCGCCCGGTTCAGGCAGGGGTGGGTGGTCGTGGAGCTTGCCGCGGTGCTGCTGGCCGCGACGCCCGAGCCGCTGGAGGAACTCGAGTTGAGCAGGGTGTTCAGCTGAGCGGCCTGCCCGGTAAGCGCGGCCGGCGCGGGCGCAGAGCTGCTGGTGAGCTGGGCGGCGGCGGCCCCGCCGCCGGCCAGCAGCACGACCAGGGCAAGCCCCGCTCCCCACCAGGCTGCCGTGCCGTGCCGACGCGGCTTGACAGGCCTGAGCGGCGGGGCGGCCGGGCCACCCGGGCCGCCTGGGCCGGTCGGCCCGCCTGGGCCAGCGGGGCCGCCCAAGCCGCCCGAGCCGCGGGACTGGGATGGCTGTTCCCAGCCCTCTTCGGGCCCGACCAGCCGTGGTCCCTGGCCCCAGTCCGGTACCGGGCCGTGCCCCGGCTGATCGTGTCCTTGCTGAGCGGATGGCTGGCCCCAGCCTCCCGGTCCCGCCTGCCCGGCCGACGGGCCAATCTCCTGGGTCGGCCAGCTTTCCTGCGGGTCGCCGTTTGGGGGTTCATGCATGTTGTCCATGACAGCGAGGCTGCCGTAGTGGTCTGGGACACCAGCCAGCAGATCCTGGGATCTGTCTGTGAACGCCCCCAAAATCTCCCCGGATGGGACGTCATGCGCTCCCAGAACGCTACATGCGGTCAGGCACCGGGATGCCGAGCAGATCCAGTCCGGTCAGCAGTACCCGCAGGGTCAGCGCGGAGAGGGCAAGCCTGCTGCTGCGGACGGATTCCTCCGGCGCCTGCAGGACCGGGCACTTCTCGTAGAACGAGGTGAACGCGCTGGCGGTCTCGAACAGGAAAGCCGCGAGCTTGTGTGGCTCGGCTGCCTCGGACACCTGCCACACCCCCGCTCCGAACCCGAGCAGCTGCAGCGCGAGCTCCCGCTCGGCGTGCTCGGTGATCCGGACCGGGCCCGTCGCCTGGTCCAGACCGATTTCCCCCTTGCGGAAGATCGAGCGGATTCGCGCGGTCGCGTACTGCAGGTACGGGCCGGTATTCCCGGTCAGCGCCAGCATCCGGTCGAAGTCAAGGGCGTAACTCGAGTTGCGGGCGACCGACAGATCACCGTACTTGAGCGCGCCGATTCCGACCGCCTCGGCGATCTGGCGGCGGACGCCCGGGTCGTCGTAGCGCTCGGCGATGACCCGCTCCGCGCGGTCGATCGCTTCCTCTATCAGCGTGATCAGCTTGGCCTGGTCACCGCTGCGCGTGCGCAGCCGTCCTCCGCCCGGCGCAGTCACCAGGCCGATTTCTGCGTGCTCGGCGCTTGCCGCATCGGTCAGCCAGCCGGCCTGCCTGGCCACGGCGAACACCATCAGCAGGTGCTGGTGCTGCTCCGACCCCACGACGTAGATCAGCCTGGTCGCGCCGAGCTTCCCCAGCCGGTACCTGATCGCGGCCACATCCGTGGTTGCGTAGCCGTAGCCGCCGTCGCTCTTGCGCAGGATGAGCGGCAGCGGCCCTCCGTCCCGGCCGGTGAAGCCGGGCGGGAAGGCGCACAGGGCACCGTCGCTGATCACCGCGACGCCATCGGCCTCGAGTTCCGCGCATACGTCGGCAAGCATCGGGTTGTAGAAGCTCTCCGGATCCATGTCCGCGTCGGTCAGCGTGATGTCAAGCACGGAGTAGATCTTGTGCAGGTACTCCATCGAGTCGTCGACGAACCGCCGCCAGAGTCGCAGCGTCTGCTCGTCGCCCGCCTGCAGCTCCACCACGCGCTGGCGTGACCGGTCGGCGAATGCAGGATCAGTATCGAATTTCGCCCTGGCCGCCTGGTAGAAGGCGGTGAACTCGCCGGTCGCCAGCTGATCGTGCGTCGCTTCCTCGCCGATGTCCAGCGCGTGCTCGATCAGCATCCCGAACGGGGTGCCCCAGTCGCCGAGGTGGGCGGCGCGGACGACCTTGTGCCCGAGGTGCTCGAGAACCCGGACCACGGCATCCCCTACGACGGTCGCCCGCAAATGACCGACGTGCAGTTCCTTCGCGACGTTCGGGCCCGAGTAGTCCACGACCATCGTCTGCGCCGGGGCCGCCTCGGCAACGTCCAGCCGTGGGTCTGCGAGCTGGGCGGTGGCCTGGGCGGCAATCCAGTCCTCGCGCAGCGTCAGGTTGATGAAGCCGGGGCCGCTTACCTCGGCTGTCTCAATCACCTCGCTGTCCCCGAGGCGGCCAGCCAGCTCGGCAGCGATCTCGCGGGGGGGCCGGTTCAGCCGCTTGGCCAGCGACAGCGCGACGTTCGACTGGTAGTCGGCGAACTGGGACGGCCGGATCAGCGGGTCAGCGTCCGCGTGATCAGGGCCGTACGCCGCAGCGAGCGCGGCGGTCATTAGCCGGGCCAGGGCCTGCTGCGGATCGGTCATGTTCCTAGGCTATCGGCTCGCCGCCATCGTTTTCCGGGCTCACGGGCGGCGCAGGAAGTGGCCACCGCGCTGCGGTCCGAGTCTTTCGGTGATCTTCTCGGTTATCTGGCCGCGCGCCAGGTTCGCGGCCAGCACGCAGGCGGCCGCGATGCCACGGGCCTTGGCCGCCCCGTGGGCGATTACCACGGTCCCCTCCAGCCCGAGCAGTGCTGCCCCGCCGTAGGTCTCGGTGTCCATCCGCTCGGCGAGTTCCCGCAGGCCGCGTCGCTGCAGCAGCGCCCCGGCTCGGGCGGTCCTTGATCCGGTCAGGGTTTCGCGGAACTGCTGGGTGGCGTAGCTGACCGCTCCCTCGAGCGTCTTCAGCGCCACGTTCCCCGTGAAACCGTCGGTCACGATCACGTCGACCTTGCCAGCCAGCAGGTCGCCGCCTTCCACGTTGCCAATGAAGCTGATCGGCAGCCCGCCGTGCGGCGGCTCGCCGTCCAGCAGCTCGTGGGCGCGCCGGGTGAGTTTGTTGCCCTTTCCCGGCTCGGCGCCAATCGTGAGCAGGCCGACCCGCGGCTCCTCGATCCCGTAGCCGGTCTGGGCGTAGGCGACACCCAGCTGCGCGAACTGAATCAGCATCTCCGGCTTGGGATCGGCGATAGCCCCCGCGTCCAGCAGCAGCGTGGGCTCGGGCCGGGTGGGCAGCACGACCGCTAGCGCCGGCCGGAGCGTGCCGGGCAGCGGCCGCAGCCGGAGCCTGGCGGTGGACACCACACCGCCGGTCGAGCCCGCCGAGACAACGGCGGCGGCCAGGCCGCGCCTGACCAGCTGGCACGCTACCGCGATGCTCGACCGCGGCCTGCGCCAGCTCGCCAGCGCCCCCTCATGCATGGCGATCGAGTCCTCGGCCGGCACGATCTTGATATCGGCCAGCGCCCCGTTCCTGGCGAGCAGCGGCCGCAGCACCCCAGGACGGCCGGTTAGCAGGACCGAGATGCCATCCCGGGCAGCCAGGACTGCGCCGGCGACGATCTCGTCCGGGGCGTGGTCGCCGCCCATGGCGTCCACGGCTATCGGGACCCGTTGCGGACCGTCGCGCAGCGGCTGCATGACCGGATCCCGCATGCCGCCAAGCTTCTCACCGCCGGAAATACCGCGCATCGCCGGCACTCGGGTATCCGCTCCCGCGTCCGCCCCGGCTGGCAGCGAAGTGCGCAGAGACTGATGGAATGCCGAGCGCGTGACCGGGAACCATCAGGGAAACCAGAACGTATCCAGAGTGGGGCACGAAGCCACCAGAGGAGCCATAGTGGCCGTGGGGACGGCCAGGCCGGCGGGGAGCACTCCGCAGTTTGCTAGCCGATTTGAAATTGTGACCAGTTTTTTGGCTCACAGACCGGCACAAACGACGCGTTCTGCGTCTGAAGGGTAAGCCGGTTCGCCAGCGGCGATCTTGCCGCCAGACTGAGGGGACCGCCCCGGCGACTCACGCCGGAGCGGCGAACTGCCGAAGGGAGATGCGTGACTGGACTACCTCTGATGGTGCCCGGCCCGTCGTCGACGGGCCGCCGGTTCCGCGCCTACACGGTCAAGCACCTGGAAATGCTGACCACCCGGGCAGGGCTGGACGCCGATGAGAGGCTCGCGGTCAGGGCCGTGGCTACAGTGCTGCCATTCCGGACTAACGAGTACGTCGTCGAGCACCTCATCGACTGGGATGCGGCGCCAGACGACCCGATCTACCGCCTGGTGTTCCCGCAATCGGACATGCTTCCTGAAATGGACGTCAGGGAGATCAGTGGGCTGCTGGCCTGCGGCGCTCCGGATGCGGAGGTCCGCGCTGCCGCGCACGCGGTGCGGGCCCGACTGAACCCGCATCCCGCGGGTCAGCTGGCCTTCAACATCCCCGAGTTCGCCGAGGAGCCGCTGCCCGGGGTCCAGCACAAGTACCCGGAGACCGTGCTGATCTTTCCCAAGCAAGGTCAGACCTGCCACGCGTACTGCACGTACTGCTTCCGGTGGGCGCAGTTCGTGGATGAGCCAGACCTAAAGATGGCAACCGACGACATGGCCAGGATCACCGACTACCTCCGGCAGCATCACGAGGTCACGAGCGTCCTGATCACCGGCGGCGATCCGATGATCATGGGCGAGGCGGTGCTGCGGCGGTACATCGAGCCGCTGCTGGCCCCGGAGCTCGAGCACATCGAGTCGATCCGGATCGGAACCAAGTCGCTGGGCTACTGGCCGCAGCGGTTTGTCACCGACCCGGACGCGGACGAGACCCTGCGGCTGTTCGAGGAGGTCGCCGCGGCGGGCAAGAGCCTGGCGTTCATGGCGCACTTCTCCCACCCCAGGGAGCTCGAGTCGTCCCTGGTCGCCGACGCGGTCCGCCGGATCAGGTCGGCCGGAGGCGTGATCCGCACCCAGGCTCCGCTGATCCGGTCGATCAACGACGACGCCGCGACGTGGGCCGGTATGTGGCGGACCCAGATGCGGATGGGCATGGTGCCGTACTACATGTTCGTGGAGCGCGACACCGGCCCGCAGGGATACTTCGCCGTGCCGCTCGCCAGGGCGCATGAGATCTTCCGGGACGCGTATGCGAGCGTCTCCGGCCTGTGCCGGACCGTTCGCGGTCCATCCATGTCGGCGACACCAGGCAAGGTGTGTGTCGATGGAGTCGTGGAGGTGGCGGGCGAGAAGGTGTTCGCCCTGCACATGATCCAGGCGCGTAACCCGTCCATCGTCGGCAAGCCGTTCTTCGCGCGCTTCGACGCGAACGCGATCTGGCTGTCCGACCTCGAGCCCGCGTTCGACTCGCGGTTCCCGTTCGACACCAGCCCAGAGGAGCTTCCCGGCCTGTGGGCGCCGGAGGTGCTCGCGTCGCTGAGCTGACCTCCGACAGTATTCTCCCGCTACGGGTACGGCCCGCCAGGTATTCCTGGCGGGCCGTACCCGTTGAGCTGGGATGTCCTCGTCGTCAGGCGACGCGGTCGGCCTGATCCGGTGTGCGCGCCTCCGTCGCAGGTGTTCCATGCCCGGCGTCCTGCTTCGCCGCCCGCTGCTGCTTGAGTGCCAGGCAGCTCGCGGCGCCCACGGCGAGCAGGATCACGGGCAGCAGCATGGTCGTGCGCATGGCCTGCACGTAGCCAAAGGTGAACACGTCGTGGCCGATCCTCGCCACCTCGGCGGCCAGCTGGGCCGGAAGGCCCGCCTGCTTGGAGATCCCGCCGTTCTGGCCGGCACCGACCTGGATGCCGTTGTTCGCAGCCTTCTGGATCTCGGTGATGAACCGGCCGCGCACCTGCGCCGGCAGCGCAGCGTCGCGGATCTTGGCCTGGCTGGTCATGTCGGACACCAGGCGGTTCTGCAGCAGGGCGCCAACCGTGGCGGTGCCGATGACGAGGCCGACCTGCCTGACGGTATTCAGCACCCCGGACGCGGCGCCGGCCAACTGGGGCTGGACGTTCCGCATGGCAGTGGTGACGAGCGGCGCGAACACGCAGCCCATGCCGAATCCGGCCACGAGCAGCGGCGCCAGGAAGCTCTGCCAGGACGATGTCGGCGTCGCGATCAGCGCCAGCCAGCCCATACCGCCGCCGAACAGAATCAGCCCGGTCATCAGGATGTACTTGCCGCCGATCTTGTCGGTCATCCGGCCGGCCACGGGGGCGACGAACAAGGAGATCAGCGACGCGGGCGCCAAGGCGAGCCCGGCCTTAAGCGCGGAGAAGCCGAGGTCGGACTGCAGGTAGATGGTGAACGGGAGGAAGATTCCCATCATCCCGACGGCGAGCACCCCCGAGACCCAGTTCATCACCGAGAAGTTGCGGTCGCGGAACACCGCGAACGGGACCAGCGGTTCGGAGTTCTGGGTCAGCTTCTGATACAGCAGGAACACGGCGAGCAGCACGACGCCCAGGCCCAGGATGAGCGGGATGCTGATGAACGAGGTGATCGTTCCCCAGTCATATTTTTGCCCCTCGACCAGGCCGTAGCAGATCGCGAGCAGTGCCGCCGTCGCGAGCAGAACACCGACGACATCGATCCGGTGCCTGCGGCCAAGCCGCAGGTCAGGGATGATGACAAAGGTTAGCGCGAGCACGATCACGCCGATCGGCAGGTTGACGAAGAAGATGTACCGCCAGTCGTACGCGGTCACCAGCAGCCCGCCCAGGGTGGGCCCGGCGATGGTCGCGACCCCAGCCACAGCCCCCCACACGCCAAACGCGGCGCCACGCCGCTCCGGGGGGAAGGTGTTCGTGATGATCGTCAGGGTCTGCGGCATCAGCATGGCCGCGCCCAGGCCCTGAACCGCGCGGAACCCGATCAGCCAGCCGGGGCTCGGGGAGAGGCCACAAGCGGCCGATGCCAGCGTGAAGACGGCCACGCCCGACACGAACAGCGTGCGCGGCCCGAACAGGTCACCGAGCCGCCCGGCGGTGATGACGAGCACCGCGAGCACGAGGGCGTAGGCGTTGATCACCCACAGCACGTCGTCAAGGGACGCGTGCAGCTTCGTGATCATATTGGGGATCGCGATGTTCACGATGGTCAGATCCAGCAAGGTCATGAAAAAGCCGAGTGAGACCACCAGCAGCACCAGCCACGGATTCCCCGCGTATTTCCGCACCGCGTCCTCCCCAATCCCTGTCGCAGCCGGAAGGCCGTTCCTGTCCCAGCCCGGAGGCTGTTCCCGCGGCCGAAGGCTGTTCCTGCCTCGGCCGGAGGGTAGTCCTGTCCCAGCCCGGAGGCTGTGGCCTGCACCCCAGCCTGCCGTGTCCCTGCCCGGCCGCGGCCAATGGCGGCCGCGCCCAAGTCACCGCCCGATGTCACGCTCGGCGCCGAACCCGGTGCCATCACCTGCTACCGGCCTAAGCGGTAGCGCCCAGCATGGCGCGCGCATTCCGTGACCGCGGCATTTGCTTCCAACCCGATGCTAGGCGGCGGTACCGACAATCTGGGCGTGCGCCCGCCAGCGGAGGGCAACCGAACCCCGTTCGGTCCGCCGGGAAGCCGGCAAGTAAGCTCCCGCCCATGGAACTGAACGGAACCGCGGCGATCGTGTCCGGCGGCGCGAGCGGGCTCGGCGAGGCCACAGCGCGCGAACTCGCCGCCAAGGGCGCCCGGGTTGTCGTCGCCGACCTCAACGAGCAGCAGGGCAAGGCAGTGGCCGAGGCGATCGGCGGCCTCTTCGCCAGGACCGACGTCTCCGACGAGCAGTCGGTGCAGGCCGCGGTCGACGCCGCCGCGTCGGCGGGCCCGCCGCTGCGGACGGTCGTGAACTGCGCCGGCATCGGCTGGGCCGCTCGCACGGTCGGCAGGGACGGCTCCCCGCATGACCTTGCGACGTACCGGAAGGTGATCGACGTCAACCTGATCGGCACGTTCAATCTCATGCGGATCGGTGCGGCCGCGATCGCCAAGACCGAGGCCGCCGATGCCGACGGGCAGCGGGGCGTGGTCATCAACACCGCCTCGGTTGCTGGCATCGAGGGGCAGACCGGCCAGGTGGCCTATTCGGCATCCAAGGGCGGAATAATCGGCATGACCGTCCCGGCCGCGCGTGACCTCGCCGCCATCGGGGTGCGGGTCAACACGATCGCCCCGGGGATCATCGACACGCCGATCTACGGCGAAGGGGCCGGCGCCGACGAGTTCAAGGCCAAGCTGATTGCCCCGATCGTCTTCCCCAAGCGGATGGGCACGGCCGCCGAGTTCGCGCACCTGGTGCGGTCGCTGGTCGAGAACGACTACATGAACGCCGAGGTCATCCGGTTCGACGGCGGCATCAGGTTCCAGCCCAAGTAACCCGAAACAGCGTTTCCCGCCAGCGCTGTCGCTAGCTCAGCGCACCGCAGATCCCCGGGCCGCGGGCGTTCACGGCGTGCGGCCGTGCAGTTGCCTGATCCCCCGCGCGGACAGCTCCGACTTGGCCAAGAACCCGACTGCGGGGCTGTCGGCGATCGCGTCCCAGGGTTCCAGTGAAACGGGCACCCGGGCGATCGTCGGCCTATGAGCGCGCCCGGTACCGGCGCAGGGGCGGGCCAGCCAGCAGGCGCCCGGGCGGGCCGCGGGCCGCCCGACCAGACACGCTGCGCCAGCTTGTTGATGAGCAGGCCGCGCTGCGGCGGGTCGCCGCACTCGTGGCCAGGGGTGCCCGGGCCGCGGAGGTGTTCAGCGTGGTCGCCGATGAGCTGGCCCAATTCATCGGCGCGGAGTTCTCGTTCGTGTCCTGCGTTGACCTTTCCAGCGGCCACCGGCCAGGACCCGCAGGCAGCACGGCCGGAGAGCACGGCGAGCCCGAAGGGACCGATCCGGCTCCCGTCGGGACCCGGCTGAGCCTCGGGGGGAATGACGTGCACACACTGGTGCTGCTAGACAGGCCGGTCGGCGCGGCTCGACGACTACAGCAAAGCCTCCGGGATGGCCGCCGACATCGCCCAAAAGGCGGATGTCGCGTGCCGGGAGGCACCGGCGATTCCGCCGTGTAACCCACGATGCCGCGGCCAGAGGTTCCGGCGCATCGCAGCGACCCCCCAGGCGACCATCCGGCTAGCAGCAATCCCGGCCTTCCTGCTAGCAGGTATGTGGCCCCACGCGGAGCCGGACGGTGGCACCCCGGCGACCGGAAGCCGGCAGCGGAAAGGGCTGCAGCTGGCTAACCGCGGTCGGCCGTACATGGCAGTCAGGCAGGCCAGATCGGATCCAGCGGCGCGTTGCGGGTCACGCCAGGCGCCTCACCCGGACCAGCCCCGGCAACGCGCCAGCTGCCGCATGTGCTTGGCCGCCCCGCCGCCCTGGCTGGCGGTTAATTGCTCGCTCAGCAGACAAGGGCCAGCCCTGGGGGGCGGCCGTGGTGATGCGACAATAGCCCGATGGCGGACGCGGTTCTCACCGACAGCGACGGCGGAATCGCCGTCATCACGATCAATCGCCCCCAGGCGCGCAACGCTGTCAACGGCGAGGTTGCCCGCGGCATAGCCGCTGCGGTGGACGAGTTCGACGCCGCCGGGGATGTGCGGGTCATCATCCTGACCGGCGCAGGCGGCACGTTCAGCGCGGGCATGGACCTGAAGGGCTTCCTGACCGGGGACTCGCCAGTGGTGGCGGGCCGCGGCTTCGGCGGGATCACCGAGCGGCCGTCGGCCAAGCCAATGATCGCCGCGGTCGAGGGGTACGCGCTCGCCGGCGGCTTCGAGCTCGCCCTGAGCTGCGACCTGATCGTGGCGAGCGTGATGGCGAAGTTCGGGCTGCCCGAGGTCAGGCGAGGCCTGGCGGCCGCGGCAGGCGGGCTGCTCCGGCTGCCCCGCCGGGTGCCGTACCACCTGGCCATGGAGATCGTGCTGACCGGGGAGCACTTCCCCGCCGATCGGCTGCACCAGGCCGGCCTGGTCAGTAGGCTGGTCGGCGCCGGCCAGGCCCTGGCCGGCGCCAGGGATCTGGCGGCACAAGTAGCTCTCGGCGCCCCGCTCGCGCTGGCCGCCAGCAAGCGAGTCATCGTCGAGTCGGCGGACTGGCACACCAGCGAGGCGTTCGCCCGGCAGGGCGAAGTGCTCGGCTCGGTGTTCACCTCCGCGGACGCGATTGAAGGCGCTGCCGCCTTCGCCGAAAAGCGTGCGCCGGTCTGGCGCGGTGAATGAGTATGGCGTGTGATCACTTCGCCGCGTGACCGCTGCGGCGCTTAGAGTGACTTGCACTGAGCCTGATCTTTAGGGCTTCCCGGCTTAGACGCAGCCGCGGGCCAGCGCGCCCAGGGGAAGAGAGCAGCGATGACGGCTCCGCTTATCAGCGTTGTTGTGCCGTTTTACAACAATGAGGACTTGCTGGAGGACTGCCTGCGATCCATCGCCAGGCAGACGCACGCCAACCTTGAGGTCGTCATGGTGGACGACGGCTCCACCGACGGCAGCGCGGACATCGCCCGCCGCCGCGCCGAGTCCGACCCGAGGTTCATCCTGATCAGGATCCCGAACGGCGGGCCCGGCTTCTCCCGCAACCGCGGCATCGAGCAGACGACCGGGGAGTTCCTGGCCTTCGTGGACGCGGACGACATACTGCCGAGCCACGCCCTCGAGGTCATGCTGCACACCCTGCAGGAGTCCGGCTCGGATTTCGTTTCCGGTGGGGTCGAGAGGGTCGGCCCGCTGGGGGTCACGCCGTCGGGCATGCACGCCCGGGCGATCAAGGGCCGGCGGATCGGGACGCACATCAGCAGATCACCGGAGCTGTTCTGGGATGTGTCGGTGTGGAACAAGCTCTTCCGCAAGTCGTTCTGGGACGCCAGCAAGCTGTCCTTCCCCGAGGTCAGAGCCTGGGAGGACCTGCAGGCCATGACCAGGGCGCACGTGCTCGCCAAGGCCGTGGACATAATCCCGGACACGATCTACTACTGGCGCGAGCGCGGCAAGGGCGCGCTGTCGATCACCCAGTCCAGGACCGACATCAGCAACCTGAGGGACCGCATCACCGCGCTGAGCAACATCGACAGCTTCCTCCGCGAGCGCGCCTCAGCCAGGCTGCTCCGCCAGCATCAGCGCAAGGCACTGGTCAACGACCTGTGGCTGTACGTCTGCGACCTGTCCCGGACCAGCGCCGAATACCAGTCCGAGTTCATCGAACTCGGCAGCAAATACCTGGGCCAAGTCGGCCGGCGGGTGCTGGCGAAGCTGCCATCCACACACAAGCTCGCGTATCACCTGATCAAGGCCGGGCGGCTGGAGCAACTGCTCGAGTTCAATGCGTGGCAGGCCGAGCAGCCGATCAAGACCACCCCGATGGTCCGGCGCCGTGGCAGGATCCGCGCCGATCTCCCGTTCTGGGCCGAACGCCGGAGCCTGAAGATCCCTGACTGGGTGTACCGCCCCTACTGGCGGGAGCTCGACCCGTTCGTCAAGATCGAAAACCTCGAGTGGGACGAAAGCCGGCTTGTCATCACGGGATGCACGTTCGTGCCGTCGGTCGACATCCTCAAGCGCAGGAACGCGTCCAAGATCATATTCCTGCGGCCGGTGACCAAGGGCAGGCTGCCGGTCATCCTTCCGGCCCGCTCGGTGCGCCACGCTGAGGCCGACATGTGGTCGGGCCAGCACCGGTATCACTACGACTGGGCCGGGTTCCGCGCCGAGATCAGCCCTCGCTGGTTCCGGCTCGGCGGTCGGTGGCTCACCGGCGAGTGGGCGGGCTACGTCCTGGTCCGCGGGCACGGCGTGTGGCGGCCGGCCCGCCTGCACACCCCGGCCCGCGGCCCGGCCGAGCGTCCGGAGTTCCAGCAGGTGGCCCCCGGGATCAGATATGGCGCCTGGTGGGCGGGGCGGCGGCTGCAGATCGGGGTGACCAGGACGCCGGCGGTGCTGCACGGGTGCGAGCACGCGGGCAACGAACTCGTGATCGACGTGGACGTCAGCCCGCTGGACCGGCAGGCGGGCGTCGAGATCCTGCTGGCCAGGCCGAAGGGCGCGGCGACGTATAAGTCCCCGGCCACCGTCGAGCGGCGGGACGGCGATTCGGCGCTGGTGCGGGGCAGGATGCCGCTGCGCGTGCTGGCCACCGCCGTCGGCCGGGCCGACCGGGGCAGCGCCCACGGTGCCGCGAACGAGGCCGGCGGGGACAGCGGCGATGCCGGAATCGAGTGGGACCTGTACATCCAGCCCGAGGGCCAGCAGCGGATACGGGTGGCGTTCCCGGCCGGGCGGGCGGAGTACCGCTATCCCGCCGGCCACCAGGAGATCGTCCTGGAGCGAACCAGGTACGGCAACGCGATGGTCGCGCGCCGCAGCCTGCGCCCGGTCGTCGACGAGCA
Source organism: uncultured Actinomycetota bacterium (assembly GCA_963778075.1). Lineage (GTDB taxonomy): Bacteria > Actinomycetota > Actinomycetes > Streptosporangiales > Streptosporangiaceae > JASHPR01. The sequence continues at coordinate 200,012 of CAVZTJ010000005.1, read as the reverse complement.
TTCGTGGGCCGACGATGGGCGGCTCACACTCCAGGGCAACTACTCGGCTACCGTTGAGGGCTCATTTGAGGCTGTGCTGCTTCGCCGGTCATCCACGCAACAGCACGTGGTCCCGGTGCAGCGGGACGGCGACAGGTTCACGATCGAGATCAATGCGGCGGCCATGCCGTCATTCGGGCGGCTGCTGCCGCTGCGGGACGGGAGCTGGGACCTGTTCCTGCGCCGCGAGCGGGCGGCCGACGGTGAGCTGATCGCGCCTGGCTACGACCACTCGCGACTGGGTGACCTAGACGGCCGCAAGCTCAGCGTCGGGCAGAAGAGTTACCGGTTCACCACGTCCGGATACGACACGCCGATGCTCAGCGTCGGGCCAGCGCTCAAGCTCACCGAGCATGGCCGGGTGCAGCGGCGGATGCTCCGCGGGGTCTACTACCCGCTCCAGCAGAAGCTCCCGCTGCGCGACGCGGTGGTGTTCGTCAGCTGGAAGGGAAAGCAGTGCGCTGACAACCCGCTCGCCATCGCGCAGGAACTTCGCCGCCGCGGGGACGACCGTGAGCACATCTGGGCGGTCGCCGACTACTCGGTGCTCGCGCCGGACGGAGCCAGGACCGTGCTGACCGGGACCGAGGACTACTTTGAGGCCCTCGGCCGGTCTCGGTACGTGATCGCGAACGACGACATGGGCCTGAACTACCACAAGCGGGACGGCCAGTTCTACGTGCAGACCTGGCACGGCACGCCGCTGAAGAAGATCGGCTTTGACATCACCCAACCGCAGTTCATCAGCGGGGTCGGCTACTTCGATGTGCTGGCCGCCGACGTGGCCAAGTGGGACCTGCTGCTCTCGCCCAACCCGTTCAGCACGCCGATCATGCGCCGGGCGTTCCGCTACGACGGCGAGGTGCTCGAGTCGGGCTATCCGAGGAACGACGTGCTGCGCGGCGGCGGCGCCGACCGCATCGCCGCCGACGTCCGGAAGCGGCTCAGGCTGCCGGACGGAAAGCGGGTGGTGCTGTACGCGCCGACCTGGCGGGACAACCAGTACTACGCCTCGGGCCGGTACCGGTTCGACTTCCGGCTGGACCTCGAGCGCGCCTGGCGCCAGCTCGGCGACGACTACGTGTTCCTGATCCGCGGGCATCACCACATGGCCGAGGACGTGCCGGCCGGCACCCGGCCCGACTTCGCCATCAACGTGACCGCGTACCCGGACATCTCGGAGCTGTTCCTGGTCAGCGACGTGCTGGTCACGGACTACTCATCGGTGATGTTCGACTTCGCACCGACCGGCCGGCCAATGGTCTTCTTCACCTACGACCTCGAGCAGTACCGGGACAACCTGCGCGGCTTCTACTTCGACTTCGCGGCGGAGGCCCCGGGGCCGCTGCTCGCCACCTCGGACGAGGTGGTGTCGGCGATCGCCGACATCGATGCGGTGGCGTCCGCGCACCGCGCCGAGTACCAGGCGTTCACCGCCAAGTTCTGCCCGCTGGACGACGGCAAGGCAGCGGCCCGGGCCTGTGACCGGATCTTCGGCGGCTGACTACCACCCATGAAATCCGCCCTGAACGGTCCACACCGTGGCGAGTGCGGCCGCGCCCGCCAGCCCGGCCACGGCGGCCACGACGCGGCGGGCTGAGTGACCTGGCCGTCGAGCCGACGCACCAGCCACGGCGGCCACCTGTAACCGGAGTCCCTGCTGAGGGGACGATGTCAGCAATGGCCCGTGTTGACCCTTGCAGGGACGACCAGGCCGGGCCGCCCCTGCAAGGTGGAGGGCCGCCCCGGAGAACCGGGGCGGCCCTCCTCTTACTGCCACGCATCCCCTCCCCACGCGGGCTGCGCGCAGCAGATCGGCGGTACTAACTGGACAGGACTAGAGGGCGTTGATGTTGATGGCATCGCCATCAGGCGCCGGGCCACGGACAAGATGTGCGCTCCTTGACGTACGTGCTGTACGGTGGTCAGCGTACAATAAAAGCCCTGGCCAGTCAATGTGATGGACATGGCTCAGCCCAGGGGACGGGGTCGGGTTAGGTTGGTGGACATGACGGCGCATGCGACGGGAGGGGATCGAGAACCGCCCACCCAGCCGCAGCCCGCAGCCATGCCGCTGGAGTACCCGATCAACCCGCTGCAGCGTCTGATCCTGCAGCGGCTGCGTGAACGCGGCTGGTCCTATGGAGAGGTTGCCAGGCGTGGCGGATTGCCCCGGTCCACCGTCTACACCCTCGCGACCACGCGGAACCTGGCCAGGCCGCCCCGCCCGGCCACGATCGATGCGCTCGCCAAGGGCCTCGAGGTGCCGGTCTCCGCGGTCCGCGCCGCCGCAGCCGAGTCCACCGGGCTGCACTACTACGACAGCGCTCCGACCGGACGGCAGCCGCCGGGTGACCAGGAACGGGACCTCCTGATCGCCAGCATTGACGAACTCACGCCCGAGGACCGGCGGCATGTAGCCGCGCTGGTCGAGTCGCTGCGGAACAGGGCCTCGACGCAGCGGACAGATCGCTAACGCCACCCCTTCACTCCAGGCGACATCACACCAGGCGACGTCGACCAGAGCCGGGGGCGGTCGCGCTCCGGCCCGTCTTCGTTTGGACATAGCTACTCCATCGGCCAGCCCGCGGGCTCTCCTAGTTGGTCGGCCAGTTCTTCGTAGGGACCCTCAGCAAGTACCAGGCGGGCGGCCCGCAGGACCGATTTCGGGTCTTCGCCGGGAGGCCGCAGGACGAAGACCGTGTCGTCTTGCTTGCTGCAGGTCACGACGACCCGGTCGTAGTCGGCCATGACGATCGGCCAGCTGACCGGCATCCCGAGTTGGGTGGCCAGTTCGGCATAGGACGCCTCGGGCAGTACCAGGCGGGCGGCCCGCAAGATCGATTTCGGGTCTTCGCCGGGGGGCCGGAAGACGAAGGCCGTTTCGTCTTGCTTGCTGTAGGTCACGACGACGCGGTCGTAGTCGGCCATGACGATGTGAGTCCCGTCCGCCGGGAGTGGGCCGTCGGCCGGCTCCTGGCGGGAGCTGACCGTGCCGAGCCTTGAGGCCCGTAGCCGTAGCTGGTGCTGGCGCCTGGCCACGAGTGCCAGCTCCACGAGGAAGACCAGCGCAACGATCACGCCAGCGACCAGCAGCATGAGCTTCAGCCATTGCGGCATGCCGACGGCGGCGGGCGCCGTCTTCCGCGTCGGCCGAGGATGTGACGGCGGAGCTGGATGTTGCCGAGGCCTCGGCCTTGACGTGGGCGGCGCCGGCCTCGACTTAGGCGGTGCCGGCCTTGATGTGGGTGGTGTCGGCTTGGGCGTGGGCGGTGCCGGCTTGGATGTAGGCGGCGTCGGCTTGGATGTGGGCGGTGCCGCCGGGGCCGGAACGGTGAGCACGGCTCCGGGCCGGATCGCGTCCGGGTCGGGGCCTATGAGCGGCCGGTTGGCGGCATACAGCGCCGGCCAGCCGCCGCGCACGCCCAGCGCGGCCGCGATGCCCGACAACGTGTCGCCCTCCGCGACGGTGTAGCGAACCGACCCTTCCTGGCCGGGGAGCACCAGGACGGTGCCGGGGTTGATGATGTTCGGGTCGGGGCCGATGAGCGGCCGGTTGGCCGCGTACAGTGCCGGCCAGCCGCCGCGCACGCCGAGCTGCGCGGCGATGCCGGACAACGTGTCACCCTGCTGCACGACGTACTTCCTGGTGGGGCTCGTCGTCCTCACCGGTGTCGCTACGCCGCGCAGCGTGCTGGTCAGGGTGACCTGAGCACTACTCGCTATGCGGATGTTCGCCTGGGTCTGGCGGATTGATCCCTGCCTGCAGACCGTCACCAGGACGATCAGCAGAATGCTCCAGGCGAGCACGACGCACGCGGACTTAGTCCACATACGCACGGTGCTGTCACTTTCCTTCCTGAGGGGATCAGCGCCGGGCGTTGCGTGGCCCGGACGCCGAAGGCAAGAAAACCGTTCGGGAAGGAAAGGACTTAGGCTGGCGGCACCTCCGGCAGGTAGGAACGCCAGATTCGCTTCGCCTCGGCGCGGCGTACCAGCCGCAGCAGCACGAGGGCCAGCAACGTGGTCAGAGCGGCGCCGAAGCCTGCCTGGACACCGCCTGGGCCGCTCCCGGCGCCGCCAGATCCGGCGGCCCCGTTGGCACTGCCGCCCGTTCCAGACGTCAGCCAGGAGAACGTCAGCGTCGACGACGCTGGTGCGCCGCTACCTGGTTGCGTCGACGACGTGGGTGCAGCCGCGCCCAGCGCTGTCGATATGCCCGCGGGCTGAACCGGTGAGGTCGTACCCGATACGCCAGTTCCGCCCTGGCCCGGTGCCCCGGTGGTGGACACGACCGGGGGCACGCTGCTGGCGACCGGAGGAACCGTGCTCGTTACGGTCGATACGACCGGGGCGACGACGCTGGTGCCTGTCGTCACGACCGGTGCCAGTGCGCCAGTGACGGTCGAGACGACGGGAGCGACGGCGCTGGTGACCGGTGCCAGCGCGCCAGTGACCGTGGAGACCACAGGAGCAAGCGCGCTGGTTACGGGTGCCAATCCGCCGGTGACGGTCGAGACGACGGGCGCGAGGGCGTTAGTAACGGGAGCGACCACGTCCGTGACTGTGGAGACGACGGGGGCGAGGGCCTTGGTGACGGGTGCGAGTGCGCCGGTGACGGTCGAGACGACCGGGGTAAGGGTCTTGGTGACCGGTGCCAACGCGCCCGTCACTGTGGAGACGACGGGAGCCAGTGCGCTGGCGACCGGGGCGACCGCGCCGGTGACGGTCGAGAGGACGGGGGTCAGCGCGCCGGTCACGGGAGCGACTGCGCCGGTGACCGTAGACACCACCGGGGCCAGAGCGCCGGTAGCGGTCGAGACGACGGGTGCGAGGGTCTTGGTGACCGGGGCGACGGTGCCGGTGACGGTGGAGACGACGGGTGCCAGGGCGTTGGTGACCGGGGCGACGGTGCCGGTAGCGGTCGAGACGACGGGTGCCAGGGTCTTGGTGACCGGGGCGACGGTGCCGGTGACGGTGGAGACGGCCGGTGCCAGGGCGTCGGTGACCGGGGCGACGGCGCCGGTGACCGTCGCTGCGACGGGCGCGACGGCTTGGGCGACGGGAGCAACCGCGCCAGTGACCGTCGAGACGGCCGGCGTGAGGGCGTTAGCGGCGGGTGCGGCAGCGCCGGTGACCGTCGATGCCACCGGGGCGAGGGCGCCGGTGGCCGGGGCGACCGCGCCGGTAGCTGTCGATGCGGCCGGCGCTATGGCGCTTGCGACCGGGGTTACCGCTCCGGTGGCGGTCGCAGCCGCGGGTGCGACCGGGACGGCGGTGACCGGGGCGACGGCGTTGGTGACTGGGACGCCGGCGTTGGTGGCTGTCGACAGTGCCGGGGCCAGGGCGCCGGTACCCGGAGTCTGCGTTCCAGAGGTGGAACCCGGCGCACTGGTGACCGGAGTCAGGGCGCTCGCAGCGCTCGTCGCCTGGGGGACCGCTGGGGCGGAACTGCTCGAGTTGGGGCCGGTGCCAGAGTCGGCGGCTGTGGCATCTTGCGCGGCGGGCGCGGCGGTTGAGGTGACCGCGGAAGCGACGGACGTGGCGACCGAGGTGACCGTGCTCGTGACCGAGTTGGCGGCGGGCGGCGAGGTGGTGGCCGCGCTGGCGGGAGGGGCCGAGGTTGCCGGGGTGGTGGCCGCGCGGCGGGAGGGGCCGAGGTTGCCGGGGTGGTCGCGGGCGGCGTGCTGGGTGCGGCCGTGGCGCTAGTGGCTGCCGGCGTGACTTGCGCCGCGGGGGTGACGGTTGAGGCAACCGTGGAGGCGGCGGACGTGACCGTGCTCGTGACCGGGTTGGCGGCGGGTGGCGTGCTCGCCGAACTCGATGCGCCCGTTGCGGTGGCCGACGAGGAAGCCGCAGCGCTTGGCGGCGGCGTGCTGGCTGAATCCGTCGCGCTGGTGGCGGCTGTGGTGCCTTGCGCCGCGGACGTGACGGTCGAGGTGGCCGCGGAGCTGACCGCCGATGTCGCGGACGTGACGGTCGAGGTGGCCGCGGACGTCACGGAAGAGGTGGTCGATGTCACGGCCGAGGTGAGCGTGCTGGTGACCGGCGAAGCGGCCGGACCGGAGGTGGTGGCCGTTGAAGGCGCCGTCGCAGCGTGCGCCTGCCGGGAGAACACCAGCAAGACGACCAGGATCCCGGCAGCCAGCATCGCGCACTGCGCCGCTCGTCGAGCGGCGCGACGCAAAGCCAGCTGTGGCATCGAGGGCTCCCCCCCAAGGGAGACTGGGCCAGACACTACTGCCCATCTTTAGCCAACCCAACCGATTGCGGAAGCTACTTTTTCAATTTCTAGCCTCCTACAGCCACTTAGGACCGGACACTTACGACACATCCGTCCATGAGCCCTGCCACTGCGGCTCTTCGGCGCACTGCCCGTTCAGGCACGGGCAGCCTAGCCCTCCGCAACGAGCATTCGCAGGTGGCCTGCCCTCCAGCCGCGCTCGGGCCTTGGCACCGCGCATGCCATACAGCGGCGATGCCAGGGTCGTCCTTAGCCCTTCTCCCTTACCTGAACGGAAGTCTTCCGTGCCAGCCCGCAGCGCCAGCGGAGATCCTCGCCGCGGGCGTCTCAGCCGTAGAGTGCCTCCAGGCCGGGCTGCGGTGCGTACCTGGCGAGCTTCTCGCGCAGCCTGCTCCTGCCGCGGTGCAGGCGCGACATCACCGTACCGATCGGCGTGCCCATCATCTCGGCGATCTCGCGGTACGGGTAGCCCTCGATGTCGGCGAGGTAGATGGCCACCCGGAAGTCCTCCGGCAGGTCGCGCAAGGCGCTCAGGACGTCGGAGTCGGCGAGCCGGTCCAGCGCCTCCGCCTCTGCGGAGCGGACCGGCACGGACAGCCGGTCCGCGCTGACCTGCCAGTCCTCCTGGAATTCAGCGCCCGGTGCCTGTACCGGCTCGCGCCGCCTCTTGCGGTAGCTGTTGATGAACGTGTTGGCCAGGATCCGGTGCAGCCATGCGCGCAGGTTCGTGCCCGGCCGGAACTGATGGAATGCGACGTACGCCTTGGCGATCGTCTCCTGCACGAGGTCCTCGGCGTCGGTAGGGTTCTTCGTCATGCGGAGCGCCGCCGGGTAGAGCTGGCCCATGAAGGGCACGACGTCGTGCTCGAACACCGCCTTACGGTCCGGGGTCAGGTCCTCAGGCCTCATCGTCGCTCCGCTCCTCCGCCGGCCGTCTCGTTTGACCAGCTCACATATGTACTCACGTAGCTGCGGGGGCAGCTGTTCACCGCGCCTGTCTCTCTATAGACGCACACGATTGCTGATGCGATGCGTGATCTGCGCAACAATGTGGTTACGCTGCGGAATCGTTCAGCCTGCGTTCAGGATTCGCCCGGCTTGCTATATCCAGCGGTGGTACCACATCCGCGCGAACCATGACGTGTACGGCACGACCTGGGCCGCCAGGACCGTATACATGAAGCTGAAGTTCCACAAGACCGCCAGCAGATAGCCGCCGACGGCAACGGCGCCGAAGGCGCGCCGGACCGGTGCGGCACTGGCCGGGCCGATGATCAGCCCCAGGACCAAAGTAATGCCGATCACCAGGAACGGGTCGAAGGCTACCGCATAGAAGTAAAACTCGGTCCTGTGGTCGTGCAGCGCAAACCAGAACCACGGCAGCCAGCCCGCCGCGATGCCGAGTAGCACCGCGCCGGCCCGCCAGTCCCGCCGGGTCAGCCACCACAGCAGGCAGGCCAGCAGAATTGGGATGGCCGCGCCCCAGATGTACGGGGTGCCGAGCGCCAGCACCTCCTGGGAGCAGTTCGGCACGCCGCAGGTATGGGGGGCCTCGTAGTAGAACGAGACGGGCCTCATTGTCCCCGGCCACAGCCACGTCCACGGCTGGGAAGCGTAGGACTGCCGCACGCTCAGGCCCAGGCCGAACTGGAGCATGTATCGGTTGTACTGATACAGGGAGTCAAGAGCTGACCACACCGGGATGTGATTGTCGTGCTGCGCCGCCCAGTCGCGGCCGTAACCGTACGGGGATGCCAGCCAGCCGCTCCAGGAAGCCAGGTAGGCGGCGGCTGGCGTAACGGCCAGAGAGATCGGCAGCCACTTGCCATCCCGCAGCAGCGCACCTCGCCATGGCCGCGTGAAGCCGGCGGCACGCCGAGCACCCAGGTCCCAGGCGATGGTGAGGCCCGCGAACGCGAACAGGTACCAGATGCCGTTCCACTTTGACGCGACGGCGGCACCCAGGCAGACACCGGCAGCCACCCGCCACCAGCGGATGCCGAGTGCCGGGCCGACCTCGTCCGCCATCTCATCGGCTGCCGCCACCGCTATCCTGGCCCGGGATCGGTCCCTGTCTATCACCAGACAGCCGAACGCGGCCAGCACCCAGAACATCACGAAGATGTCGAGCAGCGCGGTCCGGCTCATCACCAGCTCGAGACCGTCCAGCGCCAGCAGCAGCCCTGCGATGCAGCCGAGCATCGTGGACCTGGTCATCCGGCGCGCGATCCGGGCCGTCATCAGGATCGCGAGCGAGCCGACCAGGGCGACCGAGAACCGCCATCCGAACGGGGTAAGGCCGAACAGCCATTCCCCCACGGCAATGGCCATCTTTCCAAGCGGCGGGTGGACGACCAGTTCGCCGCCGCTGGCCAGGATGTTGGTCTTACCGTGGGCGAGCAGCGCGTTCGCGTTCGACTTGTGGTTGATCTCCACGCCATGGCGCAGGATGCCGTAGGCGTCTCCGACGTAATAGGTTTCGTCGAAGATGACGGCCTTGGGCACGCCCAGCCGGTAGAAACGCAGGAACGCGCCGAAGACCGTAACCAGCAGCGGCCCTACCCAGCCCCAGACCGGGCTGCCAGGGATCGGCGGAGCCAGCTGATCCCGGAGGGCAGCAGCGCGGCTGGCCCGCTCGGCGGCCGCAGGCTCGGTCTCGTATGCCGTCATCGCCTGCCATGGTAGGCGCCCTCTGGCATTAGCGTGAGGCACGAATGGAACATGCCAATGGCCGTCACGACGACGGCGCAGCATACCGCCGCTTCCCCGCCGATAACGTCCTCGGCCGACCGGGCGGCGGCCTGCCAAAGCGCGGCCCGCACGGGACGCTCACGCTCGCCGCGGTGCCGATCGGCACGCCGCAGGACGCCTCGCCGCGGCTGATCGCCGCGCTCGGCGAGGCGCCGATCGTGGCGGCCGAGGACACCCGCAGGGTGCGCAGGCTGGCCGGCGCGCTCGGTGTGCGGCTGACCGGCAGCGTGATCTCGAACTACGACGACGTCGAGGCGGCACGGGTGCCCGGGCTGCTGGCCGAGCTGCTGGCCGGCCGCGACGTCCTGCTGGTGACCGACGCCGGCATGCCCAGTATCAGCGACCCCGGCTACCGGCTGGTGGCCGCCGCGGCTCAGGCCGGCATCCGGGTCAGCGTGCTGCCGGGACCCTCGGCCGTGACCGCGGCACTTGCCGTCTCCGGCCTGCCCAGCGACCGGTTCTGCTTCGAGGGATTCCCGCCGCGCCGGGCGGGCGAGCGCGCCCGCAGGTTTGCCGATCTGGCGGCCGAGCAGCGGACGCTGATCTTCTTCGAATCGCCGCGCCGGCTTCCCGCGATGCTCGCGGGACTCGCCGAGGCATTCGGCAAGGACCGCGCCGCCGTAGTGTGCCGCGAGCTCACCAAGACGCACGAGGAGGTCATCCGCGGCACCGTCGGCGACCTGGCCGAATGGGCGGCGGAGGGCGTGCTCGGCGAGGTCACGGTCGTGGTGGCCGGGGCACCGCGGGCACCCCGGGCCGACCCGGCCGACGCCGCCGAAGAGGTCGCAGCGCGTGAGCGGGCCGGAACCCCGCGCAAGACAGCCATCGCCGAGGTGGCGAAAGAACTCGGCCTGCATAAGCGCGAGCTCTATGACGCCGTAATCCGCCGCCGGCGCGACGCACGCTGACGCGCGCGGTGCGGCACGGCGGGCCTGGGCGCCGCGGGCGGTGCACTAGCCTGTGGGCCATGTCCAGCCGCCACATACTGACCGCGCCGGCCTGGCCGTACGCCAACGGCCCCCGGCACATCGGGCACGTGTCCGGGTTCGGGCTGCCCGCCGATATGTTCGCCCGCTACCAGCGGATGGCCGGGAACCAGGTGCTGATGGTCAGCGGCACCGACGAGCACGGCACGCCGATCCAGGTCCAGGCCGACGCGGCGGGCGTGAGCGCCAGGGAACTCGCCGACCGCTACAACCGGGTCATCGCCGAAGACCTGGTCGGCCTGGACATGTCCTACGACCTGTTCACCCGGACCACGACGCGGAACCACTACGCGGTCACGCAGGAGATCTTCAAGGGCCTGTACGAGAACGGCTACCTGTTCCTGCGCAAGACGATGGGCGCGATCTCGCCGTCGACCGGCCGGACCCTGCCCGACCGGTACATCGAGGGAACGTGCCCGATCTGCGGCTACGAGAACGCGCGCGGCGACCAGTGCGACAACTGCGGCAACCAGCTCGACCCCGCCGACCTGATCGACCCCCGCTCGAAGATCAACGGCGAGACCCCGGAGTTCGTGGAGACCGAGCACTTCTTCCTCGACCTGCCCGCGTTCGCCGACGTGCTCGGGACCTGGCTGCAGAGCAAGAGCGGGCTGTGGCGGCCCAACGTGCTCAAGTTCTCGCTGAACCTGCTCGATGACCTCAAGCCGCGCGCGGTGACGCGGGACCTCGACTGGGGGGTCCCGGTTCCGCTGGACGGCTGGCGGGACCGCCCGGACAAGCGGATCTACGTCTGGTTCGACGCCGTCATCGGGTACCTGTCCGCTTCGGTCGAGTGGGCCCGGAGGTCCGGCGACCCGGACGCCTGGCGTTCCTGGTGGCAGGGTCCGGACGCCGAGTCGTACTACTTCATGGGCAAGGACAACATCGTCTTCCACGCCGAGATCTGGCCGGCCATGCTGCTCGGCTACGGCGGCAAGGGCGCCAAGGGCGGAACGCCGGGCGCGCTTGGCGCGCTGAACCTGCCGACCGACGTGGTGGCGAGCGAGTACCTCACGATGGAGGGCCGTAAGTTCTCCTCGTCCCGCTCGGTCGTCATCTACGTGCGCGACTTCCTGGAACGTTACGACGTCGACGCACTCCGCTACTACCTGGCCGTGGCCGGCCCCGAAACCCAGGACACCGACTTCACCTGGAGCGAGTTCATCCGGCGCAACAACGACGAGCTGCTGGCCAACTGGGGGAACCTGGTGAACCGGAGCGTGTCGTTCGCCGCCCGCAACATTGGCGCCATCCCGGAAGCGGGCACGCTGACCGACGCGGACAACGAGCTCATTGCGCGGTCACGCGGCGCGTTCAAGGAAGTCGGCGATGGGCTGTCCCGGTCGCGCTTCAAGGCCGCGATCAACGAGGTGATGCGCACGCTCGCGGATGCCAACAAGTACCTCTCCGAGCAGGCGCCATGGAAGCTGCGGGAATCCGACCCGGAGCGTATGCGGACGATCCTGCACGTGGCGCTGCAGCTCGTGGACGACGGCAAGACGCTGCTCACCCCGTTCCTGCCGCGCTCGTCGCAGAAGGTCTACGAGATGCTCGGCGGGTCTGGCGCCTGGTCACCAATGCCGAGGATCGACGAGGTCACCGAGGAGGGCGGCGCGCCGTACCCGGTGATCACCGGCGACTACCGCGGCGCGGCTCGGTGGCAGTCCGAGCCGGTCAAGCCGGGCACGGCGCTGCAGCCGCCTACCCCGTTGTTCACCAAGCTCGACCCGGGGCTCGCCGACGAGGAGCTGGCCAGGCTGGAGAAGGCGTGACTGCCTCCGTCCCGCCCGTCCCGCCCCTCCCGCCCGCCCGGCCCGTCCCTCCTGCCCCGCCGCCCGAGCCACTGCCCGCCGAGGCGCTGGACAGCCACTGCCACCTGGACCTGATCGAGCGGCCGGTCCCGGAGGTGCTGGCCGAGGCGCGGGCCGCCGGCATCGTCAAGGTGGTCACGATCGGCGTCGACCTGCCGACCTCACGGTGGGCGGCGGACTGCGCGGATGAGCACCCGGACGTGTACGCGGCCGTGGCCATCCACCCGAACGACACCGCGCGGGCCGCCGCGTCCGCCGGGGCGCGCGACGCGGTGCTGGCCGAGATCGCCGCGCTGGCCGACCGGCCGCGGGTGCGGGCCATCGGCGAGACCGGCCTCGACTACTACCGCGACTGGGCACCGGCCGAGGTGCAGCGGGAGTGGTTCCGTGCGCACATCGACATCGCCAAGCGAACCGGCCGTGCCCTGATGATCCACGACCGCGAGGCGCACGAGGACGTGCTGCGGATCCTGAATGAAGAGGGACCGCCGGAACGGGTCGTGTTCCACTGCTTCTCCGGAGACGCGGCGATGGCGAAGCGGTGTGCCGAGGCGGGGTACTTGATGAGCTTCGCTGGCAACGTCACGTTCTCCAGCGCTCAGCCGCTCCGCGACGCGGCAGCGGCAGCCCCGCTCGAGCTCATCCTGGTCGAGACCGACGCGCCGTTCCTCACCCCGGTGCCGAACCGCGGCAAGCCGAACTCGCCCGCGATGGTGGCGCACACGCTGCGGGCGATCGCCGAGGTCAAGCACGTCGACGTGGCGGAGCTGTGCGCGGCCGTCACCGCGGCCGGTGAGCGGGCCTTCGGCCCCTGGCTGTAGCCCTCCAGGTGTGCAAGGGGCGCTGAAAGGGAATTGAGTGGCCAGCGGGAATGGCCGCTCTTACGGGGGAGAACAACGATCACGTCCGTTGCCAGCGGCGTCGAGTCATGTCTGCTGGCCGCCGCGGGGAAACGACGACAGGGACGTGGCGGGGGAAGGAACGTGCGCCGGTGACGGGGATCACCCACTGGGCTTTGCGCCATAAGCGTCTTGTGATCGGCTTCTGGCTGATACTGACCATCCTGGGGATGGGGTTCGCGAAGAAGGCGACGTCCGCGCTGAGTCAGGAGTACTCGCTCCCCGGGCACCAAAGTTATGTGACAAACACGTATATCAGCAGCAAGTACGGCGGCGGCGGGGACAGCTCGCCGCTGGTCGCCGTCGTCACGCTGCCGGCCGGGACGACCGCGAGCTCGCCGGCGGTTTCGGCCGCCGTGGCGCAGGTCACCGGGCGTATCGAGCGGGCGGTGCCGGGCTCACGGGTGGCGTCCTACGCCACGACCCGGGATTCCGCGTTCGTCTCCCGTGACGGCCGCACCACGTTCGTGATCGACTACCCGCCGCCGGAGCCGGGCAGCTTCGGGCAGAGCCCGCGGGCGCAGAATGCGGTGCAGGCGGCGCTGCGGGGCGTCACGGTCGCGGGTGCCCCGGTGCGGTTGACCGGCTACGACGTGCTGGACGCGCAGGCAGGCGGCGGCAAGAGCCTCCTCGCCGAGGGGATGATCGGTGCCTTGGGCGCGCTGATCGTGCTGGGCTTTGTGTTCGCCTCGTTCCTCGCCGTCGTGCCGCTGGTGATCGCGCTGGCCTCGATCATGACGAGCTTCCTGGCCGTCTGGGGCCTCGCCAGCACGACATCGGTATCGATCGTCGTGCAGTACCTGATTGCGCTGGTCGGCCTCGGCATCGCGATCGACTACACGCTGCTGATCGTGGTGCGCTGGCGCGAGGAACGAGCCCGGGGCCTGCGCGGTGAGGCGGCGATCGTGGCCGCGATGAACACCGCCGGGCGGGCCGTGGTGTTCAGCGGTACCGCGGTGGCGCTCGGCCTGCTCTGCCTCATCGTGATGCCGGTTCCCTTCCTGCGCAGCCTCGGCTACGGCGGGATGCTGATCCCGCTGGTCAGCGTCGCGGCCACGGTCACGCTGCTGCCGGTCATCCTGGCTACCGTCGGCCCCCGCCTCGACTGGCCGCACCGCCGCACCGACCGCCGCGCCAGTCGCGCCTGGACCGCGTGGGCGGGTCTTGTCGTCCGCCACCGGTTGGCCGCGGCGGCGGTTGCGGTCATCGTGCTCGGCCTGCTGGCGGGCGCGGCGACGACGATGACCCTGGGCCCGGCCAACGGCAACCCGAATACCCTCAGCCAGGCTGGCCGCGCCAAGACCGCGCTGACCGCGCTCGAGCACTCCGGCATCGGGTCCGGCGCGCTGACCCCGATCGAGATCGTCGCCCCTCGTGGCGACGCGGCCGGCCTGGCACACCGGCTGAACAATCTGCCCGGCGTGCAGGGCGCGACAGCCCCCCAGGCAGCCGCCTGGCATCGCGGCGCCACGGCGATCGTCGACGCGTTCACCCATGACAACAGCGCCGCCGCGCTGGCCAGCGTGCAGGACACCGCCCACGCGTACGGGCCGGGCATCGGGGTCGGCGGGATCGACGCCCAGAACAGCGACTTCATCTCCGCCGTCTACGGCAGCTTCCCGCTGATGATCGCCCTGATCGCGGTGCTCGGCTTCGTCCTGCTGGCCAGGGCCTTCCGCTCGCTGCTGCTACCCGCCAAGGCAATCGTCCTCAACATCCTGTCCATCGCCGCCGCCTGGGGCGCGCTCACCCTGATCTGGCAGAAGGGATACGGGTCAAACACCCTGTGGGGCATCCCGGCGATCGGCTCAATCCCGTCCTGGCTGCCGGTGATCGTGTTCGCGTTCCTGTTCGGGCTGACCATGGACTACGAGGTGTTCATCCTCAGCCGGATGCGGGAAGAATACGACGCCACCGGGTCGACCGACACCGCGATCGTGCGCGGGATCGGCCGCACCGGCCGCCTGGTCACCAGCGCCGCGCTGATCCTGTTCCTGGCCTTCGTGGCGATGAGCACCGCCCCCATCACGCTGATCAAGGTCATGGCCACCGGCTTGGGCGTTGGCATCCTCCTGGACGCCACCGTCATCCGCGCCCTCCTCGTGCCCGCCGCCGTCTCCCTGTTCGGCAGCTGGAACTGGCGTTTCCCCGCCGCTGCCGGGCGCATTCTGCGGGTCTCGCCGCCGGCCTCGCCCGCTGCGCCCGAAGCCACCCCGCAGCTCGAGCTGGCCGACTGATAACAGCAACCGACGCGTGTCATGCGCCGGGATCATGCACTGTCGGTGTCGGTGTCGGTGTCGGCTAGGCGGTCCATCAGCTCACCGGCAATCCGCAGCAGTTCCTGCTCGGCCCGGGTGAGCCCGAAGGCCATCGCGCGGGCCAGCCAGGCGTCCCGCCGGGCCATGTCCCGGGCCAGGGCCTGCCGCCCGGCTTCGGTGATGGCCAGCAGCGAGCGCCGGCGATCCCGGTCGTCGGGCTGCCGGACGGCCAGGAACTGGCGCTCCAGGCTGGCCAGGGTGCGGGTCAGCGACTGAGGCTGCACGCGCTCGGCGGTGGCGAGCGCGCCCGGCGTCGTCGGACCGCGCCGGTTCAGGTGCGCCAGGATGCCCATCTCGAGCGAGGTCTGGGCGGACTCCGGGCGTTCGATGCGCAGCCGCCTGGCCAGCCTCGCCGTTCCCTGACGCAGGGTCGTCGCCGCAGCCAGGAGATCTTCGTCGCCCACAAGTAGTACGCTAGCACGTACAAAGTATCGGCCATGTTCCGGCTTATATACCGCACATAACATAAGCTTTAGCGTATGGATTTCCTGACTCGGCTGTTCCGTTCCGGTCCCCGCCCTTCGCGGACAAGTCAGGCAGTTGCCATGACCCGGGCCCGGCTCGCCCGGCCGCACACGCCCAGCGGGGATCCCGGTGCGCAGCGCAGGCTCTGCCGCGGGATGCAGCCCGCCGGTACCGGGCGGCTGGGGCCCAGCATCATCGCCCGCACCCGGTTCTTCGACGAGCGAGTGCTCGCCGCGATCTCCGCCGGGACCGGCCAGGTCGTGATCCTCGGCGCGGGCTACGACGACCGCGCGCTTCGGTTCCGCTCGCCGGGCGTTCGCTTCTTCGAGCTTGACCACCCCGCCACCCAGGCCGACAAGGCGCGGCGGCTCCGCTCGCTGGCGGCGGCGAAGCCGGGCTCCGGCGGGCCGACGCTGGCCCCGGCCGACTTCCGAGACGACGACGTCGCGGGCGTGCTCGAGGCCAGCGGGCACGACGCCCGCCAGCCCACCCTGTTCATCTGTGAGGGCCTGCTGGTCTATCTGGACCAGCCCACCTGCGTGCGCCTGCTCGGCGCGCTGCGGGCAAGGGCGGCCATCGGGAGCGAGCTGGCGGTGAGCCTGGCAACGCACCGCGAGGGCCTCGACTCCGGGCAGGTCGCCGCCGTCGCGAACTCACGGCGCGGTCACCCCCGCGAATCCTGGCTGACGATCCTGCCGGCAGCGGCCCACCTGGAGCTCCTCGGCCGGGCCGGCTGGCAGCTAAGCAACCGCGTCGACGCCGCGGAGCTGGGCACGGGGGCAGAGCCTGGCCGGTCGCTGCTGGTCACCGCGCGCCCCTCCTAGCGGCACGGCCGCTACGGTTGCCGATGTGAGCGAGATGCCCGATGAGGCTGCCCGGGTGCCGCAGGGCACGGCTCCAGGAGCGACCCCGGTTCCCCGTCTGCTCGGGCCATCCGACATCAGGCAGATCGCGGGCCTGCTGGGCCTGCGGCTGGCCAAGCGGCTGGGCCAGAACTTCGTCATCGACGCCGGGACCGTGCGCCGGATCACCGCGCTGGCCGGGCTGGACGCCGCCGACGTCGTGCTCGAGGTCGGCCCCGGGCTCGGCTCGCTCACCCTGCCGCTGCTGGCGGCCGCCGCCAGCGTGATCGCCGTCGAGATCGACGAGGCGCTCGCCGCGGAACTCCCGCGCACCGTGGCCGAGCGCGCCCCGGCTTTGGCCGTGGCTGACCGTGGTGACCGCCGACGCGGCCAGGGTGCGGAACCTGCCGGGCCGGCCGACCGTGCTCGCGGCCAACCTCCCCTACAGTTCGGCGGTGCCGATCATGCTGCACCTGCTGGCCACCGTGCCGTCGCTGGGCCACGGGCTGGTCATGGTGCAGGCGGAGGTCGCCGACCGGATGACCGCACCGCCGGGCAGCAGGACCTACGGAGTTCCCTCGGTCAAGCTCGCCTGGTTCGCCGAGGTCCGGCGGGCCGGGCAGGTGCCGCGGAGCGTGTTCTGGCCGGTGCCCAGGGTGGACTCCGGCCTGGTGGCCTTCACCAGGCGGGAACCGCCGCCCGGCGCGGACCGCGACGAGGTGTTCGCGGTCGTGGACGCGGCGTTCGCGCAGCGGCGCAAGACGCTGCGCGCGGCGCTGGCGCCGTGGGCGGGCTCGGCCGCCGCGGCGGAGCAGGTGCTCAGGCAGGCGGGAGTCGACCCGGCGCGCCGCGGCGAGTCGCTCGGCGTGACCGAATTCACCCAGATCGCCATCGCGCGCCGCCGACTCCGGTTGCCGGGCGCGCCGGTCCAGCGGCCACCGCTCTAGCCGCTGCACCGCGTACGATTGACTGATCGTGACGCCTGTGACTGTGCGGGTTCCGGCGAAGGTGAACCTGCAGCTCTCTGTGGGACCTCCGCGGGGCGACGGCTATCACGATCTGGTGACCGTATTTCACGCCGTGTCACTTTTCGATGAGGTGACCGTGCGGCCAGCGGATCGGGCCAGCGTCCGGGTGACCGGGGAGGGCGCGGCGTCGGTCCCGGCCGGGCGCTCGAACCTCGCGGTCCGCGCGGCCCGCGCCCTGGCCTCTGTCGCGCTGGCGCGCCGCAGCAAGCCCGCGGTGCACATCGACATCCGCAAGCGGATCCCGGTGGCGGCCGGCCTGGCCGGCGGAAGCGCCGACGCCGCGGCCGCGCTGGTGGCCTGCAACGAGCTCTGGGGTACCGGCCTCACCCACGCCGAACTCCGCGAGGTCGCGGCCACCGTGGGCAGCGACGTCCCGTTCGCGCTCCTCGGCGGGACCGCGATCGGCCAGGGCCGCGGCGAGCTGCTCACCGCCGCGCTCACCACCGGGACCTATCACTGGGTGCTGGCGTTCTCCTCCGGCGCGCTGTCCACCCCCGAGGTATACGCGGCGTGTGACCGGCTGCGGGCCGCGAGCCCTTCGGGAGCCCGTTACGCGATGCCCCCCGCGAACCCGGCGACCCGGGGAACCTCGGCGCCCGCGGCAGCGGCTGAGGTCGGTCCGCCCGCGCTGAGCACTGAGCTCATGTCAGCGCTGCGGTCCGGGGACTCCGCCGCGGTCGGCCCGCTGCTCAGCAACGACCTGCAGGCGGCGGCGGTCTCGCTGCGCCCGGGCCTGCGCCGCACGCTCGAGGCGGGCAAGGAGTTCGGCGCGCTCGGCGCGATCGTCTCCGGTTCCGGCCCGACCTGCGCGTTCCTTGCCGCCGACGCCGCGCGCGCACGCGAACTCGCGGTGGCGCTGACCGGTGCCGGCGTCTGCCGCGGCGTGGTCAGGGTCAAGGGCCCCGCCGCGGGCGCCGCGCTGACCGCGGCGAAGGCCAGATGAGCCCGGTCCAGCCGCTGGTCACGCTCGAGGCGGCCACCAAGGCGTATGGGCCGCGGGTGCTGCTCGACCAGGTGTCGCTCGGCGTGGCCGTCGGCGACCGGGTCGGGGTCGTGGGTCGCAACGGCGTCGGCAAGAGCACACTGCTCGAGGTGCTCGCCGGGCATGGTGGCCTCGACTCCGGCCGCGCCACCCAGGCCCGCGACCTGGACATCGGCTACCTGCCGCAGGCCGAGGAGCTGACCGGTACGGTCCGCAAGCTGGTGTTCGGCTCGCTGTCCGAGCATGAGTGGGCCGGGGACGCGCGCGGCCGCTCGGTGATCGCGGCGCTGCTGCCGGGAATCGACCCCGAGGCCGCGGCGGAGCGGATGTCCGGTGGCGAGCGCCGCCGGGTGGCGCTGGCCAGGCTGCTGCTGGCCCCGCACGACCTGCTGCTGCTCGACGAGCCGACCAACCACCTCGACATCGACGCGGTTCAGTGGCTGGCCGGGTATCTGCGTTCCCGCGCCCGTTCCTTCGTCGTGGTGACGCACGACCGCTGGTTCCTCGACGCGGTCACGGAGCGGACCTGGGAGGTCGCGGACGGCCACGTCTACTCGTACGAGGGCGGCTACTCGGCGTACGTGCTGGCCAGAGCGGAGCGAGCCCGGATCGCCGACGCCACCGACGCCCGCCGCCGAAACCTGCTGCGCAAGGAGCTGGCCTGGCTCAGGCGCGGCCCGCAGGCCCGGACCAGCAAGCCCAAGTTCCGGGTGGAGGCCGCCACCGCCCTGATCGCGGGCGAGCCTCCGCCGCGCGACAGCGTGGAGCTGTCCCGGCTGGCCACCGCGCGGCTCGGCAAGACCGTGACCGATCTCGAGGACGTCTCGGTGGTGGCCGGGGATCGGCGGCTGCTCGACGATGTGACCTGGCAGCTCGGGCCGGGTGAGCGGGTCGGCGTGGTCGGCGTGAACGGGACCGGCAAGACCACGCTGCTGCAGCTGATCGCCGGGACCCTGCCCGGCTCCCTGGTCGCCACCGGCCGGGTGGTGCGCGGCAAGACGGTCCGGATCGGCTACCTGACCCAGGAGCCCGTGCCGGTCGACCCGCGGCTGCGCGCCCTCGAGGCAGCCGAACAGGTTCGCAGCCTGGTCCAGGTCGGCGGCCGGGAAATGTCGGTCAGCCAGCTGCTCGACCAGCTCGGCCTGCGCGGTGAGCGGCAGTGGGTGCCGGTGGCCGAGCTGTCCGGCGGCGAGCGCCGGCGGCTGCAGCTGATGCTGGTACTGCTGGCCGAGCCGAACGTGCTGCTGCTCGACGAGCCAACCAACGACCTGGACATCGAGACGCTCACCGAGCTCGAGGACATGCTGGACGGCTGGCCGGGCTCGATGGTCGTGGTCAGCCACGACAGGTACTTCCTGGAGCGGGCGTGCGACCACGTGGTCGCGCTGCTCGACGAGAAGCTGGCTTATTTGCCCGGCGGGGTCGCCGAGTACCTGGACCGGCGGGGGGGCACCCACCGGCGGGGGGACACCCACCGCCAACCCCCCAAAGTCAAAACCATGCGCGAATCCGGCCAAAGCCCAACCACACGCCCGGCCGACGCCCAGGACCGGGCCGTGGGCCGGGGCGCCGACCGGCGGACCGCGCAGAAGGAGCTCGCCCGGGTGGAGCGCCAGCTCAGCAAGCTGTCCAGCCAGGAGAACGAGCTGACAGAGGCGCTGGCCGAGAACGCCAGCGACTATGCCAGGCTGATCGAGCTCGGTAAGGAGCTGCGTGAGATCCAGGACGAGAAGGCCGGCCTGGAGGACCGCTGGCTAGCTCTCGCCGAGGAGCTGTCCGGGTAGCCCCTGGTGCGAGAATGCCGGGATGAACGATCGCAACGGCTCGAAGTGGTCGATCGGCTCCGAGAACTCGATCCTGAGCATCGGCTCGAAGGGGTCGATCCTGTCCATCGGCTCGGCGGGCTCGATCCTCTCGATCGGCTCGGCCGGCTCGATCTTGTCGGTTGGCTCCGCCGGCTCGATCTTGTCGGTGGGCTCGGCCGGCTGCCTGGCCAGCGCGCACTCGATCCTGTCGGTGCTGTCCGACCGGTCCATCCTGTCGGGCAGGTCAAGGCGGTCGATCCTGGGGTGGCGGTCCGGCCGCTGACCGCCAGCTCAGCCCTGGAGGGCCAGCAGGAACGCAAGCTCAGCCCTGGAAGGCCAGCAGGAACGCAAGCTCAGCCCTGGAAGGCCGGCAGGAACGCCAGCTCAGTTCCAGAGGGCCAGCAGGAACGCCAGCGCGATCACGCTGTAGCCGATGGGCCGGGCGTGCTCGTTCGGGCCGCGCGGGCTCGCGGCGCACTCCCAGGTCCACAGGCAGATCGCGGCCACGTTCCGCGGGACCGTGCCGATCCCGGGGACCCGTACCTGGTCAGTGAAGTCGCCGCTGTGGAACGCGCCGAACAGGATCCGTATTTCATCGTTCGTGAATTTTGTGTCATAATTCACCAGTGATGGATTCTGATCACGATTCGGCCGGGTTGCGGCCGCAGCGCGCGGGCGAGGCCCGAACCGGAACCCGCCCGCGTTTCGTTGCGCGCCTTCGGCGGATGATCCTCGCGGCGATCGTGCTGATCCTCGTCCAGTCAGGAATCGGCATGGACGTAAACCTGTTCGTGGTGATCCCCGCCCAGCATCCTGGCGCGCGCCCATCCTCCTACTTCAGCGGCTCGGTGCGCAGCGTCGCCTGGGCCGTCGCTCACGGCGCACCGGCCCTGGTGGTCCACGCCGTGCTCGGGCTGGCGCTCGGCTTGCTCGTGATCGGGGTGGCCGTATACGCAATCCGGCTTGGGCGCCGGCCGGTCGGCGCCTGGTCGGTGCTGGCCGGCCTGCTCGTGATAGGTGCCGGCTTCAACGGGGCGAGCTTCCTGGATTTCAACAACGACATCAGCTCTCTGATTATGGCTCTGCTTGCCTTTAGCGCCGTGGCGTGTTACTCGGCGGCCAGCTACCTGCTCGCCGGGCAGCCATAGCCCGAGCGCCCGGCTACTCGTCCTCCTCCCCGCTGGCGGCCGGCCTGCCGAGCCGGCCGGTGATGTATGCCTCTATGGTCGGCCCGACCCAGGCGGCCACCTCGGCTCTGCTCGCCGAAGCGAATGGCTCCATGCGGATCACGTAGCGGGCCCAGGCCGCGCCGAGCAACTGGGAGGACACCAGCGCCGTGGTCCTGGCCGCGGTCTCGCCGCCGCTGCCCGGCACGCGGGCCCACACCCGCTCGGTGATGAACTCGCGCACGGCACGCGCCACCTCGGGCGAGCTCGACACCGCCTGGGTGAGCGTCACGAACGGCTTCCCTGGTTCCACCTCCCCTTCTTCCCACTGAGCCAGGAACCGGTCGACGATGCGGGCGCCGTCGAGGTCGCCGCCCCGGGCCTCGGTCTGCACCGCGCGCGGGTCGGCCGGCAGGTCGAGGCAGGCCACGAACAGCCCGGCCTTGTCGGCGAAGTAGTGGTAGACGAGCGCGGGGTCGACGTGGGCCCGCCGGGCCACCTGGCGGACCGTGGCCGCGGTGTAGCCGTGCTCGCCGAACTCAGCCCGCGCGGCCTCGAGGATCTCGGCGCGAGTATCGGCTCCGCCCGGCCGCCGCCCAGCCCGGCTCACGGGGTCCCCGGCGATGGCAAAGTCATCACGTGCCGTGTTAGCATCATCACGCAACGTGCTGAGATCGTCACACACCGTATTGGCGCCCAGATTTCGGCACCCGTGAATTGGAGTGTCATAATTCACCGATGATGGATTCTACTCAGGCTGCAGGAGGGCCACAGGCCCTGCGGGGAGGCTCAGCCGGAACGCGCGAGGGCAGCACACCCGCGCGTGAATCCGAGACCCGCCAGAGAATGACGGCGCGCCTTAGGCGCATAGTCCTCGGCGCGATGGTGCTGGTCCTCGTCCAGTCAGCGATCGGCATGTACGTGAACCTCTACGTGACGATCCCGCTGAAACACCCGGGCGCGAACCCGCCCTTCTCCAACTATCTCGGCGGATCAACGCACAGCCTTGCCTGGGCGCTGGCCCATGGCTCGCGCCAACTGGTGGTCCACGCCGTGCTCGGGCTTGCGCTCGCGGTGCTGGTGATCGGCGTCGCGGTCTACACCATACGGCTGCGCCGCTGGATGACCGCGATCCTGTCGGTGGTCGGCGGGCTGATGGTGATCTTGGCTGGCTTCAAGGGCCTGAGCTTCCTGGACTTCCAGAACAACAGCAGCTCGATATTCATGGCCCTGCTCGCGTTCGGCTCCCTTGCCTGCTACGCGGCGATTCTCTACCTGCTGACCACACGACCGCAGTCGCAGTAACCGCTAGGGGTTATGCGTCCCTGGATTCGGGCTCCGGAGTGGCGTCGAACGGCGCGAGCAGGATCCGCAGCAGCGACGCGAGCTCGCGCCGCTGGCCGCGATCGAGACCGGTCAGCAGCGCGCGCTCGCTGCGCAGCAGGTCCTCGAGGGCTGCGTCCACAACGGCCCGGCCGCGCGCGGTCAGCGTGACCAGCACGCCGCGCTTGTCCTGCGGGTCGGGGTGCCTGCTGACGAGTCCGGCCTCGGTCAGGCGGTCGATCCGGTTCGTCATCGTGCCCGAGGTCACCAGCGTGGCGCGCAGCAGCGCGCCCGGGCTCAGCTGGTATGGCGGCCCCTGCCGGCGCAGCGCCGAGAGAACGTCGAACCCCCAGGCCTGCAGGCCGTGCGAGGCGAACGCCGTCGTCCGCGCCCGGTCCAGGTGCTTGGCCAGCCTGGATACCCGGCTGAGCACCTGGAGCGGGTCGACATCGAGGTCGGGGCGCTCGGCGCGCCACCGTGCGACGAGCTCGTCGACCTCGTCGCGCAGTTCCCCCTCGCCGCGCGGTTCTCGCGATCCTGGCCCCATCCAGGCAGTCTATCTCTTGACGTCAAGATTTTCCTAGGTGCCGTTCTCGCGCAGCCGCTGCGTGGCCTCCTGGGACAGCTGGGGCTTGGGATCAAGTTGGGAAAGCCCGTTCCAGGCCAGGTTCACCAGGTGCGCCGCAACCTCCTCGAGCTCCGGCTTGCGCGCGTCCAGCCACCACTGGCCGGTGAACGCGACCATCCCGACGAGCATCTGCGCATAGAGGGGCGCGAGCTTCGGGTCGTAGCCCCGTCCCTTGAGCACGTCGCCGAGGATGTACTCGACCTGGCTGGCGATGTCGCTGATCAGGCTCGCGAAGGTTCCGGACCCGGATGACGGGTTCGAGTCGCGCACCAGGATCCGGAACCCATCGGAGTTGTCCTGGATGTACCTGAGCAGTTCGACGGCGGCGACCTCGAACTTCTCTGTGTGGTTATCTTCGCCAGCGAGCAGCCGGGTCGCCATGGCGATGAAACGCTCGACCTCTCGGTCGACGACGACGGCATAGAGCCCTTCCTTCCCGCCGAAGTGCTCGTAGACGACGGGCTTGGAGACGTCGGCCCTGGCGGCGATCTCCTCGATCGAGGTGCCGTCCAGGCCGCGCTCGGCGAACAGCCGACGGGAAATGCCGAGCAGCTGCTCTCGGCGCTCTTTGCCGGTCATTCTCCTGCGACCCGAGCCTGACGGTGGCTGGCTTGTCACTTGCCCATCATGTCAACCGGCCGACAAGTCAGCCAATCGCGCGGGTCACGGCCCGCTTGGTCATGGAGCCGAGCTTCCTCGAGCCGCCGGTCTGCTTCCCGGTGAGCCTGGCCTCGTCCGGCCAGCGGACGTCGTAGACCCAGCCGAGCTTCTCGGCCACCCAGATCAGCCGGGCGGCGATGTCGATCTGACCCTTCAGCACCCCGTGCCTCGCGCACGTCGGGTCGGCGTGGTGCAGGTTGTGCCAGGACTCCCCGAACGACAAGGATCGCCAGCCAGTTCACGTTCCGCGACTTGTCCCTGACCTCGAACTCTTCCTTGCCGAACGTGTGGCAGATCGAGTTGATCGACCAGGTCACGTGGTGCAGGAACGCGACACGGACCAGGCTGGCCCAGAAGAACGCGATGACCGCTCCCTGCCAGGACCACGTCCACAGGCCACCGATCAGGGCGGGCGTCAGCAGCGAGGCTGCCACCAGCCAGGGGAACCACCGGGAGATCTTGACGATGTCGTCATCGGCGAGCCAGTCCGGGCAGAACTTCTCCTGCGAGGTGCGGTTGGTGTCGAACAGCCAGCCGATGTGGGCGAAGCCCAGGCCCTTGGTCAGCGCCTTCCAGTCGGTGCCGTACCGCCAGGGCGAGTGCGGGTCGCCTTCCTTGTCGCTGTACTTGTGATGCCTGCGGTGATCGGCGACCCAGGTGAGCAGCGGCCCCTCGATGGCCAGGGTGCCGGCGACCGCGAGGGCGATCTTGAATCCGCGGGTCGCCTTGAACGATCCGTGGGTGAAGTAGCGGTGGAAGCCCATGCTGATCCCGAGGCCTGAGATCGTGTAGAAGACCACGGCGATCACGATTTCGCGCCAGCCGAGGCCCCAGCCCCAGGCCAGCGGGACCGCGGCGAGCAGCGCGAGCATCGGCACGGCGACGAAGACGCCGACCAGGACTCGCTCGAAGGTGCTGCTCGGCTCCGGTTCGATTTCCGGCAGGGTGGCCCGGCTCGGGCCGGGCGCCGCCGTCGTCGGCGGCGGTGGCTAGCGTGACGCTGCCCGGGGTGTTGGTGTCTGCGGTGGTGGTCACTGTGTCCTCGCTCAGCGTTTGGGTTGCGGCCAGTCGTTGAGCGCTCCGCACGTACCGGGTCTAGGGCAATGCAAATACGCTTACGTAACCGTAGGCTACGCTACCGTAGGTAGTGCAAGTACCTGGGCAAACTTTTTCGGAACTTGTGGTGAAGGTCACGCCCGCGGGGGCCGGTGCTTTCCGAAAGTGCTCCCCTACCCGGGTCAGGAGCATCCATGCCAACCGGGCACTGGTTGTGCCGGTCCCGGTATCGTTTGGAGCGTCAGCTCAGTCCCGGGTCGTCTAATCGGCAGGACGGGGTCTTTTGGTGTCCCTAACCGAGGTTCGAATCCTCGCCCGGGAGCACAAGGCGGGTTCGAGGCTTAGCCCGGCCGCGTGTACGTCGTCGCTCCGGCGGGCATGGCGGCCGCGGCCCAGCCCTCAATCTGCCGGTAGAGGGCGCTACTGCGCAGGACGTCAATGCTGTAGGCAGCCGTGGTAGTCGCCGCCGGTGTTCTTGCGTACGGTCTTCGGGTTGTGCCGCTTGAGGGTTGGGCGCCGGAACTGAGCTGGGTTGGCCTGCGTGACGTCGAGCCAGAATCGCTGCGCGGCTTCGACATCGGCGGTCTCGTGGATCTGTACGCGGTAAACAAGGTCCTCGCGTCCGATGTCGGCGGCTTCGAGGAACCGCAGGAAGAGCTTGATCAGCGCCGGGTCGCTGTTCAAGAAGGTGACCCTGTCGCTGCGGCGGTAGGGCTTGTTCTTGGCGCCCTCACACCAGTAAGCGATCGCGCCAGCGATGAGGATCTCACGGTCGTTGGGTTGGCCGATTTGGGCGGCGGCAGCGGCGGAAATGGCTTCTCGCTCCGCTTCGCGAATGGGCCCCTGGAGAGCCCAGTACCTGCGGACGCCGTCGGCGGATCTCTTGCGGCATTCCTCGTAGCTCAGGCCCGGCGGGCGGGGCATGTCTCTGACCCAAAGTGAGACGGAGCTTTTGGATACTCCGAGTTGGGCGACGATTTCCTCGTAGTCAAGGCCCTGTTCTCGCAGGTCCCTGGCCTTGGCCCGGAGGTCGTCTTTGGCGTTGGGGCGCCAGGTCCACGGCTGCGGCGGCTCGCCGCGGAGCGCCTCGTTCAAGGCTCTGTTGTTGGTGATGGCGAGCAACTCCTTGATCTCGCGGCGGGACTTGCCCGCGCGGCGGAGTGCTAAGGCCTGCTCGCGTAACTCGATGAATGCTACGTTCTGTCTCATATTCGAATATTAGTGCGAGCTACTGACAAAACGGCGCGGCCGATGCGGGCCCATTGGCGGCGCGGACGTGTGCTCGGATTCGCGGTCCGCTCCGTTGCAGGTGACAGAGCACACAGATGAGGCCATGGCGGAACCTGCCGGGCGGCCGGGCGGTATCCTGCGAGGGTCGGGAGCGTGAACTGTCCCGGGGGAGTGCACCAGCGGGTGTCAGCCCGGGTGCCTGCAGCGATACCGAGGAGCCGAGCCGAGTGACTCTGAGCGGTCCGGCCGCCGTAATCATCCTTGCGGCGGGCGAGGGCACCCGAATGAAGAACCAGACGCCCAAGGTGCTGAACCAGGTGTGCGGCCGGAGCATGCTGGGGCATGTCATCGCCGCTTCCAGGGAGCTCACGCCGGGGCGTCTCATCGTCGTGACGGGGCATGGGCGCGACAAGGTCACCGCGCACCTGGCCGAGCACGCCGCCGACGCCGAGATCGTGGTCCAGGACCGGCGCGGCGGGACCGGGCACGCGGTGCGGGTGGTCATCGAGGCCCTCGGCCTGATCCACGGCACGGTGGTCGTGACCTACGCCGACACGCCGCTGCTGCGCGGGAGCACGCTCAATGAGCTCGTCGCGGCGCACCGGGCGCAGGACGCGGCGGTTACCGTGCTCACCGCCAGGCTGGACGAGCCGAAGGGCTACGGCCGGATCATCAGGGACGCCGACGGCGCGTTCACCGGCATCGTGGAGGAAACGGACGCGACCCCCGAGCAGCGGGCCATCACCGAGATCAACTCGGGCATGTACGCGTTCGACGGCGACCTGCTCGCTGACACGGTCAAGCGCGTGCCGACCGACAACGCCAAGGGCGAGGAGTACCTGACCGACGTCGTGTCGATCCTGCGCGGCGACGGTTACCCGGTGGCGACGGCCGCGTGTGCCGATCCCCAAGAGGTACTGGGCGTGAACGACCAGGCGCAGCTGGCCTGGGCACGGCGGGTGCTCAACGAGCGGCTGCTCGATGACTGGATGCGGGCCGGAGTGACGATCGTCGATCCGGCGAGCACCTGGATCGACGTTGGCGTCACGCTCGAGCCAGGGGTCTACCTCGGCCCGTCGACCCAGCTTGAAGGAAACACCGCGGTAGCTGGCGGGGCGAAGGTCGGCCCCGGCTGCATGCTGCGGGACACCACTGTCGCGACGGGCGCAACCGTGGTCAACTCGGTCTGTGAATCAGCGGTTATCGGACCCGGCGTGACCGTCGGGCCGTTTGCTCATCTGAGCGGAGGACGAACCCCGTAGTGAGAGGTCGGGACCTGTGACCAGCATTACCGCCGCCAACCAGAAGAAGCTGCTACTACTTTCCGGCCGATCCCACCCAGAGCTCACCGACGAGATCGCCGCCTGCCTAGGCGTCGAGCCCACCCCCACCACGCTGTACGACTTCGCCAACGGAGAGATCTTCGTTCGGTTCCTCGAGTCCGTGCGAGGCTGCGACGCGTTCGTGCTGCAGAGCCACACCGCGCCAATCAACCACTGGATCATGGAGCAGCTGATCATGGTGGACGCGCTCAAGCGCGCGTCGGCCAAGCGGATCACCGTGGTCGCCCCGTTCTTCGGTTACGCGCGCCAGGACAAGAAGAGCCGCGGCAGGGAGCCGATCTCGGCCCGGCTCATCGCCGACCTGTTCCTCACCGCGGGCGCGGACCGGATCATGGCCGTGGACCTGCACACCGCGCAGATCCAGGGCTTCTTCGACGGCCCGGTCGACCACCTGTTCGCGCTGCCGATCCTGGCCTCTTATATAGAGGACAAGCTCGATACCAGCCGGGTCACCGTTGTGGCACCGGACGCCGGGCGGGTGCGCGTCTGTGAACGGTGGACCGACCGGCTCGGCTGCCCGCTGGCCATCATCCACAAGCGGCGCGATCCCGATGTCGCCAACCAGGTCAAGGTGCTCGAGGTGGTCGGCCAGGTCGACGGCCGGACCTGCATCATCGTGGACGACATGATCGACACCGGCTCCACGATCGTGAACGCCGTCGACGCACTGTTCAACCAGGGCGCGGCCCAGGTGATCGTCACCGCCACGCACGGGGTGCTGTCCGGGCCCGCTGTCGACCTGCTGAAGAACTCCAGGATCAGCGAGCTGATCGTCACCAACACGCTGCCGATCCCGAACGAGAAGCGGTTCGACAAGCTCACCGTGCTCTCGATCGCGCCACTGATCGCCAGGGCGATCAGCGAGGTGTTCAGCGACGGATCGGTGACCAGCCTGTTCGATGGCCAGAGCTGACGGTAGCGCCTGCCGGCTGGCCAAGCGCCACCCGGCGAGCCGGAGGTGACCGCTGGCCCCGCCCCCCAACCACGAAGGGAGGCCAGCGACCACCAGCTGTACCGCCCTCGGACTGCGCCCCCGTGAGCCGGTCCAAGGACACCCGCGATGCTGCTTGCATCTCTTCGGCCGCAGGAGGAGGAGATTCCTGCGGTCAGCGGGGAGCAGGAGCAGCGCGACCACCTCAAGGATGATCGCGCCGTGTTTCGTCCTGCTTGAGTACCGATTACGGCAGATCTGCCAATCAGCGCCCCCAGCGTGGCGTCGTGCTATTACGTCATGATTGAGTAATGGTTAAGGCGTCGTTCGCTCGGCGCCGATCCGTCGGCGACGCGGATGGGTCCTGCGGAATGGCGGGGAATGGCGGGACCGGACGGGGATGCATGCTGCGGTTTCGGGTACTGGGGCCGCTCGAGGTCTGGACCGGTCAGGACTGGAGCGGCATAGGGGCGCCCAAGTGGCGGGCGCTCCTCGCCGTGCTGCTCCTCAGCCAGGGCCAGGCCGTCTCGACCGACCGGCTGATCGCTGAGCTCTGGGGGGATCGCCCGCCGGACCGGGCTGCCAACCTGGTCAGTATCTACGTGCTCCGGCTGCGCCGTGTGATCGGCGACCGCGACGGCCAGCTGCTGACCACCCGTGCTCCTGGATATCAGCTGCGGCTGCAGCCCGGTGAGCTGGACGCGGAGCAGTTCCAGGTGCTGGCCGGCCAGGGCAGGAAGGCCCTTGCCGAGGGTGACTTGCGCGCCGCCGCCGACATGCTGGCCGAGGCGCTCGCGCTGTGGCGGGGCAGGGCGCTAGCCGACGTCCCGCCGTTCGCGCTGGTGACGGCCGAAGCGGCACGGCTCGAGGAATCCCGGCTGAGCGCGCTGGAGTTGCGCATAGAAGCGGACCTGCGCTGCGGCATGAACGCCCAGCTGGTGCCCGAGTTGCGCAGGCTGCTCTCCGACCAGCCGCTCCGTGAGGGGCTGTGGGGACTGCTGATGCAGGCGCTGGACGCCGCCGGGAGGCACGCGGAGGCGCTGGCCGCCTACGGCCAGGCCCGGGAAGTGATCGCCGAGGAGCTCGGCGTCGATCCCGGGCCGGAACTGCAGCGGCTGTACCAGGCCCTCCTCACCGCTGACCTTGTGCCCAGGCAGCAGCGCGGCGCGGCCGCCCGGGCCACCGCGGCGGCCATTGGCGCCACCGCACGGCCCGGGGGTGCGCCCGCCGCGCCGTCTGCTGGCGACCCTGCGGCGCCGTCTGCTGCTGTCCTCGATACCCCGGCCGCGGTCTCGCACGACGGAGAGATGCCCGCCGGGAGGGTTCCGCGCAGGCCAGGCGCTGGGTCGTCGCTGCGGCGCGTGCCCGCCCAGCTTCCCGCCGACGTTGCCGACTTCACCGGCCGTGAGGCGAACCTCGAGCAACTGTGCGCCGCGATGTCGGAGGCGGAGCGGCGGGATAACCCCGCGGTGGCGGTCGCCGTGGTGACTGGGGCTCCCGGCCTGGGCAAGACCGCACTCGCCATCCACGCCGCACACGCGTTGCGGCGTGATTTTCCGGACGGCCAGCTCTACGTGAGCCTGCGCGGCGGGAGTGAACAGCCCGTGCCGCCGGACGAGGTGCTCGCCAGGTTCCTGCGGGACCTCGGCGTGGACGGAGCCCGGATCCCGGTGGACGCCGAAGAACGGGCCGCCCTGTACCGCACCCGCCTGGCCGAACGGCAGACGCTGGTCGTGCTTGATGACGCCAGGAACGCCGCGCAGGTTCGCCCGCTGCTGCCGGGCACCGGCTCGTGCGCGGTGATCGTAACCTCCCGGCACCGCCTGTCCGATCTTGCGGGCAGCCGGCTGATCGATCTCGACATGCTCGATGATGCCGAGGCGACCGAGCTGTTCATACGCGTAGTCGGAGCCGAGCGCGCCGACGCCGAGCCCGATGCGGTGCGCGACGTCGTCGCCATCTGCGCGGGTTTGCCGCTGGCGATCAGGATCGCGGGCGCCCGGCTGGCCGCCCGTCCCGGCTGGAAGATACGGTCGCTCGCCAACCGCCTCACCGACCAGCGCCGCCGGATAGACGAGCTCATAGCCGGCGATCTGGCCGTCCGTGCCTGCTTCCAGGTGAGCTTCGACGCGCTGGCCCGTGGTAAGAGCGGCGGCGGCGCGGACCCGGCGTCGCTGTTCCGCATGCTCGGCCTCTGGCAGGGGCCTTTCATCGGGCTGCACGGGGCCGCGGCACTCGTCGGCCAGCCCGAGGCGCTGGTCGGCGACTCCCTCGAGGTGCTCGTCGACGCGCACCTGCTGGAATCCCCGGCCCCGGACCGGTACCGGCTGCACGACCTGTTGCGCGACTACGCTGCCGAGCGGGCCCGGGCCGACGAGCCGCCTCAGGTTGTGGGCGACGCCATGCGGCGGGTACTCAGCTGGTACTTGCGTACCGCGGACGCGGCCGCGAACGTGGTCGCGCCGCCATACCGGGAACGGGTACCGATGTCGCTGGGCCCGCTGGAGCCTGGCGTCGAGCCGCTGGAGTTCGCCACTCCAGCGCAGGCGCTCGATTGGTGCCGGCAGGAACGCTCGAACCTGGTCGCGGCGACCCGGCAGGCCGCCTCGAACGGCCTGCATGACATCGCCTGGAAACTGCCGACCGCCGCGGTCGCCTGCTTCGACCGCCATGGGTACCGCGCCGAGTGGCTCACGACGCACCGCATCGCTCTGGCCAGCGTGCGGGAACTAGGTGATCGGCGTGGCGAGGCCTGGGTGCTGAACAACATCGGCAGGGTGTTCGGCACGCAGCGGCTTGGCGATGCCATCGACTACTTCAAGGAAGCGCTGGCCATCTTCGAGGAGCTGGGCGACCGGGGCGATCAGGCGCGGGCCGCGAACAACCAGGCGTTCTGCTTCCTTGCCCTGGGGCGGTACGAGGAAGCAGTCCCGGCGCTTCTGCAAGCGCTCGAGCTGCAGCGCGAGGTTGGCCGCCGGTACGGCGAGGGTGTCGCACTCTGCAATCTCGGCGAGGCGTACCTGGAGCTCGGGCGCCACGATGAGGCGATTGCTCGCTCGCGCGAGGCGCTCGCCATCCTCCGCGAGGGCGGCTGGGTGCGAGACGAGGGCTACGCCCTTTACAACCTGGGTCGCGCGCACCTGGAACTGGGGCGTCTGGCTGAGGCGGCCGACCTGCTCGGCCAGGCCCTGGCCATCCACCGTGCCGCAGGCAACCGGCACGCCGAGGCGCAGGTTCTGGAGTTCGTCGGCACCTCGCACGTTCGATCGGGGCAGTTCGCCGAAGCCCGCGAGGCCTGGACGCGTGCCCGCGAACTATTCGAGGACCTGGAGGATGACGTGCGGGCCGAGGAGATCGTCGTGCGGCTTGCGGAGCTGGGAACCGAGGCTACTTAGCCCCGATCTGCATGAATGTCCATGACATGACCTGGATCAATACGTAAACCGGCGATAATTCATAATTAATCCTTAAAGGCGATTATGCTATTCCACCGCAAGCCGCTGAATCATGCGGGGTACCGGCTCATCTGAGCCCGGGCATGAAGGGGACGCTGATGGAAGATCGCACACCGCACCATGATCGCGAGCACAACCCGAGCCAGCCGGGGGCGACAGGCACGCTGCACGGCCAGGAGCCGCCGTGCGAAATAACGGACCCGTTCGAGGACGGTGTCAAGCCGCCGCCGGGTGTAACGGACCCGTTCGAGGATGGCGTCAAGCCGCCGCCCGGTGTAACGGACCCGTTCGAGGATGGCGTCAAGCCGCCGCCGGGCATAACGGACCCGTTCGAGGATGGCGTCAAGCCAAGGCCGCACGGGGAATAGCGGTCGCTGCGAGCGGCGGCGACGGCGCTGTTGCCGCCGCTCACCCGAGGGAGTCGGCCGGGAGGGCGGTGCGGTCTCGGCGTCGCCGGTTCTCGGCTAGACTCCTTCGGGATCATCCTGGTGTAGTTGAGGAGTTTCACCGTGCCTGAGGTACGCATCGCCGCTGAGCCCCGCACCGAGTTCGGAAAGGGACCGGCCCGCAGGGAGCGGCGCGCCGGCCGGGTTCCCGCCGTCCTGTACGGCCACGGGACCGACCCGAGGCATGTCAGCCTGCCCGGCCACGACGTGCTGCTCGCGCTGCGCACGGCGAACGTGCTGATCCGGCTCGAGGGCCTGCCCGGCGGCAGCCAGCTCGCGCTGCCCAAGGCAGTCCAGCGGGATGCGATCAGGGGCTCCGTCGAGCACGTCGACCTGATCATGGTCAGGCGCGGCGAGAAGGTCACCGTCGAGGTCCCGATCAACGTGACCGGCGAGGTCGCTCCCGACGGGCTGCTCGACCAGCAGCTTGTCCAGATCTCGGTGGAGGCCGAGGCCACCAACATCCCGCCGGGCATCGACGTCGACGTCGAGGGCATGGCCATCGGCGCCTCCGTACACGCCGGAGACCTCACGCTGCCGAGCGGCGTGACGCTCGCGGTCGAGCCCGAGATCCTGGTGCTGCACGTGATCGCCGCGCCAACCGCTGAGCAGCTCGAGGCCGAGCTTGGCCTGCCCGAGGGCGAGGAGGTCGAGGCTGGCGAGGCCCCGCCCGAGGCTCCTGCTCCGCCTGCCGGCGAGGGTGGCGAGCGGCCCGCGGACGAGTCGACCGGCGACCAGTCGTCCTAGCCTGGACGACGATCCGGTCATGGCATGGATGGGGTCAGCACCGAGCGGTGGCTCATAGCCGGGCTCGGCAACCCGGGCGACGGGTACGCGGGCAACCGGCACAACTGCGGGTTCATGGTTGCCGACGTGCTCGCTGGCCGAATGCGCGCGCCCTTCAAGCGAGACCGGTCGCGAGCGCGGGTTGCCAGCGGCCGGCTCTCCGGCTACCCGGTCACGCTGGCGAAGCCGCAGACCTTCATGAACCTTTCCGGCCGTCCGGTGGCCGCGCTGCGGACCTTCTACAAGATCCCGGTGGAGCGCATCGTCGTGATCCACGATGAGCTCGACCTGCCGTTCGGCACGATCAGGCTCAAGCAGGGCGGTGGAGACAATGGCCACAATGGCCTGCGATCGGTGACGGCCGCCCTTGGCTCGCGCGACTACCTGCGGGTTCGCGTGGGCATTGGCCGGCCGCCGGGGCGGATGGACCCGGCGGATTTCGTGCTGCACGATTTCTCCGCAGCGGAGCGGAAAGTACTGCCCGATGTGCTCGAACGCTGCGCCGACGCGGTGGAGGTCCTGCTGCAGCGGGGCTTGGCCGCGGCGCAGAACGAGTTCCATGGCGCCGCAGAGTCGGCGCAACCGTAGCGTAAAGGCAACCATTAATGATCTCTGATGACGACCGTCTAGCCGCTGACCTGGCCGCGGAGGCAGGCCGTCGGCTGCTGGCATTGCGCGCGGCCGGTGGCGCCGCCGATGAGCTGCGCCGGGCCGGCGACCGGACCTCGCATGAATTCCTCGCCGCCGAGCTGGCCCGGCAGCGGCCCGGTGACGCGGTGCTGTCCGAGGAGGGTGCCGACGACCTGGCCCGGCTCTCGGCCGACCGGGTCTGGATCGTGGACCCGCTGGACGGGACGCGGGAGTTCGGCGAGCCGGGCCGCAGCGACTGGGCGGTACACGTCGCGTTGTGGGAGCGCGGCGAGCTGACCGCCGGCGCGGTGGCGCTCCCGGCCCAGGACAAGGTTCTGTCCACGGCTGACCCGGCGAAGCCGCCCGCCTCCTCGCGACCAGCTGTGCTGGCACACGGGGCGGCGACCCCCCCAGATTCTCCCGCCGTGCTGGCCCACGGGGGGGTGACCCCCCCAGACCCCCCCGCTGTGCTTCGCCTTCTGGTCAGCCGGACCAGGCCGCCGGAGTTCATGACGCGGCTGGCCCGCAGGCTCGACGCCGAGCTGGTGCCGCTGGGCTCGGCCGGCGCCAAGGCCGCGGCGGTGATCTGCGGAGACGCTGAGGCGTACGTGCACAGCGGCGGGCAGTACGAGTGGGACTCGGCAGCCCCGGTTGCCGTGGCGGTTGCGTCCGGGCTGCACGCGTCTAGGATTGACGGCTCCAAGCTTTCCTACAATCAGGCGAAGCCTTCGCTGCCGGATATCCTGATCTGCCAGGCCGCGCTCGCCGATCCGCTGCTCGAGGCGATCAGCTCGGTTCGATAGTCCTCGCCACCCCCTGGAGTTCCCCCAATGGCCACGACGCCGCGTTCCGACTATCAGCTTTCGCAGCTCGACATGCTCGAGGCTGAGTCGATACACGTCATCCGCGAGGTAGCAGCCGAATTCGAACGGCCGGTGCTGCTGTTCTCCGGCGGCAAGGACTCGATCGTGATGCTGGCCCTGGCCGAGCGCGCGTTCTGGCCCGCACGGGTCCCGTTCCCGGTGATGCACGTGGACACCGGGCACAACTTCGCCGAGGTGCTCGAGTTCCGGGACCGCCGGGTGCAGCAGGCGGACGCCCGGCTGATCGTCGCGTCGGTGCAGGACTCGATCGACGCCGGCCGGGTCGCCGACGAGACCGGCCGCTGGTCCAGCCGGAACCGGCTGCAGACCACCACGCTGCTCGACGCGATCGAGGAGAACCGGTTCGACGCGGTGTTCGGCGGCGCGAGACGCGACGAGGAGAAGGCCAGAGCGAAGGAGCGGATGTTCTCCTTCCGCGACGAGTTCGGGCAGTGGGATCCGAAGAACCAGCGGCCGGAGCTGTGGAACCTCTACAACACCAAGCTGCACCGCGGCGAGCATATCCGGGTGTTCCCGCTGTCCAACTGGACCGAGCTCGATGTGTGGCACTACATCTGGCGTGAGGAGCTCGAGATCCCGTCCATCTACTTTGCGCACCAGCGCCAGGTGTTCGAGCGCGATGGCATCCTGCTGGCCGACAGCTCATATGTGACGCGGGGCGAGGACGAGCAGCTCTTCGACGCGACCGTCCGCTACCGCACGGTCGGGGACATGACGTGCACCGGGGCGGTCGAGTCGACGGCCGCGACGATCCCCGACGTGATCACCGAGATCGCGGCGACCCGGATCACCGAGCGGGGCCAGACGCGCGCCGACGACCGCACCAGCGAGGCGGCGATGGAAGACCGCAAGCGAGAGGGCTACTTCTGATGACGAACCCAGAGACCGGACCAACTGGCGAGGTCGTCCAGCCCCCGCTGGACCGGCACAGCGACATGCTGCGGCTGGCCACCGCCGGGTCGGTCGACGACGGCAAGAGCACGCTCATCGGACGGCTGCTGTTCGACTCCAAGGCCATCTTTGAGGACCAGCTCGCGGCGGTCGAGCGCACCAGCAAGGATCGCGGCGAGGGGTACACGAACCTGGCCCTGCTGACCGATGGGCTGCGCGCCGAGCGCGAGCAGGGCATCACGATCGACGTGGCCTATCGCTACTTCGCCACGCCGCGGCGAAAGTTCATCATCGCCGACACCCCTGGCCACATTCAGTACACCAGGAACATGGTCACCGGCGCGTCAACCGCCGACCTGGCGATCGTCCTGGTCGACGCCCGCAACGGGCTCACCGAGCAGAGCAGGCGACACGCGTTCCTCGCCACCCTGCTGCGGGTCCCGCACCTGGTGCTCGCGGTGAACAAGATGGACCTCGTCGACTACGACGCAGCGGTGTTCGAGCGGATCGCCGAGGAGTTCACGTCGTTCGCGACCAAGCTGGAGATCGGCGACCTGACCTTCATCCCCATATCCGCCCTGCACGGTGACAACGTCGTGCAGCGCTCGGCCAGCATGCCGTGGTACGACGGCCCGTCGCTGCTGCACCACCTGGAGCACGTGCACATCGCCTCGGACCGGAACCTCATCGACGTCAGGTTCCCGGTGCAGTACGTCATCCGGCCGCATCAGGCCACCGACCCGGAACTGCACGACTACCGCGGCTACGCCGGCCAGGTGGCGGGCGGCGTGCTGAAGCCCGGCGACGAGGTGATGCACCTCCCGTCCGGGCTGACCACGACGATCTCGCGCATCGACACCGCCCGCGGCGCCGTGGCCGAGGCCTTCCCGCCGATGTCGGTGACCCTGCTGCTGGACGACGATCTGGACGTCTCCAGGGGCGACATGTTCTGCCGGCCGCACAACCAGCCGCCGGTAGTCCAGGACGTCGAGGCGCTGGTCTGCTGGATGACCGACGCCCGGTCGCTGAGCCAGCGCAGCCGGCTGATCGTGAAGCACACCACGCGGACCGTGAAGGCGATCGTCCGCGACCTGCACTACCGGCTCGACGTGAACACCCTGCACAGGGATGAAGGTGCTGAGGAACTAAGGCTCAACGAGATCGGGCGGGTGACGCTGCGGCTCACCCAGCCGGTGTTCTGCGACCCCTACACCCGCAACCGGCTCACCGGCTCGCTGATCCTGATCGACGAGGCAACCAACGCCACCGTCGGTGCCGCCGTGATCACCGACGCCAGGTAACCGGCACCGCAAAGACCGGGACGTGGTGGCTGCTCGACGCCATGCTGCAGCGCGTGCCGCGCGAGGCGCTGACCCGCGTGGTCGCGCTCACCGCGCAGCTCGAGGACGAGCTGAGTCCCGCCTACCAGCGGATCCTGGCGGCCGTCCGGCGCTACGGTGGAGCAGACTAAAGGCGTGACCAGCTTCCACGATCTGAGTGAGTACGTGGCCATACCCCGGGTAACCGGGCTGCGGCTGTCCCCCGACGGTTCCTGGCTCGCGGCCGCGGTGCAGACCGTTGGCGGCGAGCCGAGGAAGTACCTGACCAGCATCTGGCGGATCGGCCCGCACGCTCAGGACATCAGGCCGGTTCGGCTGACCCGCGGTGCCGAGGGTGAAGGCGATCCCGTATTCCTCCCCGACGGCTCACTCTTGTTCGTCTCGAAGCGACCGGGATCGCCGGCCGTTACGCAAGGCGACGGCGAACTGTCGAAGGACAAACCGGCACTGTGGCTGCTGCCGGCGGGCGGCGGCGAGGCGCGCAGGATCGCGGGCCCGGCCGGCGGCGTCGCGGGTGTCACGGCGGCGCGCGGAAGCCAGGCCGTCGTGTTCGCCGCTGCTACGCTGCACGGCGCCGACGGCGCCGACGACGACCTCGTCCGCCGTAAGGCGCGCAAGGACGCGGGTGTCACGGCGATCCTGCACGAGTCGGGACCGGTCCGGTACTGGGATCATGACCTGGGCCCGGACAGCCTGCGGCTGCGGTTCGCCAAGATCGGCGGCGCCGGCGGCGACGACGTGGAGCCCGAAGCCCGCGAGCTCACACCGGGCCCGGGCCGGGCGCTTGACGAGAACACGTTCGAGGTCACCCCGGACGGCTCCCGCGTGGTCACTGGCTGGTCGGTGTGGGATGACGCCGGGAACCAGCGCGACGAGATCGACGTCATCGACACGGCGACCGCGCAGCGCCGAACTTTGCTGGCTGCGCCCGGCCATGACTTCAGCGGCCCGCGCATCGCGCCGGATGGCCGCCTCGTCGCCTGCAGGCGCTCGGAGCACGACAGCTATGCGGCACCGGGCGACGTAACCCTGGTCGTGGTTCCGCTCGACGGCGAAGCCGCCGCGCGTGACCTGCTGACCGGCTTCGACCGGCACCCGCAGGAGATCGCGTGGGCACCCGACTCCGGCGCGGTCTACTTCACCGCAGACGACCGGGGCAGGCGGCCGGTGTACCGCAGCGACCTCGAGTCTGGCCAGGTCACCAGGCTGACGGACGAGGGCGCTTACGAAAGCCTGTGCCCGGCGCCGGACGGCCGGTTCCTCTACGCGCTGCGCTCGGCCGTTGACCAGCCGCCGACGCCGGTGCGGATTGACATCACGGCCCCGGGCAGCAAGCCGACCCCGCTGGCGAGCCCTGGCTCGCCGCTGGAGTTGCCGGGGCGGCTCGAGGAGATTGAGGCCCAGGCCGACGACGGGACGCCGGTCCGGGCGTGGCTGGTGCTGCCGGACGGCGCGAGCGAATCCAGCCCCGCTCCGCTGCTGCTATGGGTGCACGGCGGGCCGGTGATGAGCTGGAACGCCTGGTCCTGGCGCTGGAACCCGTGGCTGATGGCCGCCAGGGGATACGCGGTGCTGCTGCCCGACCCGGCGCTGTCGACCGGTTACGGCCAGGCGTTCATTGCCCGTGGCCACGGGACGTGGGGACAGCGGCCGTATACCGACGTAATGACGATCACCGATGCGGCGGTGGCCAGGCCTGACATCGACGAGGCGCGCACCGCGATGATGGGCGGCTCGTTCGGCGGCTACATGGCCAACTGGATCGCTGGCCACACCGACCGGTTCGCCGCGATCGTCAGCCACGCCGGGCTGTGGGTCCTCGACCAGATGTTCGGCACCACCGACCTGCCGTCGTACTGGCGCAGGATTTTCGGTGACCCGGTTACCCAGCCGGAGCGCTACGCGGCCAACTCGCCCAACCGGAGTCTCGGCGCGATCCGCACGCCGATGCTGGTGATTCACGGGGACAAGGACTACCGCGTCCCGGTCGGCGAGGCGCTGCGGCTCTGGTCGGATGCGCAGGGCAACGTGCCAGGCGCCAGGTTCCTGTACTTCCCCGACGAGAACCACTGGATCCTGAAGCCCGGTCACGTGACCGTCTGGTACGAGACCATCTACGCGTTCCTGGCCGAGCACGTGCTCGGCGAGCCTTGGAGGCAGCCCGACCTGCTCTGATCGTAGGGGCCACCCAACGTTTAGGGGTTGGCGGCACCGACGCGCATCCGTAACGTTACGGCTTGTTCCAGGGCCGTCGGGAATAGGGATGAGCGTAAGCAAGGAATACTCAGCGCCGGGCAGTGAAATCGCCATCGTCGGCATGTCTTGCCGCTTCCCCGGAGCGCCAAGCCCGGCTGCCTTCTGGCAGTTGCTGCGGTGCGGCCGGAACGCGATCACGCAGGTGCCCCCCGACCGCTGGGACGTGGAAACAGCGTTCGGCGGAGAGCTGCTCGAAACGGACAGGACGAATATCCGCCGGGGCGGTTTCCTGGACGATGTTGATTGCTTCGACGCCGAGTTTTTCGGGATATCCCCTCGTGAAGCGGTCGCTATGGACCCGCAGCAACGACTGGCACTCGAGCTCACCTGGGAGGCTCTCGAGGACGCTGGGATAAATCCGGAGAAAGTACGGGGCAGCCAGGTCGGCGTGTTCATCGGCGCCATACGCAGCGATTACGCGCTGCTCGCGGCCAAGAGCGGGGCAGGCGGCATCACGCAGTACTCGGGGACCGGATCTTATCAAAGTATGATCGCTAACCGGCTGTCATATGTCTTTGGTTTCCAAGGGCCCAGCCTTCTGCTGGACGCGGCACAATCATCTTCGCTAGTCGCCGTGCACATGGCCGGAGAGAGCCTGCGGCGCGGCGAATCCGTACTTGCTGTCGCGGGCGGCGTCAACCTTAATATTGTTCCGGAAAGTGCCCTCAGTGCCTCCAGGTCCGGTGCGCTTTCCCCCGATGGGCTCTGCTATACGTTCGATGCCCGGGCGAATGGATACGCGAGGGGCGAAGGCGGAGGCGTGGTGGTGCTCAAGCCACTGCACCGCGCTCTTGCCGACGGCGACCGGATTCACTGTGTCATCCGTGCTACGGCCGTCAACAACGACGGCGGTGGCGATGGCCTGACCGTGCCGAGCCAGGCCGCTCAGGAGCAGGTGCTGCGACTTGCCTGCGAGCGGGCCTGTATCGACCCACGCGATATTCAGTATGTCGAACTGCACGGAACCGGGACCAGGGTCGGCGACCCAATCGAGGCGTCCGCGCTCGGCTCTGTTGTCGGCTGCTCACGGCCGGCGGATTCGCCGCTGCGCGTGGGGTCCGTCAAGACCAACATCGGGCACCTGGAAGGCGCGGCCGGCATCGCCGGCCTGATCAAGACGGCCTTGTGCATCGAGCATGGCGAAATCCCGCCCAGCCTCAACTTCGAGACGCCGAGCCCACGGATTCCCCTGGGCAAACTGAACCTGAGCGTCCAGCAGGCGCTTGGGCCATGGCCGCAGCCGGGCCGCCCGTTCCTGGCCGGTGTGAACTCCTTCGGCATGGGCGGGACGAACTGCCACGTTATCGTCGCGGAGCCGCCTCCAGGTGATCAGGGCGCTGGCCCAGCGAGGGCCCGGCGGGAATCCCGTGCGCCTGCAAGGCTGCCGGAGCCGGTGCCATGGCTGGTGTCGGCGCGCAGCGCGGAAGGACTGCGGGCGCAGGCGGAGCGGTTGCGGCAGCACTTCGCCGAGCACCCGAGCCTGAGCACCGCCGACGTGGCTTACTCGCTGGCCACCACGCGGGCCAGCCTGGAGCATCGAGCCGTGGCGCTGGCGAGCGACCGGGCGGACTTCCTGACGGGCCTCGACGCGACGGGCCGAGGCGAGGCAGCCGCGAACGTGGTCAACGGCGTGGCGGCAACGGACGGCCGGGTGGCGTTCCTGTTCGCAGGCCAGGGGAGCCAGCGGGCCAGGATGGGACAGGCCCTCTACGCGAGCTTCCCAGTGTTCGCGGCCGCGTTTGACGAGGTGTGCGCGGGGCTGGATGCGCACCTGGTCCGGCCGATTCGTGAGGTGATATTCGCTGAGGCGGGTTCGGCGGATGCAGCACTGCTGGACCAGACGGCGTTTACCCAGGCGGCGTTGTTCGCGCTTGAGATTGGTGTGTTCCGGCTGCTGGAGTCGTGGGGAGTGGTCGCGGACGCGATGATGGGGCACTCCGTGGGCGAACTCGCGGCGGCCCATGCAGCGGGAGCGCTGTCGCTGGCCGACGCGTGCGCCCTGGTGGCCGCCCGAGGTCGGCTGATGCAGCGGCTCCCGGCCGGCGGGGCGATGGCGTCGGTACAGGCCGCCGAGGCTGAGGTCGCCGATGAGCTGGCCAGTGTGGCGGATCGGGTCAGCATCGCCGCGGTGAACGGTCCCGAGCAGGTGGTGATCTCCGGTGACGAGGACGCCGTGGTCGGCCTGGCGGAGTCGTGGCGAGAGCGCGGCCGTAAGACACGGCGCCTGCGAGTGAGCCACGCATTCCATTCGCCGCGGATGGAGCCGATGCTGTCCGAGTTCAGGCAGGTCGTAGCGGGGTTGTCGGCCGCACAGCCGGTGATTCCTCTGGTGTCGAACGTGACCGGGCAGATGGCGCCCGACCAGATGTGCGAGCCCGAATACTGGGTGCGGCACGCACGGGAGCCCGTGCGGTTCCTGGAGGGGATGCGCAGCCTTGCCGACCTCGGCGTGACCACGTTCGTCGAAGTGGGCCCGGACGGTGCGCTCTCGGTAATGGCCCGGAGCTGTGTCCCGCCCGATCGCGGCGACCTCGCGTTCGTTCCGCTGCTGCGCGCCGACCGGCCCGATGTCCAGGCGCTGGTCTCGGCCCTGGCGCAGGTGCACGCACACGGAGTGAACGTGGACTGGCGCGCGTTCTTCGCCGGTTCGGATGCCCGGCGGATCGACCTGCCAACCTATGCCTTCCAGCGCAGGCGGTACTGGGTTGAGACGGCGGCGGCCCCGGCCGGTCCAAGTCCGCCGGCCGGCAATGGGACGGAGAGCAGCACCGGGCAGGAGCCTGCTGGCGGCGAGGCCGCCGGGCAGCCGCTGCGGTCGTCGCCCGCCGGGCAGCTAGCCGGGTTGCCGACAGCGGAGCAAAACCGGCTGCTGCTGGAACTTGTGCGTGGCGAGGCTGCTCTGGTCCTGGGGCACACCGCGGTGGATGCCGTGGATACCCGGCGGACGTTCAAGGATCTGGGATTCAACTCGCTGAGCGCGGTCGAGCTGCGCGATCGGCTGACCGTGGCCACGGGACTGGTGCTGCCGGACACCCTGGTCTTCGACTATCCCCTTCCCGCTGCCCTGGCCCAGTACATCCGGGAACAGCTCACTGGGGACGAAGAGCTGGACAGCATCCGGTCGGTGCATATGGAGCTGGCGAAGCTGGAAGAAAGCCTGTCGAGAATATCGCCGGACAACGCTGACCGCGGCACGATAGCAACGCGGTTGGAAGGGCTCTTGCGGTCCTGGCGTGGCGCCGAAGACGCGAATGAGATCGCTGCAGCCGATGATGATATTCAAGCGGCGACCGACGATGAAATGATCGAGATTATCAATAACGAGCTCGGCAGGCACTGACCCAACGCCCCACCCGAAAGTGCTCGTAGTCGCTGGTACCTGGTTCGCCGTAGGGGGAGCAAGGGGTCCGTTAGGGGTTGGCCGTCACGCTGGCTATGCGTAGTATGTAGCAGTATATACCCTTTTCGGGATTGCTAGTACACGATACATGATTTTAAGGCTGAGCAAGTTACGGACGTTTTTCTTGGGATTCTTGGATTGGCTGCTTTCGCAATCATGGCATTAAGCGCCGTGCATCTTGTCTTCTTACCGCAACACCCTATCCTTTTGGGCTGACTCTTTAGCTTTAGCGCGAGCTTGATTCTCCAACCGCCAGCGGAGTGATCTTAGTGGGGAATGAGGAAAAGCTTCTCGAGTACCTTAAGCGCGCGACAAGCGATCTGCGGGAGACCAGGCGGCGGCTTCGTGAGGCCGAGGAGCGTGATCGCGAACCAGTCGCGATCGTGGGGATGAGCTGCCGGTTCCCGGGTGCCGAGTCACCGGCGCAGTTCTGGGATCTGGTGGCGGCGGGTGGGGATGCCGTCTCGGAGTTCCCGGCGGACCGGGGCTGGGATGTTGCCGAGCTGTATGACCCTGAGCCCGGTGTGGCGGGCAAGAGCTACACCACCCGCGGCGGGTTCCTGGCGGATGCGGCGGGGTTTGATGCGGGGTTTTTCGGGATCAGCCCGCGTGAGGCGCTGGCGATGGATCCGCAGCAGCGGCTGCTTTTGGAGGCGTGCTGGGAGGCGCTGGAGGATGCCGGGATCGACCCGGCCACGCTGCGCGGCACTCCGGTGGGAGTGTTCGCAGGGACGGCTCCCGCGAGCTTCGGCGCGTGGCTGGACTGGGTGCCGGGGGCTGCCGACGCCCACCTGCTGACCGGCAGCGCGATGAGCGTGACATCCGGTCGTGTGGCGTACACGTTCGGGCTGGAAGGCCCGGCGGTCAGCGTGGATACGGCGTGCTCGTCGTCGCTGGTGGCGCTGCATCTGGCCACCCAGTCCCTGCGCGCCGGGGAGTGCACGCTGGCGCTGGCCGGCGGAATCACGGTGATGGCCACGCCCACGATCTTCACCGAGTTTTCGCGGCAGCGGGGGCTGGCGGCAGATGGGCGGTGCAAGGCGTTCGCTGATGCCGCCGATGGCACCGGTTTCTCCGAGGGCGTCGGGGTGCTGGTGGTGGAGCGGCTGTCGGATGCGCGGGCGCGGGGGCACCGGGTGCTGGCGGTGGTGGCGGGGTCTGCGGTGAATCAGGACGGGGCGAGTAACGGGCTGACGGCTCCGAATGGGCCGTCGCAGCAGCGGGTGATCCGCTCAGCGCTGGCCAGCGCCGGGCTTGGCGCTGGTCAGGTTGATGTGGTCGAGGCCCACGGGACGGGCACCACGCTGGGGGATCCGATCGAGGCGCAGGCGCTGATCGCGACGTATGGCCAGGAACGGGCTGCGGGGCGGGGACCTGTGCTGCTGGGGTCGGTGAAGTCGAACATTGGTCATGCTCAGGCCGCGGCGGGTGTGGCCGGGGTGATCAAGATGGTGGCCGCGATCCGGCACGGGATCGTCCCGCCGACGCTGCACGTGGACGCGCCGTCGTCGCATGTGGACTGGTCGGCCGGGGCCGTGGAGCTGGTCACCGCACCGGTGCTGTGGCCGGAGACCGGAGAGCCGCGCCGCGCCGGGGTCTCCGCTTTCGGTGTCAGCGGCACCAACGCCCACGTCATCTTGGAGCAGGCCCCGGCCGAAGGCGAACCGGAACAGGACGACGGCAACGCCGTGACCGGGGAAAACGGCGATGGTGCGCTCAAGGATCTGGTGGTGGCAGATGCCGGGGGTGTGGCGCCGTGGGTGGTATCGGCCAGATCGGCGGCGGGGTTGCGGGCGCAGGCCGAGCGGCTGGCCGG
Source organism: uncultured Actinomycetota bacterium (assembly GCA_963778075.1). Lineage (GTDB taxonomy): Bacteria > Actinomycetota > Actinomycetes > Streptosporangiales > Streptosporangiaceae > JASHPR01. The sequence continues at coordinate 155,601 of CAVZTJ010000005.1, read as the reverse complement.
ATTCACCGCCGCCGCTGATGCTCGCGTGGGGCTGGCCGATGTGGGGTGGTCGCTTGCGGTTACCCGTTCGGCGCTGGCCCAACGGGCGGTGGTCACCGGGACCAGCCGCGATGAACTGCTGGCGGGGCTGGAGGCGGTCGCGGCGGGCGAGCCGGCAGCCGGGGTGGTGACCGGTAGTGCTGACGGCGGCGCCGGCAAGGTGGTGTTTGTGTTCCCCGGCCAGGGGTCGCAGTGGGCCGGGATGGCGGCGGATCTGTCCGTGTCGTGTCCGGTGTTCGCCGAACGGCTGGCCGAGTGCGCGGCGGTGCTGGACCCGCTGACCGGGTGGCCGCTGGTCGGCACCGTCTGCGGGCGGGGTGCCAGCTTGGATCGGGTGGAGGTGGTGCAGCCGGCGTTGTGGGCGGTGATGGTGTCACTGGCCGCGGTGTGGCAGGCCGCCGGGATAACCCCGGATGCGGTGGTGGGTCATTCGCAGGGTGAGATCGCGGCGGCGTGTGTGGCCGGGGTGCTGTCACTGGCCGACGGCGCCAAAGTCGTCGCGCTGCGCAGCCACGCCCTGGTTCAGCTGGCCGGGACCGGCGGGATGATGTCGCTCGCCGAGCCCGCCGAGGCGGTGCAGCATCGGCTCGAGCAGTGGGGCGGGCGGGTGCACATCGCGGCGGTGAACGGCCCGCGCCAGGTGGTGGTTTCCGGCGATGCCCAGGCTCTGGATGAGCTCGCCGCCGCATGTGAGGGCGATGGGGTGCGGGCGCGGCGGGTGGAGGTGGATTACGCCTCGCATTCCCCGCTGGTCGAGGCGGTCCGCGGCCAGGTTGAAGACGCACTGGCTAGCGTGACCGCGCAGCCCGGCACGGTCGCCGTGGTGTCCGGCATCGACGGCCAGGTCGTCGACGGCGCGGTGATGGATGCGGGGTATTGGTATCGCTCCCTGCGCGAGCCGGTGCAGTTCCAGCGCGCCGTGCAGACCCTGGCCGCGTCCGGGCACCGGATCTTCATCGAGGTGAGTCCGCACCCGGTGCTGACCACGGCGGTCGAAGACGCCCTCACCGAGACCAGCACCAGCATCATCGCCTCCACCCCCACCACCACCTCCATCCCTACCGCCGCCTCCGCCTCCGCCTCCGCCGCCGCCTCCGCCGCCTCCTCCTCCTCCGCCGCCGCCTCCGCCGCCGCTCCTCCTCCTCCTCCTCCGCCGCCTCCTCCTCCTCCGCCGCCGCCGCCGCCTCCTCCTCCTCCTCCGCCGCCTCCTCCTCCTCCTCCTCCGCTGCGGACGCTGGTCCTGGTGCGGGCACCGGCGGGGTCGTGGTGACGGGGACGCTGCGCCGTGATGACGGCGGGCTGGGCCGGCTGGCGGCGTCGCTGGCGCAGGTGTGGGTGGCTGGCGGGGGGGTGGACTGGTCGCGGTGGTTCCCCGGCCTGCGCAGCCGGGTGGATCTGCCGACCTACGCGTTCCAGCGGCAGCGGTACTGGCCGGGGCGGCCGGCGGTGGGCGGTGATCCGGCGGGTCTGGGGCTGGTGGCGGCGGGTCATCCGCTGCTGGGCGCGGCGGTCGAGCTGCCAGAGTCGGGTGGGGTGGTGCTGACCGGGCGGCTGTCGCTGGCCACCCAGCCGTGGCTGGCTGATCATCAGGTCGCGGGGACCGTGCTGCTGCCGGGGGCGGCGTTTGCCGAGCTGGCGGTCCGTGCCGCGGACGAGGCTGGGTGCGGCCTGGTGGAGGAACTGGTTTTGCAGGCTCCGCTGGTGCTGCCCGAACGCGGCGGGGTGCAGGTGCGGGTCAGTGTGAGCGGTCCGGGTGATGACGGCTGCCGGACGGTGGAGGTGTACTCGCGCCGTGACGACGCCGGCGCGGGTGAGCCGTGGACGTGTCATGCGGCCGGGACTTTGGCTGCCGGCCCGGCGCCGGTGCCGTCGTTCGATCTAACGGCGTGGCCGCCGCCGGGTGCTGAGCCGGCGGATGTGGCCGGGATGTATGACGTGCTGGCGGGGCGCGGGCTGGCCTATGGCCCGGCGTTCCGGGGTCTGGTGGCGGCATGGCGGCGCGGGAAGGACGTGTTCGCCGAGGTCAAGTTGCCCGACGGCATACGTGCCGACGGCTACGGGCTGCACCCGGTATTGCTGGATGCGGCCCTGCAAGCGGCTGGACTGGGATCGTTCCTGGATGCTGGCGCCGGGGATGGGCCGATGCTGCCCTTTGCGTGGAGCGGGGTAGCGCTGCACGCGGCAGGGGCTTCAACGCTGCGGGTGCGCATTTCCGGGGCGGGTTTCGGCGCCATCTCGGTTCAAGCGGCCGATGCGGTGGGCGTACCAGTGATGTCGGTGGAATCGCTGGTCTCGCGGCCTCTGGCCGATGACGCACTGACCGTTGCTGGTGGCGGACAGGACTGGCTGTTCGGGATGCACTGGCAGCCCTGTGAGGTAGCGGGCGGCCTGGCGCAGGGGGTTGTGGCTTTGGGTGAGGGCGGGCTGGCGGAGCTGGGGGAGGTCCCGCCGATAGTGGTCGCCGTCTGCCGCGCCGCCACTAATGACGGGATTCCGGCTCGGGTACGGGCCGCGGTGGATGAGGCACTGGCGCTGGTCCAGGCGTGGGTGGCAGATGAGCGGTTCGCCGGTTCACGGCTGGTGATCGTTACGCGTGGCGCGGTGGCCGTACGGGCCGGCGAGTCTGTTGCTGACCTGGCCGGGGCGGCGGTGTGGGGCCTAGTGGGGTCGGCGCAGGCCGAGCATCCCGGGCAGGTGGTGCTGGCCGATGCCGACATCGGGCTCGATGAGCGGGCGCTGACCTTGATCGGGGATGCGGCCAGTGCTGGGGAGCCGCGGCTGGCGATGCGCGGAGAGCAGGTGCTGGTACCCCGGCTGGCTCGGGCCAGCAAGCAGGACGCGCTCGCGCTGCCGCCGGGGCGGGACTGGCGGCTGGACATCACCGAAGTCGGGACGCTGGAGGGCCTGGCGGCGGCCAGCACCGCTGAGCCGAACAAGCCGCTGGGCCGTGGGCAGGTACACGTGGATGTCCGCGCGGCGGGGGTGAATTTTCGCGACGTGCTGAACGTGCTGGGGATGTATCCCGGCGGCCTCTTTGGCTGCGAGGGCGCCGGGGTGGTGATGGCCACCGGTCCAGGGGTGGAAGGCCTGGCTGTGGGGGACGCGGTGATGGGCGTGCTCCCCGGTGGTGCCTTCGGTCCGTCCGCGGTGACTGATCGCCGGCTTTTGGCCAGGGTGCCGGACGGCTGGTCGTTTGCTGAGGCGGCGACGGTGCCGGTGGCGTTTGCGACGGCGTATTACGCGCTGGTGGACCTGGCCGGGCTGCGGGCCGGGGAGTCGGTGCTGATCCACGCCGCTGCTGGCGGAGTCGGCATGGCCGCGGTGCAGATCGCCCGCCATCTGGGCGCGGAACTGTATGCAACGGCGAGCCCGGCTAAATGGGAGGTGCTGGCTGCCGCCGGGCTGAATCGGGAACACATCGCTTCCTCCCGCGACGTGGACTTTGAGGAAGCGTTCCGCAGCGCGACCGGCGGCAGCGGTCTGGATGTGGTGCTGGATTGCCTGCGCGGGGAGTTTGTGGATGCGTCGCTGCGGCTGCTGGCTCCGGGGGGCCGGTTTGTGGAGATGGGCAAGGCCGACATCCGTGACCTGGGTCAGGCCGCCGCGGCTGCCGGTCATCCGGTGTCGTATCAGGCGTTCGACTTGATGGATGCCGGGCCGGAGCGGATCGCGCAGATCCTGGCTGAGCTGGGCGGCCTGTTCGCCTCGGGTGTGCTGTCGGCGTTGCCGCGGACGGTGTTTGATGTGCGCCAGGCACCGGCGGCGTTGCGGTGGATGAGCCAGGCCGGTCACACCGGCAAGATCGTGCTGTCGATCCCCCAACCGCTGCAAGAAGACGGCAGTGTGCTGGTGACCGGGGGCACCGGTGCGCTGGGTGCGCTGACCGCCCGCCACCTGGCTACCGCCCATCACATACGCCGCCTGATCCTCGTCTCACGCCGAGGCCCGCACGCACCGGGTGCTGGCGCGCTGGCCGCGGGCCTGGCGGGCTTGGGCGCGCACGTCAGCGTGACCGCGTGTGATGTCGCCGACCGCGACGCGCTGCAACGCCTGCTGGCCGCCGTCCCGTCGGAGCACGCGCTGACGGGCGTGGTGCATGCGGCGGGGGTGCTGGATGACGCGCTGATCGGCTCGCTGACGCCGGAGCGGGTTGATGGGGTGCTGGCGGCGAAGGCGGATGCGGCGTGGTTTTTGCATGAGCTGACCCGGGATCTGGGGCTGGGGTTGTTCGCGCTGTTTTCGTCGGCGGCGGGAGTGCTGGGCAGTCCCGGGCAGGGCAGTTATGCCGCGGCGAACAGCTTCATGGACGCTCTCGCGGGTTACCGGCAGGCGCAGGGGCTGGCCGGTGTGTCGGTGGCGTGGGGGTTGTGGGAAACGGCCAGCCAGATGGTCGGCCAGTCCGCAGCTCGGGTCGCTGCCCGGGGGGTGCAGGCGCTGCCGCCGGCGCAGGCGCTTGGGCTGCTGGATGCCGCGCTGGAGCGTGGACAGCCCGCGACAGTCGCTGCCCGGTTGGATGCAGCCCGGATCGCGGACCGGACCGGCGCGGTCGGGCCCTTGCTGTCGGAACTCGTGAGGGCACCTGCCAGAGGGCGAGCCCACGACGGCAGCGGGGAGCAGACGACGCTGGCGCAACGCCTGGCCGCGCCGTCAGCAGATGAGCGGGCTGCAGCGGTGCTGGATTTGGTCCGTGGGCATGCCGCCGCGACCTTGGGCCACTCCTCGCCGGACGCGGTCGAGCCGGGGCGGGCGTTTAGGGATCTGGGGTTTGATTCGCTGACCGCGGTGGAGTTGCGTAACCGGCTGGGTGCGGTGACGGGGCTGCGGCTGCCGGCCACGGCGGTGTTCGACTACCCGACTCCGGCGGTGCTGGCCAGCTTCGTAGTGGGCGAGCTGACCGGCGGGCAGCCGGCGGTGCCGGCTGTGCCCGTGCCGGTGCGGGCGCCGGCTGGTGACGACCCGGTGGTGATCGTGGGGATGAGCTGCCGGTTCCCGGGCGGGGCGGACTCCCCGGCACAGTTCTGGGATCTGGTCGCTGCCGGGCAGGACGCGATCGGGCAGTTCCCAGCGGACCGGGGCTGGGATGTAGAGAGCTTGTTTGACCCGGAGCCGGGTGTGGCGGGCAAAAGCCACGCCACCCTTGGCGGGTTCTTGGCTGATGCGGCGGGGTTTGATGAGGGGTTTTTCGGGATCAGCCCGCGTGAGGCGCTGGCGATGGATCCGCAGCAGCGGCTGCTTTTGGAGGCGTGCTGGGAGGCGCTGGAGGATGCCGGGATCGACCCGGCGACACTGCGGGGCACGGCGGCGGGGGTGTTCGCCGGGACGGCGCCGTCGGGGTATGGAGCAGGGCTGGAACAGGCACCCGAAGGTGTGGAAGGCCATCTGTTGACCGGCGGTGCCACCAGTGTGGTCTCAGGCCGGGTCGCCTACGCCTTCGGGCTGGAAGGCCCGGCGGTCAGCGTGGACACGGCGTGCTCGTCGTCGCTGGTGGCGCTGCATCTGGCGGCCCAGTCGCTGCGCACCGGGGAATGCACGCTGGCCTTGGCGGGCGGGGTGACGGTGAACGTGGCGCCGACGGTATTCACGGAGTTCTCCCGGCAGCGAGGGCTGGCCGCGGACGGCCGGTGCAAGGCATTTGCGGATGCCGCCGATGGCACCGGTTTCTCCGAGGGCGTCGGGGTGCTGGTGGTGGAGCGGTTGTCGGATGCGCGGTTGCGGGGGCATCGGGTGCTGGCGGTGGTGGCGGGCAGCGCGGTGAATCAGGACGGGGCGAGTAATGGTTTGACGGCGCCGAATGGGCCGTCGCAGCAGCGGGTGATCCGTTCAGCGCTGGCGAGTGCGGGTTTGGGTGCGGGTCAGGTGGATGTGGTGGAGGCGCATGGGACGGGGACGACGCTGGGGGATCCGATTGAGGCGCAGGCGCTGATCGCGACGTATGGCCAGGAACGGGCTGCGGGGCGGGGTCCGTTGCTGGTGGGGTCGGTGAAGTCGAACATCGGTCATGCGCAGGCGGCGGCGGGTGTGGCCGGGGTGATCAAGATGGTGGCCGCGATGCGGCATGGGGTGGTGCCGCCGACGCTGCATGTGGATGCGCCGTCGTCGCATGTGGACTGGTCGGCGGGGGCGGTGGAGCTGGTTACCGAGGCGGTGCGGTGGCCGGTGACGGGGGAGCCGCGGCGGGCGGGGGTGTCCTCGTTCGGGATCAGCGGCACCAACGCTCATGTGATCTTGGAGCAGGCCCCGGCCGAGGACGAACCCGATCAGGACAGTGGCGCTGGCGGTGGGGATGAGGGCCTGGCGGGTGTGGTGCCGTGGGTGGTGTCGGGGCGGTCGGTGGGGGGGTTGCGGGCTCAGGCGGGGCGGCTGGCCGGGTTCATCGCCGCCGGGGGTGAGCAGTTCGGGCTGGCTGATGTGGGGTGGTCGCTGGCGGCCGCGCGTGCGGTGCTGGGGCAGCGGGCGGTGGTGTGCGGGGCTGGCCGGGAGGAGCTGGTGGCGGGGCTGGGGGCGGTGGCGGCGGGTGAGCCGGCGGCGGGTGTGGTGAGCGGTGCGGTGGGCGAGGGCGGGGGGAAGGTGGCGTTTGTTTTCACGGGGCAGGGTGCGCAGCGGGTGGGGATGGGCGGGGGGTTGCGGGAGGCGTTCCCGGTGTTCGCGGCGGCGTTTGATGCGGTGTGTGCGGGGCTGGATGAGCATCTGGGTGAGCCGGTTGCCGGGGTGGTGCTGGGTGGTGATGGGGGGCTGCTGGATCAGACGGTGTATGCGCAGGCGGGGTTGTTCGCGGTGGAGGTGGCGCTGTTTCGGCTGCTGGAGTCGTGGGGTGTGGTCCCGGATGTGGTGGCGGGGCATTCGATCGGGGAGCTCGCGGCGGCGCATGTGGCGGGGGTGTTGTCGCTGGGTGATGCGTGTGCGCTGGTTGCTGCGCGGGGGCGGTTGATGCAGGCGCTGCCGGCGGGCGGGGCGATGTGCGCGGTCGCGGCAGCGGAGGAGCAGGTCGCCGCGGTGCTGGCCGGCCGTGGCGATGTGGGTATCGCGGCGGTGAATGGCCCGCAGGCGGTGGTGATCTCCGGTACGGCGGCGGGAGTGGCGGCGGTGGCGGAGCAGCTGGCTGGTGTGGGGGTGCGGACGAGGCCGTTGCGGGTGTCGCATGCGTTTCATTCGCCGTTGATGGATCCGATGCTGGACGCGTTCGCCGGGGCGGCGGCGGGGCTGGCTTTTGAGCAGCCGCGGATTCCGGTGATCTCGGCGGTGAGCGGGGAGGTGGCTGGGCCGGAGCTGGCCAGCGCGGGGTACTGGGTGCGGCATGTGCGGGCGCCGGTGCGGTTCGCTGCTGCGGTCGGGGCGTTGCGCGGGGCGGGGGTGTCGACGTTCGCGGAGCTGGGGCCGGGTCCGGTGCTGTGCGCGATGGGGGCGCAATGCGCGGGCCCGGGTGAGGATGTGGCGTGGATCCCGGTGCTGGCCAAGGGCCAGGACGAGCCGCGGTCGGCGGTGGCGGCGCTGGGCGGGATGTGGGTGCGCGGCGTGGCCGTGGACTGGGCCCGCTGGTTCCCGGCCGGCCTGCGGGTGGACCTGCCGACGTATGCGTTCGAGCATCGCCGGTACTGGCTGGCCGCGCAGGCTGGCCGTGGTGACCCGCAGCACCTTGGCCAGACCGCAGCCGGGCATCCGCTGGTGGCTGCGGCGGTGGAGTTGCCCGACGGCGGCGGGCTGGTGCTGACCGGGCGGCTGTCACTGGCGGACCATCCGTGGCTGGCTGATCACGTGATCACCGGCCGGGCGGTGCTGCCCGGCGCGGCGCTGGCCGAGCTGGCCGTGGCCGCGGGTGACCAGGCCGGGTGCGCCATGGCCGAGGAACTGATCTTGCATACCCCGCTGGTCATCCCCGCCGCCGGCGCTCTCACGCTGCGGGTCACGATCACCGGGCCTGCCGGCGGCGGGCAGCGCACCGCGGACATCTTCTCCCGCGCTCCCGACGACGCCACCTGGACCCGCAACGCCACTGCGACGCTGACCCCAGGCGCCGCGCCGGCCGGCTTTGACCTGGCGGCATGGCCGCCGCCCGCAGCCGAGCCGGTGGACGTGGCCGGATTCTACGACAGGCTGCCCCAGCAGGCGGTGCGCTACGGCCCGGCGTTCCGCGGCCTGAAAGCGGCCTGGCGCCGCGGGCAGGACGTGTTCGCCGAGGTCAGCTTGCCCGAAGGGGTGCCCGCCGGCAGCTACGGGCTGCACCCCGCCCTGCTCGACGCGGCCCTGCACCCCATCGCCCTGCAGCCGCCCGCCGACGGCGACGGTGCCGGTGCCGGTGACGGTGACGGCCCCATGCTGCCGTTCGCCTGGTCCGGAGTAGTCCTGCACGCGAGCGGCGCCACCACGCTGCGGGTACACATCACGTCCACCGCACCCGGCACCTACCGCCTGCACGCCGCCGACCCCGCAGGCAACCCCGTCGCAACGATCACCTCACTGGCACTGCGCCCCATCAACCCCACCACCCTCACCAGGCCGAATGGGCTGGAGTGGCTGTTTGACATTCACTGGCAGCCCTACGAGGTGCGGCGTGGGGCGGAGTCGGGGGTCGTGGTTTTGGGTGAGGGCGGGCTGGCCGGACTCGGGGAGGTCCCGCCGGTAGTGGTCGCCGCGTGCCCTGCTGCTGCGGATGACGGGGTTCCGGCTGGGGTGCGCGCCGCGGTGGATGAAGTGCTGGGGCTGGTGCAGACGTGGGTGGCCGATGACCGGTTTGCCGGTTCGCGGCTGGTGATCGTGACGCGTGGCGCGGTGGCGGCGCTGCCCGGCGAGGTGGTGGCTGACCTGGCCGGGGCCGCGGCATGGGGGCTGGTGGCTTCGGCGCAGGCGGAGCATCCCGGGCAGGTGGTGCTCGCCGATGCGGATGGCGGCCTGGATGAGCGGGTGCTGGCTCTGATCGGCGCGGCGGCCGCGGGTGGTGAGCCGCGGCTAACAGTACGCGCGGGGCAGGTACTCGTGCCGCGATTGGCCCGGGCCAGCCAGCAGGACGTGCTCGCGCTCCCGCGGGGGCGGGACTGGCGGCTGGAGATCACCGAGCGCGGGACTTTGGAGGGCTTGGGAGCGGCCAGCACCGGCGATGTGGTCGGGCCGCTGGCGGCCGGGCAGGTGCGGGTGGATGTCCGTGTGGCGGGGGTGAATTTCCGCGACGTGCTGAACGTGCTCGGGATGTACCCCGGCGACGGCGGGATCCCCGGCGCCGAGGCGGCCGGGGTGGTGACCGCCACCGGCCCGGGGGTGTCCTCCCTGGCGGTGGGCGATGCCGTGATGGGCGTGTTCGGCGGCGGCGCGTTCGGCCCGTCTGCGGTCTCCGATCACCGGCTGCTGGCGCCCATTCCGGCGGGGTGGTCGTTTGCTGAGGCGGCGACGGTGCCGGTGGCGTTTGCGACGGCGTATTACGCGCTGGTGGATCTGGCGGGGCTGCGGGCCGGGGAGTCGGTGCTGATCCACGCCGCGGCGGGCGGGGTCGGGATGGCCGCGGTGCAGGTTGCCCGCCACCTCGGCGCGCAGGTGTTCGCGACGGCCAGTCCTGGCAAGTGGGAAGTGCTGGCCGGCGCAGGTGTGGACCGCGCGCATATCGCCTCCTCACGCACGCTTGATTTCGAGCAGGTCTTTCTGGACGCCACAGGCGGCCGGGGTGTGGATGTGGTGCTGGATTGCCTGCGCGGGGAGTTTGTGGATGCGTCGCTGCGGCTGCTGGCTCCGGGGGGCCGGTTTGTGGAGATGGGCAAGGCCGACATCCGTGACCCGGGCCAGGCCGCCGCGGCTGCCGGTCATCCGGTGTCGTATCAGGCGTTCGACTTGATGGATGCCGGGCCGGAGCGGATCGCGCAGATCCTGGCTGAGCTGGGCGGCCTGTTCGCCTCGGGTGTGCTGTCGGCGTTGCCGCGGACGGTGTTTGATGTGCGCCAGGCACCGGCGGCGTTGCGGTGGATGAGCCAGGCCGGTCACACCGGCAAAATCGTCCTGTCGGTCCCCCGGCCGCTGGACCCCGAGGGCAGTGTGCTGGTGACCGGTGGGACCGGGGCTCTGGGCGCGCTGACCGCCCGCCACCTGGCCACCACCCACCACGTCCGCCGCCTGGTTCTGGTCTCACGCCGCGGCCCGCACGCACCCGGCGCCGCGGCCCTGGCCGCGGACCTGGCAGGGCTGGGCGCCCACGCCACCGTGACCGCGTGTGACGTGGCCGACCGCGGCGCGCTGGAAGCCTTGCTTGCTGACATCCCGGCGGCCCATGCGCTGACCGGAGTGGTGCATGCCGCGGGAGTTTTGGATGACGCGCTGGTCGGGTCGCTCACGCCGGAGCGGGCTGATCGGGTGCTGGCGGCGAAGGCGGATGCGGCGTGGTTTTTGCATGAGCTGACCCGGGATCTGGATCTGGGCACGTTCGTGCTGTTCTCCTCGGCGGCGGGAGTGCTGGGCAGCGCGGGGCAGGGCAGCTACGCCGCGGCGAACAGCTTCCTGGACGCGCTGGCGGGTTACCGGCAGGCCCGGGGGCTGGCCGGTGTGTCGGTGGCGTGGGGGTTGTGGGAGCAGGCCAGCGAGATGGTCGGCCAGTCCGCCGCCCGGGTCGCTGCGCGGGGGGTCCGGGCGCTGCCACCGGCGAAGGCTCTGGCCCTGCTCGATGCTGCGTTTGAGCGTGGCCAGCCGACGGTGGTGGCTGCCCGGTTGGATGCCGCACGGGTCGCGGACCGGACCGGCGCGGTCCCGCCCTTGCTGTCGGAACTGGTACGGGTACCGGCGAGAGGGCGGGCCCAGGCCGGCGGCGGGGAGCAGGCGACACTTGCGCGTCGCCTGGCCGCGCTGCCGGCGGAACAGCGAGCCGCAGAGATGACGGCGATGGTTTGTACGCATGCCGCCACCACGTTGGGACATGCCACGGCGGACGCGGTCGAATCGGAGCGGGCGTTTAGGGATCTGGGGTTTGATTCGCTGACCGCGGTGGAGTTGCGTAACCGGCTGGGTGCGGTGACGGGGCTGCGGCTGCCGGCCACGGTGGTGTTCGACTACCCGACCCCGGCGGCCCTGGCTGGGTTTGTGCTGGCCGAGCTGACCGGCGAGCAGGCCAGCGCTGCACCGGTGGCTCATGTGTCGGCGGCGACCGGCGATGACCCGGTGGTGATCGTGGGGATGAGCTGCCGGTTCCCCGGCGGCGCGGATTCTCCGGGACAGTTCTGGGACCTGCTGGCGGCGGGCAAGGATGCGGTCTCGCAGTTCCCGGCCGACCGGGGCTGGGACGTCGACGAGCTGCTTGACCCTGACCCGGATCATCCGGGGACGTCGTATGTGAGCGCGGGCGGGTTTTTGGCGGATGCGGCGGGATTTGATGCAAGGTTCTTTGGTATTTCGCCGCGTGAGGCGCTGGCGATGGATCCGCAGCAGCGGCTGCTTTTGGAGGCGTGCTGGGAGGCGCTGGAGGATGCCGGGATCGACCCGGCGACACTGCGGGGCACGGCGGCGGGGGTGTTCGCCGGGGCAGCTCCGTCGGGGTATGCGGCGGGGCTGGACAAGGCACCCGAGGGCTTGGAGGGGCACCTGCTGACGGGCAGCGCCGGAAGCGTGACGTCCGGCCGGGTCGCCTATGTGCTGGGCCTGGAAGGCCCGGCGGTCAGTGTGGACACGGCGTGCTCGTCGTCGCTGGTGGCGCTGCATCTGGCGTGCCAGTCGCTGCGGTCCGGGGAGTGCACGCTGGCCTTGGCCGGCGGGGTGACAGTCATGGCCACCCCGGTGGCGTTCACCGAATTTTCCCACCAGCGCGGCTTGGCGCCCGACGGCCGGTGCAAGGCATTTGCCGATGCCGCGGATGGGACGGCCTGGGGTGAGGGTGTTGGTGTGCTGGTGGTGGAGCGGTTGTCGGATGCGCGGTTGCGGGGGCATCGGGTGCTGGCGGTGGTGGCGGGCAGCGCGGTGAATCAGGACGGGGCGAGTAATGGTTTGACGGCGCCGAATGGGCCGTCGCAGCAGCGGGTGATCCGTTCAGCGCTGGCGAGTGCGGGTTTGGGTGCGGGTCAGGTGGATGTGGTGGAGGCGCATGGGACGGGGACGACGCTGGGGGATCCGATTGAGGCGCAGGCGCTGATCGCGACGTATGGCCAGGAACGGGCTGCGGGGCGGGGTCCGTTGCTGGTGGGGTCGGTGAAGTCGAACATCGGTCATGCGCAGGCGGCGGCGGGTGTGGCCGGGGTGATCAAGATGGTGGCCGCGATGCGGCATGGGGTGGTGCCGCCGACGCTGCATGTGGATGCGCCGTCGTCGCATGTGGACTGGTCGGCGGGGGCGGTGGAGCTGGTTACCGAGGCGGTGCGGTGGCCGGTGACGGGGGAGCCGCGGCGGGCGGGGGTGTCCTCGTTCGGGATCAGCGGCACCAACGCTCATGTGATCTTGGAGCAGGCCCCGGCCGAGGACGAACCCGATCAGGACAGTGGCGCTGGCGGTGGGGATGAGGGCCTGGCGGGTGTGGTGCCGTGGGTGGTGTCGGGGCGGTCGGTGGGGGGGTTGCGGGCTCAGGCGGGGCGGCTGGCCGGGTTCATCGCCGCCGGGGGTGAGCAGTTCGGGCTGGCTGATGTGGGGTGGTCGCTGGCGGCCGCGCGTGCGGTGCTGGGGCAGCGGGCGGTGGTGTGCGGGGCTGGCCGGGAGGAGCTGGTGGCGGGGCTGGGGGCGGTGGCGGCGGGTGAGCCGGCGGCGGGTGTGGTGAGCGGTGCGGTGGGCGAGGGCGGGGGGAAGGTGGCGTTTGTTTTCACGGGGCAGGGTGCGCAGCGGGTGGGGATGGGCGGGGGGTTGCGGGAGGCGTTCCCGGTGTTCGCGGCGGCGTTTGATGCGGTGTGTGCGGGGCTGGATGAGCATCTGGGTGAGCCGGTTGCCGGGGTGGTGCTGGGTGGTGATGGGGGGCTGCTGGATCAGACGGTGTATGCGCAGGCGGGGTTGTTCGCGGTGGAGGTGGCGCTGTTTCGGCTGCTGGAGTCGTGGGGTGTGGTCCCGGATGTGGTGGCGGGGCATTCGATCGGGGAGCTCGCGGCGGCGCATGTGGCGGGGGTGTTGTCGCTGGGTGATGCGTGTGCGCTGGTTGCTGCGCGGGGGCGGTTGATGCAGGCGCTGCCGGCGGGCGGGGCGATGTGCGCGGTCGCGGCAGCGGAGGAGCAGGTCGCCGCGGTGCTGGCCGGCCGTGGCGATGTGGGTATCGCGGCGGTGAATGGCCCGCAGGCGGTGGTGATCTCCGGTACGGCGGCGGGAGTGGCGGCGGTGGCGGAGCAGCTGGCTGGTGTGGGGGTGCGGACGAGGCCGTTGCGGGTGTCGCATGCGTTTCATTCGCCGTTGATGGATCCGATGCTGGACGCGTTCGCCGGGGCGGCGGCGGGGCTGGCTTTTGAGCAGCCGCGGATTCCGGTGATCTCGGCGGTGAGCGGGGAGGTGGCTGGGCCGGAGCTGGCCAGCGCGGGGTACTGGGTGCGGCATGTGCGGGCGCCGGTGCGGTTCGCTGCTGCGGTCGGGGCGTTGCGCGGGGCGGGGGTGTCGACGTTCGCGGAGCTGGGGCCGGGTCCGGTGCTGTGCGCGATGGGGGCGCAATGCGCGGGCCCGGGTGAGGATGTGGCGTGGATCCCGGTGCTGGCCAAGGGCCAGGACGAGCCGCGGTCGGCGGTGGCGGCGCTGGGCGGGATGTGGGTGCGCGGCGTGGCCGTGGACTGGGCCCGCTGGTTCCCGGCCGGCCGGCGGGTGGACCTGCCGACGTATGCGTTCGAGCATCGCCGGTACTGGCTGGCCGCGCAGGCTGGCCGTGGTGACCCGCAGCACCTTGGCCAGACCGCAGCCGGGCATCCGCTGGTGGCTGCGGCGGTGGAGTTGCCCGACGGCGGCGGGCTGGTGCTGACCGGGCGGCTGTCACTGGCGGACCATCCGTGGCTGGCTGATCACGTGATCACCGGCCGGGCGGTGCTGCCCGGCGCGGCGCTGGCCGAGCTGGCCGTGGCCGCGGGTGACCAGGCCGGGTGCGCCATGGCCGAGGAACTGATCTTGCATACCCCGCTGGTCATCCCCGCCGCCGGCGCTCTCACGCTGCGGGTCACGATCACCGGGCCGGCCGGCGGCGGGCAGCGCACCGCGGACATCTTCTCCCGCGCTCCCGACGACGCCACCTGGACCCGCAACGCCACTGCGACGCTGACCCCAGGCGCCGCGCCGGCCGGCTTTGACCTGGCGGCATGGCCGCCGCCCGCAGCCGAGCCGGTGGACGTGGCCGGATTCTACGACAGGCTGCCCCAGCAGGCGGTGCGCTACGGCCCGGCGTTCCGCGGCCTGAAAGCGGCCTGGCGCCGCGGGCAGGACGTGTTCGCCGAGGTCAGCTTGCCCGAAGGGGTGCCCGCCGGCAGCTACGGGCTGCACCCCGCCCTGCTCGACGCGGCCCTGCACCCCATCGCCCTGCAGCCGCCCGCCGACGGCGACGGTGCCGGTGCCGGTGACGGTGACGGCCCCATGCTGCCGTTCGCCTGGTCCGGAGTAGTCCTGCACGCGAGCGGCGCCACCACGCTGCGGGTACACATCACGTCCACCGCACCCGGCACCTACCGCCTGCACGCCGCCGACCCCGCAGGCAACCCCGTCGCAACGATCACCTCACTGGCACTGCGCCCCATCAACCCCACCACCCTCACCAGGCCCGACGAGCAGTCGTTGCGTGCGGCGGCTGGTGAGGGGTTGTGGCGTCTGGAATGGCTACCGGTGGTGGCGGCCGGGTCGACGGATGGCGCGCTGGTTTGGGCGGTTGCGGGTGATGCTGGCGGGCTGGTGGTTCCCGGGGCGCGGGTGTTTGAGGAGGACTTGGCTGCCGTGGGCGCGGCGGCGGGTGCTGGTGAGTGGGTGCCGGATGTGGTGATGGTGTGCTGCCCGCGCGGCCGGGATGGCGAGGCGGCTGCGCGGGCTGGGGTGGCGTGGGCGCTCGGGGTGGTGCAGGCGTGGCTGGGTGATGAGCGGCTGTCGGGTGCGCGGCTGGTGGTGGTGACCGAGCGGGCGGCTGCTTCGGGCGGGCCGGCTGGCTCGCGTGGATCGGGCGGGCCGCCTGGTTCGGAGGAGCGGGGTGGGTCGGATGGGCGGGGTGGGTCGGGTGTGGTGAGCGTTGCGGGGGCGGCGGTGGCGGGTTTGGTGCGGTCGGCGGAGTCGGAGAACCCGGGCCGGTTTGTGCTCGCTGATGTGGACGCGCTGGCTGGGGCCGGGGAGCTGGTCGCGGCCGGTGTGGGGGCGGGTTTGGCGGAGTTCGCTGTGCGTGGGGGGCAGTTGCTGGCCCCGCGGCTGGCCCCCGTCGCGACACAGCAGGCGCTCGCGCTCCCGCGGGGGCGGGACTGGCGGCTGGAGATCACCGAGCGCGGGACTTTGGAGGGCTTGGGAGCGGCCAGCACCGGCGATGTGGTCGGGCCGCTGGCGGCCGGGCAGGTGCGGGTGGATGTCCGTGTGGCGGGGGTGAATTTCCGCGACGTGCTGAACGTGCTCGGGATGTACCCCGGCGACGGCGGGATCCCCGGCGCCGAGGCGGCCGGGGTGGTGACCGCCACCGGCCCGGGGGTGTCCTCCCTGGCGGTGGGCGATGCCGTGATGGGCGTGTTCGGCGGCGGCGCGTTCGGCCCGTCTGCGGTCTCCGATCACCGGCTGCTGGCGCCCATTCCGGCGGGGTGGTCGTTTGCTGAGGCGGCGACGGTGCCGGTGGCGTTTGCGACGGCGTATTACGCGCTGGTGGATCTGGCGGGGCTGCGGGCCGGGGAGTCGGTGCTGATCCACGCCGCGGCGGGCGGGGTCGGGATGGCCGCGGTGCAGGTTGCCCGCCACCTCGGCGCGCAGGTGTTCGCGACGGCCAGTCCTGGCAAGTGGGAAGTGCTGGCCGGCGCAGGTGTGGACCGCGCGCATATCGCCTCCTCACGCACGCTTGATTTCGAGCAGGTCTTTCTGGACGCCACAGGCGGCCGGGGTGTGGATGTGGTGCTGGATTGCCTGCGCGGGGAGTTTGTGGATGCGTCGCTGCGGCTGCTGGCTCCGGGGGGCCGGTTTGTGGAGATGGGCAAGGCCGACATCCGTGACCCGGGCCAGGCCGCCGCGGCTGCCGGTCATCCGGTGTCGTATCAGGCGTTCGACTTGATGGATGCCGGGCCGGAGCGGATCGCGCAGATCCTGGCTGAGCTGGGCGGCCTGTTCGCCTCGGGTGTGCTGTCGGCGTTGCCGCGGACGGTGTTTGATGTGCGCCAGGCACCGGCGGCGTTGCGGTGGATGAGCCAGGCCGGTCACACCGGCAAAATCGTCCTGTCGGTCCCCCGGCCGCTGGACCCCGAGGGCAGTGTGCTGGTGACCGGTGGGACCGGGGCTCTGGGCGCGCTGACCGCCCGCCACCTGGCCACCACCCACCACGTCCGCCGCCTGGTTCTGGTCTCACGCCGCGGCCCGCACGCACCCGGCGCCGCGGCCCTGGCCGCGGACCTGGCAGGGCTGGGCGCCCACGCCACCGTGACCGCGTGTGACGTGGCCGACCGCGGCGCGCTGGAAGCCTTGCTTGCTGACATCCCGGCGGCCCATGCGCTGACCGGAGTGGTGCATGCCGCGGGGGTGGTTGATGACGGGGTGGTGACCGCGCTGACGCCGCAGCGGGCCGAGGCGGTGCTGGCGGCCAAGGCCGTGGCCGGGTGGAATCTGCACGAGCTGACGCAGGACGCGGGCCTGGGTCTGTTTGTGCTGTTCTCCTCGGCGGCGGGGGTGCTGGGCAGCGCGGGTCAGGGCAGCTACGCTGCGGCGAACTGTTTCCTGGACGCGCTGGCTGCTTACCGCCATAGCCAGGGGCTCGCGGGGCTGTCGCTGGCCTGGGGTCCGTGGCAGCAGCGGTCCCAGATCACCGGCCGTCTCGACGACACCGCCTGGCGGCGGATCGCCCGCGGCGGCATCACCCCTTGGCCCACCACCGCCGCACTGGCGGCACTGTCGGCGGCGATCACGACACCGTCAGAGCCGGTGCTCGCGGCCTTGCGGGTCGATCCCGCCCGCCTTTCCGCCGCTGGCGCCGGACTGCCGCCGCTGCTGGCCGGCCTGGCCACCAGCGCTGCCCGCCCGACCCGGCCCGCTGCTACCAGCACGGCCACGCCTGCGACGCTGGCCGCGCAGTTGCACGCCATGACCCCCGCGCAGCGGCACACCACCATCGATGCGCTGATCCGCATCCACGCAGCCACCACCCTGGCCTATCCGTCTCCTAATGCCATCGACCCCGCCAGTGCCTTCACCGACCTGGGCTTCGATTCCCTGACCGCGGTTGAACTGCGCAACCGCCTGGTTACGGCCACCGGGCTGCGCCTGCCCGCCACCCTCATCTTCGATCACCCCACCCCGGCCACCCTCGCCCACTACATCCAAAACGAGCTACTCGGTCCGGAGAACGAGGAGGCGACGATTCTTGCCGCTCTCGCGGGCCTGGAGAAGGTTGAGTCGTCTCTCTCCCAAATCGTCGAGGACAAGGCGACCCGCGCACGGGTCACGCTGCGGCTCAAAGGCATTCTCTCTGCGCTGAATTCGGCCGAGGAGCCGATAAATGAAGAGGTCGCAGACAAGATTAAATCAGCGAGCGATGAAGAAGTCTTCGAATTTATCGATAAGCAGCTTGGAAGTCCATGATCTACCAGCAGAACGTTGTGAGTTTCGCCGAGAAGGGCGTCGTTTAAGTGGCGAACGAGGAAAGGCTACGGACATACCTCAAGCGGGTCACCACTGATTTGCACCATGCTCACGAGCGGCTACGCAAACTGGAGGATCCCAGTTACGACCCGGTGGCGATTGTAGGTATGGGCTGCCGGTTTCCGGGTGGTGGCGATTTGCCGCGGGGTTTTTGGGGTTTGGTGGCTGAGGGGAGGGATGCGGTTTCTGGTTTCCCCGATGACCGGGGCTGGGATGTTGAGGGTTTGTATGACCCAGAGCCGGGGGTGGCGGGGAAGTGTTATACCAGGCATGGCGGGTTTCTTGGCGATGTGGCGGGGTTTGATGCGGGTTTTTTTGGTATTAGCCCGCGTGAGGCTGTGGCAATGGATCCGCAGCAGCGGCTGCTTTTGGAGGTGTGCTGGTGGGCTTTGGAGGATGCAGGGATTGATCCGGCAACGCTGCGGGGCAGTTCGGCTGGGGTGTTTGTGGGGACGGCGTCGTCGGGATATGGGGCGGCCCTGGAGCGCGGGGTGGGAGGTGTGCAGGGGCAGCTGCTGACCGGCGGGGCGGCGAGCGTGACCTCGGGCCGGGTGGCGTACACCCTCGGGCTGGAGGGCCCCGCGGTGAGTGTGGATACGGCGTGTTCGTCGTCGCTGGTGGCATTGCATCTGGCGTGCCAGTCGCTGCGCGGCGGGGAGTGCTCACTGGCGCTGGTGGGCGGGGTGACGCTGATGGCGACGCCGGTGGTTTTCACGGAGTTTTCGCGGCAGCGAGGCTTGGCGCCCGATGGGCGGTGCAAGTCGTTCGCAGACGCGGCGGATGGGACGGGCTGGGGTGAGGGGGTGGGGGTGCTGCTCGTGGAGCGGCTGTCGGATGCACGCTCGCGGGGGCATCGGGTGCTGGCGGTGGTGGCCGGATCTGCGGTGAATCAGGACGGGGCGAGTAACGGGCTGACGGCTCCGAATGGCCCGTCGCAGCAAAGGGTCATCCGCTCAGCGCTGGCCAATGCCGGGCTTGGCGCTGGTCAGGTGGATGTGGTGGAGGCGCATGGGACGGGGACCACGCTGGGGGATCCGATTGAGGCGCAGGCGCTGATCGCGACCTACGGCCAGGACCGTTCGAGGCGCGGGCCGTTGCTGGTGGGGTCGGTGAAGTCGAACATCGGCCATACGCAGGCGGCGGCGGGTGTGGCCGGGGTGATCAAGATGGTGGCCGCGATGCAGCATGGGGTGGTGCCGCCGACGCTGCACGTGGATACGCCGTCGTCGCATGTGGACTGGTCGGCCGGTGCGGTCGAGCTGGTTACCGAGGCGGTGCCGTGGCCGGTGACGGGTGAGCCGCGGCGGGCTGGGGTGTCCTCGTTCGGGATCAGCGGCACCAACGCGCACGTCATCCTCGAGCAACCCCCCGCCGAAACCGGGCCCGGCCAGGGCAGGCACGACAGCACGGCCGGGGACAGCGCCGCTGCGGCGGGTGACGGCCTGGTGGCGGGCACGGCGCCAGTGGTGCCGTGGGTGGTGTCGGCGCGATCTGCGGCGGGGCTGCGGGCGCAAGCTAAGCGGCTGGCCGAGTTCACCGCCGCCGGGGGGGAGCAGCTCGGGTTGGCTGATGTGGGGTGGTCGCTGGCGGTGACCCGCTCGGCACTAACCCGGCGGGCGGTGGTCACCGGGCCCAGCCGCGACGACCTGGTCGCCGGGCTCGAAGCGGTCGCGGCGGGCGAGCCAGCGGCGGGCGTGGTTACCGGCGCGGCTGAGGGCGGCGGCGGGAAGGTCGTGTTTGTGTTCCCCGGGCAGGGGTCGCAGTGGGCCGGGATGGCGGCGGAGCTGTCCGGGTCGTGCCCGGTGTTCGCGGCGCGTTTGGCGGAGTGTGCGGCGGTGCTGGATCCGCTGACGGGGTGGCCGCTGGTGGACACGGTGTGCGGGCGGGGCGCGAGTTTGGATCGGGTGGAGGTGGTGCAGCCGGCGTTGTGGGCGGTGATGGTGTCGCTGGCGGCGGTGTGGCAGGCGGCGGGGGTGATCCCGGATGCGGTGGTGGGTCATTCGCAGGGTGAGATCGCGGCGGCGGTTGTGGCCGGGGTGCTGTCACTGGCCGATGGCGCCAAGGTGGTCGCGCTGCGCAGCCAGGCCCTGGCGCAGCTGGCCGGGACCGGGGGCATGGTGTCGGTTGCCGAACCGGCCGGCGTGGTGCAGCAAAGGCTGGGGGCGTGGGGCGGGCGGGTGCACGTCGCGGCGGTCAACGGCCCGGCCCAGGTGGTGGTTTCCGGCGATGCCCAGGCCCTGGATGAGCTCGCCGCCGTCTGTGAGGGCGATGGGGTGCGGGCGCGGCGGGTGGAAGTGGATTACGCGTCGCATTCGCCGCTGGTCGATCGGGTCCGCGGCCAGGTGGAGGATGCGCTGGCCGGCGTGACCGCGCAGCCGGGCACGGTCGCTGTGGTCTCGGGCGTCGAGGGGCAGGTGATCGACGGCGCGGTGATGGATGGCGGGTACTGGTACCGGAGTTTGCGCGAGCCGGTGCAATTCCACCGCGCCGTGCAGACCCTGGCCACCGCGGGGCACCGGATGTTCATCGAGGTCAGCCCGCACCCGGTGCTGACCCCCGCCATCGAAGACATCCTCACCGAGACCAGCACCAGCATTATCGCCTCCACCCTCCACCATCGCCTCCACCTCCACCATCGCCTCCACCTCCACCTCCACCATCGCCTCCACCTCCGCGGACGCAGGTGGGGATGCGGGCAGTGGAGGGGTGGTGGTGACCGGGACGCTGCGCCGTGATGACGGCGGGCTGGGCCGCCTCGCGGTGTCGCTGGCGCAGGTGTGGGTGGCGGGCGGGGCCGTGGACTGGGCGCGGTGGTTCCCTGGACAGCGCAACCGGGTGGATCTGCCGGTGTATGCGTTTCAGCGGCAGCGGTACTGGCCGGGCCGCCGGCGGCGGGCGGTGATCCGGCGGGTCTGGGCCTGGCGCCAGCGGGTCATCCGCTGCTGGGCGCGGCGGTTGAGCTGCCGGGCGCCGGCGGGGTGGTGCTGACCGGGCGGCTGTCGCTGGCCACCCATCCGTGGCTGGCTGATCATCAGGTCGCCGGGAACGTCTTGCTGCCGGGGGCGGCGTTCGCCGAACTGGCGGTCCGTGCCGGTGATGAGGCCGGGTGCGGGCTGGTAGAGGAACTGGTGCTGCAGGCCCCGCTGGTCCTGCCTGGACGCGGCGGGGTGCAGCTCCGGGTCAGCGTCAGCGGACCCAGTGATGACGGCCACCGGACGGCGGAAGTGCACTCGCGCCATGACGAGGCTGGCGCAGGCGCGCCGTGGGCCGCTCACGCCGCCGCCACTTTGGCCGCCACCGCCCCGGCCCCAGCATTCGACCTGGCCGCATGGCCCCCACCAGGTGCTCAGCCGGTGGATGTGGGCGGGGTGTATGAGGCACTTGCGGGCCGGGGGCTGGGTTACGGCCCGGCGTTCCGGGGCCTTACGGCAGCGTGGCGGCGCGGGGAGGAAGTGTTCGCCGAGGTCGCACTGCCCGAGGCCGTGGCCGCTGACGGTTACGGGCTGCACCCAGCGCTGCTCGACGCTGCACTGCACGCGATCGGGCTGCACTCATCGGCCGGCCGTGGCGACGACGTGGGGCCGATGCTGCCGTTCGCCTGGTCGGGTGTGGCACTGCATGCGGCGGGTGCACACGTGCTGCGGGTGCGGGTCACGTGCACAGCACCCGACACCTTCTCGCTCCAGGTCGCCGATTCCGTCGGCAGCCCAGTTGCGTCGGTCAACTCGCTGATGCTTCGCCAGGTCGACCCCGCCGCCCTAACCGGGCCAGGACGGCTGGAGTGGCTGTTCGGCGTGGAGTGGCAGCCGCATGAGGTGGCTGTCACTGAGCACGCGGCGGGGTCAGGGGTTGTGGTTTTGGGCGACGGCGGACTGGCGGGGCTGGGAGAGGTCCCGCCGGTGGTGGTCGCCGCCTGCGCTGGCGGTGACGGGCCGGTTCCCGCTGGGACGCAGGCCGCAGTGGATAACGTCCTGGGCCTGGTGCAGGCGTGGGTGGTCGACGACCGGTTCGCGGGTTCGCGGCTGGTGGTTGTGACGCGTGGCGCTGTTGCGGCACTGGCCGGTGAGGCCGTGAGTGACCTGGCGGGGGCGGCGGTGTGGGGCCTGGTGGCCTCGGGGCAGGCGGAGCATCCCGGGCAGCTGGTGCTGGCCGATACCGATGCCGGGCTGGATGAGCGGGTGCTGGCGCTCATCGCCGCAGTCGGGGATGGTGAGCCGCGGCTGGCAATACGCAAGGGGCAGGCGCTGGTGCCGCGGCTGGCCAGGGCCGGGCAGCAGGACGTGCTGGCGCTGCCACCGGGGCGGGATTGGCGGCTGGAGGCTGCCGAACGCGGGACGCTCGAGGGGTTGGCGCTGGCCAGTACCGGCGAGCCGGGCGTGCCGCTGGAGGCCGGGCAGGTGCGGGTGGATGTCCGCGCGGCCGGGCTGAATTTCCTGGATGTGTTTGTGGCGCTGGGTATGGGCCCGGGTCAGGGCCGTGGCCTGGGCGCCGAGGGTGCCGGGGTGGTGATCGCCACCGGGCCGGGGGTAGTTGGCCTGGCGGTGAGCGATGCGGTGATGGGGATCATGCCGGGTGCGTTCGGCCCGGTGGCGGTCACCGATCACCGGCTGCTGGCGCCGATCCCGGCGGGGTGGTCGTTTGCTGAGGCGGCGACGGTGCCGGTGGCGTTTGCGACGGCGTATTACGCGCTGGTGGACCTGGCGGGGCTGCGGGCCGGGGAATCGGTGCTGATCCACGCCGCTGCGGGCGGGGTGGGGATGGCTGCGGTGCAGATCGCCCGCCACCTGGGCGCCGAAGTATTCGCGACCGCCAGTCCTGGCAAGTGGGAGGTGCTGGCCGCCGTCGGCCTGGATGCGGCGCACATCGCCTCCTCCCGCGATCTGGGTTTCGGGCAAGCCTTCCGCGACGCAACAGGCGGGCGGGGTGTGGATGTGGTGCTGGATTGCCTGCGCGGGGAGTTTGTGGATGCCTCGCTGCGGCTGCTGGCGCCGGGCGGCCGGTTTGTGGAGATGGGCAAGACCGACATCCGTGACCCGCACCAGGTCGCCTCCGACTACGGCGTGTCTTACCAAGCATTTGACTTGATGGACCCCGGGCCGGAGCGGATCGGGCAGATCCTGGCCGAGCTGGGTGCCCTGTTCGGCTCCGGTGCGCTGTCGGCGTTGCCGCGGACGGTGTTTGACGTGCGGCAGGCGCGGGCTGCGTTGCGGTGGATGAGCCAGGCCGGCCATACCGGCAAGATCGTGCTGTCGATCCCCCAGCCGCTGGACCGCGATGGCAGCGTGCTGGTGACCGGGGGAACCGGGGCGCTAGGCAGGCTGACCGCCCGCCACCTGGCCACCACCCACCACGTCCGTCAGCTGATCCTGACCTCACGCCGCGGCCCGCACGCCTCCGGCGCCGCCGCGATGGCGGCAGACCTGGCCGGGCTGGGCACGCATGTCACGGTGGCCGCGGGTGATGTCGCCGACCGCGGCGCGCTGGCAGGCTTGCTAGCGCGTATCGCGGCGGAGCATCAGCTGACCGGTGTAGTGCATGCGGCGGGAGTGCTGGATGACGCGCTGGTCGGGTTGCTGACGCCCGAGCGTGTGGCCGGGGTGCTGGCGGCGAAGGCGGATGCGGCATGGTTCTTGCATGAGCTGACCCAGGATCTGGGGCTGGGGATGTTCGTGCTGTTCTCCTCGGCTGCGGGGGTGCTGGGCAGTCCGGGGCAGGCCAGTTACGCGGCGGCGAATGCTTTCCTGGATGCGCTGGCGGGTTTCCGGCAGGCACGGGGGCTGGCTGGTGTGTCGGTGGCGTGGGGGTTGTGGGAAGCGGCCAGCGAGATGGTAGGCCAGTCCGCTGCGCGGGTGGCCGCGCGCGGGGTGGGCAGCCTGACGGCAGCCGAAGGGCTGGCGTTGCTCGATGCTGCGCTGGAACGTGGCCAGGCCTCGGTGGTCGCTGCCCGGCTGGATGCCGCGCGGCTGGCTGGCCGGGGCGATGCTGTCCCGCCCTTGCTATCGGGGCTGGTGCGGTCATCGGGCCGGGGTCTGGCCGCGGCCCCGCAAGGTGGCGGGGGGCTGGCTCAGCGGCTGGCAGGGTTGCCTGCGGGCGAGCGGGCTGGTGTGGTGGCCGGTCTGGTGCGCGCGAATGCTGCGGTGGTGCTGGGTCATGGGTCGGCGCAGGACGTGGATCCGGGGCGGGCGTTTCGGGATCTGGGGTTTGACTCCCTGACCGCGGTGGAGTTGCGGAACCGGCTCGGGACGGTGACCGGGCTGAGGTTGCCGGCCACGGCGGTGTTCGACTATCCCACCCCGGCGACGCTGACCGCGTATGTGCTGTCACGGCTGGGCGGCGGCCCGGTCGCCGCGGCCGGGCCGGTCGTGCCAGTGCGCGCGTCGGCTGGTGATGATCCGGTGGTGATTGTGGGGATGAGCTGCCGGTTCCCGGGTGGGGCGGACTCCCCCGCGCAGTTCTGGGACCTGGTCGCAACAGGACGGGACGCGGTCGGCGGGTTTCCCGATGACCGTGGCTGGGCCATCGACACGCTGTTTGACCCTGATCCGGATCATGCGGGGACCTCGTACGCGTGCACAGGTGGGTTCTTGCTGGATGCGGCGGGGTTTGATGCGGGGTTTTTCGGGATTAGCCCGCGTGAGGCGCTGGCGATGGATCCGCAGCAGCGGCTGCTTTTGGAGGCGTGCTGGTCGGCTTTGGAGGATGCCGGGATTGATCCGGCGGGGTTGCGGGGGACGCCGGCGGGGGTGTTCGCGGGGATTGCGTACAGCGATTACGCGGTGCCGTTGCAGGCCGGCGGGCAGGATCTGGGCGGGTTCGCGAGCACGGGCACGGCTTACAGCGTGGCCTCGGGCCGGGTCGCTTACACCCTGGGCCTGGAAGGGCCCGCGGTGAGTGTGGATACGGCGTGTTCGTCGTCGCTGGTGGCGTTGCATCTGGCGGCGCAGTCGCTGCGGTCCGGGGAGTGCTCGCTGGCTTTGGTGGGCGGGGTGACGGTGATGGCGACGCCGGTGGCGTTTACCGAGTTTTCGCGGCAGCGGGGGCTGGCGGCTGATGGCCGGTGCAAGGCGTTCGCGGATGCGGCGGATGGCACGGGCTGGGGTGAGGGTGTTGGGGTGCTGGTGGTGGAGCGGTTGTCGGTTGCGCGGTTGCGGGGGCACCGGGTGCTGGCGGTGGTGGCGGGGTCTGCGGTGAATCAGGACGGGGCGAGTAATGGTTTGACGGCGCCGAATGGGCCGTCGCAGCAGCGGGTGATCCGTCAGGCGCTGGCGAGTGCGGGTTTGGGCGCGGGTCAGGTTGATGTGGTGGAGGCGCATGGGACGGGGACGACGCTGGGGGATCCAATCGAGGCGCAGGCGCTGATCGCGACCTATGGGCTGGACCGTGGTGGGCGGGGTCCGCTGCTGCTGGGGTCGGTGAAGTCGAACATCGGCCACACCCAGGCGGCGGCGGGTGTGGCCGGGGTGATCAAGATGGTGGCCGCGATGCGGCACGGGATCGTGCCGCCGACGCTGCATGTGGACGCGCCGTCGTCGCATGTGGACTGGTCAGCGGGGGCGGTGGGACTGGTCACCGAGGCAACGCCGTGGCCGGAGACGGGCGAGCCGCGCCGGGCTGCGGTGTCCGGGTTCGGGTTCAGCGGCACCAACGCCCACGTCATCTTGGAGCAGGCCCCGGCCGAACACGACCCGGATCAGGGCGGCAGTGCCGAAGCCGGGGACAGTGGCGCTGGTGCGCTCGAGGGCTTGGTGGTGGCGGGTGCGGTGGCGGTGGTGCCGTGGGTGGTGTCGGCGAGGTCGGCGGCGGGGTTGCGGGCGCAAGCGCAGCGGCTGGCCGAGTTCACCGCCGCGGCTGATGCTGGCGTTGGTCTGGCTGATGTGGGGTGGTCGCTGGCGGTGACCCGCTCGGCGCTGGCCCATCGGGCGGTGGTCACCGGGTCCAGCCGCGATGAACTGCTGGCGGGGCTGGAGGCGGTCGCGGCAGGTGAGCCGGCCGCGCAGGTGGTGACCGGCGCGGCTGAGGGCGGCGCTGGCAAGGTGGTGTTTGTGTTCCCCGGCCAGGGGTCGCAGTGGGCGGGGATGGCAGCGGGCCTGGCGGGGTCGTGCCCGGTGTTCGCGGCGCGTTTGGCGCAGTGTGCGGGGGTGCTGGATCCGCTGACGGGGTGGCCGCTGGTGGACACGGTGTGCGGGCGGGGTGCCAGCTTGGATCGGGTGGAGGTGGTGCAGCCGGCGTTGTGGGCGGTGATGGTGTCACTGGCCGCGGTATGGCAGGCCGCCGGAGTCACCCCCGATGCGGTGGTCGGCCATTCGCAGGGTGAGATCGCGGCGGCGGTGGTGGCCGGGGTGCTGTCGCTGGCTGACGGCGCGAAGGTGGTCGCGCTGCGCAGCCAGGCCCTGGCGCAGCTGGCCGGGACCGGGGGCATGGTGTCGGTCGCCGAGCCCGCCGAGATGGTGCAGCAAAGGCTGGGGCAGTGGGACGGGCGGGTGCACATCGCCGCGGTCAACGGCCCGGGCCAGGTGGTGGTCTCTGGCGATGCGCAGGCTCTGGATGAGCTGGCGGCGGTTTGTGAGCGTGATGGGGTTCGGGCGCGGCGGGTGGAGGTGGATTACGCCTCGCATTCGCCGCGCATCGAGGCGGTCCGGGTCCAGGTCGAGGACGCGCTGGCCGGCGTGAGCGCCGCGCCGGGCTCGGTGACGGTGGTCTCGGGTGTCGACGGGCAGGTCATCGATGGCACGGTGATGGATGGCGGATACTGGTACCGCAGCTTGCGGGAGCCGGTGCAGTTCCACCGCGCGGTGCGGACGCTGGCCGCGTCCGGGCACCGGATCTTCATCGAGGTCAGCCCGCACCCGGTGCTGACCACGGCGGTCGAAGACACCCTCACCGGAACCAGCATCATCGCCTCCACCTCTTCCACCCCCGCCTCCTCCTCTTCCGGTGCGGACGCTGGTGCTGGTGTGGGCACGGGTGGGGTGGTGGTGACGGGGACGCTGCGGCGTGATGACGGCGGGCTGGGCCGGCTGGCGGCGTCGCTGGCGCAGGTGTGGGTGGCCGGCGGGGCCGTGGACTGGTCGCGGTGGTTCCCCGGCCTGCGCAGCCGGGTGGATCTGCCGACCTACGCGTTCCAGCGGCAGCGGTACTGGCCGGGGCGGCCGGCGGTGGGCGGTGATCCGGCGGGTCTGGGGCTGGTGGCGGCGGGTCATCCGCTGCTGGGCGCGGCGGTCGAGCTGCCGGAGTCGGGTGGGGTGGTGCTGACCGGGCGGCTGTCGCTGGCCACCCAGCCGTGGCTGGCTGATCATCAGGTCGCGGGGACCGTGCTGCTGCCGGGGGCGGCGTTTGCCGAGCTGGCGGTCCGTGCCGCGGACGAGGCTGGGTGCGGCCTGGTGGAGGAACTGGTTTTGCAGGCCCCGCTGGTGCTGCCCGAACGCGGCGGGGTGCAGGTGCGGGTCAGTGTGAGCGGTCCGGGTGATGACGGGCGGCGGTCGGTGGAGGTGTACTCGCGCCGTGACGACGCCGGCGCGGGTGAGCCGTGGACCGTGTCACGCGGCCGGGACTTTGGCTGCCGGCCCGGCGCCGGTGCCGTCGTTCGATCTAACGGCGTGGCCGCCGCCGGGTGCTGAGCCGGCGGATGTGGCCGGGATGTATGACGTGCTGGCGGGGCGCGGGCTGGCCTATGGCCCGGCGTTCCGGGGTCTGGTGGCGGCGTGGCGGCGCGGGGAGGAAGTGTTCGCCGAGGCCGCGCTGCCCGAGGTCGTGCCCGCGGGCGGTTACGGGCTGCATCCCGCGCTGCTGGACGCGGCCTTGCACGCGATCGGGCTGGGCTCGTTTGCCGGCGCCGGCGGTGATGGGCCGGTGCTGCCGTTCGCGTTCACCGGGGTGGCGCTGCATGCGGCGGGTGCGGCCGCGGTGCGGGTGCGGCTGGCCCCGGCCGCCGGGGGGATCGCGGTGCAGCTGGCCGATCCCGCCGGGATGCCGGTCGCTTCGGTGGAATCCCTGGCCATCCGCCCGGCCGACCAGGCCGCCCTGACCGCTGCCGGTGGCGGGCAGCAGTGGCTGTTCTCAGTTGGCTGGCAGCCCCATGAGGTGGCCGCGGCGCCAGGCGGCGCAGGTCCAGGGGTCGTCGTATTGGGCGAGGACGGCCTGGCCAGCCTGCAAGAGGCTCCCGCGGTAGTGGTGGCCTGCCCTGCCACCGGCGATGAGGCGCTTCCGGCTGCGGTGCGTGCCGCGGTGGATGACGTACTCGGCCTGGTACAGGCGTGGGTGACCGATGACCGGTTCGCCGCCTCCCAGCTGGTCATCGTTACGCGCGGTGCGGTCGCGGCACGGGCCGGTGAGTCTGTGGCTGACCTGGCCGGCGCCGCCGTGTGGGGCCTGGCCGCGTCGGCGCAGGCCGAGCATCCCGGGCAGGTAGTGCTCGCCGATACCGACACCGCGCTCGACGAGCGTGTGCTGGCGCTGATCGCCGCAGCGGCCGGGGATGGTGAGCCACGGCTGGCCATACGTGGCGCGCAGGTGCTGGTCCCGCGGCTGGCCCGGGCTGGTCGGCAGGACGTGCTGGCGGTGCCGGCGGGGCGGGACTGGCGGCTGGAGATCACCGAACGCGGGACGTTGGAGGGCTTGGCCCTGGCCAGCACCGGCGATAAGGGCGGCGCGCTGGAAGCCGGGCAGGTGCGGGTCGATGTCCGCGCGGCGGGGCTGAACTTCCTGGATGTGTTTGTGGCGCTGGGCCTGGGCCCTGGTCAGGGCCGGGGCTTGGGTTCCGAGGGTGCGGGGGTGGTGACCGCCACGGGGGCGGGCGTGGATGGCCTGGCGGTGGGCGATGCGGTGATGGGGATCATGCCGGGCGCGTTTGGCCCGTCCGCGGTGACCGATCACCGGCTTTTGGCCACGGTGCCGGACGGCTGGTCGTTTGCTGAGGCGGCGACGGTGCCTGTGGCGTTTGTCACGGCGTATTACGCACTGGTGGACCTGGCGGGGCTGCGGGCCGGTGAGTCGGTGCTGATCCACGCCGCTGCGGGCGGGGTGGGGATGGCCGCGGTGCAGATCGCCCGCCACCTGGGCGCCGACGTATTCGCGACCGCCAGTCCCGGCAAGTGGCATGTCCTAACCGCCGCCGGCCTGGATGCGGCGCACATCGCCTCCTCCCGGGATCTGGGCTTCGAGCAAGCCTTCCGCGACGCAACCGGCGGGCGGGGTGTGGAGGTGGTGCTCGATTGCCTCCGCGGGGAGTTCGTGGATGCTTCGCTGCGGCTGCTGACGCCAGGCGGCCGGTTTGTGGAAATGGGCAAGACCGACATCCGCGACCCGGCCCAGGCCGCCGCCACGGCCGGTCACCCGGTCTCCTACCAGGCATTCGACACCATGGACGCCGGACCGGACCGGATCGGGCAGATCCTGGCCGAACTTAGCAGTCTGTTCAGCTGCGGAACCCTGTCGGCGTTGCCGCGGACGGTGTTTGACGTGCGCCAGGCGCCGGTGGCGTTGCGGTGGATGAGCCAGGCCGGTCACACCGGCAAGATCGTCCTGTCGATCCCCCAGCCGCTGGATCCGGGCGGCAGTGTGCTGGTGACCGGGGGCACCGGTGCGCTGGGTGCGCTGACCGCCCGCCACCTGGTCACCGCCCACGGTGTGCGCCGGCTGATCCTGGTCTCACGCCGCGGCGCGCACACCCCCGGTGTCGGCGCGCTGGCCGCAGACCTGGCCGGGCTGGGCGCGCACGTCACGGTGAGCGCGTGTGACGTGAGCGAGCCGGCCGGAACTCGAAGCCTTGCTGGCGGGTATCGCGCCGCAGCGCCGGCTAACAGGCGTGGTGCATGCGGCGGGGGTTTTGGATGACGCGCTGGTCGGGTCGCTGACGCCGGAGCGGGCTGATCGGGTGCTGGCGGCCAAGGCCGATGCGGCGTGGCACCTGCACGATTTGACTCGTGACCTGGAACTAGGGATGTTCGTGCTGTTCTCCTCGGCTGCCGGTGTGCTGGGCAGCCCGGGGCAGGGCAGCTACGCGGCGGCGAATAGTTTCCTGGACGCGCTGGGGGATTACCGGCAGGCGCGGGGGCTGGCCGGTGTGTCGGTGGCGTGGGGGTTGTGGGAGCAGGCCAGCGAGATGGTCGGCGACTCCGCCGCCCGCGTGACCGCGCGAGGGGTGAGCGGGCTGTCGGCAGCCGAAGGTCTGAGACTGCTGGACGCCGCGCTGCACCGTGGCCAGGCCGCCGTGGTCGCCGCCCGGCTGGATCCCGCGCGGCTGGCGGACCGGGGCGGTGCCATCCCGCCTCTGCTGTCGGGCCTGGTCCGTTCGGCGGCTCGTGGCCTGGCCGCTGGGCGGCAAGACAGTGCCGGCGGCCTGGTTGGGCGGCTGGCGGCGTTGCCGTCGGATGAGCGGGCTGGAGTGGTGACCGGGCTGGTGCGTGCGCATGCCGCGGTCGTTCTGGGTCATGGGTCGGCGCAGGACGTGGACCCGGGCCGGGCCTTCCGGGATCTGGGGTTTGACTCGCTGACCGCGGTCGAGTTGCGCAACCGGCTGGGTGCGGTGACGGGGCTGCGGTTGCCGGCCACGGTGGTGTTCGATTACCCGACTCCCGCAGCCCTGGCCGGGTTCGTGCTGTCGCGGCTGGTCGGCGAGCAGGCCAGCACCACGCAGGCCGCCTCCGTGCCGGTGCGCGCAGTGGCTGGTGATGACCCGGTGGTGATTGTGGGGATGAGCTGCCGGTTCCCCGGTGCCGAGTCACCGCAGGCGTTCTGGGATCTGGTCGCCGGCGGCCGGGACGCGGTCTCGCCGTTCCCTGCCGACCGAGGCTGGGATGTCGACGAGCTGTTTGACCCCAAGCCTGGTGTGGCGGGCAAGAGTTACACGGCCCAGGGCGGGTTCCTGTCGGATGCAGCGGGGTTTGATGCGGGGTTTTTCGGGATCAGCCCGCGTGAGGCGCTGGCGATGGATCCACAGCAGCGCCTGCTGCTGGAGGCGTGCTGGGAGGCGCTCGAGGACGCCGGGATCGACCCCGGCACCCTGCGCGGCACCCCGGCTGGGGTGTTCGCCGGTACAGCGGCGTCGGGGTATGGGGCGGGGCTGGATCAGGCACCTGAGGGTGTGGAAGGGCACCTGCTGACCGGCTCTGCCACCAGCGTGATCTCCGGCCGGGTCGCGTACGTGCTGGGCCTGGAGGGCCCGGCGGTCAGCGTGGATACCGCATGCTCGTCGTCGCTCGTGGCGCTGCACCTGGCGGCCCAGTCGCTGCGCACCGGGGAATGCACGCTCGCGATGGCGGGGGGAATCACAGTCAACGCGGCACCCACGATCTTCACGGAGTTCTCGCGGCAGCGGGGCCTGGCGCCCGACGGCCGGTGCAAGGCGTTCGCCGATGCAGCCGATGGCACCGGTTTCTCCGAAGGCGTGGGCGTCCTGGTGGTGGAGCGGCTCTCGGATGCGCGGGCGCGACGGGCACCGGGTCCTGGCGGTGGTCGCCGGCAGCGCGGTGAATCAGGACGGGGCCAGCAACGGGCTGACCGCGCCCAATGGCCCGTCGCAGCAGCGGGTCATCCGCTCAGGCGCTGGCCAGCGCGGGGCTGGGTCCCGGCCGAGGTGGATGTGGTCGAGGCCCACGGGACGGGGACCACGCTGGGGGATCCGATCGAGGCGCAGGCGCTGATAGAGACCTACGGGCAGGAACGGGCAGCGGGGCGTGGACCGCTGCTGTTGGGGTCGGTGAAGTCGAACATCGGTCATACCCAGGCGGCGGCGGGTGTGGCCGGGGTGATCAAGATGGTCGCCGCGATGCGGCATGGCATCGTGCCGCCGACCCTGCACGTGGACGCGCCCTCGACGCACGTGGACTGGTCAGCCGGAGCGGTGGAGCTGGCCACCGCGACCGGTGCCGTGGCCGGATACGGGGGAGCCGCGCCGCGCGGGGGTGTCGTCGTTCGGGATCAGCGGCACCAACGCTCATGTGATCTTGGAGCAGGCCCGGGCCGAGGTCGGACCGGACCGGTCTGTCGCTGCAGACGACGGTGACGGCGCGGCCGGGCTGGACACGTCGGGGGTGGTGCCGTGGGTGGTGTCGGGGCGGTCCGTGGCGGGGTTGCGGGCGCAGGCAGGGCGCCTGGCCGGGTTCGCCGCGGCTGATGAGGGGCTGGGCCTGCGTGATGTCGGATGGTCGCTGGCGAACACCCGTCCGGCGCTCGGGCACCGGGCGGTGGTGATGGGGGCCAGCCGGGAGGAACTGGTGGCGGGGCTGCGAGCGGTGGCGGTGGGGGAGCCGGCGGCGCGGGCCACGGGAACGGCTGGCCAAAGCGGGAAGCTGGCGTGGGTGTTTCCGGGGCAGGGGTCGCAGCGGCTGGGGATGGGGGGGCGGTTGCGGGAGGTGTTCCCGGTCTTCGCGACGGCGTTCGACGCGGTGTGCGCAGGGCTGGAGGAGCATCTCGGCCGGCCGGTGCAGCCGGTGATTTTGGGCGGCGACGCGGCGCTGGTGGACCAGACGATGTATGCGCAGGCTGGGTTGTTCGCGGTGGAGGTTGCGCTGTTCAGGCTGCTGCAGTCGTGGGGGGTGATGCCGGACCTGGTCGCTGGGCATTCGGTCGGGGAGCTGGCTGCGGCGCACGTGGCCGGGGTGCTGTCGCTCGATGATGCGTGTGCGCTGGTTGCTGCGCGGGGGCGGCTGATGCAGGAATTGCCCGGGGGCGGCGCGATGTGTGCGGTGGCGGCGTCGGAAGAAGAGGTGGCCGCGGAGCTCGAGGGCTTTGGCGGCCAGGTCGTGATCGCGGCGGTTAACGGCCCGCAGGCAGTGGTGATCTCTGGTGCGGACCCGGCGGTGGACCAGGTGGCGGCGCAGCTGGCTTCGGCAGGGGTGAAGACCCGGCCGCTGCGCGTGTCGCATGCGTTCCATTCACCGCTTATGGATCCGATGCTGGCCGAGTTTGCTGAGGCTGTGGCGGGATTGTCGTTCGCTCAGCCGCAGATCCCCCTGGTGTCGGCGCTTTCCGGACGGCTGGCCGCCGAGGAGATCGCTGCCGCGGGGCACTGGGTTTCTCATGTGCGTCGAGCCGGTCCGGTTCGCCGCGGCGGTGGCTGCACTGCGTGACGCGGGTGCGGACACGTTCGTGGAAGTGGGCCCCGGCGCGGCGTTGTGCGCGATGGGGGCGCAGGGCGCCGTCCTGGTGAGGATGTGGTGTGGATCCCGGGGCTTCGTGAGGGTGCGGCGGAGCCGGTCTCCGCGGTCAGTGCGCTGGCGCGGATGTGGGTGCGTGGGGTGGCCGTGGACTGGCCGCGCTGGTTCGGCGCCGGCCGGCGGGTAGACCTGCCAACCCGCGCGTTCCAGCATCAGCGGTACTGGCTGAGTGCACCTGCGGGCCGTGGTGACCCCCAGCAACTGGGCCAGGCCGCCGCGGGGCATCCGCTGGTGTCGGCGGCCGTGGAGTTGCCTGAATACGGCGGGCTGGTGCTAACCGGGCGGCTGTCACTGGCTGCCCATCCATGGCTGGCTGATCACGTCATCACGGGCCGCGCGGTGCTGCCCGGCGCCGCGCTGGCCGAACTGGCGGTGGCCGCTGCCGACCAGGCCGGGTGCGCGATGGTCGACGAACTGATCTTGCACGCCCCGCTGGTCATCCCCGCCACAGGCGCTGTCACGCTGCGGGTCACCATCACTGAGTCGGCTGCGGGCGGGCAGCGCGCCGCGGAGATCTTCTCCCGCGGCCCCGACGCCAGCACCACGTGGACCCGCAACGCCACCGCGACGCTGGCGCCCACGGCCCCGGCTGCCGCATTCGACCTGGCCACATGGCCCCCACCCGCAGCCGACCGCGTAGACCTCGACGGTTTCTACGCGGAGATGGCCAGGATTGGCCTGGACCTTGGACCGTCCTTCCAAGGCCTGAAAGCGGCGTGGCGGCGTGGCGACGAAGTGTTCGCCGAAGCTGCGCTGCCCGAAACGGTTCCCGCCGGCAGTTACGGGTTGCACCCCGCACTGCTGGACGCCGCGCTGCAAGCCGCTGGCCTGGGGTCCTTCTTCGAAGGCGAAGGGAAGAGCCCCTTGCTGCCATTCGCCTGGTCGGGAGTGGCGCTGCACGCGACCGGTGCCACCACGCTGCGGGTACGGGTGGCCCAGGCTGCCGAGGGCGTATCGCTGGATCTGGCGGACTCGACCGGGGCGCCGGTCGCGTCGGTTGCCTCGCTGGTACTCCGAGCGTTGCCGCCCGGTCGGCTCGGTGGGGAGCAAGCCACACCGACGCTGGGCGCGTTGTGGCGGGTGGAGTGGGTAGCAGCCACGACCGGCGAGCCTGCTCCGCTGCGGTGGGCGACGGTCGGTTCCGATGGCGGACTGGGTCTGGCCGGCACGCAGGCATACTCGGATCTCGCCGAGCTCTGCACCGCGTTGGATGCTGGCGAGCACGTGCCGGATGTGGTGATCGTGTGCTGCCCGGCGGACGGCGGTAGTGAAAGCCGGGCCGCCGCTGCACGGGCGGCCGCGAACTGGGCCCTCGGCTTGGTGCAGCAATGGCTCGCCGACGACCGGCTGGCGGGCGCGCGGCTGGTGATGGTGACCCAGCGCGCGACCACAGCGGACGGGCCAGGCGGGCCCGTCGACGTCGTACCCGCCGCGGTGCAGGGCCTGGTGCGGTCGGCGGAGTCCGAGAATCCGGGGCGGTTCGTGCTCGCCGACGTGGACACACTGGACGGCTCGGGAGAACGGGTCGCGGCGGGGGTGGCGCTGGGGGAACCCGAATTCGCGGTGCGCCGCGGTGAGGTGCGAGTGCCACGTCTGGCCCGGCTGTGGCCTGCTGATGAAACGGTCCGGCAGCCGCTCGATGCCGACGGAACCGTGCTCATCACAGGCGGGATCGGTGCGCTCGGCAGCAAGGTTGCCCGTCACCTGGCCGCCACCCGCGGCGTGCGTCACCTGATCCTGGCCAGCCGCCGAGGGCCCGAAGCTCCCGGAGCGGCCGGATTGGCTGCGGACTTGGCGGCCCTCGGCGCAGATGTGGGGGTTGTCGCGTGCGATGCGGCCGACCGCCGGTCATTGGAAGAGACCGTGGCCAGGGTGTCGCACAGGCACCCGCTGACCGGGGTGGTGCACGCCGCGGGGGTGCTCGACGACGGTGTGATCGGGTCATTGAACCCGGAACGACTCGACGCCGTACTGTCGCCGAAAGCTGAGGGAGCCTGGCACCTGCACGAACTGACCCGTGACCTGGATTTGTCAATGTTCGTGGTCTTCTCTTCGGTGGCCGGGCTCTTCGGCAACGCCGGACAGTCCAGCTACGCTGCGGCGAACACGTTCCTGGACGCGCTGGCGGCCCACCGTCGCGGACTAGGGCTGCCCGCGATCTCGCTGGCCTGGGGGCTTTGGGAACTCGATACCGGGATGGCTGGGCGGGTCGATGGAACAGCCAGGCAGCGGATGGAGCGGGATGGCTTCGGTCCGCTAGCGGATGAGGAGGCCTTGGCCCTGCTCGACGCGGCCGAAGCGGCGGCTGAGGCTGTGGTCGTTCCGCTTCGGCTGAACACCGCCCGGCTGGGAGCGGAGAGCGGTGCGATCCGGCCGTTGCTGTCGGGCTTGATCCGTCATGCCCGCAGGGCCGCCAACGAGGCAGACGGCGGTACGGTCGCCGTCCAGCTGGCCAGGTTGACCGACCCAGAACGGGACGAGGCCTTGCTTGGCCTGGTGCGCACACACGTCGCTGCTGCCCTCGGACACAGCACAGCTGCGATCGAGCCAGATCTGGCCTTCAATGACCTCGGCTTCGACTCGCTGACCGCCGTAGATCTGCGGAACCGCCTGAGCGGCGCCACCGGCCTGCGGCTGCCCGCCACGTTGGTCTTCGACTACCCCACCCCAGTTGC
The DNA here is from genome assembly GCA_963778075.1 of uncultured Actinomycetota bacterium. Lineage (GTDB taxonomy): Bacteria > Actinomycetota > Actinomycetes > Streptosporangiales > Streptosporangiaceae > JASHPR01. Next base: position 120,026 of record CAVZTJ010000005.1, on the reverse strand, counting down.
ACTGGCCCGATACATCAAGACGGAGTTCTTCCCCGGCGATGGCGGGGATGGCGATTCAACGGAGAACCGCGTCCGGGAGATCTTGATGGCCATTCCAATTGATCGGCTACGCGACACGGGACTTCTGGAGAGCCTGCTGGAACTCGCGAATGTCGAAGATGAATCAATTAAATCGCGCGGTAGCGCCGGTAAGAAAGCGATTGATGAGATGGATACCGAAAGCTTGATCCAGATGGCGCTAGGTACCGCTAACCAAGCCGACATGAAGCGGGATGCGTGATCTAAATGACTACACCCGAAACAAGGGTTGTCGAGGCCCTGCGGGCTTCATTGAAGGAAACCGACCGGCTGCGTGAGCAGAATCGCAAGCTCATCGGTGCATCTCATGAGTCGGTGGCGATTGTGGGTGTGGGTAGCCGCTTTCCGGGTGGTGATGGGGTGGGGGGGTTTTGGGGTTTGGTGGCTGAGGGGAGGGATGCGGTTTCTGGTTTTCCCGATGACCGGGGCTGGGATGTTGAGGGTTTGTATGACCCGGAGCCGGGGGTGGCGGGGAAGTGTTATACGCGGTCGGGCGGGTTTTTGGGTGATGTGGCGGGGTTTGATGCGGGGTTTTTTGGTATTAGCCCGCGTGAGGCTGTGGCAATGGATCCGCAGCAGCGGCTGCTTTTGGAGGTGTGCTGGTGGGCTTTGGAGGATGCAGGGATTGATCCGGCAACGCTGCGGGGCAGTTCGGCTGGGGTGTTTGTGGGGACGGCGTCGTCGGGGTATGGGGCGGGGCTGGATGTGGGGGGTGTGGGGGGTCAGTTGCTGACGGGCGGGGCGGCGAGTGTGACGTCGGGGCGGGTGGCGTACGCGCTGGGTTTGGAGGGCCCGGCGGTGAGTGTGGATACGGCGTGTTCGTCGTCGCTGGTGGCGTTGCATCTGGCGTGCCAGTCGCTGCGGGCGCGGGAGTGTTCGCTGGCGCTGGTGGGCGGGGTGACGCTGATGGCGACGCCGGTGGTTTTCACGGAGTTTGCGCGGCAGCGGGGGCTGGCTGCTGATGGGCGGTGCAAGTCGTTTGCGGATGGGGCGGATGGGACGGGCTGGGGTGAGGGCGTGGGGGTGCTGGTGGTGGAGCGGCTGTCGGATGCGCGTGCACGGGGGCACCGGGTGCTGGCGGTGGTGGCGGGGTCTGCGGTGAATCAGGACGGGGCCAGTAATGGGCTGACGGCGCCGAATGGGCCGTCGCAGCAGCGGGTGATCCGCTCGGCGCTGGCGAATGCGGGGCTAGGCGCGGGTCAGGTGGATGTGGTGGAGGCGCATGGGACGGGGACGCGGCTGGGGGATCCGATTGAGGCGCAGGCGCTGATCGCGACCTACGGGCAGGAGCGCTCGGGGGGGCGGGGTCCGTTGCTGGTGGGGTCGGTGAAGTCGAATATCGGGCATACGCAGGCGGCGGCGGGGGTGGCGGGGGTGATCAAGATGGTGGCCGCGATGCGGCATGGGGTGGTGCCGGCAACGCTGCATGTGGACGCGCCTTCTACGCATGTGGACTGGTCGGCGGGGTCGGTGCGGGTGGTGACTGAGGCGGTGCCGTGGCCGGTGACGGGGGAGCCGCGGCGGGCGGGGGTGTCCTCGTTCGGGATCAGCGGCACCAACGCCCACGTCATCCTCGAGCAAGCCCCGCCCGAAACCGGGCCGGGTCAGGCCAGGCACGACAGCACGGCCGGGGACAGCGCTGGTGCGGCTGGGGACAGCGCCGCTGCGGCGGGTGACGGCCTGGTGGCGGGTGCGGTGCCGGTGGTGGCGTGGGTGGTGTCGGCGCGGTCGGTGGCGGGGTTGCGGGCGCAAGCTAAGCGGCTGGCCGAGTTCACCGCCGCCGGGGGCGATGCGCTGGGGCTGGGTGATGTGGGGTGGTCGCTGGCGGTGACCCGTTCGGCGCTGGCCCAGCGGGCGGTGGTGACCGGGACCAGCCGCGATGAGCTGCTGGCGGGGCTGGAGGCGGTCGCGGCGGGCGAGCCGGCAGCCGGGGTGGTGACCGGCGTGGCTGAGGGCGGGGCGGGGAAGGTGGTGTTTGTGTTCCCCGGCCAGGGGTCGCAGTGGGCCGGGATGGCGGCGGAACTGTCCGGGTCGTGCCCGGTGTTCGCCGAGCGGCTGGCGGAGTGCGCGGCGGTGCTGGATCCGCTGACCGGGTGGCCGCTGGTGGACACGGTGTGCGGGCGGGGTGCGGATCTGGGGCGGGTGCAGGTGGTGCAGCCGGCGTTGTGGGCGGTGATGGTGTCGCTGGCGGCGGTGTGGCAGGCGGCGGGGGTGAGCCCGGGTGCGGTGGTGGGTCATTCGCAGGGGGAGATCGCGGCGGCGGTTGTGGCCGGGGTGCTGTCGCTGGCTGACGGCGCGAAGGTGGTTGCGCTGCGCAGCCGGGCCCTGGCCGATCTGGCCGGGACCGGGGGGATGGTGTCGGTTGCCGAGCCCGCCGACGCGGTGCAGCAGCGGCTGGGGGCGTGGGGTGGGCGGGTGCATGTCGCGGCGGTGAACGGCCCGCGCCAGGTGGTGGTCTCCGGCGACGCGCCGGCTCTGGATGAGCTCGCCGCCGCCTGTGAGCGCGATGGGGTGCGGGCGCGGCGGGTGGACGTGGATTACGCCTCGCATTCCCCGCTGGTCGACCAGGTCCGCAGCCGGGTCGAAGACGCCCTGGCCAGCGTGACCGCGCAGCCGGGCACGGTCGCCGTGGTCTCGGGCATCGACGGGCAGGTGATCGACGGGTCGGTGATGGACGGCGGGTACTGGTATCGCAGTTTGCGGGAGCCGGTGCAGTTCCACCGTGCCGTGCAGACCCTGGCCGGCTCGGGGCACCGGATCTTCATTGAGGTCAGCCCGCACCCGGTGCTGACCCCCGCCATCGAAGACACCCTCACCGAGACCAGCACCAGCATCTCCGCCTCCGCCTGCACCTCCGCGGACGCGGGTGCGGGCAGCGGCGGGGTGGTGGTGACCGGGACGCTGCGCCGTGATGACGGCGGGCTGGACCGGCTGGCCTGCTCGCTGGCGCAGGTGTGGGTGGCTGGTGGCGGGGTGGAGTGGTCGCGGTGGTTCCCCGGCCCACAGCAGCGGGTTGATCTGCCCACCTATGCGTTCCAGCGGCAGCGGTACTGGCCCGGGCGGCCGGCGGCGGGCGGCGACCCGGCGGGTCTGGGGCTGGCGGCAGCCAGTCATCCGCTGCTCGGCGCGGCGGTGGAGCTGCCCGGCACCGGCGCGGTGGTGCTGACCGGGCGGCTGTCCCTGGCCACCCACCCCTGGCTGGCCGACCATCAGGTCGCCGGGCGGGTGCTGCTGCCGGGGGCAGCGTTCGCGGAGCTGGCGGTCCGGGCCGGTGATGAGGCCGGGTGCGGGCTGGTAGAGGAACTGGTGCTGCAGGCCCCGCTGGTCCTGCCCGAACGCGGCGGGATACAGCTGCGGGTCAGCATCAGCGGCCCCGGCGATGACGGCCGCCGCACGGCGGAAGTGCACTCGCGCCATGACGACGCTGGCGCAGGCGAACCATGGACCGCTCACGCCACCGCCACCCTGGCCGCCACCGCCCCGCCCCCGGCATTCGACCTGGCCACCTGGCCCCCGCCCGGTGCTGAGCCGGTGGATGTGGGCGGGATGTATGAGGCGCTTGCCGGCCGGGGGCTGGGTTACGGCCCCGCGTTCCGCGGCCTGGTAGCTGCCTGGCAGCGCGGACAGGAAGTGTTCGCCGAAGCCGCACTGCCCGAGGGCGTACCCGTCGACGACTGCGGGCTGCATCCGGCGTTGCTGGACGCGGCCCTGCACGCCATCGGGCTGGGCTCGTTTGTCGGCACCGGCGGCGAGGGCCCGGTGCTTCCGTTCGCGTTCACCGGGCTCGCGCTGCACGCGGCAGGCGCAGCCGCAGTGCGGGTACGGCTGACCCCGGTTGCTGGTGGGATCGCGGTGCAGCTGGCCGACCCGGCCGGAATGCCGGTCGCCTCGGTGGAATGCCTGGCCGTCCGCCCGGCCGCCCCTGCCTCCCTGGCCGCCGCCGGCGGACAGCAGTGGCTGTTCGAAGTTGACTGGCGGCCTCACGAGGTAACTGCGGCGAGGGGCGGCGCGGGGCCCGAGGTCGTCGTCCTGGGTGATAGCGGCTTGGCCGCCTTGCAAGAGGTTCCCGCGGTGGTGGTGGCCGCCTGCCCTGCCGCCGGTGATGACGGGGTTCCGGCTGCCGTGCGTAGCGCGGTTGATGACGTGCTGGGCCTGGTCCAGAGGTGGGCGGCAGACGACCGGTTCGCTGGTTCGCGGCTGGTGATCGTGACGCGTGGCGCTGTTGCTGCACTGGCCGGTGAGGCTGTGAGTGACTTGGCGGGGGCGGCGGTGTGGGGCCTGGTGGCCTCGGCGCAGGTCGAGCATCCCGGGCAGGTGGTGCTGGCCGATGCCGACGGCGGGCTGGGTGAGCGGGTGCTGGCACTGATCGGCTCTGCGGCCGACGAGGGTGAGCCGCGGCTGGCGATACGTGGCGGGCATGTGCTGGTGCCGCGGCTGGCGCGAGCCGGGCAGCATGAGGTACTGGCAGTACCTCCGGGTCGGGGGTGGCGGCTGGAGGCAGCTGAACGGGGGACGTTGGAGGGCTTGGCGCTGGTCAGCACCGGCGAGGAGGGTGGTGCGCTGGAGGCCGGGCAGGTGCGGGTGGATGTCCGCGCGGCCGGGGTGAATTTCCTGGATGTGTTTGTGGCGCTGGGCATGGGCCCGGGTCAGGGCCGGGGGCTGGGCGCTGAGGGCGCGGGGGTGGTGACGGCAACGGGGCCGGGGGCAGGTGGCCTGTCGGTGGGCGATGCGGTGATGGGGATTGTGCCGGGCGCGTTTGGCCCGGTGGCGGTGACCGATCACCGCCTGCTGGCGCCCATCCCAGCGGGCTGGTCGTTTGCTGAGGCGGCGACGGTGCCGGTGGCGTTCGCGACGGCGTATTACGCGCTGGTGGATCTGGCCGGGCTGCGGGCCGGGGAGTCGGTGCTCATCCACGCCGCCGCGGGCGGGGTCGGCATGGCCGCGGCGCAGATCGCCCGCCACCTGGGCGCCGAAGTATTCGCGACCGCGAGTCCTGGCAAGTGGGATGTGCTGGCCGCCGCCGGACTGGACCGGGAACACATCGCTTCCTCCCGTGACCTGGGCTTTGAGGATGCGTTCCGCGGGCGGGGTGTGGATGTGGTGCTGGATTGCCTGCGTGGGGAGTTGGTGGATGCCTCGCTGCGGCTGCTGGCGCCGGGGGGCCGGTTTGTGGAGATGGGCAAGACCGACATCCGTGATCCGGCGGTGGTGGCGGCGGGATGCCCGGGGGTGTCGTATCAGGCGTTTGACTTGATGGATCCGGGGCCGGAGCGGATTGGGCAGATCCTGGCCGAGCTCGGCGCCCTGTTCAACTCCGGCGTGCTGTCGGCGTTGCCTCGGACGGTGTTTGACGTGCGCCAGGCGCGCGGGGCGTTGCGGTGGATGAGCCAGGCCGGCCATACCGGCAAGATCGTCCTGTCGATCCCTCAGCCGATGGACCCGGGCGGCAGTGTGCTGGTGACCGGTGGCACTGGGGCGCTGGGCGGCCTGACCGCCCGCCACCTGGTCACCGCCCACGGTGTGCGTCACCTGGTTCTTGTCTCACGCCGCGGCCCGCACGCTTCCGGTGCTGCCGCGTTGGCCGCGGGCCTGGCCGGGCTGGGCGCGCATGTCAGCGTGGGCGCGTGTGATGTCGCCGACCGCGGTGCGCTGGAAGACCTGCTGGCCGCCGTCCCGCCGGAGCATCAGCTGACCGGCGTGGTGCACGCGGCGGGAGTGCTGGATGACGCGCTGGTCGGGTCGCTGACGCCGGAGCGGGTGGCTGGGGTGCTGGCGGCGAAGGCGGATGCGGCGTGGTTTTTGCATGAGCTGACCCAGGACCTGGGGCTGGGGATGTTCGTGCTGTTCTCCTCGGCGGCCGGCGTGCTGGGCAGCCCGGGGCAGGGCAGTTACGCGGCGGCGAATGCTTTCCTGGATGCGCTGGCGGCGTGGCGGCAGGCGCGGGGCCTGGCGGCTGTCTCGGTGGCCTGGGGGCTATGGGAAGCGGCCAGCGAGATGGTGGGCCAGTCGGGGGCCCGGGTGACCGCCCGGGGGGTAAGCGGCCTGTCTGCGGCCGAGGGACTGGGGTTGCTGGATGCCGCGCTGGAGCGTGGCCAGGCCGCAGTGGTCGCTGCCCAGCTGGATGCCACGCGGCTGGCCGGCCGAGGCGATGCCGTCCCACCCTTGCTGTCCGGCCTGGTGCGTTCGGCGGGCCGGGGGCTGGCTGCTGGGCCGCAGGGTGGCGCGGGGCTGGCCGGGCGGCTGGCGGCGTTGCCTGCGGGCGAGCGGGCTGGTGTGGTGGCCGGGCTAGTGCGTGCGCATGCCGCGGTGGTGCTGGGTCATGGGTCGGCGCAAGACGTGGATCCGGGGCGGGCGTTTAGGGATCTGGGGTTTGATTCGCTGACCGCGGTGGAGTTGCGCAACCGCCTGGGCGTGGTGACGGGGCTGCGGTTGCCGGCCACGGCGGTGTTCGACTACCCGACTCCCGCGGCTCTGGCCGGGTTCGTGCTGGCCGAGCTGACCGGCGAGCAGGCCAGCGCCGCGTCGGCCGTACCTGTGCCGGTACGCGCAGCTGCTGGTGATGACCCGGTGGTGATTGTGGGGATGAGCTGCCGGTTCCCCGGCGGTGCGGATTCCCCGGCCGCGTTCTGGGACCTGGTCGCTACCGGGCAGGACGCCATTGCGGGCTTTCCGGCGGACCGTGGCTGGGACATCGATGAGCTTTATGACCCCGAGCCCGGTGTGGCAGGCAAGAGCTACAGCGCTCGTGGCGGGTTTTTGGGTGATGCGGCGGGTTTTGATGCGGGGTTTTTCGGGATTAGCCCGCGTGAGGCGCTGGCGATGGATCCGCAGCAGCGGCTGCTTTTGGAGGCGTGCTGGTCGGCTTTGGAGGACGCCGGGATTGACCCGGCGGCGCTGCGCGGCACCCCGGCGGGGGTGTTCGCCGGGATTGCCTACAGCGATTACGCGGTGCCGTTGCAGGCCGCTGGGCAGGATCTGGGCGGGTTCGCGGGCACGGGCACGGCCTACAGCGTGGCCTCGGGCCGGGTTGCGTACACCCTGGGCCTGGAAGGCCCGGCGGTCAGCGTGGACACGGCGTGTTCGTCGTCGCTGGTGGCGTTGCATCTGGCGGCCCAGTCGCTGCGCGGCGGGGAGTGCTCGCTGGCTTTGGTCGGCGGGGTGACGGTGATGGCGACGCCGGTGGCGTTCACCGAGTTTTCGCGGCAGCGGGGCCTGGCGGCTGATGGCCGGTGCAAGGCCTTTGCTGATGCCGCGGATGGCACGGGGTGGGGTGAGGGCGCCGGGGTGCTGGTGGTGGAGCGGCTCTCGGATGCGCGCTCACGGGGCCACCGGGTGCTGGCGGTGGTCGCGGGCAGCGCGGTGAATCAGGACGGCGCCAGTAACGGGCTGACCGCGCCGAACGGCCCGTCGCAGCAGCGGGTGATCCGGGCGGCGCTGGCCAGCGCCGGGCTGGGTGCGGGTCAGGTGGATGTGGTGGAGGCGCACGGGACCGGGACGACGCTGGGGGATCCGATTGAGGCGCAGGCGCTGATCGCGACCTACGGGCAGGAGCGGGGTGGGCGGGGGCCGTTGCTGGTGGGGTCGGTGAAGTCGAACATCGGTCATACCCAGGCCGCGGCGGGGGTGGCGGGGGTGATCAAGATGGTGGCCGCGATGCGGCACGGGGTCGTCCCGCCGACCCTGCACGTGGACGCGCCGTCGTCGCATGTGGACTGGTCAGCGGGTGCGGTGGAACTGGCAACCGAAACACTGCCGTGGCCCGAGACCGGCGAGCGCCGCCGGGCCGCGGTCTCTGGGTTCGGGTTCAGCGGCACCAACGCCCACGTCATCCTGGAGCAGGCCCCGGCCGAAGACGAACCGGATCAGGACGGCGGTGCCGAAGCCGGGGGCAGTGGCGCTGGCGCGAGTGGCGGCCTGGTGGTGGCGGGTGCGGTGCCGGTGGTGCCGTGGGTGGTGTCGGCCAGGTCGGTGGCGGGGTTGCGGGCGCAGGCGCGGCGGCTGGCCGGGTTCGCCGCCGCTGCTGATGCTGATGCTGGCGTGGGTCTGGCCGATGTGGGGTGGTCGCTGGCGGTGACCCGCTCGGCGATGGCCCAGCGGGCGGTGGTCACCGGGACCAGCTGCGACGAGCTGCTGGCCGGGCTCGCCGCGGTCGCGGCGGGCGAGCCAGCGGCGGGCGTGGTGACCGGGGCGGCTGAGGGCGGGGGCGCGAGGGTTGTGTTTGTGTTCCCCGGCCAGGGGTCGCAGTGGGCCGGGATGGCGGCTCGCCTGGTGCAGTCGTGCCCGGTGTTCGCGGCGCGGCTGGGGCAGTGTGCGGTGGTGCTGGATCCGCTGACCGGGTGGCCGCTGGTGGACACCGTGTGCGGCCGCGGCGCCAGCTTGGAGCGGGTGGAGGTGGTGCAGCCGGCGTTGTGGGCGGTGATGGTGTCACTAGCTGCGGTGTGGCAGGCGGCGGGGGTGAGCCCGGGTGCGGTGGTGGGTCATTCGCAGGGTGAGATCGCGGCGGCGTGTGTGGCCGGGGTGCTGTCGCTGGCTGACGGCGCCAAAGTGGTCGCGCTGCGCAGCCGGGCCCTGGCCCGCCTGGCCGGGACCGGCGGGATGATGTCGCTCGCCGAACCCGCCGGCGCGGTGCAGCAACGGCTGGGGGCGTGGGATGGGCGGGTGCATGTCGCGGCGGTGAACGGCCCGGCGCAGGTTGTGGTTTCCGGCGACGCGCAGGCCCTGGATGAGCTGGCGGCGGCGTGTGAGCGGGACGGGGTGCGGGCCCGGCGGGTGGAGGTCGACTACGCCTCGCATTCCCCGCTGGTCGACCAGGTCCGCGGCCAGGTTGAGGATGCGCTGGCCGGCGTGACCGCCGCGCCGGGCACGGTCGCCGTGGTCTCCGGGATCGACGGGCAGGTCATTGACGGCACGGTAATGGATGGCGGGTACTGGTATCGCTCCCTGCGCGAGCCGGTGCAGTTCCACCGCGCCGTGCAGACCCTGGCTGCGTCCGGGCACCGGATCTTCGTCGAGGTGAGCCCGCACCCGGTGCTGACCCCCGCGATCGAAGACACCCTCACCAGCACCGGCGCGCGCAGTGGTGTGGATGGGGGCGCGGGGAGTGGTGCGGGCACGAGCGTGAGTGGGGGTGCGGGCACCGGCGCGGACGCGGGTGCGGGCACCGGCGGGGTGGTGGTGACCGGGACGCTGCGCCGTGATGACGGCGGGCCGGGCCGGCTCGCGGCGTCGCTGGCGCAGGTGTGGGTGGCCGGCGGCGGGGTGGACTGGTCGCGGTGGTTCCCGGGCTCACAGCAGCGGGTTGATTTGCCGACGTATGCGTTCCAGCGGCAGCGGTACTGGCCGGGCCGCCCGGCGGTGGGCGGGGATCCCGCGGGTCTGGGGCTGGTGGCGGCGGGGCATCCGCTGCTGGGCGCGGCGGTGGAGCTGCCGGAGTCGGGTGGGGTGGTGCTGACCGGGCGGGTGTCGCTGGCCACCCACCCCTGGCTGGCCGATCATCAGGTCGCGGGGACCGTGCTGCTGCCGGGGGCGGCGTTCGCCGAGCTGGTGGTCCGTGCCGCCGACGAGGCTGGGTGCGGGCTGGTTGAGGAACTGGTTTTGCAGGCCCCGCTGGTCCTTCCGGCGCATGGCGGGGTGCAGATGCGGGTCAGCGTGGCCGGTCCGGGTGATGACGGCCGCCGGTCAGTGGAGGTGCACTCGCGCCGTGACGACGCCGGCGCCGGTGAGCCATGGACCCTGCACGCGGCCGGGACTTTGGCCGCCGGACGGCCGCCGGTGCCCTCGTTCGACCTGGTGGCGTGGCCGCCGCCGGGCGCTGAGCCGGTGGATGTGGCCGGGATGTATGACGTGCTGGCGGCGCGGGGGCTGGGTTACGGCCCGGCGTTCCGGGGTCTGGTGGCGGCGTGGCGGCGCGGGCAGGAAGTGTTCGCCGAAGCCGCGCTGCCCGAAGCCGTGCCCGCTGGCAGTTACGGGCTGCACCCGGCGCTGCTGGACGCGGCCCTGCACGCGATCGGGCTGGGATCGTTCACCCACGATGACGGTGATGGCCCGGTGCTGCCGTTCGCGTTCACCGGGGTGGCGCTGCACGCGGCGGGGGCAGCCGCGGTGCGCGTACGGCTGGCCCCGGCCGCCGGCGGGATCGCGGTACAGCTGGCCGACCCGGCCGGGATGCCGGTCGCTTTGGTGGAATCCCTGGCCATCCGCCCGGCCGACCCCGCCGCCCTGACCGCTGGCAGTGGCGGGCAGCAGTGGCTGTTCTCCGTTGGCTGGCGACCCCAGGAGGTGGCTGGGACGCCGCGCGGCGCAGGGTCTGAGGTCGTTGTTTTGGGAGATGGCGGCCTGGCCGGCCTGCAAGAGGTTCCCGCGGTAGTGGTGGCCGCGTGTCCCGCCCCGGAGGGCCCGGTCCCGGCAGCGGTGCGTGCCGCGGTGGATGAGGCGCTGGACCTGGTGCAGGCGTGGGTGGCCGACGACCGGTTCGCCGCTTCTCAGCTGGTGATCGTGACGCGCGGCGCGGTGGCCGTAAGGCCCGGTGAGTCGGTGGCTGACCTGGCCGGCGCCGCGGTGTGGGGCCTGGCCGCCTCGGCGCAGGCCGAGCATCCCGGGCAGATAGTGCTCGCCGATACCGATGCCACGCTCGATGAGCGTGCGCTGGCGCTGATCGCCGCAGCGGCCGCGGATGGTGAGTCACGGCTGGCGATACGCGGCGGGCAGGTGCTGATCCCGCGGCTGGCCCGGACGGCACGAGCAGAACCCGGCCACGAGCCGATGCCGCTGGCACCGGAGGGAAGTGTGCTGGTGACCGGTGGAACCGGGGCGCTGGGCGGGCTGACCGCCCGTCACCTGGTCACCGCTCACCGCGTCCGGCACCTGATCCTGGTCTCACGGCGGGGCAGCGCGGCGCCGGATGCCGCGGCACTCGCCGCCGACCTGGCCGGGCGCGGTGCCCACGTCACCGTCGCGGCGTGTGATGTGGGCAAGCGGCAAGCGCTCGAGGGCCTGCTGGCGAGCATCCCAGCGGAGCATGCGCTGACGGGCGTGGTGCACACGGCGGGGGTGCTCGATGACGCCCTGGTCGGGTCGCTGACGCCAGAGCAGGTGGATGCGGTGCTGGCGGCGAAGGCGGATGCGGCGTGGTATCTGCATGAGCTGACCCAGGACCTGCGGCTGGGGATCTTTGTGCTGTATTCCTCGGCGGCGGGGGTGCTGGGCAGCCCTGGGCAGGGCAACTACGCCGCCGCGAGTACGTTCCTGGATGCCCTGGCCCGTTACCGGCACGAGCGAGGGTTGGCCGGAACCTCGCTGGCCTGGGGACTGTGGTCGGAATACAGCGAGATGGTGGGCGAGGCCAACGCGGTCCGGGTAAGTCGGCAGGGGATGCGCGGCCTGTCAGCGGCCGAGGGGCTGGACCTGCTGGATGCCGGGCTGGCCTGCGGAGAGCCGGCTCTTGTCGCGGCCCGGTTGGACACCGCGTGGCTGGCCCGCAGCGAGACCGTTCCCCCGCTGCTGTCGGGCCTGGTGCACCGCCGGGGTCGCCGGGCTGCCGCTGATGTGGCGGCCGGTGACGGCGGGCTGGCCGCGCGGCTGGCCGGCCTGAGTGATGCCGATCGGGCCGCGGCAGTGCTGGATTTGGTCCGTGGGCACGTCGCCGTGACCTTGGGGCATGCATCGCCGCAAGCGGTCGAGCCGGATCGGGCGTTCCGGGATCTCGGGTTTGACTCGCTGACCGCGGTGGAGCTGCGGAACCGGCTGGGCGCGGCGACCGGGCTGCGGTTGCCGGCCACGGCGGTGTTTGATTACCCGACGCCGGAGGCACTGAGCGGGTACGTGCTGTCGAGGCTGCCTGGCAGCCCGGCCGCCGCGGGCCGGCCGGTGGTGCCGGTAGCGGTGTCCGCCGGTGCTGACCCGGTGGTGATCGTGGGGATGAGCTGCCGGTTCCCCGGCGCCGAGTCCCTGCAGGCGTTCTGGGATCTGATGGCCGGCGGCCGGGACGCCGTCGCGCAGTTCCCGGAGGACCGGGGCTGGGATGTGGCGGGCCTGTACGACCCCGAGCCCGGTCTGACGGGAAAGAGCTACACGGCTCGTGGCGCGTTCGTGGCTGACGCCGCGGGGTTTGACGCCGGGTTTTTCGGGATCAGCCCCCGTGAGGCGCTGGCGATGGATCCGCAGCAGCGGCTGCTTTTGGAGGCGTGCTGGGCCGCACTGGAGGATGCCGGGATCGACCCCGCCACGCTGCGCGGCACCCCGGCCGGGGTGTTCGCCGGGATCATGTACAACGACTACGCGGCGCCGTTGCAGGCGACCGCGGAGGATCTGGCCGGCTTCGCGATCACGGGCACGGCCAACAGCGTCGTGTCGGGCCGGGTGGCGTACACGTTCGGGCTGGAAGGCCCGGCGGTGACGGTCGATACGGCGTGTTCGTCGTCACTGGTGGCGTTGCATCTGGCGGCGCAGTCGCTGCGGGCCGGGGAGTGCTCGCTGGCGCTGGTTGGCGGTGTCACGGTCATGGCCACGCCGGTGATCTTCACGGAGTTTTCCCGGCAGCGGGCGCTGGCGCCAGACGGGCGGTGCAAGTCATTCGCGGATGCCGCGGATGGCACAGGCTGGGGCGAGGGCGTCGGCGTGCTTGTCGTGGAGCGGCTGTCAGATGCCCGGGCGCGGGGGCACCAGGTGCTGGCGACGGTGGCCGGAAGCGCGGTGAACCAGGACGGCGCAAGCAACGGGCTGACGGCGCCGAACGGGCCGTCGCAGCAGCGGGTAATCCGTCAGGCGCTGGCCAGCGCGGGGCTGGGCGCGGGTCAGGTCGATGTGGTCGAGGCACACGGCACCGGGACCACGCTGGGGGATCCGATCGAGGCGCAGGCGCTGATCGCGACCTACGGGCAGGAACGGGACGCCGGGCGGGGACCCTTGCTGCTGGGGTCGGTGAAGTCGAACATAGGCCATACCCAGGCGGCGGCCGGTGTGGCCGGAGTCATCAAGATGGTGGCTGCGATGCGGCATGGGACCGTGCCGCCAACGCTGCACGTAGACGCTCCCTCAACCCACGTCGACTGGTCGGCCGGCGCGGTCGAACTGGTCACCGAGGCAGTTCCCTGGCCGGACACCGGCGAGCCGCGGCGGGCCGGGGTTTCGTCGTTCGGTGTCAGCGGCACCAACGCCCACGTCATTCTCGAGCAAGCTCCGGCCGAGAGCGAACGGGATCAGGGCAGAAGCAGCGTTGCCGCTGGTGAGCATGGCGGCCTGGTGGTGGCGGAAGCGGTGCCGGTGGTGCCGTGGGTGGTGTCGGCCCGGTCGGCGGCGGGGTTGCGGGCTCAGGCGGGGCGGCTGGCCGAGTTCGCCGCCGTTGCTGATGCGGGGCTGGTGGATGTGGGGTGGTCGCTGGCGGTGAACCGCTCAGCGCTGGCCCATCGGGCGGTGGTGACCGGGACCAGCCGCGACGAGCTGCTGGCCGGCCTAGCCGCGGTTGCGGCGGGTGAGCCGGCGGCGGGGGCAGTGAGCGGCGCAGCCGGCGCCGGCAAGGTCGTGTTTGTGTTTCCGGGGCAGGGACCGCAGTGGCCGGGGATGGCCGCGGGGCTGGCGCAGTCGTGCCCGGTGTTCGCGGAGCGTCTGGCGCAGTGCGCGGCTGTGCTGGATCCGCTGACGGGGTGGCCGCTGGTGGACACCGTCTGCGGGCGGGGCGCGACCCTGGATCGGGTGGAGGTGGTGCAGCCAGCGTTGTGGGCGGTGATGGTGTCGCTGGCGGCGGTGTGGCAGGCCGCCGGAGTAACCCCCGATGCGGTGGTCGGTCATTCGCAGGGTGAGATCGCCGCGGCGTGCGTGGCGGGGGTGCTGTCGCTGGCCAATGGCGCGAAGGTGGTCGCGCTGCGCAGCCAGGCCCTGGCCCAGCTGGCGGGGTCCGGCGGGATGTTGTCGCTCGCCGAGCCGGCCGGTGCGGTCTCCCGCCGCCTGAGCGACTGGGCGGGGCGGGTTCACATCGCGGCGGTGAACGGCCCGGCCCAGGTCGTGGTCTCCGGTGATGGGCGGGCCCTGGATGAGCTGGCCAGCGCGTGTGAGCGCGACGGGGTGCGGGCGCGGCGGGTGGAGGTGGATTACGCCTCGCATTCCCCGGCCATTGAGGCGGTCCGCGGCCGGGTTGAGGACGCACTGGCCGGTATCAGCGCGCAGCCGGGCACGGTCACGGTGGTGTCGGGGGCCGATGGGCAGGTGGTCGACGGCGCGGTGATGGATGGCGGGTACTGGTACCGCAGCCTGCGGGAGCCAGTGCAGTTCCACCGCGGCGTGCAGACCCTGGCTTCCTCAGGGCACCGGGTTTTCATTGAGATCAGCCCGCATCCGGTGCTGACTCCCGCGATCGAAGACACCCTCACCGGTACCGGCGCCACCCCCGGTGCGGTGGTGACCGGGACGCTGCGCCGTGATGACGGCGGGCTGGACCGGCTCGCCGTCTCGCTGGCGCAGGTATGGGTGGCCGGCGGCGGTGTGGACTGGTCGCGGTGGTTCCCCGGCCAGCGCAATCGGGTGGACCTGCCCACCTACGCGTTCCAGCGGCAGCGGTACTGGCCCGGACGGCCGGCGGTCACCGGGGACCCGGCCGGGCTGGGCCAGGCGGCCGCGGGGCATCCGCTGCTGGGCGCGGCGGTCGAGCTGCCCGGGACCGGCGGGGTGGTGCTGACCGGGCGGTTGTCGCTGGCCACCCATCCCTGGCTGGTCGGCCACAAGGTCGCCGGGACCGTGCTGCTGCCGGGGGCGGCGTTCGCCGAGCTGGCGGTACGGGCGGCTGACGAGACCGGGTGCCGCCAGGTGGAAGAACTGGTGCTCAAAACGCCGCTGGTCATCCCCGCTCGTGGCGGTGTCCAGGTGCAGCTGGCCGTCCGCGCTGCCGACGAGTCTGGCCGTAGACCACTCCACGTGTATTCACGCCGGGAGACCACCGGGCCCGATGAGCCGTGGGCTGAGCATGCAACCGGAACGCTGGTCCTGACCGGGGTGGAGCCATCGTTTGACCTGGCCCAGTGGCCACCACCAGGTGCCCAGGCGGTCGGCCTGGACGGCCGGTACGAAGCGCTGGCCCAGCGGGGCATGGAGTACGGTCCTGCATTTCGCGGGCTGGTGGCGGCCTGGCGGCGCGACCAGGAAGTCTTCGCCGAGGTGGCGCTGCCGCGCGGGGTGGCCGCGGAGTCGTTCGCCCTGCATCCCGCGCTGCTGGATGCGGCGCTGCAGGCCATGGCGCTGCGATCGGCGGCCGAGGCCGACAACGACCAGGACCCCGTGATCCCGTTCGCCTGGTCCGGGGTAGCGCTGCACGCCGCGGGCGCCACCGCGCTGCGAGTCCGGGTCATCCCTACCGGCCCGGACTCGGCCTGCCTGCAGGCGGCCGATCCGGCGGGTGCCCCGGTCGTCTCGGTGGCTTCGCTGGCCGTTCGCCCCGCCGCGGCGCTAACCGGGCCAGGTGGGCTGGATGCCGCGGTGTTGCGCATATGGGCGGAGGCAGTTCCCCCGCTGCCATCTGAACTCGTCAGGGTGCCTGTCCGCAGAAGGAATGCAATTGGCGCCGGGGACGGGCCGAAGCTCGCAGAACGGCTGGCTGCGATGCCAGACGCTGAGCGCGAGTGGGCGGTACTGGAGATGGTTCGCGGTGAGGCAGCCGCGGTGCTGGGCCACAGTTCGGCAGAGGCGGTCGAGGCGGCGTCGACGTTCCTGCAACTGGGGTTCGACTCGCTGACCGCGGTCGAGTTGCGCAACCGTCTCAGCGCCGCCACGGGATTGAGGCTTCCCGCTGCGGCTGTCTTCGATCATCCAACGCCCGGGGCCCTCGCGCAGCAGCTATGCGAGCAGATCTCCGTCCCTGGCAAGCAAAACGGCGAGGAAACACGGCCGGGCCGGAACACCTACGTTGCCTCGGTCGGCGCAGCGCCAACGCGCTCTCTTGGCGGCCTATATCAGCAAGCTTTCCGTAACGGCAAGGTGCGCGAGATCATGGATCTTCTCAACGGCCTCGCGAGATTCCGGCCGACATTCGCGAGTCAAGCAGACCTTGACAGCATGCCGGATCCAGTGCCGATCAGCGAGGGCGCGGCAACGCCCAGCCTGATTTGCCTGGCTTCGTTCGCAGGGAGGTCTGGCGCACATGAATACGCGCGCTTCGCCGACGGATTCCGCGGGATTCGGAAGGTATCTGCTCTCATCACGCCCGGATTTGCCGGTGGAGAGCCTTTGCCAGCTACGGTCGAAGCCCTGGCCACCGTGCAGGCTGAAAATCTTGCCAGAGCTGGGAACGGACTCCCCTTCGTGCTTGCCGGGCACTCTTCAGGCGGGCTAATCGCGCACGCTGTGGCGGCACATATGGAAAGTATCAGCATTCCTCCCGCAGGAGTAATTCTCCTGGACACATACTCTCCCGAGAGGATGGAGCTTCTTTACGATGCCCAGTCCAGCTTTATCGGTGAAATACTCGCCCAGAATGAACGGCTGGATGCTCACGAGGACGGTGCATGGCTGACCGCAATGGCGCATTACCTTTCGCTGGACTGGCAGCATCTGGATGAGATTAGCGTTCCTACTCTGCTGGTCCGTGCTCAGGACTCGGTAATCGGATCGCCAGGGCTTGGTGACCTGGAGGTCTCCTGGGATCGCTCGAGCAACGTAACCGTTGCCGACGTTCCAGGAAATCACTTTGCAATCGTGGGAGAGCATGCCGATATTACGGCGCGAATCGTCAACGGATGGCTGGACGCGATGTTCTGAGACCCTGCCAATCTTTGCTTCGAAGCTCTATGGAGGCTGGAATAAATATGCCAGAATCGGGCGGTGAATGGGTGCGGCGGTCTCATCCTTCCGCAACTGCAGATATTCGTCTAATATGCTGCCCGCACGCGGGCGGTTCGGCAAGCTACTTCTATCCGGTCTCAGCTGCTCTCTCACCTGATATAGAGGTTCTAGCGCTCCAGTACCCAGGTCGGCAGGACCGGCGTACCGAAAAGAGTATTGAGGACATCGGCGAGCTCGCCGACAGAGGTTTCGACGCCGTCCTTCCGTGGTGCACGAACCCGGTCGCCCTCTTCGGTCACAGCATGGGAGCCATTGTGGCCTTCGAAGTGGCCCGCAGGCTCGAGCGCAAGGCGCGGATGACGCTTCTTGCCCTGATTGTCTCCGGCAGGCGGGGGCCCTCAACGCTCCGGACGGAAACCGTGCACCTGGGTGGCAACGACGCCATCGCCGCCGAAATGCGCCGCCTGAGCGGGACAGACGCTGCGCTGCTTGATGATCAGGAATTGGCGGAAATGATTTTGCCGCCCACCTGCAGCGACTACAAGGCAATAGAAACCTATCGTTATCAGCCTGGGCCGAAGCTATCCTGCCCCATCCTGGCCCTCGCCGGGGAAGATGATCCGCTGACCACCAAGGACGAGGTCGAGGATTGGGCGCAGCACACGACCCGCGAATTTTCCATGGCCGTCTATCCCGGCGGCCATTTCTATCTCAACGACCAGCCTGCGGAGATCATCAAGAAGATCTCTGATTACCTGATTTCCGTGCGGGCGGGCGCGGGCCTGCTCCGCCCAGGAGTGGTGATTCCACATGGCGAATGAGGATGAGCTTCGCGATTACCTGAAACTGGTAACCGCTAACCTGCGCCAGACTCGCCGACGCCTGCGTGAGGTGGAAGAACGCACCCAGGAGCCGGTTGTGATCGTGGGAATGGGCTGCCGGTTTCCCGGTGGTGCGGATTCTCCACAGCAGTTCTGGGACCTGGTCGCCACGGGCGGGGAAGCTATTTCCGAATTCCCCAGTGACCGCGGCTGGGACATTGACGGGCTGTTTGACCCGGATCCGGATAAGCCCGGGACGTCGTACGCGCGCTGCGGTGGTTTCCTGCATGATGCGGCCGATTTCGATGCGGAGTTCTTCGGTATCAGCCCGCGTGAGGCCCTCGCGATGGACCCGCAGCAGCGACTGCTGCTCGAAGTCTCCTGGGAGGCCCTTGAGGACGCCGGTATCGACCCCAGGACCCTGCACGGGAGCCAGGCGGGCGTGTTTGCCGGGCTTATTTACCACGACTACGAGCTGCGCGGCGCCGGCTTGGCTGCGGACGCGGAGGGCTACCTGGAGACAGGCGGTTCCGGGGGCGTGGCGTCGGGCCGCATCGCCTACACCCTCGGACTTGAAGGCCCGGCGGTGACGGTCGACACAGCGTGTTCGTCGTCGCTGGTGGCGCTGCATCTGGCCCGCCAGTCGCTGCGGGCTGGGGAGTGCTCGCTGGCGCTGGTCGGCGGGGTCACGGTGATGGCGACTCCCAACATGTTCGTTGACTTTTCGCGGCAGCGAGGGCTTGCCGCCGATGGGCGCTGCAAGGCGTTCGCCGATGCCGCGGACGGGACGGGCTGGGGCGAGGGCGTCGGTGTGCTGGTGGTGGAGCGGCTGTCGGATGCTCGTTCGCGGGGGCACCGGGTGCTGGCGGTGGTCGCGGGCAGTGCGGTGAATCAGGACGGGGCCAGTAACGGGCTGACCGCGCCGAACGGCCCGTCGCAGCAGCGGGTGATCCGCCAGGCGCTGGCCAGCGCGGGGCTCGGCGCGGGCCAGATCGATGTGGTGGAGGCGCATGGGACGGGCACGACGCTGGGGGATCCGATCGAGGCGCAGGCGCTGATCGCGACGTACGGGCAGGAACGGGCCGCCGGGCGTGGTCCCTTGCTGCTCGGATCGGTCAAGTCGAACATTGGTCACGCTCAGGCGGCGGCGGGTGTGGCCGGGGTGATCAAGATGGTGGCCGCGATGCGGCACGGCGTCGTGCCGCCGACACTGCACGTGGACGCGCCGTCGTCGCATGTGGACTGGTCGGCCGGCGCGGTGCAGCTGGTCACCGAAACGGCGCCGTGGCCGGAGACCAAAGAACCGCGGCGGGCGGCGGTGTCGTCTTTTGGGATCAGCGGGACTAACGCGCATGTGATCTTGGAGCAGGCTCCGGGTGAGCTGGAGGGTGCGGGCGCGGGCGGGGATGGTAGTGCTGCGGGCGGGGATGGTGGTGCTGCGGCTGGTGAGCCTGGCGGCTTGCTGGTGTCGGGTGGGGCTGCGGTGGTGCCGTGGGTGGTGTCGGGGCGGTCGGCGGCGGGGCTGCGCGGGCAGGCGGGGCGGCTGGCTGGGTTCGCTGACGCCGCCGGGGATGGGGCGGGGCTGGGTGATGTGGGGTGGTCGCTGGCGGTGACCCGTTCGGCGCTGGGGCAGCGGGCGGTGGTGTGCGGGGCTGGGCGCGCCGAGCTGGTGGCGGGGCTGGGGGCGGTCGCGGCGGGTGAGCCGGTGGCGGGGGTGGTGACCGGGAACGGTGAGGGCGGCGGCGGGAAGGTGGTGTTTGTGTTCCCCGGGCAGGGGTCGCAGTGGCCGGGGATGGCGGCGGGCCTGGCGCAGTCGTGCCCGGTGTTCGCGGGCCGGCTGGCGCAGTGCGCCGGGGTGCTGGAGCCGCTGACGGGGTGGCCGCTGGTGGACACGGTGTGCGGGCGGGGCGCGGATCTGGGCCGGGTGGAGGTGGTGCAGCCGGCGTTGTGGGCGGTGATGGTGTCGCTGGCCGCGGTGTGGCAGGCGGCGGGAGTGGCGCCCGATGCGGTGGTGGGTCATTCGCAGGGCGAGATCGCGGCGGCGGTTGTGGCCGGGGTGCTGTCGCTGGCTGATGGCGCGAAGGTGGTGGTGGCGCGCAGCCGGGCCTTGGGGTCGCTGTCGGGGCCGGGTGCGATGGTGTCGGTTCCGGAGCCGGCGGGCAAGGTCCGGGAGCGGCTGGCGGGGTGGCCGGGGCGGCTGGAGGTGGTGGCGGTCAATGGGCCGCGCACGGTGGTGGTTTCTGGTGACGCGGACGCGGTGGCGGGGCTGATCGCTCAGTGCGCGGATGAGGGGGTGTGGGCCTGGCAGGTCCCGGTTGACGTGGCTGCGCATTCGGTGCAGGTGGAGTCGCTGCGTGAGCAGATCGCCGGGGATCTGGACGGCATCGCGCCGGCGGCGGGGGAGGTGCCGTGGCTGTCGGCGGTGACTGGGGAACTGATCGCGCCGGATCAGGCGGGGGCCGGGTACTGGTATCGCAGCTTGCGGGAGCCGGTGGAGTTTGAGCGGGCGGTGCAGGTTCTGGCTTCCTCGGGGCACCGGGTGTTCGTTGAGGTCAGTGCGCATCCGGTGCTGTCGCCGGGGATTGAGGACACGCTGGCGGCCGCGGACGTGGGTGCGGTGACGGTGGCGGGGACGCTGCGGCGCGGTGATGGCAGCCTGGGCCGGCTGATGGCGTCGATGGCTGAGGTGTGGGTGCGGGGCACGGCGGTGGACTGGGCGCGGTTCTTCCCGCCGCCGCGGTCGCGGGTGGACCTGCCCACCTACGCCTTCCAGCACCAGCGCTACTGGCCCGCACACCCAGCGCCCACCGGCGATCCGGCCGGCCTCGGCCAGGCGGCGGCCGGGCATCCGCTGCTGGGCGCGACGGTGGAACTGCCCGAGTCGGGCGGGGTGGTACTGACCGGACGGCTGTCGCTGGCCGCCCATCCGTGGCTGGCCGACCATCAGGTCGCCGGGATCGTGCTGCTGCCCGGTGCGGCGTTCGTGGATCTGGCGATCCGCGCGGGCGACAAGGTCGGCGCGGGCTTGCTTGAGGAGCTGGTCCTCCAGTCGCCGCTGACCATCCCAGAGCACGGCGGCGTCCAGGTTCAGCTGGGAGTCGGCGCGCCCGATGGGGCCGGCCGCCGGGCCGTGAGCGTTCACTCGCGGCGTGAGGCCGCGGGAGACGGGGCCGCGTGGACCAGGAACGCTACCGGGACCCTGGCCCCTGGTGCTGCGGCGCCATCGTTTGACCTGGCCCAGTGGCCGCCGCCGGGCGCCGAAGCGGTCGGCCTCGACGGGTGGTATCACGCCCTGGCCGGGCGGGGCGTGGCGTACGGGCCGGCATTCCGCGGGCTGGTCGCGGCGTGGCGGCGCAGAGATGAAGTGTTCGCCGAGGTCGCGCTGCGCGACGGGATGGCCCCGGAGTCCTTCGGGCTGCATCCGGCGCTGCTCGATGCGGCGTTGCACGCGATCGGCCTGGGGCCGTTCATGGAGCCTGGCGGCGAAGATGGACCGCCGCTGCCGTTCGCCTGGTCCGGGGTGGAACTCCACGCCGCCGGGGCGTCCAGGCTGCGGGTGCGGCTGGCCCGGGCCGGTGATGGCGTGTCGCTGGCCCTGGCGGATACGGCCGGGCTCCCGGTGGCATCGGTAGGTTCCCTAGTCTCGCGTCCGGTTGACCTCAGGACGCTGGCTGCCGGCGGTGGGCGGGACTGGCTGTTCCAGGTGGAGTGGGATGCGGCCGAGGTAGTCCCGGCAGCCGACGGCGCTGATCCGGCCGTGGTGCTGTTGGGCGAGGCCGGGCTGGCTGCGCTGGACCAGATACCGGACGTCGTAGTCGCGGCGTCCGCGCGGGCGGCCGGCCCGGTCCCCGAAGGTGTGCGGGCGGCCGTGCACCACGTCCTGAGCGTGGTCCAGCAGTGGCTGGCCGACGACCGGTTCGCCCGCTCGCGCCTGGTGGTGGTGACCCAGGGCGCGGTGGCCGCGGGAGTCGGTGACGAGGTCACCGACCTGGCCGGCGCGGCCGTGTGGGGCTTGGTGGGATCGGTTCAGTCGGAAAGCCCAGGGCAGGTGGTGCTCGCGGACGTGGACGCCAGCCTGGATGGAGCGTCTCTGGCGCTGATCCAAGCCGGGCTTGCGCTCGGTGAGCCGCGATTCGCCGTACGCAAGCGAGAACTGCGGGTGCCGCGGATGGTCCGTGCCCCGCAGAGCGGAGCCTTGACCGTTCCGGGTGGGTCGGCCGCGTGGCGGCTCGATGTCACCCAGCGCGGCACGGTGGAGAACCTGACGCTGGCCGAAGCCGATGATCAGTTGCGGCCGCTGGCCGACGGAGAGGTACGGGTTGCCGTCCGGGCTGCGGGGGTCAACCTCCTCGACGTTTTCGTGGCACTAGGCCTCGGGCCCGGCGACGGCCGGAATCTGGGCGTGGAGGCCGCCGGCCTGGTCGCCGAGACCGGGCCGGGGGTGAGCGACCTGGCCGTGGGCGACGCGGTGATGGGCGGCGTGTTCCCGGGCGGGGCGTTCGGGCCGGTGGCAGTGACCGACCACCGGATGCTGGCCAGAATCCCGGGCAGATGGTCGTTCGCTGAGGCGGCGACGGTCCCCGTGACGTTCCTGACCGCCTATTACGGGCTGGTCGACCTGGCCGGGCTGCGGGCTGGACAGTCGGTGCTGATCCACGCCGCCGCGGGCGGCGTGGGCATGGCCGCGGTGCAGATCGCCCGCCATCTGGGCGCGGAAGTGTATGCGACCGCAAGCCCTGGCAAGTGGGACGTGCTCGCCAGCGCAGGCCTGGACCCGGCTCACATCGCGTCGTCGCGCACGCTCGATTTCGAGCAGGCATTCCGGGCCGCAACCGGCGGCCGCGGCGTGGATGTGGTGCTCGATTGCCTGCGCGGGGACTTTGTCGATGCCTCGCTGCGCCTGCTCGCGCCGGAAGGCCGGTTCATCGAGCTGGGCAAGACCGACATCCGCGACCCGCAGCAGATGGCCGCGGCCCACCCGGGCACCAGCTACCAAGCGTTCGACGTGCTGGTAGTTGACCCGGACCGCATCGCTGAGATGCTGGCCGAGCTCGGAGAACTGTTCGCTCAGGGAGTTCTGGCGCCGTTGCCGCACGCCGTCTGGGATGTGCGCCGCGCGCGGGAGGCGCTGCGGTTCATGAGCCAGGCACGGCACACCGGCAAGATCGTGCTGACCATTCCCCAGCCGCTGAAAGCGGACGGCACCGTGCTGGTGACCGGCGGAACCGGAGCGCTCGGCAGCCTGCTGTCCCGGCACCTGGTGACCGCGTACGGAGTCCGGCACCTGGTGCTGGCCTCGCGCCATGGCATCGACGGTGCCGGCGCCGCCGCGCTGGCCGCAGACCTGGCATGCCTCGGCGCTCAGGTCATGGTGGCGACGTGCGACTTCGGTGACCGCCGGGCTGTGCGGCAATTGCTGGCCGCGATCCCGGCACAGCATCCGCTGACCGGCGTGGTGCACGCCGCTGGCGTGCTTGATGACGGTGTGGTCGGGTCGCTGACCCCGCGCCGAGTGGATGCGGTGCTGGCGCCGAAGGCGGACGGGGCATGGCATCTGCATGAGCTGACCCAGGATCTCGACCTGTCGCTGTTCGTGTTGTTCTCCTCGGTCGCTGGCACGCTCGGCGGTCCTGGGCAGGGCAATTACGCCGCGGCGAGCAGCTTCCTGGATGCGCTGGCCCGATTCCGCGCGGGACGAGGTCTTTCGGCGCTGTCGCTGGCCTGGGGCCTGTGGGAGCAGGCCAGCGAAATGGTGGGTCAGGCGAACGCCGAACGAATGGCCCGTCAGGGAGTGCGGGGACTGGCCGCCGCGGAAGGCCTGAGCCTGTTCGACGCGGCGATGGCGTGTGGGGAGCCCGTCCTGGTCCCGGCGCGGCTCGATGCCGCGGCGGTGCGGAGGTGGGCCGGGACAGTGCCCCCGTTGCTGGCTGGCCTGATGCAAGCGCCGATGCGCCCGGCGGCCACTCATCCGGCCGGACGAGAAGACGCGCTGAGTGCCCGGCTGGCTGTCCTGACCGCCGCGGAGCGGCAGACCGCGGTGCTCGACCTCGTGCGGGCCCAGGTGGCGACGGTGCTTGGTTTCGCTGATCCGGGCGCCGCCGATCCCGGCCAGACGTTCAAGGATCTTGGCTTTGACTCGCTCACCGCGCTCGAGCTGCGCAACCGGCTCGGCACGGCCACCGGGCTGCGGCTGCCGGCGACGCTGATCTTCGACTACCCGACGCCAGCCGCGCTTGCGGGGTTCCTGGTCCCGGAGCTATTCGGGCAGCACGCGGCGGACACGGGAGCCCTGGCCGCTACCGCGGTGCTAGCCAGCGACGACCCGGTGGTGATCGTCGGGATGAGCTGCCGGCTCCCCGGTGGCGTGGGATCACCGCAGCAGTTCTGGGAGCTGGTGGCGGCCGGCCGGGACGCGATCGGCGGGCTTCCGGCGGACCGGGGCTGGGACATCGACGAGCTGTTTGATCCCGAGCCTGGTGTGGCGGGCAAGAGTTATACGAGTCGTGGCGGGTTTTTGGCTGATGCGGCGGGGTTTGATGCGGGGTTTTTCGGGATCAGCCCACGTGAGGCGCTGGCGATGGATCCGCAGCAGCGGCTGCTGCTGGAGGCGTGCTGGGAGGCGCTGGAGGATGCCGGGATCGACCCGGCCACGCTGCGCGGCACGCCCGCCGGGGTGTTCGCCGGTATCGGCTACAGCGACTATTCGGTGCCCCTTCAGGCGGCGGGGGGGAACCTGGCGGACTTCACCGGCACAGCCTACAGCGTGGTGTCGGGCCGGGTCGCCTACGTGCTGGGTCTGGAGGGCCCGGCGGTCAGCGTGGACACGGCGTGCTCGTCGTCGCTGGTGAGCTTGCATCTGGCGGCCCAGTCGCTGCGAGCAGGGGAGTGCACGCTGGCCCTGGCCAGCGGCGTGACGGTGATGGCCACGCCGATGGTCTTCACGGAGTTCTCGCAGCAGCGGAATCTGGCACCCGATGGCCGGTGCAAGGCGTTCGCGGATGCCGCCGATGGCACTGGCTTCTCCGAGGGCGTGGGTGTGCTGGTGGTGGAGCGGCTGTCGGATGCGCGTTCGCGCGGGCACCGAGTGCTGGCGGTGGTCGCGGGCAGTGCGGTGAATCAGGACGGGGCGAGTAACGGGCTGACCGCTCCGAACGGGCCGTCGCAGCAGCGGGTGATCCGGGCGGCGCTGGCCAGCGCGGGGCTGGGCGCGGGCCAGGTCGATGTGGTGGAGGCGCATGGGACGGGAACGACGCTGGGGGATCCGATTGAGGCGCAGGCGCTGATCGCCACCTACGGGCAGGAACGGGCCGCGGGCCGCGGACCCCTGCTGCTGGGGTCGGTGAAGTCGAACCTCGGCCATGCCCAGGCGGCCGCGGGCGTGGTCGGGGTGATCAAAATGATCGCCGCGATCCAGCACGGCGTCGTGCCGCCCACCTTGCACGCCGACACTCCCTCAACCCATGTGGACTGGTCCGCCGGGGCTGTGGAACTGGTCACCGAAGCAGTTCCCTGGCCGGACACGGGGGAGCCGCGGCGGGCCGGGGTTTCGTCGTTCGGGATCAGCGGCACCAACGCGCATGTGATCTTGGAGCAGGCCCCGGCCGGGACTGAACGGGATCAGGACGGCGACGCCGGGCCCGGCAGCGACGTGGCCGGGAAGGATGCGGCTGAGCTGGCTTCGGGTGCGGGGCGTGTGGTGCCGTGGGTGGTGTCGGCGAGGTCGGCGGCAGGACTGCGGGCGCAGGCGGGGCAGCTGGCCGGGTTCGCCGGTGTCGGTGGCCAGGACCTGAGCCTGACCGACGTGGGCTGGTCGCTCGCGGCTACCCGGTCCGCGCTGACGCACCGAGCTGTGGTGACCGGGACCAGCCGGGATGAGCTTTTGGCCGGGCTGCGTGCGGTCGCGGCGGGGGAACCAGCGGCGGGGGTGGTGCCCGGCACCGAGGGCGGCGGGGGTGGGGGGAAGGTGGCGGGGGCGGGGAAGGTGGTGTTTGTGCTCCCCGGGCAGGGATCGCAGTGGCCGGGGATGGCCGCGGGGCTGGTGGAGTCGTGCCCGGTGTTCGCGGAGCGTCTGGCGCAGTGCGCTGCTGTGCTGGATCCGCTGACGGGGTGGCCGCTGGTGGACACCGTGTGCGGGCGGGGCGCGGATCTGGGCCGGGTGGAGGTGGTGCAGCCGGCGTTGTGGGCGGTGATGGTGTCGCTGGCCGCGGTGTGGCAGGCCGCGGGGGTAACCCCCGACGCCGTGGTGGGCCACTCGCAGGGCGAGATCGCCGCGGCGTGTGTGGCCGGGGTGCTGTCGCTGGCCGACGGGGCCCGGGTCGTGCTGGCCCGCAGCCAGGCCCTGCGATCACTCGCCGGGCCTGGCGCGATGGTGCTGATTCCGGAGCCGGCGGCCAAGGTCCGCGAGCGGCTGACGGACTGGTCCGGACGGCTGGAGGTCGTGGCGGTCAACGGCCCGCGCACGGTGGTGGTGTCCGGTGACGCTGACGCGGTGGCCGGGCTGATCGCGCAGTGCGCTGAGCAGGGGGTGTGGGCCTGGCAGGTCCCGGTTGACGTGGCTGCGCATTCGGCTCAGGTTGAGACGCTTCGCGAGCGGGTCGTCGGGGATCTGGACGGCATTACGCCGATGCCCGGGCAGGTGCCGTGGCTGTCGGCGGTGACCGGGGAGTTCACCGTCGCGGGAGATGCCGGCCCGGGGTACTGGTATCGCAGCTTGCGGGAGCCGGTGGAGTTTGAGCGCGCGGTGCAGGTTCTGGCTTCCTCGGGGCACCGGGTGTTTGTTGAGGTCAGTGCGCATCCGGTGCTGTCGCCGGGGATTGAGGACACGCTGGCGGCCGCGGACGTGGGTGCGGTGACGGTGGCGGGGACGCTGCGGCGCGGTGATGGCGGGCTGGGCCGGCTGATGGCGTCGATGGCTGAGGTGTGGGTGCGGGGCACGGCGGTGGACTGGGCGCGGTTCTTCCCGCCCCCGCGGTCGCGGGTGGAGCTGCCCACCTACGCCTTCCAGCACCAGCGCTACTGGCCCCCGCTGCCAGCGGCCGAGGCAGCGGCAGGCGCGGGCAGCGCGGCTGAGTCGGCGTTCTGGGCGGCGGTGGAGGACCAGAATCTGGCTGCGCTGGCCCGGACCCTGCAAGCCGGCCGCGACCAGGTGCTGGCTGCGGGGCCGGGATCGCCGCTGGGTGCGCTGGGTGCGGTGCTGCCAGTGCTGTCGTCGTGGCGGCGGCGCGAACGCGAACGCTCGCAGTCCAGCCGGTGGCGTTACTGCGTGATCTGGCAGCCGGTGGCCGACCCGCCAGCCAGGCTTACCGGAACGTGGCTGGTCGTGGCCGGTTCCGGGCAGGCGGATACGGGGCTGGCGGGCAAAGTGGTCGCGGCGCTGGGTGAGCACGGCGCGGAGGTGACGGTCGCCGAGACCGGCCCGGCCGAGGTCAGCCGCGCGGAACTGGCTGCGGCGGTAGGGCAGGCCGTGGCGGACGGCGGCCTGGCTTCGGCTGGTGGCGGGCTGGCTGGGGTGGTGTCGCTGCTGGCGCTTGATGAGCGGCCGTGCCCGGGATATCCCATGGTGTCGTGCGGGCTGGCGGCGACCGTGGCGCTGGTGCAGGCGCTGGGTGACGCCGGTGTGGAGGCACCGTTGTGGGTGACTACTTCTGGCGGGGTGTCGGCCGGGCCGAGTGATCCGCTGGGCAGCGCGGTGCAGGCGCAAGCCTGGGGGCTGGGCCGGGTGGCAGCCCTCGAGCACCCCCGTCGCTGGGGTGGGCTGGTTGACCTGCCGGCGGTCTTGGACCAGCGTGCCGCGGCGCGGCTGTGCGGGGTGCTGGCCACCGCCACCGCCGGCGCCGAAGACCAGGTCGCGATCCGCGCCAGCGGCGTGCTGGTCCGGCGGCTGGCCCGGGCCCCGCTGACCGGGCCGCAACGGCAAACCTGGCAGCCCGGCGGCACGGTGCTGGTCACCGGCGGAACCGGCGGGCTGGCCGCCCACGTGGCCCGCTGGCTTGCCCGCGACGGCGCTCAGCACATCGTGCTGACCTCCCGCCGCGGCCCGGCCGCCCCCGGCATCGCCGCTCTGGTCGCCGAACTGTCAGGCTACGGTCCCCATGTCACGCTGGCCGTCTGCGACACCGCCGACCACGACGCACTCGCCCGGCTGCTGCACCAGCTCACCACCACGACCCCACCGCTCACTGCCATCATCCACACCGCGGGGGTGCTCGATGACGGGGTGCTCGACGGTCTGACGATGGAGCAGCTTGCTGGCGCGCTGAGGGCGAAGGCGGATACGGCGCGGAACCTGGACGAGCTGACCAGCAAGATGGACCTCTCGGCGTTCGTCCTCTTCTCCTCGGTCGCGGGCACGCTGGGCCACGTGGCTCAGGCCAATTACGCGGCGGCGAACGCATACCTGGACGCGCTCGCCCAGCAGCGCCGGACCCGCGGCCAGGTCGCGACCTCCATCGCATGGGGCCTGTGGGCCGGCGCAGGCATGGGCGAGGACGAGCTGATCCAGCGACGGGTCCGGCGCGGCGGGATGCGGATGATGGCGCCGGATCTGGCGGTCGCCGCGATGCGCCAGGCGGTAGAACACGGCGACACCCAGCTGACCGTCGCCGACGTCGACTGGGGACGGTTCGCTCCCCTGTTCACCATCGCCCGGCCAAGCCCGCTGATCAGCGACCTGCCCGAAGTCCGGGAGCTGTCCGCCCAGGCGGGCGCTCAGGCAGCCGATCCGAGTTCCCTGGCGTTCGCGGGGCGGCTCGCTGGGATGACAGCGTCAGAGCAGGACCGGCGGCTGGCCGATCTGGTCCGCGGCGAGGCCGCCACGGTACTGGGACACGCCACGGCGGATGAGATCGATCCGGGCCGGGCGTTCCAGGACCTTGGCTTTGACTCGCTGACCGCGCTCGAGCTGCGCAACCGGCTCGGCGCGATCACCGGGCTGCGGCTGCCCGCGACGCTGGTCTTCGACTACCCCACCCCTGCGGCAATGGCCGGCTACCTGCGGGCAGAGCTGGCGGGCACCGGGCACATCGTGGCGACCTCGGCGGCGGCGGCCGTCGATGAGCCGGTCGTGATCGTGGGAATGAGCTGCCGTTACCCGGGTGGGGTCCAGGGCCCGGACGATCTGTGGAAGCTGCTCACCGCGGGTACGGACGCGGTTTCAGGATTTCCGGCGGACCGTGGCTGGGACATCGGTGAGCTACTCGATCCCGATCCGGGTGATCCTGGAACATCGCGGGTCGGCGCGGGAGGGTTCCTGTCGGATGCGGCCGGGTTTGATGCGGGGTTTTTCGGGATCAGCCCGCGTGAGGCGCTGGCGATGGATCCACAGCAGCGGCTGCTGCTGGAGGCGTGCTGGGAGGCACTGGAGAACGCAGGGATCGACCCGGCCACGCTGCGCGGCACCCCGGCCGGGGTGTTCGCCGGGACAAGCGGCCAGGGCTATGCCGCACTGGCGGCGGCTGCGCCAGAGGGCCTGAAGGGGCACCTGGCCACGGGGAGCGCGGCGAGTGTCGTCTCGGGCAGGGTGGCGTACACGCTGGGTTTGGAGGGCCCGGCGGTGAGTGTGGACACCGCGTGCTCGTCGTCGCTGGTGGCACTGCATCTGGCGGCGCAGTCGCTCCGGGCAGGGGAGTGCTCACTCGCGCTGGTGGGCGGGGTGACGGTGATGTCCACGCCCATGGTGTTCACGGAGTTCTCCCAGCAGGGACTCGCGCCCGACGGCCGGTGCAAGTCGTTCGCGGACGAGGCGGACGGTGCGGGCATGGCCGAAGGCGTGGGCGTGCTGGTGGTGGAGCGGCTGTCGGATGCTCGTTCGCGGGGGCACCGGGTGCTGGCGGTGGTCGCGGGCAGTGCGGTGAATCAGGACGGGGCCAGTAACGGGCTGACCGCGCCGAACGGCCCGTCGCAGCAGCGGGTGATCCGCCAGGCGCTGGCCAGCGCGGGGCTCGGCGCGGGCCAGATCGATGTGGTGGAGGCGCATGGGACGGGCACGACGCTGGGGGATCCGATCGAGGCGCAGGCGCTGATCGCGACGTACGGGCAGGAACGGGCCGCCGGGCGTGGTCCCTTGCTGCTCGGATCGGTCAAGTCGAACATTGGTCACGCTCAGGCGGCGGCGGGTGTGGCCGGGGTGATCAAGATGGTGGCCGCGATGCGGCACGGCGTCGTGCCGCCGACACTGCACGTGGACGCGCCGTCGTCGCATGTGGACTGGTCGGCCGGCGCGGTGCAGCTGGTCACCGAAACGGCGCCGTGGCCGGAGACCAAAGAACCGCGGCGGGCGGCGGTGTCGTCTTTTGGGATCAGCGGGACTAACGCGCATGTGATCTTGGAGCAGGCTCCGGGTGAGCTGGAGGGTGCGGGCGCGGGCGGGGATGGTAGTGCTGCGGGCGGGGATGGTGGTGCTGCGGCTGGTGAGCCTGGCGGCTTGCTGGTGTCGGGTGGGGCTGCGGTGGTGCCGTGGGTGGTGTCGGGGCGGTCGGCGGCGGGGCTGCGCGGGCAGGCGGGGCGGCTGGCTGGGTTCGCTGACGCCGCCGGGGATGGGGCGGGGCTGGGTGATGTGGGGTGGTCGCTGGCGGTGACCCGTTCGGCGCTGGGGCAGCGGGCGGTGGTGTGCGGGGCTGGGCGCGCCGAGCTGGTGGCGGGGCTGGGGGCGGTCGCGGCGGGTGAGCCGGTGGCGGGGGTGGTGACCGGGCAGCGGTGAGGGCGGCGGCGGGAAGGTGGTGTTTGTGTTCCCCGGGCAGGGGTCGCAGTGGCCGGGGATGGCGGCGGGCCTGGCGCAGTCGTGCCCGGTGTTCGCGGGCCGGCTGGCGCAGTGCGCCGGGGTGCTGGAGCCGCTGACGGGGTGGCCGCTGGTGGACACGGTGTGCGGGCGGGGCGCGGATCTGGGCCGGGTGGAGGTGGTGCAGCCGGCGTTGTGGGCGGTGATGGTGTCGCTGGCCGCGGTGTGGCAGGCGGCGGGAGTGGCGCCCGATGCGGTGGTGGGTCATTCGCAGGGCGAGATCGCGGCGGCGGTTGTGGCCGGGGTGCTGTCGCTGGCTGATGGCGCGAAGGTGGTGGTGGCGCGCAGCCGGGCCTTGGGGTCGCTGTCGGGGCCGGGTGCGATGGTGTCGGTTCCGGAGCCGGCGGGCAAGGTCCGGGAGCGGCTGGCGGGGTGGCCGGGGCGGCTGGAGGTGGTGGCGGTCAATGGGCCGCGCACGGTGGTGGTTTCTGGTGACGCGGACGCGGTGGCGGGGCTGATCGCTCAGTGCGCGGATGAGGGGGTGTGGGCCTGGCAGGTCCCGGTTGACGTGGCTGCGCATTCGGTGCAGGTGGAGTCGCTGCGTGAGCAGATCGCCGGGGATCTGGACGGCATCGCGCCGGCGGCGGGGGAGGTGCCGTGGCTGTCGGCGGTGACTGGGGAACTGATCGCGCCGGATCAGGCGGGGGCCGGGTACTGGTATCGCAGCTTGCGGGAGCCGGTGGAGTTTGAGCGGGCGGTGCAGGTTCTGGCTTCCTCGGGGCACCGGGTGTTCGTTGAGGTCAGTGCGCATCCGGTGCTGTCGCCGGGGATTGAGGACACGCTGGCGGCCGCGGACGTGGGTGCGGTGACGGTGGCGGGGACGCTGCGGCGCGGTGATGGCAGCCTGGGCCGGCTGATGGCGTCGATGGCTGAGGTGTGGGTGCGGGGCACGGCGGTGGACTGGGCGCGGTTCTTCCCGCCGCCGCGGTCGCGGGTGGACCTGCCCACCTACGCCTTCCAGCACCAGCGCTACTGGCCCGCACACCCAGCGCCCACCGGCGATGGCGTGGGCAGTCCAGCCGAGGCGCGGTTCTGGGCGGCGGTTGAGGATCAGGATCTGGCCGCGCTAGCCGGGGCGCTGCAGGCCGGCCAGGACCAGAACCAGGAGCTCAGCGCGCTGGGCGAGGTGTTGCCGGTGCTGTCGTCGTGGCGGCGGCGCGAACGCGAGCAGTCGCAGTCCAGCCGGTGCCGTTACCAGGTGACCTGGCAGCCCGCGGCTGAGTGCGCGGCGCGGCTGGCGGGGACGTGGCTGGTGGTGACCGCCTCCGGCCAGGCCGGCTCCGGGCTGGGGGACAGGGTGGCCGCGGCACTCGGTGAGCACGGCGCGGTGGTGACGGTTGCCGAGGCGGACCCGGCGTCGGCCAGCCGCCAGGACCTGGCCGCGACAGTGCGGCAGGCCGCGGCCGAGGGGCCGGCTGGGGTGCTGTCGCTGCTGGCTGTTGATGAGCGGCCCCGCCCGGATCACCCGTCGGTGTCCTGCGGGCTGGCGGCGACGCTGGCGCTGGTGCAGGCGCTGGGTGACGCCGGGATCGAGGCACCGTTGTGGGTGGCCACGACGGGTGGGGTGTCGGTAGGGGCCGGTGAGCCGCTGGGCAGCGCGGCGCAGGCGCAAGTGTGGGGGCTGGGCCGGGTGGCGGCGCTGGAGCATCCCGGCCGGTGGGGCGGGCTGGTCGATCTGCCCGCAGTCCTGGACCGGCGTGCCGGGGCCCAGCTGTGCGGAGTACTGTCCGGCGGCGAGGACCAGGTTGCGATCCGGGGCAGCGGTGTGTTTGCCCGGCGGCTGGCCAGGGCGCCGCTGGCCGGGCCGGCCAAGCGCACCTGGCGGCCGCGTGGCACGGTGCTGGTCACTGGCGGGACCGGTGGCCTGGCCGCGCACGTGGCGCGCTGGCTGGCGCGCGACGGCGCGCAGCACATCGTGCTGACCTCCCGCCGCGGCCCGGCCGCCCGTGGCGCCGCCGTCCTGGCCGCCGAGCTACCGGGCTACGGCGCCCGCGTGACCCTGGCCGCGTGCGACAGCGCCGACCACGACGCCGTCGCCCGCCTCATCCACCAGCTCACCACCGCCACCCCACCCCTCACCGCCATCATCCACACCGCCGGGGTTCCGCAATCCACGAGCCTGGCAGAGACCGATCTCAGCGAGCTCGCCACCGTGGCGGGTGGCAAGGCGGCAGGTGCGGCGTACCTGGATGAGCTGCTTGCCGACACCGAACTCGACGCGTTCGTGCTGTTCTCGGCGGTGGCATCGGTCTGGGGAGGCCGTCAGGGTGCCTACGCCGCGGCGAACGCATACCTGGACGCCCTCGCCCAGCAGCGCCGGGCCCGCGGCCAGGCCGCAACGTCCATCGCATGGGGCCTGTGGGCCGGCGCGGGCATGGGCGAAGGCGCGGGCGGGGAACAGCTGCAGCGGTACGGACTACGCGAGATGGCGCCCGAGCTGGCGGTGGCCGCGATGCGCCAGGCGGTAGAACACGGCGACACCCAGCTGACCGTCGCCGACGTCGACTGGGAACGGTTCGCCCCCGTCTTCACCATCACCCGGCCAAGCCCGCTGATCGGCGACCTGCCCGAAGTGCAGCGAGTGCTGGAGGTTAGCGCGGAACCTGCCGAGACGGCGTCCGCCTTGACCAGGCGCCTGGCCGGCATGTCCGAGGCCGATCAGAGGAGTGCTGTTCTTGAGGTGGTCCGCCGTGAAGCAGCGGCGGCGCTGGGGCATGCCTCCGCGGACGAGATCGAGCCGGCCCGGGCGTTCCAGGATCTTGGCTTCGACTCGCTGACCGCGCTCGAGCTGCGCAACCGGCTCGGCGCGGTCACCGGGCTCCGGCTGCCCGCGACGCTGGTCTTCGACTACCCCACCCCCGCGGTGATGGCCGGCTACCTGCGCGCAGCGGCGCTGGGCGTGCAGGAGCGGATCGAGGCTCCGTCCCCGGTGGTACCTGCTCCTGACGATGATCCGGTGGCGATCGTGGGAATGAGCTGCCGCTACCCGGGCGGGGTCCACAGTCCGGCGGACTTCTGGGAGCTGCTGGTGGCGGGCCAGGACGCGACCGGGGAGTTCCCGGCCGATCGCGGCTGGGACATTGACGGGCTGGTCGACCCCGATCCGGATCATGCGGGGACGTCGTATGTCAGCGCGGGCGGGTTCCTCTCGGATGCGGCGGGGTTTGACGCGGGGTTCTTCGGGATCAGCCCGCGTGAGGCGCTGGCGATGGATCCGCAGCAGCGGCTCCTTTTGGAGGCGTGCTGGGAAGCGCTGGAAGATGCCGGGATCGACCCGGCCACACTGCGCGGCACCCCGGCTGGGGTGTTCGCGGGCACTGCATCATCGGGGTACACCGCCGGACTGCACGCAAAAGCGGACGGGCTCGAGGGGCACCTGCTGACGGGCTGGGCAACGAGCGTCACGTCCGGCCGGGTGGCGTACACGTTCGGGCTGGAAGGCCCGGCGGTGAGCGTGGATACGGCGTGTTCTTCTTCGCTGGTGGCCCTGCATCTGGCAGCGCAGTCGCTGCGGGCCGGGGATTGCTCGCTGGCGCTCGTGGGCGGGGTGACGGTCATGGCCACGCCGGTTGCGTTCACCGAGTTTTCGCGGCAGCGGGGCCTGGCCGCCGACGGACGGTGCAAGGCTTTCGCCGACGCTGCGGATGGCACCGGGTGGGGTGAGGGCGTCGGGGTCCTGGTGGTGGAGCGGCTCTCGGACGCGCGCTCGCGGGGGCACCGGGTGCTGGCGGTAGTCGCTGGGAGTGCGGTGAACCAGGACGGGGCCAGCAACGGGCTGACCGCGCCGAACGGCCCGTCCCAGCAAAGAGTCATCCGGGCGGCGCTGGCCAACGCGGCTTTGGGCGCGGGTCAGGTGGATGTGGTGGAGGCGCATGGGACGGGGACGACGCTGGGGGATCCGATCGAGGCGCAGGCGCTGATCGCGACCTACGGGCAGGAACGGGCCGCGGGCCGCGGGCCCCTGCTGCTGGGGTCGGTGAAGTCGAATATCGGTCATACCCAGGCGGCGGCGGGTGTGGCCGGGGTGATCAAGATGGTGGCCGCGATGCGGCACGGGATCGTGCCGCCGACGTTGCATGTGGATGCTCCGTCGTCGCACGTGGACTGGTCGGCCGGGTCGGTGGAACTGGTGACCGCCCCGGTGCCGTGGCCAGAGACGGGAGAGCCGCGCCGCGCCGGAGTGTCGGCCTTCGGTGTCAGCGGCACCAACGCCCACGTGATCTTGGAGCAGGCGTCCGGGCAAACGGGCGCTGGGGCGAACGCGGCGGCTGGAACCGCCGGCATGACGGACGGCAACGGGGCGGGAG
The DNA here is from genome assembly GCA_963778075.1 of uncultured Actinomycetota bacterium. Taxonomy (GTDB): domain Bacteria; phylum Actinomycetota; class Actinomycetes; order Streptosporangiales; family Streptosporangiaceae; genus JASHPR01. Next base: position 85,281 of record CAVZTJ010000005.1, on the reverse strand, counting down.
CGGCCGCGCTAGTGGTTTCGGGGCCGGAACCGGTGGTGCCGTGGGTGGTGTCGGGCAGGTCGGCGGCGGGGTTGCGGGCGCAGGCCGGGCGGCTGGCTGGGTTCGCTGACGCCGCCGGGGATGGGGTGGGGCTGGGTGATGTGGGGTGGTCGCTGGCGGTGACCCGTTCGGCGCTGGGGCACCGGACGGTGGTGTGCGGGGCCAGCCGCGCCGAGCTGGTGGCGGGGCTGGGGGCGGTCGCGGCGGGTGAGCCGGCGGCGGGGGTGGTGACCGGCAGCGGTGAGGGCGGCGCGGAAGGTGGTGTTTGTGTTCCCCGGGCAGGGGTCGCAGTGGCCGGGGATGGCGGCGGGCCTGGCGCAGTCGTGCCCGGTGTTCGCGGGCCGGCTGGCGCAGTGCGCCGGGGTGCTGGAGCCGCTGACGGGGTGGCCGCTGGTGGACACGGTGTGCGGGCGGGGCGCGGATCTGGGCCGGGTGGAGGTGGTGCAGCCGGCGTTGTGGGCGGTGATGGTGTCGCTGGCCGCGGTGTGGCAGGCGGCGGGAGTGGCGCCCGATGCGGTGGTGGGTCATTCGCAGGGCGAGATCGCGGCGGCGGTTGTGGCCGGGGTGCTGTCGCTGGCTGATGGCGCGAAGGTGGTGGCGTTGCGCAGCCAGGCCCTGGCCCGGCTGGCCGGGACCGGGGCGATGATGTCGGTTGCCGAGCCCGCGGAGCTGGTCTCGCGGCGCCTGCAGGCGTGCGGCGGGCGGGTGCACATCGCGGCGGTGAACGGCCCGGCCCAGGTCGTGGTTTCCGGTGACGGGCAGGTCCTGGATGAGCTGGCGGCGGGGTGTGAGCGGGACGGGGTGCGGGCCCGGCGGGTGGAGGTGGACTACGCCTCGCATTGCCCGGCCATCGAGACAGTCCGCGGCCAGGTCGAAGACGCACTGGCGGGTGTCAGCGCGGCGCCGGGCACGGTGACGGTGGTGTCGGGCGCTGACGGGCACGTCATCGACGGCACGGTGATGGATGCCCAGTACTGGTACCGCAGTCTGCGCGAGCCGGTGCAGTTCCACCGCGCTGTGCAGACCCTGGCCGCGTCCGGGCACCGGGTTTTCATCGAGGTCAGCCCGCATCCGGTGCTGACCCCCGCCATCGAGGACACCCTTGCCGGGGCCAGTGTGGGGGTGGGTGGGGGTGCGGGCACGGGCTCTGGTGCGGGCGGCGCCGGGGTGGTGACCGGGACGCTGCGCCGTGACGACGGCGGCCCGGGCCGGCTCGCAGCCTCGCTGGCACAGGTATGGGTGGCCGGCGGCGCGGTGGACTGGGCCCGATGGTTCCCCGGCCCGCGGAACCGGGTGGACCTGCCGACATATGCGTTCCAGCGGGAGCACTACTGGCTGGACATGGTCCCGGCGCGGGCGGGCGACCCAGAAGAACTCGGCCAGGCGGCAGCGCGGCATCCGCTGCTGGGGGCGGCGGTGGAACTGCCGGGATCGGGCGGGTTCGTGCTGACCGGCCGCCTGTCGCTGGCCACCCACCCCTGGCTGGCTGACCATGTGGTCGCCGGGCGGGTGCTGCTGCCCGGAACGGCGTTCGCCGATCTGGTGGTGCGCGCCGGAGACGAGGCTGGATGCGGCGCTGTCGAGGAACTGATCCTGGAGGCACCGCTGGTCATCCCCGGACACGGCAAGGGTGCTGACGGCAATGGTGTGCGCGGGCAGCACGCCGGAGTGCGGATCCAGGTCACGGTGGGCTCGGCCGATGAGTCGGGCCGCCGTCCGGTTGAGGTGTTTTCCCGGCCGGACGGCGAGATCCCCGCAGACGCACCCTGGCTGCGTCATGCGACCGGCGTGCTGGCCCTCGCTTCATCTACCCCGCCCGGCCCGCCCGCTACCCCGCCCATCCCGTCCGCGCCGGCCGACCTGACCGTGTGGCCGCCGCCGGATGCCGAGACCGTAGATGTGACCGGGTTCTACGACCGGCTGCCGGAGCGGGGAGTGGAGTACGGTCCATCGTTCCGCGGCATCGCAGCCGCGTGGCGCCGTGGTGAGGAAGTGTTCGCCGAGGTCAGCTTGCCCGAAGGGGTGCCCGTCGACGGATATGGGCTGCACCCCGCGTTGCTGGACGCGGCCTTGCAGACGATGGCGCTGGGGCCGTTGGCCGGCGGCGACGGGGAGGGACCGTTGCTGCCGTTCGCCTGGTCGCGGATGGCGCTGCACGCGGCGGGTGCCACCACGCTTCGAGTGCGGATCACGTCTGACGGGCCGGATGCCGTATGCGTGCAGGCGGCCGACGGCGCGGGGATGCCGGTTATCTCAATCGGGTCGCTAACGGTGCGGGCGCTGCCGGGCGGCCAGCCGGGCAATCGCGATGCGGCGGCCGGTGAGGCGTTGTGGCGGCTGGAGTGGGAGCCGGTGGCGGCCGGGCCGGTGGAGGGTGGGCCGGTATGGGCGGTTGCGGGTGATGACGGCGGCCTGGGGCTGCCGGGGGCGCGGGCGTTTGGGGATCTGGCGGGCGTTGGTGCGGCGACGAGTGTGGGTGAGTGGTTGCCGGATGTGGTGGCGGTGTGCTGTCCGCGGTGGGGGTTTGGGGATGCGGGTGACGTGGCGGCGCGGGCCGGAGTGGTGTGGGCGCTGGGGTTGGTGCAGGCGTGGCTGGGTGATGAGCGGCTGGCGGGTGCGCGGCTGGTGGTGGTGACAGAGCGTGCGGCTGATGCGGGCGGCCCGCCTGGGTTGGCTGGGCTGAGTGGGCCGGGTGGGGTAAATGCCGCGGGGGCGGCGGTGGCGGGTCTGGTGCGGTCGGCGGCATCGGAGAACCCGGGCCGGTTTGTGCTGGCGGATGTGGATGCCCTGGCTGGGGCCGGGGAAATGGTCGCCGCCGGGGTGGGCGCGGGCCTGGGGGAGTTCGCGGTGCGTGGCGGGCGGGTGCTGGCGCCGCGGCTGGCCCGGGCCGGGCAGCAGGAGGCGCTGGCGGTGCCGGCGGGGCGGGACTGGCGGCTGGAGATCACCGAGCGCGGGACGCTCGAGGGCCTGGCCGTGGCGAGCGCCGGGCCAGGCGGCCCGCTGGGCGTGGGGCAGGTGCGGGTGGATGTCCGCGCGGCCGGGGTTAATTTCCGCGACGCGCTGAACGTGCTGGGAATGTATCCCGGTGACGGCGGGATCCCCGGTGCCGAGGCCGCCGGGCTGGTGACCGCGATCGGCCCGGGGGTGCGCGCCCTGGCCGTGGGCGATGCGGTGATGGGCGTTTTCGGCGGTGGCGCGTTCGGCCCGTCGGCGGACACCGATCACCGGCTGCTGGCCAAAATCCCGGACGGGTGGTCGTTTGCCGCGGCGGCGACCGTGCCGGTGGCGTTCACCACCGCGTATTACGCGCTGGTGGACCTGGCGGGGCTGCGGGCCGGGGAGTCGGTGCTGATTCACGCTGCGGCTGGCGGGGTCGGCATGGCCGCGGTGCAGATCGCCCGGCACCTCGGCGCGGAGGTGTACGCGACCGCGAGCCGGTCCAAATGGGGGGTGCTGGCCGCGGCCGGTCTGGATGCGGCGCATGTCGCGTCTTCCCGTGACCTGGACTTTGCGGAGGCGTTCCGTGGCGCGACCGGCGGCCGGGGTGTGGATGTGGTGCTGGATTGCCTGCGCGGGGAGTTCGTGGATGCCTCGCTGCGGCTGCTGGCGCCCGGGGGCCGGTTCGTTGAGATGGGCAAGACCGACATCCGCGACCCGGCCCAGGCCGTCGCTATCGCCGCCCATCCGGTCTCCTATCAGTGGTTCGACACCAAGGACGCCGGGCCAGACCGGATCGGGCAGATCCTGGCCGAGCTGAGCGCCCTGTTCAGCTCCGGGGAGCTGTCGGCGTTGCCGCGGACGGTGTTTGACTTGCGCCAGGCGCGGGCGGCGCTGCGGTGGATGAGCCAGGCCGGCCATACCGGCAAGATCGTCCTGTCGATCCCCCAGCCGCTGAACCCCGACGGCAGTGTGCTGGTGACCGGGGGCACCGGGACGCTGGGCGGGCTGACCGCCCGCCACCTGACCATCGCGCACGGTGTGCGCCACCTGGTCCTGGTCTCACGACGCGGCCCGGCCGCTCCCGGCGCCGCCGCGCTGGCGGCGGACCTGGCCGGGCTGGGCGCCCACGTCACGGTGACCGCGTGTGACGCCGCCGACCGCGACTCGCTGGAAGCCCTGATGGCCCGCATTCCCGCAGCTCACCCGCTGACCGGGGTGGTGCACACCGCCGGAGTGGTTGATGACGGGGTGGTGACCGCGCTGACACCGCAGCGCGCCGAGGCGGTGCTGGCGGCCAAGGCGGTAGCCGCGTGGCATCTGCACGAGCTGACGCAAGACGCGAACCTGGGGTTGTTCGTGCTGTTCTCCTCTGCCTCGGGGATGCTGGGCAGCGCCGGGCAGGCCGGTTACGCCGCGGCGAACTGTTTCCTGGACGCGCTGGCCGCCCGCCGCCGCGGCCAGGGCCTGGCAGGGTTGTCGCTGGCCTGGGGGCCGTGGCAGCAGCGGTCCCAGATCACCGGGCGCCTGGACGACACCGCGTGGCGGCGGATCACCCGCGGCGGCATCACCGCGTGGCCCACCACCGCGGCACTGGCGGCGCTGTCGGCGGCGATCACCACACAGTCCGGCCCGGTGCTCGCGGTGCTGCGGGTCGACCCGTCCCCTCTTTCCGCCGCCGGGCCGCCGCTGCTGGCCAGCCTGGCCGCCAGCTCGCTCCGCTCCGGCCGCCCGGCCCGGCCCGCCGCCACCGGCACGGCCACCCCCGCGACGCTGGCCGCCCAGTTGCAGTCCATGACCCCCGTCCAGCGGCGCACCACCATCGACGTCCTGGTCCGCACGCATGCCGCCGCGACGCTGGCCTACCCCTCCCCGGACGCCATTGATCCCGCCGCCGCATTCACCGACCTGGGCTTTGACTCTCTTACCGCGGTCGAGCTGCGTAACCGGCTGGCCACCGCCACCGGGCTGCGGCTGCCCGCCACCCTCATCTTCGATCACCCCACCCCCGCCACCCTGACTCAGCACATCCAGACCGAGCTCGTGCCCGAGCTGGCCCCCCCATCGATCGAAGACGAGCTGGACAGACTCGCCGCGCTGCTGGCCGCGGGCGCGGCAGACGGGACGGAACACGCCCGCGTCTCGGCACGCCTTCGGGCGCTCAGCTCCACCTGGGCCGAGAAGGGTCTTGCCGCGCGGGACGGCGAAACAGAACGCGACCTGACGTCGGTGAGCGCCGAAGAGATGTTCGAAATACTCGACAACGAACTTGAGGTGCCGTGATCATGGCTGATCAACTTGCTATCACGCCGGAACTGCTCGGCTACGTCCGCGATGTGTCGCTGCGCGACGAGGAGATCCTGCGTGACCTCCGCGAGATGACCGCGACCCTGCCAGCAGGCCGGGCCATGCAGGTCCTTGCCGAGGAGGGGCAGCTCCTGGCGCTGCTGGTCGGCCTCACCGGGGCCCGCACGGTGCTGGAAATCGGAACGTTCACCGGTTACAGCACCCTCTGCATGGCACGCGCTCTTCCGCCCGGCGGCCGGGTGGTGACGTGCGACATCACCGACAAATGGCCAATGATCGCCGCCGAATACTGGCAGCGGGCAGGCGTTGCCGACCGGATCGACGTCCGCATCGGCGACGCCACGGAAACCCTCGGCAAGATTGCCTCGGAGCATTGGGCTGGCGGCGTCGATTTCGCGTTCATCGACGGTGACAAGGCGAACTACGTGGCGTATTACGAGGCGGTCTTGGATCTGGTCAAGCCGGGCGGCCTGATCGTCGTGGACAATACCTTGTTCTTCGGCCGCGTCATCGATCCTGACCTGCAGGACCGAGACACCCTTGCCATCCGGCAGCTCAACACGCTGCTGCGCGACGATGACCGGGTCGAGATCGCGCTCCTGGTCATGGCCGACGGCGTCACCCTGGCGCGCAAAAAGCCAGATCCGGTGATATGAGCCGCATCGTGGCCGGCTCGCTCCGCCGGGCCGGGATCAGGTGCATGCGCTCGATATCCACACCAGCCATGTCGCCCTGGCCGTTCGCGCTCTGGCCGTTCCCGCCCTTGCCGAGCGCGGCCATGCACCCGCAGGCCTCGTCGGTGAGGCCGGCGAACCGGTAAGCGATCTCCATCATCCGGTTCCTGTCGGTGCGCCGGAAGTCGGCGGCCAGGTGGACTTCGGCCCGCGCCGCCTGGTCAATGAGCCAGTTCAAGATCACCGCGCCGGCACCGAACGACACAACCCGGCACGATGTGGCCAGCAGCTTCAGGTGCCACACGGCGGCGTGGCGCTCCAGCAGCATGACGCCCACGGCGCCGTGCGGCCCGAACCGGTCCGTCAGCGTGATCGTCAGGACCTCATGGCCCGGGTCGGTCAGCAGGTCGCGCAGCACCGCATCGGGATAGTGCACCCCGGTTGCGTTCATCTGGCTGGTGCGCAGCGTGAGTTCCTCGACCCGGGACAGGTCCTCGCCGTCGGCCCGCCCGATCTGCATGACAAGGTCCAGTGAGCGCAGGAATTCTTCATCGGGGCCGGTGAAGGATTCTTTCTCGGCTTCGCGCCGGAAGTTCGCCTGGTACATCTGGCGCCTGCGCCGGGCGTCGACGGTCACGACCTTGGGGCTGAACTCGGCGCGGTCCGGCAGCGTGAGCACCTCGTCCGCTGGATAGCAGCGCACATCGGGCGCGTGGAAGGTGACCTCGGCGCGCTCGGCCGGCTGATCGTCGATGAACGCGACCGCGCCGTGCGCGAAGTTCAGGCGGCCGGCGATCTCGATGACCGAATCAGATTTGCGTCCCCAGCCGATTCTGGGAAGCACGAAGTATTCGGCGATGCCGAGTTCCTCGAGGCGGCCCCAGGCCTTGTCGTGGTCGTTCTTGCTCGCGATCGACTGCAGGATGCCGCGGGAATCGAGCGCCGCGACGACGTCCCGCACCGAGTCGGGCAGCAGCACCTGCAGATCCTCGAGCAGCGTGCCCTGCCAGAGGGTGTTGTCAAGGTCCCAGACCAGGCATTTCACCGGGGCCGCGGTATCGGGCATCAAACCCTCCATACTCAGGTCAGGCTGAGGTTGTCATGACTCCGGTGAGGCTGAGGGTTGTCCTGACTCCGGTCAGGCCGAGGGTTGTCATGACTCCGGTCAGGCCGAGCTTGTCATGGCGTGCTGAGCTAGGATGAGCTGGCAGATCTCGTTGCTGCCCTCGATGATCTCCATCAGCTTCGCGTCCCGGTAAGCACGCGCCACCACGTGACCGTCCTGGGCGCCCGCCGAGGCCAGCACCTGGACCGCGGCGGCGGCGCCCCGTGCCGCCTGACCGGCGCTGACGTGCTTGGCGAGCACGGTGGCCACGACCGCGTCCGGCGACCCGGAGTCCCAGCACTGGCTGGCGTGTTCGCATACCCGGGTGGACACCTGCTCAGCGGCCAGCAACTCGGCCAGATGCCGGGCGACGAGCTGGTGCTCGGCGAGCGGCTTGCCGAACTGTTTTCGCTCCCTGGCGTGCCGGACGGCCGCGCTCAGGCAGGCACGCAAGATGCCCACGCAACCCCACGCGACCGAGATCCTGCCGTACGCCAGCGCGGTCGTGACCAGCAACGACAACGACTGGCCGCCCCCGCCGAGCACGGCGTCGGCGGCCACCCGCACCGAGTCAAGGCGGACGTTCGCATGACCGGCCGCGCGGCAGCCGAGCGGCGCCGGAACCGGATCCACGTGAACGCCCGGCGCCGAGGCCGGCACCACGACCGCTGCCGCGCCGTCGCCGTGCCGCCCGAACACCACGAGCAGGTCCGCGTACCGCGCCCCGGTGACCCAAACCTTCTGCCCGTCCACCAGGACCGTGTCCCCGTCCGGGCGGATCTCGGTTCGCAGCGCCGACAGGTCGCTGCCGGCGTCGGGCTCGCTGAATGCCACGGCCGCCAGCTTCCCGCTGGTCAGGCGGGCGAGGTAGCTGCCACGCTGCGCGGGGTCGCCGAGCCGCTGCACGGCCCACGCGGCCATCCCGTGCGAGGACATGACGCTCCGCACCGAACTGCACAGGCTGCCCACGTAGGCGGTGAACTCGCCGGCCTGAAGGCTGGTGCTGCCGAGCCCGCCGTAGCTGGCGGGAACCTCTGCGCACAGCACCTTCCGGGCGCCGAGCTCGCGCAGCATGCTGACGGGCAGTTCCCCGGCCAGATCCCGCGACTCGGCGTTGTCCCCGACCAGCTTGCCGACGATGGCCCGCTCGCTGGCGAGTGGCTCGGACATCGGCTCAGGTGTCCGGGGTGTCCCGGAGCCGGAGCACCAGATCGGTCATTGCGTCGACCGTGCGGAAGTTGTCGATCTTCAGGTCGCCGCCGACGATCGTCACCTGGTAGGACTGCTCGAGAAAGACGACCAGCTCCATGGCGAACATCGAGGAAACCACGCCGGACGAGAAGAGGTCCTGGTCCGTCGCCGGGGTCGCCAGCGTCTTCTCCTTGAGGAACTGCAGCACGGCGTTCTGGATCTCACCGGCGTCGGCCGCGCGCATTTCCTGGCGTCTGATGCACGGTCATGATGGCGTCTTTCCGTAGCTGTAGAAGCCCCGGCCGGTTTTCCGGCCCAGGCTGCCCTCCCGCACCTTGGCGACCAGCAGGTCGCACGGACGGCAGCTCTCGTCCCCGGTCCGCTCGTACAGCACCTGGAGCGAGTCGGCCAGGTTGTCGAGCCCGATGAGGTCTGCGGTGCGCAGCGGGCCGGTCGGGTGGCCCAGGCAGCCCTCCATGAGCGCGTCGACGTCCTCCACCGTGGCCGTGCCGTCGGACACCACCTGGGCCGCCCTGTTGATCATCGGATGCAGCAGCCTGCTGGTCACAAAGCCCGGAGCGTCGTGTACCACGATCGCCCGCCGTCCGAGCGCGGCCAGCAGGCGGGTGACCGCCGCCATGACGCCATCGCCGGTGCGGGATCCGCGGATCACCTCAACCATCTTGATCAGGTACGGCGGGTTCATGAAGTGCGTGCCGATGAGCTCGTCGCCGCGGGTCACCCACGCGGCCATCTCATCGATCGGGATGCCCGAGGTGTTGGAGATGATCGGCGTGCCCGGCCGGACCGCTGCCGACACCTCGGCCAGGACCTTGGCCTTCAGCTCCGGCGACTCGGTCACCGCCTCGATGACCGCGCTCACGTCCCCGGCATCCCGAACGGACGTGCTGGTGATCAGCTCGCCACTGGGACGGTCGGCGGGCAGCGCGCCCATCAGGGTGGCGTGCCGCAACTGGAGCCCCACGTTCGCCCGCGTCCGGTTCAGTACCTCTTCGCTGACATCCACCAGCACGACCGGTATCCCGTGGCCCACGGCCAGCGTCGTGATCCCGGTGCCCATGACGCCGCCGCCAAGGATCGCGAGACGGTGATCCGTCTGGTCAGCCGCCACTTAACCTCCCGGTCGAGAACGGCAGCACGGCTTCCTGCTCGTGGACGGCCGAGCAATACGAAACACATCCAAACGGCACGTTACCGGGCACGCCGGGAGGCGGGGCGGGCCCCGGACCCCAGCATGCGTCCGGCCAACCCCTGTTATGGCGTGCGGTACCCCTACCCGGGCGGACGGCGCGGCGGCTGGCGGCGCCTGCCCGGCCGCAGGTCATTTCGGCGTGGCGCAGAAAAGAGTCATGTCGAACGTCTTGCCGAGCAGCGGCAGCACCCTCCTGGCGATCGGATCAAACGCCGGGAGGACGATCCGGTACTCGATGGGCCACTGGGCGAGCAGCGCGCGGGGCGGCCTGGTCACGGTCGCCGACTCCAGGACCCGCAGGCCAAGCCGCTCTAGCGAGCGGGGATCGTCAACGGCCCAGCGGGCCAGCGCCGGGACGTCCCGCTTCGCGGTCATCCGGCGCAGCCAGTCGATCGTCCGCCGTGGGTAGGTGTCCATCGCGACAAACGCGCCGGGGAACTGGTCTGCGATCAGGGTCAGTGCCCGCTCGGCCTCGTCGTCCGCCAGATAGACGAGCAGTCCCTCGATGACGAAGAAGTAGGGCCCGGGAGTCTCCCGTACGGCCGGCAGCCATGCCTCGTCCGTGACCGAGCTGGCGACCATGCGGCGGCGGTCGGTGTCGGCGAAGAAACGCTGCCTCAGCTCGATCGTTTCCGGCAGGTCCATGTCGGCCCAGTGGACCGCACCGTTGTCGAGCCGCTCGAACCGGGTGTTCAGGCCGGTGGCGACGTCCACGACGGTCCCCGCCGGGGAGTCTGCCAGGAACCTGCGCACCCAGAAGTCGAGCACGGCGGTGCGCGGCACAATGGCGGACCGGCCGCCGAGCTTGCCATACTTGGTGCCGTCGAAGTCGATGGACGCCACCATCTCCGCGGCCTTCGGATCGCGCAGCAGCGGCCGTTTCTTGGCGGTCTCCTGCGCCCGTGCGATGAGCGGGATGAACAGCGTCTCCTCAATGGCGGTCAGCCGGACCCGTTGCGCGTCAGTCACGGACGTTATTAGACACCAAGTGCGGCATTAGACGTAACTAAGTGGCAAATGTCATCTAATGATCCTATGGGCCACTACGCCATTTGCCTGTTTCGGGGATCGGTGGCAGATTCGCGCCAGGGCAGGGCGCGATCGCGGCGCTGGCTCCGCGTCCCCGGGCCGGGCGGCCACGGCAGCGCGATCCTCTCATCACAAGCGTCTAAACGTTTCTAAAGTTTGGCCAGATATATGGCATTATCAGAATCGGTGTGTCCCAGCAGTGGCAACTCCAGTAGTCACATCCTATGACTGGCTGTATCCGCGGGGAAGGGCACGGGCGGTGCCGGTGGAACAAGGGGAGGTACTGAGCCGTCTCTGGGGCCTATTCGAGGAATGCCGCCAGGGTCAGGAACGGGTGGCGATACTCACCGGCGGGGCAGGAACCGGCAAGTCCGGGCTGGCGAACACCTTTACGGAAAAGGCGATCGCAGCAGGCGCCATCTATTGTGGCGCGGTCGGCTCCCGGGTTGAGCGCGCCCTGCCGCTCGGCGTGGTGGGCCAGCTTTTTCTCAGCGCCGACCTGCCTGCGCCAGCTCGCGAGCAGGCGGAACGGCTGCTTGCGGACGCGTCCATCGCCGAGCAGGCCAGCTTCGCCGGGCCAGAGGTCCCGGACCAGGTTCCGGCGCAGATCGCGTCCAGCCTCGGCATGCTCCTGCTTGACCTCGCCGAGGCCGCGGACCGCCCGCTGCTGATCGTGGTCGACGACGCCCAGCACGCCGACCAGGCCTCGCTGCACTGCCTCTCCTCCGTCATCCGCAGGCTCCGCCGGGCGCACGCCATGGTTCTCATCAGCGCCGCCAGCGGGCCGCAGCCGTTCGACCCGGCTCTTCATCGCCGATCTGCCGCCCCCGCCGCAGACCCGCCATATGCGGCTCGGCCTGCTGTCCGAGACCGGCGTTGCCGAAATGCTCGCCGAGTCCCTGGGCCCCTGCGCGGCCGAGCACGCTCGCCGGGGACTGCTACCGCATCAGCGGCGGCAACCCGGCGCTGGTACACGGCCTCATCGACGACTACCGGATGGGGGTGAAGGCCCAGGCGGCGCTGCAGCTCACCGTGGGCCCCGGAACCAGCCAGGCGCTGCTGGGCATCCTGCACAGGTGCGACTTCTCCATGCTCAGCATGGCCCGCGCCCTGGCCATCATGGACGAGGCCGTGCCGCCCGCGGCGGCCGGGCGCCTGGTCGGCCTGGACAGTGAGTCGGCGGTCAAGGCCATGGCCGCGCTGCATGAGACCGGGTCGATCGCGGGCGGCCGCTTCCGGCACCCGAAGCTTGCGGTCGCGGTACTGGACGGGCTCGCGCCCGAGGAGCAGGCGGTCATGCACGCGCGCGCCGCGGACATCCTGCATATCGACGGCGCCCCGGCTCCCGTGGTGGCCCGGCACCTGCTCGCGGCCGAAGGGGCCGACGGGCCCAGCAGGGTGCCTGGGTTGTCCCGGTGCTCACCGACGCGGCCGAGCAGGCGCTCGCCGGCGGAAAGCCGGGCCATGCCCTGGATTGCCTTCGGCTGGCGCACCGGATCAGCGCCACCGGACCGCAGCGGGCGGTGACCCAGGCCATACTGTCGCAGGCCGAGTGGCGGCTCAATCCAGCTCTGGCGATACGTCACAGCGCCGACCTGATCACGGCCATCCGGTCCGGTGAGCTCACCGGATACCACGCGCTGGCCTCGGCGAGCCAGCTGCTGTGGTTTGGCCGCGCCGCCGAGGCGCGTGACGCCCTTCGGGTTATCGGCGCGTCGGGCGGCGCACTCGACCAGGCGAGCCGCGCCCAGCTGGCCGCCCTGCGGAGCTGGCTGTGCTACCTCTTTCCCTCCGTCGGCGCCAACCAGCCGGCCGATGTGCCTGGCGACGATGCTCAGCCCACGTCGATGATGGTCATGCCGACGTGGCAGGCTGCGCAGCTGGTCACCGGGCTGGCCCGCGGCGCGGAGGAGACGCCCACGGCCGTCGAGCACCTGCTGCAGGCGACCAGCCTGGAGCACCGGACGTTCGTCCTGCTCGCCTCGCTGGTGGCCAGCCTCGCCTGCAGCGAGCGGACCGGCGCCGCCGATCGGTGGTGTGATTCCCTGCAGCGGGATGCCGCCGCGCAGGGGGCGACCACCTGGCACGCCGTGTTCACCGGCCTGCGGGCGGTGGTCGCATACCGGCAGGGCAGGCTCGTCGCGGCCGAGGATCATGCCCGCACCGCCCTGACGCTGATCACCGCGCGGGGCTGGGGTATCGCGGTCGGGATCCCGCTCAGCGTTCTCGTGCAGGTCGCGACCGCGATGGGCAAATACAAGGAGGCACTCGGCCATCTGTGCACCCCGGTGCCTGATGCAGCTGTTCTCCAGCCCGCTCGGCCTGCCCTACCTGCTGGCCCGGGGGCGCTACTACTTCGCCAGGGAGGACTTCGGCGCGGCCCTGCGCGACTTCGGCTCCGTCGCGGACCTGCTGGCCAAGTGGGACATGGACATGCCCGCGCTGATTCCATGGCGGACCGAGGCCGCAATGGCCCACCTGCGGCTCGGCAGCGGTGAACTGGCCCGCGCGACCGCTGCCGAGCAGCTCGCGCTGCTGGGCCACGGGCACGTCAGGGAACGCGGCATCGCGCTGAAGGCGCTGGCCGCGTGCAGTGACCTGCCGAAGCGGCCCGGCTTGCTGCGGCAGGCGGCGAAGGAGCTGCAGGCCTGCGGCGACCGGCTGGAGCTTGCGTACGCGCTCATGGATCTTGGCCAGGCGTATCACGCCCTGGGCAAGCTCGGGCAGGCGCGGGTCATCAGGCGCAAGGCCTACCGGACCGCCGCCCTGTGCGGCGTCACCCTGCTCGGCGACGCCGCCGCCGAACGGGGGCGGGCGCTGGCGATCCCGCCGGGGATGCCGCCGGCGATCCCGGCGGCACGGACCTCTACACCCGGCTGAGCAAGGCCGAGCGGCGGGTTGCCGCGCTCGCGAGCGAGGGCTACAGCAATCGCCAGATCGCGAGCAAGCTGTTCATCACCGTCAGCACCGTCGAGCAGCATCTCACCCGGGTGTACAGCAAGCTGAACCTGAAACACCGCACCGACCTGCCGCCGGGCTGCCCGGCGCAGCCGATCCCCTAGCCGGATCCGGGCAGCCGCCGCCCGGTGCCATGATGGGCAGGTGACCCGCGCCCAGCTGGACAAGAAGCCCGGCGACGTCGCCGCCATGTTCGACGGCCTCGCCGATCGCTATGACCTGCTGAACGATGTGCTGTCGGCCGGCCAGGACCGGCGCTGGCGGCGGATCGTGGCCGCGGCGGTCGGCGCCGGGCCCGGCGAGCGGGTGCTCGACATCGCCGCCGGCACCGGCACCTCGTCGCGCGCGTTCACCAGCGCCGGGGCGCAGTGCGTGGCCTGCGACTTCTCCCTCGGCATGCTGCGGGCCGGTGCCGCCAAGCCCGCGGCCAGGGTCCGGTTCGTGGCCGGGGATGCGCTCGACCTACCGTTCCAGGATCTCTCCTTCGACGCGGTCACGATCTCGTTCGGGCTCCGCAATGTCGTTGATCCGGACGCCGCCCTGAACGAGATGTTCCGGGTGACCCGGCCTGGTGGCCGGCTGGTGGTGTGCGAGTTCAGCCACCTGCCGGCGCGCAGGCTCGACGCGGTCTACTCCAGGTACCTGGCCGCGGCTCTGCCGATGATCGCCCGCCGGGTGTCCGGCAGCGGCGAGGCGTACAGCTATCTGGCGGAGTCGATCGCGCAGTGGCCCGCCCAGGCCGAGCTCGCCCGGCGGATAGCCGCCGCCGGGTGGCGCGGGGTGGGCTGGCGAAACCTGACCATGGGCGTGGTCGCCGTGCACAAGGCGCGGCGGCCAGGTCTCAGCACTGACGCGCAGTCAGAGTCGTAACTCGCCCGCCATGAGAGAGAGTTGCGCTATTCGGCAGGCATCCGGCCTGCGGTCATCGGTATCTGCTTATTACTGATAATTCCTGTAGGTAAATACGGTTTTCGCTTTACGCCACCATAGCGCTAAAATTTATTAAATCCACGTCAACCTCTCATTAAGCTGACGCGTCCCCGTAATGTCACGACCGGGGAAACAGAGGGTGTCGCTAGGACAACTGGGCGGCCGTCGAGGGGCGGTGCGGGGATTGTCGGTTTGGACCGCTATCGGGACGGCACTGCTGCGCGGTCCGAGCAGCCGGATCGCTGCGCTCTGGATGAACCGCTACATGCGGCTAGCCCGGCTGGTCGACGGATTGTGTGCCCTTGCCGCTGGGCTGCTCGCCTTTCGCGTCCGCTTCGATGATCACGAGCACGGCGCGAGCAGCGTACCTGGCCCTTAGCGTGATCCTGCCGTTGCTCTGGATGCTCTGTGTCGCGCTGGCCGGAGGCTACGACACCCGCTTCATCGGACGTGGGCACGGATGAGTTCCGCAAGGTCGTTAACGCCGGAGTATTCCTCACCGCCGCGGTAGCCGTCCTCGCGTACGCGACGAAGACAGACATCGCCCGCGGCTACGTGGTCATCGCGTTGCCCTGCGGCCATGCTCTTCGATCTCCTGGCCAGGTATGCGCTCCGGAAGTGGCTGCACCGGCGGCGCAGCCACGGGCTGTTCATGCGAAAGGTGGTGGTGGTCGGCCACGCACCGGTGGTAGCCGGGCTTGCGGCCGAGCTGGGGCGGGAGACCTATCACGGGCTCTCGGTCGTAGCGGCGTGCGTGGCTGATTTTCCGATTCCGGGCTGGCCGAGATCGGGCGAGGCCCGACCGAGATCGGAGGAGTCCCGGCGATGGTCGGCCTCAACCGCGTGGCCGAGGTCGTGCAGACGTTCCAGGCCGATACGGTCGCCGTGCTCGCGTGCCCGGAGATGAGTGGGGTGCGGCTTCGCGAGCTCGCCTGGGAGCTTGAGCGGACGGATACCGACCTTTGTGTGGCGCCCGCTCTCCTCGATGTCGCGGGGCCGCGCACCACGATCAGGCCGGTGGCGGGCTTGCCCCTGCTGCACGTGGACCATCCGGAGTTCACCGGCGTGCGCCGGCTGATCAAGACGGCGTTCGACCGGGCCTGCGCCGCGTCGGCGCTTGCTGCTGCTGAGCCCTCTTGTTCGCGGTCGCTTTACGTGGTCATACGCTGGTCCGACGGTGGCCCGGCGTTCTTCCGGCAGATCAGGGTGGGCCAGGACGGCCGCTCCTTCACCTTGTTCAAGTTCCGGACGATGGTGCCGGACGCCGAGGCGAAGCGAGACCAACTGGCGACGCTGAATGAGACCGATGCCGTGCTGTTCAAGATCCGCAAAGACCCGCGGGTGACGCCAGTCGGGGCGCGGCTGCGGCGCTGGTCGATAGATGAGCTGCCCCAGCTGATCAACGTGCTGCTCGGTGACATGTCCCTCGTCGGCCCGCGCCCCGCGCTGCCCAGGGAGGCAGCGCTTTACGGCGACCACGTGCGGCGCAGGCTCGTGGTCAAGCCCGGCATTACCGGCCTGTGGCAGGTCAATGGGCGGGCGGACCTGTCCTGGGACGAGTCGGTCCGGCTGGACCTGCGCTACGTGGAGAACTGGTCCTTCGTGCTCGACCTCCAGATTCTGTGGAAGACCTTGTCCGCCGTCCGGCGCGGCGCAGGCGCATACTAAATGGGGCAAAAGACCATAGAACTCAGTACTTTGATTTCTGCGTTCTTGCTGCTGCATCATTCATCTTCCGTTAATGTTCCAATCTGTTATCCGCTCCCGTCGCTCCCTTGCGGCGGGCGGCGGACCGCCGAGTCCCTGGTCTGACCAGGGAGCCGGGGGACCCAGTGTCCCCCGGGGTGAATTGGCAAGCGGCCCAGCGCCGCCGCCGCCATAGGGCTCCTCCGGCCCCAACCCGTCAGCTAACCCGGTAGGCGGCCGAGGAGAGGAGCATTCATGCCCCGCGGCAGCACGCCGCGCAGAACTCTCGTGGTCAACGTCAGGCACGGCAAGGTGCGGCGAGGATACGGCAAGGCCCGGCGAGGACTTCGTCACGACGGCGTCGGAAAACGGCGCTAGGCGGGAGCCTGGCTCTCGTGGCGGCCTTCTCTGTGTTTATAGCGTTGGCGGCAACGCATGTCGCAGCTAGCCGCGGAAATACGGCGGCGTTCTCGAAACTGAACTGCTCATCGGTACGACTGAGCGCCGATGGATCCGCCACGTCCACGCCACTTGGCGTTAACCCCAGCGATCTCAGCCAGCTCGCTTCCGCAACAGCACAATTCGGGCACCTGTCCGTTATCCGTGCCTATTATAAAGGGGTACCTGGTCCTTCCCAGTGGAGTACGGGTGTGCTGGGCGCAGCAACTCGTCCGTGGTGGGTGAGCTTCCGGCCGCCGCCGTCGGAAATACTCTCAGGAGCCGATGACGCTGCGCTGACGCGTTTCTTCGACGCCGCCCCGACGGGGCATCCCATTTACTATTCCTATTATCACGAGCCTGAACTGCCTATCAAGGAGGGTCAGTTCACCTTGACCCAGTACAAGGCGGCATGGGCCCGTATCGTGTCGATCGCCGACAAAGCGCATAATCCATATCTTCATTCCACGCTGATCTTGCAGCACCAGGATGCGGATCCGGGCGACCAATATAACTTCCGGGACTACTTGCCACCTGGTGGGATTATCAGCACTCTTGGCTGGGATGCGTATCCAGAGGGCACCGTGCAGGACCAGAACCCACAGCCAACCGCGCCCGCCCAGTTCATGGGGCCGGCTGTAGCCGCCTCTAAGAGCGTCGGCCTGCCCTTCGGCTTCGCGGAATTTGCTCTCGGCACCCAGTGGGACGACCGCAATGGCTGGCTGAGGTAGCCAATTACCTGGACAACAGCGGGGCGCTATTCGGAACGCTTTTTGATGCTGCAGGGTTTCCGTGGATGGTGCTGCACGACAGTCCATCCATTCAGACTTGGCGTACCGCGATAGCCCGTTCGGCCGAAGGCTTGTCCGTCTCCTTCCCAACGAGCGCACCCGGGCAGGCCCCATCGAGAAGCAGCAGCCCTCTCACACCTCTCCACCCTCCAAGAGCACGCCCAGTCCGGCTGCCGACTCGGCGGTCAGGGCAGCGCAGGAATTCGCCAGCCACGCGCGGATCGAACCGCAAGACGGTGTGCCGCAGCATGTAAGGGGTCGCCAGCGCAGCACTCGCAGCTGCGAGCCAGCCAACAGCGACCCCCTGCTGCCGCGCCACCCGTCCGCGGCAGCAGAGGGTCGCCGACGTCCGGTAAAGCCTCGCCAGTGCCGCCGGGCTTGACCGCGGGCGGCACTTGCGCGAACATCGCAAAAGTTACAGGCCGGGGGCTAAACGTGTAAACCAAGCCGGTCAGGTACGCGTCGACGATATGTCAACAAGCATGCCCGCACGGTTGCCCAAAGTGGGGAGTAGGGCTTATGCGCCGAATTGCCCGAACTTCTCCGAGCCATGCCTGGCTGTTCGACCTTCTCTTCGGAGGGGCGCCCACTGTGAGGTGGGCCGCGGCAGGGACCCTGCCTGCCGGATACCAGCGAGCCGATCAATTCGCCTTGCTCCGGGCCGCGCAAGGACGGACCTTTGTGCTGTCGCTCGGCACCCGGCGCGGCGCTTCGTCTGCGCTGACCTCCTACAACGCTCTGCGCTCGGGCCGTACCCGTCTCGCGCGCCGTGTTCTTGGACTTGGCCTGGGCGCCGGGCTGGTGCAGCCGCTGCTGCAAGACAAGATCGACATCGGGGTCATGCGTGACGCAACATCGGCCGAGTTGGCGGAGAACCTGCTCGGCGACCACTTGCAGCACCTTTTCGGCCGCGGGCCGGTTGTCATGGCGGCCGGCAGTGGCAGTGGCCCATTTTGCAAGCCCGTGCTGCAGGTCTTCGCGGCCAACGGGGTGCCGCTCGGCTACATCAAGGTGGGCTGGAACGACTGGACCCGCGAGGCGGTCAGCCGCGAGGCCGTCGCCCTTCAGGCCTGCGTGAAACACCAGACGCTGCTTGGCGTCCCGCCGCTTCTCGGTCTTTCGAGCTGGCGCGGCCTCGATCTCCTCGTCACCGGTCCGCTGCCCCGCCGGATCCGGGGGCTGGGCATCGACAGCGAGCTGCCGGACGCCGGGGCACTCCGGGAGATCAGTGGGCTGGCACCCGGCCTGACTTCTGAGCTCGCCGCGAGTTCGTGGTGGCTCAGCGTTCGTTCACGGATTCAAGGCGTAGTCGATCCCGCGGTCCACTCTGCCCTTGAACTCGCTGCGGAGCGTATCGAAGGGGCCCATGGTCACGTTCCGCTGGCATTCGGTACCTGCCACGGGGATCTTGTGCCATGGAATCTTGGCCGGTGTGGCGCTCGTCTGTACGCATGGGATTGGGAGAGCAGCACGTCCGACATCCCGCTCGGCTTTGACGCGGTGCACTTTTACTACTCGGTCGAGTTCATCGCCCGTGAGCGCCCACTCGCCGAGGCGGTGGCGATCGCTGCCTGCCGTGCGGACGCTGCGCTTAGCGCACTGGGAGTCGCGGAACGTGCCCGTGACTTGGTCGCAATCCTGCATCTGGTCGAAGTGACTCTCCGCCATGAGGAGGCTCGCCAGAGCACAGGCCAGGTCGATAGCCGGTTCCACCCGGCCGTGACGCGAGTGCTTGAGCGGGCAGTCGCCCCGCATGGGATTGCTGGCCCACAGCCCACAGGGACAGCGGCGCGGACGGGGAAAACGATATGAAGGTCTTGCTGGTCTGCTCGTCGGGCGGTCACCTCGCGCAGCTGTACCGGCTTCGCCCTTGGTGGGACCGGCACGATCGCGTCTGGGTCACCTTCAGCAACCCGCAGGCTGAGTCGTTGCTACGGGGCGAACGGATAGTCCCAGCCTTCGCCCCCACGACACGCAATATTCCCAACGCAGTGAGGAACCTGCGGCTCGCGATCAAGGTGATCCGTGCCGAGCGGCCCGATGTGGTGATCTCCGATGGGGCCGGGGTGGCCTTTCCATTCTTCGTTGTGGCCAGGCTGCTCGGTGTTCGTACCGTCTACCTGGAAGTCTACGACCGTATTACGCGCCCAACGCTGACCGGCAGGCTCTGCTATCCGCTCTCGTCACTGTTTCTCTTGCAGTGGCCCGAACAGGCCATCAGCTATCCGCGCGGCAAGATGATCGGATGCCTGCTATGACTACTTTGGCAGCAGGCCCCAAGTCACTTTCGCCGCAAGTTGTGGTAACCGTCGGAACGGATCACCATCCGTTCAACCGCCTGATCAACTGGACCAACGACTGGCTTCGCTGTCATCCGGAGCAGGCGGCCAGGTTTTTCGTCCAATCAGGCGCCGTATCGGTGATCCCCACTTGCCCGTCGTCGCAATTCCTGGACACGCAAAGCATGAGCAAAGTCCTTGACGAGGCGGATGTCATTGTCTGCCACGGCGGCCCAGAGTCTATCGCCACGGCCTGGGAGCGCGGGCTGCTGCCCATCGTAGTGCCGAGGCTCCCCCAGCTTGGTGAGCATGTGGATGACCATCAGGTGCACTTCTGCTTGAAAATGGCAGAGCTCGGTCGTGTGTGGCTCGTACAGACACCGGCAGAGTTCGCCAGCAACCTTTCGCAAGCCACACGTAATCATTCCCACCTGCGGGCAAGCGTGCCAGCTGCTGACGCTAATGCGGCGGTCGCAAGATTCGGCCAACTGGTCGAAGAACTCGTTTCCCGCTCCCGGCGCCGACTGCCAACATTGCATCGAAGCCGGCGCGTCCCTGTCGTTCGTAGAACCAACCACTCCCCGGCTGCCGCGAACATGAATATGCCGCCGAGGCTGATCCCGGAATCGAGTACAAAATGGAACGTCCAAGACGGCCAGGCGAGCGCAGCGACCCGCGGACTGGCGGACGAGGAGCAACGATGAAGCGAGCCCTCTTCGGCACGATGACGCTCGCGCTCGGCATCGCGATGAGCATCGTGGCAGTACCAGCGGCGATCGCATCGACGTCGTCGCCGCAGGCGGTGGCCGCCAGCCCGCCGGTGGGGCAGGTCGACGGCAACGTCAGCTCGACGGCGTTGTCGTCGTGGCAGACCGATGGGCCGGTGTTCTCGCTCGCCTATGGCAACGGGGTGGTGTATGCGGGCGGCACGTTCGGCAATGCCCTCCCGCCGGGCACGCCGGCCGGCACCACCACTGGCGAGGTGACGCGCACCTTCCTGGCGGCATTCAATTCGACGACGGGCGCGCTGATCAGCTCGCTCGACCCGACGATTACCTATTCGGGGACAAACCCGAACCCGGGCGTTTACGCGATGGCGTTGTCACCCAATGGCACGACGCTGTACGTGGGGGGGATCTTCGACCATGTCAACGGGGTCGCCCGCAATGACCTGGCCGCGTTCAATACCGCCACCGGGGCGCTGACCAGCTGGGCGCCCTCGACCTCGTCCTGGGTGCGTGCGCTTGCGGTCTCCCCCAGCGGCTCGGAGATCTACATAGGCGGCGCGTTCGGCCACATGAACAACGTGACCCGCACCTTTGCGGCGGCGGTCGACACGTCGGGCAAGCTGCTGCCGTGGGCACCGGTGCTCGACAGCAGCGTGTACGCCCTGGCGGTGACGCCCGATGACTCCCAGGTCCTGCTCGGCGGCTTCTTCCAGCACATCAACGGGGTGTTGCAGGACTCGTCCGGAGCGGTCGACCCGGTCAACGGGACGACCAACCAGCCGTGGTCGCTCCCCCCCACCTTCCAGCAGCACACCTCGGCCTGCAACTCCTCGACCCAGAACATTGTGATCAGCGGCAGCACCGCGTACTTCGCGTCGAATGGCAACGGTGGCGGCTGTTTCGACGGCGATTTCGCGGTCAGCCTGGGCAGCACCGATTCGCTACTGTGGCAGAACGACTGCCTGGGCGCGACCCAAGCGCTAGAGGTGGTCAACGGGTTCTTGTTCAAGGGATCGCACGCGCATGACTGCGCGTACCTCCCGGGCGGGTTCCCGCAGACCAGCCCGGAGACGGCCTGGCACCTGCTGGACCAGTCGCTCACCGACGGCACGCTGGGTCACTGGACACCCATCACCAACTCGGGCAACAAAGCCCAAGCCCCCCCGGGCCTCGGCGCTCTGGGCCCGCACGCGATGGCCACCGACGGCAGCCAGCTGTTCGTCGGGGGGGACTTCACCACGGTGAACAACAAGCCGCAGCAGGGCATCGCGATCTTCCCGCCCGGGCTCGGCTCGGCCGCGCCGAACAATCCGACCACCGCGCCGACGGTGACCAGCACCTCGGCCGGGGTGGATTCGGTCAGCTTCCCGGCCACCTGGAGCAGTGACGTCGGCACGCTCAGCTACAAAATCTTCCGGGACGGGGGCTCGACGCCGATCGCTACCCTGACCGCCACGTCCTGGCGTGAGCCCGGTGAGCAGCCGATGCTGCGCTATCAGGACACCGGCCTGGCGCCCGGCTCAAGTCACACCTACACCTACCAGGCCAGCGACGGGACCCACAACACCGCCAAATCACCGGCGTCCTCGCCGGTGACCGTCGCCTCATCGAGCCCAGCGCAGACCTATCAGCAGACCGTGCTTGCTAATACCCCGTCGTTCCTGTGGCCGCTGAACGACACCGGCGGCACGGCGGCCGACGCGTCAGGCAACGGGTTCAGCGGCATCTACGAGCCCGGTACCACCCAGGGCGCCGCCGGCCCGTTCGCCGGCACCACGGCCACGTCGTTCGACGGCCAGTCGGGCATCGTGACCTCGGCCAACTCGGTGGCCTCACCGGGCCCGCAGGTCTTCTCGGTCGAGGCCTGGTTCAACACAAGTACCGACGACGGCGGCAAGATTGTCGGGTTCGGCAACGCCCAGACCGGGGGGAGCAGCGCGAACAACAACGCCAGCCCCGGCAGCAGCAATTACGACCGGCACATCTACATGATGAATGACGGCCAGATCGTCTTCGGTGTCTACAACGGGTCGGTGCAGACGATCGAGACGCCCAACCGCTACAACGACGGACAGTGGCACTACGTGGTTGGCACGCTCGGGCCATCCGGTATGGCACTATTAGTTGACGGCCACCTGATCGGCACGAACTCGACGACCTCGGCCCAGGCCTACACCGGATACTGGCGGGTCGGCGGGGACAACCTCAACGCCTGGAACCTCGACCCGTGGGGCAGCAACAGCCAGGGCACCACTCAGCCGCACAGCTACTGGTTCAACGGCACCATCGCGGATGTGGCGGTCTATCCGGTCGCGCTGTCCGCGTCCCAGGTGGCTGCGCATTACGCGGCCGCCCTACAGCAAGGCATCAGCCAGTAGAAATGCTGGGCAGGCCTACCGGCCAAGGAAGGGAGCGTTTGGCGAGAGAAGCACCCGACGCGCTTGCCCGCTCACTGGCCGCCGCCGGAGCGGCGGTCAGTGGCGGCTGTCTGTTGCCGCCATGGCGGCGGTCTTGGCCGGCGGCCCGGCTCTCTCGCCCCTGATTGCCGGGTGCACACGCAGTTCGGCGGGGCCTGGTCCCGCGGGAAGCGCAGCAACAGCGTCCCCGGAGACGGTGCCGCGTTATCCAGCGCGGTCACTGGCGCCCACCCGCGGAGTGCTGTTCGGCGCGTGGGTGCAGCCGATCAACTCGTCCGTGGTCAATGCCGAGGAGTCCGCTGTTGCCTCTTTCGAGCGTACGATCGGCAGGAAGCTTGCTATTAACAATTTCTATACTGCTTGGACGGCACCGATGCCGATTACGCTGGCACGGTGGGATCTGCGCCACGGCACGATCCCTATGATCTCGTGGGCTGCGGCGCGGACAAACCTGATCGCCACGGGGCGCTATGACAGCTTGATCCGAGCCGCGGCCCGCGAGCTGAAATCGTTGCACAGGCCAGTGCTGCTGCGCTGGTTCTGGGAGATGGGACTTCCGCAGAACCGGCGATACGCCGTCTCGTCGGCGAGCTATGTCGCGGCCTGGCGGCACATGCACGCGATCTTCGCCGCGGCCGGTGCCGCGAACGTCCGATGGGTCTGGTGTCCAAACATCAGTGATTTCGCACATGGTTCCGCGCCGGCCTATTATCCAGGCAATTCGTATGTAGACTGGATCGGTACAGACGGTTACAACTGGGCACCGGATGTCGCCGGTCACCCTTGGGTGTCCTTCGCACAGATATTCGAGTCCTTCTACAGATGGGGCTTGCCGGTCCGCAAGCCGATGCTCGTTGGCGAATACGGGACCGTTGAGGGAGCGCCCGGAGCCAAGGCTGCCTGGTTCAGGCAGGCCGACCGGGAAATTAAAACCCAGTTCCCGGCGCTTCGCGCGGTGGTCTACTTTAATTCAGGCCATAGGAACCACCTCAACTGGAGAGTGACAACGTCTGAATCCGCGCTTGCCGCATTCAGGGTTTTCGCAAAGGACCCTTACTTTGAGGCCAGACCGGCAGCATAGGCAGCGCTTTCCCCGCCCGCCCACAGCTTGACGAAGGAATTGCACGATGACCGCACGACAACCGGACCCCGACAGCCTCAGCGGCGAGCCGCGCTCGTTCGACCTCCGGGACTGCTGGCTGATTATCCGGCGCCACGCCACCTTGATCGTGGTGCTGACCGTTCTCGGGGCCATCGCCGCCGCCGGGTACGCGGTGTACTCGGGGCATAAATATACGGCCACGGCACAGGTGCTGGTCACGCCACCCATTCAGGGCGCGGGCGCCAGCTCCTCGTCCCAGCAGCTCTCCTCTGAGGTCAACATGAACACCGAGCAGGCGGTCGCGCAGTCGCCCCCCGTCTATGCAGGGAGCGGCCAAGCTGCTGCACGTGCAGCCCTCGGTACTGGAGGCGGAGGCAGGGCACCTGACCGTCACCGTTCCGGCCACCACGTTGACGACATCCAATGTGCTGCAAATCACCTGGCAGGGCAAGAGCCCGGCTGCTGCGCAGGCCGGGGCCAACGCGTTCGCTAGTGCCTACCTCTCCTACCGGCGCCAGCTGCTTAACAGCCAGATCAACAGCCAGATCGCGAGCCTCAGCCGGAGTCTTGCCTCGACACAGGGACAGATCACGAAGGCTCACGTCCAGTTCAACCGGACGCCGACGTCGTCGCCGGCACGTCAGGAGCTGGCGTTGAAGCTCAAGCAGCTGACGGCTGTGGAGGGGGCCAACAACAGCAAGCTCGCGTCACTATCGATCTACAACGGCAGTGGCGGGAGCCTGATCCCGGCCGGGCGGCCGCTGTCCTCAGCCTGCGGAGCCCAGAAGGCCCTCCTCGTGCTCGGCGCGCTTCTCGGCGTGCTGCTCGGTCTGGTGCTGGCGTTCGTGTGGGACGCCTTGGACGACCGGATCCGGGGCGCCGCCCAGTTCGAGCAGAAGCTCGGCGAGCCGACGCTGGCGGTGCTGCCGCCGCATGCGAGCCTTACCGACCCAGAGAGCCCGGCGGCGGAGGCGGTGTACACGCTGCGCGCGATGCTGGCCGCGATGGCGGTGCGCAGGCAACTGCGGACGCTGCTCGTGGTGGCCGCCGACGCAAGCGTCTCGGCGAGCGAGTTGGCTGCGGGGCTGGGGGTGGCGCTGGCCGAATCTCGTCGGCGGGTGCTGCTGGTAGCTGCGGACCTGCACGAGTCGGCCTTGCCGCAGATCTTCGACCTACCCAGGGACCCGGGTCTGAGCGATCTGCTCGTCGATGATAGCGACTTGAAAACCCTGATGCTCAAGCCACGCCAGGTCGCCGGCATGCTTCTGCCTGGGCAAGTCGCCCGTGAGCTCGCCGTGCTGCCCCAGGGACCCAAGCTCGCCTACGCGCTGGCGGCCCTCGATTCGGACGCCATGCGAGGGCTGCTGGATGACGCGCGTGAAATCTACGACTTTGTGCTGCTCGACTCGCCGCCAGCCACCGTTGCTGGCGACGTGTACGCGCTTGCTGCCAAGGTGGACGGCGTGATCGTGGCAGCCCATGAGCGGCGCACCAAGGGGCGGACCGTCGAGGAATTGAGCGAACGGCTGGACCGGATCGGCGCGGTGGTGGCCGGCGGCGTCCTCATCGGCAAGACCCGGGCTGGGAGGCGTCGGCAGCGGCCTCGCCCCGCGGAGCCATCGCGCGGCGTGGAGCCGACTCGCGACGCGCCCGCTGTCGCTGCAGAAGGCCAGGCCCGCCGTGCACGCCTATAGCACTACGCGCACCGTGGCCGCCCATGGTGTGACGCTGAGGACGCTATGCCGCCCCCGGCGGTGCCGACCGCAAGCGCGCGCTACCCGGGCTGAGATGTGACCAGCCTGCTAACAGACCGCAACCAAGGCGCGGCTCCCGCGGCGCTGTTCCGGCCGGACGCCAGAACAGTACCCCGCCAGCGCCTGCCGGTCACCTGGCCGTTGGTGGTGCTGTTCGTTGCGTTCCCGGTGGCGTGGGCGCTCGGGGTGGGCGCGTTCACCTGGATCATCGTGGCAATCCCGATGCTGGCCTCGCTGGTCTGGCGGCGGTGGAGCCGAGTGCCAGTGGCCTTCATTTTCTGGCTCGCGTTTGTTAGCTGGGTCTTGCTGTCCGGCATGCAGCTGACCGCCGACACAAAGATCATCACCTTTTCTTATCGGCTTGCTCTTTACGCCGCTGCTGGCGTGCTGTTTGTCTACACATACAATCTGCCGCGCTCGAGGTCGCTCGACACGAAGGTCCTGCGCATCCTCACAGTGTTCTGGATGATCGTGGTGATCGGGGGTTATCTCGGCATCCTGGTGGGCTCGCACACTTTTACCCCAGCCCTCGACTTGCTGCTGCCACACGGACTACGAAGCCAGCCATTCGTCCGAGAGCTCGTCCAGCCGGTTTTTGTCGATACGGGCGGCAGCATACACGGTTTGCATTTTCCGCGGCCAGCGGCGCCATTTACCTACAGCAACTGGTGGGGTGGCAACCTGGCTGTGTCGACCCCGGTGGCCATTGCCGCGGCCATTGCTGCCGGGAGGGGTGCCCGGCGCAAACTCATCGTCTGCCTGCTCATCCCCAAATCGTACCTATGGTCTTCTCGCTGAACCGCGGCATGTTCCTGTCCCTGGGTTTCGGGATCTTCTACGTTGCTGTGCGGCTTGCCCTGCGGGGCCGCCTCGCCTCACTGGGGTCGCTGCTCGGCGTCGTCGCTCTGGTCACTGCGATCTTGGTCATGACGCCGCTAGGGCATCTCGTCGTGGCCAGTTTTGCCAGCAGCAATCACGGTCACAGCGATACCACCCGCCTCTCCGCTTCTCAGCAGGCGCTGGCGGGAGCCCGGCAATCCCGATCTTCGGCTACGGCGAGCCCGCCCCGGTGACGGGCCAGGGCCAGCAGCCGCCCATCGGTAGCCAGGGCCAGCTGTGGACGGTGCTGTACTCGAACGGCGTTCCGGCAGCGATCTTTTTCATCGGCTTCTTTGTCGCGGTGCTGTGGCAGACGCGCCGGGCACGCGGCATGGCGGGACTTTGGCTGCACCCCGTCCCGGTGGTGGCGCTGCCGCAGATTGTCGTCTACGGCTGGCTCCCGGTCGAGTTGCAGGTTGTGATGGTTGCTGCTGCGCTTGCCTACCGTTATTGCTGGCGACGGGCGCCCGGCCGGTGCCGGGTGCGCCCGGGAATACAGCGCGGCTCACCGTGGCCGGCGGCCAGCTCGCGGTGGGCCGCCAGGAGGCGCTCTGCGGGCCGGGCCACCGTGATCCGTCCGGGCGCGTCGTCAGCCGTTTCGCCTTCGACGGTCATGGTGGCACGCGGCTCGATTGTGAACCTGTTTGCCATGGTCAGTGGGGCGGTGCTGACCTTCGTGCTGACCGTTCTGGTGCAGCTGTTGCAGCCGTCGGGCGCCGGTGCGTTTTTCGAGCTCATGGCTTTGTTTACGATCGCATTTTTCATAGCGGAGCTTGGAGCCAATACCGGTCTTATGCGCTGGATATCGCGGGCCCGCGCCATTGGCGGCCTGGCCCAGGTTCGCGGGATCGTTCTGTTCACGCTCCTCCAGTGGCCGTCGTAGGCGCTGCAGGAGCCGTAGCGATCTGGGTGATGGCGCCCGACCTGGCGCATGTGTTCCTCCATGGCCTGGCTCATGGCGGTGGCGTGGACGATATCAGGATTGTCGCACCTTTGGTGCCGCTTGCAGCCCTGTCGGGCTGCCTCACAGATGGGCTGCGGGGATTCGGCCGGACATGGCCGTACCTTGCGATCGAGGGCCTGGGCAAGCCAGTAACGCGCATCGCCTTGGTCGTCGGTGCGCTCGTTGCCGGGCTGGGACTGCAAGGGGCCATCATCGCCTGGGGCATACCGGTCGCGGGCGGCCTGCTGGCCGCTCGTCATATTCGCCGTCATCCTCAGATCAGAGCTCGCAGCGACCGCGGGGCCACATGGCGCCTGGAAGAGGCGCGGCGCGCATACCGCCCTGGGCGCCGCACCGCACTGGACCGCGCCCGGAGTGGGGTACGGCGCCGCCAGGGCAAGCACCACGGGCTGCCTGTTCAGGTCAAGCCAGCCGTGGAATTCTGGCGGTTCACCGCCCCGCGAGCCTGCCAAGGCACCTTTCAGGTGATCATCCTCTGGCTCGACGTCCTGCTGGTCGGCGCGATTGTTTCGCGCCACGCGCAGCTGTTTACGGTGCGGTAAGCAAGCTCGCGATGGTCGGCACGTTCGCGCTGGAGGGGACCCGGCTCGCGATCAGTCCGCAGGTCAGCGCCCTGCTGGCTCGCCACGAGCACCACCGTGCCGCGGTGCTCTATCAGACCACCACCCGCTGGCTGATGCTGGCCGCGTGGCCGCTGTACCTGGTCTTCGCTATCTTTCCGGCCGTGGTGCTCGGAATCTTCGGGCCCCGCTATGCGGGGGGCGCCGGAGCCCTCGCCGTTCTCTCTCGCCATGCTTGTCAACCTGGGGACCGGCAACGTGACAGTTGTGCTGCTGATGGGAGGAAAGAGTTCCTGGGGAGCGATCAACACAGGAGCAGCGCTTATCGTCAACATCGGCCTCAACCTACTGCTGATCCCGCATCTCGGCATCCTGGGTGCGGCGATTGCTTGGGGCGCCAGCATTGTGGTGGACAACGTTGCCGCCTGGTTGAGTTGCGGTGGGTGCTCGGGCTTCAGATCTTCGGCCCCGGATACGGGCTTGCCGTGGCCGTGACCGTGGGCTGCTTCGGCGTCGTGGGCATCGTGGCCCGTGGTCTTCTGGGCCAGACGCTCCCGGCGCTCGGCGTGACCTTGGCCGTCGGCATCGCGGCATTTGCGGCAGCTCTGTACAGTGCCGCACACCATTGCAACTCGCTGAGGTAACCGCAGCCTTGCGAGCACGAACCGTGCCTGCCGCAGGAAACCAGCATCAGCATGCGCAATACACAACGACGAGAAGCTTGTCAGCAGTGCGACAGGAGGAACATTTGTGACTCAGCAATCCAGAGGCCGAATGAACCGCGCAACCCGGCAAGCCGTCAAGCAGGTGCTGCAGCAATACGGTGTAGCCACCTCAGGGCTGCGGTGCGGCCCGGACTTCGTCGTCATCGGCGCAAAGCGCGGCGGCACAACGTCCCTTTATAATTACCTCCTTGAGCATCCATCCGTCCGGCCGCTGTTTCCTGGCCGTCGGCACATTAAGGGAATTCACTACTACGACTCGAAGTACGCGCACGGGCTGCGCTGGTATCGCTCGCATTTCCCGCTCCAAGCAGGTGGACATCATATCGCGCGCCCCGATCTCAGCCCGGCCATTGCTGGTGAGGCGAGCCCGTATTACCTATTCCATCCACTCGCGGCTGAGCGGCTGGCGCGCGATTTCCCCGATGTCCGCATTATAGTGTCCCTGCGGGATCCGATCGACCGGGCCTATTCGCATTATAAAGAGGCGGTCTATCATCGCCGGGAGACGCTGAGTTTCGAGGCGGCACTGGACGCCGAAGATGAGCGGCTGCGCGGCGAAGCCGAGCGTATCGCGGCAGAACCCGGTTACCTTAGCGCCACACACGAGCATCTTTCTTACCTGACGCAGAGCCGATACTTCGAAATGCTCCCGCGCTGGTTCTCGCTGTTCCCCCGCGAACAGTTCCACATTATGGTGAGCGAGGAATTCTATGCCGACCCCGACGGGCAGGTAAACGAGGTATGGCGTTTTCTCGGCCTCGCGCCACGGAAGCTGATGAGCCGGACCAGGCATAACCACCAGAACGCTCCGGATATTCGGCCGGAGACGCGGGAGCGGCTCCAGAAATCGCTGGCTGACCACAACGAGGGTCTCGAGGAGTTGCTTAAGCGCCGCCTGCCGTGGCCCGCAAGTCAGCAGCCGGTTCGTTGACGAGTCCTTCCGGTCGGGTCGGGCAGGCCGTGGCGTTCCCTACCGGCTAATCCAACCGGTTTGCGAAGTGTGAACGCTATAGTGCGGAGACAGCGGATCTGGGAACTGCCAGAGGCCCGTGACCCTATAAGCCAAGGCGAGTTCATGCACCGATATGCCTGAGCGGGCACCCCACCTCCAAACGAGTTATGACGTCTAAAGAGAGGCCGAGCTGATGCGTCGTTATCTACTGGTGGCGCTCTTGCCCGCAGGATTGGCGGCCATAGCGGCAGCCACGGTCATGGCGGCGCGGCGGGAGCCAGGCTCTGCCGCGACCGACGGCGGGACGACAGGCCCGGCTGCGGCCACGCCGCCGGACGCTGCTGCCCAGGTGAGGGGTGCGGGATCCCCGTGGAGCGACGTCATCGGTTCGGGCGAGCCCCGTGGCGCGGAGTCCTTCGCCGCAGCCACAACCAACGATGGCGACCCAGACGGCCAGTGCGCGTCTGCTGCAGCGCGCCAGGACTGGTTGCCGGGCCTTATCCAGCTTGGCGCCATTGGCGGTGGCGCAGGCATCACGTCCTACGGCATGATGGCCTGGCTTGGACCGCCGGTCGTGAACCATGGCCTGGCGATCGACGAGCCTATCTTTCGCTGGATAAACAGCCATCAGGTCGACTGGTGGGCTGCTGTCATGCGGCCGCTCAATACGGTTGGGAATGTCTGGACGACGTGGGGTGCCGTGGCCGCCGCAGCCGCGTGCCTTGGCGTCAGCTGGCGCAAGCAGCGCTGGTTGCCGCCAGCCGCACTTGGGCTCGCCGCGCTGGTAGATCATTATGTGACCGTCAAGCTTCACCGTACGATCAGCCGGCTCGGGCCGCCGACCGCGCCGCTGGGTACTTATCCCGCCGGTGGACCCGACCGGGTAGTTCTATTCTCCGGCCTCATCGCATACCTGTTGTGGCGCGAGTACAGCGGCAGTCACCGCGGCAAGATCTGGGCCATCGGCGCGGTAGCCGAGCTCGCTTTCACCCAGACATACTGCCGGGTTTACCTCAGCCAGCACTGGTCTATCGACACCATCTGCGGGGTGCTTTACGGCGGCTTGCTGCTCGGCCCGTTCATCGCCGCGGTTCGGCTCATCGCCGGCCCGCCTGGCATCGAAGCCGCACCGGGCAGCGGCATGCCGCTCGCTATTCCCGCCCGAGGGGCCGCGTGAGCCAGCCATCTCCGGGCGAATGGGCTCCGATCCCGTCGGCGAGCCGTCAGCGGATGAGCTGGGTCCTGCGCCAGTATCCTTTCAGCCAGCACGCCGGCCAGCATCTGTGGATCCGCTCCCTGCTCGACACCTGTCGTCGGGCGGGTTGGTCCATTGACCTCCTGGTACCCGCAGCTTCTCTGCTGCCTTTGGTGGTCGGCCAGTCGGCGCAGCTGCGTGTGCACGCTCCGGGCCTGCGGGCAGTGACGGTGCACCGATCCGTCACCACCGGAGGGGCGGCCGCCCGGCAGGCGGCCTGGGTGGCGTTCGCCCGCGCCCCCCAGCCCGTTCAGCACCGCCTCGCCTCCGCGCGCCGGCGCCGACGGGGCGCCCAGGGAGTCGATCATGTACTGGGCCGTCCCTGGACGACGCCAGAGTTGCGGTGGATCGACGCCACGTTGGCCGCGCTGCAGCCAACCGTCGTGGTGTTCGACTCGTTGTTCGCGCTCGCGCCCACTGCCAACGGGGTACGTCGCTTGGCCCTGGCCCACGACGTCATCAGCGAGCGGGCCGCCTCCCTCGCCCGTAGTGGATACCGCACGGCCCCCAAATTTGTGGATCGCGCCTGGGAGGCTCAGCAGGTCGGCAAGGTGGACGCCATCGTGGCCATTCAGTGGGACGACGCGGCGACGTTGCGCCGCATGGCTGCCCAGCCCCACATAGTCGTGGCGCCCCCGGCGTTCGACCCCCCGACCCGAATACGCCCATCGGATCGAGATGCCGGCAGGAAAACCTGCCTCTTTGTCGGAAGCGGCGCGCTACACAACGTCGACGGTCTTTGGTGGTTTCTGGAGCACGTCTGGCCGGCCGTGTACGCAGCTTGCCCCAGCGCCCAGTTCCGCGTGGTCGGTACGGCTGCCAGTCAGGTCACCAGTCGGCATCCGGATGTCACGCTGGCCGGCGAGGTCGATGATCTCGCCGCTGAATACGGACGGGCCGCCGTGGTGGTAGTCCCGCTCCGCTCTGGTAGCGGCCTCAAGGTCAAGCTGGTAGAAGCCCTCAATGAGGGCTGCCCGGTGGTCACCACGTCCGTGGGAGCCCAGGGTCTCGGGGACATCGAGCCAACGCCGTTCGAGCTGGCTGACACCGCCGACCAGTTCGCCCTCGCTACCATCGCGGTGCTCGAGGAGCCGGATCGTCGCGTCGCGCTCTCGCGTGCGGCCTCGAAAGCGGCGGCCCTCTTTCATCCACCGGGCGTTCATGCCGACCTAATGCGCCTCATCGGCCGTGGATCCTCAGCCACCTAACCGTCCAGAAACTGGGCAGGGCCATCGGCTCGGCCCGGCAGTAACGATCCTGCCGGCGGCCTTGTCCACAGTGTCTTCTAAAGTAGGAGTTGTTCGGCTTGGTGGTGTCCTGATCGTAGCTAGCTTTCGCTTTGCAGGTCGTCCCCATCGTCCCAGAACCGACATGAGTTATGGCATTTATCGAAAATCAGAACTGAATGCGATGGTATCTTCTGCTGGCTTGGGGGTGTTTGCCACGGAAGTCAACGCGGGGGACAGGAGCGTCGGTGAGTGGTGGCGTCGGAAAATCTGCTCAGGAGGGCATTTCGGATCAGGTGGAGCGAGGCGGAGGCGACCTTGGACAGACACGGCGGCGCGAGATGACACGGCCTAATGACAAGGCGTCCCGGCACGCTGATCCGGTTAGGGTCGTGTACATCGGTGGTTCCGGTCGGTCCGGCTCCACGCTCGTCGAACGGCTGCTCGGTGCTCTGCCGGGCGTGTGCAACGTGGGCGAGATCGCCCTTATGTGGGAACGCGGCCTGATTCGCGGTGAGCGGTGTGGCTGCGGAGTTCCGATGCCACGGTGCGCGTTCTGGCGTGAGGTAGGCGAGATCGCGTTCGGTGGCTGGGACTCGTTCAACGTGCTGGAGTTCCTCGCGCTCAAGCGGTCGGTCGACCGCAACCGTTTCATCCCGGGGCTGCTGGCCGGCGGCGATTCCGCCATCCGCCGCCGGGCCAGGGAGTACGCGGCCGTCTACGCGCGGCTGTACCGAGCGGTCCGGCAGGTCAGCGGCTGCGCGGTCACCGTTGACGCGAGCAAGCACGCGTCGCTGGCGTTCTGTCTGCGCACTGAGCCAGAGATCGACTTCCGGGTAATCCACCTCGTTCGCGACCCGCGGGCAGTCGCCTACTCCTGGACCCGGCAGGTCCGGCGACCGGAAGCCGAGGGCGCGGCCGAGGCCAGCCCCAGGTACATACCCACGGTCGCCCCGGCTCGTTCCGCCATGCGGTGGAATATTCAAAACACGGGGTTCCAGCTGCTCGCAGCGCGCGGCGCGCCCGCGCGGCTGACTCGCTATGAGGACTTTATCGCGGCACCGGTCGCGGGGATGCAGCAGCTTGCCGAATTCGCGGAAGTCGAGCCCGAACTGTCCTTCATGACCGACACCGGGGCCGATCTCGCGCTCACCCACAGCGCCGGGGGAAATCCGATGCGCTTCTCCGCCGGGCGGATCGAATTCCGGCGCGATGATGTCTGGCGTTCCCGGCTCCGCCCGGATGCCCGCGCCCTGGTAGCTACGCTCACGTTTCCGCTACTGGCCCGCTACGGCTACCTGCACCAGCCTGATGGAGAGGGCCCAGAACTCACGGGCGGAGCTTTCGCATGATGGTCGAGTCGGCGGCCACCCGCCCCTCCTGCAAACCTTCCTCACCGCCGCGCTCGCCCGCGCCGGCCTTGAGCACGTGATGCCCGCACAGGATTGGCGCAAGAATGCTCAGGCACACATCGGTGCATTTCCGTGACTGGATGGGCAAGGAGGCAACCGCGATGTAAGCCCGCCCTGAACGCGTCGACATCAACCTCGGCGGGCGGTCCTACCCCAAGCTCACGCCGGGGTCATAGACGCTTCTATGTCGGGGTTATCTCAGTCCGAGACAGATCCGGCGCTAAGCTCAGCCCCTGAATGCGAGGAGGGTGAGGATGGATCTACATGCCTTGCGCCGCCGACTGGTTGAGGGCCCGGGATCCGCTGGAGAGCGGTGCCGGGCCGGGCGGTGGGAGCGATTCGCTGCCGCATTCCCGGCCGTCGCGACGATGTCAGTGATCGACCTCGGAGGTACCGCGCAGTCGTGGCTGCGCGCGCCGGTACGGCCAGCATCGCTGCACATCGTCAATCTGGCCCCGCAGGACGGTGATCTTCCAAGCTGGATTCGAGCCGAGCAGGCCGACGCCTGCGACCTGCCACCACAGATCCTCGGCAGCGGGTATGACCTTGTGTTCTCCAACTCAGTGATCGAACACGTTGGCGGCTACGCGCAGCGGCAGCGGTTCGCTGATGCCGTGCACAAGCTGGCGGCCGGGCACTGGGTGCAGACTCCGTACAGATATTTCCCAGTAGAGCCGCACTGGCTGTTTCCCGGATTCCAGTTCCTCCCGCTGGCCGTTCGCGCGGAGATCGCCCGGCGGTGGCCGCTAGCCCCCCGCCTTGCCGCAACCAGGGAGGACGGTGTGCGGCGGACGCTGGGTGTTGAGCTGCTGTCTCGCTCCGAGATGGAGTTCCTCTTCCCCGGCTCGGCGATCTGGGCTGAGCGCTTCGTGGGGCTGCCCAAGTCTCTCATCGCGGTTAAGCGCGTGTAGTCCCTGGTCCGCCCAGTCCGGCTGACCCGGCCGGTCGTACTGGACGTGGACGGACGACGAGTGGACCGGTCTCATTGGCCGCGGCCAGGACCGCTTGCGCACGGCTGCCCCCTCCTAGCCGACGCCGCGATCCGCCCCTATCTGGTGGCGCACGTCTTCCTTCTCGGTGGCTCCGCCGCCTTCTGCCATCTCGGCCGTCTCAGCCATTTCGTCCTTGCCGGACGGGTCTGCAGCCGCGACCGGATGGACGGTGAGATCTGCCGCATCCGCTGGGTGCTAGCCGAGTGGGGCTAGGCTCGGAACAATGCCGCCACGGCGACCCGTCCGGGTTTCAGACGTGCTAACGGGCAGGGTTAGACTGACGCATAAGTACTTGTGAACCGATTCACAAGACAGGAACGCAGGTTGTTGTGACTCAGCAAGCTTCCCCCGGGCTCACCCAGGACCACGCTGCGCAGGAAGCGGACGTGATCGTGGTCGGCGCCGGGCCGGCCGGATCCGCGACCGCGTACTACCTGGCCAGTGCGGGCCTCGACGTGCTCGTCCTGGAGAAGAGTCATTTCCCGCGGGAGAAGGTCTGCGGCGACGGGCTGGCCCCGCGTGCGGTCAAGGCGCTGACCGGAATGGGCGTGCCGCTCGCGGAGACCGATGGCTGGGCACGCAGCAAGGGCCTGCGGATCATCGGCGGTGGCGGCCGGATCGAGCTGAACTGGCCGGAGCTCTCCAGCTTTCCGGGATACAGCCTGGTCCGCAGCCGACTCGACTTCGACGAGATCCTGGCCAGGCACGCGGAGAAGGCCGGCGCCCGGGTGCTGGAAGGTGTCAACGTCACCGGCCCGGTGCGCGACGACCGCACCGGCCGGATCACCGGGGTCACCGCGGTCGAGTCGGCCGACGGAGAGAAGGCAGAACGGGAATTCCGCGGGCGGGTCGTGGTCGCCGCCGACGGCAACTCGTCACGGCTTTCGATCGCGATGGGGCTGAACAAGCGGGACGACAGGCCGCTGGGCGTCGCGGTGCGCACCTACTACACGAGCCCCCGGCACGACGACGACTACCTGGAGGCGTGGCTCGATCTCTGGGACGGCGAAAAGCTGCTGCCGGGTTACGGCTGGATCTTCGGCATGGGCGACGGCACCAGCAACGTGGGGCTCGGGCTGCTGAACACCTCAGAGGCCTTCGGCAACATCGACTACCGGGTCCTGCTGCGCCGCTGGCTCGCCGGGATGCCCGCCGAGTGGGGCCTGACCGAGGAGAACCGCACGAAGCCAGTGCGCGGCGCCGCGCTGCCGATGGGGTTCAACCGCACCCCGCACTACACCAACGGCCTGCTGCTGGCCGGCGACGCCGGCGGCATGGTCAACCCGTTCAACGGCGAGGGCATCGGCTACGCTCTCGAGGCCGGCGAGATCGCCGCCAGGACCATCGTTCAGGCGCTGGCCAGGCCGACCGCCGCCAGCACCGAGACCGTGCTGCGCACCTACCCGACGCAGCTGGAGGACGCCTGGGGCGGCTACTACACGCTTGGGCGCACCTTCGTGGAACTGATCGGGCAGCCGAAGTTCATGAGGTTCGCAACCAGGCACGGGGTCAAGCGGCCGTACGTCATGCGGTTCACGATGAAACTGCTCGGTAACCTGACCGAGGCACGGGGAGGCGACGCGGTCGATCGCGTCCTCAATGCCGTGTCTAAGATGACCCCGGCGGCATAACGGTGACCTGCCACGGCAAGGGGGTGACGAGGGAATGGGCCTGAGCGCTTACGTCCCGATCATCGTGCTCGGGGCGCTGGCCACGGTATTCGCCGTATTCTCCTTGGTCGCGGGCGCGGTCGCCGGCACCAAGCGGTGGAACCGGGCCAAGCTCGAGTTCTACGAGAGCGGCATCGAGCCGACCCCCGGCAATAACCGCACCAGATTCCCGGTGAAGTACTACCTCACCGCGATGCTGTTCATCGTCTTCGACATCGAGATCATCTTCCTGTACCCGTGGGCCGTCGCGTTCGACAGGCTCGGGGTGTTCGGCCTGGTCGAGATGGTCACGTTCATCGCCACGGTTCTTGTCGTGTACGCCTACGTGTGGCGGCGCGGCGGTCTCGAGTGGGATTAGGGTTGGGAGGGCGGGGCGAGTAATGGGTGTCGAGTCGCAGCTGCCGAGCGGCTTCCTGCTGACAACCGTCGAGCAGGTCATCGGCTACGCGCGGAAGAGCTCGGTCTGGCCGGCCACGTTCGGGCTCGCTTGCTGCGCGTTCGAGCTGTTCTCGGCCGGCGGGCCGCGGCACGACCTGGCCAGGTTCGGCATGGAACGGGCCGCCGCGACGCCGCGGCAGGCCGACCTGATGATCGTCGCCGGGCGGGTCAGCCAGAAGATGGGGCCGGTGCTGCGGCAGATCTACGACCAGATGTCCGAGCCCAAATGGGTGATCTCGATGGGCGTGTGCGCCTCGAGCGGCGGCATGTTCAACAACTACGCGATCATCCAGGGTGTGGATCACATCGTGCCGGTCGACATCTACCTGCCGGGCTGCCCGCCGCGGCCGGAGATGCTGCTCGACGCGATCCTCAAGCTGCACGACAAGATCCAGAACATGAAGCTCGGGGTGGACCGGGATAAGGAGATCACCGAGCTGGAGCAGGCCCGGCTGCGCCGGCTGCCGCTGCTGCCCAGCCTGAGCCGTTCTGCGGGAAGCACGGGGACGGACCGGTGACCGAGACGAACCAGCCGGGCGACGCCGCCGACCGCAGCGGCGCCCCGGCTGCTGACCCGGCGGCGATCGCCGGCCGGGAACGGCTTTCCGAGCAGGTGGTGCGTACCGGGATGTTCGGTGTGCAGGACACCCCGGACACCTCCGGGTACGGCGGGCTCAAGGTCCGGCGGCCGCCGCCGCTGTCCAGCCCGCGGCCGTACGGCTCGTACTTCGACGAGGTCGCCGACGCGCTCGCCAGCTCACTCCGGCAGGCGGGTTCGGGCTTCGGCGACGCCGTGGAGCGGGTGGTCGCCGACCGCGGCGAGCTGACCTTTCACGTCCGCCGCGAGCGCCTGATCGAGGTCGCCCGGCGCCTGCGCGACGATCCGGCGCTCGCGTTCGAGATCTGCACCGGGGTCTCCGGCGTGCACATCCCGCTGGACCAGGGGCGCGAGCTGCACGCCGTGTACCACATGCTGTCGATCACGCACAACCGGCGGCTGCGGCTCGAGGTATCGGTGCCCGACGCCGACCCGCACATCCCGTCGCTGGTCGACGTCTACCCGGCCAATGACTGGCACGAGCGGGAAACCTGGGACTTCTTCGGCATCGTCTTCGACGGCCACCCGGCGCTGACCAGGATCGAGATGCCGGACGACTGGAAGGGCCACCCGCAGCGCAAGGACTACCCGCTGGGCGGCATTCCGGTCGAGTACCGGGGTGCGACGATCCCGCCACCAGACGAGCGGAGGGCCTACGAATGAGCACCAGCGCGGACCAGGCCGATACCGCTGAGGGCCGCGTCTACAACCTGTCCGGGCAGGACTGGGAGGAGGTGGTCGCGGCGGCCGATGAGGCCGCGGAGGCCGGTGGCGACGAGCGCATCGTCGTCAACATGGGCCCGCAGCACCCGTCCACGCACGGCGTGATGCGGCTGATCCTCACCCTCGACGGCGAGACCGTGACCGAGCTCCGGCCGGTCATCGGCTACCTGCACACCGGCATCGAGAAGAACCTCGAGTACCGCACCTGGACCCAGGGCGTGACGTTCTGCACTAGAGCCGACTACCTGATGCCGATCTTCAACGAGACCGCGTACTGCCTGGCGGTGGAGCGGCTGCTGGGGATCGAGGACCGGATCCCCGAGCGGGCCAGCGTGATCCGGGTGCTGCTGATGGAGCTGAACCGGATCTCCTCGCACCTCGGCGGGATCGGCCCGCTCGGCCTCGAGCTGGGCGCGTCCACGGTGTTCATCTACGGGATGCGCGAGCGGGAGAAGGTGCTCGACCTGTTCGAGCTGATCACCGGCTTGCGGATGAATCACGCGTTCATCCGTCCCGGCGGGGTGTCGCAGGATCTGCCGTCCGGCGCGATCGAGAAGCTCAGGGAGTTCCTCACGGTCATGCCGGGCAAGCTCGGCGAGATCCGCGCGCTGTTCGACGCGGCGCCTGCGTTCATCGCCAGGACCAGGGGCATCTCCTACCTGGACCTGACCGGCTGCATGGCGTTCGGGGTGACCGGTCCCATGCTGCGCAGCACTGGCCTGCCCTGGGACCTGCGCAAGAGCCAGCCCTACTGCGGCTACGAGACCTACGAGTTCGACGTGCCGACGGTGACGACGTGTGACGCGTACGGCAGGTACCTGGTCCGGATGGACGAGCTGGACCAGTCGCTGCGGATCATCGAGCAGTGCGTGGACCGGCTCGCGGGCAAGCGCCCCGCGCACGATCCGGTGATGATCCAGGACGCTAAGATCGGCTGGCCGGCCCGGCTCGCGCTCGGCCCCGACGGCCTCGGCCCGGCCCCCGACCACATCGCTCACATCATGGGCCAGTCCATGGAGGCGCTCATCCACCACTTCAAGCTGGTGACGGAGGGCTTCCGGGTACCGGCCGGCCAGGCGTACGCGGCGATCGAGTCGGCCCGCGGCGAGCTCGGCTGCCACGTGGTCAGCGACGGCGGCACCCGGCCGTTCCGGGTCCATCTGCGGGATCCCTCGTTCAACCACCTGCAGGCGCTGCCCGCGATGGCGGAGGGCGGCCTGATCGCCGACGTCATCCCGGCCGTGGCGAGTATCGACCCGGTCATAGGAGGGGTGGACAGGTAAATGGCGTCGCTTGACGAACTGCGGTCCACGCTGGCCGCCGACGCCGCCGAGATCATCGGCCGTTACCCGCAGCCGCGCTCCGCGCTGATGCCGCTGCTGCACCTGGTTCAGGCCGAGGTGGGCTACGTCCCCGAGGACGGCATCAGGTACGTCGCCGAGCAGCTCGGGCTCTCCGAGGCCTACGTCGCCGCCGTGTCCTCGTTCTACACCATGTACAAGCGCGGCCCGGTCGGCGAATATCACGTCGGCGTGTGCACCAACTCGCTATGCGCGGTGATGGGCGGTGACGCGATCTTCGCCGACCTGCTCGAGCACCTGGGCGTCGGCAACGATGAGACCACGCCGGACGGCAAGGTCAGCCTGGAGCACCTGGAGTGCAACGCGGCCTGCGACTACGCGCCCGTGGTGATGGTGAACTGGGAGTTCTTCGACAACATGACCCCGCAGTCCGCGCGGGATCTGGTCGACGGGCTGCGCACCGGCGCCGAGGTCACGCCGACCCGCGGCGCGCCGAGACTTTGCACCTGGAAGCAGGCGTCGCGGATCCTGGCCGGCTTCCCCGACGGCCAGGCCGCCGACGGCCACACCGCCGGTGACCCGAGCCTGGCCGGCCTGCGCAAGGCCAAGGAGCAGGGCTGGACGCCGGACCCGCCGGACTCGGCGAACGGCAGCAACGGAGGACCGCGGTGACGACCATCCTCACCCCCGCGCTCACGGCCTACTGGGACCAGCCCGACTCGTTCACAATGGACGGGTATCGGCGCGACGGCGGCTACCGGGCGCTGCCCAAGGCCCTGGCCATGTCGCCGGACGAGGTCATCAGATGCGTCAAGGAGTCGGTGCTGCGCGGCCGCGGGGGGGCCGGCTTCCCCACCGGCGTGAAGTGGGGCTTCCTGCCGAAGGGCGACAGCAAGCCGCATTACCTGGTGGTCAACGCGGACGAGTCCGAGCCGGGCGCCTGC
Source organism: uncultured Actinomycetota bacterium (assembly GCA_963778075.1). Lineage (GTDB taxonomy): Bacteria > Actinomycetota > Actinomycetes > Streptosporangiales > Streptosporangiaceae > JASHPR01. The sequence continues at coordinate 45,064 of CAVZTJ010000005.1, read as the reverse complement.
AAAGACATCCCGACGATGATGAACAACCCGCAGGTGCTGATCGAGGGCATCGTGATTGCCTCCTACGCGATCCGGGCGAACACGGCGTTCATCTACGTCCGCGGCGAGGTGCTGCAGGTGGTCCGCAGGCTGCAGTACGCGGTCGCGCAGGCCCGCGAGGCAGGCTTTGTGGGCAGCGACATCCTCGGCTCAGGCTTCGACCTGGACATCATCGTGCACACCGGGGCGGGCGCCTACATCTGCGGCGAGGAGACGGCGCTACTGGACTCGCTGGAGGGGAAACGCGGCCAGCCGCGGCTGAAGCCGCCGTTTCCCGCGGCCTCTGGCGTGTACGCGTGCCCGACGAACGTCAACAACGTCGAGTCGATCGCCAGCGTGCCGTGGATCATCGAGAACGGCGCTAGCGATTTCGCCTCGCTCGGGACCGAAAAGTCCAAGGGATTCGGGATCTTCTCACTGTCCGGGCACGTCACCACGCCCGGCCAGTATGAGGCGCCGCTCGGCACCACGCTGCGCGAGCTGCTCGGCCTGGCCGGCGGGATCCGCGCCGGGCACCGGCTGAAGTTCTGGACGCCGGGTGGCTCCTCCACCCCGCTGTTCACCGAAAAGCACCTGGACGTCCCGCTCGACTACGAGTCGGTGGCCGCGGCGGGGTCGATGCTCGGCACCCGGTCGGTCCAGCTGTTTGACGAGACCACCTGCGTGGTCCGAGTGGTGCTCCGGTGGGCCGAGTTCTACCAGCACGAGTCGTGCGGCAAGTGCACGCCGTGCCGCGAGGGCAGCTACTGGGTCGTCCAGTTGCTCGACGACCTGGAGCACGGCAGGGGCAGCGAGGCCGACCTGGACAAGCTGCTCGACATCTGCACCAACATCACCGGCCGGGCGTTCTGCGCCCTTGGCGACTCGATCGAGCCATCGGTGAAGTCGTCGATCGCGTTCTTCCGCGACGAGTACCTCGAGCATCTGCGCAATGGCGGCTGCCCGTTCGACCCAGCGGCTTCCACCCTGTTCACCATGGAGTCCGCCCGATGACAGTACAGGCGAGCCAGGGCGCGGGCGGCGGACAGGTCGCCCGCCCGGCCGACGGCGTGACGGTCACGATCGACGGGTTCGAGATCACCGTCCCGAAGGGGACGCTGGTGATCCGCGCGGCCGAGCAGCTCGGCATCGTGATACCCCGGTTCTGCGAGCACCCGCTGCTGTCCCCGGTCGGGGCCTGCCGCCAGTGCCTGGTGCAGATCGAGGGCCAGCCCAAGCCCCCGGCGTCGTGCACGACCGCCTGCACCGACGGCATGGTGGTGCACACCCAGCTGACCTCTGCCGTGGCCGAGAAGGCGCAGCGCGGTGTCATGGAGCAGCTGCTGCTCAACCACCCGCTTGACTGCCCCATGTGCGACAAGGGCGGGGAGTGCCCGCTGCAGAACCAGGCCATGTCGAACGGTCAGGGCGAGACCCGGTTCCACGGCCCCAAGCGCCATTTCCCCAAGCCGATCGCGCTGTCCGCCCAGGTGCTGCTGGACCGGGAGCGGTGCATCCAGTGCACGCGCTGCACCAGGTTCGCCGACGAGATTGCGGGCGAGCCGCTGATCGACCTGTTCGAGCGCGGCCCGCACGAGCAGATCGGGATCGCCGAAGGGGTGCCGTTCGACACCTACTTCTCCGGCAACACCGTGCAGATCTGCCCGGTCGGGGCGCTCACCGGTGCCTCGTACCGGTTCCGGGCCCGCCCGTTCGACCTCGTCTCCACGCCAAGCGTGTGCGAGCACTGTGCCGCAGGCTGCCGGCAGCGCACCGACCACCGCCGCGGTGCGGTCACCCGGCGGCTGGCCGGCGACGACCCGCAGGTCAACGAGGAGTGGAACTGCGACAAGGGCCGGTGGGCCTTCACCTACGCCACGCAGCCAAACCGCCTGGTCGGCCCCCTGGTCCGCGATGCCGACGGTGAGCTCCGGCCGGCCTCCTGGCCCGAGGCGATCGCCGTGGCCGCAGCCGGGCTGACCGCCGAGCGCGGACGAGCGGCGGTGCTGACTGGCGGGCGGCTCACCCTGGAGGACTCGTACGCCTACGCGAAGTTCGCCCGGCTGGCGCTGGCCAGCAACGACATCGACATGCGGGCCCGCCCGCACTCGGCAGAGGAGACGCAGTTCCTGGCCGGCAGCGTCGCTGGCCAGTCGTCCGGCGTGACCTACGCGAGCCTGGAACAGGCTGGCGCGGTGCTGCTGGCGGGGTTCGAGCCGCAGGACGAGTCGCCGATCCTCTTCCTGAGGCTGCGCAAGGCGGCCAGGTCCCGGGGGCTCGCGGTGTACTCAATCGCCGCGCTGGCCGGTCCCGGCCTCGCGCTGATGTCCGGCACGCTGCTGCCAACCGTGCCCGGCGAGGAAGCCGAGGTGCTTGGCCGGCTGGCAGGAGGCAGCGGCCTGGATGAGGCCGGGGCCGCGGTGGCGCACGCGCTGCGGCAGCCGGGCGCGGTGATCCTGGCCGGCGAGCGGCTGGCCGAGGTCCCCGGCGCGCTGTCCGCGGCGGCCAGGCTGGCTCAGGAGACCGGCGCCAAGCTGGCCTGGGTGCCGCGCCGGGCCGGCGAGCGCGGCGCGGTCGAGGCCGGCGCCCTGCCCATGGTGCTGCCGGGCGGCCGGCCGGTGGCCGACCAGGCGGCCCGGGCCGAGGTGGCGCGGGCATGGGGAGTTGCCTCACTGCCGTCCGAGCCGGGGCGTGACACTTCGCAGATCCTCGCGGCCACGGCGGCTCAGGAAATCGGGGCTCTGGTCATCGCCGGTGTCGACCCGGCCGACCTGCCCGACCCGGCGGCGGCCCTCGAGGCCCTTGAGGCCGCGCAGTTCGTGGTCAGCCTGGAACTCCGGGTCAGCGCGGTCACCGACCGGGCGGACATCGTGCTGCCGGTCTCGGCCGTCGCCGAGAAGGCCGGCACGTTCGTCAACTGGGAGGGCAGGCCCGGCTCGTTCGGCGCAGCGCTCGCCGTTCCGGAAGTATGGAGTGATCTGCGGGTGCTCGGCGCGCTCGCGGACGAGATGGACGTGCACCTCGGGCTGCCCGACGCCAACGCCGCCCGGCGTGAGCTCAACGCGCTGGTGCCAGACATCACGTCGAGCTTCCCGGAAACCGCATCGGCCATCCCGTCTGGTGCGGGTGTGCCAGCCGCGACAGCCGGCTCCTCCGGCCGGCCCGCGCAGGCGGGCCACACCTCATCCCTGCAGCCGGCCCCTGGCCAGGCTTTCCTGGCCACCTGGCACAATCTGCTGGACTCCGGCCGGATGCAGGACGGCGAGCCAAACCTGGCCGCCACCGCCCGCGCCGCGGTCGCGAAGATGTCGGCGGCGACCGCGGCCGAAGCAGGTGTCGGCGATGGCGGTAAGGTCACTGTGGCCACCGAGCGCGGGACCATCACCGTGCCCGCCGAGATCGCGGACATGCCGGACCGGGTGGTCTGGCTGCCCACCAACTCGGCTGGCTGCGCGGTGCGCGGCAGCCTCGGCGCTGGCCACGGAAGCCTCGTCACCGTGAGGAGCGCGACATGACCGGCCTTGCCCTCCGGGCGGGTGCGCCGGGCCCCACCTTCCCGACGCTGTCCGACTTCGGGCACGACCCGTGGTGGCTGGTCATCATCAAGGTGCTCGCGGTCTTCCTGTTCCTCCTGCTCGGCACCTTGTTCGCGATCTGGGCCGAGCGGCGGATCCTCGGCTACATGCAGTCCCGGCCGGGGCCGAACCGGGCCGGGCCGTTCGGCCTGCTGCAGTCGCTGATGGACGGCATCAAGCTGGCACTTCAGGAGGACATCGTCCCCCGCGGCGTCGACAAGGTGCTGTTCTGGACCGCGCCGGCGATCTCGGTGATCCCCGCCTTCATCAGCATCGCGATCATCCCGTTCGGGCCCATGGTCTCGATCGCAGGAGTGCGCACTCCGCTGCAGGTCACCGACCTGCCGGTGGCTGTGCTGCTGGTGCTCGCGATGAGCTCGATGAGCGTGTACGGGATCGTGCTGGCCGGCTGGTCGTCGACCTCTCCCTACCCGCTGCTCGGCGGGCTCAGGTCGTCCGCCCAGGTGATCAGCTACGAGATCGCGATGGGACTGTCGTTCGTCCCGGTCTTCCTCTACTCCGGATCGCTGTCGACCAGCGCGATCGTGTCCGCCCAGGCGCACGGGACCGAGTTCCACTGGTTCGGCGCCGGGCTGCACTACCCGTCCTGGTTCGCCGTGCTGCTGCTGCCGTCGTTCGTGATCTACCTGATCACGATGGTGGGCGAGACCAACCGGCTGCCGTTCGACCTGCCCGAGGGCGAGGGAGAGCTGGTGGGCGGCTACCACACCGAGTACTCGTCGCTGAAGTTCGCGATGACCCAGCTCGCCGAGTACTGCAGCGTGATCACCGTCTCCGCGCTGGCGATCACGCTGTTTCTGGGCGGCTGGCAGGCGCCGTGGCCGATCTCGGTGTGGTCGGGCGCCAACACTGGCTGGTGGCCGCTGCTGTGGTTCGTGGGCAAGGTCAGCGTGTTCGTGTTCGTCTTCTTCTGGCTCCGCGCCTCACTGCCCCGGATCCGGTACGACCAGCTCATGCGGCTGGGCTGGAAGGTGCTGATCCCCTCCGCGCTCGGCTGGACGCTGATGATCGCGACCATCCGGGTGTGGCGTCGCCAGGGCGGAAGTACCGGCGTTTACATCGTCGGCGGTGCGATCGTCGTGGTGCTGCTGCTGCTCGCGTGGGCCTGGGACAGTTCGGCGGCCAAGCGTGCCCAGGCGGCCGAGGAACTCGACGAGGCCGATGCGTCGGCCGAGGCCGAAGCCGGGGCGTTCCCGGTCCCGCCCATGGACCTGCCGCACTATCACGGGGTCGGCGTGCACCCGGAAGGGTCCGCCCCGGACGAACCTCCAGCCACCGAAGCAGCCGCAGCAAAGGAGGTCACCGGTGCCTGACTTCCTCAACTCGATCAAAGGGTTCGGCATCACGTTCCGGCAGATGTTCCGGCCCATCGACACCGTCCAGTACCCGGAAGAGAAGAAGCCGACCGCGCCGCGGTTCCACGGCCGGCATCAGCTCAATCGCTGGCCGGACGGGCTGGAGAAGTGCATCGGGTGCGAGCTGTGCGCCTGGGCCTGCCCGGCCGACGCCATCTACGTCGAGGGCGCGGACAACACCGAGGAGGAGCGCTACTCGCCCGGTGAGCGGTACGGCCGTGTCTACCAGATCAACTACCTGCGCTGCATCCTCTGCGGGCTTTGCATCGAGGCGTGCCCGACCCGCGCGCTGACGATGACCAACGAGTACGAGCTCGCCGACGACAGCAGAGAGGCTCTGATCTGGACCAAGGAGCAGCTCGTCGCGCCGTTGCAGCCGGGCATGGAGGCTCCGCCGCACCCGATGCGCCTCGGCGAGACCGAGCAGGACTACTACCTGCTCGGCACGTCCGGGATCGCGGGTAACCCGAACATCGCCGAAGAAGGCCGCCTCGGAACGGACGACGAACGATGAAGCCCGGTACGGTGCTCGCCGCTGGCATGGCACAGGAAACCCAGAGCCTCGCGTTCTGGGTGCTCGCCGTGGTGGCCGTGGCGGCCGCCCTGGGCATGGTCCTGGCCCGGCGGGCGGTGCACTGCGCCGTGCTGCTCGCCGTCGTCATGCTGTCGCTCGCGGTCCTGTACGCCATGCTCGGCGCGCCGTTCCTGGCGTTCGTCCAGGTGATCGTCTACACCGGCGCGGTGCTGATGCTGTTCCTGTTCGTGCTCATGATCGTTGGGGTGCACTCGGCTGACTCGCTCGTGGAGACGATCAGGGGCCAGCGGGTCGCTGCCATCCTGGTCGCGACCGGGATGCTGGTCCTGCTGTGCCTGATCATCGGGAACGCGGCGATCGGCCCGTCGGCACCATCGAGCGCCAGCTACTCCTCCGGGAACCTGCAGGGCCTCGCCACACTCATCTTCACGACGTATGTGTTCCCGTTCGAAGTCACCAGCGCGCTGCTGATCACGGCGGCGCTCGGCGCGATGGTGCTGGCCCACAGGGAGCGGACCAGCCCCAAGCCGACCCAGCGCGAGCTGGCCAGGCAGCGGGTGCTGAGCGGGCGGGCGGCCCCGCTGCCCGGCCCGGGCGTGTACGCCCGGCACAACGCGGTCGACATGCCGGCCCTGCTGCCCGACGGGTCGCCGTCCGCGTTGTCCGTCAACCCGGTGATCGCCCGCCGGGTCGAGCTCGGCACCGGCGAGTTCCCGGCTCCGCCCTCGGAGACCCTCAGCTCCGGCGAGTTGGTGCCCTCCGACGACGAGGGCGGCCATCCCGGTGATCACCCGAGCGCGGACGACGAGCATGAGGGGGCGCGGTGGTAAGCCCGGCGCACTTCGTCGCACTGTCGGTGATTCTCTTTGTGATCGGCGCCGTGGGCGTGCTGGCCCGCAGGAACGCGATCATCATCTTCATGTGCGTGGAGCTGATGCTGAACGCGGTCAACCTGGCCTTCGTCGCGTTCGCACGCATGCACGGCAACCTGAACGGGCAGGTCATCGCGTTCTTCGTGATGGTGATCGCGGCCGCGGAGGTCGTCGTCGGTCTGGCGATCCTGACCTCGATCTACCGGGCCCGCAGGTCCGCGTCGGTGGACGACGCGAACCTGCTGAAGTACTAACTATCTGCAGTACTGACCAGAAAGGGTAGCCAGTGACGGGCTCTGTCGCGGGCGCGCCGTCGGCCGCGGCCATGCACACCGTGGCCGCCGTCGGCGTCCAGCGCGCCGCATGGCTGCTGCTGGTCTTCCCGATAGCCGGAGCGGTAATCCTGCTGCTCGGCGGGAAGCGCAGCAACTCCTGGGGGCACCTGGTCGGCGTGACCATGCCGGTCGCGAGCTTCGTGTACGGGCTGATCGCGTTCATCGCGATGCTGGGCTACCCGGCCAGCCAGCGCAGCAGGGACCTGCACCTGTACTCCTGGATACCGGTCGGCGGCTTCAAGGTGAGCATCGGGCTGCTGCTCGACCCGCTGTCGATCTGCTTCGTGCTGCTGATCACCGGGGTCGGCTCGCTGATATGCATCTTCGCGGTCGGCTACATGGCGAACGACCCGGAGCGGCGCCGCTTCTTCGGGTACATGAACCTGTTCCTGGCGGCGATGCTGCTGCTCGTCCTCGCCGACAACTACCTCGGCCTGTACGCGGGGTGGGAGGGCGTCGGCCTGGCCTCGTACCTGCTGATTGGGTTCTGGCAGTTCAAGCCGGCCGCCGCGACCGCCGCGAAGAAGGCGTTCATCGCCAACCGGGTCGGTGACGCCGGCCTGTCCCTGGCCATCATGCTGATGTTCGCCCAGTTCGGCACCGTGACGTTCGCGGGCGTGTTCGGCGCGGTGCACGGCGCCAGCAAGGGCGTGGTGACCGCGCTCGGGCTGCTGCTGCTGCTCGGGGCGTGCGGCAAGTCGGCCCAGCTGCCGCTGCAGTCCTGGCTGCTCGACGCCATGGAAGGCCCGACGCCGGTGTCGGCGCTGATCCACGCGGCCACCATGGTCACCGCCGGCGTCTACCTGATCGTCCGGTCCAACCCGATCTTCAACCTGTCGCCGGACGCCCGGCTGGTCGTGACGATCGTGGGCGCCGCCACGCTGCTGTTCGGCGCGATCATCGGCTGCGCCAAGGACGACATCAAGAAGGCGCTGGCCGGATCCACGATGAGCCAGATCGGGTACATGATGCTCGCCGCCGGGCTCGGCCCGGCCGGGTACGCCTTCGCGATCGCGCACCTGCTGGCGCACGGCTTCTTCAAGGCCGGGCTGTTCCTCGGCGCCGGGTCGGTGAAGCACGAGATGGACGACGAGGTGGACATGCGCCGCTTCGGCGGGCTGCGCAAGGTCATGCCGATCACGTTCGTCACGTTCTTGTTCGGCTATCTCGCGATCATCGGCGTTCCTCCGTTCTCCGGCTTCTTCACCAAGGACCCGATCATCGAGGCCGCGTTCGACAAGGGCGGTACCTCCGGGGCCATCCTCGGTACCGCGGCGCTGATCGGCGCCGGCCTCACCGCGTTCTACATGACCCGGGTGATGTTCATGACGTTCGCCGGGGAGCGCCGCTGGGATGACAAGGTGCACCCGCACGAGGCGCCGCCGGTGATGACCTCGCCCATGGTCGTCCTGGCCATCGGCTCGCTGTGCGCGGGCGGGTTCCTGATCATCAACAACCGGCTGGTGAACTTCCTGGCCCCGGTGGTCGGCTCGCCGCCGACGTCATACGGGTTCCTCAGCCCGGTCAGCGGCGGCGCTCTGGCGATCGTCATCGTCGGGGCCGTCATCGCCTGGGCGCTGTACGGGCGGCGCGAGGTCCCGGTCACCGCTCCGTCCGGCAGCCCGCTGACGGTTGCCGCGCGCAAGGAGCTCTACGGCAACGCGATCAACGAGTCGCTGCTGATGCGGCCGGGCCAGTGGCTGACCAGGCTGTCGGTGTACTTCGACAACCGGGGCGTGGACGGGCTGGTCAATACCCTGGCCGCCGCCATGGGCGGCACGTCCGGGCGCCTGCGCAGGGTCGAGAACGGCTTCGTCCGGTCCTACGCGCTGCTGATGTTCTTCGGCGCGGCGCTGCTCGTGGGCGCCCTGCTTCTGGTGAGGATCTAGATGAGCTCATTCCCCTGGCTGACCGTCATCGGCGCGATCCCGCTGGTCGGGGCCGTCGCGGTCGCGCTGACGCCCGGCCATTCCGCGCCGGGCGGGGAAGCGGACCGGCGGGCCCGGGCCAGGCTGGTCAAGGTGCTGACGCTGGGCTTCACGCTGCTCACGCTCGCGATGACGATCGCGATGGCCACGCAGTTCAAGACCAACGGGCCGACCTTCCAGTTCAGCCAGACCTACCAGTGGATACCGCAGTTCGGCGTGCACTACGCGGTTGGCGTGGACGGCATCGCGCTGGTCCTGCTGCTGATGACCGTGGTGCTCATGCCCGTGGTCGTGCTCGCCTCGTGGAACGATGCCGAGGGCGAGGGGAACCCGGCGGGCGAGCCGCTGCCGAAGCGCAGCGTGAAGACCTACTTCGTGCTGATGCTCGTGCTCGAGACCATGATGATCGGCGTCTTCGTCGCCACCGACATCTTCCTGTTCTACGTGTTCTTCGAGGCCATGCTGATCCCGATGTACTTCATGATCGGGAGCTACGGCGTCGGCCAGCGGCAGTACGCGGCGGTCAAGTTCCTGCTCTACAGCCTGTTCGGCGGGCTGCTCATGCTGGTCGCGGTCATCGCGCTCTACGTGTACTCGGCCCAGCACGGGCACCAGGGCACGTTCCTGTTCAGCCAGCTGGTGCACGTGTCGCTGAGCACGACCACCCAGAAGTGGCTGTTCCTCGGCTTCTTCGTGGCGTTCGCGATCAAGGCGCCGGTCTGGCCGTTCCACACCTGGCTGCCGGACGCGGCCACCGCCGCGCAGCCGGGCGCCGCCGTGGTGCTGGTCGGTGTGCTGGACAAGGTCGGCACCTTCGGCATGATCCGCTATTGCCTGCAGTTGTTCCCGGCCGGGGCGCACTACTTCACACCGCTGATCCTCGTGCTCTCGGTGGTCGGGATCCTGTATGGCGCCGTCGTGGCGATCGGCCAGCGGGACCTGAAGCGCCTGATCGCGTACACGTCGGTGTCTCACATGGGCCTGATCACGCTGGGCATCTTCGCCATGACGAGTGAGGGCCAGGCGGGCGGCGTCTTCTACATGGTGAACCACGGCTTCGCCACCGGGGCGCTGTTCCTCATCGCCGGGTTCATGATCGCGCGCCGGCGCTCGCAGCTGATTGCCGATTACGGCGGCGTGCAGAAGGTGGCGCCGGTGCTCGCCGGGCTGTTCCTGATCGCCGGGCTGGCGGGCCTGTCCCTCCCCGGTCTGTCCACGTTCATCAGCGAGTTCCTGGTCCTGGTCGGCACCTTCACCCGGTACGAGGTGTACGCGATCCTGGCAACGGTCGGCATCATCCTGGCCGCCTTCTACATCCTGTGGATGTACCAGCGCACGATGACCGGCCCGGTCCGCGACGAGGTGGCGGGCATGCCGGACCTGAATGCGCGCGAGCTGTGGGCCGTCGGCCCGCTGATCGCGCTCGTCATTGTGCTCGGCGTGTACCCCAAGCCGGTCCTCGACATGATCAACCCCGCGGTCCACCAGACACTGGTTCAGGTGCACTCCACCGACCCGTCTCCTCCGCACCCCGGGACTACCAGCGCGCTCACCCAGAGGAGTTCCCCGTGACCGGCACCCTGGCCGCGGCGGCCCCGACGATCGCCACGCCGCACATCGAGTACGGCCAGCTCTCGCCGATGCTGCTGGTGTTCGCGGTGGCCATCGTCGGGGTCCTGGTCGAGGCGTTCGTGCCCAGGGCGGCGCGCCGCACGATCCACCTCGCGCTGTCCCTCGGTGGCCTGGCCGGCGCGTTCGTGCTGACGATCGTGGTGGCCGCCACGAGCTCGATCTTCCACAATGGAAGCCCCGGCCACATCGCCGCGGTGGGCGCGGTCGCCGTGGACCGGCCCACCCTGTTCATCCAGGGCACGATACTGGTGCTGGCGTTCATCAGCGTGCTGCTGATCGCCGAGTCCTCGCATGACGTCAGCCCGTTCGCCGCGCAGGCCGCCGCGGTTCCCGGCAGCGCCGAGGAACGCGAGAGCCTGCAGGCCGGCATCTCGCACACCGAGGTGTACCCGCTGGTGCTGTTCGCCGTCGGCGGGATGCTGCTGTTCCCGGCGAGCAACGACCTGCTCACTATGTTCGTCGCGCTCGAGGTGCTGTCGCTGCCGCTGTACCTGCTCTGCGGCCTGGCCAGGCGGCGCAGGCTGCTGTCGCAGGAAGCGGCGATGAAGTACTTCCTGCTCGGCGCGTTCTCTTCGGCGTTCTTCCTGTTCGGCGTCGCGATGCTGTACGGCTTTGCCGGCTCGGTGCAGCTTGCGGCCATCGCGTCGGCTGCTTCCTCCAACACCAGCAGCCTGACGCTGCTCTATGCCGGCATCGCGCTGGTCGGGCTCGGCCTGTTCTTCAAGATCGGCGCGGTGCCGTTCCAGAGCTGGAAGCCCGACGTGTACCAGGGCGCGCCGACGCCGGTGACCGCGCTGATGGCCTCGTGCACGCTGGTGTCGGCGTTCGGCGCCCTGCTGCGCGTGTTCTACGTGGCGTTCGGGCAGCTGAGCTGGAGCTGGCGGCCGGCGATGATCGGCATCGCGATCCTGACCATGCTGGTCGGCTCGATCGTCGCGATCACCCAGACCGACGTGAAGCGGCTGCTCGCCTACTCCTCGATCGCGCAGTCCGGGTACGTCCTCACCGGTGTGGTCGCGGCGAGCACGGCCGGCCTGTCCAGCAGCCTGTTCTACCTTGCCGCGTACGGGGTGGCGGTCATCGGCGCGTTCGCCGTGGTGACGCTGGTGCGCGACCAGGCGGGCGAGGCGGCGCACCTGTCCCGCTGGGCCGGGCTGGGCAAGCGGTCGCCGCTGGTTGCCGGGGTCTTCGCGTTCTTTCTGATCACGTTCGCCGGCATCCCGCTCACTAGCGGCTTCACCGGGAAGTTCGCGGTCTTTCAGGCGGCGATCCGCGGCGGCGCGCTGTCGCTCGTCATCATCGGCGTGCTGAGCAGCGCGATCCTGGCGTTCCCCTACGTCAGGGTCATCGTGCTGATGTTCTTCAGCGAGCCGGTGCCTGACGGCCCGGCGGTGGTGCGGCCCAGCGCCTTCACCGGAGTGGCCGTGGCGGTCGGGGTCGTGGTGACGCTGGTGCTTGGCATCGCGCCGGAGCCGCTGCTCAGCCTCGCTAATCACGCGGCGTCCCAGCTTTTTGTCCGCTGAGTTCCCCTTTGCCCGGCGGCGTCGCACCCCCCGCCCACCTCCCCGCCCCTCTCCATTTCCATCATGGGCTGGGATGCGGTTGGTGTTTGCGCATGGCGCGACGGGCATACCTCGGATTACTTTGCCTTGCACATATCGTGGGGGTGCTCTTGTGCTTGTCCGCTGACGGCTGGTTTGCGGTCGGCGCCGGAGCGCCGCCTTCGAGGGAGTCCGATTGAGCACCCCAGTCACCATGGAGCTGCCAGACGCCGCGCTGGCGGCCGACGTCGTTGACGGCCTGGCACAGGTCGAGGACGGCCTGCGCGAGGCGGCCCGCGCCGATCACGACCTGCTGGCGCAGACCGCTAGGTACGGGATCGAGGCCGGGGGCAAGCGGTTCCGCGCCACTCTGGTGCTGCTCGCGGCCCAGTTCGGCAACTCGCGGGACCCGCGGATCGTGCCCGCCGCGGTCGCCATCGAGCTGACCCACCTCGCGACCCTCTATCACGATGACGTGATGGACGAGGCGGCCGTCCGCCGCGGCCTGCCGAGCGCCAACGCCCGCTGGGACAACTCGGTCGCGATCCTGGCTGGCGACTTCCTGTTCGCCCGCGCGTCGCTGATCCTGGCCGGCCTGGGCCCCGATGCGGTCAGGATCCAGGCCGAGACCTTTGCGCGTCTGGTGGCCGGCCAGATCGCCGAGACCATCGGCCCGCAGCCCGGAGAGGACCCGCTGAAGCACTACCTGGGTGTGATCACGGAGAAGACGGCGTCGCTGATCGCCACGTCCGGCCGGTTCGGCGCCAAGTTCTCCAGCGCGCCCGAGAGCGTCGCGGCGCACATCACGCCCGCCTGCGAGGCGCTCGGCATCGCATACCAGCTGTGCGACGACATCCTGGACGTGGCGAGCGAATCCGAGCAGTCGGGCAAGACGCCAGGCACCGACCTGCGGGAGGGCGTGCTGACGCTGCCTACCGTGCACGCGCTGCGCTCGGCGGGTCCCGGCGATGCCCGGCTGGTGGAGTTGCTGAGCCGCGGTGAGCTGACCGATCCCACCCTGCACGCCGAGGCGCTCGCGCTGCTGCGCGCTCACCCGGCCATGGAGATGGCACGCTCCGATACCCGGCGGTGGGCCGAGCGGGCACGCAATGAGATTCTCGCGCTGCCCGACGTGCCCGCCAGAGCCGCGTTCGAGGCACTCTGCGAATACGTGGTAGAGCGCACGGGCTGACGGAGCCGCCGGATATGAGAGGTTCGTCCTGGTGCCGATGAGCGCGGCTACGGCGCCGAAACTGCTCGCGATCAGCGACCTGCACGTGGGGTTTCCCGAGAACCGCGAGATCCTCGAGAAGCTCCGGCCGGAGTCGGACGCAGACTGGCTGCTGGTGGCAGGAGACGTCGGCGAGATCTTCGCCGATATCGAATGGGCACTGGGCGTCCTCAAGGAGCGTTTTGCCACCGTGGTGTGGGCCCCCGGCAACCATGAACTGTGGACGCACCGGAGAGACCCGGCACTATTCCGCGGAGAGGAGCGCTATTTCCGCCTGCTGGAAGTGTGCCGCCGCCTGGGCGTTCTGACCCCTGAGGACCCGTACCAGGTCTGGGAAGGTCCCGGCGGCCCTGCCATTATTGCCCCCCTATTCTTGCTGTACGACTACAGCTTCCTGCCCGCCGGCGCGCTGACGAAGGCAGAGGGGCTGGCCCGTGCGTACGAGACCGGGGTGGTTTGCTCCGACGAAACGCTGCTGCACCCCGATCCCTACCCGAGCCGCGAGGCCTGGTGCTGGGCGAGGATCGCCAAGACCGAGCAACGCCTGGCGGAATGCAACCCGGATCTTCCGGTAATCTTCGTGAACCATTACCCGCTCGTCCGTGAGCCCACCGAGGTACTGCGCTACCCGCAATTTGCCCAGTGGTGCGGGACGACGCGCACCGGTGACTGGCACCGCAGGTACAACGCCGCCGTGGTCGTCTACGGTCATCTGCACATTCCAAGGACGACCTGGCATGACGGGGTGCGGTTCGAGGAGGTCTCGATCGGCTACCCGAGAGAGTGGAAGGTACGGGCGTCCGGCCCCGGCGCCCTTCGGCAGATCCTCCCGTTATGCCCGGCGGGAGCGGCCTGCCCGGCCTTCGCTCCTCTGCGAGTCGCACGGGCGCAAGCCGGGTCCGATATTACTTATAGGGGTTGACTTCACCCATAAAGTACGGTTAGCCTGGCTTTTCCGTGCTGGCCCGATAAAGCCTGCCTTGAATGGTGTTCCCCGTTATCTGAATTTCAGAGATGATGCGCAAATGGGTTATGAATTTACTTTGTTTCTTAGCCGGGAGATAACCGACAATGAATCTGCGGCCCTGCAAACGGCGGGCTGCGCCGGGGCGGCGATCACGACCGATTCATACATGGCCAACTCGGTGACACGGCTTGACTTCGACACGAGCGCGGCGCCGACTCTCGCCGAGGCAATACAGTCGGCGCTCGACTCGGTGAAGACGGTTCCCGATCTGACCGTCGCAAGCCTCGAAGTCCCGCCGCAGCCCAATGGCGAGACGGATGCCGACGGAGCCGGGTCAGCCTCCTCGGGCGATTCTGCGGAGCCCGCCAGCTAACACCGCTGCCGAGCGGCGCGCTAGCATGCACCTCGATGACAACCTCTGTGCGCGCAGCGAACACCGCCGCCGGAGCTGATCCGCTTGCGAGGCAGGACGGGCCGGCCGCAAGGAACGGTGACTTCGTCCAGTCGCTGGACCGCGGGCTGGCGGTGATCCGGGCGTTCGGGCCGGACCGAGAGCGGCTGAGCCTGAGCGAGGTGGCCAAGGCGACGGGCCTGACCAGGGCGGCGGCGCGGAGGTTCCTGCTGACCCTGGTCAAGCTTGGTTATGTCCGCAACGACGGCCGCGAGTTCTCGCTGCGGCCGCGGGTGCTCGAGCTCGGGTACGCCTACCTGTCCGGGCTGGCGCTGCCGGAGGTGGCCGCGCCGCACCTGGAGGAACTCGTCGCCCGGCTGCATGAGTCCTCGTCCATCTCGGTTCTCGATGGTCACCAGATCGTCTACGTGGCCCGCGTGCCCACCAAGCGCATCATGACCGTCGCGATCTCGGTGGGAACCCGGTTCCCCGCCTACGCCACGTCGATGGGGCGGGTGCTGCTCGCGGCGCTGACCGACGACGAACTCGACCGGTACCTCGCCGAGGCCACGTTCGAACGGCTCACCGCGCGGACCGTCACCAACCCGGACCGGCTGGCCGCGATCGTCCGCGAGGTGGCACGCCAGGGATACTCGATCGTCGACCAGGAACTCGAAGAGGGCCTGCGGGCGGTCGCCGCCCCGATCCGCGGCGCCGCCAACGTCGGGACCGCAGCCATCAACGTGTCTGCCCATGCCAGCCGGGTGAGCATGGTCGCGATGCGGGGACGGATCCTGCCCGCGCTGCTGGAGACCGCGCGCCAGATAGAGGCCGACCTGCACGCCCAGTCGTCGCCCTGAGCCATCACCCGTTAGGGGCGTCCCGGGCGCGCCGGTTCGCGGCGTCGCCGGTTCGCAGCCAGAATCCGACCGGGAACAGCCGGATGTTCAGGCGATCGTCGATCAGGCCCCACAGCCCGCGGCGGGCGAACAGGGCCACGACGATCGCGACCAGGCCCAGGATGATCAGGTACCACGCGTTGTACGAGGCGAGCGTCTGCTGCAGCACCATGTAGACCACGGTGCCGATGATCGGTCCTTCGATCGTGCCGAGACCGCCGATGATGACCGCGAACGCCATCTCCGCGGTCCACTGCACGCTGAACACCGCGCTCGGCTGCACCTGGAGCTGGCTGATCGCCAGCACCCCGCCCGCGGCGCCGCAGCCAGCCCCGGCCACGACGAACACCAGCAGCCGTGCCAGGCCGACCCGCGCCCCGGAGCTGCGCGCGGCGACCTCGTCGTCGCGGACGGCGGTCAGTACCAGGCCGAGCCGGCCGCGGAGCAGCAGGTAGATGCCGATCAGCGCGAGCACCGTGACCGCCAGCCCGGCCCAGTAGGTGTACGCGGTGAGCAGCGTCGGGTCCATCCCGGAAAACCCGGGCAGCGGCATGCCGGTCCCGCCGCCGATCGAGGAGAACTTCTCGATGACCAGCATGATGGTCGCGGCGAGCACCCACGTCGCGATCGCGAAGTACCCGCTGCGCAGCCGGGAGACCAGCCACCACAGCGGAAGCGCCGCGATCCCGCTGGCGATCGCGGCGACGGGAAGGGCCACGAACGGCGAGAGGCCATGGAGGGCGAGGATCAGCACGAAGTACGCGCCGAGCCCCACGAAGGCCTGCTGCCCCACGGACACCAGCCCCGCGTATCCCGCCAGCAGGTTCCACATGCTCGCGAGCGTGAGCACGATGAACCCCTGCACCATGATCGCGGTGGTGCCCGAGTAGACGATGTACGGGAAGAAAGCGAGCACGACGACGACGATCAGCGCGACCGCTCCGGTCCAGGCGACGTTTCGCTGCGACCGGGTGACCCTGAAGCTCCCGGCCTGCCGGGCGGTGGGTTCGGTGACCAGGCTCACGATTGCACCCCCCGGGAGATCAGGCCCTGCGGGCGCAGTACGAGCACGACGAGGAACACGATGTACCCGGCGAGGAGCTCGTCGGAGATGTTGATCTGGGCGCCGATCTGCTGCGCCACGCCCAGCACCACGCCGCCGAGCAGCGTGCCCCACAGCGAGCCGAGCCCGCCGATCACCACCGCCGCGAACGCGAACAGCAGGATCGTGTCGGTGCCGGTCGTGGGGTCGAGGTCGGAGTACATGCCGAAGGCGATGCCGCCGAGCGCCACGGTGGCGAATGCGACGGCCGCAGCGATGCCAAACACATGCCGGTAGTCGGCCCCGGCAAGCTGCGCCGCCTCCTTGTCGTCGGCCACCGCGCGGATCAGCCGGCCGTACTTGGACCTGGAGAGGAAGTACTGCAGCCCCAGCAGCACCGCCACCGCGACCGCGAAGATGACCAGCAGCAGGTAGGCGATCGAGATCTGCGAGCCGATGGTGAAGGCGCCGGTCACCAGGGCCAGACTGGCCCCGATCCCGCGGGAGTTGGCGGTGAAGAACTGGAGCAGGCCGTTTTCGATCACGACCGACAGCCCGAAGGTGACCAGCAGCGTGGTGAGCACGCTGCGGTCCAGCGCGGTCTGGAGGACCGTGCGCTGCAGCACGTAGCCGAGCAGCGCCATGATCGGAACCACGATGACGAAGGACCAGAGCACGGGGACATGCGTGACCGCGATGATGCCGATCGCGATGTAGCCCGCGACCACGGCGAGGTCGCCGTGCGCCAGGTTCACGACCTTCATCACCCCGAACATCAGCGAGAGCCCGCAGGCGAACAGCGCGTACAGCCCGCCGGTCAGCACGCCCTGGATGATGGCGTTTACCCAGGCCACTACCCTTCACTCCCTTCGCCGGGCTGGCTGGCCGTTGCCGCGCCGGCCAGGCCGAAGTACGCCGCCTCGACCTGGTCAGCGGTGACGTCGGCCGGCTTGCCTTCCAGGGTGGTCCGGCCCTCCAGCAGGCACTGGATGTGTGCGGCCACCCGCAGGGCCTGGCTCACATCCTGCTCGACGAGCAGCACGGTGAGGCCCGTCCCCAGGATCTGCGGCAGCATGCCGTAGATGCGCTGCACGACCACCGGGGCCAGGCCGAGCGACAGCTCGTCGAGCATCAGCACGCGGGGGTTCGCGACCAGCGCGCGGCCTATGGCGACGGCCTGCTGCTCGCCGCCGGAAAGCTGGGCGGTGGGCTGGTTGCGGCGTTCTCGCATCCAGCTGAACATGTCATATACCCGCTCGATGGTCCACGGGCCCGGACGCGCGTACGTGGCGC
The DNA here is from genome assembly GCA_963778075.1 of uncultured Actinomycetota bacterium. GTDB lineage: Bacteria > Actinomycetota > Actinomycetes > Streptosporangiales > Streptosporangiaceae > JASHPR01. The sequence goes on along the minus strand of CAVZTJ010000005.1, from coordinate 27,429 downwards.
CGACCTTGAGGTTCTCCTCGAGCGACAGCGACCCGAACAGCCGCCGGCCCTCCGGCACCATGACTATCCCCTGCGTCGCCCGCCGCTCGGGCCGCAGCCCGGTCACGTCCTTGCCGTCGTACTGGATCGAGCCGGACGTCGGGCGGTGCAGGCCGGCGATCGTGCGCAGCAGCGTGGACTTGCCTGCGCCGTTGGCCCCGATGATCGCGTAGACCTCGCCGGGGAGCACCCGCAGCGAGACCGCGTCGAGGGCCCTGAGCTGCCCGTGGTGCACGACCAGGTCGCGAACCTCCAGCAGCGGCGTGCCGTCGCCGGTCGCGTCGCCCTGGTCGCCGAGGTCGCCCTCGCCCACCTCCCCATCCCCCTTCACTGCCCATCACCCTTCGGTGCCGATGCGGTCACGGTTCGCTCCGTTCCCCGTCTTCACCCGCGGCCGGCGGTGCGTCCATGGTCCCGCCGACCAGTGCCGCGGTGACCTCGGTGCCGAGGAAGACCTCGCGGACCGCGGGGTCGGCCAGCACCGTGCCAGGCTCGCCGTCGCCGACGAACTTGCCACCGGACAGGCAGATCAGCCGGCTCACCACGGCGGTGAGCGCGCGCACCACGTGCTCGATCCAGATCACCGCGATGCCCTCGGCGTTGACGCCGCGGACGATCTCGACGAGCTGTGCCACCTCCGGGTCGGTGAGGCCGCCCGCCACCTCGTCGAGCAGCAGCAGCGTGGGCTGCGTGGCGAGGGCCCTGGCCAGTTCCAGGCGCTTGCGCTGCAGCAGGCCGAGCCGTTCGGCAGGGGTGTTCGCCTGGCTTTCTATGCCGGTTCGCTCCAGCGCCCGCACCGCCGCCGCATAGCTGGGCCGCCGCCGCAGCCCGCCGCCCTGCTGCGCGGCGACGAGCAGGTTCTCGAACACGGTCATGTCGCCGAACGGCCGCGGGACCTGATACGTGCGGCCGATGCCCAGCCTGCACCGCGCGGCCGAGTCCAGCTTGGTGACGGCGTGCCCGGCGAAGCGGACGTCGCCGGCCCGGGGGCGAGATCGCCGGAGATGAGGCCGAACAGGCTGGTCTTGCCGGCGCCGTTCGGCCCCACGATCCCGACGACATCCCCGGCGCCGACGGAGAACGACAGGTCCTCCGCGATGACGACCCGGCCGAACCGTTTCGTCACGTTGTCTAGCTCGAGCAGAGGGTTCGTCATCCGGTCAGGTGTTGGTCGGCTGGAGGTCGGCCGTGATCTTCGCCTGCGGCAGCAGCGTGTTGTCCACGATCTGCATCTCCAGCGGGTACTTGGTGCCCTTCTGCCATTGCACGCCGGCCGGGGGGGTGATCGCAACGCCCGGGGCGGGCCCGCCTGAGGCGAAGTTGAGCGGCCCGGCGAGCGCCTGGATGTTCACCTTGTGGATGGCGTCGGCGACCTCGGCCCTGTCGTGCGGGTCGCTCACCGACGTGAACGCCGCGTGAGCGGCCTCGAACAGGCTGTAGTTGCTGATGTTCGCGTTCCACTGGCCCTTGGTGTCCGCCTCGAACTCGTTCGCCATGGTCTGGCAGTCCTCGCCGGTGAACGACGACTTCCACGGCAGGGTCGGCACCCACCAGGTGTCGGTGGCGACGTTGTACACCTCGGAGCCCATGGCGTAGGCGTCGGTCGGGAACAGCAGCACCTTGGCCACGGTCGCCAGCTTCGGCCGGAAGCCCTGCTGGATCGACTGCTTCCACATGGCGGCAAAGTCCGGCGGCAGCGGCACGTTCGTGAAGAAGCCCGCCTTGTCGGCCTTGAACTGGCTGATCATCGAGGAGTAGTTCGTGGTCCCGTCCGGGTACGCCGAGGACATTTCGAACTTGTAGCCGGCGGCCTCGGCGATCGGCGGGAACACGGCGCGGAACGCGTCCCCGTCCGAGTCGTTCGGGAACGCCGCGGCAACCACCTTGTCGGTGTGCAGCTGGTCGTGGATCCGGTTCCACATCGGGATGAAGGCCTTGACCAGGTGCTCGGCCCCGAGGAAGTACATCACCACGTACTTGGCTTTCTCCGTGGCGTGCTGCGGGTTGCCCTTCGGGAACAGGTTCAGGTACCAGGACTCCCACGGGATGTTCGAGCAGATCAGCGGCGTGCCGAGGGACTCGGCCTGGCTGGCCACCGCGTTGACGGTCTCCGGGGTGGACGACCCGAACAGCATGTCCACGCCGTCCAGGATCGCCGTCTTGGCCAGTTCCCCGGCCCGGGTGACGCTGGACTGGCTGTCGTAGGACTTGATGACGACCGGGTAGGTCTTGCCACCGACCTTGAACCCGTTCTTGTACGGGGTGGTCTGCTTGATCTTGGAGATGACCCAGTTGTCGGCCGCGCCGAACCCGGCCAGGTCACCGGTCAGCGGGTGGATCCAGCCGATCGTGATCGCCTTGGTGCTGCTTGAGCTGGCGCCCTTGATGCCGGAACTGCAGGCTTCGAGCAGCCCGCCGGCCCCCACGACTGCTGCACCAGCCCCGGCTGCGCGCAGTAGGCCCCGCCGGCTGATGCCGCCGACCGGGCTAGTGCTATTCGATTGCACTGTCTGGTGGTCGTTCATCGATATTGATCTCCTTGTGAGGTCGCGTCGCAGGACTGGGGCCCTATGCGGGACGCCGGTGGTTCCCCTGCTTAGGCATGCCTGCTCGGCGTCGTGAGACTAACATGACCTGAATCCGGCGAGGCGGCAGTTGTTGAATCATAAGCTTTCATAAGGTGGAGAATCGCCTTCGCTATTCAGCCTCGTTGGCAGCCGAAGCTAACGCGCGGCCTAGTGGGGCGCGCGGACCGCGGTGCGGAACGCCTTGTATGCGGGCTCTCATTTGCTTTTGCTTGTGACTGCTGCTCGCCTGGTGACATTGTGCTGCGCGTAGCGACGCCGTGCGGAGGCCCGTCCGACGCCGGCGTCGGGACGTGGTTTGTACGCTCTGCGAACGAGCGTGCATAACTTGAACAGCATGGCACCATGCCTGTCCAGGCCTAGTCAACGGACGTTATGTAACTGTTGTCACTGGGAAATGGGCCATGCTGAGCTGCGGCTGCAGGCGCCGGCACGGCCGAAGAACGCCGCTCCCGGCCGGCCGGTTCGGAGCTCCGCCGGGAGGCGCCCCCAGCCCGTCAGCTCCAGGCCGACGAAGACGATCTTCCTTGGCGTGTGCTGACCGCGGGGAAGGTTGGTGCCCACCAGCAGTACCTGTCTGCAGGCAAGAACCCGTACGGCTGCCCCGACCACGGCACCGGTGTCTCCTGCCCGGTCGGCGTCGTGAAGGCCGGCGGCCCCGCTGAGCCCGTAGCTCACCCGGGAACCGGCGCCGTCTGAGCTGCGGCAGGTACGCCTTGCGCCTAGCACGCTGAGGGCCCGCCTGCCCAAGATAGACGGGCCCTCAGCCTCGGGTGTGCTAGGCGGTCTCGGCCTGGGCGGGGTCCTCACCGCCGGACTGCCTGGAGATGAGATTCAGCATCTCTTCCCGGGGCAGGCAGGTGAAGTATGCCCATATATAGATCCCGAGGCTGAACGCGGCGACGATCCCCATTTCCAGCCAGAAGTCGATCCGGCCGGTGTTGTCCGGCCCGAACTGGCCCTGCCAGGAGATGATTCCCATGCCGATCAGGTACGCGGGCAGCCAGACGGCCGACTTTCCAGTCCAGCGGCGGACGGTCCTTGTCGTAGATCATCCAGACGCCAATCAGTACGTAGCCGATCACCAGTGCGATCCCGAGCTTCCAGACGATCTCGAAGCCGGACCAGTCGATGATCAGGCTGGCGATGATGAACGCGAACGGGCTGAGCCCGGCAGCCGGTAGGGCCGGCTCGCTTCGGGCAGCCTCCTGCCGAACGCGCCGAGCGCGAGCGGGGCGCCGGCGTACATCAGTACGCTGGCCGAGGTGATGAAGCCAACCAGGGTGCTCCAGCTCGGGAACGGCAGCAGGAACACCAGGCCCAGCACGAACGCCATGATCAGGCTGAACCACGGCACGCCGTTCTTGTCCACCCAGCCGAACGGCCCCGGGACATAGCGGTTGCGGGCCAGGCCGTAGCTGATCCGCGACGTCGAGGTCTGGTAGACCAGCCCGGTGCCGGACGGGGAGATGAACGCGTCGATCCGCAGGATGACCGCGAACCACCCCAGGCCCACCGCGCCGGCCAGGAACGCCAGCGGACCGAGCTCGAAGCTCGCCCTCCGAGAGGGTCAGCGGCATCCAGTCGGGTCCATTCCCGTCGCGCCCGCTCCTGCACCGTCGGCCACCACCCGGATAACTCACGACTCCCGAGCCGAGGAGGTGCCCCCCGCAAAACCAGCCAGGCAATCCCAAAGGATCGGGAACCTTTAACCGGTTCACGGGGAACATCAACCTCGCCGCCGAAATACCCTTTATCCGCTTTGGAGATGGCGTGAAGATGCTGTGAAGACTGCCTATTCAATATGGCGGCACATGTGTGGACTAAACTGCTGACCTCCTCGATTCCCGGCAGAAGGCCGGCTGGCCGCATGGCTAGTTACGCCGAATCTTAAACGGCGCTTAGCTCATTCGAAGATTAAGACGCTCCGCCCGCTGAAGATCGCCTAAGGGCACACCTAGCTCGCGGGCTGGCTGGCCCGCTCAGTAATGTGTCCCTAAACCGACAAGTGCGCAAAGAGGACGAGGAGGCAGGGAAGCATGCCCTCCCTGAACGACCGCGTGGTGCTCCTGACGGGCGGGGCGACAGGCATCGGGCGGGCCATCGCCCTCGACATGGCGGCCGCCGGCGCGACCGTCGCGATCGGCGACACGAACGTCGATGGCGGGCAGCGAACGGCTGAGGAGATCCTGAGCGCAGGGGGCAAGGCGTCCTTCAGGTCATGCGACGTGGCCGAGCCCGGACAGGTCGCCGCCCTGGTCGACGGCGCCGTTGCCGACTTCGGGCAGCTGGACGTGCTGGTCAACGACGCCGGCATCTCCGGCGGCTCGCGTCGCCTCCATGAGCTCGACATCGACGCCTGGGACCGGACGATCGCCGTGAACCTGCGCGGCACCTTCCTGTGTGCCAGGGCGGCGATCCCCCACCTCCTGCAGCGCCCGCATAGCGCCATGGTCAACATCGCCTCCACCTACGGCATCATCGGCGCGCCGCACGCGCCGTCCTACTGCGCCTCCAAGGGCGGCATCGTCAACCTCACCCGGCAGCTGGCCGTGGACTACAGCCCCGACGGGCTCCGGGTCAACGCCATCTGCCCGGGGTACATCGACACCGACATGGGCGGCCACAGGGCATCCCTCCCGCCGGCCGAGCGTGCCGCCGCCCGGGCGCGGCGCGAAGCGAACGCCGCCTTGCAGCCCATCGGCCGGCAGGCGCAGGCACAGGAAGTGGCCCGCGTCGCGACGTTCCTGGCATCCGACGACGCGTCGTTCATGACCGGCTCGATCGTGACCGTCGATGGCGGATGCACGTCGACCTTCCGCTACGGGCCCTGACCGCCGCGAGGTTCCTGCTCGCTGGCGGCTGTCGGCTGGGGCTGGGAGGACTCCTTGTCCGCACGGTCGGCGGTGCCACGATGGTGGCTCCGGACGATCGCCGTGACCTCGTGCGTGATGCCGATCGACGGGCCGCCGATCAGTTCCCATGCGCGGGCGATCCCGATCAGGAAGCAGATAACCACCATGCTGCTGATCGTGTACACCGCGCCGGAGTTGCCGGGCTGGGCCAGCACCTCGGCCCCGTTGATCAGCTGGACCACGAACGTGACGAGCAGCCCCAAGAGGAACACCAAGTCGGGCAGTACGCCCCGGCGTAGCTGGTGCCTGCGGATCAGCGCCAGCAGCGCCGCCGCGACGAACACGATTCCCGAGCTCGCCGCGGCCACGGCGGTCGGCCCGACCTTGTGCCCGGGGATCAGCGAGAACAGCGACACGGCCAGCGCGTTGACAAAGGCGGTGAGTGCCGCCGCGGCGCGGATGCGGTGGATCTGCGCCCGTGCCTCTTCCCGGGCGAGCCGCTCGGCCGCCACGGAGATGGCCACGAACAGCAGGCCGATCAGCGCGCCAGCCACGCTTGCGCACGCGACAAAGAAGTCGTGGATGTTCTCAGGAACCACCCGACGATCCTCCCAGCCGGGCACGGCTGGGTCAGCACCGGCGCCGCCAGACGGTATCGCCCAGGCGCCGCCGTCTATGCGCCGGTCAGCTCCTCGGCTCGCCGGTCGGTGACGAGCTCGAGCTGCCGCTCCTCGAAGAACCACACGAAGCCCTGCGCCGAGCGAAGATCCCATCCCGGCTCGAAGAGCTCGGTCAGCTGGGCCGCGGCAGCGGTGCCCATGATGGCCTCGCCGAGATGGTCGCGGGCGTCCTCGCGCTCCCCGGCGCATTCGACGGCCGTGACGAGCAGGTCGCCCTGCTGGAACACGCTGATGCTGGCCAGCATCGTCGGCACCCCGCCACGCACCTCCATCGGGTTCCAGCCGGACAGCACGCTGGCCGCGGCGTCACCGGTGCCGGGCCGCAGCGGGAAGCCCAGCGCCATCCTGCAGGTAGGAGCCCCCATGGTCGGCGCCAGCAGGTCCGGATCGGCGATCCAGTGCATGACCGGGCGCATCATGGCCCGCTGGAAGAAGGCGGCGGCGGCACGTGGGTCGTTCAGGTCCCTGGGCTCGGCGAGCAGCGGGTTGAGGGCCTCCTCGGTGGCGCGGATGGCCGGCTGGGTCGCAAGGTGGCGCATCACGAGCGGGAGCGGCCCTTCGACGTCCATCATCCGGACCACCCGAGGGCCCCAGAGGAACACCGCGGTGCCGAGAAGCCGGGCGCCGTCACCGATCTCCGTCTGCGGTCGCGGGTATGCCGAGAGGATCTGCAGGACCTCGGGCTCGGTACCCGGGCGCACCGGGAAGGTTAGTGCATATCGTTCCACGAGTTTCTCCTTTTCTGATGATGACAATGGAAAGCGGCGCGTCCGGCGTGGCCCAGTGCGCCCGTCAGCGAATCCTGGCCATACGGCGCCCTAACTGACTCACTGCGCTTAAGTGCGATTCCGGCGGGCTGAGCTCAGCCGGCGCTTTCCATGGCGGCCGGGACGATGCGGGTCTCGCGCAGTACCGTGTAACGCAGCGACCGCCGTTCCCGCACATGACTCATCATCGGCTTTGCCAGCTCGCGATGACCTGGTGTGCTCTCCCAGGCCAGGAAGTCCTCCGCGGACCGCCATTCGCTGGTGATGAGCCACTCGTCAGCGTCGTCCGCCGACCTGCACACCTGGTCGCCCAAGTGCCCGGGAACCTGGGCGACCTGCCACCGAATCGATTCGTATTCCCGCAGGAACTTCTCGCTGGCGCCGGGTGAGAGTTTGAGCATGAACAGAACGCGATAGCCGGCAGGCTGCTGTAGTTCCTCGGTACTCATTTTCCCCCGATTCCATTACCCACCGACCTATGTACCCACGCGGCACATATCAACTCAGGCCAGAGCACTGAATCGCAGAGAAATTGAGTCTGCAGCCTAGTCCGTGATCCGGCAGATGACCTGGCCGGCGGAAAGGGCGTCGCCGACAGCGACAGCGAGGTCGGTGACCACGCCGGCGCGGTGCGCGGTCACCGGCTGCTCCATCTTCATCGCCTCGATCACCGCCACGGGATCGCCCACCTCGACGCGATCTCCGGGTGCCGCCACCTTGACCACGCTGCCCTGCATGGGGCAGGTGACTTCATCGCCAGATGACGCTCCGGGAACACCCTGCAGGCGGGCCATCCTGCGCCCGAGCATCCGGCGTGCGCCCATGTCCGGCCCCCGGTGGGCTGGTACCACGACCTCCATCCGCCTGCCGTCGACCTCCACGGCCAGCCGCTCGTGCGATGGGGGGTCGGGCGGCTCAGCAGGTTCAGGCTGCGGCGCACAGCCAGGGAAATCCGTCTCGATCCACCGCGTGTGCACGGAGAAGGGCGCTGCCGGGTCCGGCGGAGCAAATGCCGCATCCTCCACCACGGCCCGGTGAAACGGCAGGACGGTGGCCACGCCCTCGACTTCGAACTCGGCCAGTGCGCGGCGCGCGCGCTCCAGGGCCTGGCCGCGGTCCCTCCCGGTGACGATCAGCTTGGCGAGCATGGAATCGAACTCGCGCCCGATGACGGCCCCCGCAGTCACACCCGAGTCGACCCGGATCCCGGGTCCCGCCGGGGCTTGCCAGGTGGTCAGCGTCCCGGGGCCGGGCAGGAAATCGCGCCCCGGGTCCTCGGCGTTGATCCGGAACTCGATGGCGTGGCCGTGGGCGGGCGGATCGTCGTAACCGAGTTCCTCGCCGTCCGCGAGCCTGAACTGCTCACGGACGAGGTCCAGGCCGGTGATCTCCTCGCTCACCGGGTGCTCCACCTGCAGCCGGGTGTTCACCTCCAGGAAGCTGACCACGCCGTCCGCGCCGACGAGGAACTCGCACGTCCCGGCGCCCACGTACGCCGCCGCCCGCATGATGTCCTTGGACGCTTCGTACAGCCGCGCGACCTGGTCCGCTGTGAGAAAGGGCGCCGGCGCCTCCTCGACCAGCTTCTGATGACGGCGCTGCAGCGTGCAGTCCCTGGTCGAGACGACCACCACGTGACCGCGGGAGTCGGCGAGGCACTGCGTCTCGACGTGCCGCGGCCGGTCGAGGTACCGCTCAACGAAGCACTCGCCGCGGCCGAAGGCCGCGACCGCCTCACGCGTGGCCGAGCCGTAGCGGTCGGCGATCTCTCCCAATGCCCAGGCCACCTTCAGGCCGCGGCCGCCACCCCCGAACGCCGCCTTGATCGCGACGGGCAGGCCGTGCTCGTTCGCGAATGCGGTCACGTCGTCGGCACTGGCCACGGGGCGCCCGGGGACCAGCGGCGCGCCCACCCGCCGGGCAACCTCGCGTGCCGCGATCTTGTCGCCAAGCTGACGTATCGCCTCCGCGGGCGGCCCAATCCAGGTGATCCCGGCCCCGGTGACCGCCTCGGCAAACTCCGCGTTCTCGGAAAGGAACCCATAGCCCGGGTGAACAGCGTCGGCGCCGGACCGCGCCGCCACCTCGAGCAGCTTCGCGATGTCGAGGTACGTCTGAGCGGGCGTCACCCCGCCGAGGGAATACGCCTCGCCGGCGAGCCTGACGTGCGGCGCGTCGCGGTCCGGGTCAGCGTAGACCGCGACGCTCTCCAGGCCTGCGTCGCGGCATGCCCGGGCCACCCGGACAGCGATCTCGCCACGGTTGGCGATCAAAACCTTGCGCATCTGCGCTCTCCCTTGGGACGAGGCACGGCAGGCGCCTCGGATAGCCGAGCCGCTCGCAAACACCCTTTATTGAGATCGCACCTCAGTAAGCAGCCAATCCCGGCGCCGACGATGATCGCCTGGTCGGATCCAGACATAGCTGCGCCCCCTCCCCGCTCCCCGACGTGGCGACTCTGCCCGGCCCACCACGCTGGCCCCCGTTCCTGCCCCTCGGATCCCGTTCCCGCGCTTGGGTGATCTGAGGCAGGCCCCGGAACACTGTCCTGTGAGCATCCTCGCGCGGCGAGCCGTGCCCGCCGCTAACCGACTCGCGCAAGGCCGAAATCCGCAGCCCTTCCCGCCGGTTCGCCCGGTTTACGCTGCGCCGCCCCTGCCGCTCCTGCCGCCGCGCGGGCGCGCCCACGAGCGTGAGCCCGCGTAGGAGGGAAGCAGCCATGCGGGCCGGGCCGGCGCCGGGCGCGGGCACGGCAGCCGCCGCCTTGCGAGCAGAACCGCGACGACGGCCGCGACCTCCTCCGCGCTGGGCTGGCCGGCCGCAGCTGGTGCCCCTGGTGACGCGGCTCTGGCCGTCATGCGACCGTCGCTCGCACGGCGTCCTCGACGAGGGTCTTGATCCGCTTCATCTGGACCGCCGAGTTCTTGGTGATCATCTCGGCCATGGTGGCATCGTCCACCGGGGCATCCGGCTTCATGTGGAAGTTCTGGACCCATTGCATCTCGACGCCGCCGCTGGTCTCGCGATAGGTCCAGTCGATGTCCATGAACTCGAACGGACCGGTCTCGACCCGGTAGGCGTGCACGGTGTGCGCCTGCGGATCCATGACACGTTCGGAGACCCAGCTCCAGACCTTCCCGTTGTCGTCGGGGTGCATCGTCAGCCGGAACCGCACGGTGTTCCCGTCCCGCGCGATGATCTCCGCAGCCGCGTACTCGCTGAACAGGTGCGGCCATGATTCAACGTCGTTTGTCATGTCCCAGACGAGATCCATCGGCGCGCTGATCACTGTCGAGCACTCGGTGCGAGCGGCCGACCCGGCGCCCGGGCCTGCTGCCTGCCGGACGATGGCTTCGAGGTCGGCGAACGTCCTGCAGTCCTCGATGTCGGCGTGGATCTGAACCTGGTAACGCTGTTCGACGACCGCGAAGACGCCGAGGAGGCCGAGAGAGTCGACACCCAGATCTTCGAACGTCGCGTGAGGATCTTGCTCGATCTGCTCAGCGTCGATCTCGACTCCGGCGACGGTCTTCACCATCTCGCTCAGCTCGCCACGGGTTGGCAGTGTTGTTGCGGGCACCTGCGTCCTCCTCTTGTGTGGTTTCCCTTTTGTGGTTTCCCTGTGGCGCGGTCAAGCGGCGCGAAGCACGACCGCGGCGTTGAACCCCTCGAACCCGCGGGCCAGGACGAGGGCGGTGCGGACGGGGCCTGACCTGGCCTCGCGGACGAGGTCTATGTCGCAGCCCGGCGCCAGTTCACCGATGCCGTAGGTGGGCGGTATCACGGCGTCGCGCATGGCCAGCAACGCGGCGACCACGTCGAGCGGCGGTCCGCCCGCGTACAGCCGGCCACAGAGCGTCTTGGGCACGGTCACGGGAACTCCGAACGGGCCGAACAGCGCCGCCAGCGCCGCCGCCTCGGTGCGGTCCGGGCCGGGCAGGCCCGCGCCGTCGGCGAAGACGACGTCCACGTCCTGGGGCGCGATCCGGGCGTCGGCCAGCGCGGCCTCGGCCGCCCGCTGCAGCGTCGGCTGCCTGCCGGTGCCCGGGCGCGGGTCGAACGACGAGGCATAGCCGGCGATCTCGCCGTACGGCTTGTCCACACCGCGGGCAAGCGCGCTGTCTTCGCGCTCGGCGATCAGGATCGCGCCGCCCTCACCGGGCACGTACCCGCAGGCGGCCACGTCGAACGGCAGGTAGGCGCGCTGCGGGTCCGCCGAACTGCTCAGCAGGTCGTTGGTGATCTGGCAGGTCAGCGCGTACGGGCCGATCGGTGCTTCGGTGCCGCCGGTCACGACCACGCTCGCGTCGCGGCGCAGCGCGCGCCGGGCCCGCCCGAGCGCGTCGAGACCACCGGCCTGCTCGGAGACCACGACGCCGCATGGCCCCTTCATCCCGTTCCTGATCGACAGCTGCCCGGTCGTGGCCGCGTAGAACCAGGCGATCGACTGGAAGGGGCCGACGGCGCGCGGCCCGCGGCTCCATAGCGCCTCGATCTCGCGCTGCCCGAACTCGTTGCCGCCGGACGAGCTCGCCGTGACGACCGCCATGTCGTACTCGGGCTGATCCGCCGGGACGAGGTCTGCGTCGGCGAGGGCCCGCTCCCCGGCGGCAAGCGCGAACTGCGTCCAGCGATCGGTTTGCACCGCAAGGCGGTCCCCGCACTGCTCCGCCGGATTGAGGTCGTCGACGAGCCCGGCGACGCGGACGGGATAACCGTCGGATTCGAACCTGCTGATCGGGCGCAGCCCGCTCACACCGGACAGCGTCGCCGCCCAGTAGGCGCTGGTGTCGCCGCCGTTGGGCGCGACCGCTGCGACGCCGGTGATCAGAGCCCGCTGCGCGTTGTCACCCATTCGACGCCACCATCCCTGGCCGGGTTAGCAGCATCGCGGTCTGGAAACCCCCGAACCCGCTGCCGACCGTCAGGACGGCGTCGGTGCGCTGCTCGCGTGCGTGCAGCGGCACGTAGTCGAGACCGAGGTCGGGGTCGGGCTCGTGCAGGTTGGCGGTCGGCGGAACGACGCTGTGCTCGATGGCCAGCGCCGACGCCGCGATCTCGATGGCGCCGATCGCGCCGAGCGAGTGCCCGACCATTGACTTGATCGAGCTCACCGGGACCTCGTAAGCCCGTGCGCCGAGGCTCGCCTTGAAGGCCGCTGTCTCGTGCCGGTCGTTCTGGCGGGTGCCTGATCCGTGCGCGTTGATGTAGTCGATGTCCTCCGGGGCGAGCCGGGCACGGCCCATGGCCACCCTGATCGCCTCGGCCATCTCCAGGCCGTCAGCCTTCAGCCCGGTCATGTGGTACGCATTGCTGCGCTGGGCGTAGCCCGCGATCTCGCAGTAGATGTGCGCACCGCGGCGCCGTGCCTCGTCGGCCGGCTCGAGAACAAAGACCGTGGCACCCTCGCCGAGCACGAACCCGTCCCGGCTGGCGTCGAAGGGCCGTGACGCGTGCGCCGGGTCGTCGTTGTTCGGCGAGGTCGCCTTGATGGCGTCGAAGCAGGCCACCGTGATCGGCGAGATCGGGGCGTCGGTCGCGCCGGCGATCACCACATCGGCCCGGCCGTCCTCGATCATCTCTGCCCCTTCGGCCACGGCGTCCAGCCCTGACGTGCATCCGGTCGAGGTCACGCCTGCCGGGCCTTCCGCGCCGCAGTCCCAGGCGACCTCCGCCGCGATAGTGCTGGGGATCAGCGCGCGGTACAGATGGCGCTGCGCCTTCGCCGGGTCGACGACCCACTGTTTGCCCATGTCGCTCACCACGACGTATTGCTGCTCGAGCGTGATGGTGTTGCCGACCGCGCTGCCGATGCTGACGCCGATGCGGCCGGGCGGCACGTTATCCAGGTCGAGCTTGCTGTCGGCCACCGCCTCGCGCGCGCATACCAGCGCGAACTGCGAGCAGCGGTCGGTCCGCTCCGTCTCCTCAGCCGTGAGGCCCTCGGCAGCCGGGTCGAAGTCGCATTCGGCCGCGATGCGGGAGCGGAAGCCCGCCGGGTCGAACAGGGTTATGCCGCGGGTGGCCGTCATGCCGGAGGTGAGCAAGGCCCAGAACGCCTTCGTGCCATTGCCACCGGGCGCCACCACACCGATGCCGGTGATCGCGGCCCGCCGTTGGCTCACCTGAGCTCACCGGAGGTTGCGTGAGCGGGCTCCTCGGTGTCGACGTGACCCAGGTCGGGCCGCGGCGCCAGCGGGCCGAGGTGGAAGACCGCGAACGCCGGCTGCCCGGTATCGCTGTTCTCCAGGCGGTGCCGGGTGCCGATCGGGATGAACAGGCCTTCGCCAGCGGCGAGCGGCACGGGTTCTCCGTCGAGCCTGACCAGCAGCTGGCCGCTGACCAGGTAGACGAACTCCTCCGAGTACGGGTGGTAGTGCTCGGTGACGCACTCGCCCGGCTGGAGAGTGAGCACTCCCATGAAACCCGAGGTCGACTTCACCGTCGCGGGGCTGAGCATGGTGCGGAGATCGCCGCCGCGGCGGCGGTTGGACTCCATGTCGCTCGCCGCGACCTTTCCCCATTTTGTGTTTGTCACTTGGTGTCCTTACAGCGGTGGGTTTCCGTGCTTGCGCAGAGGCAGATGCTCATGCTTGGAACGGAGCATCTCGAGGCCGGCGCAGATGACCGCCCGGGTCTCGCGGGGGTCGATGACGTCGTCCACCAGCCCGCGCTCTGCGGCGTAGTAGGGATGCATGAGCTGCTCGCGATACTCGGCGACGAGAGTCGTCCGCAGCTGGTCCGGGTCGGGTGCCGCCGCGATCTGTCTGCGGTGGATGACGTTGGCGGCACCCTCCGCGCCCATCACGGCGATCTCGTTGATCGGCCATGCGTACGCGAGGTCGGCCCCGATCGAGCGGGAATCCATCACGATGTACGCGCCGCCATACGCCTTGCGCAGGATCACCTGAATGCGCGGGACCGTGGCCTCGCAGTAGGCGTACAGGAGCTTCGCACCGTGACGGATGATCCCGAGGTGCTCCTGGTCGACGCCCGGCAGGAAGCCGGGTACGTCGACGAGGGTGACCAGCGGAATGTTGAATGCGTCGCACGTGCGGACGAACCGTGCCGCCTTCTCCGCTGCCTTGATGTCGAGCACTCCGCCGAGCACCAGCGGCTGATTAGCGACGATCCCGACCGTCTGGCCGCCCATGCGCGCCAGCGCGCAGATCACGTTGCGGGCCCAGTCGGCGTGCAGTTCGAGGAACTCACCGTCATCGGCGATCTGCTCGATGACGGCCAGCATGTCGTAGGGCTTCGCCGCCGAGGCCGGGACGATGTCCAGCAGGGCGTCACACCGCCGGTCCGGCGGATCGGCGGGCTCGTAGCCATCGGGCGCCTCACGATTGTTCGGCGGCAGCAGCCACAGCAGCGCCCGGATGGCCTCGAAGCAGCTTTCCTCGTCGTCGTGCACGAAGGTGGCCAGGCCGGAGCTGGCGGAGTGCACGTCGGCACCGCCCAGGTCTTCCTGGCTGACTTGCTCGCCGGTGACCTCGCGGATCACATCCGGCCCGGTGAGGAACATGTTGGAGATCCCGCGGACCATGAAGACGAAATCGGTCAGCGCGGGTGAATAGGACGCTCCGCCCGCGCACGGCCCGAGCATGACGCTGATCTGCGGGATGACGCCCGAAGCCCGCACGTTCCGCCGGAATATCCCGCCGTACCCGGCAAGCGCGGTGACGCCTTCCTGTATCCGGGCGCCGGCGCCGTCGTTCAGGCCGATGAGCGGCGCGCCCGCCGACTCAGCCAGGTCCATGATCTTGCAGATCTTCTGCGCGTGCGCTTCGCCCAGTGAGCCGCCAAAGATCCGGAAGTCGTGGGCGTACAGGAACACCTTCCGGCCGTCGACGGTCCCGTATCCCGTGATCACACCGTCGGTAGGCGGCCGCTGCTCGTCCAGCCCGAATCCTGACGCCCGGTGCCGGCGGAACATCTCGAGTTCCCGGAACGAGCCGGCATCGCACAGCCGGTCGATCCGCTCACGAGCCGTCAGGCGCCCCCGCGCATGCTGGCGCTCGGTGGCATCCCCGCCGGGGCCGATCAGGACTTCCTGCCTGAGCAGCGCCAGGTCGTCAGTCAGCTGGTGCAGGTCCGGCTGTTCCGTCTGGGCGGCCGCCGGGCCGTCCGGCACGGTCAAAGCATTCGTGGCCTGCGTCATAGTCATTACTGCTCCCCATCACCGTGCGTTCGGACGGGCGGTGCTTCAGGCTGGCGCTCGCCAGAGATAAAACTCCCTGGCCATCGCGTCACTCGGGCTGCGCCACGTCGCGGGATCGTAGGCGGTGACGTGCTCCGACAGCTTCGTGTTGATGTCGGCGAACAGCGGGTGCTCACGTACCTCGGCCAGCGGGAGAGCCAGGTCCTCACGACTTTCAATTGAATGGAAATAGAGGTCATGAAAACGGTAAAGGCGTCGTTCCCGTACACCTAGCATCCGCGGAAGCTCGCCTGCGTCGGACTCTGTGAAGATACTCTTGACGGCGTTCTCGCTTCCTTGCCCCATACGGGCAACAATAAGCGTCCGTGACATGACAACCTCCCTCCACGGATGAGTTCCACTGCGTACGCCGGATTAGTTCCCCTGCGTCCATCACGCGTAAACATTCCCTCCTCGGGGATGCGGATCGGCGCGAATGGGATATGTTATTCTCCGGGTTACGGATCCGCGTCAACGGGTACGCATTCGCGCGCTTACCGGGCTGGGGATGGGTGGGCATCATCGCGACATTGACCTGCTCAGATGGGCATTCGCGTGGGATGGATTGTGCCGATTTCGGAGAAGGCCGGAAGCCGAGTTGCCGTCGCGGCCAGCGCCCGGGAATGGTCTTCGTAAACGGACCGGGCGTTGTGATTGTGCCGCCGGGCTCGGGCTGTGATGCCGGCTGCATCTACAGGCCAGGCTTAGAAGCCGCGCGAATAGGGCAATGGAAGAGGGGCAGTGATCATGAAGGGGGAAGGGGTAGGCTGTTGCGGACCGAAAGGCGGAAACGGCGAATAGTGAGCCTATTCGCGGCGACAATTCACCCAGGTGTCGCCTGGCACCGCGAGCCCGGCAGTCCTGTCTCCGCGGCCGCCACCGGGGGCCGGGATACGATGTGTGAGCGATGAGCACTGTAGAGGCGCCCGCAAGCGCCACCCACTCGCCTGAGGCCAATCCGGCCGGGATCATCCACACCGAGAACCTGACCAAGGTCTACCCGGGAACCGACTTCGCCGCCGTCGACCGACTCAACCTCGACGTCTGCGCTGGCGAGATCTTTGGCCTGCTCGGGCCCAACGGCGCCGGCAAGACCACGACCGCTGGCATGCTGACCACGCGTGTGGTGCCGACGTCAGGCCGGGCTTTGCTCGCCGGCGTCGACGTCGCCGCGCATCCGGCGCTCGCCAAGCAGCTGAGCGGCATCGTGTCGCAGCAGAACACCCTCGACCGCCAGCTCACCGTCTGGGAGAACCTGTACTTCCACGGCCGCCTGTTTGGCATGGGCGCCAAGGCGTCCCGGAAGATCACCGACGACCTGCTCGAGCAGTTCCACCTGACTCGGTGGGCCAAGGCCTCCGTGTACGCGCTTTCCGGCGGCATGGCCCAGCGGCTGATGGTCGCGAGAGCCATCTTCCACCGTCCTTCGGTGCTGTTCCTTGACGAGCCGACGGCCGGGCTCGACCCGCAAAGCAGGCTGGCGCTGTGGGACCTGCTCGGCGAGCTGCACCGTGCCGGGCAGACGATCCTGCTCACCACCCACTACATGGAAGAGGCCGACCGGCTCTGCGAGCGCGTCGCGATCATGGATCACGGCAAGATCCTTGCGCTGGACACCCCGGCCGCTCTTAAGCAGAGCATCGGTGCCGACACGGTCGTCACGATCAAGGCCGCCGGCGACGCCGCCAGCCTGGCCGAGGCGCTCGAACGCGACGTGACCGGCGTCACCCGCGCCCGCATCATGGACGGAGGAGTCCAGCTGCACGTACAGGGCAACGATCGGCTGGTCCCGCGCGTCGTCGCGGCGGCGGAGCGTGCGGGCTTCGACCTCATCGACCTGTCGATCTCCGAGCCCAGCCTGGAGACGGTGTTCATCAACCTCACGGGCAAAGAACTCCGGGAGGACTGATGGCCACCTCTACCACGACACCGACGGCCACGGCGGAACCGCCCGCCTCCAGCCCGCAGCGGATCGGCGGCGGGCCCACCCGCTCAGTAGCCGCGGCAAGCTGGACCGCGCTCGGCGCGCTGATGCTGCGGGACCTGGTCGTGCTGCGCAAGCACCTGTGGGAGTTCGTGCTGCGCACGATCATTCAGCCGTTCCTGCTGTGCTTCGTTTTCCTGTTCATTTTCCCGAAGATCGGCCAGGGCATCGGCGGCGGGCGCAGTCCGCTGGCGGAGTCCGCGTTCGCGACGGTCCTGGTGGGCGGGGTGCTCGGGATTTCGGTCATGTTCCAGGGCGTGCAGTCGATCGCCCTGGCCATGGCGCAGGAGTTCGGCTTCACCAGGGAGATCGAGGACCGGGTGCAGGCGCCGTGCCCGATCTGGCTGGTGGCCATCGCCAAGGTGCTGTCCGGCGCGGCCCAGGGTGTGCTCTCGGCGATCATCGTGCTGCCGATGGTCTGGCTCGTGCACGCGCCCGGCGTGCACGCCCACCTGATCTTCCACTGGTGGGTGATCTTCACGTTCGTGCCGCTGGCGTGCATCGCCATGGCCGGCCTCGGACTGTTGCTCGGCACCAGCTTCGAGCCACGCAACATCGGCCTGATGTTCGGCTTCATCATCCTGCCGATCACGTTCCTGGGCGGCACCTACTACTCGTGGACCAGGCTGGCGCCGGTCAAGATCGGCGGATTCCACTGGCTGCAGACGGTCGTCCTGATCAATCCGCTGATTTACGTAAATGAAGGAATGCGGGCCGCGTTCACCGGCGCACCACACATGCACCTGTACGTCATCTATCCCGTCGTCGTGGCGTTCGGGGCACTGTTCCTGGGGCTCGGGCTGCGCAACTTCCGCCGTCGGGTGCTCTCCTAGGAACGCCGGGCGCGGACCGCGGAGGCGAGGTCGGTCAGGACGCCGACGGTGGTGTCCCAGCCCATGCAGGCGTCGGTGACGCTCTGGCCGTAGGTCAGCTCGGCCAGCGCGCCGAGTTCCTGGCGGCCCGGAACGAGGAAGCTCTCGATCATCACTCCGGCGATCCCGCGCTGCCCGCCAGCGATCTGACCGGCGATCTCACACGCCACCTCGGCCTGCCGGTTGTGGTCCTTGCGGCTGTTGCCGTGACTGGCGTCGATCATGATCGTCGGCGGCATTCCGGCCCGCTGCACGGCCTCGAGCGCGCTGGCGATGTGTTCCGGCTGGTAGTTGGGGCCGTCGGTGCCGCCACGCAGGATCACGTGCACGTCGGGGTTGCCGGTCGTGGTGACCACGGAGGCCCGGCCGCCGGAGTCAAGACCGAAGAACACGTGAGCGCCGTGCGCGGCCCGGCAGGCGTCGACGGCGACGCTCACGCTCCCGTTCGTGCCGTTCTTGAATCCCACCGGCATCGAAAGGCCCGAGGCCAGCTGGCGGTGGACCTGGCTTTCCGTGGTGCGGGCGCCGATCGCGCCCCAGCTGACCGTGTCGGCGATGTACTGCGGCGAGTTGGGGTCGAGAAACTCGCAGCCGACCGGAAGGCCGAGGCCGAGCACTTCGAGCAGGAGCCGGCGCGCGGCGCGCAGGCCGCGATGCACGTCGTGGCTGCCGTCCATGCCCGGGTCGTTGATCAGGCCCTTCCACCCGACGGTGGTGCGCGGCTTCTCGAAGTAGACCCGCATCACCACGCACAGCTCGTCTTCCAGCTCCGCTGCGGCCTTGGCGAGCCGGATCGCGTAGTCAACGCCGGCGTTCACGTCGTGCACCGAGCACGGGCCGACAACGGCGAGCAGCCGGTCATCATCCCCAGCGATGATTCGCCGTATCGCCTCGCGTGAATTGTGCACGGTGGCGGCCTGGAACTCGTTGAGCGGCAACTCGGCCAACAGTTCGTCCGGCGCGATCAGCGGCTGGAAGCCCGATACGTGCAGGTTGTTGGTGTCGCTCCGGATATCCACGGCTGTGCCTTTCTGGCGGCCAGCCCCCCACGTCCCAGGCCAGCCGCCTTAATGACGAAAGGCAGAGACTGGCGTCTCTGCCTGACTGGCTCTGGGTGGTCCGTCTGATCAGCGCTTGGCTGCTGGCCCACCCAGAGCCAGCTTAAAGCGCCAATACCAACGGAACATGGAACCAGATCATACACGTCCGGCCCGGTCGACCGCGAAGAGAACGTAGCCATAGGACAGGCCGGTCGCGGCCGGGTTCCTTGCCAGCCAGGCCCGCGCGACCGTGGCGGGGACCTCGATGTTCAGCACTGAGGCGAGATCGGCGCGGCTCGCGAACTGCCACCGGGAGCGGACCTCGTGCCGCGTGGCACCGCGTTGCCGCCACCAGCCATCGATGGCATCGGCGGTTTGCTGCGGCGACTTTTTCGAGGCTGCGGCGAGCAGGCCGGCGAACTGGCCCCAGCGGTAGTCGTTGTCGACGACCACCAGGCTGCCGCCCGGAACGAGCACCCGCATGACCTCGGCGAGCCCGGCATCACCGCCGGGGTCAAGGAAGTAGGCAAACCTGGCATGGACCACGTCAACAGCAAGGTCGGCGAGCGGCAGATGCTCGGCGGAGCCGGGCAGCACCGCGACGTCCGGCAGGTCACTCACCCGGGCGGCCGCCCTGGCGCGCAGCACGGGATCCGGCTCGACGCCGACGACCCGCCCGGCCTCCGTGGCGTATGCCGGCAGCCAGAAGCCGGCTCCGCAGCCCAGATCGAGCACCGTGCGCCCGTTCCATGGGGCGAGCCGGCGCATGGCGGCAAGCACGTGGCCATCCGGGTCGATGCCCTGGTTCTCGATCTCGTAGACGTCCGGGTTCCCGCCCTGGTTGGGCGCGAAGCGCCAGTCGGGGAAGGCCGCGCGGGCCGCGGGCCGGCCGCCTCCGCCGCGGCTGCCGGGCTGCTGGGTGCGGGGCTGCTGGGTGCGGGGCTGCTGGGTGCGGGGCTGCTGGGTGCCTCGCTGCTGGGTGCCGGGCTGCTGGGTGCCTGGTTGCTGAGGGCCCGGCTGCTCGCTGGCGACGGTGACGGCGGTCAATGGCTTCCGAGGGTGGCCGGGATGTGCTCGTCGGGGATGCCCCACGACCGGTTCGGCGTGGCAGCCGGGATGACCGATGCCGCGCTGGGGGTCAGCGCGTGGTTGATCACCTCGGCGATGTCCTGCACGGTGTCAACCCCGTACGCCATCGTCGGGTTGTCGTCGCTCAGCACCACGATCATGTAGTTCTTTCCGTGGCCAGAGAAGCTGCCGATGCTGTTGATCCGCCAGCCGTGTGTGGCCAGCGGGAGCCAGCCGTTCTTCACGTGCACGGTCAGGTCGGTCGGCGCCCCGGCCGGGACGCCCCAGCGCTCATAGGAGACTACCTGGGCCATCAAGCCAAGGACATAGTCGCGGTTTGCCGTGGTCAGGACGGAATTCTTGCTGGTCAGCAGCCTGAGCAGGGTGAGCTCGTCGTGCGCCGTAATCAGCGTCAGGCCCCAGTAGCCGCCCGGCCCGAGGTCGGTCTCCTTCATCCCGGCCAGGTCGAGGAAGTGCTGCAGGCTGGGCCTGCCAGTTTCGGCCCACAGCGTCGAGGCGGCGTCGTTGTCGGACACCGTGATCATCTCGGTGGCCAGTTCCTTTTGCTTCGCGGTCAGGCCGCGATGCTCCTGCTGCAGCTTGCGCAGCAGTGCGGAGAGGATCGTGACCTTCACGACGCTGGCCGAGTCGAAGTGCCAGTGCGGGTGGTACTTGCAGGTGAGCCCGGTGACCCGGTCGGCCACGGCCACGCCAACCACGGACGAGCGGCCGGCCATCGCCGCGAGGATTCCCTTGGACACCCGTGCGGCGAGCGCCGGATGACGTGCCGACGTGCAGATGGCGGTCGCCGTTGTAGCCGCGCTGGTCGCCGCGGCGGCCGTGCCCCGCCCGGCGGTGGACGCCTGCGCGGCGGCTGGCGCGACGCTGGCCAGGACTGACGCGCCGAGCGCCACGGGAAGCCCGAGCGCCACAAGGTATCTGGCCAGCGTGCTTGCACGCGGCCCGCGCTTGCCGTTCATCGCCACCCCATCCCGCCCGCTGTCCACCACTCATGAGACGGCCACCGGTCCCGAAAAGTTGGCATGAGTATGGCGTGCCATGGACCGCCGCGCACCGATCCCGCGCCGATCCACCCCAATCCCGCGCCGGCGCCCCCCGGGATTTCCCGATCCCGGCGCGATGGATGAACCAAAAGACGGGTTATTGGCCGTCTTTTGGTTCATTGACAAGCCGCCGATCCCTGGGCAGGGGCGCGAGGCGGTGCCGCGCCCACGGCGAGTGCGACAGACAGTGGTAAGGACGGGATCAGGCGGGGGAGCCGCCTCGGCCGGCGCCGCCGCGGAACCGGGACACGCCCTCGACCACGCCCGGGTCGGCGAGCACGGCCATGCCGTGGGCGAACTCGTTGGCCATCGCCTCGTCGTGGGTGAAGGACATCCCCTCGAGCGCGGACAGCCGGTCGCTGCGCAGGCAGGCCTGAGGGAGCGCGGCGATCTCCCGCGCCAGCTGCTCGGCCGCCTCCCTGGCCTTGCCGTTCGGGACCACCCGGTCGACCAGTCCCATCCGGTGAGCCTCCGCCGCGGGCACGCCGCGCCCGGTGAGGATCATGTCGAGCGCCCGGCCCTGCCCGATCAGCCGTGGCAGCCGCACCGTGCCGCCGTCGATCAGCGGCACTCCCCAGCGGCGGCAGAACACGCCGAGCACGGCGTCCTCCTGTGCCACCCGCAGATCGCACCAGAGCGCGAGCTCCAGGCCGCCGGCTACGGCATGCCCGCAGATCGCCGCGATCACTGGCTTGGAAAGGCGCATCCGGGTCGGTCCCATGGGCCCGCGGCCGTCCGCCTCGACCCGGTTGCCTGACGGGCTGCCCATGGCCTTGAGGTCGGCACCCGCGCAGAACGTGCCGCCGGCGCCGAACAGCACGGCGACGGATGCGTCGGGGTCCGCGTCAAAGTCCTCGAACGCCTCGGCGAGCGCGGCGGCGGCCACGCCATCGACCGCATTGCGCACCGCGGGCCGGTTCAGGATGACCGTGGTGACGGGGCCCTTGCGGTCGACCTGCACGCTATTAGCCCGGGCACCCGCCGCGTCCGGCACGGTTAGCCGACTTGCCAGGTATCGCCGCCCGCCAGCAGTGCGGCGAGGTCGCCGTCGCCACCCCGGGCGCGTGAGGTCTCGATCTGCTCGGACATCAGGTCGTCGTAACTGGGCCGGGGAGCCTGCCGCAGCAGCCCGATAGGCGTTCTCGCCACGTCGGAACTGTCCAGCCGGGACAGCGCGAACGCGTACGAGGGGTCCGCCGTGTGCGCGTCGTGGACCAGCAACGAGCCCTCGCCGGCGGCGGTCGCGTCGACCGCACGCAGCGACCCGTGGCTGTTGAACGCCAGGCCGAGGTTCTTGTCCGCCCCGAACCGGATCGGCTCGCCGTGCTCCAGCCTGATCACATTCTCGTCGCGCGACGCGGCCTCGGTGAGCGGGAGGAACGCGTCGTCGTTGAAGATCGGGCAGTTCTGGTAGATCTCGACGAACGCCGCACCGCGGTGGTCGGCCGCCGCCCGCAGCACGCCCTGCAGGTGCTTGCGGTCCGAGTCGATCGTCCGCGCGACGAAGCTCGCCTCGGCGCCCAGCGCCAGCGACAGCGGGTTGAACGGCGTGTCAAGCGAGCCGACCGGGCTCGACTTCGTCACCTTGCCCTGTTCCGAGGTGGGCGAGTACTGGCCCTTGGTCAGCCCGTAGATCCGGTTGTTGAACAGCAGGATCTTGATGTTGATGTTGCGGCGCAGCGCGTGGATCAGGTGGTTGCCGCCGATCGACAGCGCGTCGCCGTCACCGGTGATCACCCAGACCGACAGGTCGGGCCGGGACGCGGCCAGCCCGGTGGCGATCGCCGGGGCGCGGCCGTGGATCGAGTGCATGCCGTAGCTGTCCACGTAGTAGGGCAGCCGCGACGAGCAGCCGATCCCGGAGATGATCACGAGGTTCTCGCGCGGGATCCCCAGCTCAGGCAGGAACGACTGGAACGCGGCCAGGATCGCGTAGTCACCGCAGCCCGGGCACCAGCGCACTTCCTGGTCGGACTTGAAGTCCTTGGTCGAGAGCTTCTCGTCGGCCACGGGCACCAGCGTGAGCGCGGCCGGCCGACGGCTGGCCGGGTCCGGCGCGCCGTCGTGCGCGTGCCCTCCGTTGGAGTGGAAAGCATCAGACATTTGCGATCACATCCTGGATGACGCCCGCCAGCTCCGCAGCCCGGAACGGCAGCCCGCGGACCCTGTTGTAGGAGATCACGTCGACGAGGTAGCGGCCGCGGAGAATGAGCGCGAGCTGGCCCAGGTTGATCTCGGGGACCAGGACCTTGTCGTAGGCGGCGAGCACCTCGCCGAGGTTGGCCGGGAACGGCGACAGGTGCCGCAGGTGTGCCTGGGCCACCTTGCCGTCGGCCACCCGGACCCGGCGCACCGCTGCGCCGATGGAGCCGAAGGTTGAGCCCCAGCCGAGCACCAGGACCTTCGCGTCCCCGTCCGGGTCGTCGACCTCGAGCGGCCCGATGTCAGCGGCGATGCCGTCGATCTTCGCCTGGCGCAGCCGGACCATCTTGTCGTGGTTGTCGGGGTCGTACGAGATCGTGCCGGCCACGTCGGCCTTCTCGATCCCGCCGATCCGATGCTCGAGGCCTGGGGTTCCGGGGATCGCCCAGGGAGGCGCGAGAGTCTGGCTGTCTCGCTTGAACGGTAGGAAGGTTGGCTGGTCGCCGTCGCCCCGCCACTCGTTCGGGCTGGAGAAAGAGAAGTCGTCTCGCAGCTTGGGCAGGCCGGCGACCTCTGGGATGCGCCACGGTTCCGAGCCGTTGGCCAGGTAACCGTCGGACAGGATCACCACCGGCGTCCGGTACTTGGTGGCGATCCTGACCGCCTCGAGCGCGATGTCGAAGCAGTCCGATGGGGTGGCTGGCGCGACCACAGCCAGCGGCGACTCACCGTTCCGGCCGTAGAGCGCCATCAGCAGGTCGGCCTGCTCGGTCTTGGTCGGCATCCCCGTGGACGGGCCGGCCCGCTGGATGTCGCAGATGATCAGCGGCAGCTCCACGGACACCGCGAGCCCGATGGTCTCCTGCTTCAGCACCATTCCCGGGCCCGAGGTGGTGCTGACGCCGAGGGCGCCGCCAAAGGCCGCGCCGAGCGCGGCGCCGACGCCGCCGATCTCGTCCTCCGCCTGGAACGTGCGCACCCCGAACCGCTTGTGCTTAGCCAGCTCGTGCAGGATGTCGGAGGCCGGCGTGATCGGGTAGGAGCCGAGGAACAGCGGCAGGCCGGAGCGCCGGGAGGCCGCGATCAGCCCGTAGGCCAGCGCGGTGTTGCCGGTGATGTTCCGGTAGATGCCCGGCGGCATCTCGGACGGCTTGACTTCGTACTGCACCGAGAACGCCTCGGTGGTCTCGCCGTAGTTCCAGCCGGCCCGGAAGGCCGCCTTGTTCGCCTCCATGATCTCTGGGTTCTTGGCGAACTTGGTCTCGAGGAACGACATCGTGCCCTCGGCTGGCCTGTTGTACAGCCAGGACAGCAGGCCGAGCGCGAACATGTTCTTCGCCCGCTCGGCCTCCTTCCGGCTGATGTCGAAGCCCTCCAGCGCCTTGACCGTCATCGACGTGATCGGCAGGGCGTGCAGCTGGTAGCCGGACAGGGAGCCGTCCTCGAGCGGGCTGGCCTCGTAGCCGACCTTGCTCAGGTTGCGCTTGGTGAACTCATCGGTGTTGGCGATGATGTCCGCGCCGCGCGGCAGGTCGCTGAGGTTGGCCTTGAGGGCCGCCGGGTTCATGGCCACGAGGACGTCGGGGGCGTCGCCCGGCGTCAGGATGTCATGGTCGGCGAAGTGCAGCTGGAAGCTGGAAACCCCGGGAAGCGTTCCGGCCGGGGCCCTGATCTCAGCTGGGAAGTTGGGCAGCGTTGACAGGTCGTTCCCGAACGTCGCCGTTTCCTGGGTGAACCTGTCGCCGGCGAGCTGCATGCCGTCACCCGAGTCGCCCGCGAACCTGATGATGACGCGATCTAGTTGCTGGACCTGCTTGGTCACAGTCGGAGGCCTCCTCCACGCGCCAAGGCCGGCCAGTGCTCGGAGAACGCTGGGGTCGCGGTGACGGCGTGCATCCTTGTAGGCACCGCCCCTGTCCGTGGCCTGGGCCGGGGCGTTGAGGTTTTGTTGAGGTTAGGACTACCTTACATCCAGACGGCGGCTGACTGGATGTCAGCCGGAGGCGCGTTGCTGCAGTATTTGCCGGTTGCGGGGCTCCGCAATAGCCGCGCCACCAGTCAAAACATCAGGTAGCGTCGCCCCCGCGATAGCCCAAGCTGCAGTCTTGTGACGCGAGGTGCGTCCAGACGTTGCATTACTGTAATACGACGTTCTGCCGGGCGAAGCGGTTCACTAGATGCGGCGGCCCCGGCTTTCCCCTAGGGGGCCGGGGCTCCTTTGGGCGGGAATTGGGCAGCGGCCCGCGCCAGCCCGCCAAACGGTACCGCGCCCAAGCGGCGCGCCGGCTTGCGCACCTGCGGTTGGTTACTGAGAGTGTCAACCTAACTACATTTTGATGCGTCATACTCACGTAGCCATGTTTCGATCACTGGTTGTAACTAGAGTTCCTCGGCGCCATTCGGCTGGATGCGGGGCCTGGCTTGATCTCCGTCCGCCGGGGAGCCGCACCTCGCGCCTGACTGGGAGGCCGCGGAGCATGAGGGATCGTGCGCAGGGGAGTGAGAACACGAACGTCACCGCCGTGCCCGGACCGCCGGCAATGCGCTCGAGGCGTGCTGCGGTCCAGCCGGGGAGCAGCCCGGTTCAGCTGCAGCGGCCCGGCGCCTGCCGGGCCACGGTGCGAGACGCGCTGGATGCGGCCTTGCGGGGGGTCCGGCTCGGCGGCAGGGACCGCAACTTCCTGCGCAGGCTGGTCCACTGGGACAAGCGGAACGCCGCGGCCGTGGCATCGCTGCTCTGGCGGGCGCGACAGGCGGGGCGCATCGAGGCGTCGCTCTCCGGCAGGCAGCTGGAGGTCATGCTGACCGCCCTCGAGGACGCGGCCGTCTACCGGACCTCGGGAGCCGCCGCTGTGGGCTGCTGGGACTGCGAGAACATCCCCAGCGGCCGCTGCGCAGATCATGCCAAGGACGCCGACCGGGCGCGCGCGTGCGCCGAGCTGGCCGCGCAGCTCGCGGCCGCTCAGGTCCCCGGCCCCGGCGGCCCGGGCGACCTCCAGCGCCCGACCAACATCTCCGGCTTCCGGCGCCGCACGTCGGTGGCCTCGTGAGACTCGCCGTGAGGCTGCCTGCTGCGGCGTCAGGCTGATCGGCACGGAGTGAGACAGGCCGGCCCGGCCAGCGCCCGGCTACCGGTAGTTCACGAACTGCAGGGCGAGATCGAATTCCTTGCCTTTTAGCAGGTTGATCACCTGCTGGAGGTCGTCCTTCTTCTTGGAAGAGACGCGAAGCTCGTCGCCCTGCACCTGTGCCCGGATGCCCTTCGGCCCCTCGTCGCGGATGATCTTCGAGATCTTCCGCGAGTCGTCCTGCGAGATGCCTTCCTTCAGGCCGACCGACAGGCGGTACTCCTTGCCCGAGACCTTGGGCTCGCCCGCGTCCAGCGCCTTGAGCGACACCGACCGGCGGACCAGCTTCTCCTTGAACACGTCCAGGACCGCGTTGGCGCGCTCCTCACTGTTCGCCTTGATCTCAACGGCCTGCTCGCCGGACCAGGCGATGGACGCGCCAACGCCCCGGAAGTCGAAGCGCGTGCCGATCTCCTTGGACGCCTGGTTCAGCGCGTTGTCTACTTCCTGGCGGTTGAGCTTGGACACAATGTCGAAAGAGGATTCGGATGCCACGGTTCCCAGGTTAAACGCCTCGCGCGCGGCACGGCCCACTTGTCGGCCAGGAGACACGTCGTGTCGGTGCCGTGCCGTGACGCAGGTGCTGACCCAGGCCCCGGCTTCCGCTATCCTTCACTGTGCCGTCGCTTCAGGCGGCGCCAGGCAGGTTGCCCGAGTGGCCAAAGGGAGCGGTCTGTAAAACCGTCGGCTCAGCCTACGTTGGTTCGAACCCAACACCTGCCACCACCTGCGGAAATAGCCCGTGAGCTGGGTTTTCCCGGCCTCGCGGGCTGTTGCTTTTAGCCCGACGAGGTCCCGCTGAGTCCATGAGAGTCCCACTGTGTCTAGCTGTGCACGGACATATAGCGGACAGCGTCCGCGATCATGAGCCCGGTCGTGTGGCAGGATCGCTCTGGCGAGGAAGCGGGAGGCAGCGGGTCAGCGAACCGCTTGCTCCTGGATCTCGATGGCCCGCCGTCTCCTCCAGGTCCCGGGAACATCACTGGTGAGTCGGCGGTCTGGCCC
>CAVZTJ010000004.1:0-456639 GCA_963778075.1 uncultured Actinomycetota bacterium | reverse complement strand
GGCCACCGCGCACGGCGACCCGGAGAGAGCCGGCCTGGTGGCCGCCGGCCGGGCGGTGCAGCGCCTGACGATGGACAAGGGGAACCTGCGGTGAAGTGGAACCTGCGCTGGGCGGCGGCCAGGCACGACATCTGGCGGCCCAGCGACTTGCTGAAGGCCTTCGAGGATGTCGGG
The DNA here is from genome assembly GCA_963778075.1 of uncultured Actinomycetota bacterium. Lineage (GTDB taxonomy): Bacteria > Actinomycetota > Actinomycetes > Streptosporangiales > Streptosporangiaceae > JASHPR01. The sequence goes on along the minus strand of CAVZTJ010000004.1, from coordinate 456,465 downwards.
TTCACCCCGTCGCTGTCGAAGGTCGCGGCTTTGTGGGGCAGCAAACCTATCTCGGTGCGGCTGGACGACCTCGACAAGATGTGCGCCGCGCTGGGCTGCGCCGTTGCCGACCTGCTCGAGGCCGAACCCGTCGCCGATGCCAGCAGCACCGAACAGGCGCAGGCGGCGGCCGGCGCAGGCGGCCAGCCTGGCGGCCCTGCCCGGCCAGCGCCGCGGCACGGCGGCTCCCGCCGGTCACTGCCGCCGAACTAGACCCGTGCCGCCAGCACCGAGGAACTGGCCGGTCGGGCAGTGCCCGATCTGCCTTGGCTGGGGTCAGCTGAGGCAGAGCACCTGCTGTGCTGCCTGCGCCAAATGGCGACGGGCCTTCCCCGGCCAGCTCGCCTGCCTGCGCTGCGACCGCGTGAGCCACGTCAGCCGCGACGGGCTATGCCGCCCCTGCCTGCTGACCGTCCGCTCGCACGATCCCGGGTGGGTGCTCAGTCCGCTGCCGGGAAGGCCCCTGCAGCTCGGGTTCCTTCTCCCCGGGGTGCGCCTGCCGAGGGCCTCGCCGCTGCTGCTTCCCGCGAACCGCAAAGACAAGCTCTCCCAGCAGGCCCCCGGCGACTTCGCCGACATCAGGCGGGCCAGATGGCAGACGCCTGCCCGGCAGCGGCCGGCGCGGCCGTTCTCGCCGCACCTGGTCGACCCCGCCCAGGCCGTCTTGTTCGACGCCCGCCGGGACTGGAGCTGCCTGACCGCCGGCGCCCTGGACCAGCTGCCCAGCCTCACCCCTGCCGCCGCCGCGATGGTCGAGGAGCTCGACCGGCAGGCCCGGGCCCGCGGCTGGAACAACTCTGTGCGCAACAACGGAACTAAGACACTGCGGATACTGCTGGCCTGGATAGGAGCCAGCGCCCCCATCGCGGAGGCCGACATCAAGGCGCTCGCCAGCCGCCCCGCCACCACCATCCGGCGAGTCCTGCAGTTCCTCGACGAGCGCGGCATGGTCATCCCCGACCCGGCCCGGCAGGGCACCGCCGTCGAGCGGACCATCCGGCAACGCATCCAGGCCCTCCCCAGCGGCATCGCCGGCGAGCTCCTCCAATGGGTAAAGGTGGTGCGCGGCGAAGGCCGCCGCGCGCACCGGGAACTGCCGTATTCGACAATCCGCAGCTACCTCAACTGCCTCTACCCGGTACTGGCTGCCTGGAGCCGGCACGTCACCAGCCTTCGCGAGATCACCTGCGACGACGTCCAGGCGGCGCTCGACGAACGGCCCGGCGTCACGGCACGCAACCTGCTGCCCGCCTTGCGCAGCCTGTTCCGGGCGCTCAGGCAAGAGCGGGTCATCTTCCGGGACCCGACCCGCGGCATGACCTTGCCGGCGATGCGGCGCCTGCCCGTCCCGATTCCCACCGACCTGCTCGGCGGCCTGATCGACCGGGCCGGCACCCCGATGGCCCAGCTGGCCGTCGCGCTGATCGCCATTCACGGGCTCGGCAAGAAAGAGACAACCCTGCTGCTGCTCGATGACCTCGACCTATCCCGCGGGCGCCTCCTCGTCCGGCGCCCGACCGGATCGCACACCGTCTACCTCGGCGAGCTCTCCCGCACGCTGGTGACTAGCTGGCTCCACGAACGACACCGGCACTGGCCGCTCACCGGCAACCCCCGCCTGTTCGTCACGCGGCAAACCGCCGCCGACGGCGCCGGCCCCTCGATCGCCCTCACCGTCATGGACGCCATCTTCGCCAAGCTCGGCCTCAGCCCTTCCAGACTGCGGCAGGACCGGATCCTGGACGAGGCCAGGCACACCGCTGACCCAGTCCACCTCATGCGCGTATTCGGCCTCACTGCCAAGCCCGCCATGAACTACGTCCAGGCCGCCCATCCCGAACGCCGATCGAAATAAGACGCGCGAACCCAACCCCATCGAGAGCCCAAACCCGCCACCACGTGCAGGTTCCGCGGCGCCGGCGGCCAGGAATCAGCGAACCCGCGCGCCTTCGGCTCCTGCACCACAGCATCGTCGTGGTCACCGAAGGCGAGTCGTTCCGGATGCGCCAAGCCCGAAACCGGACAGGAGGACACCACACCAGCAACTGAAAACCAACCGAGGGATGGAGACTTTTACCTGGCCACCAGTGGCGACACGCACTTGGCCGTTGACAAGCCGCCTGCCGAGACGCGGGGCATCCACTGTCAGGACGAGCGCCTCGAAGCCAGCTCGCTCCGCGCATTCAATGAGCCGCTGCGTCACCCGGCGGTCAAGGAAGCAGTAGACCTGGAGCCAAACCGGAGAGCTAGCGGCGACTGCGACCTCCTCGAAGGTCCGGCCGGCGAAGGTGCTCAGATGAAGGGAACGCCGACCGCTCCCGCTGCCCGGACCATGGCTAGCTCTCCTTCTGGATGGGCCAGCGTGTGATACGCCATCGGCGCGATGGCTAGCGGCGCCATCCAGGCGCGGCCGAGGATCTGGGTTGCGAGGTCAGGCTCGTCGATGCCGGTAAGCACCCGCGGCAGCAGGCGTATCCGATCGAATGCCTCGAGGTTCGCCGCCAGGGTCCGTTCCTCACTCGCACCCCCCGCTATGAAGTCCCACGTACCAGCGTCCATGGCCGCCCGGGCCAGGTCAGCGTAGTCGCCCAGGGTCAGTGCAGTTACCGTGCCCGAGCTATCGCCGCTCATCTCCCAGCGCCACCCTGGGCAAGATCGCGACAGCGCGGGCCAGAGTCCGGGCGCACGCCTGGAAGCTGATCGCGGCGACCCCGGCCAGGTTCCCGTGGCTGGTCATCGCCGGGAAGCTGCTGGCCGGCTGGCTGGTCATCGACCTGGACGCCACCTTGATCACCGCGTGCTCAGACAAGGAAGGGGCAGCTCCCACCTTCAAGAAGGGCTACGGCTTCCATCCGGTGCGCCGTGAGGCGCTGTTGATTCGAGCGGAGGTGAGAGACCATCGCCGCTGTCCCTGTCGCAGCAGGGCGGCGAAGCTGGGGGCAGCCTGAGTGCGCCACGAGGCGCTGTTGTTCCGGATGGAGGTGAAAGACCGTCCATCTCCTCGCCGTCGTAGCGGTGGGGTGAAGCTGGAGGTAGTCCGAGCCGGGGGTCGCCGGTGAGGATGGGAGCAGCCTCGACAAAGTCGTGTCGGCTCAGTACTGCCGGATGGGCCGGGCGCGGTGAGCGAGACGGGAAGGTATACGCGAGGAACCGGTGTCGTTACGCCTCTTGAGCGTCTCGCCAGCTCTAACCCGGTGGATTTGGGCTGGATGGCGGTGCGCACCTGCTCTTCATGACGGGCGGGAAACTCCGGGCAGGGTATTCAGGGCCTGGGCTTGGAGGCCATGGTGAATTGTCTGCGGCAGTAGCCGTGGCGAAGCCGCAGGGGCAGAGCCGGGTGCCTAACCCGTCTACCGGACAGCAGTGAACGTGGGAACCATCTGTGTGCGTTCCTTGCGCCTTTCATCGTCCAGATGGGGGCGGGGATAGGCGCGACGCCTGCCGAAGGCACGGGTGGGGCGGAGCCGCCGTAGTACTCCGGGCCGGGGAAAGCCCGTGCACATGGGGGAAGGGCGGCAGCGTGTCAGTTAAGGAGAGGATGCAATGCCCGAAGATGCGCCGGTGAATGCCGGTGCCGTGGTGTGGCCGGGCGCAGATTCGGCTTACTTCACGGTACGGGAGATGCAGATCAAGTTGCACCGCTGGGCGGGAGGAGATCCCTCCCGCCGGTTCGGTGACCTGTTCAACCTCGTCTATGACCCGGCGTTCCTGGTGCACGCGTGGGAACGCGTGTCCACCAATAGGGGCGCCAGGACTCCGGGTGTCGACAAGGCCACTGCGGCCAGAATCGAGACCTGGATCGGGGTCGAGGTTTTCCTGGGTCAGATCCGGGACTCGCTGAAGTCCGGCGGGTTCCGGCCGGTCGAGGTACGGCAGGTGATGATACCTAAGGCGAATGGGAAACTCCGGAAGCTCGGGATTCCGACCGTCGCTGACCGGGCGGTGCAGGCGGCGCTGAAGCTGGTGCTGGACCCTATCTTCGAGGCCCGCTTCATGCCGGTGTCCTACGGGTTCCGGCCCCGGCGGCGGGCACACGGCGCAATCGCCGAGATACAGTGTTCGGCACCAAGGGCTATCAGTGGGTGCTGGACGCCGATATCGAGGCGTGTTTCGACACCTTCGACCACACGGCGCTGATGGGCCGGGTGCGGGCGAGGGTGTCGGACAAGCGCGTGCTGGCCCTGGTCAAGGCGTTCCTTAAGGCCGGTCTCCTGACCGAACTGGGTGAGGAAAGGGACACCCCTACCGGCACCCCGCAAGGCGGGTTATGCGCAGCTGCGCATAAGCCGCCTTATGAGCAGTGCCGGGTTATGCGCAGCGCCGGCCTGCTCGCCCTGGTGACAGCGATGCCGGCGGTCGAGCACCGCGCATAACCCTTCCTGGTGCGGTGACTCACAGGCTGGCGAGCCAGCTGAGCAGTCCGGGATCCTGGTTCCATTCGGGCAGGTCGTCGCTGACGATGTCGGTGCAGGCGGCTTCGAGGGCTTTGCGCTTGGCCTCGGTGGAGGCCCGGGCGTAAATATCGGTGGTGGCCAGCTCGGCGTGCACGGCAACTTCGTGGACGGATCAGACTTCCTCCTGAGCCGACGCGCCCGCATCGCCGAGCATGGCCAGCGCCTGCTCCAGGTGGCCGGCGGCCTGGCGGCAGTGGCCTTGATGGACTTCGACGACGCTCAGATTGCCAAGAACGCGGGCCCGGCCAACCTGGTCGCCGATCTCGGCGTACGTGGCCGCGGACTGCATCAGGTGGCTGGCGGCCTTCTGATAGCGGCCAAGCTGGAAGTCGGTGGCGCTAAGGCTGTTCATGGCGTTCGCCTCGGCGGCTCGGTCACCGATACTGCCTGCCGCACGGAACGCACTGCTGTGAAAGGTGATCGCCTCGGCAGAATGCGCGCCGACCTCGAGGTAGCGGAACAAGAGGGCGGAAAGCTGGGTGGCGTAGGCGGGCCAGCCATGCCCGGCCGCGTGCACCACGACCGCCACCAGGCTGGCCCGCTGCCCATCCAGCCACGCCCGGGCGGCTGCCGCGGAAGCCAGCACCGGGGCGGGAGTACGGGCCAGCGGCATGCGCGGCCGCTGGTGTTCCTGCGCAGGGAACAAGGTGTCCACCGCGGTCGAGGCAGCGTGCAGGTAATAGTCGAACAGGCTGGTCAGCTTCGCTCGCGCCTCCCCGGGATCGCATCCGGCGGCAAGTTCACGCCCGTGGCTGCGCAGAAGGTCATGCATGCTGTAGCGGTCGGGTTCCGAAGGCTGGATCATACACGTCCCGGCCAGCACATCCAGCATGCGCGCAGCCTGCTCCGCGGTCGTGCCGGGTGAGCGCGGCGACCGCGTAGCGCTCTAGGTGGAAGCCAGGGTGCAGGCTGGCCAGCCGGAAGGCCCGCGCGATGACAGGACCCAATTGCTGGTACGACCAAGACAGCGCTGCGCGGACATCCGCGGCTGGGTCACTGTCGCCAGAGAACGCGCCCAGGGTCCTTCCTGTTTGCTCGAGCCGACGGGCGACGCCGCTGTCGTGCAGGTAAAGAACGTCGGCGTTGTCGCGCAAGGCGCCCTGAGGTATCCCGGCCAGCAGAGGCAGCGCGCCCAGGGCGCATAGCGGACGACAGGCTCGCGCGGGCCGGTGAAGCGGAGGCCGTGCGGGCTATTGCCCGCTGAGCAGGAGCTCGCGCAGAGCTGCCGAGACAGCGCGGTACCTGACCGGCCTGCTCTTGTCGTCCCGTTGCACGGCCCCGCGGCGCAGCAGCCGACGCAGCGTCTCTGAGACAGCATTTCGCTCGGTCCCCGAGATGTTCTCGCCCTCCGTCAGCACCGCGATTTCGGACGATGTGAGCCACTGCCGCGGGTTCTCGAGAAGGAACTCGATGACGCGGGCCTTGCGGTCTGCAGCCTTCCCGTCCTCCGCCGCAGGCTTGCCTTCTGCCGCAGGCTTGCCTTCTGCTGCAGGCTTGGCCGCCGCCGCAGGCTTGCCTTCTGCTGCAGGCTTGGCCGCCGCCGCAGACTTAGCCGCCGCAGGCTTAGCCGCCGCAGGCTTAGCCGCCGCAGGCTTAGCCGCTGCTTTGGCCGGCGCCTCCGCGGCCTCGGCGGCGGCCGGTGCGGCCTCCTGGCCATCCGCCTTGGCAGCCTCTGGCGCGTTTTCCGCCAGAGATTGCAATGCCTCGAGCGCAGCGTCGAGCTTCTTCAGCTCAGCCGCTATGCGGTCGCGCGCCGCAATAACCTCTTCTCGCCGCCGCTCAAGTGCCCGGTAGGCAACGGACAAGCTCGGATCTGTGACGACATGGGACATGTGGCTACTACTCCATATGGAGACGCTGATCACGCTGTGTGCTGCTGGCAGTATACGGACGACCGGAAGACCTGCTCGGATCTTGCCGCAAGGCGGCACGGAGCCCTACCATGCCCCGGCTCCTCATTAATCCCCGGGCATCGTCCAACTGCGGGCTCTCTCCACTTGCACGTGCCTCATGGGTATCGCAGGCAAGCGCCTGACCCACTCAGCATGGGGGCATGGCAATCAGGTTCCCGGCCTCGCTGCAGCCAGGCGACCGCGTAGGCGTGACCTCTCCCTCCAGAGGCGTCGAGCGCCGGGAACGAGACCATCTCGAGCGAGCGGTCAAGGCCGTCCGCGACCGCGGGTATGACGTTGTCATTGGCGAGTGCATGGATGGGACGTCGCACACCAGCGCTCCAGCAGAACAGCGAGCGGCTGAGCTGATGGCCATGCTCACGGACCCACGCATCCGGGCGGTGGTTCCGCCGCGTGGTGGCGAGACCGCCATCGACCTGCTGCCGCTGCTGGACTGGGATTCGGTTGCCGCGGCTGACCCGACCTGGTTCGTCGGATTCTCCGACATCTCGACCCTCCTTTTGCCGATGACGCTGCGTACCGCAATCGCGACGCTGCACACCAACAACCTGATGAACACGCCCTACAAACTGGGCGGACCGGGCGGATACGTTTTAACCTGGCCCGACATCATCGCCTTTGCCGAAGGAACGTCGTTCACGCAGAGCGGCCGGTGGGTCCGCCTCGATGGTGACGGCCCAGCCGACGTCACCGGGCGTCTCGTCGGTGGCTGCATCGAGGCGGTGCGCCATCTCGTGGGTACTGCGCACGGTGACGTTGCCCATTTCGCGCGGCTAGACGCACCGGAGGGTCTCATCGTCTACGTCGAGGCGGCCGGTGATGACGCCTTCGGCGTGTGCCGGAGCCTGCACGGGATGCGGCTGGCCGGCTTTTTCGCCGAGGCCACGGCGATCCTCGTCGCCAGCACGCTCGCCCCGGACAGCCCGACCCTCACCCAGGACCAGGCGGTGGTCGATGCGCTTGCCGGGGTCGGCGTGCCGATCATCGCCGAGGTCGGGTGCGGGCACGTTCCGCCCTACGTCCCCATCCTGAACGGTGCTCTAGGGCATCTCCGGCTCGATGCCGACTCTGCCACGCTGACACAGTCGCTCAGGTAGCGCGGGTCAGCGGTCCTATCCCGTTGATGCGGTAGGTGAGTCCGGTGTGGCGGCGTCCGGCGCCGGGGGTGCGGACGGCGGCCGCCAGCGCGCGCTCCGATCCGACGAGGACGGCCAGCTTCTTGGCCCGGGTGATCGCGGTATAGAGGAGATTGCGGCGCAGCATCATCCATGAGCTCGTGGTGAGCGGGATGACCACCGCGGGGTATTCACTGCCCTGCGAGCGGTGGATGGTGGTGGCGTAGGCGTGGGCGAGCTCGTCGAGTTCATCGAAGCCGTAGTCAAGGCTCTCGTCCTCGTCGGTGAGCACGGTGAGCTTGCCGTCTTCCAGGGAAATCGCGGTGATCACGCCGATGGTGCCGTTGAACACCCCGGCGGCGCCCTTGTCATAGTTGTTGCGCAACTGGGTGATCTTGTCCCCGACGCGGAACACCCGGCCGCCGTACCGGCGTTCGGGCTGCCCGTCGCGGTACGGGGTCAGCGTCTGCTGGAGCAGGACGTTGAGGTTGCCAGCGCCGGCCGGCCCGCGGTGCATCGGCGCCAGCACCTGGACATCACGGCGCGGGTCCATGCCGAAGCGGCGCGGAATGCGGCGCGCCACGATGTCGGCGGTCAGCGCCGCGGCCTGCTCGGTGTCGTCACAGGCGAACCAGTAGAAGTCCGGGAAGCCGCGCAGCCGCGGCGGCGACCCGGCGTTGACCCGGTGCGCGTTCACCACGATCCCGGACGTCTGGGCCTGTCGGAAGATCTTGGTCAGGCGCACCCGGGGGATTGCCTCGGTGGCGGCCAGCAGATCGCGCAGCACCTCCCCGGCCCCCACCGACGGAAGCTGGTCCACATCACCGACCAGCAGCAGATGAGCGCCGCGCGGGATGGCCCGCACCAGCTTGTTCGCCAGGATCAGGTCCATCATGGAGGATTCGTCGGCCACGACCAGATCGGCGTCCAGCGGGTTGTCCTTGTCGTACTTCGGGTTCCCGCCCGGCTGCAGCGCAAGCAGCCGGTGCACGGTGGTGGCCTCATGCGCGGTGAGCTCCGCGAGCCGTTTGGCGGCCCGGCCGGTCGGCGCGGTCAGCACGATCTTCGCCTTCCTGGCCTTGGCGAGCTCAACGATCGAGCGGACGGTGAAGCTCTTGCCGCAGCCAGGGCCGCCGGTCAGCACCGCCACCCGCTTGGTCAGCGCCAGCCGCACCGCCTCCTGCTGCTCCGTGGCAAGGTCGGCACCGGTACGGCTGCGCAGCCACGCCAGCGCCCGGTCCCAGTCCGCTTGACCGAACGCAGCCATCCGGTCCTGGCCCGCATGCAGCAGATCGAGCAGTCCGGAGGCCAGCGAGCGCTCGGCCCGGTGAAAGGGCACAAGGTAGACGGCGGGCACCTCCTGATCACCCTGCGCAACGGTCTCGCTGACCACGCCTTCCCCGGCCGCGAGCTCGTCCAGGCACGGGCCGATGAGCTCGCGGTCCACGTCGAGAATCTTCGCGGCATCGGTGAGCAGGTTGGGCGCTGGCAGGAAGCAGTGGCCGTCGTCGGCCGCCTCAGACAGGGTGTGCTGGAGCCCGGCTTTGATGCGCTCCGGGCTGTCGTGCGCGATACCGACCGCGCGGGCTATCGTGTCGGCGGTCTTGAAGCCGATCCCCCACACGTCCGTTGCCAGCCGGTAGGGCTCGTCGCGGACAACGTCTATGGAGCTGTCCCGGTACTGCTTGTAGATGCGCACCGCCAGCGAGGTCGACACCCCGACGCTCTGCAGGAAGACCATGACATCCTTGATCGCCTTTTGCTCCTGCCACGCCGCGGCGACCATCTTCGTGCGCTTGGGCCCCACCCCCGGCACCTCGACGAGGCGCTGCACCTCCTCGTCGATGACGCGCAGGATGTCGGTGCCAAAGTGCGCGACCATGCGCTCGGCCATGACCGGGCCGATGCCCTTGATCAGCCCGGATCCCAGATAACGCTGAATTCCCTGGATGGTTGCCGGCAGGACGGTCGAGTAGGACCGCACCTCGAATTGTTTCCCGTAACGGGGATGCGACGTCCACCGGCCGGTCAGCCGCAGGCTCTCGCCGACCTGAGCTCCCGCAAGCGGCCCCACCACGGTCAGCAGGTCGGGGCCGCTGCGGTCGGCCGCCACCCGGGCGATGGTGTAGCCGGTCTCCTCATTCGCGTACGTCACGCGCTCGAGAACCGCCTCGAGCACCGAATCCGCCGGACCGCCCGGCGCAGCCTGGCGTGCAACTGCCATGCCGGACATACTGCCGCAGGCTGCCGTCAGCAGGCCGGCATCTTCGCGCAGGCGCCGAGACGCACTAGGGCGGGTGAACAATGCCAGCGTGGGCCCTGCGGGCTAGCCTGTGAACGAGGTGGATTGCTGGGACGGCTGGCGAGGCGGAGGTGGGCGTAGATGGCTACTGGACGGGTGCTGCAGTTCGACAGGGAACGCGGCTACGGGTTTATCGCGGCGGACGATGCCGGCGAGGATGTTTTCCTGCACGCATCGGTGTACGAAGGCGACGCGGACGAGCTCAGCCCGGGCGTGCGGATTGAGTTCAAGGTAATGGCGGGCGATCGCGGGCGAAAAGCGTTCGCGGCGCGAAGCATTCCGGATGACTCTGATCTCGACGATGATTCTGTTACTTCGCCCGGACCTGCATCAAGGCTTGAGGGTCCCGCAACGCCGCAGCCTGCAGCATCGCAGGCTGTTGCGGTTGACCTGCTGGCCGGTGCGCCACATGCCCCAGGTGCGCAAGCGCGCAACGAAGGCGTGCCCGGCAGCGACCATGCTCCCGACGACGAGCCAATGTGCGACGTGCTCTCGCGAGAGGAGTTCAGCCAGGAGATAGCGGAACTCCTGCTGGTCAACGCACCGACGCTGACCGGTCAGCAGATTCTCCAGGTGCGCGAGAGCATCCTGGAGTGCGCGAGAAAGCACGGTTGGATCGACATCTGAAAGACGCTGCAGAATTCGCTCCAGGCAACAGAGACTTGCGGTGCCGCCCTCAGCCCCCCGCGGGCGGCACCGCAACCGCGCCAAGCCGCAGCGCAGGAAGGTCTGTGCCGCCACCATGAGCGCCCCGGACGAGCAAGGGGGAGGCGGGCCCGAGCCTGAACCGGGCGCGATCATGAACGAGCGGCCGCGGCTGATCAATGTCGCGTACCGGCTCCTAGGCTCGCTCGGTGAGGCCGAGGACGCCGTCCAGGAGGCCTACGCCCGCTGGTATGCCATGTCCGGGCAGCAGCAGGCCGCCATCAACTCCCCCGGCGCCTGGCTGACGACGGTCACCAGCCGCATCTGCCTGGACCTGCTCGGCTCGGCGCGCGCCCGCCGGGAGCGCTACGTCGGCGAGTGGATCCCCGAGCCGCTGCCCGAACCAGCGGAGTGGCCCGCCGGCCGGCCGGCTGGCATCGCGGCCGACCCGGCCGACCGGGTCACCCTCGACGAGTCGGTCAGCATGGCGTTCCTGGTCGTGCTCGAGTCGATGACCCCGGCCGAGCGCGTCGCGTTCGTTCTGCATGATGTTTTCCGCTACTCCTTCGCCGAGGTGGCCGAGATCACCGGCCGCACGCCGGCCGCATGCCGCCAGCTGGCCTCCTCGGCCCGCCGCCGCATCCGCGCGTCGCAGGCGTCCCCGCCCCCGACCCCGACTGCCCGGCAGGCGGACGTCGTCAGGGAGTTCAAGCAGGCACTGGAGGCCGGGGAGGTCGGGACGCTCGTCGGCCTCCTGGACCCCGGCGCCACGGTGATCGCCGACGGCGGCGGTCTCGTCAGCGCGGCGCCCCACCCCGTCGAAGGCGCCGAGCAGATCGCGCGGTACCTGGCCGATCTGGTGCAGCGGGCAGCCGGCAGCGTGACGTTCCTGGAACGCACGGTCAACGGCCAGCCTGGCCTGGTCGCCCAGCAGGATGACGTCACCGTGACGGTGTTCGCGTTCCGGGTCGCCGAAGACCGGATCACCCACATCTGGGCCGTACGAAACCCGGGCAAGCTCCGGCCCTGGATCACCGGCTGACGCGCCGTTCCTGCCTGGATGGCAGCGGGGCGCCCGGCCATTGCGCGGGCCAAATCGCGACGCGCCGGGACCCGAACCTTTAGGCCATTCATTAGCCGTTCATTACTGGCATTTTCTTAAGCCGTTAGCGGCTTGTGTCGTTTACCTGCGGCGGGGTGCGGGAATGGCCGCTCACACACGGATACAGTGCTCCTGGAACTGTATTCCTGGACCGAAGGGAGTTCCCATCCATGGGATCGCCTACCCCTGCTGGCGCGACCCGCGGCCCTAGGGGTTACAGCACAGTTCCGTCGCCGCTGGCAATGGACGACATGACGTTTCGTGACCTGGGCCATCAACTCGTGGACACGCTTGCCGTTTACCTGGACAAGCTTCCCCAAGAGCCAGTTTACCAACCCTTGCCGGCGGAAGTGCGGCAAGAGCTAGAGGAAATGGAAATCCCTGCTGAGGGATCGGCCGCCGAAGATGTTATCGAGGGCTTTCTACGGCTCGTACTTCCGTATGGCCGGGGACAGAATCATCCGTGTTTCGCCGCGTTCGTCGATCCCGCCGCGTCCAGGCTGAGCATGCTCGCGGCATTTGCCTCGGCGGTTACCAATACGAGCGGCGCCGGCGGCAATTACGCGGCTATATACGTGGAGCAGGCGGCCATCCGCTGGCTGATGGAGCTCATCGGTTTTCCGGTAGACGGAAGCGACGGGGTCCTGCTCGGCGGGGGATCCGACGCGAACCGGCACTGCCTGGAAGTCGCGCGCTACTGGGGCGCGAAGGTCAACGGCTGGGACGTCAGGGAGGAAGGCCTGCACGGCCACCCGCGACTGACCATGTACATGTCGGCAGAGGGCCATTCCTGCCTGGACAAGGGCGCGTTCACGCTGGGCCTCGGCGCCCCCCGCAAGGTGGCGACCGATGCGGACTTCCGCATGGACGTGGCCGACCTGCGCGAGGCGGTCGCGGCGGACCGGCGCGCTGGCCACCGCCCGTTCCTGGTCGCGGCGAACGCCGGCAGCGTGACGACCGGCGCGATCGACCCGCTCGGCGAGCTCGCCGACTTCTGCCACCAGGAAGGCCTCTGGCTGCACGTTGACGGCGCCTTCGGCGGCTTCGGGGTCCTCGACCCGCGCCTCGCGCCGCTGTACCGGGGGCTGGAGCGCGCCGACTCGGTCGCCCTCGACCCACACAAGTGGCTGGCCGTCGCCATCGGCTGCAGTTGTGCCATGGTGCGGCAGGGCTCGCTGCTGCAGGATACCTACAAGCTCATCCCGTCCTACCTCAAGCTGCCGCCCGGGCAGGGGTTCGCCGGCGACGTCTGGTACTCCCACCGCAGCGCCGAGCAGACGAGGGATTCGGGGCGGGCGCTCAAGACGCTCTGGAACATCCAGCAGGCCGGGAAGGCCGGGCTGGTGGACCACGTCCGGCGGCACGTCGACCTGGCGCGCTACCTGGAACGCCTCATCGACGCCGATCCTGAGCTGGAGCTGGTGGCGACCGGGCCGCTGACCGCGGTGGCTTTCCGCTACGTACCTGAAGGCATGCGCGGCGACGAGACCACCCTGGACCTGCTGAACCAGGCGATCATGGAGGACGTCCAGGTCGGCGGGCGGGCGTTCCTGGCCGGCGTCAACATCCGCGGCCGCTTTGCGCTGCGGTCGTGCGCCCTGCACTACGCCCTCGACGAGGGCCACGTGCAAGCGATCGCCGACGCCGTCCGCGACGCCGGGCACCGCCGGGTCCAGTCGGACGCGCAGTGGGACAGGGGCGAGATCACGGCCCCCATGCCGCGCTGCGAATCGCTGGAGGAGGACGCGACATGCGCATCGTAACCAACCGCCCTCCGGCCAGGCACGCGGCCAGCAAGGCCTCCGTTCCGCCCTCGGCGCAGGCGCGCTTCACGCTCGCGCTGGCGGGCGGCAAGGCGGCGGGGACCGCGTCGCGGGTGCTGCGGACCGGCGGGGGCACGAGCTTCCCTGGTGTGGTCGCCCGGCGGATCGATCCCCGCATCCTGCAGAAGACCGCGGCGGTGAACAACGCGAGCAAGCTGGTCGTCACCGGGAGCAACGGGAAGACGACGACCTGCCGGATGCTCGCCGCGCTGGCGCGCGCCGGCGGCCTGTCCGTCACCCAGAACCGGTCCGGTTCCAACCTGCTGCAGGGAGTGATCTCGGCCGCCGTGCGAGGAACCGACCTGCGCGGCCGGATGGACGCGCAGCTGTTCCTGCTGGAGGTCGACGAGGCAACGGTCCGCCTGGTGGCGCCGGAGGTACTTCCCGACGCGTTCCTGATCACGAACATCTTCCGTGACCAGCTGGACCGCTTCGGCGAGCTGTACACGATGGCGAAGGGGCTCGAAGCCGTCATCGAGGCGCTGCCCCCGTCCGCCACCGTGGTGCTCAACGCCGACGATCCGCTGGTGGCCAGCCTCGCGCCTGGTGCACGAGCCCGCCGCCTGTACTACGGCATCGCCGACGACGGCGCCGGCCTGCGGGAGCCCGAGCACTCCGCGGACACGATCCGCTGCGTGCGCTGCCAGCACATGCTGAGTTACCGCGCCGTGCACCTCTCCCACCTGGGGGATTACGAGTGCCCGGAGTGCGGGAACGCCCGCCCGGAGCTGGACGTCGCGGTGACAGCGATCCGGCCGTCGGAGGAGGCAGGATCTGAGATCACGATCGAGACCCCGGCGGGGATCTTCGCGCTGCAGGTGCCTCTGGCCGGGACGCACAACGTCTACAACGCGGCTGCCGCACTGGCGGGCGCGGTGGCGCTGTCGTTCCCCCGGCCGCTGGACCCGGCCGAGGCGCGGCACGCGATCGCGGACCTGCGCCCGGCGTTCGGCCGCCTGGAGGAGATCCAGGCGGGCGACAAGCAGATCGTGCTGGCCTTCGTCAAGAACCCGACGTCCTACAACGCCACGCTGCGCGAGGTGCTGCGGCGGCCCGGACCGAAACACATCCTGGCCGCGCACAGCAACACCGTGGTCGACGGCGAGGACTTCGCCTGGCTCTGGGATGTGGAACTTGAGCAGCTGGTGCCGCAGCTCGCGACCCTCACGGTCAGCGGGACCAGGGCCGAGGAGGTCGCGCTGCGGTTCAAGTACGCAGGCGCCAGTCCCGACATCACGACCATGCTGCCCGGCCGCTCGGCCGCCCTTTCGAGGGCCCTGAACGAGACGCCGCCGGGCGGGTCTCTGTACATCTTCGCTGGCTACACCCCAATGCGCGAGCTTCGCGGCGTCATGCAGCGACGCGGCTGGGTGCGGCCTACCTGGGAGGAATGACGACATGACAACGCCTGTCAAAACGGTCCGCATCTGCCACCTCTATCCGAGGCTGCTCAGCGTGGCCGGCGACCGGGGGAACCTGTTCGCCATCATGCAGCGCTGCGCCTGGCGTGGGATCCGCTTCGACGTGACCGACGCCGACGTGGGGGACGTCCCCGACTTCACCGAGTCCGACCTCATTCTGGTGCACGGCGGCCAAGACCGCGAGATGACCGCGGCCGCGCGCGACCTGGCGGAGAAGGCCGGGCCGCTGCGGGAGGCGATCGAGGGCAACGCCGTTGTCCTCGCCGTGTGCGCCGGCTACCAGCTGCTCGGGCGGTACTACGCCCCGGCTGAGGGCCCGCGCATCGAGGGCATCGACGTGCTGGACGTGGTTACCGAGGCCGGCCCGACGCGCTTCATCGGGCACGTCGCGGTGGACTGCGACTTCGGCTCGGGCAACCGCGGCCAGCTCACCGGGTTCGAGAATCACAGCGGCCGCACCCGCCTGGGCAGCGGCGCCGAGCCGCTCGGGCACGTGCTCGCCGGGGGCGGCAACAACGGCGAGGATAGCACCGAAGGCGCCCGGTACCGCGAGGTCTACGCCACCTACCTTCACGGGCCGGTGCTGCCGAAGAATCCGTGGCTGGCCGATCACCTCATCTCCCGGGCGCTCGAGCACCGCTACAGCGATGTCGGCCCGCTCGAGCCGC
This sequence comes from uncultured Actinomycetota bacterium, assembly GCA_963778075.1. Classification (GTDB taxonomy): domain Bacteria; phylum Actinomycetota; class Actinomycetes; order Streptosporangiales; family Streptosporangiaceae; genus JASHPR01. The sequence goes on along the minus strand of CAVZTJ010000004.1, from coordinate 440,983 downwards.
TCACCGACCAGGCGGAGGCGCAGGCGCATGCCGCCTCGCTCCGTCTCGCCCGGCGCCCGGCCCGCAGGTGGCGGGCCGCCTCGGCTGGCGGCTCCCGGATCCGGCGGCGGCCATTGCGGGCCCCGGCCCGGGCCCGCGCGAAGACCAGGCCGACGAACAAGGAGACACGGTGGACTTCTCACTAAGCGCCGATCAGCGTGAGCTGACGGAGGCGGCCGCCGACTTCGCGCGGAAGGAACTTAACCACGATCTCGCGAAGCGCGAGGACGCGGGCGAGTTCCCGAGGGATGCGTGGCGGGCGTGCGCCAAGTTCGGCATCCTCGGCCTGCCGGTCCCCGCCGAGCTCGGCGGCACCGACACCGATGTGCTGACGACGGCCCTGGTCATGGAGGCCCTGGGCTACGGCTGCCAGGACAACGGGCTGCTGTTCTCGCTCAACGCGCAGATGTGGAGTGTCGAGCTGCCGCTGGTCGCCTTCGGCACCGAGGCGCAGCAGCGCAGGTACCTGCCGCCGATGGTGTCCGGCGACATCCTCGGCGGGCATGCGATGACCGAGCCGGAGACCGGCTCGGACGCGCTGCACATGCGCACCCGCGCCGAGCGGCGCGGTGACCACTACGTCCTGAACGGCGCCAAGCAGTACATCACCAACGCGCCGGTCTCCGACGTCTTCCTGGTCTACGCCTCGGTGACCGACCGCCCCGGCCTGGCCGGCCTGTCCGCGTTCCTCGTCGACAGGGCGACGCCCGGGCTGATGGTGAGCAGCGGCTTCGAGAAGATGGGCCTGCGGACCTCGCCGATCGGCGAGATAGCACTGGACGACTGCCGCGTGCCGGTGGAGAGCCGGCTGGGGCCGGAAGGCGCCGGCATGGCCATCTTCAACTCGTCCATGGAGTGGGAGCGGAGCTGCATCTTCGCCAGCGTCGTGGGGGCGATGCGGCGGCAGCTCGACGCGTGCGTCGCATACGCGCGATCGCGCGAGCAGTTCGGACAGCCGATCGGGAAGTTCCAGGGCGTGTCGAACAAGCTGGCCGACATGTACGTCCGGCTGGAGGCGGCGCGGCTGCTGATCTACCGGGTCGCCTGGCTCAAGCAGCAGGGCAGGTCAGCGCCGGCCGAGGCGGCCGCAGCGAAGCTGTTCACCAGCGAGGCGTTCGTGCAGTCCAGCCGGGACGCGATCCAGGCCCACGGCGCCCTGGGCTACATGAAGGAAGCGGGGATCGAGCGCGATCTGCGGGACGCGCTCGCCAGCACCATCTACTCCGGCACCTCGGAGATCCAGCGCGTGGTCCTCGCCCGGATGCTCGGGCTCTGAACGAACCGAAGGCGAGCGAAACAAAGGCACCGTTCCGCGATAGATAGGAGAGGAAACAACGATGGCGTATCTGCTGCAGCATCTGCTGACCGAGGCTGCGGCGCGCCGGCCGCAGCGGCCGGCGGTTGCGTCGGGGGGCAGTGAGCTCAGCTACCAGGAGCTGGACCGGCTGAGCACCAAGGTGGCGTGGGCGCTGCTGCGCCGGGGCGTGCAGCCCGGTGACCGGGTGGCGATCCTGGTGAGCAAGTCGGCCACGGCGGTGATCGGGCTCTACGGGGCGCTGAAGGCCGGGGCCTGCTACGTGCCGCTGGACACGAAGGCGCCCGCCGAGCGGCTCGGCTACGTCGTGCGGGACTGCGCCGCCGCCGTGATCATCGCGGACGACACGACCGCCGCGCAGGCGGCCGTCCTGGCCGAGGGCGTTCCTGGGTCGCGCGGGGTGCTGCTGCCGGGCGCCGCGGAGGTCGCCGGCGAGCCGGACGAGCCGCTCGCCGAAGACCGGGCTATCGAGACCGACCTCGCGTACATCCTGTACACGTCGGGTTCGACCGGCGCCCCGAAGGGTGTCATGATCTCCCACCGCAACTCGCTCACGTTCGTCGAGTGGGCTGCGGCCGCCGCCCGGCTCACCGAGCAGGATCGCGTCTGCAGCCCAGCGCCGCTGCATTTTGACCTGTCGGTCTTTGACGTGTTCGCCAGCTGCCGTGCCGGCGCCTGCATGGCCGTGCTTCCGGACGGGACGGCCACGTTCCCGGTGTCGATCGCGCGGTGGATGGAATCCGCGCAGATCTCGGTCTGGTACTCGGTGCCGTCCGTCCTCACGCTGCTCGCGTGCTACGGCGGCCTGCCGAACCTCGACCTGTCGCACCTGCACACGGTGATCTTCGCCGGGGAGGTGTTCCCGCCCAAGTACCTCGCCAAGCTGATGGCCGAGCTGCCGAACGTCCGCTACCTGAACTGGTACGGGCCGACCGAGACCAACGTCTGCACCGCGTTCGAGATCCCTGCGGATGGTGCGGACGACGCCACGCCCGCCCCGATCGGGAAGGCCTGCGCCAACACCGAGGTGTTCGCGGTCGCCACTGACGGCAGCCGGGTGTCCGCGCCGGGCGAGGAGGGCGAGCTGTACGCGCGCGGCCCGTCACTGATGCAGGGGTACTGGGGGCAGCCAGCCAAGACCCACGAGGTGCTGGTCGCGAACCCGTTCCAGGCATCCCGCGACGAGCTCGTGTACCGCACGGGTGACCTGGTGACCCTGGATCCGGACGGCAACTACGTGTACATCGGCCGCCGGGACAGCATGGTGAAGATCCGCGGCTACCGGGTGGAGCTCGGCGAGGTGGAGACCGCGCTGTACCGGCACCCGGGCATCAAGGAGGCGGCGGTGCTGCCGGTGTCCGACGAGCTGCTCGGCAGCCGCCTGCGCGCGGTCATCACCGCAGTGAAGGAAGAACGGGAGGCGGGCGGGAGCGACCTCACCCGCGAGAACGTCATGGATCACTGCCGGCAGTGGCTGCCGGGCTACATGGTGCCGGACGTCATCGACTTCCGCGAGGCACTGCCGCGCACCTCTACCGGCAAGGTCGACCGGGCCGGCCTGGCTCGCGAATAGCACGGTCCAGACAGCGATAGCTAACTGACAGATACCGAGGGGGAGCTCAAATGGAAACCGTCATCAACGACTACGTCAGCAGGGAACTCGTCCAGGACCAGACGTTGCTGCCACTGGCCGACGACACGTCGCTGCTGGAGACCGGCGTCCTCGACTCGCTGAGCCTGCTCAGGCTGGTGGTCTTCCTGGAAGAGCGGTTCGGGATCGGGGTAGGCGACGCGGATCTGCTCCCGGACAATTTCGCCAGCGTGAACGCGATCTGCGCCTACGTCCGTGCCCGGGAAGCCCAGAAGCAGGAGGCCACGCGTGGGTGACGGCCGCGCGGCGAGGCTGCTGCGCAGCGCGGAAGGTGTGGCCTACTGGGGGGTGATCGCGCCGGTCCTGGCCCGTATGCCGGCCGCCGTCGGCTACCGCATCGCCTGCTGGCGCGGCGACCGGCTCTACCGCAGCCATGCCTCCAAACGCGCCAACGCCGAACGCCACCTGCGGCTGTTCCTCGGGGGCGAGCTCGGCCGGGTGAAGGCGCGGCAGGCGGCCCGCGACTGGTTCCGATTCGCCTCCTGCGAGGCGGTCGACGTGGCGCGGCTGCGGCACCGGGCCCGGCCGCTGCGGCGGCTGGTCAAGATCGAGGGCCGGGAGCATCTGGAAGCCGCGCTGGCCGATGGCAAGGGCGCGATTCTCTGCTGCGCCCACTTTGGCTCGTACAACAGCGCCCTGTCCGTGCTGCACACCAGCGGCGTCCCGGTCACCACGATCGGGCGCTGGCAGCACAAGTACACGGCCGGGATGTCCTCGGCGGAGCGGCGGTTCTGGGACTGGGTAGTGGCCCGGCGGGTGCGGCGGCACCGGCAGCGGCCGATGATCGAGCCGTGGCCGGGCCGGGTCGAGGTCGCCGCGCTGGCGGCTTCCGCGCTGCGCGCCAACGAGGTGGTGACGATCTCGATCGATGCGCCGCCGCTGGACAGCGACAAGGCCCGCGCGGTCGACGTTCGCTTCCTCGGGCACCAGGCCAGGCTGATGCCGGGCATCGTGACGCTTGCCCGGCTGACTGGCGCGCCGGTCCTCATGTGCTCGGTGTACCGGTCGGCCGACTACCGCCACCAGGTGCTGGAGATCTCCGACCCGGTGCCCATGGCAGGGGACACGGCGACCGCCTTCGGGCGCTGCGTCGCCGGGGTCAGCGCCGCCATCCGCAGGAGCCCGGCGAGCTGGGTGTACTGGCCGAGCCCGCTCGACCTCGACAACCTCGGCATGCTCTCGCCAGGGCCATATCCCGCGCCCGCGCTGGTTCCAGCACTCGTTGCCGTCGGCGCCTGAAGATCCAGGAGCCTTTCGTGCAGCATCTGCACGAAAGGCTCCTGGTGATCTTGAAACGCGACGGGTAGCCGCCTGCCCGGGCCCGGGACGGGTCAGGCGAAAAGGGAACCGGCCCAGTCCTGTCCGGGGCGCAGGCCCGGCGGGCAGGCGAACACGGCGCTGCCGGTGTGCTGGGTGTACTCGTTGAGTGCGTCGGCGGCCAGGGACTGCTGGAGCCGGATGAACTGGGCCGGGTTCTTCATGAACGCGATGAAGAACAGCCCGCCGAGCAGCGTTCGGGGCCTGCGGGTCCGATGCCGTCGGTCAAGGAGTAGCCGCGGCGCAGGATCCGGGTCCCGCCGTTGTGCTCGAAGCTGGCCAGCCGGATGTGCGCGTGGGCCGGGATCGCGGGCTGCCCGTCGCTGCCGGTCGCGGCGAAGTCCGGGGTGGTGAACTCCTTCCCGCCCGACAGCGGGGCGCCAGAGAGCTTGGCGCGGCCGATGGTGTTCTCCTGGTCCCGCAGGTAGTCGCGGTCCCAGTTCTCCACGAAGATCCGGATCTTGCGAGCGACGAGGTAACTGCCGGACAGGCCGGAGGTGAGGTTCTCCTGCTCGCCCAGGATCTTGGCCAGATTCGAGGTGCGCAGCTCGGCCTCTGACACCGCACTGGCATTGGTGTTGGACACGTTGAACTGGACCGTCCCGGCCGTGATCTTCGCCGGCTTGGGCGCGCATCCCTGCGGCGTCAGGTCGATCGTGACCGTCGTGGTGTGCGCCGAGGCCGCGGATCCCGATGACCCGTGCGAGCTCGAGCAGGCAGACGCGAGCAGTGCCAGCGAGGCCAGCGCCACGATGCTCGCCGGCAGCCAGCGAGCGCGGCGCCCTTCCACGCGACTGCCAACGCGGCACCCCTCCCCGTGACCGTCCGCGTGGCGCCCTTCCCCCTGACCGTCCGTGTGCATGGTTGACGTACTCCCTTACCGTCGTGACCGATTACTGCTCGGCCGGCTGGACTGGCGCGGCCGCGGCTGCCGGGCGTCTCCGGGCGCGGGCGGGCCAGGCAACGATGATGATCATGGGCACCAGGTAGGCGACCCAGGCGGCGACCTCGATCCACACCGGGTACGGCTGGATTCCGAGCACGCCGGTCAGCAGCGACTCCACCGGCGTGCCGGGCCGGACCAGCCAGGACAGGTCGAACGCCTGAACCTGCCCGATCGTCAGCCAGCCGGCTTCGTTGGCGGTGTGGAAGGCCGTCATCACCAGGCCCGCTGCGACCCCGACCAGCACGAGCCCGGTAATCCGGAAGAACCTGGCCAGGTTCAGCCGGACGCCTCCGCGGTAGATGGCGTAGCCGACCGCGGCAGCTAGCAGGATGCCGATGACCGCGCCGACCCAGGACAGCGTGGCGTCGCCGGAAGCATGGAACGTGGCCAGCAGGAACACGGCGGTCTCGAAGCCCTCTCGCAGCACCGCGAGGAACGCCATTACCACCAGCGCGCGGCCAGAACCCGACTCCAGGGCCGAGGCCGCGGCTCCCTCGAGGTCGCCCTTCAGGTCCCGCGCGTGCCGCCGCATGAAGATGATCATGTAGGTGACCATGCACACCGCCAGCGCGCCGACGACGGTCTCCAGCCCCTCCTGCTGCTCCTGGGGCAGGTCCGAGGAGATCACCTGCAGGGCTATCGCGATGCCGATGCAGATCACGACCGCAATGGCCGTGCCGATCCACACCTGGCGAAGCGCGTCACGCCGGCCCTGCTGGCCCAGGAACGCGGCGATGATCCCTACGATCAGCGCCGCTTCCAGTCCTTCGCGCAGGCCAATAACGAACGTGGGCAGCACCCGTCGTCCCCTTCCACGGCGCCGAGAGCTGGCCCGTTAGGATAGGCATTCCTAAGTAAGGCTTACCTAACCGTGGGCCGACCTGCGATGTCAAGCCACACGCCTGGATTTGGATCAGACACCCAGGTAGGCGAGGACGGCGAGGACCCGCCGGTTCTCGGTGTCGATCGGGGGCAGGCCGAGCTTGGCGAAGATGGCGCTGATGTGCTTCTCGACCGCTCCAGGCCCGACGACGAGCGCAGCGGCGATGGCGGTGTTCGACCGGCCCTCGGCCATCAGGGCCAAGACCTGGCGCTCGCGCGCGGTAAGGGTGTCGAGCGGGTGCCCGCGCCGGGTCAGGAGCTGGCCAACGACCTCAGGATCAAGGGCGCTTCCCCCGCTGGCGACCCGGTGCAGGGCGTCCAGAAGCTCGGCGATGTTGCCGACCCGGTCCTTGAGCAGGTATCCGACGCCGGCTTCGCGGTCGCGGTTGCCGCTGAGCAGCTCGGCGGCGTAGCGCTCCTCGACGTACTGGGACAGCACGAGCACGCCGGTGCGCGGCCAGCGCTGGCGGATCACCAGGGCGGCGCGCAGGCCCTCGTCGCTGAAGGTCGGCGGCAGCCGCACGTCGACGACGACGGCGTCGGGCTGCTCGGCGTCGACGGCGCGCAGGAAGCTCTCGGCGTCGCCGACCGCGGCGGCGACCTCGATGCCGGTCTCGCCGAGCAGCAGGGCGAGTCCCTCGCGGACGATCACGGAGTCTTCGGCGATCACGACGCGCATGGGAGTTCCGCGGTGATGAGGGTCGGGCCGCCGGGCGGGCTGTCGATCGTTAGCCCGCCATCGACGGCCGCGACGCGGGCAGCGAGCCCGGTGAGCCCGGCGCCGCCCGGATCAGCGTTCCCGATCCCGTCATCCTGGACGGTGACGATGAGGCGGCCGGGGTCGCTGCGCACACTGACCCGAGCCTGGGTGGCGCGGGCGTGCTTGGCGACGTTGGTGAGGGTCTCGGCCACGACGAAGTAGGCGATGGCCTCGACGGTCGGCGCGGGCCGGGCCGCCAGGTCAACGTCGACGGTGACGGGGACTGGGCACAGGGCGCCCAGGCCGGACAGCGCCGCGTCGAGGCCGCGGTCGGACAGAACCGGAGGATGCACCCCGCGCACGAGACTCCGCAGCTCCGCGAGGGCGGTCAGGGCCTGACCGTGGACCTGGTCGACCAGCACCCGGGCGGCCGAGGGATCCTCGGCGGCGAAGCGCGCCTGCGCCCGGGCCAGCTCCATCGCCATGGCCACGAGGCGCTGCTGCGCGCCGTCGTGCAGGTCGCGCTCGATCCGCCGGCGCTCGGCGTCCGCGGCATCGATGACATCGGCCCGGCTGTGCTCAAGCTCACCGATGCGGTCGCTGAGGACCCGTCGCTGGCCGGGGCCGAGGAGCAGGCGGGTCCAGTTGGCGAGTCCGGCCGCGAGGCCGCGCGTGGCCCAGGGCGCGGCCAGCAGGAGCAGCACCCCGCCGACGGACCATGCCGTCAAGTAGACCCCGTGCACTGGCCGGCTGCCGAACTCCACCCCCGACCCCGGGCTTTCGTAGGCCGGCAGCAGGGCAAAGGCCGCTCCTCCGGCCCAGCAGACGGCGACCACCGCGAAGCCGGCGAGCTGCACGGGCAGCAGGGCCAGCACGGCCGCTGCCTGGCGCCATCGCTGCGGACCGAGCAGGCCTCGCCAGTTCACACGCCACCATGTCCCGCTGGTGAGTGGCTCGGGCGGCGGCGCCGGGACCGGGACGTCGGCGAGCGCCGCGGTGCAGGCTCGTTGCAGCCGGCACAGCAGGTCGATGACGGCGAGGATGATGATCAGCATTGGGATGCCGGACAGGGCCAGCGCAATACAGACGACGGCGAACGGCAGGCCGATGGCGAGCAGCATGGCTCCGGCCACGCCGATGGGCAGGCTGGCGAGCAGATAGGTCACCGCAAGCCAGGTGCGGGCGGAGACGAACGGGCGCAGGACGCGGCCCGCGAGGGCGGCCAGCGCCGCCAGTGCCGCCGGGCGGGAGGAGGCGGTGACGGAGCCCATGGCCCGACTGTAGGTGGCCGCGCGGGCCCGATCCATCCAGCCTGCCCACTTCACGGCCGGGGGGTTAACCCCCCCGGTTAACCCCCCAGGCAGGACGTGGGCCGGCATCATTCCGGCCGGGCCCCGTGGCCGGAATTCTGGAGGCCATGACGACAACGAACCTGGCGTTTGCCATGTCCGCGCCGGCCGGCCGACCACAGGCAGGCCGGGTCCCCGGCTCCGCAGGATCGCAGGGAACTCCGGGGCCTCCGGCCAACGCCGTGGTCCTCAGCAACGTCAGCAAGCGCTATGGCCGCCGCGGGGGCGTCGAGGCCCTGACCGACGTGACGGCCCGCTTCGCCCGCGGTTCCTTCACTGCGGTCATGGGCCTGTCCGGATCAGGGAAGTCCACGCTCCTGCAGTGCGCCGCCGGCCTGGACAAGCCCAGCTCGGGATCGGTGTACCTGGGCAGCGCGGAACTGACCAGGCTGAGCCGCCGCAAGCTGACGATCGCGCGACGGGAACGGGTCGGCTTCGTGTTCCAGGCGCTCAACCTCGTGCCCACCTTGTCGGTGGCCGAGAACATCGCCCTCCCGCTCCGGCTGGGCCGCCGCCGCGTGGACCGGGCGCGGATCCGCCTGCTCGCCGAGCGGGTCGGCCTGGCTGACCAGCTTCGGCGGCTTCCCGACACGCTGTCCGGCGGCGAGCAGCAGCGGGTGGCCATCGCCCGGGCCCTGGTCACCGAGCCCGAGGTCGTGTTCGCCGACGAGCCCACCGCCGCCCTCGACCTGTGCACCGCGGAGGACGTCCTGGACCTGCTGCGCGGCGCAGTTGACGACCTCGGCCAGACCATCATCGTGGTCACTCACGACCCAGTTGTGGCAGCCCGCGCGGACCGGGCGCTGCTGCTCGACCGCGGCCACCTGGCCGGGATCGTGGACTCCCCCGAGCCGGCGCAGCTCACCGCGGCGCTCAAGGAGCTGGGGAGGGCCCGGTGATGAGGATCCTCCTGGCGACGCTGCGCCGCCGGCCCGCGCCCCTGATTGGCACGCTGGTCTCGCTGACCGTCGCGGCGCTGATGGTCACGGTCATATCCCTGCTGATCGGCACCGCCATCACGATGACAGTCCCGGCGGGCCGGCTGGCCGGTGCCACCGTCGTGGTGACCGGCAACCCGAACGTGACGTTCACCTACGGCACCGGCCAGGGCGCCAGCACCGAAACCGTCCCGCTTCCTGGCTACCGGCGGGTGCCCGCGGGTCTGGCCGCCCGGCTGGCCGAGCTGCCGGGCGTGGCGCGGGCGATCCCGCAGGTATCGGTGCCGGTCGCGCTCGAACTGCCCGGCGGCCGCGTCGTGACAGGCGGCCAGGCCGGGCTCACCGGGTATGACTGGCCGAGCGCGGCGCTCACCCCGTTCACGCTGGACTCCGGCCATGCGCCGGGCGGGCCGCGCCAGATCGTCGTGGGCGCAGGCGTGGCCCGGTCGGCGGGACTGCGAACGGGCGACCAGGTCCGCCTCGCCGGCGCGAGCCAGCCGCCGTACACCGTTGTCGGAGTGGCCAGCTCCGGCCGAGATCCGGCCCAGAACTCGTCGGTATTCTGGTCCGCAACGCAGGCCGACGCGGAGTACGGCCATCCGGGCCGCGCCGACCTCATCGGGGTAATCGCGCGCCCGGGGATGGCCGCGCCCGCGCTGGCCGCGCGCGTCCGCACAGTTCTCACCAGCATCGGGCTCGGCGGGCGTCACCTCTCGGTGGTAACGGGGACCGCGCGGGGACCGGCTGCCGACCTGGCTGCGGCGTCCGACAAGGGCAACCTGTCGTTGCTGGCCCTCAACGTAGGCACCGTCATGGTAATCGTCTCCATGTTCGTCGTGGCCGGCGCCGTGTCCCTGTCGGTGCTGCAGCGCCGCCGTCAGTTCGCGCTGCTGCGAGCCATCGGGGCCTCGTCCGGCCGGCTCCGGCGCATGATGATCACCGAGCTGGCCGGGCTGGGAATCCTCGGGGCCCTGATCGCCTACCTGCCCGGGGTGCGGCTGTCGTCGCTCGCGCTGCGCGGCCTGGCCGGCCAGCAGTTCGTCCCGGCCGGCACCCGCCTGTGGACCAGCCCGCTGGTGCTGCTCATCGCCGCGGGCGCCGGGGTGTTCGTAGCCGAGCTGGCGGGATTCATCGCCGGGCGGCGGGCGAGCCGGGTCCGGCCGACAGAGGCACTGGCCGAGGCGTCCGTGGAGGGCCGCTGGCCGCACCCAGTCCGGGTCGTGCTCGGCATCATCGCCTTTGGCGGTGCCGTGACCCTGGGCATCGTCACGCTCCGCCAGAACGTGGATCCCGACCAGCAGGCAAGCAACGCGCTGGTCACTCTGCTCATCTCGATGGTCGCCGTGGCGTTCCTCGGCCCGCTCCTAGTCGCCGCCGCCGAGTTCGTCCTGCGCCTGCCGCTGCGCCTGCTGTCGGGCGCGGCCGGCCGGCTCGCGCTGGCCGACATCCGGGTCCGGCCCCGGCGGATGGCCGCCTCGGTCGTCTCGGTCGCGCTTGCCGTCAGCTTCTCAGGGACGATCTACCTGATCGACGCCACGCAGACCCACGCCGCCGTCGTCCAGGGCCGCCAGCGGCTGGTCGCCGACGAGGCCATCTCTGCACCCGGCCCCGGCCTGGCCCCCAGCGCGCTCGCCGACGTCGCCGCCACGCGCGGGGTGGCCGCCGCCATCGGGCTCACGCCGACCACCGTGCTCGTGCCCGCCGAGGGCGATGAGAGCGCCTCCGGCGAGGCCGTCACCCCGGGCCCACTTGCCGAGGTCCTCAGCCTGCCCGTCATCGCCGGCAGCCTGGCGCGCTTCCGGCCCGGCGACATCGCGCTCAGCAACATGATCGCCGGGAACGGCGAGCTGAACGCCCATGTCGGCGAGCGCATCACCAGCTACCTCGCCGACGGCACCCGGTACGCGGCCACGGTGACGGCCATCTACAGCCGGTCCCTCGGCTTCGGCGACGTCCTGGTCCCCGCCGCCGCTGCCGGCGGCGGGCACGTCGGCACCCCGGCGCTCAGCGAGATCCTGGTACACGGCTTCGCAGGCATTGCCCCCACCACTCTCGCGCGGCGGATCGCTCCCCTCACCCGCCGGTTCCCCGGCCTGCGGATCGCCAGCCGCAGCGTCGTCAACGCCCAGTACGCCCAGCTGACCTCGCAGAATTCCTACCTCAACAACCTCCTGCTGGGCCTGATCATCACGCTGGCCGCCATCACCCTGGCCAACACGCTGATCACCATAGCCGTCGAGCGCCGCGAGCTGCTCCGCCTGCTCAGCCGGGTCGGCGCGACGTCCCGCCACCTCCTGGCGATCACCGGCTGGCAGGTGGTGGTGCTGAACGCCACCGCGATCACGGTCGGAGCCGCGGCCGCGGGGCTCGCAGTCACCGTCGTGTCGCGGGTCCTGACCGGCAGCTACCTGCCCTACCTCACCTGGACGCCGCTGCTGGCACTAGCGATCTCGGTGCTGGCACTGTCGGGCCTGTCGAGCGTGGGCCCAACCGCCCTGATGCTTGCCCTCCCCCAGAAGGCCTAACACTCCTCGCGCACCAGCCGCACTGCCGCTCCTACAGCTCGTTCTTGTAGATCTGGCCCTCTTTCATGATCAGCTTGAGGTTCCGGTCCGGGGTGGTGAGCACCCGGATGTCGTCCAGCGGGTTCCCGTCGACCACCAGCAGGTCGGCGTACGCGCCGGGTGCCACGGCACCCACCTGCCCCACCATGCAGAGCAGCTCCGCCGCGGTGGTCGTCGCGGCGCGGATCAGGTCGGCTGGGGGCTGGACCTGGGAACGGATCACGAACTCCTGCAGCTGCTGGTCGTGCATGTCCGCGAACAGGTCGGTGCCGTACACGATCGGCAGCCCCGCCTTGTGCGCCATCTCCAGCGCGCCGAGCGCGCCGTCGATGACCTCGGCCAGCTTGTCGGCGATGTCCGCAGGCAGGTCGCCGTCGCGCGCCTTCCTGGCCAGAGTCTGGTAGGTCACGATCGTCGGCACGTAGAACGCGCCGTGCTTCTTGAACAGCGGGATGCTGCTCTCGTCCATCAGGTTGCCGTGCTCGATCGAGCGCACGCCGCACTCCAGGCCGCGGTTGATCGCCCGCGAGGTATACGCGTGCCCGGCCACGTAGATGTTCGCGGCCGCGGCTTCCTCCACGATCGCGGTCAGCTCCTCGATCGAGAACTGGGTGGAGTCCACCCGGTCGCTCGGCGAGTCGACCGCGCCGCTGAGATAGACCTTGATGTGATGCGCCCCGCGGCGCACCTCCTCGCGGACCGCGCGCCGGACCTCGGGCACGCCGTCGCAGATCACGCCGATCGCCGGGGCGTAGTAGTTGTCGTCATAGACCCGGCGGCTTGGCGCCCGCCAGTCACCGGCGCCGCCGGTCTGGGACAGCTGCTTGCCGCCGAACCGCATCCGTGGGCCGGTGAAGTAGCCCTCATCCACCGCCCGCGCGAGGCCGTGCTCACCGGCCCCGACGTCGCGGATCGTGGTGAACCCGCGCAGCAGCATGCCCTCCAGCGCCCGGCCTGCCCGCGCCGCGACATAGGTCGGCGACCACTCGGCCATGGCGAAGATGTCCGGGTCGACGATCGCGGGGTGGGTATGCGCGTCGATCAGGCCCGGCATGACGGTCCGCCCGGCCACGTCGATGACCAGCGCGTCGTCCGGGCCGGTCAGCCCGGGGCCGACGTCGGCGATCCGGCCGTCCTCGACCGCCACCGACTGGCCTTCCGCCAGCTCACCCCGCTCGGGATCGAGCACCGACGCATTTCGCAAGATCGTTATCCCCATGATCATCTACCCCTTCTCGTCGGTGAGCTGCGGTGACGTGATCTTAACGAGGGCCGCAGGCTGACCCGGAAGCGGTGGCGGCGCTCGGCCGACCATTCGAGCACGGTGGCAGACTCGTCCTGCCGTGGACCGTCTGGCGATTGGACCGATGATGGAGAACCAGCCCGCGCACTTTCCCGCCTGGCCCGGCGACGCCGAGGTTGCCGTTGCCCTGACCTTCGACCTGGACGGCGAGGCTCCCTGGCTCAGCGAGGGGCCCGAGTACGCGCGTCGCCTGACCATGCTGTCGCAGGGCAGCTTTGGCCCGGCCCGGGGCCTGGGCCGGATCCTCGCGCTGCTGGCCGAGCGGGACATCACGGCCACGTTCTATGTGCCCGGCTACACAGCCGATCAGCATCCCGGCTCCGTGGAAGCCATCCTGGCGGGCGGTCACGAGGTGGCCCACCACGGGTACCTGCACCGGGGCACCGACGGCCTGGACGCGGCGGCGCAGCGCGCGGAGCTGGAGGATGGGCTGACTGCGCTGGGCAAGCTCGGGGTCCGGCCGGAGGGCTACCGGTCACCGGGCTGGGAACTGAGTCCGGAGACCCTCGACCTGCTAGCCGAGCTCGGCTTCACCTATGACGCCAGCCTGATGGCCGACGACCGGCCGTACTGGGTGACCAGCGGATCCGAGCCGCTGCTGGAGCTGCCCGGCCACTGGAGCCTGTGTGACTGGCCCTACTTCGGCTGGACCTCATACGGTGGCGGGCTGCTCGCCGACCCGGCCGCGGTGGAGCGGATCTGGCTGGCGGAGTTCGAGTCGGCCCGCCAGGACGGCCGGGCGGTGACGTACACGATGCACCCGGAGGCCATCGGCCGCGGCTACCTGGTGCGGATGCTGGACAGCGTGATCAACGGGATGGCCGGGCGGGGCCGAACCTGGTTTGCCACGCACGCGCAGCTCGCCGCCCTGGCCGACACCCCACCCAGCGACGCACCAGGCTGATCACCGCGGCGATAGTGACCGCAATCTGACTGGATAGGATCTTCAGATCGGTGAGCTGGGGGGTCGTTATGCCAGGCGGTGCGGAGTCGCCAGCCCCGGGAGCCGCCCAGGCGGAAGCGGCCAGGGAGGCGGCCGGGCGGGCGGAGTCCGCTGGCGTGCGCTTGGTCATGCTGACGTTCGTCGACAACGCGGGTGTGACCCGGGCCCGCGCGATCCCGTTGCGGCTGTTCGAGCGTGCGGCGCTGTGGGGGGTCGGCCTCAGCTCGGCCTGGTATACCGTCACCGCCACCGACGCGGTCACCTCCAGCCCTTACGTCGGCAATCCCACCGGCGACATCCGCCTGCTTCCCGACCCGGGTGCGCTTCGCCTGCTTGCGGCCCAGCCGGGCTGGGCATGGGCGCCCACCAACCAGTTCAACCAGGACGGAACGCGCCACCCGTGCTGCGCCCGGTCCTACCTGCGCAGAATGGCGGGCCGCGCCGCGGAGTCAGAGCTGATGCTGAAGGTCAGCTTTGAGCTCGAGTGGTTCATGGCCGAGACCGCCCACGGCCCGGCGGTGCCGGCGCACGATGGTCCCGCGGTCGGAGCCTTGCCGCTGATCCGGCTGTCGGAGTTCGGTGGCGAGCTCATCGAGGCCCTGGAACGGCAGGACGTCGGTGTGGAGGCCATCAACGGCGAGTACTCCGACGGCCAGCTCGAACTGGCCTTCGCCCCACGCGACCCGGTCGCTGCGGCGGACGCGAACGTGCTTACTCGGCTGACCATCCACGCGCTGGCGGCGCGGCACGGATACCGTTCCTCCTTCTCGCCAGCGTTTGCCGGGCCGATGGGCAACGGGGGGCACGTGCATCTCAGCGTCTGGCGGCAAGGCGCCAACCTGTTCTCCGGCGGGGACGGCCCGCACGGGCTGACGGCAACCGGTGCCTCGTTCCTCGCCGGGCTGCTGGAGGAGCTTCCCGCGATGACCGCGATCGGCGCGCCGTGCGCCGCGAGTTACCTGCGGCTGCTCCCGTCTCGCTGGGCCGGGGTTTACAGCTGCTGGGGCAGGGAGAACCGGGAAGCCGCCCTGCGGTTCATCACCGGTATGGCCGGAACGGAAGGCAGCGCGGCCAACGCCGAGGTGAAGTGCTTCGACGAGGCAGCCAACCCCTACCTGCTTCTCGGCGCCTTCGTGGCGGCCGGAACAGCGGGAGTCTTCGGCGACCGCCGCCTGCCCGCCGAGTACACCACCGACCCCGGCGCCGACGACCCGGCGGCCCTGGCCCGACTGGGAATCCGGCGTCTGCCGGCCACGCTCGACGAAGCGATCGAAGAGATGCGCGGCTCAAAGCTGCTCCTGGACACTATGGGTCCGGCGCTGCACGACGCCTTCCTGGCCGTGCGGTCGGCGGAGGCCAGCCAGTTCCGCGACAGTCCCGACGAAGAGATCATCAATGCCTACCGCTGGAGGTTCTGATCCGTGCCCATATCCCGGGTGGACCTGTCCGACGCGGAAATCGTGGACAACCACTGCCACGGGATGGTCGTCGACGAGATGCTCAAGTCCGATCCCGCCACGTTCGAGGCCCGGCTGACTCTCACCGGTCAGGCGTACCTCACCTCGAACCAGAAGGATCCCGCCGTCTGGCGCTCGATCGAAGCGCTGGTCGAGGGCAACGCGTATTCGCTGATCAGCCGGCGATGGCTCTGCCAGTTCCTGCACTGCGCGGAGGACGCCGCGAGCCTGGCCCAGGCGCGTGACCGCGTGGTGCGGGCGGACCCGGTTGACTACACCAGGCGGCTGCTCGCCGATCAGAAGATTGTTGAGCTCGTGGCCGACGAGGGGTACACGTACATGCCGGTAGGCGGTGCCGACCTCGAGCGGCTGGTCGCAATCCCGGTGCACCGGGTGGCCCGCATTGAGTCGTTCATCGACGACCTCATCCGCCAGGACCTGCCAGACCTCGACGGATTCGCCGACGCCCTGCAGCAGCAGCTCGACGAGGCCGCCGCTGACCCGCGCACCATCGCCCTCAAGTCTGTGATCGCCTACCGAACCGGGCTTGACATCACCGAGCCAGCAAAATCCGAGGCAGCCAGCGCGTTCCAGCGGTGGCGGGCCGCCGGCTGGGCGGACAGCCGCGCGGACTCCAAGCCCGTCCGCGACTACCTCCTGCACCTGGCCATGCCGATCATCGAACGGCACAACATCGCGCTGCATATTCACTGCGGCGACGGCGACCCCGACGTGGTGTTCGAGCACTCCCGGCCGCAGGACCTCTACGGCTTCCTCCGTAGGTACGACCGCCGGCCGATCGTGCTCATGCACGCTGGGCACCCCTGGAGCGAGGAAGCCGCCTACATCGCGGCGATCCTCCCGCACGTCTACATAGACCTGTCCGTGCTGATCCCGTGGGCATCGCTGGACATCGAGAGCTACCTGGCGAGGCTCATCGGCATGATGCCGAGTTCCAAGCTGCTCTACAGTTCCGACCAGGTCTATGAGCCGGAGCTGTTCTGGCTGCCAGCACGTTTCGCGCGCCGGGCCCTGGAACGGGCACTCAGCGCGGCAGTCGACGCCGACTACCTGACCACCGCCGAGGCGAAGTCGATCGGCCGCGGCATCCTGGCCGGAAACACCAGACGAGTCCACGATCGATGATCCCGGCCCGGAACCCCGCAGGTGGCGGCGCGGGATATGGACTGGGCGCAAGGCCGCGTAGCTCGATGCCTTCGCCGGGCAAGGTCAGTCTGATAGCAGGTCAACCAGCTCATTGCCGCGAGCGGTACGGCTGGCCCATACGCTCGGCCCGGACTTCTGCCGGGTGATCAGGCCTGCTTCGACCAGCTGGTGGAGGTGGTAGGTCGCGGTGGTGGGCGCGCAGTGCACGGACGCGGCCAGGTCTCCCACGGTCAGCGGCTGGCGAAGGGCCTGAAGTATGGCGGCGCGTACCGGGCCCAGGATCGTTGCGAGCGCGCTGTCGGCCGTGGTCCGTGCGCCCGGGCGGGGCGCGGGGAGCGGGTAGCCGATGTAGCAGACGTCGGGGCGTTCGAAGCTGAACAGCAGCGCGCGACGACCGGCGATCATCGGCAGCAGCACCAGGCGGCGCGGGCCGACCGAGCCAACCGTGCCGAGCGTGTAACTCGGGTCGCAGGGAGACGCGAAGGCGAACGTGCCATCGCGGTAGCTGAGGCCCGGGTGCAGGGTGTTCAGCAGCGCCGCCATTCCGCCGCGCACCGCGGCTGTGCCGACCCGCCGGATCTCGCGGTCCAGCAGTGGCCCGGCCGCCTGCCACCGCGGTGCGGCCACCGCCCAGATGTCCAGCGAGGCGTCGGCCATGGAGTTGAGCCAGCGCCGGGGCTGGTCCGCTGCGGCTCGCCACTGCGGCGGCAGATGCTGGCTGCCGCAGGCAGGCTGCAGCTCGCCGGTTAGCGCGGCGGCGGGCAGGTCCCGGAGACTGGCGGCCTGATCAGCGACGGAAGCATCAGTGAGGGGCGAGATCGGCGTGCAGGTCTCCGGAATCGTCGCCCAGCCGTGTGCTGTGAACGACTGTGCGGCGAACCGCGCCTGCGGGCGCAGGCCGGCGCGGATGGCGGCGAGGATGCTGGCCGGCGCGCCGAGCGACCGCCCCGATGCCGCCTGGCGCAGCAGTGAGACGACCGATTGCTGCGGGCCCAGCCCGACCGAGACCGCCAGCGCGTCGAGCGGGTCCGCCGGCAGCTCGTAGCCGGGCCTGGGAGTCGATGCCGCGGCGATCACTCCGGTTTCATCCATGCATATACCGTGCGCCCCGGTGAGCCGGGCTGACTAGCCCGTTTGCCGCTCGCCCGCGAGGCGATCCCAGCACGTGACCGAGGCGCCCTCGGATCGTTACCTCGAAATTCTTCGAGGTGTTATTGACAGCGGCACACTCCTAGCGAGCATTGCCGCCGCGACCCCCCCGGGCCCTTTAACTACGAGGCTTGGGACTAGGCGTCCCTCCGGCGGATGACGAGGAACGTGACGCCGATCAGCGCTGCGGCAAGCAGAACGTAGATGCCGGTCTCGATGCCCTGGAACGGCCAGTAGCGGTACGCAGGCTGGTAGGTGACGAACCCGCGCCAGCCGTGAGCTTTCATGCAGGAGAACACGGCTGTCAGCGAAGCGCCCTTCCCGCCCCCGGCAGCCGGCAGCAGCTTCTGGCAGGAGGCCGGCAGCGCGGGATACAGATCGCCCCATCCTGACGCCACTACCACCCCGGCCTTGCTGACGGCGCCCTGGGAGAGCACCCAGGCCTGGCCCCTGGGCGTGAACGAGCCCGTGACGTTGTAATAGGTCGTGACCGCCGCGATGTAGTGCGGCCGGAGGACATCGGAGATCAGCAGGCGCAGCGCGATGAACCCGCCGAGCGTGACGGCTATGGCGGGGAGGGTGCGCCGCGCCACGGTACCCGCGGCGATGCCGAGCGCCATGGCGAACACCGCGTAGCCGATGGGGACGATGCCCTGCGTGTCGAACTGGCCGGGGTCGAAGGCACCGGCAGTAATCGCGTTGGTAGGCCCTGACCACCAGGTGGTCAGGACGGCGAGCACGCCACCGCATGCGGCCGCGGCGAGCACCAGCCAGCCGACCCTGGCGGTCAGCCAGTGTGTCCGGGTGACGCTCTGCGTCCACGCGAAATCGCTGGTACGTGCCTCGAGTTCGTGGGCCACCAGCGGTGCGCCCCACAGCATGCCGAGCACAACCGGCACGAGCAGGCTGAGGTAGGGCAGGTCACCTACCACGCCGTTGACCAACGGGGCGTCCTGTTGCAGGCACGCTCTGTTCCCCGCGCATCTGACGAGAATGGAGTGCCATTCCGACGCGATGTGGAAGCCGTCCACAAGTACTACCGCAGCGACCGCGGCGAGCAGCACGGACGCGATCGCGCCCTGGACGCGGTACTGGCGCCAGACAAGCCAGGTCATGATTCTTCTCCAACCGTCGTGAGCTGCTTGCCCGCGGGCGCCTCGTCGGCGCCCATGTAGCCCAGCACCATCTCTTCGAGGGTTACGTCCTCGGCCTGGTAGGCGGGGTCGATGACCGGGCCGTTGAGGCGGACCAGCAGGGTGGACTGACGCGCCGTGGTCACCGCGTGCACGACCTGGTGCGCCCGCTCGATCGGCGCGGTGTCCTTGCGCGGCCCGACCAGGACCTTGTGCTCCGCCAGCAGCGTGTCGATGTCACCGGAAACCTGGACCTGGGATCCGGCCAGCAGGATGAGGTGGTCGCACACCCGTTCCAGGTCGATGACCAGGTGTGAGGACAGCACGACGGTGAGGCCGCCCGCGGCGTCCGCCACCGCAGCGGTCAGCGTGGCGAGGAAGTTCCGCCGTGCCAGCGGATCCAGCGCCGCGACCGGCTCGTCGAGCAGCAACAGCCGCGGCCGCTTAGCCAGCGTCAGCGTCAGCGCCACCTGGGCACGCTGGCCCCCGGACAGCGTGCCCACGCGCTGGTCAAGCGGGATGCGCAGCTCCGCCAGCCGGGCGCGGACCAGCGCCGCGTCCCAGCTCGGGTTCAGGTGCGCCCCGATCCGGATGTGGTCCTCGGAAGTGAACCGCCGGTACAGCGGGATCTCCTGGGCGAGGAACCCGACCTCGGCGAGAAACGCCGGGTCCTGCCGCGGTGCGCCGCCCAGAACCGAAGCCGTACCGCTGGTCTGGCTGGCGAGCCCGACGAGAATCCGCAGCAGCGTGGTCTTGCCCGCGCCGTTCGGCCCGACCAGCGCGGAAACCCGGCCCTCGGGCACCGTGACCGTACAGTCGGTCAGCGCGCTGACCCGCCGGTAGCGCTTGGTCAGTTCATGTGTCTCGATCACCGCGCTCATGCGATCTCCTCTGATTCGGAATCCGCTGCGTCCGCCGCCCGCAGCGTGATCCGCAGCAGCGACTCCATCGACTCCTCGTCAAGCCCGGCCTCGCGGGCCTCGCGGACCCAGCGGGCCAGGCTGTGACCGAGCCGGGAATGGGTGCCGGGCGGCGGCCCCGGGGGGAGCGCCCGGACGAACGTGCCCTGCCCAGAGCGCGCCTCGACCAGGCCCTCGCGTTCCAGGTCCCGGTAGGCCTTCAGCACCGTGTTCGGGTTGATCGCGACCGCGGCCACGACCTCGCGCACGCTCGGGAGCTGGTCACCGACGTTAAGGACGCCCATCCGCAGCGCCTGCCGTACCTGCCGCACGACCTGCAGGTAGGGCGGCACCCCGGACCGCCCATCCACCCTGAAGCTGATCATGTGTCACCGATCCAGTGTCTTAGATGTCTGGGACACTAGTCAGCTGAATGGCCTACGTCAAGACTGAGGTCGAAATGGCAAGTCAGAGAGAAGCGGGGTCCGCCCACAATGGAACCGTTTTGGCGTTAGCGAGCCGAGCGCCGCCGAGTTACCGCCTGGGACGGTTCCGGTGCGAGTCGATTGCGGGCGTGGTACTTGTAACGGTTTGATCGCTCTGGGTAAGACGATCTTGTTTGCCTCGTTACGGTGCGTTCTATGCCAGTTGAGTTCCTGACGGATGATGAGGCGGCGGCGTAAGGCCGATACGCGGGTCTCGTCGCGCCTGGCTAGCCCCTTGCAGTCGGAGCGGCAGACCGGCGGCCGATCGCGTACTCGGAGAAGATTTCACCGAGTGCGCGTCGTGCGCTCGTGGCCTCCTTATCGTCGTCGCCCAGCGTGTAGGCACAGGTGGCGAGCGTCTGGTGCCATCTGTTATCGCGCGCGGCGAGCGACGGCGAGGCGGCGAGTTACCACCGGGATGACGATCGCGGCGGCGATCAGGTGGCCGCAGGCCAGCGTGACCTTGGTCGCGGCCGTGGCGTTTGCGGTCAGCGGGCCGGTCAGCGACAGCGTGAGCAGCGGCAGCGTGGTGGCCAGGAAGGCCCGCGCCGGCCGTGATGCGCGGCGGGCGAAGACGACCGCGAGCACGGTCCCCCAGAACGTGCCGAGGGCCACGCCGAACGCCAGCCATCCGGCGTTGACCTGGGCGGCGGTGTGCGCGCCGAACGCGGCGGCCCGAACGAGGGCTTCCGCTCATGTCGTATATGAGATACGATACACGACACCTCGCTACATCGAGGCTTTCGGGCGCGCTGGCGTAGCGACGATGCACTCCGGAGGAGCCGATGAACCGCAGGGCCTCGTGGGCATCCGTGATCACCGCAGCGGTCTCCGCCACCGCCCTGACCCTGTTCGCCGCCCCAGCCGGGCTCGCGTCCGCGTCCGCTGCGAAGCCGGCCGTCACATTAACGTCGGCGTCGCAGCCCCTGCGCGTCGCCACCGGCGACCCGCGCCATCCCCGCCAGCCGCGGCTGCCGGCCCCGTGCATCATCCTGGGCGCCGCGCTCTCGACGACCACCGGCGAGTTCAGCACCGCCGACGAGACGACCCCGCCGGACACCGCCCGGATCCAGGCGGCCCTGGACCGCTGCGCCGGAACCGGCCGGGCCGTGGTACTCGCCCCCGGCTTCGGCAGCGGCAACAACGCCTTCCTCAGCGGGCCGCTCACGATCGGCAACCGCGAGGTTCTGCTCATCCAGGCCGGTGTGACGCTCTACGCATCCCTGAACCCGGCCGACTACCAGATCCCCGCGCAGTACCCCACGAACACCTGTGGCACCGTCAGCGCGGCAGGTGGCGGCTGCTCCCCGTTCATTAACTTCACGGGATCCGGTTCCGGCCTGATGGGCACGAGGGGCCCGAACGGGACGCTCGGGACGATCGACGGGCGAGGTGAGGACACGCTGGTCGGCTCCACGCAGAGCTGGTGGGACCTCGCACAGACGGCCGACTCGGGCGGTGAGCAGAACAACCCGATCCTGGTCGAGGGCGACGGGGTCAACGACATCACGATCTACCAGGTCGAGCTCGCGAACTCGCCCATGTATCACGTGTACATCCAGAACGGCCACGGGCTGACCGTCTGGGGCGTGGAGATCAACACCCCCGCCACCGCGCGCAACACCGACGGCGTCGACCCGGTGAGCGAGAGCGACGTCACGATCAAGGACGACATGATCCAGAACGGGGACGACTGCGTGGCGGTCAAGTCGAACGCGGGCACGCCGTCGGCCAACATCACCGTCGACGACGTGCACTGCTACGGCTCGCATGGGCTGTCGGTCGGCAGCCAGACCGCCGGCGGCGTTTACAACGTGCTGTTCGAGAACTCCACCCTCAACGGCCTGGACAGCCTCGGCAACCCGTCAGTCAGCGACACCGGCATCCAGATCAAGACCGACGCCAACGCCGGCGGGCTCACCGACCGGGTGACCTACACCGACATCTGCATGACCAACATCAAGCACGTGCTGATCTTCAACCCGTTCTACTCCTCCGGCGGCACCGAGACCCCGACCCAGAGCGACATCGTGCTGAACGGCGTGGTGGCCACCGACTCAGAGTCCGGCGCGTACTCGATCTTCGAGGGCGCCGACGCCGCGAACCCGCTGCAGATCGCGCTGGAGAACATCGACCTGGACAACGTCACCCAGGACGGCAACCACGGCAACGAGGGCCCGACGCTCGGCGAGAGCCCGACCGAGTACGTGAACGCCTACACCTACAACACGAACATCGTCCCGGCCGGGCCCGAGGGCGATGCCGCCAACGACGTGAACGTCACCGCGTTCCAGGGCACCGGCACGATCCCCACCTGCAACATCCCGGCGTTCGGCCCTCCGCTGACCCAGGGCTGACACCCGGTGCGCATGCCGCTATGAATGAACCGTTTGACGGCCTCCAGCGCGTCTTTTGGTTCATCCATCCGCCGACTGGCCGCGCCGGCCCGGTTCAGGACAGGTTCTCGCGGATGCTGTTCAGGTAGCGCACGAGCGCGGCGCGCTCGGACTGGTCCAGCGAGGCCAGGGCGCGCTCGGTGAGGTTGTCGATCTCGCGGCCGATCTCCTTCTCCAGGACCCGGCCGCGGTCGGTCAGGTACAGCCGCACCAGCCGACGATCCCGCTCGTGCGGCACCCGGCGCAGCAGCCCGGCCGCCTCCATGCGCGCGGCCGCGCGGGTCACCGTCGGCGTGGCCAGGCCCAGCCGCCGGGCCACCTCCCCGGGAGCCAGCCCGTCCTCGTCCCACAGAGTCCGCAGGAGGTACTGCTGACCCTCATGCACCCCATGCCGCGCGAAGGCCGTCGCCGAGGCGCGCGCGAGCACACGCTTGGCCGACCAGAAAGCCGGCTGGAACGCGGCAGCGGGGTCTTCGGACATAGTGCGAACAGCCTACTTGGCGTGCCGGTATAAGCCGGCTAATGATATGCTTCCTTGCTCGGCTAACGATCCCCTTGAGCATTAGCGGAGTGCCTCATGAAGCTCGGAATCGGCGTCACCAGCTTCTCCTGGGCGTGCCCGCCCGACCAGATCGGCCCGATCATCACCCGGATCGCGACCACCGCGGATGCCGATCCTGATCGGCGGCAGCGGCGAGCGCCGCACGCTCCGGCTGGTCGCTCAGTACGGCGACGCCTGCAACCTGTTCGACATGCCGGACCGTTTCGCCGACGTGCTGCCCGCCAAGCTGCGCGTGCTAAGGGAGCACTGCGAGCAGGTCGGGCGCGACTACGATGAAATAGAGAAGACCACGGCAACCATCGCCGGCCTCGGCGGCGGCCAAGACGACCTGCGGCGGCTGGTGGACCACCTGCGGGAACTGGCCAGCCTCGGCATCGACCACGCTCTGGTCAGTGCCCAGGGCCCGTGGGACGACCGGGCGCTCGACGCGGTGGCCTCGATCATTCCCGAGGCGCATGAGATACCGGTTCATAGAAACTAGTGGCATAGTTTCGGTTATGCAGGCGGGCGAGGGACCACCGGCCGCGGCACGCGAGGGACCACCGGCCGCGGCAGGCGAGGGACCACTGGCTTCGGCAGGCGAGGGACCACTGGCTTCGGCAGGCGAGGGACCACTGGCTTCGGCAAGCAAGGGACCACTGGCCCCGGCGGGCGAGGGACCAGTGGCCGCGGAGAGCGACGAAGCAAGGGCGGAGGCGCCGCGGCGGGGTCGGCCGCGCAGCGAGAAGGCCCGGCTGGCGATCCTGGAGGCGGCAGCCGAGCTGCTGCTGGCGCGTGGCCTGTCCGCGGTCAGCATGGACGCCGTCGCCGAGCGGGCCGGGGTCAGCAAGGCCACAATCTACCGCTGGTGGCCGACCAAGGAGACGCTTGCGCTCGACGCGCTGTACAACGGATGGGCGGCCGTACAGCCGCGCACCCGCAGCACCGGCACCCTGCGCGGTGACCTGCTCGGGCTGCTGCGCCCCTGGGTCCGGCTGGCCAGCAGCCGACCGTACGGCCGCGTGATCGGCGCGCTCGTCACCGAGGCGCAGACCGACCCGGAGTTCGCCGAGATCTACCGGTCCAGGTTCATCGAGCCCCGCCGCGAGCAGGCGCGCGTCATCTTCCGGGCCGCGATCGAGCGCGGCGAGATCCCGGCCGACACGAAGATCGAGGTGGCGCTCGACATGCTGTACGGCCCGCTCTACCACCGCCTGCTGCACGGCCACGCCCCGCTGAGCGAGCGCTTCGTGCGCGACGTCGTCGACACCACCCTCAACGGCATCATGCCCAGCCAAGAGCACGCAACATAGCAAGAGATCCCGCAGGCGGCCGGGACGAGGGTTTGCCTTCATTCGCCGCCGAAGGAGACATGTGAGCATGCAGCAACCGAGCGTCAACACGTCGGCGACCACGAGCCGGGCGGTCCAGCTCGAGTCATTCGGCGGCCCCGAAGTCCTGAACCTCCGCGAGGTACCCGCACCGCAGGCCGGCTCGGGGCAGATCCGCGTGCGAGTTACCGCGGCTGGACTGAACCCGATGGACTGGTTCATGACCTCCGACGCAGAGACCGCCGCTCGATTCGGCTTGAGCCTGCCGTCCGGGTTCGGAACCGACTATGCCGGGGTCGTGGACCAGGTCGGTGACGGCGTGACCGAGTTCGCGGCCGACGACCGAGTGTTCGGCGGCGCCCTCTCCCGCGCGGTCGCCGACTACGTAGTAATAGACGTGGCAGGGACCATCGCGGCGGGCGGCGACGCGCACCATACCCCCGACGGCGTCGACGACCGCACAGCCGCCATCCTTGCTATCGGGGGGTGCGCAGCCGCTGCCGCGCTCGCCGTTGTCAACCCCGGCCCAGGCGACACGTTGCTCATTGGCGGCGCGGGCGGCGGGGTCGGCGTGTTCGCCGTGCAGCTCGCTCGCCTCGCGGGCGCGCGAGTGATCGGGACGGGATCGGCGACGTCGGCCGATGCCCTGCGGGCCCTCGGGGCCGAGCCGGTCGCTTATGGCGACGGCCTGGCCGACCGGCTCCGTGCCCTGGCTCCCGCCGGCGTCACTGCGGCCATCGACCTACACGGGACGGAGACGGCGCAGGCGGCACGAGAACTTAGCGTTCCGGACGAGCGCATCACCACCATCGCTGCACAGGTCGACGGAATCACACCGGCAAACGGCGCTAATGCCGCCCCCGGCGCCATAGAGGAGATTGCTCGCCTCGTCGCGGCGGGCCAGCTCCGCGTGCCCATCGCGGCAAGCTTCCCGGTCGAGCAGATCCGCGCCGCAGTCGAGCTTCAGGCCGACCGGCACGTGCACGGCAAGGTCGTCATCGACCTCTAGCTAGGTTGTCTCGGACGTCCAGGAGCAGGTCCAGGCGGCCATCGACACCAACGGCAGCTTCCGCACCGTCGGCGACCTGGCCGCCTTCGTCTGCCGGTAACACATCTGGCGCCGCGATATTGCCTTGCGCCGCGACGAGTATGCCGAATAGTATGCCGGGCATGATGTCATGCATAGTGATCTCATGAGTGTGCCGCATGCGCTGCTGGCGCTGCTGTCCGAAGGGCCGAAGTACGGGCTGCAGCTGCGCGAGGAATTCGAGGCCGGAACCGGCGAGGTGTGGCCGCTGAACGTCGGCCAGGTGTACAAGACGCTGGGCCGGCTCGAACGCGACGGGCTGGCCGAATCCGACGGCACCGGCCAGGACGGGCCGCAGAAGCGGTTCCGGATCACCCCGCGGGGCGAGGAGGCGCTGGCCGACTGGCTGCGCACGCCGCCGGACCTGACCTCCCCACCGCGCGACGAGCTGGTGATGAAGGTACTGGTGGCGGCGCGGGTGCCGGGCACCGACGTGCATGAGGTGATCCAGGCACACCGCCTTTACCTGCTGGAGCTGATGCAGCAGTGGACCCGGCTGAAGGAGGGCGAGGCCCGTGATGACCTGAGCCTGGCGCTGATGGTCGACGCCGAGCTGTTCCGGCTGGACGCGGTGATCCGCTGGCTGGACGCCGCGCAGGTGCGGCTGGCGCGGGCCGCCGCCGAGCCGCCCCGGCCATCCCCGGCCCCCGCTGCGGTGCCGCAGCTTCGCCGCCTGGGGGCCAGACGATGAACCAGCCGGAACGGGGCGCGGACGGCGATGGTGCGGTGAACGTGCTGGAGCTGCGCGGGGTGTCGAAGACCTACGGACAGGAGCCGGCCAGCGTGCAGGCGCTTGCCGGGGTGGACCTGTCGGTGCGGGCCGGCGAAATGGTCGCGGTGATGGGACCGAGCGGGTCGGGCAAGTCCACCCTGCTAACCATCGCCGGGAGCCTGGAAGACCCCACCAGCGGAGAGGTGCTGATCTGCGGCATGGCGCTGGCCGGGATGCCGCGGGGCCGCAAGGCCCGGCTGCGGCGGCGGGTGATCGGGTATGTGTTCCAGGATTTCAACCTGCTGCCCGGGCTGACCGCCGCCGAGAATGCCGCGCTACCGCTGGAACTGGACGGCGTGGCGGTGCCGAAGGCGCGCGCGGCCGGACTGGCAGCGCTGGAAGCGCTGGGCGTGGCCGGGCGGGCACGGTGGTACCCCGATCAGCTGTCCGGCGGCGAACGGCAGCGGGTGGCGATCGCCCGTGCCGTGGTCGGGGACCGCCGGCTGCTGCTGGCTGACGAGCCGTCCGGCGCCCTGGACTCGGTGAACGCCGCCGAGGTGATGCGGCTGCTGCACGAGGCGTGCCAGCGCGGCGTCGCCGCGGTCGTGGTCACCCACGACGCGCAGCTGGCCGCCTGGGCCGACCGGATAGTGCTGCTGCGCGACGGCCGGATGACCGGGCACACCACCCGGCCGGCCGGTCCCGAATCTCTGCTCATGCCCAGGGAGACCCGGTGAGCACCGCCCTGCGCGAGCCGCCCGACCTGGACTCTGGCCCGGGCGGCGGCATCGTCGCCCGCCGCGCGGTGTTCCGCTGGGGCTGGCGGCTGTTCCGCCGCGAATGGCGCCAGCAGCTGCTCGTCCTCGGCCTGCTCACCGTGGCGGTCGCCGCGACGATCTGGGGCGCCGGCGTCGTCACGAACTCCCAGCTCTCGAACCCCAGCTACCCGACGCTCGGCACCGCTGCGGCGTCGGTCACGCTGCCCGGCAGCGACCCGCACCTGGCCGCCGACATCGCCACCGTTCAGGACCAGTGGGGTCCGGCCGATCTCATCGAGGAGCAGAACATCACCACCGGCACCACCCAGCGGGTGCAGCTTCGCGCCGAGAGCCCGCACGGGCACTATAACGCCCCGCTGCTCGGCCTCGTCAGCGGCAGCTACCCGGCCGGGCCCGGCCAGGTCGCGCTGACCAGTCAGGTGGCGGCCCTGTACGGCACGCATGTCGGCGGCACCTGGCGGGCGGCCGGGACGGCCTGGCGGGTGACCGGCATCGTGCAGAACCCGAGCAACCTGGCGGACGAGTTCGCGCTGGTCACCCCCGGCCAGATCCGGCATCCCAGCCAGGTGATCATGCTGCTCGGCCCGGCAGGAGCGCAGCAGGCGGTCAGCGGCGGCAACGGAATACTGCCCGGTGTCCCGACGGCGAACGTGTCCTTCCCCACCGGCAGCGCGAGCAGGTTCTCGCCAGCGACGACCGTCCTGCTCGTGGAACTACTGGGCCTGGTGTTCATCGGCTTGGTGTCGGTTGCCGGCTTCTCCGTGATGGCCCAGCGCAGGCTCCGGGCCCTTGGCATGCTCAGCGCGATCGGCGCGACCGAACGCAATCTTCGCCTGGTCATGATGGTCAACGGCCTGGCCGTCGGGGTGGCCGGCGCGCTGGCCGGGGCGGCGCTCGGCTTCGCCGCCTGGTTCGCTTACACGCCGACGCTGCAGCGGGCTTCCGGCCACGTGGTCGACGCGGCGAACCTGCCGTGGTGGGCGTTCGCGCTCGGGGTCGGGTTCGCGATCGCGACGTCGGTGCTGGCGTCCCGCCGCCCGGCTAAGACGATGGCCGCGGTGCCGGTCGTGGCAGCGCTGTCCGGCCATCCTGCTCCGCCGAAGGCGGTGCACCGCACGGTCCTGCCTGGCGTCATCGTGTTCGCGGTCGGCGTCGCGTGCCTGGCGACCGCCGACGGGCTGGCCGGGGCGAGCGGCAACGGCGGCAGTCCCGCGCTGCACTTGGTGGCGGGCCTGATCGCGGTCGTCATTGGTATCGTCCTGCTCGCCCCGCCGGCCATCAGCGTGCTGAGGGCCAGCTCACGGCTGCCGGTCGCGATCCGGATCGCGCTGCGCGACCTGGTCCGCTACCGGGCCCGGTCCGGTGCCGCGCTGGCGGCGACCACGTTCGCCGTGTTCCTGGCCACGGGCATCTGCGTCGTCGCCAGCACCCAGTTCGAGAACGTGCTCGCCTGGACCGGTCCCAACCTGTCCAGCAGCCAGGTGATCGTCTACGCGATGGCTCCGCAGGGCGCCCCGAGCGCGACGCCGCTCGGCAGCACCCAGATCGCGGACGTGAGCAGGAACATCGGCAGTCTCGCCGCTCGCCTGCATGCGCGGTCCGCGGTGCGACTGGAATCCGTAATGGCCACGCTGCATCAGGTGGGTGCGCAGGCCCACAAGGACTTCACCGGCAGCGTGTACGTGGCTACCCCGCAGCTGCTCGCCACGTACGGGATCACGCCGGGCCAGATCGCTCCCGGCACCGACGTCCTCACCATGCGGCCCGGCATGGCCAGCCTGCCGCACATGGTGCTGGCCTGGGGAAACTACGGCCTCCAGCAAGGTCCCGGCGGCTTCGTGCACAAAGACAGGGTGCTGCCGAGCTGCACGCTGAGCGGCGGCTGCCTTGCCAACCCAGGGATGCAGACGCTCAGCAGCCTGCCGAGTGGCACCTCCGCGCCGAACACAGTGGTGACCGAACACGCGGTGAGCAAATACCGGCTGCAGACTCAGCTGGCCGGGTGGCTGATCCAGGCACCCGCCCCGCTCACCGCCTCGCAGCTCAGCGCCGCGCGGCAATTCGCCCTCGCCCGCGGGGCGACGGTCGAGACCGAGTCGGCCTCGGTCGGGCCCGGTGAGATCGCCGACGGCGCCACCGTGCTCGGCATCGTGATCGCGCTCGGCGTGCTGGCCATGTCGGTCGGCCTGATCCGCAGCGAGGCCGCGCAGGATCTGCGCACGCTCACCGCGACCGGCGCCAGTGGCGCGACCAGGCGGATGATCACTGCCGCGACCGCCGCAGCGCTCGGCCTGCTCGGCGCCGTCCTTGGCATGGCAGGCGCGGTGATCGCCGGGCTGGCCTGGGCCCGCAGCAGCCTGTCCGTCATGTTCGGTGACGTGCCGCTGGCCGACGTGCTGATCCTGCTGGTCGGGCTGCCGCTGATCGCCGCGGCCAGCGGCTGGCTATTCGCCGGGCGCGAGCCGTCAGCGGTCGCCAGGCAGCCGATCGAGGCAGGCCGATGAGGGCGTCGATGTCCTTCGCCGCCCAGCCCGCTTGAAGTCGCGGACGATGCCGGCCTGCCGAGCTGCCGGGGTCGCGTGAGCCCGTGAGGCGCGGATGCGCCGCCGCGCCGAACAGGCCAGCTGACGGCAGGCCGCCGGGGTACGGCCGACGTCATCGTGGGCAGCGTCGCCGCGGTCACCGAAACCGGCTCCCTGGTGATCGCCTCGGCCAGCGGAAGCCAGCTACCCGGCTACGCCGGCGGGTCCTCCGCGCGATCTGGGTCGTCGGGGCGCAGAAAGTGGTGCCCGACCTGGCCACAGCGCTGCGCCGCGTCGAAGACCACTGCCTCCCGCTGGAGAACCACCGCGCCATGAAGGTCTACGGGGGGCCCAGCGCCGTCAACCGCGTGCTCATCCTCAACGCAGAACCGCATCCTGGGCGCGGCACCGTCCTGCTGCTCCGCGAAGCGATCGGCTTCTGACACCCTCAGGGAGCCATCCAGCCGGGCTGACCCAGACGGGCGGCTTTGCGATCTACCAGACGGTCCCGGCGATGGACGCCCAGCGGCCGGCGTGCCTGGCGATCGCGACCGGATAATCGAAGCACGCGCTGACCAGCTCGGTCGTGAGCACATCGACGACCGGCCCGGTGGCCAGGAGCTGCCCGGCACGTAGCAGGATCGCGTGCGACGTGGTCGCCGGGAGCTCCTCCAGGTGGTGCGTGACCAGCACGGTGGCCAGCGTCGGCCGACGCTCGCGCAGCTCGTCGATGCTGGCCAGCAGCTGCTCGCGTCCGGCCACGTCAAGGCCGGCGGCCGGCTCGTCGAGCAGCAGCAGCCGGGGCTCGGCCATCAGCGCCCGTGCGATCAGCGTACGGCCGCGCTCCCCTTGGGACAGCGTCCGCCAGCGCGCGCTGGCCAGGCCCTTCAGGCCCATCAGGTCGATCAGCTCCTCGGTGCGGGACGCGTCGGCCGCGCCTGGCACCCAGTACTGCGGGAGCTCGATCGTGCCGGTGACGCCGGTGAGCACTACCTGGCGGACGGTACGGGCCGGCTCCACCCGGTGGTTCGGGGTGATGTGGCCGATCCACGGCCGCAGGCTGAACACGTTGACCCGCCCGAGCCGGTGGCCGAGGATGTCCATCTGCCCGCGCGTCGGGTGCGCGTAGGTGGCCATGATGTTCAGCAGGGTGCTCTTGCCCGCGCCGTTCGGCCCGAGCAGCGCCCAGTGCTCCCCCGCCCTGACCGTGACGCTGATCCGGTCCAGGATCAGCTTGCCATCGCGGACCAGGTCCACGTTCTGCGCCCGCAGCACGACGTCCGGGTCAGCGGGGGCGATTGGATCGGTCATGGGCCTAGACCGTACGGCATCATGCGCTTTCAGGCACAGCCGATCAGGGACGGCGCCGCCCCGGGTGTGGGGACCCCGGGGCGGCGCCGCGTCTTGCGACGTCGGCGGCTGCGGTCAGCCGGACGTCGTGCTCAGCACCGCCGGCGCGGTAACGGCGTTCGACGGGTAGTAATAGCCAGCGAACCAGACGTGGCCGGGAGAAACAACAGCGTGAGCCGTGATCACGTTAACACCGGACGGAATTGCCGTTGTTGTCCACGTACTGCCGTCCCAGCTCACCGCCGCGACCACAGAACCTGTGCCGTCGCGTCGGGGGGCCGTCCCGACAGCCCACGCGTCAGCGGCCGAGAACACCTGGATGTGCCCGAACGCGCTGTAGGGGATGCTGGCCGGAGCGGGGTGCCGCTGTCCTGCCCGACAGCCCAGACGTTGCCGCCGCGCGCTGGTTCAGACCGGGGCAGCGCGGCATGCGGGCGGGTGTGGTGAACTGACGATCGTGCCGGATGCGACCCAACCTCCGCTGCTCGCGCTCACCGGCGTCAGCCGCAGCTACGGCGAGCGCCTCGCGCTCAGCCCGATCGACGTGTCGGTCGCCGCCGCGCAGTGCGTCGCGGTCATGGGCGCGAACGGGTCGGGAAAGTCGACGCTGCTGCGCATCGCGGCTGGCCGCGACGCCCCAAGCAGCGGCCACGTTATGTACGCCGGCCGCGGCCCAGTGACGGTCACCCGCGAGGCCATTGCCGTACCCGACAGCACCGGCCCGACGATCTCGCTGCTGCGGGAGCTGCGCCGGGCGCGGGCGCGTCAGCGGGCGGCCAACACCGCGTACTGGATCTACCTGGTCGTGCTCACCGTGGCCCTTTACGGCGGCTCGCGGATCGCTGCCACGGCCCACGACATCCGGCATCCGCCGCTGCCCACTGCGCAGACCCCGCACGTGCTGCACGCCGCGCCGTACGGCCTGACCGCGCTCGCGCTCCTGCTGCTCCTGGTGCTGGTGCGCGACGCGCTCTGGCGCGGCCCTGTCACCCTGCAGCAGCCCGCCGTGGACTGGCTGCTGGACACCCCGGTCGACCGCGGGCGGCTGCTGCGCCCGAGGTTCCACGTTTCGGTGATGCTGGCCACGCTGGGCGGGGTTGCCGTCGGCATCGTCCCGGCCGCTGCCCTGGTCAGCCTCGGGCTCGGCGGCCACAGCGTCGGCCACGTGCTGCGCCTGGCCGGCGCCGCGATGCTGTCGACGGCGCTGCTGTTCATCCTGGGCACCGGCGCGGCCGGGCTGATCGAGCGCTACCCGGCCAGCTGGCGCTGGCTGCGTCGGGCCACCCCGGCCGTCGCCGCCCTGGTCGCGGTGCTCGGCGGCCTGGCCGCGTGGGCCGCGCTCGGCCGGCTGCCGGCGGCGGTGGCCGACGTCGCGATCTGGTCCGGGCCGTGGGGCTGGACGACGCAGGGCATGATCGCGCTCTCCGGAGGCTCGGCGCCGCTGTGGCAGCTGTCCACGGTCCTGCTCGCCGTGGCCGCGATGGTGGTGCTTTTCTGGGCGGAACGCGCCGCCGCCGGAATCCCCGGCGCCGCGCTGCGGATCCGGGCCGCCGCGTTGGGCGCCATGTCCGCGGCCGTGCTGAACATGGATACCCGCGGCGTCGCGCTGGCCTACGGCGACGCCGCCGGGTCGCGCCGGATCTGGTTCCGGCTCCGCCCGCCGCGTCGGCGCGAGCTCGTGCTGCCCTGGCGTGACCTGCTCGCGGTGGCCAGGGCGCCGGCCCGGCTGCTTGGCGCGGCCGCGCTGGCGCTGGCGGCGGTGGGCCTGATAGCCGTGGCCGGCCATGCTGGGCAGGTATCCGTGGTGGCGGTGGGCAGTGGGCTCGCCCTCGGCTACCTGGCCGCCGCCTGGCTCTGCGAGGGAGCCAGGCTGGACGCCGAGGACACCCGCCGCTCGGCGGCCCTGCCGTTCCGGTTCGAGTCGCTGGCCTGGTGGCACGCGATCGTGCCGTGCCTGGTCCTGTTCGTCGTCGCCGCTGTGCCGGTCGCCGCGGTTGCCGTCGCGACCGGCAACCCCGGGCTGATCGCCCTGCTGGCCGTGACCGTCCCGGTGCTGGTGACCGGCGCGCTGGTGAACGTCTTCCGGCCGCGGTTCATGCCGGACCTGTTCGGCGGGTTCGAGACCCCGGTGGGCAACAGCGCCGCGATCCTCGTCCTGTTCTGGCTCATCCTGGGGCCGCTGCTCGCGGTAGTGCCACTGGCCGTGCTGCTGCCCAGCGCGCTCGCCGCGTCGCACGCCGGAGAGCTGACTCGCGCCGTGGTGGTGGGAGCCGCGCTGGCCATCGGGCTCGGCGCCTATGCGGCGCGCCGCGCGGCCAGGCTCTATTCAGCCTGACCGCCCGCGGGCCGACGCCGACAATCCGGCCAGGCACCGTACCTTGACAGAACCGCATTGGTTAGATAATTCTAACGGTTAGTGGATGCTAACCGAGATGCTGACCGGTGGGGTGCGCTGGCCGACGGCACGCGCCTGGCCATCGTGGCCCGCCTGGCTGAGGGGCCCCAAGCGGTGGGGAAACTGGCGGCTGGGCTGCCGGTGACCCGGTCTGCGGTGTCGCAGCATCTGAAGATCCTCAAGGACGCCGGGCTGGTGCAGGACGTGGCGGAGGGGACGCGCCGGATCTACCGGCTCAACCCGGTCGCTCTGGCGGCGCTGCGAGATCAGCTCGGCACGTATTGGCAGCGGGCGCTGGCCGGGTACGCCGAGGCCGCGCAGGCGCCCGACACAGATACCAGGGAGACGTGATGGCTCAGGCCGACGCACCGACAGTCCACAAGTCGATCGTGGTTGACGCGCCGATCGAGCGTGCTTTCACGGTGTTCACTGACCGGTTCGGTGACTTCAAGCCGCCGGAGCACAACATGCTCGGGACGCCGATCGCCGAGACGGTGTTCGAGCCCCGGGTCGGCGGCAGCATCGTGGACCGGGCAGCGGATGGCAGCGAGTGCCGGTGGGCGCGGATCCTGGCCTTCGACCCGCCTGACCGGGTGGTGTTCAGCTGGGACATCAGCCCCCGGTGGACGATCGAGACGGATCAGGCTCAGACCAGTGAGGTCGAGGTGCGGTTCTATGCCGAGTCACCGACCCGCACGCGGGTGGAACTGGAGCACCGCCACCTCGACCGGCACGGCCAGGGATGGGAAGCGATCACCAACGGCGTGGACGGGCCGCAGGGCTGGCCGCTGTACCTGGACCGGTACGCCGCCCTGGTGAAGGAAGCCAGCTGACATGCCGCCGATAGTCACCAGTGCCGAAATCGACCGCCCGGCGGAGGAGGTCTTCGCGTACGCCACCGACCCCGCCCGGTTCAGCGAGTGGCAGAAGGGCGTGGTCGGCGGGCACATGGACGGCCCGGGCGACGGCACCCAGGCGCCGGCCGTCGGTGCGAAATGCGTGACAACGCGGCGCATTGGCGGCGCCAACCGCCCCTCCACGTCCGAGCTGGTGCACATCGACCCGCCCAAGGCCTGGGGCGTGCGGGGCCTAGACGGCCCGATCCGGGCGGCCGTCGACGTCCTCGTCGAGCCCGTGACCGATTCTCGCTCCCGGCTGACTATCACCGTCGACTTCACCGGTCACGGCATTGGCAAGATCCTGGTACCGCTGATGGTCCGACCCGAAGCACGCAAGGAAATGCCGGACAACATGATCACGCTAAAGCGGAGAATGGAAGCGGGCTGAGCACGCAGCGGTGCCTGACGGGACGCGTTGCGCCGCGGACAGATCGGCCTCTGACGCGGCGTGCAGACCTGCGGACAGCCCGGAGGAGGCCAGGGCCCCGACCATGGCCTGGGCCGGTGTCGGCCGCAAGCGCTAGCTAGATTTCGCTGCCGAGCAGCTTCGCGACCTGCCTGATCTGCTGCGCGGCTTCGTCATCGCCGTTGCGCAGGTGCAGCGCGGCGTGCAGGGCCAGGCAGTCGCGGACGAGCTCGACCACGCTGGTGTCGAGGTTTCCGGGGAGCGGCTTGCCGGTCTTCAGGTACCGCTGCACGTTCATCACGAACGGCTGCAGCTGGACGATCACCCCGAAGTTCCACGACGCCAGGTCGAGGGCGAGCGGCAGCGCCCATTCCTCCTTCATGCTGTCAAGCACATCGCAGCAGCCCAGCAGCAGCCGCGCCCACGGGATGCCCGACGAGTCGAACTGGTGCCGTACGACCGGAGCATCGTGCCGGGTGCCGACGGCAAACAGGTAGTGCGCCTCGAGCCCGATGCACAGCCCTGAGACCGGGGACTTGGGCAGCAGGTCGACCGCGATCCCGCTCAGCTCGTCCGCGTGCATTCGCGCGGCCTCCTCGGAGCAGCGGCCCGACGGGCTCAAGCCGTCGTATCCCTTGGCCGGGGCGGTGACGGCATCGAGCAGTTCCGACCGCACGCTCCCCCGGCCCAGGGTGAGCTCGGCGTCCTCCAGCGCCATGGCCAGGGTGAGCGGCGGCCCCTCGTTCCTCGCCTGTTCCCATTCCGCTGTGGCCTGCAGCGCGGCCGCCGCGTCCAGGGCACTCCCCTCGGTCACGCAGGCGGTGGCCTCCTCCCGCCGTTCCGGCCGGCCGGCGGCCCTGAGGTGCAGCCCCTTGCGGGTGAGCCTGACGGCCAGGGCCGTGGCATCGCTCGCCGAGCCGCTGGCGGTCGCCAGAGCGCGCGCCGCATGGACGGCGAGGTCATCGGCCTCGAGTGCCCGGTCAAGCCGCCCGGACGCCGAGTGGATCCGCGCCGCGATGTCCGCGACGGCCAGGAGATCCCCGAACCGGAAGTCGAGGTCGGGCGCCGCGTTGATGGCGTCGGCCAGGGACGTGAACAGCCGGATCGCGCGGTCGGCCGAGGCCACGGCGAGGTCGGGGTCGCCGAACCGGTCCAGGATCACGGCGTTGGACGTGAGGATGCGGGCCAGGTCGAGGGACCGCGCCGCGGTCTGCTGGCTCGCGGGCAGGCCGCGGTGGTACGAGACCGCCTCGTCGACCTCGAGGACCGCTGAGGCTCCCCGCCCGCCGAGCATCCTGGCCCGGGCCCGGCGCGCCTTGACGTCCGCGATCAGCGTCTCGACGCCGGCTGCGCCGCGCCCGGCCAGGCCGCGGTAGGTCTTCTCGGCGTCCTCGAGCACGGTAACGGCCACGTTCCAGCGGTCCGCGTCGATGTGCAGGGACCCTAACTGGTAGAGGATGCTCCCCCGCTGGCGGATGGCCCGGTCGTCGGCGGGGTCATCGCGGATCAGCCGCTCCGCGATGTCGAGCGCTTCGTTATAGAAGATGAGCGCCGGGTCGAGGCGCCCACGCTGCTGCATCCCCGCGGCTGTCTGGGTCAGCTCGGCGCACCGCTCGAGGTCGCGCCCGGCCACCGTCAGCCCACCGCCACGGCGTGCACACGGCGCATGCCTAGGGTCCGCGTGTCGCGGAGCGTGGTTCGCACCCCGGTGAATTGAGACATCGGCGCCTGCCTTCGGCTGAGGGCCTCCTGCGGCGGTTAGGCGAACATACGCGACGATAATGCCTACTTCGGCGGGCCCGCTACCATTTGTTTCCGCGTTCGCCGACCGCCGACAGCGGCTCAGAGCGCGGGCGGGTCGCCGTCGACGATGACCGAACCGCCGTGTCCCCAGCTCAGGTACCGGTACGCGAGGTTGACCAGCGCGGTCAGCCGGTTCCGGTTGCCGAGCAGCGTAATCAGGTGCAGGCCGAGCCAGGCGAACCAGGCCAGCGTGCCGCGGACGCGCACGTGGTAGGGCAGCTGCACGACCGCCGAGCGGCGCCCGACCGTGGCCATGATCCCCTTGTCGTGGTACTCGAACCGCTGCAGCGGCTGCCCGGCTTCCAGCCGCGCGATCTGCTGGGCGGCGAACCTGCCCATCTGCAGCGCGGGCTGGGCCAGCTGCGGCAGCGGCTGGCCATCGGACAGCGCGATGTCGCCGATCGCGAAGATGCGGTCGTGCCCGTGCACCCGCAGGTCCGGCCCGACCTCGATGCGCCCGCCGCGCCCCTGCGGCAGGCCCCAGTTCTTCACCTGCTCGGGCCCGGTGATGCCTGCCGCCCACACGGTCACGTCGCTGTGCAGCCGCTCGCCGTCGGACAGCACGACCTGGTCATTGGTGATTTCGCTGATCGTCGCGTTGAGCCGGACCTCGATTCCCCGGGCGAGCAGCTGCCGGCGGGCGTACTCGCGCAGCGAGGGAACGTACGGCGTCAGCAGCGCCGGGGCCTGCTCGACCAGCTTGATGTGCACCCGGGAGCGGTCGATGTCCGGGAACGCTGTCGCCAGCGCGATGTTGCGCAGCTCGGCCAGGGTCCCGGCCAGCTCAACGCCGGTCGCGCCGCCGCCCACGACCGTGATCGACGCCTCATCCCCCCGGCCGCCGCCGCTGAGCCGCTCCAGGCCGGCCATGATCGTGTCCCGCAGCGCGATCGCGTCGTGGCGCGTGTACAGCGCGTAGCTGTGCTTGTCGGCCCCGGTGACCCCGTAATACGCCGCCGCCACGCCGGTTCCGAGGACCAGGTAGTCGTAGGCGAGCTTCTCGCCGCTGGTCAGGGTGACCGCCTGGGCGGCGGCGTCGATCCCGGCGAGCTCGCCGTGCAGGAAGCGGGCACCGTACTTGTGCGCGAACCCGCGGAGCGGGTACGCGACGTCGCTCGGGTTCAGTCCCCCGGTCGCCACCTGGTAGAGCAGCGGCTGGAAGGTGCTGTAGATGTTGCGGTCGACCAGCGTGACCCGCATCCGCGCCTGGCTCAGCCCGCGCACCGTCGCCAGCCCGGCGAACCCCATCCCGACGACGATGACCCGCGGTCCGGTGGGCCGCGGGCGCCGCGTCTTCCGCCACAATCTGGCCATATCGCCTGCCTACCCGGTGCGGCCCCACTGATGCGCCCCCGCCGGCCCCGATTCGCTCGCGGCGCGCCGATTCGGCCCGGGCCCGATTAGGCCACGGCTCGCGGCACGCCGATTCGGCCCGGGCCCGATTAGGCCACGGCGCGCCGTCAGCCGCCCCGGATGAGGGTGCCGGTCGCGATGTTGCTGTGATCTGTGGCGTCCCGCCAGAACATCCTGGCCGTTCCCGCTTCGGCGCCGGCCAGGCTGATGCTGATGACCCCGGAGGCGGCGCAGTTGCCCGACGGGTTCGAGTTGACCGTCTCGCTCAGCAGGATCCTCACCTTGGTCACTTGCGTGACCGTGACCGTCGCTGAGCAGGGGATCGTGGGGATCGAGAACGTGCCCTTGGTGGCGCCCTCCGGCAGCACCAGGGTCGCCGGCCACTGCGTGATCACGCCTTTCTTCTGCCGGGCCTCGCCGCTCCAGGTCCCGGCGAACCTGGCCGGGATCGCGTCCGCCGGGGTCTGTGCCGAGACCGACGGCGAGCGGCCGTGCCCCGCCGTGCCCGGCCCGCCCGACGGATGCGCCGGAGGCGTGGCGTCCGGTGACGGGCCAGCGAGCAGTCGCGGCACAAGCAGACCGCCTAGAACGCAGAGCACCACCAGCCCTGCGATCGCCGCGGCCCACCAGGCGACCGCGCGCCCCCGCCGGTCGTCGCCCGACGCGGGCATCGCCTCGGTGGCCGGGACGTGTGCGTACGGGCCTGGCGCCTGCCCGTACGGTCCTGGCCACGGCGCGTACTGGCCGGGCCCCTGCGCGTAGGGCCCGGGCCCCTCCGCGTATGTGTCGGGCCCCTGCACGTACTGGTCGGTCATCGGAGCGGTTTGCAGCGGTGCCTGCAAGAACACGGGCGCCTGCGTGGCGACGTCGTCGTGCTCTGAGTACTGCATCAGCCGCATGAGCAGGTCGACCGCTGTTGGGCGGGCCGCCGGGTCCTTCGCCACGCACTCCGCAACGATGCCGCGCAGATGCCCGGAAAGCACGCCCAGGTCCGGCTCGCCATTGGTGAGCTGGTAGATGGTCGCGGCCATGTTCGGCCCGTGAAACGGCGGGTTCCCGGTCGCGGCAAAAGTGATCGTCGCGGCCCAGGCAAAAACGTCGGCCGCCGGGCCGGCTGGCTCGCCGCGCACCACCTCGGGCGCCATGTACCCGGGCGTGCCGAACAGCTGGCTGGTGAGCGTCGCCGACGCGTCGGCCGAGCGGGCGATGCCGAAGTCGATGACGCGCACCCCGTCCGGGCCGAGCAGCACGTTGCCCGGCTTGAGGTCGCGGTGGATCACGCCCGCCTGGTGAATCGCTGACAGCGCGGTGGCGGTGGCGACCGCGAGCCGGTCAAGGGCCGACCCGGACAGCGGCCCGTGCCTCGCGACCACCGCTTGCAGGGACGGCCCGTCGATGAACTCGCTGACCACGAACGGCTGATCACCCTCGACACGGGCGTCAAGGATGCGGGCTGTGCAGAACGGGGCGACCTTTCCGACCGCGGCGACCTCGCGGGCAAAGCGCGCACGGGCCACCGGATCCCTGGTCCACTCGGCGCGCAGCAGCTTGACCGCGACCGGCTGGCCGGACTGTGGCTGGCCGAGGTAAACCGTTCCCTGGCCGCCCTCGCCGAGCCGGCCGATCAGCCGGTAGCCCCCCAGCCACTGAGGGTCGCCGGGCAGCAGCGGGGCAACGTTGGCCATGACACCATCGTGGCATGCAGGAGACCGGACAGCCGGACACTCGTGATCACGGCGCGCGGCGAACGAACTGGGCGGGCAACGTCGTGTTCAGCGCCAGGCGGTTTCACCGGCCTGCGTCAGTACCCGAGCTGCAGCAGCTGGTGGCGAGCGGCCGTCAGGTCCGGACGCTCGGCACCGGCCATTCGTTCAACACGCTCGCCGATACGCCCGGCGATCTCGTTTCCCTGGCCGGCCTGCCCCGGGTGATCGAGGTCGACACCGCGAACGCGTCCGTCAGCGTCGGCGGCGGCCTGGCCTACGGCGAGCTGGCCGCGGAGCTGAACGCTGCGGGCCGGGCCCTGCACAATCTGGCGTCGCTGCCGCACATCTCGGTGGCCGGTGCCTGCGCCACCGGCACGCACGGCTCCGGCGAACGCAACGGCAACCTCGCGACCGTGGTGTCGGCCGTCGAGATGGTCACCGCCGACGGCGACCTGGTGACCGTGACCCGCGACGGCGACCCGGAACGTTTTTCCGGCACCGTGGTCGGTCTCGGCGCGCTCGGCATCGTCACCCGGATGACGCTGGACACGCTTCGCGCGTTCGAAGTCCGTCAGTACGTCTACGACGACCTGCCTCTGGAGCAGGTGACCGAGCACTTTGACGAGATCGCCGGCAGCGCGTACAGCGTGAGCCTGTTCACCGACTGGCGCGGCCCGCGGATCCGCCAGGCCTGGCTTAAGCGCCGGACGGACGTCACGGACTCGTGGACACCCGAGCCTTGGTGGATGGGCGGGCGCCTGGCTGACGGTCCACGGAATCCAGTGCCCGGGATGGACCCGGCCCAGTGCACCGAGCAGCGGGGCGCGCCGGGGCCCTGGCACGAGCGGCTGCCCCACTTCCGACCGGAGCTCGCCCCGAGCTCCGGGGACGAGTTGCAGTCCGAGTATCTGCTGCCGCGCGGATCCGCGATCGAGGGGCTGCAGGCGCTGCGGCCGATCGCCGGCCTGATCGCTCCCGTGCTGCGGATCTGCGAGATCCGCACGATCGCCGCTGATGAGTTGTGGCTGAGCCCGAGCTACCGGCGGGACTCGGTCGCGTTCCACTTCACCTGGATCAAGGACTGGGCCGCGGTCAAGCCGGTCCTTGGCGAGATCGAAGAGCGCCTGGCGCCTATGCATGCCAGGCCGCATTGGGGGAAGCTGTTCCGCACCGGGCCAGAGGCCATGCCCGGGCTGTACCCGCGGCTCGACGACTTCCGGCAGTTGATGCGCTGCTACGACCCGGCCGGCAAGTTCCGCAACGGCCTGCTCGACCGTTACTTTGTGCCGTAAGGGTTGCCGAATCTGCGAGGGCTCTGCCCCCGCAGGCCCCAAACTTGAGGAATTCATGACCGAGACCACGCTCCAGGTTGGGGTGCTCGACGACTATCAGAACGCCGCGCGCGAATTCGGGCCGTGGAGTGAGCTCGGTGACGCCGCAGAGGTCACGGTCTTCACCGACCACGTGGTCGGCCTCGACGCGCTCGCCGAGCGGCTTGAGCCCTTCGACGTTGTGGTGGCGATGCGCGAGCGGACCCGCTTCCCGCGCGAGGTCCTGGAGCGGCTGCCCCGGCTGCGGCTGCTGGTCAGCACCGGTATGGGCACCGCCCACATCGACGTCGGCGCGGCCAAGGAACTCGGCATCACGGTGTCCGGCACGGGCGGCAGGCCGCAGCCTGCCGCGGAGCTGACCTGGGCGCTGATCCTCGGCCTGGCGCGGCACGTCGCGGCCGAGGACGCCGGGATCCGCACCGGGCTGTGGGGGCGGACGGTCGGCATGGACCTGGCCGGCGCCGTGCTCGGCGTGATCGGCCTCGGGAACCTGGGCAAGCGGGTGGCCACCGTCGGCCAGGCATTCGGCATGCGCGTGATCGCGTGGAGCCAGAACCTCGACCCCGCGGCGGCGGCGGCGGCCGGTGTCGAGGCGGTAGACAAGCAGACCCTGCTGCGCAGCGCCGACGTCGTGACCATCCACCTCAGGCTCAGCGAGCGCACCAGGGGACTGATCGGCGCCGCCGACCTCGCGCTGCTCAAGCCGACCGCCTTTCTCGTCAACACCTCGCGCGGACCGATCGTCGACGAGGCCGCGCTGATCGGCGCGCTGCGCGCCGGGAGCATCGCCGGGGCCGGCCTTGACGTGTTCGACGCCGAGCCGCTGCCGCCCGACCACCCGCTGCGCACCGCGCCGAGAACCCTGCTCACCCCGCATATCGGCTACGTCACCGAAGGCAGCTACCAGGCCTTCTACTCCGGCGCGGTCGAGGCCATCCTCGCCTTCCTCGACGGGCACCCGATCCGGCTGCTCACCGCCTGAGCGGTCGCAGCGGCTTCACCGAGGGCACCAGCGCTATACGACGTGGCCGTCGGTGAGGGCTGAGGCTCAGCCGAAGACCACGGTGCGCGCGCCGACCAGCAGCACCCGGTCCTCCGCGTAGAGGCGCACGGCGCGGGCCAGCACCAGCCGCTCGACGTCACGGCCGATGGCCACGAGTTCCTCCGGCGTGTGACCGTGCCCCACCCTGGCGACGTCCTGCTCGATGATCGGCCCCTCGTCGAGGTCCGGGGTGACGAAGTGGGCGGTGGCCCCGATGAGCTTCACGCCGCGTTCGTAGGCCTGGTGGTAGGGCCGGGC
Source organism: uncultured Actinomycetota bacterium (assembly GCA_963778075.1). Lineage (GTDB taxonomy): Bacteria > Actinomycetota > Actinomycetes > Streptosporangiales > Streptosporangiaceae > JASHPR01. The sequence continues at coordinate 398,835 of CAVZTJ010000004.1, read as the reverse complement.
GCCCCTGAACCCGGCAGGAAGGAGTGGCGGATGTTGATCGCGCGTCCTTCCAGCCTGCGGCATGCCTCGTCGGACAGGACCTGCATGTACCTGGCGAGCACGACCACGTCGATCTCGTAGTCGGCGACCAGGGCAAACAGCCTCCGCTCGGCCTCCGGCTTGGTCGCCGCGGTCACCGGGATGTGGTGGTAGGGAAGCCCGTACCGCTCGGCGATCGGCCGGCAGGTCTCGTGGTTGGACACCACGAGCCGCACGTCTGCCGGCAGTTCCCCGATGTCCCAGCGGTATAGCAGGTCGCGCACGCAGTGATCGAACCTGGAGGCCATCACCAGCACCCTGCGGCGGCTCGACTCCCGGCGCAGGGTGAGCACCGGCTGGAACCGGCGCACCGCTCCGGCAACCAGGCTCCTGATGGCCTCGATGTCTTCCTCGGGGCTCTCGAACGACGTCCGCAAGCAGAACAGGCCGGTGGGCGGGTCGGAGAACTGGGCGCTCCGGTGATGTTGCCCTTGGCCTGGACGATGCCCTCGGCGAGGGAACGGACGATCCCGGGCTGGTCGGCGCAGCGCAGCGTCAGGATGTAGTGCTCCATGGGTCACCAGCGTCGCATGCTCGCGATGGTCCTGTATGCGGCAGAATCCACGAAGGATTGAATCGGGAGATGTGACACATGGACATCCGGCGCTGGCTGACCAGCGGTGTTGACGCGGTCGAGGACTGGCAGGAGACGTTCGGGCCATTCCAGCCGGACGCCTCGCTGCAGATCAGCGACGAGCAGTTCGCCACGGCGTTCGGCGCCTTTACCGGCCGACTGAGGGAGAACTACCCGTTCTTCCATCCGTCTTATGCCGGGCAGATGCTCAAGCCGCCGCATCCCGCCGCAATCGTCGGCTACCTCACCGCGATGCTGGTCAACCCCAACAACCACGCGCTGGACGGCGGCCCAGCGACCGCGCGCATGGAGAAGGAGGCCGTGGCGCAGCTGGCCCAGATGTTCGGCCTTCCTGCGCACCTCGGTCACCTGACGACCAGCGGCACCGTGGCGAACCTGGAGGCGCTCTACGTCGCCCGCGAGCTGCATCCCGGCCGCGGCATCGCCTACAGCGGCGAGGCGCACTACACGCACTCCCGGATGTGCGGCGTGCTCGGCATGCCGGGAACCGCCGTGGCCGTGGACGGCGCGGGGCGGCTGGATCTCGGCGCGCTCGACTCGCTGCTGGGCGGGGGCGGCATCGGGACCGTGGTCGCGACCGCCGGAACGACCGGCCTCGGCGCCGTCGACCCGGTGCACGAGGTGCTCGCGATCGCCAGGGCCCACGGGGTACGGGTGCACGTGGACGCGGCGTACGGCGGCTTCTTCACCCTGCTCGCCGGCCGCGGTGACCTCGGCATCGACGCGGCGCCGTGGCAGGCCATCGCGCAGTGCGATTCCGTGGTCGTCGACCCGCACAAGCACGGGCTGCAGCCTTACGGATGCGGCGCGGTGCTATTCGCCGATCCCGACGTGGGCCGCTTCTACCTGCACGACTCGCCGTACACGTACTTCACGTCGGACGAGCTGCACCTCGGCGAGATCAGCCTGGAGTGCTCGCGGGCCGGGGCGGCGGCGGCGGCGCTGTGGCTGACGTTCCAGCTCCTGCCGCCCACGCCGGACGGGCTCGGCCGGGTGCTGGCCGCCGGGCGCCGGGCCGCCCTTGACTGGGCGCGGATGCTGTCGGACTCCGCGCTGCTGGAGCTATACCAGCAGCCGGAGCTGGACATCGTGAGTTATTTCCCCACCGCGCCCTCCTGCGCCCTCCGCACCCTCCGCGCCCACCACGCCCTCTCTGTCCGCCATCGACGAGGCCAGCGCGCGGATGCTGGCCGCCGGGATGGCCGACCCGGCACACCCGGTGTACCTGAGCACGCTGCGGGTGACCGCCGACGCGCTCGCCCGCCGCCACCCGGGCGTGGCCGCGGACCGGGACGGGGCGAGGATCCTGCGCAGCGTGCTGATGAAGCCCGAGAGCGATAGCTTCGTCACCGAGCTGCACGCGCGTGTCGAGCGGCTGGCCGGCGGCTGAACCCGGAAAGGCTCACGATGAACGCAACGGCTGGATGGCTGGACGGCCAGGTCGCGGTGATCACCGGTGCGGGGACCGGGATCGGCGCAGCCGTGGCGGCGCGGTTCGTCGCCGAGGGCGCCGCGGTCGTGCTGGCCGGGCGGCGGCCGGAACCGCTGCGCGAGGTGGCAGCGGCGCTCGGTGACCGGGCCATGGCCGTCCCGGCCGACGCCGCGGCTGACGCCGACATGGCCGCGGTGGTGCAGGCGGCTACTGCCCGGTTCGGCGGCATCGACGCCCTGGTGGCGAACGCGGGCACGGCCGCGCCCGGGACGGCGGGCGACGTCACCGACGACGCCTGGTCGCAGCACATCCGCGCGAACCTGACCACGTGCCTGGTCTCGGCCCGCGCGTGCCTGCCGCAGCTCGTCGAACGGCGCGGCTGCGTGGTCGTGGTGTCGTCGATAGCCGGCCTGTTTGCCACGCCGGAGTCCGTGGGCTACGTGACCGCCAAGCACGCGGTGATCGGCCTGGCCCGGTCGATCACCCGCGACTATGGCCCGCTCGGCGTCCGGGTCAACACCGTGTGCCCAGGATGGGTGCGCACCCCCATGGCCGACGAGGAGATGGACCAGCTCGCCGCGCAGCACGGCCTGCCGGACCGGGACGCCGCGTACGCGCTGGCCACGGCGCAGGTACCGCTGCGCAAGCCCGCCGAGCCGGCGGAGGTCGCCGCGGTCGTGGCGTTCCTGGCCAGTGGGCACGCGTCGGCCGTGAGCGGGGCCGTGCTCACCGTGGATTGCGGCGGCACCGCGGTCGACCTGCCGTCCATAGCATTCGACTCCCTGTGACGGCGAGCGCCCGGTCACCTCGCGGGCGCTGACCTGGTCGCGGCACGTACGATCGCGGTATGCCCCGTCGCCTCGCCGCTGGCAGCGCCAGCGACCTCGTGCGGGCCGAGCGCGACATACGCAGCCGGATCGGTGACCAGCACCTCGACTTCGCCGCGATGGCCGCGGTATCCAACATCTACCGCGCGGCCAACGTGATCCGGCACCACATGGAGCAGAAGGTCCTGGCGGACGAGGACCTGTCCTGGGCCGCGTTCACGGTGCTGTTCGTGCTGTGGATCTGGGGCGACCAGCAGACCAGGCACCTGGCCGCGGAGGCAGGCGTCACCAAGGGCACGCTCACCGGCGTGCTGAAGACGCTGGAGAAGCGGGGCCTAGCCCGGCGGCGGGCGCACGACGCGGACGGCCGCCTGGTGCTGGTCAGCCTGGAGCCAAAGGGCGTGGGCGTGATCGAGCGGCTGTTCCCCGCGTTCAACCAGGGCGAGGCGTTCGTCAGCGCGAGCCTGACCGAGGAGGAGAAAAACCAGCTCGCCTCGCTGCTCCGCAAGATCATCCGCTCCGTCGAAGAACCCTAACCCGCCGACCCCCGCCGCGGCCGCTTCCCGGCCCTCATTTAGTGTCGTGGGTCCCTAGCTGTTGCTAGTGGAGCAGCGTGGGTCCCACGACACTGAATCGACCGCGGGCACGTGGCGGATATGCCTGATATGTACACTTTCGCGAGGGCGGGCCCGCGGCCGGACCGGCCCGGGTTGCGCGTAACGGGCGGTCTTAGGGGTTCGGGTGCGCGGCCATCCGGAGCGCGGTGGCGACGAGCACATCGGCGCGCTGGCGCGCGAACGGCTCCTGCGCATAGGTCTCGGCCAGGAAGCGTTCGGTGTCCACGCCTTCCTGCTCGGCCTCCGACCGCCCGCCCATGTCCAGCCACTTGGCGAGCAGCGCACCGTCGGGCTCGGGGTGGAACTGCACCCCGAGATGCTTGCGCAGCGTGAACGCCTGCACGCAGAGGTCGTTGCGGGCGAGAACCCGCGCCTCCGAGGGCGGGAAGAACCGGTCGTTGTGGAACTCGAGCCACGGCCCGGCCGGGACCAGGCCAGGGTCGACGGACTCGACCATCGACCAGCCGATCTCCTTGCGCGGCGACGGCTCCACCCGCCCGCCGAACGCTGCGGCCAGCGCCTGCCCGCCGAAGCAGATGCCGAGCACCGGCACCCCGGCCTCGTCGGCCCGCCGCAGCCAGGCCAGCTCGTCCGCGATCCAGGCCCGGTCTGGGCTGTCGTCGTACACCGCCCACACGGCCCCGAGCACCACGACGTGGTCGACGCCGTCGAGCGTGGGGAGGTCTTCCTTGGGGACGAGGGTGACGCTCAGATCGGCGCCGCGGGCCTCGAACGCCGCGCCGATGAACCCGGCCGAGTCCTCCTCGTGGTGGCTGATGACGGTGACTCGCATGGACCGATCCTCCCCTTACAGCGGCTTACTGCGCCAGGCCGTGCCCGGCGTGCCGTTTACTGCGGCTTACTGCGCCAGGCGGTGCCCGGCGTGCCGTTTACTGCGGCTTACTGCGCCAGGCGGTGCCAGGCGTGCCGCGCCTGCCGGCGCCGCGGCACGTCCCGCCGTTGCCCGGTCGTTCGTTTGGTGCCAAACTAAATCCCATGACCGGGCCTGTCGACCTGACCGATCTTGACTTGTGGGCGCGGGACGTTCCATACCCCGAGTTCGCCCGGCTGCGCCGGGAGGCGCCGGTCGCCTGGCATGACGAGGCGCCGCCGAGTTCGGGCTTCTGGTCAGTCCTTTGTTACAAAGACATTGTCGCAGCAAGCCGCGATGTTGGCACGTTCTCATCCTCGCGCGGGATCTCATTCGAGGAGCCGACCGACGAGGACATGATCGCCCGCCGCACGATCATCGACACCGACCCGCCGGAACACACCAAGCTCCGCAAGATCGTGTCCGGCAGCTTCTCGCAGCGGGCGACGGCGGTGTACCAGCACTTCGTCGAGCAGCTCACCGAGCACGTGCTCGACACCGGGCTGATCGACGGCGAGCTCGAGTTCGTCGACGGGGTCGCCAAGGAGGTGCCCATCCGGGTGCTGGCCCGGATCATGGGCCTGCCCGAGGCGGACCTGGACACGTTCATCGACCTCGGCGACCGGCTGATCGCCAACACCGACCCGGACGTCACCGACGTGGTCTGGGGCCGCGATGACACCGACGCCTACCGGCGGTTCCCGTTCCGCAGCCCGTACGGCAAGCAGCTGTGGGAACTCGGCCGCGAGATCGTCGCCGGGCGGATCCACGCCCCGGGCGACGATCTGCTGTCCACCCTGCTGCGCGCCGAGGTCGACGGCGACCGGCTGAGCGAGACCGACCTCGACAACTTCTTCTCGATCCTGGTCGTCGCCGGCAACGAGACCACCAGGATCGCGATCGCCCAGGGGGTCCTCGCGTTCTGCGAGCACCCGGAGCAGTGGCAGCGGCTGCGGTCCGACCCCGCGCTGCTGGACACCGCCGCCGACGAGGTGCTGCGGTGGACCTGCCCGACGCACTTCATGCGCCGGACCGCGACCGCGGACACCTCGCTCGGCGGGGCCTCGATCCGCGCCGGGGACAAGGTCGTGCTCTGGTATGTGTCGGGCAACCGGGACGAGGCAGAGTTTCCTGACCCGGACGTCTTCGACGTCGGACGCGCGCCCAACCGGCACCTCAGCTTCGGGCGCGGCGGCCCGCACCTGTGCCTGGGCGCGCACCTGGCCCGGCTCGAGGTGAAGGTCGTGCTCGCCGCGCTGGCGCAGCGCGTGGCCAGTTTCGAGCTCGCCGGGCCGCCGCGCCGGATCCGGTCCAACTTCACCAACGGCCTGCGGGAGCTGCCGGTCCGCGTCCGCCTGGCCTGATTCAGGGGCCGGAACGGGCAGCTACCGGAACTGCTGCCAGCCGTCGGAGTCGGGCAGCGCCGGGGACAGCACCCACAGCACCCGGGTCAGCCCGGACTCCTGCACCGCCCGCCACGTGTGCTCGCTGCCCGACGGGAACGTGAACGCGTCGCCACGCTCGAGCACGACGTCCTCGCCGGCGACGTTCAGCCCGAGCCTGCCGTCCAGGACGAAGACGAACTCCACGTCGAGGGGCAGCGAGTACGGCTCGTCGCCGCTCCCGCCGCCCGGTTCGATGTCGCTGAGAATCGCCTGCATCCGCTTCTCGCCCGACGGCGTCAGCAGGTACTCGGTGACCCCGCCGAGCCCGCCGAAGTTGACCGCCGGATAGCCGTCGTGCCTGACGACCTCGCCCTTGGCCTCAGAGAACAGCGCACCGACCGAGATGCCGAGCGCGTCGCACAGCCGCAGCAGCGACGCGACCGAGACGTTGGCCAGGTCGCGCTCCAGCTTGGACACGAAGCCCTTGGTCAGGCCGCTCTGCTCGGCAACCTCGGCCATGCTCATCCGCGCCGCGAGCCGGGCGGCGCGCAGCTGCGCGCCGATGCGCCGGGAATCGGCGCCATCCTCCGGCTCGCGCCGGTCACTCGTGCCTGGCACTGGCACCCTCCGCCCCGAAGCCACCGAGCCCGCCCGAGCCCGCCACTATCGCACACCCCCACCGCCCTCTATCGCACACCCGCGGCCCTTTATCGCATCTCCACCGCTCTCTATCGCACACCGCCGAGCGTTATGAAACAAGGGTTGACAGGCAGGAAACCAATGATGACCATATGTGCCAGGAGACTACCCCGAGGAGGGCTCCATGGCCGCACCGGGCGTCACGTCACAGGAACAGGACCGCGGCCTGCTCGGCCAGATCGAGGTGCACTCGATCGACTGGATCCCGGACCCGGAGCGGCACGGCAAGACCTGGCAGCAGAGCATGCTGTGGTTCCTCGGCAACTTCCAGTACTTCACGATCCCGATCGGCTTCGTCGGCCCCTCGCTCGGGCTGTCTCTCGGCTGGTCCATCCTGGCCGGAGCGCTCGGGATCGGGTTCGGCACGCTGTTCATGGCCTTCCACGGCACGCAGGGCCCGGTCTTCGGGCTGCCGCAGATGATCCAGACCAGAGCCCAGCTCGGCTACCGGGGCGTGGTGGTCGCGCTGTTCGCCGTGCTGTTCACGTACATGGCGTTCAACGTCGCCGACCAGGTGCTGCTGGCCAGCGGCCTGCACGGCGCGTTCGGCTGGAGCGCGGGCGGCGTCGCCGTCGCCACCGCCGTGCTGGCCGCCGCGCTCGCGATCTTCGGCTACGACTGGGTGCACCGGGTGTTCCGGTTCCTGCTCGTTATCTCGTTCCCCTGCTACGCGATCATCTCGGTGGCCATCCTGGTCGGGCACGCCGGCGGCGTCCAGCCACACCACCCGGGCGGGTTCCTGTTCGCCGCGTTCATGGCCCAGTTCTCGGTGGCGGCCGCCTACAACATCACTTACGCGCCGTACGTGTCGGACTACTCGCGCTACATGCCGCGGGACACATCGAGACGCGGGATCATCGCGGCCGTGTTCTTCGGCGCCTCCGGCTCGGCCGTCTGGCTGATCGCGCTCGGCGCGTGGCTCGCTACCCGCCTCGGCGTTTCCGACGGCCTGGTCGGCCTGCAGCTCGTCGGCGACAAGGTCGCGGCGCCGCTCGGCTCCATCACCGCCTTCCTCTCGGCCACGGCGCTGCTGGCCACGATGGGCATGAACGCCTACGGCGCGATGCTGACGGTGCTCACCGGCGTGGACTCGTTCCGCAAGATCCAGACGAGCCGGGTCTGGCGGACGGTGACCATCCTGGTGCTCGCCGCAATCTGGTACGCGATCGGCGCCGGCATCTCGACCAGCGCGTCGGATACGGCGGTCAACGCCGTGCTGAACTCGCTGACGCTGATGCTGTACCTGCTCGTGCCGTGGACCGCGCTCAATCTGGTTGACTTCTTCTTCGTCCGGCACGGCCACTACGCGATCACGGACATCTTCCGGCCGGACGGCGTCTACGGCGCCTGGGGCTGGCGCGGCCTCACCGCGTACGCTCTCGGCTTCGCGGCGGAGATCCCGTTCATGGTCCTGCCGCCGATCGCCGGCTTCTCCTACACCGGCTGGTTCCCGAACCACGTGACGAGCGGCGTGGACTACTCCTGGCTGGTCGGCCTGCTCGTCTCCGGCGTGGTGTACTTCCTGCTGTCGCGCTCGCTCAACACCGAAGCAGAGAAGTCAGCGATCGAGGCCAGCGACCGGCAGCTGCAAGCCATCGACGCCGCGGTAAGGGAGAAGACATGACCAAGCCCACTCCCCGGATCACCGCGGCCGGCAACATCGGGCCGGTGGACGCCACCGTCGTGCCGCGCTACGTGGGTCCGGCGACGTTTGCCCGGCTGCCCAGGATCGACGAGGTCGCCAGGGCGGACGTCGCGGTGCTCGGGGTGCCGTTCGACAGCGGGGTCAGCTACCGGCCGGGCGCCAGGTTCGGCCCGAACCACATCCGCGAGTCGTCCCGGCTGCTGCGGCCCTACAACCCGGCCGTGCAGGTCGCGCCGTTCGGCAGCCAGCAGGTGGCCGACGCGGGTGACCTGGCGGTCAACCCGTTCAGCATCGACGAGGCGATCTCCGCCGTCGAGCGCGGCGCCCGCGACCTCCTTGAACGCGTCGGCTGCCTGCTGACGCTCGGCGGCGACCACACGATCGCGCTGCCACTGCTGCGCGCGGTGTCCGCGGCGGTTGGCCCGGTCGCCCTCGTTCATTTCGACGCGCACCTGGACACCTACGACACGTACTTCGGCGCCGCGTACACGCACGGCACGCCGTTCCGCCGCGCGTCCGAGGAGGGGCTGCTCGACCGGTCCGGCTGCCTGCATGCGGGCATCCGCGGCCCGCTGTACACCGACACCGACCTCACCGAGGACGCCGAGATGGGCTTCCAGGTGATCCCGGCGGCCGATGTGGAGCAGATCGGCGTGACCGGCATGGTCGAGCAGATCGCGCAGCGCGTCGCCGACCGGCCGGTCTACCTGTCCATCGACATCGACGTGCTCGACCCAGCGCACGCGCCCGGCACCGGCACCCCGGAGGCAGGCGGGCTGACCAGCCGGGAGCTGCTTGCCACGCTGCGCTCGTTCGCCCGGCTCAACCTCATCGGCGCCGACATCGTCGAGGTCGCGCCGGCCTACGACCACGCCCAGATCACTGGGATCGCCGCGGCCCACGTGGCTTACGAGCTGCTGTCCGCGCTGGCGGCGAGGACGGCGACGGCATGAGGGCGGTACCGGGCGCGCGGACGGCCGACGCGGTGCTGGCAGCGGCGCGGGATCTGGTACGCGCGTTCGGTGAGCACGACACGGCCGGGTACTTCGGCTGCTTCGCTCCCGATGCGACCTTCATCTTCTACACCACCGCCGACCGCCTTACCTCGCGTGAGCAGTACCAGCGGCTCTGGCGGCAGTGGGAGGAGCGGGACGGCTTCCGCGTGCTCTCCTGCCGCTCGGTCCGGCCCTTCGTGCAGATGCTCGGCGACGCGGCGGTCTTCACCCACGAGGTGACCACGGTCGTGGGCGGCACGGACGGCGAGCAGACGCTCCACGAGCGCGAGACGATCGTGTTCCGCCACGAGGCATCCCGCTGGGTCGCGGTGCACGAGCACCTTTCGCCGCAGCCCGGATAGCCCGGCGAAGCGGGCCCGGCTGCGTAGGCGGAGCCCGCCCGGCCGCGTCGGCGAAGCCCGCCCGGCCGCATAGGCGAAACCCGCCCGGCCGCGGCGGCGAAGCCGGCCCAGCCGCGCGCCGGGAGGCCCTTGACACCGATCGTTTGCTTCCATACGATCCCCCCAATGACGGCCGGGTGCCGCCTCGCCACCCCCGAGGATCCAGGGGAGGAACGTGCGGAAGATCGATGCCTTCGCTCACATCCTCCCGCCCTCGTACGCGCGGCGGCTGGAGTCGATCGTGTCCGGCAGCAACGTCAGCGACCGGATTCTCGGGTACCAGCAGTGGATCCATGAGGACCCGGCGCTGGTCGACCTCGACGCGCGGTGGCGGGCGATCGATGCGTTCGATGACTACGTCCAGGTGCTGACGCTCGCGGTGCCGCCGCTCGATCAGCTCGGGGACCCGGAGGTTTCGCGTGACCTCGCCCGCGCGGTCAACGACGAGCTGGCGGAGCTGGTCGCCAGGTACCCGGACCGGTTCGCCGGTTTCGCGGCCGCGCTGCCGATGAACGACCCGGAGGCGGCCGCCGCCGAGCTGACCCGGGCGATGGGCGAGCTCGGGGCGCTCGGCGCGCAGCTGCACACGAACGTCGGCGGAGCGCCGCTGGACTCGCCACGGTTCGATCCGGTCTTCGAGACGGTGACGCGGCTCGACGGCGCGCTCTGGATCCACCCGACGCGCAGCGCCGTGTGGCCCGATTATCCAGCGGAGACCCGTTCCGAATATGGCATCTGGTGGTCACTGGGCTGGCCGTACGAGACGTCGGTGTGCATGGCCCGGCTGGTCTACTCGGGCCGCTTCGACCGCCATCCCGGCCTGCGGGTGATCACTCACCACGCGGGGGCGATGGTGCCACACTTCGCCGGGCGGCTGGCATCGCCGCTCGAGGACCCGCGCCGCGACGACATCACGTCGCGCCTGTCCGCGGAGCCCATCGACTACTTCCGGCGGTTCTACGCCGACACGGCGATGTTCGGGGCCGGTAACGCGGTCCGCTGCGCCGTGGAGTTCTTCGGCACCGGCCACGTGCTGTTCGGCACCGACATGCCGCTGGGAGGGCCCAGGGTGGTCCCCGACACGATCGCCAACATCGAGGCGCTCGGCCTGCCCGAGGCCGACGCGTCCGCAATCTTCGCGGGGAACGCGAGCGAGGTGCTCCGGCTCGCCCCGCGCCCGTAGCCACGCGGATCCCCGATCCCCCGTCCCTCTCCAAGAAGGAGCAGCCATGGCGAGTTCCGGCCCGGCGTACGAGCGCCTTGGGGCGAAGATCCTCTCCCTGCCCGATGTGATCGCGCAGTCGGTCGGCTTCATGGGCCCGGTGTTCTCTTCGGCCTTCGTGATCCCGCTGGTCGTCGGCGTGATCAGCGCCTCCGGCAAGGGCGGCGGCATCGCCTCGCCGCTTTCGGTGCTGATCGCGGCGGTCGGCGTGTTCGCGCTCGGCTGGATCGTGTCGAGCTACGTCAAGGAGATCCACGCCGCGGGGTCGCTGTACGACTACGTCACCCGCGGGCTCGGCGAGCGCGTCGGCACGGCCGCCGGCTGGCTCTACTACGGCGGGGTTACCGTCCTGCTCACCGGGCTGCTGCTGCTGATAGGCGGCTATCTGCAGAGCACGATCGCGTCGGAGTTCAAGGTCAACCCGCTGCCGGCCTGGGCCTGGACGCTGATCATGATCGCGCTGATCGCGGCGATCCTGTACTTCGGGGTGCGGCTGTCGACCCGCAGCCAGCTGGGGCTGGCTCTGGTCTCGATGATCGTCGTGCTGATCTTCTTCATCACCGTGATCGTCAAGCTCGGCTCGGCGAACAGCCTCAAGCCGTTCAACCCGTCGTCCGCCTCGGACGGCTGGTCCGGGATCTTCTTCGGCGTGCTGTACGGCGTGCTGTTGTTCGTCGGGTTCGAGACCGCGGCGAACCTGGCCGAGGAGACGCCCAACCCGCGCCGGGAGATCCCGATCGCCGTCATGACCACGGCCGGGATCGCCACCGTCTTCTTCGTCCTGGCCACCTACGTCGAGGTGGCCGGGTTCCACTACAGCCTGAAGACCCTAACCGCGGCGGCGTCGGCACCGCTGTTCGCGCTGGGCGGGCCGGCCAGCGCGGGCGGGTACGGCGGCACCTGGATCGACCGGCTGCTCGAGCTCGTGGTGCTGTTCGACATGCTCGCGGTCGCGATCGGCTGCGCGGTGTCCGCGTCCCGGGGGATCTTCGCGATGGCCCGCGACCGCCGGATCCCGGCTCAGCTCGCGATCGTGTCCCGGCGGCACAGCTCTCCGCTGGGCGCGACGGTCTTCATCATCGGGGCGGCGATCGTGACGCTGCTGGTGGATCTGTTCTGGACCGGCCTGTTCGCGCTGCCCGCCACCCCGCATTACTTCGCGCTGTTCGCGTGGGGGTCCACGTTCGGCGGCTTCGCGCTGGTCGTGGTGTACCTGCTGATGTCGGTCGGGTCGCTGCGCACCTTCGCGACGTCGGAACGCCGGGTGTCGCTGGTGGTATCGGCCGTGGTCGGCATCCTGATCACCGCCGGCGCCATCTTCGGCTCGTTCTACAAGGTCACCAGCCCGACGATCCTCGCCCCGTGGCTGGCGCTGGCCCTGCTGGTGGTCGGATTCGCGTCAACCTGGGTGCTGCGCGCCCGCCGGTCGGCCAGCGCCGAGCTGACCGACCTGAGCGAGACCACGGTGTGAGCCAGCAGGCCGGCACCGCATTGCCCGGCCACTCGGGGGGCGCGTGAGCGAGCCGGCTCCGGCCGGGTGCCGTCGCCGGACAGCCCCAAAATGTTACTGAGCGCATGAGCGCGTTCTGAGCGCATGACCACATACGCTGTATATAAGTAGATGTACCGCGACAATCAAGACGCCCGCACTGTGCGGTAGTTACCGAACTGCGGGAACCGTCCGGGAGGGCCCGGGAGTCTAATGAATGTGAATGAGCGCAACGACGCGCCCCGCGATGCCGCGGACGCCCGGCCGGCCAGCTTAATCCTTGTCGAGCAGTCCGGCGTGAAGCACGAGATCCCCCAGGCCTCCCCCGTCGTCGGGATCATCGAGGCCGAGCACGCGATGCACGGTCATCGGGTGCCGCTGCGGGAGGTCAAGGTCGTCAGCCAGCACCAGGCCATCGCGCGCTGGAAGGCCGGCGAACTCGGCTGGCGCCGGGTCGCCTGACCCGTCGGCCGACGGCTCACCGGCCGGCGGGCTTCTCCCAGACCGAGACGTGTCCCCGGCTATCACCGGTGAACGGCTCCCGCGCCCACCCAGCCCACCGGTCGCGCAGCCGCATCCCGGCGAGCCGCGCCATCAGGTCGAGTTCGGACGGCCACACGTACCGGAACGGGATCGTGTGGTACTCGCCCCGGCCGTTGTCAAGATCGATGTAGTGCCCCTGGCTCGCCTGCGTGGCGAAGTCGTGCGTGTAGCAGACCCACTCCGCCGGGCCCGCGCTCCACGGCAAGACGTTCTGCCCGGGCGGGAGCCTGCGCAGCGGCGGCACCCCGACCTCGATGACGAAGCAGCCGCCGGGCTCGAGGTGCTGCTCCACGTTCTGGAAGCAGGCCACCTGGGCGTCTTGCGTGGTGAGATTCGTGATCGTGTTGAAGACCAGGTAGGCGAGCCGGAACGTGCCCTCCACGCGGGTGGTGGCGAAGTCGCCGATGGTCACGTCGATCGCGTCCCCGCCCGGCTTGGCGCGCATCCGGGCGACCATCGCCCGCGACAGGTCGATGCCGTGGACCGGGACGCCGCGTGCCGCCAGTGGCAGCGCGATGCGCCCGGTGCCGACCGCGAGTTCCAGTGCCCGGCCATCGCCGGCCAGCTCCGCCAGGAGGTTGACCGTGGGTTCCACGGCACCCGGCTCGAACACGTCCGACGAATCGTCGTACGTCGCAGCGACCCGTTCCCCGAAATAGCCGTCCGCATCGTTCACGGGCGGACGATACCGCACATGGTGGGCACGGCGCTGGTGGGTTTTTGGCTGCTCGCACCGGCCGAAAACCGCTCGGAACCGGCCGCCGGCATGGTGGACAATGAGGTCCATGGCTGATCTTGATCCGGCGCCTGTCATGGAAGCGGTGGCTGCCGACCCGGGGCTGCGGGTCTTCGTCGGCGACGGGCGGATCCAGGCACTGCCCGCCAAGCAATCGCGCCGGCTGCTGCTGCTTGACAAGATCGCGCAGGCGTTCGAGCCCGGAGTGCGTTACCCGGAACGCGACGTCAGCCTGTTCCTTGGTGCGCTGCACGGCGACTATGCCGCGCTGCGCCGGTATCTGGTGGACGCGGACTTCCTGTCCCGGGCCGACGGCGAGTACTGGCGCAGCGGCGGCACCGTCATGCCGTCGCCGGAGCCCGGGCAGGCAGGGTAGCGCGTGCCCCGCCCCGTGCCGCGTCACGATGATGACGCTGGCGGCCCGGCCGACGTGCTGGCGGCAAAGGCCGAGCTGCGCGAGGAGGTGTGGTCGGCGATGCGCGCGGCGAAGGTAGCCAGGTTCCCGGGGGCTGCCGGGCGCATCCCGAACTTCACCGGCGCCGAGGCGGCCGCCGAACTGCTCCGGGCGATGCCCGAGTGGCAGGCCGCGGGCACGGTAAAGGCCAACCCGGACTCCGCGCAGTGGCCGGTACGCCAGCGCGCCCTCGAGGACGGCAAGACCGTGTACATGGCGGTGCCGCGGCTGGCCGAACAGGAGCCGTTCTTCGCCCTCGATCCGGACCACCTGAGCGAGCCGCCGCGCAAGGCGGCGTCGATCAGCGGAGCGGCCCGCTCCGCCCGGCGGGTCACGCTGGCCGAGCTATCCCCGGTCGACCTGGTCGTGATGGGCAGCGTCGCGGCCAGCGAGGACGGCGCCCGCCTGGGCAAGGGCGGCGGGTTCGCCGACCTGGAGTTCGCGCTGGCCACGGCCGCCGGCCTGATCGGGCCGCGCACAATAGCCGTCACGACCGTCCACGAGCTGCAGCTGCGCCCGGCCGGGGTCATCCCGCTGACCGGGCACGACGTGCCGGTTGACTTCATCGTGACGCCCGAGCGCGTGATCGACTGCCGCCCCCGGCACGGGCCGCGGCACGCCGCGGCCATCCGCTGGGAAGATCTGACCGAGGCGAAGATCGCGGCCATACCCCTGCTCTCGGCGCAGCGGGCCACCCGGCGGTAAGCGGGTGGTGACAGGGGTAGGAGGAACCCATGCGGCACGACTTGGCGGCCACGGCCGAGGAGAGGCGGACATCGGGCAAGGCCGCGAGGAAGCGGGTGGCCCGGAGCACGCTGGGGTACTGGGACGAAGGAGAGCGCGGCCACGACGCGCTGGAGACCCTCCTGGCCCAGAACAGGATCCGGGACCCCGGTCTGCTGCCCATCCGGCACCAGCGGATGGCGGCCTCGCCGTGGAACTACTATCGCGGCGCGGCCGCGGTGATGGCCAGCGACCTGGCGTCCTCGCCGAACAGTGGCCTTAACGTGCAGCTATGTGGCGACGCCCACGTGCTGAACTTCGGCCTGTGGGCCACACCCGAGCGCAACCTGGCCTTCGATCTGCGCGACTTCGACGAGACTCTGCCTGGCCCGTTCGAATGGGACGTGCAGCGGTTCGCGGCCAGCCTGGTGGTCGCAGCGCAGGAGAACCGGCTCAAGCCGGCCAAGGCCGCGGCCGCGGTGACCGCGGGCGTGGAGGCCTACCGCAAGCAGATGCGCCGGTACGCGAAAATGCACGAACTGGATATCTGGTACGACGGAACGCACGTGGACAGCCTGCTCAGCTACTTTGAGCCCGCCGACCGCGGGCGCGTCTCGGTTCATATCGAACGCAAGCGGAAGCGGCGGACCAGCCGAGGGGCGTTCGCCAAGCTCGTGGCGATGGCGCACGGGCGTCCCCGGATCACCGAGGATCCCCCGCTCCGCCGGACGATCGGCGACGAGGAGCAGGATGACCTCGTCGACCACCTGCTGGCCGAGTACCGGATGACGCTGAGCGAGGACCGGCGCAGCCTGTTCGACCGGTTCACCGAGGCCGACATCGTCCGCCAGGTCGTCGGCGTGGGCAGCGTGGGCATGCGGGTCTACCTGGTGCTGCTGGAGGGCCGGACCGGCGCTGACCCGTTGTTCCTGCAGGTCAAGCAAGCCGGGCCGTCGGTCTACGAGGCGCACACCCAGCCCAGCGCGCACGGCAACCACGGCGAGCGGGTGATCAGCGGCAAGCGGATGGTGCAGACCGCCACCGACATCTTCGTCGGGTGGGGCACGCTGCACGGGAACGACTACTACGTGCGCCAGTTCCGGGACATGAAGATCATCCCGAGCACGGACCTGATCGCTCCCCGGCTCGCCGAGTTTGCCACCGCGTGCGGCGAGACGCTCGCCCGCGCCCACGCCAGGACCGGCGACCCCGCCGCCATCGACGCCTACATCGGCAAGGGCAAGAAGTTCGCCGCGGCAATGGGCCGGTTCGCGCGCGCCTACGCCGACCAGAACGAGCGCGACCACGCCCAGCTGGTCAGCGCGATCGCATCGGGCGCCGTCGAATCCCAGCCGGGCTGACTCGCGCCATACTGCTGTCGTGGCCCTGTCTACCTTCTTCTTCCCCCCTCCCACCCTCTTTTCTATCTTCTCTACTTACCCTCTAGCCCGAGGAAGTCTTCTTCCTTTGCGCTGCACGAGGAGTTCTATGTGCCTAGTTCTCTCTCTCCAGCTACGTCGTGACGCTGTGCCGCGGCGGCCCGTTCGTCGCCATTCCCTTGTTCCCGTCAAAGCGGTTCCGCCACTCGTGCATCTTCGTCAACGCCCTGGCCGGGATCGAGTCACCAGCCGACCTGATCGGCCGGGCCGTCGGAATTCCCGAGTACCAGCTGACCGCGATCGTGTGGATTCGTGGCATGCTCGCCGAGCACTACGGTTTGCGCAGCTCGTCCGCTACCGCACCGGCGGGCTGCATAAGCCCTGTCTGACGGAGAAGCTGCCGGTCAGCCTGCCGCCAGAGATTGAGATCAGCCCGATTCCCTCCGCCTGGTGCTCTCTGACATACTACTACCGGTGAATCGACTCGCTGTACTCTCCCCGCGCTCCGCGCTCGCTGCTGGAGGGCGATGGCTCCGTGCGGTGCCTGTTCGCCGACCCACGCGCGAGGAGCGGGCGTACTTCACCAAGACCGCATCTTCCCAGTCATGCACGCTATCGTGCTCCGCCGCGACGTCTACACCGCCCACCGGTGGCTCGCGAACTCACTTGTCAAGGCGTTCACCGCCGCAAAGATCTCGCCTACGAGCAGTTCCGCAAGACCGCGGCGCTCGAGATCAGCCTGCCCTCGTGCGAAGAGTATGAGTCGACAGTCAGCTCCTCACCCACTACTCTTACGCTCAGCCCAACCCACTCTTCCCTTCCTCCTCGCCACAGCAGTACCTCACCACCGGCTGCTCCAGGACCTGTTCGCCCCGGAGACCCTCGACACCGCCCTGGTCTGAGGAGGCGGTGGGCTAGCCGCGGCCTTGATGCTCCAGCCTGAGCTGGCCGAGCAGCTTGGCGCAGGCGTGCACCGCCGCGGTGTGCGGGACGTCGACGCCAAGGAGGCCGGCGAGCTCGACGATCGCTCCGGTCATGCAGCCGAGTTCGAGCCTTCGGCCTGCCTCGAGATCCTGCAGCATCGAGGTCTTGTGGTCGCCGACCGCCAGTCCCGCCTCCAGACGCCGGTCCAGGGAGACTGGGAAGCTGATGCCGAGCCTGCCCGCCACCGCGGCGCACTCGGCGAAGACGGCGCGCAGCAGGGCGCGCATCTCCGGTAGCGTGCCGAGCTCGCCAAGGGTCGCGCCGGTTAGCGCGGTGACCGGGTTGAAGGCCACGTTGCCGACGAGCTTGAGCCAGATCTGGTCGCGCAGTTTCGGCTCAACCGGGGCCCGCAGGCCGCCAGCAACGAACGCAGCGGAAATCTGCCTGCATCGCTCGGAGATCGACCCGTCCGGCTCGCCGAGCGTGAACCGGGTCCCCTCGACGTGCCGGATTACCCCCGGCTCGACGATCTCGGTGGAGGAGTAGACCACGCACCCGACGTTGTGCTGCGGCCGGATTGCCGCGGCTATCACGCCACCAGGATCGACGCTTTCCAGGCCCTTGATCCCGGTCGGCTCGGACAGCGACTGGAAATACCACCACGGAATCCCGTTCTGCGCCCATATCACCGCCGCGTCGGGAGCGAGCAGGCTTCCCAGCCGCGGTGCGATCTCGGGCAGGCTGTACGCCTTGAGCGCGACGAACACCACGTCGGCTTCGGCGACCGCCTCGAACTGGTCGGTAGCCGGCGGGTGCGCGGTGAAATCACCGCGTGGTGAAAGCACCTGGACGCCGCGTTCCGTCATCGCCTGCAGGTGCGGTCCCCGGGCGATGAGCGTGACGTCGGCACCGCCGCGGGCGAGAGCGGCTCCGACGTACGCACCGATCGCACCGGCCCCAAGGACCGCGAACCTCATGTCCCGGCCCTCTGCTCGGCTACGAACTCGGCGACCCGTCGTCGCTGCACCTTCCCGGTGGGTGTACGCGGAATATCAGCCACGATGTCAATTCTGGCCGGCACCTTGAACGGCGCCAGCCGTTGCCTGCAATGCTCGATCAGCTCGCCGACCTCCACGGCTGTGGCGAGGGTCACCGCCGCGCCGACAAGCTCTCCGTACTTCTCATCGGCTACGCCGAAGCACACCGCGTCGCGCACGGCCGGATGGGATTGCAGCACCTGCTCGATCTCTGCCGGGGCGATGTTCTCGCCGCCGCGGATGATCATCTCTTTGAGCCGGCCCTCGAGATACAGGTAGCCATCGCGCAGCACCCCGTAGTCCCCGGTGCGAAACCAGTGGCCAAAGAACGCCTCGGCCGTGGCGGCCGGGTTGTTCACGTACCCCGACATCACCCCCGGGCCCCGGATCACGACCTCCCCGCCGCTGCCGTCCGGCAGCAAGGTGCCATCCGCGTCCGCAATCGCTATCTGTGTGGAGGTCGGAACGCCCACCGAGCCGGGCACCCGGGCGGCGGGTGGCAGCGGATTGGACGATATCTGGTGACTGGCCTCGGTCATGCCGTATGCCTCGAGCATCGGCGCGCCATACTCGCGCTCGGCACGTGCCAGCAGCGCGGGGGCCAGTGCCGAACTGCACGAGCGCACGAAACGCAGGGTGTCCGGCGCGCCGTTGGCGTCGGCCTTGTCCAGAATCATCTGATGGAGCGTGGGACCAGCGGATAGCCAGGTGGTGCCGTGGTCCCGGGCCTGCGCCCAGAAACGGCTCGGGGTGAACCGGCGGGGCGCGATCACCGCACCGCCCGACCCGAGCGCCGCGAACGTAGATGCGACCAAGCCGTGGATGTGGAACAGCGGCATCACGCAGAACGACACGTCGGCTGGTCCCAGCCGGTAATGCGCGGCGATCGTCCGCGCCGAGGCCATCAGGTTGCGCTGCCGCAGCGGAACCTGCTTTGGCCTGCTCGTGGTGCCGCTGGTATGCAGCACGACGGCCACGTCGTCGGGATCGCCTTGCTCGAATGAACGCTGCGAGCCGACCTGGCCGCCTTCGTACAGCAACCGCGGCGGGCCGTCACCGTCGGACCGGACCCCGACGAGCGTTGTCTCGGCGGTTGCCGCGGCGGCGCTCGCCGCCGCGCTCCCGCTCGCCGGAATCAGCAGCAGCCTGGGCGCGATGTCATCCAGGAAGAAGCCGAACTCGGCCTCGGTGTACGCCGGGTTCAGCGGTGCGGCTGCGGCACCAAGAGCGGTGATGGCCAGCAGGAGCAGCACGACATCCGGGCCGTTCGGCAGTGCGAGCGCGACGCGGTCTCCGCGCCGGACGGTGAGCTCAGCAAGCCGCTGGGCAAGCGTCTCGACCCTGGACGCGACCTGCCCGTACGTCAGCACCTCGGCACTATCGGGAACGATGAGCGCTGGCTGGTGCGGTCTTCCTCCGGCGAGCAGCTCCGTCAGGGGCTCGCCCGCCTCTGCGGACGCGCTCAGGACAGCCGCCAGTGCGCGACCGCCCATCGGGCACCACGGGGCCGTCTCCGCACGGCGCCGTCTACCGTCGCCACCCCAGACAGTTCACGCACTACCTGCATGGATACTCCGTTCGTCCCGTCGTGGCACCTTACCTGAGGCTGGCCCCCGCCTACGCGAAGGGCCGACGCGGGCCCCCGATCAGAAATTTTCCAGAATCCGCGTATCACGCCGGGCCCACGACTCCTCTGTCCAGGCAATGAAGTCGGAGCCCCGGGGGGACTGGCTGGCGCGGCAGGCGACACCGCCGTGCCGTCCAACGCTGGGCCGTGGCGTGGCGAATGCCGCGCCACGGCCCCTTGCCGACCACAATTCGGGATCGATGCAGCGATGGAGTAGCCAGAATGCCTGACCAGATCGCCACATACTGCGACGATCGGATCAATACGTTTCCGGCCCGTACCCGCTTTCCATCTGGATTGCGGCACCGAGCCGGGACCGATTTACGGCACGCGATCCAGCAGGCCCGGTGGGCCTGGAAAGGACACGCCATGGGCGGCGTCTCGTCGGTCAGTGCCCTGGTCGCCCGGGTATGCGACGGCGACCAGGAGGCGTGGAACGAGCTCGTCGAGCGGTACTCCCCGCTCGTGTGGTCGATCTGCCAGCGGTACCAGTTAAGCCGCCAGGACATCGACGACGTCAGCCAGAGCGTCTGGCTGTTGCTGGTCGAGAACGTCGCCAGCCTCAGGCAGGCGGCGGCGCTGCCGGGGTGGCTGTCGACAACGACCAGGCACGAAATCTTCCGGGTCCTGAGGGTGGCTCACCGGCACGAGCACGACGACCTGCCGCCGGATGGCCAGATCCCCGGCGACGTCGACGCGGCCACCATCGAGGAAGAGCTGATCGTGGCCGAACGCAACGCCGCGCTGCGCGCGGCATTCGCCGAGTTGCAGCCGCATTGCCACGATCTGCTGTCGCTGCTGATGAGTGACCCGCCGCTGGCCTACGCGCACATCAGCACCATGCTGGGCATCCCGGTGGGCAGCATCGGCCCGAAGCGTTCCCGCTGCCTCGATCATCTGCGGCGCTCGCCGCAGCTCGCCGGGATCATCAGCCAGCCCGCCAAGCACCCCGGAGTCAAGGAGACCAGAAGGTGAGCGCGATGCCTGAAGTCTACGATGACGAAGAACTCCTGGCGGTGCTGCGGCAGGCGCTGGCGGAGCGGCAGGCCGTCCCGCCTGAGTTCGTTGAGGCCGCCAAGAACGCCTTTGCCTGGCACAACATCGACGCCGAACTCGCCGAGCTCACCTACGATTCCAGCCGCGACGCCGAGCCAGCACCGAGTACGCGCGCCGAGACCGCGTCTATACGCGCGCTCACGTTCACCTCCGCGCATCTGACCATCGAGCTCGAGGTGACGCACGACTCGCTGCTCGGCCAGATCGTCCCGGCCCAGCCGGGCTCGATCAAGGTTCAGCTGCGGGACGGCGCGGAGACGACGGTCCCCGCCGACGGGATCGGCCGCTTCACGATCCGCCCCATCCCGGGAGGCACGTTCCGGCTGCACTGCAGGACCTCGGCCGACGCGGACGCGCTGACCAACTGGATCACGCTGTGACCGTTGTCAGCCAGCGCCGAGGGCGACCAGCGAGATCGCGGCAACCTGCTGCACCGGATCGCCTGCCGCGTCCAGCCGGACGCTGTACATCGACTCCGCGAGGCTCTGTCCCGCCAGCAGGTGGCGGTGCAGGCTGACCATCAACGGAACCAGGGCATCGTCATTGAGTGGGACAACGCCCGCAACGATGCCGGCCGTGCCGAGCGGCAGCAAGCTGCTGACCAGCCCGAGCAGCTCGTCGGAACCGGCCGGGGCCACGACGCCAGAGTCGCAGCTCGACAAGACCAATCGGTACGGCGCGCGGCGCAACTGCTCGAAGTCGTAGACAGTCAGCGGACCGTCCCGCATGCGCAACGAGGAGAACAGCGGGCTGTCGGCGCGGAAGCGCCCATGCGCGGCGATGTGCGCCATCCAGGCTCCGTCGATCGCGGACAGCACCCGCTCGGCCGTGGCCCCGTCGCCAGACAGAACCGCGGCATCCGGATACATCTCGGCCAGCAACGGAACCTCGGCTCCGTCGGTGGTCAGCCCGGGACCCCTGGCGAGTGTCACC
Organism: uncultured Actinomycetota bacterium; assembly: GCA_963778075.1. Taxonomy (GTDB): domain Bacteria; phylum Actinomycetota; class Actinomycetes; order Streptosporangiales; family Streptosporangiaceae; genus JASHPR01. The sequence goes on along the minus strand of CAVZTJ010000004.1, from coordinate 377,167 downwards.
CGTCGGCTGCTGGGCGGCCTGGCAGCACGGGCTCGCATCCAGGCCTGCGCCGACGGGGCCACGCTGAAGACGCGGCTGCCGAGCGCCGGGAGCAGCGCCCACGGCACGGCGTGCAGCTTGCCCGGCGGGACAACCACAACGGGAGCATCACCGAGCTGCCCGGCGGCCGGGCCCAAGATCGCGTCCTGCAACTCCGGCCCGACCGCGTTCAGGATGGCCCGTGCGCTGTCCGCGTTGGCCCCGGCGCGACCGCGGGCCAGCCGTCGCAGCGCGAACGGCGCAAAGTCAGCGGCCCGGACCGCGTCCTCGGTGCGGCCGGCCATGAACCGCCGCACCCGCCCGGACCCGCAGACGAGCACGTGCAGCGTGCCGTCGACGTCGACGATCTCCACAAGCTGCGCCCCGCCGAGCTGATCGAGCAGAGAGCCGACGTCGATCACGGCTCGGCCGGCCCCGGCCACGCCCGGCGCCTGCAGCGAGCGCGCGCGCACCACGCCCTCGAGCCGAAGCTGTTCGCGCTGCAGCGGCCCCGTTGGCGTGCCTTCCCGCCTAGCCTCCTCCAGCCGGCTGGTCACCTCGCGCAGCGCCGCGAGCCCGGCATTGAGTTCCGCGTCCGAGAACGGCCGCACCGACGGTACCGTGAGCGCGGTCGCCCGCCAGCGCTCGGTCCAGGAGAGCAGCAGCCGCGGGCGGCGAACGCGCACGGCGTGCCGCTGGGCCAGCGCCGCCAGTTCCCCGCCCCGCGCGGTTGCCTGGGCGCGCAACTCCGACGCGCCGAGGGTCAGCCGATGGTCTTCGAGCACCTCGAGGCCGCGGCGGCAGGCCGCGAGCATCCGCCGCGGCTCCCCCACGGCCTCCGCCCGCAGCGCCTCGGCGAGCCAGCCACTGGCCCGTGAGATCGCCGGACCACGCCGTCTGCTCCGTGCCGCCGCGCCGAGGTCGCAATCGGCGCGGGCACGGCGGCCGAGATCGAGCGCCACTCGTGCGGCCAGCAGGTGCGCCTGCGTGGCCTCGCTCGAACCGAGTTCATCGAGCCTGCTAGCGGCCTCGTCCGCCGCACGCAGCAGCCTGCCTGATACCGGTCCGACGGCGTAGCGGGCCTGGACGAGCACGAGCCTGGTGTGGGCCTGTCCCCAGCCGTTTTGCTGCGAACGGAAGAGACGGTAGGCAGCTTGTGCCCGCTCCACGGCCTCCTGCGGCTGCGCCGCGGCGAGCGCGCAGTTCGCCGCGGTCAGTAGCAGTTCCGCCTTCTTGGTGGACCGGCCGTGAGCCTGCTCGATGTCACTTATGGCCTTGTCGGCCTCGGCCAGCGCCTCGCTGGTCAGCCCAGCGGCCAGCAAAGCATCGCAATGGTCGAGACTGAGATCCAGTGCCCACACATTCAGCGCTCGGTAGCGGGAGGCGGCCTCGTCGAAGATCGAGAGCGCCCTCGGCAGATCACCAGACCGGGCCGCGGCCACCCCACGGTTATGGACCGCACGGACCGTCTCCAATTCCTGATGAGCCTCCGCGAACAGGTGCCCTGCGGCCACGAAGTCATCGTCCGCGCGCCCGGGCGACCCGATGGCAAGGTGAACGAGCCCGCGCCCTTCCAGCGCCCGGGCCGTCCAGACGCGGTCGTTGGCGGGCTGCAGCACATTGATCGCCCGCCGGAAGTCGCTTAGAGCTGCCAGGTACCGGCCGAGAATCCAAAGCACCGCGCCGCGCCGGTACAGCACCCGTCCTGCCATTACGCCGGTAGAGAGCTGAATGGCGCGATCAAGTGCGGCAAGCCCGCTCGCTGTCCGGCCTGCATACCCGAGCGCTATGCCCAGGGAGCTAAGGATGTCGGCTTCACGCTCCACGCAGGTTGTCCGGCGAGCCAGACGCAGGGCGTTCCGCAACTCGCGCACGCCAGCATCGACGTCGCCATTGTCGCGCAGAACGATCCCAAGCACCTGGCGCGCTACTGACGCCTCGTATGGGCCTGGCCGCGCTGCCAAAATGCCGTGCGCCCTAGCTTGTGCCTCCCGGGGACGGGACAGGGCCAGCAGCAGCAGGCCGTCCAACTCTCCCTGATTGGGTGCGGGCACGGAGGCGCCTTCCAACACGGAGTTGATGTTAGAGCCTATTCGCGCCGCTTACCCTTTTGGGACTATCGCTTCCAGCTACCTCTTAGAGACGCAAAGTAACTCCAGCCACAGAAGGTATCACTTCACCAGACGATCACTCCGTATTAGTACAGGGGCCTGCAGTCGCGTGCGCGCGCCTGCGGCCCCTGCCAGTCCCGCTCCCCGCACGGGCAAGCCCATCCGCTCACAATCCTGTGGGAGACAGCATGACCGAATCAGACGATTGGCGCAGCGCGGTAATACCCAGCGTGGCTGACGAGACCGACTATGTGGTCCGCTCCTTCGGCGACGCCCGCGGCGGAGGAAAAGAGGTCAAGGTCGTGCCCTCCAATGGCGGGATCGACCACATGTACGCCGAGGGAGAGATCCTCGTCCGCGAAGAACACCTGGACCGCGTGCTGGAGATTCTCGAGCCCGACGCCGACCGTGAGCAAGTACGCAACGACCCCACCCGGGTCCGGCGCGTCATCGAAGGCGTCGACCTGCTGGCCCTAAGTGAATCGCAGCCCCTGGCTCTCGGCGCGGTTGACGCGATCGATCAGCAGATGGGGCCGGATATTGCCACGCCGAATCATGTCCTGACCGTGGCAGGCGGGTCGATCGGCGGCTGCCCGGCAACCGAGCCGCAGGAGGTGTACTACGAGATCGAGCCCTTCCCGTCGGTATGTCATGACGGCGGCGGCGACGGGGTGCTCGTCTATATGGCCGACACCGGGCTGCTGCGGGACACTGCGACGCATTCCTGGCTGGAGGGCGTCCGGATGGCGAACCGGCTCGAGGACGTGGACCCTCGTGACCCGCTCGAGGGCGACCCACCACAGATCCCGCCCTACACCGGGCACGGCACGTTCGTCGCTGGCGTGCTGCGCTGCATCGCGCCCGCAACCGAGATCATCGTGCAGAACGCGTTCGCGGTAGCAGGAAGCGAGCTGGAATCTGACCTGGTGACCAGGCTCGACACGGCGCTCGACCTCGGCCCTGACATCTTCCACCTGACCATTGCCTGCGCCTCGCGGAACGATCTTCCGTTGATCGCCTTCCAGGAATGGCTCAGAAAGGTGCGTCAGCACGGCGCGGTGTGCATCGCGGCGGCAGGGAACAGCGGTGTCGACCGGAAGATCTGGCCTGCCGCCTTCCCGGGCGTGATTGGTGTCGGCGCTCTCGGCGGCGACTGGCGGGGCCGCGCCACGTTCAGCAACTTCGGCTCGTGGGTCGACGTGTACGCGCCGGGGCGTGACCTCATCAACGCGTTCGCGACCGGCACGTACGCCTGTCACGTCTACCCGTACGCGAACAAGGTCCGGGAGTTCTACGGCATGGCGAAGTGGAGCGGCACGTCGTTCTCGACGCCGATCGTGACCGGGCTCATCGCGTCGCGGATGTCCCGCTCCGGCGAGACAGCCCGCCAGGCGGCCGCGGCCCTGCTGGCCGAGGCGCGGGCCCAGGCGATCCCGGGCGTCGGCCCCGTTCTGCTGCCCGCCGGTTACCCACTCCAGCCGAGCTGAGCACCGCCAGCGGTCTGGACGCATGAGATGCGCCCGGGAGCCTTGCCCCCGTGAGGGCCCCCGGGCGCATCCGCTTTCCAGGCCCGTTACGTCAGGGCCTGCTCCGCGAAGGTCAGCATCTGCTTCCACAGGGGGTCGAGCTGCGCGGTGTCCAGCGCCTGGTTCAGCGCGATCACCAGCGACCGCAGGTCGGAGCTGCGCAGCCACGCCGGGTTCCCGGCCGCCACGTTGGCAAGGTGCGACTGCGCGGAGATGCCGTCCACGCTGCCCAGCACGGTGCCGATGACGTCCTCCGGCCAGGTCACCTGGCCTTGCAGGCCCTGCGGGCTGGACTGGGTGATGGAGCCGAACACGGCTTCGGCGAACCTATGCGAGGCGTCCTGCTGGAAGTGCAGCCGGACGGCCTCCACGAACTCCCGCAGCGGGACCTCGTCCAGCCCGCAGCCGGGGGCGCGCAGCTGCTCAGCGACCTGGTCCCGGACGGTTCGGACCTCGTCCGGCTGCAGGATCTCGATGATCTGCGGAACGGGCGGGCCGGTGGTCCAGAACTGCCGGGTGAAGATGCCGCCCGCGTAGGAAACCAGGACGCCGGCTCCGTCGTCTGGCAACTGGGCGGCGATGACTACCGCGCCGCCAAGGGCGGGAAGACCCGGCCCGGAGAAACCGCCTTGCCACAGCCCGGTTGCCTCGGGCACAGCAGGCGCAGGTGTCGCCATCGTTTTGCTCCTCAACTGGGTTGCGCTATTGCCGCGTCCCCGAAGGAGCAGAGGTGCGGCGCGCCGTTCTTGATACGCGCCGCGGCAAAAACTCACAAGTGATACGCGTACTCGCGGAACTCCCAGTCGGTGACGAACCGCTCGAAGCGCTCGATCTCGTTGCGCTTGAACGCCAGGAACGACGCCACGAAGTACTCGCCGAGCACGGCGCCGAGCTCGTCGTCGGACTCCAGGGCGTCGAGCGCCTCACCGAGCCGCATCGGCAGCATCTGGGACCTGGCCGGGTCGTAGCCATAGCCCTCGAGCTTGGCAGGCGGTTCCACCTTGTCCTGGATGCCCAGGTAGATGGCCGCGCCGAGAGCGGCCATGGCCAGGTACGGGTTGGCGGTGGCGTCGCCAAGCCTGACCTCCATCCGCGCGGCAGACCCCCGCTCGGGCGGGATCCGGACCATCGCGCTGCGGTTGTCCAGGCCCCAGTCGATCAGCCACGGCGCCAGCGTGTCCGGGCCGAATCGCTTGAACGAGTTCACGGTGGGGTTCAGCAGCGCACTCAGTGCCCTGGCGTGCCGGAGCACCCCGCCTATCGCGTAACGGGCGGTTGGCGATAGCTCGTCCGGGCCGCCCGGATCCCCGAAAACGTTGGCCCCGGAGGCGTCATTGATCGAGATGTGAACGTGGAACCCGGAACCGCCCTCGTCGTTGAAGGGCTTGGCCATGAACGTGGCCAGCAGCCCGCGGTGGCGGGCGATCTCCTGCACCGCCGACTTGAGCCGGAACGAGCGGTCGGCGGCGTCGGCGAGCTCCGAGTGACCGAGGTTGATCTCGAACTGGCCGGGCGAGAACTCGTGGTTGGCCGTGGTCACGCGCAGCCCGGCGTCCCTGAGCTGGCGCAGCATGTGCAGGAGCAGGCCCTCTGGGTCGCCCTTCCTGCCGACCACGTACACGTTGCCCGGGTCATTCGCGTACCGCTGCCAGCTGCCGTCGGCGGCTTGCTGGCAGACGAAGAACTCCAGCTCCGGGCCGCAGACCAGGGTGTAGCCGAGGCCGGCCACCTGCTCGGCCACCCGCCGCGCGACGGTTCGCGGCGACTCCGGCGCCGCCTCGCCGTCCGGGGTCGTGGCGTCGGCGAGGCACCAGGCCGCGTTCGGCTCCCACGGCAGCGGGGTCAGCGTCGCCAGGTCGGGGTAGACGGTGATGTCCGGCAGGCCCATCTCCAGGCCGCCCTGGACCGGCACCACGTCGGCCATCGGGGAGGTGTGGTAGACCGCGCGGCAGAACGCCAGGCCATGGCCGACCGCCGTGGGCAGCTCGTCGAGCAGCACGTCGCGGCCGCGGTCCACGCCGATCATGTCGGGGTAGGAGACCCGGACCACGTCCACGCCCTGTTCCCGCAGGCGCTCGCAGATGGCGGCGACGTCTGGTGCCTGTGTCACGGCGGCTCCCGGGTCGGCAGGGCAGGCGCGGCGGAAAACGTTCGGATACAAACGAACTGTCGCAGCGTAAACCGCGCCGAACCGCCCCGGCAAGGCCCGCCCGCAGTCACTGGGCCGGGCCGCCGCGCCAGGCCGGCAACGGGCGGTCCCCCACCCCCACCGCTAGGCCGGCGCGAGCCAGCAGGCGGGTGGAGTCCAGGATCGGCAGCGGCGAGTCCGCGGGCGTCACGAGCAGAGGGAAACTCCCTCCTGGCAGAACTCCAGGAAGCAAAGGGCCGCGCCCCTCGGTGCTGTGCGCGAGGATCCCGCAGTGCCGCATGCTGCAAGCGTCGCAGCCGCCGGGGCACGCCTGCAAGCTGCGCCGAGGCCGCCGGTGACGGACCGCGGGCCGAGCATCTAGCATCCGTAGCAGCCAGAACCGTACGGTTACAAACGACCGAGGAGCGTACGTGAGCGATGCCGCCGGGTTCTTCTACCCCAGGACCGCGACCGGGCGGTCCTCGCTGCTGCCGCCCCCGCCGTGGCACTACTCCGGCGACCTGCTCACGGTCGAGTACCGGACCGACCCGGCGCGGGTCGCCGAACTGCTCCCCGCCCCGCTCAGCCTGGCGCCGGAGGACCCCGGCGCGGTGGCGCTGATCTGGGCCGACTGGCAGTCCTGCGGCGACGACAGCGCCGAGCTCCTGGATCCGGTCCGCGCGCAGTACAAGGAGTGCTTCGCCGTGGTCCGGTGCAGCTTCGAGGGCCAGGTGTACTCGCGCTGCGTCTACATCTGGGTCGACTCCGACTTCGCGCTGGCCCGCGGCCTGTACCAGGGCTACCCGAAGAAGCTGGGGTCGATCCACCAGACCCGCCCGCATCCGTTCGGCCGCGCGGCCCCGCGGATCGCGCCCGGCGGAGTCTTCGCCGGAACGCTGGCAGCGGCCGACCGGCGGCTCGCCCAGGCGGTGGTGACGCTGCGCGAGATGACCGCCACGAACGGGTTCGTCAACGCGCACCCGATGGCTCATCACCGGTGGCTGCCGTCGATCGAGAAGGGCGCCCCGGACTCCCTCGACGAGCTGATCGCCTCCGGCAGCGCGAGCGTCGAGGCCGGCCCGGCCTGGCGCGGCGACGCCACCCTGGAGCTCTTCGACTCGCCTACCGAGGAGCTGGCCCGGCTGGAGGTCGGCGAGATCATCGCCGGCTACTACCGGCAGGTCGGGGTCACCTGGGACGGCGGGCGAGTGCTCGCCACGCGCCGTGCCACAGCGCCTTGACGGCCCCCGCGAATGCTCGCCACCCGCGGCGCCACAGCGTCTTGACGGCCCCCGGGCCGAAATATAGTTTGGCTCCAAACGACACGCGATGAGGGCGGCTGGATGGTGAACACGGCCAGGGTGGCAGGCGTCGACGTCGACACCCGGCACTGGATCGGCGGCCGCCGCGTCGGCTCCGCGGCGACCTTCACCGACATCTCCCCCATTGACGAACAGCCGATCGCCGAGCTCGCGCGCGGCACTTCGGCCGAGGTCACCGCCGCCGTGCAGGCCGCACGCGAGGCCTTCGGCGGCTGGTCCTCGACATCACCGGAACTCCGATCGAGAGCCCTGAACGCGATAGCGGACGGCATCGAGCGCCGTGCCGAGGACCTCGCCCAGGTGGAGACCTGCGACAACGGCGCTCTGCTGCGCTCCCACCGGCGCGGCGTGATGCCGCGGGCGGCGCACAACTTCCGCTTCTTCGCCGACTGGCTCGGCCGCCTCGACGCGGGTGACCTGGAGATCAACGGCCACCGGGAACAGGTGTCCTGGGCACCGTCCGGCGTCACCGCGGTGATCACGCCGTGGAACGCGCCGCTGATGCTGGCCACCTGGCGGATCGCACCCGCGCTCGCGGCGGGCAACACCGTAGTCGCCAAGCCGCCGGAGTGGGCGCCGCTGACCGCCAGCCTGCTCGCCGACATAACCGCCGAGGCGGGCCTGCCGGACGGCGTGTTCAACGTCGTGCAGGGCACCGGCACGGAAGCGGGCGCACCGCTCGCGGCGCACCCGGGCCTGGCCAGGGTCTGCTTCACCGGCTCGGTCGCCACCGGGCGCCTCGTCGCCGCAGCGGCCGGCGCGCAGCTCACCCCGGTCTCGCTCGAACTCGGCGGCAAGTCGCCGCTGCTCGTGTTCGCCGATGCCGACCTGGACCTGGCCGTCCGGCACGCCGTGGGCCAGTACGACAACGCCGGGCAGGTCTGCCTGGCCGGGACCAGGCTGCTCGTTGAGGAGCGGATCGCTGGCGAGTTCACCGCGTGCTTCCTGGACGCCGCCGCGGCCCTGCGGCAGGGCGATCCCAGAGACGACGGCACCGACATGGGGCCGAACATCACCCGGGAGCACCTGGAACGGGTCGACGGCTTCGTGCGCCGGGCGGTGGCCGCCGGTGCGCGCCCGCTGCTCGGCGGCACCGTCAACGCCGACCTCGGCGGGCTGTACTACCGGCCGACCCTGCTGGCCGACGCGAAGCCGGGTTCGGAGATCCTCACCGAGGAGGTCTTCGGACCGGTGCTCACGCTGCAGACGTTCTCCGGCGAAGACGAGGCGGTCGCGCTGGCCAACAGCACCCGGTACGGGCTGGCCGCCACGATGTTCACCGGGGACCACGACCGCGCCGAGCGGGTGTCGGCGCGCCTGGTCGCGGGAACCGTCTGGGTCAACTGCTTTTTCGTCCGCGACCTGCGCGCCCCGTTCGGGGGCGCCGGGCTGTCCGGGATCGGCCGGGAGGGCGGCACCTGGAGCTTCGACTTCTACGGCGACGTCAAGAACACCGTGTACGCCCCGGAGGGATGGCGCAGCGATGGGTGAAGTTGTCGGAGCGGGCCTGCTCGCTCACGTCCCGACGATCATGCTTCCGCGGCAGGACCGCCTGGACCTCAACGAGGGCAAGGAGATCAGCCTGGTTCCCGGGCTGCAACGGCTGCGCGCCGAGGTCTTCGAGGTGCTCGACTACGACACCGTGGTGGTATTCGACTCACACTGGTTCACCACGGTGGAGTTCGTTGTCTCCGCCCACGACGTCCGGGCCGGCCTGTTCACCTCCGATGAGCTCCCGCGCGGTATGTGCCGGGTCCCCTACGACTGGCGGGGCGACCCGGAGCTGGCGCATGCGGTGGCAGCACTCGGCGAAAAGCACGGCACCTGGATAACCGCCATCGACGACCCGTTCCTGCCACTCCACTACGGCACCGTGAACCTGTGGAACTATCTCGGCCGCGGGCTCGGCAAGCAGTGGATCTCGGTCAGCAACACCGCGGAGACCGGGGACACCGAGGACTTCCTGCGCGCGGGCCGGGCCCTGGGCGAGGCGATCGAGCAGACCGGCCGGCGGGTGCTGCTGCTGGCGTCCGGCGCGATGTCGCACACGTTCTGGCCGCTGCGCGAACTGCGCGCGCACGAGGCCAGCGACCCGGTGCACGTCAGGACCGCCGAGGCGCGGGCGGCGGACGCCCAGCGGATCGCGTGGCTCCAGGCCGGCGACCACGCCCAGGTGATCGACACGATGCCCGAGTTCGCCAAGGTGCGGCCGGAGGCCAAGTTCGCGCACTACCTGATGATGATCGCGGCGCTGGGCGGGCGTGCGGTGACCGCTCCGGGCCGCCCATTCAGCGACTACGAGAACTCAGTCGGCACAGGCCAGATGCACGTATGGTTCGACCGGCCTGCCACCGGCTGGTCGTCTGGGCGGGCGGGATGAGGACGGCAGGCGGGGGTAAAGATGCCTGAGTACCGCAGAATCCTGCTGGAGGGTGCGGCCGTCGAGGTCCGTCGCGACGGCGAGGGCCTGGTCACCGGCGACGGCCGCCGGGTCGGCGCGGCGGACGCGGTGCACCTGCCGCCGGTGACGCCGTCCAAGATCATCGCGGTGCACCTCAACCACCTCAGCCGGGTCACCGAGTTCGGGGCCAAGCTGCCCCCGGCGCCGACCTACTTCCAGAAGCCGGTCTCCGCGCTCGTCGGGCACGGCGGCGCCGTGGTCCGCCCGCAAGGCTGCAAGTACCTGAACTACGAGGGCGAGGTGGCCATCGTCATCGGCCGCACCTGCCGCGGCGTGCCGCCATCGCAGGCCGACGATTACATCGCGGGGTACACGATCGCCAACGACTTCGGGCTGCACGACTTCCGCGACACCGACGCCGGGTCGATGCTCCGGGTCAAGGGCTCGGACACGATGGCGCCGCTCGGCCCGGGCCTGGTCACCGGCTGGGACTTCCACGGCAAGCGGCTGCGCACCTACGTCAACGGCCGGCTGGCCCAGGACGGGTCGACCGACGAGATGAAATGGGACATGCACTACCTGGTCGCCGACATCGCGCGGACGATCACGCTCAACCCGGGCGACGTCCTGCTGTCCGGCACGCCCGCCGGCTCCCGGCCGGTCGGGCCGGGTGACGTGGTGGACGTCGAGGTCGACGGCCTCGGCCGGCTGACCAGCCACGTCGTGGCCGGCCCGGGCCGGTCCCGCCCGACTTTGGCGCGCAGCCGACCGAGAGCGAGGAGGTCGTGTCGACGGCCCTCGGCGGCGACTGGGAATTCCGCGGCATCCGCCCGCCAAAGTGGCCTCTCGGCGGGCTAGCCGGCTCGCCTAGAGGAGAAAGGAAGGGATGAGTGTGGGCGCGCCGAAGATGTGCCTGATCTTGAGCGAGAACTGGACCATGACGCCGGGACGCGACCTGCCGGTCCTGGTGCGCTGGGCCCGCGAGGCGGAGGACGCCGGGTTCGACTCCGTCATGATCAGCGAGCACATCGTGCTGGGCCCCTCGGCGGGCGCGAACGCAGGTATGCCGAACCCGCGCGAGTACGCGCTGCCGGGCAACCAGGACCCCGCGACGCCGTGGCCGAGTTCGCTGGTGCTGCTGTCCGCGATCGCGGCGGTGACTGAGCGGATCCGGCTGGTGGCCAGCGCGGTGATCGCGCCGTTGCGCCACCCCCTACTAATCGCTCGAGAGCTCGGCTCGCTGGACCTGGTCAGCAACGGCAGGCTGGTGGTCCAGCCGACCGTTTCCTGGTTGGAGGAGGAGTACGCCGCGCTCGGGGTGCCGTTCCGCTCCCGGGGCGACCTGCTCGACGAGCACCTCGAGGCGCTGGCGGTGCTATGGCGGGACACGCCCGCGTCGTACTCGGGCGCGCACTACTCGTTCCGCGACGTGTACTTCGAGCCGAAGGCGTTCCGGCCAGAGGGCCCGACACTGTGGCTCGGCGGCCGCAGCCTGCACCGGCGGATGCTGGACCGCATCGTCAGGTACGGCAACGGCTTCAACCCGCTCGGCCGGCCGTCCGCCGAGGACATGCACAGGCTGGACGATGCGCTGCGGGCGGGCGGGCGCGATCCGCGCGGCCTGGAACTGGTCGGCGGAACCCGGGCCGTGTTCCCCAGCAACGACAGCGTGGCCGACCTTAGCCAGGCGCTGGCGACGATCCCGCCGCAGGTTGCAGCCGGGTTCACCACGTTCTGCATCAAGCCGTCCCAGTTCACCGACGACCCCCGCGACGTCGCCCGGCTGTGCCGCGACATTATCCGACGCGTCGACGGCATCCTCCGGTAACCGCTCTCCTGCCGACACGTGACGTGGGCAGCGTAGAGCGGGGCGACCCGGCTGCCCCGCACCCGCAGGCCCAGCCAGCCCTAGCGATCCTGCGGCGAGCCCCGCCGGGGGGCCGACCGCTGGCTCAGCTGGCGGCCTGGGGGATGACCTCGAGCAGGTCCGGCTCGCCGGGCGAGCCGGACCGCACGGCCAGCCTGCCTTCCTGCTCCAGGTACTGGATGTGGGCGGCGGTCTCGAACAGCGCGGCCCGGCGCATGAAACCGTTGATCTGGTCCCAGCCGCGGGACCAGGTCAGCTTCGTGGTGACGTCCCAGATCGTCGCCTGGCCCGCGGCGGCGATGACGTCGAGAACCTCGCCGGCCCGCACGCCGTGATGCTCGATCAGGGCGCCCGCTCGCCCGGCGATCCCGCGGAACCGGTACTCGTGCGCTGGCAGCGCCTCGGCGCTGTCGTAGTCACCCATCAGGCCCAGCGAGCTAAGATAGCTGGCCAGCGGCGAGTCCATCGAGCCTGGCGTGAGGCCGATGTTCGGGGAGATCCGCGGCAGCAGGTGGTCGCCGGTGAGCAGCACGCCGTGGTCGGCGTCGTACAGGCAGATGTGCCCGGGCGTGTGGCCGGGAGTCCACACCACCCGCACCTGCCGGCCCGGCAGGTCGAGGGCGTCGCCGTCATCCAGCAGCACGTCGGGTTCGGCCAGGCGGAACACGCCGAGCATCTCGGCGAGGTCGGAATTGAACTCGGCCATCACGTCGGCGGGCGCCCCGCAGCGGCTTAGCCAGCTGTGCGCGCTTTGCGACCCGACGGCCTCCCTGATCCGCGACGGGAGGGCCTGGACCTCGGCGGTATGCATCGCGATCGGCGCCCCCGACGCCTCGCTGAGGCGGCGGCTGAGCCCATGGTGGTCGAGGTGCACGTGGGTGACGACGATCCCGGTGACCCGGTCGGCGGGCACGCCCGCGGTCTCGAACCCCGCCTGCAGATCCTGCCATCCGCGTTCGGAATCCCAGCCAGGATCCACGACCACGGCGCCGGTGTCGGACAGCAGCAGGTAAGCGAGCGTGTAGCGAAGCGGGTTGTCCGGGATCGTGACCGGCATTGACCATAGGCCGGAGCGAACCTGCTCGACCGGCGGCAGCTCGTGCGCTCGCCACGCCTGGCGCTGGGCCACCCCGGTAACCGTCACCGGCCCGCCGACGGGAGCAGTGCGTGCCGGGGCGCCTTGGCTCCCCGTCATGCGCAACTCCTCCAGATCCGGATGTCTCGATGACCAGCATAGTGTCGCGTCAGCCAGCTTAATACGGACGAAACCCGTCTAGCAATTCGAGGCCGGGCGATGTCCCTCTCAGGTCACCGGTGCGGCCGTGATCTGGACCTTGGACGATCCGAGCCTTGGATGATGGGCCGTAACGGTGATCGGACCCACCTGGCCTGGCTTGGACCGGACAAACGCGCCGCCGACTGCCCCGTAGGCACCGAAGTCGAAGGGATTGTCGCCGATGAGCGTGGCCGGCCCGGCCATGGACAGGTGTACCAGGCCTCTCACGAAGCGCCGCTGGTTGCCGTACGCGTCCACGGCACGGAAGGTCAGCCGGGTGGCGTCCGAGCCGTCCGCCCGGATCGAGGCGTCCTCGGCGGCCAGCACGAGGCGGTCCCGCGCGGAGTCGGCCGACATGCGGACGGTGCCGGCGAGCTTGCCGCGCAGGTAGCCGTCGATGCGCAGCTCCGGCAGGCCCGTGCCGTCGACGCGGAGGTTGGCGAACACGGGCGGGTAGGCGAGGCTGCCAAAGCGGGGTGTGTCCGGGGTGCCGGTGGCGATGTGGTCACCGGCGACGTAGATCTCCAGCCGGTCGCAGTTGGTCGCGATCATGGAATCCGGGCCTGGGCCGGATGGCGAGTCCGGGCCGAAGTCCCAGAAGAAGGCAGGCAGGATCACCGGGTGCGCCGACGGGTCCCGCTGTGAGCCGTAGAACGCGGCACCGGGCTTGGCCGCCCGGAACGTGTCAACGACGCCGGGCGTCTTCAGTCCGTCCCAGATGCGGATGCCGCCCTCGTACGACGGGTAGTCGATCCCGGCCCAGCCGAGCAGCCCGGCGTAACGCACGTCGGACCGGGCGATGTTGTGCACCTGGGCGTGCAGCAGCGCCTGCTCGGCCAGCACCGCGCCGGAATCGACCCAGCGGTAGGTCGGCGGCCCGTCGAGCGCACCGACGGCCTCGCTGACCAGGTAGGGAACGCCGGGCATCGGCGACTCGAGCACCGCGTCGCCGTCGCGGTGCTGGTAGTCGTCGTACGCGAACACGTCCTCGGCCCAGCCGTCCGTGGAGTAGTGGATCATCGCGGCCGTGCTCTGCCTGCTGCCGTCAAGCTGGTGGGCGAGCTCGCGGGCCTCGGCGTACAGGGCCGGGTAGTTCGGCGCCTCGTTCGGCCGGGTACCCCAGACGATCGCCGACGGCCTGCTGCGATCGCGGATCACCATGTCGTGGACGTTCTGCAGCATGATGGCCTGCCAGGCGGCGTCGCCCACATAAAACCATCCGGGCGCCTCCTGCCAGACCATGATGCCGAGCTCGTCACAGGCGTCGAGAAAGTGCGGGGACTGCGGGTAGTGCGAGCAGCGCACCATGTTGCAGTTCAGCTCGGAGGCGAGGATCTCCGCGTCCCTGCGCTGCAGCCGCGCCGGAGCGGCCATGCCGATGTAGGGGAAGAGCTGGTGCCGGTTCAGGCCAAAAATCTTCAGTCGCTTGCCGTTGAGGTAGAAGCCATCGAGCTTGAACACCGCCTCCCGGAACCCGGTCCTGACCGTCACCGTGTGCGCCGGCCCGCCGGCGCACACGTCACAGCGACCGTGTACAGCTTCGGCGTATCCGGCGACCACAGCGTCACGTCGCCTATCCCGGTGATGCCGAAGGAGACGGTCGTGACGCCGGTCCCGGTGATCGTCACCCGCGACGATGCGGTGGCGATGACGCTGGACCCGTCCCGCAGCTCGGCCCTGATCTGGAGCGGGTCCCTCGGTACGGCCGCCGCGTCGATCGTCGCCTCGATCTGCACGCTGCGGTCGCGGCGGAGCACGTTGACCGGCTTGACGAACACGTCGGAAAGGAACACCTCGGGCACCACGCGCAGCGTGGCGTCGCGGTAGATGCCGCCCGGCTGCAGATAATCCACGGCTGATGCGCCGCCTGGCGCACCGTCCGGAGGAACCTGCAGCCACCGGGAATCCACGATCAGGGCCAGAACGTTATCGCCGCCCGCCAGATGGCCGGTCAGCTCGGTCGGCCACGGCAGATACCCGCCCTGGTGGCTGCTGACGGCCGTTCCGTTGACCAGCACGGTGGCGTTCACCATCACGCCGTCGAAGTCGACGAAGACCCGGCCGCCGCCAGGCAGGCGGGGCGGGGTGAAGTGCTTGCGGTAGACCCAGACGTCCTCCCAGGACGCAGGGTCCCAGTTGCCCCAGGACAGCGGCGTCACCGTGTGCGGCAGCGTGATCTTGGCGAAGCCGCTGTCGTCGTAATCGCGGTCCGCGGACCCCGCGACGTAGCGGCCGCCGAACAGCCAGCCCCGGTTGAAGTCGTGCTCGCCCAGGGCACTGACCTCCGGCACAGCCGCAGGGGCCAGCGGGGCGCTGCAGGCCGCGGCCAGCGAGGCGATGGCTCCGGCGTAAAGGACCGCCCGCCGTGGCGGCAGCGACGTCGGCGAGTGCCCTGGCGGGATGCGTCCAGCGGTCACGGATTGAGAATAGTGAGTCATAATGTCCGGCGAGCCGACGGCTTGCGTGGTTAGCAGGGTTGGCGAGCTTTGCCAAACTATGTCGGCGGTTGCGCGGGCCGGACGCGGGTATCGGTCACCACGTCGAGGAGGATCGCCGTGGCAGAGACAACACCGTTCACAATCGGCGCCGAAGTCAGCTGCAGCGACGGGGCCTGTGGCGTGGTGTGCCGCGTGATCGTAGACCCCGTCGCCCGCGCCGTCACCCATCTGGTCGTCGAGCCGAAGCACCGGCCGGACCTGGCCAAGCTGGTGCCGGTCGGCCTCGTGGACGCCTCCGGTTGCAGGAGGGCCACCTGTGGGGCAAAAAAGAGGTGGCCATCCCGATCGGCGCCGTCGCCAAGGTCGACCCTGACGACGGCATCCGCCTCAGCGTCACCAAGCAGCAGGTTCAGGACCTGCCGCCGGTGGACATCGAGCACCCGGCCGGGTAGCCGGCACCCGGCCAGGTAGCCCCGGTAGCTGATCAGCCGGTCAGGACGCTGCGCTCCGCGGAGATCTCGGCGTGCCTGCCTGCAGCCGCAGCGCGCCGCCGCCGAACGGCCTGGCTAGCCATCACCGCGGTCAGCCCGCAGCCTGCCCATATCGCGAGCACGACCAGGTGGGCACCTGATCCGTAGCCGTGGAAGAACGCCGAGCTGCGCAGCAGGCTGGCGCCGGCACCCGGGGGAAGGAACTGGCCGAGCGTCCCTGCCGGGCTCGGCAGCAGCTGCGGCGCGGAGGACACACCGGAGAACGGGTTGCCGATGAACACCATCAGCAGCCCGCCGAGCGCCACGCCGGGCGCGCCGAGCATCGCCCCTAGCCCGCAGACGGTGGATGAGATCGCGATCACGGTCAGGCCGATAACGGCAGCGTTGGCCACCCAGTCCCCCGGGATGACACCGAGCCAGCCCTGCACGATCCCGACCACGACAAGACCAATCAGCGCCGACTTGACGAGCAGACACCAGCCTGCGGATAGCCTGCCCGCCGGCCATCCCGCCCGGCCACCCAGGTCATCACGCCGCCAAGGGACCCGATGATCACCAGCGGAAGGAACGCGGAGTCGAGCACGATGCCCTGCGGATCATTCGGATCGGCGGGCACCACGTCCACGACGCGCACCGGGACGGCGCGCCCGGCGGCCGCGTGCTGGCCCGCTTCCTCGCCGACCTTGGTCAGCAGCGTGGCCACAGCCGGACTCGCGGCAGGCGCCGTGAGCACGGTCAGGCCACCGGGGCCGGCCACGAACGCGCCGTAGATCTTCCGGTGCCGGATCGCCGCCTCGGCCGCGGCCTCGGAACCGTACGTATGCGCATCGAACTTCCCGCCAAGCCCGTCGAGCCGGTGCCCGATGGCATCGGCGACCTTGGCAGTCCCGGCCACGCCCACCGGCACCCCGCTCGGGGCCAGCCGCGCAGCGGACCAGGCGAAGGCCGACAGCGCCACAGCCGCGACCAGAGCCGGAATGATCACAGCCGCCCGCAGCAGCATCCCGGGATGGATGCCTCCTCCCGTGGTAGCACCCGCCCCGGCCGCTACGCCACCGCCGTTCGCAACGCCGCTACCGGCCGCAACGCCACCGCCTGCCGCAACGCCTCTACCGGCCGTAACGCCACCGCCCGTGGCAGCGCCTGTCCGGGTACCCGAGTTCGCGTGAGAGCCGCGCATCGGTTCGCACCTCCAAAACGAATGTTCGTTCTCTATAGATGTATCTCTCTCCAGCAGATTTGTCAAAACGAATGTTCGTTCTATAATAGTGAGCATGCCAAGGGTCACGCAGGAGCACCTGGATGCCCGGCGACGCCAGATCCTGGACGCCGCCCGGCGCCGCTTCATCAAGAACGGCTTCCACGCCACGTCAATGCAGGACGTGCTCACCGAGGCGGATCTGTCCGCTGGGGCCGTCTACCGCTATTTCCGTGGCAAGGAGGACATCATCGCGGCCATCGCCGACGAGGCGCTCGCCGAGCTCACGGCCTCGGTCACGGACATGCTCGACACCGATCCGCTGCCATCCATCGAGGACGTGGTGGGCCAGATCCTCGAGACGGTGGGGCGGATGGATTCCGGCCAGGAACTGGCCAACCTGGCCATCCAGATCTGGGCCGAGGCGCTGCGCTCCCCCGCGCTGGCCGAGCGTGTGGCCCAGACCGTGCACAGCCTGCGCGACGTGCTCACCCAACTCGCGGCGGTCTACGCCGAACGCGGGCTGATACCTCCCGACGTGTCGCCGATGTCGGTCGCGAAGTGCTAACCGCGATCGGGCCCGGGTTCGCCATGCAGCGCGCACTCCTGGGGGACGTCGACGAGGAGATGTTCACCGACGGGCTGCGCGCGCTGCTCGCACCCCAGTTCCAGCGCTCGCCGCAGGCGGAGGCTTAGCCCGCTTCGGCCCGGTCGGGAACGGACACCGCGAGCACGTCGGCGTCGAAACAGGTCCGGTCGCCGGTGTGGCAGGCAGCCCCGGTCTGGTCCACCTTGACCAGCACCACGTCGCCGTCACAGTCGAGCGCGACCGACCTCACCCACTGAGCATGGCCCGAGCTCTCACCCTTGACCCAGTACTCCTGCCGGCTGCGCGACCAGTAGGTGCACCGGCCCGTGGTCAGCGTGCGATGCAGCGCCTCGTCGTCCATCCAGCCCAGCATCAGCACCTCGCCGGTGTCGTGCTGCTGGGCGATGGCCGCTATCAGCCCGTCGGGACTGCGCTTCAGCCGCGCGGCGATCTCCGGGTCGAGCCCGGACTCACCGACCCCGATCCTGGTGGTCTTGTCGCTCGTGCTCATCTGTCTAGCCTGACATGCCGCCGAAGCCGGCTGACCGCTGGTCAGCGGACGGCGTGGCCGGAGGCGCGAAGCGACTCCTTCACCTCGCCAATCTTGATCTCGCCGAAGTGGAACACGCTGGCCGCGAGCACCGCGTCGGCGCCCGCGGCGACCGCCGGGGCGAAATCACCGACCCGGCCGGCCCCGCCGCTCGCAATCACCGGGACGTCCACGGCTTCGCGCACCGCCCCGATCAGCTCCAGGTCGAACCCGCCCTGGGTGCCGTCGGCATCCATGGAGTTCAGCAGGATCTCGCCGGCGCCGAGTTCGGCTGCCCGGCGCGCCCAGTCGACCGCGTCGAGGCCGGTGCCACGCCGCCCGCCGTGCGTGGTCACCTCGAATCCGCCCCTGCGGGGGGCTCCGCCCCCCGCACTCCCCCCGAGACCTCCACCCCTGCCCCCGGCGTTGCCCCGAGGGGGCTCCGTGCGGCGGGCGTCTACCGACACCACCACGCACTGCGCACCGAAGCGGCCAGCCACCTCGGTGAGCAGTTCCGGCCTGGCGACCGCCGCGGTGTTCAGCGACACCTTGTCGGCCCCGGCGCGCAGCAGCGCGTCAACATCGTCCACGCTGCGCACGCCACCGCCGACGGTCAGCGGGATGAACACCTGGTCGGCGGTGCGCGCCACCACGTCGACCATCGTGTCCCGGTGCTCGGCCGACGCGGTGATGTCCAGGAACACGAGCTCGTCGGCGCCCTCGGCATCGTAGGCCGCGGCCAGCTGCACCGGGTCACCGGCGTCGCGCAGGTTGCGGAAGTTGACTCCCTTGACCACCCGGCCGCCGTCCACGTCCAGGCAGGGGATGACCCGTACGGCGACCGGCATCAGGTGGCCCTCGTGGCGGCGCGCGTCACGTTCAGGGCCTCTTGGAGGGTGAACGCTCCGGCGTACAGGGCCTTGCCGATGATGGCGCCCTCCACCCCGAGCGGCCGGAGGCCTGCAATAGCCTGCAGGTCGGCCACGCTGGACACCCCGCCGCTGGCGATCACCGGGCGGTCCGTGCTCGCGCAGACGCCGCGCAGCAGGTCCAGGTTCGGCCCGCGCAGCATGCCGTCCTTGGTGATGTCGGTGACCACGTAGCGGCGGCAGCCATCGGCCTCGAGCCGGTCCAGCGCGTCGTCAAGCTCGCCGCCGTCGGTCGTCCAGCCGCGGGCGGCGAGCCGGGTGCCGCGGACGTCGAGGCCGACCGCGATCCGCTCACCGTGCGCCTCGATCGCGCCGCGAACCCAGTCCGGATCCTCGAGCGCGGCGGTGCCGATGACCACCCGCGCGCACCCGGTATCCAGCGCGGCGGCCAGCGAGGCGTCGTCGCGGATGCCGCCGGAGACCTCGAACGCGACGTCGACCTGGCCGACGATCGACGCCAGCAACCTTGAGTTGGAGCCTCTCCGGAAGGCCGCGTCGAGGTCGACCAGGTGGATCCACTCGGCCCCTGCTTGCTGCCAGTCCCGGGCGGCGGCGAGCGGGTCGCCGTAGCTGGTCTCGGTCCCGGCGGCGCCCTGCACCAGCCGGACGGCCTGCCCGCCAGCCACGTCCACGGCGGGCAGCAGAGTGAGCTCGGTCACCGAACCGACTCTAGCCAGTTGGCCAGTAGCGTCGCGCCGGCGTCCCCGGACTTCTCCGGGTGGAACTGCGTCGCGCTCAGCGGGCCGTTCTCCACCGCGGCGATGAACGGCTCCCCGTGCGTGGCCCAGGTGATCAGCGGCGCCTTCATCAGCGGACTCTCCGGCAGCGGCAGCTCCGTGGCCGCGTAGGAGTGCACGAAGTAGAACCTCGTGCCGTCGCCGATCCCGGCGAACAGCCGCGACCCCGACGGCGGGTCGACGGTGTTCCAGCCCATGTGCGGGAGCACTGGGGCCTTCAGGCGGCGCACTTCACCCGGCCACTCTCCGCAGCCCTCGGTCCGCTCGCCGTGCTCGACTCCCTCTTCGAACAGCACCTGCATGCCGACGCAGATGCCGAGGACGGGCCGCCCGCCTGCCAGGCGCCTGTCGATGATCATGTTGCCGCGAACCTTGCGCAGCCCGGCCATGCACGCGGCGAACGCGCCGACGCCAGGCACCACGAGCCCGTCGGCGTTCATCGCCGCGTCGAAGTCGGCGGTCACCTCGGCGTCGGCCCCGGCCCGCCGCAGCGCCCGCTGCGCAGAGCGGATGTTGCCGAAGCCGTAGTCGAGCACCACGACCTTGTTCCCCATCGGCCCAGGCTATTAGGGATTGACCGTCGTGGTCGGGTCAGCAGGGCCAGGATGCTCACCGAGCCACCCGCGGGTGGGCACTGGCAAGGCTAATGGGGCGCGTTAACGCAGCGTGAATCCGAGAGCGTCCGCCGCGTCCGCCGGCGGATGCCTGGCCCAGAACTTGACGTAGTTGTCGGCCGTCGACAGCGACCTGGGCTCGGCCCGGTCCAGGTACAGACGGCCGCCCAGGTGGTCGGCCTCGTGCTGGACGATCCGGGCGGGCCACCCGGAGAAAACGCGGTCGACGGGTTCGCCATGCTCGTCGAGCGCCTCGACCCGCACGGCGCGTTGCCTTGCCACCAGCGCGGCGAGCCCGGGAACGCTCAGGCACCCCTCGTAGAAGCCCGCCAGGCCATTACCGTCGACCGGCGTGACCGTCGGATTGCCAGGACGGTGAACGGCAGCTCGTACCGCTCGCGTGCCGCCAGCTCGTCCTCGTTCACCTTGCCCCAGCGCTCCGGGCCGTCCTGCAGAACCGCGACTGCAGCGGCACGCCAACCTGGGGTGCGGCAAGACCGACGCCCGGCGCGGCCTCCATGGTCGCCCGCATCTGCGCGATCAGCCGTCGCAGCTCGGCGGTGCGCAGGTCGGCCGGGTCGACGGGTTCGCGGGGCGCCGCAGCACCGGGTCACCGCACTGCACGATCGGCAGCACATCCTCATCGGTCATGGGGATCAGAATTCCAGCACCAGCCGGCCCTGGTGCCGCCGGCCTCCAGGATCCGGTGCGCCTCCGCCGCGTGCTCGGCCAGGAGAACGCGCGCCACCCGCAGCGTCAGCTGGCCGACCTCGGCCATCCGGCGCAGGTTGTCGAGCTTGGCGTGCTCGCGGGCGTAGCTGCGGACGGTGACCGGGTGGAACGTGATGCCGCGTTCCTCCTGCCCCTTGAAGCCGCGTACGGCGACGACCCGCAGCCCGGCCGTCTTGCCAAGCTGCACCGCGTAACCGCCGACCGCGCCAGCGGCGCCAGACACCGGCGTGTCCGGGCCGATCTGCTCGAGCACGCCCGCGACGTCCATGCCGGGGACGTAGGGCGGCGGGACATCAACAGTTCTGGCGCCGCTGCGCAGACCGGTGTCGGTCGGGTTCACCACGGCCGCGCGCACGCGGATGCGGACCTGGCCTGGGCCTGCCTCGGGATCCGGGATCTCCACGACGTGCAGCGCGCCAGGGCCGCCGAACTCGGTGACACCAATCGCCTTCACACCTGCCGCCAACCGCAGCGCCGGCCCGATATTCCTTCGCTAATAGCAGATTCCGCGGATCGCGCGCATCGGCGCCCGGCCAGGGCCGCCGTTGCCAGGGATAATCGGTGCGCATGAGGGTTGCCGTGCTGTCCGACATTCATGCGAACCTGCCGGCCCTGGAGGCCGTGCTAGACGAGCCGGACGTGGTGGCCGCCGACGCCGTGGTGCTGCTCGGCGACATCGCGCTCGGGCCGATGCCGGCCGAGACGCTCGACCGGCTGGCGGAGCTTGGCGACCGGGCGGTCTGGGTGCACGGCAACTGTGAGCGGGAGATGATCACCGCGTTCGACGGCGGCGACGTTCCCGGTCCGAACGGTGCCGATGCCGCGGCGAGCGCGGGCCTGATCGGCCGGGCGCACCGGGACCGGCTGGACGGGCTGCCGCTCACCGTCACCCTGGACATCGACGGCATCGGGCCCACCCTGTTCTGCCACGCCTCCCCGCGCCGCGACGACGAGATGCTGCTCGTCGACAGCCCGCCGGAACGCTGGGCCACGGCGCTGGACGGCGTCGAAGCGGGCGTCGTGGTCTGCGGGCACACGCACATGCCGTTCGACCGCCTGGCCGGCCGGCGCCGGGTCGTGAACCCAAGCAGCGTCGGCATGCCCTACGGCCACCCCGGCGCCGGCTGGGCGCTGCTCGGACCCGGCGTGACGCTGCGGCGCACGACGTATGACGTGCAGTCGGCCGCCGAGGTCATCGGCGCCAGCCGGCACCCGGGCGCGCAGCAGTGGGCGGCCGAGTACGTGCTGAATCACTACTCCGATGTCGAGGCGCTGGAGGCGTTCACCGCGATCGCCCGCGAGCAGGCCTAGCGCGTTATCCACATCGGCAGCAGCCCTCGGCGGCTTATCCACAGGCCGCCGAAATCGCCGCGCGGCGATCGGATGACGCTGGCGACCCTTGATCGCATGACCGCGAACCTGCCGAAGAGCTGCCGCCAGCTGATCGACCTGCAGCGCGGCGTGCTAGCCCGCTGGCAGGCGCAGGAGATCGGTCTGGACTGGAGCGCGATCAGGTGGCAGCTGGACAGTGGCCGATGGATGCCCCTGCAGCGGGGCGTCTACGCGACCTTCACCGGAAAGCCGAGCTGGGAGGCCGTGTGCTGGGCCGCCGTGCTGCGAGCCGGGCCAGAGGCGGTTCTCAGCCATCAGACCGCCGCCGAACTCGACGGGCTGACGAGCGCGCGAAGTCCAGTCATCCACGTGAGCGTCCCCCTCAGCAAGCGCGCCATCTCGATCTCAGGAGTACGCCTTCACAGGTCGGTGCGGCTGGCTGAGGCGCGGCATCCTTCCCGAACACCGCCGCGCACCAGAATCGAGGAGACCGTTCTCGACCTGACCCAGACCGCGAAGACCATTGATGGCGCTTTTGGCTGGCTTTGCCAGGCATGCGGGTCCCGGCTCACCACCCCGGAGTTCCTGCTCGCCGCTTTGGCCAAGCGGCCCAAGGTCCGCTGGCGCGCCATCCTGCTCAGCGCGCTCGAAGACATCGACGAGGGCGCACAATCGGTGCTCGAAATCCGCTATGTACGCGACGTCGAGCGGCCGCACGGGCTCCCGCGTGCCAGGCGCCAAGCCAAGATGACCAGGAGCTCAGGCCGCATCTACCTGGATAACCTGGTCGACCGCTACCGGACGTGCATCGAGCTGGACGGCAAAGCTGCCACCCCGTGGCCAAGCGCTGGCGCGACATTGCGCGGGACAACGCCTCGGCTGCCGACGGGATGATCACGCTGCGATACGGCTGGTCGGACGTGACTGAACGCCCCTGCCAAACCGCCACTCAGATCGCTGCCGTGCTCGGCCGTCGCGGCTGGACCGGCCGGGCGACACCCTGTGGCCCGTCGTGTCCCTTGGGCGTTTCATGATCGTGGAAACTTTTGGCTGCTGGGCCGGAAAAAGTCTCCAGATCATCGCGAAAGGGTGCCTTTGGCTGGGTGCGGGTTAGAGGGTGCCTTTGGTGCTGGGGATGCCGGGCGCACGGGGGTCGGGGGTAGCGGCGGCGCGGAGGGCGCGGGCGAAGGCCTTGAATTGCGCCTCGACGATGTGGTGGGGGTTGCGGCCGGTTAGGACGTTGACGTGGATGCAGATACCGGCCGTGATCGCGAACGACTCGAAGAAGTGCCTGGTCAGCGTTGTGTCGTAGGTGCCGATCGTGGGGGGCATGCGGTCCGGCTCGGTGTGGACCGCGTACGGGCGGCCGGAGAGGTCGACGGCGGCCTGGACCAGGGTCTCGTCGAGGGGTACCAGCGCGTCGCCGAACCGGGTGATGCCCGCCTTGTCGCCGAGGGCCTCGCGTAGCGCCTGGCCGAGTGCCAGGGCGGTGTCCTCGACGGTGTGGTGCGCATCTATTTCCGTATCACCGTGTGTCCGCGCAATGAGATCGATGCAGCCATGCTTGCCGAGCTGGGCGAGCATGTGGTCGAAGAAGGGCACTCCCGTTTCCACCTCAGTCGTGCCCGCCCCGTCGAGGTCCAGCTCGACCAGCACCTGTGTCTCTTTGGTGACGCGCTCGACCCGAGCCGTGCGATTACCCATTGGTCAGCACCTCATCGAGCGCGTTGCGGAACGCGGCCATCTCCGCCGGGGTGCCCACGCTCACCCGCAGCCAGCCCGGCGGCCCGACCTCGCGGATCAGCACGCCGCGGTCCAGCAGCCCCTGCCACACCGCATGCCGGTCCGCGAACGTGCCGAACAACACGAAGTTGGCGTCGGAATCCGCGGCGACCAGGCCGCGGCCGCGCAGCCATTCCACCAGGGCGTCCCGTTCCTGGCGAAGATCCGAGACGGTGGCCAGCAGCTCGTCCGTGTGCTGCAGCGCAACCCGCGCCACCGCCTGGGTGATCGCGGACAGATGGTACGGGAGCCGGACGATCAGCAGCGCCCGGATCACCTCGGGCGAGGCGGCGAGGTAGCCGAGGCGCGTTCCGGCCATCGCGAACGCCTTGGACATCGTCCTGGTGACCACCAGGCGGTCGCGGCCCGGCAGCAGGTCGAGTGCGCTGCGGCTGCGGTCGCGGGAGAACTCGGCGTAGGCCTCGTCGACCACCACCATGCCGGGCGCCGCCGCATAAATCTCCTCGATCACGGCCAGCGGCACCGCGGTCCCGGTCGGGTTGTTCGGCGACGCGAGGAAGACCAGGTCCGGCTCGAGCTCGCGGACCGTCGCGACGGCCCGGCCGGGATCGATGCCGAACCCGTCGGGCCCGCCGCCGCGCCCGGCCGACACCCAGCGGGTTCCCGTGTTCTGCGCGATCTCCGGGTGCATCGAGTACGACGGCTCGAAGCCGAGCGCGGCGCGGCCGGGGCCACCGAAGGCGAGCAGCAGCTGCTGCATGATCTCGTTGGAGCCGTTGGCGGCCCAGACCTGGTCCCGCCCGAGCCCGTGCCCGAGATAGGCGGCCAGGTCGTCACGCAGGCCGACGACGTCGCGGTCCGGGTACCTGTTCAGCGTGCTCGCCACCCCGGCCACCGCGTCGGCGATAGCGCGGACCAGGGCGGGCGACGGCGGGTACGGGTTCTCGTTGACGTTCAGCCGCACCGGGACGTCAAGCTGCGGTGACCCGTATGGCTGCCGACCCGCGAGGTCGTCACGCAGTGGCAGGGCCTGGCCAGTTCTCACCCGGCAAGCCTAGTAAGAGCCCACGGATCGCCGTGCGGCAGACTCGGCGTGAGGTGGGCACCGACCGGTGGGCACTAACGGGCCTGGCCTCGGCGTTTCGCCGCCCGTCACCACGGCAGCGGCTGTCCGTCCCGGAAGAAGCCGCCGGTCGGGCCGTCGTCGGGCAGGTCCACGGCCCACAGCACGCTGGCCGCGCCGTCGGCGACCGGCCTGCCGCCGGGACCGCCCATGTCGGTCGCGACCCAGCCCGGGCACACGGCGTTGACGAGGATGCCGTCGGGCCGCAACTCGGCCGCGAGGATCCTGGTCAGCGCGTTCAGGGCGGCCTTGGTGACCGAATAGGCCGGCGTGCCGGCGCCCATGCTGGCCAGCGAACCCGACTCGCTGGAGACGTTGACGATCCGGCGGTGCCGCCCGCGGCGTAGCAGCGGGAGCAAGGCCAGGCACATCCGCCACGGGCCCATCAGGTTGGTGTCCCAGGCCTCGGCCACGATCGAGAGATCGGCCGTGGATGCCCGCTGCCAGGTGTCGTAGTGGATGGCTGCGTTGTTGACCAGCACGTCGAGCCGGCCATAACGGTCCGCCAGCTCCCAGGCGAGCGCCTCGACGGTGCCGGTGTCGGTCACATCCAGACGATGTGCCCGCACGGCCAGCCCGTCGCCAGCCAGGTCCGCCGCGGCACGCTCGCCCGCCACTGGGTCACGCGACCCGAGGATGACGCTGAAGCCGCGCCGCCCGAGCTGGCGCGCGACCTCGCGGCCGATTCCCCGGTTCCCGCCGGTCACGACCGCGATCCGGTCTTCGGCGCTCATCGGTGTCCGGCGGCCACGGTAGCGGCGCGGCAGATCAGGCCCGCGGTTGGGTTCATCCGCCCATCGTGCATCATCGCAGGCCCACGGGCTGCGCTACCGCCGCGGCGGGCCGGAAATCAGCTCACGTGTTCCTGGCATTCCCGTGGACCGCGCCCGTTTGTAGGCTTATGCCGATGTCCGATTCGGCGCTCGCGGCCCCGTCCACCCGGCGGCTGCGTGCCAGGCTGTCACGATCCTCCACGCCTGGGGCACCGAGCCAGCCCATCTGGCGCGTGACCTGGTCGACTCCTGCCGCGATGCGGGCGCTGCGGGCCACGATCGTCATGCCGACGCTGTTCGCGCTGACCTACAAGGTCATCGGCGACCTGCAGATGGCGACGTTTGCCGCCTTCGGGAGCTTCGCCACGCTTGTCCTGGCTTCGTTCGGCGGGACCAGGCGAGACAAGGCCATCGCGCACCTCGGGCTCGCCGTGGTGGGCAGCATCGTGCTGACCATCGGGACCGCGGTCCACGCCACAGCCTGGCTGGCGGCGATCGTGACCATCCCGGTGGCCTTCGCGATCTTCTTCGCCGGGGTGGCCGGACCGAACGCCGCTTCCGGTGTCACCGCCGCACTGCTCGCCTACGTGCTGCCGGTCGCCTCCCCCGGCACGATCGGCGACGTCCCGTCCCGGCTCGCCGGCTGGTGGCTGGCGTCCGTGGCGGGCACGGCCGCGGTGCTGCTGCTGTCGCCGCGTTCACAGGGAGACCGGCTCCGGGCCGCGGCGGCCGCCCTGGCGACCGCGCTGGCAAGCCACCTGGAGGCCGCCGGGCGCGGCGAGGCGGACCAGGCCAGCCAGGACGCGACGAACGAAGCCAAGCACCAGCTCATGAACTTGTTCGCCGCCACGCCGTACCGGCCGACCGGTTTGGCAACGGCGGACCAGGGCCTGGCCAACATCACCGAGCTGCTCGAGTGGGTGACCTCGCTGACCGCCGACGCGCTGGACGGCCACGTGGACCTGAGCCAGGCGACGGCGGCCGACCGCGAGCTGTTCGCCGCGGCGGCGACGATGCTCGCGGACGTGGCCCTGCTGCTCGGCGACCAGGACGTGTCCACTGAGGTTGTCGCGCGCGACATCGGCCGGCTGGGACGCGCCAGGGAGGCCAGCTCCGCGAATCAGTACGAGCTCTCCGGGGATCCGGCCAGCGTCGAGGCGGCGGCGCGGCACGCTGTGCACGCCCAGGCGATCGCGGTCGCAGCGCGGACCGCCGTAGCCGACGCCATGATCGCCACCGGGCGGGCCGACCCCGAGACCGTCGCCGCGGAGCGGAGCAGCTGGTACGGCGGCGGCGAGAGCGGCTTGCTGACTGCGGGACGGCTGGCCGGGCTGGCTGGCGCCGCCACCGTCGCGGCGCGGCACGCCAGCATTCGCTCGGTGTGGTTCCGCAGCAGCGCGCGCGGCGCGGTGGCGCTGGCGGTCGCCGTGGCCGTCGCGGACGTCCTCGCCGTGCAGCACGGCTTCTGGGTGGTGCTTGGCACGCTCTCGGTGCTGCGCACGAACGCGGCGGCCACCGGGGCGACGGTGCTGCGGGCGCTGGCCGGCACCGTGATCGGCTTCGCGGTCGGCGCCGCGCTGATGCTTGCCATCGGCAGCGGGCACACCGCGCTGTGGATCGCCCTGCCGATCGCCGTCCTCGTGGCGGCCTATGCGCCGGGCACGGCACCGTTCGCGGTTGGCCAGGCGGGGTTCACGATCGTGGTGGTCGTGCTGTTCAACCTGCTGGTTCCGTTGGGCTGGAGGGTCGGCCTGGTCCGGGTGCAGGACGTCCTGCTCGGGTGCGCGGTCAGCCTGGTGGTCGGGGTGCTGTTCTGGCCGCGCGGTGCCAGCACCCTGGTCGGCGACGACCTCGCCGACGCTTTCCGGTCGGGCGCGGAGTACCTGACCCAGGCGGTGGACTGGTCCCTCGGCCTGCGCCGGGAGGCGCCGGACACCGCCCTCGCCGCGGTCGCGGCCGGTAACCGCCTTGACGAGGCACTCCGCCTGTTCCTGTCCGAGCAGGGGACCAAGCGGGCGTCCAAGCACGATCTGTGGAGCCTGGTCATGGCCACTTTGCGGCTCAGGCTTACCGCGCACTCACTGACCGGGCTGCGCGCGTACTGCCCGCCCATGGGCGAGGATCGGCACGCCGGCCCGGTCCGGTCGCTGCGCGACCTTAGCTCGGAGCTGGCCGACTTCTACCAGCGCATCGCGGTCCTGGTCGGTCCGCCCGGCCATGAGCCGCCGGCGGCCGTTGCGGCCCCGGTGCTCTCCCCGGACGGCGCGGCGCCGCCGATTTTCGGCCCGCATCCGCTGTGGGTCCGTGAGCACCTCGAGGACCTAGGGCAGCACGCTGGCGACATCACCGTCCCTGCGGAGCACGTGGCCCAGCTGCGACGCGTTCCATGGTGGCGCTAGGCGCCGGTTCGCCCGAGCGCCACTCCCGGATCGCCATGGCGAGCAGGCCAGGCACCAGGTCGATGGAGCGGCGCAGCACCCACGCGGTGCCCTTGGTGGCCATCCATCCGAACTCGGCCAGCCGGGTCGGCGGCGGGCTGGACGGCTCGGGATCTGGCCGGGTCGCGGCGGGCAGCCCGGCGCCCGCGAGCAGGTCGTGGAAGCGGCAGGCGATCAGCCGGTGGCCGCGCTCGCTGGGATGCAGCCGGTCTACCGCCCACATCCGCGGGTCGTGGACCTCGGCGTCCCCGGCCGCGTCGTAGTGCAGCGTGCCGAACCGCTCGGCGAGCCCGTCCAGCATGGCGTTCACCTCGTGCATCCGGCGGGCCAGGGGGCGAGCCAGCGAACCGGGCAGGCCCAGCATCTGCCCCGGGTCGGGCAGCCGCATGGTCAGCACCTCGGCGCCGGCCGCGCGCAGCGCGCCCACGGTGTGCGCCGCCGCGGCGCTGGCCTGCGCGATGTCGAAGTTCGCCCGCAGCGTGTCGTTGACCCCGACGACGAAGCTGGCGATCTCCGGGCGCAGCTGCAGCGCGGCGGGCAGCTGGTCTCGCTCGACATCCGGCGATCCGCGCGCCGCAGGACGCGAGGATGTGCAATCGCGGCTCCATATGGCGCTGCTGGCTCGACGGCGCCCCCTACGACCCCGCCAAGCACGGAGCCGCAGCCACCTCATCAAGCCGAAAGCGTGCGTGAGGTTGCCACAGGGGGTGTCATGCGGACACCTCCACCGCGCTGCCCGCCCGCAGCACCGCTTCGTAGTGGCCGATCAGCTCGTCACCCAGGGCGGTCCAGGTCCGGCCCAGCACTCGCTGCCTGGCGGCCCTGCCCTGGCGGGCGCGCAGCCCCGGGTCGGCGGCCAGCCTGGCGACGGCATCGGCCAGCGCCCCGGCGTCGCACGGCGGCACCAGGAACCCGGTCACGCCGTCGCCGACCAGGTCGATCGGCCCGCCAGCGGCGGGCGCGACCACGGGCAGGCCGCTCGCCGCGGCCTCCTGCAGGGTCTGGCCGAACGTCTCGTGCGGCCCGCTGTGCACGAACACGTCCAGGCTCGCGTAGATGCGAGCCAGTTCCTCTCCCTGGCGCTGGCCAAGGAACACGGCGGCGGGCATGGCACGGCGCGCTGCGGCGTCGGCCGGGCCGGAGCCGACGACCACCAGGCGCACCCCCGGCAGCGTCGCCACCTGGGCGAGCAGATCGATCCGCTTCTCCGGGGCCAGCCTGCCCACGTACCCGGTCAGCACCTCCCCGTTCGGGGCGAGCTCGGCGCGCAGCTGGCCGCTGCGCCTGGCCGGATCGAACCGCACCGTGTCCACGCCCCGGCCCCAGAGCCAGACCCGCTGGATGCCGCGGGAGTGCAGGCTCGCGGCCGCCGCGGTGGACGGCGCGAGCGTCCGGCCGGCGGCGTTGTGGATCCGGCGCACGCGGCGCCAGGCGGCGGACTGGCCCGCGGGACCGAACCGGTAGGCGCGGGCGTAGCTGGGCATGTCGGTCTGGTACACGGCAACCATCGGCAGCCGAAGCCGGCCGGCCACGAAGGCGCCGCCGCCTCCGAGCATGAACGGGCTGCCAGGTGCACGAGCTCGGTGCCGTGGCCGGTCAGCGCGGCGCGCAGGCCCGAGCCAGCGGCGGCGATCCGGAAGCCGGGGTACCCGGGCATCGGCAGCGACGGCATCCGCACCACGGGGTACGGAAGCACGCCGTCCGGGCGGGGCATGCAGCCGGCGGGGCGGGGGGCGATGACCAGCGGGTGATGACCCCGCTGGACCAGGTGCTCAGCTACGCGCAGGACGCAGTGAGCGACACCGTTCACATCGGGCGGGAATGACTCGGTTATGACCGCGATCCTCACGATCACACGGTGCAACAGCCAAGGTTCGGAAACGGCTTCGGCGCGATGACCACGCGGCTAACTGTCGCTGACATCTGCGCTACGCGCGCGGACCGCGTTCACGTGCGCGGCGAGGTCCTCGGCCCCGCCGAGCGCGTCGATGTACGGCGCGACCTCGGCGAGCGCGGCGGCGTCATACTCCACCACGTGGATGCCGCGCAGGAAGGTGAGCACCGAGAGCCCGCCGGAGTGACGCGCGGTACCGCCGGTGGGCAGCACGTGGTTGGAGCCGGCCAGGTAGTCGCCGAGGGACACCGGCGAGTACGGCCCGACGAACACCGCGCCGGCGTTGCGGACCCGCGAGGCAAGCCCGGCCGCGTCCTCGGCCTGGATCTCCAGGTGCTCCGGGGCCCAGGCGTCCGAGACGGCAAGGGCGGCGTCGGTGTCGTCGACGAGCACGCAGGCGGACTGGCCAACCAGGGCCTCGGCGATCCGCTCCCGGTGCCGGGCGGTGGCGACCTGCCCGGTTAGTTCGCTTTCGACCCGGTCGGCGAGCCCCGGGTCGGTGGTGATCAGCAGGCAGGCGGCCAGCGAGTCGTGCTCGGCCTGCGCGACCAGGTCGGCGGCCACGAACACCGGGTCGGCCGAGCCGTCCGCGATGATCGCGACCTCGGTCGGGCCGGCCTTGGCGTCGGTCCCGACCCGGCCGAGCAGCAGCCGCTTGGCGGCGGCGACGTAGACGTTGCCCGGGCCGCTGATGATGTCGACAGGCGCGCAGTCCGCCGTGCCGTAGCCGAGCATCGCGATCGCCTGGGCGCCACCAGCGGCGTGCACCTCGGTGATGCCGAGCAGCGCGCACGCCGCCAGCACCGCCGGGTGCGGCAGGCCGCCGTTCTCGGCCTGGGGCGGCGAGGCAAGGGCAATCTCGGCGACGCCCGCTACCTGCGCCGGAATCACATTCATGACCACCGAGGACGGGTACGCGACCAGCCCGCCCGGCACGTACACGCCGGCCCGGTCCACGGGCACGTATCGCTCGGTCACCGTGGCTCCCTCGGCGACCTTGGTCACAGGGTCGGCGGGCAGCTGCGCCTGGTGCACCAGGCGGGCCCGTCGCGCCGCCTCCTGCAGCGCGGCCCGCACGCCGGGGCTGAGATCGGCGAGCGCATCGGCGAGCGCCTGGCGCGGAACCCTGGTGCTCGGCAGGTCGACGCCGTCGAACCGCCTGGTCTGCTCCCGGACCGCTGCCGCGCCCCGCAGCCGGACGTCCTCACAGACCGGCCGCACCGCGTCCAGTGCCGCCTCGACGTCGAGCCGGGCCCGCGGCAGCACCCCATCGAGCCGCTGCCTGCCGAGGCTTGCCGCGGCCTCGCCGCGCAGATCGACCCTGGTTAGCACCTGCCAAGGGTAGCCGCAGGACACCGGGTGCCACGGCCGGGCTTGCCGTGTCGAGGCTGCGGGAGGGCCCTTCATTGGCCGTCTGAGAACGGCCGGAACGGCAGCACCAGAAAAGCCGAAGAGCGACGCCAGGAAAGCTCAGAGAAATGCCCGTCGCGAGGGCAACCTCGCATGGCAGTATGGTGTCCAATACACGAGGTACCTTCGCAATAGCCCGAAATGTACGCAACTGGCCGGTGACTTGGCGGATAACGGGGCGGCGAGATGGATGCCCGTGCCATGGCTCGAAAGCGGGGAGCGAGACGGATGAAGGCGAGCAATCCCTCAGGCGCCAAGGGGCGGGAACGGGCCGCTCGGCGGGTCATGGCGATCGCCGCTGCGACCGCGACGGCGTCCTTCCTGGCCGTCGGCCCGGCGGCGGCGGCCCCGGCGGCGGCGCCGCATTCGGCCGCCCCTGCTGCGGCCGCGGCGGCGGCCACGCGGTCGCGGATGCTGACGCTGATCAACGGGGACCGGGTGGCGGTCTCCGCGACCCGCTCCGGCGGGGTCGTGGCCAGGGTCGCCCGCGCGACGGCCAGCGGCATCGGCGGGGCCATGGTCCGGCTGGACCTCGGCGGCAAGGCGTTCCAGATCCCGGCCGACGCGCTGCCGTACCTGAACCGGGGGCTGAGCCCGGCGCTGTTCGAGCTGAGCTCGCTGGCCGCGGCGGAGTCGGCGGGCAGGCTGCCGGTCCAGGTGGGTTATCACGGCCGGACGCCCAAGCTGCCCGGGGTGACGATCACCAGCGCCCGCGGTGGCACCGCGCGCGGGTACCTCACGGCCGCGTCAGCGGCCACGTTCGGGGCGGCGCTGGCCCGGCAGTTCGTGGCCGACCACGCTCGCGGCAGCTACGGCGCCGACGGCATGTTCGCCGACGGGGTGGCGATCGGCCTGCCCGGCCAGGCGGCCGCCACCGCGGCCCGGCCGCATTTCGTGATGCACACGCTGACCGTGACCGGGACCAACCTCGCGGGCCAGCCGGACACCGGCGACCTGGCCAGCGTGTTCAACGTGGACAACCTGCTGAAGTTCGGCGACCCGGTGGAGACGACAAACGTCTTCGACGACGGCTCGGCCAAGTTCAGCGTCCCAGCGGGCAACTACATGGCGCTCGGGATCTTCTTCGACCTCTCCGGCACGACGGTCACCGGCTTCCGGACGGTGACCCTGCCGCAGTTCACCGTGGCCGCCGACACCACGGTGGCGGTGGACGAGCCGACCGCCACGGACCAGGTCCAGATGGTGACGCCGCAGCCCGCGGTTACCCAGGACGCCACGCTGACCATCTACCGGACCACCGGCAACGGCGACCTGATGGAAGACGGCTTCGACGCGGGAAACGTGCCGCTCTGGACCAACGAGACAACGCAGGCGCCGACGGTCGGCACGCTGCAGACCGACGTGACCGGGTACCTGACCTCGCCGAAGGGCGCCAGCCCGCGGTACGACTACAACCTGGCGTTCGCCGGGACCGGCGGCGTCATCGGCTCACAGCGGTTCGTGGTGACCGCCGCCAACACCGCCACCATCAGTTCCGGTTTCTTCCAGGACGGCGGGTCGATCGGCGGCTGGGATCCGGTCGGCATCTTCGGTTTCCAGGATGCGGGCCTGATCTCCTCCGACATCTTCCCGTTCGGGCTGCCCCAGTCGCTGGACCAGAACTTCTCGGCAGGTCCGTCGCTGCTATGGATGAACCAGTACTTCCAGTTGTTCTCGACCCTGTCCGGCGGGCAGCTCGACTCGCCCCGAACGTTCTCCCCCGGCCAGACGGCCACGCAGAACTGGAACGCCTACCCGCTGCACCCCGGGCCCGACGTCAACCTGGTCGGCGCGGCCAACCCGTTCCCCGAGCTGCCGTCGGCCAGCCGGGCCGGCAACACGCTGACGCTGGTCGTCACCCCGTTCAGCGACAACACCGTCGGGCACACCGGCAGCGGATTCTCCCCCGGCATCTTCGGCAGCGTGGGCTCGTTCTCGGGCAGCTACCTGCTGCGGGAGAACGGCAAGAAGATCGCCGGAGGTAATGCCGCCGCGCTGGCCGAGGGCTCTCCGAACCTGTTCCTGCAGGCCAAGCTCGGCAGCAAGCCCGGGGTGATCAGGTTCGTGCTGACCGCGACGCGGACCGGACGCCTGTACCACCTGTCCACGACGACCCGGACCGTGTGGACGTGGCACACGGCCCGCCGGCCGGGCGCCAGGCTCCCGGCCGGGTGGATCTGCATCGACGGAACGCAGCGGTGTGCCGTGCAGCCGATGATGACCCTGCTGTACGACGTGAGCGGGATGGCCGTTGATGGCGTCGCCCCGCCCGGGCGGCAGCAGATCCAGCTCACGGTCGGGCGCCTGCAGCATGCCCCGGCGTCCAGGATCACCGGGGCGACCGTGGCGGTGTCGGTCAACGGCGGCGCGACCTGGCGGCCCGCCAAGGTGACTGCCGTGGGCGGAGGCCTGTTCAACGTGACGTTCAACGCGCCGCCCGGTGCCTTTGTGAGCCTGCGGGTGAACGCCACCGACGCGGCGGGCGACCAGATCAATGAGACCATCACCCGCGGCTACAAGACCGCGGCCTGACCCAGGCTGGAGCCCGTCGATGAACCTGCGCAACGTGTTCGCCGTGGCCGCGGCCGCGGTCGTGTCCTTCGGCCTGGCCGGTGCCGCCGTAGCGGGTGGCGGCACCGCCGGCGCCGCCGTAGCGCGTTCCGGCACCGCCGCCGCAGCGACCCGGGGTGAGGCCGCAGCCCAGGGCGAGGCCGCGATGCAGGCGGCCTGCCCGCACGCCCCCGCCGGCGATGAACGGTGCTTCGCGCTGTTCGCGCGGCAGCGCGGGGTGAACGCGGCGATCGCCGCCGGGGTCCGCGGCGCGGCGTCCCGTCCGGTCGGCCTGAGCCCGGCCGACATCGCGGCCGCCTACAAGCTGCCGACCCGCCGCAACCCGCATGAGACCGTCGCGGTGGTGGAGGCGTTCCGCACCCCGAAACTAGCCGCGAACCTGGCCGTCTACCGCAGCCACTACGGGCTCGGCGCGTGCAAGGAGTCGACGGGGTGCCTGCGGGTGGTCAACCAGAAGGGCAACGCCGGGCCACTGCCCGCGTCCGCGGTGCCCTCGGGATGGGACGTCGAGACCATGCTCGACGTCTCGATGGTGTCCGCGGTCTGCCCGCACTGCAAGATCCTGGTCGTGGAGGCCAGAAACGACAGCATCGAAAGCCTGGCCACCGCCGAGAACACCGCGGCGCGACTGGGTGCGCAGGTGATCTCCGACAGCTACGGCACGCAGGAATCCGGCTTCAGCCAGGCCTACGCCGCCGACTACGACCATCCCGGTCACGTGATCGTCGTTGCCAACGGAGACCTCGGGTTCACGGCGGCGAACTTCCCGGCCAACCTCACCACAGTCACCGCGGTCGGCGGCACGGAGCTGGCCAAGGCCAGCAATGCCAGAGGGTGGACCGAGCAGGTCTGGAACAACTTCGCCGGCGCCGGCGGCAGCGGCTGCTCGGCTTACGTGGCCAAGCCCGCCTGGCAGCACGACACGCACTGCGCCATGCGCACCGTGGGCGACGTGGCCGCCGTGGCCTGGAACATCCCGATCTACGAGAAGCTCCAGGGCGGCTGGCTGACGGTCGGCGGCACCAGCGTGTCCGCCCCGTTGATCGCCGGCGTGTACGCGCTGGCCGGCAACGCGGCCACGGTCCCGCTCGGCTACGCGTACGCCCACGCCGGGTCGCTGTTCGACGTCACGAAGGGCAACAACGACTGGTTCAACGGCGCGGGCGGCGCGACGTGCGGCCACGACTACCTGTGCGTGGCCAAGAAGGGATACGACGCCCCCACCGGCATGGGCACCCCGGACGGCACCGGCGCGTTCTGACCTCTCGCGCCAGTGACGTCGGTGAACGCAGCGCCACCGGAAGGTGGATAGATACCGAAAAGCACCGACCCGCGTTCGCTCGCCGAGTCACGGGCAGCGAGGATGAAGGCGTGCGATGGATCGAACTCGATGGCGCCGTCAACGTCCGTGACCTCGGCGGGCTGGACACCGACGACGGCCGGACCACGCTGACGGGCCGGCTGCTTCGCGGGGACAATCTGCAGAGCCTCTCGTCGGCCGACATCAAGCTGCTGGTCGACGACATAGGCGTGACAACGATCGTGGACCTGCGCGCGCCGGAGGAGGTCGAATCCGAGGGGCCGGGACCGCTGACGCGGATCGGGTCGGTCCGGCACGCGCATCACTCCGTGCTGCCTGAGGCCGGCTCGGCCACCGACGTTGCCGCCGACGCCCTGGCCATCCTGCGGCGCGACGGAGCCCTCACCCGCTACCCGGACGACGTCAGGTGCGGTTACTACCTGGGCTACCTCGAGGACCGGCCGGACCAGGTGGCCGGGGCGCTGCGCAGCATCGTCCGGGCGCCCGGCGCGGCGCTGGTGAACTGCGCCGCGGGCAAGGACCGGACCGGCGTGGTCGTGGCGCTGGCGCTCACCGCAGTCGGGGTCCTCAGGGAGGCCGTGGTCGCCGACTACGCGGCCAGCGCGGAGCGCATGGAGGCGATCCTCGACCGGCTGCGCGCGTCAAAGACGTACGCGGCCGACATCGACTCTAGGCCCGACGCCGCGGCCGTCGACGCGCCGCGGCCGGAGACCATGGCCGCCTTCCTCGACCAGCTCGACGTGCGCTACGGCGGGGCGAGGGGCTGGCTGGCCGGGCATGGGTTCGGGCCGGACGACGTGGGCGCGCTGCGCGCCAAGCTGCTCGGCCCGGCTAGTGTGGCCCTCGTTGACATTAACAGGACGACAGCACGGCGCCGGCGACACCATTCGCGCCGCCGGCGACGTGATCCAGCGGCTGGCGTCACGTTCTGGCTATGACTCCCTGCCATGAGCCGAGCGGTGCGCCGGGTGCGGGCGGTTCCGCCGCGGTGCTGAGCAGGATCTCGCCTGCCGGGCCGGGCAGCGCGGCGGGCTGATCGGAGAGGTTTGCCGCCACCGTGAGGCCGCCGGCGCGGTAGGCCCACAGCCCGCGGTCCGCCGTCAGCAGCTCGTAGGGGGCGATCGTGCCGCGGAACTCGGCGCGGCGCAGCGCTAGCAGGCTGCGGCAGAACCACAGCACGGATGCCGGGTCGTCGCGCTGGGCGGCGACGTTGCAGGCGGCGGCGTCACCGACCGGGAGCCACGGCGTCACGCCCTCGGCGGTGAAGCCGGCCGACGGCGAGGCGTCCCACTGCATCGGCGTCCTGCCCCGGTCCCTGCTGCCATCCCAGCCGGTCCCCTGCCGCGACATGTCGTCCCGGCGCAGCTCGACCGGGACCCTGACGTCGGTCATCCCGATCTCGTCGCCGTAGTAGAGCACGGTGGTGCCCGGCAGGGTGGCCTGCACCATCAGCGCGAGCCTGACCTTGCGCTCGTCGCCGCCGCACCAGCGGGTCGGGAACCGGCCGACGTCGTGGTTGGAGGCTGTCCAGACCGGGCAGGCACCGGCGGGCAGCCGCGCGATCGTCGCGCCGACGACGCCGGACAGGTCCTGCGCGGTGAACCGCGCGAACACGAACGGGAAGTTGAACGCGAGCTGCAGCTCGTCGTCGTGGCCGTAGAAACCGGCCAGGCTGGCCACATCGCGCACCCAGGTCTCGCCGAGCAGCAGCCGCGGGGGCTCGTAGCTGTCGGCGATCTTCCGCCAGTCCCGGAAGACGCCGTGGGTCTCGGGACGGTTCGCGCTGTAGGTCTGCTCCTGGCCGAACCGGCCCCCGAGCGGGTCCGTGGTGGCCGCCGGCGGGTTGTCGCGCAGGTCCGCGTCCTTGTACAGGCCGTGCGCCACGTCGATGCGGAACCCGGCGACGCCCCGGTCGAACCAGAACCGGACGATCTCATCGAACTCCCGGTGCACCGCGAGATCGTGCCAGTTCAGGTCGGCCTGGCTGTCCAGGAAGAGAT
Organism: uncultured Actinomycetota bacterium; assembly: GCA_963778075.1. Lineage (GTDB taxonomy): Bacteria > Actinomycetota > Actinomycetes > Streptosporangiales > Streptosporangiaceae > JASHPR01. The sequence goes on along the minus strand of CAVZTJ010000004.1, from coordinate 339,656 downwards.
GCAGGTAGTACTGGCCGGTCCGCTCGTGCCACGCCCACGCGGACTGCCCGGTCGCGTCGAGCCAGTTGTTCGGCGGCCCGCCGCCCGGCGCCGGGTCGGCCCACACGTAGTAATCGCGGAACTCGGCGTCGCGGCCGGTCGCGGCGTCGACGAACCACGGATGCGCGGTGCTCGTGTGGTTGGGCACCAGGTCGAGCAGCACCCGCATGCCGCGCGCGCCCGCGTCGGCGATCAGCCGGTCGAGATCCTCCAGCGTGCCCAGCTCGGGATGCACGTTCAGGTAGTCGGAGACGTCGTAGCCCCAGTCCTGGTCCGGTGACGGCATCGTCGGCGACAGCCAGACGCCGTCCACCCCAAGCCAGGAAAGGTAGTCGAGCCGCTCGATGATGCCGGGCAGGTCGCCGTAGCCGTCGCCGTTGGTGTCCAGCCACGACCGGACGTAGAGCTGATAGAGCACCGCACCGTGCCACCAGCGCTGCCTGCCGTCGTTCTCGTCCATCTGCCTCCGATCCTGGGTCGGCCCGAGTCGCCCAGAGCTTACGCTCGCCCTGCTGCCGCTTGCTTTTCCCGTTCCGCCAGGCCGACACTTAACGGGTGACCTGGATAGTCGAGTTGGTCCTCGCGCTTGCGCTGATGCCTGTCGCCGTGTACGCGCTGATCGGCGCGTGGCGCGGGGCCAGGTGGCTGAGCGAGTCCCGGTACAAGCCCCCGCCCCCCAAGCCGCTCGACCGCCTCGAGGCGGACCTGCGCCGGCTGCGCGCGGAACTCGAGGACACCGAGACCAGGGCCGCCCTCACCGCCAAGCACCACCGCGTGCAGGCGCTGCGCGGCGCGTACCTCGACGCGCTGGCCGCGGCCTGCGAGCGGCTCGAAGTCACCCCGCCCGCGGGCGGTGACCGCGCGGCGCAGGCCGAGATCTACCGGGTGGAAGCGGAGTTGCGCCAGCGTGGCCTTGATGTGCGGGAAACGGCCGTGTACTGAATGGCGGGCCGAGCCCTGCCTGCTCCGGTTCGCGTGCTCGCGGTGTCCGACGAGGTCGATGAGGCGATCGCGGCCGACCCGAGCCTGGTGCGCGGCGCCGACCTGATCCTGGCCTGCGGTGACCTGCCGTTCGAGTACCTGGGATCGCTGATGAACGCCTTTGACGTTCCGCTGGTGTTCGTGCCCGGCAACCATGACCCCGACCTGTCCGGGTACCGGTCGTCCCGCGCGGGCCTGACGCTCCGGGCCGGAATGCCAGCCCAGGCGCCGTGGCCGGACGGCGCGGTCAACGCCGACGGGCACGTCGTCGACGCGGCCGGCCTCCGGGTGGCCGGGCTCGGCGGGTGCCTGCGCTACCGCGACGGCCCCAACCAGTACACCGACCGGCAGCAGGCCCGCCGCGCACTCGCGCTGCGGGCGGCGGCCAGGTGGCGCCGGCAGCGCGACGGCCGGGGCGTCGACGTGCTGATCACCCACGCCCCGCCGCGCGGTGTCGGGGATGGCGACGATCCGCCACACCGCGGGTTCACCACGCTGCACCGGCTGACCGCCGCCATCCGCCCTGCGGTGCTGCTGCACGGCCATGTGCATCCTTACGGCGCGCCCGTCCGGCACACCACCCTGGGGCGCACCGTGGTATGCAATGTCACCGGATGGCACCTGTTCGAGATCACTCCAGGCGCCGGCCCAGCCGAGTTGTTCCCCGCCGCGCGAGCCCGAGGCCATCGCGATGCCCGCTGACACCGGCTTCCCTCGCGCCGACGTCGAGAACGACTTCCAGCGCGCCCGCCGCCGCCAGGTGCTGGCCAGGCTTGCCCAGCGGCTGCGCCGCGGGCCTGACGACGTCAGCCTCATCCTGCCGTTCGACGAGGTCGTCGCCGCCCTGGGGATGCGCAGCGAGCGGCGGCTCGGCCTGCGGACGATCCGGCTGGACACGATCGTCGGCACCGTCGACTCCAGCCGTGACTTCGACCGCCGGTTCCGGCCCACGAGCGGGCGGGTGCGGGAACGGTGGGAGCGGCTCGCGCTCGCCCAGCGGCGCGGCGAGCCGATCCCGGCGATCGAGGTGTACCGCGTCGGCGACATGCACTTTGTCATTGACGGCCATCACCGGGTCTCGATCGCGATAGCCACCGGCGCCACGACGATCGAGGCCTACGTGACCGAGGTGCTGACCCAGCTTTCGCCCAAGGGCATCCGCGGCCGCCGGGACCTCCTGGTCAAGAGCTACGAGCGGATCTTCCGCGCTCGGGTGCCGCTGCCCGCGGCGGACCTGGCCAAGATCACGGTGACCGATCCGTGGTCGTACGCGGAACTCGGCGAGAACGTCGAGGCATGGGGCTTCCGGTACATGCAGGACAAGGGCCGCTTCCTGAACCGCGCCGAGATCGCGCGGCACTGGTACGCGGAGGAGTACGTTCCGGTCGTGCGCATGCTGCGCGCGGCCGACCTGATCGGCTCGCGGACCGAGGCGGAGGCCTACATGCGGGTCGCCGCCGAACGGTACCGCCTCATCATGACCCACGAATGGAATGACGAGATCATCGAGCGGTTGCGGCGGAAGATCAGGTGACCCCCTCGTCGGCGCTCGTCCCGCCGGAGACCGGCTCACCCGAGTCCGCCTGGCCGGCCTGGCTGGCCCGGGCGGCTGGCCCGGCGCTCGCCTCGCCTGAGGCCGCGGCGCTGGGCGTCACCCGCGCGGCAGTGCTGCCGCCGTCGTCGGCGGCGGCCAGCGACAGGTTGCGCCCGGTGGCCGGGTCGAACACGTGCATGGACCGGCCATCGACCCAGAGCTCGGCGTCGCCGCCCTCGCGGACGCCGGTGGCGGCGTCGAGCCGGGCCACCACGGTGTCGCCGCTGGCGCCGGTGTCCGAGCGTCCCGAGTCCTCGGCGAGCTCCTCAAGCTCGGCGGCGGCTACCCCCTGATCGCGCGCTTGGGTGAAGTAGACAAACACGTCGGATCCCATGGACTCGAGGACGTCGATGCTGGCGTGGAACGTGATCCCGTTCGGGCGGGCGTCGGCGGACACGATCGCTGCGTCTTCGAAGTTCTCCGGCCGCAGGCCCACGATGACCTCGCGTCCGGCTCCTGAAGCTTCCACCTCGCGCCGCAGCCGGTCGCTGAGCTGGAAGTCCCCCAGGCTGGTGCGCAGCTTGCCGTCCTCGAGGGTGCCACCCATGAAGTTCATGGCCGGCGACCCGATGAAGCCGGCCACGAACAGGTTGACCGGCGAGTCGTAGAGCTCCTTCGGGGAGCCCACCTGCTGCAGCAGGCCGCTGCGCATAACCGCGACCCGGTCGCCGAGCGTCATGGCCTCGGTCTGGTCGTGCGTGACGTACACGGTGGTGGTGCCCAGGCGCCGCTGGATCCGAGATACCTCGGTGCGCATCTGCACGCGCAGCTTCGCGTCCAGGTTCGATAGCGGCTCGTCCATAAGGAACACCGACGGGTCGCGCACGATCGCCCGGCCCATTGCGACCCGCTGCCGCTGACCACCGGATAGGTTGGCCGGCTTGCGGTCCAGGTGCTGGGTGAGGTCCAGGATCCTGGCAGCCTCGTTGACCTTCTCGTCGATCACGTTCTGCGGCGTCTTGGCCAGCTTCAGCGCGAAACCCATGTTTTGCCGCACGGTCATATGTGGGTACAGCGCGTAGCTCTGGAACACCATCGCGATGTCGCGGTCCTTGGGCGCCTTGTTGTTGACGACAGTCCCGCCGATGCGCAGCTCGCCTTCGGTGATGTCCTCCAGGCCGGCGATCATGTTGAGCGTCGTCGACTTCCCGCAGCCCGACGGGCCGACCAGGATGACGAACTCGCCGTCGGCGATGTCCATGGTGAACTTGTCGACCGCCAGCGCGCCGTCCGGGAAGCGCTTGGTGACCTGGTCCAGGGTGATCTCAGCCACTTGTTCTCTCCTTACTCGGCCTAGCCTTTGACCGCGCCCGACGTCAGCCCGGCCACGATCCGGCGCTGGAAGAAGAGCACGAAGATGATGATCGGGATGGTGATGACGACCGCGGCGGCCGCGATGGGGCCGGTCGGAACCGTGAAAGTCGAGGCGCCACTGAGGAAGGCCAACGACGCCGGCGCCGTGCGGGACGCGATCGTCGAAGTGAACGAGATCGCGAAAATGAAGTCGTTCCAGCAGAAGAGGAAAACCAGGATCGCCGTGGTGACCATTCCCGGTGCCGCCAGGGGGGCGATGACCTTGGTGAACGCCTGAAATGGCGTGGCGCCGTCGACCTTGGCCGCCTTCTCGAGCTCCCAGGGGATCTCGCGGAAGAATGCCGACAGCGTGTAAATTCCCAGCGGCAGGCCGAAGGCCACGTAGGGGATGATGAGCCCTGGCCAGGTGTTGAACAGGCCAATCGCGCGCTCGATGTTGAACATCGGGGTCACCAGCGCGATCAGCGGGAACATCGCGATCAGCAGCGACATCCCGATGAGTACCGCCTTGCCCGGGAACTGCAGGCGGGCGACCGCGTACGCCGCCATCGACGCCAGCACGACGGAGATGAACGTCGAGATCAGGCCGATGCCGATCGAGTTGATCAGTGGCCGGATGAACGTCGAGGTGTGCACGATCCCGCTGTAGTTCCCCCAGGTCCACTGGCTGGGAACGAAGGAGGGGTCGAGGATGGCCGCTGGCGTCTTAAAGGACAGCGAGACAATCCAGAGCACCGGGATGAGCGCCAGCGCGATGACGACGAAGTTCGCCGCCCCCCAGCCGACCTTCTGCCGGGGTGTCGTGGTCACGGTAGCCATGACCGGGTCACCTCCTTCCTATATCCGTGCCCGGGGCCGCAGCGCCGAAGCCCTTGATGAACAAGACGGCGATGATCGCCACGCAGATGAAGATGATGATCGAGATCGCCGAGCCGATCCCCAGGTTCAGCGCGTTGAACAGGTTGTCCCAGGCGAGGATCGAGACCGACCCGGTGTTGTTGGCGCCCTGGGTCAGGATGAAGATGTTGTCGAATATCCGGAACGAGTCCAGCGTCCGGAACAGCAGCGCGACCAGGATCGCCGGCTTCATCAGCGGCAGCGTGATCTTCGTGAAGCGCTGCCAGGCGGTGGCGCCGTCCACCTTCGCGGCGTTTTGCAGGTCCTCGGGCACCAGAGACAGCCCGGCCAGCAGCAGCAGCCCCATGAACGGCGTGGTTTTCCAGATCTCGGCCAGGATGATCACGCCAATCGCCTTATATTCCGAGGTCAGCGCCGCGGTGTTGTTGAACGCCGCGGAGAGGTAGCCCTGGCTCGGCGTCCATGCGTACTGCCAGCCATAGGCGGCGGCGACCGTCACGATCCCGTAGGGGATGAGCGCGGCGGTACGGACCGTGCCCCGGCCGAACAGCGTCCGGTACATGACCATGGCCAGCAGCATGCCGAGCACCAGCGTGATGCCTACCGAGAAGATCGTGATGACCACGGTCACCTTCAGCGCCTGCCACCAGTACGGCGAGCTGAGCACCGCTGCATAGTTACTGAGTCCCACGAACTTGATGTCCTGCGGGAGCTCCATGTTGTAGCGCTCCAGCGACAGCCAGACGGCGTACCCGACCGGATAGCCGGTGACCGCGATCATCACGATCACCGCTGGGCCGCACAGCAGCCAGCCGAGCCTGCGCTCGGCCCGCGCTCCTTCCGACAGCGGGGCCCGCCCGCGCCGGCCGGTGACGGTCTCGCTCTCGGCTTCGGTGCCAGCCGCGACTTGCGCGGAAGTACTCATCGGCCCCTTCCTTCCCTCGTTGCCAGCCGGCCGCTTGCTGCGCGGCGGCTCACGGGACCAGTCCCTTCGATTGCAAGGCGTTGTTCATCTGGGCGACCAACGACTTCTCGGTGCCCGTCGGGTTGATGCCGGACGGCGGCGAGATCAGGTGCGAGATGTCGATGGACACAACCTGGTAGACGGGCGTCTTCGGCCGCACGCTCGCGTTCTCCAGCTCCTTCAGGATGTCGGCGTGGAACGGATAGTCGGCGAACAGCTTCGGATTGTTGTAGAGACTGGCGATCGTGGGCGGGACGCCGCCGATGTTGGCGTTGATGATCTGGTTCTGCTGGTCCCGCAGGCACAGCGCGGCCTGGAAGGCGAGCGCCTTGTGCCTTGAGTACGCGCTGACCGCGAGGTCCGTCCCGCCGATCGTCACCTTGGCCGGCACGCCGGGGATGACCTCCGGGAAGAGCGCCCACTTGAAGGTCTTGAACAGCTTCGGGTTGTCGGCCTTCATGGACGGATACACAAACGGGTAGTTCAGCTCGAAGGCGGCGTTGCCCGCCTCGAACGCGAGCCGGTTGTCGTTCTCCATCTGCACCGACAGCGACGGGTCTGCGGCCGGGGACGCGGCCAGCTCCTTCATGATTGACAGAGCCTTGACGGCAGGGGCGCCCAGCGTCACCTTGGTCGCGTCCGGGTTCAGGATGGTGCCGCCCGCGCTGGCCACCATCGTGTTGAACCAGACGGTGATGCCCTCGTACTGCGCTCCCTGGATCTCGATGTAGTGCGGCTTGCCCTCCTTGGCCAGCTGCTCCGCGTCGGCGATCATCTGGGCCCATGTCGTGGGCGGGTGCGGCACCTCGGCGGAGTTGTACCACAGCAGCTGAGTGTTGCTGTTGTCCGGCACCGCGACCAGCTGGCCCTTCCACATGGCCGTCTCCAGGGCGGGCTTGAGCGTACCCTTCTCGGCCTCGGCCTTGTACTGGCCGGTCCACGGCGCGATCCAGCCCGCCTGGGCGAACTCGGCCTCCCAGGTGACATCGAGGCCCAGGATGTCCATGGAGTCGTCATGCGCGGCCAGCCGCCTGACGAGCTCCAGGCGCTGGTTGCCGGAGGCTACGGGCAGCACCTGGTAGGAGATCGTGTACTTGCCGTGGCTCTGCTTGTTGCAGTTGGCGACGCCGGTGTCGGTGGCGGTCGAGGTGTCCGGGTAGAAGTAGAAGTTCAGCGTCACCGGGCCCGAGCTCGCATTCGCCGTGCCGCACGCGGCCAGCACCGATCCAGCCAGGGCGACGGCGGCCACCGCCGCGACCAGCCGCCAGTGTGACAGCCGCTGCATCATGCCGGGCCCGCGCGCGCGGCGCACCGAAGCTCTCACTCTCCCGCTATCACTCATGCTCATCCCTCCAGCTGGGGCACCATCGCACCGGGTCGCCGGACGCGGTAGAAACAACCTCCGGCCGCCTCGATCGCGGTCCGGACCATGGCCAGCCCGGCGGGCGCGAAGGCCTGCCGGGCCACGGCCGGCCCGGTTCGCACCGCACCGACCGACGACCGGGCTCTTCGCCCGGTCAGGTGAAAGCTCGCCGTCGTCGATCGCTGCACGATCTCCAGGGCGAGCTGCTGTCGCAGCGGGATAACCCGCTCTCCCCGCATCAGCGCGCACAGCCGGCGCGCGCTCTCGGCACCGCTGTCCACCAGCGGCTGCCGGACGGTGCTCAGACCGAGCAGCGCCGCGGACTCGATGTCGTCGAAGCCGATCACGGACAGCTCGCCGGGCACGCCGATCCCGTACCGCTCGGCCGCGGCGAGCACGCCCATCGCCTGCGTGTCCGATGCGGCGAAGATGGCCGAGGGCCGGTCCGGCAGCTCGAGCAGCTCCCCGGTCAGCGCCTCGGCGTTCGCCGGACCGTGCGGGCCGCGCCGCACCAGCGCCGGGTCATGGCAGACCTCGGCCGCCGCCAGGGCCTGGCGGTACCCGTTCAGCCGGTGCTGTGACGTGACGAAGCCGAGCCCCACCCGGGACGCGGCAGCGGTACCCCGCATGGTGTCGCCGACAAAGCCGATCCTGCGGTGCCCGAGCGACAGCAGGTGCCGGGTTGCCAGCCGGCCGCCCGCCACGTCGTCGGTGATCGTCTGCGGCACACCGGGAGCGAGCGCGTCGACCGTCACTATCGGCACGCCCGCCCGCCGGAACGACGCGAGCTGCTGCGGCGACAGCCGCAGCGAGACCACGATCACCCCGTCAGCGCGGTGCCTGCTGGTCAGCGCGGACAGGTGATGGTCGCGCTGCTCTAACGTGTCCACGTTGCAGACCACGGTGTCGTAGCCCTGCTCGTCGAGCACGGCGAGCGCACCGGCCAGCCGCATCACCGCCGAAGCTCGGGTCAGCTGCGGCACCACGATCGCCACCGTGCGCTGCGTGCCGCGGGACAGCGAGGCGGCAAGGTGGCTGGGCCGGTACCCGAGCTCATCGATGACCTTCAGCACCTTCGCCCGGGTCGTCTCCCGCACGTTCTTCGCGCCGTTGATCACCCGGGAGACGGTGCCGATGCCCACGCCGGACGCTGCGGCGACATCGCCGATCGTGGCCCGACGTAATCCCGACATGAGCGCTCCCGCCGTCCGCTGGAACCGGTTCCATACGAACGAGATCATCGTCGCGCCGGTCGCCGACCCCCGTCAAGGGCCCAATTTGGGGACGGGCCGCAGTGGCGGAGATGCCCGCTAGCCAGCGATGTATGCGGGCGCTACTCGACAATCTTCGAGATCGGGATCTCCAGGATGTCCCGGGCGCCGGCCGACTTCAGCGCGGGGATCAGCGTGTTGACGCCGCGCTTGGGCACCACGGCCTCGACCGCGTTCATGTCGCCGCGGGCCAGCGAGGTGATCGTCGGCGACGACATGGCCGGCAGAATCTCGGTCACCGCGTTGAGGTCCGCGGTCGGCACGTTCAGCTTCAGCAGGACATTGCCGCGGGCCCGGATCGCTCCCTGCAGCAGCAGCGCCACGTCGTCCATGGCCGCCCGCTTGGCCTGTTCGGCGAACGCGGCCTGGTTGGCGACCAGCTCGGTGTAGCTGGACAGCAGCGTGTCCAGGATCCGCAGCCCATTCTTGCGCAGCGACGAGCCGGTCTCGGTCAGGTCGACGATGGCGTCCACGATGTCGGGCACCTTGGCCTCGGTCGCGCCGTACGAGGGGATCACCACGGCCTTGACCCCCGCCGATTCCAGGTAGCGCCTGGTCAGCGCCGGCAGCTCGGTCGAGATCCGGACCCCCTCCGGCAGGTCGGCCACTGACTGCCATGGAGCGGCGGCCGGCACCGCGAGCACCACCCGCACCGGGTCCGAGGTCGCCTTCGAGTACTGCAGCTCACCGAGGGACGCGACGTCCGCGCCGGTCTCCGTGATCCAGTCCCGCCCGGTGATCCCGAAGTCGAACAGGCCCTGCTCGATGTAGGACGGGATCTCCTGCGGACGCAGAAACCGGACCCGCTCGATGCGCGGATCGTCGATCGACGCGTGATAGTCGCGGTCCGAGGAACGGCGGACGGTCAGGTCCGCGGCGTCGAACAGGTCGAGGGTGGCTCGCTCCAGCGAGCCCTTGGGCAGGACCAGGGAGAGCAACGCTGATCAACCTTTCCACCTTGAACGCGTCGGCCCCCTGACTGTAGCCGCCGGAAGTGAACTCGGGCCGGATGGTTGACGCTCGCGTTATATCTCAACTACTCTGCCCAGAGTATTCGAGCTGGAGGCGATCTGGTGCCGGTCAAGAACCGCGCGAACCCGCTGGCGCTGGCCGTGCTCGTGGTCCTCGCCGAGCGGGCCAGCCACCCGTACGAGATCGCGACCACGCTCCGGCAGCGGCAGAAACACGAGACCGTGCGGCTCAACTACGGCTCGCTGTACGGGGTCGTGGAGTCGCTCGAGCGGCGCGGGCTGATCGAGGCGCAGGAGACGAGGCGATCCGGAAGGCTCCCCGAGCGGACCGTCTACCGGCTGACCGACAGCGGCATGATCGAGATGCACGACTGGCTGACCGATCTGCTCTCCACGCCGGTCAAGGACTACCCGGCGTTTCAGGCCGCGCTGTCGTTCTTGCCCGCGCTGCCCCCCGACGACGTGGCAGGGCTGCTGGCCGAGCGGGCCCAGCACCTCGAGGCTGGGCTCGCGCAGGCGGCCGCGACCAGGGAACTCGCGTACAAGGCGGGGCTGCCGCGGCTGTTTTGGGTCGAGGCCGAGTACGACATCGTGCTCCGCGAGGCCGAGCTCGGCTACGTGCGCCAGCTGATAGCGGACATCGAGTCCGGCGCGCTCGACGGCATGCAGTGGTGGCGGGCCATTCACGACAGCTCCGACGACCCGGTCGTGCCGCCGCCGTTTCACCCCCACCCCGACGAAGGGACCAGGTAACCCCCGTGGACAACGTGATAGAAACGCGCGACCTGCGCAAGAGCTTTCCGGCGAAGGGCGGGCCAAAGGGCGGAAGCGGGCGAGTCGAAGCCGTACGCGGGGTCAGCATCGACGTGCGCCGCGGCGAGGTCTTCGGCTTCCTCGGCCCGAACGGAGCGGGCAAGACCACGACGCTGCGCATGCTGACCACGCTGCTGCCGATCGGCTCCGGCGCCGCGACCGTGGCGGGCTTCGACGTCGCACGGCAGCCGAAGCAGGTGCGCGAGCGGATCGGCTACGTGAGCCAGCTCGGCGGCGCCGACGAACTCGCCACCGGGCGGGAGAACCTGATCCTGCAGGGCCGCCTGTACGGGGCGGCCCGGGCACGGGTGACGCCGCGCGCCGCGGAGCTCGCCCGGCTGCTCGACCTGGCCGAGTTCGCCGACCGCCGGGTCAGCACGTACTCGGGCGGGCAGCGCCGGCGGCTCGACATCGCGCTCGGCATCGTGCACGACCCGTCGGTGCTGTTCCTCGACGAGCCGACCACCGGTCTTGACCCGCAGAGCCGCGCCAACCTCTGGGACCACATCCGCTCGCTCCGCGAGCGCGGCACGACGGTGTTCCTGACCACGCATTATCTGGAGGAAGCCGACGTGCTCTGCGACCGGCTGATGATCATGGATCACGGCCAGATCGTGGCGGAGGGAACCCCGAGGGAACTCAAGCAGCAGGTCGCGGGCGATGCCATCGTGATCAGCCTGCGCCAGGAGGACCACGAGGCTGAGCGCGCCGCGCCGGTGCTGTCCGGCGAGCCCTACGTGCGGGAGCTTACGGCCGAAGACGGCCAGGTCCGGCTCTATGTCGACGATGGCGGCGCCGCGCTGCCGCAGCTGATCCGGCTGCTCGATGCCAGCGGCATCGGGATCCGGTCGATATCCATGTCCGAGCCGACCCTTGACGACGTCTTCCTGCGGCAGACCGGCCGGTCGCTGCGCGACGGGGGCGAGGGCGGCGATTCGTCCGGCGACGGGCGCGAAGGGCCGGCGAGGTCCGAGGCTGAGAAGGAGGTGGCCGCGTGAAGACGGCCAGGGATGTTGGCTTGCTGTTCCAGCGGTACCTCACCCAGTTGCTCCGCAACCCGGTCTGGGTGATCGTCGGGTTCTCCACCCCGATCCTGTACCTGGCACTGTTCACCCCGCTGCTCAAGCACCTGATCGGGTCGGGCGGCCTGCCCACGGGCAACGTGCTCGACCTCTTCCTGCCCGGCATCCTGTCGTTGCTGGCGTTCGCCACCGGGATCGGGCCGGGCTTCAACACGCTCTTCGAGCTGAAGGCCGGGGTCATCGAGCGGTTCCGGGTCACCCCGGCCAGCAGGTTCGCGATCCTGATCGGCCCGATTCTGGCCAGCATGCTGATGATGCTGGTGTTCGACGCGGCCGTGGTAGCGATCGCGTTCGGGTTCGGGTTCTCGGTGCACTGGGGTGGGCTGGCCGTGCTCGTTTTGCTGCTCGGGCTGCTCATGGTGACCGTGGCCGCGTGGTCGATTGCCACCGCGCTGGTGACCAAGGAGATCAGCGGCTTCGCCGCGATCGCCAACGGCATCAACCTGCCGATCCTGCTGCTGGCCGGGGTGCTGCTGCCGATCTCCCTCGGCCCGGCCTGGATGCGCGTGATGGCGCACTTCAACCCGCTGTACTACCTGGTCCAGGCGTCCCGGGTGCTGGCCGCGGGCACGCTGTCGGGCACCGCGGTATGGCAGGCGTTCGCCGTGCTCGCGCCGCTCTGCCTGCTGGTGCTGGCCTGGGCGACCCGGGTGTTCCGCACCGCGGTCGCGTAGCCAGGTGGACCGATCCGGTTGACCAGCCGCGGGCCGCGGTGCGACACTCAAGCCATACTCGGTATGCAATACCCGGTATGGAGGTGGGCACATGTCGGTTCGGCACAGCCTGCTGGTGCTCCTGGACGCCGGGCCGATGCACGGCTACGGGCTCAAGACCGAGTTTGAGACGGCGACCGGGGACGTATGGCCGCTCAACGTCGGGCAGGTCTACACCACGCTGGCGCGCCTGGAGCGGGACGGGCTGGTCTCGACCGGCACCGACGCCGACGGACAGAAGATCTACGCGATCACCGAGGCCGGCCGCGGCGAGGTGCGGCGGTGGTTCGAGACACCGGTGGCGCGGGAGGTCGTGCCGCGCCAGGAACTGGCGATCAAGCTGGTGTTCGCGATGCGGTCGTCCGCCGTTGACGTCGCCGACGTGGTGCAGCGGCAGCGCGTGGCCACGTTGCGATCGCTGCAGGAGGTCACCCGGCTGAAGGCGGACGCGGAGGCCGACGGCGACCTGGCCTGGCTGCTGATGCTCGACGCGCTGGTGTTCCAGGCCGAGGCCGAGGCCCGCTGGCTCGACCTGTGCGAGGCGCGGCTCGCCAGGAAGAGCGGAGGACGCAGGGACCGGGGGACGCCGTCGCGCGCCGCGGCGGCGGCGCTGCTGCCGATCACGGAGCGGAGCAGCTGATGCCGATTCTCGAGATCGACCGGGCAGGGCGGGTCTTCGGATCGCGCGAGGCACGGGTGGTGGCGCTCGATGACGTGTCGCTGTGCGTCGAGCGCGGCGAGTTCGTGGCGATCATGGGGCCGAGCGGATCAGGCAAGTCAACGCTGCTGCACCTGGCGGGGGGCTCGACCGGCCGACGTCCGGCCGCGTGCTGCTGAGCGGCCGGGACCTGGCCGGCCTGAGCGCCGCCGACCTGGCTCTGGCCCTGCGGCACGAGATCGGCTTCGTGTTCCAGGACCTGAACCTGCTGCCCACGCTCAGCGCCGCCGAGAACGTGGCGCTGCCGCTCGAACTGGATGGCGCCAGGCCGAGAGCCGCGATGTCGGCCGCCAGGAGCCTGCTCGACTCGGTCGGCTTGGGAGGCATCGCCGACCGGTTCCCCGGCCGGCTGTCCGGTGGCGAGCAGCAGCGGGTGGCGATCGCCAGGGCGGTCACCGGCGGCCGGACGCTGCTGCTGGCCGACGAGCCCACCGGCGCGCTCGACACGGTCAGCGGTGACGCGGTGATGGGCCTGCTGCGGCAGCAGTGCAGGACCGGCTGCGCGGTCGTTCTGATCACTCACGACATGCGCCACGCCGCCTGGGCCGACCGGGTGGTGTTCCTGCGCGACGGCCGGGTCATCGGCGAGGCGGCACCGCCCGCCGGCCCTGAGTTCCTGCTGCGGCCCGCGTGAGCGCGCTCGGCCGCAAGGCATGGGGGGACCTGGTGCAGCACCGGGCGCGCACTGTGCTGACGATGCTCACGCTCAGCCTGGCCGTGGCCAGCCTGGCCACGCTCGCCGTGCCGGGTCTCATGGACCGCGCGATGGACCGCCAGGTTGCGGCCGACCGGCTCTTTGACGTCGCGTTCGGGACCCATGACCTTGTGCTGAGTCCCGCCGAGTCCGGCGCGCTCGGGCACCTGCCGGACGTCGCCGCTGTCGGGGCCGCCGTCAGGTACCCGGCCCAGGTGACGGCCGGCGGGCGCAGGCAGGCGGCCGCGATCTGGGGCATCGATCTGCCCGCCCAGCCGGTGGACGCCATCCACCTGGTAAGCGGGCGCCTGCCGCGCTCCGGCGAGATCCTGGCCGATGCGGCAAACGCCAGCGCCGCCGACCTGGCGACCGGCATCGGGACGCGGATCGAGGTCCGTGACAGCGACGGTGCGCACACGGTGCTGCGCGTCAGCGGCACCGCCACCGGGCTGGCAACCAGCCCCAGCCCGGCGGGGTCGGGCAGCCCGGTGTTCTACGCGAGCGAGGCCACCGTGCGGTCGCTGGCCGGGCTGCGCGGGATCGACTTCCTGGCGTTCCGCCTGTCCGACAACACACCGGCAACCGAAGCCAAGCTGGTTTCGGCGGTGCACGGCTACCTGAAGCGGCTGACCGGGACCGAGCCGTTCGTCGCGCTGCCCGCAACCCGGAGCCAGGGCGAATGGCCGCAGCGGTCCTTCTTCGACCATGTCATCGCGCTGTTCAACGTCATCACGCTGCTCGCCGTCTGCTGCGCCCTGTTCCTGATCGCGGCCACGATGAACACGCTCATCGTGGAGCAGGCCGGCCAGATCGCCATCCTGGAGTCGCTGGGCGCGCGGCGGCATCAGATCGCTGGCGTCGTGCTGCGCACCGCGGCGATGCTCGGCGGGGCCGGGGCGATCGCCGGCACGGCGCTCGGCATCGCGATCTCCTACGTGCTGACCAGCTATTTCGCCGCGACGCTGTTCGACGTGCGGGCCGGGTTCGCGATCTCGGTGCCGGTCGTCGTGGCCAGCCTTGCGGGCGGGCCGGCGCTGGCGGTCGCCGCGTCCCTGCCCGGCCTGCGGCGCGCGTCGCGCCGGCCGGTGGCCGAGACCCTCGCCGACCGCGGGACCTCCGGCTACGGCACCGGCTGGCTGGAGCGGCTGATGGCGCGCGGCCGCCTGCTGTCCGGGCCGGCGCGCATGGGACTGCGCAACGCGCTGCGGCAGAAGCGCCGCAGCGCGGCCACGGTCGCGCAGGTCGCCGTCGCCACCGGGCTCGCGCTCGCGCTGTTCGCGTCCGGCCGGTCGCTCGACATCGGCGTCAGCCAGGTGTTCGCGACCTTCCACTACGCGATCGAGGTTGACGCGGCCAACGGGTCTCCGCTGCTCGGCAGCCGGGCCCAGGCGATCGCGGCCGCGACGCCAGGCGTAACCCGGGCCGAGCCGGTCGTGGCGGCCGCCGTGGACTATCGCGGGGACAGCTACCTAGCGCTGGGCCTCGGCCCCGATGCCCTGTACCGGTACCGGCTCAGCGCTGGCCACTGGCTGACCGCCGCGGACGGCTCGGCGGCGGTACCCGGGGTCGTGCTCGGACCCGCGGTGGCGCGGGCCACCCGCGCCAGCGTCGGCCAGACGGTCACGCTCGGCACCATGGCCGGCGCCACCCGGGTGCGGGTGGTCGGCATCGACACCGGCCAGAACAACGACGGCGGCATGGTCTACTTCCCGCTGGCGGCGCTGCAGCGGTATACCGGCAAGGGACGCGCCAGCAACGAACTGTGGCTCGCGGTGCGTGGCAGCAGTCACGCCGCCATCGACCGGACCGCCACGGCTCTCGGCAACCGGCTCGTGGCGGCCGGCTTCCCGGTCGCGGTCCAGGAGATGTACGTGGTCGAGGCCGACAACGACGCCATCGACGGCACGGTCCTGGACATCATCGAGGTGCTCGGGCTGCTGGTCCTGGCCATCGCCCTGATGGGCCTCGTCAGCGCGCTCACCATGGGCGTTATCGAGCGGACCCGGGAGGTCGGCATCCTGCGCTGCCTCGGCGCCAGGGCTGGTCAGGTCCGGCGGGTGTTCAGCGCCGAGGGGGTGTTGCTGGGCATCGTCGGCTGGGCGTTCGGCATCCCCGTGGGCTGGCTGATCTACGAGGGCCTGCTCGCCTTCGTGAAGCACGACTTCGGCGTTCAGGCCCCGGTGGTGTACCCGGCGATCGGCCCGCCGGTCGCGCTCGTCGCCGTCATCGCGGTCACGCTCCTGGTCATCAGGCCCCCGCTGCGCCGGGCCACCAGGATCCAGGCCGGCGACGCGCTCCGCTGCGAGTGACGCCTCACGCCCGGCGCCTCATGCCCAGGCCCGCACGCGCGGCGCCTCACACCGGCGGCACGCGCACGCTGATCACGGCGGACTGGCCGTCCGTGACGTGCTCCACGGCCCGCCGCAACGTCACCGGCAGCAGGTAGGCGGCGGTCACGGTGCGGGCGTACGCGCCACCCGCCGCGGCGGCGATGCCCGCCAGGTCGGCCTCGGGCTGGAAGCTGGCAGCGAACCCTCCGCCAGCGACCCTGCCTTCCGGGTGCACGGCCAGCGCGGAGAGCGATGGCGTCTTCCACCCCTGATTGTCGAAGATGACGGTCAGCGACGGGGCCTGGTAGCGCCGGGCCATCCACTGCGCCGAAGACGGGACGCCGAACAGGTACGACCCGTCCCCGACCAGGCTCACCACCGTGCGCTCGGGCGCGGCCAGCTTGACGCCGACCGCCGCCCCGCCGGACCAGCCCAGGGATCCCCCGCCGATGCCGAGGACCGAACCCGGCCTGCTGGCCCGCAGGTGCTGACTGACCGCTGGGTAGTTGCTGATCGCCTCGTTGAGGAAGATGGCGTCCGGGCCGACGCAGTCCCTGACGCAGGCCACCAGGTACTCGGGCGTGATCGTGCCGTCGGCTCCGGGCTGTTCCCTGGCGGCCCACCGCGCGCGCTGGGCGTCGTGCGTGGCGCGCACCCGTTCGGCCCGGGCCTGGACGGCCGCCGGGTCCAGGCGCCCGCGCTCGGTCAGCCTGCCGGTGATCTGGCGAACCGCGGTCCCCAGGTCCGCCATGGCGTAGCGGCTGGCAGCCACGTGCCACAGCTGGATCTGGGTCTTCAGCGGGTCGACGTCGACGACGTAGATCCCGGCCGAGCGGTCCGGCCGGTTGTGGCCGGGGATCCACGGCACGTCGCTGCCCAGCACGAGGATCACGTCGGCGTCGGCCAGCAGCGGATTCTGCTCCGGGATGTTCCACTGGTAGCCCAGGTGGAGCGGGTGGTCGTCGGGGAAGTTGAGGTGCATCGGCGCCGACTCGATCACCGCGACGCCAGCCAGCTCACACAGCCGGACCAGCTCGGCCACGGCGGTGGGGTCACGGCCCAGGTACGAGGTGACGATCAGCGGGCTGCGGGCGCCCTCGAGCGCGGCCGCGATCTCGTCGGCGACGGCCGCGGTCAGCGCGGCCGGCGCGACCGGGCTCCACCAGTCGCCCTGGGGCGGCTGCGGCGGCAGCTCCTGCTCCAGCACCTCGCGTGGTGACACGAGGTACACCGGGCCGGCGGGATCGCTCCTCGCGATCTGCATCGCCCGGTGTACCAGCTGCTTCGCGTTGAGCCCAGTGCGGATCTCGTTGTCGTACTTGGTGTAGCCGCGCATGATCGCGCGCTGGGATCCGTTGTCCTGCAGCCAGTGGATGTGCTCGCTGCGGGTGCCGGGCAGCTCGCCGTCCTGCGTCATCGGGGAAAGGCCCGCGAAGATCAGCACCGGGACGCGCGCCTTGGCGGCGTTGTGGATCGCGCCGCCCAGGTTCAGGGTGCCGGCGTCCACGTGCACCAGCACCGCCTGTGGCTCGCCGGTCACCAGCGCGTACCCGTGGGCCGCGCTCAGCGCCACGCTCTCGTGCGGGCAGAGGATCAGCTCGGGCAGCGACGCCAGCGTTCCCGCGCTCTTGGCCAGCGCATACGCCTCCATCATGCCGGTGTGGTCGCTGCCCAGGTTCGCGAACGCGTACCTGGCGCCGGCTTCCCGCAGCGCCTCGAGCAGCGCGGTTGACGTGGTGTAGTCGCACCCGCGGGGGCCTCCGCCCCCCGCGTCGCACCCGAAAACCTCTGCTTCGCTCACCGCACTCCTCTCAAAGCCCCTGCCGTCCCAACATAGGCCCGGGCAACCCCGGGCCTCATGATCGACATCCCGCCGTCGACGGCCAGCGTTGCGCCGGTGATGAACGAGCTTTCATCGCTGGCCAGGAACAGCATGACCCGTCCCACCTCCTCGGGCGTGGCATGCCTGCCGAGGGGGATGAGCTGGTCGAAGATCGAGGCGGCCCGGTCGCGGTCCGCCCCGGTGGCGGCGACCTCGATGCGGTGCTGGAACTCGTTGTCGACCGGGCCCGGGTGGATCGTGTTCACCCGGATCCCGCGCGGCGCCGTCTCCTTGGCCAGCGTCCGCATGAGCCCGACCAGCGCGTGCTTGGCCGTGGCGTAGGCGCAGATGCCCGCGTCCGAGGTGAGGCCGACCACGCTGGAGGTGATCACGATGCTGGCGCCCGACTCCAGATAAGGCAGCGAGTACTTGCACACTAGGAACGAGCCGCGGACGTGCACGGCGAGGACCTGGTCGAACACGTCATCCGGGTAGTCGGCCACCGGCGCGATCACGCCGCTGATGCCCGCGTTGCTTACCACCACGTCGAGCCGGCCGAACGCCTCGACCGCACCCGCAACGGCCGCCTTCACTTGCATCGAGTCGGTGACGTCCGCGATCGTCCAGGTGGCGCCGTCGCCGAGGGAGGACGCACCGGCGCGCAGCTCGTCGGCGACGAGGCCGACCAGGCAGACCCTGGCGCCTTCGGCGACGAGCGCGCGCGCCGTGGCCACGCCGATGCTGCCCTCGCCGCCGGTGATGACGGCAGCCTTGCCCTGCAAACGCGGTGAAGCGACCATGCCGCCTATGCTCGCGTCCAGCCCGCCGCCCGTCTTGCACGCCAGCGCACGCCGCTTGACCCCCTGGGTACGGGGCGCGCCCCCGTCAAGGCGACAGGCACCGTCCGTCTGGCAGCGCGGCAAGCCCGTGGCTGGCCCGGTAGTCGCGCGGGCCCACGCCGTAAGCGGCCTTGAACAGCCGGCTGAAGTGCGCCGGGTCCGGGTAGCCCCAGCGCGCCCCGACGGCGGCCACCGGCCGCGTCATGCACCGCGGGTCGCGCAGGTCGTGGCCGCAGTGCTCGAGGCGGCGCTGCCGGATCCAGCCGGCCACGGTGGTGCCGCTGGCGTGGAAGAGCTTGTGCAGCTGGCGCAGGGAGATGTGGTGCGCGGCCGCGATCTGGGCGGGCGCCAGGTCCGCCTCCCCCAGGTGCTCCTCGATGAACGACGTGATCTGGAGCATCAGCGCCCGGTGCGCGATGTCGGCATCGTCGGGCTTGGCGTCCAGCCGGTCGGCGAGGACGGTGCCGAGCAGGTCGACGACGTTGCCCGCCAGCCGCATGCCAATCCCGAGGCCCGGCGTGTCCTCCTCGTCGAGCAGATCGGCGATCTTGACCAGGAACGGGCCGATGAGCGCGGCCATGCCACCTGCCTCGCCTGGCAGCCGGGTGGCGGTCAGCGCGGCCAGCCGGTCCTGCGGAAGGCCGAGCATGTCCCTGGGGAACACCAGCACGAGCATCCGGTGCTCGGTCAGCGCCAGTGTGTACGGCCGGTCGGTGTCGTAGAACGCGAAGTCACCAGGGGTGAGCACCGCCTCCCGGCCGTCCTGAATCAGCACCGCCGTGCCGCGAAGCTGAACGCCGATCTTGTAGCAGCCGGCCGGCCACCTTCACCAGCCGGGCCGTCCGCCGCGCCGGTGTGCGGCTCGGCGCGCACCTCGATCAGGCGCAGCGCTGCCCAGGTCGCGTGCCGCGAAGCCGGCCACGGAACGTCGGCGTCGCCCGCCTGAGGTGGAGACCTCGAGCGGGACGAACGTGTCGGAAAGAACGTGCTTCGCAGTAGTCGAAACGCTGACCAGGCGGCAGGTCGAGCGTGCGCACGACGTCAGGCATGACACCTACCTCCTCCGGCAGGCCGCGTCTCAGCTTGCGCATGTCTGCGCTGATGGTCAAGCGATGTGCCCTCTAGTCGCAAGACCGCTGGCGCCGCACCGGCCGACAATGACGCGATCAGCGGGCC
Source organism: uncultured Actinomycetota bacterium (assembly GCA_963778075.1). Lineage (GTDB taxonomy): Bacteria > Actinomycetota > Actinomycetes > Streptosporangiales > Streptosporangiaceae > JASHPR01. The sequence goes on along the minus strand of CAVZTJ010000004.1, from coordinate 320,114 downwards.
TAGACCTCACGTCCGGAGCGATCAATGACTAATTCGGCGGATAACGGCAAGCGGAGCCAGCTGACCAGACGCGGTTTCCTCGGCGCGACGGGCCTGGCAGTCGGCGGCGGGCTGGCCAGCCTGGCCAGCGGCTGCTCCAGCGCGCTGAAGCGTCGGGCTCGACCGAGTTCCACGTCGGGCGCGACCGATCAAGATCGGGTTACATCAGCCCGCGAGACCGGCTCAGCTCTCCGTGTTCACTCAGTCCAACGCCTACGTGCTCAGCCAGGTCGCGCGCCGCGCTCGCCAAGGGGCTGACCATCGGCGGCAAGAAGTACTCGGTGGAGATCATCTCCGAGGACAGCCAGTCCAGTCGTCGGCCCGCGCCGCCTCGGCCGTCGCCTCGCAGCTGGTGCCAGCAGGACTCGGTGGACTTCCTGCATCGCCACCGCCACCCCGGAGACCGTCGATCCCGGTCTCCGTCTCAGGCCGAAGCCTCAGGCGTGCCCTGCGTGCTCCACCATCTGCCCGTGGGAGCAGTGGTATCTACAACCGAGCAGCGGCAGCGCCACCAAGACCTTCAAGTACACCTACATGTACTTCCTCGGCACCCAGGAGGAGACCAACGCTCTTCAGCTTCGGTCTGGCGAAGATCGCGTCCACCAACCACGTGGTCGGCGGGCTGTGGCCGAACGACGTGGACGGCGCCGGGTTCCAGCAAGTACGTGACGCCAGACCGTCGGCCAGCTCGGCTGGAAGGTGGTCCCCTCCGGCGCCTACGCCGACGGGACTGTCAGGACTTCACCTCGATCATCAGCGACTTCAAGAGCCACCGACGTGGAGATTCTGCACGCCGTGCCGATCCCGCCCGACTTCATCACGTTCTGGCGGCAGTCGGCGTCAGAACCGGCTTCAAGCCGAAGATGGCCACCATCTCCAAGGCGCTGCTGTTCCCCAGCGCGGCCGACTCGCTCGGGCTCGCTGGCCGGCAACCTGATCTCGCCGCTCTGGTGGACGCCGCAGCATGCCCGTACACGCTCCTCCCTCGACGGCACCACGGCTCAGCGCGTTCGCCAGCCGGCTACCAGACCAAGCACCGGCCAGCAGTGGACCCAGCCGATGGGCTTCAACTACGCCGATCTTCGAGATCGCGGTCGCGGCCCTGAAGGCCTCGGGCGACCCGACCGACCCGGCAACGCCGTGGCCAGCGCGCTCGGCAAGCTCAAGGGCGAGGCCATCACCGGGACGTACGACTTCACCAACGGCCCGGTGCCAGAACGTCGCCACCAGTTCCCGACTGCTCGGCGCAGTGGCGGCTCAGCGGATCCGGGCAGCTACCAGCTCGTGATCGTGGACAACTCGATGAACCCGGCGGTTGCCCGTCCAGGGCAGCCTCGAGGTGCTGTGAGACGACGGTTCCGCACGGACCAGCGCCGTCCGGCGCCGGCGCACCGACGGCCGGCCCTGGACGTCTCCGGCGTGACCAAGAGCTTCGGCTCGCTGACCGTCCTCGCGCGCGGTCTCGCGTCCGTCGCGCCGGGCGAGGCCGTCGGCGTCGTCGGGCCCGAACGGCGCGGGCAAGACCACGCTGCTCGACCTGCTCACCGGCAACCGGCGCTGCGACGCCGGCCGGGTCAGCGCTGCACGGCCGGGACGTGACCCGGCTGCCGCCGCCGCTCCGGGCCCGGATGGGCCTGGGCCGCACCTTCCAGGTCCCGCGCCCGCTGGACCAGCCTCACCGTGTTCGAGAACGCGCTGGTCGGCGCGATCGCGGGCCGCCGGGCTGCGCGGCCAGCGGGCCTACGAGGCCGCCTACGAGGCCCTGGACCTCACCGACACCCTCCGGCCACGCCAACAGCCCGGCGGGCTCGCTGCGGCTGCTCGACCGCAAGCGGCTCGAACTGGCCCGGGCCCTGGCCATGCGGCCGCGCGATCCTGCTCCTCGACGAGATCGCCGGCGGCCTCACCGACCCGGAGACCGAGGTCCTGATCGGGACCATCCGCGCGGGTGCATCGACGGCGGGCACCACCGATCGTCTGGGTCGAGCACGTCATCCGGGCGCTGATCGCAGGTCGTCGACCCGGCTGGTCTGCCTGGCCAACGGCGCAGATCATCGCCGACGGCCGCCCCGTCCGAGGTGCTGGCCAGCGAGCGAGGTCCGGGCCGCCTACCTCGGCGGCGGCGTGCTGTGACGCAGCGGCCTGCTGGAGGTCGACGGCCTGGACGTGCTCTACGGCGACTTCCAGGCCCTGTTCGGCGTCTCGGCTGTCGCGTCGACGCGGGGCCGCGCCACCGCCCTCGTCGGCGCCAACGGCGCGGGCAAGACCACGCTGCTGCGCGCCATCGCCGGCGCGCAGCCCGGCTCGGCCGGCGCGGTCAGCTACGAGCGGCGCGGACATCACCGGCGGCGCCGCCGCACCAGCGCATCCGGCCGCGGCATCGCCCTGGTCCCCGAGGGCCGCAGGCTGTTCCCCAGCCTGACCGTGGAGGAGAACATCCTGATCGGGGCCGCCGCGGCGGCCTCCGGGCGACTGGCCGCTGGAGCGGATCTACGACACGTTCCCGATGATCGCCCAGCGCCGCCGGCACCGCGCGTCCACGCTGTCCGGCGGCGAGCAGCAGGCGGTGGCCATCGGCCGGGCGCTGGCCGCCGCGCCGAGCCTCCTGCTGCTCGACGAGATCTCGCTCGGCCTGGCGCCCCGGGTGATCGCCGAGCTGTACGAGATGCTGACCGGCCTGCGGGCCTGCCGGCGCCACCCTGCTCGTCGTGGAGCAGGACCTGCAACGCGCCCTGGACGCCTGCGACGACCTGACCTGCCTGCTCGAGGGCCGCGTGGCGCTGGCCGGCCCGGCCGCCGAGGCCCGGCGCGACCACGTCGTGGCGGCCTACTTCGGCATGAGCGCGGCCGGCGCCACGGCCGGCCGGGGGATGGCCGTCACCGGCCTGCGGTCCGCCATCCGGCGAGCGAGGGGGCCGTCATGACCTGGGTCAACGCGGCCATCCAGGGCATCCTGCTCGGCGGCCAGTACGCGCTCATCGCCTGCGGGCTGTCGCTGACCTTCGGCGTCATGCGCCTCGTCAACCTCGCCGCACGGCGACCTGGCCGTGTGCGGCGCCTACCGCGCGCTGGTCCTGTCCTCCGCGCTCGGCGTGCCGGTCTGGTTCACGCTCCCGCTCCTGCTGCCCGCCGCGTTCGCGCGTCGGCATGGCCCTGCAGGCGCTGCTGTTCGGCCGGGCGCTGCGGGCCGGGGTGCTCGCCCCGGTGCTGGTCACCTTCGGCCTGTCGCGTGATCATCGAGAACCTGCTGACCGGTCGGGGCCACCTCCGACCCGCGCGGCCTGCAACGCCGGCGGCCTGGCCCTGGCCAGCTTCCACATCGGCCGCGCACATCACCGTGTCCTGGCTGTTCGCCACCGCCTTCCTCACCGCCTGCTTCGGTGCTCAGTCCTGCCTCCAGCTCGCTGCTGGCGCGCACCTCGTGGGGCCGCAAGGTCCGGGCCACCGCCGACGACCTGGACACCGCCCGGCTGGTCGGGATCCGGGTCGCGGCCCGTCTTCGCCACCGTGGCCGGGCATCGCCGTGGCCACCGCCGCGCTGGCCGGCGTCTTCATCGGCACCATCGCGCACCTTCGACCCGCTGACCGGGCACGACCACGCCTGATCTTCGCCTTCGAGGCCGTGGTCATCGGCGGGCATCGGGTCGCTGTGGGGCACGCTGGTCGGCGGCGTGGCGCTCGGCGTCACCCAGGTGGTGGTCGGCCAGGTCAACCAGGCATACGCCGTGCTCGCCGTCCACCTGCTGTTCCTGCCCGTGCTCGCGATCCGGCCCGTCCGGCCTGTTCTCCGGCCGCCGGGCGGCCCGCGAGGCCGCGGGCCCAGGGGTAGCCGGATGGACGAAGCGCCCGCCGTGACCGCCGCGCCTGATGCCCGCCGGTCTCGGTCAGCCGGTGGAACCGGGCCGCGTCCGGCTTCACGGCGGGGTCATCGCGGCCTGGCCGTCCTGCTGCTGGTCGCGGTCCCGTTCGTGTTCGGCGGCCCGGCCGAGCAGCCGCTGATCACCCTGCTCACGTTCATCGCCATGGCCAGCCTGTGGAACCTGCTGGCCGGCTTCAGCGGGCTCACCTCGTTCGGCCAGCAGGCCTACCTCGGCCTCGGCGCCTACGCGCCTCTACCTGGTCGCCGCGCACGGCGTCAATCCCCTTCTGGCCGTGCTCGCTGGCGGCCGTCATCGCGGCCGTCGTCGCGCTGCCGGTCTCCGCGCTGGTGCTGCGCCTGTCCGGCGGCTACTTCGCCGTGGCCACCCTGGTGTGGCGGCCGAGGTCTTCCAGATCCTCGGCCACGCTCTCCCCGTCGGTCGGCGGCACCACCGGGGTCAGCGTCCCCGGCCTTGCCGGCTACGCGCCCGTGCTGCGCGAGGCGCTGATCTACTGGGCCACCCTGGCCGTCGCCGTGGCCAGCGTCGCCGGCGTCTACCTGCTCGTGCGGCGTGACGCTTCGGGCTGGACGCCCGGGCGGTCGGCAGCGACCCGGTCGCCGCGGCCAGCGCCGGCGTCCGGGTCGGGCGCAGCGCGGCGGCTGGCCTACCTCGTCGCGGCCGGCGGCGCCGGCGCGGTCGGGGCGCTGATCGCGCTGCAGACCCTGTACGTCGAGCCGACCTCGATCTTCAACATCCAGTACAGCGTGTACATGCTGTTCATGGTGCTGATCGGCGGCATGGGGACGATCGAGGGCCCGGTCCTCGGCGCGCTCCTGCTGTTCGCGCTGCAGGAGACGCTGTCCGCGTACGGCGCCTGGTACCTGGTCATCGTCGGCGGCCTGGCGGTGGCCGCGACGCTGGCCGCGTCCCGCGGGCATGGGGGTTCGCCAGCGAGCGGTTCGGCTGGTCGCTGCTCCCGGTCGGCTACCGCGTCCGCCAGCCGACGCCGAAGGGATCCGCACCCCCCTGCCGCACCACCCCCGAAGCACCCCCTCCGGACCAGGTCAGCGGCTGATCCGCACGAGCGCCGACGGCGTGACCGTCACGGAACGGCAGGACCGCCGCGAACGCCTCGTCCCCGCTGACCCTGGCCACCTTGCGCTCCGGTCATAGAGTCTGGTCCGCGGCGAGGCCACCTCCACCGCCAGCGCGGGTGGCCGCTCCTGGAACACCGTGTCCATGGAGTCGGCCCGCACCACGGCCACGTCCGGCACCCGGTGCTGGTAGCGGTTGATATCGACCCCAACGCCTGATGATCGCCTCGAGCTCGGGCGGGCAGCCGACATCGAGAACTTGGGCGAGCCGTAAGACCACGAGCTGGTGCAGGACGGACGGGACCGGAAACGCAATCAGCATCCCGTCATCCAGCTCGTAACGGAACTCGTCGTCCGGCATGTTCTCCATGTCCTCGACGATGAGTTCCTTGGTCTGGTCCGCCCAGACGCTGGGTACGGTCATGCCGTGCTTACTGCATCCTGCCGGTCATGCCCACCACCATCTCAGCCGCCGCCGACATTTCGGCCAGTACGCTCGTCTCATGACGAGCGCCGTTCCGCCGCCGGGGGTCAGCATCGCCGACGCGCGGCTGGAGGAGGTCGCGGACGGGATCTTCGCATACATCCAGCCGGACGGCTCGTGGTGGATCAACAACACCGGCTTCCTGGTCGGTCGGCGCGCCGTGGTGAGCGTGGACGCGTGCTCCACCGAGCTCCGCACTCGCGCCTACCTGGACGCGATCGCGTCCGTGACCGACCGGCCAGTGCGTACGCTGATCAACACCCACCACCACGGCGATCACACGTTCGGTAACTGCCTGTTCGGCGACGCCACGATCGTGGCGCACGAGCGCTGTCGCGAGGAGATGCTTGCGTTCGGGCCGCCCGGGCAGCGGCCGTTCTGGACCGAGGTCGACTGGGGCGAGCTCGAGCTGGCGCCGCCGTTCCTCACCTTCACCTCGGAGGTCCGGGTCTGGGTCGACGACCTCGCCTGCGAGGTGCGGCACGTCGGGGCGCCGGCGCACACCACCAACGACTCCATCGTCTGGGTGCCGGAGCGCTCGCTGCTGTTCGCCGGCGACCTGCTGTTCCGCGGCGGCACGCCGTTCCTGCTAATGGGATCCGTGACCGGAGCGGTTAGCGTGCTGGAGGAGCTGATGAAGCTGCCCGCGACCACGATCGTCCCCGGCCACGGCGGCGTGTCCGGCCCGGAACTGATCGACGACGTGCTCGGCTACCTGCGCTTTGTGCTGGCGGCCGCCCGGTCGGCAGCGGACGCCGGGCTGTCCCCGCTGGACGCCGCGCGCGAGCTCGACCTCGGTCCGTACGCCGACTGGCTGGACCGCGAGCGGATCGTCGGCAACCTGCACCGCGCCCTCGCCGAGCTGGGCGGCGCGCCCCAGGGAGCGCCGATCGACCTGGCCGCGGCGCTCACCGACATGGTGGCATACAACGGCGGCCAGCCGCTGACCTGCTACGCCTGAACGCACGCGTCAATCCACTCATATCCCTTATAGGCAGCTATAAGGTGGCTGTCGGCCCTCGGCAGGCCGGGGCACAGCGGAGCGACGGACGGAGGCGGCCTGTGAGCCACGCCGAGCCGATCTACTTCGAGAAACGGTCCGCCCTGCCCTGGACGGGGATGATCGCCGGCCTGCTCTTTGTGACGGCTGGGGTCCTCGTGGCGATCATCTCGATCGTGCTCCATGGGCCGCACCACGTTCCTTCCGGCGCTTGGCGGGCTGCCCGGGTGGCCCTGGCCGGGCCTGCAGGTCTACGTGCTGACGTCGACCCCGCTCCCCGATACCGCGCCCGAGGACGTGATCGTGGGCGCTGGCGGCCCGGCGGAGCTGGCGAAACAGCTACGCTCCCGAGGGTCGGACAAGGACGTCCACCTGGTCGGCGGGCCGCGCACGATCAGGGCGTTCCACGAGGCCGGCGAGCTGGACCGGCTCGAGATCGTGGTGCTGCCGATCCTGCTCGGCGACGGGATCCCGCTGTCGCCGCCGGGAGCCGGGCGCATGCCGCTGCGGCTGCTGAGCGCCGAGCGGACGTTCGGCGACGGGTCGGCCGAGCTGGTCTACGCGACGAGAGGATGAGGAGCAGGCCGTGAAGTACATGTTGCTGATCTACCAGAACCCGGCGACCTGGCGGGACCTGCCCGAACCGGACCGGCAGGCGATCATGTCCGAGGCCGGCGCGCTGATGGCGGAGCTGACCGGCACCGGTGAGTGGGTGGGCGGCGAGGCTCTCGCCGACCCGTCCACGCGCTGATGCGCGATCGCGGCGGTGCACGCCGAGGCCGGGGACGGCGACGACACCGACTGGCGGCAGATCCTTGCCCTGTATGACCTCCTGGAACGGGTAGCGCCCAACCCGGTCGTCACGCTCAACCGGGCGGGGCCGTCGCGATGGTCAACGGCCCGCAGGCCGGGCTCGACGTGCTCGCCACGCTCGAGGGCGACGGCCCGATGGCCGGGCATCACCGCCTCGCCGGGCTCCGCGGCCACTTCCACGAGCTGGCCGGGCAGCGGGAGGCGGCCGTGGCCGACTACCAGCTGGCGGCCCGGCGCGCCACGAGCCTGTCCGAGCGCCGCTACCTAGAGTCCCGCGCCACCCGGCTGGCTGGGCACGGCTGACGGCTCGCCGGCCACCGCCCCGCGGCGATCGACCTCCAGCGTGCGGACCTGCCAGGCGACGCCCGTTTGCTCGGCGAGCGGCGGTACCGCGCGGGTGCCCGGATGCATTCCCGCCACGGTGAGCGCGAGCACCGACGGCCCGGCACCGGACACGACCGCCGGGATCCCGGCGTCCCGCAGCCGGTCGATCAGGTCGGCCGTGGCCGGCATCGCTGCCGCGCGGTAAGGCTGATGCAGCAGGTCCTCGGTCCCAGCCATGAGCAGGGCCGGTTTTAGGGTCAGCCCGGCGATCAGCAGCGCCGCGCGGGCCGCATTCGCCGCCGCGTCCGCATGCGGCACCGACACGGGCAGCAGCCCGCGCGCGGTCTGCGTCAGCATGGGATCGGCCGGGACGCACAGCACCGGGGTCAGCCCGTCGAGCGGCTCGAGCCGAGCCGCTTCGGCCCCCCGGGCCGACGTCCAGGCGATCGTGAGGCCACCGGACAGGCACGCTGCCACGTTGTCCGGGTGTCCCTCGATACGGGACGCGAGCCGGAGCAGCTCCGGACCGTCAAGGCCAGCGCCACCCGGGCTGAGCGCCCGCGCGGCCAGCAGGCCGGCCACGATCGCGCCCGCGGACGAACCGAGCCCGTAACCCTGCGGGATCGCGTTGGTGCAGCGCAGCCCGATCCCTGGCGGCTGCGCGCCGAGCAGGCTGAACGCGGCGCGCATGGCCTGGACGACGAGGTGCGCGTCGTCGGCCGCCGCGGTGTCCTCGCCGACGCCCGACACCTTGATCGCGACCCCGTCGGCGATGATCCGCGCCTGCACCACGTCGTGCAGGCCGAGCGCGAGGCCCAGCGCGTCGAAGCCCGGGCCCAGGTTCGCGCTGGTCGCCGGTACGCGGACGGTGACCGGTCGGTCTGGCCAGTTCATCGGCGACGGCCTCACGCCAGTCCGAGCTCGGCGGCCGCGGCGTGCGGGTCGGCCTGGATGGTCACCGGCGCCGGGGCCGCCGACACCGCCCAGTCCGGTTCCTTGAGCCCGTGGCCGGTGATCGTGCAGACCACCCGGGAGCCCGGGGTGAGCTGGCCGCGTTCCGTTGCCTGGAGCAGGCCGGCCACGCCGGCCGCGGAGGCGAGCTCGCCGAACACGCCTTCCCTGCGGGCCAGCAGCCGGTAGGCGGCGAGGATCTGCCGGTCGGTCACGGACTCGATGAGGCCGCCGGACTCGTCCCGCGCCGTCTCAGCGAGCTGCCACGAGGCAGGGTCGCCGATCCGGATCGCGGTCGCGATCGTCGTGGGGGTCGTGACCGGCCTGCCCGCCACGATCGGCGCGGCCCCGCTGGCCTGGAAGCCGAACATGCGCGGCCGCCTGGTCGTCCGGCCGAGGCCGGCGTATTCGGTGTAGCCCTTCCAGTAGGCGGAGATGTTCCCCGCGTTGCCGACTGGCAGGCAGTGCACGTCGGGGGCGTCGCCGAGCGCGTCGACGACCTCGAACGCCGCGGTCTTCTGGCCCTCGAGCCGGTCCGGGTTCACGGAGTTGACCAAGGCGACGTTGTAGTCGACGGCGAGCTTGCGCACGAGCTCGAGGCAGTCGTCGAAGTTCCCGTCGACCTGGAGCAGCCGTGCGCCGTGCACCAGCGCCTGGGCCAGCTTGCCGAGCGCGATGTTGCCCCGCGGCACCAGCACCGCGCAGGTGAGGCCGGCCCGTGCCGCGTAGGCCGCGGCGCTGGCGCTGGTGTTGCCCGTTGACGCGCAGATCACGGCCGTGGCGCCGCGGCCAACCGCCGTGCTCACAGCGACGGTCATGCCTCGGTCCTTGAACGACCCGGTCGGGTTGCCGGCCTCGACCTTGAGGTAGACCTCGCACCCGGTCATCTCGGACAGCGCGGCCGCGCGGATCAGCGGCGTCCCGCCCTCACCAAGCGTGATCACCGGGGTGTCTTCGGTTACCGGGAGCAGGCTGCGGTACTCCGCGATCACTCCCCGCCACTGCGCGGCGGCCATCACCGGCGCCGCGCCGCCCTGGCTCACGTGTCCTCGCCCTCGACGCGCAGCACGCTGTCGACCGCGCGCACGGACTCCATCGCGGACAGGTCGGCCACGGTGGCCGCGAGCGCCGACTCGCGCGCCGTGTGCGTGACGATCACCAGGTAGGCGTCGTCGCCGTGGCCCTCCTGGCGCACCGCCTGGATCGACACGTCGTGCCGGGCGAACGCCTCGGCGACCGGCGCGAGCACGCCGGGCCGGTCGGCCACGTCAAGCGCGACGTGGTACCTGGTCATCGCCTCGGACATGGGCAGCACGGGCAACTCGGCGTAGCTCGGCGCGTCCGGTCCCCGGATCCCCGCGACCCGGTTGCGGGCCACCACGACAAGATCGCCGAGGACGGCGCTCGCCGTCGGCCCGCCGCCGGCCCCGCGCCGTAGAACATCAGCCGGCCGGCGGACTCCGCCTCGACGAATACGGCGTTGTAGGCGCCGCGCACCGAGGCCAGCGGGTGCTCCCTGGAGATCATCGCCGGGTGCACCCGGACGGAGATCCCGGCGCCAGTGCGCTCACAGATGGCCAGCAGCTTGACCACGCAGCCGAGCACCCGGGCGCCCTCGATGTCGGCGGCGGTCAGCGCCGTGATTCCCTGCCGGTACACGTCGGCCGCGGACACCCGGGTGTGGAAGGCCAGGCTGGCCAGGATCGCCGCCTTGGCGGCGGCGTCGTAGCCGCCGACGTCGGCGGTCGGGTCGGCCTCGGCGTAGCCGAGCGCCTGGGCTTCGGCGAGCGCGTCACGGAAGTCGGCGCCGGAGCTGTCCATCCGGTCCAGGATGTAGTTCGTGGTCCCGTTGACGATCCCGAGCACCCGGCGCACCGCGTCGCCGGCCAGCGACTCCCGCAGCGGCCGCAGCAGCGGGATCGCGCCGGCGACCGCGGCCTCGTAGAACAGGTCGGCGCCGTGCTCGCGCGCTGCGGCGTGCATCACGGCGCTGTCGGCGCCGAGCAGCGCCTTGTTCGCGGTCACCACCGATTTGCCGGTCCGCATCGCGGCGAGCAGCAGCTCCCGGGCCGGCTCGATGCCGCCGATCATCTCGACCACGATGTCGACGTCGGGGCGGATCACCAGCGCCATGGCGTCGGTCGTGACCAGATCGCGCCCCACCCCGGCGGCCAACGCACGCGCGTCCGGATCCCGGACGGCCACGCCGGCGACCTGCAGTGGCGCGCCGACCCGCGCCGCCAGGTCGCTGGCCTGCTCGCGAAGCAGCCGGAACACCTCGCTGCCCACGGTGCCGCAGCCGAGCAGGGCGACCCGCAGCGGCCCGCGCCGCGATACGCGTTCACCGCTCGCTGCCATGGATGTCCCTCCCGCCGCGGAGCCCCCCGGGCCTGGTCACGTTTTGACAAAGGCTATCTACCGTCAGGCACGGGCGTCACCACCGCCACCGGGCGTCAGGCTGTGGGGCCGCTGCCGAGCCAGCCGCGCCGCTTGAACAGCATCAGCAGAAGAATGATCGCGACCACCTCGGAGCCGAGGCCGAGGAAGAGGAAGTAGCCGAGGTTCGACTGCAGGTGACCGGTCAGCCAGGCGAAGTTCTGCCCGAAGAACCCGGTGAGGAAGCCCAGCGGGAGAAACACGGTGGCGATGATGGCGAGCTGCTTCATGACCACGTTCAGCCGGTTCGACACCATCGACAGGTGCGTGTCCATGGCGCCGCTGACCAGGTCGCGGTACCCGTCCACCAGGTCACTGATGCGGATGAGGTGGTCGTAGAGGTTACGGAAGTATGCCATGCCCTTGCTGGTCTGCCCGGGGAGCGTCACCATGCCGGCGTTGAGGCTGGCGATCATGTCGCGCTGGGGCGTGATGACCTTGCGGATGGTCATGACCTCCCGCTTCATGTTGAAGAGGGTTCCGAGCTGCTCCTCGGTCGGGTTCTTCAGGATCGCTCCCTCGAGATTGTCGATCGCGTCGTCGAAGTCGGACAACACCGGGAAGAACGAGTCGACCAGGGTATCCATGATCAAGTAGAAGATCACGACCTGCGGCGCCGCCGACTCCGAGGCGTGATGACCGCTGATGCGGCCGTGCACCGTGGCCAGCGCCGGGCAGTCCCCCTGATGGAGGGTGACGATGAACTTCTTCGTCAGGAAGCAGTGCACCTCGGCCACGCTCTTCCCGTCGCCGCCGATGCCGAACGTGATGACGTGGACGAAGTCGTCGTAGTCGTCGATCCGGGGCCGCTGGCCGAACCGGACAACCGCCTCCACCGCCACCGGGTGGAAATGAAACGTGTTCGTCAGCAGGGCCGAGACGTCGTCGTCCGGCCCTGGGTCATGGATATCGAGGTCGAGCCAGAAAAATGCGTCTCCGGCGACGGCCTGCTCAATATTTTCCTGGGTGGGCTCAGTGGCCTTCCCGTCCTGCCTGAGCGTCCCTTTCATGGAGAAATATCGTCCCTTCCTGGAGAAATGCTTGCGTGATCAAGAGCCCGATGCCCCCGGGCCGGGCCCGACCGGGCCGTCTGCTGCCGCCTGGGCATCCGCCGCCGCATCCACGGCGGCGATGTCGGCCGGCGAAGCGCCGAGCCGGCGTTCGACGTCGGCCAGGCGCTCGCTGATCACCGATAGCCGCTGGCCAAGGTCGGCATGGCCCCTTTGGTACTCCTGCCTGTTAGCGTCAGTGTGCTCCTTGACAAACACCGAGGCGACCGTGGCGGTGAGCACGCCAATGAGGCCGATCCCGATCAGCATCAGCACCACGGCGACGGCCCGGCCGCCCTCGGTGGTGGGATACCGGTCGCCGTAGCCGACGGTGGTCACGGTGACGATGGCCCACCACAGGGCGTCCGGGTAGTTGTGGATGTTGCTGCTCTTGGCGTTCTCCTCGAACAGCAGCACCAGCCACGCCCCGAGGAACAGCGTGCCGGTGGCGGCGATGAGCACCCGGAACAGGCTGTGGTGCTTGAGCACGGCCTCAACCCGCAACCCTCCCTCGCGGGCAAGCAGCGACGTCTTCTCGATCCCGACCAGGTGCCAGCCCTGGAACGGGGGCACGACCACGGTTACCGGCTCGACCCATCGCCGCCTGAGGTAGCCGCGGCGGTCGGGGGTGATCACCAGGCGGACCAGGTACTCCGCCAGCAGGATCACCCAGAGCGCGAAGAGGATGGCCACCAGGACGGTGGGGGCCGCGCCCCTCACGTCGGCCCCGCCGATGATGACGGCGATGACCAGCCAGGCGATCCCGAGCAGGGCCATCGGGTACTTCGTGACCCGCTCGATGTCGTCGACGAGGTCGTTGCGTCCGCCCGACGGCTTGGCGCCGGCGACGATCTGGCGCCGCCGCTCCTCCTTGCGGCTTTTCTCCTCGAGGCGCTCCCGCTCCAGCCGTTCCAGCCGCTGGATGCGCTCGATGGAGGAGGGCTGCTTGGCCGCCTCGGTTCTGCTTGGCGTGCTCACATCAGTGACGCCCCCGTAAACGAATGCCGTCGCTTGGGCGACAAGTTCGCGATGTCGCGTTTGAATGCTATTGCCCAATGCGCCCGCAGGTCAGGCGACGTCAGCAGGTCCGAGTTCAAGCTGGGGCAAAGCTGGGGCAAGGCTGGGTCCAAGGTTCAGCGCAGCCGGTGGGCACCGGCCGACGGCAGCGCGTCGAGGAACCGCGGCGGCTTCCAGCCTCGGGTGGCGTACGCATCCTCGATGCCGGCCCGGACCTCCCCGCCCTGTGGAGCCGGGACTAGCGCGATCACCGACCCGCCGAACCCGCCGCCGGTCATCCGCGCGCCCAGCGCGCCGCTGTCGATCGCCGCGTCGACCGTGGCGTCGGCCTGCGGCCAGGAGATCTCGAAGTCGTCCCGGAGCGAGACGTGCGAGGCGGTCAGCAGCGGGCCGATGCGCGTTGGCTCGCCAGTGCGCAGCAGCGCCACGGTCTCCAGGACCCGGGCGTTCTCCGTGACCACGTGCCTGGCCCGGCGGCGCAGTACCGGGTCGCTGAGTTGCTCGACCCGCTCGAGGCCGTTGGCGGCGTCGGTCACGTCCCGCAGCGACGCCACGCCGAGCGCCCGGGCCGCGTCCTCGCAGGACCGCCTGCGCTCGCCGTACCGCCCGTCGGACAGAGCGTGCCTGACCCGGGTGTCGACGACCAGCAGCACCAGCCCGAGCGCGGCGAGATCAAGCGGCACGGCGCTGGTCTCGCCGCTGCGGCAGTCGAGCAGCAGCGCGTGTCCCTGCTCGCAGAGCAGCGAGGCGGACTGGTCCATGATCCCGCTGGGTACCCCGACGAACTCGTTCTCCGCGCCCCGGCAGAGCGCGGCCAGTTCCCGCCGGTCCACGTTCAGCTCGTACAGCTCGGTGAGCGCCAGCGCGGTCGCGCACTCCAGGGCCGCGGACGACGACAGCGCGGCGCCGCGCCCGAGATCGGCGTCGATCGCGACGTTCGCCCCGCCGACCGGGCAGCCGGCCCCGCGCAGCGCCCACGCGACACCGGCCGGGTACGCCGCCCAGCCGCCGGGCCGTCCGGGGACGAGCGTGTCGAGCCGCATCGAGGCCGGCTCGCCGGGAGCCTGGCGGGAACGCAGCTCGAGCACCCCGTCATCACGTCGGGATGCCGCGGCGCGCACCCCTTGAGCGAGGGCGAATGGGAGCACGAAGCCGTCGTTGTAGTCGGTGTGCTCCCCGATCAGGTTGACCCGGCCCGGGGCGTGCCAGATACCGTCCGGCTCCGCGGCGTAGCCCTCGGCGAACGTGCGGGCCGCCTGATCCGCGGCCCCCGATGTGCTCACCGCGCCGATCCCCCGACCTGAGCCGTCCCGGCCGTGCCGCCCCCCGCAGCCCCGGCCGTGCCGCCCCCCGCAGCCCCGGCCGTTCCCGCCCCCGGGCCCTGCGCCGTGAGCTGCGCGAACGTCCACGCGTCCGCGACCATCGCGTGCAGGTCGAGATCGGCACCCCAGCCGAGGTCCGCGGCGATCGCCTCGGACGACGCGACGAGGGCCGCCGGGTCGCCGGGCCGCCTGGGCGCCACCTCCGCTGGGATTTCGAGCCCGGTGACCTCCCGGCAGGCGCCGAGCACCTCAAGGTTGGAGTACCCGGTCCCGCTGCCCAGGTTGTAGATCGCGTGCCGGCCGGCCGCCGTGGCGTCCAGGGCCAGCAGGTGCGCGCGCGCCAGGTCCGACACGTGGATGTAGTCCCTGATGCAGGTCCCGTCTGGGGTCGGATAGTCGTCGCCGAAGAGCTTGATCCCCTCGCCGCGGCGCGCGGCGGCCAGCACCGTGGGAATCAGGTGCGTCTCCGGGTTGTGGCGCTCGCCGCGCCAGCTGCCGGAGGCGTCCTGGTACGCACCGGCCACGTTGAAGTAGCGCAGGCTGACGGCGCCGATCTGGTGCATCCGCGCGTACTCGGTCAGCGCGAAGTCGACCGCGACCTTGGATTCCCCGTACGGGCTCGTCGGCCGGACCGGGCCGGTCTCGGCGATCGGGATCCGCTCCGGCTCGCCATATACGGCCGCGGTCGAGGAGAACACGATCTTGCTGGTGCCGGCCACGCGCATGGCCTCGAGCAGCGCCAGCGTGCCGCCGAGGTTGTTGTCCCAGTACCGGTACGGGTGCGCGACCGACTCGCCGACCAGCGACTTGGCGGCGAAGTGCAGCACCGCATCGACGCCGGTGGCCAGCACCGCCGCGGCGTCCTCCCCGCGAATCGAGCCGCGGTGGAACGTGACGCCGGCCGGCACGGCGTCCGCGTGGCCGGTGGACAGGTCGTCGAGCACGACCACGTCGTGGCCGTTCTCTGCGAGCTGCGCCGCCACGACGCTGCCGATGTAGCCGGCTCCCCCGGTGACGAGCAGCCTCATGCCGGTGTCCTCTCTCACGCCCGCCCACCTTTCACGCCCGCCCGCCTTTCGCGCCCGCCCGCCTTTCACGCCCGCCCGCCCCCAGCTCCCGCAGCGTGGCCGCGGCCGACTCCGGCGCGATGTCGTTGGTGAAGGCGTCCATGCCGGACTCCGAGCCGGCCAGGTACTTCAGCTTGCCGGGCGCGCGGCGGATCGTGAACAACTCGAGGTGCAGCGCGAACTCGGCCCGGCCGGGGCCGGCGGGCGCCTGGTGCCAGCCCGAGATGTACGGTGCCGGGGCGTCGAAGAGCCGGTCGAACCGGCGCAGCAGGTCCAGGTAGACGTCGCAGAACTCCTCCATCTCGGCCGGTTCCAGCCCCAGCAGGTCCGGCTGCCTTCGCCGGGGATAAAGGTGGACCTCATAGGGCCAGTGCGCCGCGTGCGGCACGAACGCGATCCAGTGCTCTCTGGCAAGCACGATCCGGGACCCGTCGGCAAGCTCGGCCGCGAGTACATCGTCGAACAGGTTCCGGCCGGTGTCGCGCTGGTACGCGCCGCTCGTCGCGAGCATCCGCGCCGTTCGCGGGGTGACGAACGGGTAGGCGTAGATCTGGCCGTGCGGGTGACTCAGCGTCACGCCGATCTCCCGGCCGCGGTTCTCGAAGCAGTACACCTGCTCGACGCCTGGCAGCGCCGCGAGCGCGGCGCTGCGGTCGATCCACGCGGCCAGCACGAGCGCTGCCTGGTCGTGGGTCAGGTCGGCGAACGAGGCGTTATGGTCCTGGCTGAAGCAGACCACCTCGCAGCGGCCGTTGCCAGGCCGGGTGGGCAGCAGGCCGCCCGACTCCTCCTCCACGCCGCCCCCAGGGACCAACGAGGGAAACCTGTTCTCGAACACCACCACCTGGTAGCTGGGCGCGGGAATCTCGGTGAGCCGGTCCGGCGTGGACGGATCCAGCGGGCAGTGGTCGGCCGGCGGCAGGAAAGTGCGGTCCTGCCGGTGGCCCGCCACGATCACCCACTCACCGAGCAGCGGGTCGTAACGCACCTGCGACGAGACCTCGATCCTGGGCAGCGGCCGCAGATCGGGATAGCCGGCCTCCTCGTCCGCGTGATCGCCGAAGTAGATCAGCTCCCTCCCGTCGGCAAGGGCGATCGACGCCTTCTTCACCGAATTAATGCCGCCAAGAACATACTGGCCGCTGGTCAAGCGGTGACTGCCTGTGGAGCCGATGTCAGCCATTCCGGGACCTCCCGGGTGCAATCGGCTGTGAAACAGGAACCCCAGCCGGTGATGGCTGGAATCCCCGTCCTTCAGGGCGAGGAGTAGTCAACATCAGCCGACGTCCAGCCGCAGCAGGTCGTCGGCGGTCTCGCTGCGCAGCAGGATCCGCGAGGAGCCGTCGTGCACGGCCACCACCCCGGGCCGGGGCACGTGGTTGTAGTTGCTGGCCATGGACCGGCAGTAGGCACCGGTGGCCGCCACGGCCACGAGGTCGCCGTCGGTCACGTCGGCCGGCAGGTACGTGTCCCTGACCACGATGTCTCCGCTCTCGCAGTGCCTGCCGACCAGCCTGCACAGCACGGGCGGCGCGTCCGACTCCCGCGATGCGAGCACGCAGGTGTAGTCGGCGTCGTACAGCGCCGTGCGGATGTTATCGCTCATCCCCCCGTCCACGCTGACGTAGGTGCGCAGCCCGTCCACGTCCTTGACGGTGCCGACCCGGTACAGCGTGACCGTGCCCGGGCCGGCGATCGCCCGTCCCGGCTCGACGGTGAGCCGCGGCGGCGCGAGGCCGGCCGCGCGGCACTGCGAGTCCATGATCTCGCGCAGGTTCTGCGCGATGACCTTGATGTCGGCCGGGTCGTCGCCGGGCACGTAGGCGATCCCGAAGCCGCCGCCCAGGTTCAGCTCGTCGATCTCGATCCCCCGTGACTCCCGGATCCGGACCGCGAGCTCGAGGACCCGGTGCGCGGCGACCTCGAAGCCCGCCGTGTCGTAGATCTGCGAGCCGATGTGCGAGTGCAGCCCGGCGAAGTCGAGCGCATCGCTGGCCAGCACCCGCCGGACCGCCTCGTCGGCCGCGCCGGACGCGAGCGAGAAGCCGAATTTCTGGTCGTCGTGTGCCGTGGCCACGAACTCGTGCGCTGCGGCCTCAACACCGGTGGTGACGCGCACCAGGATCCGCGTCTGATGGCCCGACCCGGGGGAAGCTACCCGTTCCAGGCGGTCTATCTCGTCAAACGAGTCCACGACGATATGCCCGACGCCGACGGCCAGCGCCCGGTCCAGCTCCTGCATCAGCTTGTTGCTGCCGTGCAAGGTGATCATCGACGGGTCGACCCCGGCCTGCATCGCCACCTCCAGCTCGCCGCCGGTGCACACGTCGACGCCGAGGCCCTCCTCGCTCACCCAGCGCAGCACCGCGCGGCAGCAGAACGCCTTGGCCGCGTAGAACACCCCGGCTTCGTCACCGAACGCGTCGACGAACTCCCGGCACCGGCCGCGGAAGTCCGCCTCGTCGCAGATGAACATCGGAGTGCCGCGCTCGGCGGCAAGATCGCGGACGTCAACGCCGCCGAGCACGAGCGCGCCGCCGCTGCGGTGCGCGGTCCGCGGCCAGATCGCCGGGTCGAGCGCGTTGACGTCACGCGGCGGCATTGGCGGGTGATCGGGCGGCAGCACGTCGGCGTGACGCGGGCCGGCGGGATGGGCGACGCGGCTCATGGCAACTAATGCTAGGGGCGCGGCGACGGGCAGGCCGGTAGGCTGCTAGCTGATCACGGAGATATCGGCTAAAGGGGGCACAATGGCGCTATTTGGGAACCGGCCGGCCGGCGACGCGACCACGTGGGAGCCAGAGGCCGCCGACACCAGGCTGGCCCAGACCGCGGGAGCCGACCCGGCCGGGGTGTTCACCTCGGACCTGTCGGTGTCGGAGTACGTGCTCCTCGGGGAGGCCGGGTTCGAGCCGCTCGGGTTCGTGGTCGGGTCCTCGATCTACCATGTCGGGCTGCAGGTCGGACGGTGGTCGCAGAACCAGGAACTCCAGGTGCTGAGCCAGGCGATGTACAACGCCCGGGAACTGGCCATGGCCCGGATGCGCGCCGAGGCGGATCACCTCGGCGCGGATGGAATCGTGGGCGTGGAACTACGGATGCAGATGTACGCATGGGGCCAGCAGGTACTGGAGTTCGTCGCCACCGGGACCGCCGTCCGGGCCCTGGCCGGGCAGGGCGCCCACCGCGCGCCGGATGGCCGCGCGTTCACCTCGGACCTGTCCGCGCAGGACTTCTTCCGGCTGCTTGCGGCCGGCGCGGTGCCGGTCGCGTTCGTCCTCGGCCTGTGCGTTTATCACATCGCGCACCAGTCGGCCATGCAGGCCATGCGGCAGGCCGGACAGAACATGGAGATGCTGCAGTTCACCCAAGGCGTCTACGAGGCGCGCGAGCTGGCGCTGACCCGGATGCAGACGGAGGCGACGCAGGCGCGCTCCTCGGGCATCGTTGGGGTCAGCGTGGCCGTCTCCAACCACGTCTGGGGCGAGCACGCCACCGAGTTCCTGGCCACCGGCACCGCGATCCGCCGCCTGGCCGACGAGCATCGCCTCCCCGAAACCTCCCCCAAGCCCACGTTCACCCTCGGCCTGGACATCTGACCCGGCGACCGTGACCGAGCTTGCCGAGTATTACCGCGAACGCGCGGCCGAGTACGACGCCGTATACGCGAAGCCCGAGCGGCAGCAGGACCTGGCCAGGCTGCACGGCCTGCTGTCGCCGCTGGTCGCCGGGCAGCGGGTGCTGGAGATCGCGGCGGGCACGGGGTACTGGACGCGCGTGCTGTCCGGCTCCGCCGCCTCGATCACCGCCACCGACCTGAACGCCGAGACGCTCGAGCTGGCGCGGGCGCGGGAGTACGGCGGGGCCGCCGTGACCTTCCGGCTCGCCGACGCATACGCGCTGGACCAGGTGCCCGGAGAGTTCGACACCGCGTTCGTCGGGTTCTTCTGGTCCCACGCTCTGCGCCGCGACCTGCCGAGATTCGTGGCCGGCCTGAGCGCCCGCATGGGACCGGACGCGCGGCTGATCGTCCTCGACAACCGGTATGTGCCGGGCAGCAACCATCCGGTCAGCCGCACTACCGAGGCGGGCGATACCTACCAGCGCCGGACCCTGAACGACGGGCGCAGCTTCGAGATCCTGAAGAACTTCCCGGACCGCGGCCAGTTCACCGCCGACGTCGCCGACGCCGCCGCGGACGTGCGGTGGATACAGCTGCGCTACTACTGGCTGGCCGCCTGCGAGCTGCGCTGACGCTCAGATCTCCGGCCAGCAGTGCACGGGCTCGTTGGTGCGCATCTGGTCGATGTACCCGAGCGTCATCAGCCGCAGCGCTTCCTCCCGCCCCGTCCCATGCCGGCCGGCGAGCGCACGGACCGAGTCGGTCTGCCAGGTCGCGCCGGTCCGGCCGCACAGGCAGCGCTGCTCGATGATGCCGAGGAGACGCTTCGCGTCGCCGGGATCCACGCCCCACAGCTCGAGTCCGTCGGCGGCGAGCGGCAGCAGACGGCGCAGCACGAGCTCGGTCACCGGGACCTCGCCGAGGCCGGGCCAGTACAGCCGGGCGTCGATGCCGTGCCTGGCGCCCTCGGCGAGGTTGTCGGCCGCCGCCTTGAACGACATCTGCGTCCAGACCGGCCGCTCGGCCTCGGCGAGCGCGCGGACGAGACCGCAGTAGAAGGCCGCGTTGGCCATGATGTCGGTGACCGTCGGGCCGGCCGGCAGCACCCGGTTCTCCACCCGCAGGTGCGGCAGCCCGTCCACCACCGCGTAGACCGGCCGGTTCCAGCGGTAGATCGTGCCGTTATGCAGCGTGAGCTCGGCCAGCTGCGGCGCCTGCCCGTTGTCCAGCGCCGCCGCGGGATCCTCGTCGTCGACCAGCGGCAGCAGCGCGGGGAAATACCTGAGATTCTCCTCGAACAGGTCGAACACCGACGTGATCCAGCGCTCGCCGAACCACACCCGGGGCCGGACTCCCTGGTGCTTGAGCTCGTCCGGCCTGGTGTCGGTCGCCTGCTCGAACAGGGTGAGCCGGGTCTCCCGCCACAGTTCCCGCCCGAACAGGAACGGGGAGTTGGCGGCGACGGCCACCTGCGCGCCCGCGATCGCCTGGGCGGCGTTCCAGTAGCTGCCGAACGCCTCCGGGCTGACCTGGAGGTGACACTGCACGCTGGTGCAGGCGGCCTCGGGGGTGATCGTGTCGATGTGGGTGAGCAGCCGGTCGGCGCCCTCGATGGAGATCCGCATCTCCTCGCCGCGGGCGGCGAAGATCTGCTCGTTCAGCAGCCGGTACCGCGGGTTCGCCGACATGGCCTGCTCGCCGACGTCGCCCTCGGTCAGCGTCGGCAGGATGCCGACCATGACCAGGTGGCTCCCGGCCTGGCGGGCCCGGCGGCCGGCGTGGTCGAGACTGTCCAGCACCCCGCGCTCGAGCAGCATCAGGGCGTCGCCGACCAGCGGCCGCGGCGGCACATTGATCTCCAGGTTGAACTGGCCGAGCTCACTCGCCCAGCTGGGGTCGGCGATCGCGCCGAGCACCTCGGTGTTCTTCATCGAGGGCAGGCCGAGCTCGTCGACGAGGTTCAGCTCGATCTCCAGGCCAACCTGCCGCGGCTCGGTTTCGAACCGGGACTCGCGCAGCATCCGCGCGAACACATCCAGGCAGCGGCGCACCTTCTCGCGGTAGGCACGCCGGTCCTGCTGACTCACGCTGATCGCAGGGACATCCCTGCCCATCGGTCCCCTCCCGATCACCTGGCCATGGGCAGCGGCCGTTCCCCCACTTTCGCACGTCATGGGGGTCGTGGCCAGGTCAGAAACGGTTCGGATCAGGGCGAGGAGCGGTCTTAGGACAGGCCCCAATCCAGGACCGGGCCGTCGGGCACGATTCTGGTCGGGTTGATGTGCGGATGCGTGGTGTAGTAGTGGCGCTTGATGTGGTCGAAGTTGGTCGTGCCGGAGAAGGCGGGCAGCGAGTACAGGTCGCGCGCATAGCGCCACAGGTTCGGGTAGTCGGTCAGCCGGCGGAGGTTGACCTTGAAGTGGTAGTGGTAGACCGCATCGAACCGCGCCAGGGTCACCCAAAGCCGCACGTCGGCCTCGGTGATCGCGTCGCCGACCAGGTACCGGCGGTCGGCCAGCCGCTGCTCCAGGTCGTCGAGGGTCGCGAAGATCTTGGATACGGCCTCGTGATACGCCTCCTGGGAGGTGGCCATGCCCGAGCGGTACACGCCGTTGTTCACGGTCTCGTAGACGACCGCGTTGATCGCGTCGATCTCGGGCCGCAGCGATGCGGGGTACAGGTCGTAGGCCTGATTGGACAGCGCGCCGAACTCGGTGTCCAGGTCGATCGTGATGTCCGGGAAGTTGTTGCTGACGATCTTGCCCGTCTCGCGGTCCCAGAGCACCGGGACCGAGATGTGCCCGTCGTAGCCGGGCTCGCTCGCCTCGTAGGCCTCGCGCAGGAACGAGAACCCGTTGACCGGGTCCAGCGAGTACCCCGGGCCGTCGCGGAACGCCCAGCCGCGGCCGTCCCTAATCGGGTCGACAGCCGACAGCGAGATGACGTCCTCGAGGCCGAGCAGCTTGCGCACGATCGCGGTCCGGTGCGCCCACGGGCAGGCCCACGAGATGTACAGGTGGTACCGGCCCGCCACGGCCGGGTACCCGCTCGAGCCGTCCGCGGTGATCCGGCCGCGGAACGGGTACGCAGGCCGCACGAATTCCCCGCTTGCTGGCTGGGGCTGCTTCTTCCTGAAGTCGCCATAGTCGCCGAAGGCCGCGAAGTCGACTGGGCTGGCGCCCCCGCCCACCTCCCCATGACCCTTCACTTGCTGAGTGGTCGTCATAGCCGATACAACCGGCCGGCAACGGCGGCCATTCCGCGCCGGGGCGGCGGATGGCGTCGCGTTACGGCCCGTGTTACTGATTCCCGAACCAGCCGGGGATGTCGAGCCGGAACCCCTCCGCGGACGTGACCTTGCGCAGGTCGGCTTCCAGAGCGCGCAGCCGCTCCGCCCCGACGACCCCGGCCCAGCGGGCCCGCAGGTCGTCGAATACCCGCGCCGACCGGGCCAGCGCGTCGAAGGCGCGGCCGGTGAGCCGCACGGCCTTGCGCCGGGCGTCGGCCGGGTCGGGCGTGCGCTCCAGGTAGCCCAGCCGCTCCAGGTGGTCGATCGTCTTGCCCGCCGCCTGCTTGGAGACGCCAAGCCTGCGGGCGAGCTGGGCCGCGGTCGTGCCGCCCGGGCCGATGGCCTGGAACACGAACCCGTGCATCGGCCGCATGTCCGGGTGACCTTGCCGGGCCAGCTCGGCATGCAGCTCGTCGATGAGCACGCGGAAGCCGTGCAGCAGCAGCAGCGGCAGCTCGAAGCCGGGCGGGTCAGGCGGGTCAGCCGGCGCAGGCAGCCCGGCCAGCCCCAAGCCCAGCGGGTCAGCCGGCGTTGACATAAACGACAACCAGGTTTACTGTTTCACCCGTCCAGCATTCGACAACCATGTTGACCATCTTAGCGACGAGAGGGCCCCCGATGCCGCTGATCACGAGCTCCGACGCTGACGTCTTCGAGACTCATGGGGCGCGGTTCAGCTCCTATGTCCGGCCCTCACGGGGCAGCGGCCAGCTGTGCGCCTGGCGAGTCGACGTGCCCGCGGGCCTGACGGGCGCGCCGCACCGGCCATCGCGCGAGGAGGTCATCTGCTGCATCGGCGGTGAGCTCACGATCACCCTCGACGGCACCGAGCACAGCCTGCACCCCGGCGACGTGGCCTACATCCCGGCCGGCAGCGAGATCCGCCTCGACGGCGGCCCAGACGGCGGCGCCGCATGGACAACCTGCCTCGCTGGCCTCGAGGCCACGATGAGCGACGGCAGCCAGCTCCGCCCGCCCTGGACGCTGTGATGCCCTCGGGGAATGTGACGGCTATGAGGCCTATGAGGCCTATGAGGCTTGTGAGTGCTACGAGATCTGAGAGATCTACGAGGTCCGTGAGGTCCGGCGCTAGCGCCCGGCCCAGGCGACCGGCAGCCGCTTGACCCCGCGCTGGAAGTTCGAGCGCAGGTAGGACGGCTGGCCGGCGAAGCCGAGCGCGGAGGTGCGCGAGAGCACCTCCGCGAACAGCGCCCGCATCTGGGCGCGGGCCAGGTGCGAGCCGAGGCAGAAGTGCGGCCCGTGGCCGAAGACCAGGTGCGGGTTGGGGTATCGGCGGATGTCGAAGCCGTCGGCGTCGGCGAACACCGCCTCGTCCCGGTTGGCCGAAGCGAACGACACCACCACCTTGTCCCCCGCCCGGATCGGCCGCCCGCCGAGCTCGCAGTCGGCCGTGGCGGTCCTGCGGAACGTCATCACCGGCGTCCACCAGCGCAGCATCTCCTCGGCGGCGCCCGGCATCAGCCCGGGATCGGCGCGCAGCGCGTCCTGCGCCTCGGGGTGCTCGAGCAGCGCGATGCACGCGCCGGGCAGGCCGTTGCGTATCGTCTCGTTGCCCGCGACCGCGAACAGCCAGAACATGTTCTCGAACTCCTCGACGGACACCCGGCCGCCATCGTCGTCGACTTGCGCCAGCAGGATCGACATCACGTCATCGCCGGGCCGGCGCCGCTTGGCGTCGGCCAGCAGGTGCGCGTACGCGTACAGGTCGGGCATGCCGTCCCGGGTGCGCGGATCGGGCATGCGGCCGCTGGCGTCGGGGGCGGGCCGCAGCGCGAGCGCCTCGGCGGCCATCGGAGTCCCGCCGGACGGGTCGAACGCGGCGGACGCGGCGTAGTCGGGATCCTGGTAGCCGATCACCCGGTTGGACCAGTCGAACAGCAGCCACCGGTCCTGCTCCGGCATGCCGAGCACGTCCGCCAGAGTGAGCAGCGGCAGGTCCGCGGCGACGTCCTTGGCGAAGTCGCACTCACCCCGCCCGCCGCGTCCCGCGAACGCCCGCTCGCACAGGGCCCGCGCGTGCCCGCGGATGCGCTCGTCGAGCCGCGCGACCGCGCGCGGCGTGAACGATCTTGCCAGCAGCGTCCGCAGCCGGGAATGGGCCGGCGGGTCCATGTTCAGCATCATGGCGCGGACGTAGCCGAGCGCGGCCGGTGTCACCGGGTCGCGGATCTGGGTCGCGCCGAGCCAGGAGGAGAAGAGCTGCGGCTGCCGCATCACCGACTCGACGTCGGCGTGCCGCAGCACCAGCCAGAACCCTGGGCCGGCCGGCCAGCCCAGGACCGGGATCTCGTCGACCCAGACCACCGGGCTGTCGCGGCGCAGCCTGGCCAGGGCGCCGAACGGCACCCCTTCGGTGTAGGTCGCGGGGTCGAACACGACCTCGGTGTCTGGCCTGTCCGTGGAGGTCATCGCGGTCAGTCCCGGTCGAGGAATTCCTCGATGGACGCGGCCAGCGCGGCCGGCGTCTCGAACATCGGGTAGTGCCCGGCGTTCGGCATCACCTCGAGCTCGGCGGCGGGATAGAACTGCAGCCAGGTCTGCTCCATCGTCGGCGCGCCCAGCGCCGGGTCGTGCTCGCCGACGATGATCTTGACCGCGGCCGGGTTGCCCTTCACCCGCTCGGAGAAGTCGGTCTTCCCCCACGACTTGAGGTAAGCGCCGAACGCCTCTGGCGCGGAGTGGTCGAGCGAGTGCTGCACGACATGATCAACGAAGGCGGCGGGCAGCCTGCTGCCGGTGGTGAAGTTGATGATCGCGAACCGGTTGTCGCGGCTGGCCGCGGCGCCGGAGAACAGCGCCCAGCTGTCCTCGTCGAACGGCACCCCGGTGGCCGGGACCGGGTTGAGCGCCACCACCCGGTGCACCCGCCCGGGTTCGGCCAGCAGCACGTGCTGGATCGCCTGGCCGGACATGGAGTGCCCGATCAGCGAGAACCGGTCCCAGCCCAGCTCGTCAGCGAGCGCGACCACATCGGCCGCCGCCTCCTCCATCGTGAAGTCGCCCGCGTCCTGCTTGCGTCCGCCGTAACCGCGCAGGTCCATGAACGCGTAGGTGTATCTGGACCCGTCGAGGTAGTCAGGCAGCGAGCCCCAGCCCCGGGCCGAGCCGAACCAGCCGTGCAGGGCGATCACATGGTGGTCGCCCGAACCCACGGTCACATGCGAGCTTGCCATGCCGACCTCCCGGTAAGATTACGGCGGCCATCCGCCGCACCGCCTCGGCCATCAGTTCCGGCGAGGTACCCATGTTCAGCCGGGCGAACCCGTGTCTCGTCGAGCTGGCCGAGCAGCGCATCCAGCCAGGGCAGCGACTCGGTGAACGCGGCGACCGTCGCGAGCACGCCGGTCTGCTCGGGCAGCAGGGCATCCCAGCGCTCGCTCAGACGGAGGCGTACCGGGCCGATCCGGCCACAGCCAAACCGCACTTCAGCCCCGGGATGTTCCATGCCTTGGAGGCTGACGAGAAGATTACGGAACGCGACGCCATCTCGTGATCGAGCGAGCCGAACGCCACGTGGTGTGCCCCGGGCAGGACCAGCGGCGCGTGGAAGCCACTTGAGGCTGGTCCGCTTTCTCAGCTGATCAAGGGAGCAACTCCCCAGGCGCGGGTCCACTCGTGGATCGTAACCCGCCCCGTATGCCAGGATCGTGGCGTGGCTGAGGACTGGGCCAGGCCGGTCGTACACTGGGAGATCGTGGCCCGCGACGCCGTGCGCCAGGCCGCGTTCTACCGGGAGCTGTTGCACTGGGATATCGGGGACGGCCCGATCATGCAGATACCGCCGGGGCTCGGCGGCCCCGAACCGGGGCCGGGCGGGCACATCCGCGCCGGCGACCGGCCCGGGGTCGTCCTCTACGTGCAAGTGCGCGACCTGCGCGCGTCGCTGGCGCGCGCTGTCGAGCTGGGCGGGACGCTGGTAACCGAGCCGTTCGACGTTCCCGGCGGCCCGACGCTCGCCGCGGTGGACGACCCGGAAGGCAACCCACTCGTGCTCGTCCAGCAGTAGGCCTACGACGCGAGACCGCCGAGCCAGTTCTGCCACGCCTCGGTCTCGGCCGACGAGTCGCGGTCGTTGAAGTAGTGCGCGGTCGCGAAGACCATGTCGTTGTAGCCGTGGATCAGCATGTACATCGCGTCGTCGGTGCGCATGCCCACGAAGCTCGGCGGGACCACGAACTCCACGGTGCCGTCGACCGGCTCGATCGCGGGCACGCTGAGCCGCGCCGGCTGACCGTCCGCCGCGTCCGCGCCGACGCCGACCGCCGCCGTCATGGCCGCCCACGAGTCCTTGGTGATCGGTCCCGGCAGGAACAGCGAGCCCTTCGCGGTGCGCGGTGCGAAGTGCTTCAGGTAGACGGCGAGCTTCGTCATGTAGGCGTGGTCGCCGACGGACAGGCCGTTGTATTCGGCCTCCCAGTCGTCGCCGAGCAGCCCACTGTGCACGACGCGCACCAGCGCGCCGCCTCCGTCGCGCGACTCGATGAGCCACTCGAAGGCCATGAACGTGCCGTCCGGCTTCTTGTCCTCCTGCGTCGCGTAGTGGTGACCGGGTTCCCAGGCCGTGATGCGGGAGCGGGA
This sequence comes from uncultured Actinomycetota bacterium, assembly GCA_963778075.1. Classification (GTDB taxonomy): domain Bacteria; phylum Actinomycetota; class Actinomycetes; order Streptosporangiales; family Streptosporangiaceae; genus JASHPR01. Next base: position 293,148 of record CAVZTJ010000004.1, on the reverse strand, counting down.
CACCTCGCCGAACATGGTGAACGTGCTGGTCTTGCTGGCACTGTCGATTTCGGTGCGCCCCATGAGCCAGGAGTCGACTCCCGGCCCCGACGTGATCGCCTCCCACACCTCGTCCGGCGTGGCGTCGACGGGGAACTCCTCGCGGACCTCGAATGGATGCGTCATGACTGCTGCTCCTCTGCTGGCGGGTCGGCGTCTTCGGTGATGCTCGGGTGCACCGCGACGATGAGGCGGTGCGGCCGACCGGTTTCGGTCTGATATTTACTGATAATTCTGGTGACCGCGTCTGCGAGCTCGCCCACGAACGCGGCGCGGTCCGCCGGCTTCGCGAACCGCACCTCGGCATCGAGCCCGAACGTGGCGAGCGGCTTGTTGGCCCGCGCCGCCCCGTTGATAAGCGCGCCCGTCTCCCGAACGAGCCGCGCGGCGAGCGCGAGCAACCTCGAACTCGCGCAATCGCTGGCGCAGCGCCCACGCGAAGCCGCGCAACCGCGCAACCGCGAAGCCGCGAAGCCGCGAAGCCGCGAAGCCGCGAAGCCGCGAACCAAGACTGAGCACCGCACCCGCGGTGGGTTAGTCCAATTCCTGATATCGCTCGACGGCGACCGAGGAGCGGTCGAGCAGGCTCATGAACGCCTGAGTCACCTCATCGCGCTCCCAGCGGACGTCGCAGGCCTCGGCGTCTGCGGCGCTGCGCCACAGGTCGATGACGATCCAGCCGCCGTCTTCGCCGCGGGCCGTGGTCCTTCTGAGCAGGCCGGGCTGCTGGTAGGCGAACTCCTGCTGCACCCTCCGGTCGGCCGCGAGAAACGCCGCCTCGTCGGCGCCGGGCGGCAGCCGGAACCGCATGATCTCGATCACCCCCGAAGCGTAAGGCAGCAGACGGCGTCGCCGGCTCGCCGCTGCTGCTGGAGCGGCAGCGCCGGCACTTTGACACCACCAGGAGGGTGCGCTGGTGGCACGTAAGTACGATTTCGTATAATCTGATTTCGTGATAGATGGAGCGAGGGACGGCGAGGTGGTTCTGGCGCTGCACCGGGCCACGCACGCCACGCTGCACGTTCTCGCGACCCAGCTGGCCGGGCAGAACCTGAGCGCCTCGGAGATCAACGTGCTGGCGAACCTGGCCGACGGCCGGAACCGGAGCGTCGGGGAAATCGCCTCCGACACCGCGACCAAGCCGACGACCCTGACCAGCGTGCTTGACCGGCTGGAGCGTCGGGGTTACCTGACCCGCGGCCTTGACCCGGCCGACCGCCGCTCATTCCTGGTGTCGCTGACCGCGGACGGCCGACGCTCCGCCGCGGCGGCCCGGGCCGCCGCGGCGGAACTGGAGCACGCTGCCCTGGCCGGGGTCAGCGACGCCGACCTGGCCGGGTTCCGTGCGGTAACCCGCGCCCTGACGGAGGTGCCACGATGACCCATGCGATCCCCGCCGAGATCCTGTACGAGATCGTCCCGCCTGACAAGCGGTTCCGGCACCGTCAGCACGTGCACCTGGCGTTCGTCGCCGCCTGCCGCTACGGGACGCCGCGCGCGTCCACCATGATCAGCGACTGGATCCGGCAGCTCACCGCGCACGCGCCGCAGAAGTTCAACGCGACGGTCACCCGGGCGTGGACCGAGATCGTCGGTTATCACGTCGCGGCCGACCCTACGGTCACCGACTTCGATGCGTTCGCCGAGCGCCATCCGGCGCTGCTGGACAAGCGCCTGCTCACCAGGCACTACAGCTCGGCGGTGCTGGCCTCGGCCCAGGCGCGGAGCGGCTGGGTGGAGCCGGATCTCGCGCCGTTTCCGTGGCGGTCAGGCCCTAGTGCCCTGGATAGCCGATAAGTTTCGCCGGAGTGGCGACTGCGGGGTACCGCCGAAAAGGTGATATCAATATAGTGCGGTCCGCAGCCAAGGAGGTCGGTCGGTGAGCGTTGATACCAACGGTGTGGGCGCCACGGGGCCACACCAGCCTGGCCCCGAGATCCGTGAGCGCGCCGCGACCGTGCTGCCAGGGGTGCCTCTGGCAGCAGTCGGCGGGGCTGTGATGGTACTGGGGATCGGGCTGTTCGTGAACGGGATCACGATGCCCAACTCGGCGCTGGTCGTCATCGGAGCGGTGCTCCTGATTATCGCGGCCGCACTAATCTCGGGACTGACGCCGGTTGCTCCCGGGGAGGCCCGGGTGATCCAGCTGTACGGCCGTTACGTGGGAACGATCCGGAGCGAAGGCCTGCACTGGGTGAATCCCGCCACCAAGCGGCGGCGCATCTCCACCAGGATCCGCAATCACGAGACCACGCAGGCCAAGGTCAACGACGCCGACGGCAACCCCATCGAGATCGCTGCCGTGGTCGTCTGGCAGGTCGAGGACACCGCCAAGGCGGTGTTCGGCGTGGACAACCTGACCGAGTTCGTTGGGATCCAGGCCGAAACGGCCGTCCGGCAGATAGCCAGCGACTACCCCTACGACAACCACGAGGGCGGGCTGTCCCTGCGCGGCTCGGCCGGGGAGATCAACGCCCGGCTGGCCGAGCAGATCATCCAGCGGGTGGCGCCGGCCGGGGTCAAGATCCTCGAGACCCGGCTGACCCGGCTGTCCTACGCTCCGGAGATCGCCCACGCCATGCTGCGCCGGCAGCAGGCGGGCGCGATGGTGGCGGCCCGGCAGCGGATCGTAGAGGGCGCGGTCGGCATGGTCGAATCGGCGCTGGCCAGGCTCGATGCCGACGGGCTCGTCGAACTCGACGCCGAGCGGAAGGCCGCCATGGTCAGCAACATGCTGGTGGTGCTGTGCAGTGACCACCCGACCCAGCCGGTCGTCAACACCGGCACCCTCTATCAGTAGGACGCGCCGGGGAGACGCGTGGCGACTGAGCGGAAGACGGTCCTCCTCCGGCTAGACCCGGCGGTGTATGACGCGCTTGCCCGCTGGGCTGCGGACGAGCTGCGCAGCACCAACGCGCAGATCGAGCTCATGCTGCGCAGAGCGCTCGCCGACGCCGGGCGGATGCCGACCAAGGTCGCGCCGGTGCGCCGCCCCGGCCGCCCGCGGAAGGAACGGGACTCCTGATCGAGCTATTGCACACTCCTTCTTCTGCTATTGCATAGCCCTGATCCTTTATGAATGCGATGATTTAATGGCCGATCGGGTGTAGGGGGGCCGCACGGGAGGGATCGGGTGGAATTTGGCCTGCTCGGACCGCTGGTAGTGAGGGCTGGCGGGTTGCGGGTGACGGTGTCGGCTGGCAAGCAGCGGGTGCTGCTGGCTGCGTTGCTGTTGCGTGCCAATGAGGTGGTGGGCGCGGGTGAGCTGGCGCAGGCGGTGTGGCAGGGGCAGCCGCCGGAGACGGCGCGGGTGACGCTGCAGAACTATGTGAAGCGGTTGCGGCAGGCTTTAGGGCCGTTGGGGTATCAGCGGATCGTGACCCGTCCGGCGGGTTACCTGATTGAGGTCATGCCGGGGGAGCTTGACGTCACCCGGTTCACTGAGCTGCAGGCCGCCGCCGTCAGCGCGGCGCGGGCGGGAGCCTGGGATGTGGTGTCGGCGAGGCTTTCTGAGGCTTTGGGGTTGTGGCGGGGGCGGCCGCTGGCGGATGTGCCGTCGGGGGTTTTGGTGGCGGGGGCGGTGCCGCGGCTGACGGAGATGCGGCTGGAGGCGCTGGAGGCGCGGGTTGAGGCGGATTTGCATTTGGGCCGTCATCGTGAGGTGGTGGCGGAGGTGCGGGGGCTGGCGGCGGCGGAGCCGTTGCGGGAGCGGCTGGCTGAGTTGCTGATGCTGGCGTTGTACCGGTCGGGGCAGCAGGCGTCGGCGCTGGAGGCCTACCGTCAGGTGCGGCGGCATCTGGTGGAGCAGATCGGGATTGAGCCTGGTCCGGGGCTGCGGGAGCTGAACCAGCGGATTCTGCGATCCGACCGCACGCTGCTGCTCGCTCCGCAAGGACCGGATGCGGTCCCGGCGGACCACGGCAAGCAGGCCGCCGCCAAGAACCATGCCGCCACAGGGCGTCCCGCAGCAACGGTTCCGGCACCGGCCGAACCGGTAGACCCGGACCGGACACGGCTGCCGGCGCCCGTGATGCTGCCGGCCACGGTTCCAGGGTTCACCGGGCGAGCCCGGGAGCTGCGAGCGCTGTCCGGACTGCTGCGGCGTCCGGATGGGCCGGTGCTGATCACGGCGATCTCCGGGCCCGCGGGGGTCGGCAAGACCGCGCTGGCGGTGCACTGGGCCCGGCGGGCGGCGGCGGATTTCCCCGACGGGCAGCTGTATGTGAACCTGCGCGGGTTCGGCCCGGCCGACCCGCTGCCCCCGGCCGAGGCACTGCGCGCGTTCCTGGACGCGCTGGGCGTGCCCGCGGCGCGCCTGCCAGCCACGCTGGATGGCCGGCAGGCGCTGTGCCGCAGCCTGATGGACGGCCGGCGGATGCTGATCGTGCTGGACAACGCGCGCGACCCGGCCCAGGTCCGGCCGCTGCTGCCGGCCACCCCCACCGCCATGGTCCTGATCACCAGCCGCAGCGAACTCGCAGGCCTGGTCGCTTCCGACGGCGCCCGCACCCTGACTCTCGACGTGCTGAGCGGCACCGAGGCATATCAGCTCATCGCGGCGCGACTGGGGGAAACCCGGCTGGCCGCCGAGCCCGAGGCGGCCGACGAGCTAATCGGGCTGTGCGCCCGACTGCCGCTCGCGCTGGCCATCACCGCCGCCCGCGCCGTCGCCCATCCGGGGTTTGCGCTGGCCGCGCTCGCCGCCGAGTTGCGGGATGCCAAGGGGCGTCTTGACGCGCTGTCGACCGGGGAGGACGCGACCGATGTGCGCGCGGTGCTGTCGTGGTCTTACCAGAACCTGCAGTCTCCGGCGGCGCGGATGTTCCGGCTGCTGGGCCTGCATCCGGGGCCGGAGATCACCGCGGCGGCCGCAGCCAGCCTGGCTGGGACCGGGCTGGCTGAGGCCCGGCGGCTGCTGCGTGAGCTGACCCGCTGCCACCTGCTCGCCGAGCCGGCCGCGGGCCGGTATGCCTTTCACGATCTGCTGCGTGCCTACGCTGCCGAGCAGGCTGCGGCGCTGGACAACGATGACGACCGCCGGGCAGCGACCGGCCGGATGCTCGACCACTACCTGCACACGGCCCGGTCCGCGGACCTGCAACTCAACCCGCTGCGCGAGCCGATCACCCGCCTCCCGCCGCCGCCCCGGTGCGGCGTCACGCCCGAGACCATGGGCAGCAGGCAGCGTGCGCTCGCCTGGTTCGAGGCTGAGCTCCAGGTCCTGCAGGCCATCGTCAACTTGGCCGCCGAGACCGGCTTCGACGTGCACGCCTGGCAGATTCCATGGGCAATGGTGGACTTCCTCGATACCCGGGGCTACTGGCGGGAATGGGCGGCCACCCAGCGGCCGGCCGTGGCCGCCGCGACGCGGTCCGGCGATGTGGCCGGCCAGGCCGCGGCCACGCGGCTCCTGGCCAGCGCGTGCGCCAGGCTCGGTGAATACGGCCAGGCTCGCGTCCACCTGGCCGACTGTCTCGGGCTGTACCAGCAGCTTGGCGACCGCTCCGGTGAGGCTCGCGCTCATCAGTCGCTCAGCTGGATAGCCGAGCGCCAGTCGGCCCACGCGGATGCGCTCGACCACTCCGAGCAGGCACTCCGCCTGTTCCGGCTGGCCGGCAACCGGCCCGGGCAGGCCAGCGCGCTCAATTCCGTGGGCTGGTGCCATGCCCTGCTGGGCGATCCACAGCAGGCACAGCGGTACTGCCGCGAGGCGCTGGCCCTGAATCAGGAACTCTGCGACCGGGACGGCGAGGCGCACACCTGGGACAGCCTCGGATACGCGGAGCGCAAGCTCGGCCACCTGGCCACCGCGACCACCTGCTACCAGCACGCGCTGCGCATTTTCCGCGAAGTTGGCGCGCGGTACAACGAGGCGGACACCCTCGCCAACATTGGCGACACCCGGCACGAGAGCGGCAACCATGCTCAGGCCAAAGCCGCCTGGCAGAAGGCCCTGGCCATTCTCGACGACCTCAAGCACGCCGACGCCAGCCAGATCCGGGCCAAGCTCCGGCAGCTCGGCACCGCCGAGCGAGCCGAACTGACAAGCCAGCGCCTGGCCTGATCAGATTGGCGCATGGTCACGATTCGGCACAGTGGGCAATGGACCCTGGAAGACCGGTTCGCAAGTCCCTGGCAGTATCTGCCGGCCGAGGTCCCGGACGGCGCGTGGGGACTGCGGGTGGAGCTCGAGTACGAGCGGCCCGGGGCCGTCCTCGACCTCGGCTGCATCGGGCCGGGCGGGTTCCGCGGCTGGTCCGGCGGGGCCCGGCGGTCGTTTGTGATCACCCCAGATGCCGCGACCCCAGGCTACCTGCCCGGCGACCTGGAGCCGGGGACCTGGCAGGTCGTGATCGGCCTGCACCGGGTGCCGCTGGACGGCGCCGAGTACCGGCTCACCGCGCAGGTCACCAGCAGACCGGGTGAGCTGACACCCGGGCGGCCGCCGGATCCGCTGCCGCCACTGGCCCACCGGCCACCGCGGCGCGAGCTGCCCGCCTCGGCCGGACGGCGCTGGCTGGCCGGTGACCTGCATACCCACACCCTGCACTCGGACGGCGCGATGACCGTGCCCGAACTGGCCAGGTTCTCCGTCGCTCAGGGCCTCGACTACATCGCGGTCACCGACCACAACACGATCAGCCACCACGCCGAGCTGCCGGCCGTCGCGGCTGCGCACGGAATCATCCTGGTGCCCGGGCAGGAGGTGACCACGGCGGCCGGCCATGCGAACGCGTTCGGCGAGATGGGCTGGATCGACTTCCGCGAGCCCGCCGACGCCTGGCTGGATGCCACCGAGCGGGCCGGCGCCCTGTTGTCCGTCAACCACCCGATCGGCGGGGACGTGAGCTGGACGATCCCGATGAGCCGGCGCCCCCCGCTGGCCGAGGTGTGGCACTGGAGCTGGCTCGACCCGCACTGGACGACGCCGCTGGCCTGGTGGCTAGCCTGGGACCCGGGCTCCATTCCGGTCGGCGGCAGCGACTGGCACCGGCCCGGTGACGACGCCCCGCCGGGCTCGCCAACGACCTGGGTCGAGTGCGCTGCCGGTGAGCCCGGAGCGGTGACCGACGCGCTGCGCCACGGCCGGACCGCGATCTCCGCGAGCCGGGACGGGCCGGTGCTGCTCAGGGTGGACGACGAGCTGGTCGCGGCAGACGCGGAGGGCACCATCCTGGTCGGGCCGGACGGGCCCACGGCCAGGGTCGGCGGTCCGCTGGCCAGGTTCTCCGGCGACCCTGGCTACCACAGGCTTACCGACGCCGCGGGTGCCACCCTCGCCTTGACGGCGTAGCGGCGCCCCGCGGCGTCGCGTTACGGTCACTCCGAGCGAGTGGCGATCTGGAAGACCGGGTACCCGGGCGCGATCTCCAGCAGCTTCGCATCCGGGGCGTCCGGGCCGACGCCCTCGAAGAACATCCCCACCTCGAACTTCCAGCGCCGCAGGTACTCGCGGAGCTCGCGCGGCAGGTCGCGAATCGTAGCCGAGGCGATCGCGCCCGGCGTGGACGACGGCGTGCTAGCCCGCGCCCTGATCGCCTGGACGCAGCTGTTCGGCATGATCAGTTTCGAGCTCTTCGGGCAGTTCGTCGGCGCCCTGGAGCCGGCCGACCCGTTCTTCGGCTACACGGTCGAGCGCATGGCCGACTACGTCGGCCTGCGCTGAGCCCGCCGCTCGGGCCGCTCCTTGGCCGGCGGCGCCGGGTTGATCGCCTCCAGCTCGGCCCCGGCGGTCTCCGGGAAGCTGGTGGCAATGAGGACGGCGGCGATCAGCGGGCCGATCGCAAGGACCAGCGCCGCCCGGGACAGATCCCCGACCGCGCCAATTAAGGGTGCGGCCAGCACGAAGCTCGCGGCCTGGCCTATGACCATGGCCAGGTTGGCCGCGGAGCTGCCGAGGGCGCGCAGGGCGGTGGGGAACAGCTCCACGCCGAACGCGGAGCCGGTGGGCCAGGCCCCGAACGCACCCGCGTACGCCACGGCCAGCGCGAGGGCCAGCTCGACCGGACCGCGGGCCAGCACGAAGAACAGGACCAGTCCGACGAGGCTGAGCACCAGGAACGAACAGCACACCGGCTTGCGCCCGTACCGGTCGCTGGCCCGTCCGGCCAGGATCAGCACCGGGATGGCCGCCGCCCCCGACACCACCAGGATGAGATCGGCGGCCGTTGCCGACAGGTGGCGCTCGTTCTCCATGAAGTCGACCACGAACACCACGGCCTGAGCCGAGAGGTTGACCAGGACGGCGGTCACGCAGACCAGGAGCAGCAGCCGCCGGTGCGGCGGGCGCAGGATCTCCGACCAGCGCCTGGCCAGGTGGCCCTGGCCGGAAGCGGCAAGGAAGCGCGCGCTCTCCGGGATCCGCCGCCGCAGCACCGCTACGACGACCAGCACCGGCACGGCCGCCAGGTACAGCAGCCGCCAGGAAAGGCCGGCCGGGGCCAGGATGCCCCCGTACAGGATGGCCGACCAGCCCGTGCCGAGGGCCGAGAGCATGGCCAGCCAGCCGAAGCCGAAACCCCTGACCGCCGCCGGAAGCTCTTCGGCGACCATCGTCCAGACCAGCACGCCCTCGGTGCACAGGAAGAAGCGCGCCGCAAGCTGGCAGCCGACGAAGATCCCGATGCTCGGGGCCGCGGCGGTGGCCAGGGTGGCGAGCGTGTAGCCGCTGATCGAGAAGATCAGCAGCCGGCGGCGGCCGCTGCGGTCGGCGCGCCGGCCCAGCAGCACTGCGGGAGCCGCCCCCAGGTAGATGACCGCGATCCAGAGCGACGCCTGGGACTGGCTGAGGTGGTAGCTGGCGCGCAGCTGCGGCAGGGCCACGGTGACGATGTTGAAGTCGTAGCCCGCGAAGAAGTTGGCCGCGCCCATCAGCCAGAGCAGCTGCCAGTGCCGGGGCTCGAGCAGGCGCGCCGCACGTGGCTGCCGACGGGCCGGACGGGTCACTGGCCGGCGTCCGCCCCCGGGCCGGTATCCGCGCTAGCGTCGGCGCCGGCCCTGGCCAGCAGCTGGCGGATCCGGACCGCCTCTGGCTCCAGCACGCTTGGATCATCAAGCCGGAATCGCGCGGCCTTCGCCAGCCACGGGTCGCCCGCGCGCAGCCCGCCATGCCGGAGGACTGCGTTGGCGAACATCCTCTGGCCCGCCCGGCCGACCGCCCGCTGCCAGGCCGAGCCGGGAACCAACGACATGGCGACGACCACCCAGCAGAGGGCGAAGTCGGCCTCTGCTGGCCCGCAACCGGCCCCCTCCCAGTCGATCACCACCGGCCCCCGCGCGGACAGCAGCACGTTGTCGGGGTGCAGGTCCATGTGCAGCAGGACGCCGCCGTCACCGAACGGCGCCCTGAGCCCGTCGAGGCGGGGCGCCGCGTGGACCTGCTGTTGCAGTCGAGCCAGGCTGGCGGCGTGGCGGAACAGCCGCCACGGACAGCGGGCCAGGTCAGCCAGCATCGTCGGCCCGTCAACCCGCTCCATCACGATGTCGGGGCCGTCCGCGTCGAACACCTCGGGAACCGGCACGCCGTGTTCTCCGGCCCACGAGACGATCTTGGCCTCCCGTTCGGCCGACCGGGAGTGATCGTGGTAGCGGCGCAGGATCCGCCCGTCGCCGAGGTCATAGACATTGGCCGAACGGCCCGCTCCCAGCAGCCGCCCCGGCGGCTCCGCCCGCCCCAGCATCGCCATCCGTGTCCCTGTTCTCTTGCTTCAGCGGTGCAGCAGGTCCACCCGGGCCTGCATGATGGCCCGCCGGGACGCGACGTTGCTGACCTCGTCCGGCTGCTGCGGGCACTCCCCAGCGGCGATCGCCCGGTCCATCCGGCCCCGCGCGTCGGCCTGGGTGATCATCTCGAAAACCATCGTGGGATCGTGCAGCGACATCTCCCTGGTCCGCTCCAGCACCCCTTCCGAGGCGCCGATCCACACGTTCTTGATGCCGCCGCCCTGATCGCGGTCGAGCAGCACCGACACCACGTGGCCGGAGTCGCCGTACCAGAAGCTCATGGTCACCGCCTCCTGCTGGCCGCGAGCGTCGCCGTAGCTCCAGCACTGGCCCGGGCTAGGCGCGCCGACCGAGTCCGCCCAGGCCGGCTCGCCGAGGCCGAGGTCGGCCAGCCGGCCGGCGGCGGCCGATGCGGTGGCGCGCAACTGGCGCGAGCCGACCACGGCGAGCACCCGCAGCGTCGCGAGCGCCTCCGGACTGCCCGCCCGCTCGGCCGCCGTCACGATCGCGTCGGCCTGGTCGGCGGAGCCGATCGCGGCCACGATGTCCGAGCCCCACAGCTCGGCGTCGAGCGGGCCGTCCACCTCGGCCAGCACCATCCGCGCCTCGGTGAGCACGGCGGCAAGGGTGTCTGAAGGCGAGGCCCTGGCAAACACCGCCTCGAGCTCAGAATCGCCCAAACCAGACCCGATCGGTTCGCCCGGGGGCTGCGCACCCATGTCGGCATCCTGCCACGGAGTGAAAGAATCTGTGACGATCACGGCTTGAGCAGTCAGAGAGGACGCAACGTGGACCGCTGGGGAATCACGCTCCCGCTGCAGGGAATGGGCCTGGCCGAGCAGCGCGAGATCGTCGCCGGGCTGCCCGCCCTCGGCTACACCGACGCCTGGACGGCCGAGGTCAACGGCACCGACGCGTTCACGCCCCTGATCCTCGCCGCGCAGTGGTCGAGCGAACTGCGCCTCGGCACGGCCATCGTGCCCATCTACACCCGCGCACCCGGCCTGCTGGCCATGAGTGGTGCCACGCTGGCCAGCCTGGCGCCGGGCCGCTTCGTGTTCGGGGTCGGCACCTCGTCCCCGGTCATCGTGGAGCAGTGGAACGGCATCGAGTTCGCCCGGCCCTACCAGCGCGCCAAGGACACGCTGCGGTTCCTGCGCAAGGCGCTGGCCGGGGAGAAGGTCACCGAGAAGTACCCGACGTTCCGGGTCACCGGGTTCCGGCTCGAAGCGCCTCCGGCTGACCCGCCAGCGCTCGCGCTCGCCGCGCTGCGCCCGCAGATGATCAAGCTCGCCGCGGCCGAGGCCGACGCCGCGATCACGAACTGGCTGTCTCCCGGCGACGTGGCGAAGGTGCGCGAGGTGGCCGGGCCCGGCTGCGAGCTGGTCGCCAGGATCTTCGTCTGCCCCACGGCCGATGCCGAGGTCGCCCGGGCCATCGGCCGGCGAATGGTCGCGGCCTACATGACGGTGCCGGCCTATGCCGCGTTCCAGGAATGGCTGGGCCGGGGCGAGGCCCTGCGGCCGATGCAGGAGGCATGGGCGGCGGGCGACCGCAAGGGCGCGCTGGAGAAGATCGGTGACGAGATCGTGGATGACCTCGTCGTGCACGGTTCCCCGGAGGCCTGCCGGGAACGCGTCGCCGAGTACCAGGCCTGCGGGCTGAACACCCCGGTCATCGCCCTCGTCACGCCTCCCGGCGGCGAGGTCGCCGGCCTGGTGCGCGAGCTCGGGCGGTAGGGCGGGCCTGGGCGGTGGGGCGGGCTCGGGCACGGCCGGGGAGGGGTTAGGCCGGGCTAAAAGGTGATCACCCCGCGCACGATGCGCCCGGCCGCGATGTCCGCGTACCCGTCGTTGACCTGATCGAGCCGGTACGTCTGGGTGATCATTTCGTCGATCTTCAGCTGGCCGTCCCGGTAGAGGCTCAGCAGCCTCGGGATCTGGACCCTGGGGCTCTCCGCTCCGTACAGGCAGCCCTTGATCTCCTTGTTCATCATCGCCAGCAGGAACAGGTTGACGTCGGCACTGGCCTGGGCAATCGGCGCCACCGAGGTGACCACGCAGGTGCCGCCCTTGGCCGTCAGCGTCAGCGCGGGCTCCAGCAGTTCCCCCAGCATCACGCCGAACGTGCAGATAACCGAGTCGCACATCTCCCCCCAGGTCAGCTGGCCGACCCCGGCGATGGCCTCGTCCAGCGAGGCGTAGACGTGGGTGGCGCCGAACCGCAGCGCCTGCTCGCGCTTGAACTCCACCGGGTCAACCGCGATGATCCGCCGCGCCCCCGCCACCCGCGCGCCCTGCACCGCGCTCATGCCAACCCCGCCGATGCCGAGCACCGCGACGGTGTCACCGGGCCTGACCCCGGCACGGCTCACCGCCGAGCCGAACCCCGTGGCCACCCCGCAGGAGACCAGCGCGACCGCGGGCCACGGGATGTCCGGGTCAACCTTGACGACCGAGGACTCCGCCAGCAGCTGCCGTTCCGCGAAGGCCCCGAGCTGTGAGAACCGCGCCACCGGCGTGTCGCCGATCCGGTGCGCGATGCGGCCGTCGGTGATTATCCCGGTGTCGAAGAGCTTCATGCCCAGGTCGCAGAGGTACGACTTGCCGGCGCGGCACGACGCGCACGAGCCGCAGGAGGGAATGAACGCCAGCGCGACGTGGTCCCCGGGCGCGACCGACGTCACGCCGTCGCCGACCTGCGAGACCTCGCCCGCGCCCTCGTGGCCGCAGATAACCGGGTAGTGCGGGAGCGGCAGGTCGCCGCTGCGCACGTGCTCGTCGGAATGGCACAGGCCGCAGGCCCGGATCTCGACCAGCACCTCACCGGGGCCGGGCTCGTCGAGCTCGACCGTGTCGATCTTGTACTCTTCGCCGGGCCCGTACAGGAGCGCCGCGCGCGTAGCGATCATTGTCGATCAACCCCAAAACCCCTGTCAGGCGCGCTTCACAACCGCGCTATGGATGGTAATAAAGTAGAACAGGTTTCAGTTCGGTTCCGCAACCAAGGGAGGGGCCATGGGCCGGCTCGACGGCAAGGTGGCCCTGATCACGGGCGGCGCCCGAGGTATGGGCAAGTCACACGTGCGGCACTTCGTCGCCGAGGGTGCGCGGGTCGTGTTCGGCGACGTGCTGGACGACAAGGGCAGGTACGTGGCCGATGGACTCGGCGCGCAGTCCTGCCGGTACGTTCACCACGACGTCACCTCGGAGGAGGACTGGGCCGCGGCGGTGACCACCGCCACGGAGGCGTTCGGCCGGCTCGACGTGCTGGTGAACAACGCGGGCGTGCTGCGGTTCGCCAGCATCACCGACATGCCGCTCGCCGAGTTCCGGCAGATCCTCGACGTGAACGCCGTCGGCTGCTGGCTCGGCATGAAATCGGTGATCGAGCCGATGAAGGCAGCGGGCGGCGGGTCGATTGTGAACATCTCCTCGATCGAGGGCTTCACCGGCGCGGCCGGGCTGTCGGCGTACAGCGCCAGCAAGTTCGCGGTGCGCGGCATGACCAAGGCCGCCGCCCAGGAACTCGGCCACTTCGGCATCCGGGTCAACTCGGTGCACCCCGGCGGGGTGCTGACCCGGATGGCCCTGGAGCAGGTCAGCGTGACGGCGACCGCGGTGCCGGGCCACGTCGTCGACGGCGAGGCGTTCCTTAAGTCGCTGCCCATCTCGCGGATGGCCGAGCCAATCGAGATCTCCAGGCTCGTCGCGTTCCTGGCCTCGGACGACTCGTCATACTCCACCGGCAGTGAGTTCGTCGCCGACGGCGGGGTGCTCAGCGGGCCAGGCTACTGACCAAGGGATAATCCACGTCATGACAGACGATCTGACCCTGGACGGCAGGACCGCGATCGTGACCGGGGCCGGCAACGGCCTGGGCCGGGCGGAGGCGCTCGCGCTGGCCGCGGCCGGGGCCCGGGTCGTGCTCAACGACCTGCCCGGTCCCGCCGTGCACGAGACGGCGGACGAGATCACCGCGGCCGGCGGGCAGGTGCTGATCCACGAGGGCGACATCGGCGACTGGCAGACCGGCCAGGACCTCGTCGCCGAGGCGATCGCCGCGTTCGGTGGCCTGGACATCCTGGTGAACAACGCCGGGGTGCTCCGGGACCGGATGATCTTCTCGATGTCGGCGGACGAGTGGGACCTGGTGCTCCGGGTGCACCTGCGCGGCCACTTCGTGACCACCCGGCACGCGACCGCGTACTGGCGCGACGCGAGCAAGCAGTCCGGCGCCCCGGTCTACGCCCGGATCGTGAACACTTCGTCCGAGGCGTTCCTGCTCGGTTCGGCGGGGCAGCCCAACTACGCGGCGGCCAAGGCCGGCATCACCACGCTCACCGTGGTCACCGCGCGAAGCTGCGGCCGTTACGGCGTGCGCGCCAACGCGATCTGCCCGCGGGCCCGGACCGACATGACCGCCGACCTGATGGGCACGGCGCCGGACGGAGCGGTCGACCCGCTGGCCCCGGAGCACGTCGCGCCGCTGGTGGTCTACCTGTCCAGCCCGGCGGCCGCCGGGATCACCGGCGAGGTGTTCGTGGTGCACGGCGGCGTCGCAGCAGTGATGGAGCCGCCCCGGATCCGTACCGTGTTCCTGGCGAACGAGCACGGCTCGGAGGACGGGCTGTGGTCGCTCGACTCCGTGGCCAGCGCGCTCGCCCCGATGGCGGCCTCGGGCACGGCGAAGCCCGGGTTCGCGTCCGAGGACACGCTGGCGCTGGCTGCCGAGACGATCGGCTTCGACGGAGGCGGTCGGTGAAGCAGCGCGACCGGGTCGCGATGGCTCCTGAGGAGGCCGCCGCGTTCCTGGAAGCCTCGCGCAAGGTCCAGCTCGCGACGATCAACCGGGACGGGACGCCGCACCTGGTCACGATGTACTACGTCATGCAGGACGGGAAGATCACGTTCTGGACCTACCGGTCCTCGCAAAAGGCACGCAACCTGGCCCGTGATCCGCGGATCACCTGCCTGGTCGAGACCGGCAACGAGTACTTCGACCTGCGCGGCGTCCAGGTGCAGGGCGTGGTCCAGACCGTCGAGGACCCGGCCGGGGTGCTGGCGATCGGGCGCCGCATCGCCGGCGTCACGCTCAACCAGCACGAGGACCTGGCCGGCGACTACGTGGAGCACACCGCGCGCAAGCGCCTCGGCTACGTTGTCGAGCCGGCCCGTGTCGTCTCCTGGGACCACAGCAAGCTGCTGCCGCCGGATGCTGGCTCCTGAGCGGCCAGGACCGACGCGGGCCTCGTGAGCGGCCAGGACCGACGCGGGCCTCCTGAACAGTCAGGACCAGAGCGCCTGGCTCGCCAGCTGGGCTCCCTCGGCCATCGCCGCCAGCTTCGCCCACGTCACGTGCGGCTCGACCGTGGACGAGCTGGCGAACGTGGCGAACCCGCAGTCGCTGCCGGCCAGGACGTTCTCCCGGCCGACCAGGCCCGCGTAGCGCTCGATCCGCTGCGCGACCAGTTCCGGGTGCTCCACGTAGTTGGTCGTCGAGTCGATCACGCCAGGGACGATGGCCTTGCCGTCGGGCAGCCTGACGTCCTCGAACACGTTCCACTCGTGCTCGTGGCGGGGGTTGGCGCCCTCGAACGAGATCGCGGCGGGCCGGGCCTTGAGCACCTCGCCGATGATCGTGCGCAGCGGGATGTCGCGGGTGTGCGGGCCCTCGTAGTTGCCCCAGCACAGGTGCAGCCGCATCGCCTCGGGCGGGATATCCCTGGTCGCATGGTTGATCGCGGCCACCCTGCGGCCGACCTCGACGAGAAACCCCTCCTGCGTGCCGCCGATGCTGGACACGTTCCAGCCCATGGCCAGGTCGGGGCAGTCGAGCTGCAGCAGCAGGCCCGCGGCGTGGATCGCGTCGTATTCGGTCTTCATCGCGTCGGCGAGCGCGCCGATGTACTCCTCGTCGCTTGGGTAGTACTTGTTGGCCAGGAAGACCGCGATCACCCCGGGCGAGGCGGCCGACATGAACACCTCGGTGACGTCCTGCTCGGCGGTGGCCTGCTTGAGGTTGTCGATGTCGGCCTGCACCAGCGATGTGTCCTGGTAGGCCACGGGCCCGATGCAGGCCGGATTCGTCAGCCGGCGGGCCCTGGCCCGCTCCGACATCATCCGCTCGCCCCACGCCGGGAAGTCGTCGTAGTCCTTGGGCCGCAGCGGCTCGCCCTCGCCGCCGAACCCGGTCAGCCGCTCGGTGACGTAGGTGCTGTAGCCCACCTTGCTCGCCTCGCCGTCGTTGACCACGTCCACGCCAGCGTCGATCTGGCTCTTCACGACCGACCGCACCGCGCCGGCCAGCTGCTCGGCGTCGCGTTCCGGCCCAGTAAGAGAGAGGCCGGCCTGGGCAGGCTGCCGGTGTGCGTGGTGAGAATGCGGTCGGAACTGAGCTGCATGGGATCTCCCCTCCGCCGGTACGGCGCCACCGCCCGGATCGCCGTTGGGCCGCCTGCTCATGCTGGCAACGCGACGTGGGTCAAACGGGCCACTGCGCCAAAAAAGTGCGAGAGTCGAGTGTATGGCGGAAGATACAGCTAGGACCATGCCGGGGCCGGTTGCGAGTGCGGGCCCCATTCCCGCGCCGCAGCTGCAGCGCAGTTGGCGCTCGATCCTCTTCGCTCCCGTTGGCGACGGGCAGCGGCGCCGACGCGGAAGCGACGGACTGCGCCTGGCCGCTGCCATCCTCGCCGTCATGTGCTGCGTGCTCATCATTCGGTACGACTCCCGCATCGACCGGGCCGTTATCCAGGTGATCCATCCGCCGCCGCGGAGCATCACCTGGCTGGTGACGGTCGTCTACGACGCCGGTGCGTTCGGCGTGACGATCGCTGCGGTCCTGCTGGTTCTCCTCGCACGCCGCTGGGTGCTCGCGCGCGATATCGCGCTGAGCGCGGCCGGCGCCGCCGCGCTCAGCGGGATCCTCTTCCTGCTGCTGGGCAGCCGCGGCGGAAGACCGGACGGAATCGTGATACACGGCTACTCCGTGACGTTCCCAGTCCTCCAGATCGCTCTTTTCATGGCGGTCGCGGCGGCCACATTGCCGTATCTGGCGCGGGGCCTGCAACGCCTCATCGAGGTCTTCATCGCGCTGGTGGCCTTGGCCTCAGCCGTCGGAGGGCACGGGCTGCCGGTCAACGTCCTCGGCAGCCTGGCCATCGGCTGGGGGGCAACTGCGGTGGTCCGGCTCATCTTTGGCTCCCCGCTCGGCCTCCCGTCGGCGGATGACGTGCGGGCGCTGCTCGATGACCTCGGCGTCCACTCGAGCGACGTGCGAGCGGCGGCGCGGCAGGTCTGGGGAGTAGCGAAATACCAGGCCCACGACGCGGACTCGTCCGGTCAGCGCATCGGCATCGCGGTCTACGGCCGAGACGCCGCCGATGCCAGGCTGCTGACCAAGGCAGGCCGGTTCCTGTTCTACCGGGACTCCGGGCCGAGCCTAACGATTACCCGGCTTCAGCAAGTTGAGCACGAGGGGTACCTCACTATGCGCGCCGCGCAGGTGGGCGCTCGCGTGCCCGCGATCGTCGAGGCGGGAACCGCGGGACCATCCAGCGACGCACTGCTCGTCTACCGCTTGCCCGCCGGCACGATGCTGTCCGAGGCTGACGCGAGCCAGGTCAGCGATGCCGCTCTCGCCGACCTCTACCGTCAGCTGCTGACTCTGCGGCAGGCACGGATCGCGCACGGCGCCATTAGCGGTGACACCCTGCTGGTCGACCCCGGAGCGGAGACCGCCACGGTGACGGATTTCCGCAACGCCACATCGAGCGCCCGGCCAGACCAGCTAGATCGCGACATGGCCGGTGTCCTGGCGGCGACGGCGGTGGCGGTCGGTGCGCAGCGGGCCGCCGAAGCCGCGGCAACGTGTCTTACCCCGGAGGTGCTGGCGGGGGCCCTGCAGCATCTGCATCGAGCCGCGCTCGATCCCGCGCTCGGCCGGCCGCTCCGAGGCAAGCGCGAGTTGCTGAATGACGTCCGGCAACGCGCCGCCCAGGCCGGGGCGATCGACCTGCCGAAACTGGCGGAGCCCCGCCGGGTGAGCTGGCCGACATTGATCATGATCGTGGGCACGCTCATCGGCGGCTGGGCGCTCATCGGGGTGCTCCTCGACGTGTCCAAGTCCTTCGACACCGTGATCGGGGCTGACTGGCTCTGGGTCATCGTGGCGTTCATCCTTTCTCTGCTGGTCAGTGTGGCTGCGGCCATCGAGGGCATCGGCAGCGTGGCGGGAGCGCTTCAGTTCGGCCGGGTGCTGGCGGTCGAGATCGCCAACTCATTCAGCGCACTGGCCGGCGGCACCGCGGCGGTCTTCGCCACCCGGGTGCGCTTCTTCCAGCAGCAGGGCTACGACGCGTCGGTGGCGCTGAGCTCGGGCGCGATCATCGCCGCCTCCAGCTGGATCGCCACCGCGGTGCTTTTCCTCGTCTCGCTGCCGTTCGCCTGGGGATCCATCCACCTTGAGGCCACCCCCGAGTCGGGCGGAGATTCGAAACTGGTCTGGATCATCCTGGCCGTCGTGGTGCTGGTCGCCGTGGTGGCCGGGGTGGCCGTGGCCGTGCCGAAGCTGCGCAGGCTGGCGGTCGACAAGCTGCGTCCTAGGGTCCGCAGCATCTGGGGCAACCTCAAGCAGGTGGCCAGTTCTCCGCGCAAGCTGGTGCTGCTGGTGGGTGGCTCGTTTGCGCAAGAGCTGATCGTCGCCATGACCCTGTCCGTTTCGCTGCGGGCCTTCGGCGACCATCTCCGGCTGCCCACCTTGATCGTGGTCATCACCCTGGCCGCGATCATCGGTGGCATCTCGCCGTCGCCCGGCGGCATGGGAGTTGTGGAAGCGGGCATGATCCTCGGCCTCACGGCCGCCGGTGTCTCGGAGGCCGACGCCACGGCAGCGGTCTTCATCCAGCGCCTGTTCACGTCGTACCTGCCGCCCATCTGGGGCTGGTTCACCCTGGTCTGGATGCGGAAGAGGGAGTACCTGTGAACGCTGGGTTACGCTCGGGAAAGGCAAGGTTACCGAAACGGAACTAGATGATGGCCACACGGCGACCGCCTGGGCTTCGCCGGAACTGCCCGCCCGTTAGGTGACGATGAAGAGCACGGCCGGAGGCGTTCATGCAGAAGCGTTCGCAACCAGGTCAGACCTCGCTGGCCGGAAAAACCCAGGCGGGAGCCTCCACGTTCGCGTCAGCATGGCGGCGGGCGCACCTGACCGTGGAGGAGCGGGTGGCCAGGGGCCGGGCCGCTCGAAAGGAGGCGCCACGGTCGAGCCACGGCCGGTGGGAACCCGCGGCAGACCGCCCAGATCCGATCGAGCTGCTGGAAGAGCAGGCGCGGAGCCGGGTCCCCTGGCTGGTCCCGATTCGGTACGGGCGCATGCTGGTTTCCCCATTCACCTTCTACCGCGGCGCCGCGCTGATCATGGCCGCCGATCTGGCGCTGACCCCTCAGTCCGGGATCAGCGTGCAGTTGTGCGGCGACGCGCACCTGTCGAACTTCGGCCTGTTCGGCTCGCCCGAGCGGCGGATGCTGTTCGACATCAACGATTTCGATGAGACCCTCCCCGGACCGTGGGAATGGGACGTCAAGCGCCTCGCGGCCAGCTTCGAGATCATGGGACGCGACCGTGGCTTCACCCCCGCCGACCGCCGCGCCATCGTCATGGCCGGGGTCGGCGAGTACCGCGACCGGATGCGCCAGGCCGCCGGGATGGGAACGCTGAGCGCGTGGTACGAGCATCTGGAGGCCGGGATGCTCCTCAAACTGGTCCGCAAGGAGGTCCGCGTCAAACGGGTCAGCAAACAGGAGGCCCGGGCTTTCGAGCGAGACGTGAAGCGGGCACACACCCGGGACAGCACCCGGGTGTTCGCCAAGCGCGCGAGCGAGGTGGAGGGCGAGCTGCGGATCGTCGCCGACCCGCCGCTCATCATCCCGATCGAGGACATCGTCACACCCGGATCGGAATGGGAGGACCCCGTCCCTCTGGTCAAGAAGCTGCTCAGCTCCTACCGGCGCACGCTGGGGCGCCAGCATCACCCCCTCGAGGAGTTCCGCTACGTCCACTCGGCCTACAAGATGGTCGGCGTCGGAAGCGTGGGAACCCGGTGCTACATCATGCTGCTGACCGGCCGGGACAATAACGACCCGTTGTTCCTGCAGGTCAAGGAGGCTCAGGCGTCCGTGCTCGAGCGCTTCCTTGGGCAGAGCGCCTACTCGCACCACGGCGAGCGGGTGGTAGCCGGGCAGCGGTTGATGCAGGCGGCGACCGACATCTTCCTTGGCTGGCAGCGCATCAAGGGCCTCGACGGGGTGACCCGTGACTACTACGTGCGCCAGTTCCAGGACTGGAAGGGCAGCGCGGACGTAGACACCATGCTCGAGCCCGGGGCCACGCTGTACTCCCGCCTTTGCGGGGCGACCTTGGCCCGGGCCCACGCACGGTGGGGCGACCGGATCGCGATCGCCTCCTATCTCGGCAAAGGGGATGCATTCGACCGCGCGATTGCGGACTTCTCCGCCGCGTACGCCGACCAGAACGAGCGGGATTACACCGCGTTCAGCTCGGCCGTTGAGTCCGGGCGGCTGGTCGCCGAAACCGGGCTGTAGGCCAGATCCCCATGGGTAGCCGAAGCACGGAATTCTTGCCGTTTACGGATGTCACATCATTTCGTCGGTGAAGGGAAGCATGACGGTTTTCAGCTCGGTGTAGGCCTCGATCGAGGGGCGGCCGCCCTCGCGGCCGATGCCGGACTGGCCGTAGCCGCCGAACGGGGCGTTCGGCTCGAGCTGGTAGCCGTTGATACCGACGGTGCCTGCCCTGATCGCCTTCGTCATCCGGATCGCGCGCTTCATGTCGCTGGTCCACACCGTGGCGGCGAGCCCGTACTCGGTGTCGTTGGCGATCCGCACGGCCTCCTGCTCATCGCTGAACGGGATCACCGAGAGCACCGGGCCGAAGATCTCCTCCCTGGCGATGCTCATGTCGTTGGTCACGTCGGTGAACAGCGTGGGCGCGACAAAGTTGCCGGCGGCCAGCTCTCCCTCGCCGCGGGTGCCGCCCGAGACCAGCCGGGCGCCCTCGGCCTGGCCCTTCTCGATCAGCCCGAGGACCCGGTCCAGCTGCCTGGCGTTGATCAGCGGCGACGAGGTGACCGCGGGGTCGAACGGGTTCCCGTAGCTGACCATGCTGGCGATCATCTCGGACGTGGCCAGGAACTCGTCGGCCACGTCCCGGTGCACCAGCGCGCGGGTCTGCGCCAGGCAAACCTGGCCGGACAGGCCGAGGGTGACCGTGCCCATTGTGATCGCGGCGGCCGAGCCCACGTCGGCGTCGGCGAAGATCAGCGCCGGGCTCTTGCCGCCGAGTTCCAGGCTGACCCGCTTGAAGCCGTCGGCCGAGGCCTGGATGATCCTGCGGCCCACGGCCCGGCTGCCCGTGAACGACAGCTTGTTGACCATCGGGTGGTTGATCAGCGCGTCGCCGGTGGGCTCGCCCGGACCGGTGACCACGTTGATGACGCCGGCCGGGACCCCGGCCTCCTCGATGAGCCTGACCAGGCGCAGCACCGAAAACGTCGCGTACTCCGACGGCTTGAGCACGATCGTGCACCCCGCGGCCAGGGCCGGCGCCACCTTCTGCGCGGTCAGCAGCAGCGGGGCGTTCCACGGAACGACCGCACCGACGACGCCGACCGGCTCACGCAGCGTCATGACCAGATGGTCACCGCCCTGGAATGGTGTAAGCGTCTCGCCGGCCAGCTTGTCCACCCAGCCCGCGTGGTGGTCGAACACGTCGGCCACCATGCCCGACGACATCCCGTAGACGCCGCCGAAGGTCAGCGGCACGCTGTTGTCCAGCGCCTGCAGCTTCAGCAGCTCGTCGCCGCTGCACCGGACCAGGTCGGCGATCCGGCGCAGCACCCGGATCCGCTCGGCAGCCCTGGCCCGCGGCCACGGCCCCTCGTCGAATGCCCGGCGCGCGGCGCGCACCGCCAAGTCCACGTCCTCGGCCTCGGCGATCGGGAACGAGGCCACGTCCTCGCCGGTCGCCGGGTGACGATGCTCCCAGGTCCGGCCGCTCTCGGCGGCGGTCCACCGCCCGTCGATCAGCATCTGGCCGTCGGCGAGGCCGACTTCGTCGCGGTGCGGTTTGATCGATGCGACCATCGCGGGAACTCCCTAGTAGAACACGTTCTAGTCTTTGGGGAGACTACATCGAACGGTGCAGCGGCGGCCAGTAGCATGCGGCGATATCGGGAGATGGGGGATTCGACGATCGACGCGGGCCTGGCGGGCCCCGGGTCGTGAGGAGTCGTGATGAGCATCAGACCGCACGGCGGTGACGGCGTCGCCGAGGCGTTAGCCGCCAGCTCGGGTGGGCGCCGGCCATGACTGGCAAGGTGATGACCGCCGACGAGGTGGCCAGCGAGCTGCGCGACGGCATGACGATCGGGATCGGCGGCTGGGGGTCCCGGCGCAAGCCCATGGCCCTGGTGCGGGCGATTCTCCGGTCCGGTGTTGCCGACCTGACCGTCGTCTCCTACGGCGGGCCCGACGTCGGGCTGCTGGTCGCCACCGGCCGGGTGCGCCGGGTCGTCACCGGCTTCGTCACGCTGGACACGATCCCGCTCGAACCGCACTTCCGGCTCGCACGGCAGAACGGCGCCGTCGAGCTCACCGAGCTCGACGAGGGCATGCTGCACTGGGGCCTGCTCGCGGCCGCCCACCGGCTGCCGTTCCTGCCGATCCGGGCCGGCCTCGGCTCGGACGTGCCACGGGTCAGCCCGGACCTGCGAACGGTCCGCTCCCCCTATCCCGACGGCGAGGAGCTGATCGCGATGCCGCCGCTGCGGCTCGACGCCGCGCTGATCCACCTCAACCGTGCCGACGCGCGCGGCAATGGGCAGTACCTGGGCCCGGACCCGTACTTCGACGACCTGTTCTGCCGGGCGGCGGCGCGGAGCTTCCTTTCCTGCGAGCAGATCGTGCCAACGGGCGAGCTTCTGGCCAGCGCGCCGGTGCAGAGCCTGCTGATCAACCGCTCCATGGTCGATGGCGTGGTGGAGGCTCCCGGCGGCGCGCACTTCACCAGCTGCGTGCCCGACTATCCACGCGACGAAGCGTTCCAGGCGGAATACGCGAAGTCGGCGGGAAGCCAGGAGGCCTGGGAGCGCTTCGCCGATGAGTACCTGTCCGGTGACGAGGCCGACTACCAGAAGGCGGTGCGGCGGTTCCGCGAGTCCAGGACGGCGAGCGCATGAGCCCCGGCGGCGTCACCAGGGCCGAGGTGTGCGTGGTCGCGTGCGCCGAGGCGTGGCGGGGCGACGGGGCAATCCTGGCCAGCCCGATGGGCCTGATCCCGAGTCTCGGCGCTCAGCTCGCGCGGTGCACGTTCGCGCCCGACCTGCTGCTGTCCGACGGCGAGGCACTTTTGCTAGCCCCCGACCCTCCCTCCCGCGCCCCCGACCCTCCCTCCCGCGCGCCCGGCTCTCCTACCCGCGCCCCCGGCCCCCCTTCCCGCATCGACGACGGCGCGGTGGAGGGGTGGCTGCCGTTCCGGTCGGTGTTCACGGTCGTTGCCGCGGGGCGGCGGCACGTGATGATGGGCGCGGCCCAGCTCGACCGGTACGGGAACCAGAACATCTCCTGCATCGGCGACTGGGCGCGGCCCAAGGCGCAGCTGCTCGGGGTGCGCGGGGCGCCGGGCAACACCGTCAACCACCCGGTCAGCTATTGGGTGCCCCGGCACTCGCGCCGGGTGTTCGTCGAGGCCGTCGACATGGTCTGCGGCGTGGGCTACGACCGGGCTGCCGCGGCCGGCGCCGGTTTCCACGAGCTTCGCATCGTCGTCACCAACCTGGCGGTGCTGGACTTCCAGACCCCGGATCACACGATGCGGCTGCGCTCGCTGCATCCCGGGGTGACGCTGTCCGAGGTCGTGGACGCGACCGGGTTCGCGCTGGCCGTGCCCGATCCGGTCCCGGTGACCCGGCTGCCGACGGCTGCGGAGCTCGACCTGATCCGTGGCCAGCTGGACCCTTCCGGACTGCGCGAGCGTGAGCTCCCGGCTCCGGCCACAGGATGATAACGGTCTATTGCCCGCTATCAGCGGCTTCGCTACCGTCGCCCAGATAAGAGGTGACGCAACGAGACGAGGCTGATGAGCCATGCATCGATGGTCAAGAGCACGCGCGCTCGCGGCGGTCGGCGCGGCCGGCTTCATGCTGCTGGCCGCCTGTTCCTCGAGCCCGTCGTCGAGCGGCGCGGGCCAGGCCCGCGCCCAGGGCGGGACGGCCACGGTCGCGCTGACCCCCGGGGAGACGTTCAGCTACATATTCCCGCTGCTCGATGACGAGAACGCGATTGGCTCCAACATCGAGTACTCGGAGTACCTGATGTGGCGGCCGCTGTACTGGTTCGGCGGCCCGAACAGCGTGGGCTTCGATGCGAAGTACAGCCTCGCCGATCCGGCCGCTGTCACCTCGTCCGGCGGCAAGACTACGGCGACGATCCAGCTCAAGCCGTACCGCTGGTCCGACGGCAAGCCAGTCACCAGCCGGGACGTGCAGTTCTGGTTCAACCTGCTGAAGGCCGAGAAAGCCAACTGGTGGGGCTACGTGTCCGGGGAGATCCCCGACAACGTCTCCTCGTTCACGATCCTGAGCTCAACCAAGTTCTCGCTCACCTTCAACGGCACGTTCTCCTCGGCCTGGCTGTACAACGAGCTTGGCCAGCTCATCCCCCTCCCCCAGCAGGCATGGGACAAGGAGTCGGCGAGCGGGCCGGTGGGCAACTACGACCTCACCACGGCCGGGGCGCAGGCGGTCTACAAGTTCCTGGCCGCCCAGAACAAGGACCTGTCCAGCTACGCCACGAACCCGCTGTGGCAGGTCATCGACGGCCCGTTCCGGCTGACCAGCTACGCCGCGTCGACCGGTGACGCAACCTACGTCCGCAACAGCCACTATTCGGGCCCGGCGTCGGGTTCCATCCACACGCTGCGGGTGCTGAGCTACACCAGCGACGACGCCGAGTTCGACTCCCTGCTGTCGGCCGGCGGGATCGACTACGGGTACCTGCCGTTCAACGACGCCGCCCAGGTGTCCCGGGTCACCGGGGACGGCTACAAGGTCCAGGCGTGGCCGACGTGGGGCATCACGTACATGTCGATGAACTTCGCGTCGCCGCAGGTTGGCGCCATCTTCAAGCAGCTGTACGTGCGCCAGGCGATGGAGCACCTGATCAACCAGACTGCTTACATCCGTTCATTCCTCGGCGGCTACGGCAACCCGACCTACGGTCCGGTGCCGCTGGTGCCCGCCAGCCAGTTCGTGTCCAGCCAGCAGAAGCAGAACCCGTATCCGTACGATCCGGCGGCGGCGACGGCGCTGCTCACCGCGCACGGCTGGAAGATCGTGAAGGGCGGCGCGGACGTGTGCACCCGGCCGGGCACGGCATCGAACGAGTGCGGCGCCGGGATCACGTCCGGGGACAAGCTGTCGTTCTCGCTGCAGTACTCGACCGGCACGCAGAGCGTCACCGAGGAGGTCGACGCGCTCCAGTCGGCGTTCTCGCAGGCCGGCATCCAGGTCGCGCCGGCCGGCGCGCCGTTCGACACCGTGGTCGGTAACGACGTGCCCTGCACCAAGGACGGCTGCTGGGAGCTGAACTACTACGGCCAGGGATGGTATTTCAACCCGGGCTACAACGACCCCGACGGCTCGGTCCTGTTCGCGTCGACCGGAGTCGACAACGGGGGCTTGTACTCCAGTGCGGAGGCCAACACGCTGATCTCCAAGCTGGGCTCCGGCGGCTACCCGGCGCTCTACGCCTACGAGGACTACATAGCGAAGCAGCTGCCGATGCTCTGGATGCCGCAGCTCGATAATCAGATCTCCGCGGTGAACAGCAAGCTGCAGGGCACGTTCCCGCAGGACCCCGACGGCAACATCTACCCGGAGAACTGGTACTTCAGCAAGTAAGCGAACCTGCGGGAGGCGCCGCCTCCCGCATCCCCCGGAAGCCCTAGGCACGGGTTTCTGCGGCTGCCGCGCGGAACGCGGCCGCGGCGTCGTCGGTGAGCGGCTCGCCGTGGCCGAAGCACGCGACAGCGATGTCGAGGCCAGCCAGCCTGCGGAAAGACGCGGCCGCCCCGGCGCGGTCCACGTTGAAGACGCCGCACATGACCTTCCCCTCGGGGCCGCGCGCCGCGGCGTCTCCGGCGAGCAGGATCCGGTGCCGGGGCAGGTAGAAGGCGACGCTCCCCGGCGTATGGCCGGGAACGGCGACGGCCACGGCGCCATCGCCGAAGCCGGGCTCGTCACCGTCTGCGAGCTCGCGATCAACCCGCGGTGGCACCACCGGCTCCGCCGGGAGCTGCCTGGAGACCTGGTCGTAGATGGGCCGTTCCCAGTCCGCCAGGTCCGGGGCCGGCCCGGGAGCCCGGCCACGGATGAACGGCGCGTCGGCGTGGTGCGCCAGCACCTCAACCTCGCCCCAGCCGGAGATATCGGATGCGCCGCCGACGTGGTCGGCGTGGAAGTGTGTGAGCATCAGCCGCCGCAGCTGCGCCGGCTCGTTTCCGGCCCGGCGGATCGCGTCGGCGATCAGCGGCGCGGAGCCGGGAAGGCCGGAGTCGATCAGGGTCAGGCCATCGGGATCGGACCACAGGTAGGCGTGCCCGACCGGGAGCCTGATGAAGTGCAGGCGCGGCACCAGCTCGATGACATCCATGCGCAACGGTAGGCTCCCGGCCGCCCGGCGGGCCGGCCGTTCTGCCCTCGGCAGAGGCACCCGGGTTAGACTCCTAGAACACGTTCTATTTACGTCGGCAGCGGAGGGCTGATGCACCTGGCCTACACGCCGGAGCAGGAACGGCTCCGCCAGCAGCTGCGTGAGTACTCCGCCGGGCTGATGACCCCCGAGCTCCGTCGCGGCCTCGCCGAGACCGGCGGCGACTACGGCGACGGCGAGGCGTACCGCGCGATCGTCCGCCAGCTCGGCCGCGACGGCTGGCTGGCCCTGGGCTGGCCGCCGGAATACGGCGGCCGCGACGGATCAGCGCTCGACCAGCTCATCTTCACCGACGAGGCGGCGGTCGCCGGGGTGCCGGTGCCGTTCCTGACGATCAACACCGTCGGCCCGACGATCATGCGTTTCGGCACTCCGGAGCAGAAGGAGCACTACCTGCCGCGGATCGCGGCCGGCGAGCTCCACTTCTCGATCGGCTACTCCGAGCCCGAGGCAGGCACCGACCTGGCCGCACTGCGCACCCGGGCCGTGCGCGACGGGGACAGCTACGTCATCAACGGCCAGAAGATGTGGACCAGCCTGATCCAGTACGCGGACTACGTGTGGCTGGCCTGCCGCACCGACCCGGACGCGCCGCGGCACAAGGGCCTTTCCGTGCTGATCGTGCCGACCACGGCCGAAGGGTTCTCCTGGACGCCCGTGCACACGGTCGCCGGGCCAACCACCAGCGCCACGTACTACTCCGACGTGCGGGTACCCGTCTCGGCCCTGGTCGGCGACGAGAACCAGGGCTGGCCGCTGATCACCAACCAGCTCAATCACGAGCGGGTCGCGCTCACCTCGTCGGCGCCGGTCCGCACCGCGTTGCGCGAGGTCAGCGACTGGGCCAGGACCACAAAGCTGGCCAGCGGCCAGCGCGTCATCGACCAGGAGTGGGTGCAGCTGAACCTCGCCCGTGTGCACGCCAAGGTCGAGTTCCTCAAGCTGGTTAACTGGCGGATCGCGGCGGAGGCGGACGCCGCGGCCGCAGTGAAGGGGGATGGGGAGGTGGGTGGGGGCCACCGGCTTGGCCCGGCCACAGCGTCGGCGACCAAGGTCTTCGGCACCGAGTTCGCGACCGAGGCCTACCGGCTGCTGATGGAGGTGCTCGGCGCCAGCGCCAACGTCCGCGAGGGCTCCGCCGGCGCCCTCCTGTCCGGCCGGATCGAGCGGATGCAGCGCGCCGCCCTGATCCTGACGTTCGGCGGCGGCACCAACGAGGTGCAGCGTGACATCGTCGCCGCTGCCGGTCTCGGTCTGCCGATCCGCCGATGAGCGCCTGAGGACACCCATGGACTTCAGCCTGAACGAGAGCCAGCGCGAACTCGCCGTGCTGTGCCGGCGCATCGTCGCCGACAAGGCCACGCCGCAGCGGCAGGCCGAGGTGGAGGCGGCCGGTGACCGGTTCGATCCCGTGCTGTGGGCCGATCTGGCCAACGCCGGGATCCTGGCTGCGGCGCTGCCCGAGTCGCTGGACGGAGCCGGGCTGGGCCTGCTGGAACAGTGCTCGGTGCTGGAAGAACTCGGCCGGGCGGTGGCCCCGGTGCCCTACCTCGCCTCGATCGTGCTCGGCGCCGGCGCGATCGCGGCGTTCGGCACGCCGGACCAGCAGAAGCGCTGGGCAGCGCCAGCGGGCCGCGGCGAGCTGGTCATTACAGCCGCGCTGTCCGAAGAGGCCGGCGACGACCCCCGGTCCCCGTCGGCCACCGCCGAGTGGGTGGACCCCTACTGGCTGCTCACCGGCACAAAGACCGCGGTGGCCGCGGCCACCCGCGCCGCCCTGATCCTGGTACCCGCCGCGACCGCGTCCGGCCCCGCCGTGTTCCTGGTCGCCCCGGACGACCTTGGCGACGTCCTCGTGCAGCCGCAGCGGCTCGTCGACGGCGACCTGGCGGGCCGGCTCGAGCTCACCCACGTGGAACTGCCCAGCGACCGGGTGCTGGGGAGCCCGCATGCCGGTGCCGAGATCATCGACTGGCTGACGGCTCGCGGCACCGTCGGGCAATGTGCCCTGCAGCTCGGCGTGCTCGCGCGGGCGCTGGAGCTGACGTCGGAGCACGCCAAGAGCCGGGTCCAGTTCGGCCGGCCGATCGGCGCGTTCCAGGCGGTTGCCCAGCGCCTGGCCGACGCGTACATCGACGTGGAGGCGGTCCGGCTCACGATGTGGCAGGCGGCATGGCGGCTGGCCACCGGGCTGCCCTGCGAGACCGAGGTTGCTACCGCAAAGTTCTGGGCGGCCGACGCGGGCCACCGGGTCGCCCATACGGCCGTGCACATCCACGGCGGCATGGGCATCGACACCGATCATCCGACGCACCGCTACTTCGTCGCCGCCAAGCGGACGGAGTTCGAGCTCGGCGGGGCGACGACGCAATTGCGCCGCATCGGCGCGGCGCTGGCACGAGCGCGGTGACGTTCCCACAGCACGCGCGCCCAACAGGATGCAAACGAAATTGTTGACACTTCTGCCGCTAAAGCCTAGGTTCACGCGAAGAAACTGCGGCACGACCTGACGCCTACTTGACAGGGCGGTGGAGACCACGTGAGCCGGATGAGCCCTGGAGTGGCGCGAGCCGAACCGGTCGGCTCGCTGCTGCGGCCGGCCAAGCTGCTCGAGGCGCGTCGTGATCACGAGGACGGCAAGCTCGCTCCTGCCGAGTTCAAGCGCGTCGAGGACGCCGCCGTCGACCGCGCGATCTCGCTGCAGCAGAGTACCGGCCTCGACGTGGTGACCGACGGCGAGCAGCGCCGGTCACACTTCACCAGCCCGCTGTCTGACGCCGTCGACGGCATGGGCGAGATCCCGGCCGACCGCATCGAGTGGCACGGTTCGGCCCCTGCGGACGAAATGATGTACGCGCACCGCAGGGCCGTCACGGGCCGGCTGCGCCACGCGCGATCCCTCGCCCAGGAGGAGTTCGTATACCTGCGGGCGCGCGCCACACAGCCGACCAAGATCACGCTGCCGAGCCCGCTGATGATGCAGACGTTCTGGTCGCAGGAGCATTCCACAGCGGCCTACCGCGACCCGTTCGAAATGTTCGCCGACGCGGCCGCGCTGCTGTCCGATGAGATCGCCCAGCTCGCGGCGCTAGGCTGCGGTTACGTCCAGATCGATGCCCCGGAGCTCGCCACGCTGGTCGATGAGTCGGTGCAGGCCGGCTTCTCGGAGCGGGGCATCGACCCGGACCGGCTGCTTGGCGATGGCGTCGACATCCTCAACGACGTCGCGGCGACGCCCGGTGTCCGTCACGCGCTGCACCTGTGCCGCGGGAACTCCGGCGGGCGCTGGATGGCCGCTGGCGGCTACGAAAAGATCTCCAAGCAGGTTTTCCGGCGCGCGACCCGCTTCGACGCGTTCTTCCTCGAGTACGACGACGAGCGCTCCGGCGGCTTCGAGCCGCTCGCCGACCTCCCACGGGACCGCTTTGTGTTTCTCGGGCTCGTGTCCACCAAGCGGCCCGCGCTGGAGCGCCCCGATCAGCTGCTGAGCCAGATCGAGGAGGCCTCCCAGTTCTACCCGCGCGACCAGCTCGGGCTCTCCCCGCAGTGCGGGTTCTCGTCGGCGATTGGCAGCTACCCGCTCGACGCGGCGCAGCAGCAGCGCAAGCTGCGTCTCGTCAGCGACGTCGCAAGGCTGGCCTGGCCGGTGTGACGCGCCGCCACGCCGAACCCCCAGCCGCGCCTACGCACCTCGGCCCCACGCCCCTGGGCCACGTCGCCACCCCCGGCCGCGCCGAATCTTCCCGCAGCGACGGCGCGCCCCGCGAGATTGTTGACAATTTTGCGCGACATTCCCTAATATTCTGAGCCGCGGACCAACCGGAAGGACACCCTGGTGCCAGGCGATCCGAGACTCGCCATTGTTGAGGCGGTCCGCGCGGCGATTGTCCAGGGTGAATACGCGCCCAAACAGCGACTTGTCGAGGCCGACCTCTGCGAACGCTTCGGCACGTCCCGGTTCATCGCGCGCTCCGCCCTGCTCGAGCTCTCAGCCCAGGGCCTGGTGGAGTTCCAGCGCAACAGGGGTGCGCGGGTACGCGAGATCTCGATCACCGAGGCGATCGAGATCACCGAGGTTCGCAAGCTGCTCGAGGGCCTTGGCGCAGCCCGCGCCGCGGAGCGCATCACCAGGCCCGAGATAACGTCGCTGCGCACGCTCATCAAGGAAATGCGCACATCGGTCGAGAAGTCGGAGCTGCTGCGCTATCGCGATCTCAACGCAAGCCTGCACGCGGCCATTCGGGACATCGCCGCGCACGAGACCTCGGCCCGGCTCCTCCAGCAGCTCCGTGACCAGACCGTGCGGCATCAGTTCTCCCTGGCCCTGGTGCCGGGCCGGCCAGCCGTCTCGCTGCCGCAGCACGAGGCGATCGTCGCGGCGGTGGCGGCAAGGGATCCCGTGGCCGCCGAGCGGGCGATGCACGACCACCTGCAGAGCGTGATCGAGGCGTTCCAGGCCCTCTCGGCGGCCACGAGGCAGCCCTGAGCGTCAGCGAGGTTCAGTTGACGCCGTCTATCTGATGGACGTCGCCGCAGTCGGCGCCGAGCGCATGGTCCGGTCCCTCTCACACGGCCGATACGACGGTGTTGCGGCGCGCCGTCCAGGCCCGGTCGGCCAGGATGGCCAGAGCGGCGGCGAGAAGCGCCGCACCGGCGGCGATCAGGGCGATCTGCCAGCCGGGCGTGCCGCCAGCCACGATCGTGCGGGTCACGTGGACGACCGGCGGCGGGGTCGTGGTGTGGAAGCCACGCGGCGCCGGGCCGGATCCACCACTCCCGGCGGGAACGTACGCGGCGAATGCGCTGGGAGCTGCGATGGCCATGCCGAGCCAGGCAAGAGCCAGCCCGGTCAGGGCCGCGGCGGCACGGCGGATGCGCTTGGTGAGATTCATGACGGTCTCCTTCTCATGCGAACACGATTTGGTCAGATGCCAGTCTGGGCAGCACCGCGGTCCACCCGCCATCCGACGATTTACGTATGTCCAGGTCGGAGGGGCTTGGCATACCGTGAAGCCATGAGCCGAGCGATGACAGTCAGCGAAGCCGAGCTGTGCAGGCTGGCGGCGATCGTCACGGCCGAGCGCGAGGACCTTCCGGAGCAGGGCCTCCCGCCGTCGCTGCTAAGCGACCTGATGGAACAGATCCACTGCGACGCCATCACGTTCCAGGGGATGGACAGCAGGCAGCAGGAGTACTGGTTCCTCCAGGGCTTTCCGGAGGACGACGAGCCTGATCCGGAACTGGCACGGACCTTGGACCACGCGCACTGGCAGCACTACTGGGACTCCCTGAACTGCAGTTATCCGGACCGGCGACCTGCGCAGCGTGATGAGGAGAACATCTTCAGCAGGCTGCAGGTCACTAGCCGCACGGCGGCGGTCTTCCGCGCCTTCCCCGACCAGGTCGCGTAGGACCCGCCGTGCAGGACCCGGCTCCCCGCGGATAACCCGCAGGGCAGCACGCGGCCGTCGCCCGACCCAGCTTCTTTCATGATCGCCTTGGCTGAAATAGCGCTGCGTCGCTGAATTGCCGACCGCTGCTAGGCACGGCAGGCGGCTGTGGCCGTCGTCCGCCCAACCGCTTGGGGAAGGACGTCGAAGGCAGCGATGGTCGCGTCATATCTTGTCATTGAGGCGATCGCGTCGTACGCTATCGATATATCGCGATCGTATCGAGAGAACTGAACCGGAGGTGCCGGATGCCGGGACCAAGGTGGCGCGCCGGGGACTTCGATCCCGGCCTGTCCGAGATGCTCAGCTGCGCGGGCGGCCTGATCGGCCGTCTGCGGCAGGCCAAGTTCTCAATGCTCGCCGACCAGTTTGGCTGGGGCGACGAGGGTGGCTCCTGGGAACGGGCAACGGCCGGCCCCAGGGGAGGCCGGGGCAAGGGCGGCGGGCCCTGGGGCGGCGGGTTTGGGCCGCAGTGGGGCGGCTTGTGGGGATGGGGCGCCTTCCCGGGCCAGCCCGGTGCCACGCGCACCGCGCGCCCGACCAAGGCGGGCCGCGGTGACGTGCGGGCCGCGATCCTGGCGCTGCTGCTGGAGGGCCCGCGCACGGGCTACCAGATCATGTCCGAGATCGGGGAACGCAGCGGCGGCGCGTGGAAGCCCAGTCCGGGCGCGGTCTACCCGGCGCTGGCCCAGCTCGCCGACGAGGGCCTGATCGTGGGCGAGGAGTCGAACGGCCGGCGCACGTTCAGCCTGACCGATGCCGGGCGCGCCTACGTCGAGCAGAACCCTGACAAGGCTCGCGGCGCGTGGGAGTCGCGGACCCAGCAGGAAGCGTGGCAGCCGCCCGGGCTGTTCGCCGAGGCGGCGAGGCTGGCCGGCGGGATCGTGCAGATGGCGCACGCCGGCACGCCCGAGCAGATCCGCGAAGCCGAACAGCTGCTCGAGCAGACGCGGCGCAGGCTGTACCAGATCCTGGCCGATGACGACGAAGACGACGAAGACGAGGACGACACGACAGACGCCGACGCCACGCCAGACGCCGACGATCCAGATGGAGGCGAGCATGGCTATGTATGACGGGGGCGCCCGGAACGACCGGATGCGGGTCTCCGACGCCGACCGGGAGCAGATCACGGCGCGGCTGCGCGAGCACTTCGCGGAGGGCCGGCTGACCCGGGAGGAACTCGACGAGCGGGTCACGGCGGCGCTGAACGCCAAGACGGTCGGCGATCTGCGCCCGGTCATGGCCGACCTGCCGGAGCCCGCGCCGGTGCTGGCGGGGGCCGGGCCGCTGCCGCGCGGGATCCGGCCGGGCCCGGTCTATGTCCGGCGCGGTCCCCGGCTGCTGCCACTGGCCCTGCTGGTGCTGCTGGTCGCGGCACTGGCCCCGGGAACGGGTTTCGTGTTCTTGGCACTGCTCCAGGGTTTCCTGCTGTTCGTGCTGGTGGCCGGCGTGATGGGCCTGTTCGCCGCGCACCGGTTCCGGCGCCGGATGCGGCATCACTGGCAGCTGACCCGCGGGCACTACCACTCCTGGGGCAGCTACCCGCTATAGCTGGCCGACGTCCATCCGCTGTAGCTAGCCGACGTCTACCGCTATAGCTGGCCGACGTCGGTCACGCGGATGACGGCCGCGCCAGCCTCGTCGGATGCGTCCAGGTCGACGACCGCGCTGATGCCCCAGTCGTGGTCGCCGGCCGGGTCGTCGAAGATCTGCCGCACCGACCAGTAGTCCCGCTGCTTGTCGATGATGAGCATCGCGGGTCCCCGGGCGTCCGGCCCGGTCCCGATGTCGTCGCGGGACTCGAAGTACGGCTCCAGCGCGTCCGCCCAGGCATCGGCGTCCCAGCCATCGCCTCCGTCTAGTTCCCCCAGCTCGGCGTACCGGCGCAGCGCGGCCAGCTCGACCCGGCGGAACATCGCGTTGCGCACCAGGACCCGGAACGCGCGCGGGTTGCCGGTCACGGCGGGCGGCCGCTCGTCGATCGCCGCCTCGGGCTCGGCGCCAGGATCGCGCAGCTTCGACCATTCGTCGATCAGGCTGGAGTCGGTCTGCCGCACGAGCTCGCCGAGCCACTCGATCAGGTCGGTGAGCTCCTCGGTCCTGGCCTCCTCGGGCACGGTCTGCCGCAGCGCCCGGTATGCCTGGGCCAGGTAGCGCAGGACGACGCCCTCGCACCGGGACAGCCCGTAGAAGCCGATGTACTCGGTGAACGTCATCGCCCGCTCGAACATGTCCCGCACCACCGACTTGGGCGCAATCTGGTGGTCGGCCACCCACGGGTGCCCCTGCCGGTAGATGTCGTACGCGCCGTCCAGCAGATCGGCCAGCGGCTTCGGGTAGCTGACCGACTCGAGCAGTTCCATCCGCTCGTCGTACTCGATGCCGTCGGCCTTCATCTGCGCCACGGCCTCGCCACGCGCCCGGAACTGCTGCGCCGACAGGACCTGCCGCGGGTCGTCGAGTGTGGCCTCGATGACCGACAGGACGTCGAGCGAGTAGCTGGGAGCTTCGCGTTCAAGCAACTCGATGGCGGCGAGCGCGAGCGGCGACAGCGGCTGGTTGAGGGCGAAGTCGTCCTGCAGGTCGACGGTGAGCCGCCACTGCCGGCCCTGCTCGTCCGGCTCGTCCAGCCGCTCGACCACCCCCCCGGCCAGCAGCGCGCGGTAGATCGCGAAGGCCCGGCGGATGTGACGGCGCTGCGCCACGGGGGTCTCGTCGTTGTCCGTGAGCAGATGGCGCATTGCCTGGAACGCGTCGCCGGGCCGGCCGATCACGTTCAGCAGCATGGCGTGGCTGACCGCGAAACTGGACTGCAGCGGCTCGGGCTCGGCGGCGACAAGCCGCTCGAACGTGGGCTGGCCCCAGGACACGAACCCGGGCTGCGGCTTCTTGCGCACGACCTTGCGCCGCTTCTTCGGGTCGTCGCCGGCCTTGGCCAGGGCCTTCTCGGTCTCGATCACGTGCTCGGGCGCCTGGACCACCACGTAGCCGGTGGTGTCGAACCCGGCGCGGCCGGCCCGCCCGGCGATCTGGTGGAACTCGCGCGCCTGCAGCAGCCGGGTCTTGGTCCCGTCGTACTTGGACAGGGCGGTGAGCAGGACCGTGCGGATCGGCACGTTGATGCCGACGCCCAGGGTGTCGGTTCCGCAGATGACCTTCAGCAGGCCGGCCTGGGCCAGGGTCTCGACCAGCCGCCGGTACCTGGGCAGCATGCCCGCGTGGTGCACGCCGATGCCGTGGCGGACCAGCCGGGACAGCGCCTTGCCGAAGCCCGCGGTGAACCGGAACTTGCCGATCAGGTCGGCGATCGCGTCCTTCTCCTCGCGGGTGCAGACGTTGATGCTCATCAGCGCCTGGGCCTGCTCGATCGCGGCGGCCTGGGTGAAGTGCACGATGTAGACCGGTGCCTGCCGGGTGGCCAGCAGTTCCTCGACGGTCTCGTGCAGCGGGGTCATCACGTAGGAGAACAGCAGCGGCACCGGCCGCTCCGCCGAATGGACCACAGCGGTCGGCCTGCCGGTGCGCCGGGCCAGATCCCGCTCGAACCTGCTCACGTCGCCCAGCGTCGCCGACATCAGCAGGAACTGCGCCCTGGGCAGCTCGACCAGCGGAACCTGCCAGGCCCAGCCGCGGTCCGGGTCGGCGTAGAAATGGAACTCATCCATGATCACCAAGCCGACGTCGGCATCGGCCCCGTCGCGCAGCGCGATGTTGGCGAGGATCTCCGCGGTGCAGCAGATGATCGGCGCGTCGGCGTTCACGCTGGCGTCGCCGGTCATCATGCCGACGTCGTCTGGGCCAAACGCCTCGCACAGCGCAAAGAACTTCTCCGACACCAGCGCCTTGACCGGCGCGGTGTAGAAGCTGCGCTGGCCCTGGGCGAGCGCGGCAAAGTGCGTGCCCGCGGCCACCAGGCTCTTGCCGGATCCGGTCGGGGTGGACAGGATCACGTTGGCGCCCGACACGATCTCGATCAGCGCCTCTTCCTGATGCGGGTACAGCGAAAGGCCCTGGAGCTTGGCCCAGCCTTCAAAGGCGTTAAAGAGATCGTCGGGCTCGGTGGTCTCGGGCAGCAATTCGGTAAGCGTCATGGTCTGTCTGTTATAGCGCTGGCCGGCCCGCGATGATTCCGCCGCCTACCAGCGCCATGCCCGTGCGCCGACCAGCGCGAACCCTCACCGCCTGCCAGCGCCAAGCCCCGTGCGCCCGCCCCGCCCACTCCGTGCGTCCGCCCCGCGCAGTCCCCCGCCACAGCAGCCACATGTGCACCAATTCAACGTCTGCCGAATTGAGCGGTTTAGGAAAGTCCGGCTCGCCCCGGACAAAAATGCACCGCCGATTGGGCTGGCCCGCCTGCCCCTGCGACTGGCCGCCCGCGGCTACGGCTGGCCGCGTGGGCCTGCGACTGGCCGGCTGGGCCTGGTCCTGCGGCTGGTCGCCCGCGGCCGGTCAGGAAGCCGGCGTTTCCACGTCGTGGCGGGTGGGGAGGTGGCGCCGCAGGAACTCCTCGGTGCGCTGCCACGCCCGGGCCGCGGGCTCGGGCGCGTGGAACATCGGGGACTTGCGGTTGTGGAACGCGTGCCCGGCTTCCTCCTCGACGTGGACCTCGACGTTCGGCTTCCCGGCCGCGGCCGCTTCAACGCGTGCCACCTGGTCGCGCGGAATGTACGGGTCGCTGCCGCCGTACTGGAACTGCACCGGGGCGGTGATCTGGTCGAGGAGCTCGAGGCTGTCCTGCACACCCGCGCCGTAGTACGACACCAGCGCGGCGACCTCGGTCTGCCCGGCGACGAAGTAGGCGACCGTGCCACCCAGGCAGAACCCGATGACGCCGACGCCGCCCTCGACCTCGACCATTCTCCTCAGATGGTCGAGCGCAGCCACCGAGTCGGCGACACCCTGCTGGGCGTCGAACCGCTGGCCCATCTCCAGCGACTTGGCCAGGCCCTCCTGATCATGTTTGGCGTCGAAGCCGGGCTCGATGCGCCAGAACAGGTCCGGGGCGGCGACCACGTAGCCGAGGCCGGCCAGGTCCTCGGCGACGGCGCGGATGTAGTCGCTGATGCCGAAGATCTCCTGGATCAGCAGCAGCCCGGGGCCGGTGCCGTCGGCTGGCAGCCAGACCGGCAGGGCAAAAGATCCGTCTGGCACCTCGACCGACTCAACGCGGGACGGCATGCGACCTCCTTGATAATTGGGTACTGCTCACTCCTCGAGCGCGCCGGGGCTGGACGGGACGTCGATCGCGTGCTCTTGGAGCGCGGCCAAGGGCACGATATCGAGCGCCCGCTCGTGGGTGGACGCCAGCACCACGTAGGCCGCGGCGCCATCGCGGTGGGCCCGCAGCCAGTTCGCCGCGGTCACGCACCAGCGGTCTCCAGGGACCAGCCCGGGGAACCGGTACTGGGGCACGGGGGTGGTCAGATCGTTGCCGATCCTGCGCTGGTGCTCGAGGAACTCGGCGGTCACCACCGCGCAGATCGTGTGGCTGCCGAGGTCCTCGGGCCCGGTGTTGCAGCACCCGTCCCGGTAGAACCCGGTGACCGGGTCGTCGCCACACGGCTCGAGTTCGCCGCCCACCACATTGCGATCGGCCATGCCAGAAGTATGGCCACCCGCGGGGGTACACCCCCGGCGACCCCCCCAAATGACTCAACCCGCGGGGCATCTGGCGGCCCTGGCTACGGGTCGCGGAGCTCGCCGAGACGAGCAAGGGTCTCGTCGGCCTCGGCGAGCAGGGCGGCGATCACCTCGGCTACCGGGCGTACCTCGTTCATCCGCCCGACGATCTGGCCGACCGGCATGGGAACCACGTCCGGCTGGCCAGAGCGCATCAGCCGCTGGTGCGCCTCGCTCACGAGCAGGTTCTGCAGCGGCATCGGCAGCGGCTCGGGAGCACGCGGCTCGTCCCAGGCCCGCGTCCAGCGGTTCTTCAGCAGCCGGGCCGGCTTGCCGCTGTAGATCCGCGAGCGGACGGTGTCCGACGACGTGGCCGCGAGCAGCGCCTCGCGCATCGCGGGCATGGCAGCGCCGAACGCGTACTCCTCGGTGGTCAGCCACGCCGAGCCCATCCACACGCCGACGGCGCCGAGCGCGAGCGCGGCCGCCACCTGGCGGCCGCAGCCGATCCCGCCGGCGGCGAGCACCGGCGCCTGCGCCCCTACCGCGTCGGCGATCTCTGGCACCAGCACCATGCTCGCGATCTCGCCGGTGTGGCCGCCCGCCTCGTAGCCCTGCGCCACCACGATGTCCACGCCGCTGGCCACGTGGCGGCGGGCGTGTTCCGCCTTCCCGGCCAGCGCCGCAACCAGCATGCCGCGCTCGTGGGCCCGCTCGATCACCTCGGGGGGCGGCGAGCCGAGCGCGTTCGCGATCAGCCGCGCCCGGTGCGTGAACGCGACTTCAACGTGCTGCCTGGCCACCGAGTGCAGCCAGCCGAGGACGCCACCGCCGCCAGGCGAGCCGTCGGGCAGCGGCGGGACACCGAGCTTGATCAGGGTCTCCTCGACGAAGTCCCGGTGCCCGGGCGGGATCATGTTGTTCAGGTCGATCTGTCCGCCCTCGGTGGGCACCCGGGCGGGCATTACCACGTCGACGCCGTACGGGCGGCCGCCGGTGTTGGCGTCCATCCACGTCAGGACCGCATCGAGCTCCTCGGCGTCGTTGAAGCGCACGCAGCCGAGCACGCCGAGACCGCCAGCCCGGCTGATCGCAGCGGCCACGTGCTCGGAGGGGCTGAACCCCACGATCGGGTGCTCAATGCCGAGGAGTGGGCACAGCGGCGTTCTCATGGAGCGTCCGCCGGGTGATTGGCGGCGTGGCGGTGCGCCCAGCCGTAGTCGGGCTTCCCGGCGGGGCCACGGCTGATGGCGTCAACCAGCCAGATGCAGCGCGGCACCTTGTACCCGGCGATCTGCGTGCGGACGTGCTCCTCAATCGCGGGCAGATTGGCGGGCCGGCCTTCACGCAGCTGCACCAGGGCCGCGACCCGCTGCCCGAGCAGTTCGTCCGGAATCCCGATGACCAGCGCGTCGAACACGTCCGGGCAGGACTTCAGCGCGCCCTCGACCTCCTCGGGAAAGACCTTCTCGCCGCCCGAGTTCACGCACGTGTTGCCCCGGCCGAGCAAGGTCACCGTGCCGTCGTCCTCGACCCGGGCCAGGTCACCCGGCACCGCGTACCGCTTGCCGTCCACCTCGGCCAGCATCGCCGCGGATTTCACCGGGTCCTTGTAATAGCCCAGCGGCACGTGCCCACCCCTGGCGAGACGGCCCACCTGGCCTGGGGGCGCCCGTCTGCCCTCGTCGTCCAGCACGATGACCTCCGGGCCAGGCGTGACGGTCGGCCCGCCGCGCTGCTTGGCGCCGGCGGTGACCAGGCCGATCCCGGTGAATCCGGTCTCGGTGGAGCCGATCGCGTCGCTGAGGAAGACGCCCGGCAGCGCCGCGGCGAAGGCGTCCTTGACGGGAGCGGAGAACAACGCCCCGCTGGAGGAAATGGACAGCATCGACGAGGCGTCGTAGCCGCCATCACCGTAGGCCTCGATCAGCGGCCGGCCCATCGCATCACCGACGATGAAGAGCAGATTGACCTTGTGCCGCTCGACCGCGCGCCAGACCTCGTGTGCGTCGAATCGCGGCGGCAGGATCACAGTGTCACCGCCGAACAGCGCCGCGAGCATCGCCACCTGCGCCGCGCCGTGGATGAGCGGTGCCGCGGTGAGCCGGACCATCCCGCCCGACTCCAGTCCTTTGCGGGACTGCTCCCACTCGTCGGTCAGCGGGACGCCGGTCAGGAAGTCGATGCCGCCGGCGAGCGTCCGCCAGATGTCCTCGTGGCGCCACATGACGCCCTTGGGGTACCCGGTGGTCCCGCCGGTGTAGATGATGTAGACGTCATCGTTGCTGCGCGGCGGGAACTCCCGGGCCGGCGAGCCGGAAGCCAGCGCCGCCGCGTACTCGGTCGCGGCACCGATGTCGGCCTCGCTGCCATCCTCGATCACCACCGTGGCCCGCAGGCCGGGTGCGGAGGCCGCCGCGGCGGCGGCCATGGGCGCGTACTGCCGGTCACAGACCAGCGCGACCAGGTCGGCGTCGGCGAACATGTACTGCAGCTCGCTGCCGGCGTATCGGTAGTTGATGTTGATCGCGACCGCGCGGAGCTTGCACGACGCAAGTATCGTCTCGGCCGCCTCGAGGGAGTTGTGCGCATAGAGCCCGACGTGGTCCCCGGCGCCGACGCCCTGTCCGGCCAGATAGTGGGCCAGGCGATTGGTGCGCTCGTCCAGCTCGCGGTAGGTCACCTGCTGCTCACCCGACACCAGGGCGACGCGCTCACCGAACACATCGGCAGCATGCTCGAATAGGTCGGCGAAGTTGAGAGCCATGGGTAAGAAATTAGAACGTGTTACTGTTCTGGGCAACTCCCGGAAGGCGATGCCGTGACTGCGACAGATACCGGGGCGCCGCACGCGCTGCTCGAGCGGCGGGGCCACGTCCTGATCGTGACGCTGAACCGGCCGGAGGCGCGCA
Organism: uncultured Actinomycetota bacterium; assembly: GCA_963778075.1. Taxonomy (GTDB): domain Bacteria; phylum Actinomycetota; class Actinomycetes; order Streptosporangiales; family Streptosporangiaceae; genus JASHPR01. Next base: position 252,609 of record CAVZTJ010000004.1, on the reverse strand, counting down.
ATGCGCTGAGCGGCCCGATGATGGCCCTGATGCGCCAGGCGTGGGACCAGGTGGACGACGACCCCGATATCCGCGTCTGCGTCCTGACCGGGGCGGGCGGCGCGTTCTGCGCTGGCGCCGATCTCAAGGCCATGACCAGATCGCACCCCGGCGACGCGTTCAAGGCTGGTGAACTTGATCTTTCGGTGATCGACGCGCTGCTGAAGGGCCGCCGGCTGACGAAGCCGCTGATCGCGGCCGTCGAGGGGCCCGCTATCGCCGGGGGCACCGAGATCTTGCAGGCCACGGACATCCGGGTGGCCGGAGAGAGCGCGCGGTTCGGCGTCTCCGAGGCACGCTGGGGCCTGTTCCCGCTCGGCGGGTCGGCGGTGCGGCTGCCGCGGCAGATCCCGTACACGGTCGCCGCCGACCTGCTGCTGACCGGCAGGCACATCAGCGCGGCCGAGGCCCTCCGGATCGGCCTGATCGGGTACGTGGTGCCGGACGGCCAAGCGCTCGCCAAGGCGCTCGAGATCGCTGAGGCGATCGCGGCGAACGGCCCGGTCGCGGTCCGGGCGATCCTGCGCACGATCCGGGAGACCGAGGGCATGCCCGAGAACGAGGCGTTCGCCGTCGAGGCCGGCATCGGCATGGCGGTGTTCGCCAGCGAGGACGCGAAGGAAGGGCCGCGGGCCTTCAGCGAGAAGCGCAAGCCGGAGTTCCGCGACCGCTGACCCGCGCAGCGGCCCCGCTGGTTCAGCCGGACGGGCCGGCGGCGCCGTCCTGTTTCGTTTCGGCGGGCACGCCACCCGGGTCGATCTGCTGGGGCGTCTGCGGCGTGCTAGCCGGCACCTTCGCGCCGGGCTTGCGGTCGTCGAACACGACCTTCACGGACTGCTCCGGCCGCCGCTGGTTCTGCAGCGCCTGCAGCGCCATGCTGGCCCGGTCGGCCTCGGTGAGCGGCGGCTGGACGATGGCCCGCGGCCACAGGTGCCTGGCCAGCACCACGTTGATCTCCGCGGAGTACACGGTGATCTCGACGGCCAGGTAGATCCAGGCGAGCAGGCCGAGCACGGTCGCGAACACGCCGTACACCGAGTCGCTGTGCAGGTAGTGGTGCACCAGGTAGGTGCCGAGGATCTGCAGCAGCGTCCAGAGGATGCCGCCGGTGATCGCGCCGGGCACCAGCCGCTGGGTGGGCACGGTCTTCGGGGTCAGCACCCGGAACGCGCCAAGGTACATGCCGATGTTCACCAGCACGGCGACGACCTCGGCGAGCACCGCCAGGATGACGGCCTTCTGCCCGTAGGTGTTGAGGCTGGCCAGCAGCGTGGTCACGATCACGCCCGCGCCGAGCAGGCCGATGAACAGCATCGCGCGCCCGAGCCGCGGCACGAACCCGGGCCTGGCCGGCCCGGGCAGGTTCCAGACCTGCTCCATCGTGAACAGGCCGGCCTGGGCCAGCCCGGTCGAGCCCCAGATCAGTCCGGCGATCCCCACGATCAGCCCGATAACGCTGTGCCGCTTGAGCTCGTGCACGTTTTCGGTCAGCTGGCTGCCGATCGCCGGTACCTGATGGGCCACGCTCTTCAGCACGTCCGCGCGGAAGGCCGGGTTCACCGCGGCGACCAGGCCCAGGGCGGTGACGAGGATCAGCAGCAGCGGGAACAATGACACGAATGCGGAGTACGCGAGGTTTGAGGCGAGCACTCCGCCGTTGTCGTCGCCGTACTTCTTGATGACGCCGAATACGAACGCGGTCGGCGTGAATCGCCGCTGCGTGTGGTCTATTGCCCGGATCGCTCGCTCGGCCGGATTCATCGGCGTTCACCCGCTTCTGCCTGCGCTTTTTGGCTGCCCGCTGCCGGGCCGGCCAAACAAAGCGGGCTGGCCCGGTTAGACCGCGTAAGCCTCGTCGCGAACGTCGGTGATGAGCATGTGCCCGGGTGCGTGGGTGATCGCGAACGGGGGCCGCGCGCTGGCCAGCGCCACCTGCGGGGTGACGCCGCAAGCCCAGAACACCGGTACATCCCCGTCCTGGCAGTCCACCGGATCGCCGAAATCCGGCTTGGAGAGGTCGCCGATGCCGAGTTCCGCGGGGCTGCCGACGTGCACCGGCGCGCCGTGCACCGCCGGGTACCGGGCGGTCACCGAGACCGCGACCGGGACGAGGTTCGCCGGTATCGGGCGCATCGACACCACGAGCGGGCCGCCGAAGATCCCGGCCGGCCGGCACTGGTCGCCGGTGATGAACATGGGGACGTTGCGGCCCTGCTCGACGTGGCGCACGGGCACGCCCGCAGTCGCGAGCGCCCGCTCGAACGTGAAGCTGCAGCCGATCAGGAACGCCATCAGGTCCTCGCGCCAGTACCCGCTGACGTCGGCCGGCTCGGCGACGCACTCCCCGTGCTCCCAGACCCGGTACGCCGGCAGGTCGGTCCTCAGGTCCGCCCCGGGGGCCAGTCTGGTGACCACGCTCCCCTCGTCCGTCACGTCAAGGAGCGGGCAGGGTTTCGGGTTGCGCTGCGCGAACAGCATGAAGTCCAGGGCGTAGTCGCGCGGCAGCGCGACGAGGTTGGCCTGCGCATAACCCGGCGCCCAGGCCGCGGTCGGCGTCCGCAGCCCGCCGCGGAAGCGGTCCCGCGCCTCGGCCGGCGAGTCAGAGATCATGGGCACCTCCTGGTCATTCGCGCTGTCACGGGCCGCTGCTGCCGTAGCCCCCGCCGCCGGGGGTCTCCAGCACGAGCATGTCGCCCGCCGCGACCGCCGTGGAATCGCAGCCGCGCATGCTGGTGACCGAGCCGTCCGGGTGCTCGATCCAGTGCCGCCCGAGCGCTCCGGGCAGGCCTCCGGCCATACCATAGGCGGGCATCCGCCGGTGGCCGCTGAGCATCGTCACCGTCATCGGCTCGAGGAAGCGGATCCGTCGCCGCCCGCCGTTGCCGCCCGGCCAGAGGCCGGAACCGCCGCTGCCGGACCTGATTTCGTGGCTGTGCACCCGCACCGGGTAGCGCCACTCCAGCACTTCGGGGTCGGTGAGGCGCGAGTTCGTCATGTGTGTCTGCACGACGTCGGTCCCGGCGAAGCCGTTCCCCGCGCCGGAGCCGCTCGCGACCGTCTCGTAGTACTGGTGCCGGTCGTTGCCAAACGTCAGGTTGTTCATGGTTCCCGAGCCCTCGGCCATGACGCCGAGCGCCGCGTACAGGGCGCCGGTGATCGCCTGTGAGGTCTCCACGTTGCCCGCGACAACCGCAGCGGGATACTCGGGCGACAGCATCGTGCCCGGCGGGATGATCACCCGCAGCGGCTTCAGGCACCCGGAGTTCAGCGGGATGTCGGCGTCGGCGAGGGTGCGGAAGACATAGAGAACCGCGGCCATCGCCACCGATGACGGCGCGTTGAAGTTGTCTGGCAACTGCGCCGAGGTCCCGGTGAAGTCGATCTCCGCGGTGCGGCTCGGCCGGTCGACCCGGATCGCCACGTTGATCACGGCACCGTTGTCGAGCTCATAGGCGTACGAGCCGTCTTGCAGGACGGAGATGACCCGGCGCACCGACTCCGCCGCGTTGTCCTGGACGTGGCCCATGTATGCGCGGATGACGTCAAGGCCGTAGTGCTCGACCATGGCCCGCAGTTCCCTGACGCCCTTCTCGTTGGCGGCGATCTGAGCGCGCAGGTCCGCGATGTTGTCGGCGGGGTTGCGTGACGGGTGCGGCGCGCTGCGCAGCATCTCGATCGTCTCCGCTTCCCGCAGCGTCCCGTTCTCGACCAGCAGCCAGTTGCGGATGAGGACGCCCTCCTCCTCGATGTGGCTGCTGAACGCGGGCATGGAGCCGGGAGTGATGCCGCCGATCTCCGCGTGATGGCCGCGGGACGCCACGTAGAAGACGATCTCGCCGCCCGCCGGGGTGAAGACCGGCGTGATGACCGTGAGATCGGGCAGGTGAGTTCCGCCGTGGTACGGGTCGTTGAGGGCGTATACGTCCCCTGGCTTCATCGTGCCGGCGCGCTCCCTGATGATCTCCTTCACGCTTTCGCCCATCGACCCGAGGTGCACCGGCATGTGCGGCGCGTTGACGACGAGGCCGCCGTCGCGGTCGAAGATCGCGCAGGAGAAGTCCAGGCGCTCCTTGACGTTGACCGAGTGGGCGGTGCTCTGCAGCCGGTAACCCATCTGCTCGGCAACGGACATGAACAGGTTGTTGAAGATCTCCAGCCGGACCGGGTCGACGTCGGCGCTGACGGCCCGGTGCGCTGGCGCAGCCTCGATACGGCTCAGCACCAGGTAGCCAGCGTCGTTCACGGCAGCCCGCCAGCCGGACTCGACCACCGTCGTGGCGTTGGCCTCGGCAATGATCGCGGGCCCGGCGACGCGGTCGCCGGGATACAGGTCCGGCCTGCGGTAGAGGCCGACGTCGGCCCAGCCCCCACCGGTGAAGATCCGGGCCCGGCGTTCGGCGGGTGGCCCGGCGGATCCGTCCGGCCGGGCCGGCGGCCGGTCTTCCGTCACCGGCTCGGAGGCGCCGGTCAGCTCGACCGAGACGGCCTCGACCGTGACCGGCTTGTCCCGCATCAGAAACGAAAAACGCCGCTTGTAGGCGGCTTCGAAGGCCTCGGCCATCTCCTCTGGTGTTCCGGCCGGAACGACGAGCGCGGTGTCGGTGCCGTCATACCGCAGGTGCACTCGGCGGGCCGCACGGATTCTCCCGGCGGGGACGCCCTGGCCGGTCAGCTCCGCCCTGGCCGCGGCGTCGAGCCGGTCGAGCGCGGCCCGCAGACCAGGCCCGGCGCCGTCGGTCAGCGGCACCTCCACGGCCGCCTCTCGCATCGCGGTGACGTCGGCCAGGCCCATGCCGTAAGCCGAGAGCACCCCGGCGTGCGGGTGGATCAGGATGCTCGTCATGCCCAGGGCGTCGGCGACAGCACAGGCGTGCTGGCCCCCCGCCCCGCCGAACGTCGCGAGCGCGTATTCGGTGACGTCGTAGCCGCGCTGCACCGAGATTTTCTTGATCGCGTTCGCCATGTTCGCTACCGCGATCTCCAGGAAGCCGGCCGCCACCTCCTCGGGGCTGCGCCCGTCGCCGATCTGTCCGGCGAGCACGGCGAAGCGCTTTCGCACCACGTCGGCGTCGAGTGCCTGGTCACCGCCCGGGCCGAACACGTGCGGAAAGTGGTCGGGCTGGATCCGGCCGAGCATGACGTTCGCATCGGTGACCGTCAGCGGCCCGCCACGGCGGTACGCGGCCGGACCCGGATTCGCCCCCGCGGAGTCCGGGCCGACCCGGTACCGCCCGCCGTCGAAGTGCAGGAGCGACCCGCCGCCCGCGGCGACCGTGTGGATGCTGAGCATGGGGGCGCGCATGCGGACCCCGGCCACCTGGGTCTCGTACTGCCGTTCGTATTCGCCGGCGTAGTGCGACACGTCGGTGGAGGTGCCACCCATGTCGAAGCCGATGACCTTGCCGAACCCGGCCGCCGCCGACGTCCGGGCCATGCCCACGATCCCGCCGGCCTGCCCGGACAGGATCGAGTCCTTGCCACGGAACGTGCGGGCGTCGGTCAGCCCTCCGCTCGACTGCATGAACTGCAGCCGCACGCCGCTCAGTTCGTCGGTGACCTGGTTCACGTAGCGGCTCAGTATCGGGGAGAGGTAAGCGTCGGCGACCGTGGTGTCGCCGCGCGACACCAGCTTCATCAGCGGGCTGGTCTCATGGGACAGCGAAATCTGGGTGAATCCGATCCGCCTCGCGATCTCCCCGATCCGCTGTTCGTGGCCGGGAAAGCGATAGCCGTGCAGGCAAACGACGGCTAGCGAACGGAACCCGTCCTGATAGGCCGCGCGCAGCGACCGGCCGGTGTCCTCCTCGTCCAGCGGGACCAGTACCTCTCCTGTGGCCGCCACCCGCTCCCCGGCCTCGACAACCCGTGAGTAGAGCAGCTCGGGCAGGACGATCTGGCGGTCGAACAGCCGTGGCCGGTTCTGGTACGCGATGCGCAGCGCGTCGCGGAAGCCGCGGGTGATGACCAGCACGGTCGGTTCACCCTTGCGCTCAAGCAGGGCGTTCGTGCCGACCGTGGTACCGAGCCGGACCACCTCGATCTCGCTGCCGGGGATCGGTTCGGCCGGGCCCACCCCGAGCAAGTGCCTGATCGCGGCGACGGCAGGGTCGGTGTACTCCCCATCCCCCTGAACTGGCTCCGAGAGCAGCTTGTGCGTGACGATGGTGCCATCAGGCAGTCTGGCCACCACGTCGGTGAACGTGCCGCCCCGATCGATCCAGAACTGCCAGCGGCCGCCCCGCCCGCCTCCCCATCCCCCTGCATGCTCGTTCATGTGACTATCCCTGGATCGCCTTGACGACAAGATTCTCGGCATCGACGAGGTAGGCGGCGAGTTCTGCCTGCGCGTCGCGCAACTCGCCCCTTGTCATGGCCCCGTGGATCGTGCGGTTGCGGGCAAGGAAGGCGCCGTGGAAGGCTGCCGGATCGCTAACGGCGAGAAAGCCCAGGCGCAGCTCGGTCATGAGCCGCCGGAAGACCTCCGAGACCCGAGCGCTCCGGTGAATGCCGACGATCACTTCGTGGAATCTCAGGTTCTCGGTCCCCACCTCCAGCCACCGCCCATCCGATGCCAGCAGCTCGGCCTCGACCACGGCCTTGCCGATCTCGGTAACGTCCAGCTTCTGCTGGGTCTCGATGGCCAGGTCGAAGGCGGAGAGCTCGAACATGCGGCGCAGCTTGTAGATGTCGTGCACGTCATCGGTGGTCAGCTCGCGCACCATGACGCCCTTGTGCGCCTCATGGGTGAGCAGATGCTCGGCCGTCAGCGTCCGGAACGCCTCCCTGACCGTGTTCCGGGAGATCTGAAGCGCGGCCGACAGCGCCGCCTCCGGCAGCGGGGTGCCCGGCGTGAAGCGACCCTCGAAGACGTTTTCCCTGATCACATCCGCTGCTCGCTCTGCCGCCGTCGGCAGCGGTTGCAGCGAGGGGAGATCGGACATGTCCCCTCGCTGACCCGGCTCCCAGACCTTGACCACGGCTACTCCTTGGTTAACAATAATTGTTGAACAATCGACTGTAGATCGTTGGAAGTTGACCTCCAGCAAGACATCGTAAACCACGCCCCGGGCCTGCACCAGCCCCTCGTCCCGGTCGAAGGGCTGGGGAACTCTCATCCCCGCCTCGTCAGCATCGGAGAAGATCATGGAGTTGGAGCCGTGACCGGCATCGTCGTGGTGGCCGGCGTGATCATGGGGCTGCTTCTCGGCTGGTGCGTGACCATGGTCATCACGCTGGCCCTGGTCTCACGCTCCCAGGAGCGGATGCAGCGCAAGGTCCGCTACTGGCAGGCAGAAACCGCGCGGGCGCAGGCCGAGGCCGACCGCCTGGCCGGCGCGGCGACGCAGCGTGCGATGCCGCCCGGTCCCGGCGGCGAGTCGTGGGAGCTGTGAGTTCCGGCCGCTCAGCGTCCGGCTGCCGTTACGATGCTGCGCCCATGCCCGTTCGACCCGCCGGCGTGGTTAGGGTCAAGAAGGTGGGCGTCACCGGGCCGAAGCCGGTCGAGAAGGACAGCCGAGGGATCCTCGATCCCGGGCTACTGCGTCAGCGGGTGAGCCTCACCCGCTACCCGGTCGGCCAGACCCTAAGGGGACTGGTCGATCGCTTCTGGGCGGTGGCCTGGAACCTGCCCGGCGGTGTCGTCCATACCCAGCAAGTGCTCACCCATCCCGGTAGCAACCTCAGTGTTGGACACCCCGATGCCAGCGATGAGATCAACGGCCGGGGACAGATCGAGGCGCGCCTTAATGGCGTCGCCCGGAGCCTGAGCTCCCGGACTCTAAAGGGACGGGGGTGGGCAGTTGCCGCTATGACCACTCCAGGCGGCCTGGGCGCGTTCACTACCCACGCCGCGTCCGCGTTCGCCGATCACGTCGTCCCGCTCGGAGTGGCACTGGACCTCGACGAGGCCAAACTGATCGAGCACATCACCGCCCAACCGGACCAGGAATCTCGGGTCAAGGTCCTGGTTAACGTCCTGGAGGAACTGGCCGTCCGGGCAGACCCGCAACGGGTCCACCTCGCCCGCCAAGTGGCCGAGGTGGCACGGCTGGCCGAAACCAACCGATCGTTGCGCCGGCTGGTCGACCTCTGTGACAGCGCAGAGATCGGCCCTCGACAGTTGCAGCGGCTGTTCCTCGAGTATGCGGGCGTCCCGCCGGTATGGGTGTTGCGGAGATACAGGCTGATCGATGCGGCCGAGGCTGTCAAAGACGGCCAGCAGGTGTCGTGGGCGACCGTGGCCGCCGACCTCGGATATGCCGACCAGGCTCATCTCAGCCGGGACTTCCGGGCCATCATCGGCAAGACCCCCACCGCCTATGCGGCAGCACAGTCATCCGACTAACCGGCGGGGTCAGCTCTCAGAGGGCAGACATTGGTCATCGCCGTTGGCTGGCGTGGTCCGGGTTCTGTCCCCACCTACCCCGCTGACGTGCCGGGCCGCCACACGGAGCGGTCACAAATCTAGAACACGTTCTACGTTCGGCGCGACTAGAACCAGCGGGCTAGCCTGCGGTTGTTGCCGGGTAGCAACGAAACATGTTTCACTCTGAACCGTGACCCAGCCGCTGCGCGCACCCCTGGAGATCGGGTTCGACTACACCCGCTCGCTCGGCCCGACGCTGAGCCGGTTCATGGCCGCCCTGGCCAACCGGCGGATCCTCGGCTCGCGCAGCGCCGACGGCCGGGTATATGCCCCGCCGTTCGAGTTCGACCCGGTGACGTTCGACCCGCCGGACGATCTGGTTCCGGTCGGCCCCGAGGGCACCGTCACGACCTGGTCGTGGGCGCCGCAGCCGCTCGAGGGCCAACCGCTGGCGCAGCCGTTCGGGTGGGCGCTGATCCGGCTGGACGGCGCGGACACCGCGATGCTGCACGCCGTCGACGCGGGCTCGGCCGCCGCGATGCGGACGGGGATGCGGGTCAGGCCGCGGTGGGCCGAGCAGAGGGTCGGGGACATCCGCGACATCGTCTGCTTCGAGCCCTCGACCGGCGCCCGGGAATCGGGCGAGACAATGGCGGACGAGGCCGGGCAGCAGGCGCCGGTGGCGATGATGAGCGCGCCGGTGCGGCTGCACTACGAGCACACGGCGTCGCCCGAGGAGAGCCGGTTCCTGCGCGGGCTGGCCGACGGGCGGCTGCTGGCGCAGCGCTGCCCGGTTTGCGCCAAGGTCTACATCCCGCCACGCGGGGCCTGCCCTACCGACGGCGTGCCGACCGCCGACGAGGTGGAGCTGCCCGACCGCGGCATCGTGACCACGTTCTGCGTGGTCAACGTCGACTACCCCGGGCAGCGGGTTTCCGCGCCCTACGTGGCTGCGGCGGTGCTGCTGGACGGGGCCGACATCCCGTTCCAGCATCTCATCCTGGGCTGTGACCCCGACGAGGTCCGGATGGGGATGCGGGTGCGGGCGGAGTGGAAGCCGCGCGAGGAATGGGGAACGACGCTGGAGAACATCGACCACTTCCGTCCGACCGGGGAGCCGGACGCGCCTTATCAGACCTACGCGCACCATCTGTAAAGGACGTCCAACCGTGACCGACGTCGCCGTCATCGGCTTTGCGCAGTCTCCCGTTGAGCGAGAGGGCGCGGGCACCACCAACGGGGTCGAGATGCTCGTGCCGATCTTCGCCGAGGTGCTGCAGAGCACGGGCCTGACCAAGGACGACATCGGCTTCTGGTGCTCCGGCTCGTCGGACTACCTGGCCGGCCGGGCGTTCTCGTTCGTCTCGGCGGTCGACGCGATCGGCGCGGTCCCGCCGGTCGCCGAGTCGCACGTGGAGATGGACGCCGCCTGGGCGCTCTACGAGGCCTGGGTGAAGATCCTCATCGGCGACGCGGACATCGCGCTGGCATACGGGTTCGGCAAGTCATCCGCTGGCGACCTGCGGCGGGTGCTCGCACTGCAGCTCGACCCGTACCTGCTGGCGCCGCTGTGGCCGGACTCGGTGAGCATCGCGGCGTTGCAGGCCAGGCTCGGGATCGAGGCCGGGCTGTGGAGCGAGGCCGAGATGGCCCACGTCGCCGCGCGCAACCGGGCCGCCGCGGTCGCAAACCAGCGGGCGCAGCTGTCCGGCGAGGTCTCCGCAGAGAAACTGCTCGGCCAGCCCTACGTCGCCGACCCGCTCCGCGCGCACGACTGCGCGCCGGTCGGCGACGGCGCCGCGGTCGTGATCCTGGCCTCGGCGGAGCGGGCCAGCGAACTGTGCCAGCGGCCCGCCTGGATCACCGGGTTCGAGCACCGGATCGACTCGGCCGCGCTCGGGGCACGGGACCTTACCGCGGCGCCGTCGGCGGCCGAGGCCGCGCGTGCGGCGGGAGCCGTGGGCGTCGACACCGCCGAGCTGCACGCGCCGTTCACCCATCAGGAGATCCTGCTGCGCGGCGCGCTCGGCCTCGGTGACGACGTCCGCGTCAACCCGTCCGGCGGCGTGCTCTGCGGCAATCCCATGTTCGCCGCTGGGCTGGCCCGGATCGGGTGGGCCGCACAGGAGATCATGTCCGGCGGCGCGGGCCGCGCGCTCGCCCACGCCACCAGCGGCCCCGCGCTGCAGCAGAACCTCATCTGCGTGATGGAGGCGCGGTGAGCGAGCCGGAGGGGGCAGCGCGGGCCTGCAGGCGAGCAGGGGCCGTGAGCGAACAGGAGACATGGTGAAGCAGCGGGCAGCTGTCCTCGGCGTTGGCCAGACGCGTCACCGCTCGAAGCGGACGGACGTCTCGATCGCCGGGCTGTGCCGAGAGGCGGTGGACCGGGCGCTCGCCGACGCGGGCACCGCCGCCGGCGATATCGACGCCGTCGTGGTAGGCAAGGCGCCCGACCTGTTCGAGGGCGTGATGATGCCCGAGCTCTACCTTGCCGACGCGCTCGGCGCCGTGGGCAAGCCGCTGCTGCGGGTGCACACTGCCGGCTCGGTCGGCGGCGCGACGGGGCTCGTGGCGACCAGCCTGGTCCAGGCCGGGTTGCACCGCCGGGTGCTCGCGGTCGCGTTCGAGAAGCAGTCCGAGTCGAACGCCATGTGGGCGCTGTCGATCACCCCGCCGTTCAGCATGCCGGTGCTGGCCGGGGCCGGCGGCTACTTCTCCCCGCACATCCGCTCCTACATCCGCCGCAGCGGCGCACCGGGGCACATCGGCGCGATGGTCGCGGTCAAGGACCGGCGCAACGGGAGCCTGAACCCGTATGCCCACCTGCAGCAGGCCGACATCACGCTGGAGAAGGTTCTGGCCTCGCCGATGCTGTGGGACCCGGTCCGGTACGACGAGACCTGCCCGTCATCGGACGGCGCGTGCGCCGTGGTCATCGGCGACCAGGCCGCTGCCGAGGCGGCTCAGGCCGACGGCCACCCCGTGGCCTGGATCCGGGCCACCGCGATGCGCACCGAGCCGACGATGTTCGCGGGCAAGGACCACGTGAACCCCCGGGCCGGCGCGGATGCCGCGGCGGCGCTGTGGCGGCAGGCAGGTATCAGCAATCCGCTGGAGCAGATCGACGTCGCCGAGATCTACGTCCCGTTCTCCTGGTTCGAGCCGATGTGGCTGGAAAACCTCGGCTTCGCCGCGTCCGGCGACGGGTGGCGGCTCACCGAGGCCGGAGAGACTGAGATCGGCGGCAAGCTCCCGGTCAACCCGTCGGGCGGGGTGCTCAGCTCCAACCCGATCGGGGCCTCCGGTCTGCTGCGCTTCGCCGAGTCGGCGCTGCAGGTGATGGGCAAGGCCGGCGCCCATCAGGTGCCCGGGGCCGCCGTGGCGCTCGGCCATGCGTACGGTGGCGGCTCCCAGTACTTCTCCATGTGGGTGGTCGCCGCGACGCCCGGCTGAGGATGCCGGCCCGGCATCCGTCCCTGTGCCGCGCGCTGCCCCCGGGCGCTGCTGCGGCGCACGCAGGACGCGATCGACGCCGTCACCTCGTCGGCGGTGTGCCGCGACGACCTGCTGGACCAGGCCGCGGTGAGCGCGGCACTGGCCGGGCAGGAATGGGACGTGGCCGTGGCCCTGCGCGAGCAGGCTCGGCTCCGTGCCAGGCGGGCAGAGCTTCGCACGACGGACGCTGGCCCCGCCGCCGCGCTGCTCGGCCGGCAGGACGAGGCGGCGCATCTCGCGGAATCCAGCATTGCCGCCAGGATCGAGGCGCTGGAACGCTACGCCAAGGTGGTCGGTCAGGCGGACGGCGCCTACCGGGACTGGCGGCAGGCGGCCATGCTCGCCGAACTCCACGGCCAGCACCTCGACGCGCTCGCCCGCAGCGCCGCTCATGAGCACGGCATCGCCGACATTGAAGACATGGCGCAGCAGGCCAGGGCCGTCCACGATGCCTTCACGGAACCGCCTGGGTAAGCAGCGCGGGCAGCTCGTCCATCCAGGCGAGCACGGCCTGCTCATAGTGCAAGCCGAGCCGAGCGTTGCCCGCTGGTAACGATCAAGGCCACCGGACGCGGCCAGCTCCCGGTAGGCGGCGAGGCGCTGCTCGTGCATCGGCCGGTGGCTGTCGATGGGTCATCGTCAAGCCAAGCCTGTGGCGGCTTGGCGTGATCGCGGCGCTGACGTGGGCCGCGGCACTCGGCGGTTGGTGGGCACGACGGCACCAGCCTCGTGGCTGGCTGCAACTGCACGTCAGCCTGATGTGCGGCTCCTACATTTCGCTGGTCACGGCGCTGCTCGTGGTCAACTTTCCGGGATCACCGATCGCCTGGGTGGCCGCCCACGGCGGTGGGCACCCCGCTGATCACCTGGACGAACATCCGGCTGGCCCGCCGGGCCGCCCGGCGGGCGGCCGCCACGGCCGCGGCGCCGCCTCAGCAGTACTGGACCGGGAGCCGCTTCATGCCGTTGAGCCAGCCCGAGCGCAGCCGCCGCGGCTCACCGGCCAGCCGGATGCCCGGCATGTGATCGGCGATCGCGTTGAAGATCAGGTCGATCTCCAGCCGGGCGAGGCTGGCACCGAGGCAGAAGTGCGCCCCGCTGCCGCCGAAGCCCAGGTGCGGGTTGGGGCTGCGACGGATGTCGAACCGCTCGGGATGGTCGAAGACCTCCTCGTCAAAGTTGGCCGACCGGTAGAAGAGGCCGACGCGCTGCCCGGCGGCGATCTGCTGCCCGCCCAGGGTGGTATCGGCCAGCGCGGTGCGCTGGAACACCGTGACCGGGGTCGCCCACCGCACGATCTCGTCGGCCGCGGTGTCCGGCCGCTCGGCCTTGAACAGCTCCCACTGGCCGGGGTTCTCCAGGAACGCGTGCATCCCGTGCGAGATCGCGTTGCGGGTGGTCTCGTTGCCCGCCACGGCGAGCAGGATCACGAAGAAGCCGAACTCGTCCGATGACAGTTCCCCGCCGTCGACCTGGGCGTTCACGAGCTTGGTGACGATGTCGTCCCTCGGGCACTGCCGGCGGTCCTCGGCCATCACCATCGCGTAGCCGACGAGTTCGGCCGCGGCGGCCGCCGGGTCGCCAACGTACTCAGGGTCGTCGTAGCCAACCATGTCGTTCGACCAGTCGAAGACCTTGCGGCGGTCGTCCTGGGGCACGCCGACCAGTTCAGCGATCGCCTGCAGCGGCAGTTCGGCTGCCACGTCGGTGACGAAGTCGCCGCTGCCGCTCGCGATGGCATCGGCGACGATCCGCTCCGCCCGGGCCGACAGCGCCGAGCGCAGGTTGTTGATGGCCCGAGGGGTGAAACCCCGCGAGACGATGCCGCGCAGCTTGGTGTGCTGTGGCGGATCGATGTTGAGCATGACGAACCGCTGCAGTTCGATCTGCTCCCGGGAAGCGCCGTCTTGATGGCGGATGATCGCGGTGTTCTCCCAGGTGGAATAGTTGTCGTTGTCCCTGGAGACCGCCACGACGTCGGCGTGCCTGGTGACCACCCAGTAGCCCTCGTCGTCGAATCCGCCCACGCCCCGCGCCTTTCTGTTCCACCACACCGGGGCCGTGCGCCGCAACTCGGCGAACTCGTCCATGGGCAGGCGGTCGGCGTACATGTCAGGGTCGGTGAAGTCGAAGCCCGGCGGGATGTTGGGCTCAGTCACGACTGCCTCCGCTAGCGCTCTGAACTGAAACGTGTTCTAGTTTGATTGAATCACGCTGCGTGGCGTTGCGGAATGTCCCGCGGGGCTGATTGCAACACGTTCTACGATGAACATCGGCGAGCGCAGAGGAGCGGGCGGTGGGCAACGCGGTGATCGTGGAAGCGGTCCGGACCCCGATCGGCAAGCGCGGCGGGGTGCTCGCCGGACTGCACGCGGCCGAGATCCTCGGCTGTGCGCAGCGCGCCCTGGTGGACCGGGCCGGCATCGACCCCGGCGAGGTCGAGCAGGTGGTTGGCGGCTGCGTGACCCAGGCGGGCGAGCAGTCGAACAACATCACCCGCACCGCCTGGCTGCACGCGGGACTGCCATACCAGGCGGGCTGCCAGACTCTCGACGCCCAGTGCGGCTCGGCGCAGCAGGCCGCTCACCTGGTGGCCGGGCTCATCGCGGCCGACGCCATCGAGGCGGGCATCGCCTGCGGCGTGGAGGCGATGAGCCGGGTGCCGCTGCGGGCGAACGTGGGGACCGAGTCCGGCTCGCCCAGGCCGGCCTCATGGGACATCGACCTGCCGAACCAGTACCTCGCCGCGGAGCGCATCGCGAAGCGGCGCGGCCTCGACCGTGGCCAGATCGACCGCTTCGGCCTGCGCTCGCAGACCCTGGCCCAGCTCGCCTGGGCGCACGGGCGGTTCGACCGCGAGGTGGTCCCGGTCACGGCCCCGGTCCTGGACGCTGACCACCAGCCGACCGGGGAGTCCGGCACCGTCGACCGGGACCAGGGTCTGCGTGAGACCAGCCTGGAGGCGCTGGGCAAGCTCCGCCCGGTGCTCGAGGACGGTCTGCACACGGCTGGCACGTCCTCGCAGATCTCGGACGGCGCCGCCGCGGTGCTGCTGCTCGACGCCGACCGGGCCGGGGCGCTCGGCCTGCGGCCGCGGGCCCGGATCGTCGCCCAGTGCCTCGTCGGCGCCGAGCCCTACTACCACCTCGACGGGCCAGTCGCGGCCACCGAGCGGGTGCTCAAGCGCAGCGGCATGGTGCTCGGCGACATCGACCTGTTCGAGGTCAACGAGGCGTTCGCTTCGGTCGCGCTGTCCTGGATGAGCGTGCACCAGCCCGATCCGGAACGGGTGAATGTCAACGGCGGGGCCATAGCGCTCGGTCATCCGGTTGGCAGCACCGGCGCCCGCCTGATCACGACGGCCGTGCACGAGATGGAACGGCGGGACGCGTCCACGGCGCTGATCACCATGTGCGCCGGGGGTGCGATGGCCACCGCCACAATCCTCGAGCGCCTGTAGCTCAGCCGGGCATAACAGGGTGGCCGGGTTCGCTGGTCAGCGTGACCGCGTCGTGCAGGATGGCGAGGAAGCCGTAGACCCGGGTCAGCCGTCCCTGAGGATGGCGTTGATGATCTTGGCCGTGGCGGCGGCGGGCGTCGCTTCCAGGCACAGGCGCTCCATCACCGCCATGTAGTGATCGACGGTCTCGCGCTTGTCGAGGTACAGCGCGCTGGTGAGCTGCTCGAGGTAGACGACGTCCGGCAGATCACGCTCGGCGAAGCGAAGGATGCTGAACGGGCCGCCGGCGGCAGCGTGGGCTCCCGCGGAGAACGGGATGACCTGGATGGTGACGTTGGGGCGCTCGGCGGCCTGCAGGATCTGCTGCAGCTGACGGCGCATCACGCCGGGGCGCCCGGCCGGACGGCGCAGCACCGCCTCGTCCAGCACCGCCCACAAGTGCGTTGGGTGCGGGCCGGTCAGCAGCGCCTGGCGGCCCATCCGCAGCGCCACCCGCTGCTCGATCTCTTCGGACGGCTCCCCGTCATGGCCGAGCAGGGTGACCGCGCGAGCGTAGTCCTCGGTCTGCAGGAGACCGGGCACGAACTGGATCTCATACGTCCGGATGCTGACCGCAGCCTCTTCCAGGCCGACGTAGGACTCGAACCACGCCGGCATCACGTCGGAGTAGTCGTGCCACCAGCCGTGCGAACTCGCGCCGCGGGCGAGCTGGTGCAGCGCGGCGCGCTGCTGCTCGTCGGTGACCTCGTAGAAGGTGAGCAGGTCGGCGATGTCACGATCCTTGAAGCCGACCCGGCCAGTCTCCAGCCGGCTCATCTTGGAACCGGACGCCCTGATCACCTCTCCGGCGTCCTCGAGCGTGATGCCGCGCTCTTCGCGCAGCCGCCGCAACTGGGCGCCGAGAAGCCTGCGCGGCACCGTGGGTCCAATACCGGGCAGCCCGACGACACGAGCTGCCGGATGGCCGCCGGCAGGACCGGAGCTCTCCGCGGGCCGAGCCATGATCATCTGCATCCTTTACCGGCAACTAGACCACCGCAGTGTCCCATGTCTACTGCTTTTGTGCCAAGGTCATCACGGGCCGGATCGCTCATTTCTGCTCGGACCGGGGCGTGTTGCGAGATGATTCCCCTGCCCTGTTAGCCATCGGCTGCGTTATGGGCCGGAAATGGTGGGGGTTGGTGACCGGCACCGGCGCCGGCACGGCAGCGGTGCCGCATTTCCAGTCGCTCGCCAAGCGGGCGGAGAAGGCGGGCATCACCGTTCTCGGCTACTCGTCGACCGAGTACGGACAGCGCCCGGCCGCCCAGGGCGAGGCGGACGCCAAAAACTACAAGGCCTGGTACAAGGTCAACGGCATGTTCCTTGACCTGGCCGCCAATGGCATCGGCGAGCTCGGCTATTACAAGAAGCTGGCCAGCTACATCCACACGGTCAACCCCGGCTCGGTGATCTGGCTGAACGTCGGCGCCTACCCGGCCCGGGGCTACATGTCGGTCGGCAACGTCGTGGTGGCGTTCGAGGCAGCCTGTTCGTGACCAACCTGGCCGGGTCGCCCGATCCTTACAGCGCGCTGCCCAGCTACTGGAGCAAAGAGGTCAGCGACGTGGCGGCGGGCTGCACCGGCTAGGACGTCGCGGCGGGCTAGACCGGCACCGGCCGCCAGGCCTCCGGGTCGCCGGGGGCGGCGGTGAAGTCGTACCGCAGCCCGGCTCGCGACAGCGCGACCAGCGAGATCGACGTGGTCCCCCAGATCCGGCCGTCGCCGAGGTCGCGCCGCACGATAAGCGCACGCGGGTCCTCGGGGCCGAGGCCGTCGCCGTCCAGCAGCGGCAGCCAGGCTCCCCAGGCAACCGAGACCGGATCGCCAGGCCGCGGCGCCGGGCGCTGCGCGCCGCGAAGCCGCGGCAGGAAGTGCTCGATGCGTGCGCGCTCATGATCCATGGCGCCCCGAAGCTCGCCGTCCAGGCCGCTGTTCACCACGACGTGCAGGCCGGCCGGCAGCTCGCGCTCGTCAAGCTCTGCGCCGTCCCAGCTGTAAAGCACGGCCCGTCCCAGCTCGGCGATCAGCAGGTGGAACGGGTCGAAGTCGGCGAGCCCGGCCCGCTCGAGCTTCCCGTGCTCGACGGCCTGCAGCGGCAGGGTGCCCCTGGTCCGACGCGACCCTTCCGGCGCCATCCGGCCCCGGGCGTTCAGGACGCAGGTCACCCGGGGCGTCGCTGGCGCCACGGCCAGCCACGTCCCCCCGGCCTGCAGGTCCCGGCCGCCGATCAGCCCTGGGTGATCCGGCCAGTGCCGGCCAGGGGGCTCCCAGGCTCGGTCGGCGAGCTCATCGCGAACTCCGGCAAGCAGCAACGGGCCATCGGGGTCGACGCTCACGATCGCGGTGCACATGCCTCTATTGGACCGCGGCGCCCGGATGCTGCGACGATGAGGTGCCCGCTGGCAGATCGCCGCGGGCACACGTCTGGAAGGCGGTCGCCGATGGCGCTGGAGGTCAAGCGGCTGCAGCTGGCGAAGCTGCGCGGGCTCGACGGGACGCAATGGCCGGTGCACGGTTACGTGGTCACCCACCCGGGCGGCGCGGTGCTGGTGGACACCGGCGTCGGCGGCCCGGACGAGGTACTCAGCGACTGGCGAGTCGTCAACCGCACGGCCGCTGACGCGCTCGCCGAGCTCGACATGACCCCGGGCGACATCGGCCTCGTGATCAACACGCACCTGCACTTCGACCATTGCGGGCAGAACGCCGTGTTCCCGCACGCCCCGTTCTACGTGCAGCGGGCCGAGGTGGAACGAGCCAAGCGGGAGGCGCGGGAGCTGTACGACTGGTTCGGCTTCATGGACGCGCAGTTTGAGTTGCTCGACGGCGACGCCGAGGTGCTGCCCGGCCTTTCGGTGATCACGACGCCCGGGCACACCGTGGGTCATCAGTGCGTCGTGGTCCAGTCCGGCGACGGCGGCCCCGACGTGCTGATCGGGGACGCCGCCTACACGCCGCAGCTGTACCAGGGCGCGCCCGACGAGGAGCTGCCGGATGGCCAGGCGAGCGACCCGGTGGCGTGGCGAAACTCGCTGGCGCGGATCCGGAAGGCCGGCGCCGCGAGGGTGCACTTCTGCCACCACAGCGACGTCGTGCACTCCTGACCGGGCCCACCGGCGAGCGCGCAGGCGGCGCTCAGGCTCAGCCGAGCTTGAACGGATCCCGGCTGGCGCCGCTCAGTTCCACCCACACCGTCTTCAGCGCGGTGTACTCGTCGATCGCCGCGAGCCCGTTCTCCCGGCCGAAGCCGCTCGCCTTGAACCCGCCGAACGGCGCCATCGGGCCGACCGCGCGGTAGGCGTTTACCCAGACCGTGCCCGCGCGCAGGCCCCTGGCCATCCGGTGCGCACGCTGGACGTCCCCGCTCGGCGCCGGTCAGCCGGTCCCACGGCCCGTCGTCGAAGGCCTGGCGAGCGGCCTGGACCGCGGCGTCCACGTCCGGCGCCGACGCGCGCGGCACCCGGGCCCAGGCGGTCCCGGTGTAGGGGTTCACCGAATCGAAGGTCTCGCCCGACTGCGCGTCGACCCATTTGTTGTTGATGAACATCTGGTAGTCGACCAGACCCGCGGGAGAACCGTTGGCTGCCATCGAAGCCCTCCTTGCCATCATGGCCATCATCGCCCGAATGGAGGCCGGCACCGATGACGATCTCAATCCGAGACCTCGAGGAGGCTGCGGCCGGAGGCTGGCGGGCGCCGGAGGAGACCAGGATGAAGGGGGATTGGAGAGGGCAGGCGAGGTGGATGGGGGGCCCGGGCTGGCTGCTGCGCGCGGCGGGCGGCTTCACCGGGCGGGCGAACAGCGCGCTCGCGAGCGGGGACCCTGGCATGCCGCTCGCCGACGCGGCCGCCGAGGTCAGCCGCTGGTACACCGCGCGCGGCCTGCCCGCGCTGGTCTCGATCGCCTACCCCATCGGCGATCCGCGCGTCAGCCCGGTGGACCGGGTGCTCGCCGGGCTCGGCTGGCCGGCGCGGGCCGGCGCTGCAACCGTGATGACCGCGGCGTCAGCGGCGGTGGCGGACGCCACGGCGGACGCGGCCGCGGCCGTGCGCGTCGACCTGGACGCGGAGCCCGATGAACCGTGGCTGGACCGGTACCGGTTCCGCGGCCTGCCGCTGCCGCCGATCGCGCGCACGCTCCTGGTGTCCGCGCCGTGGCAGCGGTTCGCGTCGGTGCGCGAGGCCGGCCGCACGATCGCGGTCGGGCGGGTGGCGGTGGCGGACGGCTGGGCCGGCCTGACGGCGGTGGAGGTGGACCCGGCCCGCCGGCGGCGCGGGCTCGGCCGCGCGATCACCGGCGCGCTGGCCGCGGCAGCGGCGGACCATGGCGCCGCCAGCCTCTACCTGCAGGTCCTGGACGACAACTCCGCCGCGAGGAGGCTGTACCGGCAGGCCGGCTTCGCCGACCACCACGGCTACCACTACCGCGTCGCTCCGGACAGCCCAAGGCAGCCCGGATAGGCAGCGGCGCTAGCGCACGAACTCGAGCGCCTTGCCAATGTTGTATTCCGCGATCCGCAGCATCGGATCCCGGTCGGGAAAGTCGCCGTCGAGCAGCCGCAGCGGGCCCGCGATCAGCGACAGGTGCATCGCGAGACGGTAGAACCGCAGCCGCTCCTCGTCGAGCCCGTCTTCACGCAGCGACCGGTAGTGCTCACCGAAGCGCAGCCGCAAGAACACGTGTTCCCACTCGACGTCGAAGAACATCAAGCCCGCCTCGAACAGGTCGGCCCCCGAGGCCTCACCAAACGGCTCCTGGTCGGCCGCCGGGCCGCGCGGCGCTGGCCAGTAGTTTTCCGCCGCGGCCCAGACATAGCCGATCACCGACCGGCCGTCGTCGAGCGACAGCCGGTAGACGCCCTTCTTGCTGCCGCCGCGGAGCCGGCGCACCGCGGCCAGCCTGCGGCCGGGCCCGAACGCGACGCGCACGACCGCCTCGAGCTCGTCCCGCGCCGCGAGACCGCGAGCCACCTCAGGCCACCAGCAGCCGGGCGCCGAGTTCCGCGGTGTCGCTGGCCAGCACGTCGGCGTTACGTTCAGGCCAATAACCCGAGTGGAGATCGGCGCGCAGGTTCGTGACCGCCCGGTGCTCGGCCTCCGCGCCTACCAGGGCCCACACCGACGTGCCGCGCCTGACCTCGGGCAGCAGGTAGGCCTCCGGGCGGCGCCAGTAGGCGTGGAAGAAGCCGTCGACGCAGTCCCAGGGGATCGGCACCGGCTCCATCCGGGCGCCGATCGCGCGGGCCCGCTCGGCGAGCGTCGGGCCCCCGGACACGAGCCGCGCGAACTCCGGCAGGTAGTCCCGGGTGAGCCAGAACCGGCCGGTGTCGGCGGCGTCGAACTGGAACACCACGACGCGGCGGGCGACCCGGCACAGCTCTCGCAGGCCGGCGATCGGATCGGCCCAGTGGTGGTCGGACAGCACGGCCATCGCGGCGTCGAACGCGTTGTCGGCAAACGGCAGCTGCTCCGCCCGGGCGGACAGGCACGGCGCCGCGCCCGGCGGCCGCTGCGCGCGCATGACGGCCGACGGCTCCACCGCGGTGACGTCGCGGTCCGGCGGCTCGTAGGACCCGGTGCCCGCGCCGACGTTCAGCACCGTGCGGGCGTCGCCGAGCGGCGCCCAGATCTGCGCGGCGATGCGCGGCTCGGTGCGGCGCGTCACCGGGTAGGTGTGCCCGATGGTGTCGTACAAGGGGCCGTTACGCATAGCTGTGTGCCTGGTCTGGGTACCGGCCGGCGGTCACGTCGGCGGCGTACCGGCTGGCCGCGTCCAGCAGCCCCCCGGAGGTGTCGGCGTACTGCTTGACGAACCGTGGCAGCCTGCCGGTGGTGAGGCCGGCCATGTCCTGCCAGACCAGGATCTGGGAGTCGCAGTGCGGGCCGGCGCCGATGCCGACGGTGGGCACGCGCAGCGCCTCTGACACGCGCCGGCCCAGGTCGGCCGGCACCGACTCGAGCACAACCGCAAACGCGCCCGCGCGTTCCAGCGCGGTGGCGTCGGCGAGCAGTTCCTCGCCCGCGTCGCCGCGGCCCTGGACCCGCCGCGTGCCGCCGAGCACGTTCACGCTCTGCGGCGTCAGCCCGAGGTGGCCCATCACCGGGATGCCCGCCCCGGTCAGCGTCTGCACCTGCGGCACGACGCGGCGGCCGCCCTCCAGCTTGACCGCCTGCGCGCCGCCTTCCTTCAGGTGGCGCACCGCGTTCGCCAGCGCGGCCTGCGGGCCGGACTGGTAGCTGCCGAACGGCAGGTCGGCGACCACGAGCGCGGTCCGGGTGCCGCGGACGACGGCCTGCACCATCGTGATCAGCTGGTCCATGGTCACCGGCAGCGTGTCCGGGTAGCCGAGCACCATCTCCGCGCTCGTGTCGCCGACGAGCAGCGCGCGGACCCCAGCCTGCTCGAAGATTCCCGCGGTGAGCGCGTCGTAGCTGGTGAGCATCGACCACCGCTCGCCCCGGTCGGTGGCTGCCTGCAGGTCTTTGATCGTGATCCGCCGGTCGGCGGGCCAGGCCATGGTTTCGGACATGGCTGTTCCTCTCTGGTCGCCACCGTCACGGGGTTGGCGCCACCTCCGATCCTGCACCCCGTGTGGCCCGGCAGGCCAGCCCGGCGAGCGGGATCAGACCTTGTGCTGCAGCGAGTACCTGACCGTCTGCAGCCGGATCAGGCCGTCCCGGAAGATGAACGTGTCGATGCCGTCCTCGACCCTGGTCTTCTCCGCGTCGGCCGTCCACTCGATGAACAGCGCGTCGCCATCGTAGATCTGCGTCGGCACCTGCCAGGTCGCGTTCGGCACGTCAGCGAGCAGCTGGGTGAACCCCGCCCGGACGCCGTCCGTGCCGTGCAGCGCGCCGCCGGGCGTGATGAAGACCGCGTCGTCGGCGTAGTCGGCGACGATCTCGTCCAGGTCGCCGGCAACAAGCGCCTCGGCGTGGTGGGCGAACACTTCCTCGGGCGTGCGTGCCATCGCGCTGCTCCTTTTCCTTTGCCAGTGGGGCGATTCTACGGTCGTCATCACCGCGGGCGCCGTAGGCCAAACCGGCGGCCCGGCCCCGCTACGTGTACGTACCCGGTCGCCATCTGGCAGTGACACGCAGCGGGCCGGGGTTTGCCCCCGGCCCGCTGCACGGTCGTGAACTTGCCGATCTGTCAGTAGCTGTTGAGCCAGTGCGCCACGAACCCGGAGCCTCCGGCGATCAGGCCTGACACCTTGTCCAGCGGGTACGTCTGGGTGGCGTCGAACATCGTGATCTGGGTCGGGTTCGGGCCCGCCGAGATCGGTCCCTTGGCGCCGCTGGAGGTCTGCACGGCGCCGACCGGGATCCAGTTGCGGAAGTACGTGAGCGGCGTGATCCCGATGGGGAACGCGGGACGCTCGGCGATCCACTCCGCGCTCTCGTTCGTGCAGGTGGTGCACGACTGCACGGTGGAGAAGCTGTTCGCCGGGTTGGTGTAGTCCCGCAGCGCCCAGTCAGCCCGGTGCCGCGCCGGGCCAGCTCACCAGCCGCACCACCGGAAGACGGCTGGGGCGGACGCGGAGCGCGGCCACCCCGCCGGTCGGCAGGTCTGCGCCGGGATCGGACTCACCTGCCAGGCAGGGCAGGGCCGCGCGCAGGTTCGCGCCGTGCGCCACGACCAGCGCACGCAACGCGGCGGTGTTGCCCGCCAGAACCGGCGAGCCGTCCGGCACGGCGCTGTCCGCCACGACCGGCGAGCGCCCGGCCGCGGCGCTGCGGGCCACCACCGTGAGCGCCCGGAGCAGCCGTGCGCACAGCTCGTCGCGGTTTTCGCCGCCCGGGAACCTGGCAAGGGTGTCACCCGCGCGCCAGGCGGCGAGCACCGCGGTGTAGATCTCCCACGCCTGGGCGTCGCTGCGGCCGTCCAGCTCGCCGACGTTGACCTCGCGCAGGTCGTCGAGCTCCATGGCCACCGGCAGCCCGAGCCGCTGCCCGACGATGTCGGCCGTCTGCCTGGCCCGGCGCAGCGGCGAGCAGGCCAGCAGGCCGATCCGGTCACCGCCACCGGCCGCGAGGCGCTCACCCAGTTCCCGCGCCTGACGCCGGCCGACGTCGGTCAGGTCGCCGTCAAAAACCCGGTACGAAAGCGTCCTCGTCAGATTGGCGGCGTTCTCCCCATGCCGCGCCCACAGAACGTCCGCCGCCACCCTCTCCACCCCGCCATTCCTTGGTCATCGCAAGTCTTCACGGGTTTCAGTCATTTGCTGTCCCCATTTCGACCGTTTTGTGATTACCGAACCCGTGAAGAGAGCTTTCCATGGCGGGCGGAATGGAGTCTGTGGTGCGCCGGAGACTACATCCAGTCGGCGTGGCGGGGCCAGGCTAGGAGGGTGTCGACTACCTCGGGGGGGCCTTCCTCGGGCGCTCTGACCCCTGCGGCGTAGCGGCCTCGGTAGAACAGGAGCGGTGGGTTGGGGGCGCACTCGCCGAGCTCGATCACCCGGCCGATCACCACGAAGTGGTCGCCGGCCTCGTGCACGGCCTGGATCGCGCACCCGATCCAGGTGAGCGCGCCGTCCAGGACCGGCCCCCCGGAAGAGCAGGCCCTCCAGCGCAGCCCGGCGAACTTGTCGGCCCCGGTTGCGGCGCTGATCCCGAACCGGCGTGACAGCTCGCGCTGTCCGTCGGTCAGCACGTTGGCGCAGAAGTGACCGGTCCGCTCGATCCGCGGCCAGGTGGCCGACGCGCGGCTCGGGCAGAACAGCACCAGCGGCGGCTCCAGCGACACCGCGGCGAACGACTGGCAGGCGAACCCGACCGGCTCGGCGTCGCCGACCAGGGCGGTTATGACCGTGACGCCGGTGCAGAAGTGACCGAGGACCTGCCGGAACCGCCGCGGCTCCGGCTCGAGCCCGGCCTGAGTTGCCTCCGGCTCCACGGTCAATGCGCGCCCGCAGCGAATCGGTGTCCCCACAGGCTGATCGCGGTGGTCTCCCTGCTGATCCACGTTGCGTCGTCGACAAGCCGGCCGTCGGTGCCGTACTCGACGTCGAACCCGCCGGGTGTGGCCACGTAGAACGACACCATCAGGTCGTTGGCGTGCCTGCCCAGCGTGGCGCTCATCGTTGCGCCGCGCCGGGTGCACCTGTCCATGGCGGCGCCGACGTCGTCCAGCGCGGCGACCTCGATCATCAGGTGCACGATCCCCGCGGGCGCGGGAAACGGCGCCAGCGCGAGCGAGTGGTGCCGCGGGTTGCAGCCGAGGAAGCGCATCCACAGCGGCGGGCTGCCCGCGGGCTTGCCGAAAAGTTCCGGCGCCATCCGCATCGAGTCGCGCAGCCGGAACGCCAGTACCTCGGTGTAGAACCGCAGCGCGGCATCGCCGTCGGATACCGGCAGCACCACGTGGCCCATGCCCATCGGGCCGGTCACGAAGCGGTTCGCGTACTTGCTGACCACCGGCCGGTGTTCCAGTGCCGCGCCGGAGAAGACCTCGAGCGCGTTGCCGGACGGGTCGTCGAACCGCAGCAGCTGCGCGACCCGGCGGTCGGCGAGCTCCGCCGGCGTGCCCGGCTTGACCGCGACCCCGGCGCCGTCCAGCGCCCGGGCGACCTCGGCGAACTCGGGCTCGCCCGGCACCTCCCAGCCGGAGGCGAGCAGCCGGTCCTGCTCGCCGGGCAGGATCACCAGGCGGGCGGGGAACTCATCCATTCGCAGGTACAGCGCATCCGGGTCGGGGCCGCGGCCCTCGACCATGCCCAGCACGCTGACGCCGAACTCGCGCCAGGCCGGGACGTCGGCTGACTCGAACCGCAGGTAGCCGAGCGAGGCGATCGGCGTCATCGGCTGCCCCCTTCCAGGAAGCTGAGCGCGAGCCGGTTGAACTCGTCGAACTTCTCCAGCATGACCCAGTGCCCGCAGCCGCCAAACACGTGCAGCTGGGCGCGGCGGATCTGCTTGAGCGCGACCAGCGCGCCATCCAGCGGATTGACCCGGTCCTCGCGCCCCCAGAGCAGCAGCACGCGCTGCCGCAGCCGGTGTGCCTCCCGCCAGAGCAGCCCGTCGTCGGCGTAGGCCGGATCGAAGAAGGAGGCGCCCATCGAGGCCATCGAGGCGATGGCGTCGGGCGCGCTGGCGATCGCGTACCGCTCCTGCACCAGCTCGTCGGTCACCAGCCGCTGGTCAAAGACCATCGTCCGGATGAAAGCGGCCATCTTCTCCCGGCTCGGGCCCGGCGGCGCCGCGAACTCCATCAGCCGCTTGATGCCCTCGGTCGGATCCGGGGAAAACACGTTCAGGCCGAGCCCGCCCGGAGCCATTAGCACCATCCGGTTCGCCCGCTCCGGAAACGTCAGCGCGAAGCGGGCCGCGGTGCCGCCGCCGAGCGAGTTGCCGACCAGGTGCACCTGGTCGATCCCGAGCCCGTCGAGCAGGCCGGCCATCGCCTCGGCGGCGAACGTGAAGTAGTTGCCGGTCACCGGCGGTTTGTCGGAACGGCCGAAGCCGGGCTGGTCGATCATGAGGGTGCGGAAGCGCGCCGCGAACACGGGCAGGTTGCGGCCGAAGTTGCTCCAGGCCGACGCGCCGGGCCCGCCGCCATGCAGCAGCACAACCACCGGCGGGGGTTCGTCCGTTTCAGCCGGAGCGGCCTCGTGGTAGTGCAGCCGCATCCCGGCCGCGTCTATGTAGCGGCTGGTCGCGTCGAAGTCAGCGGCCGCGGCAGAGAACGGGGCATGGGGAGGGCCGGGGAGGCGGGTGGGGGGCGGGGAATCCGTCTCGGTCAAATCATGCCGTCCGGCTGAATCCGCAGGCCGAACTCGCCCCGGCCGAACATCGACAGCGCCCGTTCCGGGTCGTTGATCGCGTGCACCCGGCCGGCGTGCGCGTCCCGCCAGAACCGCTGGATCGGGGTGCCGCGCTTCAGCGCGCGGCCGCCGGAGTTCTCGAACAGCCGGTCCACCGCCCTGATCGCCTGCCCGGTGCCGCGCACCTGGTCGCGCCGGATCCGCAGCCGCAGCGGGAGCGGGATCTTCGTGCCCGCGCGGGCGTGCTCCATCAGCTCGGCCATGTTGCGCTCGAGCGAGAGCCACGCCGAGTCAAGCTCCGCCGCGGCCTCGGCGACCCGCACTTGCGAGTGCGGATCCTCCGCCGCCTTCTGGCCAACGTAGGAGGCACGCACCCGTTCCCGCTGGTAATCAACGTGTGCCTGGTAGGCGCCCAGCGCCATTCCGATGATCGGCGTGGTGATCGCGTAAGAGAACAGCGACCCGTACGGCAGCCGGTACAGCGGCGCCGGGTTGGCCTCCTGACCCGGGCAGACGCAGCGGAACACGTCGTTGAAGGACAGCGACCGGTACTCGGGCACAAACACGTCCGAGACGACGATGTCGTTGCTGCCGGTGCCGCGCAGCCCGACGGTGTCCCACACGTCGTCGATTGCGTAGTCGCTGGCGGGCAGCAGGAACGTGCGGAAGTCGGCCGGGTTGCCCTCCTCATCCTTGGCGATCGCGCCGAGCAGCACCCAGGTGGCGTGGTCGCACCCGGACGAGAAGCTCCACCGGCCATTGAGGCGGTGCCCGCCGGGCACGGTCTCGGCTTGGCCGGTCGGCGCGTAGGACGAGGACATCCGGGTGGCCGGGTCCGTTCCCCACACCTCATCTTGCGCCTGCAGCGGGAACAGCGCCAGCTGCCAGGGGTGCACGCCCACGACCGAGGAGACCCAGCCGGTCGAGCCGCAGGCGCTGGCGATCAGCCGCACCGCGGTCAGGAACGTGAACGGGTCGGCCTCGAGCCCGCCGAACCTGGCCGGCTGCAGCAGCCGGAAGAACCCGGCCTCGGTCAGCGCCTTGACCGACTCGGCGGGCACCACGCGGGCATCCTCGGTTTCCTGGGCTCGCTCCCGGAGCACCGGCAGCAGTTCGCCGACCCGAGCGACGACGGCCTCTCCGACGTTCTCGCCCACTGCGAATGCCTCCGATCGCGCCGGCGCGGGGAGCCCGGCACAGTATCCCTAGACTAGAACATGTTCTAGTCTAGGCGGTAGCAGCTGAGCATGGAGGGCTACATGACCGACCGGCACGGTGTTCGGGGGATCATCGCCGGACCGCCACCGGCCAGGTTCGCGCGCGGCTGGCACTGCCTCGGCCCGGCCGAGCGGTTCCGGGAGCCAGGCCCGCACGCCGTCGAAGCGTTCGGGACAAAGCTGGTGGTTTTTGCGGACTCCCGCGGGAAGCTGAACGTGCTCGACGGGTACTGCCGTCACATGGGCGGCGACCTGACCGAGGGCACCGTCAAGGGAGACCAGGTGGCCTGCCCGTTCCACGACTGGCGGTGGGGCGGCGACGGCAGGTGCGCGCGCATCCCGTACGCGGCACGGGTTCCGCCGGCCGCCCGGACCCGGTCCTGGCTCACGCTCGAGCAGAACCGTCACCTGTTCGTGTGGAACGACCCGCAGGGGAACCCGCCGCCCGAGCACGTGACGATCCCCCGGATCGAGGGCGCGTTCTCCAACGAGTGGTCCGAATGGACCTGGGACTCGCTCCTGGTCGACGGCGCGAACTGCCGCGAGGTGATCGACAACGTCGTCGACATGGCGCACTTCTTCTACATCCACTTCGCGTTCCCGACCTACTTCAAGAACGTGTTCGAGGGCCACATCGCGTCGCAGTACCTGAACACCCGGGCGCGCCCGGACGTCGGCAGCGGCTCGAACTACGCGGATGGCGGCGAGAGCACGCTGCGTTCCGAGGCGTCATATTACGGGCCGTCGTACATGATCGACTACCTGTGGCACGACTACCACGGGATGAACATCGAGAGCGTGCTGATCAACTGCCACTATCCGGTCACGCCCAACTCGTTTCTGCTGCAGTGGGGCGTGATCGTGAAGCGGCTGCCCGGGCTGTCCGACGAGCAGGCCAGCAAGTTCGCCCGCAAATTCGCCAAGTTCATCGGGCTGGGCTTCGAGCAGGATGTGGCGATCTGGACGCACAAGACCCGCGTCGACAACCCGCTGCTGTGCGCCGAGGACGGCCCGGTCTACCAGCTGCGGCGCTGGTACGAGCAGTTCTACAGCGACGTCGAGGACATCAAGCCGTACATGGTCGAGCGCTACGAGTTCGAGGTGGACACCACCCGCGCGGTAGCGGAATGGGAGCTCGAGGTGGCGGCGAACCTCGGTGCACAGTCGGGCGAGGCGGCCGGAGCGTCCGGGGCGTGAGCGAAGCCGAGCGGCTCACCCCCACCCCCCACCCACCTCCCCGTCCCTCTTCACTCCCCCTTCACTTGCCGGCCGACGAGCGGGAGGCCGGGTTCCAGCCGGTCGAGTGCGAGCGGTGCGGCGCGACCGCGCTGGTCGCCAAGTTCAGCCCGCAGCACACGAGCGTGCAGTGGAGCTTCGAAGCCGTACACGCCTGCGCCGAGTTCAGCGCCCGGGCCGCGGCGGGCGAGCAGACCGCGCTCATCGACACCTGCTCCAGCCTGCGCGACAGCATCGACCGCGCGGTGCGCGACGGCCGCCTGGAGATCCTGCCGCCCTGACCGCCGCCGTGACCGGCCGTGATCGTCGCCCTGACCGCCGCCGTGACCGCCGGGTGCGGCTAGCGCGACGATTGCCAGCGGCGGACGGCGAGCACGCCGGGCACCGCGGCGAGGACGAGCGTCCAGGCCGCCAGGTGGAGCACGGGAACCGCGAGCGGGCCGCCGTCGGCGAGGGCCCTGATCACCGCGACCGCGGATGAGACCGGGTTGACCCGCGCGATCGGCTGCATCCACCCGGCCAGCCGGCCCACCGGGGCATAGCCGGAGCTGACGAAGGCCAGCGGTATGAACGGGAAGTACAGTGCGCGCTCCGCAGTCTCCACGTCACCGATGAGCAGGGCCAGCCACGCGCACGTGATGCCCAGCGCGGTGCCGAACGCGATCGCCACCGCGATGATCCCGGCGAACCCGGCCAGGCCGGTGTGCACTCGGAAGCCGAGCAGGCTGCCCACGCCGATCATGACCAGGGCCTGCGCGAAGTAGACCACGGTGTCGGAGGCGGACCGCCCGATCAGCGCGGCGCTGCGCGGCATCGGCAGCGACCGGAACCGGTCGGCCAGGCCGGTGTCGGCGTCCCTGACGATGGCCAGCCCGGTGACCGGCGCGGTCAGCACCACGTTCTGGATCATGATTCCGGGGATGAGGAACTGCCGGTAGCTGGCCCCGCCCACCGAGGAGGCCAGGTTCTCCATCACGGACACGAACAGCACCATGATCAGCACAGGCTGCAGCAGCGGGTAGATCAGCCGGGCCGGGCTGGCCCGCAGCACCCGGAGGTAGCGCCCGGCGATGAGCCCGCTGTCGCGTACCAGCGCGCCGGGACCCGGGCGCTCGTCCCGCTGCCCGGCGACCTGCGCCGGGCCGGAACCGGTCAGGCTGGCCTGCGTCATCCCGGCTCCGCCCCGGTCATCGCGGTGGTCGCTCCGGCCCCGGCCGTCAGGGCCAGGAACGCCTCGTCGAGAGACGGCTGGCGCAGCGAGATGTCGGCAACGCCGATCCCGTCCGCGCGCAGCGCCTCGGCAGCGGACAGCAAGGTGCCAAGACCGTCGCGGGCCACGATGGCCAGCCGCCGGGACGCCTCGTCCACGTGCAGGTCGGCTGGTGTGAACCGGGCACCGAGCGCCGCTCTGGCCGCCGCGGCGTTCTGGCCCGCCAGCAGCACGTCCACGACCTGTGTTCCGGCGCGCGCCTTCAGCT
This sequence comes from uncultured Actinomycetota bacterium, assembly GCA_963778075.1. Classification (GTDB taxonomy): domain Bacteria; phylum Actinomycetota; class Actinomycetes; order Streptosporangiales; family Streptosporangiaceae; genus JASHPR01. Next base: position 222,510 of record CAVZTJ010000004.1, on the reverse strand, counting down.
CGGCCGCGGTGCCGGCGGCGATGACCCGGCCGTGGTCCAGCACGTGCACGGCATCCGCGAACCGGTCCGCTTCCTCGAGGTACTGGGTGGTCAGCAGCATCGTCGTGCCGGCGTCGCGCAGTTCCCTGAGCGCGGCCCAGAGCTCGACCCGGCTGCCGGGGTCGAGCCCCGTGGTCGGCTCGTCCAGGATCAGCAGCGCTGGCCGGCTCATCAGGCTGGCCGCCAGGTCCAGGCGGCGGCGCATGCCGCCGGAGTAGGTGCGCACCGCCCGCCCGGCCGCGTCCGCCAGGCCGAAACGCTCGGCGAGCTGGCCGGCCCTGCGGAGGGCCTCCTGCCGCCGGAGCCCGGCGAGCCGGCCGATCAGCACCAGGTTGTCCCGGCCGCGCAGTGCCTCGTCGAGCCCGGCGTACTGCCCGGTCAGCCCGATCCCGGAACGCACCGCGTATGGGAAGGCCGTCACGTCGCGGCCGAGCACCCGGACGGTGCCCGAGTCCGGGCGCAGCAGCGTGGCGAAGATGCGGACCAGCGTCGTCTTTCCCGCGCCATTCGGGCCGAGCAGCGCGGTCAGCGAACCGGACGGAACGGTGAGGTCGACGCCGCGCAGCGCCTGGACGGTGCCGAACGACTTGACCACGCTCGATGCCTCTATCGCCGGTCCCCCGGCCGGAGCGGTCATTTTGTGAGGCTAACACTTAATGAAGTAGGCTCACAATATGCCTGACACAGGAATTTCTGGGGCGGCGCTCTCCGGACGGGCTGACCTGTCCTCGGCGCTCGGGATGGACTTGCCCGAACGGGTCATTGGGCGGTTGTTCGGCCTGGCGCCGCGGCTGGTCGAGATCCAGGATCTGGGAGCGCGCGAGTACGGGATGAGCTACGCGCGCGGCCGGGTGGTGGCGGCGCTGCACGCGCTGGGGCCGGTCAAGATGCGAAGGCTGAGCCAGGCGGTCGGCGTCACCCCGCGGACCATCACCGGCCTGGTCGACGCGCTGGAGGCGGACGGCTGGGTCGTACGGCAAGCCGACCCCGGCGACCGCCGCGCGACCATCGTGGCGCTCACCCCGGCCGCCGGCTCATCGTTCGCCCGGCTGCTGCAGGCCTATAGCGGCCTGGCCCAGGATCTGGTCGGGGACATACCCGAGGCGGACCTGCGGCGAGCCATCGCCGTGATCGAGCTCATCGCGGACCGGCTGGACGACGTTGTACGCCAGGGCACCGCGGCGTTCGACGCCGATCCGGCGCGGCCGCCCAAGGACCTGCGGAAGAAACCCTGACCAGCATGAGTTGCCGACTTATGTGACTCAGGTTCCGCTTTCCGTTCTGGATCTTTCTCCGGTTGCCGTCGGGACCACATCGGGCCAGGCGCTGAGCAGCACCACCAAGCTGGCCAAGCGCACGGAGGAACTCGGCTACCGGCGGTTCTGGGTGGCCGAGCACCACAACATGCCGGCGATCGCCAGCTCGGCGCCCGCGGTGCTGATCGGGCACCTGGCGGACGCGACGTCCACGATCCGGGTCGGCTCCGGCGGCGTGATGCTTCCCAACCACGCCCCGCTGGTGGTGGCCGAGCAGTTCGGAACGCTCGAGGCACTGCACCCGGGACGGATCGACCTGGGCATCGGGCGCGCACCCGGCACCGACCAGCTCACCGCGCTGGCGCTGCGGCGCACGATGGAGGGCCTGTCCGCCGAGAAGTTCCCGGAGGAACTGCTGGACCTGATCAGGCTGTTCGCCGGGGACGCCCGGGCACGGGTCACCGCGACGCCGGGCGCCGGCGACATGCCCGCGCTCTGGCTGCTGGGATCGAGCGGCTACAGCGCGCAGCTGGCCGGCATGCTCGGGCTGCCGTTCTCGTTCGCGCACCACTTCAGCGCCGCCAACACCCTGCCAGCGCTGCAGATGTACCGGGAGAACTTCCGGCCGTCGCAGTGGCTGGAGCGGCCCTACGCGATGGTCGCGGTGAACACGATCTGCGCCGACACCGACGAGCGCGCCAAGTGGCTGGCCGGGCCGGCGGTGCTGTCGTTCATGCGGCTGCGCACCGGGCATCTCCAGCCGCTGGCCACCCCCGAGGAGGCCGCCGCTTACCCGTACACGCCCGAAGAGCGGGAGATGGCCTGGAGCCGGTTCGATCAGCAGGCCATCGGCTCTCCGGACACGGTCCGCACGCAGCTGTCCGGGCTGCTCGAGCGCACGCAGGCCAACGAGCTGATGCTCACGACCATGGTGTACGACATCGCCGACCGGATCCGATCGTTCGAGCTGATCTCGGAGAAGGTCGCGCCGAGCCTGCAGGTCGGCTCCGAGGGCAGCCAGCCGGGATAACCGGCCGCGCCGCTATTTCCCGAATGTGCGGAACCGCCGCGCCAGCCGCGCCGTCCTAGCAGCGGCACGTTGGTGAGCGGAGGGCGGTGGCCATGAGCCGACGGAGGACCGCCGATCGGCGGCGCAGCCTCATGAGGGCCGCCGACCGGCCGCGCCGGGCCATGGGGGCCGTCGACCGGCCGCGCCGGGCCATGTGGACTGTCGACCGGCCGGGCCGGGCCATGTGGACTGTCGCCGCGGTGGCGATCATGGCGTGCCTGGCCGGATGCGGCAGCGTCGCCGCCCGGACCGCCGCGGCGAGCGGACCGAGCCGCGGGCGGGCCGCGCGCACCCATGACGCCAAGTCATCCAGCGCCCCCGGTGTGCCGGCCGCGGGCACCACGGGCGAGGCCCAGGCCGAGGCGCGTCACCTGCTGGCCGAGCTGGTGCTGCCCGGCGGGGCGCGGCGCCTTCTCCAGCGGCCTGTCCCGGGCGCGGTGTCCTCGCCAGGCCAGAACCTGGGCACCGGGTTCGACCGGTACCGGCTCTTCAGCGTTCCGTTGTCCATGGAAGCCGCGCAGCAGTTTGTGCAAGCACACCTGCCGGTCAGCCTGACGTCCAGCGGCACCGGCGAGGGCAGCGACGGAGGCGGTCCGGAGTACGACGTGGTGACCGCGGACGTGGCGCCGCGCGCCGTTCCGGCCGGCATCTACACGGCCCAGCTCGTCTACACGATCGCGCCCGACGCCGACGGCGGATCGCTGCTGCGTGCCGACGCGCAGATCATCATCTACCCGGCCCGCTCGGCGGCCGAGTACCTGGACCCGGCCGGCATCCGCTCAGTCACCGTGAGCCACACCGCGCCGGACCCGGTCAGCCGGACGATCACCTCGCGGCCGGAGATCGCCCGGCTGGCTCGCCTGGTGGACGGCGAGCACGCCTTCCCGCTGGGACTCGTCTTTTCGTGCCCGGCCGAGCTCCCGCCCAGCTACCAGCTGACGTTCACCCCGGTGTCCGCCAGCCGGCCCACGGTGGTGATCGACCCTGGCAACTGCATGGGCGACGGCGTCTACGCCGGCGGCGTGCGCCAGCCCGGGCTCGTCGATGCCGGCCTGTTGTCCATCACCCAGCGGCTCTTGCCCCGCCCCAGGACAGCCTTGCCCTAGGGCCTGTCCCGGCCTGTGGCCGGGGTGCTGGTCAACCGTACTGGAGGGCGGCCCGGCGCCCGGGTCGCAGTGGTCGGGAGCGCCCCGGCTCAGCTCACGCGATCGACGGCGCCGGGTGCCGCGCACGCCAGCTAAGTTCGGCTTCGCCCATCGGGGTGGTGGGCGGGCCCAGGACGAATGGCCAGATCTCCTCGGCGATGGCCCGCCAGTTGGCGGTCGCGGTCAGCTCGCCGAGCAGCCCGAACAGGCCCAGGTTGATGCGCTGCAGGATCACGTAGGAGCGCGGGATCTGGGCGTAGGTCGTCACCGGGCTGCGCACGTCGAAGAACCGGCGCACGACCGCGGACGAATAGTCCCCGGTCATCGTCAGCGGCCGGGACTCACGGACGGTGTCGTAGAACAAGGCCATGTGCTCGACGATCTGATCCGTGTCCAGCGGCGCGTCCGCCCGCAGGAAGCCGGCTTTCTCCAGGTTCCGGCGGAACATCTCCGGGTCGTGCTCGACGCACAGGTAGCGTGCCATCTGCATGAGCGGCTCCAGCTCGGTCTCGGTGAAGTGCCGGACCAAGCCGAAATCCAGGAACGTGACCCGGCCGCCGCCGTGGAACAGATAGTTGCCCGGGTGCGGGTCGCCATTGAACGCGTGCAGCTCGTAAAGGCTGCGGAAGACAAACCGGTAGATCGTCTCGGCGGCCAGGTCGCGCTCTGACTGGGGCCAATCGGCAAGATCAGCGAAGCGGGCCCCGTCGGCGAGCTCGCTGGTGATCACCCGCCGGGTCGACAGCTCGTCGACGATTGCCGGGACCACGATCGTGGGATGGCCGTCGTAGTAGCCAGCGAACAGCCGCTGGTTGTCGGCCTCACGCCGGTAGTCGAGCTCCTCGAGGACCCGTTCGCGCAGCTCGTCGAGCAGCGCGTCCACGTCCTGGCTGGGCGCGGTCACCTTCAGCATCCGGCGCAGCAGCGCCACGTTGCCGAGGTCGGCGGCGATGGTCTCGGCGATCCCCGGGTACTGCACCTTCACCGCTACGGCCCGACCATCCCGGGTGATCGCGCGGTGCACCTGGCCGATCGAGGCTGCGGCGATCGGCTCCGGGTCCCAGCTGGCGAAGACCTGCTCCGGCGGGCCGCCTAGCTCCTCCTCGATCACCAGCGCCGCTAGCTCCGGGCTCATCGGCGGGACGCTGTCCTGCAGCCGGCTGAGCGTCCTGCGCACGCTGGGCGACAGGCCGTTGTCGATGTAGCTGGCCATCTGGCCGAGCTTCATCAGCACGCCCTTCATCGTCCCGAGCGTGCTGGCGACGTCCTCGGCGGTCTGCAGCGCGAGGTCGTTGCGCAGTTGCTGGCGATGCTCGCCGGCGGCCGCGAACAACCGTGGCGCGCTGCTCGCGTAGCGCGCCCCGCCGCGCGCGACGAGCCGGATCGCGGCCAGGCCACGGCGAAGCCGCAGGTTGCCGTGCAGCCGCAGGTTCCCGGGCTGCGGCAGGTTTCCGGGCTGCGGCAGGTTTCCGCGCTGGCGGAGGTTCCCGCGCAGCCCGGCCCGTTCCGTCCGGTCGGCCCGGCGGCGCAGCAGCACGACCGCGGCGACGCCGGCCGCGCCGGCCGCGATCGTGGCCACGGCGGCAAGCCTCCTCACGCGGTCCGCGCGGCGCGCATCAGCGCGGTTATCCGCTGCCGAGCCTCGAGCACGCCTGGCTCGCCGATGAAGACGGCATCGAGGACGCCGAGCACCTGCCGGACCTCCTCCCGGCGCGCCGGGGTCAGCGGCTCGGCGGTGTAGCCGTACATCTCCCGGGCCCAATCCGGGAGCGAGACGACCGCGCCGTACCTGACGTCCTGCCAGATGTCGGCGATTTCCTCGTCCAGGCCCGGTGGGTCGAGCAGGTAAGCCATGGACTCGGCGGCGGCCGGGGTGCATCGCAGTTCGGGGCGCACCGACTCGATGTAGGCATCGAGCTCTGCCATGCTCGCCGGAATCGTCCCGGCCGGTATCCCGACGAGTTCGGCCGCGACGACCATCTCGGCCACGTAGCGGTCGGCGTCCTGTGCTGCGAGCGGCGTCCCGAGCAGCCGCCGGACCATCACGGTTGACTCGACCAGCGCCGCGTGCACCCAGAGCAGCAGCGCGGGGTCGCTGGCCTCGTACCGGCGCCCGGTGGTCTCGTCCACGCCGGTCACCCTGGTGTGGATCCGGCGCACTCTCGCGGCCGCGCGCTCGGCCGTTGCTCGCTCGCCGAAGCTGATCGTGGTCACGTACGCCGACGTGGCGGCCAGTCTGCCCACGGGATCCTCGCGCCAGCCGCTGTGCTGGTCGACTCCGGCCATCGCGAGCGGGTGCAGCGCCTGCACCATCAGCGACCGGAGCCCCGCCACCGGCCCGGTGACATCGCCGCTGATCTTCCACGTCACGCTCGCCGGGCCGAAAAAGCCGTCATCGGCGGGGCGCTCCGGCACGCCGGAAACATAGGCGGCCGCCGACCGCTCGATCAGCCCGGCGGCGGTCGCGTACTGGCCCGCATCGGGAATCGTCATACCAGCCAAACTACCCACTCAGGCCCAGGACCCGGGCATCGCGTGCGCCGCGGCCTCGACGGGAATGGCCGGGGATGACCCATCTGCGCCCCGGGTCCGTGCCATTCCCTTGGCAATTACTATGTGTAGTCAAATGAATACATCGGGTATTGACGTCCCTGCCGCGTACAAGCGATGACTCACCCGGGACGGTGCGGGCGGGCCGCGGCATGGAGGGGACGTCATGCCGGAACCGGTACGCGCCGGCCAGCGGTACATGCCAGGTCTCGACGGGCTGCGGGCAGTGGCAGTGCTCGCGGTCATCGCATTTCACGAACAGCTGCGCTGGGCACCCGGCGGGCTGCTCGGCGTCGGGGTGTTCTTCACCCTGTCCGGTTATCTGATCTCGGACCTGCTGCTGGGGCAGTGGGCCGCGCGCGGGCGGGTGGCCCTGGCCGATTTCTGGGCGCGCCGCGCCAGGCGGCTGCTCCCGGCCCTGTTCGTGATGGTCGCCGTGATCACGGCCTGGGTGACGCTGTTCGACCGAGCCCGGCTGACGAACTTGCGCGGCGCCGACGCCGCCGCCGCCACATACTCCTCCAACTGGTACCTGATCATCCAGGGCCAGTCCTACTTCGCCAGGTTCGCGCCACCGCAGCCGCTCGACCACCTGTGGTCGCTGGCCGTGGAGGAGCAGTTCTACCTGGTCTGGCCGTGGCTGCTGCTGGCCGGCCTGCTGCTGGTCCGCAAAGTCAGGCGCGGCCGCCCCGGCGGTGTCGCCTGGCTCGCGCTGCCCACGCTGGCGCTGGCAGCCGGCTCGGCATGGGCGATGCTGGCCCTGTATCACCCCGGCCTGGACCCGACACGGGTGTATGAGGGCACCGACACCCGGGCAGCCGGGCTGCTGATCGGCGCCGCTCTGGCCATGACCTGGCCGTCGCGACGCCCCGCGCCCGGCCGGGCCGTCCGGGCCCTGATCGACGTCGGCGGGTTTGCCGGGCTTGCGGTGATCGGGCTGATGATCTGGCGGACCGGCCAGTACTCCCCGTTCCTGTACCGCGGCGGCCTCGTCCTGCTCTCGTTCGCATCCGCCGCCGTCATCGCCGCGGTCGCGGTTCCCAGCGCGCTCACCGGGCGCGTGCTCGGCTGCCGGCCACTGCGCTGGCTCGGGGTCCGGTCCTATGGCATCTACCTGTGGCACTATCCGGTCATCGTGCTGACTACGCCGGCCAACTCCACCGAGAACCTGGTCCGCGCCGCCTGGCAGACCGCGGCCACGATCGTGGTCGCCGCGCTGTCCTGGCGCTACATCGAGGAGCCCATCCGCCGCGGCGCCCTGGCCCGGCTCTGGAAGCAGCTGCGCGCCACCACGGCACGGCCGGCCGGAGCTCACGCGGCCCCGAGGACCGGCCGCGCTGGCGCCCTGGCCGCCGCGCCCACCGCGCTGGCAGCGGTCGCGGCCGCCGCGGTCCTGGTTACCGCCTCAGCCGGCCTGTCCGGTGCGTTCTCGGCACCGGCGGCCACGAACGCCGCGTCGCTGGCGGGCTCGAGCCTGCCAGCGCCGCCGTCCGGCCACGGGTCCTCACCCGCCGCGGGCGCACAGCCGGCCGCGGCGCGCGCCGGGAACAAGCTCCCGACCTCTGGCTCCACGACCGCGCTGCGCAGCTCATGCAACGCCGTGGCCCACCTCGGGGACTCCACGTCCGAGGGCATGGTGTCCGCTGCGTACCTGGCCAATCCCAACCAGCGCCTGGTCGCCCAGTACCACGACGTCGGGGTTAAGAAGGCCGTCACCAACATCGTCGGCGCCAACTCCATCGTCGAGACGCTGCCCGGCGACACCAACGGCTACAACGCCGCCAAGGACATCGTCAAGCAGGGCTTCAAGGGCTGCTGGGTCATCGCCCTGGGCACCAACGACGCCGCCGACGTCGCGATCGGGTCATCCGTGGACCCGGCGCAGCGCATCGGTGAGATCATGTCCGTCGCTCACGGCTCGCCGGTGCTGTGGGTCAACGTGGTGTCGACGCTCAACAGCGGCCCCTACGCCGAGTCGAGCATGCAAACGTGGAACTCCGCGCTGAGCAAAGCCTGCGCCAAGTACCCGAACATGCGCGTCTTCAACTGGGCGTCCCTGGTGCAGCCAGGCTGGTTCATCAGCGACGGCATCCACTACACCTCGGCCGGATACGCGCAGCGGTCCGAGCAGATCGCTGACGCCCTGGCCAAGGCCTTCCCGGCCAAGGGCCACAGCAGCGGCTGCATGGTCAGCTAACCGCCCGGCCCGACTACCCACACCGGGGGTATTTGGGCGATCCTGGGAGTCGGCTGATCGCGCCCGGCCATTCCGGCCGCGGCACCGATCCGCTCCGGAGCCCTGGAGGACGGGTGCTGGTCGACATCGTGGTCATCGTGGTGGCCCTCGCCGCGGCCGCCGGGCTGGGCTTCTGGATCAGGCGCGCGGCCTCGTGCGGGCGCACCATCGATGTGCCGGCGGGCGAGTTCCAGCAGGTTTTCTGGGGCGGCGTGATGTGCCGGACCCTCATTACCAGCGGAAACCTCGCCCGGCTGGAGTTCTTCGACTGGGGCGTCCGGATCCGCGGCACGGCGATCAGCCGCTGGATCGTGCCGACCTGGGAGGCACGGTATGAGGAACTGGCCATAGCCGAGCTGGTTTCCCTGCGCTGGAGCAGGATTGGCGTCTGGTTCCGGCTGCGGCGGGATGCGGGCGGGATGGCGTTCCTGAGCTATCACAGCAACGAGATCCTCCCGCTGCTGGAGCAGCATGGCGTTCCGGTCAACCGTTCACTGGCCCAGGTCAAGCGGGTAGATGAGCTTTACCGCGCGTCCGGCCAGGGCTGAGCCGGGGAGGTGAGTGTGACGCCGCTGCAGAACCGGGTGACCCCCGGAGGGGAGATCGAGGCGGACCCGGCGCGCGGCACGCTGATGGGCAACCGCGGCTGCCTGCACCGTGCGGACCGGACGCTGGGCGTCACGAGGTGGCGGTCCAAGATGTGGATCTGCTGCGTGCTGCAATGGCGCGACGTCCGGCGCGATGTCATGCCGCCCGGCCGATGGACCGCGCTGTTCTTTCTTGACGAGGCCACGGCGCTCGCGGCGGGCCACCGTCCGTGCGGGTACTGCCGCCGCGCGGCGTACGCGTCGTTCACCGGCGCATGGCGCCGCGCGGCCGGGCTGGCCCGGCCGCCGCACGCCGGGGAGATGGACGCCGCGCTGCACGCCGAGCGGGTGGATCCGCGTACCCGGCGGCAGCGGACCCGGCCCGCCCTGGCGGGCGAGCTGCCCGACGGGGTGATGGTCCGCCACGACGGGACGTGCGGCCTGCTGGCCGAGGACCGCTTCCTGCCGTGGACTCATCGCGGCTACCTGGACCCGGTCGCGCTGCGATCGGCCACCCAAGTTGAACTGCTGACCCCGCCGTCGATCGTCGCCGCGATCGCCGCGGGGTACCGCCCGCTGCTGCATCCCAGCGCCGGGGCTGGCCTGGCTTAGCGGTCCCGGCGGCCGTCCGCGGCTCGGGCCTTGACACCTGGGGAGGGCTCCCCTTGTGGCCGGCGCGTGGTTCGAGCACCCTGCTAGGGATAACGTCGCGCCGCCACCGTGGCTGCCGCGCAGGGGCTGGCAGCCGCGGGATGGCGGCACCCGCGATGAGCGGCGCACGGGCCGCTCCCCTGCATCGCCCAATCGCAGCGCGCCGGACCGCCCGGCTAGGGTGGGCCGCATGCCTACTCGCCTGGTCCATATGGTGATCGACGCCAACGACCCACTGAAGCTCGCCCGGTTCTGGGCGGCCGCCTTGGGCTGGGTGGTGGAGGAAGAGGAAGGCGCCGAAGAGGTCGACGTCTCACCGGCCGGCTTCCAGTACCCGGATCCGGTGGCGCTGCCCATCGTGTTCCTTCCGGTGCCCCAGCCCAAAGCGATCAAGAACCGCCTGCACATCGATCTGGCCAGCCAGTCGGCGGAGCACCAGGCGTCCCTCGTGGAGCGGCTGCGCGAGCTGGGCGCGCGGCCGCTCGACATCGGCCAGGGGGACGTGCCGTGGGTCGTGCTGGCCGACCCGGAGGGCAACGAGTTCTGCGTGCTGGAGCCGAGGGATGCCTATCGCGACACCGGGCCGGTCGCCGCGGTCGTGATGGACGCCGCTGATCCGGTGGCGCTGGCCGGTTTCTGGGAACTGGCCTCGGGCTGGGTACGGAGCCGATCCGAGGGCGACGACCTCGTGGGATTCCGGTCGCCGCAGGGCGTGGGGCCGTATTTCGAGCTGCTGCGGGTGCCGGAGGCCAAGACCGTCAAGAACAGGGTGCACATCGACCTCGCCCCGGAAAAGGGGGAGGATCAGGCGGCCGCGGTGCGGCAACTGCTGGAGGCCGGTGCCGCACCGGCGGACGTCGGCCAGGGCGACGACGTTTCCTGGGTGGTGCTGGCCGACCCGGACGGCAACGAGTTCTGCGTTCTCACCCCGCGCTGAGCGCGGCCCTCACCCGACCAGCGGCGTGATCCGGCCGCCGGTAAACAGGTACCGCGCCCCATCCCCGAATCGGCCGAAGACCAGCGGCGACCAGGGCAGCCTGTCGTCTGACCGGGCGACGAAGTGGTCGCCAGTGGTATCCGCGGGATACAGGTCGAACTCGTGCGGCCCCTCGTCGGAGAAGGCCGCGCGATCGTCGGACTGTCCGGCGACCATGTGCAGCCCGCCGTCGCGCACGGTTACGTCATACTGCATGGAGGCACGCTCGTACCGGCCCGCGTGCCGTTCCAGATTCGGGTTTGACTGCCCGGCTGCCGGTGCGGGGCTGGGCGGCACGGTGACCCCGGCGTAGGCGCCGAACACCTCCGAGAACAGCCGCTGAAACAGAGACTGCGACTGCGGCGAGTTCGTCACCAGGCACGCGATTAGCCGCGCCTCGGGATCGATCCGCAGGTAAGCCGTCTGGCCGATCGTGCCGCCGTCGTGCCCGAAGATCCGCCGGCCGCCCCAGCGGTGCAGTCGCCAGCCGAGCCCGACCGCGCAGGGGTCGTTGCCAAGCCCGGGAATCTCGGCGCGCTGAACCTGCATGTCCTCGGCCGAAGCCTGGCTGAGCAGCCGGGTACCGTCGCGCGTGACGCCCCCATTGAGGTGCAGCCCGGCGAACGCCAGCACACCTTCGACGTCCGACGTGATCAGGCCGGCGGGCCCGACGCTGCGCGGCAGCCCCCAGACGGATACCGGCTGGTCCTGGCGCGGGCGTTCGCGGTGCCCGGTGGCGACCCGGTACCGGATCGCCTCCTCGGGCAGGGTGACGGTCTGGGTCAGGCCGAGCGGCCCGATCAGGCGCTCGCGCAGGGATGCATCCCATATCCGGCCGTCGAGCACCTCGATGATCCGCCCGAGCAGGACGAACCCGCTGTTGCAGTACGAGTACGCCGCTCCGGGCGGGAAGACTTGTGCAACCCCGCCGAGCTCGCCGACGTAGCGTTCGACGCACTCGTCCCCGCGGCCGGTGTCGGTGAAGATATCGCCGTCGATGCCACTGGTGTGCGTGAGCAGGTGGCGGATCGCGACCTGTTCGCCGGCGTCCTCGCGGCCAATGCGGACCCCGGGCAGCACCTCGCCAACGGTGGTATCCAGCGACAGGCGGCCCTCATCGATGAGCTGCATGATCATCGTTGTGGTCCACACCTTGGAGATGGACCCGATCTGGAACAGCGAGCCGGCGGTGGCCCGTACGCCGGTCTCGGCGTTCAGCACTCCGTGCGCGGCGGCCGCGATCTCCTGCCCGTCGGCCCACACGCCGAGCGCGGCGCCCGGGACACCCTCCTCGGCGGCGAGATCGTGCAACCGGGTCGCCCAGCGTTCATCCACGTCAGCAGTTGCCATAAACCGGACGTTAGCGGATGTCCGCAGGTGGCCCGCTGGCGCCGCCCGCCTCATCGGCGCGGCGGGCGCGGGCACGGCGCTTGCCTTCGTGCATCGCCTGCACCCGGGCGATCGGGATCGTGTGGCCTTCGGCGATCAGCTCGGCGCTGAGCTCCTGAACGGGCAGGTCACCGAGCCACGGGCCTCGGCCTGCGATCAGCCCCGGCGCGCTGTGCACGGTGAAGTCCCCCGGCTGGACCCGGTCCAGGTCCTCCCAGGCCACCGGGAACGACACCGGCACGCCCGGCCGCACGCGCGGGCTGTACGCGGCCGCCACCGTCGCCCCTCCCGCCCGCGTGGAGTCAAGGAACACCTTCCCGGCCCGGTCCTCCCGGATGAAGGCCGTGGTCGCCAGGTCCGGGTCGAGCCGCTCCGCGCGGACGGCGAGCGCGCGGGTCGCGGCGGCCACATCCTCGCTCCCGGAACGTGCGCCGATCGGCACCACGACGTGAACGCCCTTCGACCCGCTGGTCTTGACCGCCCCCGCCAGGCCCGCGTCGGCCAGGGCCTGGCGGACCAGCTTGGCGGCGCGCACAGCCAGCGTGAACGGGCCGCCCTCCGGCGGGTCGATGTCCAGCACCAGGCAGGTCGGACGCCACAGATCTTCGATCAGCCCGAGCGTCGGGTGATACTCCACCGCCCGCTGATTGGCGAACCACAGCAGCGTCCGGCGATCGTTGCAGAGCGCATACGACACCTGCCGCCGGGAGCTCTCAGCCCACAGCGACACGGTCTGCACCCACGACGGCGTGTACTTCGGCACGTTCTTCTGCATGAACGGCGCCTGCCCAGGCCGCACCCGGATCACCGAAAGCGGCCGGTCGCGCAGTTCCGGGAGGATCAGGTCGGCGACGGCGTCCAGGTAGTCCACCAGGTCACGCTTGGTCGCGCCGACCCCCTCGAACAGCGGCTGGTCGAGGTGAGTCAGCGAGACCCCGTCCCGCTCCTCGTCGCCGCTCATGCCGCCTACTCTCCTACCGGGGTGCCGGTTGAGCTCGCCACTGGGTCGGTGACGCCGAGAACGTCGAGCAGCACGGCAAGCGCCTCCAGCTCGGCGTCTGAAAACTGGGCGAGCGTCCCCGGGTCCTCGACCACGCTGCGCCAGAAGGCCGCGCGCAGTCGCTCCCCTTCCGTGGTGAGCGCCAGCGCCTTGACCCGGCGGTCGGCCGGATCCGGGCGGCGCTCCACGGCACCGCGCCGCTCCAGCCGGTCGATCAGCACGCTGACGTTGGACGCGTCGGAGTTGAGCCGCGCCGCCAGGCTGCGCATCGGCACGGCCGTCCCAGGCTCGAGCGTCAGCAGCGCGTTCACCTGAGCGGTCGACAGGCCGGCCGCTGCCGCGTGCGCGGCCCAGCTCTGCCGCAACTGACCCGCGAGGGTCAGCAGCCCGAGGCGCACTCCGAGCATCAGCCGGAGCCGCTCGGTGCTCGGGGACGGCAGGTCGGCGGGAACGTGCATGGAAGCGAACTGTACCTGCTACCGTATGCTGGTGCATAATAATAGTTATGCATAACTACTTTGTGCAGGAGGTATCGCCGTGACGGATCCGCGCAAGTCGGTGACCGTCCCCGTGGCCGCCGCCGAGGCGTTCCGGATCTACACCGAGTACCCCGCCGAGTGGCTTCCGGCCGAGCACACGTTCATCCGGAACCCGCGGTCGATCGCCATGGAGCCACGCGCAGGCGGCCGGTTCTACGAACGCGGCGCCGACGGCACCGAGGTGACCAGGGGCACGATCGTCGAGTGGGCGCCGCCGCACCGGCTGGCGGTCACCTGGCGCCTCGGGCCGGGCTGGCGGCCCGTCTTCGATGACGAGCACGCCAGCGTCATCGTGGTCGAGTTCATCCCGGCCGGGCCGGGTACCACCGAGGTCACGGCGACCTACACACGCCTGGACCGGCACGGCGAGCTGGCCGGCATGCTCAGGGCGGCGATCGAAACAGGCGACACGCTCCACCGGTACGCCGACGTGGCGGCGCGCCACGCCGCCACCGCCTGAGACCCATAGACGCCCTCTGCGTCCAGGCTCGTCGCGCTCGCAATACTGCCCCAACTTTCCCCGGTCCCTGCCGTACAAAGCTGGGGCGCTAGGGTCGCCGGCCGACCCGATGGGTGCCAGCCGCGGCGTGGATGGCGGCGATGCACGCGGAAACCGGCGGGTGGTGGCGTGTCCCGTTCCGGTAGGCGATGCGGGTCCGGCGGCGGGCCGGCAGCTCGGTCAGCACGACGCCAGGCGGCGGCCCGATCGCGCCGAGCTGCGGCACCAGCGCGACGCCCTGCCCGGCGGCTACCAGCGCCAGCACGGTGACGAAGTCGTCGGCGTGGTGACGGATGCGCGGGGTGAACCCGGCCGCCTGGCACGCGCGCACCGCCATCGTGTGGCAGAGTGTGCCCGGGCTGGCCATGATCCACGGCGAATCGCGGTGGCCGCCGACCGGATCTCCGGACGATGTGTCTTCACCTGCCGTGGGCGGCGGTGCGGCCGAGGCGAGATAGATGGCCTCCTCGAGCAGCGGCTCGGTGTCCAGGGCCGGATCACGCGGCGCGGGCACGAACTCGTACTCGTGAACCAGCGCGACGTCGAGCGCCCCCGAGCGCAGCGCGTCGGGCACCGCGGCGGGGTCCAGCTCGGTCACCATCAGCTCCAGGCCGGGGTGGTCGCGGCCGAGCGCGACCAGCGCGGCCGGCAGGATCGTGCGCATCGCCGTGGGGAACGCGCCGATCCGCAGCGGCCCGGCCAGGCCGGTGCGCGCGGCGGCCAGCCCGGCGGCGGCCCGTTCCAGCAGGGCGAGGATCTCCTCGGTCTGGGCCGCCAGGGCGGCACCGGCCGGGGTGAGGCTCACGCGCCGGCCCGTCCGGTGCAGCAGTGGCACCCCTGCGTCGCGTTCCAGCGCTGCAAGCTGCTGGGAGACCGCGGACGGTGTGTAGCACAGCGCTTCGGCCACCGCGGCGATCGTGTCACGGCGCGCGAGTTCGCGCAGCAGCAGGAGCTTACGGACGTCGAGCATCAGCTCAGCTTACGAGCAAGTGCAGAAATGTGAACTGGACCTAAATGATGTGCCCGTGCTTGTCTCGACCTCATGGATGACCTCAACCTCGCAGGCCTGTACGTCCCGCTGGTGACACCGTTCACGCCCGACGGGGATCTCGCGCCGGAGTGCCTGGAACGCCTCGCGCACACGGTGATCGACGAGGGCGCGGCCGGTGTGGTCGCGCTCGGGACCACCGGGGAGCCGGCCACGCTGACCGCCGAGGAACGACGCACGGTGCTGGACACCTGCGCACGAGTGTGCCGGGAGCGCTCGGCGACGCTCATCGCCGGGGCCGGGTCGAACGACACCCGCGCCTCGGCCGAGGCGCTGGCGCAGCTGAAGGAGTGGCCCGAGATATCCGCCGCGCTCACCGTCGTGCCCTACTACACGCGACCGTCGGAGCAGGGTGTGATCGCGCACTTCACCGCGCTCGCCAGGCAGAGCCCGGTGCCGCTGGTCGTCTACAACATCCCGTACCGGACCGGCCAGGCCATGGGGTGGCGTGCGTTGCGGCAGCTGGCCGGGCTGCCGGGGATCGCCGGGATCAAGCACGCCGCTGGCGGCATCGACTCCGACACCGTGATGCTGATGGCTGACCTGCCGGACCGGTTCGCGGTGCTGGGCGGCGATGACGCGTTCGTTCCCGCGCTGCTCGCGCTCGGCGCGGCCGGTGCGATCATGGCCGCGGCCAACGTGTGCACCGGGGCCTACGCGGACATGGTGCGGGCGTGGCGCGCGGGCCAAACCCCCGAGGGCCGGGCACTGGGGAACCGGCTGGCCGGGCTGTCCACGGCGCTGTTCGCCGAGCCGAACCCGAGCGTAATCAAGGCCGTGCTGCATGCACAGGGCCGGATCCCGAGTCCCGCGGTCCGCCTGCCGCTGCTGGAGGCCAGCCCCGGCGCTGCCAGGCAGGCCCGAACCGCGGCAGAGGCGATCGTCGCGTAAGGACCACACGCTCAGGCCTCTCGGCCGAAACTGGAACGTGTTCTAGTATGGGAGCCCTGGGAGGTGCGATGGCAGCGGACGAGGCCGAGTTCGACGTCGTCGTCGTCGGCAGCGGCGCCGCTGGCATGACCGCCGCGCTCACCGCAGCCCTGGGCGGGCTGCGGGCCGTGGTGCTGGAGAAGACCGGCTACTTCGGCGGCTCGACGGCCCGGTCCGGCGGCGGCATCTGGGCGCCGGGCAACGACGTGCTGCGCAAGGCCGGCGTGCGTGATGCGCCGGACCAGGCCAGCGCCTACCTTGCCCATGTCGCGGGGGACAGCGTTACGGCCGGTCTGCAACAGGCACTGCTCGATCACGGGGCCGACATGATCGCGCTGGTCCGGGCCAACGTCCCGGTCGAATTCACGTGGGTGCCCGGGTACGCGGACTACTATCCCGAGGCAACCGGCGGCAAGGCGCAGGGGCGCAGCATCGAGCCGGTGCCGATGGACGGCCGGGTGCTCGGGGCCGAACTCGCGCACCTCAACCCGCCGTACCTGCCCGCACCGAAGGGCGTCGCGATCACGCAGGCCGACTACCGGTGGC
This sequence comes from uncultured Actinomycetota bacterium, assembly GCA_963778075.1. Taxonomy (GTDB): domain Bacteria; phylum Actinomycetota; class Actinomycetes; order Streptosporangiales; family Streptosporangiaceae; genus JASHPR01. The sequence goes on along the minus strand of CAVZTJ010000004.1, from coordinate 206,050 downwards.
TGAGCCTTGGCACCCGGCATCCGCGCTCGATCCTGACCGCCGCACGCGTCGCGGCGCGGACGGCGCGCACCCGGCTGCTCGGGCGGCAAACGCTGAGCATGGGCCAGGCGCTGGCCGCGGGCCTGCGGGCGGGGCTGGCGGCGCAGCAGGTGCCGGTCTGGCTGGACACGCCCATGACCGGCCTGCGGGTGTCCGGCGGGCGGGTCACCGGCGTGGAGGTGACCCGCGACGGCCGGCCCGCGGTGGTGCTGGCCCGTCGCGGGGTGCTGATCGCGTCCGGCGGGTTCGAGCGGAACGAGGAGATGCGGCGCCGCTACCAGCGGCAGCCGATCGGGACCGAGTGGACCACCGGCTCGCCCGGGAACACCGGGGACGGGATCCTCGCGGGCGAGGCCGCTGGCGGCGTGCTGGGCCTCATGGACGACGCCTGGTGGGGACCCACGATCCCGCTGTCCGGCGGCCCGTACTTCTGCCTGGCCGAGCGCAGTCTGCCGGGGTGCATCCTGGTCAACGGCGCGGGGCAGCGGTTCGTCAACGAGTCAGCCCCGTACGTGGACGCCGTGCACGCGATGTACGACGGGCACTCCCCCGGCAACCCGCACATCCCGGCTTGGCTGATTTTCGACCAGCGCTACCGCAACAGCTACGTGTTCTGCGGGCTGCCGCCGCGCAGGCCGCTGCCGCGGCGCTGGTATCGGGCGGGCGCGGTGTTCCGCGGCGACGACGTGACCGGGCTCGCGGCACAGATCGGCGTCGATGCCGATGGCCTGGCCAAGACCGTGGCCAGGTTCAACGAGTTCGCGGAGGCCGGGGCCGACGGGGACTTCCGGCGCGGCGACTCGGCCTATGACCGCTACTACGGCGACCCGCGGTGGCGGCCGAACCCGAACCTGGCCCCGCTGGCCCGCCCGCCGTTCTACGCGGCCAAGATAGTTCCCGGCGACCTGGGCACCAAGGGCGGGCTGCGCACGGACGAGCGCGCCCGGGTGCTGCGTGCCGACGGCACCGTGATCGCCGGCCTGTACGCGGCGGGCAACGCGAGCGCCTCGGTCATGGGCCACAGCTACGCGGGCGCGGGCGCCACCATCGGCCCTGCCATGACCTTTGGCTATCTGGCAGCCCTGGACATGGCGCGCAGCTCCTGAAAACAAACACCGCGGCCGCCGCAGCTTCTGAGAGCGCGGCGCCGCTTTCATGCGTGCCGCCTCATGCCAGGCCGCCGTCGATGAAGTTGAGAGTGAGCTCATCAAGGTGCTGCCGGGTGGCATCGTCGACATCGCGCAACGGCCCCTGCCCGGCGAGAACCGCCAGTCCGTGCACCGTGGACCAGATCGGGAACTCGATGCCGTCACGGCGCTGCCGGTCAAGCACGCCGGCGTCGACCAGTTCGTCGAGCACGGCCCCTAGATGATCAAGGGGCGTGAGCTCCCGCCCGGTCCCGTCGTCCGGAGCGGCGTAGGGGTGCTGGCGCGGCAGCGAGAACGCGGTCGCGAACAGCCCAGGCTCCTCGCGGGCGAACTCCAGGTAGGCGACACCGACCGCGCGCAGCCGGCGCAGCGCGGCGGCAGGATCGCCGCGTCTGCCGCGCACGCGGGCCACGCCGGCGGCCATGCGGCTGGCGAGCTCGCGCATGGCCGCCGCGCCGACCGCCGCGAGGAGCTCGCCACGATCGGCGAAGTGCCGGTACGCGGCGTTGGGGACCACGCCCACCATCCGCGTCGCTTCACGAAGCACGACGGCGTCGGGGCCGCCGGTCCGGGCCAGCTCGAGCCCGGCGGCGACCAGGCCGTCGCGGACGGCGCCTCGCGGACGGCGCCGCCGCTCCGTCCGGTGCACCTTCGCTGCTGATCGGTCGACGGCCACAGCCGACAGGATAACAAGAGTGGACAGTGTCCACTAGCTGAGTTACTGTGGACAGCGTCCACAAAGAGTGATGCGGTTCGGGAGGAGTACCGACCCCGACGTACCGAAAGGGACGACCATGACCAGGATGACTCCGCTGCTCGAGCGGAACGAGCGGTTCGCCAGCGGCTACACCCCGATTGAGCTCGGCGTGCCCACCGCGCAGGTGCTGATCGTCACGTGCCTCGACCACCGCGTCGACCCCGCGATCGTCCTCGGACTCCGGCTTGGCGAGGCTCCCGTCATCCGCAACGCCGGGGGGCGCGTCACCCCCGCCGTCATCGACGACATCGCGTACCTCGCCTTCCTGGCCGAGCAGCTCTTCGGCAGCCAGCTAGCGGCCGACGCGCTCTTCGAGGTCGCGGTCGTGCACCACACGCAGTGCGGAACCGGCTTCCTTGCCGATCCAGGCTTCCGGCACCGGGCCGCCCAGGCGACCGGGCTTTCCGAGGCAGCACTGGGAGCGTCCGCAGTCGCCGACCCGCACGCCACCGTCCGCGCTGACGTGGAGCGGCTGCTCGCCTCGCCCTCGATCTCACCGAAGGTGAGCGTCTCCGGCCACGTCTACGACCTCGCCACCGGACACGTCACCACGGAACTTGACGCCCGGTATCCAAACCGGCCTCTGCCGCAGGCCGGGCCGGCCAGGTCGTGAAGGCGATCAGGTCGTGAAGGCGATCAGCACGGCGCACGGCGCCTGGTGCGCCACGGAATTGGGCACGCTGCCCAGGACCCGCCGCAGCCCGGTCATGCCCTTGTTGCCGACGACGATGACGTCGGCCTTCACCTGGGCCGCCACCTCGCAGATGACGTCGGCCGCAGCGCCGTTCTTGAGGTGCGTGTCCACGGCGACGCCACTCGTCCGCGCCCGGGACGCCAGGTCGCTGAGCACGGACTGGGCCAGGTCGTCGGAGGTGAGCGAGTCGGCGAACTCGCCGCCCGCCTCCGAACGCAGCTGCACAGGCCGGTAGGCGGTCACGATGTGCAGGTTCCCGTTGCTGAGCTTGACCAGCTCGGTTGCCACCCGGACCGCCTCGGCAGCCGTGTCCGACCCGTCCGCCCCTACCACCACTGTCTCGAACACCAGGCGCCTTCTTCCGTTGAGCGGGAGCGTCACGCCAGGCGCTTCCCGGGTATTTTGCATGATCTGGGCTGAACTTTAGCTGAATCGTCCGTCCAGGTCCCGCGCTCTTCCGGCTGGCTCCCGGCCGAGCGCCAGATCCACACCCTGCGACCGGGACAGCTTGGCGCCCGAGCGAAAGCCAGTCTCGTATGCCTCGTCGCCCATCAGCCGCCGCAGGCTGGCCTGCTCCTGCTCGCGGAGTTCCTGCTCAGGGCCTGACCACGAGATAGTACCCAGTTCCAGCGCGACGCTCATCTCCGTGTCGGCCGCGCCGTGCAGCCGGGCCGCCCTGGCATAATCCCCCTGCTGCGCGGTGCAGCACGCCGCGCCGAACAGCAGCTCGCTGACGTCGAGATGCAGGCCGATCCGCCGCGCCGTGAGCAGGCAGCTCCTGACCACGGGCGCCGCCTCCTCGTGCTTGCCCTCGATCAGCAGCAGGATCGCGTAGTCGGTCTGCATGAAGTAAAGGAAGGCCTTGGCACCGAGCTTCTCCGCGGTAGCGATCGCCGCGGTGATGTGCGCCCTGGCGTCGTCGAACAGCCTGTCCCGGAGATCCAGGCCGTAGATCATGTGCATCTCGTTCGCGGCGAACATGTCGTCGCCGGTCTGCCGGAAGCAGTCCAGCGCCTCCAGGCGCAGCCGCCGTTTCTCGGGCTCCACGCCATCGACGCAGAGGCAGGCCAGCAGCGTGCCGCGCAGATGCACGTCGCCGATCTCGCGGGCGATCGCGACGCCCTCCTCGCCCAGCCGCCGCAGCCGGTCCAGATCGCGCTGGAAGTAGGCCGCCCCGGCGAGGACCAGCAGCGCCCGCGCCTCCAGACGACGGTCGCCGAGCTCGCGCGCCATGGCCAGACCGCGTTCGCCGCACCGCCCGGCTGTGGCATGCGCTTCGGCGTCCATCCGCAGCAGGGTGTCGCTCATCCAGCCGATCGCGACCAGGGCGCTGGCCAGCAGGATGCCCGGTGGCGAGTCGGCCGGCCCCACCGCGCTCTGCAGCCAGCTGAGCACCTCGCAGTGTCCCCGGCTGACGGCGAACCGCTGCAGCCAGACTCCGAGCCGGAGCACGTCATCGGTGCGGTTCTCGTCCGCCAGGTGGCTGGCCGCGGCGCATAGGTTCTCCCATTCGGTGTCCAGCCGCCGCAGCCAGTGACCCTGCCCAGGACCAGAGAGCGCGGACGCCGCCTCCTCGGCGAGACCCATCAAGTAGCTGGCATGCCGGTCCCGGGTCGCCAGAACCTCGTCCTCGCCGCCCGACCTCAGCAGCTCCCGCGCGGCATACTGCCGGATCGTCTCCAGCATCCGGTAGCGGACGGACTCGGGCGTCCGCTCCGCGGCGACGAGGCTCTTGCTGACCAGCGAGCTGACCAGGTCCAGGACGTCGAAGGCGTCCACGCTGTCGGCAGCGCAGATCGCCTCTGCTGCTTCCAGCTCGAAGCCTCCGGCGAACACCGACAGCCGCCGCAGCACGTCCCGTTCGGGCTCGGTGAGCAGCCCGAAGGACCATTCGACCGTGGCCTGCAGCGTCTGCTGACGCGGCATCGCGTTGCGGCTCCCGCCGGTCAGCAGCCGGAAGCGCTGGCCCAGCCGGTCGCTGACCTGCAGCAGCGACATGGATGACAGCCGGGCGGCCGCGAGCTCGAGCGCGAGCGGTATGCCGTCAAGACGGCGGCTCACCGACGCGAGCAGCGGCGCGGACGCGCCGTCGAGGACGAATCCCGGGTCGTGCGCCTGTGCCCGCTCCACGAAGAGCCGGACCGCGTCCGAGGCGCCGACGTCGTCGACCGCGTCGGCTTCCGGCCGCGGTAGCGAGAGCGACGGCACGCGGTAGACGTGCTCGCCGTCGATGCCGAGCGACTCCCTCGACGTCGCCAGGATGCGCAGCCGGGGACACTCACGAACGAGCTGGCCGCAGAACTTGGCGGCTCCGTCGATCACGTGCTCGCAGTTGTCGAGCAGGATGAGCGTGTCCTGCTCGCGCAGCGCGTCGATCAGCGACTCGAGCAGCGGCCGCTGCCCGCGCTGGTCTGCGAGCCCCAGCACGGCAGCAACCGCCTCCGGGATCGCCTCGGCCTCGGTCAGGTGGGCGAGCCCGACGAACCACACCCCATCCCTGGCCGTGCCCAGCAGCTCGGCCGCGACCTGGAGCGCGAGCCGGGTCTTCCCGCAGCCGCCCGCCCCGGTGAGGGTGACCAGGCGGGAGGATCCAGCGAGCGAACGCACCTGGTTCAGCTCGCGTTCCCGGCCGACGAACGCGCTGAGCTGACCGGGCAGGTTGTTCGGCAGCTCCGGGTTGTCCAGCGACGCGAGCGGCGGGAAGCTCGGCTGCAGGAAGCTTGCTTCCAGCTGATAGACACGCTCGGCACGGCCGAGGTCCTTCAGCCGGTGCAGCCCGAGATCCCGCAACGTCACGCCCTCGGGCAGACTCTCCGACAGCAGCTCAGCCGTGGCGCCGGAGAAGAGCACCTGCCCGCCATGGGCCACGGCCTCGAGCCGTGCTGCCCGGTTGACCACGGGACCGAAGTAGTCGTTGTCGCGCTCCTCGCACACGCCGGTGTGCAGGCCCATCCGCACCCGGATCGGCCGGTGGGTCGGCCATGTCTCGGCGCCGAGCGCGTGCTGCGCGGCGAGCACGGCCGCCAGCGCCTCCTGGGGTGTGGCAAAGGCGGCGCAGAAGGCGTCGCCGACGGTCTTGAACACGTAGCCGCCGGCCTCGTCGATGGCCGCGTGGAGCAGCTCGTCGTGCCGGCGCAGCGCCTGGGCCATCTGCTCCGGCTCGGCCTCCCAGAGCCTGGTGGACCCCTCGACGTCGGTGAACAGCAGCGTGACCGTTCCCGTGGGGATCGCAGCCGCGCGGCTCACGCCGAAAGAATACGCCGACTTGCCCGGATCGCCTGGCCTGGGCCCGCCCAGGAAGATCAGGCCGGGCCGAGGATCAGGCCACTGGTCGGCACGCCGGTGCCGGCCGTGACCAGCACCGGGCCGTCGCCGCCGACCTGGTTCACCGAGGTGCCGCGGACCTGCCGCACGCCCTCGGCGATGCCGTTCATGCCGTGGATGTATGCCTCGCCAAGCTGGCCGCCGTGCGGGTTGACCGGGAGCCGGCCGCCGAGCTCGATCATCCCGTCGGCGATGAACTGCCTGGCCTCCCCGCGTGGGCAGAAGCCGAGCTCCTCGAGCTGCAGCAGCACGTACGGCGTGAAGTGGTCGTAGAGCACCGCGGTCCGTACGTCCCGTGGCCCGATCTCCGCCTGGCGCCACAGCTGCCTGGCCACCACGCCCATCTCGGGCAGCCCGAGCTCGTCGCGGTAGTAGCTGGTCATCACGTACTGGTCCGGGCCGGCGCCCTGCGCGGCGGCGCGGATCACCGCGGGCGGCCGGGCAAGGTCGCGGGCCCGCTGCGCGCTGGTCACGACGACAGCGACGGCGCCGTCGCTCTCCTGACAGCAGTCGAGCAGCCGCAGCGGCTCGACGATCCACCGGGAGGCCTGGTGCTCGGCCAGCGTCACCGGCCGCTGGTAAAACCAGGCGTGCGGGTTGGTGGCGGCGTGCCGCCGGTCGGCGACCGTGACCAGCCCGAAATCCTCGCTGGTCGCGCCGTAGTCGTGCATGTAGCGCCGGGCGATCATGGCGACGGTCGCCGCCGGGACGGCCAGGCCCATCGGGTAGTGCCAGCCGTTGTCTACGCCGCCGGAGGTCGGTGCCGCCACCGCTGCGCGGGAGACCTGGCCGAACCGGTGGCCGGACCGCTCGTTCAGCGCCCGGTAGCAGACCACCACGTCGGCGATCCCGGTCACGACCGCCATCGCAGCCTGCTGCACGATCGCGCAGGCGGCGCCGCCGCCATAGCCGACCTGGCTGAAGAACGTGAGCTCGGGAACGCCGAGCTCACGCGCGAGCGCAATCTCGGCAGTGCTATCCATCGTGAACGTCACCAGCCCATTCACGTCGGACGGGCTCAGCCCAGCGTCGGCCAGCGCTGCCGACGCCGCCTCGGCGGCCAGCCGCAGCTCGCTGCGGCCCGAGTCCTTCGAGAACTCGGTCGCCCCGATGCCGACGATCGCCGCTGCCCGGGAGATCACGCGGTCTCCCCCGCCCCGGGCGGCAGCACCACGCGAACCGTGCCCGTGACGTGGTCGCCGAGGCTGCACCGCCCGGTGACCGTCACCTCGACCTCGCCGTCGGCCGTTCCGGTTGCGGCGCGGCCGGAGAACGTGAGCGTGTCGCCGGCGTAGCACGGCACGCCGAGCCGGATCGCGACCTTGCGCACCAGCGCCTCCGGTCCGGTCCAGTCGGTGACGTAGCGCTGCACCAGGCCAGTCGTGGTGAGGATGTTGATGAAGATGTCCTTGCTGCCCCGCTCGACGGCCCGGTCCCTGTCGTGGTGCACGTCCTGGAAGTCCCTGGTCGCGATCGCGGAGGCGACCACGAACGTCGGCGTGACGTCGATCACCAGCTCCGGCAGCACCAGATCGGTCACCGCGCATCCTCCCGCCAGGCAGGCAGCGTCAGCGTGTCGTCCACCCGGGCAAACTCGACCCGGACCGGCAGGCCGACCCGCACCCGCTCCGGGCTGGCCTGCAGCTCGCCGACCATCCGGACGCCCTCGGTCAGCTGCACCAGCGCGACCACAATCGGCAGCGACTTGCCGGGAACCGGCGGGTGGTGCTGCACCACGTAGCTGTACACCTCGCCGGTGCCCGCGGCGACGATGTACTCGGGCTTCGCCGCGCCGCAGCCCGGGCACATCGGGCCCGGCGGATGGCGCAGCGCGCCGCAGCCGCCGCAGCGCTGGATCCGCAGCTCGCCCGCTGCCGTGCCGTCCCAGAAGAACGCCGTGTCGCGCGACACGACCGGCCGCAGCACGTCGCTCACCGGCGGGGGCGGCGTGGCCGGCCGGAACTTCAGGATCCGGAACAGCATCGTGGCGACCGGTTCGGTGCCCGCGTACCACGTGCTGATCGTCGTGACGAACCAGCCCTCGCCGAGCGACGTCCGCTTCGGCCCGGTGACGCTCTCCAGCCGGGACCGCACCTCGACCTGCTCGCCGTGCCGCAGGTAGCGGCCATACTCCTGCTCGCAGTTCGTGGCGACGACCGACGTGTAACCCGCCTCGTCGAGCACAGCGGACATCAGGCCGAGCGGATCGTCGTCGTCGGCCTGCGGATGCAGCCCGCGCATGGTCCACACCTGCGCCATGGCCGGCGGCGCGACAAGGCCGCCGTGCGCCGAGCGCGTGGCCGCGTGGACGTCGGTGTACACGGGGTTTGCGTCGCCGATCGCCTCAGCCCAGTTGCGGATCATCGGCAGGTTCACCGGATCCCGCGCCTGGCGCGGGCGGGATTCGCCCCTCGCTGCGATCCGCGCCGCAGCCTCGGCGATTTCGGCCGCCGCGCCGTCCGAACCCGCGTTACCGGCCTGAACGGTCACGCCCCTCCCTTCATCTGGGTACCCGCGGCAGGCCGAGTCCGGCGGTCGCGATCAGCTCGCGCTGGATCTCGTTGACCCCGCCGCCGAAGGTCAGCACCGTGTTGCGCTTGGCCTGGATGTCGAGCCACCGGAGCAGCTCGGCCGTATCCTCGTCGGCCGGGTCGCCGTGCCGCCCGACCACGTCCTCGAGCAGCTGGCCGATTCGCTGCAGCCGCTCCGAGCCGAACACCTTGGTGGCCGACGCGTCGGCAACTTCGACCGTGGGTGCGACCGCGACCTGCCAGTTCAGCAGCTCGTTGATGCGCAGGCACGCGTAGGTCTCGGCCAGGGCGCGACGCACGTCCGGCATGCCGAGCAGCGGACGGCCGTCCGGGCTGCTGCGGTCATCCGCCCAGTCACGCACCCGGTCATACAGCGCGGCGATCCGGCCCGCCGGGCCGAGCGCCACTCGCTCGTGGTTGAGCTGCGTGGTAACCAGCCGCCAGCCGGCGTTCTCCTCGCCCACCCGCATCGTGACCGGCACCCGCACGTCGGAGTAATAGGTCGCGTTGACGTGATGCGCCCCGTCGTGGGTGATGATCGGCGTCCAGGAGAATCCGGGGTCGGTGGTGTCGACGATGAGGATGGAGATTCCCTTGTGCCGCGGCGCGTCGGGGTCGGTGCGGCAGGCGAGCCAGATGTAGTCGGCGTCGTGCGCCCCGGTGGTGAAGATCTTCTGCCCGTTGACCACGTAGCTGTCTCCGTCGCGGACCGCCCTGGTCCGCAGGGCGGCCAGGTCGGTGCCTGCCTCGGGCTCGGTGTACCCGATCGCGAAGTGCACCTCGCCAGCCAGGATCTTCGACAGGAACAAGTCCTTCTGCTCGGCGGTTCCGTGGGCCTGCAGCGTCGGGCCGACGGTCTGCAGGGTGACCAGCGGCAAGGGCACGTCGGCACGGGCCGCCTCGCTGACAAAGATCTGGTGCTCCACCTGGCCCAGCCCGCGGCCGCCGAACTCGGCGGGCCAGCCGATCCCGAGCCAGTCGTCGCGGCCCATCCGGCGCACGATCTCGCGGTAGACGGGTCCGTGCCGCTCGGTGAGCATCGCCGCGCGCTCGCCGGGGGAGATCAGCGTGGCGAAGTACGCCCGCAGCTCGTCGCGCAGCGCGAGCTGCTCCGGGGTGAGGTCAAGAAACATGACCGGCCTTGGGCGCTGGCTCCTGGAGAGGGGACCCCTTAGTTTCGTGCTGGTCCGGGGTGACGGCTCCGCCAAATCCCGCCGCCTGATCACACGCCCTGGCGCCGAGCCGGTCCAGCCGGTGGTCGGCGCCGCCCACGAACCTGACCAGGTCCTTGACCAGCGAGGAGTAGCGGTGCAGCGGATAGCTGACGTCCATGCCGATCCCGCCGTGCAGGTGATGACAGGCTTGCAGCGCCGACGGCGCCCGGTCGGCGAGCCAGTACGCCGCCACGTCCAGGTCGGCGGCAGCGCCGCGGTCCGTGTCCAGCCGCCAGCAGGCCGAGAGCGTCGCGAGGTGCAGGGTGCGCGAGGTGATGTAGACGTCGGCGATCTTCTCCGCAGCGGCCTGGAACGTGGCGAGCGGCCGGCCGAACTGCTCCCGTGCCGCAACGTACTCCGTGGTCAGCGACAGCGCGCCGGCGACGGCGCCGTCGGCCAGGCAGCACGCCCCGGCGCTCGCGAGCTGGTAGAGGTCGGTCACCACGCGGCCTGCGGTGCCCGCGCCGAGCACGTGGCTGACCGGCGCCGCGTCCAGTCGCAGCGTGTACTCGGGCTGGCCGGATGCGCTGTGGGTGCGCTGCCAGGACAGCCCGCTCGCCGACCTCGCGACGACCACGACCGCGGTGCCGGTGCTTCCCGCGATGACTCTGGCCGGCACCAGGATCCAGTCGGCGGCCGGGCCGCAGGGCACGCCGATCTTGACGCCGGAGACCGTGCCGGACCCGTCGGCCAGGCTGGCCGTCGTGGCCGGGGCCACGGGCATCACCCGCGATGGCTCGCGCACCGCGGCGGTGAGCAGGGTGTCACCGGACGCCACACCGTCCAGCACCGCCTGTTGCAGGTCGCGGTCACCCCACCGGACGACGGGCAGCACGCCGAGGGCCAGCGTGGGCAGGGCGGGCACCAGAGCGGCCCGCCTGCCGATCTCGGTCAGCGCCGTGGCCACGGCCATCATGCCGAGCTCGTCCCCGCCGAGGAAGGCCGGCAACGCGAGCGACAGCAGCCCCGCCCTGCTGAGCTCCTTCCACAGCGCGGTGTCCTCGGCCCCCGGCTGAGCGGGCGGCTGGGCATGGTCGAGCACCTCGGCGGCAGCGCTGGCGACCGCTTGCTCGGTCTCACCAAGGGTGAAGTCCATCCCGATCGACACCGGTCCTCCTAGGGCGGCGGCTCGCAAAATTAGAACACGTTTTACCTGCCGTCGGCCAGCGCAGCGGGCCTGGCCAGGCGCGCTGCATTGGTACTCTGGATGGTGGCGCGGACCGTTGCACCATCCTGGCCCGCGCGAATGGCCTGCCGGAGGCCGAAGGACCGACTCCGGCTTGTTGATACCGCGAGGGGCCTTTGATGGCAGCAGCGAGAACACGTATCAGCGGAACGGTCGCACCGAACGCACCTGCCGCCGAGTTCGGCTCGGCCGCGCAGCGTGACCGCAGGAAGCGGATCCTGGACGCCACTCTGGCGCTGGCGTCCAAGGGCGGATACGACGCGGTTCAGATGCGGACGGTGGCGGAACGAGCCGACGTGGCACTCGGCACCCTGTACCGGTACTTCCCATCCAAAATTCACCTGCTCGTATCCGGGCTGGTGCGCGAGTTCGAGCGGACCCAGGAGCGGCTGGACCGCAGGCCGATCCCTGGCGACACGCCCTACGACCGGATGCTCTATGTGCTCGGACGGATCACCCGGACCATGCAGCGCGAGCCGATGCTCACCGAGGCGATGACCCGGGCGTTCATGTTCGCGGACCCGAGCGCGGCGGCCGAGGTCAACGCGGTAGCCCGGCTGATGGAGCAGATGCTGACCAGAGCCATGCACGAGGGCGAGCCGTCAAACGACGACAAGGCGGTGGCCCGGGTCATCGGCGACGTCTTCCTGTCCAACCTTGTCGCGTGGGTGACCAGGCGCGCGTCAGCGGACGACGTGAGCAACCACCTCGAGCTGGCCGCTCGCCTGCTGCTGCGCTGACCCCGGCATCCGGCACTCCTCACGCAGGGACCGACGCCGGGGGCGTCTTCTGCCGGTCCGGCCCCAAACCGGCCTGCCGGCCCGGCCCCACGTGGGCATGCCGGTCGGGTCCGAAGCGGGCATCGAGCCGCGTGGCGACCCTTCGGCCGAGCCGCTGCATCGGCGCCTCCAGCAGGTAGTAGGTGCCCGCGCAGCACGTCAGCAGAACGGCGAGGAACGCTGCGGCCGCCCCCAGCTGCAGCCATATCGGCTGGTGGTCGCCGGGGGCGAGCGGGAGGTTGTCGTACGCATCGAGGAAGAGCGGGTGCAGCAGGTAGACCGAGTAGCTCACCACGCCCAGCCAGGCCAGTACCGCCGGCACCCGCATGTTCCGCAGCGCCATGCCGATCGCGAACGTCAGGCCGGCCAGCGCGACCGACATGACCCATTCGCGCTGCAGGAGCGCCGTCTGATCCTGCGGCACTGTCCCCGGGATGTGCCAGGCACCCGCGATGATCGCGGCCGCGAAGATGCCGGTCGCCGCGAGCGTCGCCCGCCAGCGGCCGAACTGCCCCTGCTCGGCGCGGTACAGCATCGTGCCGGTGAACATGAGGGCCAGGATCGTCAGCCCTTCGTACGGGCTCTTCCGGCCGTTGACCGCGACCAGGATCAGGCCGGCGGCCGCGGCGATCCACGCGCCGACTGCCCGCGGCAGCCCGCGGCCGACCACCGCCACCGCGATGCCGCCCATGATCAGGACGTCGCCGGCCAGCGCGACCGGGGTGAGGCCGAGGGAGCTGAAGGAGATCCAGACGGTGGGCAGCAGCCCGCCGAGCAGCAGCGCGCCAACGGCGAACGCGCCGGCATACCACCCGCTGCGCTTGTGCAGGCCGGCCGTGAACAGCGCGGTGAGCAGCACATAAAAGATCATCTCGTAGGACAGCGTCCAGAGCACGACGATGACGTTGGTCTGGCCGAGCAGCTCATTAAGCATGAACAGATGCGAGAACACGGACGCGGTCACGTTCTGGTTCGTTTGCCGCACGCTGGCCCAGCCGAACTCGTGCAGCAGCAGCACCGCCCCGATGGCGAACACGAAGAGCGGGAACAGCCGGAACAGCCGGCTGAGCCAGAAGCTCCGGACGCTGCCCTTGCGCTCCAGCGACGCCGGCACGATGTACCCGCTGACCATGAAGAAGACCAGCACGCCGTACAGCCCGGGATCGAACACGTTGTACATCGCGCGATGGGCTGCGGGCAGCACGCGGGTGCCGAAGTGGCTGTATACCACGCAGAGGGCCGCGATCCCCCGGAGCGCGTCGAGCCAGGCGAGCCTGCGGCCCGGGGCCTTTGCGCGATCCTGCGCCGCCGGATGCGGTTCGCCGCGGGCCGGTGCGGGACGGTCATCCCGGGCTGGGGCGGCCGCGGTGGCGGTCGCCTGGTCCTCTGCGGGCACTGTCGACATGAGAGGTCAACTTACCCAGGGACCTTGACCGAAACTTGGTGAGCGGCTGACCAGAGCCTGACCATTCGCCAGGCGTCAGTCGCTCTCTGCCACGTCGTCCTCGCCTGCGTGGCTGGCCTGGATTTGGCCGGAAATGCGTGCCGGATGCATGAGCAGGCGCCAGATGGCGACCCGCAGCTGCCGCACCGCCCGGATGCGACTCGCGCCGCGCAGCGCCCGCTTTATCCAGGGCCCGTTCAGGATCGCCCACTCGAGCTCGATGGCCTTCTGCCGCACGCCCCGCCGTTCCTTCCGCCGCCGCGGCGCGGGGCACTTCTCCCGGTACATCCGCACTGCCAGAGCGGCCGCGGCTGCCACGGCGGCGTCGAGGATGTGCTCGGCAGGCTGGTCAGCCGGCCTCAGGTAGCGCCCGGCGGCCGGGCGGGCCAGGAGCTCGTCCAGATCGCCGACAATGTGAAACTTCGACTCGCGCAAGCCCGCGACCAGGGCCTCCGACTGTTGCCTGGCCCAGGCCTCCCGGTCGGGGGGCAGCACAAGCCGCTCCCGGCGCGAGCGGGCGTCGAGGACGTTGTGCGCCAGGAGGTGCTTGATGTACCGGGTGTAGAACCAGTAGGGCAGGTCCTCCGGCAGCGCCTCATTGAGCAGCCGCAGGAACTCGGTCTCGGCAAGCCCGAGCGAGGAGTTCGAACGGAGCCCGGTCAGCTCGATGCTCCCGGGATCGACACCGATTACAGACGCGAACCGCGACCAGAGCTCGTCGGGTTCGCCCTGCCGCGGCACGGTGATGACGTGGACCTGGTCGGGCGGGATATGCCGCGACCACATGTCGAGGCTGGCCAGAGTGTCATGGAACGACCAGAACCGCGACAGGTGCCGGTCGGCGGCGACCGACTCGACGTCGATCACGGTGCCGAGCCATTCCTCCCAGCCGGCCGTGCCGAGGGTCTTAACGCTCTCCTGCCATTCGGCGGCCAGCAGGTTCGCGAAGTCGCGCACGGCAAGGATGACGTGCACCTCGGCCGAGAGCAGCGACCGGACGGCGCGATCGGCCTGCTCCGGGGTGCACGCCGCAAGCACCTCATCCGAGATGACGGCTGCCTGGGGAGCCTGCAGCGCCTGGCCCACCAGGACGTCCCACTCGCCAATCCACGGATCGGCCGGATCGGAGACCGGTCGCTCAGCCTCACGCAGATCCCGGCTGGCCCGGGAATGATCCCCTCGCTTGTAGCCAGGTAGCAGGACACCCTGGCCCGCGAGCCGGGCGCGGTTGCCCCACATGGCGCGTTGCAGGAACGTCGTGCCTGTCTTGGGCTCGCCGATGTGCAGGTAAACACGGGGACGGCGGGCACCTGGCACCCGTGGTTCCCGTCCGGCCGGAACCCGGCCTGAGGTAGCGCGCGATGTCAACCTGACACCTGACCCGATGATGGCGCACCAGCACTCTTATGGTGTTGGGCTGGCAATAGTGAAGTAAAGCAACGGCAATGCTAGCGCCAAGGATCTCCGGCGGTATGGGATTTGCCTGTCGAAATGCCGTGTCTTAGTTCATGGGGCGGGTCGGCCCGGGCTTACCAGCTGCCGGCGATGGTGTCGCCGTACCAGGACCCGATGATCCGGTGCGCGATCGACGGCGGCGGCGGCAGCCGGATCTCGCCGCTGGCGACGGCGGCGCGCAGCTCGTCCCGGCTGAACCAGTGCGCCTCGACGATCTCCTCGGAGTCGACCCTGATCTCCAGGCTGCCGGTGGCGCTGGCGCGGAAGCCGAGCATCAGGCTGTGCGGCATCGGCCAGGGCTGGCTGCCCACGTAGCTCACGTCGCCGACGGTGATCCCGGTCTCCTCGTACACCTCGCGCGCGACCGCCTGCTCCGCGGACTCGCCCGGCTCGACGAACCCGGCCAGGATCGACACCCGCTTCTCCGGCCACATCGCGTTCCTGGCCAGCAGGCACCGGTCCTCGGGATCGGTCACCAGCATGATGACCGCCGGGTCCAGCCGCGGGAAGTGCTCGCTAGCATCCACCACGCAGCGCCGCGCGTGGCCGGCCAGTTCGGGTTCGGTGACAGCCCCGCACCGCGGGCAGTGCCCGTGCACGGCGTGCCAGTTGCCCAGCGCCACTGCGTGGGTCATCAGCCCGACGTCGCGGTCGGACAGCTGCGGGCCCGCCTGCCGCAGGCCGGCCGACCGGATCTCGGAGCCGGGAACAGCCACCGCATCCGCGGTCGGCAGCGGCCCGGCCACACCGAAGTAGACGACCCCGTCGGCGTCGACCCCCAGCAGGAACCTGACGCCGTCCGGCGCCTGCGCCGGGGGCACGAAGACAAGCTCCTCGTGGCCATCGCCGGAACGGATCAGGGCCTTCGCCTCGTCGACCACGAGGACTCTGGTCCGCGGGTCGGCCCACGCCGCCGCGAGCCAGGCGGTGTCGCGGCGGCGCGCCGCCGCCCGGTCCACCTCGCCGCGGGACAGGAGGTCGGGCGGCCCGCCGCTCCCCGGCCCGGCGCTCATCGCGCCGCCACGAGGTCGCCGGCCACCGCGGCGAGCTCATCCCACAGGTACGCCGCCGCCTCTGCGCCCTTCAGCAGCAGCGCCATCTCGACTCTCTCGTTGGGTGCGTGAATGCGGTCGGAGTCCACGGTCACTCCGAGGAAGACCAGCGGCGCGCCCAGGATCGTTGCAAGATCCGCTTCCGGCCCACTGCCGCCCTCCCGGGTGAACAAGATGTCTTGCCCGAACGCGGCGCCCATGGCCCGCCAGGCAGCCGCGACGGCGGGATGGTCGACGGGCGAAAAGCATGCGCGGACTCCGGGCTCGGTGATCGTGACCGTGACCTCGATGCCCGGCGGCGTGTGCTGCGTCACGTACTCGCGGAGCGCCGCGCCGACCTCGGCCGGTTCCTGGTTCGCGACCAGCCGGAACGTGAGCTTCGCGTGCGCCTCGCTGGGGATGATGGTCTTGCCGCCCGGCCCGATGTGACCGCCCCACATCCCGTTGACCTCGGCGGTAGGCCGGGCCCAGATGCGCTCCAGCGTGCTGAACCCTGCCTCGCCGGCCGCCGCGCGGCTGTGACCGGCCTCGTCGAGCCATGCCTGCTCGTCGAACGGCAGCCGGGCGAACATCTCGCGGTCGGCCGCCGAGACCGGAACCACCTTGTCGTAGAAGCCGGGCAGCGTGACCCGGCCGTCGCCGTCGTGCAGGCCCGCCAGCAGGCCGGCCATGGCGTGCAGCGGGTTCGGCACGGCGCCGCCGAACGATCCCGAGTGCAGATCACGCTCGGGCCCGCGCAAGTCGATGTCGGCCGAGGCGCAGCCGCGCATGCCGGTGCACATCGACGGCACGTCGGCGGCCCACATCGTGGCGTCGCTGACGACAATCACGTCACAGCCGAGCCGCTCCCGCCGGGCCTCGAGTAGCGCCGGGAAGTTCGTCGACCCGGACTCCTCCTCGCCCTCGATCAGCAGCTTGAGCGTGACCGGGGGCGCGTCCCGTTCCCCGGCCGCGAGGCATGCCCGCACGGCCAGGGCGTGGAAGAGGATTTGCTTGTCGTCGGAAGCGCCGCGGGCGAAGAGCTGCCCGTCCCGCTGCACCGGCTCGAACGGCGGTGAGTCCCATTCGGCGAACGGCTCGGCCGGCTGCACGTCGTGGTGGCCGTAGACAAGCACGACCGGGGCCGATGGATCCGCGGCCGGCCAGTGCGCGAACACGGCGGGCAGCCCGCTGCCGTCTGCCCCGGTCTCCCAGACCTCGGCCACCGGGAAGCCGGTCTTGCGGAGGTGCCCGGCGAGCCATTCTGCAGACCGGCCGACGTCGCCGCTGTGCTCCGGGTCGGCGGATACCGAGGGAATGGCCAGCCATTGCATGAGCTCGTCGAAGAAACCGGCCGCGTTCTCGTTGATGTAGCCGCGAACGTCCATGACCCTCCCTCATGACTTCTGGCCACGGACCGCGCCACGCCGCGGTGCATGCCGAAGATCCTGACCTGGACTCTATCGAGGCGGCCCGGCCGGCAGCGAAGTCCGTCGCTCGATCACCGGCCTGGCCGAAATGAGACCTGCACCTGCGATCGCGGCAGCGGCAATAGCCACGGCCGGGCCGAAGCCGGCGAACGGTATGAGGACGCCGCCGGCGCGCAGGGACGCACCCTTGCCTCAGTGGCGATGCAGGCTGGTCTGTCGGTGCCTTACGTGGCCAACCTGGAGAACGGCCGCGGCAACCCGACCCTGAGCTCCCTGCACAGGCTGGCCGGCGCGCTCGGCACCACCCTCAGCGAGCTGCTGGCGGATCCGGACGACACGGCGCCGGGACCTGCGCTGCCAACCTCACTGGCCGAGTTCAGCCACGGCGCCCGGTTCCGGCGGGAGGTGCGGCGGCTCGCTGCTGAAGAACACAAGACGCCGGACGAGGTCCGCGTGAAGCTGCTGACCGTCATGGCAGCCGTTCCCCAGCCGGACTGGGGACTCGACGAGCTGGACTGGCATCGCATCCTGGACGCCCTCGTGCTCGTGCTCCGACCACGCTGAACGCCTCGGCCGATGCGCCGAACGCGCTGTCAGCGCCGGGGCGGCGATGCGCCGAACCAGCTGTCAGCAGAGCGCAGTAACCTGCGACGCGTGGACTCGAACCTGGATTATGTGGCCGCGCTGACCCGGGAGTCGGCTCGCTTCGCCGAGGCCATCCGCGGCGCGGCGCCGGACACCCCCGTGCCCACCTGCCCCGGCTGGACCGCCGACGACCTGCTGTGGCACCTCGGAGAGGTGCAGTGGTTCTGGGCCGCGGTCGTGCGCGAGGACGTGGACGAAACGCGTGCCGAGGAACTCAAGCCGCCGCGCCCGCCGGACCGGGCCGGGCTGCTGGAGTTCTTTGACCGCGCCAGCCACGACCTCGTGGAGATCCTGGCCGCGAGGCCGCCGGATGCGGCCGCCTGGACGTGGTCGGACGACCAGAGCGTGGCGTTCATCCGGCGGCGCCAGGCGCACGAGGCGTTGATCCACCGGGTCGACGCCGAGATCGTCGGAGCCAGCCAGACCCCGCTGGACCCGGCCCTGGCCGCCGACGGGATCGACGAGGTGCTGCGCATCATGTACGGCGGGGTGCCTGACTGGGGCACGTTCACGCCCGAAGAGGCAGGGGCGACGGTCCGCGTTCAGGCCACCGACGCCGGCGGCTCGTGGCTCGTCACGCTGGGCCGGTTCACCGGCACCGACCCCGCCGGCACCACCTACGACGAACCAGACATTCACACCGCGGGCAGTGACCCGGGCACCAAGGCCGACGCGGACGTGACCGGGGCCGCGGCGAACGTCGACTGCTGGCTGTGGCGCCGGCCGACGCTCGGGCCCGTCGGCCTGACCGGCGACCGCGATGTGCTCAACCGGTTCGAGGCAGCCGTCGCCGGCAGCGATAGCTGAAAACGTACGGGAGGAAAGCAGATGCTGGTCGCATTCTCGATCACGCCGATAGGCGTCGGCGAGGACGTCGCCGAATACGTCGCCGACGCGGTGCGGGTGGTCCGCGAAAGCGGTCTGCCGAACCGGACCGACGCGATGTTTACCACGGTCGAGGGCGATTGGGACGAGGTCATGGACGTCGTCAGGCGCGCGGTGGATGCGGTGGCGGCGAAGGCGCCGCGAGTCGGCCTGTCGCTCAAGGCCGACCTGCGCCCGGGCGTGAGCGGCGCGCTCGATTCCAAGGTGGCCGCGGTAGAGCGCTACCTCGGCGGGTGAGGCACGCTCAGATGGGGCTCTCTGGGTGGTGGAAGTCCCACTCCTCCAGTGCTGCGACAGACAGCCAGTCGAGCCCACGTCCGGCCTCGGCCTCGATTCCGTGCGCAAGGGCCGCGAGCGCCGCGGCCGCCGCGTACCCGTCGGACTCGTCGGCGGGGTCGGAACCGCCCTCAAGGGCGTGAACGAGCAGCTCCTTCGCTGCCGTGGCCCGGGCAGGCGCCGAGCCGTAGGAGTTGGCCAGCGCGGCGATGGCGCGCCGCACCACACGCTCGGCCAGCCCGTCCGTCATCGATACCCGTCGCTCTGGCACTGTGCCTCCTGTCGTCGACGCACGCGCATCCTACCCAGCGCCCCGCGCCGGACCGCGATGATGAGCATCGCCGCGCCGGGCCAGCCGTCCGCACGCCCGCCGCACATATGCGCCAAGCGTCGCATTGCCTTCGATAGCGGCCGGCAGGCCACCCGCTGACCTAGCCGGCCGGGATGGTCTCGATCAGCGCGGCGAGGCCTGCCTCGTCCAGCAGGTCGGCGGGCCGGACCGTGGTGTCGTCACGCACGTAGTAGAAGGCCGCGCGAACCTCGTCGACCGGGACGTCGGCCAGGGCGGCCCAGGCCAGCCGATAGGCCGCGAGTTGCACCGCAACGGCACGCCTCTCGTCCGGTGAGGCTGGCGGGCGGCCGGTCTTCCAGTCCACAACGTCGTAGCCGCCTCCCGGGGCATCGGCGAAGACGGCGTCGATCCGGCCGCGGACCAGCCGGTCACCGATCAGCGTCTCGAACGGCACCTCGACTTCGGCAGGCCACCGGCCGGACCACTCGCCAGCCTCAAACCGCTCCCTGAGCTCGGCAATGTCCTGATCCTCGTCTCGCTCCAGGTCGGAGTCGGCCGCGCCGAGCAGGTCGGCGGGGTCGATCAGCCGCTGCGGCCCGTACCGCTGCTCCAGCCAGCTATGAAACTCGGTGCCGCGACGCGCCAGCGGCGCCGGAGGCCTCGGCATCGGCCGCCGCACCTGCTGGGCCAGCTCGGCGGGGTCCCTGGCGACGATCACCAGCGAGGACACCGGGAGCCGCCGCGGCAGCCCGACCGTGACACCGTCGTCGCCGCGGCGCTCGGCACGCTCGGCGAGCAGCAGGTCGGCGTCGCGTTCCCAGGCGGCCGCGAGCACCTGGTCATCGGAGTTCAGCTGTGCCGTCAGGTCACTGGGATCGGGCCTCGGTGTGTGGGCGGCCGTCATCGCTTCGGCCACCAGCAGACCTGCCTCGCGGACCGCCTCGTAGCGCGCGCCCGCCGCCGCGACCGGCCACGTCGCCGTGGCGGGCTCGGCGAGGGCCGGGTTCTCGGCGTCCTGCGCCGGTTCCTCGGCCCAGGCCCCGACCCACCCGGCGCCGGCCTCGCACGCTGCGCGCACCTCATCGAGGAACACCGAAGGGCCGAGGCGGGACACGCCGCTCCCCCACCAGTAGCCGGTGCAGCCGAGCCAGTATGCGGCCCGCGTCGTGGCCACATAGGCCAGACGCCGCTCCTCGGCCAGTTCCCTTTCCGCACAAGCCTCGGTGAACGACGCGATCGAATCGGCGCCGAGGCCCGCGAGCACCGGCAGGTCGGCGGCGTCGCCTCGGAGCCCAAACGGCAGCAGCCGCGGGTTATCCGTCCACCGCGTGGTCAGCTTCGGCCGCGCCGGGAACACGTGCCCTTGCGCGCCTTCGGACATGCCGGGAACGAACACGGCACCCCACTGCAGGCCCTTGGCCGCGTGCACGGTCGCCAGCTTCACCGAGTCGGTGTCGCCGACCCGGCCTCCTTCCAGGCCGAACTCTTCCGCCTCGGCAGCGGTGAGGTACGCCAGGAACGCGCCGAGCGTCGGTTCCTCCTGGTCGCCGGCGAAGGCGGCCGCCGCGTCCGCGAACGCGTCCAGGTCGGCGTGGGAGCTTGCCGGGTCGGCGCCTGGCCGCGCCGCCACCTCGATGTCCAAGCCCAGCTCGCGCTCCACCTCGCCGACAAGCTCGGGCAGCGGCCGGCCCGCGTGCTCGCGCAGCCCCCGTAGTTCCGTGGCGAGCGCCGAGAGCCTCGCATGGCCAGCCGCCGAGTAGGCAGCCGGGTCGCCGAGGTCGTCGAGCGCCTCGATCAGGCTGCCCGGATCCGCGGTCAGGTCGGAGACCGCCTGCTGCATCACGTCCGGGGCGTCGAGAGAGGGCTGCGGGGCGGCCGGGGGAGCCTGCCCGCCGGCCGGGTGGGCGGCCCCGGCGGCAGTGCGGACAAGGGCGCGGGAGCGCCGGCTGAGCGCGAGCAGATCGCGTGGGCCAATCCGCCATCTGGGCGAGGTCAGCAGCCGGGCAAGGGCGTCGGCCGCTGTCGGGTCGTGCATCACCCGGAGCGTGGCCACCACGTCCTGGACCTCGGGCACGGTCAGCAGACCGCCGAGGCCGACCACCTCGACCGGTATGCCCCTGGCCTCGATCGCCGCGCGCAGCGCGGGGAACTGGGCCCGCTTGCGGCACAGCACGGCAATATCGGACGGCCGGACCCGCCGGTCGCGCCGCCCGTCCGGCCAGGCCCCGCCGTCCGGCGCGATTCCCGGCGGGAGCGTGATCAGCTCCGCGATCTGGTCCGCGATCCAGCCTGCTTCCTCGGCGGCGGTCTCCAGCAGCGCGCAGGCCACCGTGCCGCGGCCCGCCCGCGACGCCGGGGCGACCAGCCGGGGCACTTCCGGCGCCGCGGCGCGCAGGCCCTCCTGGACCGCCGCCGCGGCGTCCAGGACCCGGCCCGTGTTGCGGAAGCTGGTGGACAGCAGCGCAGTCGGGGCCGACGCGCCGTCGCCCGCCGGGAAGTCGGTGCCGAACCGGCGCAGGTTGCCCGCGCTCGCCCCGCGCCAGCCGTAAATCGACTGGCACGGATCACCGACCGCGGTCACCGGATGCCCGCCGGCGAACAGCGCCCGGAGCAGCACGAGCTGGGCATAGCTGGTGTCCTGGTATTCGTCGAGCAGCACCACCTGGTACCTGGCCCGCTCGGCGACGCCGACCTCGGGATGCCGCTCGGCGATCCGGGCGGCGAGGGCCATCTGATCGCCGTAGTCCATGACCTCCCGCGCCGCCTTAGCCGACCGATACGCGGCGACCAGCGGGAGCATCTGCTCGCGCACCCGCTGGCAGCCGAGGACCTTCAGCACCGGCGCCGGGAGCCCCCCTCGTTGCGCCACCGCGCGGCGTTGCGCCACCGCGCCACGCTGCCCTGACAGGACCTCGTCGGCGCGGGCGGCCAGCCACTCCCCCACACCGCGTACGTCGTCCGGCCCGCGCAGGTGCTCGGCCAGCTCGCCGGACAGGTCGAGGATGGCCGCGGTAACCGTCGACGGGGTCCAGGTGATCGCGTCCATCGGGCCGTCGTACGCGGCCACCACGCGGGCGGCCAGCTGCCACGACACGGCCGGCGTGATCAGCCGGATCGACGGCTCGAGCGCCTCGCGCAGCGCGTGGTCGCCGACCAGCCGGCCGGCGTAGGCGTGATAGGTCGCGATGACGGGGTCTCCCTGCAGCCGGTCATCGGACGCGCCAGCTCCGGGGAGCTCTATTCCGGCTCGCCTGAGGCCGTCGAGCCGACCGCGAACCCGCTCGCCCAGCTCAGCCGCTGCCTTCCTGGTGAACGTGAGCCCGAGCACCCGCTCCGGCCGGACCAGCCCGTTCGCGACCAGCCAGACCAGCCGGGCAGCCATCGTCTCGCTCTTGCCCGACCCGGCTCCGGCGATCACCGCCAGCGGGCCGGGCGGCGCGCCGATCACGGCGGCCTGCTCCGGGGTCGGCTCGGGCACGCCGAGCAGCCGCGCCAGCTGCGCGGGGGCGTAAGGGGGGCTGGCCGCGGTCACGGGGACACCTGCCCCCCGCGCTCGTGCACCGGGCAGCAGGCCGCGACCGGGCACACCCGGCAGCCGGGATTCACCTTCGCGGTGAATACCGAGCCCGCCATCCCGGTGGCCACGGTCTCCACCAGATCCTGTGCCCAGCCCGGTTCCGGATCTGCGGCGAGGGAGCCCTGCCGCTGCACCCGGGCCCGGGCGGAGAGGCCGGCCCTGCCGACCTGCACCAGCTCGGCGCCGCCCGGCTGGGTCAGGCCCATCTCCTCGAACGCGCCGAGCATCACGGCCAGCTGGTACACGCCGAGCTGCGGGTGCCGGTCCAGATCCTCATCGGCCGGCCTGCTCGACCCGGTCTTGAGGTCGACGACGATCGCGGTGCCGTCGGCGTCGCGTTCCAGCCGGTCGACCCGGCCGGTTATCTCCACCTCACCGACGCTGATGCGAAGGTCCTTCTCGATCGCGATCAGCTGCCGAGGGTTGGCCCGGTGCCAGTCGAGGAACTTGCGGACCATCCGCTCGGCCTGGTCCCGCTGCTTTGCGCTGTACCAGGTACTGCCGAAGTCGAGATGGTGCCACGCCTCGTCGATGCGCTTGGTGATGTCCGCGTCGTCGGTGCCGTCGGCGGCCAGCGCGGCCGCGGCGTGGATCACGATCCCGAAGTGGCGAAGCACGCCGGGCGTGCTGACCCCGGCGGCCGACTCGAGCATCCAGCGCAGCCCGCACCTGGTGAAGTTCTCCACCTGGGACGGGGACAGCCGCACCGGCCGGTCGGTCACCGGGCCGGACGTGGACAGCTCGGTAAGCGCGTACCAGTGCCGCGGGCTGGCGCCGCGGACGCCGGCCGCCGCGAGCCTGGCCAGCTGGGCCGCTGCCGCGCGCCGCACCGGCCCCGACAGCGCACCATCGGCAGCCGCGCGGCGCAGCTCGGCGGTGAGCGCGGGCAGCGACAGCCACCTCCGGCCCGGCCCCGTCACCTGCTCGGGCTCGATGTCGTCACCGGCCAGCTCGGCAAGGAACCTGGACGGCCGTTCCTCGGCGTCGGCGCCGCCGACCGCGGTCACGATCAGCTGGCACCTTGCCCTGGTGACCGCGACGTAGAAGAGCCTGCGCTCCTCGTCGAGCAGCTTGGAGGCCAGCGCGGCGGCCGCGGTGTCGGCGGGCACTCTGTCCGTGGACCCTCTGTCCGCGGGCGCTGTGCCGGCGGGGGCTCTGCCGGCCGGGGCCGTGTCGGCAGCCCCGCCCGCCTGGCCGGTCCCGTCACCGGCCGCCACCGCCTCCACAAGCTCGTCCATCGACAGCAGCGATCCCCGGATCCTGACATCGGGCCAGGTGCCCTCCTGGACCCCGGCGACCACGACGAGGTCCCACTCGAGCCCCTTGGCCCGGTGCGCGGTGAGCACCGCGACCCCCTCGCCGCGCGCCGCGCGCTCGGCCAGCGTGTCGCCGACGATCTCCTGCCCGGCCATTCGGTCCAGGAACAGCCGCGGCGACCCCTGCGGCAGCCGCGCGGTGAACCGGGCGGCCGCGTCGAACAGCGCGACCACCGTGTCCAGGTCGGCGTCGGCGGCCGCACCGCGCTGGCCGCCCGACGCGCTGGCCTGCTGCCAGGTGGCCGCCAGGCCGGACGCGTCCCACACCGCCCACAGCACCTCGTGCGCTGTGCCCCCGTCCCTGGCGGTCTGCGCGGCGATCTTCAGCAGGCCCGCCACCCGCCGTGCGGCGGCCACGGCCGAGGCGGTGCCGGGTGACACGCTCCCCGTCTGCCTGCCATCGCCGGCCAGCACGAGCTCGCGCGGATCGAGCAGCGCGGCCGCGAGCGGCTCATCGGCAGGCTGCTCCCCCGCGGCCTGCGCCGACGCCCGCAGCCAGCGGCGCAGCCGCCGCAGCCCCAGCGCGTCGGTGCCGCCCAGCGGCCCGGTAAGCAGGTCCGCCGCTGCCTGCTCATCCAGCGCTCCCGGCCGCAGCGCGCAGTCAAGCAGGGCCAGCAGCGGGCGGGTCCCCGGCTCGGCGGCCAGCGGAAGTTCGTCGCCCGCGATCGTCACCGGCACCCCGGCCGCGGCCAGAGCCCGCCGCAGCACCGGCAGCTGGCGGGTCGCTGAGCGGACCAGGACCGCCATCGACGACCAGGCCAGACCGCCGGAGAGGTGCGCCCGGCGGAGCACGTCGGCGATCACCGAGGCTTCCTGTGCCGCGGTCGCGGCGATGATGATCCGCGCCGTACCAGGCTCGGCGCCGGGCAGCGGGACCAGCGCGCGATGCGACCGATCCGGGCTCCGATCAAGGTCGGCCTGAGCGGCGGGAAGTCTCGCGGCGACCCTGCGGGAAGCGGAGAGCAGGAACGGGCCGCTGCGGCGGCACGTGCGCAGCGCGACGACTCGCGCCGGGCTCCCGTCCGGGGCGCGGAACCGGTCGGCGAACCTGCCGACCGCCCTGGTGTCGGCGCCGCGGAACCCGTAGATCGACTGGTCCGGATCGCCGACCACGATAAGCTCCCGGCCGTCGCCGGCCAGCGCGTGCAGCAGGTCCTCCTGGGCTGGGTCGGTGTCCTGGTACTCGTCGACCAGGACCGCGTCGTAGGCCTGCCGCTCGCGATCGCGGGTCGCGGCGCGGCCGAGCAGCCCGGCCGCGATCCTGACGATCTCCGCGTAGTCGTAGGCGGGCACCGGCGCGAGGTCGAAGCGGCCGGCGTACCGCTCGAGGAACGCGCCAGCCGCCACCCAGTCATCGCGCCGCCGTTGCCTGCCGAGCCGGGCCAGCCCGCGCCCGTCGAGGCCACGCTCGGCCGCGCGGAGCAGGAAGTCCCGCAGCTCGGCCGCGAAGCCCCTGGTGGCAAGCGCCGGGCGGAGCCGCTCCGGCCAGCCCCGGCCGCCGTCTTCGGCCTCGCCGCGGAGCAGCCGCCTGACCTCGAGCAGCTGATCGGGGCCGGACAGCAGCGTCGGCGGTTCGTCGCCAGCAAGGGCGAACTCCCGGCGCACCAGCGCGTAGGCATAGCTGTGGAAGGTCAGCGCGAGCGGCTGCCTGGTCGTCCGGCCGAGCCGCATGGTGATCCGCTCCCGCAGCTCCTCGGCCGCCTTGCGGCTGAACGTGAGGACGAGCACCCGGGCTGGGTCGACTCCGCGATCTGCGATCCGGTGCACAACGGACTCGACAATGGCCGTGGTTTTCCCGGTGCCGGGGCCCGCCAGCACCAGCAGCGGCCCGGCGGAATGGCTGACCACCTGCTGCTGCGCTTCGTCGAGCCGAGGTGGTGCCGCCGCCGTCGGCATTGGCCGGCGGACGAGGCGATAAGCGGGCGCGGATGAGTGCATTGCTCCTGTGGGCGGGGACGGGCCGTCCGGCAGACGGCCCAGCGCAGTCCCCGCGGGTCACCTCTACAGGTAGCACCTGGCTCCGACAATCCGCTGCGGTCCACGCCTATTGGGCGCGAATGGCCGCGGGAATGGACCGGGATCAGTTCCTCAGCTTCCGGAGAATGCGCGCGAGGTGGGCCTGGTCCGTCCGGCTGAGCCGGCCGAACAGCCGCTCGGTCTCGGAGCCGCGGGCCGCGCGGATCGCGTCCAGGACGCTCTCGCCGTGCTCGGTGAGCTCGACCAGGGTCGCGCGCCGGTCGCCTGGATCGGGGCGCCGCCGGACCAGGCCGCGGGACTCGATGGCGTCAACGACCTCCGTCGTGGAGCGCGCGGCGATGTGCAGATGATCCGACAGCTCGGACAGGCGCACCGGCCCGTGGTGGGCGAGCACGCGCAGCGCCCGCAGCTGGGCGGGCGTGATGTCCCACGGGGCCAGGCTTTCGTGGGACGCCTCCCGCAGCCTCCGCGCGACCGCCCAGAAGCCGTCCGAAAGCGTCTCGTCGCTGGATGAGCCGCTCCCGTCCGCGGCGTCGCGATCGGCCGTCATAGGAATAGGATATCAGCTCCTAGCGTTGCTACCTCAAGTTGAGGTAACCTCAGCAATAGACTTCACCAGGCCCGACGCGCACCCATCCCGGGCCACACCGACAGAATCGAGCAATCTTTGGAAACACCGCAGAGCAATAGAGACATCAACGCAGGCCGCGGCCGCGGCCCGAGGACCGTCACAGCCGAACAGAAGGCGCAGGCACGCGAGGTATCGCTGCGCCGCATCGGCCGGCTGTTCACCCCCTACCGCTGGCAGCTGGCGATCGTCACCGCCATTATCGCCGCCTCATCCATCGTCGGGCTGGCCTCCCCGTTCCTGCTCCGCGCGGTGATCGACACCGCGCTGCCGGACAGGAACCTGAGGCTGCTGATCTGGCTAGTGCTGGGCATGGTCGCCGTGGCGGGGGTCACCTCGGTCTTCGGCGTGATCCAGACCTGGATCAGCACCAAGGTCGGACAGCAGGTCATGCACGCGCTGCGCACCAGCGTCTTCGGCCACTTGCAGCGCCAGTCGATCGCGTTCTTCACCCGGACCCGCACCGGCGAGGTGCAGTCCCGCATCCAGAACGACATCGGGGGCATGGAATCCGTCGTCACGTCGACCGCGACATCCATCGCCTCCAACCTCACCACCGTGGTCGCCAGCGCGGTCGCGATGGTCGCGCTGTCGTGGCGGCTGTCGCTCATCTCGCTGGTCGTCATGCCGCCGGCGATCTACCTCACTCGCAAGGTCGCTGGCATGCGCCGGGCCATCACCGCCCAGCAGCAGCGCGAGCTCGCCGACCTCAACGTCACCATCGAGGAGGGGCTGTCGGTCAACGGCGTCCAGCTGGCGAAGACCATGGGCACCGGGCCGTCGCTGATCCGGCGGTTCACCGACTCCTCGGCGCGGCTGATCGACCTGGAGCTGCGATCCCAGCTGGCCGGGCGGTGGCGGATGTCGTCACTGAGCATCATCTTCGCCGCGATCCCGGCGATCATCTACCTTTCCGCGGGCCTGCCGGTCACCGCGGGCACGATCAGCATTGGGACCCTGATCGCGTTCACCACCCTGCAGAACAACCTGTTCCGGCCGGTCACCGGGCTGCTGAACACCAGCGTCTCGGTGATCAGCTCGCTGGCGCTGTTCGCGCGGATCTTTGAATACCTCGACCTGCCGGTCGAGGTCGACGATCCCGCTCACCCGGTCGAGATCGACCCGGCCCAGACATGCGGGCACGTACGCCTGGAGGACGTCAGCTTCGCCTATCCCGGCGCTGACCGGCCCGCTCTCTCCGGCATCGACCTGGACATCCCGGCCGGCCGCACCCTGGCCCTGGTCGGCGAGACCGGGTCAGGCAAGACCACCCTGGCCTCGCTGATCGCCCGGCTCTACGACCCCAGCAGCGGCAGCGTCCGCATCGACGGCATCGACATCCGCGACATCAGGCTTGCCGACCTGGCCGAGATCGTCGGCGTGGTCAGCCAGGAAACCTACCTGCTGCACACCACGGTGCGGGAGAACCTGCGCTACGCGAAGCCCGGCGCCACCGACGAGCAGATCGAGGAGGCCGCGCGCGCCGCCCAGATCCACGACCTGATCAGCGGGCTGCCCGACGGCTACGACACCATGGTCGGCTCCCGCGGCTACCGCTTCTCGGGCGGCGAGAAGCAGCGCCTGGCCATCGCCAGGACCCTGCTGCGCGACCCGCGTGTGCTCGTGCTCGACGAGGCCACGAGTGCGCTGGACACCGAGACCGAGCGCGCCGTTCAGATGGCGTTCGACGCGCTCGCCCAGGGCCGGACCACGATCACGATCGCGCACCGGCTCTCGACCGTGCGCAACGCGGATCAGATCGTCGTGCTGGATCACGGCCGCATCGCCGAGGCGGGCACCCACGGCAGTCTCCTCGCCGGCAACGGGCGTTACGCCGCGCTGGCGGCGTAACCTGGCCAGATCGCCCATGACCAGATAACCGTCCCGATCGTGGCGATCGTCATCGGCGCGGGCGCGCTGCACGCGATCTGGAACGCGATCGCCAAGTACCTCGACGACAGGCTCGTGGTGTTCGCGCTGATCGGGATCGCCTCGACAGTCGGCGGCGGTCTCGTGCTGGCCGTCACCGGCCTGCCGTACCGGGCCGCGATCGGCTTCGCAGCGGTGTCCGCGGCGATCCACATCGGCTACGAGCTGGGGCTGATGAACTCATACCGGCTCGGCGCGTTCAACCAGGTGTACCCGATCGCCCGGGGGACGTCGCCGCTCGTGGTGGCGTTCGGCGCCTACTTCGTCGCCGACGAGCGCCTGGGCGCGGTGCCGCTCGCGGGGGTCGCGATCCTCGCCGCCGGGCTGGCCAGCCTGGCGCTGTCGTCCGGCCGCCTGACCTCCTCGGAACTGCCCGCGATCGGGGCCGCGTTGCTCACCGGGCTGGCGATCGCCGCCTACACGATCGTGGACGGTCTTGGCGTGCGCCGGGCCCACGACCCTTACGCGTACGCCGGGCTGCTGTTCCTCCTCCAGGGACCGGTGTTCCCGGTGATCGCCGCCTTCCGGCGGCCGAGGTCGTGGCTGACCGGGCCAGGAACCGGCAAGGGCCTGCTGGCCGGGGCGCTGTCAGTGATCGCCTACGGGATCGTGCTCTGGGCGCAGACCAAGGCGCCGCTGGCCGAGGTCGCCGCGATCAGGGAGACCGGGGTGGTATTCGCCGCGCTGATCGGGATGAAGCTGTTCGGCGAGGGCTTCGGCCTCCGGCGGCTGGCCGCCGCCCTGGTCGTGGCCGCGGGCATCGCGGCGATCAGCGCCTGAGGCGCGGTCACGGCGCTGGTGTCCAGCGAGCGCGGCGCATGTCCACCCGGCTGGGCTTGCCGTCACCGTCAAGGCGCATCGGCGTGCCTTCCTCCCGGTACCTGGCCAGCGCCGCCCGCTCGTGGCCGGCCAGCAGCGATCCGTCGGCGTGGATGACGCGCCACCACGCGACGCCGCCGCCCCACAGCGCCATCACCCGGCCCACCTGGCGGGGTCCGCCCTCCCCGAGGTACTCGGCGATGTCGCCGTAGGACATCACCAGGCCCCGCGGTATCGCCTCGGCCACGTCCAGGACCCGGCCTGCGTAGTCGGTCAGCTCGCCCGGCGCCGGGCCGACCGGGACCGCAGCCGCGGTCCGCTGGCGCGCGCCTCGGCCCGTCGGACCGGTCCGCTGGCGCGCTCCGCCGGGCGCACGCCGGCTGGGGCTCATTCGCCGGGCCTGCCCGCGCCACGGGTGTCCTCGGCGGCCCCGGCGTGGCCTGGTTGCGTGGACGGCCATTCCTGCGGCGGCGGCGCCGGGTAGCTGATTGTCGCGTCCGCGGCAGGCTGGTGGTACCCGGCGGTGCGTACCGGCCGCGGCCGCCGCATCAGGACCAGACGGCTGGTGCCGATGATGATCATCGCCATGCAGACCGTGGCCAGAACGCAGAACAGCACGAGCTGCCGGATGCCGCGGGGGGCGACCGGGGACGGCGGTATGGCCGCCGGCCCGCCGCCGAAGTGGCTGGCCGCGCTGACGCCCGGCGTGGCGACGGCGGTGCGCCGCAAGCCGGTCCGCGGCGACCCGGGCCCGGCCAGGCCCCGCGCGGACAGCCGCCCGGCGACCCTCAGCGCGGCGGCCGCGTCCACCGTGCCGAACCCGACCCTGTCGTCGTAACCGTACGCAGGACGATTGCTGGTGGAGGACGTGATCGCCTCCCGCACCATGTCCGGCGGGAGCGACGGGTACGCGGACTTGATCAGGGCGGCCACCCCCGCGGTCAGCGCGCATGCCGGGCTGGTCCCGCTCACCAGCCAGTACTGGCCGTCCCTGCCCTGGGCCGGCACCTCAACCCCGGGTGCGGCGACCTGAACTGAGATGTTGTCGCTGGAGAAGCTGGCCGCCAGGCCGTTCGCGCCGACGGCCGCCACCCCGAGCACTCCCGGGTAGTCCGCAGGGAACGAGTACGGGGCGTGGCCGCTGCCGTGGGCGGTCGCCGTGTTCCCCGAGTTGCCCGACGAAGCGACGACCACAACGCCCCGGTTCAGCGCATCCTGGAGCGCCTCGCGCACCGGCAGGCTGGGCAGCCCGTAACCCAGGGACATGCTGATGACCTGCGCCCCGTTCGATACCGCGTACCGGATCGCGCGCGCGAGCTCGCTCTGGATGCGGGCCTGCGGCTCATGCTGGTAGCGCGAGTAGCTGGGGTCGCTGCCGTCGGTGATGACGCGGATCGACAGCACCCGCGACTTCGGCGCCACCCCGATGATCCCGCTGCCGCCGCCGTCGTGGCCGTGACCCGCGATGAGCGACGCCATCCAGGTCCCGTGCACCCCCCAGTTCGGGTTGGACGCGGGCGTGTCGACACCGGTGTAATTGGGGCCTGTGATCACGGAGCCTGCCAGGTCGGAGACATCGGGATTCACCCCGCTGTCGATGACCGCCACGGTCACACCCTGTCCTTCGGTAACCGACCATGCGGGTTCCACGTTGAGCGCTTGAAGCACCCACTGCTGGGCGTTGCGGACGGCGTCGGCGCTCGCCGGGACGGCGCCGATGGTCAGCGGCAGGATCAGCGCGGCAATGGCGACCAGCGCGAGCGCGGCGGCGCGGCGTGCGGCACTGGGCACCCTCGCGGTCAGCACCCGGGCGCTCCAGGGCAGGTAGGCGTCGGCGGCTGCACGCCGAGCGGCGTGCCGACCGCGTCGGCGATGCCGTTCGCGACGCTGCTCATCTCCTGGTCAGTGTATGGATCGGACGCCACGGAGACCTGTGGCTCGCCGTTCGCGTAGCCTGCCGTCGTCATGATCACGTACGGCCCATCGCTGGTCGCCCACGAAAGCTGCCGGTTCCGATCGCTGAACGACGAGGCCAGGGTGCCGCGGAAGCCGAGCGCGCGGACCGTGGCCTCCTGGTCGGCGGACAGCTTGCCAGCCGCCGACCTGGCCACTGCGGCGCTGGGCATCACGGCAACACCCACGGTCACGAGCATGCTGTCGGTCTCGTCCGCGTACGTCGCTCGCAGCAGGGCAGTGCAGCGCCCGGCCGACAGCACCCGGTCGGCGGCCGCGTCGGCTGCCTTCGCGCAGCTCAGCTCGCGGGCGATGCCCACCCGGTAGGCGGTCAGCGCGAGCTGGCTGCCGGCATTGAGGGTGCCGGAGGACACCTGGTACGTGATCGAGGCGGGGAAGATCTTGCCGGCTGCCAGCGCACGCCAGCGCCGCGCAGTCTCCCAGTTCGCGATCTGCTGCTGCTGGGAGGTTGTGAACTTTCGCGGCAGCAGCTGCGCGGAAACACCCGCGGCCGAGGCGGCCAGGCCAGCCATGCCCACGAACAGCACGATCAGCGTGACGCTAAATCGCCAGCCGCCACGCCCACGGCCGGCTTGCGGCGCGCTCCCATCGTTGTCCGGAGTCTCCGGCTGCATGGACACACAGAAATGCTACGGCCTGGCCGTGCCGCGCCGTGCGGCCGGAGGAAGGTTCACCTCTCCAGATGGACAGGAGCCTCCCGGTTCGCCGGCGCGGCAGGGCCTCAGTAGACCGGGAGCGACGGATCCACCTGGTTGACCCAGGCCAGCACGCCGCCGCCGACATGCACCGCGTCCGAGAAGCCGGCGTTCTTCACGACCGCGAGGCACTCGGCGCTCCGGGCACCACTCTTGCAGTGCAGCACGATCCTGCGGTCCTGCGGCAGCTTCTCGAGAGCCGAGCCGTTGAGGAACTGGTCCTTGGGCATGAGCACAGACCCAGGGATGGACACGATCTCGTACTCGTTCGGCTCCCTGACGTCGACCAGGAAGATCTTCTCGTCGTTGTCCAGCATCGCCTTGAGATCGGTCGCGGTGATCGTCGATCCTGAGGCCGCGTTCAGGGCGTCCTCGGACACCGCGCCGCAGAACGCCTCGTAGTCGATCAGCTCGGTGATCGTCGGGTTCTTACCGCACACGGCGCACTCGGGATCCTTCCTGACGCGCACCGTCCGGTAGCTCATCTCCAGGGCGTCATAGATCATCAGCCGCCCGGCCAGCGGCTCGCCGATCCCGGTGATGACCTTGATCGCCTCGTTGACCTGGATGGACCCGATGGAGGCGCACAGCACGCCAAGCACGCCGCCCTCGGCGCAGGACGGCACCATGCCGGGCGGCGGCGGCTCCGGGTACAGGCAGCGATAGCACGGGCCGTACTCGGCCCAGAACACGCTGGCCTGCCCGTCGAAGCGGTAGATCGATCCCCAGACGTAGGGCTTGCCAAGCAGCACGCAGGCGTCGTTCACCAGGTACCTGGTGGCGAAGTTGTCGGTGCCGTCGACGATCAGGTCGTACTGCGCGAAGATCTCCATCGCGTTGTCCGAGTCGAGGCGCTCCTCGTGCAGCACGACGTTGACGAGCGGGTTGAGCTCCGTGATGCTGTCGCGGGCGGACTCGGCCTTTGGCCGGCCCACGTCTGACTGGCCGTGGATGATCTGCCGCTGCAGGTTGGACTCGTCGACCACGTCGAAGTCGACGATGCCGAGCGTGCCGACTCCGGCGGCCGCCAGGTACAACAGCGCTGGTGACCCCAGGCCGCCAGCACCGACGCACAGCACCCGGGCATTCTTCAGGCGCTTCTGCCCGGTCATCCCGACGTCCGGGATGATCAGGTGGCGTGAGTAACGCCTGACCTCGTCAACGGTCAGCTCGTCGGCCGGCGTGACCAGCGGTGGCAGCGACACAGTGCTATCTCCTGGGAGGAATGCCGGGGTTTCGGCTCTTGTTCGGCGCGTGTTCAGGCTCCAGGATGTGGAACCAACCACCGGCCGTCCGCATTCCATCGCCCCGCGTGGCCGGAGCCCAGAATGTGGCCGGACCCCAGAATGTCGTGGGCCCCGGGTAAAACACTGACATGCCCGGGCCTGTGGCGCCGCCCGGGACCCGCCTAGATCCCCGGAGGTCCGATGACCCCACCGCCGCCGACGTCAGCAGGGAAGCCGCGGCCCCGGGTCCGCGGATCCGGGAGTCGCGCAGTGCTGCCGCTTGTCCCCGGCTTCGAGCGAACGCCGACCAGGACACGGCCGCTGCCGGACGCCGCGGCGGTCCGGCTGGTCGTGGTCCCGGACTCCGCGCCGCCGTTTGACGATGGGCGCGCCGTGAGTCCAGCTGGCCGCCGTGAGCCACCAGAGCCGCTGCGGGCCCGCGAGCGGCTGGGGACGTCCTTGCCCGATGCACCCGAGCCGGGCCGCGATCGCGGCCGCGGCGGCAACCGCGGCGAAAAGGCTGCGGCCGCCGGATGGCCGAGCCAGTTCGCGCAGGTTCTCGCGGAGACACTCGCGGGTTCGCGGCCGCAGGGACAGATCACGCCGTGGACCACCGACCAGGCCCGCCGGCTCATCCGCCAGCTCGGGCCGATGCTCGCGGCCGGACCCGTGCCCCGCGTCCGGCGCGTCCTGGCCTCTCAGCCGGCCGAGGGGGTCGTCGAGATGACCGTGGTCGTGGGGTGCGGGCCGAGAATCCGCGCCCTCGCCGTGCGGCTGGAGCAGGACCGGCCGCACCGTGCCGGCCGCGGGCGCGACGCCAGCACGGCGGGATGGGTCTGCACGACCATCGAGGCCGCCTGAATCCGGCCGCTGGCCGCGAGCTCCCCGCTACCGATTACGCGGGTCGCCGTGGCACTGCTTGAACTTCCGGCCCGAGCCGCACGGGCACGGCGCGTTCCGTCCCACTTTGGAGTAGTCGGCGCCGTCGGCCGAGGCGCCCCGCTGCTGCACGTTGCCGCTGCCGTCTTCGCTGGGCGCGCTGTACTGCAGGCGGCCCGGCCGCTGCGGGCGGTCCAGGCCGCGGGCGAGGGCAGCAGGTACCGCCGGGCCTTCCTGACCGGGCGTGGCCTGCGCGCCCGGCTGGGCCTGGCCGCCACCCCGTTGCCGGGCGCCCGGCCGGCCGCCCGAGGCGGTTGACCGGGAGTGGCGCCCTGGACGACTCGGCTGAGCGGGCTGGCCCCCGTCGGCCTGCCCGCCGCCCGGGGCGGGCACGACGCCCGCTCCCGCCGGGATGCCCCCCGCCGGAGCGGCGCCACCGGGTCCGGCGCCATCGGGCACCAGGCCGAGGAACGGCCCGCCGGCCACCTCCCCATTCCTCTGCATTGCCTCTTCGACAATCGGGCTGTCCTGCCGCTGCACCTGCAGATTGAACAGGTTGCCGACCGACTCCTCCTTGATGCCCTCCATCATGGCGCTGAACATGTCGTAGCCCTCGCGCTGGTATTCCACCAGCGGGTCTCGCTGCCCGTAGCCGCGCAGCGAGATGCCCTCGCGCAGGTAATCCATCTCGTAAAGGTGCTCACGCCACTTGCGGTCGAGCACCGAAAGGACGACGCGCCGCTCGAGCTCGCGCATCACCTCGGGGGTCAGTTCCTCTTCCCGGCGCTCGTAGGCGGCCAGGGCGTCCTGCTGTACCACCTCGGTGATCAGGTCCGCCGAAAGGTGGGCCCGGTCTCCTCCGGCCTCCTCGATCATCCCGTCGATCGAGATCCCGCCCGAGTAGAGCTGGCGGAAGGCCCGCCACAGCTGATCTAGGTCCCATTCCTCGGGGAATCCCTCGGCGGTCGCGCCCGCAACATAGCCGGCGACGACTTCATCGATCATGCCGCGGATCTGGTCCTTCAGGTCCGCGCCCTCCAGGACCTCGCGCCGCTCGCCGTACACGACCTGGCGCTGCCGGTTCATGACGTCGTCGTACTTGAGCAGGTCCTTGCGGATCTCGAAGTTCTGCTGCTCAACCTGTGTCTGGGCGGACCTGATGGAGCGGCTGACCGTCTTGGACTCGATCGGGACGTCCGGCGGCGTCTTGAGCCACTCCATGATGTGCGCGACCTTGTCGGCGTTGAACATCCGCATCAGGTCGTCCTCGAGCGACAGGTAGAACCGCGACTCGCCCGGGTCGCCCTGACGGCCGGACCGGCCTCGCAGCTGATTGTCAATCCGCCGGGACTCGTGCCGCTCGGTGCCGAGGACGTAGAGACCGCCAGCGGCCACGACCTCCGCGTGCTCCTCCGCCACCGCCCGCTTGGCCTTGTCCACCGCTTCCGGCCAGGCGGCCTCGAAGTCTTCGGGCGTGTCCACCGGAGACAGGCCGCGCTGGTGGAGTTCGAGGTCCGCGATGAAGTCGGGGTTGCCGCCGAGCATGATGTCCGTGCCGCGGCCCGCCATGTTCGTGGCCACCGTCACCGCGCCCTTGCGGCCGGCCTGGGCGATGATGGCGGCCTCACGCTCGTGGTACTTGGCGTTCAGGACCTCGTGCGCCACACCGCGCCGCTTGAGCATCGTGGAAACGAGCTCTGACTTCTCCACGCTGGTGGTGCCGACGAGCACCGGCTGACCCGCCTCGTGTCGCCCGAAGATGTCGTCCACCAGGGCTTCGAACTTCGCCTGGACCGTCTGGTACACCACGTCGGGCTGGTCGGCGCGGATCATCGGCATGTTCGTGGGGATCGGGACCACGCCGAGCTTGTAGGTCTGGTGGAACTCGGCGGCCTCCGTCATGGCGGTACCGGTCATGCCGGCGAGCTTGTCGTAGAGCCGGAAGTAGTTCTGCAGCGTGATCGTGGCGAGCGTCTGGTTCTCGTCCTTGATCTGCACGCCCTCCTTGGCCTCGATGGCCTGGTGCATGCCCTCGCTGTACCGGCGGCCGTGCAGCATGCGGCCGGTGAACTCGTCCACGATGAGGACCTCGCCGTTCATGACGACGTAGTCCTTGTCCTTCTTGTAGAGCTCCTTGGCCTTGATCGCGTTGTTCAGGAAGCTGACCAGCGGGGTGTTGACCGACTCGTACAGGTTCTCGATGCCGAGCCAGTCCTCCACCTTCTCGACGCCGCTCTCCAGGATCCCGACCGTTCGCTTCTTCTCGTCGACCTCGTAGTCGCCCTCGCCGTCCTCGCCCCGTCGCAGCCGCGGCGCGATCTTGGCGAACTCGAGGTACCAGCGGCTGTTCTGGTCGGCGGGCCCGCTGATGATCAGCGGGGTGCGCGCCTCGTCGATGAGGATCGAGTCGACCTCGTCCACGATCGCGTAGTGGTGCCCCCGCTGAACGCACTCCTCCAGGCCCCAGGCCATGTTGTCCCGGAGGTAGTCGAAGCCGAACTCGTTGTTCGTGCCGTAGGTGATGTCGGCCGCGTACTGCTTGCGCCGCTCGTCCGGCTCCATCTGGGCCAGGATCACGCCGACTTCGAGGCCCAGGAACCTGTGGATGCGCCCCATCCACTCCGAGTCGCGCTTGGCCAGGTAGTCGTTGACCGTGACCAGGTGCACGCCCTTGCCGGTCAGCGCGTTCAGGTAGGCAGGCAGCACCCCGGTGATCGTCTTGCCCTCACCGGTCCTCATCTCTGCGATGTTGCCCATGTGCAGGGCTGCGCCGCCCATCAGCTGCACGTCAAAGGGCCGCTGGCCCAGGGTCCGCCTGGCGGCTTCGCGGACGGTCGCGAACGCCTCGGGCAGCAGCTCATCGAGCGACTCACCATCCGCGTGCCGCTGCCGGAACTCGTCGGTCATCGCCCTCAGCTCGGCGTCGCTGAGCGCTGCGAAGTCCTCTTCGATCGAGTTGATCTGATCAGCGGTCCGCTTGAGCTTGCGCAGGATCTTGCCCTCGCCTGCGCGAAGGACGCTATCAATGATGGCTGGCACTTTTTGGTCGCGCTCCTTGCGGATCGTCTGGCTCTGTGGCGTGGTGTGCCGCGCTCCGCCGACAGCCACGCTCGGCGGGCAGGCGCATGGCAGCTCGGCGGGCTCCTGGCGCCGTGCCTACTTTCATGGTAGGCGAGACGCAGGGTGAAGCCGAGTCCTCGCCATCGGGCCGGTACCCTGGGGGCCGGGTGCCCCCCGGCTGAAGGCCCTGGCCACAATGATAGGCACGGGCGAGCAGGCAGGGATGCGCTACTCGGCGGGACGAGAGGAGCAGTGCGCATGTCGAACCAGGTGGAGCCGGGCACCATCGGCAGCGCTGCCGCCGGGCCCGGGCCCGCGGGCCTGGCAGAGCAGACGGCGTTCGTGCCGCAGACCCCCGGCACCCCGGTGACCTATCCGCCGCCCTACCACGGCCGCAGGGTGTCCTGGGTCGCGGTCTCGATCATCATGGTCGGCTTTCTCTGCGGCGGCCTCGGCCTGGTCTTCGGACCGACCTGGTGGGCGTTCTGGCTCGGCATAGGCCTCGCGGCGGTCGGTACGCTGCTCGCGCTCGCCACCAACATCTTCGAGGACTGGTACTAAACCGAGGGACTGGCGTTAAACCGAGGGACTGGCGTTAACCGAGGATCAGCCCCTTGGCGCTGACGGCCCGGACGGGCTGTCAGTCCCCCCGGCTAGGCTCTGCGTCGTGGCGAGCCACCCCCAACCCGCACCCCAGTTCACCCTGTCGCCGGACGATGCACGGCTGATGACCCTCCGGGCACAGGGATTCGTCGGCACCGAAGGGCGCCGGGGCGGCGTGCCCGGAATGCTCCGCCGGATCGGCGCGGTCCAGCTGGACACGATCAGCGTGCTGGCCCGCTCGCACGAGCTGGTCGCCTACGCCCGGCTGGGGGCCGTACCCCGGGACCGGATCGAGCGGGCATACTGGCACCCGCGCCAGGCCACCGCGTTTGAGTACTGGTCTCACGCGGCCTGCATCCTGCCGGTCGAGGAATGGCCCTACTACGGGTTCCGGCGGCGGGCGCTGCTGGCCCGGGGCATGCGCTGGCACGAGGTGCCCGAGAACGTCTGCCAAGAGGTCCTGGTCCGGCTCCGGGCCGAGGGCCCGCTGAACGCGACCCAGCTCGGCGGGGCGCGTGGCGGGGGGGACTGGTGGGACTGGTCGGCGACGAAAATCGCCGTCGAGTGGCTGCTCGACACCGGACAGGTCATCTGCGCCCGGCGGACCGGCTGGCGCCGAGTGTACGACCTGCCCGAACGGGTGCTCCCAGCGGAGCTGCTTGACGCAGAGCCCCCGGACGCCGAGTGCGTGACCCATCTGGCCGCGGTGGCCGCCCGCGCCCTGGGCGTGGTTACCCGCGCCGACCTGGCCGACTACCAGAGGTTGCGGTGGGGCGGCACTGGTCAGCTGAAGGACGGATACGCCATCACGCCGGGCGACGCCGCGGCCGCCGCCGGGCTGATCCCGGTCGAGATCGCCGGCCTGCGCCACGACCCCGCGGTCCAGGCCTGGGCTGATCCGTCGGCCCTGGCCGAGCATCAGTCGGGGACCGTCCGCGGCAGGCACCGGGTCACGCTGCTGTCGCCGTTCGACTCGCTGGTCTGGGACCGGAAGCGCACACTGCGCATGTTCGGCTTCGAGCACAGTCTGGAGGCCTACGTGCCGCGGGCCAAGCGCGTGCACGGGTACTTCACGATGCCACTGCTGGCCAAGGGCAGACTGCTGGGCCGGGTAGACCCGGCGCGCAGCGGCCGCACCCTGGTCGCGCGCAAGCTCTCGCTGGACAAAGCGTCGGCCACCGAACCGATGGCCCGCGCGCTTGCCGAGGCGGCGGCGTGGGTTGGCTGCGACAACGTGGAACTCGGCCAGGTGACACCGGCGACCCTGGAGCCACGGCTCCGCAAGGCGCTCTCCGACCTGGCTTGAGCTCTCAGCTGAACTCGATCAGCTTCTCCCGCACCGCAACCATGACCGCCTCCATCCTGGAGTGGATCTGCAATTTCTCCAGGATGTTGCGGACGTGGTTCTTGACCGTGTTCTCGGAGATGAACAGCTCCTTCGCGATGTCGCGGTTGTTCATCCCCCTGGCGACGAGCTTGAGCACCTGCATCTCTCGCTCGGTCAGCCGGGGCGCGGGCAGCTCCTGGGCACGTTCCTCCCCGTCTCGCCTGGCGAGTGTGGCGAACTCGGTGAGCAGCTTGCCGGCCATTGACGGGTTGATCAGCGACTGACCGCCGTACACGGCGCGCACCGTGTCGGCGACCTCGTCCAAGGGGATGTCCTTGAGCAGGTAACCGCTCGCTCCGGCCCTGATCGCCTCGAAGAGATCCTCCTCCTCGTCGCTGATCGTGAGGATGACGATCTTCGCGCTCGGGGCGGCCTCCTTCATGGCCCGGCACGCCTCGATCCCGTTGCTGCGAGGCATGCGAATGTCCATCAGCACGACATCGGGCAGCGACTCGGCCGCCTTCTCGACCGCCTCGGTGCCGTCGCTCGCCTGGCCGACCAGCTCGATGTCCGGCTCCTCGTCCAGCACCATCTCCAAGCCACGGCGGAACAGGGCGTGGTCGTCAACGATCATCGTGCGGATCGGCTCGGCGTGCAGCGACGACGAATCCCGCGGTGCCGCGCTGGTGCCGGGGCTGCCGCTCATTACGCCTCCCTCCCTGACCGGTCCTGCGATGGTTCCTGACCCCACCGCCACGCAGGCATGGATACTGCGATCCGCGATGCCATGTGATCAAACTCTTGCCGACGTGCGCGCGCAACGCAAGCGACGCTACCGCGCGGCCAAGTGCTCAGCCCCTTTGGCCTGCCCGTTGGCCAGGTTCGGCGTGGCGTCCTCGTCAACCAGGCGGATGACCCCGTACTGGTACCCGCGGCGCCGGTACACGACGCTCGGGCGGCCGTCCTGCGTGTCGCGGAACAGGAAGAAGTCGTGGCCGACCAGCTCCATCTCGAGCAAGGCCTGGTCGATGGCCATTGGCCTGGCGACGTGGTATTTCTCCCGCACAACCAGCGGCCCGTTTCCCTCCGCCTGGATCGGGACGACATCGTCCGCGGAGAGGCCGTCTCCCGCGACGGATTCTGCCATCTCCGGCTCATCCCGCTGCGCGGGGATTTCCGGCTGTGTACCAGGCTCCCCGCTCTCGGCGTTCGCTGCGGGCAGATCGCTGACCCGGACTGCGGCGTGGGCTCCGTGCCGGCACTTGCGGCGGTCGGCTGCTCTGCGCAGCCGCGACTCCAGCTTCGAGACCGCCATGTCCAGAGCGGCGTAGCGATCCTCGGCCGCGGCCTCGGCCCTGATGGCCGGGCCGCGCGAGGAGATGGTCAGCTCGACTCGCTCTCGCCGCTGCGACTGGCGCGGATTGTGCTCGGCGCAGACCTCCACGTCGATCCGCATGACCTTGGAATCCAGCTTCCCGATCTTGGCGAGCTTTGCTGTCGCGTGCCTGCGGAACCGATCCAGCACGTCCGTGTGCCGACCCTTGAAGATGATGTTCACTGCGGAACCCCCTTCTGCCCGGACTTGAACGCGGCACCCGCCCGGCCGACCTGGTCTTCGACCCCACATCCGCCTGCTGAGGGGTTCGCAGCCACTTGTGCCACTACTGCCCTTCTCCCGGTCCGGGAGACGTCGGGTCTTCCGGCGGGGCAGGACTTACTTCTAAGCCGCACCGTGATCAGTCGACGATAAGTCGCCTTACGTGGGCCGTTTCGCCTGCGGCTGGCATCGGCTTGCCGCACCGGACTTCCCGCTGGTGGGGAAGCCAGCGCGGTGCAACCACGGACCCGGGCGGGTGCCATGACACGACGCTAGTCCGGTGCGGAGCGAATGTCAGGAGGGGAACGCCCGCAGTATTCGGCGACGCGACCGAGCGTGACCACATTTCGGCATATCGAGACCTAGACGACCACGACACTGTTCGGTAACCTGCGCCGCTCGCCCGGTCCTGGCGGGCCCGGCCGACCCGGCGGCGACCCGCTCAGCCCGGATAGGCCGGGGACTCGCCCCCGGCCCGCGTGGGCTGGAAGGCTCCGAGGTCCGTCGAGACCATCATCTTCCCGCCGGACAGGCCGATGGCTATGTCGGCGGCGGAGCCTTCGGGACTCGTGGCGGTCACCGACACGGCGTCGCCTGGCGTCGCGATGATGGTCGGCGGGCCGCCGTTCAGCGGGACCTCATAGAGCTGGGCGCCGGACGAGCTGCCGCTGTCGGCCAGGGCGATGACGTCGTCTGTCCCATACCAGGAGAGAGCGTCGGGCTGCGGGATTCCAGCGCCGATGGTCACCGGCATCCCCTGCATCATGACGGCCTGGCCGCTGTGTGTGACGGCGCCGACTTCCACGTGACTGCTCGATCCGTCGCGGACGATCATCACGACCCTGACACCGTCCGGCGCGACCACGAAGTCGGTCACGTCGTCTCCGCCCGGCACAGGCATGTCAACCGCCGAACCGCCGTTCGGCGGCAGCATCCACACGATGCCGCCGGCCGTCACAAAGAGATCACCCCGCGCGTCCCAGCTCACCGACGTGCAGCTGCCGCTCGTCGGCCGCCACTCCTTCAGCGCGACGCCGTGTCCGAGCGCGCCGAAGTAGACGGCGGCGCCGCCCGCGGCGATCCCGGCCACCGAAGAACCCATCGGCGAGATCGCGATCGAGGTGAGCGGCGGGACGCTTCCGGAGCCGGCCTGACCGGGCACCGTGGCGGTCCGTTCACCCTGCGGGCCGCCTGACTGGCCGACGCCGGACAGGGCCTGCACCGTTCCGTTGCTTCCGATGAAGTAGAGGCTGGACCCGGCGGGCTGGGCGGGCATCCAGCCCTGATAGGCCTGCGGGTCCTGGTAATAGCTGTTCACGACCCGCTCCAAGCGGTTGTTGAGCTCGAACTCGACGGACTGGACCGGTGTCGGCCCGCTGGCGAGCGTCCAGGCCAGCTGGGCAGCCATCTGCTCGAGCTGCCGCTGACTGGCCTTGAAGGGCTTTCCGTGCTCGCCGCCGAGGTCGACCGTGGCGTTCTGACCGTCGATACGCACCTGCCCGATCGGCTGGGCGTGTGGGGGGAACCCGGTCACCGCCGCCCCGGTCAGCCACCCGGACGGATCCTGCAACAGCGCCTTCACCAGACCGGTGGCGAGTTCGGTGTTTGTGGCCTGCTGCGGCACGAACACGGGGTCGGGCACCAGCGTGTTCCCCGACTGGGACAGGAAGTAGAGGTCGCGCGGCTGGTACACGTGCTGGAAGTCGGCCTCGGTCAGCAGCAGTCCCTGCGACGTCGGCAGGCCATCGATCCGCCACTGACCGTTGACACTGACCAGCGAGAAGACGTAAGACTTCGTCGACGACCCCGAGTAGGCCTGATACTGGCCGGCGCCCGTGATCGTCGCTACCGGCAGCCCGGTCACCTTGACCTGGTCACGCAGGTCAGACTGGTTCGGCACCGACTTGGGAAAGGGGCTGACGGAGGTCGCCTTCGGCTGGCCTCTCACCACGGTGACCGCCCACCCCGGATGCCACGCAGCCTGCGCCGCCGGGTCGAGGTACTTCTTGGCGACCTGGTGGTCCCCCGCGAAGCTGGCGCTGGCCGCGAGAAAGCCGTCCACGATCTGCGCGGGCTTCCAGCCTGGCTCGGGCCCGACCGGGATCGGCTGCGAGTATTCCTGCGCCTGGCTCAGCCCGTTCTGGGCGGAGCCAACCTGCTGCACCGGCCCGTTCGTGGGGACCGTGGCGCACCCCGCGGCAACGACCGCCACGGCGAGCGCCGCGGCGGCGGTCCGGCCGCCCGTGGCCATCGGGACCCGCTTCGCATTGGCCCGTGACCGGCCGCGTATCGAAATCATCGGACGCGGCTGCCCGCACGCGGCTGGCCAGGTGCACCTGCCGGTGTCCGGACCGTGCCGACTCCGTCGCCGTCCGCGGCCTCATGGGCGGGAAGGCTGCCCTCGTCCGGCGGTCCAGCGGCCAGCCCGTCAGCACCGGAGGCACCCGGCGGGACGGCCCCGTTGGCACTGACGCCGACCGCAAGCGCGGCGGCCGTGTCCGTGTCCGCCAGGGTGGCCGTCGACCCATCAGCCTCGTCCGGTGCCAGCGGCAGCGGCGACCCGGCCAGCTCGG
The DNA here is from genome assembly GCA_963778075.1 of uncultured Actinomycetota bacterium. GTDB lineage: Bacteria > Actinomycetota > Actinomycetes > Streptosporangiales > Streptosporangiaceae > JASHPR01. The sequence continues at coordinate 162,740 of CAVZTJ010000004.1, read as the reverse complement.
CACCAATCGTCCTGGGCAGCGTGAGCCGGAATACCGATCCCCGGCCGACCTCGCCCCAGGCTTCCAGCCACCCGCCATGCAGCCTGGCATCCTCGAGCGCGATCGCGAGCCCCAGGCCGGTGCCGCCGGTCGTCCGGGCCCGGGCCGGGTCCGCGCGCCAGAAGCGATCGAAGACCAGGTGCTCCTCGCCGACGGCGAGCCCGATGCCGTAGTCCCTGACGGCGACAGCCACCGCGGCCGAGTCCCCGGCAACGGTCACCACGGCATCCTTGCCTTCGCCATGTTCCACGGCGTTGACCAGAAGGTTCCGCAGGATCCGCTCCACCCTGACCCGCTCCACCTCGGCGATGCACGGCTCGGCGGGCAGCCGGAACTCGATCTTGGCGCCGCGGCGCTCGGCAAGCTGCTGAGCCACGTCGGCAGACAGCCTGGCGAGATCGCAGATATCGACGGGTTCCGCGTCGAGCACCGCCACGTTCGCGTCGTACCTGCTGATCTCCAGAAGGTCGGTGAGCAGCGACTCGAACCGCTCCAGCTGGCTCTGCAGCAGTTCCGCCGACCGGGACACCGGGCCTGCCAGCTGCTCCCGGTTCGCGAACAGCACGTCTGCGGCGATCTTGATCGTGGTCAGCGGCGTGCGCAGCTCGTGCGAGACGTCGGACACGAACACGCGCTGCACCTGCGAAAGATCCTCCAGCGCTGTCATCTTTTCCTGCAGGCTGGCCGCCATCTCGTTGAACGACGTCGCGAGCGCGGCAAGCTCGTCAACGCCGCGCACCGGCATGCGCTCGTCGAGGTTGCCGGTGGAAAGACGCTGGGCGCCGCGGGCAGCTTGCCGGACCGGGGTCACCACCCACCGCGTAACCAGCGCGGCAATGGCCGCGAACAGGAACACCAGCACGACGCCCGCCACCAGGAGCGTCCGCTGAATCTGGTCCAGGCTCTGCTGCACCTGCGTCAGCGGGAAGAAATAATAGAGCTGGTAGTAGGAGCCGACGGGGACGCCGTAGACCAGACCGGGCACCAGGGTTCCGAGCGCGGAGGGCGAGCCCATCTTGGCGAACGTGAAGCTCGCCGTCGGCTTGCCCGCCTTCTGCAGCGCGCTCACCTTGCTGACCAGCTTGGCCGGAATCTGGCTGGTTACGACGCCGGCCGTCTCGCCTGCCCGGTACACCGGAGCGCCCGAATAGCCCGCCGCGAGCAGGACGGCGACGCCGTAGGAGCTCTCCGCCTCAGGCGGAGCCTGCAGCTTGCTCACGATCGTGTCCATCAGGTTCTGGGCGGCCGCGCCGTCAGGGCGTGCGTCCACGCCAGGCTCGGTGTTCGCCGTGGGTAGCCCGTCGGTGACCACCACGTTCCCCGCCTGCGATTCCTTGGCCTGCAGCTGGTCCGAGGTGATCTGCTGCATCAAGAAGAAGCCGAGCACCGTGACCACCATCGCCGAGATGACCAGCGTGGTGGTGACCACGCGCAGCTGCAGCGACCGGAGCCATCGTGAGCGCAGGAACCTTTGGGTGGCGGTGAGCCGGCGGCGCAGCGCGCCCAGCCGACGGCGCGCCAGCCGGCGCAGCCGGACGACCGAATCCGGGACCGCGATCCGCGCACGAAGGTTCCGCAGCGCACCTCGCGTTCTCAACGCACTCAGCCTGTCGCGCGAGGGTGCCGCGCCGCTGCTGGTCGCCGCCCCCTTCATGTCCTTCCTCCGCGCAGGCGGATCAGCCCGGTCCCGCCTTGTAACCGACGCCGCGGACCGTGACCACGATCTCCGGGCGCTCCGGATCCTTCTCGATCTTGGCTCGCAGCCGCTGGACGTGCACGTTGACGAGCCGCGTGTCGGCGGCGTGCCGGTAGCCCCAGACCTGCTCCAGCAGCACCTCCCTGGTGAACACCTGCCGTGGCTTCCTTGCCAGCGCTACCAGCAGGTCGAACTCCAGCGGCGTGAGGTTGAGCGGCTCCCCGGCCCGGGTCACCGCGTGCCCGGCAACGTCGATGCTGACGTCGCCGATCTGCAGCGTCTCCGGAGCGGGGTCTTCGGTCCGGCGCAGCCTGGCCCGTACGCGCGCCACCAGCACCTTTGACTGAAACGGCTTCACGATGTAGTCGTCCGCACCCGACTCAAGCCCGAGCACCACGTCGACCGTGTCGCTCTTGGCGGTGAGCATCACGATCGGGACGCCCGACTCGGCCCGGATCTGGCGGCAGACGTCGATGCCGTCCATTCCGGGCAGCATGAGGTCGAGCAGCACTAGATCGGGGTGCGTATCCCGAAACACGTCCATCGCCTTGTCTCCGTCGGCGACGAATGTGGGCTCGAAGCCTTCTCCGCGGAGCACTATGCCCAGCATCTCGGCGAGAGCGGCGTCGTCGTCGACGACCAGCACGCGACCTTTCATGGCCCCCATCGTTCCACGTAAACGGCGGCAGCGGCACCGTCAAGCTTGCCTGATGCCGCGGTCAGAACACGCAGCGTACCCGCTGTTGGCGGCTTTGCGACCCCCCGTTCGGTGACGATCGCGGTGATCAGCTCTGGTGGGGTTACGTCGAACGCGGGGTTATAGCCCGGCGTTTCCTCCGGCGCTATCCGCACCCCGGCCAGGCTTGTGACCTCATCGGCTGGCCGCTGCTCCACCTTGATCGCGGCACCTTCCGGGGTGTCGAGATCGACGGTGGAGACCGGCGCCACCACCACGAACGGCACCCCATGATGGCTGGCCAGGACGGCGAGGCCATAGGTTCCAACCTTGTTTGCCACGCTGCCGTCCGCCGCGATCCGGTCGGCACCCGTCAGGATGATGTCGACCGCCCCGGCCGCCAGCAGCGACGCCGCGGCCGAGTCGGCCAGCACCGCGTGTGGCATGCCCGCCCGCTGCGCCTCGTACGCGGTCAGCCGGGCCCCTTGCAGCAGCGGCCTCGTCTCGTCGATCCAGAGCTTGGCAAGCCTGCCCGCCCGGTGAGCCGCGAGGATCACCGCGAAGGCCGTGCCCTCGCCGCCAGACACCAGAGCGCCGGTGTTGCAATGCGTGAGCACACGCGCACCCTCCGGCACCAGAGCGAGCCCATACTCCGCCATCGTCGCGCTCGCAGCCGCGTCTTCCGCCTCGATCGACCGGGCCTCGGCGACCACAGCGCGGGCGGCTACGCGTTCCGGCCCATCGGTCTGGTTGTGCAGGGCCCGCCGATATGCCGCGAGCGCCCGCCGGACGCCCCAGCCCAGGTTGACCGCGGTCGGTCTGGCCTGCTCGATCTCGGCGGCCGCAGCGGCGACGTCGTCGCCACGGTACGCAGCGAGCGCGACGCCGAAGGCGCCCGCGACCCCGAGCATCGGCGCGCCGCGAACGACGAGCCGCCGGATCGCGTCCACCAGGACGGGGACATCACCGCAGGTGACAATCGCCTCCGCGGCCGGAAGCCTGGTCTGGTCCAGCAACGCGATCGCCGGGCCCTCGGGCGGATCGATCCAGCGCAGCGGGGGTGTCTCCACACGAAGAGTGTGCGCCGATTCCCCGGCCGCCCACCAGTGCCCCGGCCTACCGACCCTGAACGGGCCGCCGGATGCGACTCCCGCGACAGAGCCCGATCCTGCTGCGGCACCCGCGCAGAACCCGGTAGCCCACGATCGTGGAGAGTTTTGGCTGCTATGCCGGAAAAGGTAACCATGATCATAAAATGCTGGTTCGATCGCGGAGCATTTCGCGAGGTTTGTGCGTGATTGCCATACACCTTCGGCGCCGTCGCCGCAACCGTGCAAGTATTGGCCATCCGGCGGGGGACCCTGCTCGCCGACCGCACACTCGGCCCGGCTAGCCTCGGCCCGGCCAGGGAGAGATATGTCCGATAATTCAGCATCGGGCGGGTCAGGCGGGCCGACAGACGGGCCGGCGGGAGAGCCCGACGATACTCAGCCGAACCAGGCCCAGGAGCCGCCGCCCTACGGCCAGGCGCCTTCACCTCCTTGTGGCCAGCAGCCCTCCTACGGCCAGCAGCCGCCACAGCAGAGCCAGCAGCCGCCCGGATACGGACCGCCGCCCGGATACGGCCAGCAGCCGCCGTACGGACAGCAGTCGCCCGGATACGGCCAGCAGGCCCCGTACGGGCAGCAGCCGCCCGGGTACGGGCAGCCGCCCGGGTACGGGCAGCAACCCGGGTACGGGCAGCAACCCGGGTACGGGCAGCAACCCGGGTACGGGCAGCAGCCGCCGTACGGGCAGTATCCCGGGTACGGCCAGGGCTACCAGCCGTCCGGGCCCGAGCCCGGCGGGATCCCGCTGCGCCCGCTGGGCGTTGGCGAAATCCTCAGCGGGGCGTTCACGTCGATCCGGCAGAACCCGGCGGCCACGCTTGGCCTGTCGGCGATCCTGCTGACCGTATACGGCGTGGCATCGACCGCGTTCTCGCTGCTTCTGCGCGATGTTGTCGGCCAGCTGAACATTGGCTCGGGACAGGACATGACGCACGCGCAGGTCCGGCACCTGCTGTTCGACGTGTTCGCGATCGTGCTGCCGTCGGTGCTGGCCATTTTCGTGCTCGCGGTCATCATCGAGCTCGTCCTCACCGGCCTGCTCACCGTCGTGATCGGGCGGGGCGTGCTCGGCCAGAAGGTGAGCATGGGCGAGGCGTGGCGGCTCGGGCTGCCGCGGCTGCCCGCGATCCTTGGCGCGATCGTGCTGGCCGGGCTCTGCATCCTGGGCCTCTGGGCCGTCGTCGCCGTGATCGTCATAGTCTTCGTGCTCCTGCACATCTACGCGGCGGCGATCGCTCTCGGGATTCTCGCGGGCATCGCGGCGTTCTTGCTCACGGTGTGGCTCTCGATCATGTTCAGCCTGTCGGTCCCCGTCGTCGTGCTCGAGCGCCAGGGGCCGGTGACCGCGCTCGCCAGGTCGTGGCGGCTGGTCCGGCGCAGCTTCTGGCGGGTTCTCGGGATCCTGCTGCTGGCCGGGATCGTCGTCTCGGTCGCCGCGTTCGTGCTGCAGCTTCCGTTCTCGCTGCTCGAGGCGCTCGCCGGCGGTTCGGGCGGCGTCTTCGGGCTTACCGCAAGCCGCTCGGTCGCGGCGGTCATCATCGGCGGGGTCGGCAGCATCGTCGCGGGCGCGGTCACCCGGCCGATCAGCGCCGGCGTGACGGTCCTGCTCTACCTCGACATGCGGATGCGCAAGGAAGGCCTCGACCTCGCGCTGCAGAACGCCGCCGGGGGCCAGCAGATGAGCGGCAACGAGCTAGAGACGGTGTGGCGGCCACCGGCCGGGCGCCAGGGACCGGCGCCGGGACCGGGACCCGCACCGGTCCCGCCGGCCTGGTGATCACCGCCCGCGCCGCGCAGTGGGCAGCGGCGGCCGTCCCGGGCGGCGGCGTTACCCGCCAGCAGGGCCAGCGGCTCGCCCGTGCCGAGCTGTCCAAGGAGATGTACCACCCCGGGATCTCGATCAGCGAGTGGATTGACCGCGCGATCAACGATCTGCTGAACGGGGCGACGGCGACCGTCGGACGGGCCGGGCTGGTCGTGTTTGCCGCCGTGCTGGCCGTCGCCATCGTGGTGGTGTTGGCCTGGATCGGGCCCGTTGCGCGGTCCCGGTCGCGCGGCCGTATCCCGCTGCTCGCCGCGGGCCAGCTCAGCGCCCGCGACCACCGCCAGCAGGCGGAGCGCATGGCCGCCGCCGGGGACTACACAGCCGCAATCATCGAGTCGGTCCGGGCGATCGCGGTCGACCTCGAGGAGCGCGGCATCCTCCCGCCCCGGGTGGGCAGGACCGCGGACGAATTCGCGGCCGAAGCCGGCCGGCCGCTGCCAGACCACGCGGCGAACCTCATGGCGGTGGCGCGGCTGTTCGACGACGTCAGATACGGGCAGCGAGCCGGGACCACGGCGGGCTACCAGCAGGTGCGCGAGCTCGACGCGGCGATTCAGGCCGCGCGCCCCGTCGCGGCGGCCGGGACCCCGGCTGCCGGGACGCCGGCTGCCGCGATGACCGCATCCGGCCCGGTGTCATGACCATGGCCACCCGGCAGTCGGCCCCCGCCCCGACCCCTCCCCGCGCCCCGGCTCCGCTTCCTATCTCCGATCCGGCCGCGGGTGCGGCGGCCGGGCGCGCCGCGCGCGCCGCGCGCGGTGGTCCCGGCGGCCAGCGGCCGGTCTCGCCGACCGCCCGGGACCTGTGGCGCAGGTGGCGGGTTCCGCTGGCGCTCGCGGCCGTGATCGTACTCGGCGGGATCGTGATCGCGGTGCTGCAGCCCGGCGCCCCGATCACCGGTTACCTTGACCCATCGGGCACCGATGCCGCCGGCGCGCACGCGATCGCGGACCTTCTGTCCGACCGCGGCTACTCGGTGGCCAGGGAGACCACGGCGGCCGCTGCCGAAAGCGCGGCGCGCGCGCCCGGCCATGGCGGAGTCACGCTGGTCGTCACCAGCCCCTCGCTGCTCACCGCGCGCCAGCTCCACGGCCTGGCCGGGGTCCAGGCCGATCTGGTGCTGATCGGGCCCGGCCGTGCCGCGCTCGCCGCGCTCGCTCCCCGGGTCGGCCTCGTCGGCCCGGCCCCGGTCCAGATCCTGGCGCCCGGCTGCGAGCTGAACGCCGCGTTCCTGGCTGGCACCGCAGACATGGGCGGCGCGCAGCTGAACCTGCAGCAGCCGGGCACGCCAGGCACGCCGGGCCGGCATCGGGCTGCGGCCGTCCGCCCGGCGCTGTGCTATCCGACCGGGGGGCATCCCTCGCTGGTGCGGTACACCACGGCCGGGCGGGTGATCACGGTGCTCGGCACCGGAAACGCCCTCACCAACGGCAGCCTGGCGCACCTCGGCAACGCCGCGCTAGCGCTGAACCTGCTCGGCAGCAACTCCCGCATCGTCTGGCTGGTCCCGTCCGCAGGGCTCGGCCCGGGCCTGCCAAGCAGCGGCCAGCAATCGGTGCTGAGCCTGGTTCCGCTGCCCGCGTACCTGGTGGCGATCCAGCTCGGCATCGCCGCCGTGCTCACCGCACTGTGGCGGGTGCGCAGGCTGGGGCCGCTGGTGCCGGAACCGCTGCCGGTCGTGGTCCGTGCCTCGGAGACCGTCGAGGGCCACGCCGGGCTCTACCGGTCGCGCCGGGCTCGCGGCCGGGCCGCCGGCGCGCTGCGGGCCGCGATGCTGGCCAGGACGCTGCCCGCGCTCGGCCTGGCGCCGGACGCCGGCCCCGGTGAAGTGGCGGCCGCGTTTTCGGCGCGGTCAGGTAGCGGCCAGGCCCGGATCGAGGCGATGCTATTCGGGCCGGCGCCTGGCGACGATGCCGCGCTCGTCGCGCTCGCCGACGATCTCGATGCCCTGGAGAGTGAGGTACGGACCAATTGAACGGCGAATACCAGGCACCGGCTGGCCTCGAGGCCAGCGGAGGTGCCGCGGACCCGGGCGGCGCGGCCGCAGGATCCGCCCTGGGAGCGGCATGGCCGGGGCAGCAGCGGGACCCGCGGGCCGCGCTGGGCGACGTCCGCACCGAGGTCGGCAAGGCCGTCGTCGGGCAGGACCCGGTCGTCACCGGGCTGCTGATCGCGCTGCTGTGCCAGGGGCACGTGCTGCTGGAAGGCGTTCCCGGGGTGGCCAAGACGCTGCTGGTCCGGGCGCTCGCGGCATCGCTGCGGCTGCAGAGCAAGCGGCTGCAGTTCACGCCCGACCTGATGCCGGGAGACGTGACCGGATCGCTGATCTACGACGCGAGGACCGCGCGGTTCGAGTTCCGCGACGGCCCGATCTTCACGAACCTGCTGCTGGCCGACGAGATCAACCGGACCCCGCCGAAGACGCAGGCCGCGCTGCTCGAGGCCATGGAGGAGCGCCAGGTCTCGGTGGAGGGCACGCCGCGGCCGCTGCCCGAGCCGTTCTGCGTGGCCGCGACGCAGAACCCGGTGGAGTATGAGGGCACCTATCCCCTGCCCGAGGCCCAGCTGGACCGCTTCCTGCTCAAGCTGACCGTGGCCGTGCCCGACCGCGAGCAGGAGATCAGCATCGTGACCAGGCACGCAGCGGGATTCAACCCGCGCGATCTGGCCGCCGCGGGAGTAGAGCAGGTCGCGGGCGCGGCCGACCTGGCCGCCGCGAGGGAGTCGGTCGCCGCCGTGCACGTCTCGCCGGAGGTCACCGGCTACATCGTGGACCTGTGCCGGGCGACCCGGCAGTCGCCGTCGCTGCTGCTCGGTGTCTCCCCGCGTGGCGCGACCGCGCTGCTGGCGACCAGCCGGGCCTGGGCGTGGCTGTCCGGCCGCGAGTACGTCACCCCGGATGACGTCAAGGCGCTCGCGCGGCCGACGTTCCGGCACCGGATCCAGCTCAGGCCCGAGGCGGAACTGGACGGGACCACGGCGGACGGCATTTTGGAGGCCGTACTCGCCTCGGTCGCGGTGCCCCGGTGAAGTATCCGGAACGCGACGCCGCGGGGCCGGCCGGGCCAGCCGAATGGCGCTGACCGGCCGGGCGGCCGCTGCCGCGCTGGCCGGCGCGCTGATCGTGCTGGCGCTGCGGACGGTCGCGGCGCTGCTCGCGGTCGACGCGGTGATCCTCGCCGCGATAGCCGCCGACGTGATCCTGGCGGCGCCGGTGCGCTCGCTGCGGCTGACCCGTTCCGGCGACACCAGGATCCGGCTCGGCGCCGCCGGTGAGGTCACGCTGACGATCGCCAATGCGAGCCGCCGGGTGCTGCGCGGCACCGTGCGGGACGCCTGGCAGCCCAGCGCCGGGGCGGAGCCAGGGCGTGCGGAGCTGAGCGTACCGGGCGGCGGCGAGACGAGCGTGACCACGACGCTGACACCCAGGCGCCGTGGGGATTTCGCCGCGAACCGGGTGACGGTCCGCTCGCTGGGGCCGCTGCGGATGGCCGGCCGGCAGGGCGGTCACCAGGTGCCGTGGTCGGTCCGGGTGCTGCCGCCGTTCGGCAGCCGCAGGCACCTGCCGGAGAAGCTCGCCAGGCTGCGGCAGCTCGACGGCCAGCACGTGTCGCTGCTTCGCGGCCAGGGCAGCGAGTTCGATTCGCTCCGCGAGTACGTGCTGGGCGACGACGTCCGCTCGATCGACTGGCGCTCGTCGGCGCGGCGGGTCGACGTGATGGTGCGGACCTGGCGCCCCGAGCGGGACCGGCGCGTCCTGATCGTGCTCGACACCGGCCGGACGGCCGCCGGGCGGGTGGCGGGGGTGCCCCGCCTGGACACGTCCATGGACGCCGCGCTGCTGCTGACCGCGCTCGCGTCGCGGGCCGGTGACCGGATCGACCTGATCGCGGTCGACCGGCGGGTGCGGACCCGGGTGATCGGCGCGGGCCGCAACGAGGTCCTGTCCGCGATGACGAACGCGATGGCCGTGCTCGACGCAGAGCTCGTCGAGTCCGACGCGGGCCTGATGGCCGCGACCGTGCTGGCTACCGTCCGGCAGCGCTGCCTGGTGGTGCTGCTCACGGACCTGAACCCGACGGCGATCGAGGAGGGGCTGCTGCCCAGGATCCCGGCGCTGGCGGCCAGGCACCGGCTGCTCATCGCCGCGGTCGCCGACCCGCGGATCGATGAGATGGCCGCGGCGCGGGGGAACGCCGCCGCGGTCTACGACGCTGCGGCGGGCGAGCGGGCCAGGTCCGAGCGGGCCCGGATCTCCGCCCTGCTCCGCAGGCACGGCGTCGAGGTCGTGGACGCCCCGCCCGACCGGCTGCCCCCGGCCCTGTCCGACGCCTACCTGAACCTGAAGGCCGCCGGCCGCCTCTGACCCCGCACTCCCCCAAACTCGCAACCACACTCCCCCAAACTCGCAATCATGGCCCACCCCAAGACCCGCCGGCGTTAGCCGGCGACCGGGACCACGTCGGGTGCGGCCTCAATGTCGGCGGAGAGCCCGGCCGCGAGTGCGCGGCGGCCGAACACGATCACGTAGGTCAGGAACGCGGCCTCCGCGCAGGCCCCGATGCCAATCCTGGCCCAGGTGGGCAGCGGCGACGGGGTGACGAAGGCCTCGATGATCCCGGACACGAGCAGCAGCACGATCATGCCGAGCGCGAGCGTCATCGTCTCCCGGCCCGCCACCGCCAGGGCCTGCGACCGCGGCAGCGGGCCGGGGTCGATGATCCGCCAGCCGAGCCGCAGCCCCGCAGCCGCGGCGAGGAACACCGCCGACAGCTCGAGCATCCCGTGCGGCAGGATCAGCGCGAAGAACTCAACGCCCCGGCCATGGACGATCATCAGTCCGCCGACCGCGCCGAGGTTGACCGCGTTGTTGAACAGAACCAGCAGGGTGGGCAGGCACAGCAGGATCCCGAAGATCAGCGACTCGAACGCGACCAGGACGTTGTTGGTCCACACTTTCGCCGCGAACGAGGCCGCCGGATACTGCGAGTAGTAGCCGCGGAACTGCGAATTAACCAGCTGCCTGACCTGAGCGGGCGGCAGCAGGCTGGCCTGCACGGCGGGCGACCTCGCGACCCACAGCCCGATGATGAACGCGACCAGCAGCGACCCGGCCGCGGTGCCGAGCCACCACCAGCGCACCCGGTAGGCCATCAGGGGGAAGGAAGCGACAGCGAACCGCCCCACCGAGCCCCACGACGGGGTGTGCGCGCCGGTAACGGCCGAGCGGGCCCTGGCGACCCTCGTCGACAACCGCGCGACAAGAGCCGGGTCATACCCCGAACTGCGTACCGCGGACAGGTGCGTCGCGGTCCGCTGATAGGCCCTGACCAGCTCGTCGACCTCCTCGCCGGACAGGCGGCGGCGCCGGGCGACGAGACGGTCAAGCCGGTCCCATTCCGCCTGATGCGCGGCGACAAACGCGTCCACATCCACGACAGGAGGTTACTGCCCGATACTGGATAACCTTGGCCGTGCAGGGGAATGGGAGGCGGGCGGGTGAGCGTCCGGCCGGCCGGAGGCGACGGCCCGGGCCGCACTGAGTGGCGAGCGGAAGACGGCGGGAGACCGAGCATGACCGAGGTGGTCACCGGTGAGGCCGTGGTCCTGGACGTCCCGTGCGCCCGGTTCCCCAGCCGCATGATCGCCATCATCATCGACATGACCGTCCAGATCATCCTGATTGGGATCATTCTGGGGGTTCTCATCGGTACGGCCCACCTGAACGCGGCGTGGCTGGGGGCCGTGGTCGTCGCGACCCTGATTCTGGTCTTCGTCGGCTACCCGACAGCCTTCGAGACGCTGAGCCGGGGCAGGTCGCTGGGCAAGCTGGCGCTCGGGCTGCGGGTGGTGAGCGACGACGGCGGCCCCGTGCGGTTCCGGCAGTCGCTCTGGCGGGCGGGCGCGGCGCTGATCGAGATCTGGGCGCTCACCGGTGCGCCCGCGCTGATCTGCTCGCTGCTGTCCGCCAAGGGCAAGCGGATCGGCGACCTGTTCGCCGGGACGTTCGTGATCCAGGAGCGGCTGCCGCGCAGGCCCGGGCTTCCGGCACCGCTCGCGGTCGTGCCGCCGCCGCTGGCCGGCTGGGCGCAGGCGCTCGAGCTGTCCGGGCTGAACGACCAGACCGCGGAGCAGGCAAGCAGCTACCTTCGCCGCTTCTACGAACTCACGCCGACGGCCAGGGACGAGTTCGGGCAGCGGATCGCGGCGGCCGTGGCCGCCCAGATCACCCCGCCCCCGCCGCCGGGCACTCCGCCCGCGGCGTTCCTGTCGGCGGTACTCGCCGTCCGGCGGCAGCGGGAAATGGCCCGCCTGGCGGCCATGCACGCCAGCGCGGCCGGGCCAGGTCCCGGCTGGCCTCCTGCCCCGGCACCAGCCGGCCCCGCCGCACGGGCCGGTTCCGGCGCATCGGGCGGTTCCGGCGCACCCACCGGCCTCGACGCACCCGGGCCGGCCGTACCCACCCCCGGTGCGCCCGTCGGTCCCGGCGCGCCTGGGCCAGCGGGGCACGCCGGGGCCGAGCCACCCGCCCGCGGCGGCTTCGCCCCGCCCGCCTAAGCAGGCCGGCCAATCGCGCGTTACGAGCCCTGGCGCCAGGAGTCCAGGTAGTCCTGCTGGGCGGGCGTGAGTGCGTCGATCTCGGTGCCCAGCGACGCCAGCGCCAGCGCGGCGATCTGGGCGTCGATTTCCGGGGGCACGTCGTGCACCCCGGCGGGCAGGGGCTCGTCTTCGGCGGCCAAGCTCTCCTCGCCGCCCAAGCCCTCCCGGCTACCCCCGCCCTCCTTTCCACCCTGGCCGTCCCTGTTCCCGAGCCAGGCCAGCGCCAGCGCCTGCACGGCGAACGACAGGTCCATCACCGCGGCCGGGTTTCCCTCGGCGGCGACCAGGTTGACCACCCGCCCCTCGGCCAGCAGGATCAGCCGCCTGCCGTCGGCGAGCTGGTACTCGTCGGCGTGCGGGCGGACGGATGGGTGAACCGCGACGGCAAGCCTGGCCAGCGCGCGCACGTCGACCTCGACGTCGAAGTGGCCCGCGTTCGCCAGGATCGCGCCGTCGCGCATCACCGCCATGTGATCGCGCCCGATCACGTCCCGTGAGCCCGTTGCCGTGATGAACACCTGCCCGAGCGGCGCCGCCTCGGCCATCGGCAGGACCCGGAAGCCCTCCGTGAGCGCCTCGAGTGCCCGGTCGGGATCGACCTCGGTGACGATGACCTGGGCGCCGAGCCCTCTGGCCCGCGCGGCGATTCCGCTGCCGGAAGACCCGTAGCCCGCCACGACCACCACCTGGCCGGCCAGCAGCGCGTTGGTGGCCCGGAGAATCCCGTCGATCACCGACTGCCCGGTGCCGAGGTAGTTGTCGAACCTGCGCCTGGTGCGCGAGTCGTCGGCCGCCACCATCGGGAACGCGAGCGTGCCCTCGGCCGCCATCCGGCGCAGCCGCGCCACCCCCGTCGTGGTCGACTCGCAGCCGCCGCGCACACCCGGGAGCAGGTCCTGGCGCTCGGTGTGCAGGGTGTTCACCAGGTCACAGCCGTCGTCGATGACCAGGGCGGGCCCAGCGTCGAGGGCCCGGTGGATGTGCTCGTAGTACGTCTGCCGGTCCACTCCCGACCTGGCGTACACCTTGACCGCCGGTGAGGCGGCCAGGGCCGCCGCGATGTCGTCCTGGGTGGACAGCGGGTTGGACGCGGCCAGGTGCAGCTCCGCGCCTCCGGCCGTGAGCAGGTTGACCAGCACCGCGGTCTCCGGCGTGACATGCAGGCACGCCGCCACGGTCAGCCCGGCGAACGGCTGCTCCCGCTCGAACGCATCCCGGATCAGGCCCAGCACGGGCATGGTCCGCTCAGCCCAGCCGATCCGGGCCTGGCCGACTGCGACCTGACCCGGATCGGAGGAATCTACCCGGTTGCTGGCAGACATGCTCAGTAGCGGTACTGGTCCGACTTGTAGGGACCCTCCACCGGAACGCCGATGTAGTTCGCCTGCTCCTTGGTCAGCGTGGTCAGCCGCACGCCGAGCGCGTCCAGATGCAGCCGGGCCACCTTCTCATCCAGGTGCTTGGGGAGCACGTGCACACCGAGCGGGTACTCCTCGCCCCTGGTGAACAGCTCGATCTGGGCGATCACCTGGTTGGTGAAGCTGTTGGACATCACGAAGCTCGGGTGCCCGGTGGCGTTGCCCAGGTTCAGCAGCCTGCCTTCGGACAAGACGATCACCGCGTGCCCGTCCGCGAACGTCCACTCGTCCACCTGCGGCTTGATGTTGGTCCGGCGCACTCCGGGCAGACGTGCCAGACCGGCCATGTCGATCTCGTTGTCGAAGTGACCGATGTTGCCGACGATCGCCTGGTGCTTCATCTTGCTCATGTGCTCGGCGGTGATGATGTTGTAGTTGCCGGTCGCGGTCACGAAGATGTCCGCGCTGTCGACAACGTCCTCCAGGCGCGCGACCTGGAACCCGTCCATGGCCGCCTGCAGCGCGCAGATCGGGTCGACCTCGGTGACGATCACCCGCGCGCCCTGGCCGCGCAGCGACTCCGTGCAGCCCTTGCCCACGTCGCCGTAGCCGCACACCACGGCCACCTTGCCGCCGATCAGTACGTCGGTGGCCCGGTTGATCCCGTCGACCAGAGAGTGCCGACAGCCGTACTTGTTGTCGAACTTGGACTTCGTCACGGAGTCGTTGACGTTAATGGCCGTGAACTTGAGCGTGCCCGCCTTGGCCATCTCATACAGCCGGTGCACCCCGGTCGTGGTCTCCTCGGTGACACCCTTGATCTCGGCGGCGGTGGCGGTCCACTTGCCCGGGCTCGCCGCCAGCGAGGCACGCAGCGAAGACAGGATGACCAGCCACTCCTCAGGATCGTCGTCAGCCGGCTCCGGCACGGCCCCCGCCGCCTCGAACTCCGCGCCCTTGTGCACCAGCAGTGTGGCGTCTCCGCCGTCGTCAAGCAGCATGTTCGGCCCCGGCTCCCCCGGCCAGGCGAGCGCCTGCTCGGTGCACCACCAGTACTCCTCCAGGGTCTCCCCCTTCCAGGCGAACACCGGGACGCCCTTCGGGTCCTCGGGCGTGCCGTCCGGGCCGACGGCGACCGCGGCCGCGGCGTGATCCTGGGTGGAGAAGATGTTGCAGCTCGCCCACCGCACCTGGGCACCGAGCGCCACCAGCGTCTCGATCAGCACCGCGGTCTGGATGGTCATGTGCAGGGAGCCGGTGATCCTGGCCCCGCGCAGCGGCTGGGAGCGCGCAAACTCCTCACGCACCGCCATCAGCCCCGGCATCTCGTGCTCGGCGAGCCGGATCTCCTTGCGGCCGAACTCGGCCAGCGACAAGTCTTTGACCTTGAACGGGACGGCTTCAGTGGGCATCGAAAGCTCCTCCAGGCTCGGGTTCCCCCTCGGGCGACACCCCCGACGTTACGGGACCGGAGTGCTTGATCGCACGTCGGAACGGCCATTTCTGACATAACTTTGTTAGATTCAGAGCCATGCGCATCACGGAGGCCGCGCAGCGCCTCGGAACTTCACCGCGAATGCTGCGATACCGGGACACTCTTGGCCTGCTTCCCGGCCTGCGCCCGACCGCGGGCTCGGCAGCCACCACACCGCACCGGCAGTTCGGCCCGGAGGACGTGGAGGCGGTCGCTCTGGCCCTGGCGATCGAGCGCCGCTACGACATCTCCCCGGCCGCCCTCGCCTTCGGCCTCCGCGTGCTCGCCGAGCCACCGGTCCGCGCCGAGGTCGCCGAGGTAGGCAGGCGTATCGGCCGCATCCCCGCCCCCGCCGCGCGCGCCCTCGACTTCGAGCAAGAACGCGCCCTCCGCCTCCTGTCCATGGGCCGCCGCCCCGCTCAGTCCGGACCCCGCCGCAGCTAACCCCAGCCGCCTCGTCCGCCACCTGCGCCATCCCGCCACCCTCACCGTGCCCCGCACGCCCATCGCCGCCCCATCCCCCCACTCGCGTGTCGTCGGCCGCCCGTGCCGTCGACCTTGATCGTCGCAACTTCTCACGGGCTCCAGTCATGATCATGATGGATATGTCCTGGTTTACGGTTACCGAACCCGTGGGAAGTGGAGATGATCATGGCGCCGAAGGCCATCGCGGTACTGTGCGGCGCGGCTAGGACGGCGGGGCTAGGACGGCGGGGCTAGGACGGCGGGGCTAGGACGGCGGGGCTAGGAGGGTGGGGGGTCGCTGCGCAGCGGTGGCGGGGCAGCGGTGCGTCTAGCCAGGCGCGGCGGCGGGCGGCGGGCGGCGCGGATCGCGGGGTCGGTGAGATCAGCGCGCGAGTCCTGGTACACGTCGGGCTCTAGGTAGATCAGCTCGGCGATGGGCACGGCGGCCCGCACCCTGCGCTCCGCCGTGTCGATGCCTGCCACGACGGCGGCGGCGCTCTGCTCCCGGCTGACGGAGATCTTCGCTGCCACGAGCAGCGTTTCCGGGCCGAGGTGGAGGGTCCGCAGGTGAATGACCCGCTCGACCTCGGGGCCGTCTTCGAGGGCCGTCACGATCGCGCGCTCGACGTCGGTGCTGGCCGACTCCCCGATCAGCAGGCTTTTGGTCTCGATCGCCAGGACCACGGCAAAGCAGCCGAGCAGGACACCGATGCCGAGCGACCCAACCCCGTCCCAGCGGTCGTCGTGGGTGACCCAGGTCAGCACGACCCCGAGGAGCGCGAACGTCAGCCCGATCAGCGCGGCGGAGTCCTCGAGCAGGACGGCCGGCACCTCCGGGGCCTTGGCACGGCGGATGAAGCGGATGATCCGCCGCCCGGGGCTTCCCAGCCCGCCCGCCTCGTGCGATTCCCTGATCGCGGTGCGGAACGAGAATCCCTCGAGCACGGCCGCGATGGCCAGCACCACGAGCGCGACAACGGGCGAGGTGATCTTCTCGGGGTGAAGAATCCGCTCCACGCCCTCATAGACGGAGAAGACGGCACCGACGGTGAACAGCACCACCGCAACGACGAACCCGTAGAAGTAGCGCTCCGACCCGAAGCCGAACTGATGTTCCTCGGTCTCCGCACGCTGCGCCCTGCTGCGGCCGAGAAGCAGCAGCGCCTGGTTGCCGGAGTCGGCGACGGAGTGGACCGACTCGGCCAGCATCGAAGCCGATCCCGTGATCAGGAACGCGGCGAACTTGACGACCGCGATGCCGAGGTTGGCCCCAAGGGCTGCGATCACCGCACGCATGCCCGAGCCATGGCTCGCGCCCGGCTCTGACTTCTCGGGCTGCTCAGGCTCGTGTTCGGGCCCGGGGTGCTCGGGCTCGTGGGGTTCAGGCCCGGGCGGCCCGCCCCCGGGTCGCTGATCGCCGGTCATGACGCCAGGCCCGCCCGCGGCTCCGGGCATGCCCTTCGGCGGCTAGCTCGCAGCAGGGTCGCGCGCCTCGTCTACGAGCATGACGGGGATGTCGTCCCGTACCGGGTAGGCCAGGCCGCACTCGGCGTTGGTGCAGACCAGCTCGCTGGCCTCCTCATCCACGCGCACTGGCGAGTGGCATTTCGGGCAGGCCAGGATCTCCAGCAGCCAGTCATCGATCTTCACGGCATCTCCTATGGCGTTAGCACGATACGCAGAACCTGGTCGCGGATGTCGGTCAGGGTCGCCTCGTCGGGTGCTTCCACGTTGAGCCGGAGCAGCGGCTCGGTGTTGGACGGGCGCAGGTTGAACCACCAGGTTCCGGAGTCGACGGTGAGCCCGTCCAGCTCGTCCATGGTGACGCCGTCCCGGTCGGCAAACGCCGCGCGGACCCGCTCCGTCGCCGCCCGCTGGTCGCTGACCTCGCTGTTGAGCTCGCCGGACGCGTGGTACCTGGCGTACTCCGACAGCAGCGAAGACAGCGGCCCGTCCTGCGATCCCAGCGCCGCGAGCACATGCAGCCCGGCCAGCATGCCGGAGTCGGCAAACCAGAAGTCGCGGAAGTAGAAGTGCCCCGAATGCTCACCGCCGAAGATCGCCTCGGTCGCGGCCATCTCGGCCTTGATGAACGAGTGACCGACCCGGGTGCGCACCGGCGTGCCGCCATGAGCGGACACGATCTCGGGGACGGCGCGCGAGGTGATCAGGTTATGGATGATCGTTGCGCCCGGCTCCCTGGCCAGCTCCCGCACCGCGATCAGCGCCGTCAGCACCGAAGGCGAGACGATCTCGCCCCGCTCGTCGACCACGAAGCACCGGTCCGCGTCGCCGTCAAAGGCGAGCCCGATGTCCGCGCCTGAGCTGACCACCGCCCGCTGCAGGTCAACCAGGTTCTTCGGATCGATCGGGTTCGCCTCATGGTTCGGGAACGTGCCGTCAAGCTCGAAGTAGAGCGGTACGAGGCTGATCGGCAGGCCCTCGAAGACCTTCGGCACGGTGTGGCCAGCCATGCCGTTGCCCGCGTCCACCGCGACAGTGAGCGGCCGGATGGCGGACAGGTCGACCAGCGTCTTGAGATGGTCCGCGTACCCGGACAGCAGGTCGCGCGCTGTGATCGTGCCCGGAGCGCCCTGCGCCGCCGGGACGCCGTCTTCCGCCATCGCGCGCAGTTCCACGAGCCCGGTTTCGGCGCCGACCGGCCGCGCGCCAGCCCGGCAGAGCTTGATCCCGTTGTACTTCGCCGGGTTGTGGCTGGCGGTGATCATCGCACCGGGGATGCCGAGGCTGCCGCTGGCGTAGTAGAGCATGTCGGTCGAGCCGAGCCCGGCGGACAGCACGTCGGCGCCCTGGGAGGCAGCGCCAGCGCCGAACGCCTCGGCGAGCGGCGCGGAGGAGGTGCGCATGTCGTGTACGGTCACGATCGCCTGGGCGCCGGTCATCCGCGCGAACGCCGCGCCGACGGCCCCGGCGACGGTCTCATCGAGTTCGTCGGGGACGATCCCGCGGATGTCGTATGCCTTGAAGATCTTCGCGTACTCGGCCACTGAGCCTTGCCTCCGGCGCGTGATCGGCTCGGTCACGGCGCAGTGCGCCGCGATAGACGGACACCCGAGCCTACCGGCAGAGCCGGACGGTGCGCCCTGCCGGCAGAGCCGGATGCGCCCTAGCGGAGCCGGCCGGTGTCCTGCGGCGAGGAGCGCAGCACCCGGAGGTGGCCACGCCGCCCGATCTCCACGCCCTGGCCGACAGGCTCACCCGGGGTGTTCGTGGTCGCCTCCATGACGGCGTTGGCCAGAGCCTCCAGGTCGTCCACGGGCTCCTCGGCCGGGCCGTCCGGCAGCCGGACGACCTCCCAGCCGATGGGCACGGTCATCCGGTCGGCGTGCGCGGCGCACAGGTCGTAGCAGTGCGGCTCGACATAGGCGGCGAGCGGGCCGAGGACCGCCGTGGAGTCGCGGTAGACGTAGGTCAGCGTGTGCACGGCAGCTTGCTTGCACGCTGGCCTGCTGCAGCGACGTGGTTTCAACGGCCCGCCTCCCTCACGACCGTGCCGACGGCGGGCGAGCGCGTCCCGCGACAGGCAGGCTCGCGTAGATCGCTCACAACGGCTGACGGTATCGATCCGCGGGCAGTAACGCCATTACCCGGGGCACTCTGCACGATCGTGTCTCGACCGCCCGCAGCGCGACGCCAGCCCGGATACGCTCGGTGACTGTGAATGATGGCGGTGACCGGCCGCGGGCGGCGCGGATCAGGCGGCGGGACTCCAGGGGCCGCGGCCTGCGCGGCACACTCACCCCGCAGGACGTTCCGCTGTACCGCAGCCGCGCCCAGCGCTTCGACGACCTGGTGCTCGACGCCGTGGCGCAGCTCGAGCCCCGGTGGGAGGCGGAGCTGGCCACGGTCGAGTTCGCCGTGGAGGAGATCCCGCCCGCCGACCTTCCCGACGACGACCCGGAGCCGGTGCCGCTGGCCCGGCTCGATCCCGCCTCGCCATCCGTCTCCGACCTGCAGCCGCCCGCCAGGCCTGCCCGTATCGTGCTGTACCGGCGCCCGCTGATGGCCCGCGCCGATGACGAAGAGGACCTGAGCGAACTGGTGCTGGATGTGGTTGTCGAGGAATTCGCGCGGCTGCTCGGAGTCGACCCGCAGGCCGTCGATCCCGGCTACCCGGACGAAGACTAGGGCCGGCCAGACCCGCGCTTGCCGGGCGTAGCCGGCAGCGCCGTCGTCACCGAGTCATGCACGGTCGGGAGCGGGACCCAGGTCAGCGCGCTCGTCACCGGCAGGATGGACCGCACCGATCCGTTCGAGGTGACCACCCGGCCGGCGTAGACCGGGCCCGAGCCCGCCAGTGGCGTGATCACCACCGCGAACGTGGAGCCGCGGCCGCCCTGCTTCGGCACGGGGAGCGGCACAACCGAGGTGTGGCCGGCGCCGAGCTGAACGGTGCCGAACGTCACGCCCGACTGGCCCGCGGCCGTCAGCTCCGAGACCTGGACCCGGGCCGCGCTCTGCGGCGCCGACAGGACGAGCTCCGAGGACCCGCCGGTGCCAGCCGGATTGCCGGTGACCAGGCCCTGCTCCTGCACCGCAGTGGCAGCGACGGTGAACGCGCCCGGCGCACCGGCGGCCCCGCCCGGCGCGCTCATCGAGGCGGTCACCGGCACGTTGGAGGAGACCACGATCGCCGCCGGGATCCCGCCGAGCGACGGCAGCGACACCGCGACCGCCGATCCGCCGGGAAGGTCGATCCCGTTGCCGCCGGTCGGCTGGTACGACCCCTTCCCCGTGACCGCCGTCACCTTGACCTGGGCGTTGCCCGAGCCCGGCACCGCGACGTAAAGTTCCCGCCCGCCCGGCGTTCCCGGCAGGCCGGGCAGCACCTGCGTGGTCGCGGGCGGCTGCGCGGCCGGCAGCCAGGCACCCGGCTCGTTGGTGTTCGAGGTGTCAAGGACCGCCGCGACCACCCGGCCGACGCTCGTGGTCACGTTCAGCGAGACCACCCGGGACCCGTTCAGCAGCTTGGCCAGCGACTGGACCACGAGGCCATGCGGCGGGACCTCGATCCCGGCGTCGGTGCTGCCAATGATCGGGCCGCTGTCGGTCAGCACGCTGACGGTGGCGTCCGCGGCCTGCGCGTCGGTGTTCATCAGGTAGAGCTGGATGTTGGCGGCTGATTTCTGCCCGGGGCCGACGAACCAGAAGTCGGTTCCCGGGCCCTGGCACTCCGCGGTGGCCAGCCCGCTGGCGTTCGTCTGCTCGGCCTCAAGCCCCTGCGCCATGGCGCCGCTGGCCTCAATCATCACGCCGCCTCGCCCAGCACCGGTCGGCACGCCAGCGGCTGTCGCCGTGGTGGACTGCCGGGCAAGCCCACGGGCCAGAACGGGAGCCTGGGGCACGTTCAGCACCGACAGCCGGCCTGGCTGAGTCAGAACGTGCAGCGGGGCCGGTGCGGTCGTGGCGCCGACCGGGGTCAGCCGGGTCACCTTGGCCTGCCCGGTGCCCGTCGACGCCGCGGCCAGCGCGAGCGCGGAGGCGGTGGCGCCGGCCGAGCCCGGCCCGGGGCACGCGCGCACCACGGTTGACACGACGGCGCGTGGTTGACCCGCCGCCCGCTGGCCGTCCGTGATGGCCGCGGAGTGGCTGACGCTGGCCAGGCCGAATTCTGCCGCCACCGCCATGACTACCAGCAGCCCGAGCAGGTATCTGTTCGCGAAGAGCCGCCTCACCGGGAGTCACCTCGCCAGTCGCGCTCCGGGATCGGCCACCCGGGCGTCGCCTCGTCGTCATCTGGCTCGGGGCGACGGTGCCGGCTGCCCCGGCTGGGCGGCAACGGGTCGAGCACGTCGCTGCGGCCGCCCGGCCAGCCGGACGGATCCTGCGCCGACCAGCCGGGGTCGTTGTTCCACCGATCGGCCTGGTCCGGCGGCGGCCACGTCCCCGACGGGGACCGCGGCGCGGCGACCTGCGGCAGACCGCCTGCGGGCTCGCTGCGCTCATTCGCTGGGTACCCGGCCGAGTGCGTCGGCTGCCAGCCAGTATCCGGGCTCGCCGGCTGATCCGACGGCCAGCCAGCAGGCCCACCTTCTGGCCAGCCCGCAGCCTGGCCGGCCGGCCACCCGGCGCCTGGGCTCGCCATCTCATCCGAGGGCCAGCCCGCTTGCTGATCTTCCGGCCAGCCCGCGCCGTGCCCGGCCTGCGCACCGGCGGGCCATTGCTGGTCCGCAGGCTCATCGGCCGCCCAGCCGGGACCGGCGTGCTCGTCGGCCCAGCCCGCACCGGCCCGCTCGTCGGCCCAGCCCGCACCGGCCCGCTCGTCGGCCCAGCCCGCACCGGCCCGCTCGTCGGCCGCCCAGCCCGCACCGGCCCGCTCGTCGGCCGCCCAGCCCGCACCGGCCCGCTCGTCGGCCGCCCAGCCGGCGTTGGGGTCCTCGTCCGGCGCCCGGCCCGCGCCGCGAGCCGCCGGCTCTGCTTCTGGCCGCGGCGCTCGCCGGCGTGACGGCCCGCCCGCGGGCCGGCCCGCACCCGGAACCGCCAGGTCGGCACCTGGTACGGAACCCGGGGCCGACGGGCGGGCCGACCGGCCGACAGGCTTCTCGGCCGCCGGCCGGCGGCCGCGTCGCTGGCGCGGCGCTGCGTCCCGGTCCCGCCGCGCCCCGGCGCGGCCGCCTCGGGAAGCGACCCGACCGTGCGACCGGCGCCCGCCCGGCACGCCAGGCTCTCCAGCGCCTTCGGGCTCGGCCGCTGCCTCGGACTGTGGGGGGCCGCCGACCAGGGACGGTACCCCGGCCAACTCCCCAGCCCCCTTGGCCCGGCCGCTCCTGGCCCTCGAGCCGGCGCCGCCGGGCGCGCTCTCCTCCGCCGTACCCCTGGACCCGGGCAGGGCGAGCCCGGCAACCACCGCCACCGCAAGCAACTCGAAGATCAGGATGAGGTCACGGCCGATCTGATCGCGCTTGATATCGAGCACTCCGCCGCCCGCTGGCAGCCGGAACGCCGCCGCCCAGCTGCCTGCGGGTGATGCCACCGGCGTCAGCGGCTGGCCGTTGAGCGTGGCATGCCACCCCCCGGCGGGCTCGGCCAGCTCGAGCGTGCCGCCCGCCGCAGGTACCTGAGCACCCGAGACACCCAGCTCGCCGGATCGCACGGTCACCACGGTCCCGTTGGGCTCGATCACGCGGACGCGGGCGGCCGGATCGGTGACCCGCCAGAGCGCGAACGCGGAGGTGGAGCTCACCTGCTGCAGGCCCGCAACCCCGTTCAGCAGCCGCGCGAGGTCCTGGTTCACCGGCGTCGGCAGCAGCACGAAGCCGATGCCGAGCTGGGCGAGAAGCTGGCCCTGGTTGACCGCCTCGCCACCGTTGGGAGCGACCAGGGCGGCGACGGCTGTACTCAGAGCCTGCTGCGCCGCCGGAGCCGGCGTCAGGTCGGCGTCGCCGAGCGACGGGCTTGCCCCGCGCTGCAGGGAGAAGCTCACCGCGGTGCCCGCCTGGCGCAGCACGAGCGTCCGCTGCTGCAGGCCGTCGCTGGCCGAAGCCGAGACGACCGCCGGAACGACGGGGCCCGACACCGGGCCGGCCGGCCCGCGCACACCGCTGATCACCCATGACACACCGGCGAGGACCGGCGCCGAGCAGGCGACCAGGGCCAGCGCCGCCACCCCGATACCGCGCAGCGTCCTTGGCCCGCGGCGGCCGGCCGGTTCGCCGCTGTTCCTGCCGCCCCGCCTGAAGCGCCTCTTGCCGCCGGACCCAGGCCAGTCGTGGATGTCCTCGTTGCCCGGGCCGTTCACGAGCCGGGGGATGTCTTCCCCCGCGGTCGCGCCTGCCAGCAGCAGGCCCACGGCGGCAATCAGCATGGCGACCCCGGGCCAGGCTGGCACCGCCGACTGCCCGCCGCCCGGCGTGACCACAACGCGGCTCACCGCGACCGTGAAGAGCAGCCCGGCGAGGGCGACGCTCCAGCCGGCCATCATCAGCGCCCGGCGCCTGCTCAGCAGCAGCGCTGCCAGCGCGGCCACGGCGATCCCTGCGGTAACCCAAACCCGTGGCAGGCCGGGGCCGCCGGGGCTCAGCAGCAGCAGGGACCGGGCGGACAGGTCGTGTACAGCAAGGCCGGGCTGCTGCAGACCGACCTCGAGCAGCAGCGTGGCGGGATTCGTGGCGACCTGGGCCGTCCACGGCAGCAGCAGCACCGGCGGCACGGCCACGACGATGCCCAGGTTCCGCCACATGCCCGGCCGGGCAGCCACCAGGGCCAGCGCGGCTACAAGGGCAACCACCCAGATCAGCGGCACGAATGCGGCGGCAACCGCGATCGTCAGGCCGGTGGCCCAGGCCGCCCGGCGCGCCCGTCTGGGTGGCAACGTGAGCATCCGCCCGCCCAGCAGGGCGACCGCTGGTATCAGCACGAATGCGACGGCGGTGCCGATCCGGCCCGCGGCGATTGCGCCCATGGCCACGGGCAGCAGCGCGTATGAGGCCGCGGCCCAGACCCGGACCAGCGTGGAACGGGTGACTCGCCGGACGGCGAGGAAAGCCGAGATACCCGCGAGCGGCACGCTGCCGAGCAGGATCACGTCAACGGCCAGCCACGGCTTGCCGCCGAGCACGGTCGCGAGCGCGGCGATCACCGCCAGGTACGGTGGCGCGCTGCTGCCAGAGCCGACGCCAACCGGGTGGAACCCCTGGAGATACTCGTGCCAGAGCCCGGACGCGCCGCCCCAGGCCGGAATGAGCGCACCGCCGCCGAGCGGCCCGGGTGCGAGCAGCGACCGCTCGGCGACCAGGGATATCACGGTCAGGGCGATGAAGAGCAGCACACCGGGGTGGGTCAGGATGCGCTGCACGATGCCGGTGTCCGTCAGCAGGAAATCGGCCTCGTCGGGGTCGTCGGTCGCGTGATGCGTTCCCGTCGTGCCGGCCTGGTCGGACTTGGACAGGGCCGCCGCTGCGAACTCCGCCATTCGCCGCAACGACCGCCCGGGCGGCAGGTCGCGGCGCAGCCGTCCATAGGCCGCCCGCCGGCCCAGCGCCCTGCTGCGGCGCAGCGCCAGCAGCCGGAACGGGTGGCCGAACACCGAGGCCACCGCGGCCAGCTCGTCCATGGCGGCGGACAGTCGCTTGGCGAGCAGGAAGAAAATCGTGCGCAACAGCGAGACCGCCAGGTTGCCCGCTGCCGAGACGAGCATCGGCCACGCCGGCAGGTTCCCGATCAAGGTCAGCATCGCGTTGCGCCGGTCGAGGCGGCGCGGGCGGCGCGCGACCGATACCGGCCGCCGACGGCGGGCGGCCGCCTCCACGTGGTAGACGACGGCATCGGTGATCAGCCGGACCCGGTGACCCGCCGCGTGCACCCGCCAGCAGAAGTCGACGTCCTCGCGGAACAGCCCCATGTCGGTGTCGAAGCCGCCCACCGAGTCCCAGATGTCTCGGCGGATCAGCATGCCCGCGCTGCCGACCGCGAGGCAGTCGCGGTCCCCGTCGTGCTGGCCCTGGTCCACTTCGCGCGGCTCGATGCTGGTGATCCGGCGTCCGGCCGTGTCGATGGCCACCCCCGCCTCGAGGATGACCTGGTGGTCAGCCCAGTCCCTGATCTTGGGACCGAGCACTCCGGCCGACCTGGTTTCGACGGCTCCGCGGAGCAGCTGCTCCAGGGCGTCGTGCGCTGGCTCGGAGTCGTCGTGCAGCAGCCACACCCACTCGATGTTCCCGGGTGCCTGCGGTCCTGCGGAGCCAGGGACATTTACGTTGGCCGCACGGTGCTGCAGCGCGCGTGCAACGGCGGCGCCGTAGCCCGTGGTCCGGTCCATGCCAAACACGACCGATTGGCCGAGCAGACCCGCGAGGACCGAACCGCTGCGGTCCCGGCTGCCGGTGTCGACCGCGACTACGCGCTGTACCGGCCTGGTCTGCTCGAGCAGTGAGCCGATGACGCGGGGCAGCCACGCGGCACCGTCATGCGCGACGATCACCGCCGTGACGACGTGCTGCGGATATGTATCGTTCGACGACAAGTGGGTCCGCTCGCTCTTTCAGAGGGCCACCTGCAGGCCGGGGAGGGCTGTACGTCCGGTCATGCAGGGCAGTGGTACCCCGTGAACAATACGCGAAGGGGGAGTATCAAGACGGCCAGATGCCGCGCTTGGCTGCGGTCCGGCGGAGTACGCGCTTCCCGGCGGGGAAGCAGGTTGCCGCCCGGCACAGCGCCGGCTGGTGCGGCCCGGCCTAGATCGCCGCGCGCTTGAGCCGCCTGCGCTCGCGCTCTGACAACCCGCCCCAGATGCCAAAGCGCTCATCGTGCTCGAGGGCGTACTCCAGGCACTCGGCACGAACCTCACAGCTGCGGCAGACCTTCTTTGCTTCCCGGGTGGAGCCGCCCTTCTCCGGGAAAAACGCCTCCGGATCTGTCTGCGCACACAGCGCGCGATCCTCCCAGCTCAGTTCTCCGGCATCGTCAACGTCGATGTCGAAACCGTCGTGCACCAGCGAGACGATGACCTCAGACACTGCGCACCTCCAGCCCCCTCCCGATAACCCCGTCGGCTCGTGCCACTCCCCGTGGGCACGAGAATTACACAGGTGAAATTACACCCGCGTGTCTTGCATCGCGTCAAGGGGAATACGTGATAATGCTCACCTGCTTGACCGTGATGACGGGAAAGTCCGCCACGATTTTCGCCTGGTGACAAGCGTCGTCGCCGTCAGTAACCGGTAGTTAGCGCACCGACCCGGGCGTGGCGTGAGTGTGCGACCGTTGCACCGCGCGGGTGAGGATCAGCCCGGCGACCGCCACGAGCAGGTTGCTGACGTCTGAGATGGAGAACCACCCATTCCCGCCGCCGAGGCTGAAGAGCCAGCCGATGACGCCCAGCACCACCGCGATCAGCTGGATGATGAGCGCGTACAACGCGATCTGCCGAACGGACCCGAGCGCGGGGCCGGCCAGCGCGGCGAGCAGCACCGCGGCGACCGGGAGCAACGTGAAGTCGATGCCCACCAGGTTGCCGGTGGCGGCGTAGACGTGGTCGGCGAAGCTGGGACCGTCGTTCGAGCCCGGCAGGCCAAGCAGCATCCAGATGCCGATGCCGAGCAGGATCACGGCGGCGAACAGGAGCAGCCAGGCGGCGTACTCCCGGGCCTTGCGAAAGTCTGTGAGGTCCATCCGTCCTGCTTCCGTCTCGGATCCGCCCGGACATCCCCCGCCGTCAAATCATGGCATCGTGCACGGAACCACCGGATGCAAACGGCCCCCAGAACGGCTCCGGGGCACCCGCCTGGGCCACGGCGCGATACGGGTTTGCTTTCGTCCGGTTCCTGCCGGACGAAAGCGAACCGCTGTCGGGACCCCCTGCGCGACGGCCCGCCGCGTCAACGCGTCTCCCGCGGGTGCGAGACTTCCGGCATGCGCATCACCGTTCTGGCCGGCGGGGTAGGCGGGGCCCGCTTCCTGCGCGGCCTGAAGGCAGCCGCGCCCGACGCCGGGATCACGGTCGTCGGCAACACCGGCGACGACATCGAGCTGTTCGGCCTGCACGTGAGCCCGGACCTGGACACCGTCATGTACACGCTCGGCGGCGGGATCAGCGAGGAGCAAGGCTGGGGGCGGGCCGGCGAGACGTTCACCGTGCTGCACGAACTCGCCGCGTACGGCGCCGGGCCTGACTGGTTCGGTCTCGGCGACCGCGACTTCGCCACGCACATCGTGCGGACGAGCATGCTGCGCGACGGCATCCCGCTGTCCGCGGTCACCGCCGCTCTCTGCAAGCGGTGGCAGCCCGGGGTCACCCTGCTGCCGATGACCGACGACCGGGTCCAGACCCATGTCGAGCTCGCCGGGAACGGGAACGGTGAAGGCGGAACGGGAAGCCAGGCGGGAGATGGCCGCACCGTGCACTTCCAGGAATGGTGGGTTCGGCTGCACGCCGAGGTGCCCGCCACGCAGATCCTGTTCACCGGGGCTGACGCGGCCGGGCCGGCGCCGGGCGTGCTCGAGGCGATCGCCGCAGCCGACTGCGTGCTGCTCCCGCCGTCCAACCCGGTGGTCAGCGTCGGCGCGATCCTCTCGGTTCCCGGCATCGCCGGCGCGATGCGCGCCAAGACCGTGGTCGGCGTCTCGCCGATCATCGGCGGGGCGCCGGTGCGCGGCATGGCCGACGCGTGCCTGACCGCGATCGGCGTCGAGACCACCGCGGCCGCGGTCGCCGCGCACTACGGTGCCGGGCTGCTGGACGGCTGGCTGGTCGACGACCAGGACAAGGCGGCAGCCGAGGACCCCGCGCTGGCCGGGATCGCGGTCCGGGTACTTCCGCTGTACATGACCGACCTGGCCGCGACCGCCGAGATCGCCCGCGCGGCCGTGGACCTGGCCGCGGAGCTGACGCAGTGAACGGGGCAGGGGAAATGAAGGACGCCGGTGAAGGGGGAATGGGGCGGTGGGTGGGGGGTGGAGGGCTTACCGTCACCGGCGTGGCAGGGCTGCCGGAGATCACCCCCGGTGCGGATCTCGCCGGGATGATCTGCGACGCAGCGCCCGACCTGCGCGATGGCGACATCGTGGTCGTCACCTCGAAGATCGTCAGCAAGGCCGAGGGCCGGGTGATCCAGGCGGACCGGGAGCGCGCGATCGACAGCGAGGCGGTCCGGGTGGTGGCCAGGCGCGGCCCGACCAGGATCGTCGAGACCAGGCACGGCCTCGTGCTGGCGGCCGCGGGCGTCGATTCCTCCAACACCGCTCCGGGCACGGTGGTGCTGCTGCCGGAGGACCCGGACGGCTCGGCCCGGCGGCTGCGCAAGGCGCTGGGCGAGCGGCGCGGCATCAACCTCGGCGTCGTGATCACCGACACCATGGGACGGCCGTGGCGCATGGGGCAGACCGACACCGCGATCGGTGCCGCCGGGGTCGCTCCGCTGCGCGATCACCGCGGCCAGCCGGACACGTTCGGCAACACGATGGAGGTGACGGTGGCGGCGGTCGGGGATGAGATCGCCGCAGCGGCCGACCTGGTCAAGGCGAAGACCACGCAGATGCCCGTGGCGATTGCGCGCGGCCTGGGCGAGCTGGTCACCGACGCCGACGGCCCCGGCGCCGCGGCGCTGATCCGGCCCGCCGCCGAGGACCTGTTCCGCCTCGGCGCCGCCGACGTGCTCTACGAACGCCGGACCGTCCGCGAGTTCACCGCCGAGCCGGTCGACGCCGGGGCCGTGCGCCGGGCGATCGCGGCGGCGGTGACCGCTCCGGCGCCGCACCACAGCGAGCCCTGGCGGTTCGCCGTGCTGGAATCGCAGCGGGCCAGGACCGCGCTGCTCGACGACATGCTCGCGGCGTGGGCCGCGGACCTGCGCGGCGATGGCTTCACCGAGGAGCAGATCGCGCGGCGGGTGCGCCGCGGCGACGTGCTGCGCCGCGCGCCGCTGATCATCGTGCCGTGCCTCGCCGCCGAGGCCGCGCATCCCTACCCGGACGAGCGGCGCTCGGCAGCCGAGCACACGATGTTCGTGGTCGCGATCGGCGCCGCCGTGCAGAACCTGCTCGTCGCGCTCGCGGTGGAAGGGCTCGGCTCGTGCTGGGTGTCCAGCACCCTGTTCTGCCGGGAGGTTGCCGCCGGCTCCCTCGGGCTGCCGCAGGGCTGGGAGCCGATGGGCGCCGTCGGGGTCGGCCACGCCGCCGCGCCGCCGCCGCCGCGACCCGACCGTGACCCCGGCCGGTTCGTCGTGACGCTCTGACCGGCGTTCAGGCGCCGACCAGCGGGAGCGAGGGCCGGTGCCCGCGCACCGAAGCACAGACTCCGTCGCTCGCGGCTGCCGCGGCGACCCGTTCAGGCCCTGGATCCTGATAAAGCGTGGTCCGCTGCTTCATCGGGCGCCCGGTCGGTTCGACCATCGCCGCGAGCTGGCTGATGGTCTTGTAGGAACCGTTCTCCGAGCCCGCCATCCGGCTGATCGTCTCCTCCATCAGCGTGCCGCCCAGGTCGTTGGCGCCGCCGGTGAGCATCGCGCGGCAGGCGTCGTCGCCGAGCTTCACCCAGGAGCACTGGATGTTGCGAATCGCGCCGTGCAGCAGCAGCCGGGACAGCGCGTGCACCGCCCGGTTCTCCCGCAGCGTGGGCCCGGGCCTGGCCAGGCCCGCCAGGTAGATCGGCGAGCTCGCGTGCACGAACGGCAGCAGTACGAACTCGGTGAAGCCGCCGGTACGCTCCTGGATGCCGCGGATCACCCGCAGGTGCGCCACCCAGTGCGCGGGCGTGTCCACGTGCCCGTACATCATCGTCGCCGAGGTCGGGATGCCGAGCCCGTGCGCCGTGCTGATCACCTCGATCCAGGCGGCCGCCGGGAGCTTGCCCTTGGTCAGCACCCAGCGGACGTCGTCGTCGAGGATCTCGGCCGCCGTGCCCGGCATCGAGTCCACGCCTGCCTCTCGCGCGCGGGCCAGCCATTCGGTGACCGGCAGTCCGGTGCGGGACGCCCCGTTCATGACCTCCATCGGCGAGAACGCGTGCACGTGGATCTGCGGGCAGCGCCGCTTCACCTCGGCGGCCAGGTCGAAGTAGGCGTCTCCGGGCAGGTCGGGGTGGATGCCGCCCTGCATGCACACCTCGGTCGCGCCGGCCTGCCACGCCTCCTCGGCGCGGTCAGCGACCTGGGTCAGCGACAGCGTGTACGCGTCGGCGTCGGTGCGGCGCTGGGCGAACGCGCAGAACCGGCAGCCCGTGTAGCACACGTTGGTGAAGTTGATGTTGCGGTCGACCACGTAGGTGACGTCGTCGCCGACGGTGTCCCGGCGCACCGCGTCGGCGAGCGCGGCGAGCGCCTCGAGCTCCGGGCCGTCGGCGTCGAGCAGCGCCAGCGCGTCGTCGTCGGAGAGACCGGCCGGATCGCTCTCGGCGTGGCGGAGCGCGGCCTGCACCTCGGCGCGCAGCCGCTGCGGCACCGCGCCGCCCGCCGGCTCACGCCGGGCCGCAGGCACGATCCTGGTGCCGACCTCGGCCCAGTCGCCGTAGACCTCGGCGAAGTCGTCGCGGCGGTCCGCCGTCCGGCCGGCCGTGTCGATCGTCACGTGCAGGTCCGTCCGGCCCGCCGCCTCACCCCAGCCGCCGTCTGGCTCCTGCCAGGTCAGCCCCTGCGGCATCGCCCCCTCGCGGGCCAGCCCGGTCCCGGGGTCGGCCAGCGCGGCGACGTGCGGGGCGACCCGCGGGTCCAGCCACGGCTCGCGGAGGTAGCCCGGGTAGATGGTCAGCCGCTCGCGCAGCGTGAAGCCCCCGGCCGCGGTGCGCCCGGCGAGCTCGTCGATCTGCGGCCAGGGCCGTTCCGGGTTCACGTGGTCGGGGGTGAGCGGCGAGACGCCGCCCCAGTCGTCGATCCCGGCCGCGAGGATCATCGGGTACTCGTCGCCGATCAGGTTCGGCGGGGCCTGGATCCGCGCCCCCGGGCCCAGCACCAGCCTGGCCACCGCGATCGTCGCGGCCAGGTCCTCGAGGCCGGCGTCGGGCACGCCGCGCATCTTGGTGTCGGGCTTGGCCCGGAAGTTCTGCACGATGACTTCCTGGATGCCGCGGTACTCGCGGGCCACCCCGCGGATCGCGAAGATCGAGTGGGCGCGCTCGGCCATGGTCTCGCCGATGCCGATCAGGATGCCGGTGGTGAACGGGACGCTGCTGCGCCCGGCGTCCTCGAGCACCCGCAGCCTGACCGCGGGATCCTTGTCCGGGCTGCCGAAGTGCGGGCCGCCCCGCTCGGTGTACAGCCGGCGCGCCGTTGTCTCCAGCATCATGCCCATGGACGGCGCCACCGGCTTCAGCCGCTGGAAGTCCTGCCAGGTCAGCACCCCCGGGTTGAGATGCGGCAGCAGGCCGGTCTCCTCGAGCACCCGGATCGCCATCGCCCTGACGTAGGACAGCGTGTCGTCGTAGCCGTGCGCGTCCAGCCACTCCCTGGCCTGTGGCCACCGGTCCTCCGGCCGGTCGCCGAGCGTGAACAGCGCCTCCTTGCAGCCGAGCGCCGCTCCCGCGGTCGCGATCTCGATGACCTCGTCCGGCGACAGATAGGGGCTGTCCAGCCGGCCGGGCACCGTAACGAACGTGCAGTATCCGCACCGGTCGCGGCACAGCCGGGTAAGCGGGATGAAGACCTTGCGGGAGTAGGTGATGACGCCGGGGCGGCCGGCCCGCTCCAGCCCGGCGTCCCTGGCCCGCGAGGCGTAGCCAAGCAGTTCGGTGAGTTGGTCCCCGCGAGCGTGCAGCAGGACGGCGGCCTCGCTCTGGTCCAGTGCTTTGCCGTCCCTGGCCCGGGCCAGCGCGCGGCGCAGCGCCGTGGGCGGCGGCGCAGGCTCGGGCTCGTCGGCGCGATTCGGCGGCTGCTGCTGGCGGGGGCGTGGGGTGGGCCCGTCGACGCTCATGGGCTCCAGCCTAAGCGGGGCGGTGCGGGGCATCACGCGCGGACGTTGGCTAGAACGACCGGTGCTCCCGCATCGCCAGCCGTGGTCCGCGCCGTGGCGGCCGCGTTCCGCTGAGCTCGACCAGCCTGGTCGCCCGGTACCGGTGCCCGGCGTACGGGGCCAGCAGCCGGAGCATGCCGGCGTCGTCGACGACCCGCCCGGCCAGTGCCCAGCCGACCGCCGCGGGCAGGTTGTAGTCGCCGACGCTGACCGCGTCGGCGTCGCCGCAGGCCCGCTGCCTGACCTCGGCGGAGGTCCACGGCCCGACACCGGGCAGCGACTGCAGCCTGCGGTCGGCCTCGCTGGCGGCCAGCGCAGTGATCTCCTCCAGCCGGGCCGCCGCGAGCGCCGCCCCGGCGATCGCGGCGCCGCGCACCGGCTCGACGCCGGCCCGGTGCCATTCCCAGGACGGGATCCGGGCCCACGTCGCCGCCTCCGGGAACACCCGCATGCCGTCCGGGGCCGGCCCTGGCGCGGGCTGGCCGAAGTGATGCAGCAGATAGCGCCAGGCCCGGCGGGCCTCGGCCCCGACGACCTTCTGCTCCAGGATGGCCGGGATCAGCGCCTCGAGCACGCGCCCGGACCGGCCGACGCGGGCGCCGGGATGCCGCCCGGACATCTCCCGCAGCAGCGGGTGCACGGGCGCGAAGCCTGCTTGGTCGTCTTCGGCGCCGAGCAGCGAGGGCAGCGTCTCCAGCAGCCATGCCGCGCCCGGTCCCCACGCGGCTGCGCTAACCCGGGTGCCCCCGCCCGCCGCCGGGCGGGCGGTGACTCGCAGCGTCCCCGGCCCAGCGGGCGCCAGCACCGTCCGCCAGACCGCGCCGGAGGCGTCGGTGCGGTAGGCGGGATCGCGCGCGCCGCGCCGGTGCACGGACAGGATGAGCGGCACGTCTACGAGGTACGGCGGGCTCCATTCCCTGGTCACCGGCTCGGCGATGAACTCGGGAGGGCCGACGGCCGTCAACAGCGGCAGGCTACTCGTGACCCTGGACGGCGGCGCGCTCGTAGGACGCCATGTGCGCCTCGGCCGACGCGGCCCAGGTGAACTCCAGCGCCCGCGCCTGGCCGGCGGCGCCGAGGGACTCCCGGCGCGCCGGGTCGTCGAGCAGGGCTCGCAGCGCGGTGCGGATGCTGTCGGCCTCCGGCTCGGTGTAAGCCACCGCGTCCCCGCCCACCTCCGGCAGGGATGTGCGGAGCGTGGTCAGCACCGCCGCGCCGGAAGCCATGGCCTCCAGCACCGGCAGCCCGAACCCCTCGCCGGTGCTCGGGAACGCGACGACGAGCGCCCCGCCGAGGAAGCCGGGCAGGTCGGCGAAGTGCAGGTAACCCGGGCGGACCAGGCGCAGGTGGGCGGGCACGTTCGCGACCGCCGCGTCCACTTCATCGCTCCAGCCGCTGCCGCCAGCCAGCACCAGCGCGGGCGGGTCGCTGAGGTCTGCCACCGCCTCCACCCACCCGTTGATCAGCGCGGGCACGTTCTTGCGCGGCTCGAGCGCGCCCAGGTACGCGACGTAGGGCTTGCCGTGCAGGCCGAGCCGGTCCGAGATCTGGCGCAGCTTGTCCTCGGCGGGCTGGTGGAACACCGCGTGGTCCACGCCGTGGTAGGCCACGTCGATTCTGGTCGGGTCCGCGCCGAGCACCCGCACCAGCTCGTCCCTGGTCGCCTTGGAGGGGACGATGAGCCGGGTGGCGCGGCGGGCGGAGGTTCTGATCGCGGACTTGTAGAACGTCGCGGTCAGCGGGTTGTGGGCATCCGGCTCGGTGAAGAACGTCAGGTCGTGCATGGTCACCACGATGGGTGCGCCGGGACGCAGCGGCATCGAGTAGTGCGGCGCGTGGATCACGTCCGCGCCCACCTGCTGTGCCACCAGCGGCAGGCCGCTCTGCTCCCAGGCCAGCCGGGCGGGCCGGTGCGCAATGGCCGGCGGGCTGGCCACGATCCGCGCGCTCGGCACCAGGCGCCCGTACCGCTCCTCGTCGGCGCGCTGGCACGCCACGGCCAGGTCCGCTCCCGCTGCGCCCAGGGCGCAGATCAGCCCGTCAACGTAACGGCCGAGCGCGCCACGGTCCGCGGGCACAGCGGTCGTGTCAACAAGCACACGAGGCGCCACGACCGATTCGGCTCCTCTCACCAGGCCTGCCAGGGCATGGGCAGCCATCAGCAGGCGAGCTTTGCTCTGGATATCCCGTCAGAACCGAGCGTACGCCCTCTCGGGCGGCGGCGTGTCCGTGCGGCGACGCGGCGGGGCGGATTGACCAAACCGAGCCACTTCCAGCCGCTTTTCATACGGCCAGCCGTCACCGCGATGACCGGCAGCGGCTATGGGCTGGCCGACGGTGACGGTGACGGCGTGACGGCCTTGCCGCTGCCTCCGGCGGCGGCCGTGGCCTGGTCCAGCGCCTTCTTCATCAGGGCCAGGTCGCTGCCGTACAGCGAGAAGTTGCCGCTCTTGAGGGCCGTCTGCGCCTGGGTGTAGTAGTTCTCGGCTTGCTGCAGGTACTTCAGCACGGTCGGGTTCGACGTCTGCGGATTAGTGCTGGGCGGCGGCGTGGTTCCCGGGCTGGTTGTGGCCGGCGCGGTCCCGAACACGTTCTGGAGCGCATTCTGCAGCGTGGTTCCGAATCCCACCTGGCCGTCGTAGTACACGAGCACGTCCTGCAGCGTTGGGTAGGCCCCGGAGCTGCCCGTCTGCGACTGGGACACGTAGACGGGCTCGAAATACACCAGGCCGCCGCCCACCGGCAGCGTGACCAGGTTGCCCTGGATCACCTTGGACCCGCCCTCGCGCAGCAGGGTCAGCGCGGATGCCACGGTCGCGTTGGACTCGAAGTCGTTCTGCACCTGCTGCGGGCCGCGGATCGTGGTGTCCTGGGGCAGCTGGAGTACCCGGATTGTGCCGTAGCCATTGCTCAGCGGGTTGCTGTTCACCTCCATGTAGGCGGCCATGTTGGGCCTGCCACGCGGGGTGAGGGACGTGACCAGCGAGAACTCGGGCTGCGGCTGGCCCGGCATCGTCATCGTCAGGTAGTACGGCGGCTGGCTGGACTGGTTGGGATTGGTGCCGCTCGGGTCGGTGGGCACGGACCAGAAGTTCTGCCCGCCGTAGAACTCGGGCGCCTGCGTCACGTGGAACTGCGCCAGGACCTGGCGCTGCGCCTCGAACAGGACCGGGGGGTAGCGCAGGTGCTGCAGCAGGCCCCCGGGTATGGCGCTCTTCGGCTTGATGATGCCCGGGAACGCCTTCTTCCACGCGTCGAGCACCGGATCGTTGCCGCCCCACTGGTAGAGGGTGACCGCGCCGGTGTACGCGTTCACCACCGCCTTGACCGAGTTGCGGATGTAGTTGACCTGATTGGCGGGGCCGACGATCGAGCCGCCCGGGCTGTAGCTGTCCGAGCTGGCCTGCCCAAGGCTCAGCCGCTGCGAGTAGGGATAGTTGTCGGTGGTCGTGTACCCGTCGACCACCCAGTAGATCTGGCCGCCGACCACGACCGGGTAGGTGTTGCTGTCCAGGGTGAGGAACGGCGCGACCTTGGCCACCCGGGACAGCGGGTCCCTGATGTACATGATCTTCGAATTGCCGTCGATGGCGCCGGACAGCAGGATGCTGAGCTCGCGGAACTTGATCGCGTACAGCACCCGGTTCAGCGGAGAGCCGATCGGGACGCCGCCGCCGCCGGTATACGTCGTGTTCGCCTGGCCGCTCGCGCTGGAGTTGGGGTAGTCCAGCTCGAGCTGGTGGCCGCCGACGATCGCGTAGCTCGTCTCCTGCTCGCCGAAGTACACCCGGGGCTGGCGGACATTGAGCTCGCCCGACGGCGGGATGTCGCTCTCGGTGAAGTTAGGGTTGCCCCCGCTCGAGGTCGAGTCCGCCGCCGCGGCGACGAACCCGAAGCCGTGGGTGTACACGAGATGACTGTTGATCCAGTTGTTCTGGCCCGCTGGCGGGCCGGACATGTCGCGGACACCCACGACCATGTCCTCGGGAACCGAACTCCCCGGCACCTTGTAACGGTCGACGGAGAGCACGCCAGCAAACTTGTAGTACCCCTTGACTTGCTGCAGCTGCTGGAACGCCGCCGACACCACGCCGGGGTCGAGCTGACGCACATTGGGAAGCGCGGCCGCCTGGGTGCCCAGCTGGGACAGCGTCTCGGACGACACCGCCGAATACGGGGTCACCTGCACCTTGCTGATCCCGTACGCGGAGCGGGTGTTCTTGATCTCGCGGGCGAGGTACGGCCCCTCCTTGGCGAGCTCGTTGGGCTTGACCACGAACTGCTGCACGATCGCCGGGTAGAGCCCGCCGACGATCACGGCGGAGAGCACCAGGAGGCCGAACCCGACGGCAGGAAGCATCGCGTTCCGCCGGATCGCGCCCGCGAAGAACAGCGCCGCGCAGATCAACGCGATCACCGCGAGGACGGTCTTGGCCGGCAGCACGGCGTTCACATCCGTGTAAGAGGCGCCGGTCTGCACCACACCTCGCTGCGAGAAATCGATGCCGTAGCGGTCGACCCAGTAAGCGACGGCCTTGAGCAGCATGAAGATGCCGATGAGCACGAACAGGTGAACCCG
Source organism: uncultured Actinomycetota bacterium (assembly GCA_963778075.1). Taxonomy (GTDB): domain Bacteria; phylum Actinomycetota; class Actinomycetes; order Streptosporangiales; family Streptosporangiaceae; genus JASHPR01. The sequence goes on along the minus strand of CAVZTJ010000004.1, from coordinate 126,521 downwards.
GGTGCCCTGGGTGGCGCGCTCGCCACGCAGTTGCAGCCGCAGCCCGCCGTACAGGTAGTGCACGATGGCGGCCGCCAGGATCGACAGCAGCACGCCCGCGAACAGGAAGCTGAGCACCATCCGGATGAACGGATAGTCAAAGACGAAGAATGAGATGTCCAAATGGAACTGGGGGTCCTTGACCCCGAATGGCACCCGGTTGGCGAACAGCAGCCAGGTGCGCCAGTCGCCCGCGCCGGCAAGACCGGAAATGAGCCCGATCAGGCCGAGGATCACGCCCACGATGAGCCGCCGCCGCGGCTCGATCGCCTGCCGGTACGCCTCAAGGCCTTGCTGCTGCGGCGAGACCGGGCGCTGCGGCGCGCTCGCCTGCTGCGGCGCGGCCGCCTGCTGCGGCGCCGGCCGCAGCGTGACCGGCAGCTGCGGCGGCCTGAGCCGGTAAGCGAGCCGGATGTTGACGCCGATGACGGCCATCATGAAGAAGGCGGCGATGCCGAACAGCGCCCACTTGACGCCGTAGGTGGTACCGAATACCGAGGTGTAGCTGACGGAGCGGAACCACAGCCAGTCGGTCCACACGCCGGCGCCCACGGCGAGGATCACGATCAGCGCGATAACCGCGGCCAGCACCGGGATCACGTACTTCGACCACCGCGGGAGCACGATGGGGTTGCCGGGCCGCCGGGCAGGGCCGGGAGTTCGGAAGGCCACGCCTCCCCCTTAGTTCAGCTCAGCCGCGCAGCTTATTGAGGGCAACTTACCGGTATTGCGCAAGGTTTCCGCATCCATTCCGGTTCTGGGACTTCGCTCCGCTTTTAACACGAAGGAACCGGCCTGCCCGCCTTCAGTGCGTCAAGGGCTGCTATGGCTCCGGCCAGGGAGCTTACCTTGATCAGGCGCACGCCAGCGGGCACCGCCCCCGCAGTGTTCGGGCAGTTGGCCGCGGGGGTAAGGAAGATCGTCGCCCCGGCCGCACGCGCACCCGCCATCTTCTGCTGGATCCCGCCGATCGGCTCCACCGCGCCGTTCGCCTCGATCTCCCCGGTGCCGGCGATGAACCTGCCGCCGGTCAGGTCGTCCGGGGTGATCTTGTCGATGAGGCCGAGCGCGAACATCAGCCCGGCGCTGGGGCCGCCGATGTTCCCAACCCTGATCGTCACGCTGAACGGGAACGTGAAGCTCTCCACCAGGTACACCCCGATCTCGGGCTGCCCCTGGACGTCGGCGGTGGTCAGCCGGACCGGGATGGTCCGGCCATGCCGCAGGATGGTCAGCTGCACCGGCGCGCCGGCCTTGCGCTCCTTGACCAGGGTCCCGGCATCGGCCCGGCAGCTTACGGGCGTACCGTCGACCGCCGTGATCACGTCACCGGCGCGCAGCACGCTGGCGGCCGGCATTCCCTTGATCGTTGACTGGACGGTGTCGATCGTCTTGAAGCCGATCTTGAGCTGGCACAAAGCGGCGGCCGTGGCCGTCTCCTGCGAGTTCGCCATCTCCTCGGTGTCCTGCCGAGCCACCTGCTGCGGCGAATCGCCGGGAGTGAAGATCTCCGATGACGGGACGACGGCGTCATGCGGGCTCAGCCAGGAGCGGAGCGCCGCAAAGATGTTGAAATCGGTTCCCGGCCCGCCGATGAAGGACACCGTCACCATGTTGAGGTTGCCCGTGGTCCGGTAGGTCCGGTGCCCCGCGACCTGGATCAGCTGCTTGCCGCTCAGCGAGCCGAGCGTGTTCAGGGTCGGACCCGGGGTCAGCGCGATGTAGGGCACCGGCGCGATCACGGCGACGGCAAGCGCGATCAGGACTCCGGCTGCTGCCACCAGCAGCGTGACGGATCGGCGGGACATGTGGGAAGACTACGCGCTGTTGACCCACTCGCTTCCGCCGCCGACGTACTGCTGGTGCTTCCAGATCGGCACGCTCCGCTTGAGCTCGTCGATCAGCGCGCGGCAGGCATCGAAGGCGTCGCCGCGGTGCGGGCTGGACACGGCCACCACGACCGCCAGATCACCCACGGCGAGGTCCCCTACCCGGTGCACAGCGGCGACGGCGGTGACGGTGAAGCTGGCCGCGACCTTCTCCGCGACCCGCCGCAGCTCCGCCGCTGCCGAGGGATGAGCGCTGTAGCCGAGGCGGACCACATCCTGGCCGTGGTCGTGGTCGCGGACGGCGCCGACGAACAGGGCGACGCCGCCAGCCGCCGGGTCCGAGACCGCGGTGAGCGCCTCGTCGACGGACAGGGGAGTGTCCCTCAGCTCCGCGAGCCGGATCGTGTTCACAACTGCCAAGCTATCGCGGCCGCTCAGGTACTGCGGCGGCGGCGCCTGACCTCGCGCACGATCGCCGCGGTCCCGATGACGGCGACGGTGGCCCCGGCGGCGGTGATCGTCGCGTCCTTCCGGTCCAGCCGGCGTCCGGCCAGCGCGTGGTGCCCGGCGCGCTGCTCGAGCAGGACGGCAAGAGCCGCCTGATTGCCGTACATCGGCTTCCACCCGGCCTGCCGCAGGGCCGCGCAGTCCACCACCCACGGGTACACGACGAAGTGCAGGTCGGTCACCAGGGCCGGGGTTATTCCGGCCCGGTGCAGCCGCTGCGCGGTGCCGAAGGTCAGCCCGGCCGGCAACTCGATCTGGCGCAGCCCGGACAGCTCCTCCACCTGCTCCTGTTCCAGCCATCCATCGCAGCCGACCGCGAACCTCCCGGTAACCTCGGCCGCCGCGGCCAGTTCGAGCGCCGACACCAGGTCATCCACATGGCAGAACTGCCAGCGCGGGGCGCAGCCCTTCACAGCCAGCAGCCGGGGCGCTTCAAAGTGCCGCGTGATCAGGGTGTCCACGCCCTCGCCGACCAGCGCGGCCGGCCTGACGACCGTGACGGCCATGCCCGGGTTGGCCGACGGCGAGCGCTGCGCCAGCTGCTCGATCTCCAGCAGGTCGCCGACCACGCTGGCGTCGGGATCGGCACCCAGCGGCGCGTCCTCGGCCAGTGGCACCGGGTTGTCCGGCCGCGCTCCGTACACCATCGCGCTGGTCACCAGCACGACCCGGCCCACCCGCCCGGCAGCCGCCGCGGTCAGCACGGTCTGCGCGCCGCGGACGTTGAACGCCCGCCGTGACCGCGGATCGGAGTCGGGGGCCAGGTCAAGGTCGGTGTGCACGACGGCGTCCACCCCGGCGAGCGGCCGGCCAGTGCGGGATCGCGGATATCCACCACCCGCCAGGTCACACCCGTCGCGTCGCCGCGGTGACCGTCGATAGCGATCACCCGGCCGATCCTGTCCGACGCCGCCAGCCGGACCGTCAGCGCGTGGCCGAGACCGCTAGCAGCCCCGGTGACAGCGACCACGGGGCCCCGCCCGCGACCGTCTCGGCCCCTCCCAGCACCAGGTTCGTGCGCGGCCTGTCCCCTGCGCATACCGCGGCTGCTCACCGGGTATCCATGGCCTGTCGGCGGGGCGCCGTGGCTGCGCCGTTGGCGAACCTGGCATCTCGATTGCTCACCACGGCGTGCTCCCGGGATAACGTGGCGGACGTGGACTCTTCCATCCTGCCCGAGAGGCAGCGGAGATGACTGAACCTCCCTTCGGCTTTGGCCTGCCCGGTGACCGCGACCGGGATCCCGACAAGCCGGATGCAGGCGGTGGCGCGGGCGGCCCGGGCGGTGGCGCGGGCGGCGCTGGCGGCCCGCTGGGACCGCTCGGCGACCCGCAGCAGTTCGCCGATGCCCTGCGCCAGTTCGCCGACCTGATGTCCTGGCAAGGCGGCCCGGTCAACTGGGACCTCGCGAAGAACGTGGCGCGGCAGACCGTCGCCGCGCAGGGCGACGCGAGCGTTCTCGATATCGACCGCCGCAAGACCACCGACGCGCTCCGGACCGCTGACCTGTGGCTGGAGGACGCCACGGCCCTGCCCACCGGCATCCGTTTCACCCAGGCGTGGAGCCGGTCCGAGTGGGTCGAGGCCACGCTGCCGGTCTGGTCGAAGTTGTGCGACCCGATCGCGGCCCGGGCCGTCGAGGCGATGGGCGGAATGCTGACCGAGGACCCCGAGGAACTCGCCGGGGAGCTTCCGCCCGAGATGCGTTCCGCGATGACCGCCCTGACCGGAGGGTTCGGCGCGCTCGGCGGTCTGGGCCAGATGATGCGCAGGATCGGCGGGATGATGGTCGGCGGCCAGACCGGCGCCGCGGTCGGCGCGCTGGCGCAGGAGGTGGTCAGCTCGACCGACGTCGGCCTCCCGCTCGGCCCGGCGGGCACGGCCGCGCTGCTCCCGGTCAACGTCAAGGCGTTCGGCGACGGGCTTTCCGTCGCTGAGGACGAGGTACGGCTGTTCCTCGGGCTGCGCGAGGCCGCGCACCAGCGATTGTTCGCCCACGTGCCGTGGCTGCGCGCCCGGCTGCTCGGGGCGGTCGAGGACTATGCGCGCGGCATCACGGTGGACGCCAACGCGCTGCGTGAGGCTATGCCGCAGATCGACCCGGCGAACCCGGAGGCACTGAGCGAGGCCCTGTCCGGCGCCGCGCTGTTCCAGCCGGAGGACACCGAGCAGCAGAAGGCCGCGCTGGCGCGGCTGGAGACCGTCCTCGCCCTGGTCGAGGGGTGGGTGGCGACCGTGGTTGACGCGGCCGCTGGGAGCCGGCTGCCGCAGGCCGACGCCCTGGCCGAGGCGATCCGGCGACGCCGGGCCAGCGGCGGGCCGGCCGAGCGGACTTTCGCGACTCTGGTGGGGCTGGAACTAAGACCGCGCAGGCTGCGAGAGGCCGCGGCCATCTGGCGTGGCCTGACCGACGCGCGCGGCATCGAGGGCCGGGACGCGGTCTGGGCCCACCCGGACCTGCTGCCCACGGCCGAGGACTTCGATGACCCGGACGGCTTCGTCAGGGGCCGGCCCGACTTCGACATCTCCGACCTGGAGGACGAGGCCAGCAAGGACGAGGCCAGCAAGGACGAGGCCAGCAAGGACGAGGCCAGCAAGGACGAGGCCAGCAAGGACGAGGCCAGCAAGGACGAGGCCAGCAAGGACGAGGTCGATGAGAAACCCGGCGAGGGAGATCCGCCGGGGCACGGCGACCCGCCAGGCGGCTCCTAGAGGACCTGTTTTCATGATCGCGGATTTGTTGTCGGTTGTCGTATTCGCGAACAATCCACCGCGATCATGAAAGAGGCTCGGCCGCTGCTATCTGGTGTCCACAGGCCGTGGACAGCGACATCCCTGGTGGGCGACCCAGAGCGGCCCCAGCCAGCACGAACTTCACAGGCGCGGTCACGGCTGTCCACATAAACGCTCCGGCGTTTCCCCAGGTTGTCCACAGTGCTGTCCACAAGGACGTATTGACCCATTGGGGCACCAGGCCTAGCTTCGCCTGGCAGGAGTCCCCGGGCTCCGGGTCGCACGTCTTCTGGGGAAGGGGGGCGAACGGCCCGCAGCGGAGCGAGCGGCCGCCCGCCATGTCGCTTCGGCGCCCGGGGGCCCCGGCCACGATGCGAACCGCCTGAATGCCGGAATTGTCGGCGTCGCCTGTCACGCTGTGAGGCATGAGACCAGTGCTGAAGCGCGGATTGCTGCCGGTGTGGCGCGATCGTGACACGTTGCAGATCGGCATCGACTCCCGGCGGGCGGTGGCGCTGACCGGGATGGCAGGCGCGGCCTGGGTGATCGGTCTCCTCGACGGCAGCCGAGACCGTGCGCAGGTCATCCAGATCGCCGCCGACCAAGGCATTCCCGCGGAAACCACGGAGCGGGTCCTGGCCCTGCTGGCGACCGCCGGGGCGCTCGACGACTTCCCCGCTGGCACGCTGCGGTTACTCTCTCCTCCGGCGCGAGCCCGGCTGGCCACGGAACTGGCCGCCGCATCCCTGGCGCACCGGGACGGCGACGGCGGTGCGCGCACCCTCGCCCGCAGGCTCACCGCGCAGGTCCGGATCCACGGCGCCGGGACGGTCGGAAACGGTATCGCCAGCCTGCTCACGAGTTCCGGCATCGGCCAGGTCACGAACGCGGACCCACAACGTCCTGAAAAGCTAAAATCAACACCAAATGGACCTGGAACGTTACGCCCCGGGGTCACGTCGGCCGGTGCCGATGGATCTGGTGAGCCGCCCGCCGGCACCGCGCGGCCCGGCAACCCGCAGCCCAGCACCCGGCGGCCCGGCAACCCGCAGCCCGGTACGGCACTCCCCGACCTCGCGATCCTCGTCGGCCGCCATCTCATGGAGCTACGGGCCAGCCTGATGCGCGACCGGGTCCCGCATCTGGCCGTTTCGGCCGACGAGGCGATCGGGGTCGTCGGCCCGCTGGTGATACCCGGCCGCACTGCGTGCCTGAGATGCCTGGACCTGTCCAGGGCCGAGCGCGACCCCGCCTGGCCGCTGATCCTGGCCCAGCTCGAGGGGCGGGAACCCAGTCCGTGTGCATGCGACGCACCGCTCGCGGCGGCCGTGGCCGCGCAGGCTGCAGCACAGGTCCTGGCCTTCATCGACAGGGCGGTGGCGGCCGACCCGGTGGCCAATGGCACCCTGGAACTGGTCCTGCCCGGCTGGCAGTGGCGCCGCCGGACGTGGCCGCGCCATCCCGACTGCTCGTGTGGCAGTCATGCCGTCAGGTAGCGGACAATGGGATCTTGGGAATTAGATTTGCCAGGGAGGTGAAGCGGCGCGCCGTGTCCGGGCTGACAACTAACACCCGCGTGCCGCGATATCCGTGAGCGATGTGCCCCGCCGTGCCGTGACCCGGACGGCGAAACTCGCCACCCTGCCGGTCGGTCTGGCCGGACGGACGGCGCTCGGCCTCGGCAAGCGGCTCGGCGGACGACCGGCCGAGATCGTGGCGCAGGAGATCCAGCAGCGAACCGCGGAGCAGATCTTCAGGGTCCTCGGTGAGCTCAAGGGCGGTGCGCTCAAGCTCGGGCAGGCCCTGTCGATCTTTGAGGCGGCGCTGCCCGCCGAGATCGCCGGGCCTTACCGGGCCACCCTGACCAAGCTCCAGGAAGCCGCGCCGCCGCTGCCGGCCGCAACCGTGCACCGGGTGCTCGTGGCCGACCTCGGCCCGGACTGGCGGGACAATTTCGCCGATTTCGACGACAGCCCGGCCGCCGCCGCCTCCATCGGCCAGGTGCACCGCGCCACCTGGCACGATGGCCGCAAGGTGGCGGTGAAGATCCAGTACCCGGGCGCCGGAAAGGCCCTGATCAACGACTTCACCCAGCTCAGCCGTATCGGCCGGCTGTTCGGTGTGCTGATGCCTGGGCTCGACGTCAAGCCGCTGCTCGACGAACTGCGCAAGCGGGTCACCGAAGAACTCGACTACCAGCTCGAGGCGGTCTCCCAGGACGCGTTCGCGGACGCCTATTCCGGCGACCCCGAGTTCCTGATCCCGCGCGTCGTCCTGGCCACCGACCACGTCCTGGTCACCGAGTGGATCGGCGGCACTCCGCTCTCGAAGGTCATTGCCGAGGGAAGCGCCGAGGACCGGAACCGGGCCGGCATCCTTCTTGTCAAGTTCCTCTTCTCCGGGCCCGCGCGGGCGGGTCTGCTGCACGCCGACCCACATCCAGGCAACTTCCGGCTCATGGACGATGGCCGGCTCGGCGTTCTGGATTTCGGCGCCGTGGACCGGCTTCCCGACGGTTTCCCGCACTTCTTTGGCAAGCTGCTGCGCCTCATGCACGAGGACCGCGACATCGAGACCGTTGAGCACGAACTACGCCTGCACGGCTTCCTCAAGGAGGGCGTCGACGTCGATCTTGACGCCCTGCACGCCTACCTGGCGCCGCTCGCCGAGCCGTCCAAGGTGGAGTCGTTCAAGTTCACCCGGGAGTGGCTGCGGGCCGAGGCGTCGCGGGTCACGGACATGAGGTCGGCCGCCGTCGGCCGCCGGCTCAACCTGCCGCCCTCGTACATCCTGATCCACCGCGTCTCCACGGCCGGGATCGGAGTGCTCTGCCAGCTTGAGTGCGAGGGCCACTTCCGCGCCGAAGTGCTCAAGTGGATGCCCGGCTACTTCGACGCGCCAGAGCTGGGAGACGGCGGGTCTGACGAGCCGAACCCGGAACGGGACGACCCGGACGGTGCCGTGGCCGGGGCGGCGAGCCCGGGGACCTGACCGAAAGCGGGGCAGGGCAGCGGAAGGGCCCGGGAAGCACGTGCTTCCCGGGCCCTTGGCCCCCGCCGGATCGTTCGATCCCGGGGTGCAGAACCGAGTTTCAGGAACTCTGCTCGGCCGCCAGCTCGCCACGGAGCCGCATGGCCTCGTGTCGTGAGCGGGCCAGCTGGCGCTCTGCTCGCTGCGCCCGGCGGTCCGCCTGGGCGAGTGCGCGCACCCGCCTGGCGTGGCTCTCCGCCGTGGCCGCCGCCAGCATTGCCTGTTGTCGTTCGCTGACCATCTCGCGGGCCAGATTCATCTGCTTTCACCACCTCAACGTCTGCCATAGCGGCTGGTCAGGCCGCTACCTCGTCCTTCCTTGGGCGTCCGCGCGGCCGCTTCCGCGGCACGATCTCGCCGCGAAGGAACAGCTCGCCGCCCCAGACTCCCCAGGGCTCACGCCGCTCGAGTGCCCCGGCGAGGCACGCCATCCGCGCCGGGCAGCTCCTGCACAGGTCCTTCGCGCACTCCACGTCCTGCGGAGACTCGGCGAAGAACAGGTCCGGGTCATCCGTGCACGGGAGTATGCGGCCGCTTGGCACGCCGGCCATGGTCACCGGAATGGGGGCGCCCCGCGGCTCCTGCCCTGGCGGGCTGGTGACCGCCGCTACCTGCACGGATTCCGCCTCGAACCCCGCCTGGTCATCCAGAACGGCGGTGGTGCCGGGCCGATGCATCGGTGCCATCCCCTCTCATCCACTCGTCTTAAGGTCTCTCACGCGTCTGACAAAACGGTGGCCTCGCATGACGAAGGCCGCGGACCCGATTTCGGGTCCGCGGCCTTGAGGGGTTCTGGCCGGTCTTTTTAGACCGGTCCCGGTTCCCTCGCCGGATGCGGACCCTTTGCACCGCCGCTAGCGGCGATACGGGTCGAGTACGGGTAGTTCTGCTTCTGCTGGGCGGGCTGTCCGAGAGCTGCGCTCAGGCCGGCAGCCTGGTGGCGCCGCCCAGAGACGTCTGTGCCGGAGAACGCACGCGGGCGCGCAAACGCTATTGCGCCCATGGGCGGCCGAGCCGGCGCGATGACGGCCGACGGCAGGCAGGCGCCCATGCCGAAGGGCTCGCGCGCGGTGGCGACAGCCTCAAAATCTGATTCGAAATTCAGCATCCCGGGCACCTCCTTCCACAGGGCGTCATCAGCAGAGCCGCGGACATGGGAGAAGCCTACGTAGCCCGTCCGCGAGGGGGCAACTGGTTTTTCCCGACGAATTCTGAGTCCGGAAATTTAGGTGGCCCGGGAGGTGCGAACCAGCCCCTCCTGCACCACCGAGACCACAAGGTCGCCGTCGCTCGTGTACACCTCGCCGCGCGCCAGCCCCCGCGATCCGCGGGCGACCGGAGAGTCCTGCGCGTACAGCAGCCACCGGTCGGCCCGGAACGGCCCGTGGAACCACATCGCATGATCCAGGCTCGCTCCGGTCGTCCGCCCGTCGGCCCAGGACAGGCCGTGCGCCAGGAGCACCGAGTCGAGCAGCGTCATGTCCGAGGCATAGGTCATCAGGCACACGTGCAGCAACGGGTCGTCGGGCAGGTCACCGTCGACCCGGAGCCAGACCATGTTGCGGGTCGTCCGCAGCGAGGGGTCGCGCTCGGCCTCGAAGCTCAGCGGCCCGATGTGCCGGATGTCTATCGGGTTGCCGTCGTACCACTCGCGCACGCTCGGCCCGAACAGCTTCTCCATGCGCTCCGCCGTCGTCGCGATCGCGTCCGGGGGCGGGACATCGGGCATCGGGTCGGCGTGCTCGACGCCGGGCTCGTCGCGGTGGAACGACGCGGAAAGCGTGAAGATCGTCTTGCCGTGCTGGATCGTCGTCACCCTGCGGGTGGTGAACGAGCGGCCGTCGCGCACCCGCTCCACCAGATAGATCAGCGGGACCGTGGGATCGCCCGGGCGGATGAAGTAGGCGTGCAGCGAGTGCACGGGCCGGTCCTCAGGCACCGTGCGGCCGGCCGCGACCAGTGCCTGCCCTGCGACCTGGCCGCCGAACACGCGCTGCCTGCGTTCGCCCTCCGGGCTGCGCCCGCGGAAGATGTCGACCTCGATCTGCTCCAGGTCGAGCAGGTCGAGCACCTGATCGAGAGCCTTGCTCATGCTGAGCTCATCATCGTGCGTCCCCAGCCTTTGCCCCGGCGGCTCCGTGGCCGGATCTCCTCAACGAACCTGGATGGCTTCCGGCCGCCCCGCCCGTCGGCCGACCTGGCCAGGGCCCAGGACAGGCATACCAGGTCCCGTCCCCTGGTGATCCCGACGTAGAGCAGCCGCCGCTCCTCCTCGATCGCCTCATCGGTCTGCGCGTACACGATCGGCAGCATCCCATCGGAAAGCCCGGCGAGGAACACCACGTCCCATTCCAGCCCCTTGGCTGCGTGCAGCGAGGCCAGCGTCACCCCGTCCATCGCCGGGGCGTGACCGATGGCGCTGCGCGCGGCAAGCTCGGCGCACAGCCCGGCCAGCGATTCGGCGGGCGACGCTGCGAAGAAGTCATCGGCGAGCTGGGCCAGCGCCTCGAGCGACTCCCATCGCTCCCGCGCCCTGCCCTGGCCCGACGGCGGCTGCTGGTCAAGCCCGATCCCGGACAGCACGGCACGGACCTGGCTGGCCGGCTCCTCGTCAGCCGACGCCGAGCGGGCGGCGGCCCGCAGCAGGCCGACCGCCTGGCGCACCTCGGCCCGGTCGAAGAACCGTTCCGCCCCCTTGACCGCGAACGGTACGCCAGCTTCGCCGAGCGCCCGCTCGAACGCTGGCGTCTGCGCGTTGGTCCGGACCAGCACCGCGATCTCCCGCGGCGCGGTTCCCGACCGGATCAGCGACGCCGCACGCCGCGCCACCGCCGCGGCTTCGGCGAGCTCATCGCCGTACTCGGCGAACTCGGCCTCCGCCCCGCCCGGCCGCTGTGCCACGAGCACGGCGCCGCCAGGGCGGCCGTTCCCGCCGCCTAGGCGGTTCGCCAGCGCGACGACCTGCGGCGTGGACCGGTAATTACGCATCAGCTTGATCACGGTGGCGTCGGGGAACTCCGCTGCGAAGCCGGTCAGGTAGGCCGGGGAGGCTCCGGTGAATGAATAGATCGTCTGCAGCGGGTCGCCGACCACGCACACGTCATCACGGTCGCCCATCCAGGCGTCGAGCAGCAGCTTCTGCAGCGGGTTGACGTCCTGGTACTCGTCTACGACGAAGTACGCGTACCGGTCACGCACCGCGGCCGCGGCGGCCGGGTGCTCGGCCAGGATGGCCGCGGTGAGCTCGAGCACGGACTCGAAGTCGACCAGGTGCCGCTCCCTGCGGAGTTCCTCGTACGCGGCATACAGCCGGGTCAGCGTGACCGGCGCGACCGGCGGCGCCCGGCCCGCCTTGACGCTCGCCTCGGGATACTCCTGCGCGCCCACCCCGGTGACCTTGGCCCACTCGATCTCGCCCGCCACGTCGCGCAGTTCGGGCGGGCTCAGCTGCAGCCGCAGCCCCCGGGCCGCGTCAGTCAGCAGGGCGACCTTGGAGTCGAGCACACGCGGGGCCGGACCGCCCACGGTCAACGGCCAGAAGTGAGTGAGCTGCCGCAACGCGGCTGCGTGGAAGGTCCGCGCCTGTACCCGCTCCATCCCGCCGGCGGGCAGCGCCCGGTCGCCGAGCTGCCGCAGCCGGCCACGCAGCTCACCCGCCGCGCGGGTGGTGAACGCGACCGCCAGGACACGCGCCGGGTCCACCACGCCGGTCGCGACTGCGTACGCGATCCGGTGCGCGACCGCGCGGGTTTTGCCGGTTCCCGCACCGGCCAGCACGCACACCGGACCACGGGCTGCGAGTGCGACTTCGCGCTGCTCCGGGTCGAGCGCGGCGAGCACGACGTCAGCTGAATCCACGCATGACCTCCCGTTCTGCTCGCTACGGCAGCTATGCTTCGTCCGGCTTGACATCTTTCCGCATGCCACCGACGCCAGGCGCCACGCCGGGCGGGAAGCGCATAGAGCGTTAACGCGTTAGTAAAGTTCAGTGGTACGGAAAGTTGAAGGGGAGGACGGCCGATGACACAGCCGCTGACCATGTACACCACCACGTGGTGCGCGTTCTGCAAGCGGCTGAAGCGCCAGCTGGCTGCCGACGGCATTGAGATGACCGAGGTCGACATCGAGCAGGACCCGGCAGCCGCCGACTACGTCATGAGCGTGAATGGTGGCTTCCAGACCGTGCCGACGGTTGTGTTCCCGGACGGCAGCGCGCTCACCAACCCGTCTGCGGCCGCCGTCAAGGAGCGGCTGCAGGAGCTGGCTGTTACCGATGTCTAAGAAACGGGAACGAACCGATCCGGTCAGCCGGGAAGACGGCGAGCTGAACGGCTTCTTTGCCCCGGCGTCCCCGGCCGGCGCACCGATCGTGGAGGCGTCTGCCTCAGCCGCGCCGACGGGGGGCGAGGAGGCGGTGGTTCGCCGCACCAGGGACGGCTGGCGGGTCGGCGATGATGAACTGCCGGACCTGACCTGCGCGATGGTGCTCGCCGACCTGCTCGCCGCCGAGTTGCCGACCGCGATCCAGCCCGCGGTGTCGGCCGAAGGGTCGCAGCCAGCGGCGAGGCAGGCCCGCGCCCATCGCGAACTCCCGATGGAGGAAGAGGCGCACCGCCTGCGGACCACGGTCGGCCAGCTCGAGCACGCGCTGACCGCCCGAATCAGGATCGAGCAGGCGATCGGCGTGCTGGCCGAGCGCCACCGGATCCGCCCCCGTCAGGCATTCGAGCAGCTCAGGTCCGCGGCGCGAAACCGGGGCAGGCGGGTCATCGACATCGCAAGCGACGTCGTGGCCAGTGCCACCAACCCCCTGCTGCAACTGCCCGAGGAGCTCTCGCGGCAGCGCTCGCCGCGCCACGCGGCCAGGAATCCCCGGCGCGTCCTGCGCTCCGAGTAAGCACTCGCGGGGGCTTCGCCCCCCGCGGGCCCCCCAAAACCGCAAACCAGACCAAACACCTAGGCGGAGGGCTGCGCCCCTGCCAGCGCTCCGCCCGCGCCAAGCCAAAACCCCACGTGCACGGGCCGCGTTCCGCGCCCGATTGGCCCCTTATTACCCGTTCAGGCCTCTGGTGCTCGTCAAGCGGCTACTTCCGGTTCATAAGAGGACACGGAGGGTAACAACTCCCTCGAGGGGGAGGGGTGGAGGACGACGAGGCGGGCCGCAGCGGCGATCCCGGCCGCCTGCTCATCATCGGAGGCGCCGAGGACCGGGGTCACGGTGCCCCGCTGCTGGAGCGGTTCGTGGAGCTGTGCGGCGGGGAGGCGGCCAGGATCGTGCTGGTCACGACCGCCACGGGCACGCCGGACGAGGTGCACGCCGACTACGAGCGGGTATTCCGCAGGCTGGGCGCCGACCGCACCGTCCCGCTGCGGCTGCGCGGCGGTCGCCTGCAGTGCGCAGGAAGCTGCCGCGGCCGTTTCCGCCCTCGGCGGCCCGGTGGTGGTCAAGCCGCGCGCAGGCAATCACGGCACGAACGTGATCGTGGGCGTCACCACCGCCGACGGCGCGGCCGAGGCATACACGCAGGCAGCCGGCGAGGGCGGCGCGGTCATCGTGGAGAAGTTCGTGCCCGGGACCGACTACCGCGTACTCGTGGTGGACGGCCGGGGTGAGGACATCAGGCGCGCGCTTGCCACGTTCACCCCGGAAGAGTCCAACCCCGGCCGGGGCAACGTCTACCTGGCCGGGGGCAGCCCGGTGATCGTGGACTACGGCCACAACGCTCCTGCGCTCCACGCGACCGGGCGCATGGTCGCCGACGTCTGGGGCGGCGAGCCGGTGGCCGCGATCACGCTGCCCAGGGACCGCCGGGACGACCTGGTCGCCACGACCGCCGAGGCCATCGCCACCTGGTTCGGCCGGGTCGTCATCTATGAGGATGAAGAAAAGCGCGGCCGCGCACCCGGCGAGATGACCGGCCTGATCACCGCCGCCATGCGCCGGGCCAGGCCGGGCATCGCCGTCGCCAGGGCCGACGGCCCGCGATCGGCGCTCAGTACCGCGGTCGCCATGGCCGCTGGCAGCCCGGTTCTCTTCCTGTACGAGAAGCTCGCGATGGCCCACGACGCGCTCGCCGCCCTCGGCGCCCGCCCGTGGACTGGCGAACCAGCGACCACCGAAAGCCACCGAAGCCAACCCCGAAGCCACCGAAGCCACCGAAGCCACCGGCCAGCCTCCTCCGGCCGCCGCGTCCGCCCCGGCCGGCGCATCTCGCCTCACCTGAGCACCACTGGTCACTCGCGCACCGTGCCCCGGCTTGTCGATGTACCGATGGGTCGCTTCTTACAAGCCCATCGGTACATCGACGGGCGTCAGCCGGCGGCTAGGACGGCGCCTGAGTGGGCCCACGGGCGGGTGAAGCCGACCGGATCCTCGTCGCCGGGCGCTGCCGCGCTGGTCCCGAAGGCGGAGATGCGGATCGGGAAACCCGTGGCGTATGCCTCGACCATCTTGTCGTGGCCGATCACGAGGCCGACGTGGCCCGGCGCCTCGGTGGTCCCGTCGGCGCCGGCGAAGAAGACCAGGTCTCCGGGCTCCACCCGGCTGGCCGGCACCCGCGGTCCCCATGCAAACTGCCCCTGCGAGGTGCGGGGGATGTACACGCCGGCCGCCCGGTAGGCCATCATCACCAGGCCCGAGCAGTCGAAGGCGTCCGGCCCGGTCGCGCCAAACTGGTACGGCTTGCCGAGCTGGGCCTCGGCGTAGTCGATCGCGTTGGCGACCGTTGCGTTCGGCACCTGCTCGGTGTCGGCCGCGGTGTTCACACCCGGTATGCAGCTCGGGACGTTGGCCACGGTGACCGGGCTGACCGTGAACCCCCCCGCCGCGTACGTCGTGGCGTAGGACAGCACCAGCTGCACGTACGAGTTTGAGTGGTTGTAGGCGAAGACCGCGCCAGACGCGTTCTGCTGAACGCCATGCTCGATCAGGTATTTCGCCGCGCCCGCGATCGCGTCGGCTGGGTCGTAGACGTCAGCGACGCCGCGGCCGTCGGCGTCGGTCGCCACGCCGTTGACGACCTCGCTCGCCGGGTGGATCGGCGAGCCGCCCCACTCGTTGCCCGAAGCACCGCCGATGCCGATCTGCATCGGCCCGGCCGCGCCAAAGGCGTTCGCGCCGCTGTGCACGCCGGGCAGGTTGGACCGGCCGTCGTCGCTCTCCACTTTGCCGATCCCGGCGAGGATCACCCAGGGGAGTCCGTACTTGCTTCCCGTCTCCCGGAACAAGGCGAGATAGTTGGACGGGATCGAGTCGCGGGCGTCCGAACTGGCCGTTGGCTGGGCGCCCTGCACGGCCGAGCAGCCGGTGCCGGACTCGAACAGGAGTGAGCTGCCGCCCATGATCAGCATCGGGGCGATGATGAGCCCCATCGTCGCGATGAGGGCGATGGCTACGAGTGCGCCCGCAGCTGCCCGGCCACGGTTGCCCGGGAGCCAGCGGTCTCTCATGAGTTGCCCGCCGAGGCCAGCTCGATGTCGTTGACCTGCCAACTGCTTCCGGAGCTGACTACCGTGACCGCGTACTGGTCGGAGTTCCGGCTCTGACCGGAGCTCCCGGTGATCTGCTCGGTGATCGTCACGACGAAGGTGATGCTGGACGAGCCGAACGCCCGTATCGAGTTGATCACCGTGCTGCCCGTGGACACCTGCTTCTTGCTGGTCCGCTGGCTCGCGACGCCGGGCACGGAATAACCCTGCTCGATGACGTTGGCCAGTTCGGAGGTGATCAAGCTGGCCATGGTCTTCACGTAGCTGGTCGCGTTCTGGCTGTAAGACCACGTTCCGTACGCGTCGCAGAACTGGGTGACCACGGCGGTAGCCGAGCCCAGCTGCGCCTGGGTGAACGGGAGCCACTGGTAGATGTCGGGGTTCGATGACCCACCGGTCGCCGGGGACGGGCTTGGCGTCGGAGTTGGTGTCGCGGGCGAGGTGACCCGCGGCGCGGAAGAGTGCGTGGCGGCCGCCGGGGTGTGACCGGCGTCGCTGCCGCGTGCCCCGGGCACGAACAGGTAGACGCCCAAACCGACGAGCACGACCACGATCAGGAAGAAGATCACCTTGCGCTGGCCAGCGTTCAGGTCCATGGCGGCATCGGTTACTTCCGGCGCCCGAACGGGCGCAGCCAGAACGGCGCCGGTCCTTCAGCCCGTCCGGCCTCGCCACCACCGGTAAGCGGCGGACCTGCGCTGCCGCGATCGGCGCCCTGGCGTCCCGCCGCGGTGTCGGCCCACGGACCGCCCTGCCGGCCGGACGGACTCCTCCGCGCCGGATCGGGTGCCGATGCCGACCGCCCGGGCTGGCGGGCTGGCCTGGGTGGTGGCGACGGCCGGGCGGATGGGGCAGCAGATGGAGGCGCTGACGGCCGGGCAGGCGGAGACGCTGACGGGCGGGCAGGCGGAGACGCTGACGGCCGGGCAGGCGGAGACGCTGACGGGCGGGCAGGCGGAGACGCTGACGGGCGGACGGACGGGAGCGCTGACGGCCGGGCAGGCGGAGGTGCGGCTGGCCGGTAGGACGGCTGGCGGGCCGGTGGCGCGGCGGGCTGGCGCGCGGACGGCGCGGGCTGGCGGGCTGGCGCGGCATTCTGGCGGCCCGCCGAGGAATCGGCCCACGGACCGCCCTGGCGGCTGGACGGGCCGCTGGGCGCCGCACCGGGGGCGGCCGACGGGGACTGCGGCTGCCGCGGCGTCGCACCGGGCCGCCAGGGCCAGCCTGAGCCACCCGAGCCGGATGGGGCGGCGGGCGCAGGCCCTGCGGGGGCGGCCCGCCCAGGGGCAGGCGCCGCGGGGCGCGGTGCAGGGGCAGGTGCTGCGGGACGCGGTGCAGGGGCAGGTGCAGATGCCGCGGGACGCGGCGCGGGGCCAGCGGGCGCGGGAGCCCGCCTTGGGCCCGCAGCCGGAGCAGGCCGCCCGGGGCTCGCTGCGGCGGGATCGGCAGGCGCGGGACCGGCATGCGGCTGCGACGCCGGCGCCGGGCGGGTACGGAACGCGCCCGGCTGGGCGGGACGTGCCGGAGCGGCTCCTGCCTGCCCGGCTCCGGCGCCCGCAGCCACCGCCGCAGCGTCGGCCGCTGTCCGGCTCGGCACTGCTCCTGCGCCGTTGCCACGCGCCGGGACAGATCCTGGGGTGTCCCGCGACGGCAGGTTCAGCGGCGGGGCAGAGCGGCGCGCACCGTCACCGACGGCCGCTGAGGCCCAGGTACGGGCGCGGGACGCCAGCCCGGAGCGGCTGCCCGCGCGGGCCCCTCCCTCGGCCGGCGCGATCCCGGTTGCGGCGGAACCGTCGCCGAGCGCGCCATCCTCGGCGTTCATGCCGGCCGCGTCGGCGGCCGCACCAGCCGCACCAGCCGCGGCAGCGCCCACGCCGCCGGCACCGGCAGCCGCGCCGAGCGCCGCCGCCCGCCCAGGATTGCGGCGCGCCCATCGGGCGGCGCGATAGGCGGCGAACCCAGGCACGGCGACCGCCGCGGCGCCGAGCGTGTTCTGGCGCAGGGTGGCGCGGGAGCGCTGCAGGTCGATCTCGGCGCGCTCGGTGGAACCGATCATGCCATAGCCCACGGCGGAGAACAGGTGCTGGAACGGCCTTCGGTATATGAAGACCGCGATCGTGACGAGCGCGATCATGAGGATCTTCAAGGCCCACGGGAGCACCGCGTCGCTGGTGCCCATGATCAGCGAGTAGGCGTATAGCAGCACGCTCAGCACCAGCGCGACCGCCGCCTGCTTGAGCAGCACGCCGACGAGCATCTCGAACCAGCGCAACGCCACGACCCGGCCGAATCCCGGATGCGTTCCGATCAGCAGGAAGAACGGCCCGGCCACGAGCAGCAGCAGGAACCCGAGCTTCAGCAAGATCAGTGTGACCGCGATCAGCAGCACCAGGACGCCAGCGATGGCCGCGGCGAACAGCGCGGCGAACCCGATCTCCAGGCGCGTCGTCCACTGCTTGCCCTGGAACAACGGGTAGATCCCCGGATCCTTCTGCTGGATGTTCGCTGCTATCCCGGAGTAGGTGGCCTGCTTGGCCTGGATCAAGGCCGTCGTCGGCTTCTCGTTGCCGGCGATGGCCTGCGCCCACAGCAGCTGCCTGCCATAGGTATTCACCGGGCTCTGCGAACCGGCCGTGCTGCCGAACGACGTGGTGCCGAATTCGCCCGCCAGCCAGGGCTTGCAGACCAGCACGGTCCACAGTTCGTCGGCGTTCTGGGCGACGATTCCATTGCCCGAGGAGAAGTTGAAGTTAGCCGACTGGACCTGCGGGTCGTCGTGCCCCACCGGCAGGCAGTTGCTTTGGCTCGGGGCGGGGAGCTTGGAGAACGCGGTGTTAAGCGACTGGCCGATGGCGTTGGACACGGCCGAGCCAGCGCCGGTGAAGTCCGCGGGCCTGCCGATCAGCCAGATCGCCGCCACACACGCCACGACCATCCAGATCGTTCCCTCGATGGTGCGGGTGGCCCGCTTGCGGATCAGCCCCTGCCAGGCGAGCCAGATCGCGCCGATGATGACGACGGCGGCCAGGTAAGGGAAGTAGATCGCGTTGCCGAGGCTGCTGATCAGCTTGTCGACGACGTTCGTCAGCCAGCTCAGGATGCCCTCGCCAGCGGCAGACTGGTAGACGGTGATCGTGACCCGGTCGATGGATTTAGCGATGTCGAACACCATGCTGGCGACGTTGTTGCCGATCAGCGACGTCATGTCCGAGCACTGCAGGTTGGTCGCGGCCCAGTACTGCCCGGAGACGCCGTAGCTGTTGTACAGGGTCGATGGCTGCGGACCCGATGACTCGGGCGGCTTGATCATGGAGTCGATCCCGGAGTTGGCCTGCTCCGGATCGGGCAGCGAGGGCTGGCAGATGTTGTTCAAGTCGCCGGTCAGACCACTCTGTCCGGCCGTGCAGAAACCCAGCAGCGACCCGATGTCGCCGATCCCGGGAACCGAGCAGGCGCCGCCGGTCGTCGCCACGGGCTGGCGGTCGGCCACGGTGACCGCGTGGATGGGATGGGCGGCTTGCGCTCGGGCGGCCGGGTGCTCGGTATGACTGAAACCGAGCAGGGCCGCGAGTATGGCGAGCACCAGCACGGCGAGGCGCAGGAAACGGCGCGGTGTGCGCATCTCGGGGGGCTCCTGGCAGGGGGTTCGGGGGTTGCCCGGTCGAGCGGTCAGCCAGCGGGCGGCTGGGAGGCGGCTGGCTGCGGGGTAGGCGGCCTTGCGTTGTGCGGCGCGGTGCCGGGTGGCGCCACGCTGGCCGAAACAGGCGGAACGGGGGGAGCGGGGGGCACAGGTACTTCCGGCTTGGCTCTGGTCGGGTTCGTGTCCAGGCGCCTGCGCAGCTCGTCGGAGATCAGGTCGATGCCGATCCGGCCGGCCCGGCCGTCCAGATCACGGAAGATGCATTCGCCGTTGCCGAGCCCGCGCAGCACGGCCTTGTGCTCGTCCGACGGCTCGACACCAAGCAGCGCCATCACATTGGCGACCTCCATCCGCTCTGAGGACCGGAATGCGAACACCCCGGAGATACAGTTCGTCACTTGTTCGTTCAGCAGATCGCCCGCGTTCTGGGAGACGAGAATCAGCGCGGTGTTGCGGGACCGGCCCATCCGCGACACCTCCGGGATCAGCTTGGCGCCCTGCGGCGTCGAGGTGATCGCCCATGCCTCGTCGAGGAAAATCGCCTTCGGCAGGCTGCGGTCCATGCCGTTCAGCAGCCTGCGCGCGAACTGCGACACCAGGTACAGCAGGGCCACCGACAGCCGCTGCTCGTACGAGAAGTCATCGCGCCTGACGCCGACGTCCGGCAGGGTCAGGCCGGCCAGCGTGAACACCGTGGTCCAGCCGGCTGCGTCGATGCCCTGGCCGCCGGATGGCGCGAAGCACAGCTTGGCCAGCCGCATCTCCGACATCGACCCGAGAACCGCGCCGAGGTTCATCGACGCGGGATCGGCGGACTTCTCCAGGTAGGTCACCACTTTGCCCAGGCTCGGCTGGTCCTCCTGAGCGATGTGGCCGACCGCCTGGATCATGGCGCTCTCCCGCTCCTCGCTCATGCGCGGCAGCAGCAGGCGGAGCGTCTCGGTCGCCATCGTCCGCCGCTCGGCGAGGTCGTCGCCGAACGAGAACGGGTCGAGCAGGCCCGGCGCCGCGCTGCCCAGCGGGATGACCCGTGCCTGGCGCCCGCGCTCCCGGAGCAGGCCGACCAGCGACTCCGCGTCGCCCTTCGGGTCGATCACGGCGACGGTCACGCCGCGCAGCGCCAGCTGCAGTATCAGCAGCAGCGCCAGGGTCGTCTTGCCACCGCCAGGCTCCCCGGTGATCGCGATCGCCGTCGGGCGGTTCCGCGCCGCGGCGACCAGCGGGTCAAAGTGCACGATGGTCCTGGCCCGGCCGAGCGTCTCGCCGATGTACGGACCGACCCACCCCGCGTCCGAGGCGGCGCGGTCACCCAGGTCGACTGTGGCGGTCGGCATGCCGCCCGCGATCGTGTACAGGGGCTGGCGCTGCAGATACGAAGTGAGCCTGACCTTGTCCCCCGGCAGCGACTCACACAGTAGCGAGAACTGGTCGCCGGTGGAGTTGACCACGTCGATCCCGGCGTCGCGGTAGTGCTCGGCCACGGCCTCAGCGCGCCGGACGCACAGCTCACGGGACGGTGCGGTCACCATCAGCCGATGCCAGCCGTAAACGAACGGCAGCCGCTCCTTGGTGATGCCGTGCTCGAGCAGTCGCGCCGCCTCTATCTGCTCCGCGAGCGCGATCGGCAACTCGGCCCCGGCCTCCCTGATGTGCGCGTCCATGTCCCTCGCATGAGCGAGCCTGCGGCTGACGTCCTTGCTGGCCTTGTGCGGCGGTATCAGCCGCATCCGCAGGCTGGCCTCGACCGGAAACGGCAGCGCGTCGCTGTAGTGCAGCCAGGGCTCGCCCTCGGGGAAGTACATGACGTCCGGGAACCGGGCGAACGACAGGAACGCGGCCCACGACTCACCGGCCGGATGCTCGAGACGCAGCAGCGTGCGCCCGTTGTGCACCTGGCCTTCCAGCAACGACTCGATCTCCCCCGCGCCCCACTTGCGGCGCCGTGCCGCCGATGGCTGGGGCTCGGTCACAGACCCGGCCAGCGCGTGCCGGAACAGCCAGGCGACCTGGTCGGAGGTGGCGTGGGCGGCGGCCAGGGCGCTGGACCCCAGCGCGCGGCCGAGCCGCTCGGCCTGCTCCGTCCACCGGGCGACCTCGGCGGATGGCACGGCCTCGTCGCCGAGGCCCAGGACTTCCTCGCTGGCCCGATAGGCGCCGATGAACTGTGCAAACACCCCACCCGACAGCTGGGCCCGAACGCCGCGCTGACCGAGCCTGACGCCGAGGTAGACCTCCTTGGTCCAGAAGTCCTTCTCCCAGACGTGCTGGTACATCCCGTCCAGGTACTCGGGCCAGCCGGGTCCACCATCGGACGTGGCGTCCAGGCCCGTCGCCCACTCGGCCGCCGGGTACGACCGGTGCGCGATCCTCAGGTGCACTTCCGCGTCCGGCATCCGGATCGCGGCCAGCGCGACCGTGATGTTGGTGGCCAGCGCCTCACGGTCCTGTGGCGTGGTGAACTCGTAGGACACCGTTGGCAGCCGGTAGTAGGCCCACGCGTGAGTCTCCGTGAGCAGGATCCGGTCGTCGAAGTACCGCACCGACAGACGGTTCCGGCGCCCGGTCTTGGCCCCGCTCATGAACGGGCTCGCTGTTGCTCGGGCGCCTCGGCGAGCGCGGCGACCAGCACCCCGGCCAGGGCCGTGTAGGCATTCAGGGCACCCTGGCTGAGGCCGCCGCTTGCCGGGCTGGCTATTGAGGCTTGGTCGGGAGGGGCTGCGCGTTCGGGCCCGGGATTTTTGAGACTGTCATCCCACGGGACCCGGATGATCGCCCGGCACCGGCCTCTGGCCAGCGCCTCGGCCTGCTCGACATGGCGCAGGGTGTGCCTGCTCACGCCGTTCAGCACGATGATCGCGTCGTCGGCGAGCTCGGTGTGGCCGTGCGCCTCCAGCCATTCCCGCGTGCTCGCGAGTGCGGCGGCCGCATCCTGGCTCGCCGGCGCGACCATGATGAGCTGGCTGGCGGTGGCCAGCACTCGTGGCACCGTGGCCGCTCCGGGGTCGGCGAGCGTGATCGGGTAGCGGGCGGAAAGCAGCTCGAAGATCTTGGTGACGTCGTCCTCCTGCCCCGCTGCGGCCGCCGTCTCGCGGGTCACCACTTCGAGCCGCGTCGGCGCTGGCGGCCCGGAATCGGCCAGGGACGGCACCGCCGCGGCCCGCTGCGCGAGCGACCCGCTGCCGGGGTTCAGGTCGAGCACCGCCACCTGATCGTCGCGCAGGCTGGCCACGACTTCCCCGGTCAGCAGCGCGGTCACGGTCTGGCCGGCGCCTACCGTGCAGCCGAGCACCACGACCCGGCGGCCGGCGGGGATCGGGAGCCGGGCCCGGGCGCGGTCGCGCTGCATCTGGTCCGGCCTGCCAGGCCGGTGGCCGCCGGGAACGACGACCACGCGGTCGTGCCACCCGGCCGAGCGGCGGTCGGACGGGTTGCCCAGCGCGCGCTCCACCATCCGGATCGGGCGCTCGCCGGGCTGCTCGCCGGTCACGGTGACCACGGGCCGGGGGCGGGAAGGCCCGGCCGGCGGGACCGCCGGCGCCGATGGGGCCGCAGGTGCGGGCCCGCCGCTGGCGGCGGCCCGATCGGGGGTCTCACGGGCCGGCGGCGCGGGAACGGCACTGGCGGGCTCGGCGGCCGGGGTCTGCGGCACCGGCGGAGCAGTGACGGCGCTGGCCGCGGGCTGAACGGGAGCCTCACGGGCCGGCGGCGCAGGAATGGCGCTGGCCGCGGGCTGAACGGGAGCCTCACGCACCGGCGGCGCAGGGACGGCGCGGGTGGCGTCCGGGGCTGGCGTCTTCCGCACCGGCGGAGCGGGAACGGCGCGCGCGGCGGGCTGGACGACCTCGCGGACGGACGCCGTCTGCGCGGGCGCCTGTGGCCAGGCCGACACGTGGCCCGTGGGCAGGTGCCGCTCTAGCGCGGGCCGCTCAGGGGCTGCTTCCACGGGAGCCGGCGGATTCGGCACCGCTTCGACCGCCACTGCAACTTCGACCGCCACTGCAGCTTCGACCGCCACTGCAGCTTCGACCGCCACTGCGGCTTCGACCACCGCGACGGCAGGCTGGCTGACCGCAACCACTGCGCCGTCGGGCCGGCGCCACACACGCGCGATGACCGTTATCTCGTCCCTCTCTGCGAGCGGCGCCATCCGGCACCAGGTGCGCGGCTCGTTCAGGTAACGCACCTGGGAAACGACCAGCTCGGGCAGGCGCTTGCCTTCGAGCACGGGCCTCGTGACCAGCCAGGCGAGAGCCCCCGGCGGCAATATGTACAACCAGAGCAGGGTGTGGCTGAACGGAAGCCCGGCCAGCTTGAGAATCACCACATAAGGCACGGCAATGGCCGCGAATACCGCAATCTGGCCCACCGGGATCGGCATCGGCAGCCGGAAGTCGTACAGCTTGTAAAGCCGCTTCTCGATTCGCCAGATGTTGGTGTATGTGGGCAGATCCAACCCTGCTGCGCTCCTTAGGCTCGCTTACCGGCCTCAGTGGACGCCAAGCGCGCTTGCGATGCCGGTAGCTAGTGCCTTCACGATGCCGGGCGTGTAAAAGACGACGCCGATGGCCACCGCGAGAACGAGAAACTGCACGAACCGAATGATCTCGCGGGTGAACAGGAAAAAGATGGCTACAATGCCGACGATCCCGAGGAACAGCGGCCCGAAGAGGCCTTGCAGATACGTCACCAGGTCGGTTGTGCTCAGCGCCAGGGGCGGTGCCGAGGCAAGCAGTTGCTGCATCGTTTTACTCCGGGGGTTTGGAGGGTGCGGGTGGCTGGACACACGACTGGCTGCGCATGCAGATCGCCGGGGAGTTCTGTCACGGTCCCCCCGGCTGTGTCACCGACGGCCCTATGGCCTGGACGTACCAGCTTCCGTGCTGGCGCAGGACGGTCATCTCGTAGGTCATCTCGAGGCCGGCCGAGGCGTCATTGACCGACGAATTCTGGGAATGCCGACCACGAGCCTTAGTGCTCTGACTGGCGAGCTGCCACGTCACGCTGACCGCGATCCTGCGTGTTGCACCCCCTGACGGAACCTCCATTCCGGAGATGGAACCGAAGGTCACGGTGCCCCCGAGCCCGGTTACAACGGCGCCCGGCGCCAGGAAACGGCCGAGCGCCTCCTGGTCGCCGCTGGCGTAGGCGCGGAAGAAGCCCGGCAACTGGGCGGTGAGGGCAGTCACCGTCGCAGGGTCACTCGCCGAATTTGACGATGACGGCGGGGTAGCGCGCTGGGGCCCTGGGAGCAACGCCGGCTCGGCGGAGACGACGAGCCCCCCTTGTGCTGTGTAGATCGGCACACCGAGCTCGATGAGGCCGCTGCTGACCTGGGCAAGGAGCGTGACAACGGCAGAATGAGCATTCGTTACCGAGATCGAGGCGACCTGCTCGGACTGGAGTTGCTGGGATCCCGCGCCATTCCAGCCGAACTGCGGATCGGAGCCCACGGGAATGAATGGCACCAGGTCGCTGGCCCGCTGCGCGGCCGTGGCCGGACTGAAGTTGAGGTAGACATTCCCGAATTGCAGCGCAAAGGCTTCGGCCATGCTGGTAGGGAATCCAGTATCGGTTGTGCTGGCATTGGTGCCGCTTACGGCGTTCCCGGCGGGCTGCCGATAGGGCGACACAATTGACGTCACTCCGCGAAAACCGATGATGAGCAGGACCGCCCAGAGCACCACGCGGAATGTCCAGATCAGCCAGCGGCCGCCGGCGCCTCGCCGCTGCGCCGGGCGCTGCTGTACCTGCTCAGCGGGTTCCGTGGCACCTGGCATCGCCTCATCAGCCGCGACAAGATCATCTGGCCGCAAGCTGCGATCGAGGGTCGCCTTGCGAACCATCGCACCTCCGCCCGCTCTCCTGCGCCTCCGCAGCAAGGAGTCGCGGCGCACCCTTGCCCCATTCGGCCACCATTCTCCAGCCGAGGGCGCAAATGCGGCGGCAGGCGCGCCGGCGATCTCCGAATCGGCGGGGCAATCGGCACTCTGCGGACGAAAGGCCCAAGCCTCGTGTTGCTGGACACCTCGCGGCATCTGATCGGCCTCGGGTCGCGAAATCGGGCCGGGATCGGCGAATCCGGGATATGGGCGTCCCGCGCCGTTCCCCGGCCACCGCGCGGCCTCCTGCCGGTGCCCGTTCTCTGGCCGGTACCCGTTTCCTGGCTGGTGTCCGTTTCCTGGCTGGTGTCCGTTCCCTGGCTGGTGTCCGTTCCCTGGCTGGTGTCCGTTCCCTGGCCAAGGCGCCACCGGCGGCCGGTTGCCGTTCCTCGGGCTTCCGCTCCCCCAGTTTCCGCTGCCGGAGCCTCCGTTGCCCGTGCTTCCGCTTTCCGGCAACCGTCCCGTGGCGGGCCACTGCTCAGTCCCTGGCCGCTGCTGTGTGCTTGGCCGCGGGGCTGGCCCCCGACTCCGCGTGTCAGGCCACGGCGCCGCGTTCGTCCTTGGCGCCGTGTCCCCGCCCTCGAGCCACGGCCACCATTCGTCCTGCCCCGGCTCCGGCCGCATTCCGGTCTTCGGGAGCGCCGCTGGCGTCGCCTGGCCAAGCGCGGGCGAGTCCGGCGCCCCGACCGCAAACGCGGCCGGGCGGGCTCGGTTCTTCTTCCCACGCATGGTTTGCCTCGTGCCTCTCGTGGCAGTTACGACGGGAGCATTCGACAGGCTCCCGTGTGACAGTCACTGTGACACTGCCGCTGACCTGCGCCTATTCGCTCATACGCGAAGCGGAGCACCGCAGCCTGGCGCGCCCGGCATGCGGGGAACTGGGGCCGAAGCGGCCGAGATATTACTCTCGTGGGCCCCTGCTGGGTCCCGTTAGACAAGGCTCTTGTCAGGCGGCTGCGCCCGCGGTGGTCACGATCCAGGCGAGGACCAGCGCCTCCTCATGCCACTTGTCGTACCGGCCGCTTCGGCCCCCGTGCCCGGCCACCATCTCGGTCCGCAGCAGGAACGGGCCGCCCTTGGCCTCCGCCTGCAGCTGCGCGATCCACTTGGCGGGCTCGCGGTACAGCACGCGAGTGTCGTTCAGGCTGGTCACCGCGAAGATCGGCGGGTAGGTCTGCGCGGTCACGTTCTCGTAGGGCGAGTAGGACTTCATGTACGCATAGACCTTGGCGTCGTGCAGCGGATCCCCCCACTCCTCCCACTCGGTCACGGTCAGCGGCAGCGACGGGTCGAGGATCGTGGTGAGCGCGTCGACGAACGGCACCTGCGCAACGATGCCGCCGAAGTCCTGCGGGGCGATGTTCGCGACCGCGCCCATCAGCAGGCCACCAGCCGAGCCGCCGCGCGCGATCAGCCGGGACGGCGCCGTCCAGCCCGCGCCCGCCAGGTGCTCGGCGCACGCGACGAAGTCGGTGAAGGTATTTTTCTTGTGCAGCAGCTTGCCGTCCTCGTACCAGCGGCGGCCCATCTCCCCGCCGCCGCGGATGTGCGCGATCGCGTAGCCGAAGCCGCGGTCGAGCAGCGACAGCCGGCTGATGGAGAAGCTCGGGTCCATCGAGATCTCGTAGCTGCCGTAGCCGTACAGCAGGAACGGCGAGCTGCCATCGCGGGGAGTCCCCTTGCGGCACACCAGCGAGATCGGGATCCGGGTGCCGTCGGCCGCGGTCGCCCACTCGCGGTGCTGCTCGTAGTCGCCGGGACGGTACTCCTGCCCGCCGGGCAGCGGCAGCACCGGCTGGCGCTTGAGCAGGGTGAGCTCGCCGGTGGCCATGTCGCAGTCGTAGACCGAGTCCGGCGTGACCAGCGAGACGTAGCGGAGCCGCAGCGTGCTCGAGTCGTACTCCGGATTGTTGCCGGGGAACACGGTGAAGATCGGCTCGGGGAACGTGACCTCGTACTCGCTGCCGCCACGGGGGAGGATCCGCACGCCGGTGAGCCCATCCCGGCGGAACGACACCGCCAGGTAATGGCCGAACGCGTCCATGTCGAGCAGGCGTGTGTCGGCGCGGTGCGGGATCAGCGTCGTCCGGGCCGCCGGGTCCGATAGCGGCGCGACATCGAGCTCGAAGTTCTCGGCGTGGTCGTTGTGCAGTATCAGCAGCTGGTCCGTCCCGTCGGCGGCGATCTGGTGGTCGACGTGGTATTCCATCCCCTGCCGCCGCGGCGTCACGATCGTGAACTGGCCTTCGGGCTGCGCGGCGTCGAGCAGCCACGCCTCGCTGGTCACCGAGCTCGCCACGGACAGGACCAGGAAGCGCTCGCTGCGGGTCAGGCCGACACCGACCCGGAACTTCTCGTCGCTCTCCTCGTAGACCAGGACGTCGTCGGCCGCGGCGGTGCCGACCATGTGCCGCCACACCCGGAACGGCCGCCAGGCGTCGTCGACCGTGGTGTAGAACAGCGCCGTGCCGTGCAGCGACCAGGACGCGCCGTAGAACGTGTCCGGTATCTCGTCGGCCCCGGTCTCGCCGGTCACCAGGTCCTTGACCCGCAGCGTGAAGCGCTCCTCGCCGGAGAAGTCGGTGGAATAAGCCAGCAGCCGGCCGTCGGGGCTCACGCTGTACGCGCCGACCGCGAAGAACTGCCCGTCGCCCGCCAGCTCGTTGCCGTCCAGCAGCACCTCCTCGCCGTTCAGCGGCGCGCCATCCTCGCTCACCGGCGGCTCGGCGTCGTCCGGGCGGACGGCCCGGCGGCAGAACACCGGGTACTGCTGCCCCTCGATCGTCCGCACGTAGTACCACCAGCCGCCCTTGCGGCTGGGCACGGACAGGTCGGTTTCCTTAGTCCGCGCCTTGATCTCGCCGAAGATGGCCTCGCGCAGGCCCTCCTGGCCCGCCGTCAGCGCCTCGGTGTAGGCGTTCTCCGCCTCGAGGAAGGCGATCGTCTCCGGCCTTTCCTTGTCGGCCAGCCACGCGTACTCGTCAACGAACGTGTCGCCATGGAAGGTGCGCTCCTGGCGGACCCGCCGGGCGGCCGGCGGCTCGGGGCTGTCGGCGGAGGTGCTCGCTGGCTCGGTGCTCATGGCTCTGGAGTCTATGAAGGCGCGGACGACCGCGTGACCGCCGGTGCCCCGGACTCTTCTTGGGCCGGAACGGGGCGCCGCCGCGATGGTATGGTCCGGCCGCACTCGGGCGGATACGCTGCCATCACCCCGGGAGAGGCCATGACCGTTGCGACCGAGGCAGCCGCGTTAGCTGGTTTGGAGTACATCCGCTCGGGCGCGGCCGCTGCGCCCGGCCGGACGCTTGCCTTCGTCACGCTCGGCACCTGGCTGTTCGACGCCGTCAGCGGCGGATACATGCTCCGCACCTGGATCGCCCGCGGCGGCATGCGGCGGCAGCGCGCCAGCGACCGGCTGGCCCCCAAGGTGGTCTTCGCGCACTTCGGCATGGCCAGCACCGGGCTGCTGGTGTGGGTCAGCTATCTGGCTACCCGCTGGATCGTCCTGGCCTGGCTGGCCGTCGGCCTGCTGATGGTGGTGATCGGGCTCGGCGTGTCCACGGTCACGGTCTGGACGCCGTTCCCCGCCCACCGCGCCGATCCCGGCGCCGGCCCGGACGAGGCGGGCGCGGGCCGCCCGGCAGATGACGACGCGTTCGCCGCCTCCGCCGAAGAAGCACTGACCGGCGGGCCCACCGACGAGATGCTCAATCGTGCACTCACCGATGACGTGCTGCTCAGCCAGCTCGTCGAGGACGTGGTTGCCCGGGCACGCGAAGCCCCGTCCAGGGCCGCGCGGCAGCGGCGGGCGCACTTGGCGATCCTCATCCCCGCCAGCCACGGTTTGGCGGCCATAACCACGATGATTCTCGCCGTGCTCACCGCCGCGGGCGCTACACGTTGAACCAGAACCCGGCACAGTAGCGGTCGGCAGATGATCACAGGTTGTCAAGGGCAGTCTGCCGAACAGCCCGGTTTCAGGGCTTATCCGGCCCGGCTGCCCTCGCGGCCTGCTCGACCCGCGCTCGATAGTTCTCCCACCAGGCCGCGTCGTGCTTCGGCAGATTCGGGTTATCGGTAGCTATCTTTGCTGCGCCGTCCAGTTGCTCGCGCAGGATGTCGGCGTGCCCGGCGTGCCGGTTCGTCTCCGAGATCACGTGGACCAGGATGTTGAAAAGCGGGACGCTAGGAATGAACGTCCACCAGGGCACCCGCCCGGGCGAGTCGAGGGCGAGGGCGTCGATGGTCGCGTCCGCGTGGGCTGCCGCGCGCTGATACCAGCCGATTACCTCGGCGCGCGACTCGCCCTCGGTGGCCCACATGCCGGCGTTTTCGTCGTCGTCTTCGACCCACCAGCGCACGTGCTCGGGGAACGGACGCCCGAAGGTCTCGCCGAAGTACCTGGCCTCGACGATTGACAGGTGCTTGATGAGGCCGAGGAGATTCGTTCCGGTCGGGGTTAGCGGCCGGCGGATGTCGTACTCGGAGAGCCCTTCGAGTTTCGAGAGCATCGTTTCGCGCACCGACCGCAGGCTGCTGTGCAGGCTCGATTTCGCATCGGCGTACCCAGGCTCCTGGTCCGCCCACGGGCCGGACAGGACGTCCCGGTTCCTGCTGTCGCCGTCGATCACGATGCAAGGCTATGCCAGCGCCGGGCCGCTGTTATGGGATGCGGCCCGTGCGGAGCAGGGGCATCCCCGTCAGCGTCACGGGCGCTATACATTGAACCGGAACTCGACGACGTCGCCGTCGCGCATCACGTAGTCCCTGCCCTCGATGCGGACCTTGCCGGCGGCCCGGGCGGCGGCCATCGAGCCCGCGGCCATCAGGTCATCGAACGAGACGACCTCGGCCTTGATGAACCCGCGCTGGAAGTCGGTGTGGATCACGCCGGCGGCCTCCGGCGCGGTCGCGCCGGAGCGGATCGTCCACGCCCGTGCCTCCTTCGGGCCCGCGGTGAGGAACGTCGACAGGCCGAGCGCCGCGAATCCGGCCTTGGCGAGCTGGGCCAGCCCCGGCTCACCGAGCCCGAGGCCGGCCATCAGCTCGGCGGCCTCGTCCTCGGACAGCTCGGCGAGCTCGGCCTCGGTCTTCGCGTCAAGGAACACCGACTCTGCGGGCGCCACCAGCTCCGCAAGTCGCTTTCGCAGCTCCGAGTCGGCAAGCTCTGCCTCGTCCTCGTTGAACGCGTACACGAACGGCTTCGCCGTCAGCAGCTGCAGCTCGCGCACGTCGGCCACGTCGATCCCGGCCGCCGCGGCCCCGGCGAACAGCGTCGTCCCGCCGTCGAGCACCCTCTCGGCCTTGGCCGCTGCGTCGGCGGCCCGCAACCGCGCCGGATCCTTGGAGAACTTCGCTTCCTTCGCCAGCCGCGGCACGGCCTTCTCCAGGGTCTGCAGGTCGGCCAGGATCAGCTCGGTGACCACCGTCTCGATGTCCCGCTCCGGCGATACTCCGCCGTCGACGTGGCTCACGTCCGCGTCGGTGAACACGCGGACCACCTGGCAGATCGCGTCGGTCTCCCGGATGTGCGCGAGGAACTGGTTGCCCAGGCCCTGTCCCTGCGAGGCGCCGCGGACCAGGCCCGCGATGTCCACGAACCTGACCGTGGCCGGGACGATTCTGGCCGAGTCGTACAGGCCGGCCAGCGCGTCGAGCCGCGGATCCGGGATGCCGACGATTCCGACGTTGGGCTCTATCGTCGCGAACGGGTAGTTCGACGCCAGCACGGTCGCTCTGGTCAGCGCGTTGAACAGGGTGGACTTGCCGACGTTGGGCAGGCCGACGATGCCGATGGACAGGCTCACCCGGGCGAGTCTAGGCGCACCCCCGCCGTCCCCCGGCCCCTGCGCACCAGCGGCGCAATGGCCGATACGCGGACATGCGGGTTTGAAGCGCCCCGGCGGGCCCGGGCGTGTCGTGGCGGAAACTGTCGGCAGAGGCTGCAAGCATGGCGAGATATGAACACGATCTCGCTGCTGGCCGGGCTTCTGCTCGGTGCGGCTCTCGGCGCGCTCATCGGCTACCTCTACGCACGGAGCCGAGGGGTCGGCGAGACGGCCGCCGCCGAGCATTTCCAGGCGCTGGCCGGGGAGGCGCTGGATCAGAGCGGCAGGCGGTTCATTGAGATGGCGGCAGGCCGGCTGGAGGCCGCCAACGTCCGGGCGGCGGGCGAGCTGGACACGCGCAAGGCTGCGGTGGAGCACATGGTCCAGCCGCTTCGGGAAACCCTCGCCCGGGTGGAGATGCAGCTGCGCGAGAGCGACGAGGCCAGGATCAGGTCCGCCGCCGCGCTCGCCGAACAGGTGATGGTCGCCCGGCAGAGCTCGGACGAGTTGCGCGCCCAGACCCAGGCCCTGGTCACGGCGCTGCGCCGGCCCGAGGCCCGCGGCAGGTGGGGCGAGATGCAGCTCCGGCGGGTGGCCGAGATGGCCGGCATGAATGCCAGGTGCGACTTTGACGAGCAGGTGAGCGTGACCACCGACGATGGGCTGGTGCGCCCGGACATGGTGATTCGGCTGGCGGGCGGGAAGAACATCGTGGTGGATTCCAAGGTCTCCCTGGCCGCCTACCTGGAGGCCGCCGAGGCCACCGACGACTCGGTGCGCGAGAAGCGGCTGGACGCGCACGCCAGGCACCTTCGCGAGCACGTGGACCGGCTGGCCGCCAAGACCTACTGGGCCGCGCTCAGCCCCGCGCCCGAGTTCGTGGTGCTGTTCATTCCCGGCGAGGCTTTCCTGGCGCCTGCGCTCGAGCATGACCCGGCGCTGCTGGAGTACGCGATCACGCACAGGGTGCACATCGCCACTCCCACGACGCTGATCACCATGCTGCGCACGGCGCAGTACGCCTGGCAGCAGGAGGCGCTGTCTGAGAACGCCCGTGCCGTTTTCGACCTGGGACGAGAGCTGTATGACCGGATCGCGGGCCTGGGCAAGCACGTGGACGGCCTCGGCAAGGCCCTGACGAACGCGGTGTCCAGCTATAACAAGACGATCGGCTCGCTCGAGGGCCGGGTTCTGGTGAGCGCCCGCAAGCTGAGTCAGCTTGGCGTGGTCGAGGCGGAGCTCAATGCGCCCACGCCGGTGCAAGAGACCGTCCGTGCCCTGTCCGCGGCCGACCTGATCCCCGAGTCAGACCCCGAACTCGTCGCAGGAGCGGGCTCAGCGCTCCCCGACAAGGCCGCACCACAGCTGGTGAGCGGGCCTCGGGCGATGGGCGCGGCGAGCTGAAGGCGGCAGGACCGCCGCGAACGGGAGGAGGCAGGTTGCCGCAGGGGGAGCGGCCAAGCCGCCAGCAGCCAGGCCCGGTGCCGGCGCCGGGAGAACCCGCGCCGCAGCCCGGGAGCAGCGTCAACAGCCCTCCGGAAACGCCGGTGACGCCTCCGGCAACGCGGACGACGCCTCCCGCAGCGCGGGTGACGCCTCCGGAAAAGCAGGTGACGCCTCCGGAAAAGCAGGTGACGCCTCCGGAAAAGCAGGTGACGCCTCCGGCGACGTGGGTGGCGCCTCCGACGACGCGGATGACGGCGCGCGGCGCGGTCGTGGCGATGTTCATGCTGTTCCTGGTGGGCACCCTGGCCGCCGGGTGGCTGCATCTTGAGGTGCTGGCCGGGCTGAGCTTTGTGGCGGGCTGCGCGATGGCCGCCTACTACAGCCGCCGCGACGCCCTGCTGACGGCGGTGGTGACGCCGCCGCTGGTCTTCATGGCCGCCCTGGTCATCGCGGAGTTGCTGACGTCGCACGAGGACACTGTGCGCCACTCGCTCACGGCCGCCGCCGAAGGGATCGTCCTCACGCTGGCGGCGGTTGCGCCGTGGCTGTTCAGTGGGGTCGTCATCGGCCTGGTTATCGCGCTGACGCGCGGGCTGCCGCAATGCGTCCGCGACCTGAGCGCGGAACTGCGCGGCGACTTGGGCCTGCGCGGGCCGTCCGCGCAGCGGGACCCGTTCGTGCAACGTGATCCCCGCGGCACCGGGGGCGGCCGGAGCTAGTCGCCCGCTGCGCCTTCCCGCAGCTCGTGCGGCAGCGCGAACACCATCCGCTCCAGCACTGCCTCTACTTCCTCGACGGTGTCGAACCCCTGCTCGGCGAGCCAGCCGACCACCCCGGACACGAGGTCCTCGGGCACCGAGGCGCCGCTGGTCACGCCGACCGTCTCGACGTCCTGCAGCCAGGCCGGATCGGTGGCCGAGACGTCATCCACGAGGTAGGCGGCGGCAGCGCCCGCGTCGAGTGCCACCTCGACCAGGCGAACCGAGTTGGACGAGTTCCGCGAGCCGACGACGATGATCAGGTCTGCCTCAGCGGCGATCCGCTTGACGGCAGCCTGACGGTTCTGCGTGGCGTAGCAGATGTCGTCGCTCGGCGGGTCGAGCAGGTTAGGGAAGCGCTCGCGCAGCGCGGCCACCGTCTCGTTCGTCTCATCGACCGACAGCGTGGTCTGAGACAGCCAGGCCACCTTGGCCGGGTCGCGTATCTGAACGTTCGCACTGCCCTCGGGCCCGTCCACCAGGTGAATCCGGGCCGGCGCCTCGCCGGTGGTGCCGACAACCTCCTCGTGGCCCTCGTGCCCGATCAGCAGGATGTCGTAGTCCTGGGCCGCGAACCGCTTGGCCTCGCTGTGCACCTTCGTGACCAGCGGGCAGGTGGCGTCGATCGTGTGCAGCCCGCGCTTGGCTGCCTCCTCCCGAACCTGCGGCGCCACGCCGTGCGCGGAAAAGACAACTACCGCGCCCTCGGGGACCTCCTCGGCCTCCTCCACGAAGATCGCGCCCCGCCCCTCCAGCTCGCGTACCACATGCGTGTTGTGCACGATCTGCTTGCGGACGTAGACGGGTGCTCCGTAGCGCTCCAGGGCCTTCTCGACGGTTAGCACCGCACGGTCAACCCCCGCGCAGTAGCCGCGGGGCTTCGCGAGCAGGACACGTCGGGTGGACATGACACCCATCGTAGGTGAACCGGTCGCGGATTCCCCAAGTGCACCGGAGGCGCACGCCGGATCACTCAAATCCGCAACACTTCGTGGTCGTGCTATTGCGCGGGCGTGCTGATTGACGAGAATCATCACGCAGGCGTCATGAGCTGTTGCCGTAACGCGCCCGCCATGCTGCCGTAAGCCACAAGGCGCGACGGGCTACCGTACACGCCAGAGGGAGAAGATCACTATGCGCATCCCGCAGCAGGTCAGTGAACGCGTTAAGGAAGCTCCTGCGCAGGCCTTGCGGGCCGTGTTCTCCGGGATCGGCCAGGTGCTTCTCGTGGCTGACCGGATCAAGAGCCGGGCAGCGGAGCCGGAGCACGCCCAGCCTGCCCCGGCGGAACCGGAACCCCAGCCCAGCACCACCACGGTGCGGGACGAGACCAGGTGGCGGTCTCTGGACGAGACCGGGAACGTCAGGCTGATCCCCGGCGAGGACACGACCAAGGCCAAGCCCGCCACGACGCCGCCGGTGCCTGAAACCCCTGAAAGTTCCGAGGTAATCGAGGCCAGTGAGGTCGCCGAGATCATCGAGACCGATGGGGTCGCCGAGGTAATCGAGGTCGGTGAGATCGCCGAGGTCGCACCCGAACCACCCGTCACCTCCGAGCCAGCCGCCGTATCCGAGCCAGCCGCCGTATCCGAGCCAGCCGCCGTATCCGAGCCAGCCGCCGTATCCGAGCCAGCCGCCGTATCCGAGCCAGCCGCCGTAACGGAGCAAACATCGACGGAGTCGTCCGTTGCCCCAGGAGCGCTGGCAACTACGCCAGAAGCGGCAGCAACCTCGCTTCCGGTGCCGAACTATGACACCCTGACCGTTCCCTCGCTCCGCGCCCGGCTGCGGAATCTCGACCCAGCACAGCTGCATACGCTGATTGACTACGAGAAGGCCCACGCTGGCCGGGCCGACGTGCTCACGATGTTCGAGCGCCGCGTCGCCAAACTTGAAAGCGACGGAGCCTGACCCGCATAATGCCGCTGGAGACCGACGGAGCCTGACCCGCACCATGCCGCTGGAGACCACGCCGGAGTCGCCGGTCCCGGTCCGTACCGTGCTGCGGATGGTCGGCGAGTGGGTCGGCCGCCTGGGGCGGGTCTGGGTCGAGGGCCAGATCGCGGAGCTGAACAGGCGCGGCAACGCAGTGTTCCTGACCTTGCGCGACCCGGTTGCCGCCGTGTCCGCACGCGTGGTCTGCACCCGGGCCGTGTTCGATGCGAACGACCCGCCGCCGGCCGAGGGGGCCCGGGTGGTCATCTGGGCCCGGCCGGACTTCAACGTGGCCAGGGGCTCCTTCTCGCTCACCGCGCTGGAGATCCGCGCGGTCGGCATCGGTGAGCTGCTGGCCAGGCTGGAGCGGCTGCGGCGTACCCTGGCGGCCGAGGGCCTGTTCGCCGCCGAACGCAAGCGGCCGCTGCCGTTCCTGCCCGGAATGATCGGGCTCATCTGCGGGCGCGACTCAGCCGCCGAGCGGGACGTGCTCAAGAACGCGGCCCTGCGCTGGCCGGCGGTACGGTTCCGGGTCGAGCAGGTCGCGGTGCAGGGCCCCTTCGCCGTCGAAGAGATCGTCGCGGCGCTGCAGCAACTGGACGCCGACACCGCCGTGGACGTGATCATCGTGACCCGCGGCGGCGGTTCGATCGAGGACCTTCTGCCGTTCTCCGACGAGACGCTGGTCAGGGCCGTGGCGGCGTGCCGGACCCCGGTGGTCAGCGCGATCGGGCACGAGCAGGACGCGCCGATCCTTGATTACGTCGCCGACGTGCGCGCTTCGACACCGACCGATGCCGCCAGGCGGGTGGTGCCCGACGTCAGCGAGCAGCTCGCGCTCATAACCCAGCTGCGCACCCGCGCGCGCAGGTCCGTCGCGGGCAGGCTCGACCGCGAGATGTCCTGGCTAGCGGCCATTAAATCCAGGCCGGCCCTCGCGGATCCGGTGCGGGAAATAGAACGGCATCAGGAGCTGGTGACCGCGCTGACGCAACGGGCGCGCCGCTGCCTTTCCTCGACCCTGGACCGGGCGGGCGACGACGTGAGCCACACCCGGGCCCGGCTGCTCGCCCTGTCACCGGCGGCGACGCTTGGCCGGGGCTACGCGATCGTGCAGCACGGCGATTCCAGCGTGGTTCGCTCGGCTGCCGAGGTGACGCACGGCGAGAAGCTCATTGTCCGGTTTGCCGATGACCAGCTAAATGTCACCGCCGATCAGCCGCCAAATCAATAAAGCCAGCGCCAAGATCGCCGGGCCCGCCAACCGCGGCGCAGGCACCCTCGGCCGTCGGCCGGCCGCGCTAGGGTGACATCGTGACGGCAGCCGACAGCGGGGACGCACAGCCCCAGGCCAAGCGGCCGCCCTACGAGCAGGCGCGCGACGAGCTGGCGGAGCTGGTCAAGCGCCTGGAGGCCGGCGGGCTGACCCTGGAGCAGTCCCTGCAGCTATGGGAGCGCGGAGAGAGCCTCGCCACGGTATGCACCGAGTGGCTCGAGGGCGCCCGGGCCCGCCTTGCCGAGGCCATGGCACAGCGGGCCGACGGCAGCGACCCCGAAGCGCCATTCTGATCGGCGCAAGAACTCTTCCGATGGGCCGTTACGCGTGCTGTCGCGGCGACTCGAGCCGCGACAGGACCTCGATCACGCCGTCGGCTATCTTCCTGGTGTGCTCGGGGTCCTCGCTGAGGGACAGTTCGGCGCCGCAAAGCCCGAGCGCGCCGGTCATCACGATCGCGACGGCCTGGTCCAGTGGCTCTTCGCTGCGGACAAAGAAGGCGGTGTTCATCCGCACCCAGTCGGCGATCCGCTGCCGCCGCACGAGGTCGAACCCTGGCGGGCCGTCTCCGCTCACGAACAGCCGGAACAGCTCGCGCTGCTCCACGCACACGGCAAGGTACTCCCGGGCACCGACCAGAAAGAGCTGCTTGGGGTCGCTGATGCCGGCGTCACGGGCCCGGCGGACCGCGACGCGGGTCCGCTCGGCGTGCTCCTTGTTGAGCTCCTCAAACAAGGTGAGGAATAGGTCGGCTTTCCCTGAGAAATGATGATAAAGACTGCCGACGCTGGCGCCCGCCTTGTTCACGATGTCGGTCACGCCCGCCTGGGCGTAGCCCTCGGTGGTGAAAACCTCGCGCGCGGCCGCTAGCAGGGCAGTCCGGGTAGCGGCTCCGCGCTCGGACGCTTTCGCGGCCCGCTGTCCCTGGTCGGTTGTCATCCGGTTTCGCAGCACTCCTTGCGCAAGGGGCCACGGACAGCCTCCAGGCTACGCGGGCCCGCCGATGAATAGGATTTCATCACGGCGACCAGGGAAGGGCCTCGTTGTGACCGAGAATCAGATCGCTGCTGCCATCGTCGACCCGCCGGAGCCACCGGCCAGTGAGGCTCCGGACCGGAACCTCGCGCTGGAACTGGCCCGGGTGACCGAGGCCGGCGCGCTGGCCGCGGCGCGCTGGGTGGGCCGCGGCGACAAGAACGGGGCTGATGGCGCGGCCGTGCACGCGATGCGCACGCTCATCAACACGGTGTCGATGGACGGCGTGGTCGTGATCGGTGAGGGCGAAAAGGACCGCGCGCCGATGCTGTACAACGGCGAGCAGGTCGGCGACGGCAGCGGCCCCGCCTGCGACGTGGCCGTGGATCCGATCGACGGCACCCGGCTGTGCGCCAACGGCATGCCGAACGCGATCTCCGTCCTCGCGGTCAGCGCCCGCGGCTCCATGTACGACCCGTCCGCGGTGTTCTACATGTCCAAGCTGGTCACCAGCCAGGAGGCCGCCGACGTGGTGGACCTCGAAGCCTCGCCCGCCGAGAACATCGCCGCGGTCGCGCGTGCCAAGCACTGCTCGTCGCACGATGTGACCGTGATCATCCTGGACCGGCCCCGGCACCAGGACCTGATCGAGGAGGTGCGCGCGGCGGGAGCGCGGATCAAGCTCATCACCGACGGCGACGTGGCCGGCGCGATCATGGCGGCGCGCGAGGGCACCGGCGTCGACCTGCTGCTCGGGGTCGGCGGCACGCCAGAGGGCATCATCACCGCGTGCGCGATCAAATGCCTGGGCGGCGTCATCCTCGGCAAGCTCGCGCCGCGTGATGACGCCGAGCGGGACCGCGCGATCGCCGCCGGACACGACCTCGACCGGGTGCTGTCCACCGACGACCTAGTCGCGTCGGACGACGCGTTCTTCGCGGCGACCGGCATCACCGACGGGGAGCTGATGGCCGGCGTGCGGTACCGCTCCGGCGGTGCTACCACGCACTCGCTGGTCATGCGCGCGCGATCGGGCACGCTGCGCAACATCCACAGCGAGCACCAGCTCTGGAAGCTGCGGGCCTACAGCGCGGTCAACTTCGACGGCGACTAAGCGCGCCGCGCCAGCGCGACTTCCGCGGCCTGACTACCTTGATGCGACCGGCCAGCGCGAACCCACGGACCTCGATCACCGGTGTATCCGGCGCTGCCCGCGTCGTCTCGTTCTGGCTCCTCCTGCTCAGCGCGCCCGAGCCGGTCACCTCGACGGCCACCCCGTCCGGGACGATCAGCTGCACGGTGCCGCCGACCACGGTGGTGAGCAGGGTGACCCGCTGGTTCTGCAGCACCGCCTCGCGCAGGTCAAGCACGACCTCGCCGAAGATCGCGGTCACCCCGAGACGTTCGGGGACCACCCAGCGGCCGTCGCGCCGTTCCTTGCCGAAGATGCCCGCTATCGGCTTCCGGCCGTCCAGCCGGATCGGCTGGGCCGACGCCACGGCAAGGTCGGTGGTCAGCTCGGCAAGCTCGCCGAGCGTTCTGGCCGCGTAGGCGCGCTCGGCGCGTTCCGAGTGCTCACTGAGGGTCAGCCGACCGTCACCGGCAGCCTCGTTGAGGAGCGTGATCACCCGCTCCCGGTCTGCGTCGGAGGCGCGCAGATCGCGTGGCGTGGGTCGCGGGGTCACACCCCAGAAGATACAAGACTGAGCAGGCCGGTCCAGGGGTTCCGGCGGCCCGGAATGCCGTTGACGGCGACCATGTTCTGACGTTGCCGACGGGGTCCCGTGCCTACCTGCCGACCTGGGCTGTCTGTTAGTTTGGTCTAAGCAAGTATTTGCCGCAGCCCTCGGCCGAAGATGGGTGCGTGGGGAGGCGACCGAGCCGTTTCACGAGAGGGAGACTGCGCGGTGAGCGAGGACGTGGGCGCGGAACGGGGCGACCACTACAAGTGGATAGCCCTGTCCAACACGACGCTCGGCATGCTGTCGGCCACGGTCAACGCCTCCATCGTGATCATTTCGCTGCCCGCGATCTTCCGCGGCATCAAGCTGGACCCGCTGACCCCGGGCAACGTCAGCTACCTGCTCTGGATGCTGATGGGCTACCTGGTCGTGTCGGCCGTGCTGGTGGTCACGCTCGGCCGCCTCGGCGACATATACGGCCGGGTGCGGATGTACAACCTGGGCTTCGCGGTCTTCGGTCTCGGCGCGCTGTTTCTCCCGTTCGACCCGCTGACCGGCCCGGGCGGCGCGCTGTGGCTGATCGGCTTCCGGGTCATCCAGGCCATGGGCGGCGCGATGCTGATGGCCAACTCCCCCGCGATCCTGACCGATGCCTTCCCCGCCGACCAGCGGGGCATGGCGATGGGCATCAACCAGGTCAGCCGGCATCTCCGGCCAGTTCATCGGCCTGATCCTGGGCGGGGTGCTGGCGGCCGTCGACTGGCGGCTGGTATTCATCGTGTCGGTGCCGATTGGCATCGGCGGCACCATCTGGTCCTATCTGAGCCTGCATGAGGTCGGCGCGCGAACCCCGGCGCGGATCGACTGGCTCGGCAACATCCTGTTCGGGCTCGGCCTGATCGGCATCCTGGTCGGGATCACCTACGGGCTGATCCCCTATGGCGGGCACTCGATGGGCTGGACCAACCCGCTGGTGCTCACCGGCCTGGTCGGCGGCGTGGCGCTGCTGGTGGCATTCTGTGTCACCGAGTTCAGGGTCAAGGCACCGATGTTTGACCTCAAGCTGCTGCGAATCCGGGCGTTCGCAGCCGGGAACGCGGCCACCCTGCTGGCCTCAATCGCTCGGGGCGGGCTGCAGTTCATGCTGATCATCTGGCTGCAGGGCATCTGGCTGGTGCTGCACGGCTACAACTTCAAGGACACGCCGCTGTGGTCCGGCATCTACCTGCTGCCGCTCACCTGCGGCTTCGTGATCTCCGGGCCGCTGTCCGGCAAGCTGTCCGACAAACACGGCGCCCGCGCGTTCGCCTCCGGCGGCCTGCTGGTATCGGCCGCGGCGTTCGGCGGGCTGATTCTCCTGCCGACGAACTTCAAGTACGCGGCCTTCGCCGGGCTGATCTTCGTGGCGGGGGCGGGCATGGGGCTGTTCTCCGCGCCGAACGCCGCCGCGATCATGAACAGCGTCCCGGCCCGGCAGCGCGGCGCCGCGTCCGGCATGCTCGCGACGTTCCAGAACTCCGGCTTCGTGCTGTCCATCGGCGTGTTCTTCTCGCTGATGATCGCCGGCCTGGCCAGCACGCTGCCGACCACGCTGACCAACGGCCTGACTGCGCACGGCGTGCCGCACGCCCTCGCGCTCAAGGTCGGGGAGGCACCCCCGGTCTCCAGCCTGTTCGCCGCGTTCCTCGGCTACAACCCGGTGCACCAGCTGCTCGCCCCGACCGGCGTCCTCGCGCACTTGCCCGCCCA
The DNA here is from genome assembly GCA_963778075.1 of uncultured Actinomycetota bacterium. Classification (GTDB taxonomy): domain Bacteria; phylum Actinomycetota; class Actinomycetes; order Streptosporangiales; family Streptosporangiaceae; genus JASHPR01. The sequence continues at coordinate 85,727 of CAVZTJ010000004.1, read as the reverse complement.
CCAGGTCAGCGTGCTGACCGGCAAGCAGTTCTTCCCGCAGCTGCTCTCGGGCCCATTCCACCACGGCCTGGTCATCGTGTTCAGCACCGCGATGGCCATCCTGGTGATCGCCGCATTCGCCTCGCTGCTGCGCGGCGGCCGATACGTGCACGACGAGCAGGGAGCACCGGCAGTGACCGACCCAGGGGTTCCTGCGGCCAAGGGGCAGCGAGCCCCATAATCGACTGGTGAACGACAGCAACGGCGGCATGGGCGTCCTCGCCGCGCGGCCCGTGGCCCGGCTGGGCTATGGGGCCATGCAGCTCTCCGGCCCGGGCGGGCTCACCGCTCCGCCCAGGCAGACGGCTATCTCGGTGCTTCGCCGCGCGGCCGAGCTCGGCGTCAACCACATCGACACCGCCCACTTCTACGGCGCGGGCCTGGCCAACGAGCTGATCCGGGCCGCCCTCAGCCCGTACCCGGACAGCCTGGTCCTCGTGAGCAAGCTCGGCGCCGAGGAGGACCCCGATGGCAAACTGCACCCGGCCCAGCGACCCGAGCAGCTGCGCGCCGGAGTCGAGGCAAACCTGCGAAGCCTGGGCGTCGACCGCGTGGACGTGGTCAACCTGCGCCGGCTGGACGGGCCGCCCGGGATCCAGGCCGAGGGCGACCAGCTCGTGGACCTCGACAGTCAGCTTGCCGAGATGGCCGCGCTGCGCGACGAGGGCAAGATCGGCGGGATCGGGCTCAGCAACGTCAGCCTGGAGCAGCTCCGCCAGGCGCTTCCCACGGGTGTCGCCTGCGTGCAGAACACCTACAGCGTTCTCGACCGCTCCGGCGAGGGCCTGCTCGCGCTGTGCGCGGAACACGACATCGCGTGGGTTCCGTACTTCCCGCTCGGCTCGGGATTCCCCGGCAGGCCCAAAGTCGCCGAGCACCCTGCCGTGGTCGCGGCGGCCACGTCGCTCGGATGCACACCCGCCCAGGTCGGCCTGGCATGGCTGCTGCACCACGATCCGCGCATCCTGCTGATCCCCGGCACGGCCAGCGTCGCCCACCTCGAGGAGAACATGGCCGCCTCCCGGGTGGACCTCGACCCCGCGACCACAGCTACCCTGGACGCCCTGGCATCTGTCTAGGCTGACTCCCTCCCCGTGTCTAGGGTGACTCGCGTCCCGCGCCGTCATGGAACACGCATTCGATTAATTTCTCGAATCAGGGATTGGCGCGCCCAGGCCCGGGTAGTGCGTCGGCTCATGCGTCAAGAGGAGATGCCGATGAGTCACGGGCCGCTCGAGAAGGATCCGCAGGACTGGACGACCGGCGATGAGCCTATGACGGCGCCGCAGGAGTCCTACCTGCGCACGCTGGCCCGCGAAGCGGGCGAAGAGGTGCCAGAGAACCTGTCTAAGGCCCAGGCGTCCGAGTTGATTGACAGGCTGCAGGGGCGCAGCGAGCGGCTGCGTGACCAGTGAGCACAGCTGGCTGAGGTAGCCGGGTGAGGGACTTGCCATAACGATTTTCGTTGTTTACGCTTATCGATATTAACGATAATCGATAAGCGAGGCCCTCCGATGTCCGCATCCACAACGGCGCCGCACAGCCGGCTGCAACGACTCGCCACCCTGGACCGGCTCGCCACGGCGACCACCTGGGTGTTCTGGTTCTTCGTGGTCCTCATCTCGCTCCAGGTGATCCTGGCCCTGACCCGAAGCGGAGTCCTGTTCGGCCCCACCCTGAACTCTCAGCCCGGCCTGGCGCCGCGCGTCTGGGTGACCATCGCGCCACCATTGCTGCAGCACACTGGCAGCGCGCTCATTCATTCCGGCCTTGCCCCCGGCGTGCAGGCCAGCTGGAACGGCGCGATCCTGGGCAGCGCCCATCCCACCGCCGGGCAGGCCCTGGCCTTCGCGGTTACCCTGCTGCCAGCTGGCCTGCTGCGGGTCGGCACGCTCTACCTCGTGATGCGGCTGGCGCGTGCCGTCGCCCGTGACGGGGTGTACACCGCCCAGGCCGCCCGGCTGGTGTTGTCCCTTGGCTGGTGGCTGCTGGCCGGCGGGGTGGTGGCCGGCCTGGCCGGAGGGTTCGCCCAGCTGAACCTGCTCACCCTGCTGGTCACCTGGCACGTCGACTGGTTCCACTGGCCCGCGTTCTGGGGGTGGTCGTGGCCGGTGGAATGGTTCGGCCTCGGCCTGATCATCTTCGCCCGCATCATGCGGGTCAGTGCCGGCATGCGTGCCGATCTCGAGGGGACGGTGTAGTGCCGCCCACGACCCCGGATGACCATGCCATCGCCATCCACCTCGACAAGCTCCTCGCCGACCGGGGCATGACCCTGACCGAGCTATCCGAACGGGTCGGCGTCAGCGTAGTCAACCTGTCGATCCTGAAGAACGGCCGCGCCAGGGCCATCCGGTTCAGCACCCTGACGCGGCTCTGCGGAGTGCTCGACTGCCAGCCGGGCGACCTGCTCAGCTATGACATCACGGGCGCCTGATGCCAGAACGCTGCGTGACCGCGAGCCCGGCTGGTAGAGGCAGCCCGGCCCCGCTGGGCCAGGATGGGTGCATGGGAGTAGTCCACTTCAAGACGCAACTGCAGCCCCGTGGTCCCGCAGCGGCCGTGATCCTCGACGACGCCCAGGTGGCGGCCGTGGGCGAAGGTGCCAAGAGATTCCCGGTCGTGGCGACCGTCAACGGGTATACGTGGCGCACGGCCGTGGTCCGCATGGGCGGCGAGTTCCTGCTGGGCCTGAGCAAGGAGGTGCGCCGGGGCGCAGGCGCCGAGGCCGGTGACGAGGTTGACGTGACCGTGGAACTCGATACGGCGCCGCGCGAGGTTGAGGTTCCCGAGGCGCTCGCGGCGGCGCTTGCCGCGGACCCGGAAGCCAAGGCGTCCTTCGATCGCATGGCGTTCACGCACCGCAAGGAGTACGCGCGCTGGATCACCGATGCCAAGCAGGAGCAGACCCGGCAGCGCCGCCTGGGGCAGGCGCTGGAGATGATCCGGGCTGGCAAAACCCGTAGCTGATAAAGCCCGTGGCGACGCCATTCGAGTGTGCGCGCATGCCGCCGGTGGCGACGCCACTCGCGCAGGCGCGCACGCATTATATAGTTAGCTCTGTGAACGATATTGCTGGCCGTGACCTCGGCGGACAGCACGCCCCGGTCGTGGTTCAGCCCGAACGGCCCGGCCCGGACGAAACCCTGCCGCCTGGCCAGGCCGCGGCCGCCGAGCTGTTCACCGCGATCAGCGTGATCCGCAGGACCGCCCGCCGTGCCGCCCGCCAGGCGCGGACGCAACAGCCGCTGCCGCCGGCCCAGTCGGAGTTGCTGCGGCTGGCCGCCGCGCGGCCCGGGCTTACCGTTGCCGAAGCTGCTGTGGAACTCCGGGTAGCGCCGAACACGATCAGCACGCTCGCGCCGTGCCCGCGCTGCTACGCCTCTCCGACGGACCGCCCAGGCCCTGGTCAGCGCGCCTAGGCTGCTCGTGCTGGACGAGCCGACCCTTCTGCTCCCCCGCCTGGCCAGGTGAGCTGGCTAAATAGCAGAGCGCCAGGGCAGGCTGGCTACTCCAGGATGGCTTCGCTGGCGGCCTCGCCGCTCACGCCCGCTTCCAGCGCGGCGCGCAGCAGGTGCTCGGCAGAGTCGGCAGCGATGCGCGCGGTGATCGCGTGCTCGTGCGCGCGCTCAAGGTTCCCCAAGCCGACGCAGTCGTAGGCCACCTGCGCGTCGTGCACCGTCAGCTCCAGCTGCCGTGCCGCCTCGCTCATATCGACACCGTTTATATTGACATCGGGAACGCTCGTCATGTCGCAACCTCGCTTCCCCACTCCTGGCTGAGCCAGATCCGGACCCCCAGCTACCCAGAACCGCCGGCTACATGCAGGCTGTCCCCGCATCCCATGCGACGTGCCGGCCGCCCCCGGCCACATCAACCGCCGATCTACGATGAGACGCATGCCCGAATTTCGCTATGCCGACCTGCTGCCGCTCGGCGAGGACACCACCGAATACCGCCAGCTCACCGTCGACGGGATCAGCGCGCGCTCCGCGTTCGGGAGGGATTTCATCGAGGTCGAGCCGGACGTGCTCGCGCTGCTCACCGAGACCGCGATGCGGGACATCGCGCACCTGCTGCGGCCCGGGCACCTGCGCCAGCTCCGGTCGATCCTGGACGACCCCGAGGCGAGCGGGAACGACCGGTTCGTGGCTCGCGACCTGCTGCAGAACGCGTGCATCGCGGCGGGCGGCGTGCTGCCGATGTGCCAGGACACCGGTACCGCGATCGTGATGGGCAAGCGCGGCCAGCAGGTGCTCACCGACGGGCGCGACGAGCAGCACATCGCCCTCGGCGTCTATGACGCCTACACCAAGCTGAACCTGCGCTACTCCCAGCTCGCGCCGCTGACCATGTGGGAGGAGAAGAACACCGGCAGCAACCTGCCGGCCCAGATCGAGCTGTACGCGACCGGCGGGGACGCGTACAAGTTCCTATTCATGGCCAAGGGCGGCGGCTCGGCGAACAAGTCGTACCTGTACCAGGAGACCAAGGCGGTACTCAGCCCCGGCGCCATGGCCAGGTTCCTCGAGGAGAAGATCCGTTCGCTCGGCACCGCCGCGTGCCCCCCGTATCACCTCGCGATCGTCGTGGGCGGGACCAGCGCTGAGTTCGCCTTGAAGACCGCCAAGTACGCGTCGGCGAGATACCTGGACACGCTGCCAACGGCCGGTTCGGCCGCCGCGCACGGGTTCCGCGACACCGAACTCGAGGAGCAGGTGCTGGAGATCACGCGCCGGGCCGGGATCGGCGCCCAGTTCGGTGGCAAATACTTCTGCCACGACGTCCGGGTGATCCGGCTGCCCCGGCACGGGGCATCCTGTCCGGTGGCGATCGCGGTGTCCTGCTCGGCGGACCGCCAGGCGCTCGGCAAGATCACCCGCGACGGGGTGTTCCTCGAGCGGCTCGAGACGGACCCGGCGCAGTACCTGCCGGACACCAGCGAAGAGGAACTCGACGCCGATGTCGTGCGGATCGACCTGTCCCGGCCGATGGACGAGATCCGGGCCGAGCTGTCCAGGTACCCGATCAAGACGCGCCTCGCGCTGACCGGCCCGATGGTCGTGGCCAGGGACATCGCCCACGCCAAGATCTCGGAACGCCTGGCCAGGGGCGAGCCGATGCCGACCTACCTCCGGGACCACGCCGTGTATTACGCGGGGCCGGCCAAGACACCCGAGGGCTACGCGTCGGGGTCGTTCGGGCCGACCACGGCCGGGAGGATGGATTCCTACGTGGACGAGTTCCAGGCCGCGGGCGGATCGCTGGTGATGCTGGCCAAGGGGAACCGGTCGGCCCCGGTCACCGAGGCCTGCCGCAAACATGGCGGGTTCTACCTGGGGTCGATCGGCGGCGCCGCCGCCAAGCTGGCACGGGAGTGCATCACCAAGGTCGAGGTGCTCGAGTACCCCGAGCTTGGCATGGAGGCGGTCTGGCGGATCGAGGTCCGCGACTTCCCCGCGTTCATCATCGTCGACGACAAGGGCAACGACTTCTTCGCGGACGTCACCGCGCCAAGGCAGCCGCTGCTGACCATCGGGGGCCCGCGATGACCGACGCGAAGCCGGGATTCCGCAGCGAGCACGACTCGATGGGCGAGGTGCTCGTGCCCGAGGACGCCCTGTGGGGCGCCAACACGCAGCGGGCCGTGGAGAACTTCCCGGTGTCAGGCGAACGGCTGCCGCGGGAGCTGATAAGGGCGCTGGCCTCGATCAAGGGCGCGGCGGCGACGGTCAACGGCAGGCTCGGCGTGCTCGAGCCGGACATGGCCGAGGCGATCCACGACGCGGCCGCCGAGGTGGCGCGCGGCGACTACGACGACCAGTTTCCGATCGACGTGTTCCAGACCGGCTCGGGGACCTCGTCGAACATGAACGCCAACGAGGTCATCGCGACCCTGGCCACGAGGCGCCTGGGCAGGCCGGTGCACCCGAACGATCACGTGAACGCGTCACAGTCGTCCAACGACGTGTTCCCGTCGGCCATCCATATCGCCGCGGCGCGGCTGATCAAGCAGTCGCTGCTGCTCGCGCTCGACCGGCTGGCGGCGGCGCTGGGCGCCAAGGCGACCGAGTTCGCCGACGTGGTCAAGAGCGGCCGGACCCACCTGATGGACGCCACGCCCGTCACGCTGGGCCAGGAGTTCGGCGGGTACGCGGCGGCGGTCCGGCACGGCGCCGAGCGGATCGCCGAGACCGTGCCCGACATCGGCGAGCTGCCGCTGGGCGGCACCGCGGTTGGCACCGGGCTGAACGCGCCACGCGGGTTCGCCGCCGCGGTGATCGCCCACCTGGCCGGGGACATGAGCCTCCCGCTGACCGAGGCCCGTGACCATTTCGAGGCAGCCGGGGCGCGGGACGCGCTGGTCGCGGCCAGCGGCGTGCTCCGCTCGATCGCGGTCTCGGAGTACAAGATCTGCAACGATCTGCGGCTGATGAACTCGGGACCGCTGACCGGGCTGGCTGAGATCCGGGTCCCGGACCTGCAGCCCGGTTCGTCGATCATGCCGGGGAAGGTCAACCCGGTGATCTGTGAGGCCGTCTGCCAGGTCTGCGCCCAGGTAATCGGAAACGACGCGGCGGTCGCGTTCAGCGGCGCGGCCGGCAACTTCGAGCTGAACGTGATGATGCCGGTCATCGGCCAGAACCTGTTCGACTCGATCAGGCTGCTGGCCTCGGCATCCCGGCTGCTCGCCGACCGGTGCGTGGACGGCATCGTCGCCGACGTGGAGCGGATGCGGCGGTTCGCTGAGTCCTCGCCGTCGATCGTCACCGCCCTGAACCGGTTCCTCGGCTACGAGGCGGCCGCGGCTGTCGCGCACGAAGCGCTGGCAACCGGCAAGACGATCAGGGAAGTGGTGATCTCGCGCGGGCACGTCGAGCGGGGCGATCTCACCGAGGAGCAGCTAGACACCGCGCTCGACGTCCTGGCGATGACCCGCCCGAGCACGAAGTAGCAGAGCTCCCCGGAGCGGGTCTTCGGGGGATTGCGGGGGGCGAAGCCCCCCGCGGGTGAACTCACAACTGGCTCACAGGATTATCGCTGGGAACGGCGATAGCGTCCGGGCCATGCACAACGCGACGGCCGCCACCGCAGGGCGCCTGGTGTCTGAGCGCTACCGGCTGCAGGAGCCTATCGGCCGCGGGGCCATGGGGGTCGTCTGGCGCGGCAGGGATGAGCTGCTCGCCCGGGAGGTCGCGGTCAAGGAGGTCCGGGCCGCCGCCGACAACGACAGCGTCTACCAGCGGACGCTGCGCGAGGCCAAGGCCGCGGCCCGGCTGAACCACCCGGGCGTCGTCACGGTCTTCGACGTGGTCGAAGACGACGGCAGTCCCTGGATCGTGATGGAGCTCGTCCAGGCGAGGTCGCTCGACGGGCTGATCGCCGAAGACGGCCCGCTCCGGCCGCTTCAGGCGGCGCAGGTCGGCCAGCAGCTGCTGAGCGCGCTGGAGTGCGCGCACGCGGCCGGCGTGCTGCACCGGGACGTCAAGCCGGGCAACGTGCTCGTCGCCGCCGACAACGCCGTGAAGCTGACCGACTTCGGCATCGCCACCTATCCGGGCGATCCCGCGCTCACCCAGGTCGGGATGGTGTTCGGGACGCCGGGGTACACCGCGCCCGAGCGGGTACGCGGCGAGGCGGCGACTCCCGCCTCTGATCTGTGGTCACTCGGTGCCACCCTCTATACGGCGGTGGAGGGCCGCGGCGCGTTCGATCGGCCGGGCGGTTCGGCTGCGATCTTCGCCGGGGTGGCCAGCGAACTCGCCCCGCGGGCCCCGTCGGCAGGCCCGCTCGGCCCCGTCATCGACGCGCTGCTGCAGATCGACCCGGCGCGGCGCCCCGACGTTGCCACGACCGCCAGGCTGCTGAACGACGCGGCCGCGCAGGCCTATTCCGAACCGGCGTTCCCCGGTGGCTTCGCCGCGCCCGGCTACCCCGCGTTCGCCGATGTCCGGGAGTTCCCGCCGATGCCGCCGCCTGCCGACCTGCCAGCGTCGGCCGACCTGCCCGAGTTCCTGGACCAGCCGGTGGCGGCGGGCCTGCCCGGTCCGCCGGCCTCTGGCCCCCCGGCCTTCAGTCCCCCGGCCTCCAGTCCCCCGGCCTCCAGTCCCCCGGCCTCCAGTCCCCCGGCCTCCAGTCCCCCGGCGGCCAACCCCCCGGCCGCCGGGCCTGCTCAACCGCGGTCACGGGGGCCCGGGCGAGCCCTAGTGGCCGCGGCCTTGGCGGTCGCGATGGCAGCGGCCGCCTTCATCGGCTACGCGGTGTACCCGCGGTCGCCGAGCGCGGCCAGTGACCCGGACCCGCCGCCGGCGCCGGCGGTCCACGGCAGCGGGACGGGCGGCCGGGCGGCGCACGGCGCCGCAAGCACGGGGACCGGGACCGGTGGCCGGAGCACGGCATCATTGGGCAGCGGCGACAACCCGGCATCGGGAAGCAGCTCCGCGAACAGCGGTGGCGGCGCCCCATCCGCCGGTTACCAGTGGTTCCAGGTCACGGCGGCCAGCAGCGGCACGGCGGCCGGATTCAAGGTGGCGGTCCCAGCGCGCTGGCAGCTGACCACGCAAGGCCTCGTCAGCTACTTGCGACCGCCATCTGGGCGTGCCTACATCGAGATCAGCCTGGAGTCGTTCACCTATCCCGAGCCGCTGCGGGAAGCCGCTTACCTGCAGGTGCAGGCGCTCCGGCAGGATCTGTACCCGGGGTACCGGCTCGTCGCGATCAGGCCCGGAACGTTGCTGGGCCAGCCGGACGCGGCGTGGCGGTTCAGCTGGCTGCAGGGCGGCACAAAGCGCGTCGATGTCCTGCAGTGGCTGGTCAGCGTCCCGACGTCGGCCGGGACGCAAGCCTACGAGCTCGCCGTCTCGGGGCCGTCACCCGTCTTCAGCTGGGCGCTGACGGTCTTCCGCCGGGCGATGCTGACGTTCCAGCCGCTGACGTCGCCGGCTGGCTGTGCCGACCCGGACGAACGGGACCCGGCTGGCATTGCGGGGGCTGCCAGCCGGGTCCCGTCACCTATTTGCCAGAGTGCCTCAGCTCAGTACCAGCCGTCGGCCTCCTCGTGCGCCCACGCGCCGCACGGCGATCCGTACAGGGACTTGATGTAGCTCAGTCCCCAGCGGATCTGGGTGGCGGCGTCGGTCTGCCAGTCAGCGCCTGCGCTGGCCATCTTCGACCCGGGCAGGGCCTGCGGGATCCCGTAGGCACCGGAAGCCGCGTTGGTGGCGTAGACGTTCCAGCCACTTTCCTGATTCCACAGCGAGACCAGGCAGGAGAACTGGCCGGATGACCAGCCGTACGACCCGAGCATGCCCATTGCGATCTGCTGCGCCGAGCCCGAAGGCGCCGGGGCAGGCGGTGGCGAGGCCTGACTCTGCTGCTCAGGCTGCTGCTGCGCCTGCTCCTGCGCCGCCTGCTCCTGCGCCGCCTGCTCCTGCGCCGCCTGGTCCGCGGCCGCCTCGGCTGCGGCCTTGCGTGCGGCCTCTTGTTTCCGGTGCGCCGCCTGCCGGGCAGCAGTTTGCTGCGCGACGAGCACGGTGCTTTGGTCCTGCCGCAGAGCAGACATGACCTTGGAGATCTGGACTTGCGGGGCTAGCGTTCCTGCGCCGTCCAGCTTGGCCGAGTTGCCGACCTGCTGTATAGCCGCTGACGGGATTGCAGCCGACTGGGATGCGGCGGCGGCTGGCCAGAAGGCCACCACCCCGGAGGCCGCCGCCGCGGTGAGGACGGTCGAGCCTGTTACTGCCATCGTGAGCTTTGAGGGTTTTCCGTGCAGGGGTGTACGACGTCGTATGCCGGACAATAGGAGCCCTTGGTCGGGCGCGCGATGCGCGCTCGGCTTCCACCCAAAACCGCACTGCCAAGCCACCGTCGATCCGGGGCGTGCAGCGGCGTACAGGACTTGACGCGAGATCAGGGCGACCGGGCCACTCGGAGGCAGCCGTCATGCACGCTGGGTGCTTCGGCATCCACATTGCCCAAGAATCTCGGCCACTGGCGCCAGAAACGGCTCGAAATCCGTATGACGTATATCACAGCACGGCCATCCACCTCCGGAGATGTTTAATCTATTTTGTCCATTTCTCAGGATTGGCTGGAGGTGGCCAATCGGGCCGGCTGTGTGATCACAAGTCGCACATGATTGATAACTTCACGCGACCGACATAGCCTGTGACGAGGCCATTCACGATGCTGCCAAGGCAGCGCCTTAGCGATCCTGGGTAGCGATTCGGCTACTCACAGCTAACGCAGCCGTTCTCCCATTGAGCGACCGGCCCGAACCGCATTCCGGCCTGTCAAAGTAGCCCGGGAAAGGGAAAGACGGCGGAAAAGGCGACGCGGAAGGGGCGCGAAACGGCGCCTCCTAATACCAGCCGTCTGCTTCCTCGTGCGACCACGCACCACAGGGATCGCCGTACACCGACTTGATGTACCCGAGTCCCCACTTGATCTGCGTGGTCGGGTTGGTCTGCCAATCAGGACCGGCGCTGGCCATCTTGGATCCCGGCAGAGCCTGCGGGATGCCGTATGCGCCACTGGCGTTCTCGGCGTTGTAGACCCAGCCACTCTCGCGCTGCCAAAGGTCATCCAGGCAGCCCCACTGCGAGCTGGCGAACCCGTACGAGGAGAGCAGGCCGAACGCAGTGGACTGAGCCGTGCCCGGGTCGGGCGGCGGCATGTTCACGAGCATCGAGTCGGAACCGCTGCTTCCGTTGGATCCGCTGGACCCGCCGGACAAGGAAGCCTGGCTCGTGGCCATCTTCGGGTTCCCGACCATGGTCAGCGTCTGGGACGCGGCATCGACCAGGATCATCTGCTGGCGTTCCTTCTCCAGCAGGGTGGCGGAGTGGCTGGCCGGAATCGCGGCCAGAGCCGCGGCCGCAGGATCGGCGCCGCTGCTGGACATGTGCATCTCGACCAAGACGCCGCCAGCAACTGCCACGAGCGCGGTCATCGTCGTGACCAGGAGAAAGCTGAGTCGCCTGCGCCCGCGGCGCTTGACGGGAGCCCGCCTCCGGTGCTGTGACAATGCGGTCCTTCCGTCGGCCAAGCGCGCGGAGCGGACCGCCCTGCGCACAGACCGCTGCGGTACAGGGCAGCGAGTCAGGTGACGGATGGGGCCAATGCGGCGCCGGGAGACTTGAGGTGGCAGAACCACGCATGTGGGTCCAGTACCGTCGCCGAACTACGTTGCCAGAAGGGAAGGAGCGGACCAAGCGCTTCCGTAGAAAAAGTTGTGTTGCAAACACAGGATTGCGCTTCACACATCACAGTTTGGCAACGCGTAAGGTAGCAATTACTCGGCGTAAGGGCTCGATGTTGTGATCACCACTCCCGGATAAGTGGCCCGCCGCGACACGCCGGGCCACCCCCGACGGCCCCTTGGATGGGTTAACTTCCAAAGAGGGCATCACTGCTGCGATCGGTGGCGATAGTGAGCAGTCCGCCGAGCCGGATAGTGACAGTAAGCAACTGACAGACCCGCGAATGGTTACGATGAGCAATTGACGGCCGAACGGGTGGTGATGGTGAGCAGCAGCCCGGGATCAGGACCCGAGGCCAGCGGCACGGGCCCGGTGTCCGGCCAGACCCGGCCCGGCGTAACCGGCGGCGCGACGCGCGGCTCTGCCGGCCGCAGCATGTGGGACGTCGGAGGCGGCAACGCCGAGACGGTGCTCGCCGAAGCGCGCAAGGCCCTGTTCGTGATGGTCGGGTTCCTCGCGATCCTGTGGATCATCCAGATCGCCAACTGGGCCGATCACTACCAGCTCACATTCGAGTACGGAATCCCGCCCAGGGACGCCGCCAGCCTTCCGGACATCCTGACCGCCCCGTTCCTGCACTTCAACTGGGCCCATATCGAGGGGAACTCGGGCCCGCTGTTCATCTTCGGCTTCCTGGCGGCGTATCGCGGCGTGACCAAGTTCTTCGGCGTGACCGTGCTGGTCATCCTGACCAGCGGTCTGGGCGCGTGGATCTTTGAGAGCCCGGGTTCTGTCGGCGCCGGCGCGAGCGGAGTGGTGTTCGGGTATTTCGGCTACATCATGGTCCGCGGGTTCTTCGACCGGCACCCGATCGACATGCTGATCGGCGCCGTCATGGCGCTTTGCTTCGCGTACCAGTTCACCGTGCTGCTCCCGCATGCTGGAATCGGGTGGCAGGCGCACATCGGCGGGCTGGTCGGAGGCGTAGCGGCTGGCTGGATATTCAGGGATCGCCAGGGCGGCACCCGACCGGGCAAGGGGTCCGTCCGCCCGAAGCCGGCGTCGGCCGCGAGCGGCCCGCGGGCCGACCTGCACAAGCAGCTAGACGATCTCGGTCTGTGAGGCTCATGTCCATCATCGACGCGCACCACCACGTCTGGGATCTGTCCGTGCATGATCAGCCGTTCCTCGACCAGCCCGGACTGGAGCCGTTGCGCAGGAACTTCCTGCTCGCCGACCTCGAACCCGAGGCCGCTGCCCAGGGGGTCACATCCACGGTCGTGGTGCAGACGATCACCGAGCCGGAGGAGACGCCCGAACTGCTCACTCTCGCCGCGACCAGCGACCTGGTCGCCGGCGTGGTCGGCTGGGTAGACCTCGAAGCGCCCGGCGTGCCGGATGCCATAGCCGCGCTCCGGCAGCTTCCCGGGGGCGGCCGGCTGGTCGGAATCCGCCATACGGTGCTGACCGAGCCCGACCCGGACTGGCTGGTCAGGCCGGCCGTGCTGCGCGGGCTGGCCGCGGTGGCCGACGCCGGGCTCGTCTATGACGTGGTCGCGGCCGGCCCGCAGCTTCGGGCGGCCGTCACCGCCGCGGCCTCGACGCCGCAGCTGGCCTTCGTGCTCGACCATCTCGGCAATCCGGAGATCGGTTCCGGGGTCGACGAGTCGTGGGCGAACACGTTCCGCGCGTTCGCCGCGCTGCCGAACACGGTGGGCAAGTTCTCCGGCTTCCTCGGCGAGCTGCCACCCGGCCGGGCGGACCTGGCGGACGCGCTACTGCGGCCGCACTACGAGATCGCAATGGCCGGCTTCGGCCCAGACCGGCTCATGTTCGGCTCGGACTGGCCGGTCAGCACGATGCACGTCGGCTACGCCGGCGTATGCGCGGCGGCAAGCGCCCTCACCGCCGACCTGAGCGAGGCCGAGAAGTCCGCGATCTTCAGCGGCACAGCCCAGCGCATCTACGGCCTCGCGACACCCGCCGCTTCATGATCGTAGTAATAGGACGTCGCCTGGGAGGCGTGGTGAATGCGGCGCTGTAACCCCTGTAGCCCGCCGCAGCACACGCAGCCCACAGGACAGATAGCCCACGGCCACGCTGCGCGGCGTGGGCCATCTGACACCAGCTAGTGCCGCGTCATCCAACGTCGCCCTGTCGCCTACCGGCACATGCGTGGCACGATCGACCCGCGTCGAGGAGGATGGGTTCGCCGGCGGACCCTCCGTCGGGGTGCGCTGGCGGGCCATTGCCATGACCGGAATCGAAGCTTCGGCCTCTCCCCCTGCCTTGCCGCGCTGGTTTGGACCTAGAGCCAGCCCAGATGATCCGGCCGTCTCGGCCCTGATCGACCGCGTCGCGCGCGGGGCCGGATGGGCAGACATCGGCGGTGAATTCAACCTCAACCTGCGGATAGACGCTGAGCCGCCGGTTGTCCTCCGGGTTCACAGGCCCTGGGTCCGCCGCGGGCGAGTCGCGGGACTGCGGCGCTTGCGGGAACGGCTCCAGCGGACGCAAGTCCGCGTCGCTCGGCCGATTCCGATTTCCGGCTGCGACCTCCTGAGGGTCGCTGATCGTTGGGCTGAGCTTGAGGAGTTCATCGATCACGTGCAGCCACGGACGGACGAGGACTCCTACGTCCGCCTATTCGAGGAGCTCGGACGCGTTCACACTGCGCTCAAAGCAGTCTGGGAGCCCAGTCCGCCCGAACCCCTCGACGACCACAGAACCTTCGGCCAACTGCGTTACTCGGTCGGCTTCACACGCCGCAGGCTAGGACCCCGTAGCGAGCCGGTCGTGCATCGGATGCGCCAACTGACTGGCGAGCTCTCCAAGCTCCGGAAGGAGGTCGAACTGCCATGCGCTCCGATTCATGGGGACTACAAATTGGGCAACGCGGGAGAACTGTCAGACGGCTCATGGGCCACCTTCGACCTGGATTTCGCGAGGGTCAGGGAGCGGCTGTACGACATCGGGGGCAGCCTGCACCAGGTCGCACCGAGCGGCGAATTGCTCGAGCCGCGACGACTGCTCGACGCCTACGAAAGCACGGCTCCGGAACCGTTGACTCGCGACGAGTACCGATGGCTCCCCGGGGCTCTAGCCCTTGTACCCCTGCACTGGGCTGCCACCGCAGGGCTCGTGGGCGACGGCATCCGCGAGGCCGAAGGCGCGATAACCGCCGCCGAGGCCTGGTGGTCGCGCCGGGCCGAGCTCTGGTCGTAGTCCGGCGGCCGCGCTAGGGGGACTGGGGTTCTGAGGCTACAGAACCGCACGGTATCGCTCCGAGTTGAACTGCCCCAGATCGCCGGGTCTGCGCCATTCGCGCCGAGGCAAACGATGCCTGGCGCGGCACACTAGATCGCAGGCGGACTGCTTCGGTCAGAGATCAAACTCGCCATGCTTGATGGCCTGGACGAACGCTGTCCATGCCCCGGAAGTGAAGCCGAGTGCGGGGCCGGGCTTGTCCTTAGAGTCGCTGCCGCGCGGACTAGTGATCGTGATTCCGTGGTGTGACCTTCTGGGACAGCGTCGGTGTGCAGCACGTCAGCGGTACCGTCAACGCTCGCCAGGCTGATGCTCCCGGACAGTCCGGCCGTCGCACCCACAGCGGTAGGGACGACCTGAAAAGTGGTCTGGGTGATCGTTGCTGATCCGTGAGCCCCGGCCCGGACCACATTCCCGAGGCAGGCAGCATGGCTGCCGGGCTAAGGTTCCTCGGGCGCATAAAGCGTACGGGTCTAGCTGCGAACTGCTGACTTCAGTTCACAAGGATACGGACTCAAATTCACAGTTAGTAATTACTACAATAGATTTATCGATGAGTTCGACCTGCCCAATTACAGTTATAATATTTCCTTTTTTCAGTCTCGACAAACGTTCGTTATAACATCTTCATCATTGAATATCATGCCAACGCCTGGATCATTTAGATTCGCAAAGAAGGCGAAAGCGCAAGACATGGGTTCTACCCATCCGCCAATATCGCCAAACGGCCCTCTAACTCTGAGCCACCTGTAGTAATATGATTCCGCAAGTTTCCTCGCCTCTATTTTGCGGGCGGGCGATTGACGCTGTCGCCTGGGCCTGGTGTTACCTCTCCTGCGTGGGCTAAATCCTGGAGCCGACCGAGCGGCTGACGCTAGATCGTGCGCGAGTCAGCCGCCCGGTGTCGTTAACCGTCCTCGGCCCCCGCGGTGCCGCCGGGCGAAGTGGGTGGGGCTTCTGGGATCGCGGGCTGGGGCTGGTCAGCTGACTCTGCCCGGCCGGGTGGCTCGGGTTCGCCGGGTGGCTCGGGTTCGCCGGGTGGCTCGGGTTCGCCGGGTGGCTCGGGTTGGGCGGTCGGCTCTGGCCCGCCGACGGCCTCCGGTTTGCCAGGCGGCCGTGCCTCGCGGGCTGGGGCTTCTGGGCTGGTGCCCTCGGTGATGCCCAGGTGGCGCTCGATCGCTTCTATCCGGTCGGTCAGTTTGGCGAGCGTGGACAGCAGCTCGGCGACCCAGTGCTCGCCCTGGGCCCGCAGCCGCACCGGCTCGGCGGCGGCCGCGACGCGCGTTGGCCGGTCGCCCTTTTCGCTGTGAACCAGGTGAATGACCTGGACCCGGACCCGGTTCAGGTCGGCGCCGAGCCGGACCAGCACCTGGGCGGCGACGCCCTCACCCTCGTGGATCAGGCCGAGCAGGATGTGCTCGGTGCCGATGTAGTTGTGGCCGAGCTGCAGCGCCTCACGCAGCGACAGCTCCAGCACCTTCTTGGCCCGGGGCGTGAACGGGATGTGCCCCGACGGCGCCTCCTGCCCCTGGCCAATGATCTCCTCGACCTGCTGGCGCACCGCCTCCAGGCTGATGCCTAACGACGTCAGCGCCTGGGCAGCGACGCCCTGACCCTCGTGGATCAGCCCGAGCAGGATGTGCTCGGTGCCGATGTAGTTGTGGTTCAGCATCCTGGCCTCTTCCTGAGCCAGGACCACGACCCGCCGCGCCCGGTCGGTAAACCTCTCGAACATCTCGCACCGCCTCCGTTTCAGTCTGCACCGCTGCGCGCAGTCCGCAAGCCGAAGTGGGGCGAACATCATGAGCTGGCTGATTGGTGGCCGCTCGTGAGCACGCGGCGACCCTCGCGTCGCCGACGCTCCTCAGGTGGCGCGCCCTCGCCGCCGAGGCGCGGACACGGCGCAGCCGGTCATGCCCATGCGACGATTCGCTGCCTGGCCGACTCGTACAGCGCGATCGACGCGGCCATGGCAGCGTTCAGCGAGCTGGCCGTGCCCAGCATCGGGATCCTGGCCAGCTCGTCGCACGCCTCGCGCCAGGCCGCGCTGAGCCCGGCCGTCTCGTTGCCGACCAGCAGCAGCGTCGGCCGGGTGAAGTCGACCCCGGTGACATCCAGCCCGCCGTGCTCGTCGGTGCCGACCAGGCGAACGCCAACTCCGCCATCCCGGATCGCCGCGACCCAGTCCAGCACCGGCCGGTGCGACGCGACCCGGACCACCGGCAGGGAGAACAGCGAGCCGGTGCTGGCCCGCACGGACCGGGGGTCGTAGGGGTCGGCCGCGTGACCGGTGACGATCACCCCGGACGCCCCGAACGCGTCCGCCGACCGGATCAGCGTACCCAGGTTCCCCGGGCTGGCCGGCCGGTCGGCGACGACATCGAGCATGGCGGGGCCCACCGGGATCCGGGCCAGGTCGTCGGCGGGCAGCTCGGCCACTGCCAGCAGCTCTGGTGGTCCTTCGTCCTTCTCACCCAGCTCCCGCATCAGCTCGGCCGACACCGCGATCTTCGTCGCGGCAACCGCATCGAGCGTCTCCCGCGCCCACCGCGACGCCTCGGCGTCCGCGTTGTACAGCAGAACCCGGATCGGCCACCCGTTGCGCAACGCCAGCGTGATCGGCCGCACGCCCTGGACGATGAACTCGCCGCTGCGCTGCCGCTTGGCGCGGTTGTCCAGCAGCGCGGCCCACTGCTGGAACCGTGCGTTGCGGCTCGTCACCCGCATTTCTGCACCGACCAGGTCAGGGCCGGGGGGTGGACCCGGGCGCAGACCGGGTTGCCGTTGGCGTCCGTCAGGCGGATCCTGGCGACGAGCCGGTGGCCCGGGCGCATGGCCGCCTCGATCACGCCCGGCTCCACATCGACGAGGCGGAGCTTGGCCCCGCGGAAGAGCCGCAACGTGCCGTCGCCGGGTACGTCGCCCCAGGCCAGGCCCAGGTGGCGGTCGTCACGAGCCCCGCGCACGAACGGGCCGCCGAAGTCCAGGCCGTCGTCGCCGCGGCGGACGGTCACCGGGAGCTCCCAGCGGGCCGACGGGGCGTCGCCGGGCACCGGCTCGAGGGCCTGCGCGCCGCCACGGCCGGGCAGGTCCAGATAGGGCCGGGCCTTGTCGCGGCCGGTCAGCGCTACGTGCACGCTGCGGTGCACGGTGCCGTTCGGTTCCGGGTGGCAGGTCAGCCCGGGCAGGTCGAACCCGTCGATCAGCACGTTCAGCGTCCCCACCACCGGTGCCGGCCGCCGGGGCGGGCGACGCGGACCTGGCTCGGCCACGCTCTCGTCGTAAGCCCGCCGCAGCCAGCCGACCACCTCCTCATCGACCTCCGCGGGATCACCGAGCGCGATGCGGAGATTGATCGAGCCGCTGGCGATGTTCCTGGCAGCGAGCAGCCGGCCAGCGGGCGACAAGCCATCGAGCCGCAGGCCCAGATCCACCCGGCTCTTGGTCGTGGCCTGCACCGCGGCGAACGTGCGCCGGGGCGAGACCAGGCTGACGCAGGTCTTACGTGCCGCCACGGTCACCGGGCCAAGCGCGGACGCCGCGACGAGGACCGCGTCGAGGACCGGCCGCAGCTGCGGGCGGTCGGCGTACTGGCCGTCAACCAGCTGGCTGTCAACGGCGCGCTGCAGCGGACTCAGTCCTTCCCGCGGACCCGGCGGTGCCCTCCCGCACCGCTGCCGAGCCTACTCCGCGGCGGTGACATCGACGATCGTGACCGGGTCAGCGCCTCCTGGCTGCCGGGCCGCTCGGAGCTATTGTGACGACATCATCGGCGCGCCAGCCGCCGGAGAATCGCACCGGGAGTGATCGCGGATGAGCACCGAACGCTCGGCAAAGCCGGACCTGGGTGAGCTCTTCAGCGAGGAGCGGTCAGCCGAGGTCGTGTGCGCCAGCCTGGCCGGCTCCCCCGATCCTCGCGTCCGGCAGGTCCTGGGGTCGCTGGTCCGGCACCTGCACGCGTTCATCAAGGATGTCGAGCTCACCGAGCGCGAGTGGGCGGAGGCGATCGCGTTTCTCACGGCCACCGGCCACAAGTGCGACGACACGCGGCAGGAGTTCATCCTGCTCTCCGACGTGCTCGGCGTCTCGATGCTGGTGGAGACCATCAACCACCGGGCCGTCGGCGCCGCGACCGAGTCGACCGTGACCGGCCCGTTTCACGTCGTGGACTCCCCGCCGCGTGAGCTCGGCGCCGACATCAGCCTCGGGATGCCCGGGGATCCTTGCCTGGTGACCGGGCGGGTAACCGGCCCGGCCGGAGAGCCGGTACCGGACGCGCAGGTCGACGTCTGGCACGCGGACGCCGAGGGCTTCTACGACGTGCAGCGGCCCTCGGCTCCATCGGAAGACGGCAACCTGCGCGGGCTGTTCACCACCGACGCCGACGGCCGGTTCTGGTTCCGCACGATCGTGCCGCGGTACTACCCGATCCCGGTGGACGGCCCGGTTGGCCGGCTGCTCGAGGCCATGGCGCGGCACCCGTACCGCCCGGCGCACATCCACTTCATCGTCTCGGCGCCCGGTTACGCGACCGTGACCACGCACCTGTTCGCCGACGACAGCCCGTACCTGGACTCCGATGCGGTGTTCGGGGTCAAGGAGAGCCTGGTCCGTGCGTTCCCCGAGATCGATGACCCGGAACGCGCCGAACAGTTCGGCCTGGCGAACCCGTTCCGGGCCGTCGACTTCGAGATAAGCCTGCTGCGGGCTTAGCGGGCCAGCGCCGTGGCATTCGCCGCGGCCCACTTCGCCGCGAACGCGGGAAAGCCGTCGACATCGGACTCGAGCACGAAGAGGCCACGCACCGGGACGGCCGCGCCGAGCTCCAGCAGCAGCGGGGTGAAGTGCACGTCGACCGCAAGCTGGTGGTTGGGTGCGCCGCCAAGAAGCAACGGGACGGCGGTCTTCCCGGTCAGGCTGCCGGTGGCGAGCCGGTCCAGGAACGCCTTCAGCAGGCCCGAATAGGTCGCCTTGTAGGTCGGGCTGGCGATCACCAGCACGTCGGCCGCGAGCACCTCGCCGACGGCCGCCGTTGCCCCGTCGTCGGCTTGGTCGAGGACTCCCGGCCCCAGCACAGCCAGGTCCGCCTCGCCGACGGTCGCGTCCGGCAAGGCGCGCGCGAGCTCGGCCGCGAGCGTCCGCGCCAGGCCGTGCGTGCGCGACTCCGGGCGTGGGTTGCCGACGACCGTAACGATCCGGACCGGAGCTGACACCCCGCACCTTCCCTTCGACTCTTCCCGCTCGTCCCGCTCTTCGCGCCCTTCCCCACCCTTCCCGCCTTCCCCGCTCCTTCCCGCCTTCCCCACCCTTCCCCACCCTTTCAGCCAGCCGGCCGCGATCTCGGCCGTCCGCCCATCCCGCTCGACCCGGACACGAAGGCCGCCGGGAGCCTCGGTGACCGCGTGCCGGGATACCGCGTGCACGGTCGTGCCCCGGTGTGCCCCGGTCACCGTGATCGCGACGTCCAGCATGGTCAGGCCCGTTCCCAGAACCACCACCGGGCTGCCGTCGGCGACACCGTCCAGGGCGCCGGGCTGCCGGGCATCGCCGACGTAGCGGGGCGTGTCCGGGACCGGGCAGGGCGCAGCGGGCGGCCGGTTGCCGGTGGCCAGCACGGCAATGTCGGCGTCGACGCGTCCGTCGGCTGCCAGGTGCAGGCGCACCGGCCGGTGCAGGCCGCGGCGGTCAGCTAGTCCGGCGCCGGCGCCATTCGCGTGGCCGGCAGACCCAGGCTGATTGGTAACTATGGCCTGACCAGGAAATATCCGCTAGAACGGCCTACAGGGACGCAACGAAGCTCCCGTAATGCACGGTTGGGGGAAGCAGTGGTCGAGATAGCAACGATCAAGACGCCTTCGCTCGGCGACCGCAGTTATCTGGTTACCGACGGGGAGGTCGCGCTGGTCATCGATCCGCAGCGGGACATCGACCGGGTGCTGGCCCTGACCGCCAGCCGCGGGATCGCCGTGACCCACGTGTTCGAAACCCACATTCACAACGACTACCTGACCGGCGGCCTCGCGCTGGCCCGCGCGACCGGTGCCGCGTATCACGTGAACGGCGCCGACGAGGTGGCGTTCGGCCGGGTTGCGATCGCCGACGGGGACGAGGTGGACGTCGGGGACTCCATGCGGGTCCGGGTGATCGCCACGCCCGGGCATACGTTCACCCACCTGTCCTATGCGCTGGAGGACACAGCCGCCGGCGCGGTGCTGGCGGTGTTCACCGGCGGCTCGCTGCTGCACGGGTCGACCGGGCGCCCCGATCTGCTCGGCGCCGAGTACGCGCCGGCCCTCGCCGCGGCACAGCACGCCTCGGCCCGGCGGCTGGCCGCGATGCTGCCCGGGCAGGCCGTGATCTATCCCACGCACGGCTTCGGCAGCTTCTGCGCCGCCTCGCTCCCCGGTTCGGACGGATCGACCATCGCCGAGGAGCAGCAGGTCAACCCCGCGCTCACGCTGGACGAGGACACCTACGTCGCTGACCTGCTCGCTGGCCTTGACGACTACCCGGCGTACTACGCCCGGATGGCACCAGCCAACGCCGCCGGCCCGGAGCCACCCGACCTGACCCCGCTGGCGGCACCGGGCGCGGACGAGATCCGCCGGCGCATCGACGCCGGGGAATGGGTCGTCGATCTGCGCGACCGGCGCGCGTTCGCGGCCGGGCACGTGCCCGGGTCGTTCAGCTTCGGCTACGGGGACAGCTTCGTGCCCAATCTGGGCTGGCTGCTCCCCGCGGGCACCCCGCTGATCCTGATCGGCGACAGCCCCGAGCAGGTCGCCGGCGCCCAGCGCGATCTGGCCAGGATCGGCATCGAACGGATCTCCGGCACCGCGGGCCCGCCTGGCGGCTGGGTGCAGCAGCTCACCTCCTATCCGGTATGCGACTTCGCGAACCTGGCCGCAGTCTGGCGTCACGAGCCGGTCGCCGTGCTCGACGTGCGGCGGCGGCTCGAGTGGTCGGCGAGCCACATCGAGGGCGCGCTGCACGTTCCGCTGCATCACCTGCCCGCGCGCATCCCGGACCTGCCTCCCGGCCCGATCTGGGTCCACTGCCAGGCCGGATACCGCGCCGGCATCGCCGCATCGATCCTGCACGCGGCGGGTCGGGAGGTCACCGCGATTGACGATGACTATCAGCGCGCCGCGCTCTCTGGACTGCCGGTCGTTTCGGCGAGCTTAGATCCATGCCGATGGCTCGGCCCGCGGATGGTCGGCAGGACCGAGAATGACAGGAAACCGGCGTACTCAGCGAAGGAATCGCGTTGACGGCTGCAGAAGACGGCTTCCACCGGAGCCTGTACCAGATAACCCACTCGGCGCTGTCCGGGCAGACCGCGCAGACCGGCGGCATGACACGCCTGGAGGCGATCTCCGGGGGCAGCGTCGGATCACGGGACCTGTGGATGGGCCAGACGCACGTCGCGCCGTCCACGGCGTCGGCCAACCACCACCACGGGATCTCCGAGACCGGCATCTACGTCGTCAGCGGCCACCCGGAGTTCGTGTTCCTCGACGAGACCGGCGGTGAGCCGGCCGAGCGGCGGCTGCGCACCAGCCCCGGCGACTACATCTATGTGCCGCCCTGGGTGCCGCACCGGGAGGAGAACCCCGACCCAGGCGAGGAGGCGGTCGTCGTCATCGCCCGTACCACCCAGGAAGCGATCGTCGTGAACCTTGCCGACCTGACCTGGACCGGTCCCCCGGGCGTTTGAACCACGGTCACGGGGTAGCCGCAGTCCATCAACGGACAGATCAATGGCTACCTGGGCGCGATGCGGCCGAAGGGACTGGATGCACCATGACGCACTCTGAAATGGCACAGGGCGAGGCGCTGACCACTGATCAGATCGCCAGCGCGGGGCGTGCGGACAGCACGGAACGCGGAAGCCAGGACCAGTACCCGCCGGGCGACCGGCAGGCCACCGACGCCCATGCGGGCGAGCAGGCCCATGCGCAGTTGCTCGAAGGCGATGAGATGCAGAGCATGCGCGCACGGTGGAAGGACATCCAGGCAGAGTTTGTGGACGAGCCAAGAACGGCCGTCCAGGACGCTGACGCCCTCGTCGCCGAGCTTATGCAGCGTCTGGCCCAGATGTTTGCCAGCGAACGCGATCAGCTCGAGTCACGCTGGGCCGGCGGGGATGAGGTCTCCACCGAGGACCTGAGGGATGGCCTGCGCCGGTACCGTTCGTTCTTCGAGCGGCTGCTCGCTGCCTAGCTATAGCTGGACACGCTGCCCGGCAGCGCCGCTGCCGGGCAGTGACAGCGGCCGCCCGGGCGGCAAGCCCAGCTGGGGTCCGCCCGCCCAGGCTGCGCTGCGCCGTCTCACCGCAACCGGCGGGCGGTGAGACGGACAGCGGCTCTCACCGCAACGGGCGGGCGGTGAGATGGGCAGCGGCGCGCCGAACGCGGTCAGCGGAGCGGGATGACCCGGTACAGGGCCACTCCTTCTGCGGGGACGGTTGCCCGGATCACGCCGGCGGACGATATCCGGAAGAACTTCGCGCCGCCGACCACCACCGACTGCCCTCGCCACAGGTCCTGCACCAGGTAGCCGTGCGGGTCGGGCGGCAGCCCGATCGCAGCGGCTGTCGTCGAGATCGTGACCGGCGCCGAGCTCGTCGCGGTCGTGGTGTTGAACAGCCCCACGATCCCGTCGCCACGCTTGTCAACCTTGGCGAAAACCTGGTCACCTGCGGTCTTGCGGCCCGCCGTGCCGGTAACGGCGATCCGGGACGCGTCGATCGCGTCCTGGTCGACGCGGATGACCTGCCGGTTCGTCAGCAGCCTGAAGTCCCGCCGGGTGAGGCCGGCGCTGGTGCCGTAGGCGTTCGTCACCGCCGTGGTCAGGTCGCTGCCCAGGATGAGCGGGGCCGATCCGAGCGCCCAGAGGCTGAGCTGGGACTCGGAGGCGGCCAGCGACATCCCTGAGTCCGCGCTGCCGTCGGCGACTTCGATCGAGTCGTAGTCGTTGAAGCCGCCCGGGCCGCCGTACGGCTGCCACTGCGCCACGGCGCCGAACCTGTCGCTCCAGTGCGCGTAGCTGGTCAGCGGGAACACGCTCAGGCAGCCGGTGAACGGCGGCGCGTTGCAGGCGTTCGCCGAGCCCTCGTCCGGGCCGTTGATCTCGATGTCCGGCGTGAACTCCCACTGGTTGGCGTACTGCTTCAGCAGCGGAGCGATCTTGATGGTGTAGCTGCCCTGCGTGATGTTCAGCACCATCGGCCGGCCGGACTGCTCGATCGCGGCCCGCCAGGCCTTGATGTCCGCGCCGTTGCCGTTCGTGATGCCGTCGAGCTTGATGTAATCGACGCCCCAGGACGCCAGCTCGTCAACGACCGAGTCCACGTACGCCTGCGCGCCGGGGGCCTTGTAGTTGATGCCCACCATGCCGCCGCAGTTGTAGTTGTTGTCCGGCTTGCTGGTGGCGATCTGGTCGGCCGTGTAGGAGGTGCCCAGGATCGGGGTGTTCTGCGCCACCGCCTGGCTGGAGATGCCCGGCGTCTCGTAGATGCCGAACTTCAGGCCCAGGCTGTGCACGTACGCGGCCAGTGCCTGGACGCCGTTCTCCGACCCCACGTTCGGGTAGGTCGCGGTGTTCACGACCCACCGGCCGTTCGCGTCCACGTTCGGGCCCTGCGGCCCCGGGCACTGATACCACCCGTCGTCAATGTTGACGTACCGGTAGCCCGCTGCGGCCAGGCCCGTGCTCACCAGCGCCCGGGCTTCCCCTTCGACCTGCGCTGAGTCCGCGCCAAGCCGAAGGAAGCTCCAGCCGCTCCAGCCCATCACGGGTGTCTGGCCGGGACCTCCGGGGAACTTCGTGGCTGCCTGGGCGGCCGGAGCGATAGCAAAGACGACGAGCGGCGCCGCCGCCAGCGTGGCCACTAAGGCGCGGGTCAGCCTGTTCATGAGCCCTCCACGTATGCGCGGGGTTACGGAAGCCCGCACAAATGCCATCATGCTGGACGGTCCGGTTCACGCCAAGTATGCGCATGAATTACGCAAGAATTGGCCTGAATTCTGCTCGTTACGAGCACGATGTGGGCGCTGGCTGCTGTGGCCGGTCAGACGCAGGCGACCGCGGCACCCTGGCGGCGCAACGCCTCGAGCTGGGCCTGCGTCGCCCGGCAATCGGTGATCAGCACGTCCACCTCGGCCATGCGGCAGACCTGCGCCAGGGTGACGCGCCCGATCTTGGTCGCGTCGGCCAGCACGATCCGCTTGCGGGCGCGCCGGGCGAGCACCGCGTTGACGCGCGCTCCCGCCGGATCGTAATTAGTGCAGCCTGCCACCGCGTCCACCCCATCGACCCCCAGGAACGCGACGTCGATGGCGCAAGAGGCCAGGAACGCCTCGGCGGTGTGCCCCACCGATTCCTGGCTGCTCACGCGGACCTCGCCGCCGGCGACGAAGACGCGAGGGCCGGGGCGGCCGACCAGGTCGGTGGCGACGTTGAGCGCGTTGGTGATCACGGTGAGGTCGTCCCGGTCGCGCAGCAGCTGGATGAACTGGGACACGGTCGTGCCGCCGGTGGTCCCGATCACGCGTGCACCCTCGAGAAACGCCATGGCATGCTGGGCGATGCGCTGCTTCTCCGGCAGGTCCCTGGTCTTCTTGTAGCTCAGCGGCAGATCGTTGAAGGCCGCGTGGATCGTCGCGCCGCCGTGCGTGCGGCAGACCAGCCGCTGCTGCTGGAGCACCTCCAGGTCACGCCGTATCGTCGCTCGCGACACGGCGAACTCCGTCGCGAGCGACGGCACGTCAACCTGCCCGCGCTCCACGACCGCGGACACGATCTGGTTGAGCCGGTGACGACGTTGCATGCGCGGTCACCGGCGGGCGCGGCCCGGCTGGCCGGCCCAGCCGCGGGCGCCGCGGGAGGAGTTGCCCATGCACGGATCATAAGCAGCCCCGCAGCGGAAGACAGCGGCGCCGCCCGGCGGGGCAAGCACCTTGTGATGTGATCACACATGTCGTAGAGTCGAGCCAAATAGGCCAGACTGTGCAGAATTTAAGGGCAAGATGTGCGCGTTTTTGACGGGGATCCGCTGTGCAACGACCTGAAGCGCACGTGCAGCGGGAGATCGCGAGTCAGCCAGAATGCTGGGCGAGAGCGCTCGAGTCTGCCGACCAGGCCGCGCAGATACTCCCTGCCCCGGGCGAGCGGGTCGCGATCATCGGCTGCGGCACCTCCTGGCACGTAGCGAGCGCGATCGCCGCGGCGCGCGAGGCCGCCGGGCACGGGGAGACCGACGCCTTCCCAGCGTCGGAGCTGCCGCTTCGCGACTATGACACGCTGCTCGCGGTGAGCCGCTCGGGGACGACCATCGAGGTGCTGGACGCGTTGCGGGACGCGCCCCCGTCGGTCCGCAAGGTCGGGATCACCACCGACGCCTCGGCGCCGATCGGCGAGGTAACGGACCAGCTGCTGGTGCTCGACTACGCCGACGAAGAGTCCGTGGTGCAGACCAGGTTCGCCACGACCGTGCTCACCGTGGCGCGGGCGCACATCGGCCAAGACCTCGGCCCCGTGGTGCAGCAGGCCAGGGCCGCGGTGGCGGCCGAGCTCGACGGCCGGCTGATCGACCGGCCGCACTACGTCTTCCTCGGCCGCGGCTGGACCACCGGGCTGGCCCGGGAGGCGGCCCTCAAGATCCAGGAAGCCGCGCTGGCGAGCAGCGAGTCGTACCCGGCACTGGAGTACCGGCACGGGCCGATCGCGACGGCAACCGAGGACTCGGTGGTCTGGCTGCTGGGCGTGGATGACAGCGTGCTGGTGAGCGACATCGCCCGCACCCAGGCGACGGTTGTGATCTCCGGCATGGACCCGCAGGCCGAGCTCGTGCTGGCGCAGCGCGTCGCGATAGCCACCGCCCTGGTACGCGGCATTGACCCGGACCGGCCGAGGCACCTCGCCCGCTCCGTCATGTACACCGGCCAGTGACCAAGCCGCGCGGCGGCGGGGGCGGCGGGAGCGGCGGGAGCGATACGAGCCACGCGGGCGGCGGGCGTGTCGTGTGCGCCGTGCTGAACGCCGCCCTGGACATCACTTATGTCGGCGAGCACTTTGCCGCCGGTCAGTCGAACCGGGTCAGCGAGGTCCACGCCCAGGCCGGAGGCAAGGGCATCAACGTCGCCCGGCTGCTGCACCGGGCCGGTCACGACGTGACCGTCACGGGATTCGCCGGCGGCCTGGTCGGCGACGAGATCGCCGCGCACCTGGATGCGTGGGTGCTCCCGCACCGGTTCGTCCGGTGCGCGAGCGGCAGCCGCAGGACCGTCAGCGCGTTCAGCGTGCGGGACGCGGCCGTCACCGCGTACAACGAGGACGGGCCGCAGGTCAGCGGCGCGGAGTGGGCCACATTTGCCGGGCGCTTTCCCGACCTGGTCCGCGGGGCTGGCCTGGTGATCCTGTCCGGCAGTCTGCCCGGCGGCGTCCCGGCAGACGCGTACCGCACCCTTGCCCGCATGGCGGCGGACTGCGGCGCCGCGGCGTTCGTCGACGCTCACGCCGCTCCGCTGCTGGCCGCGGTCGCGGCAAAGCCCGCCCTGGTGAAGCCCAATGAGCACGAGCTGGCCGAGGCGGCCGGGCTGACGGTGCCGGTTCCGCTGCCGGCCGCAGTTCGCGCGTCCCGCAGGCTGCTCGCCGATGGGGCGCATAGCGTGGTTGTCTCGCTCGGCCCCCGCGGGCTGGTGGGCGTGCTGCCGGCGACGACGCTGCTGGCGGTGCCGCCCACGCAGCACGGCAACCCGGTCGGGGCCGGCGACGCCGCGCTCGCCGCGCTGGCCGACGGGCATCTGACCGGACGGCCGTGGCCCGACCGGCTGCGCCGGGCGGCGGCGATGTCCGCCGCGGCGGCGCGGCAGCCGATCGCCGGCGTGGTAAACGCCGAGGACGTCGCGGAGCTGGAAGCGCTCACGGCGGTGACCGAAATATGACGGAGATCTTCGCCCTCGCGTTCGACCACCGCAACTCGCTGCGGCGCGACTTCATGCATCTGACCGGGCAGCCCGCGCCCGACCAGCACGCGACCATGGTCGCGGCCAAGGGAATCGTCACCGACGCGCTCATCGCGGCGGCGCCGCAGGTGAGCCCCGACACCCCCGTTCTGCTCATCGACCACGAATACGGCGGGCGGTTCGTGGCCGAGGCGCAGGCAGCCGGCGTGAAGGTCGCCATGCCCGTCGAGGAGAGCGGTCAGGCCGAACTCCGCTACCTCTGCGATGGCCACCCCGAGCGCGTTGCCGACGCCCACCACCCGGACTATGTGAAGGTCCTGATCCGCTACAACCCCGGCGGGGATACGGCGATGAACGCGAGGCAGCGGGGTCGGCTGCGTCAGCTCTCGGACTGGCTCGACGGCCGGCCGGAGCGGCTCATGCTCGAGCTCCTGGTGCCGCCGGAGCCCGCCCAGCTCGCCGCGGTAGCCGACGACCAGAGTCGGTTCGACCACGAGACCAGGGCGGCGCTCACCGCTGCGGCAATTGACCAAATCGCCGGAGACGGGCTCCGGCCGGCGCTATGGAAGATCGAGGGGCCGGAGTCCCTCCAGGACGCGGCGCGCATCGCCGAGGCGGTGCGATCCGCAGATCCGGGAGCCGGGTGCCTCGTCCTGGGCCGCGGAGCCGACGACGCTGCCGTCCGGCGCTGGCTGGCCATCGCCGCGGCGACCGACGGCTTCACCGGCTTTGCCGTCGGCCGGACTATCTGGTGGGACGCGCTTCGCGCCTTTACCGCCGACGGCAACGCAGACGCCGCGGTCCGCGCCGTGGCAGATCGTTACCTGGACCTGGTCCGCTACTACCGGGCGGCTATTTAACGGAGCCCGCCGTGATGCCCTGGATGAGGTAGCGGTTCAGCGCCAGGGCGAGCACGCCAGGGACGGCCGCGACGATGACGCCGCACCCCATCAGCAGCGTGAACGGCACGATGCGCTGCTGGTTCAGCGCCGCGACGATGACCGTGGCCGGCTGGGTCGACAGGTTGGTCGTGAGAATCAGCGGGAACAGGAACTGGGCCCAGCCCAGCAGGAACGAGATGATCGCGGCGGCGGCGATGCCGGGCCTGGCGACCGGGATCACGACCCGCAGCAGCGCCTTCATCGGCGAGGCGCCGTCGACGAACGCGGCCTCCTCCAGCTCGCGCGGGATCGTGTTGAAGTAGTTGTAGAGGATCCAGATCGCGAGCGGCAGGAAGCCCGAGACGTACACGAGGATCACGGCGAGGTAGGTGTTCACCAGGCCGAGATTGGCCATGATGCGGTACAGCGGGATCAGCGTGGCGTAGGCGGGCAGCAGCAGCGTGGCCAGCACGCTGACGAAGATCGTCCGCTTGAACCGGAACTGCATGCGGGCGAACGCGTACGCCGCGAGGATCGCGATGACCACGGTGACGACCATCGCCACGCCGGACTCGATCACGGAGTTGAGCAGCGACCTGCCGAGTTCTGCCGAGATGCCGTACGCCGAGGTGCCGATCCCGAACACCGCGCGGTAGCTGGCGCCGACGAGCGGCGAGGGAAAGTAGTGCGCGGGTGTGCTGTCCGCCCCCGACAGCGTGCTGAGGCTGGTGTTCAGCGCCCAGTAGAGGGGGAACAGCGACCACAGCAGGATGACGACGATCGCGACGGTGCGGCCCAGCAGGCGCGCTGGCCTGCGCGACAGCGCCCGGCCCGCCGGGCCGCTCGCCACCCGGGTCATAGCGCGGGTGGCCCGCTCGCTCGTCCGGCCGTCATCACGCGGCCTCCGTCCTGCGGTAGAGCAGCGCCAGCATGCCCATCGATGCCACCGCGGTGGCGAGCGTCACCAGCAGCGACAGCGCGTACCCGCCGCCGAAGTTGAGGTTCTCGAACGTGGTGACGTAGGTCTGCAGCATCACCGAGGAGCCGAGCGGCGCGATCCCGTTGAGTATGTAGACCTGGTCGAAGATGTTCAGCGACAGCACCAGCGCCTCGACCGCGCACACCGCCAGCGCGGGCCGGATCAGCGGCAGCGAGATGCGCCGGAACGCCTGCAGCGGACCGGCGCCGTCCACCCGCGCGGCCTCGTACAGGTCGGTCGGGATCGCCTGCAGCGCCGCCAGGATGATCAGCGCGGACAGCGGCGTGATCTGCCAGACCTGCACAATCTCGATCAGGCCGATCGTCAGCCACCGGCTCAGGCCGAGCCACACGTGGTAGCCGCCGATCAGGTGCGCGGAGTGCAGCCCGCTGTTCAGGACGCCGAAGGTCGGGTTGTAGATCCAGTTCCAGATGACAGCCTCGACGACCGCGGGCAGCGCCCACGGCAGGATCACCAGGGCCAGCACGACCCCGCGCAGCCGGAAGCGCTGCTTGAGCGCGACCGCGATCGCGGTGCCGAGCACCACCGAGGCCACCACGCCGATGACCACGTAGGCCGCGGTGTTGACCCACGACGTGGTGATGGCCGAGTCAGCGAACAGCGCGCGGAAGTTGCCGAGCCCGATGAACTTGTTCGGCGGGTCCAGCGGCATCACCCGGAAGAACGCCTCGACCGTGGTGTCGGCGGTTGGAACGAACGACAGTGCCCCGATGAACACGACCAGTGGCGAGAGCAGAAGGTAAGGCAGCAGCCTGCCACGGCGCGCCGCGCTCAAACTCACGCCTCCCTACTGCGTCGTGCTCACCGGGTGATGCGATCATCATGTGCCCTCGGCGTCAGCTCAGCCCGAGGACTTGAGCTGGCTGACCTCGCTGGCTATCGCGCTGACCGCCTGCTGCACCGTCTCCTGCCCGGCGGCCGCCTCGTGAATGTTGGTCTGCACGGAGGCGCTGAACTGCACGTACCACGGCGGCGCCCCGTTCGGGAACGGCGCCTTGGCGTGCGCCTTGAGAATGCCGTCCAGCTGCGAAGCCTGAGAGATGTTGCCCGCCTTGACCATCAGGTTGAAGCTGGACAGCCTGGCCGGCAACGGGAACGTGCTCACCACGTCCTTCGCTCCCTGCAGCCCGGCCCAGGTCGCCTGGTTCTCGGTGGCCGTGAACCACTTGATGAACTTCACGGCGCCCGCCACGTTCTTGGCCGTCTTCGGGATGCCGATGCCGTCCGGGTTGGCGACGTTCCCGCCCACGCCGCTGGCTCCCGGCGTCGGGATGTACTCGGTGTCGTTCACCACGCTGGACGTCGACGGCACCTGGTAGATGGAGGCGACGCTGCCGGAGTAGTCGCACATCTCCGCGGCGACCCGGTTTCTCGCCATCTCGGTGGTGAATCCCTGGTAGTCGGTCTCGTTGATGTTGCCCTTGGGCACCAGGCCGCTCTTGTACGCGTTGACCATCCACGTCATCGCCTGGTAGCCGGGCGAGCTCGGCGACGTGAACGCCGGGGTGTCCTTGGACGTCAGGACCTGGCCGCCGAACGCGGAGGTGATCTGGTACCAGCAGGTCGACAGCCCCTCGGCGGTGGCGAGATGGAGGTCGAGCGGGCTGGCCATGTTGTTCGCCACGGCGACCTTCTTCAGGTCAGCGGTGAACGCAGAGATCGTCGTCGGCATCGTCATGATGCCCGCCTTGGCGAAGTCCTTCTTGTTCACGGTGGTGACCAGGAACGATGAGTCGAACGGCATCCCCATGAGGTCCTTGTTCGAGATGAACGTGTCGATCTGGGGCATGTCTGACTTGAGGCTGGCCGCGCTGAAGTACCTGTTCAGCGGGTAGAACCAGCCGGTCCGCTGGTACTCCCCGACCTTGGACCAGTCAACGTCGGCGGCGTCGGCGAAGTAAGTGTTGGCGGACGCAGCGGCGGCGATCTTGGTCTGCAGGTCGTCCCAGCCGATGTTGACCCAGGTGACCTTGATGCCGGTCTGCTTGGTGAACTCGGCGAGCAGGGCCTTCGGCGGGGACGGATAGGCCACGGCGACGGTGATCGATTTCGACGAGCTGGAACTGGCGCTGCTGCCGCTGCTGCTGCCGCTAGAGCCGCAGGCGGCGGCGAGCGTGGCCAGGCCAACGCTGAGGACGAGCGCTCCCGTCCGTCTGCTGACGGTGCCAAGACTCTTCATCGGTTCCCTCTTTCGGGCAGGCGCGCTGGCAGGCACGACCCGAGCGCGGACACGGCCGCCCGGAGGCGATCGTTTACGCTCATATTCCGTCAATCTAGAGTGGATTCACTCATAGTTGCAAGCCTGCATTTGCACTATCAAGCATCAATCGTGCAACAGTGACCACGTCCGTGGCCTGCGGCGACCCGGAGCCGATCGCAGGCAAGCAACCAACCTGCACCGATATGCTCTTTTGCTATGCACAGAGCTGCGCGGCTGAGCGCGATCCTGGAACGGCTCGCCGACGGCGGATCGGTCGCGGTCGCCGACCTGGCCGATGACCTGGACGCATCGCCCGCGACCATCCGCAGGGACCTGGTGATCCTGGAACAGCAGCGCCTGCTGGCACGCACGCACGGCGGGGCGACCGCCCACGCCGTGTCCTACGAGCTGCCGCTGCGGTACAAGGGCGTGCGCTACGCGGAGGAGAAGCGGCGCATCGCGCGCGAGGCGGCGGCGCAGGTCACCGAGGGGATGGCGGTCGGCCTGACCGGCGGAACGACCGCCACCGAGGTCGCGAGGGCGCTGGCCGACCGGCAGAAGCTCACGATCGTGACCAATGCCCTGAACATCGCCTCGGAGCTGGCGGTCAGGCCCGGCATCAAGCTGATCACCACCGGCGGCGTGGCCCGCAGCCAGTCCTATGAGCTGTCGGGGCCGATCGCGGAGGCTAGCCTGACCGGCCTAAATCTCAACGTGGCGTTCATCGGTGTGGACGGCATCGACGCCCGCGCTGGCTGCACCACGCACCACGAAGTGGAGGCGCACACGAACGCGGTCATGCTCGGCTGCGCCAGGCGCGTTGTGGTGGTGGCGGACAGTTCCAAGATCGGCAAGGTCGCGTTCGCCCGGATCTGCGAGGTCGGTGCCGTCAGCGAGCTCATCACCGACGCTTCCGCTGACGCCGACGCGGTCAGCGCGCTGACCGAGGCCGGGGTGCAGGTCACGCTCGTGGGCGAGGGGCACCCGGGGGCACGGGCCAGTGGGGAGTGAGCCGCACCCGGCGGCCGTCCGGCCGGTCCGCCGTGTCCGTGCGGTCCGCCCCGCCCGGCCCGTCCGACCCGTCCGCCCGGCCCCGGCCGGAGAGCGCGCCTTCGACCTCCTCCTGATCGGCGACTGCAACCCGGACGTCCTGGTGCTGGGCGACGACGTCACACCCGCCTTCGGGCAGCAGGAGAAGCTGGTCGACAGCATGGCCCTGGTCGTGGGCGGGTCGGCCTCGATCACCGCGATCGCCGCCGCGAGGCTCGGCCTGCGGGTCGCGCTGGCCGCCGCGATCGGCGACGACGCGGCCGGGAACTTCATGCTCGCCGAGCTCGCCAGGGCGGGCGTCGACACCGGCGGCGTCACCGTCCGCGCGCAGCTGCCGACCGGCATGACGGTCGCGCTGTCGCGGGGCGAGGACCGGGCCATCCTCACCGCTGAAGGCGCCATCCCGACGCTCACCACGGCGGATGTGCCCCCCGGCCTGCTCTCGCGGGCCCGGCACGTCCACGTCAGCAGCTACTTCCTGCTGGAGCAGACCCTCGGGCCGGGTCTTCCGGCGCTGCTGGCAGCGGCGCACGCGGCCGGGGCGTCCACGTCGCTGGACACCAACTGGGATCCGTCCGGAGCCTGGGGTGCCGAATTCTTCCCCGATGTGCTCGCACAGGCCGACCTGCTGCTGCCCAACGAGGCGGAGGCGCTGCGGATGGCCGGGGCCGCGACGCTTCGTGATGCGGTGTCGACCCTCACCAGCACCGGGGGCGCGATAGCGGTCAAGCTCGGCGCGCGCGGAGCCCTTTACGCCGACGGCAGCGGGCAGTATCTGGCCACCCCGCCGCCGGTGTCGCCGGTGGACGCGACCGGCGCCGGGGACTGCTTCAACGCCGGCCTGCTCGCGGGGCTGCTGCGCGGCAGCGACCCGCCGGACGCGCTGGCGCTGGGCTGCGCGGCGGGCGCGGCGTCAACGCTCGGGATCGGGGGAACCGGCAGCTCACCCGAGCTGGCCGCGGCGCTGGCCCTGGCCCGTGACGTGACGGTCCGGCCCTGGCCGTGACGGCCTTGGCCGTGACGGCCCTGGCCGTGACGGCGTGACCGTCGCCGGGCCGGCCGGCTTGTAAGGTCGGCTCGTGCCTGCCTCACCCGACACCACGTCCGGGCCGCCCGGCCTGCGCCGCGCGACCGCCGCCGACCTGCCGGCAATCAAGGCGATCATCGACGCGGCCTACGCCAAGTACCTGACCCGGATGGACAAGCGGCCCGCCCCCATGTTTCGCGACTACGGTCCGTCCGTCGAGGACGGCACGACCTGGGTTGCCGGCTCCCCCGTCATGGCCGTGCTCACCCTGTATCCCCGCGAGGATCACTTGCTCGTCGAGAACATCGCCATACATCCCG
The DNA here is from genome assembly GCA_963778075.1 of uncultured Actinomycetota bacterium. Taxonomy (GTDB): domain Bacteria; phylum Actinomycetota; class Actinomycetes; order Streptosporangiales; family Streptosporangiaceae; genus JASHPR01. The sequence goes on along the minus strand of CAVZTJ010000004.1, from coordinate 51,774 downwards.
ACGGCCAGGGCCGCGGGCTCGGCCGCGCGCTGATGGGGTTCGCCGAGCAGGAGGCCGCCCGCCGCGGGTTCACCCGGATGGCGCTGGTGACCCACGAGGCGATGACCGAGAACCAGGCCATCTATGGCCGGCTCGGCTACACCGAGGTCGACCGCCGCGCAGAGGACGGCTACCGCCGCATCTACATGGAGAAGCCGCTGCCTGGCTGATCCGGCCCACAGGGCAGACCGCAGGATCCGTCATGGCCAGCGGCGTTCACCGCCGTCTGGGCTTCAGCGTGGGCGGCGATCTTCGCGGTCACCGCCGGCCAGACCCGCCCGGCGCAGCGCCTCGGCCATCGCGCCTCCGCCGCCCTGCGCGGTCCGGTCGCGGCCGTCGCGCCCGTCGCGCCCCCGGCCCGCCGGCGGCTTATCGCGGCCTGATCCCGCTGGCCGGCCGGGCCCTGGCTGCGGCTCCGCCTTCGGCGGGCGGGACTCCCGGCCGCGGTCGGCAGGCTCGTCATCCAGGCGCAGCGTGAGCGAGATCCGCTTGCGGGCGATGTCGACACCCAGCACCTTGACGCGCACGACGTCACCGGACCTGACAACCTCGCGCGGGTCGGAGACGTAGTTTCGGGACATCGCCGAGACGTGCACGAGGCCGTCCTGGTGGACGCCGATGTCGACGAACGCGCCGAACGCGGCGACGTTCGTGACGACGCCCTCCAGGACCATGCCGGGTGCCAGGTCCTCGAGCGTCTGCACGTCCTCGGCAAATGCCGCGGTCGTGAACGCCGGGCGCGGGTCACGGCCGGGCTTCTCCAGCTCGGCGAGGATGTCGCTGACGGTCGGCAGGCCGAAGCGCTCGTCGGTGAACTCCTCGGGCCGCACCGAACGCAGGACCGCGGTGTTCCCGATCAGCTCCGGCATCGTGGTCCCTGCCACCGCCAGGATGCGGCGGACCACCGGGTACGCCTCCGGGTGCACACTGGAGGCGTCCAGCGGGTCGTCGCCGCCGTTGATGCGCAGGAACCCGGCGCACTGCTCGAATGCCTTGGGGCCCAGCCTGGGAACCTTGGTGAGCGCCTTGCGGTTGCGGAACGGCCCGGCGGAATCCCGGTGGGCCACGATCGCGCCCGCCAGTCCATCCCCGATGCCGGACACCCGCGCCAGCAGCGGCACGGACGCCGTGTTCACGTCAACGCCGACCGCGTTCACGCAGTCCTCGACCACGGCGTCCAGCGAGCGCGACAGCTTCACCTCGGACACGTCGTGCTGGTACTGGCCGACCCCGATGGATTTAGGGTCGATCTTGACCAGCTCGGCCAGCGGATCCTGCAGGCGGCGGGCGATCGACACCGCGCCGCGCAGCGAGACGTCCATACCCGGCAGCTCCCGCGAGGCGTACTCGGACGCCGAGTACACCGACGCTCCGGCCTCGGAGACCACGATCTTGGTGAGCTTCAGCTCGGGGTGCGCCCGCAGCAGCTCCGCGGCGAGCCGGTCGGTCTCCCGCGACGCCGTGCCGTTGCCGATGGCGATGAGCTCGACCTGGTGAGCCGCAGCAAGCCAGCCAAGGACGGCGAGCGACGCCGTCCAGCCGGCTCCCGGCTTCGACGGCCGCGAGCCGGCTTCGGCCGACCGCTTCAGCTCGTGTGGGTAGATCGTCTCCGTTGCGACCGCCTTGCCGGTGGCGTCGACCACGGCAACCTTCACACCAGTCCGGAACCCCGGATCGAGGCCCATCGTGGCCCGCGTCCCAGCAGGAGCCGCCAGCAGCAGGTCCCGCAGGTTGGCGGCGAACACACCGACGGCGTCCTCTTCCGCGCTCTGCCACAGCCGCATCCGCAAGTCCACGCCGAGACGGATCTGAATGCGGGTCCGCCACGCCCAGCGGACCGTGTCCGCGAGCCAGCGCGCAGCGGGCCCGGTCTGGCCACCGCGCTGCCCGGCCGCACCGACGATGCCGAAGTGCTCCGCGATCAGCGCCTCGTAGTCGCTGAAGGCTCCCCCCGTGGCGGCCGGCGCCGGGTCGTCCAGGACCACCTCCGCCGCGTCCATATCAAGGTCGAGGATCTCCTCGTTCTCACCGCGGAACACGGCCAGGATGCGGTGCGAGCGCAGCCGGGTGAACGGCTCGGAGAACTCGAAGTAATCGGCGAACTTGGCGCCGGCCTCCTGCTTGCCGTCCCGCACCCGCGAGACGAGCTGGCCGTGCGACCACATCCGCTCCCGCAGCACGCCGATCAGGTCGGCATCCTCGGCGAACCGCTCGGCGAGGATCGCGCGCGCGCCGTCCAGCGCGGCCGCCACGTCGGGCACGCCCTTGGCCGCGTCCACGTACGGCGCGGCCGCCCGCTGCGGATCGAGCCCGGGGTCGGCGAGCAGGCCGTCGGCCAGCGGCTCGAGCCCGGCCTCGCGCGCGATCTGGGCCTTGGTCCGGCGCTTCGGCCGGTAGGGGAGGTAAATGTCCTCGAGCCGCGCCTTGGAATCGGCCGCCATGATCTGCGCTTCGAGCGCCTCATCCAGCTTTCCCTGGGAACGGACCGATTCCAGGATGACGGCGCGCCGCTCCTCCAGTTCCCGCAGATAACGGAGCCGCTCCTCGAGCGTGCGCAGCTGCGCGTCATCGAGCGTGCCGGTCACCTCCTTGCGGTAGCGCGCGATGAACGGCACGGTGGCACCGCCGTCCAGCAGCCCGACGGCCGCGGTTACCTGCCGCTCCCGCACGCCGAGCTCCTCGGCGATCTTCTGGTCGATGGACTGTGCGGGTGCCGGGACGGTCGCTGTCATTCACCATCCGCCTTCTCGGGGACTAAGTTCTCGGGAGTCAGGATTCTCCGGGAGCCGGGCCAACATAGTGCACTTCGATGAGATCGGGATCGTCGCCGGAAATCCGCCACAAGACGAGCCTGCGAACGTCACCGCGCCGGACCGGCACAGCCCAGGTGTTTGGGCGGTACCGCGCACGGCGCAGCTGCCGACTCCCAGGGTTCTCCAGCAGCGCCCAGGCTGTCCTTGTTGGCGGACTCGATCATCATCGCGAACGTTTCCTGAACGGACGCAATCGCGGGATCTGCGGAGGCTGCCGCTGGCGCGTCGCCGGCTTCGGCGGACGGCGCGGCCTCGGCAGGCGGCGCCGCCAAGCCGGCAAGCAGCGCGGCGTCACCAGGCTCGGCGTCGGCAGGCTCGGGATCTGCGGGCACCAGACCGGTCCCGGACTCATCCGCCTTGGCCTCGGCCTCCGCGGCCGACCCCGCAAGCCCTCGGCCAGCCAGAGACATCAGGCCGAGGGCACCGCCCTCCTCCTCGCGCCGCAACCTGACCAAGGTCCTGAGGACGTGCCATGAAGGGTCGGCCGCTGGGCTCGTCCATGGGGCCTCCGCCGAAAGGCGACTGGTCATTAGCTTGCCCAACCGCTGCGCCGGAAGGAAAGCATGCGGCGCCGGCGAGGGAGGCGGGCTGGCTCGGGCAGATTCATCAGGACTGCCGCAGGCCGACTGCTCGTCGAGCCTGGCCCGCTCTTCGGCAAGCTTGCGCGCGATCTTCGCCGCCTCCTCCTCGGAGAGATCAGGCAGCGGATGCTGGATGGGCACCAGTGCGGCGACGACGGTGACCAGCACGCCTGCCAGGCCGGCCGCGGAATGCCAGCGTCACGGCGGTCAGTCGAGACCGTAATGCCGATCTGATGGAGATCATCGAGACGATGAACGGGTTAGCCTCGCAGCTCACCGGCGGAGACCGGTCGCGCACCGCCTGAGGCCTGCGCCGCTACTGCGATGAGGTACTCGCGGGTAGCGCGGCGGCTGCGCAACACGATGACCTCCGCGTTCCCCCGTGGTCGGCGATCAGCTTCTGGACCCGCGGCGCCATTCGGCGGCGGTAGCCGAGGATGTACCGGACCACGCCCCAGTTGATGCGGTCGTAGACACCGATGTCTTTGCGCTGGCCGCCTCCGTAGCGCATTCGGCGCAGCGCGATTCCGCCCAGGCAGGTCCAGGCAGGCAGGTCCAGGAAGATCACCGTGTCTGCCGCGTGTAGCCGGATCGACAGGCTGGACGCGTAGTTGCCGTCGATGATCCATCGCGGCGCGGCCACCAGGTCGCGCTGGAAGGTGGCGAACTGCTCCTTGTCCAGCGGCTTCCAGTCCTGGTCGTAGTACAGGCCGTCCAGGTGGACGGGCGTGACTCCTAACACGCCTCCGAGGGATCGGGCGAGGCAGGACTTGCCGCTTCCCCCACAGCCGACGATCGCGATCCGGTCCACGGCTTACGACCCTAGCCAGCGGCAAGCCATAACGAGAGCGGACACGCGCACTGTCCAGCTGGCTGGTCACCGATAGGGCCGGTAAATGTCGGCGCGATGATCGACCCGAAGAACAACAACACGCCGCTTCTCCTCGTCGATCTCATAGAGCACACGGTACGAACCACGCCGGGCGGACCAGATTCCCGCCAGCTCACGGCGTAACGGCTTGCCGACCCGGCGTGGCGCAGCCAGCAGATCTCCGGTGAGAAGCTCGGCGACTGCGGCAGCGACTCGCTCGGGAAGGCGGTCGAGGGCGCGCTGCGCGGGCGGCGTTACCAGGAGGTCATAGTCAGGCACTGCGGCCCAAATAGCGGCGCCGGACCTCAGCGAGATCCAGGCCCTCACCGCGGGCCGCCGCCTCCCGGGCCTCAGCTATCTCGCTGACAGCAACCGGGTTGGACAAGATGTCCAGGGTGTCCTCCAGGGCATCGAGATCGTCGGCGGCGATCACCACGGCCTCACGGTGTCCGTGGCGGGTGATGTTGACTCGCTCGTGTGATGCGATGACCCGGTCGACCACCTCGGACAAGTGGGCCTTGACCTTGGCGAGCGGCATCGTGTCAGTCATGACTATAAGTATGACTATCCTGACACCGGCTGGTCAACTGGCGGTGAGCCGTGCCAGCCGGTCGCCCATGTCGCTGACGGGGCCCCTGGTCCAGTCGCCGTGCCCGGGAAAGACGTGCTCAAAGCGGTGGCCGGAGTGGGCAAAGGTAATCAGGTCGGTGGCCAAGGGGGCAGAGTCGCGGCCCGGGCAGCTCTCGAGGTGCGGTCGGCGAGGTGCAGAACTCGCGATATGCGTCGGCGAGTTCGGCGGCCTCGGCAGGCCCGGCCTCGGCGACAGCCTGGACGACCTCGCGAGCCCGCCAGTAGTTCGACGGCACGAGCCGGCCGGAGGTGACGGCGTGCAGCGCGACCCCGGCGGCCTCGTCTGGCTTGTCGGCGGCCAGCAGCGCGAGTGACAGATCGATCCGGGCCGACGCCGCCCGCCGGGGACGCGGCGGCCCGTCGATCGACGATTCGAGCCGTTCGAGCACGAGCCGGGCGACGTGCTCGCCGGCCGGGTCGGCGAGCCAAGACAGGGTGGTCGCCGCGTACGCCTCGGACTTGGCCGGGTCGTAGCGGTAGTGGTGCTCGGGCTGCGACGGCATCGGCATCGGAGATACGAGCGCCTCGACGCGGCTCAGCGCGGCGTAGGAACCGGACCGGGCCGAGTCACCGATGAGCCGGGGATGATCCCGTGAGCCGCACATCTCTCCAGCTAGAGGCCGACGCACTGAGCGTGCCGTGCACCACGCACGACGTCCCGGCCGACACCGAATGCCCGGACGGCGGCGCCTGCATGGACCGGTACGGCCTGTCGCCGCAGCAGTGGGCCGGATGGTTCGAGCAATCACGGCCCCGGCAATCCGCTCCTCCGAGCAGCGACGGGTACTACGAAACGTAGTAAATTTGCGGCCGTGAACGGTGCCCTTCCCACGACGATCATCGTCGCGGGTCTCGCCCTTGCCGGGTACGCGCTGCTGCTGACCGCCCGCAACCAGCGAATGGGCGCTATCTTGCTTGGTGCGCTTGGCGTGCTCGAGATCCTGCTTCTCGTCCTGGTCGGCATGATCGTGGCCCGGCTCGTCGGCGGCCGGCACCCGGCCGACCTCGCGGTGCTCATCGGTTACCTGATAGGGATCCCTCTCATACCGGTGGCCGCGGCGTTCTGGGGGGCGCTGGAACGATCCCGCTGGGGCCCGGCGGTGGCCGCCGTTGCCGGGCTGGTCGCGGCCGTGCTCATGGTCCGCCTGCATCAGATCTGGCCGGTTATCCATGTCTGAGCCAAAGGCGCCGCCCGAGTCCTCGGCAACGCAGCCGACCTCGACCAGGACCGGCCCGGGGCGGCTGCTGGTCGCCATCTACGGCCTCTTCGCGCTCGCGGCTTCCTCGCGTGCCGCGGTGCAGATCGCGACGAAGTTCCACCACGCCCCGGTCGCCTATGTGCTGTCGGCCTTCGCCGGCGTGGTCTACATCATCGCCACCGTCACCCTCACAGCCGGCAGTCCGACGGCACGCCGGATCGCCGTCGTGTCATGCTCGGTCGAGCTCGTCGGCGTGCTGGCGGTCGGCACCTGGAGCGTCCTCGACCCAGCCTCTTTCCCCGATGCCACCGTGTGGTCCGACTACGGCATCGGCTACGGCTTCGTCCCGGTTGTCCTTCCCGTTTTCGGCTTGCTCTGGCTGCGCTACTGGGCCAGACGCGACAGATCCCAGCGCACGATCGCGCCGGCGGCGGGAGAAGCCGGCAGACCCCGCGCTGCCGCCGAGTGAGATCGACCGTTAGGAACCACGTGCGCAGCCGCCTGGCCGGGGGCGGTGTGTGGTTACCCCGCCTCTGACTGGAGGATCCCTGCCGTGGTGCGGCGGGTGCCGAGCCAGGAGGGGAAGATGGCGGCGGCCACGACCCCGGCGACCACGCCGAGAACCGTTGCGATCAGCCACCAGGCCGACGGCACGGTCACGGTGCCGTCCTTGCCTATGACTGCGAACAGCTCGATGCCACCGGGGATGCCGAGCAGGGCGCCCGCCAGCGCGGGCAGCGCCTGCGCCACCGCCAGGCCGGTGCTGACCTGCTCCGGGGTGGCGCCAAGCGCCCGGATCAGTGCCGACGGGCGCCGGGTGTCCAGCACCGTGGCCCAGGTGATCAGGATCGCGTTGACGGCCGCGAGGGCGACCAGTGCCACGGCAAAAACCAGCAGCACCCGGTTCAGCTTGCCCGTCTGCGGATCAGCCAGCCCGGAGGAAGCGTACAGAGACTGGCCGTATCCGGCGTAGACGCACAGCACCGTGACGATTCCGCTGGCGGTCACCGCGATGCTAGCTACGTTCAGCAGGGTGCGGCGCGGGCGGCGGGCAGCCAGCCGCAGCCCCAGCAGCAGCGGCACCGGCAGTCGTGCCGAAGCGTTGATCAGCCGCTTGCTGCGGTGCGGCGGACGGGCCACGTCGGCGAGCGCGGCTACCGTGCTGGTACGGGCGGCGCGGATGGCCGGGACCAGGGTTGCCACTGCCGCGATACCCAGCGCCACGGCCGCCACAAGGCCGAACGTCGCGGGAGTGACCGCCGGCGCTCCGGCGGTGCCCAGCAGGGCGCTGCCGGGGCTGGTGAGCAGCGGGGCGGCCAGCCAGCCCGCCAGCAGGCCGACTGCGGCGGCGATGACGGCCACGGCCAGGTGCTCGGCCAGCAGCACTGCGGCGACGAGGCCCGGGGAGCCGCCGACCGCCTTGAGCAGCCCGACGCGCCTGGTCTGGTCTGCCATTCGGCCACCGGCCAGGACCGCGACGCTGGCTATCGCCAGCAGTCCGAGCAGCAAGCTGGCGGCCTGCAGCACCTTCTGCTCGTTCCGCACCAGGCTGGAGGCATTGAAGCTGATGTCCTGCCAGGGCTGCAGGAACGGCGCGGATGCAGACGGGTGTGAGTTGTTGTAGTCGCTGGCGAACGCGCTCGCGGCTGCCGGGTCGGCCAGCTTCAGGTTCAGCATGTAGCCCAGCGGCTCTGCAGCGGTGGCGAGGCTTCGGGCATCGGCCCGGGTCGCCCAGATCACCCCTGGCACCTTCCTGGCCAGCTGGGCGGTGCCGAGATCGCAGCTGGAGTAGCAGATGTGCGGGTACAGCAGGGTGCTGGCAGCAGTGACCGCGACCCCGGCGACCCGGAACTGTCGGCCGTCCAGCGTGACCTGGTCCCCGGCACCCACGCCGAGTTCGCCGGCGAAGCTGCGCTCGAGCACCACCTCGCCAGGCCGGATCCAGGTCCCTTGGGTCAGTGCCGGCTGGTCCACTCGCGCAGTTGCCAGGTCGCGTCCCTCGACCTGGGCGCCCGCCTTATGCCCGTGGGCCTGCAGGGTGACGAAGGTAAAGGGGTACGGCCCGCTGTGGCTGGTGACGCCGGAAGCCCGCGCGAGCGTCTGCAAGGCGCCGAGATCCGCGGCCGGCACGGCGGTCCCCGGGCCGCCGACCTGGGCGACGATGTCCGGTCCGTTGGTTGCCGCCCTGGTCTGCTGGTAGGGCTGGCTGGTCACACCGTGCAGGGCGAGCCCGAAGGTCAGCGTCGTGGTGGCCGCCGTGATCGCGAGCAGCAGCAGCACCGCCTGAGCCGGGCGGTGTCTCAGGTCCCGCGCGGCGAGGCGGCAGATGAGCAGGATCGGTCCCATGCCCGGTCAGCCCACAGCCCCGGCGAGCGAGCCCGGGTTCCCGCAGCCGCTTGGCCCCGTCACCGCCACAGTCTCGCCTGCCATCTCGCGCCCTTCTCGTGAGTAGTTCATGAACGGCCGCCCCGGGCAGCCCAGTGCCGCTCGCAGGCTTCCAGCCACCGCAGATCTGCCTGCAGCCGCAGCGCGACGCCCTCCAGCAGCAGCCCGGCAGCCGTGCCGTCGCACGGGCCCTCCAGATAACGGGAATCCTATAGATACCCGTTATCTATATTGGAGTCAACCGATCGCGCCGCGCCCGCGCCCGGAGAGCGGTTCTGGCGCAGGTTCCCGGCCCGATGCGGTCCTGTGAGGTTCGAGAAGCGCGCAGACCACTGACCGCCCGAGCTCCCTCCGGGAGACGTGCGGCAGAGAGAACGTCCAGAGGCTGCTATTTCAGCAGCTGGCGGGCCATGACAACGCGCTGGATCTGGTTGGTGCCCTCGTAGATCTGGGTGATCTTCGCGTCCCGCATCATCCGCTCGACCGGATAGTCGCTGACGTACCCGTATCCGCCGAGCAGCTGGACCGCGTCCGTGGTCACGTCCATGGCCACGTCCGACGCGAAGCACTTGCAGGCCGAGGACATGAACGTGAGGTCCGGGGCCCTTTCCCCGGCCATCGCCCGCTCCGACCTGGCCGCCGCGGCATAGGTCAGCTGCCTCGCCGCCTCAAGCTTCATCGCCATGTCGGCCAGCATGAACTGGACGCCCTCAAACTCGGCGACCGGCTTGCCAAACTGCCGCCGCTCCTTGACGTACCCGGCGGCGTAGTCAAGCGCCCCCTGGGCGATCCCGAGGGCCTGGGCCGCGATCGTGATCCTGGTGTGGTCCAGGGTCGCCAGCGCGGTGCGGAAGCCGTTGCCCTCCTCGCCGATCAACCGGTCGGCCGGGATCGCGCAGTTGTCGAAGTACAGCTCCCGCGTGGGCGAGCCCTTGATACCGAGCTTGTGCTCGGGCGCGCCGAACGAGAACCCCTCGTCGCCGGACTCCACCACGAACGCTGAGATCCCGGCGGCGCCGGCGGCAGGGTCTGTCACCGCCATCACCGTGTAGAACCGGGAGACGCCCGCGTTGGTGATCCAGCGCTTGACCCCGTTCAGGATGTAGCGGTCACCGTCGCGGACTGCCCGGGTCTTCATCGCCGCCGCGTCGGAGCCTGCGTCGGGCTCGGAAAGCGCGTACGAGAACATCGCCTCACCCCGCGCGACCGGCGGCAGGTAGCGCTGCTTGACGTCCTCCGACGCGGAGAGCAGCAGCGGCACCGTGCCCAGCTTGTTGACCGCGGGAATCAGCGACGAGGACGCGCAGGCCCGCGCCACTTCCTCGATCACAATCGCGGTCGCGATGGCGTCGCCGCCCGCGCCGCCGTAGGCCTCGGGTATATGGATCGCGTGGAGGTCGGCCTTGACCAGCGCATCGTGCGCTTCCTGCGGGAACTCGGCATACTGGTCGACCTTGGCGGCGTTCGGGGCGATCTTCTCGTCGGCCAGGGCGCGCACCGACTCGCGCAGCGCTTCGTGCTCGGGCGAGAGGGCGAAGGCGGGAAAATCGAGGCTCATGACCTCGATAGTAGGCCGTCCAACTAAACCCTTTTCATCCGCAGACCTGGGGCTGACGGGTTCGTGGCCGGTCGCGGCGAGGATTAAAAAGGGTCCACAATCGTGGGGCTGTTACGCGTAGCCCCGGGGCCGGTCTGGAGGTGGAACGGGCGTGACGATGGCCCTGCTGTCCCCGGACGGGCGCGAATTGCTGGACCGGCTGGCCGGGGAGCGGGTCGGCCCGGACCGCGCGCTGGAACTGGCACAGGCGCTGCGCGGCCACTACCCACCCGACCTCGTGGCGGCGGCGCTGACCCAGCAGGAACTGCGGGTCGCCGCCCTGGCCAAGTTCAGCCGGGCCGAGGAGATGCTGTTCACCCGGGCCGGCCTCGAGCAGGCTTCCTCCGAGATCACCTCGGCTCACGCCGCGACGCGCTACCCGCCGGACGGGCCGGTGGCCGACCTGTGCTGCGGCATCGGCGGCAACCTGATTGCCCTGGGTTCCAGGTGCCCGGTGCTGGCCGTGGACCTCGACCCGGTCAGCCTGGCGTTCGCCCGGCACAACGCGACCGTCTACGGCGCCGCGGACCGGCTGGCCACCGTGCGCGCCGACGTACGCGACCTGCCCCTGCCCGGATTGCACGCGGCGTTCATCGACCCTGCCCGCCGGGCCGCCGGCCGGCGCCTGCCCGCCGGGCGCAGCGAGCCGCCGCTGGGCTGGTGCCTGGACCTGGCCGGACGCATCGCCGCGGTCGGGATCAAGGCCGCGCCGGGACTGGCTCGCGAGCTTGTCCCGGCAGGCTGGGAGGCCGAGTTCGTCGCGGTCGGCCGGGACCTGAAGGAGGCTCTGCTGTGGTCCCCGGCGCTGGCGACCGCGGCGACCCGGGCGACGGTGCTGCCGTCCGGCGACACGCTCGCCGCGGCGCCGGGGCGAGCCCGCACGGGCGCTGGCGCCCTGGACACGGCGCCCGCCGACGATGTGCCCATCGCCGAGCCCGGCGCGTTCCTGTTCGATCCCAGTCCGGCGGTGACCCGCGCCGGGCTGGTGGAGGACCTTGCCCGACTGCTGGGCGCGTGGAAGATCGACCCCGCTATCGCGTTCCTGTCCGACGACCGGGAGCATCGCAGCCCGTTCGCTCGCACGCTGCGGGTCCTGGAATCGGCGCCGTGGCATGAACGGGACTTCGCGCGCAGGCTGCGCGAGCTGGGCATCGGCGCCGCGGATATCCGGCGCCGGGGCCTGGCCGGCGACGTGCCGCAGATTCACCGCCGGCTGCGCCTGCAAGGGCCCGGCCGCGCCACGCTCGTGCTGACCCGGGTCAGCGGCCGTCCCTGGGGCCTCATCTGCACCGACCCCAGCGATACCGCCTGACCCAACAGCACCATCCGCAACGACGATGGTGGCAGCCCCGGCCCGGGCTGCCGGAAACGGGCGACCCGGCTCCCCTACTGCTTGCCGAGTTTGGCCCGCAGGGCCGCGCCCTTGGCCTCGGCCGTGGCGCGGAGCTGGTCCTGGAAGCCGAGCATCTGGGCGCGCAGGTCCTCGTCGGCAACGCCCAGTATCCGGACCGCGAGCAGGCCAGCGTTGCGGGCGCCGCCGACGGCCACCGTGGCCACCGGGACCCCGGCCGGCATCTGGACCACGGAGAGCAGCGAGTCCATGCCGTCGAGGTATGCCAGCGGGACGGGGACGCCGATCACCGGGAGCGGCGTCACGGCCGCGAGCATGCCGGGCAGGTGCGCCGCGCCCCCGGCGCCCGCGATGATCACCCGGAGCCCCCGGCCCGCCGCCTCGGCGCCGTAGCTGAGCATCTCGCGCGGCATCCGGTGCGCCGACACCACGTCGGCCTCCCACGGGACGCCGAACTCGGACAGCGCGGTGACCGCGGCCTCCATCACGGGCCAGTCGGAATCGCTGCCCATCACGACGCCCACCAGGGGCCGGCCGTCCATACCCGTCTCCTTACCCGTCCGGCTGCTCTTGCTCATTGCCATGGCGCAGGTAACTGGCGGCGCGCCTGGCCCGGTCACGCAGGTCCTCAACGTCGTCGCCCAGCACGGTGACGTGGCCGATCTTGCGCCCCGGCCGGACAGCCTTGCCGTAGAGGTGGACCTTGACGCCGGGGTCGGTCGCCATCACGTGCACCAGGCGCCCGTGCAGGTCGGGATCGTCGCCGCCGAGGACGTTGGCCATGACCGCGTGCGGCGCCGTCGCCGTCGGCGCCCCGAGCGGCAGGTCGAGCACGGCGCGCAGGTGCTGTTCGAACTGGGAGGTACGCGCTCCCTCGATGGTCCAGTGGCCGCTGTTGTGCGGCCGCATCGCGAGCTCGTTGACCAGCAGGCCTGCTGGGGTCTCGAACAGCTCGACCGCGAGCATCCCGGTGACCCCGATGCCTGCGGCTATGGCCAGCCCAACCTGCATCCCTGCGAGCGCGGTGTCCTCGGCGAGCCCGGGGGCCGGCGCAAGCACCTCGCGGCAGATCCCGTCCCGCTGGATGGTCTGCACGACCGGGTAGACGGCCGCCTGGCCGCTGGGCGAGCGCGCCACGAGCACGGCGAGCTCGCGCTCGAACGCGACGTACTCCTCGGCCAGCAGGTCGAGCCCGTGGGCGACCACGACGGCGGCCTCATCCGGGCTGCCGCACACCCACACGCCCTTGCCGTCGTACCCGCCGGTGACTGCCTTGAGCACGACGGGCCAGCCCGACCGGTCAGCGAAGTCGAGCACGTCATCCAGGCTGTCCACACTGGCGGACCGCGGGCAGGCGATGGCGAGCCCGCTGATGCGCTCGCGCATGGCGCGCTTGTCCTGGGCGTAGCGGAGCGCGCCGGGGCCGGGGCGGACCTTCAGGCCGGCCCGCTCCAGCGCGATCAGGTGCGCCTGGGGCACGTGCTCGTGGTCGAAGGTGACGACGTCGCAGCCGCCGCCGAACGCGAGCAGATCGTCGAGCGAGCGGTAGTCGCCGAGCTGGGTCCCAGCGCACACCTGCGCGGCGCTCTCGTCGGCCGCGCCCGCCAGCACCTGGAACCCGATGCCGAGGGCGATTGCGGCCTGGCACGTCATGCGGGCGAGCTGCCCGGCTCCCACCATGCCGGCCACGGGCACCTGGGCGCCCGGCTGCGGGGCGGCGGTCGCCAGCTCGCTGGCCTTCTGGTGATCTTTCATTGCAAAGCGCAGGTTACTCGCTGCGCCCGGCGAGGTGCCGGAGCATCCGCCGCAGCTGCTCGCCGTAGAGCTCCTCGAACTCCGGCGAACCGGGCGCCAGCCCGAAGATCTTCTCGGTCAGGTGCGGCATCATCATCGGCGCCATGACCACGGCCATCAGGGCCAGCCGCAGGAACCGCGCGTCGAGGTCGGCGGCCAGCTCGCCGGTGGCCTGCCGCTGCCGCATGCTGGCCAGGTCCTCGAGAACCGAGCTGTCGTCCGGGGCCTGGTCATCGTCAGGGTCGAGGCCGCGCCACAGCATGAGCCGCGCCGGACGCGGGTCGGCCAGGCCATCGTGCAGGTAGCGGAGGACGAGTTCCGCGATCGGCGTGCCGGGCCCGCCGAAACCTGCCTCGGTCTCCTGCCAGCCGCGCTGCAGCTCGCGGTACAGCCCCTCCTTGCCACCGAAGTAGTAGCTGATCAGCTGCTTGTTGACGCCGGCCCGGCTGGCGATGTCCTGGACCCGCGCTCCGGCGAATCCCTTGGCCGCGAACTCATCGAGTGCCGCCGAAAGCAGGCAGCGCTTGGAGCGCTCCGCGTCGCGCTGCCGGTCCTCGGGAGCAGGCGCCCGCCGCGGGCGCGTGCCGCGCTCCGTGGTCATGCGCTCGGCCCGAGCCGATCCGTCCTGGCCGGTCACCCCAGCCATGTTACAAGGTCCACCCACCAGGCGAAGTTAATCAACCATCCAGCTGATACTAGGAACACGCGGATGGCAATGACGGCAAGGAGGCTCCCAGTGAACACGCAGGACACAGCGCATGCAGGCCGGGTCCGGGGCGCCGTTCATCAGCCTGAACCCGGTCAGGCCGGGCCGCTCACCACGGGCTTGTCCGGCGGCGTTTCGGGGACACCGTGCGGCAGGAACAGGGCAAACACGGCCGGCCGCGGCCGCACCAGCACCACCTGACCGCCGTCGGCGGCCGCCACGGTGCGGGCCAGCGAGAGCCCCAGCCCGGTCCCGCCCGGTGCCCCGCTCACGCTCCGCTCAAATATCCGCGTCACCAGCTCGGGCGGTACGCCCTTGCCCTCGTCCCTGACCTCGATGACGACCGAGCGGGGCGTCTGCGACGTCCGGATCGTGACCGTGCCCGCCCCGTGTACGAGCGCGTTGTCCAGCAGGGTTGCGATCACCTGCGCCGCAGTGCCCGGCGTGACGTAGGCGAACAGGCCCTTCTCCCCGATCACCTCGAGCTTCCTGCTGACCCGCCGGAACGCCGGGTCCCACTCGACGATCTGCTGCGCGACGATGTCGTCGACGCTGGCCAGGGCCGGTGTGCCGGACACCGACCGGCGAGCGCGGCCGAGCAGCTGGCCGACCACCTCGGCGAGCCGTTCGGTCTGAGCCAGGGCGGCCGCCCCCTCCTCGCGGACGACGTCGGGGTAGTTCGCAGCCGCGACCATCTCCTCAAGTCGCATCGACAGCGCGGTCAGCGGGGTCCGCAGCTGGTGGGACGCGTCCACGGCAAAGTCGCGCTCCGCGGTCAGCAGGTCGTTGATGCGCTTCGCGGATCCGTCGAGCCCCTCAGCCATCCGGTCCAGCTCCGGCACCCCGTACCTGCGCCCGAGCGGGCGCGCGTCGCCCGAGCCGAGCCGGTCCGCCGCACCGGCGAGCTCCCGCAGCGGCCGGCTGCAGCCGGCGCGCCTGCAGCAGTGCGAGCCCCACTGCCACCGCGAGCGCCCCAAGGGCCAGCCAGCCGATCATGAGCAGCCCGCTGGTGACCTGACCGCTGACCAACGAATTGTCAGCCTCCACGGTGACCGTGAAGTTCTTGGTGGCGTACTTCCCCGTGATCGTCTTGTGCGCGGGCGGCTTGACGCCCTCCTTGATCCGGCCTGTGGGCTGCCGCTCCACGACGGTCACATAGCGGTCGGAGAGCGACCTGGCGACCTGGCCGGCATCCGCCGGCAGCCCGGCGTCGTACCGGTCCTGCAGTCCGATGGCGATGTAGGAGGCTTCGTGCCGCAGCTCCTGGGAGGCCTGACCGGTCCGCAGCCGGCTCAAGTCGAACGCCAGCGGCACGCCCAGCAGCAGCACCGCCACCACGGCGACCACGAGCGTGGAGATGAGCAGGCGGCGCTGCACGGCTCAGCCCCCGCGCCCACCGCCGACCGCGGGGCGGATCCTCACGCCGATCCGTCCGCGGCCCACGATCTGTCTGCCCATCGTCAGCGGCTGCCGGTGAAGTTAGTCACCACGCTCGAACCTGAAGCCAACCCCCCGGACCGTGGTGATGTAGCGAGGGCTGTGCGCGTCGTCCCCGAGCTTGCGGCGCAGCCAGGATACGTGCATGTCCAGGGTCTTCGTCGAGCCCCACCACTTGCTGTCCCAGACCTGCCGCATGATCTGCTCACGGGTCACCACCTTGCCGGCCTCACTAACCAGCAGGGAGAGCAGGTCGAACTCCTTGGAGGTGAGATCGATCTCGGACTCGCCCAGCCACGCCCGGCGGGCCTCGGCGTCGACCCGTACGCCCTGCACCACCCGGCTCTCGGTTGCGCCTCGCCGCAGCAGGGCCCGGACCCTGGCCAGGAGCTCGGCGAGCCGGAACGGCTTCGTGACGTAGTCGTCGGCCCCGGCGTCCAGGCCGATCACCGTGTCCACCTCATCCGCGCGTGCGGTCAGGATGAGCACGGGGATCGCGTGGCCCGCCGACCTGATCTGCCGGGCAGACCTCGAGCCCGTCGAGCTTGGGCAGACCGATATCAAGCAGGATCAGGTCGATCCCGCCGCCGGCCGCGGCCTCGATCGTGGCCGGCCCATCGGCGGAAACCCCGACCTCATAACCTTCGCGGCGCAGTGCGCGCGCCAGTGGTTCCGAGATTGACGGGTCATCCTCGGCTAGCAAAACGCTGGTCATGTATTGATCGTACGTGTAACCCGCCCAGCAGAAGCCGCACCGATCCAGGCGAGTCTCCCCCAACAGCACCCGTAGCCCAGGCGGGTCTGTGCGGGTCAAGGCCGATCCGTGCCGGTTGGCTCCCGGGTTTGGCTCCCAAGGCTCCCTTCTTACAACCCGGGCCGCCGCATGCGCGCGAACGCATCCGGCGGCCCTTTGGTCACCCATCCGCACTACCGGAAGGACAACCCGAGATGACCATCCCACACCAGCAGAACAGGCAGCCGGCAGACACCCGGCCGCTGACCTACGATCAGGCCGAGGCGCTCTACCCGGCCGGCTAGGCGGCGCCGACGAGCGGTTCTCCGAACTGAGCCAGCGCGACCTCAGCGCCCGAGCCGCAGCGATCCTGCGGGAGCAGGGAAAGTTCGACCCCGACAACAACCAAGGGCACCGGGAGCTCGCGCGCCGCAAGCCGCTGACCGCGGACGAGCACCTTGAGCACATGGCCGTCGGCGAAGTGCTCGCCCGCCACTACCGGCACCCGCGATGCTCGACCAGGCCGCGAAGGCGGGGGCGAGCTGGGAGCAGATCGGCGCCGCCCGCGGCACCAGCGCAGATCAGGCGCGAGCCGACTACCGAGCGTGGGCGGACGGGCAGCACAGCCTGCTCTCCTTCGGCAACGGCAAGTTCGGCATGCCAGACGCCGACTACGCCGCGGCGGACGCCCGGTCGGCCGACCCCGGGACTTACCCCGGCGGCATCGGTGATCCTGCCGCTATCCGCATCGCGTCCGGCAGCCGGAGCCTGGAGGCAGGACAGTGACCGCGGGCCGACCACTGACCGCCCGAGGGTTCAAGGCCATCCTGACCCGTGCCGGCGTCGGTTACTCGGCCCTGGAGATCGCGACGATCCCGCGGTCTGGACGAATGCGGAGACCGGGGAGTGGAGCACGTCGGTGGTCGTCAGCGGCCGGAAGGATCTCCGGTGGCAGGCGGCCAGCGTGCTCTACGACAAGGGCCTGAGCAATGCGCCCTACCCCGAATTCGACATGTGGTCGCGGCCGGGCGGGGTCCTGACGGCCGGGCCCGTACGCGAGGCGGAGGCTGGCCAGTGAGCGGGAAGCGGGTCAGCGAGATGACCGATGCTGAGTTCCGGGGCCATGGCCGGATCGGGTCCGGAGCGCCGACATCCGGCTGAGGTGACCGCGGACCGGCTGCTACACGCGTATGAGCGCTGGTCTGACCGGCTGACTGGCGCCGAGGGCCTGGCGATCGGCACCGTTTGCCGTGCCCTGACGCGGATCGCCCAGGCAGACCAGGAGGCCGGGCAGTGAGCGCGGCCGCCGACCCGTACACCCGGTGCCCCGACTGCAAGTTCATCGGCCTGCCGGGCTCAATGGACTACACGCTGACCGCGCCGCCGCCCGGCGGCGACATTGACTGGTCGCGACCCGTGCACGTCAGCTGCATGACCTGTCACGCCGTTACGACATCACCGCCGCCGACGTCCTCCATCCCGACGCGGCCATGGTCTGCAAGCGCTGCTCGGCCTCTGTCGCTCACCCATCCGGCGCGGCCCGCGTCCAGTGCACCTGCTGCGGGCTGTTCCTGGTCGGCCCGGACCCAGACCAGTCGCAGCGCGCCGAGCTGGACATCACCGAGCGCCTGGCAGGCCTGGCACTGCGGGAAACCTACCTTGCGGCGAAGCAGCGCGCAGGAACAGAGGCCGGGCAATGACCGCCTGGTACCCGCTGACCGAGAGGGCTGACGTCCAGGCGATCGTTAGCGGCGAGTATGCCCCGGCGCTCGGCGGCGGCTTCGTGACCGGCCCGCTGCGGCTCATCTCCTCCGATGTCGCGCTGCTGGCCCCGGAGCATTACCCGCCCAACCCGCTCGCCCAGCGGGTGATCACGGAACTGTCCGCCGGCCAGATCGGCCAGCCGTGGCGCGGCTACGTCGCCCTGGTGCAGTACGAGTGGGACGACTCAACCGGGGAGTGGCTCTGGCCGGGTGGGATGGACGCGGAGTGGGCTGAGCGGATCACTGCCGCCGTGCGGGACGCCACCGATGGCTGACTCCCTCAGCGAACGCGACGAGCTGACCCTGCGCACGCTGGCCCTCCTGGAGCGGACCACGCTCGTCGAGCAGCGCCGCCAGGCCCTCCGTGCCTACGCAGCACAGGCCCGACAGGACGAGGGTGTAGCCGAGATCGTCCCTCTCATGCTGGCCTCGCGGCGGGAGCGGGAGAACGGTGGCGGCAACGTGATCAGGATGCCGGGGCCACCTGGTTGCGGGACTGGCAGAACCGGAGGCTCGCCAGTGAAGATCAGGCTTTGGGGCACCGCTGCTGAATATCGCCAGATGGCGCAGCTGCTGATCGACGCGCCCGGTTTCGAGGTGGTCAGCGTGTCGGAGCCGTACGCCGACCGCGGCGCGTCGGTGCTGATGCGCGTCTTCGTGGAGGCCAGGCTCGATCCCCCGCCTGTGCATAGCACCGCACCACCAGTCCTCCTTCCCGCAGGCGCCCCCATCGGGCGCTCTCGCCGGGAGATGCCCGGGTGAGGCCCAGGCACGCTGCGGGGCTAGCCGGTAAGGAACTGGCCAAGCGCTGGCCACCGAGCGAGTGCGGGCGGCCATCAGGATTCTGCCCGCTGGGGGTCAGGAAGGACCACACGGTGGCCATCACCCAGAGTGACAGACTTCCCGGTCATTGCCGCTAGTCAGGCCCCCCGAACGATGCTCCTATGTCTGTCAATGGCTCGGATGATGTTTTCGTATTCAATTTGCGGGAGTTCAGAGAATGGTGTTCTGGGGCTGCTGTTTGCGGACAAGACAGGGAAGGGCCACTCCGGGTGGAGGGCAGGCTCTTATTAGGTCACGCGGGCAGCGGTCATGGTTTGGACCGGGGGCGGCCGACAAATCGTTAGAAGGCCAGCACGGGTGCGGCAGCCGATTAGAGGGTCAGGCCGTCCCCGGAGTTCGGGGGGCTGTCAGTCGGCGACGTGGCGGAGGTGGGGGTAGACCTCGCGGGCGACATACCGTTTCAGGCAGCGCATGATCTCCTTCTTCGACAGGCCCTCGGCGGTGCGCCGTTCGACGTAGGCGCGGGTCGGCGGGTGCGAGCTCATCCGCGTCATCACGATCCGCCACAGGGCGTGGTTGGCCTGCCGGTCCCCTGCCGGGTTGAGGCGGCGCCGGGCGGTTTTGCCGGAGGACGCGGGGATCGGGGCTACGGCGCACAGGTGTGCCCAGGCGGCCTCGGAGCGCAGCCGCTCGGGGTGGTCCCCGGCGGCAACCAGGAGCAGCGCGGCAGTGTCGGCGCCGATGCCGTGCCGGGCCAGCAGGCCGGGGGCGTGGCCGGTGACCAGGGGCACGATGAGCGCGTCGAGGCAGACGATCTGGCTGTCGAGGAACTCGGCGCGGCGGCCCAGTTCCCGCAGCGCGATCCGGGTGTGGAGCCGACGACAGCGCCGGGCCGTGGCCGCAGGGCCGCCAGCTCGGCGACCAGGTCAGCGGTAGCGTGCGCGGCGAACCGGGCGCGCAGGTCCTCGGGGCCGGTCACGATCAGGGCCCGGGCCTGGTTGATCGCCTGGGTCCGCTCCGAGCGGGCGCTGCGCTTAGCGACCATCAGCGCCCGGACCGCCTCCACCGCGCCGTCGCGTCCTTTGGGCGCGCCGCGGGCTCTGCCGGACTGGGCTGCCCGGGCCGCGCTGACCGCATCCAGCGGGTCGGATTTCCCCTGGCGGCGACGGTCCTGCCGGTCGGAGCGGTCAACCTCGACGACCCGGACGCCGGCGGCGGACATGTGGCGGGCCAGGCCGGCGCCGTAGCTGCCGGTGCCCTCGATCCCGACCAGGCACACCGTCCCGAATCCGCCCAGCCAGCCCAGCAACCCGGAATAGCCGGCCGCGGTCACGGGGAACTCCCGGACGCCGAGCAGCCCGCCGACCGGATCAAGCGCGGCCGCGACGTGGGTATCGGCATGAGTGTCTACGCCGCCAGTAATTGCGCGTGTCTCTACGATGGGCATTGCCATCTCTTTTCGCTGATTGAAGAGGTGGCACGCACCCGCTGGCCGTCGGACCTGTGAAACCCCGGCCTCTTCCCAGGCCAGGCAGATCAGACCGGCACGCCGGTGGGTGCCTGAACCTGGGATCCCGGCCGACAAATCGTTCGCAGGACAGTCCTAAATGGCGTCAGCCGAATAGGAGGTCAGACCGGGACCCAGGCTCCCGACCCTACGCCCGAACCACCCCAAAATCGGGGAGGCAGGGCCGGAAGCACTTATCCACATCCTCCCTGCCGACTAGGGGTGGTCTGTCGCTGGGTCGACAGGCGAGCGGCTGCGCGCAGAACTCCCTGCTCTGACATGCCCTAGCGATCTCCGGCAAGAACGTACCGAACGGCATCGGGCACTAGTCCAGGCATAGCGTGACCTCGTGGCGGTGAATGTGGAGCAGGCCGGGAAATTCCGTTGGCGAGACAGCGCGTGTCTATCTGCGCAGGGCAGGCCCATCGGGTGAGTTTTCCGGGGACGGGCTAGCAGCTCCTGTCATGCGGTGGCGAGGGTCGGCCAGCCGGACGTGGGCTGTGCTGGTGGCCGGGGGGAACCTGATGTCGATATTGAGGCCTCCGCGCGGCCCCGGTTTGATGTTGAGGGTGGCGTGGTGGGCTTTAGCGATGGCGGCAATAATGGGCAGGCCCAGGCCGAGACCATCGTCGTTGGCGGTGCGGGTGGAGGACAGCCGCTGGAAGGGCTGGAGTAGCCGGGGAACTTCGTCGGGCGGGATGACGGGACCGGTGTTGATGATCTTCAGCCGGGGGTGGCCCGCATCGTTGGTAATCTGGATGTCGGCCCAGCCGCCGTGGGTGTTGTGGCGGATTGCGTTGCCTATCAGGTTGGCGGCAAGCTGCTCCAGGAGGCGGCGATCGCCAAGGACGGGCGCGGTGCTCATCGAGGCGCGGATAGCCAGACTGGCCTCCGTGGCGTCTGCTTCCCGGGCTTTCAGGACGTCGCGGGTGATGGCCGCTAGGTCGAGGGGTTCGCGTTGTTCGAGTCCGCGCTGGCTGCGGGCCAGGGTCAGCAGCGCTGCGATGAGCTGCTCCTGGTGTTCGCTGGCTTGCAGAATGTCTTGGCAGATGGCCTTGTAGCTGGCCAGGGTGGGATGGGGGTCGGTGAGCGCCATCTGCAGCAGCGTGTGGGTGAGGGTGAGCGGGGTGCGCAGCTCGTGAGAAGCGCTGGCGGCGAAGTTGCGCTGGGCGTCGAAGGCGGATTGCAGCCGGTCGAGCAAGCCGTCGATGGTGTCGCCGAGGTCTTTGAGCTCATCGCCGGGGCCGGGCACGGCCAGCCGCTCGTGCAGGTTGTCTTCGGAGATCGCCCGGGCGGCGGCAGTCATCTGCCGCAGGGGGCGTAGCACCCGGCCGGCCACAAACCAGCCCAGCGCCATCGAGGCGACCGCCATGACACCCAGCGCGATGGCTGATCCGGCTAGCAACTGGCTGCGCTCGGCCGCGTGCTGGTGAGCTAGCTCGGCCAATACGTTACGGGTGCCGGCCGATGGCGGGCCGGTCTGCACCTGGCGTTCGGGACCACCAACGTTCGATGTGACAGAGAACGGGGGCCATGGCCAGCCGCGGGCCAGGATGTTGGTTATGGCGAGCAGCGCAGTGCCCGAGAGGAGGAACAGCGCGCCGTACAGGGCGGTTAGTCGCAGCCGCACGGTCCGCCGTGGCAGCCGGGCCGCCAACGTGGCGGGATAACGGCGCAGGTGCATCGGCGTTCCCCTAGATCCGGTAGCCGGCCTGGGCAACGGTGGTGATGACCGGCGGGTCGCCCAGCTTGGTGCGCAGTCGGCTGATGGTCATCTTGACCGTGTTGGTGAACGGGTTGGCCGCCTCGTCCCAGACTCGTTCCAGCAATGCCTCGGCCGAGACTACGGCCGGACGGGCGGCCATAAGGAGTTGCAGCACCGCGAATTCCTTGGGGCTGAGGTCCAGTTGCCGTCCGCCCCTGGTGGCCTCTCGGCGGGCCGGGTCCAGGCGCAGGTCACGGTGGACCAGGATGGGGGGCAACGCTGGGCTGGACCGGCGGCTCAGCGCGCGGACACGGGCCACAAGCTCGGCGATATTGAACGGTTTGGGCAGGTAGTCGTCGGCGCCCAGGCCCAGGCCCTGAACCCGGTCCTCGACCGCGGCCAGGGCGGTCAGCATCAGTATCCTGCCGGCAGCTCCGTCAGCCGCTAGTTCCCTGCAGACCTCATCGCCGTGCCGACCGGGCAGGTCGCGGTCCAGCACGATCACGTCATAACGGCTGACTGCAGCCTTGGCGAGCGCGTCGTTGCCGTCGAAGCAGACGTCTGCGGCCATGCCCTCGCGACGCAGTACGGCAGCGATCGCCAGCGCCAGCTTGGCGTGATCCTCGACCACCAGCACCCTCATCGCTCTCCCTGCAGCCGGTTGTGACTCGGCGGTCCTCCATACTCGCAGCCGAACTGCGCTCCGGCCCTATTCCAGCATGCCTGACCAGCGATAACAGTGGCGTAACAGCGTTACTGCCGTGTTATTGCCGATGCCGTACAACCGAGGGCACAGGCGCTCCGATTACGACCGTTGGCAACTGGCTGGACGACCAGGCGGGCCCGCGGCTTGCGGTCAGGGGCGGAAACGAAAGGGACTTCGGCATGATCGATGACACCAGCTGCCGTCGGAGCGGCCCGGCCGCTGCGACGGCGAAACACCCGGGTGCCCTGAGGGGAGGTCCGCCGACCGCACATGCCCTGATCGAGCTCAGCGAGGTGACCAAACGCTATAAGGGTGGCGGCCCTGCTGCCCTGGATAACTGCAGCATGCAGGTGCGGGCTGGCGAGGCGGTTGCGGTGATGGGGCCGTCCGGCAGCGGCAAATCCACGCTGCTGAACCTGCTTGCCGGATTGGATAAGCCGACCAGCGGCAGCATCACCGTCGGCGGGCTGCGGATCGACATCCTGTCTGAGACCAGGACCGCCCGGTACCGGCGCACCCAGGTCGGGATGATCTTCCAGTTCTTCAACCTGCTGGAGGATCTGACCGTTGCCGACAACGTACTGCTGCCTGCCCAGCTCGCCGGAACATCTCGGCGCAGGGCCGTGGCCCGGTGCGCCGACCTGCTTAGCCAGCTCGGGATCGACCGCTACCGTGACACCTACCCGGGGCGGCTCTCCGGCGGGGAACGGCAGCGGGTGGCGATCGCACGCGCCCTGGTCAATGAACCGGCTGTGCTGCTGGCCGACGAGCCAACTGGCGCGGTCGACACGGCCGCCGGGGAGGAGATCGGCCGGCTTCTGCTGGATCTGAACGCATCGGGCCAGACGCTGGTACTGGTCACTCATAGCCCTGACCTTGCCGCAAAGTATGCGCAACGAATGGTGCGGCTGGTAGACGGCCGGATCGTCGCCGACACCGCCGCCGTGGTGCGTGGTCGGCCTGCCGCAGGAGCGCGGCCATGACCGGCATGGCGGTATTCACGGCCGCCAAGGGAGGGGCGGCTCGCCGCCTGGTGCAGACCTTGGTGGCTTTTTGCGTCCTGGGCGCGGGCGCGGCCGCAAGCGTGCTGGGGCTGACTCTGGCAACCAATGTCAATGAGGCCTATTACGCAAACTGCGCCGCGGTGCGCTGCGCGGACCTGGCCGTGTCCATCGACGCGTCCAAGGCTACGGCCGCCGAGCTGGCTGCTACTGCTCATCTGCCGGGAGTCACCGGGGCGGCTGGCGACCCTGAGACTTACATCATTACCTCCGGCATGTCGCCGGGACAGCCGTCCGGGGGCGGCGGCCGCCCCTCTCGCGGGCAGACTCTCACCCGGCACCGGCCGGGGCAGCCCGCGCGAGGTGGCGAACCTGGGAGACGGTCACCCCAGCCCCGGCGCAGGGGCGACGCTTCGCCGCCGCTTCATGACGGTGCCGCGCCGTTGATCCCGCGCGGGTTCGCCCGCGATAATGCGACGGTTCCAGGGCAGGGGCTGTCCCTGGTGGGCCGCGGGTCGGCAGGCGGCCCGCTGGAGCATCTCATCCTCCTTAAGGGACGGCTGCCCAATCGGCCCGGCGAAATCGCCCTTGGCACCGACGTCGCCAACCCGGCCCAGCTCGCGCCCGGAGCGACGGTCACTATCACCAGCGCTCCGGGTAAACCGGCCTTGAAGCTCGTCGGCATCGTCGCGGCCGCGGCAGGCGGCGAGCAGGCTTTCGCGCTGCCCAGCGAAATCGCCGCCTTGCGTCCCAAGGACCAGCCTGTGCTGACCAAGATGTTCTACACCTTCTCCCACGCCGGCACGCACCAGCAGATCAACGCCGATCTGGCCGAGATCAGGCACGCGCTGCCCGCCGGGGCTGTCGTCAACTGGACCAACTGGCTGTACGGGGCAGACCAGATTGACATGAGCGCGGGAATCAACACCCCGTTCGCGATCGCCTACGGGGCTATTAGCCTGGTGCTGGCGGTGCTGATCACCGCCAGTGTGGTATCCGCCGCGGTGGTCGCCTCTTACCGGCGGATCGGCGTGCTGAAGTCCATTGGGTTCACCCCGGCCCAGGTGGCTGCCACCTATCTGGCCCAGATCGGGATCCCGGCGCTAGCCGGGGTGATAGCCGGGACCGCGCTTGGCAATTACTGGGTGGTCCCGCTACTGAACGGGGGCTCCGGCCCGCACGTTGAGGTCCCGTTGTGGATAAATCTGGCTCTTCCGCTCGGCTTGCTCGCGCTAGCCGGGCTGGCTGCAGCAGCGCCAGCGCTACGGGCCGGGCTGTCTGCCGCCGCCGCAATCACGGCCGGGCAAGCGCCGCGGGCTGGGCACGGGTTCGCCGCCCATCGGCTGGCTGGAAGACTGGCTCTGCCCCGGCCGGTGAGCATCGGGCTGGCAGCCCCATTCACCCGCCTCGCCCGATCGGCTGTCAGCGCCGGAGCGGTCACGTTCGCCCTGGCCGCGGTGGTGCTGGCGGTTGGCCTGGACTCCTCGATTCACAAGATCCTCGTCGCCGGCACAGAGCCATCTGACACCGTACTGGTCGGACGCGGTGTTCCTCCTCACGTGCTGGCACTCACGCCCAGCCAGCAGCGGGCCATCGCCTCCGCGCTGCGCGCCCAGCCAGCCACGCTTGGCACCCTGACAGAGGCAGCCGGCATCGCCACCGTGCCCAGCGCCGGATCGCGCCTGCCGGTCACCGCCTTCTCTGGTAACGCCGCCGGGCTCGGCTGGGATGTCACGAAGGGTTCCTGGTACACCCGCCCTGCGGAGGTCGTCGTGAACACCGCCGCCCCCGGCACTGCCCGGCTGTGGGTCGGCCAGACGATTCGCCTGATCACAGCGGGCAAGACGGTCACCGCCAAGATCACCGGCGAGGTCTACGCCCCAGAACCCCCAGCGGCGGTGGGCGCTCTGCTCACCAGCCAGCAGACCTTCCTCGATACCGGCATCCAGCTGCCCGTGACGTGGTACGTCGCCGCGATGAAGGCGGCCAGCCAGAGAACCTACGAGGCACCCATCCAGCGGGCACTGGGTCCCGGTTACGACGTGACCGTGATCGGCATGGGAATCAGCACCGGAAGCATCCACGGAGTGGGGTCCTGGGCGCTCATAGACACCCCTCTCGTCCACGAGATCACGATCATCATTGCGATCCTGGCCGGGCTGGGCGTGCTGAACACAGTGCTGATGCTTACCCGCGAGCGGGTACACGATCTTGGAGTATTCAAAGCGGTCGGAATGACACCCCGGCAAGCCATCACCATGGTCACCTGCTGGGCCATCCCGCCCGCGATCGCCGCCGCCATCATCGGCCTGCCGGCCGGGATGGCCCTGCAGGACGCGGTCGTCCATGCCACTGGCGGCGTCCAGGCCATGTTCATCCCGGGCGGCGTCGTCCACGTTTACCCCGCCTCAGAGCTCGCGCTGCTCGCCCTGGCCGGGCTGGCCATCACCATCGCCGGCGCGCTCGGCCCCGCTGCCTGGGCCGCCGGGTCCCGCACCACCACCGCCCTACGCACGGAATGACAATCCAGTCACACCTGGGCGTGTCCTGCCAGTCCAGCCGGGCTCATCCATGACGACAGCCGCGCCGGCAAGCCGGCCGCCGCGGACGCCTTTGGCTGTGCGGCAGCCCTGCTGGTCTGCCCTCTGACACTGGTCACGGAGAGTACTGGCGGAAGCTGGGAGCCGACCGCCTGGCGGCACGGGGCTGCCAGGCGGCGTTCCGGAGATCTGGTCGCGTTACCGGGCGGCTCCGGCGATGTACGCGGCGACGATATAGGTGGCGTGCCGGTCCAGCGATACCCGGGCGCGGTCTATCTCATGGTGGTACGCGGGTCGGCGTGGGAGGCGGCTTCCTGAACGACCCGCCCGGCCGCGTGCCGGTCCAGCCGTTCCCCGGCTCCGGTGGTGAAGATCGGTCCTTCGCAGCGTTCTCCGATGGCCAGGTCGATGGCGTGGGGCGGTGCGAGGGGCGACCGGGACGACGGCTTTCTTGCCGCCCTTTTCGGGTGATCGCCAGGATGCGGTGCCCGCGTTCGGTCCCGAGGTCCTCGATGTCCGCTCCAGTGGCCTCGGACACGCGCAGCAGCGCGTGGGAGCATGGGGCGCTGGCCCGTTCCAGAACGACGATGCGCTCGACTTCCTGGCCGAGCTCAGCGAGCTGCCACCTGCCGAGCGGGACGGCCGGACCAGGTCTGCGCTAGCTCTGCCGGCTGACGGATATCTCGAGCTTCCCGAGCGTGCGCGGCGATCGCGGCGGCCGGACTGATTGCGATTGCCCGTGGGGCTGTCTTTGATGGCGTGAACGATGACGTCATCGAGCTTGCCCTGTCCGGTGCAATGATCCTCGATAGGCAGCTGACAGACCTGGCCCTGGCCGCTCTGGTACGGACCAATGATGAATGCAGCGAATGGCGGGAGCTGTGGTCGGAGTCCGAGTCCTGGGCCGAGGCTGACGAGATGATTGCTAGCCTCCGTGCGGTGCTTTCCTGAGCCTGGGATCCAGCAAGCCTGGGCGCCTTTCCAGCCTGTCCGAGGCTCGATGGGCGGCAGATGAGGATGATTCGGCTATGGCCGATCGATGATCCATACATCGATCGTGGCGCCCGGCAGCTCACCAGGTTGTGGCAGGCGTTTGCAGGCCTCCAACCGGTCCACACGGTCATCGGCTGGTTGCGGCGTACCGCGGAAGGCACGTGCCCCGAACACACCTTCCATGGCGTCCAGAGTGGGCTTGATCAGGTTGTCGAGATCCCAGACCTCGTTCGCATTACGCGCAGCAGCGAGCCTGAAGTCAATCTTCACGGCGAACCTAGCGTTCTGTGGCGTTACGCCAGTGGCAGCGACGGCGGCTCTGACCGCATCTTTCCAGGGTTGTTCATGCGCAGTCGCAAAAGTCGCTGGCCGCCCAGCAACCTCGATCCGTATCAGGTGCCGATCGGCCACGCTGCCAGAGTGGCACGGTTAGGTCGCGGCCGCCAGCCGCTCCCTCCGCGGCATGTGCGGAAGTTCACGCCGGGCGCTGGCGATGTATAAAAATACGGTCTCGCCGCTGCCTGCACCGCCGTGGTCCAGATTGCCCGACCGTGCGAAGAACTCGAATACCGCGCGTCGACCCGACGCTCTGCTCTTATCGAGTCGGGTGCTGTTCCGGATCCGGACGTCTGTATTGGGCCGATGCGGACGAAGACGGTGCCAGATAGGCACCTCTCAGGGAGTCTTCACCGGGCGGGGTATTGGGATGCTCCTGCGCGGGCATGGCGTCGCATCCGCAAGATTCCCAGTGAGGGTTCGGCAATCGGGACGCCGGCAGCGCGATCCTGACATGTCGCGCCTCGGCAGCCTGCGCACGGGAGGTCTCTGCTCAGCTGGCGCGCTCGACGACGTTCCGGCCGTGGCCAGCAGCGCGGTGCCGCCGGCAGCCCCAGTACGCGCTGATTCCCCGTACAGCACGTCAGCGGCCGGATGCATTCGCCGCGTGCCCGTTGCGGACCGTATCACCGCGTCGCCGCTGGCCGGCCCGTTTGCGATGTCGTGCGAGCCCGTGGGCGCGGTGGTTTTGTCACATAGCTCGCGAGAACGGTGTCGATGACGAAGTGGGCGTAGGCCTTGTCGAGCGGTCCGTTTCGCAGGAGCAGCCGGTGGTAGACGGC
Organism: uncultured Actinomycetota bacterium; assembly: GCA_963778075.1. Classification (GTDB taxonomy): domain Bacteria; phylum Actinomycetota; class Actinomycetes; order Streptosporangiales; family Streptosporangiaceae; genus JASHPR01. The sequence continues at coordinate 23,522 of CAVZTJ010000004.1, read as the reverse complement.
TCCGAAGATGACGTCCGCGAGGTCGTCGAGGTTCAGGGTTTCGGGCAGCTGTCCCTCTTGGCGAGCGAGCTGGAGGCGCTGGAGGGCGTCTGCTCGCCGTGGCCGGAGGTATCGCTCGAGCAGGTCGGCGCGCAGGGCTGGGTCGTGCTGGGCTTCGCCGATCAGCGCGGCGAGGTGGGGTCCGAAGCGCTCGTCGGCATAGAGCTCGACGACTTGGGCGAGGCGGGCGCGCATGTCGGCCATCACGTCGCCGGTGTCGGCGGTAGGCACTCGGGCGGCGACGCCTTCGAGGGCTTCGAGCACGACGGACGCCTTCGAGGGCCACCACCGGTAGATGGTCTGCTTGCCGACGCCGGCGCGGGCCGCGATGGCCTCCACGCTGACTTTGGCGTACCCCCTTTCCCGGCACAGCGATAGCGCGGCGTCGAGGATGGCCACGCGCGAGCTCTCGCTGCGCCGTGCGGCGAGCGGCCTCGTGGTCGACGTGGGCATGTACCTGAGGGTAGCGGAAGGCGAGACGGTGCGTCTTGTGGCCGGATTTCACATGTGTTACCTTCAAGACGAGCCGTCTCGTCTCGTCTCATGGAGGGAGCGCCGGATGATCATGCTGCAGGAGCCGGTACGAGAGCTATGCCAGGCAGCAAACCAGGCGCATGTCGCGACCGTGCTGCCCGGCGGTGCACCGCATTCGGTGCCGGTGTGGATCGGTGTCGAAGGTGAGCGGGTGGTCTTCTTCACCGGGCCGGGCTCGCGCAAGGCGCGCAACATCGCGGGTGATCCGCGGGTGGCGATCTCGGTCACCGACCGAGAGCAGCCCTTCCGCATGGCGATGATTCCCGCGTCGTCGACCGGGTTGAGGGTGAGGACGGCTGGGAGATCATCGACCGGGTCTCGGCCGTCTATACCGGCGGTCCCTACCCGCGTGGCGAGCAGCGGATTGTGTTCCTGGTTGCGCCCGAGCACGTGACGACGACGGCGTACTGATGGCCAGCCCAAACCAAAAGCAAGGCCCGTGCCAGGAGCTTGCGATGTCGACCGACGACCTGGAGGCGCAGCTGGCAGCGGCGGCGCTGGCGACCGGGGACCCGGCTGGCTGGTTCGATCAGCTCTACACGGCAGGCGAGCAGGGCCGGGTCGCGATTCCGTGGTCCAGGACCGAGGCTCACCCGCTGCTCCTGGACTGGGCACGTGCACGCAACCTCCACGGTCGCGGGCAAAGGGCGGTCGTGGTCGGCTGCGGGCTGGGCGCCGACGCCGAGTACCTCGCCTCGCTCGGGTTCACGACCACGGCGTTCGACATCTCGCCCGCCGCCATCCGCCTCGCCCGCCGCTGGCATCCCCACTCGCAAGTCCACTACACGACGGCCAACCTGCTCGACCCTCCACCGCCGTGGTGGCGCGCGTTCGAACTGGTGGTCGAGATCATCACCGTGCAGGCCCTGCCCAGCCCGTCCCGCCACGACGCCATCATCAACGTCGGCCGCCTCGTCGCCGCGGGCGGCACCCTCCTCGCGATCGAGGAGACTGCTGCTGTCATCGGCACAACCCGCCAGCTGCCGCCCTGGCCACTGCGACGCGACGAAATCCAGTCCTTCGCAGCCGACGGGCTGGACACGGTCGCGATCGACGCGCTCCCCCTCCCCACCGGGCCGAAGGAACAGCGGTGGGTCGCCCACTTCCGCCGTCCCGGGACCGAGCAATCCGCCGCCGGCTCGAGGCAACCGAGCACAGACGCACGCCCGGCGATGCCCATAGCCGCCCGCCGGCCGGCCGGTCGAGGTCCAGCACTTCGACGACATCCGTAGTCGATGTCCCGGGCAAGGCCGGCGTTCATCGCCAGTCCTGAAGGTGAATCGACACCGCAAGTAAAGGATGGACCCATGACATTTGCACCACGCTTCGACCATGTCGGCATCACCGTCGCGGACCTCGACACCGTCACGACGTTCTTCACCGGGCTTGGTCTCGAGGTCGAGGGCACGCGGGCGTACATCGAGGGCGAGTTCCTCGACACCGTCATCGGCATCCCTGACGCCCGCACCGAGATCGTCATGCTGCGGCCGCCCGACGGAGGCACCCGGCTGGAACTTTCCAGTTTCGCCCGGCCCGGCCACCAGCCCGGGTCACCGGCCGCGATGGCCAACGAGCTGGGGCTGCGCAACGTCGCTTTCGAGGTTGACGACCTCCAGGCCGCCGTCGACCAGCTCACCAAGAACGGCTACGGGCTGGTCGGCGGCATCGGGCAGTACGAGCACGTCTGGCGCATGGCCTACGTGCGCGGGCCAGAAGGGATCATCGTGTCCCTGGCCGAGCGCATCGGCTGACGCGCTACTCGCGATAGACGACCCGCTTGCGGCACACCTCGAGCGATGACCTGGCGGCAGACAGAACAGAACTCGTCCATCGGGCGCACCAGCCACGGCCTGAAGGATAGCCAACGAAAACGCGCCGAGTCAGCGATCTGGCCCCGCCAATATCTGTCGGCTCAGCCGCAGGGATGACGCAATCCTGATGCCAGATTCAGCTGACGATCACGACTGTCATGCATACGGATTCGCTCGACTGCCCTGGCTTGTGGTGCCGGGAGGCTCAGGTTGGTGCGTGCGGAACGGTCGCGGGTGAGGTCATGCGAGCTTGCCGCTCATTCGGGCGGGGACCGGCGGACCGGTTCTCTCAGCACCGTTGGTGAGCATGTCGGCGGCTCGGTGCTCTCGTGGGGTTGGATGACCGCGACGATGAGGAGCGGGTAGAACCAGATGAGGTAGTTGTAGAACCAGTAGCCGAGCAGTAGCTGCGCGCCGATGAGGAGCGTGGCGGCGAGGGCGGCGTGCTGCCGCGCGTCCTGCACGGCAGGACGGAATATGGGTGAGATCGCTAGCAGTATCAGGGCGGCGGCGAGTATTGGCCTTGCCAGCGTTGCCATGTGTGGCATGTAGGTCCAGATGCTGAACTGCAAGCCGCCGCCGCGCTGTGTGAGCTGGTAGCCGAATGTCGAGTCGAGGAACTGCACCACTCCGGAGGTGATGAGCGGCCAGGCGAGTATCCCGGTGAGGGCGGCGGCGAGCGTCAGCACGTAGCGGGTGCGCCCGCGTTTGACGCCCAGGAACTGGAATGCGAGCAGCGCGGGGACGAACTTCGTCAGTGCGGCGGCTGCGATGAGCAGCCCGCGGGTGACCGGCCGCTGCGCCGCGATGATCGTCCATACGCATAGGGCGGCAATCAGCGCATCGTCGGTTTCGGCCATCAACGACAGGGCGGTGAACGGGTAGAGCAGATAGGCGAACATGAACGCCTGCGCGAGCGGCCGGCCACCGAGCCGGCGGCCGAGGGTGTGCAATCCCGCGAGCGTCAGCGCGTCGAAGCACGCCGCCGGCAGCAGCGTCGCGATCACTGCCGGCGCCGGCGGGAAGATGGCCACGAACGGGATGTACGCGTAGTAGGCGAAGGGCCCGTAGGAGTCGGGCCGGTAGATCCGGAGCCCGCCGGGGCCCTGCCACCACACCGCTCCGTAAAGGTGCAGGCCGTGCGCCAGGCGCCAGGCGCCGAGCGAGCTGGCCTGCCCGACATCCAGGATGTTCCCGGCGGGGATGCTTGCGAGCCGGACGAGCAGCAGTATCCCTATTGCCGCGCGCAACCGCCGGGAGCTGATGGATGGCCGCAGTTGCGGCATCGGCCACTTCCCGAGCCAGACCCCAAGCATGCGGGCGAACAGCCAGCCAAGGCAGACCGCCGCCAGCCACAGCCCGGCTTGCGGGGTATCGTCGCTGAGCAGCATCGTCACGGGGAAGAAACCGGCGAGCGCCAGCAGGTCCAGGTGCTCGACTCGCCACGGGCGGTGCCAGTCGACCAGGCCAAGAATGAAGCAGGCCGCCCACGGCACGGCGATCAGCAGCGGATGCAGCGTGAACTGGCCGCCGACAACCTCCGGGCGGAACCAGCCGCCGCCTTTCGGCACGAACCCGTGACCGACCGGCACGAACGCCGCCAGCAGCCCCAGCCCGGCGATGAGCGCGAACACCAGCAGGCCAAAGATCACCCGTTCGCCCGCTCGCGCGGTGTGCCGTCCAGGTCTGCTCGGCCGGGGCATCGATCGGCCGGGGCATCCAGCTATCCATCTGCTGACGGTGGTCCTCCTTCCAGGACCTGTCCGCGCGGGCAAAGCTTGTCCGCGTCCCCCAGCCAGACCGCCCACAGCACAGGCAACGGGATGCATTTCAGCCAGCTCAGCAACGCGCCGGCCCGGCCCGCAGGACTGGCCAGGATCCGGAACAGGCCTGACTGCCGCCGCAGCGAACACGAAATGCCGTGGTGATGTGCGCGGTGGCCATCGGCGGCCCCTGTTCATGCGTCGCGCAGCTGCAGCGACAGCCCACCAGTCAGCAGCGCGGCGGCGGACCAGGCGGTGAGCACCCCGAGACCTGCCCATGGGGCGATGGGCAGGGTGTTCAGGCCGGTGGTGGCCTGGATGGCGAGGCCGGCGGTCATCGGGCCGATCTGCTGCAGGTGGCGCTGCCAGGCTGGGTCGCTGATCGCGCCGGCCAGGATCGGGAACAGGTAAAGCAGGCCGAGGATTGCCCCGATGGCCACCGCAGGGTCCCGCGCGGCGGTGGCGATGCCGAGGCCGAGCACCCCGATCAGGGCCAGGTAGAGGACCGATCCGGCGGCGGCGCGCAGCACCGGCCCGTCGCCCAGCGACAGCAGCGGGTAGCCGTGTGCCGGGCCGAGGCCGTGGCCGGGCAGGATGAGCCGCCCGACCAGCACGCAGGCCAGTACCGCGACGGTTCCTGCGACCAGGACCAGGCCAGTCAGGATGGCCGCCTTGGCCGCCAGCACCGTGATGCGTTGCGGCATGGCCGCCAGCGTGACCCGGATCATGCCGGTGCTGTACTCGTTGCTGACCGTCAGCACGGCGAGGAGCGCGACGACCGCCTGGCCGAGATCGATGCCGGTGAGACTGACCTTGGCCGGGTCCTGGCCGCAGCCCGGATCAGGGCAGTTCACCGCCGTCGCCGCTGCGGCGCCGACTGCCACGGTCAGCGCGACGGCGGCGAGCAGCAGCCAGATCGTGCCCGGCGCCGTCCGCGCCTTGGTCCATTCCGCGTGCAGGGCCCGGCTCATGCGTCCCGCCGCCGCAGCAGGAAGGCGGCGAGGCCCACGGCGAGCGCGGCGTAGCCGCACAGGACTGCCATGCCTGCCCACGGCGCCAGCGGGAAGTACCCGTTCGGCGGCACGTACTGGGCCGTGTCAAAGGCCGGCAGCCGGGGATAGACCGGATTGGTCTGCTGGACGGCGAAGGCAGCGGCGGGCGTGACCCGCAGCAGCCATTCCTGGGCACTGACGGACAGGATGCCTGGACTGGTGCCGAGGAGGTACGGCAGCACGATGACCACGATGCCGAAGCCGGCCGCGACGGCGCTGCGCCGGGCCACGGCGCCGACGGCCAGCGCGAGGACGGCGGCGATGGCCAGCAGCGCCGCGGTGCCGGCGATGACCTGCAGCGCGGCGGAGGCGCTCACCGGGTTGATCGGGCTGCCGTTGGAGTGCAGCACATGCAGGCCGACCGGGATGGTGATGGCCGCGGCGGCCAGGCCGGTGGTGAAGGTGACGGCGCCGATCACGACCGCCTTGGCGGCCAGGACCTGCCCACGCCGCGGGCTGGCGGCGAAGGTGAGCCGGATCAGGCCCCGCCGGTACTCGGCGGTCATGAACATGGTCCCCACCACTACTGTTGCGATCAGCCCGGCGAACGTGCCGACCAGAGTCGCTCCCGCGGCCGCACCGGGGTTGCCGACTGGTCCTGCGGGCGCGATATCGCCGCTTCCGGTCACGGTGATCGTTCCACCGGCCTGGCGGAACACCTCGGCTTGCCGGATCACCACGGCGTTGCTGGCCGCGATGATCTCGCCGGCCCACGCGCTGCCTCGCCAGCTTCCGTCCAGGCTGACATGGTCAAAGGCCGCGGTAGCCACGGTGGGGCCGCCCTGTGCGGTGGCCGCGCCGAATGACTGGGTGCTGAGCTGGGAGTTACCCGGTGAGGTGGCGAACATCCCTGCCTGGACCGTTGGAGGCAGCCCGGCCAGGGTGACGGTGCCGACCTTGATCCAGTGCGTGCCATCGGCCGAGTCGTACCCGGTGATGGTGTCGCCGGAGCGGGTCAGCCGGAGCCAGCGCGGTGACACCGCCGAGACGCGGCCGGCCAGGCCGGGCGAGTCCTGGGTGTAGTTCCACTGCATCCGCACCCCGTAACCGCCGGTGACCATCATCGCCGCGTAGGCCGATCCTTGCCGGGTGCCGTCGGTGATGATGATCCCGGCCTTGGCCCACGGCTGCACACCGGGCACCATGCCGGCCATCGGGTTGTCCTGCTCACCCCGCGGCACTTGCCCGTTGGGGTTGTACCGGCCGGTCAGCGACGTGACCCGGACGGTGATGCTGCCGTTTCCCGCCAGTGCCCGCCGCACGAGGTAGAAATCGTCGGTGACGAACTCTCCGCCCGGCCCTACCGGAGGAGACGGGCAGGCCAGGGCCACGGGATGCTGAGGGCCCTGGATGAGGCAGTGGCTGCCCGACGCGCTGAACCAGCCGAGGAACACGATGGCCACCAGGGCGGCGACGATGGCAATGACCCAGCCGCGCACGGTCCGGAACTTGGTCCACTCCGCGTGCAGCAGATGCGCGAACCCGGTCAGGTCCGGTGCCGTACCGGGCCTGGTCATCGGACCGTCTCCTCGCCGGGGGCGGCGCGGAACTCTACTGCGTCGCTGGTGAGCGCCATGTACGCCTCTTCCAGGCTGGCCTGGTACGGGGACACCTCGGTGAACGGGATGGAGTTCGCGGCCAGCAGAGCCACAATCCGTCCGGCCTGCATGGCGTTGATGGTGAGCACGTCGGATCCAGTGGCTGCGGCCTGAGCCCCGGCGGACCTGAGCACGTCCATGGCCTGCGCGGGCGCAGGGGTGCGGACCGTCACCCGGTCGCCGGACGCGGCCGCGATCAGGTCGGCCACGCTGGTGTCGGCGATAACCCGGCCGCGGCCGATCACCACCACGTGATCGGCGGTGTCCTGGAGTTCGCTCATCAGGTGGCTGGACACCAGCACGGCCCGGCCCTGTGTGGCCAGCAAGCGCAGGTACCCGCGCATCCACGCGATGCCCTCGGGGTCCATGCCGTTGAACGGCTCGTCCATCATCAGCACCGGCGGGTCGCCGAGCATGGCCGCGGCGATCCCCAGCCGCTGCCGCATGCCCAGCGAGTACCCGCCCGCCCGCCGCCGGATCGCCGCGCCGAGGCCCGCCTGCTCGACCACCTCATCGACGCGCCGGGCGGTCAGGGCCTGGGAATGAGCCAGCCACAGCAGGTGGTTGCGGGCGGACCGGCTAGGCTGCAGCGCCCCGGCGTCCAGCAGCGACCCGACATGGCGCAACGGATACCGCAGGCCCCGGTACGGCTGGCCCCCGATCAGCGCGCGGCCCGCGTCGGCCGCATCCAAGCCGAGGATGATCCGCATCGTGGTGGACTTCCCAGCCCCGTTGGGGCCCACGAACCCGGTCACCTGCCCCGGCCGGACGGTGAACGACATCCCGTCCAGCGCCAGGGTCGGCCCGAACCGCTTGCGCAGGCCGCTGACTTCAATAGCCGTCTTCATGGCACATCGTTGTAGGGCACGGCCGGTAACACGGCCGTGACAGGTTTTGTAACCGCGCTGTCACCGCCGGCCGGTCATCCTGGAATATTGCGACCTACGCTGGGCTAGGGGTATAGCGGATGAGGATCTTGATAGCCGAGGACCATGCGGAGCTGGCCGAGACGGTGGCGGCGGGGCTGCGCCGCGAGGGCATGGCCGTCGACATCGCCCTGGACGGCCAGCAAACCCTCGACCGCGCCCGCGTCACCGGCTACGACGTGATCGTGCTGGACCGCGACCTGCCCGAGGTGCACGGCGACGAGGTCTGCCGCAACCTGGCCGCCGACCAATGCCAGAGCCGTATCCTGATGCTGACCGCGGCGGCCACGATCGAAGACCGGGTGGACGGCCTCAGCCTGGGCGCTGATGACTACCTGGCCAAGCCGTTCGCGTTCGCCGAGCTAGTGGCCCGGATCCGGGCCCTCGCCCGGCGGTCCCGGCCGCCGCTGCCGCCACTGCTGGCCCGCGGCGACCTGAGGCTGGACCCGGCGCACCGGGTAGCCACCCGGGCCGGGCGGCGGCTCACGCTGACCCCGAAGGAGCTCGCTGTGCTGCAGCTGCTGCTGGAGGCCCAGGGCGCGGTGGTGCCCGCCGAGGAACTTTTGGACAAGGTGTGGGACGAGATGACCGATCCGTTCACTACCACGGTCAAGGTCACGATCTACCGGCTGCGGGCCAAACTCGGCGACCCGCCCGTCATCGAGACCGTCGCCCAGGCCGGCTACCGGATCTAAGGACCACGATGCGCCGTCCTCTTCGACCCGCCGGGCTCGGCCGGCCGAACACTGCGCCTCCGCCTGACCATCCTTTATGGAGTCCTGTTCCTAGTCTCCGGTGTTGGGCTGGTGGCCGTCACTGATGCTGTGACTCAGTGGTTCCCGCAGGAGCCGCCACCAGGGCATGGCCTTTCGCATCCGTACCAGGTCCAGCTGATCATCGCGCTGGGCATCACCGCGGCGGTCTCGGTCACGCTGGGCTGGCTGGTGGCCGGCCGGATCCTGCGGCCGCTGCAGGCCATCACCGCGGCGACCAGGCAGATCTGCGAAGACGACCTGCACCGGCGGCTGGCGATGCCAGGACCGGCCGGCGAACTCAAAGACCTCGCCGACACCATCGATGGCCTGCTGGCCCGGCTGCAGGCCGCCTTCGACGCCCAGCGGAACTTCATCGCTAACGCCGCCCACGAACTGCGCACCCCGCTCACCCTGGAACGCGCGACGATCGAGGTGGCCCTGGCCGACCCCGCCGCCAACGCCGATACCCTGCGCTCGACCTGCGAACGCGTACTGGCCGCTGGCCAGCAGCAGGAACAGCTGATCGAGGCGCTGCTCACCCTGGCCCGCAGCCAGCGCGGCCTCGACCACCGCGAGCCCGCCGACCTCGCCGCGATCACCGCGGGCGTCCTGCAGTCACGCGAGCCCGCCGCTGCGTCCCGCGGCCTTACCGTCCACGCCTCGATCACCGCCGCGCCGGCCCACGGCGACGCCCGCCTGCTCGAACGGCTAGCCGCCAACCTGATCGACAACGCGATCCGGCACAACATCCCACACGGCCAGATCGACATCCAGGTCACCGCCAGCGGCGGCCAGCCACGGCTGAAAATCATCAACACCGGCCCCGTCATCACCGCTAGCCAGGCCACACGGCTGCTACAGCCCTTCCAGCGCCGGCCCGGCAGCCGCCCGGCCAGCAACGACGGCCTAGGCCTGGGCCTGTCCATTGTCGCGGCCATCACCCAAGCCCACCACGGCAGCCTCGCCATCAACCCCGGCCCACAGGGAGGCCTCGACATCGACATCAGCCTCCCCGCGACCGCCGTGATCACGCCAGCCACCCACAGCGCACTAGCTACCACCTGACGAGATCACCCAAACCCGCCGGAAACCCCCAGACAGCGACCGGCCGAGCCTGGTCATACCGTCCCGCGGGTCTACCCGCTTGGCGAACAGCAGGTCATAGTCCTTGCGCTCGATCTCCGACCCGGGCCCAAGGCCCAGCTCGGCAGCCCCGGAGCCCCACCAGCGCCCGCGGGGCTCGCCGTCAACGTGGAAGTAGCTGCCGCCCTCCCGCTGCATCTGCTCCCACGGGTACCACGGGTCGTACCCCTTCGACAGGGAGTAGATGACCGCCACTGACACCGCCTCCGGCAGATGATCACGCGCCCTGGTTTTGATCTTGACCGACCAAGATCACTTACTTAGTGCATTAGTCCAGGGGGTTCGGTTCTGGGACCTCAGGATAAACAATGCCGCACACAATTGGCAAACGCTCCGGAAAGGCACAGAAGCACTGAGTAACTAATGCACAGAAACACTCAGGTATACAGGACATCAGGCGCTGAGTAACGGAGGAACTAAGCACGTGAATTTCGCCGCGAGAATTGGCGCATAAGCACATGCTTGCGCGATCGCGAACCAGGCGAGCGGAACGGCCGTCAGCATCAGCCTCAGCGGCTCTCACGGCCGCTGACACTGGCCGGCCCCGGGGCAGACCGCGCCGCGAGGTCTCCCGGCAGCCTCGCCGTATGGCGCCAAAGACCACCTGACCTGCGGCATTATGCTGGCATGGGTGATCGGTACCGTACGGCCGACGGCTGGGCCGTTGAGGTCATCACACTGGCCGCCACGCCGGACCGCAACGACGGCGAGCGCCTCAAGGTCACCTACTGCGGATCCTTCGTCGCGCTCGTCCGCACGGCCGCCGAGCTCGAGCGGTGGTTCTCGCTGACTGACCTTGAGCCGGAGACCTTAGTCCCGCGCCATCATGGGATACCTAGTTTCCTTGGTCCGTGCTGATCACCGCCGTGGCGACGATTACGGCCACACTCGAAGCGGTCCGGTACCCGGCGCAACGGACATCAGCGACCGGGTAGCCGAATTTCGGCAGCAGGCTTATGCAGGGCTGGTGACCGCCGCGTACCCGACAGCCGACTTCTACGACACCCGGCCTCGCATGCTGCCTGTGGAGTACGACGAGGCGGTCCGCGTCGACCTGAACGGGCGCATCGACCACCTGATCGCGGCCGTGAATCAGGCCGTCGCGGTGGTGCAGATCGTCGGGTCACGATCGGCGGCTGACCAGGCGGCGTACCTGGCCAACACCGCCCCCGGTCAGTCTCCAGCCACCTCGGCCGGGGCCACCAGCGTCCAGTGCCGGACGCCTAAGCTAGCCCGCGGTTCGCCGGTCGTGCCTCGGCGAGTACCACGCGCTCGTGCAGCCGGGATGCCTGCAGGCGACGACCTTGTGGCCGGGTCCGCGCTCCCGCTCCGCCCGCGCCGGATCACACGAACAGGGCATCCAGGAGATGTTTGGGTGAGGGTTTGAAGCTGACCGTTGATCGCGGACTGCGGGCAGTGCCTTGGCTCTGCCCGCAGGTCCTCCGCGATGCAGTTACCGGTGGCGGGGGCGGACGACGGGTCGCTGCCCTTACCGCGAGGAGGACCCCGGAGGGCGCCTCCCCGCTGTATCAGCAGACTCCGGGTCCCGTCGTGAGGGCCCTTGCCGGCGCGGTGCTCATGGAGCAGAACGACGAATGGACCAAGTCCCGCCGCTACATGGGCGTGGAAGTCCTCGCCAAGATCAGCGCACCCGGCGAGGGCGCACCGCCCGCGGACAAGCCACAGGAGGTGACTGCCATTCAGGCAATTAGCGCTTAACATCAGCAAAGGATCTTTACGGTGCCGTCTCTTACACCAAGATCACGGACGTGGCCCGGCGGTGGCGGACCTGGCGACAGGCAAGCACTATCCAAACACATCGGTTTCACCCGCTGCACCGCGACCTCGCCCGATGACGATCTCGGACGGGCGCCCCTACATGGCCCAATTAGACGGCAACCCCGTGGGACCGCGTGCCCCTCCGCACATATCATTCATGAGCATGGACGAAGTCGTTGATCGTGTTCGCGACGCCGTACTGGCGGACGCACCGTGCCCGGCCCGCGCCCAGGCGGCGGTGTCCGCCATGCAAGCGGCAACCGGCGCACGCTGGGTCGGCGTGTATACAGTCGTCGACGGCCGGGTGCATAACGAGGCATGGAGCGGCCCGGCTGCCCCGGCGCACCCGGACTTTGATGCGGCCCAAGGGCTCACCGCACACGCCATCGCCGCCCGGGCCATCGCTGTGAGCAACAACGTCGGACAGGACCCGCGCTACTTGGCCAACCAGGAGGACTCCGGTTCAGAACTCATCATTCCAGTCGTCCTCGGCGGTCATACTGTTGGCACCCTTGACATTGAGAGCGACCAGATCGGGGCGTTCGACGGAACTTCCATCGCACGGTTCGAAGCAATGGCATCAGCGTTGCGCGGTCTGTGGTCAGACGGAGTGACCAGCGCGCAGCCGGATCTGTAAGCCGCTTCGGCCCCGGACTGGACGCCGCCGAGAGTGAAGCATGGTGGGCAGGCCGGTCTTGTTCGACGGGCTGAGAGCCCGGGTTAGCAGGTGGCCGCCCCTGCGACCTGCCCGGTTGCGCTGCGCGCGCGGATCCGCAGGTGTCGCTTCGCCCATCCACTCTCGATCATCAGATGGCTCGTGGAGAGCAGGCGCATGACGCGGAACCGCGCCGAGCCTGGACCATCATCATGAGCATCGCCGATCCTTGCGCGTTAGCCCGGAAAGCCAAGAGCACGTCGGCAGTCAGTGACCGTTTATACATAAGAGACAATGACACGCCCTGGCTTCCAGACGTGGCCGTTCTCGCACTGTCGCGGGTAGCTCCACTACCACGGCCACCCATCCCTCATCCGCCGAGTAGATCACATGTTCGAATTGGCGTCGCTACCTAATCTGGGAACGTCAGCGACTCGACAGCGACCAGCTCGGTGTCCGGATAGCCGATATACTCATCGCGCAGGCACCGCTCGAGCGCGGCGTGCAGCTGCTCCTCGTCGCCCGCGAGGTACGCGGCCCGGATTTCCGCCAGCGTCTGCGGTCTCGCATGCATGCCGAGGTGGCAGTTCTGCGTCGTCGTATTGTCGCCGACCCGGATGGTCCCCCGCAGGATCATGGCGGCACTGTAGCCGCCGGTATCGTCACTGGCCCGGCTGGCGCGCCATCTCCCACCTCGCCCTGTCCCGCATCCACGCCTCCACAGACTCCCGCGTCAGCAGGTACCCGCGCCCAGCCCCGCCCGCGTACTCGAGCACGTGAAGCACCGCGCCGCCGGTGTCGAACAGCATTGTCCTCCTGCAGGCAGTCAGCGACCTGCGTCCGTTCGCCCACCGGAACGCGCCGCCGGGGCCCGCTTTCTGCGCCGGGGCGGCCGGCCTGGGCTCGAGGTCACCGTCGCTGCCCGGCTTGCGACGGCTGTACAGGGCTCGGTCGATCCGCTCGCGGGCATCATCGGGCAGCAACGACGGTGATCCGATCTCAGCGCGTATCCGCCGCGGCCGCTCCATGTGCAGGCGCCCTTCCCGGAACGCCTTCCGGGCGTCGAACAGCCACGCCATCCGCTCGCCGTAGAACTCCTCCCGCTCCGCGATCACCACCGGCGAGATCCCGCTGTGCTGGAGCTCGACGACCCCGCCGCTCGCTGTCACCACGTCGGCCCGGTGCGGCCCCATCACCACCTCGCGCCGCTCCGGCGGCACAACCTCGTGCCAGCCGCGGTGCCAGGCCGAGTCAGGCTCTGCCCACGGATCGCACTCCGCCCGCGCGTGGTGTGCCCAGTGCCAGACGACGATGGCGCCGCACTTCGGCCGGACTGGTCCGCTGCACGCCGGGCAGCTGGCCGCCAGGCCGGGCTCAGCCTCGCGCCGCGAGCCATCCGGGCAGCGGGCGTACATCATGGCCCGAACGTACGCCCGGAGCGCACGCTTAGGTCCCTGGAAAATCCCACGCATTTCTGCGTCGAAACGCGGCCAGCCGTTACGCTCGCCGCCGTGAGCGGCATCGCCTTTTCCTCATCGCTCACCACGACGGTCATCAGCCAACGCAGCATGAGGCGGTTTGGAGCCTTTTACCGCCGGGCGACTCCGAAGGGCCAAAATCCTTCATCATCCGTGCAGCATCGCTTCAGAAACTCGACCTACCGAACCTCCTCCACGTTCAGGACACACCAAACGCCAGATGTACGGACGCACCAACCCCGACCTGCTCCGCCGCCGCATCCTGCTCGCCGACTGACCTCACCAAAACTGTGCCAGAGCCCGAAAACTGTGCCAGAGCCAGCTTTCAACTGCCGCCGACACGCGGCGAAGGCGGCGCTATGACCAGTGTCGCAAACAGCCGGGCTCGCGCCGGTGCGCCAGTACGGCAGCTGGGTACGCCCATGTTCGAGGATCGCCTTCGCAAGCTCCGCGGCACCCTGACGGCGTCCACGCAGCCGGTGGCGCGCTGTACCCGATCGAGATCAAATCCCATCGGTCCGTCACTCACCTCGATCAGCTGGAGCTGGCGTTCTACTGGCTGCTTCTGGAGCCGCGCCGCACCAGGCGAGCCGGGCCCAAGGCATCATGATCCTGCGGGAGGACGGTAAGACCGCGCGCGTCGACGTGCCGATCACGCCGACCCTGATCGCTGAAGTCCGGTCCCTCATCGATCAAGTCAGGCACGCTCGCAAGCACGGCGTGCTCCCCCAGATCTGCGGCTGCCAGGTGTGCTCACGCCTGCGGCGCGACGAGGTCGTTGCTTCGGTAACCGAGCGCAAGGACCTCACGATGATCTGGGGCATCGGCCGAGCGGCACGTACCGCTCAACCTCAGCGGGCGAGCGCAGGTCGGCCACCCATGATCTTTGCAAGGTCAACCGATCCGGCCGCCGTCGCTCCTGTCGGGCGTCATGGTCGCCGACGCGCCTTCGGCGTTCTAATCCTGGCTGCCCCTTCACGGGCCGGCTGCCACGGTCTCGCCGTTTCGGTCGGGTTGCAGCTGCTTGGGCTGGCTGGCGGCTGCCCGCCGTGAGCCTGTGGCCGCCGCGGCCGCGCTGGATGTTGGGTCAACCTGAGCGCCGGAACGGTCCTTGTGCTGGAGCCGATCCTCCTGGATCTTCTGGAAGGCAGGCCCGGCCAGACCGCGCTGACAGTGGACCAGCTCAGGCTCGCGCAAATCGAGCTCGAGCGCGCCGAGGCGGAACCGCACGCCACGGGAGGCGGCCGGGGCACCCGGCGGACGGCCAGCCAGCCGGATGCTGATGGCTGCGACCTCAAACCCGACCCGGCGACCGCCGGACGCCCGCAGACCTGATGAAAGCGGTGCGCGCCTTCCGTGCGTGGTCCGGGAACCGGTCCTATCGCGGCATGGCCGCCACGTCCGGATGCCGCATCCGGTAGATCCGAGCTTTCTACGGGAACGGGTTGATGTTTTGCTGGCAGACGGTTCCTGGCGCGGGCAGGGCACCGGTTATGGTGTAGTTGATCATGTAGTTAAGGTCGCAGGTGCTGGGGTTGTTGCCGGCGGTGTGCCCATATCCGTCGACGGTCAGCAGCCTGGCCCTGGCCAGCTCGCGGGACATGGCGACCGAGTCCTGGTAGGGGGTCCAGGGGTCGCCGGTGTTGCCGACGACCAGGATGGTGCTGGCGGTGGGCCGGTTCCACGGGCCGGTGTAGCGGTCCTGGGCCGCGGCGGCTGGCCAGTCCGCGCAGCCGTATATGTTCCATGCTGCGATCGGTGCGAAGGTGCCCGCCGCGGCGGCGGCGGCGTAGGCGGCGAGGTGGCGCGGGCTCGGGCTGTCCGCACACTGGACGGCGAGCTGCTGCTCCGGGCCGCCGTAGTAGCTCGGGTCCGAGGACGACGGAGCTGAGGACGACGGGACTGATGACGGGCTGGGCGTGGGAGCCGGGTTGGGCTTGCCGCCGGTGGCGGCGGTCCACAGTTGCTGCAGCAGGATGGCGTTGTCTTGCCACTGGGCTACCTGGCCCAGGATGGACGCAGCGCCGAGCACATCCGCGTAGGTGTAGGTCCCCTGCTGGCCGCCGAGTTCGACCGGGTGCTTGCGGGCCAGGCGTAGCAGCTTGTGCCACTTGGCGGTCGTCTCGGCTGGCGAGCCGGCCGAGAACGCGCACGCCTTGACAGAGGCCTTGCCGCATAGGTCGAGGAACGCGGTCATCACCGCTTGTGTCGCCTGGCCGGTACCTATCCGCGAGAAGGGGGGGACCTGGCTGTTGCCGGTGCTCCAGGTGACGGGATTGATGTTTCCGTCCAGGATCATGCGGCCGGTGGTGGCCGGGAACAGGTTGGCGTAGATCGCGCCGAGCAGCGTGCCGTAGGACGCGCCGTAGTAGTTCAGCACCGGGGCGCCGACGGCCTCGCGCAGCAGGTTCATATCCCGGGCGACGTCGGCGGTGCTGTCGTGATAAAGCAGCGGCCCCTCGACGCGGGCGCACCGGGCGGCCAGCTTCGCATAGGCGTGTTCGTAGGCGGCTTCTTGTGCCTTGCCGACCGGGAACCCGTCCGCCAGGTTCCCCATCGCCTTGTCCCTTGCTGCCACGGTCGGGTAGCAGCGGATCTGCGTGCTGTAGCCCATCCCGCGCGGGTCGAAGGTGATGATGTTGTACCGTTCCCGCCACGCCGCCGGCAGGATCGGGTACACCCCGGGCATGGTGCTGACCTGCGGTTCCGGGCCGCCACCGTTGAAGAACAGCCAGCCCAGGCTGCGCCCGGCGCCGGTGGCCCGGTGGCTGATCACGGCGATGCTGATCCGCGCGCCGCGCGGGTCGCGGTAGTTCAGCGGCACGTGCGCGGTGGCGCACCGGAAGCCGTGATCGCACGGCTTCCAGGCCAGCACCGGCGCTGCGGCACCGGCTGGCCGCGGGGTCGCCGAGGCGGCACCGGCCAGTGCGCCGAAGGCAACGGCCAGCCCTGCCGTTGCGGTCAGTGCGGCAGCCCATGACATTCTTCTGCGGATCTTGGGATTCATTGCTGGCACTCTCCCTTTTCTTCTCCGCTGAGGTATCCGTCGTAGTCCCGTCTCAGGTCGTATCCGTGGCTTGGCCCGTTCGAGCAAGCCAGGCAGCGTCAGCGGAACGCTCCTAATCGAGAGAGTACTCTAAGAGTATTCTCTTGGAAAGTAGTTATTTGGACACCGACGCGCGCCGACCGGGCCATGCCGGGCCGGGAGGTGCAGATCCGCGATCCGCACGGCCGGATCAGGATGGCCTGCCAGGGCCGGTCAACCGGTTCTCCGCAGTCGGCGAGCAACGCGGCGTAGTCGCTGATCGGCGAGGCAGGACCCAGCCGCGCCAGCAACGCCGTTGTCTCGGCCGCGAAGTGCGGTTCAGTGACGCCGCGGGTTCTCATGACCAGCCGCCAGACTTGCCGATGTTGCATGGCATGGCCTGTCCATGTGCCCGGGGCATGTCCGCCCGGTGTGACACAGAATTAAATATTCTGTGTCACATAGACGTCTTGCTGGTCACCGTGACCTGCGGCTCGGCCGTTTGGTCACGAGGGCGACCCGCTAACGTTCTGTGTCACATCGACTGTAGGGCGCCCGCCGGCGACCGTCGTCTCGCTCCCCGGCTCAGCAACCTCATTGACGTTGGCCGAGGCAGTCGCGAGATTCCTGGACCGCTACCGCGGCCAGGACCACACCGCCACCACCTATGCCCAGACCCTCACCCACCTGCGCACAGTCGCCGGCGACGCGAGTGCGGCCGGCGCCCTGACGCCGGCGGTGTTCGCCGCGCAGGAGTGAGTGACGCGGGTAACGGTCGTCATCATCCGGCGTACCTCCCGTTCATTCGTTTCTCGCGACTTCGGGTCCGGTGATGCGTGCCAGCATCGGGAAGGTAGCCGCGATGATGCCGAGGGCCGCGAGGATCCCGCCCGCGGTGATTAGATAGTACGCGGCGCCGGGCGCGACCATCGGATGCTGCTGCGCATCGGTGGCGAACATCGCGGCGCCGGCGAGCCCGGTGCCGATCGCGACGACGGCGACGGCGAGCAGCGGCACCGCTCCTTCCAGGGCGACGACGCGCCGCAGCGTGGCGAGCCGGGCGCCGGTGAGCCGCAGCAGGCTGAACGGCCGCTTGCGGTCGGCGAGCCCGGCCGCGATGCCCGCGACGAGCGTGCAGCCGGCGATCAGCAGGCTGACCAGGATCACCACGTTCGCGAGCTGCTGGTAGTCGCTGTTGGCGGAGTTGTCCTGCGTGACGATGTCGCCAATGGTGGACGGCGTGCTGACGCCAGGGTAGGCGTGTGCGTTCTCGAGCACCGTCCTTGCCTGCTCGACCGCCGGCGCGGTGCCGTCCGTCGCCACGTTGATGGCATCCACCGCGAGAGTGTCCAGCCGCGTGGCCGCGACGTTCGCGGTCGGCCAGGTGATCGCGGTGGCGTCTATGCCAAACAGGGGGCCGTTGAACCCGTCTGAAGGGAACGCCGCCGCCGTCGCCCCGGCCGGGCAGCGGCCAAGGGCGGGAACGGCCGCGAGCTGCGCGCACGAGACCACGCCGGCCGAGACCGGACCGGTGCTGCCGAGATAGGCGCCGAGGTTGTGAAATGTCGCGGGGATGGTCAGCCCTGGATCCGCGCGGACCACGAGCACGCCCTGGACGCCGGGGATCCCGCTCAGCTGTGCCGTCAGCGGCTTGGCGGGCGCGGCGGGACCCGGGCGCGCCGTGCCCGCACTGATTCCGGGGCCACTGTTGCCGGCCACCTGGTTCGATGCCGATACCTGGTCGGTCAGCACGTTCGTTTCCGCGGCGCTGCCCCATCGGGTGAGATCCTTGGCGTTCTGCGTGGTGATCGCCACCGAGGCCACGGTGGTGATGAGCAGAGCGAGCACAAGGCCGCTGACGGCGCGGAAGGCGGCTTTGGGGTCGTCGGCGAGGCGGCGGGCGGCGATCAGCGTGCCGGGGCGGCTGGTCCACCGGGCCATGGCCCTCGCTGCGGCCATGGTGAGCCACGGGCCCGCGATGAACAGGCCGACGATGATGAGCGCGAAGCTAGACACGAACGCCTGGACCCGCCCGGGAATGGAGGACGGGTGGCCGTGGATGGTCCAGAAGGCGAGCTCGGCCAGGCCGGCCAGCAGCGGCACCGCCCGCCAGGCCTGCGGCGGCTTCGGCGTGGCCCGGCGGACGACGCCGAGCGGGGAGATGTTCACCCGGCGCAGCGCCAGCCGGGCCGCCACGGCGGCGAAGACGGGCACGCCGATCGCGACCGCGAGGATGTCGGGCAGGCTGAGCGACAGTTCGGTGGGGAAGAACGGCGCGCCGATGAGCGGGATGCCCGCGACCGGGGTGCGCAGCAGGAAGAAGATCCCGAACCCGGCGGCCACCCCCAAGATCCCGGCCACGATCGATTCGGTGGCGGCGAGCAAGGAGACCTGCCTGCGGGTCGCGCCGGCCAGGCGCATCGCCGCGAACCGCTGCTCGCGGCGGGCGGCCGACAGCCGGGTCGCGGTGGCGATGAAGATCAGCACCGGGGCCAGGATGGCCAGCGCTACGACGGACAGGATGAGGTCGGTGGCGCTGGCGGGGGCGCCCCCGTCGGGCGGGGGGTAGGCCAGGCCCTTGGGGTTGGCCTCCGTCCGGGGAGCCGGCCAGCCCAGCTCCGTTGCGGAGATCGACGTCACCTGCACGCTGTTGGGTGTGTGCGACAGCTGCGCCGGAGTGCGCCCGATGATGATGACCAGTGAGTCCGGCGACGGCAGCGCGGCGTCGCCGATCACCCCGGCCAGGTGACCGGGGTAACGGGCGGCCAGCTGGCCCGCCGGGGTGGACCGCAGCAGCGCGGCCAGCGCGGGCGAGGCGTAGTACTGGCCCGGTCCCGGGTCACGGGAAATGCCCGGCGGCACGGGTGACGAGGCGCCGGTGGCGGCCACGTCGAAGCGGTTGATCTGCTGGCCGTCGAAGGTGTCGCCGCCGGGGTGCCACCACAGCGGGGCGGTGCCCGTCGCCGGGCCGGGGTGCACCCAGGCGGTGCCGGTCCAGAACCAGGCGTGGCGGCTGTTCCAGGTGGTGACCGCGTTTGTTGCTGCCACGGCGGTCAGCAGCAGGCCGACGCCGACGCCGACAGCGATAGCCAGGACGACCAGCCGGGTGATGGCCTCACGGCCGCCGTTGACTACCAGCCGCAGCCCGAGCCCGATCATGACCGGGCCCCGGTAAGCGTGCCGACGCTGCCGTCGCGTACAACGACCTCGCGGTCGGCGTAGGCGGCGACCCGGGCGTCGTGAGTGACCAGGATGACGGTGGTGCCGTGCTCACGGGCCGCGGCGGTCAGCAGGTCCATCACCAGCTCACCCGACACCGAGTCCAGCGACCCGGTCGGCTCGTCAGCGAACAGCACCTCAGGGCCGGCGACTAGCCCGCGGGCCAGCGCGACGCGCTGCGCCTGCCCGCCGGACAGCTCCCCCGATCTGCGTTGCCCCAGCCCGTCTAGGCCCAGCGTGGCGAACCAGTCCCTGGCCGCCGTCATCGCAGGACGGCGGCGGGTGCCCGACAGCAGTAGCGGCAGCGCGACGTTCTCTTCCGCAGTCAGCTCAGGGACAAGCTGGCCGGACTGGAACACGAACCCGAACCGGTCACGGCGCAGCGCACTGCGCAGCTCATCGCTCAGGGTGTCCAGCCGCTGCCCGCCGAACCAGACATTGCCCTGCTCGGGAACCAGGATGCCGGCCAGGCAGTGCAGCAAGGTGGACTTGCCCGATCCGCTTGGCCCCATGACCGCGACGATCTCGCCCTGCTGAACGGTGAGCGAGGCGCCCCGCAGCGCCGGCGTTTCGCCGAATGATTTCACCAGACCTCGCGCTTCGATGATCTTCGCAGTTCCGGTGGGGTCGGCGGTCATCGGCGTACCGCTCGCGAGAGCAGGTCCAGCCGGGCCGCGGTGTGGTCGAGCCATCGCAGGTCAGCCTCCAGTCGGTAGATGGCGTGGTCGGCGAGCAGCACGTCGAGTGGCTCCCCGTCCCGCTTCAGTTCGGTGAGCTCGCGCATTCGCTGCAGGTGCGCCCCCCGCTGGATGTCCAGGTACCTGTCGGCCCGCCGGCCGAGCATCAGGGCGAGCACTACCTTGGCGAACAGCTCGCTCTGGAGGTCCGGCTCCGGCGGGGCGGGCTCGGCCAGCCACCGCTCGACGTCGTCCATCCCCGCGTCGGTGATCACGTACCGGCGGCGTTCCGGCCCGGCCCCTCGCTCGACGGGCCCGGGTAGCGCCTTCCCGTCCCTGGCCAGCCGGGACAAGGTCGCGTACACCTGGCTGTAGCGCACCGGCCTGCCACGGCCGAAGTACGCGTCGTAGTCCCGTTTCAGGTCGTACCCGTGGCTTGGCCCCCGCTCGAGCAGGCCAAGGAGTGTCAGCGGAACGCTCATACCCGGGAGAATACTCCAAAAGTATTCTCTTGGGAAGTAGTAGGTGGTCGGCGTTGCCGGTTCCCGCGTACTCAAATGATGTTGCCTGTCCGAGGCCGATGGGGAAGGCTGACCAGGCGACGGTCTTTGTCAGCTAGACCCGATTGCGGCAGCGGCGTTCATCGCGGATACGACCCCTCTCGCGCCACCGCTCGTCACCCGAAAGCTGCCGCCGGATCCGAGGGCAGCTCGGCGGTGGCTGACCGGCTACCCTCAGAAACAGCCCAGCACGGTGGCCGCGGCGGCGGCGATACGGTCGGCGCCCATCACGGAAGAAGGACCTGGCCGCCATCATTGACCGTGGCACCCGGCCGGGACGTTCCGCCCCGCCGGGCGGCCGGCGACATCACACTCTGCCTCTGCGCGCTGCTCGACGGGCTCTCGGTCCTGCCCGGCGCAGCCGGCGTCTCACCGCGCAGATCAAGGAGTCGCTGCGTGAGCTGAACATCCAGCTCGCGGTGCTCAACCACCAGGTCGTCACGCACCTGGGCCTCAACGACGCGGACCTGCACTGCCTGGAGATCCTGAGCCGGCGCGGCCCGCTTGGCCCGTCGACGCTCGCCCGAAGCGCCGGACTGCATCCGGCGACGATCACCGGCATCCTCGACCGCCTGGAACGCGGCGGCTGGGTTGCCCGCGAGCGCGCCACCGCCGACCGCCGGGCCGTCACGGTGCGGCCGCTCCACGGCCGCGTCGCCGAGCTCTTCGGCCTCTACGCGGGCATGAACGCCACGATGGACGACGTCTGCGCCGGCTACACCGAGGCCGAGCTCGAGGTCATCGACGATTTTCTGCGCCACACCACCTGCGCCGGACAGGACGCCACCAGCGCGCTGAGCACCTCATGGGACAGCATCGAGGCGCTCGTCACGGCACCTCAGGGCATTACGGACAGTTGCCGGAACGCGGAGTCTCTCATCGGTCTGGCAAAGCCCACGGCCGGGCACGGTCTGCACTTGTCTCTCCTTCACGAAGACGTTGATGGCGCTCCGCCCGGGCGCCGACGGCCGAACCGGTCTGAGCGGTCAGATCCGTGATCTGAGCCAATTGAGAGTGACGGCCAGGGCACACAGCGCCCCGACGCCCCCGCCGACCGCGATCACCGTATCCGGGGCGATGTGCTCGGCGGCCGTGCCCGCCAGGATGATCGCCGCGCCCTGGCTCAGGCTCATTCCGCCCTGTGCGATGCCGAAGGCCTGGCTGCGCTGGCGCGGAGGTGTGGCCTGGACGAACGAGGCGTTGGCCGCGAGCTGGTAGCACCCGAAGAGGCCGGACACGGCGAGAATCACTAGCACACCGGCCAGCCCAGGTCTGGCGGCGAACGACACGAGGCAGGCGCACGCCGCGACGGCCAGTGGCCCGGTCCACTTCACCCGCCGCGACGGGTCCACGAAGCGGCTGAAGCCGAGCGCGCCGACCGTTGTCCCGAACGCTGACGCGGCCAGGATCAGGCCGACCGCCGCCGCGCCGCCGCCCACCGATCTGGCCAGAGGCGTGGCCACGCCCTGAAAGAGCTCGTAGAACGCGCACAGCCAACCGAGCAGCATGGGCGTGCGCATCGCAGGGTTCCTCAGCGTGAGCCGCAGGCCTGCCGCCACCCCCGCCGCGCCCGGCCGGCGCGCGACTGCGGCCCGAGCTCTGGGCCAACGATGTGTCCTCCGGGCGCGGTACCGGCCGGGCGCGCACCCATGCCCTGGTGATCAGCGCTGAGGCGCCGAACGTGGCGGCGTCGGCGACCAGCGAGGGCCGCGCGCCGAGGAAGCCGACCGCGACTCCTCCGGAAGCAAACCCGATTACCTGGGCGAACGTGACAGTGGTCATTGTGATGGCGGTGCCGAGAACGTACCGGTCGCCCTCCAGGATGTCCGGGTAGATGGCCGCCCTGGCAGCGAGAAACAGCGCGCCGATCATAGTCACCATGAACAGCAGCACGATCAGCAGCGCCAGCGGCATGCCGGGCAGCGCCATGACGGCCACCATCACCCCGCTGGCCAGGTCAGCACCGATCATCACCTGACGCCGGGGCAGCCGGTCGGCAAGCCCGGACAGCGCCACGCCGCCGATGAACGTCGGCACCACGCTGGCGGCGAACGTGACGGCAGCCAGCAGCGCCGACCGGGTGCGGTCGTACACCAGAACGGTGAGCGTGACCCGGGCGAGCTGGTCGCCGGTCACCGACAGCACCTGCGCCGACCACAAGGCACGGTATTCGGCCAGCCCGAACACGTCGCGGAACCTCGCCCTCGCGGGGACGTCTGCCTCCGCTGTGCTCTCCATTCGCCTGCCCTTCGCTGCCTGCACAAGAAGGTGGCTCGCGGCCGGTTGGCCGCGAGCCATCAGCACCCTGTCAGCCGGGCTAGGCCCATATCACGCGCATAGCATGCCTCCATTCAGATCGGCTGTGCCCGATGGGCGAGAGCCGTGCGCAGGCTGCGCATGGCCAAATAGCACTAGCGCCACGTGTTGATGCGCATGACCTGCCCCTTCCGGGCGCCACCGGAATGGCGGCTCGGCTATGTCCGACCCGCGCTAGACCCACATGATTTT
>CAVZTJ010000003.1:0-1270648 GCA_963778075.1 uncultured Actinomycetota bacterium | reverse complement strand
GCGACTGCCCCGATTGCCCCTGCTGGCGGTAACGAGGCCCTGGGGGACCGCCGTTGGCTTCGGCGATGGTGGTTGCACGGTCGCCAGATGACCCGATACTCGACGAGTAGGAACGTGAGCTGACGGTGTTGCTCGAGGAGCCCGTGCAGGTCGCCGCCACCGTAGCGCACGTGTGGCCCGCATCGCCGTGCCGGGGTGGGATGGAGCCTGCAGCAGCCCATCCGACGATCTTCCCATCGAGGACCGCGACGAACCTCAGGTCCTCGGGATGGGCCGAGTCCCAGGTCTCCCAAGAGGGCGTCTGGGTCTCGAAGGTGGCCTTGCCGGTTGCGATTCCGGCGGCATAGATTCGCTCCACGTCGGGCCAGTCGTCGGGAGCCATCCGGCGCGTGGTGAGGCCCTCGGGCTTGTCCATCCCGTCCTCAGGACTTCAGTGGAGCCGCAACCTCAACCGGCCGCATAGCTCGCGTCCCGCCGCCAAGGTTCGCGACGACGGCTTCGACCAGGTTCGGTAGCCGTGTGGCGACCTGGTAGTAGGTCCAGAGGCCTTTCTTGTGGGCCGTGACCAGCCCAGCGCGCCGGAGCTTGCCCATGTGGTGGGAGATCGTCGGCTGCGTCAGTCCGTAGGTGGCGACGAAGTCGCAGGTGCACACCGGCTCGGCTGCGGCGCGCAGCGTGGCGAGCATGCTCAGCCGCGTCGGATCCGCAAGCGCCCGAAGCCAGTGGGCCGCGTCCTCGGCGGTCTCGCTGCTGATCGCAGGCTCCACGGAGCAGCACGATCCGCGGGTCCGCGCGACTGGAAGGTTAACCATCGCAGGTTCGATGCTACCACCATGCATTGACCAATGTCGATGCGTATGATAAGGTCGAGACACGGATAGACAAACATCGATCCGGCCATCAGCGTTAGGAGAAGGAGAGCAGATCATGAGCGGCGACATTCGGGAAGCGGTTCGAGAGCGCTACGCGCGGTTCGCGGTGGAGCTCACGGAATCGTCGTGCTGTTCCGAAAGCGCCTGTTGCTCGACGGCAGAGGCGAGTACCGGCGGTGCGGCGTGCGGGACGGCGTACTCGGCCGGCGAGCTGCAGGGCGTCGGGGTCGACGCGGCTGTGAGCCTGGGGTGCGGCAACCCGACGATGCTCGCGGAGTTGAAGCCGGGCCAGACGGTCTTGGACCTGGGCAGCGGCGGCGGTCTGGACGTCCTGCTCTCAGCGCGGCGGGTTGCGCCCCATGGACACGCCTATGGCGTCGATATGACGGACGAGATGCTGGCGCTGGCCCGGGCCAACCAGGAGAGGGCCGGGGTCGAGAACGCGACCTTTCTCAAGGGGACCATCGAACACGTCCCACTCCCGGACGAGAGCGTGGACGTCGTCATCTCCAACTGCGTGATCAACCTGGCCGAGGACAAGGGAGCGGTGATCCGCGAGGCGGCTTGGGTCCTGCGCCCCGGCGGACTCTTCGCCGTCGCGGACATGGTCGAGATCGAGGAGCTCGCACCGGAGGCCAAGAACGCGATCGATCGGTGGGCCGGCTGCGTGTCGGGCAGCATCCCGGTCGACCAGTATCGTTCCCACCTGGAAGACGCCGGCTTCAGGGACGTCGACATTGACGTTCACACCAAGCATCAGGTGGAAGGGCAGGGCCGAATCGGGAGCGCGTACATCAGGGCCAGCAGGGGCGGAGTTGCAGCCTAGTTGCGTGGACGGGGCCGGTGGTCCGTCTGCCTCGTCCCCGCTCCGCGCTCCGCCCCGTATTTGGCCACGCGGACGGGCCCCCTATGCCGACCTCACCGACTCAGGTGCGCGCTGTGTGTGCGCGGACCAGGTCTGGGCCGCCATCTGAACGGCGTCCCAGGGCGAGCCGAGCGGGGGGGTGTAGCTCAGGTCCAGGTCGGAGAGCCCATCGACTGTCATCCGGTGGAAGAGGGCGGTGGCATACACGTCGATGCGCTTGGCAACCTCGGCCCGGTGATCCCCGACGATCTGCGCGCCGAGCAAGCGACCGTCGGTGACGTCGCCCGTGACTCGGATCTCGAGGGGAGAAGCGCCGGGGTAGTAAGCCTTGTGGTCGTTCGGGGAGGATGCGACGGTTCCAGGCCGGAAGCCGGCAGCGCCTGCCTCGCCATCTCTGAACCCCGTGCGGGCGATCGCGAGGTCGAAGACCTTCACGACCTGGGTGCCAAGGGAGCCTTCGAATCGACGGCCGCCTCCCACCGCGTTCTCACCGGCGACGCGCCCCTGTTTGTGCGAGGTCGTCCCGAGCGGCAGGTACGAAGGGGCGCCGGTCAGCCGGTGCCAGGTCTCGACGCAGTCCCCGGCAGCGAATACGCCAGGCAGGTTGGTGCGCATCTGACGATCGACGCGGAGGGCCCCTCTTACCCCGGTGCCGATTCCGGCCGCGACTCCGAGAGCCGTGTCGGGACGAACGCCGACCACCACCAGAACCAGATCGACAGTGACCTCGGTGCCGGCCGCATCCCGCACCACCAGGCCGCGGCCGGCAGTCCGGATCTCCTCGACGGCGACGCCGGTGGAGGTCCGGGCTCCATGCCGCTGGATCTCGAGGCCGATGCGCCGGCCGAGCTCGACGTCGACCGTTGGCAGCACGGCGGGAGCCTGTTCGAAAAGTTCGACCTCGACGCCCCGATGGCGGAGCGCGTCGACCATCTCCAGTCCGATGTACCCGGCACCCACGATCGCCGCGCGGTTGATGTGTTCGAGGCGGCCATGCAGCTTGAAGCTGTCCCCCATCGTGTGGAGGAGGTGAACGCCGGGAAGGTCGATCCCACGAATTGGGGGCTTCACAGGCACCGCACCGGCGCCGATCACAAGGCGGTCGTAGGGCAGCTCGAAGGCCCCGGACGGCCCGTGGCCGCCCACCGTTTTTCGAAGAGGATCGACGTCGAGCACACGGTGGTCGAGCAGTAGCTCCAGACCCGCGGCTTCCAGGTCCGCGCGTGTTCGGTGCGCGAGAGATCGCCAGTCGGGCGTCTCTCCCGAGAGGTAGAAGGGCAGTCCGCAAATGCTGAAGTTCGGATAGGAGTCGGCGACCATCAGCGTTACGTCCCAGGTCGGGTCGACCTCCCGGGCTCGAAGACCGGCGCTGATACCGGCGTCGCTGCCTCCGACGATCACCAAGCGGCTCATTGTTCAGACTCCTCGGGTCGCCGATGGATGCGGCCGGGGTTCCCCATACGCGAAGCGAGCGGGAGGCGTTCAGAGGCTGTCACGGGCCGGCTTCTCCCGCAGGTCGTCGTCCTGAGCTACCAGAGGGAAGAGGTAGCGCAACGTGAAGAACGCGGCAATCGTGCCGGCGAGCTGCGCGACGAGAAATGCGAGGACTGAGGCCGGTGAAATGCCCGCGAAGGTGTTCGAGAACATGCGGGCGATCGTGACGGCCGGGTTGGCGAAGCTCGTCGACGATGTGAACCAGTACGCGCCCGCGATGTAGGCCCCTACAGCCCATGGGATCGCGGCGGTGCGCTTCGAACGAGCGAGCGCGAAGATCACGAGCAGCAACCCGAAGGTGGCGATGACTTCGCCGAGCCAGACTCCCGGCCCCCAGCGCGTCTTGGTAGAGATGTCGACGGGGCCGCGGGCGAACATGAGGTTGGCGGCGACGACGCCCAGGATTCCACCCAGGACCTGCACGACCCAGTAGACCAGGGAGTCGCGCCAGGGGAAACGGTTCAGCAGCCGTTCCGCCAGGGTCACCGCGGGATTGAAGTGTGCCCCAGAGACGGGCGCAAAGATGAGGATGAGCACCGCCAGCGCAACGCCCGTAGCGATCGAGTTCTCCAGGAGTTCCAGACCGGTCTGCCCGGGACTGAGCCGCTGGGCCATGATGCCGGAGCCGACCACGGCCACCAAGAGAAAGGCGGTGCCGAGGAACTCGCCCGCCGCGCGGCGGACCAGGCTACTCCTGGTCACGCTTCGCGGCCGCTCGGGCGGCACCCACCTGCACCAGTAGCTGGCGGACCCGCGCGGCAATGGTCAGAGCGGACTCCCGGAAGGCCTCGTATACCTCGTCCTCCGAGCCATCGACGGCCGCCGGGTCGGGCAGACTCCAGTGCGGGGGATATCTACACCCGGGATGGGAGGGCAGGTCTCTCGCGCGACGTCGCACAGGGTGATGGCCTGCTCGAAGCCATGGTGGCGCAGCTCCTCGAAGGACTTGCTTCGAGGTTCAGGCATTCGCACTCCGAGGTCGTCCATGACCCGGATCGCCATCGGATGCACCGGACGTGGCGCCGTTCCCGCGCTCTCGGCTTCAACCGGGCCGCGGCTGAGTGCGCGGAGACTGCCGTTGCTGAGTTCGCGGGTGAAAGCCTCGGCCATTTGGGACCGAGCGCTGTTCGCGGTGCAGACGAACAACACTCGCCAGCGTTCAGCGGGCGCTTTGGTGGGAACGGCGGCGATGGTCTCCAGCTGGGCGATGAGGGGGCCTACAAGTGCGAAGGCGGGCTGTATCCCGGCGCCGGCTTTGGAGTAGAGATCCGTGAACCGATCAAGGTCGAGCTGGTAGTAGAGGTCGCGCGCGTCGCCCGCGCTTCGGTGAACGTTGACCAGTCCCGCTCGCCGAAGCCTGCCCAGGTGATAAGAGACCAGGTTCTGAGGCCGCCCCGAGCTGACCACGAGCTCATGGACCTTGCGGTCGCTCTTCGCCAGTTCCTCCAGCAGGTGCCAACGGACCTCGTCGGCCACCAATTTTCGGAAGTCGCCACCGGGGTCTGCCATCCCAGGAAATTGTATCAATTCATATAGATGGTTTGGCGCCTAGGTGCTCCGATACGTATCGAATCAAATTGTCTCAATTCAAATGGATGTTCAGCGAAAGGTGGTCGTGATGAGTGGGTCAGCGGTCCGACGGAGCAGGGGCGGGCTTTTCATCGCGCTGCTGGGCGTCCTGGCGGTCGTCGTGGGCTGCGGCGCGCCTGACGCGAGCGGCCCTCGGATCAACGACCTCAACGGCCCGGCCGCAACCGTTGTCGGAGCCGGCTCGACGTTCGACGAGCCGTTCTTCGCGAGGGCCTTCGCCCGCTACCACCAAATCAACCCCCGGGGTGACGGTTCGCTATGAGGGCGGAGGTAGCAGCTTCGGATCCATTCCTTCCAGGCCGACTCGGTTGACTTCGGGGCGAGCGACGTGCCGATGACGCGCAAGGAGATCTCGCAGGCGAGTGGTGAGCGGGTGCTGCAGGTAGCGGTGGATCAGGGCGCCGAGGCAGTGAGTTACAACCTGCCCGGCGTGCCCGCCGGGATGAATCTGACCGGTCCGGTGCTGGCGGAGGTCTACCTGGGCAAGATCACCCGGTGGAACGACCCGGCGATCGCCGACCTCAACCCGAGCCTGACGTTGCCCGACGAGCCCATCACTGTGGTCCACCGATCCGACGGCAGCGGTACGACGTACATCTTCACCGACTTTCTCAGCAGCGTCTCAGTGCCCTGGGCAACCGGTCCAGGGACCGCAAAGACGATCGCGTGGCCGGTGGGTGTCGGCCGCTCCGGGAATCCAGGGGTCGCCGCCGAGGTCCGTGCTACCCAAGGGCGCGATTGGCGTTGATCGCGGCGAGAATCTGGTAGCGGCCCGGAGCGACCCCGGCGGCGGCAGCGGCGAGGCGCTCTCGCACCAGTCGGTGCCCCTCGGCGATCAGCGCCGCATCCCAGGTCCCGCGGTCCTGCTCGTCGAGGGTGACCAGGTCGCCGCCGGCTGAGACCCGGGCGGTGCGGCGGGCCTCGGTGAGGAGCATCAGCGCCAGAAGCCCGGTCACCTCACCGTCCTGCGGCAGGAGGGTATGAATCAGGCGGGTGAGCCGGATCGCCTCGGCGGTCAGGTCGTGACGTAGGGGATCGATGGCGGGCCCGGTGGCCAGGTAGCCCTCAGATTGGTCCAAGCATCGTCCGACGGACTGGACCTCCTGGTCACGGAATGGTCACGGTTTCAGTTCGAAGGCCCGATGTGGAGGGGCACAATCCGCCGCCCGAGGGACCATCGCTGGGCACGAGCACAATGCAGGGATTCTGCTTGCCGGCCTGCCAGCCGCGAAGCGGATCGATGGTTCGTGCGTCGTGACTAAGCGGAGGGAATCCTCCGACCCCGTCAATCACCCACCCGGGATTAACTCGATTCCCTATGCCGACGGGGAAGCGACCGCGGTAGCCCGAACCACGGCAGCACGTCGGCCTCGAAGCGGACCATGGCGCAGATCCGGTCGCCGGCCAGGGTCACCACGTACAAACCGGTCCCGGGGCGAATGCGGTCAGAGGTGCGCAGATAAGCGCCGAATGCCGGCTGGCCGTTCGCTCGCGCTGGGACGAGGTCAAACCTACGGCCGGCACCAAGCAGGATGGCGCAGAAGCGGACCACAGCGTCCCGGCCCTCGTATTCGAAAGGCATTGGCGGCATCGAGACGAACGCGTCATCGGTCAGTAGAGCTACCAGTGCGTCCAGGTCGGCGGACTCCCACGCCTTGACAAACCGTGTCAGGACTGCCTCCTCGGTGGGGGAGCCGGCGGCGGGAGGTGGTTCGCGGCCGTCGCCCGGCGACAGCCGACGACCGAGGTTGGAGCGGGCTCGCTTCAGGGCGCTCGTGACTGATTCGACCGTGGTGTCCAGCATGCCGGCCACCTCGTTCGCGTGGAATCCGAGGACGTCGCGCAGGAGGAGCACCGCGACCTGGCGCGGTGGCAGCACCTGCAGGGCGGTGATGAATGCGAGCGAGATGGCTTCGGCCTGCTCGTATCGGGCCTCCGGGCCGGTCTGCGAGCCCTGGGCCTTTTCGAGGAGGTTGTCGGGATAGGGCTGCAGCCATACGACCTCACCGAGTCGCGTCGGCTCGGGTCGCTCCACGTTGGGCACGTCCCACTCTTTCGCAGACCGTCGGCGGGCCGAGCGCAGCGCGTTGAGGCACCTATTGGTGGCGATCCTGTACAGCCAGGTACGCAGGGACCCGCGTTCTTCGGTGAACCCGCCGATGCCCTGCCAGGCTCCGAGGAGTGTGTCCTGCACTGCGTCCTCGGCGTCCTGGAATGATCCAAGCATCCGGTAGCAGTGCACCTGTAGTTCACGCCGGTGCGGTTCGGTCAGCTCGCGGAACGCCTCGCCGTCACCGGCCAGGGTTCGCGCGATCAGGTCGGATCCCGCCGGCTGCATAAGCGCCACCTTCCTCAATCCTCTTCCGCGCTACCACGGTATGTACACCGCCCTGGAGGCGATTTGGGCGGCTCGCCCCGCGCCCAGTTTCACGACACCACGGTGTACCTATCAACGACCGCCCGGACGATCCGGGTGCTGGCACTCATCCAGCTGGACTGCCCACGGGCTCCGGCGGTGCCAGCTGACAGCACCGCAGAGGGGAAACCGAGATGGGAAAGATAGTCCTCAGCACGAACATGTCGCTCGACGGGGTGATCCAGGACCCCGACGGTGAGGAGGGCTTCAGCCGTGGCGGCTGGTTTGCCCGGAATGGGGGCAAGGATCTTGAAGAGTGGGCCAAGGTCGAGCAGGCCGAAGCTCTCGACACCGAGGCCCTACTGCTGAGCCGGCGCAGCGACGAGTGGTTCGGGACGCGGTGGGCCTCCCGACCCGGCGAATGGGCCAGCCGCCTGAACAGCCTGCCCAAGTACGTCGTGTCCTCCACCCTCCAATACCCCAAGTGGACGAACGTGACGGTCCTGACGGGCAACGTGGTCGACGAGGTCAGACGGCTGAAGCAGGACGTGGACGGAGACATCGTCGTCTACGCCAGCTATCAGCTCGGGCGTACGCTGCTTGAACACGACCTCGTGGATGAGCTCCGGTTGTTCGTTTTCCCAGTCGTGATCGGGGACGGCGAGCGCCTGTTCGGCGAGACCAACAGCCCCAAGCCGTTCCGCCTGGCGAGTAGCCGGACCGTCGGTAACGGCCTCGTCTTCCTCACCTACGAGGTTGTCCGGGCCGCCTAGCGGGCACTGGCGACACCGAAGTCCGAAACGGGCACCGGCGTTGCCGAGTCTTGATCTTTTGGAGTTGATCGCATGTGGAAGGTGATCGAGTACATCGGGGGGATGCCCGGCTCGTTCCGGTCCGGGATGATGGCAGGCATGGGAGAGCTGATCGTGCTACGGCACGGCGAGACCGAGTGGAGCGCCTCAGGCCGGCACACCGGTCGCACCGACATACCGCTCACCGCGCGCGGCGAGGCCGCGGCCGCCGCGCTCGCCCCGGCGCTGGCCCGGCGCCAGATCGTGGCCACGTTCTGCAGCCCGGCCCAGCGTGCCGTGCGCACCGCGGAACTCGCCGGGCTGACGGACATCAAGCTCGACCCGGACCTGTGGGAGTGGGATTACGGCGGTTACGAGGGCCGGACGACCCCGCAGATCCAGCAGGAGCGCCCCGGCTGGTACCTCTGGCGTGACGGCGTGATCCCCGGCGACGCCGAGCATCCCGGCGAGACCGTGGCGCAGGTGGGAGCGCGCACCGACGCGGTGCTAGCCCGGGCGAAGCCGCTGCTCGCCAGCGGAGACGTGGCGCTGGTGGCGCACGGCCACGTGCTGCGCGTGCTCACCGCCCGCTGGCTGGATCTGGCCCCGGACGGCGGCCGCCTGTTCCGGCTGGACACCGGCACCTACTCCACGCTCGGCACCGAGCACGATTACCCGGTGATCTCGACCTGGAACCTGCCCCCGGCCTAGTCTGCACCACCTGAATGCGCGGTGGCCCTGCACCCGCCTGAATGCGCGGTGGCCCTGCACCCACCTGAATGCGCGGTGGCCTGCACCCACCTGAATGCGCGGTGGCCTGCACCCACCTGAATGCGCGGTGGTCGTGCAGCCACCCCGCGGTCACTCGGGCCGGGTTTCCTCGTCCATCCAGTTCAGGTACGCCGGCGAGCCAGCGACGATCGGCGTCGCCACGATCTCGGGCTCGTCGTAGCTGTGCCGCTCGGCCAGGAAGTCGGCGAGCTGCTGATAGCGGTCGGCCGGCAGCTTGAGTATGACCAGCCACTCCTCGGCACGCTCGAGGCCGTCCTCCCACCAGTAGGTACTCGCGATCGGCCCGGCAACCTGCCCGACCGCAGCGAGCCTCGCCGCCACCGCGTCATGGGCGAGTTCTATCGCCTCAGCGCGCGAGTCGGTCGTCGTCTGGACCTGGAGATAGCGCGCGTCGGTGTCGGCTGCGTTGCCCTGACCCGCCATGGCAACCGATCGTACGCCGGGCGCGGTCGCGTGGATGGCGGCTGCGGCTTATCGTGCGAGTCAGCGATCACGCCGGGACAGGCTGCGGAGGTGCCCATGGGCGAGCGGGACGGCCGGTTCTGCCTGGTGGTCAACCCGGCGGCGGGCCGGGGGCGGTCGTTGCGGGTGCTGCCGGAGGTCACCGCCGTGCTCGGCGCGGCAGGCGCCAGCTACCAGGTCAGTGAGTCGGCTAGCCTGGCCGACGCCGCCGGCATCGCCGCCCGGGCTGCCAGGATGGGCCAGGTGGTGGTCGCCGTCGGCGGCGACGGCCTCGCGGGCGCGCTATCCGGCGTGGCGGCCACCGGAGGCGCCCGGTACGGGATCATCCCGGCCGGAAACGGCAACGACCTCGCCAGGGTCCTCGGCATCCCGGCCGGGCCCGCAGCAGCCGCGCGCGTGCTGACCGCGGGGCACGAACGGCGAGTAGACCTGATCGGCGTGGCCACTCTCGCCAGCGGCAGCGGTGGTCGCCTGCAGTGTCTACATCGGCATCCCCTCGGTGGCGGGCGAGGTGGCCAACCGGACCAGATGGCTGCGCGGGCCCATCGTGTACTCGGTCGCGACCCTGCGCGCCCTGGCGGGCTGGGCGCCGACGGCGTTCCGGGTGGAGATCCACCGCAGCGACCGGCCCGACGAGGGCGGCGGCGCCCTGGTACGGGACTTCGCCGGCTACGCGGTCGTCGTGGCCAACGCGGCGTACTTCGGCGCGGGGATGAGGGTGGCGCCGCCAGCCCAGCTCGATGACGGCATGCTCGACATCGTGACCATGCGGCACGGGCCAAGGCTCGCGTTCATCCGCACCCTGCTGCGGGTCAGGAACGGGTCGCACACCGGGCTGGCGCAGATCAGCCTGGACCGTGGCACCGAGGTGACGGTGACCGTCGGCCGGGACCTCCCCGCCGCGGCCGACGGCGAGACGCTGCCCTTCGCGGCGCCGCTGCAGCCGGGCACACCCCTGCACATCCGCGCCCTCCCCCGCGCCCTCCGCGCGCTAACCCCGCCACCTCCGCCCGCTAACCCCGCCACCTCCGCACGCTAACCCGCCACTTTCCACGCGCTAACCCGCCACTTCCAAGCGCTAACCCGGCGGCTCGACCGTAGCGGTTCAGTTCTGTCCGCCAATTTGCGGACTAAAGCGAACCAATGTCGATCGCCCGCTCGGCAGCCGTTGCTGAGGGGACTGATGTTGCGGGCGGGGCGGAACGGCGCACGGGGCGGAACGGCGCACGGGGCGGAACGGCGGGGCGGGCGGGCGGACCGTTCGCCAGGCGGGCCAGCCTTCGGCCAGGCCGGCCGCCGGGGTGAACGCGGGGATGCTGACTGTCGCCGTGGCCTCGGCCAGGCCAGCCCGGGCGCCGGGATCTGGCTGGTAGCGGGCCTTCAGGGTGAGCGTGTCGGTCCCGGGCTGCGCCGTCACCGGCGCGGCTACGCGGAACCGGCCGACGGGTTGCCGTCAAAACGGAACAAATTGCTCAAGCATGGCCTCCGATACCCAGACCCTGATTAACGCCCGGGTATAGCGAAGGTCATCCCATTGCAAAATAATGTCACACGCGCGGGGAACCGCGCTTGGCCCAGTTGAACCCAGCGAGGAGCCTTGCCTGCCCCCAGTTGAACGCAGCGAGGGAGCCGCGCTTGGCCCAGTTGAACCCGGCGACGGCTGCTGGGCGGGCCCGGTAGCAACCCGGCTGGGCCCGCCCAGCAAGCCTGCTGTCAGCTCGTCGGCGTGCCCGAGCCGGTAGCCATCGCGAAGATGTGCATCTCGGTCTGGCCGAACGAGCCGGGCAGCGAGGGCAGCGTCACCGACGCCACGGTCTTGCCTGACGCGAGCGGCACGGAGGCGAAGTACACGCTCACCGCGTGCGATCCGCTCGGCGAGCTCTGGTTCCAGCTCGAGGTGGTGTCGACGATCTGGTCGCCGGTCGCCGGCGCGTTCGAGTACCAGTCGGCCATGTTGATCACGGCGGACTGGCTGGTCCCGTCGGTGTAGTTGACGGTGATTGTGCCCGTCGCCGTCCCGTTCTGGCTGGCGGCCAGGATGCCGAGATCGCTCCCGGAGCCAGACAGCTGCACGGTCTGGCCGTTGGTGACCACGTTGTCCAGGGCTCCGGCGGACACGTTTGGCCAGGTGAGCGTCGTCCCGTCGATGGTCACCTGGCCGCCGGGCGTCAGCGGGGTCGGCGTGCCAGCGGCCAGCGCCTCGGCCGAGTAGCTGTCGCCGGCCAGGTCATAGTTGGCGGCAGCTGGATCGGAGTTGTCGCTGATCCCGATGTTGTCGTACGAGGCGGCCAGGGACGAATACGGCACAGCTGTGGTCGTCGAGCCTTCGACGACCCCGCCTCTGCTGCCGTGCCCTGGCCGGTAGCTGACCCTCGCGTTGAGGGTGGCACTGCCCGGCGACGCGTCCGTCGGCGCGGCCACCCGGAACTTCACGGTCACGGTCTGGCCGGGAGCCACGAAGCCGGGCGCCGGCCCGGCCAGACTGGCCGTCCAGCCACGCGGGACGCCGAGCGTGAACCTGGCTCCCGGCATCGCGTAGTCGCCGCCATTGACCAGCGTCTCGCTGACCGTCGCCGTCGAACCGGCCGCGATCACCGACGGCGCCGAGACCGTCACGTAGCGGGCGCCGATGCTGCGGGTGACGGTGAAGCCGCCACGCAGCGGCAGGTTCGCCAGGCCGGAGGAGTCGCCCACGTACACCTGGTACTGCCCGTCCGGCAGCACCCATCCGTTGGCCGCGTCGTCCCAGTAGGACAGCGCGTGGCCGCTCAGGGTGAAGCGCACGGTGGTGGACTGGCCGGGCCGCAGCGTGACCTTCTGGAACCCTTGGAGCTGCCGCGGCGGCTGCCCCGCGGAGGCCGGGTCACCGAGGTAGAGCTGGGCCACGTCCGAGCCCGCCACCTTGCCGGTGTTGGTCACCGTGGCGGACACCGTCACCTGCCGGCTCGACTGCCCGTTGCACCTGCAGCTGGTGGCACCCGGGTTCGAGCTGCCGTTCTGCACCTGGCCGGGGGTCACGGTCAGGTGACGGTAAGAGAAGTTGGTGTACGACAGCCCGTACCCGAACGGGAACAACGGGGTCTCGTTCTTCGCGTCGTAGTACCGGTAGCCGACGTCGATGCCCTCGGAGTACAGCACCTGGCCGTTCACCCCGGGGAACTCGGCCGGCGTTGAGGCCGGCACCTGCGACAGGTCGACGGGGAACGTGACCGGCAGATGCCCGCTGGGATCGGCGTTGCCGAACAGGACGTTGGCCAGCGCGGTGCCGTTGCTCTCGCCCGGGTACCACGCGTCGACGACGGAGGCGACCTGGCTGATCCACGGCATGACCACGGGCGCGCCCGCGTCGATCACCACGACCGTGTGCTTGTTCGCAGCGGCGACCGCGGAGATCAGCTCGTTCTGCGCTGACGGCAGGTTCAGGCTGGCCCGGTCCGCCGCCTCAGTCTCGGTGTCATCGGAGACCACCACGACCGCGGTCTTAGCCGCCTTGGCCGCGGCCACCGCCGAGGCGATGCCCGGCGCCAGCTGCGACGGCGTCGCCCAGCTCAGGTTCGCCGACTCGCCGCCGCCCGCCAGCTGCAGCGTGTAGGTCTGACCGGCCACCAGGTTCACGCCCACCGAGTACGTGGATACCGGCGGGGTGCCCGGGTTGGCCAGGAGCTCCTGGCCATTCAGGGACAGGTCCACCGCGGTGTAACAGCCGCAGGGGTTCTCGAATGAGAGGACGTAGGTGCCGGTTTCCGGCGCGGTCAGCGTCCCGGTGTAGGTCCCGCCAAAGCCGGTGGGTGCGTAGGCCGGGGTCAGCGCGGAGCTCGGGATGGGCGTCAGCGAGGTGTCGGTGGGCAGGCCCTGGGTGTAGCTGACCGTGGTGCCGGTCCCGGCCGCCGACTGGATGCCCTGCAGCGGGGTGACGTGGAAGGTGGACGTCACGTACGCGCTGCCGCCGCCGGTGTCGATCGGGTCGGCCGAGGCCGCCGGACCGATCACCGCCACGTTCCCGCCACCGTCCGCGGCCAGCGGCAGCGTGCCGCCGCTGTTCTTCAGCAGCACCGTGCCGTCCTGGGCCACCTCCGTTGACACGGCCTGGTGGGCGGGAGTGGTCACGGCGGAACTCGTCGTGCCGGTCGGCGGGTTGTTGAAGTCGTTGAACCGGAACATCTCGGTCAGGATCCGGGACACCATCTGGTTCAGCGTGGCCATGCTGACCTCGCCGGCCTGCACCGCCGCCTCCAGGGCAGCGCCGTAGTACTGGGGGGCGGGCATCTCCTGATCCATGCCCGCGTCCGCCGACTGCAGGGTGGAGTGCGTGGCCTGGTAGTCCGAGGTCACGTAGCCGGGAAAGGCCCAGCGCTGGTCGAGGGTGGTCTTGATCAGGTACTGGTTCTGGCAGGCGGGCTGCCCGTTGATCGTGCTGTAGGAGCACATAACCGAGGCCGCCTTGGCCACGTTCGTCGAGGCCCAGAACCCGGGCAGGTAGATCTCGTGCAGCGCCTGCTCGCTGACGATCGCGTTGTCAGCCGGCGTGTTGCGGTTGGTCTCCTGGTTGTACACGGCGTAGTGCTTGACCTGGGACTGCACACCCTGGCTCTGCACGCCGTCGATGTAGCCGACCGCGGTCTGCCCGTTCAGGTACGGGTCTTCGGTGTAGGACTCGAACTCGCGGCCCCAGCGCGGGTCGCGGTCGATGTTGATCGTGGGGCCCAGGTTGACCGTCGCGCCCTTGCCGCGCTCCTCGGCCCCGACCACCTTGCCGTACGCGTAGGCCAGCGACGGGTCGAAGGTGGCGGCCAGCGACTGCGCCGACGGCATCTGGGTCACATTCGTGAGCCCGTCGCCCACGCCGACCGGGCCGTCCTCCTCGTTCTGCGACGGGACGCACAGGCTCGGGATGGCCGGGATGTAGAACACATACGGCTCGGAAAAGCCGCCCCCGGTCACCTCGTTGATCTTGTTGGCCAGGGTCATCTTGGCCATCAGCATGCTGACCCGCCGGCTGATCGGCAGCGACTGGTTCAGCCACGGACATGACGCGTCCGACGCCGACGCGCGCGCGCCGGCCGCCGAAGCTGGGCCGCCCGCTAATGCCAGCCCGATCGGCAGCATCACCGCCACCGACCCTGCGATCACCGCCAGCCGCGGGAAACGGCGCCTGGCACGCGGACTACTCGGAATGCTGGCAGAACGGAACAGCTTCATCGAGGGCCTCCTGCTCGCTGGGCGCTGAACAGTCAAGTCCCGGTCGGGGCCCGATGCCAATACCGAGACGAGCGGAACGGCAGAAATATTCTGATAAAAAACCGTCAATGCGCCGTAACGGCGCGGCCACAGCCCCGGCGCGGCGGGTGCGGGGTAGGTGCTGGGCCCGGAGTCGTCGCGACTGGTGGAGTGCTCGGCACCGATGGCCTGGGCCGCGTTCCCGCATGGTACGGACGATGATAGCGGGGTGGGCCGGCATCGAGCATCGCTATCGTGGCCACATGACCGCACAGGCGAAGGTCCTCTTCGGCCTCGGGCTGGAGGCCGGCGTCCACCAGGTGAGCGAGATGCTCAGGCACGCCCGGGTGGCCGACGACGCGGGTCTCGACATCGTCAGCGTCGGCGATCATCCCTACTTCGCCGAGCGTCTCGACGCCTACGCCGCCCTGGGGTTCGTTCTGGGCGCAACCAGCAACGTCACCGCCGCGGTGATCATGACGAACCTGCTTAGCCGTCCAGCCCCCGTTCTCGCCCGGACCGTCACCGGATTGTCGACGATCTCTCGCGGTCGGTTCGTTCTCGGCCTGGGTGCAGGCGGGATGTGGGAGGAGATCGTCGCCCTCGGTGTCCCTCGCCTGTCGCCTGCAGCCCGAGTGCGAGCGCTGGAAGAGGCGATCGTGGTAATACGCGCCCTTTCCGGCGGCGGCGATCCAGTCACCTTCGACGGCCAGTTCTATCAGGTCACCGAGCTGACCCCGGCGGCGGCGCCAACGCCACCAATCTGGATCGGAGCGCTCGGCCCGAAGACGCTGGCAGCAACCGGCAGGCACGCGGACGGCTGGATACCAGGTCACCTCGCCGACTGGCGCAGCACCCTGGTTGCCGAGTCACGGCCCATCGTCGACGAAGCAGCCGTTTCGGCCGGGCGAGACCCTGCTGATGTCAAAACCATCTACAACGTGTCCGGCCGCCTTGCCCGTGACCCGCTGCCAGACACCCGTGACGACGAACGCCGCTGGATCGGGGGCGGAGTGACGCAGTGGGTAGAGGAGCTAGCTTTCGCCGTCATTGAGCGCGGCGCCGCCGCCTTCATCTACCTGGTCGCTCCCGGCGACATCATCAGCGACACAACACTGAACCTCTGGGCACACGAAGTCGTGCCCGCCGTCCGCGAAGCAATCGCCTGATCTTTTCGGATTGCCGTATCCCTGGTTGAACAGATCCACCACGACAATGAAACCCGTTCAGTCCGGGCTGCCCGCAGCCGGGCGGCGGCCGGACGGACGGCGGATGACGCGCCGGAGCACTCTCCGTCCGTCCAGCGTCCACGTGCGGTCGCAGCCCGTGCAGCCCAGGAGTTCCCCGAACTTGGGCGAGGTCCGGCCCGTCTTCCCGACCGTGCCGCCACAGACGCACAGCTCCCCGGCCTGGACCCGCCGGGCTCTCCGCGCGGCTCTCCGCACGGCCGAGGGGTCAGGCCGGGTCTCGTGGCGCACGTAAACGACGGCTATGCCGATCATGACCGCCACCACGACAATGACAGCCGTTGCCAAGTAACCCAATTCAATCTCCCCGCGGCCGGAATGTACCTAGACCGTACTGTGTGATCAGGCGCGGCGATAGCGCTCACGGAACGCCGGTACGGATGGGCCGGCGGGCGCAGCGGCATCAATGGCGGTGATTGGCGGCGTTCATCAGCGCCACGACCCGAGAGCGCGCCTCGTCGGTCGCGTCGGCCACGGCATCTCCCTCGGCGCTGACCAGCCGCTCGGCCATCTCCGCGACGTTCACCGGGGCGCCGATGCGCACGATCACCGTCCCGCGCCGCGGTCCACGGGTGGCTCCGTCGGGCGGCAGCAGCGTTCCCGTCCCGCCGATACCGGCGGGCACGAGCGGCACCCCGGCCGCCGCGGCGAGGCACGCGGCGCCCCGGTGGAACCGCCCGGTCTGCCCGTCGCGTGACCGGGTTCCCTCCGGGAACACGATGACGTCGTGGCCGGCCGCGAGCAGCTGGGCGGCGGCGGCAAGGTCTGCGCTGCCGCCGCCGGTGCGCCGCACCGGGAACGCCGCGCACAGCACGCGGCAGATCCTCGGCCGCAGCGCACCGCGGAACCAGTAATCCGCCGCCGCGGCAACGGCGGGCCTGCGCCCGGCGGGCAGCGCCGCGATCAGCGCGGCCGTATCCGCATGCGAACGGTGGTTGGCCACGATCACGCACGGCCCGGCCGGCAGGCCTGGGACGCCCTGAACCCGCAGCCCGCCCATGAGCGTGAGAACCGTGCGCCATAGCGCCCTTCGGGCCACCGCCGCGCAGGCGCGCCGGTTCACAGGATCACCGCCAGGGCCAGCGCCACGAGCAGCGAGTCGATCCGGTCCAGCAGCCCGCCGAACCCGGGCAGCCAGCGGCCCGCGTCCTTCGCGCCGGCGCCACGCTTGACCATCGATTCCAGCAGGTCACCGACTGGCGGGCCGACGGTGACCGCTATCACGTGCACGGGCGTGAACACTCCGGGGCCGCTGACCGCTCCCGCCACCGCCAGCGCCGCCGACCCGGCCATCGCTCCTCCGGCCACCCCGCTCCAGCGTTTGGCGGGCGACAGCGGCGACAGCGCGGGCCCACCCAGCAGGCGCCCGGCGCACCACGCACCGACGTCGGCCACCGCCACCGCCATGATCAGCGGCAGTGCGGCCGCACGGAGCAGCACGAGCCCGGTCAGCGCCGCGAGCCAGCCCGCACCGAACACCGCGGCCGCGGCGCGGCGCGCTCCCGCGACGGCATCGCCGCCGATCACGGGGACCAGCGCGGCCGCAAGCAGCACGCCCCCCAGCGCGCGGCTCAGCTCGCTGGGCATCCGCCAGGCGATCAGCGGCAGGGTCACAGCGGCGGCCGCGATCAGCGCCGAGTCGCATGGCCGGAGCCTGGCCAGCCGGCCGTACTCGACCGCGCCGGTCACGCCCAGGCCGGCGGCAAGCAGGACCGCGCCCGGTGCGCCCAGCCACAGGCAACCCGCAACCAGCGGGGCGGACACCATCCAGGTGCGCCACTTGCGGATCACGTCGGCGTTCTTCGACACCAGCGCGCCGATCCCGCCCACCGTCAGCACGCCGGCCATCATGGCCGCCGGGCCGACCAGCCCGCTCACCGTGAGCCCCCGACGACGCGGGCCAGCAGGGCGGCCTGGGCACT
Source organism: uncultured Actinomycetota bacterium (assembly GCA_963778075.1). GTDB lineage: Bacteria > Actinomycetota > Actinomycetes > Streptosporangiales > Streptosporangiaceae > JASHPR01. The sequence goes on along the minus strand of CAVZTJ010000003.1, from coordinate 1,253,040 downwards.
CTGGGCCTGCCGGGCCTGGGACGGCTGGGCATCCTGGGCAATCTGCGCCTGCCGGACGCGGGCCAGCCGGGCGAGCCGGGCCAGCCTCGCGAGCCGGATGGCCGCGGTCAGTGCCGAGCCAACCGCCAGCAGCCAGAGCAACACGACCGGCCAGCCGATGGCCGCGATCAGCGCGAGCAGCAGGCAGCGTTCGGTCTTGCCGACCGGGCCGCCCTGTACCCGGCCCAGCCCGGCCGCCGCGCCGGCCAGCGCAACCCACGAGGGCAGCGTGGCCGCCAGCGCCGCCGCGAGGACCAGCGCCGCCGGGGCCAGCGCGAGGCAGCCGGCCAGCACGGCGAGCTCAGCGGCGCGGTCGCCGAGCTCGTTGAGCACCGCGCCGAACGGGGTGGCCCGGTCCCCCTCTCGGGCCACCCCGCCGTCGAGGTTGGCGCAGGCGAGCCGGGCGGCCAGCAGCGCGGCAACCGCCGCGCCAGCGGACGGCCCCGGCCGCATCAGCGCCATGACGGCGCCCGCACCGGCGCCGAAACAGATCCCGGTCATCGTGATGAGGGAAGGCGGCACGTTCGCGGCGACGAGGCGCCGGCGAACCGGAGCCAGGCGGCGCGCGTACCAGGATTTGAAGCTGTACAGGCCGCCCGCGGCGGCGTGCGCGGAATTGTTCATGGCCATCAGCCTCCGGGCTGGCGGCCCGCACGGCATCGGTGCTGGTACTCAACTCGGATGCCTAAGCTACTCATGAGTAGCTGGTGCAGCGGCTTTTGAGCCTTACTGGGGTCCGCCTGGCTCGGACGCGTCCGCCAGGCCGTGCTCGATCGCGTACCGGACCAGTTCCACGCGGTTGTGCAGGTGCAGCTTGCCGAGCGAGTTCTGCACATGGTTCTGCACGGTGCGGTGGGACAGCACGAGCCTGCTGGCGATCTGCTTGTACGACATCCCGGTCGCGACCATGCGGAGGATCTCGGTCTCGCGCTCGGTCAGCGTCGGCGCGTCCCCGCCGCCCGCCGCGGGCGCGGACGCCAGCCGCCGGAACTCGCCGAGGACCAGCGCGGCGAGCCCCGGGGTGAAGACGGGGTCGCCGTCGGCCGTGCGCCGCACCGCGTCAAGAAACTCCGGGAGTGCCGCGGACTTCAGCAGGTAGCCGACCGCGCCCGCCTTCACCGCGTCCAGCACGTCCTGCTGCTCGCCGCTCGCGGACAGCACGAGGACGCGCGCCGCGGGACAGGCCGCACGCAGACCGCGGGTCACGTCGACGCCAGAGGCGTCCGGCAACTGCAGGTCGAGCACGACGACGTCCGGCCGGGCGGCACCGGCGACACGCAGCGCCTGCGCGCCGTCGGCTGCGGTAGCGACGACGTCATATCCGGCTTCGGCCAGGTCCCGGGCGACGGCGTCGCGCCACATCGGGTGGTCATCAACCACCATGACCCGGATCGGGCCGCTGCGCTCCACGTCCGCACCTTAAGCCCGTTCCGGTGACCGCGCCACCGGCACGCCCGCTCCGCGCGGCAGGCGGAGCTCAACCTCGGTGCCCTCGCCGGGGACGGAGCTGATGCTGGCCGAGCCGCCCAGGTCGCGCAGCCGGCCGTGGATGGAATGGCTGACCCCGAGCAGGCCGGCGGCCGCCGCGTCGGCCAGCCGCCCGTCCGCGATGCCGGGGCCATCGTCCCTGATCGTCACCGTGACTAATCCCGGCTCGTCTTCGACCAGCACCCATGCGCGGGCCCGTTCCCCGCAGTGCCGGCGCACGTTGTCCAGCGCCGCGTGCATCGCCGAGGCGAGCTCGCCCGCCGCGGCGTTCGACACCAGGACAGGCTGGGCCGGCACCGATACGGTCACCCGGTCCGTCTGGGCGGGCAGCATCACCGAGCGGAGGTCCACGTTTCCCGGCGCGACCGGCGGCGCACCGGCAGCGGTTCCCCCGGCCCCGCTGCCAACCAGGGCGCGGAGCGCGGCTTCCTGCTGGCCCGCCAGCCTGCCGAGTTCGGCCGCGGCGCCGCCCGCCTCGGCACCCCGCCGCTGCACCAGCGCCAGGACCTGGAGCACCGAGTCGTGGATGTCGCGGGCAAGGCGTTCGCGCTCCCGGCCTGCCGCCTCCACTTCGATGACGCGCTGACGCTCCGCCTCCAGCTCGGCGGCGAGCCGGGACACGTGCCCGACGATGACGCCCGCCAGCAGCAACAGCACCAGGCCGTTCAGCGCCTGGCCGAACACCGCTGCCCGCACCAGCACCACCTCGCAGCCGCACATGATCAGGGCTGCGATTGCGCCGGCCCGCCTGCCGTACCGGACCGCCCAGGCCAGCACCGGCCCGGCCAGCCAGGTCGCGGTGATCGGCGCCACGCCATGCCGCGGCGACTGCGGGTACTGCAGCGCGGCGGTGCTCAGCAGCAGGCAGGCGGTGACCGCGAGGTCGACGCCGAGCAGGACCCTGGTGCGGCGCTCCGGGCGCGAGTAGGCGATGGTGGTGCCAACCGTCCACGCCGTCATCACCGCGATGACCACCCACGCCCAGTCCGGCCGCGAGTAGTCGGCGCGGTCGATGACGGCCAGCCGCAGCGCGGCATAGCCGACGCTGGCGAACCGGAAGACCGCGAGCGCCCGCCACAGCGGCTCGGAGCTTCCGCGCTGTGCACCCGGCGATGCCTCCGGTGCGCGCGCCTGTGCCCACCAAGAAGGGCCGATCATTGCCCGGGCTGCCCGGCCGGGTCGTAGTAGTGCGCGTACTGCCAGGTCCCGTTCTTGATCAGCAGATCTTCGGTCATGGCCGGGAACCGGTCCGGCGACAGCGTCGCGAGCCCGGCCGTGTCGCCGCCGGTTATCCAGCGGGCCAGCGCCTCGCCGAGGGCGGGCGACGAGGAGAACCCGGAGCCGTTGCAGCCGCTCGCCACCCAGAGACCGGGCGCATCGGGCACCGGCCCGACGACGAAACGGCCGTCCGGGCTCATCGTGAACAGCCCGCCGCGGTGCTCGGCGACCGGGGCGGAGCCGGCCAGCGGGGCCTCGTCGGCGACCTGGCGGGCCATGTCCCGCAGCACGCCAAGGTCCAGCGGCATGTCGCCGGTGCGGAACGATGGCGGCTCCTCCCGAGGATCGACCGGCAGCGGCGCGGCCTCGAACCCGCCGAACATCAGGCCGCCCCGCGCCGGGCGCAAGTACACCGCGGCGTCGACGACCCGGATGATCGGCTGTGCCGGGTCGACCTCGGCGGACGGCTCGGTGATCAGCAGCTGGTGCCGGACCGGCGCGATCGCCACCCGGTCGCCGGCCCCGGCGAGCCCGGCGACCTGCCGGACCCACGCGCCCGCCGCGTCCACGACGGCGACCGCCGCGTCGATGGATCTGGCCTCGGTTTCGACACCGGCCGCCCGGCCACCTGAGAATGGGATGCCGACCACGGCCTCGGACTCGAGTATCTCGACGCCGTGGCGCCGACATGCCGCGGCGTACGCGCGCACCAGGCTGATCGGCTCCTCGATGTAGACGTCCTCCGGGCACCACAGCGCGAGCTCCTCGCCCGAGTCGCTGCCGCGGTAGCAGGACACCCGGTCAGCCAGGTCCGAGGGGCTGGCCTGCTGCACGTCCGCACCCCAGCCGCGGGACTGGGTGGACTCGGCCAGCAGATAGTCCCGGTGCTTGTCGGTCCGCGCCACCAGGAAGCTGCCACTGCGGGCCACCTCTAGTTCGGTGCCGGCCCAGTCGCCGAAGCTCACCGCCAGCTCGATGCTGCGCCGGGCCAGCTCGGTGCGCTGTTCGTCGGCCTGCACGGACTTGAACAGCCCGGCCGCCCGCCCCGACGCCTGCGAGCCGGCCGTGTCCCGCTCGACCACGACCACGGACCGGCCGAGCAGCGCACATTGCAGAGCCGTGCTCAGCCCGAGCGCCCCGGCCCCGATTACCACGATGTCGGCCTTCATCAGGCCAGTGTGCCTGATAATCAGGCCGGTGCGCCTGTCCCCCTGTCGCTCCCCCGCTCCCGGCCGCCACCCAGGAAGGATTCGATGAAATCCGGGCTGGTGGCGAGTTCCGCCGGGGAACCCTCCATCCGCACCTCGCCGCCGCCGAGCACATAGGTCCGCTCCGAGATGGCCAGCACGGCCCGGGCGCGCTGCTCGACGATCAGCACCGCCGCACCGCCCGACGCCAGCTGGCGGACGTGCTCGTCCAGCAGCTGGGTGGCCACCGCCGGCGCCAGGTTCGCGGTGGGCTCGTCGAGCAGGAAAACGCCGGGGTCGAGCATGAGCACGCGGGCCATCGCGAGCATCTTGCGTTCGCCGCCGCTGAGTTTGCCCGCGGCGCGCCCGAGCATCCCGGCGAGCCGGGGAAACACGGCCAGCACCCGCTCGATGTGCTCAGCGACCTGCGGTTTGCGCAGCAGGTAGCCGCCCATCTCGAGGTTCTCCCTGACCGACAGCGGACCGAACACATCGTCCACCTGCGGCACGTAGCCCACACCCGCCCGGGCGATCTCCTCCGGGGGCTGGTTGGTCACGTCCCGGTCCCCGACCAGCACCGTGCCCGACGCCACGTGCACGATCCCGACCAGGCTCTTCAGCAGGGTGCTCTTGCCCGACCCGTTCGGCCCGACCAGCGAGACAACCTGGCCAGGAGCCACGGCCACGGTCATGTCCCTGATCACCGGGTCGGCGCCGTAGCCGGCGGTGATCCCGCGGGTGCGCAGCGGCAGTCCGCGCAGGGCCAGGTCAGCCGGCAAGGTAGGCCTCCACCACCTCGCTGCGGCGCCGCAGTTCGGCCATGGTGCCCTCGGCCAGCAGGCGCCCGTCGGCCATCACGGCCACCGGATCGCAGAACTCGTCCATGATGGCCAGCTCGTGCTCGACCATCAGGATGGTCATGCCCTCGCGGCACAGCGCGACCAGTTCGTTGCCGATCCGCCGGGCCAGTTGGGGGTGCACCCCGGCCATGGGCTCGTCGAGCAGCAGCATGCCGGGCTCGGCCATGAGCGCGCGCATGATCTCGACCAGCCGGCGCTGGCCGCCGCTCAGGTCGCCGGCGTAGTCGTTGGCCAGGCTCTCCAGGCCGAACCGGGCCAGGACGGCCTGAGCCCGCGCGATCGCAGCGGTCTCGTCCGCCTTCCAGTACCGCTTCCCCGCGATCGCCCCGCGCAGCGAGTCACCTCGGTTGGCCGGCACCGAGGACAAGAGATTCTCCATAACGGTCAGCCGCTTGAACTCGCTCGCGAGCTGGAAGGTGCGGACCAGCCCAAGCCGGGCTCGCCGGAACGCGGGCATCGCGGTGATGTCCTGCCCCCGGTAGACCACAGTCCCAGACGAGGCGGGCAGGGTGCCGGCCAGAATGGCCAGCAGCGTGGACTTTCCCGCGCCGTTGGGCCCGATCAGGCCGGTCAGGGTACCCTGCCGGACGGCGAGGGACACCCCGTCCACCGCCCGTACGCCGCCGAAGTCGCGGACCACGCCGACCGCCTCCAGTACCACCGGAGGCTGGGCTTGCCCGGCGCTCACGACCGCGGGTGGGCGCTGCCTGGCGACGACGGCCGGCGAGTGGGCCCCGGGCAGTGCGATGACGCGCTTGCGCTCGGGCAGCACGCCCTGCGGCCGGAACCACAGGAACACCAGGATAAGCAAGCCGATGGCGACCCATTCCAGCGACGGGATCAGGTTCGGCGGCAGGCTGTTCGAGGCCGGGATGAACCGGGTCACCTCCTCGAACCCGACCGGAACGAGCACGGCCCCGAGCAACGCGCCGAGGTGGTTGCCCGTCCCGCCGATGATCACCGCGGCGAACAGCACCACGGTCTCGGCGTAGCCCCAGGCGGCCGGGGACCAGGTGGTGATATAGGAGACCAGGACGCCGCCGGACAGGCCGGCGATGGCCCCGCCGAGCACGAGCATCCCGCTCCGCAGCGAGAGCAGGTTCTTGCCCAGCGAGTCCGCGACCGCGTCGTTGTCGCGCATGGCGCGCAGGGTCCGCCCGTACGGCGACTCGGTGATCCGGCGCAGGAACACGTAGACCCCCGCGCAGAGCAGCAGGGCGATCGCGGTGAAGCCCCACTGGTAGCCCGAGGACTGCGGGTTGAACTCCCCCTGCAGCGGCTGCGGGATCAGCGACAGCCCCGCGTCGCCGTTGAAGGCTGGCACGAAGTTGGTGGCCAGCAGGTTCAGCAGCACGGCCGTGACCAGGAGGCCGACCGCCGCGAAGTCGCCGCGCAGCCGCCTGCCGACCAGGAACGTGAACGGCAGCGCGATCAATCCGCCGACCACCGCCGCGCCGATCCACGGGACCGGCAACGGCAGGTTCCACCCGCCGATGTAGGACTGAAACCCGCCATTGGCGGAGTCGGGCGGCATGGCCAGGATCGCCGCCGTGTAGCCGCCCGCGGCCTGGAAGATGATGAAGCCGAAGTTGGTGACGCCGCCCACCCCGAACTGCTGGCTCAGGCCAAGGCACGCCATTCCGTCCACCGCGGCGTAGATCAGCAGGTTGATCAGGTAGTAGGAGCTCATGCCGGCGTGCCCAGCAGGCCGGCCGGGCGCAGGCCGAGCATGACCAGCAGCGCCACGAAGGCGACCACGTACTTGTAGTCCGGCGCGATGAACGCGGCGCTGACCTCGGTCGCGATGCCGATCACGGCCGCGCCCAGCATGGCCCCGTAGGCCTGCCCGGGGCCGCCAAGGAACACCGCGGCCAGGATCAGCACCAGGAAGATGTCGGTGCTGGTCGGGTTGAAGCTGCCCGAGTCCATGGCGAAGACCACGCCGGCCAGCCCGCCCAGTGCACCAGTGATTGCCCAGGTCACGGTGATGACGCGGCCGGTCCGGATCCCGCAGTTGCGGGCCAGCATCTTGTTGGCCGCGGTCGCGCGCATGGCCTTGCCCAGCTTGGTGTACCGCAGCAGCGTGTGCACGCCCGCCATGACCGCCAGGCTGACCGCGATGATGACCAGCTGCACCGTGGTCAGGATCAGGCCCGCGGCATGGAACGTCCGGCCCTGGCCCATCGCGTACGAGACGCTGGTCCCGCCGGCCACCGCTTCCACCCCGAACTCGATGATCAGCGTCATGCCGAGCGACACGATGACCATCGTGATCGCGGACGTGCCCCGGCGCTGGAACGGCGCGTACACGCCGGCGTTGACCAGAACCGAGCCCAGCGAGCAGGCCGCGATCGCGGCCAACAGGCCGACCCAGACCGACAGGCCCGCCTGGTTCACCACGTAGGCGACGAACGCTCCGGCGATCATGATCGCGCCGTAGGCCAGGTTGAGCACGTCGGTGACCCCGAACTGCAGCGTGAACCCGACCGCGGCAATGGCCAGAACCGAGGCCGTTACCAGCCCGAACCCGACCGAGGACGCGAACAGGGCCACTATCGCGCCGCCCGGGCCGGTGCCGGATTGTTTTCCCGAACGGACCGCGGGGTGCTCATCCGGACAGCGCCCTGAGCTGGGTCGCGGTGAGATTGCCTACGACGTTCACGGCTCCCGAGGAACTATAGGTGTCCACCTGGAAGATTCCGGTGGAATCGTGGTAGCTGTCGAAGCTGGTCGGCCCGCCCGGGCCCTCGTACCGGATGGCCTTGCCCGCCTTGAGTGCGGCCGCACCCTGGGCGAACGAGTACACCACGGTGGCGCCGGGCACGCCGTCGCCGATCTTGATGATGTCCGGCCCGTACACGCTCGGGCTGGTGCTCTTCGACATGATCATCGCCAGCGCGGCCAGGTTGATGCCGTCGTAGAGGTGGACCCCGCCCGGCGCGCTCAGGTAGGTGGTGAAGTTGCCAGTGGCGCCGGGGACCTTGCCCTGCTCGGCCAGCAGGGCCTTGGAGAACGCCTGGTAGGCGGGCCCGCTGGACTCCACGACCAGGTTGTCCGCGCGGAAGCCGGCCGCGAACATCGAAGCGCCCACGGCCGCGGCAGCGGCCTTGAAGAACGGCGGGGAGATGGCGGCCGAGGTGCCGATGATCGGGATCATCTTGCCCCCGTTGAGCTGCTTGATCTCGGAGAACAGGGTCGGGTCCGTGGAGCCGAGGGCCTCCGTCATGATCGCGTCGGGGTGCGACTGGATGATCGCCTCGGCCTCGGTGCGGAAGGTCGTGGCCGACAGGTCGAGCGTCTGGTTGGTGGTAAGCGTGATCCCGGCCTTCTTCAGCGCGCCGATCGCGGGCTGGATGAAGGTCTGCGAGCCGATGTCGTTCCCGAACGCCAGCGCGATCCGCTTGTAGTGCAGTTCCTGCGCGATCGCCACCATCGCGTAGGACTCCTCCAGGTCGGGCGGGACCAGCCGGTAGAAGTACGGGAAGTGCACGTGGTCGAATTCCGACTGGCCGGTCATGCAGAACATGGCCATCTTGTGCGAGTTGATGATCGGCACGACCGAGGCGGCCTCGTCCGAGGTGCAGCCGATCACCAGCGCGAGGCTGGATGTGGTCGCGAACATCTGGTTGACCGCCGGGACCGCGTCCGCCGGGTCGCCCCTGGTGTCCACGCTCTTGCAGGCCAGCTTGTGCCCGAGCACGCCCCCGGCGTTGTTGATGGCCGTGGTCGCGCCGTAGCACGTGGCCAGGTACGTCGGGCCGAGCGCGGCGTCCGGGCCGCTGAACGGGGCGACGTCGGCGATCGTGAGCGTCGAGCCGCTCGGCGCCGACGACCCGCTGGTGCCGCTGGAACTGCTGCTGGCGCAGGCCGTCAGGCCCAGGGCAAGCACGAGGGCCAGCCCGGCGGTCGCTAATTTCATGGTCCCCTCCGTTGCGTCGAATGGAGTGAGTTACCTCGGCGCTCCGGGATGCCAGCGCCATTCGCGGGGAGCCCCCTGCTCGGCGACGATGCGGTTGCGGATGGTGCCGACCCCCTCGACCGTGACCTCGATGACGTCACCCGGCTGCATCCAGACCGGCGGGGTCCGGGCGAACCCGACCCCGCCCGGCGTGCCGGTCGCGATGACGTCACCTGGGGCGAGCCGGGTGAACGATGAGAAGAACTCCACCGCGCTCGGGACGTCGACCAGCATCTGCGAGGTCCGGGCCGACTGCATGACCTTTCCGTTGAGCCGGGAGCTGATGGCCAGGTCGCTCACGTCGACCTCATCCGTGGTGACCACCTCGGGGCCGATCGGCAAGCTGCCCTCGAAGTTCTTGCCTGCCGTCCACTGGCTCCCGGCCCGCTGCCAGTCCCGGGCCGACGCGTCGTTGACCACGACGAAGCCGGCGATGGCGTCGAGGGCCTTGGCCGCGGTGATGTACCGGCCGCCCGCGCCGATGACGATGCCGAGCTCGGCCTCGTAGTCGAAGCGGTCGGTCAGCGCGGGTTTGACCAGGTCAGCGTAGGGCGGCAGCACGCTGTCGGCCCCGCGGACGAACGCGTCGGGCCAGGTAGGTACGGCCCGGCCGCCTTCGAGTGCGTGCTCTCCGTAGTTCAGGCCCAGGCACAGGATCCGCGGCGGGAACGGCACGGCGGGCGCGAACTCCGCCTCGGCGATTTCACGGCCGTCCCGCTCCTGCAGCGGCCGGATCGCGTCCGCTGCCGCCAGCCCGGTTTCCAGGACATACTGGAGCGAGGAGAGCCGTGGATCACCCGTCACCTCAGCAACATCGACGTAACCGGAGCGCGCCCGCACATGCAGTCGCGGTCCGTCGGGCGAGGCGATGGTGGCGAGCCGCACGCACGGCCTCCTTGCGAGCGCACCCGGCCGTCTGGCCGGATTGGTTTGACCTAACGGATTGGTTGAGCATAGGTCTGGCCGCAAAGCCGGTCAAGAGGGAGGTTGCGTCTCATCTGTAACGTTATGGTCAGCGAGTTCTGGTGGATTGGTACGATTGGTTGAGCAGTATGGCACCGAGCGAGCCGGGTGAATGGTGAATGACGGATGCGGACGGCGGCCCCGGCCGACGAGGCTGACCCCGCGCGGCAGGCGAGCGTGACGGGCACCGCAGCCCCCGGCCCCGCGGCGATGCATGCCGAACGCGGGCAGAGGCTCGCCGAGCTGATCCTGGCCGAGTCCCGCCGGGCGGGCCACGGCCGGGGCTCGCGGCTGCCCACCGAGCGGAAGCTGGCCGAAGACCTGGGCGTCACCCGCTCCTCCGTGCGGCACGCGCTAGCCGTGCTGGAGGCCCAGGGGCGCATCTCCCGCGAGGTCGGCCGGGGCACCTTCCTGCGTGACCTGGAGCCTTCCGCCGCACACCCGCCCGCCGCGAACCCGCCCGCGGCGAGCCCGTCCGCCCCGAGCCCATCCGCCCCGGATGCGGGCACAGCGGACTTCGCACCGGCCGACGTGATGACGGTCCGGCGCCTGCTGGAGCCTCCGGCCATGCCGCTGGTGGTCGCCTGGGCCACCGCCGCCGACCTGGAGGAGATGGACCGCTGTCTGGCCGGCGGAGACCAGGCCGCCAGCTACGAGGAGTTCGAGTCCTGGGACCTGGCGCTTCACCGTTGCATCATGGCCGCGAGCCACAGCCCGCTGCTGGCTGCGCTGTACCAGGCCATCGAGGCCGCGCGGCACGGACAGGTCTGGGGTGACCTCAAACGCCGCAGCGCTTCGCCCGAGCACCGGGAGCAGTACCAGGCCGACCACCGGGCGATCGTCGGCGCGCTGCGTGCCCGCGACTCCGCCCAGGCCGTCGAGGCCATGCGGCTGCACCTGGCCCGCGTGTCCGGCCACCTTAACGCCACAGACCCGGCGGCCGGCGTCACCTGGTGATGATGTGCTCGTCGGCGCGCTCGCCGAGCAGCGCGCGGGACAGTTTGTCGAGCATCTGGGCCAGCTCGGCGTGCTGCTCCGGCGACCAGTCGGACAGCAGCCGGGCCAGGCCGTCCCGGCCGACCGCGAACAGCCGGTCCGCGGCGACGCTGCCTTCCGGGGTCAGCTCCAGCGAGCCGTTGTCACGGCGCACGTACCCCGCCTCGACCAGCTTGTCCGCGTACGGGCGCCCATGCTCAACGCTGACGCCCGCCTCACGGGCCAGGTCCGCCCCCACCACCCGGCCGCCATCCTTGGCCATCCGGGCAAGGATCCAGCAGCTGCCGGCGGGCAGGCCGAGCCCGCACAGATCGGCGAGCCGGGTGTAGCCCTGCCGTCGCAGGTCGACGTCGGCCAGCCGGAGCAGCGCGCGCTCGAGCTCCGCTGCCGACGATCGCTGGGCCGAGGCCGCGCCGATGCCCTCGCCGATGTCCGGGGCGGCGGACGTCGCGCGCAGCGGCACCTCGCGCAGGAACCAGGTGAGCACGAACGTGGCCGCCGCCACCGGCACGGCGCCCAGGAACACCGTGTGGAACGACAGCACGTACGCGTGCAGGATGTCCGCGTGCAACGCCGTGGGCAGCCGCTTCAGCGCGGCCGGGTTGACCTGGGCCGAGGCCGGGCTGAATCCCCGCGGCAGCGGCGTCCCGTGCAGCGCCGCGGCCAGGTTGGCCGCCAGGCGGCTGGAGAAGATCGACCCGAAGATGGCCACGCCGAACGATCCGCCGATCGTACGGAAGAACGTGACGCTGGACGTGGCGACGCCAAGATCGGCGTAGTCCGCCGAGTTCTGCACGGCGATGACCAGAACCTGCAGGATCAGGCCGAGCCCGAACCCGAGCACCGCGAAATACACGTCAAGGACCACGGACGTGGTCGTCTCGGTGAGCGTAGACAGCAGGTACAGGGCGACGGTCATGGCCGCCGTACCCACGATCGGGTACACCTTGTACCGGCCGAACTTGGAGATCAGCTGGCCGCTGGCAATCGACGTGACCAGCAGGCCGAGCACCATCGGCAGCAGGTACACGCCGGAGATTGTCGGCGAGACTCCACGCACGACCTGCAGGTACAGCGGCAGGAACGCGGTAGCGCCGAACAGCGCGAACCCGGCACCGAAGCTGATACCCGCGCCGACCGAGAACACCGGGTTCCGGAACAGCTTCCGCGGCAGCACCGGCTCCGCGGCCCGCCCAGCCGACAGCCACCAGCCCACGGCGAGGATCACCGCCGCGGCGCCGAGCCCGAAGATCTCCGGAGACAGCCACGGGTAGGTGGTGCCGCCCCAGGAGGTCAGCAGCACCACGCAGGTCGCCGACGCCGCGAGCAGCGCGGTGCCGGCATAGTCGATCTTGTGCGCCTGGGTGGACGCGCTCGCGGGCAGCGCAAACGCGATCGTGGCCAGCGCGAGAACCCCGATCGGCAGGTTGATGTAGAACACCCAGCGCCAGCCCAGGTTGTCCACGAAGAACCCGCCGAGCAGCGGGCCTGCCACGCTGGCCACCCCGAACACCGCGCCGAACGCGCCCTGGTACTTGCCGCGCTCCCGGGGTGAGACGACGTCACCGACGATGGCCTGGGCCAGCACGATCAGGCCACCGCCGCCCAGGCCCTGCAGGGCACGGAAGCCGATCAGCTCGAACATGTTGCGGGACAGCCCGCACAGCGCCGAGCCGATCAGGAAGATCACGATCGCGACCTGGAACAGCCGCTTGCGCCCGTACTGGTCGCCGAGCTTTCCCCACAGCGGCGCCGACACGGTAGTGGCCAGCAGGTACGCGGTGATCACCCACGACAGGTGGCTCAGCCCGCCGAGGTCGCCGACGATCGTCGGCAGCGCCGTGGCGACGATCGTCTGGTCGAGCGCGGCCAGCAGGATCGCCAGCATCAGTGCGGCGTAAATGATGACCAGGCCGCCACGGGGGCGCGTGACAGACCCGTTGGTTTCGGGGGCGGGCTGCATGCGACGTTATCTACCCATCGCCGCCTGCGCTCTCCCCCGTTGCGCTGGACGTTCCTGCTGTGTTCTAACGGCTACCGCAGGCACGCAGCAGTGGCGGCGTCTCCTCGCCCGGTACGGGAGGCGCCGCCACGCTTACGCGGCGCGGCGATTAGTAGCCGTAGCCGCCACTTCCGCTGCTGCCGCCGCTGGAGCCGCCGCTGCCGGAGCTACCGCTGCCGCTGCTGCCACTCGACGAAGTGGCCGTGTCCTTGTGCATGTCCTTCTTCCCAGTGGAGGTCATCATCCACCAGAGGCCGCCGGAGGCGTTGAGGTTGTTGCCGGACCACTGGCCGGCGCTGGTGTCGCTCTTGAACAGGTAGAGCGGATGACCGTCGTAGGTGGCCTGAAGCTGGCCGTTGGCCCGCTTGATCGTGCCGAGCTTGCCCGCCAGCGTGACGCCCGACGCCAGGCTCGGGGTTCCGATGAGCGGCGGCCAGTAGGTCGCGCAGGTGCCGGCGCACTTCGACGCGGTCGGGGTGTCGGGCGCGTACCAGTACAGCACGAACCCGGACGAGTCGGTGAGCACGGTGTGACCGTTGATGACCGAGGTCTTGATCCCGGTCGCCGAGGTCGAGGCGCTGGTGTTGCTGCCGGTGTTGGTGTTCCCGGTGCTCGCCGCGGTGGGGGTGCTTGAGGACGAGCTACCACCGCACGCCGCAAGCCCGACGACGGCGGCTGCGGCGAGTACAGAGGCCGCCAACCATCGATTACGCATCGTATCTACTCCATTCGCTACGGTTACCCGCTCCGCGTTCACAGAGGATCACGTAGGGCCGGGCGGAGTAGTTCAAAGGTTTTCGGTGAATCTCACGCGGCGATGCGCTGGCAGAGCCAGGCAAGCGACAGCGGGTACCGGTAGTCGATGCCGGCGTGGGTCGCGTCGAAGAGCTCGAAGCGGACCACTTCATCGGTGACGCCGACCTCGCGCAGCGCCTGCCGGAACGCCTCCGCGCCCAGGTCCAGGTAGTGCTCGTCCCTGGTGCCCGCGTCGATCCAGATCGCGCGCAGCGACCGCAGCGCCCCGGCGTACCTGGGGGCCATCCGGACCGGGTCCCAGTCCAGCCACCGCTCCCACACCTCGGGGCGCAGCGCGCCGGTCCGCTGGTCGAACGGCAGGTCCACGGTCCCGTCTTCGTGCGCCGAGAAGCAGGCGGCCACCCCCAGCAGCCCGAGCAGGACCTGGTCGGCGGCCTTGGTGAACGAGACCCGGGACCCGAAGTCGCCCCACCACCGCCAGATGTCGCCGTCGTAGTCCCGCAGCGCCCGCGCCGCCGGGCCAAAGTCAGGGATGTAGGACAGCTCGTAGAGCGCGTCGCCCGCGTGCGTGGCCAGCGCGCCGAACAGGTCGGGCCGGAGCATCGGGGTGATCATCGCGCCGAACCCGCCGCTTGACTTGCCCGCGATCGCGCGGTGCGCCGGGCTGGCCAGCGTCCGGTAGTGCTGGTCGACCCAGGGCACGACCTCCTCGCACAGGTAGGAGTGGTAGCGGCCGGTGCCGGGCGAGTCAACGAACTGGCTGCCGCCGTAGGACGTCCACGCGTCGACGTACACGACCAGGGCGGGCGGCGCCTCGCCGCTGGCGAACACCGCGTCGGCCGTCTCGGTGAATGGCTGCCGGAAGGGCGCCCTGTTGCGCCACATCGCCACGTGCCCGGTGTACCCCTGGATCACGTAGACCACGGGGTAGCGGCGGGCCCGGTCGGCGTCGTATCCGGGCGGCAGGTACACCCACAGCGGCCGATCGCAGGGATCGCCGAGCGGGTTGTCCCGCAGCAGTTCGCTGGCGATCACGTGTTCGTCGAGTCGGCCGGCCAGCTCTCCGGACCAGGGCAGCATGCATCCTCCCGGGGGATTAGCGGTGAGGTGCCCAGTCTCTCAAACGGCTGGGTTGGCCACCCGGGCCAGGAAGAGCGGCTCCCCGGTCTGCGTGTCGGTCACCAGCAGCACGTACGGCCGGTCGAACGCGACGCCGCCCCGCGGCACGGATATCGCGGTCGGGGCTATGCCGACCGCCGTGGCGGCGCTGCCCACGGTGCCCTTCCCGGCCACGGCCAGCGTCGCCGCGTGCTGCACGAGACCGATGCAGCAGGCCTGCGGCGACAGGCCGCTGAAGTCGGCGCCGCTGCTGAACGCCACGCTCATGCCCAGGCCGGCCAGCAGGTTCCCCAGGCTCGCCGAGGAGCGCAGGCTGACCTTGGGCAGCGCGATGCCGGTCAGCCCGCCACCGGGCCTCGGCATCGCGAACGCCGCGGCGATGCCGCTCAGGGTGTGCGCCGGCAGCGCCGGGCAGCCGCGGGAGCCGGAGTCGGGGAGCAGCGCGGTCATCGCCAGCTTCCCGCCGCGGTACGGCAGTGACACGGCGGTCCACCCGCCCGCGTTGACCATCCGGAACGCGCCGCCGTGCAGGAATTCGGCACTGACCTGTCGCCCCGTCGCCGTGGTGAATTGCCCCGGCCTGGTCTGGCTGGCCGGGAACGGCGCAGACCAGTCCGCGTCCAGGTACAGGGCGTCGGTCAGCACCCAGGCGATGCCTCTCAGGCTGTCCGGCCCGAGCAGCTCTGGGATGTGACCGCGCGTGGCCGTGGCGATCGCGGCATCGATCTGCCGGGCCGCCGCGGCGGGATCGGTCAGCAGCGGGGCCCGGCCGACCGTCGCGCCGTACCCGGCGGCCACGGCGCGGGTGTAGCTGGGCAGCGGCTCCATCCTGGGGTTGGTCCAGACCCGGTCGCTGCCGGCCACGGTGACGCCGGGCCCGTCCAGGCCGCGCAGGGCGGCCGACCGGGCGTGCAGCGCCGCGTCGAGTCCGGTGCCGACGGCCGGGAGGTGCAGCACCGCCCGCATCGCCCGCGCGGTGCTTCCCCGCGCACCCAGGTACGCCATCCCGAGGCCGGTCGCGAGGCTTTCCGGGGACAGCACGATGTTCGCGTGCGGGTCCCGGCGGCACCAGGCACCGAGCACGTTGAGCCCGAACGCGGTGTCGGCGGCCCCGAGGGCTCGCGGGGTGACGGCCAGGTCACTGGCTGCCACCCCGCGGCTGACCGCCGTCGGCTGCGGCCGTGCGGCCGCAGCCTGCCCGCAACCGGCGGCCGTGATCACAGCCGCGGCAACACCGGCCGTGATCCGTATCCCGGACCCCATGCCGATCAGACGGCCCGCAGCGGCCGGCCGTTGCATCACGGCCCAGATTTATGCGGACCCGCGGAGGGCTCCGTCCCCCCGCGCACCCCCCGAAGATCAAAACCCCCCGCCCGGCCCGCTGAGAATCTCGAGGAGCAGCCCTGCAAGCTCATCCGGCCGGTTGTTGGGGATCATGTGGTTTGTGGCGATTTCCCGGTAGCGCCAGGCGGGCGACTGCCGGACCCGGTCGGCGGCGGCCCAGAACGGCCCGCCAGGCTCGGGTCTCGGCTCCCCCGTCGCCTTGATGTACGTGCGGGTGAACGGCCATTCCTCCAGCGGGCGAGGCAGCCGGACCGGCTCGGTGAAGCAGCCGACCGGCTGCGGCGTACGCCGGGCATTGGCCCACTCAGCCTCGGCCGGGTCGTCGTACTCGCGCGGCGCCGGCGGCACCAGCCAGTCGCCGCCGAGCACGCCCGCGCCATGGCCGCCGGTGTTCCCAAACACGCTGTCGCCGTCGCCGGGCACGAACGCGTCGAGGAACGCCAGGTGAGCGACCCTGTCTCCGATGTGCTCGAGCGCGCCGGTGACCACGAACCCCCCGTACGACCAGCCGAGCAGCACGACGTCGCGAAGGTCCTCGTAGAGCACGGTGTTAACCACGTCGGTGACGTGCGTCGTCAGGCAGACCTGCGGGCTGGTCAGGTGGGCGCGCTCGCCGATGCCGGTGAGGCTCGGCGTGAACACCTCGTGCCCGGCCGCCCGCAGCGGGCCGCGGACCTTGCGGAAGCCGTACGAGCCGCCCCAGGCTCCGTGTACCAGAACAAAGATCGCCATGTGGCTGAACCCCTCACCCTTTCCTGCCTGGCATCCTAGACATCGTGACCGTCAGTTTCATGAGCCCGAGCCTGGTCGGCAGGGCCGGCGAGCTCGCCGCGCTGGATACCGCGCTCGCCCGGACCGGCAGCGGTGAGCCGTCCGCCGTGCTGATCGGCGGGGAGGC
Organism: uncultured Actinomycetota bacterium; assembly: GCA_963778075.1. Classification (GTDB taxonomy): domain Bacteria; phylum Actinomycetota; class Actinomycetes; order Streptosporangiales; family Streptosporangiaceae; genus JASHPR01. The sequence continues at coordinate 1,236,212 of CAVZTJ010000003.1, read as the reverse complement.
GGGGGTCGGCAAGTCCCGGCTGGTGAATGAGTTCGCCGGGCGGTCACGGCAGGCCGGCGCCCGGGTGCTTGCCGGGGGCTGCCTCGAGCTCGGCGCCGACGGCCTGCCGTTCGCCCCGTTCACCTCGGTGCTCCGGGAGCTCGTCCGCGACCTCGGCGCCGATGGCGTGGCCGGGCTCCTGCCGGCCGGGGCGACCAGGGAACTGGCCCGGCTGCTGCCGGAGTTCGGCGAGCCCGCCGGGTCGGACGACGCGGGTGCCGCCCGGGCGCGGCTCTTCGAGCAGATGCTGATTCTGCTCGAGCAGCTCGCCGACCGTGGCCCTCTCGTGCTGATCGTCGAGGACGCCCACTGGGCCGACCGGTCAACCAGGGACCTACTGGAGTTTCTGATCCGCAACCAGCGCACGATCGGCGGCCTGCTGATCGGGGTCACGTACCGGTCCGACGACCTGCACCGCACCCACCCGCTGCGGCCGCTGCTCGCCGAGCTCGGCCGGCTCGACTGGGTGCGACGGATCGAGCTGGGCAGGCTCAACCGGGCCGACACCGATGAACTCGTGGCCAGGATCACCGGCAGCGAGCCACGCGAGGACGCGGCCCGTGCCGTCTACCGCCGCACCGAGGGCAACCCGCTGTTCGTCGAGGCACTGATCGGCGACGGCGAGCCGGATTCCGGGCTGCCCGAGTCGCTGCGCGACCTGCTGATCGCCGGGGTGCGGCGGCTGCCCGAGCCGACCCAGGACGTGGTCAGGATCGCGAGCGCCGGCGGCAAGCAGGTCGGCCACGCGCTGCTGGCGGCGGTCGCCGACCTCGACGACACCGCGCTCGCCAGCGCGCTGCGCCCGGCCGTCGCCGCGAACGTGCTGCTGGCCGGCACTGACGGCTATTCGTTCCGGCACGCGCTGATCCGCGAGGCGGTGCACGACGAGCTGCTGCCCGGTGAGCGGGGCGGGCTGCACGGCCGGTTCGCCCGGGCCATCGAGGGCGACCCGCTGCTCGTCCCGCCGGGCCGGGCCGCGGTGGAGCGGGCATACCACTGGTACGCGGCCCTGGACCCGGGCTGGGCCTTGATCAGTGCGTGGCAGGCTGCGGCGGAGTCCGGCCGGGCGCTCGCCCACGCCGAGCAGCTCGCGATGCTGTCCCGGGTGCTCGAGCTATGGGACCGCGTGCCCGACGCCGCCGACCGGATCGGCGCCGACCACGTGGCGGTGCTGGAGACGGCCACCGGCACCGCCGAGCTGGCCGGGGAGTACGACCGGGGGGTGGCCCTCGCCACCGGGGCGCTGAAGGAGGTCGACGCCGGCGCCGAGCCCGTGCGGGCCGCGTTGCTGTACAGCCTCCGGGGTCACCTTGCGAAGATGGCCGGCCGCGAAGACTACGCCAGGGACCTGATGGAGGCGGTCCGGCTGGTTCCGGCCGATGCGCCGCCCGCGGCCCGGGCCCGGGTGCTGGAAGCGGCCGCCCACGATATCCATCACCGGGAAGGCTTTGACCCAGCCGAGGCCCGGGCACGCGCCGAGGAGGCGGTGGCCGTGGCCCGGCAGGCCGGCGACTCCGAGATCGAGGCCATGGCACTGGTCGCGCTCGCGTGCGCCGAGCCGTCCACCGCCACGCTGGAGCGGAACCGGGCGCTGCTGGCGGAGGCCCGCGCGGCGGCGACCCGGGCCAAGGCATACCAGCCGCTGCTAAGGGTCGCGATCACCGAGTCGGACATACTGGAGGGCCTCGGCGAGCACGATCTCGCCGCCGCCGTGGCCCGCGAGGGCGTCGCGGCGGCGGTCGAGTACGGCCTGGCCCGGACGTCCGGCGTGACCCTGGCCATCAACCTGGCCGAGCCGCTGGTCTCGCTGGGCCGGTGGGACGAGGCGGCCGAGGTCATCGAGCGCGCGCAGGAGTTCATGCCGCCGCGGGTGGGGCGGTCGTCGGTGTGGCGGCTGGCCGGTGACCTGGCGCTGGGCCGCGGCGATCTGACCGCGGCGGCCGCACGCGCCGCCTCGGTCCGGGCGGCGCTGGACGGCGTCCGGTACAAGGACGAGCATCAGCTGCCGATGGCCCGGCTGGAGTCCGCGGTGCGGCTGGCGGAGGGCCGGCCATCCGAGGCTATGGCCGCCGTCGAGGAGCCGCTGGACCGTTACAACATGTCGGCCAGCCCACGGTATGGGTGGCCGCTGCTGGTCGCGGGGGCCCGGGCCTGCCTGGCCGCCGCCGTAGCCGGTGACCAGGCGCTGGCCAGCAGGGCGGCGGCGCTGCGGGAGCGCCTGCGCACCGAAGCGGGCAAGCTGGTCGCCGACGGGGTGAGCCAGTCGGCACACCGGCTGACGTTCGCCGCCGAGATGGCGCGCGCCAACCTGCGGGACCCCGGCGACCTCGCCGCGTGGGATGAGGCGGCGCAGGCGTGGGAGACGGCCAGCGAGCCGTACCCGATGGCCATGGCGCTGCTGCGGGCCGGCGAGGCGGCGCTCGCCGCCGGCGACCATGACGGCGGCGCGCAGCGGCTGCGCCGGGCCGCGAAGCTCGCGGGACGCCTCGGCGCCGGGGCGCTGAGCGACGACATCGCCCTGCTCGCCAGGCGCGCCAGGGTCAGCCTGAGCAGCCAGGACGACGATCCCGGCGCGGCAGGCACCGGGCCGGCGCAGCAGGAACGGCTCGGGCTCACCGCACGCGAGTTCGAGGTGCTGCGCCTGGTGGCGGCCGGGCGGAGCAACCGCGAGATCGCCGCCGAGCTGTTCATCTCGGCGAAGACGGCCAGCGTGCACGTGTCCAACATCCTCGGCAAGCTCGGGGTGGCGAGCCGTGGCGAGGCCGCCGCAACCGCCCACCGGCTGCGCCTCTTCGACTCGTTCCCGGCTACCGGGGACCTCGACGGCGGAACAGCCGGAAGGCGATGAACCCCAGTGCGATGCCGAAGACAAGCCAGGGCAGCAGCATGACCAGGTCACCGCGGGTCAATTACGCCGCCTTATCTGCCGGGAATAGTGCCACTAAGCTCTCGCGTCGGGATGCTGGACCGTTGGAGGCGCCGTGATGACCGTGTGGAGCCGCGGCCTTACGGTCGGGCAGGAGGGGGGTGCGCGGTCATGGCCGCCACAGTGCTGCTGGTGGAGGACGAGCGCAAGCTGCGGGAGCTGATCCGCTCATATCTGGAGAGCGCCGGGTTCACGGTTCTGTCCACGGAGTCGGGAGCGGAGGCCCTCATGCTGGCCGCCTCGGCATCGCCGGACCTGGTGATCCTCGACCTCGGGCTGCCGGACGTGCCGGGCGAGGTCGTCGCCAGCGAGATCCGCGCCGCCGGGAACACACCGATCCTGCTGCTCACGGCCAAGGCGGCGGAGGAGGACCGGATCGCCGGCCTGGAACTGGGCGCCGATGACTACGTGACCAAGCCGTTCAGCCCCCGCGAGCTGGTGCTGCGGGTCCAGGCGATCCTGCGCCGCGGCGGGCCCGCCACCGGGCAGGGCCGCGCCTCCTACGGCGACGGTGCCCTGGTGATCGACGAGTCACAGCGGCAGGTCGTGGCGCGCGGCACCACTGTGGACCTCACCCCGACCGAGTGGGGCATCCTGGTGGCGCTGGCCACCGTCCCGGGCCGGGTGTACTCGCGGTTCGAGCTGATCAACCGGGTGCGGGGATACGAGTTCGAGGGGTACGAGCGCACCGTCGACTCGCACGTGAAGAACCTGCGCCGCAAGGTCGAGGAGGAGCCCGCCAACCCCAGGATCGTCCAGACGGTGCTGGGCGGCGGTTACCGGCTGGGCCTCACCCGCGATGGCTGACGGCGGCGCCTGGCCGCCGCAGCGCCCCGCCGCTCGCGGTGAGGCGCTGGGCCTGCGGCTGGCGCTGGCGTTCCTCGCGGTGGCGCTCGCAGCAGTCGCCCTGTTGGCCGGCCTGACCGCGGCGTTTGCCGCCGCGGACGTGTCGGGCCTGGCCAGCAGGCAGCGCCAGGAGCTCACCACCGCGATCGCGGTGGCCGCCGCGGCCGCGTGGGAGCGTCAGTCCAACTGGCCGTCGGCGGACCTGTCCCCCGTGCTTGACCTGGCCGCACGCACCGGCGCGGACGTCCAGATCCGCGACAAGGCGCGCCGGGTGGTCGCGCACTCGCGCGGGTTCGCCGCGCAGGCGTCGGCTCCGCAGTTCAGCGCGACGGCCACGGTGAAGGGCAAGACTGTCGGGCGGGTTCTGGTCAGGTTCACTGGTTCCGGCCTCGGCGGCGCCGACCGGGGCCTGCAGATCGCGCTGCTGCGGGCCATCTCCGGCGCTGCCGGGGTGGCGGCCCTGTTGGCGCTGCTGACCGGGCTGGCGGTGGCCCGGCGGATCACCCGCCCGGTCGAGCGGATCATCACGGTGACCAGGGCCATGGGGCGGGGGGAACGCACCGCCCGGGTCGGCCAGGTCACCGCGCCAGCCGAGCTGCGCGAGCTGGCGACCGCCTTCGATCAGATGGCCGACGCGCTGGCCCGCCAGGAGCAGCTGCGCAGGGATCTGGTCGCCGACGTGGCCCACGAGCTCCGCACCCCGGTCGCGGTGCTGCAGGCCGGGCATGAGGCCATGCTGGACGGGGTTGCCGAGCCCACCCCGGAACAGCTGGCCTCGCTGCGCGACGAGGTGCTGCGGCTGGCGAACATGGTCAGCGACCTGCAGACCCTTGCCGCCGCCGACGCCGCGGCGCTGCACCTGTCGCAGCACCGCTGCGGCTTGGCCAACCTGGCCGACGACGCCGTCGCCAGCCTGCTCGGCCGTTTCGAAGCGGCCGGGATCACCCTGGAGCGGCGCTTCGCCGAGGCCGATGTGCTGGCCGATCCCCGCTGGCTGCACCAGCTGATCATGAATCTGCTGACGAACGCGCTGAAGTTCACCCCGGAGGGCGGCCGGGTCACGGTCGAGGTATCCCCCTCCGGGCCGGACGCGGTGCTGACGGTGACCGACACCGGGATCGGGATACCCGCCGACGAGCTGCCCAACGTGTTCGACCGGTTCTGGCGCGGCCGCCAGGCCGCGCAGATCTCCGGCAGCGGCATCGGCCTCGCCGTCGCCGCCGAGCTGGCTCAGGCGCACGGCGGGCGGCTGACCGCCAGCAGCGAGCCGGCGCAGGGAACCGTGATGACGCTGACCCTGCCCCGCGCCTAGTTGACGCGGGGCAGCGACCAGCAGCCCGGACCCCCGTCGCTCCAAAACCCCGTGAGCAGAGATAGCTGGCGATGCCCGACGCCGCGACCGCGGCTCGCGTCAACGCCGACCGCCACCCTGCTCTCACCGGTCACGCCCCCCGCTCGACCGGAAGGTGGCAACCCGCGTTTCGCTGCCGGGCACCGCCTGCTACCCCCGTGGACGGCATCCGGTCGTGGCGGCTGCCGCCCGTCCTCGCGGTAAACACGACACCAGCGCGGTGCAGCCGGAGTGCAGACCTTGTGTGCGAGATGTGGAGCCCCCGCATTAACGGCCGAAAACGGCTCAGCCCGGCGAACATCGGATACGGAAACGTGCAGGTCAAGTGGTGACACCTGGACACGGCGCGGCTCCCTCGGCGGTACGCTGTCGTTGCCCGGGCGTCCGGTATGCCCAGGCGTGAACCCCGACGCGGAGGGGACCCTTGGCCTAGCTGCCGGGACTGGGCCGCTGGCCGCCGGGACCGGGCCGCTGGCCGCCGGGACCGAGCCGGCCGCGACGGCAACGGCGGCGGCTCCCCGATCCGGGTGACCGATGCGCACCTGACGAGGCCTTGGACCAGCTGCTCGACGCCCGGGGCCAGCTGACCAGGACCCTGCTCGGCGGGCGCGGCACCGCCGGCCAGGACGCGGTCATCCGCCGATGGGAGCGGACGCGGTGATCCGCAGGAGCGAGGCCTTAATCCTTCAGCCGAGGAGGAAGCCGAGCACCCGGCAGCCCACCTGACCAGGTGCCGACACGCTCGCCAGGTGCGCCGCACCCCTGACCACGGCCAGCCGCGCCCCCGGGATCGCCGACGCGATCACGGCGCCGTGCCACGGCGGCGTGGCCGGATCCTCGGCCCCGGCGATGACCAGCGTCGGTGCGGTGATCGCGGGCAGCGACGGGCGCAGGTCCATCGCGCCGATCGCCTCGCAGCACCCGGCGTAGCCCTCGGCGGCGACCTGCGCGAGCCCCGCGACGAACGACGCGGGCACGTCCGGCTGCCGCGCCGCGAATAGGGGCGTGAACCACCGGCTGACCACCTGCTCGGCGATCGCCCCGGTGCCGTCGGCCCTGGCCTGCTGTGCGCGCCCGGCCCAGAACGGCGCGGGCGGCAGGTACGCGGAGGTGCAGCACACCGCCAGCGCGTCGATCCGGTCCGGCGCGTTTGCGGCCAGCCACATGCCGACCATGCCGCCGAGCGAGATACCGCAGTACCGGGCACGCCCGATCCCATGCTCGTCGAGCAGGGCCAGCACCGCGGCGCCGAGCTCGCCGACCGTGTAAGGCCCCGGCGGTGCCGCCGAGCCGCCGTGCCCCGGGTACTCGTACCGGAGCAGCCGGAAGTGCCGGCGGAACTGGGCCAGCTGCGGCTCCCAGACCGCCGCGGTCGTGCCCATCGAGTTGCCGAGCACGAGCACCGGCGCGTCAGCGGGCGGGTCAAGCTCGGCGGCCAGCGAGCCGATCGCCACCGCTACACCTCCCGTGCCAGCGCCGCGTCCAGCTCGCCGAGCACCCGGTAGCAGGGCAGCACCGAGGCGATGCTGGAGTTCGGCTCCCGCCCCTCGCGGATCGCCGCGACGAACTCCCGGTCCTGCAGCTCGATCCCGTTGGTCGACACGTCGACCTTGGACACGTCGACCGGCTCTTCGTGCCCGGTGACCAGGTCGTCGTACCGGGCGATGTAGGTGCCGTTGTCGCAGATGTAGCGGAAGAACGTGCCCAGCGGGCCGTCGTTGTTGAAGCTGAGCGACAGCGTGCAGACGCGGGCGGCCGGCGTGCGCAGCTGGATGGACATGTCCATCGCGATGCCGAGATCGGGATGCAGCGGCCCCTGCACGGCGTGCGCGATCTCGACGTCCTCGCCGGTCTGGTACTGGAACAGGTCCACAGTGTGCGCGGCGTGGTGCCAGAGCAGGTTGTCGGTCCAGCTGCGCGGCTCGCCGAGCGCGTTCAGGTTCTTGCGCCGGAAAAAGTAGGTCTGCACGTCCATCTGCTGGATGGACAGCTCCCCGGCGGCGATCCGGCGGTGGATCCACTGGTGCGACGGGTTGAACCGGCGAGTGTGCCCGACCATGCAGGTCAGGCCCGTCTCCCGCTGCACACGGTCGACCTCCTGCGCGTCCGGCCAGGTGTCCGCGACCGGTATCTCGACCTGGACGTGCTTGCCCGCGCGCATCGTCGCGATCGCCTGCGCGGCGTGCATCTGGGTCGGGGTGCACAGGATGACCGCGTCAACGTCGTCGCGGGCGAGCACCTCACCGAGGTCGGTGGTCGCCTGCTCCGCGCCGTACTTGCGCGCCACCTCCTCGGCCTGCTCCAGCCTGCGGCTGACGATGGACGTGACCGTGACGCCATCGATCTCGGCGAGGCCGTCGAGGTGCTTGATGCCGAAGGCGCCGGCTCCGGCGACTGCGATCCGCATTGGTCAGCTCGCTTCCTGGTTTTCGGAGGTGCCCGGGGACTGCGGGGATTCCTCGTGCGGCCGCACCACGAGATGCCCGACCGCGGTGTTGGACGCGGGGACGTGGTAGAAGCGGTAGAGCTCCTCGACCGCCGGGCCCATCGCGCCGCGCATGATCAGCTGCATGACCAGCTCGATGCCCTCGGAGCCCGCCTCCCGCACGTACTCGATGTGCGGCACGAGCGCCAGGTTGTCCGGGTCGCCGATCAGCCGGTCGAAGAACGCGTTGTCGAATTTGGAGTTGATGAACCCGGCGCGCGGGCCCTGCAGCTGGTGGCTCATGCCGCCGGTGCCCCAGACCTGGACCGAGAGGTCCCCGGGGTAGCTCTGCACCGCCCGGCGGATCGCCTTGCCGAGCATGTAACAGCGGTGCCCGGTCGGCGGCGGGTACTGCACCACGTTCACGGCCAGCGGGATGACCCGCACCGGCCACTCCTCGGGCTGTCCGTGAACCAGCGACAGCGGCACGGTGAGGCCGTGGTCGACGTCGAGCTTGTACATCAGCGTGAGGTCGAACTCGTCCAGGATCAGAGACTGCGCCAGATGCGCCGCCAGATCCGCGTTCCCGCGGACGACCGGCACAGGGCGCGGCCCGTACCCCTCGTCGGCGGGCGGGAACTCGTCGGCACAGCCGAGTGCGAACGTGGGCACGAGCTCGGGCGAGAACGCGGACGCGTGGTCGTTGTAGACCAGGATCACCACGTCCGGTACCTCCGAGGCGGCCCAGGCCTTGGTCCACTCGTACCCGGCGAACAGCGGCTGCCAGTAGGCCTCACCGGTCTTGCCGAGGTCAATCGCCGCGCCGATGGCCGGGATGTGGCTGGTGGTGAGCCCCGCGGTGATGCGCGCCATCTCAGCTCCCGTCCCTTATCGAGCGCCAGCCCTCGGGAGACCGCCCCCCGGAGATCATCATCTGCTGGTAGTCGTCGATCTTCATGCCGGTCATCGTGGACACCGCCTGCAGGTAGCTGAGCCCGTCGGTGGCGAAGATCTTGGCCAGGAAATAAATGTTGCCGCCCTGGTCGAGCATGGCGTTGTAATCCCGGTCGAGCACGGCCTGCTTCTGGCCCTCGGTCATCGGCCACTCGTCCAGGTAGGCGCGCTCGTCGGCCTTGAACCGCTCCCGGTTCTCCGGCTTCATCAGGCTCATGCAGAACTCGTTCAGGTTGAAGCCCTGCTTGGCCCGCTGCGCGGTGAACACGCGGGTGCCAGGGATGTCGTCGAACTCTGAGGTGTAATCGGTCGCCATCAGGCCTCCTCCCAATACAGCCGCATGGGGTTGCCGACCAGCAGCCGGTGCTGCAGGTCATCGGTGCGGGCGATGCGCGGGATCACGTCGACGAGCGCGCCGTCGTCGGGCATGTGGCTCTTCATGTTCGGGTGCGGCCAGTCGGTGCCCCACAGCACCCGGTCCGGGAACGTCTCGACCAGGCAGCACGCGAACGGAGCCACGTCGGCGTATTCGGGGGGGCCGGAGACCGACAGCCGTTCCGGCCCGCTCACCTTGGACCACACGTTCTCGTTCTCGGTCAGCAGCCGCAGGAACTGGGCGAACTCCGGGCCGTCCACCGGCTGCGTCACGTCGGGCCTGCCCATGTGGTCCACGATCACGGGCGTGGGCAGGCTGGTGAACAGGTTCCAGCGCTCGGCCAGGTCCGCGGCCTCGAAGTAGACGACGATGTGCCAGCCGAACTCGGCCACGAGATCGACCAGCCTCCGGTAGTAGTCGTCCGGCTTGGGGTCGGCGAGCCGCCGGACGAAGTTGAACCGGACGCCGCGCACGCCGGCCGCGTGCAGGTCGGCGAGCTCGGCCCGGGACACCCCGGGCCGGATCGTGGCCACGCCGCGGGACCGCCCGTTGTCGGCCAGGAGCGCATCGACCAGCGCCCGGTTGTCTGCGCCATGACAGGTCGCCTGCACGATCACGCTGCGCTCGAAGCCGAGGAAGTCCCGCAGCGCGAACAGCTGCTCCTTGCCCGCGTCGGTCGGCGTGTACTTGCGCTCCGGCGCGTACGGGAAGACGTCGCCGGGCCCGAACACGTGGCAGTGCGCGTCGACGGCTCCCGGCGGCGGGACAAACACCGGCTTGCTGGGGTGCGGGTCGTACGCCAGCCAGTCGGCGTCGGGGGTGAACGTCTCGGTCATTTACAGACCACGCTCCCGCAGCACCTTGTCCAGCCGCGGGTAGACCCTCCGCGCGTTGCTCGAGAACACCTGCGCGCTCTCCGCCTCGGTCAGCTCGGCCGCGTCGATGTACCGCTTGGTGTCGTCGAAATATCGGCCGGTCTCCGGGTCGATGCCGCGGACGGCGCCGACCATCTCCGAGCCGAACAGCACGTTGCCGACGTCGATGACCTGCAGCAGCAAGTCGATGCCCGGCTGGTGGTAGACGCAGGTGTCAAAGAACACGTTGTTCATCACGTGCTCACGCAGCGGCGGCTTCTTCAGCATGTCGGCGAGCCCGCGGTAGCGGCCCCAGTGGTACGGAACCGCGCCGCCCCCGTGCGGGATCACCAGCCGCAGGCCGGGGAAGTCGGCGAACAGGTCACCTTGGATGAACTGCATAAACGCGGTCGTGTCGGCGTTGATGTAGTGCGCGCCGGTGGCGTGGAAGTTCGGGTTGCAGCTGCTGGAGACGTGCACCATGGCCGGCACGTCGAGCTCGGTCATCTTCTCGAAGACCGGGTACCAGTACCGGTCGGTGAGCGGCGGGCCGGTCCACATGCCGCCGCTCGGATCCGGGTTGAGGTTGCAGCCCACGAACCCCAGCTCGAGCACGCACCGTTCCAGCTCGGCCACGGACGCCTTCAGGTCGGCGCCCGGCGACTGCGGCAGCTGGCAGACGCCGATGAACGTGTCCGGGAACAGCCCGACCACCCGCGCGATGAGGTCGTTGCACGCCCGGGACCACTCGATGCTGACCCGCTCGTCGCCCAGGTGATGCGCCATGGCCGACGCCCGCGGCGAGAAGATCGTCATGTCCGCGCCGCGCTCGCGCAGCAGCCGCAGCTGGTTCTGCTCGATCGACTCGCGGATCTCGTCGTCGGAGATCTGCGGGTAGGCCGGTGCCGGGCGGCCCTCAGCGAACTCTTCAAGCTGCCCTTTACGCCACGCGTCGTGCTGCGGTGGCGCGGTCGTGTAGTGACCGTGGCAGTCGATGATCATCGCGGGCCTCTCTGCGTCAAACTGCGCTGCGTCAAACTGCGCTGCGTCAAACTGCGCTGGGCCAGACTGCGCTGGGCCAGACTGCGCTGCGTCATGCCGGGCTCCAGACCGACGAGGGCACCATGACCTCGCCGCGCATGAGCAGGCGGGCGGTGCGCAGCAGCGCCGACCTGGTGACGACGGGCCCGCCCGCTTCGAGCCTGACGTCGATGGTGACGGTGAAGAAACCCGTCGGGTGCTCTACCTCGATGTCCAGCGACCCGTCGGCCTGGTCACCGGCGACAGCGACCTCGTGCGCCACGGAACCAGGAAGCACGCACGCGGTGGCGACCGACACCGCGCCGAGCACGCCTATCGCCTCGTGCACGCGGTGCGGGATGAACGTCCGGGTGGACACGGTGCCGCCGTGCGCGGGCGGCGACAGCAGGCTCATCTTCGGCACGGTCTTGTCGGTCACGTCGCCGAGGTTCATCAGCGGCCCGGCGGCCAGCCGGATCGCCTCGACCCGCTTGGTCAGCTCGGCGTTGTCCTCCAGGTCGGCCGGTGACTCCTGCCCGGACAGGCCGAAGTCGGACGCTGCCAGGCAGACCACGGGCATGCCGTTGTCGATGCAGGTGACGTTCGTTCCCTCGATCACGTCGGCGACGTTGCCGGTCGGCAGCAGCGCGCCGCACGAGGAGCCGGCGACGTCCTCGAACTCGATCGGGATCGGCGCGTGGCTGCCGGGCACGCCGTCGATCCGGGCGGTCCCGTCGTAGCGGACGCTGCCGCCGGGCGTCTGCACGAACGCGGTGGCCAGCGTCTCGGTGTTGCGCATCCAGATCCGAACCGGCGTCACCGGGTCACCTGCGGCAACGAGCCCCTGCTCGATCGCGAACGGCCCGACGGCGGCCAGCATGTTCCCGCAGTTCTGGCTGTCCGAGACCTCCGGCCGGTCCGGCCACACCTGCAGGAACAAGTACTCGACGTCGGCGTTGTCGCGGGACGACAGGCTCACCACGGCCACCTTCGACGTCAGCGGGTGGCTGCCGCCCATGCCATCGATCTCCCTCGGGTCCGGGGAGCCCATGGCGGCGAGCAGCGCGGCGTCGCGGGTGGCGCGGTCGGCGGGCAAGTTGTCGGCGAGGAACACCAGCCCCTTGGACGTGCCGCCGCGCATGGCCGCGCACGGGATGCCGGTCTGCGTCGGTGCTTCCTCGGGGGAGCGACCCTCCCAGACCCCCCCGCTCACTGCGACTCCACGTAATCCACGTAACGCAGCCCCTTGTCGGCGAGCCTGCCGCGCATGTCGTAGATGTCCAGGCCGAGCTCGCCGGCGCTCAGCCTCGGCCGCTTGGACGCCTCGTTGGCCTCGCGGTCCTGGGCGGCCTTGAGCACGGTCGCGGCCTCCGCGCGAGGCACGACCACGACCCCGTCGTCGTCGGCGACGACCACGTCGCCGGGCCGTACGTACGCGCCAGCGCAGACAATCGGGGTCTGCACGTTCCCCGGCGTCTCCTTCACCGTGCCCTTGGCCGAGATCGCCTTGGACCAGACCGGGAAGCGCATCTCGGTCAGCGTCGCGACGTCGCGCACCCCGGCGTCGATGACCACGCCGCGGACCCCGCGGGCCAGCAGGCTATTGGCCAGCAGGTCGCCGACATAGCCGTCGTCGCACGGGCTGGTCGGGGTGACCACGAGGATGTCGCCGGTCTGCGCCTGCTCCACGGCGATGTGGATCGACCAGTTGTCGCCCGGCGCAACCTCGCAGGTAAGCGCGTTGCCCGCGATGCGCGCTGGCCGGAAGATCGGGCGGATGTCGGCGCGCAGCAGCCCGGTGCGGCCCTGGGCCTCGTGCACTGTGGCCACACCGGCGGCCGCCAGGCCGTCGACGACCTCGAGATCGGTTCGAGGGGTGTTCCGTACAACTACCGGCACCTTGGGCGCTCCTTTCACTCTCTCGCGGGCATGGTAGCGAGCAAGTCGCGCAGCACGGAAAGCTCGCCCGGGCTCGGCGCCGCGACCTCCTCGAGGTCCGCCGCGACCCGCAGGTCCCAGCCGGTCCGCTCCCTGACCTCGGCGGCGCTAACGCCCGGGTAAACCGCCGTGAGCACCAGCTCGCAACTCTCCGGGTCGGGCTCCAGCACGCCCAGATCGGTGATGACCCGCTGCGGCCCAGCGCCGGGGAGACCCAGGTATTCCCTGCTCCCTGGGCCATCACCGAAACCAACCGAGGTGATGAAGTCCACCCGCTCGACGAACTTGCGGCGGGATTGCCGGGCGATCACGATCACTTCTTTGCAGCATGCGGCGATCTCCGGCGCGCCTCCGGCACCCGGCAGCCTGACCTTCGGCTCGGCGTAGTCGGCGCCGATGACCGTGGTGTTGATGTTGGCGAACTTGTCGATCTGCGCTGCGCCGAGGAAGCCGACGTCGATCCGGCCGGGCTGCAGCCAGTAGTTGAAGATCTCGGGCACGCTGACCACGGTGTCGGCGGTCTCGGCCAGCACGTCATCGCCGATCGACAGCGGCAGGGAGCCGGGCTTGGCGCCGATCGTGCCCGACTCGTAGATCAGCACCAGGTTCGGGGCGTGCGTCGCGCGGGCCAGGTTCGCCGCCGCGCTGGGCAGGTCGATCCCGACGAAGCAGGTCATCCCGTCCCGCAGCGCCCGGGCGGCCGTGACCGTCATGATCTCATCCGCCGAGTACCCGTTCACGCCGCGCCTTCGGTGTAGACGTGCTCGTCGAGCCAGCGGCCGAACGCGTCCCGGTCCCGGCTGATCGCGTCCCAGGCCACGTAGGAGTCGTTGTCGCGGATCGAGTAGTCCAGCGCATAGGAGGGGTGCGAGCCGCCGGGAACCACGGCCACGTAGCCGACCGCCCAGGTTGGCAGCAGGACCGCCCCCGGGCGCGGTTCGAGCACGTCGACGATTTCTTCGACCGTGACCACCGAGCGTGTCGCCGCGAGCACCGCCTCCTTCTGCACCCCGGTAATCCCCCAGTACTGCACGTTGCCGGCCCGGTCGGCCTGCTGCGCGTGGATCACGGTCACGTCCGGCCGGAGCGCTGCCACCGCCGCCAGCCGCTCCCCGGTAAACGGGCACACGATCTCGGCGATGTTGGCCTTGCCGGCCAGGCCGGTGCCGTTGTACCCGCGCAGCACCGCGAACGGCAGCCCGGACGCGCCAGCCACGTAACGGTTGGCCATCCCGGCGTGGCTGTGCTCCTCGATCTGGAGTGGCCTGGGCCAGGAGTGCTCGACCGCGTCCCGGAACCGGTGCAGCGACCCGACTCCCGGGTTGCCGCCCCAGGAGAAGACCAGCTTGCGAGCGCACCCGGCGCCGATCATCTGGTCGTAGACCACGTCCGGCGTCATCCGGACCAGCGTGAGGTCACGCCGCCGTTGCCGGATCACCTCGCGTGCCGCGGCGGAAGGGATCAGGTGGGTAAAGCCTTCCATCGCCACCGTGTCCCCGTCGTGCACGGCTGCGGAGATAGCCTCGCTAAGTGACACGATCTCAGCCACCCCGCGACCGCCTCCTATTCGCCCGTTTTACTGAAACCATAACGACTAACTGCCGCGATGTGCACAAGTGTGCGCTGTCCGGATGACACTTAGGAGGCCCGGTGTCCATCGATGATTTCCCCCGCTATCCGCTGCTGTTCGGACCCAGTCCGGTCCACCCGCTCGAGCGCCTGTCGGCGCACCTGGGCGGCCCGAAAATCTGGGCAAAGCGGGAGGATTGCAACTCGGGGCTCGCGTTCGGCGGCAACAAGACCCGCAAGCTCGAGTACCTGGTGCCCGACGCCCTGGCGCAGGGCGCGGACACGCTGGTCTCGATCGGCGGAGTGCAGTCCAATCACACCCGCCAGGTCGCGGCCGTTGCCGCGCTGCTCGGTCTGCGGGCCGTACTGGTCCAGGAAAGCTGGGTCAACTGGCCCGACTCGGTCAACGACCGGGTCGGCAACATCCTGCTGTCCCGGATCATGGGCGCGAACGTGCGCCTGGTCGACGCGGACTTCGGCATCGGCTTCAAGAACAGCTGGGAACGGGCGATCGAGGACGTGCGCATGCAGGGAGCCACACCGTACCCGATTCCGGCCGGTGCCTCCGACCACCGGCTCGGCGGCCTCGGCTTCGCGAACTGGGCCTACGAGGTACAGCAGCAAGAACAGCAGCTCGGGGTGTTCTTCGACACGATCATCGTGTGCAGCGTCACCGGCTCCACCCATGCCGGGATGATCGCCGGGTTCGCCGGCCAGGCCCGGCCGCGCCGGGTCATCGGCATCGACGCATCCGCGAAGCTCGCCGAGACCCGCGCCCAGGTCGAGAAGATCGCCCGCAACACCGCGGCACTCATCGGCCTCGGCCGGGACCTGCGCGACGACGAGATCACCGTGCTGCCCGGCTGGGCCGGGGACTACTACGGCATCCCGGTCAAGTCGACGCTCGACGCGATCAGGCTCACCGGAAGCCTGGAGGGCATGATCATCGATCCGGTCTACGAGGGCAAGTCCATGGCCGGGCTGATCGACCTGGTGCGCACCGGCGAGATCGGACGGGACTCCACGGTGCTGTACGCCCACCTCGGCGGCCAGCCCGCGCTCAACGCCTACAGCGCCTTGTTTAGGTAGCAGAGTCAAGTAGCAGCACGTTGTTTAGGTGACAACGCACTGTTTAGGCAACAGGGTTAGGTACGGCTCCGGACGCTGCTGGCCCGGCTCGCCCTTGATCAGGGCCACCTGGTCACCACGCAGTCGCTGGTCGACGCGATCTGGGGCGAGCGGCCGCCGCCCGGCGCTGGCAACGCCTTGCACTCGCTGGTGTCCAGGCTGCGCCGCGCGCTGCCGCCGGGCGACGCCGTCACGGTCGAGTCGCTGCCCGGCGGCTACCGGCTGTCGGCGTCGGGCGACGCCACCGACGTCGCGGAGTTCGAGCGGCTCGCCGCCGAGGGCCGGGCCTGCCGGGAAGCGGGCGACGCCTTCGCCGCGGCCGGCCGGTTCGCCGGCGCGCTGGCCCTGTGGCGTGGCGCCCCGCTGGCCAACCTCGCCAACGCCCCGTTCGCCGGCCCTACGATCGCGCGCCTCACCGAGCTGCGGCTGCGCACGGCAGCGGATCACGCCGAGCTGGCGCTCGCCGCCGGCCGGGCCGGTGATCACGCTATCGACCGGGCCGGTGATCACGCTATCGACCGGGCCGGCGGCCAGCTCGTGGCCGACCTGCAGGAGCTAGCGCTGGCGCATCCGCTGGACGAACGGCTGGCAGGGCTTTACCTGCGCGCGCTTACCGCCGATGGCCGCCCGGCCGAGGCGCTTGCGGCATTCGAGGATCTGCGCCGGGGCCTAGCCGAAACGCTCGGCACCGACCCATCGCCCGCGCTCCGCGACCTGCACACTGCGATCCTGCGCGGCCTCCCCATGCCCACCACCAGCGCCACCACCCCCGCCTCCCCCACGCCCGCCACCAGCACCACTCCCACCAACCTCCCCGCGCCCGCCACCAGCTTCGTCGGGCGGGAGCGGGATCTAGCACAGGTGCGGGAGCTGCTCGCGGGCGCGCGGCTGCTCACGCTGGTCGGGCCAGGCGGGGTGGGATCGCGTTCGCCGAGGCGGTCGGCTCGGCCGACGACGCGGCCTGGATGCGCGCCGAACGCTGGATGATCCGGCTGCGGGCGGGCGACCTCGCCGGTGCCCGCGCCGACCTCGACGGAGCCGCCGCCGGGCACGCCGCCCGGTCGGCCATGGTACTGGCCTTCACCGACGCCGAGCTCGCCCTGGCCGTCGGCCGCCCGGCCGACGCGGCGCGGCTGCTCGGCTACGCCGCTGCCGTTCGCGGTGCCCCGGATCTGGGGAATCCGGACGTGAGCCGGGCCGAGGCGACGGCACGGGCCGCGCTGGACGGCGAGTACGAGGGGCTGCACGTTCCGGCTGGGCAGCTGAGTCCGGATGTCGCGGTCACTGAGGTGACGGCGCTGGCCGAGGACCTGACAGGGGCGCAGTTCGGCTAGCCCGCGGTCAGTCCGGCGCGTCCGCCAGGAGCGGCCGGATCTCCAGCAGCGCGCCGCGCCGCGGGTTCACCAGGGCGTGCACGACCGTCCCCGGGATGCCGATCGCGTACTGCTGGCTGCTGACCGCGAACACCCACGCGCGGTCGCGCATCCCATCGTCGATTGCCAGATACGGGACTTCGGTGCTGCTGTTCTCGTCGGAGACGGTCTCGGTCCAGGCTTCGAGCACCAGCCCGTCGAACTCCGCTGAGGCGGGCTTGCTCTGGTACCTGCTGAGAGCGATCAGGGCCGCCGCGACGTCGACGGCCAGCACCAGGAGCAGCTCCAGCTTGAGGGCTCCGGAGCTGAGCACGAACCCCGCGATCGTGGCCGGGACCAGCGCCCACAGCACCAGCGTCACCATCATGCCGAGGCCGCCAAGGCAGCTTCGGTTGTCACCGATGGTGACCTCCCGCCACGACCCGCCGTAGCTCGACCACATTTTCCTGCCGGGCGGCCGGCCGGCGGCCTCGGCCAGGCCGAACCGCCCGAGGAGCTCGTCGGCGCGCCTTCGGGCCGCCTTGCGGCTGAGCTCCAGCAGCCTCGCGATCAGCAGCAGGTTCTCCCGCCCGGTGAGGTCCTCGTCGATGGCGGCAAACTGCCCGGTGAGCGTGATCAGATTCCGTACCTTGTCCGGCTGCCCGGCGACGTCGAACCGCCCACCCGGGCGCGGCCGGCGCTGCTGGCGATGGCTGGTCTCGTGCGGCGACCTGGACAGTGCCGGGTCCGGGCATACTTGTTATCTGCGAGTTACCTGCGAGCCTGCAGGTGCCTGTCTTGCCGCACGCGGCCCATTGTCATGGTCCGCGCCATCAACCGTGGAGAAAGATGCCCAGGAAAGTTCAGCCGTACGGCTCCGGCGATGACACCGAGGCCGCGGCGCTGGCCCGGTCACGTCCGGATCCTGCGCCGGGTTACGTGAACGAGCTGGCCGCCACGATGACGATCGGCGAAGTGGCCACGCAGGCGGTGGAGGCTGTCCGGGCGCTGAACCAGCTGATGGCTGATGGCGAGGAACTCACCGGTCCGGGCGAAGCCCGCGAGGTCGTCGGCCGGCTGGCGCTGATGGGCCACCAGCTGCCCGAGCTGTGCGAGCAGCTCGCGCGGTTCCTGGTCGCGCAGCACGAGGACGGCCATATCTCCCAGGGCATCGGCGGCGACCCTGACGGCGTGCTGGATGAGGTGTCCGAGGCGCTGTCGGCGGCCGGGCGGGCCGCGGACATGATGGCTGCGGCGCTGGCCGAGGCGGGCACCAAGGCGGCCGGCCTGGACCTGCCGTCCCGGTAGTTCGGCCGTGTCACCAGCGAGGGATGGCTGACCGCCGGGGTTACCGATCTGCCGGGCCGTGGTGCACGATGGCCCCGTCTTTGACGACGAAGTCGGGATGTTCCAGCAGGCGTATGTCGTCCAGCGGGTTTCCCGGCACGGCGATCATGTCCGCGAGGTAGCCAGCCTGGATGCGGCCAACTTGGTCGTCCCAGCGCAGCAGTTCAGCTGCGTGCAAGGTCGCAGACCGGATCGCCTCCAGCGTGCTCTGGCCACAGCGGACCTGATAGGCGAACTGGCGGGCGTTCAGGCCGTGCGGGTAGATGCCGCTGTCGGTGCCGAAGGCGATACGCACGCCGGCCCGCACGCATTTGGTGAACCCCTGCCGCTGGGCAAGCGTCGTCTCGTCGTTCTTGCGGAGCACGTCGGCGCGCCATCCCTGCTCCCGGCCGGCCTCAGCGATGTAGTCGCCGCAGTAGACGTCCGCCACCAGGAACGTTCCCGCATCCGCCATCAACTGGATCGCTTCGTCGTCCATCAGCGAGCCATGCTCGACCGAGCGCACGCCGCCGCGCACGGCGCGCTTGATGCCTTCCGCGCCGTGCGCGTGCGCGGCGACGTCCGCCCCAGACAACGACGCTTCCTCGACCGCGGCGCGGATCTGTTCCCCGGTGAGTTCGGGTGCGCCGGGTATACCTCCGGTCGTCATCACGGCGCCGGTAGCGATCAGCTTCACCAGGTCCGCGCCACCATGCAGCACGCGTCGCACCGCGCGGCGCACGTCGTCGACCGAGTTGACCACGCCGACCCGGAGCTCGTAAGGCACGACCGCGTCGACGTCCGGGGCCAGCCCGGTGATGTCGCCTCCGCCTCCCGAGCAGGTCACATACGCCCCGGCTACGCGCATACGCGGACCGGGCAGCCACCCCGCGTTGATGGCGTCTCGCAGCGCCACGTCGACGAAGGCGCGGAACGTGCCCACATCGCGCACCGTCGTGAAGCCCGCCCGCAACGTGTCCCGCGCATTCCGGGCCCCCGACAGCGCCTCCTGCGCGCCGGTCCGCGCCAGCATCCCCGCGTAACCCTGGCCATCGTCGGGCTCACCCACCAGGTGCGTATGGCAGTCGATCAGGCCGGGCAGCAGAGTATGGCCCGGCAGATCCACAACGGCAGGGCCCTCGGCCGGGGCATCGCCGGCACCGGTCACGTGGACGATGCGATCGGCCTCGACGACAACGGCGCGCTCGGCCAGCAACTCTCCGGTCACCACATCAAGCAGCGACCCCGGACGGATGATCATGCGCTCAGAAGCCATGCGGCAGTATAGATGCGCCGAATCCGGGCACCGGCCGGGCTGCCCGGGCCGTGAGCGGCGCTGCTCAGAACATGCTGTGGCGGTCAGGTCGCGGCGTGCCGGGCGAGCCGACCAGCCCAGACGCGACGAAACCGAACAAAAGAAGGATGAAGAAGCTGCCGTAGTACGTGTCGAAGAAGGCGACGGCCAGTCCGGGCGCCACGATGATCACGCTCACCACCCAGGCGACGACCTTCCAGCTAACCGGCCTGGCGCGCACCGGCGCTGCGTTCTGTCGCGGCCGCACCGGTGCGACAGGCTGGCGCGGCCGCGGAATATCCGCTCGCCTGGCCGGGATGCCGGACGTTGCCCCGGCCAGCTCGGCGTAGGTCTTCGATTCAAGCACCTGGCCAACCCGCCCGGTCAGATCGCTCTGGCTCAGCCGACGCTGCACGAACGCAGCCTTCAGGAAATCAATTACCCGCTCGCGGTCGGCGTCCGAGGCCCGCAGATGGCCGCCAAATGCCGCCCATCCGGCAGTGGGATCCTGCGGTTCCGCCACCACAGGCACCTCCCAGCCGGCGCAATCGGCAAGCCTGACGGGTTTGGCCCGGCGAGCACGCCCGTTCCCCATGATAAGCGTGGCCGACTCGGTGTCGCTGGCGGCGTGGCCTCGGGGTCGTCCGGCCGCGAGCCGAAGGGGACGGCTGGCGGCCGGTCGCAACTGCTCGCGATATCTGCGGTGTGACCTGAGCCGGCGGCGGTGAGGAGGGCTTCCATCACGTCGAGCACGTGGTAGGCGATCTCACCGTTGGCGCGGTGCGCGCTGCCGCTGGTCAGCGCGCTGGCCAGGTCCGAGACGCCGTAACCCCGCGTGGCCCCGCGATAACCGCCCGCCTCTGGCGCCGGCATCCAGTCCTTAGCCCCGGCGGACCTGGCGCGCACCTCATCCAGGTCGCAGACCGCGACCACCTGAACGTTGGACAACCGCCGCAGCGTGCTGAGGTAGGCGCCGCTGATCTGGCCGGCCCCTACGACACCGATCCGCAGCGCGGTCACCGCGCCGCCCATGCCATGCCCGCCCGGATCATCGCATCCACCTGCGGCACTTCCAGATCCGAGACCGAGTGGCCGATCGTGGTCACGAACACCCGGCCCGTGCCCCAGCGGCGGGTCCAGGTGACCGGCATGACGACGCCGGCCAGATCGGGGTAGGCAGGATCGGCAACGAAATCGGTGACGGCCAGCACATCGATGCCCGGATCAACGTGCACGTAATACTGCTCCGTGGTGATGGTGAACGCCTCGACACCGGCCAGAACGGGATGCTCCGGGCGGTCTGCCACCGGCCGCACCTGGTACGTGACCAAGCCGCGTGGGTGGTACACGAACTGGCCTCCCGTCACGAGGCTGTACAGCGGCTCGCCGCGGAACGCGTCGACAATGCCGCCGTGCCAGCCGGCGAAACCGGTCCCGGAGCGCACCGCGCGCGACAGCCCGTCTGCCTGCTGACTGCTCATCGTGCCCATCGTCCAGCACTGCACCACAAGATCGGCAGCGGCGAGCTGCGCCTCGTCGAGATAGCTGTCGAGAGAGTCCGACAGCGTCACCTCAAAGCCCGATTCCCTGAGCACCTGGGCGTAACGGTCGCTCGCGGGAACGGGCACGTGGCCCTCCCATCCGCCACGAACCACCAAGGCGCGCTTGCCTCCATGCCCGCGCCGTAGGCCCTGACCCGTCATCGCTGCTCACGTTCGCGTTCTCGACCGAACGGCGGGCACCGCCATCGCCACACCACAGGAACAGTGTCTCGCTACCTGAGCGCCTATCCTCGGCACATGGGGGTCCAGGTCCTGCCGGCGGCCGGGCGATGGGATGACTTCGCCTGGCACCGGCTCGTCGGCTACTGAACGGTTACGAGCCCGCGGCGTCGGGGAGCTTGCCTGTCGCCCCGAGTTTGTAGGCGATGATCATGTTCCGCTGCGTGGTCGACAGGCTGACACCGGCGCCAGCGATGACGTAGTCGCCGTCGACAGCGACCGGCGCGTTGCTCCCGGCGGACATCGGCGACTTGAACAAGATGGCGCCGGTGGTCGCGTCGAGTGCGTACAGCTCCCCCTCGAACGTGGTGGTGAACACGACGTCGTTGGTCACCGTCGCGGCGCCGTACGGCGAGGACGGAAGCGGGGTATCCCAGATGATGGCGCCGGTGTCCTGGTTGACGGCGACCATCTCGCCGACGGCGTTCTCGACGGCGTGGATGTGGCTGGCCAGCGACTGGGTGATGCCGGCCGGGCTGGCCGGCATTGCGAGGTCGTTGACGGCGGCGAAGGTGGTGGAGCCGTTGCTGGCCAGCTGGGTCAGGATGCCGCCGTAAATGCTCGGCTCGAGGCAGAACTGCTTTGGCAGCAGGCCCCGCGAGGCTGGCGTGGCGTGCTCGGTGAGCAGCCCGTCGTTCTGGTGCCCGTCGTGCCCGCCAACCGGGCGCTGCCACAGCAGCTTGCCGGTCTGGGCGTCCAGCTCGATGAGGATGCCGGCCTTGCCGCCCTCGATCACCACCTGACGCCCGTTCTCGGTGGACAGGACCGGTGGGTTCTGCAGGTCCCAGTCGTACAGGTCGTGCGGGGTGAGCTGGTAGTACCACAGCAGCTTCCCGGCGGGGCTGAGCTTTACCACGGAGTCGGTATACAGATCCGGGCCTGGCCGGCTGCTCCCCAGCGGGTAGCTCTTGGTGCCGAAGATCGGGCCTGGGTTGGCGATGCCCAGATAGATGTTGCCCTGGGCGTCGAACGACGGCGTGTACCACAGCCCTCCGCCGGAGTTGACGCCCGGATTGCCCCACAGGTTCTGCACCTGGTTCCAGGACCATTCCGGCACGCCGGTCCCGGCGTTCAGCGCCCACAAGATCCCCTTGCCTCCGGGCAGGTACTGACCTGTCACGTTGGCCGGCACGGTGGACACGTACACGGTGCCGCGGTTGTAGCCGGGCGCCATGGCTATGCCCTCGTGGTCGTTGCCGATCAGCGTCCGGCTCCACAACTGCGCCCCGGTCGCGGCGTTCAAGGCGACCGCGGCCTTGGCGGTGGCCGTGTACACGACCCCGCCGACCACGTTGACGCCGTCCGGCCCGCCGTTCGGCGAGTTGTAGTCGTGGCTCCACAACACCTTGCCGGTCGCCAGGCTGATCGCGTACACGTTGGATTCCAGGTCCTGGAGGTACACCACCCCGTTAACGATCACCGGCGTGGCCGCGTAGGCCCCGTCGGTACGGCTCGTGGGTATGGTCAGCGGCACCGTCCACGCCACCCCGAGCTTGGAGACGTCCGCGCTGGTGATCGCGCTGGCCACATAGCGGGTGCTCGCCAGGTCGGCATTCGGCTGTGTCCAACCCGCCGCGGCCCGGCCCGTTGCGGCGGGGGCGGTCCCGGTGACCGCCGCGCCGCGCTTGGACGGGCACTTCGGCGCGCCCGAGCTGCTACTGCTGCTGCTTGAGCAGCCGCCTGCTATCAGGCCTGCGGCGACCACCAGCGCCGCGCCCGCCACCACGGGCCGACGGCCGACCCTCTTCGCATGATTTCTCATGACTCACCACCCGGGTGTTTCACGTCCCTGAACAGCGCGGCTATCAATGTGGCACGGTGATCGACTCGTACTAGGGTCCGGCTATCGCTGCGGCTCGCGGATGGGCTGGCCTTCCCGTGCCGGGCCGCGATGTCGTAGGCGGTATCTGGGGTGCGGCATTGCCGTCCGTCTTCTCGGGTCTGCGGGCGCCACTGGTGCTCTCTTTGTCAGCTGAGACTGCTCCGGCGCGCCGAACTCATCGCCGTCCAGACATTCCCGCCTAATGCGCCGCACCGATGATCTCGAAGGCTCGATCACGACCTCAGGCGATGGCAGCAGGCATGGTGCGTGAGAAGACTCACCTGATGTGACCCACGGGACGTTAAGACAAGTGCTTCGGAGTTCCGCCGCCGGTCGCCGCTGCGGTCGCGCCGAGATCAGTAGGTCTGCCCGCCCCCGCTCGACGCGTCGGGTGGCGCGGACTTCGCGGGCTCGTCGAGGCGCAGAATCGTTTCCTCGACCTCCTTGTTTCGCGCGTTGGCGAACGAGATCGCCGTGCCTATGATCGCGAATCCTGCCCCCTGCAGCACCTTGAGCGATCTCACATTGTCACTCGCGGCGCGGGCAAACAGGGGCCGCACGCGAACCGATTCCAGGAGCAGGGCGAGCGCTCGGCCGGCGATGCCTTGCCCCCAGAAGGACCTGTCGATCCAGTATGTGACCTCGGTATCGCCATCAACGACGAAGCTGGCGATGCTGCCGGCGAGCCGTCCATCGACGGTGACCGCACGGGTGGTCGCCCCTGGCAACGTCCGGACCTTCGCCATGTGGACATCGAACGCGGTGCGGTCATCGGGATTTTCAGCCGTGAAGGCGGCCATCCGGACCGACTCGGGATCCCGCATCTGCTCGAACAAGGCATCGAGGTCGGAGTCGTCGATCGGCCGCAGCGCCACCTCAGCCACAAGTACCCTCCAACCCTGGCCAGCCACGATCAGCGGGCGAACATACCAGCATCATCGGACAATCGGTGAGGACCCGGCCGACCAGACGGCGGAGCGGCTGACCTGCGATCAGTGATCGTGTTCGTACTTGAAAGAGAGCTGCAGCTTGGTGCGATAAGTGATCGCGCCATTCTCGTCTAGGTGAATGTCCTGCTTGAGGACCTCGGCCACTCGCAGATCGCGGAGCGTCCCCGCGGCGGTCCTGATCGCCTCCGCTGCTGCCTCTTCCCACGAGGTGCTGCTTGTCCCGATGATCTCGGTCACCCTGTACACGGACATGCCGCTCTCCTTTGACCGCGTGCGGCCCGTTCGGGGCTGCTGTGGCCAGCCTGTCACAGAGCGCCCTGCCTGTCGCCGGTGCGGCCCGGTGACCGGCGATCCGGGTGTCGGCGACTTGTGGGTGGGTGGCGGCGGTTTCCTCGTCGGCGCAGGGCTCGCAGATCGCCTCAATGGCCAGGCCGGCGGCGAGGACGGCACCGAGCCACCCAGCCAGCGTGCGGCGCGCGTAGGTGATCGTGAACGGCCGGTACCGATCTCGCGCTTCGGCGGCACCTGGCTGAAGGTCCATGTCTCGGTCAGCGGGCCCTGATAGAAGTAGTCACCGACGACCCGCGCCTGTCGCACGCCGGACTCATCGCGTAGCCATCGCCCGGCCGGCGCCGATATCACCGGATGCAACACCGAGAACTGAACGAATCCGCCGGGCCGGAGCACTCGTGCCACCTCAGCCAGCGTGGGATCAGCGACATCCATCACGCTCATGAATGCGGTCACCGCATCGAAGGCCGCTGCGCCGAACGGCAGGGCAGCACCATCGCCGACGAGGTAGCAGATCCCGGTCCGGTCCTGCTCAGCGGCCGCGCAGATGAACGACTCGGCGATATCCAGCGCAGCAACGCGGGCGCCTTCCGCAGCCAGCAGCCGCGTGTTGTGCCCCTCACCGCACCCCAGATCGAGGCACTGCAGCCCGTCAACCACAGGGAGCAGCGCGAAAAACGCGGGAGTATTCACCAAGTCCCGGTAAACATCAAAACCAGCGCGCGACAGTTCCGTCCACGCGGCAGCGTTGGCGTTCCACAGCCCACGGATATCTGGGCGCGTCATTCCGCCATGCTCGCACGCGCCCAGCGATGAACACCAAGAACCGACGCCGCTCACGCCGCGTTGCGGATCTCGAACTGGCGGCTGGGCCGGGTCTACTTCCTGGCCTTCTTGAACCCCTCCCGGGGACAACCGGACCCAGCCCTTACCGCCAGGTTGGCCAGCCTGGCCAGCGTAGGTGAGTCAGCGGTCGAGGTCGATTGATTTTACTGCTCATACCGCGAGTGGCTCATTTGCCAAGATGTGAGACTGAGGCAATGATCGACGTGCCGGCGGTTGTGCGAAACAAGGCCCGCGCCGTCGGCGCCGAGGACTGGCTCGAGCGATTGCCGGCGCTTGTCTCGAGCCTGGAGGCCGACTGGTCGATCACGGTCGGGCACCCCTACGAGGGCGGCACCGAGGCCTTCGTGGCGGACGCGACCCGGGCGGACGGTACCCCTGCGGTCCTGAAGGTGCTCGTCCCCGGGACCGGGAACAACCCCTCTAACGAGGCGACCGTCCTGCGCCTCGTCGGCGGAGACGGATGCCCGGTGCTCTACCGGCACGACCCCGACCAGGGCGCGTTGCTCATGGAGCGGCTGGGCCGGCCCATGTATGAGCTTGGACTGCCGCTCGCCCGTCGCCTGGAGATTCTCTGCGCCACCGCTGCGCGCATATGGCGGCCGGCGCCAGACTGCGGGCTGCCCACGGGTGCGGACAAGGCCCGATGGCTCGCCGACTTCACAGTGACGTCGTGGGAGGAGCTCGACCGTCCGTGCTCCGAGAAGACTGTCGACCATGCCCTGGCCTGCGCTCGCCGGCGGGGGCAGGCGCACCGCGACGAGAGGTCCGTGCTGGTCCACGGCGACGTGCACCAACTGAACGCTCTCCAGGACGACGGCGGCTTCAGGCTGATCGATCCTGACGGCCTCCTGGCCGAAGCCGAGTACGACCTGGGAGTCCTGATGCGGGGCGATCCCGTCGAGCTGCTTGACGGCGACCCCGTCGACCGGGCCCGATGGCTGGCCGCCCGCACGGGGCTCGATCTCGTCGCCATATGGGAATGGGGCGTTGTCGAGCGGCTGTCGACAGGACTGCTCTGTACCCGCATCCACCTGCAGCCCCTCGGCCGCGACACGCTGGCGGCGGCCGAGGCCGTCACCGGCCTGATGATCGGCTAAAGCAACGACAGTTCGCGGACGTTCAGCCACTGCATGAGGCCTCCCGGAAAGCGCGCTGAGTTGCCCGGAATCTGCCAACCGCCCGAGACTGGCGCGCCGGAGAGGAGGGGCGGTGCGTGGTATCGGAGCGCGTTAGGCTGCTGCGGTGGGTGACAGTCAGATCGGCCCGGCCGGTGTGGTGGCGACGGAGTGTCTGGGCATTCTGCAAGAGCAGGCGGCCGGCTACGCGCAGGTGGCGGTGGCCAACATCGGCAGGGAGTTTCCGTCACTGCTAATCCACCTGATGTCGAAGGCGGGGGACGTCCCCGCCCGGCCCGCCGATCGGACGCCGGTTTTCTACGGCAGCCTGGACTGGCATTCGTGCGTCGAGATGCACTGGCTGCTGGTCCGGTTGCTGCGGCTGGCGAGCGGCGTGGTGCCGGCTGCCCAGATCAGGGAACTGCTGGACGCTCAGTTCACCGCGGACAAGCTGGCGGCGGAGGCCGGCTTCGTGGCGAGCGCCGACGGGTGGCACGAGCGGCCGTACGGCTGGGGCTGGGCGCTCGCGCTGGTACACGAGATCGCGAGCCTCGGCGACGCCCAGGCGGGCCGCTGGCTGACCGCGATCACACCGCTCGCCGACATGCTGGCCAAGGGCTTTCTGGACTGGCTGCCCAAGGCCACCTATCCAGTCCGGCACGGCGTGCACTCCAACAGCGCATTCGGCCTTTCGGTCGCTCTGCCATTCGCGGCCCGGGAGGCGCAGGCAGGCCGGCCGGACCTGGCCGCAGCGATCGAGACCAAGGCACTCGGCTGGTTCGCGGACGACACCGACTATCCCGGCAGCTACGAGCCGTCAGGCAGCGACTTTCTGTCTCCCGCGCTGACTGAGGCAGAACTGATGAGCAGGCTGCTCGCACAGCTCGAGTTTGCCGATTGGCTGGCAGAGTTCCTGCCAGGCATCGCCGACGGTGAACCAGTCGCGCTGTTCACTCCTGCCGTCGTCTCCGACGCCAGCGACGGGCATATCGCCCACCTGCATGGCCTCAACATGAGCCGGGCCTACTGCTGGCGACGGATTGCAGAGAGCCTGCCGGCCGGCGACGCGAGGATCGGGCCGACGCTGGCTGCGGCCCGCACCCACCTGGACGCAGCGCTGCCGCATGTGATCGGCGACGACTACATGGTCGAACACTGGCTGGCCGCTTATGCGGTCCTGGCGCTCACCTGAACCCCAGGGCGATGGAAGCCGTGACGGAGCCTCCTCTGAGTTTCGCCGGGTTGCTGCGGCAGTTTCGGAGCGACGTCCGGCTGACGCAGGAGGAACTGGCCGAGGCTGCGGGCCTCAGCCCTCGGTCGGTCAGTGATCTCGAGCGAGGCATCAACCGCACGGCCCGCAAGGACACCGCCGTGATGCTGGCTGATGCACTCAGCCTGAACGGGCAAGTACGGGTGCTGTTTGTCGCGGCGGCGCGTGGGCGGGCGCCGGCCGCGGAGGTGCTTGCGGCCAGGCATGACGGTGCGGCCGATGGCGCTGCGGCAGTAGTTACGCGGAGCCTGCCGCGTGATATCGGCAGCTTCACCGGCCGCGAGCCCGAGCTGGCGCAGCTCCTGGGAACGCTGGCCAGCGTGACCGCGGACGGCAACCCGCCCGGGATCTGCCTGATTGACGGGATGGCCGGCGTCGGCAAGACAACCTTGGCGGTGCACGCCGCGCACCGATTGGCCGGAAGCTTTCCGGATGGGCAGTTCTTCCTTTCGTTGCATGCCCATACCCCCGGCCAGCGGCCGGTCAGCCCGGCTGACGCGCTGGCCAGCTTGCTCCTGACGGCCGGCGTCGCCGTGCCGCAGATCCCGCCCGGGATGGAGGCCCGCGCCGCCCGGTGGCGTGATCACATTGCAGGCAAGAAGATCCTCTTGCTGCTGGATGACGCGGCCGGGCACGAGCAGGTTCGACCGCTGCTGCCGGGCACCTCCGGCAGCTTGGTCCTGGTCACGAGCCGCCGGCGGCTGACAGCGCTAGAGGACTCCGCAGTGCTCAGCCTCGGCACCCTGTCCCCCGCCGAGGCGGTGGCGCTGCTGGCCCGGCTTGCCGACCATTCCGACCTCGGCTCCGAAACGGGCCCGGCCGGGGAAATTGCCCGGCTGTGCGGATACTTGCCGCTCGCGATCGGGATGCTCGCCCGGCAGCTACGGCATCATCCTGCCCGCAGCGGTGCGGAACTCGCCGCCGAACTCGCGGCGGCTCGCGACCGGCTGGCCGTCATGCGCGCGGAGAACCTCTCGGTCGCGGCCGCGTTCGATTTGTCCTACAGCGACCTCAGCGAGGCTCAGCAACGGCTGTTCCGCCGGCTCGGCCTGACCTCTGGCGCGGACATTGACGCGTACGCCGTGGCGGCCCTCGACGACACCAGCCTGGAGAACGCCCGCAGTCAGCTTGATGAGCTCTACGACCATCATCTGATTGCCGAGCCAGCGCCCGCCCGCTACGTGCTGCACGACCTGTTGCGCGAATATGCCCGCGCGCTCGCCGCCTCCGACGACGGCGACGCGGAGGTTCACTCCGCGGCCGCCCGGCTGCTGAACTACTACGCCCACGTCGCCGCCGCCAGCCGGCACATCGCCACGTGGACTACCGAAGGCGGACGCCTGCCGCCGACCAGTCCGCCGGCCAGCGCCCCGCAGCTGGCCACATCCAGCGAGGCGGCCGCCTGGCTCGACGCTGAGCGCCCGAACCTGCACGCGGCCGTCAACTACGCCGCAGCCAAAGCGATGCCTCTGCATGCCATCGCCATCGCTGCCGCGATGGGCGGCTTCCTGCGGTCCCGCGGCCACTGGGACCAGGCCGCGGAGCAATACCAGACGGCTCTGATGGCGGCGCGCGAGGCCGGGGACCTCCCCGGCCAGGCCGGCGTGCTTGACGAGCTGGGTCTGCTGCAGCAGCTGACCAGTGACTACCCGGCCGCGACCGCCACCCTGGCCGAGGCGATCGAGCTGTTCCGCGACCTGGGCGACCGGCACGGCCAGGCCAGGGCGCTGGCCGTGGCGCATCGCTGCGTCACTTCGCCTGGCGCGCGGCCATGCGCCGACGGTCGTCCTCGATAAGGGCGACGCCGTCCGGGCCTCCGGCTCCACCGTTCAGCAGAGCCTGAGCGTTCAGCAAGGCCCACAGCCGAGACCGTGCCCTATGGCCACGGCTACGTCCGCCACCTGGTGTCGACGCCCGGCCATCGTCCGGGCTCACCCGGGAGGCTTTCGAGATCTGGGTAACAGCCACCGTGTCTGCCCTCCTGCGTCATCCGGCTAGCTATACGGTCGCCAGAGACCGCGGAAGACACCACACGTGCCGGCCCACAGGAGTGCCCACAGGATCGGCCGCTCGGTGTGGTGGGCGGGTTGCTGGCAGGCGGAGGCAAATCATGGCGTCGGATCAGGTCGGAATCGGGATCGTGGGCAGCGGTTTCATCGCAGCTGCGCATGCGGAGGCTTTCTCCCGGCTGCCGCGGGCCACGGTGCGCGCTGTGGCCTCGCGCTCGGCGGAGCGGGCAGCGGAGTTCGCCGCGCGCTGGGGGATTGCGGCCTGGCTCACCGATTTCCGGGAGCTAGCTGACCGACCCGACGTCGACGTCGTGTGTGTCGCGGCCCCGAATGTGCTGCACCGGGACATCACGGTCGCTGCGGCCGAGGCGGGCAAGCATGTCATCTGCGAGAAGCCGCTCGCCCGGACGCTGCGCGAGGCCGACGAGATGATCAGCGCGTGCGCCGCAGCCGGGGTGCTGCTGATGTACGCGGAGGAAATCTGCTTCGCGCCGAAGTACGTCCGGGCGAAGGAACTCGCTGACGAGGGCGCGCTCGGGGAGGTGTACCTGGTCCGGCAGACCGAGCAGCACTACGGCCCGCACTCGGACTGGTTCTGGGACCCGGAGCGCTCCGGCGGCGGCGTCCTGATGGACATGGGCTGCCATGGCATCGAGTTCACACGGTGGGTGCTGGGCAAGCCCGCTGCCCGGACGGTCGCGGCCGAGGTGGGCACGTTCGTGCACGGCGCCCGGACGCAGCTGGAAGACCACGCGATCGTGACGATCCGCTTTGAGGGCAACCGGATGGGCCTGGTCGAGGCGAGCTGGGCTAAGCCGGGCGGCATGGACGACCGGGCCGAAATCGCGGGGAGCCAGGGAATCACCTATGCCGACCTGATGCGCGGCTCATCCCTGTCTACGTATAGCGATGTCGGCTACGGGTATGCCGGCGAGAAAGCGCCCGATACCCGCGGCTGGACGTTCACTATCTTCGACGAGCTGTGGCATTCCGGCATTCCGCAGGAGATGGATCACTTCGTCAGCTGCGTCCTCAACGAGGCGACGCCTCAGGAGACCGGTGCAGACGGCCGGGCGGTCCTCGAGCTGATCTACGCGGCGTACCGGGCCGCGCGCACCGGCCGGGTGGAGCTTCCGCTGCAGCTCAGCGAGCAGGAGGCAGCCCAGCCACCGTTCGCCCTCCTGTAACTGTCCGCTCAGTGCAATGGGAAGCTCTGTCCCTGCTCGGCCTGCGGGCGAGCGCCGAAGATCCGCCGCTCGGACTCATCGATGGGCACGTCGTTGATGCTGGCCTCCCGCCGCCGCATGTACCCGTCGTCGTCGAACTCCCACAGTTCGTTGCCGTAGCTGCGGTACCACTGACCCGCGGCGTCGCGGCACTCGTACTGGAAGCCCGGCCAGTGATGAACTCATTCCGGTTTCGCCAGACGGAGTCCTCCGTGTAGGGCGCCGGCGACCCGCTCCGGGTCCCGGCTATTCCAGGCATCCTCGGCGGCCTGCACCTTCTGGCGGGCCGTTTCCTCAGTGAACGGCGGCAACGGCGGTCGCTGGGCCGCGATAGCCTCCCCCGGCGGGAAACGATCTCTCTCCACCGTGCACAGTATCGCGGGCAACCATCGTTTCCGAGGACGGTCGGTTGACGCCGCTTGACCACCAGCTTCAGCGTTCGCTTGAGCTCCTGCTGATAGCCCTCGAGTTCGCCAGAACCCTCGCGAAACTCCATGCCCCTCGGAATATCCGCCATCGCGCCCCTGTGCCGATAAGCATTTCAGGAAAACGGGGTTAACTAACGGTCTTGCATCTGCAGGAAACCGTCAGCGGCGATGCCTCAAGAACATAAATAGCACAATCCGAGGAAGCTTTGCCGACGGCACGCTCACCCGGCGAATGCTTCGCGCACCTCTTGTTTCCAGGCCTGCCGGCGTGAGTCGTCGATGAACGCCGCGTCGAACGAGTTGAGGGCGAGGGTTTCGAGCTGGCCCGGCGTCACGTCGCATTGCTCGCGGATCGCGGCGTAGTTGGCGTCCACATATCCGCCAAAGTAGGGCGGGTCGTCGCTGTTAACAGTGACCAGGAGCCCTTCCTGCAGCATCACCGGAAGAGGGTGATCGGCGAGCGTGTCGACCGCCCGCAAGCACACGTTTGAAAGCGGGCACACGGTCAGCGGCACGCGTTCATCACGAAGCCGCTGCACCAGCGCGGGATCCTCCATGGCCCGGATGCCATGGTCTACCCGTTCCACGTGCAGGACGTCGAGTGCGGCTGCGACGGTCTCGGCCCCGCCCTCCTCGCCGGCATGCGCCACCAGGTGGAGATCCTCGGCTGCCGCCCGGGCGTAGACGTCCGCGAAAAGCTCGGGCGGGTAGCCGATCTCTGTTGAGTCCAGACCCACACCGATGATGTCCCCGCGGAACGGCAAGATCGCCGTCAGCATCTGGGCCGCGGCCTCGGCGCCCCGGTCGCGCAGGAAGCACATGATGAGGTCGCTGGAAACTCCGTGGGTACGCTCGCTGTCTCGGATGGCCGCAGTCAGGCCCTCCATCACTGCCTCCAGCGGCACCCCGTTCGAGACGTGGGTCTGCGGGTCGAAGAAGATCTCAGCCCGCCGCACGTTGCACCGGCGGGCCTGGTCGAGATAGCTGGTCGCGAGGTCGAAGAAGTCCTGACCGGTCCGCAACACCGACAGGTTGGCGTAGTGCAGGTCGAGGAAGGACTGCAGATCGGAGAAGGAGTACCGGGCGAGCAACTCCACCGGATCGGTCACCGGGATCGGCACCCCGTTGCGCGCCGCCATGGCGATGACGGCGGCTGGTTCCAGCGTGCCTTCCACGTGAACATGCAGTTCCGCAGTGGGCGGGCTCTCCCAGCCATCCTGCCCGGCGGCGGCGGAGACCCCAGGATGGGGCGAAGTCCCGGCAGCGGGCATGGCACACCTCCGTGACGGTTCAGGTCATCATGGCAACGCGGCTCACGCCATTCAACTCTCACGCGCGGCCGTGTCAGCGTCGTCAGGCAGTGTGCAGGCTGGTGAGTACCTCGCTGGCGGCGCGTTGCCCGGATCGCAGGGCGCCTTCCATCAGTCCGGCCCAGTGGCCGGCGGTGTGCTCGCCGGCGAAGCGGACGCGGCCGGCCGGGGCGGCCAGGAGGTCCGGGTCGCCGGGCGCTGCGGTGAGCATGTCCGCGGTGTAGGACTCACCCGCCCAAGGGTCGTCGTTCCAGGTGGTCAGGACCGCCCTGGCCGGATCGGTGTCCAGTTCCGGGCGCAGCGCCGTGACCCGCGCCGCCCAGGTGGCCGGTCCGTCGGCTACCGCCAGGGCCGACAGGCCCTGTTCGGTACCGGCGAAGGCGTGCAGTACCGGCTGGACCTGAGCCGTCATGTCGGTGGCCGTCCAGGTCCAGAACCGCCCGGGCACGCTCTGCACCGCAGACGCCGCGGGCATCCGGTTCAGCGGCATGTGCAGCTTGGCATTGTGGGCCAGCCCGCTGCGCTCCCACGCCGCCCGCTGACGGCCGGGGACGTCCGGGGTCACGGGCAGCCGGCGCAGCACCGCCATCGGGACCGCGATGACAGCGGCGTCCCCGCTCACGGTTCCGCCCGGCGTGCGCAGATGGACCCCGTAGTGGTCCTGTTCCACAGCGCGCACCGGGCTGTCCAGCCGCACCGCTGGGCCCAGCCGGCGGGACAGGCCCGTGGCCAGCTGCTGGTTGCCACCAGCCACCCGCCAGCTTGGCCGCCAGCCGAAGCCTGCTGTCGCGTCCTGGGCAACGGCGGCGGCGAGCCGGTCGGCACCCATTCCCGACGTTGTCTCCATGCGTGACGTGTAGGCAGCCAAGGCGGCGGGCTGGCCTGCCCAGCCGGCGGCCACCTCGGCGAGCGAGGTGCCTCGGGCAGCGGCGGCCGCCGCTGCCGCGACCCACGCAGCACACTCGTCTACCTCCGACGCGGCGACCAGCCCGCCACCACGTGGCTCCCGCTGGTAGTAGGACATTGTCGTGCCCGCGAGTTCCAGGCCAAGCTCGGCCAGCACCTCGCGCAGCACGTCGTAGCCATCCAGCACGAACTCGGCGCCTCTCTCGATGACGGTCCGCCGGTCACCGGGAATGAGTTCCTGCGACCACACCCGGCCACCCACCCGGTCACGGGCCTCGAGCACGACGACCTCACAGCCACCCTGAGTAAGCCGCCACGCCGCCATCAGCCCGGCGAAGCCCGCCCCAACCACCACGACCCGCATGCTCGCCTCCGGCTTTGACCCGTCCGGAGACGGTATCCCGATGGGCGCGTAAGGTTCGCCCCGCGGGCCGCAACGCATGTGAAATCCGGTCTTATCAGCAGCCTGACCGGATCAGACACCGGGCCGGCAACAGCCAGCTAGGGCGTTACTGCGGTTACGTTGCCCGCCGCGTCGGTGACGTAGTGCCCTTTGGACAGATCGAGCAGAACGAGGTTGTTGCCGAACGGGTCTGCCACGACGGCCAGCCTGCCAACCGGGATGTCGAAGGGCTCGGTCATTACCTGGCCGCCGGCCGCCCGGACCGCCGCGGCCGCCTCGTCGGCCGAAGCGACAAGCCAATCCGGTTCATAACGCTGCCGAGTAGTCAGGACGAACTCTGTGTCACTGCCGGCCAAAGCCAGGCCGGCCTGGCCGATGTCATCGTTGCGCCACTTCAGCTCGTGGCCGAGGGAATCACGATAGAAGCGCAGGCCTGCGTCAAGATCTGGAACCGGGATGGTCACCGCATCGATGGCATGGAACAAGGGACTTGCTGACATGCCGCCAAGCCTTTCGCGTCATACCGACAAAACGGCGGGGCACCCGAGTTTGCCGAGCGGATGGGGACGGACGGATACTCGGGCCAGACCTGCGCGCTCGCGGAGCCGTACCTGGTCCCGGCGGGTCTGGAGGTGGCCGGTCATGTCCAGCCCGCGTGATGCGGAGATCACCATCGTCGGCGGCGGCGCGATCGGCGCCGCCGTGGCGTACTTCCTGGCCCGCGACGGCCGGCCCGACATCCAGCTGCTGGAACGGCGCGGGCTGTGCGAGGCCACCAGCAGCCAGGCCGCCGGCCTCGTCGGCCAGGCGCGGCCCACTGCCGAGCGCGCCCGGCTGACGATGGCGGCCGCCGAGGTCTACCGCACGTTCGAGCGGGACACCGGCTACACCATGGACTACAAGGAGTGCGGCGCGGTCCGGCTGGCGCTGTCCGAGACGTCGGTGCGGGAGCTGCAGCAGATCGCGGACACGGCCGCGGTGACCGGCCTGCCGGTCGAGTTCCTGAGCCCGGCGCGGATGCGCGAGATCTACCCGGTACTGGAGCGGACCGACTCGGTCAAGGCGGCCCTGTGGTCCCCGACGGACGGCTACCTTCAGCCGAACAGCCTGGTCAGCGCCTACGTGCAGGCGGCCAGGGAACTCGGGGTTACGATCGCGACCCAGAGTGCGGTCACCGGGATCGAGGTGGCCAACGGCGCGGTTCGCTCGGTCGCCACCAAGGACGGCAGCTACCGCACCGACCAGGTGATCATCGCCGCGGGCCCGTGGTCGTCGGCGCTGGCCCGGCTGGCCGGGCTCGAGCTGCCGATCGTCCCGGTGCTGCATGAGTACTTCGTCACCGAGCCGGTGGCCGGCTGGCACGGTGACCTGCCCTGCCTGCGCATCCCGGAGGTACAGGTCTACGCCCGCGGCGAGAGCGACCGCGTGCTCTGCGGCGGCTTTGAGAACCACGGCACCAGCGTCGATCCCCGCGAGGTCGGCATCGCGTCGCGGCTGACCGCCCGGCCGGACTGGGACGTGCTTGGCGGCTTCGCCGGCAGCCTGACCGAGTTCGCCCCGGCGCTGGCCGGGACGGGCGTGGCGGCGACGTTCCAGGGCTGGCCCGCGTTCACTCCCGACGGGCGCTTCATCGTCGGCCCGGTCAGCGCGGTCCGTGGTCTGGCGCTGGCGGCCGGCTGCAACGCCCACGGCGTGTCGGGCTCGGCCGGCCTGGCGATGCACCTGGTCGAGAGCCTCACCGGCGATCCCTCGCCGTACGTGCGGTCCCTGAGCCCGGACCGGTTCGTGCCGCGGAACTGGTCCTTCGAGGACGCACGGCGCGAGGCGCAAGGCGTGTACGAGACGTACTACCCAATGCCGGCTGTTACGCGATAGCGGGCCGACCCTGGCTCCGCCCGGCCGGCGCCGTCGGGCCCAGCCGCGGCCACGGCGCCTGGTACACGGATCCCGTGCTCCAGCAGGTCGAGCACCTGCCGTACGGTGATCCGGCCGACTACCAGCTGGGTCGACGCAGCGGATTCGCACGCAGCTGCACGTTCAGCCGGCCCGTGGGCGTCACCCGGGTGTCCGGCGGTCAGCACCCCGTCTACCGGTGCAGGCTAGGCACGCTGCAGCCGGTCCCGGCGAAGCGACCCCAGCGGCTCGGGTAGGTCCATGGTGGCGAAGGCAGCCGGCCAGTCCGCCGGGCCGTAGCCGTAGTCCAGGTCAACATGGTGCAGCTCGACCTCGACCAGCCGCCGGGGCAGCAGCTGCTCGGCCGGGAACGGCCCGGAGTCCGGGACCCGCACCGGGAATTGCCAGGCGTCGTCGGGCAGCCCCAGCATGACCGTGCGGAGGGCCATGGCCGAGCTCGCCACGTCCTCGGCCAGCTCCTGCGCCGACGCGCGCCGGCGCCTACGCGCGGCGGCTATGGCCGCAGGGCGTGGCCGACGTCGAGGAGCGGTGGCGGGCCCGGTTCGGCGACGCGGCGGTCGGCTCGCTGCGCGATGCCCTGCGGCCATCCGCCGGGCAGATGCCCTGGGCGCCGCCGGAGGTGCACGATTCCGACGGCTTTTACACCCATGTCGTCGACGGCCCCGGAGCCGGCGATGACGTCTCGTTCAGCGGGCTGATGGGGCAGGCGCTGACCGCGCTGACGCTGGAGCACGAACGAGGTTCCCGGGCGTCCCTGCCGCTCGCGGCCGACGTACTGCGCCTGATCGACGACGAGGTCGTGCCGATCCGTGACCTGCCCCGGCTGGCGGGCGTCTCAACGGAAGCCATCGCGATGGGGACCGGCTTTCTTGGCCGGGCGAAACTGGCCGAGCTCAGGCCCGGCTCGTCCGGGCGGCAGGGACGGTTGATCACGCTGACGCCCGAAGGCCACGCCGCGCTCGAGGACTACCGGGCGCGCGCCGCGCGCCGCGATGATCAGCAGCTGCGGCTAAGTCTCGAGGCGATCGTGTCGCAGCGCGAAGCGCTGGCCGAGGGGCTTAACCCTCACGAGGGCGGCTGGCGCGCCCAAAAGCCGTACCTCGCCAGACGCAGCGCCTGCTCGCCGATCCGGCGCGGCGCTGCCGTAGCACCCGATGGTGCTGCACCGCGGGGGCTGGCCCGACGGCTCATAGGGCTGGCGTCCCGCCGATCGGCTCACAAGCCGCTGTGGATGTACGGCGCCCAGCGGGCGGCGTGTACTGCGCCGCGGCCACGGGAACGGCAAAGCCCGCCGGCCGGAGCGTGTCCAAGATACTGAAATACACAACGCCGGCTATGAATGCGAGGCCGGTCAGCAGGGTGGCCCAAAACCGCAGCCGCCAGCGCTCCCGGGCAACGGCGGAGAACGGCACGCGAAGCTGGGGCACTCATAGTTCTTACTACGGCTTTGCGGTCACGGCTCCCGAACCACCTATTCGACCAGGAAATCCAGCCAGCCATCGCCTGAGGAAATTCCTGCAAACCGTGCAGTCACTGGTCCGCACGGTGTGTAGCCGGACCCCGCTGGTAAGCGGTCAGCCCGGCGAATCGCTCAGGGTCCAGCCAGTCGGTTCCGGAGTCATCCAGCTCACACCCCGCCTGCTCCAGCCGGGTGACCACCTTCCTGATCGCCGCCGCTGAGCCGTCAAAGCGGATCGTATTGAGGCCGGCCAGATCGGCGATCGGTCGCATCTGACCGGCATCGACCACTACCGTGCGCTCTGGGTAGGCCATGAGCGCCAGGCCGAGCTCGAACAGCACATTCGGCCGCGCCTGTCCTGCGCGCGCTCGCTCGTACGGATGGTCGTTGGCCGACCGCAGGTCGGAGTGCAGCTCGACGATGTCGTCAGGCCAGGAACCAGCCGCGCCGGTCGAGGTCACACCGGAGCCGGACATCCTGACCCCCCAGGCGGCGGTGGCGGCCCAGTCAGAAGACGCGCCGCCGTCGGCCCAGCCGCCGTCGGCCCAGCCGCCGCAGCAGCCGCCGTCCCCATCTAGGCACAAGTGGCTTCCGTCGCTGCCCTGGCCACGCGGCAACGAGGCTAAGCCGCAAGCCCGCGAGACAGAGCCGCGGACCACCGGGCTGGTCTACCTGATCATCGTCGGCGACATAGCAGTGATCACGCCGCCTGGCATAACGGCCGCTCTGTCCTCCTCGCGGTGGACGAGAAAATCACGGCGGCGCCGCTGTTTGCCTACCGGGTGCGGGCGCTGCAGGTCCGCCAGGACAGCGTGCGGGGCGGGCTGCGCGCGGCCGGGCAGGTCAGCCGCCGGGATGTCAAGCGGCCGGCGCGCCGAACCCGGCGACCTCCTAGGACGGAGCCGCATCGTTGCGCATGAGCGGTGGGTTAAGGGTCTGCGCAAGCCCTCGCTGGTAAAGCGTGGCCGGCCGGCCCGTGTCGGGCGTCCGCTTGGCGCCGGTGGGCTCCACAAATCCTTCGCTGTTGACGACCTTCCGGCTGAAGTTCCGGGGATCGAGTGGCATATCCCAGACGACTTCGTAAACGTTGCGCAAGTCGCCCATGGTGAAAGATGGCCCGCAGAACGCGGTGGCCAGCGTGGTGAACTCCAGGCGGGCCCGCGCGCGTTCGACCGCGTCCTCGAGGATCTGCGTGTGGTCGAAGGCAAGCGCGCCACGCATCTTGTCGACCCTCGCCCAGCGGGCACTGCGCGCGTCCGAGCCCGCCCTCGGGATGGGCAGGTCCGGCGCGATCGCGAGGTAGGCCACGCTGACTACCCGCCCCCGCGGGTCGCGGCCAGGAGCGCCGTAGGCGGCGAGCTGCTCAAGGTGCAGATCCTTGCCGTCCAGACCGGCCTCTTCGGCCAACTCCCGCTCCGCCGCCTCGCGCAGGTCCTCGCCAGCACGGAGAAACCCGCCAGGCAGCGCGTCCTGTCCCCGGAACGGCTCATTGGCCCGCTCGATGACGAGCACATGCAGCAGATTGTCGCGGACGGTCAAGATCGCAAGGTCGACGGCCAGTCTCAGCTGAAGGTGTTCGCGGTCGACCATTACTCCAGCATATCTTATTGTCTCATTGACATAAAGCTGAGCCAGCGGGTGCTCACCCGCCCGATGGCGGCACTGCCGTGGCACGCGATGGCACTGCACCGGATCGGTTGGCCCAACGGCGCTTGAGCCAGGATAATCCGGCTGAAGGAGGTGTCATTAGTGGCGCATCACGGGATAACGGTCGGCGTGGTCGCGCCTGCCTATGTCAACCTCCCGCTGTGGGTGGCGCAGCAGCGCGGCTTCTTAAGCTCCGAAGGGCTGAGCGTCACGTCCCGCGTCATCGGCACGACCGAGGGCACGACGGGGGCGGTGCGAGATGGCGACGTCGGCCTCGCGCTCACCGCCCCGGAAGGCACGATCGCTGACGCGGCCGCGGGTGGCCCGCTGCGGGTCGCCGCCGGCCTCATCAACCGGCCGCCGCTGTCGCTGATCGCGCTGAGCCGGCACCGGACGGTCGCGGACCTGCGCGGCGGCCTGATCGGGACGTCATCCCTCAAGGAGGGCACCAGGCACGTGGCCGAGCGGATGCTGGCCGCGCACGGCCTCGCGTATCCGGCCGATTATGAATGGGCGCTCGAGGGCTCCCACGTCGAGCGCTGGAAGGCGTTGCAGGCCGGGACCATCGACGCGGCCCTGCAGATGATCCCGTATGACTACATCGCCGAGGAGGCCGGGTTCACCAACCTCGGTCCGGTCACCGAGGACTTCGCCTTCAACGCGGTCTGCGTGCGCCGCGACATCGATCCGGCGCTGCTCACGCGTTTCCTGCGAGCCCTCGCCCAAGCGACCCTGTGGTTCCGCGGCAACGTCGCGGAGGCCGCGGCCATCGCCGCAGCGGAGACGTCCGCGGAGAACCGGCACGCGCTGCGCGCCTGCCGGGCGCTCGCGGCCGACGGCGTCATCCCCGAAGACCTGCGGATAGGCCAGGAGGCCTTCGACGCGGCGGTGGAGTCGCTGCGCCTGTCGGGCGGCCTGCCCGCCGGCCACGGCGATCCCGCGATCGCGCTCGATTACTCGTGCCTGGAGGCTGCTCTGAACGCGATGCAGGGCGGAACCGGGCCATGATCGACGTTGCCGTGGTGGGCGGCGGCCCCGTCGGCATGTGGCTGGCAGCCGAGCTGCACCGGGCCGGCGCCCGGCCGGTCGTGCTCGAGCGGCGTGCGGAGCGCCTGCCGCACTCGAAGGCGCTGACGCTCTACCCGCGTACGCTCGAGCTGTTCGCGATGCGCGGGATCGCGGACCGCTGGCTGGACGAGGGCACCCAGCTGCCGTCATCGCACTTCGCCATCCTCACCACCCGACTAAACTTCACCGGTCTGGACACCCGCTTCCCGTTCACCTTGTTCCTGCCGCAGCTGCGCACCGAGCAGCTGCTCCAAGATCACCTGGCGACGCTCGGGGTGCCGTACCTCATGTCACACACCGTGACCGGCCTGCGCCAGGACGCCGATGGTGTCGAGATTGACGTGCTCACCCCGTCCGGGGCGATGGCGCTCCGTGCGGCGTACGTGGTCGGCTGCGACGGCGGCGCCAGCACGGTCCGCGAGGCGGCAGGGATCGAGTTCGCCGGCACGCCGGGCACCTGGTCGACGGTCCTGGGGGACGTCGAGCTCACCGACCCGCCGCCAGAGCGCGCGCTCACCCTCAACCTGCCCGGGGGGTCGATGTACATGGTCGCCCTGGGCGGCGGCCGGTACCGGCTGGCGGCGATCGACCACGCGGCCCTGGACGACCTGACGGACGCGCCGGTGACGTTCGAGGAGCTGCGCACGAACGTGCGCCGGCTCGCCGGCACCGACTACGGGATGCGGGACACTGCGGACGCGTGGCTGAGCCGGGTG
This sequence comes from uncultured Actinomycetota bacterium, assembly GCA_963778075.1. Classification (GTDB taxonomy): domain Bacteria; phylum Actinomycetota; class Actinomycetes; order Streptosporangiales; family Streptosporangiaceae; genus JASHPR01. The sequence goes on along the minus strand of CAVZTJ010000003.1, from coordinate 1,195,653 downwards.
AACAACGCGACCAGGCAGGCGGTGAGCTATCGAAACGGCCGCGTGTTCCTGGCCGGTGACGCGGCGCACATCCACTACCCAGCGGGCGGGCAGGGCCTGAACCTCGGGCTGCAGGACGCGGCGAACCTGGCGTGGAAGCTGGCGGCCGTGATCAGAGGCTGGGCGCCGGGCTGGCTGCTGGACAGCTACCAGGCCGAGCGGCATCCGGTCGGCCTGGAGGTTGTCGAGGACTCCCTCGCGCAGTGCGCTCTGTTCGCGAACCCGAGCAGAGAGGGCATCGCGCTGCGGGACCGGTTCGACCGGTTTCTCGCAACGCATCGGTTGCTCAACGCCGAGCTCGCCGTCCGGCTGTCTGGGCTGGCCGTGTGCTACCCGGATGGGGGCCGCCGCATGCCCGACCTCGCGCTGCGCGACGCCCCAGCGGCGAGCGTGTTCGGCCTCCTGCCGGACGCAAAGTTCGTGCTGCTCGCCCTGGACGGCAAGGGCAAGGACAGCGAAACGGCGGGCCGTGGCGTGGCCGGGGCCGGGTGCTACGGGGACCGGCTCAAGGTGATCACGGCGGCACTGGCCGAGGGCCGGGAAGACTGGGCCGGCGTCCGCGAGGTGCTGATCCGGCCAGACGGTTACGTCGCGTGGTCACGCGGCGAAGACGATGCGGCGGAGGAGCCGCCGCTGGCCCGGTGGCTCGGCCCGGCCGGCGCTGGGACTTAGGCCCCGGTCGGCGCCCGGACCTAGGGCTGCAGCCAGCGCGTGACCGCGCGGCCCCAGCCCTCGGGAACCTCCCAGAACGTCATGTGGCCCGCCTCGAGGAACTCCAGTTCGGCGGCGGGCATGACGTCCGCGACCTCGGCGGACAGCTCGGGCCGGGTCAGGATGTCGTGACGGCCCGCCAGCACGAGCGTTGGCTGGCGGACGCCGGGAAGTCGCAAGAGCGCGTCGTGGCCGTGGCACGCGGCCGACGCGGCCGCGAAGCCGTTGAGGTCGGGGGCGGGCGTGGCCCGGAACTCGGTGACGGTCTCCGGATGTGCGGCGAGGAAGCCAGGAGACATGGAGAACAGCAGCAGGCTGTCCATCAGCTCTGCGGCGCTGCCTTCCCGGGCCAGCGAAGCCCAGTGCTCGAACAGGACGTGCAGGAAGGTGTCGCTGCGCCCCCATGAGTTGGACAGCACGATCCCGGAGATGTCTTCGGGGTGCCTGATCGCCCATTCCTGGCAGATGGCGCCGCCCATGGAGGAGCCGATCGCGACGCACGGCGCCAGCCCCAGCGCCTGGTGCAGCGCGTGCGCGTCCTCGGCCAGGTCGGCGATGGCATACGGGCCCGGCGTGATCGGGCTGAGGCCGATGCCGCGGTTGTCGAACGTGACGCACCGCCGCGCTGGGGTGAGGTAGGGCAGCACGGGTTCCCAGGACGCGTGGTCGTCCCCCAGGCCAGCGATCAGGACGACCGGCGGCGCCTCGGCCCGGCCGTGGCTCTGCACCGCGAACCGCCCGCGTTCGGTATCAACGAACTCGATCACGGGACTTAGTGAACCAGCGGCTGTCACGTCTTGGCCAGCCAGCGGGTCAATGAGGTGTAACCCAGAGAACCTTAAGGGAGACCACCATGGACGCCCGCTTCAACCTGCACGGCAACGACGTCGCGGCGCGCTTCGGCAAGTACCTGAACTCGGCGGGCACGGCGGTGACCAAGTCGGCCCTGCCGGCGGCGACGCAGGAGCTGGTGAAGATCCGGGCCAGCCAGGTCAACGGCTGCTCGGGCTGCACCGACATGCACACCAAGGACGCCGAGCATGCCGGCGAGAGCCGGATCCGGCTCAACCTGATCGCCGCCTGGCGGGATGCGACGGTCTTCACCGACGCCGAGCGGGCCGCCCTCGAACTCACCGAGCAGGGCACCCGCATCGCCGACGCGGCCGGCGGCGTCACCGACGACGCCTGGGCAAACGCGGCCAAGCACTACGACGATGACCAGCTCGCGGCGCTGGTATGCCTGATCGCACTGATCAATACGTACAACCGGCTGAACGTGATCGTCCGGCAGCCCGCCGGGGACTACCAGCCCGGCCAGTGGGGGTAACGGAGGGTCAGCGCTGGGCCTGGAATGGCTCGATGAGCTGGCCGGCCATCAGCAGCAGGGCCGGAGCCGTCGCGCCGTCCTGCTCGACCGGGACCGGCCGGCCGTCGAGGCCAGTGCGCCCCACGGCGTCGCTGCGGGCGGGGAACTTCGCGCGCCCGGCGAGCACGTCCCAGATCGTGAGCGCGACGCCAAGGTTGGCATCCTGGGTGTCGGGCGCATGGTGCAGCCGGTGGTAGGCGGGACTCACCACCACCCGGCCGACCGGGCCCAAGGTCCAGCGCAGGTTGGCGTGCTGCAGGGTGCCGATGCATACGTAGATCGTGATCACCACCGGGGCGATCGCGCGGGTCGGCATCAGGATCGCGACCGGAACGGCGGCCAGCAGGAACCCCGTCGTGTGCATGAGCGGGTGCGCGCGGAACGACGTGAGCACGCTCAGCTCCTCCTGGCTGTGGTGCAGGGCGTGAAAGCGCCACAGCAGATCGAGCCGGTGGTCGGCGTAGTGAGCCAGCCAGTTGGCAAAGTCCATCGCCACCACCGTGACGGGTATGAGCAGCCAGCCCGGCCAGCTCTGCACCGGCCGCAGCTCGATCCAGCTGGCGTGGCTGCTGATCAGCACGGCGGCCCCGACGCTGAGCAAGGTCATCAGCGGGATCACCACGAGCGCGTGCGAGGCCAGGAAGCAGGCGTCCTGAACGTGGCCGCGGGCCAAGACCGGCCGGCGCTCGGCCGGCCAGATCCGCTCGCAGATCCCGGTCACCAACACCAGCACGATCAGCAGCGGGGCGGCGAGCTCGGCCCGGCCCGCGGAGAGCACCGTCTCCAGTCGGCCCTGCTTGAGCAGATCGGAGATGGCCACCCACAGAATGAGAGCCGTCACCCCGGCCACGGCAAACGAGGACAGGCACAGACGCCGCCACCACGCGGCCCTGGTTCCCTCCTGCCCGCCTGCAGCGGCGAGCTGCAAGCGATCACTGGCAGTTCCGATATCTACCTGTGAAGCAGACAACACAGCTCCTCGCGCGACACCCCTCCGTCTCCCTGAGGGGAACGGGCGCCGTCCCTGGCCGGTTCAAAATTCCGCCGCCGCGCAGTACGGTCGTCGGCGTGACAACCGCTCGGCTCGACCTCACGCGGCGGCAGATCCTGGCGTTCCGGCGGCACACCGGCGCGCTGGACGAGCGGCTCCCGGCCGGGCGATCCTCGCTCCGGCGTGCGGCCTGGGCAGGTCTGCAGGACAGCATGCCCCGTGCCGCTGCGGCGTCGATCCACGCGCGTGTCGAGGGCACCGAGCCCGCCACGTGGGAGGACCCCTCGCTGGTACAGATCTGGGGCCCGCGGTTCAGCGTGTTCGTCGTCCCGGCGCGGGACCTGACCGTCTTCACGCTCGGGATACTGCCCGACGACGCCAGGGGCCGGGAAAGGGCCCAGAATCTCGCCGCCCGCCTGGCCGCGTTCCTCGGCGGCACGCGGATGACCTACGCCGAGGCGGGGCGCGGGCTCGGCGTGCACCCGAACAGCCTCAGGTACGCGGCCGCTACCGGCACGGTCCTGATCCGGTGGGACGGCGCGCGGTCGTCCACGGTGTGGACCGTTCCGCCGCCGGAGGTCGACCCCGGCGACGCTCGTCTCGAGCTCGCACGCCGGTACCTGCACGTCTACGGCCCGGCCGCGCCCGAGTCCTTTGGCCGGTGGGCGGGGCTCGGCACGCGGCACGCCGCGGCGGCGTTCCAGGCACTCCGCGGGTCGCTGACGCCGGTGCGCACCCCGATCGGCGAGGCGTCGATCCTCACCCGCGACGAGGCGGTCTTCCGCAGGAGCCCGGCCCCGGCAGCCCCGGCGCGGCTGCTGCCGAGCGGCGACGCCTATCTGCTGCTGCAGGGAACCGATCGCGAACTCCTCGTCCCGGAAGCGGACCGCCGCGCCGCGCTGTGGACCCCGCGCGTCTGGCCCGGTGGCGTTCTCATCGACGGAGAGGTGGCCGGGACCTGGCGGCGCGCGGACACGGCGATGACGGTGCAGCCGTGGCGGCGGCTATCGCCCGCAGAGCGCGACGCGGTCGCTGCGGAGGTGCAGACGCTGCCGATACCCGCCATCCGGGGGCGCATCGTGCTGCGCTGGGACGACCGCAGCTAACCGAGCGATCAGCTATGCCTCGATCGGATGCAGGCGCAGCAGAGCAACGCCCTTGAACAGCTCTTCGTGGACGATAAACGCGAAGGCGAACAGCGACAGCGCGATGAATGGCGCGACCGCCAGCCAGATGTTGAGACCGCGCTGGACGCCGACAAAACCACCCACTTCGGGTAGTTAGGAAGGGCCCGGGCGGCTATTCCTTCCTCGGCCGCCGGGCCAGATCGGACACCGGCCCAAGGTGGCCGAGCTTGTCCGGGTTGACGACGGCGTGCAGCGCCTGGACCACCCCGTCGGCGATCTCGAGCTCGACCACGGTGACCACGCGACCCCCGGCGTCGTACAGCACAGCACCTGGCTGGCCGTTGACCCAGGCCAGCCGCAGCGAGGTGCCTTCGAACCGCCCGCGGCGGAATATGCCGGCGATCAGCCGCATGACGCGCTCCCGTCCGGCCAGCGGCCTCGCGATCGCCTGCGCCTTGCCGCCGCCGTCCCCGTGGAACACCACGTCGGGCGCGAGCATGCCGAGCAGCGCTTCCATGTCGCCACCCGCGGCGGCCTCGAAGAACCTGCGGGCGAGTTCCTCGCCCTCGGCACGCCGCTCCCCCCGACCCACCGGTTGCTCGGCGTGCGCCTGCGCACCTGCCGAGATGCGCTGCCTGGCGCGGGCGAAGATCTGGCGGCAGTTCACCTCGGTCTTGCCGGTGATCCGGGCCACATCCGGGTAGCGGTACCCGAAGACCTCGCGGAGCATGAACACCGCGCGCTCGACCGGCGAGAGTTCCTCCAGCATGACGAGGAACGCCATGGACAGCGAGTCGGCCAGCTCGGCGTGCTCGGCGGGCCCGGGGCCGTCGGCGGGCACGACGATCGGCTCGGGCAGCCAGTCCCCCACGTACGTCTCCCTCCGCACCCGCGCCGACTTCAGGTAGTTGATGCCCAGCCGCGTCACCGCCGTGGTCAGGTACGCCTTTGGATCGGCGATCGTGGTTCCCGCCTGGCGCGCCCGGGTCATGCCGAGGAACGCGTCCTGCACAAGGTCCTCGGCGTCGCCCACCGACCCGGTCATCCCGTAGGCGATGGAGAACAGCAGCGGCCGGTACTCGGCCGCCGACTCATCCGCTGATCCAGGCACGGAATCCCTCCCGCCAGCTCGCGTAGCGCGGCTCGAAGCCGAGCTCCTTCTTAGCCTTCTCGTTCGACGACCCGCGCGCCTGCGTCATCTGGGACACGACGAAGTCCCCGGCGAGCAGCCGGCCCAGCCAGACGGGCAGGCGCAGCGGCGGCTTCGCACCTGCGACCTCGGCCAGGTACGGCAGCCACTCGGCGACGGGCGCCGGGTCGCTGTCGACGATGTTGTAGACGCCGGGCGCGCCGCGGCCGACCGCCGCGGCCGTCGCGGCCGCCGCGTCGGCGATCTCAATGAACGACCAGATCCCGGCCCCGCCGCCGATCACCGGGAACTGCCGCTTGCGGACCATCTCCACCAGGAAATCGGATGCCCCCGGCCCGTAGAAGTTGCCGTAGCGCAGCACGATCCCCTCCGGGACCGCTCGGGGCACCGCCTCCTCCACGTGCTTCACCGCCGCCACCGTCCCCGCCGCCGACGGGACGGGCCGCGAATCCAGCGGATCGGATTCGGTCTGCACCGGGGCGCCGGAACGAGCGGTCATGTTGGTATTGCTCTGCGCGATGACCCGGCGGGTGCCCGTCCGCGCCGCGGCCGCCAGCAGGTTGTCGGTGCCCCGGGTGCGGAGCTCGTTCGTGGCCGCGAACACCTTGTCGAGGTTGCGCAGGCTCCGCATGTCCGCCAGCGCGGTCATCTCGTGCACGATCACCTCCGGCGACGCGGCCTGCACCGCCGCGGTCACCGCCTCGCGATCGAGTCCGTCGACGACCACCGGTTCCGCGCCCGCCTCGCGCAGCTGCCCCGCCTTGCCGGGCGTCCTCGTACTGGCGGTGACCTCGTGGCCCGCCCCGATCAGGGCGGGAACAAGGTGCTGTCCCAGCGCCCCGGTCGCGCCCGTGACGAAGACTCGCATGTCCTTCCTCCCTCGGTGTGTTTTCCCTTGAAGACAAGGCAGCACCCTGAGGTGTGACAGAAAGGAGTCCTCAGGCCGTCCCCGCGGGCCGATAACGGCCCAGGCCCACGTAGTTTTCGGCCAGTGAGGTCGACGCGGCTTCCGAGGTGCACACGTAATCCCGGTAGGACTCCTGCAGCCGCCGGTCGTAGGCGTCGTAGGAATCGAACGAGTGCATCAGCGTCGTCATCCACCAGGAGAAGTGCTGTGCTCGCCATACCCGGCGCAGGCAGGTCTGAGAGTACCCGTCCAGCAGCGCCTCCTCCCCGCTGGCGTACCAGGCGGCCAGTGCCTCGGTGAGCACGGTGACGTCGAAGGCCGCCAGGTTCAGGCCCTTGGCGCCGGTCGGCGGCACGATGTGGGCGGCGTCCCCCGCCAGGTACAGCCGGCCGTGCTGCATCGGCTCGGCCACGAAGCTGCGCATGGCCGTGATGCCCTTTTCGACCACCGGGCCGGTGGACAGGCTCCAGCCGGGCACGGTCTCCAGCCGGGCCGCCAGCTCCGTCCAGATCCGGTCGTCGGGCCAGTTCGCGATGTCCTCGTCGGGCGCCACCTGCAGGTAAAAGCGGCTCAGGGCCGGGCTCCGCATGCTGTGCAAAGCGAAGCCCCGGGCGTTGCTGGAGTAGATCAGCTCCTCCGAGGACGGCGCCACGGCGGCGAGGACCCCCAGCCAGCCGAACGGGTACTCCTTGTCGAAGAACGCCAGGACGCCAGCCGGGATCGCATCCCGGCAGACCCCGTGAAACCCGTCACAGCCCGCGATGAAATCCGCCTGGATGACCTTGCGCTCGCCCTCATGGGTGAAGGACACCTGAGGGCGGGGACCATCGAACCCCTCCGGCACCACGTCGGCGACCTCGAACAGGATCTCCCCGCCCGCCGCCAGCCGCGCCGCGATCAGGTCCTTGACCACCTCCTGCTGGCCGTAGACGGTGATCGCGCGGCCGGGCACCAGCTTCTCGAATGCGATCCGGTGGCCCTGCCCGCCGAACCGCAGCTCGATGCCGTGATGCACCAGTCCCTCGCGCAGCATCCGCTCGCCCACGCCGGAGTCGGTAAGCGTATCGACGGTGCCTTGTTCCAGCACGCCCGCCCGGACCCGGTGCTCAACGTAGTCGCGACTGCGGGCCTCGATCACCACGGACTCGATGCCGCGCAGGTGCAGCAGGTGGGCCAGCAACAGCCCAGCCGGCCCCGCGCCGACGATCGCGACCTGGGTACGCATTGAGGCTCCTTCCGCGCCGGTCTCGCCGACGCATGCTGCGCCGATTGAGAGGATAGGCCCGCCGCCTTACGAACGGGGAGTGCGCATCGCGGCCACCCGCCAGGCAGACGTTCAGGCGGGTTTGCTTCCGCTACCCTGCGTGCCTGCTCCCCCTACCCCGGACGCCTGCTGCCCTTACCCCCGCGAGCCTGTTTGGTAGAGTCTTCACACGTCTGAGGACCTTACTCCTCGATGGGAGGCGCGCCATGCCGCTGACGTCGCTGCGGCGAAGCCCGCTCGTGGAACTGGCGGTGAGCCAGCTCCGTGAGCAGGTGCTGTCCGGTCAGTGGCCGGTGGGCGGCCGCCTTCCGGCCGAGACCGAGCTGGCCCAGCGGCTCGAGGTGGGACGATCGACGGTACGGGAGGCCGTGCGTGCCCTGGTCCACGCGGGCCTGCTGGAGACCCGGCAGGGATCGGGCACCTACGTCCGCTCGCTCACGCCGGGTGCGGACTGGGAGCCCCGGCTGCGCCGGGCCGCCGTGCTCGAGGCCTACGAGGTGCGCGAGGCGCTCGAGGTGCAGGCCGCGAGGCTGGCCGCGGGCCGGCGCACCGACGCGGACATCGAAGCGCTGCGTGCGAGCCTGGCCGAGCGGGACGGCGCCCGCGGCGAGGACGCCAGATTCGTCGAGGCCGACCTGGCCTTTCACCGCGCGGTCGTGGCCGCCGCGCACAACCCGCTGCTCTCCGAGATGTTCGACTCGTTCGCGGCCGTGCTCCGCGAAGCGCTCATCGCGATCCGGTCCGACCGGGCCGTCCAGGGCCCCGACGCGGACGCCGCGCACGCGCGGCTCGCCGCGGCCATCGAGGCGGGGGACGCCGCCGCCGCCGCCCAGGCCACCCACGACCACCTCGATCCCACCGCCGCCAACTTGCGATCGCTGATCGACCGGTGAGGCCGTCATGACCCGCCCGTTCCCGCTGCGCAGGCCAAGTCATCAGACATCTGCTTGCCCCACCCAGCCCTCTCTCCCCGCCAAATCCACCCGGCCCTTCGCCGGAAGCGGCCCGATCCTGGCACTGCTGGCCGCCACCCACACGGTCGACGACCTGTATCAGGGGGCCGTGCCCGCGCTGCTTCCGTTCCTGGCCATCGAGCGGCACTACACCTACGTCGGGCTCACCGGCATCACGCTCGCGGCCACGTTCTTGTCCAGTGCGGTTCAGCCGGCCTTCGGAGTGATCACCGACAGGCGCCGGATGGGCTGGCTGATCGCGGCCGGCCTGCTCGTGGCCGGGATCGGCGTGGGCCTGTCCGGCCTGGGTGACAGCTACCTGATCACCTGGCTGGCCATCGCGCTGTCCGGCGTGGGCGTCGCGGCGTACCACCCCGAGGCCACCCGCACCGCCCGCGGCGTGGCCGGGAACTCCACCCAGGCGATGAGCTGGTTCTCGGTCGGCGGCAACCTCGGGATCGCGCTCGGGCCGGTGCTGGTGACGCCGGTGCTGCTGGTGACCGGGCTACGGGGCACGCCGCTGCTGGTCATCCCGGCCGTCGGCATGGCCACGCTGCTCGCCGTCCGCCGCCCCTGGCGCCAGGCGCAGGAGGCTGACCGGGCGAGGCAGTCGCTGCGGGCCGCGGCCGGAGATCTCGACGGCCAGCCGCGCCGGGACGACTGGCGCAGCTTCGCCCGGCTGACCGCGGTGGTGACGGCCCGTTCCATCGCCTACTTCGGTGTTGCGTCGCTGCTCGCGCTGTTCGTGATTCGCCGGTTCCATGAGCCGACCGCGGTGGGCTCGGCGGCGCTGACCACCTTCGTGGCCGCGGGCGCTGTCGGCTCGCTGACCGGCGGCTGGCTGGCGGACCGGTGGCGGCGGCTGGCCACGGTCCGGCTCGGCTACGCCTGCGCGATCCCCGCGCTCATCCTGCTGGCGGCGGCGCCCGACGTCGAGGTCGCCTTCGCCGCCGCGATCCTGTCCGGGCTGGCCCTCTACCTGCCGTTCGCGGTGCAGGTCACGCTCGGCCAGGACTACCTGCCGAACCGGATCGGCACGGCCAGCGGCGTCACGCTGGGGCTGGCCATCTCGTTCGGGGGGCTGGCCGCCCCGCTGTTCGGGTTCCTGGCCGACCGCTACGGGCTCGCCGTGGCGCTCGCGGCATTGGTCGCGCTCCCGGTGCTGTCATTCGTGTTCGCGGCCCCGCTGCGCGAGCCGCGGTCGGCCCTTGCCTGACGGCCGCGATGAGGCGCCGGTGGATGTACCAAAAGACGGGCTGCAGGCCGCCTTCCGGTGCATTCACGCCGCGAGCCAGCGTTTGAAGAAGTCGACCTGCGCCCGCAGCATCCCGGCGATGACCGGCGGCTGCCAGACCATGTGCGTCACCCCGGGCAGCAGCAGCGTGCTGTGCTCACGCGAGGCTGCCAGCAACTCTGCGGACAGCAGCAGCGTGTGCCGCGGGTGAACGTTGTCGTCGGCCAGGCCGTGGATCAGCAGCAGCGGCCGGGTCAGGCCCGCCGCCAGCGGAAGCAGCGACGTCCGCTCGTAGCTTTGAGGATGTTCGTCCGGATGGCCGAGCCAGCGCTCGGTCGCCGCTGTGTCGTAGTACCGCCAGTCGCTGACCGGCGCCCCGGCCACCGCCGCGCTGAACACATCGGGCCGCCGCAGCACCGCGAGGGCCGAGAGGTACCCGCCGAACGACCATCCGCGGATCCCGACACGGCCCGGATCCAGTTCCCCTGGATAACGGGCCGTTACGCTCTCCAGCGCCGCCACCTGGTCGTCGAGCGCCGGTGTGGCCACGTCCAGATAGAACGCGCGGTCCCACGCCGGGCCACGGACCGGCGAACCCCGGCCGTCGGCCACGACCACCGCGAACCCGTGATCGGCCAGCCACTGGGGCTCGTTGAACAGCCGGCGCGCCTTGAGCACCTGCTGGCTCGGGCCGCCGTACGGCGCCATGAGGACCGGCAGCGGCCCCGGCGGCCGGCAGCCATCCCGCGGGAAGATCACCGCGGTCCGCAGCTCCCGCTCGCCGGATCTCAGCAGGGTCACCTGCGGCACGAATGCCGGCTCCCTGGGCAGTGACCCGACGGTGGCCAGCAGCCGGCCTTCCCGATAGACGCGAACGGTGACGCCGTCGCCGTCCAGGGTTTCGGACGACACCGCGAGCAGGCCCCCGCGCAGCGCACCAGTGTGCACGCCAGGGTCAGCGGTGAGCTGCTCGATCTCGCCGGTCGCGTGATCGACCGCGTACAGGTGCTGCTCGGTCGGCTCGGTCGTGGCCAGGAACACCGTCCGTGCCCCGGCCGCGACCACACCGGCCACCTGCAGGCCGGGGGGCGTACACGGCTGGTCGTCAACGAACAGCCGGTAAGTGTCCTCGGAGATCGCCGAGCGCAGCAGGCGACCGTCAGGCAGCCAGGCCGGAGTGCCCGGCATCAGCTGCAGCCAGGCCGGGTCGGTGTCGGCGTGCACCAGCGAGGTCTCGCCGGTGCCGGGATCGACGGTGCGGATCTCGGCCAGGTGCTGGCCACGCTCGAGCAGCACCAGGGTCGGCGGGCCGCCACGCTCCCACCGGGCCGACAAAAGATACGGCAGCCGCTCGTCCGGGCCGCCGGTGACGGCGACGGTGCTGCCGTCGAGTCCGGCCACGACCAGGCGGATGACCGCGTTCGCGTACCCGGCCCGCGGGTAGCGCAACAGGACCGGCGTCTCCTCGTTGTAGGTGGGGTCGGCGAGCCACACCGAGGTCACATCGCTGGTGTCGACCCTTGCGACCAGCAGGTGCCGGCCGTCGGGACTCCACCAGAAGCCGTGGTGACGGTTCTGCTCCTCGGCAGCGGCGAAGTCCTCGGCGCCGTAGCTGACCTCGGGGTCGTCGTCGGAGAGCTCGACGATGATCTCGCCGTCCAGCGTGACCACTCGCAGCGAGCGCTCGTTGAGGTAGGCGACGGCGACGCCGGCCGGATCGATCTGCGGGTCCACGCACTCCCCGCCGGTCGGCACCGCGCGGGTGTCGCCGGTCTCCAGGTCGCAGACGAACAGCCGGCCCGAGAGCGCGAACGCAGCCAGGCGGCCAGCGGAGTCGGTCGAGTAGGCCACGATCCCGCGGGCCGACTCGCGGGACCGCTCCCTGCGCCGCAGCTCAGCGGCGGGAATCACCTCGGCCTCGCTGCCGAGCAGGATGCGCGGGTCGGCCAGCAGCCGCTCCTCGCCAGTGCCCAGGTCAACCGACCACAGCGCGGTATTGGGGTCGTCGGCGGCCAGCGCCCGCAGGAACAGCAGGCGGCCAGGGCCGGTGTCGGAGTCAGGGCCGGTGCCGGGGTCGGGAAGGAGGGTCAGGTCACGGGGCCGGCCCAGGGCGAACCGGCGGCTGCCCGCGTAGCTCGCCAGGACCTCGTCGAGAGTTGGTTGTTCCACGTCTGCCGCACACTCCGCTCAGAGACAGGGCCTGGGCCGCTACCGGACATGATCGTAAGGTAACCTCCGCCAAGTATCTATCAAGTGTCATCAAATGCTGCTCTTTGCCTGTCATCTGCGGCAGGGGCAGAACGTCTCCGAGGGGCGGAACCGAGCCGGGAAGGCGGCATGTCATGGGCGTGACAATCCTGCGGAACGCGTCGGTGCTCGACCCCGAGCGGGGTGAGCTCGCGGAAGGGCAGTCGGTGGCGGTCGAGGACGGCCGGATCGCCGACGTCGGCCCCGGGCTGACCGGCCCGGACGACGCGCTCATCTTCGACGCGGCCGGGCGGACGCTCATGCCGGGCCTGATCGACGCGCACACTCATCCAGCCTCCGTGGCGATGGATTTCGCGGCGGCCGAGTGGCCGCCCACGTACGTGGCGGCTTTCTACGTGCCGACGATCGTGGTCTACCACGCGCTGGCGGCCAAGTCCCGGGCCGGCGAGCTGCCCGCGGACATCGCCGACAAGCTGGCCGTGGTGACCGACGGCGCGATGGGCGCGCTGGAGATGGCGCATAAGGCGGGGCTGCCGATTGTGTACGGCACCGACCTGTTCGCGGACATGCACGACCAGCAGCTGCAGGAATTTGTGATCCGCTCCCAGGTCCAGCCGCCGGCCGACCTGATCCGGGCGGCGACGACCACGGCGGCGGAGCTGCTGTGCATGGTGGGGCAGGTGGGTGCCGTGGCACCCGGTGCATACGCCGACCTCCTGGTGGTCGACGGGAACCCGCCGGACGACATCCGGGTGCTCACCGCCCCGGACCGGAACCTCAAGCTGATCATGAAAGAGGGCCAGATCTACAAGAACGAGCTGGGGGCTTCCTGCTGATGCCGTTGCCACCCCTCGTGCCCTATGGTCAGCCTTATGACCTTTACTAGCGCCCCGCGAGGCGGTCCCGGGCTAGCTCAGGAGCGCCGCATCGTCACTGAGATTCCCGGGCCCGTGTCACGGGAGCTGCTGGACCGCCGGCAACGCGCCGTAGCCCGCGGGCTGAGCCACGTCCTGCCGATCTTCGTAACCGCCGCCGGCGGCGGCATCGTGCTCGACGCGGACGGCAACTCGTTTATCGACTTCGGCTCCGGCATAGCCGTGACGACGGTCGGCAACAGCGCCGAGCTGGTGGTGGACCGGGTCACCGAGCAGGTCGCGGAGTTCACGCACACCTGCTTCATGGTCACCCCGTACCGGGGCTACGTGGAGGTCTGCGAGGAGCTCAACCGGCTGACCCCCGGCGACTACGAGAAGCGGTCCGCGCTGTTCAACTCCGGCGCCGAGGCCGTCGAGAACGCCGTCAAGATCGCGCGGCACGCGACCGGCCGGAGCTCGGTGGTGGTGTTTGACCACGCCTACCACGGGCGGACCAACCTGACCATGGCGATGACCGCGAAGAACATGCCTTACAAGGACGGCTTCGGGCCGTTCGCGTCGGACGTGTACCGGGTGCCGATGGCCTACCCGTTCCGCTGGCCCGGCGGCCCCGCCGCTTGCAAGGCGGACGCCCTGGACACGATCACCAGCCTGATCCACACCCAGGTCGGCGAGAAGAACGTGGCCGCGGTCGTAATCGAGCCGATCCAGGGCGAGGGCGGCTTCGTGGTGCCCCCAGACGGGTTCCTGCCCGGACTCGCCGCGTTCTGCCGGGAGAACGGGATCGTGTTCGTGGCCGATGAGATCCAGTCCGGGTTCTGCCGGACCGGCGACTGGTTCGCCGTCGACCACGAGAGTGTGGTGCCCGACCTGATCACCACCGCCAAGGGCATAGCGGGCGGCCTGCCGCTGGCCGGGGTGACCGGCCGCGCCGAGATGATGGACGCGGTGCACCCCGGCGGCCTCGGCGGCACGTTCGGCGGGAACCCGGTCGCCTGCGCCGCGGCGCTCGGCGCGATCGAGACCATGGGCAAGGAAGACCTGCCGGCCATGGCGCGCCGGATCGGCGACATCATGCTCCCCCGGCTGCGCAAGCTCGCCGAGACGCACCCGGAGATCGGCGACGTGCGCGGGCGCGGCGCGATGATCGCCATCGAGCTGGTCAAGCCGGGCACCCTGGAGCCGGACGCCGCGGCCACCGGCAAGGTCGCGAAGGCGTGCCACTCCGCCGGGCTGGTCGTGCTCACGTGCGGGACCTTCGGGAACGTGCTGCGCTTCCTGCCGCCGCTGGTCATCTCCGAGCAGCTGCTCAACGAGGGGCTCTCGATCCTCGAAGACGCGTTCGCCGAACTGTGACCCGGGGGACGGATCAGGCATGACGACGCAGCCGACGCAGGTTGAGGCGCCCGTATGCACGCTCGGTGAGGGCCCGGTCTGGGATGCCCGCGACCAGTCGCTGTACTGGGTGGACATACCGGAGGGCCAGGTGCATCAGATCGCCGCCGACGGGTCACTCAGCAGATGGGATACCGGCCAGCCGGTCGGGACCGTGATCCCGCGCGCCAGCGGCGGGCTCGTGGTCGCGGTCCGGGACGGGTTCATGGCCCTGGACCCGGCATCGGGCACACTGACCACGCTCGCCGAGGTGGAGAAGGACCGGCCAGAGAACCGGATGAACGACGGCGCCTGCGACCGGGCGGGCAGGTTCTACGCGGGCACAATGGCGGACGACGAGAGTCCCGGGGCAGGCGCGCTGTACCGGCTGGACCCGGATCTCAGCGTCACGACGCTCGTCACCGGGGTGGGCACCTCCAACGGCATCGGATGGAGCCCGGACGAGCGGCTCATGTACTACATCGACTCGCAAGTCAACCGGGTGGATGTGTTCGACTACGACCCGGCTACCGGCCAAATCGGCGGGCGCCGCCCGTTCGCGCCGGTTGGCGAGGGTGACGTCGTGCCCGACGGCCTCACCGTGGACGCGGACGGCGGGGTCTGGGTCGCGGTCTGGGGTGGGTACGCGATTCTGCACCACGACCCGGCCGGCAACGTGATCGGAACCGTGGACCTCCCGGCGGCGGCGCGGGTGTCCAGCTGCGTATTCGGCGGCCCCGGCCTCGACCGGCTCTACATCACGACCGCGTCGGGTCCCGGCGAGTCCGCGGGGGCGCTGTTCGTCTGCGAGCCCGGGGTGACCGGGCAGCCCAGCCACCCGTTCCGCGGCTGACCGGGAACGGGCGGCTGGGCCGTTAGCCGCCCGGAAGGGGGTGTCGGTTGCCCGGACGGCGGCTTGGCGCGGTCAGCTGCCGAGGGTGCCCTTGCCGAGCGTCAGCGAGATCGTGTTGCCGGGCCCGGGCAGGGTCAGGTTGATCAGCAGGGTGGCGAGCCCGCAGTGCGCGAATGGCGGGATCGTGTAGGTGCCGGACAGTGTGCCGCCATTCAGCACGTTGAAGCCGGCCTGGGATGACACGCTGATGGTCGCCGGCGAGGTCTCGCAGGACGGCCCCACCAGGATCGGCACGCCAGCCACCTTCAGGCTGGTCAGCTTGATCGTGTCCGTGGCGGTCGTGGTCACGGCGTTGGTCGTGAAGTTGACCGTGCCGGTGGCCGTGCCGTCCTGGATCATCTCGGTCGTCGCCGTGACCGGGATCAATCCCAGTTCCTTGAACGACCCGGTTGCCGGGGGGAGCGTGAGCGTCCCGGTCAGCGTGGACGTGGTCAGGTCCGCCGTGGTGCTTAGCGTTCCGGGCCCGAGGCCAATGGTCGAGCCGATCGCCTTGATGAAGGTACTCCCGGTGACCGGGTACGAAACGCTGACGGTCGAGTCGGACGGTGCAGCCGGGGCTGCCGGGCTGGCGAGCGCGGGCGTGGCGGCGGCGATCCCGGCCACCGCCGCCGCGGCCGAGGCGGCCAGCAGCGTTAAGCGTCTGCGCATGATGAGGGCTCCTTCCCGCGGGGTCCACCGTTGCGATGCCGGCGGGCGCCTGTTACTCGCGAGTACGTTACTCGTGCGTAACATGGTCGGCAAGGGCTCAGAATGCGCAACTCCGCCGTGGCAACCTGCGCTCAGCCCACTAGCCAGCCGCGTCAACGGCGACCCGGCCGTGACCGACGGCGACCCGCCGTTACCCCATGCCGTCGGCCACCCGAGGAAGCTCAGTGGGACCTCCAGGCGCACCACGCGCAGCGGCACCTCAGCCTGCCGGCCGCGCTCGCTCTTCCAGAGTGATCTTGAGCCAGGCGTTGCGCTGCCGGAGCAGGTGCGGCATGTAGTGACCGAGCACCAGGCTGTCGGCCAGGTACCCGAGCACGCCGAACGGTGACTGGAACTGCACGATGTCGATCATCCGGGTCTGGCCGTTCACCAGAGGAGTGAACGTATGCTCGTGCCGCCACCGCCGGAACGGGCCGTGCTGCTGCTCGTCGACGAACCGGCTCGGAGGCTGGTACTCGGTGATTGCCGACGTCATCCGGAACACGATGCCGAAATGACGGGCGCGCCAGGTGACCGAGTCTCCCAGCCGCATGACCCCGCTGGTCACTCCGCCGATCGCCTGCTCTTTCGATGCCTGCATCGAGGCGGCATGTGCGTCGACCGACAGCGACAGGCCGAAGCAGTCGCCGATCGGAGCCGCGATCACGGTCTCCAGGCGGATCGAGCGCATCCAGTCAGCCGGAGCACGCCCCGCTGAACACCAAAGCGGCGCTGCGGTCGAGGTTCACGTACCAGTGGCCGGCCGTTCTGGTGGCCACCAGCCACTGAACGCTGCCAGGACCCTGGGGAACACCGGGATGTTCTGCCCGCCGAAGCTGGCCTGCGCCTTCACGGTGAACCGGACGGTCGCCGCGCGTTTCCCCGCTGGCTGCGCCGACACGATCCGGAGCGAGGAGACGGTGATCTTGGGCCCTTTGCTCGGCGGCAGTCGCCTGGGCGGCCGAGATCGTTCCGGACACCTGCGGAGGACCCGAGGAGCCGCTGGCCGAACCGCCAGACTTTGCCAGCCCGCTGCTGATGAGCTAGTCGTACTCCCCCGTCGCGGTGTACGACACCGACATGCTCTGCATCTGCGTGTCATCGTCATCGTCATCGAGACCTTGGCGGTCTGACCGGCGGTACGGGTCACCGCGGCCGTGAGGTTGTCGGGCTCCGCCTTCGTGCCGCAGCCCGCGGCCAGCACCCCGGCACTGACCAAAACGACCACATACCAGCCACGGCGCATAGCGCTCCCGCCCTTCACCCCATTGCGTCGGCCCAACAGTGCCGTACCGGGTCCGGGCAAGCAACCCATTTCGTTCTTTTTGGCCTGAATCGGTTAGATGCTGGTAGCGTGACCCGTTCTGCGGCGCGTATCAGGAGCTAAGTCGGCTGCTCTGTGTGAATGACGGCCGCCACGCCGGTTGCCTGGTTCAGCAAATCCCGAAATGGCTCGCTGAGCCTCTGCCATCGGCCTTGCCTGGGGGGAGCATGGGCTTCAACAGGAACATCATTATTCAGGCCGATGTCGACAGGTATATGGATCCCGGCAGGAGCAACCCAAAAACCCTGACCGCGAATCCGCCGAGCGGGTTTGTCCCAGCCTTGGCGCCCGCTCATACAGCGCAGGCAGAGGCGGCTACTGCGGGCGGGGTGGTCGCGGCAGCACCTGCCGCTACAACTGCGCCGGGCGGCGTCGCCGTGCCCTCCGAGGACGACTACCTGACGAAGGTGGTCAAGTACATCCCCCCTGAGGTACTCGCCGCCTACCTGTTCATGGCCGGTGTCATCGACAGCAACGTGACCAACAAGCATGACCACGCCATCTGGCTCGGTAGCCTGCTCGTCGGCGTTTTGGTTTTGACGATCCCGTATGATCTGCGGGTCCTCAAAATCGTGCGCTGGTCGCAGATCGGCATGAGCGTCCTCGGTATCGCCGTGTATGTGTTTGCCGTGGGCGGCTGGTTCGCGACCACGACGTGGTACCACCAGTGGTACGCGAGCATCGTTGTTCCGCTCTTTGGGCTTGTAATCGCCATCCTTAAGCTTCCGCCACTGCCGGAGGATCCCAACGCGCCGCAACCCGCGGCCGCCAAAGCCTAGAGATTTGGCCTCGGCACCCTGGGGAACCAGGGCCGGAGCTGGCGCGTCCAAGCGGAAATCAAGTCGCGAGGAAAGCCCATGAGCCGACTGCAGGCCGTAACCGGCGTTGCCGTCATCGTGCTGCTGTCCGCCTGCGCCCCCGCCGTCGCCCATGCCCCCGCCGTCGCCCATGCCCCCGCCGTCGCGCACGCCCCCGCCGTCGCGCACGGCTCTGCCAGCGGCACAGTCACCGGGAAGCTCCAAATGGAGGGACGCCCGATCAGCCCGGGTGGACAGCCGCCGGGTAAGCGGCCGGTGCCGGGAACAGTACGGTTCACCAGCACGCGCCAGCACCGGGTCACGGTCCACGTGGGCAACTCGGGTTCCTTCTCAGTCCAGCTGCCGCCGGGAACCTACGCCGTATGCTCGCCCTCGCCCGCAGCGCAAGGACCATGTGCCCAAGGCCGGCGGGTCACTGCCACGGCGCGGCACACCACCAAGATCGCTTTCACCTTCATCGTCCCGTAGCCCCCAGGCCGCTCCCGCGAACCCGCTCGCCGTGCTGTCCAGTGTCATGGTCCGCAGCCTTTAACTGCGCGTGCGATTATGGCCTCGTGCCGGACAACACCGTTACCTGGCCCGACGTCGCTGCTCGCCTGGCGGCTGCGCGTAACTACTGGCTCTGCACCACACTGCCGTCGGGCGCTCCGCATGCGGCGCCGGTATGGGGAGTGGTAACCAGGCGCGCCCATACGTTGTACCTGTACAGCGAGCGCCGCACGGTCAAGGCACGCAACCTTGCCGCCGACCCGCGAGTTGTCGTGCACCTGGAAAGCGGAGAGAACGCGGTGATCGTCCGCGGCATTGCGGAGGATCAGGGAACCCCCGCCCAGGTCCCTGACGTAATCGAGGCCCTGTCGGCGAAGTACTCCGACGAGGACGACCGGCAGTATCTGCCAGCGGCCGACCCAGATTTCGATGTGGTCTATGCCATCAGGCCACAGTCGGCGATGATGTGGCGGCTGGCCGACTACGAGGGATCGCAACGCCGCTGGCATTCCTGAGCAACTGCTTTAGCCATAGGCAGGCGCAGGCGCTTCGCCGCCCCCCGACCCGATGCGCCCTATCGTCAGGAGATCGGGCTCGAGGTCGCCTGATCAGGCGGCATGACGCAGAATTCGTTGCCCTCGGGATCGGCCAGCGTGATCCATCCCCTGCCGTCGGGGCGCCGGAAGTCACCGACCTGTGACGCGCCCAGCGCGAGCAGCCTTTCCACCTCAAGGTCGCGTGTGCCGTCTACCGGGCGCAGGTCGAAGTGCAGGCGGTTCTTCAGCTTCTTCTCGCCGTCAGGGACCGTGATGAACAGCAGGACCTGGCTGCGGTCACGCGACATGACCGGGCACAGCTCGTGGCCTGGCTCGTTCGGGTCGTCGGGATCCTCGATGAAGTCCAGAACCTTGGACCACCAGACCGACTGCGCGTAAGCGTCAATGGCGTCAACCGTCGTGTGCGATATGCGACTCGTCATGGCGACGATCTTGTGGTGCAACGGCGCCCCCGTCAAACCATTTCGCCCAGTCGCACCCCTCCGTCCCATCACGGCGCACCGGTAGGCGGTCCTGGTCTCGCAGATCCCTATCCCATAGCCGCGGCCCGGCGAGGCTAGCGTACGAGCGTCGGCCGGTCTTGCACCTAATCCGGCCTCGCGGTGTCACACTGGACTTGGCTGGCTGCGATGCGATCGACCCCTGATCGCCCGCCTTATCGATGGCAGGTGAACCGCGATGCCCCGCCGGATACCGAGAGTGCCGGGTCTTCCCTTTGGCGGAGGCCTGAACATGCTGCTTGTCGCTAGCGGGGCGCACTTCGCGTGGGAGCACGAGCAGGGCCGGCACCAACGGCCGCACGTGCTGTGCCTGATCTGCTGGCTGGACAAGGTAGCCCCCGAGGGATCCAGTGGCTCTAGTCCGGCGAAGCCGCCGGAACAGGCCTGACGGCACGTCACCACAATCCGCATGAGCGGATGCTGCGTTGACGATCTGTGGCTCTGAGATCGCGGGTCGGGGCGGGTCACGGTGGCGGGCTCGGAACTCGGTTGCTCTTGTACGGTGTGACCGGCGGACGGTAGAACCTGTTATATGCACAAGGTGGAAGCTGCGGCAGAGCAGACTGCCCATGTGCCGCCCGAGGTCGTCTGGTCTCTGCTCAGCGACGTCATGGTGTACCCGCAGTGGGGACCATGGCGCAAGGCCGGCTACCGGAGCGAGGGCGACACGGCCGCGAACGGCAAGGGCGCCGTCTACTGGCTGGAGGGGTCCAAGCGGTACGGGCTGCGGTACCCCGTCTCTGTTGAGGAAATCCTCGACGTCGAGCCTTGCAAGCGGCTGGCCTACACCGTCCTGCGCGGCATCCCGGTGCGCAACTACCGGGCCGAGGTAACGCTGACCCCGTCACCCGACGGCACCCTCATCCGCTGGGGCGCATCGTGGGACCGTACCATCATGGGCCGCCTGGTGTACCGGTCGCTGCGTAACCTGTACGCGGTCATCGTGGCCGGCCTGGTGAAGGCCGCGGAGGCCCCCCAGAACTGATCTTCCCGCTTGCCCGGATGATGGCCGTCTCGCCGGTCGCCCTATTTGGCGCCGCGCCCTATATGGCTCGCCGTCTGGATCGTGACTGCGCCATCGGGCGATGGTCTTAGCCGCCTGGCGAACAAGGTACGCACCCGCTCTTGCGTCTCCGTGGGCAGCGCCCTGATACCCGGGCCGTAAGGCGTTCCCATCAGCGTGGTGGCAGCATCTTCAGCGTTGCGCCACACAGCGTCGAGTACCACCGTTTCGACGACCAGATCCCGCAGGCCCGAGAGGAGCCGGCGAAGCTCAGCGGCCCCGAGGGTGTAACTCCGCGGGTCGAACGCATACGGGTAGGGCTCCGCCATGCCCGCTTCCTGCAGCGCCTCGGCCATGGGGCCGAAGAGTCCCAGCGGGCGCTCGGACGCCCACGTCGAGACCATCACCACACCGCCGGGCCGGGCCACCCGGCACATCTCCCCAACGGCGCGCCCGCGATCGGGAAAGAACTGCAGCCCCTGCTGGCAAAGAACGGCATCGAAGCTGCCCTCGGCTGCATCGATCGCACTCACCGGGCACTCCACGTAATCGATCGGCGCCCAGGCCGGATCGACCGGCTTGACCGCCGCAAGGGCGAGCATCGCCGGGCTGATGTCGCTCGCCACGACCCGGCCACCCGGGCCCACGACAGCGGCGGCCAGCCGTGCAACGGTACCCGGGCCGCTTGCCACATCGAGCACCGAACTGCCGCTCCGCAGCTGCGCCCGGCCCACCAGTTCCCGGGCCCATGGCTCGAAAAGCTGAGGCACCATGAACCGGTCGTAGGCCTCCGGGACCGATCCCGCCGTGAATCCCGCGCTGCGCCCCTCGCTCATCGTGACCCCCTCATTTTCGTCCCCTGACGTCCGCACTGCGTTGCACCAGATCGCGCAGCCACATCCCAGCACTCGAGACTCTGCTAATGATGCTGCCCGAACGCCGAGCCAAAGAAGACTCGCCGCACCATAAGCGGCATGAGTGTGTGTTGCGCAGGGGCCTGATGCCAGGCAAATCGGCTCGCTCTCTGGGCACTGCGGGCCTTGAGCGGTGACGCTTACGCGGACGTCCGTCGCGGGCCATCGGCCCTGAGCGCTGACAGTGGTCACATCCTCGTCATGAAGCGGGGGTTCTCATTCCTGGCTGGCGCGCTCCTCGCGAGTCTTGCCGATTTGCTGGCCGATGACCTCGCCCCATCCTGGCTGGTCCGGGTCGGGGCGTGCCTCGCCGGCCGCTTCCCGCGGCGCAACCTCCGTCTGTGCCTTGGCCGTCCTGCCCTGCTCCTTAAGAGGTTCGGCCGCCGCCTTCTCGCGATTCTTCTTAACCCTGCGGTGAAAGAGACCCATGACGTCATTGTAGATGGGCGACTTGGAGATTTACGGATTTCTTAGCTGAAATGGTATGTTTTAAGCGCTGCTCGGTGCATGACCGAACATTGCCGGTGAGACGGCGGGACCCTTTACCGGTGGGCTTGAGAGGATAAATGCGACCAGCGGCGGGCGGAACGGGCTTGAGTTCTGGTGCCGTGTCTACTGCGGAGGATGTGGCGATGCGAGCGGTCTGGATCACTAGGCATGCCGGGCCCGAGGCTCTGGAGGTGCGGGAAACGGCCGATCCTGAACCCGGCCCGGGCCAGGTCCGCATTCGTGTCCGCGCGGCCGGCCTGAATTTTGCAGAGGTGATGGCCGCGCAGGGGCTATATCCCGATGCACCCAAGCCGCCATGCGTCGTCGGCTATGAGGTGGCCGGGGTGATCGACGCGGCCGGTGACGGTACCCAAGGCCACGCGGCAGGCCAGCGGGTGCTGGCCCTGACGCATTTCGGAGGACACGCGGATGCGGTGTGCGTGCCCACAGTGCAGGTGCTGCCGATGCCGGACGCGATGAGCTTCGAGGAAGCCGCCGCGATACCGGTCAACTATCTCACCGCCTACCACATGCTGTTCCGCGTCGCGAACGTCCGGCCCGGCGAGCGGGTGCTGGTACATATGGCCGCCGGCGGGGTCGGGACGGCGGTGCTGCAACTATGCCGCACCGTGGACGGTCTGGAGGTTTTCGGCACGGCCTCGGCCGCCAAGCACGACGTGCTTAAGGCCGAAGGTTGCGCGCACCCTATCGACTACCACGCCACCGACTATGCCGCCCAGGTCGCCCGGCTGACCGGAGGCGAGGGCGTGGATATCGTGCTGGACCCGCTCGGCGGCCATGACTGGCGGAAAGGGCTGAAGCTACTCCGCCCGTGCGGCCGGCTGGTCGCCTACGGCTTCGCCAACTTGGCCAGCGGGCAGCGGCGCCGCCCGGCACGCTTGGTCTCCCAGATGGCTGGCATACCGCTGCTGACACCGCTCGGGCTGATGAACCACAACCGGACCATCAGCGGCGTCAATGTCGGCCACCTGTGGGGGCAGGTCGCCATCCTCCGCGAAGAACTCCAAGCCGTTCTCGCCCTGTGGGACCAGGGCCGCGTCAAGCCCCTCATCGACGGGACCTACACCTTCACCGAAGCAGCAACAGCCCACCGCCGGCTCCTGCAACACCAGAACACCGGCAAGGTCGTGCTCAGACCCTGACCGTCTCCAGAACAGCAGGGATCGGCGACTCTCCATCAGCGGCATGAGCGGATGTCAGCAATGATGAGGCGTTCGGTCGGAAGCGGGTGACGGTGAGACAACCAACACTGTTCCTGACTGTGGGACTCCCATGCACCGGGAAGACCACTGCCGCTCGGCGCATCGAGATCGAGCAGAAAGCACTTCGTCTCACGAAGGACGAATGGGTGAAGGCTCTGTACGGGCACGAGAATCCGCCATCGGCTACGGACGTTATCGAGGGACGGCTCATCCAGATCGGGCTGCGCGCCCTCGAACTCGGCAACAACGTCGTGATCGACTACGGCCTCTGGGGCCGGGACGAGCGCTCCGCTCTGCGGCAGGCAGCAGCAGACCTAGGCGCGAAGGTGGAGATGCGTTACTTCGAACTCACCCCAGCCGAGCAGCGGAGACGAGTTGATCAGCGTCAAACCGAAGCGCCACACACGACGTGGCCTATGTCCGACGAGGAACTCGCCGAGTGGGCTGCCAGCATCGACATCCCAACCCCAGGCGAACTCGACGGCAGTGAACCTATTGATGACCCACCGGCTGGATTCGCGACATGGGACGAGTGGCGCAGGCACCGCTGGCCGCCGTCGGTCTCCTGACGCCTGCTCCTCGCAATGCTGCACAACCGCTCAACATGCAGATCCGGACGACATCAAAGCGCAGATCGACCCGATCGGTGTGCCCTTGCTGATGATCGGCGAGGAACTGTCGGCCACACCGAACGGCGGCTGCGTGCGCGCCCGTCCACTCAGCGCCGGACGCGTTCTGTGACCAGCACCAGGCGGCTGATGCTCGGCGAATTGAACGCGGCAAGCCCGCGCTGTCGGACATGATCATGAATCAATCTGGGGCGTCTGCCCTCCGGACGTGCTCTTGGCCGGATGGGGCGTACCTCAACGCGGCATGAGCGGAAGTTCACGCCGAGCGCTGGCGATGCATAAAATACGACTTCGCCGCTGTCTGCGCCGCGTGGTTGGCATTGCTTTACGTGCGAAGAGCCCTAATAACCGCGCGCCGAGCCGCCGTTCTGCATGGCAGGCCGGGCGTCCTATCAGTTCGCCTGAGTCGCCCGCGAACGGGTGATCTGAGCGCGGCGCGGATGGCGCAAGATAGCGTCTGCGCCAAACGGCCCCGAGCGCTGTCCCGGTGGGGCGACAGGCTTGGTTCGATCCGCTGCACTGTGAAGCCCTCACGCTCATAGAACGCGCCCAGCGCGCTCGTTGCCCGCGAATGCGGGTGCCGGTGTCTCGGCCGTGAGCAGAGCTAGTTTCCATCTAATATTCCAGATGAGATCGTGACGGCATGAAGCGTGACTTCGGTGGTCAGGCAGCGGCCTGCTACCACCGGTACCGGCACGGATACCCCAGCGCTGTCATCGACGCTCTCGCGGGCGCCTTCAGGCTGACCGGCCAGGACGTGACCGTCGATCTGGGTTGCGGCACCGGTCAGCTGAGCCTGCCGATAGGCCGGCAGGTACGAGCAGTGATCGGCATGGACGTTGAACCGGACATGCTCCAGCACGCCCGGCAAGCTGCCCGCGACGCGAATGTGTGCAACGTGATGTGGATGCTGGGTGCCGACACCGATATCTCGGCACTGCGAGGCCTGCTCGGAGACAGGTCGGTTGCCGCGGTGACGATCGCTCAGGCCCTGCACTGGATGGACCACCAGGACCTGTTCCGGGCCGCCATCCCGCTACTGCGGCCGGGCGGCGGTATTGCGGTTGTCACCAACGGGACGCCGCTGTGGCTGCAGCAAACCGGCTGGTCCCGGGCGCTGCGTGATTTCCTTGAGCACTGGCTGGGCACCACGCTGACGTATGCGTGCGGCACCGACGAGCAGAGCCAGCAACGCTACCGGGACGATCTGGCAGCGGCAGGGTTCGACGTGTTCACCACCGCCGTCGATTATGTCGCGAGCCTCGACCTCGACGAGGTGGTCGGCGGCGTTTACTCAGCAATGGGCAACCGGATACCGGCTGCCAGCCAGCGGTCCGCTTTCGCCGAGCAGGTCCGCGCAGCCGTAGCCCCGCAAGACCGCTTCAGCGAGCGCGTCCATGTCGCGATATTGGTCGGCACCCGATAACAATCCAAGCAAGTTCCCCGCACGTGGCCTGGCCGGCGCAACTGCCCCGGCAAGCCGCTTCGTGGCTGAAGTAGCGCCGGGGGCGCGGTGATCACCACGGCAGCGCACGCCTTCCACAGGAGGACACCCGGCCAAACACACCGGCCGCTGAGGTCACGCGTCGGCCGGATGCGCTCAGTGACCATGCCTGGATCGTCGGCCAGCGCTAACCGCCGATATGCACGTTGCTGCTGCCCGGCGCTGGGCCAGCCGATAGCGCACGGAACGGGGTGTTCGGCGCGGCACTCATACCGCTAGATCTTCACCGCCCTGACGGGCTGCCCGGGGTGGAGGAACCGCCTGGGCATGGCGACCCAGCGGCTCGGCCTCGACCCGCCGACCGTGCCCAGTTGCCACGTAGTGCTCCGCGGCTATTCTGGGTGACGATCTGCGTGCCGGACTGGCCGGGCGCTGGGCGGCGCCCCGCCGCTGATCGCCTCGGGCGCGTTCTGCCAGGTGCGTGAGCTGCCTGGCGGTCTGCTCGTGCGCGTCACCCAGCGGCGGGAGCAGCACGGGGGCGCCGCAGTGGAACGGGTCTTCCGGGCGCTGGCGCCGGTGCTGCTGCCGAGCCGGGGCCGCAGCGGCCGGTGGTCGCCTGGTAGCCGGCGCCGATGCCGCTGACTTCCAGCGCCGGTGGCGTTCCAAGAGCGGCGAATAGGTGGCTGACCTGCGGGTTCGCTGCAGCGCAAGGCTGGCATGGCCGCGGCGGCAGCGAAGATCACCGTTCCCGCCAGCGGTGCGTAACCGCTCAGGAGCGGCATCGAGGACCGGCGGCCGCGGCGTGCAGAAAACGGCGGACCACGACGTATCCCGCAGAGCGCTGCCAGGCCGGCCTGCTGGACAAGGCAACCGTGCGCGAAGACCTGAGTTCTGGGTTACCGGGCTACAGCCTGGGGGTGCGCGACCGGCGGGTACGCCCGCAGGAACGCGGTGACCATTTTGTTGGCGTGCTCGTCGAGGTCGGCGCGGGCCAGCGGGCGGCTTGGCTGCAGGAGTGCCTGGTCCTGGTACAAGCCCAGGACTGCGTAGGCAAAAAGCGTTGCCGCCGCCGCGGGATCGTCGGTGTCCAGCTCGCCCTGGGCGGCCATCCGTGTGAACGATTCGGTGAGAAGAGCCAGTGTTCGCGCCGGAGCGCGGTCCCAGTATGCGGTGACGATGTCGGGGAATCGCAGGGCTTCGGAAATGGCTAGCCGCCGCAGCTGCACGACGGCTGGGTTGAGCACGCCGTAGGCCAGGGCGCGGGCGGCAGCGGTCAGCCGTGCGGCTACCGGCTCGTCCCCGCTGAGGGTGGCGCCCAGTTCCGAGATGATCTGCTCCGCACGCTCGGTGACCGAGAGCACGACCGCACTGAACAGGCCCTGCTTGTCCTCGAAGTTGTTGTAGACGGTGGTCTTCGAGACGCCGCTCGCAGCGGCGACATCATCCAGGCTCGTCGCGTCGTAGCCCCTCTCCAGGAACATCTGCCGCGCGGTGTCGAGGATCAGTGCGCCCTTCCGGCCAGCCATGAGAACCTCCTTGACGCTGAACTGTACCGTACAGTAGCGTGCTGGGCGTGTACTGGTCAGTGCAGTTCAGTTAGAGGGGAAGTGCTCCCATGCCCACCACAGCTATCCAGAACGGCCGCCCGGCCGCCGACTGCCCGCCCGCACCCGTGCGGGTCACCAGGTCGCTGCTCGGCTACGGCGTGGTCACCGGGCCGTTCTATGTCGCCGCCTCGCTGGCCGAGGCGCTCACCCGCTCGGGCTTCAGCCTGGCCCACGACGACTGGAGCCTGCTCGCCAACGGCGCCCTCGGGTGGATCCACGTGCTGGTGCTCGTGCTCACCGGGCTAATGGTCGGCGCCGCCGCCGTCGGCGTAGTGCGCCAGCGGCGCACGGAGCGGGTAAACGCCGCCAGCGGCTGGTTCCTCGTTGTCTATGCCGCTGGCCTCGTCGGCGCCGGTTTCTTTATTGCCGACCCCGCTGACGGCTTCCCGGCCGGCACCCCGCCCGGACCCACGGTCACCCCGAGCTGGCACGGGACGCTGCATATCGTCTTCGGCGGCATCGGCTTCCTCGGCCTTATCACCGCCTGCCTCGTGCTGGCCTGGCAGTTCCGCGGCCTGCGCCAGCTCGGCTGGGCGTTCTTCTCGCTGACCACAGGAGTGCTGTTCTTCGCAGCCTTCGCGGGGATTGCGACCGGGGGCACCGCCAGCAGCCTGGGCGTCCTGGCCTTCACCGGCGCCGTGATCCTCGCCTGGACCTGGCTCGCGCTGGTCAGCGCACACCTGTACCACCGCGCCGCGGCCCCTGCGGCCTGACCGGCCGCATCAGCATCCATCCACGGCAGACACAGGAGAACCACCATGGAATTCACTACCACCCTGCAGCTCGACGGCAAGACCGCTACCGGCATCCGCGTTCCCGACGAGGCCGTGGCCGCGCTGGGTGGCGGCAAGCGCATCCCGGTCAGCGTCACCATCAACGGCACGCGCTACGCCAGCACCATCACCACCATGCGAGGCGAGCCCAAGATCCCGGTAAGCGCCGACATACGCGCCGCCACGGGCATCGCTGCGGGCGACAGCATCACCGTGAACCTCGAACGCGATGACGCGCCCCGCACGGTCGACCTCCCGGCCGAGCTCGCCGATGCCCTGCGCGCCGACCCCACCGCGTCCGACCGGTTCGCCGCACTGTCCTACAGCAACCAGCGGCGGCACGTCCTCTCCATCACCGGAGCACGCACCGCCGAGACACGCACCCGGCGCATCCAGCGCGTGCTCGACGAACTGCGCACAAGCTGACAGCCCGGACCCGAGGGGTGAGCCCTGGCACCGGGCAGACCGATACCTGGCAGGCGGCTTCCCGGCGCAGGCGCACGGATCTGAAGAGCAGTTTTCTGCAGCAGAACGGGCGACCGGGATCGGACCGGCAAGACCAGCCTGAAGGCGCACCACACAACCCAGTCGCCGCCAATGAACTGCGGATTCTGGTGACCGCAGGCACCGGAACAACCCGTGATAAGCCTGGCCAATGGCACCTCAATTGCCTCGGGCGGACCAAGCTGGCGAGCGGCGACAACATATTCGGCGCACCTAACACGCAGATCTGCACCGCGCCATTCGCGCGTATGGCACCGGTATCAGCCGTCCCTAATCGGCGTTCCGAGCGCTCGCTGAAGAAAACGTGGCCGCGAGCCCTGACGTAGTTGATCACATTAACCATGCATGGCTATGCGCTTGCGGGCATATATGCAGCGGCGATTCACGCACTATTTTCGGCAATGCAGGTCGTCTCTGCGGCATGAGTGCGGGAGGGTGACGCTGTGCCTGCCCGTCGGCCAGGCTGCCCCGGTGGCTGAGCCGAGGTTGTTGACCGGAGCCTTTCCTGGCATCGATGCTGCAGGCGATACCCAGTTTTCTGCCGAGGTGAGGAGCAACAAACATGCCGCACATCGCGCTGACCTCCGCCGAGCCAGGGATCCGCGGGTTGCTGCGCTACCGCCCGCAGACGGCCCGCCCGCTGGGCGAGCTGACGGAGGTGCTGCTGCGGGGGCCGGGCACCCTGGCCCGGGGCGAGCGGGAACTGATCGCGGCGTATGTGTCGGCGCTCAACGACTGCCGGTACTGCTCGTCGTCGCACTCGGCGTGCGCCGCCGCCCAGCTGCCGGGGGGCATGGCGGTGGTGGAGCAGGTCCGCAACGACCCTGCCACCGCGCCGGTGTCAGCGAAGCTGAAAGCCTTGCTGGCGATCGCCGCGGCGGTAGCCCGCAGCGGCCGTGCGGTCACCACCGAGCACGTCGCCCAGGCCCGCACAACCGGCGCGACGGACCTGGAAATTCACGACACCGTCTTGATCGCAGCAACGTTTTGCATGTTCAACCGGTACGTCGATGGCCTGGCCACCACTGCGCCTGACGATCCTGGCGCATACGCTGCAGGGGCGCAGCACCTGATCAGCCAGGGTTACCTGCCGCCGCCGGCCGATCCCGGCCGCGACGGCTGATCACAACCCCCGGGCCCAGATGGCCACGCGACACGGTGCATGCACCTGGCCACGTGCCACAATCACCGTCCCGGACTGCGGCAGGAGAGGACGCGCAGAGAAGCCCCGCGTGGGCGAGCCAACGTGTCATGGTGGCCTCACCGCGGCGTGGTACTCATGCGGCGTAGTACTCATATAGCGCCTTGACCTGCCTGGACCAGAACTCTAGCTTTTGCATGGCCGAGGCGTTTCGCTGAAGCAATCCCAGATCTTGCGCATAAGCGTAGAAGCCGCTACCCGCATCGTTGGCGCCCAAGTAGCTCACCAACGCTGAGATCATCAGTCCAGTCGTTGGCCGGTTCAGCTCCACGATCAGATAGAGCAAGTGACCCATTGCTGCGCGCTCGTCGGCTCGGCTGAAGTCAAAACCAGGCAGTCCTGTACGCCGCATCAGAGTGGCATTGAGCCCGGTGTAGGAGGTGAGCTTTTCGAGTCGCGCTCGCTCGAGGAGGAACTCAAGCCCCACCCGCGCCAGCTCATCCCAGGCCAAATCGTCCCGCCCGTATAGAGCCACAGCTACCTCCCCAGCAAGACCAGCGGCACCCTGGAGACGCGCAACCTGCCGTCCGCGTTCACCTGCCGAACGGCGGCATGTGCGGGCTTCCTTTCCAGTCTGCTGACCTTCGACCTGCCAGGCCACGTGTTACGGCACCTGCTAGCGCGTTGCGGATGCCAGAACGGCCTCTCCAGGAGCGCAGTCAGTGCTTCGGGTGGCCTCCTAGTACGGCAGTCGCCATTCGGGGTCGTGACCTGCGGCGGAGCGCCCGCATCCGGTTCGCTGGCGTGGCATGGCGCGCTTGCGAATCGCTTATGTACCTTGCCAGTTACGTAACTATCTGGGTACACTCGCGCTATGGACGCTGTCCTGCAGGCGCTATCGGACGAGAGCCGGCGGACGATGCTGGAAACCTTGACCGGCGGTCCGGCCACCGCGGGTGAGCTGGCGGCGCTGCTGCCGATTGCCCGCCCGGGGGTATCGCGGCACCTGCGGGTGCTGCGGGAGGCGGGACTGGTCGAGGTCCGCCAGGAGGCGCAGCGGCGGGTCTACAGTCTTCGCCCCGAGCCGCTCGCCGAGATCGATGAATGGCTGGGCCGGTACCGGGCCTTGTGGAAGCAGCGGCTGGATGCCCTGCACACCGAGGTGGCCCGGGGGAAACGCGAGCGAAGGAGCACCAGATGACCAGCAATACCCGCATCCTGGGCAGCCTGGGATCAGCAGATGGCAAGGGCGTCGTGCGCATGGAGGACCGCTTCGACACCGATATCGACGACCTGTGGTCGGCACTCACCGATCCCCTGCGTCTGGCCCGCTGGATCGGCGAGGTCGCGGGCGACCTCCGCCTCGGCGGTGAGTACCGCTTTCGCTTTTTTGCCAGCGGATCGGAAGGCACAGGGCGCGTGGAAGCGTGCGAGCCCCCGCGGCGGCTGCTGCTGACCATGGCACTGGGCCAGCCGGACGAGGATGTCATCGAGGCCACGCTGACCGCCGACGGCGGCCAGACCATCCTGGTCTGGGAGGAACGGGGCATGCCCCTGGACCTGCTCGCCGCCTACGGGGCCGGGGTGCAGATCCATGTCGAAGATCTCGCCGCCTGCCTCGCCGGGCGTGAGCGCCGCGACAGCAAGGCGCGGTGGGACGAGCTCCAGCCTGCCTATCAAGACCTGGCGGCCAACGTCGGCTAGGCACTGGCCGCTGCCGTTCGGACTTTGACCTGGGCCTGAGCACGGCTGGGGAAGCGTTCTTGCGCAGCGCAGCCGCCTGTCGATCATGTGTTTGTGAGGACAACAGAATCGAAGGCGGCTGCCGCCGCCAGGATAGGCGCCGCGCTGGGGCCGCGGAAACGTGCTGAGCAGCTGGAAGGGCTGCGGCCGTGCTTCACGCGGACAGAGCCGTGGCTGCAGGCGGGCAAGTACGCCGCCGCGGTGATGAGCGACCTGCGGAGACGGAACGGGTGGAGGATCGCCGAGCGTTCGGGGGACCCCACGCCGGACCGGACGCAGCGGCTGCTCAACCGGGCAGTCTGGGACACCTTCGCGGCGATGGGGGTGGTGCGCCGGTTCGCCGTGGCCGGGCAGGATGAGGCCGCCCGCAAGACCGGCCGGCCGCGCGGGCTGGCGGTCGGCGCGATCGATGAAACCGGCCAGGTCAAGGCCGGCGCCCGCACGGCCGGCGTGAAACGGCAGTACCTGGGCTGCGTGGGCAAGGTGGCCAACGGGATCAACACCGTGCACCTGTCGTATGTGCGGGAAGTCACCGGGCACGCGCTGATCGGCGCCCGGGAATGGATCCCGGCCGCCCACATCGATGACCCGGTCACGTCCCGGGTCATGGGCCTGCCGGACGGCCTGGCCTTCCGCACCAAGGGCCAGCTGGCCATCGACATCCTCACCGAGGCGTTCGCCGACGGCGTCCGGCTGGACTTCGTCTGCGGCGACGAGGTGTACGGCTCGTGCACCGAACTACGCGAGTTCTGCGAAGACCGCGATCAGGCCTACGTGCTGCGGGTCCCCTGCAGCTTCCGCCTCACCGTTGCCAGCGGGTTCACCCTCACCTGCAAGCAGGCCGCCGCCCGGCTGGGCCGCCGCCGCGGCTGGGAAGTCCGCTCCGCCGGGAGCGGCTCCAAAGGACAACGCTGGTACGCCTGGGCATGGCTGGCCACCGCCTCCGCGCGGCACCACCTGCTGATCCGCCGTCACCTGGCCACCGCGAACCTGCCTTTTGCTACTGCTACCTGCCCGAGGGTCAGCCGGCATCCCCGTCCCGGCCGATCCGCGCCGCCGGGCTGCGCTGGCCGGCCGAAGAAGATTTCGAGTTCGGCAAGGACTGCTTCGGGCTCGACCAGTCCCAGGTCCGGCTGTATGTCGCGATCGCCCGGCACACCGTGCTGGTCATGGCCGCCCTGGCCATCTGCGCCGTCACCGCCGCCCTGCTCCGCGCCGCACCGACACCCAGCCACCCGCCCCCGCACACCCGGACCAACCCCCGCACACCCGGACCAACCCCCGCCCGCCGACCCCGGCATGATCCCGCTCACCGTCCCCGAAACCGGACGCCTGCTCGCCCACCCGCCCCCGCCCGGCAGCGCCGCGCACTGCTGGCCTGGCGGCGCCGCCACCAGGCCCGATCCCGCTGGCACCACCAGCGCACACGCCTCGCCCGCGATACCGCAATTATCCTGGTCAGCTAGCCAATGGCGACTGCCGCATTAGTACCCTTTGGCCATGGAGTCCCGGCCGGTTCGGATTTTCGTCGCCATGCCAGGGTCGACAATGGGTGATCGCTCTCGCTGGGCCGACATCGCGGAGATCAAGCCACTGCAGGATTGCGGTCATTGCTTGCTTTCGCGCTGGGCCAGCAGGGCGCTGGTTATCTGCTGCGAAGAGGTGGCCGGTGATGGACTCCGAGACGGTGCCCGCGCCGTGAGGCGCGTGTCCGCTACGTTTGTGCGGCCGCAGGCACGCAGTGTGGTGACCGCGACGACACGAGCTGCCCCGGCTGCAGATGCTGCCCGCGCTGGCGGCAGGTGGGGCTGCCAGAATTCACGCATGGCCGTCGGCCGCGCTTCTTGGCCGAGCGTCCGGTAAGCGCGGCGAGCTGTTCGCCCGGCTGCCCGGGCTGGCGTCCCGCCCCTGATTCAGGCGCACCGAAACGGCAATAGCGGGCGGCGGCCTGGCGATCGGGGTCTGCTGGCATGCGCTGGTGGCGGCGAGTCCTTGCGCCGGCATGGGCCTGCGTCTACTGCAGCGCGGCGCGGGCGCTTTCCAGGTCATCGGTGGCAATCACGATCTTCACGCCCCCGGACGTGGTGTAGGCAAGCTCGACGTTGACGTTGGCGTCGGCGAGTTGCCGGGTCAGCTCGCCAAGGGCCATGGGCCGGTCCTCGATCTCGACCACCAGGACCTCGCGCTCGTCGGCGATGCCTATTCCGGCGCGCTCGAGCGCCGCCCGGCACGGGGCAACGGCCCGGTCGTCCAAGAGCACGTGCACGACGCCCCTGCCCTCACCGGTGAAGCCGGCAAGGCCGCGGATACTGACCCCGGCCTCGCCCGCAACCTCCCCCAGCCGGGCCAGCTCACCCGGCCGGTGCTCGAGAATAACTGTCAGGTCCGTGGGCATCGCATCTTGATCGTCCCACCGCGTCTGGCACTCGGGCAAGCCGGCCGTCACCGGACCCGCCCGGCGCCACGGTGGCGCGACGCCTCCTGACGCGCTGACGACAAGGGGCCGGGCCTGCGATTGCCGGAGTAGCGCCCGCCCGGCCAGCGCGGATCGTCACCGGCGACGCCGGCGTGGCCGGGCTGAGCAAGCAGCGGTTCGCGGTGGCGTGCCGCTGAGGCGATGGATCATGATAGTTGCCGGGCGGGGGCCGCTTCCGGGCCCGCGGGTGTCGCTGGACGGGCTCGTCTTCGCGCCGGCAGTGGCGGGTGCTGCCCGGGGCTTTCGTGCCGCGATCGGGCAGGCGGGCTTGCGCGGTGCGCCAGACGAGCGGCGGCGACGCCGAGGCAGGAGGCCGGATGAGGGTGGTCCGGATCCTGGGCGCGCTGGAACCTGGCGGGGCACAGTTGTCGGCGTTGTGGTTGTCGGTGGCGCTGCGCCGGCATGGCATCGCGACGACCCTGCTCGCCGGTGACGCGACCCCGCCAGGGTTGGAGCTTGCCGCTCGCTACGGCCTGCCCGCGGACGCCTACCGGGTCAGCGAGGTCCTGGCTCGCGACAGCCTGCAGTGGACGCCCGCGCCGGAGTTCGCCGACTGGCTTGGCCCCCGGCTGGCCCGGGCCGACCTGGTGCACGCCCACATGGTGGGCGCCTGGTGGGCTGCGGCACGGGCCCTGCCGCCACACGTGCCGCTGGTGGCCAGCGAGCACAACCAGATGTCCTGGCCCGCCGGCGACCACACGCGCCAGGCCCGAGATGCGGCACGACGGGTCGACCTGTTCTTCACACACGGGCCGGCGGTGCGCGCCTGGGCAGCGCGGATCGGCCTGGACGACAGCCGGCTCCGCCCAGGGCGCTCCTCGGTGGAAGGCCTGTCCGCAAGGCCATGGCCGGGACTGCCCACGCCGCGGCTGACCTTCGCCGGCCGGTTCCGCGGCGACAAGGCACCCGATGTGCTCGTGCAGGCCCTCGCCCTGCTGCCCGCGCCGCCGCCCGCCTACCTGGTCGGCGACGGCCCGATGCGCGGCCCGCTGCTCCGGCAGGCCGCCGCCCTCGGCCTGGACGCCGTCGTGCATCTGCCGGGATGGTCCTATGAGCCGGCCCGCTACATCGCCGGGGCCAGCGTGCACGTCGTGCCCTCACGGGAGGAGTCGTGGTCGCAAAGCGCCGTGCTGGCCCTGGGACTGGGTGTCCCGGTCGTCGGCACCGAAGTCGACGGCCTGGCACGCACCCTGGGCGAAGGCCGCGGCGTCCTGGTCTCGCCCGAGGACCCGCACGCCCTCGCCGGGGCACTGTCACGCGTCCTGGGCGGCGAGCGCCCCGACCCTGCCCCGGGCCGGGCCTACGCCCGGCAGTTCACCCCCAGCGCCGCAGCCGCCGCGTACGCCCGCGCCTACCGCCAGCTACTCGCCCGCCACGCCCAAACCGGCGAGGCGAGCACCCCACCGCCGTGACATCACAACCGCCTGACTTCCTTCCTTCCTTGCCGGACGGGCTGCAGTCCTAGCCGAGTCGGCCGCGCGTAGAGACCACCAGCTCACAGCCGAACGCGGCAGCATATCCGAACCGCCACCCTGCACGTCACTCTCTGTGACCGGCTCCGCCTTTCACCTCGGACAATATCCGCCTCGTTATGCACGGCATCCGGGCATGGCGGCCTGACCGCTGATCGGGGCGCCGAATTGGATGCTCTGCATCATTGGAGGGTGGTGCCGCAACGTCTGGGCGTGCGGGAAAGAGCGCGGGGTCGGCCCGCAGGATCGCCGGAAGGCTGGGCAAGATCACTTACCTCACCGTCACCAACACGGCCGGCCTGCGCATCGCCTTCGGCGCCCAGCAGGACATCCAGGCCATGACGCAGGTGCCGGGTACCACCACGGCGGGCCGGAGCTGACCTGGTCCAGGCTGGAAACGCCGCCTACCCGGCTGGCTCGCTGATCTGGTACCCGACGCCGGGCGTGGTGGAGATAACCGGTGGATCGCCGAGCTTGCGGCGCAGTCGTCCGATGGTCACGGTGACTGTGTTGGTGAACGGGTCGGCGTGCTCATCCCAGACCTGCTCGAGCAGTTCTTCGGCGCGCAGGAAGGCCGGGGCCGCGATCAGGAGCACCTCGAGCACGCCGAACTCCTTTACCGACAGGTCCAGTTGCCGTCCATCGCGGAAAACCGTGCGGCGCAGCGGATCAAGCTCGATCCCGGCCGCGCGCAGCACCCGGGACCGCGCTGATGGCTGCCGCCGGGCGAGGGCGCGGATGCGCAGGACGAGCTCGGGAAAGTGGAACGGCTTGCCGAGGTAGTCATCGGCACCAAGTCCCAGGCCGATGACCCGGTCACCCGGCGCTCCGGCCGCGGTCAGCATCAGTACCATGGCCCGCTCACCGCGGTCAGTGATCATCTGGCAGAGCACATCGCCGTGGATGCCCGGCAGGTCCCGGTCCAGGACGATGACGTCGTAGCGGTTGAGGTCGAGCTTGGCGGCCGCCTCGAGGCCGTCGTGCGCAGCATCCACCGCCATGCCCTGATCCCGCAGGCCTTCGACCAGCACCTCGGCGAGCGACTGGGAGTCCTCGACCACCAGCACCCTCATGCCGGCACGCCGGTGATCACGGTCGACTCGGCCGGGTTGGCGGCCGGCAAGTCCACGCAGGCTCGTAGGCCGCCGCCGGGCCGGGCGAGCAGGCTCAGCCGGCCGTCGTGTTCCTCGGCGATCACGGCCACGATCGACAAGCCCAGGCCCGATCCCTTGTCCGTGCCGATCCGGTCCTCCTCGAGCCGCCGGAACGGCTGGAACAGCTCGTCGATCTGCTGCGGATCCAGGACCTGGCCGCCGTTCTCGACGATCAGCGTGGCCCGCCCCGCTTCGGTCTGCGTGGTGACTTGCAGCCAGCCGCCGTCCTCGTTGTGACAGACCGCGTTGTCGACCAGGTTCTGCACCATCCGGGACAGCAGTACCTGGCTGCCCCGCACCCACGCGCCACCCGGGCCCGTGCAGTCCTGGACGGTCAGGTTCCTGGCCCTGATGGCCGCCTCCTGGTCCGCGAGGGCGGCGCTGACTATGTAATCAAGCGGCAGGACGGCGTGGCCGGGCAGGACCCGGTGCTGGGCGCGGGCCAGCACAAGGAACGCCTCGAGCAGGCTGTCGATCCGGTCCAGCTCGGCCCGTAGCCGGCCAGCCAGGACGATTGTCTGCGGCGGCACGCCCTCCGGCTTGGCCACTGCGACATCCAGCGACGCCCGGATCGTGGCCAGCGGCGTGCGCAGCTCGTGCGACGCGTTGGCCACGAACTGGCGCTGCGCATTGAACGCGGCCTCCAGCCGCTGCAGCAGTCCGTCGATGGTGTCGCCGAGCTTCTTCAGCTCGTCATCGGGACCGGCCACGGCGAGCCGCTCGTTCAGGTTGTGCGCCGATATCTGCTGGGCCGTCACGATCATCGCCCGGACCGGGCGCAGTGCCCGTCCGGCCAGGATCCAGCCCATGGCCACGGACCCCAAGGTCATGATGCCGAGCGCGATCGCCGAGGCGATGAGCAGGTCGCGCGAGAACACGGCCTGCGTCGTGCCCGCTTGCGCGGATAGCTGATCCCGCAGTTGCCGGATGAGCGCGTTAGCACTGGCGAGCTTTGCCGCCGCGGACTGCGGGGCCGGCACAGTGGAGCTGGAACCGCTGCCTTCCGTCGAGGAGCGGATGACGGCGAAGCCGCCGCCGGCGATCGCCAGCAGCGCGGCGCCCGAGACGAGAAACAGGGCGCCGTAGAGCGCGGTCAGGCGCAGCCGGATGGTGCGCCGGGCCAGACCCGGAATGCGGATCCGGCGGCGCAACCGATCACCATCCCGGTGCTGCCCCACCCGCATTCGTCCCTCCTCGCGGCCCTGGTTCGTCGCAGCCTGCCGGTCATATTGCCCTGGCCGTGTGTGCCCAGTTCAGGTGCTCGACCCCGGTTCCAGCATGCCTGGTCAGGCCTAACAACGAGATAACAGCAGCTGTGCGGCCCATGTTATGGCCGGCTCAGTAGAAACAGGTCACAGCAGATCGCGCGACTGGCGGCCCCGCACCCAGGCTGGGTCACGAGCCGCCGGCGAGCGTCAACGATTAGAGAGAAGGGTCACAAGTGGTGGCGACGATCGAAGTCAGCGGGCTGCGCAAGCGGTTCGGCCCGGTGCTGGCGCTGGACGGGATGACCTTCACCGTCCAGCCCGGCCAGGTGACCGGCTTCGTCAGCCCGAACGGGGCCGGCAAATCCACAACCATGCGGGTCATACTCGGCCTGGATGCGCCCGACGCGGGCACCGCGCTGGTCGCCGGGAAACCGTACGCGAGCATCCGGCAGCCGATGAGCCTGGTCGGCTCGCTACTCGACGCGGCCGCGCTGCAGCCGAGCCGCAGCGCCCGCAACCACCTGCTGTGGCTGGCCCACTCGCAGAGGCTGACCGCCAAGCGCGTCGATGAGGTGATCGAGCAGGCCGGGCTGAATAACGTTGCCCGGCGGCGGGCAGGCGGCTACTCCCTCGGCATGCGCCAGCGGCTGGGAATCGCCGCCGCCATGCTCGGCAACCCCGCGGCGATCATGCTGGACGAGCCCTTCAACGGGATGGACCCCGAGGGCATCGTGTGGATGCGCGGATTCCTGCGGTCACTCGCTTCTCAGGGCCGGGCGGTGCTGGTATCCAGCCACCTGATGAGCGAGCTGCAGGACACCGCGGACCACCTCGTGGTCGTCGGCCGGGGCAAGGTCATCGCCGATACGACCGTCGCCAGCCTGCTGGCCGCGGCGTCCGGTGACCGGGTGACCCTGCGCACGGCTGCGGGGCCGACGGCGACTGCGGTGCTGGAGGCCACGGGGGCCACCGTCGCCGCCACCGGCCAGGACACGCTCACGATCTCCGGCGCTGCCGGCCGAGCGGGTCGTCACATTGCTCAGCGAGAAGGCAGTGCCGTTCTCGGAGGTGGCCGCCCACCGCGTCACGCTCGAGCAGGCCTACATGGAGCTGACCAGGGATGCGGTCGAGTTCCATCCCGCCGATCCGGTCACCGGTCCGGCAGGGGAGGTCGCGCGATGACCACGGGCACCGTCTCTATTCCCCGCTCGCATTCGGCCACCGGGGCTGCTGCCAGGCGCGCCGGGTTCGGCCCGCTGCTGCGGTCGGAGTGGACCAAGTTCCGCACGGTGCGCGGCTGGGTGATCGGCATGTTCATCGCCGCGCTGCTGATCGTGTTCGTCGGGCTGTTCGCCGCCGGGAACGGCAGCAACACCTGCCAGACCAACACCGGGCCGGCGCTGAGCGGCAAGGCGTGCCTGCCCTACATCCCCCATGGGCCGGGCGGCGAGGTTGTCACCGACAGCTTCAACTTCGCGCACCAGCCGCTGACCGGGAACGGCAGCATCACCGTCCGGGTGCTCTCGCTCAGCGGCGGGCACCCGGACTTCGGCAGCAACGGCGGCGTGCCGGCCGGCGGCTCGGGGCCGACCATGACGCCTGGGCTCATGCCCTGGTCCAAGGCCGGGGTCATCATCAAGCAGAACACCAAGCAGGGATCCGCCTACGCCGCGATGATGGTGACCGGCAGCAATGGCGTCCGGATGCAGTACGACTACACCGCAGACACCGCCGGGCTGCCCGGCAGCGTGTCCGCCGCGCACCCGCGCTGGCTACGGCTGACCCGGGCCGGCGACACGATCACCGGCTATGACTCAGCCGACGGCACGCAATGGATGAAGGTCGGAACCGTCCAGCTGACTGGCCTGCCCGCAACCGTGCAGGTAGGCATGTTCGCGACCTCGCCGAACTACACGCAAACCTCGACCTCGTTCGGCGGGTCGAGCAACCAGAACGCCCCCACTCAGGCCACCGGCGTGTTCGGCGACGTCACCGCGTCCGGCACGCCAGCGGGCGGCACGTGGACGGCCGCCGCAGTCGGCGGCGGCGGCCCGATCAGCAGCCCGGGCGTGCCGGCCGGCCATGCCGGGCCGGGCGCCGGACCCCGCGCGGCCGGATTCACGCACACGGGCCGCACCTTCACTGTGACCGGGTCCGGTGACATCGCGCCGGTCGTGGCCGGAACCGCCAGCTCGTACCCGACCGCGACCATCGAGCAGAGCCTGGCGGGCGCGTTCATCGGGCTGATCGCGATCGTGGTCGTGGCGGCGATGTTCTTCACCACCGAGTACCGCCGAGGCCTGATCCGCACCACGCTGGCCGCGACCCCGCGTCGCGGGCAGGTGCTGGCGGCCAAGGCGATCGTCGCGGCTGCCGTCGCGTTCGCCGTCGGCCTGGTGGCTTCCGTCGTTGCCATCTCGTTCGGCGTGCCGCTGGAACAGAACAATGGCTCGGTCGTGCTCCCGGTCTCGACGCTGACCGAGGTGCGAGTGGTGGCCGGCACGGCGGCGCTGCTCGCGGTGGCCGCGGCCTTCGCGGTCGGTCTCGGCGCCGTGCTGCGGCGCAGTGCCGCGACGATCACCATCGCGGCCGCCGCGGTCGTGCTGCCGTTCCTGCTGTCCGCCTTCAACATCCTGCCGTCCGGCCCGGCCGCATTGCTGCTGCGGATCACGCCGGCGGCTGGCCTGGCCATCCAGCAGAGCGTCCCGCTGTACCACCAGGTGACCAGCGTGTACTCGCCGGCCGGCGGCTACTATCCGCTGTCGCCGTTCGCCGGCTTCGCGGTGCTGTGCTGCTGGGCCGCCGCGGCGCTGGCCCTGGCCTATGTACTGCTGCGCCGGAGGGACGCATGAGCTCGCTGATGACGGCCGAACGGGCGGGGACGATGGCCGGCCCGCGAGCCGGCGGACTGGGCATGAGCGACGCGCTGCACGCCGAGTGGACCAAACTGCGCACGGTCTCCGGGCCGAGCTGGCTGCTCCTCGGCATCGTGGCACTGACGGTCGCGGTCAGCGCCGCCGCCGTCGGAGCAACCCGCTGCCCGGCCAGCATGCAGTGCGCGGCGGACCCGGCCAAGCTCAGCCTGGCCGGCGTGCAGTTCGGCCAGGCGGCAGTGGCGATCCTGGCGGTGCTGACGGTCTGCAATGAGTACAGCACCGGCATGATCACGGTCACGCTGACGGCCATGCCGCGGCGGCTGGAGATGTACGCCGCCAAGGCGATCATCACCGCAGGCGTGGTGCTAGCCGCTGGCGCAGTAGCGGTGCTCGGATCGGTGCTGGCCGGGAACCTGATCCTGCCCGGCCACGGTTTCACCACCGCCCGTGGCTTCCATCCGGTGTCGCTCAGTTACGGCCCGGTGCTGCGCGCCGCAGGCGGATCAGTGCTGTACCTGGCCCTGATCGCGCTGCTGAGCCTGGGCATCGCGGCCATCGTGCGCGACTCGGCGGTGTCGATCGGGGCCGCGCTTGCCGTGCTATACCTATTCCCAATCATGCTCGCCTTCGTCACCAATCCGACCTGGCAGCACCGGCTCGACCGCTGGACGCCCACCAACGCCGGGCTGGCCATACAGGCCACGACCGGCCTGCGGAACCTCCCGATCAGCCCATGGGACGGGCTGGGCGTCCTCGCCATCTGGGCAGGCGCGGCACTGCTACTCGGCGGCCTCACGCTCCGCTTCAGGGATGCTTAAGTACGGAAACCGGCCGGGTACGCGGACGGTACCGCACCGAGCCGCGAGGCAGCCAGACGAAAACCGCTGCCCCGCGGGTGCTGGCGCGCGCGTCGAGTCGATTCAATGACACGATCGCGGCCCGAGTGACGGGCTCCAGGTAAAATCGCTGATAATCCTGCGGACCGAGCCGCCGCGACAGCTGTCCTACCTGCTCCAGTCCGGGCTACACGACCCGCCCACGTTCCTCACCTGGCAGCTCCGGGCCGCAGCCGACGGCACCATGCTGCGACCGCAGATCGACGAGGTCGACGGCAG
Source organism: uncultured Actinomycetota bacterium (assembly GCA_963778075.1). Lineage (GTDB taxonomy): Bacteria > Actinomycetota > Actinomycetes > Streptosporangiales > Streptosporangiaceae > JASHPR01. The sequence continues at coordinate 1,154,395 of CAVZTJ010000003.1, read as the reverse complement.
CAGCGATGACGAAGCGAAGACACCTGGTTGCACCGCGGTTGCTGTCGCCGAGCCGGTGTTCACCAACGCCGAGCGGCTGGCGCTGGCCGGATTCCTGGCCGGGTATACCGGCTTGACCCGTGAGGCCTACGCTCTGGACCTGCGCCAGTTCACCGCCTGGTGCCAGCAGCGTCGCCTGCAGCTGTTCCGGGCCCGGCGGGCCGACATCGAGTGCTTTGCCCGTGACCTGGAGGCAAGAGGCCGGGCCCGGGCGACGGTGACCCGTCGGCTGTGCACCATCGCCGGGTTCTACAAGTACGCGGTCGAGGAAGAGTTGCTCGATCACTCGCCGGCGGCGCACGTCCGCCGTCCCCGCCTGGATTATGAATCGCACGCTACCGGGCTAGACCGTAGCGAGCTCGGCGCCATGCTGGTCGCCGCCGGGCTCGGCACGGCGGCGGAGCACGCGCTGATCTCGCTGCTGGCGCTGAACGGGCTGCGGGTTTCCGAGCCACCGGCGCGGACATCGAGAACCTGGGCATCGAACGCGGCCACCGGACCCTGGTGATCACCCGCAAGGGCGGCAAGGTCGTCACCATCCCGCTGGCGCCGCGTACCGCCCGGGCAATCGACCTGGCGATCGGCGAGCGCACCGAAGGGCCGATCTTCCAGACTGGCGACAGGCGGCGGCTGGGCCGGCACGGCGCCGCCCGGATCATCCGCCGGCCGGCCCGCCGCGCCGGCATCACCAAGCCCGCAGGGGGGCCCGCACCGTCGCCGTCGCAGGTGGCTTCGGTATCGGGGCGCCGGCCGCGACGACAGTGCTGGAAGAACTCATCGCCCTCGGCGCCCGGGAGTTCATCTCCATCCGCGCGGCCGGGTGCCTGCAACCACGGTGCGGCTTCGGCGACACAGTCGTGTGCACCGGCGCGATCCGCGACGAGGGAGTGTCGCATCACTACGCGCCGGCCGAGAAGTTCGCCCGGCCATCGGAAACGCTCACCGGCCGGCTGACTCAGGCGCTGGCGGCCGGCGGGACTGCCCCGCAGTCGGGCCTGGCCTGGACCATCGATGCTCCCTACCGGGAGACGGTGGCCGAGGCGCGCAGCTACCAGGCCGAGGGAGTTGTGTGCGTGGAGATGGAAGCCGCAGCGTTGTTCACCGTCGGCCAATACCGCAGCGTCGATGTGGCCGCCGCCTTCGTCATCAGCGATCACCTTCTCGCCGAGGATCGCTGGACCCACGCCTTCGGCACCCCAACGCTCCGCCAAGCCTCAATCCGGCTACTCGACGCGGCCCTTCACGCACTCGGCAGGCATGAACCTCCGCGCCGTAAAACACGATTCGTGGTCGGCTGCTTAGGTCGCCTGGCACGCCGAATCCGCCGATCTGCTCGGCGATCTTGTCACGGAGATGGCCTGTTGAACTTCGCCCTATAGATCGATCTGCGCGTTGGACGGGACCGCTCTGGCACGCTATGGGTATGACAATGACGACTCGGATGCTCACGCCGGAGACGTGGGACGACTTCGCTGCGCTTGTCGAGACTAACAACGGCGTCTGGGGTGGGTGCTGGTGCATTGGCTTCCACCCGGAGGGCGTCGGCCACGGGCGCGAAGGAAACCGGGAGCTGAAGCGTCGGCATGTGACGCGCGGAACGGTCCACCAGGTGCTCGTCTACGACGGTGAGCGCTGCGTCGGCTGGTGCCAGTTCGGAGTACCGGCCGAGGTGGCGACCATCAACAACGCCAAGGCCTATGAAAAGGGCCTAGCCGAGTTGCCGGACTGGCGGATCGGTTGCATCTTCACCAACGCGAAGGACCGCGGTAAGGGCGTCGCCGCCGTTGCGGTCGCGGCGGCACTCGACGAGATCAAACGGGCCGGCGGCGGCGTCGTCGAGGCCTATCCGGAGCAGACCGAGGAGCGGCCGCCGCAGCGTGGCGCCTATCTGCACACAGGACCGGAGGAGTTGTATGCGCGATACGGCTTCACGCGGGTGCGGAAGATCGCGAAGTGGCGGTGGGTCATGCGAACCAAGATCTGATCCCGCCGCCCGGCGCCGTTCTCGCACAGTGATGCTTCCATGAGCCGGTAACAACAGTTTGCGGCACCTCGGCATCCACACGATCGGCCTGGTCTGCGCCCGACCCGGACGTCCCGGTCGAGGACTTGGTCGGGGCAATTAAGGGAACTCGTCGATCCTTGCGCCCATCTGCCGCGAGCCGCCGTTATGCATGGTTCTCGATGTGCTGGCTGTCGGTGAATGGCGCACTTGAATGGGCGATCTGTGCGCTCAGGTAAAGCCGCCAGCAGCCGCTGCACGCTTGCGGACGTGGCGGCGTCGGTGCGGGCGCTGGTTCGCGTCAGCCGGTCCGGTCGTGATCGGCGTCGGGGAGCGCGGGAGCGTCGGTGGGGTAGAGGCCGGCGGCGAAGCCGTAGACCTGGTCGCCCGCCCGGGGGATCTGGGCGAACCGGCGGGTGAGTTCCTGGACCTGCGCCCAGAAGTTCCGGACCTCCTCGACCGGGATGCGGGCGTGCACGAGGGAGCACCGCAGCTGGTCGGCGGCGTGGGCCGGGGCGGCCTCCGCGGCTGCTTCGGCGAGCCCGTTGATGGCGGCCACGACTTGTTTGTCTTGGGGGCGGCTGAGCGCGCCGATGTAGACGGTGCGGGCGACCCGGCCGTAGTACCGCTCCTGGATTGCGCGCACCCGCCGGGTGCGCACGACGCGGAGGAGACCGGTGTCAAGGAGAAGGTTGACGTGGTAGGCGACGGTGCTCTTGGGGCGGTCGACCGCCTGCGCCATCTCGGTGACTGTGGCGGCTCGCTCCAGAAGCAGCTCAAGGAGGATGCGGCGCAGCGGGTCGGCCAGCGCGCGGAGCTGCCCGGGCGCGGTGACCACGACCATGTCGTCGAGGTCGTAGTCGGGGATCTGCTCATTGGCCGGCATATTCAGATCGTACTATGATCGTGGATCATTCGATAATTATGGTCTTATGAGAGGAGCATCGAGATGGCCGACGTCGTGCTGTTCCACCACTTGCAGGGGCTCACCGAGGGGGTGCGCGTGTTTGCCGGGGAGTTGCGCGCCGACGGGCACATCGTGCACACGCCGGACCTGTTCGGCGGCGAGCGGCCGGCGACCATCGAGGACGGCGCCGCGCTCACCGAGCGCATCGGCGACGAGGTGCTCCGCGAGCGTGCCGACCGGGCCATGGCCGGCCTGCCCCGAGGCCTGGTGTATGCCGGCTTCTCCTTCGGCGTCATGGCAGCGCAGCGACTCGCCCAGACCCGGCCCGGCGCCCGCGGCGCGCTGCTCTACGAAGGCTGCATCCCGATTACCGGTGAGTGGGCGTTCGGGCCGTGGCCCGCGGGGGTCCCGGTCCAGATCCACGGCATGGACGCCGACCCGATCTTCGCGCTGGAGGGCGACATCGGCGCCGCCCGCGAGCTGGTCGAGACGGTCGGCCCCGAGCTGGCGCAGCTGTTTGTCTACCCGGGCGACCGGCACCTGTTCACCGACAGCTCACTGCCGTCCTACGACGCGGACGCCACGGCGCTGGTGGTGCAGCGCTCGCGGGAGTTCCTTTACCGGGTGGGTTGAGTCAGCCGAGCGACCCGGGCGCGGCCACGGGCCAGGATATTCCGGGCACGACTGACGCCAGCTATGCGGCCGCATGTCGCGCACGCGGCGGCCTATGACTTGATTAGCCGGTCAGCAGAACCGGCCATTCTGTGCCGCTCGCCCGGCGGTCTCCCTATCACATCAGGGTGCCGAGTCAGCGATATGAGTGGCGACGCTGGTCCCGGGCCGGTGGTGACTCGGTGCATATCAGGCCAAACTGCGTTCCCGTGTATGGGCCGAGGTCAGCGAGGGCGGGCGTACGGTCGAGCGGTTTCCGGTGACCGCGGACGGCAGCGTGAGGGGCAAGCGTCGGCGGGTCGAGCCCGGCGAGAGAGGTCGTAATGTTCGCTCATGCTGGTCTGCCCTTGGTCGAATGCGCGGATGCAGCTGAGGATGTTCCCGTAATTTCCTGCGTTGGTGAACTCGTTGGCGCCGGAACGCAATAGAGAAGCGACGACGATGAGTTGATCGGTCGCGATGGCCGTGTGGCCGGAGACCTCAGACGACTGGAGCGCCCAGAATGCGAGGAGCCATCTATGGAGGCCGAGAACCAAGGAGCCGCGCGGGGGAGGGCGGCTGGCTCCCCGGGCGAACGACGGGCGCGATCGCGGACCGCGTGGCGTCTCAGGTCTCGCTGGCTTGTGCACCTCGGCCTCCTGGTCTTCGCCGCCGCGGCACTCGGAACCCTGCAACTCCTGCACATCCGCAACGCCATCCATGCCGACGTGGGGCTGGCCTTCGCAGGCCTGGTCATTGTCCACCTGGCGCAGCGCCGCCACCGGATCGCTGGCATGTTCACGCGGCTCCGGGGCTTTCGCCGGCGGGTCGTGCGCGAGCTACGTCTCTTGGCGTCGGATGCGATCCTCGCCTTCGTCACGCTCAACGTCGTGGTTTCTGGGATTCTCGACTGGAATCGGGGAGCCCCACTGCTCCTGCCCGTCCTCCCACTACCTTTCGACAGGTGGCACTTGCTCTCTTCTGTCGTGCTCGTCGTGTACCTGGTAATCCACGTCTCGCGCCGGTGGAGACGCCTTCGGCGATCCACGATCCGATAGCCCTGCGGAACGTTGGTGCACGGGGCGCAGCGCATTGCTCCCGCGGCGGAACCACAAGAGGGCCGCGCCGCACAGGTGGTCGCGGACGCGGTCCCTCGCCGGCCTCCTGACCAGCCCTTGTCAAGCGGCCACAGGGCGGCGGACAAGGGGACATCGGCAGACTCAACGGCTGGATGGCCCTAACCACGCGCAGCCCCGACTTGGTTCACGATCGCTCCCAGTATCAGCACCGCGACTACGCCATCAGGCGGTGCGCCCACCGGTGAGGTACCTGTTCGCCCGGGCAAGCACCGGATCACGGCCTGTTGCGACCTGCGGAAGAGCAAGGCCAGAGATCGCTCCACGCTCAGTGACTGAGCCTGGTCGAAACGGGTCATGTCCCCCCGGCTGACCGTCCGCAGTGGTTCGAGGCGAGGAACGCCCGGTACCGGACTGGCGCGCTTGCCGCCGCGTCCAGGAACAGGTGAGATCATGCTTGGAAGGTCACCCGGACAGCGCGTCCCTGGCAGCTTGGCAGACTCGCCCGGAGTTCGTGCAGAACAGGCAATCTGGCAACCTCGCTGGTACTGAATCACCAAATGAACACGCGAACCAGAGTCGGCGATCCGGCGCTAAGACAGGCTCGAAGCCCGAGTCACACTGAGTGACCGGGCTGGTCGGTGGCCTGCGCGCGAGATCCGCCGCTATGGTCGGCGATCTTGTCGTAGCTGTGGTGGCCGATGCTGCACCAGAACAGGCCGTTCTGTGCCGGGCTGATGCGGGCGAAGACGGTGTCCTGGATAGGGGACCCCAGAGGGAATCCTCACCGGGCCGGGTATACGGGACGCTCCTGAGCGGGCATGGCCTCGCATCTGCAAGTTTCCCGGTGAGGGTTCGGCTTGCGGGAACAGTGATGGCGCTGGCGCTGCGCTCACGTCGGCGCCGCAGGTGGGGGCGTCCGGGACGGCGCTATGAACGTTGGCTGGTTGGCTCGGGTGTGGCATCAGCAGCAGCTGGCCCGGGCCGGTGCTGTGACTGGCTGGGAACGCCGCGGCCGGCGGCGGCGGTTCGGCCGAGCAGGACGATGAGGGTGACGGCTACGAGCACGTGAAGACAGGCAAGGATGCCTCGGCTGGCGTCGCTGACCCCGTGCCCGGACAGTGGCGCGCCGAGGGACACCACCAGCGTTACGAGAGCGGCCGCTGTCCAGATCTGGCGGGGTCGTTGCGTGCTACGTTCGAGAAGCGCGAGCAGGCCCCAGGCGGCCAGTCCGGCCAGTCCGCTGACGACAGCAACAGTCCGGGGATTGAGCGCGGCGGGCTTCTGGGAGTGCCCGAACCCGGGGGATCGAAGGTCTATGCCGGCGGCGTGGACAGCGATGGCCCATAGGATCACGGCCGCGAGGACAGCGGCGAGGACAGCGGCGAGTCGCCGCAGGCGCCGGGTGGTCTGGGTAGCCGGGGGCTGGTGAGTGGTTGCGGAGGACATGGGTGGCCCCTTCCTGTGTGATTGCGCTGGCCGGTCGGCCATGCTGGCGGCCGGTCCGGTCAAGTAGGGGCGGGGGCGTCCAGGCCCCAGCTGATGACCTCGGTGGGAGTGATGCGGATGATCGGCCCGGTCGCCTGGCCGTCAGGCCCGACGGCGTCGTCGAGGGCGTCGCCGTGCCCGCGGATCAGCACGCAGCGCGGACGCCACGGGGGGAGGACGTCGTCGATGACCAGGGCGACGTGCGGGTTGGCCCGGACGTTGCGGAACTTGGCGGTACGGGAGAAGTCGCGGCCGCCGACGTCGATCGCGTCGAGCGCCGGGTTGTAGTGCCATCCGAGCGGGACGACATGGGGCATGCCAGCCGGGTCGATGCTCCCTAGCCGGCCGAGCTTCCCCTCGGCGAGGTAGGCGAGCTCGGCCTCGGAGAAGGCGCTCATGGGAGTTTCGCCGGTTCGGCGGTCCTCGGTGGTGACGCCGGCTGATGCCGGAGCAGAGTGGCAAGTCCCAGCGCGTCGGCGAGGAGGCGGAGGATCGGCTCGATGACTTCCCTGTTCGCCTTATAGCTGGCACCGAGCCGGGTGGCCGCTTCGCCCGGGCGCCAGCGTTCCGGTGAACTGTTGGGATCTTGCATCGTATCTAGTCCGTTCTCTAGACGACCGTTCTACAGAGAACGTTACTTGGAGGACGATACTGACGTCAACTACCTGTTAGGCTGAGGCTTGTGGATCACGAGACGAGACCGGAGGGCCTCCAGGCGTGGACGGGCCTATGCGAGGTCGTCGACAAGGTGCGGGTGATTCTCAACCGGGAGCTGGAACACCACGTGGGGCTGACCTTGGCCGAGAACCTCGTGCTCTGCCAGGTCGCCATGGCCCCCCAGCGGCGGTTGCGGATGGTCGACATCGCCAGGCTGCTCAGCGTCGCCAAGAGCGCGGTGACCAAGACCGTCGACCGGCTAGAAGAGCGCGGGCTGCTTGCCCGTCAACGCGAGCCAGCCGACCGGCGCACCGTGTATGCATCAGTGACCGAAGAGGGGGCCAAGGTCTTCGCCGCCGCGCAGCCCGCCTTCGCTGACGCCGTGTGCCGCCACTTCGCCGATCCGCTTAACGCAACCGAGCTGGCACAACTCCGACACCTGCCGGAAAAGATTCTTCGTCCATAACGACACCACGGACACCACACCAAGCCACCCGGGAGAATCCGCCGAGGGCAGGCCCTCAAGCGGTTTCCGCAGCGGGAACGCGCTCTTTGCGCGGTCCGGCCAAGTCACCCCCGAACGCAGAAGCACCGTCTGAGGTCACCGGCAGGTTCGCCCTGCCTCTCGCAAAGGAGCAGGACTCAGACGGGCCGCCCGTCAGGGGAACCCTGACTCTGGTACGGCTGCCCCTGTAGGCGATCGGCTATCGGGACCACCGGCGATATACCCGGCAGATCTTTGGCTCGTTGCGGAACACGGGCACGGCCACGCCGGCGACGAGGGCGATGGCGAGCACCACGCCATCAGTCATACCAAGCGCCGACCAGCCACAGAGGAAGCCCGTCGCTGCCACCGCCGTCAGGATGCCCACCTTGCGCGCCAGCTGGCCTCGCCCGGGGCTGCCAGTCATGTCCATCTGCCTTTCGCATGCGGCCAGGTGCGGGTGTAATCCCGAAGATCCGCCCGTGCGGGCGGACGGGTGTTTAGCCGGCCAGGCCGGACCCAGCGGTGTTTGACGGTGACGCGAGCGCCGCGCGCAGGAGACGGCGGCGTGTGGCGCTCGGGGTGAGCTCGTAGGCCCCGGCGACTGCGGCCATACCGATAATGCCGAGTGTGACGGCGCGGAGCCGCTCGTCGGCGGCGCGCTGGTCGATGGACCGCCACGTGCTTGGCCCGAGCGCGCCGATGCCGGCGGAGATGTTCAGTCCGGCCCAGACGACGTTTGCCGCCGGGGACGAGTTCACCCCGCCCAGAGGGGTCATGCACCGCTTCCCGGCGAATCCCATGATCGTGTGTGGAATGGCGTTGAGCAGCAACGCGCCGGCCAGAGCATCACGTCCACGCATGGTCGCCACCTCTGCCTAAATGATCGATGTACATTTAACTGAGAGGAACTATATATGGACAGTGCTCATTCGGCAAGACACCGCCGTGGCGCCCCGCCGGCCGGACAGCGCCTGACTCGCGACGCCGTGATCACCCGGGCCATGCAGGTGATCGCCCAGAACGGTCTTGCCGCGTTCAGCGTGCGTGGCCTGGCCGACGCGCTGGGGGTCGCCCCCAACGCCCTGTACAACCACATCCGCAACCGCGACGATCTGCTCGACGCGGTCACCGAACGGTTCGTGGCGAGCATCCGGGTCCCGGCCGGCCAGCAGCCCTGGCCCGACTGGGTTCGCACCGTGGCAGCCGGGCTGCGGTCACAGCTGATCGAGCACCCGGGACTGACGGAGTTGATGCTGGCCCGCGCCGGAACAACGGCAACCGGACCGAGCGTCCTCGCCCGATTCCTCGACCGGCTGGTATCCGCAGGCCTGGACCGGGCCTTGGCGCATGTAGCCTGGCACGCCCTGCTCTCGGTCGTTGTCGGTTCGGTCGCCCAAGAACGAGCCCGCAACGCGGACCAAGACGCGATCTTCGAAGCAGTTCTCGACGTCGCCATGACCGGGCTGCTTGCCGCGGCTCAGAAACCGCCGACACCGCAGGCGATCGCCCTGCTTGACGCCCATGCGCCGGCCCGCAACGCGTCAGCGGAGACAGCTGCCCCCGACATCACCGCGGACTGCTCCCGGCCAGGACCCGGTTAGGGATCCCCTTACGGACGCTCGGATGTTGATCTGCCGACGTCGAGAAAGAACAGAACTGGGCAGTCGGTGCGTCGACTGTGGCACCGGGAGGTGCGCGATCACACGCGCCGAGTCGGCGTTCCGAGCGCTCGCTGAAGAAAACGTGGCCGCGAGCCCTGACGTAGTTGATCACATTAACCATGCATGGCTATGCGCTTGCGGGCATATATGCAGCGGCGATTCACGCACTATTTTCGGCACGACCGAGCGTTGCGTGCCCTGCCCGGGAGGCAGTGACACCAAGTCAGTTCGAAGGGCTGGGATTCGGCCTGGCTAGCTTGAGAAGGCGCAGGACCAGGAATCCCGGTTCCTTGCTCAGTTTCTCGTCCCGGGATAACGCTCGCGGACGCTGAATATCCGCTCGCTCGAGGGGCAGCATGCAGGACACCGGCCGGATTAGTGGTCGGCCCTTGCCGCGGCAGCTACCGACGCGGCAAGGTTCTGAATGCTGCAAGACAGGAGCCGGGTGGTGAATCTGCAGATCATCGAGGTCCCATCACCGCTGGGGCTTCGCCCGAGCGGGCTAGAGCATGCTCCCGACGCGCTGCGGAGCGCGGGCCTGCACGAGCGGCTGGGCTGCCCGAATGTGGTGCGCATCGAGGTGCCCTCGTATTCCGACGTGCGTGATCCGGCGACGGAAATCCTGAACCCGGCAGGCATTGCCGCTGTCGCGCTTCACACTGCCGACGCCATCAGCGCAGCGCTCGACAGCAGCCAATTCCCGGTCGTGCTGGGCGGGGACTGCAGCATCGTGCTCGGGCCGCTCCTCGCTCTCCGGCGGCGGGGTCGATATGGCCTTGCTTTTCTCGATGGCCACGCCGACTTCCAGCATCCGCGCGAGGAACCGAACGGTGAAGTCGCCTCCCTGGACCTGGCGGTAGCAACAGGGCGCGGCCCGGGGGTCCTCGCTGACATCGACGGGCTCAAGCCGCTGGTCCGGGATGACGATGTCGCACTCATTGGCTATCGAGTCCTGGACGACAACGACCATTTCCTCGACGAACACATCCGCAGCACCGCAATAACGGTGGCTGACCTCTCCGACATTCAGGCACACGGCGCCAGCCACGCGCTAGAGCGGGCGGTCACCACGCTCACCAGACCGGAAGTGGAAGGATTCTGGGTGCATCTCGACGTCGATGTCCTTGACGACGCCCTGATGCCAGCCGTCGACTACCGCCATCCCGGCGGCCTCAGCTGGGACGAGGCCGAGCATATTCTCAGCGGCCTGCTTGGAAACCACAACGCGTGCGGCCTAGAGGTCACTATCTTCAACCCTCGGCTCGACCCCGACGGCAGTATCGCCCGCCGCCTATCTGATCTCATTGAAGCAGTCTTGCAACACCGTCCGCGCCCAGCCGACGGCAACTGACCCACGCGACCTTGTACTCCACCCGATCCGGTGGGCCAATATCGATGTTCCATCTGGGGTGGCGGTCGAGGTTCTTGCGGGCGCGGTCGTAACGCATAGACGCCCTCATCCGGGCGGCTGACGTCGCCCAGGCTCCAGCCGGTCGGCTTGGGACGCCGAGCGACACAGCCGATCTCGTGCGCTTCTTGATGTCCGACGCGGGAAGCTGGATCAACAGACAAGTCCTCTACAGCAACGGCGGCTTCAAGACACCGTCCTGACCCGACCGGCGGCAAGAGCGGACACGCCGACGACTGCGGTACTAGGTGCCTATGCGAGCTGACCGGGCCGAACGCCGCTCCTCACAGTTCGAAACGCTGACCGATGGGCGTGACCTGCGGGATGTCACCGGTGGCGATGACAGCTCGGGCGAGCGGGGCAAGAGCGTCGAGCAGCTGCACGACCTGCTCGTCGTCCAGGCGGTCGTAGGCGGTGAGGGCCATGCGGTCGGTGCGATCCTCGACGTCTTTGCGCACATCCTTGCCCCGGGCCGTGAGCTTGCCGTCAGGGCCGACTAGCTCGCGATCGATGAGTCTGGCGGACACGCGGTCCCATTCGGCGTCGTCGTAGTGCCGGGCGGCCTCGAATACCTCGCGCGGGACGATGCCAGCTGCTGTCTGAAGGACGTTCGCTTCACGGCCGCCTATTCCGGCGGCGGCCAAAGCTGCGATATGCCCGTCACCCCGGTGCTCGCGCAGCAGCGTGCAGGCCTGCCACAAGGCGGCAGCCGGGTCCGTCGGCCACGGCAATGCCCGGTTGGCGGCGAACAGGGCGCGGCCTTCCATCGGCGCCGACTCTGCAGCGGCGCGCGCGAGAACGGCTGCCGTCTCCACTGCCTCTTCGAGATCTCTGCGGGCGAACGCCCGCCGCAGCGCCGCTGCCGAGCCTCGCTCACGTGCCTCCAGCGCGACGCTGGGAGGGGCGAAGGTCCAGGCGTCCGGTATGGCCCTGCTGACGTGCGCGATCGAGAAGTTGCAGAAGGTGGCGAACACGACCTCGGGGCCGACCGGGCCCATGGGCGCGGCCCGGCCGGCGAAGTAACCCATCCAGAACCCCTTGTACCCGGCGCCGGACAGCGCGGCGCGGGCCTCTGGCGAGAAGTAGGTAACAACGTGGATCGGTTCCAGCCGCGACCACAATCGGCGGGCCACTTCTGCGTCTCGGACCACCACAGCAGTCTGGCTTGCCCCTCCGGCAACCACAACCGCAGACCACTCAAGCGTCCCGAGCCCAGGCGTCCTCGCGCCCTGGCCACCGACCCACTGTGCACCGGCAGCAGCATGTGCGGACGTTGGCGGGAGTGTACGGCCATAGGCAGCTTGGGTACGGAGGGCGTGGTCGGCGGCCATGCGGCGCTCGGCCACGCTGTCGCACTGGGTGGCCCGTCGTCTGAGGCTGCGGCGAAGGAACGCATCGCGACGTGGAGCGCGAACGACAAAGATGACGTCGGCTTCGCCATCGAGACGCTCGAGGACCCGCCGGTGCTCGTCGGTCACATAGGGCTGTGGGGCGCAACTCCCAAGGATCTGTGCGCGACGCTCGGGATCGCCCTCGGCAGCGAGTACACCGGCCGTGGCTACGGCTCGGACGCGATGCGCGTCATTGTCGACTACGCGTTCCGCGAACTGGGCCTGCACCGCCTTCAGCTCAGCGTCGCCCCGTTCAACCAGGCTGGGATCCGTGCCTACGAGAAGGCGGGGTTCGTCGAAGAGGGCCGCCACCGCGAATCGGTGCTGCACGACGGCCGCTGGTACGACGACGTGCTGATGTCCATTCTCGACCACGAGTGGGCAGCCCGCCGATCATCTGGCGGCTGAGCGCGCCGATACGGAGGGCGTTATGCGGCTGACCAGGCTCGGTATTGTCCCGCGAGCTTGGGCGGGGCACAGGCCAGCCAGCCGTCGGAGATCGCCTCGCGCAGTGCCTTCTCGGTGACCAGCCTCAGCTGGATAAGGATGGCCGAGTATCCGTCGAAGTGCGGGATCGTGAAGAAGGCTTCCGGATGCGCGGCAAGCACGGCTTCCTTCTCGCCCAGGTCCTCGACGCGCACCGCCAGGATCGGCCCTTCGGGAGGCGTCTGGTCGCCGAACCGCCTGATGTCTGCCTTGCTGAACGGCCGGTCCCACGCGAACGCCTTGCCCGCCACGAACCAGGTGCGGTTGCCGTGCCGCTCACCTTCGGTGGCCTCGGGCAGCTCGCATGCCAGCCGGGTCACGTCGTCGAGAGTTGCCACGCTCTGCACCGTACCGCCCTGGCCGGCACGGAGCCGTTACGCGGCACTCCGCTGGCATCAGGGGCGGGGCATAATCGGCCCATGCCGAAGAGGTCTTCCAAGCGGATGGAACGGGCAGCGGGCGTGGTCAAGTCGTTCGACCCCGATGAAGGCTGGGGCGTGATCGAGGCACCCGAGGTTCCGGGCGGCTGCTTCGTCCACTTCGCCGATATCCAGATGGCTGGGTACCGGGAGCTCGAGGCCGGCCAGCGCGTGCACTTTACGTTTGAGCGACCCGGCTTCTTGCAGGACGGCTACGCATACCGCGCCCTGGCGGTCTGGCCGGACGGCTGATCGGGGCCTTAACGAGGCTCTGGTGCTGGGATTGGCAGATTGATTGGCAGGATGGCCAGGTGGCAAATTCCGATGACATGGCCGAGCGGGCACGGCAGCGGGACCTTGTCCGCCGCGGCTACGACGCCATCTCGCTGGCATACCGCAGCGACGACGGCGCCGCGGCGGCTTCCTCCGCCGAGGACCCTAGCCGCTACGCGGGCTGGACGGCGGAACTGGCCGGCAGGCTGCCGCCCGGCGCCCGGGTCGTGGATCTGGGCTGCGGAGCGGGGATACCCGCAACCCACGAGCTGGCTGGCCACGGGCTGCAGGTGCTCGGCGTGGACTTCTCAGCCGTCCAGCTGCGCCGGGCTCACCAGCTCGTCCCCGCGGCCCGGTTCGTGCAGGCTGACATGACGGCGTTCGGTTTGCAGCCAGCCAGCGTCGACGCCGTGGTTTCCTTCTACGCGCTGATCCACCTGCCGCTCGCTGATCAGCAGGCGCTGTTCCCTCGGGTGCGCGAGTGGATCCGCCCGGGCGGCTACTTCCTGGCCATCGTCGGAGCCGGCAGATGGACCGGAACTGAGCAGTATCTCGGCGCCGACATGTTCTGGGATCACGCGGACACCGCCACCTACCTGCGCTGGCTACCCGAAGCTCGGCTCACACCCATCTGGGACCGGTTCGTCCCCGAAGGCGACGGCGGGCACAGCCTCATCTTCGCCCAGGCAACCTAATCCGGCTCAGGACTCCCCGCTCGCAGCGCGAGCCAGGGAAGGAGAAGTCATGGCAACCTTCACCAGTCTTGACGACCTGCAGGGAGCGGAGTTCATCGACGCGAACCTGCATGGTGCCCGGTTCTGCAGGGCTGACCTCTCCGGCGTCGTGATGCGCGCGGTCGATGTGCAGGGGGCGGACATCGACGCACCATTTCTGTTCAAGCGTGAGACCTTCTTGCGCGTCAATGGCGTGAACGTGATCCCGCTGATCGAGGCGGAGCTCAACCGCCGCTTTCCCGGCCGCGCCAGCCGGCGCGCCACAGACCCGGATGGCCTGCGCGAGGCCTGGGCCGCGCTCGAGCGGACGTGGGCGGCCACCCTCGAGCGCGTCGCGGCGATGCCGGCTGGCACGGTCGATGTTTCGGTGGACGGCGAGTGGTCGTTCGCGCAGACGCTGCGGCACCTGGTCATGGCCACCGACGCATGGCTGGGCCGGGCAATCCTGGGCTTCGAGCAGCCGTTTCACCCCATCGGCCAGCCCAACGCCGAGTACGAGACCGACGGCAACGACATGTCGGTCTTCGCGACGGTGACACCGTCGTACGCCGACGTGCTCGAGGTCCGGGCGGGCCACATCGCCATGGTGCGCGACTTCCTCGCCACCGTCACGTCAGACGGCCTGGCCACGGCTCGCAAGAACCCGTGGGCACCCGAATACCCCGAGACCGTCTTGTCTTGCCTGCACGTGATCCTGCAGGAGGAGTGGGAGCACCACCGCTACGCCGTCCGCGATCTCGACGCGGTTGATGCGGCGTCCGGCGCATGAGCCCTGCTCAGGGCCAGGATCTGCGGAGGGCCTGAAGGTTCCGGCTATCCGGGCCGGCTGTCGTGCGGCTGGCGCGCTTTCCGGCTGGTGATGATCCTGCGTTTGCGCAGAGACTCGAGCCATTCCTGCCCGCTCAGCAGCCGCGTGGTCTTGCCCGACTTGACCTCGCCCGCCGCGGCAACTGCCATCGCAACGCTGGCAGCGGTCATGTCGTCAGGTGCCTCGTACACGACCATCACGTCGTAGTCGCCAAACGGAAAGCCCGCCACCACGATCGTGGCTCCCAGTTCCTCCAGGGCAGGCCGGATCGTTTCCACCGGGTCCTGCGGCTCCTTGAGCTGCTCCGCCATTGACTTGGCGGTGTAGGAGGCCTGGTACATAAAGAGCGGCATAGTGGTTAAGATCGTAGACCCGGCCCAGTCCGGCACACCAGCCTCCGTCCCGCAGACCGGTGTGCGTGCGCGGCTCAGGCCGCGACGTCGCCTGGCTCGAGCAGGGGACGCCAGGCTTCGCGAACCCATGGCGGCAGCAGCATCTCGTCCCACAGCCGCGCCAGTTCGGGCCCGTTGACGAACCCGCAGATGTCGTCCAGCGTCCCCTTCACGAGCACGATCTCATAGAAGTCCCGCCGCCGACGCCGGTCCGACAAGTCCCACCGAACGCTGCGCAGGTTGGGACCCTGCCAGAACAGCCGGGCTGGCATGCACACGACGCCCTCGAGCATGCCGCGCAACTCAACCAGGGAACCGGGCACCGCCACGTGCCGGCGCCCTCCGCTCCCCCACCCCGGGTCGTCGGCAGTAATCACACTTGTGCTATTCCCCGCGGAGGCGCACCTATCCCTCGTAGTAGCGGTCTGCCACGGCGAGCGCCTCGTCCAGGATGCCCAGGCCTTCCTTGGCCTCGGCGTCCGTCACCGTGCACGGCGGCACCACGTGCAGCCGGTTGTAGTTGATGAACGGCACCAGCCCGCCGGACTTGCAGGCGGCCATCAGCTCGCCCGTCGCCTCGGACGCGCCGCCGTACGGTGCCAGCATGGCCCGGGTGTCCCGGTTGGACACCAGGTCAAGGGCCCAGAACACGCCGAGCCCGCGGACCTCGCCGATCACCGGGTGCCGTGTGGCCAGCTCACGCAGACCCGGGCCGAGCACCTCGGCGCCGACCCTGGCGGCGTTCTCGACAATGCCCTCGTTCTTCATCGCGTCGATCGAGGCGACGATCGACGCGCAGGCCAGCGGGTGGCCCGAGTACGTGAGGCCGCCGGGGAACACCCGGTCGTCGAAGGTCGCGGCGATCTCGTCGGAGATGATCACGCCACCGACCGGCACGTACCCGGAGTTGGAACCCTTCGCGAACGTGATCAGGTCCGGGACCACACCGTGGGGCTCGAACGCGAACCAGGTGCCGGCTCGGCCAAAGCCGCACATGACCTCGTCAGCGATGTACACGATGCCGTACTTGTCGCACAGCGCCCGCACTCCGGCCAGGTAACCGGGCGGCGGGACCAGCACCCCGGCCGTGCCCACGACTGTCTCGATCAGGATCGCCGCGATCGTCGCCGGGCCCTCGAACGTGATCATCTGCTCGAGGTGCTCCAGGGCGCGCTGGCACTCCTCCTGCTCGGTGGTGGCCCAGAACGAGGAGCGGTACAGGTACGGCCCGAAGAAGTGCACGTGCCCGGTGGCGAACTCGTTCGGCCAGCGCCGCGGATCCCCGGTGGACGTGATCGCCGCGCCGGTGTTGCCGTGGTAGGAGCGGTAGAAGCTCAGCACCTTGTTGCGGCCGGTGTGCAGCCTGGCCATCCGGATCGCGTTCTCGTTCGCGTCGGCGCCGCCGTTGGTGAAGAACACCTTCTCCATGCCGTCCGGCGCGAGCGCGGCGATCCTGGTCGCCGCCTCTCCCCTGGCCTCGTTTGCGTGCTGCGGCGCGACCGTGGTCAGCTTCGCCGCCTGCTCCGCGATCGCGGCGGTCACCCGCGGATGCTGGTGCCCGATGTTGACGTTCACGAGCTGGCTGGAGAAGTCCAGGTAGCGCTTGCCGTCGTAATCCCAGAAGCACGATCCCTCAGCGCGCGCGATCGCCAGCGGCGCCAGCGCCCGCTGCGCCGACCACGAGTGGAAGACGTGCGCGCGGTCCATCGCCAGGACCTCCGCTCCGCGCTCCGGGCCATAGCTTTCTTCGGTCATGATGACTGCCTCCTGCGTGCGTGGCCACGACGCCCCTTGACCGCCTGGCCTGCCGATGTTACTGAACGAATAGCGTCTGTTTCTGGTGCGCAACGCTGCACCGCCCTATTGACCGCCGAAGCGGCGAATGTTACATAAACATTAAGTCCTGTTATATAACGACTTACCTGTCCGCCCCGCTCGTCTCTCATCTGAGGAGGCTGGTCTGTGCTACTCGGCATCGCTCGCAACCGGTTAGTCATCGGGGCCGTCGCCATGACGGTCGCCGCGATTCCCGCCGTGGCCGTTGCGGCACCGGCGGCCGCTCAGTCCGCGGTGCACTACGTGGCGCTCGGCGACTCGTACGCGTCCGGCGTCGGGGCCGGCGACTACTCCAGTGCCAGCGGAAGCTGCGATCAGAGCGCGAACGCGTACTCGGCGCTGTGGGCCGCGGCCAACGACCCTGCGTCCTACGTCTCTGAGGCGTGCTCCGGCGCGACCACCAGCGACGTAATCAGCAGCCAGCTTTCGGCGCTCAGCAGTTCCACAACTCTGGTATCGGTCACGGTCGGCGGCAACGACGTCGGCTTCAGCTCGGTGATGGAGAAGTGCGTCCTGCTGCCGACCAGCTTCTGCGTCAGCGCCGTCGACTCGGCCGAAGCGGAGGCCGAAGCCGACCTGCCCGGTGCCCTCAACACCCTGCTCAGCGACATCGGCGCCGACGCACCCAGCGCGAAGGTCATCGTGGTCGGCTATCCGGAGTTCTACGACCTGGCCAAGTCGTCGGGCTGCATCGGCCTGAGTACCACCGACCGCACCGACCTCAACCAGGGCGCGGCCGTCCTCGACAGCCTGCTGCAGGCGGCGGCGCAACAGCACGGCGACGTGTTCGCCGACGTCCGGCCGGACTTCGCCGGTCATCAGATCTGCGATTCCAGCAGCTATCTGAACTCGGTGGACTGGATCGACCTCGGGGTCTCTTACCACCCGAACGAGGCCGGCCAGGCCGACGCCTACGAGCCGACGTTCGCAGCAGCCGCTGGCTGAGCGCCTGCCGGGGCCGGCCTGCATTTGCAGGCCGGCCCTAGGGCGTCGCGTACAAATGCGCAAATTACCGGTTGACCGGGAAGCCTAGGCTGACGCCGCCGTGGCTGGGGTCCAGCCAGCGGGACGTGACCGCCTTCCCCCTGGTGTAGAAGTGCACGCCCTCGGTGCCGTGCACATGCGTGTCGCCGAACAGCGAGGACTTCCACCCGCCGAACGAGTAGAACGCCATCGGCACCGGGATCGGCACGTTGATGCCCACCATCCCGACCTCGACCTCGTGGGTGAACCGCCGGGCCGCACCGCCGTCGTTGGTGAAGATCGCGGTGCCGTTGCCGTACGGGTTGCCGTTGATGACCGCCATCGCCTCGTCGTAGCCCGGGGCCCGGACCACCGAGAGCACCGGCCCGAAGATCTCGTCCCGGTAGCAGCCCATCGCTGGCTTGACGTGGTCGAGCACCGAGGGGCCCAGCCAGAACCCGTCGGCGCCGCCGCCGGTGACCGGGTGCGTGCGGCCGTCTACCGCGAGCACCGCGCCCTCGGCCACGCCGGAGTCGAGGTAGGACGCCACCTTGTCCCGGTGCGGCCCGGTGACCAGCGGGCCCATCTCGGACTGCTCGTCGTCGCCGGGGCCGACCCGCAGCGCCGGGATCCGGCTGGCGATCTTCTCGACGAGTTCGTCACCGATCGGGTCGACCGCGACCACCACCGAGATCGCCATGCACCGCTCACCGGCCGAGCCGAAGCCCGCCGATACCGCGGCGTCGGCGGCGAGGTCGAGGTCCGCGTCCGGCAGCACCACCATGTGGTTCTTGGCCCCGCCGAGCGCCTGGACCCGCTTGCCGTTGGCGGCCGCGGTCTCGTAGATGTAGCGGGCGATCGGGGTCGAGCCCACGAAGCTGACCGCCTTGATGCCGGGATGGGTCAGCAGGCCGTCGACCGCTTCCTTGGCGCCCTGCACCACGGTGAACACCCCGTCCGGGAGCCCGGCCTCGGCGAGCAGCTCGGCCATCATGATCGACGCGGACGGGTCCTTCTCCGATGGCTTGAGCACGAACGCGTTGCCGCAGGCCAGCGCGATCGGGAACATCCACATGGGGACCATGGCGGGGAAGTTGAACGGTGTTATGCCGGCCACTACGCCGAGCGGCTGGCGGATCGAGTAAGCGTCAACGCCGGTCGAGACGTTCTCCGAGAACCCGCCTTTGAGCAAGTGCGGGATGCCGCAGGCGAACTCGACCACCTCGAGCCCGCGGGCCACCTCGCCGGCCGCGTCCGAGGCGACCTTGCCGTGCTCGGAGCTGATCAGCGCCGCCAGCTCGCCGCGGTGCTGCTTGATCAGCTCACGGAACGCGAACAGCACGTCGGCCCGCTTGGTCAGCGACGTCTCCGCCCAGCCGGGCCAGGCGCCGGCCGCCGCCTGCACCGCGGCGTCGATCTCGGCCGCCGTGGCAAAGTCCACGGTGCCGCTGACCTGACCGGTCGCCGGGTTGTAAATGTCACCGCGGCTGGCCGCCTCGCCCGCCCACGGCTTGCCGCCGATCCAGTGCGACACATGCTTCATTACGCGATTCCCCTCGTCCTGCTCGACTCCAATACTCCAGTCTGCGGCCGGACCGGGTCCGGGCGCCAGTGACACTGTGTAAGCATGGAGGGGGTCAGGGCTTACTTGATGTCAGTGCGGTGTCCGTGCCGGGAGGTGTTCGCCCATGCTGCCGACCGTGGCCGAGGTGCTCGCCCTCGATCCGCTGCGCCGCGGTGCGCCCCGGGTGGTGGCCGCCGCCGACGGCCTCGACGCACCGGTGCGCTGGGTGCACGTGATCGAGCTGGCCGAGGCCGCGCACCTGCTGCGCGGCGGTGAGCTGGTCCTGGCCACCGGCATCGCGCTGCCGGACGACCCGTCCGGGCTGACCCGCTACGTCGCCGACCTGGCGTCGGTCGGGGTCAGCGCGCTGGCTGTCGAGCTCGGATCCAGGTACGCCCGCAGCCTCCCGGCCGCACTCGTGTCGGCGGCGTCGCGGCACCGGCTGCCGCTGATCGTGCTCGAGCGAGAGACGCAGTTCATCGAGGTCACCGAAGCGGTGCACGCGCTGATCATCGACGCCCAGCTCGAGGAGCTGCGCGCCTCGGAGCGGCTGCACCAGGTGTTCACCGACCTCGCGGTGTCCGGTGCGCCAGCGGGCGAGGTGGTGCGGCAGGCCGGGGTGCTGTCCGGACGGCCGGTGATCCTGGAGAACCTGGCGCACCAGGTCGTCGCGTGCGAGGCCACCGGGCAGGACACCGCCCGGCTGCTCGCCGGGTTTGCGGCGCGGTCCCGTGCGGTCGCGCCGCCGGGGCGGACCGGCTACGACCCGGCGTCCGGCTGGCTGGTGACCATCGTGGGCGCGCGCGGCGAGGACTGGGGACGGCTGATCATGGCGCGCGGCAGCGCGCCCGAGCCGCGTGACGTGGCGCTGGTCGAGCGCGCGGCCACGACCCTGGCGCTCGGGCGGCTGCTCGACCACCAGCGGGAGAGCCTGGAACGGCAGGCGCACCGGACGATCCTCGGCGCATTCCTCGGCCACGGCTACGCCGACCCCGCCGATGCCGAGGCGCGGGCCAGGGCGCTGGGCGTGCCGGTGGCCGGGAGGCGGCTGCTGCCGGTGGTGGTCCGGCTGGTCA
Organism: uncultured Actinomycetota bacterium; assembly: GCA_963778075.1. Taxonomy (GTDB): domain Bacteria; phylum Actinomycetota; class Actinomycetes; order Streptosporangiales; family Streptosporangiaceae; genus JASHPR01. The sequence goes on along the minus strand of CAVZTJ010000003.1, from coordinate 1,134,077 downwards.
GCTCGGGAACGGGCGGGTCTGGCGCGACGGGCCGGTCTGGTGCGATGGGCGGTTCCGGTTCCGGTGCCGGGGCCGGGCTCGAGGCTCAGGCGCGGGCCCTGCAGGTCGCGGACGCGACGGCCGTGGCGTGCCGGGCCGGGCGGGTGCCCGCCCTGGTCGGCTCGCTCGACGACACCCGCGTCGGTGCGCTGCTGGCGCTGCCGCCGCGCGCGGATCCGGACGCGGTGCTCGGCCGCCTGGCCGACCGGCTGCGGCGGCGGCTCGGCGACAACGACGTGATCGGGGCCGGCTCGGTGGTGGACTCGGTCCCCGAGGTGCAGCGCTCGTTCCTCGAGGCCGAGCAGGTGGCGGAGGTGGCCGCGCGCAACGGCGGCGGCCTCGCCTTCTACCGGCTGCCGGACCTGCGGCTGCGCGGCCTGCTGCACCTGCTCCGCGACGACCCGCGGGTGCAGGCCTTTGCCGAGCGGGAACTCGGCCCGCTGCTGCGCCGCGACGACGCGGCGGGCAGCCAGATGCTGGCTACGCTCACCGCCTACCTGGAGGCCGGGGGCAACAAGGCGGAGGCGGCCAAGCGCGCGCACCTGGCTCGGCCGACCCTGTACGAGCGGCTGCACCGGATCGAGGAGGTGCTCGGCGTCAGCCTGGACTCCGCGCAGTCGCGCACCTCGCTGCACGTCGCCGTGCTGGCCCAGGCGGCCGCGGGAACCGTGACCGGACCTGGGTGAACCGAGTCGGCCTACGCTACGTGTTCAATCGGTAATCGTACGCGACAACGCTCGCTGGCTTGCGGGGATAGCCGTTTGTCCTGCTCGTAGCCCGTTTCGTGCTGCGGCTCGACGTACCTGTCCAGCCTGCCGCAACGGGCCGCGCGCTGCCCGATCTCAGCCCCGCCGGGTGCCTGATCGTGCTGAACGACCAGGGCACGCCGGTCAAGACCCTCACGAACTCCCACATCACCGGCCCGTGGGACCTCGCCGTGACGTCGAGCGCGACGTCGGCCACCGTGTTCGTCTCCAACGCCCTCGGCGGTAACACCAGCTCCCACAAGGGCGTCCCGGTCGCGGGCCATGCACGGTGGTGCGGCTCGATCTGGCGCTCAGCGCGACCGCTCCCCCAGTGCTCACCAGCTCGACGGTCATCGGGAAGAACTACCCGTGGATCGCGAACAAGGCCGCGCTCGTCCTCGCGCCAACCGGGCTCGCCTTGGGGCGGAACGGCACGCTGTACGTGGCCGAGACGCAGACCGCGCTGGATCTCCTCCACGGCTGACCGCGAGATCTCGACCACGGTCGACCCGGCATGATGGGCCCATGCCAGGAACCGGAGAGACCTACCTGCATGGGCACCACGACAGCGTCCTGCGGTCGCATCGCTGGCGGACCGCGGAGAACTCCGCGGGTTATCTGCTGCCGCGGCTGCAGGACGCTGACCGGGTGCTCGACGTGGGCTGCGGCCCCGGGACCATCACCGTCGACCTGGCCGCCAGGGTTCCTGAGGGCGAGGTGGTCGGCATCGACGCGGCCGGCGACGTGCTGGAAGACGCCCGGCAGGAGGCAAGCCGCCAGGGCCGGCCCAACGTACGGTTCGGCACCGGTGACGTGTATCACCTGGCCTTCAACGACGCCGCGTTCGACGTCGTGCACGCCCACCAGGTTCTGCAGCACCTGGGCGACCCGGTTGCGGCGCTTGCCGAGATGCGCCGGGTGTGCCGCCCGGGCGGCCTGGTCGCGGCGCGGGACAGCGACTACGGCGGGATGCTCTGGTTCCCCGACGACCCGGGGCTGTCCGAGTGGCGGATTCTGTACCAGCAGGCCGCCCGCGCGGTCGGCGGCGAGCCGGACGCCGGCCGGCGCATGCTGTCCTGGGCTCTGGCCGCCGGGTTCGCCGACGTCGAGCCGTCGGCGAGCGCGTGGTGCTACGCGACCCCGGCCGACCGGGCGTGGTGGGGCAGCCTGTGGGCCGAGCGGCTGACCGAGTCGCCGTTCGGGGACCGCGCGGTCGAGCACGGCCTGGCCACCCGGCAGGACCTCGAGCGGCTGGCCGATGCCTGGCTGCGCTGGGCGGCCAGCGACGACGGGTGGTTCCTCGTCCCGCACGGCGAGGTCCTGTGCCGGGTGCCCGGCTGAGGAACTTCGGAGGCGTCAGCCAGCACTGCGCTGAAGCAGCCAGGCTGCCTCAACCGCGTCCTCGATGGCGCCGGCGTCGCCGTCGGCCAGATCGGCGACGACCATCATGTGCTTGGCATACCGGGCCGGGACGCTGAAGGTCTCGGGGAACTGCCGCAGTACCGAGTCGCGGTAGTCGAAATCGGCGCGTATCACCACGTGGCTGTCGTCTAGCTGCCGCGCCACCAGCCTGCCGTGGTACCGCCACTCAGCCAGCCCTTCCCGGGCGGTACGGCGGACACCAGGCATAGCCTCCGCGAGGCGGGCCAGATCAGCGATATCCACGAAGCCAGTATCGCCACCTTCAGCGGAGGGCGTTGCGGGCAGTAAACGGCCCGCCGGCGACGCGCCGCCTGGCCTCAAGCATTCGGGGTGAGGCGCACCACGGCCAGCTCGCGGTCTGAATTCCCGTCCGCTGCGCCAGCCCGTCGTGGTCAAGCCGGGCACCGGATGGCCGCCCATCCCCGGGCGAGCAGGCGGCCACCGTGTCACCGGCTCGCGGCACCGATCCTGAGCTGTACCTCTGGTCATGCCACCGCTGAAAGCCCGGTCACGGTCGCGGACCTGCCCGCCATGGGTGCCGAGCTCGGCAGGCATCGCGACGCGTGCCGGCTCATCGCTGTTCCCAGGCGGGGCTGCTGAGGAACCAGGTGTCGAAGCGCTCCTGCTCGTGAAGCAGGCTGTCGCCCGGCAGCGTGCCGAGCGCGACGCGTTCCAGCATCCTGAAGTACTCGAACCGGTCGGTCCCCGGAGCGATGACGATCAGCAGGTCGGCGGGATGCCCGGGCACAGCGGCGAACGCGTGCGACACGGCAGGCGGGACAACGAGCAGGTCGCCTTCCCCTGCCTGCACAAGCCGATCTCCCACCAGTACCTGCGCACGGCCGCTGAGCAGGTAGAAGAGCTCGGTGCCGAGCCTGTGACGGTGTGGCTGCGCGCCGGCTACACCGTCGGCGAGGGTGACCCGGACGACGCTGAGCGCGCCGCCGGTCTCCGTGGCGTCGGCGAGCAGGCCAATCGTGGCGACATGCGGGCTGCCGAGCACGGGCATGTCGCTGTGATTGACGATGACGGGATCTGCTGGCATGGTCACGACGAGTCTCCAGCGGCAGATATCTACGAACGTCGTACATAATTCAACTACGAACACTGTACATAATTGGATGCGCTCAGGGAAGGTGGTTGCCTCGGAACGAAGAAAGCCGGGGCCTAGTCCCCGGTTCACTCGCGAAGAACTGGCCGGGCTGGCCCTGGCCATCATGGACGCGCACGGCAGCGCCGCCCTGACGGTGCGCCTGCTGGCCCAGGAGGCCGGCATGGCGACGACAGCCCTCTACAACTACTTTCCGAGCAAGGACGACCTGCTGGACGCGGCGATCGACGCGGCAGCTGGAGAGATCCAACTCCCCGAGCCTTCGGCGCAAGCGTGGAAAGAGCAGCTGACCAGCGTGGCTCGGGCATGGTTCCAGGCCGCTGCGGCATCCCGGGGTGGCCCGGCTCCGTTTCGACCGCCCGCTGCAGAGCGGCCGCGCCCTGCGGGTAACCGACTGGGCCATAGCCGTGCTATGCGCGGCGGGCCTCAGCAAGCCTGAAGCCGTCGCCGCGTTCAAGGCACTGACGGTCCTCACCTTGGGCAGCGCCGCTGCTGCCGTCGCGGAGTCCCGCCCCCAGGAACGCCGGCAAGCCGCGGCCCGCCACGCTTCGATCGCCGCCACGGAACTCCCCGCGATGGCAGCCGTGGCCACCGAGCTCACCACCGCGCTCGGCGGCGACCAGGCCTTCAAGCTAGGCCTGGCCGCCCTCCTCGATGGCATCGAGCAACGCATCGCCGCTGCCCGGCGGTCCGGTCAGGATCGCCCACACCGTGCCTAGCCTGGAAATGGGCTGAACTCTACCCAGAGCTCGCGCAGCGTGCGGGTGAAGTAACCCGGCATGAACTTCGGCTCAGAGCCCGGCACCAGCCGGATCCCCGGCAGCGCGCGCAGCAGTTCCTCGAACAGGATCCGCAGCTCGAGCCGGGCCAGGTTGGCGCCCAGGCAGAAGTGGGTACCGAAGCCGAACGCCACGTGGTGGTTGTGCCGCCGGGTCACGTCGAACCGGTCGGGCTCGCTGAACGCCCGGTTGTCGGAGTTGGCTGCCCCGTACATGAGCAGCACCTCTTCGCCCGCGCGCAACCGCTGGCCGTGCAGCTCGTGGTCCACGGTCACCGTGCGGCGCATGTTCAGGATCGGCGTCGCGCACCTGATGAACTCCTCCACGCCGGTGGACCCGATGACCGCCGGCTCCGCCAGCAGGATCTGGATCTGATCGGGAAAACGCGCGAGGTTCCACACCGTCTGCCCGATGACCGACCGGGTGGTCTCCGCCCCGCCGTCGAGCAGCAGCAGGCCCTCCTGGATGATCTCCGGGAGATCCAGCGGCTCGCCCGTCTATCGCGCCGTGCACCCAGACGGACACCAGGTCATCGCGCGGGTCAGCGGCGGCGGGCCTCGATCAGCTCGGAAAATGCGGCGACGAATTCCGTCGATCGCCTCCGGCGACCCGGCCGGCTGGCGGGGATCGTCGTTGCGGAAGCCCGCGGAGCTCATCGTCCGCTCCGACCATTCCATGCACTTGCGCCAGTGCGCACGGTCGAAACCCAGCAGCTCGGCAATGACCATGGCGGGCAGCGGCGCGGCGAGATCCCGGACGACGTCCACGGTCCCTTTTTCAGCCGCAGCGGCGATCAGCTCGGCCACGATGGCCCGGACCCGCTCCTCGTGCCTGCGCACCGCGCGGGGAGAGAACCGGCCGGACACCAGCTTGCGCTGCTGCTCGTGCCGCGGGTCGTCCCGGTTGATCATCGAGGCAGTCATCTCGATCAGCGGCCGGCTGCCCGCTGGCCGAGCTGTACCGGGCGGTGTCGCGCTCGACGGCCAGCACGTCGCCGTGCCGGGAGATCCCCCAGATCCCGTTGACCGGGTCCCAGTAGACCGGCGCGTTGTCCCGCAGCCACTGGTACGCGGGGTGCGGGTCTGCGGCGTACAGGTACGGATCGAGGATGTTGAGCGTCGCGCCGGACGTGGGGCTCACGGGTGACGGGCTCCGCTCAGCGAAACGGCAATGGCATACCTACTGCGGGTCCTGCGGGTGCGCCGGACTGGCCGGCACACCCGCAGGTTACGTCAGGTGATTGCCTGCGTCACCTGTCCCGCTACTTCGTGTAGTACCAGTCCTCTGGGTTGAGACCGAGCGTCGAGGACTCCGGTGTGGCGCCCTTCAGGTTATTGGTGATCTCGGCGACGAGGTACGGCGCGTTAACCTGCCACTCCACCGGGAGCTGCTTCGCCATGTAGTCCTGCCATGAGTACATGTAGGACAGGTTGGTGTTGGTCAGCGTCTTGTCGATCATCGCGTCGTTGGACTTGTTGCAGTAGCCGCTGGAGTTGGCGATCGCACCGCACAGGAACAGCGTCTCCCCGGTCGGGTAGTAGTCCGGCGCGAACGACCAGCCGAGGCCCCAGTCCGCCATGTCCCAGTTGCACGGGATCTTGGCCACCACGCAGTTGCCCGCGTCGGTCGAGACCACGTCGTCGAACGGCTCGGGCTTCAGGTTCAGCTTGATCCCGACGCCCGCCGCGCTGGACTGCAGCTGCAGCAGTTCCTGCGCGATCCACGCGCTCCCGGTCGCGTACGCGAACGTGAAGCTCAGCGCGGTGCCCTTGGTGATCCCCGCGCCGCAGTCGCCCGCGGCCGAGCCCGCCTTGGCGCAGGTGGTGGTGCCGTTCGCCGCCACGCTCCAGCCGTTACTGGTCAGCAGCGACTTAGCCTTGGACGGGCTGTACGGGAACGTTACGCCCTTCTTGCCCTGCGGCGACAGCCACGAGGTCGCCGGGTAGCTGCCGACCGGCCCGTTCTGGGTCACGCCGTACCCCTTCAGCGGCCCCGCGAGGTTCGCAGGCTGGTTCATCAGGTACGCGAGCGCCTGGCGGAAGTAGAGCTGCTTGAAGATCGCGGCGTGATCGGAGACCGTGGACTGCTCGTTCAGCGTGTAGTAGCTGACTCCCCAGGTGACCTGCGGAGCGAGGTAGTACCCCGACAGCGGGTTGTGGCCGACCGACGCGCCCAGCGGCTTGGACGGGAGGTCCTCGGTCGGAATGTAGCCGACGTCGATCTTCGTGCTGCTGCTCGGCGAGCGCAGCACGTCATACTCGGCCGCGTCCGTGGTGAACGGCACCTCCTGGAACTGCGACAGGTGCGGCTTGTTCGGCCCCGAGTACAGCTTGTTTGGCACCATCGTGAGGTGCCCGTCGGCGTTGAACGCGCTCAGCTTCCACGGGCCGTCCACGATGCCCCACAGCGGCGACGTCGCGTACGTGCCCAGGGCCTTGGACTGCGTGTTCAGGTAGCTGTAGACCGCCGCGCAGTCGCTGGGCGTGGTCGAGCAGTGGCTGGGCCCCGAAGCGGTCCGGTCCCACGCCTCCGGCATCGGCGTGATCTGGCTCAGCTCGTTGTACAGGAACCAGTTGTGGCTGTAAGCCTTGTCCATCGTCATGGTCAGCTCGGTGGAGCTGACCGCCTTGATGTTGCTGACCACGCTGTTCGGGAACCCCGTGTAGGCACCCCAGTCGACGTCACCGACCGCCTGCAGCATGTTCAGCCAGAACATCACGTTCTGCGCCGTCACCGCCTGGCCGTTGGACCACTTCCAGGGCTTGAGCTTGACCGTGACCGTGTTCCCGCTGAACGTCGGGGCGTAGGCCAGGCTCAGCGCGCTGTTCATCGTGGGCGCCGAGCCGGTGCCGAACCAGTACAGCGGCCGGTACATCAGGTACCCGAAGTCCTCCAGGTTGCTCACGCTGATGAACTCGCTGCTGGTGAACGGGAAAATGTAGTTGGGTATGTCCGACGGCAGCTCGGCCCACGTCGCGGTGCCGCCGCTGACCGGTGTGGTTCCCGTCGTGGACGAACTGCTTCCTGCACAGCCCGCCATGGCCAAGGCCAGCGCAACCACGCTCGCTCCTACCGCAAGTGTCTTGCGGCGAAGCCTGAAGATGCATCTGCGTTGATGATCTGGGGTAGGCCACATGGCCGAGGGCTCCTAACTTCTGTCTGCTCCCATGACAAGGCGGGCAATGGCGTTCTGCCGCGCTCCTCGTTGAGACGCCCCGCCCCGTCTGGCCACGCTACGACCGGTGCCATAGGGCGTCCAGGGTTACAACCGGGCCGAACCGACTTCGCGACCGTACCGAGACAAACGCGTAATAATGTGACGGCCGTCGAACAATCTTCTGTAACGGCCGGCCGCTGCGAAGTAAAGAAAAGGCAAAACGGCGCGGCCGCCCACGCTGAGGACGATAAGACACCCGGCGATCAGCGTGAGGCCGGCCCAGCCGGCAACGGGCAGGCGTTCGCCCACAACCGTCACCGCAAGAATGGGGCGAAGGTGGCGGCGGTCCCGGTGGTGCCCCACAGGACCGACGCCGCTAGCACGCACGCGTTTCCCCGGCCCGCGTGGCCGGCCGACGGCGTCATAGCGCCTCGAGCAGGCCGGATGCGATCCGGCGGGCGTGCTCCAGCCGGACGTCGTCGCCCTCCAGGCCGGCCCGCGCCATCGCGCCTTCGAGCAGGAACGCCAGATGCTCGGCCATCGCGCGGGCCTGGCCTGGGCGCCCGGGCAGCAGGTCTTTCAGGTGGCCGGCGAGCAGCCCCTCGACCTCCTCCTTGTGCGCACGCACCACCGCCCGCCCCGGGTCACCGGCGGGAAGCTCGGCCGCCGCGTTGAGCAGGCCACAGCCGCGGAAGCCGTGCTCGTATGCCTGCGCCGCGTGATCGGTGTAGGCGTCGAAGACAGCCAGGACGCGTTCGCGCGGGCTGGCGGCCCGCTCCAGCCGCCGGCGGTACAGGGTCAGCCATTCCTCGTGCCGAGCCTCGAGATAGGCGCGGATCAGGTCGGCCTTGGACGAGAAGTTGTTGTACAGGCTCATCTTCGCCACGCCGGCCTCGCCCGTGATCGTGTCGATCCCGGTAGCCGCCAGGCCATCGGCGTAGAACCGCCGCGCCGCGGCCTCGAGCAGCTGCTGGCGCGCGCGCCCCCGCCGCCCCGGCGATGCGGCCCGTGCCCCCGTGCGGCCTGTGCCGCCGGTGCCATCCCGGGTTCGTTCACCGTGCCACCCCTCGGCGCAGGCGTGACGAGGCTCAGGGCACGGTGTAGGTGACGACCTGCGGCGATCCGCCCTTGGCCCCGAAGACTGTGGAGCCGCCCGCGGGGACGACGATCGCGTTGCCGGCGATCGCGATGGGTGCGTTGGTCGACGCCGGCAGGCTGTGCCGGTAGACGATCGCGCCGGTGGAACGGTTCAGGGCGACCAGGACGCCGTTATAGAGCACACCGGCCGGCGGGTGTCAGCAGGAAGCGGGGCGCGCCATCCAGGCAGGCGCGCGAGTAGGAGGTGCAGCACGCCGAACAGCGTCAGCGCTGGCCCCTAGCTTCGCAGCGACCTGATCGCCGCGAGGTCGCTCGCCGAGGCCAGGCCGGCGTGGTACAGGCGCAGTTCGGTGGCGCCGGCCGCGCGAACGGTCTCGGCCTGCTCGCTGAGCGTCTCCGGCCGCCCGCCCAGGCCGCTGACCGCCTGCAGCGACGCCGCGATCCGGGCGCCCGGCGGCGCGGCCCCGGCCGTGCGCGCGACCAGTTGCCCGGCCACGGCCGCGTCCGAGCAGCTCAGCACGATGCCGTCGGCGCCGCCGGGACCGAGCAGCACGGATGGGTCGTAGCCCGGGTTCGAGCCTGCCGCGCGCGGATCGGGGTGCGCGTGCACGAGCACCTGCTTGCCCGGCGCCGCGGACCGCACCGCCGCGATCGCCCGCCGGGCCGCGCGCTCGGCAACGTCGGCGCGGACCCGCAGCAGCACGTCCGCGGCCCAGGATGGCAGCAGCTCACCGGCGTCCGCCGGAGCCGATGATGACAGCTCGCCGACGTCCGCCGGAGCCCGGGAGGCCGCGGCGCCGCCCCAGCCGAGCGCCTCGTCGAGCGCCGCGCGGACCGCGGCGCGCAGCTCCTCCGGCTCGGCACCCGCCTGCTGGTAGGCGTCCGCGCACGCCGCGCAGAAGCACACCGACAGCAGCCATTCGGCCGCGGGGCCGGCCGCGGCACCGGCGGTCTTGTCATGCACGCTGCCATGGTCGATGCCGTACCAGCCGCACGCCTCCAGCTCGACCGCGCCGGCGTCGCCGAGCGCCGCGACCTCGGCCGCGAGCGCCGCAACATAGTCGCGCACCTCCGGCGAGCCGATGCACAGCGCCCAGGGGTAGCCGTCCCCGTAGGCATTCCGGACGTGCCAGGCCGGGTTCCCGGCGCCGACCCCGCAGCCGTGTGCCAGCACCGCCCACGCGCTGACCCGAAGCCCGGCCGCGCGCAGCCGGGCGGCGGCGCGCTCGAACGAGCCGCGCGGATTCGCCTCGGCTGGCCGCAGCGCCGCTCCGCGCCACCGCGCCGGGTCGGTGCGGTAGTAAACCGCGGCATCCCTGGTGACGATCCGGTGCCGTGGGTGGAACGGGGTGACCGCCCGCACGGCGTGGTACGCGGCGGCCAGCACCACCTCGTCCAGCCCGAGCCCGGCGATCCGGTCGGTCGCCGCCGGATCGTCATCCACGTCCCACGGGTAGAGGTAAGCCGACACCAGCACCGCGCAGCCTCCCGGGGGTTACGCCGGCAGCTCGGCGTCCATGCCGGGCAGCGTGAACTCGCCGCCGAGGTACGCCAGCACCGGATCGTCGGTGTCCGGCTCGCCGTTGGCCGCGATGAGCTCGGCCGCGTAATCCTCGGCGTTGTCGCGCGGTTCGTAGCCAAGCAACCGGGCCTCGTCCAGCGACACCCAGCCGCCGCGGGTGTTCGCGGACGCGCCGAACACCACCCGGAAGCCGGGGCTGGGCGTGGACAGGCACGCCTCGAACAGCCGGCCGGCGTCGTCCGGGGACAGCCACGTGGACAGCGCACGCAGCGTCGGCGGCCGCTCAGCACAGGTCAGGATCCGGACGCAGATCGCGTCCATCCCGTACCTGGAGTGGTAGAGGAAGGCCAGCGACTCCCCCGCAACCTTGGACACCCCGTAATAGGTGTCCGGTGCCGGGTACACGTATTCGGGCACTGGGAAGTCAGTCCGTGGCCGGAACCCGGCCGCGTGGTTCGACGAGGCGTACACGACCCGGCCGACTCCGGCCCGGCGGGCCGCCTCGAACACCGCGTACGTGCCGTCGATGTTCACCTCGCGGATCTGCTGCCACGGCGCCTCACCGGGAATGCCGGCCAGATGAACCACCGCCGTCACGTTCCGGCAGGCCTCCGTCATCGCGTCGAGGTCGGTGACCGACGCCCTGACCGCCTCCTCGCCGGGACCGGCGGTGATCGGGGCGATGTCGAGCAGGCGCAGCGTCCGGCCCGGCCGGGCCAGGCGGAGGCGCAGCATGGACCCGACCCCGCCCGCCGCCCCGGTTACCAGAATGATCGGCATGGCAGTCACCGTAGTGCACGGCACCGGTGGCCAATATGGGCGAGGTCGGCAACCTTTCTGCGGTCGTTACGTCTCACTGCGGACCCGGCCGGAGGGAGGCGCACAGGAGCTTTGCTGACGACGAGGCATTCGAGGCATTCGTGCGCGCTCACGGGACGACGCTCGTCCGGCTGGCCGGTGCGCTGACCGGGAACCCCCACGTCAGCGAGGAAGTCGCGCAGTCCGCGCTGGAGCGGGTGTTCCTGCGGTGGCGCCGGCTGGACGATCCGCTGGCCTACAGCCGCCAGGTCGTGGTGAAGCTGTGCCGGGACCGGGGCCGCGGGGCGGGCCGCTGGGAGCGCGTGGGACTGCCGTTAACCGACGCGGCCGCGCCCGACGTCATCGGGCTGCACGATGACCGGGATCAGCTCGTGCGCGCGGTGCGCGCCCTGCCGTACCGGCAACGCGCGGTCGTGGTGCTCCGGTTCTGGCACGACCTGACCGAGCAGCAGGCTGCTGATGTCCTCGGAGTCCGGGCCGGCACGGTGAAGAGCCCGGCCAGCCGCGCCCTGCAGCGACTTCGCCAGCTGCTCGACAGCCCCTCCGCCCAGGCAGCTGGAGACCGCCATGACACACCCTGACCTCGACACCAGCCGCATCCGCGAAGCGTTCGACCGAGACCTGGCCGGATATCGCGCTGCAGAGGACTTGCCTGAACGGGTACGCCTCGGCGGGCTCCGGCAAGCCAGACGGCGTCGCGTGCGCCGCGTGACGTGTGTCGTCGGCGCGGTTGCCTGCGCCGCCGCGGTGGTGATAGCGGCGATCGCGCCGTGGTCGGGTGCGGCGAACCATCGACCTGCGGCCGGGTCGCGCCTTCCCTCCGCTTCGGTAGGCAAGGCGATGCTGACCGCATTCACCGCCGCCAGCGGCGATATCCTCTACAGCACCCAGGTGGACACGAACAAGGGTCAGCTCGTGGACACCTATCACGACTGGAACTGGCCGGCCCAGCCGGCCGCGGGCCAGCCGGCCCGGTGGCGGGACCGGTACTCGCAGACGACGGCGGGCTCGCACAAGCCACTGTCCCCGGTCGAGGACTCCACGGTCAGCTACCTCAGCCCGCGGGTCGCGACAACCATTCCCGCCCAGATGGCGACCAAGATCCAGGCGCGGATCACGATGGTCTGCTATGCACACACCAGCGGCTGCGGCATAGGTGACACCGAGGTACGCGCCGGCACCTGGGCCGAGTTCAGCCACCAGTTCACCGCGCTCGACGTGGCCAGCAGCATCGGTGCGGGCGGAATGTTCAGCCCCGCGACGCTCGCCCAGGGGATCGCCAAGGGGCAGTGGCGGGTCCTGCGCCGCCCCGGCTCGACGGCCAGGGAGCCATCGTTCTCAGCGAGACGGCCAACGGCACGATCGCACCGCTGCCGTTCCTGCTGTGGGTGAGCGCGCGGACCCACCTGCCGCTGAAGTACGCCTCGGGCGGGGACGGAACCACGTCCTCGGGGATCTTTGCCTACCTGCGGCCGAGCCCGGCCAACCTGGCTCTGCTCCAGGTGCCGATCCCCCGCGGCTATCCGCGATCCGATCCCGGCAAGGGCTGACGCCGGGAAGCTCAGGACACCGGCGGAGGGTTCGCGTCCGCGCTCGCCGCCAGCCCTGGATCCCATTCGCACACCGCGCAAGCGTGCCGGAACGCTGAGCGGGCGAATTCGAGCGCCACGGCGTGCGGGTCTGGCTGCGTGCGGACGTCCTCCCACTCCAGGATGTACTCGCCCAGGGCGCCGGCCCAGTGCGCGGCCGGCGGGGCCAGGCTGGCGCCGGCGAAGCCTGCCGGTGCCGGGTGCGCGTAGGCGTAGAACGCCGCCGTGGGGTGCCGGGCGTCACCGGGCCACCAGCCGACGGCCACCTCCTGGGCGTCCATCGCGTTGCGCATGATGAAGTCCTGCGACGGAGGATCGGCGGGCTGACCGGAAAACAGGCTGACGGCCAGGTCGAACGAGCCCCACCAGGCGTTGACCGGAGTCGACCGGCCGCGATAGGGGGCCCGGTAGTCCGCGAGGACCAGCGCGGCCTGGGTGGCCGCGGCGAAGTAGTCGGCCACCTGGGCCGGGTCGTAAACCGAGTGCTCGCGGTCCTCGTCGAGCGGCACGCTCCACGGCACTTCCTGCGGGGTGGGGTCGATGTCCACCGGGCCCGCGATGCCGCGCACCGCGGCGAGCACATCCCTGGTCACGTCGCCAACCGGCCGGTCCGGGGTGAGCGCGACCTGCTCGCTGCGCCCGTCGCTGTGCTCGACGACCGCCTCGTGGACGCGCAGGTCGAGCGCCACGACTACGGCGCCGGAGCCGTCCGGGGCGGGCAGCGGGGCGGTTTCCCAGCCGCGCGCGGTCAGCCGCAGGGCCGCGTGCTGCAGTTCCGGTTCGGGCGGGGCGAGCCGGGCGGCAAGCTTGCCGAGCACCTGGGTGTGCGCGTGCAGCGTGTCGCAGGTCGGGCGCCACTGTTCGTACGACGTCGCGGGCCACTGCTTAGGCATAGGTGCACGCTATTGCCCAGCGGGCTTCGCGCTCAATGCGCCGCGCTGCCGCAGACCTGGTTGGATGGCGGCGTGCGGATCGCGACCTGGAACGTGAACTCGGTGCTGGCCCGGCTGCCCCGGCTGGTGGAGTGGCTGGAGCAAGCGGCACCGGACGTGCTGTGCCTGCAGGAGACCAAGGTCGGCGCCGACGCGTTCCCCGCCGATTCGGTCACGCCGCTGGGGTACGCGGTGGCGCACCACGGCGAAGGGCGCTGGAACGGCGTGGCCGTGCTGTCCCGGGTGGGGCTCGAGGACGTGGCGCGCGGCCTGCCCGGCGATCCCGGCTTCCCGGACGAGGGCACGCTCGAGGCCAGGACGATCGCGGCCACCTGCGGGCCGGTGCGGGTGCGCTCGGTGTACGTGCCGAACGGCCGCACGCCCAGCGACCCGCACTACGCGTACAAGCTGCGCTGGCTGGCCGCACTGAAGGACGCCGTCGCCGCCGACGCGGCGGGCAGCAGGCCGTTCGCGCTCATGGGCGACTTCAACATCGCCCCGACCGACGCCGACGTCTGGGACCCGGCGGTCTTCGTGGACTCCACCCACGTCACCCCCGCGGAGCGCGCAGGTCTCGCGGAACTTCGGGAAACCGGGCTGACCGACGTGGTCCCGACCATCGCGAAGGGCCCGCACCCGTTCACGTACTGGGACTACCGTGCCGGGGCGTTCCACAAGAACATGGGCATGCGGATCGATCTGGTCTACGCCAACTCAGCACTGGCAGGCTCGGTGTCCGGTGCCTGGGTGGACCGCGAGGCGCGCAAGGGCAAGGGCCCGAGCGACCACGCACCGGTGATCGTCGACCTGAACCTGTAGCGCTAGCCCACCTCGATGTAGACGGTGCCGTCGACGACCTTGGCCGGATAGGTGCGCAGGTCGACCAGCACCGGCGCGCCGAGGGCCTTGCCGCTGGCGTAGTCGAAGCGCCCGTTGTGCATCGGGCACTCGATGACGCCGCCGTCGACCAGCCCGTCGCAGAGCAGCGTCTGCTCGTGCGTGCACAGCCCGTCGGTGGCGTAGTAGCCGTCGTCCGGGGAGCGGTAGATCGCGTAGGCGCGCCCGCCGTGGTCAAACGGGACGACGTCCTCGGGGTCGATGTCGTCGGCCGCGCAGGCCGCAACCCACTGAGCCATCGGCGTTCTCCCCGCTGTACGTCAGGCCGCGGTCGCGGCGCTCAGCGGCAGCCCGCGGCCGTCATTGGCCGGCGTGGGCACGTTGAACGGGGCAGCGCCGGGCGGCAGCTCGCGGTGCACGTAGTACTCGGTGTCCCTGAGCTGGCGCAGGATCGCCGGGATGATCTCCTTGTAGGCAGCCCATATCGACGGGTAGACCGGCGCGCAGTCGCGCTTGATCTCCTCGTGCAGATCCGGGAGCCGGTAGTACGGCACCAGCGGGAACATGTGGTGCTCGACGTGGTAGTTCATGTTCCAGTACAGGAACCGGTTGACCACGCACATCTTGACCGTCCGGGTGTTGAGCCGGTGGTCGAGCACGTTCTCGCCCATGCCCGCGTGCTGCGTAAGCGCGTAAACGTTGAGCAGCCAGGCGCCGTACAGCCGCGGCCCGCCGATCAGCAGGACCGGCAGCCAGGACCGGAACGCGATCGCCGCGGCGATCGTGGCCGCGTAGATGGCCAGCTCGATCCGGGCGGTCCGGTAGACCTTGTGTCGCTCCGGCTCGGGAACGAAGTCGGCCTCGTCCGCGGTGAGCCGGCCGGAAGCGTGCAGGAACATCAGCCGGAACGCGGTGCAGGAGTCGACCAGGCCGACGAAGTTCGCCAGCAGCCGCGCCAGCCGCGCCGGGCGCATCGCCGCGATCTCCGGGTCCCGGCCGAGGATCAGCGTGTCGGTGTGGTGCCGCGCGTGGCTCCACCGCCACACCGTCGGATCGCGCATGATCATGAAGGAGGCGAGCTGATACAGGCCCTCGTCAAGCCAGCGCGTCTTGAACGCGGTGCCGTGCCCGGTCTCGTGCCACCGGGAGTCCGACGTCGAACCGTACAGGGTCCCGTAGACGAAGAAGCACGGCCACGCCCACCAGGTGCCCCACAGCGCGATGCCGAGACCGGCGAACAGCAGGATCAGGCCGATCCAGATCGCGGTATCCCGGATGGCCGGGTAGTCGGAGCGCCGCATCAGTTCCTTCATCCGCTTGCGGGGCACGTCGCTGCGGAACCAGTTGCCGCCCGCCAGCCCGGCCTCCACGGCGGCCCGGTTCTCCGCACCCGCGAGGCTGTACCGCGCCAAACGTTCCCTGCCCATATCCCCAAACCCTTCCGGCCACCGGCCAGCCAGCGCGCCTGCTTCCAGTCTGTCCGGCGTTGCACGGTCTGACCAGGCCCGATATCGCCGGGAGCGCCCGGCACCCGGCGCCGCCTCCTGCCCCGCGCCGCGCACTCGCTGCTCGCAGCCGCCTGCCGCCACCTGCCGAGTGCCGCGCACCCGCCGCCCGCAGCCACCTGCCGAGTGCCGCGCACCCGCCGCCCGCAGCCGCCTGCCCGCGCGGCGCCCCGCCGTCGCGCCCCAGACTATTGACCATTACCGGCATTCCGCTTAAGTCATCAAGAATGGGCAGCCTGTCTACCGCATTTGACCATGAGAATGGCTGACACGCCAAACATATTCTGGCCATTGCTGAATGACAGCACTAGCCTGAGAAATGGCTCAAATGCGGGACGTCGCCAGTCGCAGGGGCGTTCGACCTACCAGGTAAAGGATTCCTGCACAATGGATCAGCCGATAACGTCACGACTCGAGGCGGACCTTTTCCTGCTGCACGCCCCCAGCGTCTACGACTTCCGTGAGCGCGACGACATGCTGTTCGCCTACCTGAGCGACAGCGACAGCGTCAACGTCACCTCGATCTACGAGATGTATCCGATCGGCTGGTTCTCGATCAAAGCGCGGCTGGCGGACCACGGTTTCGACACGAAGATCGTCAACGTCGCCTCGCTGATGCTGATGTACCCGGACCTGGATATCGGCCGGCTGCTCGGCCGGCTGGAAGCGCCGATCTTCGGGTTCGACCTGCACTGGATGACGCAGTGCCACGGTGCCATCGAGCTCGCCGCCCTGCTGAAGCAGGTGCACCCCGAGGCGCTCACGATCTTCGGCGGCATCTCGGCGACGTACTACGCCGACCAGCTCATCGAGTACCCGAGCGTCGACGTCGTCGTGCAGGGCTACGACACCCTTGAGCCGCTCACCGAGCTGGTCACCAGGGTGCACCGCGGCAGCAGGGACTTCGCCGGGATCCCGAATCTCATGTATAAGACCGGCGGCGACATCCGGGCCACTGGCTTCAGGCACAAGCCAGCCTCCAACTACAACGACGCGCAGGGCGATTGGTCGTACTTCCGGGACACGCCGAACCCGGGGCCGGCGACATCCAAGCTGATCATGACGCTGCCGAACACCGGGTGCGCACACGACTGCGGGTGGTGCGGCGGCTCAAAGTTCGCCTACCGCAACATCATGGGCGTCCAGAAGACGCTGATCACGAAGAACCACGACCTCATCGTCGAAGAACTTCGCACGATGGGCGAGGCGGCGAAGCGCACGTCGATTTACGCGCTTCAGTGCTACTCCGAGAACCGGGCGCGTATGCACCAGTATCTGGACGCGGTAAAAGAGGTCGGCTACAAGAGCGTCTCCTTTGAGCAATTCAACCTGACGCCGCAGGACACGCTCAAGAAGATGGGCGAGTCGACGTCGGCGTACATCATGCTCTCTCCCGAGTCCCACGACCCGAAGATAAGCAAGGCGGCCGGCCGCGGGACCTACACCATGGAGCAGATGGAGGACTGGATTCCGCGTGCGATCGACGCCGGGGTGAAGGGCGTCATGATCTGGTTCTTCATCGGCATGCCGTACCAGGACCGGCGGTCGGTCATGGACACGATCGAGTACTCCGAGCGGCTGATCCGCAAGTTCGGCGGGTGGAACGCGCTTCCGCTCATCTGCCCGATGGTGCCGTTCCTGGACCCCGGGTGCCGGTTCTTCGAGCAGCCAGATCAGCACGGGTACCGCATCTACCACCGCACGCTGGAAGAGCACCGCCAGGCCCTGATGGAGCCGCTGTGGTACCGGCGGCTCAACTACGAGACACGGTGGCTGAACCGGCGCGAGCTGCAAGATGTCTCCTACGAGGCGATCGCCCGGCTGGTGGAGATCAAGGGCGAGTACGGGGTGCTGCCGCCCGAGTTCTGCCACGCCGTCTTGGAGACCATTGAGGAGACCAGGAAACTGCTCAGCGAGATCGAAGCCGCCCTCACGCTGGACGGGAAGCTGCCGGTCTCGCTCCGCGAGGAGATGCGGGTCTACAACGGCAAGATCCTCGCCTACTCGACCGACCAGATCATCCCGGTGCGGCGGCCGTTCGGCGGCCGCTGGTTCGACGACGTCACCGTGCCGAAGGAGATGATCGACGACCTCCGCGCGGTGCCGGCGGCCCGGTGATCTAGCCCGGTGATCTAGCCCGGTGATCTAGCCCGCTGGCCGCCGCAGGGCCGCGGGGGCGCCGGGCCGCGGCGTCAGCGGTTCCTGAGGATCCTTCTGCGGTAGACGAGGCTCGCGGCCCCGACCAGCACCGCCGCGATGCCGATGACCAGGAGCGAAGCGTGCTGGAATCCGGCCGTGCCCCCGCCGCCGGTAGCGGGCGCAGCGGTGGGAGTCGGGCTCGCCGTCGGGCTCGGGCTCGCCGTCGGGCTCGGGCTCGCCGAGGGCGACGGGCTCGGCGTCGTCGAGCGCGAGGGACTCGTGGTCGGGCTCGGGCTCGAACTCGGGCTTGGGCTCGGGCTCGGGCTGGTGCTGGGCGAAGTACTCGCCGAGCTGGACCCGCTTGCCGACGAGCCTGTCGAGGATGACGATGAAGGTGTCGGCAGCGCCCCCGAACTCGGGGTCCCCGAGCACGCCGCGATGGCCAGGGAAGCGAGCAGGGTCACGATGCCGCAGCCAACGGCAGCCAGCCTGGTACTGGACCCAGTGCCGGCGACGGTGCTGCGAACCTTCATGGAACCTCCTCATGCGTCCGGCCGAAAGCGCCGAGGGCCATAAAGCAAAAGCTGCGACGTAACAGGTAATGGCCAGTCCAATGCTTGAATGTCAGGCTACGTGAGCAGAACCTCCTAGGGAAGGCAAAGGCGGCGAGGGAGGCCAGGATTGGCGCAGCCGCACGGGCGCCGTATAGCCGGGTTTCGCGTGGTCATGTATTGGCGGGACAGCGCCTACGCTCCGCCTGCGCCGCCGCGGGGAAGGCTTCGTGCCCGCCTTGCCGGCCTGGCCGGCGCGCTGCTCATCTTCTTCGGCGTGGTCGCGGTCGCTGTGACGTTCCTTCTCCAGCAGCACGCGCCCCAGCCGTCAGCCGGGGCGGCCGGCACCGTCGGGTTTGGCCGGGCCCACCCGCTGGCGCTGCGGCGCTCGGCGCCGGTCTGGGTCCATATTCCGGCGATCGGTGTCACCTCGGACTTGCTGCACCTCGGTGTGAACGCGGACGGCGCGATCCAGGTCCCGTCCCTGTACACCGAGGCGGGACAGGCGGCGTGGTACAAGTACTCGGTGACACCAGGACAGATCGGGGCATCGGTCATCGAGGGACACGTCGACAGCTACTCGGGTCCCGCGGTGTTCTACCGGCTGGGCGCGCTGCGCCCCGGGGACCGGGTTGACGTGACGCTCGCCGACCGGGTCACCGCTGTTTTCCGGGTCACCGGTGTGCGCGAATACCTCAAATCACGGTTTCCCGCAAAAGTCATTTACGGCGCGACCCGGTACGCTTCGCTGCGGCTGATAACCTGCGGCGGCGCTTTCGACTACACCACCGGTCATTACCTCAGCTCCACCGTTGTATACGCATCGCTCATCTCGTCAGTGCCGGCCAGCGGCGGATAGCGGCTTCTTCGGCAGGGAGGGTCGCGGTATGAAGGCGCTGGTGTTCCGGCACAATCTCGCCCGCGAGGCGGCCTCGGCAATCGGGGGGCGCGTCGATCAGCGCGCCTTCGTCTCCCGGCTGGCGCCGGTCCGGCTCGAGGACGTTGACGAACTGCCGCTTCCGGCCGAGGACTGGGTGCGCGTCCAGACCACGTTTTCCGGCCTGTGCGGCTCCGACGTGAAGCAGATCCTGCTGAACGGCGCGCGCGACAACCCGCTCACCGCGTTGGTGTCGTTCCCGCACGTGCTCGGCCACGAGGTGGTCGGGCGCCGCGTGGACACCGGCGAGCGGGTCGTGCTCAACCCGTGGCTGTCCTGCGGTCCCCGCGGCATCGACCCGCCGTGCGAGGCCTGCCGGGCCGGCCGGTACCCGTGGTGCCGCAACTTCCGGTCGGGCGACCTGCCCGTGTCGATCCACCTGGGGAACTGCGCGGCGGCCGCCGGGGCTCACGCCGAGCGCTTCGGCGCGCACCCCTCGCAGCTGTTCGCCATTCCGGAGGGAATCTCGGACGAGGCGGCCGTGCTGGCCGACCCGGTCAGTGTCTCGCTGCGCTCCATCCTGCTGGCGCCGCCCGACGGCCGCCCTGCCCTGGTCTACGGCTCGGGCACGCTCGCGTTCGCGGTGATCGCGCTGCTGCGCTATCTGTATCCCGACACCGAGGTCTGGGCAGCGACGAGAACCGGGCGCCGGGCCGAACTCGCGACGCGCCTGGGTGCCCACGCCGTGCTGTCGACCGTGCCCGACGAACTCGTCGCGCAGGTAGCAAGCCGCGTCGGCGCCACACCGCTGCAGCCGTGGAGCAAGCGCGACTGGCTGCAGGACGGCCCGGCCGTGGTCTACGACACGATCGGCTCCATCGAGACCGTGGAGACGTCGCTGCGGCTGCTGGCCACCGGCGGCACACTCGTCGTCTCCGGCGTCGAGCCGCCCAAGCGTTTCGAGTGGACTCCCCTGTACTTCAAGGAGCTGCACGTCATCGGGTCGAACGGGTTCGGCATCGAGGAGGTGGGCGGCGTGGCCAAGCACGCGATGGAGCACTACTTCGACTTCATCGCCGACGGCCTCGACCTGACCCCGGTCATCACGCACCGCTTCCCGCTCGAGCGCTGGGACGAGGCGGTGCTGACGGTGAAGAACTCGCGGCGCACCGGAGCCGTCAAGGTGCTCCTTGAGCCGCCCCGCTCAGCACTCCCCACGCCGGGCTGATCAGCGACGCGGAGCCTGCCACCGGGTGTCGATCCGGCCTTCCCCACACTGACGCGTTTCGCCGCTACTCCGCGTGCTTGAGGTGCACGGTGACGGTGTGCACGGTCGGCGCGAGCGTGACGGTGCCCGTACTCTCGCTGACCACGCCGGCGCTGGCGGAGGCGATGTTGCCGACGAACGCCGGAAGCTGGAACAGCACGTCACCGGCTGGCTGCTGGCCGGTCAGGGTCAGCGTGACCGCGGCGCCGCTGGTGCGCACCGTCAGGCCGAGGTGATGGCCGCCGGTGGTCGGGAAGTTCGCCAGGCTGATGACCTTGCCGGTGGTGACCCAGGCGTCGGGCACGCCGCGCCCGACGATCAGGCTGCCGTCGGCCCGCTGCGCGGCCAGCGAGTCGAGCAGCACCATGTTGGCGTTGGCCATACCCCAGGCGTGCGGCGAGGAGCCGTTGCCCGCCTCCGGGTGCGTCCCGGTCCACGGTGAGCCGGGGTTCGGGAACTGCTGGCTCTCCCACCACGAGTACGGGCCGCTCTGACCGTTCGAGATCATGAACTCGTAGCTGAGGATTCCCTGGTCGCGGTGGGCGGTGCTGGCCAGCCCCCATTCGCCGTAACCGGCGTTGTAGGCGGTGCTGTAGTACTGCGTTGGGTAGCCACCGAAGGTGTTCGGCGGCAGCTTGCCGACCAGCCGGGCGAAGCCGTAGTCGTACGTGGCGTCGATAAGGCTGATGCCGGGGCCGGACAGCGGCGCGCCGAACAGGTAGCCGTCCCAGGCCCAGCGGCCGAACAGGAACGGCGCCGCCCAGTTGGCGTCTTCGGCGTTGACGCACCGGTTGTCGGTGTTCGGCTCCACCATCGAGCACGGCAGGTAATCCAGGTGGTTGGCGGCGATCGTCGCGTTCAGGGTCTTGTTGGTCGCGGTCAGCAGGCTGGAGTACTCGGACGCGGCCCACGTGGCCTGGGCGCTGTTGCCGACCTGCTGGGCGAGCCAGCGGTATGCGGCCAGCCCCATCAGCGCCTCGTAGTTGTCGATCGTCCAGTAGCCATTCGCGTCGATGTCGTTGGTCTCCTCCATGATCCCGCCGGGCCCGGTGCGGTCGGCGGCGATCAGCTGGGCGGTGTCCTCGATGCTGGGCTCGGTCTTCCCGGCCGCGCCCTCGGTGCCGAAGTTCGCCTTGACGAAGCTCAGGTCGCCGGTCTTGAGCAGGTAGATGGCCCAGATCCAGGGGTAGGTCCACACCCCGTCGTCGTACTGGGTCTGGGTCCCTATGACATACCGCGCGCGGTCTAGCAGCCCGTGGGCATCCGTGACGTAGCCCTGCGTGAACAGGTTGGCGAGGATGCCGATGACGTCGTGGCTGAACTCCTTGTCGTAGCCGTTGGCGCCGGTCTTCAGCTCGTTCCCGGCCCTGATGATCTGGGTGTAGATGAAACCGGTCCGGTACGCGTCGACCAGGCTCTGGTCCGGCAGCGTGCGGATCTGCGCGATGCCGGCCAGCTGGGCGTTCCAGTACCCCTGCATGTGCGCGAAGTGCTGGTCGAATCCGCCTGCCGCGGCCAGCGCGCTCGCCGATGGCCACGGGTAGCTGCCGCCGAAGCGGTCGGACGCCACCACGTAGTCGTGGTCGACGGTCTGCCCGGCCGGCACCGCGTCCGGCGTGGAGTTCAGCGGGACCAGGCCAGACGAGGCCTGGGGATCGATGGTGAGCGTCTGCGCGGTCGGGTTCGTGACCGCCACCCGGCTGTAGATCGCCACGTACGCGTGGCCGCCGATCGTGACCTTGTCGCCGAAGTTCGTGATCGAGACGCGGGCACCGCCGGAATGGAAC
Source organism: uncultured Actinomycetota bacterium (assembly GCA_963778075.1). Taxonomy (GTDB): domain Bacteria; phylum Actinomycetota; class Actinomycetes; order Streptosporangiales; family Streptosporangiaceae; genus JASHPR01. Next base: position 1,111,900 of record CAVZTJ010000003.1, on the reverse strand, counting down.
GTGGTCACCAGCGCCGGGAGGTACCCGTCCGCGTTGGCCCACGTGGTCGCCGTGTCGTTGTAGATGCCGTAGCCGTAGGTCGTCCCGGTGACCGCCGCGGTGCTGCCGCTGCCCGGCCCGGCGCCCGCCGGGCTGGTGTCCACGAAGAAGCTGCCGCCGAGGCACGCGGTCACGGCCTGGGTGTTCCCGGTCCAGCCGAGGACGCTGGCGTCGCCGAACGTGCCGTAGATCGTCTGGTTGCCCGCGGGCCCGTTTGGTGCGCAGCTGTACGGCGGCGCCGTCGCCGCGGTGCCGGAGGCGGCCGCGGTGCCGGAGGCGGCCGCGGTGCCGGAGGCCGCCGCCCCGGCGCCGGGCGGTGCGATCACCCCGCTCACGGCCAGCCCCAGGGCTCCGGCGATTAAACCGGCAGCTGCCGCCCGCACCGGCCGCCGGGATGAGTGGTTCTCGTCGTTGAGCCTCATGGCCACCTCCGCGCCGGCGGTAGCTACCCGCCCGCGCGGAGGTCTAACACGGCCAGGTCAGTCGGTTGCCGGCACGCCGCCCACGGTCACGTCGTTCAGCACCAGGTTGGTGATGTACTCCGCCGAGTTGGCCACCGTCGAGGTGGTCACGGTGAGGTCGGTGAGCGTGACCGTGCCCACCGGGTCGCTGGCGTCGGCTCCGAGGATCGACCAGACGCCCTCGCAATCAGACACGGTCCAGTCGGTCAGGTTGATGTCGGTCAGGTCCGGCGGGAAGTCGCCGGTCTGGTCGTCGTACTGCGCGTCGATCAGCAGCACCGGCCCGCCGATCGTGCCCGCGGTGATCCGGTAGACGTTGGAGTTCAGCACGTAGCCGCCGCGCAGCGTGTTGGTCTTCACCCGGTGCCCGGCTTCCAGGTTCGCGCTGTTCATGGTCAGGTCCCTGGCGTAGACGTTCTTCACGCCGCCGGTCATCTCGCTGCCGATCGTGATGCCGCCGTGCCCGTCGGCGAAGTTCGAGTTCTGGATCACCAGATTCTGGCATGGCACGTTGACCCGGCGCCCGTCCGCGTCGCGGCCGGACTTGATCGCGATGCAGTCGTCCCCGGTGTTGAACGTCACGTTGTCGATGACCACGCCGTCGCACGACTCCGGGTCGCACCCGTCGGTGTTCGGCCCAGACGAGCTGATCGACAGGCCCTCGATCGTGACGTTGCTGCACAGGTTCGGGTTCAGGTGCCAGAACGGGGAGTTCTCCACGGTGACACCCTCGAGCAGCACGGTGTCGGACGCGAACGGCTGGACCATCTGCGGCGGCAGGAAGTGCCCGGCGCCGAACACCCGCCGCGCGACCGGCACGTTGTCGTCGGCCATGGTCTCCAGCAGGTCGAAGTCGTTGGTCTCCAGGTCCTTCCAGTTCCACCAGTGGTTGTCGTCGGCCTGACCGTTCAGCGTGCCCTGCCCGGTGACGGCGATGTTGCGCTGCCCGTAGGAGTAGATGAATGGCGAGTAGTTCATCAGCTCGATGCCCTGCCACCGGGTGAAAACCACCGGGAGGTAGGCGTTCGGGTCCTGGCTGAACAGGATCGTCGATCCTGCTTCCAGATGCAGGTCGACGTTGCTGAGCAGGTGAATCGCGCCGGTGAAGAACGTGCCCGCCGGGACGATCACGTGGCCGCCGCCCCACCGGTTGCAGGCGGCGATCGCGTCCTTGAATGCCGCGGTGCAGTCGGTCACGCCATCCCCGACCGCCCCGAACCTGGTGATCGGGAAGTACCTGCTGGGGAACCGCGGGCGGCGCACGGACGCGACGATCCGGTCGGCGGCTGCGTCGGCCGGCAGCCAGGTCCGGCCCGCACGCCCCGTTAAGGCACTCCCTCTGGCCGTCGCCGCGCCCGCCGGGCCGGCCAGCAGCGGGACCGCAAGGGTGCTCGCGCCTGCGATCGCGGACAGCCGCAGCAGCGAGCGGCGGTCGATCTCATGGGACATCTTCGTGCTACCTCCGATCGACGGGGCCAGGGAATTCCTGGTGGTGCCCGCCCGGGCGGCATCGGCTGAGGGTGTTCGCCGGTGCCGCCCGGGCGGGAGCTTGCCGGTGCCGGTTGACGTCGTCCGCGGGATCGGGGGCGCACCCGGCCCTGGTGGGGGTAGGGCCGGGTGCGCCGTTGTCGCTGGTGCGCGACGCTCATATCTCATATATGACGTATGAGACGCTACAGCGGGCTGTCGGCCGCGTCAACGCTCCCCGTGAAAGCGCCGCAAAACGGTGCGGGGCGGGACGGCCGCACTGCCGTCCCGCCCCGCTGGGCTGGTAGCCGTCGGCCCGGGCGCGGACCCCGCCCCGCTTCCGGGCCCGATCCCGCTACAGGCCGGGGTAGCTGGGGAAGCTGCAGGAGGGCACGCTCCCGCTGCCGGAGATGCTTGTTACCGTCACGTCGGTGCCGGACGGAGTGATGTTGGTGTCAAACTCGCCGACGTCCGCGTACTCCGCGCTCGTGGTCGTGCTGTCCAGGTCGACGTTTTCCAGCGTCAGGCCCAGCGGGTTCGACGAGTCGAAGCCCTCGAGCACGGATTCGGCACCGGACACCGAGTCGACCGACCTGAGGCCGTCCACGACGATGCTGGTGAAGTCCGGCGTGGTCGAGCCGTTGCCGCTGGCGTAGAACGGGTTGAAGTCGATCAGGTCCTGCACGCCGGTCTCGCAGATGCCGTCGTAGGTGATGTCGCTGACCTTGCCTCCGTCGCTCGAGTCGGTCTTGATCCGGATCCCGTTGTTGCTGGTGTTCTCGTTGCCTGAGCTGTCGGTTCCCTGGATCGTGTCGTTTTCGATCAGGACATTGCTGACCCCGAACTGCGTTTCGCTGCCGATCGAGATTCCGTGCGTGCCGTAGAAGTGGCTGTTGGAGATCGTGATGCCGGACACCGCGCTCGCGTTGGTCTTGATCGCGATGCCGTCGTCGCCATCCTGGATGTAGGAGTCGTTGACCGTGACGTTGGTCGAGCTGTCCGGGTCGATGCCGTCGGTGTTCCGCGCGGTGGCCGGGGTCTTGATCCTGACGCCCCACACCGTGAGGCCGCTGCCGCTCTGGAAGTAGATGTGGAACAGCGGCGCGTTGACCAGGTCGATGTCGTAGACCGTGAGGTTGTTGAAGCCGTCGGACTCGATCAGCCGCGGATTGTTCTGCTGGTCGTCGTCGGTCTGTGCCTGCGACGACAGCGCCCACCAGGTGGTGCTGGTGCCCAGGATGTCCTGGTCGCCGCGGCCGTCGATCTCGCCCTGCGAGCCGTTGGAGCCCTGGGTCCCCATGATCCCGGCGTCCGAACCGGTGACGTTGATGAACGGCTTGCAGCCGTTTCCGGTGGACGCGGTCGTGCCGCAGGTCGCCTGGCCGGAGACCTGGTAGTTGGCGGGGTCGCGCGAGGCGTACAGCGTCGCGCCGTCGTCGACCACGAGGGTGACGCTGGCCGGCAGGCTCAGCGGGCCGCTGAGGAACGCGTTGTCGCTGCCGCTCGGGGCGAGCACCACGGCCTCGCCCTTGCCGCTGCAGCTGTTGAGCGCGTCCTGGATCCTGGTGGTGTCCGGCGGCGAGGATTCGTCGCTGCTGCTGAACAGCTCGTCGCTGGTTTCGAGCTGCGCGTCCAGCGTCTCGCAGGTCGCCGGTATCGAGGGCTGGCTGACCGCGGCGGCGCCGGTGGCCAGCGCTGGCCCGGCGGTGGCTTCGGCCGCCGGCACGTCCTGCGAGGCGAGAACCGATGGAGCGACGGCCGCCGCCACCCCGGTGATGAGGGCGAGGGCGCCGAACGTGGCAGTCAGCGCCTTGGCATGCCCGGCTAATCCGGGCACTCGGAGTGTCACGGGTTGTTCCTCCTGGTGTGAGCGGGGGGTAGGCCTGCGTGCGCGCAGCCGTCACCCTCAGCCGGTGCGCAGCGGATGGCGGCCGGGAGGCGCACGCGGGACGCCACACCATCGGGATCTCATGGGCGTTCCTCCGGGCCGGGGCTGCGGGTGCGCAGGACATACCGCGTGCATCACCCTCACCCGGCCGCGCTGCGGACGCGCCACGGGATGAACCCCGCCGGCATCCGGCGGGTCACGATGTGCAGACTAGAGCGGTGGGCGGAACGCCCGCAATACCCGATTACCCCCCAAGGGTCGGGACGGGATACGGGTGGGTGGTCCGGGATCCGTCGGCGGTCAGGCCGGATCCGGGTCGGCGGTCACCGGATCCCCGCCAGGCCGGATCCGGGTCGGCGGCCAGGCCGGATCCGGGTCGGTGGTTAGGGGCCGGGGTCGGCGGTCAGGCCGGATCGGGGTCGGCGGTCGCGCCGGGCCTGGCCAGGAAGTCGAAGTCGCAGCCCTGGTCGGCCTGGCTGACGTGGTCGCTGAACAGCGCCCCGTAGCCCCGCTGGTACTTGGGCGCCGGCGGGTGCCACTGCTCGCGCCGCTTGGCCAGCTCGGCATCGGGGACCTCGAGCCGCAGCGACCTGGCCGCCACGTCGAGGGTCACCGGGTCGCCGGTGCGCACCAGGGCCAGCGGCCCGCCAGCATAGGACTCCGGCGAGACGTGCAGCACGCAGGCTCCGTAGCTGGTCCCGCTCATTCGCGCGTCGGAGATTCGCACCATGTCCCGGACCCCGTCGGCGAGCAGGTACTTGGGGATCGGCAGCATCCCGTACTCCGGCATGCCCGGGCCGCCGAGCGGCCCGGTGTTCCGCAGCACCAGCACCGATTCGGGGGTGATCCGCAGCGACGGGTCATCGATGTGCGCGGAGATCTGCTGATAGCTGTCGAACACCACGGCGGGCCCGGTGTGCTTGAGCAGCCGGGGGTCGGCGGCGATGTGCTTGATGACTGCGCCGTCGGGTGCGAGGTTGCCGCGCAGCACCGCGACCCCGCCCTCGGCGGACAGCGCCTGGTCCGAGGTGCGGATGACGTCCTCGTTGCGGGTCGCCGCGTTGCTCAGCGCGGCGCCGAGGGTGTCGCCGGTCACGGTCAGCCGGCTGGTGTGCAGCGCATCCGGCACGGTGGCGAGCTGGGCGAGCAGCGCGGGCAGGCCGCCCGCGTAGTAGAAGTCCTCCATCAGGTAGGCGCCGCTCGGCCTGATGTTCGCGAGCACCGGGACGCGCCGTGCGATCGCGTCGAAGTCGTCCAGGGTCAGCGACACCCCGCAGCGCCCGGCCATCGCGATCAAGTGGATCAGAGCGTTGGTGGAACCGCCGAGCGCGAGCACCGTCGCGGCCGCGTCCTCAAATGCTTCGCGGGTCAGGATCTGATCCGGGGTGAGGTCCTCCCACGCCATCTCGACGATCCGGCGGCCGCTGGCCGCGGCCATCCGGTAGTGCCCCGAATCCACCGCCGGAATGGACGCGGCACCCGGCAGGGTCATGCCGAGTGCCTCGGCGGCCGAGGTCATCGTCGAGGCGGTGCCCATCGTCATGCAGTGCCCCGGCGAACGGGCGATCCCGCACTCGAGCTCGGTGAGCTCGCACTCGCCGATCAGCCCGGCCCGGTAGTCGTCCCAGTACTTCCACAGATCCGTGCCGCTGCCGAGCGGCGTACCGCGGAAGTTGCCGCGCAGCATCGGTCCGGCGGGGACGTAGATCGCCGGGACGCCCGCGCTGGCCGCGCCCATCAGCAACGCCGGGGTGGTCTTGTCGCAGCCGCCCATCAGCACCGCGCCGTCGACCGGGTAGGAGCGGAGCAGTTCCTCGGTCTCTATCGAAAGCAGGTTCCGGTAGAGCATGGCGGTCGGCTTCTGGAACGTCTCCGAGATCGTGCCGACGGGGAACTCGAACGGGAACCCGCCGGCCTCGAGCACCCCGCGCTTGACCTGCTCCGCGCGCTCCCGCAGGTGCATGTGGCAGGGGTTGATCTCATTCCACGTGTTCACGATCGCTATCACCGGCTTGCCGAGGTGCTCCTCGGCGAGGATGCCGAGCTGGCGCATCCGCGACCGGTGGCTGAACGCGCGCATGCCGAGGTTGCCGAGCGACGCATCGCTGCCGAACCAGCGGTAGCTGCGAAGCTCCTGCGGCGTCTTGCGGCCCTTCGTCATGCCGGTTCTCCCGCCGACGGCACGTTCCAGGACGCGACGATCTCCGCCACCCGGGCGCGGGCCGAATCGTTCAGCAGCCTGCTGGGCGGGCGGACCGTCCTGCCGCACACGCCGATCTGGGCCAGCGCCTCCTTGACCACGCTGACGTTGTCGGCCGACGACTCGGCCCCGCGCAGCTCCTCGAACGGCCTGATCGCGTCCCAGATCGTCATCGCCGCCGGGTAGTCCCCGCCGCACAGCGCGTCCAGCATCGCCGCCGGGATCGCCGGGGCCACATTGACCAGGCCAGAGGTGAAGCCCCTGGCCCCGGCCGGCCACAGGCCCGGCGCGGTGAGCTCGGCCAGCCCCGCCAGCCAGGTAAACCTGCCCTCGCCAGCGTCCCTGGCCGCGGCGGCGAAGCTGACGGGGTCACGCACCCCGTATTTGACGCCGATCACGTTCGGGCAGTTCTCCCCTAGCTCGCGGATGAGCGGGCCGTCGAACCGGGTATCGCGGATGTACAGCACGACCCCGGTGTCCGGGATCGCCCGCGCGATCGCCTGGTGATAGGCCAGCCAGCCCTCTCCCGATATGTAAGGGTGCACCGGCTGGTGGATCATCACCATGCTCGCCCCGGCCGTGGCCGCATGCCGTGCCGCGGCGATCGCGGTGGCGACGTCAAGCCCCACCCCGACCATGATCTCGGCGTTGCCCGCGGCCGCCTTGATCGCCGACTCGGTGACCTGCCGCGCCTCGTCCTGAGCCAGCGAGTAGAACTCACCGGTGTTGCCGTTCGCTGTCAGCACCGTGACCCCGCCGTCGACCAGCCGCCGGACCACCCGGGCGTGCGCGTCCCAGTCGACGTCGCCGACCCCGTCGAACGGGGTCACCGGTATCGCGACCACGGTCGCGAGCGCGCTCCTCAGCCGGTCGGCAGCGGCATGATCAAGACTCACGGGCATCGCCCTTTCCTGGTAGCTGGCGTTCGGCGAAGCTTGCGATGTGCGCGGCGAGCAGCTCGCCCGCCCGATCGGCGTCACCTGCCGCGGCGGCGGCAAGGATCGTGCGGTGCTCGCCCGCCTCCTGCTGCCACGACGGCTGCTGCTGCCACGCGGCCGCCGATATCAGCGCCGTCTGGTCCCGCAGGTCGTCAAGGGCCGCGACCAGCAGCGGGTTGCCGCACTCCTGGTAAAGGGCGCGGTGGAACTCGCGGTTGGCCAGGCTCCGCTCGGCTTCGTCGGACGAGGCGTCGGCGCGATCGAGCGCCTGCCCGGCGGCGCCGGTATCGCCGCCGCGTGCGGCGGCACGGCGGACGGCCTCGGGCTCGAGCAGCAACCGCAGGTCGTAGATCGCGTGCGCGGTCTCGGGGTCGATCACCCGCACGGCCGCGCCCCGGTACGGGCTCATCGTGACCAGCCCGGCGCCGGCGAGGGTCTTGAGCGCTTCCCGCACCGGCGTCTTGGAGACGCCGAGTTGCTGCGCAAGCTCCGCCTCGACCAGGCTCTGGCCCGGCCGGAGCTCCCCGGCCAGGATCGCGTGCTTGATCGCTTCGAGCACGGCCGCGGTGCGCAGCGGGATCGCGCCGACCGAACCGCTGAGGAATGCCCCGCCCGACGGAGCAACGATGCTGTCCATGACCGTTTGTAGCATTCCTCCCGCTCGGCCGCCCAGTCTTGCGCCACGGCAACCTCATGTATCGTATCTCATATACGAATTGCGGTAGTACCCCGTTTGCCAGGATGAATTCGCCGAGAACATTGCTCGGGCCCGTGGGGTACTGGCAATGAACAATGCTCGCCCCTATTATCCAGCCATGGGACCCCGCATACCGCGCAGGCGTAAGCCTGTACGGAAAGATCATGATGAACAGGCCGTTCCTCCCCTAGGAGACGTAAAGACGCTCAAGCCTGTCCAAGATGGTGCGCACGACTCTTTATTGAGCGAGCGCAAGACCCGTCACCGCGGCGGGTCGGCCTCCGGAGTGACGCACCGCAGCCCGTCCCCGGACGACATGCTGCTGCCCTGTTGCGGAAGGCCTCTGTCGGAGGTCGCCGGCCGGGACCAGGTCACCACCGACCCCGCGCAAGTCACCTGCCAGGGTTAGCCAGCAGGTGCGCAGCCCTTGCTGCCAAGGACTTGCTGTAGCCCCAGCCGGTGAGGGTTCCGGGGGGAATGCGGGGGGCGGAGCCCCCGCAGGTGCTTTATGAGTCAAAACCGAGCCCAAGCCGGTCCAGCACACGCAGCCAGGCATCCCGGCGGCCCTCGTTGCGATCGGCTCTGGCCAGTGACGCCCGGGTCAGCTGGATGACGGCCGACCGGACCGGCTCCGGCGGGAACGGCACCGGCTTGGTGCGCACCATCTCCAGCGCCGTGCGCTCGGTCTGCTCCCCGCCCAGCAGGTCGAGAATCACGTTCGCGCCGAACCGGGTCGCGCCCACGCCCAGGCCCGTGTACCCGGCCGCGTAGGCGAGCCGCCCCCCGTACGCGGTGCCGTAAAACGCGCAGAACCGGCTGCAGGTGTCGACCACACCGCCCCAGGCGTGAGTGAACCGGACCTCGCCTGCCAGCTGCGGGAACGTGTCGAAGAAGTTGACCGCGAGGGTGGCGAAGGTCTCGGGCCGCTGGTCCTGCGCCGCGGTGATCCGGCCGCCGTTGTAGTAAACCGCGTCGTAGCCGCCCCACAGGATCCGGTTGTCGCCGGTGAGCCGGTAGTAGTGGAACTGGTTGCTCACGTCGGCGACGCCCTGCCGGTGCCGCCAGCCGATGCCGGCCAGCTGCGGCCCGGACAGCGGCTCGGTCATCAGCGCGTAATCGTACACCGGGACCAGGTAGTGCCGCAGCCTGCGCAGCAGCGGCCGGTAGCACCCGGTGCCGAGCGCGACGCGGCCCGCGTGCACGCTGCCGCGCGGGGTCGACAGGCGGAGGCCGCCGCGGCTATCCTCGACGATCGCCCGCACCGGCGTGTTCTCGTAGATGCGCACCCCTGATTCCACGCAAGCTTGCCGCAACCCCCAGGCCAGCCGGGCCGGATCGACCATCGCGCAGGCGTCGCGGTACCAGACGCCGCCCAGGTACGTCGGCGAGTCAACCTCGGCCCGGACCGCGCCGGCATCGAGCAGCTCGGCGCGCTCGCCATACCCCGCCGCGGCGGCGGCCTCCGCTGCCAGGCCGTCGAGCTGCCACGGCGCGGTGGCGACGGCGAGGTCGCCGGTGCGCTCGAAGCCGCAGTCGATGCCGCGGGACCGGACCGTGGCCTCGATCTCGTCGAGGTTCGCCTGGCCCAGCCGCACCAGCGCGGGCATCTCGGCCCCGAACCTGGCGATCCCGTTGGTGATCCCGTGCGTGAGGCTGGCCGAGCAGAAGCCACCGTTGCGCCCGGACGCTGCCCAGCCGACGCGGCGCGCCTCCAGCAGCACGACATCGGCCGACGGGTCGCGCTCGACCGCCATCAGCGCGGTCCACAGGCCGGTGAACCCCCCGCCGATCACCGCCAGCCGGGCTCCCGTGCCGCCGGTCAGCCGCGGCACGGCCGGGGGCGCGTCCGCCTGGTCCAGCCAGTAGGACTCAGGCCTGCAGTCCGCCAGCGCGGCGGCGGCCCACCCGGCCGCGGCCGCGGCTGCGTTCGATGGACGTCCGTTTCTCGGCACGATAAGCCCTCCCGCCCGCACAAGGCCTGGCGAGGCACCGTAAGGCGCCGCAAGGCCTCGCAAGGCCCCACAAGATGTCACAAGGGAATTAGTAGCTAAACTAACGCGCTCCTGCGGAATCAGTTGACAGTGCGCACGAACGTGGCAGGATTGCCATGCGAAGGGAGCAATCGCATGGCGCAGATGCCGGGGACGCCCCTGGCCCCGGGCAACCGAAGGCGCAGTGATGCCAACGGACCGCGCCGCAGCAATGGGAGCGGCCATGCTCGCATCCTCCTCGACGACATCTCCAAGGAGATCATCGAACAGCTGCAGCAGGACGGCAGGCGTTCGTACGCGTCGATCGGGCTGGCGGTTGGCCTATCCGAGGCGGCGGTGCGCCAGCGGGTCCAGCGGCTGATCGAGGCCGGGGCGATGCAGATCGTCGCGGTCACCGATCCCCTGACGCTGGGGTTCCAGCGCCAGACCATGATCGGGATCCGGTGCAGCGGGGAGCTGGAGCAGATTGCGGACCAGCTCGCTGCCATGGCCGAGATCGACTACGTAGTGATCACCGCAGGGTCTTTCGACTTGCTGATCGAGGTCGTCTGCGAGGACGACGACCAATTGCTCGAGATCCTCGGCCGGGTGCGCACGATCCCGTGCGTGACCGCGACCGAGACGTTCGTGTACCTGAAGCTGCGCAAGCAGACGTACTCCTGGGGGACCAGATGACGACTCCTTCCTCACCCGCATTCGACGACGCAGCGCAGCAGGCAGCGGCCAAGCGCAACCTGTGGCTGCACTTCACCCGCATGGGGTCGTACGCCGACAGCGACGTGCCGGTGATCGTGCGCGGTGAGGGCCAGTACGTCTACGACCAGCGCGGCAAGCGCTATCTGGACGGGCTCGCGGGGCTGTTCGTCAGCCAGATCGGGCACGGGCGTAAGGAGGTCGCCGAGGCGGCTGCCCGCCAGGGCAGCGAGCTCGCCTACTTCCCGCTATGGTCCTACGCGAACCCGCGCGCGATCGAGCTGGGGCAGCGGCTTGCCGACCTCGCCCCGGGCGACCTGAACCGGGTGTGGTTCACCACCAGCGGCTCGGAGGCGGTTGAGTCCGCGTGGAAGCTGGCCAAGCAGTACTTCAAGGCCATCGGCCAGCCGGCCCGCTACAAGGTGCTCAGCCGCTACATCGCCTATCACGGCACCTCGATGGGCGCGCTGGCCATCACCGGCCTGCCCGGGATCAAGGAGCCGTTCGAGCCGCTGCCGCCCGGCGGCGTGCGGGTGCCGAACACCAACTTCTACCGGGCGCCCGCGTTCGTGGCCGACGACCTGACCGCGTTCGGCGTCTGGGCCGCCGACGAGATCGAGCAGGCAATCATCCGGGAGGGCCCTGAGTCCGTTGCCGCCGTGTTCCTCGAGCCGGTGCAGAACTCCGGCGGCTGCTTCCCGCCGCCGCCCGGCTACTTCCAGCGCGTGCGGGAGATCTGCGACCGGTACGGCGTGCTGCTGGTCTCGGACGAGGTGATCTGCGCGTTCGGCCGGCTCGGCTACTACTTCGGCTCCGAGCGGTACGGCTACCAGCCGGACGTGATCACGTTCGCCAAGGGGGTCACGTCCGGCTACTCCCCCCTCGGCGGGATGCTGGCCAGCGACCGGCTGATGGAGCCGTTCGCCGAGGGCAGCGCCACCTTCCTGCACGGGATCACGTTCGGCGGGCACCCGGTCTCCTGCGCGGTCGCCCTGGCCAACCTGGACGTGTTCGAGAAGGAAGACCTGCTCGGCAACGTCAGGGCGAACGAGGCCGGGTTCCGGGCCACGCTGGAGAAGCTGCTCGACCTGCCCATCGTCGGCGACGTGCGCGGCGACGGCTACTTCTACGGGATCGAGCTGGTCAAGGACAAGGCCACCCGCGAGACGTTCGACGACGACGAGTCCGAGCGGCTGCTTCGCGGCTTCCTGTCGCATGCGCTGTTCGACGCGGGGCTGATCTGCCGCACCGACGACCGCGGCGACCCGGTCATCCAGCTTTCCCCGCCGCTGACCTGCACCCAGGAGCATTTCGACGAGATGGAGCAGATCCTCCGCAGCGTGCTGACGCAGGCGTGGTCCCGCCTCTGACGCGACTCAAACCAGGGTTCGGACCACGTTTCGACCGGTTCGCTACCGGACCCGAAAAGAAGTTATGCATTCGTTACCGCTAAGACGTGGCCGAATGGGTACCCCAGACGTGTCTTATATGGCGGCAGGGCATACGCGCTGCCGCCAGCGTCGCGGCAAGATGCGAGACACGCGGGAGGGTTCTGATGCCCAGCAAGAGCCAGGACTGGAGCGCACTGGCGAGCCACAACGAGCGCGTTGTGACCGGGCCTTTCGCACTGTCTTCCACTCTTGCTGACACCGATACCCAGCCCCGGGTGGGCAGAGCGCGCACAGCACAGGTCAGGAGCCGCCTGAAGCTTCGCCGGCGCGCTGGTCGGCCAGGTACTGCTGCACGTGCCTAACGGCCTCGACCACCGGCACCCGCTGCTTCTCCCCCGTCGCCCGGATCGCGAACTCGACCATGCCCTCGGCTAGATCGCGGCTGCCCACGCCGACCCGGCACGGTATCCCGGTCAGCTCCGCATCCCGGTACTTCACGCCCGGACGCTCGTCCCGGTCGTCGATCACCGTGTCCACGCCGACGGCCTGCAGTTCGGCGTAGAGCGTCTCCGCCGCGTCCCGGGTCGCCGCGTCCTTCGGCGTCAGCACGACGACGTCCACCTCGGCGGGCGCCACGGCCACCGGCCAGTCAAGGCCCTTGTCGTCGTGGTGCACCTCGGCGATGACCGCCATCGCCCGCTCGACCCCGATGCCGTAACTGCCCATGATCGGGACGATGCTCTTGCCGTCCGGGCCGAGCACGGTCACCCCGAACGTGGTCGTGTACTTGCGGCCGAGCTTGAAGATGTGCCCAACCTCGATCGACTTGATGATCTCCAGCGGCTCGCCGCACCCCGGGCAGGGCTCGCCCGCCTTGACCTCACGCAGGTCCAGCCAGCGGCCGACGGTGATGTCGCGGCCGACGTCCACGCCGGTCAGGTGCTCGTCGTCGACGTTGGCTCCGGTGGTCATGTCGCGCCTGCCGCGCAGCGCGAGGTCGGCGATCACCGGCAGGCCGGTCACGCCCACCGCGCCGAGGCTGCCGGGTGACGCGCCGAGCGCGTCGGTGATCTCCTCGGCCTGGGCGGGCCGGACGGCCACCGCGCCGGTGCCGTCGATGAGCTTCTGCTCGGCCAGCGGATGATCGCCGCGCAGCAACACCAGCGTGGGCTGCCCGTCGATGACGTACACGAGCGTCTTGATCTGCCGGTCGACTGGCTTGCCGTGCTGCGTGGCCAGGTCGTCGATCGTGCGCACGCCCGGGGTGGCCAGCCGCTCAGGCACGGGCGGCCCGGCCGCGTCCTCAACGGGCGGCAGGGTAGACGTCGCCTTCTCCAGGTTGGCGGCGTAGCCGCAGGCCCGGCAGTACGCGACGTAGTCCTCGCCCGCCTCCGACGGGCACATGAACTCGACCGAGTCGCTGCCGCCCATGTTCCCGCTGGACGCCTCGACGGCGATGACCGGGATGCCGAGCCTGGCGAAGACCCGCTCGTACGCGCCGCGGTGCGCCTCGAACGAGACGTCGAGCCCGGCCTCGTCGACGTCGAAGCTGTAGGAGTCCTTCATCGTGAACTCCCGCACCCGCAGCAGCCCGCTCTTGGGCCGCGGCTCGTCCCGGAACTTGGTCTGAAAGTGGTACCAGAACTGCGGCAGCTCACGGTAGGAGGACAGCTCGGTCGCGACGTAGGCGAAGATCTCCTCGTGGGTCATGCCGAGGACCACCTCAGCGCCCTTGCGGTCGGTGAGCCGGAACATCTCCTCGCCCATGGTCTCCAGCCGCCCGCTCTTCTCCCAGATCCAGGCCGGCTGCATGCACGGCAGCAGGAACTCCTGGCCGCCGATCCGGTTCATCTCCTCCCGGATCACGTCGATGACCTTGGTCCGGACCCGGATGCCGAGCGGCAGCATGCTGTAGTGACCGGCCATGAGCTGCCGGATGAACCCGGCGCGCAGCAGCAGCCGGTGGCTCGCCGCGTCGGCGTCGGCGGGATCCTCGCGCAGGGTTGGAATGTGGAGCTGCGACCAGCGCATGCCTGCCAATGCCCCCAGAGTCGGAGTTAGGTGTCGGCCAGAAGATACATGGTCCGGGCGCCGCTCCCAATTTGATTACGGAACGAGACGCCCCGTGGCCGGCCTGGCTCACCCCGGGGCGTCACGTTCAAGTCGATATATCTGGGTACGGCACCTTCCAGTGACCGAGCCGCGCCGCGAATTCGCGCTGGAACGCCAGCGGCTCCGCGTAGTCGCGCTCGAACATCGCGATGAACAGCGTGAGCAGCAGGAACGTGTGTGCCCCGAGCTCGAACAGCGCGACGTAGTCGAGCGCGGCGAGCGCGTCGCGCTCGGCGTCGGTGAACTCCAGCCAGGTGCTGCGCTCGGCCGCCGGGCAGTTCAGGATCACGTTCGCCCGCTCGGACTCCCACCAGTCGACCGTGCCACGCGGGTCCTCGCGGTAGCGCTCGACCAGCTCCGGGTCGCGGTCGATCGTGTAGAGGAACTTGTCGATCAGGTACTTGCTCATCGGGAGGCCTCCGGGTACCAGGTGAAGTAGGCCTCCATCGTGTGGAACAGGTCGAGCGAATCGGCGTAGTCGGCGCGGACGTTCTCCCCGGCCACGCCCATCATCAGCATGAAGTCCATGAAGCCGTGAGTGGCGTTGCCCGGCAGCCACAGGCTGTCGAGGCTGACCTCGGCCAGCGCCGACTTCAGGTCAGCCGAGGCGATCCACTCCACGGCCTTGCGGTCGAACTCGGGATCCGGGCCGTGCGGGCCGAACTGGCGGGGCCCGCCGAGCTCGAGCGACAGGTGGCCGGTGCCGATGATCGCCACGCGCTTGTCGCTCGGCCACGCCTCAACGAGTGCCCGGATCGCCTGGCCCAGCTCCACGAACCGCTTCGGCTGCGGCATCGGCGGGGCGAAGATGTTCGTGTACACCGGCACGATCGGCAGGTCGGCCTGCGGGCGCAGGGTGATGATCGGGCACGTGATGCTGTGGTCGACCCGCAGCTCGTTGCTGAACGCCAGGTCGAAGCCGGCGTCGATCCCGCCGCGGAGCAGGTAGGCCGACAGCTCCTCATCGCCGTGCAGGCCCATCCGGGGCAGGCCGAACTCCCGCTCCTCGTTGTAGTAGTTCGCGTCGTAGAACGGCGCCTTGCCGATCAGGAACTGCGGCATGTTGTCGAGCCATAGCTGGTGGAAATGGTCGCTGCCGACCATCACCAGCACGTCGGGGCGGGCCCGGGTGAGGGTCTCGCGAAAGGCCTCGATCTTGGCCACCCACTCGTCCGCGAACGGCGGCCGGTCGTCGCCGGTGGCCGTGGACGCCCGCAGGTAGAACGGGTGGTGGGTGGACGCGATGACCGCTGCGATGGTCGCCATGGCGGCTCCGTTTACTGCTCCGGGGGGTTGGAGGGGTCGGGCGCGGCGCGAGGACCGGGCGCGGCGCGAGGGCCGGGCGGGGGAGGGCCGGGCGGGGCGGAAGGGTCGGGCGGGACGTAGTCCGCGTTACGGTCGACGGCGAGGTAGACATCCATGCCGATCGGGCGGCGCTGCTCCTCGGCGAGCTGGCCGAGCAGCCCGGCGGTCCTGGCCAGCAGCGCGAAGCCGCGCAGCAGCCCAACCGGCAGGCCGAGATCGGCGAGGGCGGCGCCGGAGGTGCCCGCCCCGTTCAGCGGCAGGGTGCGCCCGAGCACCTGCGGGTGCACCCGGCCGATCGCCTCGAACAGCCGCAGGTGCGGGCCGCGCAGGCCGTTCTCCTCGGCGATCCGGATCAGCACCGGCGTGCGCGGGTCGGTGACCTTGTGCACCGGATGACCGAGCCCGGGGATCAGCCGCCCGGCCTCGCGGGCCCGCCGCACCGCGGTCAGCGCGACCGCGTCCCAGCCCGCGTCGTCGACATCCATTTCTGCCCCGCCCACCACACCCTCCGCCTCGGCCAGCGCGTCGGCGAGGAAGCGGCCGGTGTCCTCGGTCACGCCCAGGAACCGGGACCCGCCGCCGAGCAGGCCGGCCGCGAGCGCGCCCTGCACCGAGTCCGGAGCGCTCAGGTACGTCAGCCGGGCCGCGATCGCGGTCGGCGTGAAGCCGTGATCGGCCAGCGCCACCAGCACCGCCTCGAACACCGCGACCTGCTCCGGGGTGGGCCAGGCGCTGGGTGACCAGCCACAGCGCGAGCTCGCCGAACGAGACCTTGCCCATCAGGTCCGCGGCGAGATCCTGGCCGAGGAGGGTGATCGTGTCGGCGTCGGAGGTGCCCAGCGAGGTCGGGTAGCGCGGAGCTGACTCGCTCATGTCGCCGTCTCCCCGGACAGCCAGCGGCGGATCTCGCCGCCGTGCTCGTCGAGCCCGGGCGGCGGAAGCGTATACCGCGGCGGCGTGGCCGAGAACCGCAGCGGGTTCCTGATCGTCGGCATCCCGGCCTCACCCTGGCCGGCGATGACGACCGGCTCGAGCCCGATCTCCTCAGCAAAGGCGATGCCGCCGTCGACCGTGTTGATCGGGCCGCACGGCACCCCGGCCGCGATCAGGTCGCGGAACCACTCGGCCGCCGGGCGCTGCTTCAGCCGCTCGACGAGCATCGGGCGCAGCTCATCCCGGTTGGCGTTGCGTTCACGTGCCTTCGCGAACCGCGCGTCGTCAGCGAGCTCGGGCACGCCGAGCACGTCGCACAGCTTGCGGAACTGCGTGTCGTTGCCCGCCGTGATGATCATGTCCCCGTCGCCGGTGGCCAGCGGCTCGTACGGGAACAGGCTGGGATGGGAGTTGCCCATGCGGAACGGGACCACCCCGCCGGCCGCGTAGGCGCTGGTTTGGTTCACCATCCCGGACAACGCCGAGGACATCAGGTTGGCCTGCACGTGCTGGCCCTGGCCCGTGCCGGAGCGGTGGTGCAGGGCGGCCAGGATGCCGATCGCGGTGTGCAGGCCCGCCATCACGTCGAACGCGGAGATCCCGGCCCGGTACGGTGGCCCGTCCGGGTCTCCGGTGAGGCTCATCAGCCCGGACATGGCCTGGACCACGAGGTCATAGCCGGGGATGTCCTTACCGCCGCCGACGCCGAACCCGCTGATGGACGCATAGATGATCTTGGGGTTGGCGGCGCTGACCGACGCGTAGTCCAGCCCGAACCGCGCCAGCCCGCCCGGCTTGAAGTTCTCCACCATGATGTCCGCGCGGCGCGCCAGCTCGACGGCTGCGGCCCGGTCGGCGTCGTCGCGCAGGTCAAGCGCGACCGAGCGCTTGTTCCGGTTGATCGCGAGGAAGTAGGTGGACACGCCGTCGCGCACCGGCGGGACCCAGTTCCTGGTGTCGTCGCCGCCTGGGCTCTCGACCTTGATCACGTCCGCGCCCAGGTCGGCCAGCAGCATCGTGCAGTACGGCCCGGCCAGGACGCGGGAGAAGTCCGCCACCAGCAGCCCGGACAGCGGCCCGCCAGCTTCAGGCCCGCCTGGCTGAACTTCCGAGCTCTCCGGGGCCGCCACGGGCCTACTCTAAGCCAAGACCCCCTTAGCCGGGACAAACGCCCACCGGAGGTGCTCATGACCGCAGCAGCCGAAGACCTCGCCCCGGGCCGGCCTGTGGTGTTCCGCAACGCCACCGTTCTGACCATGGACGGCGCGCATACCGTCCTGCACGGCGCCGACGTCCTGGTCGCCGGCGACCGGATCGCGGCGGTGGGAGCCGGCCTGGACGCGCCCGACGACGCGGTGGAGATCGACGCGTCCGGCGGCATCCTGATGCCCGGCATGATCGATACGCACCGGCACATGTGGCAGACCGCGATGCGCGGCTACGGGGCCGACTGGACGCTCACCCAGTACTTCGTCTGGAACTACCTGAACTGGGGCAAATCATTCCGGGCGCAGGACATCTACGCGGGCAACCTGCTGTCGGCGATCGAGTCGGTCGACGCCGGCGTCACCACCACGGTCGACTGGTCACACGGGCTGCAGACGACCGAGTACGCGGAGGCGGCCACCGACGCGCTGGAGGAGGTGCCCGGCCGGTTCGTGCTCGCCTACGGCAACATCCACCAGGCCCCCTGGGAATGGACGGCAACACCCGAGTTCCGCGACTTCTACCGGCGCCGGTTCGATGGCAAGGGCGACATGCTCGGCTTCCAGATCGCGTTCGACGTGACCGGGGATCCCGAGTTCCCCGAGAAGGCGGCCTTCGAGGTGGCCAGGGACCTCGGCGTGCCGGTGACCACCCACGCCGGGGTCTGGGGCGTGACGAAGGACGACAGCATCCGGATGATGCACGAGAACGGGTTCATGACGCCGTCCACGATCTACGTGCACGCGGCCTCGCTCAGCCCGGACTCCTACCAGCGGATCGCGGCCACCGGCGGGTCGGTGTCGGTGTCCACCGAGAGCGAGCAGAGCGCGGGACAGGGCTACCCGCCCACCTGGACGCTGCGGGAGCACGGCATCCCGGTCTCGCTGTCGATGGACACCAGCGTGTGGTGGAGCGGCGACCTGTTCGCGGCGATGCGCGCCACGCTCAGCGCCGACCGCGCCCGCGAGCACCTGGCGGCGCACGGCCGGCAGGACACCGTGACCAACCATTACCTGCGGGCCGAGCAGGTCGTGGACTGGGCCACCCGGGGCGGTGCCCGGGCGCTCGGCCTCGACTCGGTGATCGGCAGCCTGGAGCCGGGCAAGCAAGCCGACCTGGTGCTGATCAAGAACGACGCCTCACCGGCCATGTTCCCGATGCTCAACCCCTACGGCCACGTGGTCTTCCAGGCCCAGCGCGGCGACGTGCACACGGTCGTGGTCAACGGCCGGGTGGTCAAGCTCGCTGGCCGCCTCGTCGACGCCGACCTGGCCAAGGCCAAGGAGGCGGTCGGCGAGACGCTCGAGTACCTGCAGGGCGTGCTCGGGCCGGACGCCTGGACCGAGGGCATGCACCCCGAGATCCCGGAGAAGCAGGTGCTCGAGAACCCCTACACGTACAAGGAAACCGCCGCCTGGAAGACGGCCGAGGAGGCGGCTGAGGAGGCGGCCGACGAGGCTGAAGAGCCGGCCTGACCTGCGGCGACGGTTCACCCCGGCGCTTGGTTTCGGGTCAGCATGAACCGGGGAAAAGATCACTCATGCCGTCGGTCGGGTCTGCTCGCCGGGTCCTCGCCTTTCGCTTGGGCATCTCGGCGATCTTCGATGTGACCGGCGCAACGGTGCTGCGGCTGGTTCGCCGCAGCCTGCCAGAGCCTCCTGATCCAGGCTCACGGCCCGACCCGTTCGCCGCCGCCATGGACACGATCATGGCGGCTTACCGAGAACTGGCCCCGACCGCGGCGCAACGCGAGCCGGCCCGCACGGCGGTCCGCCGCGAGCCGAAGCCGCGGGCCCAGGACAAGGCGGGTGTGATCTTACTGCCGTGACCGACAGCGATCCCCTCCCCCAGACCGGCCCCTCCGACGCGCTGACGGGATCGCTCCCGCGGCCGCCGGTACGGACCGAGGTCCTGTCCCTCGACCAGGCCATCACGCTGCGCGACCAGGCTCCGGAGCTTTACGACCTGTGGCTCAAGATCGCGCAGGAAAAGGCGGCGACCGCCAACTACGTGGACCGGGCGCCGTACGAGATCCCGGAACGGCTGGCCCAGGCCGGGCGACCCAGGGCGCTCGGCGCGCTGATCGTGGTGCTGTCGTTCTGCGGCTACCTCGCCTGGCTCGGCGGCCCGGGCCCGTACATCGGCGGGCTGATCGCACTGGTCGACCTGGCGGCGATGCTCGGCATCTTCTTCGGGCTGCGGCCGGACCGGCTGTCCGAGCCCCGTTCCGGGAACCGAACCGGCCGGCCGGACCGCGTCGGCATGACAGGCCTCAAGCCGTTACCGGTCAGCCGGCCGCAACGCGCCACGTGGCCGACCGGCTGCAAGCCGTCACCGGCCACCCCGGCGACAAGCTGATCAAATCACTTTTCACGCGTTCGGTCACCTCAGTGGCCCATTTTATACCATTTTGTACCCACCGAAACCGTGAAAAGTTGGATGATCACCACGTCGCGCCGACCACTGCGGCAACATTTCTCACAATGGTCGCCGGACGGGCACATGCCTGGCCGAAGCGACCCGCCAGGTGACGCACGACGGGCCCGCCAAGTCACGCACGACGGGCCGCCAGATTACGCACGACAGGCGCACGACAGATCCGCGCGGCGATGGGCTCGGCAGACCGCCAGGTACGCGCGCCGGAGTCGGCGCGCCTAACTGTGGAACCTTCCGATAGTTTCCGCAATGGTGTTGATTGCGTCGCGAAAACCTTCCGATTTTTTCCGCTCAAACGGTTGCAACGGACGCGTGAGCCAGTAATCTAACGGCTTGGAATGACACGTCGCTTGCGAGCGGGGAGGCGGATGGGAACCGGCCGGTCCGATGACATTGACCTGGCGGCGTACCTGCCGCCCGCCGCCCAGCCCGCCATGCCGTCTGCGCTCCGGGCAGCGCCACGCCGCCCGGGCTACTTTGACCGAGCGGTCGTCCTCGATGCGGGCGGCGACAGCGTGGTCGTGGTACTGGGCGAGGATGCCGGCGACGCGGACGCGATCTGGGACTTCATCCGGCAGCGCATGACCGGTCAGAACACGGGCCAGATGTGATGATCACCCGGGCGGGAGGCTGACTTCATGATCCACATCAAGCGCGGCCGGCTGCCCGCCGGGGCGCAGGCGGTCGCGTTGCGCGAGGGCGGCCGCATCGTCGTGCATGTGTCCGAGGATCTGTCCGGCCGCCAGCGGCTGGCCGCGGTCCGGGAGGCGCTGCGCGTGGCTCCGGCGGCCGGATGGCGGCCGTCGCGCAGCCCCGTCCTGCTCCCCGCCCTGGCCCTGTCCGCTGGCCTGCGCCACGTTCCGGAAGGCCGCTGGAGCTACCGGATCGCGGTGGTGGCCGTGGCCGGAGCGGCACTGCTGATCATCGCGATAAGCCTGGCGACCGTCTCGGTGGACCACGGTGGGGTGCACCAGCCACCGGTGGCGGGGCCCGGCCGGTCACCGCTGACCGGCGCCGGCCCGATGACCAGCCAGTCGGCCACCGGCCGCGATCATGGCCAGCGGTCTGATCCCAGCGGGCAGCCGGGGAACGGCTCCTCGCCCGGGCAGCCGGGAACGGCCGCGAAGCCGGGGAAGACGACCACGACCTCGTCCGGCGGCGGCGCGTCGCGCCCGGCGCCCCAGGCGTCGGGGTCGCCCGCCCCGGTGTCGACTTCGGTCCCGACCTCGGGGTCGTCGCCACAGCCGTCCCAGGCCCCGTCGCCCAGCCCGTCACCAAGCCCGGCTAAGCAGTCCGGCGGCTCGGGCAGCTGCGTCGACGTGCTCGGCATCACGGTCTGCCTGTAGCCCAGGCCAGCCCAGGCACCCGCAGCCCAGGCAGCGCAGGCGCAGCCCAGGCACCCGCAGCCCAGGCACCCGCAGCCCAGGCACCCGCAGCCCAGGCACCCGCAGCCCAGGCACCCGCAGCCCAGGCACCCGCAGCCCAGGCACCCGCAGCCCAGCTGCCTGTAGCCCCGGCGGGCGCTAGCGGCCGGCGGTCTCGCCATCGGTCAGGGTCTCGATGGGCTTGACCCCGGCGTCGCCCCGCCGCAGCCGCCAGAGCAGGACGGCCACGTACCAGAGCAGCGCCAGTCCGAAGCCGTAGCCGACGACCTTGTCGGCGGCGTGGAACGGCGCGGGCACGGCCAGCACGAAAATGATCAGCGCGCTGTACACGAGCACGAAGCCGATGACCGGCCAGGCCCAGCGGCCCAGCGAGAACACGCCCGGGATGCTGTCCAGCGCGCGCCGCTTGATCGCGTAGGCCAGCGTGATCAGGAAGTAGATGATGTACGGGATGATCGCGGTCGCCCCGACCAGCGTGGCGAACGCGCTCGGCTGGTTGTACCCGTAGATCATGACGCCGACGTCGACGACCGCGAACACCAGCAGCGCGATGATCGGCGTCTGGCTGCGCGCGTTGACCTTCCGCAGGCTCCCGGAGAACGGGAGCATGTTGTCCCGCGACATCGAGTAGGCCAGCCGGGCCTGGGCGCCGGCGCCGACGACCAGGATCGCGAACATCGAGAAGACGACGAACGCCACGAACACCTTCACAAGCCAGGACGGCAGCCAGTAGCCGGCGATGGTCAGCAGCGGCAGCGGCGCCGCCTCGACGGTCTTCAGGCTGGGAATCGCCACGGTGAAGCCGATCAGCGCGATCATGCCGAGGATCGCCGAGCCCGCCACGGCCCAGATCACCCCGCGGGGCACGCTGCGCCGCGGGTTGACGGCGTCCTCGGACATGTCGGCGGCGAGCTCGAAGCCGACGAGCGTGAACGCGCCGATGAGGCCGGCCAGCGCGAACGCGTAGATGGTCGGGTTGTGGTACACCGACGTCGTGTTGCCGAGGATGCCGAAGCCGTAGGGCGACGGCTTCGACTTCACGCCCCACAGGATGAACAGCAGCACCCCGAAGACCACGGTGCCGATGATCTCGGTGAACACCGCGACGTTGTTGACCCGCGCGGCCACCTGCATGCTGATGATGTTGATCACCACCGGCAGCAGCATCAGGATGATCGCCACCGTGAGCACCAGGTGCGGGCTCGGCGTGTTGTCGTTGAACTCGCTGAGCAGCAGCGGCGCCGCGACGCCCAGCATGATGGCGCCGCCGCCGACCGCCATGTAGAGCAGCCCGGCGAAGCCGACGAACCACCCGTACGTCGAGTTCACCAGCCGCGCGCTCCACTGGTAGGCGTACCCGGCCAGCGGGATGCGGGTGCCGAGCTCCGCGACCACGAGCGCGATCATCAGGTTGCCTACCCCGACGATCGGCCAAGTCCAGATCGACGCCGGTCCCCAGTACGCGAGGCCGAACCCGTAGTTCAGGAAGATGCCGGTCGTGATCGAGATGATCGAGAACGCGATCGCGAACATTGAGAAGAAACGCAGCGACCGCCGGAGCTCCGGCTTGTAGCCAGCCCGCTCGAGGATCGCCTCCTCCGAGTCGGCCGAAACGGCCACCGCAGTGTCCGGCGCGCCGCTGTGGGCTGAGCCGGCTGGTTCGGCTGCTGGACTGGACATGCGAACCCCTCCAGGTTTAGGTCCCGTCGCTACGCTGACGTGCCTCGCCATACCTTCGGCGCCGTATTTCGGCCGTCACTTCGGCGAGCTCCGCTTCGGTCAGGATCCGCGGCTCCCCGCGCGAGCGCGCCAGCCGGTGCACCTGCGCCAGCCACTCCAGCAGCAGCGCCCGGTCGTAGGCCTCGCCGAGGCTGGCGCCGTAGGTGATCGCGCCGTGGTTCTGCAGGATCGCGGCGCTGCGGCCGTCCAGCGCCGCGGTCGCTGCCTCGGCCAGGCCATCGGAGCCGAACCTCGTGTACCCCGCCACGCGCACCGGCCCGCCGAGCCCGGTGATCGCGTAGTGGATGGCCGGCAGCTCGTCGCAGACCGCGGACAGCGCGATAACCTCCGGCGAGTGAGTGTGCACCACGGCCCCGGCCGACGCCGCGGCGTACACCGCCAGGTGCATCGGCGTCTCTGACGAGGGCTCCGCCGCGCCGCTGCGCTGAGTCCCGTCCATGCCGATCACGCAGATGTCGCCGGCGTTCATCTCGCGATACGGGATGCCGGACGGCGTGATCAGCACCTCGTCGCCAGCCCGCACGCTCATGTTGCCCGCGCTGCCGATGGCCAGGCCATCGTCGAGCAGGCGGTTGCAATAGCCGACGAGCCGCTCGCGAAGCCCGTCATGATCGTCGCGATACACTACCCCGGATGGTAGACGGACGTCCGACAAAAAAACAGCACCCCTGACCCGCAAACACAGCACCTCTGAACCTGCGAGCAGCCTTGCCGAAGATCGTCGACTGGGATGCCAGACGGGACGAGATCCTCAGCGCCACCTGGCGGGTGATCGCGCGTGACGGGCTCGCCAGGGCCACGATCAGGGCCATCGCCCGCGAGGCGAGCTGCTCCCCCGGAATCCTCGCCCACTACTTCGATGACAAAGCGGACATTCTTGGCTCCGCGTTGCTCATGTCCCACCGCAGGGTGGCGGCCAGGATGGACGCGGGAACCGCCGGGCTCAGCGGGCTCGAGGCGCTCGAGGTGGTCATGATCGAGGCGCTTCCCCTGGACGAGCGGCGCGATCTCGAGGCGCAGATCGAGATCAGCTTCTGGGGACGGGCCCTGGGCACGGCCGAGCTCAGGGAACTGCAGCACACCGAGTTCGACCACCTGTGCGCCCGCCTGCGGCGGCACCTGCAGGAGGCATCCGACGGCGGCGAGCTCGCCGGCTCCGTGGACATCGGCCTCGCCACGCACCAGCTGGTCGTGCTCATCGACGGCCTCAGCGCCGAGCGCGTGCTGTACCCGGGCCGGGTGACGCCGCAGCGCCAGATCGAGATGCTCGAAAGCCTGCTCGACAGCTTCCGGCGGCAGCCCGGCTAACCAGCGAACTTGGCCGTTCCGGCAGGCCCGCCCAGGTTCGGACGCCATCCGGCTGGGTACCGCACCGACTGATGTCCGCTGTCGGGGGAGGTCATCAACCAGCCGGGACGCGTCCCGGCCTGGTGCCCCTCGGCTGGGTCGCCGCGGCCGGGATCGGCAGCTCGATTCTGATCATGATCGTGACGTCGGCCGCCCGGTACAGCGCGTCGGTCCCGCTCATGCCGCGCCCGGCCGGCCCGCTGCCGGTGGAGCTTCCGCTG
This sequence comes from uncultured Actinomycetota bacterium, assembly GCA_963778075.1. GTDB lineage: Bacteria > Actinomycetota > Actinomycetes > Streptosporangiales > Streptosporangiaceae > JASHPR01. The sequence goes on along the minus strand of CAVZTJ010000003.1, from coordinate 1,087,450 downwards.
CGGCTGCCGGACGCGCTGGTGACGCTCGGGCTGTGGGCAGCAGCCATCCTGGGCGGCGGCGGCGTGATAGCCGGTCTCGCCGCCGTGTCCCGCGGGGCGCGGTACCCGGCCTGGCTGCTGATCGGGGCCGCGCTCGTCGCCATCGCGGCGCTGACCGTGCTTCCCCCGGCGGGGTCCACCGACACCGTGAGCTACGCCACCTACGGGCGGATGGTCCTGCTCGGCCACAACCCGTATGTGATGACGCCGGAGCAGCTCAAACACACCGGCGACCCCATCGGCCAGCTGGCGAACCTGATCTGGCGCAGGCACCCGTCGCTGTACGGCCCGCTGGCGACCGCCGAGCAATGGGCGGCCGCCAGGCTCGGCGGCACCTCCGCGGTCCGCATCGTTGCATGGCTCAAGCTCTGGAACGCGATCGCGTTCACCGGCGTGATGCTGGGCCTGGACCGGCTGCTGCGCGCCGACCCGGCCCGCCGGGCCCGGGCACACCTGCTCTGGTCGGTGAACCCGCTGATGCTGTGGGGGCTGGTCGCGGGCGGCCACCTCGACGTGCTGGCGGCCGGGGCGGCCCTGCTCGGGCTGACCGCGCTGCGCGCCCGCGGGCCCACGATCCGCCCGGCCGCCGCGCTGGCCGCCGGGATGCTGATCGGGGTGGCCGCCGATTTCATGCTGACCTACCTGCTGCTCGGCCTCGCGCTGGCCTGGGCGCTGCGCCGGTCGGCCGTGGGGCTGGCCGCGGCCCTCGCCGGGATCTGCGCCACGCTGCTGCCCGCCTACGCGCTGATCGGCACGGCCATCTTCCGCTCGCTGGCCAAGCGCCAGGGCAAGGTCAGCGCCGACACCTTCTACCAGCTGATCTCGGCAACGTACCGGCACACGCTGCCGCACGGCGTCTCGCTGCTCATCGGGCTCGCGTTCGTGGCCCTGGCGATGCTGCTGCTGTGGCGGCTGCCTGACGCGGTTCCCGGCATGCCCGCGATCATGCCGGCCCTGGCTGTCAGCCTCGCCTGGCTGTTCATCTGGTACTACCAGCTGCCCTGGTACGACACGATGGCCGTCGGCGCGCTCGCCATCTACCCGGCCTCCCGGCTCGACTGGGTGGTGACCGGGCAGCTGACCGCGGGCACGGTGGCGCTGATGCCGGGCACCACGGGTACACTCCACCCGCACTGGCTTGCCAGACTCGACTATCTCGTCGCGTTCCGTCTGATGCCGACTGTCCTGTTCCTCGCCCTGGTCGCGCTCGTCTGGCTGTGCCTGTCCCGGGGCTGGGGCATCGCTCAGCGGCTCCCGGCTCGTACCCCCGATATGCCTTCGCTGGAACGTGCCGCCGCCCCGGACCGGTTAACGCCCCGGCTGGCCCGGCAGGCGGCATAACCGGGCCGGTAAAACCTGGCCAGCGGCCACTATTCGGGTACTGTGTTGCCAGTCATCCTTGATCGGGCAAGAGCCAGCGGACCTGGCGTAGTTCCGCCATAACGGCACTCAGACCGGAAAGTGACGCGCAGGCAACGTGAGTTCCGCAACCGCCGCTGCCACCGGCACCGGCTCGTCGCGCCCAGAGCAGCCCGCAACGCCACCGAGGGCCAGCCTGGCCCGTCCCCTCGCCTGGGTATCTGCGATCCTCATCGGCAGCTCGATCCTGATCATGATGGTCGCCTCGGTCTCGCACACCAGCCCGGCCGTGCCGGCCATGCCCTGGCCGCCCGGGTGGCCGCCGCTGGAGATCGCCCGGCACCTTCCGGTGGCGGCGGTGTACGCGGCGCTGTGGGCAGCGGCGGTCCTGGGCGGCGGCGGCGTGGTCGCCGGGCTGCTCGCCGTGTCCCGCGGGGCGCGCATTCCCGCCTGGCTGCTGATCGCCACCCCGATCATCGCGGTCGCGATCTTCGCGATGCTCCCCCCGGCGGGGTCGACGGACACCGTCAACTACGCCACGTTCGGCCGGATCGCCGTGCTCGGTCACAACCCGTATGTGATGACCCCGAACCAGCTGCAAGCGACCGGGGATCCCATCGGCCGGCTGGCCTACCAGCTCTGGCGGCACCACGGCTCCCTGTACGGCCCGCTGGCCACGCTGGAGCAGCACGCCGCCGCCTCGCTCGGGGGGGTCTCGACGGCACGGATCGTCTTCTGGCTCAAGCTGTGGAACGCGATCGTCTTCCTCGGCGTCGCGGCGGCCCTGGACCGGATGCTGCGCTCCGACCCGGCCCGGAGGGCCCGGGCGCACCTGCTCTGGTCGGTCAACCCGCTGGTGCTCTGGGGACTGGTCGCTGCCGGGCACCTGGACGTGTTCGCCGCCGCGGCCTGCTTCTTCGGCCTGATCCTGGTGCGGCCCCGTCGGCCCGGCGCTGAACCGGGGTCGGCGGCGGCCGGGCCGACGCCGCTCGCCGCTGCGGCCGCAGGCGTGCTGGTCGGGGTGGGCGTGGACTTCATGCTCACCTACCTGTTGCTCGCCGCCGCCCTGGGCTGGGCGCTGCTGCGGCGCCCCCGGGCGCTGCTCGCGGCGGCCGCGGGCTTCGCGGTGGCATTCGCGCCGCTCTACCTGTGGGCGGGCAAGCCGCTGCTGAACACGCTGGCGTGGCGCCGGGGCAAGGTCACCGCCGACAACTTCTACCAGCTCTTCGACACGGCGTACCGGCATTCCCTGCCGCCAGGCCCCGACCTGGTCGTGGTGCTCGCGTTCGTTGCGTTCGCGCTGCTGATGCTGTGGCGGCTGCCCGACGCGGTACCCGACCTGGCCGCCATCCAGCCGGCCCTGGCGATCGCCCTCCCGTGGCTGCTGATCTGGTACTACCAGCTGCCCTGGTACGACACGATGATCATCGCGCTCCTCGCGCTGTATCCCGCGTCGCGGCTGGATTACGTGGTGGTCGTGCAGATGATGGCGGGCACGTTCGCGCTGATGCCCGGCGGCCCGTTCCAGCCGCCGCTCGGCTGGCTGCGGACGTTCACGAACGAGACCCTGTGGGCCGGTGTGCCGGTGGTGCTGCTCGCCGCCGCGGTGGCAGTGGTCCTGATGTGCGTGTTCAACGCCTGGAACGTCGGCCCGCGCATGACCATCGCCTCGCCATGGACCGCCGACCCGGGAGCGAAAACGAGGCGGCCGCTGACCACCAGCACCCAGTAAACACATCGAGAGGGGAGAACGTGTGACGCCGTTCGACATCGCATCAGTTCGGGCAAGGTTCTCATCGCTGCGTGACGACGACTTCGTGTTCCTGGACGCCCCCGGCGGCACCCAGACCCCCGACGAGATCGCCACCGCCATCGCCCGCTACTACCGCGAGGCCAGCGGCAACATCGGCTTTCCCTACGCGACCAGCCAGCGCATCGCAGCCCTGGTCGACAACGCACGCGAGGTCACGGCGCGCTTTCTGGGCTGCGATGCCGATGAGCTCGTGTTCGGCGGCAGCATGACCTCGCTCAACTTCGCGCTGACCCGCACGCTCGGCCGCACCCTGCAGCGGGGCGACGAGATCCTGGTGACCCGGCTGGACCACGACGCCAACATCGCCCCCTGGCTGGATCTGGCCGACGACCTCGGGCTGACCGTCCGGAGCGTCGACGTGAACGCGGACACCACCCTCGACGTGTCCGACCTGGAGCGCCAGCTCGGGCCGCGCACCCGGGTGGTGTCCTTCCCCCTGGCGTCGAACGCGGTGGGCACCACGGTCGACGCCAGGGCCGTGTCGGACCTGGCGCACCGGGCGGGCGCGCTGTCCTGGATCGACGCGGTGCAGTATGCGCCGCACGAAACGATCGACGTCCGGGCCATCGACGCCGACGTGCTGCTGTGCTCGGCGTACAAGTTCTGCGGCCCGCACATGGGCATCGCGTACGGCCGGCGCGAGGTGCTCGAGTCGTGGCGGCCCTACAAGGCGCGGCCGGCGCCGATGCAGCCGGTCGGTCACCGGTTCGAGACCGGCACCATGCAGTACGAGCTGCTCGCCGGGCTCGTCGCGACGCTGGCCTACATCGACAGCATCGGGGGCGTCGCCGGGCTCGCCGCCTGGGAACGCCAGCTTGGCGAGCGGCTGCTGGCCGGGCTGCCCGAGGAGGCGCGACTGTACGGGCTGCCCACCATGGACGGCCGGGTGCCGACGTTCCTGATCAACTTCCCCGGAGTCTCGTCGGCGGAGCTGTCGGTGTCGCTGGCGGACCGCGGCTTCGGCGTGTGGAGCGCCGACAACTACTACGCACCCGGGCTGTACGAGCGGGTCGACTGGGGCGAGGCGCTGCGCATCGGCCTGTCGCACTACAACACCCTGGACGAGATCGACCGCTTCAACGAGACCCTGGCGTCGCTGGTGGCCGAGCGGACGGCGGGCTCGCTGTCCCCCTCGGGCACCTGACGATGGGTTCCGCCCCGGCCGGGCTAGTCCGGCGGCAGATCACCCTGGCACCGGGGTCGCCGCTGCGCGGGCTGGCCGGTCCCGGGGGCGAGCTGTGGTTCGTGATCGCCGGAACGGGGCGGCTGGACGTGGAAACGCTGCGCGGTGCGGCGGTCGGCGCGGGCACGCTGCGCGGCGCGGCGGTGAGCGCGGGCACCGGGTGCCGGATACCGCCCGGCGCCGAGTACCGGCTCGGCGCCGAGGAGGACATCCTGCTCGACGCGGTCTCTTTGCCCGCCCCTCCCGGCCCCACCACCCCTCCCGCTCCCACCGCCCCTCCCGCAGCCTCCCTGACCGCTGAGGAGGAGCCGCGGCTGTCCGAGCTCGCGGGGTGCGAGGTGGAGCGGACCGGGGACCGCAGGTTCCGCGTGCTGCTGGGACCGGGCCGCGGCTGCGAGGCGGCCACGCAGTTCGTCGGCGAGATCCCTCCTGGCCGGGCGCCCTTGCACAGCCACCCCTACGACGAGGTCGTGCTCGTCCTAGACGGCGAGGGCGTGGCGCACGCCGGAGGCGGCGACCGGCCGCTCGCGGCCGGAGCCAGCGTGCACCTGCCGCGCGGCCTGCCGCACTGCCTGGAGAACACCGGGCAGCGCACTCTGGTCGTCCTCGGCGTGTTCTACCCGGGTGGCAGCCCGGCGGCGAAGACCGCAGGCACGTTAGGGGCCGCGCGATGAGGGTCGTCGACCTCACCCAGAGCATGACCAACGGCATGCCGGTGATGGAGGGCATCACCCCGCCGACGTTCCGCGATCTTGCCGAGGTGGCCGCCGACGGCTACGCGATGTCGCAGTACACCTTCTTGACGTCCTCCTCGCCGTGAAAGGCGACGATTCCTGCCGGGCCGCTCACGCGGCACCTCGGTGGGTTCCCGCACCCCCAGCGGCTTGGGACCATCCTGAACCCCGCACGCCGAGCACACCTGCGAGGTCGGCTCAACCGCCCAATCCGGTGAAACTCACGACCGTACTGCGCCGCCTTCTCCTCAATCAGCCGCAGCAGCTGAGACCAGCCCGCATCAGCGACGACCGGGCCATGGCGTGCGCCAGGCCCGATACGCACAGTCTCTGGCGTAGACCGCTTGGTTGTCGCGGACCAGCCACAATCCACCTTGTGCGCGTGATCAGACGGGTTTCCTGTACCTTGCGGTGCACCACCGCGACCCGGCTGCCGCGCCTCGGCCCGGTTGGCTGAGCCATTCTGCCGCGTAGTACCGGCCATCCGGCTCCTTGTTCACCGTGACCGACGACGGCACCGACGGCAGCGGCCTAGACCACCGGACCTCCACCTCGCCGGCTTTCGCCACGAACAGTCGGCTGCCGTGCTGGGCGAAGCCGTAGCGGGTCATCCGGCGCGACTGGCGGCCGTGCTTCGGCGCCCGGCGCCGGGGGCCCGACCCTACGGCCCTGGCGACCCCCGATCGCGACGTGCACTGTTCAGCACGCCGGGGACATCGTGGCAGTCCTGGACTGGCGGCGCTGGCCGGAACCTGACCGCGCGGACAATCCATGGGCCGACGCCAAGCCGCGGAACGGTCGCCGAGGGGGCCCGGCTGCGGAGCCGGCCAGCGCGCCGATCCTGGGGCAGCCCGCCGACGACCATCGGTCATACTCCCGTCGTGGCTATGCAACAGCGGCGGACGTCGTTCGACGTGACCGCGGAACCGCTGAAAGAACAGCTGGAGACGTTCCTCGACGAGCACCGGGCAGCACTGCGCGGCTGCCTCGATGACCTGACCGAGGAGCAGGCCCGGCGCCGCCTCGTCCCGTCGCTGACGACCCTGCTTGGCCTGGTCAAGCACGCGGCCTTCGCGGAAAGGGTGTGGTTCGGGGAGGCCATCACCGGACGGCCGCGCCAGGAGATGGGCCTGCCGCCTCGCGCGGCCGACGCGTTCATCCTCGGCGAGCAGGACACGATCGAGTCGGTCCGCAGCGCCCACGACGACGCGTGCGCGGCGTCCCGCCGGGCCACGGCCGACCTCGGCCTCGATGACGTGGTTCACGGGCACCGTTTCGGCCCGCTGCCGCTGCGCTGGATCTACCTTCACGCCCTGCGCGAGTTCGCGCAGCACTGCGGGCACGCGGACATCCTGCGGGAGCAGATCCTCAGCTCCGAGCACAGCCAGTAGAGCGGTCCCGGCCGGTCAGTGAGCGGCGGCCTTGCAGCCCTGCACGGATATCCTCCTAGGCTGAAGTGGACCGTGACGGCTCGCTCCAGGGAAGGTTCATGGCTGAGTATCCCCAGCTGCTGCACACCGTTCTCGACACCACGGACGTCCGCCAGCTCGCGGAGTTCTACCGTGAGCTGCTCGGGCTCCAGTACCGCCCGGGCGACGAACCACCCGCCGACGGCACGCCCGATGACGCGGACTGGCTGGTGCTCGTGGACGCCGCCGGAGTGCGCAAACTGGCCTTCCAGCACGTCAATTCTCTGACGCACACAACGTGGCCCTCACACGAAATTCCGATGCAGCTGCACATCGACTTCACCGTCCCGAGCGTGTCCGAGCTGGAAAGGCAGCGGCAGCGAGCGGAGGCTCTCGGCGCCGAGGTCCTGTTCGACCGGACGGATGACGCGGAGGAGCCGCTCTACGTGTTCGCCGACCTCGTCGGCCACCCGTTCTGCATCTTCGTCGCCTGAGGCATCACTGCCAGCGCACGCCGACGACCACCTCGTGGTGGATGACCCGGGCTCTGAGGGGGCACCGCGCGAAGGCAGCGGCAGAATAATCCGATTTCTCGCCGACGGCCCGTTGGATACGCTCGGGGCGTGTATCCGACCGCGCATCTGCTGGCATTCGCCCTTCTGTCCTTCGCCCTGATCATCGTGCCCGGCCCGAACGTGCTGTTCGTGGTCAGCCGGTCGCTGCAGCTCGGCCGGGCGGCGGGGGTCTGCACCGCCCTCGGCGGCCAGATCGGGGTGTACGTGCAGGTGGCCGCCGTCGCGTTCGGGATAGGAGCGCTGGTCGAGCGATCCGTGGCCGTGTTCACCGTGATCAAGCTGGCGGGCGCGGCGTACCTGATCTACCTGGGCGTGCAGGCGGTGCGGCACCGCCGGTCGCTGACCGAGGCGCTCGGTGCCACGGTGGAGCGGAAGACGCCGCTGCGGGTCCTGCGGGACGGCGTCCTAGTCGGCGTGACCAACCCCAAGGTGATCGTGTTCTTCGCCGCGGTGCTCCCGCAGTTCGTGGACCGCGCTGCGGGCCACGTGCAGGTGCAGATGCTGCTGCTCGGGGCGATCTTCATTGGCATCGCGGTGATCTGTGACAGCACCTGGGCACTCGCGGCGGGCACCGCCCGCGCTTGGCTTGCCCGCTCCCCGCGGCGGCTCGAGCTGATCGGCGGCACCGGCGGTCTGGCGATGATCGGCATCGGGGCGAGCCTGGCCATCACCGGCCGCAAGGACTGACCAGCCTGCCCCGGTCTGTACCCGGTCTGGACAAGGTCAAGTACGGGGCGGCCGAGATTTCGGGTGCCGAGCTGTCGATTTCCTGGCTCGCCGTTCGTCTTAGTGCGTGACTATCTGCTGGTAGCGACGAGGAGGAAGCGATGAAGTACGTCATGCTGATCTATCAAGGCGACGCGCTCGAGCGGCAGGCCGCGCTGCCCGAGGACGAGCAGAAGCAGGTCTACGCCGACTATCAGGGGATCAATGAGACCCCGGGCGTCACCCCGGGGCCGCCGATGGGCCTGGCCGAGAACGCGACCACCGTTCGGGTCGACGGCGGCAAGACCCTGACGACGGACGGCCCGTTCGTCGGGATGAAGGAGGCCGTCGGCGGCTTCTTCATCCTCGAGGCCGACGACCTCGACGCGGCCATCGAGGTTGCCTCCCGCGTCCCTGCGGCACGCTATGGCGGCGCCGTCGAGATCCGCCCCTCGGAGGTGTATTGGTAGCGGCGCTCGAACGGGTCTTCCGCGAGGAATGGGGACGCGTTCTGGCCACCCTGATCGGCTTCCTCGGCGACTTTGACCTCGCCGAGGAAGCCGCGCAGGAGGCGTTCGCGATGGCAGCCGACCGGTGGCCACGCGACGGCGTCCCCAGGAACCCGCACGCCTGGCTGATGAGGACGGCCCGGAACCGGGCGACGGATCGCATCCGCCGCGAGCGGGCCCTCACGACCAAGTACGCCTTGCTGGTCGCGGGCAACAGCGCAGAGGTGCCGATGCAAGCCACGACGTTCCCGGACGAGCGCCTGGAGCTCATCTTCACCTGCTGCCACCCGGCGCTCGCGGTCGAGGCGCAGGTTGCGCTCACCCTGCGCACCCTCGGCGGGCTCAGCACCGACGAGATCGCCCGTGCCTTCCTGGTACCGGAGCGCACGATGGCGCAGCGGCTGGTGCGCGCCAAGCGGAAGATCAAAGCCGCCAGGATCCCGTTTCGCGTGCCGCCGGGCCACCTGCTCAGCGAGCGTCTCGACGCCGTTCTCGCGGTCGTCTACCTGATCTTCAATGAGGGCTACGGCGGCCGCGACGAGCTGGCGGCGGAGGGAATCTGGCTGGGGCGCGCGCTGGCCGAGCTGCTCCCGGACGAGCCCGAGGTTCACGGGCTGCTGGCGATGATGCTCTTGCACGACTCCCGTCGCGAGGCGCGGTTTGGCGACGGCGAGCTCGTGCTGCTCGGCGATCAGGACCGGTCCCGGTGGAACACCGGGCAGATCGCCGCTGGACGCGCCGAGCTCGACCGCGCGCTGGCCCTGGGCGGCCGCGGACCGTACGTGCTGCAGGCCGCGATCGCTTCGCTGCACGCCGAGATGCCGTGCGACTGGGCGCAGATCGCCGCGATGTACGGCGAGCTCGGCCGCCTCACCGGCTCACCCGTCGTGGAGCTCAATCGCGCCATCGCCATCGCCGAGACCGAAGGCCCCGAGGCCGGCCTGCGCATAGTCGACCAGCTCGGTCTCGACGACTTCCGCTACCTGCATTCGACCAGGGGCGAGCTCCTGCGACGTCTCGGGCGCACCGAAGAGGCGCGTGCCGCCTACCGGCGGGCGAGACAGCTCACCGATGACGGTGCCGAACGGCGCTTCCTCGAACGCCGGCTAACCGAGCTCGCAGGGGCGGCAGGCCCCGGTTAGCCCGGCCCGGCCGTCACTGGCCGCAAAGACTGACCGAGTGGTGCGGGCAGCGTGGCCGAACTGGCCGCAAAGACTGACCGAGTGGTGCGGGCAGCGTGGCCGAACTGGCCGCAAAGACTGACCGAGTGGTGCGGGCAGCGTGGCCGAACTGGCCGCAAAGACTGACCGAGTGGTGCGGGCAGCGCACGTAGGTGACGGTCATCGGGTTGTTGAGGGCGTCGATGACCGGCTCCGAGATCGGCGGGCTCGGCGCGCTGTGGAGCACCCCGGGCGCGGGGTTGTTGCCGGGGCCGCCCGGGTTGTACAGAGGCTTGTAGCGGCCCGTTGACGGGATCTGCACGGTGGTTATCCGCCGGGCCGCCGCGATGCTGCCGTCCAGGATGATGTCGATGTAGTTGTTCCGTAGTTCCGTATAACAGCCGTCGTAGGTGGCCTGCCTCACGCCGAGATCGGCCAGCCCGACGACCCGGAGCGGCCGCCCGTCGATGTAGTACGTCTTGCCTGCCTTAGTGAGCGCGACCTTCCTGCCCGATGAGGTGACCGCGATCACCCGGAAGTACTTGCCGTACTCGGTCGGCAGCAGCGGGGTGACGCCGTTGGGCGTCATGCCGCCCATGTACATCCCAGCCGAACTTCGCCTGCTTGCCATAGAGGCTGATCCCGTCGTTGGGCAGGTTCTGCGGGAAGATCTTCGGCGCGGTATTGCCTACGGCCGACATCTTGCTGAGCTTTGCGGCCACCAGGGTGGGCCCGCCCCGGTCGGCCGGGGGACGCCGGGCTTGGTGTACGGCGAGCCCGGGGACTTGGCCGACATTCCGACCGCGCTGACGATGCGCTGGCCGGGCCCGACCAGTTCGAGCGTTGATGAACCCTGGACGACCTGCACCGAGGTCGGTAGATCGCGCCGGGCTGGTTCGGCGGATGCGGTTGCCGAAGTGCCCGAACAGGACTGCCACGGAGCGCTCGTTGTACAGGTAGTTCGGCCAGATCGAGGTGACCTGCGGGGTGCGGACGTCCCGTTGCTGAGGGTGACCTTGAAGTCGTCGGCGTCCAGGTGCTCGGCAGCAGCGGCCAGCTGAACTCCACCGGCAGCCCGTCGGAGTAATAGACGTCCTGGCCGTAGTAGGCCCGCACTCCCGCAGGCGTCGACGCCGACGTTAACTGGCCAGCGGGGGCGTCTGGCCGCTCGTGCAGCGTACGTTGTTCCAGGTGCCGCCGCCAGCACCGCGAGCGTCTTGCTCAGCGGCACGTCGCTGGTGCTGAGGTTCGGCACGCCGACGATGTTGGTGAATCCCAGCCGGCGGCCATCATCTCGGCTTGGCGGCCCAGATGTCGGCGTTGACGATGACGTCCTGGCGAAGGACGCGGTAGGTGAACGGCGTCTTTGCCACGCTGCTTCGTTGCGCCGCTAGGCCTGCGTTCGCTGACGCGACAGCCAGCGCGGCGGCGGCCAGCACGGTGGCCGTCCGGATCGGGAAACGGTTCGTCACGTCAGCGAGGTGTACCAGAAACATGGCGCCTTCGCGGCGTACGTGCCGGCGATGCGTAAATTCAAAACTACTGAACGTGATCCTTGGGGTTGCGGCGAGGTGGCGTGGCTCTGCGGCGGCGTGCCCGCCTCAGCGCACGCCGATGATCTTCATGGATGTACCGATGGGCTTGTTAGTACGTCCGTTGGTACATCGACGGGCCGCTTTGCCGCGTATCAGGTCTGCAGCGGCATCATCTCGGCGGCGAACTGATCCAGGAACGCGCCGAACGCGCTTCGCGGGTCCGCGGGCCTGATCACGAACTTGGTCAGGCCGGCGTCGACGTACTCGCCGATCATCCGCCGCGCGTCGGGCCAGCTCACCGCCACCAGGCTGGCCGGGTCGGCGTCCGGCCTCCGTTCCCGCGCCGCGGCGATCAGGGCGTCCGGTATGCCCTCGGTCGCGACCGCCAGGCTGATCCCGTAGTGATCTTCCTCGACCTCACGGCCCGCCTCGGCGGCCGCCTCCTTGATCGCGGCGCGCCCGGCCGCCGCCTCGGCGGGCGTGATGAAGCTGGCCAGCCAGCCGTCGGCGAACCTGCCGACCCGGCGCAGCGCTCCCGGCGCGGAGCCGCCGAGCCAGATGTCCAGGGGCTTGGCCGGCAGCGGGCCCACGCTCGCCCCGTCGACCGTGAAAAACCTGCCGCTGAAGGACACCCTGTCCCGGGTCAGCAGCAGCCGCAGCAGCTGCAGGGACTCATCGAAGACCTCGTCGCGCGGGCCTGGCACGGGGAACAGGTCCCGCTCCGCTCGCCGGGCCGGCCGCAGGCCGAAGACCGGCAGCACCCGCCGAGGCGCCAGCCCGGCCAGCGACGCGAGCTGCTTGGCCACCAGCACCGGGTTGCGGCCGGGCAGTACCGACACTCCGGTGCCAACCTTCAGCCGCTCCGTCCGGGACAGGGCGTGCGCCATCCCGATGAACGGATCCACCAGCGGCCCGTAGACCATCTCCGGGAGCCAGAGCGAGTCCACGCCGTCGCGTTCAAGGCGGTCAACCGCTGCAGTGAACTCGGCGGGGGTTCCCGCGGACCCCAGCGAGATGCCGATCCGAACCTTCATCAGCCCATCTCATCACGGCCACCAGATAGGTTGCAGGCGGGCAATCGGGTAGCGGAAGGGCAAAGGCCTTATCATGGGCGCCCGCGGCGAGGTGGTGCAGGACGACGGCGCACAGCGGGGTTGCGCCCAGGCCGGCGCTGCCTCAATGTCGAGAGGATGGGCAACGTGTCGGCAGCGATCTTCCAGCGCGTCGCGATCGTCAACCGGGGCGAACCGGCCATGCGGCTGATCAACGCGGTCCGGGAGTGGAACGCCGAGGGGCGGCCGCCGCTTCGGCTCATCGCCGTGTACACCGCCGCCGACCGGCACGCGATGTTCGTCCGCGAGGCCGACGAGGCGGTGCTGATCGGCCCGGCGGACGCCGATGCCGCGTTCGGGTCCAGCCCCTATCTCGACTATGCCGAGCTGGAGCGCGCGCTGCGGGAGTGCCGGGCCGATGCGGTGTGGCCTGGCTGGGGGTTCGTCTCAGAGAAGGCCGAGTTCGCCGAGCTCTGTGACCGGCTGGGGATCACCTTCATCGGCCCATCCGCCGAGGTCATGCGCAGGCTCGGCGACAAGATCGAATCCAAGCGGCTGGCCGAGCAGGTCGGGGTGCCGCTCGCGCCGTGGAGCGGCGGCCCCGTAGCCGACCTAGAGCAGGCCCGGGCTCAGGCCGAGAAGATCGGCTACCCGCTGATGGTGAAGGCCACTGCCGGGGGCGGGGGGCGCGGTATCCGGCTGGTCGATTCCCCCGAGCAGCTCGATGAGGCCTTCGAGCGCGCGAGCTCGGAGGCGGCACGGACGGCCGGGGACGCCACGGTGTTCCTCGAGCGGGCGATCCGCGGCGGCCGGCACGTCGAGGTGCAGGTCGTGGCCGATGCCGAAGGCACCGTGTGGACGCTGGGCGTCCGGGACTGCAGCGTGCAGCGGCGGAATCAGAAGGTGATCGAGGAATCGGCGTCCACGGCGCTGGATCCAACCAACGAGCAGCTGCTCAGGACCAAGGCCGCCGAGCTGGCCAAGGCCGCCGGCTACGTCAACGCCGGGACCGTGGAGTTCCTCTACGAGCCCACCGAGCAGCTGCTCTCGTTCCTCGAGGTCAACACCAGGCTGCAGGTCGAGCACCCGGTCACCGAGGCGACCACCGGCATCGACATCGTCAAGCTGCAGTTGCACATCGCCGCGGGCGGCCTGCTCTCGGACGTCGCGGATGGGCCGCCGCCGGTCAGCGGCCACGCCATCGAGGCCCGGCTCACCGCCGAGGACCCGGACCGCGGCTTCGCCCCCGCGCCGGGCGAGATCGAGCACCTGGCCCTGCCCGCGGGACCGGGCATTCGCGTCGACACCGGCGTGGCCGCCGGAGACGTCATCCCGCCGCAGTTCGACTCCATGATCGCCAAGGTGATCGCCTGGGGCCGGGACCGCGGCGAGGCGCGGGCCCGCCTGTCGCGCGCGCTGAAGCAGACGGCGACGGTGATCCGCGGCGGCACGACGAACAAGGCCTTTCTGCTCGACCTGCTCGACCGGCCGGCCTTCATCCGCGGCGAGGTGGGCACGACCTGGCTGGACACGATGATGGCCGATGGCTACACGCCGCCGCGCCGGCTCGACGTGGCGCTGCTGGCCACCGCCGTGGAGGCCTACGACGCGCACGAGCGGCGGCAGGAGCGCCGACTGTTCGCGTCCGCCGAGCGCGGGCGCCCCGAGGTCAGTTCCGAGACCTGGCACCAGGCCGACGTCCGGGTGGGCCGGGACGGCTACCGGCTGCGGGTGTCCCGGTGCCGCGCCGCCCGGTACCGCGTCGAACTCGACGGGGTGACGGTGGACGTGGACGTCGACCGCCCCGGCCGGTTCGAGCGGCTGCTGCGGGTGGGCGGCCAGACCTTCAGCGTGCTGTCAGTCGCCCAGGGAACGGACTACCTGATCGAGGTCGACGGCGCGGTGCACCGGCTGTCCGGCGGGGAGGCCGGCCTGGTCCGCGCCCCGGCCGCCGCCATGGTAGTCGCGATCCCGGTCCAGGCCGGAGACGAGGTTGCGGAGGGCGACGTCGTCGCCGTCGTGGAGAGCATGAAGCTGGAGACGGCGCTGCAAGCCCCGGCCTCGGGCCGGGTCGCCGAGGTCCTCGCCGACGTCAACACGCAGGTCGAGGCCGGCACCAAGCTGATCAGGATCGAACCCGATGCGGGCCAGGACGCCGAGGGCGAGCCGGATCCGGACCAGCGGGCCAGCCTGAGCGCGCTGGGCGGTGTTCCCGTGGCAGACCAGGTGGGCGTGCCTCCGGCCGTGGCCGCAGCCGACGCGCTCACGGCGCTGCGCTCGCTGGTGCTCGGCTTCGACGTCGACGGGCACGAGACGAGCCAGTTCCTGCGGAGGCTGTCGGAGGCGCGGGCCGCCCTGCCCGCCGACGACCCCCGGCTGCTCGCCGGGGAGACCGAGATCCTGCAGATCTTCGCCGACCTGAGCGCGCTGTCCCGCAATCGCCGGGTGGTGACCGACGACGCCGACCCGGACGAGGAGGCCGCGGCCGACGCCGCGCGCAACCCGCAGGAGTACTTCTACGCCTACCTGCGGTCCAGGGACGCCGACACCGAGAACCTGCCCGAGTCGTTCCGGGCCAGGCTGCGCCGGGCACTGGCCCACTACGGCGTCGCCGACCTCGAGCCGTCACCCGGGCTGGAGCCCGCCCTGTACCAGATTTTCCTCGCGCACCGCCGGGCGGCGGCGCACGTCCCCGTGGTGTCGGAGCTGCTGCGGTGGCGGCTGCGCGACCCCGAGTCGCTGCCCGAGGGCGCCCGTGACGGCTACGGGCAGGTCATCGAGCAGCTCGTGTCGGCCACTCAGGTACGTCACCCGGCCATCGGCGACCTGGCCCGGCAGGTCCAGTACCGCTGCTTCAACGCCCCGCTGATCGCGAGCGAGCGGGCCAGGGCGCGGCAGCAGGTACGGGCGGAACTCGACCGGCTCTCCCCCGACCCCCAGACCAGGGCCGCGCAGATCGATGCCATCGTCGCCTCTGGCGAGCCGATCCTCGGCGTGTTCGCCGAACGGCATCACACGGTCATGCTCGAGGTGATGACCCGGCGCTACTACCAGATCAGGCCGCTGCAGCAGGTCCGGCTGTTCGAGCGGGGCGGCCGCCCGGTGCTGACCGCCCAGTACGACCACGATGGGCAGCAGTACCTGGTCATCGCGACCGTGGCCCGGCGCATCGACAGCACCGCCGACACCGAGCTACGCGAACTGGTGGACTTGCTGCCGCCCGACACCGCCGTGCTCATCGATCTGTACGTCACGTCCGAGACCTCCGAGGACGAAAGCGGCGGACCCGGGGCCCGGGCCGCGCGGATCCGCGACAAGGTCGGGGCCATTCCGCCGGCGGTGCGGCGGGTGGCGGTCGCCGTGCGCCGGCCCGAGGGCATGGACGTGGACGAGCCCGCCTGGTTCACGTTCTACGGCGGCCCGGAGACCGGGGAGGCGGCCGAGGACCGGACCCAGCGTGGTCTGCACCCGATGGTCGCCGAGCGGCTCGGCCTGTGGCGGCTGTCAGGGTTCGAGCTGACCCGGCTGCCCGCCGCGACCGACGTGCACCTGTTCCGCATGCAGGGCCGCGATGTCCCGGTCGACCAGCGGCTCATCGCCCTGGCCGACGTCCGCGACCTGACCATCCTGCGCGACGCCGAGGGTCGGATCCGGGGCGTGCCGCAGATCGAGCGCACGCTCGACGCCTGCCTGGACAGCCTGCGCTCGGCCCGATCCGCCGACCCGGCCCTGGCCAAGCTGGACTGGAACCGGGTACTGCTCTACATCTGGCCGGTGGTGGACGTCCCGATCACCGACCTCGACCCGATCGTCGGGTTCCTCGCCCCGCGCACAACCGCGCTGGGCCTGGAGCAGATCATTGTGCAGTTCCGGCTGGCCGACCGCGATGCCCCCGCCGCCCCGGACGCTGAGCCGCACGAGCTGATGCTGCGAATGTCCCGCCCGCCGGGCGCCGGGCTGACCGTGCGCATCACCGACCCGCCCACGTGGCCGCTGAGCCAGATGGACTCCTACACCCAGAAGGTGCTCCGGGCCCGCCGCCGCGGCGCGGTGTACCCGTACGAGCTGATCCCGATGATCATCCGCTCGCCAGACCGGGACGGGGCGCCGGGCACGTTCACCGAGTACGACCTGGACGAGGCGGACGCCCCGGTGCCGGTCGACCGGGCACCGGGGTCGAACACCGCGAACCTGGTGCTCGGGGTCGTCACCGTGGCCACGCGGCGGTACCCGGAGGGGATCCGCCGGGTGGTGCTGCTGGGTGACCCGACCCACGCGCTGGGCGCGCTGGCCGAACCGGAATGCCGCCGGGTGCTCGCCGCGCTGGACCTGGCCCGGCGCCTGGGCGCCCCGGTCGAGTGGTTCGCGCTCTCCGCGGGCGCGAAGATCGCGATGGATTCCGGTACCGAGGCCATGGACTGGATCTCCCGGGTGCTGCGCGGCCTGGTCGAGTTCACCCAGGACGGCGGCGAGGTCAACATCGTGGTGGCCGGCATCAACGTCGGCGCCCAGCCGTACTGGAATGCCGAGGCCACGATGCTCATGCACACCAAGGGCATTCTGGTCATGACCCCGGACTCGGCCATGGTGCTCACCGGCAAGCAGTCCCTGGACTACTCCGGCGGGGTTTCCGCGGACGACAACTTCGGTATCGGCGGCTACGACCGGATCATGGGCCCGAACGGCCAGGCTCAGTACTGGGCACCGGACCTGTCCGGGGCGGTCGACGTGCTGCTCGCCCACTACGAGCACACCTACGTCGCGCCGGGCGAGCGCTTCCCCCGCGCGGCCCCGACCACCGACCCGGCCGAGCGGGACATCTCCGCGTCACCGCACGCCGGGCCGGGCTGCGACTTCACGACGCTCGGCGAGGTCTTCGATCCCGCCGTGAACGGCGACCGCAAGCGGCCGTTCGACATACGGTCGCTGCTGCGCGGCGTGGCCGACGCTGACCATCCGCCGCTCGAGCGCTGGCCGGACATGCACGACGCGGAGTCGGTTGTGGTGCACGACGCGCACCTCGGCGGGCAGCCGGTCACGCTGATCGGAATCGAGTCCCGGCCGCTGCCCCGGCGCGGGCAGTTCCCGGTCGACGGCCCGTCGCAGTGGACCGCGGGGACGCTGTTCCCCCGCTCGTCCAAGAAGATGGCGCGGGCGATCAACGCGGCCAGCGGGAACCGCCCGCTCGTCGTGCTCGCCAACCTGTCGGGCTTTGACGGCTCCCCCGAATCCATGCGCCGCCTGCAGCTCGAATACGGCGCCGAGATCGGCCGCGCGGTCGTCAACTTCGACGGCCCCATCGTGTTCTGCGTGGTCTCCCGCTACCACGGCGGCGCGTTCGTGGTGTTCTCCGAGACGCTGAACGACAACATGGAGATCGCCGCCGTCGAGGGCTCCTACGCCTCGGTGATCGGCGGCGCACCCGCCGCCGCTGTCGTGCTCGCCGCCGAGGTGAACAAGCGCACCGCCGCCGACCCCCGGGTCACCGGCCTGCAGGCCGAGCTCGCCCAGGCCGCCGCGGACGGCTCGGACGCCGACGCCGCCCAGCTGCGCGCCAGGCTGGCCTCCCTCCGGGCCACCGTCCACGCGGAGAAGCTGGGCCAGATCGCCGACGAGTTCGACAACGTGCACAGCATCGAGCGGGCCCTCAGCGTGGGCTCGGTCGACACGATCGTCCCGCCCGCCCGGCTGCGCCCCTACCTGATCGACGCCGTGCAGCGAGGCATGCGCCGCACGCCCGGACAGGCCCTGGACGACGCAGATGGCGGGGATCGCTAGCGAATAACGCGATAGTCGGCGAGCAGATAGCCAGTCGGTGAGATCTCGCTCCGGATCGATTCGAGCTGAATTGGCGGCAAGCCGTCGAGGAGCCGTCGTCCGTGGCTGGCGATCCTCGGCGCTATCACGAGCCTGAGCTCGTCGACAACGTCGGCGGCGAGCAGCGCCTGCGCGACCGAGATACTTGCGTGGACGCCGACATCGCCTCCGTGCTGCTGCTTGAGATCCCGAACGAATTCGACCAGGCCGCCGTCGTGCACCGTCGCATTGGCCCAATCTCGGTCGAGGGGCGTCGATGTCGCGACATACTTCGTGACCCCGTTGATGAACGTCGCGAATGGCTGGATCTGGCTGCTCGGCCAGAACTGCGCCCACTCGGCGTAGCTACGGCGGCCGAGAATGACTGCGTCCTGTGTCGCGATCACAGCCGCAAGGTTGGCGTCCATCGCGTCGTCCCAGTCGGTGAAGTAACTATCCGGGTCCTCGGCAACCCCGTCGAGGGACAGCAACTCGTACACCACGATCTTTCGCACGCCCCGCACCTCCGATTGATCTCGATGCGACTAATTGACTGATCAAGCCGCCGAAACTCATCGGTACTGCGACGCCAGCCAGCAGCGCTACTGCTGCCGTGGTGTCGTCAGGTGCCAGCGGCCGTGACCGGCAACGCCCTGCGCGGTCGTCAGGCGTCAGCGGCCGTGGCCGGCAACGCCCTGGGGCGGTCATCAGGCGTCAGCGGCCGTGGCCGGCAGCGCCTAGGGCGAAGGCTAGGAGGGACGAGACTGTGTAGTCGTCGGCGGGCTCGACCGACGGCCAGCTGACCACGTTGTCCTCGTAGCCGGCGGCGGCGTTGTTGAACGGCTTGAAGTGGCCGGAGCTGCAGGCTTTCATGCCGCTGACGGTGCCGAGGCCGACGAAGTTGGCCGGGTTGCTGGGGCCGTCCGTGGTGGCGCCGAGCTGGATGTTGCCCTTGCCGTTCAGCGAGCCGGCCAGGTTCGCGATCTCGCTCTGCATGCAGTGCGGGAACGTGTCGCCGGCCCCGACGACGAACGAGCTGCCCCAGGCGTTCGCGCCGAGCGCGAAGTTCAGCTGCTGCTGCGCGAAGGCCTGGTAGGCGTCCGAGCCGCCGTACCGCTGGTACAGCGCGTCGGTGATGTACAGGCCGAAAGCGTGCGGCGTGGCGTCGCTGTTGCCCAGGTCGGTGCCGAGCTGGAACGGGTCGCCCCGGGCCCAGTCCTCCCCGACGCTGAGCTGGGCTGCCATGTCATTGAGAAGCGCACTTGGAGCAATCACCGGCGGGAACGGCGCATGCCGCATGGCCTGGAGCAGCTCGGCCTCAGCGATCGCGCCGTTGTCGTACAGGTTGAGCGTGTCGCCGCCCACCGGGTGGCCCTGCGCGATGTACTGGTTCGCCCAGTAGGCCGCGACCTGCAGGTCGTTATGCAGCTGCCCGGCGGGAACGTGGAGCGCCTCGTCGGCCAGTGCGATCTCCGACGCGCCCCAGAGCATGTCGCTCTTCCACTCGGTGCCCGGGTAGTAGTCGTTCGGGAACGTGGTGACGAGCTGGCCGACGTCGGTGGTCTTGGCCATCGTGTAGATCCCGCGCGCCAGCGACAGCAGGTGCTCGGCGCTGGCCCGGCTGGTCCGCGGCGAAAGCTGGGCGCCGAGCGCGAAGTCCGCGGCGAACCGCCCGGCGAAGTCCGGGTCGATCGGCTTGCCCGGCGCAGCGGCCTCGAACACCGGCCGGTGCTTGACGAAGTAGGCGGTGGGACCGGGGTTGCCGCCGGGCTTGACGTCCATGTGGTCCTCTGCCTGCGGCAGGAACCAGAAGTTGTAGTCGCCCTGGATCGTGTTGCTGGCGTTGCCGTTCCCGATGCCGACCTGGATGTACAGCACCTTCTCGGCGGGGTTCCACAGCTTCTGCAGCCAGCTGAGGCCGAAGTTCGCCTCCGGCTGCAGCGTGCGGTACTCACCCGGGAAGTCGCGCGCCGCGATCAGCATCAGCCCATCGGTGTAGCTGGCCGTGTAACCGAACTTCTCGTAGCCGCCGCCGGCGTCGAACCAGCCCCCGGACACGTTGACCGGGCCGGCGATCTTGGTCAGCTTGCCGAGCAGGTTGTCGTTGTCGTCGTAGCGCGGGTCCTTGTAGACGTAGGCGCGGCGGTCGGTAAGGTTGGCCGGCTTGCGGTCCAGGACCGACGACACCACGTCGCCGCCGTCCCGCTCCGAGGTGTAGTAGCGCACGGCGTTGAGCACGAGCCGGTGATACAGCGCCGCCGACGGGGCGATCCGGAACGACGGGGACCGCGCACCGGCCGACCCCAGGAGCTCGATGCGGTAGCTGCCCGGGTGACACAGCCCGGAGAAGTTCAGCTCGTAGACCGCGTGGTAGTTCTTGTTCCACCGCCCGACGTCGTCGGTGGACCGGCCCCGGTACACGACGCCGTGGCTGCCGATCACCGCGAACCTGACGCTGCCCACCGGCCTGGGCAGCATGGCGAAGGCCACCTTCGAGCTCTTCGGTGTGTAGCCGACCTGGTTGACCCGGACGGCCGGCGCGGCGAGCTTGGTCGCGGCCGCCGCTCCCGCCGCGGGCACCGCGGTCGCCAGGGCCGCCGTCATGGCCAGCGCCGCCGCCGTGGCCAGCCATCTCGATCTTGCGTACCTCATAGCCGACCTCCCGCGTGGGGGCGGTATCCACATTATTTAGGAAAGTTACCAAACAATCTGACGAGCCGCCACATACCTGCGCAGGGAGCGACTGCGGATAGGGGCAGCGTTAGGGCGACCAGCTACCCGTGTGCCGCCGGCGGTTGCGCGCATGATGCGGGCATGCACACAAGCTAGCCCACAACCATCCGAGACACCAGAGAGCATGGTATTCAAGACATTTCGGACAGCGCGGCGTTCAGCCGAACCAGTACCGGCGTATTCGGTGTCCTCCCGCGGCGCTGTCGACGACATTGTCGAGCCGACCGCCGCACGCCTCGATGACGGCGATGGAGCCAATGTTGTCGTCATCGCAGGTCACCAGCACCTGGTGAATCCCGATGGCCCTGGCAATGACCAGGCTCTGCCGGAGGATCTCGGTCGCGTACCCGCGCCGCCGGTGCGCGGGAAGGACGCCGTACCCGATGTGCCCGCCTTCTCGTTCCAAGAACTCGTTAAGTGTGTGGCGGATATACGACCGGCCGACGATCTTTCCGGCGACATCGGCAGCCAAGAACGTCGCGGGAACCCTGCCCGCGGGCAGTCCCACCCCGGCCCGTTGCCCTTCGAGCAGCTTGAGATACGCGCTCCACGGCATCCCCGGTTCGAGGCCGGGAGCGAAGGCCAAACCGTCTGCAGCCATCGCCTCGTTCCCGGCCCGGAACGCGGCCTCATCGTCTGGCCGCAGCGGCCGGAGGTGAAGCGCCGGATTCTGGCCGTGCCCGGCGGGCGGGTCGGTGATCACCGGATCACGCTAGCCGCCCGTATACGGACAGACCACTGATTAACCGGCCGATTAGCCGAGGTCGGCCGCGAGCGATTCCGGGGCGCGCATCCGCCATGCGTCGGTGACCAGCTCGCTAAGGCGGGCGACGTCGACCGCTTCCAGCCGGAGCATCACCAGCGGCCAGCCGTCGTAGCCGGGCACTGTGAAGAACAGGTCCGGCTCGCCGAGGAGCAGGGCCTGCTTCTCGGCCTCGTCGCCCACGTACAGCACCGCGATGTCGGTGCGGATCACCCGCGGCTTGCCCGGCAGGCGTTCGGGATAGGACCAGACGAAACCCCGGCCGCCCACCCGGAAGTCGAAGCCGTCGGAGTCGATCTCGACCACGTGCGGCAGGCCGAGCGCGAGCCGGCGCACGTCGTCTTCGTCAGCCATCCGCTCCCCCGCCGGATCGGTCCAGATGCATGCGGACATGCTAGGCGCCAGCACCGACAGCCGGGCCGGCCGTTGCCGCCCATAATGGGCGCCCGCAAGTCGTGGTTGCGGGAAGCTACCAGCCGGGAATATCCCATCTTGGGCAGGCAGAGAACCGCGAGGAGGCGTTCCATGACACAGCCGTTGCGGCCCGACCCGGCCGACTTTCTCGGCCGCCTCGGCCGGCACTGGGGCTGGGCGATGGCGGCGCTGTCCCACTCGGAGGTGCCGCACCGTGCCTGGCTGATCTTCATGGGGATCCTCAGCATCATCGCGGGCCTGATCCTGCTGGCGTATCCGGGCATATCGCTGCTGGTCCTGTACGTCATCGTGGGCATCTGGCTGCTCGTGTTCGGGTTTATGGAGATCAGCATCGCCTGGCAGATGCGCTCGGTCAGCCACCGGACGAGCGGGCGCGAGGCGCACGCGACCTGACTCAGGCGTCCCGGGTCATCATCCGCCAAGCCCCGATCACCGACCAGACGACGATCCAGCCGACGATCACCGAGATCATCGCCCAGGTCGGCATCGCCGGTATGTCGAGCGCGCCCCGGCCGCCGAACAACAGCCCGCCGGGGCCGGGACCGCCGCCGGTGGCGGGCGCGAGCGCGGCGGGGCGAAGCTGGTCCATCGCGATGCCGACGTCGAGCCGCTGGCCGTTGAGGAAATACGGGATCTGCACGCGGGCCAGGATTGGGGTCACGATGATCTCGAGCCCGATCAGCAGGATCGTCGACAGCGTGCGCTGCCCGGTGAGCGCGCCCAGGCCCAGCCCGACCAGGAAACCGATCGCGACCTCCAGTTCGAGCCACAGGCCGATCTTGAACATCTCGTTGGCCGCCGGGTTGAGCTGGGCGTCCTCGGCCGCGGTGTAGTTGGTGAACTCGGTGGTGATGCCCTGGGCCGTCGTCGGGCGTCCGGGGCCAGAGCCGGGGACGGGAGTGGGCGCGAACGCCTGCGTCGCCTGCTGCGGATGCGCCGCGACCCAGGTCTGCAGCTGGGCCTGGTCGAGCTGGGCCGGAATCGAGACGCCGTTGCCCACGCTGACCGTCGTCGGCTGCGGCACACCCTCGTAGCTCGTCACCAGGCAGACCATGCTGAACGCGACGGCAACCGCCGGTATCAGGATCGCCAGGCCAGCCGGGATGCGGGCGAGGTACAGCGCCAGGCGCGACCGGCCGGTGATCACCAGGTAGCGGAACACGCCGTCGTTCAGGTCCGTGGTCCCGGCGGCGGCGCCAACCACGGCGGCGATGATGAACCCGAATTCCGCCGTCAGGTTGACGATGGCATCGAACGTGTCGGGGTCCCCGGCCGGCCCGTAGTGGGCCGGGTCGAACAGGTGGAACGCCAGCCGCAAGCCCAGGATCAGGACCGCGGGCCCGATCGTCATCACGGCAACCGTGATCATCAGGCCGCGGCGCTTGCGCAGTTCCAGATGCTTGGTGGCGATGAGCGGCCAGGTTGGCATCGAGGCGCCGAGGCGCCGTGTGATCGGCGTCCGGTCGAGCGGGACCGGGGATCGTTTTTCGGACAGCAGCGGCTCGGCCGCCGGTGCGGGGCTGGTCACGGTTACTCTCCCAGTCGGGTCGTTACGGACAGGAACCAGTCCTCCAGCGAGGCGCGGATCTCCTGGAGGCCGTACACGGATATCCCCGCGCCGACCAGCCGCCGGTTGATGTCGGCGACCAGCTCGCGCGAGGCCGCGGCGGGCAGCGCGACCGTCAGCCCGGCGTCGGTCAGCGACGTCCCGGCGGCGATCCCGGCCTCGTCGATGAGCCGCGCGGCCCGGGCCGGGTCGGCGCAGTCCACCTGCACCGATGCCGCGCCAGCGGCACGGATGAGCTCGTCGATCGGGCCCTGGCGGATCACCCGGCCGCGGTCCACGATCGCGACCGCGTCGCAGGTGCGCTCCACCTCATCCAGCAGGTGCGACGACAGCATCACGGTCCGGCCCTCGGCTGCCAGGCTCACGATCATTTCTCGCATCTGGTGCATGCCGGCCGGGTCGAGCCCGTTCATCGGCTCGTCCAGGATCAGCAGCTTCGGGTCGCCGAGCAGGCAGGAGGCCACTCCGAGCCGCTGGCGCATGCCCATCGAGTACGAGGCGACCTTGTGGTCGGCGCGCTCGGTGAGCCCGACCCGCTCCAGCGACGGCGCGATCCGCTTGGCTGCGTCGCCGCCGCGCGCCGCGGCCAGCAGCCGCAGGTTGTCGCGCCCGGTCAGGTGCGCATGGAACCGAGGCTCGTCCACGATCGCGCCGACCCCGGCCAGCGCCTTGCTCCGCTCGGCCGGGACGGGTATCCCGAGCAGCGACGTCGTGCCGCCGTTCGCGCGGGTCAGGCCGAGCAGGGTGCGGATGAGCGTGGTCTTGCCCGCGCCGTTCGGCCCGAGGTAGCCGAACGCGCTGCCACGCGGGACACGCAGCTCCACGCCGTTGACCGCGACGTTGCTGCCGAATCGCTTGGTCAGGCCGTCGGTCTCCACCGCCCAGCCCCCGGCCGGGCGCTCGAACGAGACGGCGGCGTGGCGGGCCGGGGACGGTGTGGTGCCCGTGTCGCCGGCCGGCCCCACGCCGGGCGGCGCGGCCGTGCTTACCGGCCCAGCCGGACCGGACAGCACGGGCGGACCGGACAGCACGGGCGGTGCGGCCGACGGCTGCGGTTGCCCGCGGCCCCATTCATCGTCGTGCTGCGCGGTTGGCCGGCTGCGGCGCATGCGCGTCACGCCGAAGCCGATCGAGCCGAGCACGATCAGCGCGAGAAGGATTATCCCGAAGTGAACGCCCCCGCCCCCTTGCGGGACGTTCTTAGTTGCCGCCGAAGTAGCCAGGCCGAGCACATGATTTGCGTTCATGGCTGGTAATCGTGGTCGCCTGGTGGCCCAGTGTCATCGTGCGCGAGGATCGGTTTTGGGTCATTCCCTGGTATGACCGCCGCGCCGCGCGGGCGCTCACCTCGTGGTGGCGAGGCCCAGCTCGTAGGCGAGGATCACCAGCTGGGTGCGGTCGCGCGCGCCGAGCTTGGTGAGGATCCGGCTGACGTGTGTCTTGGCCGTGGGCAGGCTGACGTGCAGCGTCTCGGCGAGCTCGGCGTTCGACAGCCCGTGGGCGACCAGCGACAGCACCTCCTGCTCGCGCTCGGTGAGCTCCCCCAGGCGCCGGTCGGCCTTGGACGGGGCCCGGGCGCGCCCGGTGAAGTGGGCGATGAGCCGGCGCGTCACGCTCGGCGCCAGGAGCGCGTCGCCCGCGGCGATGGTGCGGATCGCGCTGAGCAGCTCGTCCAGGGGGCGGCTCTTCAGCGCGAACCCGCTGGCGCCGGCGAGCAGCGCCTCGAAGACGTATTCGTCCAGGTCGAACGTGGTGAGGATGAGCACACGGGGGGCTGCGTCCCGCCCGGCGGTGATCTGCCTGGTCGCCTCGATCCCGTCCATGACCGGCATGCGGACGTCCATGACCACGACGTCCGGCGACAGCTCGGCCACGAGCTCGACCGCGCGCCGGCCGTTGCCTGCCCGGCCGACGACGGCCAGGTCATCCTCGGCGTCGATCAGCGACGAGAACGCGGTGCGGAGCAGCTCCTGGTCGTCAACGACCAGGACGGTAATGGTCACGCCGCGCCTTCGAGCGGGATCTCGGCGAGCACGTGGAAGCCCCGGCCGGGGAGTGGCTCCGCGACGAGCCAGCCGCCGAATGCGCCGGTCCGCTCGCGCATGCCGACGATCCCGTGCCCCAGGTCCGGGCCGGCCGCGGCGTCCGGCGATCTCACGTCCCCCGGCGGCCGCGGTGGCCCTCCGTCGTCGGTGACCTCGATGCGAACCGCCTGGTCCGAGACGGCGAGGTCGACCGTGGCGCGGGCTCCCGGCGCATGCTTCACCACGTTGGTCAGCGCCTCCTGCACGACCCGGTAGATCGAGAGCTCGAGCGCCGGGGAGAGCTGGCGATCGGCATCCGAAGTCCGCAGCTCAACCGGGGTACCCGAGGCCTGCACGTTGTGGACGAGCTCCTTGATGTCGACCAGCCGGGGCGCCGGCGTCAGCGAGGCCGGGCCGATCCCCTCGTCGCGCAGCAGCGCGAGCACCACCCGCAGCTCGTCCTGGGCGGTCCGGCCGATCGTCTCGATCGAGTCCAGCGCGATGGCGGCCTGTTCCGGGCGCTTCCCCATCAGGCGGCGGCCCACGCCGGCCTGAACGGTGATCACGGCGAGCGTGTGGGCGACCACGTCGTGCAGTTCGCGCGCGATGCGCACGCGTTCCTCGCGGACCTCCTGACGGGCACGCTCGGCCTCGGCTGCGTGCTCCCGCTCTGCCTGCTCGGCGAGGCCGGCCAGGTAGCGCCGGCGCGTCGCGACGGCGTCGCCGACGAACCAGCCCGCCGCCAGGGGCGCGAAGCCCAGCACGCTGTCCGCGGGGAGCGACCCTCCCCTGCCCGCGAGCGCGTGGTATCCGAGCGCCACGCCCAGCACGGCCGCGGTGGCCAGGACGGCGTAGATCGACGCCTTCCTGGGCAGGCTGGTCGCGACAAGGTAGGAGGCCAGGCCGAGCAGGATGACGACGGCGAGCGAGACCGCGCCCGACGCAACGGCAAGCCCGGATATCACGGCCGCTACCCCGAGCACGGGCAGGGGCCAGCGACGCAGCACGATGAGCAGGCTGCACAGCAGGAAGACGAAAATCAGCCGCGGCGCTCGCGCGAATGGGTACGGCCCCGACATGACGGCCAGCACGGCCCATGCCGCACACGCGGCCAGCACTGAGGTGGCCAGCCAGCGCCACTCAGCGACCCGGCCAGGAGGCGGGGGCGGCGGGCGCTTGGTCGGAGAATCACCGGGCACAATACCGACGGTAACCACAGCGTGCGCCGCTGCACATCGTTCTCGAGAATGACGCGTCGCGGCCGGGCTTAGTTCGCGGGGCTGGCATGGCGCATGCGCTCCGCGAGTTCGTCCCGGGAGTGGATGCCGAGTCTGGAGTAGACGTGACGGAGGTGGTATTCGACGGTCTTCGGACTCAGGAACAGCGCGGCTGCGGTTTCCCGCGTGGTCTTGCCCCCGGCGAGTAGCAGGGCGATCTGCAGCTCCTGCGGCGTCAGCTCGTTGATGCCGCTCGCGTCCCGTGGCCGGCGGGTTTCCCCGGTGGCGGCCAGCTCGGCGCGGGCCCGGTCGGCCCACGGCCGGGCGTCGAGGTCGTCGAACGTGTCGACCGCCACGCGAAGCTGCTCGCGGGCGAGCACTCTGCTCCGGGACCGGCGCAGCCGCTCTCCGTAGGCCAGCCGAGTGCGGGCGGCCTCGAACGCGTCGGGCGTCTGCTCATGCAGGCCGATCGCGCGCTCGAAGTCCGCGGTGAAGCCGGAGTCATCGGCGAGCATCCCCTTGCAGCGCAGCGCCCGGGCAACGGACCATGGCTGCCCCTTCGCGTCGGCTGTGGCCATGAACTTGGCCGCGGCCCGCCGCGCGTCGTCGTGGTGCCCGAGCTTCAGGTAGCCGTCGACGAGCTCGGCGGCGGGTGACAGGTCGGGATCGGTGATCGCGAGGTCGGCCAGCAGCTGCTGCTGGTCCTCGAGGTGCGCCACCGCGCGGGCTGCGTCGCCGAGACCAAGCTCGAGTTCGCCCAGCGCCGCGGTCGCCCATACCTCAGACAACCGCATTCCAAGGCCGCTGGAGAGCGTGAGTGCTTCGGCGGCACAGGCCCGGCACTCTTTCTCTCGCCCCCGCCGCGCCTGCAACCAGGCCAGGCCGGCCAGCCCGAAAGCGAGCTGGGTCTGCTGGCCGCTCTCCCTGGCCAGGCCGATCGCCTCCTGGTAGGTGGCCTCGGCGACCGCCCAGCGGTTGGTCGTGGCCCGGTCGCGCGCGATCAGGTTGAGAGCGAACGGGAGTACGCCGACCGCGGCGTGGGCGCGAGCGGTCTGCAGCGAGTACTCCAGCAGGGAGCGGCCGGTGTCGGCCTCGCGGAGGAACATGGGCGCGAACGCCAGCCAGGGCAGCAGGCGGAGGTCGTCTCGCACCTCGGCCGATTTCTCGGCGAGCATGACCGCCTCGTGGAGCGCTTCGGCGCCGGCTGCCGCGTGGCCACCGAAGATCCGGGCCATCCCCAGAGCCATCCCGGCCAGGAAGCGGGCCCGGACCGACGGGCTGGCGGGCAGCGTGGCCCACGCCCGCTCGGCGACCGGCAGCATCTCGGCCGGGTTGCCGGCGTAGAGGCAGGCGCTGGCCGCTTCGGCCAGCATCACCACGGCCTGCTCCGGGTCCGCGTCGCCGGCCGCTGCCGTCAGGATCGCGTGGCCGCGCATCACCGGGCCGCGCAGGGCCGCGATGTGGCCCGCCAGCCGGTCGATCTCGACCCGGATCCCGGGGTCGCCGGCCAGCGCGCGGGCCTCGTCGAGCAGCGCGACCGCGCGGCCGGTCAGGCCGGCCAGCCAGCCCGTTTCGGCCGCCTGCCACAGCAGCCGCGCGCGGACCTCGCCATTGGCGGCGAGCCGCCCGGCGCGCTCGAACGCGGCCGCCGCGGTCGCGTACGCGCTGCGATCGCGGCTGCGGGCAGCCGCCTGGGCGAGCGCGGCCGACGCCGATTCGTCGGTGCCGACGGCCGCCGCCGCGAGATGCCAGGCGCGGCGGTCCACATCCCGGTCGGGCAGCGCGGCGGCCAGCGCCCGGTGCGCCGCACGCCGCTGGCTGGCGGGCGCGTCGGCGTAGACCGCCGACCTGGCCAGCGGATGGCGGAACTCGACCGTGCCCGGGCCGAGCCTGACCAGTCCCGCGTTCTCCGCGGCGGCCAGGCCGGACAGGTCGGTCTCGAGCCGGGCGGCCGCCCGTTCCAGCGTTGCCAGGTCACCTGTATCGCTGGCCGCGGCCAGCACCAGCGCCTGCCGGGCGGCCTGGTCCAGCCGGCCGGCGCGGCTCAGGAACGCGCGCGAGATGCTGGCCGGCACCGGTACCGGCGCGCGCTCGGGGGCCAGCTCCAGGTCGGGTGCGCTCGACGCGAGTTCGAGCAGCGCGAGCGGGTTGCCTGCGGTCGCCCGGTGCAGCTGCCGGGCTGTCTCGGGAGGCATCTCCGGCATCAGGCTGGCCGCCTCGTCGCTGGTCAGCCCGCCGATCCGGAGCGCGGGCAGGTCGGCTCCGTCGAGCAGGGACGGCTCGCCCTCACGCACCGCGATCAGGACCGCGATAGGGTCGGCCACCAGCCGGCGGAAGGCGAACAGGAGCGCCTGCGCGCTCGATCCGTCCAGCCACTGAGCGTCGTCGACGATCACCGCCACCGGAGCCTGCTCGGCGTAGGCCGCGAGCAGGCTGAGCGTCGCCGCGCCGAGCGCGAAGCGGTCCTGCGCCGACCCGGGCCGCAGGGCCAGCGCACCTTCCAGCGCCACGGCCTGGGGTTCCGGGATCTTGTCGAGCAGCACCAGGGCCGGGCGGATGAGTTCCAGCAGGGACCCGAACGGGATCTGTGCCTCGGACTCGATGCCGCGCGCACGCAGCACCTGCATCCCGTCGGCCCGGCCGGCCGCGAACTCGAGCAGCGCGGTCTTGCCGATCCCCGGCTCCCCGGTCAGGGCCAGCACGGCGCTGGCGCCCGAGCGCGACAGTGCCAGCGCCTGCTCGATCTGGAGCCGCTCATGATCACGGCCAAGCAGCACGTCCACGATTGTAGGCACCACCTGGTGCGACGCCCTAGAGGCAGCCCCACGACCAGGTGGCCCACCGGAAGCGACCCCAGCCGGCCAGAACCTACGCTCGGCACGAATCCAACGTAGGGAGGGACATCATGAGCGTCATCGATGAGGGCGCCCAGCTGGACGAGGGCAAGCTGCAGGACTTCGTGTTCCGGGTTGTCGGCGAGGTCGGCGCCACCTTGAACACGGCGCTGGTGGTAATGGGCGACAAGCTGGGTCTTTACCGGGCGATGGCGGGAGCGGGCCCGCTGACTCCCGGCGAGCTGGCCGAACGCACCGGCACGGCCGAGCGGTACGTGCGGGAATGGCTGAATGCCCAGGCAGCGGGCGACTTCGTCAGCTACGACCCGGACACCGGCCGGTACACGCTCCCGCCCGAGCAGGCTGTCGCGTTCACCGACGCCGACAGCCCTGCGTACCTGCCCGGGTTCTTCCAGATCGCGTTCGGGTCGATGCTTGACGCACCCAAGATCATGGACGCGGCGCGCAGCGGAGCCGGGTTCGGCTGGGGCGAGCACGTGGGCGACGTCCTCGAGGGGTGCGAGCGGTTTTTCCGGCCCGGCTATAACGCCAACCTGATGTCAGAGTGGCTGCCCGCGCTCGACGGCGTGGTCGGCCGGCTGGAGCAGGGCGGGCTCGTCGCCGACGTCGGCTGCGGCCACGGCTCATCCACGATCCTGATGGCTCAGGCGTTCCCGAAGTCGACCTTTGTGGGAACGGACTACCACGGCGGCTCGATCGAGACCGCGCGCCAGCGGGCGAAGGACGCCGGGGTCGACGGCCGGGTCAGCTTCGAGACCGCCCCGGCGTCGGCCTACAGTGGTGCTGGTTATGACCTCGTGACCATGTTCGACTGCCTGCACGACATGGGCGACCCGGTGGGGGCCGCGCGCCATGTCCGCGGCACGCTGAAGCCCGAGGGCACCTGGATGATCGTGGAGCCGAACGCCGCCGACCGGGTCGAAGGGAACCTCAACCCGGTCGGGCGGGCCTTCTACTCGTTCTCCACGCTGCTGTGCACGCCGGCCTCGCTGTCGCAGGAGGTCGGGCTGGCGCTCGGCGCCCAGGCCGGCGAGGCGAGGATCCGCGACGTGGTCACGGCGGGCGGCTTCACCCGGTTCCGCAGAGCCGCCGAGACCCCGTTCAACATCGTGTTCGAAGCCCGCCCGTGACCATGACGGCACGTTCCGATGCGGCACCCGCGGATCAGGCTGACCCGACCCAGCGCAGCCGCCCGACCGCCGCGCGCTGGGTTACCGCGACGACGAGCGCGTGTGCATCGTCACCGTCGGCGGCTCGGGCGTCGGCGGCGACCTGCTGCGCCGGGTGATCGCCGCCTACCCCCAGGCCAAAGACCTGGTCCCGGAACTACGGATGGTCGTCGTCGCCGGGCCGCGGATCGACCCCGGCCGACTGTCCGCACCGGACGGGCTGGGGGTCCGCGCCTACGTCCCCGACCTGTATCGCCACCTGGCCGCCTGCGACCTCGCGGTGGTCCAGGGCGGGCTCACCACCGCCATGGAGCTGACCGCCTCCCAGCGGCCGTTCCTGTACTTCCCGCTGCGCCACCACTTCGAGCAGAACCTCCACGTCCGCCACCGCCTGAACCGCTACGGCGCCGGCCGGCACATGGACTACGACAACGCCAGCCCCGAGCAGATCGCCACCGCCATCACCGCCGAAATCGGCCGCAACGTCACCTACCAACCCGTCGCAACCGACGGTGCCGCCCGCGCCGCCGCCATGCTGGCTGACCTGCTTTAAGCAACCAAAACAATCAGCGCAAGGGGGGCACGATGCCACCCCGAATCGACGTCCTGCCGCCCGGTTAAAGGCATTGGCGAATGAAGCCGGATTGGCGGGGAATTGGTTACGGCCATGCCCCGCACCGTGCTGACCGTGCTCGCCGGCGTTGCGCTCGTCCTCGGCCTGAGCTCATGCAAGGTCACTATGGCCCAGCCGGGCGCGCAGCCCGCTTCGTCCGGCCCGGCTCCGGCCGCCCCAAGCTCCGCAGCCACCACCCCTCCCCCCGCGCCGCGGCCCGCCGCGACCCCGGCCGGCGGCCTGAGCGTGCTGACCGAGCCGCAGGCCGGGATCGGGCCGGTCTACCGGCTCATCACGGGCGCTCGCCGCTCGGTCGACCTGACCATGTACGAGCTTCGCGACCCGACAGCCGAAGCGGACCTGGCCGCGGACGCCGCACGCGGGGTGGACGTGCGGGTGATCCTGGACCGGAACCTGGAGCAGTCGCGCAACACCGGCGCCTACGACTACCTGGCCGCCCATCGCGTGCACGTGGTGTGGGCGCCGGCCGGCACGACGTATCACCAGAAGACGCTCACGATCGACGACGCGACCTCGGCCGTCATGACCTTGAACCTGGTGACCGAGGACTACCCCGACACCCGGGATTTCGCGGTCATCGACACCGATCACGCCGACGTGGCCGCCATCGTCGCGACGTTCGGCGCAGACTTCTCGGGTCACGCGGTCCATCCGCCGGACGGCGCCGATCTGGTGTGGTCACCGACCAACGCCGAGGGGTCCGTTCTCGCGGTCATCCGGGGTGCGCGGCACACCCTGGCCGTGGAGAACGAGGAAATGGACGACTCCGCCGTCACGTCTGCCCTGGAGGCCGCCGCGCGCCGCGGGGTGAACGTTACGATCACGATGACCGCCGACCCCGAATGGGACGAGGCCTTCGGCGAGCTGGCCAGGGATGGTGTGCACATCCGGCTTTACCCGGATTCAAGCCGTGCCCTGTACATCCACGCGAAGGCGATCGTCGCCGACGCTGGCCAGCCCGGCCAGCAGGCCCTGGTCGGCTCACAGAACTTCTCCGTCGCCAGCCTCGGCTACAACAGGGAACTCGGCATCCGCACCACCAGCTCGGCGGTGATCGCGGCCCTGAGCGCGGCGCTGACCCATGACTACGCCGGCGCGACGCCCTATTCGCCGTGACCCGCTCCCGCTGTGACCTCGCTCCCGCCGTGACCCGCTTTCGCGGTCCGCTTTCGCCCTGACCCGCCCGGCTAGTCCCGGTCCCCGATGAGCTTTTCCAGGCGCTCGAATCGGTCATCGAGGTCGTGCGTCGAGACCACGTCCGCGAGCGACAGCCGCACGGCCGCTAGCTCTCTGGCCAGGAACTCGGTGTCGGCCTGGGTCCGCGCTGCGACCTCCCGGTCGCGCTCGATGCTGGACCGGTCCCGGTCGTCCTGGCGGTTCTGCGCCAGCAGGATCAGCGGGGCCGCGTAGGCCGCCTGCGTCGAGAAGGCGAGGTTGAGAAGGATGAACGGGTACGGATCCCAGTGTTTGATGCCGCCGACGATGTTGAGCGCGAGCCAGATGACCACAAACAGACTCTGCCCGACCAGGTAGCGGCCGGTGCCGAGGAACCTGGCGGCGGCCTCCGACACCCGCCCGAACGCGTCCGCGTCGTACCGGCCGCCCAGGCGGGGCCCGGTGCCCCGGGGCGAGTTCAGGTCGGAGCGGTCACCGGGACGGATCGGCAGCGGCAGCATTTTCATGTGTCTCACCCTTTCGCCAGCCCGCGGGCAGGATCCGGTCCAGCACGTCATCGACGGTGATCGCGCCGAGCAGACGGCCGTGCTCATCACAGACGGCCACGCCGATGAGGTTGTACGCGGCCATACGCCTGGCTACCTCTTTCTCGGACAGTTCCGGCCGGACGAACCCGCTGTCCTCGATGACCTCGCCCACCATGGCGGCCGGCGGCTGGCGCAGCAGCGCCTGGAATCCAATGTTGCCGAGGTAGCGGCCGGTCGGGGTCTCCGTGGGAGGCTCGCAGACATAGACCTGCGCGGCCGCCGTGGTGGGCATCCGCGGGTCACGGATCTGGGCCAGCACCTCGGCGACCGGAGCATCGGGCGGGACGATCAGTGGCTGCGAGGTCATCAGCCCGCCGGCCGTGGTGGCGTCGTAGCGCAGCAGCCGGCGCAGGTCGGCGGCCTGCACGTTCTCCATCGCGGCCAGCAGCCGCTCCCGCTGCTCCTGCGGCATCTCGGCGAGCAGGTCGGCCGCGTCGTCGGGCTGCATCTCCTCCACGACGTCCGCGCCGCGTTCCAAGCCCAGGCTGGCCAGCAGTCGGACCTGGTCCTGCTCGGGCAGTTCCTCGAGCAGATCGGCGAGTTGCTCGTCGTGCAGCATCTCGGCCAGCTCCTGCCGCCGCGCGTCCGGCAGGGCCTCGACCGCGTTGGCCAGATCGGTCGGATTCATCTCCTGGAGCTGAACGAGCTGCTCGGCGAGCGCGCTCACCTTGAACAGTTCCGGATGCTTGTCCCACGGCACGATGGTCATGTGGTGCCGCAGACCGAGGCCCAGGCCCCGGCCGGGGCCGATGGCCAGGACCGAGACCTCCCAGGACGCGCGCCGGTGCCGCGACGGGACGATGCCTACGTCGAGCACGATTCCCGCTTCCACGCGCTTGCCATACAGCTCGGACGCCAGGATCTCGCCAGTCCGGCGGCTGAACCGCCGCAGGTCGACCGTCCCGCCCCGCAGGTGCACGCCGTCGATGGACATCTCCGCGACCCGGCCCAGGTTGACGAAGATCTCATGCCGCTGCACCATGACCACCAGCCCGACCACCCAGGGCGGGTCGCCGCCAGCGGCCGGCAGGATGACCACGTCCCGCACCCGGCCAACGGGCATGTCCTCGCTGTCCAGCAGCGGGCGGCCGCGCAGCCGGGAGGCGAAAACCGGCGCCTCGGTCATGGCTGGCAGCCGGGCATGAATCTGGGTTGCATCGGCCTGCCTCCTCGCGTCGCGCCGCCGTATGGTCTCGGGCATGATCGTCTGCTGCCCCGCTGACCTAAAGTAAACGGCAGCGGCGGGCGAGCCGCCACCCAGGGTCTCACGGTGTTCCGGAGGCCAGATGCGCGCCGTCGCCGACCGTGCGCGCCTCGGTCAGCCACTGCGCGAACTCGTCATCGAGGTCCGACGGCGCGGTCGCCAGATAGCCGTGGTAAGTCAGGTTCTTGGTCAACTTCTCGGCCTTGCGGATGCGCCGGTCCGTTATCGGCCGCGGCAGCACGAGATGCCCCACGATCCCGTTGTCACGAACTCGGACGGAACACGCACGAGTTCTACTGCGAGCCGTGGGATTACCGTCGCATGCCCGCCGACCTGGCCGGTGAGTTCGCGCAGGCGTCGCTGACCATCCTCAAGGGTGATCTGAACTACCGCCGGCTGACCGGGGACCGGGCGTGGCCACCCGATACTCCGTTCGCCGGTGTGGTGGCCTACTTCCCGGGACCGGTGGCGGTGCTGCGCACGCTCAAGAGCGACGTGGTCACCGGGCTGAGCCCGGCCACGGTCGCCGAACTCGACGCCACCGGCCAGCCCTGGCGCGCCGACGGCAACCACGCCCTCATCCAGGTGGCGCGGCCGGATAAGACCTGAGCGGTGTCGCCGGCCGGGACCGACTGGATCGCGGCGAGCAACTCGGTCCAGTAGAACGCCGCGGTGAAGAACTGCAGCGTGTCGCCCTTCTCGAGCATGAGCCTGCGGTACATCACCATCTTGCCGACGTCGTAGCCGGCCAGCATCTGCTGCCAGTCCGCGTAGCTGCCGGCCAGCAGGAACACCGCGCCGGGCTCGGCGTCGGCCCGGCTGAGCACCGAGGCGGCGGTCACCGCGCCTTCCTCGAAGTCCAGGGCAAGCGTGTCGCCGACGGCGCCATCCGGCATGTCCCGCACGGTGAGCGCCAGGCGGCCGGTCACCAACGGCCGGATCATGTTGATCCAGTCCCAGAAGTCCTGCAGCTTGCTGGCCTGCCGCTGCTCGTCTGGCCAGGCGTTGAACACGGCCTGGCACTCCTGCGCCCAGGCTTGCGTCATGAACGTGGCCATGTCAGCCGCCGGCCAGCGTCGGCTTGGCCATCGACAGCATGTCCTCCATTTCCGGCGGGAGCGACACCCCGACCATGCCGAGCTTGCGGTGCAGCTGGTTCATGAACAGCTCGGAGACCCGGTCCTCGTCCCAGCCGAGCGGCTCGTAGGCGATATAGCTCGACCGGGCGGCGCTCATCGTGAGCAGGGTGCGCAGCGTGTCGTGCAGGTCCTTGACGTAGGCCGGATCCTCGTCGAGCAGCTCACGCACAAACCGCAGCCCGGCCTGCACGTGCCGGGCCTCGTCGCGGCAGGTGGCGGTGAACCCCGTGTAGAAGGTGGGCAGCACCTTGTAGTCCCTGGCGTAGCTGAGGGTGATCTTCATGACCGACAGAGCCAGGACTCCCTCGATCCAGATGACGTACGTGGCCGCGTACTTCATCTGCAGGTGCTTGTTGTACGGGTCCCGGCGCAGGTCGTCGGTCAGGTACGCGAGCAGCCCGAACGGCCCGACGAACGACTCCTGGATGTACGGCCACGATCCGTCGAGCACCGCCATGATGCCGTCGCCCTCCAGCCCGACGACGTCCCGGTAGAACCGGTCGAAGAACACGGTGTGCCGCGCCTCATCCTCGAGATGGCTGGTGAGGAAGATCTTGTAGTCCTCGGGAACGCCGAACAGCAGCGGCGCCAGCTCGACCGCGACCTGCCGCTCCCCGTGATGGAAGCCCGACGCGATCGACAGGAACGAGTTGCGGGATGCATCGGTCATCCGCTCGGACCAGTCCACCTTGTCCGGGGTGAAGTCGAGTTCGTTCACGTTCCACCGCTGCCTGAGGTACCGGTCGTAGAGGCTGCGGTAGCCGGGCAGGCGGGCGGTTGGCGCGTGCACGTACTCGAGCACGTCGTCAATGTCGGCCCGGCCGAGCGAGGCGAGGTCGAGGCTTTCGATACGGTCCAGCGTCTCTTCGGCGATGCTCACACGACTCTCCCCGCTTTACACAGCACCGCACCAGAATGCGGTTCTGTTCCAGATTAACTCTGGGCGGGCTTCTCGTCGTGACCGCCGAACTGCTTGCGCATCGCGGACAGTGCCTTGTCGGCGAACAGGTCGAGCTGACGGGAGGAGAACCGTGAGTACAGCGCGTTGGTGAGGACCGGCGTGGGCACGCCCTCCTCGATCGCCGCGATCGACGTCCAGCGCCCCTCGCCGGAGTCCGAGACCCGGCCGGAGAAGTTCTCCAGGTCCGGCGACTCGTACAGCGAGATGGCCAGCAGGTCGAGCAGCCAGGACCCGATCACGCTGCCCCGCCGCCACACCTCGGAGACCGAGGTGGTGTCGATGTCGTACTTGTAGTACTCGGGGTGCTCCAGCGGGGCCGTCTCCGCGTCGGAGTCCTGCTTGCGGGTGCCGATGTCGGCGTTGTGCAGCACGTTCAGCCCCTCGGCCAGCGCCGCCATCATGCCGTACTCGATTCCGTTGTGGACCATCTTGACGAAGTGCCCGGCCCCGTTGGTACCGCAGTGCAGCCAGCCCTCCTCGCAGGCGGCGGGCTCACCGGTGCGGCCGGGCGTGCGCGGGGCCGTGTCGATCCCCGGCGCGAGCGAGGCGAACAGCGGTGCCAGGTGCGCCACCGCTTCGTCGTCGCCGCCGATCATGAGGCAGTAGCCGCGGTCCAGGCCCCAGACCCCGCCGCTGGTCCCGCAGTCGACCAGGCGGACACCGTGCTCGTCGGCCAGCCTCTTGCTGCGCGCGATGTCGTCGCGGTAGTAGGAGTTCCCGCCGTCGATGATGATGTCGCCCGGCTCCATCCGCTTGGCGAGCTCGTTGATCGTGTTCCCGGTGATATCACCGGCTGGCACCATTACCCAGCCAGACCGCGGCTTGGTCAGCTTTTCGACGAACTCGTCCAGGGACGACGTTCCGGTCGCGCCCTCGCCGGAAAGCTGCTGCACCGGGCCGGGGCTCCGGTCGTAGACCACGCACTGATGACCGTCGCGCATGAGCCTGCGGACGATGTTGGCCCCCATCCGGCCGAGGCCCACCATGCCGAGCTGCCTGATCTCAGTGGCTGGCATCTGTTCTCCCTAGTCTGAGTTGTTTTTGGGCAGCCAGGGATCGTGCCAGTCGGCGTGCCCGCGAACCAGCTTGGTGGCCCCCTCGGGCCCCCAGGATCCCTTGGCGTACTTTTCCACCGGCGGCGGGTTGTCGATCAGCGGCTGAACTATCCGCCAGGTCTCTTCGACGCCGTCCTCGCGAGTGAACAGATGGTCGTCACCGACCATCGCGTCGTGCAGCAGCCGTTCGTATGGCTCCAGCGGGACGCCGAGCTCCTCAGCGAAGGTCACGTCGAGGTGCACCGGCTGCCACATGCGCTGCCCGATCCCCCGCGACGCGAGCACGATCCGCATCCCGGAGTCCGGATCGATGCGCAGGATGACCTGGTTCGGCTCGCAGCTCGTGACCTTGCCGATGAACTGGAGCGGCGGCGGCCGCCGGAACACCAGGCGCACCTCGGTCGCCCGGGCGGCCAGCGCCTTGCCCGCCCTGATGTAGAACGGCACGCCGGACCAGCGCCAGTTGTTCACCTCCAGCCGCAGCGCGGCGAAGGTCTCGGTGGTCGACCCCTTGGCCACCCCGGGCACGTCCAGGTACCCGTCGTACTGGCCGCGCACGTACTGGTCCGGGTCGGCATCAGGTATGGAGCGGAAGACCTCGGCCTTCTTGTCCCGCAGGTCGTTGGCGCTGGAACCGACCGGCGGCTCCATCGCGATCAGCGCCAGCACCTGCATCAAGTGGTTCTGCACCACGTCGCGCAGCGCGCCCACCGGATCGTAGAAGCTGCCCCGGTCGTCCACCCCGAAGTCCTCGGCCATCGTGATCTGCATGCAGGACACGTAGCTGCGGTTCCACACCGGCTCGAGCAGCTCGTTGGCGAACCGGATGTACTGGATGTCGAGCACCGGCTCCTTGCCGAGGAAGTGGTCGATCCGCAGAATCTGGTCCTCGGCCAGGTACTTGCTCAGGTCGGCGTTGAGCTGGCGCGCCGAGGCCAGGTCGTGCCCGAACGGCTTCTCCACCGCTACCTTGGCATCCTTGGTGAGCCCGGCCTTGCCCAGATGCTCGACCACGCAGGCGAACAGGCTCGGCGGGATCTCCAGGTAGAACAGCGGGTGCTCGACGCCGGACAGCTCCTTGGCGAGCCGCTTGTACAGGCCGTCGTCGTCGAGATCGCCGCTCAGGTACGACATCCGGCCGGCGAGGCGCTTGAACACCGCCTCGTCGATCTTCTCCCCGGTGTCCTCGATCGACTGCCGGGCGCGCTCGATGAGCTGCTCCTTCGACCAGTCCTGCCTCGCGACGGCGATCACCTTTTTGGCCATGCGGTGACGGGCCTCAAGCCGGTACAGGGCCCGGAACGTCTGCTTCTTCGCCAGGTCACCGGTGATACCAAATATGACGAGCGCACCCGCCTGCGGAACCTTTTCCCGTGCGTCCACGGTGTCCCTCCTACCCGGAAAATGGCGCTCACCGACAGGCGTCGTTGGCCCCGCTCGACGCTACACCGCCCCGCTTAATAATCAGTGACCAGGTGGGGATCTCACGGGGCGCCTCAGGAGGCCGAGGTACGGAGCCTGGCGAATATTTCTGGGCCCTGGGTCTGCAGCCGCCGCTGGGCCCGCAGCACGCTGTAGCGGCACAGCCACGCGGCCCAGGCCAGGCCGGCCGGAACGGCCAGCCAGCGCAGCGCCAGGCTGTGGCCGGCCGCCCCGGCGGCCAGCAGCGCGGCTGCCGGGAAGAGGGTGACCACCGGGATCACGATCAGCGCCAGGTGGGTCTTGAGAACCCGCGCGGGGCTGGGGCCGCCATCGGAGTCCGGGGCATTGACCGAGACGACGCCGGTCAGCGCGAGCAGCCCAGCCGAGCCGATAATCAAGGCCAGCTCGCCGGCCCGCGCGCCGACGATGTGCACAAACGCGTCCTCGAGTGGCTGGCCGCCGCGCACCTCATCCAGCGGCCCGCTGGTCACGACCTTGCCCTTGGCGATGACCGCGACGTGGTCGCAGAGCCGCTCGACCAGCGGCGTCGCCCGCAAGCCATCCTGACCCAGCCGCCCAGGGCCCGCTGCCTCGCCCGGGGAACGGGCTCAGGGAGCGGGCTGATCGGCGGCGTGCAGCTGGGCGTTGAGCGCCCCCCAGGCGTTCTCCCGCGGCCGCGCCTCGACGGTCCCGGTGACGCTGTTCCTGATGAACATCAGCCCGGACTGCCCGCTCAGCTCGCGCGCCTTGACCCGCTGGCCGCTGGCGTGCATGGTCACGATCGTTCCGGCGGTGAGGTAGAGCCCGGCCTCGACCACGCAGTCATCGCCAAGCGAGATGCCGAGCCCGGAGTTCGAGCCGAGCAGGCACCGTTCACCGACCACGATGCGCTCCTTGCCGCCGCCGGACAGCGTGCCCATGATCGCGGCACCGCCGCCGACGTCGGTGCCCGCGCCGACGACCACACCGGCGCTGATCCGTCCCTCGACCATGGACGGGCCTAGCGTTCCGGCGTTGAAGTTGACGAACCCCTCGTGCATGACCACGGTCCCCTCGGCCAGGTGCGCACCGAGGCGGACCCGGCTCGCGTCGGCCACCCGGACTCCGTCCGGGACCACGTAGTCGAGCATCCGCGGGAACTTGTCCACCGACTGCACCTCGATGTGGCGCCCGGCCGCGCGCGCCCGCATCTGCACCGCGACGGTCCGGGCGGCGTCCACCGGGCCCGCCGTCGTCCAGCAGACCGTAGGCAGCACGCTGAAGACGCCGTCCATGTTGATGCTGTTGGGCCGCACCATGCGGTACGACAGCAGGTGCAGTCTCAGGTACGCGTCACCGGAGTCGATAGGCGGTGCGTCCAGGTCTGCAATCTCCACCCGCCGGTGCGTGATCCGCACGGCCCTGACCTGGTCCCCCCGCTCCGGCACCGGAGTGAACTGCCCGGGGCCGGCCGGCGGGCCGAGCTGGGGGTCGGGAAAGAAGAAGTCGAGCGGGCCGCCGCCGGCCTCGCCCACGGTGACGATCGCGTCTCCCCAAGCCTGTCTGGTCACCTGATGAAACCTACCGGGTCACCACGTTGACGATGCGGCCAGGCACGATCACGAGCCGGTCAATGATTGCACCATCTAGATACCTGGCCAGATCGGGATGATTCATCAGGATCGTGGTGATCCGGTCTCGATCGGCGTCGGCCGGCACCTCGATCCGCAGCCGGGTCTTGCCGTTGACCTGGACCGGCAGCACGACCGTGGCCTCGGCGGCCAGGGCCGGGTCGGCCTCGGGGAACGCCTCCTGGGCCAGCGAGCCGGGGTGGCCCAGCCTGGCCCAGAGCTCTTCCGCGACGTGCGGCGCGAGCGGCGCGACCATCAGCACCAGCGGCTCCGCCAGGGCCCGTGGCAGCGTTCCCTGCTCGGCGGTGATCCGGGCCGCGTGGCTGGCTAGCTCCTGCAGCCGGGCGATCGCCAGGTTGAATCGCAGTCCCGCGTAGTTCTCCCGGGTGGCCCGGATGGTCTGTTGCAGCAGCTTCGCCGTGCCGGCCGGCAGCGGCCGGTCGCCCACCACCAGCTCGCCGGTCTGCTCGTCCACCATGCTGCGCCACAGCCGCTGCAGGAACCGGTAGACGCCCGCGATGTCGTCGGTCTGCCAGGGCCGGTCGGTGCCCATCGGGCCCATGGCCATCTCGTACAGCCGCAGCGTGTCCGCGCCGTAGCGCGCGTACATGTCGTCCGGGCTCACGCTGTTCTTCAGGCTCTTGCCCATCTTCCCGGCCCGGCGGGTCACCGGCTCGCCATCGTAGGTGTAGTCGCCGTCCTGCAGCTGGATGACCTCGTCGGCGGGCACGTACATGCCCCGCGCGTCGGTGAACGCGTCGGCCGTGATGTAGCCCTGGTTCTCCAGCCGCCGGAACGGCTCCCGGGTGGACACGTAACCCAGGTCGAACAGCACCTTGTGCCAGAACCGGGAGTACAGCAGGTGCAGCACCGCGTGCTCCACGCCGCCGACGTACAGGTCGACTCCGCCGTCGCCCGGGGAGGCCTCCGGGGGCACCATCCAGTACCGCTCGTTGAGCGGGTCGACGATCGCGGTGTCGTTGTCCGGGTCGAGGTAGCGCAGGTAGTACCAGCACGAGCCGGCCCACTGCGGCATCGTGTTCAGCTCCCGCCGGTAGACCTGCGGGCCGTCGCCCAGGTCCAGCTCGACATCCGCCCAGCCGGGAGCGCGGGCCAGCGGGGGTACCGGCTCGCTGCCCGGGTCCGCGGCGGGCGTGGCGTAAAGGCCCGTCATCTCGGGCAGCGTGACCGGCAGCATTTCCTCGGGCAGGGCCACGGGCAGGCCGGTGGAATCGTAGACGATCGGGAACGGCTCGCCCCAGTAGCGCTGCCGGGAGAACAGCCAGTCCCGCAGCCGGTAGCTGCGCTGGCGGCGGCCGTGTCCGGTGCGCTCCAGCCAGGCGACCGGATCGGCGAGCGGCTCGTAGCCGGTCACCGGCAGGCCGAGGGTCTCGGCGAATTCCCGGTCGCGCTCGTCGTCGGCGGGGACCGCCATGATGGCCCCGGTGCCGTAGCCGCGCAGCACGTAGTCGGCCAGGTACACCGGGATCGGCTCGCCGGTGGCCGGGTTCGTGGCGTAGCTCCCGGTGAACACGCCGGTCTTGCTGGCCATCCGCTGCCGGTCGCTGACCGTCGCGGCGCGCTCCCGGTAGGCGCCTACTGCGTCAGCCCGATCGGGGGTCGCCAGCCTCTCGGCCAGCGGATGCTCCGGGGCCAGGACCATGAACGTGGCGCCGGGCAGCGTATCCGGCCGGGTGGTGAACGCGTCGATCACTAGCCCGTCCCGGACAGCGCCCTCCCCCGGCCGCCCACCGCCAGCCACTGGGAACATGATCACCGCACCCTCGCTGCGGCCGATCCAGTTCCGCTGCTGCAGCTTGATCGGCTCCGGCCAGTCCAGGTCGTCCAGGTCGGCCAGCAGCCGGTCGGCGTAGGAGGTGATCCGCAGCATCCACTGCCGCAGCGGCCGACGGTAGACCGGGAAATTGCCGACGTCGCTGCGCCCGTCGGCGGTGACCTCCTCGTTGGCCAGCACCGTGCCCAGGCCCGGGGCCCAGTTCACCAGCTCCTCCGCGACGTAGGCCAGCCGCCAGCCGTCGACCACCTTCCTGCGGGTCAGCTCGTCGAGCTCCGCCCAGGGCTTCGCGTCCGGGTTGTCCGGGCCGGCCGGCGCTCGGGTGCCGTCCGCAAACTCGGCCACGAGCTCGCTGACCGGGCGGGCGCGCTGGCGGGCCTCGTCGAACCAGCTGTTGAAGAGCTGCAGGAAGATCCACTGGGTCCAGCGGTAGAAGCGCGGGTCGGTGGTGGCGAACTCGCGCCGGATGTCGTAGCCGATGCCCAGCCGCAGCAGCTGCCAGCGCATGTAGTCGATGTTGTTCTTCGTGCTGACCGCCGGGTGCTGGCCGGTGCTGATCGCGTACTGCTCGGCCGGGAGCCCGAACGCGTCGTAGCCGAACGCGTGCAGCACGTTGTGGCCGGTCATGCGCTGGAACCGGCACAGCACGTCGGTGGCGATGTAGCCGAGCGGGTGCCCCACGTGCAGGCCGGCCCCGCTCGGGTACGGGAAGAAGTCCAGGACGTAGGCCTTCGGTTTCCCCCTGGCTTGCTCGAAACCTTCCGACAGCGACCCGACCGGGTTCGGGGCCTGGAACGTTCCGTCAGCCGCCCACTTTCGCTGCCACGCGACCTCGATCTCGTTGGCCAGCGTGGCGTCGTACCGGAACGGGGGCTTGTCATCCTCGCCGCCGCTGCTCATCTGGCGTCCTCCTGCCGAGTCTGGAGAAATGAAAAAGCCCCTCGCATCGGGAGGGGCGGCCGCGCTGACTGAGCTGACGAATGGCGTCAGCGCGGCCAGGCAAGAAGGAGGCTGCTGCGGTCCATGCCGTCAGCGTACCTCAAGATCATTCTCGGCGCCGAGGCCCGCTATACTGCGATCCGCCCTGTTCAGCCCGCGATGCTAGGAAGGTCGCATGCGACGACGGCTTAAGGTGCTTGGTCTCGCTCTTGCCGTGGCCGTTGCCGTG
The DNA here is from genome assembly GCA_963778075.1 of uncultured Actinomycetota bacterium. GTDB lineage: Bacteria > Actinomycetota > Actinomycetes > Streptosporangiales > Streptosporangiaceae > JASHPR01. The sequence continues at coordinate 1,044,067 of CAVZTJ010000003.1, read as the reverse complement.
ACCGCCTGCTCATCGCCGCCCGCACCACCCGCGTCGCCACTGTCCGGCTCGTCGGCCCTGACCTGCGCGGGCGGCTCTCGCCACTGCACGGAGCCGGGCACGGTGCGCTGGTCGGTGCCGCTGCCGGGGTCGTCGCAGTTCGACATCCAGAGCGGCATGGGGATCATCAACATGCCCGGATCCGCCGCCGAGGGCATCGCCAGTTTCGGTGAGATCCCCAATGGCTACCTGGCCACGGTCGAGGTCGGCCCCGGCCTGGTGGTCTTCCAGCAGCCCAACCGCTTGGTGATCGAGGCGATCGACCCGGCGACCGGCAGGCGGCTGTGGGCCACGAAGCTGCGGACCCCGAAGGGATTCACCCCGAACACGATTGTCAACGGCGCCCTCGTCTTCGGCATCGTGGCCGCCGACGGCGTGATCACGGTCTATGACAGCCCCGACGGCTTGTGGTGGCTGGTGAACGCCGCGACCGGCTCGGCCGGCCGACCGCACCAGGTCCCCTCCTTCACGCAGTCGAACGGGCAGGAGACGGATTCCGTGCTGCCGGTGACACCGCAAAACGTGGTCCTGCTCAACAACACGCAGGTCCAGGGCGTCGACCCGGCGACCGGCTCGGTGCGGTGGCAGGTGCCGTTGCAGCGGTGGACCGGTTACGCCGTGATCGGCCAGGTTTTGTACGCCGACAACGACCCGTACGGGCAAGACTCGAGCGGCAACAAAGGCCCGTCCGGGCGGGCCACCATCATCCAGCAAGTCGACCTGGCCACCGGCAAGCTCCTGCCGGACCTTCCGCTGCCGCCGGGCCTGCGCACCGAGGCCGCCCAGCTCGTGCAGTTCGGCGCAGACCCCGCGGCACTGCTGATCAAGGCCGGCCCCGGGCTCACCAGGCTGGATCCGGCCACCGGCCACCCGGTCTGGACCGCGTCGCTGCCCACCACAACCCTCGGCACCGCGCAGGCGGGCCCCACCGGAACGCCGCCAACCGTCGAGTACCTCGTACCCGGCAAGACCACGGACTCGTTCCACCCGCCCGCGCCGGGCACCGGCACGAACATCTGGAAGGTCCTGGTCGTCAACCTCGCCACCGGCAAGGCGACGACGGTCACCATGGGCCGCAAGTTCCCCTACAGCGGCGCCGGAATCAATGTCGGCAGCGATGGCGGCGACAACTGGAATCTGTACGGCTCGGCGATGCTGGCCACGGTGGCCACCAAATTGCAGGGCGCCGACGCGGACGGCATTGGCGGGTTCAGCTATGTGCGGCTCGAAGGCGTGGACCCGCAGACCGGGCGAATCCTGTGGCGTGGCCCGTGGGGCGCCGACCTGTACGTGCTCGGCCAGACCTTCACCGGGCCGCCCGTGATCATCGCGGAGTCCTGCGCGCCGTCCGGCCTCCAGGCCGATCCGTCGGCGATCCACGGCGGCGAAGCGTACTGCGACAGCGAGCGCCTGTACGCGATCAACGCCTGAGCCCGCTCAGATGGCCTTCCCGGGGTTCATGATGCCGGCCGGGTCCAGGGCGTTCTTGATCGCGTGGTGTATGGCCATGGAGTCCTCTCCTAGCTCCATGGCCAGCCAGCGCCGCTTTATGATGCCGACGCCGTGCTCGCCGGTCAGCGTGCCGCCGAGGTCGATCGCGGCGCGGAACACCTCGTCGGCGGCCGCCCAGACATCGGCGGGCACGTCTTCCTGGTCCCGGTCGTAGACGAAGACCGGGTGCAGGTTGCCGTCCCCGGCGTGGGCGACAGTGGCGATCAGCACGCCGTGCCGGTCGGCAGCCTGCTCGATGCGCTCGATCATGTCTGCCAGCCGGGACCGGGGCACGCAGACGTCCTCGATCAGCATGGAGCCGAGCCGCTCGGTCGCGAAGAACGCCATCCGGCGGATGTCGAGCAACTGCTGCGACTCGGCCTCGCTGGCCGACACGTCGGCGAGCAGCGCGCCGTGCTCGACGCACTTTTGCTGCATGATCTCGGCCCGGCGGGCCGCGTCGTCGCTGTCGGCCTGCGCGATGAGCAGCGCGTGCACCTCGTCGCCGAACCCGAGGTGCTTCCACTCGTCGAGCGAGCGCAGGGTTACCCGGTCGAGCAGCTCCAGCATGCTGGGCTGCAGCCTGGCCTGCACGATCGCGGTCACCGCCCGGGCCGCGGCGCCGAAGCTGGGGAAGCTCGCCGCCAGAGTCACCGGCGGCGTGGCCGGCCGGGGCCGCAGCCGCAGCGTCGCCGAGGTGATCACGCCGAGGGTGCCCTCCGAGCCGACGAACAGGCTGGTGAGGTCGTAACCGGCGACGCCCTTGATCGTCCTGCGCCCGGTGCGCAACACCCGGCCGTCGGCGAGCACCACCTCGAGCCCGAGCACCGCGTCCCTGGTGACGCCGTACTTCACGCAGCGCAGGCCGCCCGCATTGGTCGCCAGGTTGCCGCCGATCGTGGATATCTCGTAGCTCGACGGGTCCGGCGGGTACATCAGGCCGTGCTCGGCGGCGGCACGGTCCAGGTCGGCGTTGATCACGCCGGCCTCGGCCACCGCCAGCTCGTCCGCGGGGTCGAGCTCGCGTATCGCGTTCATTCTGGCCAGCGACAAGATCACACAGCCGTCGATCGCGGACGCGCCGCCGGCCAGGCTGGTCCCGCCGCCGCGCGGCACGACCGGGACGCCGTGCCGGCTCGCCCACCGCAGCGTGGTCACCACTTCTTCGGTACTCCGCGGGGACACCAGGCACCGGGCCTTGCCGGGCGTGACCGCGGTGGTCTGATCCCGGCTGTAGGAGTCGACGATGTCCGGATCCGTGCTCACCCGGCCGTCGGGAAGGGCTGCGGCAAGTTCGTCAAGATCGTCGGCCACGGTCATCCCCTCGTCGGCCAATGACGCGGAAGCCAAGCTTGCGGGCGGCAACTCCGAGACGGTCATCGAAGGTGGCAACGGTTGCACCGCCAGGCTGCTCGGCGGCAAGGAGCACGCAGCAATCTGGCAGCTTGAGGCTGGTGCTGGCGCGAAGTGAGGCCAAACGGGCCGGAGCATCCTCACTCAGCCCGATGGTGCTCACGGCGAGTTGAGCCAGCGCGGCCGTGGCCTGACCAAGGCGGCCGACGCGGGCCGGGCCTACCAGCACCTCGGCCAGGGTCAGCGTGCTCGCTCCCAGCGGCTGGTCGGCGACGGAACGGAGCAAGGTGCCGGCATCCTGGTGGAAAGCATCGGTCTCGTCGAAGTGCGCGATCAGCACACACGCATCCAGCACGATCACTGCGGCCAGTCCTCACGCAGCTCGGCGAGGTAGCCATCGCCGTAGGCTCCGGTCAGGACACCGCTGGTCCGCGTCACCCCATCGCGCCGCGCGCTGGCGTCACGCTCAAGCTGGCTGATCACCGCGCGGTGTCCCTCCTCGACCAAGCGCGCCAGCAGCTTGGCACGATTGCCACTGTCAGCGGGCCAGCGCCTGGCCGCGTCGTCCAGCGCCCGGGCGACCTGTTCCGTCTCGGTTATCACGTGCCTGGGCCGGGTTGTTGGCATAGCTAAAGTGTAGCACCTAGACAACGGTGCAACACCTATCGGCGCTCTCTACCGGCCTTACTGACGGTCGCGGCCGCGTCAGGCCTTGTCTGCAGACGTCAAACGGGGCACCGCTGCCACAGCGATGCCCCGTTACGGATGGCGGCCGGGACAGACCATGGACGTCCTGCGCGCGCTCACCTCGGGCGCCGGGAGTTACGTGAACGAGACCGGCTACTTCGAGCCTGACTGGCAGGACAGTTTCTGGGGGCCGAACTACCCGAGGCTGCTCGAGATCAAGCGGCGCTACGACCCGCACAACGTCTTCCGGGTGCATCACGGCGTCGGCAGCGAGGCACCCGGCTAGCCAGCGACTCAGAGGGCTGCGACTGGGTCTTTACGCACCTGGCGCCCCGTGTTCACCTGGAAGCATGGGCGCGCACTCAGGTCGCAACGAGATCGTCGAACAGCGGGCCATCGAGTACATCCCGCTCAGCGAGCGCCACGGCAAGCCGAACACGCTGTTCACGATCTGGTTCGCCAGCAACGCCCAGATCACCGCCGTGGCAACCGGCCTGCTGGCCACCGTGGTCTTCGGCCTCAGCCTGCCGTGGGCGATCGCCGCGATCCTGATCGGCAACCTCGTCGGCTGCCTGTTCATGGCGTACCACTCGGTCCAGGGGCCGAGGCTCGGCATGCCGCAGATGATCCAGAGCCGGGCCCAGTTCGGCATGTTCGGCGCCGCGCTGCCGATCCTCGCCGTGGTGCTGCTGTACATCGGGTTCTTCACGTCCAGCGCGATCCTCGGCGGCGAGGCCCTGGCCAAGCTGCTGCACGTGTCGACCGACTGGGGCATCGTGATCTGCGACGCGGTTACGCTGGTCATGGCGTGGGTCGGCTACGACCTGATCCACCGCTACGACCGCTGGGCCTCGGTGCTGTTCGCCGCCGTGTTCCTCGCGATCACGGTGAAGATGCTGACCGTGACCAGGCCCGCCTACCACGGCCACGCCGACACCGCCGCGAACATTCTGCTGGTCATCTCGATCTTCGTGTCCTGGCAGATCACCTGGGCGCCGTACGTATCGGACTACTCCAGATACCTGCCGCAGGACACCCCCGCCTCGCGCACGTTCTGGTACACGTACCTGGGCTCGGCCATCGGCGGGATCTGGTTCATGATCATCGGAGCGTTCGGCGGCATCCTGGCTCCCGCCGCGATCTCGTCGAACACCGCTGGCTACTTCGCCGGGCTGTTCCCCTCCGTGCAGTGGCTGATTCTGCTGACCGCGGTGCTGGGCATCTTCGCGGCCAACGTGGAGAACCTCTACGGCCCGTTCCTTTCCGGTGCCGCCGCGGTGTCCCCGTCCGGGCGGGTCGGGTCCGCGCCGGTAGCCAGGTTCCTGGCTGCGGCGGCCGTGGCGATCCTGGGCACGCTGCTGGCGATCCTGGCGAGCCCGCACTTCCTCACCGACCTGTCGAACTTCGTGCTGTTCCTGCTGTACTTCATGATTCCGTGGACGGCGATCAACCTGACCGACTACTACCTTGTGCGGCGCGGCCGTTACGACATCGAGGACTTCTTCAAGGTCGACGGCCAGTACGGCCGGGTCAACTGGTGGGGCGTCGGCATCTACGTGCTGACGATCGGCGTTGAGATCCCGTTCATCAACTCCAGCCTGTACGTGGGGCCGATCGCCACCGATCTCGGCGGCGCCGACATCTCCTGGATCGTCGGGTTCATCGTCGCCGCCGTGCTCTACTACCTCGCGGCCCGCCGCCGTCAGCCGACCGCTCGCACGCGCGAGACCGCGCCGTCCGCGAGTCTCTAGGCGTCACAGGAGCGCTGCGAGTGCGCCGGCCAGCACGGTCCGGGGCAGGATCACCGGAACGCCCACGGCCCACGCCACCATCTGCTTCATCGGGCCGTCAAAGCCCAGGCAGTCGAGGACCACCAGGTCCGGTCCCCAGGCCGCGAGCGCGTCGGCCGCCTCGGCCAGCCCGGCGAGCGGACCGTACGGCGACGCGGCCAGCGCCATGACCTCCCCGGCCGCTGCGGACCAGTCGGCGCGGACCGGCCCGACCTGGTCGGACGCCGGCACGACCACGCCGAGCCGGGCGATGCGGCCTCCCGGTGCCGCCGCGGCGACCAGGTTCCGCACCAGCGGGCCGGGCATCAGCAGCGGCCGCGCACAGCGGACGCCCGCCAGCGAGCCGGTGCACAGCGCGGCCACCACCGCCGCCCCGCGGCCGGTCACGTCGTCGATCGCTTCCTGCAGCAGCGGCACGAGCCTGGCCTCGCCGAGCGTCACCTCCGTGCCGTCCCGCAGCCTGGTAACCAGCAGGTCCTCACCGCACGCCGGGGCCAGGCTGGCCAGCTCGGCGGCGCCGATGTGGTCCAGCGCGCCGCGCTCGATCACCCGCGTGCCCGGGGGCAGCGGCCCCGCGATGTCGGGCATCACGTCGGTTCTCGGGGACTGCCCGATCGTCACCACGCCCACGACCGGCGGTGCCATGCGCCGACCTCAGCCCTTGGGCCGGGGCGCGGGCTGCACGGCGCCGGGTTGCACGGCGTCGGACTGCTCGGCGTCCGACGGCTCAGCGTCCGACGACCCGGCGACGGATAGCTCGGTGCCGGACTCCACGATGCCGGGCCGCTCCGGCATCTCGATTCCGGCCAGGACTTCCTCGGCGCGGTGACACGCCACCAGCCGACCTGGCGCTATCGCCCGCAGCGAGGGCGACTCCACGGCGCACCGCTCGATGGCCACCGGGCAGCGCGGGTGGAACACGCATCCGGACGGCGGGTTCGTCGCGTCGGGCGGCTCGCCGTGCAGCACGATGCGCGTGCTGCGGGCGCTCGCGGCAATCTCGGGCACGGCCGAGCGCAGCGCGCGGGTGTAGGGATGCGCGGGCGCGGCGAGCAGCTCGGCCGTTGGGCCGCTCTCCGCCACGCGTCCCAGGTACAGCACCGCGATCTGCTCGCAGAGCTCGCTGACCACGGCAAGGTTGTGCGTGATCAGGAGATACGCCAGGCGCCGCTCGGCGCGCAGCGACCCGATCAACTCCAGGATCCGCGCCTGGGCCCGCACGTCCAGAGCACTGGTCGGCTCGTCCAGCACCAGCAACCGCGGCTGCACGCTGAGCGCGCGTGCGATCGCGACCCGCTGGCGCTGGCCGCCGGAGAGCTGATGCGGGTACCTGGACGCGAAGTCCGGGTCGAGCCCGACCTCCTCCAGCAGATCGCGCACGCGCGGGCCGGCCTCCCGGCGGGGGACGATCCCGTGCGCGGCGAGCGCCTCGGCGATCGCCGGGCCCACCCGCATCCGCGGGTCGAGGGTGTTGTCGGGATCCTGGAACACGATCTGCACGGCCCGCCGGTAGTCCCGCAGCTCCCGGCCGCGCAGCCCGGCTACGTCCGCGCCGTCGAAGCGGATCTGGCCCGCCGCCGCGGGTACCAGCCGGAGCACCGCCCGGCCGATCGTGCTCTTGCCGGAGCCGCTCTCCCCCACCAGGCCGAGGCCGAACGGGCCGGGCGCGACGTCCAGGCTCACCCCGTCCACCGCGCGCACCGGGCCGAACCGCACCTCCAGTCCGGCGATCTCGAGCAGTGCGGTCATGGTCAGCCCCGCCTCTCGATCGCGGGCACCGACCGGAGCAAATCGATGGTGTACGGGTGCTGCGGGGCCGACATGATCTGGTCGGTCGGGCCCTGCTCGACGATGCTGCCCGCCTGCATGACCGCGACGCGGTCGCACAGCTCGGCGATCACGGCCAGGTCGTGGCTGATGAACAGGACCGACATGCCGTCGCGGCTGCGCAGCTCGCGGAGCAGCTCGAGCACCTCGGCCTGCACCGTCACGTCGAGCGCGCTTGTTGGCTCGTCCGCGAGCAGCACCTCGGCGCGCAGCGCGACGGCCAGCGCGATGGCCACGCGCTGCAGCTGCCCCCCGGACAGCTGCGAGGGATACCGGCGCAGCAGATCCGGCGACAGCAGCACCCCGCGCATCGCCTGATCCACCCGGCCGGTGGCCTCGCTGCCGGTCGCGCCGTGCCGCCGCAGCGCCCGCAGGGCTACGTCGCCGACCCGGAACACCGGATTGAACGCCATCGACGGGCTCTGGAAGATCGCGGCGATCCGGCTCCCCCGCAGGCCGATGAGGACCTTCTCGGGGAGGCCGACAAGCTCCCTGCCGTCGAGCTTGATGCTGCCGGCCACGGTGGCGCCCACCGTGTTCGCCAGCCCGAGCACCGCCAGCGTGGTCATGGACTTGCCCGACCCGCTCTCCCCGGCCAGGCCGACGATCTCGGCATCGTCCACCCCGAGCTGGTCCACGTTCACGACGCTTCTGGCCCCGAATCGCACGTTCAGGCCGGTGATCTCGAGCCTCACCGCAGGATCACCCGTCTCGGGTCGAGCAGGTCCCGGAGCCCGTCGCCGAGCAGGTTGAACGCGAACGCGGTGATCAGGATCGCGAGCCCGGGAAACGTGACCACCCACCAGTCGGTGGTGAAGTACGTCTGGCCCTCCGAGACCATCAGGCCCCAGTCGGGCGTCGGGTCCTGGGCGCCGAGCCCGAGGAACGACAGCGCAGAGGCGGTGAGGATGACGCCGCCGACGTCCAGCGAGACTTGCACGATCAGCGGCGTTATCGCGTTCGGCAGGATGTGGCGGAAGATGATCCGGCGCCGCGAGATGCCCAGCGCCCGGCAGCTCTCGATGTACGGGCGGCCGGCCACCGAAGCGGCCTGGCCGCGGATCAGTCTCACATACCACGGCCACCAGGTCGCCGAGATAGCGATTGTCAGGCTGGTCATGCTCGGCGGCAGCAGCGCGGCCAGGGCGAGCGCGAGCAGCAGCGCGGGGAACGCGAGGACGATGTCGGTCAGCCTCATGATCACGTCGTCCAGCCAGCCGCCGAAGTAGCCGGCCGCGATCCCCAGCGGGATGCCGATTGCACAGGCGATCAGCAGCACGAACAGCGCGACCAGCGGCGATATCCGCGCTCCGTAGATGACCCGGGACAGGATGTCGCGCCCGACCTGATCGGTGCCGAACCAGTGCTGTGCGGACGGCGGCTTCAGCACGTCGAACGGGTGTGTCGCCGAGCCCGCGTCGCCGGGATCGGGAGCGATCAGCGGAGCGAACACGGCGATGATGACGATCAGGGCCGATATGGCGCCGCCGACCGCGAGCAGCGGATTGCTTCGCAGCCAGCCGCGGCTGCCCTGAGCCGCGGCCGGGACCGGGGTGGGAGCGGGTGCTGGAGCCTCCGGGACTTCGATCATCGCAGCCTGATCCTCGGGTCGATGACGGCCTGGACGATGTCGACGATCAGGTTGGCGATCACGTAGGCGATGGCGACGAACAGCGTGACGCCGAGGATGGCGGGGGTGTCGAGGGTGCCGATCGACGCCACGGCGTAGCTGCCGAGCCCGGGCCAGTCGAAGATCGATTCAACCAGGAACGTGTTCACCAGCGAGTAGCCGAAGACCAGCGCGATCGCCGCCGAGACCGGACTCCATGCCAGCTTCATCAGGTACCGCCCGAACACGTCGCGCTCGGGCAGCCCGAGCGCGCGGGCCATCTGCACGTGGGTCTCGCCGACGGTGTCCAGTATCTGCGCGCGGACCATGCGGGAGATCAGCCCGGCGGGGTAGGCGGCCACCACCACGGCGGGCAGGATCAGGTGGGTCAGCGTGCTGCCAAGCATCGGCCAGTTGCCGGTGAACAGGGCGTCCAGGACCGGGAAGCCGGTGACCTTCGTCAGCGGGTTGCTGAACAGCAGGTTCGGTGAGTACTCGCCGGCCACCGGCAGCACGTGCAGGCGCTGCGCGAAGACCAGCTGCAGGATCAGCGCCATCCAGAAGATGGGCATCGACACGCCGAGGATCGACCCGGCTCGGATCGCCTGGTCGGCGGGGCGGCCGGGCCGCCGGGCGGACACCAGCCCGGCCGGCACGCCCACGGCGAGCGCGATGATCAGCGCGGCGATCACCAGCTCGAGCGAGGCCGGCGCCGCGGTGGCGATGTTGGACAGCACCGACTGGTGGGTGTGGATCGACAGACCCCAGTTCCCGGTGAAGATCCCCGCGAAGTACTTGGCGATCTGGACCGGGAGCGGGCGGTCCAGCCCCAGGTACTTCGCGGCGGCGGAGACCTGGGCGGGCGAGGCGTGCGGGCCCGCCCAGCTCGCCGCGGGATTCCCGGGCACCGCGTGGGCGATCACGAACGTCAGCAGCACCACGCCCGCGACCACCACGACCGCGAGCGCGAGCCGCCGAGCTAGGTACGTCGTCAACTGCCCGTGGGCTTCAGGTCGTAGACGAACACCACGTTCGGGTACGCCGGGTTGACCTGGAGCCCGGTGAAGTTGTTCTGCATCGCGTACTGATAGTTCGAGTTGTACAGGAACAAGATCGGTGCGGTGCCCAGGATCCGCACCTGCATCTCCTTGTACAGCTGCTCGGCGGCGGTCCGGTCGGTCGCGACCAGCGGCTCAACCTTGTTGATCATGCCGTCCAGGGTTGGATCGGAATAGTAAGAGAGGTTGAAGTAGGGCGTCTTCTCGGTCTCCAACAGGTTGATGAACCACGAGTACGGGTCGGCGTAGTCCGGCCACCAGTACTCCATGAAGATGTCCTGGTGCTGGCTCGCAGTGGAGGACTTGCCCTTCGCCCACTGGGTCGGCCAGGACAGCGACTGGACGCTCAGGTTGATGTTGAGCTTGGCCAGGTCGGACTTCATCAGGGTGGCGACGATGGACTCGTTCGTGTCGCCCTGGGTGTAGGTGAGCGACAGGTTCATCGCCTTCTTGCCCGGGCCGTACCCCGCCGCGTTCAGCAGGGTCTTGGCCTTGGCCGGGTCGTAGCTGTAGTTGGGCAGGTCGGTGAAGTGGCCGAGCAGGCCGGCCGGGACGATGCCGCTGGAGGCGATCGCGGCGCCGGACAGGGCGGCGATCATGCCCTTGTAGTCGATGCCGTAGGAGATGGCCTGGCGCACCGGCTGGCTGAGCGCGCGGGTGTTGAGCTGGCCCAGCAGGTTCTGCCACGACGGCGCGCTGACCAGCTTGAGGCCCGACGTGCCCTTCAGCGAGCTCCACAGCGTGGGGCTCATCTGCTCGATGAAGCTGACCTGGCCGGACTTCAGCAGCTGCACGGCGGTGGTGTCCTGGGGGACGACCCGGAAGACCACGCGCTTGTAGTGCGCGCCGCTCCAGCCGCCCCAGTACCCGGGGTACGACTTCAGGATGACCTCGAACTCCTGGCCGCTGTTCCAGGTCTGCAGCGTGTATGGGCCGGTGCCCGCGTCATGCGGGGTGTTCAGCCACTTGGTCAGGTTCCCTCCCGACCCCGCGGCCTGCGTGTCGTAGATGTAGGCCGAGTAGTCGGCCGACGCCTCCAGGTCGAGCGGGGACGCGTACTTGAGGTGGAAGACGAGCGTGTACTCGCTGGGGGCGTCGATGGTCTTCACCGCGCCCCAGATGTACGCCGCGCCGCCGTTTTCGTTGATCGTGCTCTGGATCGCGGCCTGCGCGGCCTGCGCGGTCATCAGCCGCCCGGTGTGGAAGTGCACGCCGTGCCGGAGCTGGAAGGTCCAGGTCAGGCCGTTGTCCGAGGAACTCCAGCTGGTCGCGAGCTCCGGCTGAACCTGATGCGTGGCGGAGTTGTAGTGCGTGAGCGTCTGGTACATGAGGCTCATCGCGATGATGCCGTTGGAGTACTCGGTGGCCGGGTCCCACCCGTCGATCATCACCGGCGTGTAGGTGTCGTAGGTGAAGGTCTGCGCCGACTTCGGCTGTGACTGCGTGGTCGCGTGATAACTTCCGCCGCACGCGGCGAGGATGAGCGCGAGTGCTGAGCCGGCGGCAACCGGCAGAGCGCGATGCCGCTTCATGGGATACCTCCCGAAACTGTGCTACGAGCCCGCGGGGACAGGCTTCCAGGGCCGCTCGTGCAATCCGCCAAGGGCACCGGCGGCCTTGACGCGGATGCGGACCGCGGGCGTGGTCAGGTACGCCAGCGGTATCTCTTCGATCTCGACGATCTGCACCGCGGCGGGGTCCGCGCCCGCCGCGATCGCGTTCTGGACGGCCTCGTCAGAGGCCTCGGCGAGGGCAGCCTTCCGGCCATCGGCGCCGGGGTGGAAGATGCGGTCGACCTGACCGCTGACGGACGCGATCGCGGCGCCGACGGCGTTCGCCGCGTCGAAGTGCTCCGGACGGATGACCTCGCTGATGCCCGGCAGGTCGTCCGGTACGAGGATGCTGCCGCCGCCGACCGCGATCAGGGCGCGGTCGCCCTTTGCGGTCTTCACCCGGTCGATCGCGTCGGCCAGCATCTCATCGGCGCGCCGCGCCGCGCTCTGCAGCAGGCTGCGGTGCCTGCCGATCAGCCCCGGGTCGCCGAGCGACGCCCGGCCGCTGGCCACGGCGCTGTCGGTGAGCGTCGGGGTCTGGCCGCCGAACACCAGCGCCTCGTTGCGCAGCCGGAAGCCGACGCTCTGCGGGCCGATCACCGGGGCGGCCGGATCGCCGGCCACCACCGTGCCCCCGCCGAGCGCGATCGTGACCAGGTCCGGCATCCGGAAGTTGGTGCGGATCCCGCCGATCTCCACGCCCTGCGACGACTCCCGGGGGAAACCGTTGGCCAGGACGCCGACGTCGGTCGAGGTGCCGCCCACGTCGGCGACGAGCGAGTCGGCGGTCCCGGTGAGGAACGCGGCGCCGCGGATGCTGTTGGCCGGTCCGCTGCCGATCGTCAGCACCGGGTACCGCAGCGCGTGGTCCAGCGCCATCAGCGTCCCGTCGTTCTGGGCGAAGAACGTCACCGGGCGCAGCTCGTGCGCTGCCAGCGCGGCCTCCATCGCCGAGGCCACATCCCCGGCGACGCCGACCAGGGCGGCGTTCAGGATCGTGGCGTTCTCGCGCTCCAGCAGGCCCACCGAGCCGATCTCGTGGCTGAGCGAGACGTGCACCTCACCGAGCTCACGCTTGACGATCTGTCCGGCGAGCAGCTCGTGCCGCGGCGAGACCGGGGCGAACACGCTCGTGATCGCGACGCCGTCGGCCGCGCCGCCCACCTCGGCGAGGAACCGGGCCACCGCGTCGCCGTCGAACGGCACGAGGTCGCGGCCGTCGAACTCGATCCCGCCGTCAACGATCGTCGCGGCAACGCAGACGGCGTCGGCCAGGTCGTCTGGCCAGCCGAACATGGGACGGACGGCGAGCGTTGCCGGGGCGCCAACCCGGATCACGGCCACCCGCCGCAGCTTGCGGCGCTCCAGCACCGCGTTGGTCGCGTGCGTGGTGCCGAGCATCACGTGGGTGATCCGGCTCGGGTCGGCGCCGGGCGCGCGCAGCACGGTGTCGATGGCCTCGGTGATGCCGCCGGTGATGTCCGGGGTGCAGGCCACCTTGGCCTTGGCGAGTACCCGGTCGGCGCTGTCCAGGATCACCGCGTCGGTGTTGGTCCCGCCGACGTCGATGCCGAGGCGGCAGTCAAGTGACGGCACTGGCGAGCTCCTCCACCGGCACGTAGTCGAAGTCGTAGCCGAACGCGCGCGGCCCGGCGGCCTGCAGCCCGCGGTCGGTCCGCCAGACCGGGTCGCAGGGCATCGCGATCGCCGTGACCCGCTGCCCGTATCTGACCCGCTCGGTGGCGATCGCCTCGGCCGTCTCGCTGTCCAGCACCGAGATCAGGTCCGGCACCGACGCCGCCACCCGGCCCTGCTCGAGCGCGACCAGGTTCTCGTTCTGCAGCTCGAGGCGGACCAGCCTGCCGGAGTCCTCGCCGATGCCCTCGATCACCACGGATCCGCGCACGAACCCCTTCGTCGTCCGCCGCTCGACATCCGAGATCTTCCCTGTGACCAGCCGGAACGCGCCGACCTCGGCGATTAGCTCGGCTACCGGGTTGCGCTGCGCCGTGCTCACCGCCAGCCCGATCCTGATCGCCAGCGAGACCGTGCCGAGCACGGTGGCCTCGCGGGCCTGTGCCACCGTCAGCGTGTACTCGGTGGAAGCGGCGGCCCCGCCGAACTCGACGGCGGCCGCCCGGGCCAGCCGCTCGGTCCAGTCGCCGGAGATCGTGCGGAACACGATCACGTTGCCGCGCTCGTCCGTCATCACGCACGGGTTCGGGTTGATCCCGGCCAGGTGCATGGAGACTTGCGGCACCAGCGGAAAGGCCCGGCCCATGCCGTCGGCGTCCACGACCGGCAGGCCGATCCTGGCCGCCCACACGATCGGGTTGAGCCCGTTCGACCCGCCGATCTCGGCGGACATGAGCGCCGCGACCTTGTACCCGGTGACGTCTTCCAGGTGCTGCCGGAGCCTGATGCCCTCGCTCCCGTTCTCGATCTTCTCGATGTGAACGGTCGGGGCGCCGATCATCCCGCAGGGCATGATCAGCTCGTCGTCGGCGAGCTCGTCCAGGCCGACGAGGGTGACCGGCCCGTAGTCCTCGGTGGCCTGCAGCGCCTCCAGCAGGCCGATCCGGGTGTCGCCGCCGCCGCCGGCGCCAAGGATCGCGCAGCCGCGGGCCAGCGCGCGCAGCGAATCGGGGTCAAGCAGCCTTGCCATGATCAAAAAGATAGCGTCCCGGGCCAGGTCAGCACATATGCGTTATGCACTAAGAAACGTGGCTTCTTGGGCGATCCGGCTAATACGCTGCCGCCCAGGGAAGGCTGGGCGCGCTCGGATAACGGCGATGTCGCCGACTGACCGCCTGACAGCGCGGGTTTTTGTGATCTAGGAGCCTGAGGAGCAGATACTGCACTCCATCCTCCTAGATCATTGAAATTGAATACTTTTGGCCTCCTGGCCGGTGCGGCTGGGGCTGGCGGGATCAGTGAGACCAGCTGAGTCGGCCTCGTGATCATCTGGGCGGGCCGGGCTGGGCGGGCGGCCCGGGCTGACCGTGTGCGTTGGGGTTGGCGGGGAGGCCGTAGATGTCCACGGCCTCTTCGGGGGTGATCAGGGCGTCGCGGAGGTCGGCGGCTACCAGCGCGCGGTCGCGTTCGGCCGGGTCGCCGTAGCCTCCGCCGGTGCCGGTCACGAGCCTGACCAGGTCGCCGCGGCGCAGCGGCAGCCGCGATCCCTTGCCGAACCGCTCCCCGGCCGACCCGTCGGCGCAGACCACCTGCACGTAGTTCGGCGAGCCCGGACGGCCGCCCGCCGCCCCCCAGGGCGGGAACAGATGGCGGCCCCAGGCCACGGTCAGCAGCGCCTCGTCGCTCAGGACCCGGTATTCGCGCACCACGCCCCGGCCGCCGCGGCGGCGGCCGGCCCCGGCGCCCGGGACGACGTCAAGCCCGAACCGCTCGACCCGGATCCCGTACCGCTGCTCGGCGATCTCCACCGGGATCACGTAGGTCTCGCCGTCTCCGACCGATACCAGGGCGTGCTCCCCGTCCTTGATCGCGCTCGCGCCCCAACCGCCGGGCTGCGGCTCCACCAGCAGGGTGGGCTGCCCGGTGTCCGGGTGGGTCAGCGCGAGCGAGGTGGAGCACACCGAGACGAAGCTGCCGGCGGTCAGCTGATCCGGGAACGCCGGGGCCAGCGCATGCCACACCAGGTCGGAGGCCATCTCGGTGGCCTCGAAGTACGCGGCGACCGGCGCCGGGCGCACCGCGTTAAAGATGGTGCCGGGCGGCGCGACGATCGTCAGCGGCCGGAACCAGCCGTCGGTGGCCGGCTCGGCCGGATCGGTGATCGCCTTGAACACCGTGCGCACCCCGGACACCAGGCCGCTCCAGGTGCAATTGATCGGCCCGGGCACCTGCGCGTGGCTGCCGGTGAAGTCGCACGTCACGCCGTCATCGGAGATCTCCACCCGGACCCGGACGGGAAACGGGCCGTTGCCGAGCCCGTCCTCGTCGGTGAAGTCCGACGCCTCGAACGTGCCGTGCGGGATCCGGCCGATGGCCAGCCGCGCCAGCCGCTCGCTGCGCTCCAGCGTCGCCGTCATGGCGTCGGCCACGACTCCCGCGCCGAACCTGTCGCACATCTCCAGCAGCCGGCGTTCGGCCACTTCCAGGCAGGCGGCCTGGGCGGCCAGGTCGCCCAGGGTCATCTCCGGCAGGCGGCTGTTGGCGGCCAGTATCGCGGCCAGGTCGGCGACGGGCTCGCCGCCGGCGTACGCGCGGACGAACGGCAGCTGCAGACCCTCGGCGTAGACGTCGACCGAATCGGCGGTCCACGACCCGGGGTCCTTGCCGCCGACCTCCGTCCAGTGTCCCTTTGCGGCGGCGAAGCCGACCAGGGCGCCGTCGGCGAACACCGGCCGGACCAGTGCCACGTCAGAGAGGTGCGTCCCGCCGCCCGAGTACGGGTCGTTGGCGATGATCACGTCTCCCGGGCGCAGGTCCGCCGCGCGTGCGATGGTCTCCTTGACCGCGTCGCCGAGCGGGCCGAGGAAGCCGGCGATGCCGTTGCCCTGCGACACCAGCTCGCCGCTGGCGTCGGCGAGGCCGACACCGAAGTCGAGCACCTCGTAGATGATCGGGCTCTGCGACGTCCGCTGCAGCGAGACGAACATCTCGTCGGTGATGGCCGCGAAGCCCTCGCGCAGCACGTCGAAGGTGAACCGGTCGGCCGTCACGCGTCCTCCTCGATCACCAGGTTGCCCATCTCGTCGCAGTAGACGGCCTGGCCGGGAAGGACCAGCGTGGTCGCGGCCTGCTCCTCGACCACGCACGGCCCGGCCAGCCGTCCCCCGCCCGCCAGCTCGGACCTGCCGACCACCGGCACCCGCGCGACGCCGCCATGAATGTCCAGGTCCACCAGCCGGGAGGAGTCGGCAGGCCCGGCGGCACCGGCGGCGCCGCCGCCCGCCCACTGGATGGCCGGCATCGGCACGACGGCGCTCACCCGCACGGCAACCACCTCGAGCGGGACGTCCAGCCGGAACGCGTAGGCCTCCAGGCACCGGCGGTCAAAGGCCGACGTCAGCTCGGCTCGCCCGGCGGCGCTGGCCAGATCCGTCTCAGCCGGGATCGCCACCTCGAGCGTGTGCTCCTGCCCTTGATAGCGGAGCTCGGCGTACCTCGTCAGCCCGGGCTGCCCGGCGGCCTGCCCGCCGAGTTCCGCGGTCGCGGCGTCCCTCGCCCGGGCGAACGCGGCGTCGAGGTCGGTCTCGTCGAGCGGGCCGACCACCGTCTGGACCGCGTCGGCCCGCAGCGGGCCGGCCAGCATCCCGAAGGCGGAGAAGTGACCCGGGCCCTGCGGGATGATCGTCCTCGCTATGCCGAGCTCCCTGGCCAGCAGGGCCGCGTGCAGCGGGCCGGCCCCGCCGTAGGCCACGAACGCGAAATCCCTGGGGTCGTATCCCCGCCGCAGGGTGACCAGGCGCAGCGCGTGGCTCATCTGGGCCACGGCGTAGCGGATCACGCCGCGCGCCACCGCGCTCGCGTCGGCACCGAGCCGTGCTCCCAGCGTCTCCAGCGACCGTGCCGCGGCGCCGGCGTCGAGCGTCATGGCGCCGCCAAGGAAGTAGTCCGGATCGATGCGGCCGGCCACGAGGTTGGCGTCGGTCAGCGTCGGCTCGGTCCCGCCCCGCCCGTAGCAGGCGGGCCCCGGCTGCGCGCCGGCGCTGCGCGGCCCCACGTGCAGGCCGCCCGCGTCGTCCGCCCACGCGATCGAGCCGCCGCCGGCGCCGATCTCGATGATCTCGACCGTTGGCGACTGCACCGGGTACCCGGCGAAGACCGGCGTCTTGCCGACGTGGTGCAGGCTGTCCACGCGCACCTGGCCGTCGCGGACCGCCGAGGTCTTGGCGGTCGTGCCGCCGATGTCCAGGGCCAGGACGTGCCGGGCCCCGAGCTGCCGGCCGAGCTCGGCAGCCGCGGTCACCCCCGCCACCGGCCCGGACTCGAGCAGGCTGATCGGCGTGCCCGCGGCGCGCTCGAACGAGCAGATCCCGCCGTTCGACCGCATGACGTGCAGCGGGCCGTGTACGCCGGCCGACCGCAGCGCGTGTTCCAGCGAGCCGAGATACGAGGACACGACGGGCTGCACGTACGCGGACAGCACCGCCGTGCTGCTCCGCTCGTACTCCCGCCACTGCCGGCTGACCTGATGCGAGCCGATCACCGAGACGCCGGGCAGCCGCTTGCCGAGCACGGTGACCACACGACGCTCGTGCTCGGGATTCACCCAGGCGTGCAGCAGGCACACCGCGACCGCCGCCGTGCCGAGGCCGGCGAGCCGCCCCGCGATCTCTTCGAGATCGTCCTCGCTCAGCGGCTCGAGCACTTCGCCCCGGTAGGACATCCGCTCGGTGACCTCGAAGCGCAGGTGACGCGGCACGAAGGGCACCGGCTTGGCGTAGGAGAGGTTGTACAGGTCCGGCCGGTTCGCGCGGCCTATCTCCAGCACGTCGCGGAATCCGCTGGTGGTCACCAGTGCGGTGGCGACGCCGCGGCGCTCGGTCAGGGCATTGATGACGACTGTCGTGCCATGGATGAACGCGGCGACGCCCGCGGCGGCCACGCCGGAACGCTCGAGCGCGTCGAGCACACCCTGCTCCAGCATGCCAGGCGTGGTGTCCGCCTTCGCGCGGATGACCCGATTAGCGGCGTCGACGGCTACGACGTCGGTGAACGTGCCGCCGATGTCGACAGCAAGACGGATCGGACCAGCCTCGGGCTCTGCCACCCGACTACGATCCCAGCCAGGGGAAACGCAAATAATGGGCCGAGTGCACTACATTCCGCCAGGACCTGTGCCATCCGCCTAATATGAGGCGGCATGCCGTCCGTCGACGAGATCCTCGCCAGCCCGCCGCTGTCCGGCCTGCGGCGGGTCACCAGGCGCGGCGGTAACCGCCAGGTCGTGACCGTGCGGCTGGCCGAGCAGTTTTCCGACCTTAACCCAGCGCCCGCCCGGAGCATGGTGATCCTCTCCCGGGCGGCGTCGGCAGCCGCCACCGACTACCGGCTCGACATGGCGCTGCGCTGGGCCGCGGTGCACGACGTCGCGGCCGTCGGGTGCTTCGCCGACGGCGTGTGGCAGCCGCCGATGACCGCGGTTGACATCGCGGACCGGGCCGACATCGCGCTCGTCTCGTTGCCCGCGGCTGCCGAGCTGACCTGGCTGCTGCGGGCGATCATGCAGGAGACCGGCGGCGGCGCGGAGCGCGCGCTCGCCCGGGCCGAGCAGGGCCTGGCCGCGGTGCTCGGCGCCACCGAGACCGGCACCGATCTTGAAGGGCTGCGGGCGTCGGTGAGCCGGGCGCTCGGCATCGACGTCGAGGCCCGGCTGTACGCGGACGACGACAGGGACCAGCGGGCCGGGGACGGGCCCGGCGCCCCGTTCCGGCCCATCGGCGCGAACGAAGTGAGCACGGTCAGCGTGCCGATCGTGGTCGGCGAGACGATCGCGGGTGAGTTTACCGCGACCGGCGCGCACGGGGACCTGGCGGTCGCCACCAGCCTGGTGCTGCGCACCGCCGCGTCCGCCGCGGGCCGCCTCCTCGACCTGGCCAGGCGGGCGCGAGAGCTGCCGATCAGATCCCGCAGCGAGCTGCTGGCCGAGCTGCTGATGTCGGACGCGGCGCTCACCGAGGACCTGCGCGACCGCGCCATGCAGCTCGGGGTGCCGATCGGCGGCTGGCACGTGGCGGTGCGCATCGAGGCCGAGAACCTGGACGAGGCCGGGCGTGACGAGGTGCACCGGTTCGAGCTGCTGGACACCGCCGGCCAGGCCGCGCTGCAGGCGGTGGCGCGCACCGGCAGCTGGTATCTGTCCCGGATCTCCCGCGCGATCGTGCTGGTGCGGATGACGAGCTCGCATCCCGGGACGCAGGCGGGGCTGCGCGCCGCGAAGTCGGCGGAGGGCGCGCTCGCCGCCATCAGCGGCAGGCTTCCCGGGCTGCGCCTGCGCGGCGGGGTGGGCGCCCCGCACGAGGGACCGATGGGGCTGCGTGCCTCAGCGGCCGAGGCCCGGATCGCGCTGGTGGCCGCCAGGTCGGCCGGCAAGCCCGAGGGCGTCGCCACCCACGACGCCACCGGCGTGCAGCGGATGCTGATGGAGTGGTACGCGTCGGACACCGCGCGGGCGTCGGTGCGGGCGCAGCTTGCCCCCCTGGAGCGGCTGGGCCCGGCCCGCGGGGAGACCGCGATCCGGACGCTCGCCGCCTACCTGGACCAGCAGGGCTCGATCGTGCGAACGGCGAGCGTGCTGCACCTGCACCGCAACGCGGTGACCTACCGGCTGCGCCGGATCACAGACCTGCTCGGCGTGGACCTTGACGACCCCGATCAGCGGCTTGCGCTGCAGCTGGCGTGCCGCGCCCGGCTGCTGGCCTGATCGCTGCGGTCGGCTAGCGTTCCAGGTGTGGCGACCCGTGCTGAGCGTTCCATGTCCTTCGGGGCGATCGCGGAAGACTACGACCGGCTGCGGCCCGGGCCGCCGGAGGCGGCGGTCGACTGGCTGGTTCCCGACGGCTGCCAGGTCGCCGTGGACCTGGGCGCCGGCACGGGGCTGCTGACCCGCGCGCTGGCGCGCAAGGTGCCGCAGGTCGTGGCCGTCGAGCCGGACCCACGGATGGCGGCGGTGCTGCGGGCGCGCTCCGTGGACGCCGAGCTTGACGGCATCCGGGTCGCCCAGAGCCGCGGCGAGCAGATCCCGCTGCCCGACGCCAGCGCCGACGGCGTATTCGCCTCGTCGTCGTGGCATTGGCTGGACCCGGAGCGCGCCCCGCGCGAGATCGCGCGCGTGCTGCGGGACGGGGGCCGCCTCGGCGTGATCTGGACCACCCGGGACCGCGGCGCCGACTGGGTGCGCGAGGTCGAAGCGGTCCGCGACAACGCGGCCGGCCCTACCGACGACCGGGAAGACCGGTGGGCACGGCACCGGCGCGAGCTCACGCTCCCCGATCAGCTGTTCGGAGACGTGCAGACCGCGTCGTTCTCGTCCACCCGGCAGATGACGACCGGCGACTTCGTGGACATGCTGGCCACCTACAGCGGCGCGATCACCACGAGCCCGCAGGAGCGGGAGGTGGCACTCGACCGTGCCAGGGCCGTGCTGGAGCGGTGGTTCCCCGGCGCCGCCGAGATCGACGTGCCCATGCGGTCGTGGTGCTTCCGCGCCGAGCGGCTTCCGCGCTGACCCGCTTGCTCCTGCTCAGCAGGCCTGCGGGCCCACCCGCCCGGATGGGCCCGCAGACCTGCCCCCGCCCCCCCGGGGGGTCGTTTCAGGCCGTGGCGGGCCTGGCGAGCCTGGCCTTGGTCTGCTCGACGTCCATGCCGTGCAGCCGGAGCAGGTTCTCGCCGAGGATCTTCCGCTTGGCCTGGTCGGTCAGCTGCGGATACCCGTAGCCGGCGCAGAGGTCCTCCGGGATCTGGAAGTCCATGAACGCGCGAAGGGCCCACTGCGGGTGGAACAGCGGCGCCTCCGAGCCATAGATGATCTTGTCTTCGCCGCACCAGAACAGCAGCTTCCCGATGATCTCGGCGAACATCCGCGGCGAGCGGACCACGAAGTTGATGGTGGCCGCGATCGACGCGTACAGGTTCGGGTAGCGGATCAGTTGCCAGCACGTCTCGTCCAGGAACGGCAGGCCGACGTGGAAGATCACGAAGTTGATGTCGGGGAAGTTGGCCGCGGCGCCGTCCATGTCCCAGGTCTGGGTGTGCTCGATCGGCTGCGGGCCGAGCGGCACGCCCTTGTGCACGCCGATCAGGTTGACGCCCAGTTCCTGGGCCTTCTCGAAGACCGGGAAAGCCACCTGCGGGTCGTCCATCCGCCACGGGTACGGCTTCCCGTAGTCGTAACGCACGTTGTAGAACTTGAAGGCCCGGGCGCCGAACTCGCCGACCTGCCGTTCCATCAGGTCCAGGGCCTTGCGGCCCTCCAGCGGGTTCACCGACCCCCAGAAGATCGTCCGGTCGGGGTCACGGCTGGCCAGGTCGGCGCATTCCTCCCAGGGCGAGAGGCCGTCCCGGAACAGGTCCGTGAGTGGCAGCGGCATCGCGACCAGCATGTCGGTGTCTGACTCCTCATACACCATCTTCCTGATGTCCGCGATCGTCCACTGGCGCAAGAACTCCTCGGGCGGCAGCTTGGGCTGGTCGTCCGGGGTCAGCGCGTTGTGGAACGCGTACAGGTGGTTGTCGAACATCAGGCCGGGCTGGCCGAACGCGTTCTTCGGGTCGAAGTTGAACACGTGCGCGACGCAGTCGAACACGAAGGCGTCGTCGATCATGTGGGGTCACCCTTCCCGGGCTGGTGTGCGGGCTGGTGTGCGGCCAGGTAAGCGCCGCGGTCGGGCACCTGCGAGGGAGGCGGCAGGAACCGCAGCAGGCTGGCGGCTCGCGGGGACAGGCGGTCGGTCGTCCACGCCTCGTCCCAGACGATCTCAACGTCGGCGGAGCTGACTCCCGGCTGCGCTTCGATCCGCTCCTGGATGTCGGTCAGCACCCGGGCAGCGAACGGGCACCAGCCGGACGTGAGCAGCAACTCGACGCGGACCTGGCCGCCGGTCGCGCGCACCGAGCGCACCAGCCCCATGTCCACGACCGATATGCCTTTTTCGCTGCAGCACGGGTCGTACACGTCGCTCAGCGCGTCGAGCGCCCATTGCGGCACGTCGGGCATGCGGCCAGGCTGCCAGCGCGGCCAGCGCTGCGGAACCCCTCGAAATTTCACATGCTGAAGCGGGCCCGGATGCCGTGGGACGGTTCCCAGCCGCGCTCGCGCGCGGCATGCTTGAAAGAGTGAAAACCCAGGGTGAAGAGCCTGGCGACCTCATCCGCAGCGTGTCCCGTGCCCTGCGGATCATCGAGGAGGTCTCGAGCTCGCCGCGCCCGCTGCCGGTGAAGGTCATCGCCCGCCGGTGCGAGCTCCACCTGTCGACCGCCTATCACCTGGTCCGCACTCTCTGCTACGAGGGTTACCTGGTCCGCGTGGCGGACGGCGGCTACGTCGCGGGTTCCGAGCTCGCCGAGCGCTTCCACGACCTGATGGGCGCGCTGCGCCGCCCGGCGAAGGCCAGGGCCGTGCTCAGGCACCTCGCGGACGCCACCGGGCACAGCGCGTATCTGGCGTGCATCTCCGAGGGGCGGCTGGTGATCGTCGATATGGCCGAGGGCGGGCAGTCCCCCTGGCTGGAGGACCTGCAGCCGGGCCTGGAAACCGCCGCGCACGCGACCGCGGTGGGCAAGGCCCTGCTGACAACGCTGCCCTGCCGGGACCGCAGCAGCCTGCTCCTCGAGCACGGCATGCGCCCGTTCACGCCGAACACGGTGACCGAGCCCGGCGAGATCGAGGCCGAGCTCGCCCCGCTGCACCCGGGAGACCTGGTCATGGAGCACGGCCAGTACCGCGATGAAGTGTGCTGCGCGGGCGTGGCGTTCCGCGGCGCGGGAAGCTGGTGGGCGCTCGGCTCCTCGGCGCGCGGGCTCAGCCTGCCCGAGCCGCTGCTCGCCGAGCTCCAGATGGCCGCGGCCGACCTGAACGGCAACGCGATCGGCTAGCCGCCCGAAACCGCCCGGCGTACGTAGCCCAGCCGGGTCGCGCGTGACGCCTGGGCCAGCGCGGTGTGCGGGGCAATCCCGTCGAACCCGTGGAACCCGCCCGGCCAGAGGTGCAGCTCGGCCGGCACCCCGGCGCGGGACAGCCGGGCTGCGTAGTCGATGGCCTCGTCCCGGAAGGTCTCGACCGACCCCACGTCGATAAAGGCCGCCGGGAGCCCGGTCAGGTCCGTGGCGCGCGCGGGCGCCGCGTACGGCGAGACGTCCGGGCCGCCGCGTGCGGCGCCAAGCAGGGCCGTCCAGGCGATGACGTTCGACGTCCGGTCCCAGGTGCCCTCGCCGTCCAGTTCCTGGCTGGACGGGGTGATGCAGCGGTCATCGAGCATCGGGCACATGAGGACCTGGTGGCTGAGCGGCGGGCCGCCGCGGTCACGGGCCATCAGCGCGGTGCCCGCGGCTAGCCCGCCCCCGGCGCTGCTCCCGGCGATGATCAGGCGGGACGGATCGATGCCGAGCTCGCCGCAGTGCGCTCCGGTCCAGGCCAGGCCGGCGTAGCAGTCCTCAACCGGCGCCGGGTGCGGGTGCTCCGGGGCCAGGCGGTACTCGACCGAAACCGCGACCACGCCCACCTCGTCCACCCACAGCGCCAGTTCGTCGGCGCCGGTGCGGTTCGTCCCCAGCACCATGCCGCCGCCGTGGGTGTGGTAGACACCGGGCCACGGCCCCTGCCCGAGCGCCGGGCGGAGGACCAGCACCGACAGATCGGGCGCCCCGGCAGGCCCGGGAATCTGGCGCTCCTCGAGCTCGACCGCGCCGCCGCGGCGCAGCGCGTCCTCGACGGCCGGGAGCATCAGCGCCTGCTCCTCGCGCCGGGCCCGGATGTCCTCGATACGCATCAGATGCCGCTCTCCGGCGGGCATGCCGGCGAGCACCGCACGCAGCTCGGGGTCGACCGGCGGGTGGGTGCTCGCGGTCATCGGATCTCTCCTCTCCACTGCTGACATCTTCGCGCGGCCGGAATCATGGCGGCGCGGCGAAGGTTGGCACGGACATGGCTACAGGGCACACAATCACGGTTACCCCGGCAAATGTGCACGTCGAGGTCACGCTCGGCGGCGAGAAGCTCGCGGAATCGGACCGGCCGGTCCTGCTCGACGAGACCGGCCTGCCGACCCGCTACTACCTGCCGCGGGACGACGTGCGCACCGACCTGCTCAAGCCGACGGACACGGCGACAACCTGCCCGTTCAAGGGCCAGGCGTCGTACTGGTCGGCCGAGGTCGGCGGCGAGACGCACGATGACCTGGTGTGGAGCTATGAGAACCCGATCCCGCAGTCCGAGGGGATCGCGGGCCTCATGTGCTTCTACCCGGACCGGGTCGAGCTGACGGTCAACGGCCAGCCAGCGTAAACACCTTCTCCAGGCAGCCCCCTGCTCGGGTGTACCTCAGGGCCTACTCAGCTGTACTTGTGGGTCCTACTCACCTGCGCTTGAGGGGCGTTTGGGGGTCTTGACGTCCGCCAAGGCCACTCCTACTCTCGTGGTAACCGTTCTGGTAACGATACCGGAAGCGTTATAGCTCGATGGTGGCGGTGACGACATGACACAGGCGATAACGGCTCCCGAGAGCGACAAGCCGTTCAAGGTCGAGCAACGCGGCATCGACATCGTTCCCGAGTCGGAACGGCACGGGAGCCCGCTGGAACTGTTCTGGATCTGGGCTGCGTCCCTGATGGGCATCGTCGACCTGGTGATTGGCGCGGTCGTGATCAGCCTCGGGCTGAGCCTGTGGGCTGCGGTGGCCGCCGTCGTCATCGGCAACCTCTCTTACATCCTGGTCGGGCTCGTAGCCATGAACGGCCCGGCCGCGGGGACCTCGACGATCGTGATCAGCCGCGCGGCGTTCGGCGTGCGCGGCAACGCCGTGCCGACGTTCTTCAGCTGGTTCACGATCATGTGCTGGGAAGGCGTGAACGCGGTCGTCGGCACGCTGGCCCTGATCGGCATCTTCGCGACCTACGGCCTGACCGGCAACGGCTACAAGGTGCTGTCACTGATCATCTTCATCGTGCTGATGGTATCCTGGGCGATCTTCGGCCACGCCACGATCGCGTCCATCAACCGGATCATGACGTACGTGATCGGCGTAGCCATGTGCATCGTGCTGGTCTACGGGTTCCAGCACGTGAACTGGAGCTACGGCTGGGGGCACCTGGCCGGGGCCAACAAGGCGACGACGTTCGTGCTCGCGGTCATGATCGTCGCGGCGGCGAACGGCCTGGCGTTCACCAACATGCCCGCCGACTACTCGCGGTACCTGCCGCGCAGCGCAAGCCGGCCCAAGATTGCGCTCTACACCGCGCTCGGCGCGTTCCTGCCCGCGACGATCCTGAACGCCGCCGGGGCGATCATCGGCACCAAGCTGAATGCGTTCGACCCGGTCGGCTCGCTCGCCGCGGTCATGCCGCACTGGTTCCACTTCCTGTTCCTGCTCATCGCGATCGTGTCGATGATCTGGGCGAACATCGTCAACACCTACAGCTCAGGACTGAACCTGCAGGCGATCGGCATCAAGATCGCGCGGTACAAGACAGTGCTGATCGACGCCGTGGTGGCGGCCTTGTTCGTCTGCTACGCGCTGTGGGTCAGCAACTTCGTCGACAGCCTGGAGAACTTCCTCGCGCTGATGATCTGGTGGATAGCGCCGTGGACCGCCATCTACCTGGTCGACGCCTACCTGCGCCGGTTCCGGTACCGCAGCCAGGACCTGCTGCGCAGCGGCGGCGGGCTCTACTGGTTCCGCGACGGCTTCAATTGGAACGCACTGGCCGCGCTGGTTCTGGGCGCCGGGGCCGCGGTGCTGTTCACCAACGCGACGCTGTTCGCCAGCCCGGTGACGACCGGCCCGCTCGGCGGCATGGACTGGTCGATCCCGGCCGGGATGATCGTCGGCGGCCTGGCCTATTACCTGCTGTGCAGGCGCGCGATCGCTCGCGAGAACGCGTCCGCGCCGGGCGCCGTGCCCGCGACCGGCGCCGCCGACCCGGTCGCGTGAACCAGCCGGAACGGCTGGTCATCCGGGCCGGGTGGGTCGTCCCGGTAGATCCCGGCTTCAGCGTCGTCCGCGACGGCGAGGTCGTGATCGAGGACGGGAACGTGGTGTCGGCCGGGCCTCCGGGCGGGGGACCCGGCCGGCACCCGCCCGGGACCACGGTGCTGGAGTTCCCCGGGCACGCGCTGCTGCCCGGTCTGGTCAACGTGCACACGCACGTGGCGGGCTGCCTGTTCCGTGGCCTGACCGAAGACCGCGCGGACGGCTTCTACGGGCTGGCGCTGCCGATGGAGCGCCACCTCGACGCCGAGGCCACCTACCTGCTGAGCCGGCTGGGCATCGCCGAGGTGATGCTCGCCGGCTGCACCGTCATTCACGAGATCTTCCACCACATGTCGGCCACCGCCCAGGCGGCGGCCGAGCTGGGCGTGCGGGCGCAGCTGGCCATGAAGGTGTTCGACACCGACCTGCCCAGCATCGGCACCGGCGAGCGGCGCCAGATCCCGGCGGAGGGTGACCGCAGGCTGCAGCAGAACGTCGAGCTCTACGACCGGTGGAACGGCGCAGCGGACGGGCGGCTGCGGGTGCGCTTCGGCGCGCACGCGGCCGACACGTGCTCGCCGCGATTGCTGGCGATGATCCGTGCGGAGGCGGCGGCCAGGGGCGCGGGCCGGCACATCCACGTGGCGCAGAGCCCGCAGGAACGCGACTTCATGGCCGCCGCGCACGGCACCGGCTCGATCGAGTTCCTCGCGGACCAGGACTTCCTCGGCCCGGACGTGGTGGCGGCACACGTCACGTACGCCACCCCGGCCGGGATCGGACTGCTCGCGCAGACCGGCACCCCGGTCGCGTACTGCCCGGCCATCCAGGCCAAGCGCGGGCGCTTCGCACCCATGCGGGCGCTATACGAGGCGGGGATCCGGGTGGGCTGGGGCACCGACTGGGTGACCATGGACCCGTGGGACATGATGCGGTTCGGCATCAGCGTCACCCGGCTGGCCGAGCAGCAGATCGACGTGCTCAGCGCCAGGGAGGCGCTGTGGCGGCTGACCATGGGCAGCGCGGGCGTCCTCGGCATCGACCGGCAGGTCGGCTCGCTGGAACCGGGCAAGCAGGCCGACCTCATCCTGGTCGACCTGCGCCAGCCGCACCTGGCGCCGCTGCACGACCCGGTGGCCACCCTGGTCTACAACGCCTCCGGCCGGGACGTCACGCACGTCATGATCGGCGGAAGGTTCGTGGTCGCCGACCGGCTCCTGCAGACCGCGGCCACCGATGAGATCATCAACGAGGCCCAGGCGGCGGCCAACCGGATCTGGGACGTCGCGGGGCTGCCGCCTCCCGGCGCCGGCCTGAGCCCTACCTGGCCCCGGCCGGGCGGCCCGGGCGGACATGGAGCACCGAATGCCTGACCAGCAGGACCAGGAAGTCGCGATAGTGACCGGCGCTGCGGCGGGGATCGGCCGGGCGGCCGCGAGCCGGCTCGGCGCCGAGGGCTACCGGGTGGCCTGCCTGGACCTCGACCAGGACGGGGCTGCCCAGGCTGCGGAAGAGATCCGCCGGGACGGTGGCACAGCGATCGCGGGCCGCCTTGACGTCTGCTCCGAAGACGCGGTCGCAGCCGCCTTCGACCAGGTGCAGGCCGAGCTGGGGCCGCCGGACGCGCTGGTCAGCTCGGCCGGCATCCTGCAGATCGGCCCCGCGCTCGAGCTGACGGCCGACGACTGGCGCGCGACCATCGACGTGAACCTGACCGGCACGTTCCTGTGCGACCAGGCGGCGGCCAGGTTGATGACGGCGAGCGGGCGTGGCGGCCGGATCGTCAACATCGCGTCGGTGCACTCCCAGGCGCCCGGCCGCGGGCTCAGCCACTACGACGCGAGCAAGGGCGGCATCTGGATGCTGACCCGCAGCCTGGCCCTGGAACTCGCGCCGCATCGGATCACGGTCAACGCGATCGGCCCCGGACTGGTGGTCAACACCCGCCTCGGCGGCGGGACCTCGCAGGAGTACCTGGATTCGGTGGTGCCGACAATCCCGCTGGGACGGGCCGGGCGGCCGGACGACATCGCGGGCGTGGTGGCGTTTCTCTGCTCCGCCGACGCCTCCTACATGACCGGCGCGATGCTGTTCGTTGACGGCGGCATGCTGCTGACGGCGCACACCTAACCGCGATGAGCTGGCAGCTGAGCATCCTCGAGGCCGGGGTGATCCCCGACATCCCGCTCGCCGCGTACCTGCCCGACGCGCCCGCCGATGCGCTGATCTCCCCGCCGTGCTACTGCTACCTGGCGACGGACGGCAGCAGGATCGTGCTGATCGACAGCGGGCCCGACCACGTCCGCGCGGGTGCGGCCGGGCTGCGGATCGACGGCGACAGCCCGGCGCTGCTGGCGGCCGGGCTTGGCGCGGCGGGGGTTACCGCAGCCGACATCGACCTCATCGTGCACACCCACCTGCACTACGACCACATGCAGAACGACCTGCTGTTCCCTGACGCGCCGGTGGTGGTGCAGCGCACCGAGCTCGACTGGGCCACATCCCCCGACAGCGGCCCGTTCTATGTGGACGTCGGCGAGCTGACCGGGGCGATGGGCGACCGGCTCAGGCTGCTCGATGGCGAGACCGAGATCCTGCCCGGGCTCACCGCGCTGCCGAACGGCGGCCACACCCCCGGCCATCAGTCGGTGCTGGTGCAGACCGGCTCCGGCGACGCGTGCGTGTGCGGCGACATCGTCTCGCTCGAGGAGAACCTGGAGGTCATCGGCGCCGTCTGCCCGGACAGGGAGGGCACGGCGAAGTTCCTCGCCAGGGCGCGCGAGGCCGGCTGGCAGATGCTGCCGAGCCACGACGCGCGGCTGCGCCAGCACCCCTTCTACCTGCGCGCCGACCCGCCTCACAACGCAGGGCACCTGCGCGCGGACCCGCCTCACAACGCAGGGGACCTGCGCGCCGAGAACGGAAGGCAGCCGTGACCAAGCAGCAGTCAGGCGATCCGGCGATCCCGGCCGATCTGCTGATCACCGGCGCCGACGTCGTGACCATGGACGCAGCCCGCCCGCTGGTGCGGGACGGCGCGATCGCGATCCGGGCCGGGCGGATCAGCTGGGTCGGAACGGCGAGCGAGGCCAGGCAGCGGGTCGCGGCTGACCGGACCATGGACGCGACCGGCCAGATCGCGCTGCCCGGCCTGATCGACACCCACTTCCACACCGGGCAGCAGCTGCTCCGCGGGAAGATCATCGAACTGGCCAGGCGGCGGCAGCTGCGGCTGCCGATCTGGCGCAACTACCTGATCCCGTTCGAGGCCGTGCTCAGCGAAGAGGACGTCTACCTGTCCGGCCAGCTCGCGTACGCCAACGCGCTGCGGGTGGGCACCACCTGCTTCGCCGAGGCCGGCGGGCCGCACCCCAGCCAGATGGCCAGGGCGGCGCTGGACACCGGGATCCGCGGCCTGGTCGCGCTGTCCACCATGGATACCGGCGAGGGGCTGCCGGCATCGATGCGGTTCTCCACCCGTGACGCCATCGACCGGAACGTCGCCCTGGTCAAGGAGTGGGGGACGTCGGCGACGGAAAGCCGGGTCGGTGCCTGGCTGGCCCTGCGCCAGCTGCTGGTGTGCACCAGGGAACTCTGGGAGTCGCTGCGGGATGCGGCCGACGAACTCGGCGCCCGCATCCACATCCACCTCGCCGAGGGCAGTTACGAGGTCGAGTACGCCGCCGAGCAGTGGGGCCTGCGGCCCGCCGAGCATCTCGACGCAATCGGCTTCCTCAGCCCGCGGGTGCACGCGGCGCACTCCATCCTGCTGTCCGCCGGCGAGATCGACCTCTACGCCCAGCATCAGGTCAGCGTGGCGCACTGCCCGCTCGGCAACTTCATCATCGGCGTGCCCAAGGTGCCGGAGATGCTGCGCCGCGGCATCCGCGTCGGGCTGGGCACCGACGGCGCCGCGAGCGGGAGCATCGACTTGTTCGAGGCCATCAGGGTGTCCTGGGTGGCGTTGCAAAGCCACCACGGCACGCCCTGGCACATCCGGAACGTGACGACGCTCGAGGATCTGCTGCGGATGGCCACCCTGGGCGGGGCGGAGGCGCTTGGCATGGAAGATCAGGTAGGCAGCATCGAACCGGGGAAAAAGGCCGACATCGTGCTCGCCAGCCCGGAGCACCTTGACATGCAGCCGGTCTACGACCCGGTGTTCACCGCGGCGCGCGGGATCACCGGGCGGGACGTGGACTCGGTCATCGTCGACGGCAAGGTCGTCGTCGAGCACGGCACGCTGACCACGCTCGACGAGCCCGGGCTCCGGGCGCGGCTGGCGGAACGCTGGCCGGTGATCATGGAGAGGTTCGAGTCCGCGGTTGGTGCGACGCGGGGTGCGCGATGAGCGCACCCGTCTCCGAGCACCTGATCGGTCCTGACCTGCGCACCCAGGCCCCGGTGTTCGTGCGCGGCGAGGGCGTCGAGCTGATCGACGGCGACGGACGGCGCTACCTGGACGCGGCGTCCGGGGTCGGCGTGACCTGCATCGGCTACAGCGCCAGCGAGGTCGTCGACGCGATGCGGGAACAGGCCGGCACGCTGCCGTACCTGCACGCGATGCGGTTCGAGGCGCCTCCCGCGCAGCAACTCGCCGACCTAGTGGCCAGCGTCCTGCCCGGCGATCTTGATCAGGTGTTCTTCGCCTCAGGCGGGTCGGAGGCGAACGAGAGCGTGATCAAGTTCGTCCGGCAGTACTGGGTCGAGCGCGGGCAGCCGGAACGCTGGAAGGTGATCGGCCGGCGGCCGAGCTTCCACGGGAACACGCTGGCCACCCTGTCGGTCGGCTGGCACGCGGGCCGGCGCCAGCGGCATGCCCCGCTGCTGCTGCCCATGCCCCACATCGGCTCGCCGAACAGCTACCGAGGCTGCGAACACTGCCGCCTGGCAGACGACCACCGCCACACGGCAGACGACCACCGCCACACGGCAGACGAGCACCGCGACCCGGCAAACGAGGATGGCGCGGCAGCAGAGGCTGGCCGCTGCACGCTGGCCTGCGCAGCCGAGCTCGAGGACGCGATCCAGCAGGCCGGCCCCGAGACCGTTGCCGCGTTCATCGCCGAGCCCGTGGTCGCGGCCGCGGGCGGCGTGCTCGTCCCCCCGCCCGGCTACTTCCAGGCCATCAGGGAGATCTGCGACCGCCACGACGTGCTGTTCGTCGCCGACGAGGTGTTCACCGGGTTCGGGCGGCTCGGCACCTGGTTCGGCATGGAGCGGTTCGGCGTGCTGCCGGACATCATGGTGTTCGCCAAGGGCATCACGGCCGGGTATGCGCCGCTCGGCGGGTTCGCGGTGCGCACCGCGCTGGTCGAGCCGTTCCGCCAGGGCTCGGGCCGGTTCGAGCACAACTTCACCTACGCCGCCCACCCGGTCGCCGCCGCAGTCGGCATCGCGGTCATCGGCATCTTGCAGCGGGACCGCCTCGTGGAACGGGTAGCGGCGGCGGAGCCTATGTTCACCAGGCTGCTCCGCGACCAGCTGAGCGAGCTGCCCGTGGTGGGGGACGTGCGGTCCATCGGCCTGCTCGGCGGGGTGGAACTGGTCGCCGACACCGGCTCCAAGCAGCCGTTCCCCGCGTCGGCCGGGATCGCCGCGCGGGCCACCCGGCTTGCGCTGGACGAAGGCGTGATCGTCTACCCGTGCAGCGGCGGTGTGGACGGGGAGGCAGGCGACTACCTGATCCTCGCCCCGCCGTTCGTGAGCTCGGACGCCGATCTCGAGCACATGGTGGAACGGACCCGGCGCGCGCTGCGGCGGCTCGGTGACGAGCTGGCCTGACGGCCCGCCAGCGACCTGGCTACTCACTCAAGGAGGGCGGCATGCAGCACACGACCGGAGCCAGGGCATGAGTGAGCCCGCCCGCGTGGTGATCACCGGCGGCGCCAGGGGCATCGGCGCCGGGCTCGCCGCGTCCTTCGCGGCCGGCGGGTTTGCCGTCGGCCTGATCGGCCGGGACCAGCAGCGGCTGGCCGAGACGGCACGCACGCTGGATGAGAGCAGCCCCGCTCCCGTCGTGTGGCGCGCCGCCGACGTCGGAAACCGGGAGCAGATCAGCGCCGCGATCGACGAGATCGCCGCGGAGTTCGGCGGGCTCGACGTGCTGGTGAACAACGCCGGGCAAGCCCGGTGGGTGCGCGCCGACACCCCGCTGGAGACGGCCGAGCGGCTGTGGGACGAGGTGATGACGGCCAATCTCAAGGGCAGCTTCCTGGCCAGCCTCGCCGCGATCCCGCATCTCACCAGGCCAGGCGGGCGGATCGTCAACATCAGCTCGGTCACCGCGTTCCTCGGCGGGCACGGCGGGTCGATCGCGTACGCCACGTCAAAGGCGGGCCTGCACGGGCTGACCTACGCGCTGGTCCGTGAGCTGAGCCAGGACGGCATCACGGTGAACGCGGTGGCGCCCGGCTTCATCGAGGACACCGACTTCAACGCCGACTTCCCGCCCGCCGCGCGCAGCATGGTGCTGGACGAGACCCCGCTGGGCAGGACCGGCTCGGTAGCGGACGTGGTGGCCGCGGTCAGGTACCTGGCCTCGCCGGAGGCATCGTTCGTCACCGGCGAGATCCTGCACGTCAACGGCGGCCGGGTGTTCGGCAGATGACCCGCTACCGGCAGAGTGTTCGGGAGATGACCCGCTACCGGCCGGGTGTTCGGGAGATGGCCGGCTAGCCGCCCTTATGAACTGCGGGCCGCCGCCCAGAACGCGCACTGATGCTCGGCGGCGAAGCCGGTCTCGACCCGCGGCGCAGGCGGGACCAGGGAGATCATCCGCTGGCCGCTGCTGCTGCTGAACTGCGGCCACGGCGGTGCGCCGGGCGCGGACGGCGATCCCGACTTCGCGAAGTTCGTCCAGTACCGCTGCATTGCGGCCGACAGGCGCTGCTGCTGCGGGGTGAGGGCGCCGGGAAATTCGCTCTCGTTCAGGTGGAACAGGTACTGCAGCTCCGAGGCATGCGCCGCGCCGTAGGAGAACCCGCTGACCGGGGGCAGGAAGCGCTCCGGCGCGCGGGAGTCGTTGAACTCGTAGGCGAACGTGGGCGTGAACCTGGACAGGTCCCGGTCCATCGTCAGCGCCGGGCACGCAAAGATCGCGTCGGTGCCGACGGCGCCGAGCGCCTCGGCCGGACTCGCGAAGCTGCGGAGCGGGTAATGGACGGCGACGACCGCCGCCTCGGCCGCTGAGACGCTCGCCGTTGACGCGATCATGTTCTGGTAGTTCGCCGCCGTGACCGGCCCGGTCAGCGGCTCGAAGATGGCGATGAATAGCCGCCACTCATCGTGGTTGGTCCCGTCGATCACCGGAACGTGGCTGAAGTCGCCGCTGGCCAGGGCGGTCGCGATCGACTGGGTCAGCACCGTGCCGTCGATGTCCGGGCCTACCGCGCCCTGGTCATTCAGGATTGTCTGCACCGGCAGGCGGCGCAGGCAGGCAGCGGCCTGGCTGGCAGCAGTCTGGCTGGCAGCAGTCTGGCTGGCGCATCCGGCCTTGGCCGCGAACGCCTCGCCGGAGGCCTCGGCCGTCGCCAGGCTGGGCTGGAGCAGGCTGTAGGAGCCGCTCTCGATGATCGCCTTGGCGAACAGGCCCCTGGCGGCTGGCGACACGAGCTGCGACAGCACGGACAGGCCGCCGGCCGACTCACCGAAGATGGTTACGTTGCGCGGGTTGCCGCCGAACTGGCGGATGTTTTGCTGCACCCAGCGCAGCGCCGCCTGCTGGTCCATCAACCCGTAGTCGCCGGATGACCCGTTCGGCGACTTGAGCGCCGGGTCCGCCAGAAAGCCCAGCGCACCGAGGCGGTAGTTGATCGTGACGACGACAGTGCCGTCGCGGACGAGACCGGCCGGGTTGTAGTCGTTGCTCTCGCCGGCGGTCAGGTCGCCGCCGTGGATCCAGACCATCACCGGAAGGGAGCCGCCGCGCAGCGAACCGGCCGGGGCGTAGACGTTCAGGAACAGGCAGTTCTCCGACATGCTGGCCAGGCCGAACGGGCTGCCGGTCTGCGGGCAGTGCGGCCCGAACTTCGTGGCTGGGCGCATCCCGATCCAGTGCGCTGCGGGCTGGGGAGGTCTCCAGCGGAGCGGGCCGACCGGGGGCGCCGCGTAGGGAATCCCGAGAAACTCGTCGACCGTCCCGGCGGCCTGGCCCCGAAGTCTCCCGTCAGCGGTCGCGACGATGGGGGTCGAGCCCTGACGCTTGGCCGGAGCCGGGGTGGTTGGCCCGGCGGCGGTTGTGCAGGACGCTAATGCGACGGCCGCGGCGATCGCCGCGGCAACCGGTCCGCATATCCGTCGACCGATCCCGCGCAACGGTCCGTCCACCCGCCGGCCGATCCCAATACCCAGCGGTCCGCCCACCCGCCGGCCGATCCCAATACCCAGCGGTCCGCCCACCCGCCGGCCGATCCCAATACCCAGCGATCCGCCCACCCGCCGGCCGATCCCAATACCCAGCGGTCCGCTCACCCGGCGACGGGTCCCAGCGCACAACGAGCCGCGTGTCCTCCGGCCGATCCCAGTACCCAGCATCTGCGCTCTCCAGCCTTGGGTTACTGGAGAGTAGCTTAATCCGGGCGTCAGCGGAAGTCGCGGCTGCGGGCCGCGGCGACCACGCGGAGCCGCCGCAGCTTGGTGGCGAGCAGGCTGACCGCCCCGTCCATGCTCTCCACCACACCGGACACGATCAGCGCGTTCGCCTCCATCGCCACCCGGCGGTGCCGTTCCCAGACACCGGCAGTGCAGATCACGTTCGCGATCCCGGTTTCGTCCTCCAGGCTCAGGAACACCACGCCTCGGGCGGTCCCCGGCTGCTGCCGGTGCGTGACGAGGCCCGCAACCGTCACGAACGTCCCCGCTGTGGCCGTCCGTAGTTTCGCAGCCGTGATCACTCCGTGTTCAGCCAGGCCCGCCCGGATGTGCTCGACCGGGTGCGTGCCGTAGGTCCCGGTCGCCCACAGGTCGGCGAAGGTCTCCTCGGCCGCCGTCATCGCGGGCAGCGGCGGAGCGGCCAGCCCCGGCGTGGTCCCCGGCAACTGGCCGGGCCGGATCGTCGCTGCTGCCCCGGCCGCCCAGAGCGCCTCGCGCCTGCCAACCCCGAAGCAGCCGAAGGCGCCGGCCGTGGCCAGCGCCTCGAGCGCCGGAACCGGCAGCCGGGTGCGGCGGGCGAAGTCCTCCAGGTCCTGGTACGGCTGGCCGACCACGACGGCGTCAGCGGGCTTCTCCCCCAGGTTGCGAACCTCGGACAGGCCGAGCCTGATCGCCGGCTGGCCCGCCGCTGACCCGGGTTCCAGCGTGGCCGCTGCGGCGCTGGCGTTCACATCAACGCCGCGGACGACCACACCATGCCTTCGCGCATCGCTGATCAGGCTGGACGGAGCGTAAAAGCCCATCGGCTGAGCGCGCAGCAGGGCAGCGGTGAACGCCGCGGGGTAATAGCACTTCAGCCAGGCGCTGGCATAGACCAGGTAGGCGAAGCTAATCGCGTGCGACTCAGGGAATCCGTAGCTGGAGAACGCGAGGATCTTGACGTAGATGTCCTCGGCGACCTCCGGCGGGATGCCGTTGGCCGCCATCCCGTCGAGCAGCCGCGCGCGCAGTTCCTCGATCCGTTCCGGGGCGCGCTTGGAGCTCATCGCCTGCCGCAGCCGGTCCGCCTCGGCGGGCCTGAACGAGGCGCAGTCGATCGCGATCTGCATCATCTGCTCCTGGAACAGCGGCACGCCGAGGGTCTTGTCGAGAGCCACGCGCATCGAGGGGTGCGGCAGGTCCGACTGCTCGTCACCGCGGCGCCGGCGCATGTAGGGGTGCACCGAGCCACCCTGGATCGGGCCCGGCCTGATCAGCGCGACTTCGACGACCAGGTCGTAGAACTTCCTCGGCCGCAGCCTCGGCAGGGTCGCCATCTGGGCCCTGGACTCGACCTGGAACACCCCGACCGTGTCCGCCTCGCACAGCATGTCGTAGACGGCCGGGTCCTCCTGCGGGAGCGAATGCAGGCTCCAGCGTTCGCCGTGGTGCGCCTCGATCAGCTCGAGGCAGTCCCGCAGCGCGGTCAGCATGCCGAGGCCGAGCAGGTCGAACTTGACCAGCCCGGCGTAGGCGCAGTCATCCTTGTCCCACTGCAGCACGGTGCGGCCCGGCATCCGGGCCCACTCCACCGGGCACACCTCGCCCACCGGACGGTCGCAGATCACCATCCCGCCGGAGTGGATGCCC
The DNA here is from genome assembly GCA_963778075.1 of uncultured Actinomycetota bacterium. Classification (GTDB taxonomy): domain Bacteria; phylum Actinomycetota; class Actinomycetes; order Streptosporangiales; family Streptosporangiaceae; genus JASHPR01. The sequence goes on along the minus strand of CAVZTJ010000003.1, from coordinate 1,007,785 downwards.
AGGTGCCGGGGCAGCCGCTGCATCCGGGCCGCGAGCCTGGTCACGGCGCCGGGCACGCCGGCATCGGGCGGGACCGGCTGGCCGGGGCCGTACTGGCGCGGGCCGACCTGACGCGCCCAGACGTCCTGCTGCTCCGGCGCGTAGCCGAGCGCCCGGCCGGCATCCCGCAGCGCCATCCGCGGCCGGTACGAGATCACGTTGGCGACCTGTGCGGCGTTCTCCCTGCCGTACCGGTCGTAGACGTACTGGATGGCCTCTTCCCGGCGCTGGTGCTCGATGTCCAGGTCGATGTCGGGCGGGCCGTCCCGGCCGGCGGACAGGAAGCGCTCGAAGAGCAGGCCGTGCCGGACCGGGTCCACGTTCGTGATCCCGAGCGCGTAGCACACGGCGGAGTTGGCCGCCGAGCCGCGGCCCTGGCACAGGATGCCGTTGTCCTCACAGAACTGCACGATGTCGTGCACGATCAGGAAGTAGCCGGGGAAGCCGAGGTCCACGATGACCTCGAGTTCGCGCTCGATCTGGGCGTACGCTCCCTCGATGCGTTCCGGCCGTCCGTAGCGTTCCGGAGCACGTTTCTCGACCAGGTGACGCAGCCAGCTGGCCTCGGTGTGGTTCTCGGGAACCGGGAAGTCCGGCAGCTTGGGCGCGATCACGTGGAAGTCAAACGCGCAGGCCCTGGCGAGCTCGGTGGTCTGCTCCGCCGTGCCGGGATACCTGCGTAGCCGGTGCGCCATCTCCGTGCCGGACCGCAGATAGGCGGCACCAGAGGCGGCCAGCCAGCCGTCCATCTCATCCAGGCTGCGGCGGGCCCTGACCGCGGCCAGCGCCTGCGCGAGCTTCGCGTCGCGAGGGGACGCGTAGTGCACGTTGCCGGTGGCGATCACGGCAGTTCCCATGTCTTTCGCCAGCTCGTACAGGGCATCGTTGCGCTCGTCGTCTTCAGGCTGATCGTGGCTGGTCAGCTCCACGACGATGTTCTGGTGGCCGAACTGGTCGGCCAGAATGCGGAGTTCTTTTTCCGCGGCCTCGGGGCCCGCCCCGGCAAGCGCCGCCGGCACGGCGCCCTTGCGGCAGCCGGTGAGGATCACCCAGTGGCCGTCGTGCGCCTGCGCCAGCTCCTGTTCGTCGTAGACGGGGCGGCCCTTCTCTCCCCCGCGGAGCTGCGCAGTGCTGATCACCCGGCACAGCCGCCGGTATCCCTCGGCGTCGCGGGCCAGCACCAGCAGGTGCCTGCCCGCCGGGTCGGGGATGCCGCCCTGGCCGCAGGGCAGGTCCAGGCTGAGCTCCGCGCCGAAGACGGTGCCGAGCCCGATGCCGGTCCGCTGCTTCAGCCTCGCCGCCGCCTGGGCGAACTGCGGCACTCCGTACATGCCGTCGTGATCGGTAATGGCCACCGCTTCCAGGCCGAGCGCTGCCGCCTCAGCCACCAGGTCCTCAGGGCTCGACGCCCCGTCGAGGAAGCTGTAGGACGAGTGACAGTGCAGCTCGGCCCAGGCCGGGCCGGAGGCCGGGCGGGCCCACGCCTCCGGCCGGGCCTCTTCCGGCGCTTCCCTTGGCTCCTCATCGGCCTCGCCGAGGCCCGCCGATCCGGCGCCCCTCTCCTTTCCCGTTTCCGTGCCCCGCCAGGACAGGAGCTTCTCGAGTTCCGCCCACGGCCGCGGTGGATTGTCAAAGCCCATGACGCTCCCCTACAGCGGGTGGATATCGGGGCCGACCGTGTAGGTGCGGCCGGCCGGGGTGGTCCAGGTGAACACGCCGGGCTTGATCTGCTCGAGCTTCCACCGGGGGTGCTGCTTGAGCTGGTGGTGGCGCCGGCATCCGCCGCCGAGGTTGCAGCGGCAGGTCCGGCCGCCCTGGTCGTAGGGGATGGTGTGGTCCAGGTCGGCCCGCCAGGCGGGCTGGCCGCAGACGGGGCTGCGGCACGTCACGTCGCGGGCGGCGATGTATTCGCGCAGCCGCGGCGGCGGCCGGTACCCCGGCGACTCGTCGGCGTGCGCGCAGCCTCCCGCCACCGCGTCGGCCTGGGCTTGGACCCGGGCGCGCTCCAGCAACTGGACCGCAGCCCGCAACGCGGTCAAGGCAATCCCGTCCGGCGGCGGGCCCGGTCCGCCCGGTCCGCCCGGTCCGCCCGCCTGGTCGGCGGCCTGCTTGGTCAAGCCGCTGGCCCGCTCCTCAAGGGTGTCCTGGCTGATGGTCAGCGTGACACGACCAACCAGCCCGAACGGACGCGGCGGCCCGTCTCGCGGCGGCCCGGGCCCGGCACGCGATCGCTGCCGGCGGATCCGGGTGACCGCGATCGCCTGCCCTTCGGCGTTGGTGATGATGATCCGCCACTGCGCGGCCGGGTCGTGTACGGCGGCGGTGGCGAGCTGACGGGCCTGCAGCGGGGTGACCGGGCCGATCCGGCCCAACAGCCCCGGGCCTCCGCCGGGCAGGCCGGCCAGGGTGATCCAGGGCAACGTGACATCCAGCAGCCCGGGAACCGGCCGCCCATCAGGTTCGCCGGCCGGCCGGGCCAGCGCGGGCGGGATCGCGCCCAGCTCCGGCCAGTCCGGCGTCGGCCCGATCAAGCTCAGGTCATCCTCGTCCTCGGCACAGTAGCCACTGACCGGATCGCCCGCGCCGTCGTCCAGGCCATCCTCGGGCGGGGCGTCCTCATCGTCGGGGAACGGCACGTCATCGGCCGGGTCGCCCGCGTCTGGCCAGGCCCCATGTGAGCTGGGGCCGCCGTCGCTGTCATCGCGACCGCTACTGGGGCCAGGGTCGCTGCCCGGGCCGCCGCCACCGGCGAGATTGCTGTCGCTCGGGCCGCTGTCTTCTGGGTCGCTGTCTTCTGGGCCGCTGTTTTCCGAGCCGCTGTTTTCCGAGCCGCTGTCGCTCGGGTCGCTGTCTTCCTGGCCACTGTCGCTGTCGCCGGCGGGCGGCTGGTCGGACGGGGCATCCTGGGCAGGTGGGGTGGGGGGCAGGGTGTCCAGCATCAGCCCGAGCATCACCTGGGCCCGGTGCAGGTCCAGACCGCCGCCCAGCCCCGCTGCCTTGCGCGCCCGGGCCATCGCGGTGATTCTTGCCATCGCCGCCGCGGCCAGCGCCGTCGGCAGACCGGTCCCGGTCAGCGTCGCGGTCCCGTCGTCATCCGGATACAAGCTCACCCTGGCGTCCCGCTCGGCATCCGCGCTGCGGCGTTCGGCGGCGGCAGGGTCGGCGGCGATCACCGCGCGGCGCAGCCGCTCCCGCAACTTCGCCGGGGTCAGCTGCCCAGCACAGGGCAGGATCTTTGCTTCGACCTCACGAGCCTTGGTTTCGCTCAGCACACTGGTGGCCTCAGCGATTCGCCGGGCCCGGTACAAATTGATCTTCCCGGCTGCTAGCGCCTGCCCGGTCGATGGCAGCCGCCACGACAACATGACTGCCAGATCTGCCCACGCGGCCGCGGCGCAGTCCGACATCGTCAGCGCCAGCGAGACCTGCCCGGTCGCGTCCCGGCACACCCGCGCGGGACGGCCATCATCGCTCACCCCGATGTTCTTATCGGCGGCTGCGGCACGGGAGGCAACCTGCGCCACCGCGGCCAGCTCAGCCGCCTGCGCCCACGACGCCAGTTTTTGCCCGGCGGCCACCACCCCGGTCAGCCCGTACTCATTCAGGCAGTCCGCCTCAGCCCCGGCCACTTCCAGCCATCCGGCCATCGCCGGCCCCGGGTCCATATGCTCCACCGCCAGCGCCGCCACCTGCCCTGCGGACAACCGCGGCCCCAACCGCCCGCCCACCGCAGCCAGCTCGTCAGGGTCCTCATCCGGGCCAGCCAAAAACCCGCCCGCCGCCAGAGCATCCAGCAGCACCTGCAAGTCCAGGACCCCGCCGCCCACCACGACCTGACCACCCTCGAACATGGGAGGAGGCTGGGCGCCGCTGGGCGGGGGAGCAGGCTCGGCGCCGCTAGGCGAGGGAGTGGCCGACTCATCGTCTGGGCCTGGTTCTGCTGCCTGGGCTGACATCAGCTCACCTCCTCCACCGGTGCTTGCCGGGGCGTTCCGTCCTGATCTGCCATTAACCACGCTACCGGCTGCCACCGACAAAACGGCGACTCTCAACACAGCACAACAAAGATTATCGAAAAAATTTTTGACCCTCGAACCGGGCACAGCCTAACCACCTAAGCCAGGTATAGCCTGATCACTGGCGACCCCGATCACCGGCGATTCAGTCGTAGCTGGCCTCGATCAGCCACTGGCCGTCCTGCACCGCGGCCAGCCACGCGCTCCCGTCTTCGGCGACCAGCTGGAACCTGGCTCGCCGGCGGGCGCCTTCCGGACGCCACCACCGTTCGGTGACCGGCCAGGGACCGGCCCAGGAGGTGACCGTCAGCCACGGCCCGCCGTCGGCCGACAGCCGGTCGGGGGGCGCGGAAGCGAAGGCCCGTCCGGTAACGGTCACCGCGACACCCGAGGCATCGATGACCCTGGCCGACAGCGGGACGGGATAGACCGTGGCCGGGGCCGGGGCGGGGAGCCTGCCAGGCCAGGGCCGGCCGGAGGGAAGCACCGGCTCGACAGCATCGCCGAACGGAACCGGCGTCACCTGCTCGGCCGGGTCGCGGCCGCCAGCCAGCAGCGGGCGCACGACCGAACCATGCCCGAGCATGGCCTGCACCCGGAGGGCGGCGCGCGCCACCCGATCACTGACCACTGCGTCGCCCCACAGGCCGAGCTGACGGCCCGTGGCGCGCACGAGCTGGTCGGGAACCAGCCGCAGAAGCGTGATCCCGCCGACCGCGCCCTCCTCATCCGCGACCCTCTTGTCCGCGACCCTCTCATCCGCGTCGTCACGGGCCGGCTGCCAGCCGGCCAGCTGCCAGCGCACCCGCTCGGCCACCGCCAGCGCGGACAGCAGCCCGTCGTGCCGCCACAACCGGGTGATCTCCTGGCCGTCGGCGCAGGTCGCCTGCGCCTGCACGCGTACACAGGCGAGCCCCCTGGCGGCAAGGCCCGCGTGCATCTGTTCGGCGAGCGCCTTGGAGGCGAACACCACCGGCTCGGACTGCTCGGCCGGCGGGTCAAACTCAACGGAAACGGAGAGGTCGGCAGATGGCGGGCGAGGCACCAGCGGCCGGGGATCCAGGCCGCGCGCCAGCCGGTGCGCGACAGCTCCCTGCGCGCCGAACCGGTTCCCCGCTTCGATCGCCGGCAGCATGGCGAACTCCCCCAGCGTCCTGATGCCCAGCCGGGGCAGCAGGTCGGCCAGTTCCGGATCCTCCAGCGAGCCGACCGGCTGCGAGGCGAGGAATGCCGAGGTCTCACCCGGCGCAACGATCAGGGCCGCATCCGAGATCTCGGCCCGCGGCGCCCGGGCGGCGAGCTGTGCGGCGAACATGCCGTCGGCGACTCCGACCCGGCAGGCGAACCCGCAGCAGGCAACGGCGTCGATGATCTTCCTCGCCAGAACCTCTTCCCCGCCGAAGTACCTGGCAGGCCCGCGGGCGCCGATGGCGCAGGCACCCGGGTGCAGCACCTCAACCCGCGGGCAGAGCTCTTCCACCGCGGCCACCACCTGCTCGAAAGCCCGGGCGCCCTCAGTACCCTGATCAGGCCAGTCCGGGCACCACACCACGAGCACCCGCGGCGGCGCGTCACCAACCGGCTTCAACCGGTACTCCTTATTTCGGGCCAGAACGGGTCGCGAGCGGCTTTGGTCTGGCCCGCAGCGGTCACCGACCCGTCGGGTCCGGGAAGCCACAGCCACTGGGATCGCGGCTGCGCCGCCCCGCCCCTGCCGTCCGCGACCACCTGGACCCGGCGGGCACGCAGCCGCCCGTGGCCGGTTCCAATGCCCGTCCATTCCTGCTGGGTGACGGAGAGACGGGCCTGCGCACCGTCCCACTCCCCCGCCACAGCAAGAACGCTGCCAAAGCGGCGCACGGTGGCCTCGATCCGCCGCCGGACCTGGGCGGGCGGCCGGTCCGGCGGACGAAGCAACACGAGCTCACAGCCGTCCAGGAGAGAGGCCACCACCTGTGGCCAGCCGGTGCCGGGGTCCGCGATCAATAGCATCCGGTCTGGGTCCAAGCCCACGGCCGCCGCTGCCGCCACCCCGAGCTGCGGCAGCCCCACCACCGCACACCATGCTCCCGCCGCCGAAGCGCCGGCGGCCAGCGCCAGGCAGAGCAGGCTCCAGGGCCCGGTCGTAACGACCGAACCACGCCGCAGCACTCCACCGGGGAGCAGCCCCCGCAGGGCCGGAAGTACCGGCAGCACGGCCTCGTCAGACAGGACCGCCTCTCCCGGCAAGGCTGCCCTAGACAGGACCGCCTCCCCCGGCAGAGCCGGCCCAGACAGTGCGGCCCCAGACAGTGCGACCCCAGACAGCGCCGCCCCAGACAGCGCCGCCCCAGACAGCGCCGCCCCAGACAGCACGCGCCGCCCCAGACACGCCTGCGGCGTGGCGTACCAAGGACAGCTCGACCCCCTGCGAGACTTCCCTGGCCTGTGCGGCTTCCGCTTTCATCGATTAACTATCGAACATAAATTCGATAGTTGTCAAGCCTCTGACCTGGTGTTTTGTCAGATGAATCCGGTGCGGAGGTATTGCGCCTGCGGAGCCCGAGCGGGCTGAGCCACAGGAGAAATCCCACGAGGCATCGAGAACAGCGCCTTCCACACCTGGACCGCGACGCCCGGCGGCGCTGCCCGAGACTGGGGACCGACGGTCAGCCCGGACCATCTCGCCGGCCTGCTCTGGAACATGCAGAGCCGCAAGGACCCGGCCGAAGCCAGTTACCCTGAGGGCATTCTCCACCGCTGAGCAGCCCGGCCACAGAGCGCCGGGGGCGCTGGACAAGCCGGCTGCCGGACACATGCGCCCTAAGCGGCGGACGAGCGGATGTCACAGCGGACTGGAATCGCTTCGTGCCCGATTCAGCGAGGCCTGCGATGCTGCCCGATGACGTGATCGCAGTCCTGTCCTCGGGCGCGGGGATCGCGGCGGTGGAACTGACCGGATCACGCGCCAGGGGCCAGGCGACGCCCCTGTCTGACTGGGACTTTGCGGTCACGGCGCCTAGACTCGAAGACATCCGCGGCACACTCGCCGAAACCGTCGAGCCGCTGCACCCTGTCGTGGCGCAGTGGGACAGGCTCAGCCGCACCTGGTGCTACATGCTGATACTGGCCGGCCCGGCAAAGGTTGACCTGCTGTTCGGCCACCCGCACCAGCCCGCAGAGCCCTGGCAAGTGAACGCGTCCACACTGGCCGGAATCGACAATCATTTCTGGGACTGGGCGCTGTGGCTGCGATCCAAGCTGGGGGGCAGGGAAGACGTCGTCGCTGGCGAACTGCGCAAAATGCACGGGCATCTGCTCGGGCCCATGGGCGTCGCCTGCGCCGGCCAGCCTGGGCGAAGCGGTCGACGCGTATCGCGCGGCCCGCGAGAAATGCGAACGGCGGCTCAGGACGCACGTATCGCGGAACGCCGAGAACATCGTGATTCCGGTATTGCACCCGTAGATCGGTGTCCGACGGAGATCCCGAACCGCTTCGCCGGGGGTGGACGTCCCGCGCCTCAGCCCGCAGCGCCCCTGGCCCTCAGCCCGCAGCGCCCCTGGCCCTCAGCCCGCAGCGCCCCTGGCCCTCAGCCCGCAGCGCCCCTGGCCCTCAGCCCGCAGCGCCCCTGGCCCTCAGCCCGCAGCGCCCCTGGCGGCTGAGTCCGCAGGCGCCTTGGCGCCTCAGCTCTTGCGGCCCACACCGCCCCATAGCCCGGCCGGGCTGCTGGCCTCGGCCTCGGATACGGGACGCCATTCGGGAACCCGCACGAGCCCCGGCTCGACCAGATCCAGTCCGTCGAAGAAACGCGCGACCTGAGCCCGATCGCGCAGGGTCACCTTCTCCGCCATCGTCTGGTTCAGCCGCCTGGCCAATTCGCCCTGCGCTTGGGCTTCGATGTCAGCCGCCGGGTGAGACAGCGCCAGGTAGCTGCCCGCAGGCACCGCGTCGAGCAGCGCCACCACGATGGCGTAGGGGTTGTCGGCATTGTCCACGTGCTGAAGAATTTCAGTACATCTACTCGAAAGCGCCACGGTTGACGGTAGAAGTGCTGGTCAGAAACCGGGACGGCGCCGTTTTCTGACTAAACGATCAGCTGGGCCATGCCGAGGCCAGTGGCATTTGCCCGGCGGAACTGTTCAGTTTGGTGAGCCGCTGTTGTCGGCAGTTCGGAGAGTGGCTAAGCGAGAGCTCGCCATCGATATCAAAGAAGCCGTCAACTTCGGCTACATTGAATATCCTTCCCACTACCTTAAGGGAATCGATTCGCCAGTGGGATTGGTTTTCGCTGTCACTCAATACACAGGAATCCCAACCGCGAACTCCGAAGCTCTAGACAGCGGATGGCTCGCAGCGATTCCTGACGATATGCATGCCGATCAAGACGCTTTCCTGACGGATAAGGTGTTCGCGTCCGCCGTACCGGTCGCATGCGCGAAGTAAACGGATAACAATGTATAAGCAATGCCGTCTTTGAAACCGGGCTATCTAAATCGTCTCGGCCAGCAGTAACGCACCCGCTTGCGATACCAGTCCCTTCCCGTCAGCAGACACGGTGATCTTGGATCGGTGCGCGGTATTCTGCACGGGATAAGTGCCTTCGGTTCGGTGCGGACAGGACTCTCGACAAGCCCTATTCTCCCAGGCCAAAGCAGGCCAAGGGCACTTTCATATGCAAACGATCAAGGTTGGCCATCACAGGAGAAAGCCCGGGGCTAAGACATCCGCTTCTGCCGCGTTGAGTCACGTCCAACCAATCACGAGCGCTGCAGCAAGCCCGCTAGGGGGAGACTTGACTACCAATCGCCTCGGGCGCTGGGGTACCCGCTGCGACCGTTCGGCCGCAGACGTCGGTCTGAGGCGGTTTATCTGCGTAGTCGTGTCGGTGTCTTCGGTGCAAGATCTACCGCCAGTTCTGGATCGCCCGGCCGAGGGTCTCGCTCACCTCGGTTTGTAGTACCGGGGCTAGGGACGCCGCCGTGACGCTGCCGGAACTGAAGCGATCGGTGGCGTGAAAGCAATTCCAGAAACGGACCAGCCCGTCCTCACCGTCAGCGCTGAACATTCTTGCGGCGAGTCGCAGCCACCGGTGCTGGTACCAGACGTAGTTCAGCGGGCTCATCGGCTGATCACCGCCCGTGTAGTGGGCTTCGAGCTCCTCCAGCGTGCTGTAGCCCTCGGCGCGCATCCGGACGGCGAGGCGCCGGCTCTGCGCGCCCACTGTGGGGAGCACCTCGAGCGTGTTCAGGCTCTCCGGCTGCCTCGTTGCGACGAATGCATGCAGGGCCAGGTTGGCGAAGATCTCGCCCAGCCAGAAGGTCGGCAACCTGAGATCCCCGAGCACCTCGAAGGCGTGGCCCAGCTCATGGATCGTGACGAGGTCAAAGAATGGCTGCAGATCCAGGCCACCTGCGCCGTCAGGGTATGCCGCAAGCAATCGCGTATATCCGCGCGGCGATGCGTCGCGAATGTCCTGCCCGATCGCGATCCAGAAATCCCCGCTTCCCGCGGGCATCACCACGATGCCGGGACGGATCTGACCAGCCTCGTCGTTGAAGAACGGCAGCCCGTATGGTTGCCTGCTCTCCCAGTCCGCCTGGCCGGCCACGATGACGGCGATGTCGGGCTCGATTCCAGAAAACAGAGGACTGAAGTACCCGTAGGCGCTCGCGGCGACATCGGCAGCGGCACGCGCGCGCACCCGCGCTCCTTCGCTGTAACGCACCTCAAACGGATAGCCGCCCAGGTGAGCGAGCCCTGATCCCAACGCCACCGTCGCAGCGTAGCGGTCAGCAGGGGTCTAGATCCGGTCGCCGGTCGCCGCCGCCGGGCGCGAGTAGCGGACTCCTCGCCCTCGCAGCCCGCACCACGACATCCGCGCTGTGGCGTCCGGCGGCCCGCCAGGACTGGCAGGCGGCACTCGCGGCGTTCAGGGAACTCGACCTTGCCCAGGCCGAACGGCGCGACGTACGCCACATCAACGAACTCGGCACACCGGCCCGGGCTGGCGATCTCGACGCGCTCACGGGCACCACAGCCGCGTGCGGCCTGCGGCTGGAGAACTGGTATGGCGTGCGGATCGCCATCGACCCGGACGAGCTCGCCCCGCCGCCGCCGTCCGATCCCGGTCAGCTGGCGGCGCTTCTCGACATCGAAGAACGCCTGGGTGCCACCGACCCGTACCGGCGGCTGGGCCAGCTCGCAGATCTGATCCTGCGCAAGACCGCTGCGGATGCCCCCTCGCCGGGCCAGCTGCCGGCCAGGGACTGAACCAAGCGAACAAACACAACGGGCCCGGGCCGCGTGTATTAAGGGACACTTCAAGCCGCGGAGGCCCGATGACCTTTGATGAGTTCGCCCGCAGGTGGCTGCCGACCGCGCTGCGCTTCACCACCGCGCTCGCGGGAGACCCGGACCTGGCCAAGGACCTGGTCCAGGAAGTGCTGGTCCGGGCGAGCGGACGCTGGCAGCACATCGGCGCGCTGGACCGTCCCGAAGCGTATGTCAGGAAAATGCTCGTCAACGAGTACTTATCATGGCGACGCCGCTCGTGGCGGCTGGTCCCCTCCGGGATGGACGACCACGTCACCGACCATGCCTTGCCCGATCCAGCCGACGGATACGTCGAGCGCCAGGCCCTGCTTGCCGAGCTGGCGAAGCTGTCGCGCAGACGCCGCACAGCGGTCGTGCTCCGCTACTACGAGGGTCTTTCTGACACCGAGATCGCTGAGGTCATGGGCTGCGCGGCGAGCACGGTCCGGGGGCACATCTTCAAGGCTCTGGAGGCCTTGCGCGTTGAACTGGCCGAGCCGCTGGCATCCGCCGCGCCGAGCAAGGAGGGACACTGATGCAGAGTCAGGGAAACGCGCCGATGCGTACCGAGGCGGACATCCGCGCCGCCCTCGCCGAGCTGGGGCAGCGAGCCCACAGCGCGGACCTCGTGCTGGCTGAGATGCGCGACGCCGGGAAGGGCCGGCTGCGCCGGATGCCACGGACGGCCGGCCTGCGCGGGCGGCCGGGACTGAGCCGGCTGCCGCTTCCGCTGCTCGGGCGGCTGGGACTGAGCCGGCCGCCGCTTCCGCGGCTCGGGCGGCTGGGACTGAGCCGGGCAGGGCTCCCGCGGCTCGGGTGGCCGCATCTCGCCGTGGGCGCCGCCGCGGCGGCGATGGCGGTAGCGCTCGCGTTCGTGCTGATGACCGGCGGCCCGGCCAAGGCGCACGGTGCGCCGTCAGCCATCGGGTTGCTTCCGAGCGTCGCGGGTAGCGCGTCGCCTGGCGGCCCGGCATCCGTCCCGCCGCCGGGCAGCCACCCGTCGGCCGCTTCGCTGGGCCGGGCCATGCTGACCGCGTTCAACGCGGCCGCCGACGATCTGGTCTACAACACGGTGACCGACGTTACCCACGGCCGCGAGGTGGACAACGACCAGGTGTGGAGCTGGCCCGCTCAGCCCGTCCCGGGCCAGCTCGAATACGTCCGCGACGCGTCCAGTTCGATCGCGCCGGACGGGAGGCTGAAGCTGGGCGAGGACGACGCCTACACCACCATCGTCCCCCGCCCCTCGGTTTACGGCCAGACGGAACGCGCCCACCTCGCGGTCGTCTGCTACGCGGGAACCGGCCAGACCGGCTGCGGCTGGGGCCCCTACAACACGCCGGCCGGAACCTGGTCAACGCACACCGGAAGGCTGGCTTACGAGGACTACACGCCCACCCCGAGGGGAGCCGAACTCGCACAGCAGGTCATCGGCGGCCAATGGCGCATCATCGGCCATACCACCCTGGACGGGCAGCAGGCCATCAAGCTGATTCAGACGGGCTCGGGGCAGACCGTCCAGGGACAGCCGGTCTACCTCTGGGTCAGCACGGCTACCTATCTGCCGCTGCGGTTGGTGTCCGTGGTCGGAAGCACGACCGAGACCGAGAACTGGCACTACCAGCGGCCCACCAAGGCCAGCCTCGCGCACCTGCAAGTGCCGGTCCCGAACGGTTACCGGCGCTCCGGCTGATCGTGGCCGGCGATTCCCGCCCGGGCGGCACGGCTGACCGCCGCCCGGGCGTCCGCCAGGTGATGACCGTGCCCGGCTGGTTTCCCGGCTCAGGCCGCCGGCCGGTAGGCCTCGATCAACCGGTCCATCAATGCGTCCACGCGCGCGTCGGCACGCTGCCGTGCCGGGTCCTCGTCATGCCACCCGACGATCTCACGAGCTCCCTGCTCGAACGGGATGACGGCCCGGTAACCCGGCAGCACACTGCGCAGCTTCGAGTTATCGAACACCAGCGAGTGCGCCTTGTCCCCCAGCAGGCTGGCGCCCCACCCAGGGTCGGCCGCGGCGATCACGTCCGAGGGAACGTGCACGATGTCGGCCTGGGCTCCGGCGGCATCAGCCAGCGCCACCGCGATCTGGTCCCAGGTGAGCACGTCATCGGAGGTTATGTGGAAGACGTCGCCGACCGTGCGGGAGTGGCCGAGCAGCGGCACGAACCCCGCCGCGAAGTCCAGGTGGTGCGTCAGCGTCCACAGCGAGGTGCCGTCGCCGTGCACGACGATCGGCTTGCCCTGCCGCATCCGCGCCAGCACCGTCCAGCTTCCCTCGAACGGCACCAGCGTCTTGTCATAGGTGTGCGAGGGCCGCACGATCGTCGCCGGGAAGCCGTCGTCGCGGTAGGCAGCGCGCAGCAGCTCCTCGCACGCGATCTTGTCGCGGGAGTAGCGCAGGAACGGGTTGCGCAGCGGGGTGGACTCCACGATCGGGACGCGGGCTGGCGGCGTCTGATACGCCGAGGCGGAGCTGATGAACACGTACTGCCCGGTCCGGCCGCGGAAGAAGTCGATGTCGGCCTGGACGTGCTCGGGTGTGAACGCCACCCAGTCCACCACCGCGTCGAACTCACGGCCGCCGAGGACCTCCCGGACGCACCCCGGATCCCGGATGTCGCCACGCAGCACCGTTACGCCGGCAGGCAGCGGCCGGTCGACGCTCAGGCCGCGGTTGAACACGAAGAGTTCGATCCCCGATTCGGCGGCCAGCCGCGAACAGGCCGAACTGATCACACCGCTGCCGCCGATGAAGAGTACCCGCACACCCCCTAACCTAAAGCTAGCGCGGTTCGTCTGGTGGGCACCCCCGCTGACCCGCGCCGACGGATCCCCAGGCTCGCCACCTAGGGTGGTTTCATGCGCCGACCGGACCTGCAAAGGATCTTCGGGTCCTATGCGGTTGCCTGGGTATATCTGATCGGGTTTGTGGTCACCGAGGTGGTCTGCGCAAAACTGTCCCCGCATGACCGCAGCGTGTTCACAGCGTGGGCAAGCACGAGCGTGCACAACCTCCAGCATGACCCGGTCGGCTCGCTCGTGGTCTCCGCGTTCGTCACCCAGGGGTACTGGCTCGCGTGGCCGATCCTGATCGCGCTGGCCCTGTTCGGCGCCAACAAGGTGCTGGGCAACTGGCGGACCGCGCTAGTGTGCGCGGCCGGGCACGTGATCGGGACGTTCGTCAGCGAGGGGGTCGTCGGCTACCGGGTGTCCCACGGGTCGCTGCCCGCGGCGGACCGGTACCTCATCGACGTCGGGCCGTCGTACGTGGTGGTGACCGCGATCGCGGTGGTCCTGCTGTACGGCTCATGGCTGGCGCGGGCCGCGGCAGCGCTCGACCTCGTGCTGCTGGTCGCGGTCGGCAACATCTTCGGCGGGCTGAGCAAGCTCGCCGTGTCCGCCGTCGGCCATACCACGGCGATCGCCGTCGGGGTCATCCTCGGGAGCATGCTGGTCTGGCAGCTGCGCAGGCGCCCGAAGACCTCAAGCAGCATGGCTGACGTCGATGTCGGCGCCGGCTGACAGAGCTGGACTACCGAGAGGCCGGAACGGGAGCCGGGGGCGATGGTACGGCCTGACGGGTGACTCGGGTTCGGCGCAGCGCCGTGCAGGCCCGCCCGGCCGCGTAGCAGACCGCGGCGATCGTGCCGACGAAGAACCCCACCGGCCAGTTGGTGTGATACGACACCGCGATCGCGATCCACACCGTTGCCAGCGCGATGACCACGGACAGGCCCATGGCGAGCAGCGGCCGGTCCGTGACCGCCCGGGCGGCGGCCGGCGGCCCGATCATCAGGCTGAAGATCAGCAAGGCGCCCACCACCGGGAGCGCCATGCTGGTGGCGAGGGCGAGGACGACCAGGAAGCACATCTCGATCCGGTACGCGCGCACGCCGCGTGCCTCACCAAGCTCGGGCATCACCGAGGACAGCATCAGCGGGCGGTACAGCACCATGATCGCGACGATGCACACCGCGCCGAGCACGGCGACCGGGGCTATCTCGTTCACGCTGATGCCCAGCACCTCGCCGAACAGCAGCGAGTAGATCTCGGGGGCGTACTCGACGCTGAAGCTGAGGAACAGCGCACCTAGCCCCAGCATCACCACCAGGGCCAGGGCAACGGCCACGTCGTGCCGTGCGCGGCGGCCGAGCCAGCCGATGCCGAGGGCGCCGAGCAGGGAGAACACGCCCAGGCCGATCAGCGTGTTGACGCCGATCAGGCTGGCCCCGGCCGCGCCGGCGAACGCGCCGGTCGGCAGCGCGTCGGCGACGAACGCCGAGCCTCGCAGCACGACGAAGAACCCCACGGCCCCGGCGACGACCGCCACGATCGTCGCCACGATCCAGGTGTTGGTCATGAAGCCGGAGAACATGCCCGCTCCTCGTTCCGGCTATTGCGTGTGTCCTGGCCAACAACCTGGGCAAGCAGATAGAAGATCAAGATCAGGACCACGACGAAGAAGCTGACCGGCCAGCCCCGCCCGGACGGCGGCCAGTAGTAGCTGTCATAGGCGAGCAGCACGCCAAGCCAGGTGGCCGCGACGCCGATCACCGCCGACCACGCCAGCACCAGGGCGGGCCTGCTGGTCAGCCGCAACGCGGCCGCCGCCGGCCCGACGAGCAGCGCGGTGCTGAGGATCGCGCCGATCGTCATGGCCGACAGCGAGACCGCGAGCGCGATCGCGGCCAGGCACAGCGCGCCGGCGATGCGCACGCGCACCCCGCGCACCACGGCCAGGTCGGTGCTGACCGAGCTCAGCAGCAGCGGGCGGTACAGCACGGCGACGATGCCGACGGCCACCAGGCTGAACACCGCGATCGCCGGGATCATCGAGCTGTCGATCGTGAAGATCGACCCGAACAGGATCGTGATGGGCGCGCCGGTCGTGGAGGTACGCGTGGTGTCCCAGTAGAGGAAGAGGGCGGCGAGGCCGAGCCCGGCCCCGCGCACGATGCCGGTTGCCAGGTCGCGTCCGCGCGGGCGGCGGACGCCGATCATGTCCATTACCCCCGCGGCTACCACGCTGGTGCCCGCGAAGCCCCACAGCGGGCTGATCCCGATGAGGAACGAAGCGGAGCCGCCGGTCGTGCTGATGTCGCCGAGCGCGTGCCCCGCGTACGACTGCCCGCGCATCACCGTGAACGTGCCGACGATGCCGGACACGATGGCGACCACGCCGCCGGCCAGCAGCGCCACGTGAACCGGCGCGCTGGCGAAGAAGCCGGGCTCGACGATGGCCCGCAGCAGGCTGCCCACGGCCTCACGCGCCGTCGTCGGCGTGGGCGCCCGAGTGCTCGATCGGGATGTCGAGACCTTCACCGCGCCCGGCCACCACCAGGACCCGGCCGTGCACGTGGATGACATCGACGTGGTGACCGTACAGCTGGCTGAGCCGCTCGCCGGTGACGACCTCGTCGGTTGGCCCGCTGGCGGCCCGGCCGTGCGCCATGTAGACGATCCGGTCCATGACCGGGAGCAGCGGGTTCATCTCGTGCGCCGAGATCAGCACGGCGATCCCCTGCTCCTTTGCGATCCGGCCGAGCAGCGCGACCACTTCCTGCTCGCTGGCGATGTCGAGGTTGGCCAGCGGCTCGTCGAGCAGCAGCAGGCCGGGGCGGCTGATGAGCGCGTGCGCGATCAGGATCCGCTGCTGCTCCCCGCCGGACAGGTTGCCGACCCGGGCGTTGCCGATGTGCTCGGCGTCGACCGCCCGCAGCATCTCGTCCACCAGCTTCCGGCGCGCCCGCGACGGGAACGGGATGCCGAGACGCTGCCCGTCCAGGCCCAGCCCGACCAGGTCCCTGGCCCGCAGCGGCATGTCGGGGTCGAGCTGGATCTTCTGCGGCACGTAGCCGACCCCGGCCGTGCTCACGGTGACCTTCCCGGAGCCAGCGGGCAGCAGGCCGAGGATCACCCGCAGCAGCGTGGTCTTGCCAGCCCCGTTGGAGCCGATCAGGCCGACGAACTCGCCGGGCTTGATCGAGAACCGCACGTCGTGCAGGACCTCGCGCCCGCCGAGCCGGACGCTGACGCCGTCGACGGTGAGCGCATTACCCTGAGTGACCGCGCTGTCCTGAGTGACTGCGCTGTCCCGAGTTTCTGCGCTGTCCTGAGTGACCGCGCTGTCCTGGCTGGGGGTTGCTGGCTGGCGTGTCATCGTCATAGTTTCTGCGTCGAGATCTTGTCGGTCACGGCCTTGGTCATCGCCTGCACCTCGGCGACCATCCACGACTGGTAGTCGTATCCGGGGGTTGGCATGGTCTCGTACACGCCGACCACCGGGATGCCGTCCTTCCTGGCCTGGCTGAGGAACGAGGCGGTGAGCGAGTCGGTCACCTGCTGGTTGTACACGAAGACCTTTACCTTATGGCCGGTGAAGAGGCCGTTCTCGAGCGACACGTCCTGCGGCGACGGGTCCACCCCGTTCATGATGTCGGCCTGCAGGGTGAACGGCGTGAGGATCTTCGCCCCGATCGCCTGCAGCATGTAGTCGCCAACCGGCTCGGTGACCGCCACCGTGGTGCCCGGGTAAGCGGCCTTGAACTTCGCGATCGCCTGCTCCCACGGCTGCAGCGACGCGTCGAACTTGCGCAGGTTGGCCGCGAAGTACCCGGCGTGCGACGGCTGCATCTTGGACAGGTCGGCGGCAACGGCCTTCGCCACGGCGGGCATCGTGCGCGGCGAGTACCACAGGTGCGGGTTCGGTGTGCTGTCCGGCAGGCCGAGCAGGTTCTGCACCACGATGACCTTCCGGGTCGCGCTCGGCGCCGCGGACTCGATCTTGTTCATGTAGGTGTCGTAGCCGATGCCGTTCTGCACCACGAGCTGCGCCGTGGAGACGGCGTTGGCCACGCTCGGGCTGGCCTCGAACGTGTGCGGGTCGGTGTTGGGGTTGCTCTCGATCGCGCTCACCCGCACGTACTTGCCCCCGATCTGGCCGATCACGTTGGCGTACTCGTTCTCGGCGCCGACCGCGATCACCTGCCCGCCCGAGCTGGTGGCCGCCGAGGTCGACGAGCAAGCCGTCGCGGTCACCCCCGCGGTGACGGCCAGCGCAACGAGCACAATCCCGCGGCGAGACAGCCGAGAGAGCATGGTCAGGCTCCTCCAGTCCAGGTTTAGCGCACGACGATGCCGGGACCGCCGGCTTAATACAAATGAAAACGATAACCAGTATGAGTACCGCGGTCAAGCTGTTCGGCCAGTGCCGGGTTCCCTCTGGACGCGGGGGCGAGTTCGCCGATGGGCTACTGGGTACTCTTTTGCGCAGGAGGTACCCGATGGCCCAGGACGCGGACCGTCCCGCGGTTTCGCGGGTCGCTGACCGCGGTGCTGCCGCGCCGGGGGCGGCGGAGGTGGCGCGGCCAGCGGGACCTGCCGACGCCGACCAGGAGTCTGGCCGTCGCTGGCTGATCCTGGGCGTTGTCTGCCTGGGCCAGCTGATGGTGGTGCTCGACGCCACCGTGGTGAACATCGCGCTGCCGACCGCCCAGCATGACCTGGCGTTCTCCAACGCGGACCGGCAGTGGGTGGTGACCGCCTATTCGCTGGCCTTCGGCGGGCTACTGCTGCTCGGCGGCCGGCTCTCGGACATGCTTGGGCGCAAGCGGATGCTGATCATCGGCATGGTGGGCTTCGCCGCCGCGTCGGCGCTGGGAGGCGCGGCCATCGGCTTCGGCATGCTGCTGGCCGGCCGCGCGATCCAGGGTGCGTTCGGCGCGATGCTCGCTCCCGCGGCGCTGTCCACGCTCACCGTGACGTTCACCAACCCGGCCGAGCGCGGCAAGGCCTTCGGCATCTACGGCGCCATCGCCGGAGCTGGCGGTGCGGTCGGGCTGCTGCTGGGCGGCGTCCTGACCGAGTACCTTTCCTGGCGCTGGTGTCTGTACGTCAACGTCGTCTTCTCGCTGGTCGCGGTCACGGCCGCGGTGCGGCTGCTGCGCAACCAGCCGCGTGATCCCGGAGTACGTCTCGATCCGCCAGGCACGGTGCTGGTCGTGGCCGGGCTGATCGGCGTCGTCTACGGGCTGTCCGAGGCCGAGACCAAGGGCTGGGGGGCGCCGCTGACGATCGCGCTGCTGGTGGCCGGGGTCGCTCTGCTCGTCGCGTTCGTGCTGGTCGAACGTAGGGTGGCGCATCCGCTGCTGCCGCTGCGGATCATCCTGGACCGGTTCCGGGGCGGGGCCTATCTGGCCATCGGCCTGTCCGCCACGGGCATGTTCGGGATCTTCCTTTTCCTCACTTATTACCTGCAGCTGATCCTGGGCTACTCGCCGGTGAGGACGGGCCTGGCGTTCCTGCCGATGATCGCCGCGCTGATCGCATCCTCGACCACGTCCAGCGGGCTGCTCATGCCCCGGCTCGGCCCGCGGATCCTGATTCCGACCGGGATGGTCATCGCCGCGGGCGGGCTGGTTGTCCTCGCGACCCAGCTGAGCGTCGGCGCCAGCTACCTGGCATCGATCCTGCCCGCGCTGCTGGTGGTCGGCGTCGGGCTTGGCCTGGTATTCGGCTGTGCGATGAACACCGCGACCTACGGCGCCGCCCCCGCCGATGCGGGGGTGGCGTCGGCGACGGTGAACACCTGCCAGCAGGTCGGCGGCTCGATAGGCACGGCGCTGCTGAACACGATCGCCGCCAGCGCGCTGGCCAGCTACCTGCTGGTACACGGGCACAGTCCGGCGGCCACGGCCGGGGCTGCGGTACACAGCTACGTCGTCGCGTTCTGGGTTTCTGCCGGAATCTTCGCGGGCGCCGCCGTCGTGTGCGGGCTGGTGCTGCGGCCGGGTGTGCTGACCCGCCAGGTCGCCGACGTCAGCCAGGTCGCCGCGACGGTCCCGGCGTGAGCGGCACGGGCGAAAGGAGACGGGTGACAATGAGTTCCGACCAGGTCCGGCTGGTCACCGTGTCGGCTTCCTATGGCGCAGGCGGCAGTGTGGTCGCCCCGGCGCTGGCGGAGCGGCTCGGCGTCCCGTTCGTGCAGCGCGCAACGACCAGCACCGGCGGTCTCGACGGACCGGAACCGTGCGTTGAGCGGCTGGTGCCGGAGGAGTCGGACATCACGCCGGTATCCCGGCTGCTCGCCTCGTTCATCAACGCGATGCCGGCCGGGCCAACGCAGTCACCGCCGCCAGTACGCCATGTGGACGAGGACCTGCGCCGCCACTGCGAGGGCGACATCCGCCACCTGGCGACCGCGGGCGCGGGCGTGATCCTGGGCCGCGGCGCCGCGGTGGTGCTCGGCAAGGACCGTGGCTTCCACGTGCGGCTTGACGGGCCGCCCGGCCTGCGCGTCGTGCAGGGCGCCGCGATCGAGGGCGTCGGCCAGGGGGAGGCCCGGCGTCACATGGACACGGCCGACCGGGCGCGCACCGCCTACGTCCGCCGCCTGTACCGCACCGACCCCGCCGACCCGCGTCACTACCATCTGGTGATCGACTCCACCGCGATACCCCTCGACGCCGTCGTGGAGATGATCCTGCGGGCGCTGTCATCGTTCCCGGCCGCCCCCACGGCACCGCAGGGCGCCACGGCGGCGCCCGGGTGAGCCCCGCCCGCACGACGGCCAGGGCGAGCCCCGCCCGCACGACGGCCAGGGTGAGCCCGGCCCCGGCGGCGGCGCAGCTAAGCAGAATGTTGCGAAAGCATCCCGAACCCTTGCCCCGGCCGCCGCAATCATCGGTTATCGTTCGGCAGACCTCGGCAGGGATGACGCGAAGGCGAGCACAAAGATCACGATGAGCGGGACGACTGGCAGCCGCGACGTTGGTGACAAGCTGGCCACGCCGCCCGCCGAGCCCGCACCTTCGGGCGCCGCCCCGGATCGCTTCGCCAGGCTCCTCTCCTGGTCGGCGGCGGGCGGGATTGTCATCGCCCTGCTGATCATGATCGCGGCCTCGCTCGTGCGCAACAGCTGGGAACATCCCTACGTCGTGCTGCCCACCGGCGGGTTTCCCTGGGCGCTCTCGCTGCACAAGGCGCTGCTTCCGGAAGTGAGCGTGGCCATGTGGGCCGCGGCCCTGCTCGGCGGCGCGAGCGTTGCGGCGGGGCTCGCGGCCCTGTCACGTGGTGCCCGGCCCCCGGTCCGGCTGCTCCTGGCGGCCGGGCTCGTGGCGGCGGTGGCGTTCACCGTGACGCCGCCGACCGGCTCGACCGACGCCCTCGACTACGCCGCGTACGGCCGGATCGTCGTGCTCGGCCACAGCCCCTACGTGATGACGCCGGAAAAGCTGCGCCGCAACGGCGATCCGGTCGGCAAGGCGATCGGCAACGTGTGGCGCCACCAGGTGACCGTGTACGGGCCGCTGGCCAGCGCCGAGCAGTGGGCCGCCGCCGAACTCGGCGGCACCTCGGCCGCGCGGATCATCTTCTGGCTCAAGCTCTGGACCACGATCGCGTTCGGCGCGGTGGTGCTCGCCCTGGACAAGCTGACGCGCGGCGATCCGGCGCGCAGACTCCGGGCGCACCTGCTGTGGTCGGCGAACCCGCTGCTGTTGTGGGTCCTGCTCGCCGCCGGGCACGTGGACATACTGGCCGCGGCCGCGGGTTTCTTCGGCCTGCTCGTGCTGCGCGGCCCGAAGCCGGACGAGGAACCCGGAGCGCTCCGCGCGCTCGCGGCCGGCCTGCTCGTCGGGGTGGCCGGGGACATAAAGGTCATCTACCTGCTGCTGGGGGTGGGCGTGGCCTGGGCGGTGCGGCGATCCATCGCGGCCTGGCTCGGCGCCGGCGCCGGCGCCGCGATCGTGCTGCTGCCCACGTACGCGTGGTTCGGCGCCCCGGCGATAAAGGCGCTGGTCAAGCGGGATGCCAACGCCTCGGTGGACAACTTCTACCAGCTCTTCGTCGGCTCGCACAATAACGTGTTCCCGCATCAGCTGCTGGTGGCCGGGCTGCTGCTGGCGGCCGTGGCCGCGCTGTTGCTGTGGCGCCTGCCGGACGGGGTTCCCGACCTGCCAGCGATCAGGCCCGCCCTGGCGGTCAGCCTGGCCTGGCTGTTCATCTGGTCGTACCAGTACCCGTGGTACGACTCGATGGCGTTCTGCCTGCTCGCGCTCTACCCGGCGTCCCGGATCGACTGGCTTGCGCTGGCCCGGCTGACCGCCGCGACGTTCGCGCTGATGCCGGGGAACGCGGTGACCCCGCCGCAGCACTGGCTGCAGGTGATCACCAACGACAGCGTGTTCTGGTGGGCGCCGGTGGTGCTGCTCGCCGCGGCGGTCGCGCTGGTCTGGCTGTGCCTGACCAACCGGTGGAAGATGGATCCGCCGGTCAGCGTCAGCCGTCTGGGGCGGCCGATGCGGGCGTGAGCCGACCGCTCCTTCGCGCGGCCAGGCCGGCCCGCGCGGCCGGGCCGAACCCGACCACCAGCAGCGCCGCAAACAGCGCCATCCCGGTCAGCACGTAGAGGTTCCCGACGAGCAGCTGCAGCCCGTGCCAGTGGTACTCGGCGTACCACGGCTTGTCGCCGATGCGCAGGTACGTTTCCGGGTTGGTCAGCGGGGGCGCCCAGATCAGCCCCTCGAAGTACCCCCCGGTGTTGCCCGGCAGATGCCACAGGCTCCCCGGCCACGCCCCGAACACCAGCACCAGGCCCGCGGCCAGGCTGGCCATGGCCCAGCGCCAGGCCCCCCTGGCGCGCACCGCGTAGACGGCGGCGGTCACCACCCCGGGCACGACCCACACCCAGTGGTGGTCCCAGCTGATCGGGGAGCACAGCAGCCCGGTCAGCGCGCAGGTCAGCAGCCCGGCCATGCGATGGCCCGCCCGGTCGATCAGCGCTGCGCAGACCACCCCGGCGATCGCGACCACCACGTCGACCGCCAGCCAGGTGGGCTGCGCGCGCAGCACGTTGCCGGTCAGCCGGGTGATGAGCGCGGGCAGCGACTGGTTGCCCTCCCAGCCGACGAACCCGGTGCGCTGGCCGTGGACGAACAGCCCGGTCAGCCAGTACTTCCTGGAATCGGCGGGCAGCACGGCGAACCCGATCAGGAACGTCGCAGCGAACGTTCCCGTCGCCACGGCGGCCTGCCGGAACCTCCGGGTCAGCACCAGGTACGGGATGAAGATCAGCGGTATCAGGTCGATGCCAGCGCCGATGCCGATACCCACGCCCTTCCACCAGCGCCGGTCCGGCTGGACCTGGTCCCAGATGATCAGGGTCATCAGCACGATCTCGATCTGGCCGAGGAACAGCGTCCGCTGTATCGGCTCGGTCCACAGCAGCGGCGCGGCAAGCAGCAGCGTCGCGCCGAGCCGGGCCAGCCCGCGACGGCAGCCGAGGCCGCCGAGCGTCATCCAGACGCATCCAAGCATGGCGGCGAGGTTCACCCCGACCGAGATCTGCGCCAGCGTCTTGAACGAGACCACTGACCCCGCCGTGAACACCATCGCGGCGAACGGGCTGTAGGTGAACGGGAGGTGCGCGTACCCGGGCCAGTCGTACAGCGGCGCCGCGCGAAACGCGCGGTAGAACGGCCTGACGTGCCGGACGATCAGGCCCCCGTCGGTGTATACGCGCAGGTCAACGGGGTCCATCCACTGATGGCTCGGGCTGGTGATGGCGAAAATGATGTACCCCGCCAGGGCCACGCCGAAGGCTGCGGCGCCGACGGCGAGCAGCGGGCCGCCGCGCCGGTACCACGCCTGCCCGACCGGGCGCGCGCTGACCGTGGCTGTTTGCCGTGTAGACGCCACCCGTGCACGATATCCCGCCGCCGTGGCCGAGCCTTGAGTCATTCCAAGATGACCGCCCGTTACGCATAGAAACACGCGCTCCGGCCACATCCTGACCACCTCGGCCGAGGTGCGCCAAAGCGGCACTTTCCAGGGCAGGCGACGGTCCGCCGCCGTGGTGGCAACCGTGGTCGTGG
Source organism: uncultured Actinomycetota bacterium (assembly GCA_963778075.1). Classification (GTDB taxonomy): domain Bacteria; phylum Actinomycetota; class Actinomycetes; order Streptosporangiales; family Streptosporangiaceae; genus JASHPR01. The sequence goes on along the minus strand of CAVZTJ010000003.1, from coordinate 984,563 downwards.
TCCTGACTGCCGGGGTCAGCTTCCCGCCGGAGGTCTACGGCAAGACCGGCACCGCGCAGTACGGGACCGGCACCGCGCAGTACGGGACCGGCCCGAACCCACCGCCCCATGGGCTGGTTCATCGGCTACCGGGGCGATGCGGCTTCGCGGTGCTGGTCGAAGGCGGGGCCTCGGGGCCCACAGCGTAGGCCCGATCGCCAATGCCTTTTGCGCAACTTGTAACCAAAGCTTGCCCTGTCCGACACCGATCTCGCTGGCCGGACCCCCGCCTCCGGCCAGCCCGAACACAGGAGCATAATGGACCCGTTTCACCCGCATCAGCCATTGCGCTCTGTTATGATCACCAATCGGCTTAAGTAGCCCACATCTATTATTTCGGCCCTGGCGTAAGCCATATGCCCCACGTTCGTCACGGAATAGGACTAATGGGAATGCGAATCCGAGGTACAGTCCGGCTGCTCGCGATCGCTGGCGTGGCCTGCTCGATGGCGCTGGCTGCCTGCTCGTCGAGCACTCAGTCATCGACGGGCTCCGCAAGCAACCGCGTTCAGGGGGGGACCGCCACGCTGTCGCTCACCCAGACCGACGGCATCTTCAACTACATCCTCCCCCTGCTCAACTTCGACAACGACACCTTCGCGAACATCACCTACTCGCAGTACCTCATGTGGCGGCCGCTGTACTGGTTCGGCAAGCCGGGTGGCGTCGGGGTGAACGAATCGGAGAGCCTGGCCAATCCCCCGGTCGTGACCTCGTCCGGCGGTAAGACCACCGCGACGATCACGCTCAAGCCGTACAAGTGGTCTGACGGCACGGCGCTCACCAGTAGCGACGTCGAGTTCTGGATCGACCTGCTGAAGGCGGACAAGGCCCAGTTCTGGGGCTATGAGCCCGGCGAGTTCCCGGACAACCTCACCTCATTCAAGGCCCTCAGCAGCACCAAGTTCCAGCTCGTCTTCAACCACACGTACGCCGCGGAGTGGCTCTACAACCAGCTCGCCCTGATCATCCCCCTGCCCGAGCACGCCTGGGACAAGACGTCGCTGACCGGCTCGACCAGCGGGCACCCCGCCGAAACGTCCACCTCCCAGGCGCTGGCGGTCGACAACTTCCTGCTCGCGCAGAACAAGGACACCGCCACCTACGCGACGAACAAGCTCTGGCAGGTCGTCGACGGCCCGTGGAAGCTGAGCGCCTATACGCCCGCGAACGGTGATGCCACCTACGTCCGCAACATGAAGTTCTCCGGGCTGGCCACGGGCTCGCTGCATGCGATCAAGATCGAGAGCTTCACCAGTGACACGGCCGAGTTCGACCAGCTGCTGTCGGCGAGCGGCGTCGACTTCGGCTACGTGCCGTTCAATGACGCTGCGCAGGCGTCCCGGGTCAAGGGGGACGGCTACACCGTGGCGCCCTGGCCCGCGTGGGGCATCAACTACATCTTCATGAACTACGCGTCGCCGCAGTCCGGCGCCATCTTCCGGCAGCTCTACATGCGTCAGGCGATGGAGCACCTGATCAACCAGGCCGGTTACATCAGCGCGTTCCTTGAGGGCTACGCGTACCCAACCTACGGACCGGTGCCGCAGAAGCCGTTGAGCAACTTCGTGTCCCCCCAGGAGACGCAGAACCCGTACCCGTACAACCCGAAGGACGCGACCAACATACTGACGCAGCACGGCTGGAAGGTCGTGCCTAACGGCACCGACACCTGCACCCGGCCGGGCTCCGGCCCGACCGACTGCGGCCCAGGTATTGCCGCCGGCCAGAAGCTGGCGTTCGGCTTCGAGTACGCGACCGGCTCGCTGGCGGAGGACGAGGAAGTCTCCTCGCTGCAGACGGCGTTCTCGCAGGCCGGCATCAAGATGTCGACGAGCAGTTCGTCGTTCGCCACGATCACCGGCGGCATGGCGCCCGGCTGCACGAAGACCAGCTGCTGGCAGATGTCCTATGTGGGCGAAGCCTGGCTGTTCGACCCCGGCTTCAACGAGCCAGACGGATCGATCCTGTTCCTCTCGAACGGGCCGTCCAACCTCGGCGGGTACTCGAACCCGCAGGCCGACTCGCTGATGAACAAGCTCGGCTCGGGAGGCAACTCGGCGCTGTTCAAGTACCAGGACTACATCGCCCAGCAGCTCCCTGGTCTGTGGATGCCGCAGACCGACACCGCGATCGCTGCGGTGAACGGCAAGCTTAAGGGCGTCCTCCCGCTGGACCCGGAGGAGAACCTCTACCCGGAAGACTGGTACTTCGTGAAGTAGCGCTCCCCGCGTAACCCGGCATACCCCCGGACCCCCGCGCGCCCAGCACCTGCTGGGCGCGCGGGGGTCCGACTGTTTGCGCGAGTCGGTGCCCAGCGGGTGCTTGCCGCTCGGTACGGACGCGATCGCTGTCTTCTTGCGCAAAGCGTGACCTATTCCTGCCCTATTTAAACGCCAATCTCACTGGCCACACGCGCCATTTCCGCACCGTCCATCGTCCCTGGTAGCAGGCCACACGCGGCCACAGCCACCAGGAACGGAATGGCCTGGTTTCCCCCGCATCGGCCATTGAGGTCTGTTATTTTCGGCCCTGGCGCCCAGCATTCGACACGGAATAGGAGTAATAAGAATGCGTACCCGAGGTAGCGTCGGGCTGCTGGCGATCGCCAGCGTAGCCTGCTCGGTGGTGCTGGCCGCCTGCTCTTCTACCAGTTCGCCGTCGTCGAGCGCGGCGGGCAACCGCGTTCAGGGTGGGACGGCCACGATGTCGCTCGCCCAGGCCGATGGCGTCTTCAATTACATTTTCCCGCTGCTTGACATCAACAATGACACGTTCGCCAATGTCACCTACTCGCAGTACCAGATGTGGGAGCCGCTGTACTGGTTCGGCAGCCCGGGGAACGTCGGGCTGAACAAGTCGATGAGCCTGGCCGACCCCCCGACCGTGACCTCGTTCGGCGGAAAGACGACCGCCACGATTCAGCTCAAGTCCTACCGCTGGTCCGACGGCGCGCAGGTCACCAGCCGGGACGTCGAGTTCTGGATCAACCTGCTGAAGGCGGACAAGACTCAGTTCTGGGGCTATGAGCCCGGCGAGTTCCCGGACAACCTCACCTCGTTCGAGAGCCTGAGCAGCACCAAGTTCCAGCTCGTCTTCAACCACACCTACTCGTCGGAGTGGCTCTACAACCAGCTCGCCCTGATCATCCCGCTGCCCCAGCAGGCCTGGGACAAGGAATCGGCGACCGGCCCGGTCGGGAACTACGACCTGACCACTTCCGGCGCCCTGGATGTCGACAACTTCCTGCTGGCGCAGAACAAGGACACCTCCACCTACGCCACGAACCCGCTCTGGCAGGTCGTCGACGGCCCGTGGAAGCTGACCGCGTACGCCACCAACGGATCCGGCGACGCCACGTACGTCCGGAACATGAAGTACTCCGGGCCGGTCACCGGCTCGCTGCACGAGCTCAAGATCGACAGCTACGCCAGCGACACGGCCGAGTTCGACCAGCTGCTGTCGGTGGGCGGCGTCGACTTCGGCTACGTGCCGTTCAACGACGCGGCCCAGGTATCGCGGGTCAAGAGCGACGGCTACACCGTGTCGTCCTGGCCCGCGTGGGGCATCAACTACATCTTCATGAACTACTCGTCGCCGCAGTTGGGAGCCATCTTCAAGCAGCTCTACATCCGTCAGGCGATGGAGCACCTGATCAACCAGGCCGGTTACATCAGCGCGTTCCTCGAGGGCTACGCGTACCCGACCTACGGCCCGGTGCCGCAGCAGCCTGCCAGCGCCTTCGTCTCCCGGCAGGAAGCGGAGAACCCGTACCCGTACAACCCGATGGAAGCGGTCAACCTGCTGAAGCAGCACGGCTGGAAGGTCGTGCCTGGCGGCACGGACACGTGCACCCGGCCCGGCTCCGGGTCGAACGAGTGCGGCGCCGGTATCGCCTCCGGCGCCAAGCTGACGCTCGCCTTCGAGTACACGACGGGCTCGCTGGCGGAGGACGAGGAAGTCAACTCGCTCCAGTCGGCCTTCGCTCAGGCGGGTATCAAGATGTCTACGAGCGATGCGCCGTTCCCGACGGTGGCCGGCAGCATGACGCCCGGCTGCACGAAGTCGAGCTGCTGGCAGATGTCCTACGTGGGCGAGGGATGGCTGTTCGACCCCGGCTTCTTCGAGCCCGACGGGGCGATCCTGTTCGGCTCGAGCGGGCCGTCCAACCTCGGCGGGTACTCCGACCCGACGGCCGATTCCCTCATCAACAAGTTGGGCTCGGGTGGCCTCTCCGCGCTCTACACCTACCAGGACTACCTCGCCAAACAGCTCCCCGGGCTGTGGATGCCGCAGGCAGACACCGCGATCGCCGCGGTGAACAGCAAGCTCAGGGGCGTCTACCCGCTGGACCCGCTGGAGAACCTCTACCCACAGGACTGGTACTTCGTGAAGTAACAGACCCCGGACCCCCGCGCGCCCAGCATCTGCCAGGCGCGCGGGGGTCTTAGCGGCGCTGCAGCCGGACGTCTAGCGAGTCGCGCAGGCCGTCGCCGATGAAGTTGAAGGCGACCACCGTGAGCACGATCATCAGGCCCGCCGGATAGATCTCCCACCAGTAGCCGTCGTACAGGAAGTTGACCCCGTTCTCCAGCATCCCGCCCCACGTCGCGGTCGGCGGGGGCAGGCTGAAGCCGAAGTAGCTCAGCACCGCGAGGATCGAGATCGCGTCGGCTACCTGGAACGTGGCGTTGACGACGATGGTGCCCACCGTATTGGGCACCAGGTGGCGGATGATGATCCGGCCGGACCGGCCGCCCATCGTCCGGACCGCCTCGACGTACTCCCTGACCCGCAGGCTCAGCGTTTCCCCGCGCACCAGCCGCGCCGGGCCCAGCCAGGACAGCAGCGAGAGAACCAGGATGAGCAGCAGCAGCGTCGGCTTGAACTCCGTTGCCAGGTCGATGAACAGGTACACGACCGGGATGGCGAGCAGGATGTCGACGAAGCGCATCAGGATCGTGTCGGCCAGGCCGCCGAAGAAGCCGGAGATCACGCCGTAGAGCACGCCGATCACGGTCGCGACCAGCGCGACGGCGAAGCCCACCTCCAGCGAGCTCTGGCCACCTGCCATGAGCCGGCCCAGGATGTCGTATCCCAGGTTGTCGGTGCCCAGCGGGTGCTTGCCACCTGGCCGCTCGTTCACCAGCAAGAGGTTCGTGGCGACCTGGTTCGTGTGATAGAAGAGCGGGCCGACGAAGCAGAACAGGACCACCGCCACGACCAGGATGAGCCCGGCCAGCGCGAGCTTGTTCTCCACGAACGCGCGCAGGATCATTCGCCAGCCGGCGTCATGCCGGATCGCCTCGCCACCCTCGGGGGTGGCGCCAGGCCGGGCTTCAGCCGTGATGTCAGTCATAACGCACCCGTGGATCCAGGACCGCGTAGGCGACGTCAGCGATCAGGTTGCCGAGCACGGTCGCCACGGCCACAAGCACGGTGATGCCGAATACCACCGGGTAATCGCCGTTCACAGCGGCGTTGAAGTACGCGAGCCCGACCCCGGGGAAGTTGAATAGCTGCTCGATGATCAGCCCGAACGTCAGAATGCCCGGTATCGAGATCCCGACCAGCGTGGCGACCGGGATCAGCGAGTTGCGCAGCAGGTGCCGTGACAGGATGGCGCTCTGCCGCAGCCCCTTGGCACGAGCGGTGCGGATGTAGTCCTGCGTCAGGCTGTCGATCGCCGAGGATCGCATGTAGCGGCTGAACAGCGCGACCGTGACCAGCGTCAGCGTCGCGACCGGGAGCACGAGGCCGCTGGGGTCGGCCAGCACCCCGCCGATCGTCGACGCCTGAGGCGCCTCAGCCGGCAGCAGCCTGAGGTTGACCGCGAAAGCCGCGATCAGCAGCAGCCCCAGCAGGTACGCCGGCATGGAGTACAGGACGAACGCGATGCCCGTGGCAGTGTAGTCGGTCAGCTTGTTACGCCGGACCGCCTGCACGATGCCGAGCGGGATCGCGATCAGGAGCGCGAGCACGAGCGACACGCCGACCAGGACAAGGTCATTGGGCAGATCGTGCACGACGATGGCGTCCACGGTCATGTTCTGCTTGAACGAGAAGCCGAGGTTGCCGTGTAGCAGCTGATTGAGGAACGCAACGTATTGCAGCGGCAGCGGCTTGTCGAGACCGTTCTGGCGGTTGAACGCGGCGATCGCCGGCGGGGTCGCGCGGATCCCGAGGATCGCCCTCGCGATGTTGCCCGGCAGGAGATGCCGCAGGATGAACACGATGATTGTCACGCCAATGATGACGATGATCGCTTGGCCGATCCGCCGGATGATGAAGCCGATCACCTAGGCAAGCACCTCGCTAACGTGCGCCACGGGACCCATGGGCCTCACGCATACTTTCGGGTAAATCGCAACCTACCGCGCAAGAGCCTGGCGCCCAGCGCCGGGGTCTTGCGCGGAATGGGCGCACTGGGGCGGGCGGGCCCGCCTACCTTCTGGGTAACCACGCCGCCGCCGAACCCGTGTCGGACGGAGGTGTGTCAGGTCCCCGGTCTTCGGAGGAAATGCGGGGGACAGAGCCCCGCGCGGGCTGGTTTTCGGGGGGGATGCGGGCGGCGGAGCCCCCCGCAGGGGTTTGCAGGGGGAAGTGGCACGCGGCCTTGTGTTCGCCGCCGAAGGCCCGGAGCGGCGGTTCCTCGGCGGCGCAGATGTCCTGCGCCAGCGGGCAGCGGGTCCGGAACCGGCATCCCGAGGGCGGGTCCATCGCCGACGGAAGCTCGCCGGCGACGGCGACTCCGTGCTTCGCGCGCTCCACCTCGGGATCGGGCACCGGGATGGTGTTGAGCAGCCCGTGGGTGTACGGGTGGGCCGGACGCTCGTAAATGTCGACACTGTTGCCAACCTCGACGAGCTTGCCCAGGTACATCACGCCGACCTGGTCCGCCAGATACCGGATCACCGAAAGGTCGTGCGAGATCACGACGTAGGTCAGGCCGTGCGCGGCCTGCAGCCGCCGCATCAGGTTGAGGATCTGCGACCGGATCGACACGTCGAGCGCGGATACCGGCTCATCGGCGACGATCAGCTTGGGCGAGAGCGCGAGAGCGCGGGCCAGGCCGATGCGCTGCCGCTGGCCGCCGGAGAACTCATGCGGATAGAGCTCGGTCGACCGCGGGCTCAGGCCCACCTCCCGGAGCAGGTCGGCCACGCGTTCCCGCTGCTCCGCTGCGCTGCCCAGACCCTGGATCTGCAGCGGCTCGCGCAGGATCGAGCCCACCCGCATCCGCGGATCCAGCGACGCATAGGGATCCTGGAACATCAGCTGCAGGTCCTTGCGGACCTGCCGCAGGCGCGCTCCGGACAGGCTGCCGAGATCCTGGCCTTCGAACAGCACCCGGCCCGAGGTCGGCCGCTCGAGGGCGACGATCATCCGGCCGATCGTGGTCTTCCCGCACCCGGACTCGCCGACCAGGCCGAGCGTCTCGCCCCGGCGGATCGACAGCGTCACATCCGAGACCGCCTTCACCGTGCCGACCGCGCGCCGCATCAGGGCGCCGCTGGTGACCGGGAACTCCTTCACCGTGTGGTCGAGCACGAGCAGGTCGCTGTCGGCCGCGGACTCGTCGAGCTCGCCATGGCGGTCGACGACCTCGGTTGGCGGCAGCGGCGAGTCCGGGCCCATCGGGTGGAAGCAGGCGTACGGGTGGTCCAGGTCCGGGCCGCCAAGAACCGGCTCGCTGGCGATGCACTCTTCATCGGCGAAGCGGCACCGCGGCGCGAACCTGCATCCGGGCGGCGGGTCCGCCAGGTCGGGCGGCAGGCCCTGGATCGCGTAGAGCCGGTGCGTGACCGGCTGGTCCAGCCGGGGAATCGAGGCCAGCAGCGCCCCGGTGTATGGATGCCGGGTGCGGCCGAAGAGCAGGCCGGTGCTGGCCTTCTCGACGATCTTGCCGGCGTACATCACCATCACCCGGTCGGCCCGGCCAGCGATCACGCCCATGTCATGGGTGATCAGCAGGACGGCCATCCCCAGGCGATCTTTCAGGTCGTCGAGCAGCGTCAGGATCTGATCCTGGATCGTCACGTCGAGCGCCGTGGTGGGCTCGTCGGCGATGAGCAGCTTCGGCTCGCAGGCGAGCGCGATGCCGATCATCACGCGCTGCCGCAGCCCGCCCGAGAGCTGGTGCGGATAGTAGGCCAGGCGCTCGGCAGGCCGCGGCATACCAACCAGTGCGAGCACCTCCTCGGCGCGCGCCATGGCATCCGCCTTGGAGACGTCGCGGTGCTCCCTGACCACCTCGGCGATCTGGTGGCCGATCGTCATCGTCGGGTTCAGCGACGTCATCGGGTCCTGGAACACGATGCCGATCTCGTTACCGCGCACCTTGCGCATCGCGGACTCGTTCAGTGCGGCCAGATCCGTGCCGCCGAACCGGATCGCGCCGTCGGCGATGAAGCCGCCGCCGGGGAGCAGACGCATGATCGAGAGACCGGTCATGGTCTTCCCGCAGCCGGACTCGCCGACCAGCCCGACCGTCTCGCCTGGCTCGACGGCGAAGCTGACGCCGTCCACCGCGCGGACAACGCCATTGCGGCGCTTGATGAACGTCCGCAGGCCGTCGATCTCGAGCACGCTCACTTCATGGCCTTCCTCGCGGCGGGTGACGGCGGGCTGCCCTCACACACAATCTCGCGGCACCTCAGCATTCCATGTCCTGGTAAAGACCCGATCATCGCCCTCGTACGCATCCAGCGCATTCGTCACCTGGAAGCTGCCGGCGGTGGCGGACATCGTGCTGACGGTCCGGACCGTGATCCGCCACTGCGCACGCCCCACCGAGAACGCGCGCACGCATTCCACCCGCGCGGACAGCGGATCACCCTCGACGATGTGGTACACGTCCCGCTCGTGCTCGCGATACTCGAGCCCGTCGTCCAGCAGGCGGTGACCGTCATCCACCGTGTTGATCACCTCGACGGTACCGGTCGCCACGTCGCGCCGGACCTCGCGCCCGGACTCTCCGCCCAGCGGCTCATGCTGTGGCGTCGGTGCACGTTCGGGCGCCGCGAAGTGCGCGGGCGGCACGTGCTCGCCGGACCCCATCCAGACCGGGAGGTCCAATGCCGAGCCGCCGGTGAACACGCTCAGCGTCACGCGCTCCGGAGCGGGCCAGGCCCACGGCCAGTACGTCGGTGAGACCGCCAGCCTGAGCCGGTGCCCGGCCGGGACCTGGTAGCCGATCGCGTTGAGCGGGACGTCGACCGGATACCGCTGACCCGGGATGAGAGGCTCCGGGCGGGAGTCGCCGGTGCGGTGTGAAAGGTTCTTGAGCCCGCGGGTAATCAGGGTCGACGCCCCGTCCGGCCAGACGTCGCAGAGCCGCACGGCGACGAGCGCCAGCGGCTGGTCAGCGGCCAGGTCGAGCCGGGCGACGGGGACGCCCAGAATCTCGACGGGCTCGGCGAGCGGCCCGGTATCGAAGCTCAGCGCCAAGCCGTCCTCGGGCCGCTGGTCGGGAGGGAACTCCAGGGCATCGCCGTGCCCACCCCACTGCCCCAGATCCCCGGCGGCGGCCTCCGCCCCGAGAATCCGGAGCTGCGCATCCTGATCTGGAATCCCAGATTCCCCGGCTTGAAGCGATCCGGCCTCGATCCTGAACCGGCGCCACCCGGCGTCCTTCGTGGGCCAGGTTTCTGTAGCCAACCAACGACCGGGATGGGTCAGGTATCCCGACGCCGGGCGGTGCGCTTCCGGCATCCATGCCCGCAGCTTCGGCTCGTCCATCACGCCGTTGTCCACGCCCTTCAGCCAGTGATCCCACCAGCGCACCGCCTCCTGCAGGAAGCCGATCGCCGGCCCGGGCGCGCCGTCCTCGGGATAGTCGTGGCCCCACGGGCCGATCAGCCCCTTGCACGGCCCGGGGTACGCCTCGAGAAACCGCAAGATGGCGTTCCGGTAGGAGTCGGTCCAGCCGCCGACCATATACACCGGGCAGCGGATCGCCGCGTAGTCCTCGCAAACAGATCCCTGCCGCCAGAACTCGTCCCGCAGCTGGTGAGCCAGCCAGGCGTTGATGTACGGCGGGGTCTGCTCCAGCCGCTGCCGCCAGGTGACCCGCCAGTCCGGACCGACCACCGCGGGGTCCGGGGGAAGCCCGTTGTACGCGAGCATCGTCGAGGACCACGGCAGCATCGCCCACGCCAGCACGCAGCCGCCCATGTAGTGGACATCGTCAGCGTAACGGTCATCGGTCGACGCCACGCTGATCACCGCCTTCAGCTCGGGCGGATGGTGCGCGGCGATCTGCAGGCCGTTGAATCCGCCCCAGGACTTGCCGATGATGCCCACCGAGCCGCTGCACCACGGGCGCGAGGCGAGCCAGCGGATGACCTCTACGCCGTCCTCCTGCTCGAGCGGCAGGTACTCATCGGCGAGGATCCCGTCCGAATCACCGCTACCTCGGATGTCCACCCGGACCGACGCGTAGCCGTGCCCGGCAAAGTAGTGGTGGATCGGAGCGTCCCGCAACGCCAGGCCGTCGTTCTTGCGGTACGGAACGTACTCCAAGATCGCCGGAACCGGCGCGCGCTCGGCTTCCTCGGGAAGCCAGACCCTTGCGGCCAGCCGACAGCCGTCTGGCATCGGGATCCACTCGTGCCGGATGACCCGCACGCGATGCGGAAACTCTGACCGGACGGCCAACGGCATTCCTCCGCTCTGGCGGATACGTCATGGCGAGGTTACTTCACGACATATCAGCGGAGATCTGCAGGCCAGACCGGATCATCAGTGGCGTGCCGCCGGCGGCGCGGGTTCGCGCTCGGAAACCCCGCCGAGCTGCATGGCCATGGCGTGCTCGACCAGCGAGATCAGGGCGGACTTGGTCGAAGCGCGGTCGCGCGCGTCGCACTTGATCACCCGCACGTGCGGGCTGACCGAGAGGGCCTCCCTGACGTCGGCCGCTTCATGGGGGTAGCTGCCGTTGAACCCGTTGACGGCCACGATGAACGGCAGCCCGGCCGCCTCAAAATAGTCCACCGCGGGGAACGAGTCGGCCAGCCGCCGCGTGTCGACGAGCACCACCGCCCCGATCGCGCCGTGGATCAGGTCATCCCACATGAACCAGAACCGCTGCTGACCCGGCGTGCCGAACAGGTACAAGATCAGCCCGGCGTCGAGCGTGACCCGGCCGAAGTCCATGGCCACCGTCGTGGTGCTCTTGTCCGGAGTGTGCGACAGGTCGTCCAGATTCTCGCTCACCGACGTCATCACCGCTTCCGTCGTCAGCGGCGTAATCTCAGACACCGAACCGACAAAAGTGGTCTTCCCAACGCCGAACCCACCAGCCACAACGATCTTCACCGACGTCATGGCGGCATCAGCCGCCGCTGCGCCTGGCACGGCCTTAGAGCTTGCGAAGTCCACTGAGCACCCTTTCAAGCAGGTTAAGATCGGGCCCGCCCTGCGCATGATCCAGCTGGTGAACCCGCACCAGCCCCTCGACCGCCATATCAGCGATCAAGATCCGCACTACGCCTAGCGGCATCCGCAGCATCGCGGAGATCTCCGCCACCGACCGCCAGCCGCCGCCCAGCCCGAGGATGGCCTGGCATTCCGGGCTCAGCACCGAGAGATCCCGGTCCTGATAATGGGCAACGGCTACCATCGCCTCGATCTCAAGCTGGTACCTCGGCTCCGTTCTCCCCCCCGTAACGGCGTACGGCCGTACCAGGAAATCTTCTGCGTCGCTCAGATCTGTCCCGTCAGGGACGTCAAAACCCGCAGGAGGCCAGTCATCGCGGCCCGGGACCGGCACCAGCATCTCCCGGACGCATCAGCAGACTCACTGCCGCTCCCTCCTGACTTCCGCTCCGGTGACCGTCACCACGGTCAACCCTCATCCGACGTCTCGTCGTCTCCACCCTCAGACCCAGATCCGCTCGCGGCGGCCCGGCCCCTGAGGACACCACGCTGGTAGCTTGCGAAACGATCCCGCGTCGCCGCCGCGGACCGGACCGACGCGGCGGCCCGAGCGGCCTGGCCAACTGCCGGGGTGGCGGCGGCTGTTCCGGGAACCAGGTTGGCCTTGGGCACCCGCTTGGGCAGTCCTGCCGACGTGATCCCGGCAGAGGCCGGGGCATGGACCACCTGGGCGGCCTGCCAGCCTTCGTCGGCCGGCGAGGCCCAACTGCCGCTGGTGCCGCCGCTGCTGAAGCCGCTACCGCCGCCATTGCCACCGCCGTTGCCACCCTCCTGGGACTGGCCCGGCGTGCTGACCACCCGGCGCACACGGCGGAACCAGTCCGACTCCACGGCTTCGAATATGGGCAGCCGGTTCTGCTCTTCCGCCTCGCTCGCTGGCGGGACGACCACGCCGCTGGGTGAGCGGGGCGAAGAGACGGGTGAGCCGAGGGGAGGGCTGAGCGGCCCGGTTGAGCTTGGAGAATTCAGCGGACCGGACGCGGGAGGCGAGTTGAACGGGCCGGACACATCCGGAGGGCTGAACGGGCCGGACACACTCGGAGAACTGAACGGGCCGGACACACTTGGAGGGCCGAGCGGGCCGGACACACTCGGAGGGCCGAGCGGACCGGACACACTCGGAGGGCCGAGCGGACCAGACCCGGTGGGAGAACTGAACGGGCCGGACACGCTTGGGGAGCCGAATGACTGGGGCGCGTCGCGGTCGGCGAACGTCCCGTCGCCGGGCGCGCTGTGGGCTATCTCCGGTTCGGCGGTCGGCACGCTGCTGTCCCCGAACGCGGGCAGTGGCCCTGTCGTCGTCGCCCAGGTGGACTCCGGCCGCGAATGGGGCCCGGTAACGGGCACCGGCCCGGAGTTCGCCATGTCCCCATCGGCACGGAGCGGCGCGAACCTGGGCCTTCGAGCGAGACCGATGTCGTGCTCCCCGGTGCTCGCTGACGCCCCGTCCATCACCGGCCATGCCCCCGAGTGGTCGGAATCGCCTTGCCTGCGCCGGGGCATCGGACCGGTCTGGCTCTCCCGCGTGATCGCCTCATCGGGCAGCCAGACCAGCGCCACGAGACCGCCGCTGTCCGAATGGCGCAGCCGGACCCTGATGCCGTGCCTGGCCGCCAGCCGGGCCACCACGAACAGGCCCATGCGACGCGAGACCGCGACGTCCACCACCGGCGGGTTATCCAGCCGCCAGTTGGCGTGCGCCATCTCATCGGCCTCCATGCCGACGCCCTGGTCGGCGATCTCGAGCAGCGCTCCCCCGCTGCCGAGGAGGTGACCGGCGATCGTGACGGGTGAATCCGCGGCCGAGAACGAGGTGGCGTTCTCCACCAGCTCGGCGGTCAGGTGCACGACGTCGCTGACCGCCTGGGCGCGCACGGCGATGCCCGGCTGCACGTTCAGGGTGACCCGCTCATAGCGCTCGATCTCGGACAGGGCCGCACGGAGCACGTCCACGAGCGCCACCGGCCGGTTCCACCGCCGGGACAGGTCCTGGCCGGCGAGCACCAGCAGGTTCTCCGAGTTGCGGCGCATGCGGGTGGCCAGGTGGTCCATCTGGAACAGGCTGGCGAGTCGCTTGGAGTCCTGCTCGCCCTGCTCGAGGCTGTCGATCAGCCGGATCTGCCGCTCTACGAGCGACTGGCTGCGGCGGGAGAGGTTGACGAACATCGCGTTGACGTTCCCGCGCAGCGCGGCCTCGTTCGCCGCCAGCCGCAGCGCCTCCCGGTGCACCTGATCAAACGCCCGCGCCACCTCACCGATCTCGTCGGCGGAATCGACGTCGATGGGTTCAACGTCCAGCGAGACGCCCTCGCCGTCGGTCTCGGCCATCAAGCGGACCGTCTCCGGCAGCCGCACCCCGGCGATCTCCAGGGCGCCTGCCCGCAACCTGCGCAGCGGCCCGATCATGGACTGACCGACGAGTGCGATCAGCACCAGGGCCAGCACCAGCAGCAGGAGTACTCCGGCGCCCTCGATCAGCGCCGTCTCGGTCGCGCTGTTATGCAGCGACCCACTTTGCGCGATGATCGACGACATCAGCTGCCGCTCGACCGATCCCAGGGCACTGGTGATGTACGAAGCGTTGCCGGTGGCGACCACGAAGGCGGGATCGCTCGCGGAGGTCGTGTTGCTCGCCAGCTGCGCGGACGCCTGCTGCAGTTCCTGCTGTGCCTCGGCGGCGAGCGCCGACGACAGTTCGGTGTTGTAGACCTGCCGCTGAGCGGCCGTCGCGCTCAGGTCGAAGGCTGAAAGGTTCGCGGACTGTTCCGCCGCCGCCTCGTTCAGCACGGTGAGCGATTCGGCGCCGAGCTGAACAGCTCCCTGTTGGTCCGGGCGGAGCGCCGAGGTCACGATGGCCTGCTGCTCCGACGCCTCCTCTTTCATGCTTGAGATGAGGCTGGTCACCTGCACGGTGTCGGCCAGCGATGCGTCCTTGCTGCCCGCCGAGACCTCGTTTTCGAGCGCGAGTAGCTGCGTGATGACCGTGCCGTAGTCGTCGATCACCGTCAGGACGGGAAGCCTGGTGGTTGTCGAGGCCGTCCGCAGCGACGGGAGGTCGCCGATCGCGGTGATCGCGGCCTGGGCCTGCGTCTGCGCCAGCGTGGGATAGGAGCCGCCGATGGTGGCTGCCAGGCTGCGGACCTGGGCAGCAAAGCGTCCAGAGGTTCTGTAGTCCGACTGCAGCAGCGCCAGTGTCCCGGCCGCTTCAGCCTTCGCTCCGGCGTTCGACGCATTGGCTGGCGCCATCGCACTCACGCGGCCGCCGTTGTTGCCCCCGGCGATGAAGTTGACCGTGTCCTCGCGCTCGGTCTGCAAGGCCTGGGCCAGGTTCGTCGCGTCGTCGGCCAGGACGGCCAGTCGTTGCACCTGCTGGTAGCTCTGGGCGGTCCGCAGCGAGGAGACGATGGCGACGCCGCCGAACACCACGGCCACGAGCACCGGCATCGCGATCAGCAGCAGCAGGCGCGAGCGCACTCGCCAGTCCCTTAGCGAAAGGCGGCGGCCCCGGGTCGCCGACTGCGACCGGTCGGCGACTGGCTGGTCCTCCGGCCCGTGGCCGGGCCTGCGGTGGCCACCCGAAGCCGGGTGATCGGCGACCGGCCGGCCGACGGCCGGCTCCTGGCTTGGGGCGGCGGCCCGCCGGATCGTCCGGCGTGCTAGCCAGTCCGCGCTCTTGCGCCCTCTTCGCAGGGCTTCTGGGCTCTTCATAGCGGAAGCGGCCGGACGCCACCGAGGCCGGGGCCTCCCGGAACCGACATAGCGAGTACCCCTCTTAAGCAGCTATAACTTGGAAAGCCGCCATAATGGCTTTCGGCACGTCTACGCTGACCATGAGCAGAGTATCGCGGTCGCTCACCCCGTGACCCAAGAATGGCTTATGCTCCATCAGCGAATGATTTGTACACGAACAACAGCCTGCACACAAGGAACAGAGGCAGTCACGTGCAGCTTGCCTGGGCCGAAGCGCACTCCGTGACCATCGGCCGCCTGCTGCGCCGATTGACCATCCCCGTGGCTGCGATCTCCCTGACCCTGGCCGCCGCGGGCTGCCATGTGCCGGGCACCTCGTCCGGCTCCATCCTTCCTTCCGGCCAGACGCTCACCGTGGCCGAGGTGCCTGGCATCGACACCGTGCCGCTGGAGGTGGCCGTCCAGCAGGGGCTGTTCAAACAGCAAGGCATCGGCGTCACCGTCAAGGAGTACGCCTCCGTTAGCGACGTCTATAACGCTCTGATACAGGGCAAAGCCGACGTCGCCGACGGTGACTACACGTCCTTCTTCTATGGGATCGCCAACCTCGGTGCCTCGCTGAAGTTGGTCGCGGACGGCTACGACGCCTCGGCCGGCACCATGCAGGTGCTTGCCCTGCCTTCCTCGGGCATCAACTCGCCCGGAGAACTGGAGCACCGGACCGTGGCCACACCAGAGGCGCAGATCGCCCCGTACTCGATCACCTTCCCTTACAGCATGGACACGCTGGCTACCGAGACGGTGCTGCAGACCCAGGGGGTAAACCCGGGGGAGATCACGTGGGATGCGATGCCCGAGAATAAAATGATCGCTGCGCTGAAAGATCATCAGGTGCAGGCGATCGTCGCGACCGACCCATTGATCATTCAAGCCGAGACTCAGCTGGGCGCGCAGGAAGTGCTCGACGCATGCAGCGGCGTGACGGCCAACCTGCCCCTGTCGGGCTATTTCAGCACCGCATCATTTGCCGGCCAGCACAGCGCCGCGCTGCAGGCTTTCCGGACCGCGCTCACCACGGCCGAGTCTGACGCCGGGCAGCGCAGCAACGTCCAGTCCGTGCTGCGCGGCCAGGAGATGAACCCGCTCTATGCCGACCTGGTCAACATCGGGCAGTATCCATCGTTCCTGAACGTCGGTCAGGTGCAGCGGATCGCCGACCTCATGTACGACTCGGGAATGGTCGTAAGCCCGGTCTCGGTGCAGGGCCTCCTGGTCAAGTGACTGTGCTCGTCAAGTGACTGTGCTCGTCAAGTGACTGTGCTCGTCAAGTGACTGTGCTCGTCAAGCGACCTAGCTGGTCAACCGACCCTGATAGCCGAGTGGCGCTGCCTGGACCTGCTGGGCAAGTCGACTAGCGCGGGCTGAGCTGCATCGCCATCGCGTGCTCGACCAGCGAGATCAGCGTGGACTTGGTGGACCGGCGATCGCGTGCGTCACACTGGACGACCGGCACGTGCGGGCTGACCGACAGCGCCTCCTGCACGTCGGTGAGCTCATGCGGGAAATCACCGTGGAAGCCGTTCACCGCCACGATGAACGGCAGCCCTGCCGACTCGAAGTAGTCGACCGCGGGGAAAGAATCAGCGAGCCTGCGGGTATCCACCAGCACTACCGCTCCGATCGCGCCGTGGATCAGGTCATCCCACATGAACCAGAACCGGTGCTGACCCGGGGTGCCGAACAGGTACAAGATCAGCCCGGCGTCGAGCGTGACCCGGCCGAAGTCCATGGCCACCGTCGTGGTGCTCTTGTCCGGGGTGTGCGACAGGTCGTCCAGGTTCTCGCTCGCCGACGTCATCACCGCTTCCGTCGTCAGCGGCGTAATCTCAGACACCGAACCGACAAAAGTGGTCTTCCCAACGCCGAACCCACCAGCCACAACGATCTTCACCGACGTCATGGCGGCCTCAGCCGCCACGCCGGAGACCGCGTTAGAGCTTGCGAAGTCCACTGAGCACCCTCTCTAGCAAGTTAAGGTCCGGGCGACCTTGCGCGTGATCCAGCTGGTGGATCCGCACCAGCCCCTCCACCGCCATATCAGCGATCAAGATCCGGGCCACCCCCAGCGGCATCCGCAACACCGCCGAGATCTCCGCCACCGACCGCCAATCCCGGCAAAACCCCAAAATCGCCTGACACTCCGGGCTCAGCACCGACAAATCCCGAGCCTCATAGTGAGCAGCCGCGACCATCGCCTCGATCTCCAGCTGCGTACGCGGCCTAGTCCGGCCCCCCGTCACCGCATACGGCCGGACCAGCGACCTCCCAGCGCCATCGCCCGCGCGCCCCAAGCGCGGATCGCGCTGGCCCGCTCCGCCGGGTCCGCTCCCGCCGGGGCCGCTAGCGCCGAAGCCGACTACCGCAGGACCGAACACCGACCGGGAGGGTGCGCCAGCCGAATTCGGCGAGCCATTTCCGTTTTCCGGTCGTGGTCGGTATCTGCCGCCAGCGGGCGCCCGGTCATCCCGGCCCGGGAACGACACCGGCATCTCCTGTCACAGTCTGCCATCCTCCCGCCACCCGGGCGGCTGAGCACCGCGCACCTCCGGTGTCAGCGCACTGCCCACGCGCTCGACCAGCAGCGCCATTTCGTACGCCACCAGGCCCATATCGCAGTCCGCGGCCGCCAGCACAGCGAGGCTGGACCCGTCGCTGATCGCCATGACGATCAGCAGTCCTCGCTGCATTTCGACAACCGTCTGGGTGACTGCACCACCCTCAAAGACCCGGGAGGCTCCCTGGGTCAGGCTGGTCAGCCCAGATGTCACTGCTGCGAGCTGATCAACCCGATCGGCCGGGAAGCCCTGCGAATATGCCATCGGCAACCCGTCCGACGACACGACGATCGCGTGTGCGACCGAAGCCACACGTTCCACGAAGTTCGTGATCAGCCAGTTCAGGTCCTGAGCTGGACGCACAAGCGGACTCACGAACGCTCCTTCCTACTAACCAAGACCGCCACTAGCCACCAGCCCCAAGCATGACCGCAACAACGAGCCCATGCCACCTCATGCTGTACCCTCATCCTCTCCATCGTCGGACTCGGCCTGGCCCGCAGCGGCGCGGCCCTCCTTAACGCCCCGCTGGAAACTAGCGAAACGCTCCCGCGTCGCAGCCGCCGACCTGGACGGTGTCGTCGCCGGAGATGACCCGGCGACCGAGCCAGCGGCCCCCGGGACGAGATTTGCCTGCGGTACCCGCTTCGGGAGCCCGGCGGATGTCACGCCGCTCGACGACGGGGCACTTACGGCCTGGGCAGCGCGCCAGCCCTCGTCGGCCGGAGAGGTAGCCCATCCGTTGCTCTGCTCTGGCTCCTGCTCAGTGGTCGTCGGCCTGCCGACGGCCGGCCCCGGCGGAACCAGTCTGACTCCACCGCCTCGAATATCGGCAGCCGGTGCTCCGCGCCGCTTCCGTTAGCGGGCGGAACGATCACTCCGCCGAAGGTCAAGCTGGTATCGACGCTGGCAGGCGCCCCGAGAACGGGATGCGGGGCGGTAAGGGACGAATCAGACCCGTTGCCGCCGACCGGGACCGGTCCGCTACCGAAGTCGAAGGCGGCGGGCGAAGCGGCGGTGGGCAAAGCCGCGGTAGGCCTGTCCGATTCCGGCATCTCGGCCTTGGGTGCCGCCTCGGGCTCTGCCTCCGGCCCGGTCGTCGCCGGCTGCTGCGGCGGCCCGGTCACGAACGACTGAGGTCCGGTCACCAGGGGCTGGGGCGCCGTCATCCCTGGCTCGGGCTCGCCGTCGGCTGGCCTTGGCACGGTACGAAAGACGGGTATCGGCCCGGTCGTCGCCCAGCCGCCTGGCCTGGGCCCGGCACCTGGAATGCGCTTCGGGCCGAGGGCGCTGAGGCCGCCGGTGTCCGCGGCGTCCGCCCGCAGCGGAGCGAACCTCGGCGTTCTTGCCGCATCGACCTCTTGCTCGGCGATCGAGCGCCCGTCGTCTCCCCAGATGCTGGTCGAGCCGCCGTTCGTCCCGACGCCGACTCCGGCGAAGGCCCCGTCGGCGAACGGCCCGAGCGCGGATTCCGACATCGAGTCCCGGCGCATGCCTGGCGTGTCGTCCGGCGTCTCGTGCATGATCGTCTCGTCGGGCAGCCAGACCAGGGCAATGAGACCGCCGGAGGCCGCGGGACGCAGCCGGACCCGGATGCCGTGCCTGGCGGCCAGCCTGGCCACCACGAACAGGCCCATGCGACGCGAGACCGCGACGTCCACCACCGGCGGGTTGTCCAGGCGCCAGTTGGCGTGGGCCATCTCTTCGGCCCCCATGCCGACACCCTGGTCGGTGATCTCCAGCAGCACTCCCCCACTGCTGAGCAGGTGACCGGCGATCGTGACCGGCGTGTCCGCGGCCGAGAACGAGGTGGCGTTCTCCACCAGCTCGGCGGTCAGGTGCACGACGTCGCTGACCGCCTGCCCGCGTACCGCGATGCCCGGCTGCACGTTCAGGGTGACCCGCTCGTACTGCTCGATCTCGGACAGGGCCGCACGGAGCACGTCCACGAGCGCCACCGGCTGGTTCCAGCGCCTGGACTCGTCATGCCCCGCGAGCACCAGCAGGTTCTCCGAGTTGCGGCGCATGCGGGTGGCCAGGTGGTCCATCTGGAACAGGCTCGACAGCCGCTCCGGGTCCTGCTCACCCTGCTCAAGATCGTCGATCAGCCGGATCTGCCGCTCCACGAGCGACTGGCTGCGGCGGGAGAGGTTCACGAACATCGCGTTGACGTTCCCGCGCAGCGCGGCCTCGTTCGCCGCCAGCCGCAGCGCCTCCCGGTGCACCTGATCAAACGCCCGCGCCACCTCACCGATCTCGTCCGAGGAGTTGACGTCGATCGGCTCGACCTCGAGCGATACGCCCTCGCCGTCGGTCTCGCTCATCCGGCGCACCGCATCGGGGAGACGGAGCCCGGCCACCTCCAGTGCCCCGGTACGCAGCTTGCGCAGCGGCCGGACCATGGACCTGGCCACGATGATCGTGATCATGAGGACCACGATCAGGACGGCCAGAACAACGATCCCGGTCTCCACGGCGGTCCGCGTCAGCGCACTGTGCTGCGATTGACTCTGCCCGATGATCGATTTGACCAGGCCCTGCTGCACCTTGCGCATGTCCGTCAAGGTGGCCGTCATGTCGCTGTTCCACACCGCGGCCGGAGAGGCCGACCGCGGCGAGCCGGGCGGCAGGCTGACCACGACGCTGCCGCCACCGCTGCCGCCGCTGGCGATCGCCTGCTTTTCCATTTCCTGGGCATCATCGACCGGCGGGCCGGCCACCGTGTTGCTGTAGATCTGCTGCTCGCCGATGGTCGCTGCGCTCTGGAACTCCTGGAGTTCCGCTTGCTGGGCCGCCAGCGCGCTGGACAGGGCGCCTTCGGCGCCGGGCTCGAACTGCCCGTTGAGCAGCGTCGCATACAGGATGCCGCGTTGCTGCGACGCCTCGTCCTCGGTCCGGGACAGCGCCCCAAGGGCGCGGACGGTGTTGGACAGCGTGGCGTCGCTGCTGCCCTGCGAGATCTGGTCGTTGAGCGTGAACAGGTCAGCGATCGCCTCGGAGTAGTCGCCAACGATGTTGAGCGAGGGAGCCAGACTGCTGACCGCTGCGGAGCGGTAGTGCGGCAGGTCGGCGACCCGATCCAGCACCGCGGACAGGTCGGTCTTGACCTGCGTGGGGAAGGCTGAATTGCTGGTGATCCCGCTGGAAAGGCTCGTGACTTGGGCGGCTGCAGCATTAGTCCGTGCATAGTCCGCGTTCAGAGCCGACGTCGGAGCCCCGGTTGGTGTATGCAGGGCACCCTTTCTGTTCATGCGCGATGTAACCGGCAAGGCCGTCGCGCTCATCCTCCATCGCGAAAGCGAGGTGGGTAACGGCGCTGCCCAGGCTCGCCATCTGCTCCACCCGCTGGTCCGAGGCGGCGCTCTTCATGGCTTCCTGGATACGTACCAGGCCGAAGGCCATGGCCGTGACGGTCGGGATGGCGATCAGTGCGATAAGTCGCCAGCTCACGCGCCAGTTACGGAGCGCGAAGCGGGATCCCCTCGCGGCTGCGCTGCGCTCCGCGTCCTCCCTCGGTCCGCCCTGCGCACCGACAGCTTCAGGCGACTCGGGAGCCTGATCGACGACAGGTGCGGACCCGGCGCCAGACTGGTCGGTCGGACGTGTGCGCACTACGCCCTCACCTCGCGGCGTTGGGAAAACTTCGGAATACATGCCGACATGCCAGACAAGGAGTCGGACGGCATCCGTCCTCCTTCCCCGGTAGGTCGCCACAGCACAGGAGAGCTTAGAGCAACCCTAGCCGCACAAAACGGATACGGACATGTAATCGATGCTGGCTGGAGATTTAGTTTGAGTGGTACCGGCCTCGGCACTTAGCCGAGCGGCCCCTGCGACACTCGAGCAACTCTGTTGCTTGACGCCATCACATGCTATGGCGCATGCACACTACTCCGGCCTTCTCCTCAGGGCCACCGCCTTTGCCCAGGAAGGCAGCGGTACGGCCCGGCCGGCCGACGGCGAAAATACCCTACCAAAGTATCCCATACATGGTCAAAACACATTAGTCTGCGCAGCTCCCGTAGCCTCCGCAGCTCCCGCGACACGGCCGGAGCGACCAGGGTGCGGCCGGAGCGACCGGAGCGACCGGAGCGCGACCGGAGTCACCCGGGTGCGGCCGGAGCGACCGGCCGTCTCTTGATTTACGCCGAGTGATCGACCAGGCGAGGCCGCCCCGGCGCTGCCAGCGCGGTCACCGCCGTGGGGCGGGTGGGGCTCGAACCCACGACCGGCGGATTATGAGTCCGCTGCTCTGACCGGCTGAGCTACCGCCCCGAAGTCGTGTGAACAACCTACAGCAGAGCGATCGCTGCTACCTGGACGTAGCTCGGGCCGGGAATCGGCCGCCATCGGAAGGCGCGGTGCACGACCGAGCGGCAGGCCAGCGTGAGCAACTGCGGCAGCCGCCCGTAAGCAACTGCGGCAGGTCGGCGTGAACAGCTGCGGCGGACGCCCGTAAGCAACTGCGGCAGGCGATCGTGAACAGCTACAGAATAGTCACGATGTGACATTTGCCAATATAAGGCTCTGAGCCCTGATTTAGGATACGCTTCAACCGTTTATCATCACGACCGCGACCATTGACGATACAGCGTGCCATACCGCGATGTAGTTCACCGGATCGGTCACCGTGCCCACGACAGGCTGCCCGTACGATGCTGCGCCCCGTGCCCCCGATGAGCTTTCGCGCCATTCCGAGTTCTTAACCCCGCTAGGAGCGTCATGAGAATTACCAGCGCTAGGAAGCTCATCGCAACCGCCGTCCTGGGCGTGTTCCCGTTAGCGCTGGCCGCGGCGTGCGGCAGCTCATCAAGCTTGTCGCCGGCGAGCAGCGGCCTGGAGAAGACGAACCTTGTGGTCGGCGCCGTGCCCGCGGAGACCGGCGCAGCCATGTTCATCGCGCAAGAGCGGGGCATCTTCGCCAAGCACGGACTTCGCGTGACGGTGAAGAGCATCACCAGCACCACCACGATCGTCCCCGACATGCTGTCCGGCGCCGTCGACATAGCGTCCGGGCAGATACCGACGTTCATCGCCGCCCAGGCTCACGGGGTCGGCTCGTTCCACCTGCTGGCGAGCGGACTCACGCTCGGCCCCGGCGTCAACGAGATCCTCGCGCTGAAGTCTTCTGGCATCACCACCCCGGGCCAGCTCAAGGGGAAGTCACTCGCGGTCAACGCACCGACCGGAGACTCAGCTCTGCTGACCGACGTGGTGCTGGCCGACGCGGGGGTCAGCCCGAGCAAGGTGACTCACAAGGTCATTCCGTTCACTGATATGGGCGTTGCGCTGTCGCAGCACGAGGTGGACGCCGTCTACTGCACGGAGCCCTCGTGCACCGAGATCAAGGCCAAGTACGGCGCCGTGGTGATCGCCGACACTGACCAGGGGGCCGCACAGGGCATGCTGACCGCCGGATACACGGCAACCACGGCGTGGATGAAGAAGTACCCGAAGACCGCCGCCGCGTTCACGGCCTCGATCCTCGAGGCCAGCAAGATCGCTGACAGCAACCGTGCCGACCTCTCCAAGGCGCTCGTCGCCAGTCTGCACATCACCCCGGCGGTCGCCGGCTCGGTGGCCATCGGCACCTTCCCCACCTCCGTCAACCAGGCCAAGTTGCAGCAGGTCGTGAACCTGATGGTCAAGTTCGGCGAGCTCAAAGGAAGCTTCAACGTGGCTTCACTCACCAAGTCATAGCGGTAACCCCGGGCCCGGCGGCCGGCCGTGAGCCGCAGCCGCCGGGCCCGGACCGGCCGGGCAGTCTCCGGCATCCAAGGAGCAAACATGAGGACCCCGAGCGGGAAACTAGTCACAACGGCCGCCCTGAGCGTGCTTGCGCTGACGCTGGCAGCGTCGTGCAGTTCGCCGGGCACATCAGGCCCGGCGAGCGCCGGGCAGAAGGCAAACGTGGTGGTCGGAGCCGTGCCCGCGGAGACCGGCGCCGCGATGTACATCGCGCAGGAGCACGGCATCTTCGCCGCACACGGACTGCACGTGACCATCCGTGCCATCCAGAGCACCAGCGACATCCTGCCCGAGATGGCAAAGGGCAGCATCAACATCGCTTCCGGGCAGCTTCCCAGCTTCATCATGGCGGAAGTTGGCGGCACCGGCTCGTTCCGGCTGCTGGCAAGCGGGCTCACGCTCAGCCCTGGTGTTAACGAGATCCTGGCGATGAAGTGGTCGGGCATCACCGACCCCGCTCAGCTCAGGCACAAGACGATCGCCGAAAACGCGCCGATCGGGGACTCGCCGCTGCTTGTCGATTCCGTGCTGGCCTCGTATGGCATGAAGCCGAGCGAGGTCACGGTCAAGATAATGGGCTTCCCGGACATGGGTGCCGCGCTGGCGGCCCACCAGGTGGACGCCGCCTACTGCGTCGAGCCCTACTGCACCGACATCCAGCAGAAGTACGGCGCCGAGGTGATCGCCGACACCGACCAGGGGGCCGCCCAGGGCCTGCTGACTTCCGGGTACACAGTCACTGCGAAGTGGCTGAAGAGTAACAAGAAGACCGCCGGCGAGTTCGCGGCTTCCATCGCCGAGGGTGCCACCCTCGCCGACACCAACCCGGCCGACCTGCAGCGCGCCCTCGCGGCAAGCCTGCACCTTTCGCCCCAGGTCGCGGACGTGATGGCCACCGGCACCTTCCCCACCACGGTGGATCCTGTCAAGATCAGCCAGGTGGCCGACCTCATGCTCACGTTCGGCGAGATCAAGCGGCCCTTCGACGTGAGCAGGCTGGTCGGCAGCTGACGTCAGGCTGGCTTGCCGAATACCTGCGGGTACCGCTCGGTCACCCGGGCTGCGACCTCTGGCGGGACGGTAACCGACCGCGGAAACTGGCCGAGCACCCGGCGCCGGTACGGCTGACAGGCGTTGATGATCGCGCGGGACATCGGCAGTGTGTCGAGCCGGCCTCCATCGGGCCGCTCCACCATGGGATCGAGTGCCATGCCCCAGGAGTTCCTGATGAATTCGATGGAATCGTGCGGGTCTGTTCGGGTGCAGATCGCCCACAGCACCTGTTCGGTGTTGCTCGGGTCGATGTCGTCGTCGACCACCACGGTGTACTTGCCGCCGAAGGCGCCCTCCCTGACCTGCGCCGCCACGAGTCCCGCCTGCTGGGCGTGACCGAGATATGCCTGGTCGATGGCAATGACGTTGAAGGCGCGCGTGTACCCCGCCTCGTGGCACCACACGCCGACGACGTTTGGCACCCCAGCATCGTCCAGGGCATCCCAGATCATCGCTGACCGCATCGGGCAGCGAAAGTACGAATAGTCGTACGGCGGGATGCCCGCGCACGTGCCGAGGATGATGGGGTCGTCGCGGTAGTAGACAGCCTCCACCTCGACGGTGGGCACCTGCATCATGCCGCCCGCGTAGTAGCCGAGGAACTCGCCATATGGGCCTTCGGGCACGGTGCCGGACGACAGGTAACCCTCGATCACGATCTCGCTGGCCGCCGGGACCGGGAGCCCGGTCACCGGCGCCTGGACCAGCTCTAGGCCTCCATGCAGCTGATCGAGCACGTCGTACTCGCATACCCCGGCCGGCAACTCCATGCCCCCCAGGGCCCCAAGCGCCGGATGATGGCCGAGGGACACGGCAACCGGTGCCCGCTCGCCGCGACGCTGGTATTTGTCAATATGCAGCCGGGCGTGGTGGCTGGCGTTGACGAAGAGGCACAGCCGCCGCGAGTCGTGGACCATCATGCGGTAGGTCCCGACGTTCACCCACCCGGTGTCCGGGTCCCGGGTGACCACAGCGTCGAACGTGCCGAGGTAACGGCCGCCATCGAGCTCGTGCCATTGCGGAGCCGGGAAAATGGACAGGTCCACATCCGCTCCGCGTAGCTCGTTGCGCATGAGCGGCCCGGCGGCGCCAGCGCTGGCGCGGCGGACCGTCCCGGTTTCCGAAGGGTTCCGCAGCCGCGACCGCAGCGCCCGCACGAGCGCCTGACTGTCACCCTGCCAGCCGCAGCCGAGCGTGTAGCTGACGCGTTCGGCATCCAGCAGCGAGCCGGTGAGGATGCGGAAGCCACGGGCATAGCCCTTCATCTCGTCGAAGAGCAGCACCCGCTTGCCCTGCTTGGCATTCAGGTCGGTGACGGCTCCCACCTCCAGGTAGGGATCCGCGCCCAGCACCTCACAAACGAGGTCGCGCGACCGCATGTAATCAAGCCAGGCCCGCAAGTCTTCCACGGCACCCCTCACAATCTGGCGAGCTGCGTGAGGCCCGGCGATCAGCGAGAGATCTCCGCGTATGCCCTCGAAGTGGAGCGTTATCGCTTGGAGATACCCTTACCGGGATGTAACGTCGAATGAAGTCGATCATCGGTATTCTGCCACATAGCATCCGAAAAGGTTTTGGCATCAGTTGGGTGGAACGTGGCGACGAGCGATCACATCGGGGCAGCGCCGCCAGCGCAGCGAGTCCGGCGCTCGGTATGGCTTCGCGGATTTGCCGGAGTGGCGATCTTCCTGTGTCTCGCGGAACTGCTCGGCAGAATTGGCGTGATCAGCAAGGCACTGCCGCTGATATCGACCGTACTCGGCCAGGCGTTCGGCTTACTCGGCAACACCCAGTTTCTTGCCGACGCCGCCGCGACGCTCGACGCGTGGGCGGCGGGCCTGGCCATCACGGTGGCCGTGGGCGTGCCTCTCGGCCTGATCCTTGGCAGCGTGCCTGGAGTCCGCAGCGCCACGCGAGCGATCGTTGAGTTCCTGCGCCCGATTCCCGCTGTCGCGCTCATCCCGCTGGCAGCCCTGGTGCTGGGCCCCGGGCAGCGGATGAATATCACGCTGGTCGTGTACGCGTCGATCTGGCCGGTGCTGTTCAACACGATCTACGGCCTGGACGACGTCGATCCCTTGGCAAAGGAGACGCTGCGCGCCTTTGGGTTCGGGCGCCTGGCCGTGATCCGGCGGGTCAGCCTGCCGGCCGCCGCCCCCTTCATCGCCACCGGAGTCCGGGTCGCTTCGTCGATCGCGATCATCGTGAGCATCGCTACCGGCGTGCTCACCGGCAGCATCGACGGCAACGGGATCGGGGCGTTCATCGCGGACGAGAACACGGCGGGCAACATCAACCCCGTTCTCGCCGCCGCCCTGTGGACGGGCGTGCTCGGCCTGGCCCTGAACGCGCTGCTGCTTTGGGGCGAACGCCGCTTCATACCGTGGCACCGCTCGCTCCTCGAGGAATCCGAGGTCTGGCGATGAGCAGGCTCGCCGCCGCGACGACGCGCTGGCTCTGGCGCTGGGCGGTGCTCGCGGCCGGGGCGCTGGCCTGGCAGGGGCTGGCCGAGTGGCGGCACAGCCCGTTCTTCCCGCCGCCCTCAGCGATCGTGGCGGAGATGTACCACCTGTGGTTCTCCGGGCCTGCCCGCCACCTGGCCCTGACCTCGAGCGCCATCGGCAACATCCTGCCGAGCCTGGGCCGGGTCGGCATCGCCCTCGGGATCTCCATCGTGGTTGGCCTGGCCGCCGGGATCGCGATTGGGCGGTCCCCGGTCATCTCCGGCTACCTGGAGCCGTTGCTGCACTTCGGGCGGTCACTGCCGCCGGTAGCCCTGGTCACGGTGTTCATCGTGCTGTTCAAGCTCGGCGACCAGATGGAGATCGCGTTCATCACGTTCGGGATCGTCTGGCCGATCCTGGTCAACACGATCGACGGGGCACGGACGGTCGATCCCGTGCAGGTGGAGACCGCGCGGGTGTTCCGCCTCACCGCGAGACAGCGGCTGATCAAGCTCATCGTGCCCGCCGCCCTGCCCAAGTTCTTCGCGGGGCTGCGGATCAGTGTCTCGCTGGCCCTGGTCCTGATGGTCGTGGCCGAACTCACCGGGAGCACCGACGGCATCGGGTACCTGATGAACAACGCGAGCAGCAACTACCAGCTAACCGCGCTATGGGCGGGGATAGTGCTGCTCGGCATCCTCGGATACGTCCTGAACGCAGCCGTCCTTGGCGTGGAGCACTTCGTGCTTGCCTGGCACCGCGGCGCTCGGCGGCTCGCAAGCTGACGCAACCCATAGGAACGGATCGCGGTGCTAGAGATAACGGACCTGGGCCATTCGTACGGGCGAGGCGGCGGCACGTACCTGGCCGTCGACGGGATAAGCCTGAAGGCCGAAAAGGGGGAAATCGTCAGCATCGTGGGCGCCTCGGGCTGCGGCAAGTCCACCGTGCTGCGGTGCATCGCCGGCCTGCAGCGGCCTACCCGCGGCACGATCAGGGTGAACGGCGCGGTGGTGGACGCCGTGGTGCCCGAAGGGCTCGCCGTGGTGTTCCAGGACTATTCCCGCTCGCTGTACCCATGGCTGAGCGTCCGCGACAACGTCGCGCTGCCGCTGCTCCGCACCCAGGCCAGCCGGGCCGAGCGGCGCAGGACCGCGGAGGACGCGCTGGAGGCTGTCGGGCTGGGCGGCACCGGGCACCGGTACCCCTGGCAGCTTTCCGGCGGTATGCAGCAGCGGGTGGCGATCGCCCGGGCGATCGCCTGTGCGCCGGTCCTGCTGCTCATGGACGAGCCGTTCGGCTCCGTCGACGCGCAGACCAGGGAAGACCTGGAAGACCTCGTGCTGAGCCTGCGCCGGGACCGGGAGATGACCATCCTGCTGGTCACTCACGACATCGACGAGAGCGTGTACACCGGCGACCGGGTCATCGTCATGACCGGGACGCCCGGGCGGGTAAGCGCAGACCTGGCCGTGCAGCTCCCCCAGCCGCGCGATCAGATCGCCACCAAGGAACTTCCGGCGTTCGTGAACCTGCGGGCCGAGGTCGGCCGGCTTGTCCGCGGGCAGCGGGCCGCGGCCACCACGTAGCCGCGGGACAGCCTCAGCGGTCGCCGGGGGTGCCGGGGCCTGGCGACGGTGGCCCGCAGGCGCGTCGGCGACCAGCATCCGCGCCGGGGCATGCTGGCGAATTAGGACCGATTTTCGATTCAGCCCGGGCCCGGCTGGCTCTGCCGGGCACCAGATGACCGTGGGCAGCACTGTGGCTGGCCCGGCAAACGGCGCCACCCGAACACCGCGCCGACCGCCCCGGCACCGACGACCGCGACGGCCGGCGCGGTGGCGGATCTCGCCGGCGTGCTCATTCGGCCAGGTCCGGCCACCGCTGGACGGCGCGGCGGAGCAGATCGGCGCTGGCCTCGGCCACGGCCGGGAAGTCCGCCAGCCGTTCGTACGGGCGACAGGCGTCGATGAGCGCCCGGCTGTTGTAGCGGGGCTCGCCGGGCAGCAGGAGCGGGTCGACCCGGCTGCCCCAGCAGTAGCGCATGATGTCGATGTCCCGCTGGGGGTCGCAGCGGGTTGCCACCGCCCACATGACTTCGTCCAGGTCACGAGCGTTGACGTCATGGTCGACGGTAATGACCAGCCGGTTCATGTACGCGGTCACCGGGTGCTGAGCGGCCAGGTACCCGGCCTGGCGGCTGTGCCCGGCATAGCGCTGCTCGAGCGCAACAGCGATGATCGACCGGCCACCGCCAGCCTCGTGGCACCAGACCCCGGTCACTCCGGGCAGGCCGGAGGAGATAAGGGCGTCGGCGGCCATCGCGGACTTCATCACCGACCGCATATAAGAGTAGTCATGCGGCGGCTTGCCGGGCGGTGCACCGAGACTGACTGGGTCACTGCGGTGAAACAGGCCCGTGACCTCCGCGGTGAGGACGGGCGTGACCCCGCCGGAGTAGTAACCGGTCCACTCGCCGAACGGGCCCTCGGGCCGGGTCCGGTCTGGATAGAGCCAGCCTTCGAACGCCAGCTCACTCTCGGCGGGCACCGGCAGCCCGGTGTCGGGGCACTTCACCACCGGCACCGGCTCCCCCAGGATCGCGCCGGCGTAGTCGAACTCGCTGATTCCCAGCGGCACCTCGGTGCCCGCCACCAGCAGGAACACCGGGTGGTGGCCGAGGGAGACCGCGACCGGTGCCCGGCCCTCCTTCGCAAACCAGGCCCGAACGTGCTGCGCCCCATGCTTGCCGGGCTCCATGTTGATGCTGGCCGCCGCGCCGTCATCCTGGACCTGGATCCGGTAGGCACCCACGTTCACCACCCCGGTATCCGGGTCGCTGGTGACGACGGCGCACCCGGTCCCGATGTACCGGCCGCCGTCCAGCTCGTGCCAGAGCGGGCACGGGAAGCGCAGCAGGTTGATGTCGCCGGGGGCCGAGACGTTGTCGAAGACCGGGCCGCCGCCGACCTGTGTGGCCGCATGACGTGGCGCGTCCGCCGCCCATTGGGCGGGGCGGCCCCGCAGCGCTTCGACCAGGCCCTGGTCATCGAGACCGGCTCCGAGCCCGAGCGACATTCCCATAAGAGCAGGGCTGGACAGGCTCGACGTCAGAACCCGCTGACCTGCCGCATGCCCGGCGATCTCATCGAAGAGCAGCGCGCGCGGGTGCTTCCGCCGGTAGTTGAGCTGGCTGGCCGCCCCGATGTCCAGTACTGCGTCAGCGCCAAGGATCTGCTGCAGCTCACCGGCCCGCTCCGCGTCCGCCAGCCACTGGCGCAGGTCGAAGACGGACATCCGGCTGTTCGTCTCCCCTCAGGCCGACGATCCACGCCAGCATAGAATTCGGGATGTACTGGTGTCCATGCCGCATTACGGCCAGAGGCTAGCTGATGACACTTCCCAGGAGTAACCGACTTGTGGTCGGGATATCGGGTTCCAGCGCCCCGCAGCTCGGCGTCGCCTTCCTGCACGCGATCCGGGGCCTCGAGCAGCCCATCCAGACGCACCTGGTGCTGTCGGGCGGCGCCCGGCGCAGCATCGAGCTGGAGCTTGGTACCGATCCGGCCGATGTGGAGAAGCTCGCCGATGCCGTCTACGACCCGGCCGACCTTGGCGCGGCCATCTCCTCCGGCTCCTTCCTGACCATGGGGATGGTCGTGATCCCGTGCTCCATGCGCACGCTGGCGGCGGTGGCCACCGGGAACTCCGACAATCTGCTGACCCGGGCGGCGGACGTCACCCTGAAGGAACGGCGCAAGCTCGTGCTGGTCACCAGGGAGACACCGCTCAGCTACATCCACATCCGCAACATGGAGACCGTGACGCTGGCCGGGGCGATCGTGCTCCCCCCGGTGCCGGCCTTCTACCACCAGCCCTCGACCATCGACGATCTGCTGCGACATTCCTGTGGCAAGGTCCTGGATCAGCTCGGCGTGGAACACAACCTTTACCGGCGATGGCCTGGGCGGCCGGGACCGCCTGCCTAGCAGCGGGATGCCCGCCGATCACAGCCTGCGAAGTCCGCTGAGCACCCGCTCCAGCAGCGGGACGTCTGGCCGGCCGTCCGCGTGATCCAGCTGCTGAATCCGCACCAGCCCCTCCGCCGCCATATCAGCGATCAAGATCCGGGCCACCCCCAGCGGCATCCGCAACACCGCCGAGATCTCCGCCACCGACCGCCAATCCCGGCAAAACCCCAAAATCGCCTGGCACTCCGGGCTCAGCACCGACAAATCCCGAGCCTCATAATGCGCAGCCACGACCATCGCCTCGATCTCCAGCTGCGTACGCGGCCTAGTCCGGCCCCCCGTCACCGCATACGGCCGGACCAGCGACCTCCCCCCGCGACCCGTGGGCTGGCCGAGGACCGGCGGCATGCCACGCCCGGGAGGCGGCCCCTCGCGCGGCGGAACACCATTACCCGCCACGGCCCACCCCTGCCGAACGCACACGGGGGCTCATGGCTGCTCCCTCCTGCTGTCGCAACCTGCCATAAGCATGCCGAACAGGGAGGCGAATGTCACGCGCCATCCGCTCCGCCACTGGAACCGGTCTTGCCGAGCCCAAGCTGGCGGGCGATGACCATCCGCTGGACCTCCGACGTTCCCTCGCCGATCTCCAGGACCTTGGCGTCCCGGTAGAACCTCGCGACGGGGAACTCGTTCATGAACCCGTATCCGCCGAATATCTGTGTCGCGTCGCGCGCGTTGTCCATGGCCGCATTCGACGCCATGAGCTTCGCGATCGCGGCCTGCTTCTTGAACGGCTCGCCCGCCTGCAGTCTGGCGGCCGCGTCGTACCAGGCGATCGTCGCCCCATGCGCGCGCACGTCCATGTCAGCGATCTTGAACTGGATGTTCTGGTAGTGGCCGAGCCGGTGACCGAAGGCCGAGCGCTCGCTGACGTACCGCAGGCACTCGTCTACGCAGCCCTGCGCCAGCCCGGCCGACAGCGCGGCGATTGCGACCCGCCCCTCGTCCAGGGTCTGCAGAAACTGGGCGTAGCCGCGGCCCTGCTCGCCAAGGAGGTTGGCCTCCGGCACCCGGCACGACGCGAACGAGAGTTCCCTGGTGTCCGAGGCGCACCAGCCGACCTTCGAGTACTCCGGCGCTACCGTGAATCCCGGGGTACCGGAAGGGACGATGATCGCGGAGATCTCCCGCCTCTCACCCGAGCCGCCGGTGATCGCGAGCGCGGTGACGAGGGACGTGATCGACGTGCCCGCGTTGGTGATGAACGCCTTCGACCCGTCGATTACCCATTCGCCGCCCCCCGCCCCCCTCCCGGTTCCCCCTTCACTATCCCCCCTCACCAGCCTTGCGGTCGTCCGCATGCCACCGGGGATATCTGACCCGCCTCCGGGCTCGGTCAGGCCGAAGGCCGCCAGCCGCTCCCCCCGGCAGAGATCGGGAAGCCAGCGCTCGCGCTGCTCCTGGCTGCCGAACCGGTAGATCGGCATAGCGCCGAGTGCCACCCCCGCCTCGAGGGTGATGGCGACCGACGAGTCGACCCGGCCCAGCTCATGCAGCGCGATGCACAGGGCGAAGAAGTCGCCGCCCATCCCGCCGTACTCTTCGGGAAACGGCAGGCCGAACAGGCCAAGCTTGCCCATCCGCGCGACGATCTCATACGGAAACTCGCGTCGCTCGTAGAAGCCGCCGATCACCGGTGCCACCACGTCGCGCGCGAACTCGGCCACGATCAGCCGGAGATCCTCGTGCTCATCACTCAGCCGGTAGCTGATCATCTCTGCCCCTTTGCAGATTTTGGCCGGGTGTCAGTGCGATGCCCCCATGCCAGCGATGCTACTTGCGGAGCCGACGGCGGGGCGTTCTCTGCGGCCCCGTGGCCCGCGGAGTCGGTCCCGCGCGTTACGCTCTCGTGCGTGCCGAGTATTACCGAGATCAGATAGCTGTCCGGGAGGACGTCGATGATGGCCCTGACTTGTCCCGCCTGCGCGGCCCACGTCAAGCCGGACGACCTCATCTGCTTTACCTGCGGTGCCAACCTGCCGCGGCGGGGGCCGGATGAGGATCCCCCGGCGCCCGCGACGGTCATGCAGGAATATATGCGGCATGAGGAGACGACAGGCTCTATCTCCGCCGCCGTGCTCAGGCTCGCATTCCCCACCGGCAACGTAGAGGTGCCGGCCGGGACTTCCCTGCTCCTCGGCCGCGACCCGGCGGAATCGCTGGTCGCCGCCGCGTTCGCAGAGTTCGATAACGTGTCGAGGCGTCACGCGACGGTCACCGTCGACGACTCGGGCCACGCCACGATCCGCGACGAGCACTCCACGAACGGGACGTTCGTGAACGGCGACCGGGTGCTGCCGGGGGCCACCGTTCGCCTGGCCGACGGTGACACCGTCCGGCTCGGTGCCGACGTCTCCGCCGAGGTGCTGCTGCCACGGCAGGAGCCAGACCCGTCCTCGCTCAGCCGGGAGTCCCGGCAGAACGGTCAGGTCGGGCCCGCTTAGCCGGGCTGCACAGCGAACCAGGGCTCTGGTGATCCGCCCCCGGTGATTACGCTGATCCACATGAACGACAAGTGGCGGCGGGGTGAAGCATGCGTCCGGGCTCGTGCCCGGCTGGGGTGCGCAGCAGGAGGATCGCTGGCGCGTGCCAAATCTTGAGCTGTCCTGGCAGCAAGCCGGGGTCGTTACCTGCTGTCTGGCGGCCGTGGCTGTCGTGCTGCATCTGGTCCGGCGTCCGCAGCTGGCCGGCGTCGCCACCTTCACTCAGGAGAGCGCGCTCGTGTTCGGGCTGTTCACGCTCTGGCAGTTCGCGGGCTCCTTCTCGGTCATGGGGCCGGGCGGCGCACTGGCGCGGGGACGCTGGATCTGGCACCTCGAGCGGGACCTGCACCTCCCGAGCGAGGCCAGCGTGCAGCGGCTGTTCGTGCCCCATCCGCTGCTCGTGCAGGCCTTCAACCTGTACTACGACGTCCTGCACTTCCCGGTCCTGATCGCGTGCCTGATCTGGCTGTTCATCTGGCACCGCGGCGTCTACGTCCGGCGCAGAACCACGCTGGCGGCGCTCACCGGTGCGTGCCTGCTGATCCAGCTGATCCCGGTCGCGCCGCCGCGGATGCTGCCGGGCACCGGCATGGTCGACACCGCCGTGCTCTACCACCAGTCGGTCTACCAGCAGACCGCCGGGTTCAACCCGGACCAGCTGGGCGCGATGCCGTCGGTGCACGTCGGCTGGGCGATCCTGGTCGCGATCATGGTGATATCCGCGGCCCGGTCCCGGTGGCGCTGGCTCGTGGTGCTGTACCCGGTAGCGACCACACTGGCGGTGGTCGTCACTGCCAACCACTACTGGATGGACGGCATCGTTGCCGCGCTGATCCTCGTCGTCGTGCTGGTCGTCCAGTCCTGGCTAGGGCGGCTGGTGGCCGTCCACCGGCCCGTCGTCCCGTTCCGGCTTCGTCTTGCGTGGAATGGACGGCTTCGCAACGAGCCGATAGCGGCCGGGAGTGCCGACCTGAGCAGTGCCGCCGCGGCGCCGTCCGACCGGGCTCCGGCGGGATGCGATCGGCCCTCGTGAGGTCAGAAGCGGGTCAGCCGCAAGGCTGAGGCCCCGGCCCGGAACGCCACCTGGGCCGCGGGGCTGTCCTCGATGCGCCAGTTCTGGTGGTAGAGCCCCTCGTTCTGGGCGATGTCGAACCACACCAGCCCGAGCGTTTTGTACTGGCGCATCCCGGTGAACAGGCCGGGGATCTTCAGAGCCTGGCCTGCCTCAGGGCCGACGGCTGTCTCGGACAGCAGCACCGGTTTGTCGGCGATGCCCCGCGCCTGGCCGATGGTCTTGCCGAAGACGCTGGCAAAGGTGTCGGACGGCTGGTAGTAGTATCCGTCGATGCCGACCCACGTGACGTAGCCGGCGCCGGGCCACCAGGAGCCGATGGGCCCGGTCATGGGGGTGTCCGCGTTGATCGTCCACAGCCAGGTGACGTTGTCCGCGCCCTGCTTGCGGAATACGGTCACGACGTGCTGCCATGCGGCCACGAACGCCGCCGGTGACGTGTGCCCGTAGCCCCAGGAATACCAGGGCGCGTTCATCTCGTGCCCGAAGCCGATGACCACCGCGTGTCCGTAGTTCCGCACGCTGTCGGCAAACGAGCGCAGGTAGGCGTCGTAGCGGCCCGCCGCGATCGCCGCGATGGAGACGCCGGTCGGGTCCATCTGCAGGATGGTGACGGCGCCGTGCCCGCGGACCGTCTCAGCGAACGATGTCGCGAAACGCTCCTTCCATCCGCTGTAGTACCCGACGAGGTTCGGCTGGCGGCCGGCCACCGTCGCGAAGTTGGCTACCAGCTGGAACGAGTGCGGTGTCTGGTGCTCATAGACGCCCAGGTAGGAAGCGGCGCCGGTGGGCAGGGTCGCATTCGCGACCGGTGGGCTGGACGGCGAGGGAGCAAAGCGGACGATGGCGTATG
The DNA here is from genome assembly GCA_963778075.1 of uncultured Actinomycetota bacterium. Classification (GTDB taxonomy): domain Bacteria; phylum Actinomycetota; class Actinomycetes; order Streptosporangiales; family Streptosporangiaceae; genus JASHPR01. The sequence continues at coordinate 949,093 of CAVZTJ010000003.1, read as the reverse complement.
TGACCGCGGCGACGGCGACCACCACGCCCACGAGCATGGTCAGCCGCGCCCTCCCCGGCCGGTCAAGGTGGGGCGTCGTTGACCGCATTAGCCCCTCGCCGGAACGCGGCGATCGCTGCCGGGGACTTGAGAGCCCAGTCCTTGTTGCCGTCGGCGTCGAACCATACGAACCCGAGCAGTCCGTAGGCGCGGATGCCAGCGAACAGGTCGGCGATCTTCGCCGGCTGGTCTGCCCTCGGCGCGCCGACCTCCGAGATGAGTATCGGGATCGGCAACCGGCTTAGCGAGTACACGATCTTGATGGTAGGCCCGAACAACGGCGCGAAGGTCCAGGACGGCTTGTAGTAATAGCCGTCGATCCCCACCCAGTTCACATACGTGCTGCCGGGCCACCACCGGGCCGGGTTCTGGATGGCGTTGTCGTTGGGAGGGTCGACATTGACGGTCCACAACCAGATGACGTTGCTCGCGCCTTGCTGGCGGAACACGTCGACGATGTGCCGCCATGCCGCGACGAACACCTTCGCGCGCGTGTGCGTCCAGCCCCAGGAGTACCAGGGGCCGTTCATCTCGTGACCGAACCCCAGGATGACCTTGTGACCGAACGAACGCACAGAGTCAGCGTACGTGCGTAGGTAGTCGTCATACTGGCCCGATGCGATAGCGGCAAGCCTGATGTCCGTCGGGTCGATCTGGACGAGCGGCAGTGCGCCGTGCTTTACCGCCTGCGTTGCGAAAGCGGTCTGGAACGACTCCATCCATCCGCTGTAGTACGAGACCACGCGCGGGCTGACTCCGGTCGCCTTCGTGAAAGCCGTTATCCCGGCATAAGACTCCGGGGCGCTGCGCTGGAACACGCCGATGTACGCGCCGGTCTTGCTGTGCGGCGTCGGCGTCGCGGTCGGCAGGCTAGGGATAACTGCCTGCACGGCGGGGTCCGAGCTCTGCAGAACGAAGACGATGAGCCCGGCGACCGCGGCGACACCGCAGATCGCAGCGGTTAGCTTCGCCCGGTACCGGCGCCGGGGCGGCCGGTAGTCCCGGGGGTCCTCGGCGACGGCTGGCCGGTGCCGCCCTCCACGCTGGCCAGCAAAAAGCGCCCGCAACCTATCCGTGGCGCTTCACCTCACCGCAGCGCTGGCCAAGATCCAGGCCGCTCGGCACGAAGGCGCCGCAGCCGCCATGCTCAAGGCATCCAGCCGTCATGCCCAGCCGATCGCTCACGGCCTGACCTCATTGAACGTCCTGGCGCCCTGCCGGAACGCTGCCAATGAGGCAGGGGCCTTGAGAGTCCAGTTCTGGGTTCCGTTGCCGTCGAACCACACGAAGCCGAGCAGCCCGTATCTACGGACACCGGTGAACAGATCCCTTATCTTCGCGGACTGGCCCACAGCGGGTGAAGCGCCCGTTTCAGAGACCAGTATCGGATCCAGGGTAAGTGCGCGTGTGGCCTTGATGGTCGGCCCGAACAGCGAGGCGAAGCTCCATGACGGCTTGAGGTAGTAGCCGTCGATGCCCACCCACGTGACATACGAACTGCCTGGCCACCACGGATCCGGAGACGGGATGTGGTTGCGCTTGTCGATGATGTTGACGGTCCACAGCCAGGTCACATCGTCCGCACCTTGCGCCCGGAACACGTTCACGATGTGCCGCCAGGCGGCCACGAACAACGCCGGGGCGACGTGCTTGTAGCCCCACGAGAACCAGCGTCCGTTCATCTCGTGCCCGAAGCCGATGATGACGCCCTGGCCGGTCCTCGCGCCGTAACCGGCCACGTCGGTGGCCATGATCCTCAGGTAATGGTCGAAATCGCCGTCGACGATCCCCTGGAAGCGGATGCCGGTGGGGTCGATCTGGATAAACGGCACCGCGCCATTATCGGTCGCCTTTATGGCAAACACAGGCTGGAACCTTTCGTACCAGCCGCTGTAGTAAAGCGCGACGTTCAGGTGTGCGCCGGTAGCCGTGGCGAGAGACGTCACCGGCGCATAGCTGCCTGGGACGCCCTTGGCGTAGGCGCCCAGATAAGCCGCCTTGCCGGTGGGCAGCGAGATGTTCACATGATGATGGCTGAAGGTTCCGACCGGGGGCGCGAGGCTCGACGAGACTGGTGCGGCCGGGCCGATCGGCTTCGAAACCTTGATCAGGCCGGCCGTGATCAGTGCTGCCGCAAGTATCAGTACCGCGCCGATGACAACGGCGCGCGTGCCGCGGGAACGCCGGGGAGGCGACTGCCCGGCGGAATCCGGCTGTGACGTCGTCATGCGGCTTTTCCTCCCGGGAAAATCAGTCTGCTTACGATCAGCGCATTGACGAGGCCGAACACGGCCACAACGCCGAACCTGATCGATCCGGTCTGCTCGATGCGCCAGACGGCAAGGCCGAGCCACGCAAGGGCCAGCGTGCCGTTCCATAGAGTGACGCCCCACCAGAACCGCCCGGACGCGCTGCCTGGCCCGCGCGTGGGCTGCCAGGACATGACCTTGCCGCGCGAGTAGTCCCAGATCGCCAGCACCTGCGCCCAGCCGACGGCGATGGTGAGCGGCCAGATCCGCGGACTGTAGGGGGCGTTGTGCCAGAGCGGATACAGGACGGAGCTAGTGATAACCGCCGGGATCAGCAATATGGCGTTGCGAAGCCGGATTTCGCCTGGCAGGAAGAGAAGCAGGGTGATCGGGATCAGCGGCAGTATCAGCGTCCGCAACCCTGTAGTCAGGTTCCAGAGCCAGCCGGCGAGATAAGGCAAGCGCGCCTTCAACGGCATCGCCACTCGCCACATATGGTTCGTCCACACCAGCGAGGTGGCGCCACAGCACCACCGGTACTGCTGCCGCATGAAGGCATCCAGCGTGGACGGGCAGATTCCGGCCGCAAGCGGGACGGGGACATAGGTGAGCTGGTAGCCGTAGTAGCGCATGTCCAGACCGGTATGCGAGTCCTCGGCATAGGGGATCTCGGTGAACCCGCGACAGGGCTCGAGCGCCGCGCGCCGGTAAACCGCGTTGGAGCCAACGCACAGGGCTGACCCAAACCGGTCGCGCGACACCTGCACAGCTCGGTAGAACACCTCCAGCGTTGGGCTTGCGGCCCGCTCAACCCACGCCTGCCTAGGGCTGACCCGGAAGAACTGGGGGGTCTGCACTATCCCGACACCCTGGTTTGCCATATAGGGCAGCGTCTCGGCCAGGAAATCCGGCCGCGGCCGGAAGTCAGCATCAAAGATCACGACGTGGTCGCCGGTCGTTCGCTCGAAGGCGTAGTTGAGGTTGCCGGCCTTCTTGTGCTCGCGCAGGTTAGGGCGCCGGACATAAGTGAACCCGAATGTCGGGGCAACCTCCGCCGCATCGTCGCTCGGGCCGTCATCGAGTACAAAGGCCTGGGCATGACCTGGGTACGCCTCGATCAGGTCCAAAACGCCCGTCCACGTGTTGGCCAGTACTTCGATGGGCTCACCGCAGATGGGCAGGAAGATATCCACGCCGGGATAAGTGCGTGGCTGCCATGCCTTGACACGCGCCTCATGCTCCGTCAGGTCGAAACTGCGACCCGCGAAATTTACCGGAAGGCTCAGGGCCTGGTAGGCGAAGTAGAGCACGGTATAGCCAGCGAACCCAACCATGATTGTTTCGCGGATTTCCAGCCACGCTTGAGCTGTGATGAGGCACACCGCGCTGACGCACAAGGCCGCGGCCAGAAATGGCAGCGACCGCCAGGCGTAGGAGGACTTCTCATCATTGCTTGGCGGATGCGGAAGTACCACATAGGTAACCCGGTGCCGCCCTCTGGACGCCGCGGCTGAGGCCGTCATCCCGGGCCCTCCCGCACCCAGATCCGGAACGCGCTCGCTGTTCCGGAAACCCGGTACGGCAGCCTCGCAACCTGCGTGTAACCGCCGTCGGCTTTGATGTCCCGCTCGATAGCCTCATCCGTTGTCCGGGTGTCGCTAAAAGACAGAATGATCACGGAGAAGTAACCGTGCCTGATGGCATCGGCGTACGCCGACAGGTTGGTGAGGGACTTTCCAGAGTTTGGATCCTGGTAATGAAAGAACCTGGTGCCATAGAAGGTCGAGTCGCCGATCTCGTCCTCGAGGTAGTACTCGATGACATTTCCGTTGTCCGCGGAAAGAATGTTGCCCCTGTGATCGGGCAGGATGGTCCGCATCCGCGCGACCAGAGTCGTGGTGTTTGGCCAGGAAGCGAAGTGCGTCTGAGCGAGCAGGGCACCCACGAGGATGCCGGTCGCAGCTGCGCACGCACTGACCATCAGGGCCTTGTGCTTCTTGACTGCGGGAACTGCCACGGCGAGAGATGCCAGTGCATACCCGGCCACTGCCGAAGCGAACCATGCACCGAATCCAACGTGCTTGAAGAGGCTGGTAAACACGTGTATCCGCGCCTGGTTGGCGGGCGCCAGGGCAATGGCGCCCGCCAGCACGAGCGCACACAGCTTCGCCGGGAGCTGATGCTGCCGAACCATGGCCACCGCACAGCCGATCAGCCCCAGGATGACGGCGAGGAAGACCCAGCCGAAGCTGTCGGCCACGATCCCCAGCGACGATGACCCCCCATGCGCTCGGGTAAGCGTTGAGGTGTTGATGCCTCGCCAGTAGGAATCGCCGCCGATCCTGACGCTGAGGAAGAGCAGCAGTCCCAGCACCCACAAGATGGCCAGGACTGTGATGACGCCGCCCTTACGGCCCTTGTTCTGCCAGGCCACCAGCCCGGCCACAACGACAACGACGGGATCGAACAGTGTTGCCGCGTACTTGGCCGCGTCCGCCAGCGCCAGGGCGCTGGCCGCGCAGAAGATGAGGGGAACCTGAGCGGCCAGACGGCTCCGGGCGGCGCGCACGGAAAGCCATGTGGCAAGCCCCAGCAGCATGAGGGCCATCGCGTCGTACGTGGCGAACGCCCCAAGAAACTGGGTGGCGCCGAGCCCGGCGAAGACCGCCGCCGCGAAGTTTGCCGAGCGCCGGTCGTAAAGGCGCCGCGTCACTCCGTGCAAGAGCACGGTCGCAAACAGCATGAAGAACAGCGACAGGATGCGCGCGGCATAGAGGCCGCCGAGAGCGGCGGCCATGGCTCCCAGCGGGGGATAGACGACCGGCGCACCTGAGAAGTAACTCGGGAAGTTGGGAACCGGCGCCCCGTGCAGCCAATGCTCCCACTCCAGGCGTCCCGACCAGATGTACAGGGATTCGTCAGTGAACGCCGAGTTGCTCCACACGAGCCGCAACGACAGAGCCGACTGGGCAACAAGAATCGCCGTCAGAGGCAGCCATCGAACAGCGGCGAGACGACCGCCCAGGGCCTCGAGCCGCGCCCAGCGCCCCTGCACCCCGGCGACCAGCGCTCGCTGGGGCTGCATCTGGTCTGGGGGGATCTGCGGCCACGGTTTCGTTATCACCGACGACCGGCCAGTCGCGGGCTCGGCAGATGCCGGGCCCCACGGGTCGGCACTGGCCAGGCTCATCATCGCGGTGAGCCCGGCCTGCTGAGAGTGAGTGAACCCGCCGTCGACCGGGTCCGGCGAACCATTCGCAGGCGCATAGCCGACGGAGGTGTAGAACCCGTTAACGTGCCCAGCGTTGCCGTTCGAGCCGTTGCCGTTCGAACCGTTGCCGTTCGAACCGGTGCTGTTCGAACCGGTGCTGTTCGAACCGTTGCTCCCTGAACCGAGGACGGCGGCGTCATCCGTGGTCGGCAAGCCGCTCTCGGGCTCCAGCTCAGCACCGCCTAGCGGGACAACCGTCGAGTGGGCCTGCTCGCGTCGGCGCCAGACCGCGACCGTCGCCATGCCCACCAATGGTTCCTGTGAGTCTTGCTCCGTCCTGCTCACCGGGGCGGCTCGTATCGCCAGATCTTGCCTGGTCTGTCAGCACACATGGGATCCCGCAGCCCGGTCCGGCCGGCGGCACTGCTCCCTGGCTGCGCGCTGAAGCTCCGAGCACCCGATCTGTCGATATAAGTGGAGACGCCCAGCACCCGCAATGACAAACAAAGATCCCCCCAACTTGGCGCCATGCCGTGGTCCATAAGGTCGCACCTGTCGCGATCTAGGCGTGGTGGGGTGCTTCGGCTACCCCCCGCGGCACAGTGACGCGCGCCGACCGGCGTCACAGCCGCGGCGATATCCCCCCCGGACAGGAATACCGCACTCAAAAACGTACTTGTTGATTCGTCCCAGGGAAGGGCGATTGCCAGAATTCTTGGGTAACAGAAGCTACAGAGCACATGCAGTACATATTTGACAACATAGAGTTATTTTCCCTGTGTACAAGGTCCGGCACGAAACAAGCTCAGCTGACGGGCCGCTCCCATATCTGGACATAAGATGCAATCTCGATATTTCTGCATTAGTCATGATTAGGAGCCCGGCGTCAGGGTGTCCTTCACCCCGAGCCGGAACGCGAACTCGGCCGCTGGATCGCCTTCAATCCGCCAGTCCTGGTGGAGGATGCCGTTGTTCTGGTCCTTGTCGAACCACACCAGGCCGAGAGTCTTGTACTTGCGTATCCCGGCGAAGAGGTTGGGGATCTTCAGTGCCTGGCCGGCGTCGGGCCCGACCGCGGTCTCCGACAGGAGCACGGGCTTGTCGGTGAACTGGCGCACCTGATCGATGGTCCCGCCAAACACCTTGGTGAAGGTGTCAGATGGCCTGTAGTAGTAGCCGTCGATGCCGACCCAGTTGACGTAGCTGTTGCCTGGCCACCAGTCCTCGACCGGACCTGTTTTGCCACGCTCATCCGCCTGGAGCGTCCATAGCCAGGTGACGTTGTCGGCGCCCTGGCCGCGGAAGAGCGTCACGATATGCTTCCAGGCGGCCACGAAGGTCGATGCTGGAAGGTTTGTGTAGCCCCACGAATACCAGTCGGCGTTCATCTCGTGCCCGAAGCCGATGACCACGGGGTGACCGAAATTCCGGACGGCGTCAGCGTACGTGCGCAGGTAGATGTCGTAAGCCCCGGCGGCGATGTCCGCCACCGAGGCGAGCGTGGGGTCGATCTGCACGAACGGGATGACGCCGTGCTTGCGGATCGTGTCCGCGTACGACGTCTGGAACGGCTCCGCCCAGCCGCTGTAATAGCCGAGGAGATTCGGCTGCCTGCCTGCGGTCTGCGCAAATTGCGCGATCGGCTGGTAACCGGGAGGCGAGTCGTCCTCGAAGACGCCCAGGTAGGAAGCCAAGTTAGTTGGCAGCGACCCGTGCACGGCCGGAGGGGCCGAGGGCAGCAAGGTGAAGCGTGCCCCGGTAAAGCCGACCGCGACCGCGGCGATCACAAAAGCCAGGAGCATTACTACGCGTGGTCTCATGCTGGCTTGCCTCCGGGAAAGATCACGCGGCTTACGACAGCGAGGTTTAGCAAGCCGAACACCAATAGCACAGCGAACCGGAACGAACCGAGGGTCATCGTCCGCCACACGGCCAGTGCCACCCACAGCAGCGCGATGCCGCCGCTCCACCAGGTGACACCAATACGGAACCGGGGCAGCGAACTGGCCGGCCCCAGGGTGGCGTCCCAGGCCATACGCGTGCCCACGGCACCGTCCCAGATCGCGAACACATGGGCCCAGCCGCGGGCGACTCCCAGCGGCCAGACCGAGGGCCCGTACCGCGAGCGATGCCACAGCGGATACAGGACCAACCCGGTCAGCATGGCTGGCAGCAGGATGATGAAGTTCCGCAGCTGGATCTGGTCAGGCAGAAACGTGAGCATCACAACGGGGATGATGGGACCGAAGAACGTCAGCAGAGCCGTATAGGCGTAGTAGAAGAACCCGGAGATGTAGGCCAGCCGAGCGGGGACGCTCATACGCACCGACCACAGACGGCGCGAGAACACGATGCCGACGTTTCCGGAGCACCAGCGATACTGCTGCCGCACGAAGTTGTCCAGGTTGTCCGGGCAGATGCCAGTCGAGAGCGGGAGCGGCAGGTAGATCATGGACCAGCCCTCCCGGCGCACGTCGAGCCCGGTGTGCACGTCCTCGGCATAAGCGATGAGCGTCGGGCCGCCATGCGGCTCGAGCGCGACCCGCCGGTAGACCGCGGAGGTGCCGCAGCAAATGGCGGCGTCAAAACGGTCCCGGGCCACCTGGACCGTCCGGTAGAACACCTCCTGGATCGGGCCAGCCGCCCTCTCGATCCACGACTGCGCAGGGCTGCTCCTGAAGAACTGCGGGGTCTGCACGATCGCGATCGCCGGATTCTCCATGTACGGAAGCGTCTCGGCGAGGAAGTCGCGGCGAGGCGCAAAGTCCGCGTCCAAGATCATCAGGAATTCCGCGCTGGTGCGCGCGAAGGCGTATCGCAGGTTGCCCGCCTTCTTGTCCTTCTTTAGCTCCGGCACGTCGGGCCGGCGGATGTAGCTGAAGCCGAAGGACTCGGACATCGAGCGGGCCTCGTCCGATGCCCCGTCGTCAAGGACGTAGGCCGTTGCCGGTCCCTGGTAGGCCGCGATCAGCTCGGACACGGCCGTCCAGGTGTTGCGGAGCAGCTCGGCGGGCTCCCGGCAGATCGGCAGGAAAATGTCCACTCGGGGATAAGACGGCGGATGCCACGCTTCGATGCGCGCCTGGTGCGCCTCCAGGTCAAACCCGCGGCCGGCGAAGTTCACCGGCAAGCTGATCGCCTGGTATAGGACGTAAGCGGTGGTGAAGAGCAGGAACGGGGCGAGCACGAGATCGTGCGTCTCGAACCGGAGCTGGCTGACCGTGAGGCAGCCCGCGCCGATGACAAGGACCAGCGTCAGATAGGGCAGGTTGCGCTGAACGTACGAGTATTTCTCGTCGTCATCGGGAGGGTGCGGGACTACCAGGCATGCCTGGCCGCGCCGCCTCTCCGCGGTAGCAACCGCGCTGACAGACGGCTCCAGCGATGTTTGCCCGGTTACGCTCACGGCTCGTAGCGCCAGATCACGTACGTGCCAAGGCCGATGGGCACCACCTCCGTGCCATAAGGCACCACGGCGATCTGGTGGTAGTGCGAGTTGTCCTTGAGATCCGTGGTGATCTGGTGGTCCAGCGGCGTCGTGTCCGCGTAGTTGAGTGCCACGTAGGAGAAGTAGCCGCGCTGGATGAACTCGGCGAACACGCCCGCGTTGCCGTTACCGACCACTCCTGCCTTCGAGCTCGGGCCGCCCGTGCTCGCTCCCGACGGCAAGACGATGTTCCTGGTGCTCGACCATCGCCACCAGTGGCTACCCGAGGGCAGGTAGTACTCGGCGATCGTCGGATCCTCGACTAGCAGACGCCCCTTGCTGTTGTCGGCCAGCGGACGCAAGACCGCGATGAAGCCGGTCGCGTTGGGCCAGTCGGTCGAGAACTCCCTCGACTGCCTGGCGCCGAGCGCAACGGGGAAAACCAGCGCGATCACGCAGGCCGCGCACGTGGAGACCCGGGCAGAGTTGCTCGACGATGCCGCCGCGACGAACTTGTCTACGGCGTAACCAGCGGCGATGGCAGCAAACCACGCTCCCAGGCCCACGTGCTTGTCCAACGAGGCAATGGTGTGCAGGCGCGCCTGCTCGAGCGGGCCGAGGATGGCGGCGACGGTCAGTATCGCGAGAAGCCACGTCTGCATGCGCCCATGCCTGCCGACAAGGCTGATAGCGACGCCGCACAGAGCCGGGACGATGATGAGGCCGGTCCACGACCAGGCGTCGGCCAGCACAGTCAGCGCGGAAGCGCCGCCAGAAACCCGTGCCAGCGTGGTCCGCTCGAGCCCACCGAGGTAGGAACCGCCGGCGATCAGCAGCCCCGCCAGCAGCAGCACGGCAACGATGATCACGAGTATCGCGACCCGCCGCGCGGCGATCTTGCCGCCGGGCTTCGGGAAGGCAGTGAACACGGCCAGCAGGACCACGATGGGGTCGAAGAGCAGTGTGGAATAGGCCGTAGCGTTGGCCAGCGCCAGCGCGATGGCCGCGACCACCATCCAGCCGGTTGCTTCCTGCCCTTCCTTGGGCCGAACCACGCACCAGGAGGCAAACGCGATGAGGAACACCGACATCGCGTCATACGTGGCGAACGCGCCGAGGTGGAGTGTCGGACCGGATACCGCGAACAGCGCGGCGGCAAAGAAGGCGGCCCGGTTCCCGTACAGCTTGCTGACGGTACCCCACAGAAACGTGGTTCCCACGAGCATGAAGATCAGGGACAGAACCCGGGCACCGGTCAGCCCCCCGATGCTGTCGGCCAGCGCGCCGATCGGCGGGTAGAGCACGGGCGCACCGGAGAAGTAGGCCGGGAACTGCGGCAGCGGCGTGCCGTGCAGCCAGTGCGCCCACTCCAGATGCCCGGCCCACAGGTAGGTGGCCTCATCCTCGAATGCCGTGTCCGCGTGGAGCAGCCGAATCGAGAGCGCTGCTTGAACGATCAGAACGGCAAGCAGCGGCCACCAGCCCCGGGCATGCCGGCCGAGCGTCCGTGGCTGCCGATGCGATCCTGCCGCGGGAGCCGCAGGATCGGTATCAACATCCGCGGTGCCAAAGGCTCCAGTTGTCTGGTCAGTCGTCGTGCCGTAGTCCATAGGCCGTACCTGCCCGCGCTCATGGGCGTGCCAAGGGGCGACTCGGCTCCCCCCCGGCAGCCCGCATGCTCTACTGGCGGCGTCACACGCCGTGGCGATACCCCCCCGGACAGGAATACCCCATAGGAGAAGGTACTGTCCGATCACGCTCAAGGAAGGACGTTTGCTGAATCTTCTGCTGTCAGTCCGCCACGCCGCGATTCTGCCGGGGATAGCGTGACACATGTCGCCGACGGAGGTGCGGCGACCAGATGTCTAGAGTTGACTCAGCGGCCCAGAAAAATCACCTATGAGCCGCGAAACGGGTAAAAGCGCATGACGTAACTATTTCGTGACAACAGGTCATTTCACTTGTTTAACAGGTCACGGTGTGCTGCGCTATCTTCCGGGGATCGCGTCATCCTGTCCGCGTGCCCCGGGGGGTTTGGCCGCATGGGAGATGAGAACAACAGGCCGCCGTTGGAGAGGCGCGTGCCGGGTGCAACGCGTGCAGGGCCGGCAGAGCCGGACCGGCGGAGGCCGCCTGAGTTGCCGGAGTCGTCCCGGCGACGGATACAGGCCGTAGTGAGCGCTGCCCACGCGCAGGCTGAGCGGGAGCGGGAAGCGCAGCGCGAGCAAGAGGCCAAGAGCAAATCAGCGGCACCGCCAGATCGGCCGGGCGGCGCCAAGGCGTGGGCGCCCTCGCACGCGCGAGACGGTGGCGCGGCCGGTGGTTCGAAGCTCCACGGCGGGCTGCTACGCGCGGTGCTGCCCGGTTCATCGCGCGGCCAGCAGGGGCACCTGTCAGACGAGGATTCGGAGTTCGATACCGCACCGCTGCCCCGCCTGACCGCGGCGGGGGCCATTGCCAGCCCGGATGTCAAGAACCCGCAGTCGAATGGCGCCGTAAAGCCGGGGCACAGCGCAGAGCCAAAGCCCGCTAGCAAACCGGACCTAGGGCACCCGGCCGGGCGGGACCGGGGGATTCGGGATAGGCGCAGCGCCAGGCAGGCACGTGCCGCCCAGCGCAAGGGTGCCGCACCGCAGCAGCAAGCAGCCGAACAAGAGCGTGAACGCGCCGCCGCCGAGGAACGCGCCAGGCAAGAAAAAGAACACGCCGCACAACTCGAGCGTGAACGCAAGGTAGCCGAGGAACGCGCCAGGCAAGAAACGGAGCGGTTGGCCGCCGAGGAACGCACACGGCAGGAGCAAGAACGCGCCGCCGAGCGGGAACGGGCCGCCGAGCGGGAACGGGCCGCCGAGCGGGAACGCGCCGCCGCCGAAGAACGTGCCCGGCTGGAACAGGAACGCGCAGCCCAGGAACGCGCCCGCCAGGAAAAAGAACGCGCGGCGCAAATCGAGCGTGAGCGCGCGGCCGCCGAGGAACGCGCCCGGCTAGAGCAGGAGCGCGCAGCCCAGGAACGCGCCCGCCAGGAACAAGAACGCGCCCGCCAAGAGCAGGAACGCGCCCGCCAGGAACAGGAACGCGAGGCCAGGCGCCAGCAGAAGCTGGCGGCCAAGCGTGAGCGCGTCACCCAGCGCGAGCAGTCCGCGCTGCAGAGACGGGTCGCCCGGGAAGAGCTGGCGCGCGCGTTGCAGGAACGCGCCCGCGAGGAACGGGAACGGCTTGCCAAGGAACGCGCCGAGCGGGAGCGGGCTCGGCTGGAGGAAGAGCGCGCTGCACAGGAACGCTCCCGCCAGGAAGAAGAGCGGGAGCGCATCCGCCTGGAGCAGGAGCTCGAAGACCGGGAGTGGGCCGCGCTGAAGCGCGCCCGGCAGGAGCGGGAACGCGCGGAACAGGAAGTCGCCCGCCGGCTGCAAGAGCTCAAGCAAGAGCCGGGAAACGCGCCCAAGCCCGAACGCGCAGACGGGCCGGGCACGCAGGTACCGGGCACACCGCTGCCGGTCAGCGCCGCGCAGCCAGAGCCCGCGCCGCAGCCCGACCCAGCACCCCCGGCCCGCGCAGCACAACCCGAACCCACGCCACAGCCCGACCCAGCACCCCCGGCCCGCGCAGCACAACCCGAACCCATACCACAGCCCGACCCGGCACCCCCGGTCCCCACCGCGCAACCCAAGCCGGCACCACAGCCCGACCCGACCCCCCCGGTCCGTGCTGCCCAGCCCGCGCCCACGCTACAGCCCGACCCCGCTCCCCCGACCCCCACCGCGCAACCCAAGCCCACGCCGCAGCCCGACCCGGCGGCACCGCCCGTCGGCGCAGCGCAGCCTGAGGCCACACGTGCGCCCGACGCCGCACCGGCGCCCGAGCGCGCCGCGCAGCCAAAGCCACCTGAGCGCACGACCCAGCCCGCGGAACGCCGGCTCGCCGCTGTTTCGCCGGCTCCCGAGAAACAGGCCCAGCCCAAGACGCCCGCCCAGCCCAAGACCCCCATCCAGCCCAAGGCGCCCACCCAGCCCAAGCGGCCCACCCAGTCCAAGCCGGCCGCCCGGCCCAAGACACCCACCCAGCCCAAGGCGCCCACCCAGCCCAAGCCGGGCGTGCGGGAAAGGCCGGGCAGGCGCCGTTACCGGGGACCGGCGCTCGTTGCGGCGGCGGCCGTCCTGGTGGCGGCGGGGTGGCTGGTGTTCGATCGGTCCCCGCATCACCCCTCGTCTGCCGCGACGCACGCCCCCAAGCTGACCCGAGCCCAGATGACCACGGCAACCCGCAACCAGGCCGCGGCCTGGGTCGCCCATCAGGTGAACTCCGGCGTGCAAGTGTCCTGCGATCCGTCGATGTGCTCGGAGCTCAAGTCGCACGGGGTACGAAACCTGCTTGCGCTGGAGCCGAAGGCACCCGACCCCGACCCGGCGGGCTCGATCGTCGTCGCAACGGCGCTCATCCGGAGCGAGTTCGGCGACGTCGCCAGCTACGCGCCCGGGGTGATCGCGAGCTTCGGCACGGGCAGCGGCCGGATCGACATCCGACAGGCCTCACGGGGCGGACCGGCGGTGTTCGAGAAGGCGCTCCAGACCGATGAGCAGGAGCGGAAGACCGTCGAGAACACGCTCGCAAACAGCCTGCAGATCGTGGCGACGTCCAAGGCCCACAAAGAGCTCGCCGACGGTCAGGTCGACGCGCGGCTGGGCACCCTGATCGAGGGCATGGCAACCGAGCTGCCGCAGCCGGTGCACATTATGGCGTTCGGCGACCTAGCCCCCGGCGCCACCGCGGGCCTCCCGCTCCGGTCGGCCATACTCGTCGGCAGCCTGCCAGCGCTGCGGGCGCTGCGCGCCTTCGCGCTCGGCCAGACGGGTAACTACTGCCCCTCCTACACCAATCTCACCAAGGTCGGCAAGCAGCAGGCGCTGGTCGTCGAGTTCACCGCGCCGATCCTGCTCGGGCTGTTCAGCCCGCCGAACCCGTGATCACGAGCGCCGCCCGGGCAGCCGGGCAAGCACGGGGCGTCGCGTAACGGCTTATGCCCGCTCGCTGTCGAGCGCGGCCATCTGAGCGGCGTCGTACCGGTCACCGGCGACCTGATCCGGCGGTACCGCCGCCTCGAGGTCGGCGAGGTCGGCCGGATCCAGGCTCAGGGCAAGGGCGCCAATGGCCTCGGCCAGCCGGTCCCGCCGCTTGGTGCCGATCAGCGGGACGATGTCGCTGCCGCGGGACAGCACCCACGCGATGGCCAGCTGCGCGGTCGTGACGCCGTGGGACCGCGCGATCTTCTCCAGCTCGGCCAGCAGGCCCAGGTTGCGCTCCAGGTTCTCGCCCTGGAACCGGGGGAACCTGGACCGCGGGTCGCCCGGCCCGATCTCGCGCGCGCTCGCGGTGGACAGCAGCCCGCGTGACATCACCCCGTACGCGGTCACCCCGATGCCCAGCTCGCGGACCGTCGGCAGGATCTGTGCCTCGATCCCGCGGCTCATCATCGAGTACTCGATTTGCAGCGCGCTCACCGGGTAGACCGCGTGGGCCCGCCGGATGGTCTCGGCGCCCACCTCGGACAGGCCCAGGTACCGGACGAAACCGGCCTCGATCATCTCCGCGATCGCGCCGACCGTGTCCTCGATCGGGACCCGCGGGTCGAGCCGGGACGGCTGGTACAGGTCGACGTAGTCGGTGCCGAGCCGCTGCAGCGAGTACGCGAGCGAGTTTTTGGCCATGACCGGACTGGTGTCGTGGCCGATGAACGCGCCGCGGGGATCCCGCTGGCCGCCGAACTTGACCTGGATGAACACGCTGTCACGGGGCACGCCGCGCAGGGCGTCGCGCAGCAGCATCTCGTTGTGGCCCGAGCCGTAGAAATCACCGGTGTCCAGCAGCGTGATCCCCGCGTCCAGGGCCGCCCGGATGGTCACGATGCTCTCGTTCTCGTCGGCCCACCCGTAGATGCCAGACATGCCCAGCAGGCCAAGGCCAACCCTCGACACCTGAGGTCCGCCGCTGCCGAGGGGGACCGTTTCCATGGGCTCCTCCATCCGCCATCGGCGGCTAGGTTGCTGACGCACAGGAGGCTACGGCCGGGATATTAGCCGGCTAACGCTCTGCTGCATAGACTCGCTCCCCGCCAACGTAGGTGAGGTCGACCGCCGCGCTGGCGATCTCGTCCGGCGGGCCCTCGAACGGGTCCCGGTCGAGAACGATCAGATCAGCGAGCCTACCGACCTCGACGGCCCCGGTCTCGTCCAGATGGTTCACATATGCGGAACCGGCGGTGTACGCGGCCAGCGCCTCGCCGAGGCTGAGGCTCTGGCCGGGCAGCAGTGGCTCCGCGTCCGTTCCCGGCAGCATCCTCGTCACCGCGACTTGAGCGGCGCGCAACGGGTTCGCGCTGCTCACCGCCCAGTCGCTGCCGCCTGCGAGGCGAGCACCAGACCGGAGCAGGTCACCGAACAGATACTGGCGAGCGGCCCGCTGCGGCCCGATGAAGGGGATCGCGAGGTTGTCCATCTGCGCCTCGTGCGCGGCCCAGAGCGCCTGGATGTTCGCGGTGACGCCGAGCGCGGCGAACCTCGGGATGTCGTCGGGGTGCATCACCTGAAGGTGCGCGATGTGATGCCGGTTGTCGTTCGCGCCGTTGGCGGCGCGCGCGGCCTCGAGGGCGTCCAGCGATTCCCGGACCGCGCGGTCACCGATCGCGTGCAGGTGCACCTGGAAGCCGTGCGCGTCCAGCACGGTCACGTAGTCCCGCAGGGCCGCCGCGTCCACGTGGGACAGGCCCCGGTTCGCGGTCTGGCAGCCGCACATGTCGAGGTAGGGGTCGATCATCCCGGCGGTGAAGCTCTCCGCCACCCCGTCCTGCATGATCTTCACGGTGTTCGCGCGGAACCGGCCCGCCTGGCCCTCTTCCCGCCGGGCCAGGATCTCGGGCAGCTGCCCGCCGTCGCGGCCGCGGTCCCACCAGAGGGCGCCCTGGACCCGGGCGGTCAGCGTCCCGGCCCGCGCCGCCGCCAGGTAGACCGGCAGCGGGTCGCCCGAGCCCAGGTAGTCGCCGACGATCGCGTCCTGCCAGGCGGTGATGCCGCGCGCGTGCAGGTGCTCCTGGGCGAGCAGCAGCCCCCTGAGCCGGTCGTCCAGCGTCAGCGCGGGCAGGTGCCGGCCCACCAGCGTGGCGGCTCCCTCGTGCAGGGTGCCCTGGGGAGAGCCGTCGGCGGCGCGCTCGATCCTGCCGTCTGGCGGATCCGGCGTGGCAGAGTCGATGCCGGCTATCTCCAGCGCGCGGGAGCTGACCCAGGCCCCGTGGCCGTCACGGTTGGTGAGGTATACGGGCCGACCGCCTGCCATCCGGTCGAGGAGCTCGCGGCTCGGCGTTCCGCGCTCGAACCACTCCATCCGCCAGCCGCTGCCCGCAACCCATTCCTTGTCGTCGAGCTGGGCCGCGTAGGCGCTGATCCTGGCGAGCGCGTCGTCCAGGCTGGCGGCGCCGATCAGGCTGCACCCGACCATGGTCACCCCCGCCCACGCCGGATGGACATGCGCGTCCTGGAATCCGGGCAGCAGCGCACGGCCGCGCAGGTCCACCACCTCGGTTCGCCGGCCGATCAGGTCGCCGATGCCGCCGTCGGCAGCGCCAACGGCGACGATCCGGTCGCCCCGCACCGCCACCGCCTGCGGCCCCGGGCCGGCCGGGACCACCCGGCGCCGGCCGGGGTCCGCGGGATCCGGGGTATAGACCGCCCCGCCGGTGAAGATCACGTCGGCCTGCGCGCTCATGCGCTCACCTTTCTCCCGCCACGTCATGGTGGTCCCATCATGCTGGTCGGCCACAGCGAATCGGGCGCCGGCCCGGTCAGGCGGGGGCGGATGTCACCGCTGCTGATCGGTGCCGGACGTGGTGTTCCACGGGATGAGCAGCCGCTCGGCGAGCGCGACCAGGCCGAAAGCGGCCAGCACCAGCACCGACGAGGCGACCAGGGCCGCCCACAGCAAGGGGGTGTTGAACTGGTACGTCGAGTTGATGATCATGTAGCCCAGCCCGGTGTCGCTGCCAATCCACTCGACGATGATCGCGCCGACGACGCTGGCGCTCGCGGTGATGCGCAGCCCCGAGAACAGATACGGCAGGGCGCTCGGCCACCGCAGCTTCCACAGCACGTCGGCGCGGGTGGCGTGCACGCTCTTGAACAGCTCGAGAAGGGACGGGTCGATGGAGTCGAGGCCGCGCATCATGTTCACCAGCGTCGGGAAGAACGAGATGATCGCGGTCATCACGACCTTCGTGGTGAACCCGGTGCCCAGGGTGACGATCGCCACCGGGGCCAGCGCCACCAGCGGGATGCTCTGCAGGATGATCGCCAGCGGGTACAGCGCCCTGCGCGCTGGCCTGACGTGGACGAACCAGATGGACAGCGCCACCGCGAGCGCGTTCCCGATCGCGAACCCGGTCAGCGCCTGCAGGACCGTCGGCACCGTGTTGTCGCCGATCGCGGCCGCGTTGTCCCAGAACGTCCGCGCGATGAGCGTCGGCGAAGGAATGAAGTAGGGCTTCAGCCCAAAGATCGCGACGGCCGCCTGCCAGATGCACAGCACAACCAGGATGACCCCGACCGGCAGCAGCCACCTGGTCAGGGCCGAACCGCGGCCCATCCGGCGACCCCGCTCGGCCGGTCCCTGGTCCACGGCCTCGCGGCTTGCGGCCGGCTGGTCAACGGACGAGGACTTCACGAAGGCGCCTCCTCAGCCGGAGAAACTCCGGCATCACCCGCATTGCCCCGGTCCTCGGCCTGGGCAGGTCTACCTCGATGCTCTCGACGATCGTTCCCGGACTCGCGCTCATGACATGAACCGTGTCGGAGAGATACACCGCCTCTTCGATGTTGTGCGTGACGAACAGGACCGAGTTCTGCTGTTCCTGCCAGATCCGCAGCAGCTCATCGTTCAGGATCTCCCGCTGGAACTCGTCGAGCGCGGAGAACGGCTCGTCCATGAGCAGGATCGACGGCTCGATGGCCAGCGCCCGCGCGATCGCCACGCGCTGGCGCATGCCGCCGGACAGCTGGGCTGGCCGCAGCCGCTCGCGCCCATCGAGGCCGACCAGGGCCAGCAGCTCGAGCGAGCGCGCGCGACGCTCGGCCGCTGGCTGCCCGACGAGCTCGGCCAGCAGTTCCACGTTGTCCTGAACGCAACGCCAGGGCAGCAGCGCGGGATCCTGGAAGACGAAGCCGAACCGGTGGGCGCGCTGCGCCGCGGCCGGGGAGCCGCCCTCGACGCGCACGGTCCCGCTGGTCGGCTCGAGGATGCCCGAGACGAGGCGCAGCAGGGTCGACTTGCCGCAGCCGGACGGCCCGATCAGGCTGGCGAAGCTGCCCTTGCGCAGCGTGAAGTTGACGCCATCGAGCGCTTGGACCGGGGGCCGCGTGGCATACCGCAGGCCCGCGTCCTGCACGTCAACGATCAACTCGGGGTCCGTTCTCGCTGGGGGCTGCATCGGTCAGCTGGGGGTGACCTTCGCGGCGCGCTGCAGGATCTCCTGGGTCATGCTCTCCCCCACGGTGACCGGCTTCTTCAGCGAGTTCGCCGCCTGCGCTGTCTTGATGGCCTGTCCCCACACCCCCGTGTCGATCCACAGCAGGCCGTGGGCCCTGGTCGCGGCCGAGGTGAGCATGGCAATCTGGGCCTGCATCTGCAGCTTCTGCTGGGTTGCGTTCTGCCCGGACGGGTAGTCGTCGAGCGTCGTCGCCACCGCCACCGAGGGATGCGCGAGCGAGTACGCCCAGGCCTCCTGCGATGCCCTGACGAATCTGGCGAGCATGTCGGGGCTGGACTTGATGGTGTCGTTCGTGGCGATGAGGTTGTCGCCGTACCCGGGCAGGCCGATGTCGGAGAACGAATAGCACCTGGTGCTGATGCCCTGCATCTTCAGCGCGATCGGCTCGTTGAACGCGTACGCGGTGTACGCGTCGATCTTGCCGAGCACCAGCGGCGTCGGGTCGTCGCCGACGACCTGCAGGTTAACCTTGTCGGCCGGCACCCCGTTGCTCTGCAGGATGCCCAGCACCTGCTGCCGGGCATCGTCCTGCATGCCGATCGTCTTGCCTTCGAGATCCTTCACGCTGAAGATGTCGGACTTCGCCAGCACCATCAGGCAGCCGGGATTGGCCTGGAACGTCGCGCCGAAGCACTTGTAGGGCACGCCCTGGGATATGCCGATCAGCACGTCGCTCGTTTCGGACACGAAGCCGATCTGGGCGCCGCCGTTGGCCACCACGGTCCTGGGATCCGTCGTCGCGCCGGCCGCGATGATGTTGACGTCGAGCCCGTACTTCGCGAAGTAGCCCTTCTTGGCGGCGATGTAATAGCCGGCGAATTCGGCGTTGTTGAGATAGCTCTCCTGCAGGGAGACGTGAACCGTGCCCCCCGACGAGCTCGAGTTGGCCGACGACGCGGCCGAATTGCAGCCGGCCAGCAGTCCCCCGGCCGACAGGACCCCGAGCGCAGCGCAGGCCTGCCCGGATCTGGTGAGAAAAGCCCGTCTGTTCAAGGAGCCCTGTGTCATGTTTCGTCCTCTTACTCGTGCCAGGTTGCCGGAACGATTAGCGGTCCGCCGCATCGCGTTTACGCAGGAACTCCTTTAGCGGGATCTCCTGCCGCTGCTCCTCTTGCTCGCGATAGGCAGCGGTCGCGTTGAGCACTGTCGAGATCATGTAGTTCTCGTTGACCGCGCCCAGGAACCCCATCCGCTCGTAGGTGCGGTTCAGGGCGAGCTTGGTCAGCTTCATCGCCGTGGGCGGGATGGCCGCGAACCGGGAAGCGATCCGCACCGACTCCTCGTCGAGCTTGTCGTCGGCGACGACCGTGGTGACGATGCCGAGCTCGAGAGCCCTGGCCGCGTCGACGCTGTCGCCGCTCATCATCAGCAGCTTGGCCGCCTTCATGCCGATGACCCACGGAAGCATGGCCGCTCCCGGGCCGCCGGCGTGACGGATCTCCGGCAGGCCGAACTTGGCGTCCGAGGAGGCCACGGTGACGTCGGCCAGCAGCGACAGCTCCAGGGCCCCGCCGAGGTTGTAGCCGCGGACCGCAGCCACATACGGTTTGGCACTGCGCCAGATGCCGAGGAAGATGTCCCAGTCCTCGACGAACCGGCCCGCCCACGTCTCGACCGGCAGCGTGCCCTCCTCAGCCTCGGCCTTGAGGTCGAAGCCAGACGAGAACGCGCGGCCGGCGCCGGTGAGGATCACCGCGCGCACCGCCGGGTCCCGTTCCAGCCGCTGCGTAGCGGCGGCGAAGTCGTCCAGCAGCTCGCGGTTTATCGCGTTCAGGACGTGCGGCCGGTTCAGCGTGATCCTGCCGACGCCCTCGGCGGGGAAGTCAACCTCGGCGGCACCCAACGCTCAGGGTCTTTCGTCGCGAAGCAGGCGGCGCAGCCGCTGGATGGAGGAGTCGTCCGGTATGTAGATCAATTCGATGGCCTCGGTAGACGGGGGGAGGTGCCGGTCGATCACGTGCCTGGCCAGGGTGCCGTAGATGATGCAGTCGGACCCGGCCAGCAGCTGGCTGATGCCGTCGCGGTCGGAGGAGTCGCAGGCCCCCGTAATGGCCAGCCCGGGGTTGAGGCTGGTCGCGGCGGTGATCATGCCGTCGACGAAGTCGAGGGCCCCGGACACGATGCCGGTCCTTGTGCCAGCGGGCAGGCTGATGATCTTGTCCCGGGTGTCGTCGCGCAGCGCGCCGAGCAGGGGCATGACGTCGATGCCCCGGGCCGCGAGCAGCGACCGAGCCTGCTGCACGTCGAACATCAAGCTGACCACGCACTGGGCCTTCTGCAGCCTCGGCAGCCAGCCGCCGAGGTCGGCGGCGACCGCATCCAGCGTGGCGCCGGTCACCTCGACGCCGAGGTCGGCCAGCGCGTGGCGCAGGTGCATGGCCAGTTCCTCGGTCCGGCCGCCGGGCTTGCAGACCACGATGATCTCGGGGCGGGACTGCGACACGCGCAACTCGGCCACCTGGGCCAGGAAGATCTGCAGCACCTGGTCGATGCTCAGGCCGTCCTGCACGGCGCCCTCGAGCAGCGCGGTGACCTGATCGCGGACCCGGGCGTGCGGGCGGCTCCAGGCCGGCTCGGTGCCGGTGACGAAGAACCCGACGGCCTCGTGGGGCACGGCCAGCCCCGCGGTCACGAGTTCCTGGTAGGCGCGCACCACGGTGGCGGGCCCGACGCCCAGCGACCGGGCCACCTGCCGGATCGACGGCAGCCGGTGGCCCGGCGGAAACTTCCCGGTGACGATCAGGTATTCAAGCTGGCTTTTGAGCTGCAGGAACACCGGCACCGGCGACTCACGGCGGACGTGCAGCCCCGCGATGTTCCTATTGGCCGGTGGCGTCATGCCGCGTATGGTTACAGGTAGATACAGTTGCTGTCAAGAGCCCGGAAGCGCCTGCTGTCAAGAGCCCGGAAGCGCCTGCCGACCCGGGCTGCCAGCGGCTCATGCGGGCTCACGATCCCGGACCGTATCGCCGTGCGCGGCTGCGCCGCCCTCGCCGACCGCAACGACCTTCGCATCGACCACGGTCACCCCCGCCGGGAGCGCGATCAGGGGGTTGACGTCAAGCGCAACCACGTCGGGCTGCGCGGCCACCCTGGAGATGGCGGCCAGCGCCGAGGCGAGCCGCTCCATGTCCGCGGCGGGGCCGCCGCGGAACCCCCGCAGCAGGCGGTACGCCCGGGTGCTGGCGATCAGGCTCAGCGCTGCGGCGTCGTCGAGCGGCGCGAGCCCCGCTGCGGTGTCCTGGACGAACTCCAGCAGCACGCCGCCGGACCCGACGAGGATCACGGGCCCGAACTGCTCGTCCCGCAGGCCGCCGACGAACAGCTCGACGCCTCCGGTGATCATCGGCTGCACGAGCACGCGGGTGCCCGGGCCCGCCGATGCCGCGACGCCCGCGAGGTCGCTCCACGCGGCCCGCACGGCCGCCGCGGAGTCAAGGCCGGTGCGGACGCCACCGAGCTCGGACCTGTGCTGGATGCCCTGGCCATCGATTTTCAGTACGATCGGATACCCAAGCTCTTCTGCGGCACCGACCGCCTCCGCCGCTGAGGCGGCCGGCCGGGTCGGGCACACCGGGACGCCGTGCTCACCGAGCCTGGCCAGGGAGACCTCACCGCTGAGCGCGATGCCGCCGCGCCAAGCGGGCGAAGCCCAGGCCGGCGCCGGCTCTTCAGCCGGACCGGGACCGGCCGGCTGACCGCGCCCGGCCGCCTGGGCGCGGATGAGCTGAGCCAGCGCACCCAGGCCCGGGCGCAGCCCCATCAGCAGGGGAATCTCGCGTTGCCGCAGGTACTCGCGCGCCTCCGTGTCGACGTCCCCGGTGGTCGGCGAGATGACCACCAGCGGCTTGGCCGCTGCCGTCGCGGCGTCCGCGGCTGCCGCCACGCAGTCGCGGAACAGACGGGAGCTGTGCTCGTCCGCAGTCCAGCCGTTCTTGGCGTCCTGGCAGGCCACCACGACGTCCACGTTCGGGTCCTCGGTGACGAGGATGGCCGCCCGTCGCTGCGCGTCGGCGTTGCCGTCGACGACGCCGGCCCCGGTGGTGTCCAGCGGATTGGCGATCGATGCGTACGCGGGCAGCGCCGCCGCAAGGCGCTCGGCGGTGGCGTCGGAGAAGCGCGCCAGCGGGACTCCGAGTTCCTCTGCCGCATCGGCGATCAGCAGGCGCTCGCCGCCCGAGATCGTGAGTATCCCGGCTCGCGAGCCCTTAAGGGCCGGGGTCCGCGAGCACAGCTCTATCAGCGCCAGGAACTCCTCGGGGTCGGTCGCGACCAGGATGCCGTGCTGCCTCCACACGCTCAGCTGGATCGCGGCCGACCCGGCCAGCGTGCCGGTGTGCGTGCTCGCCGCCGCTCCCCCGGCCCGGGACCTGCCCGCCTTCAGCACGATGACGCGCTTCCCGGCCTCGACCGCCTCGCGCATGGCTCCCAGCAGAGCCCGCCCGTCGCTGAAACCCTCCACGTAGCAGGCGATCACATTGACGCCCGGATGCCGGGCCAGGTACCGCAGGTAGTCCACAAACCCCAGGCCGACCTGGTTGCCCGTGGTGATCACGTGGCTGAACCGCATCCCACGCTCGGCCGCGGCTCCGGTGAAGACGCAGGCCAGCGCGCCGCTCTGGGAGACCAGCGCCACCGTCCCAGGCTCGGGCGGCTCCATGAGCGGCCCGCTGTAGGCCGCCACGCCGTCGACCAGGTTCACGAACCCGAGACAGTTGGGCCCGAGCAGCGCGATCTCGCGGGCCACTGCCCGCAGCTCCGCGTCGAGTTCCCGGCCCCGGTCACCCGCCTCGCCGAAGCCGGCCGCGAGCACGACGGCCGCGCTGCAGCCGAGCCGCGATGCCTCAGCGACCTCGCGCACGGTGGCCTCGCGGTTGACGGCGGCGACCACGAGGTCCGGCACCGCGGGCAGTTCGGCCAGCGACGGGTACGCGAGCAGGCCGGCCACGCGCGACCGGTTGGGGTTGATCAGGAACAGCTCGCCTTCGAAGTCCAGCGCGCGGAGGTTGGCCACGACGCGCTGGCCGACACCGATCCGGTCCGACGCCCCGACCACGGCGACGGAACGGGGCCGCAGCAGCGCCGAGACCATTTCCCGGCTCGATTCCGCGGAGTTGCTCATGCCATGACCATCCCGCCGTCGACGCGCATGACCTGCCCGGTGACGAAGCCTGCCTCTGCGGAGAGCAGGTAGCGGACCAGGCCGGCCACCTCATCCGGCTGACCGTAGCGCCCGACGGGGATACCGCGGACGGCACCGGCACGGACCTCCTCGGGGTCGGCGGCCGTCATCGGCGTCTCGATCAGCCCGGGTGCGATGGCGTTCACCGTGATTCCGGACGCGGCAACCTCCCGAGCCAGGCACCTGGTCAGGCCGATCAGCGCCGCCTTGGCGGTGCAGTAGTGCGCGTAGCCGACGGAGCCGGTCAGGGCACAGTACGACGCGACGTTGACGATCCGCCCGAATCCGTGGCCGCGCATGTGCGGCAGCACCGCCGTGACGCAGCGGACGCTGCCGAGAACATGAACCTCGAACATCGAGCGGAACTGGTCGACGGAGAGCTCGGCCACCGGGATCGGCGGGCTGCCGATGCCGGCGTTGTTCACCAGCCCGGCAACGGTGCCCCACGAGGAGACGTCGTCGGTCACCGCGCGCGCGAACCCATCGGCGGTGATGTCACCCGGATAGCTCACCGCCTGCCCGCCAAGGTCGCGGATCTCGGCCTGCACCTCGTGCAGCTGCTCGTCCAGCAGGTCGATGAGGGCCACGGCCCACCCGGCCCTGCTGAGCGCGAGCGCGTGCTCCCGCCCCATCCCCCGCGCGCTCCCGGTCACCAGGGCAACCCGCGCCTGGTCCGGGGGCTGATCGTCAGTCATTCCGGAACCTCCTTGTGACCGGGGAACTGTCGCCGGACGGACCTGTGGCCAGGCGGACTGACGCCGGACGGACCTGTGGCCGGGCGGAACTGTCGCCGGGCGGACCTGTGGCCAGACGGAACTGTCGCCGGACGGAGCGCGAACAGCGGCCAGTGGCCTTAGCGTCGACGACGATGGCGCCTTCCTGGGTGACGACGACCGGGTTCAGGTCGAGGCTTTCCAGATCCGGCAGCTCGGCCAGTGCGCGCAGCGCTTGCGCCGCGATCGGCACGAGTGACCCGATGTCGAAGAGCGCCCTGGACGCGGGACTGGTGAGCCAGCGCCCGAACCGGGTCGACGCGACGAGCCGCCGGATCTGGCTGGGTTCCAGCGGGTCGCGGCCGATCACGATGTCGGCCAGCTCCTCGACCCCCGGGCCGCCCGCGCCGAGCAGCAGCAGCCGGCCGAACACCGGATCCGCGCGCACCCCGATGTAGCACTCCAGGCCAGGCGGTGACTGCCGCTGAACCAGAACCGGGCCTTCCGCCGCCAGCTCGCGGTATGCGGCGGCGACCTCGCTGGCGTCGCCGAGGCCGAGCCTGACCCCGCGTGGCCCCCGATGCAGGGTGCGCGAGACCTTCACCACGACCGGGTAGCCGAGGCTCTCGGCCGCGGAGGTGGCCTCCCGCGCCGAGCCAACCTCGCGGGCGGGCAGCACCGGGACGCCGACTTCGCTCAGCAGCGCCGCCACCTCGCTGGGCGGGATGAGCTGAGCGCCGCGCGCCGGAGCCGGCTCGTTCAGAGCCCGCTCCCCGCCCGGTGCCTGCTCACCGCCCGGAGCCAGCTCACCGCCCGGAGCCAGTTCACCGCCCGGAACCCGCCCCCACCCTGAAGTCCGCCCGTGCAGCCGCCCGATGGCGCGCAGCGCGGGCGCGAGCCCGGGCAGGTAGCCCAGGCCTGCGTCGACCCACTCGTGCCAGACCGGCGCCAGCTGCTGGCTGCACTCGGAGACCACCAACACCCGGCCGCCGCCGTCGTCCCTGACCACCTGGGCCAGCTCCCTGGTGAACTCGAGGGCGAACGGCATGTCGCTGACCACGACCAGCACGCCGTCCAGGCCCGGTTCGCCGGCCAGCTCGGCTATCAGCTCCAGCTTCTGCCTCGTGGTCGCGGCCTCCGCGTCCAGGTCCGTCGGATTGAGCCTGGCCTGCCCGGCCTGGGGGGCGCCAAGGCCGGCCCGCACCGGGGGAAGCTCGACGCCGAGGGCGGTCGCCTGGTCGGCGGCGATCGCCGCCATCCCACCCGACGACGTGGTTATGTGCCATCGACGGCCCTTGGCCGAGGCCAGCGCGAGCGTGATCAGGAGTTCGCCGGGGTCGTCCACCACAACCACGCCGAGATCGCGGGCCAGGGCGGTGAAGGCCGCGCCGCTGCCTGCCAGGGCCCCGGAATGCGCGGTCGCCGCCCTGCTCCCCGCCGGTGTCGACCCGGCCCGCAGCGCTATCAGCCGGATGTCCCGCTGGGACAGCGCCTCGGCCGCCGCGGTGAACCCGGGCACGTCGATGCTCTCCAGGTACACGCCCACGGCGCCGACGTCATCCCGGCCGGCCAGCTCGAGCAGGAAGTCCTCGGCCCGCAGCACGGCCTGGCTGCCGGTCGATACGCACAGGCCCATCCCCAGGCCGAGATCGATCGAGCGAGCGTGCAGCAGGCCCATCAGCGCACCGCTCTGGCTCACGAACGCCAGCGGACCGGGCCGGGAACGACGCTCCAGGCTGATCGAGCTGGACAGGATCACGCCCGCGTTCGTGTTGATCAGGCCCAGGCAGTTGGGCCCGAGCACGCTCATGCCGAACCGGCCCGCCACGGCCCTTATCTGCCCCTCGGACCCGAACAGGTCTCTCGAGAAGATCACTGCTGCGCTCGTGCCCATGGCACCCGCCTGCTCCAGCAGCCCGATCACGGTGTCGGCGGGAGTCGCCAGGACGACGACCTCGGGGGCCGGGTCAACCTCGGCGAGCGTCGCCACGCACGGCCGTGACCGCACCGCCCCGGTCCGCGCGTTGACCGCGGTCGCGGTGCCCTGGAAGGCGCGGGTCAGGTACGTCCACGCCCGGCCGCCGTAGGTGCTGGTGTCGTCGCGTGCCCCCACGACTGCGACAGAGCCGGCCTGCAACAGGCTCTCCAGGTACAGCATGGGGTCAGCGTCTGCTGCTCACGTGAACGTGTGAGCTGCGGGAACAACGGCGTCGGCGCGGTCTTGCGCCGAGCAATGGGCAATGACCATGAGCGTCATGGCGCGTATGGTTACAGGTAGATACAGTAGCTGTCAAGCCTGCCCAGACATGCCACGGCAGACATGGCAGGCCAGACACGCCAGGCCGGACATGCCAGGATTGCACCTATGGCACATTTAGATGCCGGAGCGGACTGCTTTGTCTGCCGCAAGCACTGGGAGCAGGGGTCGCTACTGCCCGGCGGGCCCGTCGCCGAGGACGACCTGGTCGTGGTCTCCCACCTGTCGCCGGAGGCGCCGGGCCGCGACGGTGCTCCCGTCTACCTGGGACATCTGCTGGTCGAGCCCAAACGGCACACGCCGGGGCTCGAGGATCTCACCGATTCCGAGGCCAGGGCCGTGGGCCTGTGGTGCTCTCGCGCCAGCCGCGCGCTGCGCGAGGTGACCCGGGCAGAACACGTCTACGCGGCCGTCATCGGCGACCGGACGCAGCACCTGCACATACATCTGACGCCGAGGTACCCGGGCACCCCGCGCGAATACTGGTGGGATGGCGTCGATGAGTGGCCGGACGCCCGCCGGGGCATGGAACCGGAGATCTCGATCCTGGTGACGGGCCTGCGCGCATACCTCAACTCGGCCGAACTCGGCTGACCCCGGATGGCACGCAGCTTCGATGGCGGCTATTCGGTAATGATCCTTGGTGCTCCTCTGGAGCGATTCAAAGCGTAACTCCTGGCTGGTGGCACCACGCCCGCCGACGGCAGGGCATGGTGCCAGCCGCGCACGGCGTCGCCGTGCGCGGAACGCGGCCTCGCGGCCTGGGCATAACAGCGCCAGACCGGCTTAGGCCGCGCACTCCCGGCACACAAGCTGCCCGCCGCGGGTTTCGGCAAGCTGGCTCCTGTGGTGCACAAGGAAGCAACTTGAGCACGTGAACTCGTCGGACCGACGTGGGATCACGGCGAACGAGAGCTCCTCGTTGGACAGGTCCGCCCCGGGCAGCTCCAGCGACTCAGCAACATCGTCCGGGTCGAGGTCGATCGCGGTCGATGACTTGTCCATCCGTCGTGCCTGGAGCTCCTGGAGACTGTCCTCGCTGAGCTCGTCGTCGGTCTTCCTCGGGCTGTCGTAGTCGGTAGCCATGTGGCCCTTACCCCTCCATCTTCTTCACCTATCGCGCGGGTGTAACGCTCGGGAAGCCTCGGTTGTGCCCGAATCCGGCGGGGAATTCTGTCACGTCCCGGCGCCTGGTACACGTACCGGCCATGCCCGGCGGTTCGTGTCCCAGCCAGTCCTGCGCCGGAGCATCCCCCAGGACCTCGCATTCCATCTAAAATCTCGGGTGACAAGTTGCTCCATCGTCTTAATCAGCACACCTAGCAGGCACAAGGTGCATAAAACGCGAACCGTGCACCTCGAGCGCCTGCACGACCCCCGCGGAGACGGTTTATGCCCCACGTCGAGCCGCTGCATGCGGACGACCCGAGTCACGTGGGCCGCTACCGGCTGAGCGGGCGGATCGCCGGGATGCCGGGCGCAAGCCCGGTCTACCTTGCCAGGACCGTTGACGGCAGCGACGTTATGATCACGCTGCTGGACGGCGACTGGACCGCCGACCCCGCCGAACGGGACCGTTTCACCGAGGAGGCAAACGCCGCCTCGATGGTCGCGCCGTTCTGCGCGGCACGGATCCTGGGGGCGGGATTCGACGGCAAGCAGGCGTTTCTGGTCAGCGAGTACGTCCCCGGTCCCTCGCTGCGTGAACTCGTCACCGAGGAAGGTCCCTGGGAGGGCCGCGACCTTGAGGCGCTGGCCATCGGGACCGCGACCGGGCTGGCCGCGATCCACCAGGCCGGGCTCGTCCATGGGGGCTTCGGCCCCCAGTATGTCGTGCTGAGCCCGGACGGCCCGCGGGTCATCGAGTTCGGCATCACACCGCCCTACGGCTCAGCAACCCCCGGCAACGACATGCGCGCATGGGCCCGCACGTTGCTGTTCGCCGCGGCCGGCGCTCCCCCGGATCCCGCCTATAACGACCTCGAACTGCTGCCCGAGCCGCTCCGCGCGCTCGCCAGCCGGTGCCTGTCCGGGGGCCCTGACCAGCCCACCGCCCGGTCTGTGGTGATCGAGCTTCTCGGCGACGACGACCCGCCGGCCGGGGTGCTCGCGGAGGGGGCGAGGCGCGCGGCGCCAGCGGCGGCGCAGCCGATCCCGGAAGGCGCCCAGGAACCGCCGCGGCAGGGCCGGACACGCAGGGCGGTGACGCTCTGGTGGGCGGCCGGCGTGGCCGTCTGCATCGTGGCAATCGCGCTGGTCATCCACGTCCTGCAGAACAAGAGCGACCAGCCCAGCCCGCCGTCCAGCACTCCCAGGACGGCGAGCCCGCACCCGACGGCCAAGCCCAGCGCCAAGCCGACGCGCACGGTAACGATCCCCGCGTCCCTGGCGGGCACTTGGTCGGGCCAGGTCAGCCAGGACAGCTCGTCCGGCACGTTCAGCGTCACCGTCGACGTGAGCCTGGGCTCCGGTGCCACCGCGGGGTCGATCCACTACTCAGGCCCGTTCACCTGCTCCGATGACCTCAACCTGGTTTCTGACACCTTCGGCACGCTCACGCTGGACCAGGCAACCGTCAAGGGCCCGTGCCAGCGCGGCGTGGTGACACTCACCCCCGGATCGGGCAGCACGCTGCAGTTCAGCTTCAAGGGCAAGGGCGCACCAGCGGCCACGGGCACGCTCAACAAGGCCACGTAGCTTAGGCGGGCCGGCTCAGGCGTCGCGCTCGGGATCCGTGCTCGCCAGCAGGTCGTGCAGCTCACCGAGCAGCGGCGGCGGCGCCGCGAGCGTCATCGACGGGCTCGGCGGCCTGCCGTGCAGCCCGGTGACCTGGGCGCCAGCCTCGGCGGCGATCAGCCCGCCCGCAGCGATGTCCCAGAGATTGACGCCCCGCTCGTAGTAGGCGTCCACGGTGCCCGAGGCCACCGAGCACAGGTCCACGGCGGCCGACCCGCCGCGCCGGATGTCGCGCACCCGGGGCAGCACGGCCCGCAGCACGTCGCCCTGGACCTGCCGGCGCCCCGCCGCGTACCCGAAGCCGGTTGCCACCAGCGCCTGGGCGATCGGCACGTCGCGGTTGCAGGCCAGCCTGACCGGAGAGCCGGTGTCCTCGTCACGCCAGTCCAGGACGCCAGAGCTCAGCCACGCGCCGTGGCCGAGCCTCGCGCTGTACAGCTCATCGCGCCGCGGCACGAACACCGCCCCGGCCACAACGGTGCCGTCCACCTCCGCGGCGACGCTGACCGCCCAGTCCGGGAGACCGTAAAGGTAGTTGACGGTGCCGTCCAGCGGGTCCACGATCCAGCGGACATCACTGGGCCCGCCCCGCCCACCCGCCCCTCTTTCCCCACCCTCTCCTCTTTCCCCACCCTCCACTCTTTCCCCACCCTCCGCTCCCCGGGAACCGGTCTCGCCGCCCTCCTCGCCGAGGATCCGGTCGCCTGGCCGCTTCTCGCCGATCAGGCCCCTGATCAGCGCCTCAGCGGCCTGGTCGGCCTCGGTGACGACGTCGGTCGGGCTCGACTTGGTGGCCACGACCTCCGGGCGGCCGCCGCTGCCGATCAGCAGCCGGCCCGCCGCCACCGCCACCTCGCAGGCCAGGTCGAGCAGGCTCTCGGCCTCTGCCGCGGTCACGCTGAACCCCCCGGCCTGGCCGGGCCGGCGGCGCAGCATCCGCTGCCGCACACGCCGAGGGCCGGCCCCAGCTCGCCGAGCGCCCGGGGCGGCAGCCTGTCCTGCCGTTCGGACACCAGCTCGGTGATCATCGCGATGAACCGCGGGTCGGTGCTCGGCGTCGCCGCGCGCGCCAGCGGCAGGCCCAGCCGCTCGGCGTGCCGCGCCGCCTCCACGTCGAGGTCGAAGACGACCTCCATGTGATCGGAGATGAAGCCGACCGGGACCACCACGACGGCGTTGGAGCCCGCCTCGGCCAGCTCGGTGAGGCACTCGCCGATGTCCGGGCCGAGCCATGGCACCGACGGCGGCCCGCTGCGGCTCTGGTAGGCCAGCCGCCAGGAATCGCCGCGCCCGAGCCGCTCGGCCACCAGCCGCGACGCCTCGGCGAGCTGCCGGGGGTACGCACCCCCGGTTGGCCCGCTGGCCCCCGCCATCGCCTCGGGGATGCTGTGCGCGGTGAAGACAAGATCATAAGTGCCCTGAACGGATAGCGGCAGCGACTCTGCGGCGCTCCGCGCGGCGTCGGCAAACGGCTCAACGAAGCCCGGGTGGTTGAAGTACTGGCGCAGCTTGTCGATCCGCGGGGCGTCCGGCACCGCCGCCCTGGCCCGCTCGATGTCCTCCAGGTACTGCCTGCAACTCGAATACGAGCTGTATGCCGACGTCACGAACGCGATTGCATGCCGCCTGCCGTCGGCCGCCATGGCCGCCATCGTGTCGGTGAGCAGCGGATCCCAGTTGCGGTTGCCCCAGTACACCGGAAGGTCGACGCCCCTGGCCGCGAAGTCCTTCTCGATCGCGGCCAGCAGGTCCCGGCACTGCTGGTTGATCGGGCTGACCCCGCCGAACTGGTAGTAGTGCTCGGCGACCTGCTCCAGCCGCTCGCGCGGCACGCCGCGGCCGCGGGTGACGTTTTCCAGGAACGGGATCACGTCGTCGCGGCCCTCGGGGCCGCCGAAGGAGATCAGCAGGAACGAGTCATAGGGCGGCATGGCACCATCCAACCAGGCCGGAAACAATGCGGCGGCCGACCTTGGGGGATGCGGGGCTGGCCGCGCCACACCTTCCCGCGTACGGGCTGGCCGCGCCACACCTTCCCGCGTACGGGCTGGCCGCGCCACACCTTCCCCCGCAGGGGCTGGCCGCGCCACCTTCCCCCGCAGGGGCTGGCCGCGCCACACCCTTCCCCCGCAGGGGTTAGGAGTCCTGGGCGTACTCAGCGGCGAGCGACAGCACTTCGCTGACGTACCAGTTCGCGTGGTTGTAGTCGAAGATGGCGGCGGACAGTGCCGCGCCTCCGGCCGCGGCCCCGTCTGCGCACAGCATCCTCGCGGCCGATGGCACCGCGTCGTACGGGTTCATGATGTTCGGCGGGCCGGTCTGCCCGAAGCCGTCGATGCCCCAGGCCGCCCACGTGGACGGCTCAAACTGCATCGGCCCGAGCGCGCCCGCCGGCGACGGGCCGTCGTTGGTCCCGTCCGCGCTCTCGATCTGGCCGATCGCGGCCAGCACCGTCCAGGACAGCCCGGGACAGTACTTCGCCGCGGAGTCCTGGAACAGCTGCAGGTAGGTGGTCGGCAGCTTGTTTGAAGTGACCTTCGTCACCGGAAGCTGCTGCTGGCGCAGGCTGACGACCTTGCCGGATGGCCCGAGCACGGCCTTGACCTCGGTGGTCAGTTTGGTCAGGCCGACGCCCGGCGCGCTGATCAGCGCCGCGACGCGGTGCACGAGGCCGAGCTCGGCGGACAGCTTGCTGTCGACGAGCAGGTCGACGCCCTCGATGCCCAGCGAGGCAGCCCCGCCGAACCGGACGAGCTGGGCGCTGGCGCCGGTTAGCTGGTAGCTGGCCCCGGCGCGCAGCCCAAGGCTCTTGCGCACGGTCGTGGCGGCGGCGAATTCCCCGCTCGCCAGGGCCGTCCAGAACGGCTGGTCCGAAGCGGTCTGCAGCGGCACCCAGGACCGGAACTGCGCGGGGTTCACGCCGATGACGCTCACCGGCCGACCGGCCGCCTTGATCTCCGCGCCGTCGAAGGCGATCATGTTCCGCACGCCGCTGATCTTGTTAAGCCTCGTCAGCTGCTGGCTGGTGAGCCCGGTTGGCGAGACGATCAGCAGGTCGGGCAAGATGATCTGCCGGAACGAGGTCGCGGCGGCGTGTGCTGCCGCCGCCGCTGGCGGTGCCGCGCCCGAGCCACCCGATGGAGGCTGGAACATCCCGCTGTAGGCACCGACGCCGATCAGGACGAGCGCCCCGCAACCGGCGACGCTCCGGCGCATGAGCGCACTGGAAATGGTGACGCGTTGGATAAGCCGTCCCATCATCGCGTTACACCCTAACCCGGCCGGTCACCGCTCCGAAATGGACAGTACCGAATTAACTCCGGGCGGCATAGCCGCCGATGACGGAACGTCCTATCCCTGGGATACGGTTCATCACGGAGGTCAGCAAAAGAGTGCTGCAGGTCAGGGAGCGGGACGAGCGGCGCGGGAACCCGTTCCTTGAAGTTCTCGCCAGGCCGGGCGCGTGGCGATTTTCGGTCGCGGGCGTCATTGGCCGGATGCCGATGTCCATGTTCGGCCTCGGCACGGTGCTGCTGGTCGCGTCGGTGACCGGCAGCTACGGGCTGGCCGGGATCGTGGCCGCGACAGGGTCGGTCGGCTATGCGGTCTGCGCCCCGCAGGCCGCCAGGCTCGCCGACCGGCTCGGTCAGCGCCGGGTGCTGGTGCCGCTCGCCGCGTTCTTCGCCGCCAGCACGCTGGCGCTCATCGGCTGTGCCGAGCTGCACGCCCCGCTGTGGGCACTGCTGATCACCGGTGCCCTCGCCGGCGCGTCGATGCCGTCGATCGGCTCCATGGTCAGGGCCCGGTGGAGCGCGCTGCTCGGCGACTCGCCGCTGCTGCACACCGCGTTCTCACTCGAGTCCGTCGCCGACGAGACGATCTTCGTGATCGGCCCGGCCGTCGTCACGCTGCTCGCGACCGAGGTATATCCCGCCGCCGGGGTGGGCGTTGCCATGGTCGCCTGTGTGGCCGGGACGCTGCTGTTCGCCGCGCAGCGCCGCACCGAGCCGCCGGTGGCCAAGGCGGTGCCGCGCCGGGCCGGCGGATCCGCCATCCCGGCACCGGGCCTGATCACGGTCGCGCCGGTCTACTTCTGCCTGGGCGCGATGTTCGCCACGATCGACCTGTCCACCGTGGATTTCGCCCAGGAGCACGGGCACAAGCCGCTGGCCGGGTTCATCCTCGGCGCCTACGCGCTGGGCAGCGCGGCCGGCGGCCTGTGCTACGGATCCAGATCCTGGGCCACCCCGGCGCACCGCAGGTTCGCGATCGGGCTGTGCCTGGTCGCCGCCGGAACGGCGACGTTCTGGGCCATGCCGGGCCTGATCGTTCTCGCCGCGGTCATCTTCTGCTCCGGCCTGTGTATTTCACCCACGTTCATCACCGGCTTCTCCCTGATCGACCAGCAGGCGCCGCCAGGGCGGCGGACCGAGGGGCTGGCGTGGCTCAGCTCGGCGATCTCGCTCGGCGTTGCCGCCGGATCGGCGGTCGCGGGCCAGATCATCGACGCGGCCGGGGCCCGCTGGGGCTACGTGTTCGCCGCCTGCTGCGGCGCGGTCGCGGTGACCGTGTGCCTGGCCGGGCTGCGCAACCTGCGCGTAGAGCCGCGCCGGGCCGAACCGGCAGAATAGGGCGATGCGGAGATCTGACCAGCCCGCCGCCACGTGGCGGAACTGGGCCGGAAACGAGTCGGCGCGGCCGCGCAGGATCGCCGTGCCGCGCTCGACGCATGAGGTGGCCGATGAGGTGCGCAAGGCGGCCGCCGACGGGCTGACCGTGCGGATGGCCGGCACCGGGCATTCGTTCACGCCGGTCGCGGCCACCGACGGCGTGCTGCTCCACCCTGGCGGGATGACCAGCATCAGGTCGGTTGATGCGGCGGCCGGCCTGGTCACGGTCGAGGCCGGCTGCCCGCTGCGGGTGCTCAACGCCAGCCTGCTGGCGCGCGGGCTTTCGCTGGCCAACATGGGCGACATCCAGGTGCAGACGGTGGCCGGCGCGACCCAGACCGGGACGCACGGCACCGGCCGCGACATCGGCGGCATGGCCGCCCAGGTGGCAGGCCTGGAGCTGGTCCTGGCCGACGGCACAGTGGTGACCTGTTCGGCGGACTCGCCTCCAGCCACTCCCGCGCCCCCCGACACCGCGCCCACGACTTCCCCGCCGACCAGCACCCCATCCGGACTGTTCGACGCTGCCCGGGTGGGCCTGGGCGCACTCGGGGTGGTCACCGCTGTCACGTTCCGGGTAGTCCCTGCGTTTCTCCTCGAGGCGCGGGAAGAACCGATGCAATGGTCCGAGGTGATTTCCCGGCTTGACGAGCTGACCGCGGAGAACGAGCACTTCGAGTTCTACTGGTTCCCGCACACCGAGGGCTGCCTGACGAAGCGGAACAACCGCTCACCGGGGCCGCCCCGGCCGCTGCCCCGGTACCGGTACCTGCTCGATGACGAGTTCCTGTCCAACACGGTGTTCGGCGCCACCTGCAGGCTGGGGCACGCGATTCCGGGGGTGATCACGACGGTCAACGGCCTGGCCGGGAAGGCCCTCGGCTCGCGCAGCTACGTCGACGCCGCGTACCGGGTCTTCACCAGCCCGCGGCGGGTCCGCTTCAAGGAGCAGGAGTACGCGATCCCGCGGGAGTCCCTGGCCGACGTGCTCGCCGAGATCAGGGCGCTGTTCGCGCGCCGGGACTGGCGGATCAGCTTCCCGATCGAGGTCCGGGTCACTCCCGGTGACGATCTCTGGCTGTCCACCGCCTACGGCCGCTCCAGCGCCTACATCGCGATCCATGTCTTCCACGCCTCGCCGCATCAGGAGTACTTCCGCGACGTGGAGGCCGTGATGACCGCGGTTGCGGGACGGCCGCACTGGGGCAAGATGCACACGAGAAGCGCGGAATACCTGCGCCAGGCGTACCCTAAGCACGGGGACTTTGTCGCGCTGCGCGACGAACTCGACCCCGAGCGCCGGTTCGGCAACCCATACCTGACTCAGGTACTCGGCCCGTGACCGCCGCAAAGACCGGCTGACCTGCCGGAGGAAGCGCGCTTGCGGGGGCCGCGCGGGAAGGATCACGCTTGATGGAGTCGCCCAGGACGCCCACGGCGGGCGGGACGCGCTAGTGGAGGGAAAGACAGCGCCTCCCGTGGGCTCTCCCGGTGGCGGAACGCGCGGAGCGAGCGGCACGAGCGGAACAAGCCGGATCCGGCCCTCGCTCGGTGGCGGCGCGCCGGCGCGCGAACGGGAGCTTGGGCCCCAGGGCCGGCAGACCGTGAAGAAGCTGCTCGAGGCCGGTCTCGCCGAGTTCAACGAGCGTGGTTTCCAGACGGTGCGGGTCGACGACGTGGTCCGCCGGGCGAAGACCTCGCACGGCACCTTCTACCTGTATTTCTCCAGCAAGGATGACTTGTTCCGGACGCTGCTGCGGGACGCGCTGCACGACATGGAGATCATCACCGGCGATTTCCCGGTGGTGACCAGGAACGACGCCGGCCGGGAGGCGCTGCGGTCCTGGGTGGGGCAGTTCTTCGACACCTACGCGGCGCACGCCCCGGTGCTCCGGATCCTGACCTCGGCCGACGACGTCAACGAGGAGGTGTACGGCGAAGGGCTGCAGGTGATGTTCCGGGTGGCCGAGGCCATGACGCAGGGCATGACCGCGGCCCTGTCGGCCGCGTCGGCCGGGCACGCCGGGCACGCAGGGCCGGATCAGCCGAGCGCGGTCCCGGAGCACGCAGAACTGACCGCCGTCGCCTGCCTGATGATGCTGGAGCGGATCAACTACCTGCTCAGCGTGGAGGTCGGGCTGCCCAGGGACGAGATGGTGGACCGGCTCAGCGCGATCATCTACGCGGCCTTCCACCTGACCTGAACCCGCGGGCCCCGGCCCGGTCTGTGTTCGGCACCCCCCGACCGGGGGCAGAATCGGTGACGTGCGATTCCTTACGCAGCAGCGACCATTTCACGAGCTCGCCTATAGCGACGTCTTCCTGGTGCCCAGCCGGTCCGCGGTGACCTCCCGGCTCGACGTGAGCCTGGCCACCCGCGACGGCAGCGGCACCACGATCCCGGTGACCGTGGCCAATATGACCGCGGTCGCGGGGCGCAGGATGGCCGAGACGGTTGCCCGCCGCGGTGGCCTGACCGTGCTTCCCCAGGACATACCGGTCGACGTTGTCGCCGAGGTGGTGTCCTGGGTGAAAAGCCGCGACCTGGTGCATGACACGCCGCTCACGCTCGGGCCCGACGCCACTACCGGGCACGCGCTCAGCCTGCTGCCCAAGCGCTCGCACGGAGCCGTGGTCGTGGTCGAGGACGGGCGCCCCGTCGGCGTGGTGACCGAATCCGACTGCAACGGCGTGGACCGGTTCACCCAGCTGCGCCAGGTCATGTCCGCGGACCTGTTCACGCTGCCCGCCGGGACCGACCCGGAGCACGCGTTCGGGCTGCTGCACGAGGGCAGGCACCGGCTCGCTCCGGTGGTGGACGGCTCCGGCCGCTGCGTCGGGATCCTGACCCGCACCGGCGCGCTGCGCGCGACCCTGTACCAGCCGGCCACCGACGGCCGCGGGCGGCTGCGGATCGGCGCCGCGATCGGCATCAACGGCGATGTAGCGGGCAAGGCCAAGCTGCTGCTGGACGCGGGCGCCGACCTGCTGGTGGTCGACACCGCGCACGGCCACCAGGACAAGATGGTCCACGCGCTGCGCGCGGTTCGGGAGATCTCCCCCGCGGTGCCGGTCGTCGCGGGCAACGTGGTGACCGCGGCTGGCGTCACCGACCTGGTCGAGGCCGGCGCCGACATCGTGAAGGTAGGCGTGGGTCCCGGCGCCATGTGCACCACCCGGATGATGACCGGGGTCGGCCGGCCGCAGTTCAGCGCCGTGCTTGAGTGTGCTGCCGAGGCGCGCCGGCTCGGCGCCCACGTGTGGGCCGACGGCGGCGTGCGCTACCCGAGGGACGTGGCGCTCGCGCTGGCGGCCGGCGCGTCCAACGTCATGATCGGCTCCTGGTTCGCCGGCACGTACGAGTCGCCGGGCGACGTGTTCCGCGACGCCGACGGCCGGCTCTACAAGGAGAGCTTCGGCATGGCCTCGGCCCGGGCGGTGCGGCTGCGCACGGCCGCCGACTCACCGTTCGACCGGGCGCGTAAGGCACTGTTCGAGGAGGGCATCTCCAGCTCGCGGATGTACCTGGACCCGCAGCGTCCCGGCGTCGAGGACCTGATCGACTCGATCACCGCCGGGCTGCGCAGCGCCTGCACCTACGCGGGCGCCTGCGACCTCGACGAACTGCACCAGCGCGCGGTCGTCGGCCTGCAAGGCGCCGCCGGCTACACCGAGGGCATGCCACTGCCGTCCGGCTGGTGAGCTCGGCCGGCCGGCTGGCTGCTCCATCCCACACACCACATAAGCCCACTCTGGCCACTTCCGCCACGGCCGGTCGAGCCGGCATCGGCCCACATCGCGGGCACGTCAGCGCCGCCTTCCTCGGTGATTCGTGTGCCGAAGCGGAGCAGCGCTGGCTGGCTCTAGTCCAGCAACACGCGCCCTGCCGCGGCACGGGTGATATACCACAACCAAGGCTGGGCTCCCAGGGGTCAAATCAGCTCGAGCTGCCGAGCGCGACGCACCGCCTCGTTGCGGTGAGCCGCGGACAGCTTGCGGTAGATGCTCCTCAGATGGGTCTTGACGGTGTTCACCGAGAGGTACATCTCCGTGGCAATCTCAGCGGTGCTGAGCATTTGCGACAAATGCGTGAGCACTTCATGCTCGCGTTCGCTGAGCCGCTCGACGACCAGCGGCGTTGTCTGCGTGGCCGACGCCTGCCGTTCTGGGGCCGGGACCGGAACTGGGCTCACGAGGCTCGGATCGAGCAGCGCCCGAAATGCCCGGGCCAGTTCGGGGTCACGTCGCAGCACCTGCCGTATCCACGTCAGCTCCATCGCGAAGAAAAGGCGTATGTGTTCCTGCTTGGCCAGCAACAGCGCGCGCTCTAGTGATCGACGGCCGCGAGCGTCGTCACCGGTCCTGTAGCTGAGCCGGGCATCGACCAGCCATCCCGCCAGGCCAATCCGCTGAGATACCTCACTGTCGCTTTCCGCGACGGCGTCGAGTGCGCGCCGCGCGGCTTGGAGATCTCCTGAGACCAGCCACGCATAGGCGAGCGCGGCTGCGGCATCGGGCACCGTCTGCGGGTCGGCGCGCCGGGCAGCGGCCACGGCTGCCTGAACGTCCCCAGCCGACGCGCAGGCCCGCGACTCGAGTATTGCCAGCTTGCCCTCGAGCCAGCCGGGAGGCGAGACAGACCAGCCCTGGCGGGCCTGCCGGATCATCTCCGACGCAGCGGGCGGGCGCCCCCCGGCCAGGCACCGTTGCGCCGCGATCATGCAGGCTACCGAGCTGACCAGCTTGTCCGGGCAAATCCGAAGGGCAGACTCGGCCAGCTTCAGCTGGCTATGCGCCTCCGGTAGGTCACCTCGCTGGAGACGCACGAATGCGAGCGCGACGCTCGCGGCCGGTGTGATGTGCCCGGCAAGATCACTGCTGCCGCTCTCCGTCGCCTCGGCGGCCTCATCGGCATGCCCGACCGCACAGCTCAGCCGTCCTCTTAATGCGTCCACGAGGGCGAGGTACCCAAGGCAGTCCGCATGCTCATACGCGCCTACCTGAGCGGACGCGGTCGCGCCTGCCTGGAAGGCGGTGGCTGCCGCGTCGAGGTGACCCGCGGAGAGTTCCACGGCTCCCCGGCCCGACAGCACCTGCGCACGAATCTCCGGGCGGCGGGTACGCAGTTCGTCGGGAATTTGCTCGAACAAGGCCTCCGCCCGCTCGGTCGCGGCAGCAGCGGCCTCAGGGTCCCCCGTGCGCCGGGACAGTGCCAGCCGAATCAGCGCCGCGGCAAGCCGGGCTGGGATTTCGTCGTCGGCTGGAAGGCGCCCGAGCATGCTCTCCGCGGCTGCGAGTGGGGTGATGCATGCCTCGCCCGGAGTGCTGCACAATTCCGTCGCGGCCAGCACAAGCAACGGCTGCGGCCCAGTCCACGCCAAATCGCGCGGCATGCGCCGGAACGCTTCGGCGAGCCGCTGGCTGCCCCGCGGTTCGATGAGCTGGTCCACTACGAACTCATCGACAGCCATCCGGGCTGCGAACGGCCAGTCACCGGATTCGGTGGCATAACGCACGGCCTCGTTGACCTGCCCGTTGCGCTGAAACCACCGGGCAGCACGTCGATACAGGTCGGGCAGCCGGTTATGGCATTCGATCTGGAGTTTGAGGCGCAGTACCGAGCCGAACAGCGAATGGTAGCGGTACCACCCGTGCCCGACCGGCCGGATGAACGCGTTTGCCCGCGCCAGAGCTGGCAGGGTGTCTGCCGCCTGCTGGTCATCGACCAGTTCCCTGGCGAGGTCCACGCTGATGTAGTCCAGGATGCTCGTCCGGAGAAGCAGGTCGCGGACCGAAGGGGGCTGAGCGTTGAGGACCTCGTCCACCAGATAACCAGTGATGGCGCTGTTCTCGGCATCCATTTCCTTCACGAATTGCTCGGGATCTTGACGCCCGTGAAGCGAGAGCGCGGCCAGGCGCACGCCCGCTGCCCAGCCCTCCGTCCGGCTGGTGAGGCACTCAAGGGCTGCCGCGGACAGGGTGACGCCGTGATGCGCCAAGAGCACTGCAGATTCGGGAGCGCTAAAGGCCAGGTCGTCGGCCCTGATCTCGGTCAGTTCCTCGGTGAGCCGGTACTGGTGCAAGGGCAGGAGCGGGTCTGCCCGCGATGCGATCACGAGGTGCAGGCCTGTCTTGGCATTTCTCAACACGTAGGCGAGCCCATCCAGAATGGCAGGTTCGGTCAGCAGGTGGAGGTCGTCGAGGACCATCACCACGGGTGGGTCCTGCTCGGCCAGCACCGATGCAAGCCGCAGCAGGAAGACATGATCGACGGCACCGCGGGTCGGCCCAGGCAGGACCCGCGGTATGGCAACCCCGGCCCGCCGCAGAGCTGTCACGACATAAGACCAGAAGACACTCGGCCGGTTGTCGTAGTCGTCGAGGGTGATCCAGACAAGGGCGCATGGATAGCTGCTGGCGGCGGCCCATGACGCGATCGCCATGGTCTTGCCGGCTCCCGGCGGCCCGGTGACCGTCGTCATCGGGCCTCGCACACCCTCGGCGATGAGCTTTTCGATGCGCGGACGCGACACAGCCCAGCCGGGCAGGCTGGGCTTGGTGATCTTGGATGTCAAGACCGGATCGCCGGCGCTAACCCGCCTCAGAGGCCGCGGTGCTCCGCGCGCATCGTCCCTGGACATCGTTGTCCCCTTCCGGACAGCGACCTGAGTCGCCCCGCAACATGAGCACATGCCCGCATGCCTTCGCGCATGTGTGCCCACGTCGTGTGGGCTAGCCCGTCCGCTACACCATGTCTCGCGCGTAAGGGGGTGACGAATCATCACCCTTCATGCCATGTCATCAGGGTGAGGTAACTCACCCGGTGGGGTACGGCGAGCGGCGAGGCCGCTGGCCAGGCTCGGAACGCGGGATGTCCAGGTCCTGGGAGAAACGCGGCACGGGTGAAAAGGGATCCGAGGGCCGTCCCCGAGATTGATGACCAGCTGCGCGCACTACCAGCGCCAGGCAGCCGCGCCGCCGAGTATCCGGCCCTGGCGGCCTTGATGGTGACCAGCGCTGGCAGCACCGCCTCGCAGATCTGCACGATGCGCCCTATGCCCCCGAGCCGCCAGACGAGCCGGCGCGGGTGATTCGTCACCCTTGGTGATCCCCGGAAAACGCTTGCGCGCGCAGCACGTCAGCGTCGAGCTCGTCGAGGCTGACGATGTGCAGAGCGAACTCGTGGAACCGGTCCAGCAGGCCGTAGAACTCGGACTCGTCGCGCACCGAGGCCGTGACGCATGTCCAGCCCTTCCGGGTTTCGATCACGAGGTCCTCGTTGATACCCGCCAGCAGCTGGCCGCACTCTCCCCGAAAGATGATCCGGTACCGGCGGCGACCGGTGAGCGGGTTCATGACCGAGATTCCTCCCTTACCGCGGGACTGCGTTGCGCGTGCTCGCCCTTGCCTGAGCGGCTCGCTCTTCGGCCTTCTTACCCAACGAAGGGGTGACCCGCTCTCGCCCACTCCGCTCGTTCACCCGGGTGATCCAGTGAGCCGCCGCCGAGGCGTCTCAGAGGATTCCCGCCCGCTTGCCCTGCTCGACGGCGTCGTGCCGGGTCGTCACGCCAAGCTTCCGGTAGATCCGCTGCGCATGGGTCTTGACCGTATTCGCCGACACGAACAGCTCTCGTCCGATCTCGCGCAGCGAGAGCGTGCCGCCGAGCAGGCGCAGCACCGCCACTTCGCGCTCGGTGAGCGGCTCGGCGACCGTCACCGCGCCCGGCCGACGCACGATTCTCCGGTCGAGTTCTGCTAGCCGGGCCTGCAGGGCTTCCGTGCCGTCTGGCAGCGTGGCCAGCACGTGCCTGGCCTCGGCGGCCAGTTCCGCGGCGCGGGCGCGGTCTCCCAGGTCGAGGAGCACCCGCGCCAGCAAGAGTGAGGCCACCAGCGTGGGCCAGGGGTTGATTCCGAAGACCCTGCGGCGGGACTGGTAAGCATGCTCCAGCTCGCTCCGCGCCTCGTCGAGCCGGCCCCGTGCGGCATAGACGGCGCCGGCTGCGATATGTGCCTGGGCACCGATCGGTGTTTCGCTGAGATCGCTTCCGGCGGCGAGGTCCCGGGCAGCGGTGGCGCATTCCTGCGCCCGCGCGAGTCTGCCCAGCTCGAGCGAGGTCACGGCCAGCGCAAAGAGGACCTGCAGCCGGATCGCCGGAAGTGCTGCCTCGCTTTGTGCTGCCTCCTCCAGCGGCCCTGCCCCTGCCCTGGCCTCACCAGACAGGTAGAGGCTGAAGCCGAGCGCCGCTCTGGCCAGGGCGTACCAGGGCGACATTGGATCGTTTTCGAGGCGGGTGGCCGTGGCCGCGGACTCGCGCATCACCTTGATGCCTTCAAAACCGTAGACGCCGCGCAGCAGTGCCGCCGAGGACTCCAGCGAACGGATTCCGTCGGGCAACAACCCTTCGTGCTGACCTTTCTCGATGACCGGGAGCCAGCGGCGCACCGATACCTGATCACCCGTGAGGGCCGCGGCCCAGGCCGCGCAGTGCGCCACCACGGGGTTGGCGGTAATCCGGTCCTCACCGAGCGAGCGCATCCATCCGCGAACCGTCGCCGCCCGGCCGGCATCAACATATTCGTGCCAGTGGTGCGTGATGACGTCGACGGCTCCCGCGACGTCGCCGGCCGCTAGCGCGTGGCTGACTGAGTCTTCGGCCGTTCCCGACAGCCGGTGCCAATCGCTCGCACGCTTATGCAGTTCAGGCACGATGCCTGGCTCGGTCCTGGCGAGCTGGCTACGGAGCAACTGCGCGAAGAGATGGTGGTAGCGATACCACTGCCGGTTGTCATCGAGCGGGACCAGGAAGAGGTTTTCGCGCTCGAGCACCTCGATGAGCTCCGCAGCGTCAGCCGAGCCGGTCACGGCATCGCACAGCGAAGCACAGAACCGGGTGAGAACGGAGGTCCGTGCGAGGAATTGCCGGATCTCTACTGGCTGGCGGCTGAGCACCTCCTCGGCCAGGAAGTCGACGATGAACCGGTTGTCACCGCTGAACTGGCGGACGAAGGCGCGCGGCGAAGGATGACCGCGAAGGGACAGCGCCGCCATGTACACCCCGGCCGGCCAACCCTCGGTCCGTTCCATGAGATCGGCGAGGTCGGGCTCGCTGAGCTGGATGCCCGACACTGCCCGCACGAGCGCGGCCGCCTCCTCAACCGTGAAGCGCAGCTCCCGTGCCCGGATCTCGACCATCTCGCCCGCTGCCCGCAGCCGCGCCAGCTGCAGCGGCGGATCGGCGCGGGTGATGAGCACGACCCGGGCGGCCGGCGGAAGATGAAGCAGCAGAAATGCGATCTGGTCGTGACAGTGGCGTTCCTTGATCACGTGATAATCATCGAGCACGATGACGACCGGTACCGTGAGCGCAGCCAGCTCGTTGGCAAGGGCGGGGAGCACCGTTTCAGCGACGTCCGGGGTCTGCACCCGAAGCTCCCTGAGGATGTCCTCGCTGCCGATCTCAGGGCAAGCTCGCTGGAGTGCACTCATGATGTACCACCACAGCCTGGCGGGATCATCGTCGCCGCGGTCGAGTGAGACCCAGGCGAACCGCCGGTCCTCGGCCGTTCTGGCACGCCATTGCGCTACGACGGTTGTCTTGCCGAAGCCCGCGGGGGCGTCAACCAGCCCCAGCCTGCCTGCCGTGGTGGCCAGGTAGTGAGTGAGTTCGGGCCGTTCCACCCACTCCTGACGCCAGCCGGGAGCGTGGAGCTTTGCCTCGATCGGCACGTCGAGGCCCACCCGGGTGCGCGCCAACGTCGGGACAGCGCCCAGGTTCGGTCCGGGCGGCTGCCCGTGCAGAATGCGAGCCTCACGCGCCACCAGAACCGAGCGTATGTGTTCAGCCTGTTCAGAGCTAGTGCCGGCAGCCATCTTGCGCTGCGTCTGGCCCATTGCCGGGCAGGAGGCTACTCGCGGGCCATCGTCATGCGCATCTCGCCTTGGGTGTTGGTGATGAGTTCGCCGGAGAGGCCGACGGTGACGGTGTCGTGAACACGACAGGAGTGGTGACCGGAACTCGTTCAGGGCGATGGGCTGGCACCAGCGATGTGCCCGGGAGCACTCAGGGCGTGATCAGGACCGTGCGGGACTCGGTGTAGAAGGCGCGG
Source organism: uncultured Actinomycetota bacterium (assembly GCA_963778075.1). Lineage (GTDB taxonomy): Bacteria > Actinomycetota > Actinomycetes > Streptosporangiales > Streptosporangiaceae > JASHPR01. The sequence continues at coordinate 904,976 of CAVZTJ010000003.1, read as the reverse complement.
GCAGCCAGGCCCTGCTCGCGCGGCCCGTAGCTGGACTCCTTGGCGCCGCCGAACGGAGCGTGGAAGTCCACGCCCGACGTCGGCGCGTTCACCCGGACCATCCCGGCGTCCATCTCGTTGGTAAGCCGCAGCGCGTGACCCAGGTCGCGGGTGAACACGGCGGCGACCAGCCCGAACCTGACGTCGTTGGCGATCTCGACGGCCTGCTCCGGTGAGTCGGCGCTGAGCACGGCCGCTACCGGGGCGAAGACCTCCTCCCTGGCCAGCGGGCCGGTCGGGGCGTCGAGCTCGACCAGGGTCGGGGCCAGGTAGTACCCCGGCGCGTCCAGCTCCCTGCCGCCGGTGATCACCCGGCCGCCCGAGGCACCGACAGCGGCCAGCGCATTCGCCCGGGCTCCGTCGTCGATCACGGGGCCGACCAGAGTGCCCTCGGCAGTGGGATCCTCGACGCGGAGCGAGTTGATCGCGTCGGCCAGGCGATCGCGGAACTCGCCGTACACCGGCTTCTCGACGATCACCCGGCTCGTCGCCGTGCACTTCTGGCCCGCGTAGCCCATCGCCGCGTACGCGATCGTGCTGGCCGCCCGGTCCAGGTCGGCGTCGGCCAGCACGACCGACGGGTTCTGCCCGCCCATCTCAGCCTGGACCCTGCCCCCCCGTGCGGCCACCCGGCTGGAGATGTCCCTGCCAACGGGCACCGAGCCGGTGAACGAAACGGCGGCCACGTCCGGGTTCTCGATCAGCGGGCGGGCGGTGCCGGCGCCGCCGAGCAGCACCTGGAAGACGCCCTCCGGCAGTTCCGGCGCGATGATCTCGTGCAGCAGCAGCGCGGTGGCGGCGGCCGCGCTTGACGGCTTCAGGATCGTCGCGTTCCCGTAGGCCAGGCTCGGCGCGGCCTTCCACAGCGGGATCGCCACGGGGAAGTTCCACGGCGTCAGCAACGCGGCAACCCCGACCGGCCGGTACCGGGCCATCAGCAGCGCGTCCGGGTCGGTGGCCGGCAGCGTGTCACCGTCGGGCAGCAGCGCGAGCTGCGAGTAGTAGCGCAGGATCGCCACGGCCCGCGCCACCTCGCCGCGCGCTTCCGAGACCGGCTTGCCCACCTCGCGGACCGTCAGCGCGGTGACCTCCGCGGCTCGGCGCTCCAGCGCGGCGGCCGCCTGGCCGAGCGCGGCCGCCCTGGCCGGCCCGGGGGCGCGGCGCCAGGTCTGCGCGCTGCGGCTGGCCCGGTCGACCGCCGCGGCGACGTCGCGCTCGCTGGCCGGTTCCCACTCGCCGACTACGTCCGCGGGGTCGTGCGGATTCACGCTGGTGAAGGTCATGCGGCCGTCCTTTCCAAGACTTCGCCCATCTTTGCCCATCAGAAGAGCATCGTCCGCGCGGGATTCCCTGTGCGCAGCCAGATACCCCATCGCAGCCCGGCTGGTGCGACGAAGCGAAAATGTGCACGACACCGACCCCATCGGCGTTACCAGCCGTTTCATCGTATATTCGGCGTGTAAGGACTTGGGGGCGACTGCGATGCCAAAGTCCGGCGTGCTGACGAGCGGGTTAGCCAGCGCCGCCGCGATCAGGCACATGGCTGACCTCGGCGCGCGGTTAGCGCCTGCGATCAGGCCGGCCGTGGTGCTCCTGTTCCTTGCCGTGGTGCCGACGGCAGCCATCGCAGGACTGTTGCGCACCCTTGACGCTTCGCCCGTCTGGTCATCGCGTGCGCAGCCAACATCACTATCCTCGCGCTGATCGCGATGATCATGTTGGCCGAGAGAATCTGGTCTCCCCTCAACGCCTGCGAGCCGCCGCGCCATCGCGGAGTATGCCTGGTGGCGCAAGTACCGCGTCAGACGTGGCGCCAGGCGCTAGTTACGTCGCTGCGAGACGCTGCGCGCGCCGCGCTGTTCGCCGTCCACGTCACCATCGCGAAGAACTTGCTCAGCCGACGCTGCTGGCAAACCGCGAGCGACCGCGGATGATAGTGCCGAGACTGGAGTTCCTCGTCTTCGCGACAAGCGATGCGGAAGCCGTCACTGCGAGATCCCGTCATCCACATAGGCGAACCAAGTGATCTTGACTAACGCATAGCACCCGCGCCAGCAGTGAATCCTGCCTGCCCGCCAGCTCACCACCTATTCATGCATCCGAGATCCGCCTGCTGATGCCTCGGCCATCCCGCTGAATTGAGATACTTTGACCAATTCACGAGATCTATCTGGAACAATCTGACATAACGTTCAGACGTCCCTCAATACGTTGCCAAAAATTTATAAACCTTCTTGACAACCTCCAGGCAAGCCTGCTACCAGCCATTATCACCCATTGTAATTCAATTTAACTCATTGTCGTGCGAACCACTTGTAGAGCTGATACGTGCTTACACCAGACAAGAGGCCAGAGAGGCCGCATGTCGCTGAGAAGGCAAGATCGAGAAGTTACGCCGGCAGACCCACGCCAACGGAAGCGCGAGGCAGATCAGCGCCGCACTGATCATGACAACTCGCCGGAAGCTGATCAACTGCGCAATACGAGAAGTGGCGTGAGCAACGGCAGAGACCCCCTTACCTAGCCAGGCAGACAAGTTCCGCCATACCGAGTACCGCCTATTTCATCCGCCCTAGCCATAGCCCCACCGTCAGTGTCGTCATTCCGTCAAAAATGAGCACTGAATTTACCGTCGCCTTGGCTCGCTGCCACTGGTGAATGAGTAGTGCTTGTCGATGACGCTCGGTCGACGATACGATCGCCGTCGCCCGCCGGTGCCGTCCAATGTAAAGGTCCTCACCCAGCCGGGGACTGGCAAGAGCGACGCCATACTCGCGGCTTCAGCATGCACCGGCGACATCATCGTGATGATGGACGGCGACGCTCCACCATGGGTGACGAGATAATTCGCTTCATCGGCGCTCTGGTCGCGGCGCCGACTACGCAAAAGGTTCGCGGTTCGCGAGCAGTGGCGGTAGTCGCGACATCACCTTGAGCCGCCGTTCGGAAATCGCATGCTCAGTGGCTCGTGAACCTGGCATTCGGCACACGATACACCGATCTATGTTACGGATTCAACGCTTTCTGGTCAAAGCATCTTGCGGCCCTTAATCTCGACTGCCGGGGCTTTGAGATAGAAACCTTAATGAATATCCATGCTGCCAAGGCGTCATTACAGGTTCAGAATACCTAGCCTGGAGTGGCCGCGGATACACGGGAAAGCAACCTCCGCATCTTCTTTGACGCTGGCGAATCCTGAAGGCCATCGCGGCGGAGGCGGCCAGCGACCTGCCACACCGGTCCTTCGGAAGAGCGCTCGCTAACTGCTCAGTCTGCTCTGGCAGCCGCCAGCCTCAGCTCCGCCACTCCGCTGCGCGGAAGCGCCCGAATCAGCGGTACGCTCGTCCGAGCATGATCTCCGTCGTGATCTGCGCGCACTCCCAGAACGTTCAATGAGACTTGTGCGGCCGTGGAGTCGGTCAGGCGCAGAGCTTCGCGAGCAAGGAAATAATCGTCGTCGTCGACCATAACCCGGCACTTTATGCCTGCTCGCAACTGCGCTGCCGGATGCCAAGTGTCTAAAACCGTGAGAACGAGGCTGTCGGGGGCAAGAACACCGGCATCGCCATCGCGCAGAGCAGCGTTGTCGCGTTTCTTGACGACGATGCAGTCGCAGATCATGACTGGCTGAAATTCTTTGCTGATTCCTACGCCGATCCCGCGGTCATCGGCGTCAGAGACCTCACCCTGCCCAGCTGGAGGAGTCCGCGACCGGCGTGGTTTCCCCGAGAGTTCGACTGAGTCGTTGGCTGCACATATCGCGGGATGCCGAATCTCGGCGCCGTGCGGATCTTCTCGGCGGAAATGCATCGTTCCGCCGAGAAGCCTTCGAGCTCACAGGAGATTTCGCAGCGGCATCGGCCAGTCTGCCGCAAGCGGCCGATGAGCTGCGAGGAGACCGAGTTCTGCATCAGGCTCAGCCAGACAGCTCCAGAGAGCGTGCTGCTCTTCGACAACCGCGCGATGATCTGGCATCTGGTTCCGGCCAGCCGCTGCAGGTTCTCCTATTTCCGCTCCCGTTGCTACGCCGAAGACTCTCCAAGGCGCAGGTCACCGCCAGCGTTGGCGCTAGCCGCGAGCTATCGAGCGAACGGCATTACACCACGAGACGCTGCCCGGCGGCGTCGCCCGGGGAATTGCCGACGCGGTACAAGGAGACCCTCCGGTCTGAGCCGGGCCGGGGTGATTGTCACCGGCCTGGCCGCCACCACCGCCAGATACCTAACGAGCTGGCTGGCAAAGCGAGCACACCGCTGATGCTGGCCGAGCCCGCGCGAGCGCCGTGAACACTAGGCGCGCCGTGACGACAGCCCACCGCACCCGTACCGATCCTGATGTACCACGAGATCGCCCCGCCGTCAGAAACCGCCAGCAGGCTGACCGTTCCCCCCGCGCTGTCCGCACAGCTCGCCCACCTCCACAGCCAGAGCTACCAGACCCTCACAGCAGCCGAGCTCTCAGCGACCCTAACCTGCCGCGATGACCTCCCAAGCCGAGTCGTCGTGCTGACCTTCGACGATAGCTACGCCGATTTCCACAGCCGAGCGATGCCCCTGCTGGATCGATTACAAGTTTACAGCCACGCTGTTCGTTACCACGCTGGGTCCAGGATGCCGAGCCGCTGCCGAGCGGACGAAGACCGAGCCGCATGCTCAGCTGGAGCCAGATAGCAGAAGCTGCACCTCAAGCATCGAGGTCGCGCGCACAGCCACCTGCATCCCCAGCTGGATCAGCTGCCGTTGTGGCAGCTCCGAGAAGAGCTGCGAGTAAGCAAAGCGCAGCTGGAAGACAAACTCAGTTCCCAAGTAGCTGAGCTTGCGTACCCGTACAGTTACTCCAACTCCCAAGTCAGACACGTAGCGCAGCAACTAGATCATAACTACGCCTGCGCTGTCAGCAACACGATGATGAGCGATGAGCCAGATCTGCTAGCGCTGCCACAGCTCACCATTCGCCGATCTACCAGAATCCTGACGTTCCAGCAGATTGCGCAGAGCAGGAACGTCCAGCGAATCTTTACCAGGACCAGACCCTGACCAAGAGGTGAGCGATAGTCCGCCATACCAGAGCAGCGTAAAACAACATATCACTAAACAACAAAAAACAAAAAATAAAAAAAAACTCAAAAAAACAAAACATAAACAACACAAAAAAACTCAAACTAACATCAACACAAAACAAAACACAATAAAAAAACAAAACACAAACCACTAAAAACCAAAAACACAACAAACAAAAAAAAAAAAAAACAAAAACAACAACAACTCAACAAACACTAACCACAAAAAACACCTAATCACTAAAAAAACACAACAACAATAAAACTCATCTACTAACACTAAACACACCAAACCACACAACAAAAAAACCTACAACACACAACAACAAAACTACTAACAATCAACAAAAATAACAAACAACTAACAACATCACCAACACAAAACAAACAAACATACTCAACACATAAAACACCTCACATAAACACATCTCAAACAAAACAACAATCAAACATAAAACATCATAAACAAAAACACATATCTCCATCTAATCTTCATAAAACTATAACCAAACAAAACACTACAAAAACTCTTAAAACAAGTCTCGGTGCTCACAAGAAAACACAAATAACATAAAAAAATCATCTAACTAATCATACTCATCACAACTCTAACAAACACTAACATAACACATCCAAAAACCAATCTTAATAACAAACACTAATCAACAAACTAATCAACAACACTCAAACAAACAAACAACTACAAAATCTAACATCACAAAAAACATCAATCAACACAAACTCAACAACAAAAAAACAACACATTACCAAAAAAAAAAAACTCAAAACAATAATCCACAACCACAAAAAAATAAAACAATCACAACAAAACATAACAAAATCATCACAAACATCATAAAACAAAAAAACATAAACAAAACAATACCTAAATATCAAAAAAAACAAACAAAACACAACTCAACAAACAAAACACAAAACATACACAAAAACCAAACAAAACAAACACAACAAACTAACCTAATCACAACAAAAAAAACACAAACAAACCAACAACACAACAAATAACAAACAATCATAAAAAAAAACACTCATCACAAACATAACACAAAATAAAAAATAACTAAAAACAAACTCTCACAAAAACAAACTCACTAAAAACACTTAAACAAAAAATCACAAAACTAAAAAAAACTAAACTAAAAAAAAAAAACAACATAAACATATCAAAAACAAAAAAAAAACTCAAAAAACAAAAAATAAAAACAAAAAAAAAAAAAATAAACAATAACAAAAAAAAAACAACAACAAAAAAAAAAAAATCAACAAAATAAACAAAAACTCAAAACAACATCAAAAACATCAACACAACATCAAAAAAATAAACACAACATCAAAAAAATAAACACAACATCAAAAAAATAAACACAACACACATAAACAAAAACAAAAAAAAAAACATCAAAAAATAACAACAAAACATATAATAACAAAAAATCACTAACAAAAAAAAACAAAATAAAAAAAAAAACTCAAAAAAAATCAAACATCAAAACAAAAAAAAAAAAAAAACAAAAAAAAAAACAAAATCTCAAAAACACAATAACAAACAAAAAAATCAACAAAATAATAACAAAAATCACAAACAAACTCAACATAAACAAAACACAAAAAAACAAAAATACTCAACAACAAACATAACAAAATAAACAAAAAACTAAAAAAAATAAAAAAAATCATAAAAACAAAAACACAAAAAAAAAACACATAACAAAAAATAAAAAACAACAAAAACAAAAACAAAAACAAACAAAAATCAAAAAACATAAACACATAAAACAAATAAAACAAATAAATCACAAAAATATACATCAAAAAAAACAACAACAAAAAACAAAAAAAAAAAAAAAAAAAACAAATATAACATAAAAACATAAACACAACAAACATAACAACAAAAAAACTCAAAAAACACAAATAACACTAAACATAACACACAAAAAAAAAAAACAAATAAAAAAACATCATCAACAAAAAAAAATACAAAAAAAAAATCAACAAAAAAAAACAAAAAAAAAAAAAAAATAAAAAACATAAAAAAACTAAACAAATAAAACAACAAAACAAAAATAAAACACAAAAAAAAAAAAAACAACAAAATCAAATAAACAAAAAACAACAACACAAAAACAACATCAAACAACATAACAAAAAAACAAACAAAAACAATAACAACAAACAAAAAAAAAAAAAACTAAAAAAACAAATAAACATAAACAAAATAACAACAAAAAAACAAAAAAAAACACACAAAAACAAACTCAAAACAAACACAACAATAAAAATAAAACAACAAAAACACAAAAAAAACAAAACAAAACATCTCAACAAAAAAATAAACATATAAAAAAATCAAAAAAAAAAAATAATAATATAATCACATATACAACATAAACAAAAATATAAAAAAACTAAAAAATAACAAATACAAAAACATCAACAAACAACTCAACAACAAAACATAAAAACAAAAACTAAACTAACAAAAACAAATCAACATAAACAAAAACATCATCAAAATAACAAAAATCAAAAAAAAACAACACAAAAAACATAAAAAAAAAAAACAAAAAAAAATAAAAAAAATAAACACACATAAACTCATAAACAAAAAACAAAAATACAACTATAATAAAACAAAACAAAAAAACTAAAAAAAACATATAACACAAACAAAATCACAAAAAACAACATCAAATCACACTCAAAAAACATAAAAAATCAATAACTAAATCTCAACACACTTAACAAAAACACATAACTACTAAAAATAAATAACATCAACACTCAATACAAAAACAAAACATAAAAAAAAAAAACACATAACAAAATAAACAACACAAAATAAATATAAACACACAACACAAATAACAAACAAATAATATAAAAAAACAACAACCCATCTACCTACACCACTCCTCAAATACCCTAATCCTACCTTGACATCAGCTAAGTGATCTACGTTCTCTCTCTAACCCTCTCCTACCCTTCTCTCATACAAAATCTCTTATCATCTCTCCTCATATACTAACCTATCTCCTACCTCATCTCCTCTCAGACCCAATTATCAGCCATATAATAGACCTCTATCTACTCTTCCAACTAATATCCCCTTTTCAACTCATCTATGTCCTCTTCGCCTATTTGCGGGTGTCGTACTCCAACAGCAGTACCGTCTTCTACAACCTTCTCTGACAATCTCTTACACAACCTCATCCTCTATCCATGAGCTCTTATATCAGCGCCTAATCACCTACTAGCAAAAAACTAACCTAACCTATCTTACTCTATCTACTACTAATCTTACTATCCATACTCTAATTCATCAAAATCTATCTCCCCTACTCTCTTCTTATCATCTCTCTCAATCTCTTTTCATATCCACTAATCTCACTAATACTATAAATCATCTTCCTTCTTTTCATCTCATTTTCTTTATTACTATCATCATAGAAAAAATAATCAAATCCATATAATCTCAACAATAGAAATTAACTCCACTATCATATTAACAATAACATCTTTAATTTCTACACCAATTATCTTCACATTCTCCTCTAATCTAACATTACTATACACTTACTCTTCTCTTATAACTATACTCAACCTTTCTTCTATATAACCTATCATCATTCATCATTCTACACTAATCTTATCTCACTACTTTTCTTAGCCTAAACATAGAACCAGTACATCTCGTGCACCATCTTGCTAAATTCTACCTAATCATTATCATACCTTACTATCCTACCAACTACACATCTATTATCTTAATATCTTCTCCTATCATACTAATACTCCACTCCATCCTTTTACCTATAAATCATTTCTCTCTTTCTCTCTCTATCTCTTTCATCTCCAAATCCAATAACATCATCTATTCCTCATCTTTTCACCATATCATCTCCTATTCTTTCTATCTTACACAAATATTCTTACCATATCTTCTATAATTATACTACTCTATATCTCATATACTTTTCTCATTACTCTATTATATACATCTACAATACTCATAATACTCTACCTATCATCTTTTACATCTACAATAATATAATTGCTATAACACCTTAAATTCTATAAATTATACCTATCTATCTCTCCTATCTTTTTATATTTTTTGGAGATCATTATCACATCCATCCAAACATTATCTTCTCTCATCATCTCTCATATTCTATCTCTTCTATTATCTTATCTCATCTCTTCTTTATCTTATCATCTATTAACAATTTTCTCTTCTCTTTTCTCTTATCTCTTCCTTATATATTCTTTTTTATCTCTACTCTATCTAACAATTCTTTCTTCTTTTATCTTCTTCTTCATATCTCTACCTTCCTATCTCTCTACTATTCTTCTTTTTTTTCTTTTACACTCTTTTCTTCGGGCATACCTTTCTATTAACTCTAACATACTATAACTATTACAATCTAACTCTATCATCTATTTAATCAACTATCTAACACATCTAATATTCTCTTTCTCTCTCTATTATAATAATCATATCCATAACATAACCTAATCTACTAATCTCTATTACAATTACTTATATCTCTCTCTTCTCTCATATCATCTCTTTCTACAATCTTATAACTATCTCTATCTCTACTCTCACACCTATATTTCACAATTCTACTTTTTCTTATAAATATACTAACAAATCTCATCTCTATTCATACTATTCATCTACTATCTCTACTTATTATAACTATCTACTATATATCTCCTTATCAATCATTATAATATACTTCTATATAACATTATCTTCTCTCCCTATCTTCCATTCTTACAATTATCTCTTCTTCTCTTTTCATATCTACAACATATTCTATACTATATCTTCTATATTATATCTTATCTCTATATCATACATCTTCTATATTATCTCCATTACAATCACTATCCAATCTCTAATCATTATCATTATTCTTCTAAATATCTCATCTTACCTACCTACATCTTATTTATCTATCCATCTAACTATCTCTATATCTTCTCTATCTTATAATATATCTCTAAATTTCTATCTTATTTTTCCTCTATCTCTCTTCATACCAATTTATTTCTCTTCTAATCATCCTCTTATCCATCTAATCTTATTTATCTCTCTACTCATATTCTTCATAACATCTTATCCTATACTTATCTATAATACACCCATATATCTCTTCTTCTTTCTCATCATATTATTTCTTATCTATCTTATCAACACAATCTTCTTATCTATTTATCCTATTCTATTCTATTATTCTTCATCTAATAACATATCTCACAATATCTATTCTATCATCCATCTCTACTATCATCTTATATATACTTCTTATACACCTCTATCTCTATCTTATATCTCTAAATATTTATAATATATCATATCACTCTTATCTTTCATAATCTATCAATTATCTCATAATACTATTTTCTACAACAATAACATTTTTTACAATTCATCTAATTCATCTTCTACTCTTCACTATAACATATCTTTCTCTCTCTATCTACAATCTTATAACTTATCATTCTTAATAATCTATATCTATTCTCCTCTACATCTTCTATCTTAATTTTAACATTTATCATATCTCATTCATTTACCTTTCTATCTATCTTACTAATAACAATCATTTCTATAATAATCTCATCTTCTCTTACTATCTATCAAACACTCATCTTCTCCTATTCATCTTTATAATCTATCATCTTATATCACAATCATTATATCTATATCTATAACCTATTCTTTCATATCTTATCTCTTTTATAATTATACTATCATACATAAATCTCTATCTCTTCTTCTCTCTTCTTTAACAATAATCTATCTATACTTTATCTCTATCTATCTATCTCTATCCATTCTTCTCTTTTACATCTTATATCTAATAATATCTAACCATTACCATTTATCTTTCTTATATAATTTCACATCATCATATTCTCTTCTATCTCTTATATACTTTTATCATCCATTCTCTTTCTTATTATAATTTCTTATTCTATCTCTTTCTTATCTCTACAATACTATTCTTCTCTTATCATATCTTATACCTATCTCTCTATCTCTTCTTACTATCTCATCTAATACCTATATATAATCTTCTAACAATTTTATATTCTTATTTATCTCATCTATCTTATTTAATTATAATCATTTCTATTATAACACCTATCTTTCAACTAAACATTATTATTCATCTCTTATCTAATACAAATTTTCTAATAACTAATCTCCTACTTTTTTTCTCTCTCATCTTATCCACTATCTTAATAATATTTTTATATAATACCTAATATTACTAATTATCTCTATATATCTATTCTATCTCCATTTTTCTTCTCTAATAATTATCTTTTCTATCTAATATCTAACTATATCATCTCATTCTTTTCATTCTTATATCTCTATAATAATATAATCTTATATCTCTTATCTATCATCTCTACTTCTCTTTTTAATATCATCTATTACATTTTTTATAATAATTTCTCTAATCTAATCTCATCTATATCATATACTACTTCTTTCATCTCATATAACACTCTTTTCTATCTTTCATATCTATTATATCATATCTAACAATTATACTATAAAAAATTATCTCTCTCTTCTCTTTTCTATTATCCAACTATCTAACTACTAATATCTATATTTACATCTAAATCTAATTATCATATAATATTAAAATCTCTATTTTTTCTCTTATATTCATACTTATATTACATATCTTTCTTCTTCTTTCTCATATATTATATCATATTATCTTTCTATTTCTTTTCCCTATCTCTATCTTTCTATTAATATTATCTCTTATATTCATTATATTCATATACTTTTATCTTACAATTAATATCTTCTACTTTCTAATCTTTATCATTATCTCATATCTTTTCTATTCTTATCTTATAATATCTATATTCATATCATCTCATATATTTTTTCTATATAAATTTTCTCTCTTATTAAATATCTCTCCATTTATAATTATATAATCTAATCAATTTTTATTCTTATCTCTATTATACTCTTCTTTTCCTTTATAATCCTATCTCTTTCATACATTTTTTTATATACTAATCTAATCTTATCTCTACTTATCTCTAATCATCTAATCTACTTTTTCTTTCTATTTCTTCTTTCATATCTTCTCTTTTATCATCATCTCTTTTTTCTTATCATCTTAATCTAATATAATATTTCTTATATTTTCTATACATCTAATCTCATCTCTATATCTATTTTCTCTTCTCTATAATCTTTTTATCTATTATATATCTATATTTTTTTATCTTATCATCATCTATTTACTATACTTTCATTTATCTTATCTATATCATCTTTTACTTATCTCTATTATAACTTTTTTATCTCTATTATCTTATCTATCATTCACTCTTCTCTAATCTTCTTCTTACATCTAATAACATTTATTATCTTATACTCACATATCTATCTTTATCTAACATATCTAATATCATATTCTAAATCTTTATCTTATTCTTATTCTTTTATATAATATAATCCAAAATACCAACCTATCTCTTATCTCTACTTTCTCTCATCATCTCTCTATAACTTTCTTCTCATCTCACATCATCTTCTTATCTTCTCTTCTATTATTCTCATATCTTCTATTATCAACATAATCTATTATCTCTCATCTTCATCTTATCTCCTTATTATACATAAAATCTATCATCTTATCTTCTTATCATTTCCATTTCTATCATCTCTCTCTAATCTAATCTTTTCACTTTCTCTTCCATTTCTTATAATCTCTACTCCAATTACATATACTTATTAATATCTATATTATCTCTATATCCTATCTTTTATAACTTTCTCTCTATCTCATCTCCATTATCTATTCTCATTTTCTCTATTAGCACAATCTTACTCACTAAATCTTATCTTCTCTCTTCCAAAATCTAATAATCATCTTTCATATCTCTATATCTCATCTTTATTCTCTCATATAATTTCACATAAATATAATCTATATCCTTTATCACTTCTTTATAAAATATTCTCTTTCTCTTCTTCTTCACTACATCTATCTACAATTCTCTTATTTAATCTATATTTCTTATCTCTTTCATCTTATCCTCTCTTCTCATTTTCTTCATCTATCTATTATTCATCTCATCTTCTTCTAATATCTCTTATATTCTATCTCATTCTTTCCATTATATCACAATCATATCTAATATCTCTAACTCTATTTTCTTTTCTTCTCTCATCTATTCTAATCTTTTCTCTCATCTTCTTTCTATTTTTAATCTCTTCTCTATTTTCTCTAACACATTTTCTACATCTTCTAATCTATCATCTAATTTATTCATCACTATCTTCTTATCTTCTTTATTCTTATCTATCATCTCTATTCTTCTCTTCTTCTATATCTCTATCTTCTTTTTATTCTTTTTCTTCTTCATCTTATTCCTCTATATTCATCATAACTTTTACTATCTCCTATTCCAAATCATTATTCAATCCTATCTAAACAAATATCATATTTCTATCTTATATCTTTTTATATCTAATCTTTAATTTTAACTCACTCTCTTCATCTTCATATTAATCTATATTTCTTTTCATATATTTCTCTCTTATCTCTATCTCTTTCATATTCTATTTATCTTTAACAATCTATAATATATTTTATCTTTTCTCTATAATATCATTATCTTATATATCTTATCTTATATTATCTATTATATTATTATACTTTATCTATATACTTATTTTATATCTCTCTTATCACTCTTCTTCTTCTTCATCTTCTCTTTTTTCTTATATCTTTTTTTTATACAATATATTTCTATTCATATATTCATCATCTTTTTCATACTTATCTCTATTATTCAATTATTCTTATCTCATCATCTTCTTATCTTATAATTTATAATCATATACTTTTCTCTATATATTTATATTACCTATCTCTTTAAAAACTTTATCATCTTAATCTTTATTATACTCAACTATATTATTTTAACCTCCAAACACTTCCACCTCATATCCTTCTAAACTTTAAACCATTTAACACTTATTATCTCCTTCTATCTCTTTTTATCTTATCTTGTTTTCTTTACTCTCTAATAATACACCTAAATCTCCCGAGCTCCCTCTCTCCTCTTTCTTCTACATCATGTTTTTACCATATAATACCTACTATTTTACCATATTATCTTTATCACCTACCTCTAATTAATCACCATCTTACAAACCTCTCATCCTTCTACCCTTCATATTGTCATTCTTATCTTTTATCTATAAATCCACTCCCACTATCCAATCTTACTCTTCATCCTCTCACTCCTCCAACCTTTACATAATACTCTCTTTCATATCTAATCCCCTTATAACTAATTTACTACCTTATACTACCATATCCTCTTTGTTTTTTACTCTCTTATATATTACCATCTCAATCCCTTAGCCATATCTTACTATATTTATATCATCTTATACTTTACCTTGCCATTACTCACTCATCTTGCCATTTAAATTACATCCTTCTTCTAACAATAACTCTTCACCAATCTTCAATCTTACAACTCTTACCTTACCTATAGTTACCCACCCGACGTAAGCTATATCCTCTTGCTGCCATCTTCACCTTTCTTACAATCCACTTCATAACTCTTTCCTTATAATATCTCCATCATCTTCTCTACCTGATAGTACCATATACTCAAACCTTTCATCCCCCACAACACGGGTCCTATCAGCGGCTACCACACGCACAGCTACCTTTCGCGCGAGCAGCCCTACCGCTGCTATGATGATTCTATCATGCCTGCCTTAACTCACCTCTCTACAGTACTCTCCCCAATACACTTGATAGTCTGGTGCCGGAGTGCTCGTCGCACAATGTTATGGACATGTCGGGCGACTGCCGACACCGGGAACCAGAGAAGGGCGGGCGAACATGACCGGAGCCGAGGTCCTTGCGCGACACGGGGTCACGTTCGAGCCGTCAGCGGCGGCGAGCACGATCAGGTTCCCCGATGGCGCGCACTTCAGGATCGAGATCCCCAGCGTCGAGGGACCCGCGGTGCTCGCCGCGGTCGTCGAGGCCGCGGCAGCCGCCGGGGTCACCGTCAACCGGGTGTCCCAGGGCAGCGGCGCGATGCTGCTGGCCAAGGCCGAGCTCGCGGAGATGGCGTTGATCGGTGCGGACAACGGGATCGAGGTCTCGCTGTTCGTCGGGCCGCGGGAAGAGTGGGACACCGGCCGGTCCGCGGTGACAGCCGGCGGGCCGTCACTCGCGGGCCAGCTCCGCGGCACCCGCCAGCTCCGGTACGCGATCGACGACGTCCTTCGCGGGGTCGAGCAGGGCATCCGCGGGTTCCTGGTCGCCGACACCGGGCTGCTGCAGTTGGTGGCCGGGATGCAGGCCGCCGGGGAGATCCCGGCCTCGGTGGTGTGGAAGGTGTCGGCCACGGCGGCCCCGTCCAACCCGGTCAGCCTGCGCCAGTTCGAGGAGCTCGGCGGGTCCACGGTCAACGTGCCGTCCGACGTCACGCTCGGGCAGCTCGCCGAGATGCGGGCGGCGGTGTCGGTGCCGATCGATCTCTATGTCGAGGCGCCCGACGGACTTGGCGGCGTTGTCCGCGGCCACGAAGCGGCCGACCTGATCGCGGTCGCCGCGCCGATGTACGTCAAGTTCGGCCTGCGCAACTCGCGGCCGCTCTACCCCAGCGGTCTGCACCTCGTCGGCGAGGCGGCCGCGATCGCGCGGGAGAAGGTGCACCGGGCCGGGGTCGCGCTGGAGTGGATCGCCCGCAGCGGCCTTGACCTTGTGCAGTCCGGAGCCGGCGCCAAGGGCCTCGGCGTTCCGGAGCCTTAACGCGGCGATTCCGGTACCCGGCGTACCCCCGCACTCAATCGGCCGCGGCTTCCTGCTTCACCGACTCGGCCGCGCGGTCCGCCGCCCCGGCCGGACCGCCGACCGGAACCTGGGCGCGGGCGGCCACGAAGTCCCTGCCGCGGATCAGGATCACCGCGACGACGGCCGCGACCAGGGCGCCGGCACCGGCCACGATCAGGATCTCGTTCAGCCCGGCCACGAACGCCGACCGGACGGCGTGCCCGGCGATCTGCCGGTCGGCCGCGGGCGCGGCTCCGAGCTCCCGCTGGCCCTGCCCCTGGCTGACCGCCGTGGCCAGCGCGTGCGCGCGGCCGGCCAGCGGGGTTGCACGCAGCCCGCTGACGATGTCGCCGGTGAGCCTGGTGGCGAACAGCGTTCCGTAGATGGCGATCCCGGTGGCGACCCCGACCTGGCGGAACGTGGAGTTGATGCCCGATGCCATGCCGGCCGCGCGGTGCGGGACCACGCCTACAGCGGTCGACGCCAGCGCCGGGTTGATCAGGCCGGAGCCCAGGCCAGCCACGACCATCCCGGGGATCAGGTGACTCCAGCCGGAACCGGCCGCGAGCCCGGCCATCAGCAGCAGCCCGGCGCCGGACATGGCCAGGCCGACGCCGATCAGCAGCCGCACCGGGACCCGGCTGCTCAGCCGGCCGGAGGCGATCGCGGCCGGCAGGCTGGCCGCCGACATGATCAGCAGGCGGAGCCCGGTCTGCAGCGCGCTGTACCCGAGCAGGTCCTGCAAGTAGAGGACGAGGTACAGCAGCATCGCGTACACGCAGCCGTTGACCGCGAACGCGGCGACCGAGCCGCCCGAGAACGTCGGGACACGGAACAGCGACAGGTCGAACATGGGCTCGCGGCGCAGCCGCTCGGCCACGACGAACGCCACCAGCAGCACCGCCGCGCTGGCCAGGCAGATCGTCACGCCCGGGTCGCTCCAGCCCTGCTCGCCGGCCCTGATCAGCCCGTAGACGAGCGCGACGAGCGCGCAGGTGAACAGCGTGAACCCGGGCACGTCCACACGGCGGCGGGCCGGGTCGCGGGACTCGGTCACCCGCAAGAGCGTCACCGCCATCGCGATCACGCCGATGGGAATGTTCACGAAGAAGATCCCGCGCCAGCTCCAGCCCGTCGTGATGATCCCGCCGAGCACCGGGCCGACTGCCACGGCCGCCCCCGTCACCGCTCCCCAGACCGCCAGGGCCGTGCCGCGTTCCCGCCCCTGGAACGCTTGCGCGAGCAGCGCGAGCGAGGTGGCGAACATGATCGCGCCGCCGATCCCCTGCCCGGCCCGGGACAGCACCAGGAAGACCGGGTCGTTCGCGAGCGCGCAGAGCAGCGAGCCCACCGTAAAGATCGCCAGGCCGATCGCGAACAGCAGCCTGCGGCCGAAGATGTCGGCCAGCGAGCCCGCCGTGAGCAGCAGCGCCGCCAGCGACAGGGCGTACGCGTCGACCACCCACTGCAGCTGGGCGAAACTCGCGTGCAGGTCGTCCTGGATGCTCGGCAGCGCCACATTCACGATCGTGACGTCCACCAGCAGCATGAACGTGCCCAGGCAGACCGCCAGCAGGGTCCACCACTTTCGCTCCATGACCGTCCTCACCTCCGGGCCGCCCGTCTGGCTACCCGCTACCAGGGTCGGTGACGAGGAAACAGAACTCCACTAGGGTGGCTATGAGCGCAGGATTCCTCCAAGGCGTTGCGTAAAAGGCGGTTAAATTGTTGGGCTTTGACGAGCTTGACCGGCAAATCATCCATGCCCTGATCATCGATGGGCGTGCGCCGTTCAGCCACATCGCCGCGGTGGTCGGGGTCTCCGAGCAGACCATCGCCAGGCGCTACCGGCGGATGCGGTCAGACGGCCAAGTCCGGGTCGTCGGCCTGCCGGACTCGCAGCGGCTCGGCATGTCCGACTGGACCGTGCGGCTGCAGTGCGTGCCCGACGCCGCCGCAAGCGTGGCCGAGGCGCTGGCGCGCCGCCCGGACACGTCGTGGGTATCGCTCACCTCGGGCGGGACCGAGATCACCTGCGTGGTGAAGCCGGCCGACCGCCACAGCCGCCACGACCTGCTGCTGCGGCAGCTCCCGTCCAGCCGCCGGATCGTGGCGATCAGCGCGCAGTCGGTGCTGCACATGTTCCGTGGCGGCGCCAGTCACTGGCCCGGGGCCACCCAGGCGCTGACGGCCGAGCAGGCGGCGCGGCTCGCCGTGCCTCCACCGGAGGCCGGCCCCGCCAAGGACCTCGGCCCCGACGACCGGGAACTGCTGGCCGAGCTCGCCCGCGACGGGCGGGCCAGTTACGCCGAGCTCGCCCAGGCGACGCACTGGCACGAATCCACGGTGCGGCGCCGGCTCGAGGAGCTCCGCGCCGCCGGCATCCTGTACCTGGACGTGGACGTCGACGACTCGGCGTTCGGCATAGGCGCGCACGCAAACCTGTACCTGTCCGTCGCGCCCGCGCGGCTGGCCGCGGTCGGCGGCGCGCTCGCCGAGCACCCCGAGGTTCCGTTCGTCGCGGCGACCACGGGGCGTAGCAACCTGATGGCGACCGTGCTGTGCCCGGACGACCACGGCGTTTACCGCTACCTGACCGAGCGCATCGCCAAGCTGGACGGCGTGAACGGAGTCGAGGTCGTCCTGATCATCCGCTCGGTCAAGCGAGCGGCCATGATGGTGGCGCCAGCCAGCGCTTCGGCCTAGCCCCGCACGCGCTCCCGGTCAGGCCACCACGTTGGGGCTGGGGCTGGCCGTCAGCGGGATGGCAGCGCGGACCCAGCCACCGAGCCGGTCCAGCAGGGCCGGCATCTCGATCGCACCAGACTCGGCGTGGCCGAAGCCGGGCACGATCCACAGCTCCTTGGGTTCGTGGGCCGCCTGATACAGCTGCTCCGCGTGGTCGACGGGGAAGTAGCCGTCCCGGTCGCCGTGCACGATCAGCAGCGGCGTGGGAGCTATCCGGGCCGCCGCGTCGGCAGGCGGCATCGGCACCGGATCCCACCGGCCCGAGCTGATCCTGGTGTGCAGCAGGGTCCCGGTCACCAGCCGGCCGAGCCGGTGCTCCACCGCCCAGTGCACCTTGCGCATCGGCCTGGTGCCCCGGAAGTACCACCGGCCCGGGCTGCTGACCGACGCCACCGCATCGGCGCCGCCGATCAGGGCCGCGTGCCGCAGCACGATCGACCCGCCCATCGAGAAACCCACCGTGGCGACGCGCTGGTAGCCGAGCTCGCGTGCGTAGCGGAGCGCGATGTCGACGTCGTTGATCTCCTTGTCGCCCAGCGTGGACGTCCCGCCGGAGCGGCCGTGGCCGCGAAAGTCGAAGGTGATCACCCCGGTTCCCCCGCCGTACTTGTTCAGCCGGGTGGCCACCTTCCAGACCGCCCCGTGCTGCCAGTGCAGCGTGAAGCCGTGTGCCAGCACGATCGCCAGATCGTCCTGGCCGACCAGGTGAACGGCGTCGATAGCGACGCCGTCGTCGGTCACCAGCGTCCGCGCCTTCGGGATGGTCCGAGTCATACTCCCATTCTGCGCGCCGGAGGAGATGGTTGCCGCCATCCCACCAGCGAGTCTGGCCTCCCCGGCCTTGCCGCCCCGCCTCTGGTGCGCGGCCGGCCGGTGCGGCAGTCTAGTGCGGCAGGATCTTTCCGCCCATTGCGGGCCAGCTCGGCTGGCCCGCCCGCCCTTTGCCGACCGGAGGCACGCAAATGCCCGTGCTCGACCAGCTCATCTCGGCCATCAGGTCCTCGAGCGTAGAGGTGATCGATCTCACCTCGCGCCTCGAAGCGTCGACCCCGGTGATCAGGCTTCCCGAGCCATTCGGGAACACCAAGTCCTTTGCTCTGCAGGAGATCAGCAGGTACGACGAGCGTGGCCCGGCGTGGTACTGGAACGACATCACCACCGGCGAGCACACCGGCACGCACTTCGACGCGCCGGTGCACTGGGTCACAGGCCGGGATGGCGAGGATGTCTCCCAGGTGCCGGTCACCAGCCTGATAGCGCCCGCCGTGGTGCTGGACTTCAGCGCCGAGGCTGCCGCGGATCCGGACTTCCTGCTCGAGATCGACCACGTGAAGAAGTGGGAAGCGGAGCACGGCGCGCTGCCCGACGGCGGCTGGCTGCTGTACCGGACGGGCTGGGATGCGCGGTCGCACAGCCAGGAAGAGTTCCTGAACGCGAACGAGACCGGCCCGCACACGCCAGGGATCTCGGTCCAGTGCGCGCAGTGGCTGGCGAGCGACACCCCGCTGCTCGGGCTCGGGACGGAGACCGTCGGCACGGACGCCGGTGCCGCGCACTCGTTCGACCCGCCGTTCCCCTGCCACGCGTCGCTGCTCGGCGCGGGCAAGTACGGCCTCACCCAGCTGCAGAACCTGGCCAGGCTGCCGGTCACCGGCGCGGTGGTCATCACTGGGCCGCTGCCGATCGTCGGCGGCTCCGGGAGCCCGTGCCGGGCCATCGCCCTTGTCGAGCGCTCCTGATGCCTGACGCCGAGATGGTGCCGGCCGGCCAGGGCACGCCCGCCGGCCAGGGCACGCCGGCTCGCCAGGGGACGCCGGCCGAAACGGCGCTGCCGGTCACCGAGGCGGTCGCAGAGGTGCTCACCCGGCTGGGCGCCGACACCGTGTTCGGCGTGGTGGGCAGCGGCAACTTCAAGGTCACCAACGCGCTGATCGCCCGCGGCGCGCGGTACGTGGCGGCGCGGCACGAAGGCGGCGCCGCGGTGATGGCCGACGCATGGGCCCGGCTGACCGGCAGGCCCGGCCTGGTGTCCGTGCATCAGGGGCCCGGGCTGACCAACGCCATGACCGGTATCACCGAGGCCGCCAAGAGCCGAACCCCGCTGGTCGTGCTCGCCGCCGACGTGGCCTCCGCCGCGGTCAGGTCCAACTTCCGCATCGACGTCCCGGCGCTGGCCAAGGCTGTGGGTGCGACAGCGTTCCGGCCGCGTTCCGCCGGGTTCGCGGTTGACGAGACCGTGCGCGCCTACCGGGTCGCGGCGACCGAGCGGCGCACCGTGGTCCTGGCGCTGCCGCTGGACGTGCAGGCCGGGGCGTGCACGATGCCGCCCATCGAGCCGCTCGCCCCCCGGCCCGCCGCTGCTGCATCGGCCGCGGCAGTCGGCTCGCTCGCCGACGCGCTGGCCAGGGCCAAGCGGCCGGTGTTCATCGCCGGGAGAGGGGCGCGCGTGGCCGGTGCGCGCGCCGATCTGGAGCGGCTCGCCGAGCGGTGCGGTGCGCTGCTTGCTACGTCGGCGGCGGCCAAGGGCCTGTTCCGCGGCAGCCCGTGGGACCTGGACGTAAGCGGTGGCTTCGCATCGCCGCTGGCCGCCGAGCTGATCCGGAAAGCCGATCTCGTCGTCGGCTGGGGCTGCTCGCTGAACATGTGGACGCTGCGGCACGGGAACCTCATCGACCCGGAGGCGACCGTGGCCCAGGTCGACGACGACCCCTCGGCCCTGGGCGGGCACGTGCCGGTTGCGCTGGGCGTGACCGGTGACGTGGCGCTGACCGCGCGTGCCGTGGCGGACGCCCTCGGCGAGGCTTCCAGCGGAGACGTTCCCAGCGGCAAGGCCCCCAGCGGCCGGCCTGGCTATCGGTCGGCGGCGCTGCGGGACCGGATCGCCGCGCAGGTCCGGTGGCGGGATGTGCCGTTTGAGGATGAGAGCACCGGCGACCGGATCGATCCGCGCACGCTGTCGATCGGCCTCGACGACCTGCTGCCGGCCGAGCGGATCGTGGCGGTGGACTCGGGCAACTTCATGGGCTATCCGAGCATGTACCTGAGCGTGCCGGATGTTGACGGGTTCTGCTTCACGCAGGCATACCAGTCGGTCGGCCTCGGGCTGGCGTCGGCGATCGGTTCGGCGGTCGCCCGGCCGGACCGGCTGACGGTTGCGGCGCTCGGCGACGGCGGCGCGCTGATGGGGATCAGCGAGCTGGAGACCGTAGTCAGGCTCGGCCTGCCGATGGTCATCGTGGTGTACGACGACGACGCCTACGGCGCCGAGGTGCACCATTTCGGGCCGGACGGGGATCCGCTCGAGACCGTCCGCTTCCCTCCGGTCAAGATCGCGCGCATCGGGCGCGGGTTCGGCTGCCAGAGCGTCACCGTGCGCCGTCGCCGCGACCTGCGGGCGGTGAAGGCGTGGCTGGACGGACCCCGGGACGCACCGCTGGTGGTGCACGCCAAGGTCACCTCGGAGCACGGCTCGTGGTGGCTGGAGGAAGCCTTCCGCGGCCACTAGCCGCGGGTGGCCGGGCACCCGACCGCCTGCGGGTACCCGGCCAGCCGGGGCAGCCGATTCCGGCCGCACGGTGCGGATCAAGCCATGGCTAGTGCTCCTCGCTCAACACCTTCTGGTGATGGTGGCCGTCCGGGACCGGCTCGCCAGGGATCTCGGCGAACGCGGGCTCGGCGTCCGGCTCCTCGTTCGGGTAGGCCACCTCGCCGTGGAGCGCGATGTCGCCGGCCACCAGAACCTTGTCGGGCTCGCGGAGCTTCATGAACAGCCCGATGCCGCGCAGCAGCACGAACGTCACAAATCCGTCCCAGACGATCACCGTCCCCGCCGCGCCCGCCTGGATCAGCAGCTGCTTCGGGTGACCGTAGAACAGCCCGGCGGTGGTCACGTTCGAGGATTTGCCGATGCCCAGGTAGACGATCATCTTTGGGTCGGCGAGCAGGCCGACCAGCAGGCCGCCGAACAGGCCGGCGAAGCCGTGCGTGTACACGACGCCCAGGGCGTCGTCGACCTTGTTGAACGGCCAGACCTTCCGCGGCAGGTAGCCGAACAGGGCCCAGACCACGGCCGAGGTGAACACGCCGATGACGATCGCGCCGACGCCGTTCACGTAGCCCGCGGCCGGGGTGATGCCGACCAGGCCGCAGATCATGCCGTTGACACCGCCAAGGAAGGTGGCCTTCTTCTCCTTGCCGAAGCCCATGTCCATGATGATCCAGGTCATCATGGCGCAGGCCGTGGCGAGGTTGGTGTTGACCACGGCAGCGGTGGCGTCTGCCCCGGCAAAGTATGGGTCACCGCCGTTGAAGCCGTTCCAGCCCAGCCAAAGGATTCCGGCGCCGACGGCGACGAACAGCAGGTTGTTCGGCACCGCCTTCTCGCGGTCCCTGGCCAGCCTCGGGCCGACCACGGCCGCGGCGACGAAGCCGGACACACCGGCCGCCAGGTGGATCACGTAGCCGCCGGAGAAGTCGAGCGCGCCCTTCTGCGCCCAGAAGCCGCCGCCCCACAGCATGAACGCGTTCACCGCGTAGGCGAATGTGATCCACAGCGGCACGAAGATCAGCCAGACCTTGAACTTGATCCGGCCGATGACGCTGCCGATGAAAAGGATTGGCGTGATCGCCGCGAACACGAACTGGAAGTAGACCAGAGATCCCTCGGGGAACCTGAACTTCGGCATCAGCCCGTTGAGCAACGGGATGCTCGCCTGCGCTTGTTCACCGCCCGAGCCGACGACCGTGTCCGGCCTGCCGACAAAGGATGAGATCCACGGGGTACCGAAACCCATCTTGAATGCCCACAGCACCCACACGATGAGGGTCAGGCAGAACGCGGTGAAGACCATCAGCATCGTGTTGACCGCCCACTTGCGCTGGACTATTCCGCCGTAGAGAACGGCGAGCGCAGGGATGCTCATCAGGCCGACGAGCGTCGCCGCCGTCATCTGCCAGGCGTTATCGCCTGAACTGAGCCAGCTTGCGTAGGGATCCAATACTGCCTCCAGAGCCTCGCTCGGTACGCCCCACCTGGGCAGGCCGCAGCCGTCGGTCAGGTGCTGTATCCATGTGTCCCATGGCGTGGTTTCACTGGCGTTTCCCGTTTGTTACGCGCCTGCGACACACGCGGCCCGCGCAGCGGCCTTTTGTTTCGCCGACGTTTCCTGGCGGCCCAGCCGGGCGATCGCGGCGGCGTTTGTGCAAGCAACACCGCGTTCGCGGCGGAAAGCAATGCTTCTTATTACGGTCGCCGCCGTAATACAACGGCAGCCCGACCGCTTCGCCCAAGAGTCCCGACCGCTCCACCAAGCCAACGACAGCGACGCGCCGGCGGCACCGCTACCGGACCTCCGGGAGCGCGCCGCCGCCGCCCGCTTCGCCCAGCCAACGACAGCGACGCGCCGGCACGGGAGTCCTAGCAGCAGCGCCGAGCCGGCGGCACCACGGGCGCTTCCCCATGGGGGCCCAGTGGGGGACCACGGTGGGGGACAAGATGCCGGTCATGTGGCGAGCTACCAGGGGTTACGCGGGATGCGCGGCTTAACCTCTGTCACGTTCCGGTAACAGTGTTGAGACCCACCCTTGAGCGCCGGGCGGCGAAGGACTTACGCTCCTGCCATCCCGCTCGGTAAGCGCTTTCCCTCCGAGTGCCAAAGCGAACTGACAGCCAGGGACCGGCCGCCAGCCGCTCTGGTAAGCGCTTACCAGCGGGGCAAGCCGTACGGAAGGAGCACGGTGGCCGACACGCCTGACGTGACCCAGACACCGCCCACGATCTATGACGTGGCACGGATGGCCGGGGTGTCGATCGCGTCGGTGTCGCGGGTGCTCAACGGCCGCCGCAACCCGCGCGAGGAGACCAGGGACCGGGTGCTGCAGGCGGTCGCGGAGCTCGGGTTCGTCCCGGACGGGGCGGCGCGGGCGCTGAGCGGCAGGATCAAGGAGGTCGTCGGCGTCGTGATCCGGCGGGTCCGCTGGACCACGACCAGCGACGGCGGCTTCGCCGAGGAGGACGAGAGCCTGCAGTTCACCGACGTGCTGAACCGGGGCATCGAGCTCGCGGCCCAGCGCCGGGGCTTCAACCTCCTGGTCAGCTCCGTCGACGCCGACGACCACGATGTCAGCAGGCGGCTGCTCGCGCTGGCCAGGAAGAGCGACGGGCTGATCCTGCACGACCGGGTGCTCGAGCCGGACCAGCTCGACGAGCTGGCCCGGCGGGTGCCGATCGTCACGCTGGCCAACGTGGCCACGAGGACCACGACCAACGTGCACAGCGACAACACCTCGGGCATGCAGGCCCTGGCCGTGCACCTGCTGGCCGACCACGGCTATCGCAGCATCGGGTACCTCGCCGGCCTCGCCGACAGCCCGGACAGCCTGGCCCGGCGGGAGACGCTGGCTGCGGAGGCCGCCGCAGCGGGTGCGCTGCTGATGGCCGGGCCGGAGTGGCAGGGCAACTACTACGCAACCGGCGGCGCGCGGGTGATCGAGCAGCTGCTCGCCGACGGGGCGACGCTGCCGCGGGCGATCGCCTGCGCCAACGACCAGACCGCGCTCGGCGTCATGTACGCGCTCGCACAGCACGGCATCGACGTGCCCGGGGAAGTAGCGGTCGCCGGCTTCGACGACATCCCGATGGCGCGGCACCTGCGGCCGCAGCTCACCACCGTGCGCCAGCCGATCCAGGAGATCGGCACCTGCGCGTTCGACGTGCTGCACTCGATGATCAGCGGCGGGGCGCCCGCCGCACGGGACGTGCTGCTGCCCACCAGGCTCGTCGTCAGGGCGAGCTGCGGATGCCCGACAATCTCGCCCACGCGGCGACTGCCCTGAACCGGAGCCGACCGTGTACGTGATCAGCCGCAGGATCGGGTTCTACATCCTCACCGCGATCGCCGCCGTCACCGTCGACTTCTTCATCCCGCGCATCATGCCCGGCAACCCGGTCAGCGCCGTGCTCGCCAAGATGCAGAGCTCGGTGATAACCCCGCACACCTTGCGTGCCCTCGAGGTGGAGTTCGGCGCGAACACCAAGGTGGGCCTGTGGGGCCAGTACACGCGCTACTGGAGCAACCTGGCGCACGGCAACCTCGGCATCTCCACCAGCAATGGCATGGTCCCGGTGACCACGGTGATCCGCGGCGCACTGCCCTGGACGCTCGGCCTTGTCGGAACGGCGACCGTGATCAGCTTCATACTCGGCACGCTGCTCGGCGTCCTGATCGCCTGGCGGCGCGGAAGCTGGTTGGACAATCTGCTCCCGGCTACCACCTTCTTCCAGGCCGCGCCGTACTTCTTCCTGGCGTTCCTCGCGATCGACCTGTTCGCCATCAAGCTCGGCTGGTTCCCGTCTGCCAGCGCTCACAACAACCTCGACTTCCCCGCCTTCGACTGGACCTACATCAGCGACGTGCTCGACCACGCGGTCCTGCCCGCCCTGACGATCGTCGTCGCGTCCGCCGCGGGCTGGATCATCGGCATGCGCAACGTGATGATCACCACGATGGACGAGGACTACGTCCTGATCGCACAGGCCAAAGGTCTGCCCAAACGACGGGTCATCTGGTACGCCGCCCGTAACGCGATCCTGCCGAGCATCTCTGGTTTCTCGCTGGCAGTCGGTTTCGTGGTATCGGGCGCGCTGCTGACCGAGATCGTGTTCAGCTACCCAGGGCTCGGGTTCATTCTGCTCAGCGCCGTGCAAGAGGCCGACTACGCGCTGCTCCAGGGGATCTTCCTGGTCATCACCATGGCCGTGCTGCTGGCGAACCTCGCCGCGGACTTCGTGTACGTGTTCCTCGATCCACGCACCCGGCAGGAGGCCTGACCATGGCCGTCAGCAGCACCACGAACCTGGGCGGCGCCTCCCCCGCCGGCCCGGGCCTGCTTCCGGCCGTGGACGTGCCAGCGAGCCGGGCCCGGCTGCGGCTGCCCCGCTCCCCCAAGGTCCTGATCGGCCTCGGATCGCTGATCGTGTTCCTCGTGCTCGCGGTGATCGGGCCGTGGATCGCGCCCTATAACCCGTCCCGGACGTTCTCGACGACGGTCAGCTTCCCGCAGCCACCGTCCGCCGCCCACCTGCTCGGCACCACCCAGCAGCAGCAGGACGTGCTCTCCCAGTTGCTTGCTGGCGGGCGGAGCACGGTCCTGGTCGCGTTCGTGGCCGGGCTGGTGGCGACCGTGCTCTCCGTTGTCATCGGCGTGACCGCGGGCTACGCCGCGGGTCTCGGCGACGACCTGCTGTCGATGCTGGCGAACTTCTTCCTGGTGATGCCCGCCCTGCCGCTGCTCATTGTGATTTTCGGATTCCTGCCGCCGTCTCAGGGCAGCGATGACGTGCTGATCGGTGTGATCATCGCCCTCACCGGCTGGGCCTGGGGTGCGCGGGTGCTCCGGGCCCAGACGCTGTCGCTGCGAAGCAGGGACTACGTGGAGTCCGCCCGCATCATCGGCGAGCGCGGCTGGCGGATCATCGGTTTCGAGATCCTTCCCAACCTGATTCCCATTCTCGCCTCCTCGTTCCTGTTCACGGTGCTCTACGGCGTCGGGACGTATACCGCGCTCGCGTTCCTCGGCCTGGTCAACCCCAACCACCTGAGCTGGGGCGGGATGTTGTTCTACGCACAGGTAGCCGGCGCCGAGCAGAGCGGCTACTGGTGGCTGTTCATCCCTCCGGGGCTCGCCGTGGCCCTGCTCGGCACCTCGCTGGCGCTGCTCAACTTCGGTATCGACGAGTTCATCAACCCGCGGCTGCGCGCCGCGGGGCTGTCCCGGCGCCGCACCCGCCGCGCGGGTGTGGCCGGGGCCGAACGCCTGCCCAGGCGTTTCGTGCTCGGCGTCACCCCTGTTGTGGGTTACACGCCGGCAGCTGGTGCCGCGGTGCCTGGCGGAAGCTCAGCCCTTGACGTCGTATCCGACGGGAGACCCAGATGAGCGCAGAAGCGGGACGGAGCGGTCACCTGACCGGCCAGCCGCTGCTCGAGGTCAGCGGGCTGTGCGTGGACTATGGCGCCGGCCCGGGTACGGTCCACGCCGTCGTCGGCGCGGACCTTGTGCTGCACCACGGCGAGGTCCTCGGCCTGGCCGGAGAGAGCGGCAGCGGCAAGTCCACGCTCGCCTATGCGATCACCCGGCTGCTCCGGGCGCCGGGGATGATCATTGGCGGCAGCGTGGCCTACCGCCCGAGGCCGGGCAGCGCCGTCGACCTGCTCGCCGCGGACGAGGGCGCGCTGCGGGTGCTGCGCTGGTCCCAGATCTCGGTCGTACTGCAGAGCGCCATGAACGCGCTGAACCCCGTGATGTCCATCGGTACCCAGCTCACCGACGTACTCCACGCTCACAACCCGTCGATGAGCAAGGCTGAGCGCCGGGCGCGGGCGGCGAGCCTGCTCGACATGGTCGGCATCAGCGACGACCGGCTGGGCAGCCACCCGCATGAGCTGTCTGGCGGCATGCGGCAGCGAGTGATGATCGCGATGGCGCTCGCCCTGGAACCCCAGGTCGTGATCATGGACGAGCCCACCACCGCGCTCGACGTGGTCACCCAGCGGGAGATCCTCGAGGAACTGATGGATCTTCGCGAGCGACTCGGCTTCGCCGTGCTGTTCATCACCCACGACCTTTCACTGCTCCTCGAGATCGCAGACTCGATCGCGGTGATGTACGCGGGCCGCCTGGTAGAGCGGGCGGCAGCCGCCGCGCTCTTCCGCGCACCCCGGCACCCTTACAGCCTGGGCCTGCTCAGCTCGTTTCCGGCGCTGCACGGCCCGCGGCAGCGCCTGACCGGAATCCCCGGATCCCCACCGGATCTGCGGCAGCTGCCTGGCGGGTGCGTGTTCCACCCGCGATGCCCATATGTGATGGCGCGGTGCCGGACCGACGCGCCGCCGCCGCTGCGACCGGCCGGCGCGGGCGACCGGGAGCTGACCGGGGGCCGGTTGGCCGCGTGCTGGCTGCAGGACGGGTCGTCGGCCGTGCCGCCCG
This sequence comes from uncultured Actinomycetota bacterium, assembly GCA_963778075.1. Classification (GTDB taxonomy): domain Bacteria; phylum Actinomycetota; class Actinomycetes; order Streptosporangiales; family Streptosporangiaceae; genus JASHPR01. Next base: position 876,257 of record CAVZTJ010000003.1, on the reverse strand, counting down.
AACTCGCGAAACCCGCGCCGGGTGGCGCGTCACCCGCCGCCACCTCGGCGGTCGCCACGTCCGTCGCCCGGAGCCAGTCATGACCCAGCTCACAGGCACCGCCCAGCCGCCCGCGACCGGAACGCCACTGCTGGAGGCGCGGGCTCTTACCAAGCACTTCCCGGTGCACGGCGCTCCTGGAACGCGCCGCCGCGGGCTGCGTGGCGCGCAGCGGCGGCTCTCCCAGGGCGGGCCGGACCGGGGCGCTGTCGTGCACGCCGTCGAGAGCGTCTCGCTCGCGCTCGCCGAAGCGCAGATCACTGCCGTGGTCGGGGAAAGCGGCTCAGGAAAATCGACGCTGGCCAGGCTGCTGGCCAGGCTGATCAGGCCGACCTCGGGCGAGCTCCTGGTCGATGGCAGCCCGGTGCGGGCCACCCGCAGGGGCGGGCAGAGTTACGCGCGGCTGGTGCAGCTCGTGCTGCAGGACCCATTCTCGTCGCTGAATCCCGTGCACGACGTGCGGTACCACCTGGCCCGCCCGCTCCAGGTGCACGGGCTGCGGGAACAAGGGACCAGCATGGACGGCGCGATCAACGCCCTGCTGGAGCGGGTCGCGCTCACTCCGGCCGATCAGTTCATGCACAAGTACCCGCACGAGCTGTCCGGGGGCCAGCGGCAGCGGGTCGCCATCGCCAGGGCGCTCGCGGTGCAGCCGCGGGTGCTGCTGGCCGACGAGCCGGTCTCGATGCTGGACGTCTCGATCCGGCTCGGGGTTCTCAACCTGCTCGGCGACCTGCGTGAGCGGGAGCGGCTGGCCATCCTCTACATCACCCACGACATCGCCTCGGCCCGGTATCTCGCCGACACGATCATGGTGATGTACGCCGGTCAGGTGGTCGAGTCTGGGCCCGCCGAAGTGGTCACGGACCGGCCCGAGCACCCCTATACCCAGCTGCTGCTCAGCGCGGCGCCCGACCCGGAGCACGCCGGAACCCCGGGGCGGCTGACGCTCGGCGGCCGCGGGTCCCCGCCCAGCCTGGTGACGCCGCCGCCGGGCTGCCGGTTCCACCCGCGCTGCCCGCACGCGATGGCCATTTGCGCCGACGCCGCGCCGCCCGGATTCGACGTGGCCGACGATCACCAGAGCGCCTGCTGGCTGCACGCCTCCGACCTGGATGCGGTCCAGGCGGCCCCGATCGCCGGCCAGCAGACCAGCCAGGCCGTTGATCAAGCACCCCGCATGGGAGAGGAGACGCGTTGACATCCACTTAGCGGACACCTGAGCGAGTTCCACGACACCAGCACAAGACGCAGGCAGGCACTGGCGGAGCCCGGCCTGCCGGCGCCGTCCGACTGACAACAGACCCCGACAGGTCGTTTCACAACAGGCCGGCGACATGCCGGCCGGGCACATCGGAGTTTAAGCAATGAGACATGCAGTAATAAAGAGCCTGGCCGTAGGCGCAATCCTGAGCCTCGCGGTGGCGGCCTGCAGCTCGAGTTCCACGCCGAGCAGCAAGTCTTCGGCAACCGGCAAGCCGCTAGTGGTCGACGACACCCCACTGTCGCCGATGACAGACACGTTCAACCCATACTCCGCGACCTCCACCGGGGGGCCGGGCGGGGTGACCGCGCAAGGCTTGTACAACGAGCCGCTGTTCATCTGGAACATCCTGAACCCGAGCGAGGCGCCGTTCAAGATCCTCGGGACGGGATACAGCTGGTCGAACGGCGGGAGGACGCTGACCATCACCACCCGCTCGGGCGTGAAGTGGAATGACGGCAAGCCGTTCAGCGCCAGCGACGTCGCGTTCACGTTCAACATGATCCGGACGCACCCGGGCCTGGACACCAACGGCACCCCGGACCCGGTCAGCGCCACGGCGCCCAACGCGACGACCGCGGTGCTGAAGTTCAGCGCGCCGGAGTACTCCAATCTGTTCCTGATCGGCCAGGCCTATATCGTGCCCGAGCACATCTGGTCGAAGGTGAACCCGGTCACGTTCGCCGACCCGAACCCGGTTGGCACCGGGCCGTACATGCTCGACAAGTTCTCACCGCAGGGCTTCACGCTCAAGCAGAACCCGTACTACTGGAACAAGAGCGCGGTGCACGTGCCCGAGATCTCCTACCCCTCATACAGCGCTAACTTCAACATCGTCAACCCGCTGGCGTCCGGCCAGATCGACCTGGCGGGCAACGACATCGCGAACGTTCAGGGCGTCTACCTGGCCAAGAGCGCGGACAACCACACCTGGTCCTCCGGCTCGCCCTACCTGACCGCCAACAACGTGGTGTCGCTGTTCTTCAACGTGACCAAGGCACCGCTGAACGACCCGGCGGTCCGGCAGGCGATCAGCTACGGTATCGACCGGCAGCAGCTTTCCGCCCAGGGCGAGACCGGCTACGAGCTGCCGGAAACCTCGACCAGCGGGCTGCTGTTGCCCCGAGACGGCAGCTGGCTGGAGCCGTCACTGGCCAATAACCTCCCCGCCGCGGGCGACTCGGCCAAGGTCACGTCCATTCTCAAGGCCGACGGCTGGAGCATGGTCGGTGGCAAGTGGACCAAGAACGGCAAGACGATCAGCTTCTCGATCTCCGACCCGATCCCCTATAGCGACTACTACCTCGACGCGCAGGACATCGCGAAGCAGCTCAGCGCGCTCGGCATGAACGTCACCGTGGACGGAATCGGCAACCCGACCGTCTGGCAGGGTGACATCACCAACGGCAACTTCGACACCGCGATCCACTGGAGCAACCAGGGCCCGACGCCGTACCAGATCTACCAGGGCAACCTGGACGCGAGCCTGACCGCCCCGGTCGGCAAGCCGGCCGCGACCAACATCGGGCGCTGGAACAACCCCGCCACCCAGTCGGCGCTGGCCGAGTTCGCGGGCAGCAACAGCACGTCCGTCCAGAAGACGGCGATCAACAGCCTGGAGAACATCATGACCACCCAGGTGCCGGTCGCCCCGCTGCTGTACGGCGCTGCCTGGTGGGAGTACTCGACCAGGGACTACACGGGCTGGCCGTCGGCGAGCAACCCGTTCATGAACCCTTCGACGAACTCGCCGTACCTCGAGGAGACCGTCCTGCACCTCAAGCCGGTCTCCTGAACAGCCGCGATGACAACTAACTACGCGGGGCGGACCCCGCCCGGCCGGGCTGCCGGCCGGGCGGGGGCCCAGCCGCCCGAAAGCCTGGCACACCTCCTGCCCGATCTCACCGTGGACGAAAAGGCGCTGCTGCTGACCGGCGCCGACAGCTGGCGCACGCAGGGCGCCGAAGCGCTCGGGCTCCGGCCGATGATCATGTCGGACGGCCCGGCCGGGGTCCGGGGCGTGGTCCTTGACGAACGCCAGCCGTCGTCCAGCCTGCCCTGCCCGTCCGCGCTCGGGGCCACCTGGGATCCCGAGCTGGTCCGCGAGCTGGCCGGCGCATTGGCCGCCGAGGCGCGGGGCAAGGGCGTCGACGTGCTGCTCGCGCCCACGATCAACCTGATGCGCACGCCACTCGGCGGCCGTGGGTTCGAGTGCTTCGCCGAGGACCCGGTGCTGACCGCCGTGCTCGCTGTCGCGTTCGTCCGCGGCGTCCAGGGCGCCGGCGTCGCCGCGACAGCCAAGCACTTTGTCGGCAACGACTCGGAGACCGAGCGCTGGACCTACGACGCCCGGATCTCCGAGTCGGTGCTCCGCGAGCTGTACCTGGCCCCGTTCGAGGCGTGCGTGCGTGAAGCCGGGGTGGCGCTGGTGATGGCCGCCTACAACAAGGTCAACGGGATCCCGATGACCGAGCACGCGCGCCTGCTGCGGGACGTGCTCAAGGGCGAGTGGGGCTTCGACGGCGTGGTCACGTCGGACTGGCACGCGGCGCGCAGCACGGCCGGCACCGCCCTGGCCGCCCTCGACCTGGCGATGCCGGGCCCGGACGGGCCATGGGGCGGGCAGCTCGCGGCGGCGGTGGCCGACGGCTCGGTCGCCGCCGACGTGCTCGACGACAAGGTGATCCGCCTGCTCCGCCTAGCCGACCGAGTCGGCGCGCTGTGTTTGCCCGGGGGGGACGACCCTGTGTCGCCCGGGGGGGACGACCCCCCAGGACCCCCCCGCGTGCCAGGCCGCTCGGGCCGACCTCCGGCCGGCCGTCGCCGACGGCTCCGGCTTCGCCGCCTCACCGCATCCCGATCCATATCTCGATCCCGTTCCAGCTCTCGATCCTGTACCGGCTCTCATCGATGCGGCCATGCTGCGGCGGGCTGCGGCGGCGTCGTTTGTGCTGTTGCGCAACGAGAACGACGCGGCGCTGCCTATCGATCCGGCCCTGGTGCAGCGGGCCGCCGTGATCGGGCCGAACGCGATCCGGCCGGCCATCCACGGCGGCGGCAGCGCGGTCGTGATGCCGAAGACCGTCTCCACTCCGGCCGCCGGGCTCGCCGCGGCATTCGCCGGGCAGGCCGAGGTCACCGTCGCTGCCGGATGCCAGACGTGGGTGGTGGTGCCGGAGCCGGACGCCGGATCGCTGCGGGACCCCAGCACCGGGGAGCCGGGTCTGCTGCTGGAGTACCGCGACCACGACGGCGGCCTGCTGGGCGCCGAGCACCGCACGTCAACGGCGCTGGCCTGGTGGGACCAGATTCCGCCGGGCATCGGCTGGGGCCAGCCCGGCAGCATCACGGCGACCACGTCGTTCCGGCCGGACAGCACCGGGCCGCACCTGCTCGGCGCGGCCGGGATCGGTCACCTCAGGCTGACCGTGGACGGCACCGTGGTTGCCGATGGCGAGACCACGGTGCCCGACGATCCAGTTGAGGCCATGGCCCGCCCCGGCGAGATCAGGGCGACGGCCGTGCTCGAGGCCGGGCGGCAGGCCGAGATCAGGCTCGAGTTCCGGCCGGCCGTCGACGGCGAGGGCCCGCTCGCGCTTCGGCTGGGCATCGTGCCAGTGGCCGACGAGGACGCGATGCTGGCCGAGGCGGAGCAGGCGGCGGCCCGCGCCGACGTCGCGGTCGTGGTGGTCGGGTCGCCGCCGATGACCGAGAGCGAAGGCTTCGACCGCCGCACCCTCGCGCTGCCCGGCCGGCAGGATGAGCTGGTTCGGCGGGTGGCCGCGGTCAACCACCGGACCGTGGTCGTGCTCAACGCCGGCATGCCCATGCTGGCGCCGTGGGCCGATCAGGTCGCGGCCGTGCTGTATGCCTGGCTGCCCGGCCAGGCCATGGGTGAGGCGCTCGCCGATGTGCTGCTGGGCCGTGCCGAACCCGGCGGGCGGCTGCCGGTCACGCTGCCGGCCGCCGAGGCGGACTGCCCGGTCCTGCACGCGGTGCCGCGGAACGGGCTGATCAGCTACGACGAGGGCCTGCTCATCGGGTACCGCGGCTACGACGCGAGCCTGACCAGGCCGCAGTTCCCGTTTGGCCACGGTCTTGGCTACACGACCTGGGCGTACGAGTCGCTGCGGGTGGCAACGCCCGAACTGGCGGCGGGCGAGGACCTCGGCGTGGTGGTCACGGTGCGTAACACCGGCTCCCGGGCCGGGCGCGAGGTGGTCCAGGCCTACCTGGCGGCGCCGCACGCGAGGGAGGATCGCGCGGCGGGTACAGGTGGTGAGCCTAGGCCGCCGCGGGAGCTAGCCGCGTTCGCCTCGGTCAGCGTGCAGCCCGGCGCGTCGGCAGACGTGATGCTCCAGGTGCCCGCGAGGGCCTTTGCCCGGTGGGATTCACCCGCCGGCGGCTGGGTCTGGCCGACGGGACGGTTCACCCTGCACGTGGGGAGGTCATCACGGGATCTGCGGCTGTCGACGCCGGTCGAGCTGGGCTGATCCGCCGGCGGGCAGCCGGGCCTGATCACGCTGACCCGGGGCGTTTGGCGCCGCGGTGCCACGGGACTGAGCCCGGTCAGCCGCTGGTGCTGGCGGGCACGCCCTGGCTCGGCGCGACCAGTTCCGCCTCGAAGCCGTCCGCGTTCTCGAGGTAGGCGGCGTAGTGACCCTCGCCTCCGGCGTGCGGGTGGCGGTCGGCGAACATCAGCTGCCAGCCGTTGCTCGGCGCGATCGCCACCAGCTTCTCGAGGAGTTCCTGGTCGGCCACGTGGAACGCGAGGTGGTTCAGGCCCGGGCGGCGCCGGTCGTGGCGGCTCGCGGTGCGGTCCGGCGACTGCTCAAGCACGATGTAGGTATGCCCGGCCCGCCAGCTGCGGCCGCCCGGCCAGTCCCCGAACGGCTTGTAGCCGAGCTCGTCGAGCAGCCAGCCCCAGCTGGCCACGGCGCGGTCGAGGTCGGGCACCCAGAACTCAAGGTGGTGGATCATGCCGGTCCCCACTTCGCCCGCCGGAGTGGGGGCAGCCCAAGCGGGAGCCAGCAGCTGGTCAGGCTGGGCCGTGACCGCTGCCTCGGGGGACGCGCCGCTCGGGTCCGCTGCCATAGGAGGTCAGCTCAATGTCCTTGTCATCGTGCAGCATGGTAACGGCTAGTTTCGCCTCAACTGGTAGTAACCCGAGACATCGCGGACGCGTGTCGGATCGCGGGCTTCTACCCGAGCTCTTCGAGCCGCTGCTGTACCTTGCTCATGCCCCGCAGCCAGCGGTCGGTCTCAGCGGCCCGGCCTGCGTACATGCCCGCGACTTCCGGATGCGGGAGGATCAGGAACCGGCCGTCCGCGATGCCCTGCATCACCGCGTCGGCGACCGCTTCCGGCTGGATCGCTCCCTCGCCGAGCAGCGCCTCGGTCCTGGGGTCGGCGCCGTCCAGCATCGGGGTCCGCACCCCGAGCGGGCAGATTGCCTGCACGGTCAGCCCGCGGTGCGCGTAGGTGACCGCCAGCCACTCAGCAAAGGCGAGCGCTCCGTGCTTGGTGACCGCGTACGGCGCGGAGCCCGGAACGGTCAGCAGCCCGGCCGCCGAGACCGTGCAGATCAGGTGGCCGCTGCCGCGCTCCAGCCAGGGCCCGAGCAGCAGCCGCGCGGCGCGGACATGCGCCATGACGTTCACCTGCCACGAGGCCTCCCAGTCCGCCTCCGCTGCCTCGGGCCCGCCGGTTCGCGCGATCCCCGCGTTTGCGCAGTACAGGTCGATCTCGCCGAGTTCGGCGCGGGCGGCGGAGACCAGCGCCGCGACGCCGTCCTCGCTGGCGGCGTCGCCGGCGATCGCCGTCGCGCCGTTTGACGCTGCGACCGCGGCGGCGGCCTCCGCGTCGATGTCGTTGACCACGACCCTGGCGCCCCCGGCCGCGAACCGGCGGCACAGCGCCGCGCCGATCCCGCTGCCGCCGCCGGTCACCACGACGCCAGCACCGGTAACCGATCTCATTGGCGGGCTCCTTGGGGGGTTGGGGGAGGTGGGGCGGCGCAGTTAGGAGGAGGGGCCGGGCAGGTCCACCAGCCGGGCGAGGGACGCCCGGTGACGGTCCGCGGTGCCGAACCCGATCGACGAGCTCTTGGCCCGCTTCAGGTACAGGTGCGTCGGGTGCTCCCAGGTGAACCCGATGCCCCCGTGCAGCTGCAGGCACTCCTGCGCGGCCCGGACCGCGATGTCCGAGCAGGCCGCCTTGGCCAGCGCGATCGCCACCGGCGCGTCCGGGTCCGCGGTGGCCAGGCAGGCCGCCGCGTACCTGGCCGCCGCCCGGGCCTGGGTCACGTTCACCCACAGATCCGCGGCGCGGTGCTTGAGCGCCTGGAACGACCCGATCTGGCGGCCGAACTGGCGCCGCTCCTTCAGGTAGGCCACGGTCATCTCCAGGCACCGCTCGGCGAGGCCGAGTTGCTCGGCGGCGAGCATCGCGGCGCCGGCGGCCAGCCCGGCCGCGATCGCCTGGTCCGCCGTGTCACCCGAGGCGATCCGACGCGCTGGCGCGTCGGTCAGGGTCAGGTCGGCGAGCTGCCTGGTCATATCCAGCGACACCGCCGGCGTCAGGCTGACCCCGGCCGCGTCGGCCGCAACGGCGTAGAGCCCGTACGGCACGCCGTCGACCGGCACCAGCAGCACGTCGGCGGGCAGCGCGTCGGCGACGGCCGCGACGGTCCCGGTGAGGCGGTAGCCGGAGTCCCCCGCCGGTGTGAGCCGGACCGTCGGCTGTGGCCTGGCTCCGGGAGGGACCGGGAACGGGACGCCGAGCGCCGCCGTTGTCGTGCCAGCGGCCAAGGCGGCGAGCAGTTCCTCGTCGCCAGCGGCCAGCAGCGCCGCCGTCGCGACAACCGCCGAGCCGAGGAACGGGACCGGGGCGACCGCGCGGCCGGTCTCCTCGGCCACGACGGCTGCCTCGCGGAAGGACGCGCCAGCGCCGCCGCTGCTCTCCGGGATCAGCAGGCCGGCACAGCCGAGATCGGCGGCGAGCACCCGCCACAGGCCGGTGTCGTAGGTCTGCTCGGTCTCGGTCCTGGCCAGCACCTCGCGCCAGTCGCACCGGTCCTCGAGCAGCGAGCGGACGGCGGCCCGCAGCTCCGTCTCGGCCTCGCCGTACAGCAGGTCGGGCGCCCCCCCGCCCACCTCCCGGTCCTCCCGCTCGCTCACCGCGGCAGGTCCTTCCATGGCACTCCCTTATCCACCCGGATCTCGGGCGGCAGCCCGAGCACCCGCTCGGCGATGATGTTCCGCAGGATCTCCGAGGTGCCGCCCTCGATCGAGTTGCCCCGGGCCCTCAGGTACCGGTAGCCGGCGTCGCGGCCGTAGAAGCTGACCGTCTCCGGCCTGCGCATGGTCCAGTCGTCGTACCGCAGTCCCTCGGCCCCGGCCAGCTCGACCTCGAACTCGGAGATCTCCTGGTTCAGCCGGGCGAACACGATCTTCGCTGCTGACCCCTCCGGACCCGGCTGGCCCGCCGCGAGCTGCTGGCGGAGCCTGGATCCGGCCAGGCGGGCCACCTCGGCATCGGCCCACAGCCGCAGCAGCCGGTCGTGCAGCCCCGGGGTGCGCGGCTCGGGATTGGCCCGCCAGGCCGCCGCGGCCGAGGCGATCATGCCGCCCTCCCTCGGCGCCGCTCCCCCGCCGATCGACACCCGCTCGTTCATCAGCGTTGTCGTGGCGACCTTCCAGCCCTCGCCGGCCTCGCCGATCCGGTCGGTATCGGGTACCGGAACGTCGGTCAGGAAGACCTCATTGAACTCGGCCTCCCCGGTGGCCTGCCGCAGCGGCCTGACCTCCACGCCCGGGACGGTCATGTCGCAGGCAAAGTACGTCAGCCCCTGGTGCTTGGGCAGGTCCGGGTCGGTGCGGGCGACCAGCAGCGCGCGCTTGGCCAGGTGCGCCGACGACGTCCACACCTTCTGCCCGTTCACCACCCACCCGGGCTGATCCCCCTCCGACCTGACGGCGCGGGTCGCCAGGCCGGCCAGGTCGGAGCCGGCGCCCGGCTCGCTGAACAGCTGGCACCAGATCTCCTCGCCGGTCCACAGCGGGCGCAGCCAGCGGCGTTGCTGCTCCGGCGAGCCGAACGCGAGGATCGTGGGCGCGGCCATACCCAGCCCGATCCCGTTGCGTTCGGGCCGGTTATTCGGTGCGCCTGCCGCGGCGAACTCAGCATCCACGCCCGGCTGCAGGTCACGGGATAGTCCCTGGCCCCCAAGGCCGGCCGGGTAGTGCACCCACGCGAGCCCGGCGTCGAAGCGGGCCCGGAGGAATTCGAGCCGGTCCATCGACGCCGGATCGTGGCCGGCCAGGAAGTCGCGAACCTGGCCACGCAGGTCCTCTGCGGTAGTCACCGCGCGCCGCTCAGCACAGCGCCGCTCACAGCGCCGGTCAGCACGGTGCCGGTCAGCACGGTGCCGGTCAGCACGGTGCCGGTCAGCACAGTGCCGCTCAACACAGCGGGCCGCCGGCCACGTAGATCACCTGGCCGGAGACGAACCCGGAGCCGTCGCTGGCGAAGAACGACGCGACATTCGCGACGTCGTCGGGCTGGCCGACCCGGCGCACCGGGATCTGGCTGGCGGCGGCCTTCTGGAACTCCTCGAAGTCCATGCCGATCCGCGCGGCGGTCGCCGCGGTCATGTCGGTGACGATGAACCCGGGCGCGATCGCGTTGGCGGTGATCCCGAACTGGCCGAGCTCGATCGCCAGCGTCTTGGTGAAGCCCTGCAGGCCTGCCTTAGCCGTCGAGTAGTTTGCCTGGCCGCGGTTGCCGAGCGCCGAGCTCGAGGACAGGCTGATGACCCGCCCGAAGCGCTGGTCCACCATGTACTTCTGGGCGGCGCGGGTCATCAGGAACGCCCCGCGCAGGTGCACGCCCATGACCGTGTCCCAGTCATCGTCGCTCATCTTGAACAGCAGGTTGTCCCGGAGCACGCCGGCGTTGTTCACCAGGACGGCGGGCGGGCCGAGTTCGGCGGCGACCCTTTCCACACCCGCCGCGACCTGGTCGGCCTGGCTCACGTCGGCGCCCACCGCGATCGCGCGGCCGCCGGCCGACGTGATCGCCTCGACGGTCCCCGCGCAGTCGGCCTCCTTCAGGTCGAGCACGGCGACGGCCTTCCCGTCGGCGGCCAGCCGCTTGGCGACCGCCGCGCCGATGCCGCGCGCGGCTCCGGTGACGATCGCGACCCTGTTCGACGGCCCAGACTCCTGCGTCATGCGTTCCTCCTGGCTGCTGTTTCTCGTGGTCTAGCGGTACTTTTTCAGTTCACGCCGCGCAAGCGAGCGCTTGTGCACCTCGTCGGGCCCGTCGGCGAACCGCAGCGTCCGCGCGCTGGCCCACAGGTGCGCCAGCGGGAAGTCCTGGCTGATCCCGCCGGCCCCGTGGGTCTGGATCGCCTTGTCGAGTACCCATTCCGTCATCGCCGGGGTGGCGATCTTGATCGCCTGGATCTCGGTGTGCGCGCCCTTATTGCCGACCGTATCCATCAGCCATGCGGTCTTCAGCACCAGCAGCCGCGCCGATTCGATCCGGACCCGGGACTCGGCGATCCAGTTCTGGATCACCCCCTGGTCGGCGAGCGGCCCGCCAAACGCCGAGCGCTGGACGGCCCGCCGGCACATGAGCTCGAGGGCCCGCTCCGCCGCGCCGATCTGGCGCATGCAGTGGTGGATCCGGCCCGGGCCGAGTCTGGCCTGCGCGATCGCAAAGCCGTCGCCCTCGCCGGCGATCAGGTTCGCGGCCGACACCCGGACGTCGCGGAACTCCACCTCGGCGTGGCCCCCGTGCGGGCCGTCGGTATAGCCGAACACGTGCATCCCGCGCTTGACGTTGACTCCAGGCGTGTCCCGCGGCACCAGGATCTGGGACTGCTGCCGGTGCCGCTCGGCCTCCGGGTCGGTCTTGCCCATCACGATGAGGATCTTGCATCGCGGGTCCATCGCCCCCGACGACCACCACTTGCGCCCGTTGATCACGTACTCGTCGCCGTCGCGTTCGATCCTGGTCGCGATGTTGGTCGCGTCCGACGACGCGACGTCGGGCTCAGTCATGCAGAAGGCGGACCTGATCTCGCCGTCGAGCAGCGGCCGGAGCCAGGCCTGCTGCTGCTCTTCCGAGCCGAACTCGGCCAGCAGCTCCATGTTGCCGGTATCCGGCGCCGCGCAGTTCAGTGCCTCGGGCGCGAGCGACGGGCTGTACCCGGTGATCTCGGCCAGCGGCGCGTACTGGAGATTGGTCAGCCCGGCTCCCTGCGGGTGGTGGGTGAGGAACAGGTTCCACAGGCCCCTGCTCCTGGCCTCCGCCTTCAGCTCGTCGATGATCGGCGGGCGTTCCCAGGCCCGGCCGGCGGCAACCGCCTCGGCCACCTGCTCGGTGAACACCTTCTCGGCCGGGTAGACGTGGGTGTCCATGAACGACAGCAGCCGCTCCCGGAACTCTTCCGTTCGCTCGTCGTACGCGAAATCCATCCGGTGCCTCCGTTGGTTCCAGCTGCATCCGTCGCGGCCTTAGGGTCAGCCTGGTGTCCGGACAAGGCTATCTACTGGCCGGTATGGGACCACGCTACGGTCTTGGCATGGCACAGGTCGAGACGGTGCGGGGCCCGGTTGACACCGGCAGCCTGGGAACCACGCTGATGCACGAGCACGTGTTCGTGCTCAACGAGGAGATCCGGCTGAACTACCCGGGCGAGTGGGACGAGGAGGCCAGGGTCGCCGACGCAGCCGCGAAGCTGAACGCGCTGCGGCAGCGCGGCTGCGAAACGATCGCCGACCCCACCGTGATCGGCCTGGGCAGGGACATCCGCAGGATCCAGCGGGTGGCGGCCGGCACCGGCCTCAACATCATCGTGGCCACCGGCCTGTACACCTACGACGACGTGCCGTTCTACTTCCGGTACCGCGGGGCGCAGCGCCGGTCGGCGAGCTCAGATCCGATGACCGCGATGTTCATCGCCGACATCACCGAGGGCATCTCGGGCACCAGCGTGAAGGCGGCGTTCCTGAAGTGCGCGATCGAGGAGCAGGGCCTGACGCCCGGCGTGGAGCGGGTGCTGCGCGCGGTCGGCAGCGCGCACGCGGCGACGGGTGCGCCCATCACCGTGCACACCCACCCGGGATCGGAGTCGGGCCTGGCCGCGATGCGGGTCCTGGCCGCCGAGGGCACCGACCTGACCAGGGTGGTGATGGGGCACAGCGGCGACACTGCCGACCTCGACTACCTGACCAGGCTGGCCGACGCGGGCTGCCTGCTGGGCATGGACCGGTTCGGGCTCGACCTGATCCTGCCGTTTGAGCAGCGGGTGGGCACCGTGGCCGAGCTGGCCAGGCGCGGCTACGCCGACCGGATGGTGCTGTCGCACGACGCGGCGTGCTACATCGACTGGTTCCGTCAGGACCAGATCCCGGGATTCGCGCCCTCGTGGCACTTCGGCCACCTGTTCGACGACGTGCTGCCCGCGCTGCTCGACCGCGGGGTGAGCGAGTCCCAGATCCAGACGATGCTGGTGGCCAATCCCCGGCGGTACTTCACCGGGCCAGCCCACGCGTGATCGGCGTTCAGCGCGGGTTCGTTTCCTCCCTCCGGGTTCCGGCCGAACTGAGCGGGTCCCGCCGAACCCGAGCGGGTCCCGCCGAACCCGAGCGGGCCTCTTATCGTTGAGATGTGCTGACCGGACCCCGTTTGCGCCAGGTTGCCTTGGTAGCGCGCGACTGCGGCCGGGTAGCCGGCCAGCTACGTCACGCCTTTGGCTGGGCGCAGCCATTTCACGATCCGGGGGTGGGACAGTTCGGCCTGACCAACGCGGTATTCGCGGTTGGCGACACATTCCTGGAAGTGGTGGCGCCTGCCCGGCCAGATACCACCGCCGGCCGGTACCTCGAACGCCGCGGCGGTGACGGCGGCTACATGGCGATATTCCAGGTTCCGGACCCGGCCGCGGCTCGCCGCAGGCTCGCCGGCCTGGGAGTCCGAGTGGTCTGGTCGGCCGACCTGCCCGACATGGCCGCCACCCACCTGCACCCAAGGGATGTCCCCGGCGCCATCGTGTCCCTGGACTGGGCTGCACCGGAGGAATCGTGGAGGTGGGCGGGCCCGTCGTGGACGGGGCGCGCGCCCGAGCATGCCCCCGGCGGCGTTACCGGATTGACGATCGAGGTCAGCGACCCGCACGCCGCGGCCCGATGCTGGGCGGCGGTGCTCGGGATTCCCGCCGGTGGCGGCCATACGGCGGAGACGGTGCTGCCGGAGTCGGGTCAGCGGCTGCGGTTCGTGCCAGCCCGGGCCGGTCATGGTGAGGGAATCACCGCAGTGACAATCGCCCGGCTGCCCGGCGGGCCACGGATGATCGGCGGCGTCCGCTTCGCCAGCGAGGAAGGATGACATGACTAGCTCCGTCGTGCCGACCCGACGGGGCGGGGCAGTTCTACCGCGCCAGGCAGCTCAGGGTCACACCCGGGCCACTCGTCGCGGCATCAGAGCGCCGATGAGCCAGAAGAGCGGAATAAACAAGCCCACGATGAACATGATCCAGTGACCCTTACGCAATGACAGCACGCCAAGCGTCACCAGAAGCACGAAGTAGATGATCCCAAGGATCCATCCCATGCGCGCTCCTCCCTTTTAGCCTTGCCGGCGGCCCACATTTGTGTCCCGCACCTGAGCATGTGCGTGGCCCGCTCGGGTATGAGGTGGGGTGGCGCACACTGAGACAATGCGCTCTTTCCTGGCCGCCGGCATCACCCGTCACGGGTGATGCCGGGCTGGGCGGCGTGCGCTGGCCCCAAGCCCTGAGCCGACCGGGCTGCCCTACCGGAGCAGCAGGCGGCCGATCCTGCGGCCCGCCACGTACAGCCCGGCCAGGCCCATCAGCGCCAGGTAGGCGGCGTGCCAGAGCAGGGCGGGCCCAACCACGCCCAGGGTCAGGCCGCGCATCAGCGCCACGCCCTGATATAGCGGCGTGCACTCGACCACGATCTGGATCGGGCGCGGGTAGACGCTCAGCGGGTAGAAGGTGGCCGAGAACAGAAACATCGGCAGCGTCGCCAGCATGATGTACTCGAAGTCCTGCCAGCTCCGCATGAACGTGGTGGCGGTCATGCCGACCGCGGCAGACGCGAAGCCGACGAGCAGCGCTACCGGCACGGCGGCCACGGCCCAGGCCGAGTGCACCAGGCCCAGCGCGAGCATGACCCCCATGAACGCGATCGCGTACAGCCCGCCGCGAATCAGCGACCAGCCGATCTCGCCGAGTGCGATGTCACCGGGACGCATCGGCGTGGCCAGCGCGGCATCGTAAAACTTCGCGTACTTCAGCCGGAAGAACACGTTGAAGGTGGAATCGAGGATGGCGCCGTTCATAGCGGACGTGGCCAGCAGCGCCGGGGCAACGAAGCTGGCATACCCCACCGGCTGGCCGCCCGGGCCGGCCACGGTCCCGACCAGCTTGCCCAGGCCGACCCCGATGGACAGCAGGTAGAACAGCGGCTCGAAGACCCCGGATACCAGGACCAGCCAGACGTGCCGGTAGACCCGGGCGTGCCGCTCGATCAGGTGCACGCTGCCCCGGCCACCCAGGGCGGACCGGCGGGTGCGCAGCAGCGGCAGCGGCAACACCCGCAGCGGAAGCTCCCGCAGCGATGGCGCGCTCACGGGACGTGGCTCCCTGCACGCACACCCCTCACCGGGCGCGGCCTCGCGACGCCCACAGCCCGCACCGGGCGCAACCTCCCGGCGCCCACAGCGCTCACCGGGCGCGGCCTCCCTATACGCATAGCCGCCGCCGGTAGGTTCGGTTCCCCACAACGATGCTCACTGCGGCCAGGGCGGCCAGGTATCCCACGTGCACCAGCGCGCCGCCCAGGGTGGCCGTGCCCAGGCTGAGCGACCGGCACAGGGCCACGCCGTGCCACAGCGGCGTGGCGTAGGCGAGCGGCCTGATCCAGACCGGAAGCTGGGTGACCGGGAAGAACGTCCCAGAGAACAGGAACAACGGGATCATCCCGAACCGGAACACCAGGGCGAACGACGTGTCCTTGGACACGGTGATCGCCCACGCCTCGATCGGCGCGGCAAAGGCAAGCCCGGTCAGCACCGCGACTGGCACCGCGGCCAGCACCCATGGCGACGTTATGGCCCCGAACGCGGCCATAACCACCAGGAAGATGGCCGAGTTCATGGCCAGCCGCATGAGCGTGAACAGCAGGTGCCCATGAAAGATATCGGCCGGGCGCAGCGGCGAGGCGGCCGCCGCGTAGTAGGTGCGCCGCCACTTCACCGAGCCGAGCACCGGGTACGTGGACTCCTCGATGCCGGACTGCATGGCGGCGGCGGCCAGCAGGCCCGGCGCCAGGAACGCGAGGTAGCCGACCCCGCCGAGGCGCGCCGTGCCGTGCGCGTCGACAAGCTTGCCAAGGCCGAGACCCATCGCGCCCAGATACAGCACCGGGGACAGGAAGCTCGTGTAGATCGACCCGCGCCAGGTGCGCCGGTAGTTGGTCAGCCAGTACCGGAACTCGCGCACGGCAAAGGACCAGGTCATCTCAGTCCTCCAGCTGCCGCCCAGTGAGCCGCAGGAAGACGTCCTCCAGCGTGCTGCGGCGCACCAGCGACGTCAGCGGCTCCAGACCGAGCTCGCGGACGGCTGCTAGCGCCGTGTCCCCGTTCCGGATATAGAGCAGGATCCGGTCGGCCAGCACCTCGAGCCGCTCGGCGGGCGCCCCCGCGAGCTTCTCCGAGGCCTGTTCGTGTTCCGCCGGGTTGAACCGGAGCTCGAGCACCTCCGGCGTGGAATACCGCTCGATCAGCTCGCGCGGCGAGCCCTCGGCCGCGATCTTGCCGCGGTCCATCACCACCAGGCGGTCGCACAGCTGTTCGGCCTCGTCCATGTAGTGCGTGGTCAGCACCAGCGTGACGCCCTGCTGCTTGAGCCGGTACAGCCGGTCCCACACCGCGTGCCTGGCCTGCGGGTCCAGGCCGGTGGTCGGCTCGTCGAGCAGCAGGATCTCCGGCTCGTTGATCAGCGAACGCGCGATCGTGAGCCGCCGCTTCATCCCGCCGGACAGCGGCTCAACCTGATCGTCCGCCCGGTCGGAGAGCTGCACGAACTCCAGCAGCCGCGCGGTGCGCTCGGCGATCACCGGGCGCGGCAAGCCGAAGTACCGGCCGTAGATGATCAGGTTCTCCCGGACGGTCAGCTCCACGTCCAGCGTGTCTTCCTGCGGGACCACCCCGAGCCTGGCCCGGATCGCCGGGCCGTCCGCGACGGGGTCCATTCCCAGGATGGTCAGCTCACCACCGCTCGGCGGGGAGACACAGCCGATCATCCGCATCGTTGACGACTTGCCCGCGCCGTTCGGCCCGAGGAAGCCGAACGCCTCGCCGCGGCGCAGGTCGAAATCAATGCCGGCTACCGCCATCGCGCCGCCGAAGCTCTTGGTCAGGTCGCTGGCATGGATCAGCACGTCGGGACCGGACACCTCCGTGACACTACCTGTCATGACCGGCATTTCCGAACTGGTTTCCGGCGCGCTGGACGGGAGAGCATAGGGAAAAAGCTGGTATGCCGCATGCCTGGATTTCCCCGGTTTCGCCACGGCGCAGGCAGCAGCGGGTACCCTCGCTAAACGTCGCCTCGGCGCGTCCTGAGGAGATACGGGGAAGGAAGGCGGCCAGGTGAGTCTCGTCAGCACGTTGTACCAGCGGTTCCGGCTGCTGATCCACGAGGGCGCCAAGTTCCTCGTCGTCGGCGGGATCGGCTTCGTCGTGACGCTCGGCGGTGCCGACGTGCTGCACCTCGCCCTGGGCGTCGGCAAGTACACCTCGATCACGATCGCGACCATCGTGGCCACGCTCGTGACGTTCATCGGCAATCGCTACTGGACGTTCCGGCACCGCGAGGGCGCAGGCACCACGCGCGAAAGCGTGATGTTCTTCGTGCTCAACGGGGTCGGGCTGCTGTTCCAGTACGCCTGCATCTGGATCGTCCAGGACGTCCTCGGCCACCAGGGCGGGCTCTGGTACAACGTCGCAAACCTCATCGGGATCGCCTTCGGCACGCTGTTCCGGTTCTGGTCGTACCGGAAGTGGGTGTGGCACATGCTCCCCCCCGAGCTCGAGGTGCCCGCGGACGCCCTGCCCGCCGATCCGTCTGGCCCGATGCCGGAGTACGAGCCTGAGGGTCGCGAACCCGCGTTCGTTCCGCCGGAGCCGTCGGCAGGCCGCGGCGCCACGAACGGGAACCACAGCGCGCCGAACGGGAACGGGAACGGGAACGGGGCCGATCCGAGCCAAGCCCGGCCCGACGGCCCGCGGCACGCCCGCTCGCGGTAAGTAATCCGGGAGGGCTAAGCCCCGGGTCACGAGAAACTCCGGGACGGCTTGGCCCCAAGGCCACAAGAAACTCCGAGATGCCTGGGCCGCGGGTCAGGAGGAGCAGCCCTGCGCGGCCCCGGCGACCAGCGTCGACAACGGCACCGCGAGTGCGGCTTTGCCCTGCGCCTCGGTCAGCTTCCCGGTCGCGACCAGCCTGCCGACGACGTGCTCCTCGCGGGTCCGTGCGTTGGCCGGGTGGGTCAGCGGATCGTCCAGCGACGGGCCCTGCACCAGGCCGGCCAGCATCGCCGCCTGCGGCCAGGACAGGTCGGCGGGCTGAACGCCGAAGTAGCCGCAGCTCGCGGCGGCCAGGCCGTAGTAGTTGTTCCCGAAGTACACGACGTCCGCGTACATCTGCAGGATCTGCGGCCTGGAATACCCGAGATAAAGCTTGACGGCCAGCGCGATCTGCTCCGCCTCGTCGGACGCGTTGGACTGCCCGTGCGTATATAGCAGCTTGGCCAGCTGCTGATAGAGAGTGGCGCCGCCCTGGATGCCGTGACCGGTCATATACCCGGCGGCCACCCGGGCGACGGCGTACAAGTCGATGCCGGGTTCGGAGTAGAAGCGCTTGTCCTCGGTTGCCACCAGTGACTCGGCAAAGCGCGCCGGGACCAGGGGGCCTGGATAGACCACATGATGCGCCGTGTCCTGCGCCTGGACGAGTTGTTCCGCGTTGCCTGCCGACGGGGTCGCTGCCATCAGCCCGGCGAACGCGACGACCCCCAGCAGGGCCAGCGTCACGAACGCAATCGCGGTCCGCCACAGCAGCTTGCGGCCGAGCCGCCGCGGCGGGCGCGGCGCGCGGGGCACGCGGCCGTACGGAGCCACCGGTGTGTGCCCGCGTCCGGAGCTGACGACGTCGGTGAAGGGAGCGCGGCCGGTGCTGGACGACGGGTTCGCGACGGGCAGCGGAAGCGTGGAATCACCGGCGGGCCCGGTCTCGCCCGCTGGTCCCCACATCGTCATTGCCTCAACCCCGAAGTCTGGCCCTGGTTATCTCCGGCCAGGGCAATAGCAATTCTCCCCCAGCCACCCGGTAACTCAAACGATCTGCCCGCCGTCACCGTGCCAATCAGTCGCACATTCCGGCGGTCTGACCCGCCAGAGATACGGCCAGCCGCGTTGTCCGCTGACACCGGACCGATGCACGTACCGCGGAAGTCGACCAGCCTTGGCCGCAGTGCCCCAAACCACCGGCTGACCTGGGTAAACACCGCATTGTGACGCCTTATAGCCAGTTTCGCTGCGAATCCGTAATGCGGGACGGTAACGTCGTGATCGGCGCGGGACAGGCAGGGATCCTCCGGGCATAGGCGGCCGAGATGATCCGCAGAGGAAGCTTCCAGGTAATGGTCGGCGTTCAAGCCGTCCCTCCAGGAGGAAAATAGTGTCGTCCAGGCGTGGCGGTACACGCCCTCGTGGCAACTTCTCTGTGGCCCGCGTCAAGGGACCCAAGCGTGGCCACATCGTAACCTTCGTCATAATCGCGCTGCTGGTTATGATCGCTGGCGCGGCTGCTTCCGGGGCCACCCCGCGAGGGCGCGACGTCCTCCTCGCCATCCAGCACTTCATGCTGTTCTACTCGGGCGTGCTCGCACTGGTCGCGCTCACAACGGCGGTCGGCGTCGGGGTCGTGGCGACGGACCGTATCGTGATGACGCCGGGTCACCGGGTCATCGCCCAGGCCGTGCACCGTGCCGTCTCGTTCGGCGCTCTCGCGTTCCTCATCACGCACATCGTGCTCGAGATCCTCGCGCACCGCTCGCACGTGATCGACGCGGTCGTGCCGTTCCTCGCGCAAGGCCGCCGCTTCTATGTCGGCCTCGGCACGATCGCATCTGACCTCGTCGTCGTCCTGATCATCACCGGAATCGCGCGCGGCCGCTTCGCTTCGCGCCGGCCGGGCACGTGGCGGGCCATCCACGCCGTCGCCTATCTGATGTGGCCGCTCTCGATCGTGCATGGCCTGCTCGCCGGCCGGAAGGCACACCCCTACGTGGACTGGAGTTACGGCGCGTGCGTGGCGCTGGTGGCCCTCGCACTGATGATCCGGTTCGTGGCCACGATCCGGAGCCAGCAAGAAAAGGCTGCCCATGGGTTGCCTGACTACGTCTCCTCGACCGCCCAGGCCCCGATGCCTCCCGTGATGCAGCAGCAGACCACGGGCCAGTGGGCGGCATTGGCGCAGGCCCCTGGCCTGGGGAGCACCGTGCCGCAAGCCCGTGACCCGCGGGGCGCGATGCCACCGGCGCCGAGGGCGCCCCGCGCGCTGCCCCCCGCCGCGGCGGACCGGACGGCCCGGCCGAATCCCCAGCAGCAGCCCTACCAGACGCAGCCTCAGATGTATCCCCAGCAGCCCTACCAGACGCAGCCTCAGATGTATCCCCAGCAGCCCTACCAGACGCAGCCTCAGATGTATCCCCAGCAGCCCCACCAGACGCAGCCTCAGATGTATCCCCAGCAGCCCCACCAGACGCAGCATCAGAACTATCCGCAGCCGCGCTCTCAGCCTCAGCCGCGCAGCCAACCACCGTCCATCGCCACGCGCCGCCTGGCGACTCCACGGCCGGACCTCCCTATCCCCCAGTCACACCAGCAGGAGATGCGGCCCTGGCAGCAACGAGAGTGGCAGGAGCAACAGCAGGACGTGACGCCCTGGCAGCAGCAGGAGTGGGAGCAGAACGAGTGGCAGCAGCATCAGGCGATCGAGCCTGGGCAGGCGGAGTACTCGGAGTATTCGGAGTACCCTTCCGACCCTGACTACCCTGTCTACCCCGCTTATCCCGGCGCGGAGGGATCATGACGCCGTCCCCTGGACCCGATGCCATGTGCATCGGCCAGGCTCGACTCACCGCTGGCCTCGACCGGATCCAGCGGATCGACCTGACCACGCACTATTCGGTGTTCGGCAATCTGCCGCGGCTGACATCCGACCAGCTGATCAGCGCCACCGAGCAGGTCAAGCTGTGTGGCCGGGGCGGCGCGGGCTTCCCGTTCAGCAAGAAGCTGAAGGGGGTCGTACAGTCCGCGCGCCAGCGCAAGAAGCGGGTCGTCATCCTCGTCAACGCCACCGAGGGCGAGCCGGGCAGTTCCAAGGACCAGATGCTGCTGCTCAGGTCGCCGTACCTGGTGCTCGGTGGCGCGCTGGTCGCCGCGTGGGCGCTGCAGGCCAGGGAGATCGTCATCGGTGTGACGCGCACCGACATGGCCCGCTCGATCAGTTCAGCGGCCGCGGCGGAACCGGACCTGAAGCGCCTGGTGCGCGTGGTGCAGGTGCCGGAACGGTTCGTCGTCGGTGAGGGCGGCGCGCTGGTGAACGCGCTGAACGGCAAGGCCCCGGTGCCGCCCGGCAAGAAGGTCCTGCCCAGCGACTACGGGATCCACGACCTCCCGACCCTGCTGTCCAATGCGGAGACGTTCGCGCAGGTCGCGGTCCTCGCGATGCTGGGCGCCGAAGGCTACGCCTCGGCCGGCACGCGGGACGAACCGGGAACGACCCTGCTCTCGGTCGGAGGATCCGCGGACAACCCGGGCGTCGTCGAGGTTCCCTTCGGCCTGCCGCTCGGCGAGGTCCTCGACCTCTGCGGGGCGTCACCGGCGGACGGCGTACTGGTCGGCGGCTATCACGGCATGTGGCTGCCCACCGACGTCGCATACAACGTGCCGGTCAGCCGCGCCGGGCTGACCGCCGTCGGCGGGACGCTCGGTGCCGGCATCGTGCTGCCGCTCGGCGGGAGCACCTGCCCGCTTGGCGAGGTCGCCCGGGTGGTCGGCTACCTCGCCAAGGAGTCATCCGGCCAGTGCGGCCCGTGCAAGCTGGGCCTGCCCGCCATCGCCCGCGCCATGAACGCTCTGGCCGACGGCTCGGGCGGCGTCGAGGCCCTTGATACCGCGCGCCGCGGCGCCGCCGCGGTGAAGGGCCGCGGCGCGTGCGCCCATCCCGACGGCGTGTTCCGGTTCGTGGTATCCGCGATCGACGTGTTCACCGACGACCTGACCGCGCACCTGTTCCGCGGCACCTGCGGGCGCCGCGTGGCCGGCATCCTGCCGCTGCCCGGCAAGGACGGCGAGATGCGCATGAATGTGGACTGGACCCGGTGCCGTGGGCACGGGCTCTGCGCTCACCTGGTGCCCGAAATCGCGCAGCTCGACGGGCAGGGATACCCGGTGTTCCTAGACATGCCCGTGCCGCCCTGGCTGGTCAGCCAGGCGCAGCAGGCGGTCCAGATGTGCCCGGCGCTGGCGCTGCGGCTGGTCAGCGCGCCTCCCGCCCCGCCGCCGCCCAAGCCAGCCAAGCAGCAGCCCGCGCTCAGGAGCGGCGGCCAGAACCTGCAGCTGGTGGCCAGCAGGCGCTCCGAGCCGGACGCCGACCCCGACGAGGAGTGGATCGCCGAGCTGTCCGACGTCGGCCGCCAGATCCCCCGCCCGCTCAACTAGCGGTTACGCCAGCCACGCGGCCGCTCAGGCTGCTGGGCTCGCAGCGTTCATGAGGAACGCCGAGCTGCCCACGACGTACTCCGAGTAGTTGTGCAGGAGAATCGCGACCCGCCCCGCGATTACGCGGCTGGGGATCACGTACATGGTGAGATCGCCGTCCAAGATGAAGAAGAGATCTATCAAGTCGGGGTCATAAGGAACGAGCGGCCCGCGATTGCCGACAGAATAGGACCGCCGACCTACCCGAACCAGCCAGCCGTTCTTGTTGAACGTCGTGGTCTTGACCTGAACTCGCTTGATGCCGTCCGGCATGGCCACGAGGAGGTCATAGAGAGCTGGCTCGATCGGAATAGATGTGTTGTAGCCGCAGAGCACGAACCACATGGTGGCGATGGCTGTCCCGGCTTCGCGCAGATGCTTGATGTCGGGTCTGAATACTGGCGGGGCCACCTCATCGGTGCTCGATCCATATAGCCGGCTCAGATCCAGACCCAGGCGCGTAGCGTGCGCCTTTATCCGAGTGCGGTCATCCACGCTATCGTGGGCGAGCCCAAGCTCCGCGAACAATTCGCTCCACGAGTATGCTCCCGCGACGGCGCGCCTGAGCTGCGCATCTGACCAGCGCCTCTGTCCGGTGAAGTGGGAGGTATCCAGGCTGAGGCGACTGACCCGACGTTTAACACCCCGAATGGCTCCTGCCGAAGTTACGCATAGGTCGAGTTCGCGCATCACTCCGCGCCACGATCTGGACGCGGCCACGGCCGCGACTAACTGAGAATCAGACCAAGTTCGCTTGTCAGGGGTATTTTCTGTCATAGAAGGCAAGCTATCAGCAGGGTCTGACAAAATGGTCGGGGAAAGACACGCCAACTATTAATTTGAGTCGGGACGGGGAGATTTGAACTCCCGCTCTCCACACCCCCAGTGTGGCGCCTTAAACCAAGCTAGGCCACGTCCCGCCGTCCTCTCGGACCCCTAAATGCTAGCGCACCTGAGGTGTCCTCCGCACACTCGCGTCCGATCGCCCAAGCCGTCCGGAGACCAGTCGGCGGCCGATCACCCGGTCAGGAGGCTGCGTTCAGTCCCAGCGGGCACAGCATCTCGGTGACCGGGGATGGCTCCGTCGCCTTGGTGTGCGAGGCAGGCTCGCCACGGCCGGAGGAGGCCGCGATGAGCATCCGGACCAGATCGTGCCTGGTCGAGCCCATCAGACGGCGCGTTAATACCCCTGGCAGGTATATACGAATACCCTGGAGGGGTTTTCCCGCATACCCCTGCCGGGTTTTCGGCCGCGTCAAGGTAATTCTCTTGGCATGAAATTGCGCTTGCTCGCACCGACGACGGCCCATTAATCTCTTGCTAATTACCTGAGGGGAATTCCATGGGCGACGGCATCGCCGCCACCAGCGCCGCGCGGCTGACCGGGGGCGACACCGCAGCACGCCCTCGCGAGGCGAGCACCGGCAGCCTGCAGGGCAGCTGGGCGGCACCGGACTCGCGCCGGGTGCTCCAGCTGGCGCTGGCCGGCCTGTGGCTGCTCGACGCGGTGCTGCAATACCAGTCCGCCATGTTCTCTCGGGCGTTCCCGCAAATGCTGGCCGACGCGGCCCACGGCAACCCGGCCGTCATCGCCGACCCGATCACCTGGACGGCCCGCCTCATCGATCATCACGTCGTGGCGATGAACGCGATCTTCGCCACGGTCCAGCTGCTGCTCGGCCTCGGGATAGCGTGGCGGCCCACGGTCCGGCTGGCGCTCGGCGCCTCGATCGCGTGGGCCCTGGCGGTGTGGTGGCTCGGCGAGGGTCTCGGGATGGTGCTGACCGGTACCGCGAGCCCGGTCAACGGGGCCCCCGGCGCGGTCATCTTGTACGCCCTCCTCGCCGTGCTGCTGTGGCCCGCTGCCCGGGACCGGCCGTCGCCGTTCGTGGCCGGGCGGGCCGTCGGCACCGGGACCGCGCGTTTGCTCTGGCTCGTGCTGTGGGGCAGCCTCGGCTACCTGGCTCTGCAGCCCGCCGTCCGGGCGCCGCAGGCGCTGAGTAGCTCGATATCCGCGATGGCCTCCGGCCAGCCCGGCTGGCTGGCCGCCGCCGACAGCGACCTCGGCAGGCTGCTCAGCCACCAGGGCCTTGCCGCGTCGATCATCCTGGCCGCCGCCCTGGTCACGATCGCCCTGGGCATCTACCTGCCGTTGCCGGCCGTGCGGACGGTGCTGATCCTGGCCGTGGCCGTCGCGGCCCTGATCTGGGTCGCCCAGGGGCTCGGCGGCTTGTTCAGCGGGTCGGGCACCGACCCGGACTCGGGCCTGCTGCTCGTCCTGCTCGCAGCCGCGTACTGGCCTGCCCGCCAGCGCACAGCAGCCGGGAGCACAGTGCCGGAAAGCCCAGTGCCGGGAAGCCCGACGCCAGGGAGCCCGACGTGACTGGCCCCTCCTGGCTCACCGGCGGCACCGCCGTCGTGATGATCGCGACCGCGGTGTACTGCGTCAGCCGCATGATCGCCGCCTGGCGGTGGCGGCGGCCGACCGAGTACGACGTCGACGGCGTGCACGTGCTGATGGGCGTGGGCATGGCCGGGATGCTGGTGCCGCGGCTGAACCCGGCGGCGGGCGGCGGCTGGCACGTCGGCGGGGCGGCGGTATTCGGCGCCGCCATGGCCTGGTTCGGCTGGCGAGCCATCCGCGGCTACCGTGACGGCCGGGCCGGATCGCGCGCGGCCGCCCACCCCGGGCAGTACGCGGCCGCCCACCCCGGGCAGCACCTGCTGGCCAGCGGCGCGATGCTGTACATGTTCCTGGCGGCACCCTCGGTAACGGCGGGCGGCCTGGCCGCGGGCCGAACCGCCATGGCGGCGGCCGGGGCCCGGATCCCGACGTTCGCCCTGCTGCTGGCCGTGGCCCTGTTCGGCTACGTGATCTGGACCACCGACCGGCTCACCTCGCTGGGCCCGGCCGCGGTCACCGTTGCGGCAGGCGGCCAGGTGCCCGCCCCCGTCCCCGCGGTCACCGTTGCGGCGAGCGGCCAGGCCCCCGCCCCGGCCCCGGTCACCGTTGCGTCAGGCGGCCGGGCCACGGCCACGGCCGCCCCGGCCATGTCGCTGCGCCTCGCGGCCGGCTGCGAGATCGTGATGGGCGTGGCGATGGGCTACATGCTGATCACGATGCTCTGAGCCGAGGGTCAGGCTCGGGCTCCACGGTCTGGGTCCGGCGCGACGTCATGATCAGGCTCGACGGTCACAAGCCGAACCGACGGGCAGAAGCCGCACCGACGGTCAGGAGCCGGCGGTCACGGCCCACCGAGGGTTGGTTCCGAGGAGCTGATCGAGCAGGCTCCGGCCTTCCAGGGTGGCCCACTCCACGTCACGCAGCCGCTCGAGCCTGGCGCGGCCCCATGGGCTGGCCTCGACGAGGGAGACCATCTCGGCCGGGGTGATGCCGGTCGCGTGCGGCAATGCGCTGACCACCCGGTCGGTGTAGTGGCCGTGGTGGCCGGGCTCGACGCCGCGGAACCGCCTGGCCAGCCTCCTGGCCTCGGCCTGTACCGCGGGGATTCCGGTGGTCTTGCCCCAGGTTCCCTCGACCAGCACCAGGCGGCCGGCGGGAACGGCCTGCCGCCAGGCGGCCAGCGCAGCGGCGGGGTCGGGCAGGGTCCAGAGCAGGTGCCGCTCCACCACAGCGTCGAACGGGCCGTCCGGCGGGCTGGCCGCGTCGGTCTGCACGATCTCCACGTCCAGCCCCTGCCGGGCGGCCTTGGCCCGCAGCTTCTCGAGCATGCCCGCCGACAGGTCCATCGCGGTGACCTGATAGCCCTGAGCGGCCAGGAGCAGCGAGAGGAAGCCCGTTCCGGCCCCGGCATCCAGGACCCGGGCGGGCGGATCTGGCAGCAGCCGCCGCAACGTCGCGCTCCAGGCGGCCCGCTCATTTGGTCGCCGCGGGTGATGCTCTGGCGAGTGATCGTAGACCGCCGCATCCTCGTCCCAGAACTGCTGGATCTCCTCGGAAACGCTTCCGGTTGTCATCGGCATCTTCTCCCTTCGGCTACTCCGGCGCGGCCGCCGCCGCTGCCGCGTTCGCCGCGTCCCACTTCTGCTCGATCTTGGCGAAGCGCCAGATCGACAGCGCGACGATCCAGGTCAGGACGAACACGCCGACGATCACGAACCCGGCGGTGTTGATGTTGAAGTTCGCCACCCAGGCCCAGCCGGATCCGCTGAGGTTGCCCTGCTGGGCGAGCAGGCCGAGCACCTCTACCGCGCCGATGAACACCGCGACGAACACCGAAAGGCCGGTGATCGTCAGGTTGTAGTACACCTTGCGGATCGGCCGGGAGAAGGCCCAATCGTAGGCGAAGTTCATGAAGCAGCCGTCGGCGGTGTCGAACAAGCTCATCCCGGCCGCAAACAGGATCGGCAGCGACAGCACGGCATAGAACGGCAGCCCGCCGACGACCGCCGAGCCAGCCAGCACCAGCAGCGCCACCTCGGTCGCGGTGTCAAAACCAAGTCCGAAGAGAAACCCGACCGGATACATCTTCCACGGGGCGTCAACGTTCCGGTAAAACCGCCCGAGGAAGCGGTTCATCAGGCCGCGCTTGGCTAGCTGTTCCTCCAGCTCACGGTCGTTGTAGACGCCCGAGCGCATCTCCCGGAACACCTTGATGATGCTGGCCAGGATCACGACGTTCAGCGCGGCGATCAGGAACAGGAACACCCCGGACACCAGCGTGCCGATGATGTTGGTAGTCGTCTGCAGGTGCGAGCCCGCGTTCTTCACCTGCTCGTCCAGGCCGCGGATGCCGAAGTTCAGCAGTACCGCAAGCACGAACACGACGCTGGAGTGGCCAAGCGAGAAGAAGAACCCGGTCGACAGCGGCCGCTTACCCTCGTTCACCAGCTTGCGGGTGGTGTTGTCGATCGCGGCGATGTGGTCGGCGTCGAAGGCGTGCCGCATGCCGAGCGTGTAGGCCAGGATCCCGGTGCCCGCGCCGAAGACCTCGGTCTTGCTGATGTGATAGTGACCGCCCATGGCCGCGGCAAGCATCCCCCAGCCGAGCACGTTCAGGCCGACGATCGTGAAGATCATTCCGCCGGTCCTGGCCCACTCGCGGGGGGTCAGCCCATCGCGGATCTTCGCGATGCGGGCCCGCGGATCGACCATCGGCGAACACCTCCCTGGCTCGGCTCATGATCAGTGTAGAAACTACTGCAACTTATTTGCAATAGCATCCGATTGGCACTGCACTTGCGTCGCACTAGCCGCTCAGGAGATACCCGTGCCAGCCCCGCTCAGGCTGCGGCCGGGAGCTCCGGGGCTGCGCCTCGTGGGGCCGGGGTTACGCCCCGCGCGCCGGCGGCTTGAGGGGCTCCCGCGCCGACGTTGCGATGCTCGGCCGGCTGATGTCAAGAGCCCGGGGATGAGTTCGCCCGTAGCCGATAGCCGCCAGGGCGGCTACCGTCAGCAGCGCGCCGCCAAGCAGGTAGGCGGCCGGCACGCCGAATGCCCCGGCTATCGCGCCCGCGGCGACCGCCCCCGCGCCCTCCAGCACGATCAGGCTCCCGATCATTGTGCTGGTGACGTGCGCCATCCGCTCGACGGGTATGACGTGAATGAAGGTCGTCTGCGCCGCCACGGTCCAGCCGAAGCCGAGGCCGACGAGGAAGTTCCCGGCCACCACCAGCCGCGGGTCCATGCGCACGGCGGCGGCGGTGATCATGAAGGCGGCGCCGCTCGCGGCCATGCAGCCGAACTGGCCGAGGATCCGCTCGCTCAGCGCTGTCCGGCCGACGACCGTAGCGGAGATGGCCGCGCCTGCCGCCATCGCCGCCAAGGCCACGGGGACCCAGCCACGTTCGGTGCTCAGCGCCGCGGCGGCCAGGGACTGCGGCACGGCCCCGAGGGACAGGCCGACCCACGCGACAGGCACCAGAAGCGCCAGCGTCCGGTCGCCGAAGATCGTGCGGATTCCCGTCGTCATTGACGCGCGGTCCGGTGATCGTGCCGCCGTCGGCAGGCTGAGCCCCGCGAGCAGCGCAGCGGCAATGACGAACGTGGCGGCATCGGCGGCAAGCGCGGTCCCGGTGCCGATCGCGATGGCGATCGACGACCCGGCAACGTAGCCGACGACCTCGGACACCTGGTTGGACGTCGTGACCAGGGCGACGAGACGCCCGCGGACGGTCCGCGGCACGCCGTCGGCGATCGCGCCGGTCCTTATTGAGTTGAAGGCGGTCCTGATCCCGCCGATGGCGGCCGCAGCCACAAGCACGGACCACAACCCGGAAAAAATGATCGGCAGCGAAACCGCCACACCGCCCAGGATGCTCAGCGCGATCAGGCCACCGCGGCGCGGGATCCGGTCCAGCCAGGGCCCGATGAACACCGAGACCGCAAACGCGGGCACCGCCTGGATCCCGAAGACCGCCGCCGACCCCAGCGGGTGCCCGCCAGACCGGGAGTAGCCGGCCAGCAGCAGAGCGCCTAGTCCGACAAAGTCCCCGAAATATGAGATCGTGGCGGCGGTCCAGATGCGCCATGCGGTGGGATCCGTGAAGACTGCCCGGTACTGGGCTGTCCCGTCATCGCTCAACCGGCGCACCTCTGCCATCGTGCCTGTGCCGTGGTGACTGACGTCAACGAAATAAACGCATTTGCGGACAGTAGTAGTAACACTTGACACCTTCGCCGAGAAACACTAAGCGGAACCGCGCCGTAACAGAAAGCGTCAACGGTGCTCACTCTCGCACATTCTCACGTTACCGAGTGCAAGTGAAGGGGAACGACGGCAAGCTAGCCGGCCCTGTGCCCGGGCCGGGTCCGCTCAGGCCGCGATGATCACGCGGGGTCCAGCGGTCAGACCGGTGGTAAACGCAACAACGGGACTCGACGCCGATCTGGCAGCATCGAAGTCCCGTTGCGCTTGCCGTGTGCCGCTGACCGGCGCTTGGCGCGGTCAGCAGGCCCGGCGTGGTCACGTAGCGAGCACGGCCTCGATCTCGAGCTGGAGCGTGACCTTGTCGGACACGACCGCGCCGCCGCCCTCTGCCAAGCCGAACTTGACGTCGAAGTCGCTCCGGTTGATCTCGCCGGTGGCACTGAACCCGGCCCTGGTGCCGCCGTAGGGGTCCGGGCCGAAGCCGTTCAGCTCCAGCTTCAGCGGCACGTTCTTGGTCACGCCCTTGATCGTGAGCTCGCCGTCAAGCACGTACTCGCCGTCGACGGCCCGGACGCCAGTAGAGCGGTAGGTCATCTTCTGGTGCTTCTCGACCTCGAAGAAGTCGGCCGAGCGGATGTGCTCGTCACGCTGCTCGTTGCCGGTGTTGATCGAGGCCAGCTCGATCTCGGCGGTCACCGAGGAACTGAGCGGGTCCTCGCCGGTGACGAACTGGCCCGAGAACGTGTCGAACTTGCCGCGGACCTTGCTGACCATCATGTGCCGGACCGAGAAGCCAACCTCGGAGTGCACTGGGTCGATGTTCCAGGTACCGGCGACGTAGCCCGGAATGCTGGTCGCCGTGGTGGGGACGGTCATGGTCACTCCCCTTGATAGTTGGTTGAATGTTCAAGGATTATCACCCCAAGCCACAGTTGTCAAACGCTCAACCATCTAACGGGTATGCTGATAGCATGCGCAGTCAAGAAACGCGGTGGCTTACCGCGAACGAACAGCTGGCCTGGCGGACGTTCCTTACCGCCTGCCACACGCTGTTCGCCACCGTCGAGGGGCAGCTGCTGCGCGATTCGGACATTCCGCACGGGTACTACGAGATCCTGGTCCGGCTGTCCGAGGCGCCGGGCCGGGCGCTGCGGATGACCCAGCTCGCCGAGGCGTCGACGTCGAGCAAGAGCCGGCTCTCGCACGCCGTGGCGCGGCTGGAGGAACGCGGCTGGGTCAAGCGGATGGACTGCGCCACCGACCGGCGCGGACAGATAGCGCAGCTCACCGACGAGGGCTTCGCCGCGCTGGCCGCGGCCGCCCCCGGCCATGCAGAGCAGGTCAGGCGCTCTCTCATCGACCGGCTCACCCCCGAGCAGGTGCAGCAGCTGCGGGAGATCAGCGACGCGATTCTCGCGGACGCCGAGCCGCTTCCAGAGGGCTCCGAAGGCTGCGGGGGCTGCGACACCGGACCGTGAGCTGAGGCCGGCTACTCCGGCTGCGCCCCGGCCTCGAGATTCGCGGCCATCTGGCCGGCGATCGCGGCCGGGCCGGGACCGGGAACGTCGCGCAGCCCGGTAACCACGCCAGCCTGGTCCAGCGCGCTCCGGTTCTGGCTCAGCTTGTCTTTGGCCTCGACCTCCGTGATCGTCACCTCGACTCCCACGATCGCTTTCAGCTGGCCGTTGATGTACTCCGGCGGTGCGTCGGTCACCGCCCACGGCCGCGCAGCCGCCGCCTCGTGGCGCCGGGTCAGCCTGGTTACCAGGTCGCGCAGCCACTCAGCATCCCGGTGGAACGTAACGCTGCCGGTGAGATGGACGGCCTGGTAGTTCCAGGTGGGCACCACCCGGCCGTGCCTGGCCTTGCTCTCATACCAGGACGGCGATACGTAGGCCTGCGGCCCGTGCACGATGGCGAGGGCGAGCGAGTCCGGCTGCGCGGTCTGCCACTGCGGGTTGGCCAGCGCGACATGACCAAGCAGCCGCCCATACTCCCCCTCGCGGCCGGGGAAGCCCGGCGGCCGGTCCCAAATGACCGGAAGCAGGGTGGAGACCGGCCTGCTGCCGTCGAACGTCACGAGGTCGGCCGCGGCGGCGGCGTCAACGAACGCGGCGATCGCGGCCAGGTCGGTAACGGCGAAGTGGCGCGGCACATACATGCAACAAGGCTATGCGCCCGCGGACGCGGCTATCCTGGGTCCAACGCGCTGATGGAGACGAGTAGCGCGGGATCACGCGAGTGAAGAGAGCCGCCGGCAGCTGAGAAGGCGGCCTCGCGTCCCGGCCGCGAAGACCCTCCTGAGCGCGGGGAGGAACGGCCGTCACAAGCCAGCGATGTGCCCCATGCCCCGCCGGCTGGCCCCCGTCATCGGGCCTGAACGAGGCGTCGCCGCCCATCTGGCGTCGCGAAGGTGCGGTGGCACCGCGAGTTCCCTTCTCGCCCGCACTCCCAAGGGGTCGTCGAGCACATCCCGGAGGAGTGCGATGATCTCTCGTGTTCTGGCTGCCGACCTGCCCTCCCACGTTGGCGAGCAGGTCAGAATCGCCGGCTGGCTGCACCGCCGGCGTGAGCTCAAGTCGGTGACGTTCCTGATCGTCAGGGACCGGTCGGGCCTGGCCCAGGTGGTCGTTGCGGCCCCGGGCGAAGCAGGCCCGTCCACGGCGGCCGATGGCCTGCCCGAAGAAACGGTCATCGAGGTCGCCGGCCTGGTCACGGCCAACGACCAGGCGCCCGGCGGCGCCGAGCTAACCGGCCCGGTGATCACGGCGCTGTCCGGTCCGGCAGCCGCGCCGCCGTTCGACCTGTACCGGCCCGCGGTCACCGCGGGCCTGCCGACGATACTCGACCACGCGCCGACCACGCTGCGCCATCCGGCGCTGCGGGCCGGGTTCGAGATCGCGGCGGCCAGCGTTGCGGGCTTCCGCGCGGCCCTGGACGGGCTGTGTTTCACCGAGGTGTACACCCCGAAGATCGTCGAGTCGGCCACCGAGTCGGGCGCGAACGTATTCGGCATCGACTACTTCGGGCATCCCGCTTATCTGGCCCAGTCGCCGCAGTTCTACAAGCAGGCGCTGGTCGGCGTGTTCGAGCGGGTCTTCGAGGTAGGGCCCGCGTTCCGGGCAGAGCCGCACGACACAGCCCGGCACCTAGCCGAGTACACCAGCCTCGATGCCGAACTCGGCTTCATCGCCGACCACCACGACGTCATGGCGGTGCTGCGCGACGTCGTGGCCGGGATGGCGGCCGGGGCCGCCGAGCGCGCCGGAGCCGCGCTGGACCTGCTGGGACTGGCCACACCCGTGGTCGCGGCGCAGATCCCCGAGGTCCACTTTGCCGATGCCCAGCAGCTGATCGCGACGCACACCGGCCGCGACCCGCGGGGTGAGCCGGACCTCGCGCCCGAGGACGAGCGCTGGCTCGGCGACTGGGCGATGCGCGAGCACGGATCGGAGTTCCTGTTCGTGACCGGATACCCCATGGCCAAGCGGCCGTTCTACACCCATCCCGACCCGGCCAGGCCCGGCTTCTCCAACAGCTTCGACCTGCTGTTCCGCGGCCTGGAGCTGGTCACCGGCGGGCAGCGGCTGCACCGGCACGCGGACTACCTGGCGGCGCTGGCGCAGCGCGGCGAGGACCCCGGGCCCTACGCCGGTTACCTGCAGGTCTTCGAGCACGGGATGCCACCGCACGGCGGCTTCGCGATCGGCCTGGAGCGCTGGACCGCACGGTTGACCGGCGCGGCCAACGTGCGGCAGGTCACCCTGTTCCCGCGCGACTTGCACCGCCTCAGCCCGTAGCACCACGGAAACGCCGGGCGAGCGCGGTCTTCCCGCGCCGCGGCTGGCGTGCGCGGGGGTCTGCAGGAAGAGCTGGGTCAATAGGCCACGGTGATCCGGCGCCGGAACGCCTCGCCGTCCTCCAGCTCGTCGACGAACGCGATCGCGTAGTCGGGGATGCTGATCCGGCTCTGGCCGTCGTCGCCTACGAGCAGCTGGTCCCCGCCGACCCGGAATTCGCCGGTCCGCTCCCCCGCGCCGATCACCCCGGCCGGGCTGACATAGGTCCAGTCGAGATCGTCGATCTCGCGGTACACCTCCTCCAGGGTTCGGGCGTGAGCGAGGGCGGTGGGCTTCCAGGACGGCGGGAACCCGGGCGTGTCAAGAAGCCGCTGGCCGGGTGCTACCTCGAGACTGCCAGCTCCGCCAACCACGACCAGGCGGCGCACCCCGGTCCGGCGCAGCCCCTCCACGAGTCCCAGGGCGGCGCCGAGCAGGCTGTCCTCGGGGTCCTCGCCCCCACCGCCGCGGCGCGGGCCGGTCGCCGACACGACCGCGTCCTTGCCAGCGGCGATCCGGGCCACCGAGCCCGGATCGCTGGCATCGCCGGTGACGACTTGCACGACCAGGCCCTCGATCGGCGCGCCGCTTCTGGTGGCCGCCATCACGGTATGCCCTCGTGCAAGCAGTTCTGCGGTGATTGCCCTGCCGATGGCACCCGAAGCGCCGAACACGACAATCTTCATGATTTCATCCCATCTTGCCCCGCGCTCGCTACGCCGGCCACGGTAGGTGCTTCCCGTGACGGACCGGCACAATCTTGATGCGGGCCCGGCGCTGGCGGGTTATCCAGGAATCACAAGAACCTTGCCCACCGCCCCGGCCTCGACCGCGTCGTGCGCTGCCGCGATCTCGTCCAGCTGGAACCTGGTGGCCGAGAGCTCGGTCAGCGCTCCATCGGCGAGCGCTGCCGTGATGTCCTTCGCGGCCTGCTCGAGCGCTTCTTGCGGCACCCCGTACAGCAGCACGAACCTCAGCAGGACATTGGCGTTCATGCAGGCCCGGACCGGCACCACTGGATCGGTGGCTTCGGCGGCGTAGCAGACGATCCGCGCATCCGGTCGCGCCAGCACTGCGAGGTCGAGCTGCAGATTCGTGCCAAGGGCCAGCTCGACCACATGGTCGACGCCGCCGGGGCCTGCAAAGGAGCCGATCTGATCGGCCGCGCCTGGCTCCCGGTAGTTGACGACTAGGTCCGCGCCGGCCTTGGCGGCCAGCTCGGCCTTCTGCCGGCCGCTGACGGTAGTGATCACCCGGGCTCCCGCGTGCTTGGCCAGCTCAATTGCGAAGTGGCCGACGGCACCGGCGCCGCCTGCGACCAGGACCGTCTTCCCGTCGATCGGCCCGTCGGCAAACAGGCACCGGTGCGCTGTTATCGCGGGGACGCCCAGGCTAGCGCCGAGCTCGGCCGAAACATTCTGTGGCAGCGGCACCGCCATCCGCTCCGGAACCACGGCCCACTCGGCGGCAGTCCCCCACCGGCGGCCGTGCGCGGCCATCCACAGCCACACTCGCTGGCCGATGCGGGCCGGATCCACATCCTGCCCGACCGCGTCGATCACTCCCGCACCGTCGTGGTGCGGGACCTGGAAGCCGTCGATCGGCTGCGGGGTCGCGCCGCTGCGGGACTTCCAGTCGGTGGGATTAATACCGGACAACTCGACTTTGACCCGGACCTCCCCGGGTCCGGGCTCAGGCCGGTTAACTTCCTCGACCCTCAGCACCTCACGGGCTGCCCCGTGACGGTCATAGAGCGCGGCTTTCATCGCGGCGACGCCTCCGGACTCCTCGATACAAGGCCACCCTGATTGTCTCACCCGGCGGCAGAGCCCCATGGAGCAGTCGACGGCCCGTGGGCAACCAAGGGGTGATGTCGACGCTCGGCAGCCCCTAGGAAGTATCCTGTTCGCCCCAGTTGTCTGGAAGGACGTAGACCTTGCTCCACCCCGTGCTCTTGGCTTGGACGAGCGCCGAATCCGCCGCGCCGATGAGTTCGGCGAGCGCGCGCCGAGACTCGTTCAGGAACGCCACCCCGATGGAGACGGTCAGCCGGAACACGAACCCTTCCTGGCTGCCGGACTCGATCGCGATGGGCTCGGCAGCTATGTGGTCACGCAGCCGCTCGGTGATCCGGACGGCTTCATCCCGGCCGGTTCGCGGCAACAGAATCGCGAACTCTTCTGTACCGAAGCGACCGATTAGGTCCTGACCCGGCAGCTGCTCCCTCAGCATGCCCGCTATATCGCGAATAAGCTGATCTCGCACTGATTGACCAGCCATATCGTAAACATCAGTAAAATGATCGATATAGACCATGGCCAGGGCGAGAGGCTTTCCATGGCGCAATGCCCGGAAGAACTCCGCTTCGGCTTCGCGCTGCCAGGTACCCGCGTTGAGCAATCCCGTCTTGGCATCGATGCGAGCATGGGACACCAACTGCGCTCGCATAATCGAGCGCTTGCAGAGCACGACGGACGGCAGGGCCAGAGCCATGAGAATGGGGTTAATTCGCACGACGAGCGTGAGCGATACAGCCAAGCTGAGCGCTAGCAAGTCAGAGGTGATCGATTCGCGGCTTCCGACCAAGTCACGGATACGTGAAGCGGGGTCAGACAACTTGATCGCTGCGACTATCAGCCCGTTGTTGATGAACAGGGCGAGCAGGCCGCACAGCGCAACGCCGGCAGTCCAGGTGAGGGCGTGCTCGCCACTCCGCGGGAGAGAACCCGCCAGCGACTCCGGGACCGCATGGAATGCCACTGAGCCCACGCCATAGGCCAGCCCGAGCGTCGCAGCACTAAACACTCGCCGGTAGGGGACGAGCCCTGGCAATCGCAGAAGCTTGTAAGCGGTCAGCGGAATCGGGGCTATAAACGCGAACACCGGTGGTAGAGCAACGGCTATGGCGAGCAGCCAGACGGACTGCAGGTCCCTGACGACCTCGCCGTGTGTCTCCTTCACAGAGCGTGTTGATTCGATCGCGATGACGCCGCAGGCGAGCAGTGCCGTGCCCAGAAACACGTCCGAGGCGGCCCACGGGGTGTTGGCCAGAGCCAGACCGATCGCAATCAGGGCAAGTACGTCAACACCGAGGACATACCCACGCAGTGGTGATCGGATGGTCCAAACTTGCCACGTGCGGATAGCAGGCACCGCACGCTTCAATCCGCCCGATACTTGACTAAGCAGGCGGAGCGCAGGCATAACTCCCCCAGCCTGGATTGGAGGTTGAGCGACAACTTTCAGCGCGTTACGGGCGGTAAGTAATAGATGTCACATCGTCACAGAGAGCTAGCCCGCTGTCAAGGTGGCTCGCTCTGTGCCGCATGTCACGATCCGCCCGGACCAGCACGACGGGCACGGGTTAGTGGGCCATGCGTGACGACCTGGGACTGATCATCACGCCCTACGCCCCACCCCATCACGAGACGAAAGGAGCAGCAAGACGTGCGCAACGACTGGGGCTGACGGCCGGACCCCCGCAACCGCACCCGTCCACCACAGATGAAGGGAACGCACCCATGCGGCGCAACGACTGGGGCTGACCACCCAGCACCCCACCAACCCGCCACCGACCACAGGAAGGAACAGCACGACATGCGGCGCAACGACTGGGGCTGACCACCGCCCGCGACAGCACCGACCACCACAGATGAAAGGAGCGCACCCATGCGGCGCAACGACTGGGGCTGACCACCCAGCACCCCACCAACCCGCCACCGACCACAGGAAGGAACAGCACGACATGCGGCGCAACGACTGGGGCTGACCACCGCCCGCGACAGCACCGACCACCACAGATGAAGGAGCGCACCCATGCGGCGCAACGACTGGGGCTGACCACCACCCCGGCAGGAGCTCACCAGCAACCACAGGAAGGAACAGCACGACATGCGGCGCAACGACTGGGGCTAACCACCGCCCGCGACAGCACCACGGCCTACCACGGACGAAAAGGAGCAGCACAACATGCGGCGCAACGACTGGGGTTGAGTATCCCGTGTACGGATTGACAATGAGTTTCACCGGCTAGCCCGATGCTGGCCTGGTTACGGACTGTAGCTGTCGCCTGGGCGGCGGCCAAGGTCGCGCTTGGGCCGCCGCTAACGGCGATAACGGCGGCGGGAACGATCCCGCTTGCGACGATCCCGCCCGCGAGTGCGGTCCAACGACCCCGTAATTCCCGCCTGCCTCGGCCGGCCAGGCCCGAGGCCTGGCCTAGGCAGGCTGCGGGGCATCCTGCGGTCGCGATCCATGTGCACGGGAAGTGGCCGAAACATTACGCAACGCAAAGCAAGTAGCTCTGCGGCGCCGGTTGGGGCGGGCTAGTCTCATAACGCCGCGTGCACCGTGTGCAGGGGTCACGCGGTTTGGCACGCGGCGGCTGCCCGCCGGGGGTAACGGGCAGCCCGGCCAGTCGGCGACCGGCCGGCGCAGGATGTGAGTGCCCTCGCCGAACCGTTAGCGTTCAGCGTTGCCTCAGCATCCTCCCAGCCAGCACCCCTGGCTCTTATGGCGTCCGGTCGCCACAATCGGCTAAAGGCATGGCAAAATGCCTCGCGCACCCGAGCGCGGTGACCGACCTGCGGATGGAGGGACTGGATGCGTCGAGGCGCCGGGCGGCGGCGAGTCGCTGTGCGGCCAGGGGGCGTCTGGACCATGCGGCGGACGGCGTGGTTCGCGGGCACCGTCCTGGCCGCGCTCGGGGCGTACGTGCTGACACCGCTCCCCCAGGCCGCGGGCGAGGCGGCTGCCAAACGGGGCATCCCGTTCAGCGGTACGGCGGCAGTCGGTGCGCTGTTCAACCGGAAGGCCAACGGCAAGCTCGGATCGCATTTCTGCACGGCGAGCGTGGTCAAGAGCCCTGGTGAGAACCTGCTGATCACCGCCGCGCACTGCATGGCCGGGCGGTCTCTTGGTCCGACGACCGGCGTCGTGTTCGCACCCGGTTATCACGATGGCAAGTTCCCGCACGGTAAGTGGACCATCACCGCGACGTACGTCAACAGCGCGTGGGAACTGCACCACAATCCAAACGATGACGTCGCATTCCTCGTCGCCGGGCGCCTGGGCACGCATATTCAGCGGCACACCGGTGCCGAGATCTTGAAGATCGACAGGCCGCCGCAGGTCGTGGACGTGATCGGCTATCCGGATGGCGCGAACGAGCCAATCACCTGCACGGCCCGTGCGCGCAGCTTCGACCATGGGCACCAGATGGTCTTCGACTGCGACAACTACACCGACGGCACCAGCGGCGGTCCGTTCCTGGCTCACGTGAACCCGAAGACCGGCGACGGCTGGGTCATCGGGGTTATCGGCGGTTACCAGGAGGGCGGGGACACCCCGAACATCTCGTACTCGCCCCGGTTCTTCTCCGCGATCAAGGACCTGTACGAGATCGCGGTGGCAAGCTCAGGCTGACGACCCTGGAGCCGGAACGATACGGTCCAGCTCGGTGAGCTCCTCGGCAGACGGTAGCCAGCTTGCGGCCTCGGCATTCGCCTTGACCTGGTCGCCAGACGTCGCTCCGGCGATCACCGACGAGCAGCCCGGCAGGGCGGCGAGGCCGCCGATGGCCACGTCCAGAACGGTCAGGCTGTGCTCGTGTGCCCAGCCGATCAGCGCCTCCACCTTGTCCAGCTTCTGGTCGGTGATGTAATCGCGCCGACCGGCCAGCCTGCTGCCCTCGGGCGGCTGCTGGCCGCGCCGGACCTTTCCGGTGAGCAGCCCGTTGGCGAGCGGGAAGTATGGCAGCACGCCAAGGCCGTAATGGACGGCGGCCGGCATGACCTCTGCCTCGCTCCCGCGCTCAAGCAATGACCAGTGATTCTGCGCGGAAATGAATGGCGCTGTGCCGAGTTCGCGCGCGACGCTAGCCGCCTCGGCAAGCTGCCAGCCCGAGAAGTTCGAATGCCCGATGTAGCGCACCTTGCCCTGGGTTACCAGCTCGCCCAGCGCGGTGAGGGTCTCCTCGATCGGAGTGGCCGGATCGGGGGCGTGGAGCTGGTAGAGGTCGATGTAGTCGGTCCGAAGGCGGCGCAGGGACTGCTCGGCCGCGCGCATGATGTAACTGCGCCCGCCCTTTGCTCCCGCCGCCGGCCCGTAGCCCATGTCAACGCCCCGGCCACCGAACTTGGTGGCGAGCACCACCTGATCGCGACGGCCCGTCAGCACTTCTCCGAGGATCTCCTCCGAGCGCCCTCCGCCGCCGTAGCTTTCGGCCGTATCGAGCAGGGTGACTCCCGCCTCGATGGCCGCGTCCACGACTGCGCGGGTCGCGTCCGTGTCCAGTCTGCGCCCGAAGTTGTTGCAGCCCAATCCGACGACCGATACGACGAGTCCCGAGTTGCCAAGAGACCTATAGCGCATTCCCCGTGTGCCTCCTGAGCGCGGATTGGACGACGGCCTGAGATCCTTGATCGTACGCGATAGGCCAGCACGCGACCGCAACCGAGCGTAGAGTCACCGAGCAACGCCCGTCACAGGGATCACAGGCGGCAACGCCCACGGGCGGTCAGCCAGGATGCCAGCGGGAGCGCAGGAGCGGGGCTGCGAGATTCCCTGGAGTGCCCAAACTTTTTGGGGTGGCGTGAAATCGCATATGCGATATCATGTGGTAACAGTGCCAAACCGAACACTTCCATGACGCAATTGTCCCGAGAATCAATACGAAAAGGTGCAGCTAGCGAGACCCATAGCGTGCCATGTGCCGCCTCGGGACGGCAGGTGAGTAGGCCCGCAGGGCAATACCCGGAGTGGCCGGGTAGCTAGCAGGAGGGAGCGGGGTTCATGATGGAAGGGGCTGGCGGGCCCACGGTGTTGCGCATCCTGCTCGGCACACAGCTACGGCGCCTGCGTGAGGCACGCGGAATCACCGCACAGGATGCGGCCCGGGCGATCAGGGGCTCCGAGTCCAAGATCAGCCGGATCGAGCTGGGCAGGACGTCGGTTAGAGAAGTGGACATAATCGACCTGCTCACCCTTTACGGGATCACCGACCCGGCAGAACGGGAAGAGCTGCTCACCCTCGCGGGCCAGGCCAATCAGCCCGGCTGGTGGCACCAGTACCAGGACGTCCTGCCCGGCTGGTTCCAGGCATATATAGGACTGGAAGAGTCGGCCGAGTCGATACGCAGTTACGACTCGCAGTTCATTCCTGGCCTGCTGCAGACCGAGGAATACGCCGCCGCGGTGCTCGCGCTCGGCGAATTCTCGCTCGAGGAGGCGGAGCGCCTCGTGTTCCTGCGCAAGGAACGGCAGCGCAGGTTCGCTTCCGGTGGGCTGCGCCTTTGGGCGATTGTCGACGAGGTAGCCCTGCTCCGGCCCATCGGCAGCTCACAGATCATGCGGGAACAGCTTGAGCACCTGTGCGATGTCTGCGACCAGCCAGGCTTCGCCCTGCAGGTAGTTCCCGACTCGGCTGGAGCCTATGCAGCCCCGGGGAGCTTCAGCATCCTGCGCTTCGCAGTTCCTGACCTGCCCGATGTGGTCTACATAGAGCAGCTGACCAGCGCCATGTACCTCGACAAGCCGGTTGACGTGGAGCGGTACGCCGCGGCCATGGACAAGCTGAGCGCGATCAGCGCCCCGCCCGAGGAAACCAAGCAAATCATCCGTGCCCGGCTCGAGGATATGGAGCGATCCCCATGAGCAGCATCCGCAATGGCATGGACGCTAGCACGCTGGCCGGCGTGACTTGGATCAAGAGCCGCCTCAGCGGCCCCACCGGGGGCAACTGCATAGAGGTGGCTTTCCTCGACGGCGGCGAGATAGCGATGCGGAATTCCAGACACCCCAGCGGGCCCGCACTTGTCTTCACAGGATCTGAGTGGGACGCCTTTCTCGGCGGTGCCAGGGACGGCGAGTTCGCCCGACCGGCACTGTCTTGAGCGGGGGCCGCCCTGATCTGGTCGCTTGCTCGCAAGCCCCGGAACAGTGCGTGAACAACAAGCCTCCCGCAGCCCCGCCGGACGGCGGGGGTGCGGGAGGCGGTGGAGCCCTCCCGTAGCTAACTGATGGCTACGTCGAACTCGCCGTTCTTGACGCCCGTGACGAACGCCGACCACTCTTCGCGGTCGAACACGTGCGCGGCCTTGCGCACGTCCTTGGAGTCACGGACGGCGACGCTGCCGTCGGCGAGATGCGCCACCTCCACGCAGCCGTCGGAGCTGCAGGCGCGGCTACGTATCCACCGGGCCGCACTCGGATCCTGTGTCATCGGGGTTTCCTTTCGTTGATCAAACAATTTCCCTGGCGAGCTGGCTGATGAGGTCGGTGGAGTCGGCGGGTGACAAAGCCGCCGCACGCAACAGGTCAAAGGCCTCGGCCCGGGCACGTACGTCGCGCTCCCTCTCGAGGTAGGCCTGCCCGGCGACACCTTCTGAATATACGACATCCGGGTCAAATCGCTCGGGAAACTCAATGATCGCGAACGGACCGTTGAGGCATGGATGCGGTCCGCTGCAGAACGGCAGCACCTGCAGCGTTACATTCGGCCACAGGCTGGCGTCAGCCAGGTGATTCAGCTGCCCCCGCATAAGCTCCGGCGAACCCATCGTCCGGCGGATCACTGCTTCGTCCAGGATGAGCCACAGCTCTATCGGATCGGCGCGCAGGATCACCTCCTGGCGCTGCATCCGCAGAGCGACGAGGCGTTCAATCTGCTCGGGAGTCTGCCTTCTGCGCACCGTGGTCATTACCACCCGGGCGTACGCCTCGGTCTGCAGCAGGCCGTGGACCACCAGCGACTCATAGGCGCGCAGCGAAGCGGCCTCGGCCTCCAGGCCCACGTAGACGTCAAAGCCGGTGGGCAGAACGTCCTCCCACGCTGCCCACCAGCCCTTACGGTGACCGTCACGGGCCATGTCCACGAGGATCTGGCGCCCACCCGGATCGTGAACACCGTAGAGATCGAGCATGGCCGACAGGTAGGCGGTCCTGGTAGGGGCCTTGCCCGTCTCGATGCGCGAGAGCGTGGATGTGGCAAGGCCGAGCTTCTCGGCAACCTCCTCCAGCTTTATCGAATGCGCCTCGCGCAGTCGTCTTAACTCGGTGCCAAGCCGACGTCGGCGTACCGTCGGGCCGATTGACGCGGTCATTCGGCCTCCCCTCCTAGAGGGCACGCTCGGCCGTTCCCGACTCCAGACTGACTGCGGGAACCGCCATTGCGGCTGCTGGGCTTGAGCCAATCATAGGGGACAACGGGGCCAGATGGGATCGCAATTGAGATTTCATCCACCATATTTGTTCCACGCACTTGCGTGGCATGCATTCCCATACCATGATGACTCTAGCGTCCTGAGCCCGCGCCGCCCCGCCCCGGCACGGGCTCGATCGCCAGTTGGCATTCGTCGGCCGGCAAGCGCCGGGGAGGGGACGGATCCAGATGACAGCAGTGACCGCCAGCGCCAGCGACTGTGCTGAGGACCTGGCGGCGATGGCGAGTGCCGCAGTCATCGGCAGCTTGACGATCCCGGCCCGCCCCGAGTTGGTCAGCGCGGCACGGTCATTCGTGATCAAGGCGCTGGGCGAGGATGATCCCGCCGCCGACATCGCCGTTTTACTTGTGTCGGAGACCGTGACCAATGCTGTGCTGCACAGCAACTCCCGGCGCCCAGGCGGCACGGTCACGATCACCGCGGTTGACATCGATGGCGGAGTGCGGATCGAGGTCGCCGACGAGGGCTCGGAGCAGAGCGCTCCGGAGGTGAAAGGCCATGGCTGCGTGTCCGGCGGGCACGGCCTCTTCCTCGTGCAGACCCTGGCCGACCAGTGGGGGTATGTTCGCCACGACTACGGGACCATCGTGTGGTTCTGGCTCATCCGCGGCCGCGGCTACCCGGCCCTTGGCGACCTGCCCGACGGGCCTTGACGTCACGACGTACCGCGGCCACCGCGGGGCCTGACGTCACGACGTACCGCGGCCACCGCGAGGCCTGACGTCACGACGTACCGCGGCCACCGCGGGGCCTGACGTCACGACGTACGGCGGCCACCGCGGGGCCTGACGTCACGACGTGCGGCGGCCACCGCGGGCCTGACGGCCCGCCGAACCAGTGCGCTTCTGCCTCAGCCGCATCGACAGGTGCACCGGGCTGCCCTGGAAGCCGAATTCTTCTCTGAGCCGGCGCTCGATGAACCTGCGGTACCCAGCCTGCAGGAAGCCGGTGGTGAACAGCACGAAATGCGGCGGGCGGATCCCGGCCTGGGTCGCGAACAAGATCTTGGGCTGCTTGCCGCCGCGAACCGGCGGCGGAGTCGCCGCGACAAGCGCGGAGAGCCAGCCGTTCAGCCGCCCCGTCGGCACCCGCGTCTCCCAGCCGGCCAGGGCGAGCTCGAGCGCCGGGACCAGCCGGTCCACGTGCCAGCCGGTCGCCGCCGAGATATTGACCCGAGGTGCCCAGCGGGCGGTGTGCAGCTGCCTGTCGATCTCGCGGTCCAGGAAGTGCCTGCGGTCCTCGTCCACCAGGTCCCACTTGTTGTACGCGATGACCAGGGACCGGCCGGCGTCGATCACCATCGACACGATCCGCAGATCCTGCTCCGCAAGCGGCTCGCTGGCATCCACGAGCACCACGGCCACCTCGGCCCGCTCGAGCGCGCGCTCTGTCCGCATCGCGGCGAAGTAGTCAGCGCCCTGGGTCTGGTGTACCCGCCGCCGGATACCCGCTGTGTCGACGAAGCGCCAGACGTTGCCGCCGAGCTCGATGAGCTCATCGACCGGGTCCCGGGTGGTGCCGGCCTCCGCGTCGACGAGCACCCGCTCCTGCCCGGCGAGCTTGTTCAGCAGGCTCGACTTACCGACATTGGGGCGGCCGAGCAAGGCCACCCGCCTGGGGCCGCCGCCCGAGGCGATGGGCTCGGGCGGCGTGGCTGGCAGCGCGTCGAGGACCACGTCGAGGAGGTCGCCGCTCCCCCGGCCGTGCAGCGCGCTCACCGGAATCGGCTCGCCGAGCCCGAGCGACCAGAGCGATGCAGCCGAGGGCTCACCCGGGGCATCGTCGACCTTGTTGGCGGCCAGCACGACCGGCTTGCGGGACCGGCGCAGCACGGCGGCGACGGCCTCGTCGGCGTCGGTGATGCCGACGACAGCATCCGCGACAAACAGCACTGCGTCCGCTGCGTCCACCGCGAGCCGCGCCTGAGCGGCCACTCGCGCGGCCAGGGCCGCTGATCCCTCCACCGACGGTTCCCAGCCGCCGGTGTCCACCAGCGTGAACGCCCGTCCGCGCCAGGTTGCGTCGTAGGCGACGCGGTCCCTGGTGACGCCGGGGGTATCGGCGACCACCGCCTGCCTGCTGCCAAGAATCCGGTTGACCAGCGTCGACTTGCCGACGTTCGGCCTGCCGACCACGGCCACGACCGGCGCGGGCGCTTCGGGCGCGGAGGCCTCAGACGAGGTGGCCTCGGACGCAGGGCTCACGTGG
This sequence comes from uncultured Actinomycetota bacterium, assembly GCA_963778075.1. Taxonomy (GTDB): domain Bacteria; phylum Actinomycetota; class Actinomycetes; order Streptosporangiales; family Streptosporangiaceae; genus JASHPR01. The sequence continues at coordinate 832,210 of CAVZTJ010000003.1, read as the reverse complement.
TCCACGCGTCCGCCTTCCGTCTCGGTGGGGTTTGGGGGGGCTGTCCCGCACTATCAGTGGGGGTTTGGGGGGGTTGCCCCGGACCAGCGCTATCCGGGGTGGTTCGGGGGTGCGCGTCCTGGGCCAGTGCGACGATCTCACGGATGACCTCGTCCAGCCCCAGGGCCGTCGTGTCGATCTCCACGGCATCGGCCGCCTTGGCCATCTGCGGAGCGTCGGACCGGTCCCGCCGTGCCTGCTCGGCCCTGGTTAGCTCGACCGTTGCGGTCGGGTCGGTGGCGAGCTCAGCAGCGCGCCTGCGGGCCCGCACCGTCTCGCTGGCGGTCAGGAACACCTTCACCGGCGCGTCGGGAGCCACGGCCGTCCCGATGTCCCTGCCTTCGGCGACGATCCCCGCCCCGGCGGCAAGGGCATCCGCGATGATTTCCTGCTGCATCGCCACGAGCTGGCGGCGGACCTCCGGTACCGAGGCGACCGCGCTGACCGCGTTCGACACCTCGCGGGTCCGGATGGGTCCCGCCACGTCGGTGCCGTCCACGCGGATCGCCGGGGCTTCCGGGTCGGTGCCGACCTCGATCACCGGGCGGCGGGTGCATGCCGCCACCGCATCCGGATCCGAGATGTCCGCACCGTGGGCGAGCAGCCACCAGGTGAGCGCCCGGTAGGTCGAACCGGTGTCCAGGTAGCGGAAGCCAAGCGCGCGTGCGGCCCCGCGTGCCGCGGTTGACTTGCCGGACCCTGCCGGACCATCTACCGCGATCACAAGGCCGGCATGATCCGAGGGTTTCATGGCGGGGTGCTTGGTCACGAAGGCGATGCTACCGGCGAACCGGCCAGCCGCCGGCCGCGAGCGCCTCGACCAACCGCGCCGCCGCCTCCGGCCGGACCGCAAGTTCCGCCACGCCGACCGGCAGGCCGGCCGAGTGCTCGATTCCGACGTCCTCGATGTTGACCCCGGCTTCGCCCGCCGCCTGGAACAGCCTGGCCAGCTCACCGGGCTTGTCGCCGATGACCACCTGGACGACTGTATAGGCGGGCGCCGGCCCGCCTTGCTTCCCCGGGATCCTGGCGGCCCCGGCGGCGCCGCGTTCCAGCGCTCGGGCCAGATCCTTGACCGACTCCTCGTCACCTTGCGCGATCTTGGCCAGCGCGCCAGATGCCGCTGCGAGATCGCCCGCAACGGCGGCGAGGACCTCGGCGGCGTGCGCGGCGTTGGAGGACAGGATCTGGGTCCACAGCCCGGTGTCCCCCGCCGCGACCCTGGTGACGTCGCGGAGGCCCTGGCCCGCCAGGCCCAGGGCCCCGTCAGGAGCCTTCTCCAGCTGTGCCGCCATGGCCACTGAGACGGCGTGCGGTGCGTGCGAGACGAGCGCCGCCCAGCGGTCGTGATCGGCCGGGGACATGAGAACCGGCTGGGCACCACAGCTCCTGGCCAGATCGGCGACCGCTTCGGCGGCCTCCGGGCCGGTCTCCGGCAGTGCGCAGATCACCCACGGCCGGCCGAGGAACAGGTCCGCCCTGGCCGCGGCCGGACCCGACCGCTCACGCCCGGACAGCGGATGGCCTCCGGCGAACGACGTCAGATCGCAGCCAAGCTCGCGAGCGCGGGCCAGCGGCAGTTCCTTGACGCTTGCGACGTCGGTGTACCAGCGAGCGAGGCCGCGCGCCTGCGCCGCCGCCAGCGCCGGTGCCACCGCCTCTGGCGGCATGGCGAGCACGGCGAGGTCGGCCGGGCCTCCTGGGGGGCCGTCGCCGGGCATCACGGCTCCCGCGCCGATGTCCGCGGCGAGCCGGGCCGCCGCTGGATCGGCGTCCGCCAGCCAGACCTCGGCGCCACGGTCGCGCAGGGCCAGGGCCACCGAGGTCCCGATCATGCCGGTGCCGATGACCACGACCTTCGCCGCGGCCGGGGCCGCACTGGCGGCTGATCCGGTCACTGCGCGATGTCCAGCCGCAGCGCGGCCGCGCCGCGCAGGTAGACATGCTGCATCGCCGATCGCGGCGCCTCGGTCTCCACGTGCATCATCAGCCGGACGACCCGCGGCATCCCGCTGGGGACCGCAATCTCACTGCAGCAGAGCAGCGGGACGTCCTGGAACCCCAGCTTGCGCGCGGCGAGCGCCGGAAACTCGGCGTTGAGATCGGTGGTGGCGCTGAACACGACGCTGATCACGTCGGCCGGAGTCAGCTGGTTGCGCGCCATGACTTCGGTCACCAGCTCGGACGTGCCCTCGAGGATGGCCGCGCTCTCGTTGGCGTCCACCTGAACCGCCCCGCGGATCGCCCTGACAGCCACCGGCTCCTCCTTCCCGCCCTCGCCGCCCGGCCCGCCCTCGCCGCCCGGCCCGCCCTCGCCGCCCGGCCCGCCCTCGCCGCCCGGCCCGCCCTCGCCACCCGGCCCGCCCTCGCCACCCGGCCCGCCCTCGCCACCCGGCCCGCCCTCGCCACCCGGCCCGCCCTCGCCACCCGGCCCGCCCTCGCCACCCGGCCCGCCGTCGCCGCCCGACCCAACCGTCACGGCCGTTGAGCTACCAGGTTATAGACCAACTGCCGCGTATAGGTCGCCAATCTCCCTCGGGGTGAGCCGGCGCGTGGTCCCAGGGCGAAGCGACCCGAGCGCGACCGGGCCGACGTGCGTGCGTACCAGCCGACTGACCGGATGGCCGGTCTCTGCGAGCATCCGCCGCACGATGTGCTTGCGCCCCTCGTGCAGCGTGATCTCCACCAGCGCCCGGTTACCGGCCCGCTCCAGGACCCGGAACCTGTCGGCAGTCGCCACCCCGTCGGATAGCTCCACCCCGGTGGTCAGCTGGCGACCCAAATCCCTCGGCAGCGGGCCGGCCACGTCGGCAAGGTACGTCTTGAGCACGCCGTAGCGGGGATGCGCGAGCCGGTGCGCGAGCTCCCCGTCATTCATCAGCAGCATGAGGCCTTCGGTGTCGTAGTCGAGCCTGCCGACGTGGAACAGCCGTTCGATGCGGTCCGGCAGGTAGTCGGCGATCGTGGGCCGGCCACGCGCATCAGACATCGTGGTCAGCACCCCGGCGGGCTTGTTCAGCGCGACGTAGACGAGGTCCTCGCGCGCCGGGATCCGCCGCCCGTCCACCCGGATGACCTGGCGCTGCGGGTCGACGCGCGCTCCGTACCGGCGCACTACCTCACCGTCGACCTCGACCCGGCCCTCGCCGATCATCTCCTCGCAGTGCCTGCGGCTGCCGACGCCGGCCGCGGCGAGCACCTTCTGCAGCCGGACACCGCCCGGGACGTCGACCAGCGAGTCCCGGTCCTCGTCAGCCAGGTCGCGACCGTCCTCGTCGCGACCATCATGGCCGCCGTCCCGCTGGCCGCCGTCCCCCTGGCCGCGGTCTCGCTGGCCGCGGTCCCGCTGGTCACGACTCCGCTGGCTCATGACCCGGGTCAGTCTCGTCGTCGATGTTGTCCGGCAGGAACGGGGCCAGCTCCGGCAGCGCATCCAGACCCGGCAGGCCGAGCCGCTCCAGGAAGTACCCGGTCGTCGCGAACAGGATCGCGCCCGTCTCCGGGTCGGTGCCTGTCTCCTCGACCAGCCCGCGCAGCACCAGAGTGCGGATCACGCCGTCGCAGTTGACGCCGCGCACCGCCGATACCCGGGCGCGGCTCACCGGCTGCCGGTAAGCGACCACAGCCAGGGTCTCGAGCGCCGCCTGGGTCAGCCGGACCTCCTGGCCGTCGCTCACGAATCGCTCCACGAGCGGGGCGCACTCCTCGCGGGTGTAGAAGCGCCAGCCGCCGGCTACCTCGCGCAGCTCGAAGCCGCGCTCCTCCGCGTCGTAGGAGTCAGCCAGGTCCCGGAGGGCCTCGGAGACCTCTGCCCGCGGCCGCTCGAGCACCTGCGCGATTACGACCTCTGAGACCGGCTCGTCTGCCACGAGCATGATCGCCTCGAGGCTGGCGCGGAGCCCGGGCCCCGCGCCGTCCGGCAGCGCCCCATCCGGCAGCGCCCCATCCGGCAGCGCCCCATCCGGCAGCGCGACCTGGTCCTGCCCGTCCCCCAGCACCGTAGGGTCACCTTCACCCTGGCCTGGCCCGGAACCGTTCTGCATGAGCTATTCGTCGTCTTCCTGGTCGATTGCGGCTTCATCGCCGGGCTGGCCGTCCGGAGTCCAGCTCACGTACAGATCGCCGAGCGGGGCCACCTGGTCGAAGCTGACCCGGCCGTTGCGGTAGAGCTCGAGGATGGCAAGAAAGCGCGCGATGATGTCGTAGGTTCCGGCGCAATCGCGGGTGAGCTGCCGGAACGTGGCGCGCCGCAGCTGCACCAGCCGGTCGGACAGCAGGCCGACCTGCTCGCGCACGCTAGTGAGCGGCATGTGCAGGTGCTCGGTGGAGACCACCGGCAGTTGCTTGGGCGCCAGCGCGCGGGCGGCGATCGCGGCGAACTCCACCGGCCCCAGGCCGAGCAGCACCTCGGGCAGCAGGTCGACGAAGCGCGGTTCCATCGGCACCCGGCGCGGGAACCTCCGCCCGGCGGCCGCCATCTTGCTGGCCAGCACCGCCGCGACCTCCTTGTAGGCGCGGTACTGCAGCAGCCGGGCGAACAGCAGGTCCCTGGCCTCCAGCAGGGCAAGGTCCTCCTCGTCGTCGACCTCGCCGGCGGGCAGCAGCCGGGCTGCCTTGAGGTCGAGCAGGGTAGCGGCGACGACGAGGAAGTAGCTGACCTGGTCCAGGTCCCAGCCGTCGGCCCTGGCCCGGATGTACGCGATGAACTCGTCGGTGACCTTGGACAGCGCGATCTCGGTGATATCCAGCTTGTGCTTCGAGATCAGGCCGAGGAGCAGATCAAACGGACCCTCGAAGACGTCGAGGTGCACCTCGAACGCACTGGCCCGCGCTTCGCCCGATTCGCTGGTCATCGTCACAGTCATTCAGCAACCAAAACTTCCCACCCCGCTGTGTCTTATGTACTAAAGCTAGTGATGGCGTGCCAGCTATTCCGGGGCCCCTTCGTAAAGCCGCCGGGCCACCAGGCTCCGGTCGCCCTCGGCATCGAGGTCGGCCAGCAAGATCGCCAGTGCCTCCCGGACGATCCGGCCCCGGTCGACCGTGATGCCGAGGGCGCGCAGCGTGAGCCGGGCGCGCTCCAGGTCGAGCAGTTCGCTGCCGGACAGGTAGACGGTGATCTTCTGGGCGTGCCGCTCCCTGCCGCTGGCCTGGCGCTGGGCTTCGACGGTTGCCCCACGGCCAGACGGGCGAAGAAGCTCGGCAACTCCTGGCAGGCTTACCCGCCGTGTGCGTGTACCGCGAGGTCGGCCTGGCGCCACCGGTCCAGTACCTCCTTCGCCAGCTCCCTGTAGGACGCAGCCCCGTTGGACGTCGGGTCGAAGCGGGTGATCGGCTCCCCGGCCACGGAAGAGTCGGGAAACCGCACGGTCCGGTTGATCACCGTGTGGTACACCTTGTCGCCAAACCCCTTCACGACCCCGGCCAGGACCTCCCTCGTGTGCAGGGTGCGGGAGTCGTACATCGTGGCCAGCAGCCCGTCGAGCACCAGCTTGGGGCTGATCCGGGTCTGCACCTTGTCGATGGTCTCCATCAGCAGGGCCACGCCGCGCAGCGCGAAGTACTCGCATTCCAGCGGCACGATCACCCCGTCCGCGCTGGCCAGTGCGTTCACCGTGAGCAGGCCGAGCGAGGGCTGGCAGTCGATCAGGACGACGTCATAGTCGGGGATGACCGGCTGCAGCACCCGGCCGAGCACGAACTCCCGGCCGACCTCGTGCACCAGCTGCACCTCGGCGCCGGACAGGTCGATGTTGCTCGGCAGCAGGTCCATGCCGTCGACGTTGGTCTTGAACAGCACGTCGCGGGCGGTGATCCCGCGCTCCATGAGCAGGTTGTAAACCGTCGCGTCCAGCTCGTGAGGCTGAATGCCCAGGCCAACGGAGAGTGCGCCCTGTGGATCGAAGTCGACCAGCAGCACCCGGCGGCCCTGCTCGGCCAAGGCCGCGCCGAGGTTGATCGTCGTAGTGGTCTTCCCGACCCCGCCCTTCTGGTTGCAGACCGCAACAACCCGGGCCGGGCCGTGGGTAAGCAGCGGTTCGGGGTCGGGGAATCTTGGTACCGGCCGGCCGGTAGGGCCAAGCACGCCGGGCCTGACCTCCAATGTCTGGGACGCTGCCAAAGCCTACTGCACCTCCCCGGTGGTCGCCCGGCGTAGCGCGATGCACCCGCCGGCAACCCGGACTCAACGCGAGGCTAGGGCCTGGGCATTGCGGCGGCAAGCCGACTCACCGTTCGCGTAGAAATGGTCACCCGAGAGCCCGGGGGTGCGCGCTCGCGTAGACCTCCCTGAGCTTGTCGACGGTCACCAGAGTGTAGACCTGCGTGGTGGTCACCGAGGCATGTCCGAGCAACTCCTGCACAACCCTGACATCGGCGCCCCCGTCGAGCAGGTGGGTGGCGAACGAATGCCGCAGCGTGTGCGGTGAAACGTCGGCGATTCCCGCCCGCTCCGCCGCGGCGCGCAGCGCACCCCAGGCGCCCTGCCTGGTGAGCCCGGCCGCCGCGGGCGTTCAGGAACACCGCCGGGCTGGCCGATGCCCGCCGGGTGGCCGCCGCCAGCGACGGGCGCGCCCTGACCAGGTACTGCTCCAGGGCCTGCCGGGCGTAGCTGCCGACCGGAACGATGCGCTGCTTGTTGCCCTTGCCCGACAGCCGGACGGTGGCCGGCAGGGCGGACGGCGGCGGCCGCTCGGCCAGTTCGAGGTCGTCGACGTCGAGCGCGGTCGCTTCCGAGATCCGGGCCCCGGTCGCGTACAGCAACTCGAGCAGCGCGCGGTCCCGCAACGGCCGCGGCCCGTCGCCGGCCCCGGCCGCCGCGAGCAGGCGCTCGACGTCGGCGACCGGTATCGCCCGCGGCAGCCGGCGCGGCGGTACGGGCGGCCGGACCTGCCGCGCGGGGTCGGCTGGCGCGAGACCCTCGGCCGCGGCGAACGCGTGCAAGCCGCGCACGGCGACGACGGCACGCCCGGCCGAGCTCGCCGCCAGCGGCTGGTGGCTCTCGTCTCCCTCACGAAGCCCGGCCAGGAAACCGGCGACGTCCTGTGTCGTCACCTCGCCAATGCCGGTCCGGCCTGCGGCACCGAGCACGCCCGCGTAGCGTTCCAGATCTCTTCGATAGGCCTCTAACGTGTGCCGGGCAAGCCCGCGCTCCACCGTGAGGTGATCAAGGTAGCGCTTGACCGCCTCATCAACGCCTGCCTGCCGGACAGCTTTCAGCTGAGCGCCTCGCTTACCGGTATCCACGGCAGCCCGTGCGCCTCGGCGACGCTCTGGTACGTGACCGAGCCCTCGTGGGTGTTCAGCCCCAGTGCGAACGACGGGTCGGCCCGCAGCGCCTCCCGCCAGCCGCGGTTCGCAATCTCGACCGCGTAGGGCAGCGTGACGTTGGTCAGCGCGTACGTCGAGGTGTGCGGGACTGCGCCCGGCATGTTCGCGACGCAGTAGAACAGCGAGTTGTGCACCGGGTAGGTCGGGTTGTCGTGCGTGGTGGGGTGCGAGTCCTCGAAGCACCCGCCCTGGTCGATCGAGATGTCCACCAGCACCGAGCCCGGCTTCATCCGGGACACCAGCTCGTTGGATATCAGCATCGGCGCCTTGGCCCCTGGAACCAGCACGGCCCCGATGACCAGGTCGGCGTCGATCACCGCGTGCTCGACCTCATAGGCGTTGGACGCCACTGTCTGGATATAACCCTGGTAGATGGCGTCCGCGCTGCGCAGCCTGCCGACGTTCTTGTCCAGGAGCAGCACCTCAGCCTGCATACCCGAGGCGATCGCCGCTGCGTTCATGCCTGAGACGCCAGCGCCGAGCACCACGACCTTGGCCGCGTAGACGCCGGAGACGCCGCCCATCAGCACACCGCGTCCGCCACCGTCACGCTGCAGGTGATGAGCGCCCACCTGAGGCGCCATGCGCCCGGCGACCTCGGACATCGGGGCCAGCAGCGGCAACGAGCCATCCGGCAGCTGGACGGTTTCGTACGCGATTGCCGTTGTGCCCGAGCTGAGCAGCGCGTCGGTGCATTCCCGTGACGCGGCCAGGTGCAGGTAGGTGAACAGGACCTGGCCCTTGCGCATCCGGTGATATTCCTCGGCGATCGGCTCCTTGACCTTGAGGATCAGGTCTCCGGCCTGCCACACCTCATCGGCATCCGGCAGGATCGTCGCCCCGGCGCCGACGAAGTCGTCGTCCGGGATCCGCGACCCGGCTCCGGCGTCCTTCTGGACAAAGACCTCATGGCCACCGCGGGCTAGTTCGTGCACGCCGGCCGGCGTGATCGCCACCCGGTACTCATGGTTCTTGAGTTCCTTGGGGATGCCGACCTTCATGACAACCAGTCCTTCCTGGTCATGGTGTCCCGCCCGGCTCCATTGCCGGGCAGGTCCACGAGGCGCGCATGCGGGCGCCAGTCAGTGCTCCGGGGCATCGGTCCCCCGCAGCGTGCCGAAACCATCCCGACGCGCCGCATACGCGGCCAAGATACCCAGTGCGGTGACGCCATTATGCAGGTCACCAGCGAGAATGCCGGCAACGGCCTCATCCAGCGGCACCCAGGCGACCTCCAGGTGGGCCTCCTCGTGCTCGGGCACGTACGACCGCTCGGACTCTGGAACCATGGCCAGGCCGCGGGCGAGGAAGATCCGGATCCGCTCCGTGCTGATGCCCGGCGACGAGTAGGAGTCGGTGAGCACCCACCACTGCGCCGCCCGGCATCCGGCCTCCTCGAGCAGCTCGCGTTCCGCAGTCGCGCGCAGCGGCTCACCAGCGACGTCGCGCAGGCCGGCCGGAATTTCCCACAGCAGCCGCCCGACCGGATGCCGGTACTGGCGGATCATCAGGACCTGCTCATCGGTGTCCAGCGCGAGCACGGCCACCGCCCCCGGGTGCTCCAGGACATCCCGGCCCACGACCTCGCCGTCGGGCATGCGCACCATGTCCTTGCGGAGCCGCACCATGGCGCCGCGACCAAGCTCCGCCGACTCGGTCACCGGCCAGGGCCCCGGGGCCAGATCCCGGATATCCGGCTTCACCAGCTCGTCCGGACTGTCCAGGTCGTCCGTTGCACCGCTCACGTCCGTCACTCCTGCACCAAGGGTGCGCTCTTGCCGCGCCTGGCCATCATCTCGGAGCGCCTCAGCGCCGCAACACTGGTCACGCGCTGGCGGCGGCCCGCTGGCCGGCTGCGGTCAGCGGATCGGCACTCGGCACGGCCCGTGAACGCTCCAGCGCGGCGGCCACGAGCCCGCTGAACAGCGGATGCGGCCGGGTTGGCCGGGACAGGAACTCCGGATGCGCCTGGGTGGCGACGAAGAACGGGTGGTTGCTGCGCGGCAGCTCGACGAACTCGACAAGCAGGCCGTCCGGCGAGAGGCCGGAGCAGACGAGCCCGGCCTCCTCCAGCGCCTCGCGGTAGGCGTTGTTGACCTCGTACCGGTGCCGGTGCCGCTCCTCCACGACCTCCGCGCCGTACAGCTCGCGGACCAGGCTGCCCTCGGCGAGCACCGCCGGATACAGTCCGAGCCGCATCGTGCCGCCCATGTCCCGGTCACCGGCCACGACGTCTTCCTGGCCTGCCATCGTGGCGATCACCGGGTACGGCGAGTCAGGATCGAACTCCGCGCTGTTCGCGCCCTCGAGGCCGGCCAGATCCCGGCCGACCTCGATCGCCATGCACTGCAGGCCGAGACAGAGCCCGAGCAGCGGGATGCCGTTCTCCCTGGCGTACCGCACGGCCCCGATCTTGCCCTCGATACCGCGGATGCCGAAGCCGCCCGGCACCAGCACCCCATCCACGCCGTCGAGCTGGCGCTCCGCGCCCTCCGGCGTCTCGCAGTCGTCGCTGGTCACCCATTTGATGTTGACCCTGGCGTCGTTGCCGAACCCGCCAGCCCGCAGCGCCTCGGCGGGCGACAGATAGGCGTCGGGCAGGTCCACATACTTGCCAACCAGCGCGATCGTGACGCTGCGGGCCGGGCGGTGCACCCGGCGCAGCAGTTCATCCCAGTCGCTCCAGTCCACGTCGCGGAACGGCAGCCCGAGCCGGCGCACGACGTAGGCATCCAGGCCCTCGGAATGCAGCACCTTGGGGATGTCGTAGATGGACAGCGCGTCGGCGGCGGAGACCACCGCCTCCTCGTCCACGTCGCACATGAGGCTGATCTTGCGCTTCAGCCCTCCGCTGATCGGCCGGTCGGAGCGGCACACGATCGCGTCGGGCTGGATGCCGATGCTGCGCAGCGCGGCCACCGAGTGCTGGGTCGGCTTGGTCTTCAGCTCGCCGGACGGCCCGATGTAGGGCAGCAGCGAGACGTGCAGGAAGAAGCAGCGGTCCCGGCCGATCTCGTGCCGGATCTGGCGGATCGCCTCGAGGAACGGCTGCGATTCGATGTCGCCCACCGTGCCGCCGACCTCGGTGATCACGACATCGACGTCCGGGCCGCCCATGTCCATGATCCGCGACTTGATCTCGTTGGTGATGTGCGGAATCACCTGGACGGTGTCGCCCAGGTAGTCGCCATGCCGCTCCTTGGCGATCACGCTGGAGTAGATCTGCCCGGTGGTGACGTTCGCCGAGCCGGGCAGCCGGGTGTCAAGAAACCGCTCGTAGTGCCCTACGTCCAGGTCGGTCTCGGTGCCGTCGTCGGTGACGAACACCTCACCGTGCTGGAACGGGTTCATGGTGCCCGGGTCGACGTTGAGATAGGGATCGAGCTTCTGCATGTTCACCCGGAGCCCGCGCAGCTTCAGCAGGCGGCCAAGGCTGGAGGCGGTAAGGCCCTTGCCCAGACTGGATGCTACGCCCCCGGTAACGAAAAGATGCCTGGTAGAAACGGGCCGTGAGGAATGCGATGCCGTCGCCAAGATGAGGCTCCCGTGGTCTTCGCCCAGCGGTAAATCCACCGGTCCACGGGGTCTCAGGATATCAGCCCGGACGCGCCACTTCGGTCAGCAACGCCGAACGCTTCCCGCCCGCAACGCTGCTGACCTGGGATAAAGCATCCGATAGCGGTCACCGGCGCACGGCGGGTCGGGCCGCGCGGGGCCCGTCATACGGACGAGGCGGCCTGCGACTGGCCGCACGCGGGGCCGGTCACACGGACGAGGCGGCCTGCGACTGGTCGCGCGAGCGCTGAGCCGGCACGTCGCCGGGTCTGAGCTGCGGCTGGTCGCCGGCCTCGCCGAATCGGGCCAGGGCAGCCGCGCTGGCGACCGCGACGACGAACCCGGCCACGGCCAGCCCGGCCAGGCCGTGGCGGGTGGTGTCACCGAGGAACACGACGCCGACGATCGCGGGCGGCACGGTCTCGGCCAGAACGACGGCCGCCGTGGCCACGGTGACGCTGCCGCCTTCCAGCGCCGACGCGTACATCAGGAACGACACGATCCCGGCCGCGGCCAGGGTGTACGTGGCCGGGCTGCGCACCAGCTGGGCCGGGGAGAAGCCGGGCAGGATCCGGGCCGCGACCGCGAGCACCGCGTACCCAAGCCCCGCGATGGCGCCGAGCGCGGGAGTGCGGGCCCAGCCGGAAAGCCTGGCCGCGGCCATCCCGCCCAGCCCCACGCCGACCACCGCCACCATCAGGCCAATCTGGAACGCCGCACCCGGCATCACGGCTCCCTCGGAGCCGGCCGAGGACCCGAGAAAGCCCACCCCGACAACCACCCCGCCGACCGCCAGCCACTCCCGCCAGCCGAGCCGGACGTTGATGAGCCACGCCGCGAACACTGCGGTGACCGCGAGGTTGGACGCGATCACGGCCTGCACGGCAAACAGCGGCAGCCGCTGCAACGCCACGAGCTGGGCAAGGAACCCGATAAAGTCGATGCCGATGCTGGCTACGAAGCGCCACTGGCCGAGCAGCCGGACGATCAGGCCGGGGTCGACGCGACCCGCGTCCCCGCCTTCAAGAGTGTGGGTGCCGCGGCGGCTCGCCGAGCGGATCGCTACGGCCTGCATGACCGAGGCGATTCCGTAGCAGAAGGCCGACACCAGCGCGGCGACCAGGCTCGCCCACATAATTCCGACCCTACGCCGGCCGACTGACAGGCACACCTGCGACAACCGCCGACCAGACGCTCAGCGGGCCGGAACGTGCCGCCCCGTCGGGGCCGGTATGCCCCGCCTGCTTCGGCTCAGCCGCGCCCGGCCAGCCGTTCGGCGACGGCCGCGCGCACCCCCTCTGGGCTGGTGAAATGCACCGACAGGAGGCCAAGAGCGGCGGCGGCGGTCACGTTCTCGGCGCGGTCATCGATGAAGATGACCTCCTCGGCGCTGGCCCCGAGCCTGGCCAGCGCGGTGCTGTAGCACCGCGGATCTGGCTTGGCGAGCTTCAGCTGACAGCTGAAAATTAGCTGACCGAAACATCTGGATATCGGCAGTGCGCCGATCGCGTCGGCCAGCTGGTCGGGCGCGTTCGACAGCAGCGCGAGCGGCCGCCCGGCGGCGGCAAGGTCCTCGATCAGCGCCACCGTGCCCGCCTGGAGGTGCAGCCAGGATGCGCAGTCCAGCCGGGCGAGCTCGGCGACCTCGGCCTCCCCGTAGCTGCGGCCCAGGCTGCGGCCGACTTGCCCCCAGTATCCCGTTACATCCAGTTCTGCGAGGTCATAGGCGCGACGCCATTCCCAGTACGCGTCGGAGAAAGCCGGAGCGGCGACGCCCGCGACCCCGGCAAGCAGCGCCAGGTCCTGCTGGGTCGGCGGGTGCGAGACCACGCCGCCATAATCGAACATCACCCAGGTCACGCACGCCCTCCCCTGGTCGGCAGCGACAGCCGCCGACCCTGGGACGGCCGGTGGCTACGACACGGCCCCCGAGGCCGGCGCGTTCTGCGCCGGGCAGTCGTTGGCCTGATCCGGCCGGCTCGAGTTGGGCTGGCAGCTCCACGTGCCGCCTCCGGTGAACGCCGTCCGCCCCGGCGGGCTCACGTTCGCCGCCGTGGCGAGCGCCCGCCAGAACCCCGGCGACTTCGCCGCCCAGCGGACGGGCCCGACCCCGGTGACGATCTCACAACCGGTCGCCTCGATGCTAACCGCTGGCAGCTGGCGCCCGTCCGCGATGAAGCGCAGCAGGTAAGTCGAGCCAACGGTCAGATTCGGGCAGTGGAAGACGCCACGCGGCAGCGATGGCAGCCCGCACACGGCCCGCGCCGCGGCCCGGGCACGGGCCGGGGAGGCAACGATGACCTGGCCAGGAAAGCCCCCCTGCAGTTGCGGCACCCGCATCACGTGATTGCGCGTGATCACCAGGCCGGTGACCGTCGCGGTGCGCCGGCACAGCGCGGCCTGGGTTGCCGCCGCGCTGGGGTTTACCGAGGGTGACGGCGAACGCGACGATGACGCCTTGGGTGAGGCGGCAGTCGCGGCGCCGGTGGACGATGCCGAAATGCTCCCGCAGCCGGCCAGCGCAATCGCCGCGAGAGCGGCCGCGCACAGCCACACACGAGCCCAGGCAGACCTGGCGCCTGCGGCCCTGCTCGCCACCGCCTCGCGGCTGGTGGCTTCTGGTCGATCCATGCACCTTGGACGGGTCTGCCCGTGCCGCCGGTTCCACCTAGCGCTACGCGATGTGGTGCGATTCGCCCGGCACGCGCGGTTTGACCGGGAAATTTCCGGTCCCTGCCGCCAGCGAAGACGCCGACGGTGGACTGCCCCGCTCATACCCGGCGCTCATACCCCGGCGGCCTGCATGCCGCGCAGTTCGTGCTTCAGTTCCTTGATCTCGTCGCGGAACCGCGCCGCGATCTCGAACTGCAGCTCGGCCGCTGCCGTGTGCATCTGCTCGGTCAGCTCGCCGATCAGGCCGATCAGGTCCTCGCGTGCTGGGCCGCCTTCGCCGGGCTCGCCGCGCCGCTCCCCGGCAGCGGCCGCCGCTGCCGCCCGCGCGCGCGACGACAGCCCGGGGACCGGTGCCTTGCCCCGGCTCTGCTGCCGGCCGGAACCGCCGAGGAGCTGTGCGGTGTCCGCGTCCTCCCTGGCGAGCTGGTCCAGGATGTCCGCGATCCGCTTGCGCAGCGGCTGCGGGTCGATTCCGCGCTCGGTGTTGTAAGCGACCTGCTTGGCCCGGCGCCGGTCGGTCTCGTCGATCGCCCGCTGCATCGACGGGGTCACCCTGTCGGCGTACATGTGCACCTGGCCGGAGACGTTTCGGGCCGCGCGGCCGATCGTCTGGATCAGCGACGTGCCGGACCGCAGGAAGCCCTCCTTGTCCGCGTCCAGGATCGCCACCAGCGATACCTCGGGCAGGTCGAGACCCTCGCGGAGCAGGTTGATCCCGACCAGCACGTCGTACTCGCCGAGCCGCAGCTCGCGCAGCAGCTCCACCCGGCGCAGCGTGTCCACCTCGCTGTGCAGGTACCTGGCCCTGATGCCCAGCTCGAGCAGGTAGTCGGTCAGGTCCTCGGCCATCTTCTTGGTCAGCGTGGTGACCAGGACCCGCTCGAACCGCTCGGCCCGCTCCCTGATCTCGTGCACGAGGTCGTCGATCTGGCCCTTGGTCGGCTTGATGATCACCTGGGGGTCGATGAGCCCGGTCGGCCTGATCACCTGCTCGACGACGTCACCCTGCACCCGCTGCAGCTCATACGGCCCCGGGGTAGCCGACAGGTACACCCTCTGGCCGATCCGGTCGCCGAACTCTTCCCAGGTCAGCGGCCTGTTGTCGATCGCGCTCGGCAGCCGGAACCCGTGCTCAACCAGCACCCGCTTGCGGGACACATCGCCCTCGTACATGGCCCCGATCTGCGGCACCGTGTTGTGCGACTCGTCGATGACCAGCAGAAAGTCCTCGGGGAAGTAGTCGAGCAGCGTGTTCGGCGGGCTGCCCTGCTCGCGGCCGTCGATATGCCGCGAGTAGTTCTCGATCCCCGAGCAGCTGCCCACCTGGCGCAGCATCTCGATGTCGTAGGTGGTGCGCATCCGCAGCCGCTGCGCCTCGAGCAGCTTGCCGCCCCGCTCCAGCTCTTCGAGCCGCTCGGCGAGCTCCGCCTCGATGCCCGCGATCGCGCGCTCCATGCGTTCCGGCCCGGCGACGTAGTGCGTGGCAGGGAAGATGTACAGCTCCTCGTCCTCGCTGATCACCTCGCCGGTCAGCGGGTGCAGCGTCATCAGCCGCTCGATCTCGTCGCCGAACATCTCGATCCGGACGGCCATCTCCTCGTAGACCGGGATGACCTCGATGGTGTCGCCGCGCACCCGGAACGTGCCGCGGGTAAACGACAGGTCATTGCGGGCGTACTGCATGCCAACGAGCTGGCGCAGCAGCGCGTCCCGGTCGATCGTGCCGCCCTTGCGGAGCTTCAGCATCCGGTCCACGTACTCCTGCGGGGTGCCGAGGCCGTAGATGCAGGACACCGACGCGACCACGATCGTGTCCCGGCGGGTGAGCAGCGAGTTGGTCGCCGAGTGCCGCAGCCGCTCCACCTCGTCGTTGATCGAGGAGTCCTTCTCGATGTAGGTGTCGGTCTGCGGGACGTACGCCTCGGGCTGGTAGTAGTCGTAGTACGAGACGAAGTACTCGACCGCGTTCCTGGGCAGCATCTCGCGCAGCTCGTTGGCGAACTGGGCGGCAAGGGTCTTGTTCGGCAGCATGACCAGGACCGGGCGCTGCAGCTTCTCCGCCAGCCAGGCAACGGTCGCGGTCTTGCCGGTCCCGGTCGCGCCGAGCAGCACGGTGTCCACTTCCCCGGACCGGATCCGCCGCTCCATCTCCGCGATGGCCTGCGGCTGGTCCCCGGCGGGCACCATGTCGGTAACCACCTCAAATGGCGCAACGCGCCGCTGCAGGTCGGTTACTGGACGCATGGCTCCGCCTTCTTCCTGAACGTGACGCCGCCGGGTTGGTCAATCCACTGTAGGCCGGCCCGCCGACATTCTGGCCGGACCGGGCGACCGCGCCGCTCAGCGTGAGCGTGGCAGCAGATCGTCGGCGTTATTGATAATGAACCCCAGCACGTCCAGCGCAATTCCGCCGGACTCGCCGGCCAGCGCCAGCGCCGCGTTGCCGACCTTCAGGCAGACCTCGCGCCCCGCGTCCTCGGGGCTGTAAGCGGCGTGCAGGTCCCAGTGACACAGCGGCCGGGAACGCATCGCACCGGCCGCGGGCGGCCCGTACTGGACGGTCCCGCCCAGCCAGTCCGCGAGCCCGGTCACCAGATGGTCGCCGTCGTCCACCACCGCCTCGTGGGAGCGTCTCTGGCTGGCGCTCAGCCCGCCCGCGCCGACGTACCAGGCCACCGCCATCCCGGCCGGGAGCCCGGCCCGCCGCTCGATCTCGGGTGTCACCGTTACCGGGCCGATCAGCAGCACCCCGTTCTGGAAGACCAGCCTTTCGCGCACCCGGCGCACCTGGGGGTCGTACAGCCGGGGGGCCTCGAGCAGCGCGTCCCCGGGGTCGGCGCGCAGCAGCAGCGTCGTCCTGGTGGCGAGTCTGGCGCCGAGCTTGGCCGGCCGGTTGAAGAGCCCCATCCGCGCCTCCGGGCTAGAACCCCAAGTTCGCTACTGCCAGCGTTCATGTGAGCCTGGCCAGCGTCGGGGACGGTCGTTGTCAGGTATCGCCGTCGTGATCTGACGCCTTCACGGACCGTCGACGCAGTTCGGACCACAGGTCGCCCACCTGGCGGTCCAGTTCGGCCAGCGAGCCGGAGTTGTCGATGACGATGTCGGCGATTGCCAGCCGCTGCTCCCGGCTGGCCTGGGCCGCCATCCGGGCCTCGGCCTGTTCGCGGTTCATGCCACGGCGCCGCACCAGCCGGTCCAGCTGGACCCGGGGCGGCACATCAACGACGACAACCAGATCGTAGGCGTCGGTGCGGCCGCTCTCCGCGATCAGCGGCACGTCGTGCACGACGATCGAGGCTGGTCCCGCCTCCCGTTCTAGCTCGGCCATCCGGGCGCCCACCCTCGGGTGGACGATCTCGTTGAGCTTGCCGCGAAGCTCCGGATCGGCGAACACGACCTCGCCCAGCCGCGGCCGGTCCAGTGTCCCGTCCGGCAGCAGTACCTCAGGGCCGAACGCCTCGACGACCTCCGCCAGCCCCTCGGTCCCCGGCTCAACGACTTCCCTGGCGATCGCGTCCGCGTCGATCACGACCGCGCCCTGCGCAGCCAGCCGAGCCGACACCTCGCTCTTGCCTGCCCCGATTCCGCCAGTAAGCCCGACCCTCAGCACACCGCGATCCTAAGCGGCGCACCAAAATCGCGAGCAGGTTCAGCACCGACCGACGCCGCAACTGGCGAGTATTAGCTGGCGTCCAGCACAAACCCGGGCGTACGCTGCCGCGGTGTCCTGGATCGCACCTGACGTCGAGCGCTCGGAGCACTACCCGCAGCGCCGCAACGAACCTGAGCAGGAGATGCTCCGTGACTGGCTCGACTGGCACCGGGCCACCCTGCTGCGCAAATGCGCGGGCCTGGATGCAAACCAGCTGGCCACGCGATCCGTCCCGCCGTCGAATCTGTCGCTGCTCGGCCTGGTCCGGCACATGAGCGACACCGAGCGCGGGTGGATCAGGCAGGCCTACCGGGGTGAACAGGTACCCGACCTGTACTACCGCTCCGATGCTCCGGACGCGGACATCGAGGAGGCCGACCCTGCCGGAGCCGAGCAGGACTTCGAGCGCTACCGGGCCGAGTGCGAAGCCGTCGACGCCGCCCTGAATGGCGCCAACCTAGACGATGCATACACGTACGGCGAGAGGACCTTCTCGCTGCGCTGGACCTGGCAGCACCTCGTTGAGGAGTACGCCCGCCACAACGGCCACGCCGACCTGCTCCGCCAGTCCCTAGACGGCGCCACCGGCCTCTAACCCAGCCCTCACTACCCAGCCCCACGCCGCGAGAGTTCCGGGCCGCACCCGGATTAGCGGAACCAGGTATCATGTCGTGCATGGTACCTGGCGAGGCATCGAAGCTGATGACCCAGATGCGCCGCGGCGCGATCGAGTACTGCGTGCTCGCGCTACTGCGCAGGAAGGAGTGGTACGGCTTCGAACTTGCCCACGCGCTCGCCGAGGCTGACGGCATGGTGACAAGCGAGGGGACGATATATCCGCTGCTGAGCCGGCTGCGCCGCGACGGGATGGTGGACAGCGCCTGGCGCGAGTCCTCCCAGGGTCCGCCGCGGCGCTACTACTCGCTGACGAGCAAGGGAATGGCGGCTCTCAACGCGTTCGCCGAGCAGTGGGTCATATTCCGCGACACGGTTGATCGCCTCCTGACGGAGGACGCGACATGAGCGCTACCGACAGCCCGCTTGTGGACAGCTACCTGCGGCGGTTGCGGGCCGCGCTGGCGGGTCTGCCTGCCGACAGGCGACAGGAGATCATTGAGGGCGTCAGTCAGCACATCGCGGAGGCCCGGCTCCAGCCTGGGCAGGACAGCGACGAGGCGATCCGCGCCATCCTCGGCCAGCTAGGGGATCCCGATGTGATCGCGGCCGATGCCTTGGACGCCGAGCAGGGCTCCGCCACCGAAGCCGGACCGCCCCCGTCGGTGCGTTATGCCGTCTGGCTGATGTACGGCGGTGCGGCGGTGAGCCTGGCGGCGGCTATCGCGGACATCGCCACAAAGAACGAAGTGCGGGAGGTCATCGCGAAGACCCCAATCAGCAGGAGCCTGATTGAAACGGCGACGACATCGACACTCGTCATGGCTGCCGCCGTCAACCTGGCAGCCGTCGTCCTGTGGCTGGTCATGGCCCGCTGGAGCGCAAAAGGCAGCATTACGGCACGGACCCTCGCGTGCGTGCTCTTTGGCCTTCGCACGGTGGCCGCGCTCATCGGCCCCGGCGAACTGTCCGCGGTCGGCCCATGGCCGGCGGCCGTGCGAGCGCTGACAGTTCTCGGGTGGCTGGTTGGCCTCGGCGCGCTCGTGCTCCTGTGGCGGAGAAGCTCGACCGCATTCATCAAGGCCAGGTTCCTACGATCCGCAGCCGCAACATCACCTCGGAGCTGAGATGAGCCTCATTACGTTCCTCGCCGAGAGCACGCTGCTGCTCGGCACAATCGGCGTGTCACTCTACGGCGCAACCGTCTTACCGCCCACCGCACAGTGGCCGCTCCACCTGGGTCCAGCCGGTTACGGCAACTGGGTGCCCAGAAACGTCGGCCTGCTGATGGGACCCACCATCGCCACCGTGATCTTCGCGATTCTGATCGTCACAGCCCACAGCCAGACAGACGGCACCTCGGGCCTCCCCACCGGCCTCATCATCGCCTTGGCCCTCATGCTCGCCAACCAGATCGGCGCCCTAAGAGCCGCCCAAACCCGCTCCACCAGAACCTAACCAGCCGAACCCAGCCCAAAGTGCGGTCGCCGTAGCCGTACCGGAGGCGTAACCGCTGCCCCACTAGCGTTCTAAAGCGGAGTCGGCATAGCCGTACCGGAGGCGTAACCGTTACCTCCGCCGGCTGGTGACTAGGGCGTCTCGGGCCGGCGGAGGCCAACAGGTGACTACGAATGCCAGCCGGTGGTACGGCTATGCCGACGGAGCGTCAGTTCTGCCCGCCCGACAGCTTGTCCCGCAGCGCGGCCAGTGCCTCGTCTGAGGCAAGCGTCCCAGTAGCCTCTGCCTCCGGCTCGGCCTGCGGCCTGGCGACATGATCGCCGCCGTCAGCGCCGTTGCTTCCCTCGGACTCGGACCGCCGGGCCTCGGCGACCTGCGCCTGGTGCGCCTCGTACCGCGACCGGGCCTCGGCGTACTGCTGCTCCCACTCCTCGCGCTGCTTCTCGTACCCCTCGAGCCATTCCTGCGACTCGGAGTCGAAGCCCTCGGGATAGACGTAGTTGCCCTGGTCGTCGTAGGTGGCAGGCATGCCGTACAGGGTCGGGTCGAAGTCCTCGCCGATCGCCTCGCCGATCGTGCCCTCGTTCGCCTGCTTCAGCGACAGGCTGATCCGGCGCCGGTCCAGGTCGATGTCGATGATCTTGACAAAGATCTCGTCGCCGACTTGCACGACCTGCTCGGGGATCTCCACGTGCCGGTCCGCGAGCTCGGAGATGTGCACCAGGCCCTCGATACCCTCTTCGACCCGGACAAACGAGCCGAACGGCACCAGCTTGGTGACCCGGCCCGGCACGACCTGGCCGATCTGGTGGGTCCTGGCGAACTGCTGCCAGGGGTCCTCCTGCGTGGACTTCAGCGACAGCGAGACGCGCTCCCGGTCCATGTCCACGTCGAGCACCTCGACGGTGACCTCCTGGCCCACCTCGACGACCTCGCCCGGATGGTCGATGTGCTTCCAGGACAGCTCGGACACGTGCACCAGGCCGTCCACGCCGCCCAGGTCGACGAACGCGCCGAAGTTGACGATCGAGGACACCACACCCTTGCGGATCTGGCCCTTCTGCAGCGTGTTCAGGAAGTTCTGGCGGACCTCGGACTGGGTCTGCTCCAGCCAGGCGCGGCGGGACAGGACCACGTTGTTGCGGTTCTTGTCCAGCTCGATGATCTTCGCCTCGATCTCCCGGCCGACATACGGCTGGAGATCACGGACCCGCCGCATCTCCACCAGGGAGGCCGGCAGGAAGCCGCGCAGGCCGATGTCAAGGATCAGGCCGCCCTTGACGACCTCGATGACGGTGCCGGTGACGACGCCGTCCTCTTCCTTGATCTTCTCGATCGTGCCCCAGGCGCGCTCGTACTGGGCGCGCTTCTTGGACAGGATCAGGCGGCCTTCCTTGTCCTCCTTCTGCAGGACCAGGGCTTCGATGTGCTCGCCGCTCTTGACGACGTCGTGCGGGTCGACATCGTGCTTGATCGACAGCTCGCGGGACGGGATTACGCCCTCGGTCTTGTAGCCGATGTCCAGCAGGACCTCGTCTCGGTCGACCTTGACGACGGTGCCCTCGACAATGTCGCCGTCGTTGAAGTACTTGATGGTCTCGTCGATCGCGGCGAGGAAGGCCTCCTCGGAACCGATGTCGTTGACCGCTACCTTGGGGGTCGAGGTGGCCTCGGTGCTGCTGGTGGTCATGTGTAGGTGGACTCCGGATACGGACAGGGATGATGCGGACGTGCGCCATGCACAAGTGAATCCGCCATGGGCGGCCAGGAGATTCTGACTTGCCTGGCCAGTGAGACTGGCCGCGGCCTGCCGTAACGGCGCCCGCGGGCTGCCTGACCATGGCGGACTGCAAGAAACACAGCGCAGCGATCAGGATATGAGAGCCCGACCCCCACGGTCAATCTAGGTGTGCCATCCGGACGCCCGCGGCGGCCAATCCGGCCTGCGGTTAAAGCCACGGAAAAGCCCGCAGCTTGCCAGTTGCCCAGGCCAGGCGGCCGTTCAGTGTGCGGCGTCGGCCCAGCTGCGGCCGGTGCCCATGGATACCTCGAGCGGGACCGTGAGCTCGAAAGCGTTGCACATCTCGGTGTGCACGAGCTCCGTGAGCCGGTCAAGCTCGCCGGGGGCCGCCTCGAACAGCAGCTCGTCATGCACCTGGAGCAGCATCCGGGACCGCAGCCCCTGCTCGCGGATCTGGCTGTGCACCCGGAGCATGGCCACCTTGATGATGTCGGCGGCCGAGCCCTGGATCGGCGCGTTGAGCGCCATCCGCTCGGCCATCTCACGGCGCTGCCGGTTGTCGGACACGAGGTCGGGCAGGTAGCGGCGGCGGCCGAGGATCGTCTCGGTGTAGCCCTCCCTGCGGGCCTGCGCGACGATGCCTTCCAGGTAGTCCCTGATGCCGCCGAACTGCTCGAAGTAGTCGTCCATGAACCCGCTGGCCTCGTCCCGCGACACCCGCAGCTGCTGCGACAGCCCGTAGGAGGACAGTCCGTAGGCCAGCCCGTAGTTCATCGCCTTGATCTTGCTGCGCAGCTCGACCGTGACGTCTTCGGCGGGCACCCCGAACACCCGGGACGCGGTCTCCGCGTGGAAGTCGTGGCCCGACGTGAACGCGTCGGCCAGCGCCTTGTCCCCGGACAGATGCGCCATGATCCGCAGTTCGATCTGGCTGTAGTCGGCCGTCAGCAGGGTCTCGTAGCCGCCCCCCACGATGAACGCCTGCCGGGTCCGGCGGCCCTCCTCGGTCCGGATCGGGATGTTCTGCAGGTTCGGGTCGGTCGACGAGAGCCGGCCGGTGGCGGCGATGGTCTGGTTGTACGTGGTGTGGATCCGGCCGTCCACGCCTGCCATCGGGATCAGCGAGTCCACGATGCTCTTCAGCCTGGCGACGTCGCGGTGCCGCAGCAGGTGCGCCAGGATGGGGTGCTCCGTCTGCGCGAGCAGGGTGGTGAGCGCCTCGGAGTCGGTGGTGTAGCCGGTCTTGATCCGCTTGGTCTTCGGCAGGCCGAGCTCGGTGAACAGCACTTCCTGCAGCTGCTTGGGCGAGCCGAGGTTGAACTCGTGCCCGACCACGGCGTAAGCGGCCTGCTCCGCTGCCTTGACTTCCCCGCCCAGGCTGGCCGACATGCCCGCCAGGTGGTCGACGTCGGCCGCGATCCCAGCCTGCTCCATGTCGGCGAGCACGCCGACCAGCGGCAGCTCCACATCGGCGAGCAAGTCGGTGGCGCCGCGCTGCTGCAGCACCTCGTCCAGCGCGTCGGCCAGCTCGGCCGTGGCCCTGGCCCGCTGGGCCAGGGCGTTCGCCGCTTCGACGTCTCCATCGGTGTCGGTGTCGAAGGCGAGCTGGCCCACGGTGGTGTCCCCGGTGCCGGTCAGCTTGCGGTTCACATAGCGTTCGGCCAGGTCGGCCAAGTCGAACGAGCGCTGACCGGGCAGCGCCAGGTAGGCGGCGAGCGCGGTGTCGCTGGTCAGGCCGTGAAACTCCAGGCCTCGCGCGGCGAGCGCGTTGATCGGCCCCTTGGCGTCGTGCAGTGCCTTGGGCACCTGCGGGTCGGCGAGCCAGGCCGCCAGGGCCCGCTCGTCATCCTCGGTCAGCGCGGTGGGGTCCAGGTAGGCGTTGCTGCCGTCGGGCGTGGCCAGCGCCAGGCCGTTGAGCACTCCGGTGCCGCGGGCCCAGGTTCCGCTGGCAGCTAGGCCGACCCGGCCGCCGCTGCCGTGCTCGGCCAGCCATTCCGCCACGTCCTCGGGGCCCAGCCGATCGGCCTCGACGTCGAAGCCCTCGGCCGGGCCCGTGGCGCCGACCGATTCGGTGAACCCGTTCGGGAAGGTCGCCTGCAGCCGCTCGCGCAGCACCCGGAACTGCAGCGTGTCGAACAGCTGGTGCAGCTGTTCCCGGTCCCATGGCGCCAGGGTGAGCTCCCGGGGGGCCGCGCCGACCGGCACATCCTTGGCAAGCTCGGTGAGCTGGCGGTTGCGCAGCACGTCCGCCAGGTGCTCGCGCAGCTGGTCCCCGGCCCGGCCCTTGACCTCGTCGACCCGGTCGACCAGTTCCGCCAGGGAGCCGAACTCGATCACCCACTTGGACGCGGTCTTCTCGCCAACGCCCGGGATGCTGGGCAGGTTGTCGCTCGGGTCGCCGCGCAGCGCCGCGAAGTCCGGGTACTGAGCGGGGGTCAGCCCGTACTTCTCGGTGACCGCCTCCGGCGTGAACCGGGTCATGTCGCTGATCCCGCGGCGGGTCATCAGCACGGTCACGTCGTCGCTGACCAGCTGCAGGACGTCGCGGTCGCCGCTGACGATCAGCACGCCCATGTCGTCGGCCGTGGCCTCGGTGGCGAGCGTGGCGATGATGTCGTCGGCCTCGTACCCGGCCAGCGAAAGCCGCCGGATGCCCAGCGCGTCGAGCACCTCGAAGATCAGGCTGAGCTGGCTCCGGAAGTCCGCGGGGGTCTCCCGCCGGTTCGCCTTGTACTCGACGTACTGCTCGTGCCGGAACGTGGGCTCGCTGCGATCGAACGCCACGGCGACGTGCGTCGGCTTCTCGTCGCGCAGCACGTTGATGAGCATCGCGGTGAAGCCGTAGACGGCGTTCGTCGGCTGCCCGGTGGTGGTGGCGAAGTTCTCCGCGGGCAGCGCGAAGAACGCCCGGTAGGCCAGGGAGTGGCCGTCAAGCAACAGCAGCCGGTCGTGGTGGCTCTTGCTGCCACGGTCGCTTTTACCTCGCGCGGGTGCCTCAGGCTTGGTCGCCACGCAGGCAGTTTAGTGGGCCGCTCCGACACCGGCGGGCAACCTGTTCGTTCCAGGCTCTCGACCAGGGCATGGAACGGCCCCGGTGGCCGCCACAGGGGAAGGCGGTCACCGGGGCCGGGCTTGTCAGAACATCACCAGCCAGAACCGTTGGACGAGAACGCGAAGATCGTCGTCGAGTTGAGCGTCGCGCCGGCCTTCAGCTCGGTCGTTGGGAAGTTGGGCTGGTTGGGCGAGTTCGGGAAGTGCTGGGTCTCGAACGTGTAGCCCGCGCCCTGCCGGTAGGTGTCGCCGCTGATGCCCACCAGCGTGCCGGTCAGGAAGTTGCCGCTGTAGAACTGCACGCCCGGCTGGTCGGTCCAGACGCTCAGCTCCCGGCCGCTGGCCGGGTCCCAGGCGTGGGCGGCGAGGTTCAGGCCGTCCGGCCCGGTCGTGGCGGCGGTCTGCGGGTTCAGTATCCAGTTGTGGTCATAGCCCTGGGCGATGAGCAACTGGTTGTCGGCTGGCGGCGCGTGATCGGGGGCGCTGACGTCGTCAATACGCGACCCGATCGTGTACGGCCTGGTGAAGTCGAACGGAGTGCCCTTGACCGACGGCTCGGTGCCGAGCGGGATCTGGGTGGTGTCCGTCGGCGTGTACTTCTTGGCGTTGATCTGCACGTACTGGCCGTAGGCCGAGCCTGCGGGCGAGTTCTCGCCAGCCAGGTTGAAGTAGCTGTGGTTGGTCAGGTTGACGACCGTGTTGAGGTTGCTTGAGTCGTTGACCGCCTTGTAGTGAATCCGGTACTGATTTGCGTTGTTCAGCGTGAACGTGACGTCCACGGTGAGCTGCGCCGGGAAGCCGGTGCAGCCGTCGGGGCAGCCCGGGCTGCCGACGGCACCGCTGGAGTCGCCGTTCGGGCTGACCAGCTGGAGGGTCACTCCCGCCCGATTGCCGGAGATCAGCTTGCCGACCTGCGACCAAACGTGGTCACCGAAGCCGACGAGGCCACCGTGCAGGTCGTTGACGCCGTTGTTGATCGGCAGCGTGTAGGTCTCGAGCCCGCTCGGCTGCTGCAGCTGGAACGTGCCCTTTGCGATGCGGTTGCCGTAGCGGCCGATGGTCTCACCGAAGTAAGGGCCGCCGTTCGCGGTCACCGGTGGGCTGGCCTCAGTGACGTAGTCCTTGAGGGTCTTGAAGCCCAGGATGACGTCGGCCTCCCGCCCGTTGCGGCCGGGTACCGCGATCGACTGGGTGATCGCGCCGTAGCTGAGCAGGTGTATCTGCATGCCGCGGCAGTTGGTCAGCGTGTACCGGTAGGTCTGGGTGAGCTTGCCGGTGTAGGGCTCGACCGTCTTGCCGAACGGCGCCTTGGAGACGGTGGGGCTGCATTGCTGGTGGGACGGCGAGGCGAATGCCTGGCCTGCGGCCAGCCCGCCGACAAGACCCATGCCAAGAACCGCTGCCGCGCCGATCGTGACGGCCGGCCTGGTCAATCTGGGCAGTAACACGTTGCGCATGATGCCCTCCTGTCGTTGAGGTCCTTGCGGGTGGACCTCTTCCGTAGGGCATTGTTAGCGCTAACAACCAGCGATGTCACCCCCTTGGACACAGAAACGCCCTGGTTTTTATGACGAATTGGTTGGGTCTCATGAACAACTTGTGGCAAGTACGGTGATAACGAATCGATCTGCCCGTATCGGCAGGGCGGCCGACACGGGCAGCAGGCCGAAAAATCCGGCAATTCGCGCAGCGGGCCCGGCGAGCGCCTGCTGACCTGCGCCTCCTAGGCTTCCTCCTGGGCGGGACCGTAATTCGCGGAGGTACCGGTGGGAGACGACCTGGTGATGAATGACCCGGCCGCTGGCGGCGAAGCGTCCGCTGACGAAGGAGCGGACGGCGAGCGGCGGATCGTGGCCGCCTACAACCTGGCGAGCGCGGACACGCTCCCCGGGCGCATGGGCATCAAGATCGTCGAGGCCTCCCCGGAGCGGGTCGTCGGCACGATGCCGGTGGCCGGCAACACCCAGCCATACGGATTGCTGCACGGCGGCGCCTCCTGCGTGCTCGCCGAGACCCTGGGCTCGCTGGGTGCGGCGCTGCACGCGGGCCCCGGCAGAGCCACGCTCGGAATCGAGATCAGCGCCACGCATCACCGAGGGGCCGCCCACGGCCTGGTCACCGGCGTGGCCACGCTGCTGCACGGCGGCCGCACCCTATGCACCTACGAGATCGTGCTCACCGACGAGCAGGACCGGCGGACCTGCACGGCGCGGCTGACCTGCCTGTACCGGGACGCGGTTCCCGGCGACGGCAAGCCGCCGCCGACGTTGCATTCCTGACCCGGGGGCAGCCCGCTAGGTGGCCGGCCATTCCCGGCGCCGGCGCGGGCCATTCCTGACCGCAGTTGCAGTTGGGCGGGCGACGCGGCTGCGCAAGGCGGGCGCGTCGCCGCGCCGGGCGGGCGATGTCGCTGAGCAGGGCGGGCGACGTGGCCGAGCAGGGCGGGCGACGTGGCCGAGCAAGGCGGCCGCGCGGCCTTGCTCGCTGGCCGCGTGCGCTTGCTAGCCGGCGGCTTGTGCAACTCGGCATTTGCTGCGCACACATAGCCCACCGCAGGTTAAGGGACGTTTAACCCATACCGGCCGGGGAATGTCAGGTCCTTTGCGCGACGAGGTTGGGGCTCGCTACGGTGGAGCCCAGAGCCCGGTGAAACCGAGTAGAGAACGTGCCGGCCCGGGGAAGGCTGACATGGCACCAAAGGTTCTCCCGGGCTCTCTGCTTGCCGTCTCTAGGTCGCTTGTCATTCCTAGGTCGGCGGAGCGGCACAAGCGGGCGAGAGCCGGGCCTGCAAACGGGGGTTGTGCAGCCCGGCCTCGCTCGCTTGTCTATGTCCTGCCCAGCCTGCCCGGGTAATTCTGCGGGCAGCCAGGCGCCGCCTGCTCAGGCCTTGGGCGCTGCGCTCTCGCCCGCGCCGGAGTCTGCCGCGCCCGGCTCGCTTCCGAGCTTGGCCGCGTCGCTGCCCTCTGCCGTCGGCCGGCCTCCCCCGCCGTCGGCGATCTGAGCATCTAACGACTTCGAAGCCGGCGGCTGCGCCGCCTCCAGCACTTCCTCGGCCACGGCCCGCATGGTCATCCGGCGATCCATCGAGCTCTTCTGGATCCAGCGGAACGCCTCGGGCTCGCTCAGGCCACGCTCGGCCTGGAGAATCCCCTTGGCGCGATCGAGCAGCTTGCGCACCTCGAGCCGGTCCTTGAGGCTCGACACCTCCGACTCGAGCGCCGAGAACTCCTGGAACCGGCTCACCGCGATCTCGATCGCCGGCACCAGGTCGGCCTTGGTGAACGGCTTGACCAGGAACGCCATCGCTCCCGCGTCCCTGGCTCGCAGCACCAGGTCACGCTGGGAGAACGCGGTAAGGATGACGACCGGCGCCAGATGATCGGCCGTGATCCGCTCGGCAGCGGAGATCCCGTCGAGACCGGGCATCTTGATGTCCATGATCACCAGGTCCGGCCTGAGGCTCTCGGTCAGCTTGACCGCAGCCTCGCCGTCCGACGCCTCACCCGCGACGACATAGCCGTCTTCCTCGAGCATCTCCTTGAGGTCGAGGCGGATCAGTGCCTCATCCTCGGCGATCACGACGCGAAACGGAGTCTGGCTCACCCATCGAGCGTATCGTGACCCGGTAGATTGATACTCGGCCGCACCGCCCCCAGTCAGCACGGTCGCCGGAGCCTAGTTGATTTGTCCGTTATGTGCCTTAAATGCCGGAATGGTGGAATGGCAGACACTGATGTCTCAAAAGCATCTGTCCGAAAGGACGTGCGGGTTCGAATCCCGCTTCCGGCACCCAGTGTTTAGCCAGTAAGGACTGTCGGCAGCACCGGCAACAATGGCTTCATGTACCCGCAAGGCACAGTTGAACTGGCCAAGCTCTTTTCCGGCCTCGGAACGTTAGATCGCGAGAACGCTGCAATCTGCGGCGTGTCCATCCGGGCTGTTCGCCACTGGCGTGCGGGCGATCGCCGAACTGGCCCGGATCCATATCGAACGTCAACACCAACCTGCCCTCGCTGTGGTGGACGGAGCCTTGACGAGGAGGCTTACGCCTATCTCCTGGGCCTCTACCTCGGCGACGGGCACATCACCCGTAGCCGGAGGACTCATGTCCTGTGGCTGGCCTGTTCGGACGCATGGCCCGGTCTGCTTGCGCTCGCCAAGCTGACCACGTCGCTCGTTATGCCCTCCTCCAAAGTCTTCTGCGCCTCGCAAAGAGGGGTGGCCTGCACCTATGTCAAGAGCGTGTCAAAGCACTGGCCGTGTTTGTTTCCGCAGCATGGGCCCGGGCGGAAGCACCAGCGCAAAATCGAGCTTGAGCCGTGGCAGGAGGAGATCGTTAGCAGACATCCCGGGGATTTCGCTCGCGGCCTCTTTCACTCGGACGGCTGCCGGCTTATCAACCGGGTCCGGCGCCCGGTTCAGGGCGGCGATCGCTGCTACGAGTACCCGCGGTATCTGTTCGTCAACATGTCCGCCGACATACACCGGCTGTGCGGGGAGGCGCTCGACCGGCTCGGGGTCGCCTGGCGGTTCTCCAAGCCGACGACGATCTCGGTGGCCCGGCGGGAGGCGGTCGCCAGGCTGGACGAGTTCGTCGGCCCCAAGTACTGACGAGCCCGGCACGCAGGCAGGCCGGCCCTGTGCTAGCCGCCTGAACGCGCCCAGTGAGCGGGCCTGGCGGCACGGGCTACGATGAGCCGGTGCCGCGCGCCATCGACTTTCACGTGCACCTGCCCACGCCGGACTGGCTGGACGGCAGCATGGCGGGGTACGTCGAGGCGGCCGAGGCGTACTTCCGGTCCCCGGTGCAGCGGGCCACCCTCGACGAGCTCGCTGCCCGGTACCGCGAGCTCGACGTGATGGCGGTGCTTCTCGCCTGGGACGCCGAGACCGCGACCGGACGCCCGCGGGTGCCCAACGACACCGTCGCCGATGCTTGCCGCGCGTACCCGGACGTGTTCACCGGACTCGGCTCGGTGGACCCGCACAAGGGCGAAGCGGCCGTCGAAGAGGTGGCGCAGATCGCCGCGGTCGGCCTGCGCGGGGTGAAGTTCCACCCGTCGCTTCAGGCCTTTGCCCCGGATGACCCGGCTTACTGGCCGGTCTTCGCGGCGTGCCAGGAACACGGCCTGATCGCCCTGTTCCACACCGGGACCAGCGGGATCGGCGCGGGGCAGCCCGGCGGTCAGGGAATCAGGCTGGATTACGCCCAGCCGATCAGGCTCGACCCGGTCGCCGCCGCGCATCCTGGCCTCACGATCGTGGCGGCGCATTTCGGCTGGCCGTGGCACATGGAACTGATCGCGATGGCGCTGCACAAGACCAACGTGTACATCGACGTCTCTGGCTGGTCGCCGCGCCGCATTCCGGCCGAGGTGGTCCGGGAGATGGGCGGGCGGCTTTCGGAGCAGTTCCTGTGGGGCAGCGACTTCCCGTTCCTGACCCCAGAGCGCTGCCTCGCGGAGTTCGACGCGCTCGGGCTTCCCGCGGACGTGCAGGACCGGGTGCTCCGCGGCAACGCCGAGCGCATCCTCCGCCTCGGCTGACCGCGGACCCGCCGACCTTTGCCCCCACTCCCGACCGCCGCTGCCGCCGCGGCCGCCCCGGCGCGCTCAGCCCGGCGCAGGTTCCGCGGCGCCGCCCGCGGCAACCTCGTCCCGCCCGGCCGGAGCCACCACGTCGGGTCCCCGCTCGTTCCTGGTCAGGCACAGGTAGAGGATCGCGAAGGCCAGGATCAGGACCATCACGACCTGGTCGATCCGCAGCCCGAGCACGTACGGCGAGTAGTTGATCTCAAGCCCCTGGGTCCAGAAGCGGCCGACTGCGTAGAGCCCCGCGTAGAGCGCGAAGATCCGGTCCCCCGGCAGCAGGAAACGGCGCGCAGCGAGGATCACGGCCACCCCGACCAGTGCATCCCACAGGGACTCGTAGAGGAACGTGGGCTGGAAGGTCGCGAAGTTCACGTACCCGGCCAGGCGATGGGCGGGCGAGATCTCAACGGCCCACGGCAGCGTGCTGGGACGACCGTAGAGCTGCTGGTTGAAATAGTTGCCCCAGCGCCCTATCGCCTGCGCGAACGCAAGCGCGGGGGCGACTGCACCCGCCACGGGCGGCAGCCTGGTGCGTTCCCTGCGGCACACCAGCCACGCGCCGAGAGCTCCGCCGACCACCGCGCCCGGTATGCCGAGTCCGCCATCCCAGATCCGGAAGACGTTGACCCAGTCACGGCCGTGCCCGAAGTAGAACCCGATGTCGGTGAGCACGCTGTACAGCCGCGCGCCGAGAAGGCCGACGGGGATCGCCACGGTGGCGATATCCAGGATCATGCCGGGCCGGCCGCCGACCATGCGGTAGCGCCGGCTGGCGATCCAGAGCCCGACGATGATGCCCAGGACCACGCAGATCGGGTACGCCCGGAGCGGAATCGGCCCGACATGCCACAGGCTGCGCGAGGGGCTCGGCAGGAAAGCAACCGGCATGTTCCGTGACGTTACCGCCCTCGTCGCGCCGTTAGCTCATTTTGCCCGGTTTTCGCGAAGGCCGCAGGTGGTCAGGTTGCAGGTAGGAGATCGGGCGGGGGTCGAGCGGGGGCCGGAGGCGGGCGCTGGGCGGTATGGGCGGTCACGTGAGAGGGCGGGCGCTGGGCGGTATGGCGACCGGGAGGAGCGTGTCGCCCGCCAGGTAACGGTCCACGGCGGCAGCGGCCGACCTGCCCTCGGCGATCGCCCACACGATCAGGGACTGGCCGCGGCCCATGTCCCCGGCCACGAACACGCCGGGGACGGACGTCGCGTACGAGCCGTCCCGCGCCGCATTGCCCCGCCGGTCGAAGTCCACGCCGAGATCGGTCAGCAGCCCAGCGCGCTCGGCGCCGGTGAAGCCCATGGCCAGCAGAACCAGCTCACACGGGAGTTCGCGCTCGGTCCCCGGCACCGGGGCGAAGCCGCTGCCCGGCGGCCCCACCCCCACCAGCCGCAGCGCCCGCACCCGGCCGCTGGAGTCGCCGAGGAACTCCTGGGTGGAGACCGCATAGACGCGGTCGCCGCCCTCCTCGTGCGCGCTGGACACCCGGTAGACCATCGGGTAGGTCGGCCACGGCTGGCTGTCCGGCCGCTGCTCCGGCGGACGGGGCATGATCTCCAGCTGCGCCACGGACGCCGCCCCCTGCCGCAGCACGGTGCCCAGGCAGTCGGCGCCGGTGTCGCCGCCGCCGATGATCACCACGTTGCGCCCCCTGGCGGATATCGCCGGCTCACGCGCGGGGCCGCCGCCGGCCAGCCGGTCCGCCACCGCGCGGTTGGCCAGCGGCAGGTAGTCCATGGCCTGGTGGATGCCGTCGAGGCCGACGCCGGGCACCGGAAGGCCGCGCGGCACGCATGAGCCGCCCGCGAGCACGACCGCGTCGAAGTCGCCGCGCAGCTGAGCCGCGGTCACGTCCACGCCGACGTCAACACCGCAGCGGAACACGGTGCCCTCGGCCAGCATCTGCACCAGCCGCCGGTCCAGGTGCCGCTTCTCGAGCTTGAACTCGGGGATGCCGTACCGGAGCAGGCCGCCGGGCCGGTCGGCCCGCTCGTACACGGTCACCGCGTGACCGGCCCTGGTGAGCTGCTGCGCCGCGGCGAGCCCGGCCGGCCCGGAACCGATCACCGCCACCCGCCTGCCCGCGGCGCTGGCGGCCGCCGACGGGCGCTGCGGCGGCACCCAGCCCTCGGCCCAGGCCCGGTCGATGATCTCGACCTCGACCTGCTTGATCGTCACTGGGTCGGCGTTGATGCCGAGCACGCAGGCGGCCTCGCACGGTGCCGGGCAGAGCCGCCCGGTGAACTCGGGGAAGTTATTCGTCGCGTGCAGCCGCTCGGCCGCGGCGTGCCAGTCGCTCGTCCGGACGAGGTCGTTCCACTCTGGGATCAGGTTCCCGAGCGGGCAGCCGTTGTGGCAGAACGGGATACCGCAGTCCATGCAACGCCCGGCCTGCCGTTCCAGCTCGCCGCGGCCGAACTCGGTGTACACCTCGCGCCAGTCCTGGATCCGGATGTCAATGGGGCGCCGCGCCGGAGTCTGCCGGGACGCCTTCAGGAACCCCTTGGGGTCCGCCATGCTGATCAGCCCCCTCAGCCGTGTGATGCGGTCATGACGGCCTCGTTCACGTCGAGCCCGTCGCGCTCGGCGCGCCGAGCCGCGGCCAGGACCCGCTTGTAGTCCTTTGGCATCACCTTCCGGAACCGGCCGAGCGCCGACGCCCAGTCGGCCAGCAGCCCCGCCGCCACCGCGGAACCGGTCTCGGCGCGATGCCGCTCCACCAGGTCCTGGAGGAACGCCGCGTCTTCCTCGTCGAGCGGATCCAGGTCGGCCATCTCGACGTTGACGCATCCCCGGTCGAGGTCAAGCAGGTAAGCGATCCCGCCGGACATGCCGGCCGCGAAGTTACGGCCGACCGGCCCGAGCACGGCCACCCGGCCGCCGGTCATGTACTCGCAGCCGTGATCGCCGGTGCCCTCGGTGACAGCGGTCGCGCCGGAGTTCCGCACGCAGAACCGCTCGCCGACCACCCCCCGCAGGAAGATCTCGCCACTGGTCGCCCCGTAGCCGATCACGTTGCCGGCGATCACCTGCTGTTCCGCGGTGAAGGCCGCCCCGGGGTCAGGCGCTGCGATGATCCGCCCGCCGGACAGGCCTTTGCCCAGGTAGTCGTTCGCGTCTCCGGCCAGCCGGAGGGTCACACCATGGGGCAGGAACGCGCCGAACGACTGGCCGGCCGAGCCACGGAAGGTGATGTCGATCGTGTTGTCGGGCAAGCCCTGGCCGCCCCACCTCTTGGTCACCTCGTAGCCGAGCATGGTGCCGACGGTCCGGTTGACGTTGCGGACCGGCAGCTCGAGGGTCACCGGTGCGCCGTCGGCGAGCGCGCCCTCGGCGAGCTGGATCAGCGTGTTGTCGAGCGCCCGGTCGAGGCCGTGATCCTGGCCGGTGACCGCGCGCCGGGCAGCCGCGGGCCCGAGATCGGGGACGTGCAGCACCGGGGTGAGATCCAGGCCCGCCGCCTTCCAGTGCTCGACCGCCGCCGCGATGTCGAGGAGCTCGGCGTGACCGACGGCCTCGTCCAGGGTGCGGAAACCCAGCGAAGCCAGGTACCCGCGAACCTCCTGCGCAAGGAACTCAAAGAACGTCACCACGAACTCGGGCCGCCCGGTGAACCGCTTGCGCAGCTCGGGGTTCTGGGTGGCCACACCGACCGGGCAGGTGTCCAGGTGGCAGACGCGCATCAGCACGCAGCCCGCCACGACCAGCGGCGCGGTGGCGAACCCGAACTCCTCGGCGCCGAGCAGCGCCGCGATGATCACGTCACGCCCGGTCTTGAGCTGCCCGTCGACCTGAACCACGATCCGGTCCCGCAGGCCATTGCGCAGCAGCGTCTGCTGGGTCTCGGCCAGCCCGAGCTCCCACGGGGCGCCGGCGTGCTTGATGCTGGTCAGCGGCGCGGCGCCGGTGCCGCCGTCGTGCCCGGAGATCAGCACGACGTCGGCGTGCGCCTTGGACACGCCCGCGGCGACGGTGCCGACCCCCACCTCGGCCACCAGCTTCACGTGCACCCGCGCCGCCGGGTTGGCGTTCTTCAGGTCGTGGATGAGCTGGGCGAGATCCTCGATCGAGTAGATGTCGTGATGCGGCGGCGGCGAGATCAGGCCGACGCCGGGCGTCGAGTACCTGGTCCGGGCGATCCACGGGTACACCTTGTGCCCGGGCAGCTGGCCACCCTCCCCCGGCTTGGCTCCCTGGGCCATCTTGATCTGCAGGTCGCTGGCGTTGACGAGGTATTCGCTGGTCACTCCGAACCGGCCGCTGGCCACCTGCTTGATGGCCGACCGGCGCAGGTCGCCGTTCGGGTCGGGGGTGAAGCGGTCCGGGTCCTCCCCGCCCTCTCCGGTGTTGGACCGGCCGCCCAGGCGGTTCATCGCGATCGCCAGGGTCTGGTGCGCCTCGGCCGAGATCGAGCCGTAGGACATCGCCCCGGTGGAGAAGCGGCGCACGATGCTGGACACCGGCTCCACCTCGTCGATCGGAACCGGCTTGCGGACAGGCAAAGCGGGACCGGAGGACGTGCCGGGGACGGCGGGGTCAGCGGCGACGGCCGGCTTGGTCGGCCGTGAAGGGGGATGGGGAGGTGGGTGGGGGCCCGCGGGGGGGTCCTGGGGGGTCGTCCCCCCCGGGCTAGCACAGTCATCGACGCCGCGTATCCGCATCAGGCCGCGCAGCGTCATCAGCCGCGCCGCCTGGTCGTCGACCAGCCTGGTGTACTCGGCGAAGATCTCCTGCCGCCGGCTCCGCGTCGCGTGCTGCAGCTTGAACACGGTCTCGGGGCTGAACAGGTGCGGCTCACCCTCGCGCCGCCACTGGTACTCGCCCCCGGTCTCCAGCCGCCGGTGCGCTGGTCCGGAGCCGCGCGGCGGGAAGGCCCGGCCGTGCCGTGCCGCCACCTCGGCCGCGAGCTGGTCGAAGCCGACGCCGCCGAGGCGCGACGGCGTTCCGGCGAAGCAGGCGCCGATGACCTCGCCGCCGATCCCGATCGCCTCGAAGATCTGGGCTCCGGTGTACGACGCGACGGTGGACACGCCCATCTTCGACATGATCTTCAGCAGCCCCTTGCCGAGCGCCTTGATCACGTTGGCTGCGGCCTTCGGCGCGGTGATCCCGTCGAGCGCACCGCCGCGGACCATGTCCTCGACCGACTCGATCGCCAGGTAGGGGCAGACGCTGGAGGCCCCGTAGCCGATCAGCAGCGCGATGTGGTGGCACTCGCGCGCGTCCCCGGACTCCACGATCAGGCCGACCCTGGTCCGGCTGCGCTCCCTGATCAGGTGATGGTGCACGGCGCCGGTGAGCAGCAGCGACGGGATCGGCGCCAGGTGCTCGTCCGGCGCCAGGCCCGCGGCGCCCCCGGCGCTCCCGGGGCCGCGGTCGGACAGCACGATCAGCCGCGCCCCACGGCTGATCGCTGCCGACACCTCGGCCTGGATCTCGGCAAGGCGCCGGCGCAGGGCCGCGCCGCCGCCCGCGACCTGGTAGCGGCCGTCGACGACGTACGGCGCGAAGCCCGGCAGGTCACCGTCGTCGTTGATGTGGATGATCTTGGCCAGGTCGGTGGCGCTGATCACCGGGTACGGCAGCACGATCTGCCGGCAGGATGCCGGCCCGGGTTGAAAGAGGTCGTGCTCGGGGCCGGTCGACGTCGCCAGTGAGGTGACCAGCTCCTCCCGGATGGCGTCCAGCGGCGGGTTGGTGACCTGCGCGAACAGCTGCGTGAAGTAGTCGAAGATCAGGCGCGGCCGGTCGGAGAGCACGGCCACCGGCGTGTCGCTGCCCATGGAGCCGAGCGGCTCGCCGCCGGTGCGCGCCATGGGCGCCATGATGACCCGGAGCTCTTCCTCGGTGTACCCGAACAGCTGCTGCCTGGTCGCCAGCGGCAGCCCGTGGTGGTGCGCCAGGTCCAGGTGGCCGCCCGACGTGCGCCCGGCCCGGTCCGGCACGTCCTCGAGGTGCAGCAGCCCGGCGTGCAGCCACTCCTGGTACGGATGCTCGGCCGCCAGCTGGAACTTGACTTCCTCGTCCTCGATGATCCGGCCCGCCGACGTGTCGGCGAGGAAGATCCGGCCCGGCTGCAGTCTGCCCTTGCGCACCACGGTGGCCGGATCGATGTCCAGCACGCCGACCTCGCTCGCCAGCACGACCAGGCCGTCGCTAGTCACCCAGTACCGGCCCGGCCGCAGGCCGTTGCGGTCCAGCACCGCCCCGATCATCGTGCCGTCGGTGAACGCGATCAGCGCCGGGCCGTCCCACGGCTCCATCAGGGTCGAGTGGAACTGGTAGAAGGCCCGCAGCGCCGGGTCCATCTGCTCGTGGTTCTCCCACGGCTCCGGGATCATCATCAGCACCGCGTGCGGCAGCGACCGCCCGCCCATGTGCAGCAGTTCCAGGCAGGCGTCGAAGCTCGCCGAGTCGCTCTCGGACTCGTCCAGGACCGGCAGCAGCCGCTCCAGGCCACGCCCCTCGGCGTCGCGTTCAATCAACTCGGTGTGCAGCAGCGCCTCGCGGGCCCGCATCCAATTGCGGTTGCCCCTGATCGTGTTGATCTCGCCGTTGTGCGAGATGAAACGGAACGGATGGGCCAGCGGCCAGGACGGGAACGTGTTCGTCGAGAACCGGGAGTGCACCAGCGCCAGCGCCGAGGCGTACCGGGGATCGGCCAGGTCCGGGTAGAACTGCCCGAGCTGGAGCGCGGTGAGCATCCCCTTGTAGACGATCGTGGACGCGGACAGGCTCACAAAGTAGGTCCCGGCCTCGTGCTCCGCGCGCTTGCGCAGGCAGAACGCGCGCCGGTCGAGCGCAAGCCCGCTCTCGGCGCTGGCCGAGGCGACGAACAGCTGCGCCAGGTGGGGCAGCACGGCCCGGGCGCCTGAGCCGCAGTGCTCGACGAGGTGCGGAACGTCCCGCCAGCCCAGGACCGTCAGGCCCTCCAGCGCAGCGATACGCTCCACCGCGGCCATCGCCGCCGCCCGGTCGTCGGCGCCGGCGGGCAGGAACACCATCCCGGCCGCGTAGTGCCCGGCCTCGGGCAGGGCGAATCCGCATTCCGCGCGGAACATCTCGTCGGGTATCTGGGTCAGGATCCCGGCTCCGTCACCGGTGTCCGGGTCGCTGCCCTTGGCGCCCCGGTGATCCAGGTTCCGGAGGACGGTCAGTGCCTGGGCCACGATCTCGTGGCTGCGGCGGCCTGGGAGATCAGCAACGAAGCCGACGCCGCAGGCGTCGTGCTCAAAGCTGCTGTCGTAGAGTCCCTGGCTTCCAGAAGGTCCAGCTAGGGCCATCAATGCTCCTGTCGTCTCGATCAGCTGATGCGGGTCGGGACGACATTGGCCCTGGTAGGACGGGACGACTTTGGCCCTTGGGGTGGGCGTGGCGGCAGCGCTGGCTGCTCACGGCCCAGTCACATTGTAACGAGCATGTTGCCTGGAATGCGATAACCCAGGTCACGGCCTTGAACGTTACGCCACGGCGGCCTCGCGCACGCCAACGGCCAGGCTGGCGGCGAGGTCACGCACGGCGTCGATGCCGGCGCGCTCGTCTGGGGCGTCGAGCAGCCGGCTCACGAACGCGGAGCCCACGATGACGCCGTCGGCGAACCCGGCCACCTCGGCGGCCTGGCGCCGGTCCCGGACGCCGAGCCCGACCGCAACGGGCAGGCTCGTGCACTCCCTGGTCCGGCGCACCAGCCCGGCCGCCTGGCCGCCCACGGCCTCCCGGGCTCCGGTGGTTCCCATCAGCGAGGCCGCGTAGACGAACCCGCCGCAGACCGACGTGATCAGCTTGATCCGGTCGCCGGATGAGCTCGGCGCGACGAGGAAGACCGGGTCGAGGCCATGGTCCGCAGCCGCGTCCAGCCACGGCCCGGCCTCCTCCGGAGTGAGGTCGGGAGTGATCAGACCGCTGCCCCCAGCGGCGGCCAGGTCGGCGGCGAACGCGGCCACGCCGTGGTGGTCGACCGGGTTCCAGTACGTCATCACCAGCGTCGGCACACCCGCGCCCGCGACCGCCTCGACGGTGCCCAGCACGTCGGCGACGCGGGTGCCACCGGCCAGCGCCCGGCGGGTCGCCTCCTGGATCACCGGGCCGTCCATCAGCGGGTCGGAGTACGGCAGGCCGATCTCTACGATGTCGGCTCCGGCCTCGGCCATGGCGATCGCCGCTTCGATGGCGCCCGGGACCGAGGGGAAGCCGGCCGGCAGGTAGCCGACGAGCGCGGCCCGGTGCTCGGCCGCGGCCTTCCCGAACGCGCCAGTGACCGCGCTCATCCGGCCGGCCCGGTCACGTGACCGAAGTAGCGGGCCGCGATGTCCACGTCCTTGTCGCCGCGGCCGGACAGGTTCACCAGGAGCACCGCGTCCCTGCCCAGCTCGGGCCCGATCTGCAGCGCGCCGGCGAGCGCGTGCGCTGACTCGATGGCCGGGATGATGCCCTCGGTCCGGCAGAGCACGGAGAACCCGTTCATCGCCTCGGCGTCGGTGACCGCGCGGTAGCTGGCCCGGCCGGTGTCGTGCAGCCAGGAGTGCTCGGGCCCGACCCCCGGGTAGTCCAGGCCAGCGGATATGGAGTGCGTTTCCAGCGTCTGCCCGTCGTCGTCCTGAAGCAGGTAGGTCCGCATGCCGTGGATCACCCCGGCGGAGCCGCCGGCCAGCGTCGCGGCGTGGCGGCCGCTGGCCAGCCCCTCTCCCCCGGCCTCGCAGCCGATCAGCCGCACGCCGTCGTCCGGGATGAACGCGTGGAACGCGCCGATCGCGTTGGACCCGCCGCCGACGCAGGCGATGACCGCGTCCGGGAGCCGGCCGGCGGCGGCGAGGACCTGCTCGCGGGCCTCGACGCCGATCACCCGCTGGAAGTCGCGGACCATCACCGGGAACGGATGCGGGCCCATGACCGACCCGATGCAGTAGTGGGTGGTCTCGACGGTGGTCACCCAGTCACGGAACGCCTCGTTGATCGCGTCCTTCAGGGTCCGGCTGCCGGTCGCCACCGCGGTCACCTCGGCGCCGAGCATGCGCATCCGGGCCACGTTCAGCGCCTGCCGCCGGGTGTCCTCCTCGCCCATGTACACGGTGCAGTCGAGGCCGAGCAGCGCGGCAGCGGTGGCGGTCGCCACGCCGTGCTGGCCCGCCCCGGTCTCCGCGATCATTCGCGTCTTGCCCATGCGCCGGGTGAGCAGCGCCTGGCCAAGCACATTGTTGATCTTGTGGGAGCCGGTGTGCGCGAGATCCTCCCGTTTCAGGAACACCCGGCAGCCGCCGGCCTCGGCGGCGAACCGCGGCACCTCGGTGAGCAGCGTGGGCCGGCCCGCATAGTCCCGCAGCAGCGCGGCGAGATCGGCCTGGAACGCCGGATCGGCCTTCGCGGACAGATAGGCGGCGGTCAGTTCCTCCAGCGCCGACATCAGCGCCTCGGGCGCGAGCCTGCCGCCGTACCGCCCGAAGTGCCCGGTCCCATCGGGCATCGTGGCTCCGGCAGCGGTGCTGGCCGTCAACCCCTGCTGCCAGGTCGCCGGGGCGCGGTGAACACGCTCATCCTCGGTCTCCGCGCAGCGCGGGGTGCGAGCCCGCCGTCACCAGGTCCGCGACCGCGGAGCGCGGGTCCTTCCCGGTCACCAGGCTCTCCCCGACCAGTACGGCGTCCGCGCCCGCCGCCGCGTACGCCAGCAGGTCGTGCGGGCCGCGGATCCCCGACTCGGCGATCTTGACGATGCCTTCGGGTACCCGCGGGGCGAGCCGCCCGAACACGCTGCGATCGACCTCGAGCGTGGCCAGGTTGCGCGCGTTGACGCCGAGGACCCTCGCTCCCGCGTCCAGCGCACGGTCCAGTTCGTCCTCGGTGTGCACCTCGACCAGCGGAACGAGGTCGATGGACAGCGCGCGCTCGACGAGCGAAACGAGCGCGTTCTGCTCCAGCGCCGCAACGATCAGCAGCACCATGTCCGCCCCGTACGCCCGCGCCTCCCAGAGCTGGTACGAGCTGACGATGAAGTCCTTGCGCAGCACCGGCACCTGCACGGCTTCGCGCACCGCGGCCAGGTCCTCCAGGCTGCCGCCGAACCGCCGCGGCTCGGTGAGGACGCTGATCACGCGGGCGCCGCCGGCCTCGTAGTCCAGGGCGAGCGAGGCGGGATCGGCGATCGCGGCGAGCGCGCCCTTGGACGGGCTGGCACGCTTGACTTCCGCGATGACGGCGACGTCCCCGCCCTTGAACGCAGCGACAACGTTGCGTGCCGCGGGCGCCTTGCCCGCGGCCTCCTTCAGGCTGTCCAGCGGGACGGCCCGCTGCCGTGCCGTGAGGTCGGCACGTACTCCCTCGAGGATCTCGTCCAGCACGCTCACGCGGTTCTGCTGCCCCCTCGGGTGGGATGCCTTGCGCCCACGATCGTAGCGAGAGTACCTAAGCGGTGCCGCATGGACCCTGCCTCAGCGGGCCGGCGTCAGCCGGCCGCTGGGCCGCGAAGCGCGTCCGCACCGGCCTCGACCGGGCCCTCTGCCTGCGCTGCGTCCCCGCTGAACGCACGGGCCACCGCGGGGTGCAGCAGCACCCCCAGCGCGATCATCCCGAACAGGGTGCCGCCGACGTAGCGGGACGTGATGAACCTGATGAGCCCGAACATCACGAACGCGGTCTCGAAGCCGATCGCGACCATCCAGGCCACCGGCGTGCCGGAACGGGACATCGCGGCGAGCCCGAGCAGCGCGACCACCAGCATCAGCGTGATGATGATCGACGGGACCTGCTTGCGGCTGTAGGCAAGACCGATCGCCGCCGCCACCGCGGCCTGGGCCGTGACCAGGCGGGTCACCACCTTCACCAGCGATGGCCGGCCTGTGGGGCGGCGCTCCTGGCGGCCACATCCCGCCGACGGCTCGGGCGAACTCGAGACCCTACGCTCACCGATCACCTCCGCGACCCTGCCTGCATTATCATCCTGGAGCCTAGCTTGTGCCACTAAACACCAGGTCAGGTGGCCTTTGGCTGTCTTTGGGCACTGTCTGGTTCTGGAAGCGATCGCGGGGTGGCCGGGACTGCCCGGTTCCGGAATGCCCGGATCGCGGGCTGACCGGTACTGCCCGATTCCGGAAGGCCCGGATCGCCGGCTGACCGGTACTGGCCGCCAGTGCCTGGCTGAGGCAGGCCTACAGCTATGCGGAGCCGGTGGGATCCTCGCCGCGGCTGAGCGACTCCCAGATTGCCGCGCTGTCGGGGCGGCGGTTCCCGCGATCGCCCGCCGGGACTGCCGGTCCCGGCGCGGATGCCTTGGATGCCGACGCGGACACGGACGCCGCGGACGCCGACGCGGGCACTGACGCCGCGGACGCCGACGCGGGCGCGTCGTACCGGCTCGACATGACCGGCAGCTCGAGCGCCCGCCACGTCACGAGGACGCCAGCGGCGATGATCGCGAGCGCACCGACGAAGGCCACCCCGCGCCACGGGAAGGCCGCGAACACCACGTGGGACGGGAAGCCGGATACTCCCGTGCCCGCCGCCTGGCCCTGGCCACCGCCGGTCGTGCTGCCAATGTCAGATCCGGTCACGCCGGAGCCGACCGGGGCGCCGGTGCTGGCCGCCGCGGCTGCCCGTACGGCTGCCGCGGAGATACCGGCGCTGACCGCCACGGCGATGCCGACGCCAAACCCGGCGAGCACCACGCCGGCGACGCGGCGCAGGATCCGCCGGGTCGCCAGGACGGCGGCGAGGCCGGCCAGGGCCGCGAGCGCCAGCGCGCCGGTCACGGGCACGAGCGTCTGGCCGGTAACGGCGACGACGTTGTCAGGCAGCGGCCTCGGCTCGGTGGTCTCCACGTGCGCCCAGCCTTGCCGCGTAACGAGCAGCACCAGGCCGGCCCCGGCTGCACCGAGCAACAGCAAGAACGCCAGTTCTCGCCGGCCGGCCCGGCGAACCTGGGCTGCGGAGTCCCCGTCGCTCGTCGTCATCCCCCTTCACTGGCGGCGCCGCGTCCTTTGGCTGCGGCACGCTGACCTCGTCGCCAGCATAGGCCGGACCGGCTGGCGGGTTGCAGCCCGCCGGGGCGCGGCACCGGCCATTCCCCTGCCCGCCCTCCCGTTCCCGTGCCCGTCCTCCATTCCCCCGGCCGTCCTCCCGGTTCCCGTGCCCGTCCTCCCGGTTCCCGTGCCCGTCCTCCCGGTTCCCGTGCGCCTCCGGTTCCCTGCCCGTCCTCCCGTTCCCGCGCCTGCCCTCCATTCCCCTGGCCGTCCTCCCGGTCCCCGTGCCCGCCCTGCCCTTTCCCCGCGCGCCCTGCCCATTCCCCGCGCGCCCTCCCCATTCCCTGCCCGCGGCAGGTGGCCTACGATCACACGATGACGTACGCCAGGGATGAGCGCGTTGCCCTATGCGCGTTGCTCGACCAGATCGGCCCGCGGGAGCCGACCCTGTGCGAGGGATGGGCCACCCTGGATCTCGCCGGGCACCTGGTGCTCAGGGAACACAGGCCCGATGCCGGGGCGGGCATGCTCGGGGGGCCGCTCGCCGCGTACACCCGTACCGTCCAGCGCAAGCTGACCGAGCGGAACTCCTATCCGCGGCTGGTGCAGATGATAAGGAGCGGCCCGCCGCGGCTGTCGCTGTTCGGGCTCCCCGGCATGGACGAGCGCGTCAACGCCGTCGAGTTCTTCGTGCACCACGAGGACGTGCGCAGGGCCCAGCCGGGCTGGGAGCCGCGAAAGCTCGACCAGGGCCTGTCCGAGGTGCTCTGGCACCGGCTGGGCATGGCCAAGTTCATCCTGCGCAAGGCGCCGGTCGGCGTGGAGCTGGTCAGGGACGATGAGCCCGGGCCGACCGAGTCGGGTGTCCCCAGGATCCGGATCACCGCCAAGGCGCGCACCCCGGTCGTGACCATCACCGGGCCGCCGGCCGAGCTGACGATGTGGGCGCTTGGCCGCACCACGGCGGCACGGGTCCGGCTTGACGGCAGCGAGGCGGCCATCGGCGCGATCAAGACGGCCAACTGGCAGATCTGAGCGAGCGAGTCTACCTGCCGCTTAGGCCGTTTCCAATCACAGAATCGTTACGGATTGTCTTACCAATGGTGAATCCTGTCTGAACGCAAGGCAACTAAATACTCATACAGAAATTCCCTCTCCGACCGCCTACCGTTCATTCATAAGATATGAATTGAAAATCTGCTAGGTACCTTTCATTCACCTCTCCCCGCGACGATGCTCGCGTCCCTGACCCAACGTGGTTATGCAGGTCGGAGGACGAAAGGTGCGAATAAAGAAGACTGGCGTTGCCGCTGCGGCTGCGCTCGGTTGCGTCATGCTGGCCGCCGGATGCGGCAGCAGCGGATCAAGCAGCACCGCTAGCAAGTCAACGAACTGGGCGACGGCGAGTTCCGTCGCCGCCGGTGGTGGCATGTCTGCCCTCGTCAAGGCTGCGGAGAAAGAGGGACGCCTCAACGTCATCACGCTGCCGAGCAATTGGGCCAATTACGGCACCATCATGAAGGACTTCAGTGCGAAGTACCACATCAAGATCAACGACGCTAACCCCGAGGGCTCCAGCGGCCAGGAGATCACCGCCGTGCAGCAGCTCAAGGGCCAGAGCCGCGCACCGACGTGGTCGACGTCGGCACGCCGTTCGCGGTCGAGGGCGCCAACGACCACCTGTGGGCCCCGTACAAGGTGGCGACCTGGAGCAACATCCCGTCCAACGCCAAGGACGCCAACGGCGACTGGTACGCCGACTACGGCGGCTACGTGGCCATCGGCTACAACCCGGCCAAGGTGAAGGTCGCACCGACCTCGTTCGCCAGCCTGGACAACCCCGCCTACAAGAACATGATCGGCCTCAACAACAGCCCGACCAACGGCTGGCGCGGCGTTCGCCGCCGTCTACGCCGCGGCGCTGGCCAACGGCGGCTCATTCGGCAACATCGAGCCGGGCATCAAGTACTTCGCCCACCTGAAGCAGATCGGCAACTTCGTGCCGACTGCGATCGGCGGGCCGACCACGGTGCAGAACGGCACCACACCGATCCTGATCTGGTGGGACTACCTGCTGGCCTCCGAGGTCAAGCCGGTCGTCCCGGGCTTCAAGATCGTGATCCCGAAGGATTCGACCTACGCCTCCTACTACGACCAGGCGATCAGCGCAACCGCGCCCGACCCGGCTGCCGCCCGGCTGTGGGAGGAGTACCTCTACTCCGGCCACGGGCCAGAATCTGTGGCTCGCGGGCTTCGCCCGCCCGATCGAGCTGCCCACGCTGGTCTCCAGCGGCACCGTCGATAAGACCGCGCTACGCGGAACTGCCCCCGGCCCCGTCTGGTGCACTGACCGTTCCCTAGCCAGGCCCAGCAGGCCTCGGCCGAGAACGTCGTCAGCCAGAACTGGGCATCGCAAGTCGGATAGCCGATGGCTGAGAGCACGGCCCAGGCCAGCGGCCCCGGAGGCAGTTGCCTCCGGGGCCCGGCCGACCCGGGCCGCTACGCTGCTGCGCGGCTCGCCTGCGGTGGCTGGGGGTTGTGCCGTTCGGCGTGTACATCGCCCTGGGCCTGATCGCTGCCCACGATCGCGATCGCGGTCGCCTCGTTCCAGAGCTCCAGCGGCGGGTTCGTGCAGACCCCGAGCGGCTTCACGTGGAGCAACATCGACACCGCGCTGCACGGCATCGTACCTGCTCGGCCTGAAGAGCCTCGATTCTGCTGTCGATCGCCACGGCGATCGTGCCCGGGATCTTCGGGCTGCTGATCGCCTACGCGATTTACACAGCCAAGCGCGGCAACCTGCTCCGGCAGATCGTGATCACCGCCTCCGGCGTG
This sequence comes from uncultured Actinomycetota bacterium, assembly GCA_963778075.1. Classification (GTDB taxonomy): domain Bacteria; phylum Actinomycetota; class Actinomycetes; order Streptosporangiales; family Streptosporangiaceae; genus JASHPR01. Next base: position 787,731 of record CAVZTJ010000003.1, on the reverse strand, counting down.
TTCGCCAACTTCGGCGGCGTGCCGCTGGCCTTCCTGTTCATCGCGACGCTCAGCACCACCGGCATCGTCACCGGGTGGATCAAGGACATCTTCGGCATCGAGATCTGGGACCACGGCTTCACGCTGTACAACGCGTTCGGCGTCGTTCTTCGTGTACATGTACTTCCAGATCCCGCTGATGGTGCTGGTCATCCTGCCCGCCCTGGAGGGCCTGAAGCCGGCCTGGCGCGAGGCTGCGCAGAACATGGGCGCCGGGACGCTGGCAGTACTGGCGGTACGTGGGCGGCCCCGTGCTGCTGCCCGTCGTTCCTCGGCTGCCTGCTGCTGCTGTTCGGCAGCGCGTTCTCCGCTTACGCCACCGCGGAGGCGCTGTCCGGCGGCACGATCGCGCTGACCCCGATCCAGATCGGCGCGCTGCTGAACGGCAACGTGCTCGCGGGCAAGGAGAACCTTGGCTACGCGCTCGGCCTCGATCATGGTGGTCATCATCGCGATCGTCATGTTCATCTACGCGATCCTGCAGCGGAGGGCGGCACGATGGCTGCGATAGCGACCGCCCCGGCCGCGGCGCAGGCACCAGCTCCCGCCGGGCGGCCCGCAGAGCCGCCGCTACCCGGTCTGGCGATGGGTGATCCTGCTGCTCGCCGGTGCCTACTTCCTGATCCCGCTCTACGCGGCGCTGCGGTTCGCCGGGGTGCAAGGCGTTCCCCGACATCTTCAAGCAGTCGGGCTTTTTCTCGGCGATCGGGCTGTCGCTGCGGCTCGCGGTGATCACCACGATCATCACGCTGGTGCTGATGGTGCCGACCACCGTCTACGTGCACCTGCGGCTGCCTGCCGTACGGCGGCTGATGGAGGCGATCACGATCCTGCCGATCGTCATCCCGCCGATCGTGCTGATCATCGGCGTGCTGAAGGTGGCGCCGAGCTTCCTGCTCGGCACGCCGTACCTGCTCGCGCTCGTGTACGTGATCCTTGCGATGCCGTTCGCATACCGCTCGCTCGACGCCGGCCTGCGGTCGTTCGACCTGAAGACGATGGTCGAGGCGTCGAACTCGCTGGGCGCGGGCTGGCCCAGCACACTCTGGCGGGTGGTGCTGCCGAACATCAGGACCGCGATCATGTCCGCCACCGTGCTGACCGTGGCGCTGGTGCTCGGCGAGTTCACCATGGCCAGCCTGGCCCTCTACGTGACGTTCCCGGTGTGGATCGTCCAGTTCGAGCAGAACAGCGGGCCGGTGTCGGTCGCGGCGTCGCTGCTCGCGCTGTTCGTGACCTGGATCCTGCTGATGGTCATCGTGATCGTCGGCGGCCGGGGCGCGCGCAGGCGCGGCGGATCCCAGGTGGCGCTGTTCAGCGTCGCCCAGCAGGACTTCAGCCAGACCATGGGGAACCGGAATGACCATGAACACTGCGCAGGCCAGCCGGCGGAGGTGGCGCCGTGAGCTCCACGCCCACCCGCACCCCCGCCCACCTCCCAATTCCCCCCATCGGCCCTCTCCGCGCCCTCTTCACCGGCGGGCGCGCCGGTGGCCCTGACGGACCTCAGCCGCCACTTCGGCGCCGTGCGCGCCCTGTCCGGCCTGTCGCTGGAGATCGCACCGGGAGAGCTGGTGGCGCTGCTGGGGCCGTCCGGCTGCGGCAAGACCACCGCGCTGCGGATCCTGGCCGGTTTCGAGGCAGCCGACTCCGGTTCGGTCACCGTCGACGGCAAGGACGTTTCCCGGATCCCGGCGGCCAAGCGGGACATGGGCATGGTGTTCCAGAGCTACAGCCTGTTCCCGAACATGACCGCGCTGGACAACGTGGGCTTCGGGCTGCGGATGCGCAAGCAGCGTGGCACCGAGCGCAACCGGCGCGCCGCCGAGCTGCTGGACATGGTGGGCCTCACCGACCAGGCCAGGAAGTACCCGCACCAGATGTCCGGCGGCCAGCAGCAGCGCGTGGCCCTGGCCCGTGCCCTGGCCATCGAGCCGCGGGTGCTGCTGCTGGACGAGCCGCTGTCGGCGCTGGATGCCAAGGTGCGGCTGCAGTTGCGCGAGCAGATCCGCTTGCTGCAGCAGCGGCTCGGCACCACCACGCTGTTCGTCACGCACGACCAGGAAGAGGCCCTGTCCATCGCAGACCGGGTCGGCGTGATGAAGGACGGCAAGCTGGAGCAGGTCGCCGAGCCCAGCCAGCTCTACGACCAGCCCGCGACCGCGTTCGTGGCCGAGTTCGTCGGGACCATGAACCGCATCCCGGCACAGCTGCGGGGCAGCCACGACGTCAGCGCGCTCGGGGCGGTTGTCGCGGTCCACGGCGACACCGCCTCCGGGCTGTCCGGGGACGTCGACGTTCTGGTCCGGCCGGAGGGCCTGGAGATCGCGGTGCAGTCCGGCGGCAACGGCATCGTCATCCACAAGACCTTCCTCGGCTCGGTGACCCGGGTCAGCGTGCTGCTGTCCGGGGACGTGACCGTCAAGGTCGACCAGCCCAGCACCGTGGCCGCCGCGATGTCGCCCGGCACATCGGTCCAGGTCGAGTCTGCCCGGGATGCCCGTCCTTGTCGCCGAGCGCCGGTGACCACGCAGCCGCTGACCACGGCGCGCCAGCGCCTGGTTCCCGGCCAGGCGGGCGAGGGCGGGTACCGCGCCCTGGTGCCGGCCGACGGCGAGCAGCACACGGTACGGCACGACCTGGCTGACCGTGCGCTGCGGGACGCCTGGCACCGGTCGGCCCGGCCCCTGCTGGTGATCGCGCAGCTGTCGGACACGCATGTGATGGATCACCAGTCGCCCGGTCGGGCCGAGCTGCTCGACCGGTACTCCGACCCCGACTCGCCGCTGCGCGCCGGCGTCGGCATCGTGGGCACCTACCGGGCCCAGGAGCTGTTCACCTACCAGGTGGCCGGGGCCATGGTGCGCGCGGTACGGGAGATCCGGGCGGCGCCGCTGTCTGGCGCACCCATCGACCTCGCGGTGGTGACCGGCGACGCGTCCGACAACTGCCAGCACAACGAGCTGCGGTCCTACATCGACCTGCTCGACGGCGGGCGGGTGCTGCCGGACTCCGGCGACCCGCAGCGGTACGAGGGCGTGGCCGGGCCCGAGGTCGAGGACGAGCGCTACTGGCATCCCGACGGAGGCGAGCCGGACCTGCCCGCGCAGCCGGTACGGGTTTCCCGGCGTGCCGGGCGTGCTGACGGCGATGCGCCGGCCATTCCGGACCCCCGGGATCGGCGTTCCCTGGTACGCGGTGCACGGCAACCACGACAACATGCTGCAGGGCACCGTTCCGGCCGAGGGCTGGCTGCACGACTACCCGGTCGGCGCGGTGAAGTACGTCACCCCGCCGGACGGCATCGACGCCGCCGACGCGCTGCGCCGGTTCGACACGTCGGACCCGGCGGCCCTGGCCGAGCTGGCCGGGGGGCCGAGGCTCGCGGTGACGCCCGACCCTGCCCGCGTGCCGGTGACCCGCGCGTCCCACGTGCGCGAGCACTTCCGCACGTCGGGCCGTCCGGTCGGGCACGGCTACACCCGGCGCAACGCCGACGAGGGCACCGCCTACTACGGCTTCGACCACGGCATCGTGCGGTGCCTCATGCTGGACACGGTGAACCCGCACGGGGGCTGGCAGGGCTCGATCGACGCCGAGCAGCTGGGCTGGCTCGCGGGCGAGCTCACCGCGTGCGCCGCACGGCCGGTGCTGCTGTTCAGCCACCATCCGCTGGAGACGCTGGTGAACGACCGGCGCCCGCCGGGCGCGGGCCGGCGCGTGCTGGCCGCCGAGCTCCGCGATCTGCTGCTCGCCCACCCGTGCGTGGTGGCCTGGGTGAACGGGCACACCCACGTGCACGCGGTCACCGCGATCCGCGACGACGGATACCCGGGCGGGTTCTGGCAGGTGACCACCGCGTCGCACATCGACTGGCCGCAGCAGGCCAGGATCATCGAGCTGCTCGAGACCGGCAGCGGCCTGGCGATCACGTGCACCGTGATCGACAGCGCGGCCCCGGTCAGCCACGCCGACGGCGAGAATCCCGCCGGCCCGGCCAGCCTGGCGGCGCTGGCCCGCGAGCTCGCCGCCAACGACTGGCAGGTCCGGGAGCTGATCACGGCCGACGGCGGCGCGGGCGCAGGCGCCGCGGCGGACCGGAACGTCGTGCTCGCGGTCGAGTGGCCGCGGCCAGCCCGGTTATCCGCGGGTCACGCGGTCCAGCGGGAACGGCGCGGCAAGCCGGAGCTCGGCGTTCCGGTCGCCGATCAGGCCGGGCCGGGTGGAGTCGGCGCCGATGAACGGCATGTTCGCGGCCAGTTCCCGGTGCAGCGCGGCGAGGTCGTCGCTGGTCTGCACCGGCCCCGGGGTCACCGGGCCGAGCGGTGTGTCGTGGTCGACCATCGTGCAAACGATCGACAGGTACCCGCCGGCATCGATGATCTCGACCAGCCGCGCCTGGCACGGCCAGTCCACGACCGAGCACGTGGTGACCTCCCAGAAGCCGCGAGCCGAGTCGTCCGGGTCGTGGCGGGCGCGCACCGCGTTGGTGTGCGTGTGCCCGTTCAGCCAGAGCACCACGTTGCCGAACCGGTGCAGCAGAGCGCGCAGCTCGGCGGCACCGAGGTGGGGCTCCCCGCTGCGGCCAATCGTCCTGGTGTTGTTCAGCGCGTCGATCCCGTGATGTGAGAGCAGGATGACCAGCCGGTCCTGGCGTCCCGTGCGCACCTCGCGCCCGTCCGGGCCGCGATAGGACGAGTGCACCTCGGCGAGGCGCTCGGTGAGCCACCGCGCCTGGTCGGCGTCGACGCAGCCCGCCGCTCCCCCGGCGGCGCAGCTGGTGTCCAGCGCGATCAGCCGGGCAGCCGGCGTGTCATAGGCGTAGTACGCGGTGCCGTCCAGCCGGTTCCGCTCGGTGAACCCGTGCCCCACCGGGCGCGCGGCAGGCCCGAAGTGCGCCCCGACGAACTCGCGCCTGGTGACCGGCCTGCGGCCCGGATCGGAGGTTATCTCGATCGCCGGGCCGGCCATGAAGGCATCCGGCTGCTTGGTGAACAGCTCGAGCGCGCGGTTGTGATCGAAGTCGCTGGGCAGCCGCATCGGCTTCCTGCCGCCGGTCAGCGCCGCCGCCAGCTCCGGTGTCACCACCCCGACGCCCTGGTTGAGCGCCTCGTGGTTGCCGAAGCACGACAGCCAGGGAATCCTCAGCCCTTCAGCGGAGAACTCCAGCATCGCGCGCTGCAGCAGCCCGGGATGGTGCGGGAAGCCGAACTCGCGGCGGAACAGGTCGTCGCCCTCAGCGCCGTCCGGCTTCCAGAAGACGTCGTCGGGCCAGTCCAGCGACTGCACGCCGGCGTAGCCAGGCGCGCCGGAGCCCGGCCGCACCAGGCCGCCGTCGAACAGGGCGAGGAACGCCTGCGTCTCGTTCCACTGCGCGTTGTCGATCGCGTCGCCGGTGGTGACCGCGAGCTCGGGCGCGGCGCCGGTGACCGGGCCGCGCACCTCGTTGAGGGTGCGCAGCGTGGCCTCGACCGCGTGCGCGGTGAGCGCCTCCTGCGGCCGCTGCACCGGCACGATCTCGGCGTACCTCGGGTCGGCGAAGTAGCGGTTCAGGAACTCGAACCTGGCCGGCGACTGGACGTCGGCGAGCTGCAGGTCCGTGATGTGCGCCAGGCAGAGCAGCGGACGCGGGGTTGCGGCCCCTGGCCCGGCGGCGCCCCTGAAGCCGGGCTCAGTGCCGCGGAGCCCCCGGCCAGCCCCATAAAAGTCCTCGCGAAGCAGGTGCGGCTCGCCCTCGATGATCCGGACGGCCCGGTACGGCGCGCTGGCCCCCCGGCGCAGCACCGCCCCGGCCCCGAGGCGGCGATCGGTGGTCAGCGGCGGGTGCCGCCCGCTCACCGCGGTCCCCGGCTCACGCTGTGCTCCCGGTTCGCCCTCGGCTCACACCTCTCCCGGTTCGCCCTCGCTCACGATTCGGCCTCAGCCGCGGGCGCCGAGTCCGCGGACACCAGCACCGGATCCGGCCGGATGGTCAGGGACACCCTGCTGCCCGCTGGCAGCCCGGCGGCGTCGGCGGTGGTGAGCTGCGCCATGATCGTGGTGTCGCCGAGGTCGACGGTGACCCGGCTGGTAGCCCCGAGGAACGTGGCGGCGATCACAGTGCCGGTCAGCGGCCCGGCCTCGCCCGAGCTGTCCGAGGCCAGCGTGACCGCCTCGGGCCGGATCAGCGCGATGGCGGGGCCCGGTGGCGTGGAGATGTCGACGAGCGGGAGGTCGCGGCCGCGCACGGTCACCGTGGACCCGCTGACGGTGCCGGCCAGCCGGTTGGTGAGGCCGACGAACTCGGCGACGAACGCGGTCGCCGGGCGCGAGTAGACCTCGGTCGGCGGCGCGAGCTGCTCGATCCGGCCGCCCTGCATCACGCCGACCCGGTCCGAGATCGCCAGCGCCTCCTCCTGGTCGTGCGTGACGAACAGGGTGGTGATGCCCACGTCGAGCTGGATGCGGCGAATCTGGTCCCGCAGCTGCGCCCGCACCTTGGCGTCCAGTGCCGACAGCGGCTCGTCGAGCAGCAGCACCTGCGGCTCGATGGCCAGCGCGCGCGCCAGCGCGACCCGCTGCTGCTGGCCGCCGGAGAGCTGGTGCGGGTACCGGTCGGCCTGCGCGGCCAGGTCGACGAGCTCCAGCATCTCCACGGCCTTCTTGTCCCGCTGCGCCGAGCCGATCCGGCGCAGCCGCAGCCCGAACGCCACGTTCTGCCGCGCGGTCATGTGCGGGAACAGCGAGTAAGCCTGGAACACCATGCCCATGTCGCGCTTGCTGGCCGGCAGCCGGGTGACGTCGGCGCCGCCCACAGTGATCTGGCCGGCGTCGGCGTCCTCGAGCCCGGCCAGTAGCCGCAGCGTGGTGGTCTTGCCGCAGCCGGACGGGCCGAGCAGCGTGACGAGCTCGCCGGCCTGCACGGTCAGGTCGAGCCCGTCCAGCGCGACGACATCGCCGTAGCGGCGACTCAGCCCCTCCATGCGCACCTCGACGGCGTTCCGGGACGGGGCGCTGCGCGTACTGGTCTGTGGAGAAGTCACGTGAGCTACCTCATCCCGCGCCGCCGGCGGCGCCCTGCATAGGAAATGATCAACAGCAGCAGGAACGTGAACACCAGTGCGGTCAGCGACGTGGAGAAGATGACCGAGGCGTTCGGCGTGTTCCGGTCGATCGAGTACAGCTCGACCTGCAGGTTGTTGTACAGCAGGGTGTAGGCGATCGTGAACTCGCCCAGCGCCAGCGCCGCGGACAGCAGCAGCGCGTTCAGGATCGCCTGCCACATGTTCGGCGCGATCACCCGGAAGATCACCGTGAACCAGCGGGCGCCGAGGCTGCGGGCGGCCTCGGAGAGAGTCTTGACGTCGATCGCGTTGAGCCCGGCCGCCAGCGCCCGGTACGCGTACGGCAGGGCCAGGACCACGTAGGCCCAGAACAGCATCAGCGCGGACAGCTCGTAGTGCCTGATCTTGTTGTAGACCGGCGCCAGCCCGACCACCAGCACGATCGCCGGGATCGTGAGCGGAAGCAGGCAGAGAAACTCGAAGGCCCGGCTGATCCACTGCACCCGCAGCCGGATCCAGATCATGGTCGGGACCAGCAGCGCCAGCGTGACCACGCTGGTCAGCACGCCCAGTTCCAGGCTGATCTCGACGGCGGACAGCAGCGGGGGCGGGCCGGCGTAGGACACGATCTGCGACCACGCGCTGCCCGACCAGGTGCCCAGCTTGCTGCCCTCGAACGAGAACCTGAGCATCGCCAGCAGCGGCAGCAGGAAGAACAGCGCGAAGAACGTGAACACCACGTACCGGAACGCGTTGAGCCGCCGGCGCCGCCCGGCCTGCATGCCGCGCCTGCGCCTGGCCGGGGTGGCCAGCGACGCCTCGCCGACGGAGGTTACCGCAGCCATCGCGCCGCCCGGCGCTGCAGAAGGGCGTATCCGGTCATGATGATGGCCACCAAGATGATCATCCCCAAGGCAAGCACGTCGGCCTGGTTCACGTTGCTGAGCCCGACTTCACTGTTGATGGCGAGGTAGATCTGCTGCGGCACGATGTAGGCGATCTGGTTCTCCCAGGCCACGATCGTGGCGAAGGCCGACAGCGCGTTGGCGAACAGCAGCAGCGCCGCGCCGAGGAAGGCGGGCGCCAGCAGCGGGCCGCCCACGTGCCGCCAGTACTGCCAGGACGACGCGCCCAGGCTGTCCGAGGCCTCCCGCCACTGCACCTTCAGTCCGTCGATGGCCGGCAGGAAGACCAGCACCATGAGCGGGACCTGGAAGTAGGTGTAGATGACCGCGATCCCCCAGGGGAAGCTGTAGAACCAGCTCGCGTGTATCAGCAGGCCGACCGGCCCGATCAGCACAACGAATGCGAACGCCAGCGTGACGCCGCCGAACTGGGCCAGCACTCCCGAGACCGCGATATACAGCCGGCGCACCGCGCCATCGGGGTTACCCGACGCGATCGCATACGCCAGGATCGCGCCGAGCACGGCCCCGAGCACCGAGGAGATCAGGCACAGCTGGAGCGAGCCGGTGAAGTAGCCACGGTCGGGGGACTCGAACGGCACCTTGAGGCTGGACAGGTTCAGCCCGCCGCTCGGGCTCCGCACCGAATTGACCACCACGATCCCGGTCGGGAGCAACAGGAAGATCCCGACATAGACGAGGAACGGCGTGGTGCCGAGCCAAGCGGGAAGCCGAAGCCGGCCGCGACCGCGTCCACGCAGACCACGATCATGCCGACGGCGCGCGCGGTCCTGGCCATGGCCGTGCACCGGGCGCTGCCGCGGACGTTCGCCCGGATGCACCCGCGCTTCCTGACGCCCACGGTGGCGACCGTGGTCATGGGCGCCGCCTCGGCGGTGTTCTTCGTGGTGCCGACCGTGGCGTCGCAGAACGTGCTGGCCGACTCCGCGGCCTCGGTCGGGCTGCTGATCGCGTTCTACTACGGGCTGACCGGGTTCGCCTGCGTCTGGTTCTTCCGGCGTGATCTGCTTGGCAGCGTGCGCGCGCTGGTTTTCAAGGGGATCCTGCCCGGGTTCGGCGGCCTCGCCCTGCTGGCCGCGTTGGTCCTGTCGATCGTCTCGTACTGGCCGGCCGCGAGCAGCTACTCGAGCTTCGACGGCATCGGCGGTGTGTTCCTGATTGGCGCGGGGTCGCTGCTGGTCGGCGTCGCCCTGATGCTGGCGGCCCGGCGCTGGCTGCCCGCGTTCTTCACCACCGGCACGCTGCCGCCGCTCGCGGTGGCCGATGACAACGCGGCGCCGGCCGGCGACCGCGCGGCGGTCGCGCCGGTCCTGGTGGACGACGACCGCGCTGCGGTAGCGCCGGTCCGCGACGAGGTGGCTGTTCCGGAGCCCGCTCCATCGCCCGCTCCGGCGCCGGCCCCCGCGATGGAGCCGGCGTGATGGCTGCCAGTCAGGCAGTGCAGGCCGACCTGGCGGGCAGCGGCGCCCGCCCGGTCGGCCGCGGCCAGCGACGGGCCGGAAGGCGCAAGGTGGCGGTCCTCGAGGCGGCCGGCCGGGTGATCGCCGAGCGCGGCGCCGACGCCACCAGGTTCGCCGACGTGGCCGCGGAGAGCGGCGTGCCGGTCAGCACGCTGCAGTACTACTTCGGTTCTCGCGAGGACCTGCTCGTCGCCGCGTTCCGGCACGCGTCGGGCACCGAGATCGCTGCGCTGGAAGCCGACCTCGCCGGGCTGGACGACCCGTGGCAGCAACTCGCCCACGTCGTTACCAGCGCACTGCGCGGCTACCAGGCTGGCGCGGGCGGGGCTGGGGCGGGCGGGACCGACGCGGCCGGGGCCAGGACGCGACGCGGCCGGGGCCAGGACCGACGCGGCCGGGGCCAGGACCGACGCGGCCGGGGCCAGGACCGACGCGGCCGGGGCCAGGACCGACGCGGCCGGGGCCGGGACCGGACGAACCGGGGCAGCCGGGTCCGGCCGACTGTGGATCGAGTCCTGGCACTTCGGCATCAGGGATGCCGAGATGCGGGCCGACGCGCTGCGCGACTACGGCGCCTGGCGGCGGCTGGTCGCGGACGTAGTCCGGCGGGGCAGCGAGGCGGGCACGTTTACGCCCCGGCTGAGCCCCGAGCAGATCGCCGTGCTCACGATCGCCCTGGTCGACGGCGTCGGCATCCCGCTCGCCCTGGACGACCCCGCCATCACCCCGGACGGTGCCGTCGCCGACGTGCTGTCCGCCCTCGCAGGCCTGGTGCACCCGCCCGCCGCACCCGCGTAGCCGCGCCACCCATCCCACTCGGCCTGGCTGCGCCACCCCGGCCGCCGCACTCGCGCATTTCCATGATCGTGGTAGATAACGACCGCCCACGCGTCTTTTTCCACCACGATCATGGAAAACAGGGTCTGTCGGGCGCGCTGGCCGGAGTGCCAGGTGTGCGCTCGCCGGAGTCAGGCGCCGACGAGGGGGATGAGGTCGGCGATCGTGTCCAGGATCACCGGCGCCTTGGCCTGCTCGAGCTCCTGGCGGGTGGACGAGCCGGTGAGTACGCCAGCCACCAGGCCGGCGCCGGCCCGCAGCCCAGACTCGACGTCGCTGGGCGTGTCCCCGGCCACGGCTAGCTCGGCGACCGCTCCCCCGCCCAGCCGCAGCAGCGCGGTGAGCGCCAGGTCTGGCCACGGGCGGCCGCGGCCGGCGTCGGCGGGCGAGAGCACCAGGTCGACCAGCGGCCGCCAGCCGAGCGCGTCGAGCAGGGCGTCCCTGGTCGCTGGCGAGAACCCGGTGGCCAGGCACACCTTGATCCCCGCCGCGCGCAGCGCGGCGAAGGTCTCGGTCGCGCCCGGCAACGGCTCGACGTCGCCGCCTCGCACCGAGCGGGCGTAGCGCTCCTCGAACGCGGCGTTGGCCTGCTGCGCGGCATCCTCGGCGCCGAGGATGTGCCGGAACACCTCGATCTTCGACTGGCCCATGGTCTGGCGCACGTACGCCAGCGCGTCGTCGTAACCCTGCGTGCCCTCCGGCAGCCCGAACTGCCCCACCGCGGCGGAAAACGCGGCGATCACGCTGCCGTCGTCGGCAACCGTGGTGCCCGCCATGTCCAGGCAGGCGACGGTGATCGGCATCGCTGTCACGTGAATGTCTCCTCGGCGATAGCAGGTGCACAGGTCATGCCCCGGCCGCCCGGTCCGGTGACCAGGATGACGCCCGGCGCGATCTGGGATCTGTGATATAGCTCGGTGCCGGTGACCTGGCTGTAGACGCCGGCCCACCGTCGCTGCGTCGGCGGCAGCGGCGAGCCGAGCAGCTTTTGCGCCCTTGCCCGCAGGTGGTCGTAGGCGTCCTCGTCCACGTCGAACGCGAACGGCTCGTCGTATTCATGCGTGTCGCCGATCGTGAGGCCGCCGTCGAGCCGCTGCACGAGCAGCAGCTGCGCGGCTGTGGCCGCGGCGGCCGGTGCCTGCGGCCCCAGCCTGGCCCTGCCGGGCAGGTCGAAGGCCGGGTAGTAGCGCAGCGAGTCGCCGTCGGCCACCGAGGTGGTCAGCCGGCCGTCGAAGGGCGCGGTTTGCATCATCTGCAGGCGGACCCGCCGCACCGGCGGCCGCTGGTGACCGGCCAGGTACGGGCCTGCGACGCCGGTGTGGTTGGCGCCGGTGGCGATCACCACCAGATCGCCGCGGTGCCACTCGCCGGTGTGGTCGCGGACGGCGTGCGGCGCGATCTCGACCGCCTCGCGGCCAGCCAGCCACCGGTACCCGGCCGGCGCGCCTGCGCCGGCCAGCAGGTGCTCGCGGACCGCGGGCAGCACCAGCCGCGGCTCGACCGCGCCATCCCTGCGGCAGCGCAGCGCGCCGGCGAACTCGCCGCGCAGCGCCGGGTTGACCTCGCGGGCCGCTGCCGCGTCGAGGACCTCGAACCCGCGGATCGCGGCGTCCGGCAGCGCGGCCGCCTCCTTCAGCAGCCTTAGTTCCGCCTCGTCGCTGGCCAGCGTCAGTGAGCCGTTCGGCCGGAAGCCGGTGCCAGGCACTTCGGCGGCCAGTTCCTCCCAGCCCGCCCTGGCCCGCAGCGCCAGGCTCAGCTCCGGCCCGGGAGCGCGGCCGCTGACCCAGATCAGGCCGAAGTTACGGACGCTCGCGCCGCGCGGCTCGGGCTCGCGCTCGATGTGCAGCACGTCGAGCCCGCGCCGCCGGGCGGACACCGCGTGCATCGTGCCGAGCACCCCGCCGCCGACCACCACCACACGTTCCACGGCCCGGTGTCCTCCTGCTGCAGCTAGTCGGCCCAGTCAATCGTGCCGCGATTACGCCGCGGTGAACAGCCGGCCACGTGGGGGCAGCGGAAGTCGGCCCGGCTGGCAACCCAGCCGCAGACGTGCCTACGCTGGCCTCGCACCCTGGGAGGGGAACAGCGGAAATGACGGAGGCGGCATGGCTGACGTACTGGGAATTGACATCGGCGGCACGGGCATCAAGGCCGCGCCGGTCGACCTGAGCGCGGGAAAGCTGACGGCCGAGCGCGTCAAGATCGATACTCCGCACCCGGCGGTGCCGGACGCGGTCGCCGAGGTGGTTCGCCAGCAGGTCGAGGGCTTCTCCTGGACCGGCCCGGTCGGCATCACGTTCCCCGGCGTGGTGATAAACAGCGTGATCAAGACCGCCGCCAACGTCGACAAGTCGTGGATCGACGTCGACGCCCACGAGCTGTTCGGCCGGGTGACGGGCCAGCCGGTCACCGTGATCAACGACGCAGATGCCGCGGGGCTTGCCGAGATGAAGTTCGGCGCGGGTGTCGGCCAGAAGGGCACCGTGTTGATGCTGACCCTGGGCACCGGGATCGGCAGCGCGCTGTTCACCGAAGGCATCCTGGTGCCGAACACCGAATTCGGCCACATCGAGATCCGCGGCAAGGACGCGGAGAAGCGCGCCTCCGAGCTGGTCCGGGAAGAGCACGACCTCAGCTGGGGCAAGTGGGCCGGGCGGGTGGATGAGTACCTGGAGCACATGGAGCAGCTGCTGTCGCCGCAGCTGATCATCATCGGCGGCGGCATCAGCAAAAAGTCGGAGAAGTTCCTGCCGCTGCTGACCGGGCTGCGCGCCAAGGTCGTGCCGGCGGGCATGCTCAACGACGCGGGCATCGTCGGAGCCGCGATGGCCGCCGCCTGATCGTGTTGTTGACGTTACACGTAGTCATTCATCTGTTACGATCTGTGAAGGCCTTGACAGCAACGCCTGTCAGCCTTCCCCGGGGGCACAGATGTGGCCCGGCCGCTCCCCGCGGCCGGGCCACATCGCGTTCCGGCGCGGCCGCCAGGTCCGGTCGCGCTAGCCGGTGGGCCCCTCCGTCCCGGGGACCGGCGACGGCCCAGGCGGGCCGTACGAGACCCGCGCCCGGGCTGCCTGGCGCTCTCTGATCTGGCTGACCACCTCGATGCCCCCGGCGGTCAGGCCGGCGAACAGCGACCAGAACGCGAGCGCGCCGATGCCGCCGAGCGAGAGGGGCGCCTGCACCAGCACGCCCGACTGGCCAACCTCGAGGGCGTGATTGAAGCCGGCGGTGCCGGACTGCCGCCCGATCCACATCGCAATCAGGGCGGCGGGCAGCCCGCCGACCACGACAGCGGCCATTGCGAACGGGCCGTGCCGCCGGACCGTGAGGACGTACCCGAGCAGACCGGAGACGATGCCGCCGACCGCCGTCAGCAGGGTGAACCAGCCATCCGCCGCGATGAACGCGTTGGTCTCCGGGTTCACCACGTCGGCAGAGCCGCGGCCGGCCACGACCGCGAGCGCGCGCGGCGCCACCGCGGCCCAGGTGAACCCTGCCGCGACGCCGAGCACCGCCGTTCCTACCAGCACGGCGGCCACCGCGATCACGACCGCGGGCATGCCGAGCATCGGCCCACTGCCGGGTCGACGCCGGTCCGGGCTGGGCGGAATCTCATGCTGACTGGGTTCGGCCATCCTGTGCAGCAGGGTACGTGACAGGCCGCCCCGGTCGGCGCGGCGGTCGCCCGCGCCGCCTGGCTTTCCGGCGTACGGGCAGGTCGCGGCGACCTTCGCGCGCTGGCCGGTATCCGGCGTCTTCGGGCATGTCCGGATATGAGATAATCCGGTGCAGGGAGGGGCGGTTAAATCGCTTGACCGGCCCTGGCCTATATTGATATCACTTTTTAATAGACACGCTAGCTGGACATCACGGGGCGCTGAGAAACCTTGCTAGCTTAGGCCGGGGTGCTGCAGTCCGCCCGCGATCTCGAGTTGGCCCGCGATCTCCGAACTCGCACAAGGAAGCAGCTGCATGATCGAAGTACGCGATCTCACCAAGCGATACGGCGAAAAACTGGCCGTCGACAACCTGAGCTTCACGGTCGAGGCGGGCCGGGTGACGGGGTTCCTCGGGCCAAACGGCGCGGGCAAGTCCACCACGATGCGGCTGATTCTCGGCCTCGACTACCCGGAGTCCGGAACCGCGACCATCAACGGCCGGCCGTACCACGACCTGGCCAACCCGCTGACCACCGTTGGCGCCCTGCTCGAGGCCAAGTCGGTGCACCCGGGCCGCAGCGCCCGCAACCACCTGCTGTTCCTCGCGCAGACCCAGGGGCTGCCGCGGACCCGGGTGGACGAGGTGCTCGATCTGGTCGGCCTGCGCGAGGTGGCCAATCAGCGGGCCGGCTCGTTCTCGCTCGGCATGAGCCAGCGGCTCGGCATCGCCGCGGCCCTGCTCGGCGACCCGCAGGTCCTCCTTCTCGACGAGCCCGTGAACGGCCTCGACCCCGAGGGCGTGCTGTGGATCAGGAACCTGATGAAGCAGCTGGCGTCGGAGGGCCGGACGATCCTGGTGTCCAGCCACCTGATGAACGAGATGGCGGTCACCGCCGACTACCTGATCGTGATCGGCCGGGGTCGGCTCATCACCGAGTCGACCACGGACGAGGTGATCTCCCGCAGCGCCGACAAGTCGGTCCGGGTGCGCAGCCCCGAGAGGGAGCGGCTGACACAGCTGATCACCGAGGCTGGCGGAAAGGTCACGGCCGGCGGCCCGCCCAGGCCAGGCGATCCCGCCAACGGCAACGGCGCCGAGCTGCTGACGGTCACCGGGCTGGAGGCTGCCCGGATCGGCGAGATCGCGGCGGCCAAGGCGGTCGTGCTGCACGAACTGACCCCGATGGCCTCGCTCGAGGAGGCGTTCATGGAGTTGACGTCCGGCAGCCTGGAGTTCGGTCAGCATGGCCCGGCTGCGGTGAACGCGGCCGAAGGGAGCACCCGATGACGACCACATCGCCCGCACCCGTGGCGCCGGCCGCGCCGGCCCTGGCGGCAGAGCCGCGCCCGAGGATCGGCGGCCTGCTCGCCTCCGAATGGACGAAGATCCGCTCGGTGCGGTCCACGTTCTGGACGCTGATCATCTTTGTCGTGATTACTCTCGGCTTTACCGCGCTGTTCACGTGGCTGACGGTGTCGAACTGGAACGGCCCGCACGCGGCGTCACGGGATGTGTCGGTGGCCACCGACCCGGTCGGCTTCATCCTGGGCGCCGGGCTTGGCTTGGGCCAGCTGACGCTCTGCGTGCTGGGCGTGCTGGTGATCACCACCGAGTACTCGACCGGGGTCATCCGCGCCTCGCTGCTCGCCGTGCCCCGGCGGCTGTGGATGCTGACGGCCAAGTGCGTGGTGTTCGCGGTGCTGCTGTTCGTGCTCGGCGAGATCATCTCGTTCGGCTCGTTCTTCATCGGCTCGGCGATCCTGCACAGTCACGTGCCGGTGTCGCTCAGCGACCACAACGTCACCCGCGCGGTCCTCGGCTCGGGGCTCTACCTGACCGTGCTCGGCCTGTTCTCGCTGGCGATCGGCGGCATCATCCGGCACACCGCGGGCGGCATCACCACCGCCATCGGCGTCGTGTTCGTGCTGCCGATCCTGTCCGGACTGCTGCCCAGCAGCTGGGGCGCGCACGTCAACGGCTATCTGCCGGAGCAGGCAGGCACGCTGATCGGTCAGGCGCACCCGACGGGCAGCGGCAACGTGCTCTCCGCCTGGGAGGGCTTCGGCGTGTTCTGCCTCTGGGCCGCTGTGCTGCTGGCGATCGCCGCCTACCTGCTGCAGAAGCGGGACGCGTAACCCGCCTGCCGCAGAAGCGGGACGCGCAGCCCGCCTGCCGCAGAAGCGGGACGCGCAGCCCGCCTGCTGCAGAAGCGGGACGCGCAGCCCGCTGGCCCGCGGCTACGTCGCCGGGGCCACCGCCGTCGCGGTGGCCCCGGCGTGCACGTCAAGCACCCGCCGGTAGGCGCGGCGGACGTCGTTACGGTCCGACTCCTCGTCGACCGTTGCCTCGCTCAGCCGCTGGATCATCGCCGCCTGGTCGAGCAGCACCGCGCAGTCGTCCGCCGCGGTCGCCCGTTCCATGATCTTCGCTAGCGCGTCGAGCTGCCTGATCATCACCGCGGGCATGCCGCGGCCGCTCTGGCGAACCTTCTCGAAGGCGCGCTGAACCAGGCGCTGGTAGGTAACCTGCGTCGCGATCAGCCGCACCGTGCCGGCCGGGTCCCGGTAGACGCGGGTCGGCTGCCACCGGCCGGTCACCTTGCACAGGCTGTCGCCGATCCAGTCAATACAGGTCAGCGCCGTGAACGTGTCGTTGACCGCCGACGAAAGCGCCCGGATGCAGATCTCGACGAGCTGGTCGACGCCGAACGAGACGTCCTGGGCCAGAGTCCGGTACGGGCCGGTGACGTGGGCCCTGGCGAGCTCGCGTGCCACCTGGTCGGCCGCGCTGGCCGGCCACACGGTGGCGTACGGGTGACCCTGGACCAGGAAGTGGCCGGGCCGGTAGCGCAGGTGGATCACCGCGTCCTTTTCGGTGGCGATGTTGACCAGCGTCCGGTGCTGGATGTACTGCAGGTAGCCGCTGCGCGGCGCGGCGACGTCCCCGCCGGGCCCGTCCATGTCCGCGATCAGCAGCGCGGCGTAGCGCGCGTCGGCGCCCACCGTCGGGTCGCCGGCCTGCAGCTCGATAGCCCCGGCCAGGTCGCCGGCGATGCTGGCGATCACCTGCGGCAGCTGGATCTGCACCGCGATGTGGTGCAGGAAATAGATCAGCACCGCGAGGTCGACCACCATCAGCATCAGCGTCACCGTGATGCTGATGTGCGGCACGAAGGCCCCGTGATCGCCCTGGCCGATCGAGCCGAGCGCGAGCACGGCGTAGACGAACGTCGCCACGAACGTCCCCAGCGTGAGCTGCGTGCCGCGGTCGCGGATGAAGTTGCGCAGCATGCGCGGCCCGAACTGGGTCGAGGTCAGGGTCAGCGCGACGATCACGATCGAGAACACGACGCCGACGACCGTGATGATTGCCGCGGCGATCGCGGTCAGAATCTGCCTGGCGGCGTCCGGGGACCCGCTGATCGCCCAGCCGGGGACCCTGAACACCCCGTCGTAGGACGCCCGGTCCAGCGCGAACGTGCCGATAAACAGCGCCACGGCGGCGAGCACTTCGATGGCCGGAACCAGCCACAGGTTCGTGCGCAGCACGTCGTTGCGCCACTCCGAGCCGCGGAGCAGGCGCCGGATCACCGGACTGTCCCGCGGCGGTACCTGATGGGCTGCATGGCAAGCCTTCCAGCGATAAGACTGTCGCCGACCAGTCTTCCCGGCTCACCTGGCCGCCATTCTACCTGCGCAGATTTGACTCGCTGGCGGGCAACAGCAGCCAGCCGCGCTGGCGGGCGACAGCAGTCAGCCCGCGCAGGCGGGGCCGAGCAGCTGCTTCAGGTCGGCCAGCAGCGACGGCGACGGCCTGACCCGCAGCTTGTTATCCAGCCGCACGACCTTGGTACGGGAGCCGGTCAGCAGCCTCAGGTGAACCTCGGTGGATCCCGGGTGGGTGCTCAGCACCTCCCTGAGCCGCTCGACCACCGGAGGCACGCACCGCGCCTCCATGATCGACACCACAAAAGGGCCCTGGCCGTCGGCTGGCAGGTCGGGGGCGCTCACCTCCATCGCGACCAGCTTGGGCACGTCCTCACGCCGGTCCAGCCGCCCCTTCACCAGCACGATCGCGTCGTCGATGATCAGCGACATGCACGCCTGGTAGGTGGCGGGGAAGAAAAGCACCTCGATCGCGCCCTCGAGATCCTCCAGGGTGGCCGCCGCCCACGGGCTGCCCTGCTTGGTCACCTTGCGGGCCACCCCGGACAGGATCCCGCCGACGGTGACTACCTGGCCGTCGCCACGCTCCCCCCGGCCGCCCCCAGCCGGCTCCTGCTCTGCGGACCCGATGAGCTGCGCGACCGAGCAGTCGGTGTTCGCGGCGAGCGCGTGCTCCATGCCAAGCAGCGGGTGATCGGAGACGTAGAGGCCGAGCATCTCCCGCTCGAACGCGAGCAACGTCGGCTTCTCCCACTCACCCGCATCCACAGGAACCTGCACGTCAAACACGGACTCGACCTCGGGGTCTGCGCCGAACAGCGAGTCCTGACCGATCGCCTCGTTGCGTTTGACGTCGATCACGCTGTCGATCGCCTGC
This sequence comes from uncultured Actinomycetota bacterium, assembly GCA_963778075.1. Taxonomy (GTDB): domain Bacteria; phylum Actinomycetota; class Actinomycetes; order Streptosporangiales; family Streptosporangiaceae; genus JASHPR01. Next base: position 769,221 of record CAVZTJ010000003.1, on the reverse strand, counting down.
TCGTGAATGAGTACCAGGCCCTTGCGCGGCTGGCCGAACGAGTCGAACCCGCCCGCCTTGATCAGCGACTCGATCACGCGCTTGTTGCACACGTTCACCGGCACCTTGCGCAGGAAGTCGGCGAAGCTGGTGAACGCGCCCTTGGATTTGCGCGCCGCGACGATCGACTCCACCACGGCGGTGCCGACGTTGCGCACCGCCGCCATGCCGAACCGGATATCCGGGCCGACCGGGGTGAACATCGCCGTCGACGCGTTCACGTCCGGCGGGAGCACTTTGATCCCCATCCGGCGGCACTCGTTCAGGTACAGCGCGGACTTGTCCTTGTCGCCAGCGACGGAGGTGAGCAGCCCGGCCATGTACTCGGCCGGGAAGTTGGCCTTCAGGTAGGCGGTCCAGTAGGAGATCAGCCCGTACCCGGCCGCGTGCGCCTTGTTGAAGGCGTAGCCGGAGAACGGCACCATCACGTCCCAGATGGTCTTGATCGCGCCGTCGGAGTAGCCGTTGGCCTTCATGCCAGCCGCGAACGGCTCGTACTCCTTCTCCAGGATCTCTTTCTTCTTCTTGCCCATCGCCCGCCGCAGCAGGTCGGCTTTGCCGGGCGAGTACCCGGCCAGCTTCTGCGCCGCGAACATCACGTCTTCCTGGTAGACCATGAGGCCGTAGCTCTCGCCGAGGATGTCCTCGAGCGGCTCGGCGAGCTCCGGGTGAATCGGCACAACCTCGGCCCGGCCGGTCTTGCGGTCGGCGTAGACCGGGGCGCTGGCCATCGGGCCCGGCCGGTACAGCGCAATCACCGCGGAAATGTCGCCGAACTTGTCGGTCCGCATGGCCCGCAGCAGCCCGCGCATCGGGCCGCCGTCGAGCTGGAACACGCCGAGGGTGTCGCCGCGGGCCAGCAGCTCGTAGGTCGGCTTGTCGTCCAGGCCCAGCGTCTCCAGGTCGATCTCGATGCCGCGGTTGTCCTTGATGCCGCGGATCGCGTCGTCGATCACGGTGAGGTTGCGCAGCCCGAGGAAGTCCATCTTCAGCAGGCCGATGTCCTCGCACGAGGGGTAGTCGAACTGCGTGATCACCGCGCCGTCGGCCTCGCGCTTCCAGACCGGGATGTGATCGAGCAGCGGCTCGCAGCTCATGATCACCCCGGCCGCGTGCACCCCGGCCTGACGGATCAGCCCCTCCAGCCCCCGCGCGGCATCAAGGACCTGCTTGACCTCAGCCTCGCCCTCATACAGCGCGCGGATCTCGCTGGCCTCGCCGTACCGGGGATGATCCGGCTCGAACACACCGGCCAGCGGCATGTCCTTGCCGAGAATCGGCGGTGGGAACACCTTGGTGATCCGGTCGCCGAGCGCGTACGGAAAGCCGAGTACCCGGGAGGCGTCCTTGATCGCGGCCTTCGCCTTGATCGTGCCGTAGGTGATGATCTGGGCGACCCGGTCGTCGCCGTACCGCTCGGTGACGTACCGGATGACGTCGCCACGCCGACGTTCGTCGAAGTCCACGTCAACGTCGGGCATGGACACGCGTTCGGGGTTGAGGAACCGCTCGAACACGAGGCCGTGCGCTATCGGGTCGAGGTCGGTGATGCCGAGCGCGTAGGAGACGATCGAGCCGCCCGCCGAGCCGCGGCACGGTCCCACCCGGATCCCGTTCCGCTTGGCCCACATGATGAAGTCGGCGACCACGAGGAAGTAGCCGCAGAACCCCATGGTCTCGATGACGCCGATCTCGTACTCGGCCTGGGTGCGGCGCTGCTCGTCGTACCCATCCGGGTAGCGGCGGTCCATCCCCCGCCAGACTTCCTTGCGGAACCAGCTCTCCTCGGTCTCGCCGTCGGGCAGCGGGTACCTGGGCATCAGGTTCGACTTGGTGAACTCGACGTTCGCGCGCTCGGCGACCAGCAGCGTGTTGTCGCACCCGGCCTGCCAGGCCTCGTCCGCGCTGATACCGCGCATCTCCTGCGGGGACTTCACGTAGTAGCCGGTGCCCTCGAACTTGAACCGGTTCGGGTCGGCGAGGTTCGTGCCCGTCTGCACGCAGAGCAGGGCCTCGTGGGCGGCGGCGTCCGCCTCGCGCGCGTAGTGCAGGTCGTTGGTTGCCAGGAACGGCAGCGCGAGGTCCTTCGCGATCTTGCGCAGCCCCTCCCTGGACCGCAGCTCGACGCCCAGGTTGTGGTCCATGAGCTCGACGAAGAAGTTGCCCGGCCCGAAGATGTCCCGGTAGGCGGCGGCGGCCTCCATGGCTTGGCGCTCCTGGCCGAGCCGCAGCCTGGTCTGCACCTCGCCGCCCGGGCAGCCCGTGGTGGCGATGATCCCCTTGGCGTACTCGGCGAGCAGCTCGCGGTCCATCCTCGGCTTGCGGAAGTAGCCCTCGAGCGAGGACAGCGACGCCAGCCGGAACAGGTTGTGCATGCCCTCCGTGGTCTCGGCGAACAGCGTCATGTGCGTGTACGCACCGGCGCCGGATACGTCGTCGTCCTTCTGCGCCGGCGTTCCCCAGCGGACCGGCTGCTTGTGGCTGCGGTGCTCGGGAGCGACGTACGCCTCGATGCCGATGATCGGCTTGATGCCGGCCGCGCGCGCCTTGGTGTAGAAGTCGTAGGCGCCGTAGACGTTGCCATGGTCGGTGATCGCGATCGCCGACATCCCGCCACGCTCACACTCGGCGAACATGTCCTTCAGCCGCGCCGCGCCATCGAGCATCGAGTACTCGGTGTGCACGTGCAGGTGAACGAACCCGTCCGCGTTTGCCGTACCCATGCCCGCCGAGGATGCCGTCATGAAAGTACTGCCTCCTTCGGGCATGCGTCACGACGCCCCTGGCAGGGCGCGAGCGAAGGGCCGGGGGAAGAACCGCCACGTCACACCAGCGGCAACGGCCGATTGGGCCGCCGCCCAGCGCACGCTCAGGTCCGGCTCCTCGAGCCTATCGGAACCTGACGAGACCGCAGACCCGACACTCCGGATGCACCGGAAGGCCCGGAATGCGCGGCGAGCTACGCGGTCCCGGCCGACCCGCCGGGACCGCCGGAACCGCCCGGACCGCCGGGTTGCGGCGCGGGATGCAGCATCAGCAGCACGGCCGTGTTCCGCCCGGCGAGTCCCTGATACAGGTGCGGGCTCGCCGCACCGAAATGCACCGAATCTCCCTCGGCCAGGTCCACGGGCGCGTCACTCGGCCCGGTGCGGATCCCGCCGCCGGTCACCACCATGCACTCCGACACGCCGGGGAGATGCGCCTGCGAGGCCTGCTCGGCGGCGTCCACCTCAATCGCGAACACCTCGACGGTCCCCCGCACCGCGATCCGGTGCAGCAGTCGCGCGTGCACCGCGTCGCCGTCGGCTCTCGGCCCCTCATCCGCCCGGACCACGGCGACCGGCGGGGCGGGCGGCTCCAGCAGCTCGCCGAGTGACACGCCGAGCGCGGTGGCCAGTGCCCACAGCGTGCTCAGCGTCGGATTGCCTTCGCCCTGCTCCAGGCCGTGCAGCGTGGTCTTGCTGACGTCTGCGGCGGCTGCCAGGTCGGCCAGGGATAGCCCGGCCGCCGTCCTCAGCCTGCGTATGTTGCGCCCGGCCGCTTGCGCGCTGTCCATGCGTACCAGCATAGTGATATAGAGATATCGCTTGAACGTTACGCCAGCGTGAAGGGTGGTCAGCGGATGACGGTCGCGCGACTCCGCGATATTCCGGGCATCGGCGTGGACGTGATCGGGGACGCCGCGGACGCCGCGGCCGACCCGGACATCCTGCGCCTGGAAAACCTGGACACCGACCTGCGGCCGCCGCGGGTGGCCGTCGAGCTGACCCGCTCGGCCGTCGACGACGACGCGGCCAACAGCTACCTGCCCTTCCAGGGGCACCGGGCGCTGCGCGAGGCGGCCACGGCCCACGTGGGCCGCCTGGCGGGGCGGCGGTATGACCCGGCCGGTGAGTGCGTCATCGTGGCCGGCGGCCTGAACGGCATTCTCAACGCCCTGCTCGCCACCGTCGAGCCCGGCCAGGAGGTCGTGCTCACCGACCCGATCTACGCCGGCCTGGTCAACCGGGTCCGGCTGGCCGGCGGCGTGCCCCGCTTCGTCCCCGCCACCGCGGTGCCGGGCGGCGGCGCGCCCGGCGGGGCCCGTGCCTCCGGCGGGAGCGGTGCCTCCGGCGGGACCCGTGCCTCCGGCGGGAGTGGTGCCTCCGGCGGGACCCGTGCCTCCGGCGGGGGCTGGACCGTGGACCCGGAGCGGCTGGCAGCCGCCGTCGGCCCGGCCACCGCCGCCGTGCTGATGATGGGCCCCTCCATGCCCACGGGCCTGGTCCTCGGCGACAGCCACTGGTCCGCGCTGGCCGCCGCGCTCGAGAACCATCCGGCGTGGCTCATCTATGACGCCGCCATGGAGCGGATCCGGTTCGACGGGCGCCCGCCGAGCCACCCGGCCGCGCACCCGGACCTGGCCGACCGCACGATCACCGTCGGCTCCGCGTCCAAGGAACTACGGATGATCGGCTGGCGGGTGGGCTGGGTGGTCGGCCCGGCGCCGGTGCTCGCCGACGTCAACCTGGTCGGCCTGACCAACGTGGTCTGCCAGGTGGGGATCGCCCAGGCCGCGGTCGCCGCCGCCCTGGCCGACCCGGGCGCCGACGCAGACGTGGCCGCGGCGACCGCGACCTGGCAGCAGCGCTGCGAGGTCATCCTGGGCCAGCTGGCCGGCTACCCAGTCGCCCGGCCGGACGGCGGCTGGTCACTGCTGATCGACACCGGGCCGCTCGGGCTCACCCCCGGGGAGGCCTCGCGACTGCTGTTCGACCGGGGCAAGGTCGCCGCCACCCCGATGGACGGCTGGGGCCCCAGCGGCGCCCGGTACCTGCGGCTTGTGTTCGCGAACGAGCCCGCCGGGCGGCTGGCCGACCTGGGCGACCGGTTCCGGCGCGCGCTTGGCTAGCCCCTGGCTTGTCGATGTACCAACGGGCCTGTAAGAAGCGGCCTTTCGGTACATCGATGCTCCAGCGCCGCCGTCGCCGGACCAGGTGATCGCGCGGATAGACAGGGCAGACTCAGCACGACCAGGCTGCTGAGCACCGCCCACGCTGCCCCGGCGCCGAGCACCCGCCCAGGCCCGGCCAGCGCGGCGGCGGGCCCGGCGATCACGAGCCCGAACATGCCCACCCCGAACCCCCCGAAGGTCGAGAACGAGCTGGCCCGGACACCCGGTCGGCGGGGACCTGCTGCTGCAGGGTGGTGGTCCAGTACGTGTTGAACAACGCGCTGGCTGTGCCGGCCGCGAACGCACCGGCGGCTACCGCGCCCACCGCAGCGTGCGGCGCAAGCAGAAAGCACGGCGCCGGGTACCCGAACGTGGCCAGGATCGCGACGACCAGCGGGCGGCGCGGCCGGCGGCCGAGCGCGGACAGCCCGCCCAGCACCGCCCCGGCGCCGCCGGCTGCCATCACCAGCCCCCAGGCCCTGGCCCCGCCGAGGTATGCCGGGCTGAACACCGGCTCGTCGTCGCGTTGTGCGGTGCCACTGCGGTGGAAAAGATCCGCTTCCCGGCGCTCACGTCCTGGTACTCGCCGCCCGGCCGCGGCGGGTCCATCGCGGCGTAGTAGAAGCCCGAGCCGTCCTTCGCCCACTCGGCGTCCTCGGACTTGGACCACTCCAGAACGCCGGCCTCGTCGGCTCCCGAGGCAACGTCACGCACGTGCCAGGTCAGCCAGTCTGATCCCGATGCGGCCGTGGCGTAGGCCACCCTGGAGCCGTCCGGGCTGACGCTGACCGCGCCCAGCGCGACCGTGCCGTCGTCGCTGAGCACGTTCGGGTCGATGAGCACGCGGCCCTCGCGGCGCGGCGCATCCATTACGTAGAGGACCGGCTGGGCCTGTTGGCCCGAGTTCCGCGTCTGGAACCAGCGCTCGCCCCGCTCGAACGGCACGCCGAACCTGGCGTAATTCCATTGTTCGCCGAGCTGCGAGCGGATCTGCGCCCTGGCTGGCACCGCGGCGAGCCAGGCCTGCGTGCGCTCGTTCTGCTTGCTGACCCAGGCCACGGTCTCGGGATCGGCGGCCTGTTCCAGCCACCGGTACGGATCGGGTACGGCCTCGCCGTGAAGGCTCTCGACGACGTCGGCGGGCTGTGCCGCAACGAATTTACTGCGATTAATGGTTGATGACTTTAGCGATTCCGGCATGCATTCCACGATGCCAGAACGCATTCCAATAATGCAAATTATAATTGCGCTGGCCGCTCTTAGCCTTTTATTTACTGCGGATATTTACCGCAGTAAATGCGCACGTGGGCGAGCGTTATCCTGAAAGCGGCGATGTAGCGCCAGCCCGCAGCGGAGCCGGAACGGAGGCCTGCCATGTGCCCGCGTCGTGAAACGGCGATCGCGCAGCGGCCAGGGACGCCGCCGGGACCGCGGCCGGTGGCGGCGCCGGTGGAGTACGCGGTGGCGGTGGACCGTTATCTCGCCCACGCCACGCTCGGCGAAGCGTCCCGCCGGGTCTACCGGATCTCGCTCACCGGCTGGGCCTGGGCCCTGGTCGGGCAGCGGCCGCCGCGCGGCACCGGGCGGCGAGGGGCCGCGCCGCCGGTCGTGCCGCTCGCGCTGCTGGACGGCGCGGAAGCCGGGCAGAGGCTGGCCGCGGCGCTGGCCGACCGCGGGGCGCAGGCCGACCCGCGCACGGTCAACCGGGAACTGTCCGCGCTGCGCAGCGCGGTCGGCTGGTGGCAGGACCAGGGGTGGATCAGCGGGGATCCGACCGCCGGGCTGCGGCACCTGCCCGGCCAGGCGGCACCGGTGCCCGCGCTCACCGGTGGCCAGATCGCCGACCTGTTCCGGGTGCAGGCCACGCTGCGCGAGCACGCGTTCTGGCGGCTGCTCTACGACTCCGGCGCGCACGTGGATGAGGTGCTCGGCCTGGACGCCTGGCGCCTGGACCTGGTGCACGGCGCCGCTCCGGCCGACAGGCAGCCGCGCGGCTCGCACTGGATTCGCTGGCGGGCCAGCACCGGCGAGCTCCTCGGGCTGCTGCTCGCCGGCCGGAGCGCCGGCCCGGTGTTCCTGACCGACCGGAAGGCACCGGCCCGCGCCGCGCGAGCGGACGTCTGCCCGTTCACCGGCCGGGCCCGGATGTCGTACCGGCGGGCGGCGGAGATCTTCGGCGCCGCGACCCGCCCGCTCGACCCGGCCGGCCGGGGCTGGACCCTCGGCCAGCTGCGCCAGGCAGGCGTGGAGGCACGCACCGGGTAAGCATCCCGCGGCGGAGCACGGGCCCCCGGCGATCACGGGCCGCCGGGGATCACGGGCTACCCGGGATGACGGGCTGCCCGGGGATCACGGGCTGCCCGGAGATCACGACTCGTCGCGGAGCAGGTCAAGCGCGCGGGACAGGTCCGGCGCGTACTCGCTGGTGAATTCCACCCGGTGGCCGTCCGCAGGATGGGCGAATCCCAGGCGGACCGCGTGCAGCCACTGCCTGGTCAGGCCGAGCCGGGCGGCCAGCACCGGGTCGGCGCCGTACAGCCGGTCGCCGACGCAGGGATGCCGGATCGCGGCCATGTGCACCCGGATCTGGTGGGTGCGCCCGGTTTCCAGGATGATCTCGACCAGGCTGGCGGCCCGGAACGCCTCGAGCGTGTCGTAGTGCGTGACGGACGGGCGTCCCCCGGCGACGACAGCGAACCTGCCGTCGCCGGACGGGTGCCTGGCGATCGGCGCGTCCACCGTGCCGCGCAGCGGATCCGGGTGGCCCTGCACCAGGGCGTGGTAGATCTTGTCCACCTCACGCTCCCGGAACGCCCGCTTCAGCGCGCTGTACGCGCGCTCGCTCTTGGCCACCACCATCAGCCCGGACGTGGTGGCGTCGAGCCGGTGCACGATCCCCTGCCGCTCGGCCGCGCCGCTGGTGGCGATCGTGTGACCGGCGGCGAGCAGCCCCTGCAGCACGGTCGGGCCGTTCCAGCCCGGCGTCGGGTGGGCTGCGACGCCCGGCGGCTTGTCCACGACCACGATGTCGTCGTCCTCGTAGACGATGACCAGGCCTGGCACGGGCTCGGGACGCGGCTGCGCCGTTATCGGCGGGGGCGGCAGCGTGACGTCCAGCCACTCCCCGGCGGGGACCCGGTCCGATTTGGCCGCGGGCCGGCCGTTGACCAGTACCGACCCGTCCCTGATCAGCTCGGCCGCCCTGGCCCTGGACAGGCCGAACAGCCGGACTAGTGCGGCGTCCAGGCGCTCACCGTCCAGCCCTTCAGGAACAGGCACCCGGCGCTGGCCGGACGTGGTCATCCGGCGCCGCCAGCCGGGCCATGCCGGGTCCCGTCCAGCCGGCGTCCCTGCACCGCGAGCAGCACCATGAGCACGGCGCCGCAGGTGATCGACGAGTCGGCGAGGTTGAACACCGGCCAGTGCGGCAGCTGGATCCAGTCCACCACCCATCCGCGCAGCGGCCCGGGAGCGCGGAAGATCCGGTCGGTCAGGTTACCCGTCGCCCCGCCGAGCAGCAGGCCCAGAGCGATCGCCCAGGGGAGGCTGTTTATCTGCCGAGCCGTGCGGACGATGAAAACGATCACCCCGACGGCGATCGCGGTGAACACGATCGTCGACGACGTCCCGCCGATGCCGAACGCCGCCCCCGGATTGCGTGACTCACAGAGCGTCACCACCCCGCCGAGGAGCCGGACCGGCGGCGGCGACGGAACGAAGCCGCCAACCAGGCAGTGCCGGTCGGACAGGGTCGCGACCACGATCATCTTCGAGACGATGTCCGCTGCGAGCACGAAGACGGCCACGCCGAGCACGACGCCGAGCCGCGGGCTCCGGCGCCGCACCGCGTCCGGGTGCGCCGCGCCCGGGTGCCGGGCATCCGGGTCTGGCGCATCCAGCAGTGGTGCGTCCATCGGTTGTCCATCCATCGGCGGCCCGTCAGTCTGCGAGGGCTCCTCGGGCGGCCGGTCAGGCCCGCCGGCCGCAGAGCCGGTCAGCGGCGCTCCTCGCGCTGCTTGCAGGATACGCACAGCACAGCGCGCGGGAATGCCTGCAGGCGTGCCTTTCCGATCGGCTCCCCGCACGATTCGCAGCTACCGTACGTGGCGTCGTCGATCCTGGCCAGGGCCTGCTCGGTCTGCACCAGGAGCTCGCGCGCATTGTGGGTGAGCGCCAGCTCATGCTCGCGCTCGAACGTCTTCGCCCCTACGTCAGCCTGATCATCCCCGGCATCGCCGACTGCGTCACCAAGCCGGGAGGCGATGTCCGATTCGGATCGCTCGATGTCGGCACGCAACTCCGCAGCCTCGGCGGCGAGCGCGTCGCGCACCTTGGCCAGCTCGGCCTCGGTCCAGCGCTTTTCCCCCTGCCGCACCGGAAGCGCGGCGGCGCCCGAACGCGCGGCAGCGGTCATTTTCCGGCCTCCCTCGGTGCAACTAGGTGATGATCTTCGTAGCGAGCAGTCACGAGAGAATAAGTGCTTACCGGGGGCAATCGCAAACAAGGCCGCCGGCGGCTTGGCGGAAGCCCAGCCCGCTCCGGATAGGCGGCGGGAAGGTTAACGGATACGGTAACCGGGCGGGCATCGGCTATCCTTGCATCCTGCACGGCATTGATGGGGACAGCTGCCGCTGCGGCGGCCAGGAGCGACCGGGGATGGTGCGAGCCCGGGGATACGCGCAGCGGACCAGATCACCCCGGAGCCGCCGGAAGAACGGCGCCTCGCCTCATCCACCTGACTGGGGTCGCGGGACACCTGCCGGCAGCGGCATCCGCCGCCCGGCCGGCCGAGGCTTAGTAGAACCGGCAGCAGAACCGAACCGAGAGGGTTGCGAAACGGGCCTGCAGGCACCGATCGTGGCCAAGGAGGGTGGTACCGCGGGGCAGCCGCCGGCGAGCCTCGTCCCTCCGGCGAAGCCGTACCGGCAGGACCCCCGCGACCGGGGACCTGGCGGACGACAACCCGGGAGAGGCCGCCCACCATGCCGCGCCCAGACGAGACCGAGGCAGGCGTCAGCCAGCCCACCGCTCCTTCAGCGCCCGCCACGCCCGAAAACCTCCCGTCGGCGGCGCTTCCGTTCCCCGAACTGCCTGCGGTCGTCGACCTGCCCGCGATCGAGCGCGAGGTCCTCGCCCGCTGGCGCGACGGCCGGGTGTTCGAGCGGTCCCTGGACCAGACGTCGGCCGGGCAGCCATGGACGTTCTACGAGGGCCCGCCAACCGCGAACGGCATGCCCGGCGTGCACCACGTCGAGGCGCGGGTGTTCAAGGACCTGTTCCCCAGGTTCAAGACCATGCAGGGCTTCCACGTGCCACGGCAGGGTGGCTGGGACTGCCACGGCCTGCCGGTAGAGGTGGCCGTCGAGCAGGAACTCGGCGTGTCTGGGAAGAAGGAGATCGAGGCTTACGGCATCGCGGAGTTCAACGCGCGATGCCGGGAATCCGTGCTGCGGCACGTGGACGCGTTCGAGGCGCTCACCGAGCGGATGGGCTACTGGGTCGACCTGCAGCACGCCTACCGCACCATGGACCCGGACTACATCGAGTCGGTGTGGTGGTCGCTCAAGGTCGTCTTCGACGAGGGGCTGCTGATCCGGGACTACCGGATCACCCCGTACTGCCCACGCTGCGAGACCCCGCTGTCCGACCATGAGATGGGTCAGCCGGACGTGTACCGGACCGTGTCCGACCCGTCGGTGACCGTCCGCTTTCCGCTGCTGACCGTTCCCGAGGGGGCGAACCCGCAGCTCAACGGCGCAGACCTGCTGGTATGGACGACGACGCCGTGGACGCTGGTGTCCAACACCGCGGTCGCCGTTCACCCCGACGAGACCTATGCGATCGCCCGGAAATCCGGCGACGGCGACCGTGTGGTCGTCGCCGATTCCCTGTTCGGCCGGGTGCTCGGCGAGGGCTGGCACGTCCTGGCCAGGATCCGCGGGTCCGAGCTCGCCGGGGCCACCTACAAGCCGCCGTTCGACCTGGTGCACGTGCCAAACGCGCATGTGGTCGTCACCGGCTCGTTCGTGACCACCGAGGACGGCACGGGGCTCGTGCACCTGGCCCCCGCGTTCGGTGCGGACGACATGGAGACCGGCCGCGCCCATGGCCTGCCGGTGGTCAACCCGATCCGCACCGACGGTCACTTCGAGGACACCGTGCCGCTGGTCGGCGGGATGTTCTTCAAGGACGCCGACCCGACGCTCGTCAGCGACCTCGACGACCGGGGCCTGCTGTTCCGGTCTCAGCTGCACGAGCACAGCTACCCGCACTGCTGGCGTTGCCACACGCCGCTGATGTACTACGCGTTGCCGTCCTGGTTCATCCGAACCACGGCGATCAAAGACAAGATGCTGGCCGAGAACGAGAAGACCAACTGGCAGCCGCCGACGATCAAGCACGGCCGGTACGGCGAGTGGCTGCGCAACAACGTGGACTGGGCCCTGTCCCGGACCAGGTACTGGGGCACTCCGCTGCCGCTATGGGTGTGCGGGCAAGACCACCTGACCTGCGTCGGCTCGCTCGCCGAGCTGTCCGAGCTGGCCGGCCGCGACCTCACCGAGCTCGACCCGCACCGGCCGTATGTGGACGAGGTCGTGATCACCTGCCGCGAGTGCGGCGACGAAGCGCGCCGGGTGCCCGAGGTCATCGACGCCTGGTATGACTCGGGGTCGATGCCGTTCGCGCGGCAGGGAGCACCGCTGCGCAACGAGGACAAATTCGAGCGCTCCTTCCCCGCGCAGTTCATCTGCGAGGCGATCGACCAGACCCGCGGCTGGTTCTACTCGCTGATGGCGGTCAGCACGCTGATCTTCGGCCGCTCCTCCTACGAGAACGTCGTCTGCCTCGGCCTGGTCATCGACGAGCAGGGCCGCAAGATGAGCAAGCACCTGGGCAACGTCCTTGAGCCCATCCCGCTGATGAACGATCACGGCGCTGACGCGCTGCGCTGGTTCTTCGCGGCTTCGGGCTCGCCATGGTCGACCCGCCGGGTGGGGCACGCCACGCTCGAGGAGATCGTCCGCAAGATCCTCCTCACCTACTGGAACACCATGTCGTTCCTGGTCCTGTACGCCAACGCCGCGGCGGCGCAGGGTGCGACCTGGACCGTCGAGCACGCAGCCGAGGCGCCGCCGCCCGCCGGACGGCCGGTTCTCGACCGGTGGCTGCTCAGCGAGCTGCACACGCTGGTACGGGACGTCACGGCTGACTTCGAGGGTTTCGACTCGGCCACGGCGGGCCGCCGGATCGCCGGGTTCATCGACGACATGTCCAACTGGTACGTCCGGCGGTCACGGCGCCGGTTCTGGGAGGGGCCCGGCACGCCCGACGGGGCAGCGGCCTTCGCCACGCTGCACGAATGCCTGGAAACGCTCACCAGGCTGATGGCCCCGATCACCCCGTTCCTGACCGAGTACGTCTGGGGCGTGCTGCGCACCGATGGCTCGCCCAATTCGGTGCACCTGGCGTCGTGGCCCACGGCGGATCCCAGCCTGATCGACGAGCGCCTGTCCGCACAGATGGCGCTGGCAAGGCGCCTGGTCGAGCTAGGCCGCTCGGCCCGTGCCGCGGCTGTGGTGCGGGTCCGCCAGCCGCTGGCCCGGGCGCTCATCGGGGCGGCGGGCTTCGAGGACCTGCCGGCCGACCTGGCCGCTCAGGTCGCCGACGAGCTCAACGTTCACGAGCTCGACACGCTCGCGGCCGTGCCCGAGGGTCTGGTGGACTACACGGTGAAGCCGAACTACCGCGCGCTCGGCGGGCGCTTCGGCAAGGGGACCCCGGCCGTGGCCAAGGCGATCGAGGCCGCCGACGCGGCCACGCTGGCCGCCGAGCTGCGGTCCGCAGGCAAGGCCTCGGTCGAGGTCGACGGGTCGCGGGTGGGTCTCGGTCCCGATGACGTCATCGTCACTCAGGTCCCCCGGTCTGGCTGGGCCGTGGCGTCCGGGGGCGGCGAGACCGTCGCGCTCGAGATCGCCATCACGCCGGACTTGCGCCGGGAGGGTCTGGCCCGCGAGGTCGTCCGGCTGGTGCAGGACGCGCGCAAGGGCGACGGCCTTGACGTCAGCGACCGCATCTCCCTTCGCTGGAGCACCGCCGACCCCGAGCTGGCGGCCGCCTTGACCGAGCATGGGGCGTTGATCAGTGCCGAGGTGCTGGCCGTCGACTACGGCCCGCGGCCGGACGGTGGCGCCAACCCGGATGCGCGTGAGCACGTCGAGGCCGACCTCGGCCTGGTCTTCTGGCTTCACCGCATGGATGTACCAAACGACGGCCGCTAGCCCGTCGTTTGGTACTTTCACGCCCTCGCTGCGGCGCCGGCGGTCCGAGCTGGCAGCGTGCTGGCTGGTCGGCACCGGACGTGAGGCTGAGCCGTTCCGTGCTGCACCACTGGTCCCGTCAGCCTCAGCCGTACCAGTCAAGACTCGCTCAAGCATTCGATTTTCATGATCTGGGGAGCACAGAGTGCAGTATTTGCACCTCAGGTTCCCTGATCATGGAACGACACCCTCTGAGCCGATCCACCGCCCGTCAAGGCCTTAAGTGCGCGGCGGTGGCCTTTAGCCGGTCGTCTGATACAACGATGGACTTCGCTGCGACGCCACCGGAGTGATCAGGCGTCGGCGAGTTGCTGCTCGGGGCGGCAGGCCTTGCACGGCACGCAGCCGGCGTCCTCGGCCGCTTGCCTGGTCATGGTCTCCAGGTCCTCGGGGCCGAGGAACCGGATCAGGATGCAGTCGCTGCGGTGATACCTGGCGATGCCAGGCACGATGGTGACCTCCGCGGCCGGGCCTGGCCCGTCCGCTCCGCCGCCAGCGCCCCGCTCATCGTCGGCGGCGGGCTCGGCTTCGCCGCGCTGCCCCGCCTCGGCTCCGCGGACGGCTTCGCCGCGCTGCCCCGCCTCGGCTCCACGGACGGCTTCGGCGTGCGGCGCGGCCTCGGTTTCCGAGGTGGCTTCGGCACGCGGGGGTACTCGGGCTTCCGGCGCGGCTTCCGGTGCCGACGCTGCTGCTCTGGCCTGCGACACAACGTCGGCCTTCGGCTCGACCTGGGCTTCGGCGTGCGGCTCGATACCTGCTGCCGGCCCGGCCTGGACTTCGGGCTCGACGGCCGGTTCGGCCGGGAACTGCTCGGGCAGGGGCTGCTCGGGCAGGGGCTGCTCGGCCGGGCGATCCGGCCGGAGCCGTCGTTCCCGGCGCAGATCCTCCGGCTCGGACTTGCGCCCCGGCTCGGGCAACCGCTCAGCCTCAAACACGCGCTCCGGCTCACGCAGCCGCTCGGGCTCGGACCCACGGTCCGGCTCGGACCCTCGCTCGGGCTCAGGCAGCCGCTCGCGCTCGGACCGCCGTTCGGGTGCGGGCCAGCGCTCCGACTCGGACAGGCCCTCGGGCTCGGACCGGCGCTCGGGTGCGGGCCAGCGCTCCGACTCGGACAGGCCCTCGGGCTCCTGCCGACGCCCGGGCTCGCGCCAGCGCTCAGGCTGGCGCAGGTCCTCCGGCTCGGGCAGATCCCGCCACGGGGGCACGGGAGGCGGCGGACCAGCCGGATCATCGCGGCCGACCGTCGGCTTCCCGCCCCCGACGAGCAACGTGGACTGTCCGAGTGCCGCGGACGCCGCCGTCTGGCTGACCGGCATCCGGCCCACCGGAGCCGGAGCCGTGCCGACCGTACCGGGGGTCCCAGCCGCTCCAGCGGTTCCGGCGGCGAGGCCGGCCGGCGCGGCGCCCCGCCGGGCCGATGCCTCGCCGAAGATGTCGCCCCGCCAGATCAGCAAGCCGACGGCAAGCATTATGGCGGACAGCGCGGCCACGCCAATAGCCAGATAGACCAGCAGCAGGCTGTTGGTCAGAACCCCCCCGGCGAGCAGCCCCATGGCCACGAGTACGACCGTGAGGACGGCACCGAACCGGATCACGGGCAAAGCTCCACGGGCAGTAACCGGATCGTTCCAGCCCGGGCCACTATCGGCGGCCCGGGCTGGGACGTGCTTCTAGACCGTCTAGCGGCGGTCGTGCTGCGCGGAGTCCGCCGGGTGGAAGCCGCCGTGGCTAACCGGCTCGGGCGTGGGATACGACCCGGTCACGGCCGACTGGCCGCCGTTACGGACATCCATGCGGCCCATGCCCGCGGTCACGGCCGACTGCGGGCCGGTGGCCACGGCGGGGAAGACGCCGCTGTCGGCAGCGCCCGCCTCCAAGTCGCGCAGCTGGCCCTCGAGGTACGCCTTGAGCCTGCTGCGGTACTCGCGCTCGAACGCGCGCAGGTCGTCGACCCGCCGCTCGAGCTCCTCACGCGACTGCACGAGAGAACCCATGGCCTGGCGGTGCCGCTCCTGGGCGTCGCGTTCCAGGCTCTCGGCGCGGGCCCGGGCATCGCTGGTGATCTGCTCGGACTGGCGGCGGGCCTTGGTAAGGATGTCATCGGCCTCGCGCCTGGCGCGCCCGAGCGTCTCGTCGGCCTCGCGCCGCGCGTCAGCGATCGCCTGGTCGGCCGTCTGCTGAGCGAGCGCCAGCACGCGCGCCGCCGTGTCCATGTTGTCTTCGGCGGGCCTGGTGGGCATCATCACCGGCTCGGGCGGGCGCACCGGCTCCGGCTCGTGACGAGGCGGCTCTACCGGCATCAGATCGGCCGGGGCCTCGGCATGCGGAGCGTTGAGGGCGGGCACCTTTCCCCCGCGCAGCACCTCGGCGAGCTTGGCCCGGAGCTCTTCGTTCTCCTGGATCAGCCTGTCGAGTTCCGCTTCGACCTCGTCGAGGAAGGCATCCACTTCCTCTTCGTCGTAGCCGGGCCTGAGCCTGGTCGTGCTGAACTGCTTGTTCCGCACATCCGCGGGCGTCAGTGGCATTTCGTCGTCTCCTTGGCGCGTCGAGCTAGGTCCCCTGTGGACGCTACCCGATCAGATCCTCGGCACCACGGCGTCCAGCAGGATGAGTATCACCAGGAACAGCACCATGAAGCTGAGGTCCAAGGCCACAGTACCGAGCCTGACCGTTGGAATGTAGCGCCTTAGCAATCTCAGTGGCGGATCAGTGGCGGTATACACGACCTCGGCGATCACCAGGATGACCCCGGTCGGGTGCCAGTCTCGGGAGAAAGCCTGTATCCAGCTGATGATCAGACGTCCGATGAGGAGCAGCAGGTAGAGCCACAGCACGTAGGTGAGAACCATCTTCAGGATGTTCACTACCCAGCCCTGCTCTCACGCCAGCGCCCGGCTGGCACGTCAGCTCTGATTGAAGAATCCTCGTTCCGCTATCCGGGCCTTGTCTTCGGCGGCTACCTCGATGTTCGCCGGCGACAGTAGGAACACCTTGTTGGTAACCCGATCGATGCTCCCACGGAGCCCGAAGATCAGGCCCGCCGAGAAGTCCACGAGACGCCTGGCGTCGCTGTCGACCATCTCGGTCAGGTTGATGATCACCGGAGTGCCCTCACGAAAGTGCTCTCCGATCGTACGAGCCTCATTGTATGTGCGCGGGTGCAATGTGGTGATCCTGGCCAGATCGGTGGTCTGCATGGTCACGGCAGGAGGCTCGCGCTCCGGCAGCTTGCCCGCCTCGGCGTGCCTGATCACCTCGCGAGAATCGCTCTGGTCTATGAACTCGGCACCGTATTCTTCATACTCGTCGGCACCATACTCGTCCTGGTACTGCTCGTCGTAGCGGCTGTCGTCCTCTACCAGGCCGAGATAGACCGCCATCTTGCGCATCGCGCTGGCCATCTTTGTCCTCCGTCACGCCTGCCCCGCAGCCACGCTCGCGCCGCGTGCCACGCGTCGGACATTACCTGACGAACGCGCGCCGGCCGCCGAGCAACGCCGTACCGACGCGCACGTGTGTTGCGCCGGCCTCGATTGCCTGTTCCAGGTCGGCGCTCATGCCCGCAGAAATCATCACCGAACCGGGATGCGCGGACCGTATCGTGTCTGCCACCTTCGCTAGTTGCCGGAACGCTTCGCCAGCATCCGACTCGAGCGGCGCCACGGCCATGACGCCGCCGAGGGCAAGGCCTTCCTCGGCGGCTATGGCGTCGGCAACGGCCATGACCTGGGGCCCGAACGCGCCGCCCCGGTCTGGGTCGCCGTCCAGGCTGACTTGGACCAGGCAGGTGACCTGGCGACCCGCTTGCCTGGCCCGTGAGCCGAGCGCGCCGACCAGCCGCAACCGGTCGACCGAGTGGATAAAGCTGGCATACGAGACCACGCTCGCGGCCTTGTTGCTCTGCAGCTGGCCGACGAAGTGCCAGATCACCGGCACGCCGAGGGCCGCGCACTCGGCAGCCTTCGGCGCGGCCTCCTGGTCGCGGTTCTCCCCGATATCGCAAGCCCCGAGCTCGCAAAGCAGCTCGATATCGGAGACGGGATAGGTCTTGGTCACTGCGATCAGCGTGACCTCGTCGCTGGCGCGACCCGCGGCATCGCACGCCGCAGCGATCCGGGTGCGGACCGCGTCCAGGCGCCCGGCAATCTCGCCCTTGCGGCCATCGTGCGCGTCACTCACCGTGGGCCTGGCCTGAATGAGGTGGTCACAGAGCCATCATGACGCCAGCCAGATCAGGCCGGCGAGCTGGCCGGTCCGGCCATCGCGGCGGTACGAGTACAGGGACGGCGTCTCGGCCGTGCACCGCGGGTCGCTGGACACGGCCGCGACCCCAGCCCTGGCGAGCTGCGCCTCGACCCCGGCGGCGACGTCGATGCCCGGGGTGCCCTTCCTGGTCACGCAGGCGGACTCGGGCACCTTTCCGGCGATCCGGTCCCGCAGCTCGGCCGGCACCTCGTAGCAGCCACCGCAGATGTGCGGCCCGATCACGGCGTGCATCCGGGCCGGGTCCGCCCCGGCCGCCGACGTCGCCGACAGCAGTTCGGTGACGACGCCGGCCGCCATCCCCTCGCGGCCGGCGTGTGCGACGCCGACGATCCGCGCCTCGGGATCGGCGAGCAGGACCGGCGCGCAGTCTGCGACCAGCACCCCGAGCCCCAGACCGGGGACGTCGGTGAAGGAGGCATCGGCCTCGGGCAGCGCCTGCCCGGCCGCGCGGAACTCGCCGGAGTCGGCCGCGTCATGCCCCGCAGAGGCGACCGCATGATGCCCAGCAAGGCCGGTTGCGTCGCGCCCGGGAGAGCCGGCCGCGTCATGCTCGGCAGAGCCGACGCTGGCGTATCGGACCGCCACGCCGTGCACCTGGCGCATCCAGGCCAGCCGGCCGTCGGCCAGGCCGCACGCCCGCGCGATCAGCCGCCGGTTCTCGGCGACGGCGGCCGGGTCGTCGCCCACCGCTCCGCCAAGGTTCAGCGTGTCGTACGGCGCGGCGCTGACGCCGCCGTCCCGCCCGGTGAACAGGAAATGCACCCCGGGCGCCAGCTCGGCGCTGGCCGAGTTCGGCCCGTCCGAACCCGGTCCGGTGCTCGTCGCCGCCGGACCTGGGCTGGTGCTCATCGCCGCCGCTGCGCGGTGGCTCGGTGCTCACTTGAGGAAGTCTGGGACGTCGAGATCGTCGTCTTCCTCGAAAACCACGGACGAGCGCCGGGTGCTCGGTGCGTCCGGCACCCAGGGAGCGCCCGTTCCTGGGCTCGTTCGGCCTGGGCCCGGCGACGGCTCGGCGGCGTCAGTGGCGGCGGAATCGGCGGCACGCGGCGCGGGCACGCCATTGGAGGCCGCGCCCGGTTCGGCCGACCCAGCCTCATCGGCGGACGGCTGGCCAGATCCGGTCCCGGCCGGGTTCGCGCCGGTGTGACCGTTGGCCGCCGCCTGCTTCGCGGTCGGCGGCTTCGCGTCCGCCTCGCTGTCATTGTTCGCGGCCGACACGGAGTCCCCGGCGCCCGGCGCGGCGGCAGGACCTGGTTCGGGCTCAACCTTCGGCGCAGGCTGCGCGGGGGGCGGGACGGCGCTGTCCGGCGGCGCGAACGGCTGCCACGCCCCGCCGGGCTTGATGTCGGAGCCTTGCGCCGCGCCGTAACCCGCCGCGCCGGCCGGCCTGACCCGGCCGGCATCTGACTCGTCGAACCCGGCGGCGATGACGGTAACCCGGACCTCGTCGCCGAGCGCGTCGTCGATGACCGCGCCGAAGATGATGTTGGCGTCGAGCGCGGCCGAGCTCGAAACGAGCTGGGCGGCCTCGTGGATCTCGAACAGGCCAAGATCGGACCCGCCCTGGATGGAGAGCAGGACGCCGTGTGCGCCGTCGATGCTCGCCTCGAGCAGCGGGCTGGAGATCGCCTTCTCGGCGGCGGCCACCGCGCGGTCGTCGCCGCGGGCCGAGCCGATACCCATGAGCGCGGAGCCGGCCCCGGACATCACCGACTTCACATCGGCGAAGTCCAGGTTGATCAGGCCGGGGGTGGTGATCAGGTCGGTAATCCCCTGGACACCGGAGAGCAGCACCTGGTCCGCGGCCTTGAACGCGTCCAGCACGCTGACCTGGCGATCGGAGATGGACAGCAGCCGGTCGTTCGGGATCACGATCAGCGTGTCCACCTCGCCGCGCAGCCTTTCGATGCCGTTGTCGGCCTGGCCCGCCCGGCGTTTGCCCTCGAACCCGAACGGCCGGGTGACCACGCCGATCGTGAGCGCGCCGAGCGAGCGGGCCACGTTGGCCACCACCGGGGCGCCGCCGGTGCCGGTCCCGCCGCCCTCGCCCGCGGTGACGAAGACCATGTCGGCGCCCTTGAGCACCTCCTCGATCTCCTCGCGGTGGTCTTCGGCGGCCTTTGCGCCGATGTCGGGGTCGGCACCCGCACCAAGACCGCGTGTGAGCTCCCTGCCGACATCGAGCTTCACATCGGCGTCGCTCATGAGCAGGGCCTGCGCGTCGGTGTTGATCGCGATGAACTCGACGCCCTTGAGCCCCTCCTCGATCATCCGGTTAACGGCGTTGACGCCGCCCCCGCCGATACCGACGACCTTGATGACCGCCAAATAGTTCTGCGGTGCTGCCACGAGGAGGGAACCTTTCCGCTCGTTTGCCGTCTCGCGCTTCCGCTGGCCACCGTTGCCGCCAGTTACCCTGGCCAACCTCGGAAAACTACGTGTTAGCAGCTTGCCGAAATTCGCCCCCAATAACATCGGCCAGGCACGTTACGCGGTTTCCAGCGAGTCAACTCTCACCCTCAACTTGAGATTTAGAGTTATGTCAAGCTGCCGATTAGTACGGACAGTAGAGTTGTCCGCCACCTGCGGTCAACTAACCGCGCCGCACCGGATCCCGCGTATTCCAATGGCGTTGCGGCCCGCGGGATCGGCCGCCTGTCGGTTGCAGGTTCGCGGGAGCGTCCTCCGCGGGTGTCATCCCCCGGTGACCGCGGTGTCCGGGTTCGCCACGTTGTAGAAGGACGCGTTCGTGCGCATCAGGATCTTCAGCTCGGCGGCCTTGGCTGCTGGCCGGTCGGTGCCGCCCCACAGCACCGTGATACCGCGTTTCAGGTCCAGCGTGACCGCATCCGCTGACGGCGCGGCCACCGCGCGCACCAGCGGGCGGATCGATGGCGGAAGCTGCCGCAGCACGGTCACTGCCGCCTGAATTGCCGGGCTGCCGCGCAGCAAGGCCAGGTCGGCCGGGGCGGATGCCAGCAGGGTCAGCCCCGGCGGGCGCGTTGCCACCTGGCCGGTCACGACGCCGAACCGGTCGATCAGCGCGAATCCCCCGCCGGACGACACCACGAGCGCTGGCGTGCGCTCCCTGACCGCGATCACGACAGAGTCCGGCCAGTCCCTGCTGACCTGCGCGGACTGGATCTGGGTGATCTGCTCGACCCGGCGGGCCACGGCCGCGGTGTTGATCCGGATGAGCGGAGTGCCCGCCGCGATGCCCGCCGCCCGGAGCACCTCCGCCTGCTGCGCTGCCGGGGCCCCGGTCACCCGCACCGAGCGGGCCACGAGCAGGCTCGACCCGAGCAGTGCCCAGATGGCTGTGGCCAGGATGGCGGCCGCGGTCAGCGCGAAGAACGCCGCCTTCCAAGGCCCGCCCGGCCGCGTCGGTGGATCATCGGCCCGGCGGCCGGCTGCGGCCTGTTCCCCGGTGGCGTCGCCAGGCCGGGCCGTGGGCACACGCGATCCTGTGCTGACGTCGCGTTCCGGCCCCATCTTCCGGTCACCCAGCGCGCTCGCGCAGCGCAGCGACGATCTTGGGGCCCAGCAGCGTGACATCGCCGGCGCCCATGGTGAGCACCAGGTCGCCGGGCTTGGCCAAGCCCGCGATCACGTCGGGCACGGCGGCAGCGTCCGGCACGAACCGGGCCCGGCCGCCGGGAACCGCCGCCACGATCATCATCCCGGTGACGCCGGGCTCGGGAGCCTCGCGGGCCGCGTAGACGTCGAGCACCAGCGCCTCGTCGGCAAGCCCGAGCGCTGCGCCGAACTCGGCGGCAAAGAACCTGGTCCGGCTATACAGATGCGGCTGGAACACGGCGATGACCTGCCCGCCGTCGGCCACCTCCCGCGCCGCGGTGAGGTCGGCCACGATCTCGGTGGGGTGATGCGCGTAGCAGTCAAGCACGCGCACCCCGTCCGCCTCGCCCTTCGGCTCCATCCGCCGGGCCACGCCGCGGTACGCGGCGAGCCCGCTGGCGGCCACGCCCGGGGGCAGCCCGAGTTCCACGGCGGCCGCGAACGCCGCGGTGGCGTTCAGCGCGTTGTGCCTGCCGGGAACGCCGATCGTCAGCGTGACCGGCTCCGGCGCGGCAGCGCGCTCCCCCGGCTCCACGGTCAGCCGGGTGGCCATGCCGAGCCCGGTGACCCCGGTCACCCGGTAGTCCGCCTCGGGCGACTCCCCGTATGTCCGCACCCGGAGTTCCGCGGTACCGGCAACTGCGGCAGCGAGGGCTGCGGCGCGGGGGTCGTCCCGGCCGGCCACCAGGAGCCCGCCACCCGGAAGCTTGCCGATGAAGGCGGCAAACGTCGCCTCGATCTCGGCCAGGTCCTTGTAATTGTCCAGGTGCTCCGCCTCGATGCAGGTCACGATCGCGGCGGTCGGCGACAGCATCAGGAAGGACCCGTCGCTCTCGTCCGCCTCGGCCACGAACCAGTCCCCGCTGCCTTCGTCGGCGCCGAGGCCGGTCTCGGCGAGGATCCCGCCGATCACGTATGACGGATCGCCGCCACCGTGCCGCAGCACGGTGGTCAGCATCGAGGTCGTCGTGGTCTTGCCGTGCGTACCGGAGACCGCGATGCCGCGCTTGCCGGTCATGATGGAGGCCAGTGCCGCCGCCCGGGGAATGACCGGGATCCCGAGCTGTCTCGCCGCGACGATCTCGAGGTTGCGGTCTCCGATGGCCGACGGCGTCGTGACGACCGTGTCCACCCCGGCGACGTGCTCGGCCGCGTGACCCACGTAGATGGTCGCACCGAGGCCCGCGAGCTCGTCGAGTTGCGCCGACGGGGAGCGGTCGCTCCCGGACACCCATACCCCCCTGGCCAGCATGATGCGCGCGATGCCGGACATCCCCGCGCCGCCGATGCCGACGAAATGCACCCGCCCCAGCCGGTCCAGCGGCACCGCCGGGACCGGCTCTACCAGGCCCATGTAGCGTTCCTCCCGCTCATCTCAGCCCACCCCTCGGCTCACCCTCATTAGCCCCAGTCCGCCTCACTAGCGCGCCCCGCCTCACTACCCCACCCCGCCTCACTACCCCACCCCGCCTCATTGCCCCGCCCCGCCTCACTACCCCGCCCGCCCCGCCCCGGCCGCGGCTGCCGCCCCTCCCGCCGGCCGCCACCCCGCATGACGTTCAGCACCTCAGCAGCGAGCCAGCGGTCGGCGTCCCTGCGGCCGGCTCCGCCGCCGCCCGCGACATGGCGGCGGCAAGCTCGGGGTCGAGCAGCACGGGAAGCAGCGTTTCCGTGATCCACGCCGGGCTGAGCTGAGCGTCGTCAACGATGATCCCACCACCGACCTGCTCGATCGGTAGGGCGTTCTTCCGCTGCTCGCCGTTTCCGTGCGGCAGCGGGACGTATGCGGCGGGCAGGCCGACCGCGGTGAGTTCCGCGCAGGTCATCGCGCCGGCCCGGCACAGCGCGAAGTCGGCGGCCGCGTAGGCGAGGTCCATGCGGTCCAGATAGGGCAGCGTCACGTACGGAGTCTCTCCGCCCGCCGGCGGGACGTCGATGTCCGAGCGGGGCCCGACGATGTGCAGGACCTGGACGCCCGACGCCCGGATCCAGGGGGCCGCCGTGACAGCGGCGTGATTCAGCGACCTCGCCCCCTGCGATCCACCGGTGACCAGCAGCACCGGGAGGTCGGGGCGCAGCCCGAAATGCGCTCGTGCCTTGTCGCCGAGCGCGAGCCGGTCGAGGCCGGCTATCTCGCGGCGGATCGGTATGCCGATGTAGGTGGCGTTCCCGAGTTTGGTCCCCGGCTGCCCGGTGAAGACGTGGCGGGTCAGCAGCACCCCGATCCGGTTCGCCAGCCCCGGCCGTGAGTTCGCCTCGTGCACGACGATCGAGATACCGCGGCGCTTGGCGGCGAGGTAAGCGGGCGTGGCCACGTAGCCGCCGAACCCGACGACCACCTCAGCCCCGACGCGATCCAGCGCCGCGGTCGCGGCACCGACCGCCCCGGCGAGCCGCCCGGGCACCGACAGCAGCGTCGCGTTTACCGAGCGCGGCAGCGGGACCGCGGGAATCAGTGCGAGGTCATAGCCCCGCAGCGGCACCAGCCTGGTCTCCAGGCCGCGCTCGGTGCCGAGGCACGTGATCCGGATCCTCGGATCAGCGCGCCGCAGCGCGTCGGCTAGCGCCAGCGCTGGCTCGATGTGACCGGCTGTACCGCCTCCGGCGAGGACGACGCTCATCGGTTGCCTCGCCTCCCTCCCCTGGACGTCGCACAGGCCCGGCCGGCGCGGCCCAGCTCAGCTGCGCTGCCCGGTCAGGCCAAGCCAGCTTAGGACGCGCAGCGCCGGGCCGGGGCCAGCAGCGGCGAGTGCCTGGCTGGCGCCGGGCTCCCGCTTCGCGAACGACATCAGCATGCCGAGCGCGACCAGGGTCACCAGCAGGGACGACAGGCCCTCCGAGACAAGCGGCAGCGGCACCCCGGTAATCGGCACCAGCCCGATGACGGCGCCGATGTTTACCAGCGCCTGCACCACGATCCACGCGGTCGCGGCCGCGGCGGCCAGGCGCATGAACGTGTCAGGTACCCGCCGGGCTATCCGGATCCCGGCGTAGGCCAGCCCGGCGTAGAGCAATGTGACACACAACGTGCCGACGAGTCCGAGCTCTTCGCCGATGACGGCGAAGATGAAGTCCGTGGTGGACTCGGGTACCCATCCCCACTTCATCTTCCCGGCGCCGAGCCCGACGCCGAACCAGCCGCCCGAGCCGACCGCGGTCTTGCCCTCCAGCGTCTGCCAGCCGACCGTCAGCGAGTTGGCCTGCGGGTGCAGGAAGCCGGTGATCCGGTTCAGCCGGTAAGACGCGACGATGATCAGGATGACCATCGCGAATCCCATCAGCCCGAGCATGCCGATGAACAGCCTGCCGGGGGATCCGATCACCCAGAGCAGCGCGAGGAAGATCATCACCAGGATGAACGTCGTGCCGAGGTCGTCGCCGAGCATCACCAGCATGCTGAAGATCGCCGCGCCGGGCAGCAGCGGGATCAGCAGATGCCGCCACTCGCCGAGCTGGCCGGCCTTCTCCTTGCGGGCGAGCAGGTCGGCGCCCCAGAGCACGAAGGCGAGCTTGGCGAACTCGGACGGCTGGATCTGGAATCCGAGGACCGGAATCCACCGTTCGCCGCCCAGAACTTTATGGCCGATGACGAGCACCAGCATCAGGCCGAGCACTGACACCCCGACCATCGGGTATGCGATGGCGCGGAACAGCGTCGGCGACGATTTGGCCGCGATCCACATCAGCAGCAGCCCGGCCAGGACACCGATCAGCTGCTTCTGGAATCCCGCGTACGGCGAGCCGCCCGACTGGATGGCCGTGGCTGACGAGGTCGAGAGGACCATCACGAGGCCGAGCGCGAGCAGCAGCATCGTGATGCCGAGGACGAGGTAGTAGGACGTGAGCGGACGGTCGAGGAGCCGGAGTGCGGCCGACACCCGCCCGGCCGCGGGCCGCGTGCGGGGTCGCGCCGTGACTGTCTGTTCCGTGACCGGAGGCGCGCTCATCGCTGCTCCGCGAGCCGCCCGACCGCCGCGGCGAACGCGTCGCCTCGCGCCGGGTAGTTGCGGAACATGTCGAACGACTGGGCGGCCGGCGCCAGCAGCACCGTGTCACCGGGCGCGGCCAGCCGTGCCGCCTCAGCCACTACTTGATCCATTACACCAGTGTCGGTGCGAACGGCCTCCACGACCGGGACATCCGGGGCGTGTCGCGCCAATGACCGAAGGATCACGGCTCGGTCAGCCCCGAGCGCCACCACGCCGCGCAGCCGCGGCGCGTTGGCGCGGACCAGCCGGTCCACGTCGGCATCGGACCCGCGGAACAAACCTCCGGCGATCCACACCACGGACCGGTAAGAAGAGAGCGCCGCCGCCGCCGCGTGCGGGTTGCTCGCCTTGGAGTCGTTCACGTAGTCGACGCCGCTGATGCGCGCGACCAGGCTCATCCGGTGCGGCTCGGGCCGGAACGCGGCGAGCCCGGCCCTGACCGCCTCCGGCGGCACGCCGTAGGCCCGGGCCAGCGCGGCGGCGGCCAGCGCGTCGGCCACGTTGTGCGGGCCCTGCGGGCGCACGTCATCGACGTCGGCCAGGACCGCCCCGGCCTGGTCGCCGAACGCCCGGTCAAGCAGCACGCCGCCATCCACGCCGAGCTCTCCAGGACCCGGGGCTCCTAGCCGGAACGCCACGACCCGTGCGGTGTCTGGCGCGGTGGCAGCCAGCCCCGCCGACCGCGGGTCATCCGCGTTGCAGACGGCCACCGTTCCCGGCGCATAGATACGCCCCTTGGCCCTTGCGTAGGAACCGATGTCGCCGTGCCAGTCGAGATGGTGCGCCGCGATGTTCAGCACCACGGCGGCGAACGGCCGCACCGAGCAGCTCCAGTGCAGCTGGAAGCTGGACAGCTCGACAGCGAGCACCGGGTA
Organism: uncultured Actinomycetota bacterium; assembly: GCA_963778075.1. Lineage (GTDB taxonomy): Bacteria > Actinomycetota > Actinomycetes > Streptosporangiales > Streptosporangiaceae > JASHPR01. Next base: position 743,225 of record CAVZTJ010000003.1, on the reverse strand, counting down.
GGGCTCGGGCTCGGTGACCGCGTCGACCACAGAGAGGCCGACGTTGCCCGCGGCGATCGCGCGGTGCCCGGCCGCGGTCAGCATCGCGGCGAGCATCAGCACGGTCGTGGTCTTGCCGTTGGTCCCGGTTACCCCCAGCCAGTCCTGCCGCGGCGGGCGAAGCCGCCAGGCCAGCTCGACGTCGCCGATCACCGGGATGCCCGCGGCCGCCGCGTCGGTGAGCAGCGGCGTGCCCGGCCGCCACCCTGGCGTGGTGATCACGAGATCGGTCCCGGCAGGAAGCTTCGGAGCCGGATCCAGTTCGACGGTGATGCCGAGGCCCGCCAGGTCCCCGGCGACCTGGCGGTTGACGTCGTCGTCGCGGCCGTCGACGGCCGTGACCAGGGCACCACGCGCCGCGAGCAGCCGGGCGACCGGCGGGCCGGAAATGCCGAGCCCGTTGACGAGCACCTGCAGCCCGGCGACGCCGTCGGCCAGCCGGGCCAGGGCGGCCTCACCCGCGTTGTGCTGCTCCCCCGCTTTCATTCGGCTTACCCCGGCAGCCAGGCGACGTAGAAGATGCCGAGGCCGAGCGCGATGAACAACGCGGCGATCAGCCAGAACCGGACCACGATCGTGGTCTCGGCCCAGCCGAGCAGCTCAAAGTGATGCTGCAGCGGCGCCATCTTGAAGACCCGGCGCCCGGTCAGCTTGTACGACCCCACCTGGATGATCACCGACAGGGTGATGATCACGAACAGGCCACCCATGATCACCAGCAGCAGCTGGGTCTTCGTGCACACGGCGAGACCGGCGAGGACCCCGCCGAGCGCGAGCGAGCCGGTGTCACCCATGAAGATCCTGGCCGGAGGCGCGTTCCACCACAGAAAGCCGAAGCAGGCCCCGGCTACCGACGCGGCCACCACCGCCAGGTCCAGCGGGTCGCGGATCGGATAGCACTGCGGGGAAAGGAACGCCGTGCAGTCGTTCTTCAGCTGCCAGATGCCGATCAGCACGTAGGCGCCGAGCACCAGGATCGTCGCGCCGGTGGCCAGCCCGTCCAGGCCGTCGGTCAGGTTCACCGCGTTCGACCACCCGGCGATCTGGACGACGGTCCACAGCACGAACGGGAGCAGCCCGATCGCGGGCCCGAAGTCGTGCAGGAACGAGATGCGCGCATCCGCGGGGGTGATGTCGAACCCGTCCGGGTGGTGCAGCACCTCCACGGCGAACAGCGCGCCGACCACGGCCTGGCCGGCCAGCTTGGCGCCGCTGCGCAGGCCCAGGCTGCGCTGCTTGTAGATCTTGATGAAGTCGTCGGCGAAGCCGACGGCGCCGAGGCCGCTCATCAGCGCCAGCACGAGCAGGCCGGACCAGGTCATCGTGTCCTTGGTCAGCACGTGGCCGCAGAGGTACCCGATCAGCGAGGCGATCACGATGACCACGCCGCCCATCTGCGGCGTGCCTCGCTTGGTCTGATGCTGGGCCGGGCCGTCGTCCCTGATCTCCTGGCCGTAGCCGCGCCTGGTGAAGATCCTGATCGCGAGCGGCGTGCCGAACAGCGCCAGCACCATGGCGACGCCGCCCGCCACGAGGATGGTCTTCACAGCGGCAGCTCCCCGGTCAGCGCCATCGCTACGCGCTGCAGGTTTGCGGCCCGCGACGCCTTGACGAGCACCACGTCGCCCGGCCGGACCAGCCGGCCGACGGCGGCGACCGCCGCCTGCGCGTCGGGAACCTGCACCAGCTCACCCCGCCAGGACGGCTCCCCCTTGGCCCCGGTCAGGATCGGCCCGGCCGGGTCACCCACGACGATCAGGCCGGCCAGGCCGGCCCGCGCAGCCTGGCGGCCGGCCTCCTCGTGCAGCTCCTCCGCCTCGTCGCCGAGCTCGGTCATGTAGCCGAGCACGGCGAACGCGCGGCCGCTGCCAGCCATCGCGGCCACCGCCGACAGCGCCGCGCTGACGGCCTCCGGATTGGCGTTGTACGCGTCGTTGACGACCGTCACCCCGTCCGGCCGCCTGGTCACCTCCATCCGCCACCTGCTGCGGGCGGTCGCCGCCGACAGCCCGGCCGCGATGTCGGCGAGGTCCATGCCGAGCTGGCTGGCCAGCGCGGCGGCTGCCAGTGCGTTGGCGACGTTGTGCTCGCCGTGCAGCCGCAGCTGCACCGGAGCCGATCCGGCGCCGGTCACCAGCGTGAAGCCGGGCCTGCCCGCCTCGTCGACGACGACCCCGGCCGCGCGGTAGTCGGCGCCAGGGGCCTGGCCGAAGGTCACCACCCGCGCCGCGGTGCGGTCGGCCATGGCAGCCACGCGGGCGTCGTCGGCGTTCAGCACGGCCACGCCGTCGGCGGGCAGCGCCTCCGGCAACTCGGCCTTGGCCCGCGCGACGTCGTCGATGCTGCCGAAGATCCCGGCGTGCGCGTGACCGACGCACAGCACCGCACCGAGGCGCGGCGGCGAAATCCGGCACAGCTCGGCGATGTGCCCCGGGCCGCGCGCGGACATCTCGGCCACCAGGTATCTGGTCTCCTCGGTCACCCGCAGCACGGTCAGCGGATGGCCTTGCTCGTTGTTGTAGGAGTTTTTCGGGGACACCGTCGGGCCCAGCGACTCGATCAGCTGGGCGGCGAGGTCCTTGGTGGTGGTCTTGCCCGCCGAGCCGGTGATCGCGGCGATCGTGAGGCCGGGCAGCCGGTCGACGACCGCGCGGGCCAGCGCGGCGAGCGCCGCGAGCACGTCCGGGACGATCAGCGCGGGCACGCCGACCGGCCTGGTGACGAGCGCGGCCATGGCGCCGGCCGCGGCCGCGTCGGCGGCAAAGTCGTGCCCGTCGGCCCGGGTCCCCGGCAGCGCGGCGAACAGGCTGCCCGGCCGGGCCTGGCGGGAGTCGATGACCACCGGCCCAATCACGATCGCACCAGGGTCGGCGATCCGGTCGGCGGTGGCGCCGACGATCTCGGATACCTGGGCTACGGACAGCGGGATCACAGGTCCCCCATGTCAGGCTCTGGCGCGTGGGGCCCGCCGGGTGCGCCGTCGGGAGCCCCAGCGGCGAGGCGGCGGGCGAGAGCGCCCGCTGCCACCTCGCGGTCGTCGAAGGGTATGACTGCGGTGCCAGCGTACTGGCCTCGCTCGTGTCCCTTGCCCGCGACGAGCACCACGTCCCCTTTGCTCGCCCTTGTGACGGCGAGATCGATGGCGGCGGCCCGGTCGGGCTCGATGATCACGTGCGCCCGGGCTGCGGCAGGCACGCTCAGCGCGCCCGAGAGCATCTCGGCGAGGATCTCGAGCGGGTCCTCCGAGCGCGGGTTGTCGTTGGTGAAGATCGCCAGGTCCGCCAGGCCCGCAGCGGCCGCACCCATCATCGGGCGCTTGGCGCGGTCCCGGTCACCGCCGCAGCCAAGGACGATCGTCAGGTTTCCCAGGGTGACCGGCCGCAGTGCGTCTAGCACCGCCCGCACCGCGCCCGGCTTGTGCGAGTAGTCGACGAGCACGGTGAAGTCCTGGCCCGCCTCGACCCGCTCGAGTCTTCCCGGCACCCCGGGGCAGGCAGCCACGCCGGCGACCGCGGTGGCGATCCCGATGCCGGCCTCGACCAGGGCCACGATCGCGGCGAGCGCGTTGGCCACGTTGAACGGCCCGGGCAGGGCCACCGAGGCGTCGGCCTCGACCCCGCCGGGGCCGATGACCCGGAAGGTGCTCCCGTCCGCCCCGCCGCGAACATCGGCCGCGCGCCAGTCGGCGGCCTGGTTCCCGGCCGGGGAGTACGTGGTGAGCGGGATCTGCGGATTCGCGGCGAGGATCCGGCCACGGGAGTCGTCGAGGTTCACGACCCCGGCCCGGGCGTAGCGCGGCGTGAACAGCTTGGCCTTGGCCGCGAAGTAGTCGTCGATCGTCTCGTGGAAGTCCAGGTGGTCCTGGGACAGGTTGGTGAACACGGCCACTTCGTAAGACGTCCCGGCGACGCGGCCGAGCGCGAGGGCGTGGCTGGAGACCTCCATCGCGGCCGCGGTCACGCCCTGCTCCACCATCGTGGCCAGCAGCGCCTGGAGGTCGGTCGCCTCGGGGGTGGTCAGCCAGCTGTCGGCCACGACGTCGCCGATCTTGGTCTGGACGCCGCCGATCAGCCCGCCGAGGTGTCCGGCGGCCCGCAGGCCCGCCTCCAGCAGGTACGTGGTGGTGGTCTTGCCGCTGGTGCCGGTCACCCCGAGCAGCGTCAGCTTCCCCGAGGGGTTGCCGTAGATCCAGGACGCGATCTCACCCAGCCGCGACCGCGGGTCGCCCACCACGAAGACCGGAAGGCCGGACCGGATCGCGAGTTCCTTGCCGCCCGGGTCGGTCAGGATCGCCGCGGCCCCGGCGGCAGCGGCCTGCGCGCAGAAGCTGGCGCCGTGATGCTGGCTGCCGGGCAGCGCGGCGTACAGGTCACCGGGGTGCACGCGGCGGGAATCGTGCGTAATCCCGGACACCCCGCGGGGCGTTCCCGGCCTGGTCAGCGGGCCTGGGGCGTCTCGGCCCGCAGTCCTCACCCCGAGTAGCGCCGCCAGTCCCGCGAGCGGTCGCAGCGGGACATAGCGTGGGCGGAGGTCGGCTGGCACGGGCAGAGATTACCTCTGTTCACGGTCTCGTGAGCCGTACCTGCGGACGCTTGGCATTGTCCGGCGGTATCCGCAGCGTCTGCAGCGCGAACTTTGCCACGTGATAGAAGACCGGGCCTGCGATCTCATCGCCGTAATAACCGCCCTTCGTGGGGTCCTGGACGTTCACGGCCACCACGAGCTGCGGATTGTCAGCGGGCACGATGCCGATGTAGCTCGACCCGTACTCGCACAGGCAGGTATGCCCCGGCGCGGCCTCCTGAGAGGTGCCGGTCTTGGCCGCAACCGTGTACCCGGGGATGATGCCCCACGGCTCGCCGCCCTGGGAATCAACCATGGGCACCTGCTGCAGGATCGCCATCAGCTCCTTGGCGGTCTTCGGCTGGATAACCCGGGTCTGCTTCGGCGCTGGCGCCGGCGTGAATCTTCCGGCCCCGCTGGTCGTGCCGGCGACGATCGAGGGCTGGACACGCACGCCGCCGTTCGCGATCGTCGCGTAGACGCTCGCCATCTGCACCGCATTCACGGCGATTCCCTGCCCGAACGACAGCGTGTACCGCTCGTCGCCCCACCACTTCGAGGGCACCGGCAGGATCCCCGAGGTCGCGCCCGGCAGGTTGAGTCCGGTGGATTCGCCCAGCCCGAACGCCCTGAGGTAGTCGTACTGGATCTGCGGGCTGACGTGCTGGGCCACCTGCACCATGCCGTCGTTGAGCGAGTTCGCGATGATCCCGGCGATCGTGTACCGCAGCGTCGGGTGGGACTCCCCGTCGTGGAACGAGTAGCCGCCGACGTTGATCTGGTCGGGCACCGGGTAGGTGCTCATCGGCGTCTGGCCGCCCCGCTCGAACGAGGCCGCGGCGGTGATGACCTTGGCCGTGCTACCCGGCTGGAACACGTTCTGCACCGGGATGTCGGTGGTCGCGGCCACGCTGGCCGGGTCCGCCGGGTTGAACGTCGGGTACTGCGCGAGCGCCAGGATCTGCCCGGTGTGCGGCTGCATCACCACAACCGAGCAGTTCGTGGCGTGCGCCTTCTTGACCTCCGCGGCGCACGCCTGCTCCGCGTACCACTGGATGTCGGCCTGGATCGTCACCTTCAGGCTGCCGGCCGGCACCGGCGCCCGCAGCGTCTGCTCGGTGCCGGGGATCGGCTCCGGGTTGGCTCCCGGGGTCATCTCTGCCTGCTCACTGCCGTCCCGCCCGCTCAGCAGGGAGTTGTATTCCTGCTCGAGCCCTGCCTCACCGCGCAGGTCGCCCGCTGCGTCGGTGTCGGAGAAGCCGATGAGATTCGCGGCGAGGTCGCCGTTCGGGTAGACGCGGGAGTAGGACGCCTGCTCGCCGATGCCCTCCAGACCGAGCGCGCTGATCCGGCTCCCGGCCGCGGCTGGCACGTTCTGCTTCAGCACCACGTACTGCGGCGAGGTCGGGTTATCGATCAGCGCCAGGATGGCCGACTGGGTCATGCCGAGGGGCCCGGACAGCGCGGCGGCCGCCTGGCCGCGCTTTGCCTTCGGTATCTGGACGGGGTCGGCGTAGACCAGATCGGTCTGCTCGGTCATCGCCAGGATCGTGCCATCGCTGCTGGTGATGGAGCCGCGCAGGACCGGGATCGGGTTCGGCTGCAATGGCAGCATCTGCTGCTGCGCCAGCGCCCGGTACTGCGACCAGTGCAGGCCCTGAAGCTGCACCAGCCTGGCGGCGATGAGGACGAGCACGAGCCCCATGCATACCAGCGAGAGCTTCAGGCGCCGGCCGTGCTCGGCCCGGCGCAGGCCAGGGCGGGCGGGGAAGGACGATGCCTGCGGCGGCCGGGCCTGGGCGCGCTGAGCAGCCTGGCTGCGGCGATTGCCGGCCCGCGCGGTGGTGCTGCCCGGCCGGCCAGCACCGGAGGCGGGCGGCCGGCCGCCACCGCTGCGCTGCCTGCTGGCACCGCCGCCGGACAGCCGCCCGGAACCCTCGCGGGGCGGCCGGCGGGCGGCCGGAGGACGGCGGGGGGCCGACGTGCGGCGCCCCGGGCCGTCACCCGGTGTCACGGGGTATATCCGGGTACGGCGTACGCTCCCTGAGCCTGAGACGGCATCGTGTATCTGCGGCCGGTCTTGACGTCAACGAAGTTGAGCACCTGCTGCGGCCGCATGCCGAGCTTGGCCGCGCGCTGCTCGATCGAGGTCGGCGACTGCTCGGACGCAACCTGCTGCTGCAGCTGCTGTACCTGCTGCGATGCCAGCGCATTGCTTCGCTGCAGGTTGTCGATCCGGTACGACGCCGCGGCCAGGGTCGTGTTGATCACCAGCAGGCAGACCAGCCCGCCGCCAAGCAGGCCGAGCAGCAGCAGGATGAAGGGAGTCCGCGACGTGGGACGGCGCGGCGCGGCGTGCAGGTCTGGCGCCGCGCCCGCGGCGCGGGACCGCGCGGGCGCCGCCGTCGGCGTGCCCGTCCCGCCCGTCCCGGCTGGCCGCGGCGGGCGCGCAGGGCGCAGCGGCCGGACGGGACGGCCCAGACGGGACGGGCCCGCCTGGCGCGCCTGACGCGACTCGGGCGGCCGTCCCTGAGCGGGGCGGCCCGGCTTCCTTGGCGGCGTCTTGACCGTGGTATTCATCCGGCTCTTCCCGTTCTGTGTGTGCTTGAGCCGCGGGTCACGCCGCTGCCCTTACTCGCTCGGCCGCCCGCAGGCGGGCCGAAGCTGCCCGCGGGTTGGCCGCCACTTCCGCCGCTGCTGGCCGTTCCGCACCCCTGGTGAGCAGCCGGAATCGCGGCCGGGCTGCCTCCAGCTGGACCGGCAGGCCGGGCGGCGTCGTGTCGGCTGCGCTCGCCGCTAGCTCGCGTTTGACCAGGCGGTCCTCGAGTGAGTGGTAGGCGAGTACCACGATCCGGCCGCCGACCGCCACGGCGTCGAGCGCCGCCGGCAGGGCCAGCCGCAGCGCCTCTTGCTCGCCGTTCACCTCGATCCGCAGCGCCTGGAAGGTGCGCTTGGCCGGGTTGCCGCCGGTCCGCCTGGCCGGAGCCGGTATCGAGTCGCGGACGATCTCGGACAGGCGCATCGTCGACGTGAGCGGGGCCCTGGACCTCTCCCTGACCACGGCGTCCGCGATCCGCCGCGCGAAGCGCTCTTCGCCGTACTCGCGCAGCACCTGAGCCAGCCGCGCGGCGGGGTAGGTGTTGAGCACGTCGGCCGCTGTCAGCCCGACCGACCGGTCCATCCGCATGTCCAGCGGCGCGTCCTGGGAGTAGGCGAAGCCGCGACCGGGGTCATCGAGCTGTGGCGACGAAACGCCGAGGTCGAACAGGACCCCCTGGACACTCGGCCGGCCGAGCGAGGACAGGATCTCGCGGATCGCGTCGTACCTGGCGCGGACCAGGGTGACCCGGCCGGCGTACGGCGCGAGCAGCGTGCGCGACTGCTCGATCGCCGCGTCGTCGGCGTCGACGCCGATCAGCGTCAAACCGGGGTGCTGGCTCAGCAGCGCACCGGCGTGCCCGGCGCGCCCGAGTGTGGCGTCGAGCAGCACCGATCCGTCCGGCTGCAGCGCGGGCGCGAGCAGGGCCAGCACCCGGTCGATCATGACCGGCACGTGCCCTGGTCCCGTCGTGGCCATCGGCCCCCCTTCGCGCGTGAACGTTTCAGCCACTGGAGAAAGCAGCACCGGACAAGCGCCTCGCATGCTTGCCCGGCCAGGTCCCCATCCGCGCAAAAGCGCTGATGGGCACTGCGCAGGTGGCCCTGGTCCGCCTGGCGCCGGGGAAGTGGCGTCAGCCGGCCTGGCCACCCAGCGCGGGTGGAGACCTCGCCGGGCACCCCGTGATGCGGGCGCCAGCTCAAAGAAGTCCGGGCAGCACCTCCTCCGACGCCTCGGAGAACGCGTCCTCCTGCTGGTCCAGGTAGCTGGCCCAGGCGGTGGAGTCCCAGATCTCCAGGCGGGTGTTGGCGCCGATCACCACGCAGTCACGCTGCAGCGCCGCGTACTCCCGCAGCGCGGGCGGGATCGTGATCCGGCCCTGCTTGTCAGGCATCTCGTCGGACGCGCTGGCGAAGAAGACCCGGCTGTAGTCCCTGACGCCCTTGGCGGTCACCGGCGCGGTCCGCAGCACTTCGGTGATCCGGCCGAACTCCGCCTGCGGGAACACGTAGATGCACCGCTCCTGGCCCTTGGTCAGGACGAGTCCGTGCGCGAGTTCGTCGCGGTACTTCGCGGGCAGGAACAGCCTCCCCTTGTCGTCCAGGCGGGGCGTGTGAGTGCCGAGAAACACCGGCCTCACCTCCCGAGTCCCCCACCCGCGCGCTTCGTTGGGACCTGATCTGCCCCACGGCCCTCCACTGTACTCCACATTCCCCCACCGTCAACGAGCTAGAGCGCCCAGCTAAGCCAGATTCCCCCACACGACCGAGGTCACGGCGGTGGAGCGCGGTGGGGAAGGATCGCGATGGAACAGGCCCGGATACGCCCTGGAGCGGGTTGCGCGGGGGGATTAACCGGGCATATTGCCTGAACGCGGCGCCCGGTGGAACTCGCCGAGCACGAAGGTGGAGCGCCGTGGGGGAAGGCGGGCGGGCCGGCACGATGGTGGAGCGCCGGGCACAGTGGCCGGCGGCAAGCAGCAAGGCGGCGCCAAGCCGGCACCAAGCCGGCGGCAGGAGGATGACCACGAGTCGCGTGCGCGGCCCCGCACGTCGTACTGTCTGACGCACGGCCCCGCCGGCTGACTGACCGAAGTTCAGCCGGCGAGCCGAGGAGCGCGCCGAGGTTGACGCGAGGAGGACATGTGGTCATCGACACGGGGAACCAGGCAGACAGCAGGAGGCTCGAGGAGCTCGTGCCGGTCGCCCACCGCGTCGCCGCGGCCGTGGAGACGGTGATCTCCGGCAAGCCGGAAGCGATCAGGCTCGCGATGACCGTGCTGCTCGCCGAGGGGCACGTGCTCATCGAGGACGTGCCCGGGGTCGGCAAGACGCTGCTGGCCAAGGCGCTGGCCAGGTCCATCGACTGCTCGGTCCGGCGGGTTCAGTTCACCCCCGACCTGCTCCCCGGCGACCTGACTGGGGTCAGCGCGTTCAACCAGGAACTGCGGGAATTCGAGTTCAAGCCCGGACCCATCTTCGCCAACATCGTGCTCGGCGACGAGATCAACCGGGCGTCGCCCAAGACCCAGTCCGCACTGCTGGAGTGCATGGAGGAGCGCCAGGTGACCGTGGACGGCGCCACCTACCCGCTGGAGCTGCCGTTCATGGTGATCGCGACGCAGAACCCGATCGAGATGGAGGGGACCTACCCGCTGCCCGAGGCACAGCGGGACCGGTTCACCGCGCGCATCTCCATCGGCTACCCGGACCGCGACGCGGAACTGGCGATGCTGGATTCGCACGGATCGTCGTCGCCGCTCGACGAGCTTCAGCCGGTCGCCCACGGCAGCGACATCCGCGCCCTCATCGAAGCGGTACGGGGCGTCCACGTGGCGCAGGCGATCAGGCAGTACGTCATCGGCCTGGTCGCCGCCACGCGGTCATCGCAGGAACTGCGGCTCGGCGCGTCGCCGCGGGCCACGCTGCACCTGCTGCGCGCGAGCCGCGCCTTCGCCGCGCTCGACGGCCGGGACTTCGTGATTCCCGATGACGTGCAGGCGCTGGCCGAGCCGGTGCTCGCGCACCGGCTGCTGCCCACGCCGGAGGCACTGGTGAGTCACGAACCCCCCGAGCGGGTGCTGGCCAGGATCGTGGAGAAGCTCCCACTGCCGCAGGTCAGGTAGAACGGCCGCGGGTTCAGTGGCCCGTCCGGATTCCTGGCCATAGATTGGAACCCAGGGGGAAGGAGGCCGGGACGTGCGAACGTGGCTCGCGGCGTTCACCACCCGCGGTACGTCGTTCCTCGCTGCCGGGTTCGCCGCGGCGGTGACCGGGCTGTTCCTGGGCGAGCGCGACCTCGTCAGCGTCGGCATTCTGCTGCTGGTGCTGCCGATGTTCTCGGCGCTCGCGGCGGGCCGGGCGCGCTACCGCCTCAGCTGCGTGCGCAGCATCTCCCCGGCGCGCGTGGCCGCCGGGCAGACCGCACAGGCCAGGCTGCGCCTGGAGAACGTCTCCCGGCTGCCGACCGGGCTGCTGCTGGCCGAGGATGTGGTTCCTTATGCGCTCGGCACCCGCCCGCGGTACGTGCTGAACGGCATCGAGCGCGGCGGATCCCGCGAGCTGAGCTATCCGCTCCGCTCCGACCTGCGCGGCAAGTTCATTGTCGGCCCGCTCGAGATCCGGATCGCCGACGCGTTCGGGCTGGTCGAACTGGGCCGGTCGTTTTCCACCAGCACCACCTTCGTGGTGACGCCCAAGGTGGTCCCGCTGCCTCGCGCGGTCGTGACCGGCAGCTGGCTGGGCGACGGGGACGGCAGGGCCCGGGCCATGGCCGCCGCCGGAGAGGACGATGTGGTGCCGCGGCCCTACCGGGACGGCGATGAGCTGCGCAGGGTGCACTGGCGCTCAACCGCGAGGTACGGCGAGCTCATGGTGCGCCGCGAGGAGCAGCAGTGGCGCAACCGCGTGACGCTGCTGCTCGACACCAGGCGCGGGGCGCACGCCGGCAGCGGTGCAGCTTCGTCGTTCGAGTACGCGGTCAGCGCCGCCGCCTCGGTGGGCGTGCACCTTGCGCAAGAGGGTCTTGGCGGCCAGCTGGTCACCGACACCGGAGCGGTCAACGCTACCGGCGCATTCGAGGACGTGCTGCTGAACTCGCTGGCCGTGATCAAGCAATCGCGAGGCCACGACCTGGCGTCCGGCACGGCCGCGCTACGCAGCAGCAGCGGTCTGGTGGTCGCGGTGATGGGGCGGATGTCGCCCGGCGTGGCCAGGCAACTCGCGGCGAGCCGCCACGACAGCGGCCCGGCCATCGCCCTGTTGCTCGCGGTGTCCACCTGGGCCGTCCCCGGCCCCGGGTCGCATGAAGAGACCGATCAGGCCGCGGGCATCCTCAGGGCGGCGGGCTGGCGGGTGGCCCGCCTCGACGCGAGCACGCAGCTCGCGGTCGCGTGGCAGCAGATCGGCACGCCGACGTCCAAGCTATCGCCCAGCCCGGTCCCGCCGGGCGCGAAGGGCGGGCAGGGCGGAGACGGCGGGGTGGGTGGGCAGGGCGGGGTGGGTGGGCAGGGCGGGGTGGGTGGGCAGGGCGGGGTGGGTGGGCAGGGCGGGGTGGGTGGGCAGGGCGGGCAAAAACTGCCGGAAACGCCGGGAACACGGGGAGCGGCGGTATGAACCTCAGGCTCACCGTGACCTCGGCCGTGGCCGTGATCCTGGCATCGGTGTCGTTGTACCCGCTCATTCAGAACGCTTCATGGTTCTGGGCCGGGGTGGGCGCGGTCATCGCCGTCGCCATCGCCGGGGCGGCGACCAGGCTGCCGACGCTGCAAGCGGCCGTGGCGACGTCGGTGCTCGCGCTGATCGCCGTGGTCCCGCTGCTCACCGGGCCGAACTGGGGGCTGCGGGTGCTGGGCGTGATCGTCATCGCGATCACCGCGGCAAGCCGACCGCGGCTGCGGCTGCTGCAGGTGCTCGCCTGCCCGATCGCCTACCTGTCCGCACTGCTGATCTACCTGAACGCCGTGCTGGCCGCCCAGCAGTCGATCGCCGGCTTCGTGCCGACCCAGGGCTCGGTGTCCTACCTGTCGTCCCTTGTCAGTCAGGGCCTCGCCGAGCGCTTCTTCGAGCCCCCGGTGCCGAGCACCTCGGGGATCGTACTGGTCGCGGCCGGGGGCATCGGCCTGATGGCGGCGGCCACCGACCTGCTGGCGGTCCGGCTGCGCAGCCCGGCCATCGCCGGCCTGCCGCTGCTCGCGCTGTACTGCGTCCGGATCACGACGAGCGCCAGGCAGGGCGGCGTCGGCGCCACGATCGTCTTCTGCCTCGGCATGATCGGCTACCTGGCGCTGCTCGCCGCCGACGGGCGGGAACGGCTGCGCATCTGGGGCAGGCTGGTGACCGTCTGGCAGAGCTCACCGGCCGACCAGGCCGAGGCCGCCGAGGCGCCGGACACCAGGGCGCTCGCGGCGTCGGGCCGCCGCATCGGGCTCGCCGCCGCGTGCATCGCGCTGGCGGTCCCGCTGCTGGTTCCCGGCATCAACGTGCACGACCTGTTCCGGACCGACTCCACCGGCACCGGGAACGGCGGCGCCCCCGTCAGCGAGCCCGCGCCGCTGGTCCAGATGCGGCAGCAGCTGCTCGCCACCACGCCCCGGACCGTGCTGACCTATACCACTGGGCTCAAGAATCCCAGGTACCAGTACCTGCAGGTGTATGTGCTGAACTACAACACCTCGCAGCAGACCTGGACCCTGGTGCTGCCGGATACCCAGGCGTCGGCCCAGGTGGGAAGCAACCAGACGGTGGCCGATTACGGGGTGACCCGCGGCACGTCGGCCTCGAAACCCACCACCAAGATCACGCTCAGCCAGGGAACGGTGGGATACGACGCCAAGCTCGGCGTCCTCCCGGTCCCTTACGCACCGACGAAGCTGAGCATCCCGGAGAGCGGCTGGCTGGAAGACCACGCGACGCAGATGGTGTACGCCACCGAGCCGCAGATGTCCGGGCTGCAGTACTCGGTGACCAGCACCGAAGTCTCCCCGCAACCGAAGCAGGAGAATCTGGCCGCCTCCTACCCGGCGTCAGTCAAGGACAACTACCTGTACTTCCCGGCCGGCCCGCACGGGGAGCTCGCGAAGCTCGCGAGGCAGATTACCAGCGGCGCCAGCACCCCCTACGACAAGGCACGGAAGCTGGAGAGCTACTTCCAGTCGGGCAAGTTCACGTACAGCCTCAGCGGGAGCCTGCCGAACGGCCTCGCCGGCCTGATCCAGTTCCTGTACAGCACCCGCACCGGCTACTGCCAGCAGTTTGCCTTCGCGATGGCCGGCCTCGCCCGCCTTGTCGGCATCCCGTCCCGGATCGCCGTGGGCTACACGGCGGGCACCAACACGGGCAAGGGCGACTGGAAGGTCACCACCGCCGACGCGCACGCTTGGCCCGAGCTGTACTTCAGGGGCATGGGCTGGCTCCGTTTCGAGCCCACCCCCGGCGGCGCCGCAGGCCAGGGAACCGCGACCGTGCCGCAGTACGCCGCCGCGGGGGGCGCGCCGCCCGGGCTCGGCAAGGAGCCGACCACGCTGCCGACCAAGTCGGCCACCGGCAAGCTCGGCAAGGGAGCCAGCGCGAACCTGTTCCACCTGCACCACCCGGACATCGGCGGGGGCGGCGCCGCGGCCCAGATCGGCCGCGGGCACAGCATCGTCCCCTGGATCCTTCTGGTCGTGGCGATCCTGGCCGCGCTGGCCCTGGTCGCGCCCGTCACCGCACGATCGCTGATCCGCCGTCGGCGGCTGGGGGCGACCGGCGATGCCGCGCTGGCTCATGCCGCGTGGCGTGAGCTTCGTGATGACCTCACGGATTACGGACTCGCTTGCCGTCCCAGCGAGTCCCCGCGGGCCGCCGCTGCCCGGATCGGGGCAGCGCTGCAGCTTGACCCGCCCGCCGCCGATGCGCTCGGGCGAATCGTCACCGCCGAGGAGCGGGCGCGCTACGCAACCGCGCCGCTGCCCTCGCCAACCCTGCGCGCGGACAGCGCCGCGGTCCGGCGGGCGCTGGCGCAGGAGGCCGACTGGCCGGTGCGGTGCCGGGCACGGCTGATGCCGGCGTCGATGCTCGCGCCGATCCGGCCCGCGCTGCAGCACACGCTCGACGTGTTTGGATGGATGGACGCGGCCGGTTTCAGGTTCCGGGCAGGCGCGTTCCGCGGCGGTGCAAGCCGTAGCGGCCCCGATGCACCGGCAGGAGCAGGAGCAGCCCAGTAAGGGCAGCAACAGCCCGGTCGTGGGCCACGAACAGCCCAGTAACGGGCCAGGAGCAGCCCAGTGACGGGCCAGGAACAGCCCGGTCGTGGGCCAGGAACAGCCCAGTAACGGGCCAGGAACAGCCCAGCAGCGGGCCCAGGCGTGCGGACGAGCGGCGTGACTGCGGGCGGGCCGCGATCAGCGGCCGTCGCGCTCCTGGCGCCTGCGCCAGCGCTCCTCCAGCCGTTCCATCATCCCGGTGCCGGACGACCGGCTGGCGCGGCGGTGGTCCTTCGGCTTGACCTGCCCGCGGCCGCTGACGCGGCCGGCGACAAAACCGGTCATGTGCCGGTAGCTGGTCAGCGCCCACATGCTGCATGCGAGCATGACGACGAAGCCGGCCACACCGATCCAGATGTACTTGGTCACCACCCCGGCCACCAGCATCCCGACACCCAGCAGGAACCCCAGCGCGGCCTCGACGACACGGCGCTTGTAGTGCACGCGCGGATCGCTTGAGCGGACGGCGTTGGCGAACCGCGGGTAATCGGCGTAGAGCGCCTGCTCAATCTGCTCGAGCTGGCGCTGCTCGTGCTCCGAGAGCGGCACGGTGCCTCCCATGAAACTTGCGCGCGGGGACGTTGCTTGTAGAGCTGCGCCTCACGGCCCTTCTTTGCCTCCAGAATACGAGTGCCGGCGGTTGCTGCGGAAGGGTACGCCCGTCTCCGGACTGAGCCGCTCCGTGCCGACCGGCCAACAGCCGCAGAAAGTCACCGGCATATCGTCAGAAAGGATGATGTGCCGGGCTTACCGACCGGACCCTTCGCCGTCCACAAGGATTGCGGGGCGCACGGTGTCGGTGCCGAATCGCCCGGCGATCCGGTCCACCGCCCGCTCGGCCTCGCGCCAGGAGACCGGCCGGTCCCCGAAAGCGAGCTGCTGCACCGCTGCCGACGCCGGGATCAGCCCGGTCGCGCGAACGCCCACCAGCCGCAGCCGGGCCCTGTCGTCGAGGCCGGCGGCCGCGTAGAGGGCGCACGCGGTGCTGTAGATCTCCTGCGCCACGTCGGTGGGGTCGGGCAGGGTCCGGGACCGGGTGATCGTCTTGAAGCTGGCCAGGCGCAGCTTTACCACGACCGTCCTGGCCGAACAGCCCGAGGCGCGCAGGCCGCGGGCGGTCCGCCCGGACAGCCGGAGCAGCTCGCGCCTGATCACCTCCGGATCGCAGACGTCGCTGGCAAAGGTCTCCTCGGCGCCGATGCTCTTTTCCTGGGTACCCGGCACCACCCGCCGCTCGTCGCGCCCGGCGGCCAGGGCCGAGAGATGAGCGGCTGCCGCCTGGCCGAGCCCGCGCTCCAGCGCGCCGATCGGGGTTTGCGCGATGTCGGCGACAGTGCGAAGTCCCAGCCGGGCCAGCGCCTCGCCGGTCTGCTTGCCAACGCCCCACAGCGCAGCGACGGGCAGCGGGTGCAGGAAGTCGAGGACGCCGTCGGCCGGAACCACGAGCAGCCCGTCCGGCTTGCAGCTCCTGGAGGCCATCTTGGCAATGAACTTGCTGGTCGCGACCCCCACCGAGCAGGTGATCCCCAGCTCGGCGACCTGGGCCCTGATGAGCTCCCCGATCCCGGCCGGCGACCTGGCGAGCCGGCGCAGCGCGCCGGAGATGTCAAGGAACGCCTCGTCAAGAGACAGCGGTTCCACTTGCGGCGTTATCGCCCGGAATATCGCCATGACCTCCCGCGACACCGCCCCGTAGAGATTGTGCCTGGGCGGGATGACGACGGCGTGCGGGCAGAGCCCCATCGCCCGCCCCATGGGCATGGCCGAGCGCACCCCGAACGCCCGCGCCGGGTAGGTCGCCGAGAGCACCACGCTGCGCCCGCTGGTCCCGCCCACGATGACCGGCCTGCCGACGAGATCCGGCCGGTCCCTGAGCTCCACGCCGGCGTAGAACGCGTCCATGTCCACGTGCAGGATGTGGCACCCGGTGTCGTCCGGGACCGGCTCGCCGGACTCGCTCGCGGCACGTTCGTGCGCCACCGCTGGCCCCCTCGTGTCGTCCCGTAGTAACCCAACCTAAGGCCGGCCACCGACAGTCGGCACCCTCGCGCGGGCGCTAGTGGTCCGGGGCGGCTTCCAGCTCCGGCTTGAGCTCCAGCAGGCGGGCGAGCAGGCCGTTGACAAAAGCGGGCGAATCGTCGGTGGACAGCTCGCGGGCGAGCAGCACCGCCTCGCTGATCGCGACGCCGTCGGGCACCCCGGGCGCCCAGAGCAGCTCGTACACCCCGATCCGCAGGATGTTCCGGTCCACGGCGGGCATCCGGTCCAGCGTCCAGCCCTGGGAGTGCTCGGACAGCAGCTCATCGATGCGGTCGCGGTGCGCCTGCACGCCGCGGACCAGTTCGGCGGCGTAGCTGGATACCGGCGGCGGTCCCGTTCCGTCTGGTGACCGTACCGCGGCGGATCGCTCGGCGAGCAAGTCCAGAACGGGCTCGCCGCGGATCTCGGCTTCGAAAAGAATGTCGAGCGCCCGCTTCCTGGCCTTACTGCGGGCAGGCATCGGTCAGCCTCCGGAAGAACGGGTGGCCGGTGCTGGCGGTCACGCCCGGCCGAGGTACTGGCCGGTGCGGGTGTCCACCCTGATCTTCTCTCCGGTGGTGATGAACAGCGGCACATGGACCTGCGCGCCGGTCTCCAGCGTGGCCGGCTTGGTCCCGCCGGTCGACCGGTCTCCCTGCAGGCCGGGATCGGTCTGGCTGACGGTCAGCTCGACAGCGGCCGGCAGCTCCACGTACAGCGGGACACCCTCGTTGAACGCCACCGTGGCGTTCTGCTCCTCGAGCAGGTAGTTCGCGGCGTCGCCTACGGTCGCCTCCGGGATGTGCGGCTGGTCGTAGGTTTCGGTGTCCATGAACACGAAGTCGTCGCCCTCGCGGTACAGGTACTGCATCTCTCGCCGGTCCACGCTGGCCTGCTCGACCCGCACGCCGGCGTTGAAGGTCCGGTCCACGACCTTCCCGGACATCACGTTCTTCAGCTTGGTGCGCACGAACGCGCCGCCCTTGCCGGGCTTGACGTGCTGAAAGTCCACGACGTTCCAGAGCTGGCCGTCGATGTTGAGGGTCATGCCGTTCTTGAGGTCGTTGGTCGTGGCCACAGCGTTGTGTCTCCATCGTGGGGGCCCGCCCCGTTACAGGACGAGAAGATCCCTGGTCGTCGTCGTGAGCATCTGGTGTGATCCCGCCGCCTCGGCGTGGGTACCGGCCCGGGCGGACTCCCGCACCACCAAGGTGTCCTCGATCCTGACACCGCCCCGGCCGGGCAGGTAGATCCCGGGTTCGACGGTAACGGGAACCCGGTCCCCGAGTGTACCCGTCCTGCCATACCCGATCGTCGGTGCCTCGTGGACCTCGAGACCGACCCCGTGGCCGAGCCCGTGACCGAAGTCGCCGCCGTACCCGGCATCGGCGATCAGGTCGCGGGCAGCCGCGTCGACTGTGCTCACGTCGGTTCCGACCGTCGCCGCCGCTACCCCGGCCCGCTGCGCCGTGGCCACGATCTCGTAGATCTCCCGCTGCCAGGCGGCGGGCTCGCCTAGCGCCACGGTCCTGGTCATGTCCGCGTGGTAGCCGCCGTAGCGGGCGCCGCAGTCGACAGTGATCAGGTCCCCGGCTGCGAACGCCCGGTCACCCGGCACGTGATGCGGGATCGCCCCGTTGGGCCCGCTGGCCACGATCGTGTCGAAGGCCAGTGCCTCGGCGCCGAGGTCGATCATCGCCCGCTCCAGCGCCGTCGCGAACTCCCGCTCGGTCCGGCCGGCCGTCACCTGGGGCAGCACCGCCTCGAACGCCTCGCCGGTGATCGCGCACGCCCGGGCGAGCAGCGCGATCTCGCCGGAGTCCTTTACCATCCGCAGTTCCTCGATCATCCGCCCCGACGGAACCAGCGCGGGCCCGCCGTCGAGCGCCGCGACCTCTGCGTGCCGTTCGACGGTCATGACCTGTGCCTCGAACGCGACGGTCCCCAGCCCTCTGGCCGCGGCCAGGCTGGCCAGTGCGGTGTCGATGACCCGCTCGACGATCAGCTCGAGGTCGGGGCAGTCGCGGGCCGCCGCCTCGGCGTACCGGGAGTCGGTGGCCAGGACGCCTGGCCCGGCAGCGGGCAGCAGCAGCGCGGCGTTGGAGCTGACCATGCCGGTGAGGTAGCGGACGTTGGGCAGGCTGGTGATCAGGGCAGCGCCGGCGCCCAGGTCGGCGATCTTCTGCTGCGCTCGTTCCCGCCGGGCGGCATGTATCTGCGGCATAACCACGACTGTACGGCTCTGCACCGATCGGCAGCTGTACCGATCGGCGGCGATGACGGCTGGTACGGTCGCGGCATGGCCAGCGAGCAGCAGCAGATCGAGGCCGTCGCGTTCGATCTGGGCGGGGTGCTGATCGACTGGGATCCGCGGTACGTGTACCGGCAGCTGTTCGCCGACCCGGCCGACATGGAGGAGTTTCTCGCCTCGGTCTGCACCGGTGACTGGCATCGCGCCCACGACCTCGGTGCGGACATCACGCAGTCGTGTACGGAGCTCGCCGCAGCGCACCCCGAGCACCGGGACATGATCATGGTCTGGGCCGAGCGCGGCGAGGAGATGGCGGCGGGGCAGTTCAACGACACCGTCGAGCTGCTCAGCGAGCTGAAGGCTTCGGGGATGCCCTGCTACGCGCTCAGCAACATGGAGCCCGACGCGTTCCGGCTGCGGCGCGCCCGGTTCGCGTTCATGGACTGGTTCGACGGCCACGTCATCTCCGGCCTCGAGGGCGTGGCCAAGCCGGACCGGCGGATCTTCGAGATTCTGCTGGACCGCCACGGGCTGCGTCCGCAGCGATGCGTGTTCATCGACGACCAGGCCCGCAACGTCGAAGCCGCCCGCGAGCTCGGCCTCATCGCCCTGCACTTCTCGTCCGCGGCTCAGCTCCGCCGCGATCTGCAGACCCTCGGCGTCGCCTAGACCACGCCACCCCGCGCTAGACACCACGCCCGATAGACCACGCCACGCCCGCTAGACCACGCCACCCGGCCTAGACACACCACGCCCGCTAGATCACGCCACGCGCGCCCCACTAGCCTCACCGCGCCACAGGCCGCGAAGCAGTGGTTCAGCTTCGTCCGGATTTCACCGGGCTTTCCTGAACCGCTAAATTCAGCAGCCGCTCGGCACGGGTGGAGGCAGACAGGGCGGCACGGGTGGAGGCAGACAGGGCGGCACGGGTGGAGGCAGACAATGCGGGCGGTGGGTCAGGCGGCCAGGTCGCGGATCTGCTCGATTAGGGCGACGCGCTCGGCGTGGGTTCTGCCGAGGGGCGCGACGTTGAGCGTGGTCACGCCGGACTCGCGGAACGCTGCCACCCGCTCGGCCACGTAGGAGCGCGGGCCGATCAGCGACGTTCCCTCGAGCAGCGAGCCGGGCACCAGCGCGGCCGCCTCGTCCTTCCTGCCGTCGAGGTAGGCGTCCTGGATCGCCTTGGCTTCGCCCTCGTAGCCGTACTTGACCACCAGGTCGTTGTAGAAGTTGCGACCCCTGGCACCCATCCCGCCGATGTAGAGCGCTTGCGCGGGGCGGGTGAGCTCCCGCAGCCCGGTGACGTCGTCGCCGATCGCCAGCGATGCGGTGGCCGGCATCACATCCAGCGGCGGCAGCGACGGGTCGCGCTTCGCCTTGCCCGCCGCCAGCGCGTCGCCCCATACGGACGCCGCCTTCTCCGGGAAGTACCAGATCGGCTCCCAGCCTTCGGCCAGCTCGGCGGCCAGCTCCACGTTCTTCGGCCCGAGCGCGGCGACGAAGATGGGGATCCGCTCCCGGACCGGGTGGTTGATCAGCTTGAGCGGCTTGCCGAGCCCGGTGCCCTGGCCCGGCGGCAGCGGGATCGTGTAGTGCCGGCCCGCGTACTCGAGCCGCTCACGCCGCCACACCTTGCGGCAGATCTCGATGATCTCCCTGGTGCGGCCGACCGGCGCGTCGTAGGGCACGCCGTGCCAGCCCTCGATGACCTGCGGGCCGGAGGCGCCGATGCCGAGCACGAACCGGCCGTCCGAGACGTAGTCGAGCCCCGCCGCGGTCATCGCGGTCAGCGTCGGGGTGCGCGAGTACAGCTGCATGATGCCCGAGGCGAGCTGCAGCCGCTCGGTCTTCGCGGCGACGTAGCCGAGCTGGCTGATGGCGTCGAAGCTGTACGCCTCGGGCACGAACACGATGTCCAGGCCCGCCTTTTCGTAGTCGGTGAGCTCGGTCACGGTCTCGGCGAAGCCGCCGGCGTAGCTCAGTGACATCCCAATGCGCATGCTTCGATGCCCTTCCGTCCGTGCGACCGAATCCCGTTCGGCTTGGGTGCCTTGAGCGTAGCGCGGAGTGGGCCCGCGGTCAGGAGCGGCCGACACGGGCTGACTCGGCCGACGCGGTCAGGAACGGCCGACGCGGTCAGGAACGGCCGACGCCGGTCAGGAACGGCCGACGCGGTCAGGAGCGGCCGACGCCGGCCGGCTCGGCCAGATCGGCGACCACGCCCGCGAGGCTGGCCTCGTCGGCCGGGATCCCGGCCTCGGGCTTGCCGAGCCCGTTCAGCAGGACGAACCTGGCGCCGCGGCGGTACTTCTTGTCGCGCAGCCAGGCGTCCTCGAGCTCGGCCAGGTCAAACGTCCCCTGGGTGGGCAGCCCCAGTCCGGTGAGCAGCCGGCGGTGCAGGTCGACGAGATCGCCCGAGATGCGCTGCTGGCGGTGCGCGAGGTACGCGGCGGCCATCATGCCGACCGCGATCGCCTCCCCGTCGTCGCCGGAGTCGAGCCCGCGGACCTGCTCGATCGCGTGGCCGAAGGTGTGCCCGTAGTTCAGGTGCAGCCGGTCCCCCTGCTCCCGCTCGTCGTTGCTGACGATCTCGGCCTTCACGGCGACGCTGCGCGCGACCACCTCGGTCAGCGTGGCGACGTCCCCGTCGCGCAGGTCGCGCGCGTGGCCGTCGACGAGCGCGACCATGTCCGGGCCGCTGATCAGCGCGTGCTTGACGATCTCGGCGAGACCGGCCTGGTATTCGCGCGAGCGGCGCCCGGCGGCCAGCGTCACGTCGGCGACGACCGCGACCGGCTGGTGCACCGTGCCGACCAGGTTCCGGCCCTGCGGCAGGTTGAGCGATGCCTTGCCGCCGACAGCCGCGTCGGCCTGGGCGGCGAGCGTGGTGGGCAGCAGCACCAGCGGCATGCCGCGGTTGTAGGTGCTGGCCAGGAAGCCGGCGATGTCGACCACGACCTCGCCGCCGACGCCGACGATGACGTCGTCCCTGTGCACGGCGAGGTCGGCAAGCTCCCCCGCGATCTGGGCGATCGTGCCGAGATCCTTGGACTGCTGGCGGTCGGGCACCTCGATGTGCCGGACATCGAGCCCGGCCCGCTGCAGCGCGGCGGCCGCGCTGGCCACCGGGCCGACGTCGTGCGCGGCCGCCAGCAGCACCGCGGTGCTGGTGTGCGGCAGCGACGGCAGCAGCCGGTCCAGCTCGGGCAGCAGGCCGGCGCCGACGTGCACGTTGTAGGTTCCGCCGGTGCAGGCGACCAGGACCGACGTGGTCCCCGCCGGGGCGGAGGGCACCTGGACCAGCCGCTCGATGATGTCCAGGCAGACAGCCTCGGGCCGGCGCCCGTCCGTGGCCACGATCTGCGTCGCCACCGCCTGGTAGGTGGCCAGCCGCCGCTCGAAGATGGCGTGCAGGTCGGGCGCGCGCAGCATCGGCCGGTACTCGTCGTGAGAGACGCGCAGCATCGCCTCCTCGTATCCGACCTGCAGGTAGACGACGTGGCTGCCCTTGAGCGCGTCCTGGGTGGCCGGATACTCGACCCCGCCGCCGCCGAGCGCGAGGACGGCGTCCTGGCCGCGCAGCAGCTCGGCCGTGATCTCGTGCTCGAGCTCGCGGAAGGCCGGCTCGCCGTCCGCGACGAAGATCTCCCTGATGCTGCGGCCGGTGCGGCTCTCGATGATCAGGTCGCTGTCGACGAACGGCAGCCCCAGCTTCTCCGCGAGCATGTGCCCGACCGTGGTCTTGCCCGCCCCCATGAACCCGACCAGGACTATCACTCGGGCCCACCCCCCCGCCCCGGCCCGTCCCCCCGCCCCGGCGCGCCTTCCGTCAGCTCGGCGACCGCCCGCAGCGCGAGCCGATACGACAGCAGCCCGAATCCCGCGATGGTCCCGTCGGCCACACCGGACACCACGGACAAGTGCCGGAACGTTTCGCGTGCCGCTGGATTCGACATGTGCACCTCGATCAGCGGCGCGGTTCGCATCGCGAGCGCGTCCCTGAGCGCGTACGAGTAGTGGGTGAACGCGGCCGGGTTGAGCACGACTGGGGTCCCGGCGTCGCTCGCCTCGTGGATCCAGCCGATCAGCTCGGCCTCGTCGTCGGTCTGCCGGACCTCGACGGCCAGGCCGAGGTCGCGCCCGGCTGCCGCGGCCATCTCGGCGAGGTCGGCGTGCGTCGCCGTGCCGTAGATGCCGGGCTCACGGGTGCCAAGGCGGCCGAGGTTCGGGCCGTTGATCACGAGAACGCGCCGCATCAGCTCGCCACCTCCGCGAACGCACGGGAGAGCAGGTCCTCGGGCGGATCCTCCAGCAGCACCGGGCGGCCGATGTCCTCGAGAATGACCAGCCGGAGCCTGGCCCCGCGGCTCTTCTTGTCGACCGCCATTCCCTCCCGCAGCGCGGGCCACGCCCCGGCTGCCCAGGTGGTCGGCAGGCCGACCGCGGACAGCACCTTGCGGTGCCGCGCCGCGGCGTCCGGGGCGAGCCGGCCGGCCAGGCGGGCCACCTCGGCCGCGTAGACCATGCCGATCGCGACGGCCTCGCCGTGCCGCATCCGGTAGTCCTCCAGCCGTTCCAGCGCGTGGCCCAGCGTGTGGCCGTAGTTGAGGATCTCGCGGAGCCCGGATTCGCGCAGGTCGGCGGCCACCACCTCGGCCTTGACCCGGACCGTGCGCTCGACGAGCTCCCGCGCGTGTCGGCCGCCCGGCGACGCTGCACCCTCCGGGTCGGCCTCGATCAGCTCAAGGATCACCGGGTCGGCGATGAACCCGGTCTTGATCACCTCGGCCAGGCCGCTCACGTACTCGGCCGCCGGCAGCGACTCGAGCATGGCGAGGTCGGCGAGCACTCCGGCAGGAGGATGGAACGCGCCGACGAGGTTCTTGCCCTCGGGGATGTTGACCGCGGTCTTCCCGCCGACTGCGGCGTCCACGATCGCCAGCAGCGTCGTTGGCAGCAGCACCACGCGCACGCCGCGCAGCCAGGTCGCCGCGACGAAGCCGGCCAGGTCCGTTGTTGCGCCGCCGCCGATACCCACGATCGCGTCGGCGCGGGTGACGCGGTGCGCGGCCAGCTGCGACCACAGCGCGGCCGCGACGGCGATGTCCTTGGCCTCCTCCCCGGCCGGGATCTCCTCGGCGTGCACGACGTATCCGGCGGCGGCGAGCACCTCGCGCGCTGGCCGCGCGATCTCGCCGAGCCCGGCGGGGTGGATGACGACCACGGTCCGGGCCACGTCACCGACCAGCGAGGGCAGCTCGCCGAGCACGCCCGTGCCGACGACCACGTCGTAGGGATTCGTGCCGCCGACCGGGATCCGGGTAGCGCTCACGACCGCGGCTCCCCGCCGACTGTGGCGTGGCCTCCCGTGACCGCGGCCGCTATCTCGCCGGCGACCTGCTGCGGGTCGCGGTCGTCGGTGCTCACGGTCAGCCACGCCAGGCCGGCGTACAGCGGTCGGCGCTCCTCGAGGAACTGCCGGAGCCGCCCTCGCGGGTTTCCGGGAATCGGCGGGTGCGGGCCGTCGAGACCAGTCCGCTTGGCCACGGCGGCAAACCCGGCCTCCAGGTACACCACCCGCTGGCCGGCCAGCAGGGCCCTGGTGGCCGGGCTGAGAACCGAGCCGCTGCCGAGCGCGAGCACGCCACGCTGCCCGGCGATGGCCTCGCCGGCCGCGGACCGCTCGAGTTCCCGGAACGCGTCCTCACCGTCGTCGATGAAGATGTCGCCGACCGGCTTGCCCGCGCGCTGCGCGATCAGGTCGTCGGTCTCGGCGAACTCGACGCCGAGCAGCGCCGCCAGCAGCGGGCCGACGGTGGACTTCCCGGAGCCAGGCGGGCCGATGAGAATCACGACTGGCCCCGGCGCGTCACGTTCCGGCAAGGACGTTTCGAGGTCAGTGATCGCTAGCTCCCGGGTACTGGGTTCCATATCGCTGGAAGCCTACCCAGGCCACGCCACGTGCGGAGGCCGCGCGGGCGCAGCCCGGCCTCCGCACGTGACCGCGGTCACGGCAGGTAGTAGTACTTGCTTTCCTGGCTGACGTTCGCCGAGGTGAGCAGCACGTCGGGCAGGCTCAGGTGGAACGTGATCGCGCTGGTCTTCTTGGTCAGCTTGTCGTAGGCGTACTGGGCGGCCATCGCCCCCTCCTGGGCGGCCTGCTGCGCGACCGTCGCGGCGAGCGTGCCCTTCTTCAGCAGCGCGACCTCGGCCGGGCTGGCGTCCCAGCCGACCACGAGGACCTTGCCGGTCAGGCCGGCTGCGGCGATCGCGGAGATCGCACCCTCGGCATTCGGTTCGGCAACCCCGAAGACCGCCTTGACCTGCGGATGCGCGGACAAGATGGAGCGCACGGTGGTCTCACTCGAGGAGGTCGCCTGCTGGGTGTACTGCAAGGTGGCCACCTTGATCGCGGGATACGAGGACTTGAGCACGCTGTCTACGGCCTGGAGCCGGTCGACCTGGGTGGTCGCGGTCGGCGACAGGCTGAGCTCGGCGATCTGGCCGGTGCTGTGCAGCGCCTTGCCCAGGTAGGCCCCGGCGAGCTTGCCGCCCTCGGTGTTGTCGGTGGTGATCTCCGCGGTGAGCCGGGAGGTGTTGGAGAGCTGGGTGTCGACGGTGATCACCGGGATGCCCGCGTTCAGGCAGGTGTTGATCGCCGGGGCCATTGCCACCGGGTCGGTCGGAGCGACAACCAGGACGCTCGGGTGCTTGCTGCAGACGCCGTCCACGACCGGCGTCTGCGCGCTCGGGGCGAAGTCCGGCGAGCCCTGGTAGGTCACGGTCATGCCGAGCGCCTTGGCCTTGGCCTGCATGCCGTGCAGCACGGTGTCGTAGAACGAGACACCGGTCGCTCCGGGCACGAACGCGATCGTGTAGTGCTTGGCCGACGAGCTGCCGCCCGAGCCCGAGCTGGAACTGCTGCACGCCGCGGCGGTGAGCGTCACTGCGGCAAGGGCCGCTGCCAGCGCCATACGGCGCGACGGTCTCTTGATGGACATGCTTCCTCCTGGGGGGGTGCCAGAACAGGACGGAGATAGGTACGGAAAGGTGAGTCAGGTCTGGCCGTTTCGCCGGCCGACGACCGACGGCGGCAGGAATGCCGGGACGGCGGGCGGGGGCGCGCCGGGCCCGCCAGGGGATCGCCGCCGGGCGCGGACGTTGCCGAGGTGCAGCTGATCGATGTAAACGGCGAGGATCAGGATCACGCCGACGGCGACTTCCTGCCAGAACGGCGGGACATTGGTGATGACCAGGCCGGTGACGAGTACCGCGATGATGAACGTGCCGATCACCGAGCCGACGATCGTCCCCCGGCCGCCGAACAGGCTGGTGCCGCCGATGACCACGGCGGCGATCGCGTTCAGGTTGTCGTCAGAGCCCGAGGTGGGGTTGCCGGCGCCGAGGCGGGCCATAACCAGGACGCCCGCCACCCCGGCGAGCAGGCCGCAGATCAGGTAGACCTTGAACAGGTGCCTGCGGTCGTTGATGCCGGCCCTGATCACCGATTCCCGGCTGTCGCCGATGCTCAGCGTGTAGGCGCCGAACCGGGTCTTGGCGAGCACCACCCCGCACCAGAGGGTGATCACGGCGGCGATCAGCACCGGAACCGGGACCCAGCCGCCCAGGTTGGCGTTGCCGAACGTGGTGACCGAGCCGGGGATGTTCGAGATCTCCTGGCCGTTGTCCAGCAGGTTGCCGAGCCCGGTCGCGATGCCGAGGGTGCCGAGGGTGACGACCAGCGGCGGGATCGGGGTACGCGACACGAGCAGGCCGTTGACCGCGCCGAAGACGCCCCCGGCGAGCACCGCGGCGGCGAAGCCGACCGACACCGACAGCAGGTCGGGGCCGCTGGTTACCGCGAACCAGTGCGCCATCACCCACGCGCCGACCATGCCGGAGAAGCCGAGGACGGCGCCGACGGACAGATCGATGCCACCGGTGCAGATGACGAACGTCTCGCCCACGGCCAGCAGCAGCACCTCGGTCGCGGTGCTGGTGGTGTTCAGCCAGTTGGCCTGCGTGAGGAAGTACGGCGAGGCGATGCTGAAGGCGATGATCAGGACGAGCAGGACCCCGCCGATCCACAGGTCGCGCAGCTGGGACCGTTTCATGCGCCCGCCCCGGTCTTGGCGCCGGTGATGTAGCCGACGAGGTTCTCCGGGGTCAGCTGGTCCTTGCCGAGGGTCGCCGCCAGCTCGCCGAGGCGCAGCACGGCCACCCTGTCGCAGACCGCGAGGACGTCCGGCATCTGGTGGCTGACGAAGATCACCGCGATGCCGTCGTCGCGGATCCGGCGGACCAGCTGCAGCACCTGTTGCTGTTGCTCAACGCCAAGTGCGCTGGTGGGCTCGTCCAGCAGCATCACCTTGCTCGTCCAGGCCGCGGCCCTCGCGATCGCGAGCACCTGGCGCTGGCCGCCGGACAGGTTCCGCGCCGACGCGTGAATGTCCGGGAGACTGGTGCGCAGCCGGGCCACCTCACTGGCGGTGTGCGCGGCCATGGCCCTGGTGTTCAGCCACCCGATGCGGCGGCCGAGCCAGTTGGCCGAGACCAGCTCCCGACCCATGAAGAAGTTGGCCACCACGTCGCGCTGGTCGGCCAGGGCCAGGTCCTGGTAGACGGTGGAGATGCCTGCCTCACGCGCCGCCGCCGGGTTGGCGAAGCGCACCGGCTCCCCGTCAACCGTGACCTGCCCTCCGGTTGGCGATATCGCCCCGGCGAGGATCTTCAGCAGCGTGGACTTGCCGGCGCCGTTGTCGCCGACGAGCCCGAGCACCTCACCGGCGGCCACGTCCAGGCTGACGCCGCGCAGCGCGTGCACGCCGCCGTAGTGCTTGGCGAGGTCGCGGGTCGCCAGTCGAGCTGGCATCGCGGTCCTCCCTTCCCTGGATGACAGAAACGGCCGGTCTGGCCGGTCAGTCGGCAACGTCCTTGTCTTCGCCCCGCCCGGCCCGCGTTTCGCCCCGCCCGGCGCGGTCCTCGCCCCGCCCGGCGCGGTCCTCGCCCCGCCCGGCCCGCGCTTGCCAGCAAGCGAGGACCCGGTCGAGCGACCGGCGGGCCCTGGCCGCGAACTGCGCCGGGGTCAGCTCGCCGCGCAGGGACTGGCTCGGCGCCTCGATCGCGACCGGCGTGCCGGGCGGCACCGCGGATAGCAGCGCGGTCAGCGGCAGTTCGCCGTCTCCGGGCAGCAGCCGGCCGGTGCGCGCCTCGGTGGCGGCGTCGCCTGGTGGCTGATGCAACGGCGCGTCGCACAGCTGCAGGTAGCCGAGCAGCCCTGGTTCCATGCGCGCGATCTGGCCGATGTCGGCGCCGCAGCGCTGGACGTGCAGCGCGTCGAGGAGGACCCCGCCGCCGCCCGACCGGGCCGCGACCGCCAGCGCGTCGTCCAGGGTGCGGACCGTCTTGTACGCCATGAACTCGATCACCACGCGGATGCCGTACGGCGCCGCCATCGCGGAGAGCCGGCCGAAGCGGTCAGACAGCCGCTCCGGGTCCGGGTCGTCGCCGATCGCATTGACATACCGCGCGTTCAGCCTGGCCGCCGTCTCGAGGACCGGCTCGGCCGCGGCGACGTCGGCCTCGGCAGTGAGCCGGATCGCCTCGGTGCCCAGGACGGTCACGCCGCTGTCCCGGCAGCGCCGCACGGTCTCTTCCAGCATGGGCGAGCCCGGCGACATCGGCCATCGGGACTCGGCCGCCGTGGCAGGGGCGATGCGCAGGCCGACGGCGTCAAACCCGGCCCCGGCGGCCAGCACCGCAAAGTCCGGCGGCGCGACGTCAAGCAGCGTGAGGTGGTCAAGGGCGAGCACCCGGTTCCACCGCATCGGCGGCCCTAGCGTCATCGTTCGCGCTCCTGATACTGTACGAACTAGTTAGTACATTATGCCGATGCCGCCTGCGCCTGTACAGACCGTCCGGATGACTTACCCAACCGGCCTTAGCGGACTCAACCAGCGGACGGGAGCCGCACGGAACGAGCCACTTCCCCGCGGCATCTCCCGCCGCGGGGCCGGGCACTGGCGGACGTAGGATCAGGGCTTCTGCGAGGCAGAATGGAAAGGCGACGGCCACGCCCGGCGCGGGCCGCGCGCGAAGGGAATGCGATGGTTGCCAGGCCGGACTCCGCCGAGGTGCCCACGCGGCGGCGGAATCCCGATCTCACCCGCGAGGAAATCCTGGACGTCGCGGTCCGGGAGTTCGCCCGCAACGGGCTTGCCGGAGCGAGGGTCGACGAGATCGCCGCCCAGACGCGCACCACGAAACGGATGATCTACTACTACTTCGGCGGCAAGGAGCAGCTCTTCATCGCGGCCCTGGAGCGGGTCTATTCGCTGTTCCGCGATGTCGAGGCGCGGCTCGACGTCGATCACCTCGACCCGGTCGCGGCGATCAGGCAGCTCGCTCAGCTCACCCTCGACCATCACGAGGCGCATCCGGATTTCATCAGGCTGGTCGCGATCGAGAACATTCACCGGGCCGAGAACATCAGCAAGTCCGAGATCCTCCGCCGGCTGAACAGCCCGGTGATCACCACGACCGAGCGGATACTCGATCGCGGCTACGCCGACGGCGTGTTCCGGCGGCGGGTCGACCCGGTCGACCTGCACATGATGATCAGCGCATTCTGCTTCTTCCGGGTGGCCAACCAGCACACGTTCCTGGCCGCGTTCGGACGCGACCTCGTTGACCCGGCCAGCCACGAGGGCCACCGGGAGATGGTCGGCGACATGGTGGTCAGCTACCTCACCGGGTGACCACTGCGGCGGGCTAGCCCTCGGCGTGCTGGCCCGGCATGCGCGGCCATCCAGCTATGAACGGACTCGTTAGTACATTTATGGAGCAGGCCAGTGAACGGGAACGCGCCTGACGCCAGGCAAGTGGTCCTGATCGGCGAGCGCACCGGCGCCTCGTTCTCACCCGGCGTGTGGAACCGGGTGTTCGCCGACTTCGGGATCCCGCTGCGGTACCGCAGTCACGACACCTCACCTGCGGATCTGCCCCAGGCGGTCGGCAGGGTGCGGGATCCGGGCGTCGCGGCGGCCAACGTGACCATGCCCTACAAGGCGCGCGCCGCGGCACTCGCCGACGTCAGGGACGCGGACACCGCGCGCGTGGGCGCGACGAACTTCCTGGTGAACCGCGCTGGAATGCTGCACGCGAGCAACACCGACGTCGCGGCGGTGCGGGTGGCGCTGCGCGGCGTGGCCTCGTCGAGTGCGCTGCTGCTCGGCGCCGGGGGCGCGGGGGCCGCGGCACTCGGCGGCAGCATCGCCACGGTACGCCGCGTGGTCATCGCCGACCGGGACGAGGCGGCGGCGCGCAGCCTGGCCGCCCGGGCACGCGGCTGGGGAGTGCAGACGGCCGTCGTGGCGTGGGAGGCGGTCCCCGCCGCAGCAGGTGAGGCCGACCTCATCGTCAACGCGACACCGATCGGAATGGACGCCGCGGACCAGCGTTCCCCGGTGCCGGACGGGCTGCTCGAGCACCGGCCAGCGGTCTACGACTTCGTGTACCGCAGCGAGATGACCGCGCTGCAGGTCATGGCGCTGGAGGCGGGCTGCCCGGTGTACGACGGGCTGGCTCACATGACTGAGCAGGCGGTGGCGATGATCCCCGGCCTCGGCTTGGCCCCCGAGCTCGCCGGCGCCATCCGCCGCGCGACGGTGGCAGTGGCCGGGCGCGCACCCCTGGAGTGGGCGAACTGCGGCAGCGCCGCTGGCTGACCCTGGGCCTCACCCGATGACGAGAGAGTCCAGGTACCCGCGCAGGTTGCGGCGTCCCTCGCTGACCGAGTCGCCGCCGAACTTCTCGGTGGCGGCGTCGGCGAGCACCAGCGCGGCCATGGCCTCGGCCACCACGCCGGCCGCAGGCACCGCGGTCACGTCGCTGCGCTGGTTGATGGCCTTCGCCGGCTCGCCGGAGCGCACGTCGACGGTGTCCAGGGCCCTCGGCACCGTGGAGATCGGCTTCATAGCGGCCCGCACCCTGATCACTTCGCCGGTGCTCATCCCGCCCTCGATCCCGCCGGCCCGGTTGGTCCGCCTGCGGACCCCGCCCGCGGCCGCCTCGATTTCGTCGTGCGCCACGGAACCGTGGCGGCGGGCGGTGGCGAAGCCGTCGCCGATCTCGACTCCCTTGATCGCGTGGATGCTCATCATCGCGCCGGCCAGCCTGCCATCGAGCCGCCGGTCCCAGTGCACGTGGCTGCCCAGGCCTGGCGGCACGCCGTAGACGACCACCTCGATAACGCCGCCGAGGGTGTCGCCGTCCTTGCGGGCGCGGTCGATCTCCTCCCGCATTGCCGCGCTGGCGTCCGGGTCAAGACAGCGGACCGGGTCCTCGTCGACCCTGGCACCGTCGCCCGGGGCAGGCAGCACCCCGTCCGGAGCGCACACGGAGCCAATCGCCACCACGTGGCTCAGGATCTGCGCGCCGAGCATCTGACGCAGATAGCGCCGGGCGACCTCGCCGAGCGCCACCCGGGCCGCGGTCTCGCGGGCGCTGGCCCGCTCCAGCACCGGCCGTGCCTCGTCATGACCGTACTTCTGCATACCGGCCAGGTCCGCGTGACCGGGACGGGGCCTGGTCAGCGGGGCGTTCCTGGCCTGATCAGCCAGTTCGGCTGCGCTTACCGGGTCGGGTGACATCACGGTCTCCCACTTGGGCCACTCGGTGTTGCCTATCCGGACCGCGACCGGGCCGCCCAGCGTCACGCCGTGCCGCACTCCCCCGGTGATCTCCACCTCATCCTGCTCGAACTTCATCCGCGCGCCGCGGCCGTACCCGGCCCGCCTCCTGGCCAGCGCGGACGCGATGTCGGCCGTGGTGACCTCGACGCCGGCCGGCACGCCCTCGCAGATCGCCACGAGCGCGCGCCCGTGCGACTCTCCCGCGGTCAGCCATCGCAGCATACGAGCGATCCTGCCATGTTCACGGCTCCGGCCAGCCGGCCGCTGGAGTCACCGCGACCGCTATGCCACGCCGCAGCCGGCCTCCCTGGCCGGCCATGACGTCGGCCCCCAGCTGGCGGGCCGCCTCCTGGCCTGCCACCGCGGTACAGCCGTCGGCGAGCATCACGTTGATCTGCAGGTCGCTGCCGTCGTCGGCGGCGGCGACGCTCAGCCCGGCGATCGCGGGCTGGTTGGCCCCTGCAGCTCGCACCGCGGCCAGCACGTCCGGATCCTCATGCGGCAGCGGAACCGGCCGGCCGTCGGCGAGCGCGGCGAGCCGCGCGCCGTCGATGGCTATCGGAACCGGCCCGGCGACGTCCACGATGACCGCGCACGCGTCCTCAGCCGCGGCCCGCCACACCTGGGCGGCAGGCTCGGGCACCGGCCGTGCCTGCTGCCGCCACATGGCCAGCGCCTGGCTGCAGGTGAATGCCGGGATTGCTCGCCTGCCGTCGCGCCCGACCAGCGTGGGCAGCGACATCTCGGCGCCGGAGTCACCCCCGCCGGACCGGGTGTGGCCGGGCCCCTGCGGCTCACCGTCGGGCCGGGTGTGGCCGGGCCCCTGCGGCTCACCGTCGCTCCCGGCTGCCACGGCGACGATCGGCACGAGCAGCCGCGAGCTTGCCAGCGCGGTCAGCGCGGCGTGCTCGCTGCCCTGACCGGAGCCGAACGCCGCAAGCGCGGCCGCGACCCGCGGCTCGGCGGAGCCGTGGTCGTCGCGGAACGGGGACTCCCCGGCAGCAGGAAAGGGCACGACCCACACTGTAGATGGCGGCACGGCATGGAGTCGGCGCAGGTAGGTTGCGTGTTGTTGAGAGTGCCTCAGCGGAAGCAGTTGAGGACGCTTTTCGCAATGTGAGACTCTCATGGAACTGCCTCAACGTCCGACACAGGGGAATGCGTGCGCCAGGCTGACCAGGCATCCGTGGCCATCCAGCCAGGGACGCTCATGCAGAAGGCAATCCCGCCGCGGCTTGTCGAGCCGTATCTGGCGGGTCGCCGCGCGGTCATCGCCGGGTTCGTCTACCGGGTGCAGGACAGCTCGTTCGCTAGCCCGGGCGAGTATTACGAGGCACTGGACCTTGGTTATGAGGGCTCGGACTTTGGCCCGGACCTCGCGGAGGTGTATGTCTTGCGCTGGAATGCGGTGAGCCCGGAACCGTACCGGGTCCCTTACTCCGCCGATCGCGGCGGCGACTGGTCCGCCAAGCCGCCGTTCACCGGAACCGGCTATACCTCATCGCGCGGCCACGTGATCCCGGAGTTCTACCTGGATCCGGTGCCGGTTCCGGTGGGAGCCGAGATCTACCGCATCGCCGATGGCAGGGCGGATTTCATCGCCCGCTTCGACGGGCAGGTTTGGCTGCGCCCGGCGGGGGCGATCTGAGCGTGCGATACCGGCTGATGGCTACCTACCGCGGCGCCCCCTATGAGGCAGGGATCGGCCCTACCGACGCCGATGTCGTGCTGTTCGCCGCCTGCCCTCCGCCGGAGGAGCTCGGCTTTGAGCCCGCCACCGGGCACTGGCGCAAGCAGCTGCGCATCGAGGAGGTGCAGGCGCTGTGGGAGTCCCGGCCGATGGGGACGTTCCGCGGTGACCGATGCATCGTGCTGGACGATCTGGGCGACCGGCTGCACATCGCCTACCAGGGCCATGACGCCTATCAGGCGGAACGGCTCGGCTATTGGCAGGTGGACCGCGGCGTCTACGAGCTGATAACGCCGCGCGACGAGGTCAGCGAAATCATCGAGGAACGGTTCGACTATCCGCACCCCGCAACTGGGCCGCTGCCGGCCGTAGGACGCCAGACTGGGCCACAGCCCGCCGTGCCGCCGCACACCGGACCGCTCCCGGCCGTAGGACGCCAGACCGGGCCACAGCCCGCCGTGCCGCCGCACACCGGACCGCTCCCGGCCGTCGGCGGCCACAGCCCGCCGTGCCGCCGCACACCGGCTGCGCCGTGGCTCGGCAATCCGGGCCACAGCGCGCCGTAGGACGGCAGACCGGGCAACAGCCCGCCGTAGCGCCGCAGACCGGGCCGCGGCCCGCGGTGACGCCGCATACCGGACCGTTGCCAACGCTGGGACGGCAGACGGGTCCACAGCCCACAGTGCGACGGCAGACTGGGCCACAGCGCGCCGTAGGACGGCAGACCGGGCAACAGCCCGCGGTCCCCCAGTTCCCCATGAGTTCACCGGCCGGTGAACCTCAGCTGCCGCTCGAGGCGGCGGCGCGGCGCGCGGCCTCGGCCCGTGTTCTGCAGCCGACCGGGCCACTGCCGGCCGGGCCGCAGCCGATGGGGCCACAGCCGATGGGGCCACAGCCGATGGGGCCACAGCTGGCCGGGCCGCAGCTGGCCGGGCCGAGCCGACCGGAGGCAGGGGCGCTGGCGGAGCCCGCCCCGCCCCCTGCGCAGCGTCGGCCGCCGGCCCGCCGCCGTCGCTCCGAGCTCCGGAGCCAAGCAACCCAGCGGATCTTCTCGGAACTCGCAAGCCTCGCGGCGATACCGCCGTCCGCCTACGCGGTTGGCGAAGAGGTCGACGGCGCCATGTGCCTGATCCAGACCCCCGACGGATTCGAGGTCTTCAATGCCGCCGCGGGCGCCAGGCACGAGGTGCGCATTTTCGACGACGAGGAGTCCGCATACTTTTACTTGTTCGGCGTTCTGGCCGCCGAGGCGGTTCGGACCGGCCGACTTGCACCGCAAGGGTAGGCCGTCGCCGCATAACCGCACGTGAACACCGCTGGGGCCGTTCTGGTATGACATCCGGCCCACCTGAGAACTACCTGTGGTGTTGGCGAAGTTCGCCCGCATGCGCCGCCCCGGCCGCTATGGTGCAATTGCTGGCGGGGCTGAAGGTCCCCCGCTCCCCAAGCAGCCCCGCCGGCACTTAAAAACCAGGGTTCCGGTCCCCGGCCGGTACGCGGAGAAAGCAAGATGGTCGGCATGACGAAGCTGACCTCGATTCCGCTCACCGGAGCGCAGTACCGGATATCAGCGGGCGACTACTCCGCAGCAGTTACCGAACTTGGCGCGGGCCTGCGCGAATTCCGGTACCGTGATCGCCCCGTAATCGCAGAATATGGGCCCGATGAACTCCCGCCCGGCGCCGCAGGTCAACTGCTGGCCCCGTGGCCGAACCGGATCGATGGCGGCAGGTACACGATCGATGGCGCTAGCTATCAGCTGGACCTGAGTGAGCCAGAGCAGGGCAACGCGATTCACGGCCTGACCCGGTTTGCCGGCTGGCAGGAAGCCGAGCACACGGCCGAGGCGGTCCGCCTGCGGTACGTGCTGTACGGGAGCCACGGCTACCCGTTCTGTCTGGAGCTGAGCGCCGAGTACCGGCTTAGCGCCACCGAGGGGCTGCACGTCAGCATCACGGCGGCCAACCCGGGCAGCCGTCCCGCGCCGTACGGCACCGGCCAGCACCCGTACCTGACCACCGGGGCGCCGGTGATCGACGACTGCGAGCTGCTGCTTCCTGCCGCACGCTGGCTCAGGCCCGGCGACCGGGGCATCCCGCGTGGCGAGCCCGAGGACGTCACCGGGACCCCCTATGACTTCCGTGAGCCGCGACTGGTGGCCGACATGGTGATCGATCACGCGTTCACCGCGCTGACCACCGGCCAGGACGGCCGCGCCTGGGCCCAGGTGAGCAGCGCGGGCGTGCGGGTAGCGTTCTGGGCGGGCCAGGGCTACCGGTGGCTGCAGGTGTTCACCGGGGACGCGCTGGATCCGGCGCATCGCAGGCGCGCGATCGCCATCGAGCCGATGACCTGCCCACCGAACAGCTTTGCCACCGGGATCGATCTGCTGATCCTGCAGCCCGGCGACAGCATCACGCACGAGTGGGGAATCGCCGTGCGTCACTCCTGATCCGTTGTGCCAGCCGCGGCTTGATCCGCTGTGCTGGCCGGAGCGTGAGCCGCTGTGCCGGACGGAGCGGCGGCCTCCCGCGGCCGCACGAGGCTGGCCAGCCGGTCCAGGTCGGAGCGGGTATCCAGATCATCCGGGCTGCCGGTGTCGCCGCACTCGACCAGGGTCACCAGGTCCGGGTGCGCGCGCAGGAACGGCCGGGCCCCGGCATCCCCGATGGCCAGCGCGACCACCTCGGCCCAGTGCTCCCGGGCGAGCAGGACCGGGTTGCGCGGCGCTCCCGCGTAGGCGGCCACTGCTACCCGGGCACCGGCCGCGAAGGCAGCGATCAGACGACGCACCGACTCGGGCCCGACCAGCGGCTGATCCACGAGCGCGATCACGGCGGCGGCGCAGTTGTCCGGCACCGTGGCCAGGCCGGCCGCGAGCGACGAGCCCATGCCGGTACGCCAGTTCGGGTTGTGCACGGCCAGCACTCCGGGCTGGTCGACGGCTACCGCGCCGGTCACCACCACGATGGGCGACGCCCCTCCGTCGCGAAGCAGCGCCACGCCGCGCTGAGCGAGCCGCTCGCCGCCGATCTCGACGGTCGCCTTGGGCTGCCCGAGCCTGGTCCCTCCGCCCGCAGCAAGCAGGATCCCGGCTACTCCCGCCGGCGTGTCGCTCTGCACGACTGCCAGGCTAGCCCCGCCGCCGCTCCGTCGCCCGGCAGGCAGCGGTGGTGCTGCCGTGCATGTCGCCCGTCAGGCAGGTGCTGCTGTCAGGCAGAGGTGGTGCTGCCGTAGATGTCGCCCGTCAGGCAGAGGTGGTGCTGCCGTGGATGCGGCCGGTGGTTGCCGTCAGCGGGCGGCCGGAGCCGCCCCAGCGCAGCTGGATCAGCTCGGCGGCGATCGCCACCGCGGTTTCCTCCGGCGTGCGTGCCCCCAGGTCGAGCCCGATCGGCGAGCGCAGTCTGGCCAGCTCGTCCTCGGTCAGGCCGACCTCGCGGAGCCTGGCGAGACGGTCGTCGTGGGTGCGCCTGCTGCCCATCGCCCCGATGTAGCCCGCCGGCGTGCGCAGCGCGACCTCGAGCAGCGGCACGTCGAACTTGGGGTCGTGGGTGAGCACACAGATGACCGTTCGCGCGTCCACGTTCTGTCCGGCCAGATAGCGGTGCGGCCAGTCGGTCACCACCTCGTCCGCGTCGGGGAAGCGCCGGCGCGTCGCGAACACCGGCCGCGCGTCGCAGACCGTCACCCGGTAGCCGAGGAACTTGCCTTCCCGCGCCACCGCGGCGGCGAAGTCGATCGCGCCGAAGACCAGCATCCGCGGCGGCGGCGCGAACGACTGGACGAATACCGACAGCTCGTCCCCGAGCCGCTCGCCGCTGGCGCCGTACCGGCGGATCCCGGTCAGGCCCTGGGCGAGCATCCCGCGCGCGTCGTCGTCCACCGCCTGGTCCAGCCGCTCGCCCGAGCCAAGCGTGCCCGACGAGCGGAGGCCGTCCGTCCCAGGCCCTCCCGATCCGGGTCCGTCCGCTGGGCCATCCCGCTGGTCTTGCCCGGCGCCACTCCCCCAGATCACTCGCCGGGCGCCCACCCGGCCAGGCCCGTCGATGATCGTCGCCACCGCGACCGGCTCCTCGGCCCGGACCGCCGCAGCCACCTCGCCCAGCTCGGGAAAGGTCCGGCTGCTGACCGGCTCCACGAAGATGTCAATGATGCCGCCGCACGTCAGGCCCACCGCGAACGCGTCATCCTCGGAGATGCCGTAGGTCTGCAGCACCGCCTGCCCGCTGCCGCGAACCTCCCCGGCCAGCTCATAGACGGCTCCCTCGACGCAGCCGCCCGACACGCTGCCCACTGCCTCGCCGTCGGCGGACACCCCCATCGCGGCCCCGGGCTCCCTAGGCGCGCTGCTGAACGTCCGCACGACGGTCGCCAGGCCGAACGAATCCCCGGCTTCCCACCACTTGGAAATCGGATCCAGGATGTCTCGCACGCTTGTCACCTCAGGTCTCGCAGTACTCCCAGGCTACGTTCCCCGTGGGCTGACGTGCGATCCCGCACTGCGCCCGGACGACGGGCTACGTCGTGTCCCTGGCCCGCGCACGGCTGGCGCATCCGACGTTGACCTGATTCGTTAGGTTAACCTAAGCCCATCCGCCCAGGTCAGGACGGACGTCAGGCTGACTACCTTTCCCCCAGCCGCGGCCGTCCCCTGAGGCATGGCCCCCCCAGTTGAACGCGCGTGGCTCGTGGTTGACATGATTAGTTAGGTTAGCCTAAGCTCATCAGCCGCCGGGGATGGCTGCCTAACAGGACGGAGACCATGGCCACTCCACGTGACGCGGCCAGAGCCCGGTTTCGCGGGCCGACGCTACTGGCACTGACCTCGCTCGGGCTTTCCGCGCTGCTCGGCGCGTGTTCTTCTTCGGCTGCCTCGTCCGGATCGGCTGCTGCCGGGACGGCCTCCACCGCCGCGGTCCACACGACGTGTGCCCAGGTGAGCGCCGTGCTCTCGGACGGCCCCGACCCGGACTCCGACCCGGTCGGCTACGCCGAGGCCCAGATCCTGCCGCTCGGCCAGATCCACACCTCCGACGCCCAGCTCCGGGCGGCGATCGGCAAGCTGGCGGGCGCCTATCGGACCTTCTTCGACAGCAATGGGAGCTCCGCCTCGGCCAAGCTGGCGGTCGCGGCCGCCAGCAAGCGGATCAACTCGTTCTGCCCGGGCGCGGCGTCGTGAGGGCCACCCGGTGGCTGGCCGCCACCACCGCCCTTGCCGCCTGCTGCGGGGTGCTGGCCGGGTGCGGCACCGCCAGCGGGACGGACTCCCAGACGATCACGCTCTACAGCGGCCAGCACGAGCAGACCGCTAACGCGCTGGTCAACGCGTTCGAGAAGAAGACCGGCATCACGGTCAACATCCGCAGCGATGACGAGGACACGCTGGCCGACCAGATCGTGACCGAGGGGTCGCACTCCCCCGCCGACGTGTTCTACACCGAGAACTCACCGCCGCTGGAGAGCCTGCAGGTCAAGGGCCTGCTGGCCAAGGTGGACTCGTCGACGCTCAGCCAAACCCCAGCCAAGTACAGCTCCCCCGCCGGTGACTGGGTAGGCGTGTCGGCGCGGGTCAGCGTGCTCATCTACAACCCGTCGCTGATCTCGGTGAGCCAGCTTCCCACGCACGTCAGCCAGCTCGCCGAGGCGAAGTACAAGGGCAAGCTGGCGCTGGCGCCGCAGGAGACCGACTTCCAGCCGATCGTCACGGCCTACGATCGCGCCTACGGCAAATCCGCGACGCTGAGCTGGCTCAAGGCGATCAACGCGAACGCGAGCGGCCACGTCTACCCGGACAACGAGACGATTGCCGACGAGGTGAACCGGGGTGCGGTGGCGTTCGGGATCGTCAACCAGTACTACTGGTACCGGATGCGCGCCGAGGTCGGCGCCGGCCGCGTTCACTCGGACATCACTCACTTCGCGGCGGGCGACCCCGGCTACGTTGTTGACGTCTCCGGCGCCGCGGTGCTGAAGTCCTCCACGCACCAGGCCGCAGCGCAGAAGTTCCTGGCGTTCCTGGTCAGCGAGCAGGGCCAGAGCATCATCGCCGACCCGAGCAAGTCGATCAGCTTCGAGTACCCGACCGCTTCCGGGGTAACCACGCAGGCACCAGAGACGCCGTTCAACCAGCTCCAGCCCTACCCGATGACGATCGCCGACCTCGGCACCGGGGCCACGGCCATTGCGCTGATGCGCCAGGCGGGCCTGCTGTGACCGGCCATGAAGGGGAGATGAGGAGGTGGTCGGGGCGATGACGGCGTCGCAGACGCTGCAGCGGCCGGGGCCGCCGCCCGCCCCAGGCCAGGCGGGCGCGCGGGTGCCGGCGATTCGCCCCCGGCGAAGCCGCCGGCCGGTGGTGCTGATCGCCGCCAGCCTCGCCGTGGCCTGCGTGCTCGCATTGCCGCTGGTCTTCCTGCTGATCGAGGCGCGTGGCGCCGGCACGGCGACGGTCGTGCACCTGATCTTCCGCCGGCTCACAGCCGATCTGCTGTGGAACACGATCCGGCTCACGGTCGTGGTGACCGCGCTGTGCGCGGTGATCGGGACCGCGGCGGCCTGGTGCGTCGAGCGGACGAACCTGCCCGGCCGGCGGGTCTGGGCGGTGCTGGTGGTGGTGCCGCTGGCAATCCCCGACTTCGTGGTGAGCTTTGGCTGGGCGTCGCTGTGGACCTGGGTGCAGGGCTTCCGCGGCGCCGTGGTCGTGATGACGCTCGCCGTCTACCCGCTGGTCTACCTGCCGGTCGCGGCCAGCCTGCGCGCCGCCGACCCGGGCCAGGAGGAGGTCGCCCGCAGCCTCGGCGTCGGCCGGGTGCGCACGTTCGTCCGGGTCACGCTGGCCCAGGCGCGCGGTGCGATCCTCGGTGGCTGCCTGCTGGTGGCTATGGTGCTGCTGGCCGAGTACGGCGCGTTCGAGATTCTCGGGTACCAGACCTTCACCACCGAGATCTTCACCGAGTTCAACGTGTCGTTCAGCATCCCGGCGGCGTGCGCGCTCTCGCTGGTGCTGGTGCTGCTCAGCCTGCTGGTGCTGACGGGCGAGGGCATGCTGCGCGGCCGGGGACGGGTTACCCGGGGCGGCCCGCTGGCGGCGCGGCGGATGCCGCCGCACCGGCTTGGCCGCGCCGCTCTGCCGGTCCTGGCCGGTTTCGCTGCGCTGACCGCGCTGGCGCTCGGCGTGCCGGTCGGCGCGAGCGTGTACTGGATATTCGAGGGCGGAGCACACGCGATCACGGGCGTGTCCCTGTCCGGCGCCGCGCTGCACACCGCGATGTACGGGATTGGGGCCGGGATTCTGGATACGGCGGCGGCGCTGCCGATAGCGCTGCTGGCGCTTAGGCATCCCGGCCGGCTGCGGCTCCTGCTGGAACGCAGCACCTACCTCGTGCTGGCCATGCCCGGTGTGGTCGCCGCGTTCGCCCTGTCGTATTTTGCGGAACGCTACGCGAACGGCTTTCTCTACCAGAGCGCGCCACTTCTGGTCGTCTGCTACGCGATCATGTTCTTCCCGCTAGCCTTGGTCGGCGTCAAGGCCTCGCTTTCCCGCGCGCCGGCCAGCCTGGACGAAATGGCCAGGTCCCTGGGTCAGCGCAGGCTTGCGGTGCTGTGGCGGGTGACGCTACGGCTGGCAGGGCCGGGGCTCGCTGCCGCGTTCTGCCTGGTCTTCCTGTCGGTCGTGACGGAGCTGACGGCCACGCTGCTGCTGATCCCCACCGGAGTGCAGACGCTCGCAACCCAGTTCTGGGCCTACGAGACCAACCTGTCCTACGGCCAGGCCGCGCCGTTCGCGCTGGTGATGATCGCCGTCGCGGCGGTGCCGAGCTACGTGCTCGGCAGGTTCTTCGACCGCTCGGCGCATGCACAGACGTGATACCAGCAGGCAATGACGCATTCGTAGGATTGACGGTATGACGCAGCTCGTGGTGACCGGCCTGCACAAGGCGTTCGGCGACCATCCGGTCCTCACCGGGCTCGACCTCGAAGTTCCGGCGGGGTCGCTGACCGCCATCCTCGGCCCCTCGGGCAGCGGCAAGACGACGCTGCTCCGGGTGCTCGCCGGGTTCGAGCGCGGCGACGCTGGAACGGTCACGATCGGCGGCTCCGTGGTCGACGGCCCGGACGCGCACCTGGCGCCGGAGCGGCGGCAGATCGGCTACGTGCCCCAGGAGGGCAGCCTCTTCCCGCACCTCACGGTTGCCGCCAACATCGGGTTCGGGCTGCCGGCCCGGCAGCGCAAGGGACCGGCGATAGCCGAGCTGCTCGATGCGGTGGGCCTGGCCGGGCTGGGCAATCGCTACCCGCACCAGCTCTCCGGCGGACAGCAGCAACGGGTCGCGCTCGCCAGGGCACTGGCCATCCGGCCGAAGATCGTCCTGCTCGATGAGCCGTTCGCCTCGCTCGACGCGCACCTGCGGGCCAGCGTCCGGGCGGACGTGCAGGCGCTGCTCGCCGAGACCGGCGTCACCGGGATCCTCGTCACCCACGACCAGGACGAGGCGCTGTCCACCGCCGACCTGGTCGCGGTGCTGCGCGACGGGCGGATCGTGCAGTGCGACGCCCCGCAGGACCTGTACGACCGGCCCGCCGACGCGGACATCGCCCGGTTCATCGGGGACGCGAACCTCATCGAGGGCGTGCTCACGACCGACACGGTGGACACCGTGCTTGGCCGGCTGCCGGTCGAGCCTGGGTGCCTGACGTGGCCGGGGCACGGCGGCGCGGCCGGCCCGCCGGGCCCGGCCAAGTCCGGCGCGGCCACGGTGCTGGTCCGGCCGGAGCAGATAGAACTGCACGCCGACGGGGCTCCGGCCCGGCCGGGGACGCCAGGCTGGCCCGGCGTCCACGACGGCAACGAGCTGTCCGGGCACGTCGTGTCGTACGGCTACCACGGTCACGATGCCGTGATCCACGTACGGCCGGAGCACGATTCCGCGGCGCCCACGATCATCGTCCGCACCCTGGGCGGGCCGCAGCTGCCGCCCGGAGCGGCGGTCACGCTCCGCGCCCGCGGGCCAGTTCTCGCCTGGCCGCACGCCTCGACATGACCGAACGCAAGCCGCCAGGCATGAGCTTCACCTCATGGATCGACCAGCAGATCGGTGAGGCGCAGGAGCGTGGCGAGTTCGACAACCTTCCCGGCGCGGGCAAGCCGCTGCCCAAGCGGAGCGGACCCGACGACGGCCTGACCTGGGTCCGCGAGTTGCTGCGCCGGGAGGGCCTGCCCACGGACGAGCTCCTGCCCACGCCGCTGAAGCTGCGCAAGCAGAGCGAGCGGCTGGCCGAGTCGGTGCAGGAGCTGGGGTCCGAGGAGGAGGTTCGTGCCGTCGTCGCCGAGCTCAACCGGCAGATCGTAGAGTGGCGCCGGATCCCGCACGGACCACCCATTTTCGTGCGGCTGGTCGACGCGGACGCGATGGTCAGCAGGTGGCGTGACCGGCGAGCGGCATCCGCACCGGCGGCTCGGCGCCCGGTGGACACCCACCGCACCGCGGCAGCGGCGCAGCGCGTACCGGCGCAGCCGGCCCGCGCCCGGCTTTGGCGTCGCGTGTGGCGCCGTCTTCGCCGCCACGGGCGCGAGCTCGAGCCCGGGCCAGGCCAAGGTGACTAACGCGGCCGCGAGTTGCGCTCGGCGGTAACGGCCGGCGGCATCGGGGGGATCGGCGGCGCGGTGTCGGCTGGCGCCGTGAAATCCCAGGCCCTCGGCCTGACCGCGCTCTTTCCGGCGCCTGGGCGGACGTCTGGGTCGGCCGCCGTCCGGGCGACGGCGATCACGCCAAGGAGCGCGGCCAGCAGCGCCGCCAGCGCAATGAAGTCGGACGAGGCGAGCTCGCCCAGGGCGACGAGGGCCCCGGCGAACCCGACGATCAGCGCCCCGACCGCCACCAAGCCCCACGCGTGCAGGAACAGCCGCAGCGTGACCTGCGGTGCCGCGGCCGCCACGTCCGGCACGACCTTGACCGGTTTGGTAGCGCGACGCTCGTTCATGCCCTCGCGGACCCACACGGTGACAGTCAGGGCCCCGGGCTGGTCGGCGATCAGCAGCAGCTCGTCGGGATGTGCCGGATCCGGAGCCTGCGCCACCGAGCCCCCGCCGACCGCCCACGACACGACCTTCCTGGTGCCGTTGCGCGGGACGCTGTAGCGAACCTGCTCGCCCGCGACCACGGTGTCCGGTCCGTCGATGACCACCGCGTCCGGCACCCTCGCGCCGGCCGGGCGGCCGTTCGGGCCCGGAGCGGCTGCCGCTGCCCCTGCCCCGGCCGTCACGGCCGGGTCGGCGGAAACCACGACCTGGCGCCGGGCCAGCTGCTCGGCGAGCCGGATCTGGCGCGTGTGCACGCTCCAGGCCATGGCGACCACCGAGCCCGCGACCCCGGCGGCGCCGAGCCCCAGCAGGCTCGCGACCGCGGGGTGGCCAGCACTGGCTGCGACGGCTGCGAGCATCCCTACTCCGGGGACGCGGTCGGCTGGCGTGTC
Organism: uncultured Actinomycetota bacterium; assembly: GCA_963778075.1. GTDB lineage: Bacteria > Actinomycetota > Actinomycetes > Streptosporangiales > Streptosporangiaceae > JASHPR01. Next base: position 699,656 of record CAVZTJ010000003.1, on the reverse strand, counting down.
ATGACGTTATTCAAACACAAAATCGAATGAACGCCAATCCAAAGCCCGGATTCTGTGCCTGCTTTCGAACTGGATTCAGCCCACGGCGTTCCCCGCGACGTGCTGCGGCGCGATGCGAATCGTGACCCGGACAACCTCGGCCGGGAGGTCGAGGAACTGCTGGCCGCCGCCGGGCCCTTCGTACTTCTCTGCCAGCTCGACCGCCAGCTCCCGCCCCGCGTCCGGGTGGATCGCCGCCTGGCCGCGGATCTCGGCGTACCGCTCCGGGTCGGCCCGGTCCCAGACGGACAGGCTCACCCGGGGATCGCGCCGGATATTCCGCTCCTTCCGCCTGCCAGCGGCGGTGGAGATGACCACGTCGTCGCCGTCCCGGCCGATCCAGACCAGGGACGTCTGAGGGCTCCCGTCCGGGTTGACCGTGCCGAGTACGGCGTAGTTGGGCTCGTCGAGTAGCTTGCGTACCGCGTCGTTCAGAGAGGCTGCCACGAGCGAGACCCTAGACGGTGGCGCGCGAGGCGTCGACGAGATTCGGCCAACTATCCCTACATGACCTGCCGGTCCAAGGGCGGCGCTAACCCGGCGCTGGCCGCCGCCGGCAGGTGCAGCTCGAACACGGAGCCCGTTCCCAGGGTGCTCTGCACGGCCACCCAGCCGTGGTGGGCTTCGGCGATCGCCTTCACGACAGCCAGGCCGAGACCGAACCCGCCCGTCTCCCGGCTGCGCCCCGTCCCGACCCTGGTGAACCGGTCGAAGATCTGCCCGATCTCGTCGGCCGGGATGCCGGAGCCCCAATCCTTGATGACGAAGATGATCTTCTCGCCCTCGCGCCGGGCGCTCAGCTCGATCCGGCCGTCGAGGTCGGTGTGGCTGACGGCGTTCTCGATGAGAGCGTCCAGGGCCAGGGTCAGGCGATCCTGGTCGGCCTGCACGGCCGCCTCCGTCAGGGCCCCGATCGACCACCGGCGCGGCGTCCGGCTCCACCGCTGGAGGGTTTCCATCACGAGCTCGGCGGCGTCCACAGCGGCCGGGTGCAGGAAGTCCGGGCTGTCCGTCGAAGCCAGCAGGACCAGCCGGTTGGCGAGCCGCCGCATCCGGAGCAGCTCATCGACGGCCACGCGCGCGTCCTTGGCGATGGCCTGATCGGTGGCGGCGTGGGTGATGAGCTCGGCGTGGCCGAGGGCGATGGTGATGGGGGTGCCCAGCTCGTGCGATACATCCTGCAGGAACTGCCGCTGCTGATCCAGCAGGAGCAGGTTGTGCTCGGAGACGCGCCTGATTTCCTCTACAGCCGTGAGCCGCCGGCGCGCGTGCCACACCATCACCATGAACATCAGGGCGAGCAGCGGCACCTCGGCGAGGTAGTCCCCGTCCTGCTCACCCCGAAGCACCTGCCAGCCGATCAGCCCGCCGGTGGCCAGCGCCACCAGCGAGACCGTGAGCACCGTGGACCCAACGTGCCACAGTCGGAACCCGTACATCAGCGTCAGGCTGATCCAGATGATGAGAAACGGCACCGAGCCCCACGACGGGCTCAGGCGCATGGCGATGAGGTTCAGCAGGACGAAGAGCGCCCAGGCGATGTCCACCCGGTAGGCGCGCACTGACTGACGGATCCTGCTCGCGCGCGGTCGGCCCGGCCGCCAAGCGCGGCGGGCAGCGCCGACTGCCAGCGCATGCTCGGCAGGCACTTGCATCGATTCCTCCCCAGGTCGGATGCGGCTACCGAATCCTACGACTGCCGGGTAGTTCGGTGGCAACCTGGTCATTTGACTGGAAGCCACCAGGGAGTCTCGGGCTGGTGCACAAGCCGGGACTGACGCGAAAGGACAGGGGATGGCACAGCGAGTCTGCGTGACGGGAGCAACCGGGCAGGCGGGCCGGGCGGTGGTGCGCGACCTGCTCGACCACGGGTACGAGGTGGCGGCCACCGATATCACCGGAACCAGGGACAACGGGGTGCTCCGCGCCGATCTGACCGACTACGGGCAGGCGCTGGAGGTCCTGCACGGCGCCGACGCCGTGGTCCACCTGGCCAACATCCCCGCGCCCGGCCTGGCCACCCCCGCGGCCACGTTCAACGCGAACATCACCATGAACTTCAACGTCTTCCAGGCTGCCGCGAGCCTCGATCTGAGCCGGGTGGTGTGGGCGTCCAGCGAAACCACGCTCGGCCTGCCGTTCGACGTGCCGCCGCGGTACGCACCGGTGGACGAGGACCACTACCCGGTGCCGACCACCACGTACGCGCTGTCGAAGGTGGCGAGCGAGACGACCGCCGGGCACATCGCGCAGTGGTCCGGCATCCCGTTCGTAGCGCTGCGCTTCTCGAACATCATGTCGCCCGCCGACTACGAGCGCTTCCCGGCGGCACAGGCGGACCCGCTGGCCCGCCGGTGGAACCTGTGGGGCTACATCGACGAGCGGGACGCTGCCGCCGCGTGCCGCCTGGCCCTCGAGGCCCCGGCCGAGGCCATCGCGGGCAGCCCCAGCTTCATCATCGCGGCCGCTGACACGGTCATGAACCGGCCGTCGGCCGGTTTGCTCGCCGAGGTCTTCCCGGGGGTCAGCCTGACCCGCGACGTCGGCGAGTTCGGCACGCTGCTCGCGATCGACCGCGCCAGGCGGGCGCTGGGCTTCGAGCCGCGCCACTCCTGGCGTGACCATGTGGCGGCGCAGCCGGAGCCCGCGTCCTGACCCCAGGCCGCGTCGCGGCGGGGTGACGGGGCGGCGCGATCCTGTGGGCACTCCTGTGGGCCGGCACGTGTGGTGGCTCGCGCGGTTTCCGCCGAGGGTGGAGCCAGCCGGATGACACAGGAGGCGGACATGACAACCACGGCGCATATGGGGAAGGCGTTCCGGAGCCGCGCGGCCGGCCGCCGGCCGGCAACGTCGGGCAGCTGGAAGAGCCTCGGTCGTAGGCCGGCCCTGCGGCTATGGACGATCCTGCACGCTCAGGCCCTGCTCAACGCCACGGAGGCGGTTCGTTACGGACCGCGGTGACCGAGCTCATCCAGCGCAGCCTGCGTACGCAGTGCGCCAGGGTTTCCGATTCTCTGGTAGATCGCCAGCGCGCGCCTCAGGTGAGCCGTCGCCTCGCCGGGGTCGGAGTGCAGGTAGCTCCGGCCCATTCCCTCCAGGGCACGTGCTTCCTCAAGCGGCGCGCCGAGGTCGCGCGCGATGGCGAGCGCCCGGCCGTGGCGTTCACGGGACTCCTCGGTCGCCATGGTCAGGCCAGCCAGCTCGCCGAGGTAGTTCAGCGCGCAGGCCTGCCCGTGCCGCGAGCCGAGGTCGAGGTGTGTCCGCAGCGACAGCCCGAGGCTGCTCGCCGCGGCCGGGTAGTCTCCGGTCGCCATCTGCACTAGGCCCAGGCCCGCGTGCGCCCAGGCCTGGCCGAGCCGGTCGCCGACGCGCCGATACAGGTCGAGCGCCTGACCGTGCAACGTGGTGGCGGTCTCATGGTCGCCCATCAAGCATCTGGCGAATCCGAGCTGGCACAGGGCATCCGCCTCGTCGAAGCGCGAGCCAAGCCGCCGGAACACCGCCAGCGCCTCTTCGGTGTTGCCGACAGCGGCGGCGTACTCCCCCATCCACTGCTGCACCTGGCCCAGGTCGACGAGGGAAACGGCTGCGGCGAGCTCGTCGCCCGAGCGGCGGGCTAGATCGAGTGCCTGCCGGTGGCTGGCGGCCTGCGCCGGATAGTCGCTGAGATCCTGTTGTACCAGGCCGAGATGATTCAGCGCATAAGCCTGGCCGGACAGGTCGCCCACGTCGCGGTAGAGCCCTGCCGCCCGGCTGAGGCTGGCGGTCGCGGCCGGGTAGTTCCCGGTGATCTGCTGCAGCAGGCCGAGTTCGTCCAGCGCCCCGGCCTGACCAGCGACGTCACCGGCACCGGCCGCCGCGTTGAGCGCGGTCTGGTAGAGCTCAGCAGCCTGGTCCCAGTGGCCGCGGGCGCGCAGGAAGCCGCCCATCGCGCTCGCGATCGTGATCGCGTGCTGCGGCATCGCCCCCGCCTCAGCCTGCTGGGCGGCGGCATGCAGGTTGGCGCGCTCGGCTTCCAGCCACCCGGCAGCCTGCTCCGAACCGGCCAGCTCAGGGACCCAGACGGGCGGGCGGCTCGGGGGCAGGCGGCCGCCCCCGGTAGTCCAGGTGGCAATGTGCCGACTGGCGACGGCGGCAACGTACGCGTAGTAGTTCACCAGCCGGCCGGCCGCGGCGCGTGAATCCCCGGCGTCGGCTTCGGCGAGCGTGCGGGCGTGCTCGCGGAGCAGGTCGTGCAGCAGGTAGCGGCCTGGCGCCGGCTCGGTGATCAGGTGCTGGTCGTAGAGCTCATCGAGCTGCGCGCGGGCGGTTTCCAGGCTGACATCATCGAGGGCTGCGGCCGCGCAGGCGTCGATGTCGGTGCCCGGGGCCGGCCCGAGCCTGCGGAACAGCCGCTGCTGCGCAGGGGTCAGGTCCTGGTAGGACAGGTCGAAGGCGGCGGCGACCGACAGGTTCTCGACGCGCATCACGGCCAGCCGGTCATGGGCCGCCGCCAGCTCGCGTGCAAGCTCGGCGGGGTCGCGGGCCGGGTGGTGCCGCAGCTGCCTCGCGAGCATTCCGATGGCCAGCGGCAGGTATCCGCACATTCTGGCTATCTCCGCGGCCGGGCCCCCGGCGATGGCCAGGTCCGCGCGGCCCGCCAGCCGGGCCAGCAGCGCGACCGCATCGCCGGGCGGCAGCGTGTCGATGCTGACGACCCCGGCGTCCTCGAGCGCGGTCAGCCGCCGGCGGCTCGTGATCAGGACCAGGCTGCCGGAGGAGCCCGGCAGCAGCGGCCTGATCTGCTCGTGTCCGGCCGCGTCGTCGAGCACCAGAAGGATCTTCTTGCCCGCGACGTGGTCGCGCCACCGGCTGGCCCTTGCCTCGCGGCCGGGCGGGATGTCATGCACGGCGACGCCGGCCGTGAGCAGCAAGCTGGCCAGCGCGTCGGCCGGGCTGACCGGCTGCTGGCCAGGGGTATGGGCGTGCAGCGGAAGGAAGAACTGGCCGTCGGGGAATCTGGCGGCCAGCCGGTGCGCCGCGTGCACCGCCAGGGTGGTCTTGCCGCTCCCTGCCATCCCGTCGATCGCGTGTATCCCGCCGAGCGCGCCGTCGGCCGCCACGCCGGCCAGCAGCCGGGCGAGCTCGGGCTGGCGGCCGGTGAAGCTGCCGATGTCGCGCGGCAGGGCCCGGGTGGCCGCTACCGCCGACGGCGACGGCGGCACCTCGTCCCTGGCCGTCAGCACCTCGCAGGCCGGGGCCCGGCCACGCGCCGCCGCGACGAACAGCGTCCGCATCTGGCCGTCCAGGCCCAGTGCCCCGGCCAGCAGCAGCGCGGTCTCTTTGCGAGCGGTGCGGTTGATCCCGCGCTCCAGGTCACTGATCGAGCGCGGGCTTAGACCCGCCGCTTCTGCCAGCTCTTCCTGCGTCAGCCGCGCCTCGGCCCGCAGCTGCCGCAGCAGCCCGGCGAAGCTCAGCGCCGGATGCGCCGCCCCTTCCATCGTCCCTCACTCATCGCGCAGGCCGCGGAGAACCAGGGCGGTCTCGAGCGCCGCGAGGACCGCCTCCCAGCCCTTGTCCTCGCTGCTGTCCTCGCCACCACAGCGGTCCAGGGCCTGGGCGCTGGTGTCGCACGTCAGCACGCCGTTGCCGACCGGGGTTCCGGTGTCGAGCGGTATCCGGGACAAACCGTAGGTCACGGAGGAGCAGACGTATTCGAAGTGCGGTGTGCCGCCGCGGATGACCGCCCCCAGGCAGGCGACCGCGTCGTGCCGCCGGGCCAGCTCGGCGGCGACGACCGCCAGCTCGGCGGCGCCCGGGACGCGGACGACCAGCGGTGACGCGATCCCGCAGGCGCCGGCGGCCGCCACAGCGCGCTCCACCAGGCAGCCGGTCACCTCGGGATGCCAGCGGGTCGCGGCGATCGCGAGGCTCAGCCCGGACGCGTCCACGACCTGGCCTTGCGGGCGGCCTTCTCCGCTCACGCCGACCCTGCCGCCGGGCCGGCCGGCCGGGGCGAGGGAACCGCCCGGGGCGTCCCGTTCTGCACGAACAGCTCACCGAGCTGGTGGCCGAGCCGGTCTCGCTTGGCGATCAGGTAGCGCAGGTTGTCCTGGGTGGCCGCGACGGGCAGCGGCACCCTGCCGGTCACCTCGATCCCGAATCCGGACAGGCCCCGGATCTTGTCCGGGTTGTTGGTGAGCAGCCGGAGCGGGCCCACGCCAAGGTCGGCGAGCATCTGCGCGCCGGTCGAGTACTCGCGCGCGTCGGCGGGCAGGCCAAGCTCCAGGTTCGCGTCCACGGTGTCGGCGCCGTTGTCCTGCAGCTGGTAGGCGCGCAGCTTGCCGAGCAGCCCGATGCCGCGCCCCTCGTGACCGCGCAGGTAGAGCACGACCCCGCGGCCCTCGGCCGCGATGGCGACCATGGCGGCGTCGAGCTGGGCGCCGCAGTCGCAGCGCTGGGAGCCGAACACGTCCCCGGTCAGGCATTCGGAGTGCATCCGGACGAGCACGTCGGCGCCGCCCGGCTCGGCCAGGTCACCGAGCACCAGCGCGACGTGCTCGGTGCCGTCCACCGAGTTCAGGTAGCCGAATGCCCGCCATTCCCCGTATGCGTTCGGCACCCGTGTCTGCACCACGCGGCGCACGGTCCGCTCGGAGTGCCTGCGGTACTCGATGAGCTGGGCGATGGAGATCAGCGTGAGCCCGTGCTTGTCGGCGAACGCGCGCAGCTGCGGGCGGCGCGCCATCGTGCCGTCGTCGTTGAAGATCTCGGCCACGACGCCGGCGGGGGTCAGGCCCGCGAGCCGGGCGAGGTCGACCGCTGCCTCGGTGTGCCCGGCCCGGCGCAGCACGCCGCCCTCGGCGTAGCGCAGCGGGAACACGTGCCCGGGCCTGACGATCTCGTACGGCTCGGTGGCCGAGTCCACCAGCGTGCGGATGGTCCGTGCCCGGTCGGCGGCGGAGATCCCGGTGGTGATGCCGTCACGGGCGTCCACGCTGATCGTGAACGCGGTGCCCATGTGCTCCTGGTTGTCGCTGGTCATCGGCGGCAGCTGCAGCCGGTCCAGGTCCTCGCCGAGCATCGGCACGCAGATCAGCCCTCGAACGTAGCGGATCGTGAACGCGAGCAGCTCGGGGGTGGCCTTGCCCGCGGCGAACACGATGTCGCCCTCGTTCTCCCTGCTGGCATCGTCAACCACGACAATCGCCCGGCCCGCGGCGATGTCGGCAATCGCCTGCTCCACCGTGTCCAGGCCGTCGGCGCCGTGCGGCGCGGTCTCGTCTGCGGTCTCGTCTGTGATCATCGCTCTGGCCTCTCCGCTCCGAGCAGCCGTTCCACGTATTTGGCGATCATGTCGACTTCCAGGTTGACCTTGTCCCCCGGCCGCTTGCGGCCCATGGTGGTGCGGGCGAGCGTCTCCGGGATCAGGCTGACCTCGATCCAGTGCGCGCCGGGATCGGGCCCGGTGCCGAGCGCCGAGATGGTCAGGCTGATCCCGTCGATGGCGATCGAGCCCTTTTCCACCACGTAGCGCGACAGCTCCAGCGGAACCGAGATCCGCACCACATCGCCGGGATGGCGAGCCAGGATCGCGCCGGTTCCGTCGACGTGCCCCTGGACGATGTGACCGCCGAGCCTGTCATCGAGCCGCATCGGGCGTTCCAGGTTCACCGGCGAGCCCGCGGCCAGGGCGCCAAGGCTGGACCTGCTCAGGGTCTCGCTGATCACATCGGCGCTGAACGTGCCGTCGGCAAAGTCGGTGACCGTGAGGCAGACGCCGTTGATGGCGATGGAATCGCCCCTGACCGCGTCGGCCGTGACCAGCGGGCCGCGGACGGTCAGCCGCGCCGCGTCGGTGAATTCCTCGATGGCCACAATCTCGCCGAGTTCCTCGACGATTCCGGTGAACACCGCACACACCTCGTTCCCTCGGAGCCAACTCGCGTGCCACGGGCTCCGGGGATCGCGCTGTCGCGCGGATTGCGCTTGGATGCGCAAGCACGGCCTCTCGGCCGCGCGCGTGCTTCCTCCCATCCGGACTTTTACCGTCGGCCCCGGAATTCCACCGGGTCAGCCGGCCGATGGCCTCGGCCGGGTCGCGGGCTGTCACCGCCGGCTCGGAGTTTCACCGACCCCGGAGCACGCTTATCTGCTGAACCAGTGTGCCATGCCCGGTATTCCGCCCGCGACTTCGGCCGCTGCCCGGCGATCAGGTCGGCGTGCTGCCCCTGCGGGCCAGCGCGTCCAGGGTGACGGCGGCGAGCAGCACCAGCGCGGTCCAGATGTACTGGGCCGCGGCGCTGAGGCCGAGCAGTTCGACGCCGTTGTAGATGACCGCTACGACGAACCCGCCGAGCAGGGCGCCGACCATCCGGCCCCGGCCGCCGAACAGGCTGACGCCGCCGATCACCGCTCCGGCGACCGCGTACAGCACGTACTGGCCGCCCTGGATGTCGTTCGAGATCGACCCCAGGAACGACGCGTACAGGATCCCGGTGACGCCGGCCATCGCCCCGCACAGCGTGAACGCCACCACCCGGATCCGGCGCAGGTTGATGCCGGCCCGCCTGGCCGCCTCGGCGTTGCCGCCAATCGCGTAGACGTAGCGGCCGTACTTGGTGCGGCCCAGGAGCACGGTCAGTACCACATACAGGCCCAGCACGATCGGCACCACCCAGGGCACCCCGCTGAGCACGGTGAGGCCGACGCCGCGGTTGTGGTTGAGCACCAGCACGAGCACCAGGCCCACCGCGGCCATCACGCCTATCTTCAGCAGCGTCACGCTCACCGGCGGTGCGACGAGGTTGTGCGCCCTCCGGCGCCGGTCCCTGACGATCATGTAGACCCCGGTGACCACGACGGCGGCGATCAGCACGATCCAGCCGGCGGTCGGGCTCATGTTCTCGGACACCAGAGCGTTGATGAAGCCGTTGTGGTTCTGGATGACGCCGCCGTTGCCGACGCTCCCGGTCTCGTCGAACAACCAGAGCAGCACCCCGTTCAGGCCGAGCAGGCCGGCCAGCGTGACCACGAATGACGGGATGCGCAGCCAGACGATGATCAGGCCCTCGATCCCGGCGATCGCCGCGCACACTGCGATGCCGACAACGATCGCGGCCCAGGTCGGGAACGGGTTGTGGACGGCGACCATCCAGAGCGTGATGGTCCCGCCGATGCCCGCGTTGAAGCCGAGCGACAGGTCGATCTCGCCGAGCAGCAGCGGGAACGTCTGTGCCATGCAGAACGTGATCAGGAACCCCGCCTGCGTCATCAGGTTGGCGATGTTGCCCGCTGACAGGAACGCGTGCTCGGAAATCTGGAAGTACGCCCCGATGATGACCAGGCCGATGATGACCGGCAGGGCGCCGCTCTCACCGCTGCGGACCCGGCGCAGCCAGATCCGGGTGTACTCACCCAGCGAGTTGGCCATCACCTCGGGAGCGCTGGTCAGCGCGATGCGGTCGGCGGCCTCGCCCGCATCGGGCTGACCAGCTACCGCTACCGATCCGCTTTCGGTGGCTTGCGCCTCGTTGCGCTCGGCGTCTGTCATCTCTCAGCCCTCCGCGCCCGTGCTGACGCCAGACGCGTCCGCACGCCCGGCTCCGGTGCCGTTGCCAAGCCGGGTCGACGCGCCGGTGGTCATCAAGTCGACGGCGGACTGCCGGTCAAATTCTGAGGCAGGCCCCACCGCGGCCAGCCTGCCCAGGTAGACCACGGCGATACGATCCGCGACCTGGAACACGTCGTTCAGGTTGTGCGATATGAGCAGGACCGAGTGGCCCGTGTTTTTCAGCCGCTCGATCAGGCTCAGCACCAGTTCGGTCTGGCTGACACCCAACGCGGCCGTGGGCTCGTCCATGATAACGAGCTTGGCGTCCAGCATGACCGCCTTGGCCACCGCGACCGCCTGCCGCTGCCCCCCGGACAGCGAGCCGACGAGCTGGCGGATCGACCGGACCGTGGTGACCCTTAGATCCTGCAGCGTCTGCTTCGCGGTCAGCTCCATGCCGACCTCGTCGAGCAGCCCGAAATGCTCGGCCTCGTGGCCGAGCAGCATGTTCTGCACGATGTCCAGGTTGTCGCAGAGCGCGAGGTCCTGGTAGACCGCTGCGATGCCGAGTTCGGTGGCTGCCTTTGGCGAGTGGATGTGCACCGGGCGGCCGTTCCAGATCAGCTCGCCGCTGGTCGGCTGCCAGATCCCCGCGATGGTCTTGATCAGCGTGGACTTGCCAGCCCCGTTGTCTCCGACGAGCGCGGTGACCTGGCCCGCCGGTATGTCGAGGTTGATGTCGGTGAGGGCCTGCACCGGGCCGAAGCTCTTGCTGATCCCCCGCAGCCGCAGCAGCGGCGTGTCACCGGATTCGGCCGGGCTGCCGTTCGGCAGCTCCGACCCGGATGGCACCCGGCCCGTGCTGCCGGGCCGGGTGCCATCGCCGGAGCGGTCGGTTACCACCGCGTTGCTCCCGCTGGGTCGTTTTCTTTCATCGTTACGAGATACCGTACTTCGTGCAGTCCGCGGCGAACGAGCCCGCGCACAGCTGGGATGCTGGCACGAAGCCGTCCTTGATGACCGTGGACTGAACCGCGCTGGGCGTGACCCACTCCGGGGTCAGCAGGATCGACTTGACCTCGGCTCCGGTGCTGACGTCCTTCGCCGTGCCGTTGACCAGGGCCGACGGCGGCGTAAGGCCCGCCCGGATGTACATGGCCAGCGCCACGGCGGCCTGGGCCTCCAGGTAGATCGGCTTGTACACGGTGCCGCACTGGTACCCGGAGATCACGTTCTGCAGCCCGGTGAGCGTGGCGTCCTGGCCGGTGACGGGGAAGGTGTTCGCCTTGATGCCCTTCGTCTGCAGGTAGTGGATGATCGGCGCGCCGTTCTCGTCGTTCGGAATCAGCGCCGCGTTGATGTTGGGGTGCGCCGTGTATGCGGCCTCGAACTCGGACAGGGCCACGTCGGGCGTCCAGGTGCCGGCCGGGTTGGCCACGTCGGTCCACTTCTTGGACGAGAAGTACGGGGCCAGCACGGCGTTGTAGCCGTCGGCGAACAGCGTGGCGTTGTTGTCGGTCGGGGCGCCCTTCATGACCACGACCTGGGGCTTGGCCACCTTCCAGGCGGCGACGCAGGCGACCAGTCCCTTGCCGAGCAGGGTCCCGACGTAGGTGTTGTTGAAGCTGACGTAGTACTTGCGGGTGCCGCCGAGGGTGAGCCGGTCATAGTCGATCACGGCAACGCCGTGGGACTTGGCGTAGGACTCGATCTTCGCCCCGACGCCGGAGTCGAGCGGGTCCATGATCAGCACGTCGGCGCCCTTGGTGATGTCGGCCTGCGCGTCCGAGTACTCGGTCGCGTCGCTGCCCAGCGCGTTCTGGATGACGATCTGGGACGGCTTGAGGCCGGCGTCTTCCATGGACTTCTTGAGATACGGGGCGTCGAACTCCACGTAGCGGGTCGACGAGACCGTGTCCGGCAGGATCGCCGCCACGTTCCCCTTGCCCCGCCCGGCGATCGACTTGAGCTCCTTCATCGCCGAGAAGCTGAGGTTGAACGACGTGTAGCTGAGCTTGGGCACGCTTCCCGAACCCGACGAACTCGGGCTGCTCGACGAGCTGCTGCTGCATGCGGCCAAGGCCAGGGCCGCACACGCGGCCACCGATGTTAGTGCGAGTCTTCGCCTAGAAAGAAAGACCAACGAAACCACCTCGTTTTGTGGACTCGACGTGCACGCGCAAAATTGGACATCACGGACCATGATGTGTAGAGGCGCCTGTGCTGTTAACCGTAGACTTCAGCGAATTAACGCGGCCGTAAACATCCAGGCGCCGACGTTAAAATAACGTTAACAAGGCGGCCCGGAACGGCCCATGACCACGGAAAAGTCCCGAAACGGTTACGGCAATGTCCCAAACCGGTGACGCCCAGGGATGATTCCATTAGCGACCGCATGGCTCTACTCGGCCGCGATCCGGTATCCGGCGCGCGGCTGGGTCAGGATCAGCGGCGTCGCGCCCGGACCCTCCAGCTTGGCCCGCAGCCGCCGGACATACACCCGCACATACTCGGTCTCGGTTTCGTAGCCGTGGCCCCAGACCCGCCGGAGCAGGTGCGCGTGGGTGAGCAGCTTGCCGCGGTTGGTGGCGAGCTCGCGCAGCAGGGCGAACTCCGTCGGGGTCAGGTGCACCGGACGGCCGCCGCTCGTCACCTGCTGGCTGGCGAGATCGATCACCAGCTCGCCGATGATGATCGCCGCAGGCTCGGGTTCGGTGGCCGCGGCCGGGCGGGTTCGGCGCAGCGTGGCTGTGATCCTGGCCAGTAGCTCCTCGATGCTGAACGGCTTGGTCATGTAGTCGTCCGCGCCCACGTTGAGCGCAGTCACCTTGTCCCGCTCGCCACCGCGGGCCGACACCACGATGATCGCCACCGAGGAGCGCTCCCTGATCTGGCGGCACAGCTCGAAGCCGTCGACCTCGGGCAGCATCAGATCGAGGAGCACGATGTCGGGTTCCTCGGTCTCGAGCAGCTGCAGGGTGCGGACTCCGTCGACCGAGACCACGGTGTCAAAACCCCGGACGGCGAGGTTGGACCGGATCAGGTCGACGATGTTCGGGTCGTCCTCGACCACGAGCGCACGGGTGTTCTCCGGGTACTCAGCCACGGCCAGCCTCCACGGGCCGCCCTGCGGCGTGACCATCGGCCGCCGTTAGCTCGGCGACACCCGCGGCAGAGTCGCCGTGGGAGTCGTTCCTGGCATGCAATTCGACCGGCAGGTGGATTCGGAAGCGGGTCCCCTGCGCCGGCTGTTCCAGCTCGATCCGGCCGCCGTGCGCCTCCACGATTCCCTTGGCGATGCTCAGCCCGAGCCCGGCGCCCGCGGTCGGCGAGCGGCGGCGGCGGGCCGCATCGAACGGAGCGCTGGCGATATCCCCCGGCATCCCGGCACCGTCGTCGAGCACGCTGATCGAGATCCCGCTCCGCCCGGCCAATGCGGCGCTGACGCTGACCCGGGTCCCCGGCGGATTGTGGCCGAGCGCATTGTCGAGCAGGTTCACGAAGACCTGCTCCAGGCGATCGTGGTCTGCCCAGACGACCGGCAGGGATGGCTCACAGGTCACCTCCACCATGGCGGCCGCGGCGGGGGGCAGGCACGCGACGGCCGCGTCAAGGACGAGGGACAGGTCGCACCAGTCCTGCTGCAGCCGCAGGATTCCCGACTCGATCGCGGAGAAATCGAGCAGGTCCCCGACCAGGCGCCCCAGCCTCGCCGACTCCGCGGCGATCCGCTGCAGGAACCGCCGCTGCGAATCTCCGTCCCACGTCACGTCCGGCTGCATCAGGCTGGAGGCGTACCCCCTGATCGCGGTCAGCGGGGTCCGCAGCTCGTGGCTCAGCCGGGACAGGAAGCCGCGCTGCAGCTCCTGCGACCGGCGCAGTGCCGTGGCCTCCTGGTGCGCGAGCCCGGCCTCTTCCCGCTCGAGTGCCAGCCGCAGCGAGTGGGCCGCATCCTCCATCAGCGCGGTGGCATCGGCCGTGGCCGGGCCGCTCCGCCAGCCGGCCAGCAGCACCGTTGGCCCCGCGGGCGCGGCGAACGTAACCGCGAGAAGCTGCTGGCCCGCCACCTCAAGCTGGCTCGCCACGTCGTTGCGGCCCGGGATCGCGAGCAGCCGGCCAGCCGCCTCGAGCAGCGCCACCGGGGCGCCAGCGCCCTTGCGGTCCCCCGCGGTCGCGTACGCGCGGCAGCCCGGCGCTGCATTCGGCACCTGGGTCAGCAGCGCCACCTGATCGGCCTGCAGCCCACGGCGCAGTGCCTGCAGAGCGATCGCCAGGCCCTTGGCCACCGGGATAGGCCCGGCCAGGGTCTCCAGCATCTCCCTGATCGTCTCGAGCACGCGGTTGCGCGCGGTGACCTCGTCGAGCAGCCGGTCCCGCTCGATGGCGCTCGCCGCGTACCCGGCGTACAGGGTGACCAGGTCGAGCTCATCGCGCTGCGGCTGCCCGGTCACGCTGCGGAACACCGTGATGACCCCGGCGAGACCGCTGGGCCCCAGCACCGGAACCGACCATGAGCTCGTCACCTTGGCCGCCCGCGCCACGTCGCTGAACGGGGCCCAGGCCGGGCAGGCCCGCACATTGTCGATAACGGGCTTCTCCGTGGCCGCGGCCATGCCAGGCGGGCCGCCCGCGGGCCCGCAGGGCAGCCGGGACCAGGCGGCAAGCAGCGCGTCCGGCATCCCGAACGACGCGGCGCACACGAGCGCGTCCCCGGTCAGCAGGTGGATGCACAGCTGCCCGCTGCCGAGCGCGGCGCCGAGCGCTGACAAGATTAGCGAGAGGCTGGACGACGGCTCGGCCGACACCAGGCGGTCGGCGAGGCCGTGCAGCCGGGTGAGCTGGCCGCGCGCCGAGGAGTCGACCTGCTGGCCCGACACCAGCGCGACCACGTCGTCCGGATGCACCTCCGCTGGAAGCACGTCGCCGACAACCTGGCCGCGGCGCAGGATCACGATCCGGTCGGCCAGCCGGAACATCTGATCGATGTCGTGGCACGCGAGCACGATCGTCGTGCCCATCTCGCGCAGGCGGGTGATCAGCTGCTCTACCTGGGCAGACTCGATGACACCCAGCGCGGAGGTCGGCTCGTCGAGCAGCAGCAGCCGGGGCTCGCGGGCCATGGCCCGCGCCACCGCCACCATCTGACGCTGGCCCCCGGACAGCAGCCGCACCGGCCTCGTGGTGTCCGGCAGCGGGATCGCGTAGCTGCGCAGCACCTCCGCGGCACGGGCGTGGAACCGGACGTCGGACATCAGGTGCCTGCGCCGCTCCTGGCCGAGCAGCAGGTTCGACGCGACGTCCAGGTTGTCGCAGAGCGCCAGGTCCTGCCACACGACCGCGACCCCCTGGCGGGCCACCGCCAGCGGGTCGTGCGGCAGCGGCCGGCCGTTGAGCACAATCTTCCCGCTGCTCGGCCGCATGTCGCCGGCGATGCAGCGCACCAGGGTGGTCTTGCCCGCGCCGTTCTCTCCCGCAAGGGCCACGAGCTCGCCGGGCCGGACCGCGAAGTCGACGCCGTGCAGGGCGTGCAACGGCCCGAACCGCACGGCAAGCCCCGACACGGAGAGCAGCGGCCAGGACGACTCCGGCACGTCTCCCGCCGCGGCAGCGCTCATTCGCACATTGTGACGGTCATTGCGGCTATACACCACCTGGGCGGTGCCCCTGATCTCGGGTGACCTCGGTCACGCCGGTCATACTTGAGCGCTTCCGCCGCCGCAAACCTCAGCGATCCGGGCCGCCAGGAACGCCTGCTCGGCGGCGTTCTCGGTCAGGCCGAGCGCGATCCGGTAGGCCTCGGCTGCGTCCTGGTCGCGGCCGAGGCGGCGCAGCAGGTCGGCGCGGGCCGCCGGCAGGTACCGGTATCCGGCCAGCCGGCCGTCGCGCTCGATGGCCTCGATATCTGCCAGGCCTGCCTCCGGCCCGTCGGCCATCGCGTGCGCAACGGCCCGGTTCAGCGCGACCACGGGTGTGGGCCACGCGCGCAGCAGCTCGTCGTAGAGCCGCAGCAGCTGCGGCCAGTCCGTGTCGGCGTAGCTTGGCGCCTCGGCGTGCACCGCCGCGATGGCCGCCTGCAGCAGGAACCGGCCCGGTGGCCCCGGCCGTCCGCGCAGCGCGCCGGTCACCAGGCCGGTTCCCTCGGCGATCGCCGCGCGGTCCCACCGGGACCTGTCTTGCTCCTCGAGCAGCAGCAGGCGTCCATCGGCCGCCGAGCGGGTCGCCCGGCGGGCGTCGGTCAGCAGGAGCAGCGCCAGCAGCCCGCGTGCCTCGCGCTCGTCCGGCATCAGCTCGCGCAGCATCCGGGCCAGGCCGATTGCCCGCTCCACGAGCTCGGCGCGGACCAGCTCCGGGCCGGCCGGTGCGGTATGCCCGGTCGTGTACAGCAGATGAATCACGGTGAGGACCGCGTCAAGGCGGTCCGGCAGCTCCGCGGGACCCGGGACCCGGTACGGGATCCGGGCAGCGGTGATCTTCTTCTTGGCCCGGGTAACCCTGGCCGCCATCGTCGGCTCGGGCACCAGGAATGCCCGCGCGATCTCGGCCGTTGCCAGGCCGCACACCAGCCGCAGCGTGAGCGCCACCTGAGCCTCGCGCGCCAGGGCCGGATGGCAGCAGGTGAACACCAGTCGGAGCCGGTCGTCCGGGATCGCGTCGTCCTCACAGCTCACCGCCGGGCCGGCCATTAGCGGAGCGTCAGCCGGGGCATTCGGCGTAACGGCCCCCGATCCCGGTTCGATCAGCAACGGCAGTTTGCGGCGCAGGGTGCGGTCGCGGCGCTGGACGTCGAGCGCGCGCCGCCGAGCCGCCGTGGTCAGCCAGGCACCCGGATTGCGCGGCACGCCCTGCCGGGACCAGGCGTCGAGCGCGGCGACGTACGCATCCTGAACGCACTCCTCGGCCACGTCGATGTCGCGGGCGACGCGCGCCGTCGCGGAGAGCACGAAGGCCCACTCGCGGCGGTGCGCGTCCGCGACGGCGGCGCTGACCTCGGGGTCAGGGGTTTCTGGCCCGTCCCCGGTCACCCAGCGATCACCCTGCCGAGCCGGACATGTCCATGATCGGCCGCACCTCGACGCCGCCGAACGGCGCCGGGCAGAGCTTGGCGATCTCGAGGGCGTGATCGAGATCGCGGGCCTCGATCAGGTAGTAGCCGCCGAGCGCTTCCTTGGTCTCGGTGAACGGCCCATCAGTCACGATGTCGTCACGGATGGTGGTGGCGGTGCTCGTCGGCTGCAGCGCATTGCCACCCAGCATCTGGCCGCCCTTCTCGCCGACCTGCTCCGCGAACCGCCCGTGCGCCTTCCCGGCCGTCTCCCAGACTTCCGGCCCGCCCTGCGCGTAGCCGCTCTCGCGCTCATAGATAAGGATCAAATACTGGCTCATCGTGGTGTCTCCTTCGCTCGCTCGATTCGGTCCGATACCTCAACGACGAACGACCCGGCCCAGGATCGACAGGGCCCCCTGAGATTCTCTCTGAGACGTGCCGTCGGCCAACCCCGCGCCCCGGCGGCACGCCCGGCCTGCTTGTGATGGCAGGGGCAGCACCCCAACCCCGCCCGCGATCGCAGGCGCAGCACCCCAACCCCGCCCGCGATCGCAGGCGCAGCACCCCAACCCCGCCCGCGATGGCCGGGGGTAGCACCCAGTCCCGCCTGCGATGGCCGGGGCAGCACCCCACCCCCGCACGATGGCAGGAAAAGTGGGATTTTCGTCATTGCGGACACAGGGCCCGGCCGCGACGATGGGGATATGCCCCCGCGTAGCGTGCTGATCCTCGTGTTCGACGGCGTGCAGAGCCTCGACGTCACCGGCCCGCTCGAGGTTTTCGACGGGGCGAATCGCTATCTGGCCGCGCGCGATGCCGACGGCCCGGCATACCGGATCACGGTCGCCAGCCCGGACGGTGCGCCGGTGCGCACGTCCAGCGGGCTGACCCTGGTCCCCGACGGCGGCCTGGCAGCTGCCGCTGCCCCGCACACGCTGGTCGTGCCGGGCGGCGCGGGCGCGCGCGCGGACAACGAGCAGGTCACCGCCTGGCTGCGACGACTCGCCCCGACGGCAGAACGGATCGCCTCGGTCTGCACCGGGGCCTTCCTGCTCGCCGGGGCCGGGCTGCTGGCCGGCCGGAACGTGACCACGCACTGGGCCTACGCCGACGCGCTGCAGCGGCAGTTTCCCGACGTCACCGTCGATCCCGAGCCGATCTACGTCAGGGACGGCGCGTTCGTCACGTCTGCGGGGGTGACCGCGGGCATCGACCTGGCCCTGGCGCTGGTCGAAGAGGACGTGGACAGGGACGCGGCGCTGGCGGTCGCCAGGCACCTGGTGGTGTTCCTGCGCCGCCCCGGCAGCCAGGCCCAGTTCAGCGCCCAGCTGCAGGCGCAGCTAGCCCGGCGGCCAGCCGTGCGCGAGGTGCAGCACTGGATCAGTGAGCGGCCCGGCGCTGACCTGTCGGTGGACGTCCTGGCCGCCCGCTCCGGGCTGTCGCCGCGCCAGTTCGCCCGCTGCTTCGCCGCCGAGACCGGCGTGACGCCGGGCCGGTACGTCGACCGGATCCGGATGGAGGCCGCCCGCAGGGAACTCGAGGACACCGGGGACGGGGTCGAACAGGTGGCCAGGAGCTGCGGCTACGGCACGCCCGAGGCGATGCGGCGGGCCTTCATCCGTGCGCTCGGTGTCTCCCCCGCCGGATACCGGCAGCGGTTCCAGGTACCGGACCGGTCCGGCCACCCCGCGCCTCGCCAGCCAGACCACGGCGTATCCGCCGACCGATAGGAAGCCCCCATGCAAATAGTGATCTTGCTCTACGACCGATTCACGGCGCTCGACGCGATCGGGCCCTACGAGGTGCTGCGCCGGCTTGATCACGCCGAGGTGATCTTCGCCGCCGAGCGACCCGGCCCTGTGCACACCGACACCGGCATGCTCGCGATCACCGCAGACGCCTCGATCGGTGAGCTAGCGCACCCCGACATCATCCTGGTGCCCGGCGGCCCCGGCCAGGAGGCGCAGCTCGACGACGGCCCCACGCACGAGTGGCTGCGCCAGGCCGATGCGGCCACCAGCTGGACCACGTCGGTGTGCACCGGGTCGCTGATCCTGGCCGCCGCGGGCCTGCTGCAGGGCCGCCGCGCGACCTCGCATTGGCTCGCGCTGGACCGGCTTGCCGCGTTCGGGGCCCAGCCGACCAGGGAACGTGTGGTCATCGACGGGAAGTACGTCACGGCGGCCGGGGTCTCGGCCGGCATCGACATGGCGCTCGACCTCTCCCGCCGGATCGCCGGCACCCCGACCGCGCAGGCGATTCAGCTGATGCTCGAGTACGACCCGCGGCCGCCGCTGAACGCCGGGTCGCCCAGCCTGGCGCCGCCCGATCTGGTCGCCACGCTGCGCCGCCGCAGCAGGCATGCCGAGCCGAGCCGGTAAACCCTCAAACCTGCGGCGCCGCCGCCGCAGCCCGCGCAGCGATCTTCCTGAGGTCGGTCACGGCCGCAGCCGGGTCGGCCGCCCCGTACACGGACGATCCGGCGACGAAGACATCGGCACCGGCCTCAGCGCAGCGGCCGATTGTTTCCTCGGTCACCCCTCCGTCCACCTGCAGCCACACCGAGCTGTCCCGGCCGCCGACCAGCTCGCGGGCGCGGCGGATCTTCGGCAGCACCAGGTCGAGGAAGTGCTGGCCGCCGAACCCTGGCTCGACGGTCATCAGCAGCAGCATGTCGAACTCGCCGACTAGGTGGGCGTAGAGGTCGACCGCGGTTGCCGGGTTGATGGCCAGCCCGGCGCGCGCGCCGGCCGCCCTGATCGCCCGCAGCGTCCGCACCGGCGCCGCAGCCGCCTCGGCGTGGATGGTGACGTTGCCCGCCCCAGCCTCCGCGTAGCCGGGAGCCCAGCGGTCCGGGTCCTCGATCATGAGATGGCAGTCAATCGGCAGGCTGGCGTGTTTGATCAGCGACTCGACCACCGGCAGGCCGACCGTGAGGTTCGGCACGAAGTGCGCGTCCATCACGTCGACATGGAGCCAATCGGCGACATCCGCAACGACCGCAGCCTCGTCAGCTAGCCTGGCGAAGTCCGCGTTCAGCACGCTGGGCGCAAGTTGGACAGTCATGGCGCTACAAAGTCTAGAGCCACGGAACTGTCGTACCCGCTCGCTAGCGTTCGATGCTGTATTCGAATCCGCAACCCGCCGGGGAGGCGTTCGTTGAACACCGAGGCATCGAGCAGGCTGCTTGACCGCGTTCGCAAGCTGCTGGCGAAGGCAGAAGACGAGAGCGTGACACCGCCGGAGGCGCAGGCCCTGACGGCCAAGGCCGCCGAGCTGATGGCGAAGTACGGAATCGACCGCGCGCTGCTCGCGGCCGAACGGCCGGAAACCGACAAGCCGGCCAACCGCATGATCGACATCGACAATCCGTGGGCGCGGGTCAAAGCGCACCTCCTGTGCGGGCTCGGCTCCTCGCTGCGCTGCCAGGCCATCTTGCTCAGTACCAGCACCGGCAGCAAGGTGCACGTCTTCGGCTTCCAGTCAGACCTCGAGCGACTCGACGTCCTTTACACCTCGGTGCTGATCCAGATGTGGCACGGCCTGACCGGCGCCGAGGTGCCGTCCTGGAGCCGCAGCCCCCGGGCCTGGCGGCGCAGCTGGCTGCTCGGCTTCGCCACCGCCGTGATCTCCCGGGTCCGGGCCGCCGAGCAGGCGGCCGCCTCCCGGGCGACCAGCACGGCCGATGCCACGGGTTCCAGGACCGCGCTGGTCCTGGCGGACCGGGCGCAGGTTATCCGCGGTGAGGCCGAGCGCGCCTACCCGCTCACCCGCACCGCCCGGATCACCTACAGCGGGACCGGCTATCGGGATGGTTACGCAAAGGGCCAGCAGGCCGACATCGGCGCCGGCCGAGTGAGCCGCGGACGCGGGCGCGCGCTCACCGGGGCACGCGGCTGACCTGGCCGACGGCGAAACCCCCGTCAGGCGCGGTTAGGACGCGAGCAACTCCACGATCCTGTGCCAGGCATCATCCCGGGCCTCCCGGCTGAAGGCCGGCGTGCCCGGCCAGAAAAATGCGTGCCCGACCCCGGGGTAGCTGACAAATTCGTGGTCCACGCCTGCAGCAGCCAGTGCGGTGCGGATCTGCTCCCGCTGCCCGGCGTCGATCAGCGCGTCGTCCTCGCCTACCAGGTAAAGAATCCGGCCAGTGATTCCCGGGGTCAGGTCCAGCGTGGGCGTGGGCTGGCTCATCGGGATGTCGGTGCTGGGCAGCCAGCCGCCGTACAGCACGGCGGTCAAGCTGACCGGGAGCCGGCACGCCGCCAGGTAGCTGAGGTGGCCTCCGGCGCTGAACCCGACGATCGCGACCCGCTCGATGCCCGGCTCCGTCCTCAGCCACTGCAGGCTCGCCGCGACGTCGGCCAGCGCCTGGTCGCGCCGCAGCCGGTGCAGGTAGCCGAAGCCCTCCTGTCGCCCGGTGTCATCGCGCTCGAGCCATCGGCCCGGCGCTGCGTCCCGATGGTAGAACTCCGGCGCGATGGTCAGAAACCCCGCCCCGGCCAGGTCGTCGGTTACCCCGTGGGTGTCCGGGTTCACCCCGAACAGCTCGTGCGCTACGATCACGCCGACGGGTGCCGGGTCCACTGCGGGCCGGGCCAGGTACGCCAGCAGGCTGGTGCCGTCTTCGACGGGGATCTTGATAGTTGTCATGATCCCCATCCTCAGCTCCCCTGACAGTGGTAACCAGTGGAGCCTTTTACTGGTACTGGTATGAGTAGCCTTAGGACCATGACGACCGGCGGAGATCCCGCAGCGCTGGGCCAGTTGCTCAGGTCCCGACGCGAGCGACTTACGCCCGCAGACGTCGGCTTGCCTGCGGGCTTGTCTGCGGGGCGCCGTCGGCGCACAGCCGGCCTGCGCCGCGAGGAAGTCGCCCTGCTGGCCAGCATGTCCGCCACCTACTACACGTTCCTCGAGCAAGGCCGCCCGGTGCGACCTTCGGCGCAGGTCCTGGACGCACTGGCCTCCGCGCTGCGGATGTCAGCCGCCGAGCGGCGCTACCTGCACGTCCTGGCCTATGGTCCCGGCAGCAGCACGGAGTCGGCCTCGTCCGCGTCGGCCCCGCCCGAACGGCTCGATCCCGCCGTGGCTGACCTGGTCCGGCGGCTCGAGCCGTTCCCCACCCTGGTCAAGGGCCGCCGCTGGGATGTCCTGGCTGCCAACCCCGCCGCTCGCGAGCTATTTGGTGACTGGTCGGCGGGGCCCCCGGGCGAGCGCAACCTGGTGCGCTGGATGTTCACTACGGACCGGGCCCGGGAGGTTTACCTGGAATGGGAGCCGGAGGCTCGGGCTATGCTCGGCCGCTTCAGGCTGTCCGCTGCCCGGTGCCCGGACGACCCCGATGTCCGCGCCCTGATCGCCGAACTCCAGCGCGACAGCGAGCACATCAGGGATTGGTGGCCGCGCCACGACGTCGCCGCCATCGGGGGCAGCGGCTCAAAGAAGCTCCGCCACCCCCGGCTCGGCCCCACCGAGTACTCCCATGTGGTCCTCCAAGTCGCCGACCAACCGGACCACACTCTGGTCACGTACTCCCCGGCCGCTGGATTGGGGTCAGGCCAGTAACTTCCTCTCTTTTGGGGTCAAGCCACTCCGTAGCCATGCGTTCATCGCCTCACGCGATGTATGTGGCTGGCTCGCTGGTGTAGGTCCGGCCGCTTGGTGCGGTCCATTCGAACCAGCCTGGTTTGACCTGGGCTAGTTTCCAGCGGGGATGCTGTTTGAGCTGGTGGTCCCGCCGGCATTCGCCGCCGAGGTTGCAGCTACAGGTCGGGCCGCCTTCTTCCCATGGGATCGTGTGGTCGAGGTCGGCGCGCCAGGCGGGCTGGCGGCACACAGGGTTGCCGCAGGTGAGGTCGCGGGCGATCACGTACTCACGCAGCCGGGGCGGTGGCCGGTAGGCATCGGATGCGGAGGTGTGCGCGCACCCTCCGGCGGCCGCGTCGCCCTCGGCCTGGACCAGCGCCCGTTGCAGCGCCCGATCTGCGGTTCGCAGCGCGGCGGCGATGATGCGGTCCGCTGACCCGGCGTTCCCAGGCGGCCCTGTGCCTGACGGCGGCCCGGCACCTGCAGGCGGCCCGGCGCCTGGTAGCAGCCCGATACCTGCAGGCCGCCCCGTGCCTGACGGCGGCCCGGTACCTCCAGGCGGCCCTGTGCTTGGCGGCCCGGCACCTGCGGGCCGCCCCGTGGTCGCAGGTAGCCCAGCACCTCCCTTTCGCAGCGCGGTGATGGTGTCCTGGGTGATCGTGAGCGTGACCCGTCCGGCTGTGCCGGGTCGGGCGAGCGGTCCGTCGCCGGAGGGCGAGCCCCTTGCGGTCGCCCGGCGGAGGCGGCGGATCCGGGCGACCGCGATGGCGTGGCCGCCCGGGTTGACGACGATCACCCGCCACTGAGCCGTCGGGTCGTCCGCGGCGGCCAGCGCGAGCTGGCGGGCCTGGGCGGGCGTGATGGCCCCGATCCTGCCGAGCGTTCCCGGCCGGGCGGCAAGCCCCGCCAGGGTGACCCAGGGCAGCGTCACATCCAGCAGTCCTGCGGCCGGCGGCGTCCCTTCAGCGGGGGCGGGCCGGGCCAGCCCCGGCGGCAGGTTGCCGAGCGCTGGCCATGCGGGAACCGGACCGGTGCCATACGGGTCGTCGTCGGCCTCCCACGGGTCGAAGGCATCACCCCGATCGGCATCGTCACCGGGCGCGTCGAAGTCGTCGGCGGGCGCGTCCAGGTCATCGGCGGGCAGGGGCTCGTCGGGCGGCGGAGGTAGCTCATCCGGCGGCACGGGCAACCCGCCAGGACCGGTTTCGCCGTTGGGGCTAGGTCCTCGGTGGCGGGGGGGCCGGTCGTAGGGGCCGGGCCCGCCATCGGGGCCGGGCCCGCCATCCGGGCCGGGTCCACCGTAGCCGTGACGTCGGTCGCCGGGGCTGGGTCGCCGGTCAGGGCCGGGGCCGCCCGCCGGGGGTTGGGGTGCGCCGGGCGGCGCGTCTCCCGCCGGGGCCGTGGGCGGCGGGGTGCCCAGGATCAGGCCAAGGAGCACCTGGGCCCGGTGCAGGCCCAGGCTGCCCGGCAGCCCGGCCGCCTTTCGCGCCCGGGCCAGTGCATTGATCCTGGCGAACCCCGACGCGCTCTCAATCTGCGGCAGCTTGTCCGCCACCAGCGTCGCAGTCTGGTCATCATCGGCATACAACCGCACGTTCGCGTTGCGCTCAGCCTTCTGACGACGCTCCTCAGCCCCCTCCGGATCAGCGGCGATCACCAGCTCATGCAGCCAGGCACGCAACTCCGCATACGTCTTACGACGCGCCTCCGGCAACACCTGCGCCTCAACCGCCCGCGCGGCCTCTTCGCTCAGCACGGAGGTGGCCCGCGCGATGATCTGGGCGCGATCCAGATCGATCCACCCGACGGCCAGGGCGGCGCCCGTGCGCGGCAGCCGCCAGGTCAAGGTCAGCGCCAGGTCCGCCCAGGCCTCGGCGCCGTCATGCGAGAGCCGCAGCGCCATCTCAACCTGGCCCACAGCATCACGGCACACTCGCCCCGGGCGGCCCTTAGCGCTCACACCAATCTGCCGGTCAGCCGCCGCAGCGCGGGACGTGATCTGGGCAACGGCGGCCAACTCGACCCCGTGCACATGCGCGGCCTGCTTGCGGGCAGCAATCGCTAGCCCGGTCAGGCCGTACTCATTCAAAGACGCTGCCCCGCTCGCGGCTACGTTCAGCCACCCGGCCAGAGCCGGCCCTGGCTCCATGTACTCGACAGCCAAAGCCGCCAGCTGGGCCGGATCCATGGACGGGCCCATCCGCCCGTCCCTCTCGGCTTCCAGTTCCTCCGCAAGCTCGACGTCCTGGTCGTCCGGATCGCCATCAAGCATTCCGCTGGCAGCCAGAGCCTCCAGCAGGGCCTGCCAGTCCAGGCCCTGGACCGCAGCCGCCGGCTGGCCGCCGGGCAGCGCCTCGGGCGGCACCGGACCCGACAGTTCCTGACCGTCCATCTGGCTGCCCGGCACCCAGGTGAGCCGCGAGTCACCGGGGCCGTTCTCGGCCTGCGGCAGATCGGCCTCCGGCTGCGCTTCCGGGCTCTGCGCTTCCGGGCCCTGCGCTTCCGGGCCCTGCGCCTCCGGGCCCTGCGCCTCCGGGCCCTGCGCTTCCGGGCCCTGTGCTTCCGGATCTTGCGCCTCCGGACCGGGTTCTGGCGTGGCGTCGGGCATCGGGTTCACCTCCTCCCCTGGGTACACAGACAGCCTTGCTTCAATGACTACGCTATCGGCCGGTACCGACAAAATGGTCGAGCCCAGAGCCGAGTGAGAAGATTAGTCGAAATAATATTCCATTTAGATTCAAGCACTCCGCGAGCATGACGGTCCGAGACCCACCTGCCCTCTTCCACGGACGACCGGAGCGAGGTTCAGGTTTCCGCAGGCCTCCACCTCATTCCGCAGTCATCACGGGCCGAGAGTGCGGCGGGACGAGAGTGCCGCGAAGCGTAGGTCGGCACGCGGCGCTCGCGAAGCCGGACGATATGCGCCCGCCGACTGCTCTGCTCCCGCAAGCTGCCGGGAGACCTCGGTCCCCCGGCAGCTTGCGTCGCGGCAAGCGTTAGGCCGTCGTGACGAGCGTTACGCCTTGGCGAAGGCTATTCCGAGTGGTGCGCCATCCAGCGTGGCGGTGTTCGCCGACGGCGGCGCAACGCCTGTCGCGCCGCTGATCGTGCCCACCACGGTGTTGGTCGCCGGGTTGATGACCGTGATGTCGCCGTCCAGGATGCTGCCAACCCAGACCTGCGAGCCGTCCGGCGTTACGGCGATGGAGCCAGGCAGCGCGCCGACCGTTACGGTCGCGGCGGTGCGGCCAGTTGCCGTGTTGATCGCCATCACCGAGTCGGAGTTCATGTCGGTCACGTACGCGGTGCCGCCGTCGGGCGTGACGGCAACCGCGTACGGCTCGGCACCGGCCGGAATATCGGCGATGACGCGATCACTGGCGGCGCTGATCACCACGAGCTGGTTGGCTGACGGGCTGGTCACGTACACCGTCCTGCCATTCGGGCTGACCGCGAGGCCCTGCGCCCCCCTCGGGATATTGACCGAGGCAATGACGCGGGAGGTGTCGGTGTCGATCACGTCGACGCCATTCTCAGTGGTGACGTACGCGCGGTTGCCGTCCGGGCTGAACGCGACCTGGCGGGGGGCCGTGCCGACCGTAATATCGCCGGTCACGGCGTCTGTTGTGGCGTTGATCACCGCGACCCGATCCGAGCCGCCCGGCCCGGTGTCGCCGCCGGTCAGGGTCGCGTAGACGGTACCGCCGTCGGGTGAGGTGGCCACATCCTGCGGGTAGGCACCGACCTCTATCCGGGGTTCCTTCCTTTCCGGTGGCGACGTTTACCGGGATTACGTCGTACTGACCCGTCTCGGCGATAAAGACCTGCGAGTTGTCCGGCGTGACCGCCACACCCTCGGGTGAGTCCGCGCTGTAGCTGCCGAGGATCGTGCCATTGGAGACGTCGACCTGAAGCACCTCGTAGCCGCCCGCGGCCGCAACATAAGCGTCGTAATCGCCGGTCGTGGCCGGGATTCTCTGACCCGCCGCCGGGTGGAAGCGGACGGCAGAGGAGCCGCTGGCCTGATGCTTGATGCCGCTCTGCGGCGCGTTGGCAACTTCGTCCCGTGGGTCACGCCGAAGCTGCCCGCGATTCCGAAAGCTGCGGTCGGCGCGCCGAGGACGACCACGGCAATGCCGGCTGCCCAGAGCAGTCTGATGAGTCGCCGCCGGGGCGTGCGTCCGGTGGTTGCCGGGGTCGCCCCGTCCGTCTGGCCTGGCGCTGGCCGGGACCTGGCTGGCTGAGCTGGCTGAGTCTGCAGACACGTAAGTTCTCCTTTCGCCCGCTGGTGTCAGCTCTCGCGGGTGGTGTTGCGCGGGCGGGGACGCGGGCCTATCTGCTGAACGGGCAGGGTCTGGCTGGCACCGGGGAACGTCGGTTCCGGCAGGCTGTTGACGTTGTGCACGGCCTGCGCCAGCGTGGCCTTGGTGCCGGGCAGGCCGCGTACCGCACTGGGGAACTCCGGGAACCCGAATGCCGAGGTCAGGTTCCCGAACGTGGCCCGGCGCCACGGCGTGATGTTGGGGACCGTCACGCCCGTGAGGAGCTCGAGGAACTGCAGCGAGGACGTGTGGTCAAAGGTCTCGCTGGCGATCCAGCCGCCCTGAGTCCACGGCGAGATGATGAGGCACGGCACCCGGAACCCGCCGCCGATCGGCCAGCTGGGGTTGCCGGGAACGGTGATGAACTCGTTCGGCGTGCCGGCTGGCGGAGTAGGCGGCACGACGTGGTCGAAGAGCCCGTCGTTCTCGTCGTAGTTGAGGATGAACACCGTCTTGGCCCACATCCGGGTTGGCGGCGATCGCGTCGATCTTGCTGGCAACGAAGTCAGCGCCGGCCGCCGGTGTGTAATCCGGGTGCTCGGACTGGTAGCTGGTGGGAATCAGCCAGGACACGGTGGGGAGCCGGTCGTGCATGGCATCCCAGTCGAACTGGCCCGGAGCAAAGGTCCGCATCCCGCTCTGGAACAGCATGGAGTTCACCGGCGCGCTCTGGAAGTTCTTGAACATCTGCAGCAGGTTGGTCTCATAGTTGTCGACCTCCTGGTAGATCTGCCAGCTCACGCCCGCGTCGGTCAGCGCCTCCGGGTAGGCCTGCCACTCGTACGGAACGGGATCGACGTTGCTGGTGATCGGGCCGCCGGCGACGCCCTGCGGGTCGATCCAGGCGCTCCAGTGGTACAGGCGGTTGGGCCAGGTGGGGCCCAGCACCGAGCAGTGGTAGTTATCGCAGATGGTGAAGTTCTCGGCCAGCGCCCACTGGAACGGGATGTCTTCCTGCGTGTAGTACCCCATCGTGTAGGGGCCGTTGTTGCCGTTCGCCGCCAGGTGGGCCGTGACGAAGCCGTCCATCGCCCCGCTGTCCCAGGACAGGTGCTGGTAGCTCCAGGCGTGGCTGGTGGACGGGATGGACTGCGCGCTGGTGGTCAGCGTGTTGAGCCGGAACGGCAGCAGGTAGCCGTCCGAGTTCGTGTACTCGGTCGGATTGGTGGTCGGCGGGCTGGTACCACACCGGCTTGCCGTCGGGCAGCGTGATGGCCGTGGGGTCGGAGAAGCCCCGGACGCCGGGAAGCATGCCGAAGTAATGGTCGAACGACCGGTTCTCCTGCATCAGGATCACCACATGCTTGATGTCGCTGAGCCGACCAGAGCCGCGCGGCGGCCCCGACGCGAGCGCCTTGCGGACGTTCCGCGGCAGGAATTCGGCGGCGAAGGCCGCGGTGGCCCCTGCCCCCGCGCTGGTTAGGAGGCGGCGTCTGGTGAGTTCGGGCATAGGCCTGCTCCGTCCGGGAGTGCCGGTAACTGCAACCAGCACGATCCAGTCGGACCAGGGCCGCGGTAAGCCCACTATTCATTAATAAATGGGAATGGCTTGATGAATATTTACATTCACGACGAATCACCAAATATCACCGCCTGGCAATGATTGGCTTACCGGCCATTCCGCCGCGAGGGGACGGCACAGGTCACGGGACCAGTGCTGCCGGGCGCACCGGTCAGGGTGCTCGGTATTTGAGTCCAGGCCGGCCCGGCGGGCTGGGTGGCCATGGGGGCGGCCGCCGGGGCCTTCGTCGCAGGACCAACGTCAGCACGATGGCTGCTGCCGCGATGACCATGAGCGCCAAGCCGAGGGCCAGCGCCTTGGCCCAGGCAGGGACCGTGACGCCCTCAGCCGGGCTCGCGCCGTCCAGGCCATGCGGGCGCGCGCCGAATCTCGCGGTGAGCTGCGCGTAGCTGGCGTCGGCGATCTCGCTGGACTGCGTCGCGCACACCGGGCCAGCGCAGCCGCCCGAGTCCTTGATGACCGCAACCGCCTCGAAGCGGCCAGGGAACGTGTCCCAGACGATTTTCTCTGCTTGCTGTGCATCGCGCTGCTCATTGCCGGTGGGCTCGCCGCTGTACGCCACGCCGATCAGCCCGCCGTCGGGCTCGCCGGTACCGGTCGCCACGTTCCCGTTGCCGCCCCGATATCCGGCGCCCTCCAGCGCCGCGCTGGTCCGCAGCGTCGCTTGGAAGTTAGCGCAACCCGAGACGGTCAGGGCAAGTACCAACAGCAGACGGCCGGCATCGCAAAACGCCGTATGCAGCCAGAGCCCCCTAAGACCACATAGCGAATGATATGCAAGACGTCCGTTATCGCACGTTCCGTCGGCGCAGCAGCGCGATGAAGATCGCGTCGGTGCCGTGCCGATGCGGCCAGAACTGCGCAAACTCGGGGTGCGGGTCCGGGCAGCGCAAGCCGGGCACCTCGGGAAGGACGGCGGGCGCGTCGAGCACCTCGGCGTCGTCGCGCCCGGCGAGCACGGACGTCACGACATCGCGGGTCTCCGCCAGGTGCGGGGAGCACGTGACATAGGCCACGACGCCGCCGGGCCGGGCCGAGTCGAGTGCCGAGGCCAGCAGGGCGCGCTGCACCGGTCCCAGCGCCGTGACGTCCGCTGGCGAGCGGCGCCAGCGGGCCTCGGCCCTGCGGCGCAGCGCGCCGAGCCCCGAGCACGGGACGTCGGCGAGGACGCGGTCGAACGCACCGGGCCGCCACGCGGGAGCGGTCCCGTCGGCCGCCACCACAGCGGCGTTGCTGACCCCTGCCAGCGAGCTGCGCAGCAGCCCGGCACGGTGAGGGCGCAGATCGGCGGCGAGCAGGCGGGCCTCGCCGGCGGAGGCAAGCCCGGCGAGCAGCCGCGCCTTGCCGCCCGGTCCGGCGCACATGTCGAGCCATCGCGCACCGGCCGGCCCGGCGTCACCAGCGACATCAGCCCGGGCCAGCGCGAGCGCCGCAAGCTGGCTGGCCTCGTCCTGTACCGCCGCCCGTCCCTGCGCCACCGCCGCGATCTGCGCGGGATCTCCCTCGGCGAGCACGGCGGCGAACGGCGACCACTGGCCGGGCGTAGCCCCGGCGGCGACGAGCTCGGCAGGGTCGGCGAGCCCGGGCACGGCGCACAACGTGACCCGCGGGCGCTCGCCGTCCGCGGCGAGGACGGCCTCGGTCTCGACGAGCCCGCTGGCCGGGTCCTCGCCCAGCGCCTCGCTCAGCGCGTCGACGATCCAGCGCGGATGGCTGTAGGCGACCGACAGATGCCCGATGAGGTCGTCGTCGCGGCTCGGCGCGGCGATCTCCAGCCACGCATCGAAGTCCCTGGTGGCGACCTTCCGCAGCACCGCGTTGACGAACCCGGACGGCCGCGGGCCAGCGACGTCCTTGGCCAGGTCCACCGACGTGGCGACCGCGGCGTGGGCGCCGATCCTGGTGGCCAGCAGCTGGTGCGCGCCCAGCCGGAGCACCTGGCGCAGCGGCGGGTCGATCTGGTCCAGGTCCCGGTCGCTGCAGACGGCCAGGATGGCGTCGTAGCTGCCCTGACCGCGCAGCGTGCCGTAGGCCAGCTCGGTGGCGAGCGCCGCATCGCGTCCGGTCAGCCCACTGTCCCGGAGCAGCGCCGGCAGCAGCAAGTTGACATAGGCGTCCCGTTCGGAAACTGCGCATAGGGCCTTGAACGCGACGCTCCGTGCCGGATCGGCCCGGCGTCGCGCCGGCCTGGCCGAGTGGCCCGAACGCGTCGGGGCGCGGGGCGGCATGTCAGCCGAACACCGCACCGGACGGGCCGAAGCGCAGCCCGCGCAGCCAGTCGGCGGCCGGCATCCGGCGCTTGCCGTGCGCCTGCACGTCGCCGAGCTGGACCGGTTGCGTCCCGGTGCCGACCAGCGCCGCCGGCCCGCGGACGCGTAGCTGCCCCGGAGCCAGGTCCGGCTCGCCGCCGCCGACGCCGGCGAACGGCCACAGCTTGACCCTGGTGCCGTCGAGTTCCGTCCACGCGCCCGGCGCCGGGGTGCACGCCCTGACCAGGCGGCCGATCGCCACAGCCGGGTCGGCCCAGCGCACCCGCGCGTCCTCGGCGTTGATCTTCGGCGCCAGGCTCACCCCGTCGGCGGGCTGCTCGCGCGCCACCAGCTGGCCGGATTCGATGCCGTCGAGCGTGGCAACTAGCAACTCCGCCCCGGACACCGCTAGCCGCTCGAGCAGCTCGCCGGCCGTCTCGTCCGGCTGGATCGGCTCCGTCACCACGCCGAACACCGGGCCCGCGTCGAGCGCGGCGACGATGCGGAACGTGGTGGCGCCGGTGACGTCGTCGCCGTGCAGAATCGCGTGCTGCACCGGCGCCGCGCCGCGCCACGCGGGCAGCAGGGAAAAGTGCAGGTTGACCCAGCCGTGAGGCGGGACGTCCAGAGCCCGCTGCGGGATCAGCGCGCCGTACGCAACAACCGGGCAGCAGTCCGGCGCGATCTGCCGCAGCCGGTCGAGGAAGTCGGGGTCACCGGGCTTGGCCGGCTTGAGGACCTCGAGACCCGCCGCTTCGCCGCGCTGCGCCACCGGGCTCGGGGCCAGCCGCAGCCCGCGGCCGGCCGGCGCGTCCGGCCTTGTGACCACGGCAGCGACCTCATGCCCGGACTTGAGCAGCGCATCCAGCGAAGGCACCGCGGTGGCCGGGGTGCCCACGAAGACGAGTCGCATCCTTCTAGTAGGCCTCTCCGCGGGTCGCGTGCGGCGAGGCGCGCACTACCGGGACCGGCTCGCCGAACCATTCCGCGGCACGGATCTCCTTCATCGCCAGCTTGCGCTGCGCCGGGTCGAGCCGGTCGATGAACAAGATGCCGTCCAGATGATCGGTTTCATGCTGCACGCAGCGAGCGAGCTGCCCGGCTCCCTGCACTGTAACCGGCTCGCCGTGCATGTCGAAACCCGTGGCCACAACGCCGTGAGCGCGCGGCGTCGGGTACTGCAGGCCGGGGAAGGACAAGCATCCCTCTTCGTCGGTCTCCTCGTCGTCGGACAGCTTCAGCACCGGGTTGATCAGGTGACCGATCACGTCGTCGACGTTGTAGGTGAAGACCCGAAGGCCGACACCGATCTGCGGCGCGGCCAGGCCGAGCCCGGGGGCCTCCAGCATCGTGTCGGTCAGGTCCTTGACCAGGCGGCGTAGTTCGGCGTCGAAATCAACAACTGGCTCGGCCGGCGTACGCAGCACCGGATCGCCGAACAGACGTATCGACTTGACGCTCACCTGATTCCTCCTGGTCCTGCGGCTCCGTGGCGCACGCTCAGTCTATGGAGGATGAACGGGCCTTGAATGCAGCCTTGCGAGCTGCCCGTGCCACCCCCGGGTCGGGGTGATGCTCGCTGAGCGCGGTCAGCAGGTCCGTCACCCCCGGGTGGTCGACGCGCCACAGCCCCGCCACGATCTCGGCCTGGCCAGCGCCGGGCACGTCGGGCAGCAGTTCGGCCACGACGTCGGCGGGGTCGGCCTCCTCGAGCAGGCCGGCGCCGAGGTCGACCAGCAGCCAGGCCCGGTCTTCCGGCCGCAGCTCGGCATGTTCGCCGTGCTCGTGCAGCCAAACCGAAGCGTGTGCGCGGAGCACCGGGTCGGCTAGCGCGGCCCGAACCTCGCCGGTGGCGGGCTCGCCGATCCGGTCGAGCACGGCGAAGGCAGCACCGCGGAGCCCTGGCGACCCGCTGCCGGCGGCGCGGATGAGCTCAGCGGCGGCCTGGGCCGGCTGCCGCTGGGCGAGCCACGAGGTGATCTCGGCCTCGCCGTCCTCCGCGTCGCAGCTGGCCAGGGTCGCCAGCAGGCCCGCGGCCCCGGACCGGCCGGCCGCGCCAAGAACCGGAACGTGCCAGCCCTGCGCTCGCAGCCTGCGGTGTACTCCCCAGACGCCGAGCGGCGACAGGGCAACGGTGAGGCCTCCGGCGGCCTCCTCCGTGCCGAGCTCAACGACGCCCAGATCGGCCAGGATCTCCAGCACCGTGGACAGCGCCGCCGCCTGGTCCGGCGGCGCGGACCCCGGCTGGTCCCGCATGGTGCCGGCCGCGGCGGCGTAGGCGTCGAACAGCCCTTCCATCCGGACCGGGCCGCCGACGGTGTACAGGGCGGTCGCAAGGCCGTCCAGATCCTCGGCGGCGAGCACCGCCTCGAGCGCGGCCGCCCATGCGGCCAGCAGCTGTCCCGTGTCGCCTGAGGAGAGAACTTCGCCCGAAGAGACAACGTCGCCCGAAGAGACAACGTCGCCCGAAGAGGGAATGTCGCCCGAAGAGGGAATGTCGCTTGAAGAGAGGGCGTCGCCGGAGGCGAGGTCGCCGTCCCGCGGCTCGCCTCCGCGCAGCTCGCCACCGCGCTGCCGGCCGGTGCGCAGCATCTGGGTGGCGATTGCGACCCGCAGCGCCGCGTCGACCTCGGCCAGTGTCAGCTCGAGCTCGACCGCGGCGGCGGCGCGCTCCTCCGGGGCGATCGCGCGGCCTTCAGGCTGCCCGGCCCCGTCGCCTCCCCGCCGCTTCACCCAGCGGGCAAGGTCGCGCGCGGCGCGAAGCAGCGGCGCCACGCGCGCGGCCGCCGCCAGTTCCTCCCGTGGGGCCAGCCGGACCGGCGGCAGCCGCGGCAGCGAGCCGCCATTGCCCCCGGCAGCTCGGTGCGCGGCGGTCAGCTCGCGCGCCGCCTCTGGCCCGCCCCCCCGCTTCCCTTTTTCGGGGCCGACCCAGGACTCATGCCCCGCGTCGGCGTCCTCGGACGGCCGGCGCGGGCTTGACCTCGCACTCGGTTTCCTTCGTGTGGTGGCCACCCATGCACCTTATGGCCTCCGGAGCCGTAGTCAGAGCAGCTCGGCCGGGTCAAGCTGGAGTCGCACCACGCCAGAGTCCTTGCGTGCGGTGCGGATTGCCTGCGCCGCGCGCAGTGCGCACGCCAGCGCGGTGCCGCTGCGGCGATCGACCCTTACCAGCACCCGCACCGCCGCCGCTTCGCCCTGTTCCTGGTCGGAGCGGCCGCCCGGCGCAGGAACGGGCCCGAGCACCTCGGCACCCGCCGGCAGCTCGGCCCCGGCGACGACGTCCTGCACGGCGCGGCGCGGTCCGTTCAGCGCGGCCACCCGGACCGCAGGAGGAAACCGGAGCTCACGCCGCTCTGCCAGCTCGCGCTCGGCCTGTGTCACCGGATCCCAGCGCACCAGTGCCTGGACCGGAGCGAGCGTAGACTCGGCGACGACCACGACCGAGCCGCCGTCGGCACCGGGGCCCCCCGGCCGCACCAGCGCAGCGGCATTGAGCCAGCGGCGCAGCGCCTCCTCGGACGCGCGCAGGCTGGCCCGGCCGAGCAAGGCCCAGCCATCGAGCAGCACCGCGGCCGCGTATCCCTCGGAGGCGCGCGGCTCTGCCCCGGGCGTCGCCACGATGACCGCCGGCTCGCTGCCGACCTCGGCGATCACCTCGGCGCCGCCTGAGGTGCGCACGGACGCGGCGGGGAACGCCCGGCCGAGTTCCTCCGCCGTGCGCCCGGCGCCTATGACCAGCGCGCGCAGGCCGGGCTGCCCGCACTGGGCACAGCGCGGAGGCGCCGTCTTGCCACACCAGCCGCATTGCGCGGCCGCCGCGGCGCCGGGCAGCGCCAGCGGTCCGCCACACGCCGGGCAGCGGGCCCGCGCGCCGCAGCGCTCGCACGCGACGGCCACGACGTACCCGCGACGGGGCACCTGGAACAGCACCGGCCCGCTGGCCAGGGCCTCGCGCGCGGTGCGCAGGGCCAGGCCCGGCATGCGCGCCGAGCGAGCGGCCTCGTCCCTGGCCAGCTCCGCGTCGTCACCAGCCGGCGTGATCCGCGGCGCGCACCGGCGGACCGTGACCCGGTCCGCGGTCAGGGCAGCCGCCCAGCCGCTGTCCACCAGCTGGGTCACCTCGGTAGTGCGCGCGAAGCCGCCGAGCAGCGCGGCGGCCTGGCTGCGATGGGCGCGCAGCGCCAGAACCTCCCTGACGTGCGGGTACGGCGCCCGGGGCTCGGCGTGCAGGTCGTCGCCGTCGTCCCAGATCACAACCAGGCCGAGCTCGGCGACAGGGGCGAACATCGCGGACCTGGTCCCGGCCACCACGCGGACCTGGCCGCGTGCGACCGCGAGCCAGCGGCGGTACCGCTCCGCCGGGCCGAGGCCGGCCGCGAGACAGACGTGCCGGCCGGCGCCGAGCACGCCGGCCAAGGCGGTATCGACCAAGGCGAGATCCCTCGCGTCGGGCACCACGATCAGCGCACCTTTGCCCGTGGCGCTCGCGGTAGCGGCGGCTACCGCGATCTCCTCAGGCCAGTCCGGCCCGGGCAGAGCGGACCAGGCGGCACGCGGCGCGCGCCCGCTCGCAAGGGCAGCCAGGAAGGACCGCCCGGCGGGATAGCGCGCCCAGGGCCCCGGACCGGCCGCCACTCCTCCACCCACGGCAGCCGTCTCAGCCGCCGCAGCAGCCCCCACTCCTCCACCCACGGCAGCCGTCTCAGCCGCCGCAGCAGCCCCCACTCCTCCACCCACGGCAGCCGTCTCAGCCGCCGCAGCAGCCCCCACTCCTCCACCCACGGCAGCCGTCTCAGCCTCCGCAGCAGCCCCCACTCCCCACCCACGGCAGCGACTGAGCCGCGTGCCGCGGTGGGATCGCGAGCCGCAGCACATCGGCCAGGGTGCCGCCGTACCGGTCCGCCACGGCCCGGGCCAGCCCGAACATCTCGGCCGTCAGCACCGGCTCGGGCGACACCACCCGCTCGAGGAATGCGAGGCCGCCCTCGTGCTCGCTCTTGTCCACGCGCTGCAGCAGATAGCCGCCGGTCAGCCGGCCAGCGAACCTGACCCGTACCCGGCAGCCGGGCACTGCGGCCGCCGAGAGCTTCTCGGGCACCAGATAGTCGAAGGGCCGGTCCAGGTGCGGGAGGGACACGTCCACGGCCACCCGGGCGACAGGCAGGCTCTCGGCGGCCACCTTGCCGCCCCGTGCCGCCGAACCTGCCACGGCTCTGTCCTACCAGAGACCTCCGTCGCGGCGTCCCAACCTCTGCTGCCGCGTCCCAACCGAGACCTCCGCCGGTGCCTCCTTAGCAGGGACTCCGCCGCCGCGTCGCAGCCGAGACCTCAGCCACCGCGTCCCAACAGGGACTCCGCCGCCGCGTCCCAGCCGAGACCTCCGCCGCCGCAGCGTTGCCCTAGGCGGGGAACACGGAGTCGGTGAACCACTGCCAGGTGCGGCGAATGCCGTCCTCGCGGTCGATGCTCGGCGCATAGCCGAGCACCTTGCTGGCCAGGTCGTACGAGGCGAAGTTGCGTTCCACCTCGCCGGTCCGCGCGGGCCGGTACTCGACCGGATGATCCGGCGCCCCGGCGGCGTCGCGGCACAGGTCGGCCAGCTGAGTCGCGGTGGTCTCGACACCCGATGCGACGTGCAGCACGGTGCCGCCGGGGACGTCGCTGTCCAGCGCCAGCCCGATCGCGTGGGCGATGTCGTCCACATGCGTGTAGTCACGCGACGCCGAGCCGTCGCCGTAGATCACCATCGGTTCGCCGTCACGGATCGCCCAGAAGAACTTGTTGAGGACTCCGGACTTCTTCTCGCTCCATGGGCCGTAGACGTTCGCGAACCTCAGGGCGATCGTGCGCAGCCCGTAGGACGTGGCGAACGCGTAAGCGTAACCCTCGCCGGCCAGCTTGCTCGCGCCGTACGGCGAGATCGGCTTCGGCAGCGAGGACTCATCGACCGGGGGCGTCGCGTTCCCGATCAGCGCGCCACCGGTCGAGGCCTGCACCGTCCGCTCCACGCCGGCCCGCCGGGCGGCGTCAAGCACCTGGAAGGTGCCCAGCACGTTCACGTCGAAGTTCGCCGCAGGGTCGGTGATCGACATGATCACCGAGCCGGCCGCGGCGAGGTGCACGACGGCGTCGATGCCCGCGAGCGCGACGTCGAGGGCGCCCGCGTCGCGGATGTCTCCCTCGACCAACTCGGCGTCTACCCCGGCCAGATGAGCGGGGTCGCCGGTCGAGTAGTCGTCGAACACGCGAACCCGCTGCCCCGCCGCGACAAGCTGGCGGACCAGCGTCGCGCCGACGAACCCGGCGCCGCCGGTCACCAGGATCCGGCCCTCCTGCTCCACGGCTAGTCCTCCCGTCCCGCGATCACGGCGTGGCGGCCCACGGCGCTCTTCCGGCCCGCCGGCCGCACCGGGGCGACCCGGGTCAGCAGGGTATAGGTCACGACCGCGATGGCCAGGTGCATCACCATGAGCACCGCCACGGCCCTGGGCGGCGCGCCCAGGTGCAGGATGTACACGTCGGGCAGCCACAGCACGAGCGTGACCAGGACGGCCATGCGCAGGAACAGCCACCGCGGCGACGACGTGATCCTGGTGGTGACCGGCCACGCGGCGCCCGCGGTCAGCACGCCGATCACGGTCAGCTTGCCGTAGTCGGAGAACTGGAAGTGCACGTACCCCCTGGTGCTGGGGAAGATGGAGGTACCGGCCGCGACCAGAATCGCGTCAGCGCCGAGAGAGCCCGCGATCGAAGCGGCCGTGGCGAGCAGGACCCGCCAGGCACTCGGCTGCTCGTGCTGCGGAGCGAAGTCCAGGCGGATCATCCGGCCGACCCGGCCGAGCATCTACAGGCCCGCCGCCGTCCGCAACGCCTCGGTCCGGTCCGTGCGCTCCCAGGAGAAGTTGGGCTCCTCGCGGCCGAAGTGGCCGTAGGCAGCGGTCTGCGAGTAGATCGGGCGGAGCAGGTCAAGGTCCCTGATGATCGCGGCGGGCCGCAGGTCGAACACTTCGAGCACCGCGTCCTGGATCCGCTCAACCGGGATCTGCTCGGTGCCGAAGCACTCCACGAACAGGCCGACCGGCTTGGCCTTGCCGATCGCGTAGGCGACCTGGGTCTCGCAGCGGTCGGCCAGGCCGGCGGCGACGACGTTCTTGGCCACCCAGCGCATCGCGTACGCGGCGCTGCGGTCCACCTTCGACGGGTCCTTGCCGGAGAAGGCGCCGCCGCCGTGCCTCGCCATGCCGCCGTACGTGTCGATGATGATCTTGCGGCCGGTCAGCCCGGCGTCGCCCATCGGGCCGCCGATCTCGAACCGGCCGGTCGGGTTCACCAGCAGCCGGTACCCGTCGGTGTCGATGTCAACGCCGGCCAGGACCGGCTGGACCACGTGCTCGCGGATGTCCGGGGTGAGCAGTTCCTTCAGGTCGATCGCTGCCGCGTGCTGGCTGGAGACCACGACCGTATCCAGGCGCACCGGCATGCCGTCCGCGTACTCGATCGTGACCTGGGTCTTGCCATCCGGCCTCAGGTAGGGCACGTCACCACTGCGCCGGACGTCGGTGAGCCGCCGGGCCAGCCGGTGCGCGAGCATGATCGGCAGCGGCATCAGCTCTGGGGTCTCCCGGCAGGCATAGCCGAACATCAGGCCCTGGTCACCGGCGCCCTGCCGGTCGAGTTCGTCGGCGCCCTCGCCCTCGCGATGCTCGAACGCCTCCTGCACGCCCTGTGCGATGTCTGGTGACTGCGAGCCGATGGACACCGACACGCCGCAGGACCTGCCGTCATAGCCCTTGGCCGAGGAGTCGTAGCCGATCTCCAGGATCTTCTCCCTGATCACGTCCGGAATGTCCACGTAGGTCTCGGTGGTCACCTCTCCCGCGACGTGCACCTGGCCTGTGGTGATCATGGTCTCGACGGCGACGTGGCTCGTCGGGTCACCCTTGAGCATCCCATCCAGGATGGCATCGCTGATCTGGTCGGCCATCTTGTCCGGATGACCCTCTGTGACCGACTCGGAAGTAAACAGACGACGAGCCACCTGACATCCTTTTCGTTCAAGAGTTTTAAGCGACGAGGTATCGCCGCAGTGTAGCCGGGCCTGTGCGGCTGGCGCGCCTAGTCGAGCCTGGTGGCCACTAGATCCCAAATGACCTCGGCCAGCACTTCCTTGGGCCCGCGCGGGACCCGCGTCTCGCCGCCTTCGGCCGCGAGCACTATGGCCTCGTTGTCGCTGGTCCCGAACGCCAGGCCACCGCCGACCTGATTCACAACCAGCAGGTCGCATCTCTTGGCCGCGAGCTTCGCCCGGCCATTGGCGAGCACGTCCCCGGTCTCGGCGCCGAACCCGACGATGATCTGGCCCGGCCGTGTCCGGTTGCTGGACAGCTCGCGCAGGATGTCGGGGTTCTGCACCAGGCGAAGCGGCGGCGGGCCCGCGCCGGACTTCTTGATCTTCGAGTCGCTGCGGGTCTCCGGCCGGTAGTCGGCGACGGCGGCGGCCATGACCACCGCGTCCGCCTCGGCCGCCGCGGCGATCATCACCTCCCGCATCTCGCGGGCCGAGGTGACGCGCACTACCTGGGCGCCCGCCGGATCGTCCAGGGCCACGTTCGCCGCCACCAGCGTGACCTTCGCGCCGCGCGCGGCGGCCGCTCGCGCGATCGCGTAGCCCTGCCGGCCGGACGACCAGTTGCCGATGAACCGGACCGGATCGAGCTCCTCCCTGGTGCCGCCCGCCGAGACCAGCACCCGCCGGCCGCTGAGGTCGGCCGCCAGTCCCTCGGCTCCGCGGGCCAGCACACGCACCGCGACCCCGAAGAGCTCGGCCGGTTCGGGCAGCCGCCCCGGGCCACTGTCGGCGCCGGTAAGCCGCCCGGTAGCCGGATCGAGCACGATCGCGCCCCGTTCCCGCAACGTGGCAACGTTCGCCTGCGTGGCGGGGTGCTGCCACATCTCGGTGTGCATGGCGGGGGCGAAGAGGACCGGGCAGCGCGCGGTCAGCAAGACAGCGGTCAGCAGGTCATCGGACCGGCCCGCGGCCGCCCGCGCCAGCAGGTCGGCCGTGGCCGGAGCGACAAAGACCAGGTCGGCCGTCTGGCCGAGCCGGACATGCGGGACATTATGTACATCGTCCCAGAGGCCGGACGAAACGGGCTCACCGGACAGCGCCGCCCAGGTCGCCTCGCCGACGAAACGCAACGCGTCCGGCGTTGGCACAACCCTTACCTGATGTCCCGCCTCAGTCAGCAGCCGCAGCAGCTCGCAGGACTTGTACGCAGCGATGCCCGCGCCTACCCCAAGGATGACGCGCACAGGCACCTGCCCTGGCCGGACGGCTCAGCCGTCAGGCCTCCGCCGGCGCTTCCTCCGCGCTGACCAGTCCCTCGCTGATCTCGCGCAGCGCGATCGACAGCGGCTTCTCCTGGACGCGGGTCTCAACAAGCGGGCCAACGTACTCCAGCAGACCTTCGCTGAGCTGGGCGTAGTAGGCGTTGATCTGCCTTGCCCGCTTGGACGCCATGATGACGAGGCCGTACTTGCTGTCCACCACATCGAGCAGATCGTCGATGGGCGGGTTGATGATGCCTTCCACGGCCGGAGTCCCTGCCACCTTGTGCCTTTCCCGTATTAATAGAGCAACCAGCTATCAGCTACTTCCGCTGCCCGGCTGGTTACTTGCAGCGGTCACCAGGCTACCAGGTGACGCACAGGGGCCGGGGCGTCGCCGAGCTTTGCTACGGCGCGCCCACGTGCGTGGGCGGATCGGCCACCGATCCGCGGACCCCGCCCCGCCCCTGCAGCGGCCCGCGTCGGTCAGATCTCGCCGCCGCGGAATTCGTGCTCCAATGCGGTCCGCTGGTTCGCGCCGAGGCCGCGGACGCGCCGCGACTCGGCGATGCCGAGCTTCTCCATGATCTGCTTGGCGCGGACCTTGCCAACGCCCGGCATCGACTCCAGCAGGGCTGAGACTTTCATCTTTCCGACGACATCGTCGGTCTGGCCCTCCTTGAGGACCTGTGGCAGGGTCGTTGAACCCTTCTTCAGTCGATTTTTTACCTCCGCGCGCTCTTTACGCGCCTTGGCGGCCTTCTCTAGAGCCGCCGCCCGCTGATCGGGGGTAAGGGGAGGAAGAGCCACTCGTGGTCACCTCGGGTTTCGTATCGAAAAACTCGCTCCGCGTGGGAAAACTAGCGAGTTCAGCCCGTCAGGGCAACGTGAACCCCCGTTTGTGGCGTCACAAATTAACCATTATTACTAACCGAACATATCTGGGTACTCAGTGTAGCGAAACTGCGCGTGAGATTTCATGATCGCTGACGTCAGGAGCATGCGACCGATTGCGGCCGAAACCGCCGCCAGCGGCCTTCGAGAGGCCGTCCGTCCAAACGGAAAATGCATCTGCAAGTGCAAACCATGCGCGACAGCATCAAGTAAGAAGGCACAACTTAACGTGGCCGGAACGCGCCCGGCCGGCGCGTAGCGCGAACGACATAGGCGGGCGCCGCGGGAACGGCATGGGCTAGTACATAGTCCAAAGGCATGGCTGACACATAGCCCAAACGCATGGCTGACACATAGCTCAAACGCATGGCTGACATAGCCCAAACGCATCGTCGGCAACATAGCCCGAACGCATCGCGAGCACATACCGCCAACGCGCGGCGGCAGATACCCGAACGCATCGCGGGCTGATACTCCCGATGCCGGCCGGCAGATACCCGAACGCATCGCGAGCGCATGCCGCCAACACCCGCCGGCGGATACCGAACGCATCGCAGATTGATACTCCCGATGCGGGCCGGCACATACCCTGAACACATCGCGAGCGGCCGGCCGGGATAAGCACGCCTCGGCGGGCGCCGGGCTCAGTTAGACGCCACCGATACTTTCCGCAGCGACGCTCCGATGGCGGCAGCCGCCGCACCCGGATCGGCGGCGCCGGTGATCGGCCGGCCGATCACCAGGAGATCGGCTCCGGCCCGCAGCGCCTCTTCCGGCGTGGCGATCCGCGCCTGGTCGTTGGCTTCGGACCCAGCCGGCCGCACCCCCGGGGTGATCAGCGTGATGTCCGGCCCGACCTCGGTGCGCACCGCGGCCACCTCACGCGGCGAGCAGACAAGCCCGCGTGCCCCGGCCTCCACCGCCAGCGCGGCAAGCCGCCGCACCGCGTCTCCCACCGGTCCGGCAACGCCGAGCCGCTCCAGGTCGGCATCGCCCAGAGAGGTGAGCACGGTGACCGCGACGATCTTGGTGTCCGGGGCTGCTTCCACGGCGGCGCGCACGGCGGCCATGCCGCCGACCGCGTGCACGGTAAGCAGTTCGGGCCGCAGCCTGCCCACCGACCGGGCCGCCCCGGCCACGGTCGCGGGAATGTCATTCAGCTTCAGGTCGAGGAAGACCGCGACATTGCTCGCGCCGCGCACCGAGGCCACGGCCTCCGGGCCGTACCGGAGGTAGAGCTCGAGCCCGATCTTCACGGTGCTGACGTACGGCGTGACCAGGTTCGCCCATCGGGCGGCGGTGTCCAGGCTCGGCGCGTCAAGGGCGACGGCGATCGGCGCGGGATGGGTCACGGCATCCTCCTAAGACACATTTCCGGTGAGCCTGCGCCGCGGGCCAGCACTGGGCTCGTGAGCCAGGCCGACGACGTCGGAAAGGCGCTCCACTCCGCGCCTCGCCAGCTCTTCCTCGAGCTCGCGGACGATGCGCATGCACGCCGAGGGGTCGTGGAAGATCGCCGTCCCGACGCTCACCAGCGTCGCTCCGGCCAGGATGAGCTCCAGTGCGTCCTGCCCGGTCCGCACGCCGCCCATGCCGATGATGGGAACATCGGGCAGCGCCTCGCGAACCTGCCAGATGCACCGCACGGCGACCGGCCGGATCGCCGGGCCGGAAAGCCCGCCGGTCGTCCCCGCGAGCACCGGGCGCATGGTGGCCATGTCGATCGTCATGCCGAGCAAGGTGTTGATCAGCGAGAGCCCGTCGGCGCCGG
Source organism: uncultured Actinomycetota bacterium (assembly GCA_963778075.1). Classification (GTDB taxonomy): domain Bacteria; phylum Actinomycetota; class Actinomycetes; order Streptosporangiales; family Streptosporangiaceae; genus JASHPR01. The sequence continues at coordinate 657,366 of CAVZTJ010000003.1, read as the reverse complement.
CCGTCACGCAGGCACGGGCGATCGCCACGATGTCGGTGACGTCCGGCGACAGCTTGGCGAACACCGGAATGTCGTACCGGGCCCGGCCGCGTACCGCGTCGATGACCGCCCCGGCCGCGCCCGCGTCGCAGGCGAACACCTGCCCGCGGTCCTCGACATTCGGGCAGGAGATGTTGACCTCGATGGCGGTGACCCCGGCCGAATCCGACAGGCGCGCGGCCAGTTCGGCGTATTCGTCGACGGTCCCTCCCGCGATCGAGACCACCGCGCGGGCACCCCTGGACAGCAGCCACGGCAGGTCCCGCTGCAGGAACGCGTCGATGCCCGGGCCCTGCAGGCCGATCGAGTTCAGCATCCCGCTCGGCGTCTCCGCCATCCGGGGGGTTGGCCGTCCGGCCCGCGGGGCCAGCATCACTGACTTGGTGACCACGGCGCCGATCTTGGAGACGTCGAAGAACTGCGCGAGCTCGCGCCCCGCGCCGGCGCACCCTGACGCGGTCAGGATCGGGTTCGGCAACTCGGCCTGGCCGAGACGGGCCCGCAGGTCAGTGGCCATTGGCCCGGTTTCCTCCCTGCTGACCGGTGGCCGGTACCGGGGCCCCGGATAGCCCGGCGGCGCGGCGGGATCTCGGCTCCCAGCCCGGAGCGCCGAACGCGTCGAACGGGATCGTGCCCACGTCGTCCCAGCGCACCTGCTCGCCGCGGAACACCGGGCCGTCCACGCAAGACCGGACCATCCGCGTGATCCCGTCGGTGCCGACAACGGGCAGCACGCACGTCATGCAGACCCCGACACCGCAGGCCATCAGCTCTTCCACCGCCACCTGGACCGGGATGTCGTACCGCCGGGCCAGCAGCGTCACCTGGCGCAGCATCGGCATCGGGCCGCAAGCGTAGATGGCGTCGGTGCGCGCCTCGTGGATGATCTGGCCCATCATGTCGGTGACGATCCCGCGCGCGCCGAGGGAGCCGTCCTCTGTGGTGATCGTGGCCGTGCGTCCGGTCCGCCGCGCGGTCAGCGCGCCGAAGACCTTCTCCCCGGTCGACGCGCCGAGCAGGAAGTCGACCGTGCACCGGCGCTCGCGCAGCCTGGCCGCCAGCGAGAACAGCGGCGCGCTGCCGTAGCCGCCACCCACCAGCAGGCAGGCGACCGGATCCCGGGGCACCGGGAACGGCCGGCCGAGCGGCCCGGTGATGTCGACGACGTCGCGGGAGCGGCGCTCGGCCAGCCAGCGGGTCCCCGGGCCGTCGGCGGCGAACACGAACTCCACCGTGCCGCCGTGATCCGGCCGGACGTCGTGGATCGAGAACGAGCGGCGAAGCAGCATCGATGTGGCCGGCCCGCCGACGGCCAGGGTCACAAACTGCCCGGGCCGGAAGCGCGCGGCGATGCCCGGCGCAACCACCGTCATCGCGTAGTAGGCGTCCACCCGCCGCACGGTCAGCACGGTGCCGCGCACCTGGACCGGGCCCGCCTGCGGCTCGGGCGTTCCGGCCGTCATGATGGTGTTTCCCCGGGGGGCAAGCCCCCCGTAGCCCCCCTGCCGTCCGCTCGGGCCGGCAAGCCGGCCGTCGCGTCCGGCACGGCCGCCGCCGGCCCGGGGGGCGAGCCTTCCGCCGACCCCCCGCGCAGGCGGGCCGCGTGCTCCTGCAGTGACCGCACGCCCACCTCGCCTGAGTTGATCGCCTCGATGCCCTGCACGGCCGCTGCCAGCCCGGCCGTTGTCGTGATGCAGGGAATGCCCCGCCGCACGGCCGCGGTCCGGATCTCGTATCCGTCAAGCCGCGGCCCGGACTGCCCGGGGCTGCCGAACGGCGTGTTCACGATGAGGTCCACCTGGCCTGCCAGGATTCGCTCCACGATCGTCGGCTCGCCGTCCGGCCCCAGGCCGTCGCTGTGCTTACGCACGATCGTGGCACGGACCCCGTTGCGGCGCAGCACCTCCGCGGTGCCAACCGTCGCCCAGATCTCGAATCCGAGATCGGCCAGGCGCTTCACCGGGAACACCATCGCGCGCTTGTCCTTGTCGGCCACCGCCACGAAAGCGCGCCCCTTGACCGGCAGCGAGCCGTAGGCGGCTGCCTGAGATTTGGCGAACGCGGTGCCGAACACCTCGTCCACGCCCATGACCTCGCCGGTCGAGCGCATCTCCGGCCCCAGCACGGTGTCGACGCCCTCGCCAGCCGCGTTGCGGAACCGCCCGAACGGCAGCACCGCCTCCTTGACCGCGATCGGCGCGTCCAGCGGCAGCGTCCCGCCATCGCCGACCGCGGGCAGCAGGCCCTCGCCGCGCAGCCCGGCCACCGTGGCGCCGAGCATGATCCGGGCCGCCGCCTTGGCCAGCGGGACCGCCGTGGCCTTGGACACGAACGGCACGGTGCGGGAGGCGCGCGGGTTCGCCTCCAGCACGTACACCACCCCGCCGGCGAGCGCGTACTGCACGTTCAGCAGGCCGCGCACGCCCACTCCCCTGGCGATCGCCTCGGTGCACCGGCGGATCTCGTCGATGTTCTTGTGTCCCAGCGTGATCGGCGGCAGTGCGCATGCCGAGTCGCCGGAGTGGATGCCCGCCTCCTCGATGTGCTCCATGACACCGCCCAGGTACAGTTCCTCGCCGTCGTAGAGGGCGTCGACGTCGATCTCGATCGCGTCGTCGAGGAACCTGTCGATCAGCACCGGATGCCCGGGGCTGGCCTCGGTGGCCCGCCGGACGTAGGCGTCCAGCGTGGCATCGTCGTAGACGATCTCCATCCCGCGGCCGCCCAGTACGTAGGACGGCCGGACCAGCACCGGGTAGCCGATGTCGTCGGCGACCTGCCGCGCTTCGGCCGGGGACGTGGCCGTGCCGTACCGGGGCGCCGGCAGGCCGGCCGCCGCCAGCACCGCGCCGAACTCGGCCCGGTCCTCGGCGAGGTGGATGGCGTCCGGCGAGGTGCCAACCACCGGGACGCCCGCCGCGGCCAGCGCCCGGGCCAGGCCGAGCGGCGTCTGCCCGCCGAGCTGGACGATCACCCCGGCGACCGGCCCGCTGGCCTGCTCGGCGGCCACCACCTCGAGCACGTCCTCCAGCGTGAGCGGCTCGAAGTACAGCCGGTCGGAGGTGTCGTAGTCGGTGGAGACGGTCTCCGGGTTGCAGTTCACCATCACGGTCTCGTAGCCGGCCTCGGCCAGGGCGAACGACGCGTGCACGCAGGCGTAGTCGAATTCGATGCCCTGGCCGATGCGGTTCGGCCCGCTGCCGAGGATGATCACCTTGGGGCGGTCGCCGCCCGGCACCTCGGTCTGCTCGTCGTAGGTCGAGTACAGGTACGGTGTGCGCGCCGCGAACTCGGCGGCGCACGTGTCCACCGTGAGGTACACCGGCCGTATGTCCGCCGCGTGACGCTCCGCCCGCACCTGCTCTTCGGTGGTTCCGCGGATCTGAGCGAGCTGCGCGTCCGAGAACCCGGCCGCCTTGGCCGCCCGCAGCTCGTCCGGGCTCAGCGGCCCCGGACCCGCCACGGCGACCCGTTCCGCGTGTTCTTCGATGTTTTTGATCTGGTCGATGAACCAGGGATCGATCCCGGTCGCCTCGGCCAGCTCGGCCACCCCCGCCCCGGCCCGGACCGCCTGGTGCAGCGTGGCCAGCCGGCCGTCGTGCGGGCTGGCGCAGCGCCGGACCAGCTCGGCGGCGTCACCGGGCGGCTGCGCCCAGCTCAGCGGCGCGCCCGCGCGCTCCAGCGACCTGAGCGCCTTCTGCAGCGCCTCCGGGAAGGAGCGCCCGATCGCCATCGCCTCGCCGACCGACTTCATGTGCGTGGTCAGCACCGGGTCGGCGCCGGGGAACTTCTCGAACGCGAACCTCGGCACCTTGACGACGACGTAGTCGAGCGCTGGCTCGAAGCTCGCCGGGGTCTCGCCGGTGATGTCGTTGCGAATCTCGTCCAGGGTGTAGCCGATCGCGAGCCGCGCCGCGATCTTGGCGATCGGGAAGCCAGTTGCCTTCGACGCCAGCGCGCTGGACCGGGACACCCGGGGGTTCATCTCGATCACGACCATGCGGCCGGTGCTGGGATGGACCGCGAACTGGATGTTGCAGCCGCCGGTGTCCACCCCGACGGCGCGGGCGGTCGCGATCGCGACGTCGCGCATGTGCTGGTACTCGCGGTCGGTCAGGGTCATCGCCGGGGCCACCGTCACCGAGTCGCCGGTGTGCACGCCCATCGGGTCGATGTTCTCGATCGAGCAGACGATGACCACGTTGTCGTTGCGGTCGCGCATCAGCTCGAGCTCGAACTCCTTCCAGCCGAGGATCGACTCCTCGAGCAGCACCTCGGTGACCGGGCTGGCATCCAGCCCCGCCCCGGCGATCCGGCGCAGGTCACCGGCGTCGTGGGCGATGCCGGACCCCAGGCCGCCCAGGGTGAACGAGGGCCGCACCACGAGCGGGTAGCCGAGCTCGGCCGCTGCCTGCTCGCAATCGGCGATCGAGTGGCAGATGTGGCTCCGTGGCACCTCGGCGCCTACCCCGGTGACGATCTCCTTGAACCGGCTCCGGTCCTCGCCGGCCCTGATCGCCTCGATGTCGGCGCCGATCAGCTCGACGCCGTAGCGGACCAGCGTGCCCGCCTCGTGCAGCGCGACCGCCGCGTTGAGCGCCGTCTGGCCGCCCAGCGTGGGCAGCACCGCGTCCGGCCGCTCCTTCGCGATCACCTTCTCCAGCACGTCCAGCGTGATCGGCTCCACGTAGGTCGCGTCGGCGAACTCGGGGTCGGTCATGATCGTCGCCGGGTTGGAGTTGACCAGGCTGACCCTGATGCCCTCCTGCCGGAGCACCCGGCAGGCCTGGGTGCCCGAGTAGTCGAACTCGCAGGCCTGGCCGATCACGATCGGGCCGGAACCGATCACCAGCACCGACTTCAGATCGGGCCGCCTAGGCATGGGCCTGCTCCATCAGCTCGCAGAACTCGGCGAACAAGCCGACGGCGTCGTGGGTGCCCGGCGCCGCCTCGGGGTGGTACTGCACGCTGAACGCCGGGGCGTCGAGCAGCCGCAGCCCCTCGACCACGCCGTCGTTGAGGTTGACGTGGGTCACCTCGGCCTCGCCGAAGTCGGTGCCGAATCGCGCCGGTGCCCCGGCCGCCACGCCCCAGCCAGGGGCATCTCCGGCGGCGGCCTCGCCGGCCGAACGGCCCGGCATCGCGACCGCGAACCCGTGGTTGTGGCTGGTGATCTGCACCCGCCCGGTGCGCAGGTCCTGCACCGGCTGGTTCACGCCGCGGTGGCCGAACCGCAGCTTGTAGGTGTCCAGCCCGAGCGCCCGGCCCATCACCTGGCTGCCCAGGCAGATGCCGAACACCGGAACCCCGGTGCCGAGCACCCCGCGCATGGCCTCGACCGCGTAGCCGATCGCGGCCGGGTCGCCGGGCCCATTGGAGAAGAACACCCCGTCCGGGCCGGCCTGCAGGATCTGCTCCGCCGTGCTCGCCGCGGGCAGCACGGTGACCTCGCAGCCCAGCCGCGCCATCGACCGGGGCGTCGCGGCTTTGATGCCGAGGTCAACGGCGGCAACTCGGTAGCGCACCGCGACCCCGGCCGACGGGCTCACCTGGTACGGATCGGCAACGGAGACCTCACGGGCCAGGTCGGCGCCGGCCATGTGCGGGCTCGCGAGCACCCGTTCGAGCAGCCGCTGCGGGTCCGTCTCCGTGGTGCTGATCGCGGCGCGCATCGCGCCACGCTCCCGCAAGTGCCTGGTGAGGGCCCGGGTCCCGGTGATGGCGATCCCGGTGATCCCCTGGTTGCGCAGCTCCTCGTCGAGGCCGCGCTCGGCACGCCAGCTCGAGTAGATCCTGGCCGGCTCCCTGATGACGTAGCCGCTCACCCAGATCCGGCGCGACTCGGGGTCGGCGTCGTTGACGCCGGTGTTGCCGATGTGCGGCGCGGTCATGGCGACGATCTGGCCGCAGTAGGAGGGATCGGTGAGCGTCTCCTGGTACCCGGTCATGCCGGTGTTGAAGACCATTTCCCCGAACGTGTCGCCGCCCGCCCCGTAGCCGACACCGCGGAATGTGGTGCCGTCCTCGAGGACCAGCAAGGCCGGCGCCGCTGGCCCGGTCACCAGGCCAGCTTCCCGTCGATCACGGTCGCCTTGCCGCGCAGGAACGTGGCCATGACCCGCCCGGGCAGGACCATCCCGGCGAACGGCGTGTTGCGGCTCTTGGAGGCGTGGGCCGCCGGGTCGACCGCCTCCAGCGGCGAGGGGTCGTAGAGCATCAGGTTGGCAGGCTCGCCGGGCAGCAGCCGCCCGTGGCCGGTGAGCCCGGCCGATCGCGGCTGGCCGCGACGACATCCGGTCGGCGACGCCGGCCCAGTCGAGCAGGCCCGGCTCGACCACCGCCTGGTGCACCACGCGCAGCGCGGTCTCCAGGCCGGTCATGCCGAACGCCGCCGCCTCCCACTCGGTCTCCTTGTCCTCCAGTGGGTGCGGGGCGTGGTCGGTGGCCACGCAGTCGATGGTCCCGTCGGCCAGGCCGGCCCGCAGCGCCGCGACGTCCTCGGCGGTGCGCAGCGGCGGGTTGACCTTGAACACCGGGTCGTAGCCTGCCGCGAGCTCCTCGGTGAGCAGCAGGTGGTGCGGTGTCACCTCGGCGGTCACCTGCCAGCCCTTGGATTTCGCCCACCGGATGATCTCCACGGACCCGGCCGTGGAGACGTGGCAGACGTGCAGGGCGGATTCCACGTGCGCCGCGAGCAGGCAGTCGCGGGCGATGACCGCCTCCTCGGCAACGGCGGGCCAGCCGGTGAGGCCGAGCCTGGCGGAGATCTCCCCCTCGTTCACCTGCGCGCCGACGGTGAGCCGCGGCTCCTGGGCGTGCTGCGCGATCACCCCGCCGAACGCCCGGACGTACTCGAGGGCGCGGCGCATCAGCACCGCGTCGTGCACGCACTTGCCGTCGTCGGAGAACATCCGGACCCCGGCCGCAGAGTCGGCCATGGCGCCGAGCTCGGCGAGCCGGCTGCCGGCCAGGCCGACCGTGACGGCGCCGACCGGCTGCACGTCGCACCGGCCCGCCTGGCGGCCGAGCCGCCAGATCTGCTCGACCACGCCCGCGGTGTCCGCGACCGGGTCGGTGTTGGCCATCGCGTGCACCGCGGTGAAGCCGCCGAGCGCTGCGGCCGCGGTCCCCGTGGCCACGGTCTCGGCGTCTTCCCGGCCCGGCTCGCGCAGGTGGGTGTGCAGGTCGACGAGGCCGGGCAGCAGGATCAGCCCGTCGGCGTCCAGCCGATGCGCACCCGGCTTCTCGGCGTCCGGGCCCAGCTCCGCGATCAGGCCATCCGTGACCAGCACGTTGGCCGGCTCGCCACCCAGCGGCCTCGCCCCGGTGATCAGCCAGCTGTCCGTCATTGCTGCTCCCCCCGCTGCTCTGGCCGCCCGGCCTCGGGCGAGCCGCTCAGCAGCAGGTACAGCACTGCCATCCGCACGCTCACCCCGTTGGCCACCTGCTCGACGATCGTCGACCTGGCCGAGTCGGCGACCTCGGCGGCGATCTCCACGCCCCGGTTCATCGGACCGGGATGCATCACGATGCCGTGCTCGGGCAGCAGCGCCATCCGGCCGGCGTCCAGGCCGTACCGGCGGCTGTACTCGCGCACGCTCGGGAAGTACGCCGCGTTCATCCGCTCCTGCTGCACCCGCAGCATCATCACCACGTCGGCCTTGGGCAGGGCGACGTCCAGGTCGTAGCAGACCGAGCAGGGCCAGGTCCCGACCGCGACCGGCAGCAGCGTCGGCGGAGCCACCAAGGTCACCTCGGCGCCCAGCGTGCTCAGCAGCAGCACGTTCGACCTGGCGACCCGGCTGTGCAGGACGTCACCGACGATCGTCACCCGGATCCCGTCGAGCCTGCCCAGCCTGCGGCGCATCGTGAACGCGTCGAGCAGTGCCTGGGTTGGGTGCTCGTGGGTGCCGTCGCCCGCGTTCACGACGCTGCCGCGCACCCAGCGGGCCAGCCGGTGCGGCGCGCCCGACGCGCTGTGCCTGATCACCACGGCGTCGGCGCCCATCGCCTCGAGCGTCAGCGCGGTGTCTTTCAGGCTCTCCCCCTTGGCGACGCTGGAGCCCTTTGCCGAGAAGTTGATGACGTCGGCGGACAGCCGCTTGGCCGCCGCCTCGAACGAGATCCTGGTCCGCGTCGAGTCCTCGTAGAACAGGTTGACAACCGTCCGCCCGCGCAGCGTGGGGAGCTTCTTGACCGGCCGCTCGGACATCTGGGCCAGCTCGTCGGCCGTATCCAGGATCAGCAGCGCGTCATCGAGGCTCAGGTCGCCAGCGGATATCAGATGACGGTTCATTTGTTCTCCCGGCTGGCGCCCAGCAGCACCGCGTCCTGATCGTCGATCTCGGTAAGCAGCACCTTGACGACCTCGCGCTGGGACGTCGGCAGGTTCTTGCCGACGTAGTCCGCCCGGATCGGCAGTTCCCGGTGGCCCCGGTCCACGAGCACGGCCAGCTGGACGGCGCGCGGGCGGCCGATGTCGCCGAGAGCGTCCAGCGCGGCCCGGACGGTGCGGCCCGAGTAGAGGACGTCGTCGACCAGGACCACGACCTTGTCGTCAACGCCCGAGGCCGGGACCTCCGTATGGCCGAGCGCTCTGGCCGGCCGCAGCCTCAGGTCATCCCGGTACATGGTGATGTCGAGCGAGCCGGCCGGGACCTCGCGCCCCTCGACCTGGGCCAGCCGCTCCGCAAGCCGGCGCGCGAGCGGCACTCCTCTGGTGGGGATGCCGAGCAGAACCACGTCGTCGGCGCCGTTGGTGCGCTCCAGGATCTCGTGCGCGATCCTGGTCAGCGCCCGCCTGATCTCGTCGGGCTCCAGCACCGTCTTGGCCGGTGGGGCGCCCAGCCGATCGGCCGCATGCATCAATGGGACCCCCTTTCCCGCCTCACCGGACGGGTCTTAAAGGACGTCAGTTCGCCCAACCGTACCAGCAGTGCGCCTGTGTTCCGGGCATGCGCGCGGGATCAGCGGTAACTGGCTGGAATCAGCCGGATCAGTCATGTTTGCAGAACCTGTACGCGGCGTAACCGCCCGTAACCTTTATCACATGATGTCACGATCTAGTAACATCCCGCCCATGGTGCGAACCGGCCGCGGGCCGTCGTGGCAGCAGAGAATCCCCGGTGCGGCAGGGGTTTCGGCCCCTTGGAACGGCCGCTGGCCTGCTCTCACGTGGATGCGCCACCGCGCGTAAGTTCATCCGCTTTTTGCCATTCGGCTTGACCTTGTCGGCCTCGCGGCCTACCGTCACTGTGCGTAACCGTCTCACTATCACCAACGACAGGCCAGGGGGCCGACAAAATGCCATCTGACTACGCCAAGACCCTCGGAGCCCGACTTCGCGCAATCCGGACGCAGCAGGGTCTCTCGCTGCACGGCGTTGAGGAGAAGTCTCGCGGCCGCTGGAAGGCGGTGGTCGTAGGTTCGTACGAGCGTGGCGACCGCTCGGTTACCGTGCAGAAGCTTGCCGAGCTTGCCGAGTTCTACGGTGTCCCGGTTTCCGAGCTGCTGCCCGGCGATGTGCTGCCCACGCTGCTTGCGCCCTCCCCCAAGCTGGTGATCGACCTTGAGCGCATGGCCCAGTTGCCCAAGGACAAGGCGGGACCGCTGGCGCGTTACGTCGCGACGATTCAGAGCCAGCGCGGTGACTACAACGGCCGGGTGCTGTCGATCCGGCAGGAGGACCTGCGTTCCCTGGCGGTTATCTACGACAAGTCCCCGACGGACCTCACCGAGGAATTGATCAGCTGGGGCATCCTGGACTCCGAGGCCAGGGGAGCCATCGAGACGTTCTGATCCTGCGCGACGTCCCTGCTAACGCGGGACGTCCTGGTCCTGCCGGACGCCCTTGATCCCGCAGGACACGCCCCAGTCCTGCGGAACACCCCCGAGCCCGCGGCCGGGCTCGGGCTATCCGGCCGTCAGCATCGGAAGCAGCGGCTGAGCCGGTACGCCGAGTGCACTCTCGGCGAGGGACACGAAGTTCTCGGCATCCCGGAGCAGGTCATCGGCCTCCCGCAGCGAGACGGCGCGAGGCAGCCCGGCCTCGGCCGCCGCCCGCTTGGCCGCTCCGGCCGCAAAGAAGGCGGCCCACTCGGCAAGCGCGGGCTCCACCTTCGGCAGCAGCTCCCAGACGCTCAGCGGCCTTCTGCGGCGTGACGACGCCCCCGGGTCCGCCTTGGCCGCTACCACGGCCGCGGCGGCCCGCAGCGCCGCCAGGTGCGCCTCTCGGTACCGGCCACCGGCGGACGTTTCGCCCTCGGCGGCAGCGAGCCCATACCTTGCCGACTCCAGCAGGGCCATGGCCGAAGGAGCGACGCGGCACCGAGGCCTGGCGTCGCCGCGGTTCATGCCCGGTCGGACCTCTGCGGGTGTTGCGGTTGTGCTCACTGCACTACCTCCTATCAGCGGCGCCTGCCCGCCCCCGGCCCGGGACAGCGAGCCCCGGCCCGGCCGGGCGGGACGCTTCCCCACGTCCCGCCCGGCTGGCGGTGCCAGGTGGGGAGTTCGCCCGGCGCCGTTCTTCTCATTCATTCGAACAGAAATTCGGTCCAGTGTCCAGCCAATTGGATCTGAGTTCGAAGTTACAAGGGGGGTCCGACAAAACGGGGGCAGGTGTGGCCACCGGCCGCGGAGCACGGCGGGCGAACGGGGCGGTTGCCGCCCGGCCATCGGCGCGAGCCGGCCTGAGCGGCTGGATGCAAGCCCGGCTAGGTCTTATATGCGGCTATCGCGCCACAAGGCCTCGCGCTACGGTACAAACCGCACGGAGGCTGCATGTTTCGGGGTTGGGACGGGCAGCAGGACGCTGTCAGTCCACTTTTCAGGGAGCGAGGCACCAATGTCAGATACCAGCACCCCGGCCGCGCCGGGGACCCGGACCGGATCCAACGGCCTGGCCATCGCCGCGCTTGTCTGCGGGATCGTCGGGCTGTTCATCTTCGAGATCATCCTGGGGGTGCTCGCGATCATCTTCGGCGGCATCGGGCTGAGCCGGGCCAATCGCGGGGCGGGCCGGCGGAACATGGCCTTGGCCGGGATCATCCTCGGCGCCATCGATGTCGTCTTGTTCGTCGTGATACTGGCCGTCTCGGCCAAGCATCACTTCCGCGTCATCATCTAGCCGCCTGGCCTCGGCAGCAGAACCTGGCGCCTTCGGCACGGAGGGCGCCAGGCTCTGACGCGCCCGGCCAGGTCAGTCCGCCAGCGAGCCGCATCGCCTGAGGCACTGGGACCAGGTTCCCGGCGGATTCCAGACCAGCTCAGCGAGCGGGCTATGGTCCTGGCCAACTCGGCCTGGCATACGCTTGCCGCCGTGCAGTGCTCAATTCCGCTGCGGGAACTCCGCCGGGACGCCTTCGTGGCCGAACTCGACGCGCTCACCAGCGTGTACCAGGCCGCGATGCGGCCCGATCCGGTCCAGCTTCCCGGCAGGCGCTCGATCATGCAGCGGCACGCGACCTATCACGGCTTCCGCGCGCTCGTCGTGACCGCTGACGCGGACGGCCGGGCGGGGCCCCCGGGGCGGATCGTGGGGTTCAGCTACGGCTTCCGCGGCGCCGACGGCCAGTGGTGGCATGACGTCGTCGCTGCCGCGCTGACCGCCAGGGCAGGGCGGGCGATCGCCGCCGGATGGCTTGCCGACTCGCTCGAGATCGCTGAGGTGCACGTCCACCCGGAATTCCACCGGCGTGGCATCGGCCGCAGCCTGGTCCTGGGGCTCACCGAGGGCCGCGGCGAGCGCACGGCCGTGCTGTCGACCCAGGACGCCGACTCGCCGGCCCGGCGGCTCTACCGCGGGCTCGGCTTCGCCGACCTGCTGACCGCCTACCACTTCCCCGGCGCCCCGGTGCCCTACGCGGTCATGGGGGCCGCGCTCCCGCTGCGGCCAGGCGAATCAGCCCGCTCGTCAAGCCGGAGCAGTTGGTAGATCTCCTGCGTCGCGCGGGAGCCATTCAGCGTGCAGAAGTGCAGTCCGGGCACGCCCTCCGCGAGCAGCCGGCCACACAGCTCGGCGGCGAAGTCGACGCCGATCTTGCGGGTAGCGGCGCGGTCACCGTCGGCCGCGTGCAGCTGGTCGGCCAGGCGCGGCGGGAACTTCGCACCGGACAGCACCACGATGCGCTCGAGCGTGCGCACGCTGGTGACCGGCATGATGCCGGGGATGATCGGCACGTCGCAGCCGCGCGCCGCGACGCGATCCCGCAGCCGCAGGTAGTCCTCGGGGTAGAAGAACATCTGGGTGATCGCGAAGTCGGCCCCGGCCCGGCATTTCTCGACGAAATGCCTGATGTCCGAGTCTGGGTCTGCCGACCTGGGGTGCCCTTCAGGGAACGCGGCCACGCCGACGCAGAAGTCCCCGGACGCCCGGATCAGCCGGACCAGCTCGGCCGCGTGCGCGAGCCCCTCGGGATGCGCGACCCACTCTCCGTTCGGGTCCCCCGGCGGGTCGCCGCGCAGCGCGAGCACGTTGCGCACGCCGACCGCGGCGTAGGAGCCGATCAGGTGGCGAAGCTCCGCCACCGAGTGGCTGACCGCGGTGAAATGCCCCACCGGGGTGAGCGTCGTCTCCTCGGCGATCCTGCCGGTGACCCGGACCGTGCGGTCGCGGGTGGAGCCGCCAGCCCCATAAGTCACCGAGACGAACGTCGGCCGGAGCGGCTCGAGCTGGCGGATCGCCCGCCACAACTGCCGTTCCTCGGCCTCGGTCTTGGCCGGCATGAACTCGAACGAGTACGACGGGGCCCCCGAGGCCAGCAGGTCCCTGATCGCCGGCACGGCTGCGAGCTGACTCTGCGGCATAGCAATCAGGCTAGCCGGGGCCGCCGGGCGCCGCCGGTTCACGGCCGGCGCGCCACCCCGCCGTACGACCACCGCGATCCGTCACTGTCGGCCATATCGGGATCTTCGGCGCCCCACTCGCCGACGTAGGTAACCGCCGCCGCGGCGCCCTCATACGGGGGAATCAGCTCGAGCCCTTCAAAGAACCGCTGCACCTCGGCCCTGCTGCGCAGGTAGATCTGCTCGGTGGCATTTGCGTAGATGCCCCGGATGGCCGCCGTGGCGCCGGGCGGCTTCTGGTCGGCAGTGATGTGGCTCAGCGCCAGGTAACTGCCCGGGGCCAGCTCGGCCACGTACCGCGCGATCAGGCCGTGCGGGTCCGAGCCGTCGGACACGAAGTGCAGCACGGCCGTCATCAGCAGACCGACCGGCTGGCTGAAGTCGATCAGCTCACGCGTCTGCGGGTGGTTCAGCACGCCGTCCGGGTCGCGCAGGTCCGCGGTGACGAACCGGGTTTCCCCCGCGTCGACCAGCAGCGCGCTGGCGTGCACCCGGACCAGCGGGTCGTTATCCACGTACACGACGCGGGCCTCGCGGGTCGCCCGGTGCACCGCCTGGTGGGTGTTGTTCTGGGTGGGCAGGCCGGACCCGATGTCGAGGAACTGGCGGATGCCGGCCGTCCCGGCCATCCAGAGCGCGGCGCGCTGATGGAACCCCCGGTTGGCCCACGCGGCATCGGCCAGCTCCGGCATCCGCGCCCGGATCTGCTCGGCGGCGTCCCGGTCTGCCCGGAAGTTGTTCGTGCCGCCCAGGTAGTAGTCGTAGAGCCGCGCCGGGCTCGGCGTGGCCGGGTCGATACCCGGCGGGACCTGTTGGTCCTCTGTCATGCCCCCTCCGCAGAGCAGTTCCCTACAAGCCTGACATAGCACGCTGGAATCACAAACCCGGCGGCAGGACGCCCCGGTGGCCCGGCAGCCCCGGCACCCGGCGGCCCGGCGTCCCGCCGCGGTCGCGGACTAGTCTCGCCAGCATGGCGACCAGCCGTGTCAGCAGCGCCGGCCTTCCGGACATCCGGGCCCGGGTGGGACGGGCGCTCGACGACTTCCTCGACCGCCAGCGCGGCGCGCTCGGCGCGATCGGCGCAGACATGCTGCCCTGGATGGACGCGATCACCGGGCTGCTGGCGAGCGGGAAACGGCTCCGGCCAGCGTTCTGCTACTGGGGCTGGCGTGCCGCTGGCGGGGAGGACTGCCCGCAGATTTACGCTGCGGCGGCGGCGCTCGAGCTGCTGCACGCGAGCGCGCTCGTGCACGACGACCTGATGGACGCCAGCGACACCCGGCGCGGCCAGCCGTCGATGCACCGCAGGTTCGCCGCCGTGCACGCCGACGGCCGGTGGCGTGGGTCGGCGGACGCGTTCGGCGCCGGGTCGGCGATCCTCATCGGGGATCTCCTGATGGCCTGGACCGATCAGCTGTTCACCGGCAGCGGGGTGCCGGCTGCCGGGCTGCGCCGCGGGCAGCCGGTGCTTGACGCCATGCGGACCGAGCTGATCTGCGGCCAGTACCTTGACCTGCTCGGCCAGGCCGCCGGAGACGAGACGGTCGACAGCGCGCTGCGCGTGGTCAGGTTCAAGTCGGCCAAGTACACGGTCGAGCGTCCGCTGCAGCTCGGCGCGGCGCTGGCCGCGCCCCAGCCCGCCGGTGACCCGGCGACCGAGCGGGCGTGCCGTGGCTACGGCATACCCGTCGGCGTCGCGTTCCAGCTCCGCGACGATGTGCTCGGGGTGTTCGGTGATCCCGCTCAGACCGGCAAGCCGGCCAGCGATGACCTGCGCGAAGGGAAACGGACGGTCCTGGTGGCGATCGCCAGGGAGCGCGCCGGCGCCGCCGACCGCGAGCTGCTCGACCGGCTGCTCGGCGACCGGCTGCTCGACGAGGCCGGGGCGAAGCAGATCCGCTCGATCCTCACCGAAACCGGCGCACTGGCCGAATGCGAGCTGATGATCGACTCCAGCGTCGCGGAGGGACTGGCCGCGCTCGAGCACGCGCCGATGACCGGCGAGGCCAAGCTGGCCCTCGCCGAGCTGGCGGTCATCGCGACCGCGCGCAGCGACTGACCGGGGTCAGTACGCGAGCGCCTGGGCCCGCCGGTTCACCTCTTTGGCGCGGTGCTCGGCGATCGCCTGGATCGGCGTGCCGGGCAGCGACTCGTCCGTGGTGAACAGCCAGCGCATTGCCTCTGCCTCATCGAATCCGCAGTCGAAGAGCAGGGTCAGCGTGCCGTGCAGGCCCCGGACGACCTGATCGCCGTCCAGGAACGCAGCGGGAACACTGAACGCGCCGCTGGGGCGCTGGACCGCAAGCAGCTTACGGTCGCGGAGGAGTTGCTTGACCCGGCTCACTGGGAGCCCGAGCCGGTCAGCACACTCTGGGATGGTCAGCCAGTCGCCGACGATGGCGTCGGCCGGGGGGTCGATCTGTGCCACGTCTGAAGAGTTTCCCACAATGGGGCTCTCGTCAAACACCGCCGAAGACCAGGTCATCTGCTGGTCACGTCCGCGGCCTCGATGACACCATCGAGGCCCACTCTGGAATGGGAGCCCCGCACCGATGATGCCTTCGGACGCTGGCACGCGATCTGCCGATCTCACCCGGCCCCCGGCGCTCCGCGCGGGCGACCGGGTTGCGGTGCTGTCGGTCAGCAGCCCGGCTCCGCCCGCCCAGCTCGAGATGGGCCTTGACGTGCTGCGGTTCGCCGGGCTCGACCCGGTGCTCTACCCGTCAGCCCGCGATCAGGGCAGCATGCGCCGCTACCTGGCCGGGGACGACCGGATGCGCGCGGCCGATCTCAGCGCCGCGCTGAGCGACCCCACCATCGCGGGCATCGTCTTCGCCATCGGCGGCTCCGGTGCGCAGCGCACCCTGGAGGCCATGGACTGGGACGGCCTCGCCGGGCTGCCGCCGAAGGTGCTGGCTGGCTACTCGGACGTGACGGCCGTGCTCGAGGCGGTGGCCAGCAAGCTCGGCTGGGCCTCGCTGCTGAGCCCGAACCTCGTGTCGTCCGGCGCGGCCATCCACTACTCGTTCGGCTCGATGCTCCGGTCGCTGATGCACCCCGAGCAGGCCACCGAGATCCGCTACCCGATGGCCACGCGGCTGGTGGGCGGAACCGCGAGCGGCGTGACGCTCGGCGGCAACCTGACGCTGCTGACGTCGTCGCTCGGCACCGACACGTCGTGGCCGGCCCGGGGCGGCATCCTGCTCGTCGAGGAGAAGAACGAGGCGGAGTACCGGCTGGACCGCATGCTCACGCAGTTGCGCAGGTCCGGCTACCTGGACGGCGTCGCCGGGATCGTGGCCGGGACGTTCACCGGCTGCGGCGAGCCGGCGGCCGTCGAGGAGATCCTGGCCGAGCGGCTCGGCGGTCTCGGGGTGCCGATGATCGCCTGGGCGAACGTCGGCCACGGCGGCTACTTCCAGGCCTTCCCGATCGGGGTCGCGGCCGAGCTGGACGCCGACACCGCGACGCTGCGCCTGCTCGAGCCGCCGCTGCTGCCGGCCCAGGGCTCGTTACCCGCCACGACCACGGAAACCCGGCCGGCGTGCACCGGTCAGCCGGTGACGGCGTCGCGCAACGGCGCCCGCGGGTCGCACAGCCGGGCCGCGTCGACCGCAGCCGCCGCCTGGATGACGCGCCGGCCCTGGGCTAGGTCGCGCGGTGAGTTCACCGCCAGCAGCGCCACCAGCAGGTCGCCCGCCAGCCAGCACGCCGACCACTGCCGCGCCGCCGGGTCGCCGCGCAGCAGCATCCGGTCTGCGGCACCGTGGAAGCCGATGTACTGAACCATCCGCCCGAACTGCTCGGACCAGAAGTACGGAACGGGGTCGTAGGTGTCGGTGCCGCCGAGCAGGTTCACCGCGGCAACCGCCGGCGCGCGCAGCGCCACGTCCCAGTGCTCGAACCGCAGCCTGCGCCGGTACCGCAGCGACCAGAACGCCATGCAGTCGCCGACCGCGAACACCCCCGGCAGCGAGGTGCGCAGCTGCTCGTCGGAGGCGACCCCGTTGTCGATCGCGACGCCCGATCCGTCCAGCCAGCCGACCTCCGGCCGCACCCCCACCGCGGTGACGACCTCGTCGGCCGGCAGCCACCCGCCGCCGGCCAGCGCCAGGCCGCCCGGCTCGACGGACGCGACCTGCTGGCCGAGCCGGAGCTCGACGCCGGCCTCGGCGTACCACGGGGCGGTCAGCGCGCCGAGCTGAGCGCCGAGCGCCGCGGCCAGCGGCGCCGGCGCGGCCTCGAGCACGGTCACCTCGCACCCGCCGGCGGCGGCTGCCGTAGCCAGCTCGGCGCCGATCCAGCCGGCGCCGACGATCGCCAGCCGCAGCCCGGGGCGCAGCAGCGCCCGCAGCGCCAGCGCGTCGTCCATCGTGCGCAGGAACCGCTGCCTGCCGCCGCCCGGCAGGCCCACCGGCGTGGCCCCGGTAGCCAGCACCAGGCGGTCAAACCGGTGCTCGGCCCGGCCGGCCCGCAGCACGCCGTCGTCCAGCCCGGTCGCCGCCTGGCCGAGGCACAGCTCTACATCGAGCGTGTCCAGGTCGTCACGCAACGTGGTGTCGTCTATCTCGCCGAGCATCAGCCGCTTCGACAGCGGTGGCCGGTCGTACGGCGGCCGCGGCTCGGCGCCCACCAGCCTCACCGCGCCCGCGTATCCAGCGGCCCTGAGCTCCTCGATCGTGCGCAGGCCGGCCAGCCCGGCGCCTGCCACCACGATGCGCTCCGGGCTGGCCGAGCTCGCCGGGATCATGTCCCACCTCGCATCCCCGGGCCGTTGTCTGCCCAGGCAGGCTACTATGACCACGTTTCGCGACAGGGCCGTCACCAGCAGCTATCGATCGGCCGCTGCGCCGCTGTTAGCCGCGCATAGACCCGTATCGGCCTTTACACTTCTCCCGATGGACACCACGCTCTCCCGCCTTCAAGCCGGGCAACTGCTCGACGGCAGGTACCGGGTGGGCTCGTGGATTGCCCGTGGTGGCATGGCAACGGTCTACCTGGGCACCGACACCAAGCTGGACCGCACGGTTGCGCTGAAAATCGCCCACGCCGAACTGGCCCACGATCCCGACTTCGTCCGCCGGTTCACGGGCGAGGCGCTGTCCGTGGCGCGGCTGTCCAGCCCGAACGTCGTCGGCGTCTACGATCAGGGCAGCCACGCAGGCCTGCCGTACCTGGTCATGGAGTACGTCCCCGGCCAGACGCTGCGTGAGCTGATGCGTGCCCGCGGCAGGCTCGAGCCGCGGGAGGCGCTCGACATCATCAGCGGGGTGCTGGCCGGCCTGGCCGCCGCGCACGAGGCCGGCATCGTGCACCGTGACGTCAAGCCCGAGAACGTCCTGCTCGGCGGCGGCAACGTCGTCAAGGTCGCGGACTTCGGGCTGGCCAGGGCGGCGTCACGGGCCAGCCACACCCAGACCGGCATGCTCATCGGGACCGCCGCCTACCTCGCGCCCGAGCAGGTGGCGCGCAGCGTCTCAGACTCCCGCACCGACGTGTACGCGGCCGGCGTGATGCTGTTCGAGATGCTGACCGGCGTGCAGCCGCACACCGGCGAGACCCCGCTCGCCGTGGCGCACAAGCACGTCAGCGACGTAGTGCCGCCCCCGTCCAGCGTGGTGCCCGGCCTGCCCCCGTCGCTGGACGCACTCGTGGCCCTGGCCACGAACCGGGATCCGGACCTGCGGCCCGGCGACGCCGGCCAGTTTCTGCAGGCGATTTCGGATGCCCGCAGCGGGCTGCCGGTCGCCGGGCCCGCCGGCCCGCCACACGGCCAGCTGCTGCCGGCCCCGCCGTCGCGGGTCGGCGGTCCCGTGCCATCCGTGGATCCGGCCGGGTTCCCGTGGTTCGACGAGGACAACGCCCCCGCCGGCTACGGCCAGCCGCCCGGCAGCGGGTTCGGCCCGATGTCTGGCAACGCGTACAGCCCCGTTCCCGCCGCCCCGGCGAACGCGAACCACACTCTCATCGTGCCGGCCGGCGGGGGCGGTTACGACGGTGTGCCCTACGGCGGCATGCCTTACTCCGAGGGCGACGGGCCCGCCTACCCGGCGCGGCTGCGGAACAAGTTCCGCAGCGGCGAGCCGGTGCTGCAGCGGTGGCTGTTCAGCCGCAGGTTCGTCTACCTGAGCCTGGGCCTCGCCGCCGCGGTGATCATCGGCCTGGTCGCCTGGTGGGTCACTGACGGGCAGTTCGCCACCGTGCCCCAGGTAACCGGCATGGCGGTCGGCACCGCACGCTCCGAGCTGCAGAACCTCGGTTTCACCGTGAAGATCGGCCAGGGTGAGCACAGCAACACGGTCGCCAAGGGCGACGTCGCGGCGACGGACCCCGGGAGCGGCACCAGCGCGAAGCGGGGCGCCACGGTGACGCTCATCGAATCCACGGGCCCGGTCATGATCGGCGTCCCGCAGGTGACCGGGCTGACCGAGGCAGCCGCCCAGGCCGAGCTGAAGAAGGCGGGCCTGACCCCAGGGTCGGTGACCACGGCCGCGTCGGACACCATCCCGGTCGGCGTCGTCATCAGCACCAACCCTGTCGCAGGCACCTCCTGGCCGCAGGCCAAGCCGGTCGGCATCACGGTCAGCGCCGGACCGCCGCTGCCGAACTTCGTCGGCCAGCAGTTCTCCGCCGCGCAGGCCGAGGCGCAGTCCGGCGGGTACCAGCTGCAGCAGCAGACGGTGTCGAACAGCGCGGCACAGGGGACGATCGTCGGCCAGTCGCCGGGGGCGGGCAGCCCGATCACCAAGGGCGAGGTCGTGACCGTGCAGGTCTCCAACGGGCCGCCTCAGGTCAGCATCCCGGACGTGGTGGGCATGAACGTGCGCCAGGCAACTCAGGAACTAGTGCAGGCGGGCTTCATGGTCACCGTCACCAAGGGCGTCTTCGGGGGCGGCACCGTGGCCACCGAGTCCCCCACCGGCCAGGCACCCAAGGGCAGCACGATCACCATCGGCACGGGGTTCAACTTCCCCTAGTCCGCACCGGCCGTCCGGCGCGGATGGTCAGAGTGGCGGGCCCTCGTCCGGCAGTTCCTGATACGAGTACCGCTGCTCACGCCACGGGTCGGCGATGTTGTGGTAGCCGCGCTCCTCCCAGAAGCCCCTGCGGTCGCAGGTCAGGTACTCGATGGCGCGGATCCACTTCACGCTCTTCCACGCGTAGCGGGACGGGACCACGAGCCGCAGCGGGTAGCCGTGCTCGGGGGTGAGCTCGGCGCCGTTGCGGTGGCTGGCGAGCAACGTGTCGTCCGCGGCGAAGTCGTCGATCGTCAGGTTGGCGCTGTAGCCGTAGTCGGCCCAGACCATGACGTGCGTCACGGCGTCGGCGGGAGGCGCGGCGCGCAGCAGCTCGGCCGCTGCGATGCCCTCCCAGGCGACCTCGGGAATCGTGAACTTCGTCACGCAGTGGAAATCCGCGACGACCCGGCAGCGCGGCAGGCTGCCGATCTCGTCCCAGCTCCACCGGTGCTCGCGCCCCGACTCGGTGGCACCCGACACGCGCAGGTCCCAGGTGTCGGGATGGAACTTTGGAACCGGTCCGTAGTGCAGCGCTGGCCAGGCCTTCGGGACGTACTGACCCGGCGGAAGGGCGTGCCCGGGAGCGGCCTTCGGCGCTTGCTGCGCCTGCTGTACCTGCTGCGCCTGATGCGCCGCGGCCGGTGCCTGCGCACCGCTGGCCGGTGCCTGCGCACCGGTCACCGGCCGCAGCAGCGCGGAAAGGCTGACCGAGGTCTGCGGCACGCTTACCTGCCGCGCACTGGTCTCCGGATGCCTCATTACCGGCTGACCTGCTCCTTCCCGCACCGCGCCGTCGTGGCGCTGCGCACCGGCCCCTTGCCCACAGGTGGAGCTATCTTGCCATCCCGCTCCGAGGACCCCACCGCGCACCCGGCGCGTGCCCCGCCCTGGGGGCTTTGCGGTGTTCGCGGCCTGTCCCGCGCCGCGACTTTGGGGGGTACACGGGGGTACCCCCGCGGGAGCGTTAAGCTGCGCCGCGTGCGCCATGAGTACTGGTTGCCGCCCGGCAACCCCGACCAACCTGGCCAGCGCTGAAGCTCACCGAGCACGAAGCGCGGCGACGGCTCGCCACATCCCCGGTCGCAAGGATGGCCACGGTGACCGAGGCGGGCCGACCGCACATCGTCCCCGTGACCTTTGCGGTGGACGGGAACTACATCTATACCGCAGTCGACGCGA
This sequence comes from uncultured Actinomycetota bacterium, assembly GCA_963778075.1. Classification (GTDB taxonomy): domain Bacteria; phylum Actinomycetota; class Actinomycetes; order Streptosporangiales; family Streptosporangiaceae; genus JASHPR01. Next base: position 636,286 of record CAVZTJ010000003.1, on the reverse strand, counting down.
AGCCCAAAAACGAGTCCGCCACCCGCGGCCTGCAGCGGCTGCGCAACATTGCGGCGCAACCACGGGTGGCCCTGCTCGCCGACCACTACGCCGACGACTGGACCTCGCTGTGGTGGGCACGCGCCGACGGCCGCGCGTCGATCGTGACCGATCCGCATCTCGCTGCCCGGCCGCTCTCGCTGCTGACCGCGCGCTACCCGCAGTACCGCGACGTCGCGCTGACCGGCCCGGTGATCGCGATCCGGGTGGAGCGCTGGTCCGGCTGGGCCGCGGCGCCGCCACCGTGACGCAACGGCCAGCGGCTCACAGCCCGGCGACCGCCGGGATCACCTCGCCGCCGATCACCTCGAGCGGCCGCACCTCCCACACCCTGGCCACCCCGCCGATCGCGGCCTGGAACCCCATCTCGGCGAGCGCCCCAAGCTGGTCGATGACCTGCCCGACCTTCTCCCCGTTCTCGCCCACGTCGAACAGGAAGTAGCAGGTCTTGACGATCTCGTCGTAGTCGCGTCCCTCGGCGTCGCAGTGCGCGCGCAGGACGTCGAGCTTGCGGGCGAGGTCGGGCCCGGGGAACAGGTTGCACGCCTGCGCATAGCGGGCGACGAACCGCAGCGTCTTCTGCTCGCCGCCCCCGCCGATCATGATCGGAGGATGCGGCTGGGACAGGGCCTGCGGCGAGTTGATCGGACGCTCCAGCTGGTAGTGCTTGCCGGTGTACGGGGCCTCGTCGCCGCGCCACATCTGCAGGCAGATCTGCAGCGTCTCCTCGAGCCGCTCAAACCGCTCGGCGACCGGCGGGAACGGTATCCCGAGGCTGCGCGACTCCGCCTCGTTCCACGCCGCGCCGATGCCCAGCCAAGCCCGTCCGCCGGACAGCACGTCCAGCGTGGTTATGATCTTCGCCAGGATTCCCGGATGCCGGTACACGGTGCCGGTCACCAGCGTCAGCAGTTTTGCCCTGGAGGTGCAGCCGGCCAGATAGCCCAGGGTGGTGTAGGCCTCGAGCATCTCCCGTTCCGGCGGCCCGATGACTCCGATCTGGAAAAAATGGTCCATCACGCTGATGAAATCGAAGCCGGCGTCGTCGGCGGCGGCCGCCACCGTGGCCAGGTCGGCGCCGAGCTGCGCGGGGCCGCCCGGCCAGGTGAAGTCCGGGATCTGCAGTCCGATCTGCACGCGATCACCTCCGCCGACGAGCCTGCCACATCGCGGGCCGGCGGCGGGGCGAAAGCAGCGCCAGATCGGCCGTTAAGACTGCTCATCGGGCACCCGAAAGTCAAGACCTGATGAAGGAACTTGGGACTCGCTTTCCTATTGCTTTGTAGTGATCTACTCTGGCGCTGACCGTTCATTACTCCCTGCGTGCTCATCCTCCTCGTGGAGACCGCGATGCAGACAGCCCGCCGTGCGGGCATCGTCCTCGGCTCCATCTCCGCCGCCATAGCGACGCTGGCAGCGGCCATGCCCGCGCGCACGGCCGACCCGCCGGGCTGGCAGATCGCCGCCAAGGCGCATTACGGGGCGTCCGCCAACGCCTCGGGCTATTCGGCGCTGGTCGTGCTGGCCAAAAATGACGCGTGGGCATTCGGCGGGACCAATCCGGGCGGCCCGAGCACACCGACTGCCGTGCGATGGACCGGGTCGCGCTGGCAGCCGTCGTCGCTGCCGGCCGGGCTCAACGGGTTCATCGTCGCGGCCTCCGGCTCGTCGGCGCGCAACGTCTGGGCGGTCGGCGACGGCTACGCGCTGCGCTGGAACGGCGTCAGGTGGAGCGTCGCCAAGACGTGGCGAACGAACAACGAGGTAACGTCGGTCGCCGCCATCAGCCGCAACGACGTCTGGGTCTTCGGCTCCTCCAGCTTCAGCGGCCAGCCCAGCCTGGGCGCCTGGCACTACGACGGGCACGGCTGGGCGCAGGCAACCGCGGCAGCCGGGGCCATCGCCGGGATATACCGCGCGAGCGCGGTCTCGGAGAACAACATCTGGGCGATCACGGTCAGCCCGCGGGGCGGCTCGGTGGTGCACTACAACGGCGCCACGTTCGCCAGCGTGCCCGCAGCCGACGCTGCCCTGTCCAAAACCCAGCTCAGCGACGTCCTGGCGGTCTCACGCCACAACGTCTGGGTGTCGGGGACGACCCCGGTGAACGCGGCGGACGGGCACCTGGTGCTCGCGCACTGGAACGGCAGGTGCTGGCACCGGTTCATGGCGCCGTGGCCGGTGCAGCAGGCGCAGCGGTTCGCCACCGACGGCGGAGGCGGGGTGTGGATCCCGGTCGTGACCGAAGGAAACGACTCCCCCACCTGGATCCTGCATCTGTCGCGCGACGGCGACTGGACCCGAACCCAGATCACCGCCGCCCGCGGGTCCGGGGTTGGCGTCGGCGACCTCGCGCTGGTCCCGGGGACCACCACGCTGTGGGGTACCGGTGGCATGGTGACCACCTCCGGCGGTGAGGCCGCCATCTGGGATCACGGGGTGGACATCGACCGCCTGGCGGTCCAGATCCACCACTGGCCGCCGCGGGACCACCCGGCCATGGTCGGCCGCGGGGTGATCCGGTTCTACCTGAACCTCGGGAACAACGCGGCCGTCCAGGTGTTCCTGATTCCGCGCCACTACTGGGCGCGGCGGTCCAGGATCGACCACCCGCGAGAGCCCGCGCTGAGCACGTGACCGATTGGCAGGCGTGGCGTAAAAGGCGGTCTTAAGAGCGGATCGGGGTATGCTCCTGCGCCGCGGCTGCGAGCTCTTCGGCCAGGTCGTCCGCGTCCAGCCTGGCCTCGATCTTGCGCAGGTCCTCAATCCGCGCCCTGGTCTCGACCTGACGCGGGGTAAGCAGCGAGCAGCAGTCCTGGTCTGGCAGCTCGGAGATCTGCAGCGTGGCAATCCGGCGGGCCTCGGCCATGATCTCGGTCTTGTCCAGGCCGATGAGCGGCCGCAGGATCGGCAGTTTGACCGCGTCGTCCAGCGCGGTGATGTTCGTCAGCGTCTGGCTGCTGACCTGGCCCAGCGAGTCGCCGGTGACCAGGGCAGCCGCGCGCAGCCGCCGGGCCAGCGCCTCGCCGGTCTTGAGCATCAGCCGCCGCTGCGCCATGATCTGCAGCCTGCCCGCTCCCGAGGACGCCACCTTTTGCTGCGTCCGCCCGAACGCGACCACGAACAGCCGTGATCCGCCCTGGAACTTGTCCAGCTCCCGGACCAGGCCGTACGCCTTGTACACCGACTCGGGCCCGGTCAGCGGCATGCCGGAGAAGTGCAGGAAGCTGCAGCGCAGGCCGCGCCGCATCATCCGGTAGGCGGCCACCGGCGAGTCGATGCCGCCGGACATCAGCACCAGCGCGCGCCCGCTCATGCTGACCGGAAGCCCGCCCTGGCCGGGCAGCCCCTCGGTGAACACGAACACCTCGGACTGATCGACCTCCACGAACACCGTGGTGTCCGGGTTGGACAGGTTGACCGGGTAGCCGTACGCCTCCTGGATCCTCGCGCCGATCAGGATGGCGAGCTGCGACGAGTTCATCGGGAAGCGCTTGTCCCGGCGCCTGGCCCGGACCGCGAAGCTGCCCGGGCGGCCGGCGGTGAGCTGCACGGCGGCGGCCACCGCCGCCTCGGGGTCCTTGTCGACGCGCACCGCGCGGCAGACCCGGGACAGGCCCATGACGTTGCGCATCCGCTCGGCCAGCAGGTCGGCAGTCTCCGCCGCGGCCTCGCCCGCCTCCAGCACCCGGAGCACGATTACGCCCTCGCGCTGCCAGATCTGCACCCGGACATCGAGGTCGCGGGTGGCCCGCCTGATGTTCTCGTGCAGCAGCCGCTCGAACTGCTGCCGGTTCTTGCCCTTGAGCACGATCTCGCCGAGCTTCAGCAGAACGCACGGCTCGTGCAGTGCGCCCCCGACGCCACCGCACGCGTCGCGGGATGTTAGGGGCAGCGCGGACATCCTTACAGTCTGCCAGCACCGCGGCAGGGGCCGGACCGCGTCTGCCGCCGGGCATGGGTTAACGTGCCGATACCGGGCAGGGTTTGCGGGTGAGGCATGCAACCAACCAGTGCGGAGGAAGTCATCGTGACCGCGGTACCAGACATCATGCTGAACAACGGCAACACGATCCCCCAGTTCGGCTTCGGCGTGTTCCTTGTTGAACCGAAGGACACGGTCGAGGCCGTGTCCACCGCCCTGCAGGCGGGTTACCGGCACGTCGACACCGCGGAGATGTACGGCAACGAGCGGGAGGTCGGCCAGGCCATCGCCAAATCCGGCGTCGACCGCGGGGATGTGTTCGTCACCAGCAAGCTGGCCAACGACGACCACAGCCCGGATGACGCCCGCCGGGCCTTCGACGGCACGCTGGAGGCCATCGGGTCCGACTACATCGACCTGTTCCTGATCCACTGGCCGCTGCCCACCAGGTACGACGGCGACTACGTGTCGACGTGGCAGACGCTGGAGGAGTTCTACCGGGACGGCCGGGCTCGCTCGATCGGCGTCTCGAACTTCCAGCCGCACCACCTGCGGCGGCTGCACACCGAGTGCGAGATCCCGCCGGCCGTCAACCAGATCGAGGTCCACCCATACTTCGCCCAGGATGACGTCCGGGCGTTCTGCGGCGAGCACCAGATCGCCGTCGAGGCGTGGGCGCCGCTGGCCCAGGGCGCGGTGCTCGGCGACCCGACAATCGACTCGATCGCCCGCCGGGTCGGCAAGACCCCGGCTCAGGTGGTGCTGCGCTGGCACATCGAGCGCGGCAACATCGTCTTCCCCAAGTCCGTGACGCCGGCCCGCATCAAGGAGAACATCGACATCTTCGGCTTCGAGCTTTCCGGCGAGGACGTCGAGGCGATCAGCGCACTGGACCGGGGCGACCGTACCGGCCCCAACCCGGACAAGTTCGACGGCTCCTGACCCGAAAAGCCCCGGGGGCCGGGCCTCTCCGGCCGACCGAACAGTGTCGTGGGTCCCACGCTGTTCCTCTTGCAACAGCAAAGCGCCCACCACGCCAACGCCGAGAAACCGGCGAGCCGGAACTTGGTTAAAAGCAGGGCCGAAACCCTTCGATGCCGGAGCAGGCGCCGCGCAGCCCGTTGAATCAAGAACATCCGGCATATCCGGCGCGCCAGCGAGATGTTTCGGGGTCCAGCATTGGTGTCGCCGGCGCTGCGACACCAATGGGGCGACAGCAAAGGGCCGGCCACACCAATCCGGCCCTTGGCGCGCGTGGCTCTGTGGGGTGCGCGGCGGCTGCCGTGCGGCTCCGCGGGTGCGTGCGAACGGCGGCGCGCTGGCAAGGCGCGCAGACGCGCATAATGGCGCCGTGCTTGCCAACGGCCGGGGTGAGTTGGAATCCTCGTCGGGTGGACGGGGCGCGCATCCGGCCACATCGGGGTGACTAGCGCGATAGACGTGCGGAGGGGGGCGGATGACCGGGACTGCCGGGGGCTGGTTCGCGCCGATGCCGCCGTGGCCGGCTGGGGCCGCGTGGATCGGCGGGCAGTACTGCCCGATCGAGGACGCCAAGATCTCCGTGCTCGACCTCGGGGTCACCCGCTCGGACGCCGCCTACGACGTGGTGCACGTGTGGCGGCGGCGCTTCTACCGGCTGGACGACCATCTCGACCGGTTCACGGCCAGCATGGCGCGGCTGCGGCTCGACCCAGGTTGCGGCCGGGGCGAGATCGAGGCGGCCCTGCACGGGTGCGTGCGGCTGGCGGGCCTGCGCGAGGCGTACGTGTCGATGACCTGCACCCGCGGCCGCGTCGCCGCTGGCAGCCGGGACCTGCGCACCGCCCGGGCCACGTTCTACTGCTACGCCGTGCCGTTTGTGTGGATCTGCACGCCGCAGCAGCAGGCCGAGGGCGTGAGCATGCGGATCAGCGACATGACCCGGATCCCGCCGCAGAGCGTCGACCCGACCGTGAAGAACTACCACTGGCTCGACATGGACGTGGCCCAGCTCGAGGCGTACGACCACGATGCCCAGCTCGTCGTGCTCCGCGACGCCTCGGGCGCGATCGCCGAGGGACCGGGCTACAACGTGTTCGCGCACACCGGCGGGCGGTGGCTGACCCCGGCCAGCGGCACGCTGCAGGGCATCACCCGGCGCTCGGTGATCGAGATCGCCGACGAGGCCGGCGAGCCGGTCGAGCAGGATCAGCTGACCGCCGATGACCTGCGCCGGGCCGCCGAGGTGCTGGTCACCTCCACCGCCGGGGGGATCATGCCGGTCACGAAGGTGGACGGCGAGCCCGTTGGCGACGGCCAGCCCGGCCCGCTGACCGCGAAGCTGCAGGACCAGTACTGGCGCCGCCACGAGGACCCGCGGTTCTCCACCCCGGTCCGCTACGACGAGCACGGGTGAGCGCGACGGAGCCGAGCTATCCGGCCGACCCGCGGGTCGACGCCTACATCGACGCCCTGCCCGGCTGGCAGCAGGCCATCTGCCGCGAGGTCCGCGACCTGGTGCACGCGGCCGACCCCGAGGTGGCCGAGACGATCAAGCGGACCGGGCAGCCTTACTTCGTGCTCGACGGCAACATCTGCGCCCTGCTGGCGGCGAAGGACCACGTCAACGTGTTCCTCTACGACGGCGCGATGGTCCCGGACCCGGACGGCATCATCACCGGCGGGCACGGCAACAAGACCGCCCGGACGGTGGCCGTCCGGGAGGACGAGACCATCAACGCCGCCGCGCTCACCGCGATGTTCCGGCAGATCATCGCCAACAACCGGGCCGGCGGCTGGCGCAAGCTGAAGCGCGACGCGGAGCCGGGGGTCGGCGGGTAGCGGTCAGCCCTTGGTGGCGTAGACCACGCAGCCCCGCATGGTCAGCGTCAGCGGCAGCTCGAGCGTGGCCGCGGCGCTGGCGGCCGCCTGCACGCTCATCCCGTGGCAGCGCATGAAGCTGGCCGCGTGCCCGGCGGTGGACAGCGTGGTCAGCGGCCCGTCCCACGGGGCGACGTCCAGCCGGTCCCCCGGCTCGCTGAATACCGAGCCGACGATGGCGGGGGCATCCTCGGCGTCAAACGTGGACCGGGCGCCCCATCGCGGCAGCACGTTGGCGAGTTCCGGCGCACTGTCCCGGGCCGGCGCGCACGCAGCGAACAGGCCACCGGGCCGCAGCACCCTGCGGGCCTGGCCGATAGGCCTTAACGGGTCGTCGTAGTGATACAGCGTGTACAGAGCGGCGACCGCGTCGACGCAATCATCGGCAACGGGGAGCCTGGCACCGTCGGCTAGCACCGCCGGGCGCGGCGCCAGCGCGAGCATGGCCGCCGACAGGTCGACGAGCGCACAGCGGATGGACAGGTCAGGCAGCAACCGGGCCAGGTTGCCGTTGCCGCCGCCCACGTCGAGCACCGTCCGCGCGCCCGCGGCGGCGAACCGGGCCGCCACGTACGGGTGCACGTCGTCGTGCGGCCACCCGGTCCCGGACAGGAACCGCTCCGGGTCCGCGTCGTAGTCTCTCGGTACCGTCACCGTCGCGCCTCCAGCTTCCGCTGCGCAGGCCCGGCGCCCACGGCCGAAGGCTACCTATCAGCGATCGTGAGGACCACGGATATATGGACGCGACCGTACTGCTGGTGATGGACGTCCAGCAGGGCATCGTCGAGCGCTTTCCCGGCGACAACGGCTACCTGCCACGACTGGCTGCCGCGATCGGCGCCGCCCGCGCCGCAGGCATCCCGGTGATCTACGTGGCCGTCGGCTTCCGCCCCGGCTACCCAGAGGTCAGCCCCAGGAACAAGAGCTTTTCCGCGACCGCGTCAGCCGGCCGGTTCGCGGCCGGTGACCCGGCCACCGAGATCCATCCCGCTGTCGCGCCGGCCGACGGGGACCCGATCGTCATCAAGCGCCGGGTATCCGCGTTCGCCGGCAGCGACCTGGACGTGCTGCTGCGCGGCCTCGGCGCCGGCACGCTGGTGCTGGCCGGCATCGCCACCAGCGGTGTGGTGCTTTCCACACTGCGGCAGGCCGCCGACCTGGACTACCGGCTGGTCGTGCTCGCGGACGGCTGCCTGGACGCCGATCCCGAGGTGCACCAGGTACTGACCGGGAAGGTGTTCCCGCGCCAGGCCGACGTGCTCACGGTGGCCGAGTGGACGGCTCAGCTGACGTCGGCGGGGGCGGCAGGGGCGGCAGGGTAGACCGGCGGCCGCGACCAGGCCCAGCGACACCGCGCGCAGCGCGGCCTCGGCGAGCACGAGCAGCCGCGGGTCCCACCGGGTGAGCACCCGGCCGAGGCCGAGGCCTGCCACCACGCCGGGCACCGTGTAGGCGGCGACGGCCGCCCCACCAGCAGCCCGGTGTCCCGCCCGCGGGACAGCTCGATGACCAGCCAGGAGATCGCCACCGCGGCCATTCCGTCCCCGATCGCGGAGCATGCGTAGCCGGCCAGCAGGGTGGCGAACGACGCCGACCGCAGCGCGGCCCGTACCCCGGTGCCGGGCCCGCGGCGAGGCGGCGGCATGCGGCCGGACGGCAGATGCTCCATCCCGGGTACTACGGCAGATGCTCCATCCCGGGTACTGTCGTGCTTCGAGCCGACTCGAAGTCAAGCTCTACTTCCGGACGCAGGCGGGCCGGTGCGCACAACGGGTCGCATGCTGCCGATCGGGACCGTCGCCGAGCGCTACGGCGTGCCGGCTACCACGCTGCGCTACTGGGAGCAGGCCGGCCTGCTGCCAGCCCAGGAGCGGGCGGGCGGCCAGCGCCGGTACAACCTGGATGCGATCCGGCGGATCAAGTTCATCCGGATGGCGTCCCGCGCCGGCCTGAGCCTGGCCGACATCAAGACTCTGCTGGCCGGGCACCTGGACCGAAGCCCGACGTTCACCGACTGGGCGGCGGCGGCCCGGGACCAGCTCGCCGCCATCGACCAGCGGATCGCCGACCTAGGCCGCCTCAGGTCCACGATCGAGGAATGCCTGGCCTGCGGATGCCAGCACACCAGGCGCTGCAAGCTGCTCAGCACGCCGCCGCGGCGGCCGCAGAGCCGGCCTCGGCGTCCGTGATCGCCGGCTGCGCTGCTGTTAACGTGAAAGTAGCGGGGAGGTGAGGACGACGGGCCGATGCAGCTGATTGTTATGTACGAGTCGCAGACCTGGCACGTCCGCCCGGAGCAGGAGGAGCCGTTCACCTTCGGCCGGGCGCCGACGTGCACTGCCGTGCTCCCCGCGGACGACCGGGGGGTGTCCCGCAGCGCCGGGAGCCTGCGGTTCCACGACCGGTCCTGGTGGCTGCACAACGACAGCAGTTCCTCCGTGCTGAGCCTGCTCGGCGACCGCGGCTTCCGGGTCGACCTGCCGCCCGGCCTCGCGGTGCCACTGCAGCAGTGGCACGCGAAGGTGACCGTGAACGGCGCGCTCGGCCGTTACACGCTCCGGCTGCGGCTGCCCGATCTGGACGACGTGGCCGAACCCGACCCGAAGCCGGTGCCCCAGGAGCGCGCAGTGACGATCACCCGGTACCGGGTCACGCTGACCGATACCGACCGGATGGTCCTGGCGGCCCGGTTCGAGGAGTACCTGACCTGGCGGCACGCTGGCGATCCCGCGCCGCGCAGCGCCAGGGAAACGGCGGAGCGGATCGGCTGGGAGCCGCACACGGTCACCAAGCGGTGCGAGAACATCAGGGACCGGTACCTGAAGCTCGGCGCTCCCGGGCTGCGCGGGGCGCGCGCCCTGGAGGAGCTGGCGCTGCTGCTGATCTCGACCGGTGAGCTGACGGCGGCGGATCTGCGGCGCCTGCCAGCCGAGACGTCGCCAAGCGGGGCGCCGCCGGGCGTCCGGTAGCCTGCCTGGCGTGACAGGCAGCCCAACCGGTGCGGGCCGGGCGCGGTGACCAGGGCCGCGCCGCTGGACGGCCTCACCGTGCTGGAGATCTCCAGCTTCGTCGCCGCTCCGCTGGGCGGCATGACCCTGGCCCAGCTCGGCGCCGAGGTGATCAGGATCGACCCGATCGGCGGCGCGGCCGACCACACCAGGTGGCCGCTGGCCCCGTCGGGCACCAGCCTCTACTGGACCGGGCTGAACAAGGCGAAGAAGTCGGTCACGCTGAACTTCCGGGATCCCGAGGCGCAGCGCATCGTCGCCGACCTGGTCGCGGCGTCCGGGCCGGACGGCGGGATCGTACTGACCAACGCCGTCGGCCGGCCGTGGCTGGGCTACGACCGGCTGTCCAGCGTCCGGCCGGACGTGATCCACCTGCACCTACAGGGCGCCCACGACGGGCGCGCCGCGGTCGACTACACCGTCAACGCCGGCATCGGGTTCCCGCTGATCACCGGGCCCGAGGAGCTCCAGGGGCCGGTGAACCACGTGCTGCCGGCCTGGGACATCGCGTGCGGGCTCTACGCCGCGGTCGGGCTGCTGTCCGCGGAGCGGCACCGGAGGCGCACCGGGGAGGGCAGCCAGATCACGCTGGCGCTGGAAGACGTCGCGCTGGCGCTGGCCGGGCACCTGGGTTTCCTCGCCGAGGCGCAGCTCGGCGTGGACCGGCCGCGGATCGGCAACCACCTGTTCGGCGGCTTCGCCAGCGACTTCGCCACGGGCGATGGCGAACGGGTGATGGTGGCGACGGTCAGCGGCAGGCACTTCGCCGATCTCACCGCGGCCACCGGGCTGACCGGCCCGCTCGCCGAGCTGGAGCGGCTGCTCGGCGCCGACTTCGCCACCGACGGCGACCGGTACGCACACCGCGAGGTCATCGCCGCGCTGCTGGCTCCGTGGTTCGCCGGCCGGACGGTGGCCGAGATCGGGCAGGCGCTCGACGGCACCTCGGTGCTCTGGTCGCGCTACCGCCGGTTCACCGATCTGGCCGCCGACGGGGTGCTGGCCGGCAATCCGCTGTTCGCCGAGATCGACCAGCCCGGAGTCGGCGCGCTGTTCGCGCCGGCCTCGCCGCTCACCCAGGAAGGCCGCGCCGGCCCGGCACCGGCGCCACCCCTGGGTGCCGACACCGCTGCCGTGCTGACCGGCCTGCTGGGGCTGTCGGCACAGGAGGCGGCCGCCCTTGCCGACCAGGGAGTGGTGGGTGGGGCAGAGAGGGTGGGTGGCGCAGAGAGGGTGGGTGGCGCCGGGAAGGCGGGTGGCGCCGGGAAGGCCGGAGGTGGTGACCGGTGACGGAGATGTCCGAAATCATCGCCGACTGGGCTCCCGGGCCGGCCGAGAAGACCGAGACGATCGCCGCAGGGCCCGCCGTCGCGCTGTCCGGGCTGCTCGACCGCGAGCCAGCGGTCACCGGCCCCGGCGACCCGATCCCCCCGCTGTGGCACTGGCTCTACTTTCTCGACCGCCCGGCCACCAGCGAGCTGGGGCCCGACGGCCATCCGGCGGCCGGTCACTTCATGCCGCCGATGCCGCAGCGGCGCCGGATGTACGCGGGCGGCCGGGCCAGCTACACCGGCGCGTTCCGCTGCGGCGACGAGATCACCCGGCGCAGCGAGCTGGCGGACGCGACGGTCAAGCAGGGGCGCACCGGCGAGCTGCTGTTCGTGACCGTCCGGTCGGTGTTCACCAGGGCGGGCGCGGTGATCGCGACCGAGGAGCAGGACGTGGTATACCGGAGCGGCCCGGCGCAACGGCCCGCGGCGCGCGGTTCCGCCGGTCCTCGCGGGCCCAGCGAGGCGGCGGGTCCCGCCCCCTGGCAGATCCACATCGTCCCCGACCCGGTCCTGCTGTTCCGGTTCAGCGCGCTGACCTATAACGCCCACCGGATCCACTACGACGCGGACTACGCGACCGGAGTCGAGGGCCACCTTGGCCTGGTCGTGCACGGCCCGCTGCTCGCCCTGCTCTGCTTCGAGCTGCCGCGGCGCCATGCGGCGCGGCAGCGGGTCAGCCAGCTGTCGTTCCGGGCCCGGTCCCCGGTGTACGTCGGCCAGCGGTGCACGGTGACCGGCGGCCCCCGCGACGACGGGAGCGCAGGGTGCACGATGCAGGTCGCCGGGCCGGATGGGGCCGTCGCGCTCACGGCCGAGGGGCGCCTGTCCGCATGAGCCGAAGGAGGCAGCAGTGGCCCGGCTTACCGAGACCGACGGCCTGACCGACGTCCAGCGGGACATCATCGGCGCGGTGCGCGAGTTCGTCGACACCGAGATCCTGCCCGTCGCGACCGAACTCGACCACGCCGACGAGTACCCGGACGAGATCGTCGCCGGGCTGAAGCGGCTCGGCGTCTTCGGGCTCTGCATAGCCGAGGAGTACGGCGGGCTCGGCGAGTCCCTGCTCACCTACGCGCTGGTCGCGGAAGAGATCGCCCGGGGCTGGATGAGCGTCTCCGGCATCATCAACACCCACTTCATCGTCGCCTACCTGCTCGCCCGGCACGGCACCGGCGAGCAGAAGGCCCATTTCCTGCCCAGCATGGCGGCCGGCGAGACCAGGGCCGCGCTGTCCATGTCGGAGCCGGGGCTCGGTTCCGACGTGGCCGCGATCCGCACCGCGGCACGCCGGGACGGCGACGACTACGTGCTGAGCGGCCAGAAGATGTGGCTGACCAACGGCGCGTCGGCCAACCTCGTGGCGCTGCTCGCCCGCACCGACGAGGGCGCCGCCAGGCCGCATCGCAACCTGACCGCGTTCCTCATCGAGAAGGACGCCGGGTACGGCGAGACCCGGCCCGGGCTCACCGTGCCCGGGAGAATCGACAAGATGGGCTACAAGGGCGTGGACACGACCGAGCTCATCCTGGACGGCTGCCGGGTCCCGGCAGCGCGCGTGCTCGGCCAGCTACCCGGCCAGGGGTTCTACCAGATGATGGACGGGATCGAGGTGGGCCGGGTCAACGTGGCCGCGCGCGGCTGCGGTGTGGCACAGCGCGCGTTCGAGCTGGCGATTGGCTACGCCCAGCGGCGGCACGCCTTCGGCAAGCCGATCGCGCAGCACCAGGCGATCCTGTTCAAGCTCGCCGAGATGGGAACCAAGACCACCGCGGCGCACCAGATGATGGTGCTGGCCGCGCGGCACAAGGACGCGGGACGGCAGAGCGACCTCGAGGCCGGCATGGCCAAGTACCTCGCCAGCGAGTCCTGCAAGGAGGTCGTCGAAGACGCGCTGCGGATCCACGGCGGCTTCGGATACTCCAAGGACGCGGAGATCGAGCGGCTCTATCGCGACGCGCCGATGCTGCTGATCGGCGAGGGCACCGCCGAGATCCAGAAGATGATCATCGGCAACCGGCTGCTCGACCAGTACCGCGAGCCGGGAACGCCGTGATCATGGGGGTGCCCGGCGGCGACTGGCGCATCCGGCGGAGTGTCAGCCTGGCTGAGGATCGCCAGCCGGGTGGAACGAAGCCGCGAAAACCTCGAACAGGTGATAGTCCGCGGACCACTGATCCGCCGGGGTCGACCAGTACAGCGCGCAGGCGTGGCGGGAGTTGACGAGGATGTTCCTGTTCAGCACGTGAGTGGGCTGGCCGTCCTGATCGAAGGTGAACTCCCAGTCGGCGGCCTGTTCGGCCTGGGGGTACGACACCGCCTGAAGGCGGATGAGGTGGTAGTCGGCGAAGGTGCTCCGCCGCGCGGCTTCCTGCTGGCGCCAGTCCTCCAGTGCATTGGGCTGGGGATGCGTGGTCTGGTCGATGATGAGGAAGTCGGCGCTGGACGGGTCCTGGATGTAGATGTAGACGCTCCGGTGGGAGACCTTCCAGCCACTTGGCATGGCGATGGAGAAGCCGGTCGGGTCGTGATACCAGACGAACCCGGCGGGCAGCGACGTCAGGATGCGGCCAGAACGCGCCGGGCTGGAACGCGGCGAGCCGGTGGACTTCGGCACGGGATGGCTGCCTGCCCCGTGGCTTGAGGCCGGGGCTGCGGCGGGCCTACCGCCGGAGGCTGACCGGCCGGCCGATGTGTGGCCGAATGCCATCGGAATGGCGACAGCGCCGGCCACCACGGCCACGCCAGCGACCGCCACCGCCAGCCAGCGCGGCCCCAGCCAGCGCGGCCCCACCCAGCGCGACGTCAGCCAGCGCGGCGTCAGCCAGCGCGGCGTCAGCCAGCGCGGCCCCACCCAGCGCGACGTCAGCCAGCTCGGCATCAGCCAGCGCGGCCTCCGGACCTTGCGCGGCGGGCTGTCGTCTGACCAGCGACGCGGCAGCGGTTGCGCCGCGAGGGCATCGGTCTTGAGTGTGATGGTCGTGTGCGCGGTGCCAGAAAGAGCGGACGGCTCCGCAACGGGCTCGGCGATGGGGCGCAGCAACGCCTCTGTTTCGGCGGCGCTGATGCGCTCCTCCGGATCCTTTCGAAGCAGCCCGCTGATCGCGGGCCACAGCCGTCCGGCGTGCTGCGGCGGGTCGGGGTCGTCGGCGACGACGGCGGTGAGCACGGCCATCGCGCCTTCCCTGTCGAACGGTGGCCGTCCCTCGACGGCCGTGTATAACGTGGCTCCGAGCGACCACAGGTCGGCGGCGCGCGTTCCAGGCAGGCCACGAGCTCGTTCCGGCGCCATGTAGGACGGCGAGCCGATCAGCACGTTCGATGTCGTCAGCGCCGGGCTGCCGTCGGCTACAGCCATCCCGAAGTCGGTAAGGACGACCTGGTCGTCCGGCCCGAGAAGGACGTTGCTCGGCTTGACGTCGCGGTGCAAGACCCCTGCCGCGTGCCCCGCGCTGATCGCGGCGAGGATCTCCAAGCCGATGTGTGCGACCCTGGCCCGCGGCAGCCGCCCGTTTTCGCGCACCGCCTCGCTGAGGGAGGGGTACCGGGCGAGCTGCATCACTATCCACGGCCGCTCGTCTTCTTCGACCACGTCGTAGACGCCGATGATGTTCGGGTGGTCGATCCGCGCCGCCGTCCGGGCCTCTCGCAGCGCCCGCTGACGCAGCTTCTCCCGCTCCCTTTCGTCAAGCTCAGTCGGCCAGTAAATCTCTTTGACCGCCACCTCGCGGTCGAGCAGCTCGTCGCTGGCCAGCCACACGGCGCCCATCCCGCCACTGCCAAGGACGGTCTGCAGCCGGTACCGGCCGCCGACAACCCTGCCAACCCTTCCTGCTCCCGCTTCCCGCACCCTGCCCGGCTACCCGTAATACCGTGTGCTAACAATGCAAACCAGCCGTAACAGCACTCTGTAACGAAGTCAGCTGGAAAACCGGATCTCTAGAATCAGTGGTTATGGAGATCCACCAGCTTCAGTACTTCGTGGCCGTGGCCGAGGAGGCCAGCTTCACCCGGGCGGCCGCACGGGTGCACGTCGCCCAGCCCGGCGTGAGCGCGCAGGTCCGCCGGCTGGAGGCGGAGCTCGGCCAGCAGTTGCTCGACCGTTCCGGCCGGTCGGTCACGCTCACCGAGGTCGGCGCGGCCGTGCTCCCGTTCGCCCGGGCCGCGCTCGACGCCCTGGACGGCGCGCGCCTGGCCGTGGACCAGCTGGCCGGCCTGGTGCGCGGTCAGGTCGCCGTAGGGATGGTGAGCGGGTGCGCGCTGCCGTCCCTGGCCGAGCTGCTCGCGGACTTCCACGGCCGCTATCCCGGCGTGACCATCGCGCTGGCCGAGGACGGCTCCGACCGTCTCCTGGAGCTGCTCCGCGACGGCGCGCTCGACCTCGCGCTGATCGGGGCGGCCGGCCCGGCCACCGAGGGAGTGGAGACCGCGGTCGTCGTCGATGACGGGCTGGTCGCGGCCGTGAGACAGCAGGACCCGCTGGCGGCGCAGCGGTCCGTCACCGTCGCGGACCTGCGCGACCAGCCGCTGGTCAGCCTGCCCCGGGGCACCGGGGTGCGCACCGCCCTGGACGCTGCCTGCTCCGACGCGGGCTTCACCCCGCGGATCGTCCTGGAAGCCAGCGCACTGCCGATGGTGGCGCAGCTGGCCGAGCGGGGCCTCGGCGTCGCCATTCTGCCCGCCTCGGCTGCGCCAGATGGAGCACTGCGCGCGCTGCCCATTGGCGAGCCGCAGCTGCGCTCCCGCCTCGAGCTCGCCTGGAATCCTGCGGCGGTACACAGCCCGGCGGCCAGGGCGCTGATCGAGCACACCCGCGCCTCCACGGCGGCCACACGTCGCATGGATGTACCGATGGGCGCGTTCTAAGCGGCCCAAACGTACATCGACGGGCCCTGGTGCGAGTAGGCGGTCGGCCTCGGTGCGGGGTAGGCGGTCGGCCTTGGTGCGGGGTAGGCGGTCGGCCTCGGTGCGGGGTAGGCGGTCGGCCTTGGTGCGGGGTAGGCGGTCGGCCCGGTGCGGGCGGTCAGCGGCGGACCGCGCCCGTGACCAGCCAGCGGCTGGTGTGGGCGCGCAGCACGAGTGTCACGAACCTGGCGAGCAGCCAGAGGCTGTAGGCGAGCCAGAGCGCCACCAGGCCGCGGTGCTCGGCGTGCACCAGCCACGCGGCAGGCAGAAACACGGCGAGGGCCAGCACGCCGGCGAGCGCCAGGTACCGCTGATCCCCGGCGCCGATGAGCACGCCATCGAGCACGAACACCACCCCGGCCACCGGCTGCTGCGCGGCGACGATCAGGAGCACGGCGAGCAGCAGCGACCGGACCGGCGGTGCCGCCGCGAACAGCCCCGGCAGCAGCGGCCTGGCCAGCAGCAGCGCCAGTCCGAAGGCGACCCCGTACACCGCGCCCCACCAGATCATGCGCGTGGTCGCCGCCCTCGCCCCGGCGGCGTCGCCCGCACCCAGGTAGCGCCCGGTGATCGCCTGGCCGGCGATCGCGATCGCGTCGAGCGCGAGCGCCAGCAGGTTCCACAGCCGGAACGCGACCTGGTGCGCGGCGATGGCGGCGTCGCCCTGGCGCGCCGCCACCGCGGTGGTCACCACCAGAACCGCCTGCAGCGCGAGCGTGCGGAGGATCAGCCCGGCCGCGGCCGTCGCGGCAGAGCGCAGCCCGGCCAGGTCCATGCCGAACCCGACTCCGGCCCGGCGGGCGCCGCGCGCGACCACGACGAAGTATGCGGCCGCCGCGGCGGTCTGCGCGATCACCGTGCCCCACGCGGACCCGGCCAGCCCGAGGCGCAGACCGAGCACGAACGTCGCGTTCAAGGCAATGTTTACCGCGTTGGCCGCGACCGCGACCAGCAGCGTGGTCCGCGTGTCCTGGAGGCCGCGCAGCACCCCGGTGCCGGCGAGCACCAGCAGCATGGACGGAGCGCCGAGCACGCTGATCCGCAGGTACGTCATCGCGCCCTGGCTCACCGCCGGCGAGGCGCCGAACACCCGGACTATCTCCGGGGCCAGGGGCCACGCCAGGACTATCACGGCAAGGCCGATCCCGGTGGCCATCCAGAGGCCGTCGATGCCCTGCCTGATCGCTTCCTGGCGCCGCCCGGCGCCGAGCTGGCGGGCCACCGCGGCCGTGGTGCCGTACGCCAGGAAGATCGAGATATTGACGAGCGTGGTGAGCGCCTGGCTGGCGACGCCGAGGCCGCCCAGCGGCACGGTGCCGATCCTGCCGACGATCGCCGAGTCCGCGAGCAGGAACAGCGGCTCAGCGACCAGCGCCCCGAACGCGGGCACCGCCAGCCGCAGGATCTCCCGGTCCTGGCCGCGCAGGCGCGGCAGCCTGCCGGAGGGCCCCAGCAGGCGCCACCGGCGGCCCCGTTCGCGGACTGATGCGAGCTGCATGCCCGGTCGTCCCGTGGCCGGCGGCTAGCCGGCCGACCCAGCGGCGTTGCCGAGCACGCCGCACAGCAGCCGGTTGTCGCCGAGCTGCCACAGCGTCCCGACCTCGGTGAAGCCCGCCTTGCGCAGCGCGTCCAGGTGCGTCGCCAGCAGCCCCGCTGGCGAGCCGTGGTGCTCGGCCTCGATCCCGCGCCGATCGCGGCTCGCGACGAGCCCGGCCAGCGCCGGATCCGCCCGAACCGCGGCCCACCAGCCCGACCAGGTTGCACCGGAGTCCGGATGCCGCCGCACCTCGCACTCGACCAGCGCCCGGCCCAGCCGCGCCAGCGTCGGCGCCTCGGTCTCGTCCTCGCGCAGGTGATCTCCATCGAGCAGCAGCCCGCCCGGCCGCAGCACGGTGGCCACGTCGGCGTACAGCGCGGCGAGCGCCGTCTTCGGCAGCCAGTGCAGGGCGGTCGTGCTGACCACGGCGTCCGCCGGGCAGTCCAGGCCGAGGCTGGCAGCCCAGCCAGGGTCGCGCAGGTCCAGGTCGGCAAACCGAAGCCCTGGCCGGTCTGCCCACGCGGCGCGGCCGAGCGCGAGCAGCAGCGGGTCGGCGTCCACGGCGATCACGGTGGCGCCCGGGAGCCGGTCGAGCAGCCGCACCGAGAGCGAGCCGGGGCCGCAGCCGAGGTCGAGGACCAGCGGCTCGGCGTGCCCGGTCCCCTCGGCTACCGCATCGATGAGGGCCGTGAATCGCTCCTCGCGCTCGGGCATGAACTCCTGCTGCTGCGCGTCCCAGCTGCCGATCCAGGCCATGGCCGCGTCCCGGCCGACCGGCGCCTCCACCGGCTCGCGCGGCGACGGTGCTTCGGGCTGCGTCACTGGTACCTCCCGGCAGGCCTGCTGGCGTTCCGCAACACTCCGCCGCGGCACCGACACTCCGCCCGCATAACTGGCTAAACTAACTTTGACAGTACGAAGCTAAGCAGCAAAGGACGTAACTGGTCAAGTGAATTTCACCAGTCACGCAGACGCGGTGGTGGCCGTGGCGGTCGAGCTCGTCAACGCACTCACGCCGGGTGAGGCCTATGGCCGGCCGTACCAGGCACCCGACGACCGCGCGCTGCCCGCAGCGGTAACCGCGGCGCTCCGCGCCGAGCGCAGCGAGGTCAGGGCGGTGTCACCGGGCGAGGCCGCCGCGTTCCGGCCGGTGGCCGCGGCGATCCGCTCGGTGTTCGACGCGGTGGCGGCGGGACAGACCGACGCAGCGGTCGGTCTGGTCAACGACATGCTGGCCACAACGGGCGCCCGGCCGCGGCTCGACAGGCACGACGGCGAGCCCTGGCACCTGCACTTCCACGGCGCCGAGGATTCGCTGGTCACCGGCTGGGCGGCGGGATGCGCCACCGGCCTCGCCGTGGTGCTCGGCGGCGAGTCGCGCGGACGGCTGGGCGTGTGCAGCGCCCCCAGCTGTGACCGCGTGTTCGTCGACACCTCACGGAACGCGACTCGCCGGTTCTGCTCGACGGCGTGCCAGAACCGGGTCAAGGCCGCGTCGTTCCGGGCAGCCCACCGAGCCGTCTGAACCTCCTCAGCGACCCCTCTGCGGCGGGTCAGCCGAAGAACAGCTCGGCCTCTGCGTAGCGCGCCGGCGGCACCAGCTTGAGCTCGCTGGTCGCGTCCGCGATCGGGACGCGCACGATGTCGGTGCCGCGCAGCGCGACCATCGAGCCGTACGCGCCATCGGCCACCGCGCGGATCGCGTGCGCGCCGAAGCGCGTCGCGAGCACCCGGTCGAACGCGGTGGGCGTGCCGCCGCGCTGAACGTGACCGAGCACGGTGGCGCGGGCCTCCTTGCCGGTCCGCTTCTCGATCTCGGACGCCAGCATCTGCCCCACCCCGCCGTAGCGGACATGGCCGAACGCGTCCCGCTCCTGCGCGACCAGTGTGTCGGTCCCGTCCTTCGGATGCGCGCCCTCCGCGACCACCACGATCGGCGCGTACTGGGTCTGGAACCGGTGCTGCACCCACCCGCAGACCTGCTCGATGTCAAACGGCTGCTCCGGGATCAGGATCACGTTCGCGCCGCCGGCCATGCCGGCGTGCAGCGCGATCCAGCCGGCGCTGCGCCCCATCACCTCGACGATCAGCGCCCGGTGGTGGCTCTCCGCGGTGGTGTGCAGCCGGTCGATGGCCTCCATCGCGATGTTCACGGCGGTGTCGAAGCCGAACGTGTAGTCCGTCGCGGAAAGGTCGTTGTCGATCGTCTTCGGCACGCCGACGACGTTCACGCCCGCCTCGCACAGCCGCCGGCGACGCCGAGGGTGTCCTCGCCGCCGATCGCGACCAGCGCGTCGACGCCCAGGGTGGCGAGGTTGGCCTTGACCCGGTCCAGCCCGGAACGCCCCCCGGCCGCCGCGCTCTCCCCCAGCGGATTGGTGCGGGACGAGCCGAGGATCGTGCCGCCGCGCGGCAGGATGCCGCGGACCGCCTGCACGTCCAGGGACATCGTGTCGCCTTCGAGTGGGCCGCGCCAGCCGTCGCGGAACCCGGTGAAGTCATACCCGTACTCCGCGGCGCCGGTGCGCACGATCGCCCGGATGACCGCGTTCAACCCCGGGCAGTCACCGCCACCGGTCAGGACTCCGACTCGCATGGATCTTCCTCTCGGGTGAGGTCCTCAACTCGATGTGTCGCCCGCCACACTAGTGCCCATGAGCGTGCTCGCGATCGACGCTGGGACGACGGGCGTTACCGCCCTCATCATTTCGGCTGACGGCACCGTGGTGGGCCGTGGTTACGAAGAGTTCCGCCAGTATTACCCCGAGCCCGGCTGGGTGGAACACCTTCCGGAAGGCATCTGGCAAGCGACGCTCGCGGCCTGCGGGCAGGCGCTGGACGGGGGCGACGCGGCCGATCCGCCCAGCTGCATCGGGATCACGAACCAGCGGGAGACCGCCGTGATCTGGGACCGGGCCAGTCTGGTGGCGCCGCGGCGGGCGATCGTCTGGCAGGACCGGCGGACGGCTGCCATCTGCACGCGGATGCGGGAGCAGGGTGACGAAGAGCGGGTGACCGAGCTCACTGGGCTGAGGCTGGACCCGTACTTCACCGGCACGAAGCTGACCTGGCTGGCCGAGAACGAACCGGACGTATGGTCCGGCGTCACCGACGGTTCGCTCGCCATCGGCACCGTGGACTCGTACCTGATCGCCCGGCTGACCGGCGGCCGGTACCACGTCACGGATGCGTCCAATGCGTCCCGCACGCTGCTGTTCGACATCGAAGCGGGGCATTGGTCGGCCGAGCTGTGCCAGCTTTTCGGCGTGCCGCCGCACGCGCTGCCCGAGGTGGTGCCGTCGTACGGCGTGGTGGGGCACTGCGACCCGGCCGCGTTCCTCGGCCTGTCGCTGCCGATCGCGGGCATCGCCGGTGACCAGCAGGCGGCCACGTTCGGCCAGGCGTGCTTCTCCCCCGGCTCGGCGAAGTGCACGTATGGGACCGGGTCGTTCGTGCTGTGCAACACCGGCAGCTCGATCGTCCGCTCGCAGGCCGGGCTGCTGTCCACGGTGGCGTGGATGGATCCGGCCGGCGCGCTGACCTATGCGCTGGAGGGATCCGTGTTCGTGACCGGCGCCGCCGTGCAGTGGCTACGCGACGGGCTCGGCCTGCTCGACAACGCCGCGCAGAGCGAGGCGCTGGCACGCTCGGTTCCTGACACCGGCGGTGTGGTGTTCGTTCCGGCGCTGACCGGGCTCGGCGCGCCGTACTGGGATCCGGACGCGCGCGGCGCGATGTTCGGCCTCACCAGGGGGACGACCCGGGCGCACCTGGTCCGTGCCGCGCTCGAGGCGATCACGTTCGAGGTGCGCGACGTCGCCGACCTCATGGCCGCCGAGGCCCCCGGCCAGCCTGGCGGGGGCGCAACGCTGCGAGTGGACGGCGGCGCCAGCACCAACCACCTGCTCATGCAGCTTCAGGCGGATCAACTCCAGGTGCCGGTCGAGCGGCCCGTGGTGGCCGAGACCACGGCGCTCGGCGCCGCGTTCCTCGCCGGGCTCGCCACCGGCGTGTGGTCGTCGCGGGCCGAACTCGCCGCCACCTGGCGGCTCGACCGGAGGTTCCGGCCGGAGGCCAGGGACGAGCGCGGCTACGCGCGCTGGCGTGCCGCCGTGCAGCGCACCCAGGGCTGGGCCCTCCAGGACTGAACTCAGCGGAGCACGGTCCACCGAAGCTTGGCCGACCCGGTCATCCCCCTGGCGTCCGTTGCGTAGACCTTGACGCGGTAGGACCCGGCGGCCTTCGGCTTTCCGTAGATCACGCCGCCCTTGCTGATCTTCAGCCCGGGCGGCAGCCCGGCCGCCTTGAACGTCAGCTTCTTGGTGTGAGCGGAATCGTGCGCCTTGATCCGCACCGGCGTGATCCGCACGCCCTTCCTGCTGTGCTTGCTGGCCGGCCTGGCCACCACGACCGTGTGGTCGACGGCCTGGAACGCGCCCGTGCCGTCGGGGGTGCCGAGCCCGGTCGGGCCGTCGTATCCCGCCCTGGCCGTGCACAGATAGGCGACGTTGCAGGTACCGTCGCTGCCCGACGTGATGTCGTACAGATCGCTGGCGTGCTGGTACAGGAACTCCGCCGGATACGTGCCGGATGCTGCCGGGCCGGCCAGCGCGTACGTCGCCGCGATGATCGCAGCGGCCTCCGACGTGCCGCCGACCTCGATCCAGCCGCCCTGGTCGTAGCTGTCGTAGACCGCGGCGCCCGTGCCCGGGTTCGCGTCCGCCGCAACGTCGTTGTCGGTGCGGTGGCTGCAGCCGGTGCCCGTCTGCCAGGACTGCTTGCCCTCGAAGCGCGAGCAGCCGGAGCCGGTGGCACCGTACCCGTTGTCCCAGACGGTCTCCTTCCAGCCGCGCGCGGTGCCTTTCGCGACGGACAGCGAGGTGCCGCCGACGGAGGTCACGTACTGGGACGCGGCCGGGTAGCCGACGCCGTATCCGGAGTCCCCGCCGGCCGCCGTCACCGCCACGCCCGGGTGGTCGAAGTAGACGTCGTCAAGGGTCTCGCCGGCGGTCTCCGGCGAGCTGTAGCTGTTGGACACGAATTTGGCGCCGAGCGCGACCGCGGCGTCAACGGACTTGCCGAGGTTGGCCATGGAGCCGTTCTTCGCTTCCACCAGCAGGATGTGGCAGTTCGGGCAGATCGCCGACACCATGTCGAGGTCCAGCGACTCCTCGGTCGCCCAGCCGCTGTGGCCGGCGGCCTTCGGCAGCGGGCTTGCCTGGCCCTCCTCGTTCACCTTGCGGAAGCAGGCGCTGCCGCACGCCGGGAGGCCGTAGTGGGCGCGATAGGTCTTCAGGTTCGCGGCCGCGTCGGGGTCGTTGTAGGCGTCCACCACCGCGACCGTCTCTCCGGCGCCCGCGGCGCCCGCGGCCAGCGTCAGGTTGTAGGCGCTCTGCAGCTGCGCGGGGCTGTAGCCGGCCACGCTCGCGTCTGTCGCCATGCCCTCGAAGGCCGCCACGTTCGTGTCCACCATGGCCCCGCACTGCCCCCAGCCGGGCGTCGCTGCCGAGCAGGCGTGATGGAAGTCCTGCCCCGGCGCGCCGGCCGTCTGCGCGGCGGCCCCGGTTGCCGGAAGCGCCACCGTGACCGCCGCTAACCCGAACGCGGACAACGCGGCAACGGCAAGTTTGCTGATCTTCACTGGCGGAACCCCCCGCGGCTCGTCTAGTGATCCAGGTAGCCATTAGGACGGCCAACTAGCCCGGGAGGTTGACTCGCCGTGACGCTCTGATACTGAGCGTCACCGATGTCCGTGCTGAGCTCAGTCGTCGGCGGCCGGTACGGGCACCTTCGCGCTCTTCGCGTACCGGTCGACGTATTCCTGGCCGGACAGCTTCATGATCTCGTACATGATCTCGTCGGTCATGGCGCGGAGCACGACCCGGTCCTTCTCCAGCCCGTAGTAGCGGGAGAAGTCCAGCGACTTGCCGAACCTGACACCCGGCCGGATCCGCAGCCGAGGCGTGATCTTGCCCGGCGGCTGGAACTCGAAGCCACCGATCATGGCGCACGGGATCACCGGGACCCTCGCCTCGAGGGCCAGCCTCGCGACGCCGGTCTTGCCCCGGTACAGCCGCCCATCCGGGGTCCTCGTGCCCTCAGGGTAGATGCCGAGCAGGTTGCCCTGGGCCAGCACCCGCAGCCCGGTGTTCAGCGCGCGCTCGCTCGCTTCGCCGCCGGACCTGTCCACCGGAATCTGGCCCACGCCGCTGAAGAAGGCCTTGCTCACCAGGCCCTTCAGCCCGCGCCCGGTGAAGTACTCCGACTTGGCGAGGAAGACCACCTTGCGCGGCAGCGGCAGCGGGGCGAAGAAGTGATCAGAGAACGACAGGTGGTTGCTTGCGATGATCGCCGGTCCCTCTCTGGGGACGTTGTCGGCACCGTCCGCCCACGGCCGGAACACGATCCGGAGGAACGGCCCGAGTATTGCCTTGACCACCCAGTAGAACACGCACATATGTTCCCACGGGATCGCGGTCCGCCAACATATGCGCCGGGAGGGTGTCTGCGTGCGACGATGCGTTGGAACGGAAAACGAGGGACGCTGGACGGCGGCCCGCGGAGAGGACTCGGCCCATGCCAGTCATGCCAGGCGCAGAACCCTTCACTCATATGGGCGGCCCGACCGGCGCCCTGCTGTGCCATGGATTCACCGGCAGCCCGCAGTCGCTGCGGCCGTGGGCCGAGTACCTGGCCGAGGCCGGCCTGTCCGTCTCGCTGCCCAGGCTGCCCGGCCACGGCACGACCTGGCAGGACATGGCGCGCACCCGGTGGGAGGACTGGTACGCCGAGGTCGACCGGGCATTCGATGGGCTCCGCGCGCAGGTGGACGAGATCTTTGTGATGGGCCTCTCGATGGGAGGCTGCCTCGCGCTGCGCCTCGCCGAGCTGCGTGGCAACGCGGTCAGCGGCCTGGTGCTCGTCAACCCCTCGCTCACCGGTGACACCCGGCTGCTCATGCTGGCCCCGGTACTGAAGTTCGTGCTGCCCTCGCTGAAGGGGATCGGCAGCGACATCAAGAAGGAACATGTCACCGAGCTCGGCTACGACCGCACGCCGGTCAAGGCCGTGGACAGCATGCGCGGTTTGTGGCGGATCACTCAAGCCCAGCTCGGCGACGTGACCCAGCCGGTGCTGGCGTACCACAGCACCGACGACCACGTGGTTGGCCCGGCCAGCCTCGCCCTGCTGCGCAGCGCGCTGCCGGAGAAGCAACTGGAAGTCAGGGAATGCCCCGACAGCTACCACGTTGCAACTCTCGACAACGACGCGCCTGCCATCTTCGCCGGGAGTCTGGAATTCGTCAGGGCCCACAGCCGCGCCGAGGCGGGGTAGCGGCCACGCCGGGGGGCAGCGCGAGGATGATGATGTACGAGGGTTATCACGTGGCAAGGGTTATGACGTGAGTGGTGAGGACGTCAGCGGCGGGGGCGCGAGCGGCGGCGCGACCGGTGACGAGGCTGCCTGGCAGGAGCTTGTCGCTCGCTTCGACATGCCGACCGACTGGGATTCCGCCGCCGCGCCGTGGCCGGACCGCGAGGACCTGACCGCGCCCAGCATGCCGTCGGGCCAGGACGGCGCGCCCGGCCACGCCAGTCCGCCTGGCCACGCCAGTCCGCCTGGCCACGCCAGTCCGCCTGGCCACGCCGACCCACCCGAGACCGCGCCTCCTGGCCAGACCGCGCCGCGCGGCCAGGCCGCGCCGCCTGGCCAGGCCACGCCGCCTGGCCAGGAGGGGCCGCCCAGCCGCGCGAACGGAACCAGCACCGACCGGACCCGCGTGGTCAGGCCCGCCACCCCGCCGGCCCTGCCGGGTCCCCCGTGGGCGCCGGCCGACCCGCCCGCCGGTCCGCCCGCGGACACGGACGAGGCCGACGACACCGACGAGCACTACGTCCCACCGCCTCCGCCACCGCTGCCGCACCTCGATCCGATGGCCAAAGGCGCCTGGACAGCGCTGTTCGGCGGTCCCGCCTACCTGCTGATAGCCACGCTCGTCGGCTGGACCGTGGCCGGCTGGGCGGCGCTCCTGGCGATCGCGGCGTTCATCGGGGGGTTCGTGGTGCTGGTACTGCGCCTCGGCGATGGGCCGTCGCGCGGCTCGGGACCCGACAACGGCGCTGTGCTCTAGGCCCTAATCGGTCCCGGGGTTTGCGGCTCAGTGCGGATCAAGGAGCGGCGCGCCAGGTCGGCCGCGCCGATCACGCCGGCGTCCGGGCCGAGCTGTGCCAGCCGGATCTCGGCGTGCGGGCGGTAGGAGCCGCCGGTCAGCGCGTCCGCGAACGCGGCCCTCGCCGGGCGGATCAGCAGATCACCGGCTTCCGACACTCCGCCGCCGATCACGAAGCAGCCCGGGTCGAGGATGGCAGCCAGCGCCGCGAGGCCCTGCCCGAGCCAGCTTCCGACGATCTCGAAACAGCGCAGGGCCGCTGCGTCTCCCTCGCTGGCGGCCTGGGTGACCTCGCGCCCGTTGATTCCGTCGGCGGTTCCGCCGCCGAGCTGCAGCAGCCGGACCGCCCCGCCCGGCGAGCGCCTGGCGAACTCGCGTGCCTCGGCGACCAGGGCGCTCCCGCTCGCGTACTGCTCCCAGCAACCGCGATTGCCGCACCCGCACAGACGCCCTTCGGGTACGACCCGGTAGTGCCCTGGCTCGCCGGCGATCCCCCACCGGCCCCGGTACAGCTGCCCGTTGATCACGATCCCGGCGCCGATTCCGGTGCCGATCGCGACGAGCATGACGTGCTCGTGACCGCGCGCGGCGCCGAGCATGGTCTCTGCCCAGGCGGCGGCGTTCGCGTCGTTCTCCACCACCACGTGCAGGCCTGCGTAGTCCTCGACCCGCTGCCGCAGAGGCTCGTTGCGCCAGGCGAGGTTGGGCGCGAATAGCACGCCGTACCCGGCGACGTCGATAAACCCGGCGGCGCCGATGCCGACGGAGTCGACCTTGTGCCGGCCGGCCAGCTCGGTGACGGTCTCCCCGATCACTTTGGCCGTCAGTTCCGGGCTGCCCGACGGCGTGGCCCGCTTCAGCTTCTCGATAATGCTGCCGTGCTGATCAACCACGCCGGCCGCGACTTTGGTGCCTCCGACGTCAATCCCGATTGTCAGGCTCATGGTCCGCCCCTTCGCCAGGCGCGCCCGCGACCGGGAACCGGTCGGCGGGGAACCGGTCGGCGGGGTAGGCGTCGGCAGGGAACCCCGGCGCGCGATCGCCGCGCTGTCCCATCGACATGGTGGCCTCGAACGCGCGCATGGCCTCCTGCACGGCCGCGGCGACCACGTCGCTCGCGCCGGCCAGCTGCCCGCCCACGCTGGGCGCGGATTCCCGGATCCTGCGGGCGGCGCGGCATACCGGGCACCAGGCACACTCGGGCGCCTCGCCCGACGGATCGTACGGCGGCTCGGTGGTGGCCACCTCCCAGACGTTTTCCCGTTCCGCACGGCCCAGCGTCCTGCGGACTTGCCCGGTCAGTTCCTGGCGCACGTTGCGGGCGCTGGACCGGATCAGCCAGCGCTGGAATTCGGCGGTGAGGTCGCGGCCCGCGTCACGACCGCGACCCGCGTCACGACCGGGCTCACGGCCCGAATCACGACCGGGCTCACGGCCCGTGTCACGACCGGGCTCACGGCCCGAATCACGACCGGACTCACGGCCCGGTTCGCGGGCAGAATCACGGCCCGGTTCGCGGGCAGAATCACGGCCCGGTTCGCGGGCAGAATCACGGCCCGGTTCGCGGGCAGAATCACGGCCGGAGCCTCGGCCGGACTCACGGCCGCGGCCGACGCTGCGACCGTCGGGTCCGGTGCCGTTGCCGGAGTCGGCATTCTCTGGCTGCGTGCTCATTCGGCCCTCCCGATGGTCTCGGCTCGAGACTTGAGCCCCTTCAGCGCGGTGTCGACGATCGTCTTCTCCGCGCGGCGCTTGAGTATCCCCGGCATCGGCACCCTGATGCTCACCGCGAGCTCGTAAGTCACCTCGGTGCCGTCGCCACGGTCCGCCAGCTCGTATCCCCCGGACATCTCGGAGATAACCGATCCGGGCTCGGCCAGATTCCAGTGAACCCGCGCGTCCCCGTCCCAGTCGTAGCCGAGCACGTAGCTGTCCTTGATCACTCCGGCATCCAGCGTGAACCGGACCGTCGCGGCCCGCCCGTCCGCTAAGGACAGGACCTCCGCACTTCGCACGCCCGTCGCCCACTCCGGGTACGCGGCGAAGTCGGCGATCACCGCCATGATGTCTTTCCGCGGCATCCCGATGACGATGCTCGACGTGGTCCTGTCTGCCATGAACGGAGCGTACTCCGCCCCGGCGGGCTACCACTCCAGCGCGTAGGGCGTCCCGGTGGCGCGAAAATGCCCGACGTTGACGCACTCGGTGCGGCCAATCTGGATCCGGCTGGCCAGCGGCTGATGCACATGCCCGAAGAGCGCGTAACGCGGCTGGGTGGTCTGCACGGCGTCGAGCAGGGCCTGGCTGCCACGCTCCATCCGGCGGGCCACCGTGTCGAACAGCAGGTCCGGCACGTCCGGCGGGATGTGCGCGCAGAGCACGTCCACCTGGCCGACGGCCGCCACCTTGGCAGCGAAGTCCTCGTCGGAGATCTCGTTCGGCGTCCGGTAGACCGTGCGCAGGCCGCCGCCGACGAAGCCGAAAGACCAGCCGCCGATCTCCACCCGCTCACCGTCGAGCACCTGATGCCCGGAACGCAGGTGCGGGGCCCACATCCGCGGAATGTCGACGTTGCCGTAGGTGAGATACGCAGGGGCGGGCAGCGTGGCGAACAGCTCCGCGTACTGCCGCGAAGCCGCAGCCTCCACGTGGGTGCGCGGGTCGCCGTCAAGGCCGGCCCACAGCTGCGCCGACATCTTTCTGGCCTCGTCGAATCGCTGCGCCGTTCGCAGCGCGATGAACTCCTTGGCTGCCTGGGCACCGAACAGATCGGGAAAGATCCCCTTCGCGTGGTCCGCGTAGTCAACGAACAGCAGCAGGTCACCCAAGCAGATCAGCGCGTCAGCGCCGTCCCCGGCGGCGGCAAGCGCATCGGTCCGGCCATGCACATCGCTGACCACGTGCACTCTCATGCACACACCCTAGGCAAATCCTCATCAGTGCAGTAATAGAGCAGGCCGCCGCGGCGGTATAGGTTCATGAAGATCGGGTCACACAGGAGGCATCGTGCGCGAGTACAGCATCCCCGCCATGGTCGACGTCCTCGCGACGGCCAGCCTCGCCGACGTGGTGTTCACCCGCGCCGCCAGCCAGCCGCACTCGGTCATAATGCGCAGGCTCGACGGCGGCCGACCGGGAGCGCCGGTGGCGCCGGGAGCGCCGGGGGCGCCGGGAGCGCCGGGCGAACCAAACGCGCCGAGCGGATGGCGTGACGTCACCGCCGAGCAGTTCCGCGACGAGGTGACGGCCCTGGCCAAGGGACTCATCGCGGCGGGCATCAGCCCGGGCGACCGGGTCGCGCTGATGTCGCGGACACGGTACGAGTGGACCCTGGTCGACTACGCGATCTGGAGCGCGGGCGCGGTCACCGTGCCGATCTACGAGACCTCGTCGGCCGAGCAGGTCGAGTGGATGCTGAGCGACTCGGGCGCCAGTGCCGCGTTCGCCGAGACACAGGCGCACGCCGACGCGATCCGCCAGGCCGGCGTCGCCGCCGTCCAGAACGTCTGGCTGATCGAGGGCCCGGACGGCACGGTCGCCGGCCCGGACGGGGCCAGCGTCACCGACGAGCAGCTCGAGCAGCACCGTACCGCGCGCAAGGCGGCTGACCTCGCGACGATCATCTACACCTCGGGCACCACCGGCCGCCCCAAGGGGTGCCAGATCACCCACGGCAACCTGCTCTCCGACGTCAGGAACGCGGTCGAGGGCTCGCTCGTGGAGGTCTTCGAGATCGCCGACAGCTCGACCCTGCTGTTCCTGCCGCTGGCGCATTCGTTCGCCCGGATCATTCAGGTCGGCTGCCTGGAATCCGGCGCGATCCTCGGGCACTGGCCCGACACCAGGACGTTGACCAAGGCCCTGCCCGAGTTCCGGCCCACATTCCTGCTCGCCGTGCCGCGGGTGTTCGAGAAGGTCTACAACACCGCGGTGCAGCAGGCTTCGGCGAGCAAGGCGAAGAGCCGGATCTTCGACGCCGCCGCTGCCACCGCCGTCGCCTGGAGCCAGGCCGCCAGCTCCGACGGCGCCGCTCCCGGCCAGGCGCTCCGGCTGCGCCACGCGCTGTTCGACCGGCTCGTCTACGGCAAGCTCAGGGCCGCGGTCGGCGGGAAGGTGGCGTACGCGGTGTCCGGCGGTGCCCCGCTCGGCGAGCGGCTCGGCCACTTCTTCCGCGGCGCCGGCATCACGATCCTGGAAGGCTACGGGCTAACCGAGACGTCGGCGGCGGCCACGGTCAACCGGCCGAACCGCAACAAGATCGGCACGGTCGGCCCGCCACTGCCCGGGGTCGCGATCAAGATCGCCGACGACGGCGAGATCCTGCTCCGGGGACCGAACATCTTCCGCGGCTACTGGCACAACGACGCGGCGACTGCCGAGGTGCTCGACCCCGAGGGGTGGTTCGGCACCGGGGACGTCGGCGGCCTGGACGACGAGGGCTTCCTGCAGGTCACCGGGCGGAAGAAGGAGCTCATCGTCACCGCGGGCGGCAAGAACGTGGCGCCGGCCGTGCTCGAGGACAGGCTCCGCGCCAGCCCGCTGATCAGCCAGTGCGTCGTGGTCGGCGACGGCCGCCCGTACATCGCCTGCCTGATCACCCTGGACGAGGAAGGCCTGGAGTTCTGGCGCAAGCAGCACGGGCTCGCCGCCGACGCGGACGTGACCGACAACCCGGAGCTGACGGCGGACATCCAGGCGGCCGTCGACGAGGCCAACAAGGCGGTCTCCCGTGCCGAGTCCATCCGGCGCTTCCGCGTCCTGGCCTCGGACTTCACCGAGGAGAATGGATACCTCACGCCGTCGCTGAAGGTGCGCAGAAACCTCGTCATCAAGGACTTTGCCGAGGATATCGAGGCTCTCTATAACCGCCCTTAACGGGCAGCCCGGCCGTTAAAGCCGCCTTGACGGGTACTCCGGCCGTTACAGCCGCCCTTAACGCGTACTCCGGCCGCTACAACCGCCCTGAAGGGGTGGCCCCGACCCGGTCACGCCGACCCCGGGGCCGGTCCGGCCAGCATCGCCATGAGCCGGTCAGCGACCAGCTCCCAGCGCCACTCCCGGTCGACCCAGGCCGCGCCCTTCTCCCCCATGGCACGCGCGCCCGCCGGATCGGCCAGCAGCCCGGCGATCCGGTCGGCGACGCCGGTCACGTCGCGCCCGGGCACCACGTAGCCGGTCTCGCCGGGCAGGATCGCGTCCGGCGCCCCGCCCGAGTCGCCGCCCACGACCGGCAGCCCCGACGCCGAGGCCTCCAGGTAGACGATCCCGAGCCCCTCCACGTCCAGGCCGCCGCGGCGGGTCCGGCACGGCATCGCGAACACGTCCCCCGCGTCGTAGTACGCGGGCAGGTCGGCCGCTGGCACCGCGCCGGTGAACACGACCGAATCCGCGACCCCGGCCCGCTGGGCCAGCCGGCCGAGCTTCGCCCGGTACGGCCCATCCCCGACGAGCAGCAGCGCCGGGCCGCCGCGGGCCGTGGCGAGCACCTGTGGCCAGGCCCGGATCAGCGTGTCCTGGCCCTTGCGCGGAACCATCCGCGACACGCAGACGATCACTGGGCGCTCCCCGAGGCTAAGCCGCTCCCTGACCGCGTCCCCTCCGGCGCCGGGCCGGAACGAGGCGTTGTCCACCCCCGGCGCCAGCCGCACCATGCGCGCCGCTGCCTGCGCGGACAGCGCCCGTGCGAGCCGGACGCGGAAGTACTCGCCCAGGTATGTGAGCACGTCGACCTCGTCGCCGATCCTGCGCAGCAGCGATCTCGCCCCGGGCAGCGCCGCCCAGCCTGCCTCGTGGCCGTGGGTGATCGCGACAATCCTGCCCGCCCCGGCCCGGCGCAGCGACGGCGCCAGCAGCCCGAGCGGCGCCGCCGCCCCGAACAGGACCGTGTCGCAGCCGTGCTCCGCGAGGGTCCGGGTCGCCCGTCTGGCGACCGACGGCACCGGCAGCATCAGCGAGGTCGGGTGCCGGATCACCGGGAACGGCTGGCGGGCGTCAAACTCGGCGGCGCCCTCCCAGCGTGGCGCGTAGACGACGACGGACCCGGCGGGCATCCGCGAGGCGAGCGCATGCACAAACGACTGAATCCCGCCGCGGCGCGGCGGGAAGTCGTTGCTGACGATCAGGACCTTGGGCACGGCTCTCATCTTCGCCCTACCCAGCAATTCTTGGCCCACCGGGCCCTCCCCCGCCCCACCCGGGCCCTCCGGCGGATGGCCGGAGGGCCAAGGGAGGGCAGGATGGGGCAAGAGAGCCTGCGGCCGGACGGCTCGGGCCTACGGGCGAACAGCCCCGTCGAAGTTCTCCTGGTACCAGCCGGTGAACGCGACTTCCTGGACGTCCTCGCCCGTTTGCGGCGCGTCTATCAGCTTCCCGCCGCCGACGTAGATTCCGACGTGCCCGTCGCCGAGGAACTCCAGGATGTCGCCGGGCTCGAGGTCGGCTTCCGGCACCGCGGGCAGGCCGGCCTGCTCCTCGCTGGTGCGCGGGATCGCCACGCCGGCGGCTGCCCAGGCGGCCTGCGTCAGGCCGGAGCAGTCGAACCCGTCGTGGCACGGTCCGGTACCGCCGAACACGTACGGGCAGCCGATCTGGGCGAAGGCGAACGCCACGGCCTTCTCCCCCTGGGAGACGTCCGGGAGCGGGTCGGGTGCGCCGATGCTGCCGCCCGTCGAAGCGGCGCCGCCGGGGCCGGTGCCCGCCTGCTGGGCCGGGGTGAGCTGGTCGAGCAGTGACTTCTGCTGGTTGATCAGCTTGTTGACCGACGCCTTCTGCGCGGCCAGCTTGTTCTTGAGTGCGAGGATGCCGTCCCTGACCCGGCGCGCGGACGCCTGCGCGTTGGCGAGCTGGCGGGCCACCGTGAGGAACGCGGTCATCTTGGCGGTGTTGTCCGACGACAGCTCGAGCAGGATCGAGGACTGGTCGAGGATCTTCTGCGGGTTGTTCGAGTCGAGCAGCGCCTCCGGGGTGTTGAGGCTGCCGTCTTCGTAGGCGGTCGCGGCGATCTGCGCGACCACGGCCCGCATCGACTTGAACCGGCCCTCGTAGCGCGCCGCTGCGGTGTTCGCGAGCGCGAGCTGCTGGTTGGCCGAGGAAACCTGCTGCTGCACCTGGTCGTACCGCTGATCGAGCTGCTGCAGCTGGTTGTTCAGCTTGTCGAGCTTCTGCTGAACCTGGGCGACCGTGGGCTTCGGCGCAGCCGCCGCACCGTTGGCCATGACCAGCGCGCCGACGGCGACCAAGGCGAACGACACGGCAACGCCGCGGCTCCGCCAGGTGCTCAGCACGTTGAATGGGCGGAAGACACGGGCAAGAGAACTGCTCAGTGACCGCGTACGCACGTGCGTGACACGCTCCTTCTTCCACTGTCCGCCTACCGGGTGAGCTGACGGGTTCGGGCTGTGGAAGCGCGCCCTACGGTCCAGCCCGCCGCGGCGGGCCGATCCGATTCACCCCTGGAGCATCCCTGGCCTGCGCCTGGTGGTCCTCCGGTGGTTCCCCGGTTCTCCGGCTAGCCCGGAGGCCAGCGGCGGAAATTCGACGGCGGCCGATCGCCGTCGCCATTGCGGCGACTGCTGAGCGATGCGGCTCGCTGCACGACACTAGTGATACCGAGGTGGTGTATTCAACCACTTCGCGAACTCTCGCATCGGCCGTTTCTGCACGGGGCACCTGCGCGAGGTGCGGCGCGACCTCCCACGCCCTCTGAACGGGACACCTGCGCCAGGTGCGGCACGACCTCGCACGCCCTCTGCGCGGGACACCTGCGCGAGGTGCGGCGAGACCTCCCGCGGCGTGCCTGGACCAGAACTGTCGGCGGGTGGTTCTACGGTGATCATGTGACCATTCCCGAGCCAACCACGCCGGTAGCGACCGAACTCGACCGAATCGGTTTCGTGATCGTCGACGTGGAAACTACGGGATGGCTCCCCGAGCAAGCGGGCATTACCGAGATCGGCGCGGTGCGGATCGGCGGCGGCCACCCGCGCGCCGAGTTCTCGGCGCTGGTCAACCCGGGCCACCCGATTCCGGCTGACATCGTCGCGCTCACCGGCATCACCGACGCGATGGTCAGCCAGGCGCCGCCGATCGGCGCGGTGCTGCCCGGCTTCCTCGCGTTCGCCAGCGGCTGCGTGCTGACCGCGCACAACGCGCCCTTCGACGTCGGCTTCCTCACCACGGCGTGCGGCGCAAGCCGCATCGCCTGGCCGGACTTCCCGGTCCTGGATACCGCCGCGCTGGCCCGGTCGGTGCTGGGCGAGGCCGAGGTACCCGACTGCAAGCTGGCCACGCTGGCCAGCTTCTTCGGCGCCGGAACCGAGCCCCGGCACCGGGCCCTGGACGACGCCAGGGCAACAGCCGACGTGCTGCAGGCCCTGCTCGCCCGGCTGGCCGGGCTCGGGGTGCATACGCTCGCCGAGGTCACCGCCTGGTCCGAGGCGGGCAGCTTCGCAGGGGGTACGCTACGGGCCACGGCGCCCGCGCCCGACGGGCCGAGGAGGCGGCAGTGGTCACAGCTATCGTTCTGGTCAAGACTGATGTCGCGCGCATTCCGGAGACGGCCGAGGCGATTGCGCAGATAGCGGCAGTCACCGAGGTCTACTCGGTGACCGGTGAGTTCGATCTCGTGGCCATGGTCCGGGTCCGCTCACACGACGAGCTTGCCGACGTCATCCCGGGCAACCTGAACCGGATTCCCGGCGTCACCGAGACCGCGACCCACATCGCGTTCCGGACCTACTCGCGGCAC
This sequence comes from uncultured Actinomycetota bacterium, assembly GCA_963778075.1. Taxonomy (GTDB): domain Bacteria; phylum Actinomycetota; class Actinomycetes; order Streptosporangiales; family Streptosporangiaceae; genus JASHPR01. The sequence goes on along the minus strand of CAVZTJ010000003.1, from coordinate 601,769 downwards.
GACCTCGAGGCCGCGTTCGCGATCGGCTACTCCGAAGAGGGCTGACTTCCCCCTCGCGGATACCCACGGGGGCGGGGTCAGGCATCCCATCGGGGCGGTCGGCCGGGGTGCTCCGCGGTTAGCCGGAGTACTCGGCGGCCAGCCGCCGGCTGGCCTCCACCCAGCGCCCGAGCAGTTCCTGAGCCGCACCGGAGTCCACCGCGCCCGCCGCCCTCGCGTAGCCGTCGGCCAGGGCCGCCTGCAGCTGGTCAGGGCTTGCGACGCCCGCCTCGGCGGCCAGCGCCGCCGCGGCGTTGAGCAGCACGGTGTCCCGCACCGGCCCCTGCTCGCCGCCGAGCACCGCGCGGGCCACCTCGGCGTTGCGCGGCGGTTCGCCACCGCGCAGGTCCTCAGGCACCGACCGGCCGATCCCGAGCGCGGCAGGATCGAACGACGTCTCGCTCACCGTGCCGCCATGCACCACCCAGACGGTCGACGGGCCGGTCGTGGTCAGCTCGTCCAGACCGTCGTCGCCGTGGAACACGAGTGCCGAGCAGCCGCGGCCGCCCAGCACGCCCGCGATCACCGCGCCCATCCGGGGGTCGGCCACGCCGACCGCTTGCGCCCCCGGCCTTGCCGGGTTCGCCACGGGGCCAATGAAGTTGAAGACGGTGGGCACGCCGAGTTCCCGCCGCGGTACCGCGGTATGCCGCAGCGCCGGATGGTAGAGGGCAGCGAACAGGAACACCACGCCGGTCTCCGCCATCAGCCGCTCGGTGGCCTCGGGCGGCAGGTCGATCACCACGCCAAGCGCCTCGAGCAGGTCGGCGGTGCCGCATGCGGACGAGGCGGCCCGGTTCCCGTGCTTCGCCATCCTGGCTCCCGCGGCGGCGGCGACGATCGTGCCCATCGTCGAAATGTTGACGGTGTGCGCCCCGTCACCGCCGGTGCCGACCAGGTCGACGATCGGGCCGGGGATGCTGACCGGCGTGGCCCGCGCCAGCATCGTCTCGGCCAGACCGGTCAGCTCTGCTGGCGTTTCGCCCTTCATGCGCAGCGCGATCCCGAACCCGGCGATCTGGGCGGGCGTGGCAGCGCCCTCCATGATCTCGTTCATCGCCCAGGCGGTCTCGTCCGCGCTGAGGGTCTCCCCCTTGATCAGCGCGCCGATCAGGGCCGGCCAGGCGGTACGGGCATCCACGGCGATGTTCCCCTAGCCCTTTGCCACGGCGGTGCCGGCCGAGCGCTGCCGCATCAGGCCGGCCAGGGCCTGCGCGAGCGCCGCCGGGTCGATCGGATGGCTCACCACCGCGTCCGCCAGCGACCAGGTGGCCAGCCAGCCGTCGTCGACGCGGCCGATGATCAGCAGCGCCGGCGGGCAGTTGAAGACCTCGTCCTTGGCCTGGCGGCACACGCCCATGCCGCCGGCGGGCTGCGCCTCACCGTCGAGCACCATGACGTCGGCGCCGCCGGCGTCGAGCAGCCGGATCAGCGCGGGGTGCGTGGCGACCTCGATGACCTCGGCCTCGGGAACATCCGGGGCAGGGCGGCGCCCGATCGCAAGCCTTATCCGCGCGCGTGTGTCCGCGTCATGGCTGTATACGACGACCTTCATGAAACTGGATGCTACCGACCCGGGGGGTCGGGCGTGCACCGCCTACGCGGTGTCGTAATAATAAGCCCCGTGGCCACAGCAACGACCGACGTAACCCCCCGGACGCCGACCAGCAGACCGAGCCTGGTCAGCGTCGGGACCATCGTCTGGCTCTCCTCCGAGCTGATGTTCTTCGCGGCGCTGTTCGCCATGTACTTCACGGTCCGCTCGGTGGACAAGGGCCTGGGCCAGCCCTGGCCGCCGGCGAAGCTTCGACATCCCGCTCGCCACCACCGAACACCCTGGTGCTGCTGGCTCTCCAGCGTGACCTGCCAGATGGGCGTGTTCGCGATCGAGCGCGGCCAGGTCAGGCGCACGGCCAGCATCTGCAAGCCGATGCGCGTGGGGCCTGCGCGAGTGGTACGTGCTGACGTTCCTGATGGGCCTGTACTTCGACTGCGGCCAGGGATATGAGTACCTGTTCGACCTGATCCGCGAGCAGCACCTGACGCTGTCGTCCAGCAACTACGGCTCGGTCTTCTACATCGCCACCGGCTTTCATGGGCTGCACGTGGCCGGCGGCCTGATAGCGTTCCTCTTCCTGCTCGGCCGGACCTTCGCGGCCAAGAGGGTCACCCATGAACATGCAGGTCAGCGCCATCGTCGTCTCGTACTACTGGCACTTCGTCGACGTCGTCTGGATTGGCCTGTTCTTCACCATCTACATCATCCATTGACCGGAGACTGGGGACCGCAGTGAGCTGGATCACCGCAAGGCGGAGGCGGCCGGTCGCCGGCTACGCCGTCGTCCTGCTCGGCCTGATCCTGGTGGGCGCGATATACGCGGTCGTCACCGGGAGCGGCCAGTCATCCGCGTCCACGACGCCAAGCGCATCGCGGGCGCAGATCCTCAGGGGCCAGCGGATCTTCCAGCTGACGTGCGCCACCTGCCACGGCCTCCAGGCGCAGGGCGTCACCGGGATCGCGCCGAGCCTGATCGGGGTCGGCTCGGCGGCCGTTGACTTCCAGGTGAGCACCGGCCGGATGCCGGCCAAGGAGATCGGCGCCGAGAACAGCAACAAGCCGCCCCAGCTGAACCCGGCCGAGACCCGCGACGTCGCCGCGTACATCGCGTCCCTGGCCGGCGGCCCAGCGATCCCCACCCCGGCCGAGGTGAGCACCTCCGGCGCCAACGCCGGGCTCGGCCAGCAGCTGTTCACCGCCGACTGCGCCCAGTGCCACAACTTCGACGGCGCCGGGGGCGCGCTGACCGACGGCAAGTTCGCGCCCCCGCTGACCCAGGCCACACCGACCCAGATCTACGAGGCCATGCTGACCGGCCCGGAGGCCATGCCGGTCTTCAACAACACCACGATCACGCCGAGCGAGAAGCGCGACATCATCGCGTACGTGACCTCGACCCGGGTCCTGCCCAACCCGGGCGGCTTCAGTCTGGGCCGGATCGGGCCGGTGACCGAGGGCCTGGTCGCGTTCCTCGGCCTGCTGTTCTTCATGGTGCTCTCCGCCATGTGGATAACCGCGAAACACAGGAAGACCGCTGATGAGTGACCCCAGCGCCCCTGACGGCACGTCAGGGCTGCCCGACGAAACGGCCGACGCGCCCGTCGCCCCACACCGCGTCATCGGCACGCCGCCGCCTGCTGCGGCCCGGACGATGCTCGGCCAGCGGCCTGGTGACGGCGCGGCCGGCGACGGCCCGCTGCCCGCAGTGCGGGAGCTGCCGGAAGACCCGCCGAACCTTCGGCGTGCGAAGAAGGCCGAGCACCTCGTCGCGGTGCTGTTCATCCTGTCGTTCCTGGCCAGCGTTGGGTTCATCGCCGCGTACGTTGGGCTCGAGGTGGGCACGGTCGACTCGACGCTGCGCTCCAACTTGGCCCTCGGCCTGGCGATGTCGGCGGCGTTCCTCGCCGTTGCCGTCGGCGCCGTGATCTGGGTCAGGCACATCATGCCCCCGGTGGAGCTCACCGAGCAGCGGCATCCGATGGCCACCACGCCGGAGGAGCGGGCGGCGTTCAAGAAGACGTTCACCGAGGGCGCGGAGACCAGCGGGTTCGTCAAGCGGCCGCTGCTGCGGCGCACCCTGATCGCCGCGACCGTGCCGCTCGCCGCCGCCCCGATCGTGCTGCTGCGGGACATGGGCCCGTTGCCCGGCACGACGCTGCGGCACACGGTCTGGCGTAAGGGCCTGCGGCTGGTCACCTACGGGTCCAACACCCCGATCAGGCCGGCCGACTTCAGCTCGCCCGGCGGCATGATCACGGTGATCCCCGAGGGCTATCAGGACGACCCCGACGCCCTGGCGGCCGCCACCGCGATCATCATCAAGTTCCAGCCCGGGCTGCTGCAGCCGCCGACGGTGATGAACTGGACCGTCGACAACATCGTGTGCTACTCGAAGATCTGCACCCATGTGGGCTGCCCGGCGGCGCTGTACGAGCAGACCACCCACCACATCCTGTGCCCATGCCACCAGTCGACCTTCAACGCGCCGCGCGGCGCCACGGTGCTGTTCGGCCCGGCGCCGCGGCCGCTGCCGCAGCTGCCGATGACCACGGACGCCGACGGCTTCCTGGTCGCGATGAGCGACTTCCACGAGCCGGTCGGCCCGAGTTTCTTCGAGCGGGGATGAGTTCGGTATGAGCATCGACCGGGCGCTGGATGGCGTCGGCAGGGCGCTGGACGACAGGTTCCACGGCGCCAGGGGCGTCCGGGTCCTGCTGCGCAAGGTGTTCCCGGACCACTGGTCGTTCCTGCTGGGCGAGATCGCGCTGTACTCGTTCATCATCTTGCTGCTGTCCGGGACGTTCCTGACGCTGTTCTTCCAGCCGAGCATGACCGACGTGGTCTACCACGGCAGCTACCACAACCTCGATGGCGTGCGGATGAGCGAGGCGTACGCGTCGACCCTGAACATCAGCTTCGACGTCCGCGGCGGCCTGCTGATGCGGCAGATCCACCACTGGGCGGCGGACCTGTTCATGGCCGCGATCTTCGCGCACATGCTGCGGATCTTCTTCACCGGCGCGTACCGCAAGCCCCGCGAGGCCAACTGGCTGATCGGGATCACGATGCTCGTCCTCGGCATGCTCGAGGGGCTGTTCGGGTACTCGCTGCCCGACGACCTGCTGTCCGGCACCGGGCTGCGGATCCTCGAGGGCGTGATGCTGTCGATCCCCGTAATCGGCACCTACCTGACGTTCTTCCTGTTCGGCGGGCCGTTCCCGGGCAACGACATCATCCCCCGGCTGTACATCATCCACGTGCTGCTGATCCCCGGCCTGCTGCTGGCGCTGATCTCCGCGCACCTGTTCATCATGGTGTTCCAGAAGCACACCCAGATGCCGGGCAAGGGCCGCACGAACACCAACGTGGTCGGCCAGCCGATGTACCCGTACTTCATGGCCAAGACTGGGGCGTTCTTCTTCTTCACGTTCGCGGCGGTGGCGCTCGCCTCAACGTTCGTCCAGATCAACCCCATCTGGCTGTACGGCCCGTACACGCCGGTCGGGATCTCCGCCGGCTCGCAGCCGGACTTCTACATGGGCTTTCTCGAGGGAACCCTGCGGATGTTCCCAAGCTGGACCTGGGACGCCTGGGGCCACACGGTGGCGTGGAATGTGCTCATTCCCGCGTTGGTGCCGCTCGGCCTCATCTTTACCGGGCTGGCGCTGTGGCCGTTCCTCGAGGCGTGGATCACCGGCGACAAGGGCGAGCACCACCTCAACGACCGCCCGCGCAACGCCCCGACCCGGAGCGCGCTCGGCATCGCCGGCATCACCTTCTACGGGATCTTCTGGCTGGAGGGCGCGAACGACGTCATCGCCGACCACCTGGACATCTCGCTGTACCTGACCACCGAGATCGCCCGGTACGCGATCTTCATAGGGCCGGTCGTCGCCTACATCTTGACCAAGCGGATCTGCCTGGGCCTCCAGCGCAAGGACCTGCACCTGCTCGAGCACGGTGTGGAGACCGGGATCGTCCGTCAGCTGCCGAGCGGCGAGTACGTCGAGCAGACCAGGCCGCTCGACGACGAGGAGCTCGCAGCGCTGGCCATCGACTACAAGGCGCGGCCGATGCTGCCGGTGGGAGCCCCCGATGCCGACCCGCACGAGCCGGACGTTCCACCGCCCGGGCTGCGGGGTGGGATCGGCAAGCTGCGGCTGCGGCTGAACAAGGTGGTCACCGAGAGCGTTCCGATGGACGGCCACGGCAACGGCTACGGCGCGCACGGAAACGGGCACGGGAACGGCCACCATGCCGAGGAGGGCGAGCCGGTCCCGGTCCGGTCCGGCCAGCAGGCGCCGGACGCGGTCGAGGGCGGCGGAGACGGCCACTCCGAGTCCCAGTAGTCCACACTCCGAAGCGACTCAACACGCCTCAGCAGAGCCGGATAGCTGTTATTGCCGCTTTCCGCGATCCCGCTATTGCCGGGCTGCATCGGGGTGCGCGGACTGGCAGCGGGGCGCTCACCGACGGGATGCGCCTGGAAGCCGGCCCGGGCGCGGCGACGTTCGTGCTGGGGCTGGCCTATGGAGCGGCGGCGAGCGCCGCGGGCTGGGGCGGCGCGGTGCCCCTGGTCTTCTCGATCCTCGCGTGTTCCGGCTCGGCCCAGTTCACGCTGCTGACCACGCTGCCAGCCGGAGGCGCCGTGGCAGCGGTCGCCGCAGCGGTCCTGATCAACCCGCCTGATGCACGCCCTCGGCGCCGACGTCGTGTTCCCGGCCTTCTTCCTGATGCTGGCCCTCGACGAGCTCCGCAAGTCCCAGCGAGCCATCGTTGCCGCGATCCTGGGGGCCGGCATCGCAGCGGCACTGCTGTTCGTCACCAACCCCGGCAACGCCCTGCTAGGCGCCACCGCAGCGGCCCTTGTCGGCGCCGTCCACGGACGCCGCCCCCCAGCGCAGCGCTCAGGAAGGACCTCATGATGCTGTGGCTGCCGGTGCTCGCGGTTACGGCCGCGAACTGGGCGATGAAGGCCGGCGGGCCCCTCGCGCTCGGCGACAGGCGGCTCCCGCCCCGCGCCCTGCTTGCCTGACCAGCCAAAGATGCGGCGCCAAGGCGCCTCCGCAAGCGCGGGTGACCGGATGGAAATCCGCGCTGGGCGCCGCTAGTGCGGGTGACCGCCGATGAGGCTGCCCACGGCGAACGTGACGGCGATGGCCAGCCCGCCGAGGGCGAGCTGCCGCAGGCCCGATCGCAGCAGCGGCCGGCCGGTGATCCTGCCCACGACCGTTCCCCCGGCGGCCAGCGCCACCGCGGTGATCACCAGCGTCGCGGCCAGCTGCGGCAGGCCCAGCAGGAAGGGCAGCAGCGGCACGAGCGCGCCCGCCGAGAACGCCGCGAGCGACGCCGCTCCGGCCAGCACCGGCGACGGCAGATCGGCCGGGTCGACGCCGAGCTCCTCGCGGGTGTGCACGCGCAGCGCGGTGCCGGGATCGCTGGACACGGCGGCGGCCATCCGCGCCGCGGTCTCCGGATCCGCGCCGTACTCACGGAAATAGCCGGCCAGCTCCTCTTGCTCGGCAGCGGGAAACTTCGCGAGCATCCGGCGCTCCAGCGCCACCTCAGCGTGCACGAGCTCGTTCTGGTTCGTCACCGAGATGAACTCACCGGTGCCCATCGAGAACGCGCCGGCCACCAGCGCGGCCGTCCCGGTCAGCACGATCGTGTGCGCGGACACCCCGCCACCGCCCAGGCCGGCGATCAGCGAGGCGTTCGTCACCAGGCCGTCGACGGCGCCGAACACCGTCGGCCGCAGCCAGCCCCCGGATACGTCGCGGTGGCCGTGCGACCAGCCAGCGGCCAGCGCCGCCGGCCCCACGGCGTCCGAAGGCTCGGCCTTTCTCTCGTCACCCACCTGCCAGACGATACGGCAGGTCAGCCGGGCTCGCCCGGCCAGAGCGGCCCGGGAACATCCAGCCCCAGCTCGGCTCCCCAGGAATTGCGGTAGGCGATCTCCTGCACCGGGCGGCGCTTGGCCACGCCCCACCGCCCGGTGGGGTAGCCGAACGAAACGCAGCACGCCATCACCCAGCGGTGGCCATCGGGCACGCCGAGAATCTCCATCGCCTCGGCGCCGTGGAACGCGCCGAGCACAGAGGTCAGCGCGCTGCCGACGCCCTCGGCGCGCGCGGCGAGCTGAGCGCTCCACACGGCCGGGAAGATGGAGCCACCGGACGAATCGCCGCGGGAGAAGGCGATCAGGAACAGCGGCACGTCCTCGAAGTGGTCGGCGAGATGCTGCGCCGAGGCGACCATCCGCAGCGTCGCCGCGCTGGCCGGGTCCTCGGGAGCGCTCCGCGCACGCTCGACCCGCTCGGCGTAGGCCGTCGCCCACAGCTGCCGGATGCTGTCCCGGTACAGCGGGCCGAGCTGATCCTTGACCGCGGGATCGTCCGCCAGGATGAAGCGCCAGCCCTGCGTGTTTCCGCCGCTCGGCGCGCGGATCGCGGCGTCGAGAATGCGCGCCTGGACCGGGTAGGGGATCGGGTCGGGCCGCACGCGCCGCATCGCCCTGGTCGTGTACAGCGCCTCGTAGACGTCCACCTGCTAGCCACCCCTCGCGTCGTGACATATGTCATGAGCTGTTCGTGAGACCCGCCACTGCCTCGCTCACGGTCGATACGGAAGGCTATGCGTTATACCGAGATGACGTAAGGACGGGGACATGACTAACCGGACGGGGACTCAGGGCGGTCAGGTGGCCAGGCGGAGGGGGTGACGAGCTCCCACGGCCCAGCGGCGGCCCGTTCGCCGCGCTGGGCCGCCTGGTGACCGGCCACCCGTGGCTGGTGATCGCGGTGTGGATCATCGCCGCGGTGGGGATCGTCGCCACGGCGCCCGCGCTGCCAACCACGACCAACGAGGCCAGCTTCCTGCCGAGCCACTACGAGTCGATCAGGGCGCAGAACCTGCAGAACCGGGCCTTCCCGCAGGCCGGCAAAATCGACGCCACGGCCGCGATCATCGTGTTCGCCCGGTCCGAGCATGGGCGCCTCACCGCGGCAGACAAGACGAAGGTCGCGTCGGTCGCGAGCACGCTGAACGCCAAGCACATCAAGAATATCGTGAGCGTCACGGCCGGGCCGCCGTCGGCCAACGGCCTCGTCCAGACCGCATACGTCGCCATGTCCAACAGCCTCGTGAACGGCTCGGGGACGCAGGCCGGGGACGCGATCAAGGTGCTGCGCGCGGATATCAAGCCGCTGATGAGCGGCGCGGGCCTGTACGAGGGTGTGACCGGCGCGGCGGCTCGCCCGACGCTGGCGATCGCCGTCGCGGTCACGCTCCTTGCCGCGCTTACCCTGATCCCTGCCGTGGTCACGCTGCTGGGCACGCACGTGTTCTGGCCGTCCAAGGCGTGGCAGCGGGAGCCGAAGGGCGCCAGGTTCACCGCGATAGGCCGCGCGCTCGGGAACCGGCCCGCGGTGTTCGCCGGCGCGTCCGGCCTGGTGCTGGTGGTGCTGGCCATCGGCGCCCTCGGCTTCAAGCCGACCTTCGACCTGTCGTCGGCCGGCATCCCGAGCAATGCCGAGTCGGAGGTCGCCCTGACGGTCCTGGAACGAGGGCTGCCGCCGGGCGCGACCGAGCCGACGCAGGTGTACCTGCACGCCACCTCCGGCACGCTGAACGCCGCCGAGGTCGCGGCGCCCTGGTACCTGATGCTGTCGGTGGGGCTCGGCTTCGGCGCGACGCTGGGCGCCACGGTGCTGGTGTTCCAGACGCTCGCGGGGCAGGCGGGTCTGGTCTTCCTGCTGCCGGTGTACATGTACCTGTTCGTGGTGGCCCTCGGCACCGACTACAACATCCTGATGATCGCGCGGCTGCGTGAGCAGGCGCAGAGCGGGATGACGCCGCGGCAGGCGGCCGCGGACGCCGTCAGGCACGCAGGCCCGGCGATCGGATCGGCCGGGCTGATCCTGGCGGGCACGTTCGCCTCGCTGACCCTGGCGGGCAACTCGATCCTGCAGCAGGTCGGGTTCGCCGTGGCGGCCGGCATCGCCCTGGCGGCGTTCGTGATGGCGATGTTCTTCTCGCCCAGCCTCACCGCTCTGGTCGGTAACCGCGCCTGGTGGCCCGGCCGTCAGGCCAGGTCCGGAGGCTGACCGCTGCTAACCCGGTGCCGGTCAGCGGGACCGGCACCGGTCAGTGGGCGTAGTGGCCGCGGTAGTACTCGAACACGAAGCCGACCGTGGCGAGCAGGACCATCAGCATGCCGATGAGGAACAGCCACCACCCGATGGCCACCCCGATGGCGGCAGTGCCGGCGGCCAGGGCCAGAAACAGCGGCCACCAGCTGTGCGGGCTGAAGAACCCGAGCTCACCGGTGCCCTGATAGATCTCGCCTTCGGGTATGTCCTCGGGCCTGACGGGCAGCCGCCGCCCGGTGAACAGCACGTAGAAACCGATCAGGAAGGCCAGCCCGACCGCGATCGCGAGCGCGGTCGCCCCGGTCGGCTCATGGGAGAAATACCAGTAGACGACGTCCGCAGCGCCGAAGAACATGGCACAGCCAATGAACAGGTAACCCTCGACCTTCATGAAGACACTCCTGCGCTATCTGGCTGCCGCGCCGCCGGTCGACGCGCCGACCTCTTGGTGGTAGCCCTCCCGAGCCCGGCCGGTCCCGATCTGCGGATAGTGCAGGTCGAACGCGGGCCGCTCGGACCTGATTCGCGGGATCGAGGTGAAGTTGTGCCGCGGCGGCGGGCAGGACGTGGCCCACTCCAGCGAGTTGGCGAAGCCCCACGGGTCGTCGGCGGTCACCCGCTCCCCGTGCTTCCAGGTCTTGTAGACGTTGTAGAAGAAGATGAAGGTCGACGCGCCGAGTACGAATGCGCCGATCGAGGATATGTCGTTCAGCGTCGTGGCCAGGTGCGGCAGGAACGGGTAGTTCGCCACCCGGCGCGGCATGCCCAGGAGGCCCAGCCAGTGCTGCACGAGGAACGTCAAGTTGAAGCCGATGAAGACGCTCCAGAAGTGCCACTTGCCGAGCGTGTGATCCAGCATCTTGCCAGTCCACTTCGGCCACCAGAAGTAGAACCCGCCGAACGTGCTGAACACCACGGTCCCGAACAGCACGTAGTGGAAGTGCGCGACCACGAAGTAAGAGTCGCTGACCGCGAAGTCCAGCGGCGGCGACGCGAGGATGACCCCGGTGAGCCCGCCGAACAGGAAGGTAATCAGGAATCCAATGGCGAAGAGCATTGGGGGCTCGAACGTGAGCTGCCCGCGCCACATCGTGCCCAGCCAGTTGAAGAACTTCAGCCCGGTCGGGACCGCGATCAGGAAGGTCATGAACGAGAAGAACGGCAGCAGCACCGCTCCGGTGGTGAACATGTGGTGCGCCCACACCGTCAGGGACAGCCCGGCGATCGCGATGAGGGCGCCGACCATACCTTTGTAACCGAACAGCGGCTTGCGGGAGAACACCGGCAAGATCTCGCTGATGATGCCGAAGAACGGCAGCGCCACGATATAGACCTCGGGATGGCCGAAGAACCAGAACAGGTGCTGCCACAGGAGGGCGCCGCCGCTGTTGGCGTTGAACACCTGCGCTCCGAGCTTGCGGTCGATCTCGAGCACCAGAAGCGCGGCGGTGAGTACCGGGAAGGCCAGCAGCACCAGCATGCTGGTGACCAGGACGGACCAGCTGAACAACGGCATCCGGAACATGGTCATGCCCGGCGCGCGCATGCAGAAGATCGTGGTGACGAAGTTGACTCCGCCCAGGATCGTGCCGAATCCGGCCAGCACCAGGCCCATGATCCACATGTCGCCGCCGACGCCCGGCGAGTACAGCGAGTTGTTCAGCGGCGAGTAGGCATACCATCCGAAGGCCGCGGCGCCGCCCGGGGCGATGAAGCTGAACAGCAGGATCAGGCCGCCGAACAGGAACAGGTAGTAGCTGAACAGGTTCAGCCGAGGGAACGCCACGTCCGGGGAGCCGATCTGCAGCGGCATGATCTCGTTGGCGAACCCGACGAACGTTGGCGTGGCGAACAGCAGCAGCATGATCGTGCCGTGCATGGTGAACAGCTCGTTGTACAGCTGGTCGGACACCAGGTGGTTGTCCGGCGCCATCAGCTGGGCGCGCATGATCATGGCCATGATGCCGGCGGCCACGAAGAATCCGAACGAGGTAATCAGGTACAGATGGCCGATGATTTTGTGGTCGGTGGACGACAGCCAGTCCGCGAGGATGTTGCCCTTGCGGTAGCTGCGCGGCGCGGCGGTCACGGTCTGGGCCGGCTGTTGGATGGCGGTCACTAAACACCCCCTGCTGCGGTCTGCTGCGCCTGCTGCGCCGCGATCCACTTCTTGAACTGGGCCGCCGGCACGACCTTCACTCGGAACAGCATCCGGCTGTGGTAGAGCCCGCAGAGCTCGGTGCAGCGGCCGATCCCGGTGTAGGCCGTGGTGGGCGTCACCTCGAAGTGGTTCGGGTGATCAGGGATGACGTCGCGTTTGAAGTCGAACGGGACGATCCAGAACGCGTGGACGACGTCCGTCGAGGCGAGGTTGAACCTGACGGTGTCCCCGATGGGGACCTCCAGCAGCGGAAGCTGGTTCTCGTTGCCGGGGGTGTCGCCGTTCCACATCTGGCCGAGCTCGGTCACCTCGCCGTACTCCGACTTCGGCACCTTGTACTGCGGGTACTGGAACTCCCAGCTCCACTGGAACCCGGTCACGTTGATGACCACGTCGGGATGGGCCGGCAGCGCGTCGATGTAGTTCTCGTCCCGCGCCGTGAAGAAGAACAGTACCCCGATCATGATGAACGGCACGACCGTGTACAGGATCTCGATCGGCAGGTTGTAGCGCACCTGATGCGGCACCCGGTCCGAGCGCTTGCGGAAGAAGATCACCGCGCCGATGATCGCTCCCCACACCACGATCCCGACGGTCCACGCGGCGATCCAGGATCCCTGCCACATGGTCACGACGACTTTTGCCTGCTTGGTGATTGGCGCCGGCATGCCCATCCGGGTGAACGCGTTGGACTGGCAGCCGGCCGTGGCGAGCAGCACGGCCGCCGCGACCGCGGCGCGCGGCAGCCAGCGGCGAGCCAGGCGGACGCGCCTGGCCAGCGGCGTGTCACCGCTGCCCCCGGCGCTACTCGGAGCGCTGCGATTCAGACTCACGTATGGCCTTCCCGGCGGGGGTCACTCCGGCTCCACGGGGCCGGCGGTTGCTCGTCCTACAGCCTGTCGTGGAAACAGTATCGCGCAGCCCTGCGGCGTCGCCGGGTACCCCCGCCGGAACTGGGCGCGCCCGCTGCGCGGCGCTTACCCACGCCCCGCGCTGGTGCGGGCCCGGGCGGTTGCGAGACACTATGACTGTGCACTCGCTGTAATCCGCCGCTACCCACAGCACCGATGACCGCACCCAGCGGCCCCCGGCGACCCGTTAAGGCCATAGGAGGTTGACCCCGTGACCCCCCCGCAGTTCCCCGCGGATCCCCAGCCCACCTCCCCCGCCACCGCGACCGAGTCCGGGGTCCCGGCGCCGACGCTGACGATCGACGCGATGGGCCGCAAGTGCCCGATCCCGATCATCATGCTGGCCGAGCGGATCAGGGAGGTGCCGGTCGGCCACGTCATCGCCGTGCTCGCCGACGACCCGGCGGCGCAGACCGACGTGCCCGCCTGGTGCATGCTCAAGTCGCAGGAGTTCGTCAACGCCTCCGACCTGCCCGGCTCCGGCTGGGCATTCCTGGTCCGGCGCAGTTACTAGTCGCTGCTGGCGTCGTCGACCGACTCGAACCGGCCGACGAACCTCGGGTCCGACTCCCACCAGGGCCGGTCAACGGCCGTGCCGGCCGTGGCATGCCCGCTGCGGCCCGCGGGCGCATCCTGGCTCGCCGCGGCGTCCTGGCTCGCCGCGGCGTCCTGGCTCGCCGCGGCGGCCTGGCCCGCAGCCGCGGCCGCTTCCCTCGCGTCCAGTTCGGCGTCGATGACCTTCGCCTCGGCCTCATCCTCCCTGATCATCTGGATCAGCTGAGCGGCGAAGAACGGCAGCCCGACGATGTCGCCGAGGATCCACAGCGTCCCGCCGCCGAGCACCTGGCTGGTGAAGAGGCTGGGCCCCCACGGGTAGGCCACCGCATGGTAATAGGGCCCGGCGATCAGGTTCTGGTCGGCGATCACGGCCAGCCCGAGCACGGCGTCGCCGACCACCTCCGCGCCGGTCACCCAGAGCGATACCAGGTACGGATAGGCCTTCGGCACCGGATCGACGCGCAGCAGCGTCCAGAAGAAGACGAAGCCCGGTGCCAGCAGCGCCAGATGGGTCAGTTCCCGCACCGCCACGCTGTGGAACCCGGCCACGTACCAGGACGTGAAGTACAGCACGAACGGGGTGATCACCAGGACCATGGTCGTGACCGCCGGGAACGTCAGCACCTTTGCGGCCTGGCTGTGGATCGCGCGATCCAGCCGCGGCCCGGCCCCGGGCAGCGTCTCGATGATCAGGGTCAGCGGCCGGCCGAGCGCGAGGAACAGCGGTATCAGCAGGAGCAGCAGGATCGTCTGCACCGCGCGCACGTAAAACAGCACCGGCGTGTACACGGCCACCCAGGACATGGTGGCGATGACCCAGAAGCCGAGCGCGACCCCGCAGAACACGACGCTGCGGCCCACCGGCCACGGCTTGCCGGACCGGCGCACGCGCCGCACCCCGGCCAGGTAGAGCCCGGCGAGCAGCGCCGCGACCGCGAGCGCCCAGGGATCGAGCGTCCACTCGGTGAACGCCCGCTGCGGAGTCAGCTGCGGTGGCCCGTGATAGCCGGAAGCGAGCGCGGCACTCATCACGTCCATCGGGGCCATGCCGCCACGCTACCGTGCCGTGGTTCGCGCCCAGCGGCCGGTACTACACCGAGTAGTGCTCGGCGATTTCCCCGGCCGCCTCGGCCCCGTAGACGGCGGCGAACCGCTTGGCCAGGGGCTCGGGCTCGAGCTCGTAGTCCTGCGGCCCGACCGCTTCCAGCGCCTGCACGGCCATCAGGTTGCCGAGCTGCGCCGCGCGCTCCAGGCTGAGGCCCCAGTGGGTCGCGGCCAGGAAGCCGGAGCGGAACGCGTCCCCGGCGCCGGTCGGCTCGACCGGCTGCACCCCGGTGATCGGGGACACCAGGATCGGCTCCTCGCCCGCCCGGTCCACCCGCGCCCCGGCCGCGCCGAGCGTGGTTATCTTGACCCCGACGTGCGCCGTGACCTCGTCCGGGGTCCATCCGGACTTGCGCTCGGTCAGCGTGCACTCGTACTCGTTGCAGAACAGGTACGCGGCCCCGTCCACCAGATCGCGCACCTGCTCGCCCTCCATCCGGGCGAGCTGCCACGAGGTGTCGGCGGCGAACGCGATGCCGTGCTTGCGGCACTGCCGGGTGAAGTTGCGCATCGCGTCTGGGTCGCTCGCGCCGATCAGGACCAGGTCCACCGAGCCGGCCAGCTCACCCAGGTCGATGCCGGCGTCCTCGGTCATCGCACCCGGGTAGAACGAGGCGAAGTGGTTGAGGTCGGTGTCGGTGGTGCTGATGAAGCGCCCGGTGTGATGCACCGCGGAAACGCGAACCGTGCTCGTGTCGACGCCGTGCGACTCCAGCCATTCGCGGTACTCGCCAAAGTCGGCGCCGACCGTGCCGACGAGCAGCGGCCGCAGCCCCAGCGAGCCCATGCCGAACGCGATGTTGGCGGCCACCCCGCCGTAGCGGATCTGCAGGGAATCGACCAGGAAGGACAGCGCGATCTTGTCGAGCTTGTCCGGGATCAGCTGGTCGGCGATACGGCCGGGAAAGGTCATGAGATGGTCGGTCGCGATCGACCCGGTGACGGCAATGCGCACGGCGGCACTCTCTCTGCGGGATCAAGGCGGAGCGCTCAGGTTACCCCGTGCGGGAGTGCGCGCGGCCGTCAGCGGCCGTTTCGGTCGCTGACGGCGGCTCGCGCGCGGCGCGCGTCAGTGGGCTCGCGCGCGGCGCGCGTCAGTGGAACGAGTCGCCGCAGGCGCAGGACCCGGTCGCGTTCGGGTTTTCGATCGTGAAGCCCTGCTTCTCGATCGTGTCGACGAAGTCGATCGTGGCCCCGCTGAGGTACGGCGCGCTCATCTTGTCGGTGACCACCTTGACGGTGCCGAACTCGCTCACGACGTCGCCGTCGATCTCGCGCTCGTCAAAGTACAGCTGGTAGCGGAGGCCGGAGCAGCCGCCGGGCTGCACGGCGATGCGCAGGCGAAGGTCGTCGCGGCCTTCCTGCTCCAGCAGGCTCCTCACCTTGACCGCCGCGGCACCGGTAAGGAGAATGCCCTGAGTGGTGGCCTGGTCCTGAACTGTCATCTGGATTAGCTCTCCCGCGTCGACTGCCGTCACCCCTACGGCGCGGCTCTATCTCTGCTGTCTCAACCATATCCCCGGCCACGTCATTCCGTATCCGTCGGACCCGGTTTGTATACCGTCTACAAGCCCGGGGCGCCCCAGACAGGGAACCATCGGCCCAGGTCGGGCTCGATCTTGAGATCGTCGCCGAGCGCGCCGCGGATCTGCAGTTCGGTCGCGTTGTCCCTGCGCTCCCCCGACTGCGGCGCGAACGGGTAGAACGTGCCGCGCTTGTACAGGTAGACGAGACCGAGTGGGTGGCCAGCGCCGTCGGTGAAGCCGAGGATCGTGCACAGCAACTGCGGCCCGAAACCGCCGTTCTGCAGCGAGGAGTTCACCGCGTGCAGGTCGGTGACCAGACCCTCGACGTCGTCGGCGGAGTGATGGCAGACCAGCCAGGTAAAGCCGTACTTGTCCTCGGTCACCTCGACCGGGGTCTTGTTGTCGCCCATGTTGAGCAGGTCGCGGACGTCCTTCTCGATGTCGCTGAACGCCTTCCCCTCGGTCGCACGGAAGCATACCGAGCCGGTGCCGGTCGGCTTGAAGTCCGTGGCCGCCTGCAGCGTGATCGCTGCAGACGGCAGCGCGAACAGCGCGTCAAGGTTCGGCGGCACCGGCTTGGTGCGGCCGAGCAGCGCGTCGAGGAAGCCCACTCGGCTATCCCGCGCTACTGCCGAGCTGCTTGGAGATCTTGTCCAGCTGTGCCAGCCGCTTCTCCAGGCTCGGGTGCGTGGAGAAGATGTTGGACAGACTCCGCTGGCCGGTCCGGCCGGAGAGCGCCGGCGTGAAGTAGAACGCGTTCAGCGGCTCGGCCTGGCGCAGGTCCCTGGTCGGGATCCTTGCGATGTCGCCGGTCACCTTGACCAGCGCGCTGGCCAGCGCGGACGGCTGCCCGGTCAGCAGCGCGCCGGACCGGTCGGCAGACAGTTCCCGGTACCGCGACAGCAGCCGGATCAGCAGGAAGCTGATCGCGTAGACGACGATGCCGACAGCCATCACGATCAGGATGACCGGGAACGCGTTCTGGTTGTTGCCGCCGCGGCCGCCGCCCCGGCCCCTGCCGCCACCACCGAACAGCTCGGAGTAGAACGCGAACCTGACCAGCAGCGCTGCCATGATCCCGAGGAACGAGGCGATCGTCATCACCGCGACGTCCTTGTGCGCCACGTGCGACATCTCGTGCGCCAGGACGCCCTCGAGCTCCTTGTCGTCGAGCCGCTGCAGCAGGCCCTCGGTGACGCACACCACGGCCACCTTGCTGCTGCGGCCGGTCGCGAACGCGTTCGGCATGGATACCGGCGAGATCGCCACCCGCGGCTTGGGCATGTCCGCCAGCGCGCAGATCCGGTCGATTATGCCGTGCAGCTGCGGCGCCTGCTGCGGGGTGACCAGTCGGGCCCTTGCGGTGTTGAGCGCAATCTTGTCCGACCAGTAATAGCCGCCGAACGCCACGGCCGCGGCGATCAGCAGCACGACCACGACAAGGCCATCCCCGGCGCCGCCGTCGCCGTGCCTGTTCCCGTATGCGAACAGCACAAAGTACAGGGCGATGAAGAACCCCGTGAACACGAGCCCGATCAGGAACATCGTCGCGCCCATGCGCGCGATCAGCCCCGGGTCGCTTGCGTAGCGAGTGCGCGCCATCTGCGGCGCCTCCCTTTTCGTTGCGGCCCATCAGGCGAGCCGTCTTACTCCATTACATCTCAGCCGCCGGAGTGATCTGCACGGAACGGGTCCGTTGCGCGGTGAGTCTCCGGGCGGCCGGCCGGCGTGCGCCGGCCATTCGGTACAACGCCAGCGCCGACTGTGGCGTTCCTGCCCCTAAGACCCTCTCAGCCAGCACCCAGCTCGCCAGCACCCTGCCCCCAGGAACGGGCGGCGAACCCCCATGGCCCGGGGTCCCGGGACCGGGCTGCGAACCCCCATGGGCCCGGCGTCCCGGGAACGGCGCGCTCAGCCCGGGATGACCCCGTCGCCAGCGAGCAGCTTGCGGACGTCGGCCATGGTGGCGCCCTCGGCGGGCAGGATCAGCTCGGACGGCTCGAGCTCGGACGGCTCAACCGGCCTGCCGATGGCCCGGACCCGCTCCAGCAGCTCCTCGAGGGCGGGCCGGAAAGCCGACTCGTCGTTGCGCTCGACCGTCGACTCGAGCCTGGCATCGAGCTCATTCAGCTCGCTCGCTGCCGAATCGTCGATCCGCAGCTGGCCCTCGCCGAGGATCCGGACGATCATGTCCCGTCACCAGCCTGCGGGTGCTCGGCTGGCGCAGCGGGCTGAGCGGGCTGTGTCGCCTGAGCCGCCTGGCCGTCGGCCGACGTGCCGGCCTGGGTGCCGTTCGCGGCCCCCTCGATCTGCCGCGGCGCGCTGCCCTGGCCGAGTTCGCCCTTCATCCGTGCCAGCTCGGCCTCGACGTCGTGACCGGCGCCCATCCGGTCCAGCTCGAGCTGGATGTCGTCGCGCGGCCCGCCGACCATGTCGTCGAGCGCGCCGGAGGCCATCAGCTCGTCGATCGCGCCGGCCCGCGCCTTCATCTGCTCGGTCTTGTCCTCGGCCCGCTGGATCGCCAGGCCGACATCGCCCATTTCCTCGGAGATGCCGGTAAACGCCTCGTTGATCCGCGTCTGCGCCTCGGCCGCGGTGTACGTGGCCTTGATGGTCTCCTTCTTGGTGCGGAAGGCGTCCACCTTGGCCTGCAGCCGCTGCGAGGCACCGGTCAGCTTCTCTTCCTCGCCCTGCAGCGCGGTGTACTGCGTATTGAGGTCGCTCAGCTGGGTCTGCACCCCCGCCTTGCGGGTCAGCGCGTCGCGGGCAAGGTCCTCCCGGCCGACACCCAGTGCGTCCCGCGCCTGCCGGTCGTACTTGTCCGACGTCTGCTGCAGCTGGTTCATCTGCAGCTCAACGCGCTTGCGCGAGGTCGCCACGTCGGCCACGCCGCGACGAACCTTCTGCAGCAGCTCTAGCTGTGTCTGATACGAGTAATCCAGGGTTTCTCTGGGGTCCTCCATCCGGTCAAGTGCCTTGTTGGCCTTGGCACGGAAGATCGTAGAAACCCGCTTCATCACGCCCATAAGCGCGACCATCCCCTCATTACTTTTCGCCGCCGCACCGGGCCGGGGCAGCGGCGCTAAACCAGTTGCTGCGCAAGTCAACGGATGTTGCCGACAGGTGCTCGTTTCCACCCTACGACGGCCAGCAAGGTCAGTCATCCCAGTGGGCACCCAGGAGACGCCATCCAGGCCGCTTCAGCGCGCGGTCTGGCGGTCTGCGGGGTTCGCCCCGGTATGCTGAGCCCGTGTTCCGACGACGTTCAGCCGACGCAGCTGAGCTGCCCGATCAGGCAGATCAGGACGCGCAGAGCCAGCCTGCGGCCGAAGCCGCCCCGGAGCGGCCCAGCCAGACCCAGAGTAAGGGCAGGCCGACACCCAAGCGCAGCGAAGCTGAGCGCAGGCGGCGGCAGCCGTACTCGGCGCCCGCCGACCGGAAGGCGGCCGGCCAGCAGTCGCGCGACCGGGATCGCGCCGCGCGCGCCCGCAGGACCGAAGCCATGCGCCGCGGCGAGAGCTGGGCACTGCCGCGCAAGGATCAGGGCCAGGTCCGGGCGCTGGCCCGTGACTACGTGGATGCCAGGCGCAGCATCAGCGAGTACTACATGTTCGGGGTGCTCGTGCTCGTGGTCCTGCTGTTCCTCCCCGCACTGCGGAAGTCTGCGGTGATCGACTATGCGGTGCTGGTGATCCTCGCGGTGATCGTCATCGAGAGCATCCTGGTCTCCGGCCGGGTGATCAAGCTCGCGCAGGAGCGGTTCCCCGGCGAGAGCACCCGCGGTCTCCGGATGTACGTGGCGGTCCGCAACACCCAGTTCCGCCGGCTGCGCATGCCGACGCCCAGGGTCAAGCCCGGCACCAAAGTCTGAGTCACTGGCCTCCGGCGGCATGCCTGACGGCCGCCAGGGTCACTCTGGCGGCATGTCTGGTGGCCGCTAGGGTCAACTGCATGGAATACCGTCACCTCGGCCGCAGCGGGCTGAAGATCAGCGAGATCGCCTACGGCAACTGGATCACCCATGGTTCCCAGGTCGAAGAGCAGGCCGCCAGCGCGTGCGTGGCTGCGGCGCTCGACGAGGGCATCACCAGCTTCGACACCGCGGATGCCTACGCGGGCACCAAGGCCGAGGAGGTGCTCGGCCGGGCGCTGCGCGGCGTGCGCCGCGAGTCGGTCGAGATCTTCAGCAAGCTCTACTGGCCGGTCGGCCCCGGCGCCAACGACAGCGGCCTGTCCCGCAAGCACATCATGGAGTCGGCGCACGGCTCGCTCCGGCGGCTGCAGACCGACTACCTGGACCTGTACCAGGCGCACCGCTACGACCACGAGACGCCGCTCGAGGAGACCCTCCGCGCCTTCGACGACCTGGTCCGCCAGGGCAAGGTTCTCTACGTAGGCGTGTCCGAGTGGCGGGCCGAGGAGATCGCGGCCGCGCTGCGGATCGCCGGGGAGATGGGATTCGACCGGATCGTCTCGAACCAGCCGCAGTACAGCATGCTGTGGCGGGTCATCGAGGCCGAGGTGCTGCCGCTGTGCGAGAAGGAGGGCATCGGCCAGATCGTGTTCTCGCCAATCGCGCAGGGCGTGCTGACCGGCAAGTACCTGCCGGGTTCGGCCGCGCCGGAAGGCTCCCGCGCGACCGACGCCGGCGGGTCGAGGTTCATCAAGGGCTACCTGACCGAGGACATCCTCGGCCGGGTGCAGCAGCTCAAGCCGCTCGCCGACGAGGCTGGCCTGACGATGGCGCAGCTGGCGATCGCATGGACACTGCAGAACCCCGGTGTTTCGGCGGCGATCGTGGGTGCGACCAGGCCGGAGCAGGTGCGCGAGAACGCCGGGGCGTCCGGTGTCCGCCTCGACCACGCGCTGATGGCCCGGATCGACGACGCCCTCGGCCCGGTGATCTTTACCGACCCGGCGGCCACCGCCAGCCCGCGGACCCGCCGCTGAGCCCATGACCGCCGCGCCCGCTATGGCCTGCCCGGCTTCGGTTGCTACTTGCCTGGGTGCAGGCTCATCGGGCCGTACTCGACGCGGCCCTCATCCAGCAGGGACACCTGGTCCACCCCGGCCTCGAGCAGGGCGCGCCAGTTCTCGCCGATCCAGTTCTCGGCGTCCCCTTGGCTGCCGAAGCTCTCCTTCGGCAGGCCGCGCGATGTGAGCACGGTGCCGTCTTCCTTCTCCAGCTGCCAGGTCCAGGTCATGCTTGCTCGCCGCCTCGGTGGCTAGGATCGGGCCGGTCAACGGCGCTAAATCTTAGTCGCACCTGAGGAGGCCGATGGAGGTCCGCCTCGCCGGCACCGGCGGCAGCGACGGCTGGCCGAAGCAGGGCTGCGAATGCGCGTCCTGCGCCAGGATCCGGGCGGCCGGCCGTTCGCGGGCCGCTGCACGGGTGATCGTGGACCGCAGGCTGCCCGTCGGCTCCGGCGAGCCGCCGGCCGGGTACCAGGTGCAGCGGATGCCGGGCGCCTGGGCCGTGACCGCGCCGGACGGCGGCAGGCTGCTCGTGACCGACGGGTCCGGCGCGACACCCGACCTGCCGGACGGCGGAAGGCCCTTCGACATCGTGCTGCTCGACCTTGTGCGGGATCCGGCGCAGCTCGGCGCGCTGCGCAGCCGGGGCCTCGTCGGCGACGGCACCGTGGCCGCGGTGCTGCACGCCGATCACCGGATCTCCTCTGAGGAGGAGCTGGCCCGGCGGTGCGGGTTCTGGGGGGCGGTCGTGCCCGACGACGGAGACGTGCTCACCGCGCCGCGTGACCGGCCTGCACCCGCACCGGCCCGGCCGCGCCGGGTACTCGTGCTCGGCGGGGCACGGTCGGGGAAGTCTCGGCACGCGGAGCTCAGGCTGGCCGCCGAGCCGCGGGTGACCTACCTGGCGGCCGGGCCCTACCCGGACGGCGCGCAGCCCCCGGCCGATCCCGAGTGGGCCGAGCGGGTGGCTGCGCATCAGTCCCGGCGGCCGGCGTGGTGGCGGACCGTGGAGAGCGCCGACGCCGCCGGGGCGTTGCGGTCGGTGCCCGGCGCGCTGTTGTTCGACGGGGTGGGGACCTGGCTGGCCGCGGTGATGACCATGCAGCACCAGGCGGGGACGCCGGGGCTGCTCGCCGCGAAAGCCGACGAGCTGGTCGAGGCGTGGCGGCAGACACCCGCGCGCGTGGTCGCGGTCAGCGATGAGGTCGGATCCGGGGTCCATCCGCCGACCGAGGCCGGCCGGCTGTTCCGGGATCAGCTTGGGTGGCTCAACCAGCGGCTCGCCGCCGAGTCGGACGAGGTTGTGCTCGTGGTAGCCGGGCGGCCGGTGACTCTTCCCAGTTGATCTGAATCCCTACTATTCGCGGATTCAGAAGGCGAGAGGGCGAGACTACCCTCCGGAACTGTAAAGTTCTATCCGCTAGCACACAAAGAGCACGGAGCTTTTCCGGCGGCGCCCTGCCGATCGGCCCGGTGACCGAGGTGGTGACGACACATGACGCGCGTTGTCGTCGTTGGTGATCTGATGACGGACACGGTCGCTCACGCGGCGTTGCCGCTGGCCAGGGGCAGCGACACGCCAGCCACGGTGACCATGCACGGTGGCGGTGCCGGGGCGAACATCGCGGCCTGGCTCGCCGTGGACGGGGCCGAGGTGGCGTTCGTGGGACGGCGCGGCGCCGACATCGCGGGCCGCAACCGGGACATGGAGCTGATGGGCTACGGCGTGGACGCCCGTCTGGTCATGGATCCCGAGCGGCCCACCGGCACCTGCGTGGTGATGGTGACCCACAAGGGCGACCACACGATGCTCTCCGACCCCGGGGCGAATGCGGCGCTGTCACCCGATGACCTGCCCAAGGACCTGTTCACGCCCGGCAGCCATCTGCACATCTCCGGCTACACGCTGCTCAACGAGGGCTCGAGGGCGGCGGCGCTCGCGGCCTTCAGCCACGCACAGCGCGCGGGGATGACCGTATCCGTTGACGGCGCCTCTTCGGCACCGCTCGAGCGCGTCGGTGCCGAGCCGTTCCTGCAGCTCACCAACGGCGCGACGCTGCTCTTCGTGAACGGCGACCAGGCCAAGGTGCTGACCGGCCGGGAGCAGCCGGAGCAGGCCGCACGAGTGCTGAACGCCTGGTACCCGCAGGTCGTGATGAAGCTCGGCGGCGAGGGCGCGCTGTTCTACGCCAACGGGCGGCCCGAGCCGTTCCGCGTTCCCGGGCCGCCGATCGAGCGGATCGTTGACGGCACCGGGGCCGGTGACGCGTTCTGCGCCGGGTTCCTGCCCGCCTGGCTGGACAAGAAGCCCCCCGGCGAGGCGCTGGCCAGCGGATGCCGGCTCGCGGCCCGGGCCCTCAGCCTGGTGGGCGCGCGCCCGGCGCTGTGACCTCGCCGGTGTCAAACCGGGCCAGCCAGCCGCCAGCCACCGAGCGCAGCCGGCCGCTGTCCAGCTGGTAGACGCGCTGCCTCCCGCGCAGCGCCGCGTGGACCAGCCCTGCGTCCTGCAGGATGCCCAGATGCCGGGACGTGGTCGGCCACGAGCAGTCGAACCTCGCGGCTATCTCGCCGGAGGTCATTTCCCCGCCACGGGCCAGCAGCACGAGCAGGATCGTGCGCCGCGACTGGTGCGCGAGGGCGCCGAACACCGCGTCGAGCGACTGCAGGTCGGCGACGCCCCTTGGCTGGCCGGCGATGCCCCTTGACTGGCCGGTCACGCCTCGACGGCCACCCGCACGAAGTGCGGGAACTCCCACTTGGGCCGGCCATCCCGGTCCTCCAGCAGCGGATCCATCGCCTCCCAGATCATCAGCACGTCCGGGTGCTCATGCGCCAGGCCGAAGCCGCCGTCAACCCAGGTGAAGATCTCGACGTAGGTCAGGCCCCCGTCGGTGCCGCGCAGCACGAGCGGCGGTTCCCCGGTCACGAAGCCGAGGCCGTGCAGCGTGCGCCAGTGTGTCCGGAGCAAGCCGGCGAAGCGCTCCTCGGCGTCCGGCCTGACCCGGTACGTACAGACCACCGTTTCATTAGCCATATAGCTAACAATAAGCCAGCCAGCTAAGAGTTGCCAGCGCTTCTGCGCCACCCGCCACCCGACGCCCGCGCGCCGCTGCCCGCTTGTCCCAGCGGGAAGGCACAATGGCGGTCATGGCAAGACGCACCACGACAACTCCTCCTCCCGAGGACTTCGAGGAAAACATCATCGACATCGACGTCACCGAGGAGATGCGGGCCAGCTACCTCGAGTACGCCTACTCGGTGATCTACCAGCGCGCCCTGCCCGACGCCAGGGACGGGCTCAAGCCGGTGCAGCGCAGGATCCTCTACCAGATGCGCGAGATGGGCCTGACCCCGCAGCAGGCATACACCAAGTGTGCCCAGGTCGTCGGCCAGGTCATGGGGCGCCTGCACCCGCACGGCGACTCGGCGATCTACGACGCGCTGGTCCGGATGCAGCAGGACTGGGCGATGCGCCTGCCGCTGATCGACGGGCACGGAAACTTCGGCTCGCTCGGCGGCGATGACGCGCCCGCCGCCTACCGCTACACCGAGGCGCGGCTGGCCGCGCCCGCCATGGAGATGACCGCCTCGCTCGACGAGGACACCGTCGACTTCGTGCCGAACTACGACGGCACGCTGACCCAGCCGGAGGTGCTTCCGGCCGCGATCCCGAACCTGCTCGTCAACGGGACCGCCGGGATCGCCGTCGGGATGGCCACCAACATGGCCCCGCACAACCTCGGCGAGGTCGTTGCTGCCGCCCGGCACCTGATCGCCCACCCGGACGCGACCCTGGACGAGCTGATGCGCTTCGTCCCAGGCCCCGACCTGCCGACCGGCGGCAAGATCGTGGGGCTGGACGGAATCCGGGAAGCCTACGAGGGCGGCCGGGGAATCTTCCGCACCAGGGCGGCGGCGCGGATCGAGAAGATCACCCCGCGCCGCACCGGGATCGTGGTCACCGAGCTGCCCTACGGGATCGGGCCGGAGAAGGTGATCGCCAGGATCAAGGACCTGGTCCAGGCCAAGAAGCTGGCCGGCATCGCGGACCTGAAGGACCTCACCGACCGGCACCGGGGCCTGCAGCTGGTGATCGAGGTGCGCTCTGGGTTCCACCCCGAGGCGGTGCTCGAGGAGCTGTACCGGCTGACCCCGATGGAGGACACATTCGGCATCAACAACGTCGCCCTCGTCGACGAGCAGCCGCGGCTGCTCGGGCTGCGTGACCTCCTGCAGATCTATATCGACCACAGGATCGAGGTCGTCCGCCGTCGCACGGAGCACCGGCGCCGCAAGCGCCAGGACCGGATGCATCTGGTCGGCGGCCTGCTGATAGCGCTGCTCAACATCGACGAGGTCATCCAGGTAATCCGCACCAGCGATGACGCCGCGGCCGCCAAGGAACGGCTGATTGCCGTCTTCGACCTCTCGACGATCCAGGCGCAGTACATCCTGGACACCCCGCTGCGCCTGGCTCACCCGCTACGACCGGCTCGAGCTGGAGCGGGAGCGGGAAACCCTGGAGCGCGAGATCGCCGAGCTCACTGCGATCCTGGACTCCGAGCAGCGGCTGCGCGAATTGGTCTCGGCCGAGCTGGCCGAGATCAGCGAGAAGTTCGGCTCCCCGCGCCGCACCGTGCTTCTGGAAAGCAGCGGGGCGGCCAGGACGGCCGCGGTGCCGCTGGAGGTGGCCGACGACCCCTGCACCGTGCTGCTCTCCTCGGCCGGACTGCTGGCCAGGACGGCGAGCGCCGGAGACGACGCCGCCGCCGAGCGCGCGGCTCCGGCAGCCGACCGCAAGGGCCACGACGCCGCGGGCCCGCGCTCCGCGCACGACACGATCGTCTCGGCCGTGGCGTCGACCGCGCGCGGCACGGTCGGCGTGGTGACCTCACACGGCCGGCTCATCCGGCTCGGTGTGCTGGAGCTGCCGGCGCTGCCGCCGAGCGCGCACTCCCCGGGGCTGGCCGGCGGCGCCCCGATCAGCGAGTTCCTGTCGCTGCAGCCCGGCGAGACCGTGGCCGGGCTGGCGGCGGCCGACGGGTCGGGCCCCGGCACCGGCACCGGTGCCGGTCTCGCGCTGGGCACGGCGGGCGGCGTGGTCAAGCGGGTCGCACCGGACTACCCGCAGAACGCGACCGAATTCGAGGTGATCGCGCTCAAGGACGGCGACCGCGTGGTGGGCGCGGTCCAGCTCTCCGACGAAGCACAGGACCTGGCGTTTGTGACCAGCGACGCGCAGCTGCTCCGGTTCGGCGCGACGTCGGTCCGCCCGCAGGGCCGGTCAGCCGGCGGGATGGCCGGTATCCGGCTGGCCGCCCGCGCCTCGGTGATCTGGTTTGGTGCCGTCGACCCGGCCGCCGACTCCGCACCGGTCGTGGTCACTGTCGCGGGCAGCGGCAGTGCCCTCCCGGGCACATCGGCGGTAACGGTGAAGGTCACGCCCTACGCCGAGTACCCGCCGAAGGGCCGCGCCACCGGGGGTGTCCGCTGCCACAGGTTCCTGAAGGGCGAGGACGTGCTGGTGCTCGCGTGGGCCGGCCCGGCTCCTGCGCGCGGCGCCACCGAGGCCGGCTCGCCGGTCGACCTGCCGCCAGCGGACGGCCGCAGGGACGGCTCGGGCGAGCGGATCCGGCACCCGCTGGCCGCGCTCGGCGGCGCGGCGCTCGCCTGACCGCCGCCACCCGCGCGCCGCGCCCCAAGGCGCCCTCTTGTCATGATCCCGGAGGATTGTCCGTAAATACGACAAAGAATCCTCCGGGATCATGGACGGCCAAGGCGCGCCCGCGCCGGGTCAGGTGTCGATGCGGGACGGGTCCAGTTCGCCCGCGCCGCTGATGATGAAGTCCCGGCGCGGCGCCACCTCGCTGCCCATGAGCAGATCGAACATGGTCGTCGCCGCCGCGGCGTCCTGGATCTTGATCCGGCGCAAGGTGCGGTGCCGCGGATCCATCGTGGTCTCGGCGAGCTGCGCCGCGTCCATCTCACCCAGGCCCTTGTACCGCTGCGGCGGCTCCTTCCACCGCTGATTCCGGCGCTCGAGCTGCAGCAGCGTGCGGTGCAGCTCGGCGTCGGAGTACGTGTAGAGGTATTTCTGCTGGCCCTTGCGCGCGTTGATCAGCTCGATCCGGTGCAGTGGGGGCACGGCGGCGAACACCCGGCCCGCCTCGACCATCGGTCGCATGTAGCGGTGGAAGAGGGTGAGCAGCAGGGTCCTGATGTGCGCGCCGTCCACGTCGGCGTCGGCCATGAAGATGATCCGCTGGTACCTGGCCGCGTCCAGGTCGAACGCGGCGCCCGAGCCCGCGCCGAGGACCTGGATGATCGCGGCGCACTCGGCGTTCTTGAGCATGTCGGTCAGCGACGCCTTCTGCACGTTGAGGATCTTGCCTCGGATCGGCAGCAGCGCCTGGAACTCGGAGTCCCTGGCGAGCTTCGCCGTGCCGAGCGCGGAGTCGCCCTCGACGATGAACAGCTCGCTCCGGTCGTCCGCCGAGCGGCAGTCGACCAGCTTCGCCGGCAGCGCCGACGTCGCGAGGGCGGACTTGCGCCGCTGGTTCTCGCGGTGCTCACGGGCGGAGATCCGCGTCTTGGCGGCGGCGGCCACCTTGTCCAGAACCGCCCGCGCCTGCTGCTTGACCCGCCCCCGGGACTCGAAGAACGTCCGGAGCTCCGACGCCACCACCTGGCCGACGATCCGGGTCGCCGCCGGTGTGCCGAGGACCTCCTTGGTCTGCCCCTCGAACTGCGGCTCCGGCAGCCGGACCGCGACCACCGCGGTGAGCCCCTCGAGGATGTCCTCCTTGGTGACCGGCTCGTCCCCGTTCTTCAGCAGCCGGACCGCGCGCAGCTGCTCGTTCAGCGTGCGGACCAGGGCCCGCTCGAAGCCGGCCACGTGGGTGCCGCCCTTGGGCGTGGCGATCACGTTCACGAACGACCTGGTCGCGGTGCCGTAGCCGCCGTCCCAGCGCAGCGCGACGTCGACCTCGAGCTCGCGCTCGACGTCGGTGGGGACCAGATGGCCCTGGTCATCGAGCACCGGCACGGTCTCGGTGAACTGCCCCGAGCCGGTCAGCCGCACGACGTCGGTGACCGGCTCGCCGGCCGACAGGTGGGCGCAGAACTCGCTGATCCCGCCGTCGAAGCAGAACTCGGCCTCGCGGCTGTCATCGAGGCCGTCGGCCGGGCTGGCACCTTCCTCCAGGCTGGCCGCGCGGGCACCATCGCCGCGCTCATCGACGATGCGGATGGTCAGCCCGGGCACCAGGTACGCGGTCTGGCGGGCCCGCTGCGCCAGCGCGTCGAACCGCCATACCGCTCCGCGCACGAACACCTGCTGATCCGGCCAGAACCTGATCCTGGTGCCGGTCACGGTCTTGGCCACCCGCCGGACCTTGCGCAGCCCGCTACCGGGCCGGAACGACGCACCCGGTCCTGGCCCGCTGAACTCGCCGGGCACGCCACGGCGGAAGCTCATGGCCCACTGCGCGCCGTCCTTGTCGACCTCCACGTCCAGCCGGCTGGCCAGGGCGTTGACCACCGACGCGCCCACGCCGTGCAGGCCGCCGGAGGCGGTGTAGGAGCCGCCGCCGAACTTGCCGCCCGCGTGCAGCCGGGTCATCACCAGCTCAACGCCGTTGAGCTTGGTCTTGGGCTCGATGTCGACCGGGATCCCGCGGCCGTTGTCCCTGACCTCGGCGGAGTCATCGTCGTGCAGGATGACTTCGATCTTGGTGCAGTGACCTCCCAGCGCCTCGTCCACGGCGTTGTCGATGAGCTCCCAGAGGCAGTGCAGCAGCCCGCGGCCGTCGGTGGACCCGATATACATGCCCGGGCGCTTGCGCACCGCCTCGAGCCCCTCAAGGACCGTCAGATGCCGTGCTGTGTAGCCGTCGGCCAGGGTCGGCTTCGGCACGCGCTCGGCACTGAGGGCAGTCACTGCGGGGTCTCCTGACGCGCGGGGGACGGACAAAGCCTGAACGCAGACTAGCGGCCCGTGCCGTCAGTTCTGCGCAGCCACGCCGCGGACATACCCGGCGACCTGGGGCAACGCGCACAGTACCGGCGCCGGCCGTCGCCCACCCGGGGTTGTTCGCCTACGGCGTACCTCACCCATCTACGGGAAGACTGCTAGTCCGCGGCGTGTTGTGATGCTGTGATGAGTCTAGACAGGATTGATCGGCCGGCGTGACAAGCAGCCGGACCGCACCAGGCGAGGGAGGCGACATGACCGCTGCGATGGCCCCGACCCAGCCGCTCAACGCCACCGATGTATGTGACCGATGCGGTGCGCAGGCATATGTACGTGTAGTGCTCCCGGGCTCTGGCGAGCTCCTGTTCTGTGCCCACCACAACCGGCAGCACGCCGAGGCGCTGGCCAAGATCGCGGTCGAGATCCACGACGAGACCGACCGGCTCTCCCGCCCGCAGAACGATAGCGAGCGGTAGGCCGGCCACCGGCCGGGAACCCAAGCCCTGGTTCCGGACACAGGAAGGGTGTGCGGGCGATGGGTTCCACCATTCCACCTGGCGCCGCCGGCGACCGGGAACTCTGGCTGCAGGCGGGCGAGGGCGACACCACGGCATTCGGCGAGTTGTTCGGGCGGCATGAGCGCCTGATGGCCACGGTTCGCCACGCCTTAATGCAGCTGCCGCGGTACGAGCGCGAGGTCGTCGAGCTGTGCATGTGGTCGGGTCTCGACCAGAGGGCGGCGGCGGTCGCGCTCGGCGTGTCCGTAGGAACCGTTAAGTCCCGAATGCACTGGGCTCGGCGGCGGCTCGCGGCCAGCCTCGGCCAGGACCGCGGACCATCGCAGCGGCCGCTCGCGCCCCGCGGCGCCGGCCCGCACGCGCCGGAGAAGGATGCCTGATGGGCGCGCCAGAACCGATGACCGGCCTTTCCCAGTTTCCACCGGACCGAGAGCTGCCGACCTGCCGCGCCACCGCAGGGAGCTGCTCGCGGTCATCGCCGGCCGCCAGGGGCTGCGGCGCGCGCCCCGGTGGGCGGTTCCGCTGGCCGCGGCCGCCGCGGTCATCGGCATCGCGGTCACGGCGGCGGCCTCACGCTCGGCTACCGCTGCCGGTCCGATGACTGCGGTGTCGCCTATGACATCAAGGTTCCGCGCTCGCTCAGCGTCTGGGTCGACGCGGACACCGCGTCAATCTCGCTGACCTCGCTGGCTGGCCAGGTCCACGCCACATCGGACGTCGGCTACATCCACGGCGAGAACCTCGCAGACACCGTCGCCGACCTGCGCACCGGCGTGGGCTCCATCGAGGCCACGTTCCGGTCGGCGCCCTTGCACCTGAGCGCGAACGCGGACACGGGCGGGGTCACGCTGCTCGTGCCGGCCGCCCCGGCTATGACGTGACCGCGAGCGCTGACGTCGGCTCGGTCAGCGTCACCGTGCGCCGGGAGCCAACCTCCGGTCACGTGATCCAGGCCACCGCCGACGTCGGCTGTGACAGTGGCCAGGAACTGAGCCCGCCGAAGGCGTGTGGTCAATCCAGCCCGCCGAAGGCGCGTGATCAGTCCAGGTAGTCGCGCAGCACTTGGGAGCGGGACGGGTGGCGGAGCTTCGACATCGTCTTCGACTCGATCTGCCGGATCCGCTCCCTGGTCACCCCGTATACCTTGCCGATCTCGTCGAGCGTCTTCGGCTGGCCGTCGGTCAGGCCGAACCGCATCGAGACGACACCTGCCTCGCGCTCCGACAGCGTGTCGAGCACCGAGTGCAGCTGCTCCTGCAGCAGCGTGAAGCTGACCGCCTCGCCCGGCTGGATCGCCTCGGAGTCCTCGATCAGGTCACCGAACTCGCTGTCGCCGTCCTCGCCGAGCGGGGTGTGCAGGGAGATCGGCTCACGCCCGTACTTCTGCACCTCGATGACCTTTTCCGGGGTCATGTCCAGCTCGACGGCCAGTTCCTCGGGGGTCGGCTCCCGGCCCAGGTCCTGCAGCATCTGCCGCTGCACCCGGGCGAGCTTGTTGATGACCTCGACCATGTGCACCGGGATCCGGATCGTCCGGGCCTGGTCGGCCATCGCCCTCGTGATCGCCTGCCGGATCCACCAGGTGGCGTACGTGGAGAACTTGTAGCCCTTGGTGTAGTCGAACTTCTCGACCGCCCGGATCAGGCCGAGGTTGCCCTCCTGGATCAGGTCGAGGAAGAGCATGCCGCGGCCGGTGTACCGCTTGGCCAGCGAGACCACAAGGCGCAGGTTGGCCTCGAGCAGGTGATCCTTGGCCCGCCGGCCGTCGTCGGCGATCCACGCCAGGTCGTCCCTGGCCTCCGGGCGCAGCGAGCCGCTCTCGGCCAGCTTCTCCTCGGCGAACAGGCCGGCCTTGATGCGCTTGGCCAGCTCGACTTCCTGCTCCGCGTTGAGCAGCGGCACCTTGCCGATCTGCTTCAGGTAGTCCTTGACCGGGTCGGAGGTGGCCCCGGCGACCGCCACCTGGGCAGCGGGCAGGTCCTCGTCGTCGTCGCCGTAGACAAACGCCTCGTCCTCGGCGTCTTCCCCGGCCGGCTTTACCGCCTGGAGCTGGCCGTCAGCGGCCGCGGGCTCGCCGGGCTTGCCGCCGGCGGCCTCCCGTTCCTGGCCCTCATCCTTGTCGGTTTCGGCGTCATCGGCCTCCAGGTCGACGACCACCTCGTCGGAGTCTTCCTCGTCGTCTCCGCCAACCACGAGGTCCGCCAGGTCCGCCTCGACGTCCAGCTCGGCAACGGCCGTGAGGTCGGGCTCGCCGTCCAGCTCGGCGTCCTCCTCGACCTCCAGCTCTTCGCCAGCCGTATCTGCGAAGTTCGCGTCCGCGTTCTCGTCGCCGTCGTGGCCGCCCGCTTCGGCGGGCCCGGCACCGTTGACCGCGCCGGAGCCCGGCTCCCGCACGGCCGTGGCCGAACCACCCGAGCGGCGGCCGCGCTGGCCCCGCCCAGAGGAGTTCTGGCGCTTCGCTGCCGCAGGCTCACCGGAATTGCGCTGGTTCTCCGCCGCCTGATCGCCGTCAACCAGCGCGACTGCGGAATCGGCGCCCTTCCCTGCGCCGTCAGCAGTGGCCGATCCCGATGAATTCCGCCCCGAAGGAGCCTGGCCCGACGGCCGTGACTGCCTCCGCGCTGCCGAGCTCGTAGCGCTTGCCAACGCGGTCACCCCTTCCCTTGCTGGATGGCTGCCGGGTGCGCTGGACGTGCAGGCGACCCCTGGCTGACCGAACTAGCAGGCGACACAGACACCTCTCCTGCAACCATATGGCGAGAAATGGACCTTACCGCGCGGATCCTGCTCCCAAGACCGTGCTGGAAACCAAACGCCTGCCACGAACTACCGCGGCCGGCACCGGCTTGTCTCCCGACAACCACCATAGGCGGAGCCGGCGGGTAGGTCGTACAAGAGCGACCGCTGGCCGCGAGTTCCCTCCTGAAACGACTGCCCCGCGCGCAGGTATGGTACCCACTTCCGTCATGCCTTGCCCTTCCTCACAGCCTCCGTTGCGGCGACCCGCCTGGCCGGCGCCGCGGGCTCACGCCGCGGGCTGTGCACCACGAGCACGGTCACGTCGTCGTCCTGCTCATAGCCGGTCAGCATCCGGTCAACCAGGTAGTCGAGGAGCAGCGCGGGGTCTTCCACGGCCGCCGCCGGGGCCTCGGCCGCCACGGCGACCAGCTCGTCCAGGCCTGTGTCAAGGCCCCGCTTGCGATTCTCCACAAGTCCATCGGAATACAGCACCGCCGTGTTGCCCGGCGGCAGCGCGAACGCGTACTGCTGGCGCGGGCTGGCCCAGCCCAGCGGCGTCCCCGCCGCCGCTTTGTCCAGCCGGGGCGGCGCATCCGTCGACAGCAGCAGCAGCGGCAGGTGCCCGGCGCTGCCCGCCATGCCCTCGCCGCTGACCGGATCGAGCACCAGGTAGGCGACGGTGGTCACCTGCTCTTCGAGTTCAGTGGCGATGAACAGCCGGTCCAGGCCTGCCAGCACCGCGGCCGGGCGGGGATCGGTCAGCGCGAGCGCGCGCAGCGCGTTGCGGACCCGGCCCATCCCGGCCGCCGCGGTGAGCCCCTTGCCCATGACGTCGCCAGCGGCCACCGCCAGCTTGCCGTCGGGCAGCCGGAACGCGTCGTACCAGTCCCCGCCGATCTCCATGTTCCTGGTCACCGGAAGGTAACTGGCCTCCAGGATGATCCCGGGGACGGTCGGCAGGCGATCCGGCAGCAGGCTCCGCTGCAGGGTCTCGGCCGTCGTGTGCTCACGCTCGAACATCGACGCCCGCTCCAGCGCGAGCGCGCACTGCCCGGCCAGCGCCTCGAGGAACACCCGCTCCTCATCGGCGACCCTGCGCGGCCGCGTGAACGAGAACCGCAGCGCTCCCAGCGGTGCGCCGGAGGCCAGCAGCGGCAGCCCCACCCAGGACCGCTCGTCGGTGTGCTGCAGGAACATATCGACGCTGGCCTCGCCCTCGAAATGCTTGCGCAGCGCGTCCGGGCTCTCGATCAGCAGCGGCCTGCGGGCCAGAATGGCCGAGGTCATCACGCTCGGCAGGTCGAGCGGCATCTCCCCGGCCGGTGACCCGGGGGTATCCGGCAGCCCCGTGGGATTGACCGTGCGCAACCGCAGCCGCTCCGGGTCGAGCATCGCCACCGCCGACCGCTCGGCACCGATCGCCGACCGGCCGACCTCGGTCATCACCTCGACCACCTGCTCCACGGTGATGGCCTCGGCCAGCATCGACGTCGCCTGCTGCAGGCGCACGGTCCGCAGCGCCGCGGCCGAAAGCTGCTCGGTCAGCCGGCCGCGCATCTCCTCTGCCTCGCGCTGGCCGGTGACGTCACTGCTGGCACCCACCCACTCAACGATCTTCCCGTCGCGCTCGATCGGGACGGCGCGCACGTCGTAATGCCGATATGACCCCGATTTGGTGCGAACGCGGTAGCGGCCCTCGAAAACCTTGCCGGTATCGACGCAATCGAGCCATTCGTGCTCAACGCGCTCGCGATCCTCCGGGTGAATCGCGTCAAGCCAGCCGCTGCCCAGGTATTCATTGACGGTCTGGCCGGTGATCGAGCGCCATTCCGGGGAATCCTCAGCGATCTTGCCGGTCGGCGTCGTCACCCACACGACCTGCGCCCCGGCCTGTACCAGCGAGCGGTACCGCTCCTCGCTGCGGCGCAGCGCCTCTTCCGAGTTCCGGCGCTCGGTGATATCGGTGGCGATGAGGACAACCCCGGTGATTTCCCCGTCCGGATCACGCGACGGGAACCACGAGAAGGACCACCGCCGCACCTCCTCGCCGGCCGGAACCGCCTGATCCGCCTCGAACACAGGCTCGCCGGCCGACAGCGCGCGGCGGGCGGCGTCCTCGGCGGAGGCACCCAGATCCTCCGGCCAGACCTGGGAGGGAAGCCGCCCGATATAGTCACCCGAGCCGCCGCGCAGCCCGGCCAGGGTCTCGTTGACCCTGCGGAAGCGCAGATCACCGCCGAGGAAGGCGAACCCGATCGGCGCGTCACTCAGCAGCGTCGCAAGCAGCGCAGAATCGGATACGTCCATACCGGACACGCGGGGTTTAGGCACGGATGTCCCTGTGCTCACCGGGGACACCCCGTACCCGTGCGAGCGCGTGCCATGAACGGTTCCTTCCTGCTCACTGCGGACACAAGAAGGCTAGCGGCATCTGCGCGTACAAGAGAGCTAGCGGCGACAACTCGGTAACCAGAGCCGACAAGGCGAAGCGCTGGCCCGGCATCCCGGCGCGGCCGCGCATGGCCATGATCTCGCACTGCGATGAGCAACAATGTCCTCAATACTCGGTTATTGGTTGATAAATGCGAACCATCCACCCGGGACAGCCCGTTACAGGGGAGAGAGGTCGGTGACCCGGGTGACGTCTGTGATGGCACGAGCGATGTCGGCGATAGCCGGTGCGCCAGCCGCCGCGGGGGCCGGGAAACTCCGGCCCCGCGATGCCCGCCTTATCCTGCATGGCCTCCGCTCCCCCTGGGCGGACCCACGTCACGGTCGCGTGTTGGCAACCCGACCTCATGCTCCATGGCACGATAGAGGCAGCCGTGCCTCACCGTCCACCTGGATGACGCCGCGGGCGGAGCTGCGAGCGTGAGCTTGGCGCCGGAGTGCGTGGCCATCAGCGGTACCGGCCGAAGCGAGGGCATGGGATCGCGGGCCGAAGCAGAAAGGGGCGACGACACGGGCACAAACGGGCGGCACGCCGCGCCGGGGCATGGCATCGGACGGCTTGCATCTGAAAGGCTAGCCCTGTGAACCCGCCGAGCCGACGCACCGATCCGCCAGGCCGGCCGG
Source organism: uncultured Actinomycetota bacterium (assembly GCA_963778075.1). Lineage (GTDB taxonomy): Bacteria > Actinomycetota > Actinomycetes > Streptosporangiales > Streptosporangiaceae > JASHPR01. The sequence goes on along the minus strand of CAVZTJ010000003.1, from coordinate 566,484 downwards.
GGCATCACGGTCATTCCGGCCCGCCGCGGCAGCGGCCGGGTCTGGCGAGTTCCGCGTCGCCGCCGAATGCGCTGTTCGCTGAGATGCTGCGGGCCGCGCGGGAGCTGCTCGCCGTCCGCAGCCCGCTCGACGCCGAGCTCATGGTGAGCGAACTGCTCGGCACGTGGTGGGGTCAGCAGGGTGGCAGCAGGCCCGGCGCCCGGCATCCCCGGCGCCGCCGGGCCGACATCGAGGAGCTCGTCGGCGAGGGGCTCGTCGGCTACGCCGCCCAGCAGGGCAGCCCGGCCGCGCTCGCACTGCTGTCCGGTATCGCGTGCCTGGGCACGTCCCGCCAGGCGGCCAGCGCGGAGCAGGCCGCCCTGGCGCTGATGGAGCGCGGTGTCGCCCGGCCGGGATGGGCCGAGCACGTCGGTGCCGTCGTCGCGGCCGAGTGCTACCTGAACTCCGACTCCTACGGAGACCGCGACGAAGTCGTGTGCGTGTTCAGCTACGCCGGCCAGGACCAGCATGCCCTCGTCGTCGTCGTTGACTACAACGCGGGCGGCCTGGCGCGGGACGGCTGGGTGACCTCTCAGGTGGCCAAGCTGCTCGACTACTGCAGCCAGTCGGCTTCCGCGTTCACGCAGGTCCAGGCCCCGCACGCGCGCCGGCTGCTGGAGTCGGCGCTCGCGGTCACCGAGCAGGCGGCCGACCCGCCGGTCAGCAGCTCGTTCCCGTCCTACCACGCGTTCATCAGGGCGCGGGTGCACACGCTGCCGCCTACCCAGTCGGACCAGTTTGCCACCCGCGCCGATCAGGGCGGCGCCCCCGGCGCCCCCGGCACCGCCGGCCCGCCGGGCAGCACCTGGGCGGCCCGGCGCCAGACGTGGCGCAAGGACCGCAGGGCGATGCTGGTGGCCGAGTTCCTGGCCTCCGACGAGGCCGAGGACCTCTCCGATCGCGAGGCCGCCAGCCGCTCCGCCGATCACATCGTTGACTACGGCTGTGACCAGGACTTCGGCCGCCCGCTGCGGATGAGCCCGGCGAAGGCCGAGACCTTCCTGCTGGACTGGCTGCCGCGCAAGGTCATGCTGTCCCCGGCCGAGCAGCACGCGATGCCGCACGTGCTCGCGGCCTGGGTGCGCTGGGCCGGCGTCCGCGAGCGCCGGGATCCCGAGGCGATCAGCACCACGCTGGACGCGGTGTTCGACTCGATGGGCACGTTCACCCGCGTCTACCACGACCCCGCCTCGTTCGGCCTGGAACCGAGGCTGGTGGCCAGGCTGCTGCCCGACTCCGACCTCGAGGCTCTGCCGCGCCGGGTCTTCGCGTTCGGCGTGCTGCAGGGCAGCTACCGGGGCACGGACCTCGGCGCTCTCGACCCGGCCAAGCCGGCGCACCGGCGGATCCTGCTGGAGGCCGACCACGACAGCCCGATCGGTCAGTCCTCGGGCGAGGAGCACATCGACCGGCATCTGGCCCTGGCCGACCGGCTCTGGCGCGGCGACCCGCCGGAACTGTGGGAAGCGGCGCAGCGCCTGCTCGACCTGGGCGAGGACCGGCACGCGGTGCTGCACACGCTGATGGACACGATGAGGGTGGCGGGCAGCGATGAGAAGGCCATTGCCGCCGCGCTCTACGAGCTTCCTCCAGAGGAGCCAGGAGGACTGCCAGGGTGACCACCGGTCCCGGCGTCATCGACCTGAACGCGGACCTCGGCGAGAGCTTCGGCGCGTGGCGGCTCGGCGACGACGAGGGCCTGCTTGCGATCGTCACCAGCGCAAACATCGCCTGCGGGTTCCACGCGGGCGACCCGCTGACGATCCGGCGTGCCTGCGCGGGCGCGATCGCCCGAGGGGTGACGATCGGCGCCCAGGTCTCCTACCGCGACCTGGCCGGCTTCGGCCGCAGAGAGATGGTTGTGCCGCCGGACGAGCTGACCGCCGAGGTGCTGTACCAGATCGCCGCGCTCGACGGGATCGCCAGGGCCGAGGGCGGCCGGGTCAGCTATGTGAAGCCGCACGGCGCCCTGTACAACCGGTGCGTCAGGGACCCGGTCCAGTCGGCTGCGGTGGCCGCAGCGATCGGAGCCTACGACGGGCGGCTGCCGCTGCTCACCCTGCCGGGCAGTGAAGCCGCCCGGGTGGCCGCCGAGGCGGGCCTCACCGTGGTCGCCGAGGCCTTCGCCGACCGCGCGTACCGCGCCGACGGCACCCTGGTCCCCCGCGGCCAGCCTGGCGCCGTGATCAACGACCGGGCCGCTGTGGCCGCGCGCGTGGCCACGATGGCCACCGGCCACGTTCTGGAGTCGGTGGACGGCCAGGAGATCCCGGTCCCGTTCCGTTCGCTGTGCGTGCACGGTGACACACCGGGAGCCGTTGCGCTCGCCGCCGCGGTCAGGGACGCACTGGAGCGCGCCGGGGTGAAAGTGGCGCCGTTCGCGTGAGGCGCTGGCGGCCGGCCGGCGATGCCGCACTGCTGGTGCAGGTGGAAGGCCTGGCCGCCCGGCTCGCGGTCGCCATTTTGACGGAACGTGTCGCGGGCGTGCTTGACGTCGTGCCGGCGGCCCGGACCGTCCTGGTGACAACCGAGCCGGGCAGCAACGACCTCGGCGAGCTGGCCGGGCGGCTGCTGGAATTGCCGCTGCCGCCGGACTGCCCGGGCGAAGCGGCGCTGGCCGAGCTCGCGGTGGTCTATGACGGCCCCGACCTGGCGGAGGTGGCCCAGCTGACCGGGCTGTCCCCCGGCGACGTCGTGGCCAGGCACGCGGCGGGCGAATACACGGTGGGCTGGCTCGGGTTCTCCCCCGGCTTCGGCTACCTGACCGGCCTGGACCCGGTGCTGGCTTCGGTGCCGCGGCTGGCCGAGCCGCGGCTGCGGGTGCCGGCGGGCTCGGTGGCGATCGCCGGGGGCCTCGCCGCGGTGTACCCGAGCACCTCGCCCGGCGGCTGGCGGCTGCTCGGCCGCACCTCGGCCGCGCTCTGGGACCCCGACCGCAACCCGCCCGCCCTGCTCGCCCCCGGCATGCGGGTCCGCTTCCGCAGTGTTGACGCGCTCCCCGACACCGCCGCCCCACCCGCCGCCCGCTCCACCCCACCCGCCGCCCGCTCCACCCCACCCGGTCCCCGCTCCGCCCCACCGACCACAGCGGCCACGGCACCTCCAGATCACCAGGGGGCGCCGGCTCCAGCGGCAGCGCGCGCCGACCAGCAGGCCGTCCCATCCCCCCCATCAGTACCGCCAGCCTCGGGCCAACCCGGCGATTTTCATGATCGTGGTAGCTGGAGCCCTAATAGCGGGCGTTATCTACCACGATCATGGAAAAACGGGCCTGCGATCGAGGTGATCAAGCCGGGGCCGCTGGCGACCGTACAGGATCTGGGGCGGCCGGGTTACGGGCACCTCGGGGTGCCGCCTTCAGGGGCCGCGGATGTGGCCAGCCTGCGGCTGGCGAACCGGCTGGTCGGGAACGCGGATGACGCGGCCGGCATCGAGTTCACGCTCGGCCGCGCCGCGCTGCGCTTCCCCGCCGGAGCCCGGGTCGCCGTCACCGGCGCTCCCGTGCCGCTCACCGTCGAACCCGCGGCTGACGAGGCGGCCAGGGACATGCCGCACGGGAGCGCGTTTGAGGTGCCGACGGGCAGTGTGCTGCGCGTGGGCGCGCCCACGGCCGGCGTGCGCAGCTACCTCGCCGTGCGCGGCGGCGTCGGCGTGCCGCCGGTTCTGGGCAGCCGGTCGGCCGATCTGCGCTCCGGGCTCGGACCCGCCGCGCTTCGGCCCGGCGACGCGCTGCCGCTGGTGGCGCCCGGACCGGGATCGCCGATGGCAGCGCCCGGACCGGGATCGCCGATGGCAGCGCCCGGACCGGGATCGCCGATGGCAGCGCCCGGACCGGGATCGCCGATGGCAGCGCCCGGACCGGGGTCGCCGATGGCAGCGCCCGGACCGGCGTCGCTGACGGCAGCGGAAGCGACGGGCGTACAGCCGACCGTGATACCGGTGGCGGGTGAGACCGCCGTGCTGCACGTGGTTCCCGGACCGCGCGACGACTGGTTCGCGCCGGACGCGCTGCGGGAGCTCTGCGCCGGGACGTACGTGGTCACGCCGGCCAGCGATCGGACCGGGCTGCGCCTTGACGGCCCCGTCCTGCCCTTCGCTGGCCGCGGCGAACTGCTCAGCGAGGGCGTCGTAACCGGGGCGCTGCAGGTCCCGCACGGCGGCCGGCCGATCCTGCTGCTGGCCGACCACCCGGTCACCGGGGGCTACCCGGTCATCGCCACGGTGGTCTCCGCCGACATCGGACTGGCCGCCCAGCTCCGGCCGGGCAGCAAGCTGCGGTTCACGCTCGCGGCCCTCGGCGCCTGACGCGGACCAGTGGCCGCCCTGCGGCGCAATGGTCACGCCTGGCTGCAGGCCGCTCGGACGACCCCACCGGGGACTAGGAGGTGAACGGCCCAGGGGTGGTTGTTTCATGATCCAGGAGCGTTCCGTGCAGATGCTGCACTTGAACTAAAGGCTCCTGGATCATGAGGCATGCGCCGTCCACGCCACCGGCTCGCTGCTGCCCTGCCACCTGGCGTTCCGTTAGGTACGCGGTGCTGGGGCCCCGGCCTTAGGAGGCGGGGTTCAGCTCGCGGTAGGCGGCGAGCAGGTCTGCGGCCGCCACCGTGGTGAGGTCCTCGGGACTCGCCGCGTCGCCGAGCTGGGCCACCCTTACGTCTCTGGCCGCGCAAGCGCGCTCGAACAGCGACCGGGCGAACCGCCCGTTGCCCAGCTCGTCGATCTTCCCCTGCGCGCAGGCCGTGCCGAAGACCTGGTCGAGCACGGGCAGCGCGTCGGCGTCGAAGCTGTCTCCCGCCTGGCGCGCGATCGCGGCTGCGATGCTGGTCAGCTCCTGCGGCGAGTAGCTGGGGAAGGAGACCCGCACGCTGAACCGCGAGGCCAGGCCCGGATTGCTGCGCACGAACCGGTCCATGTCCGCGGTGTAGCCGGCCAGCACGATCACCAGCCGGTCCCTGTCATCCTCGGCGCGCTTGAGCAGCGTCGCGATCGCCTCGGAGCCGAACGCGTCCCCGCCCGAGTAGCCCTGGTTGTACAGGGAGTAAGCCTCGTCGATGAACAGCACCCCGCCGAGCGCCGAGTCGACCAGCTTGTTGGTCTTGATCGCGGTCGAGCCCAGGTGCTCGCCGACCAGGTCGGCCCGGTGCGCCTCGACCACGCTGGGCCTGACCAGCAGGCCGAGCGCGGCGAAGATCCGGCCGAGGATCCTGGCCACGGTCGTCTTCCCGGTGCCGGGCGGCCCGGTGAACACGAAGTGCCTGGCCGGCGGCTGGCTGGCCAGCCCGTGGGCGTCGCGCAGCCGCGCCACCCGCAGCTGCGCGGCGATCTCATGCACCTGGCGCTTGACTGGCTCGAGGCCGATCAGCGCGTCCAGTTCGGCCAGCGCAGCCTCCAGCGTCGGCGTCTCGCTGTAGCCGCGGAATCGCGTCGTCAGCTCGGCGAACGCGTGCTCCACGTCGCCGGCGCGCAGGGTCACCAGGTCCGCCGGTGACGGCTCGGCCTCCCCCGCCATCACCCGGACGTCCCTGGCCTGGCCCGCCTTCTCCAGCAGGCTGCGCACGAACCGGCCGTTGCCGAGCTCGTCGATGATCCGCCTGCGGCCGACGTCCTCGAACAGCCGCCACAGCACCGGCCTGGCGTCCGGGTCGAGCAGCTCGCTGCGCCGCTCGATCGCCAGGTCGGCCAGGGACAGCAGCTCGGCCGGGGTATACCCGGGGAACTTCACCCGCACCGCGAACCGCGACGTCAGGCCGGGGTTGCTGCCGAGGAAGTTGTCCATCTGCCGTTCGTAGCCGGCCAGGATGATGATCAGATTTTCGCGGTCGTCCTCGGCCCGGGTCAGCAGTGCCTGGACGGCCTCGCTGCCGAACCGGTCCGTCTGCCCGTCGCCTTCGTTCACCAGGCCGTACGCCTCGTCGATGAACAGCACCCCGCCGAGCGCCGAGTCGACCAGCTCGTTGGTCTTGATCGCGGTGGCGCCCAGGTACTCCCCGACCAGGTCGGCCCGGTGCGCCTCGACCACCGACGGGGTGTCGAGCAGGCCGAACGCATAGAAGATCTTGGCGACGATGCGGGCGACCGCGGTCTTGCCGGTGCCCGGCGGGCCCAGGAACACCATGTGCTGCATGGGCTTGTCGGTCGAGTACCCGGCGACCGCGCGCCTGCGCGCGGCCTCAATCGATGCGGCGATCGACCGGATCTGCTCCTTGACCGCGTTCAGGCCGATCATGTTGTCCAGCTCGGCCATGGCCTCGTCGACCGTGATGTCCGGGGGCGCCGCCGCGGCGCGGTCATGGCCATCGCCGCCGGCCTGGGGCTGCTGGCTCTCGCCGCCGTGCTGGAGGCGCGCCGCCTCGGCCGCCCCGGCCCGGCCGCCGCGCCCCGTCCCGGCCCCTGCCCCTGGGCGCGGGCGGGTCAGCGTGCCGGCCGCGCCGCCGTCACCGGCCGGTGGCCAGCCGTAGGGCGCCGCCAGGGCGCCGCCACGTGCCTGCTGACGGCCGAACTCGCGCTCTTCCTGCGAGGCCTTGGCCAGCCGCCAGCCCAGCACCACGAACGCGATCAGCCACGCGACGGCCAGGCCCGCGAATGCCTCGCCCTTCGCGAGCCGCAGGATGATGATGCCGATGGGGAGCGCCCAGCCGAGCGTCCACGCGACCGTGCGGCACGGCACGAACCAGCGGCCGAGCGGGCCGGCGTGCGCGAGGGCCACGACGACGAACGGCAGCAGGAGCAGCAGGCCGAACGCCGGCGAGTTAGCGCCGCCGGACAGGCCGGACACGAGGGCCAGGCCCCAGACCGCCACCGACAGCGACGCCACCAGGCCGCGGTGCCCGGCCGACACCGCGAACGGTGCGTAGATGAGGCCGCCCACCAGCGCGATCGACAGCACCGCGGGAGACAGGAAGACAAGCGCGACGACCAGAAGGATCTTGACGATCAGGGGGGCTGCGGAGAACCACCGGCGAATGCGAGTGACCCCGCCCTGCACCATCCGCCAGCCGGGCAGGGAAGGGGACCGGTCTTCTGTCCGCATTGCACTCCCTCGCACTAGAGACCTGTATAGCGCATTAGCGAGCGCATACGAAGTCGCACATTCGGATGGCAGGCGAAAATTGCCGCAATTTTCGCCTGCGGGCATGCCGCGTTAGGTCGTGATCATGGCCGTGGCACCATTGCGCTGGAAATGGCCGGCGGACGCGGCCGGCCTCGCGCGCACCTGGCGGAGGGCCGATGGAGCGGATCACTGCGGAGCTGCTTATCCCCGGCAGCGGGCACCCCGTCCGGGATGGCGTGGTCCTGCTTGACGGCCCCGCGATCGGCTACGCCGGACCGGCCTCGGGGGCGCCGGACACGCCGGGAGCCGTCGTATACCGGGCGGCCACGGTGATGCCCGGGCTCTGGGACTGCCACGGCCACTTTCTCGGGCAGCGCACGTTTGACCTGGGCCAACTGCCGCTCGAGCCGGTGGCGCTGCGCGCGGCGCGCTCCGCCAGGGACCTGCGCGCCGCGCTCGAAGCCGGCGTGACCTCGGTGCGTGAGGTCGGCGGGCTCGGCGTCCACCTGGCCCGCGCCGTCAACGAAGGAGTCCTCGACGGGCCGACGATCTACGCGGCCGGCGCGATCCTGTCCATCACCGGCGGCCACGGCGACCTGCACGCGTACCCGCTGCCCCTGCTCGACGAGTTCGCCAGGCTGAGCGGGGAGCTGCGGATGGCCGACGGGCCCGACGAGTGCGCCCGCGCGGTCAGGGAGCAGCTGCGCAGCAATGCCCGGCTGATCAAGGTCTGCGCCTCGGGCGGCGTGCTGTCCGAGATCGATCACCCGGTGCACCAGCAGTTCACCTCCGCCGAGCTGCGGATGATCGTCGAGATCGCCGGCCTGGCCGACAGGGTGGTCGCGGCGCACTGCCACGGCAAGCCGGGGATCGTGGCGGCGCTCGAGGCCGGGGTCCGCACGATTGAGCACGGCACCTACCTGGACGAGGAGTGTTGCGCGGCGATGCGCGAGACCGGCGCGATCCTGGTGCCGACGCGCACGATCATCGAGGACATGCTGAAGCACCTGGACATCGTGCCCGAGTACGCGGCGGTCAAGGTGCAGGCGATCGCCGCGGTCCACGCGGAGGCGACGGCGCTGGCCATCTCCAGCGGCGTCACGGTCGCGATGGGCACCGACATCGGGCTGACCGGCCCCGACCGGCCCAATCAGTGGGGCCAGAACGGGGCCGAACTGCCGCACCTGGTCGCGCTCGGCATGACGCCGCTGCAGGCGATCGAGGCCGCCACCGCGACCGCGCCGCTGACGCTCGGGCCGCAAGCGCCGCGCAGCGGCAGGCTGGAGGCCGGCTACGACGCCGACGTGATCACGCTGGACGCCGACCCGCTGGCCGACATCGGCGTGATCGCCGACCCCGGCCGCGTGACCGGGGTCTGGACCCGGGGCCGCCGGGTCAAGCCCGGCCTGGTTATCCGATAGCCATCGCGAAGATGTGCAGCGCCGCGTTGTAGCCGGCCACGCTGCCCAGCGACGGCAGCGTCACCGCCTCGACGGTCTTGCCGGCGGCCAGCGGCACCGACTGCTCGAACACGTACACCTCGTGGCCTGACGAGCCGGTCGGGTAGTTCGCGTAGTCCACACCGGCGGCCTGGACGTTGTCGGGGTTGCCGTCCTCGCCGCTCGGGTACCAGAAGTTCCCCACGTCCAGCGTGAACGACTGGGTGGTGCCGTCGGTGTAGTAGATCGTGCCGGTGCCCGACTCGGCCGAGTTGTTCGCCGCGGCCAGGAACCCCAGGCTGGCACCGGATCCGGAGATCGTTACCGTCTGCCCCTCGGCCATCGTGTTGTCCGGCTCCGCGGCCGCCACGTCAGGCCAGGTGAACTCCAGGCCACCTGAACTCACCGACGCGCCCGGGGTCAGCCCGTCGGCGGCCAGGCCCTCGGCCGAGTAGCTCGTGCCGATACCGTCGAACCCGATGAAGGCCGACGATGGATCGGGATCGGCGTCAGCGGTGATGCCGGTGTTGTTGTACGTCGCGGCCAGGCTGGCCGCGGGAACCTGCACCTGCGCGGCGTTGATCAGCGTTTGCAGTGTCTTAGCACCACCCGGGCCGCCCTCCCGGTACGTCGCCGTCGCGAGCAGGTTGTCCGTACCCGCCGTCAGCCCGGACGACGGCGCGGTCACCGAGAACGTCTCTGACGCCGAGCCGCCGGGCGGGACGGTGCCGAGGCTGACCTGGCCGGCCGGGGACAGCGTCCAGCCGGATGGCACGCTCATCGACACCGAGGCGGCGGACAGCGGCCGGCCGGCCGGGTTGCGGAGCGTCGCCCGCACCGTGAACGTGCCGTCGGCCAGCGTCGACGACGAGATCGCGGCCAGCGTCGGCTGCGGCGGCGTGGGCCGCCCGTACACCGCGGGCGAGTACCCGGGGCTGGCCACCGGCGCTACCGGCACCCCGCCCGCCTGGTTGCCGATCGCCACAAGGCTGACCTGGTCCAGGCCACCGCCGGTGCCGTCCAGACCCCAGACCGCGATCGCCAGGGTATTGGCGCCGTGGTCATTCAGGATTCCGGCGGGAACATAGAACTGGTGCTGCGGCCCGACGTTGTTCACGTAGCGGCCGATCAGCCAGCCGTTCACGTAGATGAATGCCCGGTAATCGGCGGCTCCGGCGCCCGGTCCAGGGCCGCCGATCTGCACGTCGATGGGCACGTAGCTATGGCCCGGCAGGTTGAGCGAGAAGCTGGTCCGGTACCAGCCGATCCCGGGCGGGACGCCGCGCGCCGACCAGCTGTCCGGCAGGGTCACGCCCTGCCAGTCCTGGTCCGGGTAGCCGGGCAGGTCCCAGCCGTTGTCGGAGCCGTACAGCCCGGCCGGGTTCATCACGCCGCGGACCGGGTCCTGCAGCGTGGTGCCACCCGGATCACCCATCAGCCGCCAGGTGATCGGGGCCGACGACCCGTTCAGGGCGGCCGAATAGAGGCCAACCTTCTCGCCAGACGGTCCCTCCGGATTGCCGGTGTTTTCGGCCAGTACCGCGATCACGTTGTCCTTGCCCGGGCGGAGCGCCCCGGCGGGGAAGCTGAACGTGTTCGTGGTCGCGCCGGCCGCGGTGTCCGAGCCGAGGAACGCGCCGTTCAGCCAGACCGAGAACGCACCGGTCGGCGCGATCTCGTCGGCGGTGAGCGTCACCCCGGTCTCGCTGCCGGTGGCCGTGAAGTGCCCGCGGTACCACACGAACCCGTGGTCATAGCCGTAGTCGGAGGCGTAGAGGACCGGCGTGGACGGCGAGCTGGCGTTGGACACCGGGTGGTCGGCGAGCGTCCAGGAGCTGTCGTCGAAGCCCGGCTGGGCCTCCGGCGTCTCCGAGCTGAACTTCCAGCTGGTCAGCGTCGGCAGCGTGACCGCCGCCGGGCCGCCGACGCTGCCCTGCAGCGAGCCGTCGCCGCCGGTGCTGGCCGCGACCGGCTGCCCGTTCCAGGTCACGCTGGTCACCCCGGCCGGGGCCCAGACCGTCAGCGGGCCGGCCTCGCTGGTGTCTCCGGTGAGCGCGAGCGTCCCGCCACGGATGACGGCGGTTCGCACCAGGTAGCCGCCCTCAACCAGGGCCGGGCCCGCCGAGGTCGACTCGGGCCAGAATTCCTCCGCAGTGCTGGTGTCGGCCAGCAGCAGCAACAGCGGCGGCCTGCCACCGCCGGTCACCGCGACCTCGGCCAGGCCGCCGAGGGTGTAGTCGAGGCGCAGCTGGTCCGTGGTGGCGTCCCAGGTGGTGGCCGCCGTTCCGGAAAGCACCTTGACCGTTGGCTGGCTGGCGTACTGGAGCACGGTCTCACCGTCGGTGCCCGCCGGGTCGTAGAACAGGGCCACCGAGCGGCCGCCGATGCTGGCCTGCGTGTCCAGTTCGGAGGTCGAGTAGACCAGGTGCTGGCCGGCGAAGTCGTAGTTCGCGGTGAGCAGCCGGGAGTCGCGGCCGTCCAGCGTGATCGACGTGCCGGACTGCTGCGGTATCGCCGGGAAGAAGCCCGCCTGCTGCGCGGCGGTCGGCACGTTGATCGCGTCGATCACGACGGTGTCCGCCGACGACGCCGCGTTCTCGGTGCCGGTGACCACGATCTTGAGCGTGTGGCTGCCCGCCGTGAGGCCGGTCTTGCTGAACAGCACCTGCTGGAACAGCTTGCCCGCCGGGCTGTAGGTGTCGACCGTGGCCGCCAGGCTGCCGTCGAGGTAGACGTCGGCGATACCGCCGTTGGTGTTCTTCGGCCCGATCCACTGCACCGCGGTGCCGGTGAAGTCCACCGTCATGCTCGCGCCGGCCTGCGTGGACCACGACTCGGTCTGGTCGTAGTCGCCGCTGGTGTAGCCGGAGCTCGTGCCCGCGTGCGTCCAGTCGCCGGAGTAGTCCAGCGCCGTGTTCGTGTCGTCATAGGTGAAGCCCGCCGCCTCGTCCAGATTCACGTTTTCAAGGCTCGTGCTCACCGTGGCCGTGGAGGTGGCGTCGGCCTGGCGCAGGTAGAAGAACTCGGCGCCGTCGGACGGGTTGTACCTGGCCATCGCAGCGACCGCGGAGCTGGACGGGGTCGGCGCAGCGCCCGTCTCGGTCTCCGCCAGCGGGGCGACGGAAGTCTCGAAGTCGTTGATCAGCTTGTTCTCGCCGTACTTGGAGCCAGCGACGTCATTCGGGTCCGACGGTGTGCCGATCTCGCCGGTCTCGCTGATCGCGGCGCCGTAGTCGTAGGAGGTGTAGACGTCCGGATCCGGCAGCCAGCCCCAGTTGGTCCCGCCCACGCCCATGTAGTTGCTCTGCATGGTGACGCCCTGGGCGATGTTGTTCTTGTAGTACACGTTCTCGAAGTCCGGGCCGGTCATCGCGGCGCAGTCGGCGTACCCGACGCCGCCCCAGCCGTCGAACGAGCCGCCCTGGAACTCGGGGATGTAGATCGGCTCGCCGGGGTAGCTCGGGTAGCCGTACGGCTGGCCGAAGTTGCTGGTGTCGGCGCAGTCGAAGCCGAGCGGGTAGTTGTCCTGCCCGCTGATGTTCACCGCGCCGGTGCCGGAGGTGAACGTGTCCGACCCGCAGCACTGGTTGAACGTGAACGGAACGTCGATCCCGTCCGAGGTGGCCTGCTTCTCCAGGTCGGCCATGTACTGCACGTCGGCCGCTGACGTGCCGGTGTACTCGTTCTCGATCTGGTAGAGGATCACGTCGCCGCCGTTGGTGATCTGGTGCGGCGCGATGATCGCGTCGATCTCGGAGTACCACTGCAGCGCTGCGGACAGGTACGGCTCGGTGTCGCTGCGGTAGCCGTTCGGGCTGGTGAGCACCCAGGACGGGATGCCGCCGCCGTCGGTCTCCGCGTTGATGTACGGGCCCGGCCGTGCGATCACGTAGAGGCCTACCTGCTGCGCGACGTTCAGGAACTCGTTCATGTCGCGCACGCCGCCGAAGTCGTAGACGCCCGGCGACGGCGAGGTGTAGTCCCAGTCGAAGTAGACGGTGACGGCGTTGTAGCCGTCGGCCTTCATCTTCTGCAGGTCGTCGAGCCACAGCGAGGGCGACGGGGTGCGCCACGGGTCGAACTCCCCGGCGGTGACGAAGACCCGGTTCCCGCCGATCTTCAGCGAGTACCGGTCGTAACTGACCTGCTGCGGCTTGCCGCGCAGCACGTTGCGCGGCTGCGCGATCGGCGCCGGCGTCACGCTGTTCGATGTCGCCGCGGGGCCGGAGGCACCGGCGGAGGTGTTGGCGGTCACGGTGAACGTGTAGCCGGTGCCGTTGGACAGGCCGTCCACGATCGCCCAGTCGTTCGGCACGGCGGCGGTGACCGTCTGGCCGCCGGAGGAGGTGACCGTGTAGCTGACCACCTTGGCCGCGCCGGTGGCCGGGGGGCACCAGACCACGGTCGCCGAGGCCGCGCCGCCGATCGCGCGGACGTCGGCGGGGGCGCCCACGGTGGACGAGCCGGCACCCGCCGTCGCCGCCGCCGGGCAGGACGCGTCGGTGCCGGACGGTGTTAAGTGCCCGGTGCCGGGGCCCTGGCTCGCCGCCACGGTGGTGGCGCCGCCGGTCGCGGCCGGGCCCGCGGTGGCCGCGGTGGCCGCGGTCGCCGGCAGCAGCACGACGGCCAGGGCAACCGGGACGGCCGCGCTCAGGGTGGCCAGCCAGGGGTTCCAGTTCGCTGCCTGCCTGCGTGAGGACTTCACCATGATGATCACCTAAGTCGCAGAGCCGCCGGTACGTCCCCCAGCAACAGACATCAGACCTCTATGGCAACGTTGTCAAGAGCAATGATGCTATTTATGGAAAAGTCATGCACTGTACATGGGTGCCGACAGGACCATGCGCACGGCGAAGTTCCGGTCGCCGGCCCGCTGGAACCCGGCGCCCATCGGCCGGTTCGCCAGGTCGGTGTCGGCCTGGATCCGCCGCGCCCCCGCCGCCGCGAGCAGGTGGGTGATCTCGGCCAGCAGGTCGTCGACATAGCCGTTGCCGCGCAGTTCCGGCACGACGCCGAGGTAGGCGACCACCGGGCCGTCGGCGTTGCGCGCCGGGATCGCCAGGCCGGCCAGGCCGCCCTGCGGCGTGTAGGCGAGCAGCCACCAGTCCCGTGGGCTGGGCATGCTCAGGTAGTAGCGCATCGCATCGCGTGCCTGGCGGTGCGCGCCGACAGCGGCCGCGCCCTCGGTCGTGGTTGCGTCAAGGCTCCCCTCGGCGACCCTCAGGAACGCCGCCAGGAACGCTTCGTCGTCGGGTTCGGGCCGGAATTCGAGGCGCCCTGGGCGTGCGGGCAGCCCGGCTGCCGGGGTCCACTGGTACCGCAGCCGCTCCAGTTCGCGGGTGAGACCCGCGCGCTGCGCCGCCTGCTGCCGCCACTGCAGCGCCGCCACCACGTCCGGCTGGCCCCGCCAGCCGGTCGGCAGGAAGACGTGGTAGGCGGGCAGCACGGACATGCCGCCGCCAAGGAACTTCTCGTGCGCCTGGCCGAGCAGGTTCACCGCCAGGCTGGCCCGGTGCGACACTGAACCGTCGACGAGCAGGCAGTCCAGTGCTCGCGGGTGGGCTCCGCCGGGAGGCTGCCACCAGACCGCGCGGGCGAGGATCTGGCCGCGGTTTTCGGCGATCCAGGTCAGGTCGGGCCGGTACTGGCCGTCGGCGAACCGCCGGCGCAGCAGTTCAGGGTCGATCACGCCGACCGGGTCGTCGGTGGTGCAGGCGATCACCCGGCCGAGATCTGCCTCGGTGATGGTTCGCAGCCGCATGCAACGAACATAGAAGCATGCGCACCACGGATTCCGGGCACTCGGACAACATGGTCGTTCCCGGCCATCGAGACAAGTACGCCCTCGTGGAGCGGGAGCGCCGGTTCCTGATGGCCGGTCTGCCGGGCGGCGGCGCCGACGCCGCCGCGCGGCGGGCGGCTGGCGGTGACGCCGCGGGCGGAGCTGGTCGGCTGGCTGGCCGAGTTCGGGCTGGCCGTTCCGGGTGACTAGGAGGGCCAGCGGTCGCGCCAGGGCAACGCCGCCTCGATCGCCGCGCACGCCGCCAGCACCAGCCCGTCGGCGTGGCGCGGGCCCACGACCTGCACGCCGATCGGCAGCCCGGCCGCCGAGAACCCGCATGGCACGGTCGCGGCCGGCTGGTGGCTCATGTTGAACGGGTAGCTGAACGGGGTCCAGCTGGTCCAGCGCGGCTGGGCCGACCCGTCCGGGACCTCGGCTCCCGCCGCGAACGCGACGATCGGCTCGGTCGGCAGCACCAGCAGGTCATACGTCTGGTGGAAGGCGCCCATCGCGACGCCGAGCTCGGAGCGCTCGCGCAGCGCTTGCAGATAGCCGAGCGCCGAGTAACGCCGGCCCTCCTCCGCTATCTCGGCCAGACCCGGGTCGACCAGGTGCCTGCGGTCCTCGGGAATGTCGTCGACGATCTTTGCCGCTCCCGCGTACCAGAGCACGTCGAAGGCGGGCAGCGGGCTCACGAACCCGGGATCGGTGAGCGTGACCACCGCGCCCGCTTGCTCCAGCGCGGTGACCGCGCCCCGGACCGCCGCCGCGACCTCGGGAGCGACCTTCGCGTAGCCGAGCGCCGGGCTGTAGGCCACGCGCAGGCCGCCGACGCCGGTGGTTTCGAGCTCGGCGCTGACCGGCTCCCTGCGGTCCAGCGCGAGCGGGTCCCGGTAGTCGGGCGATCCGAGCGCGTCGAGCAGCAGCGCCACGTCGGCGACCGTGCGGGCCATCGGCCCAACGTGCGACAGGGTGCCGAACGTGCTCGGCGGGTAGACCGGGACCCGGCCGTGGGTCGGCTTGAGCCCGACGATGCCGCAGAAGCTGGCCGGTATCCGGATCGAGCCGCCGCCGTCGGTGCCCAGGGCCAGCGGGCCGAGGCCCGATGCCACCGCTGCGGCAGCGCCGCCGCTGGATCCGCCCGCCGTCCGGTCCGGATTCCACGGATTGCGGGTCACCCCGGTCAGCGGGCTGTCGGTGACGCCCTTCCAGCCGAACTCGGGCGTGGTGGTCTTCCCGAGCAGCACGGCCCCGTGCTCGCGCAGCCGCGCGACCGCCGGGGCGTCAACGTTCCACGGGCCGGCCTTGTCGATGGTGAGTGAGCCCCGCAGCGTCGGCCAGCCGCTGGTCAGCAGCAGGTCCTTGACCGAGACCGGGACACCGTCCAGCAGCCCGGCCGGCTCCCCGGCGCGCCATCGCTGCTCCGACTGCTTCGCCGACGCCAGCGCCTCCTCGTCCCGCACCAGGCAGTAGGCGTTGGTCGCGGCGTTGCGGCTGTCGATCCGCGCGAGCACCGCGCGCGTCGCCTCCACCGGTGACAGCTCGCGCGTGCGGTACAGCGCCAGCAACTCCGTGGCGCTCAGCCTGGTGACGTCGCCGTCGTCCACTCTCGCCTCCATCGCTGCACACCCACCCTGACTCGTGCCCTCCCCTGCCCCATGCCCCTGCCCCATGATCATTTCAACTTCCCACGGATTCGTAACCGCAAGGCATCCCAAATTGGGCAGCGACTGGCTGGAGCGCGTGAAGAGATGGCATCGCGAGGTTCGCAGCCCGCCTATACACTGAGCGAATACAGGCCTGCTGAAGGTATAGACATGGGGTATACACCCGGTGTAGAGTCGCGGCTGTGAGCGTTCCTCTTACCCTTCTTGGCCTGCTCGAGCGCGAGCCGAGCCACGGCTACGACCTCAAGCGTGAGTACGACGTCTACTTCGGCCGCGGCAAGCCGCTGCCCTTTGGGCAGGTCTACGCGACGCTGAGCAGGCTGACCCGGGACGGCAAAGCGATAGCCGGCGAGGCCGAGCCCGGCGCCGGACCGGACCGGAAGCGTTACGCGATCACCGAGCTGGGCGCGGCCGAGGTCGAAACCTGGCTCTCCGAACCCGTACAGCCCGAGCCGCACCTGCAGACGGTGCTGTTCTCCAAAGTCGTGCTGTCGCTGATGCTCGGCCGCTCCGCCGAGCAGTATCTCGATGTCCAGCGGCTCGCCCACATGCGGCGCATGCGGGAGCTGACCGAGATCAAGCGCACCGGAAGCGGGGTCGACGCGCTCCTCGCCGATCATGGCCTCTTCCACCTGGAAGCCGACCTGCGGTGGATCGACCTGACCGCGGCCCGGCTAAACGCCCTCGCAGAAATGGTTGGTACACAGTCATGAGCTCTGCCGAGCTGTCCCGTTCCTCCGGCTGCCTCATCGAGGCGCGGGACGTCGTCAAGTCGTTCGGCCAGACGCCGGCCCTCCGGGGCGCGAGCGTGTCCGTGGCCGCGGGCGAGATCATCGCGATCATGGGCCCCAGCGGCTCGGGCAAGTCAACTCTGCTGCACTGCATGGCCGGGATCTTCAAGCCGGACAGCGGCCAGGTGCGGTTCGACGGCATACGGCTTGACGAGCTCAGCGAGACCAAGCGCACCGAGCTGCGGCGCACTGCCTTCGGCTTCGTCTTCCAGTTCGGCCAGCTGGTCCCCGAGCTCAGCACGGCCGACAACATCGCGCTGCCGCTGCTGCTGAACCGGGTCAGGCGCAAGACCGCGTACCAGACCGCGGAGTCGTGGCTGGTGCGGCTCGGGCTGGCCGAGCTCGGGGCCAGGCGCACCGGCGAACTCTCCGGCGGCCAGGCCCAGCGGGTCGCGCTGGCCAGGGCGCTCGCGCCACGGCCCAAGGTCATCTTCGCCGACGAGCCGACCGGCTCACTCGACTCGCTGGCCAGCGAGAGAGTCATGGACCTGCTCGTGGGCATCGCCCGCGAAGAGGGCACGACGGTGGTGCTGGTGACCCACGACGCCCGCGTGGCCGCGTACGCGGACCGCGAGGCCATCGTCCGTGACGGCAAGGTCACCGCCCCGCTCGATCCGGTCGACCCGGCCGGCCGTCACGCCGGCGCCGAGGTGGCTGGGTGATGGTCTGGCTCGGCCTGCGGCTGTCGTTGCGGAGCGGCCGCGAAGCACTCATCCGCCTCCTTCTGACCGCCCTGGCGGTCGGCATCGGTGCCGCGCTGCTTTTCTGCGTCCTGGCCGAGTACCACGCCTTCCAGGCCAGCAACAACCGGCAGTGCTGGGAGTGCACCCAGGGGCCGGCCTCGAACGGCACGGCCACGCCGACGCCGGGCGCGGAGCTGTGGCAGTCCACCGCCGACTACTTTGACGGCCAGACGATCGAGCGTCTCGACCTGGCCGCCCTCGGCCCGCACGCGCCGCTCCCTCCGGGCCTGTCCCGGCTGCCCGGTCCGGGCCAGTACTACGCCTCGCCCGCGCTGGCCGCGCTGCTGCGGACGGTGCCGCGGGACGAGCTGGGCGATCGTTATCCGGGCCGGCTCGTGGGCACGATCGGCGACAAGGCTCTGACCGGCCCGGATGAGCTGGTCATCTTCATCGGCCACAAGCCGGCGCAGCTGGCCGCGATGGGCGCACAGGTCGTAACCCATATCGCAATCGCCCCGCCGAAGCAGGTCTGGACGCCCTACTTCCGGTACGCGTTCGTGGTCGGCGTGCTCGCGGTGCTGTTCCCGATGCTGATCCTTGTCGGCACGGCCACCCGGCTGGCGGCCGCCAGGCGAGAGGAGCGCTACGCGGCGATGCGGCTGGTCGGGGCGACCCCGCGGCAGATCAGCGTCGTCGCCTCGATCGACGCTATGGTCAGCGCGCTGCTCGGCGTGCTCCTCGGCATCGGCATCTTCGCGCTGGTGCAGCCGGCCCTGGCGAACGCGTCGCTGATCGGCACCCGCTATTTCGCCTTTGACGTCACGCCCACGGCCACTGACTACATCGGCATGCTCGTCGGCGTGCCGGTCGTGTCGGCCATCGCGGCGCTGCTGTCGCTGCGCCGGGTGCGGATCTCACCGCTGGGCGTGGCCCGCAGGGTCACCCCTCCGCCGCCAAGCATCTGGCGCGTGGTGCCGCTGCTCGTCGGGATTGGCCTGTTCATCGGGGGCCTGGCCATAACCAATAAGCAGTCCATCGGCGGACCCGCCTACCCCGGCCTGCTCGTCACGATGATCGGACTGGTGATCGCGGGGCCCTGGCTCACCGCGCAGGCGGCCCGCCTGTTCGCGCGGTTGGTCAAGGGACCGTCGCCGCTGCTGGCCGCGCGGCGGCTGGCCGACAATCCGAAGGTCGCGTTCCGGACCGTGACCGGGCTCGTGCTGGCGGTGTTCCTGGGCACGATCGTGGCTGGGCTGCTTCCCGCGGTCAACGCCACGACCGCAACGCCTAGCGCCAACGGCCTGAACAACGTGCTCCTCGACACGTTCGGTGGCGCCGGGGGCCCCTTCGGCTTCGGCCCGGCTGGCCTGTCGCCGCACACCAGCGCCACGCTGCTCCGCGAGTTGCGGGGCTTCAAGGGCGCCACGACGTACCCCGTTTACACCCTGCCGCAGTCACGGCCCACGGGACGCAAGGTCAAGCCCCCGGGCGGCGTGCGCCACAGGGATCACCCCGGCGGAGGCGGAGGCGCCCAGCAGGGATCCACATACGACAGCATCGTCAGCTGTGCCAGCCTCAGGGGACTGGCCGTGCTCGGCCATTGCGCTCCCGGCGCCCAGGCCGTCAAGGTCACTGCCTCGAGCCTGCTGTTCAGCGACAACCCGACGTTCAGCACCCAGCCAATCGCGAACGCCAGCAACCCGGCGGTCTCAGACAACTTCTCGCACCTCTACCTGGAGGCGGTCCTGGTTCGGGTCCGCAACTCCGCGACGCTGGAGCGCGTGCGGACCTTCCTCGATACCCACACGACACAGTCCGGGTCGAACAGTCCGCCGAAGACGTTCGGCGAAGCGGTGCAGATCCGGCTCGCCTACGCCGATACCGTGTCCCGGCTGGTGTATATCGCGGTGGCCCTGACGCTGCTGGTCGCGGGGTGCAGCCTCGCGGTGACCGTCGGCGGGAACCTGGTGGAGCGCAAGCGGCCGTTCACGCTGCTGCGGGTGAGCGGCACGCCGACTGCCACGCTCTACCGGGTCGTGCTGCTCGAGGCGATCCTCCCGCTCGCCGCCGCCACGGTGGTCGCGGCGGGCACCGCCTACGGCATAGCGGTGCTGACGGTCGACCGGATGGCGCCGGCCTGGCACGCCCACCCCCACTCTCGGCCACGTCTACTTCGCGACCATGGGGGTGGGCCTGCTCATTTCGCTGCTGGTCATCCTCGTGACGATGCCGGTGCTCGGCCGCATGACCGCACCGAGCAACGTGCGTTTCGAGTAGGCCAGCCGGCCGACCTCAGCCGCGCTGGTACTGCAGCAGCACGGCGACCACGTTCGTGCCGGGGTTGTCCGACGCGTGCGTGAAGCCGCCCGCCAGCAGCTGTGCCGTGCCCGGGATGTGGGCGATCGACTCGACGTTGATCCTCCTGGGCCCGGTCGGCAGCGCGGCTGCGGTGAGCCGGCCCGAGGAGTAATGCACGAGGTAGGACCGCTCGGCGCCGACGGCGGGCATGGGAAGCCACAGTCCGCCGTGGCCGTCGGAGGCGACTTGCTGCAGCGGCGACGTGCCGACGCCGAAGGAGCCCTGCGCCACCTTGGCCCACGAGTGCCCGTTGTAGTGCAGGATTACCGTAGGCCCGCCTTCGTCTTCGAGATTCCCGCTGCCGATGGCGTAGACGCTGTCCTTGGACTGGGCGTCGATGCCCACCACCCCGGGGTCGTTGAGTTCCTGCTTCGGGGGAAGCAGGCTCGCCACCGAGGTCCTCGCCCAGGTGTGGCCGTTCCAGTGCGCTACGTTGGTCCCGCCGAACGACCAGATGCTGCTGGCGGAAAGCGCGCTGCCACCCTCGAGGCCGCGACCCGACGGCACCTTGGTCCACGTGTGGCCGTTGTAGTGCCAGGTGCGGAGCCCGCTGCCAGGCAAGATGGGCTCGCCAAATACCCACACGTCGGTCGCGCTGACCACGACCGCTCCCCCGATCTGCTCGGCGAAGGACCGCTTGACCGACCAGTGGCTGCCGTTCCAGCGCAGCGCCGTGCCCGCGCTACCCCCGGCGGTGAACGCCCAGACGTTCGTCGCCGAGGACGCCTCGGCCGCGACCACTTCCTCGCCACTTTGGCCCGGGAACGAGACCTGCGTCCATGACGCGCCGCTGCGCTTCCACGCGGTCGGCTTGGAGATGCCGTTGAAGGCCCACCCGCCGTTCTTGCCGACCGCGACGACCGCGGTGAAGTCGCCGCCGTCGTGCACGTGCTTGACGAAGTGCCAGGACGGGCCGGACGAGGTCGCCGCCAGTGCCCATGCCGACGCCGCGCCGGTGGCGGCGAGAGCTGTGGTAATTCCCGCCGCAGCGGCTGCGGCCCTGCGGCGCCACCGCCGTGGCTGCCGCGCCGTCTCGTCCCCGTGCGCCGGGATGCTGTGATCTGAAGTCCTGTGTGACATGGGCCCCTCCCCTGAAATGGCGCACGGGATCCGGGCGCCACTATTAGGACCCGTAAGCAGGAAAGTCGGATGAGGCAGAATGATCACAGCCTGATAACCATTCCTGAGCGTTGGAGCCGGGGCGTCTGAGTGTTCGGGCTCGGGCGCCTGAACGTTGGGCCCGGGGTACCTGAGCGTGGTGGGGCCCGGGTGTGGTTCAGCCGAGGGCCCGCATCAGCGGGGCAAAGCACCGGGCCCGGTCGCCGGGCAGCGGCCGGCCGCCGAGCACCATCAGCGCCGCCGACGCTCCGGGCGTGAGCCCACGGCCTACCGCCCACTCCCGAAGCTGCGGATGGCTGTCTCCGAGGTCGATCCGCACTGGCCCGGCGATCGCGCCGGCGACGTCGGCGATCAGGGTTTTCGCGTCGTCGACGGTCTCGGCGATCACCGGTCCGATGCACGTGTAAGCGACGCCCCGGTATGCACCGGCGTAGCCGGTGATACCGCCGGGCCGCTCGGTGACGCGTAGCTGCTCGGTGAACCCGGGCAGCCGCCGCACCAGGAGCGCCCGGTCGGTGCCATTGGCCCGGGCGTCGAGCCTGCGGATGGCCATCAGGTCCCCCGGCCCGGCCAGCCGTGATCCCCCTTCGGCGGCCGCAGCGGCCGCCGGCGCTGGGCCCGCAGCGGCCGAGACGGCCCGGGCCGCGCCCGCCGGGGCTGCAGTGGCTGTCGGCCGGAACCCGCCCAGGTAGGTATGGCTCGCCCCGGCCGGCACGAAGCCGAGCTTCTCGTAGAGCGGCCGCCCGACCGGGGTCGCGTGCAGGAACACGATCGCGTCTCCCACGTCGGCCAGCGCGCGGTTCATCAGGGCGCGGCCGAGGCCGCGGCCGCCGTACCGGGTGGCGACGAGCATCATGCCGATCACCGCGAACTCCGCGCCGTAGCGCGTGAGAACCGCCACCGCGGCCAGCTCGCCGGCCGTGTCCCGTACGCCGTACACGACGGCGAGGTCAAACAGCAGCCGCCACTTGCCCTCCTCGGGCAGCCAGCCCCTGTCGCGGGCCAGCGCGAGGCAGCCGGGCAGGTCAGCCGAGGTCAGCGGCTGGATTTGGCCGAACATGCGTTGATCGTCACCCGCGGCTCCGCCCGCACGCCACCGAATTACCCGTCGGCGGCGTCCGGGATAGTGGCGCTGACGAGCGCGGCGGCCACCGCGCGGGCGGCGCCTTGGGCACTGGGATCGCGGTCCAGCCAGGCACTGATCCCCGCGCCGTCGTAGAGCAGCACGAGCTGCTGGCGAGGCCCTTGGGATCGGTCGCACCCGCTTCCTGGCGAGACCGGCAAACAGGCCGTGGAGCCAGGCGCGGTACTCGTCGGCGACCTCGTCAACGGCGCCGCCGGGCCGGGCCTCTGCCTTGGCGCCCACGAACGCGCAGCCCCGGAACCCGGGGTCGGTGAACGACAGGCCCTGCACCCGAAGACCCCGACGAGGCGCTCCCTGGCGGTCGGGTACCGAGCATCGAGCACGTCACTCATGCGCTGCATCGTGGCGGCGTGCCACGCCCGCAGATAGGCGCGGACCAGCTCTTCTTTGCTGCCGAAGGCGCTGTAGAGCGTGGCCTTTGCCACCCCTGCGTGCTCGATGACCCGGTCGATGCCCACAGACTGCACGCCCTCGGAGTAGAACAGCTCGCTGGCGGCAGCCAGCAGCCTGGCGCGCGCCGCGGCGCTTCGCTCCTGCGGCGTGGAGCCCTTGGCTGCCTTCCCTGGCATGTCGGGATGCCGCGCGATCAGATCGCCGTGCGGCCGCCATCGGCCGCCAGCACCGCGCCGGTGATATAGCTGGCCCGCGGCGAGGCGAGGAAGCTGACCAGCCCGGCGATCTCCGCCGTGCTCCCGGCTCGGCCCAGCGGTGTGGTGGCACCGAGCGCGGTGGTCCGTTCGGCGGCCGCCCCGCCGGTATAAACCGGTCCCGCGGCCACCGCGTTGACCCGCACGCCGCTCGGGCTGAACTCGGCGGCCCAGGCCCGGGTGAGGGATTCGAGCGCGCCCTTTGTCGCGCCGTAGGCGGCTGCCGCGGCGAGCCCGATCCTGGCTGGCCATGCTGCTGATGTTGATGATGCTGCCGCTTCCCCGGGCCGCCATTCCCGGTGCGAACGCCGCTACCAGGAAATATGGGGCCCGGACGTTGCTGGCGAACAGCGCGTCGAACCGGTCCGGCTCGAGGTCCGCCGTCGCGCCAAACCAGGAGAACCCGGCGTTGTTGACCAGCACGTCGATCTCACCGGCCGTGTCGGCGAGCCGTTTGATGGCCGCCGGGTCAGCGAGGTCGGCCGCGGCAAAGCTTGCCTGGCCGCCCGCCGCCTCGATCCCCTCGACCACCTGGGCACCGCGACCTGCGTCCCGCCCGTGCACGATCACGCGCAGGCCGTCGGCGGCGAGTTGCTGGGCGATCGCGCGGCCCATGCCCGACGTCGCGCCGGTTACCAGCGCCCGCTGGGGGCCGTCGTCGCTGTCGCGCTGCTGATCCGGCATTTCGTCCTCCTCAGCATCCCGGGCGCGGGCCTTCACGCTACCAGACAGATCGGTCTGTCTGACAGTAACCTGCGGTCGCACGGCAGCGTTACGGGACTTCGTGGCAGATCTTCAGGTGAGCAGCAGAGTCTCGGCCTTCAGATGAGCAGCAGGGTCTTGGCGATCGCGGTGCGGGCCGCCAGCGCGGCGTGCGCGTCAGCCGCCCGTTCCAGCGGGAAGGTCTGCCCGATGACCGGCTCGATCCGGCCCGCAACCGCGTCGGCCAGCGCCCTGGCCGCCAGCCGCCGGAGGTCGGCAGGCTCGTGCTGCGGGATGCCATGCACCGTGATCCCGCGCCGGGCCGAATCCTCCGGGTCGATCGCGGCGAACCCGCCATCGGACACGCCATGTGCGGAGAAGCGACCACCAGTGGCTGTGACCCCGAACGCGGCGCCGCCCAGCGCGCCGCCCGCGCCATCGAACACCACGTCCGCGCCGCTCCCCCCGGTGAACTCCGCTACCTGCTTGACCCAGCCGGGCTCGGAGTAATCCAGCGCTAGCTCGGCGCCTGCCGCCCGGACCACCTCGAGCTTACGAGCGCCACGCGCGGCTCCGATGACCCGTGCACCCGCCGCGCTGGCGAACTGGACCAGCAGCACGCCCATTCCTCCCGCCGCGGCAGTGACCAGGACCGACTCGCCCGACCGCACGGCGGCCCGTTCAAGGAGGCTCTCCCCAGTGGCGCCGTCGTGCAGCAACGCGCCCGCCTCGAGCAGGCCGAGGCCGTTGGGCACGGGGATCAGGTCGCTGGCGGCGACCACGGCTTGATCGACGTAGCCGCCCCAGCCGCCGTTCCCACCCGTGCGCGCGACAACGGCGCGGCCTGCCCACGACGGATCGACGCCATCCCCGGTGGCGGTCACCAGCCCGGCCACCCCATTGCCCGGGATGTACGGCGGGCGCACCGCGAAGAAGCCGACGGCGAGACCGGACCGGATCAGCGTGTCGACGAACAGCACGTCGGCGGCTGCTACCCCCACAACGACCTGCCCAGCCCCGGGCGCCGGGTCGGGAACCTGCCGCGGCACGAGCACCTCAGGACCGCCGAATTCCCCGACCTCGATCACCAGCATGTCCCCGGCTCCTCCCGTTCGCCCGTCCGCGTGCACCTGGCCGCACGCTACGGCCGCGCCGGGCGCGCCGGCATCGGCCACGGGCCGGATGGTGCACCCGGCCAATGGTCCTAGGACTCCGCAGCGGGCGTGCCGGGCCCGAGCTGAGCCTGGCGCGCCATCGAATTGCAGCTGAGGGACTACTTCCAGATTTCTGGAAAAAGCGCTGGCATCGCGCATTGCGGGCTCGTCACAGTAACACCCGGGTAAGCTTCCCAATAGGTGGCCGACCAAGATAAATACTTGGCGATCGCGACCAACCGTCTTTTTATAGGCAGCAGTGCTGACGGAGGTCAAAATGCACATCGGATCGGTGCTTCTCATCATCTGGCTGGCTATAGGTGGCGTCGCGGCCGGACAGCGCGGTGATTACAACGGGTCCATCGGAAATTGCAGCAGGGCCAGCACGATCGCGGTTACCGTCATCGCCGGCCCACTCAACTACCTGGGCGTGAACCCGAACATCAGATGTGCTACGCCACAACCCAGCAATTAGCTGTTAATGGCTGCTGCCGCCCTTGCTCAATGCGGCGATAAGTTCGGGCAGCCGCCCTATTACCTGGGCACCCGCTATGGGATTGCTGTAATCACGAGAGTGCACGATCTGGCCGTCCCGGATCGTCAGCACCATGAGGAAGCGCAGTGAGAACGGCTCAGCGGTCTGGGTGAACTCGCCGTGCAGTTCGTATTCGATGATGACCACGCCGGGGTCGGTGGTCTCGTGGATGATGACGTCGCCCAGGCTCTTATATCTCCGGCTCGCCGTTCCAGCCCGGAAACGCGCGCGCAGCTCCTCGCGGGTGGTCTCGACCCTGGCGGGAATGAGCGGCGCGACGGCGAACGGCATCTCAATGACCACGCTGGGGGCGTAACAGTCGGCCATGTCGCCGGGGTCAGCGCCGATGGCGGCGCTCAGGAAACGTTCGGCGGTCTCGCGGGGGCTGGCGGTCGTTGCGGGCATGAGCAGCGGATCCTTCCTGAAAGCGCTGGATACCGGGCTCGGCTAGAATCGGAGACCGCGCCCCGGTTACGACCGTACCGGAGACAGCGCCCCGTTTCCACTCCGTCAGTCAGGGAGGCGTGCAGCGGATGACCGGCCCGAAGCCGCTGCGTTCCGACGCGCGCCGCAACAGGGAGCGGCTGCTCGAGGTGGCCAGGGCGGCGTTCGCCGCCGACGGGCTTTCGGTGTCTCTGGACGAGATCGCGCGCCGTGCCGGGGTCGGGCCGGGCACGCTCTATCGCCACTTCCCCGCCAAGGAGGCTCTGTTCGAGGCCGTGCTGCAGGACCGCCTGCAGCGCCTGGCGGACGTGGCCGGGGCGCTGCGCGATGCCCAGGACCCCGGCGCCGCCCTGCTCGGCTATGTCGACCGCCTCATCGCCGAGGCGGCGCTCAAACGCGACCTTGTTGACGCGCTGGCCAGCGCCGGAACCGAGCTCAGCGCCGGACTGGCCGAGACCGGCGCGCGGATACGCGGCGGGATCCAGCACCTGCTTGTCCGCGCTCAGGCCAGCGGCGCGATCCGGGATGATCTCGACGTCGACGACCTCATGACGATCATCGCGAGCATGATGTTCGCCCTGCGCAGAGGCGCCGCTCAGGCCTCAGACCCGCTGCGGGCCGTCGCTGTGCTCCGCGACGGGCTGCTCGCCGCACCGCAGGCCGCGGATGACGGGCGTCGCGTCACCAGCTGAGACGGCGCTCGCTGTATGTCAGCGCTGGCTGGTTTTAGAATCATCGGATGAGCGAGATCAGCGTTGTCGCGGTTCTTGACGACCCGGTCAGGCGCAGGCTCTACGAGTACGTCGCGCTGCAGCCGCACGGGGTCAGCCGGAACGAGGCAGCCCAGGCCGTCGGCATCCAGCGCACGCTAGCCGCGTTCCACCTGGACCGGCTGGCCGAGGCCGGGCTGGTGAGCGCGAGCTTCCGCAGGCCGGACGGGCGAACCGGCCCCGGAGCCGGGCGCCCGGCCAAGTTCTACCAGCGGGCGGCGACCGAGCACCAGGTCAGCGTGCCGCCGAGGGATTACCGGCGCGCCGCCGAGCTGCTCGCCGAAGTCGTCGACGTCACCGGCGCCGAGCCGCAGCTGCAGCGGTCAGCCAGAAGCAGGGGTGCGGCGGCTGGCCGTGCGGCGAGGCGGCAGGCTCCCGGCGAGTCCGATCGCGAGCTGTTGGAGCGGGAGCTGGTGGAGCACGAGCTGGCGGAGCGGCAGCTGGTGGAGCGCGAGCTGGCCGACCAGGGCTACCAGCCCTACCGGGACGGCACCGACACCCGCCTGCGCAACTGCCCGTTTCACGTGCTGGCCGACCGCTACCCGCCGCTGATCTGCGGCATGAACCTCGCCCTGCTGGAGGGGCTGCTGACCGGCGCCGCCACGACGACGCTGGAGGCCCGGCTGGATCCGCGCCCCGGGGACTGTTGCGTCGTGCTGCACGAGACCGTCCCGCCTTCTAAAACTAACTGATATTGACATTCGCGCGACGCGGATGGTCTGATGGGCCGGTGGCCGGATACCACCTCGCGCAGCTCAACGTCGGCCTGGTTCGCGCGCCAACCGACTCACCGCAACTGGCGGACTTCATGGCCGGGATTGACCCGGTCAACGCGGCCGCCGACGCGACGCCGGGCCTCGTGTGGCGGCTGCAGGACGGCGACGGGCCCGGCGCCACCGCGCTGCGCCCTCGCGGTCCCGACTTCATGGTCAACATGTCGGTCTGGGAAAGCTTCGAAGCCTTGCGGGACTTCGTGTACCGCAACGGCCCGCACCTGGACTTCATGCGCAGGCGCCGGGCGTGGTTCCACCGGATGGGCGAGCAGCACCTCGTGCTGTGGTGGGTGCCGACCGGCCACATTCCCGACCTGGACGAGGCGCTGTCCCGGCTCGACCTGATCCGCAGCGACGGCCCGACCCCGATGGCGTTCACTTTCCACGAGCCGTACTCAGCGCCCGCTGAGCCTGCCGTTCGCCGCGGCTGACGGCCTGAGGACGGCACAGCGGAAATCCAGACCTGCCGCAGACGCCGCCGCGTGCCCGGGGCGTTGCGGCCCCGGGCACGTGGCAGCCCGATCACGATCAGGCGATGTCGAACCGGTCCAGGTTCATCACCTTGGTCCACGCCCCGACGAAGTCGTTCACGAACTTCTCCTTGGCGTCATCGCTCCCGTACACCTCGGCGACCGCCCGCAGCTCGGAGTTCGAACCGAAGACGAGGTCGACCCGGCTGCCGGTCCACTTCACTTCGCCGGTGGCGGCGTCGCGGCCCTCGAACGCGGTTGCGTCCTCGGACGTCGGCTCCCACGTCGTGCCCATGTCCAGCAGGTTGACGAAGAAGTCGTTGGTAAGCGACCCGGGGTTGGCGGTGAACACGCCGCGGGCGGACCCGTCGTAGTTAGCCCCGAGGACGCGCAGCCCTCCGACGAGCACGGTCATCTCGGGCGCGCTGAGCGTGAGCAGGTTCGCCTTGTCGATCAGCAGGTACTCGGCAGGCAGCCGGGTGGCCTTGCCGAGGTAGTTGCGGAACCCGTCGGCCCTCGGCTCGATGACGGCGAACGACTCGGTGTCGGTCTGGTCCTGCGACGCGTCGGTGCGCCCCGGCGTGAACGGGACGTCGACGTCGAACCCGGCGTCCTTGGCCGCCCGCTCGACGGCCGCACCGCCGGCGAGCACGATCAGGTCGGCCAGTGAGATCTTCTTCCCGCCGCCCTGGGCGGCGTTGAAGGACTCCTGGATCCCTCCCAGGGTGCGCAGCACCGTCGCCAGCTGGTCCGGGTTGTTCACCTCCCAGCCGCTCTGCGGCTCGAGGCGGATGCGGCCGCCGTTGGCGCCGCCGCGCTTGTCGCTGCCCCGGAACGACGACGCCGACGCCCAGGCCGTCGAGACCAGCTGCGGTACCGACAGGCCGGAGGCCAGGACCTGCTCCTTGAGCGCGGCGACGTCCGCGGCGTCCACGAGCTCGTGGTCCACCGCCGGAACCGGGTCCTGCCAGACCAGCGTCTCGGACGGCACCTCGGACCCGAGGTAGCGCACGATCGGGCCCATGTCCCGGTGGGTCAGCTTGAACCAGGCGCGCGCGAAGGCGTCAGCGAACGCCTCCTGGTCCTCCATGAAGCGCCGCGAGATCTGCTCGTAGACGGGGTCGAAGCGGAGCGAGAGGTCGGTTGTCAGCATCATTGGGGTGCGGCGCTTCGACGGTTCGTGCGGGTCGGGGGCCGTGCCCGCGGCCGCGCCGTCCGCTGGCTGCCACTGGTGCGCGCCCGCGGGGCTCTGGGTCAGCTCCCACTCGTAACCGAACAGGATGCGGAAGAAGCTGTTGTCCCAGGTGATCGGTGTGTCGGTCCAGATGACCTCGAGACCGCTGGTGATCGCGTCGTTGCCCACACCGCTGCCGAAGGTGCTCTTCCAGCCGAGCCCCTGCTGCTCGAGCGGGGCGGCCTCGGGGTCGGGGCCGACGTTGTCGTCGGGCCCGGCGCCGTGGGTCTTGCCGAAGGTGTGCCCGCCGGCGATCAGCGCGACCGTCTCCTCGTCGTTCATCGCCATCCGGCGGAACGTCTCGCGGATATCCCGGGCCGCGGCGAGCGGGTCCGGGTTGCCGTTCGGGCCCTGCGGGTTGACGTAGATCAGGCCCATCTGGACCGCGGCCAGCGGGTCCTCGAGCTCCCGGTCACCGGTGTAGCGCTCGTCGTCCAGCCAGGTGGTCTCGGGCCCCCAGTAAACGTCGTCGTCCGGCTCCCAGACATCCTCGCGGCCGCCGCCGAAGCCGAAGGTCTTGAATCCCATCGACTCGAGGGCAACGTTGCCGGTGAGGACCATCAGGTCGCCCCACGAGATCTTCTGGCCGTACTTCTTCTTGACCGGCCACAGCAGCCGGCGGGCCTTGTCCAGGCTGACGTTGTCCGGCCAGCTGTTCAGCGGCGCGAATCGCTGCTGGCCGGACCCGGCGCCGCCGCGGCCGTCGCTGATCCGGTACGTGCCCGCGAGGTGCCACGCCATACGGATCATCAACGGGCCGTAGTGGCCGAAGTCCGCCGGCCACCAGTCCCTGGAGTCCGTCAGCACCGCCGCGATGTCGCGCTTCACGGCGGCAAGATCGAGGGTCTTGAACGCGTCGGCGTAGTTGAACTCGTCGCCCAACGGGTTGGCCACGGCGGGGTTCTTCGCAAGGATCTTCAGGTTGAGCCGGTTCGGCCACCACTGGCTGTTGGCGTCGCCCCTGGTGGGGTCCACCAGGCCGTGCACAACCGGGCATCCGCCGGTCTCGGTGGTCCCGGCCTCGGGAGTCGGGCCCTCGGTGACTGTTGGGTCGTGATTCTCGGACAAGGCGAATCCTTTCCGGGTTAGGCGGGGTCGGTGATCAGGAACTTCTGGCAATGGAGCAATCGGGGCACAGGCCCCAGTAGACGACCTCGGCCTCGTCGATCGAGAAGCCATGGTCGTCGGAAGCTGTCAGGCAGGGCGCCTCGCCGGTCGCGCAGTCGACATCCGCGACGGCTCCGCACGACCGGCACACGAGGTGGTGGTGGTTGTCCATGACGCGACCCTCGTACCGGGTCGGGCTGCCGGCCGGCTCGATGCGGCGGACGAGTCCAGCGTGGGTGAGCGCGTGCAGGGCTTCGTACACGGCTTGAAGCGAGACGTGGCCCACGCGATCACGCACCCCGGCGGCGATCGCCTCGGCGTCCAGGTGGTCGCCGCTGCGGACGGTCTCGAGCAGTGCGACGCGCGCCGCCGTCACCCGCAGGCCGACACCGCGCAGTTCCTCGGCGATGCTCGGCGGCGCGGTCATAACGCCAACCCTACAGCCCTAAACACGAACGATTCAAGAAAACGAACGATCCGGGTAAAGCACCTGCTGACCACCGACGAACCGGTCGCTGACCCGCCGCGACGGCGAGCTGGCTCGCTCGAATCTGCGTGAGCGGGTAGGTAGCGACGGGCTTGCCGTTCTTCAGCACGTAAACCGGCGGCCGCTTCTTGCCGGTGAAGATGACGGTCAGCCTGGTGTATCGCCGCTCAGCCGGGTGACCCTTCACCCTGGCACTCCCCCACAGCACCTCCAGCGACGGGTAGTAGTGGAAGTGGCCCTCCGCGCAGTTCGGCGTGCAGTCGTTTTCCCAGAAGGTGCCGTGGCCGCTGGCCAGCTTCGGCGTCCAGCTCGTCCAGTGCAGGTCCCGCACACCAATCCCGGCGTCCGCACAGGCGATTGTGTAGGTCGACGGCGCCACCACCGGCTTGAAGCTGCAGTTGAGCACGACGTACCTGGGGGCCCTGGCCGCCGCGGCCTCGGTGCTCGATGTGGCGTGCGTGATTGCGGGCGTGCCGGAACTGGCAAGAGCCGCGCCCCCGCCTCCTGCCGCGATGATGCCGGTGAGGATCGCTGCCGCGACACGCATCCTCGTTTTCATTCGCTGCCTCCCGTTGAACCCGGGCCGCCGTGGCGCTCCGTTCGGGCGCTCGCGTCGACCGCTCCTAATCAACAGGACGCTCGATCATGCTGAATGGTTATAGGCCGTGCCGGGTGGATCCTCAGCTGGCGCATCAGCTTCCCGGACGTGGTCCCCGAGCACGTCTTGCAGAACCTGGGGATTGGCGAAGTCGCGGAAGAGCACTATCTGGCCATCCCGGATGCGGAGGACCTGGATGGACGTCGCCGTGAACGACCGGCCCGTCGTGGTCACGGTTCCGTTCGCACGTATTTCCACGATCACCACTTCCGGGTCCTGGGTCTGGTAAAGCTCTGTCACCTCGTAGTCCTCCAGCCGCAGCGGCGACGCCACTACGCGGCGCGAGTACTCGCGAATCACCTCCCGGCCCGCCAGGCGCGAAGGCGCGCCCGCCGGCGCGAACGGCGCCTCGATCACCGCATCGGGCGCGTACAGGTCGGCCAGGGCGTCGGCATCCCCGCTCAGAGTCAGGCGGCGGCGCTGGGCCAGGACATCGGCGGGGGTGACGGATGGCATGCGGCCTTCCCTTCATTCAGGCAACTTCGTTCAACAGACGTTCAATGAACAATCGCAGAATGAAGGGCCTGGCCCGGTCAACATCCGTAGAATGAATCAATGACCACTCCCCGGCCCGGTTCGCGCGCCGAACAGCGCCGCAGAACCGAGGCGCGCATCCTCGACGCCGCGGGCCGGGTCTTCGCCGCCGCCGGGTACGAGCGGGCCACCATCCGCGCCGTGGCCTAGCCGCGAGCGTGGATGCGGGCCTGGTCATGCACTATTTCGGGTCCAAGCAGGAGCTGTTCCGCCGAGTGATCGACGCCCCCGTCCCCGAGGTCAGCGGGGCGCCGGGGCAGGCGGCCGAGCAGATCCTCGCCTCTCTCGCCGACCGGCTGGCGAGCGAGCCAGTAGCGTCGCTGGCCCTGTTGCGCTCGGCGCTGACCAGTCCCGAGGCCGCCAGTGCCCTCGGCGCGGGCGTGGCCCGCTACCAGCGCAGCTCGCGCAGGTCATTCCCGCCGACGACGCGAGCCTGCGGGCCGCGGTCATCAGCGCCGTCATCCTCGGCGTGATGGTCTCCCGGTACCTCATCAAGCCGGACGAGCTCGCCGTCGCCGACCCGGCGCAGGTCATCAACCTGCTACGCCCCTGCATACTCTCGCTGGCAGCCGCGCCGTCTCCCCCGCCTCGTTAGCTCGCTGAATCAGCCGACGGCTGCAGCCGCATGTGCCCGGTCGGCGAGCTGCCGGATCTCGTCGGCGATCGCTGGCCAGAGGGGCGCAGGAAGGTCATGTCCCGCGCCGGGCAGGATCAGCAGCCGGGCTCCCTCGATCGCCTTGGCCGTGGCACGGGCGGCGCTGACGCGAAGGAGGGGATCCTGGTCGCCGTGCACGACGAGGACGGGCTTGCGCAGCTCGCGCAGCTTCGGCCCATGCCACGATGCGCCGACCTGCCTGCTCTGAGCCCTGGTGTCGCGGGGCCCGCTGTCAATCTCGCGCTCGATCCACTCTCGCGCAGCCTGCTCGTCGAAAGGGTAGGCGGGCGAGGCCACCGCGCGGGCGAGCATAAGGGAAAGCTGCATGTCGCCTTCCCTGCCCTCGGGGACCCTGGCCCGCGCGAGCCTCGCCAGCGTGCCGAACCGCACGTACCGGCCCGCGGCCAAACCAGACACGTCGCTGGGCAGGCCGGCCACCGAGACTACGCTGAGCACCCGCCCTGGATGCCGCAAGGCGATGCGCTGGGCGATGATGCCGCCGAGCGAGGCACCGACGATGTGCGCCTGCTTCCAGCCGAGCGCGTCGAGGACGGCGACAGCGTCGTCAGTCATGTCCTCCGACGTATAGGCACCGCGCTTGCGGACAACCGCCACGAAGGGGTTGCTGGCTCCCGTGTCGGGCATCCGGGTCGACTGACCGGCATCGCGCTGGTCATAACGGGCGATCTTGAATCCGCGGCCGGCAAGTTCCTGGCAGAGGCCGACCGGCCACCAGAATCTCGAGACAGCCAGGCCCATGACGAGGAGCAGGGCTCACCTTCCGAACCGGCCAGCCTGTCATAGGCGATCTCCACTCTCCCGTTGTGCGCGTATTGCGTCGGCGTCCAAGGACTGGCCCACGAGCCAACCTCTTTTGCTGCCGTCATGCTCTGCCCCTCATCAATAACTGCGATCGGCGTTCGCTATATTGTGAGTCTAGCTCACTGAGTACAGTGTTCGCAATGATCGAGAAGAAGCCAGCTGGCCGCAGCATCTGGACCCGCCCGGAGCGACCGGGCCGCGGGCCGATACCCGAGCACAGCCGCAGCGAGATCGCGTCCACTGGCATCGCACTGGCTGACGCAGCCGGCCTTGGCACGGTGACCATGCGCAACGTCGCCGCGGCAATCGGGACCGGCCCCTCGTCGCTATACCGGTACGTCACCAACAGGGCCGAGCTCCTCGAGCTCATGGCCGACCAGGCACGTGGCGAGCTCACCTATGAGGGGGCAGGCTCTGGGAAACCGGCCGCCCGGCTGCTGGCGATCGCCCGCGAAGGCCACGCCCTGTATTTGCGGCACCCGTGGCTCCTCGACATCCCGGCTGCCCCGATCCCGATCCCGGGGCCGAACGCCATCGCATTCATCGAGCACTGCCTCGCCGCTCTGTCGGGCGTGGACATGTCCGGTCCGGCCAAGCTGGAGACCATCGGGCTCTTCTCCGGGGCTGTCAGGCTAACCGCGCAGACCGAGCTCGAGCAGCGGCAAGCCGGACAGGACGCCGCCCAATGGCAAAGCGAGCTGACCGCCTACCTTGCGCAGATCGCGGCGACGGCCACACCCGCACCTAGCGGCTGTCCTAGGCGACACACCGTCCGCGGACCCCGCCAGACCACAAGACGACTTGTTCGAGCGCGCGATGGTCAGGATCCTGGCCGGCCTGCTTCCCCCGCATTAGTCTCGCGTGCCGACGCAGAGCACTTGCTAAACAACGTAATTCCAGCGTCGATCAGGGCAATCTCGGCACACCCGCCGCCGGTAGTTGGCCGCGTCCTCGATCGCCTCGCTGAGCAACTACGGATTCGGCATACTTCTACGACCCAGCCTGGCGCGTCCTCCGTCACCGGTCGCCGGCCCACGACGTGAGTCGCCCGGCCAGCGCCCGCACCCGGTCACGCAGTTCGTCCGGCTCCTCGATGACAAACGGAAGTCCGAGGCCGGCGAGGGCCGACGGGACCCAGTCGAGGCGCTCGGCACGCCACAGTACCCGTACCCAGCCCAGGCTCCCCGTCCAGCCGGTTCGATGACGGCGATGGGCCCTGGCATTCGCAGTCGCACCGCATGTTCGCTGCCATGGACCCGCACCGAGACCGCGTGCGAGTACGACGCCCCGGAGACCGCCTCGGCCACCACCGCCGCCGGGTCGAACCCGGCTGGTACCTGGAACTGCCCGTTCTGGACGGATGCAGTGGTAACCCGGTCCAGGCGGAAGGAGCGCACCTCGCCGCTGCGCGAATCGAGCCCAGTGACATACCACCGACCGTGGTGCGCGACAACGCCATACGGGTGAAGCACCCGGTCGGTGGCCCGGCCGTTCCTGTCGGTGTACGTGATGGCGAGCGGTCGCCGCTCGACGGCGGCCCCCGCAACAGACAGCAGGATGCCCGTCTCGGGAGTCACCGGGCTTCGGCCGTCAGTGTAGAAAGTCGCCGCAACGAGCGCATCGAGCCGGGCGGCAAGCAGCCCGGACCAACACCCGCCGCACCTTGCCCAGGCTCTCGCTGCAGCCGGGGCGTGCGGCGCCAGGGCCGCGTGCTGTACACCGGTCAGGCCGAGGATGACGGCCAGCGCCTCGTCGTCGGTGAGCATCAGCGGCGGCATCCGGTAACCAGGTGCCAGCCGGTAGCCGCCGTACCGCCCCCTTACGGACTCGACCGGCACGCCAAGATCCAGCAGGTGGTCAACGTAACGCCGGACGGTCCGCTCGTCGACTCCGAGCCGCTCAGCGAGTTCGCGCAACGTCCGGGTGCCGCCTGCCTGAAGGATGTCCAGCAGCGTCAGGACACGGGCGAGAGGCTTGGCCATGCGGAAATTCTTTTCGGAAATAGTGGACGGATTTTGTCCAGTATCCACTCTAGCGTGGGACACGTCGACCGAAAGGAACCGTCATGGAATTCGTCTCAGTCCGCGTGATCACCGACAACGTTGAGCGCCTCGCGGCCTTCTGGGAGCAGGTGACCGGCCTGCCCGCCACCCGGCCCGCCCCGGTCTTCGCCGAGCTCCAGACTCCCGCCGGGACCATCGCCATCGGCGCCCCGGTGACCGTCGGGATGCTCGGGGACGCCGCCCCGGCCCCCGCCCGCAACCACTCCGTCATAGTCGAGCTACGCGTCGATGACGTTGACGCAGCCCGCAAGCGCCTCGCGCGTCTCGCCCCGGAGTCGATGCCGGAAATCGTGCTGGAGCCGACCGACATGCCATGGGGCAACCGCTCGATGATCCTGCGCGACCCCGACGGCGGCCTCGTGAACCTCTTCGCCCCCATCACCCCAGACGCGAGGGCGCGGTACGACCGCTGACTTCGCCCCGTCGCCCGACGATTGCCCTGGCAGCCACGAGGGGGTCGACCGTGACGGCCGACCCCCTCTTTACGTGGGTGTTCTCACATAACAGGACTTTCAGCTGCAGCCGCTGGTGGAGCCGCAGCCCTCGCAGACGTAGCAGCTTCCGGCGGGCCGCATCTTCGTGCCGCAGTTCAGGCATAGCGGCGCGTCGGCATGGCGCCCCTGCTGAGCCTCGACGAGCTCGGTTGAGCTGTGCGGGGCGAACGAGTCCCCCGTGGCGTCCCGTTCCGGCCTCTGGCTTTCCTGGTGTTGTGGCTGCTCCACCTGCACCGACTGGGCCAGTTCGTCGGGATCGACGTCGTCTGCCGGGGCCGCCTGGTCCGCGCCGCTCAGCGCGGCCGACCGCTCGGCCACCGACAGGATGCCCAGCTCGGAGCGCTGGTCGTAGGACAGGTGGTCGAGGGCCAGGCGGCGGAAGATGTAGTCCATCACCGAACTGGCCATCCGGATGTCCGGGTCGTCGGTGATCCCGGCGGGGTCGAACCGCATGTTCGTGAACTTCGCGACGTACGACTCCAGCGGGATCCCGTACTGCAGGCCGACCGAGATCGCGATCGAGAATGCGTCCATCACGCCGGCCAGGGTCGAGCCCTGCTTGCCGAGCTTGAGGAAGACCTCGCCGATCCCGTCACCCGGGTAGCTCGAGGCGGTCATATAACCCTCGGCGCCCGCCACCGAGAACCGGGTGACCATCGCCGTCCGCTGCTTGGGCAGCCGCCGACGCACCGGGCGGACCTCATGCGGCGCCGCGGTCGCCTCCACCTCGGCCGGCTTCTTCTTCGCGATCGACAGCGGCTGGCCCACCTTGCAGTTGTCGCGGTAGATCGCCAGCGCCTTCAGGCCGAGCTTCCAGCCCTCGAAGTAGATCTTCTCGACGTCCTCGACCGTGGCGGACTCCGGCATGTTCACCGTCTTGGAGATGGACCCGCTCAGGTGAGGCTGGACGGCCGCGAGCATCCGGACGTGACCCATCGGGCTGATCGCCCGCTCGCCCATCGCGCAGTCGAAGACCTCATAGTGCTCCGGCCGCAGCCCGGGGGCGTCGACCACGTGACTGTTCTGGGAGATGTACTCGACGATGGCCTCGGCCTGCTCCGGCTGGTAGCCCAGGTTCTTCAGCGCCCGCGGCACCGTCTGGTTGACGATCTGCATGGAGCCACCGCCGACGAGCTTCTTGAACTTCACCAGCGCCAGGTCCGGCTCCACCCCGGTGGTGTCGCAGTCCATCATGAGGCCGATGGTGTTATGGCTCACCAGCCCGTTCGCGACGTAGGTCACGTTGTCGGGCACGGACAGGTCGTAGGTCGGCTGGACGCCGCCGTCCTCGTTGCTCGCCACCCGCTCGAACAGGTACCCAAGCGCTCGTCCCAGCCGCTCGTCCAGGGTCTCTTCGAAGAGGCGGCGGGCCATCATCCTGGGGACACCGTGGGACTTGTAGAGGGACTGGGTCATCGCGCCATGCAGCGGGTGCCCGACCGGCG
Source organism: uncultured Actinomycetota bacterium (assembly GCA_963778075.1). Classification (GTDB taxonomy): domain Bacteria; phylum Actinomycetota; class Actinomycetes; order Streptosporangiales; family Streptosporangiaceae; genus JASHPR01. Next base: position 529,414 of record CAVZTJ010000003.1, on the reverse strand, counting down.
CCAGATCGTTCCAGTCCTGTCTGGGCAGATAGATATAATCCTTCTTGGCTGACGAGTCTGGCTCGAGGAAGACCAGCAGCTCAGACTTGCGCTGGCCGATGAAACCGACAATCTCGGCGAAGTTCAGCGCGTGGTCGACGTTGCGGAGCCGCACCTGGAAAATGGGGCCACCCCAGCCGCTCCTCGTCTGCCTGGTGGTCGTCCCAAGACCGAGAGCCAGCGCAGCGGTCCGCACCTCCGCGGCAAAGGACTCGCTCGCTGTCGAAACGCTGGGAACCCCCTCCAGTACGGTTCCGTCAGCCTCGAAGAGCCCGCGCAGGAAGGCGCCGTAGACGGCTGGCCTGTTGGTTTCCAAAATCGCCGAGGGAATCCGGGAAACCCATCCCTTGCCGGTGTGACCGGCCTCGGGCAGAACCTTGGAGAAGCCTGCCGCCTGCCACCAACGCGCCAGGCGCACGGATTGCAGGCTCACCTCCTGATAACCAGGCTGCTGGGTGACGACAGGCTGCAGGCCGAACAGGTCTTTGGCCAGTACCTCGATCCTGGCTACGACATCGAGGTCGGTGTCGGCGACGCACAGGCGGATTCCCTTGGCGTGCAGGCTGCCGTCGCCCATGAAGTAGCCGACGAGTTCGGCCAGGTCGGCGGTGACCGCATCAGGCACCTGCAGGTGCCGGTCATCGGTGTAATAGGCCTGATCGAGAACCGGAAGCGGAACCCGGCGTGGCTCGCCAATCATGGTGCCGAGCTGAACGGGAACAACATCCACCGCCGAGATGTCGGCGAGCCGCTTCCACTCCCACGCGCCCGAAGCTGGGTTCACGACCTTGACCCGATGGGTCAGGGTCCCCTGGATTCGGTACCCGCCCTCGGTGACTATGCACCGAGTCGGCTCTTCGCCATTCACGAAAAACCTGGTGGCTTGGCGTGGGCCGTCGTCCGTGGACACCGCCAGCTCGAGGTTCTGCCAGCGATCTCCGTAGACGTCGCCAAGTTCGGACAGACGAACGAGCCCTCGGTCGGTCGTTATAAGGGACTCACCGGTCAGGCAGCCTGTCGGCGCGAGCAGGCTGGCCTGCGCGTTCCGGTAGCCGTTCACCTCGCCGAGCTCGATGCAGCTGGCCCAGACCTTGTTGGCGGCCGCGATGATTGCGTCGTCCATGCCGCCGAGGGCCTTGATCTCCGCGCTGGCCGCCGCGTGCTTGGTCATCACCCGCTTGTGCGCGGTCGCGTTGCGGGCGTAGCCGTCGTACGGGCCGACCACCGCGGCCAGCTCGGCGGAGCGCCGGTAGGCAGTGCCGGTCATGTGCGCGGTAATGGCCGCGGCGATGGCCCGGCCGCCCTTGGAGTCGTAGGCGTGCCCCGTAGCCATCAGCAGCGCGCCGAGGTTCGCGTAACCGATGCCGAGCTGCCGGTAGGCCCGGGTGGTGGCGGTTATCTTCTCGGTCGGGAAGTCGGCGAAGCAGATCGAGATGTCCATCGCCGTGATGATCAGCTCGGTGATCTTCTCGAACCGCTCGACGTCGAACGAGTCGTCCTCGCGCAGGAACTTCATCAGGTTGATGCTGGCCAGGTTGCACGACGAGTTATCTAGATGTACATACTCACTACAAGGATTACTGGCCGTGATCCGTCCGGATTCCGGGCAGGTGTGCCAGTCGTTGATCGTGCTGTCGTACTGAATGCCCGGGTCGGCGCATTCCCACGCCGCCTGCGCCATCTGCCGGAACAGTTTCTTGGCTTCGACGGTCTGCACGACCTCGCCGCTACGCCGGGCGGCGAGGCCGAACGTGCCGCCGTCCTCGACGGCGTGCATGAACTCGTCGCTGACCCGCACCGAGTTGTTCGCGTTCTGATACTGGACGCTGATGATGTCCTTACCGCCGAGGTCCATGTCGAAGCCCGCGTCCCGCAGGACCCTGACCTTCGCCTCCTCGCGTGCCTTGGTGACGATGAAATCCTCGATGTCGGGGTGGTCGACGTCGAGCACCACCATCTTGGCCGCGCGCCTGGTTGCGCCGCCCGACTTGATCGTCCCTGCCGAGGCGTCGGCGCCGCGCATGAACGAGACCGGGCCGCTGGCGGTCCCGCCCGAGGACAGGAGCTCCTTGCTCGACCGGATCCTGGACAGGTTTACCCCGGCACCCGAGCCGCCCTTGAAGATGAGCCCCTCCTCGCGGTACCACTCGAGGATCGAGTCCATCGTGTCGTCCACGGCCAGGATGAAGCAGTTGTGCACGCGCAGGCTCGCGGTGCTGCCGGACAGGTACTCGCCGCTCTCGGTCTGGATGTCATAGACCTCCATCGGGCCGAGACGCTCGATCTTGCTGACCTTGACGAGCTGGCGGTCCGAGCCGCCGAAGTCGGGCGATACGTCCAGCAGATGGTCACCGACGCGGAGGAACCCGGCCACGGTGAACTCGCCGACGACAAGGTCGGTCGCGCGCCAGACCAGGTGGTCGGCGGTCACGTCGAGCGACTGGCCCTCGAAGGTGTGCACCCGGAGCACGTCCTTGACCCCGTTGGCCTTGACCGCGACGACCCGGGTGGTGCCGTAGGCGTCGTGAACCTTGGTGCCAACGGCGTCGCCCTCGACCAGGCTCCCGATCGGCATCGGACCCTGCGGGGTGCTGACTAGCGCGTCGTACGGCTGGCAGGCCGACACCTGCTGCGGCGACGAGGTCCCGACGTTGAACCAGACCGGCGAGTTGAAGCTGAACACCTGGTGGATCAGCGCATAGGTGAGCTCGTGGTTGAAGATCTCCGCGTCGGCGTCGGTGGCGAAGTAGCCGTGCTCACGCCCGGCCGCCGTGTAGGTCCCGACCACCCGGTCGACGAGCTGCTTCAGGCTCCACTCGCGCTGCCCCGTCCCCACGGCGCCGCGGAAGTACTTGGTCGTGACGATGTTGGCGGCGTTGACCGACCAGAAATCGGGGAACTCCACGCCCCTCTGCTCAAAATTGACCGACCCGTCTCTCCAGTTGGTCATGACAACGTCGCGGCGCTCCCAGGTGATCTCGTCATAGGGATGAACGCCGTCGCGGGTGTTGATGCGGCTGATGGTCAGGCCCTTGCGCGCGCCGGTGCCGTCCTGAGCCGCCCCGCTAGCCGTTGTCTCGGTCATCTGCTCCCCCTTCAGGGCTCCGTCTGGTTTCGTCGTGGGCCTTGGCAGCCCCCGTGGTTCCGCTGATCTGTGTTTTTGCGACAGTTCTTGCAACCTCTGTGGTTGACGTCTGATGTTGATCGCCGGCCGCTTCACCGGGCGTCGGCACGCTGCCGGTCTGCGGACTCCAGGCCATCGGATGGGCCTCGCCCCTTGGGCCGCGGCGGGTCCCCGTCCCCTGGGGAGAGCCTTGGCCCGTCATCGTCTCCGGAGCGCCAGCCGCGATCGCGTTCGCGGCGCAGCCCGGCTATTTCTTCCTCGAAGTCAGCAAGTGACTCGAATCCCCGGTACACAGAGGCAAATCGCAGGTAGGCGACCTCGTCGAGGTCACGAAGCGGCCCCAGGATCGCGAGACCCACCTCGTGCGACGGAACTTCCCCGCTGCCGCGGCTGCGGATCGCGTCCTCCACCCGCTGGGCCAGGATCGCGAGCTGATCCTCGCTGACCGGCCTGCCCTGGCAGGCACGCTGCACGCCCCGGACGATCTTGTCCCGGTTGAACGGCTCGGTCACGCCGCTGCGCTTCGCCACCATGAGAATGACCGTCTCCTGGGTGGTGAAACGGCGGCCGCAGGCCGGGCAGGACCTCCGGCGGCGGATCGCCGCCCCGTCTTCGGCGGTCCGGCTGTCGATGACCCTGCTGTCCGGGTGCCGACAATACGGACAGTACACGCGATCCACCTCCCCTCAGGTGCTCCCGCTGTTCCCGCTCTAACACAAGCTATAGGAAAACTACAGCGTTGTAACTACTAGATATTGTGGTCTGTTCCGCGCCAAGATGCAAGCTCTCCCGGAACGCCACGCCGATTCGTTCGGTATGCGGGCACCGGTCGGCCGGGCCGCCACGCGCCTGGCCGGCGCCGATTGGCCGCGTCCGCCGGCGTGTCGCGACGCCGGGCGGCGCAGAGGGAAGACGCCGGGCCGCGCAGGGGAAATGGGGAGGCGGGTGGGACCGCGTCCGGTTTTGATCAGCTGCGCGGAACCCAGAGAAGCTGCCCCGCCTGAACATTAGCGCTGCTCAGGGCGTTCACGTTGATGATCTGCTGTACCACCGGCCACAGGTTCCCCGACGGCTCGGCCGCCGTGGCGATCGACCAGAGGCTCTGCCCGGGCCGGACCACGACCTGGGTCATGCCGCGGTAGGGCGACCCCGCCGCCGAGCCGTTGCTGGATGCCTGCACGCTCCCGGCAACGCTCATCCAGAGCACCGTCACCGCGACGATGATGACGCCGATCACGAGCCCGGCCACGACCCGCCGTCCCCGCCGGGTGAGCCGCACCGGTCCGGGCCGCAGCGCCACCCGGGCCTGTGTCGTGACCGGGGCCTGTGTCGTGACCGGGGCCTGTGTCGTCACCCGGGCCTGTGTCGTCACCCGGGCCTGCCTGGTCACCCGGGCCTGCCTGGTCACCCGGGCCTGCCCGGTCACCCGGGCCTGCCTCGTCACGCGAGCCTGCCTGGCCACGCGGGCCTGCCTGGCCACGCGGGCCTGCCTCGTCACGCGGACCTGCTGTGCCACCCGCGCCTGGCTCGCCGCAGGCGCCTGGCCGGTTACCCGGGCCTGGCTGGCAGCCGGAATTTGGGTTGCCCCCTGAATCTGGCTTGCCGTCACGGGCCGGCCGGACGCCGGTGCCTGAGTGGCTAGGTGGGCCGACGTCGCCATCCCTGCCCGCGCCGCCATCCTGGTCCGCGGCGCCGCTGCCCCCTCCCGCGCCGTTGCCCGGGGCTGCGGCACGATCCCGAGCCCGGCCTCCTCGGCTCGCAGCGTGCTAACCCTGACCTCGCGCACCATCCGGACCTGAGTGACGCGCAGCGCACTCGCGCTGCCCTCGATAACGCCCGTCTCCGCGGACGTCTCGTCGCCGCAGCCCATCCAGTCTCCGGCCGCGCCCGGATCGTCCTGGCCAGCTGCTGACCTGGCGATACGCAGTGGCTGCAGCGGAACCTCCGGGCTAGCCCCAGCCGCCTGGCCAGCCTCTGCCGCGCTCATCACGCTCATTCCCGGCCTCCCTCACCCGAATGACTGTTCGATCGTACTCTTGTTCTATCAAAATAGCGTTCGATCGAACGAAGCTACGGTACAGTCATATCGCAGGGGTCCGACACTTTCGGCGCGTGTCGAACAGATGTTTGAGATCGGTGTTCGAAACCGCTAACGTCATCGATGACCCACACCAGCTAGCCGGAGGCCCGACGATGAGCAGTACTAATGAGGACGGGGGGGCGCTAGCGTCCTCGCCCGCCATTGGCGAGCGACCCAAGGGGCGGCCAGGGCGGAAGCCAAAGGGCACCGTTCCCACCGTCGTGGCGGACCTGCCCGAAAAGCCCGACCCGGACCACGTGCTGACCTGGCGCCAGCGCAAGGTCCTGCAGGTCATCCGCGACTCGGTGCAGCGCCGTGGTTATCCGCCATCGATGCGGGAGATCGGCGAGGCGGTGGGGCTGACCAGCACCTCCAGCGTCTCCTATCAACTTTCCACGCTGCAGCGGAAGGGATACCTGCGCCGCGACATCGGCCGGCCGCGCACGGTCGAGGTCCGGCTGCCTGGCCACCCGGCGATTCGCCCCGAGCAGGGAGCCCCCGATCAGGGCGTCACCGAGGAAGAGCCGCCGATGGACATCGCCTCGCAGGAGGCGGCCTACGTGCCGATGGTCGGCCGCATTGCAGCCGGTGGCCCGATCCTTGCCGAACAGGCAATCGAGGACATCTTCCCGCTGCCCAGGCAGATCGTGGGCGAGGGCACGCTGTTCCTGCTGCGGGTCGTGGGTGACTCGATGATCAATGCGGCAATCACCGACGGCGACTGGGTCGTGGTGCGCGAGCAGAAGGTGGCGGAGAACGGTGAGATCGTGGCCGCCATGCTCGACGGCGAGGCGACGGTCAAGACGTTCAAACGCTCCAGCGATGGCAACATCTGGCTGATGCCGCACAACCCGGCCTACACTCCGATCGCCGCCAACGACGTGACGATCCTCGGCAAGGTCGTGGCGGTGCTGCGCCGGGTCTGAGGAGAGCCAGCTACCAGGCGACGATCCTGGTGCCGGTCTCGCCAGAGATCAGGCTGGCACGATGTTGACCAGCTTCGGCGCCCGCACGATCACGGTGCGCACGTCGCGTCCGGCCAGCGCCCGGCTCGCCCCGGGCGCTGCCAGCGCCAGCCCGCGCAGTTCGTCGTCGCCGATCCCCGGCGGAACCTCGAGGCGGTCCCGCACCTTGCCGCCGACCTGGACGACACACGTCACCATGTCATGAACGAGCAGCGCTGGATCGGCGGTTGGCCAACCCGCCGTCGCCACGGACGGCTGGTGGCCGAGCAGCTCCCAGCACTCCTCGGCGGTGTACGGCGCGAACAGCGACAGCAGAACGATCAGAGTCTCGGTCGCCTCGCGCACCGCGGAGTCGGCGGCGCCCGGCCCGGAGTCAATCGCCCGGCGTGCGGCGCTGACCAGTTCCATCAGCCGCGCCACCGCCACGTTCAGCCTCCTGGCCTCGACCAGCCTGGTGACTTCGTCGATGGTCCGGTGCGTCACCCGCCGCAGCTCGAGGTCGCCGTCATCCAGCGGGGTGGCCGGTGCCCCGGTCCCGACCTCGGCGGCGAGCCGCCAAACCCGGCCGAGGAACTTGACCGATGCCTCAGGCCGCACGTCGGCCCAGTCGATGTCATCGGCGGGCGGGCTGGCAAAGATCATCGTCAGCCGGATCGCGTCGACCCCGTGCGCGGCGAGCTGTTCCCCCAGGTCGACGCCGTTGCCCAGGGACTTCGACATCGCCCGGCCCTGGTTGATCACCTGGCCCTGGTTGAGCAGCCGGGTGAACGGCTCGTCGAAGTCGACCATGCGCATGTCGTGCAGGACCTTGACGAAGAACCGGCTGTACATCAGGTGCAAGATCGCGTGCTCGCTGCCCCCCACGTACAGGTACACGGGGTTCCACCGGCGCACCGCTTCAACGTCGAACGGCCCGTGCTCGTAGGACGGCGAGCAGTACCGCAGGAAGTACCACGACGAGTCGACGAACGTGTCCATCGTGTCGGTGTCCCGCTTGGCCGGGCCACCGCACTTCGGGCACTCGGTGTTCACCCAGTCCTCGGCCGCCGCCAGCGGAGAGACACCCTTCGGCGCCAGATCCTGGCCGCGCAGGTCGGGCAGGAGCACGGGAAGCTGGTCATCCGGCACCGGCACCTCGCCGCACGACGGGCAGTACACGATCGGGATCGGCGTGCCCCAGAACCGCTGCCGCGACAGCAGCCAGTCGCGCAGCCGGTAGTTGACCGCAGGGCGGCCCAGGCCACGCTGGGCCAGCAGGTCGATGATCGCCGTGATCGCCTGGGCCTTGGGCAGCCCGTCGATCGGGCCCGAGTTGATCAGCTCTCCGTCCCCGGGGGTGGCGGCCCCTGTCTCGGCCGGGTCGGCGGAATCGGTCTGCACCACCACGCGGACCGGCAGCCCGAACGCCCGGGCGAAGTCCAGGTCGCGCTGATCGTGCGCGGGCACGGCCATGATCGCCCCGGTGCCGTAGTCCGGCAGCACGTAGTCGGCGGCCCAGACCGGGATGTGCTCGCCGTTGACCGGGTTGATCGCGTACCTGCCCAGGAACACGCCGGTCTTTTCGCGCTCCGTGGCCTGGCGCTCGATGTCGGTCAGCTTGCGCACCTGGGTCAGGTACTCATCCAGCGCGGCACGCTGCTCCGGCGCACAGACCTCGGCGGCCAGCGGCGAGTCGGCCGCGATCACGAAGAACGTCGCCCCGTACAGCGTGTCCGGGCGGGTGGTGAACACGGTGACCGGCTCGTCCCGGCCCTCGATCGTGAACTGCACCTCGGCGCCCTCGCTGCGCCCGATCCAGTTCCGCTGCATCATCAGGACCGGCTCGGGCCACAGCCCTTCCAGTTCCTTCATCCCCTCGAGCAGCCGGTCGGCGTACTCGGTGATCCTGAAGTACCACTGGGTCAGCACCCGGCGGACCACCTCGGCGCCGCAGCGCTCGCACCGGCCCGCGATCACTTGCTCGTTGGCGAGCACGGTCTGATCGACCGGGCACCAGTTGACGTAGCCGTCCTTGCGGTAGGCGAGCCCGCGCTCGTAGAACCGCAGGAACAGCCACTGGTTCCAGCGGTAGTAGCTCGGGTCGCACGTATACAGCCGCCGGGACCAGTCGAACGAGACCGCATACCGCCGGAACGAGGCGGCCTGCGTGTCGATGTTCTTGTAGGTCCAGTCGGCCGGGTGGGAGTTGTTCCGGATCGCGGCGTTCTCGGCGGGCAGCCCGAATGCGTCCCAGCCGATCGGGTGCAGCACGTTGTGGCCGCGCTGGAAGAAGTAGCGCGCTACCGCGTCTCCGATCGCGTACGCCTCGGCGTGCCCCATGTGCAGGTCGCCGGACGGGTACGGGAACATGTCGAGCAGATAGGTGCGGGGCCGTCCGTCCGAGGCGTCATCGCTGGCGCGGAACGGGTCGAGCGCCGCCCAGCGTTCCTGCCACTTCTCCTGCACCGTCCGCGGGTCGTAGGGCTCGCCACGTGCAGCTTCGTGGCCCGGCGCCCGTTCGGCGGCGGCGTGCCCGCCCTGTCCCGCGTCCTCAGCGGCCTTCATTGGTCCCTCGCGATTAGCTAGATCCGATCACGTTCCCGGGCTGACTCCCAGAGAGCCTGCTTCAAAAAAACTGCCCCCCGGTCACGAGGGGCAGCCGCGCCAACGATCACTCAGCTGGCGCGGCTAAGTAAGAAGCAGCCGTTCAGAACGCATGGGCCAAGGGTAGCGCAACGAAACGGCAGGGGATGCCGCCAAGCAGGAGCAACCCCACCGGTGCGAGTCCAGCAGCGGCCGTCTGCCTGTTCTTCCGTTAGGCGGCCGTCTACCTGGAGGCTTGCCGGCTCACCGAGTCCTTGACCACTCCATCCTCTTGCTCGGCGGCGGCCGAGCCGTAGACAGGCTTCCCCGACGGCAGGTAGATGTGGGCGACCACCCCGCGGCTGGTGGTCTTCGTGCCAATGAGCTCGAGAGCAGCCGGGGTGGTCCCGTCTGCGAACAGACGCGCGCCATTGCCCAAGACGACGGGGTGGATGAGCAGGCGATACTCGTCGATGAGGCCGTGCTTCATGAGGGTCCGGATGAGTGCCGCGCTCCCGTGAACCTGGACCTCGCGACCGGGCTGGCGTTTCAGCTTTGCGACCTCTTCGGCCACATCACCCTTGAGCAGAACCGAGTTGTTCCACTCCACTCGGTCCAGGGTGGTGGACACGACGTACTTGGGCAGGGTGTTCAGCCGAGTTGCCCTCGGGTCGCCGGGATCGGTGACCTGTGACCAGTAGTCCGCAAAGAGCTCATAGGTCTTGCGTCCGAACAGGAAGGCATCGGCCGCGCCGATCCAGTCCGCGGTGAGCCGGTCCATATCCGGATCAAAGTACGGCACCTGCCAGCCGCCCTGCTCAAAGCCGTCGTTCAGCTCAGGTTCGGGCTTCCCGTTGCTCTGCATCACTCCATCAAGTGTCAGGTGGGAGGTCACCGTGAGCCGCATCGCACTCTCCTCGCAGGCAGCCGTCAGATCGCTGCACCGGCATTGCAGCGAATTGTTCCCCTATAGCGTGCCAAATTCTCCTCGATCATGGCACAAGTGGGACCGCAGCCCAATTCTTGTGAAGGGCCCCATGCCTCATACAGCGCGTTCGCGTTTTCACCTTGACCGTCGAACGCGCCACCAATAATGTCGTCTCACCCATCCATGATGCTGTCCGCCGACGCCTTGGGGAGGGCGAGGGCGGCCGGGGAAACCGTCAGTACCGGTTGGCCGGTCGGCGGGTGCGCAGATGGCTGGGCAGGCCCACGGGGGATCAGGCCAGTTTTCGGGGGAAAAGGTAATAATGGATATTCGGTCGCGCGCGGAGTCCTTGCGCCCAGTTCGGTATTTTCTGAATCACAAACAACGTGATCAGGAACTCGAATTCACTGGGCCCCGAACCCGGCCGCAGGCTTCAAATGGCGAGGCGGATGACGGCGCCAGCGGCTCGCCGATCGCGATCATCGGCATGGGGTGCCGCTTCCCCGACGCCGACGACCCGGCTCAGCTGCTTGACCTCGTGCTGACCGGACGCCGGGCCTTCCGCAGACTGCCGCTGAGCCGACTGGACCTCACCGACTACTACAGCGCTGATCGGGCAACACCCGACGCTACCTATAGCGCCCGGGCGGCCGTGCTTGAGGGGTGGCAGTTCGACCTGGCGGCGTTCGGTGTGCCTGCCGCCGTTTACCAGGCAACCGACCCCGCCCAGTGGCTGGCGCTCGAGACGTCAGCGCGGGCGCTCGCCGGAGCGGGGTTCGCGTTAGGCCAGGGCCTAGCCAGCAGCCGAACCGGCGTGATCATCGGCAACACCCTGACCGGCGACTGGTCGCGCGCTGCCGCGCTGCGGCTGCGCTGGCCATATGTCCGGCGGGTGCTGACCGAAGCGCTGGCCGCCGGTGACATCCCGAGGGAACGCGCCATCCCGGTGCTGGAGCACGCGGCACAGCGCTACCTGGCGCCGTTCCCCCCCGTGACCGACGAAACGCTCGCGGGCAGCACGCCCGCCGTCATCGCGTCCAGGATCTGCGGCTTCTTCGGGTTCCGGGGCGGCGGCTACGCGGTGGACGGGGCACAGGCCTCGGCGCTGCTCGCCGTGGCTTCCGCCTGTGCCGCCCTGGCCGACGGCGACCTCGACGTCGCGCTCGCGGGCGGCGTGGATCTCAGCCTCGACCCCCTGGAGCTAGTCGGGCTGGCCAAGACCGGTGCCCTCGCTCGCGGTGACGTACGCATCTACGACGAGAACCCGACCGGGTTCCTGCCCGGAGAAGGCTGCGGCGTGCTCGTTCTGATGCGGTCGGCTGACGCCCGCACAGCCAAGCTGCCGGTCTACGCCGAGATCACGGGCTGGGGCACGTCATCGGCCGCTCAGGCCAGCACGTCTGTGCCGGACGCAGCCAGCCAGCTCCTCGCGCTGCGCCGGGCGTACCGGCGAGCCGGGATCGCACCCGCCGACGTCCAGCTCATCGAGGGGCACGGCGCTGGCACTCCTGCGGCCGACAGCACCGAATTGCACGCGCTCGCCGAGCTGCGCGCCGACGCGCACAGCGTCGCGGCGCTCGGTTCGATCAAGGCCAACATCGGGAACGCCAAGGCGGCTGCCGGCGCGGCGGGCCTGATCAAGACGGTGCTCGCGATGAGCACCGGCTACATCCCGCCGGCGACCGGCGTAACGAAGCCGCACCCGCTGCTGCGCAGCGCAGAAGCGGGTCTGCGGCTGCCGTCCGAGCCCGAGCCGTGGCCGGACGGGCCGCGGATCGCCGGTGTCAGCGCGATGGGCTCCGGTATCAACGTCCACATCGTGCTGCGCAGCGAGCCGGTTCGCGGACGGCATGAACGCAAGCGCGGGTCACGGGCCCGGCAAGCGGAATCCGGGTCGGCCGCGGTCCCGGTGCTGGCTGCCGGCAGCACGACCACGGCCACCCCTTACCTGTTGCACGCCCCGGACCGCAATGCACTGGCCGCGATCCTGGCCCGGATCGCCCACATCGCGCCCTGGCTGTCGGACGCAGAGCTCGGTGACCTCGCGGTCCAGCTCGCGAGTGACGCCGCGACCCAAGGACCGGTGCGGCTGGCGATCGTCGCCTCGAACCAGGAGCAGCTCGCCAGGCTGGCCAGCCAGGCCACGGCCATGCTGTCCGGCCTGGCCGATGGCCTGCTCTCGTCGCGGCCGGGAATCTACGCGGCCGACGACGCGGATGGCCGCGTCACGCTGCTGCTGTCCGACGCCGCCGCCAGCGCCGACGATGACGCGCCAGCCGATCAGGCCGGTGCCCTGTCCCCACCGCTGGCCGCGCTTCGCTGGCTCGACAACCTCGGAGTTCGCGCGAACGCCGCAGTCGGATACGGCTACGGCGAGATCGCCGGCCTGGTCTGGGCGGGCTGCCTCAGCGAGGCCGACGCCGTCGCGCTCGCCGCCACCCGCATGCAGATCCTGGACGCCGTCGCCACGCCTGACCCGTCTGGCGCAGCCGAAACCGATGCCAAGGCCACGGCGACCAGCGATCGCGCCAGCCGCCTCCGCGAGGCGGTTGGGCGGCTCGCGATCGCGGCGCCCAGGCACCGGCTGATCTCGGCGGCCATCGGGCGCGAGGTCGGCTCCGCCGACGATGTAGCGGATCTTCTCTGCGCCCAGCTCGACTGCTCACCCGGGCTCGCCGAGGCGCTGAGCGCCGGTGCCGTCGGGGCGAGCCTGCTCCTGGAGACCGGCCCCGGCGGGGCGCTGTCCAAGGCGGCATCCGTTCAGTGCGAGGTGCCCGCGGTCGGTCTGGGGTCCGGCGTTGGCGCCGAGGCCGGCGGCGCCGACCAAATCCGCGCGGCGGCTGCGCTGTTCGCGACCGGTGCGTTGCCGCAGCCGGCGCTGCTGTTCGCCGGGAGGCCGTCCCGGCCGCTGGACATCTGGCGAGAGCAGACGTTCATCACCAACCCATGCCAGTCCCCGGTGTCGGCCACGCCACCGCGAACGCCGGACGAAGTGCCCGTGGTCGCGCCCGCCACGCTGGCCGAGGCGGCGGCTACAGCACGGCGTGCGGCCGCGGCCGAGCGCGCTGCGGCCGCTCGGCCGACGCCGGACGTGCCAGGTTCGGTGATCCCGCCCAGGGCACCAGCCAAGCCGACGGCACCGGCCAAGCCCGCCACACCCGCAGCTCATGCCACACCCGCCAAGCCTGCCGCTGCGCCCGAGCAGGCCGCACCGGCAAAGCTGGCCGCACCGGCAGCGTTTGCCACACCGGCAAAGCTGGCCGAGCAGGGCAACGTCCCCGAACAGGGCAACGTTGCCGAACCGGCGAGACCCGCGGCAGAAATAAAGCCGACCGCGCCGGCCAAACCCGCCACACCGGCCGAGCCAACGGCATCTGCCAAACCGGCAGCAGGGCCGAGCCAGACCACACCCGCCGGGGCGACGGCACCGGTCGCGGCCGCCGCACCGGCCGAACCAACGGCGCCCGCCAAGCCGGCCGCGCCCGCCAAACCAGCCGTACCAGCGGAGCCGACAGCACCGGCCAAGCCCGCGGCACCGGCCGTCCAAGGCACACCCGCCGAGCCGGCCTCACCCGCCAAGCACGAGGCACCGGCCAAGCCCGCGGCGCCAGCCGCGCAGAACACTCCAGCGGTCAGCCCGGCGATCCGCGCGATAACGGCTCGTGGCACCACGCCGATCGAGCGCGCGATAGCGGCTCGTGGCGGTGTAGCGGCTGCGGCCAGGCCCGCCCCCGGCCCGGCGGCGGCACCCGACGGGCCGCAGACCGCCACGGTGGCCGGGGTGAGGTCCTGGGCCCGGTGCTTCACCGAGAAACTCCGGGCCATCGACCCGGCCGCCGTCGCGCGTCCGGCCGGCGATGACCGGCCGTGGCGCGTCCGGGCTGCCACCAAGCGTGCGTACGGGGCACTGGTCCGGGAGCTTTTCCCCGACGATTCCGCCGCCGATCGTGCGCTGGCCGTCGTCGATGAGCCGGGCAACCCGGACTCCTGTGCCGTGGCGCTCGCCGCGGCCCGTGACGGGATCAGCAGCGGCCGGCTCGTGCTGATCACGCACGGCCCGGGATTCACCGGCTTCTGCGCCAGTCTGCACGCCGAGCATCCCGAACTCGGCATCACTGTGCTCCGGGTGCCGGAAAGCGCCGAGGGCCTCCGCGCCGCGCAGCGGTTCGCCGCCACAGAGCCCGGCACGTTCCGCGAACTCGTCATCGACGACGCCGGCAACCCGAACGCGGTCGTGATGACGCCGACCGACACCCCCGGATCGACGGAATTCCCGCTGGGTCCAGGCGATGTGGTGCTGGTCAGCCGCGGCTCTGGTGGCGCCGGCCTAGCCCTCGCCCAGGTACTCGCCTGCTGCGGCGCGCGTATCGCGGTGATCGGCCGGGAGGGCCCCGGCGAGACCGAGGAGGTGGAAGCCGGCCTGGAGCGGCTCAGAGCCGCCGAAGTCCGGATGGCCATCGAGACCGTGGACGTGGCCAACCCGGCAGCCCTCAAGCGCGCGTTGCAGCGCATCGAGCGGCGCCTCGGCCCGGTGACGGCCGTCGCGCACGCGGTTGGCGTCGGCGGGCCGCGACGGGTCGCCGAGCTCACCGAAGACGAGCTCAGGGCTCAGGTCTCGGCGGAGACGATGAGCCTGGACCGCCTGGTCGGCGCGATCACGGCAAAGCGGCTTCGGCTGATTGTCACGTTCGGGTCGATCGCGCAGCCTTACGGGCTCGCCGGTGAGGGCCTGCTGGCGCTGGCCAGCGGCTCGCTCGCCGACCAGGCCCTGCGCATTGCCGGGGACGTCCCCCGGTGCCGTGCCCTGCACGTCGACTGGCCGGCCTGGTCGGGATCGGGTCTCGGCCAGCGGGACAGCCTGGCCGAGGAGCTAGCGTCCTGCGGCGCGACGGCCATTCCAGTCACCGAGGGCGCGCGTCTGCTGCTGAAAACACTGGGGACGCCAGGCATGCCGAGCCGGGTCGCCGTACACGGCCGGGTGGGTGTGCCGGCGCCGCCCGCGATCGCCGCGGGCGCCGCGACGGACCCCGAGAACCTGAAGCTCTGGCGCGGCCGCTTCCTGGAGAACGTCCGGGTGCATTACCCCGGAGTCGAGCTCGTCTGTGACGCCCGGCTGACCCTGCGGACCGATCCCTACCTGTCCGATCACCGGATCGACGGCATATCGGTGCTTCCGGCGGCGATGGCGCTCGAAGCGATGGCCGAAGTGGTCGCGGCGCTGGCCGGGCGGCCGATGCGGCGGCTCACCGCCGTGTCGATGAACGCACCCGTCGTGGTTCCGGCTGGCTCCGACGACGCGCACGCGCTGATCAGGATCTGCGCGCTGGTTACCGCCGGGACGGTCACGGCCGTGCTGCGGTGCGCGGAGAGTGGCTTCACCACCGATCACTTCCGGGCCACGTTCCACAGCGCGGACGCCGCGCGCGCCACCCTGCGATCGCTGGCCGCACGCATGCCTGAGCTCGACGAGATGCCCGCCGACGACAGCGGAATCATCGACGGAACTCAGCTGTACGAGGAGATCTGCTTCCAGTCCGGGCAGTTCCGGCGGGCGGCGCTGCTGCCCGAGGTCACGTCGCGATCGTGCCGCGCGCTGGTACGCGGCGGCGACCCGGAGGCCTGGTTCAGCTACCTGGACGGCGTGGCCGACGCGAGCCTGGTCCTCGGCAGCGCTGGCCTCAACGACGCGACCTGGCACGTGCTGCAGGCGTGCGTTCCGCACCGGCGGCTGCTGCCTTCCGGTTGCGACGCCGTCACATTCAGCGGCAGCGTCGCCGACGGCGCCGTGGAGATCCGGGCCGTGGAAACCAGCGCCGCAGGATCGCGCGTTCCGGTGGTGCCCGAGCAGCGCTCGTCCGGCCTGGCGGGCGTGCCTCGGGCGGCTATCTCGGTCCCAGCTCAGGCCGGCTCCCCGGACGCGGACCGGCGGTCGTCACAGGCACGCGAGTACGTCTGGGACGTCGAGGCGGTGAACGGCTCCGGCCAGTCGCTGGTGACCTGGCGCGGGCTACGGCTCGCGGACGCCGGGCCGCTGCGTCGCGACGAGCCGTGGCCACCCTCGCTGCTGTCCGTGTACCTGGAGCGCTGCGCTGTGGCGATGGGATTGAACCCCGACCTGCACGTCGCCGTCCATCGTGGCGAGCCAGACGGTGCCGACAAACCCGAGGGCACGCAGCGGGGTGTCCGGCCACAGAGCGCACCGCCGCGGGACGCCGGGCCGCGGGACGCACGGTCACGGGGTGTGCACCGGGCAGCAGAGCCGGTCGCCGTCGTACCGCAACCATCGCCGTCCCCTGACGACCAGCCCGGCGCCGAGGCGGGCGGTCCTCCCATCACGTGCACCGTCCGCGGCAGCGGCCCGCTGGAGAAGTTCGCGCTGACCGTCAGGGCACCCGAGGGCGCGGCGTGCGCCTGGGAGCCCGCGGTCCCGGGGCCGGCCGACGGCCCTGAACCAGGACCCGGCCTGGCGGACATTGAGGACCAGCTGCGCAGCGGCTGGGGCGAGCCCACGGCCCTGTTCGGCGCTCGGGTCAGGGCCATAGCAGCCTGCCTCGCGTCGGCGGGCACCCCCGCCGCCTCACCGGTCGTCGCCGACATCGCCGACGACGATGGCTGGCTGCTGTTGCGGGTGGCCGGCGCCTCGATGGCCTGCACGGTCGTGGAGATCACCGGTGTGCCGTGCGCGGTAGCGATATCCATCATGACCCGCGACCCGAGTCCGGCCAGCGAGCCAGGCAGGCACGCGCGGCGGCCCGGTGCCGCCGAGACCGGCGCGGCGAGCGCGGCCAGTTCGGGCATCGGTGGCCCCAGGACCGGCTCGGGCGCCGGTGGCTCCAGGACTGGCTCGGGCATGAGGACCACGACCCGGGGGCGCACCGCGATCCAATCCTGAGCAGCCAGCAGCCAGCACTCAGCGCCAAGCACTCAGCGATCAGCGCGGAGGCGGGGCCGGACCTTTCCCGACATCTCCGGGGGTGCCACTATGGGGAACCGAACGGAGTTCTAGTCGGGAAGGCCGCCGCCGTGACGAGTTCACCCCCCGAGCCCATCAGCCCCGAGCCCATCAGCGGTCCGCTCGATCTGTCGCAGAACGAGTTCTGGGAGCGGCCGCGCGCCGAGCGATACGCCGCGTTCGCGCAGCTGCGCGCCATGCCGCAGCCGCCGTTCTTCGAGGCACCCGAGTCGCCGTTCGGCACGCCGGAGCGTGGTTACTACGCGCTGGTCAGGCACGCGGATGTGACCGAGGCGAGTCGCAACCCCGAGGTCTTCTCCTCGGCCGACGGTGCGACCAGCCTGATCGACCTGCCGACCGAGTTCAACGAGTACTTCGGCTCGATGATCAACATGGATGACCCCAGGCATGCCAGGCTGCGCCGGATCGTATCCCGGGCATTCACCCCGAAGATGATCAAGAAGTTCGAGGAAGACGTGCAGCGCACGGCCGCCAGCATCGTGGACGAGCTGCAGCAGACCGGGCCCTGCGACTTCGTGCAGCACGTGTCGGCGAGGCTTCCCCTCAAGATCATCTGCGAGATGATGGGGGTCAACGACGAGCACTACGCGATGGTGCTGAAGAACACCAACATCATCCTCTCCGGCGCTGATCCCGAGTTCATCAGCGAGGACATGAACGAGGCGATCACGCAGATCCTCGCCGCCGGCCAGGAACTCGCCGATCTGGTAACTGGCCTGGCCGAGCGCAGCCAGGCGGAACCCAGGGACGACCTGGTGTCGGCCCTGGCCACGGCCAACATCGACGGAGAGCAGCTCACACCGGCCGAGCTGGCCTCGTTCTTCGTCTTGCTCGTGGTGGCCGGCAACGAGACCACCAGGAACGCGATCTCGCATTCGCTGAACCTGTTTACCCGGCACCCCGACCAGCGTGAGCTGCTGCTGGCCGACTTCGAGGGCCGGATCGGCCCCGCGGTCGAGGAGATAGTCCGTTACGTCTCACCGGTGATCTGGATGCGGCGCACGGTGACCCGCGACGCCGTGATGAACGGGCACGCCTACCGCCAGGGCGACAAGGCCGCGCTCTTGTACCAGGCGGCCAACCGCGACGACACGGTCTTCGAGGACCCGGAACGCTTCGACATCACCCGCTCACCCAACCCGCACGTGGGCTTCGGCTCGGCCGGGCCGCACTTCTGCCTCGGCGCTCACCTGGCCAGGCGCGAGATCACGGCCATGCTGCGGGAGCTGTTCAGCCGCGTCCCCGACATCCGGGCGGCCGGCGAGCCTGACTACCTGCTGTCCAGCTTCATAAACGGCATCAAGCACCTGCCGTGCGAGTTCGGCTGAGCAAGAGCCAGCGCGCCTGCTTTCAGTGATCTAGCCGGATGATCACTGCCAGGCGAATGTCGGCAGCCCTGCGCCTCAGACATGGCTCGCCGAGAGCGCGGTCAGCACGGAGAGCAGGATCGCGACGGCGGCCGCCGTGCCGTGCAGCAAGACCAGGCGCGGCGGGAAGTGCCAGGCGCCCTTAAAGCGGTGCCTGGCCGCTCGCATGTTGTGCACCAGCCAGGTGAACCCGATGGCGATCGCGACCATCAGGATGCCGAAGGAGATCCAGGCGAACGGCGTGTAGCGCACGAACACGTACATGAACCAGCAGGCCAGACCGGTGAACGCGAGCGCCGGATGACTGAACTCCAGCAGCGGGTGCTCGCCGGGCGGCGCGACCACCTTGACCTTGGGACCGGGCGGCGGTTTCCCGTCGGCCGTGAGCGGCACTGCAGCGAGTCTCGCCTGGAGGCCCGGCGCACGGACGGTCTCGGCGGCCGCCGGCGTGGCCTGCGCCGTCGCCAGCGTCGTCTCGGCGCCCGCGGCGGCTTCCTTGGTGCCCGCTGCCTCAGCCGCTTCCGCCTCAGCCGCTTCCGCCTCGGCCTCACGGCGCCTGGCCGCACCACCGGTGCCCAGCAGGGAAACCCCCGCTGCCGCGGTGACCACGTAGAGGATCAGCGCCACGATCGCCACGCTGCTGCCGCCTCCGTACTGTCGACTCCGTCCGTCGCCGATCAGGCTAGTCGACGGCGGGGCCACTCCCCCGTGCCCAGTCACGAAGCGCGGCCTGTCCACCGCAACAAGCGGCGGGCCGGAACGGTCGGAGTCCGGGTTTCACTGCCGCAATCAGGCTCTGACCTGCCAATTCATCGCATGGGTGGACGCTCTGACGCCGCAGCAGTCCTCTAGCCAACCTGTTGTCATAACTAGCTGTAGTCGACTCAGTGCAGCGTGTATAACTAGAACCCCGCGCGGCACTCGGGGGCCAGGAGTCCAGGCCACTACCGGGTCAGCGAGGTCCGAGGCCCATCTGGCCATGACCCTCAACCGGGTCATGAGCAGGCGACCCGGGCCACGGACCGGCACCGCGCGGGAACGGGGGAACCGCGAGTCGCGGAGGGGGACCGTCGTCCCGGCCGGGCGCGCACCGGCGCGATCGCCGGAGGCCGTCACGCGCTGAGCGCACGAGGGTCGCGACGAGCGGTGGGATCTTCGTCCTGTGGACGGCGCCACCCGGGGGCGTGGCGCCGTCCACAGGCGAAGGCAGTATTCGCACCGGCCCGGGCGGCGATTGCCGCGGGCCGCACGCCAGGGCTCCGGGGGCGGCGCCTCAGCTCAGCGCGTTGATCACCCGGGCCAGATCGAAGTCGGCGCCGGTGAGGCCCCCGGCCGAGTGCGTCGACAGCGTCAACGTCACCTTGTTCCATTCGATCAGGATGTCCGGGTGGTGGTTGGCCCGCTCGGCCACGTACGCCACTGCCCCGACAAAGAGCATCGCCTCCTTGAAGTCACTCTCCGTAACCGTCGTGACGATGCTGTCGCCCTGGCGTGTCCAGCCAGGCACACCGGCCAGCCGGCCGGTGATCTCATCTTCGGTAAGCAGTCCCATGTCTCACGATTCTGGCCCGCGGCCTGACAGAGTTCCAGCCGGCCCGTGGCCTTCAGCCCATCTCGCCGTCAGGTAGTCAAGAGTGCGTTCCAGCAGGCCGCTGGCCCTATGCAGGTCGGCGGAACCGGGGGCGGCCGACTCGGCCAGCCGCGCCTGGAGCGGCGAAAAACGGCCAGGGCTGGCGGCCTCGGCGAGCCCGGCAGCGATCATGGTGGCGCTGCGGACCACGGCTGGGTCCACCGACCAGAGCGCTTCGAATACCCGGTCGGCGTCCGGCTTGCCCTCCTGCCCAGGGTGTTCCCATCCGGTCACGCAGGCCGGCAGGTCGGGAGCGTCGCACAACAGGGCCCATTCGCGCTGCACCGGGGAGCCTTGCGGGATGGGAATCTCGCTGATCGGGCCGGGCCGCTCACGTGCACGCGTGAAATCGGCGAAGACCAGCGTGCGCTCCGCGGTCCGGGCCAGGCCGGCCCAGCGTGCCCGGGCGGCAGCGTAGAACCGCTGCTCCTGGAAGCAGCCGACCAGGATCGGCCGCTGTGCTTTGGCGCAGCATTCGTCCTCGATGGCCCGGGTCAGCGCCAGCAGGATGGCCTTGGGCATGACATGAGCTCGCAGCTCCGGGTGGCGACGGCGCAGTCCTGCGAACACCGACGTCTCCGGGGCGGCCGCGGTCGCCTGCGCGATGGCGGCGGGCATGGAAAGGCCGCGATCACGGCCGCGGAGCACTTCAGCGAGCACGGCGCAGTCTGACTCTCTGTACCTGCGCTGGCCGCCCGCCGAGCGCTCGGGCTTGGGCAGGCCGTACCGCCGCTCCCAGTTCCGCAGCCCGGCAACCGGGATCCCGGTCCGTTCCGAGACCTCGCGGATCGTCAGCAGCGCCGACCCTGTCCGGGCCCGACCGGGGCGTGCGTTAGAGTTAGTCATGGTGATTATCCAAAGTTAGTCATCTTGACGAACTGGGCTGCCAGCGGGGCGAGCCCATGGCTCCGGACGCCGCCGACGGCGGCCGGACGGGAGGGAACGAGACGTGATCAAGTTTCTGCGCGACCTCGGCATCACCAGCGACGTGGCCTACCTCGCTGCCGTGGCCTCGATCGGGGCGAGCGTTGCCGCATGGGCCGCCTCCCGCAGGATGGAGGATGCGCCCGGGGAGAAGGCCGACCGGTGGGGCATCTACGTCGGCCTGTGGGCTCCCACGTTCATGGCTCTCGGCAACGCGATCAAGATCGATGAGGGCCGGTGAGGGCTCGGAGCAGGCCTCATGAACGTCGACCGGGCGCTTGACGGCGTCGGCAGGGCGCTGGACGACAGATTCCACGGCGCCAGGGGCGTCCGGGTCCTGCTGCGCAAGGTCTTCCCAGACCACTGGTCGTTCCTGCTGGGTGAGATCGCGCTGTACTCGTTCATCATCTTGCTGCTGACCGGGACGTTCTTGACGCTGTTCTTCCAGCCGAGCATGACCGACGTGGTCTACCACGGCAGCTACCACAACCTCGACGGCGTGCGGATGAGCGAGGCGTACGCCTCCACGCTGAACATCAGCTTCGACGTCCGCGGCGGCCTGCTGATACGTCAGATCCACCACTGGGCCGCCGATTTGTTCATGGCCGCGATCATGGCCCACATGATCCGGATCTTCTTCACCGGGGCGTACCGCAAGCCGCGTGAGGTGAACTGGCTGATCGGGATCGTGCTGTTCACCCTGGGCATGGTGGAGGGGCTGTTCGGCTACTCGCTGCCCGACGACCTGCTGTCCGGCGTCGGGCTCCGGGTGCTGTACGGCGTCCTCCTCGCGATCCCAGTGGTCGGCAGCTACCTGGCATTCTTCCTGTTCGGCGGCGCCTACCCGGGCAGCGACATCATCCCGAGGCTGTACATCCTGCACGTGCTCGTGATCCCGGGACTGCTGCTGGCGCTGATCTCCGCGCACCTGTTCATCATGGTGTTCCAGAAGCACACCCAGATGCCGGGCAAGGGCCGCACGAACACCAACGTGGTCGGCCAGCCGATGTACCCGTACTTCATGGCCAAGACCGGGGCGTTCTTCTTCTTCACGTTCGCTGCCCTGGCGCTCGCCTCGACGTTCGCCCAGATCAATCCCATCTGGCTGTACGGCCAGTACACACCCGCAGCGATCTCAGCCGGCTCTCAGCCTGACTTCTATATGGGGTTCCTCGAGGGAACCCTGCGGATCTTCCCGAACTGGACCTGGGACGCATGGGGCCACACCGTGGCCTGGAACGTGCTGATCCCGACGATCGTCCCGCTCGCTGTCTTCTTCACCCTGGCGGCCTTCTGGCCGTTCCTCGAACGGTGGGCCACCGGCGATAAGAGCGAGCATCACCTCAACGACCGGCCACGCAACGCTGCGACCCGCACCGCGATCGGCGTCGCCGCGATCACCTTCTACGGGGTGTTCTGGGCCGAGGGCGCCAACGACATCATCGCCGACCACATCGGCATCTCCCTGTACCTGACGACCGAGATCGCGCGCTGGGCGGTGGTGGTCGCGCCGGTGCTCGCCTACATCGTGACGAAGCGGATCTGCCTTGGGCTGCAGCGCAAGGACCTACACCTGATGGAGCACGGCGTGGAAACAGGAATCATCCGTCAGCTGCCGAGCGGCGAGTACGTCGAGGAGACCAGGCCGCTCAGCGAGGAGGAATACGCGGCACTGGCCATCGAGGCCAGGCAACCCGTGGCACTGCCGGTCGGGGCCGACGGGGGCGCCGGGGCCAACGGCGCCGACGCGGCCGACGGGGGCGCCGGGGCCAACGGCGCCGACGCGGCCGACGGGGGGCCCGGGGTGCCGCCGCCTGAGCTGCGCGGCCGGCTGGGCCGACTGCGGCTGCGGCTGAACAAGGTGCTCACCGAGGGCGTCCCGCTGAACGGCCACGCCAACGGCTACGGCACGCCTGGCAACGGGCACGCAGGCAACGGGCACGCAGGCAACGGGCACGCAGGCAACGGGCACGCAGGCAACGGGCAAGGGCGGGGTGCCCGCGTCCCGGCCACGCCGGATACTGAAGGGCGACCGAGGCGATGACGGCCAGCACCAGCACCTGTGACGTCGCCATCGCGGGCGCTGGGCTCGCCGGGCTTAGCGCGGCCCGCGAACTGCACCGGGCCGGGCTCTCGGTCACCGTGTGCGAGGCCGGCGACGACGTCGGCGGCCGGGTCCGCACCGACAGAGTCGACGGGTTCCTGCTGGATCGCGGATTCCAGGTCCTGCTGCCGTCATATCCCGAGCTGCGCCGGCAGGCCGACCTCGCGGCACTGCGGCTGCGGCCATTGACGCGCGGGGCGCTGGCCGTGACGCCCAGCGGCAGGAGGTGGCTGGCAGCACCGTGGCACGCCGGGCACGCGATGGGCGGGTCCGCAAGATTCCTGCGCGAGCATTCCGCGGACGTCGCGGCGCTG
The DNA here is from genome assembly GCA_963778075.1 of uncultured Actinomycetota bacterium. Taxonomy (GTDB): domain Bacteria; phylum Actinomycetota; class Actinomycetes; order Streptosporangiales; family Streptosporangiaceae; genus JASHPR01. The sequence goes on along the minus strand of CAVZTJ010000003.1, from coordinate 506,404 downwards.
ACCGCTCTGTCAGCAAGAGACCTGCTCGCGCCGGACCCGGTGATCCGGGCCATCGACCCTGCCGTCACGACGGCCGAGGAGCTGCAGCGGAGGCTGTTGCCCAGCACGATCAGCGAGGTCATGCGGCCGTTTCTGGCCGGGGTCTTCCTCGACCCCGCCCTGGCCACCCAGGCGCGGATGTTCCACCTCATCTGGCGCAGCTTCCTGCGCGGTGGCGGCGCGCTGCCGGAGGCGGGCATGCAGGAACTGCCACGCCAGCTGGCCGCCGGGCTGCCGGCCGGGACGCTGCGCCTGCAGACCAAGATCACCGATGTCAGCGACTCCGGGATGCGAACCAGCGACGGCGAGGACATCCGGGCCAGGGCGGTGGTGGTCGCCACCGACGGCACGGCCGCCGCGCGGCTGGTGCCGGGACTCGATGGCCCGTCGTGGCATTCGGTCACCACGTTCTACTACAAGGTCGGGGGCTCCCCGCTGGGCTCGCCGATCCTGGTTCTCGACGGCATGACCGATCTGCTGATCAATGCCGTGGTCCTGAGCGAGGCTGCGCCGGGCTACGCCCCCGCTGATGCCGCGCTGGTTGCCGCTTCGGTGCCGGGCCGATCCGACGGCTCCCTGGAACCGCAGGTCCGCACCTGTCTGGCACGCCTCTATCAGACCAGCACACGCGACTGGGAATTGCTCGGCGCTTATCCAATTCCCCGGGCCCTGCCGGTCTTCCCGACCGGCCAGCCGCTGCGGCGTCCGGTCCGGCTCGGCCCTGGCCGGTATGTGTGCGGCGATCACCGGGACACCCCGTCGATCCAGGGCGCGCTCGTCTCCGGCCGCCGGGCCGCCGCCGCCGTCCTGGCCGATCTGACCGTTGGCGGTCCGCCGCCGACCGCGAAGCCGCGTTATCGGGAGACTCGCTTATCGGGAAGACCTGGGACGAAGCGGCCAGCGAGGTCGGCGGCCCGCCCCGCGATCGGTAGGCTGGCTCCAGCCGGGGCGCCACGGCTTGACGTTCGATCGCGCCGGCCGCCCGAACGGACGCTGTCGAGAGGTGCCACCCGGCCATGGAGCGCAGATGACAGACCCGCATGCGCTGCTCCGCCGCACGCCGCTGACCAGCGTGCACGAGCGCCTCGGCGCGACGCTGACCGGATTCGCCGGGTGGCTGATGCCACTGCGCTACGGCAGCGAGACGGCCGAGCACAACGCCGTCCGCACGGCGGCCGGGCTCTTCGACCTCTCGCACATGGGCGAGATCATGGTGACCGGGCCCGGCGCCGCCGCGGCGCTGGACTACGCGCTGGTCGGCCAGCCCTCCGCGCTCGTCCCCGGCCGCGCCAGGTACACGATGATCTGCGCCCCGGACGGCGGCATCCTCGACGATCTCATCGTCTACCGGCTCGCCGACGCCGAGTTCCTTGTCGTCGCCAACGCGGCCAACACCGACGTCGTCGCCAAGGCGCTGACCGACCGGGCAGGCGCTGGTGCCCAGGTCGCGGACCGGACCGACGAGCATGCGCTGATCGCGATTCAGGGCCCGAACGCGACGTCGATCCTGACCCCGCTGACCAACGCCGATCTTGGTGCGGTGAAGTATTACGCCAGCTATCCGGCGACCGTCGCCGGCCGGGACATCCTGCTGGCGCGGACCGGCTATACCGGCGAGGATGGGTTCGAGCTGTTCACCGCGCCGCAGGACGCCGAGCCGATCTGGACGGCGCTGACCGAGGCCGGCGAGGGTCACGGGCTGCTCCCGGCCGGCCTGTCCGCACGGGACACGCTCCGGCTCGAGGCCGGGATGCCGCTCTATGGCAACGAGCTCGGGCCGAACCTAACCCCGTTCGACGCCGGGCTTGGCCGGGTGGTCAAGCTCGACAAGCCCGGCGACTTCGTCGGCCGCGCGGCGCTCGAGGAGCGTGCCGCGGCAACGCCGCAACGCGAGCTGGTCGGCCTCGTCAGCCGGTCCAGGCGGGTGCCGAGACACGGCTACGACGTCCTCTGGGACGAGGCCGCATGCGGGACCGTGACCAGCGGGGCCCCGTCGCCGACGCTCGGCAGGCCGATCGCTATGGCCTACGTCGAGCCCGGCGTCGCGCTCGAGGCACGCCAGGCCGGGCAGGACGGCGGGCCCAATCGGCTCGCCATCGACGTCAGGGGCAACGCGGAGCCCGCCGACGTGGTGCCGTTGCCGTTCTACCGCCGGACACCCAAGTCTTAGCCGCACACCCAAGTCTTTAAGAGAGAGGGCCACCATGAGCGTTCCCGACGAGCTGCACTACACCCGTGAGCACGAGTGGGTGGCCGTCGAAGGATCCACGGCGACCGTGGGCATCACCGACCACGCTCAGCAGGCCCTCGGCGACGTCGTCTATGTGTCAGCACCGGCGCCGGGCAGCAAGGTGACGGCCGGTGAGCCGTGCGGCGAGGTCGAGTCCACCAAGTCGGTGAGCGACCTGTTCGCGCCGGTCGACGGCGAGGTGGCCGACGTCAACGCGGAGCTCGGGGAAAACCCGGGCGTGGTCAACGCCGACCCGTACGGGGCCGGCTGGCTGTTCAAGGTCACCCTCCCCGGCGGCGGTGCCGAGCTGCCGCCCGGCCTGCTGACCGCCGCCGAATACGAAGAGTTCATCGCCGGCGAGGAATGAGCGTGGCGGTAACACCGGGCGACCTGCTGCGGTACAACGCGGCGACCGCGCACCTCGAGCCGCCGTTCGCCGTCGTCGACCTTGCGGCCCTGCGTGCCAACGCCGAGGCCATGCGGCTGCGCGCCGCAGGCAAGCCGATCCGGCTGGCCAGCAAGTCCGTGCGGTGCCGCGAGCTGATCAGCCAGGCGCTGCGGATGGACGGCTTCCGCGGCGTTCTGGCGTTCACCCTGCCCGAGGCGCTCTGGCTGGCCGAGCAGGGCGTGAGCGACCAGATTCTGGTCGGCTACCCGACGGCGGACCGCGCCGCCCTGGCCCAGCTGGCCGGCGACCCGGCGGCGGCCGCCTCGATCGCCGTCATGGTGGACTGTCCCGAGCACCTTGACATGATCGAGAAAGCGGCCGCCAGCGCGGCCGAGCCGCACCAGGTCCGGGTGTGCATCGACATCGACGCCAGCTACATGGCGCTGAACGGACTGCTGCGGGCCGGCGCGCGCCGGTCTCCGATCCGGACACCCGGCGAGGCCGCCGCTCTTGCCGCGGCCGTCGTTGCCAGGCCCGGGCTACGCCTTGTCGGCCTCATGGCTTACGAGGGGCAGATCGCCGGCGTCGGTGACCGCCCGGCAGGCCGGCCCCTCTACGGCCTGGCCGTCCGCTACATGCAGCGGCAGTCCGGGGCCGAGCTTGCCCGGCGCCGGGCCGCGATCGTCGCTGCCGTCCGGGACGTCGCTCCGCTCGAGTTCGTGAACGGCGGCGGCACCGGCTCGCTGGAGAAGACGGCGGCCGAGGCGGCGGTGACCGAGATCGGCGCCGGGTCCGGGCTCTACCAGCCCCGGCTGTTCGACAGCTACCGGGGTTTCCGTGGCACGCCGGCGGCGTTCTTCGCACTCCCGGTCGTACGCAAGCCGGGTCGGCGGGTGGTGACCGCGCTCGGTGGCGGCTACCTGGCCTCCGGCCCTGCCGACCGGGCCCGGCTGCCGTCCCCATACCTCCCAGCCGGGCTCCGGCTGGATCGCCAGGAGGGCGCGGGCGAGGTACAGACGCCGCTGCTGGGTGCCGCCGCAGACCGGCTGCAGATCGGCGACCGGGTGTGGATGCGCCACGCCAAGGCAGGCGAGCTGTGCGAGCGATTCAGCGAATTGCACCTGATTGAAGCAAATGCAGTGGTCGCGACCGTTCCTACGTACAGGGGTGAGGGTAAGACCTTCCTTTGAGACCATGATCGCTGCTCGCGAATGGGAGGCCGCCCATGACGCAGCAGGACGTCGCCACCTGGGCGCCGCCGGCACAGTCGCGGAAGCGGCGCGCCGGCCGGACCGTGTTCTGGGTGCTGGTCGGGCTCGCGCTCGTGGTGCTCGCCGCCAGCATCGCGACGCCGGTCTTCACCATCCAGCCATATCTCGAGCAGTCCACGTCGATGCAGCCGACAATCGCGCCTGGCGACCAGATGCTGGCCGTCGAGGGATCATCCGGCATCCGCCGCGGCGACATCGTGGTGCTCCGGGTGCCGGCCAAGGTCTCCGGCACCGATGAACTGTTCGTAAAGCGGGTGATCGCCCTGCCCGGCGATCACGTGGCCTGCTGCAACGCCAAGCGCCAGGTCACGGTCAACGGCAAGGCTCTCAGCGAGAACTACCTGTACCCGGGAAACCCGCCGTCCCGGACCAGGTTCTCGGCCGCCGTCCGCAAGGGCGAGATCTGGGTGATGGGCGATCACCGCAACATCTCGGTCGACTCACGCAGGTGGGGCCAGGTGCCGCTGCGCGGCGTCGTTGGCCGGGTGATCCTCGTCGTCCACGGCTCCTCGTTCGCCACGGTGCGTACGCCGCTGGCGTTCGTCGCCAAGGGCCTGGCACCCGTGGACACTCGCCTGGGCATGTACATCCGCCTCGCGATCGCCGCGGCGGCGTCCCTCATCTTGCTGCTGCTTCTCGCCATCTTCGGGATCACCCGCTTCGCAATCCGGCGTCGGCGCCGAAACCGCCGCGCGCCGCCGACCGGGCCGGGCCCGCCGCCCATCTCCGCCCCAAGACCGGTTCTGCAGCCGCTGTACGGCGTATACCGGGTTCCCCTCGACGACAGAGAGGAGAAGCCACACCCCGCAGAGACTCAGGAGAAGCCACCTCCACCGGAGGCTACGGAGAAGTCACCCCCACCAGAAACCGCGGACAAGCCACCCTCACCGGAAATTGAGAACGAGCCACCCCCGCCGAAGACTCAGGACAAGCCACCCCCACCGGAAGCTGAGGACGAGCCACAGACACCGGAAACTCAGGACAAGCCAGAGCCGGCGGAGGCCCAGGAGAAGCCACGCCCGGCGCAGGCCCAGGACAAGCCACGCCCAGCGCAGGCCCAGGACAAGCCACGCCCGGCGCAGGCCCAAGACAAGCCACGCCCAGCGCAGGCCCAGGACAAGCCACGCCCAGCGGAGGCTACGGAAAGCTCCTGAACGTCCCGCTTTGATCCGATCGCCGAGAAGCTCACCTGAGCCGACCACCCGCCCGTCGGCTTGTCCGGCGACGCTAAGCGATCAGCGACAGCAGCGAGGCGGGCGGCCGGTGCCCCATGCGAGGCTCAGCCGTTCGAGCCGTACCACCGGTTCCGCCAGTCCCAAGCGCATCAGTCAAGGTTCGCTGCAGCATTCGAGCTTCACCTTGCCGGTCTTGCCGGCGTGCGCGATGCCGGACGCCGCGCCCTCGGCGGTGATCACGTTGGCGGCGAAGGCGCCGTTGAGGTCCGGGTTCGCGGCGATGTCACCCTCGATGAACGAGGTCGCGGTGCCCACGCTGTCGGCGTCGTCGTTCTGCTCGGCGAGCAGCTTGATACCCGGGAACTTGGCCGCCATCTCCGCCTGGAAACCGGCGACCCTGGCGTCGGTCGTGGACACCCCCTTGGCGACGCTGATCACGGCGACGGTGCCCTTGCCGCCGAGCAGCTTGCCGAGGGTGTCGGCGGCGAGCTTGCCGCCGGCCTCGTTGTCCGACGAGATCCTGGACAGGCCGATCGCTGAGTTAGCGGATGACGTGTCCACAAAGATGATCTTGGTTCCGGCGTGCTGCACCTTCAGCAGGTCCGGGTCGAGCGCCGCGCTGTCGGTCGGCGCCACGATCAGCGCATCCGGCCGCTGCCACGCTGCCGGCGGCGGAACTGATCGAGATACACGGCCGCCACCAGCGCGGCGCCGATGGCCACCTCCTGCCAGTACTGGTTGACCCCGATGATGACCAGGCCCTCGAGGAGCACCGTCGAGAACGCCAGGCCGATGGACGAGCCGACCATTGAGCCCCGGCCGCCAAACAGACTGGCGCCGCCGCTACATCGGCGACGCCCCGCGCATCTACACGTCGATGCTCCGCCACCGCGGGTACCCGGGAGGCCATGGCGCAGGCTGGGCTGCGGGTGGACGACGCGTGGGTCGCCATGTCCGCCCCGAGCCAGGACAGCATCCGGCTCGCGCTGCACCGGATGCTGGCCGGCCCAGCCCCGGTCACGGCGCTGTTCTTCGGCAACAACCGCATCTCGGTGGCCGCGGTGCGCGAGCTGCGGGCGCTGGCCGGGACGTACGAGCTCGGCCGCGGCCCGGCGTTCGCCGGCTTCGACGATTTCGAGCTCGCCGACATGCTCAGCCCGGGGGTTACCGTGGTGGCGCAGGACGTCGTCAGGCTCGGGCGGGTCGCGGCGCAGCTGCTCTTCAGGCGGCTGGCCGGGGACCGGGGACCGGCCGAGCGAATCGATCGCCACGCAGCTCATCGAGCGTGGCTCCGGGGGGATTCCGCTGAGCTAGTGGCTACTTGCGGCGTTTGCCCCATATCCTCAGGATCGTCACGCTGACCACCGCCAGGCCCACGGCCGCGGCGGTGAGGCGCACCTCGGGCCGCGAAGCCTGCTCCAGCACGCGTTCGCGCAGCTTGCGGATGTTATTGGCCGGGCTGACCCGCTCCGCGAGCGTGTCAATGGTCTGGGCCAGGCTCTCCCTGGTGCGCTCGATCTGCGCGACAATCGCGTCCGGATTGGTCCCGTTCACGGCTCCGCGCGCGGCGACCGTGCCATGCACTTCAACAGCGCTGCCCGGATCGGCCATCGCTAGTTTCCCTTCTCTGCCGCGCCCCCCAAGGCGAATCCCGTGTTCCGGCTAGTCTCCCAGGCCGGTGCGGGGCGCGCACGGCCGGCCCGGCAAGCGGCGCGGCAGAGCGACGGTCCCGGAGCCTCCGAGGCCCCGGGGCCGTCGCCACGGGCCACGCGGCCCGCCAGCAGGTCAGCTTGCTGAGCTCGCGAGCTGCTGTGCCTCGCGGATCACCGCCTGGCAGGCGATGGTCTGCGGGCCGACGAAGGGTACCGGCCTGCCGCCGAACTCGGCCGCTTCCAGCTCGCCCTTGATCTGCCCGGCCAGCCGGTCCCTGATTACTTCAAGGACCCGAAGGGCTCGGTCGGTGCGCAGGTAGACCTCGTCGCCGGGGCTGCTGCCCCCGATCGCGCTGGTATCCGCCTGCAGGGTGTCGGCGGCGAACTCGCCGACACTGGAGTTGAGCTGCTTGTAGCACTCCCCCAGGCCGGTGACGCCCGGGGCGCTGAGCGCCCGGTTGGGGTCGCTGAGGATCTGAGTGATCACCCGGCCGTCGTGCTGATAGCCGTCCCGCAGCCCGGTCAGGTACATGATGGTCGGCCGGATGTCGGTTTCATCCACCCACGGGCCCGGGAAGTGGTCCTGATAGACCTCGACCTCCCCGCTGTTCGCTCCCGAGGAAGTCGTGCCCCGGTTGGCGGCCGGGCCGTCCAGCCCGAGGCGCCGCACCCCCGGCCCGACGAACGCCACGTAGTTGGTGTCGACCTCGGCGGAGTAATCCCCGTGATCCCAGGCGTACGAGTCGGTCTGGTACACGCACCCGCCCAGGCCCGACGCCTGGCAGCTGGCCGGACCGGTCTGCAGGTAGTAGTCGGGATTGGCGAACATGGCCAGCGTCGGCGTCCTGGCGGGATCGGCGTCGATCATGTGCAGGATGGCCTCTTCCGTCGGATCGGCCAGGTACTCGGCCAGTTTCTGTTTGGGGTTGCCGTTGTAGGGATCGTCCGCCGTGAGGCCCGCCACGGCGTGCTCGAAGGTCCGGACCGCCGGCTCGCCCGGGCCCGGGTTGCCGGTCAGGTAGAACTCCGGTGCGGTGTCGGCCTCCAGGCTGAACGGGGTGGTGTTGCCCTCCTCCTCGGCCAGCAGCCCGGTCACGTTGCCGTCGAGCTCACCGATCGACCCGGACGGGTAGCTGCACTCTACGGCCGGGGTCACCGTGTCGCCGGCGACCGTCGCGCCGTCACAGCTGGCTGGCGTGGGCTGGATCGCCCGGCCCACGTTCGCACCTGCCTCGTGGTCGCCCTCGTCGGAGCTCACAACGAACAGCGTGTTCTTCGCCGTGATCCCGTCCTCGGCGAGCCGCTTGAAGAACACCCCGAAGGCCTCGTTGTAGTACTGCGCCTGGGCGACGTAGCACGCGCTCCCGCTGCCGAGCGCGTCGGGTGCGTGGGCGCAGGCGCTCATCCCCGGGATGTACTGGTTGCCGTGCAGGTCGGCCATGTAGATGTTGGTCACCGGCACGCCGTTCTCCAGCATGTCGGCGGCGTAAGCCAGGGACTGGGCCGCGTTGATCGAGTCGTAGCCGGGGAAGCCCGGGTAGTCGGTCAGGTACGCCCCGTCTATCTGGTTGCCGAAGAGATCGACGAGGTTGCCCTTGGCGTTGGTTACCTGGAAGCCGTCGTGGTAAAGGTTCGGCTTCCCCGCGCCGAGCTGCGGCGCGATGTACTTGTGCCCGAAGAGGGCCTGGTAGCCGGTGTAGCCGCCGGGCTGGTCGGGAAGCAGGTCGGGCACTGCAGTGTGCGTCGCCGTCGTCTCGCCGTACTTGACCGCCTCGGCGTCGGCGCAGAACGGGCTGCCCTTGGCACAGTGCACCCCGAGGCCAATGTAGTCGGCGACCTCGGGGTCCTTGTACGGGTCAGGGTCCGCGTTGAGCTGCTTGACCTCGGGAGAGCCGGAGCCGAACACCTCGGCCAGGTCGGGCGCGGGGTTCTCCAGTTCCTGGTCCACCGTGGCGATCTCGCCGACGTTGCAGCCCGCCTCGGTGTAGGGCGCCCACGGGGCCGGGGTTATCGTGTCCGGCTTGACCGGCGAGGAGCTCGTGGCGGGCGGGGCCGGCGAGTACACGAGGTTCGGATTCGTGTCGTGGCCGGCCGTCGGGGTGGACGCCGTGTCGTCGATCGCGTCGTTCCAGTACGTGAACACCGTTGCCGGGTCGGTGGTGCCGTTCGGGTTCCAGCTCTGGTAGCTGTTGGCGATCGGGATGCCCTGCCTGTCGCCGTACAGGCCGGTGGCCGTGGTCATCAGGTCATTACCGGTGTGCGCGATCAGCGGCGTGTGGCTGTTGGACAGCAGCGTCCCGTTCCCCTCCAGGAAGTGCAGGAGGTTGGGCAGCATCTCCAGGTCGGAGGGGACGTTCGGGTTGTCGCGGAAGAAGTGCACGTTGTCGAAGCCGATCTGGACCACGTGCGTGATGCCGTTAGCGAGATGGCACCCGCCCGGCGCTGCCCGGCCGACGACGCTCACCGGGCGGACCGTCGAGGCTAACGCCTGGGCGGGCTCGCTTGCGGTGCACAACGCGCCAGCGAGGGCGGCGCATCCAGCTACAGCCGTGCCGAGGCGCCAGTAACTCTGAACGTTTCGATGCCGCATCCGGTCCTCCTTCTCAAGCCGACCGTCCGGCTTCCAGGCCGGACGCTCCAGCCGGTGAAATTAGGGCACTTGACGTAACTCCAAGCAACAGGACCGCGACCGGAATGGCAACAATGGAAACCGTTATCCGTTCATTTGCACTCTGGCGATGTCTCATGCAGTACGCCATGTGCCGGTCCGGCGTCACCGCATCTGGGACTGCGCCCCCATGGACCGGTCCCGCTGAGCCGCGATGGCGAACAGCAGCGCGTCGACGAGCGCGAGGAACTTCATCGCGTGGTCCTTCGTCACCCGGGTCGGGTCCACGGCGACGGAGTTGCGCAGGGTGACCACGCCGTCGACGGCCCGCACGATCGACTCGGGCACGAGCGCCTGGTCCCGCGCGAAACGGGCAATTGCCGTGGGGTCGCCGCTGCCGACGGGCACCAGCTTGCCGGCCGAGCCGAGGAGATCCCGCAACGCCGCCTCCACCGCTCCGTAGGCCTGAGCGATCGCGGCCGGAGGGTCGTCTTCGGTTGCCGCGGCGAATCTGAGCAGCACCGGAAGCGATGCCGGTGCGCCGGCCGACACCGTGGCCGTCAGCTCGGCCTTGACCTGGCTGGCGGTGCGGTCGAACTCCGCGTCCGACTGGCCGGAGCGCAGCCGCCGCAGGCTGGACGCCAGCTGCATCAGGATGTCCACGATCGGACGGCGGAGGAATACGACGATCACTACGATCGCGATCGGCCAGGCAAGCGCGCCGACAAAGTCAACGACGAATTGCATCCCGGACATACAAGTACGGTAGCGGAATGGCGGTCAAAGCGGTGATCTTCGATGTGACCATTCCTCCGGCCGGGCCACCTGGCGACGCCAGCATGGCCGCGCCCCTGCTGTGGCTGCAGGCGAGCATGCCTAGGATCGAGCCGTGACGTGGGGCGGATCTTCGACCGCTGACCCCATGGCACACGATTGATCATGACACCCTGTGGCGCGAAGTCTGTGCGCTGCACTTCGCCGAAGAACTGGCGGAACGCAGCGCCGCGGCGATCCGGGTCGCCGAATGGGAGCTCTGGCGGGTGGCCGAACGCGAGCACCGCAGCGCCACAATGGACCACGTGTTCGAGCGCGCCGGGGTGGCGCCCACCGCCGCGTTTTTGGCCAGCTACGCGCTGGCCTGGGAGCCGCACACGCTGACCGACCCGGACGTGCCCGAGCTGTTCCGGCGGCTGCGCGCCGCAGGCGTCAAGATCGGTGTGCTGTCGAACACGATGTGGCCCCGGAGCATGCACGAGCAGGTGTTCATCAGGGACGGCGTGCTCGAGCTGATCGACGGCGCCGTCTACAGCAGCGAGATCGAATGGACCAAGCCGCACCCGGAGGCGTTCCGTGCCGCGATGGCGGCCGTCGGCGTGACCGACCCGGCGGCTTGCGTGTTCGTCGGCGACCGGCCTTACGACGATGTGTTCGGCGCTAAGCGGGCCGGCATGCGCGCGGTCCTGGTGCCGAACAACGACGTGCCCGCGTGGCCCGAGGCCGAGCCGGACGCGGTCATCGGCAGGCTCGCCGACCTGGCGCCGCTGATCGACGCGTGGCGGCGCGACTGACCCCGGACGGGCCGGCCGTCCCGGCGCGCGGTCAGCCGAAGAAGGCCACCCGCAGCACGAGCACCAGCGCGACGAGGCCGAGGGCCAGCAGCGCCTTGACGGCCAGGCCCCGCTCGTACTCAACGGCGTCCTCGATCTCGTCCTCGAACGACGGCGCCGATGGCGGCGCGCCGGGGTAGGCGGGCGTCGCAGCCGGCGGCTGCGGCCGGTGCCCGTTCCCGGTCATGCCGCCGCCAGGTGGCGCTGGGAGGTTAGGGGGGCCGCCCCCCTGGCCGGCACTGTCACGTGGGCGCCGCCACCTTCCCCGTCTTTTCGGTCTTGTCCCATGTCTGGTCCGCCCCGCGGAACTCCTTCACGTAGGCGGCCGTGGTGATTGCGCAGAGCAGCGGGCCGTAGCCGCCGATATACACGAACAGCGGGCTGAGGAATCTGCCGAACCGGCGGGGCTCGGCCACCTTGCCGAGGAACGCGACGCCCATGCAGGCCGAGAGCCAGATGTAGGTGAACAGCTCGAGACCGTGCACCCAGCCGCTGGTTGTCGTGAACCCGGCCGCGCTCATCACTTGGCGCGACACCCAGTACAGCGGCGTCGGGATCACGGCGGCGAGCAGGATCAGCACGTTGACGGCGCCCGGGAAAAGCACTGCCTGAACCCACGTGCGTCGGCCGATCACCGGGTCGATGAGCAGGGCGAACGACGTGATGAAGACATATGTGATCACGTTGGTCAGCCACAGCGCGTGAAACGCGGTCCAGGCCAGCGAGCTGTCGACGAAGTAGAGCACGACCAGCGACCCCGAGGCGGTCAGCATGAACACCGGCAGCAGCAGCAGGCAGAACCAGAGCAGGCCGAAGCTGAAGCTGCCGAGCCGGCTGGTGGCCTGGTGCCGGAACCAGACGCCCGAGAACATTTTCGTGACCTGGACGTTGCCGCGAGCCCAGCGCAGCCGCTGCTTCCAGAGCCCGACGATGCTCCCCGGCTCCTCGGCCCAGACGGTCGCGTGCGGCTCGAACACGACCGTCCGGCCGGCGGTCTGGGTCCGGAACGTGGTGACCGTGTCCTCGGCCAGCGTGCTGGTGTCGACCCGCCCGCCGACAGCCTCGATGTTCTCCCGTGAGTGCAGTTGCGCGCCGCCGGCCAGGCAGGCGATCACGCCGAGCACGTCCTGGCTGCGGCGCGCCGCGGCCTGGGCGGTGATGTACTCGTAGCCGATAAACCGGTTCATGTAGTTGCCCGGCTGGCTGCCCTCCTTGATGTACGCGGTGACCGAGCCGACCTTGGGGTCGGCCAGGTGCCTGCTCATCTTGCGCAGCGAGTCGGGCACGTAGATGACGTCCGCGTCCATGATCAGGACTGCCTGCATCCAGGCGTCGCCCAGGATGATCTCCAGGCCGTGGTTCAGCGTCGCCGCCTTGCCCTCGCCCCCTTTTTCCCGGCGCAGGTGGTAGACGCTGCCCGGGTACTCGGCGGCCTTTGCCTGGATCACCTGCGGGGTGGCGTCGGTGCTGGCGTCGTCGACCACGTAGATCCGCAGCCGCTCGCGCGGGTACTCCAGGCGCATCAGCCGGTCGATCGAGGCCCCGATGACCGCGTGCTCGTTCCACGCCGGGATCAGGATCGCCATGCGCGGGAAATAGGGCCGGCACTTCGTGTAGTGCAGCCGGCGGAAATGGAACGCGACGAGCAGGAACTGGTAGTCGGCGACCAGCAGCGGCACGGCGGCGATGATCACCAGCGCCACGAGCAGCCACTTGACCGCGAGCACGACCTCCGGCATTACGGCACCGCGCCGTGCAGCGCATCGTCGGGGGGGTCTGGGGGGGTGGGCCCCCCGAGGGCTGCACCGTCGGGGGGGTCTGGGGGGGTAGGCCCCCCGAGGGCTGCACCGTCGGGGGGGTCTGGGGGGGCGGGCCCCCCGAGGGCTGCACCGTCGGGGGGGTCTGGGGGGGCGGGCCCCCCGAGGGCTGCACCGTCGGCGATGCGGCGAACCCACGAATAGGCCCCGATGTCCCGGCAGTCATGGCTATCGGTACTTGCAACCAGGCCGACACCTGCCTCGGCGAATGCCCGGACGGTGCGGGATGACGGACAGGCCCACTTCTCGTTCACCTCGAGCCAGGCGCCGGCGGCGCGGGCCTGCCGCGCGAGCTGGCAGACGGCCCGGTCGGGGATGCTGGTCTCGTCGAGGCCCATCTTGGGCACGACGCTGAACAGGTGCGCCAGCTGCGGCCGCTGCTCGAGCTGCGTGGCCGTCATCAGCGCTCCCGCGGTCGCGTCGATCAGGCAGTCGATCACCTCCGCCGGGGTGACGAGGCCGGTGGCGATCGCGTCGCGCATCGCCCGCGGGTGGACCGGGCCGAGATCGCCGGGAAACTGGTGGTCGGCGATCAGCACGACATCGGTGCCGCCGATGGATTCCGGCAGGTCGAGCCGCCCGGTCCGGTCCAGGATCTTGACCTCGACCCCGGCCAGCACATCGAGCCCCGGCACCGGGCGCAGCGCGTCCACGGCGGACACGAAGTCCGGCACCCACGCCGAGTCGTGGCGCACGTGGTCGGCGAGGCAGAGCGTGCGCAGCCCGCGCTCGCGCGCGGCCGCCACGTTCTCCGCCACGGTGCTCACCGCGTCGTCGGAGAACGTTGAGTGGACGTGATGATCCTGGTCGAGCTGCACGACGTTGGTCATGCCGCTACCCGCTGCACCTCGTCCAGCTCGACGAAGCGCTCCTCGAGGTAGCGGACCATGGCCGTTTCGCGGAAGTCGGCATGCTCCGGCAGCGGCCTGCCGCGCAGCGAGTCCAGGGCCATCAGCGGCATGTCGACGCCGCTCGCGACCGTCAGCGGCATGGCACCCGGGAAGCGCGGGTTGACCTCGAGCAGGGCCGGCCTGCCCGCCGGGTCCCGGCGGAACTGCACGTTCGCGACGTACGTGAGGCCGGTGGCAGCGGCCACGCCAGCGCCCAGCCGCTCGAGCTCGGCATCGTGCACCGTCCGGCCCGCCACCGAGACCCCGGAGTCGACGCGCTCGCGCACCCGCGGCACGGCCGCGACGACGTGGCCGGTTACGTCGGCCAGAACGTCGACCGAGTACTCCTCGCCGGGCAGGTAGTCCTGGACCAGGAAAGCGGGCGAAGGCTCCAGCCGCAGGAGCTCCTCGCTGGACGCCGCGACCGAGATGCCCCGCGATCCGCTGCCGCTCCGGGGCTTGATCATCACCGGGTAGGTCCAGGACTCGGGGTCAGCGACTTTGTCCAGGCGCTCGGTCCTCGGCACCGGAAGGTGCCCGGCGCAGCGTTCGGCGAGCGCGAGCTTGTCCAGGCAGACCTCGAGCGCCGAATCGGGCGCGAGCAGCAGCTCGATCCCGGCCCGGCGGAACTCGTCCCTGGCCTTGCCCAGCGGGCGCAGCTCCGCGTCGCACGTTGGGATCAGCACGTCCACCCCCATCGCGGCGCACCGGGCCAGCGTGGCGTCGGCGTAGTGAGGGTCGGTGCCGGCCGGGACCAGAGTGCGCGCCTCGGGCGGCACCAGGTACAGGCCGGCCGCCCATGGGTCCATGTCCGCGGCGATCAGCCTCACTGACGCGTCCGCGCTCAGCGACTTCATCACCGAGACCGCGGCGGGCCCGCCGGCGCCGGTGACCATGACCCGGACGCTGCGCAGCGGAAGGTTCGGGACGTTAGCGTGCGGCATGCGGCACCTCCTTGTGAGCACGGCTGTCACTGGCCAACTCGGTTGGTTCGCTGTCCGGTGAGGCTTCCGCCATGCCCGGGGCCGGGCCCGCAGGCTGGCCCTCGGTGGTGGCCTCCCGGATCACCTCGAACGCCTCGGCGAAGCGGCCGTCGCCAAAGCGCGACCAGTAGCGGGCTGTCGACTCGATCAGGTCGGGCTCCAGGTACCGCCGGATATCCACCTGCGAGACAAAGGCGTTGATCGCCTGCAGCTTGCCCTCGATCTGGTCGTCGATGGTCACGAAGCGGGTCGGGCGGAAGTCGACGGTGGCCGACGGCGACTGGAAGCAGTAGACCCGGCCCACCCCCCGGACCGCCACCATCGCCGCCCGGTGGGTGTTGCGGTGATCCTGGTGCACGTCGTGCGAGGAGTGGGTGTAGATCACGGTCGGCCGCACCGACTCGACCACCCGGCTGATCGCGCCGATCGTCGGGTCGCCTTCGCTGATCCGGGTGTCCTTCAGGTCGTCGAGGAACAGCGTGGCGCCAATGGCGCACGCCGCCCGGTCCGACTCCCCCGCCCTGGTGTCCTGGCTGCCGCCCCGGGCTCCGCGGCTGAGCGTCAGGATCGACACCTCGTGGCCCATGCTGCGGTGCACCAGAAGCGCGCCGGCGGCGCCGATCTCGACGTCGTCTGGGTGAGCGCCGATCGCGAGCACGGCCTGCCGCGAGGCGAGCCGGGCGGCCCGGCTCTTGGTGACAACCGCGCTGATCGTGGCCAGCAGTATGTCCTTGGGCATGGACTTCTGCAGGAACTCGTCGGCGTGATCGCGCAGTGCCGACACGGCATAGTCGAGCGTCGCGTGACCGGTGATCACGACGACCGGGAGGTTGGGCGCGGCGCGGCGCAGCGCCTGCAGCAGCTCCAGGCCGGTCATTCCGGGCATCTCGACGTCGGTCAGGACCAGGTCCCAGCGTTCCGTGCTGGCCCGCTGCAACGCGCTGGCTGGGTCGGTCGTGCAGGCGACGTCGAAACCCCCGCCGTCGCCGAGAAGATTGCTGAGGAAGCGCCCGGTAACCGGGTCGTCGTCGACAATCAGGATCCGTCCGGGCGTGTCATGATCGCTGGCGTGCACTCCTGGCGCCCCCGTGCCTGTACGCAGTGATCGTTGCTTTTGTCGCAATGCGCTACGTGGTGACTACATTACGTGATTTACCTCGGCCTGGCTACCCCGGGGGTGGCGGTGCCTGCGTCCGCCTCCCGCGCGAGGCGCACCCGGCATGCCGCCGCTATGTCGCCGATGTCGACCTGCTGAAGCAGCTGCCGGTGCCGGTCATCTGCTGGGTCCAGGGTTCGCAGGGCAAGCTGGTAGGAGCGGCGCGCGGCCAGCGTGTCACCGAGCGCGTCGTAGGCCCGGCCGAGGGTGAAGGCCGCGAGCGCGAAGCGGGAGTCGGCAAACAGCGCCCGGCGAAGCGCCGCCGCCGCCTGCTCCGGCCTGCCTGCCTCCAGCGCGACGAGCCCGTCGATGAAGTGGGCGTCGGCATCCAGCGCGTTCTCGCCGAGCAGCGACCGCACCTGTGCCATCGCGCCGTGGCGGTCACCGTTGCCGGCCGCGTCCAGCGCGTCCGCCAGCCGCTGCTCGCGGGTTGGCGGCGGCTGTCCGGCCAGGGGGCGTCGCCGCGGCCGGCGCGGCGTCCGCCGCGGCCGGCGTTCGGGCTCCGGTGCAGCCGCGAACCGGTGCAGCGCGTCGGCGGCACCGAGCATGAGGATGCCGCCACGTCGCAGCGATCGCTCCAGCGACCCGATCACTCGCGCAATCGTCGGCGCCTCGAAGTAGATGAGCACGTTCCTGCAGACGACCAGGTCGAAGTGGGACTCGCCGGGTGGCGGCGCCGGATCGCGGACCAGGTTGTGCCAGGCGGAACCGCACCAGCGCGCGCAGCCGGTGGCCGACCAGGTAGCTGCCGTCGGCCTGCCGGTCAAAGTAGCGGTCACGCAGCGTCGGCTCGATGCCCCGTATTGCCCGCTCGCCGTAACGGCCGGCCATGGCCGCCGCCAACGCGGCGCCGGACACGTCGGTGCCCAGCACGTCGATCGGAGGCGGAGCAGGCGCGAATGCCTCGGCGGCGAGCAGCGCGAGCGTGTACGCCTCTTCCCCGCTCGCGCAGCCAGCGCTCCACACCCGGATGGTTCCGGACCCCGCGGCAAGGTCACCCCGCAGCAGCCGGTGCCATTCGATCTCGTCGAACTGGATCCGGTCCCTGACGAACGTGGTCTCCTGGATCGCCACCTCGTCGATCAGCCGGTTCAGCAGGCCCTGGTCACCATCGGGGCCCGATGCCGCGCGCACGAACGCGGCCGGGTCGAGCCCCGGCGCGGCGCGCTGCACGGCGGCGATGATGGCCGCTTCCCGCGTTGGCGGCAGCACGATCCCGGTCTCCCTGCGGACAAGGTCCGCGATGTCGGCGATCACGGTCATCCACGTGCCCCGTGAAACGGCTCGGGCTGCAGCCCCAGGAGGCAGGCCGCGATCCGGCTCGGAGGGAGCACGACGTCGACGCCGAGCTCGATGGCTGCCTTGGGCATCCCGAACACCGCCGAGGACCCCTCGTCCTGGGCGATCGCGAGCCCCCCACTCTTCCGGACGGCAGCCGCGCCCGCGGCACCGTCCCTGCCGATCCCGCTGAGTACCACCCCGGCACCGGTCCGCCCGGCGGCAGCCGCGATGCCGGACAGGAGCACGTCGCCGGACGGGCGGTGGCGCCCGACAACGGTATGCCGGTCGAGCACCATCCTTCCGGCACGCGTGAGCGTCAGGTGCGCGCCGTCTGGTGCGAGCCACGCACCTGGGGCCGCCGCCAGCGTCCCGGGTTCGGCAACCCGCACGGGTATCTCGGCCGCCTCGTCGAGCCACCTGGCGAGCCCTTCGGTGAACCCCGAGGCGATGTGCTGCACGATCAGCAGCGGAATCGGGTAGTCGGCGGGCAGCGCCTTGAGCAGGAACATCAGCAGCTGAGGACCGCCGAGCGAGGCGCACACGCCGACCACGGACACGCGGCGTCCGTCGGCCAGGTTGCGGGGTCTTGCGGCAAGCCGCGCGAGCGGATGCCGGATCACCCTCGCCTGGCTCAGCACCTTGATCCGGCGCCGCAGCGCGGCCGCCGCTGTGCCCGCCGGATCGCGCAGGTCGAGATCGTCCTTGTCGAGGGCATCGAGGGCGCCGGCCGCGAGCGCGGCCGCGGTTCTCTCGCTGGCGTGGCCGACGTAGGCGGACAGCACCAGGATCGGCAGCGGCCGGGAGCTCATGATCTCGCCTACCGCGTCGAGCCCGCCCATGCCCGGCAGCTCGACGTCCATGGTCACCAGGTCCGGCTCGAGCCGCGGCAGCGCGGCGATCGCATCCTCGGCGGTGCCGCAGACCGCCAGCACCTCGATGTCGCCCTCGTATTCGAGCACGCGCTGCAGCGCCCCCGCGTAGGCGCGGGAGTCGTCGCACACCAGTACCCGCAGCGCCGCCATGGTCACCGTCCCACGAGCAGCTCGACGGTCGCTAGCAAGGTGTGCTGGTCGAAGCCGCTCTTGGCCATGTACGCGTCGGCACCCGCCTCGATGCCCCGGCGCCTGTCGTCCTCGGAACCGCGCGAGGTGACGATGATCACCGGCAGCGACGAGCGCATGGCGTTGGCGCGGATCGCGCGGGTGAGCTCGATCCCGCCGAGCTCCGGCATCTCGACGTCCGTGACCACGAGCGCGATCTGGCTGTCCCGATCGAGGACGGACAGCGCGTCCCGCCCGTTGCGCGCCGTCACAATCGGGTAGCCGGCCGCCTCGAGAATGCTGCGCTGCAGCTCGCGGACCGTGAACGCGTCCTCGACAACGAGGATCTTGGGCGGCGTGCCCGCCTCAGGCGCCGCCCCCGGCTCGGGTGCCCTGGCGGCGGGCGGAGCTTGGGTGGTCAGCGTCGCCGCCGCCACAAGGAGCGCGATCCGGCCGTCGCCGAGGATCGCGGCACCGATGTAGTCGGACAGGTGCGCCAGCACCGGGCCGAGCGGCTTGACCACGACCTCCTCGGCGCCGAGAAGAGCGTCACAGGTCGTGACCGCGCGGCGCCCGTCAGCGGAAACAACGATTGCGGGCGGGCGCTCGCCGAGCGGTGGCGCCGCGGCGCCCAGGATCGTGGCGAGATCGGCGAGCGGGAGCGACTTGCCGCGAAGCTCGACGGCGGGCTGCCCCTGCAGCGTGAACGTCTCCGCCACCTGCATCACCTCTTCGACCGCCGCCAGCGGCAGGCCGTATACCTCACCACCCCGCTCGAACAGCAGCACCTGGGTGAGGGCAAGGCCGAGCGGCAGCAGCAGGACGATGTCCATGCCGTGGCCCGGCTTGCTGCGGATCTGAAGGTTGCCGCCCAGCCCGTTGACGTACGCCTTGACTGCATCGAGCCCGACCCCGCGCCCGGCGAGGTCGGTCACCTCCCTCGCCGTCGAGTAACCCGGCTTGGTGAGCAGGCTGGTCAGCGAGCCCTCGCGGCCGGCCGCCTCGATCGCATCGGGCGAGACCCCCCGGCCGTCGTCGGCGACGACGATCTCGGCCATGCTGCCGCGCGGCACGGCGTGCAGTTCAACCCGTCCGCGAACGGGCTTGCCGGCCCGCTCGCGCTCGGCCGGAGACTCGATGCCGTGCACGACCGCGTTGCGCAGCAGATGCGTGAGCGGTTCGGCCAGGCTCTCCAGGATGACCCGGTCGAGCTCGGTGTCCGTTCCGCTGACGACGAATTCGACCTCCTTGCCGGTGGAGCGCGCAAGGTCGCGGATTGCCCGCGGCAGCGGTGCGGTGATCGCCGAGAGCGGCAGCATCCGCATCCCGAACGCCGTGTCCCTCAGCTCGGCCAGCAGGCGCCCGCCGGCCCCCAGGGTGTCCGACACGTTCTCGGACAGCAGCCGCTCCTTGCCGAGCTCGTGCGTCAGCCGGCTCCGGTACTCCATGATCTCCGCGGTGACGTCGAGCAGGTGATCGAACTTCTCGGCTGGCACGCGGAGCCCTTGGCGGGTGCCAGCGTCATCGGGGGCACGCGCCTGCGGAACCGGGACCGAAGCCGCCGGCGGCTCCGTGGCCTCCGCCTCCGTGCCCACCGCCTCCGTGCCCACCGCCTCCGTGGCCGCCGCCGCGGCTCGGCCGTCGGGGAGCGTCGCCCGGCTCGCAGCGAGGTCGGAGAGAAGGTCGTCGATCGGCTCTGCCCCGCCGGCCACCATCGACCGCAACGCCGCGGTCACCCGCAACAGCAGCGTCGCCAGATCCGGCGGGAAGGCTCCGCTATCCCGCACCACTTCCAGCACGTCCTCGGCGGCGTGCGCCAGCGTGCGGATGTCGTCGAAGCCGAGCATGGCCGCCGCGCCCTTGATGGTGTGCGCATGCCGGAACAGTGAGCCGACGGACTCCGCGTCCTGATCCCCGGACTCGACGGCGAGCAGCGCCGTGTCCATCTCATTGAGCCGCTGCGTGGCCTCGTCGCGGAACAGGTCCACCAGCTCTGTGTCGACCCCGCTCACTGTGCGGCCCCGATGAGCGAGTCACAGACACCCGGAACGTCAACGACGCCGATCAGCTCGCCCCCGCTGAGGGCCGCGCCCAGCAGGAAACCGGGCCTGGTGTCCGAAGTCTGCTCCTCCAGTTGCGGCAGGGCGCCGATGCCGCTCACCTCGTCGACCGCGAAGCCGACCTGGAATCCCCTTGCCTCGGCCACGAGCAGGCGGCGCGGCGACGCGGCCCGCTGCACGCCAAGCAGCGCCGCGAGGCCGACCACCGGCAGGATCTGGCCGCGCAGGTTGCTGACGCCAAGCAGTTCGGGCCGGGCACCGGGGACGGGACGCACCTCAGCGAGTTCGGCCGCCTCCAGCACATGCTCCACCGGGACCGCGTAGGCCTCGCCCGCCAAGGTCACCCGGACGTAAC
Organism: uncultured Actinomycetota bacterium; assembly: GCA_963778075.1. Taxonomy (GTDB): domain Bacteria; phylum Actinomycetota; class Actinomycetes; order Streptosporangiales; family Streptosporangiaceae; genus JASHPR01. The sequence continues at coordinate 485,852 of CAVZTJ010000003.1, read as the reverse complement.
TGCCCATTTGAAGTCGTCCCGTTCCCTGCGTGCAGGGTGCGGTCGAGGTCTTCGACCAGCGCCTCGAGCCGCCCGGCGGTCGCGGCCCACTGCGACTGCTCGGCCGCGAGCTGGTCAGCCGCCCCGCGGATCTGCTGGATCGCGGTACCCACCTGATCGGCGGCCGACTTCTGCTGCTGCGTCGCCAGAATCGACTGCTCCAGCATGGTCGACGTAGACGTCATCAGGTCACCGACCTCGCGGGCCTGACGGGTGCCATCCTCCGTCGCCATGATCGTGGCGTTCGTCTCGTCCTGCACCCCGGTGATGATCACGCTGATCGAGTCGCTGGACTGCACCGACCGCTCCGCGAGCTTGCGCACCTCGGTCGCCACCACCGCAAAGCCCTTGCCCGCCTCGCCAGCCCGCGCCGCCTCGATCGCCGCGTTCAGCGCGAGCAGATTCGTCTGCGCCGCGATCTCCTTGATCAGCTCGAGAATCTCCCCGATCTTCTGCGCCCGCTCGCCCAGGGACAGCGCCCGCTGGGCGATCGCCTCGACCTTCTCCTGCATATCGTGCATGGTGTCACCGGTCCGCTCCGCGGCCTTCGCCATCGCGTGCGCATTGTCAGCGATCGAGCCCGCCGTCGCCGCCAGCTCCTCGATCGTCGCCGACGTCTCCGCAACCGCCGACGACTGCTCACTGGTCACCGCCTCGGCGTTCTTCGCCGCAAGACGCAACTCCCCGGTCAGCTCGCCGAGCACCGCCGACGCCGACCGGATCCTGGCCAGAAGCTCGTTCATCCGGTCGAGCGCCGCCGTGAGCTCCTGCTCCCGAACGCCGGCGCGGCGCAGCAGCCGCACCGAGAAGTACGCGAACGCGATGCCGGTGAGGGTGGCGAGCACCGCGGCGGCTATCCCGATGCCGAGCGCCTGGTCTGCCGCCGAGTTGGAGGCTGCAGCCGCCACGTTCGAGCTCTGCGCCTCGAGCATGCTGAGCCGGGTCAGCGGCCGCAGCACGCCGGGCTCGTCGGCTTTGATCGTTCGCAAAGCCGCCCCCTCACGCGCGGCCGTGGTCCCCGCGGCGGCCTGGAGCGGCCGGAAGGCCGACTGCACGACGGCCTGCCCTCTCAAGGCCAGCTGCAGGCTGGCGAGCTCTTCGGGGGTTGCTGGGCTGACGGTGGCCGCGACCCGGGTGAACAGCGGCTGCTGTGCCCTGATCTCGGCGAGGACGGAAGGCGACGGCGCGAGCAGGTATTCGTTCATCGCCTCCCGCTCGTGCCAGAAGATGCCGATGAGCGCCGTCGAGGCGACGGCGTCGCCCCCTTCGCTCTGGGAATCGTTCCCTTGCAACACGGCGGCTTCGAAGCGCCAGACAGCGATCAGCATGGCGACGGCGATCACCGCAACCGCCGCGCCGCTCAGCAGGGCGACGCGGCGTACCGACTTCGTCAGCAAGTCATTCGGCATCTACTTGTGGGCTTTCTTCCGGTTTGCGTTTGTGATCCCGCGTCTGGGCCCTCGCGGACGACATACCCGGCAATAACAGATGCGTATCAGGCGGACACACCTAGTAGCCATTGAGCCTAGGCAGAGTTCGACAAGTTAATTGACTAACAAGAAAGTTGCCTATACCGTCTCGGCATGACCGAGAGCGACTGGGGCGAGCTTGCCACCCCCGCCCTGATGCGATCTGCCCGCGGGGCGTACGCGCAATCCATCCGGGCGCAGCTGCACGCGATCGGGATTGACGACCTGCCGAGGAACGGCTCGTTCATCCTGGCCGGGATCGACGCCGCGGGCGGGCCGAGGCACGATCTGCCGTCCGAGCTGGGCGTGACCAAGCAGGCCGTGAGCCAGGTAATCGACCTTCTGGTCAGCAGGGGCTATCTGGAACGCGAGCCTGACCCCGACGATCGCCGCCGGCTCCGCCTCGAGCTGACCGACCGCGGCGAAGACGCGGTGGCCGCGGTGCTGCGCGGGGTCGAGGCGGTCGACCGCCAGCTCGAAGAGGTCGTGTCGCCGGAACAGGTCAGCGCCTTGAGATCGGTGCTCGGCGCGCTGACCGAGATCAAGCACACCGACATCGCCACCGGGGCTGGCCGGGCCCGGCCAGCACGGCAGCTGCGCCGGTTCAGCCCCATCTTCGCGGTGCGTGACCTGAAAGCGGCGCTAGCTCACTACGCCACGCTCGGTTTCAAGACGTTCCCCTACGAAGACGGCGACGACTACGGCTTCGCGAACCGGGACGGCGCCGGCGTGCACCTGGCCGCTCACCCCGGCCACGACCGGCAGCGGCCGGGCTCGGCCTATCTCTACGTGCGCGACGCCGCCGCCCTGTACGAGGAGTGGAGCAGGCCCGGCGTCGCCGGCCACACTCATCCCGCCGAGCCGACCCCGTACGGGATGCGCGAGGGCTCACACGCCGACCCGGACGGCAACCTGATCCGTTTCGGCTCCCCGATCAAGGAGTGAATCAGTCAGCTGTCGTCCGATAGTGCGGGCGGGGGGACTCGAACCCCCACGGTGTTGCCACCAACAGGACCTAAACCTGCCGCGTATTCCTATTTCGCCACACCCGCTACGGTGTATACGCCTCATAGCTCCTGGCTGTTACGTGGAAACTGCTGGGTCGCCAGGTGCGCCTTTCTCAGATTCCTAGGTCCTTGCGCAGGCGGGCGACGTGGCCGGTGGCCTTGACACCGTAGTACGCCTTCTCGACCTTGCCGTCCTCGCCGATCACGAACGTGGATCTGATCACGCCGACCGTCGTCTTCCCGTACATCATCTTCTCGCCGAACGCACCGTAGGCTTTGAGCACGTCACGGCCCGGATCCGAGAGCAACGGGAACGTCAGGCCCTCCTTATCCCGGAACCTGGCCAGCTTCGCGGGCGAGTCGGGCGAAATCCCGAGCACCGTGAATCCGGCGCCGGACAGATCGCCCCTGCTGTCGCGGAAGTCGCAGGCCTGCTTCGTGCAGCCGGGCGTCATCGCGGCCGGATAGAAGTAGATGATCACGTGCTGCCCACGCAGCTTGGAGAGGCTGACCTCGTTGCCTTCGGCGTCCGGCAGGGTGAAGTCGGGCGCCGGGTCACCGGGCGCCAGCCGTTCGTCGGTCATTGGCTCCTGCTCCTTCGCTGACGGCGGCCTGGCCGTACCGGCGGTACCGGTCGCACCAACGTTACCGGGCGCGGGGCCCGTACCCTCCAGCCTGTCGCCATGACGCTGGTTTCGGCCCAATCGCGACGCGTACGGCGAGCGAGGCGGTCGTGCTGATCAAGGGCGATCTCGGCGGCATGTAACGATTTGCCCTGTATAAACCGAGCGCGGGCTGGATGTCAGCTAACCTCCCGCCATGAGCGGGCTCTCCTTTACTTTGGCTGGCCGCCGTGTGCGCGCCGCCGCCGTTGCTTCCTGCGCCGGGATCCTGGCGCTCGTCGCCGGATGCTCCGCCGGCGCCACGTCCTCGACCGGCGCGTCGGCCAAGACGGCCAGCCCGCGGACCGCCCTCCTCCTGGCCGCCGAGCAGACCCGGCAGCTCGACACGATGGCCGCGTCGTACTCTGCGCAGACCAACGGCAGCCAGACCCTCGCGAGCACGATCCTCATTCAGTACAAGCCGGCCTTGCTGATGGAGGCCGTGGCGAACGTCGAAGCCAGCGGTCAGTCGATGCACCTGACCGAGATCGTGTCCAGCAAGGCCATGTACCTCAAGACGTCCGAGCTGTCCAAGGAGGCCGGCAAGCCCTGGGTCGAGATCCCGTTCTCCGACCTGAAGGGCAGCGACGGCGCGATCTTCTCGCAGCTGCTGCAGGACGTGCAGAACAACAATCCCCAGCAGCTGGCAAAGATGCTGACCGCGTCGAAGAACGTGCGCTCGCTCGGTACGCACACCATCGACGGGGTCCGCACCACCGAGTACACGGGCAGCTACACGACCGCCTCCGCCCTGGCCGCGCTCTCCCCCAGTCAGCGCAAGGTGCTCGGTCCCGAGCTGAAGCAGCTCACCGGCGCGATCCGCTTCTCCGACTGGATCGACGCCCAGCACCACATGCGCAAGACCGTCATCACCGAGACGGTCAGCGGGCAGCAGATCACGCTGAGCACGAACACCACCGCCATCAACCAGCCGGTCAACATCAAGCTGCCGCCGCGGCGGCGGGTGGCGCTGATCCCCGCCGCGTCGCTCTAGATCACGGGGGCGGCTCTGGCCACCGGGACGCGCTAGACCACCAGGGCCGCGGACCACTGGGCCGCTAGGCCGCCGGGGCGCTAGCCCAGCATCGCGGCGATGATCGGGGCGAGCGCGCGCAGCGCCCTGCCTCGGTGGCTGATCGCGTCCTTGGCAGCCGGGTCCATCTCGGCCGTGGTCATTTCCGAGCGGTCGGGGACGAAGATCGGGTCGTAGCCGAACCCGTTGGTCCCCCGCGGCTCGCGGATCAGCCGCCCGTACACCGTGCCTTCGCTGACGTGTTCCTTGCCCGACGGCAGGACCAGGGCGGCGGAGCAGACGAACTGCGCGCCGCGCCGCTCGTCGGGCACGTCCGAGAGCTGGCCAAGGACCAGCCGCAGGTTGGCCTCGTCGTCACCGTGCCGGCCGGACCAGCGCGCCGACAGCACGCCCGGCATCCCGTTCAAGGCGTCGACGCAGAGGCCCGAATCGTCGGCGACCGCGGGCAGGCCGGTGAACTCCGCTATCGCCCTTGCCTTGAGGAGCGCGTTCTCGTCGAAGGTCGCCCCGGTCTCGGCCACGTCGGGTGCCCCGGGGAACTCGCTGAGCCCGGCGAGCTCCACCTCGACCCGGCCAGCCTCGAGGATCCTGGCCAGCTCGACCAGCTTGTGCTTATTGGCGGTGGCCAAGACCAGCCGGGGGCGCCCGGGGTCGCGGTCGGCGTCACGTTCCAGGCTCATGTCTTAGACAGCTCCTCGCGCTGCAGTCTGGTCAGATCCGCGCAACCGGTGACTGCCAGTTCAAGCAGCTCGTCGAGCAGCTCGCGGCCGAACGGCTCGCGTTCCGCGGTGCCCTGGACCTCCACGAAGCGGCCGTCGCCGGTGCAGACCACGTTCATGTCGGTGTCCGCGGCGACGTCCTCCTCGTAGCACAGGTCCAGCCTGGGCTGCCCGGCCACGATCCCCACGCTGACCGCGGCGACCGACGCGACGAGCGGGTCACCCTTCGTCCGCTTGCGGCCGCGGAGCCAGGAGATCGCGTCCGCCAGCGCCACGTAGCCGCCGGTGATCGCTGCGGTGCGGGTGCCGCCGTCGGCCTGCAGCACGTCGCAGTCGATGGTGATCGTGTTGTCGCCCAGCGCCTTGGCGTCCACGCAGGCCCGCAGCGACCTGCCCACCAGGCGGGAGATCTCCATTGTGCGGCCGCCGAGCCGGCCCTTGACCGACTCGCGCTCGCCGCGCGTGTTCGTGGCCCGCGGCAGCATCGCGTACTCGGCGGTGACCCAGCCGAGCCCGCTGCCCCGGCGCCATCGCGGCAGTTCCTCGGCGACGCTGGCCGCGCAGAGCACGCGGGTGGCGCCGAACTCCACGAGCACGGACCCCTCGGCATGATCGAGCCAGCCCCTGGTGATCTTTACCTCACGCAGCTGATCGGGGCTGCGCCCGTCTGGTCGCGACATGCGGGCCAGCGTACCCGGGGATTGCCCCGAACCGAGACTCAGGAATTAGCGCCATAACACGTCTTATATCTACAAAGCAGGCCCGGCGCGCAGGCCAGGCCAGCCCGATCCCCGCGAGGAGCATCTGATGACCAGCCTGGCTGGCGACGTAGCGACGCCGATGACGGCAGAGCAGCGCGCCGAGTTTGAACGCGAGGGCTTCCGGTTGTTCCGGGAGTGCTGAGCGAGTCGGAGGGTTGAGTTCTACGCCGGCGCGCTCGACCGGGTTTACCGGGCCCGGCGCGCGGCGGGCGGCGTCGCGCCTGGCGGGGCGATGCACCTGCTCAGCGCCGTCGCGAACTGTCCCGAGGTGATCGGGCTGATCGACCATCCGCGGGCATTCAGCCTGGTGTGGTCGGTGCTGGGCTGGAACGTTCATGTCTACCACTCCCACCTTGACGTGCATCCGCCGATCATGCAGCGGCAGCCGTTCCGGTATGAGTGGCATCAAGATGGCGGACGGCAGAACCGCGAGACCGAGACCGATCCGCGGCCGCGGTTGTCGGTGAAGCTGGCATTCTGGCTCTCGGATGTCTCCCAGCCCGGCCGCGGCAACTTCAAGGTCTGGCCCGGCAGCCACACCCGTAACCGGATCGACGGGCCGCCCCGGCGTGACATCGCCTGGCCCGACCCGCAGGGCGCGATCGAGGTCTGCGTGAACCCGGGAGACTCGGTGTTCTTTGACCGGCGCCTGTGGCACGCCCGTTCGGACAATTACTCGCAGGTCACCCGCAAGGTGGTGTCCTTCGGCTATACGCTGCGCTGGATCGCGATCCGCGACGAGCTGGAGGCGCTGCACGCCAGCCCGCAGTTCGAGCAGCTCAGCCCAGTGCGCCGACAGCTCCTGGGCGGGGTCGGCGCCGGCATCGACGGCCAGGCCGGGGGTGACCACCTTTGGGGTCACGACCCCAAGAGCACCCCGCTGTATTCCTTCCTGGCCGAGCGCGGCCTCCTCGACCCGGCTAACCTGCCCCTGCGCGGGTAACCATCCCCGCCCCGCGCCTGCCGTGCTCGGCACCCCGGACGGGACCGGTGCCTGCTGGGCCCGGTCCTCGAGGCGGCTCAGTAAGTGGCCCGGTCGGGCGTGCCCGCCTCGATCCACTCGTAGACCCTGCGCACGCCATCGGCGAGCGGGACCGCGGGCGTCCAGCCCAGGTCGCGCTCGGCGCGCTCGGCCGCGAGTGCGCTGCGCTGAAGCTCGCCGGGACGCGCGGACGCGAACTCCGGATCGATCTCGCGGCCGGCGGCATCTGAGATGAGACGAGCCAGGTCCAGGACGCTGGTCTCGACCCCGGTGCCGAAGTTCCAGATCCCCGGCCGGCCCTGGTCTGCGGCGGCCAGGAACGCCCCGACCACGTCGCCGATGTAGATGTAGTCGCGGGTCTGCGCCCCATCGCCGTAGATAACCGGACGCTCGCCGGCCAGCACCCGGGCGCAGAAGATCGGGATCACGCCGGACTCCCCCGCCGGGTCCTGCCGGGGACCGTACACGTTGGCCAGCCGCAGGATCGTGTGCCTGCACTCGTGCAGCCGGTTGTACAGGCTGATGTACTGCTCGGCGCAGTACTTGGCGATGCCGTACGGCGACTCAGGCAGCGGCAGCACATCCTCCATCGAAGGGATCGGCGCGTCCCGCCCATAGAGGGCGCCACCGGTGGAGCAGAACAGCACCCGCGCGTCGGCGGCGCGCGCCGCCTCGAGCACGTTCACGGTGCCCACCACGTTGGTCTGCGCGTCGTCCGCCGGGGCCACCACCGAGATGCGGACGTCGATCTGCGCGGCGAGGTGGCAGATCAGCTCGGGCCTGACGCTGCGTACCAGCGCGGCAAGCGCATCGGCGTCGGTAATGCTCAGCTTGTGCAGCGTGGCCTGCTCGTCGAGGCGGGCGAGCCGGCCCCGGGACAGGTCGTCGACCACCGTCACCTCGTCACCCCTGGCCAGAAACGCGTCGCTGAGATGTGAGCCGATGAATCCGGCGCCGCCGGTGACGAGTACACGCATGGGAGAGGAGTGTATGACAGGCCCGAACGTCACGACCCGTGCTCAGTCGAGCACGAAGCCGATTCCTGGTGCGGCGAGGGAGAGCGCGCCGGTAAAGGCCTGCCCGGCCTCGTCCAGCGTCCTGTCCTCGTCGTTCCACGGGACCAGGTGGGTGAGCACGAGCTGACCCACCCCGGCCCGCGCCGCGTGCTGGCCCGCCTGCCGCCCGGTGAGGTGCAGGTTCTCGGGCAACGGCGCGGCGTCGCCGTCGGCGGGCTCGACGAACGACGCCTCGCAGAGCAGCACGTCCGCGTCGGCGGCCAGCTCGACGAGCGCGTCGGACGGGCCGGTGTCGGCCGAGTAGGCCAGGGACCTGCCGCGGTGCTCGAACCTGAAGCCGAACGTCTCCACCGGGTGGTTCATGTGCGCGGCCGTCACCCGCAGCGGGCCGATCTCCATGATCCCCGGGGCGATCGTCGTAAAGCTGAACAGCTCGGTGATCCCGTGGTAGGGATCGGCGTCCGGCTGGGCATCGGCCACCGGGTCGGACCCGAGCGCCAGGCCGAGCCGCAGCGCGGCCTCCGGCGGCGCGTAGACCGGCAGCCTCGGCTTCTGGCCGCCCGGATGGAACCGGCGCGCGACCGAGTAGTCGCACAGATCCAGGCAGTGGTCAGCGTGCAGGTGGCTGACGCATACCGCATCAATCTCGTAAAGGCTGGCATAACGCTGCAGCGCGCCGAGGGCGCCGCTGCCAAGATCAACCAGCAGCCGGAAGCCGTCGGCCTCAACCAGGTAGCAGGAAGCGGGGCTGTCCGGCCCGGGGAAGCTGCCTGAGCAGCCGACTATCGTCAATCGCACAGCTTGAGCATCTACCAATATGGCGGTGAACGCGGCATGATCCCTGCAGGGTGCGCCACCGGGAGGGTGTGATGGCCGACCAGACGACCGATCAGGCTCAGGGGACTTCCCCGGCCCTGGCCGAGCCGACCATACACGTGCGCAACGGCTGGGTCGCCGGTCTCGGCCTGGCCAGCCTCGGCATGTGGATGGCGTCCTACACCCCGCTGCAGGTCCTGCTGCCCACCCAGCTTCAGGACATCGATCCGCACGGCAAGATCGTTGCCCTGGCCGTAGTGTCCGGCTTCGGTGCGATCGCGTCTGGCATCGCCACGCCGATCGCCGGGGCCCTGTCCGACAACACGACCAGCCGGTTGGCGTTCGGCCGGATGACCGGCCGACGGCATCGCTGGACGCTGGGCATGGCGGTGCTGTCCGCCGTGTGCCTGGTCGCGCTGTCGCAGATGCGGACGGTTCTCGGAGTGACGCTGCTGTGGGTGCTGTTCAGCGCGTTCCAGAACGGCGAGTACGCGAGCCTGAGCGCCGCGATCCCCGATCACGTCCCGGTGCGGCAGCGGGCCACCGTGGCCGGCTGGGTCGGGATGCCGCAGGCACTGGGCCTGGTGGTCGGCACGATCCTCGTGGTGGCCGTGTTCACGGGGCTGACCAGCGGCTACGTGGTGCTCGCGGTGGCGATGGCCGTACTGGTGCTTCCGTTCGTGCTGCTCACGCCCGACTACCCGCTGGCGACGGCGCACAGCAGGCCGTTCTCCTGGCGGCAGCTGGGGCGGTCGTACTGGATCAGCCCCCGGGAGTACCCGGACTTCGCCTGGGCCTGGTTCACCAGGTTCCTGATGTCGCTCGCGATCGCGATGGGAACCCTGTATCTCCTGTACTTTCTCCGGGACAAGATCCACTACGCCAAGCTCTTCCCCGGCCAGGACGCCGCCGACGGGCTGCTGATTCTGATCGTGATCTACACGGCCGGCGTGGTGCTCACCGCCATCGTCGGCGGGATGATCTCCGACCGGCTCGGCCGCAGGAAGACGATGGTGCTGATCTCCGGGATCGTGATCGCCGCTGCCGCGCTGCTGCTCACGTTCGTGGAGACCTGGACCGCGTCGATCGCCGCCGCGGCGGCGTTTGGCATCGGCTTCGGCTGCTACCTGGCTGTGGACCAGGCGCTGATCACCCAGGTGCTGCCGGCGGCCAGCGACCGGGCCAAGGACCTCGGGATCATCAACATCGCGCTGGTCTGCCCGGCGGCCATCGGGGCGCTGATCGCCGCGCCGCTGGTGTCGCTGGGTGGTTACCCGACGCTGTTCGCCGGCACCGCGGTCGTCGCGGTCATCGGCTCGGTATTCGTCTGGAAGATCAAGAGCGTGCCCTGACCGTCACGCCGTCAAGCCTGGCTGCGTGAGCGGCTGCGGCCCACCCGGGCGAGCTGGCGGCCTTGCGCGACCAGCCTGCCCGCGGCGTCCCACACCTCGGCCTCCCCGTCGAACCAGCCGCCGCTGACGTGCCGGCACCACGCGACCACCTGCAGCGGGCCTGGCGCGGGCACCGCGCGCATGTGCCAGGTGAGCTCCACGGTCGGCGCCCAGCCAAGGGCGCCGAGGCCGAACACCACCGGCGGCAGCGCGTCAACGGCCACCGCGAGCAGATAGGCGTCCGGGTCCCGCTGCTCGCGCAGGGAGAAATATCCGCGCATCTCCGGGACGCCGGACGGCTCGCCGCGGCGCCATCCGGTCGTGGCCGGATCCATGCGCAGGTCCACCTGGGCCGCGTAACCCGCTACCCCGTCGGTGCCGACCGTGCCCCGCCACGGGCCGAGGTTGACGCACTCGTCTATCGGCGGCATTTTCGGCGGCTCGCCGGTCCAGCGGAGATCGCCGTTTTCCAGGGGACGGGTGGGCGGGGGGTCGGCGGGCGCGGGCACGCCGGGCAGAGGGCTGGTGGGCGGGAGCTCGGCGGGCGGGGGGCCGGTGGACGGGAACTCGGCGGGCAGGCTCCCGGTCGTCACGGTCGCGTCGAGAACGATCTGCGAGTCCTGCACCAGCGCGGCACGCGCCGTCGCCGCCGTCTTGCCCTGCTTCAGCCAGGTCACCTCGACCTCACCGGGCTCGAGCAGCGGGACCCGGAGGAAGTGCGCGCTGGTCGCAATGGGATACGGGAGCGGCGAGCTGTCGAGCACGGCACGCAGCATCGTCGCCACCATCACCCCGCCGTTCACCGCGGACGGCGTGGCGTTGCCGGGCGCCACGATCGCGAACCTCTCGTCGGGCCTTACCTGGTACCGTCCCGGGCCGACCGGCCGGATCGCCGTGGCCTCGTCGAAAACGCTCATGCGTGGGTTCCTCGGCTCGCCGCGACCCCGGTCGCTGCGGCTGCGCCTACTGGGGCTCCGGCCGCTGCGGCACTCGCGGTCACGCCCACAGCTGGCCTTCCAGCCTCGCCTCGGCCTCTTCCAGCGTCCCGGTGTAGGCGCCCGTGGACAGGTAGCGCCAGCCGCCGTCGGCGATCATGACGGCGACATCGGCTTCCTGGCCGACCGCGGCGGCCTTCTCGGCCATCGCCAGCCCGGCGTGCAGCGCGGCTCCGGATGAGATCCCGGCAAACAGCCCCTCGAGGTCCAGCAACTCCCTCGTCCGGCGCAGCGCGTCGGCCGAGGACACCGAGAACCGCGAGGTCAGCACCGACTCGTCGTACAGCTCGGGCACGAAGCCCTCGTCGATGTTGCGCAGCCCGTAGACGAGCTCACCGTACCGGGGCTCGGCCGCGACGATCTGCACCCCCGGCACGCGCTCGCGCAGGTAACGGCCCGTCCCCATCAGGGTTCCCGTGGTGCCGAGCCCAGCGACGAAATGCGTGATCGACGGCAGGTCCTCGAGGATCTCCGGCCCGGTGGTCTCGTAGTGCGCCAGCGCGTTGGCCTCGTTGCCGTACTGGTAGAGCATCACCCAGTCGGGGTTTTCCGCCGCAAGCTGCTTCGCCACCCGGACCGCCTCGTTGGACCCGCCGGCAGCGGGCGAGGAGATGATCTCGGCGCCGTACATCTCGAGCAGCTGCCTGCGCTCGGCCGACGTGTTCTCGGGCATCACGCAGATCAGCCGGTAGCCGCGCAGCTTCGCCACCATCGCCAGCGAGATCCCGGTGTTCCCCGAGGTCGGCTCCAGCAGCGTGAACCCCGGCTTCAGCAGCCCGTCCTTCTCCGCCTGCGCGACCATATAGAACGCCGCGCGGTCCTTCACCGAGCCGGTGGGGTTGCGGTCCTCGAGCTTGGCCCACAGCCGCGTCGATGGCGTGGGCGACAACCGCGGCAGCCCGACCAGCGGGGTCCTGCCGAGCGAGTCAAGCAGCGAATCGTAGCGCATGGGTCTGTGCGTCAGCAGTCTTTGCGGCGACCGCTCAGCGCGCCCCGCCGGCCACAGCCGGGAGCACGGTCACCGTGTCACCGTCCTTGACCGGGGCCTCGAGCCCGCCGAGAAAGCGCACGTCCTCGTCGTTGAGATACACGTTCACGAACCGGCGCAGGCCGGAATCGTCGACGAGCCGCTCCCGCAGCCCGCCGTAACGCCCGTCGAGGTCGGCGATCAGGCCAGCCAGCGTGTCGCCGGAGCCCTCGACCGACTTTGCCCCGCCGGTGTAGTTGCGGAGGATGGTCGGGATCCGTACCTCGATGGCCATGGATAGCACTCCAGATCGTGCGGGTTGGCGGACGGGAATTCGTGCGGTGCAACCGGCAGCCGGCCCGGATCATTCCGGGGCGGCGTCTACCGGATCGCGCACCTCCTCCTCGGTAACGACCCCGTCAACGATGCGGAACGAGCGGAATTCGACCTCGTCGGGGTCACGCGTCGACACCAGCACGTAGTGCGCCTCAGGCTCGCTGGCGTAGGAGATGTCGGTTCGGGACGGGTACGCCTCGGTCGCGGTGTGCGAGTGGTAGATGACCACGGGTTCCTCGTCGGCGTCGTCCATCTCGCGCCAGATCCGCAGCTGCTCCATCGAGTCGAACCGGTAGAACGTCGGCGAGCGCTCGGCATTGGTCATCGGGATGAATCGCTGCGGGCGGTCGCTGCCCGCGGGCCCGGCGATGACCCCGCAGGCTTCGTCCGGGTGGTCGGCCCTCGCGTGCGCGATGATGGCGGCGCGCAGCTCGCCTGGCAACGTCAGCATGAACGCGAGCGTAGCCCGCCGCTACCGGGACAGCGCCTGGACGAGGGTCTCCTGCAGGAATGCCAGCCACTGGTAGACCCCGACGTACGCGGCACGCGGATCCTCCGGCGCCATGTCCGACACTTGATCGTCGAAGTCGTCGGTGACGCCAAGGCGGGTCCCGAGTGCCAGCCGGACGTCGTTCATGGCCCGCAGCCAGGCCTTCGCCTCGGGCTCAGAGAGCCGGATCCTGCCCCCTTCGGGGGGCAACGTCGCCAGGACCGTTCGCGCGGCGGCGGTCTTGCCGGAACGCAGGCCCTGCTCGGTGTATCTGCGGAATTCCCCGGAGGCCTCGGGATCGTCCCGGTAGGCATCGGGCAGCAGCCTTGCCAGAACGGGATCGTCCGGCAACTCGGCGTCCTCCGCGAACCCGACCATCGCCGCGAGATCGCCGGCGTTCACCGTCCCATCGGTCGGCAGGCCGCCGGTGCCGCCGGTGCGCGTGCCCGGCTCGGGTGCCGCCGCGTCGTTGGGCAGGGCCGAGCCGTCGTCCTGCTCGTCGGTATCGATGAGCTCGATTACCTGGCCCACGAGGTCACGGATGATGGCGGCCTGGGCAGCGGCGAACCGCGCCGTGGCGCCGCTCGATGTCCCGCGGAACCCTGCCATCAGATCCTCCAGGCTCACGGCCTCGTCTGGCTCCTGCCCGCCGTCCTGCTCCGGCCTCTCCCCGCCGGTTGCTCCCTGCTCGCCGCCGGTCACGTGTCGTGGCTGATGGTCGCCCACAAGCCGTAACCATGCAGCGTTTCTGCGTCTCGCTCCATGGCCTCACGCCCGCCGGAGGAGACCACTGCCCTGCCTTTGTGGTGCACGTCCAGCATCAGCTTCTCCGCCTTCGGCTTCGCGTAACCGAACACGGCCTGAAATACGTACGTCACATACGACATCAGGTTGATCGGGTCATTCCACACGATCGTGACCCATGGCATATCGGGTACCGCCTGCTCCTCGGTATCCGACCGCTCAACCTCTGCAGGCGCGACGCTCACGGCCGTCACCTCCCTGTGCGTAGGTCACCAGTCTGCCAAAGCACTAGCGCACTAGTGACATCGGCGCGGACACGCATCCCGCGGAAGTCACTGCCCGAGACGCCATAAACCATGCTCGAAAATAAATCGCATGCCTAGCTATGTCATGGTAATATAATCGAACAAGAATACGGGAGGTGTCATGACCCACAGTCCCGCCAGCGCCAGCGGCGACCAGCCGCCCGCCGGCCCGGGGCTGACCTGGCCTGGCAACGGCCAGGCACGCCGCCGGAGCCCGAGCGAGCTGTCGGATCAGGAGTTGTGCGGGATCATGCGCGCCGCACGGCGGCTGGAGTCCTGGGCGGCCGGGGTGAGGCTGACCACCGTGAACGAGCTGGACGCCCGCCGAGCAGGCAAGAACGGGCGGCCCGGTGAGCACGTGGCCGAGGAAGCCGCCGCCGTGTTCGTCCTCACGCCCCGCTCCGCGGACGAACTGATCGGCCTGACCCGCAACCTCGCCGTTCTCCCGCAGACCCGGGCTCTCCTGGGTGCCGGGATCCTCGACCCCGACCGCGCCAAGGTCATCGCCGACGCTCTCGCCGTCCTTGACCGACGCGGACACCGCCTCGGCCTGCGGCGTCACTGCCACGTAAGCGCCAAGCCCTACCCCGCGTAGCCATGCCGGGCCCGCCCTGACCCTAGGCTTCGAGACGTGACTAGCGACCTTGGCGCGGCCGCGGCCTCCGCGGCCAGCACCGCCCTGCTGACCGACCACTACGAGATCACCATGCTGCGCGCGGCGCTGCGCAGCGGTGCGGCGCAGCGGCGCTCGGTCTTCGAGGTGTTCGCCAGGCACCTGCCACACGGCCGGCGCTACGGGGTAGTGGCGGGCACCGGACGGTTCATCGACGCGCTGCAGCGGTTCCGGTTCAGCCCTGCCGATCTCGAGTTCCTCGGGCACGCCGGTGTGGCCGACGAAGCCACGCTGAGTTTCCTGGAGTCCTACACGTTCACCGGGCACATCTGGGGATACGCCGAGGGCGACTGCTATTTCCCAGGATCGCCGATCCTGGTGGTCGAGGGGACGTTCGCCGAGGCGGTGGTGCTGGAGACCCTGGTTCTGTCGATTCTGAACCACGATTGCGCCATAGCCTCGGCCGCATCCCGCATGGTCAGCTCCGCTGGCGACCGGCCGCTGATCGAGATGGGCTCGCGCCGCACGCACGAGCTGGCCGCCGTGGCCGCCGCCCGCGCCGCGTACATCTCGGGGTTTGCCACCACGTCCAATTTGCGCGCAGGCCAGCAGTACGGCGTCCCGACCGTCGGCACCAGCGCGCACGCGTTCACGCTGGTGCACGGGTCGGAGCGGGAAGCGTTCGCCGCCCAGCTCGACACGCTTGGCGCCGACACCACGCTGCTCGTGGACACCTACGACGTTGCCACGGCCGTGCGGACCGCCGTCGAGCTGGCCGGCCCCGGCCTGGGCGCGGTCCGGATCGACTCGGGTGACCTGCCGGTGGTCGCCCGCCAGGTGCGGGCGCTGCTCGACTCGCTCGGCGCGACCAAGACGAGGATCGTGCTGACCGGCGACCTCGACGAGTACTCGATCGCTGCGCTGGCCGCCACCCCGGTAGACGGCTATGGGGTCGGCACGTCGCTGGTCACCGGGTCCGGGGCACCGACAGCGGCCCTGGTGTACAAGCTGGTGGCGCGAGCCGACGACGGCGAGGACTCGGGCCCGCTCCGGCCGGTCGCCAAGCGCTCGGTCGGCAAGCCTGGCCGCGGTGGGCGGAAGTGGGCGGTCCGCACCCGCGACGCGCAGGGGACGGCTGTGGCCGAGATGGTGACCACGGAGCCGCCGGATCCCGGTGCCGAGGACCGGGTACTGCTGCGGCAGCTCGTGCGCGGCGGCGAGATCGTCGACAGGGAGCCGCTGACCGCTGCGCGCGCCCGCCATCGGGAAGCGCTGGCCGAGCTTCCGCAGTACGCGTGCAGCTGTCCCGCGGGTACCCGGCGATCCCGACCATTTTCGCCCCGAACGGCGACTAGGGCTCTGCCACATCTAGGTTCCTGCCACATCTAGGGCTCTGCCACATCTAGGGCTCTGCCACATCTAGTTCCTGTCACATCTAGGTTCCTGTCACATCTCACTGGGCTGTCCTGTCTTGGAGGGGTGAAGCCACAAGCAACGGCCTAGGAGATCACGATGGATGCTCGGCTGAACCTCTTCGGCAGCCCGGTCGCGGGCGCGCTCGTGAAGCACATGAACGCGGCGGCCAAGGCGCTGTCGGACTCGGCGCTGCCACGCTCGACTCAGGAGCTGGTGAAGCTCCGCGCAAGCCAGATCAACGGCTGCGCTTTCTGCACCGACATGCACGCCAAGGACGCAGCCCAGGCCGGCGAGACCTCGGTGCGCCTCAACCTGGTCGCGACCTGGCGGGAGGCCACGGTCTTCACCGACGCCGAGCGCGCCGCGCTGGAGCTGGCGGAGCAGGGCACCCGGATCGCCGACGCGGCCGGCGGCGTCACGGACGAGGTATGGGCGAATGCCGCCAAGCACTACGACGAGGACCAGCTGATGGCGCTGGTGTGCGCCATCGCCATCATCAACGCCTACAACCGGGTGAACGTCATCATCCAGCAGCCGGCCGGCGACTACCAGCCCGGCCAGTTCGGCTGACGAGCGGCACTATGAACCCGGCGGCCATCCGGCTGCCGGGTCGGGCGGGTCCTTCAGATACGTGGCCAGCCCGCGAACGATCACATCGAGCCCCCACTCGAACCGCTCGTCGGCGGTGCCGGTCGTGAGCGTGCCCGCCAGCGCCACGGTGTTCGGAAACCGGTCCGCGGGCAGCGACCTCATCCACGCGGTGAACTGGGCTATGAACTCAGCCGCGCTGGGCCCGGCCACCGGCGTCACGTCCAGCTCGTAGGCGGTAGCGCCCACGTAGAGCCCGCCAAGGTCGCCGACGAACGCAGCGACCTGGTCGGGCATGCCGGCCGCCCGGAGCTCGGCCAGCAGCCGTTCAGCTATCGGCAGCATGCCCGGCGTGACCGCGACCCGGCCGAGGGTGAGCGCGGCGACCCCCCGGTGCCTCCGGTACATGGCCAGCATCGCCCGGGCGAGATCCTTGACCGTCTCCTGCCAGTTGCCGCCCGTCGGCGGTATCTCGATCTCCTGGAAGATCCGGTCGAGCACGAGCTGGACCAGTTCCTCCTTGTTATTGACGTACCCGTAGAGCGACGAGGCGGAGACACCTATCTGGTCCGCCACCCGCCGCATGGTCAGTGCCTCGCCACCCTCGGCGTCCAGCACCTGCAGCGCGGCGTCGACGACCACCTCGCGGCTGAGCTGGGGCCGTGGCGTGCCATGACGCCGCGGGGTTGACCGCCAGGGCGGCTCGGGCGCCGGGCCGCTCACCATCTCAGGCATGCGCAACATCGTACTTGACGTGAACAACGTTCTGCGATAGACCAGTGTTCGAACAGAACAACGTTCTCTACAAGAACGATGTTCAGAATCCAGTGAACGGAGAAGTGCGATGAACGACGTGAAGGGGGATACGGAGGTGAGCGGGGCGGTGGAGGCCGGAGAACTCCGCAAGAGCTACCGCAGCCGGGCTGGCGAGGTTCGGGCGCTCGACGGGCTGACCTTCTCGGTCGCGCCCGGCAGCGTGTTCGCCCTGCTCGGCCCCAACGGGGCCGGCAAGACGACGGCAGTGCGGATCCTGACCACGCTGTCCCGGCCGGACGCGGGCCGGGCGGCGGTGGCCGGGATCGACGTGCTCGCCCACCCTGGCCGGGTCCGGCAGGTCATTGGCGTGGTGAGCCAGCACAGCGGGACCGTGGGCCTGCTGACCGGTCAGGAGAACCTGGCGCTGCAGGCCAGGCTCTACCGGGTACCGCCGAGGGAGCTGAAACGCCGGGTGGCGGAGTTGCTCGACCAGTTCGGGCTGGCCGAAGCCGCCGGGCGGCAGGCCAGCACGTACTCGGGCGGCATGCGGCGGCGCCTCGACGTCGCCACCGCGCTGGTGCACCGGCCGGCCGTGCTCTTCCTCGACGAGCCGACGACCGGTCTCGACCCCGAGGGTCGCGCCGAGCTCTGGGCGGTACTCACCCGCCGCTGCGCAGAATCGGGGACCACCGTCCTCGTCACCACCCACTACCTGGACGAGGCCGACAAGTTCGCGGCCAGGGTCGCGATCACCGATCGCGGCCGGATCGTCGCCGAGGGCGCCCCCGACCAGCTCAAGGCGCAGCTGCAAGGCGACTCGGTGCTGCTCGAGCTCGGCGACGCCGGGCAGGTCGAGCAGGCCGAGAAGGCACTCGCCCGGGTCCCGCAGGTCCGCCAGGCAACCGCCGAGGGGGCCGTGGTCAGGGCCCGCGTCGCCGACGGGCCGCGGGCGCTGCCCGCCGTCCTCGCCGGGCTCGAGACCGACGGCATCGGCGTCCTTTCCGTCACCGTCGCCAGGCCGTCACTTGACGACGTCTACCTGCACCACGCCGGACGCTCGTTCCGGCAAGCAGAAGGGAGCACAGCAGCATGAACCCCGTCCGCCAGTCCTGGGCCCTGCTCACGGGCCGGTACCTGCGCCAGCTCTACCGCCAGCCCGCGGTGATCGGCATCACTCTCACCCAGCCGGTCATCTGGCTGCTACTGTTTGGCGCCCTGTTCAAGAAGGTGGCCGAGCTACCCGGGTTCGGCGGGGGGAGCTACATCACGTACCTCACCCCCGGCGTGGTGATCATGACCGCGTTGTTCTCGTCGAGCTGGACCGGCATGTCGTTCATCGAGGACTCCGGCACCGGCGTCATGGACAGGTTCCTGACCGCGCCGGTGCCGCGCGGCGCCCTGATCGCCGCGTCCCTCGCTTACCAGGGCGTCACCACGATCGTGCAGTCGGTTATCATCATCGCGATCGGCTGGGGTATCGGCGCCGGCTTCCCTGGCGGCGCGGCGGGCGTCGCGGCGCTGATAGGCGTCTCGGTGCTGATATCGCTGGCCATGGCGGGACTCTCCGACGGCTTCGCCCTGCTCGTCCCGCAGCGCGAGGCGCTCATCGGCGTCTCCACCATGCTGGTGCTCCCGCTGACGTTCCTGTCCGGCGCGTTTCTCTCGCTGCGGCTGGTCCCCGGGTGGATCGCCGGGATCGCCAGGTTCAACCCGGTCAACTGGGCAGCGAGCGCCGGCCGCGTCGCCGTCGGCGGCCACCCACCGTGGGGCACGATCGGCTCGTACGCCGCGTTCCTGGCCCTCGCCCTCGTGGCCACGGCCGCGATGTCGACTTGGGCGTTCCGTGCCGGCGAGCAATAGTTCTAAGCTCGGCGTGTGACACGAGCGCTGGTAATCGTGGATGTTCAGAACGACTTCTGCGAGGGCGGGTCGCTTGCCATAGCCGGGGGGGCCGAGGTTGCCCGCGCGATCAGCGGGTATCTGGCCTCTCCGGAGGGCGGCGGCTACGCCCATATCGTGGCAACACAAGACCATCACGTCGACCCTGTCGGGCACTTCGCCGCCGATCCGGACTTTGTCGACACGTGGCCGACGCACTGCATCGCCGACACGCCGGGGGCCGACTTCCACCCTGCGCTCGACACCGGCCAGATCGAGGCGGTGTTCCGCAAGGGCGCCCGGTCGGCCGCCTACAGCGGGTTCGAGGGCGCTGATGAGTACGGCATGCCGCTGGCGGCCTGGCTCCGCGAGCGTGACGTCACCGAGGTCGACATCGCGGGGCTGGCCACCGACCACTGCGTGCGGGCCACCGCCACCGACGCCGCGACGGCGGGCTTCGCCACCAGGGTGCTGCTCAGCCTCACCGCGGGAGTCGCCGCCGACACGGTTGAGGCGGCCCTGGCCGAGATGCGCACGGCGGGCGCCGAACTGGCGGGCACCCCGCTCCTGGCAGACGCGGCGGACTAGCTCCTGGCAGACGCAGGGGACTAGTCGTCGCCTTCCGGCAGGGACTCGTAGATCTCCTTGCATTCAGGGCAAACCGGGAACCGCTTGGGATCCCGGCTCGGCACCCAAACCTTGCCGCAGAGCGCGACCACGGGCGTGCCGGTCACGGCGCTGTCAACGATCTTGTGTTTGTCGACATAATGCGCAAAACGCTCGTGATCGCCATCGCCGTGGGAGAGATCCGGAACGGTACGGGTGTCTTCCCTGACGTCGGTTCCTGGCGTTTGTGCTCTTGGCAGGATGGCTGTGCTCACAGGGAGCGAGTCTACGCTGCCAGCGACTGCCTTTCGTCGAGCATCTAGTTCAGCATCGGATCGTCGGGGTACGTGGCCACGATCGCGAACTCGCCGCCTTGCCTCCGGAGCACCTCCTGCCAGAGCCGCTCCGGCTCGGCGAGGAACGCGTCCGTCGGCTCGCCGGGGAGCACGTACCAGGCGCCCTCCTCGATCTCGGCCTGCAGCTGGCCGGGACCCCACCCCGCATAGCCGGCGAACACCCGCAGCGAGGTGATGCCGTCGGCCAGCAGCTCGGGCGGCGCCTCGAGGTCGACGAGGCCGATCCGGGCCGTAAGGCTGGATCCGTCGAGCGAGCGCCAGCCGAGCGGCTCGTCCTCGCCCCGCGCCAGGGCCAGCGCCAGGGCGCTGTTCGGGGAGACCGGCCCGCCCTTGAACACCACCGAAGGCCCCGTGGCCAGATCGCTCCACGGCTCCAGCACCTGCCCGACCTCAACCTCGGTCGGACGGTTCAGGACGACGCCCAGGGTCCCCTCTTCGGGCTCGTCCTCCACGATCAAGATCACGGTTCTCCGGAAGTTCGGGTCACCGAGCAACGGCGTGGCTACGAGAAGCCGACCGCCGAGGGATTCAGCCTCCATGTATCAATCATGCGCCAGAGGGCGGCGCGTCGCACTACGCCGGGGGAGCCCGAAGAACGTTGGCACGTACGCTGTAAGGGTGTCTGGAGCAAGCACCCAGCCAGCGGAGGTCGGCCAGGCGGTCACGGCCGTGCTCGCCGGCGCCCCCGTGGTGGATGTCACCCGGCTGCGCGTCGCGATCGCTCGGCTGTCCCGACGGCTGCGCAAGCACGAGCTGGCCGGGCTGACCCCCACTCAGCTGGCCGCGCTGTCGACCGTCGAGCGGAACGGGCCGCTGCGCCTCGGAGACCTCGCGGCCGCCGAGCGGATCGCGCCGTCCACGCTGACCCGGCTGGTCAGCGCGCTGGAGGAGCAAGGCTACGTGGAACGGCACGCGGTGCCGGCCGACGCGCGCGCCTGGATGCTGGCCGTCACGCCACGCGGTCACGAGGTGCTCGAGCAGATCAGGCAGGAGAACACCCTGCTGCTCGCCGACAGCCTGCTGACCCTGTCCACCGAGCAGCTCGCCGCGCTGGCCGCCGCGTTGCCCGCGCTCGAGCGGCTCGCCGATGGCACCCCCCGGCACCCGGAGGCGGAAGCAGCCACGGTGGACGGGGCCGGCGCGACCGGCTGAGGGGCGTCCCGTTCCGGCTAGTCGATCGTCAGAACAGCAGGCTGGACAGCGTGGCCCTGGCCTTGCTGACCCGCGGATCCCGGGGCGGGAGAAGGTCGAAGAGCTGGAGCAGGTGCAGCCGCGCCTGGTTCCGCTCCTCGCCCGAGGTCCGCCGGACCGTGTCGAGCAGGCGGTCGAAGGCGGCCTCGATCTTGCCCATGGCCACGTCGATGTCGGCAACCCGGCCCTGAGCGTCGGCATCGTCCGGGTTGTCCTCGGCGTCCTGCCGCGCCTTGGCCTGGTCGTAGGAGTTCACCCGCCGGAACAAGTCAACCTGCGCGAGTCCCATCGTGGCCACCGGGTGGCCCGGCGCCGACGCCAGGACCTTCTCGAACGCCGCCGCCGCGCCGTCCAGGTCGCCGCGCTCCATGGCCTGCTGCGCCTCGCCAAAGCCGGCCTCGGCAAGGGCGTCGCCGCTCATCGGCCCGCGCGGTGTCTGGTCCGCCGCACCGGGCGCCTGCCCCTCGGCGGCTTCTGGGCCGTTGCCGGCGCCCGCGCCCGGCAGGCCCATCTGCTCGGCGGCTTGCATCACCTGGGCGATCGCCGCCCGGGCCTCCGACTCCGGCACCGCGCCGAGGAAGAGCGGCATCGCCTGCCCGGCGATCACGGCCAGCACCATCGGGATGGACTGCACCTGGAGCGCCGCGCTCAGCTGCGGGTTGGCGTCCACGTCCACCTTGGCCAGCACCCATGCGCCGTTGGCCTCGTTGGCCAGCTTCTCCAGGATCGGGGAGAGCTGCTTGCACGGCCCGCACCACTCGGCCCACAGATCCAGGATCACCGGAACGGTGCGTGACCTGTCGACCACGTCGGTGTTGAAGGTCTGGTCGGTGACGTCGATCACGTTGGCATTGCCGGCGCCTGCCTGGTCCCCCGAGCTGGCTGCGCTGGAGGCCTGTTGCCTGCGCTGCGCGGCGGCCTGCCGGGCGCCCAGGTCAACGGCGCCGTGTAGGGAGAAATCCCGCGACTGCTGCATGTCTCTATCCTGCCGCATCATTCGGACCGCCCCGGCCCTCCGCTCCTGCTGACCCGCGCCGGTCGCGCCGCTCGCGCCGGACCCGGCGCAGCACCGGCAGCGCGGCGAAATAGGACCCGGCAGCCGCGATGCCGCCAATGCCGAGGTCGACCGATATCCGGCCCTGCTTGGCCCAGTACACGTCCTTCAGGTCGAGCAGCAGCGCGAACTCGTCGACGATGAGCGCCAGGCCACTGCCGTAGCTGAGCGCGACCGCCGGGTGCCTCCGGGTGCGGTCGTCGCCGTGCACCGCGATCGCGCCAACGCCGGCCAGCATGCCGATGCCCCACATGTAGTGGTGCAGGTGCTCGCCCCCGGCGCTGAGGTTGTGAAACGGGCCGCGCCCGGCCCTGATGCTGTAGGTGATCCCCCGGACCGCGCCGAACGTTGTGGCGAACGAAAGCCAGCTCAGCAGCGCGGCGCGCTGGGTAGCGTCCAGCTCCTCGTGGAACGCGGTGTTCAGGTCCCGGCCCAGGTGCGGAATGGCAGTCACAGGGGGCACGATACGCGGAACTCAGAACGCCGGGACCTCAAAGTAGTCCCCCCACTCGTCACGCAGGGCTCCGCAGATCTCGCCGAGGGTAGCCTCGGCGCGAGCCGCATCCAGCATGGAGGGGATCATGTTGTCCCCGGACCTGGCCGCGTCGAGCATCGCGGCGAGCGCCGTGTCGACCGCCGCCTGGTCCCGCTCCTGCCGCCGCTCGGCCAGCTCGTGCACCTGCTCGCGCTCGACCTCGTGGCTGACCCGCATGATCTCCACCGGCTCCCCCACGGTGTCGGTCAGGCAGTTGACCCCGACCACCCGCTTGTCGCCCTTCTCCAGCTTCTGCTGGTAGGCGAAGGCGGCCTCGGCTATCTCCGCCATGAACCAGCCGTCCTCGATCCCGCGCAGTATCCCGGCGGTCATGGTCCCGTCAGGGCTCATCTCGCGGATCTTGGCGAAGATGGCCTCCGCCTCGGCCTCCAGCCGGTCGGTCAGGGACTCGAGGTACCAGGAGCCGCCCAGCGGATCAGCCACGTTGGTCACGCCGGTCTCTTCCATGATCACTTGCTGGGTGCGCAGCGCGATCTCGGCCGCCTTCTCGCTCGGCAGCGCGAGCACCTCGTCGAGCGCGTTGGTGTGCAGCGAGTTCGTGCCGCCGAGCACCGCGGCGAGCGCCTCGATCGCGGTCCGGACCACGTTGTTGTCCGGCTGCTGCGCGGTCAGCGAGACCCCCGCCGTCTGGGTGTGGAAGCGCAGCCACTGGGACCGCTCGCTGCGCGCGCCGTACACATCGCGCATCCACCGGGCCCAGATCCGCCGGGCCGCGCGGAACTTCGCGATCTCCTCGAAGAAGTCGATGTGCGCATCGAAGAAGAACGAGAGGCCCGGCGCGAACACCTCAATGTCGAGTCCGCGCGACAGGCCGAGCTCGACGTAGCCGAACCCGTCGGCGAGCGTGAACGCCAGCTCCTGCGCTGCCGTAGAGCCCGCCTCCCTGATGTGGTAGCCGGACACCGACAGCGGCTTGTAGTCGGGGATGTTCGCCGCGCAGTACTCCATCAGGTCGCCGATCAGCCGCAGGTGGGGCTGGGCCGGGAACAGCCACTCCTTCTGGGCGATGTACTCCTTGAAGATGTCGGTCTGCAGCGTGCCGTTCAGCTTGCCCAGGTCCGCCCCCTGGCGCTCGGCGGCGGCCAGGTACATGCAGAACACCGGCACCGCGGGCCCGCTGATCGTCATCGACGTGGTGACGTCGGCGAGCGGGATCCCGTCGAACAGGGTGTCCATGTCGGCCGCCGAGTCGATGGCCACCCCGCAGTGGCCCACCTCGCCGAGCGACCGCGAGTCGTCGGAGTCGCGCCCCATCAGCGTGGGCATGTCGAACGCCACGGACAGGCCGCCGCCGCCGCCGCGGAGCAGCATCTTGTACCGCTCGTTGGTGGCCGTCGCGTTGCCGAAGCCGGAGAACTGCCGGATGGTCCAGGTCCTGCCGCGGTACCCGGCCGGGTACAGCCCGCGGGTGAACGGGTACTCCCCCGGCCAGCCGATGCGCTCGAAGCCCGGAACTACGGCACCGTCCGGCGGCCCGTACACGGGTTCGACCTCGAGCCCGGACAGCGTGCTGAAGTCGGCATCACGGATCCGGGCCGCGTCGTACCGCCGCTGCCAGCGCTGCCTGCCGGCGTCGCCTGAGTCCATCGATAACCTCCGTCAGATAGTAGGATGTCCTACTATCTATTCCAGTCTATGCCCGTGGCCGGAACGTTTAGTCCGCGGCTTGGCCAACCGAACGGCACGGTCGGTCGTCTGTAGTTGTCAGAGAGCGCCTGGGCGCTGCTGAGTTGTCGGGGAGCGCATGGGCGCTGCCGAGGTCCAGGCATCCATCGCTGCGACGTGCCGAATGTGTGGTAGAACCAATGCGATATTGCGCAGGTGACGCGGGCCGCGCCGCGGTCCTCGGTGACGTCGCAACCGTGCCGGGACCTCGGGTTGCGTTCTCGGCTCCGGCGGTGAGGCAAGGGAACTCGGTGGCCAGGCTTCGATCCTTCGACCCTGAGGCGGCCGAGGAACTCTTCAACGCCTGCTACCCGAGGCTGGCCGGCTGGGTGCGCCGGCTGGTAGACGACGATGAGACCGCGCATGAGATCGCTTCCGAGGCGTTCACCAGGCTGCTCGCCAAGTGGTCGGCTCTGGAGAGCCCGCAGAGCTACCTGTACATGATCGCGACAAACCTGGTCAGGGACCACTGGCGCAAGTCGGGCCGAGAGCGCCGCGCAATCCGCAGCCTGATCGCGGCCGCCCCGCTTGATCCCGCCTACCACCCCGCGCAGGACGTGGACGTGCGGGCGCTGATCGAGGGGCTCCCGCCGCGGCTGCGCAGCGCGTTCCTGCTGCACTACTACGCCGGGTTCGGGGTACGCGAGGTTGCCACGATGCTGGGCAGGCCAGAGGGCACGGTCAAGGCCGACCTGCATCACGCCCGCGCACGGCTCAAAGCCGCGCTCGAAGACCCGCGGGGAGCCTGAAGATGAGTGACCCACGGGACCGTATCGACGACTGGCTGAACGCCGACGTCGAGCCACTGGCGCCGCGGCCGGGAACCTTCGGCAAGATCCAGCAGCGGGCCCGGCGGCGGAAGACCAGCCGGGCGGTGATGTCAGCGGCCGGCATCGTGGTCGTGATCGCGGCCGCCGCGACCGCCCCGCAGATCGTGAGCACGCTGCGGAGTCATGGGCCGAGCCAGGAGCAGCCGGTGGCGGCCGGCACACATCCGGTGCAGGTCCGGCCGACAGTTACCGGCACGGGCGGCGGCAGCCCCAACGCCCGGTCGAGCGCGGAGGTGACGCCTTCGGGATCGGCGCTGTCGGCCGCGGGGTCAGGGACCTTCGTGCCAGCGAACTTCCAGCCCACCTCGGTTACGTTCGTCGGGCCGCACATCGGCGCGGTGATCGGCCAGGCCGGCGCCCCCGGCCACTGCGCCACCCCTTACTGCACGTCCCTGGCTGGCACGTCGGACTACGGAACCAGCTGGTACGGGGTGAGCGCACCGCTGACCGGTGCGCCGGGCGGATCGACGGGCGTCGGCCAGGTCCGCTTCCTCAACACCACCTTCGGCTGGGCGTTCGGGCCGCAGTTGTACGCCACAACCGACGGCGGGGCGAGCTGGACCAGACAGAGCACGCACGGGATGCGGGTCACCGACCTGGAGACCGCGGGCGTCCGCGCGTTCGCGCTGTTCGCGACCTGCACCGGCGGCGGCGCCGCCTACGGCGCGCACTGCACCGCGTTCTCGCTCTACACGTCCGTGGCGGGCAGCGGCCAGTGGCAGCCGGTGCCGGGCCCGGTGTCCGGCCTCGACCCGTCGCAGGCCGGGGCCGGCGGTGCCTCGGCCAGCCTGGTGCTCGCCGGCGGCCGGGGCTACCTGCTCGCGCCGTCCGGCGAACTGCTCAGCGGCCCGCTCACTGGCGGAGCCTGGAGCGTCGTGGACGAGCAGGGGCCGTGCCTGCCCGGTTCACCCGGTCCTGGCGGCCAGCCGACCGGGGCCCTGCTCGCCGCCGGCTCCGCCGATCTGGTGCTGGTGTGCACGAGCGCGACCGACTCGACCACCGGGACGCAGACGAAGTCGGTGACCGAGTCCTCCGACAACGGCAAGACCTGGTCGGCGGCGCAGTCCGCGGACGTGACCGGGATTGCCACCTCGGTCGCCGCCCAGGGCAGCAGCCTGGTGGTGCTCGCCACTGACGCGGGCCTCTACCTGTCCACCGACGGCGGCGGCACCTGGAAGCTGGCCCAGCCGAGCCCGGCCCGTGCCGCGGCCGCAGAAGGCGGGTACAGCTACGTCGGCATGACCAGCGCGGCCGACGGCGTTGCGCTGCCCGCCGACACGGACCTGCACGAGGTGTTCATCACCAGCGACGGTGGCCGGACCTGGCAGGCGCACGCGGTCAGCCGGGCCTGAAGTCCCCGGCGGAGACCCGAAGCCCGCGCAGCATGGCGAACATCTCCTCGAGCTGGCCCTTGTCGTAACCGCCGAGGGCGAAGTCGGCGGCCATCAGGTCCGCGGTCGCACGCCCGGCTACCTCTCGGCCCGCCGGGGTGATCTCGGCCAGCGTTCCCCTGCCGTCGGCCGGGTTGGGCCTGCGCACCACAAAGCCCTGTTTCTCGAGCCGGTTGATGATGTTTGTGACGCTCGTCGGGTGCACCATCAGCCGCTGCCCGATCAGCCGCAGCGGCAGCGCTCCCTCCCTGCTGAACTGGAGCAGCACCAGCGCCTCGTAGCGAGCGAACGTCAGCCCGTGCGGTCGCAGCAACGCGTCAAGCTCGGCGATCAGGATCTGCTGGGCCCGCATGATGGAGGTAACGGCCGCCATCGCCCGGGAGTCCCCGAACCTGCGCTCCCATATGTCCGCCGCGCGCGCGATCGGGTCGAACGGAAGGTCAAGGGACTTGCGCACACGCACAAGGTACCGGTAGCGACACGGGGGCTCGCGCATGGATTGGCCCGGCGAGGGCGGGTTATATTACCTGCTGACAGGCGCAACACGGGGGCTTTCGATGGAAGTGCTGCGTCAGATACCGGGGGAACATTTTGCGGTCGAGCGACGCCGTGGTGACCATCACGCCCGTGCTCGCCGCCGGGGTCGGGGCGGGTCACGGCTGGCGAAGCGGGCGGCTTCGTTCGGCAAGTTTCCGGCTTGATGCCCCGGTTTATGGCGTTGCGCCGCTCGGCATCGCGATCAGCAGGCAGAGTGTGGCGACCACGCTGGTTGACCTGCTCGCCGGGCTGATCAGGCCGGCTTACGGAGAGCTTCGGGTGCTCGGCGAGGATCTGACCACGGCCAGAGGCCGGGCCGCGCTGCGCGCCAGGGTCGGCGTGGCCCGCAGGGCCGCCAGGCCGCAGCCGGCCTTCCGGGTACGCGGGCTCGTCGAGCACGCGGCCAGGCTGGCCGGGCTGCCGACCCAGGACCGGGACCTGATGGCCGCCGCGATCGTCGACCGGCTGGCGCTGACGCCATGGTCCGACGTCCCGCTGCGGTCCGCGCCGGACGTGATCTGCCGCCGGGCCAGGCTAGCCGCGGCGGCCGTGCACCAGCCGGATCTGCTGCTGGTCGATGGCCTGCTGGACGACCTCGACCCTGGCGACACGATCGCGCTGGCCGAGGCCGTCCGGGACCTGGCCGGGGACATGATCGTGGTCGCCATCGGGCGTGATCCGTCCGCCCTCGCCCTGGCCTGCGCCGAGGTCCTCACGCTCGCCGACGGGATCCTGGTCAGCCCGCCCAGTACACCCGCCTCGCTCGCCAACGAGTCCCACCCCACCACGGCCGTGCACTAACGCAGCCGCCCCGTGCACCGGCCTCGACGACGCTCGCTCATCAGCGCCACCTCCCCCAGCCCATTCGGCCCACCCCTGCCCACCCCGTAAGCTGCGGAAGTGGACTGGAGCCTGTACGACTGCGGGCGCAAGGGGCACCTGACCTACGCCCCGGCCGAGGCCGACGTGCGCAGGCAACTGCGGGCGCAGGCCGAATCGGGAGAGGCGTGGCGGTGCCTTCGCTGCGGCGCGTACGTCGCCGGCGGGCCGCTGATGTCGGGTCCAGCCGCTGAAGCGCCGCTCGTGCGCCGAGGCAAAGAGGTGCGGAGCGCGCTCATCCTGCGGGTCTTCGCCGTCGAGCGGTTCCTGCGCGCGCTGGCCGTGGCCGCGATCGCGTTCGTGGTGTGGCGGTTCGAGTACGCCCGCGAGACCATCGAGCAGGCCTTCGACCGCGAGCGCCCGGAACTGCGCAGCCTGTTCCACCAGCTCGGCTACAACATCGACAATTCCAAGCTGGTGGGGCTGTTCAACCGCGCGCTGACGCTCAGCCCGGCGACGATCAAGCTGCTCGCCATCGGGCTGGCCTGCTACGCGGCGATAGAGGTGGTCGAGGGCGTCGGCCTGTGGGTGGGCAAACGCTGGGGCGAGTACTTCGCGATGGTCGCCACGTCGGTCGGCCTGCCGTTCGAGATCTACGACCTGGTCAACAAAGTGAGCACGATCGGTCTCATCCTGTTCGCCATCAACCTGTTCCTGGTGCTGTACCTGGTCATCACCAAGCGGCTGTTCGGCGTGCGCGGGGGCAAGCGGGCATACGACGCCCGGCTGCGCAGCGAGTCGATCATGGACGCAGCCATCGCCGCCGCTGCCGCCGGCCGCCCCGCCACCGATCACACAGCCACCGGCCACACGGCCGCCAACCATACGGCCACTGACCACACAGCCACTGACCACACAGCCACTGACCACACGGCCGCGCCCGCTCAGCCCGAGGCTCCCACCACAGAAACCCCCACCTCAGACACGCGGCCAGACGCTTCCACCTCAAACGGCGAGACCGCGGCACCCCGCGACGCGCCGGCCGCGACCGACTCGGCCCGGGCCGCCCCCTGACCGCCGCCCGCCGCCTGGCGGCCCGCTGCGCGGGCTTGCCCGCCGGGCGGCGCCTGGACCGCGGCAAGTTTCAACCCTGTGAAGGGACCCTTGCTGTTGCTGTTCCAGCAGCGGGGGCCCCACCACACTGTTCGGCCGCCGTCCGCCCGGCCGCCCGGCCAGCCCGCGGCGCGTGCTCGCCGCGCCGGCGACGACAGCGAGGCGACGGCGCTGTCGTTCCAGCGGCGGCAACGAGCCGGCACCGCCGCTGACCGAGCCCCTCTCGTGATTGATATGAGAGCTATGTGTAGTTCTTAACGGGTGGCCGGCCGGGTTTGCGGCGGGTGACGTGTTTGGGCGTGCCATATCTGGCATTGCGGGGCTGGCCGATTCGGCGACTTTTACTCCGGGCGAGCCATTCTCCGGCTTGTCATGACTGAACGTTCATACAAAACACGGTAAAGGCGCTGAGCGGTTTACCCGTTGATGAGCTCGTCGGCCGCTGAATACGGGTCCAGCTTGCCAGAGGCGACGAGGCCGGCGAGTTTCTCCAGGTTCGCCTCACCGGGCAGCGCGCCGAGCCGCTGAGTAAGTTCTGCGATGGCCATCGCCGAAATCTCATTCCTGGCCCTGGCCAAGCGCTTGCGATCCCGCTCCCCCGTTGCGGCGAGCCATTCGGCGTGCGCGTCGAGCCGGGCCACCAGGTCCTCGATGCCCTCGCCGCTCGCCGCGCTTGCCGAAACGATCGGCGGCTTCCACGCCCCCTCCCCACGGTGCGGCGCCATGGCCAGCATCGTGCGCAGGTCCCTGACCGCCTCCTGGGCGCCGGGCCGGTCGCTCTTGTTCACCACGAAGATGTCGGCGATCTCCAGGATTCCCGCCTTGGCCGCCTGCACCGAATCACCCATGCCCGGCGCCACGATCACCAGCGTCGAGTCGGCCAGGGAGGCGATCGCGACCTCGGCCTGGCCGACGCCCACGGTCTCGATCAGAACGACGTCGAACCCGGCCGAGTCCAGGATCCGCAGCGCCTGCGGCACCGCCCAGGACAGGCCGCCGAGGTGGCCGCGGCTGGCCATGGAGCGGATGAACACGTCGCCGTCGGTCGCGTGCTCCTGCATCCTGACCCGGTCGCCGAGCAGGGCGCCGCCGGTGAACGGCGACGTGGGATCCACGGCCAGGACGCCAACCCGCTCCCCGCGCCCGCGGTAGGCACGGACCAGCGCCCCCGTGATCGTCGACTTCCCAACGCCCGGCGCGCCGGTGAGGCCGACGACGCGCGCCCGGCCGGTGCGGGGGGCGATCAGCTTCATCACGCCGCGCAGCTGCGGCGAGCCGTTCTCGACCAGCGAGATGAGCCTGGCGAGCGCGCGCGGATCGCCGCCGTCGGCAGCCGAGACCAAAGCGGCAGCCGACTCGCGGTCGTCAGTCACGTAGGCCCGGGGCCGGAACCCGCAGCAGCAGCGCGTCGCCCTGGCCGCCGCCGCCGCAGAGCGCGGCCGCTCCGAGACCGCCGCCTCGGCGCCGCAGCTCATACGCAAGATGCAGGGCGATCCGGGCGCCGGACATCCCGATCGGGTGGCCGATGGCGATCGCACCGCCGTTCACGTTGGCCTTTTCCGGCCCCACCCCGAGATCGCGCATGGACTGGATGGCCACGGCGGCGAACGCCTCGTTGATCTCGATCAGGTCCAGGTCGGCCACTGTCAGGCCGGCCTTGCCGAGCGCGTGGGCGATGGCGTTGGCCGGCTGCGACTGCAGCGAGTTGTCCGGGCCAGCCACGCAGCCGTGCGCGCCGATCTCGGCCAGTACCGGGGCCCCGGCAGCGGCGGCGGCCTCCGCGGATATCACCACGACCGCGCACGCCCCGTCCGAGATCTGCGAGGCCGAGCCCGCCGTGATCGTGCCGTTCTCGGCGAACGCGGGGCGAAGCCTGCTCAGCGACTCCGCCGTGCTGTCCGCGCGCACCCCCTCGTCGGTGTCGAACAGGACCGGGTCGCCCCGGCGCTGCGGCACCTCGACGCCGACGATCTCGTCGGCGAGCAGCCCGTTCTTGATCGCCTCGGCGGCCCGCTGGTGTGACCGGGCGGCGAACTCGTCCTGCTCTTCGCGGGTGATGCCGAGCCCCGCGTTGTGGCGCTCGGTCGACTCGCCCATCGAGACGTGGTCGAACGCGTCGGTGAGCCCGTCGAGCGCCATCGAGTCGACGAGCTCGGCGGAGCCGAACCGGAAGCCCTTGCGTGCCCCGGGCAGCAGGTGCGGCGCCTGGCTCATCGACTCCATGCCGCCGGCCACCACCACGTCGAACTCGCCGGCCCTGATCAGCTGCGCGGCCAGCGCGATCGCGTCCAGACCGGACAGGCACACCTTGTTGATCGTGAGCGCGGGGACCGTCATCGGGACGCCGGCCGCGACCGCCGCCTGCCGCGCCGGGATCTGGCCCGCGCCCGCCTGCAGCACCTGGCCCATGATCACGTAGTCCACCCGATCGGCCGGCACGCCGGCCCGCCGCAGCGCCTCGGCAATCACGAATCCGCCCAGATCCGCCCCGCTGAAGCCGCTCAGCGAACCGAGCAGGCGCCCGACGGCCGTTCTGGCCCCGCCGACGATAACCGCATCTCGCATACGTGAAACGATACCCATGTTCGGAACAGGATCTGGTAGCCGTTGGGGCTGGGAGGCTGTTGGTGCTGACCCGCATCGATCACGTGGGGATCGCCTGCCGAGACCTGGACCGGGCGATTGCGTTCTACGAGTCAACCTTCGGGCTCGCGGTCGTCAGCCGGGAGCGCGACGAGGATCAGGGCGTCACCGAGGCGATGCTCCGGGTCGCCGACGCGCCGGCCGGCACGTCGTACGTCCAGCTGCTCGAGCCGCTCGGCCCGGACACGCCGGTCGGCCGGTTCCTGGCCCGCCGCGGCGAGGGGGTACATCACGTCGGCTACGGGGTCACGGACATCACGGCGGCTCTCGAGGCGATCGGGGCGACCGGAGTACGCCTGATCGACTCGAGGCCGCGGCACGGCTCGATGGGCGCCTCGATCGCGTTCCTGCACCCAAAGGACGTCGGCGGCGTGCTGACAGAACTGGTCCAAGCCGCCGAAAGCGGCTGATCTTGTCGCCACGGCGATCCCGGCTGGCGGCCCGGACGGCCGCTGCTCACGCGCCCCAGGCGCCTCCCGAACAAAGGCTGGCCCCTGCACTCACGGCCATGTTGGTGCGAAATTTGCGTACGTTATAAATAGGATCTTTAGCAAGAGCACGCGCGAACAGGCAGCCAACCACTCATGAGGGGAGTACGCTGCCTTGCACCGGGCGAGCGGAATTGCGTGCCCGCCGGGGCATTGGCGGCTTGCGGCAGCGCCATCCCGGTCGGGCGATGTCGCGAAGGCGGTTGCCCGGATGTGCTTCCCCTGTCGACCCCGCGTCAACCCCCAGGATTAGGCGACATGCAGCCCGACATCGATGCCCAGCTCAGCAACTTTTTCGAGGAGACCCCGCAGCGCGACTTCGCGAGGGTCATGCGCGGCTACGATCCGCATCAGGTCAACGAGCATCTCAAGCAACTCGACGCCGAAATGCGCCAGCACCGTGAGCAGGTGCAGGCGATGCACAGGGAGCTGGCCGACGCGCACCGCCAGATCCAGGAGCAGGAGCGCCCCACGTACTCCGGCCTCGGTTCCCGGATCGAGCAGCTGCTGCGGCTCGCGGAGGAGCAGGCCACCGAGATCCTGCAGGAGGCCAGGACCGCGGCCAACGAGTTCAACGCGACGGCCAAGGTCGAGGCCGCCGAGCTGCGGGCAGCCGCCGAGAACGAGGCCGCCGAGCTGCGGGCGAACGCCAAGCGGGAGACCGACGACCTGCGGGGCTCGGCCGAACGCGAGGCCGATGCCATCCGGACCGGCGCCCGCCGCGAGGCCGACGAGCTTACCTCGACGACCGAGCGCGAGGTGGCCAAGCTCCGCGCCACCGCCGACCATGAGGTCGCCGAGAAGCGTGCCGCCATCGAGCGTGACATCGCGAAGCTGCGGACCACGACCGAGCGCGAAGTCGCCCAGATGAAGGCGTCCTCGAAGCGCGAGCGCGACGAGATCCTGACCACCTCCAAGCGCCAGGCCGACGAGATGCGCAGCCAGGCGCAGCGGATCCTGGAGGAGAGCGAAGCGCAGCGGGCGCAGGCCGAGGCGGAGTTCGACATTCAGCTCGCCTCGCGGCGCGAGGAGGCCGAACGGCAGGAGGCCGAGCGGCTCGCCGCGGCCCAGTCGGCGACGCAGAAGATGGTGTCCGAGGCGGAGCAGCGCGCGGCAACGGCCGAGCAGCGGGCCACCAAGGCCAGCGCCCAGGCCGAGCAGACCAGGCGCGACGCCGACCAGCACTCCAGGCAGCTGGTCAGCAACGCCAAGAAGAACGCGGACCAGATCGTCGCGCAGGCCAAGGCCCAGGCCGACCAGCTGCTGGCCGACACCAAGTCCGAGGCCGACCGGGTCCGCACCGCCGCGCAGCGTCACGTCGACGAGCTGAACAAGCAGAAGGAGAGCGTCGCCGCTCACCTGGCCCAGATCAGCCAGCTGCTCGGCGGGCAGATGCCCGGCCTCGCGGACGCGCTCACGAACCGGCCAGCGGCCCCGGCCGTTCAGTCGGCCGCGCCCAAGGCCGTGACCTCGGCCCCGCCTTCGGGCAACGGCGCACCCGCCGCACCGCCCGCGGCTTCCCCTGCGACCAAGGCTGCCGCCGCAGCGCCGGCCGCATCCCCGGCGCCGGCCCGGTCGGCCGCCCCGGATGCACCAGCGGGCCAGCACGCCGCTCCTGGCCGGCCGGACAGCCAGCCAGCGGCCGGCAGCACAGGGGTTGCCAAGCAGTCGGCCAACGCCAAGTCAGGCAAGGACGACGAGGAGTGGTGGACGGAGTAGCCCTCCCGGCCACCGCAAACGGCGCGCGTCCCGTACGGGGCGCGCGCCGTTTGCGTCGCGCGGGACGCGCCGTGCCTTAGGGGTGGACGGTCTGGCCGCCGTCGACGATCAGGACCTGACCCGTCATGAACGACGACGCCTCGCTGGCCAGGAACACCGCCGGCCCGGCCATCTCCTCCGGCTTGCCCCACCGCCCCATCGGCACCGTCGCTATCGTCGCCGGGCCTGCCGTGGGGTCAAGCCACAGGTTGCGGTTGAGGTCGGTGGCCGTCCAGCCCGGGCAGAGCGCGTTGACCCGCACGCCGTCCCGGCCCCACTCGACCGCCAGCGACTTCGTCAGCGAGATCAGTCCCGCCTTGGCTGCGCCGTAGGGCGTCAGCAGCGGCGACGAGGCGACGCCGGCCACGGACGCGACGTTGATCACCGATCCCTGGCCGCGGTCCAGCAGGTGCCCGGCGAACGCGTGGCAGACGTACACCGCCGAGTCCAGGTTCAGCCGGATCAGCTTCTCCCAGCCCTCCAGCCGCAGGTCGCGGAAGCCGACCATGAAGTTGGAGCCGCCCGCGTTGTTCACCACCACGTCCACGTCGCCGAGCCGTTCGATCGCGGCGGCCACCGCCTCGTCGACCGCTTCCCTGCTGGTGACGTCGGCGGGGAGCACGAACGCCTTGCGGCCGACGGCCGTGATCGCTGCCGCGGTGTCGGCCAGCCCGTCGGCGCTCCGCGCGACGAGCGCCACGTCCGCGCCCGCCTCGGCCAGCGCGATCGCGATGGTCTGGCCGATCCCGCGGGACGCGCCGGTGACGAACGCGCTCTTTCCGGTCAGGTCGAAGACGCTCAAGGTCAGTCCTTCCATTCGGTAGGAAGCGGCCAGGCACTGGGGTTGACCCGGCGCACGATCTCGTTCAGCACTATGCGGACGTACGGCTCGCCCACCCACAGGTGCTTGGCCTTGTCGACGGCAACGACCTCGGCCTGCGGAACCCTGCCGAACCTGGCCCGTGCCTCGTCCGGCCGCAGGTAGTCATCGAGGGCAGGAATCAGCGCGAGCAGCTGCCGGCCCGACGCCGCCCAGCCATCCAGGTCGGCGTCGGTCGTCCGCTTGAGCGGCGGCGACAGCAAGATGGCGCCCTCGACGGCCGGGTCATTGCCCCATCTCAGCGCGAGCTCGGTGCCGAACGACCAGCCGAGCAGCCACAGCCGCGGCAGCCCGGCGGCCACGCTCCAGGAGATCGCGGCGGCCACGTCGTGGCGTTCGGCGTCGCCCTCGCCGAACTCCCCCTCGCTGGTCCCCTGCTCCGACGCGGTTCCGCGGGTGTTGAACCTGAGCACGGCGAGGTCGGCCAGGGCTGGCAGCCGGTAGGACGCCTTGCGCAGCACGTGGCTGTCCATCATCCCGCCCGCCGTGGGCAGCGGGTGCAGGGCGATCAGCGTCGCGACCGGAGCCCGTGCCACGGGCACCGCGAGCTCGCCGACCAGGTTCAGCCCGTCGCCGGTTCGAAGCGTCACCGCCGTCCTGACCGCCGGCAGGACGGTGCTTGCCCGTATCTCCGTCATTGAGTCACCGAAGCTCCGTCATTGATCTGCCGAATGAATCTCTGTCATCGATTCCCTGAACCAGGCCCAGGGCGGCGCGGCCGCCGCCGCCAGCACGAATTGTGCCAGTGCCGGCGCTGTTCCGCCCCTTGGGCCCGTTCCGGCCACACCACGACGTGCGCGACGCCCGGCAGGATCTCCTGGTCGCAGCCGGGGCACCGGTAGGTCTTGGTGGCCGCCGCGCCAGGGACCTGCCGCACCACCCAGTCCCCGTCCGGCCAGCCCTGTACCTGCTGGGGCCCGAGCCTGACCGCCGGCGGATCTTGCGCGCCGGCCGGGGCCGGATCGGGCCGCACGGCGCCCCCGCGTGGTCTGCGCTTGACCTCGTCAGGAAGGCGGCGTGCCTTGCGCGGGCTCACGGCCGTCAGCGTATGGCACCCACTACAGTTGGCTTCCGTGCGGCTCGTCATCGCCAGGTGCAGCGTGGACTACGCAGGCAGGCTCTCGGCTCATCTTCCGCTCGCCACCAGGCTGCTGATCGTCAAGGCCGACGGCTCCGTGCTCGTGCACTCCGATGGCGGCAGCTACAAGCCGCTCAACTGGATGTCGCCGCCGTGCAGGCTGGCCGAGCAGGACGGCCGCTGGGTCGTGACCGGCAAGTCGGGTGAGACGCTGACCATCGACATCGACGAGGTCATCAGCGACTCGGCGTTCGACCTGGGGATCGATCCCGGCCTGCGCAAGGACGGCGTCGAGTCCCATCTGCAGGAGCTGCTCGCGGCGCAGCTGAACGTGCTCGGCGAGGGCTGGCGGCTGGTCCGCCGCGAGTTCCCCACGCCGATCGGCCCGGTCGACCTCATGTGCCGGGACGCGCTCGGGGTCAGCGTGGCCATCGAGATCAAGCGCCGGGGCGAGATCGACGGGGTGGAGCAGCTCACCCGCTACCTCGAGCTGCTGAACCGCGATCCCCTGCTGGCCCCGGTGCAAGGGATCTTCGCGGCCCAGGAGATCAGGCCGCAGGCCCGCGTGCTGGCCGAGGACCGCGGAATCCGCTGTGTCACGCTCGACTACGACGCGATGCGCGGGGCGGACGACGGCACGCTTCGGCTGTTTTAGCGACAAGAGGGGCGAACCGTCTCATTCATTCGGCCTAGTCCGATGACTAGCACCGGCTTTCCGATCGGCGTAGCATCTCACCCTCACCCGGATTAGCATTTCTGTGTTCATGTCCACATGTGACTTGACAAATGTGGGAGGGCCACCGCCCGGCCGGTGAGCGGGCGGGCCAGCCGTGAGGGGGGTCTGCAAAGACCGTGTGGCGGGAGAGGCGTCGCGAACGGATACGGCAGCTCGAGGACGCCGTTGCCGAGGCGCAGGCGAGCCAGGCCGAGCTGATGCGGCGGCTGGAGCTGTTCGAGAAGATCGCGGCGACCGCGGGCGTGGAACTCGGCGAGCGCCAGCAACCTGCCGACGTGCCCGAACCCCTGGTGGCCGCGGCGCGGGACCCGCGCCAGGACGCGCCGGTGCGCCTCGAGGTGGCCGGCCGGGAGTTCATCGCCGTGGTTGGCGGCGAGGGCGGCGATCCGCGCGAATGGTGGACCGCGATCCAGCATCTGGCTTCGCAGCATAAGAGCGCGTCGTGATCCACCTCGAGCGGGTGATCCTGCCGCCCGGGCTGCGGGCCGTCGCCTACCGTGACGGGCGCGGCAATCTGGTGATCTACGTCTCCGACACGCTGGACGCGGCATGCCAGCGGGCGGCCGTCGTTGAGGCCATCCGCGCCGCGCGCCGGACCCGCTGGCGCACCGCCCTGCCGTCCGCGATTGCCGTGCTGCTGGGCATCCGCGCGATCGCCGCGCGGGCCTTCGGCGTGGTGAAGCTGCGGCCGCTGGCGTGGGGAGCGACCGCCACGACGGCCGTGCTCGGCGCCACCGCCGCCGGGGTGTTCGTCACCGCGGTGCCGCATCACCACGCCCCGTCAGCGTCCGGTGGGCGGCCCCAGCCGAGTTCCGTCCGGCCGACCACGCCGGGCGCGCCAGGCGCGCAGCCGACCCACGCCGGCCGCCAGGGCACCGTCGAGCCGGTGACGGCGCGCAAATCCCGGTCGTCCGGTCATGCGGCAAGCACCGGCAAGCCGAGCCCGGCCACCTCGGCCACGGGCTCGACGTCAGCCCCGTCGCCGACCCCCGCGGCGTCGCCGGGGCCGTCGCCGTCACCATCGCCGAGCCTGCTATGCGTGATCTTGCTCGGCGAGAACGTGTGCGTGCCCTAGCTGCCCGTATCTGCTCCGGACCGCAATCCCGGGAACCGGATCATGCACCGCGGCGCTCGGGCCGCTGCCGCCCCTCCTCGTCCGGTGCCAGGTCATCGACGCCCTCGGCCTGATCGGCCTGATCCCGCCAGTTGCGGGCCAGCGCGACCAGCCCCCGCACCACGTCCGGGGGGAGTCCAGGCGTCTCGGCGATGTGCTGCAGCGTCGGATCCGAGTACCGGGACGGGCTTGCGCCGCCCGGCACCGCGGTCGGCTCTCCCCCGGCCAGGATCCGGCGGCAGGAACCCGGTGCCCAGCCGAGCTGGTTCTCGACCGCTCCGAGCGTGCTGGCCGAGACCCGCTTGCCGTTTTCCAGCTTCCCGAGCGTGCGATCGGTCACGCCGGTTGCGGCGGCGAAGGCCCGGCGGTCGCGCATGCCGAGCGCGGCACGCCTCGCCACCACGTAGTCACCGAGCCGCTGCCAGTTCACATCTGCCATGAGCACATCTTGCCGGAAGGGACCGGAAGAATCCAGTGCATCACCTTTCCGCATACTTGTATTTATCGGCCCAAATCGGTCTGATTACTTTCCAGTATCCCACTTCCACTTCCCTAAATATTGCTCATGCCTTGACATTCTTTACGTTCTCTTCCTATCGTTGCCCGCATGCCAGCCGCCGGGTCAGGAGGCGCCGCCATCCTGACAATGAGTGATCCGATCGGCAGCGTGCACCTCTCGTGGACGCTGCAGGATCCTGGCCGCGCCCGGCCGGGTACAGGCTCGGCCGGGCAGGGCTCCGCCCCGGCCGAGCCTGCCCGCGGAATGGCAGAAGCCGACCTGGCGATCACGGCAATGTACGACACCGAGTACCGGTCGCTCGTGCGCATGTCCGCGATGCTGCTGGGCGACGTCGCCAGCGCCGAGGAAATAGTGCAGGACTCGTTCATCGCCACCCGCGCCGCCTGGCGCGGGCTGCGTGACATCGACAAGGGCGTCCACTACCTGCGCCGCACGGTGATGAACCGGTCGCGGTCGCTGCTGCGGCACCGGGTCGTGGTCGACAAGCACATGCCGGCCAGCGAGCCGGAGATGCCCAGCGCCGAGCAGGCCGCGATCGTGCGGCTGCAGCGCGCCGCCGTGGTCGCGGCGCTGCGCACGCTGCCGGCCAGGCAGCGGGAGGCGCTCGTGCTCAGGTTCTACCTGGACCTGTCCGAAGAGCAGGTCGCCGCCGCGATGCAGATCAGCCAAGGCGCGGTGAAGAGCCACACGGCCCGCGGCAAGGCGGCGCTGCGCAGCCTTCTTGAACCGGAACGGTGATCAGCCGCTTCGCTGCGGCAGCAGGTGCGCGTTGGCCGATCGGGCCAGCTCGGCCAGCCACGGAATCTCGTCCACAGTGACCCCGGCGCTCCGCAGCCAGGCGCCGCCACCACCGCTGGTGAACAACGGCGGCTCCAGCCACGCGATGACCACGCGGGGGATCCCGGCGGCCACGATCAGCTCGGCGCAGGACCGGGGCCGCGAGGCCCGGGACAGGCACGGCTCGAGCGAGCTGTACAGCGTCGACCGTGCCAGCCGCGGGTCGTCGGCCGCCCTGGCCAGCGCGACCTCCTCGGCGTGGTCCTTCGGGTCAAGCTCCCTGGAGTAATCTGTGGCGATCACCTGACCGGCGTCGCTTACCAGCACGGCGCCGACCGAGAACGCGGTCTCCGACGGCGGGCAGCGCCGGGACAGCTCGATCGCCTCGCGCAGCCAGCGCAGGTCGGCCTGCGCCTGCCGGGCAGCGGCCGATTCGTCCCCGGCTGACTGTTCTGGCATCGGTACCCTCCGGTACTTTCGGTCTCAGCAAACCTACGCTGCACGAAACGGCGGTGCACAGCCATGGCCACCACGCTGCGAACGCAGAGCCCGGCGCGGCCCGCGGAAAGCTTTGACTCGCTGAACCCGGCGACCTCGGAGGTCATTGCCACCTTCGGCGTGTTCGGCGAAGACGACGTCGCGCAGACGGTCGAGCGCGCGCACGAGGCCGCCTCCTGGTGGGCCAGCCTGTCCTGGGCAGAGCGGCGGACCCGGCTGCTCGCCTGGAAGTCGTACCTGACCAGGTACATCGGGCGGCTGGCCGAGCTCGTGCACACCGAGACCGGCAAGCCACTCGCGGACGCCCAGCTGGAGATCCTGCTCGCGATCGTGCACATCGACTGGGCGGCCCGCAACGCGCGGAAGGTGCTCCGCCCGCGCCGGGTCCGCCCTGGCCTGGTGGCCATCAACATGGCCGCCACGCTCGAATACCAGCCGCTCGGCGTCGTTGGCGTGATCGGGCCGTGGAACTACCCGGTGTTCACGCCCATGGGCTCGATCGCCTACGCGCTCGCGGCGGGCAACGCCGTTGTGTTCAAGCCCAGCGAGCTCACCCCGGCGGTCGGCGAGTGGCTGGTCAACTCGTTCGCCGAGGTCGTGCCCGAGCAGCCGGTGCTGCAGCTGATCACCGGGGCCGGCCAGACCGGCGAGTTCCTGGCCCGCAGCTCGGTCAACAAGATCGCCTTCACCGGCTCGGCGGCCAGCGCCAAGAAGGTCATGGCCGCCTGCGCGGAGAACCTCACGCCGATGGTGGCCGAATGCGGCGGCAAGGACGCGTTCCTCGTCGGCGACGACGCCGACCTGGACGCCGCGGCGGACGCTGCCGCGTGGGGTGCGCTGTCCAACGCCGGCCAGACCTGCGTCGGCGTCGAGCGTGTCTACGTGGCCGACCCGGTCTACCACTCCTTCCTGGAAAAGCTCATCGAGAAGATGTCTGACATCCGCCCCGGCGACGACCGCGAGGCCGACTACGGGCCGATGACCCTGCCAGGCCAGGTCGAGGTCGTCGAGCGGCACATCGCCGACGCGCTGGCCAGGGGCGGCAGGGCGGTCGTTGGCGGCCTGGCGAGCATCCGCAAGCCGTTCATCGGCCCGGTGATCCTCACCGAGGTTCCCGAGGAAAGCCGCGCGGTCAGCGAGGAGACCTTCGGGCCCACGGTCACCGTGACCCGGGTGGCCGATCTCGACGAGGGCGTCAGGCTGGCAAACGCCAGCCGGTACGGGCTCGGGTCCGCGGTATTCGCGCGGAACAAGAAGGCGGCGATGGCCGCTGCGCGCTCGCTGCACAGCGGGATGACGGCGGTCAACTCGGTGATCTCGTTCGCCGGCGTGCCCTCTCTGCCGTTTGGCGGGTCCGGTGATTCCGGGTTCGGCCGGATCCACGGCGCGGACGGGCTGCGCGAGTTCGCCAGGCCGAAGTCGATCACCAGGCAGCGGATGAAGCCGATGGTGAACCTGACCTCGTTCTCCCGCACCGACCAGGACATGCGCAAACTCCTCGGCCTGGCCACCGTGCTGCACGGCCGGCGGTACAAGTAGACCCCGGCCGGGACCCGATGACAGCAGCGGGCGGGCAGGCGGCCCGGCCGCTGTGGCGGGATCGCAACTTCGCGATCTTCTGGGCCGCGCAGACGCTGTCGGCGGCGGGCGACTCGTTCGCGTACATCGCGGTCCCGCTGCTGGTGCTGCGCGCCACCGGGTCGGTCGCGCAGATGGGCCTGCTCACCGGCGTGGCCGGAGCCGCGTCGGTGTGCGCGGGCATCGGCGCCGGCGTGCTGGTGGACCGCGTGGACCGGCGGAAGCTGCTGATCTGCTGCGACCTCGCGCGGATGGCGCTGTACGGGCTCATCCCGCTGATCTGGGCCTTCGGGCCGCAGGTCTGGCTGCTCTACCTGGTGCTGCCCGCCTGCGAGGCGATCGGGATGGTCTTCAGCGTCACGTACGTGACCGCGGTGCGCAATCTGGTCGACGCCGATCGGATCACCGAGGCCAACGGGCTGCTGTTCGCCTCCGCGGCCGCGGTCGGCGTGGCGGGACCGCTGCTGGCCGGGCTGGTCGCGGGGCTGCTCGGGCCGGCCGCCGCCATCGCCTTCGACGCGGCCAGCTTCGCGCTGTCAGCGGGCGGCGCGTTCCTGATCCGGCTGCGCGCCCAGGACCGGCCGGAGGCGGCGCCCGGCCGGGAACGCCCCTGGGCCGAGTTCATCGCCGGTGCCCGCTTCCTGTGGCGGCACCCGGTGCTGCGGGCGCTCACCGCCGAACTGTCCTGCTATATCTTCCTGACCTTCGGCCTGACCAACGTGCTGATCTACGACCTGCGCCATGACCTGCACCAGTCCTACGCCGTGGTGGGCGTGGTGCTCGCGGTCGCGGCGCTGGGCACGGTGGCGGGCTCGATGATCACCGCCCGGCTGCGCCGCAAGATCGGGTTCGGCGCCTCGTGGATCGTTCCGGTGGCCGCGGCAGGCGTGGCTATCGCCTGCGTTGGCGTCACGCGCGCCGTCCCGCTGATCGCCGCGCTGGCCGCCATCTACATGGCCTGCGAGAGCGTGGGCGGCATCTGCAGCATGTCGCTGCGGCAGGAGGTCACCCCCGACCATCTGCTGGGCCGGGTCACCTCGGCGTTCTGGACGATTCACGGCGCGCCCGGCCCGGTCGGCGCGGTCTTGTTCGGCTGGGCGGCCGCCCGCTATGGTGTCGGTCCCGTGCTGATCATGGCCGGCACGGGGTGCTTGATCCTGGCGGCTGCCGCGCTGTTCACGCCGATTCGCCTGGCCGCGCCAGAGCGGATGTCAGCTGCCGCCTGATGCGGCCGGGTCACGAGGAAGGACGGCGAGGCTGATGACCGCGAGCCGGGACGCGATAGTGATCGGCGGGGGCCACAACGGGCTGGTCGCAGCGGCGTACCTGGCCCGCAGCGGGCTTGCCACGGTGGTCTGCGAGCGCCGTGGCGTGCTCGGCGGAGCCGCGGTGAGCGAGCACCCGTTCGGGCCCGACTACACGGTGACCTCGCTGTCCTACGTCGTCTCGCTGCTGCCGCCCGCGCTGATCCGCGACCTGCGGCTGGCCAGCCACGGCTATCACGTGTTCCCGCAGGGCCCGTACTTCGCGCCGCGGGCGGACGGGCGTTACCTCAGCTTGCCGGACGATCCCGGCGAACGCCGCCGCCAGATAGGGAAGTTTTCGGAACGCGACGCCACCGCCTACGACGGCTACCAGGCGCGTCTGGCGCGCCTCGGCGCCGTGCTAGGGCCGCTGCTCGACGAGATCCCGCCCCGCCTCGGGTCGCGGCGGCCGCCGGACCTGTGGCGGCAGGGCCTGCTGCTGCGGCACCTGCGCAAGCTCGACGAGCGCGGCGCGGTCGACGTCACCCGCCTGCTCACCGGCAGCATCGCCGACCTGGTCGAGCGGTACTTCGATAGCGACGCGATGCGCGGGCTGCTCTCGGTGTCCGGCGTGATCGGGACCTGGGCCGGGCCCAGGTCGGGCGGCACGGCCTACGTGACGCTGCACCACCACATCGGCGACACCGACGGGCACGCGGGCGCGTGGGGCTTCCCGCGCGGTGGCATGGGCGGGGTCACCAGGGCCCTGGCCGACGCCGCCCGCTCGTTCGGGGCCGAGCTGCGCACCGACGCCGAGGTGGCCAGGATCCGCACCAGGGGCGGCCGCGTCGCCGGGGTCACGCTGGCCAGCGGCGAGGACATCGACGCGCCGATCGTGGTCACCACCGCGCATCCGCAGATCTCGTTCCTGCGGCTGCTGGATCCGGCGGTGCTGCCGCCCGATTTCGTCGAGGACATCCGCGGCTGGCAGACCCGCAGCGGCACCGTGAAGATCAACCTGGCGCTGGCGCGGCTGCCGGTGTTCGCCAGCCATCCCGAGTTCGACCCGCAGGTACACGGGGGCACGATCGTGCTGGCCGAGAGCCTCGACGACATCGAGAACGCGTTCCAGGACGCCGTCTCGGGCCGCCCTTCGGGGCTGCCGTTCGCGGATATCTGCATCCCGAGCGTGTTCGACGACTCGCTCGCTCCCGAGGGGCAGCACGTGATGTCGATGTTCACCCAGTGGGTGCCGCACCAGTACGCCGACGCGCCACAGGCCGACGAGCTCGCGGCGTACGCCGACCGGGTGATCGCCAGGGTAGAGACGGCGGCACCCGGCTTCACCGGCTCGATCCTGCACCGCCAGGTGATCGGGCCGGACCAGATGCAGCAGGAGTACGGGCTGATCGGCGGGAACATCTTCCACGGCGAGCTGAGCCTGGGCCAGATGTTCCACGCCAGGCCGGCGGCCGGCTACGCGGACCTGCGCACCCCGGTGCGCGGGCTCTACCAGGCCGGCTCCGCAACACACGGCGGCGGTGGCGTCACCGGCATACCCGGCCGCAACGTGGTGCACCAGATCTTCGCCGACGCCCGGGCCGACCGCTGGCGAGCCAGGGTCAGGGCCAGCGTGCCGAGGCGCCGGGGAGGAACCGGAGAAACCGCGGGAACCGCCGGGGCGGCATAGCCTGGCCTGGTGGAGTTCAGCAAGGAGCTGCGCGACGACGTGATCGCGGGCGCGATCACGGTCTCGTTCCGGCTCTGGCAGCGGCCGAAGGTGCGGGTGGGCGGCCGCTACCGGGTCGGCGCCGCACAGATCGAGGTCGACGCCGTCGAACTGCTGCCGTTCGCCGCCATCACAGCGGCCGACGTGCGCCGCTCCGGCGAGCCCGACCTGGAGGCGCTGCGCCGCCGGGCCGCTCACGCGGGCCCGATCGGCGACGACACGCTGCTCTACCGCGTGGAGTTCCATACCGTCGGCGACCGGCCACGGGACTAGGCGTACCAGGCGGTCAACGGGCTGCGCGCAGGTCGTCGAGCCGCGACTCGACCTGGGCGGCGCCGGGATCGTCCAGGTCGTCGAGGACGGCGAGCGCCTGCTGCCAGGCCTCGCGGGCCGCCATGCGGTCGCCGAGGGCCCGGTGGGCGTCGCCGAGCCTGGTCAGCACGCCGGCTTGCTCTGACCGGTCGCTCACCTGGAGCAGCAGGCCGAGGGCGCGCCGGTAACAATCGACGGCGTCATCGTGCTGGCCCAGATGGTCCCTGACGTGACCCGTGTAGTCCCAGGTATGCGCCTCGCCGAGCGCGTTGCCGAGCTCGCGGTGCAGGCCGAGGGCCTGCTGGCAGCAGCCGAGCGCCACCTCGTAGTCGCCGAGCGCCGCGGCGTGCCAGCCCAGGTTCGTCAGCGCGTGTGCCTGCCCGGCCCGGTGGCCGATGGCCCGGTAAAGCCGCAGCGCGTGCTCGGTGTGCCGCCGGGCCGCCGCGTGCTGGCCCTGCTCCCCGCAGGCCGTGCCCAG
This sequence comes from uncultured Actinomycetota bacterium, assembly GCA_963778075.1. GTDB lineage: Bacteria > Actinomycetota > Actinomycetes > Streptosporangiales > Streptosporangiaceae > JASHPR01. The sequence continues at coordinate 440,918 of CAVZTJ010000003.1, read as the reverse complement.
GAAGATGCGGCTCCGCGCCTCCCTGGCCTGGTCGCCGAGCTCCCGGAACCCCTCGATGGCCCGCCTGGCGTGGGCCCGCCCCTCGTCGTAGCAGCGCAGCCGCAGGCACGCCATGGCCAGGCCGAGGTTGGCGTGGGCGACCCCGGCCCGGTCCCCGGCACGGCCGGCGGCCACGAGCGCGGACCGCTGGGTGACCGCGAGGTCGTGCCAGTGGCCCTCACGATCTAGGAACTCCGAGAGCGCCACGGGCAGCTGCCATGCGTGGGCGGCGTAGCCCGCGGCCACGGCCGTTTCCGTCGCCGCGAGCAGAACCTGGTGCTCGGCTGCGAACCAGGCCCTGGCCTGTGCCCGGCTGATCACCCGTTCCGGAGTCGTGCCCGGCGCGGCCACGGCGAGGACGAGCGGATCCCGCGCCGGGTAGATCAGCGGATAGGCGGCGTTGGCGGTGATCAGGTAGTGGTCGAGCACCCGGCGGATGGCCGCGCCGCGCTCGGCGTCGGCGGCGTCCTCGGTGGCCAGCTCGCGGGCGTAGGCGCGCAGCAGGTCGTGAAAGCTGAACCGCCCCGGGGTCGACTCGGCGACCAGGTGGGCGCTGGTGAGCTCGGCCAGCGCGCGGCGCGCCTGCGGAACTCCTAGGCCGGCCAGGCTCGCCGCGGCAGGCGCGGAGATCTCGGGTCCCTGGTGCACGCCGAGCAGCCGGAACATCCGCGCCGCCGGGCCGCTGAGTTGCCGATACGACCAGGACAGCACCTCCCGGACGCTGCCATCCGCATCCTCCGTGCCCAGCGCGTCCAGGCGGCCTTCGTCGCTGCGCAGCTCGGCGGCGAGCGCGGCCAGCGTGAAACTGGGACGCGCGGCGGCCCTGGCGGCGGCGACCGACAGCGCAAGCGGCAGCCCGGCGCAGAGCCCGGCCAGCTCGGTGGCCGCCGCGGGCTCGGCCATCACCCGCTGCGCCCCGAGCCTGCCGACCAGCAGCTCACACGCTTCGGCCTCGGACAGCACGTCGAGGAAGACCGGATGCGCGCCCTCCACGGCGACCAGGCCGGTCAGCTGGCTGCGGCTGGTCACCAGCACCGCGCAGCCCGTGCCGCCGGGCAGCAGCGGCCGCACCTGGCCGGCGTCCGCGGCGTTATCGAGCAGCACGAGCATCCGCTTGCCCGCCAGCATGCTGCGGTACAGCGCCGCCTGCGCGTCTAACGACTCGGGGATCTGCGCCAGCAGGACCCCCATGGCGCGGAGCATCCCGCGCAGTGCCTCCGCCGCGGTGACCGGCCTGTCCTCCGGGGCGAAGCCCCGGAGGCTGACGTACAGCTGCCCGTCGGGAAACCGGTCGGCAACGCGGTGCGCCCAGAACGCGGCCAGCGTGGTCTTGCCAACCCCGGCCGGGCCCGCCAGCACCCAGACGGCGCCGCGGCGACCACCGTCGGCCGCGCCGCTGACCAGTTCGTCCAGCGCCTTCAGCTCCGCCGTCCGCCCGGCGAAGTGCGGCGGGATGGCCGGCAGCTGCCGCGGCACCACGCGGACCCCGCCATGCGCCCCGCGCCAGGCGGCGGTCAGCCGGCGGGACGCAGCCAGATCCTGGGCTCCGGCCAGATCCGGGGCCAGGCCCAGGCCACCGGCCAGATCCGGGTGCAGGCCCAGGTCACCGGCCAAATCTGGGGCGACGCCCGGGCCACCGGCCAGGTCCGGGTCACCGGTCAGGATGCGCTGGTGCAGGGCCTGCAGCTCCGGGCCCGGCTCGACGCCGAGTTCGCCGGCCAGCCGGTCCCTGATCGCCCGGAACACCCGCAGCGCGCCATCCCGCTGCCCGAGGCGATACAGCGCCACGATCAGCAGCCCGGCGAGCCGCTCGGCCAGCGGGTGCTCCGCCAGCAGCCGCGGCAGATCTGCCGCGGCCTGCCGTTCCATCCCGCACGCCAGCAGCGCCGTCACGCGGTCCTGGATCACCGACAGGCGCTCCTCGGCCAGCATCGACGCCGCGGCGGCGACTGCGGCGGTCACCGGCACGTCGGCCAGCGCAGGTCCTCGCCACAGCGCCAGAGCCTGGTCGAACGCTGCGACGGCGGCCCCCGGGTCGGCGGCCGCCCGTCCGGCGGCGGCCAGGAACCGGAACCGGTGCACGTCCACCAGGTCGGCCTCGAGCTGCAGCCGGTAGGCCTCCCCGCACCGGTCCAGGCGGCTGTCCGGCACCGAGGCGAGCACCTGGCGTACGCCGGTGACCAGCGCCTGCAGGCTGCCGCGCGCCGAACGGGGCGGCTGATCGTCCCACACCGCGTCGATCAGCTCGGCAACCGGCACCGGCTGCCCGGCCCGCAGCGCCAGCATGCCGAGCACGAGCCGCTGCTGCGGAGGCTGCGATGGCGGCCGCGCGCCGGCCGCCAGGATCTCGACGGGACCCAGCACCCGCAGCACGATGTCGTCTTCCATTCCCGCTCCCTAGGGCCGGCGCATGCCGCGAGGCCCTAATAGAGCTTAAGTCTCGCTAACTTCGCATTTACCGCTTTAACGGGCGTCGCATTGCGCATCGTGACTCACCTGTCATCGTCCCGTTGCAGGGGCGACGTCCCCCGCAGTCCGAATAGCCCGATGATGGTGCTTTAGTCGATCTTGGCGGCAATGGGAGCGATGGCGATGGCTGGACCAGTAACGATGGCGGTGCTCGGCGCCGGAGCGCGGGGAACGTCTTCGCCGGCTTTGCCGAGCAGTTCCCCGGCCGGGCCAGGATCGTCGCCGTCGCCGACCCGCGCGGCGACCGCCGCGACGCTGGCCGGCCGGCTCGGGGTGGCCGCGAACCGGCGGCTGACTGGCGGGATCTGGCCCGACTTCGTCACCGGCGAGGCGACGCCCGTTCCGGTCGATGACTCGGGCGTGGTAGCCGGCGGGGGTCACGGCGGCGGGGACTTCGGTGTCATCGGGGCCTTCGCGGACGCGATCGCTTCCGGGGACCGCTCGCTCATCTGCACTGGACCGCGGGAATCGCTGGACAGCCACCAGATGGCGTTCGCCGCCGAGCGCAGCAGGCTGACCGGGGCGCCGGTACCGCTCACTTAGCCGGCCCGGCCGCACGCTACGGCGTCATGGACGCCGAAAGCTCCTGGTCCGCGGGCTCCACGGGCGCGAGCGGGGCGCGGCCGCAGATCAGGTCGGCGGCCCGCTCGGCGATGGCGATCGTCGGCGCGTTGGTATTTCCGCGCGGCACCGTGGGCATCACCGAGGCGTCCACCACCCGCAGCCCCTCGATCCCCCTGACCCGCAGTTCCGGGTCGACCACGCTGGTGAGCCTGCTGGCGGCCACCCTGGAGTCGCCGCCCATCGCGCAGGTGCCGACCGGGTGGTAGATGGTGGTCAGGTTGCGCCTGATGAAGTCCCTGATGTCGGCGTCGCTGCTGGCGTCGGTGCCGGGCGCGAGCTCCGACTTGCAGATCTTGGACATGGGACGCTGCAGCGCGATGTCCCTGGCCATCTTGACGCCCGCGACCAGCGGCTCGATGTCGGACCCGTCGGACAGGTAGGCCGGGTCGATGAGCGGCTTGTGCCGCGGGTTGGGGCTGGCCAGCCGGACGTGGCCGCGGCTGCGCACCGCCACCAGCGCGATCAGCAGGGACAGCGCGCGGATCGCTGGGTCGGTGAGGCCGCCGTTCTGGTACGGGGCCGGCAGCGCGTGCCACTGGATGTCCGGCGCCGGAAGCGCCGTGTCGGACCGGCTGAACCCGCCCGACTCGGCGATGTTCGTGGTCATCGGCCCGGAGTGCATCAGCTGCCAGCGGGCCAGGCTCGCCCGGCCCGCCTGTTCCCACAGCCCGCGCGACTTCGGCGTGTGCCACATCGCGGTCACCGCCGGGTGGTCGGACAGGTTCGCGCCCACCCCCGGGCTGTCCGCCTCCACGGTGATGCCGTGCGACACCAGGTGGTCGGCTGGGCCGATCCCAGACAGCATGAGCAGCTGCGGGCTGCCAATCGCGCCGGCCGCGAGGATGACCTCGCCCTCGGCGTGCGCGGTCTGGGACTCCCCGCGCAGCAGGTAGCGCACGCCGACCGCGTGGCCGCCGGACACGGCGATCCCGGTGACCAGCGCGTCGGTCAGGATGGTCAGGTTCGGCCGGCTGGCGGCCGGGTGCAGGTATGCGTCGGCCGCGCTGCAGCGGCGGCCGCGCTGCTGTGTCACCTGGTAGAAGCCGACGCCGTCCTGCCGCGCGCCGTTGAAGTCGTCGTTGGCCGGCAGGCCCGCGTGCCCGGCGGCGTCCACGAACGCGCTGGCCAGCGGCGACTTGTGCCGCGGATCGGTGACGCTGAGCGGGCCCGCGGCTCCGTGGTAGGCGGAGGCCCCGCGGGAGTTGTCCTCGGCCCGCAGGAAGTAGGGCAGCAGATCGGTGTATCCCCAGCCCTCGCAGCCGTACTCGTCCCGCCAGGAGTTGTAGTCATAGCGGCTGCCGCGGATGTAGATCATCGCGTTGATCGACGACGACCCGCCGAGGGTCCTGCCCCGGGGCCAGTACACCGAGCGGCCCGCCGCGCGCTCCTGCGGGACGGTCCGGTAGTTCCAGTCGTAGGTGCTCTGGAAGAGCAGGTTCGTTGTTGCGGGTATGTGGATCTCGCCCGCGGTGTCGGGCGGGCCGGCCTCCAGCAGCAGCACCCGGGTGTCCGGGTCCTCGGTGAGCCTGCTGGCGAGGACGCAGCCTGCGCTGCCCGCGCCGACGATGACATAGTCATACACGGCCAGCCTCCGGGCACAGTTCGGACATTTGATGGATACCATACCCATTCCCGGACCACCCGGCGCGGGCGATCCCGGCCCCCAGGGCAAACCATCCCGGCGTCACCGCCCCGGGCAAAACCAGCGGGCCATCCCGGCCCCGGGAAACCGTCCCGGCGTCACCGCCCCCAGCAAAACCAGCGGGCCATCCCGGCCCCGGGAAACCGTCCCCGGCGTCACCGTCCCGGGCAAACCGTCCCGGCCGTCCTCGCCCCCGGAAAGCCAAGCGCGCCCCCGGCCCAATTGGGCCGGGGGCGCGCTCCCCCCACATTTGCGGCCGGCTCGTGGCTCCGGCGGGCCCCCGAGATCCGCCGAGCACTCGATGCGAGCAGGCCTGCGGGCCTTCCAGCCCGCCTCCAGGCCGAAGTTCCCCCGTTTCGGCCTGGCCGGGGTCATCACCGCTAGTGACCGAAACCACATCTTCGGCGTTGCTCGCCGGTCACGCTACGGTGATCACCCTTCGTACACCTACGATGCCACATCGTGGTGACTATGTGAATACCCCAGGTCAGGGCCCTAAAACAGAGAGAGCGAACTTCCGCTAACTTTCTTCCAGCGATCCCTCGCGCCTCACTGAATCCTCTGCGCCACAGTCATTTCGGGCCGCCGGAATCTCGGCATGGGGCACGGTCCCGTCGGGCCGCCTGACCCGGATCCGGCGGTTGACGGCTAGCCCAGCCGGGCTATACGGGGTAGCCCAGATGGACGAAAGCGGTCCGCCACCGACCGCGGATCACCCCGCTCGCAGGCCGCGCGGCCAGCCGCCGACCGCGCGCCACAGGGTGCGCAGCCCCGCCGCCGACGCGCCCGGCCGCCCGCTTCCTTCATGATCCCGGAGGATTGTCAGCAGATACGACGGAGAATCCTCCGGGATCATGGAAACCCGCGTAGGTGGGTGGCCGGACGACGAGGCGCCGCCGAGGGGGCTCCGGCGTGGAGGGTCAAGGAAGGGTAAAGCCATGGTTTGCTGAAAATATAGAAGAGACCAAGATTTAGCCACGCTAACTGACTACGGTTGCGGAGGTGGACTCCGGAAACCCATTCACCGAGATAGCCACTGCCTGGGACGACGACCGCGGCAGCAACGGCGCGCAACCCGGCGCGCGGCCAGACGGGCAGTCCGGCGCGCGGCCAGACGGGCAGCCCGCGGCTCGGGCAGCGGAGCAGCAGCCCGAACGGCGCTCAGACCGGGCCAGGCTTGCCTTCGCCAGCTTCCTGATGCTGTTCGTCGAGCTGGCCCTCATCCGGTGGATCACCTCGAACAACGTCTACGTGACCAAGGCCACCAACTTCATCCTGATCGCCAGCTTCCTCGGTATCGGGATCGGGTTCCTGAACGCCCGCGCCCGGCGCGACTACCTGCGCTGGACCCCGGTGGCCCTGCTGGTGCTGGTCGGCTTCGTGCTGCTGTTCCCGGTGATCCTGTCCTCGCTCAGCGGGGACCATCCGTACCGGGGGCTGCGCAACATGCTCGCGCTACCGCAGCCGGTCAGCCTCTCGGTCATCTTCGTGCTGACCGCGGCGGTGATGGCCGGCCTCGGCCAGGCCATGGCGCGGACGTTCGTCGGCTTCCGCGCGCTGAACGCCTACCGGCTGGACATCGTCGGCAGCATCGCCGGGATCGCGGTGTTCTCCGGTCTGTCGTTCCTCGACCAGCCGCCCGCCGCCTGGGGCATCATCGCCTGCGCGGGCCTGCTCGTGCTGCTGGCACCGAAGATCCGCTGGTGGCAGGCGGCCGCCGTGGCCGTCGTCGTGGCGGCACTGTGCGTAGAGTCATTCGTCCCCAGCCAGACGTGGTCGCCGTACAACAAGCTGTCCGTCTTCCAGACGACCGGCAAGAACCCCTCCCTGAACGTGTCCGCGAACAACATTCCCTACCAGGCCGCCCGGTCGCTGGCCGTGCTCGCCCGGCAAAAGCCGTTCTACTGGTACCCCTACCGGCACGTGACCAAGGCCAGCCTGGACAACGTGCTGATCATCGGCGCGGGGACCGGGAACGACACCTCGGTCGCGCTGGCCAGCGGGGCCAAGCACATCGACGCCGTGGAGATCGACCCGGGACTGCTGCGCCTCGGCGAGCAACGCGCCCCTAGCCAGCCCTACACCAGTCCCCGGGTCACCCTGCATGTGGCCGACGGCCGGGAATACCTGCAGGACACGAGCAAGGAGTACAACCTCATCCTGTTCGCGCTGCCGGACTCCCTGGCGGCGGTGGCGGGCCAGTCCGCGGTCCGCCTGGAGAGCTTCCTGCTGACCAAGGAGTCGATCGCTGAGGTCAAGACGCACCTGGCGCCGGGCGGCACGTTCGCCATGTACAACTACTACGCACCGTTCCTGCTCAATCGGTATGCGACGACGATCGACGACGTGTTCGGCCGGGCGCCCTGCGAGGACGTGGGGCCGCCGCTCGGCGGTCGCCAGCTGGCCGTGCTGACCGTCTACAGCCGGGGCGCGGTCCCGAACTGCGCCAGCTACTGGCACGGCACCAAGGTCGCGCCGGCCACCGACGACTACCCGTTCCCCTACTTGCCGAGCCCCGGCCTGCCGTGGGTCTACGTGTGGATGCTCGTCGCCATCCTGCTGGGTTCCGTGCTGCTGGTCCGGATCGGCGGCGGCTCGGGGCCGCTGCGGCGGATGTACCGCTACACCGACCTCGCGTTCATGGGCGCCGCGTTCATGCTGCTCGAGACCAAGAACATCGTGCAGTTCGCGCTGCTGTTCGGCGCGACGTGGTTCGTGAACTCGCTGGTCTCCGCCGGCGTCCTAGTCGCGGTGTACCTGGCCGTTGAGACCGCCCGGCACGTGCGGCTGCCGCGCCCGATGATCCTTTATGCCGCGCTGATCGTGTCGCTGGCCGTGACCTGGCTGGTGCCGCCCGACGCGCCGCTGGGCCTGCCGCCCGTCCCGCGTTTCCTGGCGGCCAGCGCGCTCGCGTTCGCGCCGATCTACATCGCGAACCTGATCTTCGCGCAGCGGTTCTCGGACGTCGAGATGACCGGGACCGCCTTCGCGGCCAACCTGCTCGGCGCGATCGCCGGCGGGGTCATCGAGTACGCGGCGCTCGCCACCGGCTACCGGTTCCTGCTCGTGGTCGTCGGTGTCCTGTACGCCCTGGCGTTCGTGTCCAGCCGCTTCCTGCGCCGCTCCGCGCCGGTGCCGTCGCTGCCGTCGGCATCGTTAGCGCTGGCGCGGTGACATGCGCTGGCGCGGTGACATGCGCTGGCGCGGTGACATGCGCTGGCGCGGTGACATGGGCTGGAGCGGTGACATGGGCTGGAGCGGTGACCGCGCTATACGGTGGATTGCATGTCGGATGACCGCAGGCGCAGCCCCGTCGTGCTCTCCAGCATCTACACCCGCACCGGGGACGACGGCACCACCGCGCTCGGCGATGGCAGCCGCGCGGACAAGACCGATCCCAGGCTCGCCGCGTATGCCGACGTGGACGAGGCCAACTGCGCGATCGGCACCGCGGTCACCATGGGCGGGCTGCCCGCCGAGATCACCAGCCTGCTGATCCGGCTGCAGAATGAGCTCTTCGACGTGGGCGCGGACCTGTGCAATCCGGTCGCGCCGGCCGACGGGCAGCCGGCCCGGTCGCAGCTGCGGATCGACGACGACTACATCACCCGGCTGGAGCAGGCCTGCGACGCCTACAACGAGGGCCTGCCGGTGCTGCGGAGCTTCGTGCTGCCGGGTGGCAGCCCCGGCGCCGCAGCGCTGCACACGGCCAGAACGGTGGTCAGGCGGGCCGAGCGCAGCACCTGGGCGGCCGTCGAGGCGCACGGCGACACCGTGAGCCCGCTGCCGGCCAGGTACCTGAACCGGCTCTCCGACCTGCTGTTCATCCTGGCCCGCCAGGCCAACCAGCCAGACGGGGACCTGCTGTGGCGGCCGGGCGAGCAGCGCTGAGCCGGGCTTAGCTGAAACCGGACCCTGGTCCCGGCGGAGCGGCCTCCAGCCAGGCAAGGAAGCCGGTCAGCGCGTCATCGCTGAGCGCGAGTTCCACCCGCTGCTCGGTGTCTTCCCCAATGTCGCACTCCACGACCACCGCGCCAGGGCCGAGGCTGGTTATCTCCACCGGATCGGCCGGCCGACGCGACACCACGCTGAGCGTGCGCCGGGCGAAGACCTCGCCCGGGCGCAGCCAGAGTCCGAAGATTGGGTACCAGCGCAGCTCGTCTGGCTGGTAAGCGGCGAGACCCAGCCGCCAGCGCCGGTCCATGGCGAGCCGCAGGGCGCACTCGACGCTGCCGCCGCCGCGCTCTATCAGGGTCCTGCGGACGGCGATGCCGGTGGCGGCCGCCAGCGCGATCACCAAGACGATGACGAGGAGCCAGCCAGCATCCAGCGCCAGCCGCCCCCCTGCCAACCCCGGCCCTCTCCGCGCCAGCTCTCGTCAGGCGCCGTCGGCGGGTTCGCCGGCGGCTCTGAGCAGCGCCCTGTTGTACCGAACGTCCGAGGACTCTTCGTCCCCTTCGGCTGAGGCCTCCGCGTTCTGCAGCGCTTCGTCGAGAGCCGCGCGGGCGGCGCTCGTGTCCACGTCGCCGCCGAGCTGTGCCTCACGGGCCAGCACCGAGACCCGGTCGTCGGCTACGGAGAAGAACCCGCCGTTCACGGCGGCGACCACCGCGCTGCCCTCCGCTGCACCGTCCGCGGCGTCCTCGGGGACGATCCGCACCAGGCTGCCCTCGGCCAGGATGCCGAGCACCGGGCTGTGCCCGGTGAGCACGCCGATGTCACCGTCCTGGGTCTTGGCGATGACCATCCCGGCCGGGCCCGCCCATACCTCTCCCTCGGGGACGACGAGGCTCACCTGCAGCGTCACCTGTTCACGACTTTTCCAGCTCCTTGGCCTTCTTCTCTACGTCCTCGATCCCGCCGCACATGAAGAAGGCCTGCTCGGGCACGTGGTCGTACTTGCCTTCGGTGATCGCCTTGAACGAGGAGATCGTCTCGTCCAGCGGCACGAACACACCGGGAATGCCGGTGAACTGCTCGGCCACGTACATCGGGTGCGAAAGGAACCGCTCAAGGCGGCGGGCCCGCTGCACCGTGACCCTATCCTCCTCGGACAGCTCGTCGATGCCGAGGATCGCGATGATGTCCTGAAGCTCGTTGTAGCGCTGCAGGATCCGCTGCACTTCGCGGGCCACGTCGTAGTGCTCCTGGCCGATGTAGGCCGGGTCGAGCAGCCGCGACGTGGACGCGAGCGGGTCCACCGCCGGGTAGATCCCCTTCTCGGTGATCTCCCGCGACAGCTCGGTGGTGGCGTCGAGGTGCGCGAACGTGGTCGCGGGCGCGGGATCCGTGTAGTCGTCGGCGGGCACGAAGATGGCCTGCATCGAGGTGATCGAGTGGCCTCTGGTCGACGTGATCCGCTCCTGCAGCTGGCCCATCTCGTCGGCCAGCGTCGGCTGATAGCCGACCGCGGACGGCATCCGGCCGAGCAGCGTGGATACCTCAGACCCGGCCTGGGTGAACCGGAAGATGTTGTCAATGAACAGCAGCACGTCCTGCTGCTGCTCGTCGCGGAAGTACTCGGCCATGGTCAGTGCTGACAAGGCCACCCGGAGCCGGGTGCCCGGTGGCTCGTCCATCTGGCCGAACACCAGCGCGGTGTCGTTGATCACGCCGGACTCGGTCATCTCAAGGAACAGGTCGTTACCCTCGCGGGTGCGCTCACCTACGCCGGCGAACACAGACACGCCGCCGAAGTCCTTGGCCACCCGGCGGATCATCTCCTGGATCAGTACGGTCTTGCCGACACCGGCCCCGCCGAACAGCCCGATCTTGCCGCCACGCACGTACGGGGTCAGCAGGTCAAGCACCTTGATGCCGGTGACGAACATCTCGGTCCTCGGCTCGAGCTCATCGAACGGCGGCGGGTCCCGGTGGATTCCCCAGCGCTGCTTCACTTCCAGCGAGGCGGTCGGCACGTCCAGGGTCTCGCCGAGCAGGTTGAACACGTGGCCCTTGGTCACATCGCCCACCGGCACCGAGATCGGGCCGCCGGTGTCGGTCACCTCGGCCCCGCGCACCATTCCGTCGGTCTGCTCCATGGAGATCGTGCGCACAACGTTGTCGCCGATGTGCTGTTCGACCTCGAGCGTCAGCGTCCTCGTCTCGTCCTCGATGGTGACGTCGACGTGCAGCGCGTTGTAGATCTCGGGCATCTGCTCGGCGCCGAACTCGACGTCGACGACCGGCCCGGTCACCCGCACCACGCGGCCGGTGCCAGGCTCGCCACCGGCGCCGCTTGCGGTAGTGCTCTCTGCGGTTGCGGTCATGCTCATCTGCTCCCTGCGGTCGTCTCGGTCAGCGCGTTGGCGCCGCCTACGATCTCGCTGATTTCCTGGGTGATCTCGGCCTGCCGTGCCTTGTTGGCCTCAAGGGTGAGGCTGTCGACCAGGTCGTTTGCGTTGTCGGTTGCGGCCTTCATGGCCCTGCGCCGCGACGCGATCTCAGCCGCCGAGGCGTCGAGCAGTGCATGGAAGATGCGGCTCTCGACGTACCACGGCAGCAGCGCGTCGAGCACTTCCTGCGCCGATGGCTCGAACTCGTAGATGGGCACCGGGCCGCCGGCCGACTCCTCGGTGGTCTCCTCGATCTCCAGCGGCAGCAGCCTGCGGATAACCGGCTGCTGCGTCAGCATCGACACGAACTCGTTGTAGACGATGTAGATCTCGTCGACCCCGCCCTCGCTGGTCGGCGTGTCGAACGCGTCGAGAAGCACCTTGGTGATCTCGGCCGCGTTGTCGTGCGCCGGCGTCTCGGAGAACCCGCTCCACTGTGCCGCGACCTCCCGGTCGCGAAAGCTGTAATAGGTGATGCCCTTCCGCCCGGACACGTACGGGACGGGGGCGACGTGGCGCTCGCGCAGCAGTTCCTGCAGGCCCTGCGCCTCGCGCAGCACCGTGGCGTTGTAGCCGCCGGCGAAGCCCCGGTCGCTGGTGAGAATCAGCACGGCTGCCCGCTCCGGGTTGGGGACCGGTCTGGTCAGCGGGTGGTCGACCTGCGCCGACCGGCTGACAACGGCGCTCACCGCCCGGGTGATCTCTCGGTCGTACGGCCGGGCGTCACGGACCCTCTGCTGAGCCCTGATGATCCGGGACGAGGCGATGAGCTCCTGCGCGCGGGTGATCTTGGCGGTGGACTGCACCGATCGGATCCGCCGCCTGACCGCGCGAAGCTGTGCTCCCATGCGATGACCCGCCTATCCCTGCTGTGCTCCGCCGGAAGACGACCCCCCGCTTGCCTGCTCGGGCGGCGGCTTCCGGACGACCTTGGAAATCTTCTCCGGGTCCACGTCGCCCTCGTCGACCCGCTTCCCGGGGTCATCGTCCTTCACCAGCAGCTCCCCGCCGGTGACCTCGAAGCCGCGGCGGAACTCATCGACCGCATCCTTGAGCGCGGTCGTGGTGTCGTCGGAAAGCTGGCCGGTCTCCCGGATCCCGTCGAGAATTCCCTGATGGTCCCGGAGAAGGTAGTCAAGGAACTCGCGCTCGAACCGCCGCACGTCCTCCAGCGGCACGTCATCGATCTGGCCGGTCGTGCCCATCCACACCGACACGATCTGCTGCTCCACGGGGAACGGGCTGTACTGCGGCTGCTTGAGCAGCTCGACCAGCCGGGACCCGCGGTCTAGCTGGGCGCGCGACACCGCGTCGAGGTCGGAGGAGAACGAGGCGAACGACTCGAGGTCGCGGTACTGCGACAGCGAGAGCTTCAGCGTGCCCGCCACCTTCTTCATGCCCTTGACCTGGGCGTTGCCGCCAACCCGGGATACCGAGCGGCCGACGTTGATGGCGGGCCGCACGCCCGAGTTGAACAGGTCGGCCTCCAGGTAGATCTGCCCGTCGGTGATCGAGATCACGTTTGTCGGGATGTAGGCAGAAATGTCGTTGGCCTTGGTCTCGATGACCGGGAGCCCGGTCAGCGACCCGGCACCGAGGTCATCGGACAGCTTGGCGCAGCGCTCCAGCAGCCGGGAGTGCAGGTAGAAGACGTCACCCGGGTAGGCCTCGCGGCCCGGCGGGCGGCGCAGCAGCAGTGAGATGGCCCGGTAGGCCTCGGCCTGCTTGCTCAGGTCGTCGAAGATGATCAGTGCGTGCTTGCCGTCGTACATCCAGTGCTGGCCGATCGCCGAGCCGGTGTACGCGGAGATGTACTTGAACCCCGCCGGGTCCGACGCAGGGGCCGCGACGATCGTCGTGTACTCCATCGCGCCGTGGTCCTCCAGCGCCTGCCGCACCTGCGCGATCGTCGACCCCTTCTGGCCGATCGCCACGTAGATGCAACGGACCTGGCGCTTCGGATCGCCCGACGCCCAGTTGTCCTTCTGGTTGATGATCGTGTCGATGCCGATGGCGGTCTTGCCGGTCTGCCGGTCACCGAGGATCAGCTGGCGCTGCCCGCGGCCGATCGCGGTCATCGCGTCGATGGCCTTGATCCCGGTCTGCAGTGGCTCCGTCACCGGCTGCCGCTGCACCACGCTCGGCGCCTGGATCTCGAGCTCCCGCAGCTCAGTGTCCTCGATCGGGCCCTTGCCATCGAGCGGCGCGCCGAGCGGGTCGACCACGCGGCCGAGGAAGTTGTCGCCGACCGGAACCGAGAGCACCTCGCCGGTGCGCTTGACCCGCTGGCCTTCCTCGATCTTGCTGAACTCGCCGAGGATGACGACACCGACCTCGCGAACGTCCAGGTTCAGCGCCAGGCCCCGGGTGCCGTCCTCGAACTCGAGCAGCTCGTTGGCCATGCACGAGGGCAGCCCCTCGACATGGGCGATGCCGTCGCCGCACTCGGCGACGATGCCGATCTCCTCGGTCGCCGTGGCGTCGGGCTCGTACGTCTCAACGAAACGCGCCAGCGCGTCCCGGATCTCCTCCGGCCGGATGGTCAGCTCCGCCATTGTCTTTGTATCTCTCTCTTCCGGTTCTTGCTGGTCCCGATCGCGTTCAGGCTGCCAGCCTGCGCCGCAGCCCGGCGAGCCGACTCGCCACGGTGCCGTCGATGCGCTCCCCCGCGATCTGGATGGACATGCCGCCGATGACCCTGGGGTCGAGCACGATGTTCAGGTGTACGTCGTGGCCATACGATGCCGCCAGGACCGCCGCCAGCCTGCGGCGCTGCGAGGCGGTGAGCGCGATCGCGACGTGCACTTCGGCCACGAGTCGCTCCCGTCGTTCGGCGGCCAGGCGGGCAAACTCTTCCAGGCTCACGTCCAGCGTACGTCCCCTGGGCTGAAGAGCCGCCTGCGTGATCAGCCGCATCGTCGGCTCGGTCACGTTGCCGCCGAGCAGCGCGTCGAGCAGCTCACGTTTGCGCTGCGCCGGGAAGAACGGGTTCGACAGCGCGATGCGCAGCTCCGGCTCGGCGCTCACCACCCGGCCGAACCGGAAAAGCTCATCCTCCAGCTCATCAAACGCCCGGCCGCGGCCCGCCTGCTCGATGATCGACAGCGCCGCGAGCTGCTCGATCGCGTTGGCCAGGTCGGCGGGCTCGGCCCAGCGCTCCTGCACCACAGCGGAAACCAGCTGCAGCGTGACGTCGCTGACCTTCCCGCCGAGCAGCGTCTCCACCAGGCTGGCCTTTGCCTCGGCCGCCCAGGTGGGGTCCGACAGCGTCCGCCGGAGCCCGGCCTCGGAGTCGAGCAGCCCGCTCACGGCGAACAGCTCGTCGCCCAGCTGGCCGGCGTCGACGTGGCCATCGAGCACCTCGCCGAGCCGCTGCTTGGCGTCGGCGAGGGACGCGCGGCTGGCGCCTCTCATCGGTTAGCCTCCGCCTCCGCTGTGCTGCCCGACTGTTCCTCGAGCTGCTCGAGGAACCTGTCCACGACCCGGCGCTGCCTGGCCTCGGTCTCCAGCGACTCACCAACCACCCGGCTGGCGAGCTCAACGGACAGCGCTCCGATCTCGGCCCGCAACGAGGTCAGGGCCTGCTGTCGGTCGGCCTCGATCTGGGCGTTCGCGGACTCGACCAGGCGCTGCCGTTCCGCCTCGCCCTGCTGGCGGAGTTCGGCCTTGATCTGGGCGCCCTGCTCCCTAGCCTCCTCGCGGAGCCGCGCGGCCTCGTGCCTGGCCTCGGCGAGCTGGGTGCGGTACTGATCGAGCACCTGGGCAGCTTCGGCCTGGGCGTCCTCGGCGCGCTTGAGCCCGCCCTCGATCTGGTCGGTCCGCTCCTCGAGCATCTTCTGAGCCCTGGGCAAGATGAGCTTGGCGAGCAGGCCAAACACGATGAAGAACGCGATCAGGCCCGTGATCAGCTCGGGCAGGCTAGGGACGAGCGGGTTCTGGCTGCCGCTCTGCGCCAGGTGCAACATGGAGGGCTCCCCCTGGGCTTCGGCTACTTGGTAATGAAGAACGGAACGGCGATACCGATCAGCGCGAGCGCCTCGGTAAGCGCGAAGCCGATCCACATGTAGGTGGTGATCCGGCCGGACGCCTCGGGCTGGCGGGCCATGGCCTCGATCGCGTGCCCGAACACCAGGCCGATGCCGATGCCGGGGCCGATGGCCGCGAGCCCGTAGACGAGCTTTCCGAGGCCGACGATCGTGATCGATGAGCTGGACCCTGAGGCGACGAACAGTACGTGGTGCACCAGCAGAGGCATGTGTTGGTTTCCTTTTCTCCGGCCCGGCGCCAGTGTGCGCCGGGTCTAGCTCTTCGGTTGCTCAGTGCGCTGGCTCCAGCGCATCCGATATGTAGAACGCGGTCAGCGTGGTGAATATGAAGGCCTGCAGCAGCGTGATCAGCACCTCAAGGACGAACACCAGCAGGAACACGATGAACGACACCGCGGCGAACAGCAGGCCGATCGTCGCGCTGAACAGGTACCAGGAGGCGATCGAGAACACGAGCAGCAGCAGGTGCCCGGACAGCATGTTCGCCATCAGCCGGATGGACAGCGTGAACGGCCGCACAAGGATGTTCGACAGCAGCTCGATCGGGCTGAGCAGTGGCAGGATCCACCACGGGGCACCCGGCGGGACCGCCATGTTCTTGAAGTAGCCGATCGGGCCCTGGTGCTTCATGCCGATGAAGATGTAGGTGACCCAGACCACCAGCGTGAGGCCTACCGGGAAGGCAAACTTCGACGTGGCGGGGAACTGAGCCACCGGGATCAGCTCCCACAGGTTCATCAGCCAGATGAAGAAAAACAAGGACACCAGGAACGGCAGGTACCGGTCCCCCTTGCTGCCCAGCTGCGGTCGCAGAATCTGGTCGCGGACGGCTAGGATGCCGAGCTCACCCACGTTC
Organism: uncultured Actinomycetota bacterium; assembly: GCA_963778075.1. GTDB lineage: Bacteria > Actinomycetota > Actinomycetes > Streptosporangiales > Streptosporangiaceae > JASHPR01. Next base: position 424,907 of record CAVZTJ010000003.1, on the reverse strand, counting down.
TGAATGCCGCGCGGCACCAGCTTCGGTTTGCGGAACGCCATCCAGAAGACGACCAGCACAATGGCCGCGGATAGCAGCATGAGCAGGATCGGCTTGGTGAACTGGAAGCCGCCGATCGAGAAGATTGGCTTGAAGAAGAAGTCCTCGATCGTGGGGGCGGGGTAACCGCACGAGGGCTTGGACTGGAAGTGGCAGCCGCTGGCCGTCGTGAGGACGAGCAGGTTACTCACTCTTTGCTCCTTCAGTCACCGCGCCCGGCGTCGCAGCCGCGCAGACCGCCCGCGACGGGCTCAGCGTGAGGGACGGGTGAAGCGGTAGATAATCAGCGCGAGCGACAGGCCGATACCGACCACGATGCCCACTCCGGTCAGCGCTTCGATGTGGGTCCACCTGCCGACCAGCCAGCCGATGCCGCCGTACAGCACCATCCCGCCGATCAGGTAGCTGACGATCGCCCAGCCGGTACCCTCCCGGGGCATGGGCGGCTCCGTCTTGCCCCCGGGCCTCGCCTTCGCAGTGCTCATCTCTTCCCTGCCATGGCCACGCCGGGACAGCCTTCCCCGTGGGCCGCGTCGCGCCGTCCACAATCTGAGTGCGCCCCACGGGTCACCGGTCCCCGTCCGGCTCGACGTAGAGCGCCTTCAGTCGCATCGACCACATCACCTGTGCTCCCGTGTAGGCGAGGATGCAAACCAGCGCGGTCAGGCCGAATGCCTTGGGGTTGAAGGCGGTGGTGTCTTCGAACGCACCGACGAAGGCCAGCAGAAGCACAATCTTGACAATGAACGTGCCGAGCGCGGCCGCCATCATCGCCTGAGGGCTGATCCGCGCCGCGCGTCCCACCACGACAATGCTGATCCCGAAGAACAACGCGACGATGGCCACCCCGATCGCGGCACCGACCGCGCCCTTGCCGCCGGCGATCACGGCCGCAAGCACGATCGCGACTGCCGCGGCAATGGCCGCCGTTGCCGCCGATCGCCGAGCGATCCGGGCATACTGCTCCACCATCTAAAAAGGCTCCGGTAGACCTCGTCCGAAACGTCCTGACCCCTGCGGACCCACCGATGCCCAGGTGGCACCTTGCCGCGTCGCCGCTGAGCGGCGCGGCCGCGTCGCCAGGTGAGCGCAACGTATCACGGATCTTTCACTCACCTTCGAGTGGGTGCTCGTGAAAGATATCACAAGCTCTCAGGCGATGGTCTCACCAGGTCAACTAACGTGACGAAAGCAACTGGCGGCGGCCGTGCCCCGGGTGCGCCGGCGGCCGTGGCCCGGGTGTGCTCGTGGCAGTGCCCGGGCTGTGCTGGCGGCGGTACCCAGGGTGGGCGGCGGGCGTCAGCCTCGCCGGTGTGCCGCGGTCCCGCCGATCGCCGCAGCCTGGCCCGGCTGCTGGTCATCCCCGCCGGGTGGGCTTGCAGGGGGCAGGGCTGGCGGGGGCAGCGGCGAAGCAGGCATCGCCGGAGAGGGCATGGTGGGAGCGGGCAGCATCGGCACGGGCAGAGCCGGGGCCGACACGGGCCGCGCTGGCCCGGCCGGGCCAGGTTGCGGCGCCGCCCCGTTGCTGGCCGCGGGACGCGCCGACTCATTCCCAGCCGCGGGACGCGCCGATCCATTGCCAGCCGCGGGACGCGCCGATCCATTGCCAGCCGCGGGACGCGCCGATCCATTGCCAGCCGCGGGATACGCCGATCCATTGCCAGCCGCGGGATACGCCGATCCATTGCCGGCCGCCGGCTCGGGCCTGGTCGCCACCGCCGGTTTGGCGGCAGCGAGGGCAGCGGCCCTGGCGCGCCGACGCCGGCCGTACTGCCACCACCGCAGCCTCGGCATCGACATGAACAGCAGCGCCACGATCGCCACGACGGTCGTCACGGCGAACACGAACACCGGGGTCCGCGCGATCGACAGCCACACGATCGCGGCCGAGAACAGCGCGGCCCACAGATAGAGGATCAGCACGCTGGCGCGGTGCGGGTGCCCCATATCCTGCAGCCGGTGATGCAGGTGCTTGCGGTCCGGCGCCAGCGGCGACTTCCCGGCCCGGACCCGCCGCGTGACCGCGAGCAGCAGGTCCGTGTACGGGATCACCAGGATCGTGGCCGGCAGCAGCAGCGGCAGGACTTCAGGGAACCGGTTCGCGGCCGAGTGCAGGCTGCCCGGGTCAAGGGAGTTGATGCTCGAGATCGGCACGTAGGCGAGCAGCAGCCCGAGCAGCATCGAGCCGGTGTCGCCCATGAAGATCTTGGCCGGATAAGAGTTGTGCGGCAGGAAGCCCAGGCACGCCCCGACCAGCAGCGCGGACACAAGCGCCGGGCCCGCCTGCTCGGACAGGTGCGGGTGCACCACCTGGGTCAGCCGGTAGTAGTAGACGAAGAACGCGACGGCCGCGATGCAGACGATCCCGGCGGCCAGGCCGTCCAGGCCGTCGATGAAGTTGACCGCGTTGATCGTCGCCACCACGAGGAAGACCGTCAGCACGGTGGACTGGTTCGTCGTGAGCAGGAACGTGCCGCCGCCCGGCTCGGGCAGCCAGCTCAGCTGGCAGCCGCTCCAGAACAGGATCCCGCCGGCGGCCGCCTGGCCTGCCAGCTTGCTGATCGGGCTCAGCCCCCAGCGGTCGTCGACCACGCCAACGACCACGATCAGGCCACCGGCCAGCAGCAGCCCGGCGGCTATCCGGTTGCCGACCAGGACGTTCCGCAGCGGAGTGATCTGGTCGGCGACGAGGAGTCCCGCGGCGAGCCCGGCAAACATCGCCAAACCGCCCCAAAGCGGCATCGGCACCGTGTGCACGTCCCGTTGCCGGGGGGCCTTCATCGCCCGCGCGGCGATCGCCCCGCGGCGCACCAGAGGCGTCAGCAGATAGGTGACGGCCGCCGTGACGAGTAGGGTCAGCAGATACTCGAGCACGGTCGCCAGCTAGGTCCGCACTGGATGTAACGCATCACGACAACTCTAGAGCACCACCAGGGGACCCGGGGCGATCCCCCACCCCTCCGGCCTGGCAAAGTCTCAGCCTAATTGTCGGGACCCGGCGTCGCGTCCCCGCCCGTGGACAGCATGGCAACCTCCCGCAGCCGGCCGACCGAAACGGTGCCCGCCCGCAGCAGCCTCGGCACGTTCCCGGTCAGGTCCACGATCGTGGAGGCAACGTCGTTAGCGCACGGCCCGCCGTCCAGGTAGACGGACACCGCGTCGCCTAGCTGCTCCTGCGCCTCGGCGGCCGTGGTGGCGGGCGGCGAGCCGGTGCGATTGGCGCTGCTCACCGCCAGCGGGCCGGTCTCCTTGAGCAGCTCGAGCGCGACCGGGTGCAGCGGCATCCGGACGGCCACGGTGCCCTGGGTATCACCAAGATCCCAGTTCAGCGACCGGTTGGCGCGGCAGATGAGGGTCAGCCCGCCGGGCCAGAACTCGTCGATCAGGTCCTTGCCGTACGGCCCGAGGTCCTCGATCAGCGCGGTGGCCGCACGCACGGTCCCGACCAGCACCGGCGGCGGCATGTCCCGGCCCCGGCCCTTGGCCGCGAGCAGCCCGCTGACCGCCGAGGGGTAGAACGCGTCGGCGCCGATGCCGTACAGGGTGTCGGTCGGCAGCACGACGAGTTCCCCGGTGCGCAGCGCCAGCGCAGCGGCCTTGATTCCCTCGGCGCGGCTGGCCGGGTCCGCGCAGTCATACGTGGCGCTCATGGGCGCTCATCCTTCCACGTGGCGCTGACGAACCGGTCGCGGCCTGCCAGGTCCATGTGGTTGCTGGTCCCGTGCCACCCGTTTTCCTCGGCAAACACCCAGTAGACCTCCCCGCCCTGCGGCGCGCCGTGCTCGACCGCGACCAGGCCGTCGGGGCGCAGCAGCCGCCGGGCCGTGCGCTCAATCACCCGGATCGCGTCGAGCCCGTCCGAGCCACCCCATAGCGCCGTCGCCGGGTCATACTCGCCGACCTCCGGGGGCACCCAGGAGCCGATCGGGATGTACGGCGGATTGCTGACCACCAGATCGACCGCGCCGGCCAGGTCGGGCAGCGCGGTCGCGAAATCCTCCGCGTGCAGGGTCACCCGGCCGGCCATATGCGGCGCCGTGCGCTCGCACCTGGCGACGTTGCGTTCTGCCCAATGGCGAGCGAGCGGGTCGGCCTCGACCGCGTGCACTCGCGCGCCCGGCACCTCCTGGGCGATGGCCAGTGCGATCGCTCCGGAACCAGTACCCAGGTCCGCGACGACGGGCTCGGCGGTGTCCATCTGGCCAAGCGCCTCGATCGCCCAGCCGGTCATGACCTCGGTCTCCGGCCGCGGCACGAAGACGCCAGGGCCCACCTCGAGCTCCAGGTAGCGGAAGTAGGCAAGCCCGGTGATGTGCTGCAGCGGTTCCCGCGACGCCCGGCGCGCCACATCGTCCCAGTACCGGGGGTCAAACTCGGCGTCGGGCACGGTGTGCAGGGCACCCCTTGCCACGCCGTGCACGTGCGCCGCGATCAGCTCGGCGTCGGTGCGCGGTGATTCCACCCCGGCCTCGGCCAGCCGGGACGCTGCCACGGCGACCTCGTCGAGGAGCAGGGTCATGAGTCGCGCTCGCCAGACTCCGCGATCTTCTCGGTCCGGTCGGCCGACTCCAGGGCGCCGATCACCGCGTCCAGGTCGCCGTCGAGCACCTGGTCCAGGTTGTAGGCCTTGTAGCCGACCCGGTGATCGGAGATCCGGTTCTCGGGGAAGTTGTAGGTGCGGACCCGCTGCGACCGGTCCACGGCAGAGACCTGGCTCTTGCGCTCGGCGGAGGCCTCCGCGTCCGCCTGCTCCTGCGCCTGAGTGAGCAGGCGCGCGCGCAGGATGCGCATGGCCTGCTCCTTGTTCTGCAGCTGGCTCTTCTCGTTTTGGCAGGACACCACGATGCCGGTCGGCAGGTGCGTGATCCGGACCGCGGAGTCGGTGGTGTTCACGCTCTGGCCCCCGGGGCCCGACGAGCGGAACACGTCTACCCGAACATCAGACGGCTCGACGCTGACCTCAATCGGGTCGGCTTCGGGCATCACCAGGACGCCAGCGGCCGAGGTATGGATCCGCCCCTGCGACTCGGTGACCGGCACCCGCTGCACCCGGTGCACCCCGCCCTCGTACTTCAGCTGGGACCAAGCCCCACCCGCCTCCCCAGCCCCCTTCACTCCATTGGCTCGAGACTTGATCGCAACCGTGGCGTCCTTGTAGCCGCCGAGGCCGGTCATGGTCGAGTCGATGACCTCGGTCTTCAGGTGGTGCCGCTCGGCGTAGCGCAGGTACATGCGCAGCAGGTCCCCGGCGAACAGCGCCGACTCCTCGCCGCCCTCGCCGGCCTTCACCTCCAGGATCACGTCCCGCGAGTCGTTCGGGTCGCCGGGCACCAGCAGCTCCCGCAGCCGGTCCTCGAGCTCGGCCCGGCGCTTCCCGAGCTGATCGGCCTCGGCAGCGAACGACGCGTCCTCGCCGGCCAGTTCGTGCGCGGCTTCCTCGTCGGCGCTGACGTGCTGCCACTCCCGGTAGGCGTGCACGATCGGGCCGAGCTGCCCGTAACGACGGCCGAGCGTCCTGGCCCGGTCCTGGTCGGCGTGCACGGCAGGGTCGGAGAGGTCCCGTTCCAGCGCCGCGTACTCGGCCGCCAGCTCCTCGAGCCGGTCAAACACGGTTCTCCAACTCCCTTTAGCAAAGTTCCCTCAGGCATAAAGAACCCGGTGAATGCACCTCGAGCGCATTCACCGGGTCGGTTGAGCTACTTGCTGCCGGACTGCTTCTTGCCGAAGCGCCGCTCGAACCGGGCGACCCGGCCACCGGTGTCCAGGATCTTCTGCTTGCCGGTGTAGAACGGGTGGCAGTTCGAGCAGATGTCGGCGTGAATCACGCCGTTGGCGGCAGTGCTCCGAGTGGTGAAGGTGTTCCCGCAGGTGCAGGTCACCGTCGTCTCCACGTAGTCGGGGTGAATGTCAGGCTTCATGTCGTGACTCCTGGTTCTTGGCGGTCGCCGGGTCGCCTCGCCGCCTGCCTGTGGCCGCGGGCGTGAACCGGTACCGCATATAAGTGGGTGTCCAGTGCCAGCCACTGTAACGCTCGCAGGGGCCCGCGGATTCCCGCTGGGAGCGGTGGGTGGGGCAAAAGCGGTGGGTGGGGCAAAAGCGGTGGGTGGGGCAAAGGAGCATAGCCGGGCTGGACGGGCAGAAGGCTACTGGCCGATCGTGGTCTTCTGCACCTGGAGCAGAAACTCGGCGTTGCTCTTGGTCTCCTTCATCCGCTCCATCAGCACCTCGAGTGCCTGCTGCGGCTCGAGCGCGTGCAGTACCCGGCGCAGCTGCCAGACGATCCTGAGCTCGTCCGGCGACAGCAGCAGGTCTTCCTTGCGGGTGCTCGAGGCGTCCACGTCGATGGCGGGGAAGATCCGCTTCTCGGCGAGCTCGCGGCGCAGCCGGATCTCCATGTTGCCGGTGCCCTTGAACTCCTCGAAGATCACCTCATCGGCGCGGGAGCCGGTCTCGATCAGGGCCGTGGCCAGGATCGTGATCGATCCGCCGTGCTCGATGTTGCGCGCCGCGCCGAAGAACCGCTTCGGCGGGTACAGCGCTGTCGAGTCCACACCGCCGGACATGATCCGCCCGCTGGCCGGCGCGGACAGGTTGTAGGCCCGGCCGAGCCTGGTGATCGAGTCGAGCAGCACGACCACGTCGTGACCCATCTCGGCCAGCCGCTTGGCCCGCTCGATGGCCAGCTCGGCGACTGTGGTGTGGTCGTCCGCCGGACGGTCGAAGGTCGAGTAGATGACCTCGCCCTTGACCGTGCGCTGCATGTCGGTGACTTCCTCGGGCCGCTCGTCGACCAGCACGACCATGAGGTGGCACTCGGGGTTGTTCTTGGTGATCGCGTTCGCGATCGACTGCATGATCAGGGTCTTGCCCGCCTTGGACGGCGACACGATCAGGCCACGCTGGCCCTTGCCGATCGGCGCGATCAGGTCGATGATCCGCGTGGTCATGTTCGTCTGGTCGGTCTCCAGCCGCAGCCGCTCCTGCGGGTACAGCGGAGTCAGCTTTCCGAACTCGGGCCGCTGCCGCGCCTGCTCTGGGTCCAGTCCGTTGATCTTGTCGAGCCGGACGAGCGCGTTGAACTTCTCCCTGCGCTCACCATCCCTCGGCTGCCGGACCGCGCCCTCGATGACGTCGCCCTTGCGCAGGCCGTGCCTGCGCACCTGGGACAGCGAGACGTAGACGTCGTCAGGCCCCGGCAGGTAGCCGGTGGTGCGGACGAACCCGTAGTTGTCCAGCACGTCAAGGATCCCGGCGATCGGGATCAGCACGTCGTCCTCGGTGATCACCGGCTCGGCGTCGCCGCCGCGCTCCCGGCGACCCCGGCCCGAGTTCCTGTTGCGGAACCTATCCCTGTTCCGCCGGCCGCCCTGGCCGTCGCGGTCGTCGTCCCGGCCCTGGTTGTCACGCTGATCACGCTGGTTGTCGCGCTGGTTGTCACGCTGGTCGCGCTGCCCGCCGGAGTCGCGGGAATCCCGCGAGTCCCGGTGATCGGAGCCGTCGCTCGCCGCGCGCGGCTGGTCGTCACGCCGGCCATTGTCGTCACGCCGGCCCTGGTCATCACGGCGGCCACCCTGATCGTCGCGGCGGCCGTTCTGGTCGTCGCGGCGGCCGTTGCGGCGGCGCCTGTTGTCCCGCTGGCCGTCGCCACCGGAGTGCTGGACATCGTCCCGCTGCGCGCCCCCCTGGCTCACGGTGTCGCTCGTGGCGGCGGGTGCCGAGGTCACGGCCGTCGCGGCCTGCGCCGCTGGGGCGCCGCCGTCGGCACCAGCACCGCCGATGCCCGCAGCTGCCACGCCGCCCTGAGTCGAACTCTCGCCGATCCCGCCCGCGTTTGCACCGCCGCCCACACCGGGCTGCGTCGATGTCTCAAATTCCATGGCGTCCTGCTCAAAGGGGCGGGTAGCGCCGGCTCCCGCGGGCGCTTCCCGCTTGGCTGAGTTGTTGTTCCGCGCGCCTCGGCTGCCCCCGCCCTCGCCTCGGCTGCGACTCGCGGCGCGCTGCGGTGTCTGGCTGCCGACCGCCGCACCGCCCTGCGCGGTCCCGCTGCCCTGCCGCTCCTCAATTGCGGCAATGACCTGGCCCTTACGCATCCGGCCGGTGCCCATGATGCCCATCGACTGTGCGAGGCGCTGCAGGTCCGGCAGGAGCATCGCGGACAGCCCCGTACCACCGCGGCGACTGGCTCCCGACGTCACCGTCGCGCCGCTGCCTGACGCCGCACCGGAACCACTCCGGGCAGCGGATGCAGCAGAAGGTGCCGTCTCACCAGCACGGGAGTCCGCGTCCGGCCAGGAGCGTACCGCGCTCCGGGGCTCGGGGGAAGTGCTGGCAGCTCCCGTCGAGTCCGGTGCATCACCGGACCAAGGGGACGCGGCGGGAGATTCCTCAGGCATGCCAGAGGAGCCGGTCATCAGATCGGTGGTGTCGCTCACGAGGGGTCCTTCCCAGGGCGCGGGTTGAGGTGCAGATTCGGTCGCTGCCACCCGCTGTCATGCTCCGGCCAATTAGCCGGGCCACTTGAAGTTGTGCAATTCGCCGTCCCGCCCCATGTCCCGCGCCGTCCGGCGGTATACCGCGCGGCCTTCCATTCGCAGTACGTACCGCGACCGGCTAGACCTAGCGCTGGCACCAGCACCGACACTGGAAAATCAGGCTTTCCTCCGCAGTGCACCGACCGCGCCTGGCAGGTGTGGTGGTGCGGGGGTTGGATGTCTCTGGCAGCCACAGCCCTCCGCTGGTTGCGGACGGGGACTGGCGGCAGACAGGCGAGCACCTCTCCCCATGGCGGGGCATCTGGTGCGGCACCAAGCTTAACACCATGCACGGCCACGGCATTCCTTCGGAGCTGTCCCACAGTTGCACAAGAAGCCAGCAGCCTTGCCAGACCGGTTTCCGGGTACGCTCCTGGCCGCCGTGCGGGGGTAAGGGCTCGGCAAGCAGGACGGAAAGCCAGGCTTGGCTGTCGACATCCAGGGGGCTTACAACGCATGCGGTACCCGTTTCATCGACGATTGAACCGCACGGTCGCCAACTCCCCGGACCCGAACACGTTGCTGGTTCAGATGCCCGGAACCTACTTCAACCAGGCGATTCTCACAAGTCCCTCAGAACGAACGCTTAGATTCTCGGCGGCGCTGCCACGCCGATGAGCCGCAGTCCCGCCGCGATTGCGGCCTGCGCGGCGGCCGCCAGCCACAGCCTGGCCGACGCCTCGGCCGGGTCCCGCGGGGCTTGCCGGCCGCCGAACGGCAGGGCCGGATGCCCCTCGGCGCAGTCCAGCCAACGGGACGCCAGGCGCTCCACGTGCCGGGCGAGCACGTCGGGCCTGCGCCGCCGGGCGGCCGCAGCGACGCGTTCGGGCAACCACGACATCGCCGCCAGCAGCTCGAGCTCTCCCGCCTGGGAAAGCAACTCTGCGTGGAACTCCCCGCGCCCAATGCCCAGGTCATCAGCCCACCGCAGCACCGATGCGGCTTGCGCGTGGCCATATCGCACGAGGAAAAACGGACTCTCAAGACCATCCGGAACGAGGTCCACGGGGTCAATCGGCTCCGCACCGCCCGACGCCGACCGCGCCAACGCGTACCGGACCGCGTCTTGTCCCGCGAACGCCACGGCGGCCGCCGGAGCCTGAGTGGAGGGGGTACCGCGTTCCGGGTGGATTTCAAGGGTGGCGCCGCTGCACTGGGCTGCTCGGCCGGTCACCGCATCGGTGACGAGCCGCCGGGCCGCCGCCCAGGTCGGGGAGCTGGCCGGGTCGTCTGAGGCGGGTGCGGAAACCGACGTGCCGCGCAGCGCGTCGCTGGCAGCGCAGGCGGCGCCGGCCTCGGCGACGCGGACGGCAAGGGCAGCGAGCGCGCGGTCGGTGACGGTCACGGTCAGGTAGCCGCCGCCGGTGACCCGTGCCGCCTCGATCCAGGACTCGCCGCGCAGCCTGCCGGCCAGATCGGCGGCGATCCTGGCGGGCTCGGCGCCCGCCTCACTTGCCATCAGGAACGGCAAGGAGGTGGCGTAGCTACCGGGCGCGCCGCCCGGCGCCGGGCGCCAGGTGCCTGACGCGCGCACGCCGAGCGCGGCGGCGATATCGCCGGGGATCACGCGCCCAGGCTAGATCCGGCCGTCGCTCGTCGCCTCACGAGTGGCCGGCGCTTCAGTCGAACACGCTGGTCGGCGCGCCGGCGAGCTCGCGGACCACGCGGATCATCTCGGCCGGGTCGAACGGCTTGGTGAGGTACGCATCCACGCCGATCTGGCGCCCCCGCGACCGGTCGTCTTCCTGTGCCCGCGCCGTGATCAAGACGACCTTGATCCCCGCCGTCTGCGGATTCCTGCGCAGCTGAGTCGCTGTCACCCAGCCGTCCAGGCGCGGCATCATCACGTCCAGAGTGATCACGTCCGGCTTGACCTCGGTGACCTTCTCCAGGCAGTCCTGCCCGTCGACGGCCGTAACCACGTCGAACCCCTCGAGCGTCAGGTTAACGGCAATGAGCTGCCTGATGACCTCGTCATCATCGACAACCAGCACCCGGCCCAGTCCGTGTGTCACCCGGGCGACAGTATCTTCTCTCACGCTTGCATGCGCGCTGATCGGCCCCGTATTCACATACCCACGGTACTGGTACCCTGGCTCCGGCTCGCGGTCAATGGCCGACGGGCCGTGTCTGAGCCCCCATAGCTCAGGGGATAGAGCAACGGCCTCCGGAGCCGTGTGCGCAGGTTCGAATCCTGCTGGGGGCGCCCGCTGTCAACTAGCAAGTCACGGTCTGACCTGGCGCTACGCCCGGTCCGCCGGTTTGATCATGTGCAGTCAGATGCCGCCAGGTGCGGCTCGTCGTCACGGTTCCCGGAACATACGCGGAACGAGACTGGGGCCATTGGGCCCGGTCGGCGAGCAGCGTCATGCAGAGGTACAGCTTGAGGCGCACCGAACCGCCTCGTCCACCGCGCAGCATCCTTGCGAGTGGAGTGGGCTTGGCCGGATCGCCGGTGCGTACGAACCCGATCGGCAGTTGGATTCCGCTCTTTCGTTTCGAGCCCGCTCGCGGCAGCCGCATCAAGGCCGCCTGCGGCGCCCTCCGGGTCGGCTCCGCCGAGCCTTGACCCGGCCGCCGCTTCCCAGGGATTTGCGCCTGCGAGGACGACGGGTAGGACCAGGTGCTCAGTAAGTACATCCTCTTGCCGGGCGCGAAATTAGTAGCTCCGAGGTCCGTCCGCGCAGGCGATTCGTTCGTACGTGTCAGCGCCTAAAGGCCGACGAGGCGGCGCCAGGCCGGTCAACACGGTAGATGTAATGCAGCGCATCATCAATCGGGTTGTCGGGCGGCATCGGGCCTTCAGCGACCCGCTTCAAGCCAGCCTTCTCCAGCGCACGCCAGGAGGCCATATTGGCGGCCACCACGGCGACAAGCACCGCGGGCGCATCAGAATACGAGTTCCAGGTGTCCTCAACGGCCGCAGCGATCATGCGGGATCCGAGACCGCGACCGCGCAGGGCTGGGTCCGCGATGAGGTAGTCAAGCTCGACGGCCCCGACTGGCACCTCGATAACTGCCGAGAATTTCGTGAGATCCTGCGGGTAGTCGCAAATCGCCGAGCGCTGCAGCAGGCCGATTGGCCGGCCGTCGAGGAGAATGAGGAGGTCTTCCCCCGGCTCCTCGCCTCGCGTACTCGCGCCGAAGTCGCGCTCGACCGCATCAAGGGTTGTCTCATGATTCCACCACCGGGCGACCTGGGGCTCTCGCAACCACTCGGCGAGCATGGGGAGGTCCTCGGCAATCAACGGCCGCCACGACAAGAAACTATCGCTAATCCTCTCCACCCTCACAGCGTAGATCCCGGAAGGGAATCGTCCTACGCGATGGTCTGACACTAGCCCAGCCCGGACAAATGGTGATCCGGAACATGCGCGGAACGACCTCCGCTGCCGCCGCCACCATTCGTGCAGTCGACGCAGGTCGGTGCCAAGGTTCGTGCGATCACCCGGAGCGCCTCCGGAGCCGTGTGCGCAGGTTCGAGGCGTTCGCCACGACGCGGGCCGATATCTGACCGCGATGAGCAACTCGCGGACCGTTCGTGCTTGGCGTTTGTATCAGAAAATATCGCACTATCTCGAGATATGGACCCATCGGAAAACATACCGCAAAGGCTAGAGCCAGCCTCTGATTTTCAGATCGCAGCACAGCCCAGCTCTACGGCCAGAGCGACTGTAAGAATTGTTGAAGCCGATCCAAACGACTCATAACTATCACCCTGTCGCACATCAGCAAAGCTGGGCAAACAAGGGTGCTCAACCACCGTCACTCACGAGGCATCGAGTCGGGTTGTGGCATTCGCACGTCGTCGCCGTTGGGATTATCGTGCTCGAACGCTCTGGCCTCGATCACCGCGTGCAGGGCGGGAACGTCGCCCGGGGAAGTCAGGTCGGCCAGCAGCCGGCAATACCGGGTCGCCCGATAGCTACTCGCGTTTGAGCTTGAGGCCGATCGTGGGCACGAAGAGTGACGCGACGTATTGGGGCCATAGGATCGCTCCGTTGCAGCGGAAGCGGATGTTCGTGCCGTCCGCGGCGTCGAAGGACCGCGCCTGGCTCGAGTATCGGCCCGTTCTGACTTGAAGCGTGTGCGGGCCGGGCTCTACTGGTAGTTCGACGGTCTGGTTCCGGTCGATCGATCCGGCTGGGTCGCCGTCCAGAATGACTCGAAACGGTTTGCGGCGAAGCTCCGCGATGCCGACGGTCTCTCGTTTCAGTATGACGGTGGGTGACATTCCGGTCTCCGCATTCTTGTTGGGTCGGAGGGGTCGAAAGCTCGGCGCGGGCGTTAAGTGCGTGTTCCGGTAATGAGTCTTTCGCGGTCGAACATCGCCGCCACGGCCAGCCAGGCGAGCAGGTCGATGGCCAGCAGGACGGCGGCGAGGCCGACAGCAAGGCCGCCCGACACGGTGATGACGTTCAGCGACATCAGCGCCAGGATCGCCAGCAGCGGCAGGCTGCCGAGCACGCTCAACTGCTGGGCGACGCGCACATCCGTGGAGCGTGCGGACACCGCGATCCCCACCCAGATTCCCCAGCCCGCGAGCAGCGGGGTGAACAGCAACTGGACCAGCACGTGCGTGCCTGCGAAGATCGCCGAGACGATCACGGGATGGGCGAAAAGGGCCGCAGCGGCGAGGAAGATGCCAAAGACCACGTATGCGATGACGAGAGTCGGAACGAACGCGGCCAGCGCCTTGCCGACGAGGAGTTCCTCGCGGCGGATGGGGGTGATCAGGACGGGCTCCAGCGTGCCCTGCTCCCGCTCACCGACCACCGCGTACGCGGACAGGGTCGACGGCAGGAACGCCGGGATCACCAGCATGTACACGAGCGAGAGCCCGATACGCCTGTTGAGGTTGGCAGTGTCCGCCCCCGCATTGAGCACGAACAGCTGGATCATCGGCAGGATGATGAAAAGCAGCGGCAGCACCGTCATCGTGCCGACCACGAAGTGATTGCGGCGATAGTCCCGCAGTTCCTTGACGGCGATCGCCCGGACGCGCGTCCAGCTGAAGTTCATCGGCTCTTGGCCTCCACGTCCTCGTCGATCAGCTCGAGATAGACGTCCTCGAGCGAGTGACGGGACTCGGCGATCGACAGGATGTCAGCGTCGGCGCCGACCAGCGCCCGTGCCACCTGCGGGGCGGCAATTTCAGGGTCTGAGACGGCGAGCGTATAGCCGGACGGCGCCTGCTCCCATCCTTCGACCCCTGGCAGAGCGCCGAGTACTGCGTTCGGATCTTCCAGCGGCGTGCGGACTCGCACATCCAGAGATCGGCTGAACAGCTGGTCGCGCAGCTCGGCGGGCCGGCCGATCATTCGCAACGTCGTACTCACGATCGCCACCCGATGGCACAGCCGCTCGGCCTCCTCCAATCGGTGCGTGGTGAGGAAGATCGTCACTCCCCGCTCCCGAAGCGAGGCGATCAGCCCGTGAACCTCCCGCGTGGCCACGGGATCAAGGCCAGACGTCGGCTCATCCAGGAACAACACGGCGGGGTCGCTGAGCAGCGCTCGCGCGAGCGCAACGCGCTGACGCAGACCCTTTGAGAGCGATCCGCACGCGTCGCCCGCACGGTCTTCAAGGTTGACCGCCCGCAGCGCCCGTTCGATGCGCCCGCGAACGTCGTCCAGCTCGTAGAGCCCGGCGAAGCACTCCAGGTTCTCCATCACCGTCAGACGCAGGTACAACCCTGGGGACTCCGGCATGATCGAGATCCGCGACCGGATCGCAGAACCGTTCTCCGCATTCAACGGGATACCGGCGACGATCGCCGATCCCGAGCTTGGCGCGAGCAGCGTGCCGAGCGTTCGCACCGTCGTGGTCTTCCCGGCCCCGTTCGGACCGAGGAAGCCGAACACCTCGCCGTAGCCAACCTCGAATGAGACATCATCGAACGCGACACGGTCACCGAAGCGCTTCGTCAGGTGCCTGACCACCAGAGCAGACTCACCCTTCGGGCCGTCGAGGGCCGAGGTCGAGGCATCACTGGCCGGTTCAGCGCCGCCGGCCACTCGAGTTGCTGGCTGCGGCGTCACGGGCGTCTCGCAGGGCTGCCCGACCGCGGCGGCGCTTCGGTATGGGCGGGCACCTCGTGAGGTCCCGGTCGGCTGGGTGCCAGGTGGGACATCGTCGCGTCGTCGCCCGGCAGGCTCCGTCTCTCATCGCGGACGTATGACGCCATCTCTGCAGCGCACATAGCTCGACGGTAGCACGCTGGCTGGACAGTATGCTAATTTCCTGGTCATGCAGCCAGGAGCCGCGGCCGGCGGCGAGGAACGGACCTTCATCGAGACCGCCCGACGGGCGCAGATCGTGGCGGCGGCGATCGACACGATCGCCGACTTCGGCTACGCCGGAGCGTCCTTCGCCCGCATCGCTGAGAGATTGGGGATCAGCCGAGGCCTCATCAGCTACCACTTCACCGGCAAGGACGACCTCATGAAGCAGGTCGTTCGCGACGTGATCGAGAAGGGCATGGCCTATATGCGTCCGCGGATCCTCGCCGGGACCACCGGCCCAGGAATGCTGCGGGCCTATATCGAAACGAACCTCGCGTTCATGCGCGAGAACCGCAAGGACCTGATCGCCGTCTCCGAGATCGCACGCAGCGCGGACGGGCGACGCCTCTTCTACGGCGATAGCGACGTGGTCGATGCGGTCCGCGCCCTTGAGCATCTGTTGTCTGGCTTCCAAACAGCCGGCCAGCTCCGCCCTGACTTCGACCCACACGTCATGGCGATCGCGGTTCGCGCCGCGATCGACGCCGTGCCGTCCCGGTTGGCCCCTGAGCCGGAGTTCGACATCGACAACTACGCCAGGGAGATCGTCACGGTCTTCGACCTGGCGACCCGCATCGAGGCGCGGCATGACCCCTGACCATCCCTACCCAGCGCGCGATCGTGGACCTGGCCACCCGGCGCGAGGTAGCGAGCCCATCACCCTCATCCACGACTCGCCGGCCGCAGTCGCCGAGTGGGCGGCCGGCTGCACGCAGCGGCGGCCCACGTCCGTCGTACCTGACCGGGTGCTCTCGGCCGGGCTTAGGCGGTGGCCGCCACGTCACCGGACGGACATGCGGTCAGCTCACGGTGCAGGGCGGCTGTGTCTTGGTGCGGCTGGCCGTCCAGCGCGATGTCCGCGAGCACGGCCTGGCAGGCGTCCCACGCATCCTGAACTCCCGCCGGCCTGCCCACTTCGTGCTCGGCGCGCATCAGGGCACGCCACAGCCGCTCGTCGGCGGGGTCGACGCCCAGGCCGACCCGGGCGGCGTGTGCAGCTGCACGCCCGCCGCCGGCAGCCAGTTCCAGGTCGGCGAGGGTAAGCGCTGTCTCGGTGATCTGAGCCCCGACGGCTTGCAGGAATGCCTGGTCAAGCCACCACCAGTCGCAGTCGCGGAACGGCTCGCCGCGGACCAGGGCAAGCGCGCCGGACAGCACCGCCCGGTCGCTCTCGCGGATCCCGCGCTCGCTGTCCACCTCAAACTCGGCCCAGTCGAATCTCGCGTCAGGGTGCAGCGCGTACCAGCCGCCGCCGAGATGCTCGATCCACTCCCTGCCTTCGCTGGGCAGGCCGAGCTGCCTGCGGGTGCGGGTAATCAGCTGCCGGACCGAGTCTCCTGGCTTGGGGTGATCGGGATCGGCGCCGAGCAGGTAGCACATGCGGGCGCTGGACATGCCCTCGTCTCCGTTCAGCGCCAGGCTCAGCAGCAGCTGGCTCTGGGCGGGCTTGAGCGCGGCCGGGGCCCCGTTGATCGTGAACGTGCCAAGGACCCCGATGAGCAGCGTCGGCGACGGAGCCGCGGCCAGCAAGGGTGGCGGGTCTTGTGCGGCGGTCTGCACCGGCCCGGCCAGCAAGGGTGGCGGGTCTTGTGCGGCGGTCTGCACCGGCCCGGCCAGCAAGGGTGGCGGGTCTTGTGCGGCGGTCTGCACCGGCCCGACCAGCGCGGGTAGGAGGCCCTCCGCGCCGGTCTGCACCGGCGCGGCCAGCCAGCCCGGTGCCGCGCCTGCGGCCGTTACCGACACCCCCGGGGAGCGTTGCCGACGGCGACGCATCAGCGCCAGGGATTGGGCCCCGGCGAGCACGCCACTGAAAAACAGGACCAGGCCCGCGACGACCTGAGCGGCCGACGAGGTCGAGCCCGTGGAAGCATGCTGAGTCCGGGTGGTCAGGCGCGGAACCGCTGGCCGCGTGCTGGCCTCCGAAACCGAGCTGCCGCCGAAGGACTGAGGCGGCTCGGCCGAGTGCACGCGCGCGATGACATCCGCCCTGGCCGCAGCGCTGGCGGCGGCCTGGGCAGCTGCCAGCGCCTCGGCCCTTGCCGCTGCCAGCGCCTCGGCCCGCCTCTTGGCGGCCGCGGCAGCTGGGCTGATGCGATGCTGGCCAGGGCGTGCCGCCGCTGAGGAGGCCGCGGCGGGCAGCGAACCGGCGGTGACCGTCACGGCGGCCAGGCCGACGATCACGGCCGCCGACCGCCAGCGGCGCCAGAGCGCGCTCATGATCCGAACCCGTAGGCACAGGTCCGCTGGCACGACGCACGCCATTGATAAACCCCAGCGACTGGCACCCGGTCCATATCCATTCAGACCTCTCCCGGTAGCCGTCAGCATTTGCGGCGCCCTCGATGGTGGAACGCTGGTGAGCCCCGCTGCTCGACTGCGCCAATCGTGCGCTACGAGCCGGGACGTTCTTGTTGCAGTCGCCTTGACGGCTGGCTTGCGCCTCAGGTCAGGGCGCTTCCGGGGTGTCGCCGAGATCGGCTTGCCCGTCGGTCGACCCGCGGATGCCGGACGTTTATGGCGTGCTCCGGTACCAGACTTCGGCGCTGTGACCCCGAACCTTCACTGACAGCAGTGCTAGCATTGCATACAGAAGCGCTTCCAAGTGGAGTTGAGTGCGATCGCAACGCTGACGATCAGGGGGCTTGACCCCGAGACCCACGCGCGGCTTCGTATCGAGGCGGCGCGTCATGGCCGTTCCATGGAGGCGGAGGTACGGGCGATCCTGCGGGACAGGCTGGCCCCACCCCCCAGCGAACGCGGGCTGGGCAGCAGGATTCATGAGCGCTTCGCCGACCTCGGAGAAGCGCTGCAGGTCCCTGACCGCAGCAGCGAACCAGCTCGCGCCGCGGTGTTCGACAGGTGATCGTCCTGGACATGAACGTCATCTCGGAACTCACCCGGCAGGCGCCCACGCCTGGGGTGATGTCCTGGCTCGATTCACTATCGGCGGCCGACGTCGCCACCACCGCGATCACCGCTGCCGAGATGCTCTATGGCGTCGCGAGGCTGCCGGGTGGACGCCGCAAGACAGAACTGGCGGCAGCCGTTGACGGCCTGCTCAGCGACGACTTCCGAGGCCGCGTTCTGGCCTTCGACGAGCCTGCCGCGAGGCGGTATGCCGACATCGTCACCGCCAGGGAACGAGCCGGTCGCCCCATCGGCGCGGCCGACGCTCAGATCGCTGCCATCTGCCAGGCCGCTAATGCGGCGCTCGCGACCCGCAACACCGATGACTTCACCGATACCGGGCTAGAACTGATCAACCCGTGGAAACAGGGCTGACGCACCAGCCCCAACGGATACCCGGCCCCCGTTCGGCCTGGCCCAGTGAGCAAGCGCTTGGTACGGTGTGCCTCGTGCACCCAGCGTGCGCAGAGCTGCAGTGGATGCTGGCGAGGAGGACGAGGCACTGGACAGCGACGGCCGGCTGACGCACGGCGATGATGACCGGCTGATTCACGGCGACCACGGCCGACTGACGGGCGACGGCGGCCGACTGACGCACGGCGAACCGCCTGGCCAAGGCGAGTTCGCCGCCCGGACCGGCGTCGCGCTGGTCCTCGGCGCGAGCGGCGGGCTGGGCGCGGCGATCGCGGCGATGCTGCTCACCAGGGGCAGCCGGGTGGCGATGACGTACCGGCGGCCGTCCCCCGCCGTGGCCGAACTCGCCGCGCGCAGCCCCGACAACGCCCGCGCCTACCAGCTCGACCTGACCGACGCGGCCGCGTGCGCGCGCGTCGCCACGGCGGTCGCGGACGACTTCGGCGTCGTGCACACCGTCGTCTACGCGGCCGGCCCGCACGTGCCGATGACGCACCTGAGCAACGTCACGGCGGAGGTCTTCCGGGGGCAGCTCGAGCAGGACGCGATCGCGTTCCTCACCGTGGTCGTGCCGCTGATCCCGCTGCTGCGGCAGAGCCACGGGAGCCTGGTGGCCGTGACCACGGCTGCCACCACGCGGTACGCGGTGCGCGATGGGCTGTCATCGATTCCGAAGGCGGCGATCGAGGCCGCCGTCCGCGGGATCGCCACCGAAGAGGGCCGGTTCGGGGTGCGCGCCAATTGCGTGGGCCCGGGCATGCTGACCGACGGGATGGCCGCGCGCCTCATCGGCTCCGGTGACCTGGACACCCGCGCCCTGGACGTGGCCAGGGGCAACATACCGCTGCGCCGGTTCGGCTCCGCGACGGATGTCGCCGAGGCGGTCTGCTTCCTCGCCTCCGACCGGGCCCGCTTCATCAGCGGCCAGAAACTCAACGTGGACGGCGGCTATGGCACCTGACGAGGTGGCTGTGGCGCGTGGCGAGGTCCGGCTCGGCTTTACCCGCGACGACGTCGTCATCGTCACCGGCGCGGCGAGCGGTATCGGCAAGGCGACCGCGATCAGCGCCGCCGCCGTCGGGCTGCGCGTCGCGGCCTGGGACCTCAACCGCGACGGTGCCGAGGCCACGGCGGCCGAGATCCGGGACCGCGGCGGCGACGCGCTGGCGGTCGGCGCCGACGCAGTGACCCGGCATTGCAGTGACCCGGCATTGCAGTGACCCGGCATTGCAGTGACCCGGCATCGCAGTGACCTTGGTAACCCAGCAAGCCGCGGGTAACCACGCGGTGACAGCGTGGCCGCACAGAAACACGATCCAAGCAAGCGTTTGGTAGGTTGCCGAGTAGGATAACGAGAACACAGGACCGGCATCGTGCTGCGGTCGCGGCCTACTATAACGCCGGAGGTCTGCAGATGGCAGAAGTCCAGGACCGACGCGAGCTGATCCTCACGACCGCGGCGGAGATGTTCGCTCGCAAGGGACTGCGGGCGACAACGGTGCGCGGCATCGCGGACGCCGTCGGCGTGCTGTCGGGCAGCCTGTACCACCACTTCCCATCCAAGGACGCCATCGTCGACGAGGTGCTCAGCCGGTACCTCGACGAGATCAGGGCGCGGTACGCGGTCGTGCTGGCGAGCGACAAGGGACCGGCCGAACGGCTGCACGACCTCGTGGTCGCCTCGCTCGAGATAGCCGAGGAGCAGCCGCACGCGACGGCGATCTACCAGAACGAGGCTCAGTACCTGCGCGAGATGGCCGGTTTCGGCAACATCCAGTCGGCCGCCGCGGAGATCCAGCAGACCTGGCTGCAGGTGATAGCGGCAGGCGTGGCCGACGGCGTGTTCCGCGATGACATCCCGTCGTGGGTGTTCTACCGGCTGATCCGCGACGCGGTCTGGCTGTCCATCCGGTGGCACCGGCCCGACGGCCCGTACTCCACCCACCAGCTCGCCGAGGACGTGACGACTCTGTTCTTGCACGGCTTCGCCGCCAAGGCACCCTAGCCCTAGCCCTTCCTGCACGCTTCGCGGCCAAGACACTCTAGTCATCCAAACAAGCGCTTGGTAGGCTTGAGGCATGCCCGAGGCCTTTATCGTCGACGCCGTCCGCACCCCGGTTGGCAAGCGCGGCGGCGGGCTCGCCGCGGTCCATCCGGCCGACCTGGGCGGGTCCGTGCTGACCGCGCTGGTCGAGCGCACCCGGATCGACCCGGGAGCGGTCGAGGACGTGGTCTTTGGCTGCGTCGACACGGTGGGGCCACAGGCCGGCGACATCGCCAGGACCGCCTGGCTCGTCGCCGGGCTGCCTGAGCACGTACCCGGCACCACCGTCGACCGGCAGTGCGGCTCCTCGCAGCAGGCCGTTCACTTCGCCGCGCAGGCGGTCATGTCCGGGACCGCCGACGTCGTCGTGGCCGGCGGCGTGCAGAACATGAGCGCGGTCCCGATCTCGTACGCCATGATCGCCGGCCAGGCCCTCGGCTTCCCGGACCCGTTCAGCGGCTCGCCGGGCTGGCAGCGCCGCTACGGCGACCAGGAGATCTCGCAGTTCCGGTCCGCGGAGATGATCGCCGAGAAGTGGGACATCAGCCGCGAGGACATGGAGCAGTTCGCCGCCACGTCACACGAGCGGGCGCTGCGCGCCGCCGCCGAGGGCCGGTTCGACCGGGAGATCGCGCCGGTCTTCGGCTTGGCCGCGGACGAGCCGTCGCGCCAGCCGGACTGGGCGAAGATCCGGTCGCTGCCGACGATCATCGAAGGCGGGCGGCTCACCGCCGCGGTGTCCAGCTCCATCGCCGACGCGGCGGCTGCGCTGCTCGTGGTCAGCGAGGCCGGGCTGCGGGCACACGGGCTGACGCCGCGGGCCCGGATTCACCACATGTCTGTGCGCGCCGCCGATCCGGTGTGGATGCTGACCGCGCCGATACCGGCCACGGAGAACGCGCTGGCCAAGGCCGGGATAACGCTCGCCGACATCGACCTGGTCGAGATCAACGAGGCGTTCGCGTCGGTCGTGCTCGCCTGGGCCGCCGAGACCGGTGCCGACCTGGAGCGGGTGAACGTGAACGGCGGCGCGATCGCGCTCGGCCATCCGCTCGGCGCGACCGGGGCCCGGCTGATGACGACGCTCCTGCACGAACTCGAGCGTACCGGCGGCCGGTACGGCCTGCAGACCATGTGCGAGGGCGGCGGGCAGGCCAACGTCACGATCATCGAGCGCCTCGGCTGACATGGACGACGCCGCCGGGCACACGGCGCAGCCTGCCAATACGGTGCCGGTCGACTTCACCGGCTGGGCGGTCATCGTCACCGGCGGCACCCGCGGCATCGGGCGCGGCATCGCCGAGGCCTTCCTCGCCGCCGGCGCCGACGTCCTGGTCTGCGGGCGGAACGAGCCCGGCCGGCTGCCCGAAGCCGGCGGGCGCCGCGCGCAGTTCGCCGCTGCCGACGTCCGCGACGCGGCGCAGGCCGCGACCGTGACCCAAGCGGTCGTCGACGCGTTCGGGCGACTGGACGTGCTGGTCAACAACGCCGGCGGATCGCCGAACGCGGATGCCGCCACGGTCTCGCCGCGGTTCGTGGAACGGATCGTGGCGCTCAACCTGCTCGCGCCGTTCTACCTGTCCCAGCCAGCCAACGCAGTCATGCAGCAGCAGGACGGCGGCGGGTCGATCATCAACATCGGCAGCGTGTCGGCGCACCAGGCGGCGCCGCTCAGCGCGGCCTACTCCGCTGCCAAGGCCGGCCTGGTGCAGCTGACCCGGTCGCTGGCGCTGGAGTGGGCGCCGAAGGTCCGGGTCAACCACATCACCGCCGGGCTGGTCCTGACCGAGAGCGCGGCCGAGCACTACGGCCGGGACGGCGGCGCGTCGGTCGCGCGGGCGATTCCCATGGGCCGGATGGCGGTGCCGGCCGACGTGGCCTCGGCCTGCCTGTTCCTGGCCTCTCCCCTGGCCTGCTACGTGACCGGGGCCGATCTCGCCGTGCACGGCGGTGGCGAGATCCCGGCGCGCTTCCTCGCCGCGCGTGACGCCGGCGGACAGGATTCCCCAAACTGACGGGATTCCCGCTATCTAGCCGCCGCGGCCGCCGGCAGCAGGCCGGCCGCCGCGCCGATCTCCGCACGCAGCGCGCTGGCCGGCCCGAGCAGCAGCTGCGTGGACTTGGCGCGCTTGAGGTACAGATGCGCCTCGTGCTCCCAGGTGAACCCGATCCCGCCATGCAGCTGGATCATCTCGCCGGCCACCTCGACGAACGTGCGCGCGCAGTGCAGCGCCGCCAGCGGGGCCAGCGCGGCCAGCGCAGCCGGGTCGCTGGCCGCCGTCCACACCGCGGCCCGCGCGGTCGCATGCGCCGAGGCCACCGCGACCTGCAGGTCCGCAGCACGATGCTTCAGTGCCTGGAACGAGCCGATTGGCCGGCCAAACTGCCTCCGCGTCATCAGGTAAGCCACAGTCACGTCCAGGCAGTGCCCCGCCGCGGCCGCGCACTCCGCGGCGAGCAGCACCCGATGCAGTGCGACCGCGGGCCCGGCAGGCCCGGCCGGAACGGCCGGAGCCCGGTCGAACCGGACGGCCGCCTGGGGCCGGGTCTGGTCCAGCGTGCCAAGCGGCTCGACGACGGCGTCGCCCGCCGCCACGGCCAGCAGATCATCACCGGCCCGCACCAGTAGCAAGCTTGCGGCCGCGCCGTCCACGACGTTGCGCGCGGTGCCGGTCACGGTGCCCCCGGCCGCCCCGCCATGCGCGGGATTGCGCGCCGCGCCCGTCACCGTTCGTCCGGCCGTCGTGACGTCGGCGTCCAGCGCCAGCGCCGCGGTCACCGACCCGTCGGCGAGGCCCGGCAGGTACCGCTGCGCCGCGTCGGGGCACGCCGCCGCGGCGCCGGTCAGCGCGAGCGCCGCCACGGCGCTGGACAGATACGGCGACGGCAGCAGCACCCGGCCGAACTCCTCGACCGCAACCGCGACCTCGCCGGGTCCAGCCCCGGCGCCGCCGAGGCTCTCCGGCACCGCGAGCGCGGTCAGGCCGAGGTCGGCCGACAGGCGCTGCCACATCTTCGGGTCGTAGCCTTCCGGGCTGGCCATGGCGGCGCGCACCTGCTGCGGCGTGGCGTGCCGTCCGGCGAACGCGCGCACAACCGTGCGCAGCTCGGCCTGGTCGGGGGTATCGGCAAAGTCCATCAGCGCGGTTCCCGCGGCAGGCCGAGCCCGCGCTCGGCGATCACGTTGCGCTGGATTTCGTTCGAGCCGCCGTAGATAGTGTCGGCCCTGGTGTACAGGAACAGCCGCTGCGCGTTGTCGAGCTCGTAGCCAGGACCGGCGAGCGTGGCGGCGGCGCCTGCGACGTCGACGGCGAGCTCGCCGAGCCGCTGGTGCCACTGCGCCCAGATCAGTTTGTTGACGTTTGGCTCGGTGCCGGGAACAGCACCGGCGGGCCGCCCGAGCGTGGCCAGCGCGGTGTAGCGCATCACCTCGAGCCCGGCCCACGCCTCGACGATACGCGCGCCGATGTCCGGGTCGTCGATGGCGGCGGTCGCCCGCGCGGTCGCGAGCACCGCCTCGAACTCGCGCTGGAAACCCAGCTGCTGGCCGAGCGTGGACACGCCGCGCTCGACCGCGAGCGTCCCCATCGCCACCCGCCACCCGTCGCCGGGCGCCCCGACCATGTCGGCGGCCGCCGCCCTGGCGTCGTCGAAGAACACCTCGTTGAACTCGGACGTGCCGGTGAGCTGCACGATCGGCCGTACCTCGACGCCGGGCTGGCGCATCGGGACCAGCAGGTAGGACAGCCCGCGATGGCGTTCGGCGGCCGGGTCGGTGCAGGCGAGCACGAAGCACCAGTCGGCGAACTGGGCCAGCGACGTCCACACCTTCTGCCCGTCCAGGTGCCACTCCCCGCCCCCCGCCCCCCGCCCACCTCCCCGTCCCTCTCCACTTCCCTCCTCGCTGTCCCCCTCCACCAGGCGAGCCCGCGTCGACACGGCGGCGAGGTCGGAACCGGCGCCGGGCTCGGAGTAGCCCTGGCACCACAGCTCGGTCCCGGCCAGGATGCCGGGCAGGAACCTGGCGCGTTGCTCGGCGGTGCCGAACATCAGCAGCGTCGGCCCGAGTAGTTGCTCGCCGATGTGGCCGACGCGGGCCGGCGCGCCCGCCCTGGCGTACTCCTCGTAGAAGATCACCTGGTGGCCCCACGGCAGGCCACGGCCGCCGTGGGCCTCCGGCCAGCCGAGCCCGATCCAGCCGTTGTCGCCCAGCAGCCGTTCCCACGCCATCCGCTCAGGCACGAACTCGTGCTCCCTGCCCGGGCCGCCGCTGCCGACCAGCGAGGCAAAGTCACCGGTCAGGCTGGCCGCCAGCCAGCCGCGCACGTCCGCGCGGAAGGCCTCCTCGTCCGGCACCGGCACCGGTCAGCTCCCGCCGGCCGCTGGAGTGGGAGGCGCGGGGGGCGCGGGAGGCGCAGCGGCCGCCGGGGCCGGCCGCTCGTCCCGCTGGCGCGCGTCCCGCATCGACCGGGCGTCCTGGCCGGCCAGCGAGTCGGCGCCGACCTCCGCGTTGTGCGCGTGCGCGAGGTGGTGCAGGCCGAACACCGAGTCCATGCCGACCTGCAGGCCCATGGCGTCTTCCGCCTGGTTAACCGCCTTTTTCGTCAGCGCGAGGCCGAGGCGGGGCATCGCGCTGATCTTGCTGGCCACCGTCGTCACCTCCTCGGCGAGCCGCTCGCGCGGCACCACCCGGTTGATCATGCCGAGCTCGTAAGCCCGCGCCGCGCTGATCCGCTCGCCGAGGAACAGGAACTCCTTGGCCTGCCGCGGCCCCATCACCCACGGGTGGGCGAAGTACTCGACGCCGGGGATCCCCATCCGCACCACCGGGTCGGCGAAGAACGCGTCGTCGGCGGCGATGATCAGGTCGCACACCCAGGCGAGCATGAGGCCGCCGGCGATGCACGCGCCGTGCACCTGCGCGATCACCGGCTTGGGCAGCTCCCGCCACCGCCGGCACATGCCGAGGTAGACCTCCTGCTCGCGGGCGTACCGGCTCTCCCCGCCGAGCTTGCCCACGTGGTCCCACCACAGCCCGGCGCGCCGGTCGAATGAGGTGTCGATGTCGCGGCCCGGCGTCCCGATGTCGTGGCCGCCGGAGAAGTGCTTGCCCGCCCCGGCAAGCACGACAACGGTGACGTCGTCGTCCGCCGCGGCCCGGTAGAAGGCGTCGTCGAGCGCGTACGTCATGGCCGAGTTCTGCGCGTTGCCGTACTCCGGCCGGTTCATCGTCACCCGCGCGATCGCGCCGTCGACCTCGTACCGGACCACCTCGTCAGCCATCGGGCTCACTCCCGTCTTTGGTCAGGCAAACGTCCTTCGTCAAGCACAGCGACGCGGCGAGCCGCCGGCGGTGCCAGTTCGCCGAGCCCCAGCTCGGCGCCAGCGCCCAGGCACGCTTGGCAAACAGGTGCAGGTCGTACTCGGTCGTGTAGCCGATCGCGCCGTGGCACTGGATCGCGGCCCTGGCGACCGTGGTCGCGGCGTCGGACGCGAGGACCTTGGCGACCGACGTCTGCTCGGCCGCATCGGCGGCGCCGCTGGCCTGCGCCCACCCGGCGGCGAGCACGGCCGGGCGGGCGAACTCCACCGCGAGATACGCGTCGGCCAGCCGGTGCTTGACCGCCTGGAAGCTGCCGACCGGCACGCCGAACTGCCGCCGGACGGTGACGTAATCCACGGTCATGGACAGCATCCGCTCGGCCAGGCCCACCAGGATCGCCGCGGCGGCGAGCACACCACGTTCCCAGGAGGCCGCGGCGGCGGCGGGCACACCGCGTTCCCAGCCCGCTGCGGCGTCGCCGGGCACACCGCGTTCCCAGCCCGCTGTGACGTCGCCGGGCGCGCCACGTCCCCAGCCGGCCGCGGCGACCGCCACTCCCCCGGCCGGTTTGGCCAGCAGCCTGGCCAGCTGCCGGGAACCGTCGACCGCGGGCACCGGCGCGGCCTCCAGCTCGCCGCGCTCGTAAACGCGCAGCTCGCCGTCGTCCGCACGCAGCAGCACGTAGTCCGCCGTCTGCCCGAACGGGACGAGCAGCCCCGCCGCCGCTGGTGTCGCCAGCTGCGCGGTCACCAGCGCCGTGCCGGACAGCACGTCCGGCAACGCCGGATGGCCGGCCGCGGCCAGCAGCGGCGCGGCGACCGCGATTGTCTCGCCGGCGGGACCCGGCAGGCCGCTGTGGCCGATCCGGCTCAGCACCGGCGGCAGCGCGTTCTCGTCGAGGCCGAGTCCCCCGTCCGCCTCGGCGACCAGAGCGCCGGTCACGCCGATCTCCCCGAGCCCGCGCCACACGGCGCGTACTGCGCTCAGCCCACCCAGCCCATCCAGCCCGCGCTCCCCACCGGCCCCGCGCTCCCCACCGGCCCCGCGCTCCCCACCGGCCTCGCTCTCCCCATCCAGGCCGCGCTCCCCACCCAGGCCGCGCTCCCCATTCAGCCCGCTCTTCCCGCTCGGCCCGCCCTGCTCGGGACCGGCTGCGCCCGGCCACGCGGACCGGATCAGCGCGGGCGTCGCTCGCGCGGCGAGCAGCGCCTCCGCGGCGTCGCGCAGCGCGGCGGCGTCCTCGGCGACGGCGAAGCGCATCGGGCCCGTTCCCTCCTGGTCAGGCGCGTGGCAGGCCGAGCAGCCGCTCGGCCACGATGTTGCGCTGGATCTCGTTGGTGCCCGCGTAGATCGGCCCGGCCAGCGAGAACTCGAAGCTGCGGCTCCACGGCCCGTCCACCTCGGCGTCCGCGCCGAGCAGCTCCATCGCGGTCTCGTGCAGCCGGACATCAAGCTCGGACCAGTACAGCTTGTTCAGGCTGGACCGGGCGCCGGGGCTGCCGCCCTCGACGATGCCGGTGACCTGCTCGAGCGTGAAGAGGTGGTAGGCACGGGCCTCGATCCAGGACTGCACGACCCGGTCCCGCAGGCCAGAGTCCAGGCCAGCGGAGTCCACGCCTGCAGAGTCCGGGCCAGGAGAGTCCGGGCCAGCAAAGCCCAGGCCAGCAGAGCCCAGGCTGCCGGAGCGGGCGAGTTCGACCAGCCGGTTGGCCGCCGTCACAAACCGGCTGGGCGAACGCAAGGTCAGCCCGCGCTCCGAGCCTGTCGTGGCCATCGCGACCGACCATCCGTGGCTAACCTCGCCGAGCACGTCCCGTTCCGGCACAAACGCTCCATCGAAGTACACGTCGGCGAACCCCTCGTCACCGTCGAGGCGCTCGAATCCGCGCACCTCAACGCCGGGTGAGCGCAGGTCCGCGAGGAAGTACGTCAGCCCCCGGTGCCGCTCCGCCGCCGGGTCGGTGCGGAACAGCCCGAACAGATGGGTGCAGAACGCGCCGCGGGTGGTCCACGTCTTCTGCCCGTACAGGCGCCAGCCACCAGCCGCCTCGTCCCGCTCCGCGCGGCTGGTGATCCCGGCGAGGTCGCTGCCGGCCGCGGGCTCGGACCAGCCCTGGGCCCATAGGTCCTGCGCCGCGGCCATCCGCGGCAGGATGCGATCCTGCTGCTCTTGTGTGCCGAACTCGAAGAGGCTGGGCGCGAGCAGGAAGATGCCGTTCTGGGTCACCCGCTGCGGCGCGCCCGCGCGGTAGTACTCCTCCTCGAAGATCAGCCACTCCCACAGCGACGCGTCCCGGCCGCCGTACCGTTCCGGCCAGGAGACCACCGACCACCGCGCCTCGAACAGCGCGCGCTCCCAGTCCAGGTGCGCGGCGAAGCCGTCCCTGGTGTCGCCGGAGGGCAGCGCCGGGCGGGGCACGTTTGCCTCCAGCCAGGCGCGGGCCTCGGCTCGGAACGCCTGCTCCGCGGGCGACTCGGTCAGGTCCATGTCATTCGTCCCCGGCTGGCTGGCCGTCCTGCCCGAACGACGCGCGCAGCCGGTCGGACACGCCGGAGAGGTTCAGCTCGAACGTGTAGCCCTGCTCGTACCGGTAGCTGCGCTTGACGTCCCACGGGTCGATGCCGTTGAACGCCTCCTTGGCCATCCGGATGACGGCGGGGTCCTTGGCAGCGATCTCGCCGGCGACCTCGAGCGCGGCGTCGCGAAGCTGCTCCCGCGGCACCACCCGCAGCACCGAGCCGAACGCGTGAAGCTCGGCCGCTGTCGCGGTGGCCGACGTGTACATCATCGCCCTGGCCTTGTGCTGCGGCACCAGCCGGGACAGGTGGGTGGCCGCGCCCAGCGCGCCGCGGTCCACCTCCGGCAGCCCGAACGTCGCGTCCTCGCTCGCCACGATCACGTCGGAGTTGCCGGCCAGCCCGATGCCGCCGCCGAGGCAGAAGCCATGCACGGCCGCGATCACCGGCACCGCGCACTCGTACACGGCCGCGAACGCGGCGAAGCAGCCGCGGTTCGCACCGATCAGCGCGGTGAACCCGGAGTCCGCCTGGATCTCCTTGATGTCGACGCCTGCGTTGAAGCCGCGGCCCTCGCCGCGCAACACGACCACGCGGGTGCCCCGGTCGGCGCCGGCCGCGCGAAGCGCGTCGGCCAGCTCGAACCAGCCAGCCACCGGCAGCGCGTTCACCGGCGGATGATCGACGACGATCTCCGCTACGGCTCCGGTCATCGTGCTCGTGATCATGGGCTTGGCCATTCGCACCTCCGTCACGGGTGCTGACTGGAGACCGAGACGACCTCCCCGGTCAGGTAAGACGAATAATCGCTCGCGAGGAAGACGATCACGTCGGCGACCTCCCACGGCTCCGCCGCTCGGCCGAATGCCTCGCGCGCGGACAGCTCGGAGAGCAGCTTCTCGCTGGACACCTTCGCCAGGTGCGGGTGCATGGCGATGCTCGGCGACACCGCGTTGACCCGGACACCGGCCGGGGCCGCCTCGATCGCCGCACACCGGGTCAGCGCCATCACCCCGGCCTTGGCCGCGGCGTAGTGGGCCTGCCCGGCCTGCGCCCGCCAGCCGATCACCGACGCGTTGTTGATCACCACGCCGCTGCCGCGCGGGATCATGTGCCGCAGCGCGGCCCGGGTGCACCGGAACGTCCCGTTCAGCGTCACGTCGAGGACCACGCCCCACTGCTCGTCGGTCATCTCGGCCAGCGGCGTGTCGCCGCCGAGCCCGGCGTTGTTGACGACCACGTCGAGGTGGCCGTGCTCGGCGATCGCCGCCTCGAACAGGTGATCCACCTGCTGCTGCGAGGTCACGTCGCACGGCACGGCCAGCGGCGGCGTTCCGGCGATCTCCGCGAGTTGCTTCGCGGCCTCACCGAGCCGGCGTTCGTGCCGGTCGCTGATCACGACCGTGGCACCCTCCTCGGCGCAGCGCCGCGCCGCGGCGAACCCGATGCCGGTTCCGGCTGCGGCGGTCACCAGCACGGTGCGGCCGGCCAGCAGGCCGTGGCTCGGATGCGGCTTCGGCCCCGGCCCGGTCACTGCGCCGCCTGGCGCTGTGCTGCGTCCCGCTGTGCTGCCTCGCGCTCTGCCGCCTCGGGCTGTGCCGCCTCGGGCTGTGCCGCCTCGCTGCCCGGCGCGCCGAGCCGCTCCAGGACGTCGGTCGCCTGCGCGATGATCCGCTGCACCAGCTCCGCGCAGCTCGGCAGGTCGTCGATGACGCCAGCGATCTGGCCGCTGGCCAGCGTGCCCAGGTCGGTGCGGCCGTCAACCATGCTCGCGCGCAGCATCATCGGCGTGTTCGCCGCCATGATCACCTGCGTCCAGGTCAGCTCGTGGCTGCGCTTCATCGCCAGGCCCTCGGCGACGATGTCCCGCCAGGACGAACCCGACATCTTCTGGAACGCGATCGCGTGCCCGATCGACCGGCGGAGCCTGCCCAGCGAGCCGCCGCCGATGAGCTGGTCCGCGAGCGGCGTGCGCAGCACCCGCTGCGGCACGCCGTCCAGCACCGAGGTGACCACGGTGTCGGTCACGGTCCGCTTCAGGTATTCGGCCTTCACCGAGTCCGGCACCGGGCTGTCGCTGGTCAGCAGGAACCTGGTGCCCATCGCCACGCCCGCGGCGCCGTAAGCGAGCGCGGCCACCAGGCCGCGCCCGTCGCTGAACCCGCCGGCGCCGATCACCGGCAGGTCGACCGCGGCGGTCACCTGCGGCAGCAGAATCGAAGTCGGGACGCTGCCGGTGTGGCCACCGCCCTCGCCGCCCTGCGCAACCACGGCGTCCACGCCCCACGCGGCGACCTTCTCCGCGTGCCGCCTGGCGCCGATCGACGGCACGACGATCAGCCCGTCGTCCTTGAGCGACTTGATCACCCGCTCGTTCGGCGCCAGCGCGAACGAGGCAACCCGGACGCCGTGCTTGACCAGCAGCGCAGCCCGCTCGGCCAGGTCCGGGGCGTCGCCCCGCATGTTCACGCCGAACGGCTTGCCGGTCAGCTCCGTGGTCCGCCCAATCGCCGCGTCGGTCTCGGTGACGCTCAGCGTGCCGCTGGCCAGGATCCCGAGCGCGCCCGCGTTCGCCGTGGCCGCGGTCAGCTCCGGCGTGGACACCCAGCCCATGCCGGTCTGCACGATCGGGTACTCCACGCCGAACAGGTCACAGATCGCGGTATGCAGCGTTGGGTGGGTCACCGGTCGCATCTCGGGCTGCGGATCGGTCACCAGATCACCCCCGCACCTCACCGTTGCGCAGCCCCGCCGGGTCGATGACGTCGCGGATCAGCGTCAGCTCGGCCGCCGTTGGCAGGCGGGTCTGCGGCACGTCGCCGTCGATCGCCAGCTCAAACCCGGTGTTGGCAACGACCTCGTCGACCGCGACCCCGGGATGCACCGACACCAGGCGCATGCTGTGGTCCGGGCCGCCGAAGTCGAGCACGGCCAGGTTCGTCACCACCCGCCGCAGGTCGAGGAACTCGCCAGCCTCGGGACCCGCGGCGCTGGCCCGGTCGTAGCCGACGCCGGAGACCATGTCGACCCGCGGCACGAACACCCGCGGCAGGTGCCGCGGCACCCAGTAGCTGGTCCGGTGGTTCACGGTGTTGCCCGGAGCGCCGCGCACGCCGAGAAGCTGGCGGGTGGGACGGGCGTAGTCGCCAATCGCGGAGATGTTGGCGTTCCCGTACCGGTCGATCTGCGCCGGGCTCATCATGACGTGCCGCGATCCGTGCCACGCCAGGTCGAAGATTGCCCGGAACGGAATCCAGCCCTCGGCCGGGCCGGGCGGCGGCTGGCCGAGCGCCCAGGTGCCGGTCATAAAGCGCGCCTCGCCGTCGGACAGCAGCAGGTCGGGCTCGAACGTGGCCCTGGCCAGCCGGGCGCCGCCGGTCGGGATCTGGCCCATCGGGCTCGCGGCGATCTCGCCGTCCCCGCGCCACGCCTCCGCGCAGGCCACGATGCACACCTCGGCCGTGGTTACGCGCGCGCCGACCCGCTTTCCGGCTGCGTCCTGCACCCCGGATGGATCTTGCCCTCCGGCCGCGTTCCGCACCCCGGCTGCATCCTGCACCCCGGCTGCATCCTGCACCCCGGTCACGCGCTCGCCTCTGCCCGCAGGGCCCCCACAGCGGACTGGTAGGCGGCCTCGTCGCCGCTGAGGTACGTCGCCGCGAATTGCGCCCACTGCTCCGGATCCTTGGCGGCTGTGGCATAGCGGCGCTGGAACGCCTCGTCGCGGCCGTAGTCGGGTGCGCACGAAGTGAAGTGTGCCCCGTTTGGTGCCTCGACCACACCCGCGACCATCCACCGGTGCACCCGCAGCCGCGTCAGTCCGGCGGCCTCCAGCGCAGCCGTTGGCACGATCCGCTCGCACGACACGAACGCCTGCTCGGCCGCGGTGCAGAACAGGTCGTCGAAGTACAGGTCGTCGCCGAGAAACTGGGCGTTGCCGGCCGCGTCGGCCCGGTTCAGGTGCACTAGCGCCGCGTCGAGCGGCAGCGCGGGCACCGCGACCAGCTCGGCGGCGTCGTCGTAGGGCGAGCGGACCGTGCGCAGCTGCGGGTTCACGGCCAGCACATCCGAGCCGAGACCGGCCCGGCTGGGCAGGAACGGCAGCCGGCACGCCGCCGCGTACAGCGCCCACTGCAGCATGCCCTCGTCGTACTCGGTCACATCGATGGCCGCGGCTTGCCTGGCGGCCTGGAAGTGCGGTTCGAGCGGTATCGAGTCCAGCGACACGAACCCGAACACCAGCCGGCGGATCTTTCCAGCCGCGCACAGCAGCCCGACGTCCGGGCCGCCGTACGACACCACGGTGAGGTCCCGCAGGTCGCTCCGGAGGATCGCGCGAACGAGCGACATCGGCTTGCGCCGCGAGCCCCAGCCACCGATGCCGATCGTCATCCCGGACCGCAGCCGGGCGACCACGTCGTCCTCCGACATCCGCTTATCAGCCAAGACGTCTCGCTTTCCTGATCCTCGCCATGCAAGCGCAACCATCGTAGCAAGCGCTTGTTAAACAATCGAGAGCACCGCCGCTGGGGTGCGGAAAGGGCACCGGCCCGCCACCACTATGCCCCGTCGGCGGCAGCCCGTGATCGTGGCGAGTTTTGGCTGCTATCTCGTAAGAACTCGCCACGATCATGGACTAGCCGCGGCTTGGGCGCCGAGCCGACGGCGCTGCCGCGGCATAACCGCATCGGTTCATGATCCCGGAGGATTTCAGTCCCATATGCTGATAATCCTCCGGGATCAGCCGGCGGCCACTGCCTCAACGCGGAGAGCGAGATCGAGGCGGTGAACATGGCGCTCGGGGCGTCCGCCGCCGGGGCGCGGGCGGCCACCGGCTCGTGCGGCCAGGGCCTCGCGCTGATGCAGGAGGCGATCGCGGAGCTGGCGCTGAACGAGCTGCCGCTCGTCATCTTCAACATGGCCCGCAACCAGCAGGATTACTTCCAGGCCACGCGCGGCGGCGGCTGGGGCGACTACCGGACGCTCACGCTGGCGCCGAAGGACGTGCCCGAGGCGGTCGAGCACACCCAGCTGCTGTTCCACCTGGCTGACCGGTACCGCGCGCCGGTCATGCTGTACGGTGACCCGCTCATCGCGCAGACATACGTGAGCGTTGACGTGGCGACGCGTGACTTCGGCCCGCTGCCCGCCAAGGACTGGGCTCTGGACGGCACGTCCGGCGGCACCGGCCACTCGCGCCAGATCTGGACCTGGGCCATGGGCAAGGCGACCGAGCCGGGGCCCGGGCCGGACGGCCACTGGCGGGCGGTCGCCGCGAAGTTCGACGAGATCGCCGCCACCGAGGCGCGCAGCGAGACGTACCGGGCCGACGACGCGGAGACGCTCGTGGTCGCGTTCGGGTCGGCGGCGCTGTTCGTCGAGCACGTGGTCGACGAGCTGCGCGCCGACGGGCACCGGGTCGGGCTGTTCCGGCCGGTCACGCTCTGGCCGTTCCCCGGCGACCACCTGGCCGCCGCCACCAGGAACGCCAGCCGGGTCCTGGTGTTCGAGCTCAACGCCGGCCAGATGCTGGACGACGTCAGGCAGTTCACACACGACCGCGGCGCGGTCCGCTTCATCGGCGGCGTGAGCATCCACGCGTCCGGGCTGAGCTTCGGCCCGCTGCTCGACGTCGGCCCGATCCGCGAGCGCATCCTGGAGGCCTCCACATGACCGAAGCCGCTCCGCGCCTGGTCGCCCGCGACCGCCCGGACCTGATCCTCGGCGACCACGGGCTGTGCCCCGGCTGTGGCGAGCCTCTTGCGCTGCGCATCCTGCTCGAGGTGCTGGAGGAGCTCGACATCGTGCGCCGCAGCGTCGGTGTCGTCGGCCACGGGTGCTACGGCAGCTTCGTCCAGATCATGGACGTCGAGGTGCTGCAGTGCCTGCACGGCCGGGCGCCGTCGTGCGCGACCGGCATCAAGCGCGTCCAGCCCGGCACGGTCGTGTTCACCTTGCAGGGCGACGGCGACATGGCGAACGAGGGCCTGCAGGAGGTCCTGCACACCGCCGCCCGGGGCGAGAACGTCACGTGCGTCCTGCTGAACAACGGAGTGTTCGGGGACACCGGCGGTCATCAGACCGCGACCACGGTCGTCGGTCAGCGGACCAAGACCAGCCTGGACGGGCGCGATCCCGAGACGCACGGCTATCCCATCCCGGTGGCCGAGCTCGTGGCCTCGCTGGCCGGGGTGTGCTACGTGGCGCGCGGTGCCGTGTCCAGCGCGGGTGGCGTCGCACGCACCAAGCGGATGCTGCGCAGCGCGTTCGAGCACCAGCTGGCCGGCGACGGGTTCGGGCTGGTCGAGATCCTTACGATGTGCCCGACCGGCTGGTTCGTGCCCGCGGGCTCGGGGCCGCAGTATCTGACCAGCTCACTCGAGGCGGCGTACCCGCTAGGCGAGCTGTCCCTGCGGGGGCAGCCGTGAGCCGGGGCACCGTCAGCATCGATGTAGAGCGGTGCAAGGACTGCGACCTGTGCGTGCAGGCCTGCCCGCCGAAGGTGCTCGAGATGTCCGCCGAGGTCAACGAGATGGGGTACCGCTTCCCGGTCCTGCACGACGGCTGCACGGGCTGCACCGCGTGCCAGCTCGTCTGCCCGGACTTCGTCTTCCAGGTCTACCGGTTCGACGTCGCACATGACGAACCGCGCCCGCCGGGCCGGGGTCGCACCTGACGAACCGCACCAGCCAGGCCGGCGTCGCACATGACGAACCGCACCAGCCGGGCCGGGCAGCGGCGCCCGACGGCTTAACGTTTGCCCTGCTTGCGAAGCAAGCAAGCGCTTGACAGCGCAGCGGGTTCCTCGTTACGCTCTGGCGCACCAAGCAAGCGCTTGGTAAGACCAGGCGCTGCCGCTTCGATGCTGTGCCAACGTCGCCGCGATGCTGGCGCGGTAAGGAGATCCTCGATGAGTCAGAGAAAGACATCATGAGCGCTCGGCTTGGCCGGGGGAGATTGCTCGGCACCATCCTCGTGTGCACCACCGCTCTCACGCTCGCAGCGTGCAGCTCGAGTTCCAGCGGCTCCACGCCGAAGACCAGCTCGTCGTCCACCGGCGGCGCCACCTTCTCGGCCGCGGCGGCCGCCAACACGAAGTACGAGCAGCGGCCGACGAGCATCGGCATCACCACGCCCGTGGGCAAGACGATCCCGAAGGGCAAGGTCATCGACTTCATCCAGTGTGGCGTCCCGGCCTGCGTGGTCGAGGGCGACATCCTGGAAAGCGCGACCAACCTCCTCGGCTGGAAGCTGGTCCGGATCAACGCGGGCACCTCGCCGCAGCAGATCGCCGACGCCTATCAGCAGGCGATCACAAACAAGCCGAACGCGGTCATCGGCTCCGGGTACGCGCGGGCTCTGTTCGCCTCGGAAGTGACCAAGCTGTCCTCGATGCACATCCCCGTGCTCGAGGCGTTCGTGGGCGACAGCACCGGCGATGGCCTGACCGGAGTGGTAGGCGGCCCGGTGAACAACTCGATCCAGGGCAAGGAAGT
Source organism: uncultured Actinomycetota bacterium (assembly GCA_963778075.1). Taxonomy (GTDB): domain Bacteria; phylum Actinomycetota; class Actinomycetes; order Streptosporangiales; family Streptosporangiaceae; genus JASHPR01. Next base: position 389,352 of record CAVZTJ010000003.1, on the reverse strand, counting down.
CGCTGACTACATCCTCGCCAACACCACGAGCAAGTCCGCGACCATCGGCGCGGTCGTGCCGAGCGGCTTCCCGAACATGATCCAGGAGAACTCGTCGTTCGACGCCGAGATCCAGAAGCAGTGCCCGAAGTGCACGGTGAAGCTGCTGACGGTCCCGGTCACCAGCATCGGCACCGACCTGACCACACGGATCAGCAGCTTCCTGACCGCCAACCCCAACATCTCGTATCTGTGGGACGGCTACGACGACATGGTCACCGGCCTGCCGACCGCGCTGAAGGGCTCGGGGATCACGAGCGTCAAGGTCGCGACGATCAGCATGAACGGGACAGTAGCCGCGGACATCGGCCAGAATGACTACGTGACGACCGCGATCGGCACCAGCTTCCCCGAGGTCTACTGGCGCGAGATCGACCTGCTGGCTCGGTACTTCACCGGTGTGTCGTACTCGGTTGACCTCAACGACGCGACGCTGCCGTTCTGGACGATCACCAGCTCGGACCTCCCGTCCGACGCGTCGAGCGTCACGTTCGCCAACGTGGTCAGCTACAAGGCGCAGTTCGAGAAGCTCTGGGGAATCGGATAGCTCCCCCTCCCCCCCGGGGACTGCCCGCCGGGCCCAGCACACTGGGGCCCGGCGGGCAGTTCTTTTGGGCCAGGCAGTCAGCGAGGCATTTCGCCAGGCCGTCAGCAGCACTGCGCCCCGGGGATTTCAGGAACCCAGTGAGAAGCCGATGGCGAGCTTGCCGCGGGCCCGGAGTCCCGGCTCAGAGCACGCACGCTTCAGCGCTGTCCAGCTCCCTGAATCGATAGGGAACGACAGCAACGGGCCGGCCACACCACTGGAATGCACTGGAACGACTGCAACGGGCCGGCGACGCAATTCGTCCCGGCGGTCAGCCCACGGCCGCTCACCCGGGATCTGGCCTAGGCCGACGGCTCGGAGCCGAAGCGTGTCAGCTGGCTGACGGGCTGTCCGGGGCCGCCTGCTCCGGCACGCGAGGCGCGCGCAGCCGGCGGCCGAAGAGCGGCCTGGCGCGCAGGCGCTTGCGCTGGATGCCGGTGATGCCCACGGCGACGATCAGGACCGCGCCCTGGAATACCTGGGGCATCCACTCCTGGGTCCCGGCCATGAGCAGCCCGACGCTACCTGTCCCGATCATAAGCACGGCGACCACGGTCCCCCACGGATTGAACCGGCCATGCCGGAACTGGGTGGCGCCGACGAACACCGCCGAGAAGGCCGGTATCAGGTACTCGGAGCCGGTGGTCGGATCCGCGGACCCGAGCTGAGCCGCCAGCGCGATGCCGGCGAACGATCCGAGGAGTCCCGAGAACACCAGCGAGATCGTGCGCAGCCGGGCGACACGAACCCCGATCAGCCGCGCGACATCCGGACCGTATCCGGCCGCGTAGGTCTGCCTGCCGAACACGGTCTGCTCGAGCACGTACCCGAGGGCCAGCATCGCCACGAGCATGTACAGCACGGGCAGCTGGACTCCGCCCAGGCTTGCGCTGGCGAAGTTCGAGAAGCTGCCGGACAGCTTGCCGGTGATGATCTGGTCTCCGGACACCCAGATGGTCAGCGCCGCGATGATGGACCCGGTGGCCAGCGTGCCGATGAACGAGTCGATCCGCATCCGCACGACCACCAGGCTGTTGAACAGCCCGATTGTCAGCCCCGCGAGCAGCGTCAGCAGGATGGCGGCCGGGGCCGGCAGCTTGAGAGTGTTCAGCGACCAGCCGACGAAGACGCCGGCGAAGCCGATCGTGGAGCCGATGGAGAGATCGAAGATGCCCGCCGCCAGCGGCATCACCACGCTGAGCGCGGCCAGCCCGGTGATCGCGTACTGGTTCAGGATGCTCTTGGCGGTCTGTGCCGTCGGGAAGAGGCCCGGCTTCCAGATCGTGAAGATCAGGATCAGCACGATCCACACGTACACCGCGCCGATGTTGCGGAAGCTCAGCCGGGCGGCCAGCCGGACCGTCCGGCGCTTGACAGGTGCCTCGGCGATCTCGGCACTCGTGATCATACCGACTTCCCTCTCCCCAGCCGCTTACCAAGCAAACGCTTGGTAGCCGTTGATCTTAGCCGCGGACTCGAAGGCCAGGCAAGCGGCCGAGGGCGGCCGGGAGGCGCCAGGTCGCCGCCCAATCTACCAAGCGCTTGCTAGGATATCTGCGTGGATCGTGCGACACAGTTTCCGGCCGGCATCGACGCCGAGCGGGCCGCGGAGTACCGGCGTCGCGGCTGGTGGGGCCGGGAGGCGCTCGCCGATCACGTGGCTCGCCACGCGGCGGGCCGGGGCCAGGAGCCCGCATACATCACGGCCGACGGCCGGCTGACCTGGGGCGGCTACGACACCTCCTCGGACCGGCTCGGGTACGCGCTGCTGGCGCTCGGCGTCGAGCGCGGGGAGCGGGTTGCGATCGTGTTGCCGGACGCGGCGAGCGTGCACGTCGCGCTCCTTGCCTGTGAGAAGGCCGGCGTCGTCGCGGTTGGCATCGGCGCAAGGGCCGGGGAGCGGGAGCTGCGGCACATCGTCGGCAAGACCAAGGCGATCGCGCTGATCTCCCATGACGAGCACCGCGGCCAGCCGATGTGCGAGGTAGCGGCGTCGCTGCCCGGGATCCGCCACCACGTGGTCGTGCCCCGGTTCGAGCGCGACCCGTCGGCTCCGCTGCTGGTCGACGGCGCCGTGGCCGGGTCTGCGGCCGCCGACGCCGGGGCGCTCGCCAGGGTGCGATTCGGGCCGGACGAGTTCTGGATGGTCAACTCGACGTCCGGCACGACCGGGATGCCGAAGTGTGTGATGCACACCCAGAACAGGTGGCGGTATTTCCACCAGATAGCGGCCGAGGTCGGCGCGCTGAGCGAGCACGACCTCATCATGAGCGTCGTTCCCGCGCCGTTCGGCTTCGGCCAGTGGACGGCCCACTTCACGCCGACCTATCTCGGTGTGCCGACCGTCGTCACCGAGCGCTTCTCCCCCGCGCTGACGCTCGAGTTGCTGGAGCGCGAGCGGGTCACGGTCCTGTGCGCCGTGTCCACCCAGTTCCGGATGCTGCTCGCCGATCCCGCGATCGAGCGGCGTGATCTGTCGTCGCTGCGGGTGATGTTCACCGGCGGCGAGGCGATTCCGTACGAGCCCGCGCGGCGATTCGAGGAGGTCACCGGCGCGGTGATCCTGAACTTCTACGGCTCCAACGAGAGCGGTTTCGCGACCGCAACGTCCGTCCGCGATCCGCAGCACAAGCGGCTCAGCACGTCCGGGCGCGCCCAGCCCGGTACCGAGCTGCGGCTCTACGAGAACGGGGCGGACGTCACCAGCGGCGGCCGGGGCCAGCCCGGCTCGCGAGGCCCGGCGGTGTGCCTCGGATACCTGGACGACGCCGAGGCCAACGCGGAGCTGTTCACTGCCGACGGGTTCGTGCTGCACGCCGACGTCGTCGAGGTCGACGACGACGGCTACCTGTCGGTCGTGGGACGCAAGTCGGACCTGATCATCCGCGGCGGCAAGAACATCAGCGCCCGCGAGGTCGAGGACGAGGTCGCCGCCCATCCGCGGGTGGCCCTGGCCGCCGCGGTGCCGGTCCCCGACCCGGTCTTCGGCGAGCGCGTCTGCGTCTACGTAGAGCTGCGCGGCGACGGGGACCAAGCGGCACTGCTAACGCTCGCGGATCTGACCGAGTTCCTGCTGGCCCGCGGCGTCTCCAAGGAAATACTGCCGGAACGACTGATCGTGCTCGACGAGCTGCCTCGGTCGTCCGGCGACAAGGTCGCCAAGTCGGAACTGCGGCGGGCAGCAGCGAAGCTCGCGCCGACAACCTCCTGAACCGGAGGCACCCCGCGCAGCAGCGCTGCCTTACCCGGCAGGCCACCCAGCGGGCTGCTTGACCAAGCAATCGCTTGCTCGATATCGTACCGGCCGTGACGTTCGAGACGGTCGCCGTCGGCCTGACGTTTCCCGAAGCCCCGCGCTGGCACGACGGCGCGCTGTGGCTCTCGGACATGCACGCCCATGCCGTGCTGCGCCTCGAGCCGGCCGGAACGCCGGCGACCGTGGCCGAGGTGCCCGGCTGCCCGTCGGGCCTGGGCTTTCTGCCTGACGGACGGATGCTCGTCGTTTCCATGCACGATCGCCGCGTGATGCGGCTCGACCCGGACGGCCTGCGCGAGCACGCGGACCTCAGCGGGCTGGCGCCCTGGCACTGCAACGACATGGCCGTCGACGCGAACGGGCGCGCCTACGTCGGCAACTTTGGCGACGACTCCGCTCCGCCCGCTCCCCCGGCGCCCACCGTCCTGATTGCCGTCGAGCCAGACGGGCAGGCGCGGGTGGTCGCCGACGAGCTGATGTTCCCGAACGGCATCGCGGTCAGCGACGGTGGCAAGACGCTGATCGTGGCCGAGACCCGGTCGGTGCCGGGCCGCCTGAGCGCCTTCCGGATACTGCCCGACGGCGGGCTTGCCGGCCGCCGTGTGCTGACCGAGTTCGGCACGGGTGAACTGCCCGACGGAATCGTGCTCGACGCGGCGGGCGGGATCTGGGTGGCGATGCCGTTCTCCGGGGACGTCGTACGGGTCGGCCCGGCTGGCGCCGTCACCGAGCGCATCAAGGTCGAGAGCGCCTACGCCGTGGCCCTTGGCGGGCCGGACGGCCGGGACCTGTTCGTCTGCACGGCTCCGAGCTGGGTTCCCGAGGAGGCTGCCCGGCTGCGCGGCGGGGCGATCCTGCGGACGCGGGTCGAGATACCCGCCGCCGGGACCGCGGCAGCCTGATCGGGCGCTGCCTCGGCGGGCGGCAGTACCAGGTCACCGACCCGGATCCGACCGGGCCGCTCGACGTCGCACCAGATTCCGAAGGTGATGTCCCTCTTGCCGCGCAGCCGAACCAGCGCGTGCAAGATACGCACGTCGGTTGCGCCCGACTCCGGGTTGTGGGTGGTAATCGAGCAGCGCGGTACGGGGGCTATGGCGCGCAACGCAATGTCTCCGATCGCCAGCTGCCCGCTCCAGCTGTGCTCGGCCCAGGCATCGGCGCCCGTGACGCTGATCGTCATGCGGAACCGGCGTGGATCGGGAGTCGTGCCACTGAACTCAGCGGCCAGCGCCTGCAGCGACGCCTCGGACATCAGCGTCACAGGATGATCATCAGCACCGAGCTGGTCTGGGGCCCGCTTGAACAGGTGGACTTTCCGGCCCAGGTAGCCGGAGAGCGCGGCGCTCAGCGGCCCGGGGACGAGCCATCCGGGTATCTCCCGGCCCTCGTAGTTCCGGGTGACCGCGGCGGCCCCGGCCTCGGGAACACCCTGGACGACGCAGCCGTCAGGGAACCGCAACGCCAGGACGTTTTGGGACCAGTCCCAAGACGGCTCGATCCGCAGCAGGCGGGGGTTGCGATTGCTCAGCAGCAGCTTGCAATCATCGTTGACGACTAGGAATTCACGGTCACCCGCTACGCCACGCGGGCCGAGCTGGACCTCACTGCTGCGATGCAGCCGCATGCCCTTGACCGGCGCGGTCGCCAGTTCGGAAACGGTGATCGGCATGCCCTCGCACCCCCTGCCAACGACCGTAACCGATGGATGTCTAGGCACCTCCGGATATAGCTTGCGCCGAGCCCGAGATGGCCCGCAGCACCTCGCCTTCGGAGATCGCACTGCCATGCAGTTCCTCGACGATGCGCCCGTCGACGAGCGCCAGCACCCGGTCACAGACGCTGACCAGATCCTCGGTGTCCGAGGAACAGATCACGAACCCGGTACCCGAGCCCGCGTACCTGCGGATCAGCTCGTAGATCGCGTTCCTCGCCCCGATGTCGACGCCGCTCGTCGGGTCCTCCATGAACACCACACGCGGATCGAGCCCGAACCACTTCGCCATCAGCACTTTCTGCTGATTGCCGCCGCTGAGCAGGCCATACAGCCGGTCAGGATCCGGCGGCCTGATGTCCAGCCGCTCGATCCATTCCCCGGCGGCTGCCCGTTCCCGAGAATGGTCGATCCGCCCTGCGCGGGCAAACTCTGACACCCAGCCGAGCGTGATGTTCTCGCTGATCGTGAAGTTAGCGATCGCTGCCTCGGGATGGCGATTGGGCAGTATCAGCGCGAGCCCCAGCCGCCGCGCGAGCAGGGACGTCATGGGATCGGCGGCCACCCGCTCGCCGCCGACGTTCAGGCTGACCGTGGCGGGAACGGCGCCACACACGGCTCCGGCGAGTGTCTCGCGCCCGGAACCGGACAGCCCGGCGATGCCCAGCACCTCGCCGCGGCGGACGTCGAAGTCGATGCCCGTGATCGGCGTGCAGCGCAGGCCGCGGACCTCGAGCACGGCCTGTCCGCGCTTGGCCGCCGGCGCGGCGGGTGCGGAGGTGAGCTCGAGCTCCTCGCCAACGATCAGGCGCGCGAGCCGCCCGCGGTCGACGCTGGCCGTCGGGATCGTTCCCTGGCACCTGCCGTCCCGGAGCACCGTCACCTGCGAGGCCAGGCTCAGCACCTCGTCGAGACGGTGCGAGACGTACAGGATGCCGACCCCGTTCTCCCGCACCTTGTGCAGGACGCTGAACAGCGCCTCGCACTCGGTCGGCGGCAGGGCGCTGGTCGGCTCGTCGAGCACGAGCAGCGAGATCTCTCCCGAGCTGTCGTCTAGGGAGCGCGCGATCGCGAGCGTGCTGCGCTCGACCGCGCGAAGCTGCCGCACCGGCCGGTCGACGTCGAATTCGACGCCGATGCGCGCCAGCAGCCGCTCCGCCTGACGCCGCTGGGCGCTTCGGTCGATGCGAGTCGCGTTTGTGCGGAAGCCGGCGACAAGGCCGACGTTCTCCGCAGCGGTCAGCTCGCCGATCAGGCCCAGGTCCTGGTGGACGAACCGCAGGCCCCGCCGGCGGGCGTCGGCCGCAGACCCGAAGTGCAGCGGCTCGCCGTCCACGAGCACCCGCCCGCCCGGGTCCGGCAGGTGAAACCCGGCCAGGATCTTGATCAGCGTCGACTTGCCGGAACCGTTCTCGCCGACGAGCGCATGGATCGTACGGCGGTTGATGTCGAACGACACATCCGCGAGCGCCCGCTGCCCGGGGAAGGTCTTCGACAGGTGCTCGATCGACACCAGCGGCGTTGCCGGCTCGGTCATCGCAGCGTTTCCACGGGCACGGTCTCCACGAGCACGGTTTCCACGGACGCCGCTCCTGCCGCCTATGCTGACCTAGCGCTTGCTAGGTCAGGCTATCACCCGCTGCCTCTCGCAGCCCCTGCCGTGCTTGTTCGCGCAGTTCCCGCTTGAGCACCTTGCCACCCGCGTTGCGCGGCAGCTGGCCGACGAACACGACCTCGCGCGGCACCTTGAAGTTGGCCAGCCGCTCCCGGCAGTGCGCGATCACGTCCTGCGTGCTCAGACCCGAACCCGGCCGCGTGACGACGAAGGCCAGCCCGACTTCGCCCAGCCGCTCGTCCGGCTTTCCCACGACCGCGCAGTCGATCACCGAGTCCAGCCGCATGATCGCGTTCTCGACCTCGGCCGGGTACACGTTGAAGCCGCCAACCGTGAACATGTCCTTCAGCCGGTCGGTGATCGTCAGGTAGCCGCGCTCGTCGAGGTGGCCGATGTCGCCCGTGTGCAGCCATCCATCGGGCTCGATCGCGGCGCGCGTCGCCACCGGGTCATCGAGGTAGCCGACCATGACGTTCGGGCCGCGCAGCTGGACCTCGCCGTCATCGTCGGGCCCCAGTTCCTGCCCTTCGGCGCCGGCGATCCGGATCTCGAAGTCCGCGGCGGCGCACCCGCACGTGCCCGAGATGGTCTGCGCGTCGTCGCCGGGGAGGCACATGGTCACCACGACCGCCTCGGTGAGCCCGTAGGCGGTCAGGATCGTCTCGATAGTAAGCTCCGTCCACATCCGCTCGATCAGCGCGACCGGCACCATCGCGGCACCGGTCACGACCAGCCGCAGCGATGAGAGGTCGTGCTGGTCCCGCCGCGGGTGCGCGAGAAGCTCCTGGAAGATCGTGGGCGGGCCCGGCAGCATGGTCACGCGCTCCCGCTCGATCTGCTCGAGCACCCGGTCGAGGTTGAAGGTCAGCTGCGGCACGATCGTGGCGCCGCACAGCAGCGCCACCACCCACCCCGCCTTGTAACCGAAGGTGTGGAAGAACGGCGCGATGATCATGTATACATCGCGGTCGGTGGCCTGAGCCCGCTCGGCCCACGCCGCGGCGACCGCGATCGTCTGGCGGTGCGTTGACACCGCGCCCTTGGGCGCGCCGGTCGTTCCCGAGGTGAAGATGATGTCGGCGACGTCGTCGTCCTGAACCTGCGCGGCGCGGGCTCGGGCCGATTCCTCGCTGGTCTGGATGGCCCGCGCGAGCAGGTGCTCCCAGCTCACCACGCCGGGCGGCGCCGCCTCCCCGCCGTTGACCTGCTCGTGGTCCCCGGCCTCGACCGGCACCCGGACCGCGAGCGTGAGCTGGTCGAGACCGCCAACCGGGCCCGGGATGGAGGCGCCCCGTGCGGAAGCGCCCGGCGCGGAGGCGCCCGGCGCGGAGGCACCCGGCGCGGAGGCACCCGGCGCGGAGGCACCCGGCGCGGAGGCACCCGGCGCGGAGGCACCCGGCGCGGAGGCACCCGGCGCGGAGGCACCTGCGGCTTGCATGAGCGCCGCGAGGTAATCCTGCCCGAGGAACCGGTCCGGCAGGAACAGCACGCGGGCACCCGTGCGCCGCAGCACGTCGGCAGCCTCGTAGCCGGTGTACCGGGTGTTCATCGGGACCAGGCTCGCTCCGGCGCCGTGCGCGCCCAGCGCCGCGACCAGCCAGTGCGCCGTGTTCGGCAGCCAGACGGCCACCCGGTCACCGGCCTGGACTCCGGACGCCATGAGTGCCCGCGTCATCGTGCGCGCCTGCGCCGCAAGGTCCGCGTACGACAGTCGCCAGGGTCCGTCGATGACCGCGAGGCGGTCGCCGTACCGCTTCGAGGACTCTTCCATGAGTGCGCACAGAGTCGGCGGTGGGTTGATCACGCTGGTCGCCTTGGCCTCGGGAATCAAGCAAGTGCTTGGTAGCCTACGCCAGCGTCGCGGGCGCTATGCTGAAAATCAAGCATGCCAAGCAAGCGCTTGATTATATGGCCCGGCGCCGGTGCCCCCGATTATCTGGCCCGGCCGCACTGCCGCCGAGATACAAGAAGCAACCAGGCACGAGGCGCTGATCAACCTGGCTTTCCGCGACAGCCCCGTTACTTTTCTGTGCCCCTATGACCGCACCGCGCTTGCGGAGTCGGTCATTGCCGATGCGGCAAGCACCCACCCGGCCGTCATCAGGGACCGGCAGGAGACAGCAAGCGCCACATACCTGGGCCCGGCGGAGGTTCCGCCGCGATGTGACCGGCCGCTGCCTCTGCCGCCGGCGCACGCCAAAACACTGGGCTACCGTGACGATCTGCGCCAGGTTCGCCGCTTTGTTACCACCAGGGCCAAGGGGGCCGGGCTCGCACTGTCGCCAGAGCTATCCACATCCTTCAGACCAGCGAGGTCGCTGGGTTGAAAAGGCTCAGTGCGTGACCGGGCTGCCTGGTCAGTGTTTTGCGGCGTTCTTGGCTTTCTTGCCCTTGTGCTTGGCCTTGCCTGCGCCTTTTTTGGTCTTGCCCTTGATCGACTTTGCTCCGTGCTTGGCCTTCTTGGCCACACCCATGGCTTACTCCTGTGTCTTGAGCAAGGGTCCTGCCAACCCTCGCATAGGCGGCGCGCGCTCCAGGACCAGCGCCCTGAACGCGACCAACCGGTGGCTGCCATCTTCCACGCCGGATGCTGTGCAAACCTTGCGGATATGCTGCCAAGGTGCCCATCACCGCATCGGGCGGGCCGACTCGTCAGGCCTGCGACGCTCCGATCTCGCGAATCAGGTCGGCGGACAGGCTGCTGAGCCGCTGTGTTCGTGTGGTCAACTCCTCAAGGGCGTCGAGCACTGCGCCGTCCGGCCGCGGCACCTTGGGGCTGGCAGAAGCTCGCAGCTCGCTCAGGACCTCCAGGGCACCGCCTATGTAGTCGCCCAACTGCCGGACCGCGTGCCCGGCGGGGCGCACTGCCAGGGAGCGCGCCGCTGCCGAAGGCCCCGATCAGGACCGCGGGAGCCGGACGGTCGAGGCCGTCATTTCAGCGATTTCGCCAATGGCAATGCTTCGCTGTCGCTTCGACTTGATATTCGGCCAGATTACCGCGATAGTTGGAATCAGATTCGCGCTAATGCTGCCCCAGACCCAGGCGGCCAGAAAATAGCCTGGGGGTCATCGTGGGCGAAAGCCGATCTTTTCTCCTTACTTTCGCAAAGCTTGCGTATGCCCCGTATCGGTCGGCAAGTGAGTGGTGAGCCAGCGTGGGCGAAACCGGGAAGTCGGCGAGGGCTCGCGCGTACGTGCAGCCGGTGGGGTGACCAGATACGTGCGGGCTGGGGGCACGCCAGACCGGCTCGGGGGGGAGCGAGGTAGCTGCCCCCGGCCCGCACTACCAGGCGATCGGAGACGCTATGCCCCGGCGTGAACGGAGGCGTCCGCCAGCAACCTGACCGGAAAGGCCATCTCGGGCGTCACGCCTGACAGGCGATCCCGTCGAGGATGGTGGCGAGCCCGAACCGGAAGGCGTCGTCCGCGAAGTCGGACGGCGGGCCGGTGGCGCGCTGGGCCATGGCGGCGGTCAGGCGGGGGAAGCGCTCGGCGTCGGTCAGGCGCATTAGCATCCGGGCGTATTGCGGGCCCGGGTTGTCGCCGGGCCGGACGCCGGCGGTCAGCCCGGTCGCGAGCTGAGTCTGACCGCGGACATAGACATTGACCAGCAGTAGCGCGGAGAGCTTCTCGGTCTCGGCCAGGCGGGTCGGCCGCAGGGCATCGAGCCCGCGCTCGGTCCACTGGATCTGGTACGGGAGCGCGGGCGGATCTGGCAGCGACACGTCCAGCACCCAGGGGTGCGCGTCGAACCGGGAACGCGCGGCGTAGGCCCAGGCGGATAGCCGGTCGCGCCAGGACGCCTGGCCGTAGGCCGGGAAGTCCGGCGGTCCGATCGCCTCGTCGATCATGAGCGCGAGCAGCTCGTCCTTGGCCTGAACGTAGCGGTACAGACCCATCGAGGTCATGCCGAGCCGCGCTCCGACGGCCCGCATGGACACACGGCTGAGGCCGCCCTCGTCAGCCAGCTCTACACCGGCCGCAGCGATCGCGCGCATCTGCAGGCTGCGCCGGGGCCCTGGCCGCCTGCCGTCATCACCATGCCAGGCCAGCCGCACATAGTCCGGAATGCCGATGATGTCGGCCTCACCTTGCTGTCCTGCTGGGCCAGGCATCCTGCTGTCCTGCCGGGCCGGCCGTACCGCTTGCGGTGTCCACAGCCGAAAGCCTACTATCTGCTTACACTGATATCAGTTTCTATTGTAAGCAGATATGCAAGGAGTCTCGGGTGCGAAACAGGGACGTGCTCGTCTCGGGGGCCGGGATAGCCGGGCAGGCGCTGGCCTGCTGGCTGCGGCGGCTCGGCTTCACCCCGGTCGTGGTGGAGCGGGCGCCAGCGCCGCGCGACGGCGGCCAGGCCGTCGACCTGCGAGGAGCGGCGATCGAAGTCGCCCGGCGGACGGGAATCCTGGACGCGGCCCGGGCTGGGCGTACCGGCACCCGCGGGACGTCCTACGTGAACTCCGCCGGGAAGCGGCTGGCCAGCCTCAACGGTGCGTTCGGGGTCATCGACGCCCGCGACGTCGAGATCGTCCGCGGCGACCTGGTGAGCATTCTGTACGAGGCCGCCAGGAACGACGTCGAGTACATCTTCGACGACTCGATCTCGAGCCTGACCGAGAATGCGGACGGCGTCACGGTGACCTTCGAGCGGTCGGCGCCGCGCACCTTCCATCTCGTGGTCGGCGCCGACGGGCTGCATTCCCGGGTACGCGGCCTGGTCTTTGGCCCGGAATCGCGCTTCATCGGCCACCTGGGCCTGTACCTTGCGGTGTTCACCATCCCCAACGACCTGGAGCTGGATCACTGGCAGCTCATCTACGTGACCCCAGGCAAGTCGGTGACCGTCACCAGCGCGCGAGGCAATCGCGAGGCCCGGGCGATCTTCTTCTTCGCCTCAGAGCCGCTCGATTACGACCACCGCGACCGCGGCCAGCAGCAGGACCTCCTCGCCGCCGCGTTCGCCGGAACGGGCTGGGAGGTGCCCGGGCTGCTCGCGGCCATGCGGGAGGCGCCGGACTTCTACCTTGACTCTGTCAGCCAGGTCCGCATGAGCTCCTGGTCGGCCGGGCGGGTCACCCTCGTCGGCGACGCTGGCTACTGCCCATCGCCGCTGTCCGGCCAGGGAAGCAGCCTCGCCCTGGTCGGGGCCTACGTCCTGGCCAGCGAGCTGAGCGCCGCGGACGGCGATCATCGCGACGCCTTCGCGCGCTGCCAGCAGCGCATGCAGGATTTCGTCGAGCGCAACCAGCAGATAGCCAACGGCAACGCCAAGCGGTTCACACCCACCAGCCGCCGGCAGATCTGGCTGCAGAATCAGGGCATCAGGGCCCTGCCATACATGCCGGGCAAGAACTGGGTCCTCAGCCTCGCGACCAGAGGCGTCAAGGAGGCCGCCAACGCCATCACGCTGCCGAGCCCGACGCGGCAATAACGCGGCCGCGTCAGCTGATGCGCGAACTCGATCCGGCCAGCCGGGTGGCCCGCTTCGCCGACGGCACCGAAATGCCCAGGCGTGTTCGCGGGCGGGACGTCACCAGCGTCGGCACACCCAAGGCTGGCGTGTTCTCCGAGCGGCAGGCGGCCGTCGCCTCCGATCGCATCATCTCGGCCATCCGGGGCGGTCCCGGTGCCCCTGAGTACGACGGCTACGGGATGTGCTACCTCGAGTTCGGGCACGACGAAGTCGCTCGCGTCGAAGTCAGGTTCGTCAGCGGGCAGGCACCCACCGGCAGCTACGACACGCCCTCGGAGATGCTCGCGGCGGACAAGGCGGCGTTCGGAACCAGCCGCATCCGCAGGTGGTTCGGTCGCGAGTGGCCCAGCGTTCCCGGGCCGGCCCGATAGCGCGGGCGCTGCCGCCGGGTGGCCTATGTCGCGGGGACAGCGGGCCGGGCGCTGCGCGCGTTCGCCACGCTCTCGGCCACCGCCGCCTCGGCCGCCGCGAGCTTGAGGAACGCCGCGGCCCGCTCGAAGGTCTCCCCCACGGTGTGGCCAGCGAGCTGAGCCTCGTAGGACCGGAACCGCGTCATCTCCCAGGCCTGCCCGCGCGGCGGCAACGACGCGACCTCCGGCTCGGGCACAGCCCTCCACACCCACCCCATCACGCAGCCCTCGCCATCGCCCTTCGCGGTGCCGGAGCGGCCTTCCTCCGGCTGGATGAAGTCGACGGGATCCAGGTACTGGCCCATCCGGTTGCGCACGAACCGCAGCCCGCTCAGGGTGGCCTCGATCTGCCCGCGCTCCGGCTGCGCCTGACCCGCCAGCACGGCGTCGTAGGTGTCCGGGTGGTGCCGCACCAGCGTCGCGTCGACGATCGTGACCCACCAGACCGCCTCGCTGATCGCCGCGAACGCCCGCGGCCGGTCCCTCCCGGTGACCGCGGCGAGCCGCCCAGTGGCGTCCCGCATCGCGGTGATGGACCAGTCGAGCGCGCTCGCTCCAGCCGCGGGATCGCTCGCGTTCTCACGGTTCCACGCGACACGGCAGCGGGCCGAGCAGAACCGGGCGTGCTCGCGCCGCGGCGCGAAAACGGCGCCGCATTGCTCGCAGGTCCGGGTGTCAACCATTGCGCCATGTTACGCGTAACGCCGGACCCCGCAAGACACCGGATGCCACATGCGGGCGCTGTACTTCTTTTCTCTCTTCTCCCTCATCCCAGGAGCGCGATCGCTTCCCTGGGTGAGCGCGCGGCCTGCGGCCAGCTCGGCCTCCCACTCCTGCGGCGTGACGGCGGCGCGCGCCGGAGCCAGGTACTCGCTCCAGCATTCCGGCCTCCTGCGGCGGTATCTGCCTGCCCGACTCCTCGCCGGATCGCTTCGGCGGCGCCCGCCAGGCGGGCTGCCCGCAGGCCGCTCGCCCAGTCCGACGGTGATCGCGGCGGCCAGTTCCAGGGAGGTTCACGCAGCAGGGCGGTGTTGCCGCAGCTCGCGACGTAGTCGATCATGCCGCACAGCACGCCCCGTGCCTCGCGCGGACGGCCCGCCCGGAGGCTGACCAGCGCGAGCGAGTGCTGGTCGACGGCCACGCCGAACATGTCCCCCTGCTGTTCGTCGACCGCCCAGCGCCTCCCGCAGCACCTCGGTGGCGCGGTCGAAGTTGCCCGCGGCACTTTCCAGCTGGCCCAGGTTGGCCAGCGCGGCGCCCAGCCGGAAGTCTGCCGATCTCCCGGGCGATCGCGATGGCTTCCTCCAGCATCGACCGCGCGCGCCGTCCAGGTCGCCGAGATGGCGTGGGCGATGCCGAGGCTGTTGAGCTCTCGTGCCTGCCGGTCCCGGTCGCCGAGTTCACGCCAGATGGCCAGGCTGCGCTCGAAGAGCCGGAGCGGCCGCCCGGCTCGCCCTACTGGTCCAGCAGTACCCCGAGCCCGTGCGCCACCCGGGCCAGCGGCGCCCCGCCGTCCGCGGAGGCCAGCTCCACCGCCCGCTGCAGCCACCGCCGTCCCTTCGGTCGCGTGGCCGTGCTGGTACCAGAACGTGGTCAGCGCCTGGACCAGCCGCAGCCCGATGACGGCCCGGTCGTCCTGGCCGGCCGTGCCTGCGGCCGTGGTGCCCAGCGACCAGGCCAGCGCGGCCCGCAGGTTGTCGTGCTCGGCTTCCAGCCGGTCCAGGGCCGTGAGCTGCGCCGGGCCGTCCAGCTGCTCGTAAGCCCGCTCGGCGAACGCCGCGTAATGCTCCGCGTGCCGGCGCCGCGCGTCGTCGACATCGTCGTCGTGCTCGAGGCGCTCGAGCGCGTACTCCCGGATCGTCTCGAGCATGCCCAGCTCGCGGCTCGCCGTCCGTGCCCTCGGTCACCGTGATCAGGCTGACGTCCTGCAGCTCAGCGGCCAGCTCCAGCGGATCGGCCTGGCCGGATCCGCCGCCGGCGGCCACGCCGCCAGCGCGTCCAGTCCAGCCGCCGGCGAACACGTTCATCCGCGGAACGCCCGCGCGACGGCCGGCGTCCAGCAGGTCGTAGCTCCAGGCCACGGTGTTCCGCAGCGTCTGCTGGCGCAGCGGCCGCCCGGCTCGGCGGCCGCCAGGCCCAGGCTCTGCCCCAGGCGGGCGAGCAGGGCCCGCGGGGCCAGCAGCTTGACCCGCGCGGCGGCCAGCTCGATGGCCAGCGGCAGGCCGTCCAGGCGGCCGCAGATGGCCGCGACGTCGGCGGCGTTGTCCTCGGTGATGGCGAAACCCGGCCGGACCATGCCCGCCTGCTGGGCGAACAGCCGCGCCGCGGCGGACGCCGCCACCGCCTCGGCGTCGCCGTCGCCGGAAGCTCCAGCGCCGGCACCGGCATCTCATGCTCGCCCTGCACGTGCAGCGGCCGCCGGGACGTGGCCAGCACCGCCAGCCCGGGGCGGCCGCCAGCAGCCGCGGCCACGACCTCGGCCGCCCCGTCCAGCTGCTCGAGGTTGTCCAGCACCAGCAGCGCCCGGCGCTCGGCCAGGTAGCCGGTCACCGCCTCGGCGGTCTGGCCGTCGCCGCTCACGTCCAGGCTGTCGGCCAGGGTCTTCCACATCACCTCGGCGTCGCGGACGGCTGCCAGCGCGAGGAAGTACACGCCATGCGGGAATGCCGCGTCCAGCGACGCCGCCGCGGCCAGGGCCAGCCGGGTCTTGCCGACGCCGCCGGGGCCGGTCAGCGTCACCAGCCGCACCTCCGGCTGGGTGAGCGCGGCGCGCAGGTGCTCCAGGTCGCCGTCCCGCCCGACCAGCGGCGTCACCGGCACCGGCAGGCTCGTCTGGGTCCCAGGCTCTTCAGCGGCGGGAAGTCCTCGCGCAGGCCCGGACCCGGCCAGCTGGTAGATGTGCTCCGGCTCCCCGATGTCCTTCAGCCGGTGAAACCCCAGGTCCCGGACGGACACCCCGGCCGGCAGCCGGGCTGCCGCCAGCAGCCGCGTCGCCTCGGACAGCACCACCTGACCGCCGTGCGCGGCCGCCGCGATCCGCGCCGCCCGGTGCACGTCCATGCCGATGTAGCCGTCCTCGTGCCGGGCCGGCTCGCCCGAGTGCAGGCCCATCCGGACCCGCACGGCATGCCCCGTCCGGCCAGTCATGCCCGGCCAGGGCCCGCTGCGCCGCCAGGCAGCAGCTCACCGCATCGCCCGCGGACTCGAACACGACGTAGAAGCTGTCGCCCTCGGTTCCCATCTCGCGGCCGCGGCACGCCCCGATCGCGGCGCGCATCAGAGCCCGCTGAGCCGACAGCGCCTCGCCGTACCGTTCGTCGCCCAGGCGGTGCAGCAGGGCCGTCGAGCCCTCGATGTCGCTGAACAGCATCGTGATGGTGCCCGAAGGCAGCTCCTCCACCCCCGATTATCACCGCCGGATGGCCTCGCTGGCCCAGATTCAGGTGGCAGCGCCCGAGATAGCACCGGTCCGTGGTTTTCCGTCCGGACTGGCCTGGTCCTGGCTACCGGGCCCGTCGACGGCAAAGATCAGGTCGGTGATCTCGACCACCACCCGGTGAGCAGCAGCGGGGTGGCCAGCAGCCGGCGGCCGTCACGGACGACGAACCGCTGGCCGTGCAGTTGCCCGGTCGCGGCAGGATCCGCCGCATGGCCCGAAGCACGCGGCTGTGCCCGGGCCGCGGCTGGTCGCCGCCGCGCAGCATCGCGCCGCGGCGACCAGCAGCAGGGCACCGAACAGGTAGGCGGCGGATGGAATACCCCGAGCAGCGTGACGCCCCCGATGATGAACCCGGCGCGCATGATCAGGGCCCCGACGATGCCGAGCATGAGCACGCGGTGCTGGTACCGGGCCGGGATCGCGAACGCCGCGAAGATGACGGCGAACACGAAGACGTTGTCCAGCGAGAGGCTCTTCTCGATCAGGTAGCCGGCCAGGTAGGCCTGGGCGGTGCCGCCGCCCGCCCAGGCCCACAGCAGGCCCCCGAAGCCGAGCCCGATCACCACCCAGACCGCGGTCCAGACGCCGGCTTCGGGGGTCAGCAGAAAGGTCCACAAGCATCGCGACCACGAACCCGACGAATCCCAGCACGCCCACAGCGGAACGGTCACGGTTGTCAGCAAACCGGGCGCGTCTGCAACCGCTGTGCCGCCGTCATGAAAACCCCGTGGAACCGGCCCACTCCTGCCGATCGCAACTTCATCGGGCCACCACAGGCAGCACATCTGCTTTCCAGCCAGGCTGGTTTCAATGATCTGAGTGACTGGCTTCTACGCGCTGAACATCGACTCGCCGCTGTCCTACGTCGTCGCGGTGCTGCTTCCCGCGCTGGACGCGCTGCTGCCATGGCTGCCGAGTGAGACCGTGGTGATCGCGCTGGGGGCCGTAACCGCCGGGAGCACGGACCCCAGGATCGGGGTGCTCGTGCTGCTAGCCGCGCTCGGTGCCTTTCTCGGCGACAACGCCGCCTACCTGGTCGGCAGGCGGTTCGGGCCGGCCGTGACCCGGCGGCTGTTCGCCGGGGAGAAGGGCGCCGGCCGGCTCGCCTGGGCCCGGCGCTCACTGGACCGCTTCGGCGCACGCATCATCATCGCCTGCCGGTTCGTGCCGGGAGGGCGTACGGCGGTCACGCTCACGTGCGGCCTGATCGGCTACCCCAGGCGCAGGTTCGTCCCCGCGACGGCCGTGGCTGCGATCGTGTGGGCCTGCTACGCATTCTTCCTCGGCCGGCTCGGGGGCAAGGTCTTCGAGGACCGGCCGTGGGTCGGCCTGCTGCTCGCGCTTGGGCTGGGACTGGTGATCAGCCTGCTCATCGAGGTCGGGCGGCGCATCTGGCGGTGGCGTGCCGCCGCCCGCGACCGCGCCCGGCGGCCACCGGCTGCCGATCGGGTGTGAGCGTCCGCGTAGCCGCCATCACCGCGACCGCGCGGCTTCAGCAGTTCACTTGCTTACCTGCTGCTGACCCGTGCCGGTTCATGAACTGGCCGATTTAGGTGCACTTCAACGCAGGCGAGGGGAGGCGGATGTGACCGCGGTCGACCTGCTGGTGTTCGGTCCATGGCTGATCTTCGGCCGGTGCCGTTGCTAACGTGCTTCTGCGACGCCCGGCACAGCCCGCCGGCGTCGCCGTCACGGCCGATGACCGGCTAGCCGAGGCCGGTCAGGCCCGGGTCAGACCGGCGACGTCACACCGCGGCAGTACCGGGTCTCGGGGATGACACAGCCCTTCTTGTGAGGGCATCGCTCTTCCTGTGTCTGGGCAGGTGATCTCCGATAAGTGCATCCAGCGGTCATGCCGACCCGGTGAAGCTGTCATGGTGAGGGCATGGAGGCCGACGGCCTGCTGACCTCCTGCCAGCAAAAGCCCGCCATTTCCATCCGGCGAACATAGCTATCTCACCGCGCCTCCAACACGCCTGGCTTTTCTAGGCATACAGGAGGACGAGATGCCAACCACGCTGAACCCGACCTGCCCGCTATGCAGGCTCCTTGAGCAGCACATCCGCGACTATCACCGCCACCGGGGCGGCGGCGCGGAACCGGATCGGCGATGCCCGGCGAATGCAGCCGCGAGATCGTGCAGAGGTGAGCGGTGATGGCACCGACCGTGCTGCTGGTGGAGGACGAGCGCAAACTGCGCGAGCTGGTCCGCTCCTACCTGGAGCGGGCGGGGTTCACCGTGCTGTCGACCGGTTCGGGCGCAGAGGCCATCACTCTGGCCGCCTCGTCGGCGCCGGACCTGGTGGTCCTCGACCTGGGTCTGCCGGACGTGCCGGGCGAGACGGTCGCGGGTGAGGTCCGAAGGATCGGCCAGGTGCCGATCGTGATGCTGACGGCGAGGGCCGCCGAGGAGGACCGGATCGCCGGGCTCGAGCTCGGCGCCGATGACTACGTGACCAAGCCGTTCAGCCCGCGGGAACTGGTGCTGCGCGTCCAGGCCATCCTGCGCCGCGGCGCGTCAGCGGCCGGGTCGGGCCCGGCCAGCTATGGCGGCGGGACCCTGGTCATCGACGAGGCGCGCCGCGAGGTGACGGTCCGCGATGCGCTCATAGAGCTCACGCCGACCGAGTGGGGGATCCTGGTGGCGCTGACCACGGTTCCTGGCCGGGTGTACTCGCGCTATGAGCTGATCAACCGGGTGCGGGGCTACGAGTTCGAGGGCTATGAACGCACCGTCGACTCGCACGTCAAGAACCTGCGTCGCAAGGTTGAGCAGGGCGAGCGCAGCCCGGTGATCGTGCAGACCGTGATGGGTGGCGGATACCGGCTGGGCCTAGCCCGCGATGACTGATGGCGGCGCGCAGGCCGCCGCGCGCGGTGGTGCCCTTGGCCTGCGGCTGGCACTGGCGTTCATCTCGGTCGCCCTTGCCGCGATTGCGCTCCTCGCCGGGCTGACCGCGGCGTTCGTGGCTGCAGACGTCTCGGCCCTGGCCACCCGGCAGCATGCGGAGGACCAGCGCGATCGCGTGGCCGCCGGCGCGGCTGGGACCGCAACGAGAGCTGGCCAGCTGCCAACCTGTCGCCAGTGCTTGACCTGGCCGCGAGGGTTGGCGCGGATATCCAGATCCGGGACCGGTCCGGCCACGTGGTCGCATCGTCGCCCGGCTTCGGCGCGCGGCGGCGAGCCAGCCAACTCGCGAACCGATCGTGGTCCGCGGCGAGCGGGCCGGGGAAGCCGTCGTCCGGTTCACCGGCCCGGCCTGGGCAGCGCCGACCGGGCCCTGGAAGTCGCGCTGCTGCGGGCCATCGCGGGTGCGGCCGGGCTGGCGGCGCTGGCGGCCATGCTGACCGGGCTCGCCGTGGCCAGGCGGATCACCCGCCCGGTCGAGAAGCTCATCGCGGTTACCCGGGCGATGGGCCGTGGGCAGCGCGCCGCCCGGGTCGGCCAGGTAA
This sequence comes from uncultured Actinomycetota bacterium, assembly GCA_963778075.1. Classification (GTDB taxonomy): domain Bacteria; phylum Actinomycetota; class Actinomycetes; order Streptosporangiales; family Streptosporangiaceae; genus JASHPR01. The sequence continues at coordinate 369,364 of CAVZTJ010000003.1, read as the reverse complement.
CCGGCCCCGGCGAGCTGCGCGAACTGGCCGCCGCGTTCGACCAGATGGCCGACACTATGGACCGTCAGGAGCAGCTGCGCCGCGATTTGGTCGCCGACGTGGCGCATGAGCTGCGCACACCGGTTGCGGTGCTGCAGGCCGGGCACGAGGCACTGCTGGACGGGCTCGCCGAGCCCACCCCGGACCAGCTGGCCTCGCTGCGCGATGAGGTGCTGCGATTGGCGCGCATGGTCGCCGACCTGCAGGACCTGGCCGCGGCCGACGCCGCCGGCCTGCAGCTGTCGTGGCGCTCTTGCGACCTGGCGGCGCTGGCCGCTGTGGCCGCGGATAGCCTGGCCGCCCAGTTCGAGGCCGCGGGCATCACCATGACCCGGCGAACTCTCGCCGGCCGGGATTCTCGGCGATCCGCGGCGACTGCACCAGGTCATCACCAACCTGCTGACCAACGCGCTGAAGTTCACCCCCGCCGGCGGCCGGGTCACGATCGCGACTGGGGCCTATGGCACCCGGGCCGTGCTGACCGTTGCCGACACCGGGCCCGGGATTCCCGCCGACGAACTGCCCCGCGTCTTCGACCGGTTCTGGCGCGGCCGCCAGGCCACGCACACCTCAGGCAGCGGCATCGGGCTGGCCGTCGCGGCCGAACTCAGCCTGGCGCATGGCGGGCGGCTGTCCGCAGCCAGCCCGCCAGGGCAGGGGACCCGGATGACGCTCAACCTGCCCACGCCCGACGTCCGCGGTCACGGCGGCGGAGATGACACCGCGTCCGGAACGCTCAGGGAGTCACACCGGACAGGTTCAGCCCTATGACCCCGGCCAGGACCAGGCCGATCGACACGAGTTTGACGGTGGACACCGCTTCACCGAGAACGACCATCCCCACGGTGGCCGCCCCGGCGGCACCGATCCCTGTCCAGACCGCATATGCCGGTCCCACCTCGAGGTTTCGCAGGGCAATGGTCAGCAGCCCGAAACTGATCAGAGCGCAGACCGCGAACCCCGCCGTCGGCCACGGCCGCGACATCCCGTGACTCAGCTTCAGGAACACCGCAAACCCCGTCTCAAACAATCCGGCCGTGACAAGCAACAACCACGCCATTGCGGTCACTTCACCCTTCGTCCGGGTCATGTGCTGTTGATAGCGCAGCGGCGAGGAAGCGGTTGTGCCGGTCATGGAGCCGGGCTGGAGGGCCCGGCCGGCTCAGGTCACCACAGGTCACCACTGGTGAGCACGTAAATGAACGGCACGAGCGGGATGAGGCCGAAGATTGCCCAGGCAACCTTCGGGCCGGTACGCATCTGGGACCGCGTGGCCAGGTCGATCCACATGAGCACGACCGCGATCGGGTGCAGGAAACACACGAGCAGTTCGAATAGCTTCTTCATCCGACCAGACCTACCCGTTCTGGGCGGGTACTACCCGACCGCCCACCCTGGAACTGGGCCGAGGACAGGATGAGCTGCCTACCCCCGGGAACGGGGCCGAGGACAGGATGAGCTGCCTACCCCCGGAACGGGGCCGAGGACAGGACGAGCTGCCTACCCCCGGAACGGGGCCGAGGGCAGGATCAGCTTGAGCGGCTGTTCGCCGAGCCTGGTGTATCCAGACAGCCCTCCGGCGTAGCTGCTGCCGAAGGGGCCCCAGCCCGCGGAGCCCACCCTGGTCCCGGCGGGGGCCGTGGCCGGCACCAGCGTTCCCGGGGGCCCGGTGATCGTGACCGTGTTGCCCTGGACGTATGCGGTGACGGTTCCGGCCCGCATCGCCTGGGTCCATTCCTGCTGGTTGCGCAGCGCCGCCCCGTCGCCGGACATCGGCAGGTTGAGGATCGGCGCACTGGGGCCGTAGACCGCGTGGTAGGCGTTCAGCACGCCGTCCATGACCGGGTAACCAAGCCGCTGCCCGGCCAGGTTGGACTGGTGCATGAAAAACGGCCGCGGGTCGTTGTTCAGCAGCGCGGCCAGCACGATCTGGACCTGTCCCGGCACGATGGACGACGTCCACCCGGTCTTCGGGTTCAGCGGCTTGAGGCACTTCGTGATCTTGCTGCCCTGGCACAGACCGCTGCCCCCGTCGGCCTTCGAGGTGTTGTACCAGTTGAACTCGTTGACCTCGTCGGCCACGGTGTCGACGTCATAGCCGACGTCAATCGGGTGCCTGGGCACCCCGAGGGCCGCGCCCACGCTGCGCATGTTCGGCTCGCGCGACGCGTCAAGGGCCACCCACTGGATCCCGTCCGGGCCCATCGCGGCGTCCAGGTACGGGTTGTCCACCGGCTGCTGCGGCAGGATCCGCAGCCCGGAGTACTCGCCGCTGGCCAGGACGCCCGGCTCTGCCGGTATCCCGTTCTTCCGCGCCCAGGCAAAGTTCTCCTGGATCTGGGTGTTGATGAGGCCCGTCCCCGCGGCCCATACGATCCGCCCGCCGGACCGCACGCAGGTCCACGGGGTCGTGCGGAAATCCTGCTTACAGCCGAAGTACGCGTGCGTGTAGGTGTGGTTGACCCAGTAGAAGTCCTTCGTCAGGGGCCTGGTTGCTACCAGCAGCGCGTCGACGCCGTGCTCGGCGAACCTGGCCGAGGCGCCCCCGTTGTACAGAAACTCGATCTTGAAGTGGTGCTGCTTTTCCCATTGTGCGGCGTAGGTCACATCAGCCGGGGTCATCCGGATGATCGGGGTCATCGGCGTGCCGCGCGGGCAGATGCTGGCGCCCGGCGTGCAGTGGCCGACCTGGCTCCACTGGGCGTCTCCGAGGAACATGTCGTCGTAGGCGATGTCCAGGTAGTTGCGCCAGTAGCCGAGGTTCACGCCACGGGTGACCCAGTCCACGATCCCGTGCGCCAGGTAGCGGAACTGGAGGTTGTAGCCGCCGTACCCGAAGCTGAGCCCGAGCTGCTGGCGCCCGTCGTGGTCGTACTGCCACACGAGCGTGCCACTGCCGGGCGAGTGCGGTACGGCCGCGGTGAGCAGCGGCGTGGCCCCGCCGTCGGCGACGGGCTGGGCGAGGTAGCCGAACGGCGCCTGGCCGGCCGCTCCCCCGCTGAACGGGAACGATCCGTTGAGATAGCCGAAACCGGCGCGCTTCCCGGCCGCGGTCACGCTCACGGCGCCGCTGAGCGGTCCGCTGTAGCCGGGAGCGTTCATCCCGATGCCGGGCGTTGGCGGCGAGTACGCGTCCACCTGCCGCACGCCGAATTTGCTCTCGTACCAGGCCAGGGCGGCCTTCTCGGACCCGGAGAGGCCCGCGGGCGCCGCACCCGGCAGTACGATGCCCTCGAAGTTGCCGCCCCTCGTGCCGCCCGGAACCTGGCGGGAGAGGAAGGCACGCGTGATCCGCTGCCGGGACGCGTTGTGCAGGCTGACGACCGTGTTCGGCATGCCCTCGGTGCCCAGCTGCTGCCGGATGGCCTCGACCCCCGGCGTGCCGTCGGTCACCACGAGCACGTTAAGGTTCACGCCACCGTGCGGCGCGGCTGGCGATGGCACCGCGGCAACGGGCGACGCCGCCGGCTGGCTCGGTGGCGGGGTGCTGGCCGGTTTTGACGCCCCCTGGTCGCAGCCCGCAACCAGCACCGCCACCGCGGTGAGCCCGGCGGCGCATTTGGCAATGGCCGACCATGGTCTTGTCCCCACCCTGACCCCCGAGTGCGATTCCCCATGTCGCGGGCGTGGCCAGTTCGCCACAGTCAAAGATCACGTGCGCGCCATAGTACCCCTTTAGTGCAGGTCAACTGCTATATAGGCGATCGGCCGGCACCGGGTCAGGTGGGGTGCGGCCGGAAGGGCCACCGATGCCCCACCCACCTCTCCGTCCCTCTCCACGGCCGGTGACGATGAGCTTGCCGGCCTGTTCGGGAACGGAGTACATAACAACGCCCCTCCTCAGCGGGATAGTACGCTGCCGTCCGGTCAGATGGCCGATGCTGACCCTGGCGTTGTGGGTAGAGATCTAGAGGAGGCGCAGCCGGTGGACGCAGACGACAGCGCCAGGATGCGGGACCTCCTGGCGAGCAATCGCACGATGCTCGCCTGGATCAGGACCTCACTCTCGTTTGCCGGGCTCGGCTTCGTGGTGGCCAAGTTCGGCCGGACCGCGGGCATGATCCACTTTGCCTTGGCCCTGGGGGTCTTCCTGGCCCTCCTTGGGCTGCTGTTCACTGTGATTGGTTACATTCAGCATCACGCGATCTTGATCGTGGAGAACCCGCCGCCAGGCGCGCCCGAACCGTTGCGGTGGCCCACGGCTACGGCAGCCGCCTGCTGCGCCGTGACCTGCGCGCTGGTCGCCGCGTACCTCGCCGTCAGCACCTGAGCCTGCATGCCAAGCCGACTCGCAAAGGAGAGCAAACGATGACCGATGACAACGAGGCCGGCGTCGTCACCAAGGCCAGCCCGCGATCCTTCGCCGACACGGTGGCGCGCCTGAAGGAACTGCTCGCCGAGAAAAACGTGAAGCTGTTCTCCGTGATCGACCAGCGCGCCGAGGCCCGCGGCGCCGACCTCGATCTGCGGGACACCACGCTGGTGATCTTCGGCAACCCGGCCGCGGGTACCCCGGTCATGGACGCCGCGCCGCTGTCCGCGCTCGACCTGCCGCTCAAGGTGCTGATCTGGGACGACGCGGGACAGACGAAGGTGTCCTATTACGCGCCGGCCACGCTGGCGGCCCGGCACCACCTCAGCGCGGACCTGGCGGCCAGGCTGGGGGCGGTGGATCCGATCACGGAGGCGCTGGTCGCTCCGTAGCCGCCGTGGCCACGACCTCCGCGGTGGCCAGGCTTGGCGGGGCGTCCAGGCCGCAGTGCAGGTTGTGCGGCTCGGGCGGCTCCCCGACGCGGCCCGGGTTCCGGATGGTCAGCGCCGCGAGCCCGCCGGCCAGAATGCACAGGCCCGCCGAGATGAACACGGCGGTGCGGAAGCCAGCCGAGAACTGGTCCGCATGGAGGTAGGCGGCGCCGGTCAGCCCCGCCGCGGCCGGGAGCACGGCCACCGCGATCAGCCCGGCCGCCCTGGAAACGTCGTTGTTGACGGCCGAGGCCATCCCGGCATTCTCGGCCGGGGCCGCAGCCAGCACCGTGGCGGTGAGCGGCGCCACGTTGATGGCCAGGCCGAACCCGAAGACCAGCACCGCGGGAAACACCTCGGTGAGATAGTCCGCCGACGGGCCGATCCGGGCGAACAGCACCAGGCCGATGCCGATGACCACCGGCCCGACGCTCATCTGCAGCCGGGGTCCGATCCGTGCGGCGAGCGCACCGGAGCGCGCCGACAGCAGCAGCATGATGAACGTCACCGGGAGCAGCGATATGCCGGCCTGGATCGCGGTGTAGCCGGACACCTGCTCGAGCTGGATCGGCAGCAGGAACAGGGCACCGCCCAGCGCGCCGTAGACCACGAACGTCACCACGTTCGCGGCGCTGAATTCGGCCGAGGCGAACATGCTCAGCGGCAGCAGCGGCTTGCTGACGCGGCTCTCCCTGACCAGGAACCCAGCGAGCAGCGCCACGCCGACGGCAAGCGCGATCAGAGTGAGCGGCTTGCCCCAGCCGGAGGCTGGGCCCTCGATGAGCCCGTAGGTCAGCCCGATCAGGCCGAACGTGACCAGCGCCGCGCCGCTGACGTCGAGCTTTCCGGAGGCATCCGGGCCACGGGACTCGGGAACGTGCCGCAGCCCGACCACGAGCACCAGGACCGCGACCGGCAGATTGATGATGAAGATCAGCCGCCAGGACACCGCGGCGATCAGCCAGCCGCCGAGGAACGGGCCGATCGCGGTGCCCACGCCGGCGAAGCCGGTCCAGGCCCCGATGGCCTTGCTGCGGTCCTCCTGGCGGAACGACGCCTCAATGATCGCCAGGCTGCCCGGGGTCAGCAGCGCCGCGCCGATGCCCTGCACTGCCCGCGCCACGATCAGCATCGGCGCGTTCAGGGCGACCCCGCAGATGGCCGACGCCACCGCGAACCAGACCACGCCGATCAGGAAGATCTTCTTGCGCCCGTACTTGTCACCAAGCCCCCCGGCGTACAGCAGCAGGCCGGCCAGCGTGAGCGTGTACGCGGTCACCACCCACTGCAGCGAGGCCAGGCTGGCGTGAAAGTCGCGGCCGATGGCGGGCAGCGCGATGCCGACGACGGTCGCGTCGATCGACGCCATTGAGGAACCGAGGATGGTCGCGAGAAGCACCCAGCGGCCGGAACTGCTCTTGTAGCTGAGTCCGGCCGCGCTGCTGGACGTCACCGCCATACGCTCCAATATCCTCCCGCTAGCAAACAAACGCTCGGAGGGCCATGGCTAACCAGCATGTCGCGCCGGATTCCGGCCGGCCTGCGGCGCCGGTTTCCGCCTGGGCACCATTTCGCCAGCGCTGGTTCGCGGCTATGTGGAGCGCCCAGTTCGTCAGCAACATCGGCAGCTGGATGCAGACCGTCGGCGCGCAGTGGCTGATGCTGTCGCTGACCGGCTCGGCGACGTACCGGCCTGTCCCGTGCCGGGATCGTCCAGCGCTCCTAGAGATCATTCGACTCCTCCTCGGACCGAACTTCTCGCTGCACTCCCCGGACGCGGTCAACACCGGGAACGAGGGCCGCGGGCCACTGCTGCTGATCATGGGCAAGCAGGACCACACGGCGCCGGAGGCGATCACCAAGTCCACGGTGAAGCAGTACCGGCACTCCACCGCGGTCACGGACCTGGCGGAGTTCGACCGCGGGCACTCGCTGACCATCGACGGCGGCTGGCACGCGTGGCCAGCGAATGCCTCACCTGGCTCGCGAAGCAGGGGCTCTAGGGCGGATCAGGGCGGTGCAGGACGGGGTCAGGCGGTGCAGGACGGGGTCAGTCGGCGTCACCCCGGGGGTGCCGTGGCGATCGCTTCCTCGATCGCCGCCTGCACCTCGGCCGGGCGTTCCATGTGCGCCATGTGGCCGGCGCCGTCGAGCAGGTGCACGGCGGCGCCGGGCACGGCCTCGGCCTGCGCGGACGGGATGATCCGGTCCTCGGTTCCCCAGACCACGGTGACCGGCGCCGCACCGCCGATCGCCGCGACCGCCGCGGCCGCGTCGATGCCCTGCGACTCACCGTCCGGCGAAAGCAGCGTGCCGAGCAGCGTGTGCAGCGCCTCGTCGACGCCGTCGAGCCGCTTGTAGGCCAGCAGGTCGTCGACCACCTGCCGGGTGACCAGGCTCTCGTCCGCGAACAGCTGGCCAACGACCGGCTTGAGCTCGCGGCGGGTCTGCGCGTCGGCGAAGCCGCGCAGGTACCCCGCGTTGATCTCGCGCCCGAACCCGGCCGGGGCGATCAGCGTGAGCGACCGGATGCGCGCCGGGTCTCTGGCCGCGGCCGAGAGCGCGACGGCCCCGCCCAGCGAGTGCCCGGCCAGGTGCGCGTGCTCGGCGCCGATCGCGTCGAGCACGCCGATGACGGCGTCGGCCAGCAGGCCGACCGAGCCATCGCCGACGTCCTTGGACGAGGTGCCGTGCCCGGGCAGGTCCAGCGCGTACACCCGGTACTTGGCAGCCAGCGGCGCCTGCAGGAACAGCCACGAGTTGCGGTCGCCGCCGTAGCCGTGGACGAACAGCACCACGTCGCCGTCCTGCCCCGCCCCGACGTAGCGGATCTGCTTGCCGCCGACCTCGGCGGTCTCGACCACTGGCTCGCCAGCGGCCTCGTCGGGCACACCGGCGTCGATGACCGCGCGCGCCTGCTCCGCGGCCGCGTCGAGGTCGGCGTCGCTCACGCCGGCCGGGGCAATCAGCGCGATCGTCCCGCTGACCGGCACGTCCTCGCCCACCTGCGCGATGATCCGCCGGACGGTCCCGGCGTCGGCCGCCTCCAGGGTTCCGGCGATCTTGTCGGTCTCGATGTCAGCGAGATCGTCGCCGACGCCGACCTCATCGCCCTCGGCCACCGCCCAGTCGGTGATCTTGCCGAGCTGCATCGACAGGCCCCACTTCGGCATCGTCACCGCGACGATCCGGTCATCGGTCACCGGGTCCACCCGGTCACGGTTTTGACCGCGTTCACGACCCGCTGCGCGTCCGGGATGTAGCAATCCTCGAGAGCGCTGGAGAACGGCACCGGCGTGTGCGGCGCGTTCACCATCTCGATCGGAGCCTGCAGCGCGCCGAACGCCTTCTGCGCGATCAGCGCCGAGATGTCGGTGGCGATCGAGCACCGGGGGTGCGCCTCGTCGACCACGACCACCCGCCCGGTGCCCTCAACACTCTCCAGCACGGTGTCCTCGTCCAGCGGGCTGGTCGTGCGCAAGTCGACGACCTCGCACTCGACGCCGCTGGCGGCGAGCTGCGCGGCCGCGTCGAGCGAGGTGTGCACCATCCGGCCGAGCGTCACGATCGTGACGTCGCCGCCCTCGCGAACGACGTTCGCCTCGCCGAACGGAACCGTGTAGCTCTCCTCAGGCACCGGCCCGGCCGTGTCGTACAGCGCCTTGTGCTCGAAGAATATGACCGGGTCGTTGTCCCTGATCGCCTGGATCATCATGCCCTTGGCGTCGTACGGCGTGGCCGGGAGCACCACCTTGAGCCCCGGGATGTGGGTGAACAGCGGGTACAGGCACTGTGAGTGCTGAGCGGCGGCCCGCAGCCCGGCACCGTACATGGTGCGGATCACGACCGGCGTGACCGCCTTGCCGCCGAACATGTACCGGAACTTGGCGGCCTGGTTGTAGATCTGGTCGAAGCAGACGCCCATGAAGTCGACGAACATCAGCTCGGCCACCGGGCGCATCCCGGCCGTTGCCGCGCCGATCGCGGCGCCGATGAACGCCGACTCGGAGATCGGGGTGTCCAGCACCCGGCCGGGGAACTTGTGGTACAGCCCCTTGGTCACGCCGAGCACGCCGCCCCACGCGTCATGCTCGCCGGGCGCTCCCTCGCCGCCCGCGTTGTCCTCGCCCATCACGATGACGCTCTCGTCCCGCTCCATCTCCTGGGTCAGCGCCTCGTTCAGTGCCTCGCGGTAAGTGATGTTGCGTGCCATGGCCAGCCTCTCAGGTCAGTAGCGGACGTAGACGTCGGTGAGCAGGTCTGCCTCGGTCGGCAGCGGCGCGGCCTTGGCGTCGTCGACCGCCTTGTCGATCTCCGCGCCGATCTCGGCGTCGATCTCGTCGAGGTCGGCCCTGCTGAGCTCGGCGGTCTCGGTCACGCGGGCGGCGAAGCGTTCAAGGCAGTCGAGCTCTGCACGGGCACGCTCGACTTCATCCGCACGGTACGTCTGCTGGTCACCCTCGAAATGGCCGAAGTATCGGGTGAACTTCATCTCGATGAGCGTCGGGCCGCCGCCTTGCCGGGCCCGGGCGATCGCCTCGCTGGCCGCCTCGTAGACGGCGAAGAAGTCGAAGCCGTCGACGATCACGCCGGGCATGCCGAACCCGGCCGCGCGGTCGGCGATGTTGTCGCTGGCCACCGACCAGGCGCTGGCCGTGCTCTCGGCGTACCCGTTGTTCTCGGCGATGAAGATCGCCGGCAGGTTCCACACGCAGGCCAGGTTCATCGACTCGAGCGTGGTGCCCTGGTTGCTGCCGCCGTCGCCGAAGAACGCGACGCTGACCCCGCCGGTGCCCTTGATCTTGGCGGCAAGCGCGGTCCCGCAGATCAGCGGCGGGCCGCCGCCGACGATGCCGTTGGCACCGAGCATGCCCTTGGACAGGTCGGCGATGTGCATCGAGCCGCCCTTGCCGTGGCAGCTTCCGGTCCTGCGGCCGTAGATCTCGGCCATCATCTCGCCGACGTCGACGCCCTTGGCAATGCAGTGCCCATGACCGCGGTGGGTGCTGGCAATCGTGTCGCGATCGTCGAGGGTGAGGCACACCCCGGCCGCGGAGGCTTCCTCGCCGGCGTACAGGTGCACGAATCCCGGGATCTCGCCGGTGGCGAACTCCCGGTGCACCCGTTCCTCGAACTCACGGATCGCCCGCATGGTCCGGTACCCATCCAGCAGTTGCTCCCGGGTCAGCGTCTTCCGCTCCAGCGTGTCGGTCATGTGTCTTCCTCCTAGACGGTTGGCGCTGGTACGTCGGGGACGAGCAGGCCAAGGCGGGCGCTCGCGGCCAGGACCGCCGGCACGTCCACGCACCGCGGCCCGTCGGTGCGCAGCCGTACCGTGGGCTGATCGCCCGGCCCGAAGGTGAGCTCGCGCTCACCGTCGACTGCGATGACCCCGGCCCTGGCTTCGATCGGATAGACGGTTCCGGGGAGCATCTGCTCGACCCGCGTCACCCCGACCGGCACGACGAGGCCGGGCGCGATGGGCGCGAGCACTCGCCGCGGCGCGCCGGCCGCGATTCCGGCGAGAACCCCCCGCGGCTCGTGCCGGTCCACCGGCGCAAGCTGCCCCAGGATGCTGGAGAGACCGATCGCGTCAGGTTCGGCGAACGCGCAGAAGATCTGTGTCAGCGTGGCCGGGTCCCACAGCGCGCGCGCCCCCACGTGGCGCTCGGTGGACACGGCAACGTCGACGAGCGCGGTCTCGGCACGGCCGCCGGCCCTTGCCTCGAGCAGCTTGGCCCGCGTGGTCACGCCCTCGTCGGGCACCGCGCCGGTCGCGACCAGGCCCGCGGCCAGGCCAGCGATCGTTGCCTCCCTGACCGCCGGGAACACGTTGTTGGTTCCGGTCGACAGCGGCAGCATCGCCGCGTCACCGATCGCGGTTGCGGCGACCCTCGCGGTGCCGTCGCCGCCCAGGCAGACCACCACCCGCGCGCCAGCGTCCACCATGCGCCGGACGGCATCGACGGTGTCCTGGGCGGTCTGCCGGATCGGCCGACCGTCGAGGAATTCCACCTCCGGCAGCGCCGCGCCCTGGCTGCGGCGCTGCCCGATGGCGCGGAGCACCGCCGCGGAGATCCCGCCGAGGTCAGTGGACAGCAGCACGCGATCCACGCCCACCGCCTGGAACGCGGTGAGCATCCGCTGGATCATGCTGGCCTTCTCGGCCGTGGGGAAGACCGACGCCTGCGTGACAAGCCGCCGGATGTCGCGGCCGGACAGCGGGTTCGCCACCACGCCGACGACCGCATCACCCACCGTGCCGCACCTCCTAGGGCATTACTCTGCGCGTTCTTGCCCGAAAGGGGAATACCCTGGCCTGCCGCAACGGACGATCTGACGCTCGGTCCGGCGAGGCGGGCGTTAGTAATGAGCAAGCCGGGGAAGGTGGTGGGCGGACGCGACCGCCTGCCCCCGGAGGTAACGCCGTGGAGATCAAGATGGTGCTGGACCTGCCCCGCGAAGCGGCGAGCGTGCCGGTCAGCCGTCAGGTCATGGACGGATGCCTGGAGAAGCTCGGCGTGACGCCGGAAACCCGGACCGACATCGCCCTGGCGCTCAGCGAGGCCTGCGCCAACGTCGTCCTGCACGCCGCGCAGACGGATGAGTACGAGGTGCTGGCGCGGGTTACGGACGGACGGTGCGTCATCGAGGTCGTGAACAAGGGCGGCGGGTTCGCGGTACCCGCCGCGCGCGCGCCGCTAGCCGACGCAGGCGTTGCCCTCACCGCCGAGCACGGCCGCGGCCTGAAGATCATGGACGCCGTGGTGGACAACCTGCGGCTGACCGGCGGCCGTGACGGGACAACCGTTCATTTCGAGAAGGAGCTTGACTGGGTGCCGGGGGCCGCTGGCGAGCAGCTGTACGCCAGCGAACGGTGACTCCGAGGGGCCGCCTCAGACGCCGACCCCGATCACTCGCACCAGGAAATCCTTCCGCCATCCACCCAATGAAAACGCGCGGCACAGCGATCAGATCGCCGTACTCCTCGATCATTCATCCAGCCAGGGTGCCTGGCTGTACGTCCTGACACCGGGTGCTCGACAGGGGTGCTGGCAGGCTCGCGCGCAACAGTCCACGAAGGGGCGGTACCTGCGGGCCCGGCAGCAGTATCGGATAGAAAGGAACATTGCTAGAGAAAGCGACTTGCCGGAAAGTAACGCCTTAAAGAGGATATAAAGCAGATAACATGCCAGGATGCGCGTAGCACGAGTAGCAAGGTAATTAGTGAAGTGGCTCGCGGCTCCAGCTCTCTTCTCCAATACAACCGAGCTGAGCAGGTAGTTCGCCGCTTGAGCAGCTCATGGGGTAGTCGCCGCTTGAGTTCATCTTGATGCCTCCCACCCGCCGCGGTACTATCCGTCCCGATCTACCCCACAGATCTCTAGCGCCAGTTTGATCGCCGCACTAAACTGCGCACACGGTTGCAGTGTTCTGGTGGGAGGGGGGGTTGTGGGATCAAGCGTCGATGCTGTTTGCCATGCCTCTTGGCGGGTTTCGTTAGGCCCGTCGTCTGTCAGCGAGGCGGAAGAGGCATTCCCCGCATGCCGTATCTCGTTACTTAGCTTCCGCCGTTTATTACATCCGCTTACCTCCACGTCGCTCGTGGTCAGGACCGGCGCCGGTCATGCCGCCGGAGTGTCGGGCTGCCGAAATCCGGCTCGACATTCAGCGCCTCCATTATGCCACTGGCTGATCTCCACATGCTTGGGCAGTTAGGCCGCTCCTGGTTTAAGTCGTCAGCCCCAATCGTGCCTTCGTCATCCACGGTGCCCTGGAGCCGTTTCTATTCAGTCATCTGCGTTAAAAGGAGTGCGACCCGATGGGCCTTATTGGGATTGACCTGGGAACGACCTACTCTGCGATCGGCGTGGTGAGCAACCTCGGGAAGCCAGAGATCGTGCCCAATCGTGAAGGGGATCGGCTGACCCCCTCTGTTGTCCTTTTCCAGGGAGACATGACCCTGGTCGGCGCTATGGCGAAACGGACAGCCCCAACCGCTCCAGAGGACGTCGTGCAATTCGTCAAGCGCAAAATGGGCGACCGGAGCTGGAAATTCGTCACCTCTGACGACCGGCAGTACACCGCGGAAGAGGTTTCGGCAATCATACTCAAGCGCCTCAAAGAAGACGCCGAGATGGCCCTGGGCACTCCGGTGACCGACGCTGTCATAACTGTTCCAGCTTACTTCGACGACGCGCGGCGGAAGTCAACCATGGACGCTGGCGTCATCGCCGGCCTTAACGTCAGACGCGTCTGAACGAACCTACAGCTGCGGCGCTGGCATACGGCCTTGACAGTCAGGCGACCGGAACGATTCTCGTATACGACCTAGGTGGTGGCACGTTCGACGTGACCATCATGAAAATTTCCGACGGCAGTTTCGATGTGATCGGCACCATCGGTGACAGGAACCTTGGCGGGTTCGACTGGGACAACGAGCTCATGAAGTACCTGAACGAGCAGGTTCTCAAGCAGGATGGGCCGGACCTCTTCGACGACGACCTCCGGACGGCGGAGCTTCGCGACAAGGCCGAGATGGCAAAACGGACCCTGACCACCACGACCGAGACCAAGGTATTCATCATGGCCGACGGCCGTACTTTTACGATTCCAGTTACCCGAGAAACTTTCGAGAATCTGACCAAAGGTCTGCTCGGGCGCACCCAGCACATCATCGAAACCGCGCTTGAGGAAGCCAACCTCGGCTGGACCGATATTGACAAGCTTCTTCTCGTGGGTGGCTCGACCCGCATGCCAATGGTGCAGGAAATGATCAGCCGCATCAGCGGCAAGGAGCCCGAGCGATCTATCAACCCGGATGAGGTCGTGGCTCTCGGGGCTGCCATCCAAGCGCACCTGTGCGCTTCCGAAGATGACGCCGCCGCGTTGCCTGAGTTGTCAGGGGCGAAGCATGGAAAGGTCAGGGTAAATGATGTCGCCGCGCTCGGCCTGGGCATCCTGGCCATCGACGAGGACACCAACGTTCTCCGCAATTTCGTTCTCATTGAACACAACGCGACGATTCCAGCCTTTGGCACGGACGTTTTCCAGACCCTTGAAGACAACCAGCGGATCTGGAAGGTCCAGGTAACCGAAGGCGACGACCCAGATCCAGATTTCGTGAAAGTGGTCGGCGAAAGCAAGGTCACCTTGCCGCCCTATCCCAAAGGGGCTCCCCTCCAAGTCAAGATGTCATTCGATCCCGATGGGATTATTTTTGCCGAGATCTTCGACGCTACCACAGAAAAGAAACTGGCAGATATGGAAATAGAGCGCGTCTCAAATCTTACCGACGGCGAAGTGGAAACGGCTAGGCACGAGATCCGGAAGCTGGAGATAAATTAAATGACAACTACTACGATTCTAACCAATTACTATGAGCTCCTTGAGATAAACCCGCGAGCAACCCCAGCGGAAATTAAGGAAGCAATCAAGCGTCAACGCCGACCTGGATCAAGCGCCAGCAGGCACCCAGCATTGACGTCAGCGTGAGGCGGAAGACCGTGTCCGCATGATCGACACAGCCGAGACCACGTTGCTAGATCCGGGCAGCCGAGCCGCATACGACCAGCAGCTCGCTTCGTATGTGCCACCGGTCCCCACCCAGCAATCCAGCGAAGAGGGTACCGACTGGCTCGCTCGCGCCAAGGAGTTCCTCGCCAGAAACGACCCCCGGTCGGCCGCCTACGCCGCCCGGCAGGCCACCGACCGTCAGGCCTCACACCACGAGGCATGGGCCGTGCGAGGCAACGCAGACTTCCTCATCGGCAGACCCGATGATGCCATCTTCGAACTGAACGAGGCCATCAGGCTTAAGCCGAACGAAGATTCATACTATTTCGACCTGGGCTCTGTTTACGAATCACGGGGTGATGACGGACAAGCCATGCGATGCTACGAAGAGGCATCCAGGCTGGCGCCGCAAAAACCACTCTACAAAGTGGCTACGGCCGGGATCTTGCTCAATAATAATCGACCCGAGCAAGCCATCCCCATCCTCGAGCAGGTGCATGCCGAGCACCCCGATGTCGATGAGTTCACTTTCTACTTGGGTGCAGCGCTGAACGAAGCGGCGCTGAATCTCTGGACCCCGGTCGGCGTCGGCCACGTCATCACAAAGGCCGAGCAGATCGCCCCGTCCCGCGACATGCTTACAGCGCATCGCTGCTCACTATCGTGAGCCCTGAACTTAAAAATACCATCGCGGCTAACCTAAGGCTCGTCAACTGGGCAGCTGCCAGGCACGTCCGGATGCCTGGTTTTACTTCGGTGCTGAAAATCGGCACGAGCAGAGCGCGGACCCAAGGCGGATGCAGCGGTGTGGCCGCCGGCTGCACCACGGCCGGCTGCGTAGGCTACCTGGTCATAGCCGTGATTCTTGGTGTGATTGGTGCAGCCTTCCACGCCAACGCCCTGCTCCGCATCGTTGCCCTGGCCGTTGTGGGCGGAGGCTTCTATCTGCTGTCCTGGCGGCCCGGCTGGAAGTGGAACCAAATCGATGCGAGGGGCATCACCGTGACCCGGGCCAAGTCCCTGGGAACACGTACACCGGGACGGGGTTGATTGCGTGGCGGACGACGAGCACAACGACGATCAGGAGTCACTGGCCAAAAAGCTTGACTACCTGGCCGATCTCTTCACCCGCAGGCTGGCTCAGAACAGGGAAGGCGCAAATTCCTTTGACGCCCTCTATGCGGAACTGACCGCTGCCCGGTCGACCATCGAAGGAATGCTGATCATGCCGTTGGCGCGACGGATGTTCATGCTAATCGACCGTCTCGATCAGGAAGGTTCTGAGTTCGCCGCGACGGTCGCGGATGAGCTTTCTGAGATGCTCTCTCTCCAGGGTTTCACGGCGATCGCGGTTGATTTCGACGAGTTTGACGCCGCCACGCAGGAGGCGCTGGCGGTGCCACTGACTCCGGGCGATCGGCCAGGTCAGGTGGTCGGCCACGTCCGGCTGGCTGGATCTACGACACCAGGGTGGTCCGCCCGGCTCTGGTCGAGGTCGCGACGCCCGCCAGCGAGGCGATCGAAATCGAGTCTGCAGGCAGCACAGAATCACGAGACGGCGAAACACCTCCAGGCGCTGACGCAGCACCGGACGGAGTGCACCGCCAAGCGGAGGTGCAGCAATGACCAGCGGGACAGCCGTGACCCGCGGAACAGCATCGACCAGCGGAACAGCATCGACCAGCGGAACAGCATCGACCAGCGGCAGCCGAGCGGTCGCATGGACACCACGGACTGCCCTGAGTCCTCGCCGGCCAGGGTCTTGGTACGGATGATCCGCGGGTATCAACGCTGCACGGCGCACGTGCCGTCGCCATGCAGGTACCAGCCGAGTTGCTCGGTCTATGCCCAGCAGGCCATTACCCGGTTCGGCGGGATCCGTGGTTCCTGGCTGGCGCTCAGGCGTATCGCCCGATGCAATCCTTGGGGAGGCCACGGCTACGATCCGGTGCCTGAGCTTAGTGAGCACAGCTAGCAGCCCGCGCCTGGTCGCGAACGAGCGCCGGCCCCGCGGAACCGTGCTCCGATGACCTCCGCCATCGTCGGCGCAGGCGATAAATGCGGTGATATCAATGGGCCATGTCCGGCCAGGCGAACCGCGTCGTGAGCAGTCCGCGGCTGCTCGATCTGCTGACCCTGGAGCGGGTCGAAGTCAACCTCTTCCTGACCCCGGTCCTGCACGAGGGTCCCTCCGGCCTGTACGGCGGGCAGGTCGCCGCGCAGGCACTGCGCGCCGCCGCGGCGACGGTGGCTCCCGAGCGGCACCCGCACTCGCTGCACGGATACTTCCTGAGCCGCGGCGACGCGTCCCGCCCGGTGCTGCTGACCGTGCAGGCGGACCGCGACGGCCGCTCCTACTCCAACCGCCGGGTGATCGCGGTGCAGGAGGGCAGGGTCATCTTCAACATGGCCGCTTCGTTCCACGTCGCCGAGCCAGGCCTGGACTACCAGGCGCACACCGCGCCCGCTGTCACGCAGCCAGACGAGCTGCCCGACAGCGGCATCCATGGCCTGCTCGTCGGCGTAGACATCCGGATCCCCGAGCAGGCGCAGCCGGACCAGCGTCGGCCGTCGCGGGTATGGATGCGGGCCAGCGACGAGCTCGGCGACGACACGCTGCACGCCTGCGCCCTGACGTACGTCTCCGACATGTTCACCGGGCTGCCGGACACGCCGGGCTTCGACCGGATCGGCCCGCCGACCAGCATCGACCACGCCGTGTGGTTCCGCAGGCGGGTCGCGCTCGATGACTGGGTGCTGATGGACCTGCAGCCGGAGTGGATCGCCGGCGGCCGCGGCATGTACACCGGGCGGATCTTCAGCCGGGACGGGACGCTGGCCGCAACCCTCGCACAGGAGTCGGTGTGGCGGACGGCCGAAGTGTGAGCCCCGGCCGGGCCTTCTTACGCTTGGTGTATGTCGGAGCGGCCGCCGGTGTGTTACGCGCGTAGCGCGAGGCCCACGAGGCATATCAGGTGACGGGTGCGGGGCCGGTCGATCTGGTTTTGACACCCGGCTTCATTTCCCACCTGGACCTGCAGTGGGAGTCGGTGGCCTATCGGCGGTTTGTTCGCCAGCTCGCCGTGGGATTCATGACCCTGGGACCGCTCCAGCTGCTCGGCACCCAGGTCCTGTGCGCCTTCGACCCCGGGCTGATGCTGGAGCTGATCGAGTCCGAGCGCCGGTCATCGCCGGAGGCGCCGCCACGATGGTCACGCTGCTGACCCGGCATCCAGACTTCGCCCGCCGCGACCTGTCCTCGGTCCGCGTCGTGCCAGCGGGCGGCATGCCGGTGTCCCCGGAACTCGTGCGGCGCATCGAGTCCAGCCTGGGCGCGCGCTTCCACACCGCCTACGGCCTGACCGAAGCCAGCGGGCTGACGCACGCGATCCGTTCGAATGATGCGCCCCAGGTCAGGACCGGCTCAGTGGGCCGCCCGCTGCCTCAGGTCGAGGTCCGGGTGGCCAACCCCGCCACCGGCCAGACGCAACCGCTGGGGGCGATCGGGGAGGTTCTTGTCCGCGGGTATCAGGTGATGGCCGGCTACTTCGAACTGCCGGATGCAACCGCGGCTGCGATCGACGCAGACGGCTGGCTGCACACCGGGGACCTGGGCTCGATGGACGCCGACGGCAACCTGAGGATCCAGGGACGACTCAAGGAACTGATCATCCGCGGCGGCGAGAACATCTACCCCCGCGAGATCGAGAACATCATCGCTTCTCACCCTGCCGTCGCGGCGGTGGCTGTGGTCGGCGTTGCCGACCCGGTGTTCGGTGAGCAGGTGGCCGCGTGCGTGGAACTGGCCCCGGGGATGTCAGCCAGTGCGGCGGAACTTCGGGCGCTATGCGAACAGAACGTTGCCGCTTCAAGGTGCCGACCCGCTGGGCCTTTGTCGCGGCAATGCCCCGGACCCCGCTCGGCAAGATCCAGAAATTCCTGCTCCAGCGCGATCTTCTGGGGAAGGAGGACGGCACGTAGGGTTTAGTCATGCCGATCGCGATCTCCGATGACCACAGGGCGCTGGCCCAGACCGTCTCCGAGTTCCTCGCCGCGCGCGGCGCCCGCGCCGCTGCCCGGGACCTGCTCGAGGCCAAGACCGACGGGCTGCCCGACTTCTGGGGCGAGGTGGGCAAGCTCGGCTGGCTCGGGCTGCACCTGCCCGAGGAGTACGGCGGATCCGGTTTCGGCCTGTCCGAGCTGGTGATCGTCGTCGAGCAGTTCGGCCGCGCCGTGGCCCCTGGGCCGTTCGTGCCGACGGTGATCGCGAGCGCGGTGATTGCGGCGGCCGGCCCGCCGGACCTGCAGGCCCGGCTTCTCCCCGGCCTGGCCAGCGGCTCGGCGATCGGGGCCGTGGCGCTCCGCGGTGACGTGACCGACGGGACCGGCAACGCCGGGACCGCGGCGAGCGGGCACCTCGCCGACGTGCTGCTCGTGGCCCAGGGCGACGACGTGCTGGTCGTCGAGACCGCGGGCGGTGGGGTCAAGACGGAGGTCCCGGCCAACCTGGACCCGGCCAGGCGGATCGCGCGGGTGACCCTCACCGGCGCGCCGGCCACGGTGCTGCCCGGGGCCCGCAAGGTGCTCGCGGACCTGTCCCGGCTGCTGTTCGCCGCGGAGGCCACCGGCGTCGCCCGCGAGGTCACCGAGCAGGCGGCAGAGTACGCCAAGGTCCGGGAGCAGTTCGGCCGGCCGATCGCCACGTTCCAGGCGGTGAAGCACCACTGCGCGAACATGCTCGTCGCGGCCGAGCTCGCCACGGCCGCGGTGTGGGACGCGGCCCGCGCCGCCGACGGCGACCAGCTCAGCTACACGGCGGCGATCGCCGCGACCCTGGCGGTGCCCAGCGCCGCTGCGAATGCCCAGCTCAACATCCAGGTACACGGCGGGATCGGCTTCACCTGGGAACACGACGCACACCTCTACCTGCGGCGGGCCGCCGCCATCCAGGCTCTCGTCGACGCCGAGGTCGCCGCGATCGACGTGACCGACCAGGTCCGCAGCGGGATCAGCCGGGCCGCGGCGATCGACCTGCCGCCCGAGGCCGAGGAGATCCGCGCCTCGATCCGGCCGGAGGTGCAGCGTCTGCGCGACGCCGGCCGCGAGGCGCGAAAGCAGGCGCTGATCGAGTCCGGGCTGCTGATGCCGCACTGGCCAAAGCCGTGGGGCCGGGACGCCGGCGCCGTGGAGCAACTGGTCATCGAGCAGGAGTTCGCCGCCGCCGGCCTGAAGCGCCCGTCCCTCGGGATCACCGGCTGGGTGATCCTCACCCTGATCCAGTACGGCACGCCGGAGCAGGTTGCCCGCTGGGTTCCGGCCGCGCTGAACCAGGAGGTGAGCTGGTGCCAGCTGTTCAGCGAGCCGGGTGCCGGATCCGACGCCGCGGGCATCAGGACCAGGGCGACCAGAGTGGACGGGGAGGAGGGCGGGGGCTGGCTGATCAACGGCCAGAAGGTCTGGACCAGCGGCGCACAGCACGCCGGCTACGGCTTCGCCACCGTGCGCACGAACCCGGACGCGCCCAAGCACGACGGCATCACGATGGTGGTCATCGACATGCACGCCAAGGGCGTCACGGTCCGGCCACTGCGGATGCCGAATGGCGGCTCGGAGTTCAACGAGGTCTTCTTCGACGACGTGTTCGTCCCGGACGATGACGTGGTCGGGCCGGTCGACGGCGGCTGGACGGTCGCCAGGGCCACCCTCGGCAACGAGAGCGTGTCGATCGGCGGCGGGGGCGGCAGCGTGTTCACGCTGCCGCCGGACGCGGTGATCGGGCCGCTGGACGCGCACCCGGAGCGGCTGGCCGGCGGCGCCGGGCGGGTCGGCCGGTTCCTGGCCAGCACCCAGACCATGACCGCGCTGAACCTGCGCGCCGCCTACCGCGCGGTGGCCGGCGGCGGGCCCGGCCCCGAGGGCAACATCACCAAGTTGCTGCTGTCGGAGAACGGGCACGAGGGCGCGGCCATGCTGGCCGAGCTGGCCGGCCCCGACCTCGCGTTCCTCGACGGCCCGGCCAGCATGGCGGGCACGCTGGTGCTGCTGAACCGGTCGATGTCGATCGCCGGGGGCACGTCAGAGATCAAGCGCAATCAGATCGCCGAGCGCATCCTCGGCCTGCCCCGGGATCCGCTGATCCGGTAGACGGGCCGTTACGCGACGCTCCGGGCCGGCACGGCTCCCCGGAGCTTATTGGCCGTCAGGCAGAACTCCGCCGCACGAGCTTGGTCGGCATCAGGACATGCTGGGGGCCGGAGCCCGGCCGCGCGATCAGCTCGTTCAGGATGCGCACGGATTCGGCGGCCGACTGCTCGAAAGACTGGCGGACGGTGGTGAGCGGAGGATCGGCACGGACGGCGGCAGTGGAGTCGTCGAAGCCCACCACCGCAACGTCCTCCGGGATGCGCCGGCCCGACCCCTTCAGCACCACCATCGCGTCCACTGCCATGAGGTCGGAAGCCACGAACAGTCCGTCCAGCCGCGGGTGGCGCTCGAGCAGAGATGCTCGCTCTCCTCTGAGATCACGAAGGCAACCGAGCCGGTCCGGCCGGACGCCAGGTTGCGGGCAGCCTGGTTAACCGAGTAGCCGAGGACTCCTACCGCGTTGTTGACGTTGGAGATGACCTCGGGGCGAACGTGGAGGCCGCCGTTCAGGACCCGCGAGACAGTGCTCCGGGACACCCCCGCTACTCGCGCCACGTCCTCGATGGTCGGGCGCCTGGCAGCCCGGTGCGGTGCATCGCTCCCGTCGGCCTGATCGCTGCTGTCCGGACACTCCGACGGCCCGGTGCTAGCTGCCATCGAGATGCGATCCTAAATCGTGGGTTGCTCGGCTTGACGTGTGCCGCGCCGATGCCATCGAGGTTGCGTACCTGGCCGAGGCGTCTGCCGCGCAGGTGGGCTCGGCCACCGTGGCCAGGGCACAGGGAGCGAGCCAGGTTCCGACGGTCAACTGGGCGCTATCGGGCCAGGCGACCGCCGCGACCTCGCAGCCCAGCAACCCGCCCGCCAACGCCATCGACGGAGACGGCGCCACGTCGTGGTGCACGGACTCCTGGCCCGACACCCTGACCGTGGACCATCACTCTCGACAACGCCAGCTCCTCCGCCAACGCCACGATCTCGCTGGCCACCCAGCCGGGCGACTGGCACACCTTGCCGACGGCCCGCAACGTCGCCCTGGACCCGGGCAGCCCGATGTACGTGCCCCTGGGTTCCAGCTCAGCACAAGGCCACCTGCCGAGCATGTCCGCTCGGTACGCCCAGATCGAGGTGTGGGACAGTGGCTCCGCCCCGGTCTGCATCGGGGAATTCCGGCTCTTCGGCCCCGACCCGGCCGCGGCCAAGATGATGCTCGGGTCAGATCTCTCCTTCACCCCACAGGAACTCGCCGCCGGAGCCGTCTTCACCGACAACGGCGCTCCGGGCAATCCCGCGAACATCACGGCGCAAAACGGCGCCGGCTGGGCCCGCCTGCGGCTGTGGGTGAACCCGCCGGCTGGCTACAACGACCTCGCCAGCGACCTGGCCTTCGCCAAGACCATCCAGGCTGCAGGCCTGAAACTGTACCTCGACATCCACTACTCCGACTTCTGGGCTGACCCTGGCCTGGCTGCCGTCCCGCATGGCTCGGGGCTGGCATGTTCTACTGGGAGCCGGAGTAGATCCCGGGTGTCTCCTGGGCACCTGATTCCAGCCCGTCTGGCACGCCCGACGACAACGAGACCCTGTTCAACTTCCAGGGGCAAGCGTTGCCGTCGATCGGCATGTACCGCGATCCCGTCCAGATCTGCGTCAATTCGAACCCGTATACAACACCTTGCGTCATCGGGTCTTAGGACCCACCCTGCGTCATCGGGTCTTAGGACCCCAGGCGCGGGAGGCCCCGGTCACCGCGCAGGTCGCCAGTGATCTGCGCGGTGACCTCGGGATCCATTGGGTACGGCGCGTACAGCGACAGCCGCGTCATCACGTCGCCGTAGCGGCGCAGCAGCGCGGCGGCGGCCGTGCCGGTCCAGCGCGGGCATGGTGACCTCACGGAGGTACCGCTCTCGCGATCATGAGGTTGTGTCGGTTGCCAGCAGCGAGAACATCACGCTGTGTCGGCGGCCGTCGGGCGTTGGCAGCCAGGCCCGGAGCAGGCCCTCGCGGGTGAAGCCCGCTCGTTCGGCAACGCGCTGTGAGGCCACGTTCCCTGGTGCGGTCTGCAGGCTCAGCCGGTCGATGCCCACTGCCGCGAAGGCCCATCGGGACACAAGCTGAACAGCGATCGTGGCCGCGCCGCGGCCGCGAGCCTCCCGGGTCAGCCAGTAGCCGACCTCGGCCAGACCAGCATCACCGGCGGCCAGGTGCAGCCCGATCGTGCCCAGGCCCGCACCGTCCGGCACACTGGAGATCACGAACGTCGCCTCGCTGCCCTCGGCCCAGGCGCGCGCGGCTCGCCCGATGAAGGCGCGGGCATCCGCCTCGGCGTAGGGGTAGGGAATCCCCGGGACATACCGGCTCAGCTCGCGGTCGGAGCAGGCCGCGGTGATCCAGGGGACGTCGCGGGGCTCCAAGGTGCGAAGGACGATCCCGCCAGCCGCTAGGGGTGGGTCCGGAAAAGCCAGTGGCACGCCCAGCAGGATATGACGCCGTCGGGCACCCGTCCTTAAGTGCTGTCAGCTACTAAACAATGGCAGGCGCCGGCGGAACACAGAGGGAGCGTGACAGGTGCAGGAAGCGCTGATGGCCGATGATGTGGTCACCGCGGCGGCAACGGCCGAGGCCGCGCTGCGGCCGGTCGCCGGCCGGGACTGGTCGGTCCGGGCCGGCCCGCTCGAGTGGGACATCGAGCAGACGATCTCGCACATGATCGGCGCCATGGCGAAGTACACCCTCTACCTGGCCAGCCGGTGCGAGCATTTCATCGGCGTGGCCGTGACGCGCTGGCCGGACGCGACCAACGAGGAGGTCATCGACTCCATCATTCCGGTGGCGGCCGGGCTGGCGGCCGTCGCCGCGGTCACGCCGCCCGGCGTGCGCGCGTACCACGTCACCGGCCCTTCGAGCGCTGCCGACTACGTCGGCCGGGCCTGCGTCGAGCTCCTGGTGCACACCGACGACGCGCTCAACGGCCTCGGCGTCGCCTTCGCCCCGCCCGAGGACCTGTGCCAGCGCGTACTCGGGCAGCAATTCCCGGATGCCGCCGCATCGGGCGACGCCTGGCATGCCCTGCTGGCGGCCAACGGCCGGCCAATCCGCTGAGCCGTGTGATCCGTGCCGTCCCCGCCACCGCCGTCTCCCTGGCTATTCCGATGTTCATTTCGGAATTGAGGCAGCCCATCCGGCGATGAGCGCGACCAGATCGGTCAGGCGCTGCAGCCTCGAGACGGCGTCGGTGTCCCGGGCGTAGGAAGCCCGCTCCAGGTCGTCGCGAGCGGTCCCAGTCGGCGGCGTCGATGCGCACGAACCGGCTCGGCCCGGCGGCGAGATACTGCGCCAGCCAGCGGCGGGACAGCCAGGGGGTATCCGGCACCCGGCCAGCCCACCGGGCCTGCCCGGCACCCAGCTCGTGTGCGAAACGTGCCAGGCGCGAAACCGGCCAGTCGAACCCCGCCCGCGCCGCCGACGTCGGCAAGCCACAGTTCGACCTTGCCGTCCGGGCGCGGGCTCACCTGGAGCACCTCCGGCGCGGTGATCTCGCCGCGGTAGGCCGTGATGGAAAGCAGAGTTACCCGCTGGCCCGCAGGCGGAGGCGGGCGCGGGCCATGCCGGTCACCTCGCGGAGTTCGTCGATCTTCAGCAGCCGGCCGGCCAGCCAGTAGAGCAGCAGGCCGCCGCCGCCACCGACGACGACCGTGGCCACCGCGCCCAGCATCCCGGGCCGCGCCACGACGTCGATCAGCACCATCACCAGGATCGCGAAGACCATGCCGGGAACCGCAGCGAGGTGCATCCGTAGCAGGGTCCGGTTGATCCGGCGGTTGTCCAGGCTGCCAACCCTGCGGTCGAGCGCCCGCCACAGCCCCGCCACCATGACCAGGTTCGAGATGCCGAACCCGGCCGCGACCCCGGCGACGACGTAGCCGGGCGGCAGGATGGCCAGCGCGGTGAAGCTGCACACGATCCGGACGGCCATCGAGATCCCGCCGATGACCGCGGGGGTGCGGCTGTCCCGCATCGCGTAGAAGACCCGCAGCTGCAGGTTGAACAGCGTGTACGGCAGGAGTCCGAGAGACAGCACGCCAAACACCACGCCCAGGTACCTGGCGGACGCCACCGACGTGCTGCCGTGCCCGAACAGCACCTGCGCCAGCGGCGGCCCGAGCACGGCGAGGATCAGCGCTCCGGGGACCACAAGGGCCGACGACAGCCGGGTCGCGGCGGAGAAGTCCCTGGTGACCAGCTCGTTAGAACCCTCGGCCGCGTGCGCGCTCATCCTCGGCAGCATCGCGGTGATCACCGAGACGCCCACGATCGCGTACGGCAGCTGGAACATCGTCCAGGCGTTCGCGAACGTGGCGTAGCCGGCCCCGGCGCAGCTCGCGCAGACTCGCGCCCCCGCGTTGTTGGACACGATCGTGGTGGCCATGAACGAGATCTGAGTGGTGATCACGTAGCCGAGCATCCAGCCGCCCATCCGGCCGATCTCGGAGATCTCGGCGCGCCGGAAGTCGAACCTGCGATGCCAGCGGAACCCGACCGCGCGCATCGAGGGGATCAGCCCGGCCGTCTGCGCGGCCAGGCCGAGCGTGGTCCCGATGGCCAGCAGCTCCACCTCGTGTGGGGACAAGCTCGCCGGGGTGCTGTTCAGGCCCGCGATGGCCACGAACGCGATGCCGACACCGATCACGACGATGTTGTTGATGATCGGCGTCCACATCGGCGCCGCGAAGCTGCCGCGGGCGTTGAGGATCGCGCCGGCCAGCGAACCGACTCCGTAGAAGAAGATCTGCGGCAGGAAGAAGTACGAGAAGATCACGGTCAGGTGATAGGTGGCCGGGTTCGTTATGCCGTGCCCGTAGACCGCGGTGATGGGTACCGCGCCCGCCGTCGCGATCGCGGTGATGATGCCAAGCGCGAGCACGCCCAGGGTAAACATCCGCTGGTCATAGGCCTCACCCCCGTCGTGGTTGCGTTTCGCCGCGTGCACGAGCAGCGGCACCACGACCGCGGTGAGGATCCCGCCGACGGCCAGGTTGTACACCGCGTTGGGCACGGAGTTAGCGACGTTGTACGCGTCGCCCAGGTTCTTGGTGCCGAGCGCGTACAGCAGCACGAACGTGCGCAGGAACCCGGTGAACCGGGAGGCCAGGGTGCCGGCCGCCATGACGCTGCTGGACCGGAACATGCTGGCCCGGCGCCTGGTCGGGCCGCCCGGTGCGCCATCGGGCCCGGCCACGACGTCCAGTGCATCGGAGCCGGCGGCTACGCCATCGGGCCCGGCCACGACGCCGAGCGCATCGGAGCCGGCGGCTACGCCATCGGGCCCGGCCACGACGCCGAGCGCATCGGAGCCGGCGGCTACGTCGAGCGCCTCCGGGTCAGCGGCGCCGACGGTGCCGGCGGCAAGATCCGGGCCAGCGGGAGCGCCTGGCTGCGTGCGGCGTTCGGCCGTGGTCATCAGCTTCCCCCGGTCGGCGCGTCGGCGGGGCTGAGGCGCCGGGAGGGCCTGCGCAGAATGACGCGGCCGAGGCGGGCGCGCGACGCCATCCTGGCGCGCTGCATTGCCGCCTCGCGGGCCGCTAGCTCGACGTCGTCGGCCAGCTCCGGCAGGTCCACGTCGCCGTATCGCCGCCGCAGCGCGGCGGCGATCAGGAAGTCGGCCAGCGCCGGATTTCTCGGCAGGCACGGGCCGCGCAGGTGGGTGCCGACCGCGTTGCCAAGCCGTACGCCTTCGGTTCCGTCCCCGCTATTGCCGACCCCGCTGACCACCCGCCCGAGCGGCGTCGCGGTCGGGCCCAGGTACGTGCGGCCGGCGTGATTCTCGAAGCCGACCAGCAGCCGGTCTTGCCATCGCACGACCAGATCGCCCATGGCTCGGCCGGCCCTGGCCTCGGTGAGCGAGTCGTACTGGTCGCTGAGGATTGCGCGGTGCCCGATGGTCCAGGCGTCGAACAGCCCGACCCCGGGCAGTTTGGCCCCTTCGCCCGAGCGCGAGTACTGGCCGAACAGCTCGAAGCCGCTGCCCACGGCCAGCGCCGCGGCTCCCTGATGCACCGCCTCGCGGATGCCCGACGCCTTGACCTCGTTCAGGTCGGCGGCAACCAGCCGCTGCTGCGACTCGCCGCCGCTGCCGATGATGATGAGGTCAAGGTCGTCTGGCCCGGCCGGGTCACCGAGCCGCAGTTCCCTGAGGTCCACCGCGATGCCGCGCCATTCGCACCGGCGCCGGATAGTCGCGACGTTTCCGCGGTCGCCGTAGGTGGACATGATGTCCGGATACAGGCATCCGAGCGTGATCTTCATCGTTGTACCGTTCCTGCAAGCTGTTCTTGCTCTCGCCACACTTCTCTGACGAACCCCTGCTGCCGCAGCCAGCGCCGTACCTCCTGCAGCACGATCGAAGTGGAGACCAGCCACAGCGGCTCGCCCGAGGGGGTGCGCGCGAGCGCGCGCTGGAACGCCCGCACCGGGTCCGGCTCGGTCGTGAGCGTGGTCTCCTTGGTGGCGCCGAGCCACCCGGCGTACTTCAGCCGCACGGTGAGGTCGTAAGCGCGGTTCCCCGTGACAACCGGCGACGGGATCAGGCCGCACACGGATTCGAAGTCCACGTCCCAGATCCATGACGTGTCCGGCTGCTTGCCCTCGTAGTCGTTCAGGCCGAGCATGATCCGCCGGGGCCGCCCGTCGCTGAGCACAGCGCGCAGCACCTCGGTGTAGCCGTTGGCGTTCTTGGCCAGGGTCAGGTACACGTCGTGGCCGGCGACCTTGATCCGCTCCATCCGCAGCGAGCTCGGCCTGACCCGCTGGATCGCAAGAAACGCGCGCTCGTGCAGCTGGCAGGCGGTGGCAGCGGCGATCGCCGCGGCCACGTTGTAGGCGTTGTAGAGCCCGGGCAGCGGGACCTCGATCAGCATCTCCGCCGCCGGCGTGGCGACCTGGACCCGCGAGGACGCCGATCCGAGCAGCTCGATCTTGGTGAGCCTGACTTGCGGCTGAGGGCGGGCCAGCCCGCAGTGATGGCATGACCAGTGGCCGAGGTGGGCGTAGAAAACGCACCGGTAAGCAAGCTCACTGCCGCAGCGCGGGCACCGCGGGAAATCCGAGGTGGGATCGGTGCCGTCTCTGGCGAGCCCGGTGTCCTGGATTCCGAAATACAGTCTCGGGTTTTCCATATCCGGGGCCAGATACGCGACCCTTGGGTCATCGGCGTTCAGCACGAGCGTTGTGTCGGCGGGCAGTTCCTGCATTGCCCGCTCGAGCATCGACGTCATGTATGCCGGCTCCATGTAGCGGTCGAGCTGGTCACGAAAGACGTTCGTGAAGACCAGCGCGCGCGGCCTGCCGATCTGGCCGACAATCCCCGGAAATGATCCCTCGTCAATCTCGAACAGGCCGATCGCCCGGTCGTCGGCGCGCAGGTGGCCAAACCGCCCGGAGCTGGCCACCATCGTGGTGGCGAGCCCGGACAGCTGGTTGGAGCCCTCGCGGTTGAGTATCGGGTGCAGCCCGGCGGCGCGCATGACCCCAGCAAGCAGCCTGCACGTGGTGCCCTTGCCGTTGGAGCCAGTGACCAGCACCGCTCCCTGCGGGATCTCCGAGGCGAGACTGGCCAGCATGTCCGGATCTATGGCGAGCGCCACGGCACCTGGGACGGCGCTGCCGTTCCCTTTCCCGAGGCGGCGGCTCCCGTCGCGAACGACCTTGCCCATCGACACGGCAAAGGCGCGGCGGGCCGAGGCGAACGAGTGCATCTGGGCATGCTTAATTGCTGTCAACGATTGCAACTCCCCCGAAAATGGCCCGCGACCCGCGTTGCCGAACTAGCGGCCGGTTTCCCGCCTTAATTGGCTAACTTGAGACCTTCCCTAGAGGACGAGGATGGAAGCCAGGCGGCCTTTGCCTTTAGGAGGATTTTGCCGAGTCCTGATGGTCGGGAGTCGGCCGCCGATTTGGCTCGGGGCACGCAGCGCCGCGTCGAGCGTCCCGCCGTGGCCGGTGGCGCGGCCGGGGCGACTAGTGTGAGAATGCCCCCTTATGGACATCGCCAAGCTGCTCGCCATAACGCTGTACCGGGCGTTCGACGTGGACGCGGAGGGCCGCATCCTGGCCGGCAGCGACGCGACCGGTTCGGTCCAGCTCGTCGAGATCCAGCCGGATGGCACCGAGGTCCCGCTCACCGCGCTGCCCGGGGCGTGCAGCGGCCGCTACCTGCCCGGCCAGCGCGCGGTGATCGTGTCGCACGACGACGGCGGCAACGAGCGGTACCAGCTGTCGCTGCTGCGGCTGCCCAGGCCCGGCGCGGCCACGGTGGGCGACCTCGAGCCGGTGGTGCGCGATCCCGACTTCATCCACGACCTGGCCGATGTCACGCCGGACCAGATCTGCTACCTGACCAACCGGCGGGACGGCGTCACGTTCGATCCGGTCATCAGAAATCTGACCGACGGAACCGAGCGAGCCCTCGTCCTTGGCAACGGGTGGATCCATGAGGCCAGGCTGTCACCGGATGG
This sequence comes from uncultured Actinomycetota bacterium, assembly GCA_963778075.1. Taxonomy (GTDB): domain Bacteria; phylum Actinomycetota; class Actinomycetes; order Streptosporangiales; family Streptosporangiaceae; genus JASHPR01. Next base: position 340,409 of record CAVZTJ010000003.1, on the reverse strand, counting down.
GCGCTGGCTCGCGCTGGCCGTCGATTCGGCCGTCACGGCCAGGGCGGCGCACGTGCTGCTCGTCGACCTGACCGCGCCGCCGGGGTCCGGCGTGACCGAGGTCACCGAGCCCGACGCGCCGGCCGTGAACTACCGCCTCGGCTGGCTGCCCGGCAGCGACGGGCTGATCTTCACCTCCAACACCGGCCGCGAGTTCACCGGCATCGCCTGCTACGACCTGGCCACGCACGGGTGGCGGTGGCTGGTCACCGACGACGACGCCGACCTCGTCGGCTGGCTCGCGCCGGACGGATCGCGCCTGCTGGTCGAGCGCAACGACGACGGCGCGTCCGTCCTGTCGCTGCACGACCCAGCCACGGGCGCGCGCCTGCGCGGTCTGGAGCTGCCGGCCTCGGGTTGCGTGACCGACATCCGGCTGCCCGACCCGTGCTGGGCCCCGGACGGGAGCGCGATCGCGCTCTCGGTCAGCGCGCCGACCGCGCCCGGCGACGTGCTCAGCGCCGATCCTGCAACCGGCGCCGTGCGGCATCTCACCCACTCGGCCCGGGCACTGGGTTGCGAGCGGGCCGTCGAGCCCGAGTCGCACCGGGTGCCCACCCCGGACGGGCAGCACGTGCCGTGCCTGGTGTACCGCGCCGCGGCGGGCGGCGCCCTGGACGAGTCGGCGGTGCTGGTCGTGCACGGCGGCCCCGAGGCTCAGGCCAGGCAGAACTTCAACCCGTTCTCCCAGGCACTGGCCGCGGCCGGGCACACGGTCGTGGTGCCGAACGTCCGCGGCTCGACCGGTTATGGCAAGCGCTGGTACCAGGCCGACGACGTCCGCCGCCGGCTTGACTCGGTGGCCGACCTGGCCGCGATCCACGCCTGGCTGCCCAGCGTCGGCGTCGACCCGGCCCGCGCTGCGCTGTGGGGCGCCTCCTACGGCGGCTACATGGTGCTGGCCGGGCTGGCCTTCCAGCCGGACCTGTGGGCCGCGGGCGTGGACATCGTCGGCATCTCCTCGCTGGTCACGTTCCTCGAGAGCACCTCCGCCTACCGGCGGGCCTACCGCGAGCGCGAGTACGGCAGCCTGGCCTCCGACCGGGAGTTCCTGCGCGAGGCGTCGCCGCTGACCCGGATCGATCAGCTGCGGGCGCCGCTGTTCATCATCCACGGGGCCAACGACCCGCGGGTTCCGCTGAGCGAGGCCGAGCAGATTCACGCCGTCCTCACGGCCCGCGGCCAGGAGTGCGAACTGCTCGTCTACGGCAACGAGGGGCACGGCCTGGCGCAGCGGGCGAACCGGGAGGACGCGGTGCCCAAGGCGATCGCGTTCCTGGCCAGGCACCTGGCCACCTGACCGGCCGCTCATTTGACATTGGCGCGGTTACGTACCGTACTGTGTTGGATCTCGAGTCTGGAAGGCGGCTCGCGCCCCGTGCGTGCCGCAAGAGAGACGGCGAGCCGCCGCGCGTGGCCGGGCGCCTGATGCGTGTTGAACCGCTTCCGCGCTGTACCACTAATCCCGCCAGTCCCAGCCGTATCGGTCAAGATTCGTTCGGGTATTCGATTTTAAAGATCTAGGAGCCTGAGGTGCGTATGCTGCACCCGAAGCTCCTAGATCATTGGTACAGCCCGTCCTCACCCCATCGCTGCCCACGCCGCCGCTCGCCGACAAGCTGCCTAAGCCAGGCGAGCTGGTCTCCGACGCCTACGACTTCGCCGAGCGGCTGCTCGCCGCGCAGCGCAAGTTCGCCGAGGACGTGATCGCCGCCTCCGCGCCGGTGCTCACGGCCAGCGACAACACGAAGAAGGACTCCGGCGCCAAGAAGGCCGCCGCGCAGACCAAGTGACCCCTTCCCCAGCATGCGCGGCGGGCCGCGGCTGCCGTCCGCCGCGCATCGTCATGCCGCAAGACCGGGCATCGCGCGGACCCGCCGCCGCGGGCCATTCCCCCGCCGACCGCGTGTGCGAACGGGGCACCGCGGGGTAGTCGCATAGCCTGGGACCTCCGGGACGCTCTCTTCGAGGGAAGGAAGATCTGTGTTTGTCCTGCTCATCGTGTGTGTTGTCGTTGGGGTGCCGGTTCTGTACGCGGCCGACCGCATCATCAAGGCACAAGCGCGAGCCCGCCGGATGCGCACGATGAGCGAGCGGCTGGACGCCGCCACGGTGAGAGCCGAAAAGAAACACCAGAGACAGCAGCAAGTGGCCAGGGCTAGTGCCGAGCTCACGTCGGTGATGCCAGCGATCAACCGCCCGCCACTCGCGCTTCCGGACGAGGAGCCCGGTCAGGACACCACCTGAACGTCGATGACTTCGGTCTTCGCGATCACCCGGTCCCGCTCGGCGGTGAGCGACTGCCGCCGCGGGTCGGCCATGAACTCATCGAGCGCCTGCGCTGACGCGAACTCGAGAAGCTGGATTTCCAGCGGCTGACCGTCTGCACCGCCGCCCCTGACGCGCTGCAGCACCCGGCCCTGGTGATCGGCTGCCATCGCGAGGACCTGGTCCTCGTAGGCGATCAGGCCGTCCTCGGCGCCGGGGCGCGCCCAGAGCAGGACGCACAGGGTGAGGCTCATGGCACCCACCCTAAGATCGCTGTAGCGTCCGGCCGCCAGATGGGAGGCGCCATGGTACACGTGGTGATCACCGGAGGGGCCGGCTTCGTCGGCTCCCGCCTGGCCCGGGAGGTGCTCGCGGCGGCCTCGCTGGGCGTGGCCGGCGGCGAGGCGAGCCCGCTCTCCCAGGTGACGCTCGTCGACAAGGCGGCTGCTCCCCCGGATCTGGCCGCTGACGAGCGGGTGACCACGATTCAGGGCGACCTCGGCGAGCTGCTCGAACCCGGGCGCGCCGGCCGGGACGCGCTGGCCGGAGCCGATGTGATCTTTCATCTCGCAGCGGCGGTCAGCGGGGAGTGCGAGGCGGACTTCGACCTCGGGATGCGGGCGAACCTGCAGGCCACCGAGTCGCTGCTGGCGGCGTGCCGCGCCGCGGGGACGAACCCGATGGTGGTGTACTCGAGTTCGGTCGCGGTGTTCGGCGGCTCGGCTGAGCACCCGCTTGCAGCGGTAGTAGAGGATGACACCCTGCCGAACCCGCAGACCAGTTACGGCATTCAGAAGTTCATCGGCGAGCAGCTGCTGGCCGACTACACGCGCAAGGGGTTCCTGCGCGGGCGGTCGCTCCGGCTTATGACCGTCTCCGTGCGACCGGGGCGGCCCAACGCCGCCGCGTCGGGCTTCCTGTCCGGCATCATCCGCGAGCCGCTGGCGGGCCAGCGCGCGGTTGTCCCGGTCGACCCGGGCACCGAGGTCGCGCTCGCGTCACCGGCCAAGGCGATCGACGGGCTGCTCCGCGCGGCCACGGCGTCCGATCAAGCCTGGGGCGGCCGCACCGCGGTCAACCTGCCCGCGCTCACGGTCTCCGTCGGCGACATGGCCGCGGCGCTGGAGCAGGTCGCCGGGCCGGAGGTGCGCGCGCTGATCGACTGGGTCCCGGATCCGGCCGTTGCCGCGATGTTCGCCACCTGGCCGGGGCGGGTGCACTCGGAGCGCGCCGCCCGGCTTGGCCTCACCCCGGATCCCGACTTCGTCTCGATCATCAACCTGCATCGCGCGGAGTCCGCCACAGGTCGGTGATGGCCAGCCCGAGGTCGGCGAGCATCCGCCGCAGCAGCGGCATGCAGAGCCCGATGACGTTGCTGGGGTGACCGTCGATGCCCTCCACGAACGGCGCCGCGAGGCCGTCGATCGTGAACCCGCCCGCCACCCGCATCGGCTCCCCGCTGGCCACGTACGCGGCCACCTCGGCATCGCTCGGAGACCCGAACCGCACCACGGTCCGGCCGACGCCGCGCACCCGGCGCCCGGCGGACGGCTCGATCAGGCAGTGGCCGGTGTACAGCGTCCCCTCCCGCCCGGACAGCCGCGCCCACATCTCGACGGCACGCTCCTGTGAAGCCGGCTTGCCGAACGCGCGGCCGTCCAGATCCAGCATCGAGTCGCAGCCGAGCACCAGCGCGTCCGGCCGCAGCGCGGCCACGGCCGACGCCTTGCGCTCGGCCAGCAGGTCCACGATCGTGGCGGTACCCAGGTGCTCCTCGGTCGTCTCGTCGACGCCGCTGACCACGACCTCCGGATCGATCCCGGCGCCCCGCAGCACGCTCAGCCGCCCGGCCGATCCCGACGCCAGCACGAAGGCTGCCCGGCCCTGTCGCATCACCCGGTTACGTTAGCAACCGCCCGCGGGACAATACCGGCCATGACACCAGAGCAGCCCCCGCGGCCCGCAAAGCACGACGCGGACTACTTCGACCACTGGTACGCCGGCCTGCTCGCGTCGACCATCCGGAACGCGATCGTTGCCCGCACCCTCGGCCTGCCGGCGGGAATGCTGTCGACCGGCTCCATGACCTGGTCGGGGGTTGCCGAGGTGGCCGAGGCGCTGCGGCTGCCGCGCGGCGGGTTGCTCGTCGATGCAGCCTGCGGGTTCGGCAGCTACGGCATCGAGGTCGCCCGGCGCAGCGACGCGCGCCTGCTTGGGGTGGACTTCTCCAACGTGGCCCTGGAGCAGGCCAGGGTGGGTGGCGCCGCGTTCCTGCCCATTGGCCGGGCGGAGTTCCGCACCGGGACGCTGGCCGCCCTCGGGATCCCCGACGGGGCGCGGCGGGCTGATGTGCCTGGATTCGGTGCAGTTCGGTCCCCCGCTCGCCGGGCTGCTCGAGTTCCGCCGGGTGCTGGCGCCCGGGGCGCGGGTGGTGCTGACCGGCTGGGAAGCCGCCGACGCGTCGGACGAGCGCGTGGGCGCCCGTATCCGCGCGATGAATCTCGAGCGGGACCTGGCGGCGGCCGGCTTCACCGACGTGCGGGTACAGGACAGGTCCGACTGGCGCGAGGCCGAGCTGCGGATGTGGCAGGAGCTCGTCGCCGCGCCGGCCGGCGACGACGCGGGGATGCTGTCCATGCAGGCCGAGGGCACGCGCTCGCTGGCGAGCTGGGACGCGCTGCGCCGCGTGTTCGCGGCCGCCACCGCGCCGTGAATCAGGCCGAGCGCGGGTAGCCGCGGGCTACGGTCCTGGCCAGGATGCCCAGCGTGCCGCGCAGCGCGCTCTCCGGGATGACCGGGAAGATCCCGGCCTGCTTCCAGGTCGGGTCGATGTCTGACCAGTCGTAGTACGAGGTCACAACCGTTGACCCGGCGGCCGCTGGCTCGAGGGTGTAGCCGTAGACGTGGCCGATCTGCGGGCGGATCTGGCCGAGGATCGTCCAGGCGATCTCGCGGTCGGGCACGAACCGGCGGATCGTCACCGTCACGTCGTACTTGCCGAGCTCGGGGTAGTCGTTCAGGGCCTCGCGGTCCATGTGCACCACGAAGCTGTCGCCGACCGCGGACACCGGGTCGCCGCTGGCGTCCATCAGCATCCCGGAACTGTCGATGGCCACGTGCCCCTGCGGGTCGCACAGCACCCGGAAGATCGCCTCGGGTTCGGCCGCGATCGTGCGCTGGACTTCGATCCGCTCGTCTGCCACCTCTCAATCTTGCCACCCGGCCGTTACGCTCGTGGAGTGGCGATGGCCCCGGTTCCTGCCGCGACGTCCTCCGGCGAGGACGTGGCGCGACGGCTGCTCGACGACGGCTACGTGATCGTCTCCGGCATGATGACCGACGCCGACCTCCGGTCCGCCAGGGACGACCTCGGCCGGGTGCTCGAGACGGTCCGGACCGGCCGCAACTCGTTCGAGGGCTTCGACACCCAGCGGGTGTATGCCCTGTTCGCCAAGACGCGGACGTTCGACCGGGCCGCCGTGCACCCGCTGCTGCTCGGAGTGCTGGACCAGGTCCTCGGCCACTACCAGCTGAGCGCGCCGGTGGGCATCCGCATCGGGCCCGGCGAGAAGGCCCAGACCCTGCACCGCGACGACGGGGTGTACCCGCTGCCGCAGCCCTGCCCGCCGGTGGTCGTCAACACGATGTGGCCGCTGGACGAGTTCACCGCCGAGAACGGGGCGACGAGGTTCATCCCCGGCAGCCACCGCTGGGAGCCGGGGCGCGAGCCGACGCCCGGCGACCCGGTACTGACCGCGACCATGTCCCCCGGCTCGGTCATGTTCTACCTCGGCAGCCTCGTGCACGGCGGCGGGGCCAACAACACCGGCCGGCCGCGGCTCGGCGTGATCCTGGAGTACGCCGCCGCCTGGCTGCGGCCGCAGGAGAACCACTGCCTGGCGGTGCCGCGCGGCGTGGTCAGGACGCTCCCGCCGCGGCTCCAGGAACTCCTCGGCTACAACATCTACCCGCCGTTCCTTGGCTACGTGGACGGCGGCCACCCCCGCAAGGTCCTGTCCGCCGACGAATAGCGACGTGTATCAGCGCCGTCGTCCGCCGCTCTGGCAGTCAGGCGGCGATTTGGCCGCCGCGGGGATCGACTTGAAACGGGGGCCATTCATGAATGCCGAGACGATGTTCCTGGACTGCCCGGCGTACCTGGACCGGCAGGGCACGGTGCGGTGCGGACTGCCGGCCGAGGTCGCGGACCGGTACACGATGACGTCGACCGACGGGCCGTTGGAGAGCGCGCGAATCCGCTGCCCGGACGGTCACATGTTCAACGGCCCGGTCGAGTCGCTCACCTGGGTCAAGGACCGCGAGCGGCAGCAAGCCCGGAAGCCGTGGCCAGCAGCGCATGATCGCGTGAACGGCCTGGTACCGCCCGGCGACCGGCGATCGCGGCGGCGTGCCGCCCTCGGCGGCGACCGCGGCCGGGGTGGCGAGCCGGCGCAGCGCCTCGCGGATGAGCATGGCGGGCCAGGCCACGCGCTCGGCGTTGGTCCATGGGCGGTAACCGGCGAGAGTTGAGCGGATCGCGTCCAGGTCCAGGTCATCGCGGCCGTACACGTGGTACCAGTACACCGTGGTCGCCACCGCGAACAGGAACGTCCCGCCTGACGTGATGAGCCGGAAGGCACCGCGATGCCCGCCAGGCAGCGGATCGGCGCCGAGCACGCGGCCCAGGCCAAACTCGGCAGCGATCCCGGCAGGGTCCAGCTCAGATCGCATCGAGCAGGATCGTGCGCAGGTCGTCGTGGCTCAGCACGACCGGATTGCCCTGCATGCTGCTGGACGCGGCAGCCTTCGCGGAGACGTCATCAACGTCCTGCAGACTCAGCCCGAACGCGGCGAGGCGGGGTATCTCGAGCAAGGCAACGGTGTCCCGGATCCAGGCGAAGCCGTCTTCGACGGCCGCGGCAGGGTCGCCGGTCAGTATGCCCGCGATCTCGGTGTACCGGTCCAGAGCGGGCTGGCCGTCCGGGGCCGACCGCAGCGCTCGCACGTTGGCCTCGATCACCGGCGCGAGCAGCGCGGCGCAGGCCACGCCGTGCGGCACGGCGGCGGTCCCGCCGATCACGCCGGCCAGGCCGTGCACCGCGCCAAGCTTCGCGTTGGCCAGGGCCATCCCGCCCAGCAGGCTGCACATGGCCATGTCGGTCCGCGCCGCCAGATCGCTGCCGTCGGCGAACGCTGCGCGCAGCCCGGCCGCGGCGCGGCGCAGGCCCTCGCGGGCCAGGCCGTCGGTCAGCGGCGTGGCCCGGACCGAGACGTACGGCTCGAGGCACTGGGTCAGCGCGTCCATGCCGCTGGCCGCGGTGACCGGCGGCGGGCAGGACACGGTGAGTTCGGGGTCGACCAGGGCGACCGCGGGGATCATCAGCGGGCTGCGCAGGCTCGCCTTGAGGCCGTGCGCCGGCGCGGCGAGCACGGCGTTCGCGGTGACCTCGGCCCCGGTGCCCGCCGTGGTGGGCACGGCGACGAACGGCGCCGAGGGCTTGGTGATCTTCCGGCCGGACCCGACGACCTCGAGGTAGTCCAGCGGGTCGCCGCCGTTTCCCAGCAGCATGGCGAGTGCCTTGCCGGTGTCGATGACGCTGCCGCCGCCGATCGCGGCGACGACGTCGGCGCCGTGCTCACGGGCGGCGGCCGCACCGGCCCGGGCCAGTTTGACCGTGGGCTCGCCTCCCACGGAAAACTGTGCGGTCGGCAGTCCCAGCCCAGCCAGCAGCCCGGCGTGGCGCGCCGGGTCCGCGCCGGTGCACACCAGCACCCGGAACCCGAGCCCGGATAGCACCTCCGGGAGTTCCGCCGCCCGGCCCTGGCCTACCAGGATGCGCCCGGCGGTGGCGAACTCGAACGGGCTCATGGCGCTCCGCTCGACCAGCCCTCGCCGCGGCCGGGGAACACGGCGGAGAACCGCGTCGAGGCCCGCGGCTCGGCCATCATCTCGGCGACCGAGTCGCGCCAGACGGCATAGTGCGGCGTGAGTTTGTGCGCGGCCGAGGCGTCGTCGTCGCGGTAGACCTCGGTGAGGACCACGTGCTCCGGGTCGGCCTGATCCTGGATCACGTCGAACCGGAGCACGCCAGGCTCGCCCAGCGAGGCCCGCGCATTGACCAGCGTGGCGGCGAGGAAATCGTCGACCCGTCCGGGGCGCACCCGAACATGAACATGCAGGACCAGCATGTGCCAATCCTGCTACAGACAAGCAGCACGGGTTCTGCAAGCAGCACGGGTTCTAGGTGTAGGCCGGCGCGCATGAATGTACCGATTAGCGGGCTGGAGGCCGTCATCCGGTTCATTCACTGGGCGGCGCTATGGTGACCGTGTGACACAGGAGCGATCGCCCTCGCCCTGACTCGATCGCCACCGCGGCCGCCCTGCGCGCGGTCATGCCGGGGTCCTGACGCCGCCGCCGGCGAGCCGGCCGAGCAGCGCGTCCTTGATCGCGGGCCGGCTGCCGAACACGAGCAGGAAGCCCGCCTCCCTGGCCAGCCGCTCGGCGTCGTCGCCGGCCAGCGCGGACCTGCTGCCGCGCCGGACCGCGAGGTAATGCGCGGCACGCGCGGCGAACTCCGAGGCGCGGGCCCTGGCGGCGGCCATGCTCGCGGTGTCCGCCGCGTCGAGTTCGGCGCGGCACGCATCGAGCTCGTCGTCCAGCGGGGACGGGCCGATCAGCGCGCAGCACCGGCGGCCCACGCCAAGGGCCAGGGAGCCGTTGCCGCGCAGGCCCTCCGACTGCGCCGCGACCGGGTCGTAGGGCCGCCGGTCGACGAGCCTGCCGTCGGGCACGAACACCCCGTCGAAGCTCAGCTGGACCGTGGCGCTCGCGTTCGCGGCCGCGAGCCGCTGCCGGGCCGCCGAGAGTCCCTGCTGCTGCCTGGCGTCCATCAGCAGCGTCACCGCCGTGTCTTCCGGGTCGCGCGCGACGGTCAGCAGCAGGTCGACGACGCCCCAGCCGCTCACCCACGGCGCCTCGCCTTCCAGCAGCCATCCGCCATCGGCCCGGCGCGCGGTGAGCCGCGGCGGCCCGGGGAGCAGCCCGGCCAGGGCCACGCCGCCGCGCACCTGGCCGCTGACCACGGCGGGCAGCAGCGCCTCCCGCAGCGCGGCTGGCGTTCCGGGGTCGAGCATGGCGCCGAGCAGGCGGAGGTGCTGCAGCCACACGAACGTCGACGCCAGGCACGCCGACGCGAGCTCCTCTATGACCAGGCCGACTTCGGCGCCCAGGCCGAGCCCGCCAACCTCGGCCGGCGCGAAGATCCCGTACAGCCCCGCGTCGGCGAGGCCGCGCAGGTGTTCCTCGGGAACGGCGTCGGCAGCGTCGACCGCCTCAGCGTCGGCAAGAAACCTCGCGGCCAGGTCCTGAATCGTGGCAGGCAGATCGGAACCGCTCATGAGTTCCATGATCCCTGTCAGCAGACGTCGCGTCAGACCGGCACGGCCGCGCCGTTGACGAGGCCCGAAGACGGAGCGGCCAGGTACAGGTAGGTGCGGGCGATGTCCGGGATCTTCGGCCAGGCGTCGTAATCGGCATTGGGGATCGCCGCCCGGTTGGCCGGGGTGTCGATGATGCTGGGCACGACGCAGTTCACGGTGACCCCAGTGCCGCGCACCTCGTCGGCGGCCATGGAGACGAGGTGCAGTACGCCCAGCTTGCTCACCGAGTAGGCGAACCCCGAGCCCTTGGTCACCACCCCGGCCCGGCTGGCGGTGTGCACGACCCGGCCCGCGCCGGCGGCCTGCATGCCTCGCAGCGCGTGCTTGGTGATCAGCGCGGCGGTCACCAGGTTCAGCGTGAGCTGGCCGGTCAGCTCCGCCGGGTCGAGCTCGGCGAGCGGCCTCTGCGGCGCGAACCCGCCCACGGTATTCAGCACCGCCCAGGGCGCGGCCCCGGCGTCGAACACGGCGGCCACCTCGGTGTCGTCGGTTACGTCGGCGACTTCGTAGTCGACGCCGGCCAGCCTGCGGTCGTCCTGGGGCTGCATCCGGTCCACGCCGGTGACCGAGGCACCAGCCTCGGCGAACGCCGCCGCCACGCCGGCGCCGAGTGCCCCCGCCGCGCCGAAGACCAGCACCGGCCGGCCCGCGAAATCGACTTCCTCCATGCTTCGCTCCCCTCGTGTCGTGGTCACGTTAGACCCCTGACCGCGCGGGCCGGGGGGATGTCGCCGCGGATCGCCGAGACCATGTCCAGCGCCTGGCGGGTCTCGGCGACGTGGTGGGCGCGGAAGATCCGGGCCCCGAGCCACGCGCAGACGGACGTCGTGGCCAGCGTTCCGGCCAGCCGCTCCCCCACCGGCAGGTCCAGCGTCTCACCGATGAAGTCCTTGTTGGACACGGCGACCAGAACCGGCCAGCCGGTCACCACCATCTCCGGCAGCCGCCTGGTCACCTCCAGCGAATGCCAGGTGTTCTTGCCGAAGTCGTGCGCGGCGTCGATCACGATCCGGGACGGGTCTACGCCATCGGCGACCGCGCGGGCGGCCAGCGCGAGCGTCTGGTCGAGCACGTCGGCCATGACGTCGGGGTAGCTCACCCGGAACGGCCTGGTCCGTGGCGCCTGCTCGCCCACGTGCGCGCAGACCAGGCCGGCCCCGAACTCGGCGGCCACCTCGCCGAGCTGCCGGTCCCAGCCGCCCCAGCTGTCGTTGATCAAGTCGGCGCCGGCCGCGCACGCCGCCCTCGCCGTCTCGTGCCGCCAGGTGTCCACGCTGATCACGACGCCGGGATGGGCGGCGCGGACGGCCGCGATGAAGCTCGCCGTCCGGCGGATCTCTTCGGCCGGGTCAACGTCGGTGCCGGGCGCCGCCGGGACGCCGCCGATGTCGAGGATGTCGGCACCCTCGGCGACAGCCTGGTGCACCCGGTCCATGGCCGCGGACTCGTCCCAGGTCACACCCGGCCGGTAGAACGAGTCCGGCGTGCGGTTCACGATTGCCATGACCAGCAGCTGGCGAGGCGCGAAGCTGGCCTGGCCCAGCCGCAGGGTGCCCTGCCGGTGGCTCATGACCTGCGATACTAGATCCGGTCATCCCCCAGACCGCCCCCCGGAGGTCAGGCGCCGGGGACGCCGGGAGCGCCGCCCTCGCCCAGCCTCGAGAGCGTGCTGGAAGGCGTGCGGTTCGTCGGGCGGACCCCGATGCTGCTCGGCGTGATTCTGCTCGACCTGCTCGTGGTCCTGTTCGGGCGCCGACTGCTCCTGGTGGTCGCTGTGTTCGGCGGGAGCATCATCGTCTTCGGCCTCTCCCGGGTCTTTGCGCTCTCCCTGGTCATGCTCGCCGTCAGCGGCTTCGCGGACATGATCAGTGTGAACATCCGGACCACCACGGTCACGCTGGCAACGCCGGACCGGCTTCGCGGCCGGGTGTCGGCCGTCGAGATGGTGTTCATCAGCGCCTCCAACCAGCTCGGGGCGTTTGAATCCGGGCTCGCCGCCTCGCTCGTGGGCACCGTGCCCGCGGTCGTGGGCGGCGGGGTGATCACCCTTGCGATCGCCCTGAGCTGGCGCCGGCTGTTCCCTTCGGTTGCCAGGATCGACCGGCTGCAGGAGATCAGGCAGGCCGGCGAGCCGGACCTGCAGCCGGGCCGGGAGCTGCCGCAGACCTAGCCGTATGCCCAGCCCGGCGGGCCGGGCGTCATCGGGCCCCGGCCTCAGCCGACCTGGCGGTTCTCGGTGGCCCAGTACGGGGCGCGCAGCTCCCGCTTCAGCACCTTGCCGGAGCCGGTCCTGGGCAGCTCGTCGACGAAATCCACCGACCTCGGCGTCTTGTACCCGGCCAGGTGCTCCCGGCTGAAGGACATCACGTCCGCGGGCGTCAGCGAGGCGCGGGGCTGGCGTACCACCGTGGCGTGCACGCTCTCGCCCCACTCCTCGGACGGGATCCCGAACACGGCCGCCTCGTAGATCTCCGGGTGCTGTTCCAGCGCGGCCTCGATCTCGGCCGGGTAGATGTTCATGCCGCCCGAGATGATCATGTCGTTCTTGCGATCGCAGATGTAGTAGAAGCCCTCGTCGTCGCGGTACGCGATGTCGCCAACGGTGTGCAGGTCACCGCGGCGCGAATTGTCGTAGCTGTCCCGCTGCTTGTAGTACTCCTCGTAGATGCCGGGCGACCGCACGTACAGCTCGCCGGTGTGGTCGGGCCCGGTGCCGGTCACCTCGCGGCCATCCGCGTCGAACAGGACCACCTCCACGCCCGGCGCCGGCTTGCCGCAGGACCCGGGCTTGCGCCGCTGGTCCTTCGGCTCGAGCACGCAGTCCACGCCGAGTTCGGTGGAGCCGTACACCTCCCACAGCGAGTCCTCCGGGAAGTCGGCCAGGTACTGCAGCTTCAGCGCGTAGCTCCACGGCGCGGCATTGGCGATCATGCGCTTCACCGACGACCGGTCGTAGCGCTTCTTGACCTCCTCGGGCAGCGCGCAGACCATCCGGATCGGCGCGGGAGCGGCGAAGGTCGAGGAGACCCGGTAGGTGTCCACCAGGCGCAGCCAGTCCACGGGTTCGAACCTCCGCTGCACCACGACGGTCTGGCCGAGGGCCAGCGCGCCGCCCATGAATCCCCATGGGCCGCTGTGGTACAGCGGGCCGGACGTGAGGTAGATGTCGTCGGGGGTGTAGCCGATGAGCCCGACCAGCCTGATCGCGCTGGTGTCCTGACCCTCCGGGCGGGCGCGGCGCAGCGCGCCCTTCGGCTTGCCGGTGGTGCCGGACGTGAAGATCATGGTCCCCGCGCCCGCATCGGGCTCGGGGTCCGGCGGCGGGGTGGCCGGGGCGGCCGCGACGAAGTCGTCGGCCAGCATTCCGTCCGGGGCAGGGCCGCCGTACACGATCACGCGCCGCAGCCGCTCGACCCGGGTGAGCAGGTCCGCGAACATCGGCGCCAGCTCGGCGTCCACGTAGGCGACCGTGGCGTCGGAGTGGCCGACCACGTACTGCGCCTCTTCCGCGGTCAGCCGGTAGTTCAGCGGCACGGCGACGAAGCCGGCCTTCCGGCTGGCGCAGATCGCCGCGACCACCTGCGGCGAGTTTGGCCCGCACCAGATGACCTTCTCGCCGGGCCGGACGCCCAGCGAGAGCAGCGCGTTGGCCACACGGTTCGACTGCTCTTCCAGCTCACGGTAGGTCCAGCGGGTAACCCCGCCGTTGCCGCGGTCGTCGATGACCGCGAGCTTGTCCGGCTGGGCCTGTGCGTACAAGGTCAGAAAGTCGGGCATGGTGCCTAGCTTCCTACCCCAGCCGCGCCAGCGGAAGACGCACGACCGCGACATACCCTGAGATATCGTGCTCGGGTGACTGCTGGCGACTCGGATTGGGTACCGCCGGGAGCCGACGTCCAACGGGCGAACCCGGCACGGGTCTACGACTACTTACTCGGCGGCACCCACAACTTCCTCGCCGACCAGGACGCCGGGCGGGCGCTCGTCGCGGTCGAGCCGAACACACGGCCCGGCGCCCGGGCCAACCGGGCGTTTCTCGGCCGGGCGGTGCGGTTGCTCGCCATGGAGGGCATCCGCCAGTTCCTCGACATCGGCTCGGGCATCCCGACCGAGGGCAACATGGACGAGATCGCCCACCAGGCCACCCTGGGCGCCCGGGTCGCATACGTGGACAACGACCCGGTTACGGTCGGGCACGCCCTCGCGATGCTGGAGGGAAAGGCCGACGCCGGGATCACCGAAGGCGACCTGCGCGAGCCGCGGCAGATCCTCGCCGACCACGATGTCCGCCGGCTCATCGACCTTGCCCGGCCCGCCGGCCTGGTGCTCAGCATGGTCCTGCACTTCATCAGCGACGACGAGGACCCGTGGCGGATCGTGGCGACGCTGCGCGACGCGCTCGCGCCCGGCAGCTATCTGGTGCTGACCCACCTCACGAACGAGAGCAAGCCGGTGGTCGCGCAGGCCGCGGCGACGGTCTACAACCGCACCGTCAGCACGGACGTCCACATGCGCTCCCGCGCTGAGATCCTGCGGTTCTTCGACGGGTTCGACCTGGTGGAACCCGGGCTCGTCTACATCCCGCAGTGGCGGCCCGACTCCCCCGCCAGCGTGCCCGACGATCCCAGCCAGTTCTGGGTCCTGGCCGGTGTCGGCCGCAAGCCCTAGCTTGGGGGCGTGACCGCCGCCCGGATGACCTGGCTGGTTCCCCGTTACGGCACGTTCAGCGCCCTGACCAACAGCGGTCTGGGCGGCGATCCGGCCGTGGCGCGCAGCGCGTTCGGCCAGGGCAGCACCTGGTTCTCGGTGCTCTACCACGGCGAAGGGACCGCCACCAGGAGCCCGGTACCTCCGGGCTATACCGGCGTCGCGGTGCTGAAGTTCGCGGCGTTCCAGAACGGGACGGACGGCCTGCTCGACGCCGTCTCCGCCGGGCTGCCGGGGTGGGTGCAGGCCGTGCAGTACGACCCGGAGAGCTGGAACTTCACGCCGCCGGTCGAGAAGGGCGCCTGGCTGCACAACCCGCACCCCGGGGTGAGCCACGCGGAGCTGTTCTGCCGCAAAGCGCACGAGCTGGGGTTCCCGGTGGTGCTCAGCCCCAGCCTCGACCTGTGCAGCAACAAGCCGAACCCCGCGTACCCGGGTGCCAGACCGCAGTATCCGGTTGCCCAGGGGGAGCGGAACTATGAGGCGTACGTCCGCCACCGCCTCGCCTCGGCCGCCCGCTGGCTGCGGCCCGGCGACGTGTACGAGTTCCAGTCCCAGGCGCTCGAAACCGACGCCGCCCGATACCGCTCGGTGACCGCCGCGGTCGAGGCCCAGGTACGCGACGTGAGCCAGGGTGTGACGTTTCTGGCGGGCATCGGGCGCACCAGGGTCAACTGGGACGGCGCCACCGCCGCCCAGCTCACAGCCGCTGCACGGGGCGTGGCGCCCCTGGTCGCGGGCTACTGGCCGAACGTGGATGAGAACGCGACCCGGGTGCGCACCATGATCCGTTTCCTTAAGGACCTCGGCTACTGAGGTGGCCTGTTCAGGGCGACTCGACGCTGGCCAGGAACGCGTTCGCCAGCGCGGTGAACTCGTCCGGCTGCTCGGCGAAGCAGAGGTGGGACGCGTCCTCGATGATCTCGAGCTGCGAGCCGGGGATCCGCCGGTGCATCTCCTCCAGGTGGGACGGCCGGCACTCGTCGTACCTGCCGCCGACCAGCAGCGTGGGCACCGTGATCTCGCCGAGCCGGTCCATGATGTCCCAGGTCTTCAGCGTTCCGGTGACCGTGAACTCGCTCGGGCCGTTCATCGTGTTGTACACGGAGTAACCGGCCTCGGCGAAGGACCGCTCCAGGCCGGCCACGGCGAGAGCCGGCAGACGTGCGCCCGGTAGAAGCCGAGGATGGCCGCCTGGTACTCGGGGCAGGCGGTGAAGCCGGCCTCCTCGTGCTCGCGGATGACCCGGCGCACCTCGTCGGGCTCCGCCGCGAGCAGTTCGTCGCAGTCCTTGACCCACCTGATCATGCTGGCCGGGCTGCCGCACAGGATCAGGCTCTCCAGCTCGGGCTTGCGGTCCAGCACATACTGCTGCGCCAGCATCCCGCCCCAGGAACTGCCGAACAGATGCAGCCGGTCCAGGCCCAGGGTCTCGCGGACGGTCACGAGTTCCTCGACGAATCTTTCGACGGTCCACAACGTGACGTCTTCGGGCCGGTCGGACTTGCCGCAGCCGAGCTGGTCGTAGAAGATCACCTGACGCTCGTCCGCCAGCGCCTCGAGGGGTTCCAGGTAATAGTGGGTGAACCCGGGCCCGCCGTGCAGGCAGAGCAGCGGTATCCCGCCTTCGCCGAGCGAGCGGTACCAGACCCGGCCGCCGGTGACCTCGATGAACCCCTCTTGCGCCATTACGCTCCCTCTGTTGGCGTGGCCGCCGTGGCGGCCACCGGCTCGTCAGCGAACACCTGCCGCATCTCCGGCAGCCGCGAAGGGTGCCGTGCGTACAAGTAGATCAAGACCGCGAGCCCGATCAGGAACCAGACCCCGATGATCAGCCCGACCTCGCTGTCCGGGTAGCTCAGCGGCGAGACGAACTTCAGCACAGACTTGCCGATGCCGAGCGCGGTGAACCAGACGGGCAGGAACGCGAGGATGCCCACCACCGGCACCACCAGGTGCAGGAACCAGTTGAATTCCGAGCGCTGGAAGCGCAGGTAGTACAGGATGCACGACAAGTTGAAGATGATGTAGATCGCGACCATGATCCCGGTGAGGATGGTCGCCAGCAGCGAGAACGTGTCCACCGGGCCGAAGTGGATGCCGAGCGGGATCCCGATCGCGAGCGTGAGCACGAACTGGACGATCACGCCGACGTACGGCGACCGGTACTTCGGGTGGGTGGCGGCGAGCGGGCGCGGCAGCAGCCCGACCCTGGCCATCGCGAACCAGGTCCGGGTCGTGGCCAGTGTGCCCGCGTTGCCGTTGGCGAAGGTCGAGTTGAGGATCGCCAGGAACGCGATCACCCAGCCGATACCCCAGACGTCGCGGGCCAGCTGGATCCACGGGCTGCCGCCGTTCAGCAGGCCGAAGGCCGCGAACTTGCCCGGGCCGAAGAACACGTCGCCGGCGTACGTGCCGAGGACGTAGAACAGCCCGATGACCAGGCAGGACGTCATGACCGCGATGCCGATCGTGCGGCGCGGGTTGCGCGCCTCCTCGGCCAGCGGCGCCGCGGCCTCGAAGCCGATGAACGCCAGGATCGTGTAGACCGAGCCGGCCACGACGCCGGAGAAGCCGTGGTAGCCCTTGAGCGTGGCGTAGTGCAGGGTGAACACCGAGCCGGTGTTGGCCGAGCCCGCCTTGACGATCAGCCAGACGGCCAGTACCACGAAGATGAGGATCTCCAGCGCACCGAGCACCGTTCCGGTTCCCGCGCTGACCACGACGCCGCGGAAGTTCAGGCCCGCGATCACGAGCGCCGCCACGATCAGGAAGATCACCCAGACCGTGGTGAACGGCCAGTGGAACTCGGTCTGCGTGACCGACGAGACCAGGTAGCCGAACAGCACCATCGTGGTCGGCCCGATCAGCATCTCGATCAGCGAGTAGCCCCAGCCGACCAGGAACCCGATCGACGGGTGGATGCCAACGGCCGGGTAGGTGTAGATGCTGCCCGCCGACGGCAGGTGCCGGGCGAGCTGCCCGATCGAGCTGGCCACCAGCAGGCAGCCGACGAGCGCGAGCAGCACGGCCAGCGGCAGAGCCCCGCCCGCATAGGTGGCGCCGAGCGAGATCGACAGGGCCAGGGCGCCCGCCGGCGCCATCGACGTCACCGCCTGGAACAGGACCTCACGAAGGCCGATGGCCCCCCTGTTGAGTCCAGCAGAGTCCGCGGCCGAACGTGTGGCTGTCATGCCAGCCCCCTTATGCCGGTTATTACGGTCATAAATCAGGGAGCGCGGGGTTGCAATAGATTGCCGTGTCGGCAGATGCGCGAGAGGCCCGGTGGCTTACTTCGTGACGGTCATCCGGATTGCTTGGTGACGGTCACCCGGATTGCTCGGTGACGGTCACCCGGATCGGCTGGATGACCCCCACGCACCGGTGCCCGGCCTGGCCGCCGCAGCCGAGCGCGTACTCGGTCCAGACCATCGTGGTGGTGCCCGCCGCCTTGGCAAGGAACGTATACCGCTGCGGCACCAGCGCCTTCATCAGGTACGCGGCCTCGGCCGGCGACTTCGCATTGGCCAGCAGCCGCTCAAACGCCTGTTGCTGGGCGGCAGACATGCCGGTCATCAGCGCCGAGGCCCGGGTCAGCTCGGCCGTGGTGAGGATGTCACCGCCGCCGTCGGACGCGGCATTCTGCTGGCTGGCGAGCACCACCGCATCCAGCGGATCCAGCCCGCTGGATTCAGCACGCTCGGCCCTGGCCTGGTCGGCGAGATACGTCAGCAGGCTGGCTGTCCGCCATATGGCCCGATGGGGAGCACACTGAAACGAGTGGATCAGCGGTGCGGCAACGGCTACGCTGGAACTGAAACAGTCGTGTCAGTTGGCGGGCGAGGAGGTCGGTGTAGTGACGAAGGGTGCCGCGGACGCGAAGGGTCTGGCGGGCGGGAAGGGCGTGGCGGTTGGGGCGGGCGGGACCGCGATCAGGCCGCTGGGGCGCCCCGGAGACCTGGGCTGGGTGGTGATGGCGCACGGCGAGATCTACGCGGCCGAGTACGGCTTCAACGGCGAGTTCGAGGCGCTGGTCGCGAAGATCGTGGCCGACTACGCGGCCGCACCCGACCCGCGGCGCGAAGCCGCCTGGATCGCCGAGACCGGCGGCCAGCGGGCCGGGTGCGTGTTCCTGGTCGCCAAGGACGCGGAAACCGCGCAGCTGCGCATCCTGCTGGTCGACCCGGCCGCGCGGGGACGGCACCTGGGCCGGCGGCTGGTCGCCGAGTGCATCGAGTTCGCACGGATGGCGGGCTATCGTCGCATGATCCTGTGGACCAACGAGCCCCTCGCGGCCGCCCGGCGCATCTACCTGGCTGCGGGGTTCTCCCTGGTCAGCGAGGAGCCGCACCACAGCTTCGGGGTCGACCTGACCGGCCAGTACTACGAGCTGGACCTGGCAGGCGAGCTGTCGGCGGCCGCCCGATGACGGTGGTGGCGGCTGGCCGTGCGCCGTCAGCCCGGCAGGACGAGCTGCTCGAGCTCGCGTACCAGTACGTGCTCGCCCACGGCCTGGCCGACATGTCGCTGCGTCCGCTGGCCAGGGCAATTGGTTCCAGCCCGCGGGTGCTCCTTTTCCTGTACGGCTCGAAGGACGCGCTGATCCGGGCGCTGCTGGACCGGGCCAGGGCGGACGAGCTCGCGGCGATCGACGCGTTCAAGGAAGTCGAGGGTGTGGGCCTGGCCGATTCCGCCCGTCAGGTGTGGGACTGGCTGTCAGCCCCGGATCATCGTCTGCTGCTCGGGCTGTGGGTCGAGGCCTACGCGCGGTCGCTGGTGGACCCGGCCGGGCCGTGGGGCGACTTCGCGGCGCAGACCGTGCAGGACTGGCTCGGCCTGCTGGCGTCGCGGCAGCCGCCGGCCCGGCGGGACAGCCGGGCGGGCGCCGCCGAGCGCACCGCGGTGCTTGGGGTGCTGCGCGGTGCCATGCTCGACCTGCTGGCCACCGGCGACCTCGCGCGGACCACCGAGTCCGTGATGTTGCTGCTGGAAGCGCTGCGGGCGGCTTAGCCGCGCCCGATGAACGGCATCTTCGTGGCCATCAGCGTCATGAACTGGACGTTCGCCTCTGGCGGCAGGTTGGCCATCTGCACCACTGCGTCGCCGACCAGCGCGACGTCCATCATCGGCTCGGCGCGGGTGCTGCCGTCGGGCTGCAGCGCCCCGACCGCGAGCTGGCTCGCCAGCTCGGTGACCGCGTTGCCGATGTCGATCTGCCCGCAGGCGATGTCGTAGGCCCGCCCGTCCAGGGACGTCGACCTGGTCAGCCCGGTGACCGCGTGCTTGGTCGCGGTGTAGGGCGCCGACAGCGGCCGCGGCACGTGCGCCGAGATTGACCCGTTGTTGATGATCCGGCCGCCGCGCGGATCCTGCGCCTTCATCACCCGGAACGCCGCCTGCGTGCACAGGAACATCGCGGTCAGGTTCACCGCGACCACGGACTGCCAATCCTCGAACGAGATGTCCTCGAGGGGCACCGCGGGCAGCGACCGGCCGGCGTTGTTGAACAGCACATCGACCCGGCCGAACTCCTGCTGCGCCCGGTCGAACAGCCGCTGCACGTCCGCAGGGTCGGTGACGTCGGTAGCCACGGCCAGCAGGCGCGAACCCTCGGCCGCGCCGTCGGCCACGGTCTGCTCGAGCGGGCCGGGGCGCCGGCCCGCGATCACCACCGAGTACCCGTCCCGCCCGAGGGCCAGGGCCGACGCGCGCCCGATGCCCGTACCGCCACCCGTGACGATCGCGACCTTGCCTGCCATGGGCCGGAACGTAGCACCGGCAGACCCGGAGTCGTCAAGCGCCTCGGCGCGGCGGATCGAAGGTTCCAGGGCCGCGAGATCCGGCGGCGAGGAATGCGGTTCCGAAGAACAACTCGGTCCAGGAGGGATCGGCCAGATCTTCCTGCATGGCCGCGCGAATCGCCTCCCACGGACGGCGCATGAGCCACTCGTCTATGGAGGCGAAAGGCCGCACAGTCGCGGTGCCGAGCTGCGCTAGCCACCCGGGCGTGTTGCCGGGAACCTTGAGATCCAGCACGACCCAGCGGCCGCCCTGGGAAAGGGCCTTGGCGCCCTGGGCGATGACCTCTGCGCACTCGGGCACCTGCGTCAGGGCGTACGTGGACAGGATCGCCTTGACCTTGGCCGGGAAGTCGAAGCCGCCAGCGTCGGCTTGCACGAGGCTGACATTGCTCCAGCCGTTCGCCTCTATCCGATCCTGGGCACGGGCGAGCATCGCGTCGGTCAGGTCGACGCCGACAATCCGGCCGCCGGGACCAACCAGGTTCTCAAGCAGCGGGAAGTTCAGGCCTGTGCCACATGCGATGTCGACCACGGTGTCACCCGGGCGAAGGCCGAGCGCTTGTACGGCCCGGAGGCGTTGCGACCGCTGAGGGTAGCCGGGCGCGGGATAGAGCCGGGAGGTGATGTCGTAGTGCTTCGCCTTCTTGCGGTAGGTCTCGATCAGGCGCTCTTGGGCACTGCCGGTCATCTAGGACTCCGCGCCTTCCCGCACAGCGGACTCGACCGCAGCCTTGATCGCGACCATCTCGACATCGCTTACGCGCTGAATCCTGCCTTTGAGCATCCGGGCGGGGATCGCGCGCATGATGCCCGCGAGGTCGACCTCAATCCACATCATGGCGTCGGTCTGCCCACCGTCCGCCGACTCGAATTCCATTCCCCAGCGCGCCGCGGATGTGCCCATTGGCCCGGCAAACGCCAGGGAGCGGGGCGCCTCCACCACGGTCACCTGCTGGCTCCGGCGGCGGCTCATCCCGAACATCAGCTTCGCCCGCTGCTCCACCCGTGAGCCGGGCTGAAGCGGACCTCCTCCGCGGACCCAGCCCTCGAGGACGGTCGGCGCCCACTCCGGCCAGCGACCGACGTCACACAGATACGCCCACACCTCCTGGACGCTGCTGGCGATTGCTATGCGGCTCTCGGTTCTGAATGTCATCGGCGGA
This sequence comes from uncultured Actinomycetota bacterium, assembly GCA_963778075.1. Taxonomy (GTDB): domain Bacteria; phylum Actinomycetota; class Actinomycetes; order Streptosporangiales; family Streptosporangiaceae; genus JASHPR01. Next base: position 318,988 of record CAVZTJ010000003.1, on the reverse strand, counting down.
CTTCTCCTTCATCCTGATCGCTGGTACCGGAAGGGCTCAACCGAGGTCTGCTCGGCGCCGGTGGTCAGTGCGATAGCTATTTCCTGCGTGGTCTGCTCCCAGCCGCGCAGGGTCGACCGCCGCCGTTGCGCTGCGGCACGTAGCCGGTGCCGGTGGCGCTCGTCACCCAGCCATGTTCCGAGAGCGGCCGCGAGCGCGGCGGGATCGCCGGGAGGAACCAGTTGACCGGGGCGGGTGCCGTCGGCGGCGGAGCCGAGCGCTTCGGGCAGACCGCCGACGGCGGTGGCTATGACGGGCAGGCCGTGGGCGAGCGCCTCGGTGACGGTCATGCCGTAGGTCTCCGAACGGGACGGCGCGACCAGCAGATCGGCAGTGCTGTAAGCGTGGCTGAGCGCCGCGCCGGCCAGGACGCCGGTGAGCGAGACGCGGTGGCCATAACCGAGGTGCGTGATACGGGTCCGCAGTTGTTCGACGAAGTCCGGGTCGCGGTCGAGCGATCCAGCCAGCACGCAGTGCCAGTCCCGGTCAGCGAGGTCGACGAGTGCCTCGATGAGGAGGTCCTGGCCCTTTTGCCGACTGAGGACTCCGGCGCAGAGCAGGTGGCCGCGCACGGGCCGGACCGGGGCGGCGACCCGATCGACGCCGGGCCGGGCGACGTGCACCCGGTGGGCCGGGATCGCGAACCGGGTCAGGATCTGCTCGCGGGTCCATTCGCTGGTAACGACCACCCCTGCGGCCGCGCGGAGCACGGCCCGTTCGGAGCGCTCCGCGCTGGCGTCACGGCGTGTGTCGACGGCGGTGGCCAGTGGCATGTGCAGCAGCACCGTCATCCGTATCCGGCCGGTGTGCGGCAGCAGTTGCGCGGCGGCCGGCGAGGCGATGAGCCCGTCGATCAGGACGGTCTCACCGTCGGGGATGGCGGAGACGATGCGGGCCAGGTCGGCGCCGGCGCCTGAGCCGGGATCCGGCCACGCCCCGGCGACGGTCGTGACCAGCACATCCCATCCGGCGTCGGCCAATCCGGCGCAAACGCGCTGGTCGTAAACGTTGCCGCCGGTCGGCTGGCCGGGATTGTCGAACCCCTCGGGGACTACTACCTGGACCCGCATGATGTTCTGGCCCTCCATAGCCGCCGCCGCTCCCAGCCTGCCTCCGCCCTGCGGCCGGGCTGAACCACACCCACCGCCGGTCCGTCATACCTGATACAGAGTGGTACGTAGAAACGGCGGTCGCGGTTCGATTCGAGACAGGGATCAGCGAGCAGCGTTGTTGACGGCGCTAGAGCGAGCCCGGGCGGCCGCCTACCCATCAGCCCAGTATGTAGGCCAGGAGAGCTTCATGCAGGCGGGCGAGGTCCGGAAGCTGGCTCAGCAGGCCCGGGTCGGTCCCGGCGTCTCAGTGCTCGACCTGTGCTGTGGGGTGGCCGGCCCCGGCCGGATGATCACGGCTGAGTCGGGGTGCCACTACCTGGGTGTCGATTGCTCCGCCAGCGCGCTGGCCACCGCCCGGGAGCTGGCCGGGAATCTCCCCTGCCGCTTCGAGCAAGCTCACCTGCCGCCTCTGCCCGAGGGCCGCTTCGAGGTGGTACTCCTGCTGGAGACGATGCTGGCCTTCCCCGACAAGGACGCCCTGGTGGGTGAGGTGGCGCGGGTGCTGGAGCCGGGCGGACGCTTCGCCTTCACGGTCGAGGAAGGCCGGCCACTCACCCAGCAGGAGCGGGCGCGGATGCCCGGCGCCGATACGGTCTGGCCCGTCGAGTTGGCGGAATTGACGGCCGTGCTGCGCAACGTGGGGCTGGCCGTGATCTGGCGCCAGGAGCACCGTTCCTCCCATCGCGCGATAGCGATGGCGCTGTTTCGCTCTTATCAAGCGGATTCTCCCCAGATCGCCGGCGAGATCGGGACGCAGGCAACCGCCGATCTGATCACGGCCCATCGCCTGTGGAGTGACTGGCTCGGCAGTGGGCGGGTGCGCAAGTTCGCGATGATAGCCGAGAAGCAATGACGTGCTCCGGTGAAGGCTCGATGACCCCCGACTATGCCCGCTACCTGGCCGCGAAGACGACCGTGGATGACCGGTCGCTTAACCGGCATGTGCTGGTCGAGTTGCGTCGCCTGATGCCCGCGGGTGCGCCGCGGGTGCTAGAGGTCGGCGCCGGGCTGGGGACGATGGTGGCCCGTCTGTTGGACTGGGGAGTGGTCGGCGCCGGCGAGTACATCCTGCTGGATGCGGACCGGCAGCTGCTGGATTGTTCTCGCCGGTGGCTGCGCGACTGGGCGGCCGCGCGGAGCCTGCGCAGCGAGGTATTGCCGGACGGACTGCAGGTGGGCGAGCTGCGGGTACGCCTGGTGCACGCCGAGCTCGGCAGTTACCTGGAAGCCGCTCACGGGCCGCTGGCCGATGTGCTGATCGCCAACGCCGTCCTGGACCTGGTGGACGTGCCGGCCGTCCTGCCCGGATTGCTGCGGCTGCTGGTCCCCGGCGGCGTCTACTGGTTCACGATCAACTACGACGGCGAGACCATCTTCGCGCCCGGTCACCCCCACGACGACCAGGTCATGCAGGCCTACCACCGCGACATGGATGAGCGCTTTCGCTACCGCCGGCCGGCCGGGGAAAGCCGAACGGGCCGCCGCATGTTTCACCACCTGCGGGATGCGGGGGCGCCCGCGCTGGCGGCGGGGGCGTCGGACTGGGTCGTGTACCCGTCCCCGGACGGGAGCTACCCGGCCGACGAGGCTTACTTCCTGGGCAGCATCCTTAACACGATCCGGAACGCATTGCGGAATCGCCAGGACCGGGTGGAACCCGCGGACCTGGCCGACTGGCTGGCTGAGCGCGGTCGGCAACTGGCCGCGGGCGAGCTGGTCTATATCGCCCACCAGCTTGATTTTGCCGGCCGCTCGCCCGGCTAGTGCCCCGCCAGCGCGGCCTGCCCTCGAGCGCGCCGGGCGCCGTGGCAGGCGGCGGACGCTCGTGCATCTCTGTCAGTCCGCGATCCCGGGGTGTCCCGGGCCGGCGCACCGGAACGGCTCGGCGGCGCGTTCAAGTCTCTGCGAAAGCAGATCATGCCCACCGCGCCGGGCCTTGGTGGCCAGGTAGGCGGCGTTGGTCCCGGTCAGGTGCAGCGCAGTGGGAACCCGCTTGGCGATCGTGAGGCCCAGTCGGGCCAGCTGAGCGGCCTTGTCCGGGTTGTTGCTCAGCAGCCGGATGGGGTTGGCGCCGAGCGCGTGCAGCATCTGGGCCGCGCTGGTGTAGTCGCGCTCATCGGCACGGTGACCGAGCGCGAGATTCGCGTCGTACGTATCCAGACCGCGATCTTGCAGCGCGTAGGCGTCGAGCTTGTCATACAGCCCGATGCCGCGCCCTTCCTGGCGCAGATACAGCAGGTACCCGCCGTGCTTGGTGATCCGCTCGACCGCTTCGCGCAGTTGCGGCCCGCAGTCGCATCGCTGGCTGCCAAAAACATCACCGGTGAGGCATTCACTGTGCAGGCGCACCAGCGGCGGCCGGGCAGCGGCGGGTCGGCCCAGTTCGAGGGCCACGTGCTGCTGCCCGTCGGTCAGGCCGGTGAAGCTGACGACCGTGGCGGTGGTTGAGTAGTCGTCAGCCAGACGCAGCGGGATGCGAATACGCCGGCGGATCGCTGCCGGCTGGACCGGTCCTGTCACGGAACGAGCCGTTCGGCCTCGTACCAGCTTGAGGGCGCCGGCAGCGGCGTGCTGGGGCCGGTCACCCAGTATGGCCGGTCAATCACGAACGACCTCCAACTCCCGCGGCGCCGGATCGGGTCGTCTCGACTCGCCCGGAAGCCCCTGGTCGCGACGGCGGCGAACGGCGTCCCCAACCAGCAGGCCCGCGCCCGGCGCAACTGCGGCGAGCATGAGCACCGCATAGAGCGTGGCGACCGTGATCCCGGCGGCCGCGCCGAGCCCGGCCGCGGCAAAGGCCCAGGCGGCAGCGCCTTCCCTCAGCCCCCACCCGCCGATGCTCAGGGGGATCACCACTGCAACTTGGACTACCATCAGCAGCGCGACAAGCTCCCCCAGGGGCGCGGTGCAGCCGGCGACCCGGGCCGCGATGACGAACGTGACCGTGTGCCCGGCGACGACCAGCACCGAGGCTAGCGTGAGCTGGGGCCACACGTCGGGGGCCAGCAGGCCGCAACGCAGGTCGGCGGAAACGGCCCGGGCGGCGCGTGCCAGCCGCGGCCGGCCGCGGCGAGCAGCGCGCCTCACGATCAGCGCGGCACACCCGGCTAGGCCCGCCGCACCCGCCAGAACATACGGCAGCGCGGGCCGGACCGGCGACGGCAGGGTCAGCAACACAACGACGGTCACCACGGCCTGGATGACCTGCCCCCACATTCGTTCCCACGCGACCGCGCGCAGCCCCCGCGCCATGTCTCCAGCGCGGCGCCCGTGCATGACCGCCCGGTGCACGTCGCCGAGAACCCCGCCGGGGAGCACGGAGTTGAGGAACAGGGAGCGGTAGTAGGCACAGACCGCGTCTGGCAGGCCAATGTCGACGCCGAGTGCCCGGGCGACGACCCGCCATCGCCAGGCCGAACACACCGTAGTCAGGACAGTGAGCATGACGGCGGCCAGGACCGCCTGCCAGGTGACTGCGCGCAGGCCGTCCTCGAACGGCGCCGCGCCCACCTGCCGCCAGAGAAACCACAGCACGGCGACGCCGGCGGCCAAGCGCAGCAACGACAGGGCAAATCGGCGGACGGCCGGACGGATCCGGGCCGGAACTGAGTACAAGCCAGCCACCCCCGTTACACGGATCGGCTAGACACATGGTTCAACCGTCCGGCTGGGGTAGCGTAGCGGGCCGCGGCCGGCCGCGGTGAACCAGCGTGACCACGGGCCCGTTCCCCATCAGGAATAACGGCAGATGGCTACGGAGGCGCGGTGCGTACGATTCAGCCTGCGGATGAGGGCACGTCGACTACGACTCGGCCCGCGGGCAAAGGCGGCCTGCCGACGGTTCGCCTCGCGGCGATCCTGGGGCTGCTCGCCACAGCCGTCCTGCTCGGCGTCGTGTCCGCCACGGCTGGTCTCGGCGTGGCCGGCTGGATCGTCGGGCTGGCCACCGGTTCGGCAGGGACCGCGCTGCTTGTCACCGCGCGCAAGCGCAGCGACGAGCCGGCGATATTCCCGGCGGACTGGGTCACGCTGACCCGGTCGCTGCTGATCGCCGGGGTCGCAGGCCTCGTTGCCGACTCGTTCGACCGGCCGGTTTCGATCACTGCGCTGGTCACTCTATCCACCATCGCGCTGATCCTCGACGCGGTGGACGGGCAGGTGGCGCGCCGCACCGGCACCGCCACCCCGCTGGGCGCCCGCATCGATGGCGAGGTCGACGCCTTCCTCATCCTGCTGCTCAGCATCGTGGTATCCCAGCACTACGGCAGCTGGGTGCTGGCCATCGGCGCCGCGCGCTATGTACTGCTGATAGCGGGCTGGGTCTTCCCGTGGCTGGCCGCGCCGTTGCCACCCCGGTACTGGCGCAAGGTCGTGGCGGCTGTCCAGGGCATCGTGCTCACCGTCGCCGCATCCGGAGTGCCCAGCCGCCTCATTGGGATGATCGCGGTCGCCGTCGCGTTGCTGCTGCTGGCCGAGTCGTTCGGCCGTGACGTGATCTGGCTATACCGCACCGGCGCCGGCCCGCGCACCCGCCGGGCGCTGCGGCTGGCCGTCACAGTCCTTGCGGTCGTTCTCGTGTGGGCTGACCTTCTCGTACCAGACCGTGCCTGGCAGTTCAGCCCCGCCGCCTTTATCCGCATCCCCGTGGAGCTGCTGATACTGGTTGCTGTCGCGCTGGTGCTGCCGGTCTGGCCCCGACGCATCGTGGCCGCCATCGCTGGAGTCCTGTTCGGCCTGCTCCCTCTCGTCAACATCCTCGACATAGCGTTCTTCGAGGAGGAAGATCGGGCGTTCAACCCGGTGTACGACTGGGGCGAGATCGGGCCGGCTATAGGCGTGGTACGCAACTCGATCGGCCCCACGCTGACATCCATTCTGCTCGTTGTGGTCTTGCTCGGCCTCGTCCTGCTTCTCGGCGCCATCGTGGCATCAACGATCCACATCACGACCGTGGCCGCCCGGCATCGCCGCGCCACAACTCGCGGCCTCGCTGCCGTCGCGGCGGTCTGCGGGCTGTGCGCGGGCCTGTCGCTGCAGCTCATCCCGGGATTCCCGGTCGCCTCGACCAGCGCTGCCGGGCTGGCCGTCGCGCAGGTGCGCGCCGCCCAGGCCGCGATCAGCGACGAGCGTCATTTCGCGCAGCTCATCAGCAGCCCTGATCCCGAGGCCAGCGTCCCCGCTTCAGACCTGCTCACTAGGTTGCGCGGCAAGGACGTCATCATCGCCTTCGTCGAAAGCTACGGGCAGGTCGCCGTCCAGGGCACCAGCTTCTCCCGGGGCGTCGACGCCTTCCTGCGCCAGCGCACTGCCTCGCTGGCCCGCGCCGGCTGGTCCACGCAGAGCGCGTGGACCACCTCCCCCGGCTTCGGCGGGATCAGCCAGCTCTCGCACTCCACCCTGCAGTCGGGGCTGTGGGTTGACAGCCAAGAGCGGTATGCCCAGCTCATCGCCAGCAGCCGGTTCACCCTCAGCGACGCCTTCGACAAGGCCGGCTGGCCCACTGTCGGCGACGAGCCCGCCGACGATGGCCCCTTTCCGGCCGGCACGGCGTTCTACCACTACGACAAGGTTTTCAACCGGTTCAACGAGCGCTACCACGGCGCGACCTTCAGCTACCCCTCGATGCCCGACCAGTACACCCTGGCCGAGTTCCAGCGCAGTGAGCTCGCTCCCGGTCACAAGCCGGTTATGGCCGAGATCGACCTGCTCTCCTCGCACACGCCGTTTGTCCCGTTGCCGACCATGGTTCCCTGGAGCAAGGTCGGCAACGGCTCGATATACGACCCGATGATCGCGCACACCGAGAGGGCGACCGCCGTCTTGGGGAACGCCACGAAGGAGCGCGAGGCCTTCGCCAAGTCGATCGAGTACTCGATGCAGGCCCTCACCTCATGGGTCACCGAGGTCAACGATCCCAACCTCGTGCTCATCCTGCTCGGCGACGAGCAGCCCGGTGCCCCTATCACTAGCCCCGGGGCCAGCCACGCGGTGGTCATCTCGATCGTCGCCCGCGACCCATCTGTGTTCAGGCAGATTGCCCCCTGGCACTGGCAGGATGGGCTGCTGCCTGGTCCCCACGCCCCGCTCGAGCCAATGGACGCGTTCCGCAACCAGTTTCTCGGCGCCTTCAGCACGGCCTCGTCCCAAGCGGCGTCGGCCCTTGGACCCGCAGCATCCAAACCCCCGCGGTGAGCGGGCTCCGGGCTCCGGCATTGCGCGGACCTGCGTTCGCGGCGGGACGAGACGGGCCTGGTGAGTCAGGGGAGGTGGCTGGTGTCGTTGACGCAATGGACAGCGGCAAATCCGTCACCGTGCCACTGAATCTCGTTGATGCAGGCGGAGCCGAGATACAGCCGGTAAAGGGTTGCAAGCGGGGCGCCGAGAGCCCGGCACAGCAGGATCTTTATCGGGGTTATGTGACTTACCACTAGGACGGTCTGGCCGCCGTGGTCCCGCAGCAGCCGGTCGCAGGCCCGGTTTACCCGCCGTGCGGTCTCGGCGAAACTCTCCCCGCCCGAGGGGGCCTGTTCGGGGTCGCGTCGCCAGGCAGCCGCGGCGGCGGGCCATCGCTGCTGGATTTCTGCCAGGGTAAAACCATCCCAGTCACCGAAGTCAGTTTCACGAAGATCATCATCGATGACTGAGCTCAGGCCCAGTTCGTCGGCCGCAATGGCGGCAGTGGCGACCGCGCGGCGCAATGGCGAGCTGACCACGGCATCAACCGAGGCACCGGTGGCTAGGCGGCGGGCGGCGGCATGGGCCTGCCGGGTTCCGCTGGCGCTAAGCGGGAGGTCGCTCAGCCCGCTGAAGCGGTGTTCGGGTGACAGTTGGGTATCGCCGTGCCGCAGCAGGATGGTGGTGGTGGGATCTGCTGTGGGGTTATCCCAGCCCAGTGTCATATGGCTGTCCCGCGAGGATGAACGAGATGTTGTGTCAACTGCTCCCATGCCAGCAAGACGAACACGTCGGCAGAACGGTTCAGCGGCCAGCCGGGAAGAATGTCAGCATCGCGCGTGGTATCCGCCAAACGCCACGGGAGTTTCCCACACCCGCACTGCCAGGGCCTCGCCGCCTGCGGCGGCGACGGTGGGCGCGAGGGTGTCATGCACCCAGCGGGCGAACACTTCGACTGTGACCGCCTCGGCCTCGGCTGGGCGTATTTCCTCCAGGTTGCGGCCGTCGACCCGGCCGGTGAGCTCGGTCAGCGCCGCTTCCAGCACATCCAGATCACAGACCATGCCCCGGCCGTCGAGTTGCTCGCGGTCTACCACGATCTCAATCCGGTAGTCATGATCATGCAGCTGTCCCTCTGGCCCGGGCAATCCCGGCATGATGTGGAAGGCACGGACGCTTCGGCTCAACCCGACTTCACAGGTCATCGGCAGCACTCCTGTCGTAGTCAAGAACGGCATGCATCAACCCGGGTATCCCCTCGTCCACGGCTCGGAACGCCTCGGCGGCGTGGTTGAAGGCGAAAACGTGAGTGCACAGCTGTGCCAGCGGCAGTTCGGCCAGCAGCTCAGCGGTCTCCCGGCGGCGGCGCGCCCGCGTCCAGGTCCCGGACAGCCGGGCCGGCACCGTGGAAACCTGGGTGCTGCGGATGATCAGACGCCGCCGGTGGAACGCGCCGCCGAGCGGCAGCACCACTGGCTTGGTGCCGAACCACGACGCGATCAACAGGGTTCCCTCATGGGCCAGCATGTTCAGCGCCATCGCTGGCGCATCCGGGTTACCGCTAGCGTCAATGACCAGCGGAACCTTCTCTTCCGCCAGCTCCTCCGGTGCTGCGGCGGTGACGCCGAGGCTGCTGGCCAAGGAGCGGCGCCACGCCTGCGGCTCGGCAAGCAGCGGCCGCCACCCGGAACGCTGCAGCAGCAAGCCGGTCAGCACCCCGAGCACGCCGGCGCCGAGCACGATGGCCCGGTCGCGATATCCGGTCCCGGCATCGAGCGTCACCTGCAACGCTGTCTCGACCAGCGGGAACAAGGTTGCGGACGCGGGATCGACGGCCGGCACCGGAATCAGGTCATCGGCTCGCGCCGCGAATACGTCCTGGTGCGGATGGAACGCGAAAACCGTCCGGCCGGACTCCGTTACTTCGCCGACGCATGCATACCCATAGGCGAAGGGATAGGAGAAGGTGCCTCCAAGCGCGTCGATCGCGTCGTCCAGCACCAAATCGGCAGGGACCTCGCCGCGGTACACCAGCCGTTCGGTGCCACCGCTGATGCCAGAGCACAAGGTGCGGACAAGAACCTCACCGGCCGCAGGCAGCGGTGCGGGCAGCTCCCTTATCTCCACACAGCGCGGCGCGGTATGAAATAGCGCGCGGGCAGGCACGCAGCTCATTTACCCGCCATGGTCGGCCGGATGTGACGTAGATGATCTTACAGGAATCGTGTTCTCACGGTTGTCGTCCGTGGTCAGCGGCGACGCCACGGACCGGGCGACGCGACGGGCTAGCACCAGGCCGCATGCGGTGGCCGCGATAAACACGAGCAGCGTGAGCACGTAGTAGTTGCCGACGATCAATTCCAGCCCACGCCAGGTGAACTCGACGGTCCCCCTGTTGCCGCGGTTCGGCGCGAGAAGCAGCCACCCGCGCGGCAGCAGCTGGGCCTTGGGGTCGTAGCCGCCCTCGTCGCCAATAGGCACGGGCCACCAGCCAAACAAGCCCACCACCAGCGCGGCGCCGAGGATCCGGTAGCCGAGGCGCCGGGGCCCGTACGCGGCGAGGGCAAGTGCCGGCACCACGTAGACGTAGTGGTGCGACCAGCTGATCGGGGACACCAGCAGGCCGGTCGCGGCGCACGCAACCAGGCCGAGCAGCTCGTGGCCACGCCGGCTCGCCAGAATCGAGGTGGCGAGCCCGGCAATGCCGACGACGACGGCCGCGACCAGCCAGTACGCATGCGCGTGGGGGCCGACGTGGGTAAGGCGCAGTATGACACCGTTAAGGGACTGATTGTCCAGATGGAAGTGGTTGCTGCCCGGCCGGGCGAACTGCCCGCCCCAGTAGACCGCGGAGGCGTGCGGCAGCAGCGCGAACCCCAGTCCGACCGTGACCGCGAAGGTCAGCGCGCTGACCGCCGCAGCCTTTACCCGCCGGGTGAACAGCAGGTACGGAATGAAGATCAGCGGCGTGAGCTTGATCCCCGCCGCCAGCCCGATTCCGATGCCCTTGCCCTTGAACCGGTCCGGCAGTGCGAGATCGGCCACCACCAAGGCCAGCAGCACGAGGTTGATCTGCCCGAAGAACAGTGTCATCGCAACCGGTTCGAGCCACAGGCCCACCGCGCCGATCGCAAACGCCGCTGCCACCCTGGCCAGGCCGGCGGGCCGCCCGGCGAGTCCCAGGGCAAGGTACGCCACCACCGGCAGCAGCCCGATCGTGAGTACCGCCAGCCCGACCTGCCAGGTCGCGAACGACGCACCGCTCCCCGCAGCGAACACGAGCGCGGCGAACGGCGAATAGGTGAACGGCAGCTTCCCCGGCCCGAGCTCCAGCGCGTAGAGCATCGCCGGCTGGTTCCGCACAGCGATGCCGCCATCCCGGTAGACGGCCGTGTCGATCTGCGTCCAGTAGTACTGCGGGGACGCGTGGACGAGCAGGGCATAACCGGCCACGGCCAGCAGGAACAGTGCGACCGCGGCCATGAGCCAGGCGGCTGGCCGTATACGCGTCACCGCTCCGTCTCCTCAGCCTTGAACCGGCCTGGTCATGTTCGCTGACCATGATGTCAAACCGGGGGCCGAGTGCGTACCGACCCGGGACCTGGCCGCTTCGTAAGCCGGCATGAATGCCGGCTTGCCGGGCTGGACTGCTACTGCCCGACGTCCCGCGCCTGCTCGTGCTCCGCGCCGCGCTCCGCCTGCCGGGCCTCCTCGACCGTGAGCTCGGCCGCCGGGTCGGCCTCGAGCCGCTCGTCCGGGATCGGCACGCCGCTGCGGACGGATCGCCCGTAGCTGCCGTCGTCGAGCCGCTTCAGCGCGCGATCGATCGCCGCGAGCCGGTCGCGCATGCTGTCGGTGATCGCGTCGTCCATACCCTCGGCAGTCAGCGACGTGGCCGGGTCGACGGAATCAACCCCGCCTTCCTCGTCCTCGGTCTCCCGGTCTTCCTGCCCTGCCTGCTCCGAGCCGGCCAGCAGGCTCTGCACCTCGGCCCGCTCGGCCTGCAGCAGTGATCGTGCCCGATTCTCGTCCATAAGGCTCCAGTCTTCCGCAGCTCACCGCGCCGGCACGGGCGGGAGGTCACCGAGCCGCCCCTGGGCGGCCGCCGCGACCCCGCTGGCCACGTCCGGCCAGCCGAACCCGGCCCGCGCCACCTCGCCGAGGGATGCCATGGCTTGCGCCCAGGCATCCGGCGTGTCCGATGCGAACGTCAGCCACCAGGCAAGGTTGCCGGCGATCTGCCGCACGACGTCGGAGCCTAGCTCGAAAGACAGCTGCGGGCGCAAATTCTCGCCCACCGCCGGCTCGAGCACCGCGGTCACCTCGGCGAGCCCGGAGTGCGCCGCCGACACCGGCACCGACCCGCAGCACGCGGCCTCGGCCAGGACCATGCCGAACGCTTCGGGGAACGTGCTCGGTACCACCAGCGCCTCGGACGCGCTCATGAGCTCGGACACGTCGGAGTGCTCGAGGCGGCCGGTGAAGTGCACCCGGCTCATCGCTACTGGGGCGGCCTTCAGGTATCGCTCCAGCTCATCCCCGTCGAGGGTGTCCAGGAACGAGGCCAGGTAACGCAGCTCGCCCGGGCGGCCGCCCTCGAGTTCCCGCCCGCGGCGGGCGATCACGCGCGCCGTGTCCAGGTCCCCCTCGCCAATCGCGCTGGCCAGCAGCACCAGCGCGTTGCTGTACTCGCCGAACCCGGCGATCATGAGGCGCGCATCCGGAACGCTGTCAACGACCAGCGGCCACGCGGCGACGAGCAGATCGACGCCCTTGGACACGATGAGCTTCCCCACGTAGCTGACCACGCGATCCCTGGTCGGGTCGGCGGCGCGGAGCGCCTCGGCTGCGTCCGCGCGTCCGCCCCAGCCTGGCGGGTCATCCTCCAGCCGCTCGGCGAGCGCGCCCAGCCTGGCCTTGGCCTCCTCCGGTGCGCGCGGCCGGAAGACGTGCACGTCTACGCCGGGCGGGAGCAGCCGGGTCTTTTCCGCAAGCCCCGGCAGGCCGACGACCTCCCACATGCTCTCGGCGGTGTGGCGGGAGCCGACCAGAACCCCGGCGGCCGCCGCCAGGCCTTCCCTGGCATATGGGACGAAGCGCCCGGCGTGCGGCCGCACCGTGTACTCGAGCGCGGAGCCGTGGATCTTGACGGCGTACGGGATCGTGCCGCCGAGCGCCCTGGCCAGGATCACCGGGCCCATCACCACATGGTTGGCCAGCGCGGCGTCGGGGCGGACCGCGGCCACCACGTCGCGGACCGCGCCCACATTTGCCGAGATGTACCGCTCGATCTCGGCGTCGGTCAGCAGCGGGTACGGGCGGGCATCGAACCCCGCGTAGTGATCGGCAACGTAGAGCGGCAGGGTGCGGCCGATGTCGGGCAGGTACACGGTGCATCGGACGGTCTCGCGCAAGCGCTCGACCTCGAGTTTCCCGTCCCGCCAGCGACCTACCGCGTCCACGAAGTCGTACTCGGCGGCACGCTGCTCCTGGCAGAACAGGTGGACCTCGTGGCCGAGGTCAACCAGCGACCGGGCCAGCTCCGCGTTGTAGATGTTGCTTCCCGTGCCGCGCAGGAGGTAGCCATGAAAAATAAGGATTCGCAAGCGATCACATCCCCCGCCGAATGCGCCTGCCGTTGATCCTTCAGTGGCCCTTTGTGGTCGAGCTACTACCCATGGTACAAAACCTTCACACTCGCCTGACCCGGGCGGGGGGCCCGGTCATGATGGCGGTGAACGGCGACAGGAGGTTCGAGCGTGACGATCAGCCCGGCGCAGGCTGGCCGCCCCCGTGACCCCGACGTCGACCGCCGGGTCGCGGACGCCGCGATAACGCTGTTCGGCGAGGCAGGCTGGGCCGGATTCAGCGTCGAGGCCGTCGCCAAGCGGGCCAGCGTCGGCAAGGCCTCCATCTACCTGCGGTGGCACACCAAAGAGGCGCTGCTCGTCGACGCGCTGCGGGTGCGGGTGGGCATCATCGACGAGGTCGACACCGGCTCGCTGCGCGAGGACCTGGTCAGGCTGGCCCGGCAGATGCTCGACCTTTACCTTGGCGACGCCGGGCGGGCCGCGATGCGCCTCAACCTGGAGGGCGACCTGATCCCCGGCCTCGCCGACCGGCTCAGCGCGCTGCGCAAGTCCCAGGTCCTGGCGGCCCGGGGCATCGTCCGCCGCGGCATCGCGCGCGGCGAGATCCCCAAGGAAACCTCGATCACCTTGCTGCTCGACACGCTCGTCGGCGGCGCGACCACGCACGTTCAGAGCACGCCCACCGACCGGCGCGACGCGCTGCGCGCGGACGCGACGCGCTACGCCAGCCAGCTCGTCGACTTCCTGCTCTCGGCGGTCAACGCCGGCCCCCGGCCCTGACGGCCCCGCCTCAGCGCGGCCCGGTCTCCGCGCTCAGCCCCCTCAGCGTGGCCCCCTCTCAGTGCGGCTCTCCCCAGCGCTCCCCCTCAGCGTGGCCCCCTCTCAGTGCGGCTCTCCCCAGCGCTCCCCCTCAGCGTGGCCCCCCTCAGCACAGCCCCGCCTCCGCGCTCAGCAGCGCGGCCAGATCCTCCGGGCAGGGCGCGGCGTCGGCCAGGCCGCGAGCCGTGAACCACCTGGCCACGTTCGTTGCGTCGCGCTCGAGGAACCCCGGGCCGCCCGGGTTCGCGATCACGTCGACGACCTGCGGCAGGTCGATCATCACCAGGCGGCCGCGGTGGACCAGCAGGTTGTAGGCGGACATGTCACCGTGGGCGAGGCCGAGCCGGGCCAGCGTGACCAGTGCCTGCACCAGCTGGTCCCAGAGGTCCGCCAGCTCGCTGCCCTCCGGACGGGTCTCGGCCAGCCGGGGAGCGGCCGTGCCGTCGGGCTCGCCGACGAACTCGATGAGCACCTCGGTGCCGATCACCTGCACCGGGTAGGGCACCGGAGCGCCGACGGCGTGCAGCTGGCACATGGCGGCGAACTCGGCGCCGGCCCACTGCGTGGCGATCATCTCCCGCCCGGCCGAGGTGCGGCTGGCCATGGCCCGGCTGACCCGGGAATCCCGGTCTCTCCGCCCTTCCAGGTATGTGCTGTCGCGGTGGAACATCTTGTGCTCGGCGGCGCGGTACCGCTTGGCCGCCAGCAGACAGGACCGGCCGGTTTCCGGCACACCGCGGCGGACCAGGAAGACGTCGGCCTCCTTGCCGGTCTTCAGCAGCCCGAGCTCGGTGTCCACCGCGCCGAGCTCGGTGACCAGCCAGGCAGGGTAGGGACGGGGCCCGCGCTCGCTGGCGGATGGCTGATCCCAGGTGGACCAGCGGTCGCCCTCGGGAAGGCCGTCGGTGGCGTCGAAGGCATCCGCGGCAGGCAGTCTGCGGTGCCGATTCCGCTTGGCGAAGGATGGTTCGTCGTACTCGGCGAAGGCGGACTCGTCGTCGCCGCTAGGCCGGAAGCGCCTCCTGGCGCGGTGGTTGAACGCATAGTCGGGCACTGCGGGTGCTCCTCTGGCGAGCGGTGGTCAGGGACGGCGGCATGAGCCGCGCCACGCATACGGCCATCTCGGCCTCCCTTCCGCTCGACCGGCAGCACCGGTACCGTCTGGTCCGCCCGAGAGTGCCACGGGACCGGCGCCGACGGCAACCGAATTAGTTCCGGGCCGGGTCGTGCATGATTCCGGTATCCGCGATCATGTGGGGCGGGTTCACGTGGGGCAGGTTCACGTGGGGCAGGTTCACGTGGGGCAGGTGAGGGGCAGCGGATGGGTGTCGCCTACGCGGCAGAGCACTGGACCGACTTCGGCGTTGCCACCGCCGGAGCCGCGGCCGCCCTCCGGTGGCACAACAGTGTGGTGGGTCCCACGCTGCTGGTACAGCAACCGCGAGGGTCCCTTCACTCTATTGAAACCGCGACGGCGGAGGCGGACCAGGCTGTGCGGGCGGGTCCGGGTCTGGGGTGGCCGCGGGCGCGGCGGCCGTGGTTGGCTGGCCGGAGAGAGGGCGAGGAGAGGACGGGCGATGCAGTTCACGGCGGAGCACGAGGCCCTGCGCGCGAGCGTGCGCGATCTCGTGGAGCGGGAGATCAACCCGCACGTCGACGAGTGGGAGGAGGCGGGCCGGTTCCCGGCGCACGAGCTGTTCCCGGTCCTGGCCAAGATCGGGCTGCTCGGCCTTGAGTACGACCCGGCTTACGGCGGCGAGGGGGCCGACCACTCGTTCACCGTGGTCGCCGGCGAGGAACTCGGCCGGATCGACTGCGGCGGGGTGCCGATGGGGATCGCCGTGCAGATGGCCATGGCCACGCCGTCGCTGCACCGCTACGGCAGCCACGAGCTGAAGGAGTGGTTCCTCGCCCCCGCGATCCGCGGCGAGATGGTCTGCTCGATCGCGGTCACCGAGCCCGACGCCGGATCTGACGTGGCGGGCCTGCGCACCCGGGCCGAGCGCGACGGGGACGATTGGGTGATCAACGGCAGCAAGCTCTACATCACGAACGGCGCGCAGGCGGACTGGATCTGCCTGCTGGCCAGGACCTCCGGCGAGGGCGGCTACCGGGGCATGTCGCAGATCGTGGTGGAGACCGACCGGCCCGGCTTCCGGGTGTCCCGTACCCTGCACAAGCTCGGCAACTGGTCGTCGGACACCGCCGAGCTCTCGTTCACCGACGTGCGGGTGCCGGTCAGCAACACGATCGGCGAGATCGGGCGCGGCTTCCAGCAGCAGATGGAGCAGTTCCAGCAGGAGCGCATGATCGCCGCGTACCTGCAGGTCGGCTCCATGCAGAAGGCGCTGGACCGGACCAGGGACTACCTGGCGCAGCGGCAGGTCTTCGGCAGGCCGCTGCTGGCCAACGACCACATCGGCTACCGGCTCGCCGAGCTCTCCGCCCAGCTCGACCTGGTGCGGCACTACAACTACGCCTGCGCCGAGGCTTACCTGCGCGGCGAGAACACGACCCGGTTCGCCACGATCGCCAAGCTCTCCGTCGGCCGGCTGGCCCGCGAGATCGCCGACACTTGCCTGCAGTACCACGGCGGCATCGGGTACATGGAGGAGACCTGGACCGCGCGGTTCTACCGGGACAGCAGGCTGATCGGGATCGGCGGGGGCGCCGACGAGGTCATGCTGAACCTGCTCGCCAGGGCCGACGGATTCACTGCCCCGAACGCGACGAAAAGGGGCCAGTAAGCCTCTTTCACCCACACCTTCGCGCTGGGCGCACGCGGGCAGTGGTGGGGATGAAACACGTGGGGCAGTGGCGGGAGAATAAAAGCGGGCCAGTCCTAGCGGACGGCGGCGCTGGCCGCGATCGCGGAACCCCGCGCCCCGGCCATGTCGAGGTCTGGCACCAGTGCGATCCGCGCGGCCCGTTCCTGCTCCTCGCGCAGGGTCGTGTGCTCGCGCACCCGGTCCAGGAACCAGTCACGGAACTGCGGCGCCGCCTCGACCACGCCGCCGCCGACGAAGTACACGTCCGGGTCGGTGAAATTGGCGGCGATCGAGAACAGCCGCCCGACGGCCATGGCCTGCTGGGTGAAGATTTCGAGCGCCAGCTCGTCGCCGGCCTCGCCGTACCCGCGGACCAGCTTCGCCGCAGTGCCCGCCGGACTGATCCCGGCGAGCTCGTGCTCGGGGAACCGGGACAGCCAGTACGGCAGCAGGTTCTTCTCGATCCCGGTCAGCGAGGCGACGCTCTCGGCGTCCCCGGACAGGCCGCAGTTGCACACCGGGACCGGCTGACCGGGACCGAGCAGGCCCTCCATCGGGATCCAGACGTGCCCAAGCTCGCCGGCCATGCCGGCGGCTCCCTGCACCACCTGGCCGCGCTCGATCACGCCGCCGCCGAGGCCGGTGCCGATGATCGCGGACACCGAGGAGCTCCGGTCGGCCTCTCCCCCGGCGCCGAAGAACACGTGGTGCGCGTACAGGGCCGCCGCGTTGGCATCGTTGTTGTACACGACCCGGATGCCGAGGGCCCGCTCCAGCGCCCCGCGGACGTCGAAGCCGCGCCATTCCGGGTTGCCGAAGTTCGTCGCCCCGCGGGACGAGATCACGCCCTCCCCGCTGACCGGGCCCGGAGTGTCCAGGCCCACCGCACGCACGATCTCCCGCGCCGTCCCGGTCAGCTCGAGAACCTGGTCGAACGACAGGGCGAGCGCCTCGATCGCCTTTTCCGGGCCCTCCCGAACGTAGCTGGGCGTCTCGACCATCCGGTCGACGAGGAATCGGTCCTCGGAGTCGAGCACGGTGGCGTTGTTCGTCGTTCCGCCGTTGTCGAGGCCGACCACCACCCACTTGTCGGGGTCACTCATGTCGCCTCCCGGGCCGCCTCACGCGTCGATACTAGAGCGATCCGGCCCGCCCGTCTGCCGCCGGGATCGGCGACGTGCGCCCGTGCTCACCGGTAGCCGCGGACAGACCTCCGGTGGCGGTCCCGGCCGCGGGGCGGGCCCATCCTCGAGGTGCCGGCCTTGAGGGCCTTCCTGCCAGCGATGACGATGGCAATGGCCGCCCCCGAGGGAAGACCGAGGTGCTCGAGCAGATGAATCAGGAAGATCACGTCACGACTTCTTTCTGGCTAGCGGTAGCTGCCCGTCTTTCTGGCTCGCGGTAGCTGCCCGTCCCTGGTTACTCAGCTTTGCCGGGTTCACCGAGGAGAGCGTCAGCCCGCCGGGCCGGTTTCCGCGGCGCCCGGTATGAGCCCGGTATGAGGCGCCGGCGTGATCTCATACCGGGATCGGCGCACGGGGCGATGACCATTGCTGAGGCAGCCAGCGATAATGCGATCATGCAGTGGGTCCCGAACGTCACGGCGCGGTCCGGCCTGCTGCGGGTCGCGAACATTACGGCACGGACCGCCATACTGGCCTTCGTCGGCCTGATCACGTTCACGTCAAGCTGGCCGCCGCACACCCCGGACCGTGGCGCCCAGGTCACCGTGCAGGTCGTGGCGTTCACGGTCTCGGCCGCGATGATGGCGGCGTGGGCGGCCGTCGACTACCTGCCGAAGTTCCGGGCCCGGTGCGTGCCGTGGATCCTCGGGACGATGGCGCTGGTGAGCGGCGCGGCAGCGGCCACCAAGACCGGCGGGAACTTCCTCGACCTGGCCCTCATCGCAGCGATATCGGCGGGCAGCGCCGACAGCCTGGCGGTCGGCTGGATCGTGGCCGCGCTGGGCACGCTCGGATTTGAGTCGCTCGCGCTGCCCTGGGGCACGGACATCTGGGGACTCATCGGGTACCCGGGTACCCTGCTCGCCGGGCTGCTGCTCGGCCTCAACCGGCGCGATCACCGGCTCAGGGCCGAGCAGTCGGCGGTGTTGCTGGCCAAGGCGGACCAGTTGCGGGAGGAGCAGGCGACGGTGGCGGCGCTGGGCGAGCGCGCCAGGATCGCGCGCGAGATCCACGACGTGCTCGCGCACTCGCTCGGCGCCCTGGCGCTGAACATCCAGGCGGCCCGGGCCGTGCTCACCGATCAGCATGACGAGGCTCGGGCGGTCGAGATCCTGGACCAGGCGCAGCGGATGGCCACCGACGGGCTCGGCGAGACCCGCCGGGCCGTGCACGCGCTGCGCGGCGACACCCTGCCCCTGCCCGAGGGGCTGGCCGAGCTCAGCGCCGCTCACCAGCGCCGCCACGGTGCCAGGGTGACCTTTGAGGTCACCGGCGCGCCGCGGTCGCTGCCGCCCGATGCCGGGCTGGCCATCACCAGGACCGCGCAGGAGGCGCTCGTCAACACGGCCAAGCATGCGCCGCATCAGCCCGTGCAGATCCGCCTGGACTACGCGAAGGACAGCACCAGCCTCAAGGTGGTCAACCACCTCGGTGAGAACGGCCACGATGCCGATGAAGCGGGGCTCGCCACGGTGAACGGCCGCTACGGGCTGACCGGATTGCGCGAGCGGCTGCTGCTCCTTGACGGAACGCTGAGCGCGGGCCGGACCGGCGGCGACTGGGTCGTGGTGGCGGAGGTTCCGCAATGACCGCTCACCCAGACCGGGCGGCACCGACATCGCTGCGCATCGTCGTCGCCGACGACCAGGCGAGCGTGCGGGAAGGGCTCGTCGTGCTGCTCGGCCTGCTGCCCGACATCGAGGTGGTCGGTTCGGCCGCCAACGGCGAGCAGGCCCTGCAGGTCGTCGGCCAGACCCGTCCCGACGCGATCCTGCTCGACCTGCACATGCCGGTGCTCGACGGCATCGAGACCACGCGCCGGCTTACCCGCGAGCATCCGGACGTGGCGGTCGTGGTCCTCACCACGTTCGCCGACGACTCGTCGATCCTGGCTGCCCTGCAGGCCGGTGCGCGCAGCTACCTCACCAAGGACGCGGACCGCGCCGAGATCGCCCAGGCGCTGCGCACCGCCGCGACCGGCCTTGCCGTGCTCGACCCGGCGGTCCAGGCGACACTTCTCGCCGCCGCGGCGGGACCGGGAAAGGCGCTGCCCCGCAAGCTCCCCGACGGGCTGACGCAGCGGGAAGCCGAGATCCTGCGCCTGATCGCCCGGGGCAAGGCCAACCCCGACATCGCGGCCGATCTCTTTCTGAGCGCGCACACCGTCAAGAGCCACATCAACCGGATCTTCGCCAAGACGGGCTCGCCGGACCGCGCCGCCGCCATCCGCTACGCCCGCGAGCACGACCTGGGCTAGCCGCGCCGGTGAACGAGGTCGTGGGACGCCCGCTGTTCCTCTAGTAGCAGCGTGGGCCCCACGACCCTGTATGCCTCAGTCGGCCGCGGCCATCCCAGTGGCGCCGCTGGCGATCTTACGGTCTCTCGGCTGGCGGGGCGTGACCAGGTAGTAGAGCCCGCCCGCCACCACGAACCCGACCAGCCAGGAGAAGTCGGCACCACCGAACGCGGTCGCGGCCGGCCCCTCGAACGCCGGGTACGCCGCGTTCATGAACGGGATCTCGCACGCCACACCGACGAGGAAAACCAGCACCGTCCGCCAGTTGACGCTCCCGTACCGGCCGTTGACCTCGAAGATGGCCCCGACGTCGTAGCGGCCGTGGCGGACCAGGTAGTAGTCGACGAGGTTGATCGCAGACCACGGGATCACGATGTAGAGCAGGAACGAGATGAAGTCCGATACGTTGAGGACGAAGTTGGCCGAGACCACGGTGGCCAGGTAGCCGGTCACCGCCATGATCACCGCCGTGCCGATGCCACGCACCACCACGCTCGGGGCCGCGCCGCCGTCCTTTGACGCAATGGCGACGCCGGCCAGCAGCGGGCTGTACAGGTTGATCGCGTTGCCAGCCACGATGGAGAGCAGCAGCACGATCGTGGCCAGCCACGCGACGTGGGGAACCAGGCCGGCCAGGAAGCCGACCGAGTTGAACTCCAGGTCCTTGAGCGCGAACGTGCCCGCCACCGCCCCCAGCGTCGCGAAGATCACGGCGCTGCTGACGCTGCCGGAGTACGTGTACCAGAACGTCTGCCGGATGCTGGTGCTGGACGGCAGGTAGCGGGAGTAGTCGGAGACGTACGGCGCCCAGCCCACCTGGCCGCTGACGTTGATCGAGAAGAACAGCAGCCAGGTCGAGAAGTGGAACCCGGTCATGTCGATCGTGGCGCCGCTGGCATGCTGCAGCAGGCGCACCAGCAGGACGGCGAACAGGACCAGCGCGAGCACGGCCGTCACCCGGTTGAAGTCGTGCATGATCCGGTAGCCGAAGAACACCACCAGCCAGGTCACGAAGCAGGCGATCACCATGGCCTCGGCATAGGTGATGTGCCACAGGCCCGCGAGAGCCTGTGCGGCCAGGACGTTCTCACCGACGATGTAACCGAGGAAGATCAGCCAGATCAGGAAGTTCGGCAGCAGCGCGCCGTAGAAGCCGAACTGCGCGCGGCTCTGGATCAGCTGCGGCACCCCGAGCTTGGGTCCCTGGGCGGAGTGATACGCCATGAACACCCCGCCGACGGCGCCGCCCGCCACGATAGCCAAGATCGTCGGCACTAAGCCGAGACCGAGCTCGATCCCGATCGCGCCGAGAACGATCGTGAACGCCGAGGAGTTGGCGGTGAACCAGAACGGGAACAGGCCGCGCGCGCTGCCGAAGCGCTGCGTGTCCGGGATGGGCCTGATTGTGTACTGCTCGACAACGTCACTCATCGGTTACCCCTGCCGCAATGACGCGAAGAATGGCCTGATTTCAGCGGACCATTCCGTGCCGCCAATGTCCACCCTTGACCGGGCAACCCCGGCGAGGTAGGCCGGTATTCCTGCTATATAGATCGGTTGAGTCTTATAGCGATGTGCTCATGGCGAACAGCCGCAGGTTGTCCCGGACGGTCGCGCTGACGTACAGCGAATTTCCTGCGGCGCGACCCCGGTCAGCGCACGGGCCCCGCGCCGGTCACGCAGCACGTCGACGCCCCCCACCCGCACCGTTCCCGCGTCCGGGCGGACCAGGCCGGTGACGACCTCGACAAACGTCGATCCTGGACGCGGCGCTGGAACTGGCCGATGACAAGGGCCTCGAGGCGGTGTCCATGCGGGCCCTCGCGGAGCGGACCGGGGTGACGCCGATGGCGCTGCCCGGGCACAAGGCCCTGATCCGCTGGCTCGAAGCGCCGGCGGAGTGGGACGCCGAGTTCGAGGCGGACGTCGATGACCTGGTGCGGCTCGTCGAGGTCACCGCAGCACGCCGGTCAGTTCCGGACGACGACCGGGCAATTCCGGACGACCGGTCAGCGCCGGACGACCGGTCAGCGCCGGACGACCGGTCAGCGCCGGACGACCGGTCAGCGCTGGACGAGCAGTAGTGCGCCGATGACGACCATCGCCGCCCCGGAGAACCGGGCGACGGCTCGGGCGGCGGCGGGCCTGGCGGCCAGGATCTTCCGCGCCGCGGACCCGAGGCCCAGGTAAAACGCCCCGCAGGTCGCCGCGAACACCAGCCCGAGCAGGCCGAGCTGGGCGGTGAGCGGCCAGCTCCAGCGCGGATTCGTGAACTGTGGCAGCAAGGCGAGGAAGATCAGCAGGCCCTTGGGGTTGAGCGCGCTGACGCCAAGGCCCCTGGCCATCACCGCCCGGCCGGTGTCGGCCGGCGGGGCTCCCTCCGCGACGGGTCCGTCTGCGGTGGCTCCCGGCGCCGCGGGCCCGGGCGCGGCGGGTCCGGGCGCGGCGGGTCCGTCTGCGGTGGATCCCGGCGCGGCTGGTCCCGGCGCCGCGGGCCCGGGCGCGGCGGGTCTCCGGGCGGAGGCCGCCGCCGGCCTTGCGAAGGTCGTCGCGCCGTGCCAGATCAGATAGCAGCCGCCGACGACGGTGAGGCCGCCGAGCAGTGCCGGAGACCGGCCCACGAAGGCACCGACGCCCGCCGCCACGACGATGGTAATCCCGGTGTATCCGAGCACGAGGCCGCCGACGGCGGGCAGCACCGAGCGACCCCGGAGGCTGACGCCGAGGACGAACGCCCAGTCCGCGCCCGGAACCAGGATCAGCAGCAGGGCGACCGCCCAGAACGCGACGACCGAACCGGCAGGCATGCGAGCAAACTATCTCTGACCAGCCCGAATGTGTTCCTCAATTATGTCGCATTGTCGCTCTGCAGTGGAAGAATAAACCCCATGGACGCGCTGGACCGCAAAATCCTTGCCGCGCTGCAGCAGGACGGCCGCCTCACCGTGACCGAACTCGCCGCGCACGTGGGCCTCAGCATCTCGCCGTGCCACCGGAGGCTGCGCGCGCTGGAGCGCAGCGGTGCGATCCGCGGCTACCGCGCGGTGGTGGACGCCGAGGCCGTCGGCCTTGGCTTCGAGGCGCTGGTGTTCGTGACCATGCGCCAGGAGGACCGGGAGACGCTGCTGAGCTTCGAGGAGGGGCTTGCCGCGATACCGAACGTGGTGCAGGCCGAACGGCTCTTCGGCGACCCCGACTACCTGCTGCGCGTCGTGACCACCGACCTGGCGGCTTACCAGCGGCTGCAGGACGACCGGCTGACCGCGCTGCCCGGCGTGCAGCGCATGACCTCAACGCTGGTCATGAAGCGGATCGTGCACGAGCGGCCGCTGCCCGCTTAGGACGCCGACCGCAGCGGGCGCAGGGCCGCCTCGGTGCGGCCGAGCTCGTTCAGCATCGCGTCGGCGGCCTGCTCCATGATCTCGTTCGGCACCAGCACGCCGTCCTCGTCGAGGAACTGGGTGTGGAACGGTATGTTCACGCTCTCGAACACCGGGAACATCCGCAGCGTGGTCAGCACCTGCTTGAGCTGCTGCACCGCGCGGGTGCCCGCGGCGATTCCGCCGTAGGAGACGAAGCCGACCGGCTTGTAGTTCCACTCCTTGTGCAGATAGTCGATCGCGTTCTTGATCGATGCCGGGTAGCCGTAGTTGTACTCCGGCGTGACGAACACGATCGCGTCCGCGGCGTCGATGATCGCGCTCCACTCCTTGGTGTGCCGCTTGGTGTACTGCCCCAGCCGCGGGTGGTTCGGCTCGTCGAGCATCGGCAGGTCGAGCTCAGCCAGGTCAGCGACGGTCACGTCGAACCCGCCGTGGTCTTTGGCGCGCGCGGTGAACCACTGTGAGATCGGCAGGCCCGCACGGCCCGGGCGGGTCGAGCCGACGATGATGGTCAGGTTCGGCATCGGTGCACCTTGGTCCGGGCCCGCCGCGCGGATTGTTCCGGGGCCCGCCGCGCGGATTGTTCCGGGTGCCGATGAGTTCTGGGCCGCACTCGCGTCTGACGAGATGGAGCATCAGCGGGAAGGAGCGTTCGAGGCATGTTCGCGAACACGAAGGCGTTCAGCGGTTTCGCCGTCGACGACATCGACCAGGCGCGGCGGTTCTACGGGGAGACGCTCGGAATCAAGACCTCCGAGCAGTACGGGCTGATGACGCTGCACCTGGCGGGCGGCAGGGACACGCTGGTCTACCCCAAGCCCGGCCACACACCCGCCAGCTACACGATCCTCAACTTCCCGGTCGATGACATCGAGGCCGCGGTCGACGAGCTGACCGCGCGCGGGGTTCGGTTCGAGCGGTACGACGGCATGGAGCAGGATGAGCGGGGCATCAGCCGGGGCGGCGGCCCGTACATCGCCTGGTTCACCGATCCGGCGGGCAACATCCTCGCTGTGCTCCAGGACCGGTAGACCGCCCCGCTACGAGCGCGGCCGGGCCGCGGACTCGGGGGCGTCCGCGGCCTGGTCCGGGCCGGCGGTCGGCATCCGCCGCGGAATCACCATGATCGCCGCGATCGTGAGCACACTGGCCACGACCAGGCCGACGTAGACGTGGTGCGTGGCCGCCGAGATGCCGTCGCGCAGGTAGCTGGCGGCGGGGCCGAGCCTGCTGGCCTGGCCGATGGTGGCGCTGACCCCGCTCACCGTGCGCGGCAGGTGAGCCTTCAGGTCGCCGGGCGCGCCACGGAGCGTCGCGTTCAGGCTGGTGTTGAAGATCGCGCCGAACACGGCGGCACCGACGCTCTGCCCGAGGTACCGGCAGAACATGACCGAGCCGGTGACCACGCCGCGCTGATTCCAGCCCACCGTGGACTGCGGGCCCACCACCGTGCACACCGAGAGCAGGCCGAACCCGCCGCCCAGCACGAACGTGTCGATGACCGGCTGCCACACCGGCGACACGGGCGGGAACAGCAGGAACGCGCCGACCGCCACCAGGCAGATCGCGGCGCCGATCAGCGCGGTGTCGCGGAACCCCAGCCGCAGGAACAGCTTGGCGGACTGCGAGGTGGCCAGCGGCCAGCCGAAGCTCATCGTGGCCAGCACCGCACCGGCGGCGACCGCGCTAAGGCCGAGCACCAGCTGGCCGTAGGTGGGCAGGAACGTGGTCGGCCCGATGACGAGCAGCCCGAGCCCGAACGCGGCGACGGCGGACCCGGCGACCGCGCGCTGCCGCCACAGCCAGGGCGGCAGGATCGGCTCGGCGGCGCGGCGCTCGGCGGCCAGGGCTGCCACGGTCGCCACGACGGCCACGGCGAAGACCACGATGCTCTGCGGCGACAGCCAGGCCCAGGCGACGCCGCCCTGCAGCAGGCCGAAGACCAGCGCGCCGGCGGCCACCAGCACGGCCACCGTGCCGGCCACGTCGAGCCGGTGCCGGGTCCTGGTCACCTGCTCGTGCAGGAAGCGCGCGATCATGGCGATCGCGATCGCGCCCAGCGGCAGGTTGATCAGGAAGATCCACCGCCAGGAGGCGTACTGGGCCAGCGACCCGCCGAGAGTCGGGCCGAACACCGCCGAGATCCCCCACACACTCGCCAGCCAGCCCTGGACCCGGCCCCGGTCCTTCAGCTCGTAGAGGTCACCGGCCAGCGTGTTGACCGTGGCCATGATCGCGCCAGCCCCGACCCCCTGCAGGGCGCGGAAGCAGATCAGGCTGACCATGTCCCACGATGACGCGCACAGCGCGGAACCGCTCAGGAAGACGATGGTGCCGAAGATCAGGATCGGCTTGCGGCCCCACTGGTCGGCGAGCTTGCCGTAGATCGGGATCGACACGGTCTGGGCCAGCAGGTAGCCGGAGAAGACCCAGCTGAACAGCGTGAACCCGCCGAGATCGTGAACCACCTGCGGCAGCGCGGTGGAGACGATCGTGTTGTCGACCGCCGAAAGCGCCATCGTGACCATGAGCGCGATCAGTATCGGGCGGCGGTGGGCGTTCCCGCCCAGCGTCCCGGGGGTGCGGGGGCTGTCTGTCATCTGCGGATTAGCATACCGGCAGTCTCGTTTTCGAACTCGCCGCGTCCGGCGGCCGCTGG
Source organism: uncultured Actinomycetota bacterium (assembly GCA_963778075.1). GTDB lineage: Bacteria > Actinomycetota > Actinomycetes > Streptosporangiales > Streptosporangiaceae > JASHPR01. The sequence continues at coordinate 292,963 of CAVZTJ010000003.1, read as the reverse complement.
TCAGCGCAGCGGGCCGTCGGAGCGGTCGGCCTGTTCCAGGATCCGGACCGGGTCACCGAGCCTGATCGAGCCAGCCTTCCTCGGCGAATCGGGGATGAGGTTCGTGCCGAACCACACCTTGCCGTCCCAGCGCCGGCTCCGGGCCAGCGTCGCGATCGGCTCCTTCCCCTTGGCTGCGGTGTCCGGATCGATCGTGGTCAGCACGCACCGGCTACACCCCTTGACGGCCCGGAACGCGACGTCGCCGATCTCCAGCAGCCGCCAGCCATCTTCGGCCCACGGCTCAGTTCCGGCGACGACCACGTTGGGCCGGAACCGCCGCATCGGCAACGGGCCCTCGGCGGCGAGCGGGCCAGCCGCGATCAGCTCGTTGAGCCCGGCCAGCGAGCTCTCCGTGGTGACCAGCAGCGGGTAGCCGTCGGCGAACGAGACCAGGTCGCCGTCGCGGCTGTAGCGGGGATTCGGCCGCCGGCGGGTCGGGTCGTCGAGATAGACCAGCCGCACCGGCTCCCCGGCCACCTCGCTGAGCCACGCGTCGGCTGCGCCGCCGGCCGGGGAGGCGAGCAGCTTGCTGTCCCACACCGTCACCGGGATCAGGTCATCGCCCGGCGGGACCGGCACGGTCAGGTCGGGCATGGCAGGCCCGGTGAGCCGGATGGCGTCGTCACCGGGCAACGGCGTGACCAGCAGCAGCCGCGGCCGCTCACGCGCGGTCACCACGTCGCCGCCCGGGTCCACGATCATCCAGCGGCGGTCCCCGGCCAGGCCCCACGGCTCGACCGCCGCCTCGGGCAGCCGCTGCCCGCGGCACGACTTGACCGGGTAGCGATAGAGATCGGTCACGGTGAGCGACATGTCATTGAGCCTAATTCAGCCCGCGCGCCTGCCCTGCTTCCGTGCCCGCCCGCGGGCAACCGTTCCCGCGGCCTGCGAGGCGGTGATCTAGGAGCTTCGGGTGCAGCATATGCACTCAGGCTCCTAGATCATTTTGAGCGGGTTACGGCCGGGTCGCCCGGCGCGGGGCTGGGGTTACGGATGGGCGCGGGGCTGGGGTTACGGATGGGCGCGGGGCTGGGGTTACGGATGGGCGCGGGGCTGGGGTTACGGCCGGGCGGCCCGGCGCGGGGCTGGTGCGGTGGGCGGCGCATCCGGGAAGGGACTTTGTGGCGTGACCGCTCGCGGATGAGTGGGCGTCGGGCTGCGGGCCGGCGTCCTTTGCTGCGTCGCTGTCAACTAACACGGTCTTGTCGGCGATCGCCAGCGCGCGGTCGAGCGCGACCAGGATCGTCTCCAGCTCGCTGTCGGTGACGATCAGCGGCGGGGCGATCAGCAGCGACGCCTCGGCGTTTGCGGAGATCAGCACGCCGACGTCGAGCGCAGCGGCGAGCATCCGGTCGGCCGGGGTTGGCTCGCCGGAGTCGGCGCGCCAGTCCTGCCAGCTTTCGCCGCGCAGATCGACCGTCCAGTGCAGGCCCAGCCCGGAGACCCGCCGCACGCAGGAGTGGGCCGAGGCGAGCTCGCCTAGCCTCCTGCGGAGCATCGCGTCCAGCGCATCGGCCCGCTCCACCAAGCCCTCGCGCGCGATCCGGCGCACGGTGGCACCGATCGCCGCCACGGTCAGCGGGTGGCCGCGGAACGTGCTGAACGACTGCCAGCGCTGGTCTTGCATCAGGTCGGCGATGCGCCGGGACAGCACCACGGCGGCCGCGGGCGTAACGCCGCCGGCCAGGCCCTTGCCCAGCGTGATGATGTCCGGGCGGGACTCGCCGCGCTGCAGCGTCAGCCACCGGCCCTGGCGGCCGAGCCCGGTCACCGCCTCGTCGGCGATCCAGAGCGCGCCTGCCTCCCGGGCCGCGGCCGCGAGCTTGTCCTGGTAGGCGGGTGCCGGGTAGACGCCGCCCTGGCTGTAGTCGATGATCACAGCCGCCGAGTCGGCGAGCGGATCGGCCAGATCGTTCGGCAGGCAGCGGCAGCCGCCGGTGGGCGTGCACGGGACGTGCACGGTGCAGCTCGGCGCCGGGATCAGGCGCACGTCGGCGAGGTGCGGTACGGGGCTCCAGTCCCCGCGGGGCGACGAAAGCCCGCCGTGCCACTGCGGCTGCGTGGTCACCTCGCGGGACAACCCCACCGTGCCGAGGTAGGCGCGCTCCCTGGTGACCAGCGGGGCACGCCTGGTGAGCACCTGGGCGAGGCTCAGCGCCATGTCGTTGGCCTCGCTGACGCTCGTGCAGAAGCGGACCGCGCCGATCCAGTCCTCCTCGCCGGCGAAGGCGTGCTCGAGCAGGTCGTCGGCTGCCTGCTGGCGGCCCCGCCAGCCCCACCCTTCGTTGAGCGCGGGGCTGCCCGATGCTCCCCGGACCACCGCGACGAGGTCGGGATGACAATGGCCGAGCGGCGCGGCCGTGTTGCTCGCGTCTATCACTCGCCGGCCGTCGGCCAGCCGGAACCAGACGCCGGCCGCACCGGCGACCTCGATCCCTCGCAGCCCAAGGCCCGTCGACAGCACCGGAAGGTGCATTTGCGTCTCCTGCCAGTCAAGGTGACCCTGTGTGAAGACGAGCGGCCGGCGTAGTTGGTTGGAAATCCGCGCAGTCCGACGAGCCCGCGGGGCGCGCTAACGCGGCCCCCCCGCAGCGGCGATGTGGGGGCTCGCGCGCGGCAGTGCTTCTCACCCGGGTGCCACACGGGCCCCGGATGATCCCAGGGGTTTCAAATAATGATAACTCTGGCGATAGTGCTTCTGATGGCTAACCGTCCTTTTCTAGCGAACCTGTTGTCCCCACGTGATAACGACGCCGCCCCAGACCAGCCCGGCGCCGAACGCCGCGAGCAGCACCCGGTCACCGTCGTGCAGCCGCCCGTCTCGCTCAGCCGCGGCGAGCGCGATCGGCAGGGACGCGGCCGAGGTGTTGGCGAACGACCCGACCACGTCCACCACGCGTGCCGGGTCGAGGCGCAGCTTCTGCCCGACGGCGTCGATGATGCGGCTGTTCGCCTGGTGGTAGACGAACAGGTCGATGTCGGCCACGGTCAGCCCGGCACGGCCGACCGCCTGCTCGGTGACCTCGGTCATCAGCCGGACGGCGTGCCGGTACACCGTGGGGCCGTCCATGCGGATCAGCAGTTCGTCACGGGCCAGGCGGATCAGCTCGCGCCGCTGCCCGTCGGAGGTCAGCACGGCGGGCCCGACCCGTGAACCGCCCTCGACCGCGGTGAGCACCCCCGCGCCGCTTCGTCGCCGAACAGCATCGCCGACTGCGGATCATCCCGGTCGAGGTAGCGGGACAGCATGTCCGCCCCGATGGCCAGGACCGCCCGCGCCCGGCCCGACTCGATCATCCCGGCCCCCATGACCAGGCCAGAGAGGAATCCGGTGCAGGCTGCGCTGATGTCGATCGCCGCGGCGCCGGATGCGCCGATGTCGGCCGCGACCAGCGGGGCGGCGTGCGGGCTCATCTCCTCGGCGCTCGTGGTGCCGACCAGGACCACGTCGACGTCGGCGGCGTCTACGCCCGCGTGCGCCAGCGCCGCCCGCGCTGCTGTGGCCGCGAACTCGTCCAGCCGCTGGCCTGGCGCGGCGACGTGCCGCCCGCTGGTGCCAGTACGCCGCGAGATCCACTCCTCGTCCACCCCGAGCCTGTCGGCGATCGCGGCGTTGGTTATGACCTGCTCCGGCACGGCCATGCCCACGCCCACGAGCGCGGCGCCGACCAGACCCGGCGATCTCGGCCGGCCACCGCGGGCTGCGGGAACGTGCGCATAACCGCAGCCTAACCACGGCTGCCGGAGTCCCTACCATGGTCGGCATGCCCAACGTGGCCGATGCCCGCGGTCCTGGCTGGTGCGCAGGCTCGGCGCGCCAGCCGACGCGCTGGCCCTGGAGCGCTGCCCGGCCGCGGCCGCCTGGACCCGGCGAGGCACGCGTCGCGATCGGCGCCGTCGGCCTGAACTTTCCCGACCTGCTGCTGTGCGCCGGCCGGTACCAGGAGCGGCCGGAGCTGCCGTTCTCGCCCGGCTTCGAGGCGGCGGGCGTGGTCACCGAGACCGGGCCGGGTGCGGGGCTCTCCCCCGGCGAGCACGTCCTGGTGATCCCCGAGCTGCCGAACGGCGCGCTGCAGGAGTCGATCACCGTTTCCGTCCGCCGAGCTGTATCCGGTGCCGGACGCGATGCCGGTGGCTGTGGCCGCCGCCCTGCACATCGCCTACCAGACCGCGCACGTTGGCCTGCACCACCGCGCCGCGCTCCGGGCCGGGGAGACGCTGCTGATCACGGGCGCGCCGGCGGGGTGGGCTCGGCGGCCCTCCAGCTCGGGCACGCAGCCGGTGCCGTTGTCATCGCGGCGGCCACCGGGCCGCGGAAGGCGGACGCCTGCCGCCGGATGGGCGCCGACCTCGTGATCGACCTGGCCAGCGAGCCGGACCCAGCCGGGTGGGTGCGCGCCGCCACCGGCGGGCACAGCGCCGACGTGATCGTCGACGTGGTCGGCGGCGCCACGTTCGACTGGGCCCGCCGCTGCGTCGCGTGGGAGGGCCGCATCGTGGTGGCCGGCTTCACCGGCGGCATCGGCGAGCTGCGCACCAACCACGTGCTGCTGCGGAACTACTCCGTGGTCGGTCTGCACCTGGCCCGCTACCGGCGGGAGAACTCAGCGCTGCTGCGCGAGGTGCACGACGCGCTGGTCGAGCTGTGGTCGGGCGGGGCCATCAGCCCGGAGATCTACCGCGAGCTGCCGTTCGACCAGGCGCCGGCGGGACTGTCCCTGCTGTCCGAGCGTGAGGTGATCGGCCGGGTGCTGCTGCGCACCGCTACGGCGTGAGCTCGCCCGCGGCACGCTCGGCCAGCTTGAACTTCTGCACCTTGCCGGACACCGTGAGCGGCAGCTGGCCGGCCGTGATGAACAGCACATAGGCGGGCACCTTGAACCGCGCCAGCTCCGCCCGGCAGTAGCCGATCACCTCCTCGGCGTCGAGCTTGGCCTGCTCGGCGGCACGATCCAGGCGCACCCGGCCTCGCCCATCCGGGGATCCGGGACGCCGACGACGTAGGCCTGCGCGATGCCGGGTGCCGGGTCAGGCACGCCTCGACCTCGGCCAGCATCACCAGCTCGGCGCCGCACTTGTAGACGTCCTTCGCCCGGCCGGTGAGCACCAGCGCACCGTCCTCGCGCACGTATCCGAGGTCGCCCGACCGCAGCCAGCCGCCGGGCATCGTCGCGGCCGCGGTGGCCTCGGGCTGCTCGAAGTAGCCGGAGCTGACGATGGGCCCGCGCGCCACCAGCTCGCCCTCCCGGCCGCACGGCAGGTCGGCGCCGGTGACCTGGTCGACCGCCTTGTACTCGGCGAGCCCGCCGTCCAGTGCAGCCTCGCCCGCATGCCGGCCGCTTGGGCCAGCCGACGGTGTGCACGAGGTCGTCGACTGGCCCGCCGGGCCTGGTGAACGTCGTCGCCGCCGACGTCTCGCTCATCCCGTACGCGGTCACCAGCTGCGGCACGCCGAGCACCTCGCTCAGGTCGTGCCACAGGCTGGCGGGCGCTGACGAAGCGGCCGACATCACCGAGTGCAGCGACGAGAGTCGAACGACGACTTCCTGGCCACCTCGACGATGGCCAGGCTCATCGTGGGCACGAACAGCGCCTCGCCGGCCCGGTGGCGCTCGATCGCGGCCAGCGACTCGGCGGGGTCGAACACCGGCTGCACCACCACGCTCCCGGCCACGAACATCGCCGCCAGCATGCCCTCCACGTAGGCGAACACGTGGTTCAGCGGCAGCGCGAACAGGATCCGCCGGCCGTCCTCGAACGCCCGCGCGTACGCCGAGCCGTACGCGCTGCGCAGCTCCATGTCGTGTGTGGAAAGCACGCCCTTGGCAGGCCGGTCGTGCCCGAGGTGTAGAAGATCGTCGCAAGGTCCTGCGCGGTCGCCGCCGCCGCGCGGCGGCGAGCTCGGCGTCGAGGTCGTCGCGCAGGCCGAGTTCCAGCGTGCGAAGCGTGACCGCGCCGGGACCGAGACCGCGCCGGGTGCCCCGTCCGGACGTAATGATCAGCTCTAGCTCGGGCTCGGTCGAGGACGCCCTCCCGTGCGTGTTCCCAGCCGGGGACGATCTGTCCAGCGCGGCCAGCGCGTCGATCTCGCGGAACTGCTCCATCGTGATCAGCGCGGTTGCCCGTGCCTGCCCGAGCACGCCGGCGAGCCACCCGCGTGCAGCCGGAAGCTGATCGGGACCGCCACCGCGCCCTCCGGGCCACTGCGAACCGCGCCGCGATCATGTCCGTGCCGTTCGGCAGGACCAGCGCCACCCTGTCGCCGGCGCACGCCGCGCTCGATCATCCCCCGGCCAGGCGGCCGACCGGCGCGCGAGCTCGCCGTAGCTGACCGTCTCCTGCTCGGTAATGACGAACGGCCGCCTGGGAACCGCGCCGCGACGTCGTCGCAGGCCGGCCAGGTCAGCGAGCGCCAGCCCGTGACGTCGTCCAGTTCCTTGCGGCGCGGCCTGCCTCCCGAGAAAAACACCACAACCCCCCATCAGCCCAACAACACTTCCTGGCATATCAGACGCAAGGCATCCTCCCGTGCGTGTTTCGGGTTTGCGGCGGCTCCCGTGAGTTGTGCCAGCATGCATGAACGTGGCCGCCAACGCAGACGACCCGGTGACCAGCAGCCAGCGAGACTGGCTGCGGGTGCGTGACTTCCTCAACTCTGACCGCTGCGAGCTCGCCAGGGCCGCCAGGGACCTCTACCCGCCGCACTGGCAGGTCGCCGGGACGCCGCTGCTCGCCCGCCCGGAGTGGCTCCCCGGAGCGCCGGTTCCGCTGGAGGAGGTCACGCTGTCGTGGAGCCCCGGCCGGCTCCCGGGCCAGATCAAGGGGACGGAGCCCGCGTTCGCCGCCGCTCTCCCGCTCAGCGGCGATGGAACCCGGTTCGGCAGTTACGCCGCCGCCCTCGGCGCGCTGCGCCGCCCGGCGCTGTTCGAGGACCGGACCTGCTACCGGCTGATTGAGGTCCAGTCCACGCCCGACGGGGCGAAGCTCGGTTTCGGCGAGGGCCGTTACTTCGAAGTGATCAACACCGTCGAGGCCGTCGCCCACGAGTACGCCGCCGCCACGCTCGCCAGCGGCGGCACCGGCCGGCCGCCGGATATGACCGAGCTCCCGGCGCGCGCGCTGATCGGCGAGCCCACCGACCTGGCCAGGCGGCCCACGATGGTCGCGCTGTGCACGCTCGTGCTGCGCGCCGACCGGCGCTCCGGCGAGACGGCGATGATCCTGCACTGGCGGGACCCCGCCCGGGTCGCCAGCGGCGGGGGGATGTACCAGGTCGCGCCCGTCGGCGTGTTCCAGCCGTCGCACGACGCGGAGTGGAACCAGGCCAACGACTTCAGCCTGTGGCGCTGCTTCGTCCGCGAGCTGGCCGAGGAACTCCTCGGCGGCGGCGAGGACTACCACAGCGACACCGCGCCGATCGACTACGAGCGGTGGCCGCTGCAGGCCGGGCTGTCCGCGGCCCGCCGAGCCGGCCGGTTGCGGGTGTACTGGCTCGGCCTGGGCACGGATCCGCTGACGCTGGCCACCGACATGCTCACGGTCGCGGTCTTCGACGCCGACCTGTTCGACGCCACGTTCGCCGGGCTAGTAGGCGCGAACGCGGAGGGCCACATCGTCGCGCCGGATGCCGCCGGGGCGGCCGTCGGCGTCGCGTTCAAGGCTCCGAAGATTGACCGCTTCACCGCCGATGAGCCGATGCAGCCGGCCGGCGCCGCGCTGCTGCGCATCGCGTGGGAGCACCGGGACGTGCTGCTCGCGGGCTGAGCGGGACAATACCGATGAACCCCGCGTCTTCGTCTCGCGCGCGCTGTCCACGGCACGGACGTGGGCCTCGACGGCCGGCTGCGCCTCGACGCGCTGGCCCGGTACCTGCAGGCGGCCGCCGAGGGCGATCTGGCCGGCGCCGGTTACCGCAGCACGTATGACTGGGTCGTGCGCCGGTGCGCGGTGCGCGTGCACAGCTACCCGCGGCTCGGCCAGCGGCTGCGGGTGCGGACGTTCTGCTCGGCGATCGGGCCCCGGTGGGCCGAGCGCACCACCACGCTCGCCGACGGCGACGGCGACGGCGACGATGCCGACGGCGACGGCGACGCCGAGCTGGTGCGGGCCACGGCCGTGTGGGCGGCCGTCGACTCCGAAAGCGGCCGGCCCAGCCCGCTGGGGCCGGACTTCCTGCGCGTCTACGGGCCGAGCGCGCCGGCGCACCGTGTCGGCCCGGCTGTCGCATCCCCGCCCACCGATCAGGCTGACGCGGAACCCTGGCCGCTGCGGGCGGCGGACTTCGACACCTCCGGGCACGTGAACAACGCGGTGTACTGGGCCGCGGTCGAGGACGCGGTGGCCCGGCTCGGCTGGCTCCCGGCCGTCGCCGAGGTCGAGTACCACCTCCCGCGCTGCCCGGCTGCGAGCCCCGGCTGCTCTCGTCTGCCGCGCCCGGCGAGGCCTGGGCCTGGCTGCTGAACGACGGCCGGCCACTCGCGTCAGCGCGGATGTCAGCGCCGCTGTCAGCGGGCTGACGGCGCGCTGTCAGCGGGCCCGGCCAGCATGGCGGGCATGACAACAGTTATCGAGGCCGAAGGGCTGACCAAACGGTTCGGCGCCACTCAGGCACTGGCCGGCGTGGACCTGCACGCCGAAAGCGGGCGGGTGCTCGCGCTGCTCGGCCCGAACGGGGCAGGCAAGACCACCATCGTGCGCATCCTGGCCACGCTGCTGAAGCCGGGCGCCGGGAGCGCCCGGCTGTGCGGTTATGACGTGGTCGCCGACGCGACGGTCGTGCGCCAGCTGCTGGCTCTCACCGGCCAGTACGCGTCCGTGGACGACGAGCTGACCGGGACCGAGAACCTGATCATGATCTGCCGGCTGCTTGGCTTCGGCCGGGCGGCGTCCCGGGAGCGGGCGGGCGAGATGCTGGAGCGGTTCGAGCTCGCCGAGGCCGCTGGCCGCGCCGTCAACTACTCCGGCGGCATGCGCGCCGCGACCTCGCCGCGAGCCTGCCGGCGATCCCGAGGTGCTGTTCCTCGACGAGCCGACCACCGGGCTCGACCCACGCGGCCGCGGCCAGATGGGGACACGGTGCGCGGCGTCATCGCCGGCGGGGCGACGGGCTGCTCACGACCCAGTACCTGGATGAAGCCGACGAGCTCGCCGACCAGATCGCGGTGATCGACCACGGCCTCGTCGTGGCGTCGGGCACCCCAGCCGAGCTGAAGGCGCGACCGGCAGCCAGACCCTGGCGGTGCGCGCGATGGACCCCGCGCACACCGCGCAGGTCGCGACCGTCGTGGCCGGGGTCGTGGGGTTGCGGCCGGATGTGGCCTGCAGCGGCCTGGTCACCGCCGCGGTCAGCGACCCGGCGATGGTTCCGGCCGTGGTCCGGCGGCTCGACGACGCCGGGATCGTGGCCGCCGAGCTGAACCTGCGCCTGCCCAGCCTGGACGAGGTGTTCCTGACCCTCACCGGGCACCGGGCTGAAGACGAGGACCTTGAACGAGAGGGGACGGCGGCATGACGACGCTGAGTGAATCCATCGAGGGGCGGCTCCCGGCAGGGACCGACTCCGGCACGCCGGCGGCCCGCCGCGGTGCTCCGGCGGCGCATCGGCGTCGCCCAGACCCTGGCCAACGGGCTGACCCTGGCCTGGCGCAACATCATGCAGCTCAAGCACTCGCCGGAGAAGCTGATGGACGTCACGCTGATGCCTATCATTTTCCTGCTGCTGTTCCTGTACGTGTTCGGCGGCGTGGTGTCCGGCAGCACCCACGCGTACCTGGAGGTGCTGCTGCCCGGACTCGTCGGGCAGATGGCGATGTTCGCCACGATGGGCCTGGGCACCTCGCTGTGCGAGGACATCCACAAGGGCGTGTTCGACCAGTTCCGCAGCCTGCCGATCGCGCGGTCCGCACCGCTGATTGGCGCCGTGCTCGGGGACACCGTGCGGTTCTGCGTGGTGATGGCGGTGCTCACCGGGTTCGGCTCGGCGCTCGGCTTCCGGTTCCACACCGGGCTGCCGTCGATCCTCGCCGCCTACGCCCTGGCCTACGCGTTCTACCTGGCGGTGTGCTGGATCTCGGTGCTGATCGGGCTCATCGCGCCATCGCCGGAGACCGTCCAGGGCATCTCGTTCATCTGGGTGATGCCGCTGGTTTTCGGCAGCAGCGTGCTGCTGCCGAACACGCGCACGATGCCGGGGTGGCTGCAGCGTGGTCAACGTCAACCCGGTGTCCCGGCTGGCCGACTCGGTCCGGGCGCTGACGATCGGCGGCCACCTGGGCGACAGCGCGCTCGTCACCCTGGCCTGGGCGGCCGGGATCGTGATCGTGGTGTTCCCTCTGGCCATGCGCATGTACCGGCGCCGCGCCTAGCCGGCCCGCGGTCCATGATCGCGTAGCACCCTCGCGATCCATGATCCCGGAGGATTGTCCGCAGATGCGACTGAAAATCCTCCGGGATCATGGACGGACCGACCACCTTGGCGGGCGGCACGCAAATTGCCGGCGACCGCGTCGAACCGTTCTGGGGTGCGGTACGCGGTCAGCAAATTGCCGGCGACTCGTCGAACCGTTCTGCGGCGCGGTACGTGGTCATTGGTGTGGACCGGGGGGCGGGATCCTTGAGGCTTCGGTTCGTCGCGCCGTTAGGCGCCGTCCCGGCTCATCCTGGAGGCGGGGGCCCCCGGTCGCCTCTCAGCGTTCGGCCGCGCCACCTCGGCCCGCGGCCTCCTCCGAGCCTGACCTGCACAGATTGCGCTCGCCCGGTCGGGTGAGCGTTAACAACCAGGCTTGGGGAGCGAAATATCATGACATTCAGACCCTGGCGTGCAGCAGCCGTGCTGGCTCCTGCCGCCCTCGCCGCCGTGGCGCTGGCCACGCCGGCAGCGGCCGCAGCCAGTCCCAGCTGGCAGTTCACCGATCAGTACACCGCCAGTCCGGCCTGCTTCACCACCAGCGGTGGAACCGAACCTCTCGAGCTGGCCCTGAACGGAACCTGGTCCACCTCGCTGACCTTCGGTACGTCTGGCCTGCCGGCCGGCGCCTCGTCTAGCGACATGATTCTCGACGAAAATCTGACCAACGACGTATGGAGCACCGCCACCCCGCCGATTCCGCCGGGCTGGAGCAACGGAACGGGTCCGCTCGCGGTGGGACCGGAGACCATTGCCGAGGCCTACGCCGACACGACAATCCCCGCCGGCCTTAAAGCGGGCTCGACGCTCGCTATCACAATCTGGGCAAGCGACGGCACCACCAAGCAGACCGAATCCGTACCGATCGTGATCAAGACCAGCTGCGTGCGTCATTACTGAACGCTGACGGCATCCTGGTGTCCCGCGCCTGGTTCCAGGCGCGGGGCACCGTGCGCGTTGCCGGTATTCCGGCCCGGCTCATGAACCGCTCACCCTGGCCAGTGAACCGCGCACCCTGGCCAGACGTGCTAGCGGGCATGGGGACCATGGCTGTTCGGGGTGGCCGGGAATCGTCCCGGCCGGTCTCGGGCGGCATTAATGGACAACCGGAATGCCGGAACTTAGCCGTGACGACCGCGCGCACGTCCGTAACCAGCTCGGCGTTTATCTGCTTGGCGCGATCGGGCCTGGCGAGCGCGCCCAGATAGAAGAGCATCTGGCGGCGTGCCCATGGTGCCGCGGGGAGCTGGCCGGGCTGGCCGGGCTCCCGGGCCTGCTCCGGCGGGTCGCGCCCGACGTGGCGTTGCATGCCTGGATGGATGACGCCACCGGCTCGCCGCCCGGCCCGCCGCTGGACAAGCTGATCGCCCGGGTATCGGCAATCCGCTTCCGGCGGCGGCTGATCGCGGTGGCAGCTGCTCTGGTCATCGCGCTCGCCGCGGCTGCTGGCGTGCAGGCGTTTCATTCCCTCCCGGCCAGCACCACCGCCGTGACGGCGCCTCGGTGGACCGCCACCGCCACCGGCGCAAGCCCGGCGACCGGAGCTTCGGCAACCGTCCGGTACGCAGCCGAGCCCTGGGGGACCGAGCTTGAGGTCCAGATCACCGGCGTCCCCGCGGGGACGCGCTGCGAGCTCACGATCACCAACGCCCAGGGCCAGGACATAACGGCCGGAGGCTGGATCATCACGACGGGCAACCGGTACGCCTGGCATCCGGCGTCGGCGCCGTGGCCGGCGTCCCGCCTGCGCGGCTTCGTCGTCACCGCGGGCAGCCGGACACTGGTCACCGTCCCCGCCCGGCAATCGATTCATAGAGCGGGGGACGAGGGAGAGCCCACCGTGCTAGCCGTACCCGAGGTTCGGGAGGCTGCACGGTGGATCTCCCGCCCGGGTGTGGCGAGCATTGAAGTGCAGGTGACCGGGGCAGCCGGCACCTCAGGTCACAGGAGGCATCCCGATGCACGCACCGACTAACGGCACCCCTGGTCCGCGACCCGTTCTCATGCGCCTTCTGGTCAGGTCATGGGAGTACCGCCGTCCCAGTCTCTGGGTGGGTGTCCGCTTCGGCAGCGGCATCTTCAACACCGTCCTCGGCATCCTGCTGCTCGCCTCGGTCCCCTGGCTGGGGCCGCTCGCGTGGCTGGGGCTGTTGCCGCTGGCGGGGGCAGCGCTGATCTTCTGGACCGCCCGCCGCCTGCAGGCCAGTGTCCAGAGCTAGCCTGTCAGCACCCGTGGCGGGATTGAGCACACGGCAGAACCGGAGAATTTCATGAGCAACGGCGACACCCCCGTTCTCATGCGGCTTCTGGTCCGGTCTTGGGAGTACCGCCGTCCCCGGCTGGCGACGGGCATGCGCGTCGCCTCTGGTGTCTTCAACGTCGCCCTCGGCGTCGCGCTGCTCGCCGCCGCCCCCTGGGTGGGGCCGCTGGCAGCGCTGGCAGCGCTCCCGCTGGCGGGGGCGGCCCTGATCTTCTGGACCGTCCACCGCCTGCAGCAGGACAGCCTGCGCAGGGTGAACGAGCTGGAGCGGTCCCGGGCGCACCTGGTAGACGACTCGGCGGCGCGGCTGCGCCGGATCGAACGGGACCTGCACGACGGGGCGCAGGCGCAGATGGTCGCCGTTGCGATGAAGCTGGGGCTGGCCAGGGAGAAGCTCTCCGCCGCGATCGACGGGACCGCTCCGCCCGACCTGGAGCGGGTCCTGGATCTGGTCGACTCGGCCCACCGCGGCGCCAAGGAAGCCATCAGCGAGCTGCGGGACCTGGCCCGCGGCATCCTCCCGCCGGTCCTTGACGACGGCCTCGGCACAGCGCTCACCACCCTGGCCTCGCGCAGCGACGTACCCGTCGAGCTGACAGTCGACCTGCCCGAGCGCCCGTCGGCGGCGATCGAGACCATCGCCTACTTCTGCGCGGCGGAACTGCTCACCAACGTGGCCAAGCACAGCAGCGCCCGGCACGCGATACTGCAGGTGGCGAACGGGCCGGGGTTGGTGCGGGTGCGCGTCAGCGACGATGGCTCCGGCGGCGCCCGCGTCGAGGCTCGCGGCGGGCTGGCGGGGCTGGCCGACCGGGTCCGGACCGTAGATGGCAGCCTGCAGATCAGCAGCCCGCCCGGCGGCCCCACGGTTATCGCCGTCGAGCTGCCGTCCCGCGCCTGACCGAACCGGAGCAGCCCATGCGAATCGTCATCGCCGAGGACTCGGCGGTAGTCCGGGCTGGCCTGGCCGAGATCCTGGCCGATCGGGGCCACGAGGTGCTTGCCGCCGTCGGTGACGCGCAGGCGCTGATAGCCGCCGTGGACGAGCACCGGCCCGACGTCACGGTGGTGGACGTGCGGATGCCGCCCAGCTACACCGACGAGGGCCTGCGCGCGGCGATCGCCATCCGCCGCGACCACCCGGGAGTCGCTGTGCTCGTGTTCTCGCAGTACATCGAGACCCGTTATGCGGCCGACCTGCTCGGCGCGGCGGCCGGCGGCGGTGCGGCGGGCGTCGGGTATCTGCTCAAGGACCGGGTCGCCGACGTCGGTGAGTTCGTGGAAGCGCTGAGCCGGGTGGCGGCCGGCGGCACCGCGCTCGACCCCGAGGTCGTTACCCAGCTCCTGGGCGCGAGCCGTCGCGCCGGCGGGCTGGACGCGCTCACCGCCAGGGAACGGGACGTGCTCGGCCTGATGGCCGAGGGCCGCTCCAACGGCGCGATCGCCTCGATTCTCGTCGTCTCCGAACGAGCCGTGGAGAAGTACGTCGGGAACATCTTCAGCAAGCTCGGCCTGGCCCCGTCGGACGCCGACCACCGCCGGGTGCTGGCGGTCCTGCGTTACCTCGAGGGCTGAACGAGGCACCGCCGGCCCCGGCTAAATGACGCCAATTCGGACGTGTGCCGTGATTTGGGTGAATGATGTCTCGGGGCGTTCTGGCGGAGAGGCATGTTGCATGAGCGTGGACAAGTGTGCTGACAGCAGACCTCGTCGTGGACGGCATGGTGCCGAAGCAGCCCGAGATTTCCCCGGACGGGCGCTGGGTCGCCTACGCTGTCGCGGCGGCGGGCCGGCGGGGGAACGCCGGCTCAGCGCCGTGTGGATAGCCGCCGCGGACGGCAGCTCGCCGCCGCGGCAGCTGACCGCCGGCACGGCGGCTGACTCCGGCCCGCGCTGGGCGCCCGACTCAGCGTCGCTGTTCTTCATGTCAGACCGCACCGGGTCCGACCAACTGCACCGGATCCGGATCGACGGCGGCGAGGCTGAAGCCCTGACCGAGTGGGAAGGCGATATCTACGACTTCTGCCCGCTGCCGGACGGCCGGGTCGCCGTCGTGGCCGCGGACGAGCCGACCGAGGAGGAAGAGCGCAAGCGCGCTGAGCGCGATGACGCGATCGTCTGGAGCGAGCAACGCGGCTTCGGCAAGCTGCGGTTGCTCGACCCGGTCGGGCGCGAGCTGCACGTGGCAGACGACCTCGGCGGACGTCACGTCGACGCGCTGGCGCCGCGGCCTGATGGCGGTTCGCTGGCAGTGATCAGCTGGGAGAGCCTGGAGAACGATCCGGGGGCCATCACCAACGAGCTGCACGTGGTCGATCCGGCTACGGGGGCGGTCCATGACCTCGGCCGGGTCGCTGGCTTTGCACGGTCGCCGGTCTGGTGGGCCGACGATGGCACGTGGCACGTGGCCTATCTGGCAGAGCCCGACCCGTTTGGCGGGCTCGTCGTCTACGACACCGTGCCCGGCACGTCCGGCTCACCTCGCGGCCTGACCGAGGACATGGACGTGAGTCCGGCTGGCCTGGCGCAGGTCGCCGACGGCCCGCCGCTGGCCCTGTTCGAGAGCGGGCTCGACACGCAGATCCACCGGCTCGATCCCGGCTCGCTGCGATTCCGGTGCCTGTCCACCAGCGCGGGCCCGATCGACTCACTGACCGCCAGCCGTTCCGGCGAGGTGGTCGCCGCGCTCGAGAGCAGCGCCTACCAGCCAACCGATGTCCATGCCGGACCGCCCGGCGGCCCGCTCAGCCGGATCAGCGACACGCGGCCGGAACTGCGGGGGATCGAGTGGGGGACCCAGGAACGTCTCTCCTACAAGGCATCCGACGGCCTCGTCCTCGACGGCCTGCTCATCCTGCCGGCCGGCCGAAGCCGCGCGGACGGCCCGTTCCCGCTCGTCACCCTGGTGCATGGCGGACCCGATGACCGGTACGCCGACGAGTTCATGCTCCGGGTAGGCTCTCCCGGCCAGTGGCTTGCGACCGCGGGCTACGCCGTGTTCCTGCCCAATCCGCGCGGCGGCACGGGGCATGGCCACGAGTTCTCGGTGGCCGTCGTGGGCGACCTTGGCGGAGCCGAGTTGAGCGACATCCTCGAGGGGATCGACATGCTGGTCGCCGCGGGTGTCGCCGACCCGGACCGGCTCGGGATCACCGGCCCCAGCCATGGCGGGTACATGACCGCCTGGGCGATCGGGCAGACCGACCGGTTCAAGGCCGCGCTGATGAACGCCGGGATCAGCGACTGGGGCATGATCGCCGGCACCGGCGAATACGGGGCGATGGACGGCGTGCTGGCCGGCAGCTTCGGCTGGGAGGGGACCGGCCCGCACCCGCACGACCGGGTCAGCCCGATCTCGTTCGCCTCGAAGGTCCGCACGCCGGTGCTGATCGTGAGCGGAGAGGACGACACCAACGTGCCGCTCGCCCAGGCGATCTACTTCCACCGCGCCCTGAGCCGGTACGGGGCCGAGCACGAGCTCGTCGTCTACCCCCGGGAGGGGCACGGGCTGTTGGAGCGCAACCATCAGCGCGACCTGCTTCTGCGCACCCGTGCGTGGTTCCACCGGTGGCTCAGCGATCCCGGGGGCCGCTGACGGCAGTGATCATGGGCGCAGCGCCAGGGCTTCGGCCCTGACGCTGTCGCGGTTGCGCCCGCGGGCGTAGGCCGCCTCGAAGTCCGCGTCGCCGAGCGCGGCCCTTGCGGCCGCGGTCGTCCTGGTCACCTCCAGGCTCCAGGCGTCGCTGAAGCCCTGCAGCGCGTGCGCCATGCCCAGGAGCTCTGCGGCCCTCGCGTGCTCGCTCCGGGCGGCGGCCAGCGCGGCGATCGCGTCCACGACCCCGGCCAGGGTCCGGTTGTTGGGCAGGATCGGGACCGCGACCGCGCTGTCGCCCAGCATCCCGAGCGCCCGTTCCTGCCATTCCGCGGCGCCAGCCAGGTCGCCCTCCTGCTCGGCGACGCAGCCGAACTTGCTGGACACGGTCGCTGCCGCCGCGGACATGTCCGGACGCCGCGCCCGCGTTTCGACGATCGCCTGCGCGCTGTCCAGCAGCTCACGCGCCCCGGCCAGGTCATCAGCCCGGCGGGCCAGCTCGGCGAGCTGGACGTAGCCCGTGGCCGCGTCGCCGAGCTCGCCGGCGAGTTCGGCGCTGCGGATGCCGTCCCGCAGCTCGGCTTGCGCGCCCTCGACGTCCCCGGCCCTGGCCCTGGCCTCGCCCACTGCTATGCCGATGACGCCGGCCATGTTGCCGGACAGCAGGGAGGCGAGTTCGCGTGCCTGCTCGAGGAGCTTGACCGTCTCGTCCGGCGGCCGCGCGCCACCGCCAGCTGGGCCAGGCCGACCAGGCACCCGACCTGCCCGAACCGGTCTCCGACCGCACCGAACCTGGCGTAACCGTCCGCCAGGGCGGCGTCCGCTGTCTCGATGTCCCCGTCGTTGAGCGCCATATGCCCGACCAGGGTGCGCCGCGTGGCGCCGACCCAGGGATCACGGTGCGGGGCGGCGTCTTCCAGCTGTTTGCGGGCGTCCGTAGCGTCTCCGCCGAGGACCGACATCAACGGCGTCGCGACCGCGAGCAGCGGATGGTTGGATTCGGCGGGCAGGTCCAGCCTGCTGAGCGCCTCGATCGTCTGCCGGGGGTCCACCGACGGGTCCCCCACCGCCTTGCTGATGGTGGCGACGACCTGGCAGATCGCGTACGCGTCCGCCATGCCCTCCGGCGGGGTGTCCCCGGCGAGCCGGAGCACCTCCGCGGCCCACTCGGCGGCCTCGGCGTCGTGGTCGCGCAGGATCCAGAACCATGCCAGTGACGCGGTAAAGCGCAGCGCGGCACGAGCATCCCCGCCCGTTGCCACGTAGCGGAGCGCGGCCGAGCAATTGTCGTGCTCGGCCGACAGCAGATTCAGCCAGGTGAGCTGGTCTTGGGAGCGCAGCCTCGGTTCGGCCCGCTCGGCAAGGTCGAGGAAGTACTCGGCGTGCGCCATGGCCGCGCGCTCCGCCTCGCCGGACTCGGCCAGCCGCTCGGCGGCGTAGGCACGAACGGTCTCCAGCAGGCCATACCGCACGTGGCCGTCGCCAGTAGCTGTCACCAGGGACTTGTCCACCAGCGAGGCGATCACGTCGACGACCGCGTCCGCGTCAACGCCCGCGCCGGCGAGCGAGCACACCCGCACGGCGCTGTCCGGCGTGGCGCCGCCGCTGAACACCGACAACCGGCGCAAGGTCGCGCGCTCGGTGTCGTCCAGCAGATCCCAGCTCCAGTCGACGATCGCGCGCAGCGTCTGATGCCGCGGCAGCGTGCCGCGGGTGCCGACCGAGAGCAGAGCAAACCTGTCGTCAAGCCGCTCCGCGACCTGCTGCGGGGTGAGTGCGCGCACCCGGGCGGCCGCGAGCTCGATGGCCAGCGGGATGCCGTCGAGCGCGCGGCAGATCCGCACCACCGGGCCTGCCGAGACGGCGTCGACGCTGAACCCGGGCCGCACCGCCGCCGCGCGGTCGGCGAACAGCCGCACCGCTGGGCTCGCCGCCGCCTCGCTGGCCTCGGCGTCGGGCGCCGGCAGCGGCAGCGAGTGCACCGGGGACAGCGTCTCGCCGGTCAGGCCGAGCGGCTCCCGGCTGGTAGCCAGGATCCTCATCCGGTGCGTCGGCCAGCACCCGCCCGGCCAGTGAGGCGACCGCGTCGAGGACGTGCTCGCAGTTGTCGAGGACCAGCACCAGGCTGCGCGCGGCGAGAACCTCGCTGAGCCGGTCCATCGGTTCCATCGCAGCGAGCCGGGCTGCTTCGAACGGATCAGCCGACCAGCCATCGGGCGCGACGGCGGTCAGCACCGCCTGCGGCACGTCGGCCGCATCCCGGACCGGCGCCAGCGGCACGAACCAGACGCCGTCCGGCATCTGGCCCGCCACCCTGCCACCGACTTCGACCGCGAGCCTCGTCTTCCCGGCCCCGCCCGGTCCGGTGAGCGTGACCAGCCGCGACTCGGCCAGGAGGCGGCTCGCGACCCGTTCCAGGTCCTCGTCCCGGCCCACAAAGCTCGTCAGCTGAGCGGGCAGGTTGCCGCGGCGCCGACCGGGCGCCCAGGCCGGCCCGGGGCTCACGGGCCAGCTCTGCCCGCAGGATGGCCAGGTGCACGTCGGAGAG
This sequence comes from uncultured Actinomycetota bacterium, assembly GCA_963778075.1. GTDB lineage: Bacteria > Actinomycetota > Actinomycetes > Streptosporangiales > Streptosporangiaceae > JASHPR01. The sequence goes on along the minus strand of CAVZTJ010000003.1, from coordinate 274,116 downwards.
CGCGGGCGATGGATCGACGCCGAGCTGCGCGCTGAGCAGCTCGCGGGTGTCCTCGAAGACGCGCCAGCGCGTCCGCCTGCCGGCCGGCCGCGTACAGCGCGCGCATGAGCTGGCCGCGCAGCCGCTCCCGCAGCGGGTGCTCCCCCGCCAGCTCCTCGACCTCCGGAACCAGCTCGGCGCCCTTGCCGAGCGCCAGGTCCGCATCGATCCGGTCCTCGGCCGCCGCGAGCCGCAGCTCGGACAGCCGGGCGATGGTCCCCGCCGCGAACGGGGCGTCGGCGACGTCGGCGAGCGCGGGCCCGCGCCACATCCGCAGCGCGGCCCGGAACGCCTCGGCGGCCGCCGCGTGGTCGCCGTCGGCGAGCCTGGCGTGCGCGGCGGTGACGGCCGCTCGAACGCCCAGGCGTCGATCTCGCCGGACGGGACGGTCAGCCGGTAGCCGGTCGGTCCGAGGGAGACGATGTCCTTGCCCGCCGCGCCCCGGAGCCGGGAGACCAGCGCCTGGACCGCGTTCGCGGCACCGGCCGGGCCCTCGTCCGGCCACAGATCGGCGGCGAGCCGGTCGACGGGCACCGCATCGCCCCCGGCGATGGCCAGCCGGATCAGGAGGCTGCGCAGCCGGGCACCGCCGACCGGCAGCGACCGCCCGTCGGCGTCCCGCACCTCCAGCGGGCCGAGTATGCCGATGCGCACGTTTCCGGTCCTGGGTGTAGTCACGATGGGCCTGCGTCACCTGCAGCGCCCTGGCTTTCACCTTAACGGCTGCGCCCCGTTATGCCGGATGCGCCCGCTGGGCCCGGGCTAGGCGTGGTGATCGGCGGAAGCTGCCGACGCGGCCACGTAGTCCCAGCCGGCCTGCGCGGCCCGACGCGACCTGGCCCGGCTTGCGCGACGGACCGCAAGCGCTTATGTTAGTGACTAAGATGTTAGTAACTAACACTTGGAGATCCGGTGCGGGCGGGACGGTGGTGGATGCTGGGGGTGACGTGCCTGTCGGTGATCGTCATTAACCTGGACCTGACGATCTTGAACATCGCGCTGCCGGCCATCTCGGCGGCGCTGCACGCGGGCACCGGCGACCTGCAGTGGCTCGTGGACGCCTACTCGCTCGTGTTCGCCGGGGTCATGCTGCCCGCCGGGATGCTCGGGGACCGGCTGGGCCGCAAGCGGCTGCTGCTGGCCGGGCTGGCGGTGTTCCTGGCGGCGTCGCTGTGGTGCGCGCTGTCGGACTCGGCGGGCGAGCTGATCGCGGCGCGGGCGCTGATGGGGCTGGGCGCCGGGATCGTGTTCCCGCTGTCCCTGGCGGTCGTCTCGGCCGCGTTCGGCGACGCTGACCGCCCCAAGGCCATCGGCATCCTCACCGCGGCATCGCGCTCGGCCTGCCGCTCGGGCCGGTGCTCGGCGGCGTGCTGCTGCAGCACTTCTCGTGGCACTCGGTGTTCTGGATCAACGTGCCCGCCGCCTGCGTGACCCTGGCCGCGGGCGCCGTGCTGATGCCCGAGTCGCGCAATCCAGCCGCGCCGCCGCTCGACGTCCCGGGTGCGCTGCTGTCCCCCGCGGCGGTCATCTGCCTGGTCTGGGGCTTCATCAACGGCCCGGAACACGGCTGGACGGCGCCGCCGACCTGGGGGCTGCTGGCCGGGTCGGCGGTCCTGCTCGCCGCCTTCGCTCGTCCGCGAGCGCCGGTCGGCGCACCCGGTCATCGACCCGGCGCTGCTGCGGGACAAGCGGTTCACCTGGGGCACCGCCGCCACCGTCGCGGTCTCGGTCGCGCTGTACGGGATCTTGTTCGTGTTCGCCCCAGTACCTGCAGAGCGTGCTCGGCGACGACCCGATCAGCGCCGGGCTGCGGCTGCTGCCGATGATGGGCGGGCTGCTGGTCGCGGGCGGGGCGGCCGGCCACGCTCGCGCGGGCGGCGGGCACCAGGCTCACCGTGGCCGCCGGGCTGGCCCTGCTGGCCGGGGGGCTCGTCATGCTCAGCCAGGTCCACCTGGCCACCGGCTACGCCGTCGTAGCGGCCGGGCTGGCGCTGTGCGGGCTCGGAACCGGCGCGTCCATGTCCGCCGCGATGAACGCGGTCATGACCGCCGCGGGCGGTGACGAGGCCGGGATCGGCGCCTCGGTGAACAGCGCGCTGCGCCAGGTCGGCGGGGCGATCACCGTCGCCGTGCTGGGCAGCGTGCTGTCCACCACGCTACGCCCGCGATCTGCGGCCCTGCCCTCGCCGCCCTGCCCGCCCGGGACGCCGCCGCCGCGCGCGGCTTCGATCACCCAGGCCGCGCAGATCGCCGGCCGCCTGCCACCGGGCGGGCCGGCGCTGCGGACCGCGGCGGGGACGGCGTTCCTGCACGGCATGAGCATCGTCATGCTCGTCTGCGCCGCGGTCGCTGTCGCCGCCATCCTCACCAGCCTGCGGTACCTGCCCGGCCGGGGCGACCGGCCGGCCGGGCGCTCCGGCGACACGCCCTCACCGCGGGCCCCCGCGGCCGCGCCCGCGGACGCCGGTACGCGACGATGACCTCGTGACCGAACCCGAACCGGACTGGCGGCAGCGCAAGAAGACCGCCACCCGCGACCGCATCCGCGCCAGCGCGCTGCGGCTGTTCCGCGAGCAGGGATACGACGCCACCACCGTCGAGCAGATCGCCGCCGCGGCAGGCGTCTCGCACATGACGTTCTTCCGCTACTTCCCCACCAAGGAGGACGTGGCCCTGTCCGACGGCTACGACCCCCTCATCGCCAGCCTCATCGCAGCAACCCCGGCCACCTGGCCCCTCATCCAGCGGATCCGCACGGTGCTGGTCCAGGGGCTGCGGCAGGTCTACGGCACCGACCGCGACACGTTGCTCGCCCAGAACAAGCTCGTCGTCTCCACCCCGGCGCTCCGCGAGCGGCTGTGGGCCGACCAGATCGCCACCCAGCAGCTCATCCTGCAGGCCCTCAGCGCCGAGCCAGGACGACCCGCCCCCCTTCCAGGACAGGGTCACCGTCGCAGCCTGCCTGGCCGCCGCCAGCACCGCGATCCTCACCTGGGTCGAGAACGACGGCACCCCCGAACTGCCCGACCTATGGAGCAGGCCTTCGACACCCTCACTCACCAGCAATAACCGCGCCGTGCGCGGCTAGCTCAGCGACCTGAGGAAGCGTAGCAGCGCGGGGTTGACCTGATCCGGGTGGCTCAGATTGGACGCGTGCGAGCCGCCCTCGACGGCGACGAGCTCTACCGGGCCGCCGAGGCCGTCGCGCAGTTCCTCGGCCTTGGCCATCGGGATCGCGGCGTCAGCGGTGCCGTGCAGAATCAGCGCGGGGCAGCCGATCTCGCCGATCCGGCCGGTGATGTCGTCGCGGTCCATCAGGCAGCGGAAAGAATGGGTGAGGCCCTCCCGGTCGAGGTCCGCCCACTTGGCGTACCACGGCTGCGGGTCGATGCCGCCCAGGATGATCGAGGCGACGACCTCCTGCACCGGCTCCGGGCCCTGCGCCAGCCAGATCTCCTCCATCTGCTCGTAGCCCGGCGCGACCGCCGGGTCCTCCTGGCCCGCCTGGGTATCGATGAGCGCGAGCGCGCGTACCCGCCCCGGCTCCAGCAGCGCCGCGCGCATGCTGAGGAAGCCACCCTGTGACATGCCGCCCAGCACGGCCCGGTCCAGGCCGAGGTGGTCAAGCAGCCCGAGTACGTCGCGGGCCGAGTCCCAATACGAGAACGGCCCGTCAGCGCTGGTGTCCCCGAAGCCGCGCTCATCCCAGGTGATCACCCGGAATTCGGGGGCCAGAACGGGCAGCTGGGGGTCGAACATCGTGTGGTCCATGAGGTACCCGTGGCTGAGCACGACGGCGGGGCCGTCGCCTTCGCTGTCGGTGTAAGCGATATCCGTACCGTTGACCCTGGCTGTGAGCATGCCCGACAAGTTACTGCTCTGGCCGCCCGCCGGGAAGACGCCGCCGTGCTGGCCTGGGCAGCGGGCGCCAGGCGATCCGGGGCAGCAGCGGCGCGGCGATCCGCTCGGCCAGCGCGCCCCGGTACACGCCCGCCCCGTAAGCCGCTTCGTCGGCCAGGTAGCCGAGCGTGAACCGGGCCGGGTCGAGCCCCGGCCGGCTGCGGAGCCATTCCGCCGCCGGAGGCCCCAGGACCAGCGACGCCAGCGCGAGCCGGCGGGCGAGCCTCGTCCTGCTGCTGCGGCCGCCCGGCATGGCCAGGCCGACCGCGGCCACGGGAAGCACGTACTGCGCGGTCCACCGGCCGGCGTCGAGCCAGGTCTGCCGCACCGATCCGGCCATCGGGCCCAGCACGCCCCTGGCCGGCACGTCCCACTCGCGCAGCAGCTCGACGAGCTGCCCGGTGCCTGCCGCGTAAGCGGCGAGCGCGGTCACCGGCCGGCCGGCGAGCAGCGCGGCGACCGCCGCGGCCGGCCAGGCCTGCAAGATCAGCGGCGGCACCAGGTCCGGGTGCCTGCGCGCCAGCGGCGCAGCCGAGTTGCCGTAGCGGAACCGGCGGGCGAGCATCGCCGGCCAGCGGCCCGGCTCGGCGTGGCGCACCTGGGCGGCCGGGTCGTACCGCACCCGCCAGCCCGCGCCGATCATCCGCCAGATCAGGTCGACGTCCTCGCCGTAGCGCAGGGCGGGGTCGAAGCCGCCGGCCGGAACCGCGCCGGCGCGGACCAGCAGGGCCGCCGTGGGCACGTAGGACAGCCGGGTCAGCGGCGCGACGCGGGCCTCGTGCGGCCCCAGGTCGAGCGGGGCCCTGGCGGCCAGGTACCGGCCCACGGCGGAGTTCCCCGTGACCGGCCGGACCCGAGGCGCCACGGCACCGACCATCGGGTCCGCGAAGTGCGGGGCCAGCCTGCGAATCCAGTCCGGGCCCGCCGCGCAGTCGCTGTCGAGGAACGCCACCAGCGGCGTGGCCACCAGCGCCAGCCCGTCGTTCCTGGCCGGGCCCGGGCCGCCCGGTGCCGGGCGCCGCACCAGCCGCGCGCCGTGCCGCCGGCACACCGCGGCGGTCGCTGCCGGATCCTGCGATCCGTCGTCGACCACGATGACCGGGTAGCCGGTGCCGAGCGCGGCGAGGCAGCGGTCGAGCTCAACGGCGCGGTCCCGGACCGGGATCACGACTGTGACCTCGGCGGGCCGCCCCGGCTCCGGCGGACGGGGGTGGGCAAGACCGGTGTCGGTGAGCCGCCGGGCCAGCCGGCCGCCGTCCGGCGAGCCAACCGGGCCGCCGCGCAGTTCCTCCAGCGCACGAACGCCCGCCGCGTTCAGCCGCAGCAGCCGCGGCGGCGACCCGCCGAACAGCACGTCGGACCCGACGAACTGGGTACCGGGGTCGAACGCAATGCGAAACCCGGCGGGCAGCGGGACGGTCGCGCGATGCACGGTGCCAGTCTGGCGCACGCCGACTCGCTGCCAGCCGTGAGAGCAAATGCGCGCCGCCTGTTAACGATTCGGCGCCCAGCCTTGCATTGTCACTATGTAAGGCCGTCGTCTTGCTTAGTCCGCCATCGACCACGCGCTCACTTAGGCTTGTTGCCACGGCTACTCTGACCTTTCTCTTCACCGACATCGAAGGCTCGACGGCAATGCTTGGGCGCCTCGGTGAGGTGACGTATGCGCGCCTCCTGGCGGAGCATCATCGCCTCATCCGCGATTCCCTGGCGGCCCACGGCGGGAATGAGATGACCACGATGGGGGACGGATTCTTTGCCGTGTTCACCTCCCCGCGGGGCTGCGTCAGGGCGGTGCTGGAAATGCAGCGAGAGCTCGCGGCACGGGACTGGCCGGAAGGGGAGCACGTCCGGGTGCGGATGGGAGTGCACTCGGGCGAGGCCTCTGAGACCGCGGCCGGGCTGGTCGGCCTCGATGTCCACCGGGCGGCGCGCGTGGCGGGGGCCGCCTATGGAGGGCAGGTCGTGTTCTCGTCGTCCGCAGCGGCTCTGGTCCGTGATGTTTTGCCGGACGGGACGTCTCTACGTGACCTCGGGCACCATCGTTTGAAAGATCTGGGACGGCCCGAGCAGATCTTTCAGCTGCAGGCCCCCGGTCTTCAGTCGGATTTCCCGCCGTTGCGTTCTCTCGACAACCCGGCCCTGCCCAACAACCTCCCGGCCCAGCCAGCCAGGTTCGTCGGGCGCGAGCGGGAGCTGTCCGAGCTACGCCGCCTGGTGAAGGACTCCCGGCTCGTGACACTCACCGGCGCCGGAGGGGCGGGCAAGACGAGGTTGGCGATTCAGCTAGCCGCCGAGCTCCTCGACGGCTCAGGCGATGGGGTGTGGCTCGTCGAGCTCGCGCCGGTCTCCAACGAGGACGCGGTCGCCTCGACGATCCTCGATGGTCTCAAGATCGCTACACACCCGGGTCAGTCGCCGCTCGACACCTTGGTTGCGAGCCTGGCGTCCCAGCACGCTTTGATCGTGCTCGACAACTGCGAGCACCTCATCGGTGCCTGCTCGAAGGTCGCCGACGCGATCTTGCGCTATTGCCCCGAGATCTGTGTGCTGGCGACCAGCCGTGAGCCGTTGGGTATCGCCGGCGAGAGCATCTACCGGGTGCCCTCGATGTCTCTGCCCGACGAAGCTGACGACACCGGCGAGCTCGGCCCCTACGGCTCCGACGCGGTCGCCCTGTTCGCGGAACGGGCGGCGGCGCAGGGTGTGGGCTCTGTTCTCGACCGGGCCTCTGCGCCTCTGGCCGCCCAGATCTGCCGACGCCTCGATGGCATGCCGTTGGCGATCGAGCTGGCGGCCTCCCGGCTTCGCGCACTGTCGCTAGCCGATCTCAACGATCGGCTGGACCAGCGGTTCCGGCTTCTCACCGGCGGCAGCCGGAACGCCCTCCCCCGGCAGCAGACGTTGCTAGCGACCGTGGATTGGTCGTACTCGCTGCTCACCGGGTCAGAAAAGAAGCTGCTTCGGAGCCTGTCAGTGTTCGTCGATGGGTTCCAGCTCGATGCCGTGGAGGCAGTCTGCGCGGGCAGCGATCTCGACATGTTCGCGGTTACCGATCTCGTGGTGTCCCTCGTCGACAAGAGCCTCGTCGTAGCGGAGCCTGCCGACGGTGCTGTTCGCTACCGGCTGCTGGAGACGATCCGGCAGTTCGCGGCGGAGCGGCTCAGCGAGTCGGGTGGATCGGAGGCCGACGACCTGAGCCAGGCGCACTGCCGTTACTTTCTCTCCGTCGCGGAGGCCGCCGCGGCGGAGTTCGTTGGCCGGGAGCAGGCGACGTGGATCCGCAGGCTGAACGCCGAGCAGGGGAACATGTGGCGGGCTGTCGACTATGCAGTCGGTGCCGCTGACGTGCCGGAAGGGACGGAGCAGGTCTTGCGGTTCGGGACGGCACTTGTCCGTTCTTGGGCGGAGAACGCGCAACGGGAGCGGGCGCTCGGCGTGCTCGTCCCAGTGCTGGAGCGACCCGAAGCGAGGGCTGATCCAGCCTTGCGGTCCGCAGCGTTGGGGAGCGCAGCAATCATCGCCCGGGGCGTCGACATGCAGCTTGGCGCTGCGCCTTGGCGAAGAGGCTATGGAGATCGCCGACGATCTGGGGGACGATCGCCTGCTCATCGAGGCTGGGCACGTCCTGTGCTGCATCCTCTACTTCGCCGGAATGCCGGACCGCGGCATTGTCGTACGGCGAGGCCGCGGTGGAACGCGCCAGGCGTTTCGGCGATGACGGCCTGCTAGGTCCCAGCCTGGTCTTCCTTCTCATGTGTATCGACCAGGTACAGCCCGACCGGACCGAGGCGCTAACAGCTGAGGCCATCGCGTGCGTCGAACGATCCGGAGATCAGAGCCTCGCCGGGGCCTTTACAACAATGCCGGTGTGTCCAGCCTGCGCAAAGGCGACCTGCCCTCGGCGCGGCGTTTCCTGCAGCGTGCAGAGGAGGCCCATCGCGCCGTTGGAGCTTCACAACCCGACCCCCATGATCAATCTGGGCTGGGTGCTTCGGCTAGAAGGCGACGAGGCGGGCGCCGCAGACGCGTTCCGACGGGCGCTCCTGAGAGAGCCGTCGCGTCGGCAACAGACCTGACGTTCCATACGCAACGCTCGGCCTGGCATGCCACGCCGCTGACACCGGCGATTGGCGTCGAGCTGCCATACTCCATGGCTTCGCCGACGCATTCCTCGGGAGCAGCGGAGAGCCGTGGCAAGACCCCGAGGACGTCTTCCGCCAGCAGAGCCTGGATGAGGTGCGCGCCCACCTCGGTGACGCCGGCTTCGAGGCGGAGTACGGCAGGGGAACGAGGCTTGACCTGAGGTCCGCCATCGACCTGGCTCTCAACGCGTAACTGACCGGAACAGCGGAACGGCGAGGGTGGCGACGGCCCGTGACGAGCGCAAGCATGCTCATGCTCGATCCTCACGACACATCGACATCGGTGACCAGCTTGACCGGCTGCCCCGTCACCGAGGCCACCATCTCGTAGTCGCGGTCGTCACACAGGACAGTAAGCCGTTCCCGTTCCGCTGTGGCCGCGATCAGCAGGTCGACTGGGCCCGCCGACCGGTGCTTGCCTGCTTCGGTGAGCATCTGCTGGACTGCCTCAGCCCGCTCGTATACCCGCTCGCTCATGGGTACCCAGCCGAACACCTCGCGCAGCAGACGTTTCTTCGCGAGCCGGTCGGCAAGCGACCGTGCAGAATAAAGGAACTCGAGCTCGACTACCGGGCAGATGGCGATCACCCCGGCGGCGAGCTGGTCTGTCCAGGCCTGGCGGACCTTGTCTTGCAGGATCCGGAACAGCGCGGAGGTGTCGATCAGGTACAGGGCCGGGCTCACCGGCGGTATGCCGCCTTGTTCCCGAGAAACTCGTCAAAGTCTCCGCGATCGGCCATCTCACCCAGCTGGGCGAGAGCCCGCAGCCGCTCGAGCCGCTGACCGACCTCCCGGAGGGCGGCGTTGACCGTGTCCTTCTTTGTCTTGGTACCGAGCACCTCCGCAGCGGTGGCCAGCGCCTCCTCGTCGATCTCAACCGGGGTCTTTACCATAGCCATCACCGCACCTCCATCCAGCAGTCAGGATATCGTCGATATCTAGTCTAGATATCGAAGGTTACCACCGGTGGTCCGCGGTGAGTGCTCACGCAGGATCCGCCAACATGCCGAGCGGGCTGGCCGGCGGGCGCCAAGGGCGGGTAGCGGGTCGGCCGACCTGATCTACAGGGCCAGGCCGCCGTCGACGGGGATCACGGCGCCGGTGATCCCGCCGCTGGCCTCTCCCGCCAGCCAGGCCAGGGCCGCGGCGACCTCGTCCGCTGCGAGCAGCCTGCGCACCGGCTGCTGCGCCGCGAACGCCGACGCGCCGGGCAGTCCGTACAGCCGGGCGCTCTCGGCCAGGATCGGCGTGTCCGTGGAGCCAGGGCTCACCGCGTTCGCGGTCACCCCGGTCTCGCCAAGCTCGACCGCCAGCGCCCGGATCAGCCCGGCCACGCCCGCCTTGGCCGCGCAGTAGGCCGCCAGCATCGGCAGCCCGCGGGTTGCGGCGGCCGATGCCACGGCCAGAAACCTTCCGGAACGCGGCGCCGGGCGCCGCAGTAGCGCCGGGATCGCCGCTCTGGCCAGGTTGATCACACCGGCGAGGTCGGTGTCGAGCACCGCGCGTGCCTGGCCGGCGGGCATCTCCCAGAGCGGCACGCCGCCAGCGATCACGCCGGCCACGGCCACGGCGGCGTCCAGGCCACCCCACTGCCGGTCCGCCGCTGCAACCGCAGCGGAAAGCTGCCCTTCGTCGCGGACGTCGGCGACGTGCGCCGCCGCGGTACCCGGCCCGGCGGCCGACGCCTTGGCTACCACCTCGTCGAGCTCGTCCCGGCTGCCGAGCCGGTAGGGCAGCGCCGGGTCGTCGGCGCATTGGTCGACGGCGAGCACCGCCCAGCCCTGCGCGGCGAGGACGCGGACGGTCGCCGCGCCGATGCCGCGGGCGGCGCCGGTGACCAGCGCGACTCTGGCTGCCATCAAGCACCCAACGTGCGGTTGAACCCCGGCGGGATCACGAGGTCGCCGGGGGTCAGGTCACCCGCCGAGGACCGGCCGAGGCCAAGCAGGGCCGAGTCGATGCCGCCACGCATGATGTCGAGCACGTTCTCGACGCCCGCCTGGCCGTTCGCGGCGAGGCCCCACAGGTAGGCGCGGCCGATCATCACCGCCTTCGCGCCGAGCGCCAGCGCCTTGACCACGTCGCCGCCGCGCCGGACGCCGCCGTCGAGCAGCACCTCTACCTGGTCCCCCACGGCCTCGGCGACCGAGGGCAAAGCCCGGATCGTGGCCGGGGTGCCGTCCAGGTTGTTGCCGCCGTGGTTGGACACCGAGATCGCGGTCACCCCCGCGTCCACCGCGCGCTTGGCGTCGTCGACCCGGATCACGCCCTTGAGCATGAACGGGCCGCCCCACTGCTCGCGCAGCCACCGCACGTCGTCCCAGGTCGGCAGCGGCGACTGGATCCACTGGCCGTACGCGCCGAAGAACGTCGGCGCAGGCTCGCCGCTGACGGCCAGGTTCGGCACGGTCAGGTCCGGCACCTTGCCGGTCTTGGCGTAGTCGAGCAGCCAGCGCGGGTGGCGCAGCACGTCGGGCGCGAACCTGGCCATGGTCTTGAGGTCCACCCGCTCCGGGATCGTTGGGCTGCCCCAGTCCCTGCCGTTGGAGAACGACCAATCCAGGGTCACGATCAGCCCGACGGCACCAGCGGCGCGGGCCCGTTCCACGTGCTCGATGAGCTGGTCGCGGGTGCCGACCCAGTACGTCTGGAAGAACGTCTTCGGGTTCGCGGCGACCACCTCCTCAACCGGCTTGCTGGCGAACGAGCTCAGCCCCATCGCGGTCCCCCGCGCCGCCGCGGCCCTGGCCACGGCGACCTCCCCGTCGGGGTGCACCGCCTGCACGCCGGTGGGCGAGATGATCACCGGGAGCGATATGTCCTGGCCCATGACCCTGGTCGCCATCTCGCGCTTGGCCGAGAGCCCGACGACGTGCGGCGCGAAGCCGAGCTCGCTGAACGCCTTGATGTTGTCGCTGACGGTCAGGCCCTTCTCCGAGCCCGCGACCAGCGCGCCGTAGACGGACTTAGGCAGCCGCTTCCTGGCGCGCCGCTGCGCCACGGCGACGGTCTCGAACCATCCGTTGCTCATCGGTCCATCCTCTCAGCCACCGCCTCGCAGCCAGATTGGCGCGCGCATCCGCCGCGGTTTTCTTGATCACGGAGGATTTTCCGTCGTATCTGCTGAGAATCCTCCGGGATCATGAATGAGCGGCGAGGAAGGCCGGTCACCACGTCACCGGATGGTGTTGCCCGCGTCGACCGTGAACTCGAGCCCGGTGACGTACCGGGACTCGTCCGACGCCAGGAAAAGCACCGCGTTGCTGATCTCGCGGGCGTCGAGGCTCTCGATGGGGAGCGCGTTCATGTAGATCGGCCCGAGGTTCGGATCCCGCCCGATCAGCGCCTCGAGCCCGCCGAGGCCGTCGGCCATCGGCGTGCTGACCCCGGTCGGGTGCACGGTGTTGACCCGGATATTGTGCGAGGCCAGCTCGTTGGCCATGGTCCGGGCGATGCCGACGACGCCGTGCTTGGCGGCCACGTACGGCGCGAGGTACGGCAGTCCCTTGATCCCGGCCGTCGAGCTGGTGCAGATGATCGACCCGCCGCCGGCCGCGATCAGGTGCGGAGCCGACACCACCATCGTGTTCCACACCCCGGTCAGGTTGGTGTCGAGCGTGTCCTGCCAGATCGCCGGCGTCACCTCGTCCCAGGTCTGCACCGTGCAGATGCCGGCGTTCGCGCAGACGATGTCCAGCCGGCCCAGCTCCGCCACGCCGTCGTCCACGACCGACTTCAGCGCGGCCGCGTCGCGCACGTCCGCCGTCGCGGCGATGATCCGCCGGTCCAGCGCCTCGACCGCCTTGACCGTGTCGTCCAGGTCCGCCTCGGTGGCGAGGGAATAGCTCACCGTGTCGTAGTCCCGGCAGATGTCGACCGCGATGATGTCCGCGCCCTCCTCCGCCAGCCGCACCGCGTGGCTCCTGCCCTGACCGCGCGCCGCGCCGGTGATGAACGCGACCTTGTCCGCTACCCGTCCCGCCACAACCTCTCCCCTCACTTCGTGTTCCTATATCCGCCGTCGACCGTGATGCCGGTGACGTACCGCTGCCGCTGACTCCCCTCCTCGCCGAGCGGATCTTGTTTTATCCCTGGAACGGGCGGCCGGGGCTGAACGGGCGCTACCCAGGGAATCCGGCCAGCGGGTTCTCGTTGCACGCGTGCGCGGGTGGCGCCTGCGGACGGCGGCCGATCGTGACCGGCACCGGCTCGCGCCGGCCACGCACGCCGCCACGGTGCGAGTGGTCCAGCGCCGGGCGGGGCGTAGCCGCCGGGTCGGCGGTGTTCAGCGCTTCGGCGCCGTATCCCTGCACGCATTCCGGATCGGGCCCGTCCAGCGGCAGGCCGGTGAAGAACTTGGCGGCCATGCAGCCGCCGCGGCACGAGTCGAAGAACTGGCACGATGCGCACGCCCCGCCGGACTGCGGACCGCGCAGCTCGGCGAACAGCTCCGAGTCGCGCCACACCGCGGCGAACCCGCCGGGCTGCCGCACGTTCCCGGCCAGGAACTCCTGATGGATCGCGAACGGGCACGCGTAGACGTCGCCCACCGGATCGATCAGGCAGACCACACGGCCGGCCCCGCAGAGGTTCAGGCCGGGCAGCGGCCCGCCGTACGGCGCCAGGTGGAAGAACGAGTCGCCGGTCAGCACCTGCTCGCCGTGCCCGACCAGCCAGTCGTAGAGCTCGCGCTGCTGCGGCGCGGTCGGGTGCAGCTCGTGCCAGGTGTCGGCGCCCCGGCCGGACGGCCGCAGCCTGGTCAGCCGCAGCTGGGCGCCGTAGCAGTCGGCGAGCTCCTTGAACCGGTCGAGCTGGGAGACGTTGTGCCGGGTGATCACCACCGAGATCTTGAAGCCCTTGAACCCGGCCGCTCGCAGGTTCTCCATCGCCCGCATCGCGGTGGCGAACGAGCCGGCCCCGCGTACCGCGTCGTTGACCTCGGCGGTCGCGCCGTCCAGCGAGATCTGCACGTCCACGTAGTCGCTCGCGGCGAGCCGCCGCGCCACGGCGGGATCAATCTTGATGCCGTTGGTGGAGAACTTGACGCCCACGTGGTGGTCGGTGGCGTAGTCGACGAGCTCCCAGAAATCCGGCCGGACCGTCGGCTCGCCGCCGCCGATGTTGACGTAGAAGACCTGCATCCGCTCCAGCGTGTCGATGACGCTCTTGCACTCGGCGGTGGTCAGCTCGCGGGGATCCCGCCGCCCCGAGCTGGACAGGCAGTGAACGCACGCGAGATTGCACGCGTAGGTGAGCTCCCAGGTCAGGCAGATCGGCGCGTCGAGCCCTCGCTCGAACTGCTCGACCAGACTCGGCACCCGCTGTGTGGCTGAGTGCTCCGGCGCCATGGTGGCCGCCGTCACGACGCCACCTCCCCTGCCGCGACCGCGCACAGCTCAGGCCCCGCGACCCCCCTCTCCTTGATCATCTGCGATTCGGCCAGCGTGGCCAGCGCACGCTCGTAGGCCGGCAGCGCCGCGCTGCCCACCCCGGCCGCCGCGCACGCCGAGCGTGCGCTGGGGTGATCGGCCAGCGACCGCACGACCGTGAGCACGGTGACGTTCTTCAGGAATGACAGCCGCCGGGTCCCGAAGTGGTAGAGCAGCGCGCCGAACGGCTCGGGCCGCACCGCGACCCGGTCGTCGATCCGCCACGGCTTGTCCAGGTCGAACACTGTCCCGGCCTCCGCCGCGGTGCCAGCCCGGAGGGACGGCCCCCCGGAACCCCCCGCTTTAGTAGACACCGCACATTCCGTCGATCGAGACCTCTTCGACCAGGAGTTCGTCGGCGACCAGTGCCTCCTCTGCGGGACGGTCCACGGCTTCTTCCTCGGCGAGTTCGGGCTTGGCTGGCGTCGCTTCGATTACGGCCTGCTGGGTCATGGCTACCTCCGTCGCCTAATAATGACACCTGGTGCAGACAGTAACGGCACCCAGTGCCAAATGACAAGGGTCCCGGCTGGCGCTGAGTGAGGCCCCACGCCGGGTTGCTTCGCATGGCGTACCCGGCCGTGGCATGCTCCTGGAAAAGCCAGCGCGGTGCTGGCAGCGAGAGCGAGGGTAGGTGAGACCGGTGCCGACAGCAGTTCCCGTCGCGCGGGCCGGGCGCAAGCCCGTCACCTCCCGGGCGGACCTGGAGCACGCCGCGTTCGACCTGTTCGACCGGCAGGGCTTCGAGCGGACCACGGTCGACGACATCGCGCGGGCCGCCGGGATAGGGCGGCGGACCTTCTTCCGCTACTTCCCGTCCAAGAACGACGTCCCCTGGGGCAACTTCGACACCGAGCTCGACCGGATGCGACTCCGGCTTGGTGCATTGCCGCCGCAGATGCCGCTGATGGAGGCGATCCGGGTGGCGATCGTGGACTTCAACACGTTCGCGCCTGAGCAGATCGGCTGGCACCGGCGCCGGATGCGCCTGATCCTGCAGACCCCCGCCCTGCAGGCGCACTCCACACTTCGTTACGCAGCCTGGCGCCAGGTCATCGACGAGTTCGTCGGCGAGCGCATCGGCCAGTGCGCGGACGCGCTGGCTCCGCGGACCGTCGGCTACGTCGCCCTTGGCGTGGCGATCGCCGCCTACGAACAGTGGCTCGAAACCGACGAGGCCGATCTCAGCGACCTCATGGACAGCGCGATGCGCCAGCTCGCCGCCGCCTTCGGCGACGGCCTGGCACCCGCTGACCCGGGCGTCGAAGTCACCCCGGCGCCGCTCAGCGCCTGACCGCCCCGCCGCTCAGCATCCGATCCGCCCGCGGCCCGCGTGATAAAGTGCACCTAGTGCCAAAAACCGGAGTTTCCGGAGCCTCTGGGTAGGCGGAGGACGATGAACGACGCCGGCAAGACCGTGGCAGTGGCGCCGGACCTGCCGCAGCCTGCCGGTCCCGGCAGGCCGCCGAGCACCACGCGGCATCAGCTGCAGGACATCGCCGTGGACATGTTCTCCGCCCATGGCTATGACGAGGTGACGATCGAGGCGCTCGCGGCCGCCGCCGGAATCAGCAGGCGCACGTTCTTCCGCTACTTCAGCTCGAAGGCCGACGCGCTGATGGCCGACTTCGACACCGACGTGGAGCGGCTGCGGTCGCTGCTCGCCGGCAGCGACCCGGATCTGCCGATGATGGACGCGATCCGGCATGCGGTCGTCGCGGTCAACGACTACCGCACCGACGACCTCGCCCGGTTGCGGCAGCGCATGCAACTGCAGCACGACAACCCGGCCCTGCTGGCCAACGGCATCCTGCACTACGAGGAATGGCAGGCCGTGGTCGCCGAGTTCGCGGCCTGCCGACTCGGCCAGGCGGCCGATGACCTGCTGCCCCAGGTCATCGCGCGCTCGGTGTTCGGCGCCGCCTACGCGGGGTTCATGTCCTGGCTGGCCGACGAGCGGGGCGATCTGGGCCCGCGGCTGGACGGCGCGCTGCGGGCCATGGCCGAGGCCTTCCAGGCTTAGCCGACCACCATCCAGCGGATCGAGCAGCCGCAGGGACGCGCCGGACGCGGTCAGTGTGCCTAGAGCGCTGGCAGGGGACTAATGCGCCAGGCAGCTGGCGAGGAAGGCCAGCGACGGTCGAGCACGGTCTTGCCCGGCAGCACCCCATGCGAGACGAACTCGATACCGCTCACACCGCCGACGGCCGCAGCCACCACGCCGCCCAACCCGAATGCCAGCACCCGGCGCCGGCTCCATGCCCCGGCGCCGACGCTCCTGGCCACCCTGGACTCCTCGCCCGCTCTCGCGCTTAGAAGTGGCTGAAGCCCCAGTTCAGGACCCGGGTGGCGGCAGGCCCGGTGGCGGTGATGTCGTCTCCGGGAGTGCCCAGCGTCACCCCGATGAGGGTCAGGCCGTTCTGGGTCGCCTCGAAGAGCAGGCAGTTGCCGGCCGCCTGGGTGTCGCCGGTCTTGATCCCGGTCGCGCCGGGGTAGGCACCGATCAGCGGGTTGGTGTTCTGCCAGGAGTACCTGTGGTGGCCGTCGCCTGCCGGGAGCGAGTAGCTGGCCTGGCCGACGATCGTGGCGAATGCCGGGTAGCTCATTGCATACCGGCCCAGCGTGACCAGGTTCGCGGGGGTCGACCAGGTGGAGTACTCGCTCGGCCATGGCATGCCGTCGAAGTTCGAGAAGTGCGTACCGGTCAGGCCCAGCCTTAGGGCTTCGGCGTTCATCTTGGCGATGAACGCGCCGATCCCGGGGCCGTACGCCTGCGCCAGGGTATAGGCGGCGTCGCAGCCGGACGGCAGCAACAGGGCTTCGAGCAGCTCCAGCGTGGTGAGCCGGTCGCCGACGATCAGGCCCGCGGTGCTCGGTCCGTCCTGGCTGTTCAGGTACGCGATCACCGACCGGGGCACAGTGATCTCCCGGTTCAGGTCGCCCGCCTGGATCACCACGAGGGCTGTCATGACCTTCACGATGCTGCCGATAGGTCGTTCGTCGTTCAGGCCAAGGCTCCACAAGACCTTGCCGGTGGCGGCGTTGGCCAAAGCGGCACCCGATACCTGGGAAGGGCCGCCCACGACGGCGAGCGCAGCCTGCTCGGCCGAGACGGCCTGCCTGGCCGAGACGTTCTGGGTTCCCGCAGCGGCCTGCGTTCGGGAAGCGGTCTGCGTGAGCGACGCGCCCCGCGTGACCGAGCTGGCCTGGCCGGGCGAATGGACCTGGGCAGCCACGCGCGGATGCGTGCTGCTGGCGAGGGCCAGGGAAACGGCGGCGCCCGATACCAGCAGGGCCGTCATGACGGCAAGGACAACCCGGACTGGATGCCCGGGTGAATACATACGCACATGCACCAACCTAAGCCCGGTGCGCGATGGCACGCTGATCGTGGTAGCCGACTCGAACCGGTTCAGCGCGCAAGGCGCGCACGCCGACCTGACCGTCATCAGCGTCGCCGACGCGCTGCACGGCCGTCCAGCGCTCGTCGGCGATATCCCGGCTGGCCTGTTCCCAAGGGACATGACATCGGCTCCCAACGGAACGGTGCTGGTCTCTAACTTCAACTCCAGCCAGGTGGAAGCGGTCGACACGGCGACCATCCCGTGATCACGATCCGCGGTCACTTCCGAATGGTGAGAGCGGCGACTGCCTTCTGGTCATCGAGTGGGCCGGCCTCGGCGCGAAACGCATTCATGAGCTCATCGTGCGTGGCGGCGGCGCCCTCGACGAGGCCGAAGTGCGGTTCGTGGTGGTCGCGGGCCCAGTCGTGGGAAGGGTGCGTGGCGTCGCCGGACTGCCACACCGCGAACAGGCTGCTGCGGCCACGGTGAATTACGTAGCGGTCTTTCACAAAGGGGA
This sequence comes from uncultured Actinomycetota bacterium, assembly GCA_963778075.1. Taxonomy (GTDB): domain Bacteria; phylum Actinomycetota; class Actinomycetes; order Streptosporangiales; family Streptosporangiaceae; genus JASHPR01. Next base: position 256,742 of record CAVZTJ010000003.1, on the reverse strand, counting down.
ACTCGCAGAGCGTCTCACCTTGAGCCTCCGCGGACTGGAGCAGATCGAACGCGGGGTCTCCTCCGTCAGTGAAGGGTTCGATCCCGTCTCGCCAGACGCGTACGGGGTCGATCAGCAGCGAGTACGCGAGAAAGCGGTCCGTTTTGTGCCAGGAGTCCCACCACGGCTCGCCGGCGATCGCGGCATCGGTCTCTTCGGCGCGCTGCACCGCCTTCTGGAGCGCATCAGGTCTGCTGATCACGATGTCGGAGTCGAGCACCCACACCCATCGCGGGAGCTGGGAGCCTTTCGATGCGAGGAACGACATGGCCTGGGTGAGCGCCGGGCCGTGCATGGTGTTGGCCGCGTTCGGGATGAGCCGGCACCCTCCGGCCGCGTCGATCTTCGCGAGTAGCTCCGCCGATCCGTCCTTCGAGCCGTTGTCGACGACGACTATCTCAAGTGATTCCCACGCCAGGATCCGGCGCAGTGACCACAGCAAGAGCGCGGTGAGCTCACGCGTGTTGTACGAGACCGTGACGACCGCCACCCGGCCCGGCGTAACCGGGCGATCCGGCCAGCGAACGGGTCTGTCGGGCATGCTCGGAGTCTGCCGGCCGCAGTCAGCCCGTGACAAGCTCTTTTATGCCAGCAGGCTGCTCCGGAGCGCGCTCACCGCGCTCCTCGTCTGGGCCGCGAGTCAGATCGGTCTTCGCCGTGCCACTTGGCCTGTCACGTCGACAACGCGGCCTCCCGGCCGGTCGCGGAGAAGTGTGAGTTCGTCTTCGCCGGCCAAGACGGCGAGGAGTACAAGTTCGAACGGCACCTCACTGGCCGGGGATCTTGAGGTCGGGGAACTTGAGGTCAGGGTTGTGCTCAGACAGCACCGACGGCGGCCCGATCAGCATTTTGTCCGGTTCCCCGATGACCTCCTCGTTCTTGCCGTCGTAATCGAACTTCCTCAGCACGTGCTTGATCGCCTCGAGCCTGGCCCGTTTCTTGTCGTTGCTCTTGACCACCGTCCACGGAGCCCATTGCGTCTCGGTGTAGTGGAACATCGCCTCCTTGGCGTCGGTGTACGCGTCCCACTTGTCTAGCGACTCGATGTCTATTGGGCTCAGCTTCCATTGCCGCACCGGATCGACCCGGCGGATGACGAAGCGCGTGCGCTGCTCGGAGCGCGTCACCGAGAACCAGAACTTCGTCAGGTGCAGCCCGGACCGGACCAGCATCCGCTCGAACTCTGGTGCCTCCCGCATGAACTCCCAGTACTCCTCGTCCGTGCAGAACCCCAGCACCCGCTCGACGCCCGCCCGGTTGTACCAGGAACGGTCGAACATCACGATCTCGCCGGCCGCGGGCAGATGCGGCACGTAACGCTGGAAGTACCACTGGGTCCGCTCGCGGTCGGTTGGCTTGGCCAGCGCCACGACCGTGGCGCCGCGCGGGTTCAGGTGCTCGGTGAACCGTTTGATCGTGCCGCCTTTGCCGGCCGCGTCACGGCCCTCGAACACGATCACGATGTTCTCGCCGGTGGACTTCACCCAGTTCTGCAGCTTGACGAGCTCGACCTGCAGCGGGCGCTTGAGGTACTCGTACTCGTCCCGCGGCATCTTCTCGGAGTACGGATAGTCCTCGCGCCAGGTGTCGACCGTCCGGCCGTCCGGCCAGCGCAGCACCGGGTCGTCATGCTCATCGTCGTCTTCGACGGTCAGGCCGGCTAGCAGGACGGGATCGGACTCCCAGTCCTCCGGCAGCGCGTTGAACTCGGAAGCGGATTCATTGCTCACCTCACTAGCACAGCGCATTCCTGCCTTGCCGTCACGAGCGGGGCAGGCCGAGGAAGCGTTTGAGTCTGCCGTGGCCATACTCAGGGGGCCACCTGACTCAGGTCGTCGAGGCGGCTGAGGGCGCATTCAAGCGCCTCGGTGAGCCGCTGGCGGTGGCCGGTAGCCAGCAGGTCGAGCACCAGGCCGGTGAACGTGGCCTTTACCAGTGACGCCTCGCGTTCGGCGTCCTCGGGCCTGATGCCGTCGGCGATCAGGCCGTCGGCGATGTCCTCGCGCCAGAACGAGATCTGCTCCGCACGCACGTCACCGGGCAGACCGCTGACCGTGGCGTCCAGCGTGGCGGCTTCGAGACCCAGCCGCACCAGCGCCAAGTGCTCCGGACTGCCGTTGATCCACCGCCACCAGCGCCGCTGCAGCTCCGCCGTGGAGATGCGTGGCACCTGCCGCCGCCACGGCGCTTCGACTCCTCGCTGAATCTCAGCGGCCCGCCGCAACGCGGCTACCACCAGTTCGTCCTTGCTGCCGAAGTGATGCACCAGCGCGTTGACCGACACACCCAGCGCGCGGGCAACTGGCCGCAGTGACACTCCGGCGACGCCGTGCCGCCCGAGGTAGCCGACCACCTCGTCCAGGAGCTCGGCCCGCCGTCCGGGATCGGGACGGCGTCCCATCAGACGCGCATGCGATGGCCCGCCGGGTCGAGCACCGGTTCGGGTAGCAATCTCGCCGGGCGGCGCTGGCCGATGATCTCCACCTCGAACGTCGCGCCGGGCACCGCGAGCCCGCTCGGCACATAGCCGAATGCCAGAGAGCGCCGGCTGTAATGCGCATACGCGCCGGACGTGACCCAGCCCACCACCGCCCCCTCGTGCCAGATCGGCTCGTCGCCGACGACATCGGCGGGTTCCGCCGGATCGGGGGTAACGTCGAAGTAGCCGAGCGTTCGGGCCGGGCCGCGCGCCATCTCCGCCTCCACCGCAGCGCGGCCGATGAAGTCGTGATCGAGCTTGAGCGATCGGTGCATTCGCGCCTCTACCGGCGTGTAGATCGGACGGTACTCGCGTGCCCACGTACCGAACATCTTCTCCATGCGCAGCGACATCAGCGCCCGGAACCCGAACAGGCCGATGCCGTAGGCCTTCCCAGCCTGCCACAGCAGATCGAACAGTGCCCGCTGGTACTCCGGCGCGACCCAGATCTCGTAACCAAGGTCCCCGGTGTAGGTCATCCGGCCGACGTAGGCGGGGATCATCCCGACGTCGATCCGGCGGAACGTCATGAACGGGTAATCCTCGGTGGCCAGCGAAGCGTCGGTGACCGATTGCAGCACGTCGCGGGCGCCCGGGCCGGCCAGCGAGAGGCCGACTAGGGACAAGCCCAGCACGTCGAACTGCACACCATCTTCGGCGTGGCCAGAGAACCAGCGCGAGTGATGCGCTTCGGCGATCTGCGAGCCGAACAGGAAGAAATCGTCTGTACCGACTCGCGCCACGGAGAACTCCCCGACTATGTGGCCGCCGGGGTCCAGGGCGGCGGTGAGGTTGATCCGGCCGACTCGCGGCAGCCGGTTGGTGAACAGCCGCTGCAGCCAGTCAGCGCTGCCGGCACCGGTCACGCGGTACTTGGCGAAGTTGGAGCACTCGGTGAGCCCGACGCGTTCGCGCACCGTGGTGCATTCTTCGGCGACGACCGGATAGGCGTTGGAGCGGCGGAACGTCACGTCCTCGTGCGGCTCCTCCCCCGGCCGCTGAAACCACAGGGGGTGCTCGAGCCCGAAGCTCGCGCCCCATACCGTGTTGTGGGCGGTGAGCCGGTCATAGACCGGCGTGGTGTGCAGTGCCCGGCCGGCCGGGAGCTCCTCGTTGGGGAAGGTGATACGGAACCGGCGGCTGTAGTTCTCCCGCACCTTGGCATTGGTGTAGGCGAGGCTCGCCCAGCTGCCGAAGCGGGCCACGTCCATCGCCCAGATGTCTTCACCCGGATCCCCGTCGACCATCCAGCGCGCGAGGGTGAGGCCAACACCGCCGCCCTGCGAGAAACCGGCCATCACCGCGCAGGCCATCCAGCAGTTGCGCACGCCGGGCACCGGGCCGACCAGTGGATTGCCGTCCGGCGCGAAGGTGAACGGCCCATTGATCACGTTCTTGATCCCCGCGTCAGCCAGCGCCGGATAGTGCTTGAACGCGATCTCCAGCGACGGGGCGATCCGGTCGAGATCGGGAGCCAGCAGCTGCTGGTCGAAGCTCCACGGCGTCTCGCGAGGCGACCAGGGCACGCACGCCTGCTCGTACGTGCCGAGGAGAATCCCGCCGCCTTCCTGGCGGATGTAGAGCTCGCCGTCGAAGTCCAGGCCCATCGGCAGCTCGTGTCCGGTGGCCGCGTTGTACTCGGCCACCTCGGTCATGTCTTCGGTGATCAAGTACATGTGCTCCATCGCGAGCACAGGCAGTTCCAGGCCGATCATCCGGCCCACCTCACGTGCCCACAGGCCGCCGGCGTTGACGATGTGCTCAGCATGGATCTCGCCGCAGTCGGTGATGACGTCCCACGTGCCGTCGGGGCGCTGGCGAAGGTCGCTCACCCAGGTGTGCTGGTAGATCTCGGCGCCGGCCTGCCGCGCGCAGCCGGCATAGGCCCGGGTGACCCCGGTCGGGTCGACGTGACCCTCGGCCGGGTCGAAGAGCGCGCCGATGAAGTACTGCTCCTCCAGAAGCGGGAACATCCGCTTTGCCTCGGCCGCCGAGATGATCTCCATATCCATGCCGAGGTAGCGGCCGCGGGCCTGGGCCATCCGCAGCCAGTCCATCCGCTCCCGGTCGCCGGCCAGCATCAGCCCGCCAGGCATGTGGATGGAGCAGCTCTGGCCGGAGCGCTGCTCGATTTGGCGGTAAAGCTCGACGGTGTACTGCTGCAGCTTCGCGACATTGGGGTCACCGTTGAGCGTGTGCATGCCGCCCGCAGCGTGCCAGGTCGAGCCGGCGGTGAGCTCCTTGCGCTCCACGAGCACCACATCCGTCCAGCCCAGCTCGGTGAGGTGGAACAGGACCGAGGCGCCAACCACGCCACCGCCGATGACGACCACCTGCGCGGAAGATTTCATCGAGGCATCCCTGCGTCTAGATTTTACCGGTACAGTCGTTCCGACTATAGAACCCTGGAGGTGTCGTGCATGGGTAAGCTTCTCGATCGCCTTGCCACCGGGCCAGTGATCTGCGCCGAGGGGTATTTGTTCGAGTTCGAGCGGCGCGGCTACCTGCAGGCGGGGGCGTTCGTGCCAGAGGTGGTGCTCGAGGAGCCCGACATGGTGGCCGGGCTGCACCGGGAATACGTGCATGCCGGATCTGACGTGGTTGAGGCGTTCACCTACTACGCCCACCGCGAGAAGCTGGCGGTGATCGGTCGCGAGGGCGACCTCGAGCCGCTGAACCGGGAGGCGCTGCGTATCGCCAAGGAGGTCGGCGCCGAGCATGACTCCCTGGTGGCCGGCAACATCTGCAACACCAACGTCTACGACCCGGACGACCCCACGACGCATGCCGCCGTCCGCGACATGTTCACCGAGCAGGTCGGGTGGGCCGCCGAGGCCGGCGTCGACTTCGTGATCGCTGAGACCATCGACTATCCCGGCGAGGCATTGCTCGCGCTGGAAGCAATCAAGGCGCACGGCCTCGACGCGGTGGTCACGCTCACTGTTCATCGCCAGCCTGTCGTCCGCGGAGGCGACACGATCGCCGAGGCATGCCGCCGCCTGCAAGACGCCGGGGCCGATGTGGTCGGGCTGAACTGCCAGCGCGGGCCCGCCACCATGCTGCCGCTACTCGGTGAAATCCGCGCCGCGTGCGACGGCTACATCGCCGCCCTGCCGGTGCCCTACCGCACGACCGAAGCCGAGCCGACGTTCCAGTCGCTCACCGACCCAGATTGCGACCTGATCCCGGGTGGGCGGCCATTCCCGACCGCGCTAGACCCGTTCCTCGCCAACCGCTACGAGATCGGCGCGTTCACCACGGCGGCGGCCGCGCTCGGAGTCAACTACCTCGGCATCTGCTGCGGCTGCGCACCCCACCACGTCCGCGCGATGGCAGAGGCACTCGGCCGCACGCCGCCGGCGAGCCGGTTCAGCGCGGATATGAGCCGGCACGCCTTCTACGGCACCAGCGAACGGATCAGCCCGCATTACCAGGAGTTCGCCAAAGAGCTCTAGGAACCCGGCGATCTCAGCGCGCCGCGGCGAGCAGGTCGCGCCGATGCCGCAGCGACCAGCGCCGCGCCCGGGCGACCGGCTCCGCGACCCTGCTCCAGTGGTCGGCGAAGCCCTGGTGCCCGGCGCCGGCGGCGTCGGTGACGATCGCGTACGTCCAGTCGTGATTGGGGACGATCGCCTCGGTCACGCCGACGCGTTCGGCCCGGGTCAGCTCGCAGGCGTCCAGGAAGATCCGGAACCTCTCCAGCGCCCGGCCCTGCCTGGAGTCGGCGACGTCCCGCTCGTCGGCCAGCGGCGCCCAGTTGCGCGCCGCCGACGCAAGGTCCCAGACGGCGCTGCCCGGGCCGGCGAGGTCGAAGTCGATCAGCGCGACGGCCCGGCCGTCGCGGAAGATCACGTTGGCGGGGTACACGTCATTGTGGCTGACCAGCCCGGTACGGAAGCGTTCCGGAATCGGTCTTGGCCAGCGGTAGGCCGCCGGGTCGAACGAGCGCACCGCCCGGTGGTAACGGCGCAGCAGTTCCGCGACGCTGACCAGGGCCGCGTCGGTGAGCGTCTCGGCGGGCAACGGCGGGACCGCGGCCTGGCCGTCGATGTAGGTCAGCAGCTCGGTGCCGTTTCCGGCGGCCAGCACCCGGGGGGCTCCGTCGAAGCCTTCGGACGCCAGATGCGCGAGCAACGCGTGCGTCGCGGGCCAGCAGGGCGCGGTGGGCCGCTGGACACAGTCGCCGACGCGCAGGACGAGACCGCGATTGGCGGTGCCGCCGGCCAGCGGGCATGGCGCCCGGCGCACGGTCCGGCTAGCTAGCGGGACTATCCCGGTCAGCTCGGCCAGCCAGGCTGAGCAGGGCGCGGGCCAGGCTCGCATGGGTAATAAGGCCATCGAACATTTCTCCTCGGATCGCGGCGAGGACCGCCGGGGCCTTGGCGATGCCCCAGGCCACGCAAAGGATGAACGGGATGCGCTCGAGCGCTGCGGCCGGAGTGACGATCATGCGGCTGTCCAGTGGTGTGGCCACGGGCCTGCCCTCCTCCCCGAGGAACACCCCGGCCAGTTCGGCGCGCACGCCTAGTTCCGCGAGGATGTCACGCTCGCCAGGCGTGATCGCGTCATAGATCGTCGAGTGCCCGGGCGCCCAGGCTCCGAGCGCGACCACGGCCATCGTCACGGACGGCACCAGGGCGAACGCCTCGGCGATGTCGGCCTGACGGCGGATCGCCGCGGCCGACTTGGCGCTGTCCAGGATCATCGGCGCGTAGAACACGTGCGCGGGGCCGCCGCCGATCCTGGCCACGCTGCGGACCAGGTCGAGCAGGTCCCGGCCGTCGGGCGGGGGCACGGCCCCGGTGAGCTGGACGATCGGGCAGGGCGGCAGCCTGGTCAGGGTCGCGGCGAGCCCGCCCAGGGTGCGCGACCAGGACATGCCGACGACGTCGCCGGGGGTGATCAGGTCCATGAGCGCCTCGCCGGCGGCCTCGCCCAGGCGGCGGCGCAGCGCGGGTGCGTCGTCGTCGGGAAAGTTGAACACGAACGCCTGCTTTAGCCCGAAGGCCGCGCACAGCTCCGCGGACAGCCCTGCGTCCAGGGTGCCGGTGCCTCCGGGCAGCCCGATCTCGATGCGGACCATCCCGGTTTCCCGGGCGGAGTCGAGCAACCGGGCCACCCGGAACCGGCTGATGCCGAGCTGGTCGGCGATGTCGACCTTGGACACGCCCTCGAGGTAGTACTGCCGCGCGACGCGGGCGGCCAGGACGACTTCGGCCGGCCGGCCAGCGGTCAACCTGGCCATAACCCCTCCCGTCGCACCGGGCCGCGGTACACCCCGAGCCGAGCCAGGGCCCGCTCATTTGAGCGGGGTGATCTCAGTTTTTCAGGTTTTCTTGACTTTGCCCAGTACCAGGATCAGTGTGTTGATGTATGAGCGCTGTCCGCTCAGATGAGCACCGGCCGGGAACGCGGTCGCTGCGGCGGTCACCCGGCAGAGGGGACTAGTGCCATGGCAGAAGGGTTAACACCCGGGGTCAGCCGCAGGGCCTTCCTGCTCGGGACCGGCGCGGCCGCGCTGTCCCTGTCGGGTTGCGCGGCCGGGGCCGAACAGATCTTCACCGGCACACCGGCGAATACGGTGACGGTCGCGATCGTCTCCAACTCGCAGATGCAGGACGCGATCAGCCTCTCGTACCTGTTCGAGCGCGAGCATCCGGACATCCAGCTCAAGTTCGTGTCGCTGCCGGAGAACGAGGCCCGGGCCAAGATCACCGCCGACGTGTCCACCCAAGGCGGCGAGTTCGACGTCGTGATGATCAGCAACTACGAGACGCCGATGTGGTCGGCGAACGGGTGGCTGGCCAACCTGCAGCCGTACATCGACGCCACCCCCGGCTACGACGCCGACGACTTCCTGCCGCAGCTCAGGGCCACGCTGTCACACAAGGGCGACCTGTACTCGGTGCCGTTCTACGGCGAGTCGTCGTTCCTGATGTACCGCAAGGACCTGATGGCCAGCGCGGGAATCAAGATGCCGCTGCATCCCACCTGGGACCAGGTGGCGGAGATCGCCGCCAAGATGCACAACCCGGCGAAGGGCCGGGTCGGAATCTGCCTGCGCGGTGACCCCGGCTGGGGCGAGAACCTGGCACCGATCGACACCGTGATCAACGCGTACGGCGGCCGGTGGTTTGACCCGGCGTGGCAGCCGCAGCTGACCTCGGCCCCGGTGGAGCGCGCCCTGAACATCTACATGTCGATGCTGCAGAAATACGGTGAGCCCGGCGCGCCCGCGGCCGGCTTCTCCGAGTGCGCCACGCACTACGAAACGGGGGACGCGGCCATGTGGTACGACGCCACCTCGGCGGTGAGCGTCATCGAGGACCCGCAGAGCAGCAGCGTCGTCGGGAAGAACGGCTACGCCTGGGCCCCGACGCAGGACGGCCGTCCCTCCGGCTGGCTCTATACGTGGTCCCTGTCCATCCCGTCCACCTGCCCGAACAAGAAGGCGGCCTGGGACTTCATCTCCTGGATGACGTCGAAGTCGTACATCGACACCGTGGGCCGGATGCTCGGCTGGTCCCATGTGCCGCCCGGCAGCCGCTTCTCCAGTTACCGGATCCCGCAGTACAAGAAGCTGTCCTCGGTCTACGGGCCGCTGACCCTGCAGTCGATCAACGCGACCAACTCGGCGCACCCGTGCCTGCATCCCGTGCCGTACACCGGCATCCAGTTCCTGGACATCCCCGAGTTCCAGGACCTCGGGACCAACGTTAGCGAGCAGTTCAGCGCCGTCGCGGCCGGCCAGCAGTCGGTGGCCTCCGCGCTCGCGCAGGCCCAGCTCTACGCCCGGGCCGTCGGCCAGACCTACCGATGACCAGACCCGCCGCGTCACCATCCCAACGGAGGCCCCGATGACCGCGATCGCCCCAGTGGCTGCCGCCGGCCGCGCCAGGGCCCGGCCCAGCCAGCGCAAGCAGGGCTGGGTGCGGCGCGCCCCGCTGCTGCCGGCCCTGGTGTTCACGATCATCGTGACCCAGCTGCCGTTCCTGGTCACGCTGTGGTACTCGCTGCAATCCTGGAGCCTGGTCCGCCCGGGCTCGCAGCACTTCACCGGATTCAGCAACTACGCCGACGTGTTCGAGGACAGCCAGTTCCGCCAGACCGCCATCAACACCGTGATCATGACGGTGGGCGTCGTGCTCATCGCGATGGTCATCGGCGTGGCCCTGGCCCTGGTGCTGGACCGGAAGTTCTTCGGCCGCGGCGTGGTCCGCACCCTGCTGATCACGCCGTTCCTGATCATGCCGGTGGCCGCCGCGCTGCTGTGGAAGACGACCCTGTTCGATCCCACGTACGGGATCGTCGACTGGGTGCTCCGCCCGTTCGGGATCGGCCACTTCGACTGGGTTGGCAGCTTCCCGCTGGGCTCGGTCATGATCGAGATGATCTGGCAGTGGACCCCGTTCATGATGCTGCTCGTGCTGGCCGGGCTGCAGAGCCAGCCCAAGGACATCCTGGAGGCGGCCAGCTGTGACGGGGCCAGGCCGGTGCAGATCTTCCGCGAGCTCACCCTGCCGCACCTGCGCCGGTACATCGAGCTGGGCGTGGTGCTCGGGGCCGTCTACATCATCAACGAGTTCGACGCGGTCTACATGATGACCCAGGGCGGGCCCGGCATCTCCAGCGCCAACCTGCCCTTCTACATCTACCAGCGGGCCTTCCTCGGCTTCCAGGTCGGCCAGGCAGCCGCCATGGGCGTGGTGGTCGTGGTGGCGACCATCATCATCGCTACCTTCGCCCTGCGGCTGATCTTTACCTCATTCTCCGGCACAGAGCAGGCGGCGTGATGGCGAGCGCAGAGCAGATCATGACCGAGCCTGGCCCGGCGACAGCGCCGGGACGGCCCGAGGTGCGGACGGTGCGCCGGCGGCGGCGGCGCGGCAACGTCGCGTGGGGCATCGTCGGCTGGGTGGTCGGGATCCTGTTCTTCTTCCCGGTCCTGTGGATGGTGCTGACCGCGTTCAAGACCGAGGCGCAGGCGTACACCAACACCCCGACAGTGATCTTCACGCCCACGCTGTCGGAGTTCCGGACCGTGTTCGACAGCGGCCTGTGGCCCTACGTGGCCAACTCGGCCTTCGCGACGATCGTGTCCACGCTGTTCGTGCTCTGCCTGGCCATCCCGTGTGCGTTCGCGCTGTCGCTGCGCCCGGTCCGCAAGACCCGCGACGTGCTGTTCTTCTTCATCAGCACGAAGATGCTGCCGGTGGTAGCCGCGATCATCCCCATCTACATCGCAGCCCGCGACCTGCACCTGCTCGACAACATCTTCACGCTGGTCATCCTGTATACGGCCATGAACCTGCCGATCGCGGTGTGGATGATGCGGTCGTTCTTCCTCGAGGTGCCGGGCGAGCTGCTCGAGGCGGCTCAGATGGACGGGGCGCCGCTGCGCAAGACCATGGTCGAGGTGATCTTGCCCGTGGTCGCCCCCGGGATCGCGGCGACGGCGCTGATCTGCTGCATCTTCTCCTGGAACGAATTCTTCTTCGCGGTGAACATCACCGCCACCGAGGCCGCCACCGTCCCGGTGTTCCTGGTCGGCTTCATCTCGTCGGAGGGCCTGTACTTCGCCCAGCTGTGCGCGGCGGCCACGGTGGCCACGCTGCCGGTCGTGCTGGCCGGGTGGATCGCCCAGCGCCAGCTCGTCCGCGGGCTGTCCTTCGGCGCCATCAAGTGAGCATCGGACCGATCACAGGAGACGATCATGGCTAAGGTCACCTACGAGGACGCTACCTGCATCTACCCGGGTGCGGAGCGGCCCGCGGTGGACGGCCTCAACCTGGCCGTGCGCGACGGCGAGTTCGTCGTCATGGTCGGCCCATCGGGCTGCGGCAAGACCACGGCGCTGCGCATGCTGGCCGGCCTGGAGGAGATCGACGAGGGATCGATCAGGATCGATGACAGGGACATGGTCGGCGTGCCGTCGCGGGACCGCGACATCGCGATGGTGTTCCAGAACTACGCGCTCTACCCAAGCAAGACGGTCGGCGAGAACATGGGCTTCGCGCTCAAGATGCAGGGCGTCCCCAAGGACGAGCGAGCCCGCCGGGTCACGGAGGCGGCCAAGCTGCTCAACCTGGAGGACTTCCTCGACCGCAAGCCGCGCAACCTGTCCGGCGGGCAGCGCCAGCGGGTGGCGATGGGCCGCGCGATCGTCCGCGAGCCTAAGGTCTTCTGCATGGACGAGCCGCTGTCCAACCTGGACGCCCAGCTGCGCGTGCAGACCAGGACCCAGATCGCCGAGCTGCAGCGCCGGCTGGAGATCACCACCCTGTACGTCACCCATGACCAGGTGGAGGCCATGACCATGGGCGAACGGGTGGCTGTCATGCGCGACGGTCACCTGCAGCAGTTCGCCTCGCCCGCCGAGCTATACGACCGGCCGGTGAACGTGTTCGTGGCCAGCTTCATCGGCTCGCCGTCGATGAACAGGTTCGACGCCGAGCCCACGCCCGACGGCATCCGGATGGGCGGAATCACCTTGCGGCCCGAGGACGGCCTGCTGCGCGCGGCGCAAGGCCACAGCCGGCTCGTCGTCGGCGTCAGGCCCGAGCACATCGCGATCGGCGAAGGCGAGCTCAAGCTCCAGGTCGACCTCGTCGAGGACCTCGGCAGCGACTTCTACGTCTACGGTCACCTGGCCGGTGACTCGGGCGCGAACGTCGTCGTGCGGGCCGGCCGGGAGCACCCGCGGCCCGGTGAGGCCATCAAGATCAAGCCCGACGCGGCGCAGCTGCACCTGTTCGACGCCGGGACCGGCCAGCGGGTCGACGCCTGAGGGCCGGCTCCTGGGCCTGAAACCCACGGAAGGGGAATGATGCGCGCGGTTGTCTGGGAGAAGCCTGGCCAGGTCGCGATTACCGACGCACCGGACCCGGTGCCGGATCCCGGCCAGCTCGTGGTGCAGGTGGCCGTGTGCGGTATCTGCGGCACCGACGTGCACATCGCGGACGGCGAGTTCCCGCCAACCCCGTACCCGATCATTCCCGGGCACGAGTTCTCCGGCCGCGTGGTGGCCATCGGCGACCAGGCGCCTGGCGGCTGGCGGGAAGGTGAGCGCGTCGCCGTCGATCCGTCTCTGTACTGCGGCTACTGCCCGGCGTGCCGCGCCGGGCGGGGCAACCTGTGCGCCAACTGGAACGCGATCGGCGACACCGTGGACGGGGCGTTCGCCCAGTACGTCGCCGTCCCGGCGGTCAACGCCTACCGCATACCGGACAGCGTGAGCGACGCCCAGGGCGCGCTGATCGAGCCGCTGTCGTGTGCCGTGCACGGCCTGCGCCGGATCGGCGACGTGCTCGGGCAGGACGTTCTGCTGATGGGCGCGGGCACCATGGGCCTGCTGCTGCTGCAGCTGCTCAACCGGGCCGGGGCCCGCTCGGTCACGGCCGTGGACCGCAAGAGCTCCCGCCTCGACGCGGCCAGCGCCGTCGGAGCGGCCGGCACCGCCGGCGACGTGGCCGAGCTGGACGGCCGGACGTTCGCTGTCGCCGTCGACGCGACCGGAGTGCCCGCTGCGATCGAGGCCGCATTCGGCGCCCTCGACCGCGGCGGACGGCTGCTCATCTTCGGGGTGACCAGCGGCGACGCGATGGTGTCCCTGTCGCCGTTCCGGATCTACAACGACGAGATCACCGTCCTTGGATCCATGGCCGTGCTGAACAGCTTCGGCGCGGCAGCGGATCTGATGGCCGCCGGCGCGATCAATGCCGCGCCGCTGCTTGGCTCACCGTTCGCCCTGGACCAGTTCCCGGAGGCGCTGGCGAACGTGCGGGCCGGGGAGGGGATCAAGGTTCAGGTGGCGCCGTAGCTCCAGGCCCGCCACACTACGGGCATGCAGACGCTGGTAGCCGATCACCCGCTCGTGGCGCACAAGCTGACCGTGCTGCGGGACCAGAGCACCGACACCCCGACGTTCCGCGGGCTCACCGACGAACTCGTGACCCTCCTCGCGTACGAGGCGACGCGTTACATGCGCACCGAGCCGGTCTCAGTGACCACCCCGGTCGCGGCGACCACGGGCGTGAAGCTGGCCTCGCCCAACCCGCTCGTGATCCCCGTGCTGCGGGCGGGCATCGGGATGCTCGACGGGATGACCCGGCTGCTGCCCAGCGCCGACGTCGGTTTCGTCGGGCTGGCCAGGGACGAGGAGACGCTGGTCGCCTCCACCTACGCGGCCCGGCTGCCCGAGGATCTCGCCGGGCGAGATGCCTTCGTGCTCGACCCGATGCTGGCCACCGGCGGCACGCTGGAGACCGTGGTCGGCATGCTGGTGTCGCGCGGCGCCGCGGCGGTCACGGCGATCTGCTTGCTCTCCGCCCCGGAGGGCGTGGCCAGGCTGGAAGCCGCATACCCGAGCGACGATCCGGTCCCCGTCCGGGTGGTGACCGCCGGCCTGGACGAGCGGCTGAACGACCGCGGCTACATCGTCCCCGGACTCGGCGACGCCGGCGACCGCTTGTTCGGTGAGATCTGACTCAATGACAGCGGCCGCCGCGGGCCGCAGGATCTGACCCGGTGCCGGCGGCCGAAGACGCGTGGCGGTCAGCCGCGCTGGCTGGACTAAGTGGTCAGCTCGGCGAGCAGGTCGGCGGAGAAGTTGCTGCCGGTCACGATCGCCGCGGGCGTCCGGTCCGGGTTCCGGTGCTGCAGCGCCGCGGCGATTCCGAGCGCGCCGGACGGCTCGAGTATCAGCCCGATGGTGTCGCGAGCTATCCGGAGCGCCTCCCGGAGCTGTGCGTCGTCGATGAGGATCATGTCGTCGACGAACTCGCTCATCCATTCCAGGGCGGCCGGAATCGGCACCCGGACGGCCACGCCGTCAGCGATGGTCGTCACCTCCGCGGACGTGACCACGCTGCCGCGCCGCCAGCTTTCTGCCATTGCGGGTGCGCCAGCGGCGCAGACGCCGACGATGCGGGTACCGGGCGAGCGCGTCTTCATCCAGCAGCCGACCCCGCTGATCAGCGCGCCGTTCCCGACCGGCACGAAGATCACGTCAGGCTGGAGCGGCGCGAGCTCGGCCGCGATCGTGCCCGCGCCTTCCGATATCCGGGGCTCGTGCCCGTCCTCGACGAACAAGCGGCTCTCCCCGTCGGCGGCATAGGCCCGGGCTGCGTCCTTGGCCACATCGAAGTCGGTGCCGCCCAGCCGTACCTCGGCGCCGAGGTCGCGGATGCGGGCGACCTTCACGGGGTTCGCGCCTTCGGCGCAGAACACCGTGGCCCGGATCCCGCGGGCGCGGGCGGCGTACGCGACGGCCTGGCCGAAGTTGCCCGCGGAGGCGCATACCACCTGCGTGCCCGGGCCGACACCGCGCATGAAGAAGTCGGCGCCGCGCCCCTTGAAAGAGCGCACCGGGTTGAAGGTCTCCAGCTTGAGGATGAGCTCCCGGCCGATCCTGCCCGTCATCGAGGCATCGACGACCTGCGGGCTGTTCAGGAATGCCGGATCGACGCAGCGCGCGGCCTCGTCGATGTTCTCCACCCGTAGTGCCCTGGTCATCCGGTCAGCTCCCAGCGTTTGGCAGGATCTCGATGTACCCGTCCGTTCCGTGCACGCGGATCCGCTGCCCGTCCGGGATCAGCCGGGTGGCATGCTCCACCCCCACGACGGCCGGCAAGCCGTACTCCCGGGCGATCACCGCGCCGTGCGTCATCAGGCCTCCCACCTCCGTCACCAGGCCGTTGATCGCGACGAACGCAGGCGTCCAGCTGGGGTCCGTGTACGCGGTGACCAGGATGTCGCCCGCTTCGAACTCGGCCTCGGCCATGTCCAGAATGACGCGAGCCCGTCCCTCGACGGTCCCGGCGGAGACGGGCAGGCCGGTCAGCGCCCCGGCCGGGACATCGGTGCGCCGGTACGTCCCCTCGACCGCCTCGCCATCCGAGGTGAGCACCCGGGGCGGTGTAAGCGACTGATACGACCTGAACGCGTCCTTGCGCTGGCTGATGAGCTGGTCATCCACCCGGTTCGTGCGCACCACGTCGTGCAGCTCGGCGAATCTGAGATAGAAGATGTCTTCCCGCTCACGAAGTACGCCGGCCTGCACGAGGCGCCCGGCCTCGCTCAGCAGTGCCTGCTTGTACACGAAGTACCGGCTGACCATGCCGTACTTCGGGTACTCCCGGTACCCGGTGAAGGTCTGGATCCGGTCGATCATTCCCGTGGCCTGTTCGGCCTTCTGATCCCCGTCCGGCAACGCCCGCAAGCGCGCCAGCAGTTCCTGTTCCTTCTCCCGTGCCTTCTGCCGGCCCTGCTCGAAGCGCCGCTGGCCCGCGCCCGGCTCGAAGTTCTTGATGTTGCCGAGGATCATGGGCAGAAGCGTGGTGGGCCGTTCACCCCAGCGTGGCCTGGTGATGTCGATCTCGCCGACGCAGCGCATGCCGTACTCGTCGAGGTATGCCTGGATGGCATCCCGGGCTTCGCGCCCGCCTGCGAGCGTGGGCAGCTGGTCCAGGAAGTTCTCGTGCTCGACGTGCTGCAGGAATGCCACCACATCCGGATGCGGGCGGATCACGTCCGCGACGTCCAGGAGCGCCAGCCCCATTTCCGACGTGACGTTGTTCGGGACGGACTGGGTGAGCGTGTCGACCGCGTTCTTCTCGCCCAGCCACGTCTCCAGCTGCTCGCTGAGCGACCAGGTGGCCTGCATCCCCGCCATGATCGCCTGGGTGCTCTGCGGATCGAACAGGATCCTTCTCAGCTCCTGCACGTCCGCCAGGATGAAGTCGAGCAGCGCCACCCCGGACTGCGCCCGGATGTCGCGCTTCAGCGTGGCGATGGACGCCTGGCTGCGCTCCACGAGCCCGGTGACGATGGCCGGATCGGTCTCGATCGTGGCGGGTGCGCTGTAAGCCGGCGGCTCGCCCGAATCCTCGTCCGGGAGGGCCGGGATGAAGTCGCCGCGGTCAATGACGGTCTGCAGCGCGTCGCCGATCAGCGGATCGGACCTCCCGATGACCTTCAGGAGGTCTGCGCGTCTCGCTGGCGAACCCAGCGTCTGGGTGACGTCGACGAACAGCCGGTCAGCGGCCTCGGACATGGGACGCGGGGTTGTCAGCTGCCACATGGACAGCCCCAGCGGCTTCATGGCGTCGGTCATCATCTGCTGATGCCCGACGGAGATGTAGACGTGGTTTCCCTGATCGGTGGTCGCTGGGATGGGGAACAGAGTGGTGATCGGCCGGCTCTGGACAATCTGGAATCCGTCGTCGACCAGGCACCATTCGATGTCCTGAGGGAGGCCGAAGTGCGCCTCGATCTGCCGGCCCAGCTGAGCGAGCCGCACGATCTGCACATCGGTCAGTGCTGGCTGATGCTGACTCTCCGGCCCGATCGCCACCTGCTGCGTTCCGCCTGCTGGCCGCGCGTGGATGGCGAGCTGCTTGGCGGCGACGGCCTTAGCGGCAATCTCGCCGTCTCGCACCTTGTAGACGTCGGGGTTCACCAGCCCCGACACCAGGGCTTCGCCGAGGCCGAAGCTGGCCTCGATGGATACGACCTTCCGGTTCGAGGTGACGGGGTCGGCCGTGAAGAGGATGCCGGAAACCTGCGGGAAGAGCATCCGCTGCACGACCACGGCCATGTGGACTTTCCGGTGGTCAAAGTGGTTCCGCATGCGGTAGGTCACGCCGCGCTCGGTGAACAGTGAGGCCCAGCACTGCCTGACGTGCTGCAGGATCGCAGCCAGCCCCACAACGTTGAGGTACGTGTCCTGCTGGCCCGCGAAGGAGGCCGTCGGCAAGTCCTCCGCCGTCGCGCTGGACCGCACGGCGTAGGCAGCTTGCCCGCCAAGCCGGGTGACCGAGCGCGTGATCGCCGCCGCCAGATCGTCGGGGATCACGGCCCTCTCCAGGGTCCCGCGGATCTCCGTACTGAGCGTGCTGATCGCCTCGCGGTCGTCGGGGTCCAGGCGCGATAGCCGATCGAGCTGATCGTCGATCCAGGGCACCGCTGCCATGATCCGCCGGAAGGCGTCCGTCGTCACGCAAAAGCCATCCGGCACGCGGACGCCGTCGATCCGCGACAACTCCCCCAGCTGCGCGCCCTTGCCGCCAGCTAGCGCGACCTGCGTCCTGTCGATCTCCTCCAGGCCCAGCACGTAGCGGTCGATCATCGATACCTCCAGCGTGGCCGTGCGCCGCATCTCGTTCCTTCCTCCCCCGCGCGGTCCTGCGTCGGCAACAGCAGCCACCCTCGGACCACCCATTCCAAGAAAACCCGCGCCCGGCCTGCGATTATGCGGCACGACCCGGGGCTTGCGGCAAGTCCCCGGGTGCGCTATATATTGAAAATGGCAAGGAGATGTGTCTCCTTGCTCATTTGTTTTTTACGGCGAGCCAGCAATTCCCGTCGTCAGGCGCGGCCGGGGACACATCGGCGTCAGACCGGGACAGGGGCCTGCTGGCGGGGGGCGGTGTGGCGGAGCGCGACTATGCCGCGCAGGCAAGCGCCGGCATCGAGGCGCTGCAGCGGTGGTACCGCCCGCGTACGGGCCGGTGGCGCACCGCGGGGTGGTGGAATGCCGCGAACGCGCTGACCGCGGTCATCGGCTACATACAGTGCACGGGCGACCAGAGATACCTCGGAGTCGTCGAACGGACCTTCGTGGCCGCGCAGCGGCGGCACCGGGACTTCATCGTCAGCTTCTATGACGACAACGGCTGGTGGGGTCTTGCCTGGGTCGCCGCTTACGACCTCACCGGCGATGACCGCTACCTGGCGGCGGCCAGGACGATCTTCGCCAACCTGGTGACGGGCTGGGACGGCACCTGCGGTGGCGGCGTGTGGTGGAACACGGACAGAAAATACAAGAACGCGATCAGCAACGAGCTGTTCCTGGTCCTCGCCGCCCGGCTGCATCGGCGCTGCGGCGACGATCGCGGTTCCTACCTGGGCTGGGCGCTGCGGGAGTGGGACTGGTTTCATGCCAGCGGCCTCATCGGCGCCAGCGGCCTGGTCAATGACGGCCTCACCGCGGGGTGCCAGAACAACGGCGGCGTGACGTGGACCTACAACCAGGGCGTGATCCTCGGCGGGCTGGCCGCCCTGTACGAGGCGACCGGCGAGACCGCTTACCTGACGCAGGGGGAGGCGATCGCGGACGCGGCGCTGAGCCTGCTGACCACTCCCCCGCTGGCAGGCACGCCCGGAATCCTGGTCGAGCCCCATGAGCCGGACACCGCGCCGGCAGACGGTGACCGTCCTCAGTTCAAGGGCGTGTTCGTGCGGAATTTCTGCGACCTCTACCGGCAGAGCCTCAGGTCCGCCTACCGCGACTTCCTTCTCGCCAATGCCCGTTCGATCTGGGATAACAACCGGAACCAGAACAACGAGTTCGGCCTGCACTGGGCTGGCCCCTTCGACCGCGCCGACGCGTGCCGTCAGAGCGCCGCCATGGACGCTCTCAACGCGGCGGCAGCGCTCGCCGCCGAGGCTTGACCAAAGCGGCTCACGCCGAGGTGCGCGCCGTGACCAGCCCGATGGCATCGGCCCGGTCGAGCAGGGGCTGGCAGCGCAGCCCGTCGGCGATGGTACGTGCTTCGGCGAAGGCAGCCTCGGCAGCACCCCTGTCGCCCTGGCCGAGCAGGTGCTGCGCGTGGTCCAGCAGAGCGTGCGTCAGATGATAGGGGGTGCCGTGCGTGCGCAGGGCGCTCATGGCGGCGGCAAAGGCCTGGTTGGAGGCCGAGTCTCCGTCGGCGGCGAGCCGCGCCTGGGCCAGGCCACGCTCGGCCTGCAGCACGGCCACCGGCATGAGGATGAGCTCTATCAGGGGCTGGATGCCGATGACAGCGCCGCTGACCGCTGTCGGCAGATGCATGTCGTTGTGCATGTAGATCGTCAGGTACCCGTATTTGATCGGCTCTCCTGCGTAAACGAACACGTACAGCCCGGTGAAGGCGAGCAGGGGCAGCATGGCCCGCACCCGGGGGGAACGACGTGCGAGTCGCTCGGCATGCACTGCGGGCGCCGCGGGCGCCGCGGGCACTGCGGGTGCCGCGGGTGCCGCGGGTGCCGCGGGTGCCGCGATCGTGGTCTGGGCGCGGGGCCGGACTGAGCGGGTGCGGGTGAGGCCCATGGGGACGATCTGCGCGAGGGTGCACAGTCCGGTGGCCGCGAGCATCACGCGCGGGCCGGCGGCGGTCGCCAGGAGTGAGCCCGCGACGGGGCCGACGATCCATCCCGCCGTCAGCGCCATACGGACGATCGAGACGACGCCGTCGCCGACCGGGCTGGCGGTGGCCTCCAGGTCGTCGTGGACCGCGGCGAACAGCTGCGAACCCGCTGCGCCGGAGAAGGCCAGGATCAGGGAGCTGATCACGAAAGGCATCCACAGCCGGTCTGCCAACGCCATCGCCCCCCAGCCGAGGAATCCCGCCAGCGCGCACAGCCGGAAGAGCCCGAGCCGTCTGCCGGTGCGGTCGGAGCGCGCGCCGATGAGGTATCCGGCGACGGGGGCGGTGATGTTCGTGAGGTAGTACAGGCCGGCCGTGGTCAGCGAGACGTGCAGGTCGTCGACGAGAAACAGGGTGATCTGCGGCGCGGCGGCAGAGGTGCCCAGCCCGGACAGGAACAGCGCGAGGGTCGCGCCGCGATAGAGCGGGGAGGTCCAGACGGAGCGTGCCGCGGACGGTGCGGTCGCGGCGTCGGCGGCGGCGAGTGCTGGTGACAATGGCGGGGTCCCCTATCAAACGCGCCGCGATCTCCTCCTCCCGCCGGGTCATCGCCGTCGCGGAGGCCGCCAAGCTCTCTCGCACCGCCCTCGCCTTCGTATCACCGGTCGCCGCTCTGCACGCGCTTGTCACCGACGCATCCGCCCCCGACGACGAGGTCCAGGCGATCTCGGCGGCCGGCGTCAGCGTGATGACCGTGTGACCATCGCCGAGACCGTGCTGTGCGACCTGCGTTGGCCCTAGATCCCCACCGGGTGCCAGACGGTCTTGGTCTCGAGGAACGCGAGCAGCCGCCGGGTGCCCGGCGCCGCCGTCCAGTCCTCGTCGGCGGCGAAGACCCGCTTGACGTTCTCGGCGGCGAGCCGTTCCAGGTCGGGACGTTCGGCGGGCGGCACGCCGGTCAGGTCGATCGCGTTCACGTCCATGTGCCCGGCCAGTACCGGCGCCAGCTCGGCGGTGCGGCCGGTGAGCACGTTCACCACGCCACCGGGCAGGTCCGAGGTGGCCAGCACCTCGGCGAGCGTGATCGCGGCCAGCGGCCGCTGCTCGCTCGCGATCACCACGGCCGTGTTGCCGGTGGCGATCACCGGGGCGACGACGCTGACGAGCCCGAGCAGGCCGGACTCGGCCGGCGCCACGACGGCGACCACGCCGGTCGGCTCCGGCACGCTGAAGTTGAAGTACGGCCCGGCCACGGGATTCGCGGCGCCGGCGATCTGCGCGACCTTGTCAGGCCAGCCCGCGTACCAGACCCAGCGGTCGATCGCAGCGGCCACCAGCCCGTCACGATCACCACCCTGAACGCTCACGTCCGCGAACTGGGCGGACCGGCCCTCCATCATCTCCGCCACGCGATACAGGACCTGGCCTCGGTTGTAGGCCGTCGCACCCGACCAGCGGCGCAGCGCCGCCCTGGCCGCGGTCACCGCGTCGCGCGCGTCCTTGCGTGACGCCTGCGCGGCGTAGCCCAGCAGGTCGCCGTCGGCGCCGGTGACCGGGTAGGACCGGCCCGATTCCGAGCGCGGGAACGCGCCCCCGATGTAGAGCTTGTAGGTCTTGCGGACGGTGTTTCTTCGGGGGGACGACCCCCCCAGACCCCCCCGCGTGCCCCCGCCCACCGCCCCTTCTCCCTTCACTGCCGACCTGCGGCCGGCCGTCGCGGCTGTCCTGGCTGACGCCCTTCCTCTGGCTGAGGGTTTCTTCTCAGGCATTCAAGTACGCGGCGAGGCCGTGCCTGCCGCCCTCCCGTCCGAAGCCGGATTCCCGGTAGCCGCCGAACGGGCTGGTGGGGTCGAACCTGTTGTAGGTGTTGGCCCAGACCACGCCGGCTCGCAGCCGCTGCGACATCCACAGGATCCGGCTGCCCTTCTCGGTCCACACCCCTGCGGAAAGGCCGTACGGGGTGTTGTTGGCCTTGGCGACGGCCTCGTCCGGGGTCCGGAACGTGAGCACGGAGAGCACCGGCCCGAAGATCTCTTCCCGCGCGATCCGGTGCGACTGGCTGACCCCGGTGAACAACGTCGGCGGGAACCAGTAGCCGCGGTCCGGCAGCTGGCACGGCGGGGACCAGCGCTCCGCGCCCTCCGCCTCGCCCGCGTCGGACAGCTCGCGGATCTTGTCGAGCTGCTGGCGTGAGTTGATGGCGCCGATGTCGGTGTTCTTGTCCAGCGGGTCGCCGAGCCGCAGCGTGCCGAGCCGGTCGCGGAGCCGGCCGAGCACCGCGTCGGCGACCGACTCCTGAACCAGCAGCCGGGAACCGGCGCAGCAGACGTGGCCCTGGTTGAAGAAGATGCCGTTCACGATCCCCTCGACGGCCCCCTCGACCGGCGCGTCGTCGAAGACGATGTTCGCCGCCTTGCCGCCGAGCTCCAGGGTCAGCCGCTTGCCGGTGCCCGCCACCGCTCGCTGGATCTCCTTGCCGACCTCGGTCGACCCGGTAAACGCGATCTTGTCTACGCCCGGATGCGACACCAGCGCGGCGCCGGTCGCCCCAGCACCGGTCGTCACGCCCAGGACTCCAGGCGGGAGCCCAGCCTGCTGACAGACCTCAGCGAGCAGCAGCGCGGTCAGCGGAGTGGTCTCGGCGGGCTTGAGCACGCAGGTGTTGCCGGCGGCGAGTGCGGGCGCCAGCTTCCACGCGGCCATCAGCAGCGGGAAGTTCCACGGGATCACCTGGCCGGCCACCCCCAGCGGCCGGGGCGACGGCCCGAACCCGGCGTGCTCCAGCTTGTCGGCCCAGCCCGCGTGGTAGAAGAAGTGCGCCGCGGCCAGCGGGATGTCGACGTCGCGGGATTCCTTGATCGGCTTGCCGTTGTCGAGGCTCTCCAGCACCGCGAACTCGCGGGACCGCTCCTGCAGCAGCCGGGCGATCCGGTACAGGTACTTGGCCCGCTCGGCGCCGGGCATCGGCCCCCAGACGCGCTCGTAGGCGGCGCGCGCGGCGGCAACGGCGCGGTCGACGTCGGCCCCGCCCGCGTCGGCCACCTGCGCCAGCGGCTCCTCGGTGGCCGGGTTCACGGTCGCGAACTGCCGCCCGTCGGCGGCGGGCACGAACTCGCCGTCGATGAACAGCCCGTATTCCGGCGCGATCGACACGATGTCGCGCGACTCGGGCGCCGGCGCGTAGTCCCACTCGGCCTGCGCGGCCAGCTCGCCCTGCATCACACCGTTCCTGTCGCTCGGCGTCGTTGCCAGGTCTCATTCTCGCACGCTGCCGAGGCCTTCCCGGGAGAGCACGGATCACATCTCCCGCTGACGCGGCTCAGCCCGGCGCGATGCCTCATGCCATAGGCCGCCGTTCAGGTTGAGCCCGCTGCCCTTTCCATGACGGCGTGATGTGCTCGCGGCTGGTCAGTACCCGTTTCCGCCGGCCGAGCTGGCTGACGCCTTCGGCGCGGCCGCGCCGGAGGCGGTCACCTCGTGCCATAGCCCGCCGTTCACGTTGAGCCCGTTGCCGCGAGCCTGGCCCGGGGCCGTATCGGCAACGTAGGTGTACAGCGGATGCCCGTCGTAGGTGGCCTGGACTGAGCCGTCCGACCGCTTGATCGTGCCCAGCTTGCCGGTGACGCCCGGGCCTGCCGTTGCCGGCCCCTTCACCGGGGGCCAGATGGCCGCGCACGACCCGTTGCAGTTCGACTTCGTGCTCGTGTCCGGGGCGAACCAGTACAGCGTGAACCCCTTCGCGTTCGTCAGCACGGTTACACCGTTGATCTTCCTGGTCTTCAGGGCCGTGCTCGACGAGCTCGTGCTCGGAGACGAAACGACCCTGACCGAGGAACCGCCCGACCCGGCCGCGCTGGCCGCCCCGGTACCTGCGCAAGCTGCAACCATCAGCGCCACTGCGGCCAGGCCGGCCGGCGCCCACCATCGGTTACGCATCACATACCCCCCGTTATACGCCCAGCTCGGGGGACCCTACCCATCGGCCTCCGGCACGTAACGCCCGGCACGGGCTGCTAGCGCACCGCCGAGAACGCCGTTGGCGCCCAGAAGGCGTTGCTGAACGAGCTGATGAGCGGGCCGTTCTCTTCGCTCTTGCGGAACTTCTCCTTCCACTCGGGGTCCGCCAGGAAAGCCGCCCACTTCTGCTCCCGCTCCGCCATCGACTCCCAGGCCAGCAAGTAGATGAGGTCGTGACTGGAGCCGCCGACCACAACGGTCCAGAATCCGGCCTGGCGGATGCCGTGACGAGCCCAGATCGCCAGGGTCACCTGCTCGAAACGCCTGAGCAGATCGGGCATGCGGCCCGGCATGGCGTGGTAGATGCGCTGCTCGTAAAGCACGGCTGCCTCCGAATTCCTTGATCGGCCGGTCTGGGCATGTTCTCACGCGGCGATCGCGCCAAATCCCGCCAGGGAATTGTTAGCTGTGGCTAAATTGCGGGTAGCTGGCGGCGGTCGTCACGTCAGGAAGCGGCGGAAGGCAGGGCTATGCTCGCTGCGCTTGTGCTGGCCGGGATCATAGCCGCGCCGATAGGCACCATCGCGCTGCTTATCCACTCCGCGCGCCCGGCGCGCAGTACCGGGGCGTGGCCGACCACCCGCAGGTTTGCGTCCGCGATCATCGGCACGGTGGTGCTCGGCGCGCTGGTCGCGGTCGCCATGCGGCTGCTCGGGGTCAGCGAGCACAACACGATCGCGGGCGTCGCAGGGCTGATCGTGGGCAGCCTGATCTGGCTGCCGGTGACCCGGCGCTGGAACGCGCGCGCCCACCTGTGCTGGGCGACGAGCATCTTCCTGTTCGCCGTCTACCTCGTCTACATCCTGGAGTGGACCTTCTACAGCCATCTCGACCCAGCCAGCGAGGCGGGCGGGGTGCTGCTGTGGCTCTTCGAGCTGTTCGCCGCGATCCTGGCCAGCGCCTACCTGTGGGAGATCTGCGACGCGATCGGCTCGGAGACCTGGCACCGGCGGGTCGAGCCGGTCGCGACCGCGATGCTGCCGGCGCTCGGCGAGCTGCCGTTCGTCAGCCTGCACGTCCCGGCGCACAACGAGCCGCCGGACATGGTCATCGACACGCTGCGCTCGCTGGTCCGCCTGGATTACCCGCGCTACGAGATCATCCTGATCGACGACAACACCGACGACGAGAGCCTGTGGCGGCCGGTCGAGGCCTGGTGCCGCCGGCACAACGTGAAGTTCGCGCACCTGGAGGACTGGCCGGGCTACAAGTCCGGGGCGCTGAACTACGCGCTTACTCAGATGACCGACGAGCGGGCCGAGATCATCGGCGTGGTCGACTCCGACTACCAGCTTGACCGGGGGTTCCTGAGACGTTGTGCACCCCTGCTCATCGAGAGCTGGCTCGGGTTCACCCAGGCGCCGCAGGACTACCGCGGCTGGGAGCGCGCCCCGTACTACCGGCGGCTGTACTACTCCTACAAGTACTTCTTCGCGGTGTCGCAGCCGTCGCGCAACGAGCGCGACGGAGCGATCTTCGCGGGCACGATGGGGCTGATCCGGCGGGTCGCGCTCGAGCAGCTCGGCGGCTGGGA
Organism: uncultured Actinomycetota bacterium; assembly: GCA_963778075.1. GTDB lineage: Bacteria > Actinomycetota > Actinomycetes > Streptosporangiales > Streptosporangiaceae > JASHPR01. Next base: position 231,547 of record CAVZTJ010000003.1, on the reverse strand, counting down.
CGAGTGGTGCATCACGGAGGACGCCGAGCTGTCGCTGCGGCTGCTGCGGGCAGGCTGGACCGGGCAGCACATCGACCAGTCCTACGGCAAGGGCATCATGCCGCTGACGTTCGAGGCGCTCAAGGGCCAGCGCTACCGGTGGTGCTTCGGCGGCATCCAGATCCTGCGGATGCACTGGCGCTCGATGCTGCCAGGCCGGCAGTCCAAGGAGAACCGGCTCACCGGCGGCCAGCGCTGGGCGTACCTGTCCGGCGCCGTGCAGTGGTACGGCGACCTGCTCGGCCTGGTGTTCCTGGTCTTCCTGCTGGCCGGGGCCGTCAACCTGGCCACCGGCGGCGGCGAGCTGTTCCGCAAGCTCACCCCGTTCCTTGTCGCCACGGTCCCGGTGCTGGTGCTGCTCGGCCTGGTGCGCGCGGTCGCCCTGCTGCGCCGCGGCACCGGTGCGTCATGGCGGGACGCGCTCGGCGCGTTCTTCATCTGGCAGTCCACCTCCCTGGTGGTGGCGCGGGCCTCGATACTTGGCCTCTTCGCCAAGAAGGCCGCGTTCCTGCGCACGCCCAAGACCAGCGAGAAGGCCAAGTGGTGGGAGGCGTTCCGGGCGAACTGGGCCGAGTCGACCCTGGCGCTGCTCGGCTTTCTCGGCATCGCGGCCGGGCTGACCAAGGCCACCGAGCTGGCCGGGCCGCTGCTGGCCGGCCTGCTGCTGTTCCCGACCCTCGGCATGGCGGCGGCGCCGTTCAACAGCTGGGCCGCGCAGCGGGCGGCGCTGCCGCCGGACCTGGTCGAGGTCCGCACGATGGAGTGGAAGCGCAGCCAGCGCCGCCAGACGTTCGTCCGCAGCGCGGCGCTCGGCGGGCTGGTCACGGTCTCCGGCGTGGTCATCGCCGCGCTGTTGCTGCTGCTGCCGGGCCGCGCCCACGTGCAGACCCCGAACCTGGTCGTGCCGACCACGAAGCCGACCGCGTCGCCGACGCCGAGCCCCACGCCGTCACCCACGCCAAGCCCCACACCGTCGCCCACGCCGAGCCCGACCCCGTCACCCACGCCGAGCCCGACACCCTCACTCACGCCTACCCCGACGCCCACGCCGACCGCGACGGCAAGCCCCACCGCGACGACGTAGCCGCCCGGGGACGGCGGCCCGGCCTTAACCGCTGCTCGCTGGCGCATTCGCGGCCGTCGATCACCGGGTTCACGGAGCGCCGCACGGGGGCGCGCCACCTGGGCGCGAACTCGGCGAGCGCGCTCACGGCCGTCAGCAGCAGCGTCAGCGCCGCGCCCGCAAGGATGGCGACCTCGGGTGAGGCCGCGCGCTGCACCGTCCCGGCCAGGATCGCGCTTCCCGCGTAGCCGACGCCGGTCGCGGCGTACAGCACCGAGTACCCCGCCGCGTGCGCGCGGGCCGGCAGGGCAGCACGCAGTGACAGGTTGCGGGTGAGCTGCACACCGGACTGGAAGAGGCCGGCCATGACAAGCGATCCCGCGATCCACGGCAGCGAAGGCACGGTGGCCACCAGCGTCACGCACGCGGTCGCGCCCAGCAGCAGGACCGTGCTCTGCGCGCGCACGGAACCCGGCCAGCTTCCGCGCGCGCCGTACAGGGTGGCCCCAAGGATCGCCGCGATCGAGAAACCGGCCAGCAGCGGCCCCGCCCAGCCCACATGGATGGCCCGCTGTTCCAGGAGCGCAGGGAGGGTGAGCTCGACAAGTGCGAACAGGGACGCGGCGGCGGCGCCGGTGACGAAGATGGGCCAGGCGCGGGCGAGCGTGCGTCCCTTCGAGACGCCATCGTGGTCATCGCCGTCCGGTTCCCAGCCCGCTGGCAGCGCCCACAGCCCGGCCGCGGCCGCAACCATGAGCCCGGCGGCGAGCAGAAGCGGCGCGGACGGTGAGACGCTGAGCGCGAGCACGACGGTGAGAGCGGGCGAGGCCGTCCACACGACGAACGTGAGAATGGATTCCGCGCTCAGCGCGGTCACGACGAGGGCGTCGGGGACCTGAGAGGTCAGCAGGGTACGCAGCCCGCCGGGCGCGGCGGCCGGCGCGGCCCCTGCCAGCGCGGCGAAGATGCCGAGCACCGGCAGCGGCGCGCCGGGCAGAAAGCCCAGGACGGCGAACGAGCTTCCGCCCAGGGCCAGGCCCACCGCCAGCTGCTTGCGAACCCGGTCCGGCTTCAGCCGTGGCCCGAACACCGAAGCCCCCACCACCTCGCCGAGGACGTACACGGCGGCGATCCCGGCGCCGAGTGCGTAGCCGCCGGGGCGGTCGCGAACCAGGAAGACGAGCGCGAGGGTCGCCATCGCCACCGGAAGCCGGGCACCGACGGCGACAATCGCCCATTTGGCCATGGGCCTGGTGGCAAGCTCGCGATAGCGCATGAAGGCGGACGGTCCCCTGTCCGCTAATCGATCGTGAAGTAGTCCGGGCCCGCATAGCGGCCGGTGAGCTGCTTGCTGCGCTGCATCAGCAGGTCGTTGAGCAGGCTGGACGCGCCGATCCGGAACAGGGCGGGGGTCAGCCACGGCTGACCGGCGGTCTCGCGCACCAGCACCAGGTACCGGATGGCGTCCTTGGCGGTCCGGACGCCGCCCGCCACCTTCACGCCCACGCGGCGGCCGGTCGACTGCGCGTAGTCGCGCGCCGCGGCCAGCATGACCAGCGCGACCGGAGGCGTCGCCGCCGGGGTGACCTTGCCGGTCGAGGTCTTGATGAAGTCCGCGCCCGCCAGCATCGCCAGCCAGGACGCCCGGGAGACGTTGTCGAGGGTGGCCAGTTCGGCGGTCTCCAGGATGACCTTGAGGTGCGCGGTGCCGCAGGCCTCGCGCACCTGCCGCACCTCCTCATAGACCTGGCCGTACCGGCCGGCCAGGAACGCGCCCCGGTCGATGACCATGTCCACCTCGTCGGCGCCGGCGGTCACGGCGTCGCGCACGTCGGCGAGCTTCACCGCGAGCGACGCCCGGCCGGACGGGAACGCGGTGGCCACTGACGCCACGGCGACCCCGCTGCCCGCCACCTCGGCGCGGGCCACGCCGACCAGGTCCGGGTAGATGCAGACCGCGGCGACCGGCGGCACCGCCGGGTCGGCCGGGTCCGGCCTGCGGGCCTTGGCGCACATCGCCCGGACCTTGCCCGGCGTGTCGGCGCCCTCCAGTGTGGTCAGGTCCACCATGCGGATCGCCATGTCCAGCGCCTGCATCTTGGCGTCGCGCTTGATCGACCTGGTTGCGAGCCCGGCCGCCCGTGCCTCGGCGGCCACCTGGTCGACCCCGGGCAGGCCGTGCAGCACCTGGCGCAGCGCGGCGTCGGAGGTGGCCACCTCGGACAGCCACCGCCGGTCGGTCGCCACCTCGCTCACGCCCACCCCCCCGCCCTCGCCCGCTCCCCCGCCCGCCCTGGCCTGACCGCGGCGAAGCCCGGCTTGATCACCGTGTTGATGATCTTCAGCCGTTCGTCAAACGGCGCGAATGCGCTCTTCATCGCGTTGATCGTGAGCCACTCGATGTCTCCCCAGCCGTAGCCGAACGCCTCGGCAAGCGCGTGGAACTCCGACGACAGCGTGATCCCGCTCATCAGCCGGTTGTCGGTGTTGACCGTCACCCGGAACAACAGCTCACGCAGCAGCCCGATCGGATGGTCCTTGATCGACGCGACGGCACCGGTCTGCACGTTCGACGTCGGGCACATCTCCAGCGGGATCCGGCGGTCCCGGACGTAGCTGGCCAGCCGGCCGAGCGAGGCCTGCCCGCCACCCGACGCCACCCGGATGTCGTCGATGATCCGGACTCCGTGCCCGAGCCGCTCGGCGCCGCACCACTGCAGCGCTTCCCAGATCGACGGGAGACCGAATCCCTCGCCCGCGTGGATCGTGTTGTGGAAGTTCTCACGGGCGACATATTGGAACGCGTCGAGGTGCCGGCTGGGCGGGCTACCGGCCTCGGCGCCCGCGATGTCAAACCCGGCCACGCCCGCGTCGCGGTGCCGCACGGCCAGCTCGGCGATCTCCAGCGACCTGGCCGCGGTGCGCATGGCGGTGAGCAGCGCATAGATCGTGATGCCGCGGCCCCGGCTGCCCCGCCGGAACCCTTCGAGCACCGCCTCGACCACCTGGTCCAGGCTCAGGCCGGCGCTCACATGCTGCTCCGGCGCGAACCTGATCTCCGCGTATACGACGCCGTCGGCGGCCAGGTCCTCGGCACACTCGGCCGCAACCCGGATCAGCGCGTCCCGGGTCTGCATACATGCGATCGTGTGCTCGAACGCCTCCAGGAAGAGCTCGAGGCTGCCGCGCTGTGCCACGCCGGTCATCCAGCGAGTCAGCCCGGCCACGTCCGTGGTGGGCAGGCCGTCATACCCCGTCTCGGCGGCCAGCTCGACGATCGTCTCGGGGCGCAGCCCGCCGTCGAGGTGGTCGTGCAGCAGCACCTTGGGCACGCGGCGAATCTCTTCGAGGGTCACCTGAGTCTCTGGCACCTGCCCATTGTCACACTCCCCCCGCTGCTGTCAGCAACTGCTCAGTCGCTGGTGATCCGCTCGATCACGAGCGGCTCCGCGGTTGCGGGCTCGGCGCCGACCGCCGTGGCGCCGGCGAGGGCCGCGACCGCGGGCCCGAACCGGGCCTCGTCGTCAGCGCGCAGCTCCAGGATGGGCTGGCCCGCAGCGACCTCGTCGCCCGGCTTGGCCAGGCAGACGATGCCGGCCGCGTGGTTCACGTCGTCCTCCTTGCGCGCCCGGCCCGCGCCGAGCCGCCAGGCTGCCACGCCGACCGCGCGGGCGTCGAGCCGCTGCAGCCAGCCGTCCTGATCCGCGGTGAGCACCTCGCGGTGCCGGGCCTGCGGCAGCGGCGCATCCGGATCCCCGCCCTGGGCGGCGATCATCAGGCGGTACCGGTCGAGCGCGCTGCCGTCGGCGAGCGCGGCCGCCGGGTCGGCGCCGACGCCTGCCAGCGCGAGCATCTCCCTGGCCAGCGCGAGGGTCACCTCGACCAGGTCGGGCGGGCCCTCGCCGCGCAGCGTCGCCACCGCCTCCTCGACCTCGACGGCATTGCCGACCGCCCGGCCGAGTGGCGTGTCCATGCTGGTCAGCAGCGCCGAGGTGCGCACTCCTGCCTCGCCGCCGAGGCTGACCATGGTCCGCGCCAGCTCCTGCGCGGCCTGCAGCTCCCGCATGAACGCGCCGCTGCCCACCTTGACGTCGAGGACCAGCGCGGCCGTGCCCTCGGCGATCTTCTTGGACATGATCGAGCTCGCGATCAGCGGGATCGACTCGACGGTCCCGGTGACGTCACGCAGTGCGTACAGCCTCCGGTCGGCCGGGGCCAGGCCGGTCCCTGCCGCGCAGATGACGCAGCCGGCCGAGTTGAGCACCGCGACCATCTCGTCGGCGGAAAGAACGGCCCGCCAGCCGGGTATCGACTCCAGCTTGTCCAGGGTCCCGCCAGTGTGGCCGAGGCCGCGCCCGGACAGTTGCGGCACCGCGGCGCCGCAGCTCGCGACCAGCGGGGCGAGGATCAGCGAGACCTTGTCACCGACCCCGCCGGTCGAATGCTTGTCGACGGTAGGCGCGGCCACGGCTCCCAAGTCGAGCCGCTCGCCCGAGCTGACCATGGCCGAGGTCCAGGCGCGCAGCTCGGCGGGCGCCATGCCGCGGAAGTAGATGGCCATGAGCAGCGCGGACATCTGCTCGTCGGCCACCGCGCTCTCGGTGTAGGCGGCGATCAGCCAGCGGACCTCGGCGTCGGTGAGCTCCCGGCCGTCCCGCTTGGCCAGGATCAGGTCGATGGCGGCCGGCGCAGGAGGCGCGGGGTCAGCCACTGGTTTCACGCCGGGCGGCGAGATCAGTCCCGGTGAAGGCCGACGGCAGCAGGGCGCCGATCTCCAGCGGGCCGCCATCGGCGTCGAGCAGCAGCCCGGGACCTCCGTGCTCGAGCAGCAGCTGCCGGCACCGGCCACATGGGACCAGCGGGGCGCCGTCCCCGGCCACGACGCTGACCGCGGTAAGCGTCCCGCCGCCGGTGGCGTGCAGCGCCGAAACCAGCCCGCATTCGGCGCACAGGGTCAGGCCGTAGGAGGCGTTCTCCACGTTGCAGCCGACGACAACCCGCTCAGCCGCCCCTCCGTCCCCGTTCACTGCCTGCACCACGCCCGCAGCCCCGACGCGCAGCCCTGAGTAGGGGGCGTAGGCGCTCTGCGCCACGGTTTGGGCCGCCGCGCGCAGCGCCGACCAGTCGATCGCCAAGGTTGCTCCTTCTCCGGTCACATCCAAGGCCATGGGTTCCGGTGTTAAGTCGCTAGGGTAATGGCCGCCCGGATCGCGCTGTCACGCCTTCACGTAGGGCTGGCCGTCGGCCTTGGGTGGCCGGACCTTGCCGACGAGGCCGGCCACGGCGATGATCGTGGCCACGTAGGGTGCCATGTTCATGATCGGGGCCGGCAGCACCGGGTTCACCGTCGGGAGCACCAGGGCCATTTCCTCGCAGAACCCGAAGAGCAACGCCGCGCCGAGCGCGCCGAGCGGGGTCCACCGACCAAAGATCAGTGCCGCCAGCGCGATGTACCCGAAGCCCGAGCTGATGTCCGGGATGAAGCTGCCGACCGAGCCGATGGTCAGGTAGGCGCCGCCGATACCCGCCACCAGCCCGCCGAGGATGACGTTGCGGTAGCGGATCCACAGCACACTGATTCCCACCGTGTCGGCGGCGGTGGGGTGCTCGCCGACCGCGCGGACCCGCAGGCCCCAGCGGCTGTGGAACAGGGCCACCTGGATGACGATGATCGCGGCGTACGTGATGTACAGGAAGACGGTCGAATCGAAGAAGATCGGGCCGACGATCGGGATCTCGCTGAGCCCGGGGATCTTGATGCTGCCGAAGGTGATCCCGGTGTTGTAGTTCGGGTTCTGGGACATCAGCCGGTCGTACAGGTAGTCCGTCATGCCGAGAACCAGCACGTTCAGCACCACGCCGAGGACGATCTGGTCCGTCAGGAAGCTGATCGCGAACACCGCGAGCAGCACTCCGACGAGGCCGCCGGCCAGCGATCCGGCCACCAGCCCGACCCACAGCCCGCCGAACGCGCTGGCCACGATCGCGGCGGTAAACGCCCCGAACAGCAACTGCCCCTCGATGGCGATGTTGATCACGCCGGAGCGCTCGCAGAGGCAGCCCGCCAGGGCGCCCAGAATCAGCGGGATCGATTCGGTGAACGTCCCCTGCGAGATGATGATCACGTTGAGCGGGATCGCGCCGGCGTCGGCCCAGCACAGCAGCGACAGCAGGAAGCACACCAGCACGCCCGCGATGGCCAGCCGCTTGGCCAGCCGGCTGAACGGCACCGTCTCGCGCAGCACACCCAGGCCCAGCGCCACCGCTCCCAGCGCGTAGCAGACCGGTGCGGCCGGCACCCTGATCACCGGGATCTTGACGCTCGCTTTCGCCAGCGACAGCTCGAAGCTGGCGTCGCCCGCATGGGCGAGCGCCCCGAAAACACCGATGTTGATCAGGCCGATGACGATGAAGGTGGCAGCCGCCAGGTGCCGGCGGCGTTCCGTGGTGAGCGGTGGGCGTACCGCCGTGGCGACCGTGGTCAACCGTTCCACCCCTTCGCGACCGCCTCAAGGCCGGTACCCGCGGTGCTCCGCAGCCGGAAGACGGCGCGGATCAGCGCGGGCGCGGCGACGAAGAGCACGATCAGTCCTTCGAGCACCTGGACGATGTCGGCCGGAACCTGGCCGAGCGTGGCTGCCTCGACGTAGGTCCCGCCCACGTGCAGCGCGCCGAACAGCAGACCGGCGAGCACGACGCCGATCGGCTTCGCGCGCCCGAGCAGGGCGACGGTGATGCCGTCGGGACCGTAGGTGCCGTAGCTGTTGAACGTGAGCTGGGTATTCGTGCCCTGGATCACCGCCGCCGCGGAGAGCCCGGCCAGCCCGCCCGCCAGCAGCATCACCAGGATCCAGGACCGCTCGACCTTGATGCCGGCCGTGCGCGCGGCGCTCGGGCTCGCGCCCACGGTACGGAACTGGAATCCGGTCGTCGTGCGGGACAGCAGCCAGGCGACCGCGAGCGCAGCCGCGACAGCGATCAGGAAGCCGATGCCGACCTGCGGTGGCGGCCCGCCGACGTGCGCGAGGTTGGCGTCGTTCGCGATGAACGGCGCGATCTCATTTGTCTGGTGCGGCTGCTGGAGCATGGTCGGGTGGGACAGCAGATAGGAGAGCAGGTCGTACATCACGTAGTTGAGCATGATCGTGACGATGACCTCGTGCGCTCCGGTCCTGGCCTTGAGAAAGCCGACGAACCAGCCGATCACCGCGCCGCCGACGAACGCGCCGACCAGGCAGACGATGACGTGGATGACCGGTGGCAGGCTGACCCCGAATCCGAGCCAGGTCGCCACGATCGCGCCGCCCACCCACTGGCCGGCCGCGCCGATGTTGAACAACCCGGCCCGGAACGCGATCGCCACCGACAAGCCGGTCAGGATGAGCGGCGTGGCCTGGGCGCAGGTCGATGACAGCGGGTAGAAGATCGCCGCGATCGAGCCGCCGTGGAAGGCCGCGCTGATGGTGGACGGATTGAAGATGGCGCCCTCGAACATCTGGGAATAGGCGAACGACACCGAGTCCCAGGTCTGTGTGAGCGCATAGATGGGGTAAGAAAAGAACGTGCTCCACGCCTTGGTCACGACCGGGTCGCTGAACGCGATGAGAATGGCGCCGACGACCAGCGCCAGGAAGATCGCCAGGATCGTGATCACTGTGGAGCTGCCCTGCGTGATCGCCTGAATGATCACGGCTCCGGTCAGCCTGGCACGCGATCCCGCCGGCTTGCCCGGCTCGGTTTCCCCGGCCCCGGTTTGCCCGGCCCCGGTTTGCCCGGCCCCGGTTTGCCCGCCCCGGTTTGCCCGACCCCGGTTTGCCCGGCCCCGGTTTGCCCGGCCCCGGTTTGCCCGGCCCCGGTTTGCCCGGCCTGCGCCGGCCCGGCCTCCGCGGGCTCGGCCGGCTGCGCCGCTGCTGAGCCGGTCGAGGCTGGCTCCGGGTCAGGCCCGGTCGCCGGGGTCTCAGTCACTGGTCGGCTCCCCGGGTCGCGGCGCGGGTTGGTCGGCCAGCGTGCCGGGCATCTCCAGGATCTCGTCGGCATCGGGTGAGCGCGGACGCGTGCCGCTGTCTGGCTGGCCGTCAGATCCTGCGCCCCCGGCGCCGATCATCAGCAGGCCAAGCTCCTGCTCTGGTACGTCGGGCGCGCGCATGCCGACGATCTTGCCCTCGTACATGACGGCGATCCGGTCGGACAACGCGTAGATCTCGTCGAGCTCGGAGGACACGATGATGACGGCGACCCCTTGGTCGCGCGCCTTGACGATTTGCGAGTGCACGAACTCGATCGATCCGACGTCCAGGCCGCGGGTGGGCTGGCTGGCCAGCAGCAGCTTGTTCGGCCGGCTCAGCTCGCGGGCGACGACGACCTTCTGCTGGTTGCCGCCGGACAGGGTTCCGGCCGGGGTCAGCACCGACCGCGTCCGGACGTCATACTCGTCCACCAGCTGCACGGCCGCCTTCCTGACGGCGTCCGGATTCATCGCGATGCCGCGGGCGTAGGGCGGCTGGTCGTAAACGTCGAGCACCAGGTTCTCAGCGACCGGGAACGCCCCCACCAGACCATCCTCCTGCCGGTCCTCAGGCACGTAGCCGATACCCGCTCGGAGCCGCTCGCGGGTGCTTGCCCCGGCGATATCCGTCCCCGCGAGCAGCACCGACCCGGTCGAGGGCCGCAGGCCCATCAGAGCCTCGCAGAGCTCGGTCTGCCCGTTGCCCTGCACCCCCGCGATGCCGAGGATCTCACCGGCCCGCACGTCGAAGGACATCGAATCCACGGCGAGGCCGCCAAACTCGGCCGGCACGGTGAGGTCACGGACGTCGAGCATGACTTCGGCCGGCCTGGCCGTCTCCTTGCTGACACGAAGCTGGACGGCCCGGCCGACCATCAGGGCGGCCAGTTCCGCGCCGCTGGTGCTCGGTGGCCGGTCGGCGACGACTTTGCCACGGCGGAGCACCGTGATGTTGTCGGCGATGGCCTGGACCTCGCGGAGCTTGTGCGAGATGAAGACGATCGACCGGCCGCTGTCACGCAGCTGGCGCATGATCTGGAACAAGTCCTCGGTCTCGCCGGGCGTCAGTACCGCCGTTGGCTCGTCCAGCACGAGCATCTTGGCGTCCCTGAGCAGCACCTTGATGATCTCGACCCGCTGCTGCACGCCGACGGGCAGGTCCTCGACGTAGGCATCGGGATCGACCCGGAGCCCGAAGCGCTGTGACAGCTCGCGGACCGATTCGCGCGCCTGGCGCCGGTCAAGCAACCCGAGCGATGGCACGTGCAGTCCGCCCGCTCTCCCCCCCGGCAGGGTGAGCTTTCGGATCGGCTCAGCGCCGAGCGTGACGTTCTCAGCGACAGTGAAGACCGGGACGAGCATGAAGTGCTGGTGCACCATGCCCACGCCGGCGCTGATCGCGTCCTTGGGGGAGCGGATGTGCACCGGCTCGTCGTCGATGAGGATCTCGCCGTCGTCCGGCTGCATCAGCCCGTACAGCACGTTCATCAGGGTCGTCTTGCCCGCGCCGTTCTCGCCGAGCAATGCCTTGATCTCGCCAGGCTGGACGACCAGATCGATGTGGTCGTTGGCCACGAGGCTGCCGAATCGCTTGGTGATACCGCGCAGTTCAAGCTTCACCGGCAGTCTCCGTGTGAACCGGCTGGTCAGCCACCTGGCGAAGCCAGGCGGCTGACCAGCTCATGCGATCGTTACTCGGCTCTTGATCCGTGGTCAGACCGGGCTCTTGGTCGCCGGCTTGATCTTCCCGCTCTCGATGTCCTGCTTCAGCGTGTTGATCTCAGCCTGCAACGAGGCAGGCACGGTGGATGAGAAGTCGTGGTACGGGGACAGCACGGCGCCGCCGTTGGCGAGGGTACCGATGTAGGTGCCGCCCTTGAAGCTGCCGTTCGCCGCCGCGAGCACCGCGGTCTTGACGGCTTCGGTGATGCCCTTCGTCACGCTGGTCAGCATGTACTTGCAGTACTGCGCGGCGCTGACGCAGCCGTCGGTGTCCACCCATTCCATCGACACGCTCTTGCCCGACGTGTCGGCCGTCTGGACGGCCTTCGCGCTACCCAGGCCCACGCCGCCGGCCACCGGGAAGATGACGTCCGCACCCTCGCCGATGAAGGTGTTCGTCAGCGTCTGGCCCGCGCCGACGTTGGTGAAGTTGCCGATGAAGTCACCCTTCTGGGTCTGCTCGTTCCAGCCGAGGACCTTGACGTTTGCGTGCTTCTGCGTGTTGTAGTACTGGACCCCGTCCCAGAAGCCGTCCTCGTAGATGGTGACCGTGCCGAAGTTCTCGCCGCCGTAGGTGGCCACGACATGCGACTTGCTCATGGCGGCTGCTAGGTAGCCGCCCAGGAAGCCGTCCTCCACGGTGTCGAACACCAGCTGGTCGATGTTCGTCTCCTTGGCGCCGGACAGGCATTCGGAGGCATACGAGCAGTCGACGATCGCGAACTTCTGCTTCGGGTTGGCCTTGGCGGCCGCCTCGGTCGCGTCCGCCATCAGGAAACCGACCGTGACGATGATCCCGCACTTGCGGCCGATGAAGGTGCTGATGTTGGAGGCGTAGTCAGCCGAGGTGGTGGACGGCAGGTAAGTAACCTTGATCTTGCCCGGGTCGGTTGCCGCGGCCGCCTGCATGCCTTGCCACGAGGACTGGTTGAACGACTTATCGTCGATGCCGCCGGTGTCAGTAACCATGCAACCCAGGAACTTTCCGCTGGCTGACGAGCCGGAACTACTGCTTGGCGAGCTGCTCGACGGGCTGCCGCATGCGGCGGCCAGAAGGGCAACTGTGCCGAGCACGGCAACAGCCATCAGTTTGACTCTCACCGGTACCTCCTCTGCGGGGGCGGGTCAGGCGGCCCGGAGGGACCGCCAGATTTTTGCCCGGAAGCGTGCCAGCTGCGGGCGAGTCGTCCCGGATGGCCCCGGGATTGCACGAAGAGTAATCCTGGCGTAGCCGCCGGGGAAGCATGAATCCGCAGTCCAGGCACGACGTTGCTGAATCGAGACCGTATAGTGGCACCAAGTGCCAGCATTCACAATCGCACTTGATGGCAAATCGCCGGCCGGGTGCAGCGCGCCGAGACCCGAGAGGCTCGAAGACCAGGCCAGCGAGGCATGAGCTTTAAGTCATTGGCCAGGCCAGTCGGGCATGAGCTTTAAGTCATTGGCCAGGCCAGTCGGGCATGGGCTTTAGGTCATTGGCCAGGCCAGTGGGCATGGGCTTTAGGTCATTGGCCAGGCAAGTGGGCATGAGCTTTAGGCCTTTGCCACAGTTTCGTGTCTGCGATCGCATCGTGTCTCGGTTCGGCAACAGCGCAGGCAATCTGGACAGTTTGCGGCTTTCAGGGACGGTCACGCGGGAATTAAGTTCGTAACCCGGGCGCGGTGCTCGGCGTGCCCCTAAGCCGTCCCGGGTGGCCCGGAGCCCATCGGCGGGCCACCCCCATAGAAGGGTTAACGGTGCGAACAGCGACCAGAAACGCGGTGGCGCTCGGCGCCATCGCCTTGTTAGTCACCGCGTGCGCATCGGCGACCAAAGCGAGTTCACCCTCGTCCAAAGCGCCGTCGTCCAAAGCACCGTCGTCCACATCGGGCTCCGGCGCCTCGTCGATCGGCAGGTTGCTCGGCTGCATGGTGACCGACACCAGCGGCATCGACGACCGGTCCTTCAACGCCGCCTCATGGCAGGGCATGCAGGAGGCCCGGGCGGCGGCGCCCGGCAAGATCACCGTGAAGTACCTGCAGTCCGCGTCCGGCAGCGACTACACATCGAACATCAACACGGCCATCAGCGAGAAGTGCGGGATCATCGTCACCGTGGGATTGCTGATGGGCAACAACACCGAGGCCGCGGCCGAGTCCCACCCGAACCAGAAGTTCGCGATCGTTGACTACGACTACAGTCCGCCGATCAAGAACATCGACGCGCTCATGTTCAACACCGTGCAGGACGGCTTCCTCGGCGGCTATCTGGCCGCGGGCATCTCGAAGAGCGGCGCTGTCGGCACGTTCGGCGGCGAGGAACTGCCGACGGTGACCATCTATATGGATGGGTTCTGGGACGGCGTTCAGTACTACAACCAGCAGCACCACACCAAGGTCAGGGTCCTCGGCTGGAACGAGCCGACCCACACGGGCCTGTTCACCGGCAACTTGACCGACCAGTCAGCGGGCCAGGCCGACGCCCAGACGCTGATCAGCGAGGGCGCCGACGTAATCCTCCCGGTCGCCGGCGACGCCGGCCTCGGGGCTGCCAAGGCGGTGCAGGCCGCCGACGCGGCGGCGGGCAGCACCAAGGTCACCATGGAGTGGGCGAACACCGACGGATGCTTCAGCGCTCCCCAGTACTGCAAGTACTTCATCAGCAGCGTGACCCAGAGCATCCAGGCTGCCGTGAAGAACGCCGTGCTGAGCGCGGCCAGCGGCACCTTCAAGGGCGGTACCTACGTGGGCGACCTGGCCAACGGCGGAGTCGCGCTCTCCCCCTTCCACGACTTCGCCAGCCACGTGACGGCGCCGCTGCAGTCCGAGCTTCTCGCGATCAAGGCGGAGCTCATCAGCGGCCAGATCAAGCCGGCCACGAAGAGCCCGCTGTAATCAGCCGGCCTGAGCGCCAGCACCGCATGCGGCCTGAGCGCCATCGCCGCATGCGGCCTGAGCGCCATCGCCGCGTGCGGCCTCTCGCTTGAGCAGCAGAGCGTCCTGCCATGCATCAACCTGCCGATCGCTCTACCATCCTGCTGATGACTCCCCACATAGCGACGAGTGCCGCCGATACCAGCACATCAGATTCGTATGCCGCGGCCGCGGCGAGCGCGGCGCAGTTGGTGGAGCGCACCGGCGAGGCGACGCATGACGTCGCCGTGGTGCTCGGCTCCGGCTGGGCTCAGGCCGCCGACGCGCTCGGCACCGGGCCCGAGGTGCCGCTCGCCGACCTCGGCGGGTTCCCGCCGCCGACCGTGCCCGGCCACGTTCCCCTCGTGCGGTCAATACGATCTAAGGAACAACGGGTGCTCGTGTTCCTGGGCCGAACCCACCTGTACGAGGGACACCCAGTCGCCACCGTCGTGCACGGCGTGCGCACCGCGATCGCCGCGGGCTGCCGGGTGATCGTCCTCACCAACGCGTCGGGCGGCATCCGGGCGGAGTTCCGGCCCGGCCAGCCGGTACTGATCAGCGACCACCTCAACCTGACCGGCCGCTCCCCGCTGACCGGGAGCCCGCCGCCGGACGGGCACCGGTTCGTCGACCTCACCGACCTGTACTCGGAGCGGCTCCGGGGGGTCGCCCGGGCGGCCAGCCCGGGCCTCGCCGAGGGCGTCTACGCGGGCCTGCCTGGCCCGCACTACGAGACCCCGGCCGAGATCCGGATGCTGCGGACGCTCGGCGCCGACCTGGTCGGCATGTCCACCGTGCTGGAGGCGATCGCAGCACGCCACCTGGGCGCCGAGGTGCTCGGGATCTCGCTGGTCACGAACCTGGCGGCGGGACTGGCGCCGGAGGCGCTGGACCACGCGGAGGTCACCGCCGCCGGTGATGCCGCAGCGGGCCGGATGGGTGCGCTGCTGGCGGCGGTACTGCCGGGGGTACGGTGACGTGATGCTCGACGATCTCCGTGTGCGGCTGGACGCGTGGCTGGCCGACGACCCGGACGAACGGGACCGGGCCGAGCTCGAGGCGCTGGCCGCCGATGACGACGGCGCCGCAGCAGACGAGCTCACCGACAGGTTCAGCGGCAGGCTGGAGTTCGGCACCGCCGGGCTGCGCGGCACGATCGGCGCCGGGCCCAACCGGATGAACCGGGCGGTGGTGCGGGGCACCACCGCCGCCCTGGCCAGATGGCTGCTCGGCCGGGGACGGGGCATCGCCGGGACCGGAGCCGCCGAGGCCGGAGTGGTCATCGGCTGCGACGCGCGGCACCGCTCGGACGAATTCGCCGATGAGGCGGCCCGGGTGCTGGCCGGCGCGGGCATCCGGGTTCACCTGCTGCCCAGGCAGCAGCCCACCCCGCTGCTCGCCTTCGCGATCCGGCACCTGCACGCCGCGGCTGGGATCATGATCACGGCGAGCCACAATCCCCCGGCCTACAACGGCTACAAGCTCTACCTCCGCGACGGCGCACAGATCATCCCGCCCGCCGACGCCGAGATCGAGGCGGAGATCCACAGCCTCGGCCCCCTGTCCGCGGTCACGCTGGCGCCGCCGGACAGCCCGCTGATCGTCCAGCACGGCGACGAGGTGGCCCAGGCCTACCTCGACCTGATCTGCGCCGCATCCCCGGCGCCGCCCGACGCCGCGTGGCTGCGGTTCGTCTACACCCCGCTGCATGGCGTCGCGGGGGCGCTGGCGATGCGGGCTTTCGAGCAGGCCGGTTTCACTCCCCCGGACCTGGTCGCCGCCCAGGCCGAGCCCGACCCCGACTTTCCGAGCGTCACGTTCCCCAACCCCGAGGAGCCGGGAGCGCTCGACCTGGCGCTCGCCCAGGCCCGAAGATCCGGCGCCGACCTGGTGCTGGCCAACGACCCGGATGGCGACCGGCTGGCCGTGGCCGTGCCCGACGCGGACGGGGCCTGGCAGACGCTCACCGGCGACCAGGTGGGCGCGCTGCTCGGCGCCTACCTGCTGGATGTCACGGCCACCGAGAGCCCCGGCGACCGGCTGCTGGTCACCACGATCGTTTCGTCGACGCTGCTGGCGCGGATAGCGGCCACGGCCAGCGCCCAGTACGCGGAGACCCTCACCGGGTTCAAGTGGATCGTGCGGGCCGAGCGCCCGGGCAGCCGGTTCATCTTCGGCTACGAGGAGGCGCTCGGGTACGTGGTCGGCGAGATCGTGCGGGATAAGGACGGGATCGGGGCCGCCCTGGCGCTGCTCGGCCTCGCCGCGCGGGCCCGGTCGCGTGGCGGGTCGCTGCTCGACGAGTATGCCGCGCTGGAGACCGCGCACGGCGTGCACCTGACCAGCCAGGTCTCGGTCGGCACCACGGCACCGGGCGGCGTCATGGCGCGGCTGCGGGCGGTGCCGCCGAGGGAGTTCGGCGGGGCGAGGGTGATCGACACCGCCGACCTGACCGGCGGAACGCCGAACCTGCCCTCCGCCGACGTGCTCAGCTATCAGCTGCTCGGCGCGCGGGTGGTGATCCGGCCCAGCGGCACCGAGCCCAAGATCAAGGCGTACCTCGAGATCGTCGAGCCGGTCATCGGCGGGCGGCTGGAGCAGGCCAGGCAGTCTGCCGCCGGGCGGCTCGGCGCGCTGCGCGACGCGGTCGCGGCCCTGCTGGCCAGCTGACCGGGCTCAGTCGGAGACGGCCAGGATCACGTCCGACGCCTTGATTATGGCCGTCACGCTGCAGCCCTCGGTGAGCCCCAGCTCATCGGCGGCCTCGACGGTGATCGAGGCCACGAGGCGGACGCCGCCGGCGTCGACCGCCACGTTCGCGGTCGCCTCGCCACGGGTGATGCCCGTGACCGTTCCGTCAATCCTGTTGCGAGCGCTCAGCTTCATGCCGCTCATTGTGCCCGATCCGGGAGCCGCCGCAGGTCGCCAAGACCGCCCCCGGCGTGACAAGCTCGATTCATGAGCAGTGCGCACGATGACCCTTCCTGCGAGGTTGCGCACGGCAGCGCCCCGGTCCCGGCCACGGGCGGGCGGGTGCTCGTGGCCGTCTTTGCCTCGCCCGTCGCCGGTTTCCTGCTCCGCTACGCGCGGGACACTGGCTACCGGACGGTGCTGGTTGAGCCCGACGCCGAGCGGGCGAAGGCCCTGCTCGACAGCGCCTCCGAGGTGCACGACAGCGTCGGCAGCTATCCGGACGGGCCGGCCGACGTGATCGTCACCGATCACCACCGGCCCGAGCTCGGCCCGGTGCTGCGCGACGCGCTGGCCAGCGATGCCCGCTGGGTCGGCGTCCTGGGCAATCCACGGCACCCGGCTCCGCACATCCCGGCCCTCGCCGAGCTCGGCGTCGAGCCGGAGGAGATCAACCGCGTGCACCGGCCGGTCGGCCTCAACATCGGTTCCAGGGCGCCCGCCGAGATCGCGATCGCTACGCTGGCCGGCCTGATCGCCGACCGCAACGGCCGCCCTGGCGGGTTCGCCTTCTGACGCCGCTCCCGGTGCGATGGTCCCGCCACCGCGCAACCGGTACGCGGATCTGCTGCGGGTCCTCGCCATCGGCATGGTGGTGCTCGGCCACTGGCTGCTGACCAGCATCAGCTACCGTGGCGGACGGCTGTCCGGCATCGACGCCCTGGCTGCCTATCGCTGCGGGGCGATCCTCACGCTGGCCGCTAGCCGGCTGGCGTCTGGGGTGACCGTCGCCGAGCGGCCTGTGTAGAACCGATGGAACTCCGCGCTTGTGCCTGACGGCCGTTGCACGAAAGTGACAAGCTGTCGTTTCGGGAGCAGTTAGCAGGAGGGGGCCGAACGGGGATGAGCCAGCCCGCCGGGTACTCGGGAACGCCGTTGCCGCGGAAGCTGGGCATCGGGGACGGCGACGCGGTCGCGCTCATCGGGGCGCCGGAGTGGCTGGAAGACCTGCTCGGTGAGGTGCCCAGCGTGGACCAGCTGCACACCGACCTGGATGGTGACGCGCTGTTCGACGTCATCGTCGTGTTCGTGTCCTGGCGCGCCGAGCTCGAGGCCGAGCTTGGCCGGCTGCGCGACCGGATGGCTCCGGCCTGTGGCCTCTGGGTCGCCTGGCCGAAGAAGGCGGCGCAGGTCCCCACCGACATGAGTGACAACGTGGTCCGCGAGGTCGCGTTGCCCACCGGCCTGGTCGACAACAAGGTCTGCGCGATCGACGAGACGTGGTCCGGGCTACGGCTGGTGATCCGCCGGGAGAACCGGTAAGGCGCCCGGCTCAGTAGTCCAGCAGGCGCTCGCCCTCGAACACGCCGAGCGTCTCCCGGTACAGCTCGAGCCCGACGCCATTCGGGTCGCGGAAGTACAGGCTGTCGTCCGCGCCCCGGTCCGGGCCCAGGTAGTCCACGCCGGCCTGATCCAGCTTTTTCTTCGTCGCCTCGAACTGGTCTGAGGAGATGGAGATCGCCAGGTGCTGCACGGCCCCGATCGTCTCCATGAACGGCGGCAGGTCGTAGCCGGGGAAGTCGAAGAACCCGAGCAGGTTGTGGTCGCCGATGTCGAAGAAGAAGTGGTTCGAGCCCGCGTAGTCGCGGTTCTCCACGAGCTCCACCAGCGGGAAGCCGAGGAACTCCTGGTAGAACTTGATGGTCTCCTCGGTGTCCTTGCAGATCAGGGCCAGGTGGTGGACCCCCTGAACGGTGGACAGCGGCCGCTCGGCTAGCGGGCGCAGGTAGCGCTCGCGCAGGTCCTGCCTGCGTGCCCGGATCCGGTCAAGCTCGGCACCCGTCGGCTGTGGCATGCCCGCCTCCCTCGTCGGTGGTGGTCATAGTCCATTATGCGGCCGACTGGTGGGCGTGATCCGGGCTCAGCCCCCGATGCCGGAACGCCCAGCCCCGCAGCCCGTGGCTCACCTGGGCGAGGGCCGGGGGCGGCACGGCGATCACGGGGCTTTCCGCGTGCGCCAGGCAGTAGCGGCTGATCCGGCAGGATAGGGCGTGCGCTAGCACACCACGCCGCCCGGCCCCGATGACCAGCACGTCACCCGGGTTGCAGGCGAAACCGACGAGCACATGCCCCGGTTCGCCCCTGATCACGTCCGGCTCGATGGCCACGTCCCCGGGGAGGCAGCCAAACGCGAGGTCGATGGCTTCCCAGAGCCGCTGCCAGGCGGCATCACGCCAGATGCCCCGCAGGTAGGCCGACGGGTGACCGCGGTCAGCCATGTCACCGCCGGGGGGCACCCAGGCCAGGATCGAGACCAGTGGGACCTGATGAATGCGAGCAAGATCTGCGGCATGACGGAGCGCCTGGAGACTCCCTGGTGACCCGCTCACGCCGACGACGATCCGACGTACGCCGGACACGGTACCGCTCCTTCCGGAAGGGACTGTCTACTCCAAGGTAACTCTCAGCGGGACGTAATGCTGGACAAGCTGACGCGCCGCAAACGCTTCCTGGCGAGTTCATACGGAATCCTGACGACGACCGAGATCCTGAGACCGGCTATGTATTGACAGTGACTCTCAAAATATTGTAGCTTCTACTTCGGATGAACTTCCGAAAGAATGTGAGTTGCATGAACAACCTGGAGCGGCGCCGCTGGTGGGCGCTTGGTGCGCTCGCGCTCAGCGTGCTCGTCGTGGGCCTCGACCTGACCGTGCTGAACCTGGCGCTGCCCACGCTCGGGACCGATCTGCACGCCTCAACCAGCGACCTGCAGTGGTTCGTGGACTCCTACAGCCTCGTCCTTGCCGCTTTGCTGCTGCCGGCCGGGCTGCTCGGCGACCGGTTCGGACGTAAGAAGATTCTGGTCCCGGCGCTGGTGCTGTTCGGCCTGGCGTCGCTGGCCTGCGCGTACTCGCACACGTCGGGCGAGCTCGTTGCCGCCCGCGCGGTGCTCGGCATCGGCGCTGCCGTGATCATGCCGCTGTCGCTCGCGGTGATCCCGGTGCTGTTCACCCCGGCGGAGCGGCAGAAGGCCATCGCGGTCGTGATGTCGGCCGTGTTCATCGGTTACCCGCTTGGCCCGATCCTCGGTGGCTGGCTGCTCGACACCTTCTGGTGGGGCTCGGTTTTCCTGATCAACGTGCCGGTGATCGTGCTCGCGCTGATCGCCGTGGTCCTGCTGATGCCCGAGTCCCGCAGCGAGCACCGTCCCCGGCTGGACCTGGTCGGCGTCGTCGTGTCGAGCGCCGGCCTGGTCGCCCTGGTCTACGGGTTCATCAAGGCCGGGGAGGACGGCTGGAGCGACGCGACCGCCCTCGCCACGATCCTGGCCGGCGTCGTGGTGCTGATCGCGTTCGTTGCCTGGGAGCGCCGGGTGTCCCGGCAGCCCGGCGGCCAGCCGCTGGTCCAGCTGTCGCTGTTCAAGTCGGCGGGCTTCACCTGGGGCACGATCCTTTCCACGCTGGTGTCGTTCGCGCTGTTCGGGATCCTGTTCGCGATGCCGCTCTACTTCCGCGACGTCCGCGGGCTCGACTCGCTTGGCGCCGGCGTGCGGCTGCTGCCGATGATCGGCGGAATGGTGGTCGGCATGATCGCGGGCACCCGGCTGCAGAGCCCGGTCAAGACCGCCGACTGCACGCCCGGCGCGCCGCGTGTGGGCGCTAAGGCACTGGTCGCCGTCGGGTTCGCGGTGATGGCGGCGGCCCTCGCGGCCGGCGCGCTCACCAGCGTCACGAGCGGCACCGGTTACGGCGCCGCCTGGTTCGCGGTTGCTGGCGCCGGGCTCGGCCTGGCCATGCCGTCCGCAATGAACGCGGCCCTCGGCACCCTGTCCGCCGAGCGCAGCGGCGCTGGCTCGGCCGTGATCACAGCGTTCCGCCAGGTCGGCGCCACCCTGGGCGCGGCCATCCTGGGCACCCTGCTCAACAACGCCTACCAGGCCCGGCTGAACCTGGCCGGGCTGCCGGCCTCGGCCGCGAGCGCTGTGCGCTCCGGGATCTCCGGCGGCGTCGAGGTTGCCCGCACGCTGGGCTCGGCATCGCTTATGCACGACGTGGACGTCGCGTTCGTGCACGGCCTGGACGTGATGCTCTGGTGCTGCGCGGGCATCGCGCTGGCCGCGGCGTTGCTGGCGCTGGCCTTCCTGCCGCGCCGCGCGGGCGCGCCCGCTGAGGCGGCGGCCCGGCCGGCACCGGAGGGCGCCCCGGCCGCAACGGCCGCCCCGGCCGGTGCGCCCGCTATGGCATCCGACCCGGTGAGGACAGATTGACGGTCATGAGCGAACAGGGCCCGGCCAGGCCCGCCGGCCTCCGTGAGCGCAAGAAGGCCAGGACGCGTGCTTCCATCAGGGAGCACGCGCTCCGGCTGTTCCGGGAGCAGGGTTACCACGCCACGACCATCGAGCAGATCGCCGAGGCGGCCGAGGTCTCGCCGAGCACCTTCTTCCGCTACTTTCCGACCAAGGAAGACGTGGTGATCCAGGATGACATGGACGCGATCACCATCGCCGCGTTCGAGCGGCAGCCAGCCGAACTGAGCCCGATCGCCGCGTTCCGCGCCGCCTGGGCCGAGACCCAGGCAGTGCTGAGCGAGGAGGAAGTGGCCCGGCTCGAGGAGACCTCGGCGATGACGTTTGACATCCCGGAGCTGCGCGCCCGGGCGGTCGACGAGCTCAGCCGCACGATCGACGTCGTCGCGGAGGCCACGGCGAGGCGGATCGGGCGCGACCCCGGCGACTTCGCCGTGCGCAACCTTGTGGGCGCGATCATCGGCGTGATCTTGTCGGCGACCATGCCCTGGGCCCCGGGCCACCACACGGCCGACACATTCGCCCGCGTCGACGCCGCCCTGGCGCACCTGGAGGCCGGCCTCCCGCTCTAGGTTCGGCGATTCATGATCCCGGTGGATTCATGGGTCAGTGCCGGTGTGCTTAAACCAATCGACATCGTTTCGTAGGAGAGATAAAGCCGAGCGGCCCAGGACACCGGATCGCGTGCGAAGTACCCGGATGCGTACCAGCCGTTGTCGACCGCCGAGACGAACCAGCAGTTGTCCTGGGCCGGGGTCGGCTGCCTGGAGCTGCGAAGCGGGAATGTTGCGCGTTCAACTATCGTTACGCCCGGCAGGTAGACTCGGCACATCCGGCCGGGCGCCCTGGAGGAGGAGCCATGCCAGCGGTCACCGTCGACGACATTCTGCTGCTGCCCCGGATCTCGGAGCCGGACCCCGCGGTTGCGCGGGATCGCCAGGTCCTCGCGGTGACGACCGCGCCCTCGGCTTTTGAGGGCGAGGGGTTCCCGGTCCGCCGTGCGTTCGCCGGCGTCGACCTGGGAGCGCTGGACCCGTTCATTCACATGGACCAGATGGGCGAGGTGGACTACGCGCCCGGTGAGCCCAAGGGCACCGCCTGGCACCCGCACCGCGGGTTCGAGACCGTGACCTACATCATCGACGGGACGTTCCGGCACCAGGACTCCAACGGCGGCGGCGGCCTGATCACCAACGGCGACACCCAGTGGATGACCGCGGGCGGCGGCATCCTGCACATCGAGGAGCCGCCCGAGGAGCTGGTGGTCAGCGGCGGGCTGTTCCACGGCTTCCAGCTGTGGGTGAACCTGCCGGCCAGGCTCAAGATGGCCAACCCCCGCTACCAGGACATCAGGGCCGGCCAGGTCGCGCTGCTCAGCTCGCCGGATGGCGGGACCCTGGTCCGCATGATCGCGGGCGACGTCGACGGGCACGCGGGCCCCGGTGTGACCCACACCCCGATCACCCTGCTGCACGCCACGCTCGAGCCCGGAGCCCAGCTGCGGCTGCCATGGCGGGCCGACTTCAACGCGCTCGGCTACGTGCTCGCGGGCTCCGGCACGGCTGGCCGCGACGCGCGGCCGGTGCGAACCGGGCAGCTCGCGGTGTTCGGGCCCGGCGACGTGATCACCGTCGCCGCGGGCAGCCGCGCCGACGGCCCGAGCCAGGGACTCGACATCCTCGTGCTCGGCGGCGAGCCGATCCGCGAGCCGGTCGCGGCGTACGGGCCGTTCGTCATGAACACCAGGGACGAGCTGGTCCAGGCCTTCGAGGACTTCCAGGCCGCTGGCTCGGCACGATTCCGGCCGAGCCGCATCCTGGGCACGACGTCCTCTAGGCCGGTCGCCGGGCGAGCCAGGCGGACAGCGTTCAGGCTCCTGATGAGAAACTCGGGGCATGACATATATCGCCGCCGCCGACCGTTATGAGTCCATCCCGTACCGCCGCTGCGGGCGCAGCGGGATCCAGCTCCCCGAGGTGTCGCTCGGGCTGTGGCACAACTTCGGCGACGACCGCCCGCTGGAAAACAGCCGGGCGATCCTGCGGCGGGCGTTCGACCTGGGCATCACCCACTTCGACCTGGCCAACAACTACGGGGTCCCGTATGGCTCGGCGGAAAAGAACTTCGGCCGCATCATGCGCGAGGACTTCCGGCCGTACCGGGACGAGCTGATCATCTCGACCAAGGCCGGTTACGACATGTGGCCGGGCCCGTACGGCGAGTGGGGCTCGCGGAAGTACCTGCTGGCCAGCCTGAACCAGTCACTGCAGCGGATGGGCCTGGACTACGTCGACATCTTCTACAGCCACCGGTTCGACCCCAACACCCCGATGCAGGAGACGCTCGGGGCGCTCGACACGGCCGTGAAGTCGGGCAAGGCGCTGTACGCGGGCATCTCCTCCTACTCGGCGGAGCGGACGGCCGAGGCGGCTGGGATCATGCGCCGGATGGGCACGCCGATCCTCATTAACCAGCCCTCGTACTCGATGCTGAACCGCTGGATCGAGGGCGGCCTGCTGGAGGTGCTCGGCCAGGAAGGCATCGGCTGCATCGCGTTCTCGCCGCTGGCCCAGGGCGTGCTCAGCGGCAAGTACGACAACGGGATTCCGGAGGGCTCGCGGGCCAGCCGTCGCACCTCGCTGGACACTGCCCAGCTCAGCGACGCGACGCTGAACCACGTGCGCGCGCTCGGCGAGATCGCGCGGGCGCGCGGCCAGTCGACCGCTCAGCTCGCCCTCTCCTGGGCGCTGCGGGACCAGCGGGTCACGTCGGTGCTGATCGGCGCCAGCAGCGTCGCGCAGCTCGAGGAGAACGTGGCAGCGGCCGGGCACTCCTCGTTCACCGCCGACGAGCTCGCGGCGATCGACCGGGACGCCGTGGAAGCGGGCATCAACATCTGGGCCGCCTCCAGCGCCGGCTGACCAACCGCAGCGGCGATGAGCAGCTTCGACGGGCACCGGCACGTGCTGACCGACCGCCTGGACCTTCGCGCAGTCGCCGAGGCCGACATCGACGCCCTGCACCGCCTCACCTCCGATCCGGTGCATTCCGACCACATTCCCGGCGGGCTGCAGGAGACCCCGGAGAGCACCCGCGCCTGGATCCAGCGCTTCCGCGGCCGGTGGGATATCACCGGGCTCAGCTACTGGACGGTCCGGCTCCGGTCGACCGGGGAGGTGATCGGGATGGGGGGCGCCGAGTGCCGCCCCGGATTCTGGAACCTCTTCTACCTCCTGGATTCGGGTTTCTGGGGCAACGGCTACGCGACCGAGCTGGCCCGGGCCGCCCAGCGCGCGTCGGAGTCCGTCGATCCGGACCTGCCGCTGGTCGCCTGGATCCACGAGGACAACGCCCCGTCGCAGGGTGTGGCGCGCCGCCTCGGCCTGACGGACTACGGCCTGCTGGGAGCGGCCCACTGGAAGGGCGTGCCGATGCACTACTGGGCCGACCGCGAACCCGGTGCCCGCCTGCGCTAGGGCTAGCCGGGTTCGGCGGGCGCGGCGGATTCGGCGGATTCGGCGGATTCGGCGGGCTCGGCGGGCTCGGCGGGCTCGGCCGCCAGGCGGCGCAGCGCGCCGCGGACCACCTCGGGGTCGGTGGTGGCCCAGAACGGCGGCAGCGACGCGCGCAGGAACCCGCCGTACCGCTTGGTCACCAGCCGGGGATCCAGGATCGCGACCACTCCCCTGTCGCTCATCGTGCGCAGCAGGCGGCCGGTGCCCTGGGCGAGCAGCAGCCCGGCCTGCGCCGCGGCGACCGTCATGAAGCCGTTGCCGCCGCGCGCCTCGACAGCCCGCTGCCTGGCCGAGGCCAGCGGGTCGTCGGGCCTCGGGAACGGGATCCGGTCGATGATCACGAGCTGCAGCGACCGGCCGGGGACGTCCACCCCCTGCCACAGCGACAACGTGCCGAACAGGCAGGTCGCCTCGTCAGCGGCGAACCTGGCGATGAGCTGGGACGTCGGATCCTCACCCTGGCACAGCAGCGGGTAGTCGATCCGCTCACGCAACTCGGCGGCGGCCTGCTTGGCGGCCCGCATCGAGGAGAACAGGCCGAGCGTGCGGCCTCCGGCCGCGGTGATCAGCTCGCAGATCTCGTCCAGGTACTGCGGCGCGAGCCCGTCGCGGCCCGGCGGCGGCAGGTGCCGGGCGACGTAAAGGATGCCGCTGCGCGGGTGGTCGAATGGGGAGCCGACGTCCATCCCCGACCAGGTCAGAGGGTGCGGGTCGGCTGCATGATCTTCGTGGCCGAACGAATCGCCATCGACGGCCGGCACAGTGTCGGCCGGCACGGCCTCAGACGGCACGGCCTCAGACGGCACGGCCTCAGACGGCACGGCCTCAGACGGCACGGCCTCAGACGGCACGGTCTCGGACGTGGCTGGCCGCACCGCCGCGTCCGGCGTCGCCTGCGGCATGGCCGCGTCACCCGCGGGCAGCCCCCACTGTCTTGCCAGCGGGTCGAACGAGCCGCCGACCAGCAGCGTGGCGGAGGTCAGCGCAACCGTCCGCTGGCCGAACAGCCGCTCGGCCAGCAGCCCGCCGACCGCGAGCGGTGCCACCCGGAGAGTCGGCGGGCGGCGCGCATCGGGATCGACCGGGACGTCCAGCCACACCACGTCCGGGCGCGCGGCGACGTCCGGGCCGAACGCGCTCAGCATGCGGTCCGCGGCATCGTGCAGCTCGTCGAGCGCGGCCAGGGCGACCCGCCGCGCCGCGAGCTGCTCCGGCTCGTCGTCCGCGTTCTTCGCGCTGGTGCGGATCTCCGTGGCGCACGATCCGGCGGCGTCCCTGAGCGCGGCGAGCGCGACGGCGAGATGCTCGGTCAGCACGTCGATGCGCCCGGCTGGCGCGTCGGCCAGCATCAGGGCCAGGCCCTCCCCCGCATCCTTGAGCCTGCCCGCGGCGTCGTCGGTGACCTGCTTGCCGCATCGCCGGGCCGCTGCCTCCACCGCGGGGGCCGAGAGCTCGGCCGTGGCGATCGACGTCACCCGGTCGACGAGGTCATGGGCCTCGTCGATGATCACCACGTCGTGCTCGGGAAGCACGTTGCCGTCCTCGAGCGCGTCGATGGCCAGCAGCGCGTGGTTGGTGACCACGATGTCGGCGCGAGCGGCGATCTCGCGGGCCTTCTCCGCGAAGCACCGGGTGCCGAAGCCGCAGCGCTGTGATCCGATGCACTCCCGCGCGGTGACAGCGACCTGCCGCCAGGCCCGCTCGTCCACGCCCGGCACGAGCTCGTCCCGGTCGCCGGTCTCGGTCTGCTCGGCCCATTCCCGCAGCCGGGTCACCTGCCGGCCGATCTCGGTGCTCGGCGAGGGATCGAACAGAGCGTCCTGCGAGTCGTCGGCGGCGCCGGTCTCCAGCCGGTGCTTGCACAGGTAGTTGCGCCGTCCCTTGAGGATCGCGAACGTCGGCGCCCGGCCGAGCAGTGGCCGGAGCGCCTGGGCGAGCCGCGGCAGGTCGCGGTCGATGAGCTGGCTCTGCAGCGCGATCGTGGCCGTGGACACCACGACCGTGGCGTCGAGCCCGGCCGCGTGCCTGGCCGCCGGCACCAGGTACGCCAGCGACTTTCCGGTGCCGGTGCCCGCCTGGACCGCGAGGTGCTCGCCGCCGTCCATGGACCGGGCCACCGCCTCGGCCATCTTGACCTGCCCGGGCCGCTCGGCGCCGCCTATCCCGGCGACCGCGGCGGCCAGCAGCGTGGGCACATCGGGTAGTTCGCTTGGTTCGCCGGCCACGCCTGAAACTTATCGCTCTCCTACGACGATCCGTGGCAGCCAAACGCGCTAGGGCACAACAATGACCGGGCAGCGCGCGTGGCGGGCCAGCCACCCCGGAATCGAGCCGGCCACGTGGCGCAGCTTGTGCGCCGAGGCCCCGACGACGAGCGCGTCGGCGCTGCTGGAATCGGCGGTGGCAGCGAGTTCCTTGGCCGCGTTCCCGCGCCGCGCCATCACGCTGACGTCGAGTCCCTCGGCGTCGCATACCTGGTGCAGCTCGGTGAACAGCCACGGCTCGAAGTCCTGGCGTTCCCTGGCGGTGCAGATGACCTGCCCGGTCATCGGCTCACAGTAGACGCCGAACGGGATCACGTAGACGACGAGCAGCGGCCGGCCAAGCCGGCGGGCCAGCCCGGCCGCATAGGCCAGCGCGTTCCGGCTGGACGGGGACGCGTCATAGCCGATCACGACGGGGTGGCCGGGCCCGCGGGCGCCGGGCGCCCGCGCGGAAAGATCCTCCTGCGCCCTCCGCAGTTCCGGCTCGTCACGCTCGCCTGGGCGGCCGTGCGCTTCCCGGCGTGCCTGTTGGGGCGGCCTTTGCGGGCCATCCGCGCGGTCAGGCTGTTCCCAGCGCGGCTCGGGCCCTAGCTGCTCCATGAGATTGGTCCTTGCGGTTCATGCTCCGCTTCGTAGGAACGGCTCCATCATATGACTTAGTTCGCACTAAGCAAATACTATCCCGGAGCCACCGGGGCAGCACCGGACGTGGTCGCTCCATTGTCCCAGAAATCTCCGGTAACGCCCGGACAGGCGCGAAGGAAATCCAGGTCACGTCAGCGATCTAGGCGCCTGGCCGTGGCCGGGGTAGCGGGCGCGGCGCGCCCGGCCCAGCGGCGCGGCGCGCCCGGCCCAGCGACGCGGCGCGCCCGGCCCAGCGGCGCGGCGCCCCCGGCCCAGCGACGCGGAGCGCCCGGCTCAACAGCACTGATGGGAGGGTGGCCGGCGCCTGATGCGAGGCAGAGCCGTTTCCAAGCACTACTGGTCACGATGACCCCAGGAACACCAGTCAAGACTGGCTCAAGCATTCGATTTTCATGATCGTGGTAGAAAAAGACGCTCATTCGGTCGTTATCTACCACGATCATGAAGTAACTGCCCTTTCCGCCAGCCCGCGGTTCCCGCACCACCGCCCGTCGTGGCCGACCAGGCCGCGGTTCCCGCACGCCAAGCTGGGGCCGGGCTCTGGCGTGAGCGCGACCGAGGCCGGGATTTATTCGGTGGCCGTGACGCGCGGGCACGCCGTAGCGTGAGCGGCGACGTCTACCGGGTGGCGGCGGTGTGAGCGCCACCCACAGAGGAGAAATGGCCTTGTCCATGGTCATGGTCCGCCGTGTCCGGGCGGCGACCACCAGCACCGAACCCAGCCGGTGCCCACTTCCTGCATGACCGCGCGCTGATCATCCAGCTCGTCCGCGCCGCTGGCGCCGGCGACGGTCGGCTCGTGCTCGACCTCGGAGCCGGCGGTGGCGCGATCACGGCAAGGCTGGTCGAGGCCGGGGCCCGGGTCATCGCGGTGGAGCGGGATCCGCACCTGGCGGCCCGGCTGCGACGGCGCTTCGACCGTAACCCGAGGGTCCGCGTGGTCGAGGCGGACCTGCGCCAGGTGAAGCTGCCGCACCGGGAGTTCCTGGTCGTGGCCAGCCCGCCGTTCTCGCTGACGACCGCGCTGTGCCGCCGCCTGCTCGGTGATCCGCGGGTCAGGCTCGCCGCCGCCGAGCTGATCATTCAGGACGGCGCCGCCAGGTGGCTGGCGAGCCCGCGCCCGCGCGACGCAGAGACAGCCTGGTGGACCGCCCGCTACGAGGTGCGGCTGGCCAGGACTGTCAGCGCGGCGAGCTTCACGCCGCCGCCAAGCGTAGCGGCGGCGCGGCTGTCGATCAGGCCGCGGCCAATGCCCGCCCGAGCGCAGCAGCAGCTGCGGGTGCTGCTGCGCGCGGCCTACCGCAGGCCCGGCGCGAGGGCAAGCACGGCGCTCGCGAGCGTCGGAGCCCCCGGCGCCAGGCGGCTGCTGATCCGGGCCGGCGTCGACCCTTCCGCGGTGGTCGAGCAGATCACCGCGGAGCAATGGCACTGCCTCGCACTCCTGCTGTCGGTCAACAGGCCGTCCATGTGATCTGGGACCTGGAGTGCAGATGCCGCACCCCGGGGCGCCCAGATCGCGAGCGAGGCGACCTAGCAGGCCAGCGCGCGTAGCTGCCACGATAGGTCGCATGACTGAGCCAACCCGCGAATCCAGCGGCACCGCGGCCTACCGCGCAGCGCGCGACCTGCTGCTGCGCCACCGGGAGGACTACGAGGCCGCCAGGGCAGCGTTCGCCTGGCCGCGGCTGGACGAGTTCAACTGGGCGCTCGACTGGTTCGACGTGCTCGCCGCCGAGCACCCGGACCGCGACGCGCTGCGCGTGGTCACGGCCGACAGCGACACCCGGCTGACATACGCGCAGATGGCCGCGCGCTCGAACCAGGTCGCCAACTGGCTGCGCGATCTCGGGGCGCGCCGCGGCGACCGGGTGCTGCTCATGCTCGGCAACATCGCGCCGCTGTGGGAGGTGATCCTCGCATCGATCAAGCTCGGCGCAGTGATCATCCCGGCGTCCACGCTGCTCGGGCCCGAGGACCTGGCCGACCGGATCGCCCGCGGCGACGTGCGGCACGTGATCACCGAGGACGCCCATACCGCGAAGTTCGAGGGGCTCAACGGGACGTGGACCCGGGTCGTGGTCGGCGCGGCCACACCGGGCTGGCACCACTACGACGACGCCGGGAGCGCGCCGGCAGGCTTCGCTCCCGACGGCCCGACCAGAGCGACCGACCCCCTGCTCCTGTACTTCACGTCGGGCACGACCGCGCAGCCGAAGCTGGTCGAGCACACCCACGCGTCGTACCCGGCCGGCCACCTGTCCACGATGTACTGGATCGGCCTGCAGCCCGGCGACGTGCACCTGAACATCTCCTCCCCCGGCTGGGCCAAGCACGCCTGGAGCAACGTGTTCGCGCCGTGGATCGCTGGCGCGACCACGCTGATCCTGGGGCACGAGCGGTTCAGCGCCCAGGCGCTGTTCGACGCGCTGCCCGCCTGCGGCGTGACCTCATTGTGCGCGCCGCCCACGGTCTGGCGGATGCTCGTGCAGGCCGACCTGGCCGGCGCTGACGTACGCAGCCTGCGCGAGTGCGTCGGTGCAGGCGAGCCGCTGAATCCTGAGGTCATCGAGCAAATACGAAGAGCCTGGAACGTGACGCTCCGTGATGGGTATGGCCAGACAGAGACCACGGCGCAGATCGGCAACCCGCCAGGGGCCGAACTGCGCCTCGGCTCGATGGGCCGTCCGCTGCCCGGCTACGAGGTGGCGCTGGTCGACCCGGTGACCGGCGAGCAAGGCGAGGAGGGCGAGATCTGCCTGCCGCTCGCACACCCCCCGCTCGGGCTGATGACCGGCTACGCCGGCGACCCGCAGCGCGCCGCCGAGGCCATGCGCGACGGCTACTACCACACCGGCGACGTCGCCTCCCGCGACGCGGACGGCTACATCACCTACGTCGGCCGGACGGACGACGTGTTCAAGGCGTCCGACTACCGGATCTCTCCGTTCGAGCTGGAGAGCGTGCTGATCGAGCACGAGGCCGTCGCCGAGGCGGCCGTGGTGCCCTCGCCGGATCCGCTCCGGCTCGCGGTCCCCAAGGCCTTCGTCATTCTGGCCGCAGGCCACGAGCCCGACGGCGACACCGCGCTCGCGATCCTCGCCTACGCCAGGGAGCGGCTGGCCCCGTACAAGCGAGTCCGCCGGCTGGAGTTCGCCGACCTGCCGAAGACGATCTCCGGCAAGATCCGCCGGGTCGAACTGCGCGAGCAGGAGGCAGGCCGTCCCGGCGACAGCCGCGGCGACACCGAGTTCTGGGAGGAGGACTTTCCCGGCCTGAAGGCCGGTCCCGCGGGATGACCCGGCTGAGCGACGACGAGACCGGGATGCTGGCCGGAGCCTCCGGCCCGGCGGCGGCGCTGTCGATGCGGGTGATCCTGGCGGCCGCAAAGATCCAGGGCGCGGGGCGGCTGATCCCGATCACCTCCGCGCACGTCGACAGCTGTCTCTACCACGGGCCGTCCAGCCTCGACTTTGCTCGCGCCCTGTTGTCCGGCGGCGGCCGTGTCCGCGTCCCGACCACCCTGAACGTTGGCGGGCTGGACCGCAGCCGCCCGGACCTGTTCGCCGGGCCCGCCAGCCACAGCGAGGCGGCGCGGCAGCTCATGGACAGCTATGTCGAAATGGGATGCCAGCCCACCTTCACGTGCGCGCCCTACCAGCTGCCCGGCCGCCCCGCCCCGGGCACCGACGTGGCATGGGCGGAGTCCAACGCGATCGTGTTCGGCAACAGCATGATCGGCCTGCGCACCAACCGGTACGGGGACCTGATCGACATCTGCGCCGCGATCACCGGCCGCGTCCCCCATGCCGGGCTGCACATTCCGGAGAACCGCGCCGCGCGGGCCCTCTTTACGGTGGAGCAGGACGCGCTGTCACAGGTGGACGCGGACCTGCTGCCCGCTCTGCTCGGCCATCACATCGGCCGCCGCACGGGAACGCTGGTCCCGGTCCTGGACGGCCTGCAGGGAAGCGCGGTCACCGAGGACTGGGGCAAGGCCTTCGGCGCCGCCGCGGCCTCCAGCGGCGGAGTGGCGATGTTCCACATCCTCGGCGCCACCCCGGAGGCGGCGGACCTGGCGACGGCGACACAGGGGAAGATCCCGGTTCTCAGTGAGCGGGTAACCGGCGCGGACCTGATGGCCGCGCACCGCCAGCTCACCACCGGAGCGCCGGATGAGCGGCTCGGCGGGGTGAGCATCGGTACGCCGCACCTGTCGGCCCAGCAGCTCCGCGGCTTCGCCGCGCAGCTCGCCGGGCGCGAGGTCAGGGTGCCCACCTACGCCACCACCAGCCGGTCGGTGATCGCGTCGGAGCCCGCCGCAGCTCAAGGGCTGGAGGCATGCGGGGTGACGATCATCCGCGACACCTGCACCTACTTCCAGCCGGACATCATGGACCGAGGCGGGGCCGTCATGACGAACTCGGCGAAGTGGGCCTACTACGCGCCCGCGAAGCTCGGCTGCATGGTCATCCTCGCCAGCCAGTCCGACTGCATCGAAAGCGCCGTGTCCGGCGAGATCACCCTGACCAGCCGTTATGGCTGACGGCAGCCTGCTGATGGCCGGGGAGCTCATCCTCGGCTCAGCCGCGTCCGGGCCGCTGCTCAGGCTGACCGAACCGGTCAGCTTCTGGGGAGGGGTCGACGAGAAGACCGGGCGGATCATCGACCAGCACCATCCCCAGTTCGGGGTCACTCTGGCCGGCACCGCTCTGCTGATGGGGGCGGCCCGCGGATCGAGCTCCTCGAGCAGCACGCTGCTCGAATGCGTCAGGCTGAGAACCGCCCCGGCGATGCTGCTGCTCACCGAGCGCGACGCCATACTGCCCGTCGGGGTAGCCGCGGCATGGGAGATCTACGGCCGCGGCCCCTCCGTGGTCCTCCTGCCCGGGCCGCTAGACGCCCACGACGGCCAGCGGATCCGCGTGGACAAGGAGGGCCGCATCTACAAAGGCCCAGCAAACCGCTGACTAGATTCCCGACGCTGTGAAAGCCGTGGGGCGCATGGGTGTAATCGGTGGCCGCGGTGACAACCGGATCGTTCGAGGCCGGCAGGTAGTGCGGAGACGGCGATCGGCTAGCTGGTCACGTCGGCGGTGGTGAAGCGGGCCCACGCGATCGAGCAGAAGATGACGATGTAGACGGCGAACGAGAGCAGGCCGTGGCCGAGTTCGGGCCACACGATCGGCACCCGCAGCAGCGAGTCGAACGACAGCCACCAGTGCGTCGGCAGGTATGGGTGGATGACGTTGAGCTGTGACACGCTGTCGGCGACTTCGCTGGCCAGCGCGATCACCAGGACCGCCGCGATCGCGCCGATCGGGTGCTCGGTGAGCGTGGAGATCGCCAGCCCGATCGCACCGAGCGCGGCCATCGCCGCGGCCAGGTAGAGGGTCACGAACAGCAGCCGCAGCAGCCCATCCCCCAGCGGGACCGCGTTGCCGGACAGCAGCGTGACCGGCCCGACCGGGAACAGGACCGCGCCGACGGCCACGGCGACCGCGGAAACGAGCAGGCACGCGCCCGCGCAGAAGGCCACGTTCGCGGTGAGCTTGATCCCGAGCAGCCGCGTCCGCCCGGCCGGCACCGTGAGCAGGTAGCGCAGCGTGCCCCGGTTCGCCTCGCCCGCGATCGAGTCGCCGGTCACGATCGCGACGACGAGCGGCAGGATCAGCGTCGACTCGACCACGAGGGTGAGGAACGCCAGGAACACGCCGTTGCCGGTGACCTGGCTGAGGAACGCCGGCCCGTTGCCGTTGCCGCCACCTCCGCCGCCGTTGCTGGCACCCGAGGAGAACCTGAGCACGAGGCCGAGCAGCACCGGGACCGCGGCGAGCACGGCGAGCAGCACGAGGTTGCGCTTGCGGCCGAAGGTCAGCCGCAGCTCGGACCGCAGCAGCCGGAGCCAGCCGACCACCGCGCGAAGCTGCCCGCCCGCCGCCGGCTGCCCGGCGGCTTCCGGCGCGGCCACGTCAGCCGTTGACATCGAAGCCCTCGCCGGTGAGCTCGACGAACAGGTCCTCCAGGCTGGCCCTGGGGGTTTCCAGGCCGGCCACCGGCACGCCGGCGTGCACGAGCTCGGCGCACACGGTCTCCGGGGCCAGCTCGCCGAGCTGCGCCGTCACTTCCCTGCCGTCGGCACGCACGTCGGTGAGCCCGAGCCGGTCCAGCACCCGCGCGGCGGGCGTGGGCTCGGCGGTGCGCACCAGGATCCGGGCGGTGCCCCGGCTCCGCAGCTCCTCGAGAGTCCCCTGAAACACGAGCTCGCCGGCCCGCATCACGCCGACGTGCGAGCAGATCTGCTCCACCTCGGCCAGCAGGTGCGAGGACACGAAGACCGTGGTGCCGTCGGCGGCGATCTGCTTGATCAGGCTCCGGACCTCGCGGGTGCCCTGCGGGTCGAGGCCGTTCGTCGGCTCGTCCAGGATCATCAGCTCACGCGGCTGCAGCAGTCCGGCCGCGATGGCCAGGCGCTGCTTCATGCCGAGCGAGTACGCGCGGTAGTGCTTGCCGCCGGCCGGGAGCAGCCCGACCCGGTCAAGGGCCGCATCGATCCTGGCCGCGGCGGTCCGCGGGCTGGCGGTCCGGTCCGCCGCGTCCAGCCTGGCCAGGTTGTCCCAGCCGGACAGCTGCGGGTAGAAGGCCGGCCCCTCCACCAGCGATCCCACCCTGGGCAGCACGGCGTTCGCGCCCGCCGGCATGCTCACGCCGAGCAGCCGCTGGCTGCCACCGGTGGGCTGGATCAGCCCGAGCAGCATCCGGATCGTGGTCGTCTTGCCGGAACCGTTCGGCCCGAGGAACCCGTAGACGGTGCCGCGCGGCACGGCCAGGTCGATCCCGGCGACGGCCAGCTGGTCGCGGAACCGCTTGGCCAATCCCATGGTGGCGATGGCCAGCCCGCTGGCGTCAACGTTCAGGGAACTGGGCTTGGGTTCGACGCGTTCAGCTCCGCCGAAGCTGACCTCGTCCTGGCCGGTGCCCAGGCTCACCGCAGGTGCGCCGCGTCCGCGTACAGGACTGAGGGGACGACGGCGCCGACCAGGACCTTGCCGTCGGACAGCATCAGCGCCGAGAGCAGGCTGGTGCGGAGCAGGCGCCCGCTGCCCCAGGATCCGTGCACCGGCGTGGACGCGCTCATCAGCGCACCGACGATGTTGGCTGATCCGCCGTTCGGGGTGAAGCCGCCGTTGGCGGAGAACGCGCCAGACAGCACCGCCACCGACAGCCAGCCCTTGCCCAGCACCGTGGGCCCGGCCGAGGAGGGCGTGCCCACGCTGATGGCTGCGGAGCTGTACCCCGACATTGGCGCGTACCCGGTCCAGCCGCTGCTGCCTGGGCTCCCGGCCGTCGTGATCGTGACCGGCTTCCCGCTCGCCACGCTCTTCAGCAGCGCGGCCCGCTGTGCCTTGGGCATCGACGCGGGCAGGCTCTGCGCCACGGCCGCCTCGAGCTGCTTGCGCGCGGCGGCCGGAATCTGCTGGTCGTCGTTCTCGGTCACGACCTGGCCGTTACTTGCGTTCATCCGGAAAACGATCGAGCCGGTCGGCGCGGCGCCCTTGCGGCTGGCGTAAAAACTGCCGGCGGGCAGGTTCGGCAGGCTGGACACTCCGGATGGCGCGCCGGGCGGGACCGTGACCGTCTTCACCTTCGCGCCCGGCGGCGGGGAGAACGCGAAGTTGGACGCGGCGGGCCTGGCGAACGAGAGCGAGGTGTAGCCGACGCTGAACGCCGGGCTGGCCGCGCCGCGCGCGAAGACCTGTACCTGCAGCGGCAGCGAGTTGCTCGCGTCGATGGCGATCCTGACCTGCCCGATCAGCGAGCGGCTGTCCTTGGGCGCCAGCGAGAGCTGGTAAGCGGGCTGGCCGGCGACGGTCACGTTCTGCTGCAGGCCGACCTTGGTTGTGGAGCCCACCGCGGCCAGGATCTGCTTGGCCAGCTGCGGCGGCGTTGGGACGCGCTGCGCCTGCGCGACGTTCGGCGGGGTGTCCGCGGCCCCG
This sequence comes from uncultured Actinomycetota bacterium, assembly GCA_963778075.1. GTDB lineage: Bacteria > Actinomycetota > Actinomycetes > Streptosporangiales > Streptosporangiaceae > JASHPR01. Next base: position 196,186 of record CAVZTJ010000003.1, on the reverse strand, counting down.
GCCGGCAGGATGGTGTCCGCAGCCCCGGCCGGCAGGATGGTGTCCGCGGCCCCGGCCGGCAGGATGTAGTGCGTCGCCTTGTTGGTCTGGCTGTCCCAGAGCCAGGCGTTGCGGCCGTCCCGGCGCACGTCGGTCTCGCCCATGGACACCGGGACCGCCACCCGCACCTTGGCCGGGCCGTCGTACCAGACCTTGAACGTGTGCGTGCCGGACAGCAGCGAGAGGCCGGACAGCGGGTCGGACGAGCCCGGCAGGTCGGGCAGGCCGAGCGATGCGGTCTCCTGCACGGTCGCCGTCATCGCGGACGGCAGCGCGGCGGGATTGTCGACCGCGGCCAGCAGCTGCGCCGTGGTCCGGGCGGGAAGCGCGGGCGTGGCCTGGCCGCGGGCGATCACAGATCCCGCGACGACGATTCCGACCGCCGCCACCGCGCCGACCGGTACCGCCCATCTGGCCTGGCGTCCGCGCAGCAAGTTCGTTGCCGCACTCACAGGAAACCTCCAGGGGGGAGGGAGATGCCTTCGAGCATACGCGGGCTCAGAGCGTTATCGGCGGCCAGAGGTTGTGCCCGGCGGAGATCGGGTCGCCGGGCCATTCGTGCATCGCGGCCAGGTTGTCGTGCGCCGGGTGCTTCGCCGCGGCAGGGCCGTCGGCGAACGCGCGCAGGACGTTTGCGGTCACCCGGCGGGTGAACGCGCCGCACGCCACGGCGATCCCCCAGTGGTACAGCGGCGGCCCGAACGACTCCACCCAGCGCATCGTCCCCGCGTTGAACACCCCGGCCCCGCTGCGGTGCGTGTAGTAGGCGGAATCGGAGTAGCTGTTGACCCCGTTGCAGGTCAGCGGCGAGTGGGACAGGATCTGGATCGGCCGCTGCACCGGGTAGCCGGGGTTGACCCGGTCGTACTCGATGCCCACCAGGGACGCGAACCTGGTGCCCTTGCGCGCACCGGTTCCGGCGAACATCCAGGCGTCCGGCGTGACCACGACGTAGTCGGCCACGGTCGGGTAGCTCTCGTACAGGGTCCCGATCACCGACGATTCCGGATCCGGGTCCGGCGGCTCCCGCCAGGCGTTGTTGGTCACCAGGGCGTTGTCCTTGCCGTACATCGGGTCCTGCTGGTAGCTGGTCTTGTAGCAGATCACCATGCGGTCGGCGCCGAGCGAGGTCGGCTCGAGCCGGGTCCGCCGGAACATCGCGTTCGCGCCGAGGAACGCCAGGTTGACCCCGGCATCCCTGGCCGCCGTCACGCTTGCGCGTTCCGGCGGGGACCAGTACTCGTCGTGGCCGAGCGAGACCAGCGCGCTCGCGCCGTCCAGAGCGTGCGCGTCGCTGGCGATGTCCATGCTGGTCAGGTACGCGAGCGGCAGCCCCATGCGCTCGGCCAGGTTGATCAGCTTGCGCTCGTAGACCATGAACAGGTAGGCGCCCTCCTGGTCGTAGGGCCGGTCAAGGCTGACCGCATACGAGCGCGTGCCGTAGCTGCCGTCCGGGCCCTTGTAGAGGTCGTAGCCGCCCCAGGTGTTGTAGGCCTGCCAGGTCGCGACGCAGTTCTTCAGCACCACCTTGCCCGCCGCGCTCGAGGAGCGGATCGTCAGCGGGATATAGCGCTGCGCGCCGGAGTGCGCGTCGAGGCGGAGCAGGTACGACCCGGCCGGCCAGCCGTCGGTCGGCACGGTCACCGAGGTGCCCCAGTCGGTGGTGACCGTGCTGGTCTTCTCGATGAAGCCGGCCGGCTTCTGCCGCAGCCCGCGCACCGGGCCGGACTCCCAGACCCGCCGAGCCAGGTCGCCGTTGTACCAGCCGACGCGGAACGCCACGACCTTGAACTCCCGTGCGGTCGTGGACACGTACAGGTCGACCAGCCGGCCCGGCAGCACGCTGCTCTGCCCCGCGTACCCCATGACCTCGTCCGGGGCGCCGACCTTGGTGATCCACCAGTCCGGGTCGCCGGGCAGCGAGTTCTCCGGCACCTGGCGCACGGCCGCAGCCCGCCTGCCTGCCGCTGTGGGCCTGGCCAAGCCGCCCGCCTCGCCGCAGCCCGCGACGACGGCACCGGGGACGGCCGCGATCGCGGCCGCGCTGGCGGCGCGGCGAAGGAAGGCTCGCCGGGTATGGCTTCCTTCTGAGCTATGACCACCCGTCCGTGCTCATAGCTCAGATTGTGCGCCGCGGCTTACAGGCCGCTACCACCGACCCACAGGTAGTAGCGCAGTCACCGCCACCGCCGACGAACAATAGCGTCAGATAAAGGATGGACCGGTGGAAAAGGCGCATCGGCGCAGGCGCGTCCCCGGCGGCGACCCGGCCCCGCAGGGCGTGGGCCTCGGCCAGGAACCAGGTGCCGAGCCCGACCGCGCAGCACCCGTACAGCCAGCCTGCGTACGGGACCAGCGCGAGCGTGACCGCGACCATGATGTAGGAGTAGACCACGATCTTGCGGGTCACCACCGAGGCCGAGGCCACCACCGGCAGCATCGGCACGTTGGCCGCCGCGTAGTCGTCGCGGAACTTCATCGCCAGAGCCCAGAAGTGCGGCGGGGTCCAGAAGAAGATCACGGCGAAGAGCACGATCGCTGGCAGGCCGATGCGGCCGGTCACCGCCGCCCAGCCGACGAGCACGGGAAAGCAGCCCGCGGCACCGCCGATGACGATGTTCGATGCCGTCCGCCGTTTCAGCCCCAGCGTGTAGACGAAGATGTAGAACAAGATCGCCGCGTCGGCGAGCGCGGCCGCCAGCCAGTTGACCAGGGTGCCGAGCAGCACGGTGGAGGCGGCACCGAGCAGGATCCCGAACACCAGGGCCTCGGCCGGCTTGATCGCGGCGCCCTTGGCCACCAGGGGCCGGCGCGACGTGCGCTTCATCACGGCGTCGATGTCGCGGTCGATGAAGCAGTTGATCGTGTTGGCGCTGCCAGCGGCGAGCGTGCCGCCGAGCAGGGTGACGACGATCAGCTCGACCGCGGGCACGCCGCGCCGGGCCAGCAGCATCGTCGGCACGGTCGTGACCAGCAGCTCGACGATGATCCTCGGCTTGGTCAGGGCGAGCAGCGACTTGGCCAGCAGGCGCGCCGAACGCCGACCGGGGGCGCCAAGCGCCGACCCGGCTTCGTGCCCGGACAGCGCGTCCGTGGCTTGTGTCACTCGCTGGCCTCCGTGCCTTGCTCCGAGTCGCCTGCTTGCTCCGAGTCGCCTGGTGCTTCGCCCGATACACTACCGGTCGTAGTCGTGCCCCCATCGGCGGCATCGGCCAGCGTATCCCGCTTGGCGCCCGCGGGCTCGGAAGCGGACTCGGCCGCGCCGCCGCCGGACGCTGTCGGCAGCCCGGCCGCGACCGCCGCGGCGTGCGCCGTCCCGCCATCCGGCGCCCCGCCAGTTGAGCTGGTCAGCACGATCCGCCGGGACGGGACCCGCGGGTGGCGCCTGGCGAACAGCAGGTAATACAGCACCACGGCGATGATGGCGAACAGGACGATCGGGAAGGCGAACGTGAGCACAGCGCCACCGGGGGCGTTGTCAGACGTCGACTGCGCGAGGAACGTTATAGGCACTTGCGCCTCCTGCAAACGAATTCACTCATCGGAACCTCGGCCGCGATGGCCAGGCTGAGCTTCGCTGGGTCAGCAGGCGGTCGATGCCCGCCGAGAGATCCTCAGACTCCTCGTCGTTCAGCCATCGTATGAGCACGGCCACCGCGGCCGAGATCATGGGCGGCAGCCCGCCCATCCACAGAACGGCGCCTGCTAGCTGCTGGTCGTCGACCATGGTCATCACGTGATGCCACGAGTTGCCGTAGTACCGGTAGAAGACGCCGGAGCCGAACACCAGCACCATGCCGAGGATGGTGTCCGCGACCACGGTGCCGACCAGCAGCGCGACCCGGCGCATCGGCGGGGCCGCCGGCGTCCATGGCCGCGACCCGATGAGCTGCAGCCACAACAAGATGCCCGCGCCGAGGTAGAGCACGTACTCGAGCGCCGCGACCGCGGCGCTGGCCGGCACCTTGTCGAACAGCGCGGGCAGGTGCCAGCCTAGCCAGATCACGTTGAACGCCACGACCGTGGCCAGCGGCCACCGCAGCCACCAGGGCTGCCGCGGCCCCGCGGCCGGGCTGTCCGGTGCGCGCTGGCCGATCTGCCGCCGGCCCACGGACCTCGCCAGGGCCGACCACGGCGCGCCGACCACGATCAGCCCGGGCGCCACGATGGCCAGGACGAGGTCCTGCAGCGCGTGTACCCAGATGTAGATCCCGGACCAGTAGCGCAGCGGCGACACGATAGCCAGCAGCGCGAGCAGCAGCCCGCCCTGGAAGAGGGCCGCCTCGATGATCAGCGCGCGGCGGCCGGCCGCGCCGCCAAGCCCGCCGCGAAGCGTCCCGGCCAGGTGCGCGCAGGCCACCACCAGGTAGATGGCCGCAGCCGGCCAGACAGCCGACCAGTGCGCCAGGACCGGGCTCATCGGATCAGTGGACCAGGTAGAACAGCACCCAGGCCACGATCGCGACCACAGCCAGATAGTTCCAGACCACGGTGAACGCGCTCAGCGAGGCCTGGAAGCGCTGCACGGCGAAGGCCTCCACGTAGGTCGCCGGCTGCTCCACGAAGGCAATCTCGGGGATTTGCCGCGCCCGCATGATCAGGGTTTCGAGCCACACCATGGCGCAGAAGACAACGGTCAGGAAGACCGGCCAGAAGCCCACGAACACGCTGGCGAACCCGGCGGCACCCGGATAGAACGGCAGCGCGGTCAGCTGCCAGATCTCGATTCCGACGGCGACCAGGCCGAGCACCAGGGCCACCCAGGCGCCGTTCAGCCAGATGCCCTTGTGGCCGGCCTTGATCCGCTGCAGCACCAGGTACTGCAGCAGCGCGCTGACCACGACCGCCAGCATGACCACAATGCCCACCCAGGCCTGCGGTGCCTTGAAGCCCGACGGGTACCACAGGTGGTGCGAGTTCAGCGATTTCAGGTAGAAGAACGCAAACACGAACGCGCCGAACCCGAACGAGAGGCCGCCGAGGGCCAGCCGGGCGCCGGTCCACGAGGCGTTCAGCGCCGCCTCGTGATAGAAGCCGGCCTCCTCGGCTTCCCTGGTCAGTCCCGGAGGGGGCTGCTCGGTTGTCTCGGCCATCGCTATGCCTCCGCTCTTGCGGTGTCGGCCCCGGCGTACGCCGTGCTGACCACCCCGGCCGGCGGGTTGAGGTCGGCGACCGGCGGGGCGCCGGGCGTGCCGTACTCATACGGGCCGGAGAGCACGACGGGGACGTGGGCGAAGTTGCCGGGCGGCGGCGGCGAGGAAACCTGCCATTCCAGGCCGCGGGACCGCCAGGGGTTGCCCACCTCGGGCACCCGCGCGATGACCGTGGACCAGACGAAGTTGATCACAAAGATCAGGATCGAGCCACCCAGGCAGAACGCGGAAATCGACACCCAGTCGTTCAGCGTCTCCAGGTTCCGCGCGTACTCGAAGACCCGGCGCGGCTGGCCTGCCATGCCGACCGCGAACAGCGGCAGGAACGTGGAGTTGAAGAAGATGAACATGGTCCAGAAATGCCATTTGCCCAGCGTCTGGTTGAGCTTGATGCCCATCATCTTCGGCAGCCAGTAATAGCAGGCGCCCATGAACGCGAAGATCAGGCCGCCCATGATCGTGTAATGGAAGTGCGCCATCACGAAGAAGCTGCCGTGCTCGGTGGTGTCCGCCGGGACGTCGGAGAGGAACACCCCGGAGATCCCGCCGATCAGGAAGTTGAAGAAGAACGCGAGCGCGAACAGCATCGGCACCGTGAACCTGATCTTCGCCTTCCACACCGTGCCCACGGCCACCAGGAAGATGAACCCGGTCGGGATCGAGATCAGCTCGGTGGTGAGCATGAACACCGGGCGCATGTCCGGGTTGATGCCGGAGTCGAACAGGTGGTGCTGCCACACGAAGAAACTCAGCAGCGTCACGCCGATCATGCCGGCCGCGGCGACCTTGTAGCCGAACAGCGGCTTGCGGCAGAACACCGGAAGGAGCTCCAGGACGACGCCGAACCCGGGCAGCGCCAGGATGTACACCTCCGGGTGGCCGAAGAACCAGAACAGGTTCTGGTACAGGTAGTTGCTGCCGCCGAGGGTGTCAACGAAGAACGCGGTCTGCGCGGTCCGGTCGGTGATCATCATGTACATGCCGCCGATCAGCACCGGCGCGGCGAGCACGAACAGGAATGAGACAGAGACCATCCCCCAAACGAACATCGGGATCCGGCTCCAGCGCATGCCGGGTGCCCGATAGCAGATCACCGTGACAATGATGTTGAACCCGGCCAGGATGACCGAGAACCCCATCAGCCCGAACGCCATCGCGTACGAGTCGGCTCCGAGCGTCGACTCGATCGAGAGCGGTGCGTAGCCGGTCCAGCCGAACGGGAACCCGCCGAGCATCAGCCCGGACAGCAGGATCAGGAACGCCATCGGGGTGAGCCAGAACGACAGCGCCTCGATCCTGGGGAACGCGACTCGCTTGGACCCGATCATCAGCGGCACCAGGTAGTTGCCGAACGGGCCGATGATGACCGAGGTCATCAGCATCATCATCATCGTGCCGTGCTCGCCCACGATCTCGACGTACGCCGAGGAGCTGAACAGGTGGTACGTGGGCGACAGCAGCTCGGCCCTGATGGCCATCGCGAACAGGCCGGCCGTGCAGAAGTAGATGACCATGCCGACCAGGTACTGGATCCCGACGACCTTGTGGTCGAGGGTGAACCGGAAGTACTTGGCCACGCCGGCGTTGACGCCCTCGGTCTCTTCGTGCGCCTCGACCCGGACCGGCCGCCCGATCACCTGCCGGAACAGGTCGTTGAGCACACCCAGACCGATCACCCAGCCGACGATGGCGAAGCCGTAGCCGAGCACGATCGGCCAGTCGCTGGAGTCGGACAGCGCGAGGTTCGGGTACTCGGTAGCTACGTTGTTCGAAGCCAGGAAGTTGCCGAGCAGGTGCCCGAGGGCGTAGCCGATTACCGCCCCGATGATCGCCGTGTGGATCGCCGGGCGCATCCACCACGGCCGCCGCCGCGGGCCTGCGGGCTCTGCTCCGCCAGCACCATGCGCCTGCTCCGGCTGTGTCTCGATGGCCATCCGGTCACCTCTTCATCGCAGTGTCAGCGCGGCAATCACTCACGGCTGCGCCGGATCGTTTGGCGGGTAGTACAGGCCGGCGCCGCCGGTGAGCCCGGCCGCGACCATGGCCTTGCTCATCTGTGCGACCGTCGTCGGGTCGTAGGTGAGCGCGTACGGCGGCAGCATCTTGGTTATCGAGGCAAGGTGCACCTCGGTCCCCTTCGCCCAGGTATCAAACGCGCTCAGGGACACGGCCTGGCCGTAGTCGAACATCGCGCCGTGCCAGAGCCCGCACAGCTCGGCGCAGCGCACCGTGATTGTGCCGGCGTTAGTGATCTTGGTGTACGCGACGTTGTCCACGCCCGGGTTCGCGTCGGCCTTGACCCCGAGCTGGTAGGCCCAGAAGCTGTGGATCACGTCGATCGAGGTCACGTGAAACTCCACCCACTCACCGACCGGGAGCACCAGGTGCGTGGTCTCGAACCCGCCGAACTGCGGGTACCGGTAGGTGAACTTCCACTGCTGCCCGATGACCTGCACCTGCACGGTGTTCCCGGGCGGTTTCCAGATCGGGCTGGCTCCCTCGCCGGCGCCCGCGCCGTTCGACGTGACCAGCTCGATGGTGCCGAAGACGAACAGCCCGAGCACGATCACCGAGCTGAGCGTGATCCAGGTGGCCGACACCCGGGTGTTGCCGTGGATCGGCGGGCCGTCTTCCTCGTCGCCCTCGCGGTGACGCCATACGATCAGGGCGTAGGCGAAGTACACCAGCACGAACAGCGTCACCGGGGCGGCCATCACGGCCATCACCTTGATGTCGAACTGCTGGTTGGACGCTGACGAGGACATGTCGCCCGGCGGCAGGTGCGGGCCCCAGACCGCCCAGATCAGCACGTCCGCCACCACGGACAGGATCAGCCACGGGATGAAGATCCGGATGCCGTGGTTCGGCTCGCCCGATGGCCCGGCCGACTGCGCCGGTGCCGACGACTCGGCGGCCATCAGGACACCACCACCATGTTGCCGGTCATGAAGCCGAACGTCTGCATGGGACCGCCAAATCCGGTTACGAACCCGCCGCCGCACGGAACCCGGCACTGCCAGAAGTAGCTGCCGGTCACGTGCGGCGAGTTGAAGCTGAACGTCATCACCTTGTAGTCGCTCTTCGGGGTCGTCGTCGGGCTGCACGGCGAGGTGCCGCAGAGGTTTGCATTTGGATTCGACGGCGTGGCCATCGGGGCGTTCAGGTTGATCCCCGGGATCGAGAACGTGTGCCCGATGTTGCAGCCCGAATAGGAGTTGATCTGGCTAACCGGCTTCCCATCGACGTACTCGACGCCGCCGAGAGTCCCGGTCACCTGGCCCCAGACGTTGTTGCGCAGCGGCGTGCAGCCGTCGAACCCGTAGATGGTCATGTCGATCCGGCTGCCCGCGGGCACCTGGAACAACGTGGTGTGCACCCAGGCCTTGGTCTGCGGGTTCTGGATGAAGTAGGAAACCCAGTCCGGGTGCGTGCTGACCGTGTTCTGCGGGTCCTCCTGCAGCACCACGTGCACCACCGCGCCCGTGTTCGGCGTGACGCCCGAGGCGTAGTCCTCGGTCGGCGGGCCGCCGAGGAAATAGCGGAGTACCACAAAGGCCCCGATCGCGACGACCGCGAGGAACGCCACGACGAGGACTGAAATCCTGGCCGGCAATGACACCAGCCATCACCTCGCTTCTGTACACGAGCAGCCCGACCCGGGCACACGCCATGGCGCGTCCGGCCACCGGAAGCTGTCTGACGCCTCGAATCTTCCGGCCCTCGCGGTGAGCACGGCAAGGAAGACCGCCCTGAATGACGAAATTGTCATGGTCAGGCCCGGCACCGCCGGCAGCGTCAAGGCCATCCCCTGCCGCACGTACCCTGCGGTTTGGTCACTCTCTGCTTATCTCGAATTACGGAGAGTCACCATAGTGTAGCGCTGGGCTGAATATCAATTCAGCCACAGGAATCAAACCCCTCTGGCCTCTTACATCACGATGTGCAAAGGTTTGCGCTGAACTTCATCACGCTTGACCTGAACACGGCATATGGAGTAGATCCTGTGCTAAGCAAATACGCGTGCCGAGGGGCGGGTCGGTCGCCACACCCGCTGATGTGGCCAGTGCGATAGCGAAGTGCGCAATGATCACAGACCGTTTGGCCCAATATTCGCCGCCATCGGCCCGCATATTGCTGGTCGACGACGAGCCGAAGATCCGGGGGTTCATTGCCCGGGCACTGTCGGCAGCCGGGTATGCGATCGATTGCGCCTCGGACGGGTCAGAGGCGCTCCGGCGGGCAAGTCTCGGCGAGTATGGCCTGGTCATCCTCGATTTGATCATGCCGGACATGGACGGAAGGTCGGTGCTGACCGCGCTGATACGCGAGCGTCCCGAGCAGCCGGTGCTCGTGCTCTCCTGCCTGGACGACGTGACCACGAAGGTCACCTGCCTTGACCTCGGCGCACACGACTACCTGACCAAGCCGTTCTCGCTCGAGGAACTGCTGGCCCGGGTGCGGGTCCAGCTGCGCGGCGAGCAGCACCAGGCCAACGAGGTGCTCAGGGTGGGCGAGCTCGTGCTCGACGTCGGCCGCCTCCAGGCCGATATCGGCGCGGGTCCGGTGGCCCTGACCCGGCTGGAGTTCCTGCTGCTCAAGGCGCTGATGGAGCACGCGGGCCAATCGGTGCGCAAGGAGCAGCTGCTGGCGTCCATCTGGGGATACGACTTCGACCCCGGCTCCAACGTCGTCGACGTGTGCGTCCGGCGGCTCCGGTCGAAACTCGGTTTCGACCTGATCAAGACGGTGCGCGGTGCCGGGTATCAGCTCGCTTCGTAGCAGCGCCGGGCTCCCGGTGCTGCGGCGCCTCGGCCAGCCGGGCGGCTGGCGCGGCAGGCCCGATGCGCTCGACGCCGCCTGGGTCTCGCTCGTGCTGCTCGGGCTCGCCTGCATCGTGATCTATGCCCGGTGGCAGGCCGTGCCGTTCCATTTCATCTGGATCACCCTGCTGCTGCTGATGTTCGGGCTCGTGATGCGGTACGCCCACCGCCGGCAGGCCGCCGACACCGAGCGGGCCAGGGTCAGCGAGGAGAACGCCCGGCTGCTCGCGGCCCAGCGCAGGTTCCTGCAGGACGCGTCGCATCAGCTCAAGACCCCGATCACGATCGCCCTCGGCCACGCCGAGCTGCTCGCGGGCAGCCTCACCGACCCCCTGCACAGCCGTGACGTCCACGTCGTGGTCGGCGAGCTGACCAGGCTCAAGAGTCTCGCCGAGAAGCTGCTGCTGATCGCCACGTCGGAGAATTCCGACTTTCTCCGGCCCGAGCCCGTTGCCCTTGATGGCTTCATCATGGAGGTGCTGAGACGCTGGCGGCCGACGGCCGAGCGGCGCTGGCAGCTCGGCAGGCTCGACCCGGTCACGGTCAGCGCCGACCGTGAGCGCCTCGGCCTGGCCGTGGACGCGCTGCTGGAGAACGCGATCCAGCACACCCGCTCCGGCGACGTAATCAGGCTCGCCGTGCGGCGCATCCGGGGCTCGGTCCGGGTGATCGTTGCGGACTCCGGGTCGGGCATTCCGCAATCCGAGCTCGCCTACATCTTCGACCGGTTCCGCACCGGCTCGGGCAAGCCGAGGGGCACCGGCCTGGGCCTGGCGCTGGCCCGTGCCATCGCGCACGGGCACGGCGGAGAGGTGCTGGCGCGCAGCACGCCAGGTGCGGGCGCTACATTCGAGGTCGTGCTTCCGGCCGATCCAGCGGATTCCGCCCAGCTCACCGGCGCAACCGCGACGAACGACGTACCCGCCGGTGTCGCCGGCGGCAATATGAGCGTGTCATGACTAGCCACCCGTCGCAGCAGACAGACGAACGCGCAGCGGCCCGCCCGGTTCCGCGCGCGGTCGCCGGCCGGCTTCGCCGCATGAGCCGGCAGAGCAAGATGGTCCTGGCCGGTGCCGCCGCCGCGCTGCTCGCGATCGCGGCGATTACCGTGGTCACCGCCGGCAGCAAGGCGACGCCGCCGCGGGTCCAGCCCGTGGCCAAGACCTTCACGATCGGCCTGCTCGGCCACGCCGGCCAGCACGTCTCGCTGGCCGGGTACGCCGGGCGGCCGCTGATCATCAACTTCTTCGCGTCCTGGTGCACCGCGTGCAAGCGCGAGACTCCGCTGCTGGCCAAGTACTACGCCGAGCACCATGGCAAGGACCTGATCATCGGCATCGACGCCAACGACCAGGCGGGGCCAGCCCAGAAGTTCGTGCACGCGGGCGACGTCACGTACCCGGTCGGCGTCGACCCGTTCCCCTCTCCGGTCACGACGTCCTACGGCGTGTACGCGCTGCCGCAGACGTTCTTCCTCAACGCCCGGCACCGCATCGTCAAGCACGTCATCGGCGCCGTGACCGTGGCCGACCTGAACCAGGGCATCGCCCTGATGGACGCGCGGAGCTGATACATGGCCATACCCCCGGGCCCGGTTGCAGGGCAGACCGGACCGCCTGGCGGGCGCCCGGGCGCCGATCCCCCGTACGTGCCCATTCGGGGAAGCGGGTGGGGAACGCGCCGCACCCCGCGGTGGGTGCTGCTAGCGCTTGCCCTGCTGGTGGTCGGCGCGGTGCTGGTCGCCCTGGTGCACAAGCCGTCGCAGGCGCAGCGCACCTCCGACCTGCGCGGCTTCGTGAGCGACGTGAACTACGACATCGAGTCATGCGCGGCCGGGGTCGGTGAGTCGCTGACCGCGATGCGCGAGGCCCGCAATGCGTCGGAAATCCAGGACACGATCAGCATCGCCAACCAGGGCGCGGCCAACTGCGAGCCCGCCAACAATGAGCAGATCGACGACCTGGAGCAGTACCAGGTCACCGAGTCCCTGGCCAGCTTCAACCTGCCCAGCGTCGTCACCGGGCTGGTGAACTGGGCGGCACCCGACGCCGTCGACGTGCAGACGGACGTCGCCGCGCTGATGGTGGCCCCAAATCCGCAAGCGAAGACCAAAGACACGGCAAACTTGCAGCGGGCGTTGCGGAGGCTTAACGCTCAGCGCGCGACCATCGACGCGACCATTCAGGCCGCGAGCAGGTCGCTGTCCGCGCATGCATCGCCACCCAAGCTGCCAGGGTGACACACATAGGGAGACATTGATTCCCGATGCCTGGGATGAATTCCGGACTGAACGACAACAACCCGACCCTGGTCGCGGCGTTCCGTGCGGCGCTGCTGCACCAGGGGATCTACGTGCTGCTGATCTTCGCGATCCTGGCAGTGGCCTGGGTCAGCGCCAGGGAGTGGCTCCGCCCGGCCAGGGCAGCGCGGTTCGCCACACCCGAGCCGGCCTGGCGGCAGCTGCTGCGGGTCGGCTTCGGCGTCATCTGGATCTTCGATGGCCTGCTGCAGGCCCAGCCCGCCATGGCGGCCGGGCTGCCCTCCCAGGTGATCGAGCCCACGGCTTCGAGCTCGCCCGCCTGGGTGCAGCACGTGGTGAACTGGGCCGGCACCACATGGTCGTACCACCCGATTCAGGCCGGCGCCTCGGCAGTCTGGATCCAGCTCGGCATCGGCGTGTGGCTGATCGCCGCGCCCCGGGGCTTCTGGTCGCGCCTGGCCGGACTCGCCAGCGTGGGCTGGGGACTGGTGGTCTGGGTGTTCGGCGAGGCTTTCGGCGGGATCTTCGCTCCCGGACTGACCTGGCTGTTCGGCGCGCCCGGCGCGGCGCTGTTCTATTGCGCGGCAGGGGCCCTGGTCGCACTGCCTGAGCGCACCTGGCACTCCGCACGGCTCGGCCGGGCGGTGCTGTCGGTGCTGGGGTTGTTCTTCGTCGGCATGGCCGTGCTGCAGGCCTGGCCCGGACGGGGCTTCTGGCAGGGCACGGTGCACGGCCAGCAGGGCACGCTCACCGGCATGGTCAGCTCGATGGCCAGTACGCCGCAGCCGGCATTCCTGGCCGGGTGGGTGCGCGGCTTCGCCTCGTTCACAGCGGCGCACGGCTTCGCGGTGAACCTGTTCGCCGTGATCGCACTGGCGGCCATCGGGGCAGGCCTGCTCAGCGCCGGGCTGCCCGAGGTGGGCCTGCGGGCTCCCGCTCCCTGGCTGCTCAGAGCGACAGTCATTGCCATGGTGGTGCTCTGCCTCGCGGACTGGGTGCTGATCGAGGACCTCGGCTTCTTCGGCGGCCTGGGCACCGACCCGAACAGCATGATTCCGATGGCGCTCGTGGTGGTCGCCGGTTATCTGGCGCTGAGTCCGGCCCCTGCCGTGGTGACCGAGCCAGCCGTGGTGACCGAGCCGGACCCGGTCCCCCGGTGGGGCTGGCAGGCCCAGCCCGCCCGGCTGGCGCGCTCGTTCGGCGCGGCGGGCACGGGCGCGGTCGTCGCCGTCTGGGCCGTGGCGATCGTCCTGCTGGGCGCCGCGCCGATGGCGCTGGCCCAGACGAACCACACCGCCTCGCCGATCATCGCCCAGGCGATCGACGGCGACTCCGCCCCGATGGACACCAAGGCTCCCGCGTTCACCCTGACCGACCAGAACGGCAAGCAGGTCAGCCTCGCGAGCCTGCGCGGCAAGGTCGTGCTGCTGACGTTCCTCGACCCGGTCTGCGTCAGCGACTGCCCGCAGATCGCGCAGGAGTTCCGGGGCACCGACCAGGTACTCGGCGCCAAGTCCCGGAACGTGGAGCTCGTGGCGATCGTGGCCAACCCGCTGTACCGGTCGATGGCTTACACCAGGGCATTCGACGCGCAGGAGCGCCTCACCAAGGTGCCGAACTGGCTCTTCCTGACCGGGAGCCTGGCCCAGCTCCAGCAGGCGTGGAAGAACTACGCGATCGCCGCGGAGATCGTGCCGGGCGGCGGGATGATCGCCCACTCAGACGTGGCCTACGTCATCGACCCGAGCGGCTATACCCGCAATGAGCTGGACTTCGACCCGGGACCTGGCACGGCGAGCTCGGAGTCGTCGTTCTCCGTGGAGCTCACCAACGCGGCCGAGCGGTTCGTGAGGTCATGATGAGCGCAGCGACCCTCGACGCACCCGCACGCGAGCACCCGGCCGCGCCACGCGCACGCACGACCGCGGGCGCCATCATCGCCGTCGCGTGCCTGGTGGTGGCCGGCTGCGGCAGCAAGCCGGCGCCCTCCGCGTCGCTGTCGGCCGTTCCGGCGACGCCGCCGCTCACGACCTCGTTCGCGGCGGCCGGCGGCGCAAGCTGGACGGTCGTGGAGATGGGCGGCTCAGCCGCTGATGAGAACAACTTCTGGCAGGTGTTCCTGCGGCCGACGGCGACCGAAGGCTGGCGCGAGGTGACCCCGCGCGGCGTGGCCGACAACGGCGGCCTCGTGGTCGCCAGCCCCGGCAGCGGGTCGCTGGTCACCGCGTTCCGCCCCAGCCAGCTCCTCACCTACACCCCGCTCGCTGCCAGCACCGACAACGGAGTGAACTGGTCCTCGGCGGGCCCGCTGGACGCCAGCCTGGCCAGCGCCGCTGATGCGCTCGCGGCAGGGCCAAACGGCCAGCTCATCGCGCTGACCAACGGCGGGACGAAGACTGAGCTCGGGCAGCGGCTCGGTACGACGTGGACCCGGCTGGCCACAGTCAGTTCCCTGAACGCGACGCCGCCGGGCCGGGCCTGCGGGGTGACCGGGCTCACCGCGGCCGCGTTCAGCGGCAGCACGCCGATGGTCGCCGCGAGCTGCGGCCGGCCGGGGCGCGCCGGGATCTTCGCCGACACCGCCGGAACCTGGCACGCGGCGGGCCCGGCCGTGTCCGGTGACACGGTCGACGTGCTCGCGCTGGCCGCTTCCGGCTCCGGACTCGTGGCCCTGCTGCGGGCCACGGCAGGAACGTCGGCGAGCATCATCGGGGCCTGGTACAGCGGCGGCCGGTGGACGCTCTCTTCCCCGCTGCGCATCGGCGCGGGCAAGCTCGGCTCGACCGCGCTCGGCCCGGACGGGTCCATCGGAGTGACCTGGAACGCCGTCAAGGGCGCGACCCTGGCCGGGCCCGGCAAGGCGTGGCAGACGCTGCCGGCACTGCCCAAGAGGGCGTCCACGCTGGCGCTGGGATCGCAGGTGGAGGTCATCGTGGCCAACGGCCAGACGTTCCGGGATTACCAGCTGGCCTCGGGCGGATGGAGCCTGACCCAGACGCTTCACATCCAGGTCCCGTACGGATCGTCGGGCTGACCCGCGATGAGCTACCTGGACCACTGGTCGTTCGACCCGTTCCTGATCTTCGCGGTCATCCTGGTCGTCTGGCACGAGATCGGCCTGGGCCGGCTGGCCCGCTCCGATCCAGAGCATGCGGGCAAGCGCAGGCTGCGCTCGGTGGCGTTCTACGCCGGCCTCGCCGTGGTGCTGCTGGCTGTGGACTCCCCGGTCGAATACTTCGCCGGCCGCTACTTCTTCATGCACATGCTGCAGCACCTGCTGCTGATGTTCGCCGCGCCGTCGCTGCTGGTGGCCGGCGCGCCGTGGCAGCCGCTGGCCGACGCCATCCCCAGCCGGGCAGCGGCGGTGGTCGTTAAGTGGTCACGGCCGCTGCGCGCGGCCGTCGATTTCCTGCTCCGGCCCTGGATCACGGTGGTGGCGTTCAACGCCGTGATGCTGTTCTGGCACATCCCGGCGGCGCTCGACCTGGCCGAGAACAACCCGGCCGTGAAGATCTGGCTGCTGCACTCCTCCTACCTCCTCGTCGGGATCCTGTTCTGGCTGCTGTTCATTCCGTCGCCGCCGCTGCGGATGCGGATGCCGCCCGAGGGGCAGGCGATCGCCCTCGTCGCGACCAACGTGATCATGTGGCTGCTGGCGATGTCGATGAGCTTCCTGACCCAGACGTCCTGGTACTCGGTCTACAACCACGTCCCCGGGGTCACCCTGCCGCCGTTCGCTGACCAGCAGATCGGCGCGGGCATCCTGTGGGTCTGCGGCGACTTCTGGGCAATCCCGGCCCTGATCGTCGCCATTCGCCGGGTCATCAACGCCGACGGCAGCCTGGGCTCCGCGATCGACAAGATGCTCGGCAAGCAGACCGGCACGACCGGCCGGCCCGGCTGGGCCAGCCGGGCCGGCCGCTAGCAGGTTGATCCGGTTGCCTACGGCGAGGGTGATGCCGGGGACCGGTGCTCGACCGCCAGGAACTACCATCTCGACAGGCGGTTGCAAACTAGCCACGGCCACGGGAACCCGGTCGGCGGCGGTAAGCGCCGAGTACGGCCTTGCGCTGGCCGCCGTGGCCGGGTTTCGACGCCGACGACTACCGCGGCCTCACCGTCACCTTCCGCGGCGAACTGCGCACAGCCAAGGCGGACGGCCGCGCCGGGCTGGTACTCCGCGTCTCCAGCCCAGGCCGGTCCACGCCGGTCCCGGCGATGGTGGTCGGTGCGTCGCTGGCAGCGGCTTCCCGCACGGCGGGAAGCCGCTGCCAGCTTGCTTATCCTGCTTGGCCGTGATGCTAAACGCCGAACGACGCCCAGAACGAGCAATTGTGCTCGGCTGAGATGTGCTGATCATCCCTGTGCTGGAGGGTGCCAGCGACATGAACTGATCGAGGACATTGTTGTAAGGCAGCCACGTGGGCTGCCCGGGATTGGGGGTGTCGTGGGCCACGAAGTTACCCCAGTAGTTCATGATTTGGTCTGACAACGCTACCTGCGCGGCGGTGAAGCCCGGAAAACCTGCCGTTGGGAAGACATACAGCAGCTCCGAAGTATGATAGGCGCCCAGGGGGAATCCTGGCACGGTGAATGGCTCCGGTGCATTCGGGTCGTTGAACTCATAGGCGTATACGGGGACAGTTTGCGAAACGGCCCGGTCGATTGTCCGCGCGGGGCAGACGAACCCGTAGTCCGTTGCGACCGCGGCGTACGCCGCGTCCGGCGAGCTGTAATTGCTGCTCGGATAGGCTGCCAGCACGCTGGCCGCGCGGGAGCCGAACAGATCATCAATCAAGCCCACGTATGAGCTGGCGGTCAGTACATGGCCCTGCAGCATCTGGATGCCTGCGAACAGCCGCCATTCATCGTGATTGGTTCCCTGGAGAATAGGCACTTTGTTGTACGAGCCGCTGGCGAACGCGGCTGCTGGCATATCGGGCAGGTCGCTGCCGCCGACGGTCGGGGACCATATCATGTCCGCAGGGAGCAGGATGGGCGGCGCGTTTTTCAGCTCATTGCTGAGGATTGTATCTACCGGGAGAGCGCGCAAGCAGGCCAGCTGGGTCGCCGGATTTGTGCATCCGACGTTGGCGGCGAACGCCGCGCCTTGCGCCTGTGCCGCAGCCTGAGTCGTGAAGCCGACGCCCGCACCGCTTTCGACGATGGCGCGCTGGAACAGGCCAGCGGCTGTCGGCGATATCACATTTGCTAGCACGCTGGCGCCGCCGGTCGACTCGCCGGCGATGGTTACCCTAGAAGGGTCGCCGCCGAAGTTGGCGATGTTCGTCTGGACCCATCTCATCGCTGCCTGCTGATCGAGGAGACCGAAATTTCCCGCCGCGGCAGCGTTCTCCGACGAGAGCGAAGGCAGGTCAAGAAAGCCCAGCGCGCCGAGCCGGTAGTTGATGGTTACCACGATCATGTTCTCCGTCGCCGCCAGCACGCTGGGGTTGACGGTGTCGTTTGAGCCGAAAACGTAGCCGCCGCCCGGGATGAAGATCATCACCGGCAAGGGCGCGGGCGACGACGAGACAGGTGTGTAAACGTTGAGGTTCAGGCAGTT
Source organism: uncultured Actinomycetota bacterium (assembly GCA_963778075.1). Taxonomy (GTDB): domain Bacteria; phylum Actinomycetota; class Actinomycetes; order Streptosporangiales; family Streptosporangiaceae; genus JASHPR01. The sequence continues at coordinate 178,348 of CAVZTJ010000003.1, read as the reverse complement.
CTCTGAACCCGCGAGCGTATCGCCCGACAATTCTTCTACTTGCGCGCATTCAGGGCCCGGCTGCGTTGCGTTCAGCACACCCGACCAATCAGCGGCCGGCTGAGGCGGTTCCCATCTCAGGTTGCCTGTGGGCGGGGCGGCATACGGGATGCCGAGAAAGACCCGGTTATCCGCGGTGACCGTGCCCTGGACCTCTCCGTTGGCAGTGGAAACTACGGGGGAAGTAGCGGCGCTTGCGGAACCCGCTCTGGCGATCCCGACTACGGATGCTGCGACCACCAGCGCTGCGACGGCGGGCGCAAGAAGTTTGCGCGTGAAATTCATTATTCAGTACTCCAGTTTCCTCATTGAAGGGATCTGTACTCCGTCCGTGCCCCGACCGGGGTGCGATACCCCCCGTTACCTCGCAGACCGCCAGGGGCCGATTTGCTCGAGGGGGGCCGCGAAGGCATCGCGCCCAGTCACGTCGGAGTAGAGGTAGAAGTCCATGCGCACCATGACCGCATCGGCAGCGAGCCCCGCGAACCGCGCGGCATAGCGTCCGTCGAGATCGCTGATCTCGACACCGAGCGGCCCGGGCGGCGCAAAGGGCCGAGCCGGAGCTGACGCGAAGCTGACCACCGTTCGCGGACGGGAGAGACGACTTGCCAGTTCCGTTCGCACCGGGCACCACCACGATCTGAGCGGTGCCCAGGATAGGGCCGAGCCAGGCGGAATGAATCGGGTGAGCCAAGCCGACGCCATGCCGGCTGGCCTGACAGGGCGGGAGGGTGGCGATCCGCCGGCCCTTGCAATGCAACGAGCACTCATCCGGGCGGTACGCCCCGGAGATCAGCTCGATCAGGATGCTCCTGGCTGCCCCGTTGAGATCGATGACCGCCGCTGCCTCGCCCGGGACGACCGACAGGCTGAGGGATCTGACGGCAGTGACGCCATCCACATGCTTCGTCCGGTTCCCGGCGCGCAGACCCCTCCCGGTCGCTGTGCGCGGCGGTGTCTCAGCTAACGAGGCGCCTGAGCGCTTCACGGACTCACCCCGACATTGGAGACGGCGAAGGCAGCCGCCTGGATCGGGCGGGGCCACTTGGTTGCGGGCGATGGGCAGAGATCAGCCGCGCAGACGGGATCCGGTCACCGGGAGAGCAATGTCACCCGGACTGATGAAGGTCGGCGGCGGCTTCGGTCCTCAGTAGAACGGGAGGGGAACGTTCAGATGGTGTTCGTTTCGATGATGTTGCGCCTGCGCGTCATCCGTGTCAAGGATTTCATCATATTCATCATGGAGATTTCTGGAGATCGTGGAATGCGCCCCTGCTTTGTAGGTAGTCCGGGTCAGCCTGGGCGGTCCGAGCGCGCTGGCGCTGGCAGATGCGTGGGCCTGTTGCGCCTGTCTGGATGCGGGGCTGTCGCCAGATCTGTTCTGGCTTCCCGGCAGCGCAATGTCAACGCAGGGTGCCGATGGGGCACCGGGGATGGACCAGTGCAGGCCCGAGAGCTTCAGCCGCTGGCTGATGACGCTTTTCAGCCTGACTGCGGCCGAGCGCCACCTGTCGACTCAATGTCGGCCTCGAGCGACGTCCGGCTGATCCGGGTGATCGATTCGACCATTGACACCAGCGAACGGGCGCCCTGGACAAGACGGTTGAACTGCTTGGAGCGGCTGGCGGACGCTGACCCTGGGGGACGTCACTGCCCCATCGACGTCCCGGCATCGCCGGCTTCGGCGGGGCGATGGGCGCTCTGGCGGCGTTCTCCTTTCCCTGAATTGTGGTGCGTGATCCTGGTCTTCGGGATCACCGTGGGCACCACTTCCGTCGGGAACCAGGCGGCCGCCTGTACGCCCAGGCAGCCACTAGCCAGCTCGGCACCGCCTCATCCTGCAATTACGCGAGGGTCACGCCCAGACTCCAGGATTCCGGCGACGTTCCTAGGAGGGCTTCACAGGCGGCAGCAGGTCCTCCACCTCTAGCCGCGGTTCGTCCGCTAGAGGGATGCTGGCGAGCGATGCGAGCAGGATTTCGGTGGTGCGCTCCACGTGAGTGCTGAGGTGGAGGAGGGCTTGATCGATTCGCGGGCGAGGACGGCAGCGAGGATCTCAGCGTGCTCAGCGGCGACATCCCGGTCGTTGTTGTGGCCCAGGGGAACTGACCAGCGGCGGTAGAGCTCGGCAGAGTCACGCAGCGATGCGGCAATGTTCTTCAGCCGCTGGTTGGCGCACCCGTCGAGCAGGGTGTTGTGGAACTCGGCGTGGGCAGCGACCCAGGCGTCGCTGAGGCGTTCGGGATCGTCGGGATCGAGCTGGGATGCGCGGCTGAGGCGGTGGTGGGCGGCGATGAGCCGTGACTCCCATTCGATGTCGCCGTCGGCGATGGCGTGGCGCAGGGTCAGGGTCTCGAGCTCGCGGCGGGCGTCGGTGAGATCGCGAAGGTCGGCGGCGGAGAGCGAGACGACCTGGAACCCTTGCTGCGGCTCGCCCTTGACCAGTCCCTGCTCGGCGAGGCGGAGCATGCTTTCGCGGAGCACCCCCATGCTGGTCCGGTAGCGCTCGCACAAGTCGGTGTAGCGCAGCCGCTGCCCCGGTAGGTGCCGCCCGGCCAGGATGTCCGCGCGCAGCTGGCTGTAGACGCGCTCCGCCTTGGTCCGGCCAGTCGCCATACCCCTACTATACCCGGCTCTCCGAGATGAACCTGATATTCATGGTTGTGCCAAAATTTCGAGAATTTATTGCGCTCACGATCTTCTGCGAGTTAACGTCTGCGTAACAGCCGGGGGCCGATGGCTCCTGGGGCTGCGCGGGCTCCACGGCACCGGCGAGCCCTAGAGGCGACTGGGAGCATCACTCAGCGTCTCGGCCGAAGAGAGGCTTCACAGGGAGGCTGCGTGCGGATCGCCAACATCAATGGCCGGCTGAAACTGCTGGTCGCCGGGGCAGCGGTAGACGTAGCGGCGGCGAGCGGTGGCCGCTTCGGGCCCGACCCGCAGGCCGCTTACGAGTGCTTCGCCGAACTGCAGGAGTGGGCTGCCACGATCAGCCAGCCCGGTGAGCCCTTCAGCCCGGAGGCAGCCGGTCCCCCTGTCCCCGCGCCCCGCCAGGTGTTTGCCATCGGCTTGAACTATCTTGACCACGCTGCTGAGTCCGGCTTCGAGGTGCCACAGGCCCCCGTGGTCTTCCCGAAGTACGTGAGCTCGTTCTCCGGCCCGGTGACCGAGGTCGTCCTTCCGGAGGGATCGGTCGACTGGGAGGTCGAGGTCGTCGCCGTGATCGGTAAGACGGCCCGCGCGGTGCCTGCCGCGCGAGGGTGGGAGTACGTCGCTGGCCTCACTGTGGGCCAGGACCTCTCCGAGCGGGTTCTGCAGCGCAGCGGGCCCGCCTCGCAGTTCGGGCTGGCCAAATCGTTCCCGGGTTCGCTCCGACAGGACCGGCCTTGGTTACCCCGGACGAGCTTGACCGGCCCGGTGACCTCGGGCTGGGCTGTGACGTCAACGGGGAGGAGATGCAAAGGGGCAGGACCTCCGAGATGATTTTTTCGGTTCCTGCCCTCGTTTCTTACCTGTCCGGGATCGTCATGCTGCTCCCGGGCGATGTCATCTTCACCGGGACCCCGCCGGGGGTGGGGATGGGGCGCACTCCGCCCCGGTACCTGCGCGAAGGTGACCGCTTGCACAGCTGGGTCGAAGGCCTCGGCGACCTTGACCAGCATTTTGTCCGCAGGACGTCAAGTCGGCCCATTGAGAAGTTCGGCTTGTCATGAGGATGCACGCGCCCGCAGTACCTGGGCTTTCCCGACGCTCGACGCCGTCCCGCCGGACCTTCCCGCAGTGCAAGCTTCTTCTGGTACCTGCGGGAGCGGCCCGGCACTACAGCGAGTATCGCGCCGACGTTCACTTCGACTATCTCTCAGAAGATGCTCCGCGGGTCCCAGAATCCCCTGCCGGACACTTCGGCCGCTGCGGCTGGGTCCGCCGCCGCCCGTCGTTTTCCGCTCTGAGGACCTCATGAAGCTTGCCGCCGTGCAGTGCTCCGTTCACGCCTGAATTAAGCCAGGAGAAAACATGACGCGTTCACACCTCAACTGTCGCCGGATGGGCGTGGTCGCCCTTGCCGGCATCATTGCCATCGTCGCGGCAGCATGCGGACAGCAACAGCCAGCACGCCTCAAGCTCAAGCAGCCCGGGTACTTCCGGCTCGGCGGCTGGGATCGCTGAAGCCAAGGCCGCCCTCACTCCCTACGAGGGTCACCCGAGCGCCTTTCCCGCGACCCAGCCGCTCACGAAACGGCCGGCGCCGGGAAGCCGCTTCTTCTACCTCCAATGTTCGACGCCGATATGCGCCCAGATCGGGCAGCTTCTCATCGCCCCCACCAAGGCACTGGGCGTGAGTCTCACCGTGATTAACAGCGGTTCGACCGCGACCAGTTCTCAGGCGGCAGCGGCTACGGCTCTGGCCAAGAAGCCTGCCGCGGTCCTGCTGCCCGCCGTGGACCCGCAGCTTTTCGGGGGTGCCCTGCATCAGCTCGATTCCGCCGGCATTCCCGTCGCCGGCGTCGGGATCATCAACGGGGTGCCTTATGGCGTGGAAGTGAGCGCCGGGGGGCAGGCCAGCGTCGAGACCGCCGGGAAGCTCATGGCCGACTGGGTCGTGGCCCAGAAGGGCGCCAAGGCGAACGTCGTGTTTTTCGGTACTCCGGAGCTCAGTTTCTCGGCTCCGATGCAAACCAGCTTCGAGGCCGCGCTGAAGCAGACGTGCCCCTCCTGCGAGGCGAGTTACCAGCAGATCTCGGTGACGACATTCGGAACGACTGCTCCAGGTCAGGTAGTGAGCTATCTTCAGTCTCATCCCGCCACCAATACCGTGGTCTTCGCCTCCATGGAGGCGGCCACCGGCCTGGCCGCGGCGCTCAAGGACGCGGACATGGACGTCACGACACTCGGTTTCGCGCCCTCTCCGAGTAACCTCCAGGACATCAAGAACGGCGGTCTTACGGCGGGCCTGGGGCTAGACCTGCCGGTTCAGGAATGGGTCCAGGTGGATCTCGCGGCCCGCTTGATTGCGCATCAGACGATCGCCCCTCCGAGCTCAACGTGGACCTTGAGTTCCTGACGAAGGACGACGTCACCAGCGCCGCCACCAGCAGAGGCTGGACCGGCTACCCTGACGTGGCCCAGCGGTTCGCGAAGCTATGGTCCCCGGCCAGCTAGACCCAGCAGCGGCCTGCGCGCGCCAGCCAGGTCAGCCAGGGCTGGCTGAGCGGGGCGCGCCGCTGCTGCGGATCACCAGCATGTCGAAGACCTTCGCGGGCGCGAAGGCGCTGGACGACGTGTCGGTCGAAGTGTTTTCCGGTGAGGTCCTGGCGGTCGTGGGACAGAACGGGTCGGGCAAGTCGACGCTGGTCAAGAGTCCTCGCCGGCATCCACCAGCCCGATCCAGGCAGCACGATCGAAGTGCGCGATTCAGACGGGAAGCTCCTCGGGCCACACGGAACCTATCAGCAGAGCCTGCACTTCATTCACCAGGATCTCGGCCTGCTTCCGATGCTGAGCACGACCGAAAACCTTGATCTCGGCCGCCCTCTGGGGATACGCGGAGGGTTCCCCGCGCGCCGGTGTGAAGAGCACAAGCGGGCCGCGAGCCTCGTCGGCCGGTTCGGCGTGGCCATCGACGTGCGCGCCCCGGTTGCCGAGCTGTCTCCCGCAGAGCGGGCAATCGTCGCCATCGCCCGGGCGCTGGATGGCTGGTCCCGGCCCGACAACGTCTTGATTCTCGACGAGCCGACGGCGGCGTTCCACAGCGACGAGGTCCAGCGCCTGTTCGAGGCGGTACGGCGCGTTGCCGCGCAGGGCGCAGGGGTGATCTTCATCTCTCACCGCCTTGACGAGGTACGCGCGCTTGCCGACCGCGTCGTGGCGTTGCGGGACGGGAAGAAGATCGCAGAGGCCCAGGCGGGTCAGTTCGACGACGCTTCCCTGATCAGGGCAATCGTGGGCTCGGAGGTGGCCGAGACCCGGAGGCAGCCGAAGCAGGAGGACCACGAGTCGTCCTGGCCGTCGAGCGCTTGAGCGGGAAGAAGCTTCGCGGGGTCAGCTTCTCGGTGCGCAGGGGGGAGATTCTCGGCGTCGCCGGCGTTCTGGGTCCGGCCGGGAAGAGCTCGGCGCGCTGCTCTTCGGCGCCGCTCGCCGGACAGAAGGAACCGTGCTGGTCAGCGGTGAGCCGCTGCCAGGCGGAGACATGGTGTCGGCGATCGACCGGGGCGTGGCGTTCGTGCCTGCTGATCGCCATCGCCATGGCGCCGTCATGGACATGAGCATGAGGGAGAACCTCACGCTCCCCGGCCTAGGCCGGCTGCGCCGGCGGTTCGGCCGCGTCGACCTGAGGGCGGAGCGCGGCGAGAGCCGCGACTGGTCAACCGCGATCGGATTGCGCCCTCCGGAGCCCGAGCGGCCGCTGGCGAAGTTCAGCGGGGGCAACCAGCAGAAGGTCGTGCTGGCCAAGTGGCTGCGGACCCGCCCGCGCCTGCTCTTGCTGGACGAGCCCACTCAAGGCGTCGACGTCGGCGCCAAGGCCACCATCTACGAGCTGATCATGCAGGCCGCGTCGGACGGGCCAGCCGTCGTCGTGTGCTCCTCAGACGCCAAGGAGCTGGCGTCGATCTGCGACCGGGTCCTCGTCATGGAAGGGGGCCAGGTGGCGCGGGAGGTAGAGCGCGGCGCCCTGAACGAAGCGGCGCTGCTGAGAGAGACGCTCGGTGTCCCCGGCCAAGCAGGAGAAGCGGCCGGTCATACCAGTCGCGGAAAGGAAGTCCGATGACGGCAACTTCTGCCGCCGCGCCGGCGACCGAGAGACAGGCGGGGCCTGCGTGGCAGACACCATCGCCGTGGGAACGGCTGACGCGCGCCCCGTCGTTCCGTAATGCCAGCGCCCTGTATATCTTCGTTCTGCTATTCGTCGTGTTTTCGCTGTGGGAGCCTGCCACGTTCCTGACCAGCCAGACGTGGCGACTGCTCCTTGATAACCAGGCGATCACCGGGATGGTGGCGATCGCTCTTGTCGTTCCTCTCTCGGCTGGAGTAGTCGACCTCGCCGTCGGCTCGGAGGTCGGGATGGGGGCGATCCTCGTCGCCTGGCTGCTGGCTCGTCACGGGCTGCCCATTCCCCTGGCCATCGGCCTGACCATCGTCGCCGGCATCGCGATCGGCGTGGCCACCAGCCTGCTGATCGTGCGTGCCCGCATCGGCTCCTTCATCGCCACGCTCGGCATGAGCTCGGTGCTTCTCGCCGTTATCGACTGGCTGTCGGGCAGCCAGCAGATCTTGAACCTCGGATCAGGTTTCCAGGCGATCGCCACCGGCACCCTTTTCGGCATCACCTATCCGGTGTACGTACTAGCGCTCATTTCTCTGCTGGTGTGGTACTTCCTGGAACGGACGCGGTCTGGCCGACGCGTGTACGCCACTGGCGGCAACGCCGAGGCCGCCCGGCTGGCCGGCGTCCGGACCTCCCGTCGTCATCCTGCTCTCCGCGGTCAGCTGCGGTGTCATCACCGCCGTCGCGGGGATACTCGAAAGCGCGCAACTGGCGACCGGCGACCCGACCATCTCCGCTTCCTACCTGCTTCCGGCATTCGCCGCTGCCTTCCTGGGCTCGACTCAGTTTCGGGGCGGCCGTTTCAACGTGCCGGGCACGCTGGTCGCGGTCGCCGTCCTGGCCGTAGGAGTTCAAGGTCTTGAGCTAGCCGGAGCGCCGGTCTGGCTACCCAACCTGTTCGACGGGACAGCCCTGCTCCTCGCCGTCGGATTCGCCCAGCTCCAGAAAGCACCTGCGGCCCGGACCTCCGCCATTCGCCGGTCTCTGCGGCATCTCGGCAAAACTCCCCGCCAGCCCACGGCATAGACACCAAGCAATGCCCAGTTGTCATACCAACACATCCCACGACGCTGCTCACGCAGGGAGCGCATTTGCTGACCACCAGTGGCCCAGAGCCGACGACTGATCCTCGGCGGTGCACTCATGCTGGCTGGTCTGGTGATTGCGCTGGCCCGCTGACACTTGCTACTCACCCGGCCCTTGTCCTGGCCGGGTTCTGGCACCCGCAGGGGGATTTATCAGTGACACGTCCGTATTTTTGCAAACTTATAGTGATCGTAGCCGCGCTGACCGCCTTGCTCGGCGCGGGCTGCGGGGGCGGGGTCGCAGCGCCAGCCGGCGTGGAGAAACCAGACCTTACCGTCGCAGCCGTGCCGGGCCTTGGATTCAGCCGGCCAGATACATCGCCCAGCAGCGTCGTCTGTTCGCCGCCCAGGGCCTGCGCGTGACGATCGTGCCGGCCATCAGCGGCGCCACCGCGATCGCCGGCCAGCTAGCGGGCAAGTACGACGTCACAGTCGGGGCCTACTCCTCTTGACATTCTCGCCGACGCGGTACGCGGCGCGAAGCTGCGGGTGCTCGCCGAGGCATCCGACATGGGGCCGTTCACCCCAGGAGGTGCTGGTCCCGCCGGGATCGCCTATCCGTTCCGTTGCCCAGCTCGAGGGCAAGAGGATCGGCGTCAACGTGCTGAACAACACGGGCACCTTGCTGATCAGGTCGATGCTCACCGATAACGGGATGCCGCCATATGCCGTGCATTTGGTTGCTATCCCGTTTCCGAAGATGGCTGCCGCCCTCAAAGCGCACAAGGTGGACGCCGCATATCTCCCGGAGCCGTTCATTACCGACGCGGAAGACTCCATCGGCGCCGTGACGCTCGCCAATCTTGACCAAGGCGCCGCACAGGGTCTCCCATTCCCCGGGTACATGGTCACCCAGTCGTGGGAAGACAAGTACCCGAAGACGGCAGCGGCCTTCCGCCGCGCCATCCTGGAGGCTCAGACGATCGCCAACACGAATCTCGCCGCGGTCCAGCAGGGCATGGCAGCCTACGGTGGCCTGTCGCGCCAGGTCGCGGCGATCGCGGCGGAGCCCCGCATTCCCGCTGCACATTGACCAGGTCCAGCTGCAGCGTGTAGCTGATTTGATGAAGCAATTCGGCATGACCTCGCGGGAGTTCAATGTCGGGCAGATGCTCGGGTGACGACATCAAATACGGGAGGGGCCGATTACGCCAGGGAAGTAACTCCGACGGGCCGTACCAGACGAGGTTATTTTCGAAACAAGCCATTCACATAATTGACATTGCGGCCACAGGGCTATGCCAGGGCCCGCTTGGCTAAGGGGACCGGGCATAAGAATGCGCATCGCGGGTTCGGGATGTGCTGCCCTCAACCATTACGGGAGGCTACATGCGCAAGGTTTTCATGAACCCGGCAGAGGCGATAGCTGATGTGGCTTCCGGCGCATCACTGGCCGTCGGCGGATTCGGCCTGGTCGGCGTTCCCGACGCGTGATCGATGCGCTGCTCGCCCAGGGTGCCCGCGAGCTGGAAGTGGTGAGCAACAACTGCGGTGCGGCCGATTTGGGCCTCGGCATGCTGCTGGCGGCGACCGATCCGCCGGACCATCAGCTCCTATGTGGGCGAGAACGAGGAGTTCGCCCGGCAGTTCCTGTCCGGCGAACTCGAGGTGGAGCTGATGCCGCAAGGCACCCTCGCCGAACGGATGCGGGCGGGAGGGCCGGCATCCCGGCGTTCTTCACCCCGGCGGGTGTCGGCACGCAGGTCGCCGAGGGCGGGCTGCCGTTGCGCTACGACGGATCCGGCGTCGTGCGGTCGCGAGCCCGGCGAAGGAGACCCGCGAATTCGACGGCGCACCTATGTGCTCGAGCGGGCCATCAGTGACCGATTTCGCGCTGGTCCACGCCTGGAAGGGCGACCGGCACGGCAATCTGGTCTACGGGCCAGCGCCCGCAATTTCAACCCGCTGGGCGCGTCGGCCGGCGCGCATCACCATCGCTGAGGTCGAGCATCTGCTGGAGCCCGGGGAGCTCGACCCCGACGCAGGTGCACACTCCGGGCATCCAGGTTCAGCGGGTGGTGTACGTGGGCTAGAAGGGGATCGAGAACAGGACGGTACGGCGTGATGTCGACCCGCGAACAGATGGCGGCCCGGGTCGCGGCCGAACTCGAAGACGGCCAGTACGTCAACCTGGGCATCGGCATGCCGACGCTGGTGCCGAACTACCTCCCCGACGACATCACCGTGGTACTGCACTCGGAGAACGGCGTCCTGGGCGTCGGCCCGTATCCGACCGAGGAGGAACTCGATCCGGAGCTGATCAATGCCGGTAAGGAGACCATCACGGTTTTGCCCGGCGCCTGCTATTTCGACTCCGCGCAGTCGTTCGGCATGATCCGCGGCGGCCAGGTCGATGTGGCCGTGCTGGGCGCGATGCAGGTTTCCGCCCGCCGGCGATCTGGCCAACTGGATGATTCCCGGCAAGATGGTCAAGGGTATGGGCGGGGCCATGGATCTGGTGCACGGCGCTAGGCGGGTGATCGTCATGATGGAGCATCGTTCGCGCGCCGGGGAGCCGAAGATCGTCGAGCACTGCACCCTGCCGCTGACCGGCGGGCTGCGTGCACCGGATCATCACCGATATGGCCGTCCTGGACGTCACCGAACGGCGCTGGTGCTCGTGGAGACCGCGCCCGGAGTGAGCGTGGCCGAAGTCCGCGCTGCCACCGGCGCCGACCTGCAGGCGATGACTTGACCGGACTGGCCAAAGGCAAGCCTCCTCGCGCGATCGCCCGGGCCGTGAACTCCTGCCACGAAGGTCGCCTGCGGGTCGGATCTCAACCGGGCCGCCGCTCTACCCGTCTCCGCTGTCCGCGCCGCCGCGGCAGTCGCTGAGGATGAAGTAGCCGTCGAAGCGGACGACCGGGGATCAGCCCGCGCGTCCGGGGCCCGTGCTCCGCACCGCTCATCCGCTTCATCCCGGGGACTTCACGCGTATCGCTAATCTGTCCGGCGGCTCGTGTCACCACCGGCCCTCCGGGTCACGAGGGCGCCTGCGAGGTCGAGAAGCTATTCAACATGGTGATTAGGAGATATCGCGTCCGGCGGGTAGCGCTGTCACCCCCCCCCACCGCATATTCTTCATGCAGAATCCGGATTCCATCGGCATGGAGCGCGCAGTGGTGCCATCGAACGGCAATCTGGCGCGTCAACGCACGCCTGAAGCCGTCGGTGGCCGCCCGGTAGCACGACAGTCCTTGGCCGAGACCGCGGCCAATCTGCTCATCGCCGCAGCGGAGGCCGCCGGGCCAGGAGACCGGCTCGGGTCAAAGGACGAGTTGCGCAGGCGATGCGGAGTATCGGTCGGGACGTTCAACGAGGCTATGCGGATCGCCCAGTCACGCGGCGTCGTGTCGGTCCGGCCAGGCCCGGGCGGGGGCGTGTTTGCCGCAGCGCAATCCGCGATGGTGCGGCTTGGCAACTCGGTACTCGCCCTGGACGCCAGTGAGACCTCAGTTGCCGAGGCCGTCCGCATCCGCGATGCGCTCGACCCCCTGCTCATCGAGGACGCCCTGCAGCACGCCTCGCCGGCCGATATCACCGGGATGCGGGAGAGCCTCGCCGACATGGCTGCCGCCGTTGACAGGACCGACCCGACAGCATTCGTCCGTGCCAACTGGCAGCTGCACGCCCGGATCGCCGCCGTAAGCCCGCACCCGGTGCTCCGGTCGCTTTACATCAATCTGCTCGACCAGATCGAATCGCACACCCTCGCAGTTCTGCCGGCAGGCGACGAGCCCCTTCCGGACTACATTGCCGGGCGGCACTGCCTGCACGAGGCCATCGTCAATGCAGTCGACCTCGGCGACCGAGACCTGGCCTTGCGTCTGATCACCGAGCACAACACCAGTTCGGCGACATCGCCCCCGAGCTGACGTTGCGGCCTTGGCCGTGCTCCTCGATGACGACTGCAGGCTCGAGCGAGGGCCGCCGCAGTCCCAGGTCCATCGGGACGATCCCGGCGGTGTCCAGGGTGCGGACGGCGGCCATCAGGTCCGCGACCGGGTCGCAGACCGGGATGGTGATCTGTGCCCGGGCCTGGTTGATGACCGGCGGGCCGCAGCCGATGCCGGCCAGCGCCGTGGTGGCCTGGTCCAGCAGCACAGTGGTGCCGCCGGCCGCCAGTACCGGGCCGGCTTGGAGTCGTGATGTCTATCCTGGCGGAGCCGGGCCGGTGGAGTCGCGCACGACCAGCTCGGTGGCCAGCTCGACGTGCAGTGCGTCGAGCCGCTGGCGCTCCATGAGCCGGATCAGCAGGCTGACGGCGAGGCGGCCCATTTCCTGCAGTGGCTGACGCACGGTGGTGAGCAGGGGACGGGTGGCCTGAGCCAGGTCGATGTCGTCGAAGCCGGCGACGGAGAGTTCTTCGGGTACGCGCAGGCCACGCTGGGCGGCCGCGGCCAGCGCGCCGACGGCGACCTTGTCGTTGAACCCGATCAGCGCGGTTGGCCGCTGCGGCAGGTCGAGCAGTTCGCCGGCGGCGTGGTAGCCGAACTGCGCGGTTGCCTCGCCGCTGCGGACCAGCTCGGGGTCCGGCAGCACGCCGACATTCGCCAGCGCCGACGTGTGCCCGGCGAGGCGCGCATCGCTCGCGAGCCAGTTGTGCGGTCCCGCGATCACGCCGACGCGCCGGTGTCCGAGGTCGACCAGGTGCCTGGTGATGCTGCGGGCTCCGGCGAAGTGCGCCGCCGACACGGCCGCGATGTCGCGGGGCATCGGGGCGCGGGGATCCACCACGACGAACGGGAACCCGCGGGCCCGCAGGTCCACGAGCTGCTCGCTGGGCTCGGGCGGCAAGACGATGATGGCGCCGCTGATGCCGGGCCGGGAGGCGAGGGTGGGCAGGACCGCCGCCTGCTGCGCGGCTTCTCCGGCGTTGAGCAGCAGGGGCCTGCCGTGCAGCTCCAGCGTCTCGGCGATGGACGAAACGATGAGGCCGAAGTAGTCGGTCAGGAGATACGGGCAGCGCAGGTAGACGGAGCCCTGCGTCACGCGAGCCGGGGCCGTCCGCGGGCCGGGCGCCTGCGCGCTGAGCCGCTCGACGGCCCGCTGGACCAGGTCGCGGGTGTGCGGAGCGACGTGGGCCTGGTTATTGAGGACGCGCGAGACGGTGGCGATGGACACACCCGTCTCCGCGGCGAGGTCCCGGACCGTAGCGCGCTGGCCGCGCGGCCTACTCATTTGTTACACGTTTTTGTTTCATGACCTGCAGCATAACGTCCCGGCCGGATCGCCGCCATGCGCTGACATTGCTTATTGACAGCCCTATTCCCGGCTGTTTTCATCGTCGTATCAAGAATGTTTCAGTTTGTTACATATTGTTTCATGGTTGGGAATGCTCAGGGCGATACTGCCCCGGCCAGCGCAGGCGCGATCGGCGCCCGTCGCGCCCGCAGGTTCGAAGGAGGACCATGTCTCGCATCACAGCATGACGGCGTCGCTGGGCGCGGCGGCGCTCATCACCGCGGGGTTCGCCGCGATGAGCCCCGGCGCAGCGCACGCCGCGTCCGGGCCGGCGGTTTCCGTCTGGGAGACCACGACCAACCAGAGCCAGCTCCTGGCCCCGCAGGCGGGTGCGACGTTCACCACCGGTACGGCTCCGCGAGCCAGACCATCACGATCAACCCGTCGACCACCTACCAGTCCATGACCGGGTTCGGCGCGTCGTTTACCGACTCCTCGGCCTGGCTGGTCGCCAATTCCCCGCTGCGCAGCCAGATCATGACGAAGCTGTTCGACCCGGCGAACGGCATCGGCCTGGACTTCCTGCGCCAGCCGATCGGGGCGTCGGACTTCTCGCTGTCGCTGTTCAGCTACGACGACATGCCGTCGGGCCAGACCGATCCCACGCTGGCCAACTTCTCCATCGCGCACGACCAGGCCTACATCCTGCCGGTGCTCAAGCAGGCGCTGAGCCTCAACCCGAATATCACGATCATGGCCACGCCGTGGAGCCCGCCGGGCTGGATGAAGACGAGCGGCTCGATGATCGGCGGCACCCTCAACAGCGGCGACTACCAGGTGTTCGCCGACTATCTCACCAAGTTCATCCAGGCCTATGACGCCGCGGGCGTGCCCATCTCGCTGATCACGCCGCAGAACGAGCCGGAGTACTCCCCGTCGAACTACCCGGGCTCCACGCTGACCGCGAGCCAGGAGGCCAGCCTCATCGGCAATAACCTGGGGCCGGACCTGCAGAAGGCCGGGCTCAGCACCAAGATCATCGCCTACGACCACAACTGGAACGACACGACGTTCCCGGAGACCGTCCTGGGTGACCCCACCGCCGGCCCGTACACGGCCGGCGTCGCGTGGCACTGCTACGCGGGCGACCCCAGCGCCCAGACCACGGTGCACAACGCCTACCCGAACAAGGACACCTACTTCACCGAATGCTCCGGGACGCCAGTCGTCCAACCCGGCCAATACCTTCGCCGACACCCTGGACTGGCAGACCGAGAACCTGATCATCGACGCCACCCGCAACTGGGCCAAGACCGTCGCCACCTGGAACATGGCCCTGAACCCCAGCGGCGGCCCCAGCATGAACTGCACCACCTGCACCGGCGTGGTGACCGTCGACAACTCCGCGGGCACCGCGACCTACAACGCCGAGTATTACGTGCTGGGCCAGGCCAGCAAGTTCGTCAAGCCGGGCGCGGTGCGCATCGACTCCAACACCTTCGGCTCGGGCAACCTCGAGGACGTGGCCTTCCAGAACCCCGACGGCTCCGACGCGCTGATCGCGCTGAACGCCGACACCTCCAACGCGCACACCTTCAACGTCGACGAGAACGGCCAGTACTTCAGCTACACGCTGCCCGCCGGGGCCGTGGCCACGTTCACCTGGACCCCCGGTTCCACCAGCACCGGCGGCTCACTCAGCGCGCCGTCGAACCTGACCGCATCGAACACCACCACCACCGCGACCACGCTGAGCTGGGGTGCGTCCACCGGCGGATCCGGCACCGTCACCTATGCGATTGACCGCAACGGCACCCAGGTAGCCAGCACCACCGGGACCAGCTACACCGACACCGGCCTCAGCCCCTCCACCACCTACAGCTACACCGTCACCGCCACCGACACCGCGGGCGACACCTCGCCCGCCTCCAACGCCGTCTCCGTCACCACCGCGGCATCCGGCGGCGGCGGGGTATCAGCTCGAGCACCTGGTACCAGGTGGTCAACACCAACAGCGGCGACTGCGTGGACGACACCAACGGCAGCACCGCCAACGGCACCGCCGTGCAGCAGTGGGCCTGCGGCACCGGCAACACTAACCAGGAGTGGCAGTTCCAGCCCACCAGCGACGGCTACTACCAGGTCGTCACCAGGAACAACCCCAGCGAGGCCTGGGACGTCACCGGCGGCCCGTCCGCCACCGGCAACGGCACCCCGATCCAGCTGTGGAGCGCGACCGGCGGCACCAACCAGCAGTGGCTGCCCACGCTGCAATCCAACGGCAGTTACACCTTCACCGCCCGCAACAGCGGCAATGAATGCCTGGACGTCACCAACCGCTCGACCTCCAACGGCACGCAACTCCAGCAATGGGCCTGCACCGCCGGTGACACCGCCCAGACATTCCAGCTCGTTCCGCGAGTCGGCTGAGCGCCATCACCATCCACCAGGTTGATCATCGACGGAGGCTCAATCACATGCGGAAAACAACCGGATCCTTCGGACCACCGGGCTGCGGAGGCTGTGCACGGCACGCTCGGCCAGCCTGCTCGCGGCCGGTGTCATCGTCGCCGCGGCCGGCGCGGGAGGGCTGAACGCGGCTGCCGCCGCCGCGGCCCCGGCGCCGGGGACGACCTCGGCCCACGTCTGGATCACTACCGCGAACGGGGCCGACAAGCTGAGTGATCTCGGCACGGTCGACTTCTCCACGGCTCCGAGCACCGCCCCGACGGTGGTGGTCGACCCCACCCTGACCTATCAGACGATGCAGGGATTCGGCGGTGCCATCACCGATTCCTCGGCGACCGTGCTCTACACGCTGCCCGCCGCCCAGCGGGCCCAGGTGATGGCGTCCCTGTTCAGCCCCACGGACCGGCGATGGCCTGGACTACCTGCGCCAGCCGATCGGCGGCTCGGACATGGTCGCCACGGCGCCGTATACCTACGACGACCTGCCTGCCGGGCAGACCGACTACAGCATGCAGCACTTCAGCATCGCCCACGACCAGGCGCAGATCCTGCCGCTGCTGCGCGAGGCCAAGGCGCTCAATCCGCGGCTGCAGGTCATCGCCTCGCCGTGGAGTCCGCCCGCGTGGATGAAGACCAGCGGCAGCCTGATCGGCGGGCGGCTCATCGCCACCCCCCAGATGTACCAGGCCTACGCCCTGTACCTGCTGAAGTTCATCGAGGCGTACCGGGCCAACGGAGTCGACGTCAACGCGATCACCGTGCAGAACGAGCCGCAGAACCGCACCCCGCCGGTTATCCGGGCACCGACATGCCCTCGTGGCAGGAGGCCGCGGTCATCGAGGACCTCGGCCCGATGCTCAGGGCCGCGCACCTGCGAACCGAGATCTTCGCCTATGACCACAACTGGGCGGAGCACCCCAACGACATCGCCTCCACCCCGCCCGACGAGGTCGGCGACATCAATGCCTATCCGCAGAACGTCCTGGCCACCCCGGCGGCCAGATGGATCTCCGGTGTCGCGTTCCACTGCTACTACGGCGACCCCAGCGCGATGACGGCGTTCCACAACGAGTACCCGAAGCTGCAGATCTTCATGGACGAGTGCTCGGGCAGCCAGTCCGCCGATCCGGCGGACACCTTCTCCGACACGCTCAAGTGGCATGCCAGGAACCTGGAGATCGGCTCCACCCGCAACTGGTCGAGCACCGTGATCAACTGGAACCTGGCCCTCGATCCCGCCGGCGGCCCGCACGTCGGGGGCTGCGGCACCTGCACCGGCATCGTCACCATCGGCCCGGGAGACACGGTCACTCCTGACGCCGAGTACTACGCGCTCGGGCAGCTGTCCCGGTTCGTCCAGCCGGGCGCCGTGCGCATCGCCAGCACCTCGTTCGGCACCACCGGATGGAACGGCGAGGTGATGGACGTCGCGTTCCGGAACCCGGATGGCTCGACCGTGCTGGTGGCGCACAACGAGAACGACAACGCGCAGGCGTTCGCCGTCCAGGAAGGCCAGCAGCGGTTTACCTACACCCTGCCCGGTGACTCGCTGGCCACTTTCGTCTGGAAAGGCAACCTCGCCGGGCCGCATCCTCTCCGGCAGGTCGCCCCCTCGGGCTGGACCGCTACCGCCAGCCCCAGCGGCCCGACCAACCCTTGCTGCACTGGTGACGTCGCGGCCAACGCCGTGGACGGCGACGCCAGCACCCGGTACTCAACCGGTGAGGGCCAGGCCCCCGGCCAGTACCTGCAGGTCGACTTCGGCACAAGCCATCCCCGCCCGGCAAGTCGTCTTCGACACCGGCGTGTCCACCGGCGACTACCCGCGCGGCTATACCGTGCAGACCAGCACCAACGGGACGGACTGGAATACCGTCCTGTCCGATGGACAGGGAACCGGCCAGTTCACCACCGTTGACTTGCCGGGCAGCGCCTATCCAGTACGTTCGCATAACCCTCACCACCGCGGACCCCGGTGACTGGTGGAGCGTCGCCGATGTCCGCGCCTACGTCCAGGGTCTGGTAGCTGACACCCAGTAGCGGATGCACGCCGCACCGGTGACGCCCGGCATGCCCCTTTGGCAGGGCATGCCGGGCATATAAGGGACAGGCAAGATCACCAAGCGGACAGTCGGCGGAATAACCGCAGGTCAGGCTGCATAGAGGCAAGCCAGGGCAAGCGGTCTGACCAAGAAATAACCACCTCGGCCCGCTCGCGTGACCGCGGTTCCGGGCATGACGAGATGACCCCGTGACAAGCGCTGCCCGGGGCCTGCGGTGACGACTATGCGGTTGTTGCTGGCTCCCGGGTCAGGCGGCGTCCTCCCGGAGGGTGATGATGACGTCGTAGCCAGCCGAGGGCCTCGAGCTGGCGGCGGGCGCCACTTTCTTTCGCGCGAGGTGCTGCTCGACGCCGCGATCGTGCGGGCGTATACCTGCCGGTAGGTGAGGTGAAATGCTGCCAAACAATCCCGATTTCATTGTTGTATGACGAATTCCTCATTGCAGTGCCCACGTCCCCGGAGGTGCTGAGCTAATTAGAGATCGCAAAACTGCAGGCCAGGCGACTCCTGTCTGATGCGATGAAGGAGCGGGCCTCCGCTCCTGGCGGATGCTGGAAGGTGCATGCATCCGTCTCCACCAGGTTGGGAGGCCCTTATGACGGAAGCCTACGACGGCCCGGAGGTCGTCGGGAGGGACCTGCACCGGCGCCGTAGCGTGCTGGTGCGGATAACCGGCGATGGCCGGAAGCTGGAGACCGCGCGGATCACCAGCAGCCCGGGGAGTTGCGCCGGGCGATTGCCCGGGCCGGGGCGCACCCGAGGGTGGTGCTGGAGGCAACGTATGGGTGGTACTGGGCGGCGGACACGCTGGCTGCGGCCGGCGCGGAGGTGCACCTGGCGCACCCGCTGGGTGTGAAGGGGTTCGCTTACCGGCGGGTCAAGAACGACGAGCGAGATGCTGCTGATCTTGCTGACTTGCGCGCCTGGGGCAGCACCTGGCGGGACGGCCTGGCGCTGCCGCAGCCGTATGCGGGGAAGATGGCCTCGCTGCGCAAGATCTGCACAGTGCTGGCCGGCGAGATCGCCCTGCTGCAGGCAGCCATCGCCGGGCTGCTCGAGCACCACCAGGGCTACCGCGCGGTCCGTGCCCTGCCCGGCATCGGCCCGGTGCTGGGCGCGGTGATCGTGGCCGAGATTGGTGACATCACCCGGTTCCCGCGCCCGGCTGAGCTGTGCTCGTGGGCCGGGCTCGACTCCCCGCCACCGCGAGTCCGACGTCAAGGTCAGCCGCGGCCACATCACCAAGCAGGGATCGCGGATCTGCGCTGGGCGCTGATCGAGGCGATCCAGCATGTCCCCGCTGGCCACCCGCTGCGCCAGCGCAAGGACGACATCATCACCCGCCGCGGCGCCCAGGCACGCAACATCGCCCTGAAGGTCGCCATGGCCCGCCAGCTGCTCACCTGGGTCTTCTACGCCATGCGCGACGGCCAGCTCAGCCGGCCGGTGAGGAAGTCCGCCCAGGTCCGGGTGCCGATCAGGGTGTCCGCCGACGGTTCGGGGATCAGCGCGCCGTCCCGGATCCGGCGCAGCCCGGGCAGCCACACCGGCAGCACCGGCCGCCTGCGGCCTGCGGCCCGCAGATAGCCCCGGACCAGGTCGGCGAAGCTGAGCACCTGCGGCCGGCCATGTCGGGCACCCGGCGGGGCTCCCCAGCGTCAGCTCGGCGAGCCGGGCCGCCACCTCGCCGCGTCGACCGGCTGCGTGGGGAAACCGGCCGGCACCGGCACCATAGGCAGCCGGGCCAGCTTCTGCGTCCCGTTCAGGATCAGGTCGAAGAACTGGGTAGCGCGCAGCGTCGTCCACGGCAGCCCGGAGTCGGTGACGATCTGCTCCGCCTCGAGCTTGGCGCGGACGTAGCCGAACGTGACCCGGTCGGCTCCCACGATCGAGATGTACACCAGGTGCGGCTTTCCGCCGCTCACCCCGCCGCCGCGACCAGGTTCCTGGCCGCCTCGGCGTCGCCCTTGTTGTCGCTCGCGCAGTGCACGATGGCCGAGACCCCGTCGACCGCGGGCTCGATGCCCGTTCCGGCCACCAGGTCCCCGTCACGAAGTCGACGCCGTCCGCTGCCGCCTGGGACCGCGGGCCGCGGCGGCTCAGTACTGCACGTCACGGCCGGCATCGCCGAGCTGCTGGACGACGAGCCGCCCGAGCGTGCCGGTGCCTCCGGTGACCAAGATCGGTGAAGTCGTGGCTCCTCCTAGGGTCGTGATCCGTCGCCTGTATGACGGATGGCAACCCGCAGCCGTGACACGCGGGTGGGGTTGACCGGTTCTCTGGCTAAACGGTACATTACTTGAGTAATGAACCAATGAAGTGAGGGCGGAGACGATGCCGGAGATGGCCGGTCTGGACGAGGAAACCCCGCTGTTCGTCCAAGTTGCCGACAGGCTCGCGGGGCAGATCGCGGACGGCGGCCTGACCGAGGGCGCACGGGTGCCGTCCACCAACGAACTGGCCGCGTTCTACCGGATCAACCCGGCGACCGCGGCCAAGGGGATCAACGTGCTGGCCGATGGCGGGCTGCTGGAGAAGCGGCGGGGCATCGGGATGTTCGTCGCGACCGGGGCGCGGAAGCAGCTGCTGGCCCGGCGCCGGGCGGAGTTCACGCAGCGGTACGTCGGGCCGCTGCTGACCGAGGCGGCCCGCCTCGGATCGACACCGACGAGCTGTTCGCCCTGATCAAGGACGCCGGCAGCGAGCGGGAAGGCGCCTCGCTGTGACACCGGCGATCTCGGTCACCGGCCTGACGCGGAGATACCGCGATGACGCAGCTCTCCACGCGTCAACATCGCGATCAGCGGCGGGACCATCACCGGCCTGCTCGGCCGCAACGGCGCCGGCAAGACCACGCTGCTGCGGATCCTGGCCGGCCAGGAGTTCCCGTCATCCGGATCGGTGCGGGTCCTCGGCGCGCTCCCAGGCATCCGTCGTCATCGTCGGGCCGCTGTCTCCGGACGACCGTGAGCGGGCCCGGTCATCCGGACTGGACCTGACCCCGCTGTCCCTGCAGCAGGTCGTGGTGCAGGCGGCCGCCGGCGTTCTCGCCCCCGTCCCCCAGACCGGCTTCGAGACCGAACGGGCCAGCGCATGAATACCTGGGTCAAGGTGGCCCGCCCAACGTGGTGAGGTCGGCTAACTATCTCGTGCTGCCGTCGATCCTCGCGTTCTGCTTCGCCGTGGGCGCCGTTACGGTCGGCCGCCGCCCTCCCCATGACGCATCCGGATACCTGCTCGCCTTCTTCCTCTACTTCGCCGTGCAGGGTGTGCAGACCGTCGGCCAGTCGCTGCCGTTCGGCCTCACGCTCGGCGCCAGCCGCCGGTCTTTCTACTTCGGCATGGCGCTGCTCGGATGGCACTGGCCCTGGTGTCCGGCCTGGTGCTGGCCGCGCTGCAGGCGATCGAGCGGGCCACCGCCGGCTGGGGGCTGTCCATTCGCTTCTTCCGGGTGCCGTACCTGCTGAACGGCCCGTGGTCGCCACCTGGCTGACCTCGGCCGT
This sequence comes from uncultured Actinomycetota bacterium, assembly GCA_963778075.1. GTDB lineage: Bacteria > Actinomycetota > Actinomycetes > Streptosporangiales > Streptosporangiaceae > JASHPR01. The sequence continues at coordinate 157,182 of CAVZTJ010000003.1, read as the reverse complement.
GGTCCTGTTTGCGCTGTTCATATACGGGATGTGGTACGGAATCCTGTGGAGCCGGTGGGGCCTGCTCGGCACGCTGGCGTTCATCGCGGTGCAGGCGCTCGTGGTGGCTGCCGTGGTCGTCGTCGGCAGCTTCGAGCACTGGCACGTCCGGTCCGCTGCCGGGGGGCCCTTCGCCGGCCTGACCGCCTTGGGCGTGACCGGCGTCATCGCCGCGCTGACGGTCCTGCTGCTGGCCGGCGGCCACGCGACCATCCGCCGCGCCGCGGTCTGATGCTGGCCTTTCTCGCCTGCCGCCCTATCCCGGCTCGGGAGGAAATCCGAACACCGCGAGCAGGCCGGGATTCCCGAACGAGGTAACCTGGCTGATCCCGCGGTCGGTCACGGTCAGCACACAGACGCCGTAGGGCCGCAGCTGCCCGTCAGCGTCCCGCGCGTACACCGCCGCGGCGGGCTGGCCGTTGGCGCCGGTGGCCAGCATCCGCCAGTCGCCGGCGGCGCCGAGGACGCGGTCGCGCAGGAACGGGATGCAGGTACGTCGGCCCGAGAACCAGGACCGCAGCGGCGTCGCCTCCAGGACGACGTCCTCGACCAGCAGCCGCTCGAGGGCAGCGGCGTCGGCGTTCTCGAACGCGGCGATGTACTCATCCAGCAGCGCCCGCGCCTGCGGTATGTCCGGCTCGGTGATCTGATCAGCTGCGGGGGCTACTTCCTCCAGCCGGGCCCGGGCCCGCTGCAGCGCGCTCTTCACTGACGCCGTCGTCGTGTCGAGCATGACGGCGACCTGCGCGGCGGGAAACTCGAGCACGTCGCGCAGGACGAGCACGCCGCGCTGCCGGGGCGGCAGGTACTGCAGGCTCGCGATGAGTGCCAGCCGCAGGCTCTCACGGGCGGTGACGATGACCGCCGGGTCGGCCGCCTCCGGGATCGCCAGCGTGTCCGGGACCGGATCGAGCCACGCGACGCCCGGTCCGGCGTCCTCGGGCCATACCGCCGGATCCGGCTCCGCGTCGTATAGTCCCGACGGCAGCACCCGGCGATCGCGACGGGACAGCGCCGTGAGGCACGCATTGGTAGCGATCTGGTACAGCCACGTGCGCACCGAGGACCGGCCCTCGAAGCTGTCGTACGAGCGCCAGGCGCGCAGGTAGGTCTCCTGGACCAGGTCCTCGGCGTCCGCGACCGAGCCGAGCATCCGATAGCAGTGCGCGAACAGCTCGCGCCGGAACAGCTCCGTGTCCCGGCCGAACGCCGCGCTATCCGGCATCAGTCACACCGGCCGGCCAAGGTAGGCGGCGAGCTGGTCCGCGGCCCCGGCCCCGGCCGGCGCGGCCGCGACGGGCCCGAACGGGGCCTGCCCGTCCGGCCCGCGGAAACCGTCGGGGATCGCCAGCCGTGCCGAGGCCAGCAGCTCGGTCGCCAGCTCGGGGTCCAGGTCGCCCGGGTAGCCAATAGCGCGGGCCAGGTCCCAGCCGTGAGCGAACTGATCGAGGGCCGCCATGCTCCGCACGGCAGCGCCCGGGAACTCGCCGAACGGCAGCCGGATCATCCGGCCGAGCACGCCATCGGCCTCGAACGCCGCCGCCGCCATCCGGGCGCTCTCCTCGTAGGCGGCGACGAAATCACCGGCCGTGTAGTCCGCGTCGGTGGGCTCGTTAGTGCCGCTGACGACACCGGCCCACCAGCGGGCCGTATCGGTGAAGTGGTTGATCAGCGCGCGAACGTCCCAGGATGCGCACGGTGTGGGTGCGTCCAGGTCGCCGGGCTGCACTTTCTGAAGGACTGCCATGGTGCTGCTCAGGGCTCTATTCAGTTCGGTCACGTGCTCGCTCCTGATTCTCTCGCCTGCAAAGGCCGTCAATCAGGTAGACCTGGCCGCCCGGCGAAAGGAATCGGTCTGCCAGCACCGACCCTAGCCCGCAACCGTCAGTGATGGTGATGCGACGCCAGGTCCGCGTGGTAGTCGATGCCCTCGCCGGGCTGCGGGTCGGCGTGCACCAGCGCCATTTGCAGGTGCGGCACGGCATGCCGGAGCTCGTGCTCCGCGGCGACGGCGACCTGATGTGCCTCGACCACGCTGGCACCGGCGTCGACGATCACCTCGCACTCGGCGCGCAGTTGGTGGCCGACCCAGCGCAGCCGGAGCTGGCCGATACCGAGCACGCCGGGCGTTCCGGACAATGCCTGCTCCGCCTGGTCGAGCAGGTCGGGATCGACGGCGTCCATGAGGCGGTGCCAGATCTGGACGGCGGCCTGCCGCAGCACCGCGAGGATCGCCAGCGTGATCAGCAGCCCGACGACCGGGTCGGCCCACTGCCAGCCGAGCGCGGACCCGCCGACGCCGAGCAGCACGGCGAGCGAGGCCAGGCCGTCGGTCCGGGCGTGCAGCCCGTCGGCGACCAGCGCGGCCGAGCCGATCCTGCGCCCCGCGTTGACGCGGTACCTGGCCACGAGCTCGTTGCCGGCGAACCCCACAACCGCGGCCACGGCGACGGCACCAAGCCCGGACACCCGGTGCGGGTGGGTGAGCCTGCTGGCCGCCAGCCACGTGGTCGCCGCCGCCGACATGGCGATGAGCATCACGATCACGACGCCCGCCAGGTCCTCGGCCCGCCCGTACCCGTAGGTGTAGCGGCGCGTCGGCGGGCGCCTGCCGGCCACGAACGCGATCGCGAGCGGCACCACCGACAGGGCGTCGATCGCGTTGTGCAGGGTGTCGCCCAGCAGCGCCACCGAACCCGACATGGCGACGACCACGGCCTGCAGCAGCGCCGTGGCCGTCAGGATCGAGGCGGACACCCAGAGCACCCGCATGCCCTGGCCGCTCGCCTCCATGGCGGCATCCACCTTGTCGGCGGCGTCGTGCGAATGGGGGTGCAGCGCGTGCGGGATCCGGCTCATGGTCCCAGGGTGCCGGGAAAACCGGGTTGCAGCACCTCGACAACAGCATGTTGGGTGCAGCTGGCAACTGGGAGCAACTGCAGCTGACCGCAACTGCAAGTGGCTCGCGGGTTCGGGTCAGCCGCGGCTGCGGGCGCGCAGGTGAGCGCGTTCGCCCTGCCGTCCGAACAGCGTCAGCAGCTCGACCGGGCCATCGGTGGCGCTGCTGAACCAGTGCGGGACCCGGGTGTCGAACTCGGCGGCCTCGCCCGGGTGCAGCACGAGATCCTGATCGCCGAGCACCAGCCGCAGCTGGCCGTCCAGCACGTACATCCACTCGTAGCCCTCGTGGACCCGCGGGTCGGGCTCGGATCCGCGGTGCGGAAGGATCAGCTTGTAGGCCTGCACGCCGCCAGCGCGCTTGGTGAGCGGGATCAGCGTCTCGTCGGCCTCGGCTATTCGGAAGACGGCCTGCGTGCGCTGTGGGACCACGCCCCGTTCCGCGTGCGCGAACTCCGGCAGATGCACGAGACCGACGACAAAGACCCGTGTTTCGGCCAGTGCTCCCTCTGGGTGCTGCTGGCCAGCAAGCGCCGATAGCCTTCAGCTGCAGACCCCGTCGTGGGGGGTGAGATCCAACCAGTGGAGGTGCCAGATGGCCGAGCTCCCACCGCGCCCAGAGGGAATTGCGCTGGCTCACTTCATCGTCTCGGACGATGTCGAGCGCTCCCGGCGCTTCTACACCGAGGTACTCGGCGGCAGGGTGATCTTCTCCGGCCCCGGAGGCCTGACCTATGTCGCGCTGGCGAACACCTGGATCATCATCAATGTCGGCGGCGGCCCGACCGACGACAAGCCAACCGTCTCCCTGGAGACGCCGCGCGATCTTGACCGGGTCAGCGCCTTCCTTAATATCCGGGTTAAGGACATCGCCACCGTGTACGCCGACTGGAGCGCCCGGGGTGCTCAGTTCCTGACGCCGCCGAAGCAGCACCAGTACGAGATCCGCTGCTACATCCGCGATCCCGACGGTCATCTGATCGAGGTGGGGCAGACCACGGACCCAAACGGTGACTGGTCGCCCGCTCACTGGCCATCGAGCACGTCCGCCGAGGAGTCCGGGGCGGTCACCGAGCTTCCGTCATGACCACCGCGATCATCGGCACTGGGGGGCTCGGATCGGTCATCGCCCGCGTGCTCGCCTCAGGCGGCGAGACCCTGCGGCTTTCCAGCGCCGACAGCGAGTCGGCACGAACGCTGGCTGCAAAGATCGGCGGGGCTGCCGTCGCTGCCGCCGACAACCACGACGCGTTGCAGGGCGCCGATGCCGTCATCCTCGCGCTTCGGTTTACCGTGCTGAAGAGCTCGCTGCTCATCCTTCCGTCAGGCCGTGTGCTGACGGTTCCCACCGCGGAAGAGACGCTCCGGATCAAGGGATTCCTGATCGTGCGGCGGAACCAGACTCGCGACTATCTGGATGTGGCCGCTCTGTCCGATAGCTACGGCATCCATGAAGCCGCAGAAATCCTGGCCAGGATCGACGATTATTACTCGGACCAGCACGGCGGCGGAAAGGGTGTTGCGGCCCAGCTCGCCCGCCAGCTTGCCGATCCCCGGCCAAAAGACTCATCCGTGACGGGGCAGCTTGATGCGTACCGCAACCTCGCGGTCCGCTGGACCGACTGGGGCGAAGTGCGATCGGTATGCCGACAACTCGCCGCCGAGATGCTCGAAGTCGAGGTGTAGCTCATGCCGCTGGCATTCCGCAACTTGACCATTACACCCGATGCCCCCGTTCCGGAGTGGCCGACCGAGGCCGTACAGGCCGCGCTCGAACGGGGTGATCTCGCGGACTGGCACCGGATTGTCGTAGCAATACAGGCCGATCCCTGGGGTAAAACCGCGCGGCAACTGGAAGAGGTTCTCAGCCACTCACATCCGTACGGGGTCACGGAAGCCATGCAGACGGCGTTGTCACGTGCCCGCCAACGAGCTGAGGCGAACGAACGCGCCGCGGTCACCAGAGAAATCCGGGACGCTGTCGAGCGGTCCGAACTGAGCCAGGCAGAATTCGCTTCCCGGATCGGGACTTCGGCCTCGCGGCTGTCTACTTATGCCTCTGGCAAAGTAGTCCCCTCGGCAACGCTCATGCTCCGGATCCGCCGTGTAGCCGAGTGGCGTCCGCCCGATTAACAGGCCGCGGCGGTAACGCGAAGCTGCCCGCAGCCGCTACGCGCCACGAAGGCAGGCTTCGCTTGACGATCCCGCGGCGTCGCGGTCAGGCGGCTGCAACGGGTGGCGGTCCGTGACTGTGCAGGACTTTATCGCCGTCGGGACCCGTTGCGGTCACGGTGCCGTCGGGGTGCAGGGCGATGCCCCACCCCCAGCGATGCACGGCGATCAGATGGTGGAACGTACAGAGCAAGATCATGTTGGTCAGGCAGGTCGGGCCGCCCTGGGACCGAGGAATGATGTGGTGCGGCTGGCAAGCCGCCACCGGCTGATCACAGCCGGGGAAGCGGCAATGCCGGTCGCGGACCGCCACCGCCCTGCGCAGGTGCACTGGGATTGTCTCCGTGACCGCGCCGACATCCAGCGGCAGGCTCACCGACGCAACCGTGCCGGGTGCCAGCCGGGTTCGCAGGTAGGCGGCCAGCCCGCCCGGCCCCGACAGCAGGTCGGCCGCGGCTTTCAAGATCAACCGCCGCGCCGCCCGCTCGGCCCGGGCCTGCCGCGCTGTCCTGGTGTCCGTCGGCTGCTCTGAGCTGGCAGGGTGATAGCCGGGCCAGTCTGAGCTGGCAGGGTGATCGCCGGGCTGGTCCGGAACGGCGAGTGCTGCAGGGCTGTCCTGGGCCGGCCAGGGCGGGGTGCCGTGCAGCAGCGCTGCGGCTAGGCGGTCCAGGACGCCGGGGTCGACGCGGCCGGTGACCACCGGGACGATCTGCGCGTCGCAGTCATCACCCGGCCCGGCGGTCGCCTGCCCCGCCCAGGCGGCCTCGGCTTCGGGAGCGCCGGGCAGGCCGCGCAGCCGGTCTAGGTCCATATGCAGCACGATCTGCGTTGGCTGCCCAGCCCGTTCGGGCAGGCACCCCGACCCGATCAGCCGCCGGCACGCGTCCTCCAAAGCGTCGTGCAGCCGCTGGCCCTTGGTCCGCTCATCCTCCGGACCCCGCCGCTTGCCCAAAGCATCCAGCACCGCCTGCACCGCCGCGGCGCACTGCGGGCTCAGGTTCCCATCCAGCTTCCCCGCACCCTCGAAAGTGGTGTCCAGCTGAACCGACCGGCCCGCGAACCCGTCATCCCCATCGGTATCCGGACGCGCCAGGCGCTTCTGCAACTCCTCGGCCAACGCGCCAAGATCGTCCAGGTCCGCGCCGCCATCCGCGGCGCCCAGCAAGATCAGATCGGCGTCGCCACGGGTATCCTCGGGCAGTCTGTCGGTCCAGTCGCAGATCTGCCGCGCCCAGGACTCGGAGATACCTCCGGTAGCCAGGGAGTCGCACACCCCCGGGTGGGCCGCCTGGCGCTTGGCCCAGCGCAGCGCGCCGGAAGCCGCGCCGCCAGTCACCCGGGTCTGCCACTTCAGCCACGCCCGCGGCGAGCCGTGCCCGTCGTCTTCATGGCCGACCTGCGCACAGAACGCCGACAGCACCCGCGACTGCGCCGCGACGTGCATGGACGCCGCCCGCTCCAGCCCGCGCAGGCAGTCCGCCTGCTCGATGGTGGCCAGCGAGGCCGCATCGGTGGTGGCCAGCCAGCCCAGCCCGGCCGCCACCATCGCCACCGCATCGGCGGCGTTAGACGGCGCGGTGGGCACCTGACCGGCTAGGCACATGACCCCGGATACCTCCTCAAGAACCACTATTCGACCGTTAGTTCGATACTAGAGAAGGGGTCCGACAATCCGGGGCAGATGGCGTACCCACCGGCGAATCCTCTTCAAGATTTTTGCAGAGCAGAAGCCGCGCGGAACCATGTAGGTTGGCGGCCATGGACCGGGGCGGGCGCTGGACTGAGCGGCGGGGCAGCAACGCAGCAGGGACGGTTAGCGGACCAGCGGTCATGACCGAATGAGGTCCGCGGACCGGGTAGCCGGGACGCCAGACCGGACGCCAGCCGGAAACACCGATCGCGGGTTCTCGTCGCTGCGCCCGTTCCGCCATCGCAGCTTCACGCTGCTGTGGGCCGGGGGGCTGATCTCCACCGTCGGGTCCTGGATGCAGACCGTCGCCGTGGGCGCGCTCATCATCTCCGACACGGGCAGCGCGACGTGGGCGGTCCTGGTGGCCGCCGGAGGGTTCCTGCCGATCGGCCTCCTCTCCCCCATCGGCGGCGCGCTGGCCGACCGCCTGCCGCGCCGCCCGGTGCTGGTGATCGGGAACCTCGCCGCCGCGGCCACCGCGGCGCTGATCGCGGTCCTGGTCGCAGGCGGTCACGACAACCCGGGCGCGCTCGTAGCGCTCGTGACGCTGCAGGGTTCGGCCTCCGCGCTGATCGGGCCGTTCCAGCAGGCCATCCTGCCTGACCTGGTGCCGCAGCGGGAGTTCCTCGCGGCCGCCTCGCTCAACTCGGCCGAGTGGAACCTCGGCCGCATCGCCGGCCCGGCGCTGGCTGGCATCACCGTGGCCGCGTTCGGGTACTCGGTCGCGTTCGTGGCGAACGCGGTGTCGTTCCTCGCCGTCGTCGTGGCGCTCCTGTTCGTCAGGTTCAGCCCGCCCAGCGGAGTGCGAACCGGCCTCCTGTCCTCGCTCAGGGACGGATTCGCCGCGGCCAGGCGGGAGCCGTCGTGCTGGGCGGCCATCGTCACGATCGCTGTGGTGGCCCTGTTCGCCTCGCCGTTCATCGCGCTGGTCCCGGTCATGGCGCACCACCTGACGCACGGCGGCGCCAGGGCGGTCGCGCAGACCACGGCGCTGCTCACCACGGCCCAGGGCGCCGGCGCCGTGCTCGGCGCGCTGTGTCTTACCCCGCTGGCGGGCCGTCTCGGCCGCGGCCGTCTGCTCGCGTGGAACCTGGCCGTGCTGCCGGCGGTGCTCGTCGGCTACAGCGCCTCGCAAACCCGGTGGCAAGGTGCCGTCCTGCTGTTCGTTGTGGGCCTGGTGTACATCGGGGTGCTGTCCGGGCTCACCACGCTGGTCCAGCTCCGGGCGCCGCAGGCCTACCGCGGCCGGGTGCTCAGCTTCTTCCTGGTCGCGCTCGGCGTCGCGTACCCGATCGGGTCGCTCATTCAGGGACCGATCATCGACTGGATCGGGCTCGGCTGGACCACGGCGGGGACGGCGGTGCTGCTCACGCTCATCATGGCCGTCGTGACGGTGCGCAGGCCGGGCTTTGTGCGGGCGATCATCGGCGGGATGGACGCCGGTCCTCCAGACTTTCTGGAACGCGGCGCCCCCCCGAACTCGCCGCCCGTCAGCTAACCAGGCCGCGGGACCGTGCGGCACGGGCGAGATCGGGCAGCTGGCCGAGGAGTTCGTCGGCCTCGGCAACGCTGCGATCCTGGATGCTGGCGGTCACCCGCCGGCCGGCAACGTCGAGCCGGATCGTGGCGAGCCGGAGCTGGCGCTGCCACGGGCCCTGAACCCACCGGATGCTCTGCACCTTCTCCAGCGGAACCCAGGTCGTCTTGCGGCAGATCCGGCCGCGGGATGCCACGACGTACCGGTCGTCGCCGGCCCACGCCAGGAAGTGGTAGGAAAGCAGCGTTTTCACGCGCGCGCCGGCCGGCGCTGCGTGGGTGGGCCGCGGCGGATCGGTAAGCAGCTCACCGAGCATCCGGTCCGCGTCGGCGCGGGAGCCGACCGGGATGAGCGCGCGCAGGCGCTGCCCTTCGGAGCGGTTCTCCCGGCGCTGGCGCGGCCCGGCCACGTCCACCTCGAGCCGGCACCACCCGAACGCGCGCCAGAACAGCGGCTCGACGATGCGCACGGCCTGCACCCGCCCGGGACGGATGGTCTCGGCTGCGGTCTGTATGAGCCCGGACCGCAGCCGCAACCCGTCCGGCGCCTCGGCGACCACGGTCCCGAACTCGGTGTTGAACTGCCGCCAGACGCTGGTCACGATCCCGAAGCCGAAGACCAGGAACGGCACGATGATCCCCGGCTTGCCGGTCAGCGCGATGACCAGAATCACCACCGCGATCGCCGTGCCCGCGTACGCGCCGGGCCAGGCTCAGGATGATGGCCCCGGCCAGGCGCTCGGACTGCACCCGGAACAGCAAGCGCTCGGGCCCGGTCGGTGTGGCCGCGCTGGCCGGGCCCGCGGCACCCGCCGGGCCCGCGGCACCCGCCGGGCCTAGGGCACCCGCCGGGCCTGGGGCACCCGCCGGACCCGCGGCACCGACCTGGCCCGCAGCGCCGGCGGCCGCGGCCCCTCGGCGCGCGGTTGCGTGGCCCATGGCCAGCAACTGCTCCCGGAGCCGCTCGGCGTCGGCGAGCGGCAGGCAGGCCAGGCGCCCACCGGATGAGTCGGCTCCGGCCATCCGCAACCGGAGCTCGGCAAGGCCGAGCACCCGCGCCAGCCCGGTCTGCACCACGTCGATGGCCTGGACCTGCGACAACGGGAAGCGCAGCGACTGGCGCCGGATCAGGCCGGTTTCGATCCGCAGCACGCCGTCGGCGACCTGCCAGCGGGTGACCAGCCAGCTGATCACGCCGGCGATCAGCACGATCCCGACCACGACGATGTCGCTGATGAAGTCGTCGTTGTTCCCACTGTGGTTGGCGAAAATCAGGAACAGCACCAGAATGCCCAGGGCAACGAGGTGGCGTCCGGTCCGGATCAGCGGGGACAGCGGGTGCAGCCGGTGCCAGACCGCCATGTCCGCTGGCGGTGCGGGTGCTGGTGCCGGGGGTAGCGGCGGCGGAGGTGGCGGGGCGGTCACAGGCCGGCTGCCTGCGATTCGCCCAGCGAGGCAAGCTGGTCGCGCAGTTTCGCCGCGTCCGCCTTGTCCAGGCCCGGGATGCGCGCGTCGCTGGCCGCGGCGGCGGTGTGCATTCGCACCGTGGCCAGCCCCAGGCTGCGCTCCACCGGACCCGCGGTGACGTCGATGAACTGCATCCGCCCGTACGGGATCACCGACTGGCGGCGGACCATGACCCCCCGCTTGACCATCAGGTCATCGCGCCGCTCGGCGTAACCCCACGCGGCGACGCGCCGGGCAAAGAACCGCTCGCACAACAGCCCGACCACCACGAGCCCCAACCCGACACCGAGGCCCAGCGCGGCCGACCCGGCCGTACCCGCAATGACGCCGCCGACGGCCGCGACGGGCACGGTCACCAGCGCGGTCTGGATGCGCCGGGCCCGCAGCAGGAGATGCGACGGGCGCAGCCACCGGATCTCGGCGTCACCGGGTTCCGTGGTCAAACTCGCCTCCAGCCGTCGTCGCACATTCTGCTCATCAGAAGATTATCGGTAGCTCACTGCCCCAAAGGACACGGCGCCGCCTTCGAGCCCGCAGCGTGTTCGCTGGTCACGCACATGCTCATGGTCAACGGCACGGACACGGTGACCCTCAACCCGAAGCAACTGCTGGACCCGCTACGGAGGGAAATTCTCCTCGCCTGTCGGTTCAATATGCTGCACCTGATTCATCGCCTGGCGTAGCCTCTCGTGTTTCGCACTTTCGTGGCCTGGGCCCGGGTGCGGGCTGAGGGCTGTAAGTGGCCGGTTTTGGGGCCCGCGTAGAGGATGAAGGTGTCATCGACCCCTTCTTCGGGCGTGCCGGTCTTGAGCCCGAAGGAGCGGGCAGCTCGGACTCGGTGTACTGGCCGCTGCTGGCCAGGTAGATCCCGATGGCCCAGCGGTCGGCTGATCCCTGGTAGCGCAGCCGCAGGATCGGCGTGGGCTCGCGGTGGCCGGGCAGGAGGGCAGAGACGTAGCAGAATGGTCCGCGGTGGCGCACGATGGGCTCGCCGAGGCGGGGCCAGCCGCGCCTGACGTGGGCGATGATCCGCCGGGTGACGGCGGTCCGGGTCTGCTGGCCGGGTGTTTCTGGCACGCTGTCCATGATGGCTGGGGCCGGGCGGATAAACGGGGCTTGAGCAACAGCAGGACGGCCAGCGGCGATAGCGGGCGGAGGACTACTGGGTTACCGCCGCCGCCGTTCGGAGTAACCGGGCTCCGTGGCGGGAGGATGGAAGACTTGCCACGTGCCTAGACGTACGTCGCTGGACAGGAAGATCGACGTGTTCCTGGAGGACCTCGCTGCGTCCGGCATGCACCTTGATCGGCAGCGTGCCGGTGAGCTGATCACCGGGCAGGTCCGTGCCGTAGCAGCCCTCATGAGGGTCACCGAGGCCACCGCTCGCACCTATCTCGATGACGAGATCATCAAGGACATGGCGCGGCGGATGCTGTTCGAGGTCGCCGGTGAACGGCCCGGCGCTGACTTGATGGAGGCGCCGCGGACCGTTCCGCTGCCGCTGGCCCTGGTGGGGGTCACCGTCGCGGCCCTGGCCGAGGCGATGCAGGTGCGGGCGGCGAACGAGCCGCCCGCCCACCTGGGGGACGTCATCGCCACCTACGCGCAGGCGCTGTCCGGGTTCGGGCAGATCACCGCCGACGCCGCGCCGGAGCAGGCGCGACCCGGCAGGAATCCTGTTCCCGCCAGCGTTGCTGCGCCGTGCGGCCAGGTACATCAGCGGCGCCGCCGACCTGGCTGCGAACGGCGGCAAACTCCTGGACGGGATTCCCGAGACGACGCGCAACCAGCTGACCGCGACCCTGCGCCGGGATGCTGACGGACTAATCGCGATCACGACACGGACAGCTGAACTCACTTTGCCCAGGCGGCAAGTTTCTTACCGGCGTACCCAGCTCGGCCAGCCCTTCAGCCACGAATCCCTGACGGAGACGACGGTGCAGTCGTGCTCGCGGAACTGGCGGATGATCCGGAGCGCGCCCTCAGCACCTTCGCGGGTGATCCGGTCGAGTGCCCAGACGACGAGCACGGAGAACTTGCCCGCGTGCGCGTCGCCGAGGCCGCGCCGCAGCATCCTCTTGTACTCGCCGCCGTCCTTGCCGCCATTCCACGCACTCTCGCTCACGATGTAGGTCTCGGCCACGTCGTAGCCGTGGTGGAGAGCGGCGGCCCGGCATGCCGGTGCTGGTGCCCTGCTTGACGTGGCGGCATCAGCCGTGGCCCGGAGCGGCCCGCCACGCCGGTCATCACGCGGGTGCCGAGGTGAGCGCAGCGGCCTCGGCCCGCGCGTCGTACTCGTAGATCCACCGCCGGTCGGTCAGCTGGCTGCCGGAGCTGTCGTGCCGGCGCCGTTCCGCCGTGAGCCGAGCTGGACGCGCGCCGTACGGTCCCGCCGCAGCTCCTGGTACGCGGCCAGCGCCCGCGGAACGTCGGCTGAACGCGCGCAGGCACCAAGCAGCGTGGCCAGGGCCACGGCGTCCTCGAGGGCCTGGTTTACGCCCTGGCCCAGGTGCGGCAGCATCGGATGCGCCGCGTCGCCGAGCAGCGTCAGCCGCCCGCTGCTCCACCGTGGCAGCGGCGCACGGTCGTACATCCCCCACTGGAACCCGCTGCCGCCCGGCCTGCTGATCGCGGCGATGACCTCCCCGATAACCGGATCCCAGCCCGCGAAGTGCGCGGCCAGCGCGGCCGGGTCGCCGGCCGCCGACCACGACTCGCGGACCGGCTCCTCCGACGGGACGAAGCCCACGTAGTTCAGCAGCTGCCCGGCCCGCACCGGGAACACCAGGAAGTGCTTGCTTTCGCCGACCCACATCCGCATGGTGCCGGACGGTACCCGTCCAGGCGCGGCACCAGGCCGCGATGGGCCACGACCCCGGAGAACACGGCTCCGCAGGCTCCACCGCGAAGCCCTGCAGTACGGAGTGGATGCCGTCCGCCCCGATCACCACGTCTGCGGTGGCTGTCGTCCCGTCGGCGAACCCGACCGTGGCCCGGCTGTCGTCCTGGCTGAAGCAGGTGCACCGGTGCCCGGTCCGCACCGTGCCGGGCGGCAGTTGCCCCGCGAGCAGCGCGAGCAGGTCGGCCCGGTGGATGCCCACGTTCCGTCCCGCCTGGGCGAACTGGTGAGGTTCGTGCCGCGCGGGCTGTCCGTCGCTGAGCCTGAGCTCAGTCGAGACGTGCTGCGCGCCTAGCCGCCTGATCCCCTCGCCGACCCCGATTTGCTCCAGCATCCGCAGCCCGTTCGGCGCGAGCAATACGCCGGCCCCGACCTCGGTCAGCTGCTGCGCCTGCTCGTACACCTGGATGCCGATCCCGGCCCGCGCCAGCGCAACCGCCGCCGCGGTCCCGCCGATCCCGCCGCCGACCACCACCGCCTGCAGCGCCACGCTTTCACCCGTCCTCCCGGACGGCCTGGGCCATCTCTCCCAGACCGCTCCTCATCTCACGCTCAGGCTAACCCCGCGCTCGTACGCCTGGCCCGCCCGATTCCAGGAGACGGCGTAGCATCAAGGCATGTCTGGACCGCCGGACCGAGGGATGACGCGTCGGCGGGTCATGTTGCCTATTCGCTGGGCAGCAGTCCCACGGAACGTGACCGGCTACGGCGTCAGCCCGGCGAGCTGCGGGATCACAGTGCGGTGCTGCTGGACCGGTTGGCGTCGCCGAGGGGTGCGGGCGATCGACCTGGGCTGCGGGCCCAGCGGGATCCTGGATCTGCTGGCCGATCGGGTTGGCCCGGCAGGCCGGTCGTCGGCCTGGACTTCGATCCGGCCAAGTGGCCCTGGCCCGCGAGTTTGCCGCGGAGCGCGGCCTGTCCAACGTGGAGGTGACGCAGGAGACGCCCGCCAAACAGGCCTCCCGTCAGCCTCCTACGATCTCGTGCACGCCCGGACGCTGCTGATCAACATCCCGGATCCGGCGGCGGTGGTCGCGGAGATGGTGCGGCTGGCCCGGCCCGGGGGTTGGGTCGCGGTACTGGAGCCGGACGGCGGCGGGAACGTGTGCTATCCCCGGACTCCGGCCTGGGACCGGCTGGGCCAGATATTCCTCAGCGCCCAGCAGGTGGACGGCGCTGATACGTTCATTGGCCGCCGGCTGCCCGAGCTGCTCCGCCGGGCAGGCCTGGCCGCTGTCGGCGTGGAGGCCAAAGCGGACATCTACCCGGCCGAGCACTCGCGCCGCACCCTCCGGGCTGACCTGGTGCGCAGCAGCGCCCCAAGATCCTGGCGGCGGGCATAGCCAGCGAGCGTGAGCTGGACGAGGTGGACCAGGCGGTACGTGAGCACCTGAGTGATCCCGACACGCTGATGCTGCCGCATCTGCTGTTCCTGGCCTGGGGCCGAAAACCGGCCGTCGCGGCTACTCCTGGCGAGCACACCACCATGGCGGGCGTCCCACGGGTTTGCTAAACCGGCTGGGGTTCGAGATCCGAACAGCCAGTCGCCTTAACCCAGCGTCTTCGCTATCGCCACTGGCCGTTCCGTTGTATCAAGCCCCGGCAAGTTCCCACGGCCGTTCCGTTGTATCAAGCCCCGGCAAGTTCCCGCCACTGGCCGTTCCGTTGTTGCTCAAGCCCCGGAGCCGCGCGGCGGGGGCGCCTGGCGCTGCCTGGATGAAAACCGCTGATGAAACGGGGTTCCCGCCGATGCTCCCGGATGCGATCCTGCCGGTTCCTGCCTCGCTGGCCAGTCTGCTGGCCGTGTTCGGCCGTTGTTCACCGCGCCGTCGTTCCGGACCTTCTGTGGCGCCGGGGAGCCGGTGGTCGTCGCGATCGATGACACCTTGTTCCGGCGGCAGGCAAGAAGGTCTGGCCGCCTCCTGGTTCCACGACGGGTCCGCGCCGGGACCTGCGAAAACGGGGTACGGCAATAACTGGGTGATCGCGGCCATCGTGGTGAAGCTGCCGGCCGTCCGCCGCCCGTGCCATCCCGGGCTGGCCAAGCTGGTCATCAAGGACACCAACTCCGCCTCCCGGCTGTGGCTGTCCCGCCGCATGCACAGATATCGCCGGCGCGCTGCCCGGCCGCCACATCCGCGTCGTGGCCGATTCCGCCTACGCCGGGCGAGCTGAAGAAGCTGCAGGCCGCCGTGACCTGGACCACCCGGCTGCGCAAGGACGCCGCCCTGCACGGCTGCCGCCGCACGAAGTCAGCCGAGTCAGAAGCTCCCAGTTGACCTCACGCGGGTTGGGGTCGAGGATTTTGTCCGCGCTTCCTGATATCCGTACCGCAGGGCACGTTACGGCCGAAACGAGTGCCCGCCATGCCCATCGCCGAGCTGCGAAGATCGGTAGGAACCGCGGGCGTCCGCGTGGTGAGAGTCTCGGGAGTTGGTGCGGGAGCTTGGGCGTGACCGCCGCCGGCAGGCGCTTGTGTCATAGAGTTGTGCTGCCGCAGCCATTCGTGGAGTCGGTGCCATTCGTGGAGTCGGTGCGCTTAGTCATGATGCTGGCTTTCGCTTCGCTCCGCTCCGCGAGTACGCCGTGACCGCAAGCCATATTTGCCGCAGAGATCAACGTGAGCGTGATCGCCCAGGCCGCCGCACCCGGCCGCTCATCCCAGAGATGCCGCAGTGACCGTGTCGCTGGCGTGACGATGTTGCCTGCCCTAGCGCGCGCCGAAGCGGCGCCAGCCTGGCGAAGAGATCAACCCCAATGACGACAGTCCAGATCCCGAACATTCGCAGACCGTAGACCGCCGCGCTGTCGTCAGCAGCGATTCGCCGAACCTGCAGATGAACCCGGGCGATCAGCGCCACGCCGTTGACGATCCGAATGATCGCCAGCGTGTACCTCGCTAAACTGCCGACACGGGCGGTCCTGTCCTCGCGGCACTGCGGCTGTGTTGCATCCACGGCCATCACGTTCCTGATCCGTTGCCTAGTTGCTGCAGCACCGGCGGACCGCCCCGCCAGCGGGCACAGGGCAGGTCAGAGGCGGCCTGCACTTCTTCGCGGCCGCCAGCACCGTCGCTCCGCCGAGTTCGAGGTAGGCCTCGAACTCGGCGGCGTCATACAACTGCTCCAGCGTGCTGTCACACGGGTAGGTCGAGTGCTCCTTGGCGTAAGCGAGGACGTCCCAGGGCGCTCCGCTCCACCAGCCGAGCTTGCACACCCAGATGTCACCCTGTTCGGGCAGCCCGTGCGGGCCGGCCAGCCTGGTGAACGTGCCGTGCGCCCACGGGCGGACCACCTGTCCCGGAGCCAGCTTGGTGCCACCCTTAACCATCGTGGTGGGATCGAGGTCGATGACCACTCCAGCGTCGCTCCTGGCCAGGGCCATGGATCCGCCGAGCGTGAACCACGTGTCGGCCTTGTCACCGGAAGCGTCCAGCACCACGATGTGCCGTGCGCCGCGGCGCAGCGCCTCTACCAGGCCGAGGTTGTCGTAGTGGCCGCCGTCGGTCACGTACATCCACGTGTCGCGATAGCTCAGGTGGCCGACGGCCTCGGACCACAGCAAGCCGACCGTGGGCTGCATCAGCCGGTACCACAGTTCCCCGGCGGGCTTTCCGCGGAGCCTGAGGTCCAGGACATGGGCCCAGAGCCTGGCCTCCCGGTCGTCGTTCCGGTCCGTTTTACGGTTCCAGAGCGGTGCGGCAACAGATACCACAGCAGCAACAGGAATGGCCGCCGCGTCCACCGGCTATCGGGTCGCCCGTGAATGCCCAGCCGCATGGTCTCGATCCGCTTCCGCGCTTCCGGACCAGCGCAGGGTGCGGCAGCCACACGCCGAGGCGCACGTTCGTCGCGTGAGCAGAATCCGGTAAGCCTGCCGCGTCGCGGAACCCATCAGCGGCGACACGGCCGCCCCGCTGATCGCCGAGATGTCGAACAGGGTGCTCCGCCGCTGCCCGACGAGAGCCTCGTAGTCGGAGTCCGGGCCCGGGCGTCATCCTCCCCTTCGGCGCAGGTCTCGCGGCGCAGGGTTACGTGGTCCGGGTCGAAGCTGACGCAGAAGCCGCCGCTGCCCGGCGGGACTTCGCGGTCCGCGTTGATGTTGGCGGTACCGCAGATCACCAGGCCGGGTTCGCCGGCGGCGCCGGTGCCGTCCCGGAGTTCGGACAGGCGGGTCGCCGCGGCCTCGGCGAACAGGCGGCGTGCCGACACCGGGTTCCGTTCCTGCGCCGCCCGCCGGGTGACGGCGAAAGCGTTGGCCAGCCGCCACCGGTAGACATCGTGCAGCGATATCCGGTTGACGTTCACGGCCGCCCGGCCGAACACCATCACGGCCAGCGCCGCGATGACCTGCAGGAGCTGGGCCGCGGTGAATCCGGACCGGGCGCCGTCGCTGATCCACAGCAGCGCGAGCACCGCGCCGCCCAGGACGATCACGGCGCTGGCCAGCCATGGCAGCAGCCGCTGACGCAGCGAGCCGGCGAGCATGGTGAGAAAGCCTGGCTGCCCGGCCGCCGCCGAGTTAGCCTGCCTGCTCAGCGCGTTCCACTTGGCCAGCCCCGCCTGGCAGTACTTGGCAATCGCCGCCACGGCGGCAACCAAGCCCGTCACCGCCGCGAGAGACCAGGTCGGCCTCGTGCCGAAGCCGACGGCGCGCGCGACCGTGCCGAACGATCCACTGCAGAGCCTCGACCTCGGCGGTCTGCTCGGGACCGCCAATGGATCCTGGGGGTCGTCCGTCGCGAGAAGCTACATCGCCTCCTGCTCGGGGTGGCGCGCGTCCGGTCAGCCGGCTTCAGCCAGGCCCACCACCGCGGCCCGGGCGGCTGCGGCGGCTGCAGCGGCGGTTCAAGCGTCAGCCACCAGAACGCGAACAGCACCAGCGTGAGCCCGGCACCGATCACCGAGGGTCAGCCACCACGCGGTTCCGGTCGCCGTGGCCGTCATCCTGCGCGGCCCCGACGGGACCAGCGCGCCCTGCCAGCGCAGCAGCCAGCCCCAGGCGTGCGTGAACGCGTAGACGGGGGCCGCCACGATGATGAACGTGGCGATCGCGCCGAGCAGCAGCGACAGGGCACCGACCAGACCGTCGCGCCGTTAGGCGCGATGTAGCGGGTGTTGTCGCGGAGGTTCCGCTCTTCGGCGGTACCGGGGGCATAGGCGTGGGCACCGTGCCGGGCGGCAGGTCGTGCGCCACGAGCGCGCGGGAGGAGGCGATGTAGCTTCCGCCGGATACGCCCACTATCCACTTGGCGGCTTCGAGCAGACCGCCGCTGTCCAGACTCTGCAGTGCCCCCAGGCAGTAAGCGGCGGACCGGATGCCGCCCCCCGAGCAGCAGATGGCCCAGTCGCCGCCGTCCGTCGCTTCTGCCTCGGACTTAATCCAATGACTTCATGCCACTCCCCCGTTCCCACTCCGCACACCCTGCACTGCCTGGGGGCTGGACGGACGGGGTTGCGCGACAAGATCCGCGTGCTGGTGGGCGTGGCCACCCCGGGGGTCCCCGTGTGGCCACGCCCGCACGCTGCCGCGCTACCTGCCTCCCGGCGTCAGGACTTGGGAGGCATCAGCACGGAGCCGATGATGTAGACGGTGGCGTTCGCGGTCTGCACGTCGCCACAGACCACGGGGACGGAGTTGACCTCGTAGGAGGCGCCCATCTTGGATGGCATCACCGTCGAGCCCTCCAGGGTCTTGATCGGCTTGCCAGAGGCGAGCTGCGCCGGGGTGATGTGACCGGACGCGACGTGGTAGGTGAGGATCTTGGTGAGCTCGGCCTTGTCGCCCAGCACCGAGGTCAGGGTCGCCTTCGGGATCTTGGCGAACGCCGCGTTGTCGGGCGCGAACACGGTGATGCCCGGCGCCGAGTTGAGCGTGTCCACCAGGCCCGCCTTGGTCACGGCGGTGACCAGGGTGGACAGTAGCGGGTTGCTGGACGCGGCGGTGGCGACCGGGGCAGTGGACATGCCGGTGAAGCTGCCCTTGCCCGAGGAGGGCACCGAGGCGCAGCCCGGACCGAACGGGGACATGGCCGAGCCCGAGGTGGAGGCGGCCGGCTCCGCCTTCGCTGACGCCTTCGGGCTTGCCGCGGACGCGGCGGACGAGCCGCTGGAACTGCAGGCGGCCGCGCCGAGCGCGAGTGTTCCGGCCATCGCTGCGACGCCAAGGAACTTGTATTTCATGAGCTTCCTTCTCTCCTGTGTTGGCGAACCGCTGCGGGACGCAGCGGACTGAAGGCTTTAGGTGACGGACACCGCGGCGCTGTCCCATCCGGTGGCGCCGTTGGGGAAGACCCCGGTGCGTTTGGCGGGCTGGGTGGCGCCGGTGCCGTCGGTCGCGCGGACCTGGAGCTGATGCAGGCCGGGAGTGGCGTCCCAGTACCAGACCCACTGCCGCCAGGTGTCGATGCCGTCGGCCGCGGCCAGCTGGGCGTCGTGCCAGGGCCCGCCGTCGGCTTGGACCTGCACCCTTTCGATGCCGCGATGCGGTGCCCAGGCCACTCCGGCCACGGCGGTGCGGCCCGCATGCACCTGCTGGAACGGCTTGGGCACATCGATCCGCGACATCGTCTTGATCGGCCCCATGACTGAGTAGCCCCGCTGCACCCAGTAGCTGCGCTGGGCGGCGAAGCTGGTCAGCTCGATGTCGGTGACCCACTTGGTGGCCGAGGCGTAGCCGAACAGGCCGGGAACGATCATCCGGGCGGGGAAGCCGTGCGCGATTGGCAGCGGCTGCCCGTTCATGCCGACGGCCAGCAGCGCGTTCGGGTCGCTCATCACCACGGCCGTGGGCGTTCCGGCGGTCCATCCATCGTTTGACGTGGACAGGATCTGGTCGGCGCCTGCGTGCACCCCGGCCTCGCGCAGCAGCGCCGCGAGGCTGGCGCCGAGCCAGCGTGCGTTTCCGGCCAGCGGACCGCCGACCTGGTTGGACACGCAGGCCAGGGTGATGTCCGCCTCGGTGAGCGGGCGCCGCAGCAAGTCGCCGAACGACAGCTCCAGCGGCCGGTCAACCATCCCGTGCACCCGTAGCGTCCAGTCATCGGGAGCAATCTGCGGCAGGACCAGCTCGGTATCGACCCGGTAGAAGCTGGCGTCGGAGGTGAAGAACGGGGTGATCCCCCGGATCGGCAGCTGGGTTCCGGCGGTCACGGCCGGGGTCCGTTTGGCGGGCGCTGGGAGCCGGATGGCGGCGCGGAGCCGGTCGACGTTGAACCGGCTCAGCAGCTTCTGGCCGGCCAGGCCGCCGACGGCGGTCACCGCGGCCGTGCCGGCCGCGAGGGCGAGGAACCGCCGCCGGTCCGGGGTCCGGGCGGACAAGGCCCCCGGCCGTGCTTCGGCAAGAGGTGCCGGAACGTTCGAGCCCAGATCGGCCGTAGCCGGTCCGCGGGGAGCGCCGCCGGCCCGGCCCGCTGGCGGCCGCCCCCGGCGCGGACCAGCAACGTCAGCGCCACCACGGCCACCGCGACGCCCACGAGCGTCGGAACGAGGTCCGCCACATCGGAATTCGGCCGGGTGATCGCTGCAGCGACGCCCAGCACGCCGAAGACCCCCAGCCCGGCGAGCCCGTAGCCGATCCTCCGCATCGCCAGCATCCCCACCACGGCCGCGAACGCGGCGAGCATCAGCAGGATCCCGGCCACCAGGACCTGCTTGTCGTGGCTGCCGACGTGAGCGATCACGAAATCCTTGACCGGGACCGGGGTCAGGTTGATGGCCACCTCACCCACCGCCACCACGGGGCTGCCCAGCGGGCCGGTGAGCCCCGCGACCAGCTGGGCGACGCCCAGCGCGGCCGCGGCGGCGAGCAGCCCGGACGTCGCGCCAGTCAGTGCGCGCTTCACCGCGGATCCGCTCAGCTTTGTCCCGATCACGCGCTGTATTCGCGGCCGACGAGGTCGCGGATTGGTCCGACTCTGCGATGGCCCCTCATCGAGGGTCAGGCAGGCGCGCAGGCTCGTGGGCGGGCCCGCACCCCCCTTTTTCTTTATCATAGGTAAAATCATTGGAATGGTGCGAGTTGGTCGGGGGCATAAGGCGTGCGGGATAGGGGATTATGGAAGAAAAAAATTAGTGGGAGATGCGGCGTGGATCATTGGCGGTGCGTGGTGGGCGATGGGGTGGGGGAGGCGTGTCATGGTCGCGTCGGTGGCGAGGGCATGTCGTCGTCTTGGGGTCGGGCGGTGGGGTTCACCAGGGGTGGTACACGGTGCACTTCTATACACGAGAATTCTTCTGCGGAAACGCCGCAGCATGGCGAGCACAGGTGCGTCCGGGTACATCGACCCGGCGAGCTCGTTCGACCGCTGTACGTGGTGGTGCGCTTGGTTTCACGCCGCCGAGTCGACCCTGCGGCCCGGTTGCGCCTGCATCGACCACCCGAGCACCATCGACCTGACCGCGGTGCTGGGCTCTGGGACCGGGAACGTCCTGCTGCCGCGCACAGCCACATCGTGCGACCAACAACGCGCCAGTCCGAGTGTGGAACGTGGACGTCGTCGGGTCAAGAGCCTGTGGGCCTGGAACCAGCTCGTCCGTACCGGAGTGACGCTGAGCTGCAGCACTTACAGAGTCACACAGCACCAATCACCAACATCACAAAATCTATACCTATACTTCACCATCCAGCTACCACCATACCCTCACACCTCCAATGACGTACCGCACACACGCTATCACGCTACCACCACAAATCAATACCACCAACCTACAACAAAACATTCAAACCAACTCACACACTGCAGCTACATAACACCTTTCCACCTTCACCCACTACATCTACACACACTACACCCTTCAACATACACCCTCAACAACTACCACAACACACAAACAAACCTCCACCACATCCACTCTAACACCTTACACATCATCCACTACACACATCACACTCTCAACTTCACAAACTCTACAGCCTTCTCTATCTACACCACTATCCAAAACATAACACTCACCACACTATATCACCCACACACCTACCTATTCACCCACCCTACCTTCACACCTTATTCTCCCACCTCATCACAAACCCAACACCCTACTCCAACACCCACCCCACCAACCCCCCCCCCCCACAATCTCCTCCTCTCTACTATCCCTGCAACCACCCCCATTCCAACCCTTCTCACTCATCCTCACCCCCCATCAACCTACCTCCCAACTCTCATACCAAACCTATCCACAACTCGCCCTAACGCCATCGCTACCTCCAGCTCGTTCTCGCCGCTGCTGCTGTCCGCCAACCTGAACCGCTCTCCGCACTCGCATTCGCTGCGTGCTGCTCGCAAGCTGCCTCCTCCCACGCCTCACCACAGCCCCCCCCCATCCTGTACCCCTTCGCCATCCCCTCCCCATCTCCCCCCCCAGCATGCTCCTCCCCACCCCCGCACCCGCGAAACTGCTCTGCTCCTGCTTCCCTCCTTCCTGCACCCCCAACCCCCGCTCCCTCACATCCTCCACTCCCCACCCTATCCCCCCACCCACCCCCGGGGCCTTCTGCGCCGCGAGGCGATATCTTCGCCATCGTCGCCTCGCGATCTTGATCCGGCGGCCAACAGGCCCGTGCTGGCGGTCGGCATCCTCGCCGCGCTGGTCATCTGGGTCGCGAAACTCGGCGGGATCTCACCCACCCACCACCCCACACCCCCTGCCACCTGACGCCCTCGCTACCCACCCAGCCGGACGGGATCCAGGCGAACGGCATGGCCGGTGAGCTCGAGCCGTGAGCCCGGCCGGCACTCCGACCAATCCGTTCTGGGGATGGCGCCGAATGAGGGGCATGAGCGGACGTGACATGAGGGCCGCCAGGTCGGGCCCTGGTCTCTCGGAGGGGAGAGACCAGGGCCTGGATGACCTGGTCGGCCAAGTGGCCCGCGGTGATCAGGACGCGTTCGAGGCGCTGTATGACCGGCTGGCCGGACCGGCGTATGGCGTGATCCGCAAAGTAGTCAGGGACCAGGCGCAATCCGAAGAGGTCACCCAGGAGGCGCTGCTCGAGGTGTGGCGCACCGCGTCCAGGTTCGATCCAGCTCGGGGCAGCGCCGCGACCTGGGTGATGACGATCGCGCACCGGCGCGCCGTCGACCGGGTGCGCTCGGCAGCGGCGGCGGCCGAGCGGGAGCACCGGACCGCGCAGCCCCTCACGGCCGACGACGAGGTGGCCGAGACCGCCGTGGCCAACCTGGACGCCGAGCGGGTCCGCCGCTGCATGGACGGGCTGACCGACCTGCAGCGCGAGTCCATCACGCTCGCCTACTACGGCGGATACACGTATCCAGAGGTCGCCGGGCTGCTGAACACGGCGCTCGGGACCGTCAAGACCCGGATCCGGGACGGCCTGATCCGGCTGCGCGACTGCATGGGGGTGAGCTGGTGAGATTCCCGCGACATGACCTGCATACCCTGACCGGCGTCTACACCCTGGACGCCGTGGACGGCACCGAGCGGGACCAGTTCGAGCATCACCTGCGTCGCTGCAAGCCGTGTGCAAACGAGGTCCGTGGCCTGGCCAAGACCGCGACAGAACTGGCGATGGCCGCGGCATTGCCGCCGCCGCCAAGAGTCAAGGAGCACGTGCTGGCCGCCGCCGCGGTTACCAGGCAGCTGCCTCCCGCCCTCGACCGGCCCAGCCGGGCCGCACACTGGACACCGCGCCAGGTTTTCCGCCAGTCCTGGACCCCCAGGCTTGCCGCGGCGGTGGCCGTGGTCAGCCTGGCCGTGGCCGTCGTGCTCGGGGCTGTCGGACTGCACACCCGGCACGAGCTGGACTCCGCACGGGCGCAGAACCAGGCGCTCGCCGCGGTCCTCACCGCCCCGGACGCACGGATCATGACCGAGGCCGTCACGAACGGGGGAACCGCCACTGTCGTGGTCTCCCGCGTCGAGGGGAAGCTCGTCTTCACCACGGCCGGGCTGCCCCGGCTTCCCGCGAGCAAGGTCTACGAGCTCTGGCTGATGGGGCCGCCCCGGATCCGCCGGGCGGGCCTGCTTCCGGCTCCGGCGTCGGGAAGGACCGCGCCGGTGCTGGCCTCCGGGCTGGCCGCTGGCGACAGCGTGGGCGTGACCGTGGAGCCGGCCGGCGGGACCAGCCAGCCGACCACCTCGCCCATCGTCGTCATGTCCCTGCGGACCTGACCACCCAAGCCGAATCACGCGTTCCGCTCAGGCGGTTCCTCTTCGGCCATGCGATAGGCCCCGGTCAGGATGGCGACGGTGTCGGGTGGCAGGACGAGCCCCTTGCGCGTCTGTTTGATGCGGGGGTCGGAGGCTTCGAGCAGCGCCGTCGAGGGGCCGGCCGCGAAGCTCCAGGTTCTGGTGCCGAGGTTGGCGGCCACCGCGACTGGTCCGCGGCGCACGATGAGCCAGCCGGCTTGCTGGTCGTATTCGGTCTTGGTGCGGTCGAGGCGGGGATCGGTGAGCGCCGGGATCCGCCGGCGAAGAGCGACCAGTCGACGGTGCCAGGCCAGGAGACCCGCGTGGCGGCCCGTTCCGGGCTGAGTCCAGTCGAGCCTCGAGCGCTCGAACACCACTGGATCCTGCGGATCGGGCACGTCGCCCCGGTCCTGGCCGAGGGCGGAGAGCTGGTGGCGCCGCCCTTCGCTGACGGCCCGGCCAAGGTCGGGATTCTGATGGTCGGTGAAGTACTGGAACGGGGTGCTCGCGCCCCACTCCTCGCCCTGGAAGAGCAGGGGCACGAACGGCGAGGTGAGCAGCAGGGCGGCGGCCACCCGGAGCCGGCCCTCGCTCATGAGCGCGCCGCTGCGTTCGCCGAAGGCCCGGTTGCCGACCTGGTCGTGGTTTTGGGCGGACACCACGAACTGGCTGCCGGACAGGCCCGTCGGCGGCCGGCCGTGGACCCGGTGACGGTACGGGGAGTAGGTGCCGTCATACACCCATGCCTGGCGCAGCGCCTTGGCCAGCACGGACAGCGGTCCGTAGTCCCCTTCGTCGCCGGTTGCCTCGCCGGTCAGCGTGGCGTGCAGCGCATGATGCCATTCGTCAGCCCAGGCGGCATCGATCCCATAGCCGCCGGCGTCGCGGCTGCGGACCAGGCGGGGATCGTTGAGATCACTCTCGGCGATCAGGAACAGCGGGCGGCGCAGGTGAGCAGCCAGCGCATCCACTTCGACGGCGAGCGCCTCGAGGATATGGGTGGCGGACCGGTCGGCGATAGCGTGGACGGCGTCGATGCGGAGCCCGTCGCAGTGGTAATCCCGTAGCCACATGAGGGCGTTGTCGATCACGAAGCGCCGGACCTCGTCGCTGCCCGGCCCGTCGAAGTTGACTGGCGGGCTGCCCCACTGGGTGTGCTCAGCCGAGACGTAGGGGCCGAATTCCGGCAGGTAATTCCCTTCCGGGCCAAAATGGTTATAGACGACGTCCATCACCACGCCGATCCCGTGAGCATGGGCGGCGTCGACGAGCCGCTTGAGCCCTTCTGGGCCACCGTAGGCATGGTGGGGGGCGAACAGGTCGACGCCGTCGTATCCCCAGCCTCTCCGCCCAGAAAATTCGGCGATTGGGAGCAATTCGATAATGTCGGCGCCGACGTCGGCCAGATGCCGGAGGTGCTGGATCGCCCCGTCGAAGGTTCCTTCGGCCGAGAAGGTGCCGACGTGGCATTCATACAGGACCGATCCCGGCAGCGGCACGCCCCGCCAGCCGCTGTCGTGCCAGGTGAACGACGTGTGATCGACCAGCCGGGAGGGGCCGTCGACGCCTTCAGGCTGGAAGGCCGAGCGGGGGTCGGGCCGCGGCGGGCCCCCATCGAGGCTAAAGGCGTAGTCGCTGCCCGGCCCCGCCCGGCCGGTTTTGCACGTCCACCACCCGCCGCCCGCCGGCCGCATCGGCGTGCGGCGCCCACCGAGGACGACCGCAACGCGCTTGGGGTGTGGTGCCCAGACCCCGAACTCGTGCACAATTCCTCCTCAGCAAGGAGCGCGACGGGTGGGCCCTTGAATGGCGTGCACGCGGTGCGGCCACCGTCCACCTTCTCGCGGTGAGCATACGGCTGGATGGCATCCCGCTAAAGCATCAGAAGGTAACAAGACCGCGCAAACACCCACCATCAGCGGGACCATGGTGACGTTCAGGGCCGAATGCGCCATTCTTGGATGGTGCGGGTGAATATGGATTCGCGTACCGTCGCGGTGGGGGTCGCGGCGGTGCTGGTGGGTGTAGGGCTGGGGGCGGCGGCCGGGAGCACCAGCGGGGTGTACGCCGGGGTGTTCTCGGGATTAGGCGCGCTGGTAGCTGCGCCGCTGCTCGATGCGGCAGTGCGGCGGTGGCGGCACCACGCCGCCCAGATGGACCTATTGACGCAATTCGAGCCGCCGAAGCCTGATGAGCCGGAGATCGGGGATCAGCCGGGCGAGCTGGCGGGGCAGCAGGTAGCCCGGTACCTGCGGCCGGAGAACCAGGTGGTGGGGTTCCTGGCGAGCCGGGAGCTAGTCGAGCTGCGCAGCTGGTGCACGGCGACGGGGCATGCCCGGGTGCGGCTCGTGACCGGAGACGGCGGCGCGGGGAAGACCCGGCTGGCGTTGCAGCTGGGCCAGGAACTGAACGGGCACGGGTGGCGGGCGTTGTGGGCGAAGGAGGGAAGGGAGGGCGAGGCAGCGGGGCTGATGCGGGACCTTAAGGAGCCGTGCCTCCTGGTGGTCGATTATGCCGAGACCCGGCAGGCGCTGGGCGGGCTGCTGACCGCTTTCGCCGAGAACTGGAACGACCCCCGGGTGCGGGTGGTGTTGCTGGCCCGCGGTGCCGAGGAGTGGTGGAAGCAGCTTGTCCGCAATAGTGACGCGCGAGTGGCGGGGCTGCTGACGGCGGCGGCGGCGCCACTGATGGTGGGGCCGATGACGGCGGGGGTGGCAGAGCTCTTCGGTGAGGCTGTGACCGCGTTCGCCGAAAAACTTCACGTCCCGCGCCCAGACGTCCAGTGGACAATGGCAGACCCGGCGCCCACCGTGCTGGTGGTGCACGCCGCGGCGCTGCTGACGGTGCTCAGGCACGCACGAACCCGACAGGAGGCAGGCAGCACGCACGCGCAGCCTGCTGAGCAGGAACCCGGATTTGCCGAACAGCCCGACGACCAGGAGCCCGCCTCGGGCGAAGAGGTGCTGGACGGGGTGCTGGAACACGAGGCCCGGTACTGGGCCCACTCCGCGAGAAACCGGGGACTTGACCTGGATAATCACGTCCGGGAGTGGGCTGTGGCCGCGGCGTGCCTGATCGGTGCGGACAGCGAATCTGCGGCGGCCAGGCTGATGGAGCGCATTCCCGACCTGTCTGACAACGCGCAGGTGCGTGGAAGGGTGGCCCGCTGGCTGGGTGATCTCTACCCACACGCCCCCGCAGGCCCGGCCGCGAAGGAATGGATCGGGTCGCTACGGCCGGACCCAGTTGCCGAGCACCTGGTGGTCAGGGTGCTGGACGCCGATCCAGAGCTCATACCGGGCTGGTTCACGGGTCTCGATGAACACCGGGCTGCCAAGGCACTGACCGTTCTGGCCCGGGCCGCGCTCACTCGGCCTCGAGCGGAGGATCTGCTTAGCCATGCGCTCGCTGCCGACCTGGAGCACCTGGCCGTTCCGGCCATGTCAGTCGCGGTCGAAACCAACGACATCCTGGGCGAACTGCTCGCAGACGCGCTCGAGGCTGGGCAGGTCTCCAAAGCCACCCTCACCCGGATTGCCGACAAAGCCCCCTCTCCTTCGGTCGCGGTGGCCAGAGCCGCGGCGATCGTGCTTCAGCGGCTGGCTGACCAGTCCACCGGCGGCGAGCGGGCCCGAAGGCTGGCGGATCGCAGCAGCCGCCTGAGCGACCTGAAGAAGCCGGAAGATGCGCTGGACGCAATCGAGGAAGCGGTCGAGATCCGCCGGTCGCTGGCGGATGACAATCCCGGGGCCCAGCGCAATCTCGCCAGCTCGCTGAACAGCAAGTCGATGCGGCTAGCGGAGCAGGGGTACTACCAGGAGGCACTGAAGGTAATCGAAGAAGCGGTCGAGATCCGCCGGTCGCTGGCGGATGACAATCCCGAGTCGCAGCGCCATCTCGCGGGTGCCCTGCAGACCCGGTCGCACCGGCTGGCAGATTTGGGGCGGCGCACGGAGGCACTCCCGCCGATCGAAGAAGCGGCCGGTATCTACCAGCGGCTGGCCGTCGCCTCCGCCGAGTACGAGGCCAACCTCGCCAGCGCCCTGAACAGCCAGTCGATGCGCCTGGCCGATCTGGAGCGGCACAAAGAGGCACTCAAGGTGATCGACCAGGCGGTCGTCATCTACCAGCGGCTGGCGCGCGCACGCCCCGACGCCTACCGGCATTCGCTCGCCGGTGCCCTGCGCACCCGTTCGTACCGGCTCGCCGAGCTGG
This sequence comes from uncultured Actinomycetota bacterium, assembly GCA_963778075.1. Lineage (GTDB taxonomy): Bacteria > Actinomycetota > Actinomycetes > Streptosporangiales > Streptosporangiaceae > JASHPR01. Next base: position 129,116 of record CAVZTJ010000003.1, on the reverse strand, counting down.
GTCGGCGCACAGAGGCGCTCGACGTGATCGACCAGGCGGCCGATACGTACCAGCGGCTGGCGCGTGACCACCCCGACGCCTTCCGGCCCACGCGCGCCGACGCCCAGCGCACCCGGTCGGACCGGCTCGCCGATCTGGGGCGGCGCACAGAGGCGCTCGACATGATCAACCAAGCGGTCGCGACCTACCGGAAGCTGGCGGAGGACCACCGCGGCGCCTTCCGGCCCACGCTCGCAGACGCCCTGGACACCCAGTCATGGCGGCTCGCCGATCTGGGGCGGCGCACGGAGGCGCTCGAGCCGATCGAAGAAGCGGTCGGCATCTACCAGGAGCTGACGGACTCGTCCCCCGACTTCAAGCCCAAGCTCGCAAACGCGCTGAACAGCGAGTCGATACGTGAGGCCGAGCTCGGGCACAACGAAGATGCGCTCGCGGCGATCGAGAAGACGGTCGGTATTTACCGGGAGCTGGCGGGCGATCGCCCCGGCGCCTTCCGGCCCGATGTCGCCAAGTCGCTGAACATCGAGTCGATGCGGCTGGCTGATCTGAAACGGTACCGCGAGGCGCTGGCCGCGATCGAGGAAGCGGCCACTATCTACCAGGAGCTGGAGGCCAATGACCCCGGCGCCTTCCTGCCTGACCTTGCGGGTGTCCTGCACACCCAGTCGCACCGGCTCGCTGAGGCCGGCCGGCGTGCAGAGGCGCTGGCCGCGATCGAGGAAGCGGCCACTATCTACCAGGATCTGGCGGAGGACCGCCCCGGCGCCTTCCGGCCCACGTTCGCAGACGCCCTGCACACCAAGTCATACCGGCTTGCCGAGCTCGGGCGCCAGGAGGAGGCGCTGGCTGCGATCAAGGAAACGGTCGACATCTACAGGTCGCTGAAGACCGATTTCCCCGGTGCCTTCGAGCTCAAGCTCGCGAGCGCGCTGAACAGCCAGTCGATCCGCCTGGCCGAGCTGGCAGGGCATGAAGGGGAGGCGCTGGCCGCTGCCGAAGAAGCGGTCGAGGTCTGCCGGTCGCTGGAGACCGAGTTTCCAGGCGCGTTCCGGCCCGATCTTGCAAATGTCTTGCACACTTGGTCATGGCGCTTGGCTCAGCTGGGGCGGCACGACGACGCGCTGGTCGCAATCGAAGAAGCGGTCGAGATCTACAGGTCGCTGAAGACCGACTTTCCCGGTGCCTTCGACCTCAGCCTCGCGAGCGCGCTGAACAGCCAGTCGATCCGCCTGGCCGATCTAGGCCGACTGGAGGAGGCGCAGGCCGCGGCCGGAGAAGAGGAGACCATCCGCCGGTCCGCTGGCCAGTGACAGCAGTGTGATTTGCGTGCCGCCTGGCTGCCGAGCCGATCACGCAGAGGCGACGGGGCGGTAACCGAGGCCCAGCTGGTCGAGCAGGAAGGCGTACCGGTCTGTTGTCTCGTCCGGGCCAGCCTCAGTGCCGTTCGCGGCCATCGCCTGCTGCAGCGGCGAAGCCTGGAGCGCCATGCCGTACCCGGAGGCATTGGTCAGCAGGTGGCGAAGCGTGATGGCCCGGCGAGCCGGCACGGTGTCGTCGAGCTCAGCCGCTGGATCGCGCAGCACCTGACGGTCAGCGAGCTCCGGCAGCCAGTCCACCAGGCTCTGGTCGAGATCCAGACGGCCGGCCTCCACGAGACGAAGCGCGGCGACCGACGTAATCGCCTTGGTCATCGACTGGATCCGCATGATCGCGTCCTCGCCCATAGGACCGCCGCCGATCGACGCCGCGCCCGCGGCGACGAGCTCGACGTTCCCGGCATCCAAGAGCGCGACTCCGCCAGGAATTGTGCCGGCGTCAACGTGACGAATCAGCAGCTCCCGCAACGCTGTGCTCACCCCGGTGATCGTGCCACCGGCAACCACGAGGATCAAGCCGCTGTCACGGCGGGCTTGTCGTTGACAGGCGGGCGAGGATGACCTCGAGCGTGCGGGTGTCGCTGGGCACCGCAGCCCGCTGCATGTGCTCGATCTGCCAGGCCGCGAACGTGCGACCGATTACCGTTTCGTCGATGTCATTGCGCACGCCAGCCGCGCGGAGGCTGGCCCGCAGCAGGAGCCTGCCGCCGGGCCGCAGGACGCGGCGCAGTTCATCGGCGTACCGCGGCCGGTCTCGCGGGTCCAGGTAGTGGAAGCAGCCGCGGTCCAGCGCCGCGTCAAAGCAGCCCTGGTGAAACGGAAGCCGGCGGACGTCCGCGCGCACGAACACCGCGCCGTTGGCTCCACCAGCCGCGCGGGCCAGAGCCACCTGCGACAAGTCGACGCCGGCCACCTGCCAGCCAGCCGCGGCGAGATGGCCCGCCTCGACGCCCAGGCCGCAGCCGACGTCAAGCGCACGCCCGCCTGGCCGAAGCAGCGGTTCGCCTTCGTCCGACGCCGACCGGACGGAGGCGAACCAGCCATCGCCGAGCGCCGCGAGCAGTTCCGGCGACGGCCCAGACAGATGCCACCACCGGTAGGTTCCGTCGGCGTAGTGGTCAGTCATGGCAGGCGTTGAAGTTCTATTCTTCGATGGCCCCGCCGATGCGGCGCAAGTGCCGCCGGAAGGTGTATGACGGGTCAGCGGCGCGCCGGGCGTAGTGCCGCACGGGCAGCACCCGCCCGGCGACCCGCTGGGCCGCCACGACCGGCCGGATTCCCGAATCGGCCACCCGCAGCGGAACATCACAGCGCACACAGGCATCGGCCACCAGCGGTGTGGACAGATCCGCGAACGCCTCCAGCATGGCGACCTCCCCGGTCCAGCACCCGGCACCGCGGGCCGCGCGCCTGCGGGCCGGTGCCATGATCCTACTGCCGCCCGGACAGCAGCCATCTGTGCCAGCCGACGGGGTGAGATGCACGCAAGGCGGGGCGTGCGGCTGGGTGACGTCAGCGGGCCGGTGATCACCGCGTGGGACCTAGCCCGGGCGTGGCCTGGCTCCGAACTGATCGTCATCGAGGATTCCGGTCACACCGGCAGCACCACCATGCGCCAAGCGCGTCTCGCCGCCCTCGACCGCCTCTACAGTGCGATTGCTAGCTGAACCCGGTCAGGCCCGTGTCGCGTACTGGATCGAGTGGAACGGCCAGTCGCGTTCCAGCCATTCCCGGACCGTGTCGTAAAGCACTGGGTCGAGTTCCGCACGGTCCGCACGCACCCAGGAGCTGACGTCCGCGCACTGTTCACCCGCGCTCGTGCCGCCCTGGCTTTCGCCGCGCTGCGGGTAGATGTACACGCAGCCGATGACGTCGCCGGTGCCGGTGCCGGTGCCGGTGCTGAGCACGGTGTAGGTGAACCCGCGGCGCTCAGCGAAGTCCTGCGCGTGGCGTTCGAGATCGCGCAGATTCTCCGCCAGGCTCATCTCGTGTGGCCAGCTCGTCCCGGCGAACCCAGGCGTTGCCTGGATGTGGCCGATGCTGCCCGTCCAGGCCGCATAGTCGGCGGCGTTGTGCTGGGGCCCGAGCGGTTCCAGCCGGAACTCCCCGGCTGTGAGCCCTTCCGGCACCGCGAAATCCGCCGGAACGAAGAACTGATCACTCATCAGGCGATGTTAACCGGATGGCCATCCGGCATGTTTGTTGCCGGAGCCTGGTTTAGGGGGTGGCCGGCTGCTTGTGTACCGAAGCCTGGTAGATCTGCTCGATCGACGACTCGAGCTGGGCGTTGAACTGCTCGTCGGTCTGGCTTTCGGTCAGCCCTTCGAGAAGCGCGCGAGAGAAGCTGGCGATGAGGGTCGGATCGCGGGCGAGCAGGGCGCAGGCCTCGTCGCGGCTGTACCCGCCCGACAAGGCCAGGACGCGCAGGACCCGCGGGTCGGACGCCAGGTCCCCGTACAGGCCAGGCCGGGTCGGGATAGTGATCTTCAGCATCACGGTCGCGTCCTGCGGCAGCGCCTCGACGTGCTTGATGATGGCGTCGTGCAGCAGCGTCTCGGCCTGCTCCTTGTGCGGGCTGGAAATGCTGACCTCGGGCTCGAGGATCGGCACCAGGCCGGCGGCCCGGATCCGGCTCGCGTAGCCGAACTGCTGGTCCACAATCGCCGAGATCCCGGCCTCATCGGCGTCGTTGATCACCGACCGCATCTTGGTGCCGAAGATCTGGTGCCGCTGCGCGCGCTCGAGCAGATCATCGAGGGTGTCGATGGGCTTCATGAGCTGCACGCCGTCCTGCTCGGGGGCAAGTCCCTTGTCGACCTTCAGGAACGGCACCACGTTCTTCTCGTCCCACAGGTACCGCGCCGTTGGGACGCCTTCGACGTCGCGCTCCATGGTCTGCTCGAACAAGATCGCCGCGAGAATGCGCGAGCCATCAAACGCCGGGCTGGTCAGTACGCGCGTCCGCATGGCGTGGACCAGGTCGAACATCTCGGCGTCGGAGCTATAGCGGTCCCGCTCGATGCCGTACTCGGCCAGCGCCTTGGGTGTGCTGCCGCCACTCTGGTCAAGGGCGGCAAAGAAGCCGCGGCCGGCCCCGACCTTCTCAAACTGGGTAGTGTTCATCCCTCCTTATTCTGGCACCAGCCGCACGAGGCTGGCCTCAAGGGGAGGTGCCGGGGTCTGTTCGCACTGGTTCCGTTCCGCCCGGCGTGACGAGGCCGCTTTCGTAGGCCAGCACGACGGCCTGGGCGCGGTCGCGGAGGTCCAGTTTGGCCAGGATGCGGCCGACGTAGGTCTTGGTGGTCTGTTCGGCGATAACCAGGGTGTGGCTGATCTCGGCGTTGGACAGGCCGCGGGCGATCAGCCGCAGCACTTCGGACTCCCGGTGGGTGAGCGCGCCGAGCGCAGCGGGGCGCGGCGCTTCCGGGCGTGGCCGGCGGGCGAAATCGGCGATCAGCCGCCGGGTCACCGACGGGGCGAGCAGCGCGTCGCCGGCGGCGACCACGCGAACGGCGTGGACCAGTTCGGCGGCGGCGGCGTCCTTGAGCAGGAAGCCGCTGGCGCCGGACCGCAGTGCCTCATAGACGTAGTCGTCGAGGTCGAAGGTGGTGAGCATCAGCACCCGCGGCCGCTGCGGGCTGGCCGGTGCGCGCAGAATCTGACGGGTTGCCTGCAGCCCGTCCATGAGTGGCATTCGCACGTCCATCAGGACGACGTCTGGATTCAGCTGCCGCGTCTGGCTCACCGCGTCGGCGCCATCAGCAGCCTGGCCTACCACCAGCAGGCCCGGCTGGGCCGCGAGTACTGCGGCGAAGCCCTCTCGCACCATCGCCTGGTCGTCGGCGATCAGGCATCGCGTGGTCACGCTGCCGCCTGCCGCGGCGTTCGCCGTCATGCCGTCTCGCCAAGCGGGAGCACCGCCGAGACCACGAACCCGCCGTCAGGCGCCGGGCCAGCCGACAGCGAGCCGCCGAGCAGCGCCACCCGCTCGCGCATCCCGGTCAGCCCGTATCCTGGCCCGCGTTCGTGCAGAGATGAGCCGGCTGGCCCGCCGGGTCCGTTGGCCACACGCAGCAAGACCGAGGCGACCTCATGGTCCACCGACACGGTGACCGCGGCCCCGGGGGCGTGCTGGCTGGCGTTCGCCAGCGATTCCTGAACGATCCGGTACGCGCAGAGCCCAATGCCGGAAGGCACCTGATGCAGCGAAACGGGGACCGAGAGCTCGACCGACAGTCCGGCTTTGCGGGCGGTATCGACGAGTACAGGCAGGTCCGTCAGCTGGGGCTGTGGCGCAAGAGCCGCTGGCTGGTCGTCGCGCAGCACGCCGAGCAGCCGTCGCATCTCGGCCAGCGCCTCGCGGGCCTCTTCGCTCAGCGAGCCGAACTCGGCCTGGGCTGACTCGGGCAGGCCGGGGAGGCGGTAGGACGCGGTCTCGGCGCGGACCGCGATCAGCGACATGTGATGGGCGACCACGTCGTGCAGTTCCCGGGCGATCCGGGTGCGCTCCTCGAGAACGGCCCGTCGCGCATGCTCTTTCTCGGCGCGTTCAGTCTGGGCGGCGAGGGCGTGCTGCGCGCGCAGCCGGGAGCCGATGCTGTCCACCGCGATCGCGGCGGCAGTGAAGGCGAAGGTGGCGCTGACCGGGCCGGCCAGGTCCCGTATATCGGCAGCGAGCCACAGCCACCACGGGATGAGGGTCAGCGCCCACATCCACCACAGTTCTGGCCGCTGCTGGCGGATCCCGGCGAGGGCGAACGCTCCCAGCAGGGCGAAGATCTGCCCGGGGCCCCACGGCCAGCCTCCCCACCAGTGGGCAGGTACCAGCGGCGTCAGCAGCAGCGCCAGCCATCCGATCCGCCAGGCCCACATCGGATAGCGGGCGGCCAGCGGCAGCGGCGCCACCACCGGCACGGCAAGCACCAGCTGCTCCGGTGTCGCGATGCCGCTGACCAGGTTGGCGGCGCAGAGCACGAGCGTCGCCACGCCGACCGTGGCGTTCGCGGCCTGGCGCTCCTGTGGTGAACGCCATCGCCACACGCCGGGCGGGTCGGGGCCGATCAGCACCTCGACCAGCCCGCGCCACGCCCGGCGCGCCACCCGGCGGGTGCCGCCGGCTTCGGGTGCGGCGCCGAGCCTGGGTTTCACGATCTCAGAGTAGGCCGCCCGGGGGCTCCCGCTCATCACCCCAGCGTGGTCATACCCAGGTATCAGTTCGGCCTGTGACCTGCCGGGATTGCCTTCCTGGTATGACCACGGATTCCACTCCGTGGTGTGAAGACCCGGGCCCGGCCCGCCAGGCAGCCTGAGCAGTGTCTGAAATCCGGCAAGGCCACTGATCCACAACATGCCGCGCCGGCAGCAAAAGACGGACAGCACGAGTGGAGGATTCAGTGACAACGACAGTGCTTGAACTGCGCGAGGTGTCGAAGGTCTACGGGACCGGCCCCGCCCAGGTAACTGCGCTCCGGCGAGTGAACCTGTCGGTCCGCGGCGGTGAGCTGGTGGCGGTCATGGGCCCGAGCGGCTCGGGCAAGAGCTCGCTGCTGACGATAGCGGGCAGCCTGGAGGAACCCACGAGCGGCCAGGTGCTGGTGATGGGGGCCGACCTCACGCACCTGTCACCTAACGATCAGGCGAGACTGCGCCGGCGCCGCATCGGCTACGTCTTCCAGGATTTCAACCTGCTCGCCGGATTTACCGCGATCGAGAACGTCGCTGTTCCGCTGGAGCTGGACGGCGTTTCAGCGAAGGCGGCGCACGCGGCCGGGATGAAGGCCCTGGCAGAGCTGGGCATGACCGAGCGAGCTCAGCATTTTCCTGATGAGCTGTCCGGCGGGGAGCGCCAGCGCGTCGCGATCGCCCGAGCGGTGGTCGGTGACCGCAAGCTCCTGCTCGCCGACGAGCCGACCGGTGCCCTGGACTCAGTGAACGCCGGGGCGGTCATGCAGCTGATGCTGACCATCTGCCGGCGCGGGGTGGCCGGTGTGGTCGTGACCCATGACGCGCGGCTGGCGTCGTGCACCGACCGCGTGGTGTTCCTGCAAGATGGGCAGGTCGTCGATCAGACCCGGGCGTCCTCCGGCCCCGGTTCACTGCTCGCGGATGGCGCAGGGCGGTGAGCGCGATGCTGCAAGACCGCGCGGATCTTCGCGGTCCGGTCAGCGGCGGCACCGCTGGCCGACGGGTCGTGATCCGGTGGGCAAGGCGGCTGCTGCGCCGGGAGTGGCGGCAGCAGATGCTGGTGCTGGCTCTTCTGGTCCTGACCGTCGGTGCTGCGTCCTTCGGCGTGGCGGCGGCCTATAACCTGGCGCCCCTGCCAAGTCCGCAGCTGGGCTCAGCGGACTACCTGCTGCAGTTCGCCGGCCCCGGCGGCAAGGCCATGACGGCAGACATCGCTGCAGCCAGGAAAGCGTTCGGCAGCATCGAGGTAATCGGCCACCAGTTCGTGCCCATCCCCGGCTCGGCCCAGTCCATCGAATTCCGGGCGCTGAGCCCGGGCGGCCCCTACAGCGGCCCGATACTCGCCCTGGTGCAGGGCCGCTACCCCTCGGGTGCCGGGCAGGTCGCCGTCACCAGCGGGCTAGCGCAGGCTCTTCAGGTCCACATCGGCTCCGCGCTATCGCTGCCCGGACACCACCAGAGGGTGGCCGGCATCGTTGAGGATCCCAGCGACCTGAACGACGAGTTCGCGCTGGTGCCGCCGTCGGCCGCTGGCCCAGCCCAAGAGATAACGGTCATGCTGGATGCCAGCCCGGCCGCGTTCAGTGCCTTCCGGGACACCTTCCATGGCCAGCTGGTGTGGCAGGCGCGCGGCGCCGGCACCCAGACGGCTGTCGCGGCCGGCGCGCTCGGTGCCGTCACGGTCCTGATGGTGCTGGTCTCTCTGGTCGCCGCCGCGGCCTTCGCCGTTATCGCCGCGCGCCGTCAGCGCCAGCTCGGCATGCTCGCGGCCATCGGGGCGACACGGCGGCAGCTCCGGATGGTCATGGTCGCAGGCGGAGCGCTGGTGGGCATCATCGCCGCCGTCACCGGGACGGTCATCGGCCTGGCCGCCTGGTTCGTGGCCGCCCCCCACCTGCAAGTTTCCGCCGGTCACCGGATCGACAGGTTCGCGGTTCCCTGGCCGTTGGTCGGCCTGGGCATGCTGCTGGCGATACTGACGGCGGCGGCCGCAGCATGGTGGCCGGCGCGGGCCGCATCTCGTGTCCCGGTCGTGAATGCCCTGTCGGCCCGGCCGCTTGAGCCCAGGCCAGCGCACCGCACCGCCATCATGGCCGTCCCGCTGATCGTGCTGGCCCTGGCCTGCCTCGCGCTGGCCAATCAGACCAGCGGCCCGCTGATCATCGCCGGCGCGCTGGCCATGGCCCTGGGCATCTCGTTCATCAGCCCGCTGAGCATCCGGGTCCTGACCACGGCCGGCCGCCGGGCGCCGGTGGCGGTCCGGCTGGCGCTGCGTGACCTGGCCCGCTACCAGGCCCGCTCCGCCGCGGCGCTGGCCGCGATCAGCCTGGCCCTGGGAATCGCCGTCGCAATCATGATCGGCCTGGCAGCGGCCGCGAACCCGGCCAGCGCGGGCAACCTGCCGGGCAACCAGATGCTGATCTGGATCGGCCAGCCGGGCGAGAACCAGCTGGTCCCCGCCCGGACGCCCGCCGAGCTCAGCACGCTGGCTGCCGCGGTGCACCGGATCGCCGGATCGCTGGGCGGTGCCGCCGTGATCCCCCTCGACATGCCCGTCAACCCGGCCAGCCGGCCGCAGCCCGGCGGCCAGCAGCCGGTGGTCAGCCTGAACGCCCCGCTGGACGGGGCCGCCGGCCGGAACGGGGTCTACCGCTCGGTGGACCTTTACGTCGCCACGCCCGCCGTGCTCCGCCTCCTCGGCATCAGTCCGGCGACGATCGGGCCTGCCACTGACGTCCTCACCGTCCAGGCCGGGAAGGACGTCCTCACCACCATCACCACCGTCACCGACGCCACGAACGTCCAGCGGATCCACGTTCCCGATTACGGATCTGAACCCACCTCCCTGATCACCGTGAACGGCCTGCGCCGCGAGCACTGGACGCAGATCCGGTCCGGCTGGATGGTCAGCTCAGCCCGGCCACTGCACCCCGCGCAGATCGCGGCCGCACGCGAGGTGGCCGCCAGATCCGGCCTGGTCATCGAGTCCAGGAACACTCAGGCTTCGCTGGCCACGATCAGGACCCTGGCGACGGCCGCCGGGGCGCTGATCGCCCTCGGCGTGCTGGCACTTACGGTCGGCCTGATCCGCGCCGAGGCGGCCGGTGACGTGCGCACCCTCACCGCCATCGGAGCCGCCAGCTCGACCCGGCGTACCCTCACCGCCACCACCGCCGGCACCCTGGCACTGCTGGGCGCGCTGCTCGGATCGGGCGCCGCCTACCTGGCGCTGGCCGCCGGGCACCGCAGCGACATCGGTGTGCTGAGCCAGGTGCCAGTTCTCGACCTTGTGCTCACCATCGTCGGCGTTCCCGCCGGCGCCGCCCTGGCCGGCTGGATCCTCGCCGGGCGCAGGCCACCATCCGTCGCCCGGCAGCCGCTCGACTGACTCGCTGACCGACCGTGGCCGCTCGCAGCGAGCGGCCACGGTCGTCGCCATCGTCCAGATGGACGCTCGAGGACCAGGCGGGCTGACGCCAGTCGCCGGCTCTAGCGCATCCTGTCGTGCGCTGCCGTCGCGGCCGAGGCCGATCCGATCGCAGGCGTTCCGGAAAGAATGAAATCTATCCTTATAGGACCTTTTAATGTGACAGGATCACGGTTGTAGCTGAGACCGGCAACAGCCGGAACCGTTCCGCTGCGCGCTCGCCATCATGGCCAGTCATCTATTCAGGGGGCCGCCCCAATGTCAGGACGTCGTCGCTGCTGGATGCTCGTCTCGCTCGCTGTGGCCGTGATCGTCGGCGGGGGGTCCGCCCTCGCGGCGGCTGCCGCCCAGGCCGGCGTTGCGCCGGCTGGAGCCCAGGCCGGCGTCGCGGCCAGGCCCGGGAACGTCACCATCTACCTGGCGCCCGCCTCGCAGGGCGGCAAAGACAGCAACACCGGGCTGACGTCCTCGAGCCCGATCCTCACCCTGGCACACGCGCAGCAGGTGCTGACGGGGCTGAACCCGACCGGCAACGTCACGATCCGGATCAAGCAGGGCACCTACGTAGCCAGCGCGATCACGTGGTCGTTCTACGTGCCCGGCCACACGATCTCGTTCATGCCTGCCAACTACTCCGGTGGCGGCCGGCCGCCGGGCGGGGACCCGGTGTTCGCCGACCCGACGAGCGGCGGGACGCACATCGGCCAGACGTGGTTCACCGCGATACTTCCCCCGGCCCCCTCCCCGCTGGACGACGGCGGCGTCACCGGCCTGCGCTTTTATTACCTGACCATCGAGGACTACACCCAGGGCATCTCGTTCAACGGGCAGGCCGGCCACTCCTGGCACAACCAGACCTTTTACATCCAGCCCAGCAAGGGCGTGAACGGCAACGACGTGTCCGGCATGACGTTCCAGGACATCGGTGACTCGTTCGCCCCATCGCAGACCGGCTACGGCGCCATCCTGTTCACGGACTCCTCCGACGATGTCATCTCCAACAACACCTTCGACGACCTCTACAACTCGGGCGACACGGACCAGCTCCACGCGCTGTACATCACGCACTTCAGCTCCGGCAACACCGTCAACAACAACCTGTTCGAGAACACCAACGGCGAAGCCGTCAAGGTGCGTGACCGCAGCAACAACAACGACATCTACAGCAACACGTTCAAGGCGACCGGTGGTGTCTCCGCCTACCTGGACGATTTCTGCGATCTGCAGTGCGTGAACACCGCCAGCCCGAAGAAGTACCGCGAGTGCGCCTCGTACGGCAACCGCTTCGCGGACAACGTCATTGAATCCGGTGCCCAGTGGGATCTGATCCCCGCCGGGAACACCTACGCAGGCGGTGCCGGCTGCTCGATCCCCAGCGGGCAGCAACGCCTGCACACCGCGGCAAACAGAAGCTGACCGCCAGGCAGCTACGCGGGCTGTGGCTGGCGGTGCCGGATGCTGCCGTCAGCCATGACGTCGCCCCCGGTGCACTGCCATTGGACCTTGCCGCCGGGATGGTCAGCGGATTGTGTTACCGGCGTCTACCGTCCGGGCGGCGCCGGTGACGTAGCGTGCCTCATCAGAGGCGAGCCACAGCACCGCGTTGCTGACGTCGCGCGGGTCGAGCGCCTCGACGGGCAGGCCATTGGTGAAGATGGCGCCCAGTTCGGGGCTTCGGCTGAGGAACGGCTCGAGGGTCTCGAGGCCGGCGACCATCGGGGTGTCGACCCCGGCTGGGTGCACCGTGTTGACCCGGATGTGATGGTCGGCCAGCTCGTTGGCGAGCGACCGGCAGATGCCGACCACGGCGTGCTTAGCCGCAACGTAAGGGGCGAGGAAGGGCATGCCCTTGAGGCCTGCGGTGGAGCTGGTGGCGATGATCGACCCGGTCGACCGCAATGATGTCGCAGCCCTCCTCGGCCAAGCGGATCGCGTGGCTCCGCCCCTGACCCCGCGCCGCGCCGGTGATGAAGGCGACCTTGCCTTCGACCCTGCCTGACATCTATTTCCTCCCGGCCTCTCAGACACCAGCACCGATCGTCTTCCTCCCGGCCTCTCAGACACCAGCACCGATTGTCTTCCTCCCGGCCTCTCAGAGGCCAGCGCCGATCGTTCCATCCTGGGGCTGATGGCGGGCGAACCGGCAGGGGGGCCGCGGGCGTCGCGCTGGCACCGGTTAGCCTGCGGCCATGGGTACCTTGTCGATCATCAATGCTGGCGTGTTCGACGGTGTGTCTGACGGCCTGGCTGACGGTCCGGTGCATGTCGCCGACGGCCGCATCGTGTCGGTCGGCGGACCGGCGCAGCCAGCCGACCAGGTCATCGACGCGCGCGGCGGCACGGTGCTGCCCGGCCTGATCGACGCGCACTGCCACGCCTACGGCATCAGCCTGGACATGATGGCAACGGAGTCGCAGCCGCTCAGCTACGTCGCGCTGGCCGCCGCCCGGCGGCTGGGCCGGGCGCTGGCCCGCGGGTTCACCACGGTCCGTGACCCGGCAGGCGGGGACGCGGGACTGGCCAGGGCCATCGCCGAGAACCTCCTTCCCTCACCCCGTTACCTGTGGACCGGCGCGGCACTGAGCCAGACTGGCGGTCACGGCGACGCGCGCGGTCCCGACAGCGAGACCTGCCCGTGCTATGCGCATGGCTGTGAGGTTGTCGACGGAGTCGACCCGCTGCGCAAGGCGGTCCGGGAACGGTTCCGCCGCGGCGCGCACGCGATCAAGATCATGACCTCGGGCGGTGTGATGTCGCTGGCCGACCCGATCCGGATCCCGCAGTACTCCGCCGATGAGATCCGCGCGGTGACCGATGAGGCAGCCCGGCGCGGCAGCTACGTGGCAGCACACGCCTACTCGCCCGAGGCGATACGCCACTCGATCGACAACGGCGTGCGCAGCATCGAGCACGGCAACCTGCTCGATGCGCCGACGGCGGCGGCGATGGCCTCGGCCGGGGCCTTGCTCGTGCCAACCCTGGCCACCTATGACGCGATGGAGCGCCGAGGGGAGCAAATCGGCATGCCGGCTGTCTCCCGGCAGAAAAACCAGGAGGTCCTGGAGTCCGGTCAGCAGGCCATCGAGCTTGCCCGCGCCGCCGGGGTGAGCATTGGCTTCGGCACCGACCTTATGGGCCTGCTGGAGGACGAGCAGCTCAACGGCCTGCGCCTGCAAGCCGAGGCAGGTGGGATCTGGGCCGCGCTGGCCTCGGCTACCTCGGTCAACGCTGAGCTGATCGGCCGGCCTGACCTCGGCCGGGTTGCCGAGGGCTGCACCGCCGACCTGCTCATCCTCGGCGGCAACATCGGCGACGACCCATCGGCGGTGTGGTCACCTGGCAGCCAGCGAACGATCGTGCAGGACGGGCGAGTTATCGCCGACCCGAGAGCGCCTTTCTAGCGGGCTACGCCGAGCGTAAAGCCTGATCCGCGCTTGCGCCGAGGGCACGCAGGCCCAGGATATGAACGGCGCCGAGGTCGTCGCCGACGACGAAGACGGGCTTTCCTGCAGCCCACGCTGTTGCCGCCATGGCGGCATCACCGTGCAGCTTCGTCCCGGTAGCCAGGTCCCACACGATCACAGCCCCGTCCTCGCCGCCGGTGACCGCCCGGCTGCCATCACTGGTGACTGCCACCGCAACGACCGCGCGCCGGTGGCCGGTCAGGGTGCGCAGCTCCGTCCCGGTAGCCAGATCCCACACGATCGCGGCCCCGTCGTAGCCGCCGGTGACTGCCCGGCCGCCGTCGCCCGTGACTGCCACCGCAGCGACCTGCTGACGCCGGTGGCCGGTCAGGGTGCGCAGCTCCGGTCCCGGTGGTCAGGTCCCACACGATCGCGGCTCCATCGTCGCCGCCGCTGACCGCCAGGTTGCCGTCGCCGGTGACCGCCACCGCCCAGATCGGGTCCCGGTGACCGACCAGGATGTGCACCAGTGAGCCAGACGCCTGCTGGAGTCCAGAACGGATGATCTGAAGCGGGCGATGGGCCTGTTCGGCCCGCAGCCGGGCGAGCAGCGGCGCCAAGGCAGCGTCCCGTACCCCAGCGAGCCTCCCAAGCAGCTGATCAGGCAGGCAGTCCGGGTCGGAGGACAGAGCGCGCGCGGAACGGTTGAGGGCATCGCGGACCATCCGCATGCTATCCATTGCGGGCAGGCCGTAGTCGGCTGCGACCTGCGCCAGGCCCCGGCGACCCAGGCCAATGGTGATCCAGTCGTAGCCGGTGAGGAGCGCAGCGGCATCTTCAGACCGGCTGCCACGGCACAGATGATCGACGATGTGGTCAAGCAGGTAGCCGTCGTCAGCCACCCGCCATGCCGGGTCAGCGGCGGGCTTGCGGGCAAGGGCCGCCGCGAGTTCGGCCCATCCCGCCTGCGAGGGTGTACCAGCCACGTCGGCGACACGCCCGATATAGGCGTCCGCCAGCCGGGCGTGGACTTCCGCAAGGCCGTGTTGGGCCATCTCGGGATCAGTGCCGAGCCGCAGGAATGCGACGTCATACTGCAGGTCGTGCAGCCGGTAGCGGCCTTGGCCGACCGCTTGCAGCAGGGACCGGGCCAGGAACCGGCTGATCCGGTCCCCGGTGTCGAGGTCGTCCTGGTCGAAGGGCTGCCACAGCGTCGCGATCGCCGACTCCGGGACGCGGCCTTGCCCGGCGAACACGGCCAGTTCGGCCCAGCGCCGCTGGTCGGCGGGATCAAGGTCGTCAACGGCGACTTCGATGGCCCGTAGCAAGGTCGCGTGCTCGTAGTTGTCGGCGAACTTGTGCGCGAACTTGCCTAGCTGGCGTTCGCGGAGCCTGCGCAGCAGGCCCGGCCACGCCTGCGGGCCACGGTCGCGGACGATGGCCCCGACCATAGCCAGCCCCAGCGCCAGGTTTCCCACCAGTGACAGCAGCTCGCCAGCCTCAGCAGGCAGTTGTTGCGGCGGCAGGCCGGCCTGGGACGCGAGCAGCTCGCGCGACTGTTCCTTTCCGAGCTCCCCGACCGGCACCTGCACCCCGCCGAGATCGTCGGCCAGTGTCTGGTTGCGGGTGGTTATGAGCAGCTGCACGCCGGGTGCGTCAAGCCGGAACGGCTCGTAGCGGCCTTGTGTCCAAACATCGTCGAGCACGACCAGGCCGCGTCGTCCGGCCGCGAGCTGCTGCAGCCGGGCCCGGCCTGACCGCCAGTCGCCGCCCAGGTCGGGCTGGTCTTCTCCAAACGCCCGGGCGAGCTCAAGCTGGACAGCCGCCACCGGCCGCTCGCGGCCCACCGTCACCCAGACCACCCCGGCTGGATAGGCAGCCGCCAGTTCGGCATCGCCGTCTCGCACGGCCCGGGCCAGCTGCGCAGCCAGCACCGACTTGCCTGCGCCTCCCATCCCCGCCGCCAGCACCGGCTGACCATCCGCGGCCAGCAGCGCATGCCGCAGCGTGGCCAGCAGATCGGGCCGCTCAACCAGCACCGCCGGCCGGTCCGGCAGCACGCTGGCCCACTGCTGCTGCGGCGCCGTGGCCACCGCGCGGGTGCCGCCCAGCAGGGCCAGCAGCTCCATCAGCTTGTCGTCTAGCCGATCGACCTTGTCCTCGGTCCGCAGGTCCTGCAAATAGGTCCTGTCGTG
Source organism: uncultured Actinomycetota bacterium (assembly GCA_963778075.1). GTDB lineage: Bacteria > Actinomycetota > Actinomycetes > Streptosporangiales > Streptosporangiaceae > JASHPR01. Next base: position 113,530 of record CAVZTJ010000003.1, on the reverse strand, counting down.
GTTTAGCTGGCTGGCCAGCGGCGCCAGTGGCCCGCCGCGGGACCCGCGGACCACGATCTCCCGCACCAGGTGACCGGTCAGCTTCGCCGCCACCACCGCGCCTGGCACCCCCAGCACGTCTGCGGAGGATTGCCCGGTGCCGGTCAGGCTGGCATCATCCAGTACCGCCAGCTGCCCGGCGATCCCCGCCTGCAGCGCCTCCAGCACCGTCGCATGCCCGGCGAGCGGCGCGCCCGGCACCGTCGTCCCGAATACCTCGCTTACCACCATCGCCAGCTGCTGAGCCTGATCATCATCGCCTGGGCGCAACTCGGCCGCAGTCAGCTGGACCGCCAGCGTGGCCGCCGACCGCAGCGCCCGCTCTTGCTCACTGCCGAGAACCAGGCTGGTCAGCTTCTTGCGGCCCGCATCAGCCAGGGCACCAATCAGCCATGCCCCAAGATCATCGGCGACGAACACCATCTCAGCATGTCGCCCCGCAAGCACATCCGCCAGGCACCTGGCAGCTCCAGGCCAGAAACGCTCATACGACCTGGGTGACTTTGTAGGCGATCACGCCGTCGACCAGGTAGCGGTCCCGTTGCTTGCGTCTGTGCTGTCCCCGTCTCAGGCCAGTGCAGGAATCACGGCAAGGCGCACGCTCCCGCCAGGTGAGGAACCTCGTTCACGCCACACTGGCCCTGATTACACGAAGTAATCAAGCAGGTCTGTACAGTGATGGCTGGCTGCCGGGCCGTAGGGTGGCTCAGCATGATGACGTCCCTCGGGCGATCTGCGGACAGGCGCAAGTGCCAGGTCATTGAGCTGCGGCTGATGCAGGCGAGCGACATGTTCGAGATGCCCCATGCGGACCTGTTCTCGGAATACCGCAACTTTCTCACCGGGGTCGATTTCTGTATCAGCGAGCTGCGCGGCCGCCCGTCCCGGCGACCGGTCAGGCTGGAGATTCGGCTGCCGCCCGAGGAGATCGACGACGGGGTGACCGGGCGGCTGGCCCGGACCTTGCACCGGTACTGCGATCACCGGATCCGCTACAACCGGCGGGAGGGCCAGGCCCAGCGGGTCAGCGGCGTCAGCGCCCTGCGGATCGGCGTGCCCGTCACCGCGCTGGGATTGGCGCTAACCGTCGCGGCGACCAGGATCCGGCCCTCAACCAGCGCTGCCAATGTCATCACCGACCACATCGGATGGGTGCTGGCCTGGATCGGGCTGTGGTTCCCGATTGACCAGTTCCTGTTCTACCCGCTGGCCTACCGCCGCGAAAGCCGCGTGCTGCGGCTCCTCGCCACAGCAGAGATCGACGTGCAGCCCCACAGGCCGGGTACTGACGCCGAGCGACCGTAACTGCCGCAGGTCGTTGGCGTGACCGTCGCGCTCAGATGGAACGTCGCGGCACTAAGCATTGCTATACGCCCCTTCCGGCAGCGATAGAGGCACGTCAGCTTGGCCTGCTGCCCGCGGATGGACGATGACCCGGCGCGTCCTCACCAGCTGCCGCGGACTCAGGGGATGCGAGGCCGGTGTGGCCCGGCAGCGGGTCCGCGGGTCCCGATCCCAGGTAGCGGAGGAGGGCGAGCACGCGGCGGTGGTCGGTGCCTGACGGCGTCAGGCTGAACTTGCTGAAGATCTTGGCTACGTGTTTCTCGACGGCCCGTTCGGAGATCACGAGCGTGTCGGCTATCGCGCCATTCGATCTTCCCTCGGCCATCAGCGCGAGTACATCGTGCTCTCTGGCAGTGAGGGCACCGAGGCCGTCAGTGCGGCGGCTGGCGCGTAGCAGCTGCGTTACGACCTCTGGATCGAGGGCGGTGCCGCCGGCTGCCACCCGGCTCAACGCCTCCACGAAGTCGCTGACAGCGCCGACCCGGTCTTTGAGCAGGTATCCGACGCCGGCGGCGCCGCTGCCAGATGCCGCGCCAAGAAGGTTAGCCGCGTGGCGGGTCTCGATGTACTGGGAGAAGACCAGCACGCCAGTGCCAGGATGGTCGCGGCGGATGGCGATCGCAGCCCGGATGCCCTCGTCGGCGTAGCCGGGCGGGAGCGGCGGCCACGTGCCCGGCCACATCCAGGCCGTGGTGGACGCGCTCAGGCCCGCCTACTACGTCGCAAAGCCGCAGCCAGGCGATCGCCTGACCAGAGTCACCTGGACTACGGATCCCGGTGGCTAGCCGAGGCTGTCGGCGGGCCGGTTTCCTTCCGCCGCTGCCCTGATGACGGCACGAACCCTTGCCTCTGGGAAGAACACGGTCAGATTCCTCGCCGCGGCCAGAGCCCGGTCGCGGGCATCGCCGCCGGCCTGGCGAGTTGACCGCACGGCATACGTGGCCGCCCGGCGCCGGACTCCAGCGCGGTATTGCCCGATGTCCATGCAGATCGCCACGCCATGAGCATCGGCCAGTTTCAGTGCCTCGGCTGTGATCTTTTTGCCCTTCGCCGAGTTGCACTCCTGGTGCAGGAGCTGCAGGTTCCAGCGGCGATGCGGTCCGCCGTAAGCCCTGGGGATGATGTGATCGATCGCGGTGCCGCGCGGAGAGTCAGGCAAGTAGTCCCCGCACCACGGGCAGCGCCAGTGCTGCAGCTCCACCAGTTCCGTCATGAATGCCAGGCTGTGCGATGCCCACGGCACAACCTCATCGTCATACTGCCCATCACCAGCGCGGGCGCCAAACGGCCAGCGGCAGAACCTCTCACCGGCCGGCACCGGCAACCCGCACACGCCGCACCAGCCAGGCTCCGCAGACATAAGGCCAAGCTAACCGGACGGTCGGACATCCCGGCAGTTGCCGACGGGGAGCGAGGAGGACCTTGCGGCGCTCGACTCGCAGCGCGATCTGGAGAGCCCGGGCTAGTGCCGTGATGTGCGCTCGTGCGGGCGCTGCGCAACGTCGGAAGGCATCACAGCGCTCGTGAGCAAGCCAGAACGCCGCACCCTGATCTGGCTCGCTCATCCGGGCCTCCGATCTGCCCTGAAATTGCCGGCTCCCCGCCAGCATGGCCGCCAGCGGTGAAGCCCGGCATCGTGGCCGGCTCGTAGCGTGACTCGTAGGCGGCAAGGCCCGGGCATGCGGTGACGACCGCAGTGCCGGGCAGAATCGCCAGAGACCAGCCTGAATCGTCACGCTTTTGCTGCCGTTCCGGGTCCGTCGGGCCCGCGCTCGGAACATGAGCAGGAGGGCCCCAGTACCGATTCACGTGCTGCCACGGATGTCGCTGTTCATCCGTGCCCAGAACCGTACCGGCAGGGCATCACCGATGGTCGTGCAGCGTGACCGGCCAGCGGAGACCCTGCCGGATGTGATCTTGCGTGGCCAGTCCGCGGCCTACGGGCTGAGCTGTCCCTCCGGTCATGCCATGGTGATCTTCGCGATCACCGCGCTGGTGGCCCCCTACTTCAAAGGCTGGTGAAAGGTCCTGCCTTGGGCGCTGGCCGCCGCGGTCTGCCTGTCACGGGTGTGCCTCGGGGCACACTTCCCCATGGACGTCGCCGCGGGGGCGGCCTGGGCCTGTTCATCGGGAGCGCGCTGAAACTGGTATCCGGCGTGCCCAGCGCCAGCACCGCCGGCGCCAGCGGATAACGGTGAGATGGTCCCGCGCACATCTACGCCGGAGACATCGCCGCCCGCGCCCTCGCCAGCCGGCTCGCGGTGTGTCATCCTCGCTGTGGGCACAGGGGGAATCGGTACCGAAACGGCCTCGGCCGGCCCGTCTGGCTGCCCTGCGTGGCCTACGCTCAACCCATGATGCAGCCCGCGAGCAAGCATGAACGTGCCCTTCCGGCCATGCTGGCCGCTCCCGGCGTCCAGCTTGGCTTCGGCCTGGCTGCCCTGCTGGCCACCGCCGGTGCCGTGCGCCACGACCGCGTGGGCCCACGGGAAGTCAGGGCATTCCGCGCAGTCAACGGCCTGCCCGATTCGGTCTACCTGCCCGCCTGGGCCGTCATGCAGCTGGGCGCGTTCGGTGCCATCCCGGCGTCGGCCGCGGCGGCCTGGCTGGCCGGAGACGGGGAGCTGGCAGCCCGCCTCCTGATCGGCGGCACTGGCACCTGGGCGCTGGCCAAAGCGGTCAAGCGGGTAGTGCGGCGGCCCCGGCCGGTGACCCTGCTTCCGGGCATCCGCCGTCGCGGCCGCGACTCCAGCGGCCTTGGATACCTGTCCGGGCACGCGGGCGTGGCCGTCGTCCTTGGCGTGGCTGCCCTGCCCCGTCTCGGCCCGGGCGGCCGCGCCCTCACCCTGACCGCCATCCCCCTGGTGGGACTGAGCCGTGTCTACGTCGGCGCCCACTTTCCGCTCGACATCGCAGGCGGGGCGGCACTGGGCCTCGCCGTTAACGCCGCGGCAGGCACCGCGGTCTGGAGGTACTCCACCCGGCATCGTGGCTAACTCGCAGACCAGCCCGTAGCCGCGGTACGTGGGCCGCAGAGCGATGCTCGCTCATGCAGGCCGGCTTCATCCACCTATCCGTTGGCAGGGCTCGCGGCCTCGGTACCGACCGCGGCCAGCTGCTGAATTGCGTGCCGGGATCCGTGAGTACCCGCCCGTCCCGAGCAGCTCGCGCACCCGTAAGCCGGACACGCTGAGCCGCCTGGGCATCGCGGGCGGCGCCGTTTATGACACGCTGGTGGCGCTGGCCGCCAAGGAGCACGGGGCAGCCCTCGCGACCCGGGACGCGCGGGCACGCGGCACCTATGACGCAGTCGGCGTCGCGGCGATCGTCGTAACCTGACCGGACCGACGGTCTGCCGCAGGAACGCCTTGCGGATCTCGGTGAGCGCGATGATCGACAGTGCCACGGCTGCGCACAGGAGCCACTGATCTACGTCGAGCGCGGTGGTCTTCAGGATCGCCTGGCACGGCGCCAGGACGGTTGCCATGACGAGCAGGAAAAGGGAGGCCGCGGTTGTCACGATGCACGTCCGGTCGGCGAACGTGCTGAGGGAGAACACCGAGTCCCGCCGGTCCCTCGACTCGAGCGAGAAGAACAGGTTAAACATTGAGAACACGACCACGCCCACGGTTCGCGCGATGGCGAGCGTGTGCGCCTGTTCCGCCCAGCTGACCACGCTCAGCGTGCCGATCGCCATCACCAGCCCGACCGAGACGAGCCAGGCGAGGACCCCCCCGGTCAGGATCGGCTGGCTGGGGGGCCGGGGCCGGCGTTCCATCAGCCCTTCGACAGGCCTGCTGTACCCGAGCCCGATGGACTGGATCGTGACGGTGGTGAAGGCCACCCACAAGACCTGCAGCGGAAGGAGCGGCTCGCCGTGGGCGATGTCGAAGATGCTGGCGCCAAGGAAGGTGATGATGAAGCCGAACATGCATCCCATCTCGAACCGGATGTACCGGACCAGGTTGTCATACAGCCCGCGGCCGATTTCCACCGCTTTGGTGATCGTGGAGAAGTTGTCGTCGGTCAGCACCATCACCGCGGCTTGCTTGGCCACCTCGGTCCCGGTGCCCATCGCGATCCCGATGTCGGCCTTCTTCAGCGCGGGCGCGTCGTTGACGCCGTCGCCGGTCATGGCGACGATCTGGCCTTCCCGCTTGAGCAGGTCCACCAGGCGGACCTTGTGCTCTGGAGTGACGCGGGCGATCACGCCGACATCGGTGATCGCCTCCATCGCCTCGTCATCGGTCATCGCGCCGAACTCCGCTCCGCTGATGACATTGCCATCGATGCCAAGCTGGCGGGCGATCGCGGCCGCGGTAACCGCGTGATCACCGGTGATCATGCGGACCTCGATCCCGGCGGACTTCGCCTGCCCGACCGATGCTTTAGCACCGGGCCGTGGCGGGTCGACGATTCCGACGAGAGCCAGCAGTTCCAGATCGGTCACGAGCGGGAGCAAGTCAGCCCCCGGATCGAAGGCCGCCGGGTCGAAATCCCTGCGTGCGGTTGCGATGACCCGCAGGCCCTCTTCCGCGAACCGGTGGTTATCGGCCAGGTACCGCTCGCGGAGACGGCCGTCGAGCGGAACCGGGCCGGCGTCCGGGTCCAGCACCGTGGCGGCCCGCGCCAGGAGCTGATCGGGCGCCCCCTTCACGAAGCAGCGGACCACCGCCTTCCCCGATTCATCGGTCATCTTGTGGAACGTCGCCATGAGCTTGTACTCGGCGTCGAAGGGGAGCTCGGCGATTCTCGGGTGTACCTGCCTGGTCAAGACGGCGTCGATGCCGCCTTTAGCGGCCAGCGCGACCAGGGCTCCCTCGGTCGGGTCACCGATCAGCTCGCCGTCGCCGAGCACCGCGTCGGAGGCCAGGACCATCGGCATCAGGCACTGGTCCAGCGGGATCTCCGGCTGTCCGGCGACGTGGTTGATGCGCCCGTGGGTCGAGTAGCCCTTTCCCTCGACCGCATAGCGGTGCCCGGCGATGACCATCTGGACCGCGGTCATCTGGTTCAGCGTGAGCGTCCCGGTCTTGTCCGTGTTGATCGCGGACGTAGACCCCAGGGTCTCGGTCGAAGGGAGCTGCTTCATGATGGCGCCAACCTTGACCAGAGCCCGGGTGCCCCACGCCAGGATCGTCGTCACCACCATGGGCAACTGCACCGGGACCGCCGCGATAGCGAAGGCGACCGCGGCGGGCAACACCGCGTTGAAGGTATAGCCGCGAGACAGGTTTACGGCCATCGACGCGATCAGCGCGACACCCGCGACCAGTAGGAGCTGCTTTGAGATCCGGTCGAGCTGGCGGGTGAGCGGGGTCTTGACCGTCGGCTGCGCCTGGAGCATTCCCGAGATGTGGCCGACTTCGGTCGCCATCCCGGTCGCGGTGACCACGAACTCGCCCGTCCCGCGGGTGACAGAGGTGTTCATGTACACCATGTCGGTCCGGTCGCCCAGCGGCATGCCGGCTTCCCCAACCGGGGCCGTGCCCTTCGAGACCGGCAGGCTCTCCCCGGTCAACTCGGACTCGGCGACCTCCAGCGTGGCTACCCGGAGCAGCCTGCCGTCAGCCGGAACGACGTCACCCGCCTCGATCGACACGACATCGCCGGGGACCAGCTGTGCAGCGGGGATCTCCGCCTCCTGGCCATCGCGCCGCACCCGGGCGGTCACGATCAACCTCCGCTGGAGCACGGCGACTGCGCTCTCAGCCCCGCCCTCCTGCTGCAGGCCGAGAACCGCGTTAGCCAGTGTCAGCAGAATCAGCAGAAGGCCGGTTCCCAGCTGCCTGAGGGGGAAGAGGCTGAGGAGGCCGACCACTAGCAAGACGATCTGCATGGGGTCGGAGTACTGGCGGATGAACGCGCGCCAGCGAGGCTCTGCCCTGCCTGCGGCGAGCGTGTTGGGGCCGAACCGGCGGCCCGCGACGCCGCCTCCGCCGAGCTCAGGCCGTGCCGCGGGTCTGCCTCCTCGGCTCGCAGCACCTCCTCGGCGCTAAGCGTGTGCCACGCGACCTCTGGGGCCAGCGCCTGGCGCTCCGGCCCGGGCACATCGACCAGTCTGGCCTGCACGGGACACCCCCTTCCCGGCGAGCTACGACCGAGACGACCCGCACCCCCGCCGCCGACGTCGGAGCAGTCGGGGGAGGGGAGGTCCTCGATGCCGTCCGGATTCCTGCCGGTCATCGCCTGTCCTCAGCGCGGTGGGCCGGGGGAACGGCCGCCAGGCACTGCGTCCCGGCGGCCCGCTGCAGCCTGTTCTGCCGCCGCTGGAACTGGTCGGCTATCAGCGCGGTGACCAGGGCGCAGGAGGTGCCGAGCAGGATCCCGGCGGTGGCGTCGGAGAGCCAGTGGGCCGCGAGGTAGGCGCGGGAGAGCCCCATCACGATCGAGAACGCCACCGCGGCCGTGCCCCACAGGGCGCGCCGTCTGCCCGGTGGGACCAGGGCGATGACCGCCGCGACGACGGTGACCGACGCGGCGATGGCGTGCCCGGACGGGAACGACGCGCCGCTCGTGGCGACCAGCGACCCGGGTGGCCTGGCCCGGTCGTAGATGCCTTTCAGCGAGCCGATCAGCACCTCCGACAGCACGATGGCGGCGGCGAAAGCGGCCAGATGCCACCACCGGCGGCGCAGGGCCAGGAATCCGGCTAGGGCGATCCGCGCCGGCAGTGTGACGTACACCAGCCCGAGGACGTTGAAGACCTTGGCGATCGCCGTGAACGACGGCGTCCGGCCGGAGATCATCAGCCGCAGCCACGCATCGTCGAACTGCTGGATGCGGGCCAGCGTGCCGTGGTCGGCGACCAGGGCGAACACCACGGCCGTGACCGCCACCACGGCGGCGGTGAGGAGCGCGGCCCGCCAGGGGCGGCCCAGAAGCGCCTCCTCCTGCCGCCGGGCCGTGGCCGGCCGGGTCATCCCGGGCATGCGGCACCTCGCCCGCACAGGGCCAGGCCCTCGGTGCGGCGGACGTAGCCGACCAGCTCCGACCGGGGCATGAACGCCACCGCGGTGTCGACAGTGGTGGTCACGACCGGGGACGCGCCGGGCGCAAGGACGAACCGGTAGGTGGCGCAGCCGCCGGGGAATGTGTAGTAGCGGAGGCCGGAGAACTGCAGCGCCAGGCTCAGCGGATGCTCGAACCGGAGCGTGCCGGGTTGGTCGGAGGGGATCTGCTGGGCGCCCGAGGTGTCGCAGGTCGCAGTGAGGGTTACGGTGACCGCTCGCGGCCCTGCGCGATCGGAGTCCAGCCAGAGGCTGACCCTCCCGCTGGCGATGTCCGTGCCGCCAACGCTCCAGCCCGCCGGGAGCGCGGCGATGCAGGGCAGCAGGGCAGCGGACGGGACTGCCTGGGCGCTGAGGATCATCGAATGGCCGGTGCCGCAGCTGGGGACGTAGGCGCCCAGATTTTCGGCCGCCGGGAAGAAGGCATTCACCGTTTCCCCCACGGCGACGGTGATGACGGCGAGCATCGCGGCCGCCAGAGCGACCCGCCGGATGTTCCAGCGTTGCAGCGCGATCGGCGGCCGCTGCGGGGCGAGGGCGCGGAATTCGCCGAGCAGGTCGTGCGGGTGCCGTTTCATGAAGGCGCGCAGCTGGGTCGGGCTGGCGACCCCGCGGGTGGCGGCGAATGCTTCGGCGAGCTCGGCTTCGGTGAAGTACGCCAGCGCCCGCCGGTAGACCCGCTGCGGGTCGGTGCGTACGGCCAGCACGAGCATCATGTTGCCCAGGTCGACCGCCTGCCGCCATGGTGACGGGCGCACCTGGACGAAGGCCACGTCGATCAGCAGCAGCTCCCCGGAGCGGACCATCAGGTTGCCTGGTTTGATGTCGCGGTGGGCGATCCCGGCGTCCCACAGCGTGCGTATCAGCTGCAGTCCCTGGTCGATCACCGTGTCGTCGACGTCGGCTTCGCCGATTTCGACGGCGCCGGTATGGAATTCGGTGACCAGCATGTACTCGCGCTCGGGCGTGATCTCCGCGATGCCGTACGGCCGGGCCGTACGGACCCCGATGTCCTGCAGCAGGCGCAGGGCATAGTCCTCGTACTCGACCAGGCGCCGCACGGTCTGGAAGGGGTGCTCGTCCTCCAGGGAGCCGTACAAGATGGTCCGCCATATCTTGTACCAGCGGTCGGCGCGGACGTGGCCCTTGGTGTAGAGCTTGGCGAACACGAACTCCTCCGGGCTGCCTTCGACTCGCAGCCGCAACGGCGTGGAGCCGGCGGAGGACTCCAGGCCGACCGGCTTGATCTCGGTCACGGTGAGCCCGATCTGGTCACGCACGGCCTGGCGGATCGCCTGCCCCCGCCGGCCAGTCACATCCACGTGCGCGGTGTTGCCGCGGCGGTAGGCGACGGGGAACGCCTCGTTCGGGGTGAAGTACCGGAACGCGGTGACCGGGATCGCGACGGCGAGTGCCACAGCCTAGGAGCAGGTCATCCACGTGATCGACAGCCAGGTACAGGCGAGCCAGACAGAACACGGCGACCACCGCGACCACCGCAGCCTTGGCGTAAGTGCGGGGGCGGCCCGGCGACGGCCAGGCAGTAGACGGCGCCCATCAAGAAGATCGTCAGGACCGCCGCCGAGGGGGACACCCCGGAGTACCCGCCCCAGCTGCCGATGATCGTTACGCCGTACGGGCGTGGCCTGGACAGCCCGAAGTAGATCGAGGTCCCGGCAATCTCCAGGAACAACACGCTTCCCAGGAACACCAGCAAGTGCCGCCAGCGGCGGAACGCCATCGTCAGAGCGACCACCGACAGGCCGAGCGCGGTGGCCCCCCAGCCGGAGCCCGCCCCGTTGATCCCGTTGGCCACATCGGTCAGCCACGGCGTCCGTATTCCGGCCAGGAGACGCAGCACCCACGTGCTTGCCCGGTCATCGATCCGGAGCCACGGCGTGTGCTGGGACGCCAGGAACGCGCCCGCGAGCGCCACGGCCCCAAGGATCAGCCACGCTGTTGTGCTGATGGCGATAGGGTGCGGCAGCGGCGGCGGCGCACCGGTCGGGCGGCGCTTACGACGGTCCTTATGGACGGCCGGGCCCGGCGGCAAGCTGGCCGGGCCGTTCCCGGCGGCCACGGGCCTGATGTCGTCACCCAACGTGCGTCACCCCCGCCGAGATCAGCCCATGTGCGCGCAGCCAGCTGCTGGCCACCGCTACGGGCACCGTGCGCGATTTCATACGTACTCCCGCCGTGGCAGGCGCGCCAGCTGGGCCGGCCGCGGGCCGGCGGTCACGCGTACTCCCGGTGCTGCAAGGACCGCCAGCACAGCCAGCCTGGCAGCACCGGCAGCCAGTAGGTCGCCAGCCGGTACAGCAGCACGGCCGAGACCGCGGGCCCGGGCTGCATGCCCACGCCGGTCAGCCCGGCGACCAGCGCCGCCTCGATCGCGCCGAGGCCGCCCGGCGTGGGCGCTGCCGCCGCCAGCGCGGCGGCGGCCAGGTATACCGCGCCGATCACGATCAGGCCAGGGCCCCCGCCGAACGCCTGGACCGAGGCGGCCAGCGCGGCGATGTAGGCCAGGGTGATCAGCGCCGAGCCGCCGAACAGCAAGCCCAGCTTGACCGGGCTGGCGGCGGCCTGGCGCAGGCTGCCCGCCGCGGAGCGGGCGCCGGGGATCAGCTGCTTGCGCGTCCAGCGGCGGCCCGGGCCGGGTCGCCAGCACCACCCCGATACCGCGATGATCACCGCCAGGATGAGCAGGATCTTGCTGCCGGACGGCAGCTTGAACGCCTTGGTGAGGTCGTGGCCGGCCAGCGCGAAGAACACCACGATCAGCATCGACGTGCATGATGGCGCCCGCGAGGGCGTTCACGCCGACCGCCGCGACGCTGGCCGGGGCGCGGCGTTCCGGTCTTCTGCAGGAACCGGGCGTTCAGCGCCATCCCGCCGACGTTGGCCGGCGACACCCGGTTGATGAACGACGAGGCGCCCTGCGCCAGCACGGCCGGGCCGAACGGGACATGGCCGGGTACCGACCCGATCAGCGCGATCGCACTGGCCACGTAGGTCAGCGCTGAAAAGCCGATGATCACCGGCAGCCAGGCCCAGTTGGCGTGCAGCAGCGCGTGCCAGCTGCTGCTGACCTGGGCGATCTGCGGAAGCAGGAAGTAGAAGGCGCCGGCCAGCGCGGCGATCACCAGTAGCGTGCGCGGCCGCACCCGCTGCAGCCGAGCGAGATCCGGGCCGGTGTCGTCGTCGCCGGCGGCGATCGCGGCTGCGCGCGTTTTCTTCAGCAGCCCGTCCTGGCCCTTGATCTCGCGCCGGGTGCCGGCCGACAACGCCAGCGGCTGCAGCAGCGGCACAGCGGCGGCGACGCCGTCAGCGCCGATCGCGGCCGCTGCGGTCGCGACGGCACGGTCCGGGCCGATCCGGCCGGCCAGCCAGGTGAGCAGTTCGGCCACGTCGATCGCGCGCTGGCGGCTGGTCGCGGCGAGCTCGGCGAAGCTGAAGTCGACCAGCACCGCCGACCCGTCCTGGCCGATCATGATGTTGCTGCCGTGCAGCGACCTGTGCGCGATCCTGGCCTGATGCAGCCGGCCGACCTCGCGCCACAGGCTACGGCGAGCTGATCGGTGATCCGATCGGCCGGGACCTGGTCCAGGGACGTGCCCGCTACCAGCTCCATGGTCAGCAGCACTGACCCGTCGTCGGCCCGGATGACCTGGCCGACGTGCGGCACCGCGACCCCGGCCCGCTCGGCCATCACGCCAGCAGCGCCTCATGCTCGACGGCCTCAAACAGCGAGGCCGCGGGCCCGGTATCGCCGACACCGCGCACCCGGATGCCGCGCCAGGCCCGGTACAGCAGGTCCGCGTCCCGCTGATCGGAGCCGAAAACCTTCACGAACAGGCCGTTCCCGTCGCCGGTCACCGCCTGGAACGGCCGCGACCCCTTCGCAGGGCGCAGCGGCCCGGTCACCTGGCTGACCGGCACGCCACCCGCACCGAGCGCCGCTGCCACCCCGGCGGGACCCATCCGCCGGTCCGGCACCCCGAACGCCACCAGCAGCCCCGCCCCCACGGTGACCCCGGCGGCCAGCGCCAGCACCAGCTGCAGCGGCAGCAGCCCGCCGGTGACCAGCCGGGCCGCGCCGATCAACAGCAGCACGGCCCAGGCCGCCCGGCGCCACGGCCGGCTCAGCCACGGCGCCGCGGCCACCGCGACCGCGGCCAGTCCCGCCAGCACGGCCGGATCGGGGAAGCCCGCGCCGGCCAGCCAGGACCCCTGGCGCAGCCCTGCGGGCGCGGGGCCGCCGGGCCCGGCCAGGTAGGTGATCCCGGCCATCAGGGCCGCCGCCGCCGCGAACCCGCCCGCCACCGTCACCAGGACCCGGAACCGCCGGTACCGCAGTGCGGCGGCCAGCAGCACCAGGGCCGCCGCCGCGATCATCACCTGGACCAGGCCGGTCAGCACCTGCCCGGCCGCGGTCGCGGGACCGACCCCGGTGATCGCCGCCGCCGGACGGAGCAGGGCAGGCAGCAGCGCAGCGGTCACGGCCGCGACGGCCAGCACCGAGACCGCGGCGATCAGCCGGATCACATCGCCTGGATGCCGGTACCGCGCCGGCGCCAGGACACGGCCCCGCGGTCGCGTCTTCGGCCCGCCGGCGGCCAGCAGTACCGCGGGCGAATCCGTCACGGCCAGTACCCCCAGGCCGTGGCCCCCAGGCCGGGCAGCACTGTGGCCCGGATGAGCACTGCCCTAGCCACGGCCCTTCACCGATTCCAGGAAGCGCAGGACCGCGCCGGTGGTGATGGTTTCCCCGGCAGCAGGCACGGAGCTGGAATGGCTGGCGCGCATCGTATGGTCTGCTGGGGTACTCATGCGTTCATCGCCTTCGGTATGTGCCCGGGTTTCGGTACCAGGCGGCGGTCGTGGCCGTGTCCTCGGCGAGCACAGTGCCGGCAGGCCTTTGGTAGGCCCGGCCGTGTTCGGGGGTCAGGCGGTGACGTCGTGGTAGGCGGGCGCGGTCTTCCTTGTCGAGTCCATCGGGACTTTTTTCGTTGCCGTGACTCGCTTGGCGGTGGTTGTCATGTTGGTCTCCCTACGGCCGCAGGGTCCTTCAGCTGACCGGTACGGCCGGAGTCGGGGCCGAGGCCGCGGACGCTGGTGCGAGGTCATCGGGTGCGGGGGCGGGCGCGTCGGCCCCGCCCTGGTCCAGGCGGAACGGCGGGTAGGCATCGGTCATCAAGGCGGCGTAGGCGATGACCCGCAGTACCCAGCGGTTCATGCCGACGACGAAGTCGTACAGCCCGCGCGGGTAGCGGCCCGCGAACAGCAGCGTGATCGCTGCGAAGCACACGAGCAGCCCGATCAGGCCGCCGGAGAGGGCATCGGCCTGCCATGCGTGCCCCGAGCCCGCGGTCGCGGTGTAGGCGGCGCCGCCGACGAACACGGCGACGATGGCGTACTGCGGGATGGCCAGCAGCCACCACTTGACCAGGACCAGGCCGCGGGAGAGCCGCTCGGGATAGGCGATGTCCAGCGTCGCGGGGTAGTCCGGCTCCTCGCCCAGGCTGAACGGCGGGTAGCGGTCGGTCCCCAGCGCGTTGTAGGTGTAGTAGCCGACCCGCCACGACCAGCGCAGCACTCCCAGATTGAAGCTGAACAGCGAGCGGGGGTAGCGCGCGGTAAACAAGATCGCGAAGAACGCGATCACGGTGACGACGGCGAACGCGATCCACAAGAAGAACAGCACGATGTAGTGCGGGATCGCCAGCAGCCACTTGACCAGCCACAGCCAGCGGCTCAACGGCTCATCCAGGTGCGCTCGCACCTGCACGGGATAGTCCTGGTCCATGGTTTCCTCCTCGTTAGTGCTTGCTGACGCCGCATCCATGACAGCGGCACACGATGGGCACCGGCCGGGGTGGATCACCGGCCCCATGGGGCTGTCTTCACGCTACGTCCGAAGCCAGAAACTAGCAATAAATTTCCGGAAAAGATCTACAATTATTTGCGGGATGGAGGACTGCAAGGTCCCCAGGAAACTCGTCGTCCAGGACCCGGCGCTGTACACCCTCGAAAACTTCCGCGCCTGGACCGACCATTCCCGGGCCAATCTCGGCGTGGACAAGCTCGACCTGGTCCAGCTGCACTGCCCGCCGACGGCGGTGTTCTCGCTGGACGCGGTCTATGACGGCCTCGACACCCTGGTCACGGAGCAGCGCATCGCCGCATACGGGGTCAGCGTCGAGACCAGCGGGCAGGCGCTGACCGCCATTGCCCGGCCCGGCACCGCCAGCGTTCAGATCATTCTCAACGCGTTCCGCCGCAAGCCGCTCGAACACGTCCTGCCCGCTGCGCAGGCCGCCGGAGTCGGGATCATCGCCCGGGTCCCACTCGCCTCGGGGCTGCTGTCCGGCCGCTACACCCATGACACCGCCTTCGCCGCCAGCGATCATCGCAGCTATAACCGGCATGGCGAGGCGTTCGACGTCGGGGAGACGTTCTCCGGAGTCGACTTCGACACCGGCGTTGACGCCGCACGGGAGTTCGCCGCGATGGCGCCCGCCGGGGCCATCCCGGCACAGACCGCCCTGCGCTGGGTGATCCAGCAGCCCGGCGTCACCACCGTGATCCCAGGGGCGCGGAACCCGGAGCAGGCGCGGCAGAACGCATCCGCCGCGAGCCTGCCGCCGCTCACCGACGCGGAACTCGCCGCCATCGAGGACCTGTACGACCGCCGAATCCGTGCCCAGGTCCAGGATCGCTGGTAGCGCTTCTTCCCCGGCGGTGAATCCTGGCGACGCTGGCTTGATCACCAGCGTCCGGTGGTCGTTCTCGATGCCGAGCGCCTCGATGTCGGCGCGTGGCTTCAGGCGCCCGCAGCCCGTTGAGGGCGAGCAAGGAGATGAGTGCATGTTCCACCGGCAAGCCGAGCCCGGCTGCGACCAGGAGGGCGGCGAGCTCGTTGCGGTCCAGTCCCACCGCCTTGGATCCATAGCCCAGCCGCGGCCGCCGCACGTGCGCTGCGGGTGAATAGTCGAAGAGTTCTTCTTCGACGGCGTGCCGGTAGAACCCGGCGATGGTGCACAGTCGGCGGGTAATAGTGGCCCGGGTCCGGCCACGTGCTTCCAGCTCCCGGCGAAGAACTCGATGTCGGCGCGACAGGACGCCGCGGAGCGGCCGGCCCTACCGGGCGGCGTTCTGTGGCTCGTCGCCGCTGGCGATCATGGACAGCAAGGTCAGGGCATCGTGGTCACGGCTGCCAGGTTCGGCCTGGTAGACGCTCATCCGCTGGCCGTCGGCCAGGTAGAGCACCTCGTTGGTCAGGGTGAACTCGCCGACTTGCGGATGGCGGAACGGCTTGGCTTCCCCGCGCCGCTGCCGTACGTCGTGCCGCTGCCAGAGCCGGGTGAACTCGGGGCTGCCGTCGAGCAGTTCCGCGATCAGCGCAGTGACGGCCGGGTCGTTGGGTGTGTCGGCGGCGAGCGAGCGCAGGTGGGCGGCGGTTGTCTCGGCGGAACGCTCCCAGTTGGCGAACAGTTCCCTGGCTGCCGGGTGGAAGAACGTGTACCGGATCGTGTTGCGCCGCTCGGGCGGCCAGTCCGCCAGGCCGGGGAACAGGGCGAGGGCCTCGGGGTTGGCGGCCAGCAGGTCGCTGGTGCGGGTGAGCACGTAGGCGGGGCAGGGCCGCACCGTTTCGAGGAGCTGGCGGATGCCGGGCCGGACAACCCGGCTGGCCGACGGCGAATCCCGCGACATGCGTCCCGCCGCGTGGTTGGCGAGCGCGTACAGGTGGGCGTTCTCTTCCTCGTTCAGCCGGAGGGCACGGGCGAGCCCGTCCAGGATGGGTCCGCTAGGGTTGGTCTCCTTGCCCTGCTCGAGCCGGATGTAGTAGTCGATGGACAGTCCTGCGAGCGCGGCGGTCTCCTCGCGCCGCAGCCCGGGCGTCCGCCGGGTACCGGGACCCGGCGGCAGTCCGACATCACCGGGCCGTAGCCGTGCCCGGCGGGCCCGCAGGAAATCGCCCAGTTCGTTCGGCCCCGGCATTCCTCCAGTGTGGCATCCGGCGCTACGGCCAGCCTGGCCCTGTCACTGCTAGGAACACGGCGGTCTTCCTGCGCGCTGGCGAGCGCGGCACCGTTGAGGCGTGAACCGCCGGGACCCGGCGGGCGCAGCGGATGGAAGCGCGCGGTGGAAAGGGAATGCGATCACATGGCTACCTGGCTCATTACCGGCTGTTCGGCCGGCCTCGGGAGGGCGCTCGCGACGGCAGTCCTGGACCGCGGCGAGACCGTCGTCGTAACCGCTCGTGACGCTGCCGGAGCCGGGGAACTCGCCCGGGCGTATCCCGGTACCGCACTCGCTATGCCGCTCGATGTTACCGATCACGCCCAGATCCGTGATGTCGTCTGCGCCGCCCAAGAGCGTTTCGGCACCATCGATGTCCTGGTCAATAACGCCGGCCATGGTTACCGCGCCGCTGTCGAGGAGGCAGCCGACGACCAGGTCCGGGAGCTGTTCGCCACTAACTTCTTCGGCCCGGCCGCCCTGATCCAGGCCGTCCTGCCCGGGATGCGCGAACGGCAGAGCGGCACGATCGTTAACATCTCCTCGGCCGGGGTGCGCAGCTGCCCCGTTGGAACAGGGCACTATGTGGCGGCCAAGGCAGCCCTGGAGGCGCTGGCCGCCGCCCTGCGCAAGGAGGTCGCGCCGCTGGGGATCACCGTCATGACGGTCGAGCCCGGCGCGTTCCGCACTAATTACAAGCGCTCCCTCACCCAGCCGCGGGAGGAGATCAGCGACTACGCCAGCACCGTGGGCGCCCGCCGCAAGGCAGACCTCACCCAGGACGCCCGCCAGCCCGGCGACCCGGCCCGGGCAGCCCAGGCGATCATCACCGCCGTCCACAGTCCCGGCACTCCGTCGATGCTCGTCCTCGGGTCCGATGCGCTCACGTGGTTGCGCGATTCCATGAAGGAACTCAGCGCGGACGTCGACGCCTGGGAGCAGACCACCCTCAGCACCGACTTCCCCGGCTGAACAACGCGGTCACTGCACACGGCAGGTCCGCGGGAGTGAAGGCCGCCTGAGCATTCGGTATATCCGCCAGCACATAGAAACGAGACGGATCAATCACCATGAAGCATGTCAAACTGGGGGACGACCTGGACGTTTCCCGTATCGGCCTGGGCGCGATGGGAATGTCTGCCGCCTACAGCGGCGCGGGCACTGATGATGCTGAGTCCATCCGCACCATCCACCGAGCGCTGGACGAACACCTCTTTGCAGCCAGGTCAAGTGTTCCTTCCCGCCGCAGGCATTATCGGCTCGCCGGTGCCCGGGTGAAGGGGACGTCTGGGAGGCGCGGGGCGTTGCCTGGTCCTGGCTGCCCCGAGCTCGGCCCACCGGAGGAGCGCCCGGATGGAGTATGAGTCGTGTAGGCAGGGGCGAGAGTCGCGGGATGGTGGTGTGGATGGGTGATGAGCCGGATGTCCGGGCGTGGGTCAATGCGGACCAGGCCGCGGGGGAGTTCCGGGTCAGGTACGCCGAACTGTTCGATGCCGAGGCGCGCCTGCATGAACAGCGGCTGCATGCCGCCGCCAGGGTCGGTGCCGCCGAGCACGTGCTCGACATAGGCTGCGGGACGGGCCGGTCCACCCGTGCCGCCGGCCGCGCCGCGGCCGAGGGAACTGTCCTCGGCGTGGACATTTCCGTGCCCGTGCTCGAGCTGGCCCGGCGGCTGACGGACCGGGAAGGTCTGCGCAACGTTTCCTACCGGCTAGCCGATGCTCAGGTGGACGGCCTGGGGCCGGTTCGCTATGACGTGTGTATCAGCTGTTTCGGTGTGATGTTCTTCGCCGACCCGGTGGCGGCGTTCACCAACATCGGGCGCGCGCTGCGCCCCGGCGCGCGCATGGCGCTGCTGGCCTGGCAAGCCCCCGAGCGCAACGAGTGGTACAGCGAGATCGACCAGGCCATCGGCGGTGCTTCTGCCCGCGGGGCCCGGATGTTCTCACTCGCCGACCAGCACACGACGGCCGGGATACTGGCTGCGGCCGGGTTCACTGACGTCGCCTTCACCGACGTGCGCGAGCCCGTCTATTACGGCGCGGACAGTGCGCAGGCCTACGATTTCATCACTGGCCTGCAGGCCACCAAAGACATGCTGGCCAGCCTGGATCCAGCCGCCGCCGAGGACGCGCTGCGCGGGCTGCGCGCAACGCTCGCCGGGCACACGACCCGCGACGGCGTGCTGTTCGGGGCGCGCACCTGGATCATCACCGCGCGAACACCGCGCCGGCGTCCAGGGCTGCGGTGACGAAAGTTATCTGTACTTGATCTTGAAAAGTGCCTAGTCACTGCCGGTTTTGGCTGTTCAGCGACGTGAGGGACGTGGGTGAGGGCGCGGTGATTGCCGTCGGTCCTGGGGCGGGCCTTACCGGTGGGCCTGCCGGATGGCAGGCGGGAAGGACGCCCCGGTCTGGTAGCCGGGCTCGGCTGCACACAGGCCAGCTGCCGAGCCCGGCTACCACACTGCGGATTCTGTTAGGGCGCGACGTAGTTGACCGAGGTGCCCCAGTTCGCCAAGCCGTCCCTGGTGCCGCCGCAGGTGCCGACGGTCAGGGTGAACGCCGACCCGGTGCAGTTCGGGTACTGGATGTAGTTGGTGGCGAAGTAGTACTTGCCACCCATGTAGACCGCGTTGCTGTAATCACCCCAGCGCGGCCGGGTCGGACCCGGGTAGCCCTGGTACTCGGTGAAGCCATCCTCCGGTGCCTGGCCCAGGTCGGCGATGTTGATGGTGGACTGCAGGAACCCGCGCGACGTGGCGGTCAGGCGGCCGAAGGCGGTGCTGGGGTAGAAGCCTCCGTTGTCGGCCGAGAACGGCCCGCCGTTGCCGGACAGCGTGAAGTCCATGATCGCCCGGCCGTTGCTGGCTCCTGCGGCCATGGCCGGGAATTCCAGCTCCTCGTGCATCGCCGAGACATATCCCTGGCTGGTGAGGCTGAAATGGCCGGTCGTGTCGAAACTGCTGGTGCCGACAACCCAGTAGGCGGCGCCGAAATGCAGTTCCGGTGCGTTGGTGGACGAGTACAACTGCTCGAGCTCGGTGCTTACACCGGTCCACAGCTGGCGCTGCCCCTGTGCGGCCTGCGTGACCTGATCATCGTTGGTTTGGACGCCGCCCTCGGGGCAGGTGGCGAGCGGCGGGGTGCCCACACTGAGCCCGGCCGCACCGCACTCGTCGCCCAGCGGTATCGGGCCGGCCTTCTGCGGAGCCGGGTTTCCCCCGGGGAGGTTCGGATTGTCGAAGTAGGACAAGACTCCGGAGAACAGCTGGCCGCCGAACCGGACGCCCGAGCACGCCGAGCAGCCCGAGCTGTTGAGGTTCTTCAGTCCGGTCCAGTCGAAGACCGCGAGCTGGTTGCCGCCCAGCCCGTAGAAGTCCACGTCGGCCAGCATGAACCCGGAGCCGCCGTGACTGTTGTCCCACTGGGCCGGTGTGGACGCCACCGCCGGAATGACGGAGAACCAGCACGCGATGCCGGGCTGGAAATATTTGCTGTCGCTGAAACAGGTTCCGTCTGGTGTTTTCAGCAGGCCCATGTTCTCGATGGCTACGGTGACGGCGGCGGCGGGTCTGCCGTTTTCGAGCGCGGTCTTGTCGAACGCGAATTCCTGCGCGCCATTGAACAAGCCGCCGCCCAGGCCGGGCACGCTCGAGTTCAGCGGGAACTCGTCGTAGAACAGCATGAACGCGTCCCGCGTAGCCGCGATCTTGGTGAAGTCGTTGAGCAGGTAGGGGTAACCAGGTTCGGCCGGGTTGTAGTCGGCGTGCGCGAAGTAGACGTTGTAGGGGCCGAACGGGCTCGAGCCCTTGGTCACCGCGATGCCCTCATAGCAGGCATTGGCCACGGCGCCGAAGCAGCCCGCGAACGCGCCGCCCGCAGACTCCTTGCTGGCCGAGGCGAACTCGGTGAAGAACCAGTGCCCGCCGTTGGAGGCGTCATACAGGCACGAGATGTCCCCGCCGCTGCTCCAGTTCCTGCTCGTGAGCCCCATCAGCGTGTCCAGCGAGATGACCGCTGACACCCGCTTCAAGGCCGAGTTGAAGATCAGGATCTCCCCGATGTTGTTGTCCTCGACCACGTACCCATTACCAGCACACAGGCCCTGGTCGGGCGGCTCAATGTCCTTAAAGATGTTGGTTGTGCTCTCGGCGCTGTCGACCGCATTCAGGCCCTTGACGCCGACCGCCCCGCCCGCGAACGAGCTGATGGTGTCGCAGCCTGCGCGCAGCGGCTGACAGCTCACGGTCGGGATGGTGACGGCGGCAGCGGCAGCAGGGCTGAGCGCTGGGACATGAGGACGCATCCAAGGCATGGCCTTCGCCCTGTCCGCGGCCTTCGCCTGTGCGCTTGGTGCCGGACTAGCGGACAGATGCGCAGTGGACGGAGTAGCAAACGGGCCGGTAAGCAAGTGACAGCCCGAGGCGCAGCCAGCCGCGGCCGAGCCGACAAAGGTCGGCTTGAATGACCCGAGGCTTGATGACTTGACAGTAGTAGCGGTGGTCTTCGCGACGGGAGCCGCCGCCGCCCCACCAGAGAACGCGACGAACGCGACCGGCAGCGCCAAGACCGACACCAGCGCGACTAATCTGCGAACCAGACTCTTCCTGATCAGCTGCATGTGAGCCCCCCTTGCGGGTCGACACCAGCCCCCAGCGGACCGAGGCGGGACACGAGCCGGCCGCCGCGCCCGGGGGCCTGGCGCGGGACTCGTCGAGACCGCGCCGGAAGGGCCGGTGCGGGACCCCATCGTGCCCGCAAGGCAGCTCATACCGCTGCCACATAGCGTCCATATCCTGTAGCGCCCAGAGAAGTCCCGTCAAGACCCAATCCGCTCCGCTCAGTCCGTCAAGCCTGCCCGCGCCCGGCTTTGGCAGACTCAAGACCATGGCGATGGCGCCCGACGCGGCCGAGGCGGCTCTGCTGCGCCGCGGTTTCGTCTTGGAATATGTGACGCTCGCGTGGAACGTCGCCGGCATCGTCATCTTGGCCGTCGCGGCGGTCTCGGCCCGGTCGGTGGCGCTGGCTGGGTTCGGTCTGGACTCGCTGATTGAGATCGGCGCATCCACGGTCGTGATCTGGGAGCTGTCGGGCACGGGCGAGGAGCGCCAGCGCCGCGGATTGCGGCTGATCGGCTACGCCTTCGCCGCCCTGTCGGCCTACCTCCTGGTGCAGTCCACGGTCGTGCTGGCCACCGGTTATCACCCGCGGCACTCCGTGCTCGGCATCGCGTGGACCTCGGTCACCGCGGTAGCGATGTTCGCACTGGCGTACAGCAAGGCCCGCACCGGCGGGGCGCTCGGCAACCCCGTGCTGCAGACCGAGGGCCGGGTCACGCTGATCGACGGAATCCTCGCCACCGCAGTACTGCTCGGCCTGACTCTGAACGCGGCGTTTGGCTGGTGGTGGGCGGACCCCGCCGCCGGATACGTGCTCGTCTTCTATGCCGCTCGCGAGGTATGGGAAATCTTCTTCGGCGAGCCCGGCCAGGCAGCAAAGACTTGAACCACTGGCGACGGCAGTCTTGACGAGCCTGCCCGTGCCCGGGACGATATGAGCGCTACGTAGCAGCATGAGCAGTCCCCGACGGGCACGATGAGGTCCCGTACCGGCTCTCCGGCGCGGGCACGATGACGCCCCGTACCGGACCCCCGGGTGCGGGGGGATCGGCGCGTCTGCGCGCCCGCTCCTCTGGGGGTGGGGAACGACGCAATGGTGGGCTCAATGTCAAGTCGCGTACGTAGATTATTCGCACTGCTGTCACTGTTGTCGCTACCGATCGCGCTCGTCGTCCTCTCCGGAGGAGCCGCGTCGGCCCGGGTGGCCACGACCACAAACACCGTCAAGGCAACCAGCGCTGTTACCTCATCCAGCCTCGGAACTTCGTCGCCAACCTTTACCGGGCCTGCCGCCACTGGCTGCGCTACGGCTGGTTGCTCTCTGCTCACGGGCCCGTTCCCGTCACCGTCCACGGCGGGCCTGTCCGCGTCGTCGCCTGCTGCTGCAGCGGCTGCGAAGAACGCGGCGATTGCGAAGAAGCTGGCCGCCGGGGTGACTGACGGCCCGCATGCGATGCCGTCACCGGTTTTCAAGCGGGATGGCGCCGATCCCACGCCGCCCACGGTCAGCTGCCAGCCGCTGGGTCCGGGCTGCGACCCGATCAGCACGTCGGCGGGCGGCGCGAAGGGCGTGAAGGGCCTGAACGCGGTGGACAGCGGCACGCTGAGCACCAACATCCTCGTCCCGCCCGACATCGAGCCCGCGGACCAGGGGCTCTGCGCCAGCAACAAGTACGTTGTCGAGACCAACAACATCGGCGAGATCCTGGTCTTCAACTCGGCCCTGCAGCGCAAGTCAGCACCCATCCCGCTCGACACCCTCATGGGGCTCACCGCCAAGGGATACAGCAGCGGCGGAGACGTTTCGTGTCTGTTCGACCCGAACAACGGCGGGCACTGGTTCTTCACGGAGATCGTCTCTGAGAACTCCGAGGCCAGCGGCGGGCCTTTCGCCGGCTGCTTCTCCGGCACCGTCGCCAATGACTGCCTGGAGGGCATCGCGGTGACGAAGGGCTCGAACCCGTTCGGCCCGTACAACGTCTACTTCGTGAACGCCAACTACAATCCGGCCGAGCCGGGCTACCCCTACCTGTTCAACGACTTCGCGAAGATCGCGACCACCCAGGACGCTTTCCTGCTGTTCTACGACGAGTTCCCGGACAACCCGTCGGCGCCTGGCATCGGCGGCGGCGGTTTCAACGGGTCGCAGGAATTCGCGTTCGACAAGAACGCGCTCGAACGGGGTCTGCCCGTTGCCAAGCCCAGCGGAAGGCCGAACCCGGCGTTCAACGTGGCCATCGAGAATATGGGCCTGCTGCCGACGCCGGACGGAACATGCGCTTCTGACAATACGGATCATCTGCCAGGCCTCACGTGCTGGTATCAGACAATCCCGGCGCAGGCGCCCGACCAGACCCAGTTCGACAACAGCCACGGCGGCTCGGGCTTCATGCTCAGTTCGCTCGATTTCTACGGTCAGGGTGACAACCGGTTCGCCGTCTTCGACTGGACCGGCCTCCGCAGCCTGAACAGCTTCAATTGCTCGGCATGCTTCGCCGTCCACTTCGGCGGCCAATTGTTCTCCGGCGTGCAGTTCTACTACGACGAGGGATTCCTGGCCGCGCAGAAGAGCGGGCCGATACCACTGGGCGACGAATGCGGGGCAGCCGGCCTCAGCACCGGCACTCCGCCGCCCGCCTCCTGCCCCGAGGGCGGGATCGCCACCAACGGCGACGGTTTCACGCAGGTCTCGCAGGCACAGAATCAGCTCTGGGGCGCGGTGTCGACCGAGGTCGACCAAACCTACAAGTCGGAATCGGCCCCGGAGGTACACCAGGGCGCCGCGTACTGGGTCGTCGGCACCCGCAGCTTCGACAGGTTCGGGGTCTTCAGCCTCACCAGCCAGGGGTATGTGTCGCCCAAGCATGAGGACCTGGCGTTCCCGGCCATGGCCGCTGGAGGCTTCCGGTGGCAGGACGGCGGGAGCGGCGGCGCCATCATGGCGTTCACGCTGACCGGCAACGGCGGGCCTACCGGAGCTGACAACGGCGGCTTCTACCCCAGCACCGCCTTCGCGCGGCTGACCAGTACATCGGGCGGCCTCGTGGGACCTGTCCACGTCGCCGACCTGGGTCAGTCGCCTCAGGACGGCTTCACCGAGTACCAGGGCTACCCAGGTCCCACCCGGCCTCGCTGGGGAGACTACAGCTGGGCGATCTTCGTGCCCTGGTCAGGCGGCCGGACCTACTTCGCTACCAACTACATCCAGTATCCGAACTGCACCGGGTCGGCATTCACCCTGACGCTGGCGACCTGCGGC
Organism: uncultured Actinomycetota bacterium; assembly: GCA_963778075.1. GTDB lineage: Bacteria > Actinomycetota > Actinomycetes > Streptosporangiales > Streptosporangiaceae > JASHPR01. The sequence goes on along the minus strand of CAVZTJ010000003.1, from coordinate 89,235 downwards.
GGTACCAGGGACGGTCTCGCTAACTGGGGAACCTCAGTCAACTCCGTGGTCCCCTAGAAGGTAAGGCCCTAGAAACCTGACCGGCCGCCGACTGAACCCATTCCCAGTCGGCGGCCGGTCAGGCCGTTGCAGCGCCAGCGCAACCACCGACAGGATGAGGTCGATGCCGGTCGAGCTTTGGCCCGCCCGGACCACGCAATTACCGGCACCGCAACTGCTGGGCGTGGTGCTGTTGAGGCTGGTTACCTCCCCGGCGCCGGGCAGGTGCGACATCTGCGCGGTGGAACGGCCGATGATGATGACCAGTGACTCGGGGGACGGCAGTCCCGCGTCGCCGATGAGACCCGCCTGGTGCCCGGGGTAGCGGTCCGCCAATTCGTTCGCCGGGGTTCGTCGGTGGTGACCAGCCCCCACAACGGGTCGCGGCTGGCCGCGCTGCCCGCGGCCGCTGGCGCTGCCGGGACACCCGGCCTGCCGCGGGGGGAAGTCTGCAGAAGGTTCTTCGCGCCCGTGTCCAGCCAGGCGTAGCGGTCGTTCTGCGCGCCGACGGCGTTGACGGCAGAGACGGCGGTCAGCAGCAGGCCGACGCCGATCCCGACCGCGGCAGCCAGGACGACCAGGCGGGTCGCGGCCTCGCGACCGCCGCTGACTGTCAGCCGCAGGCCGAGGCGGATCACCGTAACCAGCCCCATGGCTACGAATATGGCCCGCGGATATTCCCGTGCGGGGTTGCGAAGATCGTTGACGTGCACTGCGTTGACTTCGATGCCCGCGTAGGTGAAGAAGCTGCTGATGACCAGGACGATGCTGGCCAGCCCATGCCACGGTGGCAGGAGTTGGTGGACGGTGATCGGCGCGTCCGGGTGGTTGCCGTGGAGAAGGTAGACGGCGCCGAGGGCGACGATGATCGCGGCGAGGATCAGCGTTCCGATCACGGTCCCGCCAGCGGCGAGGCCGGCCACGAAAGGGACCCCGCGTGAGGCCACCAGAACGCCGCCCCAGAACAAAACGATGATGATGGCGGCGGTGTAGACGCCGTTACCGGCCAGGTGCGGATCGATGGCATAGGCGAGCGTGTCAGCGACGTAGGCGAGCAGCGCCGGGTAGAAGAAGAACGTCTGGGCGAACTGGCACCATATCGCCAGCAGCCCCATCGGAGGGGAGATGCCCTGTTCCACCCAGTTGAAGACGCCGCCCGGCCAGCCGGAGGCCAGCTCCGCTGCGACGAGCGTTATCGGCAGCAAGAACACCAGTGCGGGCAGGACATACAGGAACACCGAGGCCAGCCCGAGGACTGCCAGCGGGGGATCTGACCCGAGATTGCCGACCGATCCCACCGTTATCAGCGCCAGCGCCATCCAGGTGATCGATCCCTGACCCGATGGGTGCGCTGTCCGACGGGTCGGAAACAGCCAGCCGCGGACGCGGGCGATGTCCTGGGCGACCGTTGCTCGCGGCTTCGGACGCCACCGTATCCACATGGACTACCGCCGATGACCCATGGCGGGGACCGGCGCTCTTCCGGGTTCCGGCCGCCTGGCTAGTGCATAGGCGCTCAAACGGCCTCCCGGCTGGTCTAGATCAGGGCCGATAGATCCAAGACCGGCCGCCACGAGCACCGATGGTGCCACTGGCCACAGCCACATCTCAAGACCGCCCCAGGCACTTGCCCAGATTTTGACCTACACCCCCCGCGAGAGAGCAGGCGAGTGCGCTGCGATGCTCAGGAGACCGACTCAGGAATGGGCGGCGCCCACCGCGGCCGCCGGATGAGGCAGAACGGGTGACCTGCCGGATCGGCATAGACATTGTCGCCGTCAAGCTTTACGGCACCTAGCGCCAGCACTCGCGGTCCCGCCGCTGCGACGTCCTCGACCATGATGTCGAGGTGAAACTGTTGCGGTACTGCGGGATCGGGCCAGGTGGGCCGCCGATTCCCTGGGGCAAGCTGAAATGCCAGGCCAGATGACGTATCGCTGGCCGCGACGACCACCCAATTGTCGTCACGGTACGTCACCGGCAGCCCGAGCAGCGCGGAGTAGAACGCGGCAAGGACAGCAGGGTCTGGGCAGTCCAGGACCACATGGTGCATCCGCCCGATCATGCCGCCGATCATGCCAGACATGACCCAGCAGCAAAGTACTTGCCGGGCTGACGCTGGCCCTTCGCCGGAAGGCGGCCTGAGTGGCCGCCCTGGGCCTATCGCTCTGCGGTTGGGTCCAGGACTGGCTTCACGTCGAGGACCGGCGTTCCGTCGAGGACTTCGAGATCACTTACGAAAATGCGCAAGCCCGCAATGGCAAGGATCTGAACGCGGTGCAGGCCGATCGGGTTAGGCCGGTTCGGTGAGCGGGTGCTGAACACGCCCAGCAGCGGGCTTTCGGGGTCGCCTCGCGGATGGGTGCGGAGTTCGTCTCGGCGGGCCTGGTCAAGCCAGGTGAGCACGATGATCTGCTGGCCGAGGTGCAGATCGCGTATTGCTTCGCTGACCGCAGGCTCGAAGACAAGCCAGGCGGCCGGAGCGCCCTCGTTGCCCTGGCTGGGCGCTTTCGCCAGCTCTGTCAGCGGCGACTCGACCGTGCCGATCGGTACCGCCTGGTGGAACGGGCTGTCCGTGGCCGTCCGCCGCTCAGCCGCCGGCTGGCGCAGGAGGGCGTTGACGAGATCGCCGGCGCGACCGGGCTGGAACGACTCGGCGGCCATCAGCCGGCCGTAGAAGATGGCCCCGAGCAGGGCCGTTACGGCTAGCTCGACGTCAGTGTCGGCGGCGAACTCGCCGTCAGCGATGCCCTCTTCGATAACCGTGGCCAGGCTCTGGCGGCGGGCAGCAGAGTAGCGGTGGTGGAAGTCTCGCAGCCGCGGGTCGCGAGCGCCTCCCTCGATCAGCGCGGGGATGCAGCGCGAGAACGTGGAGTCGACCGCGACTTCGGCGACATGCCGCACCAGCCGCTCGGTTCGCTCCCGGGCGGTCCCGGTCTGGGTGTCCGGGACCATCGTTTCGTGCGATGCCTCGAACGCTTCGGCGATCAGGGCGACCTTGTCTGGCCAATGCCGGTAGATCGTCGACTTGCCCACGCCCGCGCGGGCCGCGACCGACTCGATCGTGAACGACCCGTAACCCGCTTCGCCGAGTTCGTCGAGTACGGCCTGGCGGACAACCCGGCGAGTGCGCTCGATCCTCGGATCCACCGTCGCGCCTCGCTGCTCAGTGTTCGCGATCGATGCCACCTCCGTCTGCCATAGTCGGGCGACGCCTCGCGAGCGACCGTATGAAACGCTAACGTATCACTATGGAACGCGTCCGTTTCACAACCGAATCGTCTAGAGGAGATTGCCCATGACGACCGTCAGCGTCCGCTATATCGTCACCGACGTCGACGAGGCGATCGACTTCTACTGCCGCCACCTGGGCTTCCACGAGGACATGCACCCGGCCCCAAGCTTCGCCATGCTTTCGCGCGGTGATCTGCGGCTCGTGCTCAGCGCAGCTGGCGGCGGGCCCGGAGGCGGCCAGGCGATGCCGGACGGCACGCTACCCGCACCGGGAGGCTGGAACAGGTTCAGCCTCGAGGTCACCGATCTGGAGGACCTGGTCGGGACGCTCCGCGAGCGCGGCGCGCATTTCCGCAATGACATCGTCGCCGGCGTCGGCGGCAAGCAGATCTTGCTCGAGGACCCCTCCGGCAACCCGATCGAGCTATTCGAACCGACCATTCAGCAGGCCAGGCTCTCACCACCGGGCTCGTAACGCCGAAACGATCGGTTTCGAGGGGATCAGGCTGCCCTCGCCCTGTGGCGGCACGAGACGATGTCGGCGACTATACGGTTCCTGCGCGCCGCTGACCTCGTGCCAGGACTCGCCCGCGTCGTCGCTGCGCATGACGTCCCAGTGTTTTTGCATGTACAGCACGTCCGGGCGCGAGGGATGCATCGCGATCCGGTGGAGGCTCTCATGATCAAGTCCAGTCACGATGATCGGCGGGTGCCGAGGAACGAGTAGAGGTGGTCTCCCAGGGCTCCGGAGTCTGTGGCCGCACCGTGGATGTAGGTCGAGGCGCGCGTGCGGAGCACCGGCAGGCCCAGGACGTAGAGTCCGGGGGCGCCGGTGACCACTCCCCCGTCGTGGCGGATGTGGCCGGTGCGGTCACGCACCGGGATGTCGAGCCATGAATGATCAGCCCGGAAGCCGGTCGCCCACAGCACCGTGGTGATCTCCCCGCTGGCCAGGTCCAGCTCCAGGCGGGCGCGCGGATCGACGTGCGTAGGTGCGAAGCGGTGCGGCGGCGGGAGCTCGTCGTCGAGGCCGCGTGCGGTGGCCCAGCTGTCGGCCCGGGCCAGGAAGCGGTTCATTTTCAGGTCGGCGAGGCTGCAGGTGTTGGCGAGCGACCCGGAGAACTGGGCAACCCCGTTGATAACACGGCCGAGGCGGCCCACGATGCGGACTCCTTGCGCCGTGAGCGCGTTGAGGTCTGTCGTGGCGGCTTGGGGGGTCCCGGTGAGCTGAGGGGAAGGCAGGTGGCGGGCCCGGGTGAGGTCGTCGACCTGGTCGTAGCGTTCGGCCAGCACCCCGGTGGCGTGCAGCCACCAGAAGATGTCGCGGCCGCGGTAGCGGCGCGGCAGCCGGACGTGTTCGCCGACGGCCAGGGTCACCGGGCGCCCGGACCGGTGGATCTCGCCGGCGAGCTGGACGCCGCTGGCTGACGCGCCGACGACGAGCACGCCGCCCTCGGGGAGCTGGCCGGGGTCGCGGTAGGTGATCGGGGTGAGCGTCGTGACCGGCGGCGGGAACGCACCGGCAATGGCCGGGATCGCCGGCCGGGCGCACGCCCCGGTCGCGAGCACGACGGCCCGGGCGTGGAGCATGTCGTCGTTGGCCTGGATCTCAAAGCCGCCCGGTGCGGTGCGCACCGCGTGCACCGTGGTGGCGGTGCGCACCGGTGCGCCGGCCAGGCGGGCGTAGCGGGCGAGGACGTCTGCGAGGCCAGCGGCGGGCAGGTAGCCGTCCGGGTCATCGCCGGCGTAGTCATAGCCGGGCAGCCGGGTGAGCCAGTTCGGGGTGAGCAGCCGCAGGCTGGGCCAGCGCTGGGTCCGCCATGAGTTCGCCACCTCACCGCGCTCGAGGACCACGTGGTCGATCGAGCGTTCGGTGAGGCGGCGGCTCATGGCCAGGCCGGCATGCCCGGCGCCGATGACCACTGCCGTGGTCTTCATCATGTGGGCGGCCAGACCGTCGTGGTCAGGCTCAGGCCAGCTCGACGAGCACGTTCGTCGGGTTGGTCACGACGTCGAACACCGCGGAGCGTTTCTGCGACTGGGCAATCAGCGCCTCCAGGTCCTCGCGGGAGGCGTCGGCGTCGATGGCGAACCGGACCGTGACCGCGTCGAAGCCGTTGCGGACGCCGGGGTCGGCGCCCAGGATGCCCAGGATGTTCATGGCGCCTTCGATCGTGGCGGTGACCGAGCGGAGCTGGATGCTCCGGTGCTGGGCGACCGCGGCGACGCCGGCGGTCAGGCAGCCGACGAGCCCGACGAGCACGAACTCCACCGGGGTGGCGCCGTTGTCCTCGGACGCGAAGCACTCGGGGTGATCGACGTCGAACTCATACGTGGTGCGGTGCTGCTGCTCGGTGCCGAGGCCGGTGAAGCCGGCCACGGTCGACTGGCTGTGGGTGCCATTGCGCCAGGTGCAGCTGGCCCGCCAGGTGAACTGCGCCGCTTGCGGTGCGCCCGACAGCGCGTCGCGCGCTTCGAGCAGGGCCTGGACATTCACGCCGTTGTCGACGGGACGGTCGGTGATGGTCATCTGTGTCTCCTTTTGATGCGGACTTGATTCGGTGCGATCGGATGATCATTCGGCCCGGTGCGGCGTGGGCCCGAGGACGACGGGAAGCGAGACGAGGCCGCGCAGCACGAGGCCATCGCCGTGCGCCCAGGCGAGCGCGTCACGGCCGACGGCAAGCCGCAGGCCGGGGTGACGGCCGAGCAGGGTCTCGAAGGCGACCCGGGCCTCCAGCCGGGCCAGGGGCGCCCCGAGGCAATAGTGAGCGCCGTGGCCGAATCCGAGGTGCGACCCGTTCTCGCGGCTGATGTCCAGGATGTCGGGAGCAGGGAAGCGGTCCGGGTCACGGTTGGCTGCGCCGAGGCTGACCAGTACCTGTTCATGCGCGGGGATCTGCACACTGCCGACGGTCACTGGTTCGGTCGTTACCCGGAACGTGGCGTGCGGCACCGGTGCGGTGAACCGGATGAGCTCGGCTACCGCGGCGGGAAGCAGCCCCGGGTCGGCCAGCAGCGCGTGCAGCTGGTCCGGATGATCGAGCAGGGCCACGATCCCGTTGCCGATGAGGCTGGCCGTGGTGTCGTGTCCGGCCACAACGAGCTGGAACAGGCTGGACAGCAGCTCCTGGGTGGACAGGGCGTCGTCGCCGGCCGCGACCAGCACGCTGACCAGGTCCTCGGCCGGGTTCCGCCGCTTGGTGGCGACGAGCTCGCGCAGGTAGGCCACGATCTTGCCGGATGCCTCGACCGCCTCGGCCGGCGGCTCCCCCGCCCATCCGGTCAGCAGCACCTGGAACCAGGCGTGCAGGTCCGGGCGGTCGGCCGGGGGGATGCCCAGCAGCTCGCCGATCACTGCGAACGGCAGCGGGTGGGCGTATCCCTGGACGAGATCGACGGTGGCGCCGGGGCCGGCGTCGTCGAGCTCGTCGAGAAGGTCGCCGGCGATGTCCCGGACGGCCTGTTCGAGCGCGGCGACCCGGGATGGCACGAAGGCCCGGGCCACCAGCCGCCGCAGCCGGGTGTGGTCGGGCGGGTCGACGTTCAGCATGTGCCGGGAGAACTCCGGCCCGGGCAGGCCCTCCGCCACGACCTCGCCGTTGTCTTCGAGCGCGGCGAGCATGTCCTTGGAGAAACGGGGGTCGCTGAGCGCCTGGCGGGCTGCGTCGTAGCCGAGGACGACCCAGGCCGGATGACCGTCGGCGAGGCGCATCCGCTGCACCGGGCACCTGGCCCGGGTCTCGGCGAAGTGACCGAACGGGTCGTCGCGGATCGACGGCTCCCAGCCGCCCCAGGTCGCGAGGGTGTCAGGCATTGTCGCCCTCCGGCCGGTAGCCGGTGCACAGCAGGTCAAGCTGGGCGATATGGCCGCCGTCGTCGGTGTCGGCGTAGGCCTGCTGCTCGACGATGAACCAGCCGGCGCCGAGCCGCTCCGCCCGCAGCCGCAGCCGCCAGTGCAGGTGCAGCCGGCCGCCGACCTCGCCGACGGTGGCCTCGACGAGGTCGAAGTCCTGAGTGTCGCCGAACCAGCCCGCGAACCGGCCGGCGATTTCTTCAGCCCCGGTCCACTCCCGCAGGCCCACGGGCAGCAGGGCGCGGAGCCGGGCGGCGGCGGCAAGCGCGCCGCCTAGCTGGGCGAAATCCTGGGCGGCCAGGCCCTCCAGGAACGAGCCGGCCCGGGCGAACTGAGGCACCAGGCTGGCCGCGCCGTGGTCGTGGGTTGTGGTCATGCATCTGTTCTACGGACCGGCCAGCGGCGGCGAATCGGGTAACTGCCCGATCTTTCTGTCAGGCTCCGGGCTCGTCGGCTGCCGCGGTCAGGCCGTGGCGCATGGCAAACAGCGCGGCCCCGGTCCGCGTCTTGACGCCCAGCTTGGCGTAGATGTGCTCGAGATGGGAGGAGACCGTCTTGCGGCTGACGTGCAGTTCGGCGGCGATCTCGGGGTTGGACCGGCCCTGGCCGAGCCGCACCAGCACCTCCACCTCGCGGGCCGTGAGTCCCGACGGCAGGCCCGCCCGGCGCCGGACCCGGTGGCCTGCCGCTTCGAGCACCGCGTTGGCGCACTCGCCGTCCAGCCGCCCGGCGTGCACCTCCTCGCGCATCACCCGCTCGGCCTCGGCAGCACCGAGCGCGCCGCGATGCGGGCGGGGCTGGCGCAGGGCCTGGTAGACGTCGGCGGCACCGAGGATCCGCACCGGCAGCGAGATGGCGTCGCCGCGCAGCCCGTGCGGGTAGCCGGACCCGTCGAGCCGTTCATGGTGCAGCGATGCGCAGCGCCCCACCTCGGCCAGCTGCGGCACCCGGGCCAGCATCCGTTCGGTCAGGTACGGGTGGGTCCGCGCCCGCTCGCGCTGGCCCAGGTTCCATTCGCCAGGCTCGTCCCACACAGAACTCGGGATCCCGATCATGCCGATGTCCTTGACCAGCGCCGCCCGGCGCAGCATGACGAGGTCGGCGTCCGGAAGCCCGAGCTTCGCGCCCGCCTGGGCGGCGAGTTCGGCCACGCCCCGGGAATGCCCGATGCGCAACGGCGACTTCAGGTCACTGAAGTCGGCGAAGGCCGTCAGCGCCCGATCCAGGTGATCGTCACTCAGTCCTGCGCCCAGCCCCGGGTCGAGCGCGATCACCTCCTCCCACGCCGAGATACCGCCCAGACCCTCGAGGATCTCGGTGTGCCCGGCGCAGAAGCAGTCGACCAGCTCCGGGTCGAACTGCGTGCCCCGCCGCTCCCGCGCCACATGCAGCGCGGCCTCGGCGCCGCCGGTGTGGTGGAAAGCCTCGATGACGTCGGCCAGGTGGACCAGCCGGATAGCCGGAGCAAGATCACCCGCGCCGACCGATCCGGGTACCCCTTGCCCGTCCCACCGCTCGAACGTCTGCAGCAGCGGCTCGCACACGGACCGGCCCAGCCCGAGCCGGTCGGCCAGTTCGCTCGTCACCCGGCAGTGCGACTCCATCAGCTGCTGCACCGAGCGGCCGGCCGTCGCCAGGAACTTCCCCATCAGCCCGACGCGGCGGAAACCCGACTGACCGCGGCCAAGATGACGCCCGACGAACACCGCCATGGTCATACGGTCCAGGTCCTCGTCCCGGGTATCGGCGTACAGCCCGATCTCATCGCCGAACACCGCTGCGAGCTCAGTGGTGTCGACGGCACAGCCAACCCACGCCAGCAGTGAGGTGTAATACGCCGACGTGCAGGCCCCCTGATCGAGCCCGGCCGCCGTCCCCAGCCGCATCGCGACAACCGTCTGGCGCAGCACCCGCTCCATCGGCCGCCCCATCCCGAGGTCGGCGACAAGCGACAGCGTCGCGACCAGCTCGGCGAGGGTCACCTGCCTCGGGAAGTGCGCAGCCACCAGCCCATTCTCCCCCTCAGAGCCGAATTATCAGATCTAGGACGTCAGGAAGCCGCCGCTGTAGCCGGGCCCGGCCGACGTCACGAACGTCGAAGCCAGCGGGCCGAACCGGTTGAGGGCGCAGGTCAGGTTGTGAAGAACTTGTATCGCGGCTGCGGCGCCGTAGTCAGCCGGTGTGTACTGCGCCGGCGTTCTGCAGGGTCTGATAGGCCGATCCGGCCAGGTCGGCGCGCCGGCGATAAGCTCGGCATCCGCTCCGCAGGGCATTGCCCGGCCTGCTGGCAGCGCGTCCACAGCCCGAGGCTGCGGCCGCGGGCTAAACCTAGGGCCGAACCCCAGCGCCGCCCCTAGAGCCAGCGCTGCCTGGCGAGGTCATCATCGAGAGATGACATCCCCCGGCGGCACCCCTTCGCCGCGGGCCGGTATCACAAGCGGCTCCCCTGGATCACACATCGATGCCCTGAGCAGCACACAGCCGGGGCCGCCCGGCCTGGCCTTCTATGCGCCACCTTCGCCGCTGCCCGCCGGAACGGCTGGCCAGGTGATCTGGGCGCGGCTACTGACCGGCGCGGCCGCCCTCGCCGGCGCCAGTGAGAACCTGCTTGTGCTCTACCACTCCCAGACCCTCGCCGGGCAGGACACCGCCGTGTCCGGGACGGTGTCGATTCCGCGGGGCGAGCCGCCGCCGGGCGGGTGGCCAGTGCTCAGCTGGGCGCACGGGACCACTGGCGTCGCCGACATCTGCGCTCCGTCTCGCGACGCGCCAGGCCATCCCTGCCACATCTACATCCAGCTCGCCGACGCGATGCTCAACCTGTGGGTCAAGCGTGGCTGGGCCGTAGTCAAGACCGACTACGAGGGCCTCGGCACCCCCGGGCCGCACCCGTACCTGGCGGGAGCCTCTGCGGCGCGCGGGACCATCGACATCGTCACCGCCGCCCGCCACCTCCATCCGTGCATCGGCCGGCGCTGGGCCGTGATGGGTCACGGCCAGGGCGGCCATGCTGCCCTGTTCACTGCGAGCCTGGCATCAGCCCGGGCACCCGATCTCGACCTGATCGGCGCCGTAGCCATCGCTCCCACCAGCGGCACGCACGACATAATCGCCCGGCTCCAGAACTGCCGCACGCCGGCCCCCGGGCTGGGATTCCTCGCCCTGACGCTGATCGGCGCCGCCGCAACCGACCGCGCCCTGCGGCTGGACCAAATGCTCACACCCCGCGCCCTCCGACTGCTGGCCATCGCCCAGACCGTCGGCATCGACGACCTCCTCGGCCCAGGTTTGTGGCCGCCATCGGTGCCTGCAGACTTGTTCCGGCCCGGCGCCGACCTTAGGCCCATGCTCGCAGTCCTGGCGGCCAACGACCCGGCAGCGCTCCGGCTCCGCGCACCAGCGCTGATCGTGCAGGGAAGCAACGACCTGATCACCGACCCTGAGCGCACCGACAGCATCACGCGCTCTCTCAGCGCCAACGGCTCAGCGCTCGACTGCCACATGCACCCCGGCACTGGTCACTTCGACGTGATCGCGGCAGCACATGCCCAGAACGCGCAGTGGATCGACGCCCGGCTGGCCGGCATGCCAACCCCGGCGGAGTGATTAGGCGCCGCGGCGGCCGACTGTCCGGTGCGGGGTGCCTACCGCGCCTGGACGCGATATCAGCTCTCATTGAGGTGATCTCAGCGAAATTATGTGGTGTAGCCGTGCTCGAAATGGGTGTGTGGTACTTCACGAGATAGCAGGTCAGGCGCACCGCCCAGGAACTTCCGAAGCTTCTCGCAGCGGGATCAAGCAGGTATTAGCGCAGCTTGTGGCAGGCCGCATGGGCCGGGCGAACTGGCAGGCATGACCTCTTCCGTGCCTTTGGCGGGGTAGCGCCGTTCATCGCGCCGTCCGAAACCGCTCTAAAGCCTAGGGCGAACCCCAGGGTCTCCCCTAGCGACACTGCCAGCCGGCCCGGTCAGCCTTGGTGCAGGCAACAAGGAGGAACCATGGAACAGAGCTACCCCGCGGAGGTGCGAGCTCGCCTCGACGAGCCGTTGAGCCGCTGGCTGTGGCTGGTCAAGTGGCTGCTGGCGATCCCGCATTACGCCATCGTCGCGGTGTTCGCCGGCGGCGCCGCCTACACCCGCACAGCGGGCTCGGGGCACGCATGGCCGACCGATGCCCTCTCCGGCGGCCTGATCGGGCTGCTGGTGTGCTTCGCGGCGATCACGCTGCTGTTCGCGGGCCGTTACCCGCGCGGGCTGTACAACATCATCGTCGGCATGAACCGCTGGGTGGTGCGGGTCATCGCGTACGCCGCCTTGATGACCGACGCCTACCCGCCGTTCCGTCTCGACCAGGGCGGGACGGGCGTGCCCGCCGCCCCCACGCCACCCGATGACCTCGCACCCGCCTCGGCCGCCTGGGCCCCGGCTTCACCAACACCGGTCAGCTAAAACTCCGCAACCACGAAAAGGAGACCGACATGGCCACCACCGCCCAGACCCCAGCAACGAGAGCGCCAGCGAAGGGGACCCCGATGAGCTCGACAAGAAAGATCGCGCTGGTCGCCGGTGTCTTCTACCTGATTACCTTCATCTCGATCCCCACTCTCGCCCTCTACGGCCCGGTGAAAAACCACCGGGACTGGATCCTCAGCTCCGGCTCCCACACGGGCCTGATGGTGGGCGGCTTCCTCGAGGTGATCGTCGCCCTGGCCGGCATCGGCACTGCCGTCACGCTGTACCCGGTGGTCAGACGGCAGAATGAGGGCGCCGCGCTGGGCTTTGTCACCGCTCGCGTCCTGGAAGCCGGCATGATCTTCACCGGCGTCGTCAGCCTCCTGTCCCTGGTGACCTTGCGTCAGGACCTGGGCGGAGCGGCTGGAGCAAATGCTGCCGCGCTGGTCACCACCAGCGCATCGCACGTCGCGGTGTACAACTGGACCTTCCTGCTCTCGCAGAGCCTCATGCCGGCCTTCAACGCCCTTCTGCTGGGCTCGGTGATGTACCGGTCCCGGCTCGTGCCTCGCATCATTCCTGCGGTGGGCCTCATCGGGGCCCCGTTCCTCATCTGCACCGTCATCGTGACCCTCTTCGGCGGCATGAAGCTGGGCTCCCCCCAGATCGCCGCAGTCCCGGTGGCTGCCTGGGAACTGTCGCTGGGCGTGTGGCTGGTCGTCAAGGGCTTCCGGCCCTCCCCGATTACCGCCGCAATGGACGCTGCCAGCACGCCCCGCGCTTACCAGGACGTCGCGGCCTGACTCCGCTGGATCAGGCACCGGCGCCATGCGCGCAGTCAATCCGCGACCGTCCTGGCGGTGGTGCTGTTCGTGTTCGGGGTGCGACGCCTGATCGGGGTGCGCGTGCCGGTGCTGCGCGCGCTGGCAGTGGCGCCGGACGGCGGATCTGCGCGTCGTAGCGGCAGCCACCGGCCGGCGTCCAGGATTGAGCCTCTTCCTCTGGCGTGGGCCGGCGCTGCAGGTCCATGCTGATCGCAAGATCAACGGCAGAGGAGGGGGCTATGGAGGTCCAGCGAGGCCGTTTCACAGCCGACATCGATGGCGACTTCGTCGTCTTCCTGATCGGCATGCGGTTCAACCACCCGTTGCGTATCCGCAAGTGGTGGCCGGTCGCGACGGCCATGCCCAAGATGCTGAAGGTGCTGAGCCAGCATCCGGAACTGGGCTGCCTCGGATTCCAGCAGTGGTTCGGGTGGACAACGATACTGGTCCAGTACTGGCGGGACTTCGACTCCCTGGACCGGTTCGCCAAGGATCGAGACCTGCCGCACCTGGAGCCGTGGCGGCGGTTCAACCGCGCGGTCAGGGCGTCAGGCGACGTCGGGATCTGGCACGAGACGTTCAAGGTCGCGCGAGTACGAGGCCGCTACGGCAATATGCCGGTCTTCGGCCTGGCGGCCGCTGCCAGGCATTTGCCCACCGCTCAGAAGGCCAACACCGCAGCCGCCCGGATTGGCGCCAGCGCGACAGACGAGCCGATTGTCGAGCCATACTGAAGTTGATCCAGGCCATAGCATCAGGGCATGCCTGACCGACGGAACGGACTCGCGACGTTGGTCATGGCTCCGGCCAGTCCGAATATCGCGAGCGTCGCGTCAGGGAGCTCACGGGGCTGCGCCTTATCGACGCCCCCTTCACCCGCGTGATGGTGACCGTGAGCCGTATCAGCCAGCTGTCGGCGCAGGTTCGGGGACAGGCCATCATGGGCGCGGGATCGTCCGCCGATGACATCCTTGAAAATCTCAGCACGTGGCTTGACCGCCTTGTCAGCGCCATGACGCGGGCCTGGGCCGGGGGTCCTGTCAGTCGTTACCAGGCGGCGGCAGCAGCTCGGTCTTGAACTGAGGGGCGAGACTTCTCGACCTTGCGATAAATGCCGCCTGCGCGTCTGGGCTGAGCGGCGGCGGCGCTTCAGTCCGGGTGGCGACCGGCTGGCCGACCAGGGTAAAGAACTCGTCCTGGCCAGCGGGTGCGCACATGCACAACAGCCGTGATGGCGTGTCCGAAGCGTTGGTAAAAGCATGCGGCGCATTGGCCGCACGTTGATGGTCTGCCCGGCTCGCGCGGCGAAGGTCTCCCCCCGGAACGTCACCCGCACCTCTCCGGTAAGGACAGTGAACATCTCCTCGAAGTCGTGCCGGTGCGGAGGCGGCCCGCCGCCTGGCGGGACGTGCATGTCGATGAGGGTGTACTTGCCGGCGGTGTCCTGCCTGCCACAAGGATTGTGTAGGTGTCGCCGACGAGCCCGATGTGCGGCAGGCCCTGATCTTCGTCCGGCCGCGCGATGGTGAGCCTGCGCGACAGGTCGTCGGGCGGGATCGGATTCGGCTGATCCGGCATGGTCTCTCCTCGCGGTGTGATGTGCGGTTGGCAGTCAGCGGGCTAGCTCAGCCCGACGGCCAGCACACCGCACGCGCCGCCCCCGAGCTCTTCAAAAACGGATCATTTCGTCCGCTTGAGTGTATCGCACGCACGTTCCAGGGCCGATGGAGGTTGAATGAAGGCGTCGTCGCCGCCAGCAACTCGCGCGAACCGCGCAGCGACGCGGCCCGCAACCACCAGACTCTCGTCCGGGCCGCCACCGCGGCAATACACCGCGAGGGCCTGCGCGTGCCCATGGCAACGATCGCCGCCGACGCGGGAGTCGGCGTCGGCACGCTGTACCGCCACTTCCCCACCCGCGAGGATCTGCTCAACTACCTCACCCATGCATCGTTCGAGCAAGTGCTCGCTAACGCCAGAGCTGCCGAAAGCAACGGCGCGACCGCCACCGAGGCGCTCCAGCAGTTCATCGAGGCGGCAATCAGCCAGCGCAACCAGCTCGTGCTGCCGCTGCACGGCGGACCGCCCCTGACATGGCCGAGGACCCGCGCCGTTCACAAGCACGTCCACCAGATAATCCAGCGGATCATCGACCGCGGGCGGGCTGACGCCACCATCACGCGGGACGTAACTCCGCACGAGATCGTCATGTTCGGAGCGATGCTTGCCCAGCCACGGCGATCCGACCCAGGCTGGGATGCGACATGCCGCCGGCTGCTCGCCACTTACCTCGCGGGCCTGGGCTCTGACGCCTCAGCCGACTGAGCACCGGCTCCATTGGGCAGCACATGGAGATCGATGCTCGGCTGGCCTGGGCCCCGAGGATGGTGCGCACAACGACGCGATGACTGTGATGAATCCGGCTGCGCCGGAGCGCGGGACACTCCATATTGATGACGACGGCAGTGCCGCTTGCGACTTCCCGGCGCCGGGCTCGACGACGAGGACGGCATCGGCAGGCTCATCGAACCCCTTGCGGGCCAGCACTCTTTAGCTTCCCCAGGCCTCAGCCAGACCGTCATAGCGCAATGCCGCGCAGGTAGTTCAGGCGTGCCCGAGCAGGGCGCAGTTACCGACAGGCAAGGAGAATGGAGTCTTGGAGTTACGCGGCACGGCTGACCAGCAGCTGATCTACCTGAACACGCATTGGGGCAGGCAGTACGCATTCGAACCCCCGCAAACGCTCGAGAGCGAGTGGACGGCGACGGCGAAGTTCGGCGGCTATGCCCTGTTACAGGCGCAGACTGCGGCAGAACTGTTAGAGGAAGTGCGCGCGCACTACCAGGCGAACAAGCCAGAGACAGCAGGGCGGCAGCTCCTAAGCGGCGATACCCACCGGGCGGTGCGAGTGGAGTTTCAACGCGAACGGGTACCGGCTGGCCGGGCCGCATTGGCGAGTTCCCGACGGTATGGGGGCCGATGCTGGACCAGGTGTGGAGCTTTCTTCGGGACGGCGCTCCGGAGGGGCTCTACCAGCAGGGGCACAACGTCATGCTCTACAAGGAGAGATCTACGGCGATCCTGACCCGTCGACCGGTCACTTTGATGTGGAGGTGTTCTGGTCGCTGGTGGCGCCGTAGCCGTCTCTTGTCTATGTACACTAGACGTCATGCCTCTTCACCAGGAATTGCTGGACGAGGCGCGTGCTGCCGAGGCGCGCCTCATCGACGCCGAACGCGCCGCCGACATCGCCCGGGCGGACTTCCACCACGCCGTGCGCCGGCTGCAGCTCTCTGGGGGCTCACTCCGCGAGATTGCCGAAGCCCTGGGCCTTAGTCACCAGCGGGTCCATCAGATCGTCGAGGGAGCCGGGCGGTGCCAGGCCGTGGCGCCGGGTCGTCCGCCGCGGCGCGGGCGGCGCGGCCGAACCGGGCGCGCTGCTGAAATGCTCGTTCTGCGGCAAGGAGCAGCGGCAGGTCAGAAAGCTCATCGCCGGCCCAGGGGTGTACATCTGCAACAAGTGCATCGAGAAGGCAGGCCGGGTGATCGAAACCGGCGAGCCGACCGCCACCCCGCTATCCGCCATGAAATCCGTCGCCGAAGACAACGATGGCCCCGCGTTCAAGTGCAGCTTCTGTGGCAAGCGCCGCCACCAGGTCTCCGGCCTGGCGGTCACCGCCCGGGTCGCGATCTGCACCGAGTGCCTGGCGTTGTGCAACGAAATCATCATTGAAGAACTGGCCTGAACGGCACGCGCCAAAGCCCTGGTTCGCAGGTGATCGCACAGCCGAGGTACTCCGGCCATCTGGCAGACTACGATCTTGTGGCTCGCGCCTATGAGATGCTCGCCGCTGACTACGACTGGATGTACGACGACGACGCGCTTGTTAACGGACGCGCGGTAAATCATCCCGCGACGGCGCGACTGCTGCAGCGGGTCAGCCGCACAAGCCTTGTACTCGATGCGGCTTGCGGCACGGGTGTCGATGCGGCCGTGCTCGCGCGCCGGGGCTTCACCGTGTGGGCGGCTGACGGAAGCGAAGCCATGGTCGAGGGGGCGGCTGCCCGGTTCCGGCGGGAGCGGCTCTCCATCCCGGTCATGTGCTCTGCATGGGCGGATCTTCCCGCAGCCACCAGCGAACGGTTTGACGTTGTGCTTTGTATCGGGAACTCGCTGGTACACGCCTGGGCCGGAACGCATGTTCGGCGCTCACGGGGCTACGGCGGATGGCCCGTCCGGGCGCACACGTGGTCGTCGACTCCCGTAACTGGGAGAAGCTGCACGCCGAGCGCCAGATCGTGCAGGTTGCTGACCGGGTGGTAACTCGCGGGGGGCGCCGGAGCGTCGTGCTCTACGCCTGGGAGATACCCGGGGGCCTCCATGACGAGCACATCGCCCATATGGTGTTCGTCTTCGAGGACGGCGACCAGGTTGAGGCACACGAACACCGGATCGCGTTCCGCCCCTTCACGATCAGCGAACTGCGCGAACGCCTTGAACTCGCGGGGCTGCAGGAAGTCGACACCGACTTCGATGCCTCCCGTGACCGCTACGCCGTGGTCACCGTAGCGACGTAGCCGGGGTCCCAAGCGTCCGCCGACGGAGGGAATCCTTAATCTCGCTGAACCTGGCCACCGCGGCCGGGTCCCACTCCGTCCTCTGTTCGCTGGCGCGCAGGGCGTCGTCGATCTCGCTGGCTGCGGGCGGAACTAGAGCTGACCGCGAGAAGGACGTCCCGGCTCAGGTGGTCAGCCAGGTGCACGGGGTAAAACCCGGCTGCGGGAACACGAACCGCAGCACGCCGTCAAAGGGCAGTCCTTCCTGTACGCCGACTGCCACCTCGATTCCCAGGCCGGAGATGTCGGTACCCGCCGGAGCGACGACCTGCATCGCCCGGGACCCGGATGGCTCATCTTCCGACAGCAGCACGACAGGCCGTCGCTCGTCGAACTCGACCCACCAGACCTCGCCTCGTCGCATGTGTCAATCCTAGGCGTGAGATGGCAGGCGAATGCTGCCCCGGCTGCGGCTGGAAGTGATGCAGCACTGCCTGCCGCGGGCCGTAGATCTTGGATGCCGGTGCTGGAGACGGGGCGGCCGCCGTCTGATCATCCGGGTTTGTGACGGCTCGTGATGATCTTCATTCCTCTCCCCGACGACATTTAGCACCGCAGGGGATCGCCGGACGCTTGTGAAACCATCGTGATGTGGGCGATGACCGTCCGCCTGGCCGGTTTCTGCGCGCTGCCGGTTTGGTGATTCTTCGCGGGGAGGTCCGGCCGAGAGAAGGCCGCGGCTGGCTGGTCGGCTGGCAGGGCACGCGCGGTGTGCTGCGCCGGTTGCCCGAACCAGCCGTCGCGGCGGCTGGCCTTGTGGAAGTCGCGGCGGCTGGCCTTGTGGAAGACGTGGCCTGGCGGCACGGCTTCCTGGCCCGGCTGGCGGGGCTTGGCTTTCCCTCCCCCCAGCCGCTGCCATGCTTCGACGGCCAGTCATGGACCATGACCGGCGGCGCGCTGTGGGAAGTCGTGTCGTTCCTGCCGGGTCACGCGGTGTGCTGGGCGGCCGTTCCGCCGATGGAAGAGATCGGTGCCCTGCTGGGCCGTTACCATGCGGCCGTCCGGCAGGTCGAGGTAACCAGCCAGCGGCCCGGCGCGCTCTCCCTGGCCGAGGTGCCCGCGGTCCTGCTGTCGCACAGCCTCGCCCTGGTTTCCCCTGACGAAAGGGAGCTCATCCGGCTTCTCGCGGCGCAGCTGGCCCGCGACCTGGCCGATGCCGGTCACCTGACCTCCGATCGCGTGGTCATTCACGGTGACTTCACCAACGACAACGTGATCGCTCACGGCACGCCGCCTCGCGCCACGGGAGTTATTGACTTCGCCAACGCCCACGCCGAGACGCCGCTGGCCGACATCGGGTACGGCCTGTGGCGCAGCGGCCGTCCGCACGAGCGGGCTGACCGCCTCGACTTCTCCCGGGCCAGCCGGTTTCTGCGGGGCTACGCCAGCATCGCCCGGATCTCAGCAGACCAGGCCGCGGTCATTCCCGTCTACTTGCGGGGACGCGGGCTCCAGATGATCGCCAAGCGGGTCCGGGCCGGACGGAACGAGACTGGCATGCTGGCCCAGGTGCAATGGCTCAGCGCCAATGCGGACGCGGTCGCCGATACGCTCGCGGCGGCTCTCTCCCACGTCTGACGGCCATCTATCCGGTTACCCGTGGGCGGTGCTCGGTGCCCCGCCCGGGCGTGATGAACAGGGCGGCGCCAGAAGTCTGTCAATCTGTTTCGGGGAGGGTTCGGGGTAGTCCGAAGCGCGTCATGACGTTGGTGCTGAAGCTGGTGATGGCGGTGATGTGGTCGCCGGCGGTGGTGATGACCAGGAGGCAGTAGGCGCGGTAGACGCTGGCGTGGGGGTCTGCCAGGTACAAGCCGAAGGCGGGCTGGCCGTTGGCGCGGGTGGGTACCACGCGGTAGGTGCGGCCGGGCGGAAGGTGACGGCGGCGAAGACGCGCCGGGCTGATTCGATGCCGCGGTATTCCAGCATGGCCGGGGGCATGGAGAGTCTCACGTCGGTGACCAGCAGTTCGATCAGGGCGTCCAGGTCGGCGCGTTCCAGGGCGTCGGTGAGCCGGGCGACGAGCCGGTGTTCGGCGGCGGTGTCGGGTTGGCGTGCAGGCCTGCGGCTGCCGGTGCCGTGCCGCTGCTGCTGCCGGTGCTGCTGGAGTCGGCGAGGTGGTTGTCGACGGTGGCGCGGGCGCGTTTGAGGGCGCTGTTTACGGCTTCCTGGGTGGTGCCGAGCATCTGGGCGACTTCGGCGGCGTGGTAGCCCAGGACGTCGCGGAGGACGAGCGCGGCGCGTTGGCGTGGGGGCAGCAGTTGCAGGGCGGTGATGAAGGCCAGGGAGATGGCCTCGGTGGTCTCGTAGCGGGCCTCCGGTCCGGGGCGCTGGTCGACGAGGTGGTCGAGCAGGACGTCGGGGTAGGGCTCCAGCCAGGGCGGGGCGTCGCCGGCGCCGGTGGGTTCGGGCAGGGTGGCCTCGGGCAGCGGCGGGGCGGTGCGGGGGCGTCGGCTGTCGGCGCGCAACATGCTCAGGCACCGGTTGGTCGCGATCTGGTACAGCCAGGTCCGCAGCGAGGACCGCTGGCCGAACTCGCCGAGGTTACGCCAGGCGGACACGAGGGTCTCCTGGAGTGCGTCTCGGCGGCCTGCAGGGATCCAGGATACGGTAGCAGTGCACCTGCAGCTCGTGGGAGTGGCCCTGGACCAGGTCGCGGAACGCGTCGTGGTCGCCGGCCCGAGCCCGGGCGATCAGGTCCATCTTGTCCATCTCCATCGGCATGCATCCTCGCTCTTCTTCTTTCCGCAGGGCGCGTTCGGCTCGCTCAACGATAAAGACGCCGCCGGGCCGGCGAATTGGGCGGCGTTGCGGCGCCCAATTCCGGGCGGGCGGTGGCGTCTACCCGGTTGGAGGCGGTCCCAGTCCGGGGCGCGCCCCGGATACAAGGAGAATCAAGATGGGAAAGATCGTGGTCAGCCAGAACGTCACGCTCGACGGCGTCGTCGAGGACCCGAGCGGCGAGGGAGGGTTCAGGCACGGCGGCTGGTTTGTTCAGTTCATGGGCCAGGACTGGGAGGCGTGGGCGGAGCTCGAACTGGCCGAGGCACAAGGCGCCGAGGCGCTGCTGATGGGTCGGCGGAGCGACGAGTACTTCGGCGCGCGGTCGTCAATTATGAGCGGCGAGTGGATGGACAGTTTGAACCGCCTGCCCAAGTACGTCGTGTCCGCGACGCTCCAAGAGCCCAAATGGACGAACGCGACCGTCCTGGCGGGCGAGGTAGTCAGCGAGGTCTCGAAGCTCAAGCAACGGATACAGGGGGAGATCGTCGTGTACGCCAGCCGCCCCTCGTGCGCACGCTGATGGAGCACGACCTGGTCGACGAGCTGCGCCTGACCGTCTTCCCGGTTGCGGTCGGCGCGGGCGAGCGCCTGTTCGGCGAGACCAGCGACAAGCGACCCCTCGCTTCCAGGCGAAGTCCGGGAGAACGGCCTCGCCCACCTCACCTACGAGCGCGCCCGCGAGGCCTAAACAGTGAGACGGCCATCTACGATGGTCGAGGCCGCCGCTCCCGTCAGGTAATCGACAGGCTGCGCCTTGTCCCGTCCGCGGTGTGCCAGACGCCACGCGGGTTGATCGCAGCCTTACCAGCGTGCAACTCGAACCATTGTTGCCGGGCGTTGATCTCCCTGTCCACGTCTTCGGACAGGTCGAACCCCGCTGCGGCCGGACTTGAGCGGTGGTTAGCCGGAGATGGTTCCATGCACTCAGGCTGCACTCTGGTCCCGGAGCAGGCTTGGAAATATCGGAACCCCATATTTCCCTCGCCGTGACCATCTCCGTCGGCGTCGCCGTGTGTCTAGCCGTCGACTCCCCAGCGCATGGGCGAGACTTATAACGCACCGCGAACGGGTAGTTCAGGCGTGCTGGGCAAGTGCAGGTACCGACAGAAAGGGAGGACACGGGCTTGGAGTTACGCGGCACCACTAACCAGCAGCTGATCTACCTGAACACGCATTGGGGAAGGCTTTACGCGTTCGAGCCACCGCCAACTCCATGCGACGAGTGGACGGCAACGGCGAAGTTCGGCAGCTTTACCCAGTTACAGGCGCAGACTGCGGCAGAACTGTTAGAGGAAGTGCGCGCGCATTACCAAGCGAACAAGTCAGAGGATCAGCAGGGTGACAGATCCTGAGCCAGGCAGCGTTGCCAGGGTCGCGCCCGCTGCTACGCGCCATGGGCGGACGCGCCCGGGGAGCGGATCACCTGGACGCGCGGTCACCCGTCCGGCCCAGGGCCGAGACGAGCCATGCGGCCGGGTTTGGCCAGCGGGTCTCGGTGGCAGGCGGCTGCTCGGGCCAGCATGGCTCCGTCCCCGCCGGCGGCTCGGGCCAGCATCGCTCGGCCGCCCGCTTCGGCGGGTCGGGCCAGCATCGTTCGGCCCGTCCCGCCCGCCCCACCCGGCGCCGCGGATCTGCCCCGTGCGGCTCGCTCACGGGGTGCGGCGCTTTCGGGTGCCGGCCACCGAACCGACCACACCGGTCAGCCCGTATGTCACGGCCCCGTGCCAAACCGCGGTGAAGGCGCCGCCGAACATGCCGCTGCTGCCGACCACGACCGACAGCACGAAGACGACAATCGCGGTGGCGATGCCGGGGAGCAACGCGAACCGCCATGGGTTCTCGCGCGCCCAGCGCATCGCACGGCCGCCCTGCCCGCGCAGCAGCGCGCCGCCTCCGGCCACGGCGAAGAGCGCCACGGTGCCCGCCGACAGCGCGGTGGGGAGGTCCAGGTGACCGCCCACGAGGTGCAAGGCCAGGTCAGCCCCGGTGACGACCACGCCAGCAGCGCCGGCGGTCTTCCACGGTGCGCCGGACATGGCGTCGGTAGAGACGCTCAGCTCTTCCCGCCGGGACAGTCCCGGTTCGTTGCGAGTTGGTGCCGACATCTTCTCTCCTTGGTAGCGGGAACATGCCACACTCAAGATATATCGCTTCTTCGCTGTACGCTAGCCACCATGCCGGCGACGAGTGAGTCTCGCGACAGCGGGGAATTCCTCAGTGGGCATTCAGGCAACGTCCAGACCAGTAGTGCTTACTTGAGACTGTGCGAGCTCGAGACCGTGCGAGGAGACGTTCGATAGCCAGCCACACCGACCCGATGGGGTTCTGGTGACGGCAAGCGCAACGTACGCTGGCTTCGGGGTAGGAGTGATGGAGTAATGCAGGAAGATCAGAGCGGCAGCGAGAACCAGCAGCCCGAGTACGTCGGGCCCTGGGCGCCGCTTGCGAACGAGCCCGACCCGCCGGCAGGCTCGTCATCGCCCGAACCTGGACCGGGCCAACCGGGTGACACCGCCCCGCTGGCCGGTTCTCGCAGCTCATCTGATGATCCTGCGGGCCAGCCCGCCCCGAGCGGCAGCGAGCCCACCCAGCCGGGCGGCCAAGGGCAGCCCGGCCAGGGCCGGCCCGGCGGTTTCGCCCAGCCTGATCAGGCCACCCAGCCGGTCGGGTACGGCCAGCCCGGATACGGCCAGCCCGGATACGGCCAACCTGGTTACGGCCAGCAGCCCGGCTATGGGCAGCCTGGTTACGGCCAGCAAGGCGGCTATGGGCAGCCTGGGTACGGCCAGCAAGGCCCATACGGACAGCAGCCCGGATACGGACAGCAGGGCGGGTACGGCCAGGCTGGTTACGGTCAGCAGGGCGGTCAAGGCGGATACGGCCAGCCGCCCTACGGGGGTTACGGGCCGCCGCCCGGCGGCTACGGGCCACCCGCCGACTACATCGAGCAGCAGCCGCGCTCGAGCCGGGCCAAGGGCTTCATCGTCTACCTCGTGGTGGCGGCGCTCGCCGCCGGGATCGGCGCCGCCGCGGTGGCCACTCTCGACCACGGCTCGACACCGGCCGCGCAGGGCACGCCGAACGTCACGAACCCGAACAACAACTCCGGCAACGGCTTCAACCCGGGCAGCGGTTTCAGCCCGGGCGGCTCATCGGGCTCCGGCGCGAACTCCGGGGTGACCAGCGCGCAGGAGCAGAAGGTCGAGAACGCCGTCGAGCCCGGGATCGTCGACATCTCGAGCAGCCTCAACTACGTGGGCGGCACGGCCCAGGCCACCGGCATGGTGATCAGCAAGAACGGCCTGGTGCTGACCAACAATCACGTCATCGATGACACCACCGGGCTCACCGCGACGCTGGTCTCCAGCGGCAAAAAGTACAGCGCGAAGTGGCTGGGGTACGACAAGACCGACGACGTTTCCGTGATCAAGCTCGTGGGGGCATCCGGCCTGGCCACAGTCCCGCTCGGCAACTCCGCGTCGGTGAAGGTCAACACCCCGGTCGTCGCCATGGGCAACGCCGAGGGCGCGGGCGGCAAGCCGGCCGTGGTCGCCGGAGACATCACCAATCTGGACCAGACCATCACCGCAAGCGATGACCTCGGCGGCAGCGAGACGCTGCACGACATGCTGCAGACCAACGCCGACATCCAGGAGGGCGACTCGGGCGGCCCGCTGTCGACCACCAGCGGCAAGGTCATCGGCATGGACACGGCCGCGTCGACGGGCAGCGTCGGCAACCAGACCACGACCGGGTTCGCGATCCCGATCGACCGGGCGCTCAACATCGCCCACCAGATCATCGACGGCAGGGCCAGCGCGACAATCAAGATCGGCGCTTCCGGGTTCATGGGGGTGCTGGTTCCTTCCGGCACCGCGAGCAGTGCGAGCAGCCCGTCCCAGCAGCAGCAGGACCAGGCCCAGAACCAGGGCAGCAACGGTTCCGGCGGCGGCCAGCCGGGCGGCACGACGTGCATGGCCAACGACCAGAACGCCGGCGTGCCGCAGACCATCGCCCCGGCAAGCTCGGGCACGCTGATCCTCGGCGTGCTCTGCGGGACGCCGGCGAACACGGCCAACCTGGCCGCTGGCGATGTGATCACGGAGGTGAACGGCAGCGCGGTGAGCTCGCCGGACTCGCTGACCAAGATCCTGGCCAACTACCACCCAGGAAACTCGGTGTCGGTCACCTGGGAGGACACCTCCGGCGGCCAGCACACCGCCAGCATTAACCTGATCACGGCCCCCCCGCAGTAGCCGCGGCGCGGGCGGACACCGCGGCAGTAGCCACGGGCCGGGCGGGCCGGATGGGGAACTGGTGTTCGCCTGGCGCCCCGATGCGGATTAGGCCGTGAGCCAGGCCAGCAGCTTGGTTTCGCAAGCGGTGATCGCCGCCACGTCGACGTGCTCGTCGGCGCGGTGGGCGAACATGGGATCGCCGGGGCCGTAGTTGACCGCCGCGATGCCGAGCGAGGCGAACCTGGCCACGTCGGTCCAGCCGAGCTTGGCCCGGGGCGTGCCGCCGATAGCCGCCGCGAACGACGCGGCCGCCGGCTCGGTCAGCCCGGGCCTGGCGCCGTCGGCCACGTCGGTCACCCGCACCTCGAAGCCCGCGAACACCTCCCGCACGTGATCGGCCGCCTGCTTGGGCGAGCGGTCCGGCGCGAACCGGAAGTTCACCGTGACCACGCACTCGTCCGGGATCACGTTCCCGGCCACTCCCCCGCTGATGAAGACCGCGTTCAGGCCCTCGTGGTAGGTCAGCCCGTCCACGCTGGGCTCGGCAGGCTGATAAGCGCGCAGCACGTCAAGGATCCGGCCTGCCTCGTGGATCGCGTTCACTCCCATCCACGACCGCGCGCTGTGCGCCCGCTTGCCGGTCGCCACGACCTCGGCGCGCAGCGTGCCCTGGCAGCCGCCCTCGACCAGGCCGTCGGTCGGTTCCATCAGCACGGCCAGGTCACCGGCCAGCAGATCCGGGCTGTTCCTGGCGACCCGCAGCAGGCCGTTGCGCTCCGCCTCGACTTCCTCGCAGTCGTAGAAGATGTACGTGACGTCCCGGTTCGGCTCGGGAACCAGCGCGGCAAGGCGAAGCTGCACCGCCACACCAGATTTCATGTCACTGGAGCCACAGCCGTAGAGGACGCCTCGTTCCAGGCGGGATGGCAAATTGTCCGCTACCGGCACGGTATCGATGTGGCCGGCGAGGACCACGCGCTGGTCACGGCCGAGGCTGGTGCGCGCGGCGATCACGTTTACGTCGCGTTGCACATCTAGATGAGGCAGAGCTCGCAGTGCCGCCTCGATCCCGTCGGCCAGCGGCTTCTCGGCGCCGCTGACCGATTCGGCGTCGACGAGCTGCGCGGTCAGGTCGGGCGCGGCGAGGGAAAGATCGAGATCCACAGGCGGCAGCCTAGTCTGGGACCCATGTTCCATGTGGACTCCGAGGTCGGCGTGCTGCGCCAGGTCATACTGCACCGGCCGGACCTCGAGCTCAAGCGGCTGACCCCGGACAACGCCGCCGACCTGCTGTTCGACGACGTGCTCTGGGTGACCGAGGCCCAGGCCGAGCACGACGCCTTCGCCGCCGCGCTGCGCGAGCGCGGGGTCGTCGTGCACTACTACGGCGAGCTGTTCGCGCAGACGCTGGAGATCGCCGAGGCCAGGAACTACGTGCTGGACCGGATCTTCGACCCGCGGCTGCACGGGCCGCTGGCGGCCGACACGCTGCGCGAGGCGGTGGAGGGGCTCGGGGCCGCCGAGCTGGCGCGGTTCCTGATCGGCGGGATCACCAAGCGGGAGATCAGGGAGCTCGGCCCGGAGCCCAAGAGCATCGCGTTCCACTCGCTGGATCCGGATGACTTCGTGCTCTACCCGCTGCCGAATGTCCTCTATCAAAGAGACACTTCCAGCTGGGTCTACGGCGGGGTGTCGGTGAACGCGATGCGGCGGCGGGCCCGGATGCGGGAGACCGTCAGCCACGAGGCCATATACCGGTGGCATCCGATGTTCGCCGCCGGCGGGTTCGAGGTCTGGCTGCACGGCGAGGACGCCGCGCCCGCCACGATCGAGGGCGGCGACATCCTGGTGCTCGGGGACGGCGCCGTCCTGGTCGGGATGAGCGAGCGCACCCAGCCGCAGGCCGTGGAGATGCTGGCCGACCGGCTGTTCACGTCGGGAGCCGCCGACCGGCTGGTGGCGATCGACATGCCGAAGTCACGGGCGTTCATGCACCTCGACACGGTGCTGACGATGGCCGACTACGGGGTTTTCGTGAAGTACGCGGGCCTGGGGATGCTGCCGTCCTACACCGTCGAGCCGGGCAGCGGGCCGCGCGAGCTGAAGGTCACCGACCACCCGCCGGAGGAGATGCACGCCGCGATCGCAGCCGCGACCGGCCGCGGCAGCTTCCGCGTGCTGACCGCCACCCAGGACGTGCACTCGGCGCAGCGCGAGCAGTGGGACGACGGCTGCAACGTGCTCGCGATCGCCCCCGGCGTGGTGGTCGCCTACGAGCGGAACGTCACCACCAACACCTTCCTCCGCGAGAACGGCATCGAGGTGATCACGATCAGGGGCAGCGAGCTCGGCCGGGGCCGCGGCGGGCCGCGCTGCATGACGTGTCCTCTTGAACGCGACGCCTGACCGGCTCTGGTGCGCCGTGCGTCCTGCGGCTCCGGCGCTCGCGGCGGGTCAGTGCGAGATCTGGCGCTCGCGGCGGCCGGCGGTGATGTCGGCGCGGTCGCGGATGACCTCGAATGCCTCGGCGTACCGGCCGTCGGCAAAGCGGGACCAGGATCGCGCGATCGACTGGATCAGGTCGGGCTCCAGGTAGGTCCGCACCTCCACCTGGGAGTCGAACGAGGCGATCGCCTGAAGCTTGCGGACGAGCTGCCGGTCGATGCTGACAAAGCGGGTGGGCCGGAAGTCGACCGTGGCCGACGGCGACTGGTAGCAGTACACGCGCCCGACGTCCTGCGCCGCCGCCATCACCGCGCTGTGCGTGTTGCGGTGATCCTGGTGCACGTCGTGGATCGAATGGGTGTAGATCGTGGTCGGCGCGACCGCGCCGATGACCCGGCTGATCACGCTGATCGTGAGATCGCCCTCGCCGATGCTGGTGTCCTCGAGGTCCTCCAGGTAGAGCTCGGCGGACAGGATCCTGGCTGCCGCCTGGGACTCTTCCGCCCGCCGCTCCGCCTCGCCGCCGCGCGATCCCCGGCACAGGGTCAGGATCGCGACGTCGTGCCCGAGGTCGCGGTGCACGGCCAGCGCGCCGCCCGCACCGATCTCGACGTCGTCGGGGTGCGCGCCGATCGCGAGCACGACCTGGCGCGAAGCCAGCCGCGCGGCGCGCCCCTTCTCGACCAGCGTGATGACGGCGCCGGTCAGCCGGTCCGGAGCCAGCGGCTTCTGCAGGAACTCGTCGGCGCGGCTGCGCAGCGCGGTGACCACGTTGCTGATGCTCGCGTGCGCGGTGAGCACGGCGACCGGGAGGTCGGGAGCCACCTGGCGCACCGATTCCAGCAGCTCCAGGCCGGTCATGCCGGGCATCTCCACGTCCGTCAGCACGAGGTCCCACGGCTCGCGGGCGCGGCGCAGCGCCTCAGCGGGGTCGGTGACGTGGACGACCTCGAAGCCGCCCCGCCGCTGCAGCACCTCGAGCACGTAGAACGCGTGGTCCGGGTCGTCCTCGACCATGAGGATCCGCCCGCGGGATGACTCCGGCTCGCCTGACTGCCCCGGCTGACGCGGCTGGCCCGGCTGCTGGCTGCCGGTCATCGGCGCATCGGCAGGTAGACGCGGAACGTGGTGCCGCGGCCCTCGGTGCTGTCGGCCTCGACCCGGCCGCCGTGCAGCTCGGCAACCGCCTTGACCACGGACAGGCCCAGCCCCGTCCCGGGCAGGCTCGCCGCCTTGGCGTTGGAGGCCCGGACGAACCGGTCGAACACGTGGCCAAGATCGTCCGGTGGGATGCCGATGCCGGAATCGGTGACCTCGACCCGCCAGGCGCGGTCGTCGTGCGTGGCGGTGATGCGGACCAGCCCGTCCCCGGCCCCGTCACCGCGCTTCCTGGCGGTGAACTTGATCGCGTTGGACATGAGGTTGTCGAACACCTGATGCAGCCGCTCCTGGTCCGCTTGCAGCGGCGGCCCGTCACCGGCCGAGACCTCGAGGCGGACGCCCTGCTTGGCCGCTTCCGGCGTGTTCGACCTGGCCACGTCCGCGACAAGCTCGGGGACCGAGACCGGGCCGACGTCGAGCGGCAGCCCGCCGGCCTCGATCCTGGTGACGAGCAGCAGATCGCCGACGACGCGCAGCAGGCGGCTGGCGTTGCGCTCGATGACGCCCACCGACTCCGCGGTCTGCACGGTGAGCTCGGAGTCGCCGTCCTTGATCAGCTCGCAGAACGAGATGATCGAGGTGAGCGGCGTGCTCAGCTCGTGCGAGGCCAAGGCCAGGAACTGCTTTCGCTGCTCGTCGAGCTCGAGCAGCCTGGTGTTCTGCTCCACCAGCCGCTCCTGCGCCAGCTCAGCCAGCTCGCGCGCGGCCAGCTCGGCCGTCCGGGTGCGCTGCACGGCGGCGAGCAGCCGCTCCCGCTCGGCTTCGGCCAGCTTGCGGTCGGAGATGTTCGTGACCGCGGCCACGTAGCCCACCGGCTCACCGTCCGGGCCGGGCAGCGGCATCGCGGCCACGTGCACCCAGATCTCCCCGCCGTCGGTGGTCCGCAGGCGGCAGTCGGTGCGCAGCTCGGCGCCGTTCTCGGCGGCGCGCTCCCATTCCTGGGTGACCCGCTCGATGTCGCCGGGGTGCAGGGCGTCCGCCCAGCCAGCGCCCAGGGCCTCGTCGGCCTTGGTGCCGGTCAGCGCGCACCACCGGTCGTTGGCGAATACGCACTGGCCGTCCGCGTCGGTCTGCACGATCCCGACCGGGGCGATCTGGGCAAGCATCCGGACGAGTTCGCCCGCCGCCGGGTAACCGGCAGCCCGCCTCACCCGAGAAGTCGCCACGACGTCACGGACCCCCCGCCCTGACGATGGCCATTACATTCAGCTGTAATCCCGTTACGTTCGGTTTCTACCCCTGCCCAGAGGGGCGAATCAGGGCCTTCTGCCTGCCGACCCGCCCGTCGGCCTACCTGCCGAGCCGCCTGCCGGCGGCACCTCCCGGCGGTACCTCCCGGGCTATCTGCCGAGCCGCTCCGCGGCACTGTCCAGCGCCGCGAGGATCACGGCCACCGACGGCCTGCGCACGCTCGACGCCCTGGCCACGGCGCAGACGTCGCGCGCCTGGGCGGTCCCGGGCAGCTCGCGCACCGCCACCCGCCGGTCCCCGGCCGCCAGCGTGAGCCTGGGCAGGGCGGCGATCCCGATGCCGCGCGCGACCAGGCTGAGGATCGTGGAGAGTCCCTCGAACTCCCACGGGGCCGGGGGCATGCCGCCCGCCCCGACCAGCAGCCGGTCCACCGCCTGCCGTGACGGCTCCCCGATCGGCGCGGCCAGCCAGGGCTCGTCCCGCAGCTCGTCCAGATCGACCGGTTTTGCCGGATCCGCGGCCGGGTGGCCGCGCGGCAGCACGAGCACCACCGGGTCGCGCAGCAGCCGGTAGAAGCGCAGGACCCCGCTTTCCTCCCCGCCCTCGGAGCCGCCGGAGCCGCCGGGGCCGCCAGAGCCGCCATAGCCCTTGCCGGGGCCGCCGGAGCCCTTGCCGGGGCCGGGGCGGGTCAGCCGCCCCGACCAGTCGGCGATCAGGGCGACGTCCACCTCACCGCTGCGCACCAGCCGCAGGCCCTCCTCCCGCTGGGTCTCGCGGAGCAGGAGCGACATGCCGGGGTGCGCTCGCACCCGGCGGACCAGCGCGGGCCCGAACGCCACGGCGGCCGTCGGGAACGCGGTGACCGCCACCCGGCCGGTGGGACCGGCCGACGAAAGATCCGCTTCGGCGGCCTCGACCATGGCCAGGATGCGCTCGGCATGCTCGACCAGCCGCCGCCCCGCGTCGGTCAGCTCCGCCGTCCGCGCGGTCCGGTCGAGCAGCACCGCCCCGCTCTCCCGTTCCAGCGCCGCCAGCTGCTGGGAGACCGCGGACGGGGTGTATCCGAGCGCCGCCGCCGTGGCCGATATGGTGCCCCGCTCGGCGAATTCCCTCAGCAGCCGCAGCCGGTGCGTATCGAGCATAAGTAAAGCTTAACCTCTGCGTCAGAGATACGCGGTGGCTGCTAACGCTTAAAGGGATACATCGTGGTTAGCGGGGTTGTTGAATTGAGTGGTGCTAGGGCATCTGGACCCTGGCTTGGCGGACCCCACACCCCGCAGCTTGGAGTTTTTCTCATGCCTTACGCCGGGACTATGACACCGGCTTCGCCCGTCCTGACCGCTCCCCCGGCGGCCGTGCCGCTGGCTGTCCCGCCTGCGGCGCCGCCCGCGCTCCCGCCCTCTACTGCCGGGCACATGCCCATCTCGGCCACCCTCGCGGCGAACGAGGCCCTGGCCGCCCGGCGCAGCCGGGGGGAGCCGGTGCTGCCGCTGGCGTTCGGTGAGGCAGGGCTTCCGGCGCATCCGGCGCTGCAGGAGGCGCTCGCCGCGGCCACCGCGAGCAACGGCTACGGCCCGGTCGCCGGGTCGAAGGCGCTGCGCGAGGCCGCCGCCGGATACTGGCAGCGGCGCGGCCTGCCGACCAGCGCGGGGTCCGTCGTCTGCGGGCCGGGCAGCAAGCCGCTGCTGTTCGGCCTGCTGCTGGCAACCGGCGCTGACGTCGCGGTGCCCCGGCCAAGCTGGGTCAGCTACGCGGCGCAGGCCGGGCTGGCCGGCGC
Organism: uncultured Actinomycetota bacterium; assembly: GCA_963778075.1. GTDB lineage: Bacteria > Actinomycetota > Actinomycetes > Streptosporangiales > Streptosporangiaceae > JASHPR01. Next base: position 58,621 of record CAVZTJ010000003.1, on the reverse strand, counting down.
GCTCGCGCACTTCGTTCCGGCCGCGCCGGGTGAGGGCGGGATCTGCGACCCCGACGCGCTCGCCGCCGCGGTCAGCTCGGCAAGGGCCGCCGGGCGGGAGATCCGGTCGGTGGTCGTCACGCTGCCGGACAACCCGACCGGCAGGCTGCCGCGGCCGGCCACGGTGCGCGCCTTCTGCGCGGTGGCCGCCGCGCACGACCTGATCATCATCTCCGACGAGATCTACCGCGACCTGGTGCACGACCCCGCGACGCCGGTGCTCAGCCCGGCCGTGGTCGCGCCGCAGCGGACCGTCGTCACCACCGCGCTCAGCAAGAGCCTCGCGGTCGGCGGGTGGCGGATCGGCGTGGCGCGGCTGCCCGAGGGGCCGCTCGGCACCTGGCTGCGCGGCCAGCTCGTCGGCATCGGCAGCGAGATCTGGTCGGCGCCCGCTGCCCCGATCCAGCAGGCGGCGGCCCTGGCTTTCAGCGAGCCGGATGACCTCCTTGAACGGGTACGCCAGAGCCGGTCCCTGCACGCCAGCGTGAGCCGGGCCGTGGCCGGCACGTGCCGGGCCGCCGGGCTCGACGTGCCGCAGCCGCAGGCATCGTTCTACGTCTACCCGGACTTCGAGCCGTGGCGGGACCACCTGGCCCGCCGTCATGGGGTCACCACCAGCGCTGGACTGGCCGCGCTGCTGCTCGACCGCTACGGCGCCGGAACGCTGCCTGGCAGCGCGTTCGGCGAGCCCGACGAGGCGCTCCGGCTGCGGCTGGCGACCGGCCTGCTCTACGGGGAGGACGACGAGCAGCAGGAGGCGGCGCTGGCCGCCGCCGACCCGCTCGCGCTGCCGTGGATCGCGGCGGAACTGGCCCGGCTGGAGGAAATCCTGGCTGACCTCGCGCCGTGACCCCGCGGTAGGTGTTTGCCTACCTGGGGTGGGGGCGCCGGCCCATTGGCGGATGGCCGGTGGATGGGCCACGCTGAAGGCATGTACATCGGGTTGCTCGTGGTGGCGGGAGCCGCGGTGCTGGCCTTGCGCTGGCAGGCGGTCAAGGACTGGGCCAAGAGCGTTGCCTGGCGGCCGTACCGTGAGGCCGGGCTGCTCGTCGGCCTGCTGCTGCTGGCGTTCTGCGTGGTTTCGCTGCTGACCAACAACAGCCCGTGGCCTGCCACGGTGGTCGTGCCAGCGACCGTGTGGCTCATCTTCTGCACGCCGCCGCCGGCCCGCAAGTTCGCGCCGGTCGCCATGGTCGTTGCCGGGTTTGTCGGCATCGCGCTCACGGTGTCGCGGGCGGCGGCGCCGGCGTTGGACGGGGGCCCCGGAGGCTGGGCCACGAACGTGGCGGTCCGGTATCAGTCGTGGCGCACCACGCTGTTGCTGGAGTCTGTGGTGTTCCTCGCCCTCGGCTGCTGGCTGATCTGGCGGACCAGGCGAGCGGCCGCCACCTCGCTGCGGCCGCCACGGTGGGGTCTGCTGCTGCCGCTGGCGGCCGCGGGTGTGGTGCTGCTGGTCAACCAGCAGGAACGCCACGCCGCGATGACTACCGCCGCGGCGATCGCCGTCGCCGCGCTGCTCATAGCGATCCTGTTCCCCATCGTGTCGGCGGACCTGGCGGCCATCGCGGTCATCGCGCTGGGATTGCTTTCCCTGGTCGACGTCGTGACGCCGCCGCGTGGCCTCGCCAGCGCCCTGACCGCCACCCCGGGCGCTACGCCGCAGGTCGTGATGTATGGCGCCATTAACCGGCCGCTCGTCTTTCTGGCCGCGGTGGAGTGCGGCGCGATGCTGGCGCTCGGGGCCTGGCTGGTGCCGCGCACGATCGGCGTACACGCCAGGGTGCTGCTCGGCCGGGAGGCCGACGCCGAGCTGGTCGGCCGGGTGCAGCAGCTCACCCAGACCAGGGCCGTCGCCGTGGACAGCGCCGCCGCGGAGCTCCGCCGGGTCGAGCGCGACCTGCACGACGGGGCGCAGGCCCGCCTGGTCGCGCTGGGCATGAGCCTGCGGGCCGCGGAGCGGCTGATCCCCACCAGCCCTCAGGCCGCGATCGAGCTGGTCGCCGAGGCCCGGGAGAGTTCGTCGAAGGCGCTGACCGAGCTGCGTGACCTGGTCCGCGGCATGTACCCGCCGGTGCTGGCCGACCGCGGCCTCGCCGACGCGGTGCAGGCGCTCGCCCTGGACACCCCGATACGGACCGAGACCGACATCGACCTGCCGGGCTGGCTGGAGCAGCCGGTCGAGGCGGCCAGCTACTTCGCGATCGCGGAGGCGCTCACCAACGCGGTCAAGCACTCCGGCGGACGGCTGGTGCAGATCCGGATCCGGCACACAGGCCTTCCAGCGCCCGGCGTGCTGCGGATCGAGGTCACCGACAACGGGACCGGCGGCGCCGACCCGGCCAACGGCAGCGGCCTGCTGGGTGTGGAGCGCCGGCTGGCCACCTTCGATGGCATCCTGGCCGTGAGCAGCCCGGTCGGCGGCCCGACCATCATCGTCATGGAGATACCGTGCGCCTTGTCATCGCGGAGGACCTCTTCCTGCTGAGGGAGGGGCTGGTCCGGCTGCTTGAGGCACACGGTTTCGAGATCGCTGCCGCGGTCGACAGCGCGCCCGGCCTGCTGGAGGCGCTGCTCGAGCACAAGCCGGACGCCTCGGTCGTCGACGTCCGGCTGCCGCCGACGTTCACCGACGACGGGCTGCGGGCCGCGATCGAGGCCCGGCGCCAGATCCCCGGGCTGCCGGTGCTCGTCCTGTCCCAGTACGTGGAGCAGCTGTACGCCCGCGAGCTCCTGGCGGACCAGGCCGGCGCCGTCGGCTACCTGCTCAAGGACCGGGTGTTCAACGACGACCGGTTCGCCGACGCGATCCGCACGGTCGCGGCCGGCGGCACCGTCATGGACCCGGAGGTGGTCGCCAAGCTGATGGGCCGGCGGGCCCAGGACGAGCCGATCACCCGGCTGACCGCACGCGAGCGGGAGGTTCTCAAGCTGATGGCCGAAGGACGGTCGAACAGCGCGATCGCGCAGCGCCTGTTCATCTCCGAGAAGGCCGTCGGCAAGCACAGCACCAGCATCTTCACCAAGCTGGACCTGGCGCCGTCGACCGACGACAACCGCCGGGTGCTGGCGGTGCTCGCCTTCCTGAACTCCTAGACCCTCGGCGTGCCGGGTTTGTCGAATTCGCCGTTGCGCACGCCTGCGGTGAATGCGTTCCACTCGCCGGGGGCGAACTGGAGCACGGGGCCGTCGGGTGACTTGCTGTCACGTACGCCGATCTGGCCGCCGGGTAGCTGGGCGACCTCGACGCAGTTGCTGTTGGAGAAGCTGCGGGTGCTTTTGGTCCACTTGATCTGCGGCACGGTGGTGACCTTTCGCCTTGTTCCGGGGGCGGGTGGGGCGACTGCCGGGCCGGCTCTTGCGAGGCGGTCCCGGCCCGGCAGTCACGTCAGGGAAGAACCGGTTGCTTTAGTAGGTGTTGGTATGGTTCCCGCCACATTGGCCACATAAGCGGGCCATCGCCGGGAAGTCGGATCGGGGCGCCAGGCCACAGACGATAGCCATGGCGGGCGTACAGCCGGCGGGTGCGCTTGGTGGCGGAGATCGCTGAGCGTATCGGCGTCGGCGGCCAGCGGTGATCACGCCGGGATGCGGGGCTGGCGACGCCGGGCTGGCCGGGCCGGGTGCGATGCTGGTCATCATGACCGCCCGGCGGCTGGGGCGGGCTGGGCGGTGACGGCGTGCGCACCGAGCCCGATCCCCGCATAGATCCGGGGGCGGCTCAGTTTGAGGATCAGCGCCCAGGCCACGCCAATGACGGCGACGGCAGCGTAACCGGCCGGCAGGACCCATGCGGCCGGGCTGCCCGCCGGCACGCCGAGCAAGATGGCGTAGTGCTGTACGGCGAGGACCACAATGCCGGCCAGCAGTACAGCGGCCAGCGCGGGGGCGATCAGCCGGCGCCAGGCGTTCTCGCCGCGCGCATCACGGGCGAAGAACACCACCACGGCAACCGAGGTAACGGCGAGCAAGATCATCACACCCAGGCCCCCGGAGGTGCCAAGCCAAAAGAAAAGCCTGGTCATAGGGTCCTGGTTGGTCAGCGCATAACCGGTGATCACGGCCAGGCCGGTGGCGCTTTGCGCCAGCGACGCCGCCTTCGGAATGTTGTTACCGCCGGTACGCCCCAGCGCGGCGGGCAGCACATTCTCCCGGCCCAGAGCGTAAATATAGCGCCACGTGGCGTTGTGGAACGCCAGCGCAGCAGCGAACAGCGACGTCAGGAACAGCCACTGGGCGGCCTGCGACAGCAGGCTGCTGCCGGACAAGCCAAACATCAGCCCGGGGCCTTGCGCCGCGGCGGCGGCCACCACGTGGCCGGTGCCGACCCGCACAGCCATCGCCCACGACGCCCCGGCGTAGACAACCGCGATCATGCCCAGCGCGATATAGGTCGCCGCCGGCACCGTGCGCCGTGCGTTTTTCGATTCCTCGGCCAGCACCGGAGCCTGCTCGAACCCCACGAACCCGAGCACGGCGACCACCGCCAGCACCCCGAACGTGGTAAATCCGGCCGAGCCGAGCGCAGCCGGGGACAAGGTGGCGAATGACAGGTGCCCCCCGGCTGGGTGGCTCAGCCCGCCCACGGCCTGGGCCACGATCACGGCAAGCTCGGCACACAGCAGCACACCCAGCACCCGGCCGGTGATGTCCACGCGCAGCAGGCCCAGCACGGCCACCACGGCCCAGGCAGCCAGCGCGAACACCCACCACGGGGCGTGCAGCCCCAGGTGCGCGGCGGCTTCGGCGGCGGCGTCCGGCCCGAACGCCCCGTACAAGCCGACCTGCAGGTATGTGTACGCTAACAGCGCCACCAGGGCAGCGGCCACGCCCGTCACGCGTCCCAGGCCGGCGGCGATGAATGCATAAAAGGCACCCGCATTCTTGATGGCGCGCGCCATCGCCATATACCCGGCCGCGAAGATCGCCAGGATGACGGCGACTACCAGGAACGCGGCCGGGATGCCTGTCAGCCCGGTGGTCGCGAATGCGGTAGGGATCACCCCGGCGGCGACGGTCAGCGGCGCGACTCCGGCCAGCACGAAGAACAGCACGGCGGGGATGCCGAGCCGGTCGGCGGCCAGCGCGCGAGAGACCGCGCCGGGCTTGCCGGGGGCGGTCTGGGTGTGAGACATCAGCGGCTACCTCCTGAGGGGATGGGGGTTACATGCGGTGGGCGAGCACGGCAGCGTCGACCGCTGCCTGGGTCTGGGCGATCACCTCGCGCAGCTCCGGGGGAAGCAGGGAAACTAACGCGTCGGTGCGGGTGCGGGCGCCGGCCGGCAGGTACAGGGCCAGGCGTGGTCCCAGGCCGCAGGCGGCGGCCAGCCCGGCCAGCGTGACGGACTGCGCATCGCCGGGCCGGTCCAGGTGCAGCGCGGCTTTGAGCCGGGCGATGGGCGCGAACGCGCAGTCGGGATCGGTGGGCTGCCACCGCGCAGCCTGCCAGGGCCGCCGCCGCGCTGGGGCCAGGTACCCGGCACCGGCCAGCCGGGCGGCGACATCTCCGGCCGCGGTGCGGGCTAAGAACGCCAGCCAGTCAGCCACCGGCCGGTACGGGGTTTCCGCGGCGATCTGGCCAGCCACGGCTTCGGTTAACTGATCATCGGGCTGGCCCTGCCCAGCGGGCATGACGGTGCCCGCTTCCACGGTGACGGCGCCGGCGAGGACCAACTCGGCCAGCAGCGCCCCGGCCAGCCCCAGCCCCACCGCCCGCGGCGACAGGTGCACCCGGCCGGTCACCTCGTGATGGCCCATCAGATACAACTCGTCGGCAATCCGCCCGGTACCACCCAGCCCCGGCCGGGGGGTCATTGGGTGCCCGGGTCGCGCCGCGGCACCCGCGCGGCGGCCCGCTCAGCCTCGCCGATCAGCGCGGCCATCTCCGCTGGGGTGGCGGCCGACAGGGCGGTGTCGCGGCGGGCACCGGGCAGCCGACGGTATGCCCGGAACCAGTTCTCCGGCGCCAGCCAGATCACGATCCAGCCCCGGTGCTCGCGGCGCAGCCGCGCCGCTTCCCGCCAGCACGTGTCGTCGTCCTGGCGTGCCGGGCTGGCCGGGCTCACCGGGGCCGCCCAGGGCGGGTCTTGCAGCCGATCCCGGCATAGAACACCGCCGGGCCGGGCGACGCTCCGACTACGTCGGGCCGCCACGCGGATACGTTCACCAGGCCCCGGCGGCACCATTTCCAGCCCGGCGAAGAACCCGGCGATCTGCTCGCGGGTGCGGGCGACACCCGGCGCGGATGCTCCGTCATAGGCCGCCCTCGCCTGCCGCGCAGCATCCTCGGACAGGTGATCAGCCGTGACATGGGAGATCACCAGGAAGCTGCCCCGGGGCCATCTGATCCTTGTAACAGTTCACGACCGCCCACGGATCCTCGTGATCCTCAACGAAATGCAGCACACCAGCGATTTTTGAAAGTGCGCTACTTAGCTTCGCGTCACCGCAGGTCAGGGCTCTGGTGGCTCCCGGCATCCGTGGGTGATGATCACGGGGAAGGTAGCCATGGGGCGGCTGGCGCTGGTCTGTGATCGAGGGCTGTGCTGCACATGGCCTGCTCGCGGGGAGGTTCATGAGCGGCGTGGCGTTGTCAGCGGGTGGACCATGCATCCGGTTCCTTCAATGGCCAGGATCAGGTCATCTCGTGTGCCCCGATCGGGTGAAATCATGTCGGGAGTGCCGGTAAGAAGAATCTGCACTCCTGGCCGACATGCCTTTGCCAGGATGTGGCTGGAGATGGTGGCGGCGCCGTTGTCGCGAATGGATTCCAGCACATGCCAGCCGAAGCGGGCGGCATATTCACGACAGCGCTGTTCGGCATCGTCTAGCTGCTCCTGGTCCATGCCGCGCACGTAGATCACAGTGCCGTATTCGGCCTTGCGGGTTTGACCGCTGGCTGCCAGCATGAACTTTCCTTCCGTCGTCAGATTGCGGTCGGCCCAGCGTATTCCGGTCGCAATCCCGGAAACTTTGATGCGCCCGGCCGTCACCTGGATGCCGTACTGATGTCGGCTAAATGCCGGGCGCTTGGGTGATGATGGCTAATTAGAATCTGCGGTCCTGGGCGCTTTGGCCTGCCTGGGCCGCTGTTGCCCGCGATGGCATCAGACGCCGCGAGCCACGCTGCGTGAGCGCCGGTAGCGCAAGCGCACGCGCAAGCCTCGCGCGCGTCTGCACATATAGCCGCGTTCGTGCGCGTGCGTTTGCGCTTGCGCGGTTACGGAGAGTGCTTGTCTCACGAGGTTGGTTTGTCTCACGCCTCGCGTGCGTCTGCACGTACAGGGCCGCAAACGCTAGTGAGACGAGACGATGAGACAAGCACCCAGCGTGAGCAGCTGGCGCACGGTATCGCGTGACCGCGCGGCGTAGGGTTGAAGTGCTGTGTTGCGTTAGGGCAAGGGGTTTGTGGCTATGCCTGGTGATACTGGGCGGAATTGCGCGGGGTGCGGCCGGCCGCTGAGCCGGTATAACACCGGGCCGTGCTGCCAGGCGTGCGTTAGCGCGGGCCGGAGCAGCAAGCCCGCCAGGCGCGGCAAGGCCGGCGAAACGCTGGTGGACGGGGCCAGGCTGGCGCAGGTACGGCGTGAACATGGCTGGACGCAGGAGCTCCTGGCCGGGCGCGCCGGGCTGAGCGTCGAGCTGGTCAAAAAGCTCGAGCAGGGCGCCAAGTGCTCAGCCCGACTGAGCACCCTGGCCGCGTTAGCGCGGGCGCTGAGCATCCCGGTCAGTGCCTTGCTCAGTGACAACTCTGCTGGCGAGCGTGCCGCAGCACCGGCCCGGTCGGCTGACCCTACCGGACAGCCTGTTATGCCGGCAGAGCCCGGTCGGCCGACCCTGCTGCGGACCTTGCTCGCTGAGCGGCACTGGCAGAACTTCCGGGCCTTTGAGGCGCAGTTCCGGCGGGCAGCCCGGGAACTGGCCGAACGCGACCGAGATCCCGACCTCGCGAAACTGACTGTCTCGTCCCGGCAGTGGGAGCGCTGGTATTCGGGAAATGTCAAGACCGAGCCATACCCCGATGCATGTCGCGTACTGGAGCACATGTTCGGCTATCCGGTCCAGCAATTACTCGCCATCGCGGAGACTGGCGGCAAACAACCGGGTGAGCATTCTGCGGGCAGGCGCGAATACGGCCTGGCGGGGTCGCTGCCAGGTTCTATGCCGGAGATCCGGGGCCAGCGTGACGTGGCACGTGAACTAACAGCAGCGGAAGATAGAAATTTGGTTGAGCGGCTTCGTCGTACTTTCCTGGCGGGTGGATTGGCCGCTCTCACGCTTCCTGCTGTCGGGCTTGATGAGCTTAGGCATATCGCGGCTGCGGTGGTTAATGCTCAGCGTTATGCTGACACTGAGATTGTTGACTATTGCAAGCAGCAGCTCGAGGATTGCGCGGTCAATGACGGAAGGCGCGGGCCAAGGCAGTCCCTGCCGATTGCGCTCGGTCTTATAGCTGTTATTGAGAGAATGGCAACCGATGCGAAGCCGGGGACACGCCGCGAGCTGCTGAGGGTAGGCGCGTACGCATCGGAGTTCGCTGGATGGCTCTACCGGGATATTTGTGTTCCGGAACTTGCTAACTACTGGCGGGACCGCGCCATCGAATGGTCGCAGGTTTCCGGCGATACGACGATGCAGGGATATGTGCTTTTGAAGAAGAGCCAGGCTGTCTGGGATGAGCGTGATGCCTTGCGCATGCTCACTCTTGCGGAGGCCGCGCAAGAAGGCCCGTGGCGATTGCCGGCGCGGGTTCGCGCGGAAGCGGCCCAGCAACAAGCGCGTGGGCATGCGATGCTTGATGGTAATCTGGCGCTGATTGAATCCAAGCTCGGCGAAGCCCGAAGCTTGCTCGCTCAGGACAGGGCAGGCTCCGATGGGCAGACGACGGAAGTCGCTGCACATTACGATGAAGCACTCTTCGGGCTACAGGTAGCAATTTGCTATTGCGAGGCAAAACAGCCTGAACGCGCGCTTGAACTATATGAACGCTGGCTGTCCCCCGAGACGTTCTCTCGGCGTGACTACGCCTACTTCCTTTCTCTGAAGGGATCGGCGTATGCAGTCGCCAATGAACCGGACAAGGCGGCAATAGCAGGATTGCAAGCTTTCCCTCTTGCTCGCGAGACGGAATCGGTTCGCACTGTGCAAGAGCTGATACGTCTTGCCGTTCAGCTGGAGAAGTGGCGCGGCCAGGAGAGCGTGCATGAGCTACGAAAATCCGTGCTCGTCGCCTAGTCCGCTGCCGCGAGCCATTCGACCACGATCCGAATCACGTATCCCTGCCATTCGCGCGTCTGCGGATTCTGGTACTGCGGATCATCGTGCACAGCGAATCCATGCTGCGCACCTTCGACCTCGACAAGGCTGGCCACGCCTGCCATGTCAGTTACCGCAGCGCGCGAGGACTCGACTGGTACGAAAGTATCCCGTGTCCCATGCACTATAAGCGTCGGCGCGGTTACCTGGCTAAGTGCCAGATGCGGCTGGATATAGAAGACCTCGTTAAGCAGCGCCCTTCCTAGCTTGAAAGCTGGCGAGTGAGGAAGGAAGCCGTCACGGGTCAATTCGTCGCCGGCTTCCTCACTGATATGATCGTCGGTCCAGTACGGCTTATCATCGATAAAGCGTTTCTTATAATTGAGCAGCGGATTGAAAAGTACCAGGCGCTCAACCTGATCAGGATACCTGGAAGCATAATAAGCGGAGATACCTCCGCCGAAGCTTGTGCCAATCACGTTAACCTGACGACTGCTCGTCTTTGCGCGGAGATGCTCGGTTGCACTGCGAATATCGTTTACTACACCTGATATGGTCAGGTCCTCTTGCCTTCCCTGGCTCTCACCGTGACCACGGAAGTCGAACCGCAGCGAAGAAACGCCGACCTCGCCCAAAGCGGAAGCTAGGCGAGTAAAAAAGCCACCCTCATGACGAGTAACGCCACCGCCGTGAACGAGCACAGTAGCAGCCGATGCCGCAGATGGAACAACAAGAGTCCCCCGCAGGCGAATACCGTCAAGACTGCGAAAGTCCGTCTCGGTTGTGGCGAAGGAATCAACGGGCACTGATAGCTCCTCTCGGCGCATGTCAGTTCGCACTTTACTCCCGGCCCCGTCCCCAGCAGCCGTGACAGAGAAGGGGTACGTACCGGACCCCTTCCGACATCGGCGACAGCGTAAGGTGCCGTGCCATGATGGGCCTTCGCTAGCGCCAGAGCACGCCACAACGGCCGCAGGTGGCCGAGCGGGTCCAGCCTTACCCGAACCCGTCCGCGCCGTTGCGGGCGATTGTGGGCGCTTTCCCGCGAGACGCGGGCCTATCACGCACCGTAATTGTCCATCGTCCACGTCCATCACGTCTCGCGCGTCTGCACGCATAGGCCGCTGGATGAACCGTGGACGTAGACATAGACAATCACGGACCGTAACCATGGGTGATGAGATCACCGGAAGGAGGGATGCCCGCCGAGTTGCTGTGAAGGGGGGTGAGGCCCCACGACCGTTCCCGCCACAGACGACCACGATGCTAAGGCGCCGGGCCAGCCGGTCACCCGCGAGCAATGGCTCGCCTTCCATGTGGCGCGCGCGCCGAAGATCACGCCCAGGCAGTGGGCCGACATGCTGCTGCTGCTCGAATTACAGGACGATCCCGATGAACAAGCCAAGAAGACAGGATGACCGCAGGTGCCCCGGGCACCGGTACAACCGGCGCCCGGGGCACTTTGCTGTCTGGGGTTATTGCGCGTGATCCCATGCGCTGGGCACAGTCTGACCGCCGCCTTTCCAGATGGGCTCGATAGCTGCATAGTCCAGCTCGCCCGGCCCGCGGACCGATGATTTGCGGACCACGATCGCCTGCAGATATCGGCTCAAGATCGCCCGTCGGACGGCGACGTTCCCGGCGTCCCACTCCTGGCGGACTTCTTCGGCGCTCTTGGAACGCGCTGCCCGGCCCGTGCGCGTTCTGGCCTTTTTCGCAAGCTCCGCCTTGAGTTTGCGCTGGCGCGCTTCCAGCAGCGGGGTGGTGGCGAAAAACGTCTCATCGGTAACGGTGCCTTGTGCGTATCCGGTGCGCAGTTCCAGCAGCCGCCGCTGGACGTCGGCCAGATCACGGGCCTCGGGGCTGTCATCATCTTTTGTGGCAAAACTGGCAGGCTCGGGGGCGTTTGCTTTCAAGTGAGCAAACAGCAGGTCTTCGATGAGCTTGTCGAGTTTCGGGCCGTTGCGGGTGGTGCCGCCGCATCCGCCGGCGACTTTGCCCGGGCACCGGTAATTGACCGTGACGATGCCGGACTGGTTCTTCCGTATCGCGCCGGTCATGGACCGGTTGCACATGCTGCCGTCAACGCGTATCCGCCCGCACCGCAACAGCCCCGATAGCAGGTGCCTTTTCGTCCCAGCTGCGCTGAACGCCTTCCCTTCGTTCCGGCGCTTCCATTCATCCACGACCGCTTTCCACCCGGCCTCGTCCAGAACAGGCTCCCAGTTCCCGCGGACGTAGTTCCCGGAGGCGTCTTTCAGCGCCACCCCCTCGGGGTCGGAATACGGATTGCGCGGCCGACCTTCCTGGTTTTCCTTCCGCAACGCCCCGTTATACACCGCGATCCCGGCAATCGCAGGAGACAGCAGAATCTGCTTGACCGTGCCATAGGTCCAGTGCCGGGCATACACCGGCGCGATGCCCGAACCCTCGAAATACCACACCAAGCTCGACCACGACGCGCCCGACAAGAATCGGCGCGCGGCACCGCGAATAAGGTCGGCCTCCTTGGGAACCACAGAGCCGTCCCGACGGTACCCGAAACGCCGCCGAGCTCCGCTGGGCCGACCACTCTTTCCTTCTTGGGCCTGCTGCAACCGGGCTCGCGCGACCCGCCGCGAGGTGTCCTCGCTCGACTTGTTCGCCATCGCCACCAGAACCCGCGCCATCGCCCGCCCGTTCGAGGTCCGCAGGTCAATATTCCCGGTCACGGTCTCGACCGGCCGCTTGTAATACTCGACCAGATCGATCAGGTCTTCCAGATCACGGGGCTGGCGGGCCAGCCGGTCGATATCGTAAAAGATGACCCCGTCGATCTCGCCGTCCTCGTAATCCTCCAGCATCTCCCGGAACTCCGGCCGGATCACCCGCCACACACTCCGGCCGTTCGGCAGCCGTATACGCCGCTTCTTAAACGCCGTCGTGTCATTCTCCGGGTACCACTTGACAATCTCGACGCCGAGCCTGGCAGCTAAATCGAGGATGTCCTCCTTTTGCCGGGTGATACCCTTCTCAGAAAGACGCATCTGCCCGGTTTTCGGGTCCTTGACCCACTCGTCCTCGGAGATCCGCACGTCACCGCCGTAGCGGGGACGCCGCCCATCTGCGGGTTTGCTCTGTTTCTCGCCCATACGAGAAGCGTACTTCTGGAACTAGCCAGCACCGCCACCAGCAGAATCGCTACCGGCTCGGCCAGGTTGATCAGGCTCCGCACGGTCGGCCTGGCGAACAGATCCCACGGCTCGCGCATGTCGCCGCGCACCACCGCAGCCGTTAACGAGCCGCCCAGGATGGCCTCGGCGTGGCGCACCACCATCCGGTCGTAGTCCGCGTAAACCACGCGGGCCTGCCACGGGTCACCGTCCTGGGCGATCTCATGCACGGCGCAAGCAGTCGGTAATCCAGCGCCGATGTCCAGGAACTGGCGCACCCCGGCATCCTCGGCCAGGAACCGCACCGCGCGGCCCAAGAACGCCCGGTTCTCCCGCGCCGCCACAGCTGCACCTGGGACCGCTTCGACCAGCTTGGCGGCGGCTTCACGGTCAGCGGCGAAGTTGTCCTTGCCACCCAGCAGGCAATCATAGACCCGGGCCACGTTCGGGGTATGTACGTCCAAGCCTGGCTCTGGAGCCATTCTCGCTATCTGTTCGGTGCTGAGAACGGTTTGCCCGGGTCGAGGGCCCTGCATATTTGTGACCTCCATGGTTGCCGCCGGGAGCTAAAGAGGGCGCACAGCTCTGCTCGTCAGGTTCTCGCTGAGGGGCTACGCTCGGGATCAGTGAATGCCGATGGCTTTGACATCGGAAGAGGACACCTGAGGACACGGAAGCGTCGTGAACAGATCGGGCGCTGGTCAGGCTGACGAATTACCGCCGTGGGCTGCCCGCATTCGCCAGGAGCGGGCCAGGAGGCTGTGGAGCCAGAAGGCCACTGCCGCGCGGTTGCGCGACGCAGCCGACGAGCACACTCGCGCACGACTGCCCAGCGTCGAGAACATCAAGAGGCGCGAGCGCGGTCACGAATCTGGCCAACATCATCCAGGAGACCTCTACATCGAGTTGTATTGTCGAGCGTTCGGCCTCACCCGTGAAGCGCTGTTCGGCCAGTCGCCTGCGACACGCGAGCCAGGTGTGGTCCCGATTCCTACAGCTCAAGATGCCATGGGCCTCGCGACATGGATAACTGCCAGCAACACCGCCGACGACGCGATCGGCCATATCGATATGACTCGACTTGCGCTGGCCGAGGCGCACACGCAACTGTCGCCGGGACGCGTCCTTGCTGACGTACTTGTACTTCACGGCCAAGTCTGTTCATTGATGCATAACGGGCGGCAGCGCTTGCGGCAGGCACGTGAATTGTTCCGTATAGATGCAGACTTGCTGGCCCATGCCAGTCTCTTGCTCGATGACGTGCACCACGTTGCGGCTGCCAAGGCCCACGGAGAGACAGCAGCATTGTGCGCGGAGGAAGCCGGTTGCAGCCCGGCGCTCGTTTTGAGCGCGCAGGCTAAGACGGCTCGCTGGCAAGGGGCCCGCCTGGGTCGCCGGGGTGGGGCGCGGCATTTTGCTCAGTCAGCCGACTTGGCCCGGCGAGGGTTTGAATGTAGCCCGCGAAATGCGCCTGTTCGGGTGCTGCTTGCCAGCCAGGAAGCCAGCGCATCGGCGCTCTTGGGGGATGCCGTCAGGGCGCGCCGGGCACTGTGGGAAGCTGAGGACGCCGCATCCAGCATGCAGACCCTGGATCCTGGATTGTCTACATGGTCGTGTCCGGGTCCTCGGCGGGCGCTTTACGCCATGTCGGTAGCGATAAGGCTGCGCGACCCAGATGAGGCCCTGCGCGCGGCGGAGATAGCCGACGCAGGATGGACATCAGGTGAGCCGTGGCTTTACGGCGTGTGGGCGCTAATCCGGATCGGTGCAGGGATGGCGTATGTGATGAAGGGCGACCTTGATTCGGCTGCCGGGCAGATCAACGCGGTCGTCACTCTTGCGCCGGCGTTTCGCATCGCGACGATCACCAGTTATCTGGCGGACGTGGATATGTTGCTTGGGCAGCGCCGGTTCGCGGGCAATTACGAGGGTCAGGAGCTGCGGGAGCGGATCGCGGCGTTTACGGCCGCGGCGTCTCCTGAGGTATCTGCTGAGGGGGAGGGTCCGTGAGCCCGCTTCCGGTGCAGATGGAGGATCACTGGTCACCGGTTCCCGGGGTTGATCCAGGACGAGCGCGACTGATGTGGTTCATGCGTGTTGGGGACACCCAGCAGGTCGCCGAGCTGGCCCGGCTCGGCCAGGCCCGGCTGGCTGGCCTGGCGGGCCTGGACATGGTGCCCCGGGAGTGGCTGCACATGACCACGCTTATCGCGGGATTCGCCGACGAGATAAGTCCTGGCCAGGTTGAAGCGATGGCCGGCCAGGCGCGTCGGCTGCTGGCGGGTACTCCACCGATCACGGTCATCTTTGGCCGGGTTCTGTACCACGCGCGGGCTGTCATGCTCACTGCGCAGCCACCCAGTGCCCTGGAACCCGTATTGCACGCGGTCCAGGAGGCAACACTCATCGTCACGGGACGCGACGGTGAGCTGCATCACGAGCCATGGACCCCGCACGTGACGCTCGCATACGCCAACACCGCACGCTCGGCAGGCCCGGTGATTGAGGCTCTCGGACGGGACGTGCCGCCGCAGCAGGTCGCTATTTCATCGGTCAGCCTTGTGTCCCAGGCACCCGAGCAAATGTGGACATGGCGCCTGGTGGCTGATGTGCCATTCGGTACCGGGTCACCCGTGTAGGCACAACACGCGTGGTCACGAGCCGTGGACGGGCCTGGGGTCTACGGGACGGCGCGGGCGCCGAGGGCACGGGAGATGGTCAGTGCTGCTTGATCGTTTGAGCGCTGCCTGGCTCATTGTCTGAGCCACGGTTTTGGTCCGTGCCCCGGCTGTTCCTGGCTGAATGGCCGCTTGCCTGTGCTGTCGTGTGCCACGCGGGGCGAGGCCGGGGTGCTGATTGGCCTAGCGCCGACGAGCTGCCGCTGCTCGCGTGCCCAATCGGCGAGGCGGCATATGAATCGCCAGCGATGTCCTGGGGACCGGTTGATGTCATGCCCCGGAACGGTAATCGCGAGATTAGAGCGGACGTTTCCGTGCGGAAACCTTGTCAGATGACGTTCATCCGCCAGGCGATGCCTCGCAGGTCCCGTCCTCCAGCTTCGCGGCGGGAGCGGGTCAGCATGTCGCTGACCAATTCGCGGATGAGCGGATGGTGGCGGGTTTGAGCAGGTGACAGTCGCTCCGCTTGGCGTAGCTCGCGAACGGCCTCGGAGTCTTTGCCGAGCATGGCGTAGGCGCGCGCTTTCTCTATCCGTAGAGCGGCACGGCGGTTGTGTGACGCCAGGTGCTGGGGCCCCACGGCCTCGGCGTAAGCCAGCGCTTCCTCGGCGCTGCCTGCTTCGACCGCGAAGGATGCGCGCCATACACCGACGTTTGCCGGGCCGAACAGCTCGAAGGCGTCTGGCTGGTCGCCGAGCCGCTCGGCAATGTTGGCGGCTTCGAGACCGTGTGCGTCCGCACCCTTGTGGTCATTTTGTATGACGCAGGAGAGGGCGGCGGACAAGTGCAGCATGCCGTACACCTGGTGCGCGAAGGGTTCATCGCCGATGTACGGTTCGAGTTCATCGGCCCGGCGAGGGGTTGATAGCAGCGCTCGTGATTTATTGGCGGCTGGCCGAGCGTGCGCGCATTCGAACGCAGCTGCCGCGCGCCAGATGGGGTCTTCGAGGAGTTCGGCGGCTTGGCGTCCCCGTTCGGCGCTGACCCAGGCCAGGTCGGTCAGCTCGAAGTGCCGCAGCATGATCATGGCTGAGGCGCACGCCTGGATCAGCAGCTGCAGTGCCACCTGGCGGTCCGCGCCGGTCGCGCTGGCTGCGTGCATCTGGAGATCGCCAAGCAGGCCCGGCAGTTGCTGGGTCAGCGTGTCATAGTCGGCATTCCGGAGAGCTTGATCCTGGCCGGTGGTCAGTTCGGCTAGAACGGTGAGGGGTCTGGCCGGGGTACCTCGTGGGTCGTCGATCGCCCCTTCGAGCAAGGCTGCTCGAAGGGACTCGAAGTTGTAGAACCTCGCGTGTGGCTGGATCTCCGGTGCGGGCGCACCAACGAGGCTGTCGGCCGACACTGCCAGGGCTTCAGCTATCGCGGCGATGTCCTGACGCTTTTCCAGCCGAGCGTCGCCCGTTCTCGATCTTGCTTAGCCATCCCTTGGAACGGCCAGTCAGACCAGCCAATGTTTCCAGGCTCATCCCACGTGAACGGCGGGCAGCGCGCACATTGCTGCCTATGCGCGGCTCACTCTCAGTGATGGGGGGCATCGTGCTTCCCTCGCGGATTCGCTCGGCCACCTTGTGGCCAGCGTAGATCCCCGTGGGAGCGGAAGCGCACATCGGCCGCCTGCGGACTGCCGCCCGCATGCAGACGTGCTCGCTTCCGGGCCCGCGGGCAAACGGACGCGGCCGGGCACGTCATTCTGGCGCCTGCTGTTCCCAGTCCGCGACATCGGCCGGCAAGCGCACGCAGCCGGTCTTGTGGCCGTCCTGATCCAGAGCTGGCCCTTTTACGGGCCCATGATCGGCGATGCGGCCACCGCAGGCGGGGCAGCCCCACCGGAACACCGCCGGTGCTGGGAACGGGTCGACGGTCGGCAGCCCGGCGGCGTAGTCGTAGGCGAGCTCGGCGAGCGGGCCCGGTCTCTCGGCGGCGATCGGCCCGAAGCCGAGCATCTGGCCGACCGCGGCCCACGACTCGCCTGCTTCGCGGGCCTGGCGAATGTGGCTGCGGACCTCCGCGTGGACGGCGAGCTCGAGCGCCTGGACGGCGCGGACCGCCGCGACGGCAGACGACCAGGCCTCGCCGTGCACGATCATGCGGGCGGCGGCGTCCCCGGCGGCGAGCTGTGCCTCACCTGCTAAGCGGGCGGATTCTTCGGGTGTGGCCATACCGCGTCCCCAGCAGCGTTCGGGTGAGTAGCCCACCCGTCTAGCGTCATCCGTTAACATTTACACCAATCTACGGGGATTTCGGGGAAGGGGCATACCATGCCTGACGGGCTCAGCGGGGGGCTGCGGATAGTCATAGCGGACTTCATGTATGCGGCGCCAGTGTTCCAGCAGGCGGGCACGGAGTTAGGCGATCTGGCGCAGGCCATCGGCGAGTCGGTGGCCGGGATGGGCAGCTTCTGGGGCAACGATGCCGCCGGGAAGGCGTTCGCCAGCTCATACCTTCCGGCGCAAGATGCGATCTTTTCCCGCCTCGGGAGCGCCGCTGGGGCGGTGATCGGCGTTGGGGATGGCCTGCGGCAGATGGCCGCCAACTACGGCATGACCGAGTACACGAACGCGTTCATGGCTGAAGAGTTAGCACAGGCAGAGTCCGGGGACGTCAGTTCCATCCTGTCGCAGACGGTCCACCGACCCAACTTGCCGCCGCTGTCGGCACCCAGCGCGGGCGCAGGCAGCTCAGGCTCCACGGCGATGCCACACCCGGACCCCCAAGCCGGCCCCCCGGTCACACCGCCCTCTGCTTCGCGGCCGCGTCCGGTGATCACCCCCCGCCCGAATCCCACCCCGACCCCCGATCCAACGCCCGGGGCCCCGCCCAGCACGCCGGTCTCTGACGGCCCCGGTCGGTGGCTGCTGGGCATACCCTGGCCGGCCGCTGACTCGGGCAACCTGTTCGAGGCCGGTGACCAGTGGACGAGGCTTGCTAACGGCATCCGCGACATCGCGGCGCCAGCCGACAGCCAGGCGGCGTCGATCGCCAGTAACAACCAGGGCAAGGCCGTCGACGCGTTCGAGAGCTACTGGCAGTCGTACGGCGGCCGCCGCGGGGAGCTTGCCTCCCTGGCCGACGCCTGCGAGAACGTGGCAACCGCCTGCTACCGCTACGCCGAGGCGGTGAACGCCGCGAAGCGCCAGATCGAGGAGGCGGGCGCCGAGTTCGCCGCGGTGCTGATAGCGGGCACGATCGCCGCGTTTTTCTCGTTCGGTGCCACCGAGGAGGCGGCCGACGCGATCGGCGCGGCCCTGCTCGCCGGGGTCAGGACGGTGATGAGCTGGTTCAGCGTCAGCGAGGTGCCTGCCATAGCCGCGGACCTGATCGCCACGGTCAGCCAGATGCTGGCGATGGCGATGGCCGGCGGCTTCTCCACCAACGTCACCCTGCTGGCCGCAGATCTCGTCAAGACGGCTTTTGGCGAGGCCCTTCCCCCGGCGGCCGAGGAGCTAATGGAGGACCTGAAGGGCATGGGAACGGGCGTGATCGCCGGGCCGCTGGGCGAACTGGGGGGTGCGGCGGCCGAGAACATGTCCAAGCAGCTCGAAGAGATCGGCGACGGCATCGCGTCGGGCAAGATAAAGGTGGCGGACCCGGCCGTTGCCGGGCAGTTCCTGTGGCTCGCCGACGTCGTCGGAGCCGGAGGAAAGGCGGCCGCCGACCTCAGCGCTAACGCCGTCGGCCAGCTTGTTGTCAACCACGAATTCAGCATGCAGGATTTGACCAGCGACTTCGTGAGCTCCAATATCGCTGAGGCGATCAAGGAGATGCAGGAAGAAGGAGACTGAACCGCCCGACCATGGCCACTCCACCGCTCGCAGTCAGCCTCACCTCCGTTCTCGGCGGCATCAACGCCGCGACGGTCGAGACCGGGGTGGCAATCCTCGCCGCGGCGATCGCCGCGATTCCGCTCGTCCTGCTGGCCGCCCTCTGGAGCAGGGTGCGGTT
This sequence comes from uncultured Actinomycetota bacterium, assembly GCA_963778075.1. GTDB lineage: Bacteria > Actinomycetota > Actinomycetes > Streptosporangiales > Streptosporangiaceae > JASHPR01. The sequence goes on along the minus strand of CAVZTJ010000003.1, from coordinate 39,558 downwards.
GAGCTTCCGGGGATCGGCCGCTGTCGGCACGGTGACCCGGACCGAGCCCGCCGGCGGGCGCATGTGCCGGGCGTTTATCTCCTTTGCGACCGCCGACGGCTCGCAGGTCACCGTGCCCCTGAACGCATCGCAACGCACCCGGCCCGGTGACCGGCTCGGCATCCGCTATGACCCAGCCAAGCCGGAGTTCGCCACGAACCGTTCGGCAGGCGCCGTGGTCACACATTTCCTGCTGCCGATCGGAATGCTGGCAGCGGTCGGCCTGACCGGCCTGGCCGGCACCCTGTACACCTCGGCGACGGGCGGGTTCGATTCGTTCCTGAACGGCTTCGCCGTCGTGGTGTTCGTGGTCGCCGCCCTGATCGCCTTCTTCGTGAGCTACATCCGCTACGGCGAGCACGACGAACGTGTCCAGGACGTGCCCGGCCAGACGGCGACAGTGACGCGCGGCTCCGGCACGGCAGGCACGATCCTGGCGCCAATTCTCGTTGGCGCCGTAATGCTGGCCTTCGCGGTGGTGTTCGCGGTGGGCAGCTGATAAGGAAGGGCACACGTGAGGAGATTCACGCGTGTCGCGGTAGCAGCGGCGCTCCTGGGTATGACCGCGGGCTGCGGAGCCACTGTCGCGAGCAGCAAGCCGCCAGTCCGCAAGCCGGCCCATGCTGGCAACTTCTCCGCGCTCCCGTCCGCCTGCACCCTTGTGAATCCGGAAACGCTGAAGACGCTCGGCCTCCAGGCCAAACACGTCGAGCAGACGAACACCCAGCAGACCGGGATACGGGAGCAGACGTGCGCCTGGGGATCACGAGCCGACGGCCACGACGGCACCCGATCGCTCATCCTCATAGCGGACCTGTTCACGGCGGCCACTGGCGAGGCCCCGGCCGCGGCGGCGAAAGACCACTTCCAGCAGAACACCAGCGACCAAGCGCAGGCCGACGGGCACCGGGGGCACGCCGTCCCCGGCCTGGCCGATGAGGCATTCATCGACCAGGTCACCAGATCCGGCGACAGCCAGTCACAGGTGGCCGTCAGGGACCAGAACGTCCTCGTCATCGTCGGCTATGGCGTTACGGCGGCGAACGGCAGGCCGAGTGCGGCTTCCGCCGCCGATAGGGGCGCCCTGACCGCGGCCCGCGCCGTGCTGTCCGCCCTGGCCGACTCGCCGGTTACCTGAACCTCATCTTTCCGATCCGTAACGCCGCGAGCAGCCCATCTCAAAGTTGGGACACCGCACCTGGGCGGAGAACCACCGCGCCTGCTGCCTGCCGCAGAGCGGAGCGCTCGTCCCGGCCCCAGAGGCCGTGGTCGATCACGACGTTGTTGCCGAGTTCGAGGGCGCGCAGCCCGATCTGGATGAGCCGTCCCTCGATAACGTCCGTAGCCGATGGCGGATTCTCGTGCCCGTACAGAGCCTTCACCCATTCGTCCTTCGTGAGACGAAGTGCTTTCTGCTCGATCTCCATGCGCCGAGCAGCAGTGGTCTTCCCGGTGCATGGAAGTCCCACAGTCAGGAACAGTGCTGGTTGCCTCATCATCACCCGCTTCCGACCGAACCCCTCATCATTGCTGACATCCACTCATGCCTCGATCCGCTTTGGGTGCAGCTCTTCTTCAGGGAGTGTCTGAACTGGGGAGGTGCTGATCGGGCATAGGCGGGGTCATCCGCGAGATTGCGCGGTTGAGCGAGCGGTTTAGTCAGGCATCATCTGGTCGACTGCGCTGAGCGCCGAGCCGATCCGGCCTGGATGTCGTGCCGTGACCGTTGCCGCGTCCTCGCCGGCGAGGACGCGGCGGATAGCCTGGAGGTGGACGGTGCGCCAGGCGGCGACGGCGAGTGCCGCGGCAAGCTCGGGTTCGGCTGTACCCGTGGCGGCCATGGCCTGCGCCAGTTCGGCTGAAAGCTGGTCGGCAAGCTCCCGTGCCCGGGCCTGCAGCGCGCGCGAGGCCGCCACCGTCTGCCACCACGGGATCATGTCAACCTGCATGCCGTACGGTGCCTGGCCCGCCCGGGCGGCGGCCACGAGCGCGTCGCGGAGCGCGCTGACCGCTGAGGCCCCGGCCGGGCGCTGCCGGATGGCCCGGGTGAGCTGCCCGGCTACCTCAAGGTAGCGGTCGAAGAACAGGTCTTCCTTGCGCGGGAAGTGAGCGAAGACCGTTGGCCGGGCCACGTCGGCGGCCTCGGCGATCTCCGAGACCGACACCTGGTCGAACCCGCGGCGCAGGAACAGTGCCGTCGCCGCACCGGAGATGCGCTGGCGGACCTCCGCCTTCTTGCGTTCCCGGCGCCCGGGGTGCAGGGGCGCCGGGTCGCCGTGACGGCTGTCACTGGCCATGCACTGACCATACCAGATATGAAAACATACTCAGTATGGATTTAATGCTAGGGTGGCTGGCATGCGGAACTACGGGATCACCTACGACACCGGCATCACCGCCGACGGGGACTGCACCCGCAAGCACTATGACGACGCGGTGGTGCGGCGGGAGCTGCAGGTCATCGCCACCGACCTGCACGCAACCGCGGTGCGGGTGACAGGCGATGACCCGCAGCGGCTGGCGAGCGCCGGCGAGCACGCCCTTGCCGCCGGGCTGGAGCTGTGGTTCTCGCCGGTCCCGGTCAACCTCCAGCCGGGCGCGCTGCCCGGGTACTTTGCCCGCTGCGCAGCCGAGGCCGAACGGCTCCGGCAGGCGCACGAGGGCCGGGTGGTTCTCGTGACCGGGTGCGAGATCTCGCTGTGGTGCGCAGGCTTCCTCCCCGGCGGCGACACCGTGGCCGGCCGCATCGCCACGGTGACCGACCCAGGCCTGCAGTCCAAGCCGGACGTGATAGCAGCACTGGGCAACGGCCTGGAGCGGGCCAGGCACACGCTACGGGACATCGCGTCCGCCGCCCGGGAACAGTTCGCCGGGCCCCTCACCTACGGGGCCGCGCCGTGGGAAACCGTCGACTGGGACCTGTTCGACCTGGTCTCCGTCGATGCCTACCGGGACGCGGACAACGCCGCCGGCTACCGGGACGCGCTGCGCGCCTACCGGCGCTTCGGCAAGCCGGTCGCGGTCACCGAGTTCGGCTGCTGCACCTACCGCGGCGCGGCCGACCGCGGCGGCACGGGCTTTATGATCGTTGACGAGAAAACCGGTCCGGCCAGTATCCCCGGCATCTACGAACGTGACGAGCAGGAGCAGGTCAGGTACCTGCACGACATGCTCGCCATCTACGAAGCCGAAGACATCGACTCCGCGTTCTGGCACACCTTCGCCGGATTCGAATACACCCGGCACCCCACCGACCCGCACCGCGACTTCGACCTCGCCTCCTACGGAGTCGTAGCGGTCCTAGACCACGGACGAGGCGCCGCCTACCCGGACATGGCCTGGGAGCCAAAGCAGGTCTTCGGCGCGCTCGCCGCCGCCTACGCCCGCGCCCGGCCATGACAGCGGCGAGCTGATCCGGCTGAACAGCGAGCTGTTCAGCGCGGCCGTGGTGCACGAAAACGGCGAAAAGCCCTCATTGCACCCGGTGGCCACCGCCGATATCGCGGCCGAGGCCCGGCAGCGCATCCGCGAGGCAGCCCAGCGCCGCGCGCAGCGACCCGGCCCGCAATCCGAGGCAGCGGCCCCCGGGACGCAGACGCTGGAAGACCACCCGACGGCCCCGACCTGCAGCTGGTGTGGTCCGGCGCCCACGACGGCCTATCGGCTGAATAAGCGCGGACTCACTGTGTTAACGGCGACGGCGGCTGACGTCGAGGTCGAGCTGAACAGGCAGGTCCTGTTTGCCGAGTGCGAGCCGGGCGTGGGCGAGGGCTTCAGATTCCAGCCGCTGGTGCAGCGCGCGCAGGTCGGCCGTCGGAGTGGCGGTGACGCTGAGCACGAGCTGGGGGCTGGCCGCGTCGCCAATAATGCGGCCTCTGACGGAGTCAACACCGTGGTAGTTTCCGACTTCCCCGGCCAGGGCGCCGGTAAGGGCGGCGGGCGGCAGCTTGGTGGTGCCGTGGTCCTTGGCGCCGGGCAGGGTGATGTCCCCGGCCCGGTCGGTGGAGACCAGCAAGACCAGGATCCAGCGGAGCGCTGCGAGTGCGATCAGCAGGCACACGGCCGCCGCGGCGGGCCAGACCCAGGCCCCGTTTTTGCCGATGTAGGTGCTGACCTGGTTGGCGAACAGCGCATGCTTCGAGAAAGCAGCACCAAATACACCGACCGAGGTGAGCATGCCCGCGGCTCCCGCGAGCAGCACCAGCGATCCGAACACGATGAGCGCGGTGCGGTTGGTCCGGTCGGCGTGCATCAGCGGCTCCCGGGAATCACGCGCACCTTCAGGTGCGGCGGGTGGTTCATGTCCAGGCCATCCAGGCGGCTGCGCGCCGCGTCGGTGACCGGCTGCTTCAGGGCATCGGCTGCGGCCCGGCCGCGCGCCGCAGCCCTGGCCGCTACCACGGCACGGCCGCGGCGCACGGTGACGGCCGCGCCGGTGATCCCGTCAATGCTGGTCGCTGCGGCGCGCAGGGTCCCGGCCAGCCCGCCGCGGGTCAGCGCGGCGTCGGTGGCCTGGTGGCCGGCGTGCAGCCGCAGCCGGGTGATCCGGGGAGGTTTCAGTTCCACCGCCAGGATGAGCGCGCCGACGACGATCAGGATGGCCGACCACACCTGGACCACCCGGGCGTCCCAGCGCGTGCTCTCCGCCCACCGGTACCACGTCGTCCAGTGCATCACGACCGGGCCGTGGTGCACGAAGGCCGCGATGACTTCGATGATCACGATGATGCTCGCGACGACCAGGGCCGCGGCAAGGATGAGGCCGAGGGGGCGGTTGAGCACACGCATCGAGGCTCCTTTTCTTACCGCACTCGCGGCGGCGGAGTGATATCAACCGCCAGGTCAGCGACGACGATGTGGACTTCGTCGACCTCCAGGCCCGCCAGTTCCCGGACCCGCTCGCGGACGTGCCGTCGGACCTGCTCGGTCACCTCAGGCACCGATGCCGGCCAGCGGACGGCGAGTTCGATCGTCACGAATGCCTTTGACCCGTCGACCATGACCGAGGTCTTCGGCAGGCCCTGCAAATCTGTGCCCCGAACACCGGGCAGCTGGCTCGCTCCCGGCACAGCGCGGCCCAGCATCCGGGCTGCCGCAGCGCCGGCGTCCGGGTTCTCGGCCGCGGCCCGCGCAGCGATCTTGGTGACCACGCTGTCGTCGATCTTGATCGTGCCAAGCTCGTTGCGGCCGGAGCGCGCGGGCTCGATCTGCGTGCCGGTGTCTACCGGCTGCGGGTGCGCGACAACCATCCCTGCACGTCCCACTCACCGTCGAGGACTTTGGCGATGCCGTAGCCGACGATCCCGAACAGGGCCACGATCAGCATGTCGCCGAAATTGCCGAACACCAGGGCCACGCCAAGGATCAGCCCGGTCAAGGTTGCAAGCGCGGTACGGTTCATGATTCACATCCAGACTGAAAAGTAAGCCCCTCAGCGTTCCGGCCCGACGGCTCCAGTGGCCCGGTCCCGCGCGCAGGCGGGGGTGCCAGGTTCGTCCCTGGCGCGCCGGGAGGGTCGTCGATGTCGGCGATCACAACGTCCACGGGCCGGTCCCCGGTGACCGGGCGCAGCGCTCTGGTGATCGCCCTTGCCAGGGCGGGCGCCGGGACTCCCCACCGGGAGCGAACCTGCACCAGCAGCCGGCCGTCGCTGACCACCACCCCCGCTACCATGCGGCCGGGCAGGTAGGAGGCGACCTCGCCGAACTGGCCGCCGTCCAGCCTGGCCACGCCCGGGCAGCCGCGGACTACCGCGGCGACGGCGTCGACGTCGACGCCGCCGGTGAGCGCGAGATCGGGTGCGCCAGGCTCAGAGAGCGTCATGACACGCGGGACGGGGCACTCTGGTCGTCGTTGTCGTCGTCGGAGGCCAGGTAGACGTCGTCCACGGCGATGTTGACCTCGACCACGTGCAGCCCGGTCATCCGCTCGACCGCCTGCTTGACGTTGCGCTGGATACTGCGCCCCAGCTCGGCGATGCTGACGCCGTACTCCACGACGATGTCCAGGTCGATCGCGGCTTCGGTCTCGCCGACCTCGACGCCCACGCCCTGAGAAACGTTCGGGCCTGAACTGCCGGGAATGCGCTCGCGGATCGAGCCGAACATGCGTGAGCCGCTGGTGCCCATCGCGTGCACCCCGCCCATCTCCCGGCACGCCTTCCCGGCGATCTTCTGGACCACGTTGTCGGCGACCGAGATCTGTCCCTCGCCGGTGGCCAGCCGCTCGCCGGGCGGCGGAATAGCGACCGTGCTGGCGTTCGACGGGTTCTGCTCGCCGGCCGGGGAGCCGGACTGCCTCGAGGTCCTGGGCGCTGTGGGCTGGGTCATCTGACACTCCTTGAATCGCGGCTAGATCGCATCGGTCATACCGGGCCCGGGCGGATGCCCGGTGTGCTCCTAGATGGTTAGACACCGCGAGCCGAGAATCGTCGCAAACTTTCTGCCCAGCCCCAGGAGTTGTGCATGAAGGGCAGGTTCTGGGGCATCTGACCCAGGCGTCCATCCCCGGCCTCTACCCCCGCCGGGCTATGACATGCTGGCACGACAGAACAGGCGCGAGCATGATGGCAGGGCCCATGCAGTCTGGAGCCGAGGTCGGCGATGCCTACCTCGTCGCCCGCGCCCGGGAAGGCTACCTCGACGCATACGAGCTGCTCGCGCAACGGCACTCGGCCATGACCTACCGGGTGGCGCTGCGCCTGTGCGGCAACCATCACGACGCCCAGGACATCGCCCAAGAGGCGCTGATCGTGGCGTGGCGGAATCTGGACCGGTTCCGGGGTGATTCATCCTTTTCGACATGGCTGTACCAGATCGTGACCCGCCAGGCGCTCAACAAAGTCAGCCGCGGCCGGCGCGCGGACTCCCTGGACCTGCTCGAAGACGTGGCCGACCCGGGAGCAGAAACCGCAGCTCAGACCGAGCGCAACCTCGCGGTCGACGCGGTCACCGACGCCCTGGCCGCGCTGCCGTTCCCGCAACGGGCGGTGATCGTCCTGCACCACTTCGAGGGGCTGTCATACGCCGACGTTGCCGCAGTAACCGGCAGCACCGTTCCGGCGGTCCGTAGCCATCTGTTCCGCGCACGGCGCACACTGGGCATCAGGCTGCAGGAGTGGAGGTGACCCGTCCGTGAACGACCCGCCAGCTCAGCAGCCAGCGCGGCACCTGCTCGAATCGGCGATCCTGCCATGCGGGGCAGACGTCGACCTTCTGCTCGAACAGGTCGCCGACGGCCGCAGCGCCGATCTCGACGATCACCAGCAAGAATGTGTGCACTGCCAGGCTGCGATCGCAGAACTCTCCGGTTTGTGGCGGCCGGTGACCGAACTGGCGGGACGCCCGGTACCTGCACCGCCGGGCATCACCGCGACGGTCATGAGCCAGATCCAGACTCTTGTCCGCGATGTCTGGTACACGCTGCAGACAACGGATCTCGGGTCCATCCGCATCGCCGCCCGCATCGTGGCAACCCTGGCCAGAGACACGGCCCGGATGGTTCCCGGCGTCCGCGTCGCCCTGGGCCGCAGTAGCCAGGGCAGGCTCGCGGCGCTCGCCGAGCGCGCCACCTTCGGGCACCGTCATCCCCACGCAGCGGTGGGCGTTCTCGGCCGCACCGCCGTCGTGGACCTCGCCGTGGCCGTCTCGTACGGAGACCCCGTCCACCAGGTAGCGAAAGCCATCCAGCAGCACGTCATCACCGAACTGCGCGACAACCTCGGACTCAAAACCGTCGTGGTGAACGTGACCGTTGACGACGTTCTCACCGACGAAGACGGGCAATAGCTGGGTGCCCGGCTCACCGCACCCGCCGCGCGCGCCTGCCAGGCCACAGCCGCCGGGCAATCGCAGCCATCAGATGAACAGGCCACGGCTGGTGCGCCACCGCCACCACCCGGGGCGGCTCTGGCGATCCGGGTTGCTCATCGAACGATCGCAAGCCCGCGAGAAAAACACCGACATCCCCGCCCCGGTCTGGATGATTCGCCCGGATGAAGTCCCTCCGGCGGCGCTTTGCCTCATCCACCCATGCTCGCCTTCCACCAGCCCACGTCCACGACGGCTGGCTCACTTTCCCCTGGCAACCTTCCAAGCGCCAGTATGCAACGAGCACAGCAGACCCGGGAAAGCGTCCGCTCACCGGGCCTAGCGGCGCACCCCGGGCCGGTCAGCACCGGGCCTCGCCAAAGTGGTGTGGCCCAGTCGACGGCTGATAGGCGCTCGATCTCCGGGACCGCTTGGCCGGCAAACGACACCTGGCTCCTCTACCAGGGCCCCGGCGGGCGCCTTGAGGTATCAGGTGGCCAGCCGCACGATACGTGCATCCAGCACGCGATACTGCCAGTACACCGTGAAGGTGGCCGAGCCGGGCGCCGGGAACCACGGATGCCGGGCTGTACCTGAGCCAGCCCGAAACTCACCCAGGTGGCTGCCGGCCGGCACCTGGTGCCGCCTGCCATCCGGTAGCTCGCAGCCAGGCCTGAAGGGTCAACAGGCCGGGATGGGCTGCCCGCAGCGCGGGCAGGTCGGGCTCGTCTTGCTGCTGGCTGTCCATCCACTCGAACATCGCTGCCAGTTCCGGGTCGAAGACGCGCAGCTGCCCGGCTGGCAGCTGCCGGAACCGGGCGGGCAGGTCGCCTGCAGCCCACCCGAGCCGCCGCTGGAATTCGCGGGCAACGCGCGGCACGTCGACGCGATGCCGGACCGATTTCTTCAGCGCAGCTGATTGCGCCTCGGCGCGCATCGAAGCCCATTAGCAACGCCGTATTCAGGCCGACACCACGCTCCGCCGGAAGAATTCCCGAACTGCCGCACGGCAGCCCCTACGCTCGGCAAGCTGTCCATCCAGGACATCAGCTGCCTCAAACGCGGCTACGGCTGGAACCGCACCCGCCCGGACGACAGGCACGGAGCCGCGGTCTGGTGCGGATATGGAGTCTTCGCCCACAACCTGGTCAAGATCGGAGCCCTGGCCACCGCCACGGACGCCGTCCATGTTCGGGTCATCCATCTCCCACCACGGGATCTCCGTTGAGGTCTGTGTAGGGGTTCTCGTAGCCGGTCCCCGACGCGCCTTCAGCATGCGGATCGGGCGGCAGGCCATCCTCCCCGAGGAACGCCTTCAACCGGGCCAGGGCTGCGGCGCGTTGCTGCCAGCCCGGCGGGGCCGCCTCGGCCCGGGGTCCGAGGCTGACCGGCGCGGGGCGGGTCTGTTCGTCCAAGAGCTGAACCTGCTGCTGGAGATAGACCGACTGGATGCTCACCGAACCGTTGACGTCCTGCGCCGCAATGTCACCGGCGGTATCCGCGGCAATCACCGCCGCTTGAGCCTGCAGCCGGTCCCCGTCCAGGGCAGCGAGCGCAGCAGGCTGTTTCGCCGGGATGAGGCACGAGGCAGCCTCCACGGCCTTGTTGTAGGCGGCGACCTTCTCCTGGGCAGTACGCAGGCATACGGCGTAGTCCCGGACGGCGGACGCGATCCGGTCAAGGTGGGACACGGTGCCGCCCACGCTTTGCGCCAGGCTGCCCGTCAGCGCCGAGTACCCCTCTGCCGCGCTGCCCGTCCAATTCGCGTTGCTCTTGATGCCGGCGGTCACGCGCACGGTCCTCGACGCGAGCGCACCGATCTGCTCCGCCGCCGATGCGAGCGCAGACGCATAGCTTTCCAGGGCATCCGGATCCCCCGGCGGCACCGGCAGCAGGGCGCCGCTCACCCGCCGCCTCCGATCCTGGAGATCGACGCGACAACTGCAAGCTCGGCCCGGTCGTAGACGCTCGCGGCCGCCGCGAGGCTCTCGCCGACGTGCCGGTACGCGGCGCCCAGATCGAGGAAGGTCTTGGTACTGCTTTCCGCGGCAGACGTCAGGGCCGACGCAAGTCCCGTGTGCCCGGATGCCGACCCCGCCATCCCGGTGATGGCCTGGACTACATCAGAGGCAGCCGATTCAACACAAGACACAAGACCAGCTACCTGCTGGCCGCCCGCCGATAGTGCGCCCGCGCTAACGGTGAAACCCTGGCCCACAACAGCCCCCTCGCAAGGAATCCGACCCCAGAGCGCAATCGTAGAGTTAAACCGCAAAAACGTCCTACCGAACCCAATCATCATCCCCTCTCCCCCGTGCGAGATTCCCGTTCGTAGTCGGCCTCCTGCGCCTTGCCCACCGGGAACCCATCCGGCACCTCCCCCATCGCTTTGTCCCTCGCCGCCTCGGTCGGATAGCAGCGGACCTGTGTGCTGTAGCCCATCCCCCGCAGGTCGAAGGTGTTGATGTTGTACCGCTCCCGCCACGCCGCTGGGAGGATCGGGTACACCCTAGAGAAGGTGCTGAGCTGCGGTTCCGGTTCACCGCCGTTGAAGAACAACCAGCCCAGGTTGCGTCCGGGACTGGTCGCCCGATGGCTGATCACGGCGATGCTGATCTGCGCGCCGCGCGGGTCGCGGTAGTTCAGCGGGACGTGCGCGGTGGCGCACTGGAAGCCGCCATCGCATGGCTTCCAGCTGAGCACGGGAACCGCCGGCGCGGGCACCCTCGTGGCCGTCGTCTCAGCCGTCGTGGTCGCGGCGGTCTGGCCGCAGCCAGCTGCCGTCAACCCTGCCGCCGCGATCAGCATCGCAGCAGTAAGGGCCTCGGCTTCGGACATGTAGGCGAGGATGATGTCCTCGAGGCCGGGGTGGGACGTCTGCCAGGCCGGATCAGACAAATCGCCGTCGAGGCGGGCGAGCACCCTCGATTGGCGCTCGGTCTGCGTCGCCTTCACAACGGTGAACAGTCGTTCAAGCTCCGCAGTGCTGCGACGCGGCCCGATGAGTACCCGGTGACCGCCGAGCACGTCGTCGATGTCGGCCGACAGACGCACCCGGGAGCCGGTGAGCAGAATGAGGTGGTTGCAGACACGCTCGAGGTCGTGCACAAGGTGTGAGGAGAGCGAGGAACTCGCGCCGGGCGAGGGGATCGAGCGCGGCGACAGGCTCGTCCAGCAACAGCAGGCGCGGCCGCTTGGCAAGCGCAAGGCTGAGTGCGACCTGGGCTCGCTGCCCACCAGACAGCGAATGGACGGGACGATCGAGCGGGATCCGGAGCCCCGTGAGCCGCTGCTCGGCAGCGGCAGCGTCCCACCCATGGTTGAGATGGGCGCCGATCCGCAGGTGCTCGGCGGCGGACAGCTGCCGGTAGAGGGGGGTCTCCTGGGCGAGAAAGCCGAAGCTCGCGAGGAAGTCCGCATCGTCCTGAGCGGGCACCCGGCCGAGCACACGGGCCTGCCCCGACGTCGGGCGCCGCAGACCGGCGAGCAGTCTCAGCAGTGTGGTCTTGCCGGCGCCGTTCGGGCCCCCGGCTGATCAGCTGGCATCGTCGAGGACCTCGCGCAGCTTGCCCGCGAAGGCTTCAGGCTTCCCGGCGTAGCCGAACTCGCCACCGACGAAGCCGCCGTGGTGGCTCGGGAAAACCGTCGGCTGCTGGCCGAGCAGCTTGGCCGTCGCCACCGAGGTTCGTCCGGTGAAGGTGTCCAGGGACTCTTCGCCCACTGCGATCACGACCCGCGTCCGCGCCGCGGCAAGCGCGTCGACATCGGGCCGGTAGCTGCTGACCGCCCAAGACCGGTCGGAGAGAAGCGGGTCGTCACGGGAGCCGTCATCCATGGCCGGCATCCCGAACGCGGCGGGATCCGGCGCGGGCTGGGCGAAGTAGCCGTCGGTGAATTCGCCCCGCCACGACGTCATCATGATGAAGGCCGCCATACCCGCGCCCGAGCCCTTGCCCTCATATGCATCCCGGACGCCGGCCCGGGCGCGCTCGGCAGCCTCGGCGTCGGGGAGCACCGGAATGAGCGGCGGCTCGTGCGCCACCAAGGTGGTCACGTCATCGGGGAACGCCGTCACCAGGGCGAGCGCGGTCACCGCACCGCCGCTGCTCGCAAACATCTCGACAGGACCCGCGCCGAGCGCGTCGATGACGGCGTGCACATCGGCAGCCTGGATCCCGGGTACATGGTCGACCCGGCCGTCCTTGCGGGTGCTGCGGCCGAGGCCGCGCGGGTCGTAGGTGACCACGGTGCGGTCAGGGAAATGCGAAGCCAGCGTGCCGAAGCCGCTGGCGCCCATTGGCTGGCCGATCATGACCAGCGGCGGCCGTCCGTCGGCGGCCGGCAGCGGGCCGTGGATGTCGTAGACGAGGTCGACCTCGGGAGTCTCGAGCATCTGGGTGGTCATAACGTGTCGACTCCTTCCGCGTCGAGAACTCATCGGATGCTACGCGGCTTCGGGTCGCTCGCCAGCCAGGCCGCGGTCATCATCCGCCATATCAGCCGCCAAGCCCGAACCGCGTACTAAATGCTGGCCCCGAGCTCACCGTAGAACCCCGGCCACACCAGCGCCTGCGCGACGATCACGTGCTGGCCGTTGAACGTCACCGCAGGGCCGTCGGGCCAGCGGTACCCGAGCGCTGCTTCGCCCGGCCGCCATGCTGTGACGTGGCAGGAATGTCAGACCTAATCAGTAGCGTTGCGCATTAATACCGGATAAGCGAGGAGATGTTCCATGACCAGCCAGCTGGCTGAACACCAGCCTTCAGCATCGTTACCCAAAGGCCGCGGCAGAGGACCCGGCGGTCAGCCGGCGAGCTTCCTGCCAAGAGCCGGGCGCTGCCCAGCACCCGACTGTGGCGAGCAAATCGATCCGAGCCACCTGATGTGCCGCCGCCACTGGAACCTCGTGCCAAAGCAGCTGCGGGACACCGTATGGGCGACCTGGCTCTCCGGCCAAGGGGCCGCCACTCCCGAGCACCAGCGGGCAGTTCGCGAAGCAATCACCGCACCCCACCCCGCCTGGTCGCCGCGCCCGGGGCGTCATCGAGCCCGACCCCTGCCCGGTCCGCGGTCAGCATCAGCATGAGCTAGGCCGGACAGGCCTAGAGGTAGAAACGTCGTCGCCACCGCCAGCGAGTGCAATGGCTGTAGCGATCGCCGACGCCGCCGCCGCGCTCGAGGTCACCCTCAGCGACGACGACGTCAAGGCGCTCGAGGAGCCCTACACGCCTCGCCAGCCCACCGGCTACTGAACCGTCACATCCGCAGCATCCGCAGCCGCCTGGGCGGACAGCGGCAGCATCTCCGGCCGCTTGGGCGGGATGCCGTCGCCCGAGGACACGCCGCGCAGCCGCCGGCTGAACCAGGGCACCGCGTACTCCCGCGCCCACCGCGCATCGAGCCGCCGCGCCGCCAGCCAGTCGGTGGTCTGCGACAGTCTCGCCGCGCGTGAGCTAGCCGCCTTGGCCAGCATCGCGTCCTCGTCGATCCGCGGCGGAAGCGGATCGCGCCAGTCCTCGTCCACGCTCACGCCCATGACCTCGCAGGCCCGCAGGGCCACCCGCCGGTGGCCGTCCGGGCTCAGGTGCAGCCGGTCCTGGCTCCACTCACGCGGGTCGTCCAGCACCCGCATGGACCAGAGGTCCACCAGGTAGCAGTCGTGCCGGTCCGCGACCGCACGCAGGTGCATGTTGTACGCGGCCACCTTGCCGCGGATGAGCCGCACCAGCGGGAACGCCCGCGGATCGAAGCCGGTGAACACCAGCACCTCGGACCCGGCCCCGCGCAGGTCCGCGACGGCCGCATCAAATGCCTCGGCGAGCGCGTCGGGATCGGCGCGCGGCCGCAGCAGGTCGTTGCCGCCCGCCGCGATGCTGACCAGGTCGGGCGCCATAGCCACAGCCAGCGGCACCTGCTCGGCGGCGACCTCCCCCACCAGCTTGCCGCGAACCGCGAGGTTCGCGTAGCGCATTCGGCCGGGCTGGCCGGCGGCCACCCGCTCGGTGAACCTGTCGGCCCAGCCTCGCCAGCTCCAGGCGCTGTAACCCAAGCCCTGGTAGCCGGTCCCGTCGGCATAAGGATCCCCGAGGCCTTCGGTAAAACTGTCACCCAGCGCGACGAAGGAGCCGATTTCCGGCATCGTGTCCCGCATTAACTCCACCTGTTCTCGCTAATCTGCTTGCCCCCATGGCAGCCTTACCCGAAAAAGGCTAACCAGACGCGTCTGGGCGGCCCCGATCCGGGGCCGCCCAGACGACTTGCGAGTGGCGCAGATCTGTCGATCGCTGCAGGTCAGCCCGGCGCAATCGGCGGCGGCGCGCGGACCGGATCAGCCCGGCGCGCCCGGCGTGATCGTGAAGGGGTGCTCCTGCGCGAACTGTGCGACCGAGTCGGTCCTGATCGCCTGCCACAGCTTCCGGTCGAGCCGCTTGTTCAGGTACACCGGCCTGTCGTCACCCGAGGTCGGCGATCCGTTCAGCGCCTGTGCGTCCACGAACGTCCCGTCCTTGCCCCTCAGGGCGCCCAAGTGCAGCGCGAGGTGCTCCAGCTGGCCATTGCTGAAGTCGCTGTCCACGCTGACCGCATGCACCACGGCGTTGAGTACCCGCCAGTTCGTCGCAACGAAATAGCGGTGCGAGGCAATCTTATCCAGGATTGCCCGGAGGAGGTTCTCCTGCAGTTCCTCCCGGCCTATTTCGCTGACCGCTGGCTGACGCACATAAGCGAGTGCGTCGGCCGCAGTGAGGTCGTTTATCCCGGCATGGAAGGTAAAACCGAAACTGGTTGTGGTATAGGGCACGTTCACGTCGACACCGTGCAGTGCGCCGACAACCTCGGGCAAGCTGCCAAAATCGACCGCCGAATAGTGGTCGATGCGCACGCCGGTGAGCCGCTCGAGCGTCTTGATCATCAGCGATGGCCCCCCAGCCGCGAGCGTGTCACCGATCTCCATCCGCCCGTGGCCCGGTACCGAGACGACCGCGTCAGCGGGCAGCGAAACCACGGCGCCGCTGTGCTGGCCGGCGTTGAGGTGCAGCAGTTCGACCAGACCTGTTTTCGTGTCGTTGCCGGGGAAGACGCCGGTGCTGGTGAGCAGGACGGTCATGCTCCCCGGCATGCCGACCGACCATGCCGCCTGGGTCTTCGAGTCCAGCGCGGCCACCTGGATGCGGTGGACGCCGTTGGCGAGGTGGTTGGCGGCCAGGAAGGTGCCCCCCAGCACCACGCCAGCCAGCACAACCAGGCTGCTGGCCGCCGCTACCGCTATCCGCAGGACCTTCTTGCGGCCCTGCTTCTGTTTCGAGGCGCCAGGCTGCTCAGGCCCACGGGCCTCCTTCGCCTGCCTCGTGTAAAAGTCCTTTGTGGACGTGTCGGACATTTTCTGGTTCCCCCCAGAGCCTTTTGGGATACGGCCTCCGCTTACACTGCCGGGCATTTCTTGCTGTTACTTAGCGCACCATTGCAAGTACGCAGAGTAATGTAGCGGACGCGGCGGCCGCATGCCAGTGAGAACGCGCCGCGCGTAACCGCGGGTTATTCAGGAACCAACCAGAACGGGGAATTCGTGAGTAACGGTGCGCTCGGCCGCAGTTTGCGGCCGCGACAGGTTGGTATCGCCCATATTCGGCACCGGATAAGCCGGAGGGCGACGGAACTTGGTTACGACATCGTCGTGTGGATCTGGGGCATGCTCGCGGCCGCCTGGATCACCCGCGACCTTCCCGACGCGGCTGTTACGCAGGCATTTTCGCTCCGCGTTGCCTTAGCCGTCTGCGTCCTTTCGCCAGCTTCGGGCCTGCTGGCCGGCCTGTACCAGAGCAAGCAGCAGCGCGGCAGCCTGGCCGAGGTTGTCGGAGTTATCACGGCCGACTTCGGCACGTGCGTCGTGCTCGCCGCGCTGACCATGTTCCTGGTTCCCGGCCAGCATGCGCCGCTAGCGACCGTCGCGGGCGCAGCGGTGTTCGCTGTGCTCGCCATGCTCGGCGCCCGTTACGTTCTGTTCGCGGTCCGGCAGCGGATTCGGACACCAGCGACCGCATCGGCCGCCGTGAAGGTGATCGTGTTCGGGGCGGGTGAGGCAGGCACCCAGCTGGTGCACAGCCTGCTGACCCACCCGGACGCGGAATACCGGCCGGTGGCCATTCTTGACGATGACCCGAACAAGCGCAGGCTCCGCATCTTCGGCGTTCCGGTCGTCGGAGACCGCACCGCAATGCAGCAGGCGGCGGCCGGGACCGGCGCGACGGTGCTGGTGATCGCGATCGCGCGGGCCAGCGGTAGGGCGATTCGCGACCTAACCGCCCAGGCCGAGCGGTGTGGCCTGGTGCCCAAGGTGGTCCCGTCGGTCACCGAGTTGCTCAGCGGGGTCGAGCGGATCGAGGGGGTGCGGGACCCGCGGATCAGCGACTTGCTCGGCCGCACGCCGGTGCAGACCGACGTCGCCTCGGTTGCCGGTCACTTCGCGGGCAAGCGGATCCTGGTCACCGGCGCCGGGGGTTCCATCGGATCCGAGCTGTGCCGTCAGCTGCACCGGTTCAACCCGGCCGATCTGATCTTGCTGGACCGCGACGAGTCGGCACTGCACGCGGTGCAGCTGAACCTGCACGGTCGCGCGCTGCTGGATTCAGACGGGTCGGTGCTGGCCGACATCCGCGACCCGCGCCGGATCCGGCAGGTCTTTGAGGAGTTCCGGCCGCAGGTCGTGTTCCACGCCGCCGCGCTGAAGCACCTGCCGCTGCTCGAGCGCTATCCCGCCGAGGCGCTGAAGACAAACGTGTGGGGCACGTGCACCGTGCTTGAGGCCGCCGCGGCGTGCGGGGTTGAGTCGTTCGTGAACATCTCCACGGACAAGGCCGCGGACCCGGTCAGCATGCTCGGCTACTCCAAGCGCGCCGCGGAGCGGCTCACCGCGCACATGGCCGGCCGGGCCGCCGGCACCTACCTGAGCGTCAGGTTCGGCAACGTCCTCGGCAGCCGCGGCTCGGTGCTCACGGCGCTGAGCGCGCAGGTCGCGGCCGGGGGCCCGGTCACGGTGACGCACCCGGACGTGACCCGCTACTTCATGACCGCCGACGAGGCGGTGCAACTGGTGCTCCAGGCGGCGGTCATCGGCCGGGACGGCGAGGTGCTGGTCCTCGACATGGGAGACCAGATCCGGATCGCCGACATGGCTCGCAGGCTGGTCGCGACCGCACCGCGGCAGGTCGACATCGTCTACACCGGCCTGCGGCCGGGCGAGAAGCTGTCCGAGGACCTGCTCGGCGACGGCGAACGCGACGAGCGCCCGTACCATCCGCTGATCCGGCACGTGCCAGCGGCGCCGCTGCGACCCGAAGCGGTGCTCAGCTTAGACCCGGCCGACGCCCTGGCCGGGGTGCGCAAGGCCCTGGGCGACGACGCGGCCAGCGGAGCCGGGCGCGCCGCGGTCATCCCCCCGGCCAGGTCCGACCCGGACAGTCGGCTGACCCTCGGCCCCCGGGGCTGCTGAGCTGCCGGTCCTGATCACGCCCCGGCACTACCCGGCTGAGGGATGCGGCGAGTCTCCCAGCACAGGCCGACCAGCTGGTCGAGCAGCCCGCCGAGGATCGCGGCGGTTTCCGCGTACCCGCCCGGCGGGCCCCCGGTTGGGTCGGCCACGTCGTCGGCGGCGCTGTCCCCGAGCAGCGCGGCGCGTTCCCGCCCGTCGTGCGCGCGGGCGACCCAGTCGGCCAGGTCCTGCCCAGGTGCCCGGGGCCCTACCGCATCGCCCCTGCGTACCAGCTCCTTGAGCGTGAACGCGCGGGGCCAGATGGCGGGTGCGGTGACCACGGCGTGGCGCAGGTTCTCCCTCGCCATGGCCAGCGTCAGGTCGGCCGCCTCCAGGTCCTCGGCGGTGACCCGCCGGCTGCGGTGCTCGGCGATGTCCAGCCCGTAGTCGGCCATCACGGTAATCGCCTCGGGACGCGCGGGCTCGCCGTCGCCGAGCATGCCGCCGGAACGGACGGTCGCGGCCGATCCCAGCGCCGCCAGGCGATTCGTGAGCAGGGCCTGCGCCATCGGCGACCGGCACACGTTCGCAGTGCAAAGGATGAGCACTTGTGACCCGGAAATCAGCACCTACCCAGCGTAGCGATAAGTACACTCACCGTTGTGACTCACGGCACACCGCCAGCCTATGGGGAGACTGCATGACCACCGAGTTCGGTTCCGATCCGACTCTTCGTTCCTACGCCCAGATCGTGCGCAGGCGTAAGTGGTGGGTCATCGCACTCGCCCTGCTCGGGTTAGCAGGCAGCCTGGCGATCTCGTTCACCCAGGCCAAGCAGTACACGGCCTCCGCCCAAGTCCTGGTGCAGGCGTCGAGCCAGGCCAGCGCGCTGGGCTCCAGCCAGCAGCCGGTCACCACGACCGAAGTGCAGACGATGATGGAACTGGTGACCAGCGCCCCGGTCGTCAGCGCGGTCCGGCACCAGCTGGGTAGCGCCCCTTCGGTGACGGCAGCCGAAGTTGCCCAGACCAATGTGATCTCGATCACGGCCGTCGCCAACACTCCCGCCAGGTCCGCCACCGTCGCTAACGCCTACGCCAAGGCTTTCGTCAACTATCAGCAGACCGTGGCGCTGAACAGCCTCGCACAGACCGAAACACAGCTGCATAACCAGATTAAGGCGCTCAACAAGCAGATCAAGCAGCTGCGCGACACGTCGGGGACCGCATCGCAGCGGAGCGCACTGACCAACCAGGAAGCCGTGCTCAGCGAGCAGCTGAACCAGATCCAGGTCAACACCACCGGTGAGACGAGCGGCCTGGTGCTGGTCACGCCGGCACAAGCCCCGACGTCGCCGAGCTCGCCCAAACCGACCGAGGACGGGGCGCTGGGCCTGGTAGCCGGCCTGATCCTGGGCCTGGCCGCGGCGTTCCTGCGGGAGAGCCTGGACGACGCGGTGGCGACCAAGGAGACGGCCGAGGAGTTCGGCGTTGGCACCGTCCTCGCCGCGGTGCCGATGGTCACTTCGTGGAAGAAGCGCGACAAGCCGCTCGTGGTGTCGCTGGCGCGGCCGATGTCGCCGGCCGCCGAGGCGTACCGGTCGCTGCGCACCTCGCTGCAGTTCGCCCGGCAGGAGCACGACCTGCACACGATCCTGGTCACCAGCCCGGCCGCCGCCGAGGGCAAGACCTCGACGCTGTCGAATCTAGGCGCGATGTTCGCCCAGACCGGCCAGCGGGTGGTGCTGGTCTCCTGCGACCTGCGCAAGCCCCGGCTCGGCGAGTTCTTCGGGATCGACGAGAAGGCGGGCCTGACCACGGCGATCCTGGGCGAGCAGCCGGTCGAGGAACTGGTCCAGCCCGTGCCGGGGGACGACAACCTGTGGCTGCTGGGCAGCGGCGAGCTGCCGCCCAACCCGGCCGAGCTGCTGAACGGCAGGCGGATCCAGGAGGTGTTCTCGGCCCTGCGTGAGCTCTTCGACCTGGTGCTGATCGACAGTGCCCCGGTGCTCCCGGTCACCGACGCCGTGGTGCTGGCCAAGGACGCCGACGCCACGCTGCTGATCGTCGCGGCCGGCCGGACCAGCCGGGGCGACCTGCAGCGCGCCGCGGAGAAGCTCTCCCAGGTGAACGCCCGGGTGGTGGGCATGGTCCTGAACGAGGCCACGAGGCAGGGCGGCGGTTACGGCTCTGGGTACGGTTACGGCTACACCGAAACCTACCCATCCGACAAGTCACTGCCCATTCCGGCGCAGCTAAATGGCTCGCAGCAGGCCGCTCACCGCGGAGGCTCCCGCCGCACCAAATAGGCGCTGTGGGACTCACGCCTGTGATGCCAGCGAGGCCGCGGATGTGATCCTGGTTGCTTGCGTGCTTAGTCCGTCCGGTCAAGCGGCCCGCGATCCGTCCGCGGCCCTCGCTGATCCCCCTTTTGACGGCCTGCATCAGCAGACCAGCCCCTGTCTTGACTAAACCGGCTTGTTGCGGAAGTGTCAATACGCATATTGCGCACCGAGCGACTTCTTTCAAGGCCCCCGGGGGGATGGCGCGCATGCATATATCGATGGAAAAATTGCAACGGGTCACGCAACTCATCTATGACCTCGCAGACCTTGATCAGCCCGACAAACTGCCGGACATCGTCCTGCCCGGTGTGGCTGATCTGGTTGGCTGTGATCGTGACATATAATGAGATTCCTGGTGTTGTTAGCCATCCCGGATATTACGTGAGCTATCCAGATGGAGTATCGATCCGACCAGTCTGGTGGTCTTCGAGGCCCACCTACAGGAACATCCCTACTTATTCATTACCGCTCAAACGGCGCTGGCGAGCCAGCCATGATCAGTGACTTCCTCAGCCGGGAGCGATTCCACCGGCTTGGTCTCTATTCAGAATTCTTTCGGCATATTCCAATCGAGTACCAGATTGCATTCAACTTGGTTGACACGGCGGACGGCCAGGCTTACGGCAATCGCGCTGAACCGGGCAGGCGAGGACTTTTGTGAGGACGACCGCGACCTGTTGGCCGCGCTCAGCGCGCCCCTGGGCAACGCCCTGCGGCGGGCGCGTGATCGGCACAGCGCGGGGGCCGCGCTCACCGAGGTTGGGCCCGAAAGTCTGGCCAACCTGACCGACCGTGAGGTAGAGGTCGTGCAGCTCGCCGCGCGCGGACGCACCAATCAGTCGATTGCGCGCGAATTCGACGTCAGCCCGCGCACGGTCGCCAAGCACCTCGAGCACGTCTATCGCAAGCTCGGCGTCACCAGCCGGGCCGCCGCCGTTCACCACATGCTGCGGTTGTCGTAGGCCACCTGCCAGGTTTCATACAAAATGAACGATTATGCGACCATCACGGTCGCGCGCGCGTACTGTGTGGAGCAATGCCCCAGACCCTGGCAGCTGCATACGTTAACCACGAGAAGCGCCGGAGCTGGAGTTTTTTTGCATAACGATCAATGCCGACCCGGCTCAACGACCGCCAAGTCGCCGCGTCGGGCCCGGAAGGCCATGCGGAGCTTGGTGTCGGTCGCCCTGGTCGCCGCGCCTTCGGATTCGCGCTTCCCCGGTTTGCGTCCTACCACAGCGTGTGGGCCAGCCTGCTGGCGATGACCTGGCCCTATGCCCTGCTCATCGGCGTCGCAGCCGGCGCCAGCTTGGCATCGTACTTGGTTCGGGGATCTGCGCCGTACTGCCCTCGCTGCGGCTGCCCGAAGCGGCGACGGTCAATCTCAGCTCCAACGCCGTGGCGAACAGCCTGCCCGCGGGGGGCGCCCTCGGCATGGAGATCAGCTGGGCGATGCTGTCCAGCTGGGGGCGTCGGCACTGAAGAGTATGTGCTCTACACCCTGTTGTCGGGCATCTGGAACGTCTTCGCCCGCCTGGGCCTTCCGGTCCTCGCGCTGCTGGCCGTGCTGACCGTCACCCGGCCGGATGCCGTCCTGATCACGTCTGCAGCAGTGGACCTGGGTCTGCTCGCCGCAGCCGCGGCTGGGCTGGGCCTGCTTCTGCACAGCCAGCGCTTCGCCCACCGCGCGACCTCGTTCAGCAGCGTGCAGCCGCCATCGCATGCCGACTGGCCCGCCGCCAGCCGCCCTCCCGCATCGCGGGGTCACTGACCGGCTTCCGAAGCCGCGCTGCCGGACTGCTGGCTCTGCGCGGCTGGCGGATCACGGTCACGACCGCGGCGGCCGACCTCATCTTGTGGCTGGTACTGCTGGCGTGCCTGCGTGGCGTCGGCTTGTCCCAGAGCCAGGTGTCGTGGCAGACCTCGCTGGCAGCCTATGCGTTCGTCCGGTTGCTGACCGTCCTGCCCCTTACCCCCGGCGGTCTAGGGATCACCTAGCTCGGTCTGGTGGGCGTCCTGGCCACGGGAGCGGGCCCCCGGGAAGGTGCCCAGGTAACCGCCGCCGTGGTGCTGTACCGGGCGGCCACGTATTTGCCGCCTATACCTCTCGGCGCGGCCGCTTTCCGCCTGTGGCGGCACGCACCGGCGCTCATTCACCCCACCCCGGTCAGCAGTGCCCCGGCAAGCGTACAAGCCGAAGTAGCGTCGGCGATCGCACCGCTGCAATGACCACCGGCTCTGCGGCCGCCTCCACTGCTCAAGCCCCACATGCTGCGGGGTGCTATAGACCACCTTGCCCGCGAGCTGAGTCTTCTTGATCGCGCGGAAGCACGTGTGGTCAACCATCAGCGCGATCACGTCGGACACGGCGAAGGCGTGCTCGACCTCGGTCACGGCAACATTGCCGAGCTCGTCGAGCCGGCCGACAGGGACGGCACGTGCGGCTCGGCCACAAGAATCTTGACGTCGGGCAGCGCAGCTGCGATCCGGCCCGTGATCTCTACCGCCGGGCTCTCCCGCAAGTCACCGACGTCCGCCTTGAACGACAGTCTGAGGCAGGCGATTCGCGGCTCGCGGAACCGATGCGAGGTGGCCACGATCTGGTCGGCCGTATGTGGTCGTTGACAGCGCGCGCGCTGTGGATCAGCCCAGACAAGTCCGGCGCAGCCTCGACGATAAACCACGGATCCACCGTTATGCAGTGCCCGCCGACGCCGGGTCCCGGCCGCAGATTTCCACCTACGGATGACGGCTCGCCATCTGCCGGATCTCCCACACGTCCAAGCCGAGACGCTGGCAGATCAGCGACAGCTCGTTCGCGAACGCGGTGTTCACCACCTAGTAGAGTGTCGCTCCTTAGTGTTGGTGTTCGGCGGTGCCTGGCAGCTTTTCCCTCTGCGCTGCCGGAATGGGTGTGTGTTATGGCCTCGCGGATGAAGCGGGCGGTCACGTTGCCGGCCGGTGATCGTGATGAGCTGGTGCGGATCACTACCACGGGTGTTCATCCTGCGTCGATGATCCGGCGTGCCCGGGTGCTGCTGGCGCTGGATGACTCGGCAGGCGAGGTTGACCGGAAAGAGGTGATCGCGGCGAAGGCCGGGGTCACCGGTGAAACTGTCCGGCTGGTGGCCAGGCGTTTTGAGGAAACCGGCGGTGATGCCTTCGCGACGATCGCCCGCAAGCAGCGCGAGCTGCCTCCGGTGCCCTCACCGGTCACTGGCGAGGTCGAGGCCAGGCTGATCGCGCTGGCCTGTTCCCAGCCGCCCGCGGGTCACGCCCGGTGGTCGCTGCGGTTGCTGGAGAAGCATGTGGCGCTGGCCCAGGACATCCCGGACATGGACCACTCCACCATCGGCCGGGTGTTAAAAAAACGAAGCTTCGCCCGCACCTGAAGAAGTGCTGGACCATCCCGCCGACGGCGAACGCGCAGTTCGCGGCCCGGATGGAGGACGTGCTCGCGGTCTACGCGCGTCCTTACGATCCAGCGCGGCCGGTGGTGTGCATGGATGAGAAGCCTTACCAGCTGCTCGGCCACGTCCGCGCCCCGGTTCCGGCTGGCCCCGGCCACGACCTGAAAATCGACTCCGAGTACGCCCGGTGCGGCACCTGCTCGATCTTCTGCTGGGCCGAGCCTCTGGCCGGGTGGCGCCGCGCCGACGCCCAGCCCCGCCGGACCAAGATCGACTGGGCCGGCCAGGTCAAACGGATCCTGACGGCGGACTACCCCGGCGCCCAGACTGTGGTGCTGGTCATGGACAACCTCAACACCCACGGCATCGGATCGCTGTATGAGGCCTTCGAACCCGCCGAGGCGTTCGCGCTGGCCCAGCGGCTGGAGATCCACCACACCCCCAGGCACGGGTCCTGGCTCAACATCGCCGAAATTGAACTGTCAGCACTGACCCGCCAGTGCCTGGACCGGCGCATCAACGATCTCGGTGCCCTGAACACCGAACTCACCGCCTGGCAGCACGCTGCCAACACAGCGCAGCGCCAAGTCAGCTGGCACTTCACCACCAGCGACGCCCGCATCAAACTACGCCACCTGTACCCCAACACTTAGCCGCGACAGTCTACTAGTAGGCGTCCTCGGCGAGATTGGCCATCTCCGCGCTCGCGACGTCGGTAAGGACAGCTCGCCGTCGCAGAACGTCCGGTGCAGCTCGGCCGCGCGCTCGGCGCAGTACGGCGCCAGCCCGCCGATGACCCGGTCGTTGGTCGCCATCTCGATCATGATCCGGCCGGGCAGCGCCGCTCGGACAATGCGCCAGGTGCACGTCCGCAGGGATGTCCGGCACGTGTGGCAGAAGTAGATCTGGTCCGCAAGCCGCGATCAGCTCGCTGACCCGGCGGGTCGTACCGGGCGGCGCCGTCGACCGCAGCGCAATGACCTCACCGCCCCGCAGCCCCGCTGCCACAGCGTCGGCGACTCCCATGACGAAGCTCCGCTCTGCGAACGGCGCCTCACCGTGGTCCGCCTGATCGACAATGCCCCGGGTTCACCTCGACCCCAATGACCTCGAGCCCGCCGGCAGCTAACGAGACCGCAGTTGGCAACCCAATCTACCCAAAGCCCATAGACCGCGGCGCACGATAAGGCAGTCGCGATAGGCACCAAAGCGGATACACGCCACGTAAACCATCGCAAACAGCCTCAGCGTATGACCATCCTTCAACGACGGACGGTACCTCGACAAAATTCCTGAACTGCCCGTTTCACTGCTAGGGACGGTTGCCACCTTGCAGCGAGCACGAGATACGGTCCGGTACCAAGTGCCGACACGCTACAAATCCGTCTTTCTCTACTCCTCACAACTTCGTTAGTGTAGCGCTATCAACATCCACTACATCCCTAGACCGGCGTCTACCAGTTTCTACGACAGCCTGAACTCAGCGCCTTGCCACCCTAAACTCTGGCTAGAAATCGAAAGCGCACCTGCATGAATAGCTCTATCAGATCGATGCGCCTTTGATTGTAAGCATCGTGCAATTTCTACCCACATCGGACCAACTGGCGGCCTTCTTGACGAAGTTCTCGGAAGTATGCTCGCGGTCCACACGACGGTACACCACCGGCCTTGGCACGCACTCTGCCCCTAAAGGCGCGCACCGGCCTCAACCCAGACTCGTATCCGGACCCATAGTGGCCCTCGCAAGCCGCGCTCTGGGGGGTCGAGAAATCGCCAACATCTTTTGGCTGGCCGTTGGTGACGGGTCAGGGAAGATCGGGTTTTTTATCGCCAACTTGCTTCTTGCACGCGTGCTCCATCCAGCACAGTACGGGATCTTCGTACTAGCCCAATCGCTCATCTATTATGCATGGCAGGCCACCGACCTTGGTACGACCATGTACGGCATAAGGGAGATGGCGCGAAATAAAGGCAATGCCACCCGAACTACCGCTTCCCTCCTCGGGCTCAGAGTGAGCGCAGGCCTGATAGGAACGCTGGCATGCCTGATCGGTCTAGCCCTGTGGCCTTTGCCAAAGGCTACGAAGCTAATATTCGCCGGTGCCAGCCTCTATCTAACGCTACGGCCGTTGTATCTCGATTTCGCACTGAAAGGTCTTGAGCGCTTTCGGACCCTTGCCATTGGCAGCATTGCAGCAGGTGCCGTGTTCCTGGGATTTGCGGACATTCTCGTTCGCGGGCCATCTGGCGCTGCCCTTGCCACCTTCCTTTGGTCCTTGTCATGGCTGTTTGGTTCGGTCGTGCTGGCGCTCTATTTGAGGTGGGGCGCCAAAGTGCAGATAAAGATATCTTTTCAGCTCGGCTCTTGGGTGGCACACATCAGACACTCCGTTCACTTCGCCCTTGCCGGAGGCCTTCTTCTCGTGTACGACACGTTGCCGATCG
This sequence comes from uncultured Actinomycetota bacterium, assembly GCA_963778075.1. GTDB lineage: Bacteria > Actinomycetota > Actinomycetes > Streptosporangiales > Streptosporangiaceae > JASHPR01. The sequence continues at coordinate 14,046 of CAVZTJ010000003.1, read as the reverse complement.
TCCTTGTCGGGATCGTTTATGGATCAAACAAACTCGGGCTTTTCTCAGCGGTCTATAGACTGATAATCACGCTAACCGGTGCCGGTTTCCTAGTTCCAATGGCTCTGTACCCAACGCTATCCGAATCGCATGCCAAAGATATAGACAAATTTATCGAGCTGCATCGACGATTGCGCAATCTGATGTTGATAGGAGGAGGTGGAGGTGCCATCGTGGGTGTCATTTTTGCTGCACCTGCTGTAGCACTGCTTCTTGGCAGTGAGTACCATCAAGCAGTACCAATTTTTCGTATATTGTCCGTCGACCTGCTATGTTACGCAGCCCGTTTCACCTATGGAACTTGCCTTTCTGCCTCGGGGCACCAGAAGTTGTATATGCTAGTGTCCATTCTCGGCTTGGCCGTTCTTAGCGCCGCCTTCTTTCCTGCAACGACACATTGGGGCCTACAGGGAGCAGCCATATCTGTCGTGCTCGGTGACGCCGTGGTCGCCCTCGCACTGGCTGGCACGCTGCACCGCAAGATAACCCGTAACCACGCCCCAGCGCTGTATAGAGCGTCGGCCAGGGTCTCGTCATGAATAGGCCAGCCTCCTTTCTGCCTCCGCGTTCCGACCGCGCTCCCACGTATTCACCATCCGATCCCGCTTCCGGACGAAAGTCTGAAAACTACGAATCTGTTATTGACAGAGCGCTACTATTCCTAGTAATAATTCTTGTTCCAACTATTCCTTTCAGCCAGTTTCGAGTGCCAACTCATTCTTTCCTACTCCCATATGTAGCGGCCGCGCTCGCTATGCTGGCCTATTGGGCTTTGATCTCGTTTAAGTCTCCCGTCACACCCTCAAGGACCAGCAAACGATGCGCTGCGATTATCATGCTCTTCGGCGCTTGGGCAATGCTGAGCCTGTCCTGGTCTCAGCCTCCCCAGTTCGCACATCTGATATCACTCATGTTCTATGTGCTGGCTGCGGCTGTGATCGCCGCTCGCACTAGGGTCTCGGGAACAACACTCCAGCGCTCGTCAACGCTGCTAATGGTCCTACTCACCATACTGACCATATATGGGCTATATCTTCTAGCCTCACATCAGACATACTGGTTCCAGTTTACATCGGCAAATAGCACTCAAATCGGTACCAGAAACGCCGATGCCTTTATGATTGCCACGGCATTCCCTTTGGCTTTGGCACGAGCGACGACGTCGGGGGCTAGTAAAAGAATTCGGCTTATGGCCGCATCCTGTGGCGCACTGTATATCGCCGCCATAATGCTTAGCCTGTCAAGGTCGTCAACCGTAGGAATTGCCATCGCTGGGATCGTCATTATAACAGTTGGAAGAGATTTGATCCCAGTGCGGGCGCGCACGCTAGTTGCTCTTGCCATACCGGCCTTGGTCGCAATCTTTATCCTCCACAGCTATTTTGGCGGCCAAGAACTTTCACTCACCAGACTTCAGACAGTAGACCAAAGCTCCCGCATACCACTAGCGCAGATGGCCTATCACGTCGGAATGGCTCATCCGCTGGGCGGTGTAGGTTACTACGGATTTCCCGCCGTTAACGCATGGGATGAGGATGCCCACGATGCATACCTGAACTTGTTCGCGGAACTCGGCATACCTGGACTACTTGTTTTCATTTTGCTCTTCGCGGTTCCACTCTACAGGTACCTGACGCTAGCACGCCAGCTAAGGGACAACTACCTAGAAGTGCAGGCTCGCGTACTCTACTTGCAAGGCTTCGGGATGCTTTTGACGTTGGCCCTCCTTTCCCTCACCGACACTTTCTATAAGAGTATTTATTTCTGGATCATTTATATTTTGAGCGTTATGCATCTAGCCTGGCTGGAATGTATACCTGGATTGCGAAGAGTTCCTTCCGAGACGGCCCGTATCCCTATCGCTTAGAATGGAAACAGCGAATGGCTTCGCTACCTCCTGCCAGACCCAGCGGCATATCACTCGTCTTTATCGACGATAACGCCTTTATTTTTCGTGACGGGAAGCTAAGAACACACCGAGGGGACTTCTACCGCTTTGCCGCCAAACTCGGCGGGGCAGCCAGCGGAGTCACGCTGTGCTCGCCGGTCATGGGCCTGCCACGTCATCATCGACGCTCGCACGCGCAGCAACTCTCAATTGAGGGCAATGTCGTAATTCCTACGTTTCCCTACCTTCGCCTTTCTCATTATATTATTAAGCTACCGTTGGCGTTGATGCAAAACATCCCGGCATTGACTCGAGCGATACGCGGAAGCGATCTAGTCATCATCCGTGTCCCCGCAGCTAACGCGATACTGGCTTTCATAATTACCCGACTTCTGAAAAAGCCGATCGCGCTCTTTCTAGTTGGCCCTCCGGCGGCAGGTGCTCTAACCAAACGCCATCCTTCGGCGCTGCGTTTCGGAATCCTCTTGGCTGCCCGGGCTGAGTGGATGAGCATCTCGTGGATAGCCCGGCACGCTGCGACATTTGCCTACGGCAGCCACCTAGCTGAACATCTAAGAATCAGAGGGGTGCGCGACGTGTCGGTAACCTTTACAAGCCTAATTGACCGGGTGGCTGCGAAGGTCGACCGAAGTAGTGGGCAAGTATGCCCATCGATCCTTTTCGTCGGCCGATTCGCTCCAGAGAAAGGTATTGATCTTCTACTTCAGGCCATGCAGATGCTGTTGGTCGAGGGCATGAGCTTTCGCCTTGATCTAGTTGGTAGCGGGCCCTTAGAGGCCGATCTCCGATCGCAGGCACAGCTCGCCGACATTAATGTTGTGTTTCACGGCTGGTTGCCAGATGGTCCTGAGCTTGCTCAGGCGCTTGCCGGGGCCGACTTGCTCGTACAGCCTTCCAGGCAAGAAGGTATACCAAAAGTTCTTTTGCTGGCCATGGCTCACAGTCTGCCGATTGTCGCCACTCGCGTGGGAGGCATCCCGGACATCATCACCAATGAGGTCAATGGTCTGCTAGTTCCTCCCGAAGATCCCTCTTGCATTGCGGAGGCGATCCGCAGGCTGCTGACGGACTCGGCGCTACGCCAACAGATAAGTGCCGGCGCCTGGGATTTTGCTGACGAACATACTGCACAAAAGCAGATCTCCACCATTTGGCGCTGTATCAAGTCGACCTTTCCCGATCTGAGTGATAAGGATAGCGAGGATTAGACCATGTCCTTTGTTTTTGCGGCCGCGTTCTGGATCTGCGTTTTTCTCCTTTTGTACACTTATGCTGGCTATCCCGCGCTGCTTGCTCTCTTGCAAGGATCAAGCAAATCCTCCGACTCATACCGGGACCAAGGGCCCATCGACTCTCCGATTTCGGTTGTCGTGCTTGCACACAACGAAAGCTCGGTTATCGAAAGACGCATTTCCAATATCCTTGCTCAGGATGCTTCAATCGGTGAGGTGATCATCGGGTCTGATGGCTCGACTGACGATACGGCTCAACTCGCTAGCAACTATCCCGATTCAAGGGTAAGGGTGTTGGAATTCCCAAATCAGCGTGGAAGGGCACTGGTCACCAACGACTGCGTTAGCGCAGCCGCCCATGGAATCATTGTTTTCACTGACGCCGAGACACATTTCAGGCCAGGATTCGTATACGCTATTTCACAACCTTTCATAGATCCGAAGGTCGGGGTGGCGGTAGGAAGGCTGCTCTGGCGTGATGGCGGCCGTGAACGCGCGGGTCTTTACTGGGCGCTCGAGCTGAGTCTTCGGTCTCTTGAATCGAGGCTCGGCCTTCTGGCTACTGCATCCGGGCCGGGCATGGCCATCAGAAAGTCCTGCTTCGAGCCACTGCTTCCCGATGAAGACGTGGACTTTTCAACACCGATATGTGCAATGAGGAAGGGGTTCAAGGTCGTATATACCACCGAAGCGGTAGCCAGCGACGCCACCAGCCCTTCTGCAGCTGCAGAGTTCCGCGCCCGAACTCGCATGGTAACCAAGAATATGGCCGGTACGCTACGTGAACTTCGGAAGGTCAACGTTATGTCACGGCCCGGCCTATGGTGGTCGATAGTATCTCACAAGCTGCTCCGCTGGATGACCCCCCTCTTCGTCATCGGGATTCCCTTCGCCGTCTGGGGTCCAGCGACCGCGGCACTCCGGCCAATAGTATTTGGGCTTTACGGAACAGTTGGCGCCGCAGTTGCCTTGGGTGCGGCTGCCTCGCGTCGCGGCCGTCGTATTCCATTGGCCACGCACGCTTGGAGCCTGGCCGTCGTCAATGCCGGCATGCTCGCAGGGCTCTTCCAGGCGGGACTTGGGCGCAGGATCAGTACATATTGACCGAGTAACGACAGCGCGGGATGAGCATTCGCTTGCGGGCCGCGCAGCAGCTGCAGGAGCTAGTGGTCGCGCTGTTAATTCGTCGGGGGTGGCGGGTCGAGCCAGGCCGTAGTGTCGCCGAGGTAGAGGCCGCAGGCGCAGTCGAGGGCTTCTTGCGGGGCCCCGGCCGGGTAGCCGCTGGGGAGGATGGATTTTTCGTAGTCGTCGTGGCTGGCGCGGTAAATGGCGAAGCCCCAGGTGGTGGCGGAGCCGGCGTAGCGGAGCCGCATCAGGGGCAGCGCGGTGCCGTCGGGGAGCCGGCCGGCGACGTAGGCGAACTCGCCGTGCCAGCGGACGGTGATGCCGTCGAGTTGCGGCCAGCGCTCACGTGCCCGTGCTGCCAGCCGCTGGCGCAGTGACGCTCGTAGCGGTTGTGTGCCCGACGTCACACCCGGCCGGCTCTTATGCCCGGCCCGCGGGCACACCTACGGGGAGCGTGCTGGTCGACGTCGAGACCTGCCGGCCGGTCGACAGATTGCCGGAGCGGGTCAGCTGACGCGTCGGCGGCTGGCCGGCTGGCCACCCGCATTGCAGGCAGGCTGCCGTTGATCCGCCTGGCCTGGACGCCGACCGACTTGCGTGCGGTAGACACCCACTGTGCCAGCACCCCCATCTAGGTGCGGGGCCAGGACTTCAGCAACGCCAAGATCGGCATGACTCGCGTGATCACAAAGCCGCAACACGGCCCCGGCCGACATGCCAGACAGGCTCACGGAAACTGGTGCCAGAGCCAATTCGACCGTCGTCGACAATCATTGAGTCCGCTCAGTGGCCGAAAGGCAGTTGCTCTAGACCGGACCTGAGCTTAGGGCTGGAGCAATATGGCATGAGACGATCAGAGGTCGCAACGCATCGTGGAAGGTCAGCATGCGCCGAAGCAGGACATATCAACCACGTGTTGAGCCGTAGGCGTCGTCACGAGCAGAACCTTGCGGATCGCGTTATCCCTCTTGAGCCAGTTCCCCTTTGAGTTCAAATTTTCCTACATGCCTGACGTAGCCGCTCGTGCACTTCGCCTGCGGTCCGCGATCGAGGACGCACAGCAAAGAAGTTATAACCGATTCTTGCATTTCGTTTAACTGCCCGTGCCTCGTCAATAGAGTTGATAGGCCGCATCTGTCCAGAACGATCCCCAAAGAAGATCTCAAATCCGAGCTCCATGACTGCCGAGGTCACTCGAGCCTCAGGGTCGTTTCCGTGATCTTCGTATATGATCACATCGATTTCATTGAGGTTTCTCTGAGCTCCTCGCAGTGCCTGAATTTCAACGCCTTCAACGTCCAGCTTCACAACGAGGGAGCTGACGGGCATAGATGAATCATCTATTATGTCGTCGAGGCATACGGAAGGCACTTGCTCCGTGTGATCGAAGTTTCGATTGCTCGGTCCGCCATCCCACTCTACATGAGCTCCTTCTCGTGCTCGATTACTGAATCGAAGCGAAAGTCGCTGACCTCCTTCACTCCATATAGCCGCGCGTAGGCATGTGAAAGAATTTTGGTTCAGCTGGCAATTCCGCATCAGATCACCGAAAGTGCTCGCAGCGGGCTCTATGGCGACTACGCGAGCGGGGTCGGGGATGATGGTGCTTGCGTACAAGCTCCACCAACCCACATTGGCGCCGACGTCTACGAACAGTGAGTCCTCATCGAGTATTTGCGGGAGAATGGTCAGAATTTCGCGCTCATTTTCATGTCCTAGCATAATGGAAGGAACCCAGTAGTCATCGGTCAGGGCTATTTCTATTGACCGGCAACCAAAGACACGAAAGACAGCTTTGCTCGGCCCGAAGAAGATTCCTCGGAGAACGACGGTCACCCGACTCATCAAAAACCATGAGTGGCCCCGGGCGAAAGTCCGTATTATCCGCGCTCCGGCCATCAGGCAAAAAAAGTGCAGAGCCCCTATCCCACGTGGTCGCTTTTCCGTGATTACTCTGTCGACGTTCCATGTCGACGTCATGTCGCTTCTCTTCCTCGCTGGACGTTCATCTGAGAATCGCATTTCAGCTCAGCGATTGCGCGCGGTGGATATCACAGCCACATAGTGGCTGCGGAGCCAAGGCAACGCGTGGAGTGGCCCATAGAGCAACTCAGTTGCCACACCTAGGCGTCGCGCCAGCGGTGGTAGAAGCGTAACGGATGACAACTGGATCTCAGCTCCTGGAAACATCTCCATTATTTCCGAGCGGCCGATAGACCTCGTGTGCGAATTCCAGGGATTCGGGTAGCGCATGTCGTAGCAGATCACGATGCCGGTGGCGGAAAGAACCCGTGAGATCTCTTTTGCCACTGCACACGAAAGGCTTTGATCTAGAATCGAACTAAAAACTGTAGCGGCAATGACCACATCAAAACGCTGATCTTCGTATGGAAGACACTCGGCACCTCCTACGCTGAACTTCGCACCAGGAACAGCCTGAGAGGCCCTAGCAATGCGATTGGGCAGAAGGTCGATGCCATGAAGTGAGGGATACAGCAGAGCAAACTGGTCGGCAATTCGTCGCAGGTCATCACCGCCCCCGCAACCCACGTCCAGGATGCTCACCCCAGCAGGCAGACGATGCGCCGACAGCGCCTGCTCGAGCGCCGACCATCGGCCCTCTGCGTTTAGGCGAACCCCAGGATTTGCGAGATCGCGTTTGCGCTGCTCCCCTTCGCTGGAGTCGTAGTAGTGATACGTGGCGCGGATGCGTTCGTGCTCACGGCTCAAGAGATATTCCCTTGACTCTGCGCTATCGATGGCCTCGCCACCCGCGTGGACGTTCATCGCTCTCCTATCCCCGAAAACTCTGGCCAGACAGTGGCTAGACCGGACTTGAGGTCATGTGTCGGCCTATAGCCGAGCGCGCGGGCAGCGGAAATGTCTATCGTAACGGCAGGCATTTCACCTTGCTTCCACGGCACATGTTGTACCGGAATGTCACGCTCGCTGGTGCGGCGCGCCGCGTCCACCATTTCATTGACTGACACCGACTTTCCAGCGCCGAGAATGAGAGGCCCGCTGTAGCCAGAGCGCCACGCCGCCAGCATGCCTGCAACTATGTCGTCGACATGAACCAAGTCACGCGTCTGGTTGCCGTCGCCGTACACCTGCACACCACTGCGATCCCGCGCGGCCCGCATCAGGCGAGCGATGAAGCTGTCCTTCTCCTGCATACCTGGGCCGTAGACGTTCGAGAACCGTAGCGAGCAGCCGATCATGTCATAGCTTGCGGAGTATGCACCTATCAGCATCTCAGCGGCAGCCTTTGTCGCCCCATAGGGGGTGAGAGGCCGAAGTGGGATCTGCTCGCTGATGGTCGCGCGACCTACGTCTCCCGTTACCGCATTGGTGGAAGCGAACAGAAATGTCTCGACGGCGCGGGAGCGCGCGCACTCGAGGAGCGCCGCTGTGACGTCCACATTGACACGGTGAGTGGCCGCCGGCTCTTCAATTGACGTTAGAACTCGTGTCAGCGCGGCCAGGTGGATGATGACGTCGATTCCAGGACGCACAGCCTGGCTCACGATCGATGGATCGCATAGGTCTCCGAGGACCATGCGAACCGTGCCACAGGTTTCATCGCTCTTGGGAAATGGCCGTTTATCGGCCACGGTGACTTCGGCACCATCCGCAAGCAGCGCACTCACCACCCTGCGTCCGATGAAACCGGACCCACCTGTCACGAGGACCTGATAGGGACTGGACCGCCGCCCAATCGGGCTGCCGCCGCTCACCGCTTGGTTCCTTTGCCGCTCATGACCACGCCCACGGTCTTCACCATGATGACGAGGTCTCCCTTAGTGCTGCGGTTGGCCAAGTAGGCGAGCTCCAGCTCGAGCTTTTCGGGGATCGAGAGGTCATCCCTGCCATTGACCTGAGCCCAGCCCGTCAGGCCTGGCTTGACGGTGAGCACCCTGCGCTGCCGTGGCGTGTAGGTGTCCACGATCGAGACCAGCTCCGGACGGGGGCCGACCAGGCTCATCTGCCCGGCTAGCACGTTGATCAGCTGAGGCACCTCGTCGAGGCTCCAGCGGCGGAGCGCCGACCCGATCCTGGTGACCCTCGGATCAGCCTCCTGAGTGAGCTCCGGCCCCTTCCGGTCGGCTCCGGGTACCATCGTCCTGAGCTTTAGGATCTTGAAGGGCCTGCCGTCCTTGCCGCTGCGCCACTGCCGGTACACCGGGGAGCCCGGGGAATCGAGCATGATCGCGACGCACACCGGCACCAGCATGACCATGGCCACGGCCAGGAGAGCGCAGCTCAGCACTACGTCGAGACCGCGTTTAATTGCATCGGCCGCGCGGCGTGCGTCGCGCTGGGTTACGGCAGGGATCTCGGCGGCACGCTGGGAGGGGATCCGAACAGCACCGGACAGGGTCGCCCCAGGCATGGTCGGGCCCGGCGTGACGCGCTCAGTCGGCATAGCCGGGTACCAGGCTCGTCACGGCGTTGATCACGCGCTGCACGTCTTCGGGTGACATCTGCCCGTACAGCGGCAGCGACAGTACCCGCGAGTAAGTGTCCTCGGCCACCGGGTAGTCGCCCCCATGGAATCCCATGCGTTCTCCGATGTACGAGGTCAGGTGGATCGGGGTGAAGTGAACGCTGCTGCCGATGCCTAGCTCTTCCAGGTCCTTGAAGAGCTGGTCCCGGCTGTGCCGCGCGGCGCCGGAAAGGCGCAGCGGGTACAGGTGCCAAGCCGGGCGCACCCCCTCCTCGACCACTGGCAGTTCGACTAGGTCTCCCAGCGTCGCGAACGCGGCCGTGTACTGGTTTGCGACCGCCTCGCGGCCCGCCCTGATCGCGGGTTCTCTGCGCAGCTGGCTGAGGCCAAGCGCGGCCTGTAGGTCGGTCATGTTCATCTTGAAGCCGAGCTCGGCCACGTCATAGGACCAGTTGCCGCCCTGGCGGTACCTGCGCCATGCGTCCCGCTCGATCCCGTGCAGCCGTAGCCGCTCGACACGATCAGCGAGATACTCCGTGGCGGTGGTGAGCATGCCGCCTTCGCCAGTAGTGATGTTCTTGGTGGCGTAGAACGAGAACGCGGTGATGTCCGCGATCGAGCCGATGACCCGGTCGCCCACTGCCGCGCCCAGCGAGTGCGCCGCGTCCTCGACGACCGCGACGCCATGGTCGTGGGCCAGCTTCACGATCTCCTCGATTCGGCAGGGGTGACCGCCGTAGTCGACCGCGATGATCGCCTTGGTGCGCGGGCTCAGCATGCGCTCGATCTGGGCCGGGGCGATCTGCATGGTGACCGAGTCGATGTCGGCGAAGACGGGCGTGGCTCCCACATGCTCGATCACCTGGGCGCAGGAGCAGAACGTGAGGGGGGTGGTGATGACCTCATCTCCCGAACCGACGCCGAGCGCGACCAGCGCAAGGTGCAGCGCGGCCGTGCCCGAGGAAAGCGACACCGCCCGGTTTGTGCCGACATAAGAGGCGAACTCCGTTTCGAACTCGCGGCACACGGGACCGTGCGTCAGCCAGCCCGATTCGAGGACCTTCCGCACCGCCGCGATGTCCTCCTCTTCTATCGGAGGACGGTGGAACGGGACGTAGCTGTCCGCCGTGGCCTGGTCAGGTTCGGGCACGGCGGCCGCGGCATCCGGATGGCGCTGCTCTGGTACGTCGACGAATCCGACGCGGTGCTGCCTGCCATCCCAGTGGACGTTGGGGAGCAGCGCGTCGGGGTGCTTGGCGACTCGATCGCGGTGCGGCAGCAGGTCCTCCAGCATGATCCGCACCTCGGTGGCTACGTCGTGGGTCGGCTGATAGCCGAGGTCGGCCAGCCTCTGGTGGTCCGGGGCGAAGTGGTGCTCCTCTTTCTCGATCGCCGCACGAGGGTTCTCCACGCAGGCGATGTCCACCTTCAGGCCGACGTCCCGCGCTGCGTTCTGGACGATCCCGGCCAGCGCGCGGATCTTGTAGACCTCTTCGAACTGGTTGAAGACCCGGTACTCGCCGGCTTCCGGCGGGTTCTCCAGAGCCAGCGTGAGGCACTGCATGGAGTCACGCAGCGGCAGGAACCCGCGTGCCTGGCCGCCCGTCCCGTAGGGCGTCAGCGGATGCTCGATGACCGCCTGGCAGGCAAACCGGTTGATCGCGGTGCCGAACGCCTGGTCGAAGTCCAGCCTCGTCTTGAGCCTCGGGTCGTCGCTCATCCCATCGATCCGGGTGCCGAAGACGACACCCTGCATGACGTCGGTCGCCCGCAGCCCCCAGATCTTGGAGGCGAACATGAGGTTGTTCGACCCGTGTACCTTCGACCAGTGGTACCAGCTTGGCGCCTGTCTGGGGAACGGCAGGTAATCCTTGCGGCCGCGGAATTCGACCTCAAAGAACCCTTCGGCGATGTCGATGTCCGGGGTTCCGTATTCGCCCATTGTCCCCAGCTTGAGCAGGTGCGCGCCCGGGGCGAGGTCACGAATGGCGAACATCAGGTTGAACGTCGTTGTCAGGTTGTTCATCTGCACAAACATGGTGTGTTCGCGGTCAATCATCGAATATGGGGCTGAAGGGCATTCACCCAGGTGAATTACGGCCTCGGGCTGGAACTCCCTGAAAATGTGGTCGACGACTGAGTACTCGCGCAGATCCTCCTGCCAGAACGGGACAGCCTGCCCAGTGTTTTCACGCAGGGCCTGGAGACGGTCCTCGATCGGCGCGATGGGAATGGCGCTTGACGACCCCATTCCTTCGACCCATGACCGGCGCAGGAGTGCGTCCGCACCTGCAACTTCGTGGCCACGCCGGGCCAGATGCTGTACCAGGGACCAGCCAAGATAACCGTCGATGCCCGCAATAAACACCCTCATGACCCTGCGTCCTCCTAGGGGTAATTTTCCGTTTTTGGCGGTCGGGCTGGTCGCCACCGTAACGATGGCAGTGCAGAAAGTTACAGCATCAGCAATCGGGGACGCGAGCGGTAATTGCAAATTTTGCCCTGGGGAACATGGCCAGCCGCATTGCCCGATGAATAAAATAAATCCGGAAAAGAATTGACAAATATGCCCCAATGAAGCCGGGTCCACTGAACCAAGCCGGACCATTAGTGACAAAATCGGCGTCAAAGTCATCTGGCGATGTCAGCGGCGCGGGCTAGGGATGCCGGACGGCAACAGCCCGGTAAAGCCTCGCAACATATTGCGATAACATGCTTACCGAAGGCTACCTAAAGGCGGGCTGCCCCCGGTATGTCGGGGTATCGCTTGCGGCTCATCGCGGCACTGGCCTGCGGGCGTTCGTCGCCCTGACCGAGCCCCAATCGACTCGCCCGTCGGAGAACAGCCTGGTCTACCTTAATAACTTAGCGTTAAGAAGTTGCAACGCAGAGTTATTGCCTGGGGTACCGTGCTGCCGGTGGGGGCAACGTGGCAGGGCGATCAAGGCGGGGCGAGGCGCATGACCGCCGAAGAGCTCGCGCTGCTCGGCCGCACGGCCGTGCACCTTCAGCCGTCTCAGGTTGCGCACCGGGCGCGGCTGCGCGCGCAGCGCGCCGCGCTGCGGCGCTGGCCGGAGCTTGGCCAGCGGCTGCTCGCCAGCGCGCGGCCGGTCAGCGCGGGCGGCTGGCCGACCAGCTTCACGCCGCATGACGCGATCGCACCGCGGCGCTGGCCAGGCCTCGCCCAGCTGGCGTCGGGCCGGATCACGCTCCTCGGGGTGATCAGGGACCTCGGCGAGCCGGCGCAGTGGCAGCACGCCGACGCGCCGCAGCTGTGGCGCTACCACCTGCACTACTGGGACTGGGCGTGGGGCCTGACGGCCGAAGCCCACCGCGGCGCCGCCAGGGGCATGTTCGCCCGGCTGTGGCAGTCCTGGCAGGCCGCCTGCGTCTTCGGGCACGGCGACGCCTGGCTGCCCTACCCCACGGCGCTGCGGGCCTGGTCGTGGTGCGGGCTGTACCGCGACCTGGTCGCGGGCAGCGATCTGGAGCCGGACTTTCTGCGCGAGGTCACCGCGCACGCCGGGTTCCTCCGCCGTCATCTCGAGTCCGACGTGGGCGGCAATCATCTGATCAAGGGCCTCAAGGCGCTGGCCGGGCTCGGGCTCTTCCTGCGCGACGAGCGGCTGCTCGCCAGGGCGCTGGAGCGGCTCACCGCCCAGCTGGCCGTGCAGGTGCTGCCCGACGGCGGCCACTACGAGCGTGCCCCCGCCTACCACTGCCAGGTGCTCGCCGATCTCATCGACGTATCGAACCTGCTCAGCGCCGCCGGGCGGGCGCCCGCTCCGCGGCTGACGCTGGCGATCGCCCAGATGCGCCGCTGGCTCGGCACGGTGCTGGACCCCGATGGCGAGGTGCCGCTGCTCAACGACGGGTACCCGGTCCCCCGCGCCGTGGTCGCCGCGCTGCAGCCGGAGACGGCACCGGGAACGCCCCTGGTGACGCTTCCCGACACCGGGCTGATCCGGGCCGCGGTCGGCGGCTGGCACCTGATCGCCGACGTCGGCGCGCCCTGCCCGGATGAGCTGCCGGCCCACGCGCACGCCGACACCCTCGGCTGCCTGCTGCACGTCGACGGCGCGCCGCTGCTCATCGACACCGGGACGTCGACGTACGCCCCTGGCCAGGTGCGCAGCTACGAGCGGTCCACCGCGGCGCACAACACCGCGGAGGTCGACGGCACTGACTCCACCGAGGTGTGGGGAGCGTTCCGGGCCGGGCGCCGCGCCCGGGTGCACGATCCGTCCGCCCGCGCCGGTACCGAGCGCGTGGTGGCCGAAGCCGCGCACGACGGGTACCGGCGGCTGCCCGGCCGCCCGGTACACCGCCGCCGCTGGACGCTGACCAGCGCCGGACTCGAGGTGAACGACGAGGTGACGGGCGGCAGGCGGCACGAGGTCGTGGTCCGCTGGCACCTCGCACCCGGGGCGGCCGTGCAGCTGCAGGCGGACGGGGCCGTGGTCAGCACGGCAGCGGGTGACTTCCCTGTCAGCATCAGCGCGTCGGGCCCGCTGCGGCTCGGCGTCGAGCCAGGCATGGTCGCCACCGGCTTCCACGCCACTTCCGTTGCCCCGGTGCTGACCTGCCGGATCGATGCCGGACTGCCGGTGCGGGTCAGCACGTGCTGGCGCCGGACCCTCGGCGGGACCGCCGGAATATGGAGGACAGTGTGAAGAGCGTCGTTCAGCCGGTCAGGGGCGGCCCGGTGGAGGTACTTGACGTACCCGAACCGACCCCGGAGCCGACCGAGGTACTGGTACGCACGATTGCCTCGGTGATATCGCCGGGGACGGAACGGGCCGTGACCACGCTGGCCCAGTCGAGCCTGCTGGCCAAGGCACGGGCGCGCCCGGACCTCGTCCGCCAGGTGGTGCGCAAGGCCAAAGCCGAGGGCCTGTCGGCCACCGCGCAGAGCGTGCGCGGCCGCCTGGCCGAGGACTTGCCACTCGGCTACTCCGCCGCGGGCGAGGTGGTCGAGGTCGGCTCGATGGTCAGCGGGCTGCGGCCCGGCGAGCTGGTGGCGACCGGCGGTGCCGGCAAGGCCAACCATGCCGAGTTCCAGGCCGTGCCCGGGCTGCTGTGTGTGCCGGTTCCGGATGGCGTGCCGGCGAAGGACGCCGCGTTCACGACCGTCGCCTCGATCGCGCTGCACGGCCTGCGCCTGGCCGAGGCCGGCCCGGGCTCCAAGGTGGTCGTGATCGGCCTCGGCCTGGTGGGGCAGCTCGCCGCGCGGCTGGCGATGGCCGCGGGCTGTGACGTGGTCGGCATCGACCTGGCCCCGCACGCCCGGATCA
>CAVZTJ010000002.1:0-229185 GCA_963778075.1 uncultured Actinomycetota bacterium | reverse complement strand
GACCGGGCCGACACCCGCGAGGTGAAAATGGCCGTGTTTCTTCACCCAGGACACGCTCGAGGTGAAGGCTACTCGGTGAGCAGCCCATTCGCGACGGCCAGCATCCGGTCCGAGCGGATCGCTCCGTACCACCCCAGGCTCGCGACCCAGTTGGAGTATGAGTGGCTCATCCGTGACCTCAGCGTTCTCGGATGGGCAGAGCCCAGTTTGCACGTTGTCCGGTAACCGCAGGAGCAGGTATGCCGAAAGATCTGCGGCGTTAATGTGCAATTTCCGGCTACGGTCTCATGATGCCGAATGGTGCGGCCTTCAGCGAGTCCTCGTCGAACTTTCGCGCAAGGAATTTCCTCATCGTCTGCCCTTCCGAGCGGGCCTCGAGCATTCCGCTCAAAAATCGAGACCCGACATTAGGCCGAATTGGCCAGAGGGTATAAGCGATCTCGCCCACTCCAGCTAGCGCCGCAGCGTGCGCGAGCGTTACTTCTCCTAGAAATGGATTGCTTCGGCCGGACGCACAGCCAATCAGTGCGAGTTCATCGACGCCACTCAGATCAAGGGATGCAAGCACGTCTACCGCAAGTCTACCGGACGGTCCGAGCACCAACCCTGTTGAGCCCGCATCAGTTATTGGGCTCTCAACGTGACAAAATAGAACAGCGCTGGACACAGATCTGACTGCGTTGATTAGCTCGTCTAGTGATAGAGTGCCGGTCTCGCTGTTAAACTCAAGGATCTCGCATTCGGTGCCGTGCCTTGATGCCGCGAGGCGTGCAGCATCTCTTACTGCTCGAGCCTGCTCTTTGAAGCAGTTGTCGACTATCGCCAACTGCACGGGGAAATTTATGCCTTGTGAGCGGAAGGTGGCATTGGCGTTCGGATGTTTGTATGCGACTTCCGCGGATGAGCCCAATGCGCCCCCAGCCACCCGTGCAGCAAGTATGGGAAGCGTCCCCATCTGACCAACAGCCTGCAGCCTTTTCTCACCAGAGGAAGGGAACGCTGGATGTAGGGCCGGACCCAGCTTATCCGTTAGATGCGCGGTAACATCGCGCAATGCTTTTTGCTCGGTCGCCGGCCCTCGGGTTTCGGTGACGACAAACAGGCGTGTAACGAGTTCGGGATCCAACGTCAATGACTGCTTCTCGGCAGTGCCATTTGATTCCCAGACAACTCCGCCGGCACCTTGCCATCCGGTGAATACACGCACCGTTCTGGCGTCTGGCGGGCTGGACTTGCCATATAGCCACTGCTCGTAGCTCGCGAAACAATCATTAAACAGCGAACGCCCGATTGTCTCTCTGACATCTGCTTCATTGGCAACATACCAGTAGGAGTCCCGGAATATTGACATCCTTCCCAGGCGAGCCCGTGAGAAGATAGGACCTGCGTTGGCTCTTTTCGCTAGGCTTTTCAACTCATTAACAAGCTCAAGTCGCTCTTCAGCGCCGTCGGAGTGGCTAATGAGATCGACGAGGAGCAGCAATCGAGAGTCCTCGTCACGACCTGTCAGCCGTCGTCGCTGCGTCAGGGCATCCCTGACTTCGTCAGGATTATCCAAGGCTTCCTGAACGGAAGCTATTGTCTGCCAGAGAAGATCCTTATCTCCGAAAGGGCGGGAATGGAATCCCGGCGAGAATCGAACTTGATCGAGCTCTACGATCATTTCGTCGAGTTCGCTCGGAGGAAGCGGTGCGCCACCGCCTGCTGTGTAGGTCGCTGAGATTGTCGCGAGGATCTGCACGCAGAGAATCTGCAAGTCGAATGTCTCGAAGAGTTGCTCGACCAGGTGCCTGCCTCTTTGAGGGGTAATACTGGAAAGCTCATCCATAAGATCAATTACTAGCTGACAGTTTGATTTGATTCGATTGAGTACTCTCATGCGTTGCTGACGTGACTTCTGTGGAGACTGATCGCGTTGCTCGGCGGACGATGGAAGCTTCCGAAAATGTCTGGCGAGCTGCAACCAATAGGAAGCCATAGTGGCGTGCTCAATTACAGAAACTATCAATTGGAGCCCGTCAGCTGGTGCCAGTACTCGCCCGTTACGCCTAGCGGCCGAGACTAGTGCGGCAATGGCGTCATGATGTTTCTGCATGATCATATCAACAGCTTTAAGCTGTCGCTTTGGAGAAACTGCCCCCATAGTTTCGCGAACGATTCTGGACCTTACCTCAGCCAATTCGAGTGTCATATTGGCCAACTGTCTTGCCTCAGGGACTGACCCCGGATTAAGCCTGATTAGCGAGTGGCGAGGCGTAAATCTGTCCATATTGATTTAGGGTCTCGCTGGATGGATCACTCCTTGCGGTACCCTTCTCCATTCAAAGTTGTGAAGACTTGGCTGCTCACTGACCAAGTTTCCGGGCCGCGTCGTTGGCGTGCGAAGCAGCCTACTTGAAATTCTTAACTAGTATACAACCTCGTGGGCGTGCGGCGGCAGCTTGACCGCCGACGGTAGCATTGATTTTCATAGAGTCGGGAAGGGCGATGAGTAGGTATTGAGCAAGGATTGCATAGGGAAGGCTGCACGCTCGCGAGCAGCACTGATTCAGATGACCCGGGGCTTGTAAGCATCACGTACATTGCAGTGCGTCAAGACGATAGAACGCTCAATTCCCGAGGCTGCCGGTATATGGAGAGCAAGTCAAATTGGGCTAATCGGGCCAGATGACTGTCAATACGTTGTGAGCTATGTGGTAGATAGCCAACGTCTATTGTTGTCATGGCTCAAGCCAGAGCGCTGTGGGTTGTTGTCGGGTGGCCCGCCAGACCCGGGCCCCCGTGTCTGGACGACCAGTTCATCGAAGTAACAGCCGTCAGTCTGCAAGGCGACGAAGACGATGAACCGTGGGCGGCGCTCGCCCACGATCTCCGGTGGGCCGCGCCTCACTGCAAGAATGTCACCATCTTGCTGTGGCCCCTCGACCTGGCACAGTTGATAGGCGAGTGCATCGTCCCCGTGCAGATGATCGGAGAGATCGAAGCAGCAGGGGGCGAGGAAGCGGCCGACTGAGTGCAGGACGACCGTTCAGCCGTAGGTTCCACGACCTGCGGAGCCAGCGAGTCGGCAGCCTGAAACGACAGGTCAGCAGCCAGACAGGGACGCAGAACAGTCGGCACGCTGCTTCTGGGGACGGTCAGGACACCGCTCCTGCCCTCGCCGTCGGTGCCCGCCCGGCCGTGCGTCCCACCGTTCCCTGAGCCCGGCACACACGGGCGCATAGCGGACGGCAGCGGCCCCCCAATCGCGTCTCGATCGGCGTCCGCGCTGGTAACGGCGCCCGCATCGGCGAGGAGGAGCGCGCTGTAAATCGTCGGCTTCGTACGCAGGCTCTGCGGAGATCTTCGTTGGCAGCGGCATCGCGCGCGTCTGCTGGACCGCCGCGAAGGAAATGGGCGTAAACGACTTGAACCAGCATCCCGAAGCTGAGACTGTCGCACCGGGACTGGGACGTCGCCTTCGATCGCTTTCATTTTCGAAGGGTGGTCTCGGTGGTCATTAGCTGGTTGGAGCAAGATCAAAGTGAGTGTCAGATTGAGTGTCAAAACTATGCTCGCGAGGGCCTATCTGGAGCTTGTGAATGCTCGTGTGAGCCCGTGTTTGTCGAGGTCAGCGCGGTTTTCCTGCGGTGATGGAACTTGATGGGGGTTCATGGTAAGGAGAAGGTCTACGGTTCGATTCCGTAAGGGGGCTCGCAGAGATCTTCACATTGCTGCAGTGTGCATGTTCACATATGCCTCTGACATTCGGGCGGTCGCGTTGAGTTGATCTTGTTTCCTGGTTGTCGGCGGGGCTGGTGGCTGGCTGCCGGGGCTGTTTCGGGGTTTGCGGTCTGCGGTGCCTGGGCTGGAGCGGCTGACGGTGCGGCTGATTCCGTGCTGGGGGTGCTGGTTGCTGGCGGCTGCTGCGGTGATGCTGGGTTCGGGGGCTGGTTAGGGCGGCCTGGCTGCGGTGTCGGCGAGTTCGCGGCGGCGCTTGCGGGTGTGGGGCTGCTGATCGCTGGCGACGCGGGTTTGATGTTGCTGGCGGGCCTGGAAGGCGGCCAGGGTGCGCTGGTTGCGCACGACGATGAGGCAGGCGAGCCAGAGCATGAGCGGCGTGACGCCCATCAGGCGGATCCAGCCCTGGTCGATGTTGTTGACGGCGGTGTCCTTGATGGCGGCGTTGAGCCGTTCGGCGGCGGTGCGGCGCCGGTAGGAGATCCGCCACGCTGGTGATGGGTAGTCGTGCTTCTGCCGGGTTTTCTCGGCAACGTCGGGGCCGGCGGTGATGGTGTGCTGGGTGCAGCAGGCTGGGGGGTGGCTGGGCGGGGACAGGATCTCGGGCCGGTTCCGGTCGAGTTTCATCGACTCGGGGCGGAGCGGGCAGCGGATTTTCCCGGTGACGGCGGGGCAGGCGTGGCGGCGGTAGCCGTCGCTGTCTTCGGCGGCGTGCAGGCCGAGCTTGTGCCGGGCCAGCTCTGCGGTCTGGGCGTCGTGGGCGGCGGTGTCGGCGGCCGGGGGGCGGGGTGGCAGCGGCACCAGGTCCAGTAATGGCTTCGGGGTGGCGGGGCAGTACAGGTTCCCGTTGGCGACGATCGCGCCGTGGTGGGTTCCTTGTGGTCCGCGGTCGTTTGGGTGCAGGTCCTGGACGAGGGCGGCGCCGGCGGCGCGCAGCGGGTTTGCCCAGGTGCCGGCCTGGCGGTGGGAGTATCCGGAGTCGGCGATGATGTCGCCCAGGCCGATGCCGGCTGCGGCCATGTCAGTCAGGACTGCCGCCAGCGCGGCGGCGGGGTCGTGGCTGCTGTTGCCAACGGTGATCCGGCGGGCGAGTTCGGGGACGGGCGGGCGGTTGTCGTCGGCCACCATGACCGCTGCGGACATGTAATAGCCGAAGAACATCTCGCCCTGGGAGATCTTGCGGTTGACGTTGCGGTGTCCCCAGCGGGCCTCGGGGTCGGTGCCGGTGCCGGGGTGGCTGGCCGGTGTTGAACGGCGCTCAGGATTCCGATGTGGGGTGACTTCGGCGGCGCTGGGGATGCCGGTGCGGGGTGCCGGGTGGCCGGGGGTGGTGGTCGTTTCGTTGGCGGCGGCACCGTGCCGATGGCCGGTGTCCGGGGGGGTCGCTTGTCTTCAGCGTGCAGCGGGCAGGTCGTGTTGCTGACGGTGCAGGCGGTGCCGGGACGGTCTTGAGGGTTGTCCTTTTTCGTGTGCGACGGCACGGTGATCACGTCGGTGATGGGTGCGGCCCTCCCGCTTCTTCGTTTGGCACCGGAGACGGGAGGGCCGCTGGGTTGACGCTCGGAGGCGTCGTGCTCACGGTAAACGGTGACCGGGGTGTGGTGGAACAGCAGCTGGCGGGCGGGGAGCTGTCGTGCCCGTCGTGCGGCGGGGTGCTGGGCGGGTGGGGGAATGCGCGGCCGCGGCGGGTGCGGGTGCTGGGCGGGCCGGATGCGGAGCTGGTCCCGCGCAGGTCGCGGTGCCGGGGGTGCGGGGCGACGCATGTGCTGCTGCCGGCGTGGTGCCTGGCGCGGCGGGCTGATTCCGGTGAGGTGATCGGCGCTGCGCTGGAGGCGGCGGCTGGAGGCGGCGGGCACCGGAAGATCGCGCGGATGCTGGGCCGGGCGGCGCCGACGGTGCGGGGGTGGCTGCGGCGGTTTTCGGGGCGGGCGGAGACGGTGCGGGTGGTCTTCACGGTGCTGCTGGCGCGGACCGGCCCGGATCCGGTGATGCCGGCCGGGGCGGCCAGCCCGGTGGCCGCGGCGGTGTCGGCGATCGTGGGAGCGGCGGCGGCGGTGGCAGCCCGGTGGCCGCATCTGGGCGAGGTGCCGGTGTGGGCGGCGGCGTCAGCGGCCAGCGGCGGGCTGCTGCTGGCGCCGGGCTGGCCGCCATCTGGGCGCAACACGAACTGACCCGTTATGCGGCGCTGCCCGGCCTGGGAGCGTTTCCCGGTCTTTATCCCTTGACCGGAGGAGGTGCCCTGGTGGGCATGAGCAAGGCTGAAAGTGAGGAGCAGGTGCGGCTGGAGCGGGCCCGGGCGATCGGGCTGTTCCGGTACATGGTGATCCGGGAGGCCGCCGACCCGGCGCTGACCTCGCGGCAGCGCGGGGCCATGGTGCGGGTGCTCGCCGGCCGCGAGCACGCCGACCCGTCCGGGCGGATGGTGCGGCTGACCCGGTGGACGCTGGACCGGTGGATCCGGTCGTGGCGCCAGGGCGGGTTCGACGCGCTGGTGCCGGCCCCGCGGCAGTCCCAGCCGCGGACCCCGCCGGAAGTGATGGCGCTGGCGGCAGCGCTGAAGAAGGAGAACCCGGCCCGGACCGCCGCGCAGGTGCAGCGGATCCTCAAAGCCCAGTCCGGGTGGGCGCCCGATGAGCGGACGATCCAGCGGATGTTCCACCGGACCGGGCTGACCGCGCTGGTCACCGTCGAGGCCGCGCCGGTGTTCGGCCGGTTCGAAGCGGACCGGCCCAATGAGATCTGGACCGGGGACGCGCTGCATGCGATCCGGCTAGATGGGCGCAAAACGTACCTGTTCTGCTTTCTGGATGATCATTCCCGGGCGGTGATGGCCGCCCGGTTCGGGTTCGCCGAGGACACCATCCGGCTGGCCGCCGCGCTGCGCCCGGCGCTGGCCTCCCGCGGCGTCCCCGAGCACGTTTACGTGGACAACGGCAGCGCGTTCGTCGACGCGTGGCTGCTGCGGGCGTGCGCCCGGCTGGGCATCAAGCTGGTGCACTCTCAGCCGGGACGGCCACAGGGCCGGGGGAAGATCGAGCGGTTCTTCCGCACCGTGCGCGGCCAGTTCCTGGCCGAGCTGACCGAAGCCCGCACGGCCCGGGTCAAGGACCTGGCCGAGCTGAACCGGCTGTTCACCGCCTGGACCGAGACCGTCTACCACGCCCGCGAGCATTCAGAGACCGGTCAGCCGCCGCTGGCCCGCTGGCAGGCCGGCGGCCCGTTCCCCGTCCCCGCGGCCCCGGACCTGGCGGATGCGTTCCGCTGGTCGGAATGGCGGACCGTGACCAAGACCGCGACCGTGTCCATGCACGGCAACCGCTACCAGACCGACCCGGCGCTGGCCGGCCGGCGCGTCGAGCTCGTCTTCGATCCGTTCGACCTCACCGTGCTGTCGGTGCGGTGCAGCGGGCGGGACGCCGGCACGGCAACCCCGCACCACATCACCCGGCACGCCCACCCCAAAGCCCGCCCAGAGACCCGGCCCGGCGATGACGCTCCCCGCGCCACCGGCATCGACTACCTGGCCCTGATCGACAGCCAGCACGACAGGCAGGCCGCCGGCCCGGTCAACTACGCCGCCCTCATCAACCCCGCATCCGGCGACGCCGCCGCGGGCAGCGCCGGCCAGCCGGAGACAGGAGACTCCCGTGGATGACTTCCGGCAGATCACCGACCTGGAGCAGCTCACCAGCAACGACATCATCACCCTGGCCCGCACCGCCGCCGAAGCGATCCGCGGCCTGAACCACGCCACCCGCCATGACAACGGCCTGGGCCAGCCATCCGTCGCCTACGACATCCTCGGCGCCCTGTCCCTGGCCGCATTCCGCACCGGGCAGGCCCTGGCCCAGATCACCCGCTACCTCGGCCAGGCCCTGGCCGCCGGGCGGCTCGGCCACGACCTCGGCGAAGACCCTGCCCCGTCGGTGGACGCCGCCAGCGTCCTCCTCCACGACGCCCGCCGCTCCGCCGCCGCCCTGGCCGGCGACCTCGACGCCGCCTGGCAGCAACTCGCCCTCATCAACGGCCGCGGCCACCGCAACCCCAAGGACCAGCCATGATCGACAAACTACAGGCCCACTACGGATTCACCCGCATGCCCTTCGGCCGCGACCTGGCCCCCGGCATGCTGCACCGCCACACCGCCCACAACGAAGCCGTCGCCCGCATCACCTGGTGCATCACCGAACGCGCCATCGGCGTCATCACCGGCGAAGTCGGCGCCGGCAAAACCGTCTCCGTCCGCACCGTCCTGGCCGGCCTGGACGCCTCCCGGCACACCATCATCTACCTGCCCAACCCGATGATCGGCGTCCGCGGCCTGCACGAGATGATCGTCGCCACCTTCGGCGGCCAGCCCGACCGCTCCGGATCCCGGCTCACCGCCCAAGCCTCCGCCATCCTTGCCGCCGAACGCGACGAACGAGGCAAAACACCCATCCTGGTCATCGACGAAGCCCACCTGCTGCGCTACGAACAGCTCGAAACCATAAGAATGCTCACCAACCACAACCTCGACGCCGACTCCCCGCTGGCCTGCCTGCTCGTCGGCCAGCCCACCCTGCGCCGCACCATGAAACTCGCCGTCCTGGCCGCGCTCGAGCAACGCGTCGCGCTCCGCTACACCATGCCCCCCATGACCAGCAGCGAGACCACCAGCTACCTCACCCACCACCTCAAGCTCGCCGGCCGGTCCGACCCCCTGTTCAGCGACGACGCCACCGCCCTCATCCACACCACCGCCCGCGGCTACCCCCGCGCCGTCAACAACCTCGCCATCCAGGCCCTCGTCGCCACCTACGCCACCGGCAAAGCCATCGTCGACGAGCAAGCCGCCCGCGCCGCCGTCACCGAAGTCACCGACACATAACCCCGGCACCTCACCCACAACCACCGGCACCACCCCCACCAAAAGCCCCGCAGCAACCCAGCTGCGGGGCTTTAACACATCCCCACATCGGCAGCACCATTGCCGCCTTCATCGGCATCTTCAGCGCCGGGCAACAGCCGGGACCGGCCGCGACCAGGTCTCGACGTCGGTCCAGTCGACGGCCAGTGAGCTGCTGGCGTCCTTGAACGGCCGGGGGATGCTGGCTTCGGTCAGCTGGTCGCATGCGTGCTGCAGGTGAGCTGACGGGGCGCCGTCGGGCCCGGGTTTGGCCAGGGCGCGGGTGATGAGCCGGTTAGCGTGCTCGACCTGGCGGTAGGTGAGCTGGTGCGGGCCGTTTTTCCAGTCTTCGATGACGCCCAGCCGCTTCTGGTCGGCCTCGGGCAGCGCCAGCAGCGCTGCGTGTGCTCTGGTGAGGTGGGCGGGGCGGCCGTCGGCCAGGGCGAGCATCATGCCGGTCAGCAGGGTCCGGGCAGTGAGCTGCCGGCTGCGGACGGCGGCCGGCAGCAGGCGCTCGATCATAGGCGCGGTGCCGGAGGTGTCGATGATGTTCTCGATCGCTGTCAGCGGGAGGCTCACCGGTGTTACCGGGCCGGGCCGGACAGCAGGGTGACTGCGTCGGCTTCGGTGCCGGGGTCCAGGCCGGCGGTGATGTCGCCGAGCTGCTGGCAGCAGGTGATGCCGGCGGCGTGCAGGAACGCTGGCAGGCCGGTCAGCGCCGCGGCCTCGGCCAGCCAGGTGGCCCGCAGCCGGGAGGTGTCCAGGGGCGGCAGGCCGCCCCCGCCGGCCAGGGAGCGGGTCAGCGGGTTGGTGATGTTGCCCCGCTCGGGCTCGGTGCCGCCGGTCAGGAAGTTACCGCCGGCGAACGCGGCCGCGTCCAGCAGCCGCTGGTGGTAGCGGGCCAGTACCGGCACGGTGCGTGGTGCGCGGCCGCCGCGGACGGCGACGATCATGCCGCCGGAACGGCAGCTGATGTCGGTGCCGCGGGCCTGGCGCAGGCCGAGCGGATCAGCCCGGCGCCGGCGCCGAGGCAGACCAGCGCCGAGGCACGCGTGCGCCGGCCGGGCGTGGCCTGGGCGTCTGCTAAGGCGAGGTAGCCGTCGATCTGCGCCGCAGAGTAAGGGGCCTTGGCGCGCTGGCGGGGCAGCGGCGCATCGGCCGGGTCCAGGTGCGGTACCACCGCGCGGGCGATGAACCTCAGATTCGTGCGCAGCGTCCGCCGTGCCGCCCCCGACATGCCCGGCGCGTGCGCGGCGAACCGCTCGATCACCGACGGGTGCAGCAGCACCTGCGGGACGGGCTTCATGCCGAGCGGAATCGCCCAGCTTGCCAGCTTGGAGGCGGCCCACAGCAGGCACTTGGCCCGGTCTCTGCCGCCCGGCGCCGACGCCGTGACGACCGCGCGGGCGAAGTCCGCGGCCGCCGGCGGCGTTCCCCGGGCGGGGTTCCACCGCGTCAGGTATCCAGCTACCTCGCCGCCGGCTGCCACTGCCATCGGATGCTCCCCGCGCCTGTCCACAGTAGATTACTGTGGACAGGCGCGGGAATCCCGGATCTGAGACGGTGTGTCGTATGGAACCAGCCACGGAACAGGCCGTGGGACAGGCCGCCGCCGAGCTCGCCGCCGCGGCCGGGCCCGCCCTGCCTGGCACCCTGACCGTGCGCTCCTATGCCTGCGGCAAGCGCCGCTGCCGCTGCCACGACGACCCGCCCCGCCTGCACGGCCCTTACGCCGAGTGGACCCGCAAGATCGACGGCAAAACCGTCACCCGCCGCCTGACCCCCGAGCAACTGGCCGCCTGGGAGCCCCTGTTCGACAACGCCCGCAAGATGCGCGACCTGCTCGCCAGGATCCAGGACCTCACCCTGCAGGCCGTCGACGCCGACGACACCTGAACCCGGCAAACACCCGCATAACCCTGTGGACACGACCCGCTTAACCCGTGGACGCCACCGTCAGGAACGCGCATCCACGCAGGTCGCAGCCAAATGTGAAGGCCTCTCCAGGCTGTGGCAGTTTTTCGAACCTAGAACCGAGTACCTCACCTGCCGTGAGTGGCACTCTGAGTGGCACTCCGCTTGCATGCGCAAGCCGGTCAGCTGGCATTTCGTCGACGTGGAGCATCTCCTCTACCGGGAACAGGTCTTGTGTCGGGAGAATGTCAACGGCCACTGAGATGTCCGGGTAGGCGGCCAGGTGCTGTCCTGGCTCGTGGTCACCGGTTGTCCTGGCTGGTGGCCATCCTCGCCCTGCTGCACGGCGCCTCCAGCAGCGAAGTCCGGCACCTGCTGGCCGCCGGCATCGATCCTGCCGCCAGGGCGATCCGCCTCGTCAAGCGGCCTCAGCCGGTGCCGCTGGACCCGGCCAGCTGGCAGGTGCTGCAGCGTTGCCTGGCCCGCCGCGACGTCCAGCGCACGGCCAACCCGCACGTGATCGTCACCAAGTACACAAAGGCCGGGTGGCCGCCTGCCTCCACTGCCTATATGAGCCACGTCCTGGACCCTGCGGTGTCCCGCCCCGGCTGTTGCGCTGTACCCGCCTGGGCCAACCTGGTCAACACCCTGGATGCCAAGCTGGTCGCCGCCGTGTTCGGCATGAACCCCGAGGCTGTCATGATCTACCTCGCCGACCAGGTCGATGCCGACCAAATGCCTTGATCGGAGTGCAAGGGTCACGGGACTCGGGTCAGCTGCCCAAGGTGGTGGACAAGAGCCCTGTGATAGCGATGCCCGCGACCGGGCCGCCGACCACGCCTACTCCCAGGCCGGCCACGATTGCGATAGCGAGGATCACGCCCCACCGCAGTGGCAGGCGGTCGTCGCTGTCCTTGCCCTTTTTCCGTGCGCTCACGGTTCGTCCTTCTCTCGTCGGTAGTTGAATCACCGCTTTTCCTGCTGTCGGGCCCGACGAGATCCAGCTTGGATGAGCACCCGCTAGGCTTCCAAGGCTAAGGGTTATCAGGATGGCACGAGGATTATCACATGAGCGATGAGACCAGCTCAGCGGCCATATCAGATGCTGAGCTGCCTGTGACGATACGGCTGGCGGACGGGAACGAGGCAACGGTGGATCCCTGTGGCGGGCCAACTTGCATGCAGTTTCAATCTCTGCCAGGACCTTGGCAGTATCACGTCGACGTGGCCTCGATCGAAGGTGTGCTCGGCGTCATTCACCTTTGTGTGAAGCAGAAGCACTTCATTCCGTCTGGCCTTGAGACTCCTATTACGAGCAAAGGACTGCGAACGGTGCCCGTGGGCCGGTT
Source organism: uncultured Actinomycetota bacterium (assembly GCA_963778075.1). Classification (GTDB taxonomy): domain Bacteria; phylum Actinomycetota; class Actinomycetes; order Streptosporangiales; family Streptosporangiaceae; genus JASHPR01. The sequence continues at coordinate 217,314 of CAVZTJ010000002.1, read as the reverse complement.
TCTCCATGCGGCGAGGGAAGCGCTGCGACGACAACATGGGGAGCCTGCCGCACATCCGGTGGAGACCGCGCCCCCTCCTGGGAGCAGGAAGTGGCCAGCCGAGCACTACCTCCAGGTCGCCAGTGAGTACTGGCGCGCTCAAGCAGCTGGCCTGCCTCCCCGCCAGGCCATAGCCGCACGGTGGAACGTCAGCAAGGTAACTGCCAGCCGGTGGCTGCGCAGAGCCCGGGAACTTCGTTACGTAGATGACTACGAGCCGCGCCGCCCACGACGCCTGGAGCCGGATCCGCCGACTGATTACGCCGACTTCACCTGGCGTCTCGAGGCGCAGATCTTCCGCCGGATACTGGCCGACCTGGCCGCGTCAGCTGCGAGCCCGGTCCGCGAGAGAGCGCAAGAGCTTGCGGACGCCATCCGTGACGCACATATCCAGGACGAGCCCGGCCGGACGCCATCCATCGCAAAGTGGATCATGAAAGGCGCGGCCAGCCATGACCAGGGATAGCACCGCGCCGCAGGGATAGATGCAAAAGCTGTGCTGCCAGATCGGCGACAGACGCTGCGGGCAGGGACGCAACATCCCACGCCGCGAACTCATGGCCTTTCGGCGCCGCCTGACACGTCCGCCCGAACATGTGCGCTTTGGAGGGGCGGATGTTGCTGGTCACGGTGAGGCTGTGCTGGTAGTAGGCGGCGTAAGTGATCCGGTATAGGGCTTCGGCGGCGTCCTGTCCGGCGGGCAGCATGCTGATGTTGTCGACGACGATGAGGTCGCTGCGGCAGATTCAGGTGACGGTCCGGGCCACGGAGCCGTCGGCCTTGGCCCGGACGATGGCGGTGGCCAGTGACTCGAGGATGCACCAGGCGACTTCGATCTTTGTCGATCGCGGCGTGGGCGAGGGCCTCGACGAAATGGAACTTGCCACATCTCAGCCCTGGAGGTGGCAAGACGTCGCTGGCGACGACCTCATCCGAGCACCCTAACTATGTTGGGGCCAGGGCCGTGTTGTACTAAGCCGCCCGGGAAACAACAGCTGCCGGCGCGGTCCACGACGTGCGAATACCGGACCCTACTTCCTCGGTGCCCGCGAGATAAGGCGTGTTGACCGGGCGATGGTGTTCACGACCCGCAGCCTGGCTGTCGGCAGGGCGAAATTGGTGTCGAACGCGGCCGGGTCTTTGCTGATGTTGGAGTAGATGAGGCCATGGGGGGAGGGGGGTTCGGCCAGCTCGGGCAAGGCCACGGTCTGGCGGCGTCCGTCGATTCCGCGGCGCAGCAGCGGTGCGACGCCGTAGGCCGTCTCATAGGCATGCGGGGCATAGCACTGTACAGAGAAGTCCGGCGCCCCGCAGTTCAGTGGCAGCTGCTGCCGCGCGGCTGCCACCGTCATGCCGGCGATGGTGGCCGCAGCCGGACAGGCGGCGGCCAAGCCTCGGCGCGGCAATAGTGCTCTCATTTTTTCCGGTTTCGCGCTGCGGGGTGTCCTCTCCGGGCGGGCCCGTCCGTCCTTCCCCGGGTGGCGCTCGCCACCACCCGGAGAGAAACGAGGAGACCGATGACCAGCAAGACCACCACGGCAGGGTCCGACGCCGACCGGCAGGCCGTTCTCGACGTGCTCGCGCGCGTGTACCAGGCGTGGGAAGCCGGCAACGCCGAGGCGTTCGTGGCCGATTACACCGAGGATGCCAGCGTGATCCAGCCCGGCGTCTACGAGAAGGACCGTGAGGAGATCCGCACCAATATTGCGGCGGCGTTCGCGGGCCCGCTCAGCGGGTCGCGGGTGGCCGCCCGCCCGGTGGACGTCCGCCTTCTTACCGGCGACACGGCCATCGTGGTCAGCGAGGACGGGATCATCTTCCCCGGGCAGGACGCTGTCGCGAGCGAGCGCCTGGTGCGCGCGACCTGGGTGCTGGTCAGGCGCGACGGCGGCTGGCGCATCACCTCCTACCACAACAGCCCCGCCAGCTAGGTGTCGTCGTCCGGGTACGGGGCGCTCCCTCCCAAGGAGCCGCCCCGCACCCGGATCCGAACAGTTCCGGATCCGCAACAGCGTTGGCACGGTCGTGATCGCCAGAGTAAAACGGGACGGCAGGGCCGGCTGAACGGAAGGAACCTTGACGATGGCGCTGTATGTGGCCTTGTGCTACTACGACCGGGACCAATACTGGGACTCGCCGCCGGAGACGGAGTTCTCCCCCGAGTTCACGGAGTTCGCCCGGCGAGCCACCCAGGCCGGGGTCATGCGCGGCGGCGAAGCTCTGCACCCGGTGACCATGTCGACGACCATCACCGTCTCGGGCGGCAAGGGCGGCGACGTCCTGGTGACCGACGGTCCTTACGCCGAGGCGAAGGAGGTCTTGGGCGGGTACTTCCTGCTGGAGGTGGCCGACCTGGACGAGGCCATCGCGTGGACGGCGCAGATCCCGGCTGCCTGGCGGGGGAAGATCGAGCTGCGCCCGGTAGCGCCGGCCCACGCCTAGGTGCGCCCTGGCATGGACGCTGCCGACACTCTGGCCGAGGTGCTGAAGGGCGAAGGTCCCAGGGTGCTGGCCACGCTGGCCAGGACCATCGGCGACCTGGCCGTCGCCGAGGACGCGGTCTCCGAGGCCACGATCACCGCCCTGGACCGGTGGCCCAAAACGGGGATCCCTGATGATCCGCGGGCCTGGCTGGCGGTGGTCGCCCGCCGCAAGGCACTTGACCTGCTGCGACGCGAGTCAGCCCGGGCGGCCAAGGAGGCGGCTGCGTTCCGGTGGGGAACCGGGGCCGCGCCGGACCAGATCGAGGAGGCGATCGAGGCGATCGAGCCAGAGACGTCTCTGCGCGACGACATGCTGCGCCTGATCTTCACCTGCTGCCACCCGGCGCTTAGCCGTGAGGCCCAGGTGGCCCTCTCGCTGCGCACGTTGGCCCGCCTCGAGGTGCCGGCCATCGCCCGCGCCTTCCTGGTGCCTGAGGCCACCATGGCCAAGCGCCTGGTGCGGGCCCGCGCCAAGATCACCACGGCCCGCATCCCCTACGCGATCCCCGCCGATGCCGAGCTTCCCGGCCGGCTGGCCGCGGTGCTGGCGGTGGTGTACCTGATCGCCACCGAGGCCCACGCCCCCACCGGCGGGGACGCGGTGGCCCGGGTTGACCTCGAGGCCGAGGCGATCCGGTTGGCCCGCTTGCTGGCCGGCCTGATGCCCGACGAGCCCGAGGCGCTATCCCTGCTCGCCCTGTTGCTGCTGACCTCGGCCCGCACTCCCGCCCGCACCGACGCCGACGGTAACCCGGTGACCCTGGCCGACCAGGACCGCACCCGCTGGACCCGAGCCGCGATCGCCGAGGGTTCGGCGTGGCTGTCCGAGGCGGTGACCCGGTCCGGCGGGGTCGCCGGGCCCTATCAGATCCAGGCTCACCTCGCCGCGGCCCACTCGACCGCTCCTAGCTGGCAGGAGACAGACTGGGACCGGATCGTCGGCCTCTACGACCTGCTCGGGTCGATCACGGCCAGCCCGGTGGTGGCGCTCAACCGGGCGGTCGCGGTTACCGAGCGCGACGGCCCCGAGGCGGGGCTGGCTGCCCTGAAGACCATCGCCGGCCTGGAGCACTCCCATCTGTGGCACGCTGCCCTGGCGGACAACCTGCGCCGGCTCGGCCGCACGAGCGACGCGGCCGGAGAACTTCACACCGCGGTGACCCTGGCGCCCAGCGAGGTCGAACAGCGTCTCCTGCAGGGCCGTCTGCGCAAGGTGCGGTCCGAGCTCGGCTGACCGCGTTCTGGTTTTCTCGCTTTCCTTGCCTGGCTTCCTCCCCGGATATGTCCTCCGCCCGCTTCACCGTTCGCGGGCAGGCTCGCAGCGATGGCGTGCGACGGGCTGCGGCAGCTTCCCGGCGAGCGGTGCCGTCTCTGGCACGCCGCTCTGGCCGACAACCTGCGACGGCTTGGCCGGACGGCAGAGGCCCCCGAGGGGCTGGAAATCGTCGCCGCGTTCGCGCCCACCGGGGGCGAACGGCGGCTGCTTCTGTCCCGTCTCCTCGACGTAGGGCCCGAGCCCGCTTGACAGATTCCATGGCTGCGGGTGTCCTCCACTGGCTTCGCCGTTCGTCCTCTCACCAAACGCGGATCCCGATCTCGGGAATCACATTGGACAGGAGAAACAGATGACTGACAGCAACGCCGAACAGGCGATCTCCCAGGAGAAGTACGTGTCCGTGGCCACCTTCCGCAAGACCGGGGTGGCGGTCGCAACGGCGACCTGGATCGTCCCGGTCGACGGCGGCCGGGTCGGCCTCTTGACCTCCTCGGCCTCCGGCAAGATCAAGCGGCTACGGAACAACCCGAGGTTGACGCTGCAGCCGAGCGACGTCCGAGGCCGGGTCATAGCCGGCACCACGCCGGTGACCGGCACCGTTGAGCTGGTGACCTCCGGTTCGGACTTCGAGGCGATCACGTCCACGATGAGGGCCAAGTACGGCCTGATGGTGCCCATCATGCGGCTAGTGGACAGTGTGCGACACCTGGGCAAGGGCCCCTTTCCCTATGCGGACACCGGCGTGGTGATCACACTCCAGGGCTGATTCCCGCGGCGACCGTCGCAGGCATCAGCGGTCGGCACCTGGCGCGGCCCGCAGGTCAGGGAGTCGCGGGCGGGTTCCCCAGCTCGTCCCCAGTCGCGGCCAGCGCCGCCAGGATCTTCTCGATCGCCACGTCCTGAGCCAGCCGATGGGCCGGGATCTGCGCGGCGTCCTCCAACACCGCTACCGCATCGTCAAAGATGGCCTTGGAGTCGCTCGCCGATGATGTAGTGGTTCCCGCCCCTTCGCAGGTAGCGGCGGTTCTCCGCCGAGTGAACCCCCGGTCGGCGACCCAGACCACCCGCAACAGCGTCCGGTCGCGCAGGTCGTCCTTGACCTGCCGGATCAGTGCGGAGTCGGCGGTGTTCCTGGGCCCGCACCAGCAGCGGGCTTAGACCGGGCCTGGCCGGACCAGGCCGGTCTCGTAGGCAATCACGACCAGCTGGGACCGGTCTCGCGCGCCGAGCTTGGTCATCATCCGGTTGACGTGGGTCTTGGCGGTCCCGCCTGCACAATGACATCCCGCAGGGAAGAGCAAGCCTATCCAGTTGTCTGTAAACAGGAATTCGGTGCCGCTAGATTACCATTGATGACGTCCATCTTTACACAGTGCCTGTCCCTTTGACCCTCTATAGCCCGGCGGGTCTCGTCGGATAGCAGTGGCGCTTGCCTACGATCCGCCAGTCAGGGCAGCAAGGCTCGACTACCTTGCGAACCACATGGAGATTCATGCCTATCGTGGTGCATCTCTTGAACAAGTCCAAGATGCATACACACGTCAGCAGAAGAGTGACGAGGAAGAGCCGTTTGAACTTAGGAGATTCCGGCTCGACCTGCAACCGGCGAGCACGCGCCGCGGAAAAAACGCACATCAACTCGGCTCGAAGATTTTCCAAAAGCGGCTCGATCACGCGAAAGGTGACCAGTTCGTAATAGCGATCAAGAACACTAATCGTTGGGACGCGCCGGGAGCGCAGCAGGCCTACGCTCTTGCGGTGGTGCTGGAGCGCGATCGCGGCCATGCTCCTCTTTACGCCGAGCTTCGCGCCCGGCTTTGAAGCGATGGCCGAGATCGAGGCGGAGGTCGAGACCTGACTTTCGTTTGCTCGAGCTGCCACTCAGGTCCCTGTAGCCGAGTGGCTTGATGCGGTGTTTCGAGAGATCGGAAGTGCTCGGCGGCGAAGGCGAGAGAGATACGTAGCGTGGATGCTCCGCTAGCACTTCGGCTGGTCGCGACCCGCTGGTTAGGCGACTCACTCGCTCCGGCGCGGTGATCGTCTGACGAATGCCGGCAGGGGCACCCGTGGGGGACCGGCCGCGTCATCGTCTCTTGCGTATAACCGGTCACTGACCGGAAGCTCTGGAACTCGACTCCGGCTGCCTTCATTGGGTTGTACTCGCCGGGGCGGCTGGCCATCCAGCGCAGCAGGCGAAACGGACCAGCCCTAGAAGCGCCGGCACCAGGTGCGGATCCTGGCCCCTCGGCCGGTCGCCCAGGAAGGTGCGGGATCACTTGGCCGTGTCGTGCACGTCGTGGTAGTTCCACCACTGGTACGGCGGTGTTTGCGGGTAGCCGTCCGGTGAGTCCTCCCACGTCTCCTGACGGCCCAGAGCGGTGATGTCGAGGTAGTTCCAGGTGTTGCCCATCTGCTCGTCGCCGCGAGCATTGATGAAGTAGGTCCGGAAGATCTGGTCGCCCTCACGGATAAACGCGTTGGTGCCGTGCCACTCATCGACGTCGAAGTCCTTGTCGAAGTCGTCGGTGATCGTGTACCAGGGGATGTGATTCCACCCGTGGCGCTCCTTCAGGCGCTGGATCTCGGCCTGGGGGGCGCGGGAGGCGAAGGCGAGCGCGGTGTTCCGCGCGTGCAGGTGCCCAGGGTGCGCCACCTGGTCCGCCCCGAAGGAGCAGCCCACGCAAGCCCGCTCCGGATACGAGCCACCCTCGGCCAACGTCGTCACCTCAGGTCCGTAGAAAGCCCGGTAGACGATCAGCTGGCGGCGTCCCTCGAACAGGTCAGCGAGGCTCAGCCGGCCGGGCCCTCGAACCAGTACTCCTTGTCAACCGCTAGCCAGGGCATCCGCCGGCGTTCGGCCGCCAGCGCGTCGCGGGCGCGGGTCAGCTCCTTTTCCTTGATGAGAAGCCGCTCACGCGCGGCGCGCCAGTCCTCCGGCGATACAACAGGTGGTGTCTTCATTCGATCGCCCTCCATTCGTGGTGGACAACGGCTCTGACCACCGCAGCCACAAAGCGGCCCGGCGGCTGCGCGCCGCCTGGCCGAACGCCATCGTGATCCACACGCCGGTGCACGCGTCCTGGCCGAACCAGGTAGAGATCTTCTTCTCCATCGTGCAGGAAAAGGTCCTCTCGCCCAAACGACTTCGCCAGCACCGCCCAGCTCGCCGCCACCCTGCTGGCCTTCGCCGGCCGCTACAACCGGACCGCCCGGCCCTTCAACTGGAAGTTCGGCGCCGCAGACCAGACCGGAATGCTCGGCCGGCTCGATGCCCGCCAGGAACCCGCCCAGCTGGGTAGCCTGCCGGAAGCCGCCTGATGGATCCCCGGCGAGCTTCCGGCCCTACCCCTTAGTGGCGGGAGACTGAGGCCCGGATCTTCTGCATCAATCTCTGAGCCAGGAGCTTGCGCAGTTCGCTTTGCCGGTACATCAGTCCACGGGCGATCAGCTTGCGCATGTCGCTGCTGGAGGGCTCGTTATAGATAATGAAGTCGTCGAACGTGTGGACGCCTCGTTCGCCTGCGACGGATGCGGCCGCATCACGGATCGCCGTGAGCTGGCCGGTGGTCATCTCCGGAGCGCACTCGCCGGGCTGGTAGGTGGCGCCGGCCGGGTAGTCGCGGCCTGGCTGATCCGTCATTTCGACGTGGCAGCCGAGGACGTGCGTGACGGCACGGCTCTCGGCGAACTTGACCATCCGGTCCAGGCTGGCCAGAAACAGCGGGAAGTCCTCCACATACAGGCGGCCGGGAAGCACGGTGTCGCCGGTGAGCAGGAACCCGCTCCACGGGTCGTAGATGGTGATGGCGGCGCGATGGTGGCCGGGGCTGCCGGTCATCTCCAGCACCCGGCCGCCGAGGTCGAACGTCATGACCTGATCCGGCCAGCCGGTGAACCCGAAGAACTGCTGCACGGCCTCGACCTCGCGGCTGACCACAGTCGTATCAGCCCGGTCAGCGAACTGGTCATCGCCGGCCACATGATCACCATGCCCGTGTGTGTGCGCCACGACCAGCTCGTAGCGTTCGCGCGGGTGCCTGCCGAGCCATTCGGCGATGAGCCGGTCAACGGTCTCACGCAGCGGGAAGAGCCCGGCGTCAGCGGTGGCACCGGTATCGAGAAGCAGTGCCCGGTCGTTGCCGAACAGCAGGTAGATGAACGGGGCTTCGTAATTCACCGATTTGCTCTGGCGCAAGATCACGGTGTGCTCATCGTAGGAGTGGACCTGAATCTTCGGATCATGGGCGCGCCGCCTGGAGGACGCGCCATGAATCCATGCGACGTCGAGGGAGCCGGTGGCCGGGGCCGCGGTCACGAAGTCGATCAGGCTGTCAGTCATCGGATGCATCCTCGTTGTCTCCCGGGCCGGGCTCTGACAGCGGCGTCGCCGCCATGAAGTACCGGACAGGACGCTGCCCGGGCTGGAGCTCAGGGCCGCTGGCAGGGGTCCTGGCGACGTAGGGGGCCAGGAGCGCCATCCACTTCTCCTTGATGTCGGCAGCCTCCTCGGGGGATATGACGGCCATCCCAGTCACGATGCCTGCCTTGTGCTGCCACTCAGGGCTCGCGCCGTCCGGGCGTTCGGAGTAATCAAGGATCGCCTGGATCTCCCGCTCGACCACGAGCCGTTCGGCCTGCCGCCGGACGGCCACATCGCTGCCCTCCGCGATCCGCACCGTCAGCCGCGCATCGGATACCCGCCAGCGCCGCTCGCGCCGGTCGCTGCCCGGCCCGGTGTCTTCCACCAGCCCGTATTTGGCGAGCTGGCGCAGATGGAACGAGCAACTCGCCTGCGAGGCGCCGAGTATGCGCCCGCAATGGGCGGCCGTCGCCGGGCCTCCCGCGGTCAGCAGTTCCAGCAGGTCGAGGCGGAGCGGATGGGCCAGAGCCCTGATCGCCTTCGGGTCGCTGATCTGCATATGCCAAAGGATACTTTGGGACCGGAAAATGTCAAAGGGTCCTTTGGGGTCTCGCTGGTATAGCTCCCGTCGGCTTCGCGATCTACTCAACCACCCACGACCACGCCAGGAGACCGCCCTGCCACGGGTTCACCTCCGGCACCCGCAAGATGCCCTCGACACCGCGCAAGCGCCACCCTAGACGCTTATCTTCCACAGCGAGGCCTGGCGCCCCATCAGGAGGACGAGTGAGTCAGGGCCGACTAGTTGCATCGAGCAGACGTCGCTTGAGTGTCAGACGCTGCGCAATTCCGCATCAGTGGCAAGGCGGAGTCCGCTGTCCCGTCGACGGGACAGTCTGAGCTTCGACCATCACGCGGAGGTTGCCGCCCTGCCCACGGTGGAAAGGGACCGCTGGACGCCTCGCCTTCACGGCTAGGCACCAGGTCGGAACGGCTGTACTTGCCGGTGAGGACTCCGCCAGCGAGCGGAGACCAGCAGGTAACCCCGAGCCCCATTGTCTCAGCCATCGGGACGAGGTCACGCTCGACAGTCCGTTCGATGAGGTTGTAGGGGATCTCCAGGGCGATGAGTGGCGCCCAGCCGCGCAGGTCCGCGATGGCCTGCATCCTGGACACCTGCCACGCGGGAACATCGGACATGCCGAGGTACAGGACCTTGCCTGCGCGGACCAGGTCGTCCATTGCCCGCAGTACCTCCTCGACGGGCGACAGGCCGTCCCACATGTGCAGGTAGAGCAGGTCGGCGTAGTCGGTGTGGAGGCGGGAAAGGCTGCCTTCGACGGACTTGACCATGCTCTTGCGGGACGTGCCGCCCGAGTTGGGATCATCCGGGCGGGTCGCCATCAAGTACTTCGTGGCGATCACCAGCTGACCGCGACGGGAGCGGCTGAACTCTCCGACCCTCTGCTCCGCGGTCCCGTTCGTGTACGCGTTGGCCGTGTCTATGAAATTTCCGCCCCGCTCGACGTAGGCATTGAAGATCTTCTCGGTCTCATCCCGCTCAGCACCCCAACCCCACTCGGAGCCGAACGTCATTGTCCCCAGTGCCAGGGCGACACCCGAGGCCCGGAACTTCCCAGCGGCCGGTATGAGCCCAAGGATAGACCGTGGCCTGATCCGCTCGGCTTCATCGTGCTCACCGCTGCTCCTCCCGCCGAGATGCCATTCCTCCGCCGAGAGCGCTGGGCAGATGGCAGCGGCCAGTTTTTTGCGGCGTCGTCCCTTCGCTCATCCGGGTCACTGCGACAGGCGATAAGCCGACACGGGTGGTGGTTATGCGCGAACGGCAGGGCTGGCAGCTGTTATTATCGGGCCGCCAGACGGGCTTTCCTCATCGCGCCATTCACCGCCGTGTTCTCGTGCATATCGGCGTTGCTTGGCTGGTGAATCGGCGAAGTTCGAGTAAAGGTTTTCGGCGGTACGGCGACTCTTGCGAGTGAGGATCATCGTACGGAATCCGACCAGCGAGATGAATCCCCAGACTGCGACCGCTACCGCCATCAGAAAGAGCACGTAGCCCCACCATGGCATCTGCACCACCTCAATCTGTGGGTCTGCCTAGCCGCAGGCTGCTGTGGACAGACCCACAGTAAACAGGGGCCCAACCGCCTGGCCAGAAGTGAGGTCGTCATCGTGCGGCGGCGCGGGGGCCGCCCCGGCCAGGACGGCAGCGGCAGGCGTCCGCCGCTTAGTCCACGTGGCGATGTGCCGGCTGGTGGCCGCGGCGACGTGGGCGTAGTAGTTCAACAGCCGGCCGGCCGCGGTGCGGGTTTCCGCGGTGCCGTCGGCGGCGGCGAGCGCCCGGCATACTCGCGCAGCAGGTCGTGCAGCACGTAGCGGCCGGGCGCCGCTGTGAGCTAGCATCGCGAACGCTATGCGAGCGAGGCAGTGCGCGAGCCGGAGGCCCGGGTGCTGGCCAGCTTCGGCCACCGGCCTCCGAAGAATACGTCACGGCGAAGCTGCATATCCAGATCACTAGACGGCAATTGGGAAGCTGTCAGGATGCCGCCAGGCGAGCTGATTTGACTGTTGAGGAATGGGTCGTGCTCGCCCTTACTCGCAGCCCGCCACCAGCTGAGCCACGATAGGCGCCCGCTGGCCGACGGACCCGACTGTGCCTGGATACAGCTTCCGCAGGACTATCAGGCCCGAGAAGAAACGACCGGCTCCCGGCCAAGTCGCCAAAAGTACAATGGCAGCGCGTGCGGCACAGCGCCTTCATCGGATGCGGAACGGGATAGCAAAGCGGTGCCCTGAGAACCTGCGCCAGAGCAACGGCGCGCGCAATCACTTGCACGGGCGCGCGGAATTAATCACGGAAAATGGACGGAGACGATCATGAACGCCCAGCCGGGGAATACCGGACGGCCATCACCGAAAGAATACCAACGTCGAGCTCGAATATTTGCTAGAGGTCTGTCATTCGGGTACAGAAAACGGCGGCGCGGTAGACCTCTGGAGGCAATGGAAGGAATACGCAGGCCTGATGCCCCGTATCATGTAGTAGGTAGAAGGAGTGCCTGGCTAACAAGCTACAGAAGTTGAAGGGCTTGGGTCTGGAACTGCCCTGATCATGGACGGCGTGTCGGCGTGTCGGCGTGTCGGCGTGTCGGCGTGATTGCGGCCTGCGGATGATCTATGCCGGAATGTACGAGATACCCGGATAGTGGCGGCTGTCCGCTGTGGGACGGGTCCGGCGTGAGATGGTGCGGCTGCAGGCCGCGCAGATGTTTGAGCAGGATGTCAGCCCAGGCACGTGTCCTGGCTCAACATCGCCGAGATTGAGCTCTCCGCGCTCACCCGCCAGTGCCTGGACCGCCGCATACACGACCTCACCGTGCTCAACGCCGAGCTCGGCGCCTGGCAGCAGCAGACCAACACCGACCAGCGTCTGGTCGACTGGCACTTCACCTCCGACGACGCACGAGTTACGGCGCGGACACGTGCAGATCGCAGCGCTTGAGCCAAGGGCCCAGGCCTGTCCGTGGGTATAGCCCGAATCTTCTGAACAGGAAGCTGCCATCTCGTTATAAAGACACGTCCGGGCCCGGCCCTGTCACCACACGAGTAGGAGATTTCGCCGACAGCAGTGCTAAAAGCGTCCAGAAGTTCCGCGCATAACCCGGGCGTGAGGCCGCCGGGTGAAAGACGTTGACAGCATCAGCCTGGCCTGGCTGGGTCGAGGTTGCCTCCATCGTTCATCCGCCCGGCGAGATCGTGGTCAGTGCGCCGGGTGGCGATGCTGGCTTCAGGTTTCGCTCGTCAGGAGCGACAGCCGGAAAGTACTTGCCGGCCAGGAAAGCCCGTGTTACTTTCTGCCTAGGAAAATAGTTTCCTGATAGGAGGCGACCATGGATGGCATCCAGCAACCCCAGCCGACCGGAACCGGGGCGGCCAACACCGCGGCGGCAGTTGAGCTGGCCGGGATCCATCGGCGGCAGGAACGGGTCATCAAGGACGTGCTCGTACCAGTCTGGTACTGGTGGGTGATCGCGGCCTGGATCGTCGCCATCGGCGCCGCCAGGGATAGCGGGGACCTGGTCGTGCAGGCCGTCACCATCCCGCTCGCCGTGATCGTCATGGCCGTGCTGACCGGCGTGATGATCCCTGCCGTGCGCCATCGCGTCCAGGTAAATAGCACCACGCAGCCCGGCGCCCGCGGGGCCGCCGCGATATCCGGCCTGATAGTGCTGGTCGACGGGGTGATCGTGGGCACCGCGATTGGCGTGGGCACGGCCCACGACTCCCATCCCGCCACCATCGGCTGTGCCGCCGGAGCTGCCGTGATCGTGATGGCCGGGCCGCTGGTGAACCGGTACCTGCGCAGGCTCATGCTGACCCACGGCCGACAGGAGATGGGCGGCGCGCCGCAGGCCGCAGGCACCGTATGAGCACGGCTCGTTTCGATGAGCTGATTCACGCGCCGACCCGGCTGGAGATCGTCTCGCTGCTCGCGGCGGCGCAATGGGCCGACTTCAAGTACATCCGCGACGAACTCGGCCTGTCCGACTCGGCGCTGTCCAAGCAGCTGTCCACCCTGGAGTCGGCCGGCTACGTCCAGATCCGCAAGCGATTCGTGGGCAAGCGACCGCGCACCTCAGCCAGCCTAAGCACAGTCGGCCGCCAGGCATTCGAGCAGCACGTGGCGGCCCTCCAGCGAATCATTGCCAGATCACAGCAAGACGACGGCACCCAGCTGGCCGCTGAGGCCAACCACGGGATTCCAGGGCGCTAGACCGCCGGACCTTCACCCCGGCCCGAGCCTTGCTCCGGGCCCGTATCATCGCGCAAGTCCACTACCGGGTAAACGGCACATTCCCAGTTCGGCGGCCCGCTCGCTCCAGGTCGGCAAGTGTCACAAGTCAGGTCCTCCATCCGCCCGGCGGGGTCGTGGTCAATATGCGCCTAGTCAGCGTATTCGCCGAAAGTCCAGCAGCGAGATCGAGCAGCTGCGGGGGCGATCTGCGCGGCAGGCCACCCGGGCGGTGAGGGTGCTGCTGTCGCTGCACGGGTTAGCGGCAGCCCAGATCGCGGAGCTTCTGGAAGTGCCACCCGGCCACCGTGCGCCGCTGGATCGGCCGGTTCAACAACGAAGGGCCGGCCGGGCTGGCCGACCGCCCCGGCCTGGACGGCCCCTGCTAGGCGGACGTCGGCTGACTGGCCGGATCGCCACGCTGCTCGGGCGCCCAGGCCCGTGGACCCTGCCCCGGATCCGCGCTATCTGAGGCGGCCCAGGCCAGCGTGCGGACGCTGTACCGGCGGTCCGGCTGGTGGCGATCCGGCGGTCCCTAAGCGCTCACCGAGGACTATTCGGTGCAGCTCAGAGACCTGCCACGTACGCCCGGAGAATGAGCTGCCGCTACCAGAGAACGTCCCAGCTCACACCGAATTAGCCCCAAAAAGACAGCCAGGCTAAACAAACCGCAATCTACCCGGCCTGCGTGGCGTCGTTGCCCTTGGCCGCGCTGAGCTGACCTCGAATCTGGCGGGCTTCGGGCGCGCCGAGCACGGAGAAGAGCCTGACCGCTTCCTCGAAATGAGACAGGGCCTGAGCATGGTCGCCGACCGCATGGTTCGCGCAAGCAAGACCATGGCGTGCGCGGGCTTGCTCGTTCAGGTCGCCGGTTTCCTCAGCCAGATAAAGAGCATCAGCATGGTGGATAAGAGCTCGTTTTGGCTGTTCCATGGCGAGGAACACTTCGCCAAGACCATTGTGTGCTTCGGCTTCGCCGGCCGGGTCGCCATTGCGCCTGAACAAGGTTATCGCCATCTGGTGGTGCTCTGCGGCTTGCTCGTAACGGCGCAGATGCCGCTCAACCACGGCTAGTCGCGTCAGCGCCTCACCTTCGATGATCGGATCGCCGATCTGGCGCCCGACGCTAAGGGCTTCCTGGGTATGCGCAAGAGCCTGCTCGTACCTGCCCCGGTTGCAGTCGACGACGCCGAGCCGCATCAAGGCCATCGCCTCCGCGCAATGGTTGCCGATCTGGCGAGCCAGCGTTAGCGCGCGCATCTGCTGGGCTGCGGACTGCCAGTAGCGCCCTTGGCGCCGGTGGACGACGGCCAGGTTGCCCAGCGCGGTGGCTTCGCCGAGCTGGTCACCGGCTTGCCGGAATATCGTCACGGATTGCCGCAGGTGGTCGGAGGCTGGACGGTAGCGCCCCTGCAACAGGAAGACATTGCCGAGGTGCCCAAGCGCGGTACCCTGCGCCACCTTATCTGCGGTGCGCCCAGCGGCCCGCAAAGCGTGGCCTTCAATCGTGATCGCCTCGACGAGACGACTAGTTCGTTCGAGATAAGGGAAAATTGCGGCTGCCAGGCGGCAGGCTTGGCTGGGCCAGCCATCTTCGGCCATCCGTGCGGTAGCGGCGACCAGGTTACCCAGTTCGGATTCCAGCCATGCACGAGCCGGCACTTCGGCTGCGACGTGTGGAGAGTCGCCCTTCCAGTGCCCATATGTCCACTGGAGGTCTAGCGCGGCGAACAGCGTCCCCACTGCGGCTGCAGTGGTCTGCAAATAGTATTCAAACAGGCAGCTAAGCGCCGCCCGCAGTTCCTGATCTGCGGGCTCTGTCTCGCCGCTATCAATTCGGTCGCTTCCAGCGTGCTCAATGGCATATGCGCGGAGCAGGTCATGCATGACGTACCGGCCGGGCCCTGAGGGCCTTATAAGGTATGCTCGGCTAAGCTCGTCCAATAGCTGGCGGGCGCTGTCCGCCGTCATGCCGGTGAGTGCTGCCGCAGCGTAGGCGTCAAACTCGGCACCTGGATAATGACCGAGCAGCTGGAAAACCCGGGCGGCCCTAGCGTCCAGTTGCTGGTACGACCACGACAGTACGCTCTGCACGGCCGTCTGTTCATCACCTCCTGCATCCAGCAAACCCACCCGATGCCTTAGATCAGCTAGCTGCCCGGCCAGCATGGCCAGCGGCAGCGAGGGACGCGCTACAGCGAGTTCAGCAGCCACCCGGAGCGCCAGAGGCAGCCGGGAGCAATAACTGGCCAGCGCAGCTGCAGCCAGGGAGTCTTGATCGACGCGCGAACCAATCAGACCGCGTAGAAGACCAACCGCCTCCTCGGAAGGAAGCACCTCAAGTTCCAGGCGCGACGCGCCATCCCGGGCCACGAGCCCGGCCAGCGGATTCCGGCTGGTCACCAGAACCGCGCACTCTTTAGTGCCTGGTAGAAGCGGCCGGACCTGGGCGGACTTGCCGACGTTATCGAGCACCACCAGTACCTGCTTGCCGGCGAGCAGACTTCGGTATGCCGCCGCGCGTTCGGCCGTTCCCTCCGGAATATTCAGCCCCGCCACTCCTAGTGCGCGCAGCAGGGAAGCCAGTGCATCTGCTGGGTGGATGGGCTGATCAGGACCGTAACCGCGAAGGTCAACATACAGCTGGCCGTCTGGGAACTGCTCTGCAGCGTCATGCGCCCACCGCAAGGCGAGCGCGGTCTTCCCCACTCCCGGAGATCCGCTGATCACTGCTATTGACGGCGCTTCCCCTGCCCAGCTGAGGGTTCGTGACAACTCAGCCAGCTCATTACGGCGTCCGATGAAACCGGATGCCTGTGACGGCAGATGCCGTGGCACAGTCAACGGTCGGTCGGCGGGGAAGGGAGCCGGCTCGCCTACCTGCTCTGTGCTGACGCCAACCGCCGCGCTGCCCTGGCGTCGGCCCACGGCAAGGAATTCCGCACGCGCCGTGCCACTCAGCTCTAGTCCGTCGGCAAGACAACGATATGTGCTTCGATAGGGCTTCTGGGTTTGTCCCCGCTCCAGGTTACTGATTGTTCGAACGCTCACGCCTGAGCGCTCCGCCAAGTCTTCTTGCGACAAACCGGCCAGCAGCCGGAGGGCGCGCAGCCGCACCCCAAAAGTATCCGCGTCATCTGTCATTCGAAGGCCTCACGAATCACCTGAGCAACCTGAGCGCAAGCGAGCAACTATTCTAGTCTTCCTCAACCACCGGCCTCGCCTGTGCGTGCTCTTCTGCGGCAACTTCAACCGCCCCGGGGCTCAGGGGGTCGGCAAAGTCCTCCGGTGACGCGGGTGGCGTGTCCCGCGAAACCTGCTATGCGGTCACCTCGCTGACCGTCATCCAGGCCACCTGCGTCCAGCTCGCGGCCATCATCCGCGGCCACTGGGGCATCGAGGACCGGCTGCACTGGGTCCGCGACAGTCATAGCCGCTGTGCTTGCGGCCGGAGCAGCGACGGCCGCTTACGGATTCTCGCCTGACCCCGAATCCTGGCCGCATACCACGCCCGTCCAGACGATCGCCGTGTTGCTATCCCTGGCCACGCTCGCGGCACTCGGGCAAACCAGCCGCCCCGGCTCTGGCCCCGGCTGGCCGGCCTGGCCGCGGCGGCGACGGCAGTGGTCTCGCAACTGCCCGGTGCCATCCCGTCCGCCACGTTCCTGGTCAGCGCGATTCCCTACCTGACGATGTGGTCGCCTTGAGCATCACATGGATCGGCGTCGACGCGCGGCCAGCCATGGGCCTGGCCGCCTACCTCGCGCTCCTCGGGCCGCCCGACCTCGCCAGCGTCTTCCAGACAGGCGAGACCGCGCTGACCGAAGCGACATGGCTCTGGATCGCCATCCTGTTCGCAGCGCCCGCGCTCTGGCAGCTTCATCGGCAAGCAACGCTGTAGCCGCCCACCGCGCCGCAAAGCACTGCACCATACCCTGGCGAGACAACCGGACATCGGGACGGCCCGACTTTGCCGGGTTCCTGCCCCGGGGCTTCCATCGGGGAGCGTCCGGCCGCCTGTGTAAGTGAACATGGCGCTTCTCATCGAGGTCGGGATTCGTCCGGCGAAGCAGATCGTGAACGGGCCGCCAGAACGCCGATGTCCTGGCGCGCCGGCCGTCCCGGACCTCGGAGCCGGGAACCCGCACCGCATCGGCCGGCAGCAGCGGCCAGGCCACGCCGAAGTAGACGACACCCCTGGCGTCGATAGCCAGCAGGAACCTGACGCCGTCCGGCGCCTGCGCTGGGAAATGAAGACGAGTTCCACGGCCATCGCGGAACGGATCAGCGCCTGCCCTCCCGTCGACAACGAGGACCCGGTGCGCGGGCCTGCCCAGGCCGCGGCGAGCCGGCATTCGGTATCGCTGCGGCGCGCGACCGCTCGGTCTACCTCGCTGCGGGGCAGGGTGAGATTCGGCAGGCCGCCGCTCATCACGTGTTCTTCTGCGACCCGCATTCCTGCGGCTCATCGTCAGGCCACATCACGTATGTCGACAGACGACAACGTAAACAGCCGATAGGTGCGCACGCCTCGTCAGGCAAGCTTTGCGGGCTATCGGTCTGATGGAGACAGTTCCGGCAGCGATGCCACCGCATCTAGTTTGCCTGTGGTTTGCCGGTTAGTTGGCATGGCCAGTCGCGCTGTGGAGGGCTGAGACTGACTGAGATTGGTCTATGCAGCTGGGGTTCAGGTGGCGTTACGAGAGGGGCCGGTGGGAGTGCTTTCGCCAGCTAGGCGCGACGCTGCGGCTGCAGGGCCAGCTGATCGCGGGTCGGCGAATGCGCATGTTCTCGGCGGCGATGCTGTGGTGCTGCCGGGCAAAGGCTTGCGGATACCGCGGCACCTGTCGTTCGAACGGTGGCTAGCTGTTGGCACGAAACTAGCAGAAATTCACACATCCTCGGCATGGTGTCTCGGCGACTGGCTGCTCCACGGGTCGACTGCCTATAGCGGCCGCTACAAGGATGCGGTCGAGCAGACGTCTCTTGACTATCAGACGCTGCGCAATTACGCATGGGTTGCAAGGCGAATTCCGCTGTCCCGTCGACGGGACAGCCTGAGCTTCGGCCATCACGCGGAGGTTGCCGCCCTGCCAGAGGTGGAACAGGACTTCTGGCTGCGTAAGGCCGAAGAGCTTTGTTGGCCGGTGCGCCAGCTGCGCCATGAGGTGCGCGCCAGCATCCGCGAACGCTCGGCGGGCGAGGGCATGGCGCGAGATGAAGACCACGGTGCTGGCCAGCTTCGGCCACCGGGTTCGGAAGAACACGCCAAGCTGCACATCCAGATCACAAGGTGGCAACTGGAAAGCTACCAAGACGCCGCCGTCCGAGCCGACCTGACTGTGGAGGAATGGGCTGTGCTGGCCCTTGCTCACGCAGCCCGCCACCAGCTGGTCAAGCCGGGACCTTCGTCGGCGGCAGATAGCGCATGTGTCTCCTTGGCAACCGTTTCATCTCGGTGAGCAGGTGCGAAGACAATCTGTTCAATACGGGCCCAGTCGCGGTCCCGAGACCATCTGAGGAGACGTAGATGCCGATAGGAGACCTGCCTGAAGTTGTGTCGCGCGAGGAGTGGCTGATCGCCCGGAAAGAACTGCTCGCCGGGGAGAAGGAACTGACCCGTCACCGTGACCAGATCAACGCCGCCCGACGCCGGCTGCCGATGGTCCGAATCGACAAACCATATACCTTCGAGGGCCCGGACGGGGCCGTCAGCCTGCTCCAGCTGTTCGCAGGCCGACCGCAGCTGATCGTGCACCACTTTATGTGGATCAACGACATCGACGCCGACGGGAGCGAGCACCCCCGCGACGCGGGCTGCTCCAGTTGCTCCTCAGCCGCCGACGGCCTCGGCAACCTTCGCCAGCTGCATGTCCGCAATACCACGCTGGTGGCGGTGACGCGGGCACCGTATGAGAAGCTCGCCGCGTTCCGAGAGCGGATGGGCTGGATGTTTCCTTGGTATTCCTCGGCAGGCAGCGACTTCAACTACGACTTCCACGCCACCGTCGACGACCGGGTCGCGCCGGTCCAGATCTTCTACCGCACCGACGCAGAGATGGCCGAAGCCGGGACGCCGTGGATAGAGAGCTTGCGCGGCGACTGGCCAGGCATCAGCGCATTCCTCCAAGTCGACGGCGTCGTGTACCACACCTACTCCACTTTCGGTCGAGGCATCGAAGAGTTCCACAACGGCTACCCCCACCTCGACCTCACCGCCCTTGGCCGCCAGGAGGCCTGGGAAGAACCCAAGGGCCGCGCAACCCCGCTCGGGCTGGGTGTTGGCGGCCCCAACATGCGCCTCCCAGACGAATATGACTAGGCCTGGCCACAGCGGGGACTTTTTCATGGCCACGGACAAACCCCGGGTCTATTCAGGGGATGCCCTGGTCTTCGTTGTGGAACCTTCGAAGATGCTGGCCTTCGGCAAAGGCACCTTCACCCACATGACCTACCGATTCTGAGCGGCTCAGGCCGCCTATAGACATTGCTTATGTCGACGGAACCTGAATACTGACCCGGGCGCGGCGCTTGGGTTCTCCGCCAGCGGGTCAGAGTTCAGATGCCGTCGACAGCTTAGGCCTGGGCAGCCTGGTGGAGGAGCATGTCCGGCTCAGCCGGCTGTGCGGGGTGAACGCGCAGGTGAAGGCGGGCTGCCTGGTGGCGGGGATGGCCGCCGGGGCGGACAGCATCGATGACATGGACGTGCTGCGCCACGGCGCCATGCCAGCGCTGTTTGGCGGTATCCGGGCGCCGTCCACGCTGGGGTCGTTCCTGCGGGCCTTTACCTGGGGGAACGTGCTGCAGCTGGGCAAGGTGCACCGGGAGTTCCTGGCGGAGCTGGCCCGCCGCGCGCCGCTGCTGCCTGGCGCGGACGTGCTGGCCTTCCTCGACATCGACTCGCAGCAGAAACGGGTCTACGGCTATGCCAAGCAGGGCGCGGCGTTCGGGCATACGAAGATCGCCGGCAAGAGCCTGCTGGTGCGCGGGCTGAACGTGCTGGCCGCCAGTATCTGCACGCCGCTGGCAGCCCCGGTGATCGCCGGCACGAGGCTGCGCGGCGGCAGCGCTTCTTCCGCCCGCGGCGCCGCCTCGATGATCAGCGAAGGGGTTACCACGGCCCGGGCGGCCGGGTGCACCGGCACGCTGGTGGTGCGGATGGACTCGGCGTTCTACGGCGCCCCGGCGGTGCAGGCAGCCCGCAGGGCGGGGGGGTATTTCTCCGTCACCGTCCGCATGGATCCCAAGGTCCGCGCCGCGATCGCCGCTATCAGCCAGGACGCCTGGACGCCGATCCGCTATCCCCGCGCGATCTTCGATGACCAGCTGGGCTGCTGGGTGTCTGACGCCCAGGTCGCCGAGGTGACCTATACCGCGTTCACCTCACGCAAGGGGCAGGCGGTCACCGCCCGGCTGATCGTCCGCCGCGTCCGCGACCTCAGCAAGACGGCCACCCCTGGCCAGGGTGAACTGTTCACCGCGTGGCGCTATCACGCCATCTTCACTGACTCCCGGTTCGTGATGCTCCAGGCCGAAGAGCACCACCGCGGGCACGCCCAGGCCGAGCAGGTCTTCGCGGACTGGACATAAAAGATGAGGGTGGGCGTAGAGAGGAAGCCGGTGGGAATGCCTTTCGTCAGCGGGGCGCGAGGCTACGGCGGGCGGGCTGCCTGCTCGTTGTTTGGCGGGTGCATATGCTCCCGGCGGTGATGTTGTGGTGCAGGCGGGCCTCTCCCTCTATCCGTTCCCGGCCGACTTCGTGACCGTTGCCGCAGGGCGAGGCAGGTATACCATGTGCCGGTGCGGTATAGCGTGCGCCCGACCGGGGGCGGCGCAGGGCTTCCTCCCGACTCCCAGATCTGGCCAGGCGGGCCAGTGACGGCGGCGCTGCGCGTGGACGCATGGCTGCGGGAGCGGCCTCCGCCGACCGAGGTCGCGGGCAGGCTGCGCTGCACGTGGCGAGGTGATCTGGGTGCCATCCGGACGCCGCTGCCGGACGAGTGCTTCGATTTGTTTTGGGTCGATGACGATTCTGTGTGGCTATCCGGGCCGGAGAGCGCGTCATGGGCGCCGCAGGGTCACCCGCCGGCCCGGAACGCGGTGGGTGTCCGCTGCCTGCCGGGGGCAGGTCCCGCGCTGTTTGGAATCGCCGCGTCGGAGGTGCGCGATCTGCGGATTCGTCTCGACGACCTGTGGCCGTGCCGCATTGTGCGCGAGGTTTCCGATCGCTTGGCCAACCAGGCCAGCGACCATGCGCGGATCAGGGAACTGGTGCGGGTGGTTGGCCGTCTGACCGCGGGCGCGGCGCCCCCAGACCGGCTGGCCCTCGCGGTAGCCGCCGAGGTCGAGATCGCCCGGCCGGCGGCAGTCCGTGCCATCGCGCGCTCGGCCGGGCTCAGCGAACGGCAGATCCGCCGCCGCTGCGCGGAGGCGTTCGGATACGGCCCGGCGGTGCTGGCGCGGATCCTGCGGCTGCAGCGCGCCCTTCACCTGGCCCGTTCGGGCCCATCGCTGCCGCGCCTGGCGGACCTGGCTGTTGCGGCCGGCTACTCCGATCAGCAGCATCTAGCGCACGACGTCCGGACGCTCACTGGGACGACGGCAAGCGCGCTGCTAGCGGTGTCCGATCCGTACAAGACAGGTCACCGCGCGGCCGGAGACGATGGTGGCATGAGTAGCTTCAACGCGGCCCGGGGGCGAGCGGGTGGCACAGCATGCCCGCAATCCTCGAAGTCATGAAAGAGGAGGCGTCATGAGCCTGCCGCCCGTGGTGTCACGCGAGGAGTGGCTGACCGCCAGGCGGCGCCTGCTGGAGGAAGAGAAGGCGCTCACCCGGGCCCGGGACGCGGTCAACACCAGACGCCGCCTGCTGCCGATGGTCGAGCTCAATAAGGAGTACGTCTTCGACAGCATCGACAGCGCGGGCAGCCAGCTTTGCCTCGCCGATCTCTTCGAGGAACGCAGGCAGCTCATCATTCGCCATGCCATGTGGCTCGATGACCGTGGCTTGGCGTGCCCGAGCTGCTCGGCAGACTTGGACCAGATAGGTCACCTCGCCCACCTGCGGGCACGGGACACTGCGTTCGCCGCGGTGTCGCGCGGTCCGGTCGACCAGATGCGCGCGTTCAAGGCGCGGATGGGCTGGACCTTTCCGTGGTACTCCTCGCGCCGCAGCGACTTCAGCTACGATTTCCACGCCAGCTTCGACGAGTCCCGAGCCCCGATCGAGTACAACTACCGAGGCAAGGCCGAACTTGAGGCGGCCGGGGCGCCGATCGGTGAGTGGGACCAGCCGTTCGACCTGCACGCGATGAGCGTGTTCCTCCGCGTCGGCGACCGCGTCTTCCACACGTACTCCACCTACGCCCGCGGCACCGACAACCTCGGCTTCATCAGCAACTTCCTCGACCTGACCCCGCTCGGCCGACAGGAACCCTGGGAGGAGCCGAAGGGACGCGTCGCCGAGTTCGCGACCGGGGCCCGCAATACCCTGCACTACCACGACGAGTACGACGGCTAGAGCGTGTTTTGTAGATCATGGAACGGGTCGCGGAGCCAGATTCTGATTGAGGCGAAGTGGACGTTCCGCGCCAGACGAAGTCGCGTTTGTCGAACCGAGTGGCCACGCGGCACGGTGCTGACGCAGCTTGCCGAAGGCCCGCTCCACGGTGTTGCGCTGCTTGTACGCGGCGCGGTCGAAGACAGGCGGTCGGCCGCCGGAACTGCCACAGCCCGGCGTTCACCGTTACGTACGGGATGCTGCGCGAAGCCGGTCACTGCTTTTGGAACCTGACCGAGTTCGTTCAGGCCGCCAGCCAGCACGAACCGGGTCCGGCAGCACCGCGCGAGCTGCTGCACGCCGTCCCCGGCAGCGCGCTCTCGCCGCGCCGCCTGCCCGGCCGCAGCCACGACATCGCGGGCCTGCGCGAGGGCACTATCGTCAGCGCGCAGCGTATTCGCCGGGGCGCCTGGCGTACCGCGACCCAGACGGCTCGGCGATCACCAGCGACTCGCTGCGCCACAACGCTGATGCCAGCACGCTCACCAGCTACCACCGCGAGCTGATGCTACGCGCGGCTGCCGACCGCGCCGCAGCGCACTTCCCGGCACCAGAAGTTAGCCAGGAGATCGC
This sequence comes from uncultured Actinomycetota bacterium, assembly GCA_963778075.1. GTDB lineage: Bacteria > Actinomycetota > Actinomycetes > Streptosporangiales > Streptosporangiaceae > JASHPR01. The sequence goes on along the minus strand of CAVZTJ010000002.1, from coordinate 194,211 downwards.
CCACGCTGCCGGGCGCCTGCGCCAGCTGGCTGGCCGTCGCGCGCACGCTGCAGCGTATCACCACCGAGACACCCGGTAACGCTCCTCAGCCGCCGGGGGGAATCAGCGACCTGGCGGTGTGGACCGGTCGCCCGACGTACGCCGATCCCGGCTGGACGCTGGCCAGCGCCCCCGCCCACCAGACCCGGCCATCCCACGCGCTGGCCCGCACGCGGGAAAGCATCAACTGGACATCACGCCACTCTGCCGGGGGCCCTGGACCTGTACTGCATCCGAAAACAGGCTCACATCGGTGGCACGATCAACGAATATCACCTGGTCGCATGACGTAGATGAGGTTATCGGCACCCACAGCCCCGGGAAAGACGCACGCGGACCTGCGCGATCTCTACCGCCAGCACCGGCCCATGGGGCGCTATCGGCAGTCCGCAGCCCAGCAGATGCTAGCGCTAGCGCTGGCTCGCCAGTGCGGCAACCATTGTGCGGAGGCGCTGGCCTTGATGAGACTCGGCGTCGTCGACTGGAACCGGGGAAGGTACGAGCAGGCTCTTGCGCATACCCGAAGCACACAATGGACTTGGCCAAGTGTCCCTCGCAGTGGAACAGCCAGGGCGAGCTCTTATCCACCATTCTGACGCGCTGCATCTTGCTGAGGAAACCGGCGACCTGAACGAGCAAGCCCGGTCGCATCATGGTCTTGCCCGCGCGGACCATGCGGCCGGCGACCACGCTCAGGCCCTGTCTCACTTCGAAGAAGCGATCAGCCTCTTCCCCGTGCTCGGCGCACCCGAGGCCCGCCAGGTTCGAGATCAGCTCAGCGCGGCCAAGGGTAATTACGCCACGCAAACCGGGTAGATTGCGTTTTCGTTAACCTGGCTGTCTTTTGGGGCGAATTCGGTGTAAGCCAGAACCTTCTCCGGTGGCAGATACGGACCGGGTGGCGTCCGCCACAAGCCGAAGATCATCCCACGCCAGCCCGAACTAGACCTGCCCGCCAGGCACCGTTCACGTGACCGAGCCGACGGCATTCTGCAATGCATCAGCCCAGGTGGCGCACGTTTTCGGCACCCACAGGCCCCCGCCGATACTCACGTGCCCGGCGATGCCGTTATCCCGGTGAGACTGGATGGTGCCTGGGAGCAGACCCGTGCCGGCTGGCCGCGGGTCAGGGCACAGAAGTCCGCAACCAGGTAGCCGGCGGCCGCTTCAGCATGCCTGGCAACTGCGCTGGTGCCCGAGGATATGATACTGGCGGCGGCCTGGAAACTCATCTGCGAAATGGCGCTGGCGTCGTACTGGGCGGTCGTGAGGAGGAATCTGCCGCCTATGTAGGCGAACGGGAGGGATAGCGTTATGGTTGTGTAGGGCGCTCGGTCCCAGGCGTTCATCATGGCCATTTCCTGGGTTGTGGGGGGCTGGAGAAGGGGGTATTCCCCTTCGCCTACGTCGGTGTTGGTTTCCAGCTCGTCGGTGACCAGGATCAGGTACCTGCTGGAGTAGGTAGCACCGTAGAAGGAGAACGTCGGGATTTTCGGGCTGGTCCCTGCCGCCGATGAGGTAGTGCCCTTCAAGGTGGTGAACGTACCGAATTTCGACAGCGCCATCACCAGCGCCCAGCGTTCGGCAGCGCACTTGGACCAGTACTCGGCGCAGATGAACATGATCTCAGGGTGGCCGCCCAAGCTGAGTGGTGGCGCCCCGGGCGGCAGTTTCTCGGGCGGCGTGACCTGGTCGCGGCCCAGCTGCGCCCGGGCGTTGGCGATGAGCGCGCTGACGAGTATCCCCTCCACACGGGAGACCGCGCCCGCGGGCAGCCGGTAGGTGCCCGTCGCGGACGGCGGTCGGTAGGGGCCGCCCTGGGCCGGGGCGGCCCCAGGGCCCCCCTTGCCGCCCAGGTTGCTGGCGAGAACGACGGCGGCGATCACCACGACGGCCAGGCCGCCCGCCGCCGCGTAGATGCCCCGCCGCCGCCCGGGCGAGCTCGTCGCCGGGCGTCGCGGGATCTGGCGCGGGCCGCCGAAACCGTTCTTCACCCCTGCCATCTGTCCTTCCTGAAGGTCAGGCTGCTGGCCCTGCTCGATGGAAGTCGTCCCCATCAGGTTGCTGAACGTGCCGAACTGCTTCCTCGAGCGCCGCAGGCTGTGCAGCTTGCTGACCGGCTCGATGATCCGCGCCAGCACTAGCTAGGCGAAGACCTCGTCCCCCGCCTGCCGCGTCCTCGAACCCCAGGATCCGGCAGGCGGGCCCAAGGGCGTCCAGCAGGTGGCCCATCCGCGTGGAGGTGACCGGCAGCGGCCCGCCTCCAGCGCCCCGCCTCGCGGGCCCGGTGACATCAAGGCCCAGTACAGCTCGCGCTGCCGGGCCACTAGCCGCTGCCGAGCCGCTGCCTTCAGTAGCTCCAGCTCCGCGTCATCGTGAGCCGAGCCGATGTGCTCGATATCGCGCGACCCACGGTGCGAGGAGTACAAGATCTGCACCACCCTCGCGCCCGAGCCGGTCTTCAGCGTCCGCACATACGGGGACACCTGGCCACTCTTCGAGCCCGGATTAGTGCGCAACTCCGGCTTCCGCGAACCGAAAGCATGCAGGACAGCGCCTTGCGGAAGCGTTCAGGCCCAAAACGTGGCCCAACTCAGGTGCGCCTACTCGGTGTACTCGCAAAACTGGCCGTCGTCTGTTGTATTAGCGCGCCACGACGCAGTATACGAGCCGCCGTTCGATGAGCCCCCCCATCCGTAGCAACCTGCGGCGTTTGCATAGATATTGACGCGATCGTAAGACGTCCAGTTCCGAGCTGCCAGATTATCTCCGATGTTCAATGTTGCCGTGCCGTTTCCTCCACCAACCCCGCACCAGCTTACGGCCGCCCAGCCAGAGGTCGCACTACAGTGTACCGAGCCGTTGATCCATATCTGAGTGCTGGTGTAGGTACTGTACGCACCCAAGGTCGAATATCCGTAATCCCCAGCCCAATTGTAGCCAAAAGAGTCGAAGACAGTTTTGTTGTATGTCGATGCGCTGGCAATACCAGTGCCGACCGTTCCCAGTAGGCCCGCGGCCATGAGCACAGCCACCAGAGCAAACTTTATCTTCCTCATTGTCGTAGCCTTTCTTGGTTCAGCATCGCCTGTGTTGCCTTCCCGATCGCTCCCATGGCATCCACTGGCGCTGTCTAGCACGACGCCACCCCAAACGATCCACCCCGCAGCGAAGCCAGGACCAGGGAATCTGACCGGCAATTTGACCGGCAGTTTCCGCGGCCGTGCCAGTACGGGCACGCCTGGGGTCCCGGCGGGTGATCGTTTCGTGGATGCCGTGCGCCTGTGACCCTGCCCGGAAGGCGCAGGCTCGCGGACCTGGCCATCGCGTCGTCGCGTGCCGTACCCCGGGCTGCCGGTCGGCGCCGTGGTATGAGCCCCGGCACGGACCTGGCACGACCCGTCGACCGCGCGCTAGGTGTGCAGCGGGGTCCCGGCGACCCGCTGCCAGACTTGCGTGTCGGCGGTGTCCAGGTGTGCGCTCAGCCCTGCCACCGGGGCGTCTGCCAGCGCCGCGTGTGCGCTGGCCATGGCGACGATCACAGCCTGGCGCGCGACGAGTTCGGCGCTATCGTGCGGGATGGACGTCGGTGTTCAGCATTGCGGCGGCGTGCTCGAGCAGCGGGCCAATCGCGGGGATGAGCTGGGCCGCCAGGGCCAGGTCGCGGCGAGGTGCAGCGGCCACCATGTACTGTCACCCGGCGGCGGGAAACAGCCGCAGCTGCAGCCGTTTGTCTATAGCACCTGGCGTCAGCTTGCGGCGGGGCGTTCCTGCTCGCCGAAGCACCCGGCTCGGATCCCCTCGAGGTCCACAGGTCTTGCTGATAAGTCTGCCGACAGATTCCTGGTCCTCCAACCAAACGTCATTAATGGTCGAGGTTACAGACTCAGCTACCTGTGAAGTTGCCGCACATCAGGCGTCCCTGGCCTAACAACCCGGTCGGAGGGCGCAGCCCGCCCGGCAGTCACGGGCCCGGCCTGGTCCGCGCCCGGGGCTACCGGGCCGCGAGCCAGGCCGGCCGTCAAGCCCGGTCAGGCGGCCTGGCCCTGTGCGGTCGTCCCTGCGTTCCCAGCCGGCGGACTAGCCGGGGTGGTGACGGTGCTCCTGCTCACCACGCCGATGCTCACGTAGAGGACGTAGCTGAGTACGGTGCCGGGCTTCAGGTAGTTATTCCCGTCCTGCCGGGGCGGCACCGCTACCTGTTCTTCCTCCAGAGCCCGAGTCGTGCGCGGGTCGAAGATGAGCTCGTTGCGCGTGCCCGTCGTGGTCAGGCCCACGGCGATCCCGTGACGGCCCAGGCGGTCGGTGGCCGGGCCGAGCGCTTGCACGCCCGGCAGCCGCTCCAGGACGCGAAACAGCGCAGCCCTGAGCGCGGGCGGCGCATCCAGCTGGAGCAACCCGGCGACGTACGCGAACGTTCCGCTGGTTATGCGCATCTGAGGTGAGGTCTCGTAGCGTCGCACGATGGCCTGCTCCAGCGCGCCTGGGCTGTCCGGCAGGCCCTGCCAGGCCAGCAGGTCCAGCGGCCACCCTATGCTGACGCGCGAGATCGCGTTGGCTGGCCACCGCTGGCTGAAACTGCCAGCGCAGCCCGCCGGGAACTGGCCGGTCTGATGCCCGGACCGGTCCGCCGCCATCCACTCCTGTCCGACCATGGTCTCGCACCGGGCCGGCAATGTGCCGCCGCCTTTCATCTCCACGTCCTTGAGGTACAGGTACTGCCCGGGGCCGGGGATGACCGCTGCTGGCTGCCTGGCCGCAGTGGCAGCGGCCGCCCGCAAGATCGCGGCTGCCGAGGTCGGCACGCCCGGCCCCCCAGGCGGTGATGAGCGGGGCAGCAGCGACAGCGTGAGTGCGATCGCCATCCCGGCCGCGACAGCGCCGGCGGTGACGGTACCGCCTGTCAGCAGCCGTCGGCCGGAGCGGGGCATGCGCCGCCAGGTGTCACGCCGTCGCATCGCGGCCACCCGCTGCCACCACGTGTTGTGCTCGGCCGCCGCAGCCGCAAGCAGCAGGGACTGGGCCTGCGTCCTGGCCTGCGGTGGATAGCCGCCCACCTCCGGCCTGGCGTCCCGGAAGGCCGTGATCTCATCCGCTGGTACCGGTGTCATGCTGATTCTCCTTCACTGTCCAGGTGTTTGCGCACCTTCATCCGCAGACGGTGCAGCCGGGAGCGAGCCGTGCCAGCCGGAATGCCCAGCGCAGCGGCGGCCTGGTCGAAAGACAAGTCCCCCCAGGCCACCAGCAGCAGCAGATCGCGCTCGCCCGCCGACAGCCGGCCCAGCGCCCGAGCCAGGTCCGGGCGCAGCCGCTGGGCGCTCACCCGTTCGGCCACCCGCTCCTCGAAGGGCTCGCCGTCGGTCACCGCTGACGCTTGCGGCGCGGGCCAGTGCCCGCAGCCGACGCGTCTCGGCCCGCCGGTGCCCGCGGATCACGTTCATCGCAATCCCGTATAGCCAGGTCCGGGCCAGCGCCCGCGCCGGGTCGAATCGTGCCCGCCGCCGGAACGCGATTAAGAACACGTCCGCGACCAGGTCAGCGGCGACGTCCCGCCCGAGCCGCCGGGCCACGAAGCGGAAGATGTCATCGGCGTGGCGGTCGAACAACTCCCCGAACCGCGCGGGCTCGGCCACCGATGCCACGATCAGAGCCTCATCGTCCAGTCCTGTGCCAGCCGACATCCGGTCGGCCAGATCTCCCGGCATACTTCGCTCCCTCCCTTCATGGCTTACACCCAGTACTTGGCCGCACCACACCGCCTGGGTCCCCTCCGACGGGTAGGAATGGGTAGGGTGGGCCGCCCGGCGAGGTTCCGCATTCACCGCGGGTGAACTCGGCCCTTTTCTAATAGAAAAGGGCCCCACCACGGGCACCTCGCCGGCTCCCCACTTCACTCGATGCGGCGGGGGCTGGAAACGGAGCAGACCTGGCCATGGTCACTGGGGTGGCACAGCTGTCCGGGAAGCCGGCGGAAGAAAGGCCCCAGGCCCTACCGCGGCAGCGAGCCACCGCGCCAGCCCCCGACCCTACGCCTGGGATCAGCCGACCTTGATCGTTTACATATAAAGTGCCTTTGGCCTGCAATGCCGGTGAGTTAAGGCGTTTGCGCAGGCAGGCGGGCCTTCCGAGTGACTTCGATCTTGTAGGTGACACGGCTGGGCCGTCTTTGCTGTCCTTGTTTGATGGCCGGGAAGTTGTTTTTCGTTGTTTCCTGGCGCGTTCGTAGTGGCGGTCCCGGCGGCGGGGCAGGGTGTCGCTGAGGAGATCGCCGATGGCCTGGCGGCGTGCCAGTTCCAGGCTGTGCGGGGTGATGATGGCCTGGCTGGCGGCATGGTCGCGGGCAACGCGGACGGTCACCGTGAAGGAAATCCGGTCGGGGACGATGCCGGCCTGCCCCGCGGCTTCGGTTTCTAGGGCGCATAGCGCCTGGTAGACGGTGAGGAATGCGAACAGTTCCTTGGCGGGCCAGTTCGGGTGACCTGGAGCGCAGGATGAACGCGGCGCCGCGGAGGCGGGTCTTCATGGCTGCTCGTGCTGGGCCAGAACGAGTGTTCTGGCCGGTATGGAGTAAGCCGAGAGTATGCCGGTTACCGGCCCAGAGGGGCGTCTGCCTGTCACGTCCGTCTGATTCGTGTACCGGGCGCGGTCGTCGCTCCGGCGAGGATCGCTCCCGTGTACTCGATCTGGCCGGAAGTGTTGTAGAGATGCGGCGAGAGGCGGATGTTCCCCGCGCGAAGAGCGACGTCGATCCCGGCGTCCGTCAGACGCTGCCAGACCGGCTCGTTGCCCCGGGGATCAGCAGCGCTGATGACGACGATCGCCCCCCTCTGATCGGCGTCGGTGGGGCTGATGAAGCGGTAGTCGCTGTCCTCGAGCAGCCCGATCAGTTGCTCGACGAGCGCCTGGTCGTGGCTGGCGATCGCGTCGATGCCTTGTGTCAGCAGGTACTGGAGCGCCGCGGTCCAGGGAATGAAGTTAAGGAAGTTGGCGGTGCCGAAGACGTCGTAGGCACGGGCGGAGAGATCGTCGCGGAGACGATGGTCGCCCTCTCGGTCGAGGTCGAGTTGGACGCCGTCGGGTAGGGCGAGCCAGTAGGCCTGGACCGGGTGCATCGTCTGGAGGACGTCGGGGCGGACCCAGCCGAAGCCGGTGGCGTAGGGGCCGCAGAGCCACTTGAAGCCTGAGCAGGTGATCGCGGCCACCGGAAGCCTCCGGACATCGAACGGCAGCGCCCCGAGGCCCTGCGTCACGTTGAGGACCAGGTGCACGCCGGCGCGTTCGCAGACCTCGTGCAGACTAGCAACATCGACGACGTGGCCCGTGAGGGAGCGGACCCAGTTGACGGCGACGACACGAGTCCGCGGCGACAGTTGCTGCTGCAGGCGCTCGGGCTTGAGCACCGGCTCGCCGAGCCTGAGCTGGCGTACGATGACGCCGTGGCGCTCGGTGATCAGCCAGGGGAACACGGTCGCCGGGAACTCGTCGGCCAGCACGAGGACTTCGTCGCCCCGCCGCCAGGGCAGGCCGTTGGCCAGCACCTGGAGCACCCATGAGGCACTGTTGCCGAGGATGATCTCCTCCGCCGGTGCGCCGATCAGGTGGCCCAGCAGCTCGCGGAGCCGCCGCGGGACCCCGACGAACGCCGAGTCGCTGATCCGGTGCGGCGCCAGCTTCGCCGCCAGTGACTCCTTGGCTGCCTCGGCGGCCACCCGTGGCAGCGGACCCTGGTGCGCGGCGTTCAGCCAGATACGGCCATCGAAGTCGCCGAAGGCATCAACGTAATCAGCTCGGGGCTTGCCGGCCGATGTCTCGCTGCTGTTCACACGCGGTCCCACCCTTCCGCCCGGGCCACGGAGTGCGCCTCCGCTGCGGCGGGCATAGGTTATGTATATATAATGCATGCATATAACTACGCGTAAGCGTTGCCCAAACACCATGTCGACTGCGGAGGCTCTGGCAACCGCTTCGCTTACTCGTTTGCCGTCTGGCGTGACTGGATAGATACCTAGTGCATGCATAGATCTCACCGCGTCTCCCGTCAGGCGAACCTCTTCGGCGCGCTTGCCATCGCCGTTGTCGACCGCCTGCAGGAAGTGAGGGCCGGCGACGACGGCCACGGCTTGACGGCGACGGCCGCCCTGACCCATCTCCGTCTGCGACCTGGGCAGAACATCGACTTTCTGGCCCGGCTGCTGCACATCTCGCATCCAGCCACGGTTCGCCTGGTCAATCGGCTTGAGGCTGACGGCTTGGTCGAGCGCCGGCCGGGCCAGGATGACGCGAGATCCCGGACTCTTGTTCTGACCATTGCCGGCCAACGGGCAGCGCTGGCGGCAGCAAAGAAGCGACTCAAGGTCCTTGACCAGATGCTTTCCCCGTTGACGACGGCGGAAAAGCGACAACTGGAGCCGGTGATCGAGAAGCTGCTCGGCGCTTTGACCATTGACCGCTGGGATGCCCGCCACATCTGCCGGTTGTGTGACGTCCCGACCTGCCAGGTGCCAGCCTGTCCCGTCGACCAGGCAGTTCCCGAGGCAGGTGTACCCATCCTCGCCGCCCCGATAGCCCGGGAGGAGTGAGGCAGAGATAGACATGCCATTGGGTGCATCGCCGTTGGGCTGGTGTGGGCCTTCGTCCGTCCCCCTGGCGATCCCTATCCGCCCTAACTATGTCCGAGGCGCTGCGGTTGTGCCGTAGCGTTCCTGGGGCCCGACGGCCTGGTTGACCTGCGCCTCGATCGCACTCATTTTCGAATGGCGGCGTTAATGGTGGCTGGCTCGTTCGGAGCAAGATCAAAGTGAGTGTCAGATTGAGTGTCAAAACCGTGCTCGCGAGGGCCTGTCTAGAGCGCGTGAGTGCTCGTGTGTGCTCGTGTTTTTCGAGGTCAGCGCGGTTTGTCTGCGGTTGCGGAACTTGACGGGGGTTCATGGTAAGGAGAAGGTCTACGGTTCGATTCCGTAAGGGGGCTCCAGGAGATCTTCACATTGCTGCAGTGTGCATGTTCACATATGCCTCTGACATTCGGGCGGTCGCGTTGAGTTGATCTTGTTTCCTGGTTGTCGGCGGGGCTGGTGGCTGGCTGCCGGGGCTGTTTCGGGGTTTGCGGTCTGCGGTGCCTGGGCTGGAGCGGCTGACGGTGCGGCTGATTCCGTGCTGGGGGTGCTGGTTGCTGGCGGCTGCTGCGGTGATGCTGGGTTCGGGGGCTGGTTAGGGCGGCCTGGCTGCGGTGTCGGCGAGTTCGCGGCGGCGCTTGCGGGTGTGGGGCTGCTGATCGCTGGCGACGCGGGTTTGATGTTGCTGGCGGGCCTGGAAGGCGGCCAGGGTGCGCTGGTTGCGCACGACGATGAGGCAGGCGAGCCAGAGCATGAGCGGCGTGACGCCCATCAGGCGGATCCAGCCCTGGTCGATGTTGTTGACGGCGGTGTCCTTGATGGCGGCGTTGAGCCGTTCGGCGGCGGTGCGGCGCCGGTAGGAGATCCGCCACGCTGGTGATGGGTAGTCGTGCTTCTGCCGGGTTTTCTCGGCAACGTCGGGGCCGGCGGTGATGGTGTGCTGGGTGCAGCAGGCTGGGGGGTGGCTGGGCGGGGACAGGATCTCGGGCCGGTTCCGGTCGAGTTTCATCGACTCGGGGCGGAGCGGGCAGCGGATTTTCCCGGTGACGGCGGGGCAGGCGTGGCGGCGGTAGCCGTCGCTGTCTTCGGCGGCGTGCAGGCCGAGCTTGTGCCGGGCCAGCTCTGCGGTCTGGGCGTCGTGGGCGGCGGTGTCGGCGGCCGGGGGGCGGGGTGGCAGCGGCACCAGGTCCAGTAATGGCTTCGGGGTGGCGGGGCAGTACAGGTTCCCGTTGGCGACGATCGCGCCGTGGTGGGTTCCTTGTGGTCCGCGGTCGTTTGGGTGCAGGTCCTGGACGAGGGCGGCGCCGGCGGCGCGCAGCGGGTTTGCCCAGGTGCCGGCCTGGCGGTGGGAGTATCCGGAGTCGGCGATGATGTCGCCCAGGCCGATGCCGGCTGCGGCCATGTCAGTCAGGACTGCCGCCAGCGCGGCGGCGGGGTCGTGGCTGCTGTTGCCAACGGTGATCCGGCGGGCGAGTTCGGGGACGGGCGGGCGGTTGTCGTCGGCCACCATGACCGCTGCGGACATGTAATAGCCGAAGAACATCTCGCCCTGGGAGATCTTGCGGTTGACGTTGCGGTGTCCCCAGCGGGCCTCGGGGTCGGTGCCGGTGCCGGGGTGGCTGGCCGGGACCGGCCGCGACCAGGTCTCGACGTCGGTCCAGTCGACGGCCAGTGAGCTGCTGGCGTCCTTGAACGGCCGGGGGATGCTGGCTTCGGTCAGCTGGTCGCATGCGTGCTGCAGGTGAGCTGACGGGGCGCCGTCGGGCCCGGGTTTGGCCAGGGCGCGGGTGATGAGCCGGTTAGCGTGCTCGACCTGGCGGTAGGTGAGCTGGTGCGGGCCGTTTTTCCAGTCTTCGATGACGCCCAGCCGCTTCTGGTCGGCCTCGGGCAGCGCCAGCAGCGCTGCGTGTGCTCTGGTGAGGTGGGCGGGGCGGCCGTCGGCCAGGGCGAGCATCATGCCGGTCAGCAGGGTCCGGGCAGTGAGCTGCCGGCTGCGGACGGCGGCCGGCAGCAGGCGCTCGATCATAGGCGCGGTGCCGGAGGTGTCGATGATGTTCTCGATCGCTGTCAGCGGGAGGCTCACCGGTGTTACCGGGCCGGGCCGGACAGCAGGGTGACTGCGTCGGCTTCGGTGCCGGGGTCCAGGCCGGCGGTGATGTCGCCGAGCTGCTGGCAGCAGGTGATGCCGGCGGCGTGCAGGAACGCTGGCAGGCCGGTCAGCGCCGCGGCCTCGGCCAGCCAGGTGGCCCGCAGCCGGGAGGTGTCCAGGGGCGGCAGGCCGCCCCCGCCGGCCAGGGAGCGGGTCAGCGGGTTGGTGATGTTGCCCCGCTCGGGCTCGGTGCCGCCGGTCAGGAAGTTACCGCCGGCGAACGCGGCCGCGTCCAGCAGCCGCTGGTGGTAGCGGGCCAGTACCGGCACGGTGCGTGGTGCGCGGCCGCCGCGGACGGCGACGATCATGCCGCCGGAACGGCAGCTGATGTCGGTGCCGCGGGCCTGGCGCAGGCCGAGCGGATCAGCCCGGCGCCGGCGCCGAGGCAGACCAGCGCCGAGGCACGCGTGCGCCGGCCGGGCGTGGCCTGGGCGTCTGCTAAGGCGAGGTAGCCGTCGATCTGCGCCGCAGAGTAAGGGGCCTTGGCGCGCTGGCGGGGCAGCGGCGCATCGGCCGGGTCCAGGTGCGGTACCACCGCGCGGGCGATGAACCTCAGATTCGTGCGCAGCGTCCGCCGTGCCGCCCCCGACATGCCCGGCGCGTGCGCGGCGAACCGCTCGATCACCGACGGGTGCAGCAGCACCTGCGGGACGGGCTTCATGCCGAGCGGAATCGCCCAGCTTGCCAGCTTGGAGGCGGCCCACAGCAGGCACTTGGCCCGGTCTCTGCCGCCCGGCGCCGACGCCGTGACGACCGCGCGGGCGAAGTCCGCGGCCGCCGGCGGCGTTCCCCGGGCGGGGTTCCACCGCGTCAGGTATCCAGCTACCTCGCCGCCGGCTGCCACTGCCATCGGATGCTCCCCGCGCCTGTCCACAGTAGATTACTGTGGACAGGCGCGGGAATCCCGGATCTGAGACGGTGTGTCGTATGGAACCAGCCACGGAACAGGCCGTGGGACAGGCCGCCGCCGAGCTCGCCGCCGCGGCCGGGCCCGCCCTGCCTGGCACCCTGACCGTGCGCTCCTATGCCTGCGGCAAGCGCCGCTGCCGCTGCCACGACGACCCGCCCCGCCTGCACGGCCCTTACGCCGAGTGGACCCGCAAGATCGACGGCAAAACCGTCACCCGCCGCCTGACCCCCGAGCAACTGGCCGCCTGGGAGCCCCTGTTCGACAACGCCCGCAAGATGCGCGACCTGCTCGCCAGGATCCAGGACCTCACCCTGCAGGCCGTCGACGCCGACGACACCTGAACCCGGCAAACACCCGCATAACCCTGTGGACACGACCCGCTTAACCCGTGGACGCCACCGTCAGGAACGCGCATCCACGCAGGTCGCAGCCAAATGTGAAGGCCTCTCCAGCTCAGGCTAATGTTTCGAATTTAGAACCGGGTACCTCTTTGTTGCGAGTGGCAATCGAGTGTCAGGCCGCAAGGTCCCGGGCGTGTGCAGCACAGCGGTTCCCCTTCCGGGAAGAGGTCTGGGGCGTAGCAATGGCGGATGGCGCTCCTGCTCGCTCATGCCTACCCACACGCCGTGGCCCTGCCTGGTGTCCAGCGCGAAGGCCAGGCATTGCCGGCGGACTGGGCAGCCGGCGCTCGACCACCCGGCCGGCCGGGCCGCCGACGCGGGCATGTTCGATCTTTTCGTTCCGGCCTGCCCGGGCGAGGCCTCCGGCTACCGATAAACGATTTGAAGCACTACCGGCGAGACTGAGACGGTGATGCTGAACGTGCAAGGGCTACGCTAGCTCCGATCGCTTTCATTTTCGAAGGATCGTTCCCCCATGACGGTTGGCGCGTCGGAACAAGATCAAAGTGAGGCAGATTGAGTGCCAAATGGCGCTCGTGAGAGCCTAATCGGAGCTCGTGAGCGCTGGCGTGGGCTCGCGGTTTCCTGGTCGGCGAGCACAACCTGCGCCAATGGAACCTGACGGTGGTTCATGGGGTTTCGCCGCCCAAGTACCGGCCCCGCAAGCCCGGCGAGTGGCAGATCGAGTTGCAAGATCGCACACCTCCGCTAAATCTGAGGACTGGACCTCGTAAGACCTAAGCATGTGGTCATTGCCAGTGCGATCCGCGGGGAGACCAGACGGCGGTGAGCGAGACGGCGTCACCAAACGCTGAGCGCATGGGCGTTGCCGCGGCTGACCTAGAGTTCAGCTCGTGGGGATGGGTATTCCGGAGCCAGGCGACATCCGCGCCTACCCCGACCGCCACAGCGCGCTTACCCGCGCTGCACCAGGTTCCGGGGACTAGGGGGTGCAGCACGGCGGAGCTGCGTGAGCGAAGCGCGGGCTGTGATCACGCACCGCTCTCGGCTGCGGCGTTTCCCAGGTCCCGGGCGAGGATGTCGCTGCCCAGACTGATGCATTCGGCGCAGATGTACACGCCGGGCCCGGCGACCAGCTGCAGGGCAGCGGTGCGAGGCTTGCCGCAGAAGGAACAGGCCACGTCGGTGCCTTTGCCCCGGGCCCGGCGCCGGCGCCGGGCCGGGCTGATGTAGCACTCCAGCTCTTTCTTGATGAGCGGGATACTGATGCCCAGCCGGTCCAGTACCCGGCGGGCCCGTGACCCGGGGTCCAGGGCCAGCGCGCCGAGCAGATGCTCGGTGCCTACGTAACCGCAGCTGGCCCGCAGAGCCAGCATCTCTGCTCCGCGGATGGCCTCCAGCGCGTCAGCCGATTCCGGCGGGGGCTGCCCGGCCGGGCAGCCGCCGCCTGGGAACATCTCCCGCGCCGCGGCGCGGGCTGTCTCGATCCGGGCGCCGAGGCGTTCCAGCACGGCCGCGGCGACTCCTTCGGCGAACAGGCCGAGCAGCAGGTGCTGGGTGCCAGTCTCGGCAGCGCGGTCGGCGGCGGCTTCCCGGCGGGCGGCGGCCAGGCAGGCCTCCAGCCGTGGCATGTGCTCCAGCCCGGCCCGCTGCGGTCCGGCGCCCGCGGGGGTGAATCGCTGCCGGGCCGCCTGTTTGGACACGCCCATCCGCTCGCCGATCTCGGTCCACGTGCACCCGGCGTCCCGTGCGCCGGTCACGAACTGGCCGATCAGCTCGTCCGCGCCCGACGCCAGCTCCGCGCCAAGGGCAAGCGCCGCTTCGACTTGGTCCAGCGGGCTGGCCGGTGCCCGCTGCCGCACCTCGGCAGCCAGCGCGCCGATATCGACAGCTGCCATGCAGACAACTTAAGGTTGTCCGCTGCCTGGCGTCAACCGCCGCGGGGAGGCCAGCAGCCCCGGCATGCAGAAGCGCCGTCACGCTCGAGACGCGGCGTGCGGTCGAGGTTTGACGGTGCGGTCGGCGGGTGATTAAAATGACTGGGCGGTCAGTCAGTATTACCGGTGGACCGGAGGTATGTCCGGTGAGCGAGTGGCACGAGCTTGGAAGTGTGGTCACGGATGGACGAGCTGGTGCGGGGCCGATGCTGGCAGCCGACGCCGACCGGGATGCGGTCGCCGGGCGGCTAATCTCGGCGCTTGGCGAGGGCAGGCTGACCGCCGGCGAGCACGCTGAGCGGGTCGAGGCTGCCTATACAGCGCGGACCCTGGGTGAGCTTGGGGCTCTGACCGCGGATCTGCCTGCCCCGGCGAGGGATGCTGCCAGCCGCTGGCCTGCGCCTGCTATGCACGGCGAGGTGCACAGGTGCCTGATGTGTGCGCTGCTGATCTTGTGCCCGCCTGCCGGGATCGCCTGGCTGCTGGCGGCAAGGCGGCGCGTCCCCACATCCGGCGGCGCGCCCGTCGCGGGGGCCGAGGGAGCGGCGGAGCTGGCGCCGTTGGTGCAAACGGTGATGTCTGGGGCGCGCAGCCTGCCGCGCGCAGACGGTGCTGGCCTGGCATCGCGGGCGGGAAAGATGCCTGGGACCGGAGGCGCGAGTGCCGAGGATCGCTGAGACGACCCGGGCGGCTCGGCGGGACCAGATCATCGGCGCCGGACTGGCGTGCTTTGCCCGGTCGGGGTATCACGCCACCACGATGGCGGACGTGGCCGCGACGGCCGGGGTGTCCAAGGGCACCCCCTACCTGTATTTCGACAGCAAGCAGGACCTGTTTCTGGCGCTGCACGAGGAATGGGATTGCGGGGCTGGGCAGCGCGTCGACGCTGCAATTGACGCGCTCGCCGACTCGGAGCGCGGCTCGCCGCGCGCGGTGTTGCGGGCGGTCGCGGCCGCGATCGCCGCGCACGTGCTGGCCGAGAGCCAGACCTGCAGGGTACTGATGGAAGCCCGGGCGCTGGCCGCATATGAGCCGGTCATCGCCGTCGGCATCCAGGCGGCAGACGCCCGGATGCACCACCAGCTGCAGGAGTTGTTCACCGCCGGCGTAGCAGCCGGGGAATGGCCCGCCGGCACTGACGCGGCGCTGGCGGCCCGGCTGTTCACCGCCGGGATGTACGGCCTCATGGCCCAGTGGCACCTGGCACCCGGCTCATTCTCCTGGCCCGACGCCGCAGACGCGCTGGCCGCGAACTCCGCGCCCGGCGGCACCGGCGACGGCCAGCCGCGGGAACCAGGCAGCACCCCGGCAGCGGCCCGATGAACCCGGCGAGCAACCCGGTATCCGCACGGGCCGACGCCACAGCGCGGCTGCGCGTCGCCGCCCGGCACGTCCACCAGGCCGTCCTCGCCGCGTTCACCGCGTCCGGGCAGCCAACCCCGGCAGCCGAGCTGACCCGGCTGGCCCCGCCTGCACGGCGGCGAGCCCAGCCGGATCCGTGCCGAGCTCACCAGCGCCGACCTGCTCGCCTTCACCCCGCAGGGCGAGATCCGTGCGGCCTATCCGTTCTCCCCAGCGCCGACTGAGATCCAGGTCAGCTGGGACGGCGGCCCGCCAGCGTACGCGATGTGCGCCATCGACGCTCTCGGCATGTCGGCCATGCTCGGCCAGCCAGTCACCATCACCGCGGCCGAGCCAGGAACCGGGCGGCGCATCACGGTCGCGGTCGACGGCGGATCTGCCCGCTGGACGCCCGCGGCCGCCGTCGTGTTCGCCGGAGCCACGAGCGATGCCAACTGCCCGGCGGCGGACCGCTGCTCAGGTTGCCCGCTTGCTGATCCGCAGCCGGTTGCCGTCGGGGTCGCGGAGCTCGAATTCGCATCCATAGGGCGGCTCCTCTTTGGGGCGGCCAAACTCGGCCACGATGGCGTCGATGTCCCTGACGAACAGTCCGACCAGCGTGTCTGGCCGTGCGTCGCCTCGGTGTTCGGATAGGAACAGCCGCGCCCGGCCACGCGCGATCGACACGAACGCGGGGCAGTCGGGATCGAAGCGGTACTCCCACTCCTTGCTGAATCCGAGGCGCTCATACCAAGCCACCGCAATGGCGGCGTTGGCGACGTGGAGGATCGGGATAACTGCCTCGTCCATGGGTTCACCATTTCATTGATTCGATTTGCCACTGGCCGGCGCTGCAGAGGGGTCATGCCCTGGGGCGTTCGACGGTGCGATCTGGTCGAATCGGCGCAGTAGCGGGCGGCGGTCGGGTCCGCCGCCGCACAGCGGGACCGGCCATGAGTACCTGGGGTGCATCGACGGTCATGCCTGAACTCGGCAGGTGCTGGCACCGATGCCGGTGAGGCCGCAGGTCCGGCTGCCGGGCAGGTTCTCCCGGAGCAACCCCGGCCGACACCGCCGAGATGACCCGACCGACTACGGGCTGGCTGGGGGCGGGGCGCCAGCGTTGTCTGTCTTAGTCGCCCAGGCCGATTCGCGCTCACGGCGGCTTTGGCGGCCCGATAGCTGCCGTTATCAGGACGTTTGGCAGTGCGACCTGGACTTGCCGAGCGGCGGCAGCGAAGTTAGTGGCCCCCGGGTTATTGGCGTCGGCGCGGATCACGTCGAGGGCGGTGAGAAACACGACGTAGGCCCGGCGGCGGCTGTTGGCGAGCTGGCGGGCGTCGTCGCGTTTGCCGGTAATGCGGAGTACGCCAAATGCGGCGGCCAGGGTAGCGACGGCGGTGATGAGGGAGCTTAAGATGACAACCACGGCGGGCAGCGTAATGGCGGGAGTCGCGCCGTGCCGGTCCTATTGCTGCATGTAATCACCGAGTTTTCGGGGCGAAGGGCTGCAGATGCAGTACTGACTCCTGGGCCATTAACGTCCATACCAGGCACATAGACCTTGAGATCGACGCTCGCACCATTGCAGGATGCCGCCGCGTACGTACTGGTCTGCTACGCCGCCCGCGAAGTCCGCGAAATCTTCTCCGCAGACCAGTGAAACCGGCCCCGGGGCGCTGTGTCCGGGCGTGCCCGGTGCCGGGTGCCTCAAAGCGGGCCGATGGGAGGAGTGCGGATCTCGATCACGGCTGCGGCGAGCGTGCTGACCAGTGCCACCGCGGCGACCGCGGCCAGGAAGACCAGATGGGTGCCGGTGCCCCAGATGCCGTCAGGAACACCCAGGACCACGGCCAGCCCGATTACCCACAATCCGGTCAGCCCGGTCGGAACCCAGCGGCCAGTCAGGAGCACCAGGCATGGCCCGGCGATCAGCAGCCCGATCAGTATGACGCGGTGGCCCAGCACGGCGTCAATGACAGCGATGGCAATAGATATCGCCAGGCCGAGGAACCAGAGTTTCCTGACCGGCCAGCGGGACACCAGCGATTTGCTTTCCAGCCGGAACCGGGATCTGTCAGATATCTGGGAATGGCCGCTCGCGGGCGAGCGGCCGTTGCCCGGCATGCCTGCTGAGCTGCACCGGAGCTGGTCTGCGGGTTCTGCGGCTGGCAACGGGCCGGCCGGGTCGGCCTGTGCGCCGCCGGAACCCTGGCGGCGGCCGGATACCAGCCAGACACCGAACACGACGGCGGCCACCGCGCCAGCCGCGATCGCGATCCGCCAGCGGTCCGGCGTGTGCGCGGTCACTAGCACAGAGCCGGCGAAGACGGCATAGGCGGCGATGACCAGGATGCCGGTCTTCCGGAAGACTCCGCGGTCGCGCCAGGCGAACGCGAGCAGCACGGCAGTGAGCCCGAGATACCACGCGGCGATCAGCGTTGCCTGACCCGTCGGCCGGCCCAGCCCGATCACCGCGGCCGGGAGCAGCAGGCCAAAAACGACATTGAGGGTATTGCTGTTCAGGGCGATGCTCAAGGTCGCGGCCCCCCGGCCGCGCGCCGCCAGGTACACGGCGGCGACCGCGTTGGGCAGGCTCGTCACGGCCGCCAGCACCAGGCCGCCCACTACGATCTCCGGTACCGCGAAACGAGTCCCGAGCGCGGATGCGGCTCGTTCCATCGTCACGCTCGCCACGACCACCACCAGCAGCGCCAGCGCGGCAACGACCACATCTTGCCGCCGGGCCCGCGCAGGCCGGATGGCCTCCTCGAGCTCTGCTTCCTCCTCGGCCACCGCCGACCGCAGCCAGCCGACCCACGGCCCGGGAAGCCGCAGCCGCGCAAGAAGACCACCGTCGCCAGCGCCCAGCACCACCGCATACAGGCCGACGGTCACCAGCACGATCACCAGGCCAGCGCGTGGCGGCACGACGCCGCTCACCACCACCAGGCACACGATGGCCACGCACATCGCCACGGTCCCGCCCACCACTACGACCTTGCGGTGCAGCTGGATACGGCCGGCCACGACAGCGCCCAAGCCCAGCAAGGCCGCCAGATTGAAGACATTCGAGCCGATGATCACCCCGGCGCCCAGCCGCTGCTGATGACCGGCGATCGCCGTAACGGCCGCGGTAATCTCGGGCGCATCTGCCGCCAGAGCCGCCACGATCCCGAGCAGCGCCTCCGACAGGCCCAGCCGCTCCCCGACCCGCTCCAGCCGGGACACCAGCACCCAGCTGGTAGCCAAACTGACCAGCGCACCAGCCAGAAAGGCAGGAACCGCGACGACAACCGGCATCCGCCCAATCCTAACGACGCGCCCGGGCACACGGCACGGCCTCGCCCCGCCAGTCCTGCCGTGGCACCAGCGCCCAGGCGGCCCCGGCCGACATCATGGTGAGCCGCCTGGCCGGATTCATTTCCGCGCGGGCCGTGCCGCACCGGCGGCCAGCGCCCGCCCGGTCTGATCCGCCAGCGTGACAGCGACCACGCGGGCCTGCAGCGACGGCCTCGAACCCGGTGCCGACTTCATCATGAACCGCCCGAAGTAGTGGCCGTTGCCGAACGCGCGCAGCTCGACCTCGCCGCCCGGCAGGCCTGAGCGCTCCACGTCCCAGCGGGCGTGACCGGCCATCACGGTGCCGTCCGGTTCCAGCCTCGGCGGATGGCCGAGCAGCGACCCGTACTCAAAGCGGCATGCCTGCAAGCCGAGCAGGCTGATCAGCTGCTCCCGGACATAATCGACCACCACATCAGCAGACCTGGCCGACTGCGCCAGCACCCCGGTCTGGTGGATCTGAGCGAGATAACCCGCGTCGGTGATCGCGATCACCTTCAGCCGCCGTGCCCGGGCCGCCAGCTGCGACACCGCCACCCCGACCACCAGCAGCAAGACCGCGGTCGTGACATCCGCTGAACCGCGGATCGTGAACCGGTAATACGGCAGCGTGAAGAAGAAATCGAACCAGGCAGCCGCCCCCAACGCCGCAACCGCGCCCGCCAGCCTGCTCCCGGCAGCGGCGACCGCGACCACCACCACGACCAGCAGCAGCGCCACGTTCGTGTCCGCCCAGCTCGCCCGGAACGGCAGCAGGATCCCCGCCGCTGCCAGCGGCGCCACTAGTGCAGCCGCCAGTGCCGCGCGGTCCCTGGTCAGGTAACGGTCAAACATTGCCAGCGCCCCCGGCTCAGGACTGCTCGCGCCACAACTTGACCGCGCCGGCAGACAGCACCACCAGCGCCGGGACAAAAAACAGCCCAGTATGCAAAATCCCGCCCGCGATACCCGCGATCAGGACCACCACCCCGGCGGCCGCCGCCAGCCGGTTCACCGGAGCCGGAGCGAACGCCGCCGCCGCGGCCAGCGGCGCGGGCGCGATGGCCAGCAGCAGCGCCGGCCACGTCACGGCCAGAGGATCGGCGCTATTCAGCGCCGAGATGGTAATCAGCTGCGCGGCACCGGCCAGGATCAGTGCGCCCCGCCGCCACGGCCAGCTCGGCGGGGCAGGCAGCGCCGCCCGGCTCCCGCAGCCGGCGTGCTCGTGACAACTGAAGTGTCTGCGCTTACGTTCTCGACGGTCATCGGGTACTCCTGGTCCACGAATCCGGCAGGGTTGTCAACTTCGTGCCGACCAGACTTCCCGGCTCACCTGACCATGAGCATAGACCCGGCCACGCTGGCCGCCAAGCAACCGCCAGCCAGCTGCGACCCTGCCGACCGGCGACGCCGGGCACGCCCGGCCAGCCATGACGCCCGCGCGCGGTACGAGCACTCCGGCGGCCATAAAAGACAGAAGTGCGTGCGCGGGCAATGACACGGTGCCGGCAGTACAGGCGTCTTCGCTGGCCAGAGAAGGCGGGCCGAGGAGACTGACTGCCATCCCCGGCCGGACCTGAACAGCCACGTCGAGGACATCGCCCGGGCTGCCGGGCTCAGTCGGCAGACGGTCTATGCCCACTTCCCTTCGCGCGAGGTGCTGCTCGACGCCGTGGCCGGAGCGTGTGCGCTGATCAGGACGCGCGCCGTGGCCGCCGGGGGGAGCTCGACGCTGGCCGGGCGGCCGATGTCGAGGTTGTCAGCGATCAGCGCCTCGAAGAACGCCCGGGCCCGGCGGGGCGCGTCGAACACCAGGGTGCGCGACACCTCGACCTGGCGCATCGAGATCTCCCACCAGTACCCGGCCCGCTGATCGGCGCGGGTGAACGGCATCGGCAGACGGTGCAGCCACCGCTGCGCGAACACCTCGATGGTGCCCGGCTGCAGCCGGTTGCAGATCTCCTGCAAGGCGGCTGGGTCAGCACAGGAAGCGAACCCGTTGGACAGCTCGGTGAAGGCGATCCCGGCCTTGACGGCCTGCCGCTTGGCCCACTCGTGGCCGTTGACCCAGATCTTGGCCGGATAGGGAAAATAGGCGCAGACCTTGATGAACGCCGGGCCGAAATCAGCGTCCCACAGGTAGAAGTAGTAGCAGGTCACCCGCCGGTCAGCCTTGGTGAAGGTGTACTGCGGCGCCGCGGTCTTGGTGTCACGCTGGTAAGCGGTCCACACCCGCTGGAACTCCTGCGCCACCCCGATCGCCACCACCCGCGAACGGCCATCTCGCGCCGCCTGCCGTAAGTACGGGGCCATCACATCGGCCTTGCGGTCGTCTTTGGCGAACTTGACCCACGGGATGCCGTTGGCCTCGGCGAAGGAGGCCACCGACCGGCGGAACCGCTGCCCGATCTTGTCGAACACCGCCGGGGACGGGATCGGCAGGTCCAGGTACTGAGTCATGAACGCGACCACCTGCCCGCTCGATTGCAGGATCGGCACGTAGGCGTTCAGGTAGACCCGGTCCAGGCACTCGATGTCCAGCGCGACGTGCCCGTCGAGAACCTCATTCACCGTCACCACGCGTGCACTCATGGCGCCCCTCCGCAATCACCCCCTATGCACGCGAGGATGAACCAAGAAGCGCGGCCTGACCAGCAGCAACCAGACAGCTAGGCGGTCAGAGGCGGAGCCTCACTGGCCCTAACACCGGCACTCACCAGTCAGCAGCTCCCAGCTTGCGCGCGAACGAAGCAGCGGCCCTTCCCTACCCGCAGGTTGTGCTGTCCTGCGGCTCGATCAGTACTACGGCCGCCTCGGACTCCCTCCCGGCCGCCGCCCACTTCCCGGCTCCACACCGGTTGTAGGGCGACGCTGTCCGCGCCAGACCGCAGCACGCTTCGGCCGGGGAGGGTCTCCCCAGTTCCCGCCGTCACCATCTGAACGTTCCGTGCCCTCTTACGCCGGAGAGTTCCTCGCGGCTGCACTCCAGGATCTTCACCGCTTCCATGGCCTTCGCCGTGAGCAGCCCGGGCTCGGCTCTCTCTCGGTGTCTAACGACGCGGCAGGCTTCGCTTCCGCTACGGACCGCTCAGTTGCTTCGCCTAGCAGGGCTTTCGACGCTGGGCTCCGACCCGGCCCGTTTCCAGACCAAGCCGCCAGCCTGCTACCGGGTTCCCTGGCGATTACCCGGACCGGACTTTCACCGGCAGGCGACGACGAGCTTCTGATCAGGTCATGATCGCTGGACAATCACCTCCATGATCTCTGGGCGCACCTGCTGCCGTACTAGGAAAAGTCTTTTGAGGGTATGCCAGGGTTTTTCTGCCAGAAGGCTTCACAGTGCTCGGCGTCGAGGTCAACGGTCCAGACCCGGTCCACCTTCCGGTCCGGGCGAAGACGGAAGGTGCATACCGCGAGGTTGTCGAACCGGTCGCCACCGGGCGCTGTTCCGGTCTCACGGATCAGGCAGATAGCCGTGCGGTCATCGGCGTAGACGCAACGGCCGTCTTGGTGAAAGGTGCCTCCGAGGGACGCCGCGAACTCCGTGAGCATGAGCGCCAGGTCGTCCTTGCCGCGGGCGCGGCGCCAGGGTCCGGCGCCAGGGCCATTTTCGTACGCGATATCGTCGGCGTAGATATCGAAAGCGGGTGCGTAGTCACCTTGCCGGACCGCATCGAGTACGGCCTGGGTGCGATCGAAGTTGGGATGGTTACTCATCTGTTGTCGCTGCCGTTGCCGTTGTAGGAGACTGTGAATGGCATTGCGCTGATCCTCTCGATCCGTTTCGCCTCGCAGAGCCTTTCGCAGGCTCAGTTGATGAGGCTCCTCGTTCAGCCGCGACGCGGCGAACGCTCACTTTGTTCGCGAATGGATGATGCGGCCCACACGCGGCTGGGGAATGAGTCGGCGAGGGTTCCTGACTGCATCTGCGGCCGGCTGGGAGCGGCTTGTGCTGCCGGGTTGGCAGCGCCTGCGGTGAGCCGGGCGCTAGTGCTCCCGGCGGCCTGCGGCTGCTGCGGGACGTCGGCTGGGCGCGGCCTCGCTGACGTGGTCCTTGGCGCATTCCGGGCACATACCGGCAGTGCGTGGGTCAAGGAGTCCAGCAGGCGGTGGCCGGCGCGGAAGTAGCCTGCGGTGGGCCGGGCGCGCTTACACGGGATAAGTTCGAGGGCGGTGCGTGAGGCGGACCAGCGGTCTATGTCTAGCCTCATGAGCAGCGGCGGGCGCAGCGGCCCGCGGGCCAGGCGGACCTGGATCCGGCATGCACCCGAGTCGCGATCGCGCTCGATCGGCCCGCGCAAGAGGCTCTGGCCGAGGTGCAGTTCGCTGTCCTGCCCGGTGCGCTGCCAGCTTTCAAGGGCGGCCAGGCAGGCGTCGAACGGGATGTCAACGATCCGCCGGAACGATAGCCCGCCCGCTGCAGAGCACATGTCCGCGCTCGGGCTGCCCTCGGCCCAGCTAGCGGATGAGGGGGGCGGCCAGGGTTGCCAGCAGTTCTGGGCCAGCCCGGCGGGCACGCTGAGCCAGCGGCGGATCCGCGGGATGCGGCTCATGGGTTCCCTCCGCCACAGGCTGGGATCGGTTCAGGTTGCTTCCGGCCCGCCGGGGCGGTCCGGCCACGGCGGCACCGGGCATCGACGGGCTCCACCGTCAGCCGTGGTCTCCGGGAAAACTCGTCGCTCAGGGAGCCGGCGTGGCGGCGAAGCTTCTGGAGCCGGTCACCGGTCCGCACCTGGCTCCTCAGTCCGTGGATGCCGGGTTCTCGTCTCATGGCCTGGCCCTTCCGATAGCGATCTGTTCCACGGTGTGCGTACTGGCCAGGAGCGGCGGAATCAGGGGTCATCTTGGTGAGCTGATCTGGCTGGTAGCGGTGTTGAAGGCCGGTCCTGGGGGTCATGCCGTCTTCATCCGCTGGGCCGGCGGCAGGTCGAACTCGTCGTTGGACATGCGCAGCAGCGCTCTGGTGGCCGCGATGAAGCCAATGGCGGCGAGCCATAGCCCGATGCCCTGAGCGATGTGGCTGGGAATGAACGGGTGGGTGAAGCCGCCGGCTATCAGGCATGCGGCCATCCACGCCGGCGCGATCCGGCTGCGCCACAGCGCGATCCCGAGCAGCGGCAGGCCGATGACGATGCCGGCCAGGAAAAGGATCGAGGCGACCTGGTTGACTGGCTGTGCCCACAGCGCCTTGTCCAGGGCGGCGATCGTGCTGACGTTCAGGTGCTTGTCCGCGGTCACCAGGGCCAGGCCGTTGTCGTTGGGCAGCAGCGGCAGCGCGGCCACGAAGCCCAGCATCGAGATGGACGCCCCGAAGGCTGTCAGCGTGGGTGCGTGACGCCGGGTGCACCAGGCCAGGGCGATGGTGGCCGGGATGATGCCAATCAGGAAGAACAGCCCGAGTGCTGCGGCAACGACGGTGGACTGGTGGTGGGCGGCGGCAGCGGCGGCCAGGCTCTTGAACGGGCCGTCGGAGGGGATTTGGCTGATCACGTAGCTTGCGCCCAGGCCGAGCAGGGGCAGCGGCGCCACGATGGCGAGTAGCACCCGCCAGTAGCTCCGCGTGTCCCGCGCGGGCCTGGCCACGGCGGCAGCGGTGCCGGTGGCGGAGATCTCAGAGATGGGCATGTTCGGCTCCTTGGCATTGGCGTGAGGAAGCGGCCGATGTCCAGCCTGGCCGCGGAAGTGTTCGGCACGGCAGGTGGTGAACACCCAGGTGACCGGGAATTTTCCGGCCGGGCCTGGGGGCGTGCCACTACCCATCTGGGGGCAGCGGCGCCCATCATGGGAGCATGACGAGCACCCGGCGTCCGCTGGCGAGGATCGCCGCGACGGTGCTGTTCGGCTTCGCGCTGGCCGAAGTGATCACGGCAATCGTGGCCAGCGCACTGTCCGGGCTGAGCCTGCATCAGCTGGACGGCCTGCTGGTGCCCACCAACACGACGATCGGGTTGTCGCTGGCCCTCGCGGGCTGGCCGATCGCGGCGTACCGGCCCGGTAACCGGGTCGGCTGGCTGCTGCTGGGCGGCGGCTGCAGCTACGCGTCGACCGGTGCCGGCATCCCGTTGCTGGCTTGCGTCGCCGGCGCCGGCTGGGACAGTCCGCTGTGGAGGGTAGTGGCCACGA
The DNA here is from genome assembly GCA_963778075.1 of uncultured Actinomycetota bacterium. Lineage (GTDB taxonomy): Bacteria > Actinomycetota > Actinomycetes > Streptosporangiales > Streptosporangiaceae > JASHPR01. The sequence goes on along the minus strand of CAVZTJ010000002.1, from coordinate 169,417 downwards.
TCACTAACGGCGGCTGGACCTGGGCGCTGACCTTGTTCATCCCGCTGAGCCTGACGCTGTTCCCAGACGGGGGCTGGCTCAGCGGACGGTGGCGCTGGCTCCTCGGAGTTATCTGGGTAAACGCAGTGGCGTCCTTCGCGCTCGGGGTAAGGGCCGGGGAGAGCGCGTCCGTTGGGATACGCGGATATCTGGTGGCGTCGGGGCAGCAGGCCGGCCAGGTCAGGTGGCTCCCTGCGCTGATCGCGGTGGCGACGCTCGCCACCTACGTCAGTGTGGTGGTCTGTGTGGTGCTGCGGTTCCGGCGCGGTTCTGACCTGGTACGCCGGCAGATGCTGTGGGTGATGCTCGCGCTGCTGCTCGTGGTGGCGCTGTTCAGCCTGGACCCGCTGCTGCCCGATACCGATCTGACCATCATCCCGGTCGCGCTGATCCCGCTGTCGATCCTGGTCGCCATCTTCCGCTATCAGCTGCTGGACATCCGGCTGGTGTTCTCCCGCTCGGTGCTCTACCTGTTGCTGACCGCGGCGGCCGTCGGCGCGTACCTGGCGGTCGTCGGGGCAATGAGCCAGCTGTTTACCGCGCAGGTCGCGCTGGGGCCCTCGGTGGTCGCCACGCTGCTGATCGCGGTGGCATTCAATCCGCTGCGGGTGTGGCTGCAGCGCCGGGTCGACCGGGCGATCTACGGCGCGCGGCAGGACCCGGTACGTGCCATGGCCGAGGTGGGCGCCCGGCTGGGCGAGGTCGCCACGCCGGCCGGATCGGGCCTGGAAGGCGTACTGCAGGCCCTGTGCCAGGTGATGCGGCTGCCGTCGGCCGCGATCGTGTCACGCGGTACCCAGCTCGCCGGCTATGGCCAGGCACCCGCCGCGCTGCACAGCACCCCGCTGCGGCACGGCGAAGAGCGGCTGGGCGAGCTCATCGTCGGGCTCCGGCACGGCGAGTCCAGACTGGACCCGGCCGACGAACGGCTGCTCGGCCTGCTCGCCGCGCCGATCGCGGTCGCCGCGCATGCCAGCGAGCTCGCCGGCGAGCTGGGCCAGTCCCGGGAACGGGTGATCAGCGGCCGGGAGGAGGAACGCCGGCGGCTGCGCCGCGACCTGCACGACGGGCTAGGCCCGGTACTAACCGGCGTGGTACTCAACGCCGAGGCGGCGCTGCGCCTGCTACGCACTGATCCGGCGCGCAGCGAGACGCTCCTCGGCGAGCTGCGCGACCAGACCACCGGCGCGCTGGAGGACGTCCGCCGGCTGGTCTACGAGCTGCGGCCGCCCGCGCTCGACAGCATGGGCCTGGCAGGTGCCCTGCGGGAGTACGCGACGGTGCTGTCCCGCCGCGCCGATGCCTCACCGCTGATGGTCAGCGTCGATATCCCTGAACCGCTGGGCGACTTGCCCGCCGCGGTAGAAGTCGCTGCGTACCGGATCGTTACCGAAGGGCTCACCAACGTCACCCGGCACTCCAGCGCCGGCACAGCGGTCATCACGCTGGCCGTACGCGACGGCGAGCTGCACGTCGCGGTGCACGATGACGGGGTGAACGTTGATGGCGGATGGCAGCCGGGCATCGGGCTGACCTCGATCCGGGAACGCGCCGCGGAGCTGGGCGGACGGTGCGCGATCCAGCTCGACCGCACCGGCGGCCGGATCGACGTGTACCTGCCGCTGGCCACAGGGACCCCGGCCGGGCGCCTCCAGACGCAGCCGCACCGGACAGGCCTGCAGGCATGACACTGAACATTGTCATTGCTGATGACCACACCGTCGTGCAGGAAGGGCTGCGCGCCCTGCTGTCCGCGGTAGAGGGCTATGAGCTGGTCGGCACCGCCGGCAACGGGGCCCAGGCGGTGCGCGCAGCCGTCACCCTGCACCCCGACGTGATGGTGATGGACATCCAGATGCCCGGCATGAACGGGATCGACGCGACACGCGAGATCGCCCGGGTCGCGCCGGATGTGGCCGTACTCATGCTCACCATGTTCGAAGACGACGAGTCCGTGTTCGCCGCGATGCGCGCCGGTGCCCGGGGGTACGTGCTCAAAGGCGCCGCCCCCGCAGACATGATCCGCGCCATCGCCTCAGTCGCCGCCGGTGAGGCCATCTTCGGTACCGGCGTTGCCCGGCGAGCGCTGGCCTACCTGACGACGCCGCGGCCCGGCAACGCCGCTTTCCCCGAGCTAACCCCGCGCGAGCGGGAGGTACTCAACCTGATCGCAGCCGGCCTGGCCAACACCGCGATAGCCACCCAGCTCGCTCTGGCGCCAAACACGGTCAGCAACCATATTTCGAACATCTTCGCCAAAATGCGGGTAGCCAGCCGGGCCGAAGCGATCATACAAGCCCGCTCGGCAGGCATGGGATAGCCGAACGCCGCGGTTCCGATCATGAACCATCTGCTGCTGGAGAACCGCTCCCCGCCAGGCCCATTCGAGCAGGGCAGAAACGAACCGCCGTCCCTGGCTCTCCATGCTGTCTCCATTAAGCCGACCTGCGCGTCGCCAGGTCGCCCAGCACCTCGCCGACCACCCCGGACCGTGCAAGACCGGCGAGATCGCCAGGGCCCTCGGCCGGCCGGCTGGCGCGGTCGGCAACGCGCTGACCACCCTCGCCGACCGGGGCGAGGCCGACCCCGTACCCGGCAAGCCGATCCGCTACCAGGCCAACTCCGGCACCGCCGCCGCAGCCGCAGCCATCGCGCCCATGGCACCTCTGCCGCCCAAGGCCGCCCCCGCCCCCAAGCCGGCACCGTCGCCCGCCCCCAAGCCGACCGCCGCGCGACGTGTTCTGCCACGGAGGCGACCCGGAGGAGGCGGCGCTACGCCGCTCCACCCTGCGCTTCTTCCTCGACCTGTCCGCCGGGACCGACGGCGTCCCGGTCGACCAGGACACATTCCGGCGGCTAATCTACTTCCGCGACCTGGGGAACGGGCTGCGGTACACGCCGCGGGCCGAGGTGGCACGCACCGCCCGGCGGTGGCAGCTCTACCAGGCGCGGGAGTACTACTCGCTGGCCCTCAACCGGCTCTGGGCGCTGCTGAGCGCCTGGGGAGCCGGGCGGAGCGCAGCCGGGGCGGTGTCGGTGCCAGTCGTCGACTGGTGGGACTGGCTGGACAGCGCCCTGGACTTCGGCCCAGTCGGCCGGGAACTCGGCGCAGGGGACCCGGGCATCACCATCCGGGCGCCGCTGGCGGACCTCGCACGCTGGGCCGCGACGGCCGCCGGGGCCGGCGCGGGGATCGACGACATCTGCCGCAGGACAGCGCGCTGACCGAGGACCGCCTTTCCTCTTGGCGCGCCGGCCCCCCCCGACGATCCCCGGCTGGCCGCGGCAATGATCGCGTTGCTGCTCCTGATCCGGGAACGCGTCGGCCGCCCCGCCCGGCAGGTCCAGATCGGCGAGGACATGGACATCCTGGCCGCCGGAGGCGCGGAGCGGCTCGCGATGACCCGGTTCTTCGACCGGGCTGACCAGCGAAGACTACGAGAACCTGCTAGCCTTCCGCGCTAGCCTGCGCCGCTTCCAGCACTGGTCCCAGACTAAGGCGCGCGACGTCGGCCTGACTCCGGCCCAGCATCAGCTGCTGCTGGCAGTCAAAGGCCACCGCGGAAGGCGCGGCCCGACCGTCAGCGACCTGGCCGGCTACCTGCTGCTCCGTCATCACAGCACCGTCGAGCTGGTCGACCGCGCCGAGGCGGCCGGGCTGGTGGAGCGATGGGGCGATGACGACGCCGGCCGCCTCATCCGGGTCCGCCTCGCCGCCGACGGCGGAAAGCGCCTGGCCCGGCTGGCCCCCGCGCACCTCGGCGAACTACGGCACCTCGCCCCCGTCCTCGACCAGCTCCTCACCCGGTGGAACAGTCCGGCCACAGCCGCCCCGGCCGCCTCCGGGGCCTTCCCGCTTCCCTGATCTTGGCGATCCCTCCCCTGAAGGGCCTGGCCTGCCACGAGAGGCGACTGTCGTCCAGCCTCCCGCCAACCCAGCAGTCTGCTGAGCGGGCAGCACACAGCGATCGGCTGCTGTCTTCATCAGCGGGCTGCCACTGGCTGCAGGCCGCAACCCGGGGCCGGCCGGTTCTTCCGCCTTGACGAGCAGGCCCGGAAGCTGCGCAGGTCCGGCCTGCAGGCGGCAGCCGGCGGATTCACGGACCAGCTGCACACATACCCGCGGCTGTCGCCGCCGCCGCCGCCGCGCTGCTGGCCGAGCTGGTCATCACCGCCCACGGCCCTGCATATGAGCCCGCTGCGCTGATCTTCCCACTGCGCTGACCGGAGCTGGCCACACCAGCCCATGGGAACTTCGCCGATCGCTATGGCCACCGACAGGCGTCCCGACGAAATCCGCACCCGACGCCGACGCACCCGACAGGGGATCTTCCTAGTGAACGTGGCAGACCACGAAGATGCCCGCCGCCAGAGCTTCGCCGATGATGGCCCGCAGCGTTGGTCACAGTGCGAGGAGCAAGACGCCCGTAGCAAGCAGGGCCGCGACCTTGAGCAGCTCGAGGACGACGTACACGTGATGCCCGCTCGAGCGGGGCACGTCCTCGCCGGCGAGGACACGGTTAGACCGGCGGGTCAGGCGGGGGCGCACGAGAGCGAGCTGTACCGTCAGGGCCGCGACAGCTACCGCCCCGGCGGCGGCGACTCGCGGCGGCGGCCGGTCACTGACGGCTGCGACCACCAGGACGGCAGCGAGGATGACTTCGGCGGTGTTGAGGGCGCGGAAGACGAGGCGGCCGATGCCGAGCCCGATCCGTGCGGTGACCCCTGGTGCGCGGAACTTCAGGGGTGCTTCCAGGAAGGAGATGGCCGCCACCATGCCGAGCCAGACGAACACCGCCGCCGTGGCGGCCGCGGGTGCGGCAGTCACCGTGATGGCCTCCTAGCGCAGGCGGGCGAGCGATGACGGTGACCGGTCATGACGCGGCGGCTGGGCCGAGATGGGCCAGGCACAGATCAGGCTCGGCGAACGGGTCAAGCCGCTCGACGGTTTCTGACGCGCCCAGGGCGCTCATCACGCCCTGCATGAGCCCGAGGTGCACCGGGCAGATCACCTGTGCCTGGTCGGCGATGAGGTCGAGGAACGGGCAGTGGCGCAGCCCGATCTGCCTGCGCGGGCCGGCGTATCGCCGCTCGGGCGCGAATCCGAGGTCGTCGAGGATGCCGGCCAGCCGGCCGGCCGCGTCCTCGCCGGCAGTCCCCGGTTTCGCCAGCGAGGTGCCTGCCAGCCGCCTGCCCCAGGCGCGCCCTGCATCGGCCGCGCGGCCTGCCAGGCCGGGACTGCCGGCGAGGCTATCGGCCAGGACGCCGGCGAGCAGGCGGTAATTGCGCGGCCCGGACGGGTCCATCCCCGGCCGGGCACGGAACATCAGCGGCGGGCGCCCGGGACTGGCCCGGGCCGCCTCGGCGCGCTCTGCCTGCCCGCTGCTGGTCAGCGCCTCCAGGTGGAACCGCACGGTGTTCGGGTGCACGTCCAGCTGCCGGGCGATGTCGAGGATGCTCAGCGGTGACTCCGACGCCCGAAGTATCGCCAGGACCCCCCGGCGGCGGCCGGCGGCGGCTCAGGCCGGGCCTCCCCGGTACCCGCGCGAGCCGCCTGGCCCCGCCGTGCCGCGGCGTTCATGAACCATGCGGGGGCAAGGCCGCCACCAGCGGGGTGTCCGCCCCGACCGGGCCGAGCCGGGCAGCGCCGCCAGGCGACCCCAGCGGCGCAGGCCGCCGTCCAGGGTGACGGCGAAGAACTGCCCGTTATCCGCCAGATACCCGGCGAGATGGCCGGGGAGATCGTCCTCGTAGTAGATCGCCTCGACCGGGCATACCGGCTCGCACGCCCCGCAGTCAATGCACTCGTCCGGGTGGATGTACAGGCTGCGGGCACCTTCGTAGATGCAGTCGACCGGGCACTCGTCGACGCAGGCCCGGTCCATCACATCCACGCATGGCTGCCCGATCACGTACGTCATGCGCTAGAGTTTACACAATCAATAGTTGTATAAACCAGTGGGATGAGAGGAAGCCCGTGGCCGGCCAGGAGCTTGACGTACGGCCGCTGCGCAAGCCCGGCAAGCACCCCGCCATCTTCCAGGCCTATGACGCCCTCGCCGCCGGCGAGTCATTCGTGCTGGTCAACAACCATGACCCTAAGCACCTGCGCGACGAGTTCGAGGTCGAGCACCCCGGCAGTTACCGATGGGACTACCTCAGCACCGGCCCCGGCCCGTGGCGGATCCAGATCAGCAAGCTCGCCTCCACGTCACTGCCGCGCATCCTGGCCGACACCACTGCCATCGCCGGCCACGCCGCTCCCGACGCGACGGGCGCGGCCTGGAAGCTCCAGATGCGCGAGCGCGACCTGGACTCCAACATCATCGGGCTGGCACCCGGCTCCACGATCGGCGCGCACAACGGACCCGACCTCGACGTCCTGATCCACGTCCTCGGCGGCTCCGGCCAGCTGGCCACCGAACTTGGCACGCTCCACCTCCAGGCCGGCGCGCTCGTCTGGCTTCCCCGCCGCTCACGGCGCCAGTTCACCGCCGGCCCGGACGGCCTGAGATACCTCACCGTCCACCAGCGCCGCCCGGCCCTGACCCTGACCGCGCCCCCGCCAGACGCCGGACGCTGACGGCCTCCGCGGCGGGGAACCCGCCGTTCACCAGTGCGGCGGGTCCTCACTCCCGCTGCCCTGGCCGGGCGCCGGCGGGTCCGTCTGGGCCGGCTGCTGCCGGGCGGCCAGGCGGCTTGGCGACTGTGAGCAGCACGACGGCATCCTCGAGTGCCTCCAGCGAGTGACGCGAGTCCGGCACCGTGAGCAGGTCACCGGGTGTTCCGTCCCAGGCGGCAGGACCTGCGGCTAGCCGTACCCGGCCGTGCAGAACATGCAGGGTCGCCTCGCCGGGGTTTTCGTGTTCGTGAAGCAGCTGGCCTGCGTTCAGGGCGATCAGGGTCTGGCGCATGACAAGCTCCTGACCGCCGTAGACCGTGTGCGCGCTGCGACCGCCCGGGGCGCTGGCCGCTAGCTGGAGGTGCTCGCGCGCCAGTGCCGTCAGCGACAGTTTCTTCACGTCGGCTGGTCTCCTTCCGGTGTGGGGAGCTGGCCTTAGATGGATTGCCGGTAGCCGAAGAACTCGTGGTCTTCGTTGTAGCCGCCGTGCCCTCCGCCCACCTCGGAGTAGTGGGCGACGAACTCGATGCCGCTGAGCCACTTGACCTGCTTGAAGCCGAGCTGGATCTCGTTGCGGAGCCGCAGCGGAGCGCCGTGCCCGTAGGACAGCGGCTCGTCGTTCATGTCGTAGGCCAGCATTGTCAGGTGATAGCTCATCTGCCCGATGGGATGCGCGTCGTAGTACAGGCCCTTGTCCGGGCCGTCCCCAAGCGAGTAGAAGACGACCCACCGCGCCTCTGGCGCCGGCTTGACGAGGTCCAGGATGGTCTGCATCGATACCCCGCCCCACTTGGCGACGCCGGACCAGCCCTGGATGCAGAAGTGCTGGGTGATCTGCTCGTGGCGCGGCAGCGCGCGCAACTGGGCCAGGTCAAGATCGACTGGGTTGCCGACGAGGCCGTGGATGTGCAGCCGGTAGCCCGCGAAGTTACCGTCGAACAGCGCCCGGTACTCCGGCGAGTCCGGGTACTGGCCGTTGTGCCAGAAGTACGGCGATATGTCGTCCTCGGTGTACTCGCCGGGAGTCGCGTCGACGTGCTCGAAGAGGCGCTGCACCGGTCCGGCCAGCGCCTGCCCTGCGCGCTGCACGGCCCGGGGATGGCGGAGGGTAAGAGGGGTCGCAGCGGCCCAGGCAGCAGCGACCACCACCATCGACGCCGCGAAGATCCCGAACCCCTCCCAGCTGCCGGTGTTGTTGCCTGCGTAGATGTGGTTGAGGTTGCGCAGCAAGCCCGTGGTGAACACCAGGGACACGTGAAGGACGATGAACAGCAGGAACCAGCACAGCACCAGGAAGTGCAGCGACCGCGCCGTCTGGATGCTCAGGACCTTGCTGATCCGCTTGAAGCGGGTCGACAACGCCGGCGACATGCCGAGACCGGTGATGAGAGCGAGCGGCGCCGCGATGAAGACGGTGACGAAGTACGCGATCAGCTGCAGGCCGTTGTACGCTGCCCACCCGCTGTCGGTCGGCCAGTTCAGGGACAGGTACTGGATCAGCACCGACGCCGCGTCCGGGAAGACGTGCCAGCTGGTCGGGACCAGCCGGCGCCACTGTCCGGTGGTGAACAGCAAGATGTAGAAGATGACGCCGTTCAGGAGCCACAGCGTGTCCGTGCCTAGATGCCACCACCGCGCCAGCCCGATGGAGTGACGGATGCCCGGCAGGCCCACCTGGCCCGGCAGGCTGATCGAGTCCTTTTTCGCGGTCCAGAGCGGATCGTCGGGGACCGGCTTCTGGATCCGGAACCATTCCCGGCCCGGAGTGCTGTGCCGGGTCCAGTACAGCCGCGGGTGGTCGCTGAGAATCTGCAGCCCGGACCGGATGATGAAGATCATGAAGAACAGGTTGAAGAAGTGCTGCAGCCGCAGCCAGACCGGCAGGCCGGCGTGCCGCTCAGCGCCGGCGGACTCCAGGGTGCCGGGATAGCGGCGGATGAACTTCGCGACCGGCGGGGTGACCCTCAGGCCCTTCGCAGCCGCAACCGCGACAAGGAGGACCGCCAGCCCGATCGGCAGCAGCCACAACAGGTTGAACCACCTGTCGCGTCCGACCCGCACGCGCGGGGCAATACCGGACGCCTCCGGAACTGACCCGGCCCACGTGGCGGGATCAACCGCATCCTCGCCTACGGTCAGCCGCGCCCGGTAGGCCTGCACGGCCGCCGGGGACACGCTGGAGCGAGCCGGGAACCCGGGAAGATCCGGGGGCGAAGGACCACCCGCCCGCTTAGCCATGAAGAACTCCCTCCTGAAGCGCTGCTGCCGGTCTCACCCAGGCGGCTCATCCGGGCTTGCCGCCAGGTGGGGCAGCCGCGCCGGATGCGGCGGGGACGCGGGGCCGCCCGGTCGGGATGTTCGGGTAGTGCAGGTCGAAAGCGGGGCGTTCGGAGCGGATCCGGGGGATGGAGGTGAAGTTGTGCCGCGGCGGCGGGCAGGACGTGGCCCATTCCAGTGAGTTCGCGAAGCCCCACGGGTCATCCTGAGTGACCCGTTCCCCGAATTTCCAGGTCCAGTAGATGTTGTAGAGGAAGATGAACGTCGACGCGCCGAGGATGAACGACCCGACCGAGGAGATGTCGTTCAAAGTGGTGGCCAGGTGCGGCAGGAACGGGTAGTTCGCGACCCGGCGTGGCATGCCCATCAGGCCGAGCCAGTGCATGACCAGGAACGTCATCTGGAACCCGGTGAACAGGGTCCAGAAGTGCCACTTCCCGAGGGTCTCGTTGAGTTTCTTGCCGGTCCACTTGGGCCACCAGAAGTAGAACCCGCCGAACATGGTGAACACCACGGTGCCGAACAGCACGTAGTGGAAGTGGGCGACCAGGAAGTAGGTGTCGCTGACCGCGAAGTCCAGCGGCGGGGAGGCCAGGATGACGCCGGTCAGGCCGCCGAACAGGAACGTCACCATGAACCCGATGATGAACAGCATCGGCGTCTCGAACGTCAGCGCGCCGCGCCACATGGTGCCGGTCCAGTTGAAGAACTTGATCCCGGTCGGGATCGCGATAAAGAACGACATCAGGGAGAAGAACGGCAGCAGCACCGCGCCGGTGGTGAACATGTGGTGCGCCCACACCGTCATCGACAGCCCCGCGATCCCGAGCGTGGCGCCGGCCATGCCCTTGTAGCCGAACAGCGGCTTGCGGGAGAACACCGGCACGATCTCGGTGGCGATGCCGAAGAACGGGATCGCCACGATGTAGACCTCCGGGTGGCCGAAGAACCAGAACAGGTGCTGCCACAAGATCGCGCCGCCGCTGTTCGCGCTGAACACCTGCGCGCCGAGCTTGCGGTCGATCTCCAGCACCAGCAGCGCGGCCGCCAGCACCGGGAACGCCAGCAGCACCATGATGGAAGTGACCAGGATGTTCCAGGTGAAGATCGGCATCCGGAACATCGTCATCCCGGGCGCGCGCATGCACATGATCGTGGTGATGAAGTTGACCCCGCCCAGGATCGTGCCGAGCCCGGACAGCACCAGCCCCATGATCCACATGTCGCCGCCGACCCCCGGCGAGTACAGCGCGCTGGTCAGCGGCGAGTACGCATACCAGCCGAACCCCGGCGCCCCGCCGGGGGTCAGGAAGCTGGCCAGCAGGATCAGGCCGCCGAACACGAAGAAGTAGTAGGACAGCAGGTTCATCCGGGGGAACGCCACGTCGGGCGCGCCGATCTGCAGCGGCATGATCTCGTTGGCCAGCCCGATGAACAGCGGGGTGGCGAACAGCAGCAGCATGATCGCGCCGTGCATCGTGAACAGCTCGTTGTACTGCTGGTCGGACACGACGTGGTTGTCCGGCCCCATCAGCTGCGCGCGCATGATCATGGCCATCAGGCCGGCCACCATGAAGAACCCGAACGAGGTGATCAGGTACAGGTGACCGATGATCTTGTGGTCGGTCGTCGACAGCCAGTCCGCCAGCACCGACCCCTTCCGGTAGCCCCGCGGCGCTGCCACCGGCCCCGGCTGTGCCTGCCGCTCAGCAAAAGTCACCGGGCACCGCCGGGCGCAGATCCGCAGTCCTGGCGATGGCCCTCGCTGGTCATCGCTCCGCACTCCCAGCACACCAGGTGCGCCCAGCAGGCGGCCTCGCCGTCTTCGGGTTCCGCTGCTGGCTGCCCTTCGCAGTTGCCCAGCCGAGGGAGGCCCGCGGGGCCTTCGCGGAGAGCGGACCCTGATTGCCCATTACCACTCCCTACGTGCGCGGGCGGCCTGGCAGCGAAGTGCGCCGCCCTGCTGATGTCCCCGGCCGGGTCCGTTCACGCAGGGACCCTCGCTCCTGCTGGCGGCCGGCGGGTGATCAGGCGGCAGCCGGCTAGGCGGGCGTCGTTGGCCACGAGCCGCTCCACCACCAGGTTGCCCAGCCCCGCGGCCAGGCCCTCGGCGAGGCCGAGGTGCAGCTGGCAGATTGTGTCCGGATCGCCGGCCGCGACTTCGGCGAAGGGGCAGCGCCCGAGCACGAATTCCACTCGGCTGCCGTGCTCGGCCCGGGCCGGGCGGAACCCGCGCCGTGTCATCTCCTGCTCCAGGACCTCAGCCGGATCCGCTGCGCCGGTGAACTCGGCGGCACGCCGGCGCCCCTCCTGACGGCCGGCCTGGCGCGGATCCTGTTGCCGGCGAATGGCTCCCGATAGCAGGCCGGCCAGCCAGGCATAGTCCCCCGGCGTGTCCCACCGGCCAGCCGCCTCCGGGTGCAGCCGGTACAGCAGGCGCGGGCGGCCGGGCCGGTCGCGCCGCTCGGATTCCTCGAGCACGATTCCGGCCTCCTTCAGCACCGCCAGGTGCTGACGTACCGCATTGTGGTTGAGCCCGACGTGTCGGGTGAGCTCGGCCACGCCCACGGGCCCTGACGCACCGGCGATGTACCGGAACACGCGATGGCGCGTCGGATCACCCAGAGCCCTGGCCTCGCGCTGCAGGTCTGCTCCCATAGCGAGCCCTTTCTTCACGAGGCCTCTAATTCCTGCCGGGACAGCTCACCAGCGGTCCGCCGTGCCTGCGCCTGCCGTCCTCCCCGAAGGACGGCCAGGACCGCCTCCCGCCAGGCCGTCTATCATCGCCGGGCTCCATGGCGGATCCCATACGACACGAAGCTCCACCGCCCTGGCGCCTTCCACAGCCCCGGCCACGGCCGCCCTCGCCATCTCCGGGAGCCCCTCCCGGGCCAGGCAGCCGGGACTCGCAAGCGTCATCTCGACCACGATGACACCATTCTCCCCGCGCACGTCATAAACGAGGCCCAGCGAGACTACGTCAAGGAGCAGGTCGGGGTCGTACACGTACGTCAGCGCGTTCCATGCCGCATTCACCGCGCACGCCACGTCGAGGCCCGCAACAGCCGCCGCGGCGGAAACCCGGCCCCTGCGCCCGGTCCCGGTCATGTTCCGCACCGGATGGCGGCATGCCCACAGCCGCCTGCGAGGCCGGCCGCCCCAGCGGCGAGACCCTGCGGGCTCCCGAAGCTTTCAAGCAGCACCCGCCCGGGCGTCGCCGGCACAGCCGCCTCCCGGCTGACCAGCGCACCCATCCCCATGACCGTGCCGGAAGGCGCATTGCCGACAGCGATGGCCGGGCATGCATCGGCAGTCACCATGCGGCCACATCCTTCCCCAGCAGGCGGCCGGGCTGCGTAATTATTCTAGCCTCTACTAGATTTATACCAGAGGACGGCGGCGATGACCGGTTGGCCGCCCGGGAAGATGACGGCTGCCCTGTCTCAGAGGTCCCGGCCTCACTTGGGCGGTTCTCGCGCTGCCCGCCGCGCTCGTCACCGGCGCCTGAGCCGCCCGGGCTTCCGGAGCTGAGCGGGGCCTGGGCGCGCCCGGGTCCGCGGGCCGCGGTAGGCGGGCATCCACCGGATGCGAATGGCGAGGCCCAGCACGGCCACCGGTGCGCAATAGCCCTGGCGGAGTACGCCGACGTCAGTGCCGCTGGGACAACACGGGTATACCTGCGGCGGCCCCGGCGTGGCAACGCGCATGCAGCAGACCCTCTTCCTGGCCCGCCAGCCACTGCTGCGGTGTATCCACTGCGACGCGTTCTCTCCCGCCCGCTGGTGTCCCGCCGGAGCCGCGCGGCCGCCGCCTCCATGACTGGTACTGCCAGGGCTTGATCGGGTGCGCGGCCAAGATCTGCAAGACAGACGACGGCGAGATCGCGCTGACCAGGCCCTGGGCCACCAGTTCAGCGGCCAGTTCCGGGGCGGTCCAGCGCCACAGCGGCACCCTCGTGGCTGCGGGCAGCTGGCAGGCCAGCGCGACCACCGCGGCCCGTTCCAGCGCGCTGATCCGCCGTGGCCGCTCGCAGCGGGCAAGTCCTTGAGCCCGTCCAGCCCGCGGGCGGCGAACCGGCTCCGCCACTTGCGGACCGTGTCCACGCTAATGTGCAGGTCCGCGGCGATGCGGGCGCTGGCCCGGCCACGGGCCGCAGCGAGCACGATCTGCGCCCGCAGCCAGTCCCGGTGCGCGGTCTTGGCCCCGCGGGCACGTTTCTTTGACGCTTTGCGCTCACCAGCGCTCAGCATCACCGGTACCGCGCGGTAGTGCGGCATGCCGCCTCCAGAGGCAATCACCTGCACGTGACCCGCTCCCCGGGCCGGTGATCATAACCGGCAGCGCGGATCCGGCGCGGCACAATGAGGCCCATGGCCGCCATCCCGGAATCCACCCGCAACTCGATCACCGTGCGGCTGCTGGACCACGCCGAAGCCCACTGGCCTCAGCTCACCCGGGTGAAGGTCACCTGGCTATCAGGCAGGGGCACGGCGTGGCCGGGTGCCAGGCCGGCCGCGCCGCCCGTCACTGGGCAGCGCTGGCAGACCGTTCCCGCTGGCCGCCGGATACGGTGCCCTCGCAGGCGGATACTGAGTGAGTGACTGACTGGTAGTGCGGATTTTGAGCTCGGCACGGACGGCCCGAAGATGATTGTCGTCGGACTGGATGGCTCGCGTACATCGTGGCGTGCCGCGTCGTACGCCAACGGCCTGGCCCGCTGTCAGCGCTCTCGGGTGGACGGTGGGTGCGCGTCAATTTTGTGGATAGGGCAAGATCATCTTTGGGGCGTGCCTGGTCTGGCGGTGTGTGTCTGAGTGTTGGTCCTGTTGCAGATGGCTTCTCGCTGGCTGCTGGCCTCGCGGCGGCGCAGGTTGGTATGCCGGGTTTCCGCGGGAACGCGTCGTTGGGGGTTAGCGGGACGCCATAGCTGAGGACAGGCGGTAGATGGCCATGGGGGCTTCGCTCGCTTCAGTGGCGACCGGCCGGACAGCCACGAGGTGGAAGCTGTTCTTCTCCAGGACGCGCCGGGAGGCGGTGTTGGCGGCGTCCGGGTCGGCCAGTATCCGCGCCGGGATGGCGGCGGCGTATTTCGGTCGTTAGCGTGGCGATCAGCGTGGTGCCGACGCCCCGGCCGACCTGTGCCGGGTCGCCGATCGCGTAGTCGATCCCGATCTCCCCGTCGCGTGCGTCCATGGCTTCAGCGCCGGCGGGGTAGTCCGCCCACCTGTACCACTGGCACCAGCCGATGGGCGTGCTGTCCAGGGTGACCATCAGCATGTGCGTGGTCGGCTTGCTGTCCGGGCGGACGCGTTCCCGGTACTTGGCGATCTCCGCCTCGGCAGTGGTGTCCGGCGTCCACCAGCGGGCCACGTGCGGCAGCCGGAGCCACGCCTCGACTGCCGGGAGGTCTGCTTCGGTCATCGGGCGCAGGGAAAGCACGCCGCCAGGGTAGGGGCGGATGGCCGGGTGCGCCGCAATTTCGGAGGCAGCCAGCGGGTGCCGTGACGCTGAACGACGTCGCGGCCGCAGCCCGAGTCTCCCGTGCGACCGCGTCGCGGGTGCTGCTCGGCGACGCACGAGTCGGCCCGACCTACCGCTCGGCGGTCGTGGCTGCCGTGGAGCGGCTCGGCTACGTGCCGAACCGGGCCGCACGGTCGCTGCGCACCCGGCGCAGCGGGTCGGTAGGCGTTGTGCTGGCCGAGCCAAGCGCCGTGGTGTTCGGCAATCCGTTCTTCGGGCAGCTCCTGGCCGGCATCGCCGGCTCGCTCAACGAGCGGGACCTGCAGCTCACGCTGTTCCTGCCGCAGAATGAGCAGGACGAGAAACGGTTGGCCGCCTACCTGGCCAGCGGACACGTCGACGGCGTCCTGCTGACCTTCTACCAGGACCGCGACCCGCTTTATGACCGGCTCGCCCAGGACGGCATCCCGGTCGTCGTCAACGCGCGGCCGCTGCGGGCGTCCTCGGCCAGCTACGTGGACGCCGACAACGAGGGCGGCGCCGCCCTCGCCGTGGAGCACCTGATCGAGCAGGGTTGCCAGGTCGTCGCGACCATTGCCGGCCCGCAGGGCACCTCTGCCGGAGCCGAGCGGCTGGCAGGCTACCGGCACGCCCTGGAGCGCGCGGGGCGTGCGCCCTCCGACAGCCTCATCCGGGTGGGAGACTTCACCACGCCCTCCGGCCGCGATCTCACCGCCGCGCTCCTGCGCGAGCGGCCCGATATCGACGGCCTGTTCGTGGCCGGGGAGCTGATGGCCTACGGGTCGCTGGACGCCCTGCACCGCCTGGGGCGCAAGCTCCCTGAAGACGTCGCCGTGGCCAGCTTCGACGACCTTCCCGGCGCCGCCAGCACCGACCCCCCGCTGACCAGCATCCACCAGCCAGTCGAGCAGATGGGCCGCGAGATGACCCGGCTCCTGCTCGCCCAGATCGACGACAACGACCGCATCCCCCGGCAGGTGATCCTGGGCACCCACCTCGTGATCAGGGAAAGCAGCCGTCGCCAGTCACCGGACGGCGAGGCCCGCCCGGCCGGCCGGCCCGGCCCCTCGCCCGCGGACCCTGTCCCCGGGCCTGCGGACGGCACCCCTCGTCCGCTTGTTCAGTAAACCCGCTGAGCATGCCCGGTTCCGCTGCCGGGCCTGGCGATCTCGCGAGCCGACCGCGTTCCCTCGCCGCGGCTCACAGTGTGGTCCCGGATCGATCGCGACTCGATCCGGAGCCGGTACGAGATGCCCCGCTGCCGTCTAGCAATCAAACTGTCTCGCGCTGACCCGCGCGAGACAGAAGGAGGATCCCGTGTCCCTGAGAATACCCGTCATCGGGCGCGGCCGGCCCGGGCCAGCCGCCCCAGTCAGGTGGCTGGCGCTGCTGAGCGTCGTCGTGCTGTCAGCCGGGCTCATCCCGGCGCTTGGCGTGGCGGCCGCAGCCCCGGCACTGGCGCTGAACAACGGCCTGGAGCGCTCGCCCACCATGGGCTGGGACGACTGGAACGCATTCGGCTGCGACAACGACGCTGCCGACATGGAGGCCAACGCCCGCTACCTGCACGACTCGGGCCTGCAGGCCGACGGCTACAACACCGTGATCAACGACGGCTGCTGGAACGACATCGTCGGCGTTGATCCCACGCTGTACCCGTCCGGGCAGGCCACTCCGGCCCAGCCCGACCCGCAGGGCTTCCCCGAGGCCACGCTGCCGAGCACCGCGGAGGAGACAGCCTGCGGCGTCGTCAACGGCCGCGGCACCGGTCAGCCAGGAACCTCGGGCAAGTCGGTCCCCGCCGGGCAGCTGTTCATCAACCCGTACCTGTTCCCACCCAGTTCCGAGTGCGCCAACGACGGCCTGAAGATCGTCGCCAACTACGTGCACTCGCTCGGCATGAAGTTCGGGCTGTGGCTGGACGCCAGCGACAACTGGAACGGCGAGGAGATCCCCGGCAGCTACGGGCCCTGCTCAAGCTGCTACGTGCCCGGCTACGGCTCGGTGCCCATCTATGACCAGGAGGATGCCGATACCTTCGCCAGCTGGGGCGTCGACTACATCAAGGCCGACTGGTCGAGCGACTCCGCCACCCCGCCGTCCAACGACCCGATGCCCTACGGCGGCGCCACCTTCGGCAGCCAGGGCGGGCCGCTGGCCGGCCTCAGCGACGAGCAGGTCGCGCAGACCATGTACGGGGCGCTCAGCGCCGCGGTCCAGCAGACCGGCCGGCCGACGGTGCTGAACTTGTGTGTGCACAATCCGCTGGCCTATGTCCAGACCTGGGGCGCCGGAGTCGGCAACTCGTGGAAGTCCGACCTCAACCTGTCCGACACCTACTCCAGCATGATCTCGATGGTCAACGACGTGGACCAGTACGCCCAGTACGCCGGGCCCGGCGGATTCAACGACCCCGACATGCTCGCCGTCGGCGACGGCGGCATGACCCAGACCGAGGACCAGTCGCAGTTCTCGATGTGGGCCGAGATGGCCGCGCCGCTGATCATGGGGGCCAACATGGCCACCCCGGTCGAAGTCACCGACGCCGAGACCCGCACCGGGATCAGCCAGGAACTCCCGGCCGCCACGCCGGCGCAGGACGTCTACGACATGTCGATCTTCGGCAACAAGGCTGTCATCGCCGTCGACCAGGACCCGCTCGGCCAGCAGGGCCGCATCGTCTCCTTCGACGGCAGCCACCTGATCATGGCCAAGCCGCTCGCTAACGGCGACGTGGCGGTCACGCTGTTCAACGAAGGCAGCACCGCGGCGACCATGAGCACCGGCGCCTCGGCGATCGGCCTGGCCAGATCCCTCGTCTACACCCTGAGGAATCTGTGGACCGGCCAGGTCACCGAGACAGGCGGCACGATCAGCGCCTACGTGGCCCCGCACCAGACCATCATGTACCGGGTCGGCGCCCCGCACGGCGCGCTGGAGCTCGCTCGGACGCTGGCCAGCCCGCCCGCCACCACCCTCACGGTGACCAGCGGCGGCAGTGGCGCCAGTCAGGTCAGCACCAGCACGGCCAGCCTGACCGTGTCGCTCACCAACAACGGCGTCTCGCCGGTCGCCGTCACCAGAGATCCCAGCCTCACCGCCCCGGCCGGCTGGACGATCAGCCCGGGGTCAGAAACGGGCCCTCGGCTGCTCGGCCGCGGCGACACCGACTCGGTCACCTTCCCCGTCGTCCCGCCCCCGCCGTCCCAGCCGATTGGCTCCGCCAGCTTCGGCGGCACCGTCAGCTACCGGGATATCACCGGCCGGCAGTCCCCGGCGGTCACGACCACGGTGCCATTCGTGTCCCCGGTCACCGCCCCCTACCGGGTAGCCGATAACACCAGTGATCCGTCGGCCGCCGTTTTCGGCGAGCTGTCCGGCAGCTTCGCCATCAGCGCGGCCGGCACGGGGATCACCCCGGCGGGCCGGCATCCGGCCAGCGATGAGTACGCCACCATCTACGCGCCTGGCGGCGCCGACACCAGTGCCGTGGCAACTACCCAGGTCACGGCCCTGCCCTCGGGCCGCGGACCGCAGGCGGGCCTGATCATGCGCAATGACGCCACCGGCAGCGGCGCCGAGGGCGTGGTGCTGTACCTGAACGGCAACGGCCAGGTCGTTATGTCCTGGGCGTCGTCCGGCGGGACGGTGGTGGACACCTCCGACACCGCGCCAGGCGCACCGGGGGCCGACGTCTGGCTCCAGCTGGCCAGGACCGGGACCAATACCTACACCGGGTCGTACTCGACGACCTCCGCCAGCGGGCCGTGGACGACCGTCGACTCTGTTACCGCCCAGAACGCGGACGCCACGCAGGATGTCGGGCTGTTCGCCAGCTCCGGCGCCGTCGCAGCCCCCGTCACCGCCGCGTTCAGCGGCTTCACCATCACCGGATAGCACCGATCTGCTCCAGGGCTGAGCGCTTGGACACAGCGCTCAGCCCTGGAGCGCTGACCTGGACCAGCTTCGGCCCGGCCGCGCCCGACCCGTCAGTGACCGGAAGGACCAGCATTCATGACAGCCAGAACGATGAGTCTCACCGGCGGCAATGCCCTCACGCGCGTGACCAGGAACCGCCTGGCCGACGGGCGTGAGCTGCTGTTCTTCGACCGCGACGACCCAGCGCCGCGGACCGCGGCCGACCGGCGCGAGCTGCCGCCGCCCGGCGGCGCGTCAGAGCTGCGCTGGGTCCTGCTGCAGGGCGAGTGGGAGGTGATCGCCAGCCACCGGCAGGCTCGTACCTTCCGGCCGGCCCCCGGCGACTGCCCGCTGTGCCCCTCGCCCGGCGCCACCCGGACCGAGATACCCGAGCCCGGCTACGAGGTCGTGACGTTCGAGAACCGGCCCGCCGCCTTCGCCCCGGAGCACGTCGTCCCCCGTCCCGGCCCGCGGCACGCCGGCCCGGGGCTGCGCCTGCTGCGCTACCCCGACCGATGCGGACCCGGTCCGGCTACGGGCGCTGTGAGGTCATGGTCTTCACCGACGAGCATGCCGCCTCGGCCAGCCGGATCGGAGTCCGGCGCGGCGGTGTGGATCAGTGACATCGCCCCTGATGCGGCCGCGGCCGCCCTGCACGCGGACCCGTCATGAGCGGGCAGCAGGCCGGGCGCCGAAGGGCCTGGCAGGCGCCAGGGCGGGTCAACTTGATCGGCGACCACACCGACTACAGCGACGGCTTCGCGCTCCCGTTCGCTATCTCCCGCCAAGTCACTGCGATGGTGGCCGAGATCACCGAGCCGGTCGTGCGCATCTCCTCCACCGCCTGCGCTCCTCCCGTGCAAGTACCGCTGGCCGGCCTGGAGCCCGGTGCTGTCACCGGCTGGGCCGCCTACCCGGCGGGCGTGGTCTGGGCCATTGTGTCCTCGGGGGCCAGCCCGCCTTCCGGCGGCGTGGTCATTGACCTGGACGGCGACGTGCCGATCGGTGCCGGGCTGTCATCGTCGGCCGCGGTGACGTGTGCGACCGCCGGGGCTCTCGGGGACCTATGGGGCCTGCAGCTGACCAGGTCGAAGATGGTCGAGCTGGCTCGCCGGGCCGAGAACGAGTTTGTCGGCGCGCCGACGGGGGCCATGGACCAGATGGCCGTCCTGCACAGCCGGGCCGGGCACGCCCTGCTGTTCGACGCCCGCGCCATGACCGCCGAGCACCTCCGGATCAGCCTGAGCGAGCAGCGGCTGGCCTTCCTCGTCATCGACACCCGGCAGCCGCACGGACATGTCGAGGGCGGCTACGCCGAGCGGCGCGGCGCCTGCCTGGCCGCCGCCCGGCGGCTCGGGGTACCCGCGCTACGCGACGTCAGCGTCAGTGACCTGCCCGCTGCGATGGACCGGCTGGGCGACCCGATGCTGGCCGCTGCCGCCCGGCACGTGGTGACCGAGAACGCGCGGGTGCGCGATGCCGCGGCGGTGCTGCGGGCCGGTGACGCCCGGGCACTCGGCCCGCTGCTCAACGCCTCGCACGTCTCACTGCGGGACGCCCTGCGCGTCAGCACCGATGCGCTCGACCTGGCCGCGAGGACCGCCTGCCAGGCCGGTGCCATCGGCTCGCGCATGACCGGCGGCGGATTCGGCGGCTGCGCCATCGCGCTGGCGGACCGCTCGCGGCTGCCGGCGATCCAGGCGGCCGTTACCGCTGCGTTCGCCCGCAGCGGCCTGCAGCCGCCGGGCACCTGGACCGAATCCCCTCAGCGGGGCGCCCGCGCGATTCCGGCACTGCAAGCGGAGGTACCCCAGTCATGAAGATCGCTGTCCCGAGCGAGGTCAAGAACCATGAGTACCGAGTCACCCTCACCCCGGCCGGCGTGCATGAACTCGTGCGCAGCGGCCGACCGGGTCGGCCGGTTCATCCTCGCGTGCACCACGCCGGGATGGCCGTTCGCCTACCCGATGCCGCTGCCGTCCGTCCGGCTGATCGCCGCCAGCCGGCGCCTCGCGCCCGACGAGGCGCTGCACCGCCACATAGCACACGCCCTGTCCGCGTCGGCCGTCGCAGATCGCCCGGAACTCATCCAGCGGATCGACTGCCAGCCATCGCTCGCGGCCCGCGACGCGGATGCATGGCAGGCCCAGGCCGCCGCCGGGGGACGATACGCCGGCAGTATCCGGCAGCGGCAGATCCGTGCCCGCACGTTGATCCTGCACGGCACGGCCGACAGGGTCGTCGACCCGCGCAACGCCCGGCTGCTGGCCAGCCGCGTCGAGGACTTTGAGCTGGTGGCCTTTCCCGGACTGGGTCACCTGTTCTTCTGGGAGGATCCCGGCGCCTTCGCGGCGGCCGTCACAGACTTCCTGCGCGGCTCGCGCGACCGCCGTGCGAGGCCGCGTGGGCCGAGAACCTCGTCGGGCGCGCGCCGGACACTGACCGCCGTCTGGATGACAGCTCCAAGCCTGAGCAGCATGTGAGGATAGCCGCCACCGGCCAGCCGGTCTCGGATATGTTCTCGCAGCCAGGGCAGCTCAAAGGGCTGGCTGTGCAGCGCCGCGGCGACGCCGCACGTGCTGGCGGTGAGGAGGATCCGCTGCAGCGCCTGCCCGGCGTTAACCCAGTCCGCTGGGCCGTCGTCAGCTGTGGTGAGAAGCCCGACGACTCCGGCGACCCGGGGCAGATATGCCGAGCTGAGCGGCCGGGTGCCGAGATCGCGGCCCAGCTGGCCCGCCAGTTCGCCTGGGTCAGTTGTCGCGGGCCAGGCCGAGCCGGTAGCCGCCGCCCAGGACGGTCTGGATTATCCGCGGGCTGCCCGGGTCTTCCTCGATCTTGCGGCGCAGGTTCTTGATGTGCGAGTCGACGGTGCGCTCGTAGCCCTCGAACTCATACCCGCGCACCCGGTTGATCAGCTCGGACCGCGAGTACACCCGCCCCGGCACTGTGGCGAGCGCCACCAGCACGCCCCATTCGGTCGGGGTGAGGTCGGCCGCGGTGCCGCGGACCGTCACCTGGCGCCGCGGCTCGTCGATGACCAGCGTTCCGTCGCCGTAGCCGGTGATCCCCTGCCCGGCGGCCGGGCCGCCGCGCCGCAGGATGGCCTGTACCCGCAGCACCAGCTCCCGCGGGCTGAACGGCTTGGTCACGTAATCGTCGGCGCCGAGTTCCAGGCCGCGGATCCGGTCCTCTTCGGCGCTTTTGGCGGTCAGCATCAGGATCGGGACCGGTCCGGTGGCGCGCAGCTCGCGGGCGACGGTCTCGCCGGGCACGTCGGGCAGCCCGAGATCCAGCACGACCAGGTCCGGCGACGCGGAGGCTGCCAGCGTGATCGCCTCCGCGCCGGACCCGGTGGACAGCACCGTGAGCCCGGCCCGTTCCAGGTAGGAGCGGACCAGCTCGCGCAGCTTGCGCTCGTCCTCCACCACCAGCACCGTGGCCGCCATCGCCGCTCACCCGCCTTCCGCCCGGCGCCCCGGCGGCTGCCGGGCTGCGCCCAGGCTCTCATGATCCCCGTGCGCGGGTGCGCCGGCCAGGGCCGGCTTCGCGGCCGGAGCGATGAGCTTCGGGGTGCACGGCAGCGGGCCAGCTCGCCCGGGAACTGACGGCCCGCGATCCCGCCGGCGATTACCGGCCGGGGACCTGCCCCAGTGATGCGGGCAGCGGAAACCGGCTGCCCTGGGCGCATAAGTTCGGTGCGCCGCTGCCGCTCCACCGCTATTCCGCCAGCACCGGCGCGGCCATCTCTCGTGCCAGCGGGCCCGGGCGGCGGCTGCGGATCGTTCGCCTCCAGCGGTACCTGACCCGGCTGCGGCTCTGCGGCTTGTCACCACATCAGCGCCGCGGCGCCTGCATGAGCGCGGCATTGGCGGCACGATCAGGCTGTGCCGTGCGCGGGCCGTGCACGGCCCCGGACCGGGAGGATCGCGATGACGACAAGACGCCGAGGCTGGCGCACCTGGCTGGCCGCTGCCGTGTCCGCCGGGCTGGCCGGATCGGGAACGCTGGCGCCCGGCAGCGCCCCCCGCGCCGGGTCCCGGCCCGGCCGGCGGCGGGCCAGTCGCTGCGCAGCCGCCGTTTCCGCCCTGCCAGCTCCCGCCAGCCGCAGCGGTGGCACGCGGCCCCGCCGAGGTCCGTGCCGTAACGGTCCCGGCCGGCCAGGCACGGCGCAAACGGCAGTCTTGGCGCGGACGCGACGACGGGCGGGCAGATCCAGCTTCCGGAACCCGGGAACGGTTCCGCGAACGCCGAGCCGCACGCGGGCACCGCGGGTGACCCTGACCCTGGCATGTTCCTGCCGGGGTGGCGCGCCGTGCTGGAATCGCGGTGGCGGGCGCGGCTCGCCACGGTGACCGAGCTGTCCCTGGCCTGTCACGACGCCGCGGAACGCCCGCCGGGCGAGCACGGTGCCAGCCACCCCGGCCGGCGCGCGGCAGCTGCGTCGGCTGATGCGGGAGGCGGTGGCGGCCCGGCGCGCCATGTCCGGCACCGAGGAGGCGCTGGCCTGGCTGTCGGCCGGCCGCTTAGGCCGCTGCGAGCAGTGCGCGGCGGCCATCCCGGTGGCCCAGCTTGCCCGGGTCCCCGAGACTCGGTGCTGCGGGCGCTGCGCCCAGCCCGGGCCAGGTGCTGGCAACCCGGGCGCGCTGGTGGTCACGGCCAGCTGAAGGCCAGGCCCTCCGTTCTGGAAGGCAATGCCGCCGATCCCCGGTCGTTGCCTCACCTGCGTGACGGCATCAGCCCTGGCGGGCAGGCCGGCATTGGCCCTGGGCTATTCAGCGGCCTCCGGAGCCAGCGGCAGGGTCACGGTGAACCGTGACCCGCGGCCGGGCTCGCTGGCGACCTCGATAGTGCCCTGGTGCGCGCGGGCCAGCTCGGCGGCGACGGCTAGGCCGATGCCGCTGCCGGCGGTCTGGGTGGCCTGGGCGCCGCGCCACAGCCGGTCGAACACGTGCGCCTGGTCCTCAGGGCCGATCCCGGGCCCGGTGTCGGTGACCTCAAGCCGGGCCTGCCCGCCGGACGCAGACACGCTCATTTGCACCTGCCCGCCGGGCGGGGTGAACTTGAGCGCGTTGCTGAGCAGGTTGGTGATGACCTGATGCAGCCGGCCCGGGTCGGCCAGCACTGGCGCGGCTTTGAGCTGCCGCCCGAAGCTCACCCCGGCGGCGGCGAAGCTGGCGGCCCAGTCCTCGGCCGCGGCGGCGCACCTGGGCCAGGTCGCATGGCTGCAGACGGAGGTGCAGGGCCGCGGCCTCCGCGGCGGCGAGGGTCTGCAGGTCCTCGACCATCCGGCCCAGCCGCAGCACCTCCTCGTGCAGCGAGGCGGTCTGCTCGGGGGTGTGCGCCAGCACGCCGTCCAGCAGCGCCTCGGTGTTGGCCTGCAGCACCGCCACCGGGGTCCGCAGCTCGTGCGCGACGTCGGCGACCAGGTCCCGGCGCAGCTGTTCCTGGGCGGTCAGGGTGTCGGCCATCTGGTCGAAGGCGACCGCGAGCTCCCGCAGTTCGGCCGGCGCGCCCGGAACGTCGCCGACCCGGGCCCGCCGGTCGCCGCGGCCCATCGCCCGGGCGGATTCGATCAGCCGGAGGACCGGGCGGGTGATCCGCCGGGACACCAGCACCGCCACCCCCAGCGCCACGACGGCGGCCAGCCCGGCCGCGCCGATCACGGCACGGACCAGCGAGGCGCGCAGGTTGTTCGCCGAGGCGGTCAGGCCCTGGCCGGTGAACCGGACCAGCAGCGTGCCGATCCGCTTCCCGCCCAGCTCCAGCGGGCGGCGGACGACTCCGGCGGCGCTGGGCGGGCTGGTCAGCGTGGAGGCGACCACCGTGCCGCGGTCGTCCAGGACGGCGGCCTGCGCGCCGTCGCTGCCGGCCAGTTCCAGCGCCGGGCTGAGGTCGACGTCGTACCAGCCGGGCCTGCCGGTGTTGTAGGTCGAGACCGCGTCGGTCGCCAGCGAACTGGTCAGGTCCTCGCGGCGCTGCGCCACCAGCGCCGCGATGTCCTTGTCGGTGAATACCACTGCCAGCACCGCGACCAGCGCCACCGCCAGCACCGCCACCGCGACGAACGCCAGCGCCAGCCGCAGCCCCACCGGGCCCGGGCCGCGGCTAGGCACCGGGCACGCTCCCCGCCTCCCCGGCCAGCGCCGGCCGGCGATGACGGGAAGGCCCGTGCGGCCAGGCCAGCATCCGAGGCCGCGGGGCCTGCGCTCGTCATTCACGGCCAGCACCCGCCTCTCCGGCCCCGGCATCGCCGCGCCGCCGCATGCCACGACGGCGGGCGTCACCCGGGGTGTCTCCATGCCGTCGCCATCGCGGCGCCAGCCGTTCTGCCTATCCGGCTGATCTGCTCAGCCTAAAGGGCACCCGGCGGCAGCGGTTTCGCCGCAGCCTGCCGCCCCTGTCCCGTCCGCTGCGGAGGTAGCGATGACCAGTATCCCGATCGCCAGCGACGACAGCCAGCCACGGGAGTGGAGCATCGGCAACCGGACCCTGATCGTCAGCGCCGGCAGCCAACGAGCCCTGGCCGTCCTGAATGCGCGCTCTCCGCTGCTGCTTCCGCCCGGCAGCGTGCTGCAGTTCGACGGCACGCCAGGCGAGCTGGTGGTGACCAGAGTCCGCGTCATCGCCGGCCAGCTCGGCGGAATCGTGTGCGCCGAGGTCGAGCCAGCGCGCCCGGGCCGGGGCGCTACCGCACATCAGCGGCCCGGCGACCGTACGGCGGAGCGGCTCCGGCACCTGTGGCCGGCGTCTGGCCCAGCCAGCGCGGCAAGAGCGGTGACCCCGGAAGGCCGGCGCGAGCATTTCCTGGCTATCCAGTCACCCGGGGCGCTGAATGCCGTCCTGCGGCATCTGGTAAAGCCGGACGCCGCAGGACCACCTGCGCAGCGGTTCAGGTTCTCCGCGGCCAGCAGCCCCCCCGCGGCCCTGCCGCGGCGATTCCTGGCGGGCCGCGCCGGGTTCCGGTGCAGCCCGGTAAGCCCCGCCCGGCCAGTAGCCCAGGGTGCCCCGGACCCGGCGCCGGCCAACCCGGCCGGGC
The DNA here is from genome assembly GCA_963778075.1 of uncultured Actinomycetota bacterium. GTDB lineage: Bacteria > Actinomycetota > Actinomycetes > Streptosporangiales > Streptosporangiaceae > JASHPR01. The sequence goes on along the minus strand of CAVZTJ010000002.1, from coordinate 144,044 downwards.
TGACCGGTGAGGCAGCGGCAGGCGCGGGGTCACCGGCCCGATCCCCGGCCGGCCGAGCCGGTTCCGGACGCGGCGGGCGGGGCGGCCCCGTCCTGGTCAGGCGGAGGGCCCGCGCTGGACCGCGGCGGGCCGCGCCGGCGGCGGCGGTGACCGCGGCTGGCGGCCAGCCGCCAGCCGATCACGGCCAGGCCCGCGGCGAATACCAGCCACGGCGCCGCCACGATCAGGTCGTCGCCGGTCAACGTTGCCTCCTGAGGATGCGCGGGGGTGTTCCTGCCATCAGACCGGCCGCAAGCGGGAGTGGGGTGCAGCCGGCGTGGCGGGCGTGTGGAGATGCCAAACCCAGCCAGGCGGCCGGCCTAAAAGTGCCCGGCCCCCGGCTGCCAGGTCCGGGACGGCCCCGACGTCAGGGTGAACGCGGTCGCGGCAGCATTGCCCGCCTTCGATTCCCGGACGCCCCGCCATCAGCCGGCAGGCGGGAGGATCACAGGGGCAGGCCGGTCGGTAGCTGGCCAGACAGTCATGAGGTGGGAAGGCGCGGCTCTTGCCAGCCGGGGAGACACTCGCCTGCGGCGGCCGCCTCCATCTGGCCTCCACAGACGGCACGCACCGCGGCCATATCCGCGCGCTATCACCAGGACAAAGGCCTGGCACGTTCGTCAGGACGCCCGGGCCAGGCACGACGGACGGGATGATCGCGATGAGGACGATGGCCACCAGGAGCAGCACTGACTGCGCTGTGCCGTGCTCGTCAGCTCCCCGCGCGGGTCACCCGGCGTGCGCTTGGCCAGGGCGGCCGCGGCCAGCCAGGGGCCAGGGGCCGGCTGGCCGGCCGCCGGCGCGCCACGCCAGCGATGACCATTCCGGCCCGCGCGGGAAAGGAGACGACACATGTCTGTCATCTGCCGTGTCATCACCGGCGTGAGCGGGTCGCCGCGGAACTTGCCGGCCCTGCGCTACGCCACAGCGCTGGCTCACGGCCACGGCGCCACGCTGATCCCGCTGCTCGCCTGGGTGCCGCCCGGCGGTGAGCTCGCCGACCGCAGGTGCCCGTCCAGTCACCTGCGCGAGGTGTGGGAGCACGCAGCCTGGGAGCGGCTGTGGGACGCCATGGACGCGGCGCTCGGCGGCGTGCCCGCCGACGTGGCGACCGAGCCGCTGGTGGTCCGCGGCGAGGCAGGCTGGGTCCTCATCCATGCGGCCAGCCGGCCCGGCGACCTGCTGGTCGTCGGGACCGGCCGGCACGGCACCGTGGGCCGCCTGGCCGGCGGGAAGGTCAGCCGGTACTGCCTGGCCCGCGCCGGCTGCCCGGTGCTGGCCGTCCCGCCCCCGCCGCTGGAACTGGAAGCCAGGCACGGCCTGCACGGCTGGGCGTTCCGGCACCGCGAGCTGAACCTCAGCGAGCTGGCCGCCAGCAGCGACTCCGCGGCCCAGCGCTGACCGGCGATGCCGCAATCCGGCCGACAGACGCAGGCCGGGGCCACCAATGCAGCAGACGGCCGGGAAGCGAGTCTCTACAGCGCCACGGCCAGCGGACAGCGCTGACGGCAACCGCCAGCCTGTGCTGCCCGCCCCGGGCCAGGCAGCATCGCGGCCAGGCGTGCTCACCCTCCGCCCGGCCGCGGGACCCGAGGGCTGGCTCCGCGGGAGCGCACGCCGGAGTGGCATCTTCACGCGCTCACCACGGCCGCTGCACCCCGGTCCTGCTTCTGGCCGGCGTGATCGACGGAGGGCACCGATGGGCATCTGCAGGAGGCAACTTGAGCGGCGACGAACTGATCGTCACGGCACCGTGGCTGGTTCGCCGCGGGCCTGGCCGTGATCGGCTGGCCGGTCACCGCCGCAGGCAGTCCGGCCCGGCGGGGCGCGGGGCGGGCCCTCGCCCTCGGCGCCGCGCTATCGATAAGGACCCCGGCCACGGCAATAAAGACCCCGGCCAGCAGCCAGAGAGGAGAAGCGATGGCGTGGTTGATCATTGTCGCCGCCGGACTGTTCGAGACGGGGTTCGCGGTGTGCCTGAAGCTGAGCCACGCGATGACCAAGCTGTGGCCGACCGCCGGGTTCGCCGCCTGCGCGCTGATCAGCTTCGCCCTGCTCACCGTCGCGCTGCGCGCGTTTGCGGTGGGTCCCGCGTACGCGGTGTGGACGGGGATCGGTGCCGCCGGGGCGGCAGCGGTCGGAATGATCTTCCTCGGCGATGCGGTATCCACCGTGAAGCTGGCGTCGATCGGGCTGGTCCTCGCCGGGGTGGTCGGCCTCAATCTGTCCGGTGTGACGCATTCGTGACGGTGTCGTCGTCGCGGCCTGTGCTGTCAGGCCGGCCGGCGGTACGGCCCGGCCGGCGGCCTGCGATCCGCCGGGCGGCTTCGATCAGCCCGCTGATCGCGATGGTAATGCCGAACGCGACCAGGAACCCGGCCCAGGGCTTGTCCTCGAAGGCCCGGCCGCCGAGGCGGCCGATGAAGAACGCGTAGACGGCCCAGATGACGGCCGCGACCGCGGTCGCGATCATGAACCGCCGGCGCGAGTAGCCGATCAGCCCGCAGCTCAGGGTCACGGCCGTCCGCCCGCCCGGGATAAACCGGCAGACGATGATGATCTGCATCCCGAATCGTTGCAGCGAGCGCTCGGCCCAGGCGCGCCGCTGCGCCCCCTTCTCGGTGGCGAAGAACCTGCGTTGCACGCTCGGGCCGAAGCGCCGGCCGATGAGGTAGGCGAGGTTGTCGCCGAGGAACGCGCCCGCGGCGGCGCAGGCCACGAGCAACGCGATACGCGGATCGGTGCTGCCCGCGGTGGCGACGCCGAGGGCGATGACGGCGGTCTCGCTGGGCAGCACCGGGAAGATCGCGTCCAGGGCCGGAATCACGATCGCGATCACGTAGGAGATCACGGAATCGACGTGCAAGCTGGTTAGCGCGCTCAATCGGGCACCAGCTCGTTCTGCTCAGCCGCCGGGCGCGGGCGGCCCCGGTCGCGCCACAAGCTGGCGGCGACCGGGCCGCTCACCACGACGATGATCACGGCCACGCTCACCGTGACCGGCATATGCACGAAGGGTGAGATAAGCATCTTCGTGCCGATGAACACCAGCAGGACGGCCAGCCCCTGCTTGAGGTAGGTGAACCGGTCCACTGAGCCGGCCAGCAGGAAGTAAAGGGCCCGCAGGCCGAGGACCGCGAAAGCATTGGGTCGTTCCGCACGATCGCCAGTTCCGGCGTGTGAACACAACGGATAGGTTCCGGGTGACCCCGAACACCGCCGGGATCGAGTCCAGGGCAAACACCAGACCGGTTGCCTCGATGGCCACCAGGGCCACGAACAGCGGCGTGACCATGATCTTCCCGCCCACCCGGGTGAAGAAACGGCTGCCGACGTTCCGGCGAAGTACTGGCCGGCCACGGCTGAGCCCTGGACCAGCCAGAGGATGCCGCCGAAGGCCAGCCCGGCCGACACCCACAGCCCGCTCAGTGCGGCGGCGCGCAGCCCGGTACCTGCTGCGTTCCTGGTGAGGCAGAGGTCCGCGCCGATGAGCACGGCGAAGACGGCGAGCGTCCCGATCCAGGCCCACCAGGGCACGGTCACCGCGAGAACGTCACCGGGAGCGGGCCCGGTGCCGGTGTGCCCTGAGCCGCGCAGCGCGGGCAGTACCTCGTCTCGGGGATGACGGCGAGCAGCCCGGCCGGGATCTGTCCTGCGCACTGCTCGCAGTAGCCAAAGATTCCGGCGGCGAGCCGCCCCAGGGCCTCTTCGACGTTCGCCAGTTCCCGGCGGGTGGCGACGGTGCGGCGCAGCAGCCGCCGCGTCTCCTGCCGGCCCGCCCCGTCGTGGTAGGCCAGCGACAGCTCGGTGACCTCCTGCAGCCGTGCCTGCCACCTGGCCTCCAGCAGCGCGCGCCAGTGCGGGCCACGAGCCAGGCCGGGCCGGGCTCGCGCGGCTGACACCGGGCTTTTGCGTGCTTCTTGGGGCATTGGCGCTTCCTCAGTGAAAGGGCTGCGGTCAGCGTCAGTGCACCCGGTGGTCGTGCCCGCCCGGTGAAGCTGTCGTGGTGACGGTGTGGAGGCGCGCGGCCCGCGAGCTTCACGCCGTGGCGGCCACGCCGATCCTCATGCTGACCGCCCTGGGCGGCGCCTGAGGTCCGGGCGCGCCAGCAGGTCCTTCACACCGTCACCATCGGCGCGCAGCGCTTGCACGGCCGCCGGATTAGCTGAGACCCGACCATCAGGGCCGGCCCGGCCGTTCCGGCCGCCGGGCGGATGAAAAAGGAGCTCAGGCAATGAGAAAGACAGGACGGGCCCGCCGCGCGGGCCTCGTGACCGCGGCGGCCGTCGTCATCGGCGGCGGCGGTGTCGCCGCCGGCGCGACCGCGCTGGCGCCCGCCGCGCCCGCAACGGCACCCGCGGCCGCCGCCGGCGCGGCGGCCCCCGCCAGCTACGCGGGCGTGGTCCGGCAGGTGCTGCCCTCGGTGGTGCTGATCCGCACGTCCGAAGGACTCGGCTCCGGCGTGGTCTTCGACCGATCCGGCAACATCGTCACCAACGCGCACGTCGCCGGGAACTCATCCACCTTCCAGGTCCAGGTGGCCGGGGACCCGGCGCCGCGCACAGCGCGGCTGGTCGGCAGCTACCCGCCCGACGACCTGGCGGTCATCCGCGCCGACGACCCCTCAGGCCTGCAGCCGGCCCGGTTCGGTGACTCCGGCCAGGCCCGGGCTGGTGACGTGGTGCTCGCGGTGGGCAACCCGCTCGGGCTGTCCGGCAGCGTCACCGAGGGCATCATCTCCGCGACCGACCGCACGGTGACCGAGCCCGCCGCCCAGGGATCGGCCGCGGCGGCGTTGCCGGGCGCGATCCAGACCAGCGCCCCCGATCAACCCGGCAACAGCGGCGGCGCGCTGGTCAACGCCTCCGGGCAGATGATCGGATGGCAGCGCCCAGGCTCAGGGCATTGGCTTCGCCATCCCGTCCAACCTGGCCCGCGACATCGCCCGGCAGATCATCGACTCCGGGCACGTGACCAACTCCCACCGCGCCGCGTTCGGCGCCCAGGTCGCCACCGTCAGCAGGCCGGACGGCACGCCGGGCGGAGCCGGGATCGTCGCGGTGACCAGCGGGGGCCCTGCCGACCGGGCCGGGCTGCGCGCGGGCGACGTGATCCGGTCGGTCGCGCACACGCAGACGCCGGACGCGTCGGCCCTGTCTCAGGCGCTGGCGGCCGCGCACCCCGGGCAGCAGGTCACCGTCGCGCTCACCCGCGGGACCCAGGACCTGACCGTCCGGGTCACGCTCGGCGAGCTGCCGGCAGCTGACGGCCGCCGGGTGTGGCGTCGATCTCCATGCGGACCCCACACCTAACGCACCGAAGCTCCAACGCGACCGGATTCCCTTGGTCTTAAGGAGGACGACATGACCGGCACCCTCAACCCGACCTGCTCGCTCTGCGGGCTCCGTTTCGCCAATCGCCCGCTGCTCGAACTGCACATTCGCGAGGACCACCCGCGCCGGGACCACCCCGCGGAACCGGACCACGACGCGCGTGCCACGAAGGAGGTGATCACCATGACAACGACACGACAGCCCCGGCCGTCCCGTCCCGGATGGACCAGGACCGCGCTGCGCCGGGCGATCGGCGCCCTCCGCGACCTCAACCAGGAGCTGGTGCGCGGGTCGGAAGCCATCTTCCGTTCGGCCCGCACCCCGCTACCGCACCCGCGGCCCGACACGCCCGCGGGCCAGGACACTGACCGGGCCGCCTGACCTCGGGCGCACTGTTCCTTCGACGATGGCGACGGCGGGCCGCGGCGACCGCAACCACGACCAGCAGCAGCGCCACATTCGTGTCCGCCCACCTCGCCCGGAACGGCAGCAGGATCCCTGCCCTGGTGGCGCCAGCGGCGCCACCAGGGCAGCCGCCAGCGCCGCGCGGTCCCTGGTCAGGTAGCGGTCAAGCACTGCCGGCACCCCCGGCTCAGGACTGCTCGCGCCACAACTTGACCGCGCCAGCAGACAGCACCACCAGCGCCGGGGAAGAACAGCCCGGTATGCAAATCTCGCCCGCGATACCCGCGACCAGGACCACCACCCCGGCGGCCGCCGCCAGCCGGTTCACCGGAGCCGGAGCGAACGCCGCCGCCGCGGCCAGCGGCGCGGGCGCTATGGCCAGCAGCGCCAGCCACCTCACGGCCAGGGGATCGGCGCTGTTCAGTGCCGAGATAGTAATCAGCTGCGCGGCACCGGCCAGGATCAGCGCGCCCCGCCGCCACGGCCATCTCGGCGGAGCAGGCACCGGCACCGGGCTCGTGGCAGCCGGCGTGCTCGTGACGGCTGAAGTGTCTGCGCTTACGTTCTCGAAGGTCATCGGGTGCTCCGGATGCACGAACCCGACAGGGTTGTTAACTTCGTGCCGACCAGGCTTCCCGGCTCACCTGACATGAGCATAGACCTGGCCATTCTGGCCGCCAAGTAACCGCCAGCTAGCTGCCATCCTGCAGACCGGCGACGTCAGGCGCGCCCGGTCAGCCAGCACCCGCAGGCCGTCATGCCCCGTCGCGGTACGTGCGGTCCGGCGGCCATAAAGGAGAGTGCGTGTGCGGGCAATGACACGGTGCTGGCAGTACAGGCGTCTCCGCTGGACTGGGAAGGCGGGACGAGCAGACTGACTGCCATCCCCGGTAGGCCTGGACAGCCACGTCGAGGACATCGCCCGAGCTGCCGGGGCTCAGCCGGCAGACGTCCTACGCCACTGTCCCTTCGCGCGAGGTGCTGCTCGACGCCGTGGTCAGGCGGGCGTCTACCTCGCTGGCTTTGGCCAGATCAGCGTGACCGACATCGACCGAGCAACTGCCCCTGGCCGCCGTCTTGGATAGCGCGCTTTGGCGACCCGCCCGATACGGAGATGTAACCGGTGGGTGAGGTGAAATGCTGCCACACAATCCCGATTTCATTGTTGTATGACGAATTCCTCATTGCAGTGCCCACGTTCCCGGAGGTGCTGAGCTGATTAGAGATCGCAAAACTGCAGGCCAGGCGACTCCTATGGACGGTGTCCGTGCCCGTCCGCGACGGCCGCCACTCAGCCGCCCGAGCGCCGGACATATGGCGGACAGGGCCAGGTATTCACATGATCATCAAGGGAATAGCGCCAGGTCAGCGGCCATTCCGATGAGCAGGAGAAACGGTCTGTAAAACCGTCGGCTCAGCTCTGCGGGCTCTTCGCAGCGGTTCGGCAGCAGCAGGATTGCGGCCGTCCGCTTGGCTGCTACGCGGGCCACGGCACAAAACGGCTTGAAACAGTATCCCAAGCCTTGAGACGTTGACATTGATCGTGCCGGGTCAGCAGCAGCTCGATCACTCTCATTTTCGAAGGATGGTCCCGATGGCCGTTAGCTTGTGGAGCAAGATCAAAGTGAGTGTCAGATTGAGTGTCAGAACCGTGCTCGCGACGGCCTATCTCAAGCTCGTGAGTGCTCGCGTGAGCTCGTGTTGTGCAAGGTCAGCGCCGTCTACCTGCGGTGACGGAACTTGACGGGTGTTCATGGTAAGGAGAAGGTCTACGGTTCGATTCCGTAAGGGGGCTCGCAAACCAGCAGGTCAAGTCCGATTTGTAGTCGGCTCAGGGCACCTTCAAGATCGTTCGACCGTCATCTGACCGTGGTTCTGGGCGTTGAAAATTGGCACTCAGCCTCACGGACTGGCTCTGAATGGCACGTCGCCCCGGCCTGGCGGAGACGCTCGTTGAACAGGCGGGAAGCCCGCCCCCCGCGCGGCTAGTGTCGGGTCCGCTGGGCGGTCGGCGTTGCTGCCCAAGGACGGCGTGTATCAGGGAAGCAGTCCGTCACGCGCTGAAGATCCTGAATATCGGCATGGGTGGGCAAGATGGCTCTTCCTGCCCCGGGCCAATGCCACGAATGCGAATGGACCAGATTCGGGGATACAAGCTCAAGTCGGCGAGGAGATTGAAGTCGCCGCGACCCGGTGAGCGGTCGGCCGGGTCGGCGTGAGCTTGAGTTCGCGGGTCGAAGCGATACAGCTTGCGATGGTCTGCTCCGCGCCCGGTCGGTCACGGCTCGCATCAGGAGCGGAGCAGCTCTGCCAGGGCGCGTGAGCTGGTAATCCGGGCTGCCACGTCGTGACCAAGGGCCCGCATCTCTGCCTCGGCGTGCCGGCAGTGCGCGGCAAAGCACAGCTCGCCCATCGGCGAGCGCATGGTCCGTGCCCAGTAGCGGACGGCAACCGGTCTGAGCAACGGGCTGTGCAGCAGGGCGAGGTTGCGCGGGCGCCCCGCAGTCCCGCTGGTTCGCAGGGCGGCGAAGGCTTCGCTGATCGCTTGGCACATGAGGGTGAGGGTCGTGCGATCCGCGGCGAGACGGACGGGGTCGGTTCCGCACCGGTAGAGGGCCGCCGCGATGCACGCGACGAACGCGGCGTGGTAGGCGAGCCATCCGTCCATGTCAGCTACGCGCTGGACAGCGAACCCGCGGCTGGACAGGGCCGCTTCCAGCGCGGCCAGCCGCGGATCAGAAGTCTTCGGCAAAGCCGTCGGCTGCTGCCGTATCCGGACGTAGTCGGCGGTCCCGCTGTTCATGACACCGCCGAGGCCGGGGAATCCGAGGTAGACATCGCCGGGCATGTCGCCAGTGATTGCTGCCCGGCCTGCCGGGTTGTTGCCGAAGAAGACGATGGCCGGCTTCCCGGCCAGGACGGCGAGCCCGGCGCATGCCGAGGCCAGCTGATCACGCCGGACCGCGACAAGGACGATGTCATACATGCCGCTGGCATCCGGCACGACGGCGACTTTGGCGTCTGCTCGCCCCCCGCCGAGCACATCGCGGGCGCAAAGGCCTCCGGCGGCCACCTCATCGGTTCTCGGCCCGTGGCTCAGCACCCAGACCGTGCTGCCTGCCGCCGCGAGGTGCGCCCCGTAGACGGTTCCGATGACACCCGTGCCCACGACGAGCACCTTCATGGCGACCTCTCCGGACCTCAGTCTTACGCCGACAACCATTGTTAACACTGCAGGCCAGGGCGCGCCTGTTCCCGACGGGCCTCGGTATCTATGACTCCGGCTGGGTCACCTGGCCTCCGCAGCCCGGTCTGGGCCAGTCATTCGCCGCCTGGGATGACCGCCACCGCGCATTGCGTGTGATGCAGCAGGGCGACGGCGACGGGACCGAGATCGGTATGTCGCATGGCGTGGCTCCTTAGAGCAGAAGATGATGCGCAGGACGGCCATGTTCGCGTGCTACCCGGCGTCCGCGGCTCCGCTAATGGCTGCTGCCGGAGCGGGGTCGCCGTCGTCGGCCCCGCCACCTGGTCCCGCCTGCCCGACGCAAGCGCAGCCTTGGCCGTGCGCGTCGCGGTGCAAGATCATCAGGTACTGCAGGGCTGTCTGATTGATCTGGTAGTCGTGCTCGGCCTTGATCCGGTCGGTGTCAGCCTGCCGGTTCTGGCTGAGCAGGATCAGCGGGGCAGCGTAGGCGGCCTGAGTGGAGAAGACCAGGTTCAGCAGGATGAACGGGTACGGATCCCAGCGATGCACCAAAGCGAGCAGGTTCAGCCCGATCCACAAAACGACGATCATGGTCTGCGCGATAATGAAGGTCCAGGACCCGAATACGGCGGTCACCCGGTCGGCCAGGACCTCACTCTTTGTCCGCTGATCGTGGCGGCGCTGGTTGGCTGGGTGCCGGTGCCCGCCCGGTCTCATCCGGCATCCGCATTCCCTGCCAGCTTGAGCGCAGGGGGTGCGCGGTGAATGCTCATCGGTCCGCCTCGCGAAAGGTAGGAAACTGCAGCGAGGCGATCTCGAGACCGGCGTATGGTCTAGACCTGATCGGGATTCGTTCAGGCTGCTCAGCACATGCGATCGCAGTTTACCCTTGCCGGCACCGCGCACTCCGGTAGCGGCCGACCTGCGGGAGGTTGATCAGGGCATCGCCGTGGCCCTTGTCGCCCCGATTCATCGGGCGTAGCGTGTTAAGCGGAAAGCTCTCGGCGGGTAGCCTGCATGCGCCCGCGATTGCCGAGCACGGCTGCTCTGGACCTCGGTGGCGTCATATGCGTACGCCAGCCGAGGTGGCACATGACAGGATCAGTCCGCCAGCCATTCCCGTCTGTGGCGATCGACATTAATCAGCCGGGCTCGTTCGTGCACTGGTCGATCTTTGACATCTCGGTGGCGAACCTGGTCCTGATCGCGGTGATGGTCGTTATCTTCGGCGTCGCGCTGGTACTCCCGTTCCCGCGCGGCCGCCGCGAAGACGCCGCCGCGGTTACCGGCAGCGGCACGGACGGGCCGGCGGACGGGGGCACGGCTGCGGCGAGTGATCCGGCTGATGACGGCACCGCGGGCATGTGGACCGCCCGCGTCCGGCGCCGCGCACTCAGCGCGCTGCCGCCGGGGAAGCTGCTGCCCGACAGCCAGCCCGCCTACGTGGCGTCGTGGGCGTATGTGTTCGGGGTGGCGTCGCTGGCCGCGCTCGGCGTGGCGATCGTGTCGGGGTTCGCGCTGGCTCTCGGCGGCCCCGACTGGTGGCATTACAACCCGGCCGGGCATTTCTGCAACAGCCTGCACCTGTGGAGCGTGGAGCTGTTCATGGCGCTGCTGGTGATCCACCTGTGGGCCAAGTTCTGGATGGCCGCCTGGCGCGGCCGCCGCGCGCTGACCTGGATGACCGGCGTCGTCGCGTTCGTGGCCTCAGTCCTGGAGTGTTTCACCGGGTATGTGTCGCAGCAGAACTTCGACTCCCAGTGGATCTCCACCAGCGGCAAGGACGCGCTCAACTCGGTCGGGGTCGGCGCGTTCTTCAACGTGATGAACTTCGGCCAGATGCTGATGTGGCATATCGTGCTCATCCCGGTCATCCTGGTCGCCGTCGTCGGCGCGCACGTGCTGCTGGTCCGGGTCCGCGGCGTATCCCACCCGATCGACGCGCATCCCGCGGTGAAGGGGAGCGCACGGCTTCGGCGGCGTGCCATTGCAGCAGCCGACGCCGCGCCGTGGCGCGGCCCGAATCGGCGCTACGACATCCTGAAGGAAGGCACGATCGCCTCGGTGGTCGTGCTGGCGCTGACACTCGGCCTGGCCGCCCTGCTGTCCTCTCCGGACGTGCCGCCGGTCACGATCGCCACCTGGGCCCGGGTCGCGCCGGCCGACTTCCTCGGCACCGCAGCCAGCGAGCTGAACGCAACCAGCGAGACCGCCAGCTACGGGCCGCCCTACAACAACCAGTCCGCCAGCGTGCAGAAGCTGCTGTTCTCCCCGCAGACCTGGTTCGGGATCACCCAGCCGGTCAACGCGGCGCAGGACTTCGTGATCGGTCCGCTGACCCAGCTCGCGAGCACAGACCCGGCGGCCGCAGGCCCGCTGGCCGCCTATAAGGCCGCCCCGGCCGCCCAGCAGCTGAAATGGGCCAACGCCTACGCCACATCGGAGGCGAAGGTGAAATTCGTCCACGGCGTCCCGGTCGTTCCCGCGGCGAACGACGGGCCGGTCCCGGCGATGATGGCCAGCGAACTGACCCTCGCCCGCAGCGGCGCGCTGGACACCGACCTGCTCGCCCAGCAGCCGTTCTACGGCACCAATTTCACCAAGCCGCTGCTGTTCATCGAGGACGGGTCCTACTTCGGGGCCAAGGCTCAGGCGATGGGCCTGACCGGCGCCCAGTGGGGTGTGATGAACGAGACCGGCAGCTACCCGGGCCAACCGTGGCTGTGGCTGTATACGCTCTGGTACCAGGTTCCGGGATGGACCAACTCGGCCAACATCGACATGATCGCCATCTACATGACCGGCCTGGCCACGATCTTGCTGCTGCTCGTGCCGTTCATCCCCGGACTACGCGACATCCCCCGGCTGATTCCGGTGCACCGACTCATCTGGCGGCACTGGGACAGCCCGGCACCCGAATCCGGCGCGGAAACCAGCCCGGTCCACACCAGTAGCGGAGGCCATTCGCGGTCGTGAGGGACCTCCAGCCGGCACTGGCAGGCTGACATTGGCAGGGCGCGGAGAGGTGGCTTCCATGAGTGGGCAGTCGGCCAGACGTGGTCCGCCAGCTTGCGCGGAGCGGTTCCGCGCGAGGTGTGGCCGTGACCATTGAAACGCCTGACGAGGATCCCGACGCTGTCGTGACCCTGCCGCGCGCCCCGACGGCTGCCACTAGCACGTACGCGCTGCTGACCGACGGTCGCACGGTCGAGATCATGTCGGCCAGGTCGCAGGACGCGGCAGCGGTGCGCGAGATGCACGCCGCGATGTCTCCCGACAACATGTACCTGAGGTTCTTCAGCCTGAGCCCACGCGCAGGCGAGCAGGAGGCGCAGCGAGTGTGCCGCGATCCCGGGCCAGACCACGTGGCGCTGCTCGCATGGCTGGGCGGCCGGCTGGTCGGCGTGGCGAGCTACGAGTCCACCGGGAGGCCAGGGGAAGCGGAGATCGCGTTCGCGGTCCCTGACGACATGCACCGTTGCGGCATCGCCACCCTGCTGCTCGAGCACCTGGCCTCGCTGGCGCGACAGCGCGGGCTGCGCGCATTCATCGCCGAGACCCTGGCGGAAAACTCGGCGATGCTGCGGGTGTTCGCCGATGCGGGCCTGCCCGCGCAACGGCGGGCGTCCGACGGCGTGGTCGAGCTGACCTTCCCGCTGCCCCGCAGCGAGGCCGGCCGCAGCCCGGACGGCTACCTGGAGTCCGTGGCCGGCCGGGAGAGCCGCGCGGATGTGGCCAGCCTCCGCCACCTCCTGGAGCCGCAGTCGGTCGCCGTCGTGAGCGCGGGCCGCTGGCGGGCGACCGTAGGCCGCGCGATCCTGCACAACATCGTGACCGGCGGATTCGCCGGAAAGGTCTACGCCGTGAACCCGCACGCCCGGTCCCTGGAGGGCGTGCCCTGCGTGGCGTCCGTCGACGACCTGCCCGAGGCGGTGGATCTGGCCGTGATCGCGGTGCCCCCGGCAGCCGTGCCCGACGTGGCGGCCGCATGCGGCCGCAACGGCGTGCGGGTCCTCACGGTGATCACCTCGGGCCTGGGCGCCGAGGGCGTCGGCCTGCTGGCGATATGCCGCAGCTACGGCATGCGGCTGGTCGGCCCGAACTGCTCCGGGGTCGTCGTGCCCCGGATTGGACTGAACGCTACCTTCGCGGCTGGCCACCCGGCGGGCGGTGTCGCCGGCCTTGTCGTGCAATCAGACGGAGTGGGGATCGCGCTGCTCGGGCACCTGTCCCGGCTAGGCATCGGCGTGTCCTCCTTTGCGTCGGTCGGCGACAAGTACGACGTATCTAGCAACGACATGCTGATGTGGTGGGAGCAGGACGAGGTGACCCGGCTGGTTGTCCTTTATGTCGAGTCCTTCGGAAGCCCGCGCAAGTTCGCGCGCACGGCGCGCCGGGTCGGCCAGCGGATGCCCGTGCTGACGGTCGTCGCAGGCCGGTCAGCGGCCGGTCAGCGCGCCGCGGCCTTGCACACCGCCGCCGCGGCGACGCCCCTGGTCACCCAGCAGGCGCTGTTCGCGCAGGCGGGCATCATCACGACCGCAAGTCTTGGCGAGCTCATCGAGGCCGCTGCGCTGCTCGCCTGCCAGCCGCTGCCCGCAGGCAACCGGGTCGCGATCGTCTCCAACACCGGCGGCGCGGGAGTCCTGGCGGCCGACGCGTGCGGCGACAACGACCTGCAGGTCGTCCAGCTCGCCTCGGCGACTCGGCGCACGCTGCGCAGGCTGCTGCCAGCGGGTGCGGAGGTTACCGGGCCTGTGGATGCCACGGCGGCCGTGACCGCGGATTCTTTCCGCGCCTGCCTGGAGGCGGTCGCCGCCGATGACGGCGTCGATGCCGTGCTCGCCGTGGCTGTCCCCACGGCCATCTCCGACCTGCGCACTGCGGTCCGCACGGCGGCGGTCAGCAAGCCGGTCGCGGCCTGCCTGCTCGACCAGGCACAGTCCGTGCGACTGCTCGGGCGCCTGCCCGCCGCCGGGGCACCGCAGCACCCGGAGAACCGCGCTGACCGCGTCGGCGCACCGGACGGCCGGACGCCAGGCGTCGCCGGGCTGCCCGCCTACGCCTACCCGGAAGATGCCGCCCGCGCGCTTGGCCATGCGGCCCGCTACCGAGCCTGGCGCGAACGGCGGCAGGGCCACATCCCGGAGCTGGGCGGGCTGCGCACCCCCGACGCGCGCAAGCTGCTCGCCGGGTTCCTGGCCGGCTGCCCAGCCGGCGGATGGCTGCCGACCGCCACGGCGGCCGAGCTGCTCTCGTGCTATCAGATCCCGCTGGTCGTCACGCTGCCCGCCGCACTCGCGGGCGGCGTCGAACTGGTGATCGGCGTGGTCCAGGAGCCAGTGTTCGGGCCGCTGGTGGTGCTCGGGTCCGGCGCGGCCGCCACCGACGTTCTCGGCGGTCAAGCGGCCCGGCTGGCCCCGCTGACCGACGCCGACGCCGACGAGCTGATCCACGCGGCACATGCCGCGCTGCTGCTATCCGGCCACCCGGCGACGCGGCCTGTCGACACCGCAGCGCTCGCCGAGGTGTTGCTGAGGGTATCCCGTCTTGCTGATGATCTCCCCGAGGTCGCCGAACTGGGCCTCGGCCCCGTCGTCGCGGGCCCGGACGGCGTATGTGCCGTCGACGTGCGCGTGCGGGTCAGCCCGGAAGAGCCAAGGGATCCGTTCCTGCGCCGCCTGCGCTGATTATGCAGCGGAGCACGGGCGTTCGCCTCGTCTGCCGGGACCTCCGCGCTCCCTGCAGGATTGCGCGCCAGGCCCAGGGGACTATGTGGGTATCCCGGGGCCCGGATCGCCCGCGGTCGGCCCGCGTGCGACGACCAGGGCAGCGCTTCAGCTCCGGCGGCCAGAGCGGCAACACAGTGGGGCTGGCCGGAATGCCAGTCACCTCGCGGTGTGGGCAGGGGTTCCGGCCCGCACCACGGGGTGCGTGTCATGCGGGGCTGCCGGGCATGGCCGGTCGGCCATGCTCAGGCGGGACGGCCGTAGAGGTGGCGGGCGCGGCGGCGGCCAGGCCTCCTCGCTGGGCTGCTGGTTGCTGGGGCGGGTGGTCTGGGGCGGGATGGTGCCCGGGTTCAGTGCGTTCGCCGGGCGGGGGGGGGCGAGGATGTCGGCCGCCGGGGATACCCGGCGTCCATCAGGCCGAGGCCGCCGAGGATCAGCATGCCCGCGGCGGCGATGAACGCGGCGATCGCGGCGACACCGGCGATCATGCCCATGGTGCCGAAGGCGTAGGCGTTCAGCAGCAGCTGCGCAGCGTGGTGCCGCGGAACATCAGCTGGACTTGGGCCCAAGCTTGGCGTTGTTAGGCTGCGCTATTGCCTTGGCCGACAGCTGGGAATAGGTCAGGCCGCCGCCGATCACGGGCTCGCCGTTATCGCACCCGCCCTGCCTGACGGCACCGTCCATGCCTCCGTCGTCAGCGCCGCCGTGCTCCGTCACCCGGTGACCGGTGTCCCGGTCGTCGGCGTGGTCGTCGGCGGCAGGTCCCGCAAGCTTGGGCAGCTCAGGACCCACCCCGTGCCACCATGGTGCTGCGCGCCGGCTGGCAGTGGGCGGCGGTCGAGGGACCGGTCGACCTGGCAGGCCCGGACGACCCGCTGCCGGGAGTCGACGCTGAGCGGCTGCGGCTGCTGGTCCGGGAGATCTTCACCGCAGCCGGCGGCACTCACGACGACTTCAACGCTTACGACCGGGCGATGGCAGCCGAGCGGCGCACGCAGCCGTGTAGTCCTTCGAGGTAATGTCCTGGTAGTAGGCGGTCACGGTTGCCCATGCGCCGGCGCTGGTGCCGGATGATGACACGGCCGGCACGGTCCACGTGGCCGCCGAGCTGCCGAACGTGCCACCCCACTGGAGAGCTTGGCGCTGTTCGACGCTGTTCGACGCCTCACGGCGCACCTGGCGGACCCGCGTCTGCTGTGCGACGGCTCATTGTCTGTACCCGGCTGCACGTTCTCCGCCTGACCGCCACTGGGCCGGTGGACATGATCATCGCACCGCGCAGAACTACCCCTGCCGTACCATCGTTGCCGCGTCTTGATGGCAGTGACCGGGGCGCGAATTCGATGCGGTCGTAGTCAGAGGTGCCGGCGCAGGGCGGTATTGCTCATCGCCGTAGCTCTGGAGCGTGCTCCGAAGGCCGGCCCAGCCCGGCGGTGACGTGCTCGGGCGGTGTAGCTGGCCGGTCAGGATCGGGGATGCCGATCCTGACGTTGTGCTGCCTGGAGTCCGTCGAGCATGATTTCGAGGCTGGCGGTGAATCGCTGGTCGCGGTTGTCGGCCCAGACGTGCTCGCCGAGGGCGGCGAGCACGGGGAAGCGCTCAGCGGGCAGGGACCGGAAGAAGGCGTGCAGCTGGTGCCGGGTCGCGGTGTCCTGGACGCGCTGCTCGTTGACGGTGGTGCGGTCGCTGAGCGCAAAGCCGAGCGTGTAGTCGTAGATCAGGGAGAAGGCCAGGGCGGTCTGCCGGCCGGTCAAGCCGCCTTCCTGCAGCGGGGCAAGGAACGCCTCGGCCAGGGCGAGGGAATGCGGCCCGAGCGGATCGCGGGTCTTGAGCAACCCGGCGATGCCGGGATGATCTTCCAGGACCTCCCGCAGCCGGTGCGCGAGCACCTTGACCTGCGCTGCCCAGCCGAGGGCGCGGCCGACCCGGGTGTCGACCTCGGCCAGCACCCCGTCCGCGACGAGGTCGCAGAGCTGCTCCTTGCTGCGGACGTGCCGGTACAGAGCGCCGGGGACGACGCCGAGGCGGGCGGCGAGGCCGCGCATGCTCAGGGCATCGACGCCGTCGGCGGCAATGACGGCGAGGGCCTCGGCGACGACCCGTTCGCGGGTCAGCGCACGGCGGCGGCTCTCCTCGCCATCGGGTGGGCTGAACCATAGCGGGCGCGGGCCCGCGCCGGCGGCTGCCTGCGGCCGGTTCGCCATGATTGCCTCCACGTTCAGTTGACGGTGAACACCGTACACGATACAGTGAACATTGTTACTCGGTAGCGAATGTCGTTCACTCGAATTGCATTTTTTCCCGGGTCGCCGGGCCGCCGGCCCGGCGAGATGTGTGAGGGAGAACGACATGACAGTCATGACAAGCTGGGATCTGTTCGACGACCTGCGCAGCGCGCAGGATGAGATGCTGAGGATGAGCAGGATGCCGGGCCAGTGGCTCGGCCAGTTCGGCCAGCAGCCTGGCGCCGGCCCGGGCGCGCAGGTGTGGGCTCCCCCGCTCGACATTACCGAGCGCAAGGACGCCTACCTGGTGGCCGTGGAGCTGCCCGGCGTCGGGACCGGGGACCTGGAGATCACCTTCCAGGACGGCCTGCTGACGCTCCAGGGCGAGCGGCATGTTCCCTACGACGCTGCCGCAGAGAAGGTTCACAGGGCCGAGCGCCGCTACGGCGCGTTCCGCCGGTCGATCACCCTGCCCAGCCACGTTCAGGCGGACAAGATCCAGGCCTCAGCCCAGGACGGCGTCCTGCAGGTCTTGGTACCCAAGGCGCCCGAAGTGCGCGCTAAGCGCATCCAGGTCCGCGCCGGCACGGGCAAGGCCACCGTAACGGGCACAGCTCCCGTAACGGGCAAGGCGGCGAAAAACGGCGCCTGACGCCAGCGGCCCGGCAGCCCCTCCGTCGGCCGGCACCATGCCGGCCGACGGAAGGGACGCGGAACAGCCGGGTGGCCGCCCAGCGGCCCGGCGACGCGGATCAGGCAGGTCAGGATAAGGCCCTGCGATCTTCTGCCGGGGATCAGCATATTGGCGAGCAGGCCTGAGGCCAGGCCGAGAACGAGCCATGCGATGATGCCCATAACCGACTCCTTTAGCCGTGACGAGGTGACGTACGCGGCAGTCAGTCATGCTTGGCAGATCGCGGCGGGAGAGGAATTCTCCCGTGGATTCTCACCATCCTGGTCTGTAGCGCCTTTGCCGGCACCGTTCCGTGCACGAAAAAAACCGGGGCCCCTGCTACTGCCACCACAAATGTCGAGCGTGGCAGATGCCTGGGTCCGGAGCAACGCTTGTTATATTACTACACTTTATTTTCTTCTACACATCGGGGATTCTGCAGCCAAAACAGGCAACGGCTGAAAGCCCGTGATCACGCTCGCGCAAGGTGCAATCGAGAAAGGCGTGGGTCGACCCGGGCTGTCATACCCGTTAAGCATGCGTTCAAGGCTATTGCCGGAGATCAGGAGATGCTGAAGAACAGCGCGTCACCGATCCTGCGCGCCCGTTTTGGCCCAGCTGGACCGAAGCCTGGCCACGCCGCGGAGGCTGCTACGTGAGTTCTCTGGCAGCGTTTGGGTTCCGTGCTGCCTTGGGAATCCGTTACCGCCCCGCCTGGTTTTCACGTTTCGGGCGCGGGACCCGGGCGTCTGGATAGTTGTGCGCCCACCGGTCGTAGACATAGCTGACGGAGACCTTACTGCTGTCTGGATCTGCCCCGAATTTCTCGAGGGACCTGGCAAATTCCAGCGCTACGGCGCCGATCTGATCCGGCTTGTACGCTGCGATGTGCCCGGGCACATTCACCTCGATGGTGACAGTAAGGATTCTCGGTGTGTCCATCGGCGTCATCACTCCTGCCTAGTGGTGTTGTGCCGGCGAGTGGTCAGCGGACTGCCCGGGACAGCCCGGCGGCGCCCGGTGAGAAGCTGCCGGCCCGTTCCCCGGGCGAGCTTAGTGTCAGCCGGCTGCGGCTGTCGGCGGCGTTGGCGCCGGGCCCCCAGGCGAATGCTGCCGCGAGGTCAACCCGGAAGGTGATGGAAGTCCGACGTGTTCAGTGTGCACCCTTTCCTGGCCCCGGCAGGCTGATCTGGTACCGCGGAGGAGGGCATGACGAGGCCGCCAGCCGCCGGATCGGGACGCTGTGACCGCTTGATCCGGCCCCGCCCGGGAGTGCGCGGGATGGTCCGGACGCCCGCTGCCGAGGAGGCCAGCTGGGGTCATCCAAGGCCTCGCTACTTGACCTGAAGGATCATCATGGGCCCAGCCTGCCCTCACCGCACGCAGGCAGTAAAAAACTAGCAATATATTTCTGGAATTTGTGGTAGCATTTAGGGCATGAAGGACTGGGGGCTTCCTGACCGAATACCCGCATCTGTATGAGGCGGAGGCCGAGGCATCCGGCCGGCCGCCCGGCACTCCCGTGCAGCGTCGCAACGATCGCGCACGCTGACGGGACAGCACCACGCATGTCACCGCGTCATCGCTCGTTCATATCCGCGATACCACGATCAGCACCGCCGCCGACAAACCAGCAACTGAGTCCGGAGGCATCTCCGCATGACGACCATCGCACGCCCGGAGCTTGAGGGGCTGGAGCGTTACAAGTTCGGCTGGGCCGACTCGGATGAGGCGGGCGAGTCCGCGCGCCGGGGCCTGTCTGAGGAGGTCGTCCGGGACATCTCGGCACTGAAGGACGAGCCGGCCTGGATGCTGGACCTGCGGCTGAAGGGCCTGATGCTGTTCCGGCGCAAGCCGATGCCTGGATGGGGCGCGGACCTGAGTGGCATCGATTTCGAAAACATCAAGTACTTCGTCCGCTCGACCGAGAAGCAGGCCGCCAGCTGGGACGACCTGCCCGCGGACATCAAGAGCACCTACGACAGGCTCGGCATCCCCGAGGCCGAGAAGCAGCGCCTCATCGGCGGCGTCGCCGCGCAATACGAAAGCGAAGTCGTCTACCACAAGATCCGCGAGGACCTGGAGGAGAAGGGCGTCATCTTCGAAGACACCGACACTGCGCTCAAGCAGCACCCGGAACTCTTCCGGGAGTACTTCGCCACGATCATCCCGGTGGGTGACAACAAGTTCGCCGCGCTGAACACCGCGGTCTGGTCCGGCGGCAGCTTCATCTACGTGCCGAAGGGTGTGCAGGTGGAGATCCCGCTGCAGGCCTATTTCCGGATCAACACCGAGAACATGGGCCAGTTCGAGCGGACCCTGATCATCGTCGACGAGGACGCCTACGTGCACTACGTCGAGGGCTGCACCGCGCCGACCTACTCCTCCGACTCGCTGCACTCCGCGGTCGTGGAGATCATCGTGAAGAAGGGCGCCCGCTGCCGGTACACCACGATCCAGAACTGGTCGAATAACGTGTACAACCTGGTCACCAAGCGTGCCGTGGCCCAGGAGGGCGCCACGATGGAGTGGATCGACGGGAACATCGGCTCCAAGGTCACGATGAAGTACCCGGCGGTCTACCTGATGGGGGAGCACGCCAGGGGCGAGACGCTGTCGGTCGCGTTCGCCGGCACCGGGCAGCACCAGGACGCCGGCGCCAAGATGGTGCACTGCGCGCCGAACACCTCCTCCCAGATCGTGTCCAAGTCCGTGGCCAGGGCCGGCGGCCGCACGTCCTACCGGGGCCTGGTCCAGGTCCAGGACGGCGCGGCACACTCGAAGTCCACAGTCAGGTGCGACGCGCTGCTCGTGGACACTGTCAGCCGTTCCGACACCTATCCCTACGTCGACGTCCGCGAGGACGACGTGGAGATGGGGCACGAGGCAACGGTGTCGAAGATCTCCGAGGACCAGCTGTTCTACCTGATGAGCCGCGGCATGACCGAGGACGAGGCGATGGCCACGATCGTGCGCGGCTTCGTGGAGCCGATCGCGCGCGAACTGCCGATGGAATACGCGCTCGAGCTGAACCGCCTGATCGAACTGCAGATGGAAGGGGCGGTCGGCTGACGACGGTCCACCACGGGCCGCCCGAGTCGTGCGCCCCATGTCCAGGCTGCACGAGCGGCAGAGCGCCGCCCTGGGAGATGATTCCGGCGCCGTCAGAGGACACCGTGATCTTGAGGCGGCGGGCGGTAAGCTGCATGCGGAAAAAGCCTTTCGGGCTTGTGCGGACAGGTCTCTGGATAGACCCTGTTCTTCAAGGTCAAAGGCACTTTCTCAGGTAAATGATCGTGTCGGCCGGGTTGGTCACGGAAGCCAGGGCTAGATCGTCAAACCCGTTCTCGCTGCCGTTGCTTGCCCGCCATGGTGCCTCTTCGTTCCGCCAGCGGGCATGGTCCCTGGCGGCGGGTTGCCCTGGCGACCAGCAGCGCGCTGATCTACTTCCCGAACGCGGCGACCAGGGCGGGCAAAAGACCGGC
Source organism: uncultured Actinomycetota bacterium (assembly GCA_963778075.1). Taxonomy (GTDB): domain Bacteria; phylum Actinomycetota; class Actinomycetes; order Streptosporangiales; family Streptosporangiaceae; genus JASHPR01. The sequence goes on along the minus strand of CAVZTJ010000002.1, from coordinate 122,947 downwards.
AGGTCGGCGGGATTGCGGCTGGTGATCAACAGGTTCGGACCCGTGCCGACGGTGGCGATCAGGTCCGTCGGAGGAGATCGCCACAGCGGTCACCTGGCCGAGGTAGCCGGGCACGGTGAGGCAAGGAGGATCCATCGGCGCCCCAGATCCGGGCTGTCCCCGGTCCGGCAGCGCCGGCCCCGGACCGCCACGATGACGCCGCCGGAGCGGCAGGCCACGTCGCCGCCGCGCACGTCACGCAGGTCGGCGCGGATCAGCCCCGCGCCGGCCCCGAGGCAGACCAGCCCGGCCGCCCGCATCCGCCGTCCCGTCGTGGGCTGGGCGTCCGCCAGCGCGAGGAACCCGCTGATCTGCGCGGGGCTGTAGGGCTGCTTGGCCCGCTCCCGCGGCAGTGGCACGTCAGCCGGGTAAAGCTGCGGCACGACCCGGCGGCCGATGAACCGCTGGTTGGTGCGCAGCGTCCGCCGTGCCACCCCGGTCAGCCCCGGCGCGGCGCGCGCGAACCGCTCGACCAGCGACGGGTGAAACACCACCTCCGGCGCCAGGTCCAGGCCCAGCGACGCCGCATAATCAGCGAGCCGGCCAGCCGCCCACAACAGGTTCTTTGCCCGTTCCCGCCCCTGCGGTGCCGTCGCCGCGATCACGTCCCGGGCGAACACTGCCGCCCGCGGCGACACCGACGACGGCCGCCACCGCCCGATATGAGCGCCAACATCAGCATTCGGCATACAGCACATATACTTAATGCAAGGCGCGGGATGCGGGACCCGGCTGCGACAATCAAGAACGTGTCGCCCACCCCGGCCCAGCAGGCCCAGGCCGCCCGCATCGCCGCTGAGATCGCCGCCCTCGGCTTCGCGCTGCCCGGCACTCTTGCCGACCGGATGACCCGCTGCGGCCACCCCGGCTGCCGCTGCCACGACGAGCCACCCCGCCTGCACGGCCCCTACCACCAGTGGACGCGCAAGAAAGATGGCAAGACCGCCACCCGCATCCTGACCGACGACCAGCTCGCCGACTACCAGCCCTGGTTCGACAACCACCGCAGGCTGCGCGAACTGATCACCGAACTCGAAGCCCTCAGCCTCGACATCGCCGACGCCGACCCCCGCTGGAACCGCTAGACAGCCAAGACAAGTGTGGGAAGGCACGTCTTAACCTGTGGGCAACCCCCCAGCTGAGACCCATCTGTGCAGGTCAGCCCTAAACGTGAAGACCTCACCAGGCCATGAAGGTTTTTCGAGTGTAGAACCGAGCACCTCACCTGCCGCGAGTGGCACTTTGAGTGTCACTCGGCTCGGATGCGTAAGCCGCTTACCTGGCATTTCGTGGTGTGCAGCGTCTCCTTTGCAGGGAAGAGGTCTCGAGGCGCAGCAATGGCGGACGTTCAGGCCGGGCTGCCGTCTGCTGCGCCAAGGAACTGCGCGACGCAGCCCGGCGCGGTGATCCGTCGGCCTTGGAACGGTTCGCCCGCAGCACTCCTCGGCGCCGCAGGGTGCGGTCAGCCTCGCCGCGGCGCAACTTGTCATCGCCCGGGGGCTGGGCTTTGCGAGCTGGCCCTGCTCAATGCGGCTACTGGCGCTGGTGCAGTTCCCGCCGCGCTACTGGCTCGTTCCTGCCGCCCTGGACGGGGTGTCCGCGCTGCTCGCCCCAGGTATTTGCTGATCCGCCGGGGGTGGGCTGGCCCGGCGGGCGTGGATGACTGCCCGGGTGATGAGGGGTGCCGCGACTGCGGAGGGGAGCAGCCAGAACGCCAGCGTCGGCAGGCGATCCCACAGCGGCAGGTGGGGCCCGTTGTCGACGTAGAACGCGGTGAGCATCGCGGTGTAACCGATCCCCATACCGAGGATGTGGCCAGTGTCGCCCGGACGATGGCGGCGGCGGTGCTGGTACCCGATGGTCGCGGCGGTGAAGGCGACGGTGCCGATGATGACCAGGTAGTAGTCCTGCCGCCGGCGCATGATCGCCAGCGCGATCGCGGTAGCGAAGACGACGGCGATGGCACGGTAGAACCAGCGCCCGGCCCGGATGTGCCGTGGGCTTCCCTTGCGGGTTAGGGCGGGGATGGCCCCGGTGATCACGGCGGTCAGCCCAGCGATGACATGGATCGCGAGGAATGCGAGGAAGACGGGTGCGGTGGAACCTACCTGGTCGCCCAGGATGCGGCTGGCGGTCACCATGTCACCTGCTCCTTCCGTCCCCGGGCGTATCCCGCCCAGCAATAGGTAGCGTTGCTATGTATGATATCTACCTTACGTGGTGAATTGCCTGACCGGAAGCCTTAAAGTAGCGTTGCTACGTATGCGGGCCGAGGAACTGAAGGGTCACCTGGATGCGATGCTGCTGGCCGCGTTGGAAGACGGCCCGCGGCACGGTTACGCGGTGATCGAGGCCCTGCGGCAGAGCACGAGCGGCCGACTTGACCTGCCGACCGGGACGATCTACCCGGCGCTGCGGCGGCTGGAGCAAGCGGGGCTGATCGCCGGATCGTGGTCGGTCGTTGGCGGCCGCCGGCGGCGTGAGTACCGGCTGACTGCGGCAGGAATCCGGGCCCTGACGGGCAGGCGGGCTGACTGGCGGGAGTTCTCCGCGATGGTCAGCGCCGCGCTGGAAGGCAGGCCATGTCCGGACCCCGCCTGATCCAGGACTACCTGGCCAGCTTGTCCGCGCAGCTGCCCGCTGAGATCGTCGAGGAACTGGCTGATGGACTTGGCGAGACATACCACTTCTATCTCCGGCAGGGCCTGGCGCCCGAGCGCGCGGCCCAGGGGGCAGTCGCTGAATTCGGTGAACCTCCCGTCATCCTGGCCGATTTCAACCGCGCGAATCCCGCCCGCCGCGCTGCCCGCAGACTGCTATGGATCGGGCCTGGCGTCGGTGCCTGCTGGGCCGCGGCGCTCATCGCCGGCCACGCCTGGACCTGGCCGCTCCCGCTCCCGGCCCGCGTCCTGCCCGGCCTGGCGCTCATCACTGTCCTCGCCCTGCTCGCCGAGGCTGCGTTCGGTACCCGCTACCGGCTGGCGGCCCGCGCTGGAATAGCTGGGTGTATCGGCACGGTCGTGCTCGATACTTTGATGATCATCGGTGTGGCGCTCGCTGTTCCGTCCATGACCTGGGTGGTGGCCGGGGCCATGACCGCCAGTGCCGGGCGCATCGTGGTGAGCGCGCGGAGCCTGCGCCCGGTCCCCGCCCGCTGACACTCGCTGATGTGTGAATGCCCGCCGATGCCGCCGGGACCGTGCTGGCCGGCGGGACGATCACGATACGGCCTCCAAGACCGTCGCCGATCGCAGGCCGTCTACGAGCTTCCTGACTGGCGGACCCAGGCATGCGCGCCGATCTGGACGGCGTCCCAGGGGCTGCCGAGCGGCGGGGTGTAGGACAGGTCGAGGTCGCTGATGGCGTCGACGGTCATGCCGTGGAAGATCGCGGTGGCGGCGATGTCGATGCGTTTGGCTACCTCGGCGTGCCGGTGGCCGAACAGCTGGACGCCGAGGAGTCTGCCGGTTTGCTTGTCGCCGGTGTACCTCATCGCGATGCGGTGGCTGCCGGGGTAGTAGGCCTTGTGGTCGTCGGCCTCCGATCCGATGGTGACCGGGTCAAACCCGGCGGCCCTGGCCTCGTGGTCGCGCAGCCCGGTCCGGGCAGCGGCGTATTCGAAGACTTTGACCACCTGGGTGCCGAGACTGCCGGCGAACTCTTTGGTGCCGCCGAGCGCGTTCTCCCCGGCGACGCGTCCCTGCTTGTGGGCGGTGGTACCGAGGGGAAGGTAGGTCTCGCCGAACAGCCGGTGGTAGGTGACAACGCAGTCACCGGCGGCGAAGATGCCGGGCACGGTGGTGTGCATCTGCCGGTCGACAGCGATGGCATGCCGGGCCCCGAGTGCCGCGCCGGCACTGGATGCCAGGCTGGTGTCGGGCCGGACGCCGACCACGACCAGGACGACGTCCGCGGACCAGGTGACGGCCTGCCCGCCGGCGGTGGTGGCCTCGACGGTGAGGCGGGTCGGGCTGCCCGGCTCGGACCGGGAGATCTGGGTGACGGTGGTGCCGGTGAGGACTTCGGCGCCGTGACCGGTCAGCTCAGCATGGACAAGGGCGCCGAGTTCGGGGTCGACGGTTGGGAGCACCTCGGGCAGCTGTTCCATCTGGGTCACTGACATGCCGCGGGTGATCAGGGCGTCGGCCATCTCCAGGCCGATGTAGCCGGCGCCGACGATGACGGCGCTGGCGGGTGAGTTCTCGGTCAGGGTGCGCATGAGCGCGAAGGTGTCGCTCATGGAGTGCAGCAGGTGCACACCGTCGCCGTCGCTGAGCGCATGGGGGCCGCTGAGGCCGCTGATCGGCGGGACGACAGGGACGGCGCCAGTGCCGATGATCAATTTGTCGTAGCCGAGGAGTTCCTCGCCGCCGCCCGGGCCAGTGACCAGAAGCTTGCGGCCGCCGGGGTCGATGCGCCGGGCGGTGGTGTCCGGGCGCAGGTTCATGCCGGTGGCCTCGAGGTCGGCGGTTGTGCGGTGGGCGAGGTTGCGCCAGTGGGTGACCTCGCCGGAGATGTAGTAGGGGATGCCGCAGATGGAGAAGTTGGGGTAGGCGTCGGCGACGACGACGGTGACGTCGGATTGCGGGTCCAGTTCCCGGGCCCGGAGCGCGGCGCTGATGCCGGCGTCGCTGCCGCCGATGGCAACCAGGTGCATGAGGTGTGCTCCTATCGGGTCGTGCCGGTGGCTGGGGACTGTGCGGGCCGGGTGTCGGCTGTTGCTGTTCCGCCGGAGTGGCCATGGCGCGGCGCGCCATCGTGGCCGGGCTGGCCGTCGTGGCCGGCGTGCTGGGTCAGGTGCGGCACGACCGCGGTGGCCGCCTGGTCCGGCGTGATGCGGGGATAAAGCAGCTTGATGACGACCAGGCCGACCGCGCCGCCGGCGATTTGCGCTGCGACGAACACCGGCGCGGACGAGGGAGCGATCCCGGCGAAGGTCGCCGAGAACATCCGGCCGACAGTGATCGCGGGGTTGGCGAAGCTGGCCGAGGAGGTGAAGAAGTACGCCGCGCCGATGTAGGCGCCGACCGCCGCTGGCGCGGTCCGCGACCGGCCGGTGCGGGCCAGCGCGAAGATCACGAGCAGCAGTCCGGCCGTGGCGATGATCTCGGAAAGGAAGTGGGCGGGCGATGCCCGGTGCTTGGCGGAGATGGACACGGCGGCGCCGGCGAACATGAGGTTCGCTGTGACCGCTCCGGCGACGCACCCGGCGACTTGTGCGGGCAGGTAGGCGGCGGCGTCGCGCCAGGTGATGCCGCCGAGCGCGGCGTCGGCGAACGACACGACCGGGTTGAAGTGGCCGCCCGATACCGGGCCGAACATCAAGATGATCGCGAACAGCCCGGCCGCGGTTGCTGCCGCGTTCTCCAGCAGTTCCAGGCCGGTGGCCCCGGGTGACAGGGTCTGGGCGGCGATGCCGGACCCGATGACCAGGGCAGCCAGCAGCAGGCTGCCCAGGAACTCGGCCAGCAGCCGGCGCGGCAGCGGGGACTGGTTCACCCTCGCACCGCCAGTCCCATCGCATCTGGTGACAGCAGCGCGGACAGCCGGGCCAGCACGCCCGGGTTGATCCAGTAGTAAACCCAGGTCCCCCGCCGTTCCGAGCCGATCAGGCCGGCTTCGCGCAGGATCTTCAGATGATGGCTGATGGTCGGTGGCGTGAGCTCGAAGGCACCGGTCAGCTCGCACACGCACGCCTCGCCGCCTTGATGGCTGGCGATCAGCGACACCAGCCGCAGCCGCACCGGGTCCGCGATCGCCTTGAGCAGCACCGACATCTCCTCCGCCTCGTCGGCCGAGACCGGTTCCGCTACCAGGGGCGTACAGCACGCCGCGTCGGCGCCTGTGCGCAGAACTGGCTGCTTTGACATACGTCTAATTTGACATTCATCAAGGCAGTCATGCAAGCCCAGGCTGTCCCGGGCGGCTGGCTCCCGGCAGGTGCGCCGCGCGCGCCCCGGCTCTCACGGAATTCCCGTCCGGTGGCGTGGAGGTGTGGCCGGCGAACCGCGGACGCTGCATCATAGATGGACGCGAATATAGATGAAAGCTGATGTTAACCTTGCGTTCATTTGAGCGCTGGTTCTGAGTCACTTGCCGTCCCTAGCTTCGCAACCGAATGAGGCCGCGGATGGCGTGGCCCGGTCCCTGGAGGGGCAATGAGAGCAAGACTTCCCGCCGTGGCTGTCGGCGTGCTCGGGGTGGCTCTGGTGGCAGCGGCATGCGGCAGTACCGGCAGCAGCAGCAACTCGGCTGCCACCGCCAGTACGAAAGCGATGTGGGGCTCGGCGAACGCGACGCGGTGCGCGGCGGCCGTGAACACCAAGCCGGACTACACGAACTCGATCGGCACCATCAAGGGTGGCGCGACAAACCTCTCCGGCGCGGGATCGACCTTCGCGGCGCCGATGTACTCGCAGTGGTCGTCGGGTTACGACACCGCGAGCAAGGTGGCTGTGGCCTATGCCTCGATCGGCTCGGGCGGCGGTGTCGCCGCGGTCCAGGCCGGCACGGTCAACTTCGGTGACAGTGACGTGGGTATGACCCCGGCCGAGATCTCCGCCTCGAAGGGCCCGGTGCTGCAGATTCCGCTGCTGCTGGGCGCGGTGGTCCCGACGTACAACCTGCCCGGCATCGCGGCCGGGCTGAAGTTCACCGGCCCGGTCCTCGGCGAGATTTTCGCGGGAAAGATCAAGACGTGGAACGCTTCGGCGCTGAAGAAGCTGAACCCTGGGGTGAACCTGCCTGATGAGCCGATCGCGGTGGTGCACCGTTCCGACGGGTCGGGTACGACGGGTATCTGGACCGACTACCTGACCAAGACCTCGCCGGTGTGGGTGTCGGCGCTGGGCGGGCCGTCGAAGAGCTCGGGCAAGACGGTGGCCTGGCCGGTGGGCATCGGCGGCAAGGGCAACGAGGGTGTGTCGGCCGCGATCGCGCAGACCAAGGGCTCCCTGGGCTACTTGAGTCGGACTTCGCGATCTCTGAGCACCTCACCTACGGGCAGGTGCAGAACAAGTCGGGAACTTCGTCGAGCCGTGCATCGCCACGATCGTCCCGGCGGTTGACGGCGTGACCTTCCCCTCGAGCCTGAACGTCAGCCTGACCGACGGCTCGAACGCGAACGTCTACCCGGTTACGGGCACCACGTACGCGCTGGTGTACGAGCACCAGACCAGCAAGGCGATCGCGGCCGGGCTGGTCAACTTCTTCGCCTGGGTGCTGACGGCCGGCCAGGACGAGAACGCCAGCCTGAACTACGCCCCCCTGGGCACGGCGCTGCAGGCACTGGCCTACGCCCAGCTGAAAAAGATCACTGTCAACGGGACCCCCGTTGCCTGACACCGGCCCGTCGCACGGCGGGCAGGGCCCCCCCCCGAGATGCCGTGACCACCCGCCCCGCCGCACCGGCCGCCACCAACGGGCAGCGCCTCCTGCAGCGACGCCGCAGCTACGGCGACACGGTGTTCCGCGGGGCGGTGCTCACCGCGGCCGCGCTGGTGGTGGTCGTCCTTGCCGCCATGGCCGTATTCCTGGTCACCCAGTCGCTCCCGGCGCTGCGCCACTACGGGCCGCTGAGCTTCCTGGGCAGCGACCGGTGGGCGCCGTCGGATGCGACACCGGCCGGAACGAGCCCCAACCCGTACGGCATCGTCCAGTTCATCTACGGGACGGTGCTGACCTCGGTGATCGGGCTGCTGATCGCCGTCCCGATGTCGGTGGGGATCGGGCTGTTCATCGCCGGGATCGCGCCCGCGTGGCTGCGCCGGCCGCTGTCGTACATGGTGGACCTGCTGGCAGCGATCCCCTCGGTGGTGTTCGGGTTCTGGGGATCTTCGCCCTCATCCCCGACACGGTCTGGGGCGGGCTATCCCGACGGGAACAAGACCCTGGAAGTCCACATCCGCCGGCTGCGCTGCAAACTCGACCCGCGCCCCGCCACCCCCCGGATCCGCACCGTCCGCGGCACCGGCTACGTCTTCGACATCGACGGCGCCCGGCTCAGGAGGCGGCGCTGATACCCGCCTACCGCAACAGCCGACCGAGGCTGTCCAGCGCCCCCGGGACCAGCGTGTACCACATCCAGGTGGCGCGGCGTTCCCGGCTCAGCAGCCCGGCCTCGACCAGGACCTTCAGATGATGACTGACGGTCGGCTGCCGCAGCCCCAGCGGCTCGGTGAGATCACAAACACACGCCTCGCCCTGCGGCGCGGCCTTGATCAGGCTGATGAGCTGCAACCGGGTCGGGTCCGCCACCGCCTTCAGCACCCGCGACAGCCTCTCGGCTTCATCCCGCCCCAGAGGCGCCGAAATCGACAGCGGCACGCACGCCGGCATCCCCCGCCCATCATCCACTGCAAGAGGAGTCCCGTTCGCCACAACCTGTGCCACGCTTCAACGGTACGCCATGGCAGAACCCCAGGCAGATAGGGCCGCTGGACGCTCAGCGCTGGTCACCTAGTGTTCACCTTCCGTTTCCCTGACAGTCTGGAATGACTGGGGGAGCAGGCACTACCTCCAGCAGCGCAGGCCGCCGGCCCACATGGGACCGCGTCCCGTCGGCGAGGCGCCGACGGAGCCCGCACCGTTGCTACACGCGGCGCGGACCCCGCCCTGCCAGTCAGCAGCAGGCTGAGGCCGACGCGCCGGCTCCGGTCACCGCCGCACTCGTTTCGCTGCCGCAGCACTGCGACCCCGCAGGCGCATCGAGCGCAGCCTCGACCGCCTCATAACGCGCCTCGCCGTCCTCGCCCCAGAAGGTCTGGCTGTCACCGGTGACCGCGTAGATCTCCCACCGCTCGCCGTCGGGCGTGCCCTGCACCCAGAACTTGTCCTGCTTCGCATAGCAGCACGTGGTCTCGCGTTCCTCGACCGCCGCGAGACCGGACTCGGCGAGCCTGGTCTGCTCGGCGTCGACTGTGTCGGTGTCGGCGACCTCCACGCCCAGGTGGTTGAGGCTGCCGCCCTGGCCCGGGTTTTCCAGCAGGACGAGCTTGAGCGGCGGCTCAGCGATCGCGAAGTTGGCGTACCCGGGACGGAGCTTGGCCGGCTCGGTGGCAAACAGCTTGCTGTAGAACGCGATCGACTCATCAAGGTTGTCGACGTTGAGCGCGAGCTGGACGCGGGACATGGCTACCTCCCGATAGCTAGACATTGACATCCGTCTATGTGTTCCCCCGCGGCCAGCTTGCCACAGGACATCAACACCTGTCAATATAGATGCGTGTCTAAGTCTCTGATCGTGCTAGGCCAGCCCGACACCGCCTTCTGCTGCGCCCCGCTGTCGGACAACGCGCTGTCGGCCGAGCAGGCCGAGCAGGTCGCGCCCCTGCTGAAGGCGCTGGGCGACCCGGTCCGGCTCCGGCTGATGTCCCTGGTCGCGTCGCATCCCGGCGGCGAAGTGTGCGTGTGCGACCTCACCAGCGCATTCGACCTGTCCCAGCCCACGATCAGCCACCACATGAAAGTCCTGCACGAGGCAGGCCTGGTAGACCGGGAAAAGCGCGGCGTCTGGGTCTACTACCGGGCCCGCACCGAGGCCCTGGCCAGCCTGGGCGCGCTCATCGGCAACCCCGTCGCAGTTGCCTGACCCGCGCCCCTACCGCACGCGGCATTCATCGTCTATCGTCGATTAACGATGAACGATGATGACGGCCCACTCGGCCGGGCCACCGCGGCCGAGTACGCGGCCTGGTTCAAGGCCCTCGCCGACCCCACCCGGATCCAGATCGTCTCCCTGCTCGCCCGCCGCCGCACACCCATGAGCGTCGGCGAGATCGTCGCGGCCGTCGACGTCGGCCAGTCCACGGTCTCCGCCCACCTGAAGATCCTCGCCGACGTGCGGTTCGTCCTCGCCGACCGGAAAGCCACGTCCGCGTACTACCGGATCAACGACGCATGCGTGGACTGCTTCCCCACCGCCGCCGACCTCGTGATGGGCAAGCCCGCACCCCGCCCCGCCGCCGCACACCAGTAAGGAGCAACGTCCGATGACTACAGACAGCGCCAGCGACGACATTGTCAGCCGCTACTCCCGCCTGGCCCGCGCCGCCATGGCCGGAGACACCATCACCGACTGCGACGGCGACGCGTTCGAAGACGGCTGCTTCGGCGCCGCCGCCTACGCCGACGACCCTGCCGCACCAGACGCCGCCCTGCGCGCGAGCCTGGGCTGCGGCAACCCTGTCGCGGTGGCCGACATCGAGCCAGGCGAGACCGTGCTGGACCTCGGCTCTGGCGGCGGCCTGGATGTCCTGCTCTCCGCCCGCAGAACCGGCCCAAACGGCATCGCCTACGGCCTGGACGCCAGCACCGACATGCTCGCCCTGGCCCGCGCCAACGCCGCACAGGCCCGGGTGCGCAACGCCCGGTTCCTGCACGGCCACATCGAGGACATCCCACTACCCGGCGATCACGTCGACGTCGTCATCTCCAACTGCGTCATCAACCTGTCCGCCGACAAGCCCCGAGTGCTCGCCGAGGCATTCCGGGTCCTCAGGCCCGGCGGCAGGCTCGGCGTCAGCGACGTCATCGCCGACGACACGACCCAGCACCCGCGGCGCGCCGCGGCCGAACAGCGGGCCGGCTGCCTAGCCGGGACCCTTACCCGCCGCGAGTACCACGACCTGCTGACGGCGTCCGGCTTCAGCAGCATTCACATCACCGCCACCCGGCCGGCCGGTGAAGGGCTGCACTCGGCGATCATCCAGGCGGTCAAACCGGTCACGTCGGCGTCACGGTAGCTGGGGCAATGCAGATCGAACCGATGGCCGACAGCCACGCCGACACCGTGCTGGCCATCTACCAAGCCGGCATTGACGAAGGCAACGCTACCTTCGAGACCAGCGCACCGTCCTGGGCCGTCTTCACCGCCGCGGGGCTGCCCGCCCACCGCTACGTCGCCATCCAGCACGGCATGGTCCTGGGCTGGGTCGCCGCCTCAGCCGTCTCCGACCGCTGTGTCTACAACGGCGTCGTCGAGGACTCGGTCTATGTCAGCCCGGCCGCCAGGGGACTCCGGATCGGACGGCGCCTCTTGGAAACCCTCATCGCCTCCACTGAAGCAGCCGGAATCTGGACCATCCAGTCCAGCATCTTCCCCGAAAACACCGCCAGCCTGGCCCTCCACCACGCCACCGGATTCCGCGACGTCGGCACCCGCGAACGCATCGGCCAGCATCGCGGACGCTGGCGCGACACTATCTTCATCGAACGACGCAGCCCCGCGATCTAAATCCGGGCTGTGGGAGCTGCGCCCCTGCGGGCTGCGCCCCTGCTGTAGGCGACACGACCCGTCACGCCAGCCTCGCTGGTGATGTCACGATCCGGCCCGTGCCGAGAGCCGTCATCGTCGGGGATCGCGACCAGCCGCGCCGACGCCATCCGGTGGTCAGTCAGCCGCGCTCGTGAGAACCGCGTCACATATGACCGGACCTGATGACCGCTGCGACGGCCTTACTGTCGCTGATGCCATGGTGAGCTATCCGAAGCGGCTTTCCTTGGCTGCCACGGTGGGAGAAGTGCGGCGGTTCTTTCGCGATGACAATGTGCACGCCGCGCTGATCGTCACTCAGGCCGGTTGCCTGGTCGCCGTGGTCGAGCGTTGCGATATCTCCGGCAGTCCGGCTCCTGATGATGCGCGTGCCGCGCCGTCTGGCCGTTTGGCGGGGCGTGTCATCCTGCCCGGGGCTAGCCTGAGAGCGGCTTGGCTGGCCGTGACCGCGACCGGGCAACGGCGGAACGCAGTAGTCATCAGCGCCGACGGCCGGCTTCTGGGCTTGCTGTGCCTCAAGGCCAGCCAGGCAGGCTTCTGCTCTGACGAGGATGTCGCCGACCGCGCCCGCGAACTAAAGGCACGGCCGACCGGCTAATTGATTACAGCGTTACACTTACGACATGGCTGAGGTACCGACGCTGTATGAATGGGCAGGCGGCCGGACTGCAATCGAGCGGATGATCGACTGTTTCTACGACCGGGTGGAGCAGGACGACCTAATCAGCCCGCTGTTTCCCGGCGGCGTGAGCGCTGAGCATCGGGAGCATGTCACGACGTGGTGGTGCGAGGTCTTCGGCGGACCCGCCGAGTACACCGAGAAGCTTGGCGGCTATCCGGCCATGCTTGCTCACCATCTCAATCTCGCGATCACCGCTGATCAGCGGTTCCGGTTTGCTTCGCTGATGAGCCTGGCGGCCGACGACGCCGAACTCCCGGCGGATCCCGAGTTCCGGGCTGCCCTGGTCGGCTACCTGGAGTGGGGCACGCGGATCGCGATGCATAATTCACAGCCTGGCGCCGACGTGGTGAAGCAGGCCCCGGTGCCGCACTGGGGCTGGGGTGTTGCTCCGCCCTACCAGCCCTGAGCTCCGCAACGATCGTTCATAATTCCTGGCATGAGGTCGCCCGATCAGCCCCGGCTGTCCCTGTCGGAGTGGGTGGTCCTGTGCCTGATCTGCGAAGGCCCGACCCACGGGTTCGCGGTGTCGGCATCACTGACGCACAACAGCGAGCTCGGCCAGATCTGGCACGTCCCCAAGGCAGTGGTCTACCGGGCCGTCGACCGCTTGGAGCACCTGGGCTACATCCAGGCCACCGGCCAAGAGCCGTCCAGCCGCGGCCCGGTCAGGTCGCTGGCCAAGGCAACGCGATCTGGGCGCTCGGCCGCGAGGGCCTGGCTCGCCACCCCGGCCGCTCATCCTCGTGATGTCCGGTCGGAGCTGCTGATCAAACTGGCCCTGCTCATTCGCTCGAACGCTGACACTGCCAGCCTGCTCCACGATCAGCGGGCGCAGCTGCTCCCGATTGCGGGCGCGATGGAAAACAGACTCCAGGAGACGACGGGCTTCGACCACATCCTGGCACTCTGGCGGCATGAGTCGATCTCGGCGACCCTCCGTTTCCTGGAGGCTGCATCGGCCGACGTCGGATCCGGCTAGAGGAGGCTGGAGTGGATCCAGACCCCGCTGGGTATCTCCAGGTCGCTCAGTTCCAGTAGTCGGGCTCCCGGGGGCGCCGAGTTCCAGCCGCCCGGGGAGCCTTGCTGTTTTGGGCTGAGTCTCAGACGCTGGCTGCTGGTGGTGCGGGCCAGGGCAGCGTGCTCCTGTCATTTGCCGGGCGCAATTAGACGTGTCTTCGGCTGCTGGCCAGGCTGGGTGCTCGCTAGCGTGCTCGGGTGCTTGGGTCTGGCTGGACCGAGGTCGTCGCGCTGGCCGCGGCATTCCTCATCGCGGCGCTGGCGACGCCTACGGGGATTTCGGGAGCCGTGCTGCTGCCGTTTCAGGTGAGCGTGCTGGCCACGCCGAGCCCGTCCGTCACTCCCACCAATCTGCTCTACAATTTGGTCGCCACCCTCGGGGCTGGGAGTTCGCCTGAACTCAAGGGCCGTCGGCGTGAACTCAAGGGGCGCAGCACGGCGATTCTCCCATGACGATCCCCGGGTTGAAGGTGGACTTGGGGCGGCGGCATGAGCCGACCCCGGCTGCAGGCGCTGTCGCTGGAGCGCACGTTGCGGGCCGGCTGGTCAGTGGTGCAGTCGGCGACCATGCGATTCCTGGCCGCCGTGGCGTCGAAGGGATAAGCCTGTGGGCTGGGCTGGCTCCTGCTTTGTTCCCGTCGTCTTCAGGTGGCCGGGCCGTTGTGATCAGCTGGCAGGTTCCGGGTTCCGGGCAGCCGATCGCGCAGCCAAGCGTGCAGCGCGCCTTGAACCAGGCGTCCCCGTCGGCTGGCCAGGGAGCGACGGCGGATGGTTGTTCCAGATAGCTCGCATCGCGCGGTGCGGTCAGCCGCCGATGGCGGACATTGGCCGGGCGGGCTGGAGGAAGCCGGGGTCGTTGATGCCGTGCCCGGGCAGTTTGGCGGCGACGACCCGGCGCCAGATGGCGGCCAGCTGATCATCGTCGGCGCCGGCCCGAAGCGGCGTGCGCAGGTCGCTTTCGTCGCTGGCGAACAGGCAGTTGCGGATCTGGCCGTCGGCGGTCAGCCGGACCCGGTCGCATGCCCCGCAGAATGGCCTGGTGACCGAGCCGATCACGCCGACCCGGTCCGGCCCGCCGTCGACCAGGAAGGTCTCGGCGGGCGCTGATCCCCGGCCGCCTGGATCGGCGGGAGTAAGCGAGAACTGTGCTGACAGGGCGGTCAGGATCTCGTCGGCGGTGATCATGTCGGCGCGCCGCCAGCCGTGCTGGGCGTCCAGCGGCATCTGCTCGATGAACCGGAGCTGGTATCGGTAGTCGAGGCAGAACCGCAGCAGCGGGACGGCCTCATGATCGTTGACCCCGCGCATGAGCACCGTGTTCACCTTCACCGGCGCCAGCCCGGCGGCGGCCGCGGCGGCCAGGCCGGCCAGGACGTCGCCCAGCCGGTCCCGCCGGGCGAGTGTCGTGAACGTCTGAGGTGACAGCGTGTCCAGGGATATGTTGAGCCGGTCCAGCCCGGCCTGGTGCAGTGGCCCGGCCAGCCGGGCGAGCCCGATTCCGTTGCTGGTGAGCGAGATTTCGGGCCGCGGCCGCAGCGCGGCCGTGCGTGCCACGATGCCGGTCAGGCCGCGGCGCAGCAGCGGCTCGCCGCCGGTGAAGCGGACCGCGGTGATACCGAGGCGCTGCACCGCGATCGCGATCAGGCGGGCAAGCTCGTCGTCGGTCAGCAGCGCTGGGCTTGGCAGCCAGTCCAGACCCTCGGCGGGCATGCAGTACGCGCAGCGCAGGTTGCACCGGTCAGTCACCGAAACCCGCAGGTCTGTTGCGATGCGCCCGAAGGAGTCTGCTAGCACGACGTCACTTCCCCCAGACCCAGCATGTTTGCCGTGCTGCCCAGCGTACGTGCGACTGCGCGAAGCGAATCACAGGCCCTAGCCGGGTGGCCAGCGAGCGCTGCGCCGACGATGATCTAGCCGCCGGCCATGGCCCCGACGATCAGGTAGGGCTCTGAACCGGTGGCGACCGCCTGCGGGAGCGGGGCGTCTGGCTGTTCATGGGACAGGTCCTGCTCGCAGGCGAAGAACCTGATGAACGCGCGCCGCCGCCCGCCGTCATGGTCGCGGATGGTCCCCCGCAGCACCGGGTAGCGCGTCTCCAGCGCGTCGAGCACCGAGCACTGGGTGATCTGGCCCGCGACGTCCAGCTCGACCTCGCCGTCGATGCGGGCCAGCGTCCGCAGGTGCGCGGGGAGCACGACCCGGATCATGGCAGGGTCTGCGCCTCGACCGACAGCACGGCGGGCAGGTCCCGCACGATCGGCGCCCAGTTATCGCCGGAGTCGGCTGAGGCGTAGACCTGGCCGCCGGTCGTGCCGAAGTACACGCCGCAGTCCTCGAGACAGTCGACGGCCATCGCGTCGCGCAGGACGTTGACGTAGCAGTGCTGCTGCGGCAGGCCGTTGGTGAGCGCCTCCCATTCGCCGCCGCCGGTGCGGCTGCGGTACACGCGCAGCTTGCCGTCGGGCGGGAAGTGCTCGGCGTCGCTGGTGATCGGGACCACGTAGATGGTGTCCGGCTCGTGTGCGTGGACGTCGATCGGGAAGCCGAAGTCGGTGGGCAGGTTGCCGCTGACCTCGTGCCAGGACTCGCCCGCGTCGTCGCTGCGCATGACGTCCCAGTGTTTTTGCATGTACAGAACGTCCGGGCGCGAGGGATGCATCGCGATCCGGTGCACGCAGTGCCCGACTTCCGCATCCGGGTCGGGGATGCCCTCGGACTGCAGGCCGTGGTTGATCGGCCGCCACGTCGCACCCGCGTCATCGGAACGGAACGCGCCAGCCGCCGAAATGGCGGCGAACATCCGGCCGGGCCGGGCCGGGTCCAAGATGATGGTGTGCAGGCACATCCCGCCAGCGCCCGGCTGCCAGGACGGCCCGGAGCCGTGGCCGCGCAAACCGGGCAGTTCCTGCCAGGTCTGCGCACCGTCGGCTGACCGGAACAACCCGGCATCTTCCACCCCGGCGTAGACGGTATCCGGATCGTCCAGCGACGGCTCCAGATGCCAGACCCGCTCGAACTCCCACGGATGCGGCGTGCCGTCGTACCACTGGTGCGTCCCGGGGACACCGTCGTAGGCGAACTTGTTGCCGGCCGGCTCCCACGTCGCGCCGCCGTCATCGGAGCGCTGGATCACCTGCCCGGACCAGCCGCTGGACTGCGAGGCGTACAGCCGGTCCGGATCCGCCGGTGATCCCTTGACGTGGTAGATCTCCCAGCCGGCGAAGAAAGGCCCGCTGACGTCCCACTGCTCGCGCTTGCCATCAGAACTCAGCACGAACGCGCCTTTGCGCGTGCCAACCAGCACCCGTACACCGCTCATCTGCGCTCCTTTCCGCACGGCCGGACCCTGCGGCCTCGCCCGTTCCTGGCTGGGGTCAGGATCTCGCGCGACTGGCCTGCGTATATCCCCAGTGAGGTATCACTGTCCTCTGGCACTCTGACACTCTGACGGCTGCCGGACGCAAAACTCATCGCGGCCGGGTGAGCACCAGCCAGAAGCTTGACCCGGCTAGCGTTCCCCAAGGGCTTAGGCGTCAGACGCTGGTCAGCCGTGACGTGGGCTGAAGAAGATCACTCCAACGCCTATTGCGACGATGGCGGCACCCAGCCACTCGTAGTTGTCTGGCCGGTGCCCGTCGATTGCCCATCCCCACAAAAGGCTCATGATGACGAACACGCCGCCGTACGCCGCGTATACCCCGGCCGAAGTTGTCGGTTGCTGGCTGCAAGGTCGGAATCACGCCGTAAATGATCAGGATGACCGCTCCAGCGAGGCCGATCGGCCATGGGGAACCCTCGCGGAGCCACCGCCAGACGAGGTAGCCGCCGCCGATTTCTGCGAGTCCGGCGGCGATGAACAGTCCGACGCTGCGGAGCACGATCATGCGGCTGACTGTAGCGATAGGAACCTGGCCAGGATGCAGGCCAGTTCGGAGAACCGGAAGGTCGCTCGCCCGCGTGGCTTCCGGCGTGGCTCCCGAAGGGACATGTGCAGCTGGAGCCGAGCTTGTCGTTTTACAAGATGCCTGAGACGCCTAGCTCGCGGGACAAGACCGTGACGGCGCGGGCCGTGAACGGCTTGCCGGAGTACGGCTGTATCCGGGCTTTTGGCTGCACCGAAGTCCTGCACATCGGGCAACGTCGCTGATGCCCAGCCGACCGCCGGGGTGCGGACCCGGAAGGCCTTGGCCAGGACGCAGCTTGTCGAAGGCCCGAGTGCTGCGGCCCCGGCTAGCCGGAGGAACGGGCTATTTCGGCCAGGCCGCTTGCCGGTGCAACGACGGCGAGACATAGTGATCAGCTCAGGCCGGGTACCAGGTAGCGGGCACCGATAGCGATGACCAGGATGCCCATCAGGCGGCGGATCAGGACTTCGGGTAGCCGGGACTGGATCCGGGCACCGGTGTAGCCGCCCACGAGGCCACCGACGCCCAGCGCGATACCGGTCGGCCAGTTCGGGGCCACCGGGGCGTGCTGGTTGATGGACAAGATGGTGAAGGTGATCACGCCGGCGACCGACGTCACGAACGTGGAGGCCAGCGCAGCGGGGGCGACCTCGACGGCTCGTCGGCCCGATCCGATCAGGATGGGGGCCAGGATGGAGCCGCCGCCGATCCCGTAGATCCCGCCCACGCAGCCCACCGCGGCCGCCAAGGCGATCAGGGCCGGCCCCGGGATCCGGCGCACCGGGCGGGCGGACCCCTCGTCCGGGCGGGATGGCCGGGTCACAGCGAGCCATACCCCAAGCGGAAGGAGGACGGCGGCTACCACCAGGTCGAAGACGCGAGGGCCGGGCAGCACCTTGACGCGGATGACCGATCCGGCGATGACGCCGGGCAGGGTCCCGGCGATGAGCACCAGGGCGAGACGGCCGCCGGTCTGCCCCTGCCGCCAGTACCGGTACAGGGCTCCCGGTGTTGAGACCACGTTGTACAGCAGGTTGGTCGGGGTGACCGACGGGCTGGGCGTGCCCAGGACGCTGACCTGGAACGGCAGCAGCAGGACCGCGCCGGAGATGCCCGCAGGGGTCGACAGCACCGCGATGACGCAGGCCGCGACCAGAGCGACGGCCTCGGTCCAGCCAGTCCCGAGCACGCAATGACCGTAGCGAGTACCTGCCGGGGCCAGGAGCCGATGACCAGGATATTGCGCTCGGCAAGTAGCCGCAGCACACCTGGCAGGCACTATCTGTCATGCCGGTACCCGTCGTCCAGGTATCCCGGATCCGGCCCGGCGCTGGTCCGGCTCAGCTGCCGGGCTGCCGCGGGGCAGGGCGAGGTCATCGCCGATGCTGAGCGCCTCGTCGCGGTCGTGGGTGACGTGCACGGCGGGGATTTCGAGATCGGCCAGCAGCTCTTGCAGCAAGGCACGCATGTCTTCGCGCGTTGGCTGATCCAGCGCGGACAGCGGCTCGTCGAGCAGCAGCAGGCCGGGCCTGATAGCCAGGGCACGGGCGAGAGCGACCCGCTGGCGCTCACCGCCGCTGAGCGAGCGTGGTGACCGGTCAGCCAGATGCGAGATTCCCAGCCGCCTGAGCAGCGAGCTGGCGTCTGCGCCGGGGGCCTGCCGGCTGGCCCGGGGCCCGAAGGCGACATTCTGTTGGACGGACAGGTGCGGGAAGAGGGCAGCGTCCTGGAAGACCAGGCCGATGCGGCGCCGTTCGGGCGGCAGGTCGGTGAGGTCGGTTCCGGCGAGGCGGATCTGGCCGGAGCGCGGGGGGCGGAGCCCGGCGACGGTTTCCAGGAGCGTGGTCTTGCCAGCCCCGGACGGGCCGAGGATGACCAGGACCCGGCCGGCCGGGACGTGCAGGTCGATCGGGCCGATGCCGAAGGACCCGGCCTCGCGGCCAGCCCGGTGACGGTGAGGCCGCGGTCAGCTGTAGGCACGGTTGATCCGGGCCAGCAGGCGGCCCGAGGCCAGGGTGCGGAAGACCAGGAACGTGGACAGGGTGACGATCAGCAGCACGACAGCGGCCGAGGCGGACTGGGTGAGGCCAGTTTGCAGGAACAGGGTTTAGATCTCCACCGGGGCGGTGGCCGGGTAGTAGGCGATGAACTTCTGTCCCAGCGCCGCGTCGGGCGCGGTGCTGGGGATGGTCAGCCCGTAGATGATGGGCTTGGCTGTCAGCGTGCCCAGCGGGCCCGCGTTGATGGTGACCTTGGCGTAGGCGGCGGCCATGGCCGGGTCCGACAGGTTGATCTGGGTAGGCAGCGCGATGTACTTCAGGTGCTCTTCGAGGGCATCGGACCGGTAGATGGCCAGGTAGTCGATCTGCCCAGACTGCCTGATGTGCTGCTCTAGAGGCCAGCCAAGCTGATCCGCGTTCATGCCGCCGGGCACGAGCCTGAGCGGGCGGTCGGGGTCGCGGCTGTGTTCGAGTTCAGCGGCCCGCGGCGTACATTTTCGCGGAGGTGGCCCGCTGATGTGGCACGCCGCTAGTTGCGCCGGCCCGCTGAAACCGCAGTTCACAGCCATGGAAGCTCAAGTCGGCGCTCGCTGCGAGTAGGCGGCCATCAGCCTGCTCAAGTCGCTCCAAGTGAGCGTATCGGGGATGCGGCAGCGCCCACTGGCTAGTAGCGACGCCGTGTGAAGGCCCATACATCGGCCAGTAGTCTGACCGTCGTCCCGGGTAATGGCGCCTGCGCATCGGTTCTCGGAGTAGGGGTAAGGGGCGATGGGGAATGGGGTCAGGCGGAAGACCGACCCGGTGAGATACAGGAGGATGGCGTGAGCGAGTTCGACGATCTGGAGAAGAAGGCGGAGGCCTACGCCGAGGAGCACCCTGAGCAGGCCGACAAGGGGGTCAACGAAGTAGCAGGTATCGACGAAGACGACACCGACCATCAGCACGACGAGCAGATCGACCGTGCTGTCGACGCTGCGGAACAGCACAGCGGCCAGGGTCAGAACGAGGACAACCAGAACTAGCGCAGGATGGCTGCAAACTGAACCTGAGCGCAGCCGACGCCATGTGGGGCGCGAGGCAAAGGCGTCGTGGGGAATTCCGGCATGATTCGCGAGACGGCCGGTCCGGGGTCTTGGGGCTGCTCCGGCGATGACGCTGCTGGTGCCCGTAGTGATGTGCTGTTGGGCTTCCCGGGGTCGGGCACGGCGTTTCGCGGGTCTGCTGTCCACCCGGGGCGGTGAGCCTTCCCGGGCCTCTGCGCCTTCGGCTTTCTGACTTCTGGATGCCTGTTTGCCCAGAAGACCATTCCGAGCAATATGACGAGGCCCAGCGTTGCGACAATCGCGGTGATGAATGTGCCGGCGACAGTTCCGTCGACCTCGGAAGGGGGTGTGGTAATGGTCGGCGTTGGGGTCATGCCAGCTCCTCCTTTTGCGTGGGATCCTGGAACCCACCTGCCCCGCTCATTGCATTTCTGCCCACGGCGGGGCCACGAGCACGCTGCTTGACCCGCACACACTGCGCTGCCCCCGCGCGGAACCTGCACACCTGCGTTATCCGTTTTCTTCGCAAGTGATCTTGCGGGCGTCTCGGCCGCCGCGCGAGTCCGCTGCCTGGCTCGCCCGGTCTGCGGCTACGCAGGCCTGACCAGCTCCGATGCCTCGCCGTTCTTCTTACCGGCGCCGCAGATCGGTGCCACAGCTAGGCCCATGTGGCGCGTGCGCCCGGGTCTCATAGGCCTGCGCCAGATGGGCCTGCCCATGCGCGGCGTCTCCTGCGGACGTGCTTGGCTCATTTCCCAGCAGCTTGCTAACGGCGAGCGAGCCTGGCTGAGCCGTGGCCAGGGGAGAAACCCCACGCTGGTCGCCGCCGCTAGCGAGAGCCCGGTTCTTCTCCGCCTGTGGGCTGGCGGTTAGCGGGCGGTACCGGAGTCAGTCGGCGCGGCTCCGGGCCGTCGCTGGGGTAGTTCGTTGAAGCGCTCGGCTGCACGGCGTCCTTGCGTGGTGAGCCATCCGAATAGGGCTGGGCTCATTGCGGGCCTGAGGGTGAGCCCGCTCGCTTGGCCCTGGCTGCCGTCAGAGACGGGCAGCAGTGTGGTGGCGAGGTGCATCGCTGCCGCGGTCAGGCTAGGCGCGATCGCGGCGGATCTGGCCACGAGCTGCCCGGCTGGGGTGAGGATGAGCTCGGCACGCCGCTGCCTGATCGCGGCGACGATCTGGCGGGCTGCTTTCTCGGCATCCATCGATAGCACTGGCAGGCTGGCTGCCAGCGCGAACCAGGTGTACTCGGCGTCCCGCCGGCCGCCGAACTCAGCACGCTCGTGCGAACCAGTCCGCATCAGGCCGGGGACCACCGTCGTCACGATCACCGGACCAGACCCGAGCTCGGCCCGCAGCCCCTCGGAGAAGGCCACAGCGCCGAACTTCGCCACGCTGTAAGGCAGCAGATGAGGCACGCTGATCTTCCCGCCGATCGAGGCGATGGTCACGATCCGGCCGTGCTGCCGGGCGCGCATATGCGGAAGGGCAGCGTAGGTGGTCCGGACCGGCGCCATCGTCATGATCCGCAGCGCGGAGTCGTAGTCCTGCGGCCCGGCGCTGCCCGCGGGGCCGACCCGGATCTCGCCCGCGTTGTTCACCAGGATGTCGATCCGGCCGAAATGCCGGATCGTCGCGTCGATGAGACGCTGCGCAGCATCTTCCTCGGCAAGGTCGCACGCGACGGCCAGGACGTCGGTTCCCTGCTGTTTCAGCTGGTCTTCGGCCCGGCGGAGTTCTTCCGCGTCACGGGCGCAGATCACCAGACGGCACGACTGCCTGGCGAGTTCCTGGGCGAGTACAAGGCCAAGTCCGCGTGAGGCTCCTGTCACCACGGCGACCTCCCCGGTCAGGTCGTCCGCACGGCGCGGCGCCTTGGCCAGCGCGGCGTTCACGGCGGCAGCCGCGGCGACGGCGATGGTGACGGCGGCCGTGGCTTTGGTTCGGGTTCTTCTCATGGGCCGACCCTTCCCTGCCCAGCGCCGATCATCCCTGCCCGTCGTTTCCGAGGCGTGTCTGCCGGGGTACTCCGGCCGAAGGCGCGGCTGCGTCCCGGCCCGGGTTAGGCAAGCAGAACCGGGGCAGCAGCGAAACGAAACGCCAGGCGCGACAACGCGGCTACGTGGGTGCGCCAGCCAGCGCGCCTGTGGTTTACCGATCGCTACACAGACGGGAGCTCTTCATGCGGGCGCTGACATGGCAAGGAAACCTCGACGTGCAGGTCACTGATGTCCCTGATCCGAAGATCCTGGAGCCTAACGACGCCATCATCGCGGTGACCTCGACCGCGATCTGCGGCTCGGACCTGCACCTGTACGGTGTCCTCGGCCCCTTTCTGTCACCCGGCGACGTGCTAGGACACGAAACACTCGGCGTCGTGCAGGAGGTCGGCGCGGACATCACCAATCTGGCGCCGGGCGACCGGGTCGTGATCCCGTTCAACATCTCGTGCGGGCATTGCTGGATGTGCCAGCGCCAGCTGTACGCGCAATGCGAGACGACTCAGGTGCGCGAGCAGGGTAAGGGCGCGGCACTGTTTGGGTACACCTCGCTCTACGGCTCGGTGCCTGGGGGGCAGGCGCAGTACCTCCGGGTCCCGCAGGCTCAGTTCGGCCCGATCAAGATTCCGCAGGATGCGCCGGATGACCAGTTTCTCTTCCTCTCCGATGTGCTGCCCACCGCTTGGCAGGCGGTTGCCTACGCCGGCCCGCCGAAGGGCGGCACGCTGGCAGTGCTCGGCCTCGGCCCGATCGGGCAGTTCTGCGTCCGGATCGCCCGGCACCTCGGTGTCGAGCATGTCATCGGTGTCGACCCGGTCCCGGAGCGCCGGGCGGCAGCGGCCAGGTTCGGCGTCGAGACGCTCGACCTGACCCAGACGGCGGACTGCGCGGCCACGCTGATCGACATGACCGGCGGCCGGGGGCCGGACGCAGTCATCGACGCGGTCGGCATGGAGGCGCACGGGCATGACGAACCAGCCGCCAGCAAGGCAGCCGAGATCGCGCAGCGCGCGGCCGGGCTGCTCCCGGACAGCGCGGCGCGGAAGGTAACTGACGTGGCGGCCGTAGACCGGCTCGGCGCCCTGCATGTCGCAGTGAAGGCCGTTCGCCGCGGCGGCACAGTCTCCGTCAGCGGCGTCTACGGCGGCGAGGTCGATCCCATGCCGATGATGGAGATGTTCGACCGGGGCATCCAGCTGCGAATGGGACAAGCGCACGTCAAGCGATGGGTGGATGACTTGATGCCACTCGTCTGCGACAGCGGCGACCCGCTCGGAGTCACGAATTTCGCTACCCATCACCTGCCGCTGGAGCAGGCGCCGCAGGGATATCAGATGTTCCGCGACAAGACCGACGGCTGCATCAAGGTCGTCCTGCAACCCTAACCCGGCCACGCTGCCGCACGGTCAGCCCGCCGCGCCTGCGGCCAGGCCTGGCGGCGCCGAATCAGCAGCGAGCCGTGCCGTGGCCGTTCTGAATCGATAGCCGGCAAGGCTCATCGGGAAACCTACTTGTGGCCTGCCGGGCGCCGAGCAAGACCGAGGGCAGGCTAAATAGGGCATCCAGTTCTGCAGACCCACGCTCAAGCGGGCAGACGAGACGCGGCCCCTTGGCCGCGCCGGTTAGCCACGCCATCAGCGGGTAGCTCAGTGGCCTAACGGAAGGGCATGGGACCCATGGCCGATGAGGACCGGGCAAGCACCGAGCCGGGTCAGGACAAGACTATGAAGGCTGCAGCGGTCACGCCGTCGGACGAGACGGAAAGACCCCAAGGGCTGGCATTTGATGTCGAGAAGGCCGCTGACCTGCCCGGAGTCCCTGTTGGCGATCAGACTCCGGGCAACCCCGGAGCTGCCCACACAGAGCAGATAGTGCGGGAGAGGGGCGGGGGCGTCGGGCTGGCCGTTCCCGGGGACCCGGACTCGACAGCGGAGGAGCCCGCCGCCGCGGAGGCCAGCGAACACTAGCCTTCGGCTCCGCCCGGCCGCATCGAGCAGTCCGGACAGCGCCGGGGTGCTGCACACCCCCACCGGCGATCGCTGACCCGCCGCCCCGTTGCCCGTGTCCGAGCCCGGTGCCGACCTCGACGATGTCTTCGGACTCATTGAGGACGAGGGCATCCAGAAGTTCGCCGGCGCCTCCTGGAAGCCGCGCCGTCGCTGACGCTCAGGTCCCCGATCTCCACGCCCGACCGGGAGCCGCGAGCAGGTCAGCGCCGCCGCAACATCAAGGAACGTGTCACCCGCGTCGCCTCACCCGAGGCTTCCGGTTCTTCCAGTGAACAAGAGGCAGCACGATGAGTGCAGAGGACAAGGTCAAGAACACCGCCGAGAGCGGCAAGGGCAAGGTCAAGGAAGGCCTCGGCAAAGCCACCGGCGATGAGTCCCCTCGAAGCGGAGGGCCGCGGCGATCAGGCCAAGGGCGACCTCAAGCAGGCCGGCGAAAAAGTCGAGGACGTCTTCAAGAAGTAGCATGCGCGGCCTGCCGGGCCGCTATCCCCAGCCGGGCCTCGTGCTTGCCCAGAACTTCAAGCAGCGCCGTCGCGCGAGTTGGCGTATCCGAGGAGAACCTCGATGTTTATCGGCATTGGAACCATCGTCGTGATCGTGATCATCGTGGTCGTCATCCAGGGATGCTTATGGGCAGCGTCCGCTGGCGGTCAATGCCGCCACAGCGAGCACGCCCTGCCCTGCAGGCCTAGGCCGTCAGCTGGGCTGGAGATAGGGGGACTCATCATCAATCGGGTCCTGGGGATCGACGCCGGTGGCGCCGCGGGCGGTGGTTCCACCGGTGGGGCGCTGAGACTCACCCTGCGGTGGCCCATCGAATCGACCAGGCTCCTTGCCCTCTTCCTTCACGACGTCCTCGCCGCGCCGACTGGTGCTCTCGCCCACATGGCCGCCGGTCAGGTCCGGGCCCTGCACCGCCGCGCCCGTGGCTTCGTCTTGGGTGTCGTTACCCTCGAACGCCTTCCGGTCTGCCTCGACGACCCGCTTCTTCGCCTCGCCGGTTCCCGGAGTATCCGGTGCCCAGCCGTGGCTGTTCTCGTCTACGGTGCCCGGCTCGAAACCCTCCGACGTCTCAGCCTCGTTCCTCGGCTCCTGGTTGTCCGCCATGCCAGATCCCCGCTTCCGGTATTTATGTCCGCAGCCCGCTGCCTGTCCGTGCACATCTGTCCTGTGCATCCACACCCGGCTGCCCCGGCCGCCCGCAGCCAAACATCAGGCGCTCGCGGGCGTTCCGGGCCGCGCTGCCGTTTCCGCTGTCATTCCAGGTGCTGGAAGAACCCAGGTGCTGGAGGAAACGCGCCGATCAGCGTGGCGTCGAGCTCGGCGAGGCTGCGCCTGCTGGTGCGTTGCCGGTCTTGTCGCGGGTGAAAACGAGCAGCAGCTGGCACGTGTCGCCGCATGCCCCGCCGTCACCGGAGCCTGCCGCGAACTGCGCGGCGGCACCGGGCTCGACATCCTGACGTTCGACCTGCTGACCATGGACTCCCAGGCCGCAGGCTCGCCATCACCAGGGACATCCCGGCCGCGTTATGACGCCACCCGGGCGGTCCATCAGGATGGGTGGCGGTGCCGTTCCAGTTCGGCGGCGACCGACGCTCCCAGCTCGCCCCAGCTCTTCTCGAACTTGGGCCAGGCCGTCGCGTTCCGGGTACTCGGTGACGTCATCGAAGTCGATGCCTGCGGCCGCGAGCTGGTCGAGCAGGTCGCGGCTGCCGTCGTAGCCTCCGGTCATGGTGTCGCCGCTGACCTGGCCGTGATCGGCGAAGGCATCCAGGGTCGGGCCCGACATGGTGTACGGTGCCGGGCGCGATCAGCCCAGCGGCGTACTCGGTGTCCGGGTAGGCGGGACATGCAGCGGTCATCTCGGCCGGACCCGGTCAGCCGGGGCGCAGATCTTTCTTGAGGATCTTGCCGGTGGCGCCCTTCGGCAGGCTGTCGCGGAACTCGATGCTGCGCGGGTACTTATAGGCGGCTACTCGCTGTTTGACGAACTCGGTGAGCTCAGCCGCTGTGACCGACTGGCCCGGCTTGACCGCGACGAAGGCATGCACCTCCTCGCCCATTCTGGGGTCGGGTACGCCGATGACCGCGGCCTCGGCCACAGCGGGGTGCGCGTAGAAAATCTCCTCGACCTCGCGCGGGTAGACGTTGTACCCGCCGCGGATGATCAGGTCCTTAATCCGGTCGACGATGAATAGGTACCCGTCGTCGTCGAAATAGCCGAGGTCGCCGGTGTGGAACCAGCCATCGCTGAACGCCTGCGCGGTGGCCTCGGGGTTGCCCCAGTAGCCGGTCATCACGTTGGGGCCGCGGATCATGATCTCGCCCACGTGCTCGGGGCCGGCTGGCAGCGGCCGTCCCTGCGTGTCCCAGATCTGCACGCTGACTGACCAGATCGGCTTGCCGACGCTGTAGACCTTGCGCTCGGCGGCGCTGATGTTGAACGTGGTAGTGGACGAGGTCTCAGACAGCCCGTACCCTTCCAGGATCACCACACCGAACCGGCGCTCGAAGGTGTCGATGACCTCGGCCGGGATCGGCGCCCCGCCGGACACCGCGACCCGCAGCGAGGAGGTGTCGTAGCCGTCGAGGCCGGGCGCGTTCAGCAGCGCGAGGTACATGGTCGGGACGCCCTCGAAAATGGTCACGCGGTCTCGCTGGATGGTCTCGAGTACGGCCGCCGGGTCGAATCTGGGAACGAGCGTCATTGTCCCGCCCAGCAGCATGCAGATGTTCAGGATGGACGACAGCCCGAAGACGTGGAACAGCGGCAGCGCCACGATCACAACATCGTCGTCTCGGAACTCGAACAGGCGGCCGGAGATGTCGGCGTTCATGTACAGGGTGAAATGCGACAGCACCGCGCCCTTCGGGGTCCCGGTCGTGCCGGAGGTGTAGATGATGACCGCCGGGTCCGCGGGGCTGACCGGCGTGAGCTGCGGGTCCGGCGGATCGCCGGCCAGCAGGGTCTCGAACGACGCGACCGGCGGCGTGTGAGCTGCGTCGCCGACGACATACAACGATCCCGTTCCGGCCGCCTCGGCCGCCTTCGCTGCCTCGTCCAGGAACCCGCTGTAGGTGATCAGTGCCCGGGCGCCGGAGTCTCTCAGCTGGAACTCGATCTCCGGGGCCTTGAGCAGCGGGTTCATCGGAACGACGACACCGCCGGCCTTGAGGATGCCGAAATAGGCGATGACGAACTGCGGGATATTGGGCAGCTGGAGCCCAATCCGGTCGCCGGCCTTCAGCCCGGCCGCCGCAAGATTGGCGGCGACCCGGTCAGACTGGGCGCCTAGCTCCGCGTAGCTGATCTTGACGTCGCGCAGGATCACGGCCGGCTTGCCGGGCATGCGGCGAGTCGATTCGGTGAGGATGACGGCCAGGTTGAAGTCCATGCTCGCTCCTTAGATCTCGGGGCGGTAGTTCATGCGCGCTGCGGCCGGTACCTAGCAGGGCCGCCGCGGGGGCGGCATCACGGCCTCTTCGTCAGATATCGGTAGCTCGCTACGGACACCGCCCGGCCCGCGGCCGGGATCATCCGCTTGACCAGCCAGTGCGGCACCACCTGATATCTGGGGGCCGGGATAATCAGCCGCCCGCGGCCGGTCGCGGCTAGCGCCTGCCGGGCGACGACGTCCGGCGAGCAGCCTCTCGTCGCGTAGAGGTCTATGAGGCGGCCCCGTCTGTCCTCCCAGTCGCCGCGCATGACCGAGGTAGTGACAATCGGCGTGTTGATCACGCCTGGGCACAGCGCCGATACCCGGATCTGGGTGCCGCGCAGCTCGATGTCGAGCGCCTCGGTGAGGGCGACGACGGCGGCCTTGGTTGCCGAATAGGCGCCGAGCCCGGCGGCCGGCACGAGCCCGGCCATCGACGCGGTGTTTACGACGTGGGCGGCCCTGTCTTGTTCCAGGAGGCGGGGCAGGAACGCGTGCAGCCCGTTCACCACTCCCAGCAGGTTGACGTCGATCAGCCGCCGCCAGTCCGCCAGGGTCGTGTCGGTGAGCTCGCCGGCCTGGCCAATACCCGCGTTGTTGAATAGGAAGTCGACCGAGCCGCCGTCGAACGCCGCGTCGGCGAGCAGGCCGACGGCGTCCGCGTCGCTGACGTCGATCACATGGGCGACGGCCTTGCCCAGGGCCGCGTCGATCTCCTTGACCACCGCCGCGACGCCAGTCTGGCTAATGTCAGCGGCATGCACGAGGGCGCCGCGCCGGGCGAGCAGGAGGGCAAGTGAGCGGCCGATGCCCGACGCCGCCCCGGTCACTACCGCTGTCCTGCCCGTCAAATCGCCGGCTTTGAGGGGGGATGCGGCAACCTTGCGCCGCAGCGCAGCTGCTGTCCCTGCGGTTGCCCCGGCTGTCGCGGTCAGCAGGACGGCGCCGCCAGTCAATGTGCGATTCACGAGCGTCCTCCGGCGTAGCGGGTCAGCCGGCCGGCTGCAGGATCGCCGCCGGGCGGAAGTCCAGGTCCTTCTCGTCGATGGGCTCGCGGTACAGCGCCGCGTCCTTGAAGTAGTGCTGGCGCAGCCGCCATGGCGCCCGGTCGCCCTGCAGCGGCAGCGTGTGCCGGGACCGCTCGAAGTAACCCGAGGTCATGTCGATGAACGGTGAGGTGTGCAGCCCGCCGGCCGGGACTCGCGGCGCGACCGTGGCGTAGCCGCGCACGGCCATGAACCGCAGCATGCGCGTCACGCAGCAGGCCACCAGGTCCACCTTGAGCGTCCAGGAGGAGTTGGTGTACCCGATCGCGAACGCCATATTGGGCACGCCGTCGAGCATCATGCCTTTATAAGCGACATGCTCCCGCACGACCACGAGCTCACCGTCGACCGTCATCGGGATTGCGCCGACCGGGGCCAGGTTCAGCCCGGTGGCGGTGATGATCACGTCCGCAGCCAGCTTGGCGCCCGAGCGCAGTCGCAGCCCGGCAGGCGTGAACTCCTCGATGTGGTCGGTTACCACCTCAGCCTGGCCGGACTTGATCGCGGCGAAGAAATCCCCGTCGGGCACCAGGCACATGCGCTGATCCCACGGCGCGTAGGCGGGTGTGAAATGCGTGGCGATGTCATAACCGGCGGGCAGCCGCCTCGCGGCGCCCTTCTGGAGCATCGCGCGGGCCCTCTCTGGATGGCGGCGGCAGAAGTTGTAGATCATGGTCGCCAGGCGCGCGTTCTTCCACCGGACCGCGGCGTAGGCGCGGCGCTCGGACAGCATCTTGCGCAGCAGGCCAGCGACGGGGTCGCCGTTCGGCAGCGACAGCACGTAGGACGGCGAGCGCTGCAGCATCGTCACATGGGCTGCAGTCCCGGCGATGGCCGGGAGGATGGTCACCGCGGTCGCGCCGCTGCCAATCAGGACGATGCGCTTGCCGGTCAGGTCGAGATCCTCGGGCCAGTGCTGCGGGTGCACGATCGTGCCGGTGAAGCTGCCGCGACCGGGCCAGTCCGGCGTGTAGCCCTGGTCGTAGCGGTAGTAGCCCGGGCACAGGTAGAGGAACGAGCAGGTGCGCTCGCTGCGCGTGCCGGTCTGTGCGTGGTCGACCGTGACCGTCCACCGGGTGTCGTCGCTGGACCAGTCGGCCCGCACGACCCGGCTGTGGTAGCTGATCTTCTGGTCGACGCCGTACTCCGCCGCTGTCTCCCGCACGTACCGAAGGATCTCGCTGCCGCCGGCTATCGCCTGCGGCTGCTTCCAGGGCCGGAACGGGTAGCCGAGGGTGAACATGTCGGAGTCCGAGCGGACGCCCGGGAACCGGAACAAATCCCAAGTGCCGCCGCTGGTGCCGCGCGCCTCGAGGATCGCGTACGACGTCCCGGGCATATCGGTCTGCAGGCGGCACGCGGCCCCGATTCCTGACAGCCCGGCACCCACGATGAGCACGTCGACGTGGGCCGGTGCGGGCGTGTCCGCGGCAGGCGCGACATCAGCGCTCATCGCGACTCCTCATCTGCTGCATCCGATGCTTTCAGCCTTTCCGCTGAGGATTCCATCGGTCGGCCAACTATGCAACACTTCCGTCAGATGTATCACACCGCGAGGAGCCGTCATGACCTCCCTGATCACTCCGTCTGAGACCGTCAACGTTGACGATGGCCCGGCGATCGCCGAGCTGCACCGGCTGTTCGCCGTGCAGCGGGCAGCGTTCCAGGCTGACCCTTACCCGGATGCCGCGACGCGCGCCGGCCATCTCGGCGCTCTGGCCGACATGGTGACGGGACACCGCGCCGAGATCCGCGCGGCAATGAGCGCGGACTTCGGCGTCCACCCGGAGCTGTTCACCGACCTGGTGGAAGTGCTGGGGGTGGCCGGCCGGGCGGCCTATGCCATCGAACAGCTCGGATCGTGGATGGCAGAGGACGACCGGTTCGCCGAACCCGCCTTCTACGGCACCGCCAAAGCGGCCATCAGGTACCAGCCCAAGGGCGTGGTAGGCAACATCGTGCCGTGGAACTTCCCGTTCGACTTGTCGGTCGGCCCGCTGGTGGAGATGCTCGCGGCCGGCAATCGGGTGATCATCAAGCCGTCTGATTACACGCCCGCCTGCGCCGAGCTGCTGCGGCAGATGATCGCGCGGACCTTCCCCGAGGACCTGGTGGCGGTCTCGGTCGGCGACCTGACCCTTGCGAAGGAGTTCCCGACGCTGCGCTGGGACCATCTCCTCTACACCGGCAGCGCCGAGATCGGCCGTGAGGTGGCAAGGGCGGCGGCGGAGAACCTTGTTCCCGTCACCCTCGAGCTCGGCGGCAAGTGCCCCGCCATCCTGGCCGCCGACAGCGTCGACCTGCACAGCGTGCGCAGCGTCATCGGCACCAAGCTGGTCAAGAACGGGCAGATGTGCATCTCGGTCGACTACGCGCTTGTCCCGCGGGCTCAGGTCGACGACTTCGTCACGCACGCCAAGACCTACATGTCGAACGAGCTCGCGGGCTACACCTCGTCCGGGGACTGCACCGGTATCATCACCCAGCGGCACCTGGAGCGGATCGAGGCCATGGTTGAGGAGGCGCGGGCCCGCGGGGCACGGATGGTCGTGCTCGGCGGCGACAGCGACCGGGCGAGCCGGCGGCTGCCGCTGGTCCTGGTGATCGACCCGCCGGAGGACCTGCGCATCATGCAGGAGGAGATCTTCGGCCCGATCCTGCCGGTGATCCCGTATGACGACCTCGGCGATGCGGTGGCGCAGGTCAACGCCGGCGAGCGCCCGCTGGGGCTGTACGTCTACAGCGACGACACCGAGGTCGCGGAGGGCGTGCTGCGGCAGACGACGTCCGGCGGAGCGTGCATCAACATCTGCGCGTTGCAGGGCGCGCTGCCCTCGCTCGGCTTCGGCGGGAGCGGGCAAAGCGGCACCGGCCGTCACCACGGCATCGAGGGCTTCCGCGAGTTCTCCAACCCGCGCGGCGTCGTCGTCCGCGGCACCGGCGACCTGGCCGACGCGTTCCTTCCACCGTACGGGCCGGTAGCCGAGGCGATCGTCAGCAGCGTGTTCAACACCTCGGCAGCCGAGCCAACGGCCGCCGCAGCCGAGGATGCAGGCCGTGCCTGAGCCGGGCCGCTATGCGTGACCGGAGCATGACGCGCTCGCCGTCCGGCCAGCGCGGTCCGGACAGCGGCCGTCCCGCGCGGGCCGTCGTCCTCGCAGCCAGGTGGGTGCACGAGGGCAGGCGGCTGGACATGCAAGGCATCGCCGACGAGCTCGGCGTGTCCAGGGTGACGCTGTTCCGGCACGCCGGCAGCCGCGAGGCGCTGCTAGGCAATGCCCTGTGGGTGCTCACCGCACGAACCCTGGAGACGGCGACGGCCCGGTGGGAGGCCGAGCGGCCGAACGGCGAGCTGCACACGCCGGGCACCGGGCGGCACATCAACGCCATCGTTTCCCAGTCCAAGGGGCTGCGCCGGCTCCTGGACGACGAGCCCGCGCTCGCGATGCGGGTGCTGACCAACCCCCAGGGCCCGGTCCAGCCCGGCATCGTGGCCTACGTCGCGGCACTCCTGCGCCGCGACATCGCCGAGTTCGGCCTGGTCACCCTCACCGAGCCGGACGCGCTCGCCTACGCGCTCGTCCGGCTGGGGGAGTCTTTCCTCTACGCCGACATTCTCGCCGCCCGCACGCCCGACGTTGCTACCGCCAACCGGCTGCAACAGGCTCTCGTGGAAGGCATCCTGCCGTAACGCCGCCCCGGCGGTGATCACCCGTGTGCCCTCGCCGATCAGCTGGGTGGCGATGCCCACCAATGCCGCAAGCACCGCTGGTGACCACGGCAACCTTCCCGCGCAGGTCGGGTAGCCGCTCACGGGGCGCCAGCCTTGGCGTGCGTGGCCCAGGCTCGCACGAATCGGGCGCATGGAAAGCACGCGGGTCTGACAGTTCGGCGGCTATATCCACAGCCACGCCGATGTCGCTCGTTCTTCCACAGCGGCCGTCAACGCGCGAGGAGCCTGCCCGATCACCGACGCCTGCCGTTCATGACCGCCGCGAAGGCAGCGACCTCCTTGAGACTGTGAATCCAACCCTTGACCTGCGCCGTCGAGAACCGCCCGTAGCCGCCCTGGAAGAAGAGCAGTGGGAGCGTGGAACGCTCGACGGCGAGCTCGTGGACCAGTCCCAGGACGATGTAGTGGTCGCCCGCTTCACGGATGTCCTCGAACGTGCACTCGACCCAGGAGACGGCGCCCCCGAGAACCGGCGAGCCGAGCGGCTCTAGCCGCCAGCGCACCCCGTCGAACTTGCCTGCTCCGCCGGTCGCGAGCCGGCGGCAGAGCGGCTCCTGATCAGATGCCAGCACGTTGACGCAGAACCTCCGCGCGGTCCTGAGCCGGGCGAAGCTTCTCGAGTTGCTGGCAGGAAAGAATGCGATCAGGGGTGGGTCCAGGGGGACCGAAGAGAATGTTCCGACGACCATGCCTGCGGGGTTGCCGTCCTCTGCCACTGCCGTGACGACGGCCACCCCCGTTGGGTAGTGCCCCAGGGTTTCCCGGAACAGTGCAGCGTCGATGGGCTTGGACACGCAATCTCCTTCACATGCAACGGTTGCCTGGAGCCTGCGCAAGCGGATCGGGACAGCGACCAAGACGGACTGCATGGCCCTGCCCTGCGGCAGCGAGCCCGGGTGTCCACTGCCCGCAACGAACAGGTGCGAGGTTCTTCGTGAGTCAGATGCGGCGGAGATGCGCTCTCATGGTCCGCTTTGCCGGATGCGGGCCGACGGTCCGAACCCGGCGAGCGCGCTAGCCATGACCTCGGGGGCGAGTTGTGGGGTGACGCGGTCTCCAAGCCAGGCAATATGCTGATCCGGCCGCACAAGAAGAAGCGCGGCGTCGAGGAACTCCTGCACAGGCACTCCTATGTCAGGTACCGAGGTAAGCGGAACGCCGCACGTCTTGGCGAGGGTGCGTAGGGGCTCAGCGCGCGACGGGTCACCGATCAGAGTGAAGCCGCGGCCGAGTAGGTCGTATAGCGACAGGCCGGGTCGGACTTGGCGGTGCGGCAGCCGGTTGCCGGGGAGTGCTCGCGCGGTGAAGTCGGTGCCGTCGCTCGTCTGCGATCCAGCGCCCGGGCCGTAGCCGTAACCGAGAACCAGGCCGAGGCAGTAGAACTCAAGCTTCTTCGCTGACCTCACACGGTCTGCGAGGGCCCGTACGGCCGTGTCATCGTCCTGTGCGGCTGCAAGCGCGAGGTCGGTGGGCAACGCGGCGGTGTTCGCTGCCGCGATCGCAATGGTCTGCTCCGCGATGGGGCGCCGTTCGGATTCATAGCTGTCAAGCAACTCAACGGGCGCCCAGCCGTGCAGAACCGCGGCCAGCTTCCAGCCGAGGTTCACTGCATCGCCGACGCCGGTGTTGAACCCGTGGCCGCCCCACGGCGGGTTCTGATGGGCGGCGTCACCGACGAGGAATAGCCGCCCCTTCCGGTACCGATCGACCAGCAGCGCGCGCGCCTGCCACGGGTCGGTTCCCAGCACCTCGACGGGAACGTCACGCCCGAGCAGGGCTCGCACGAGCACGGCGGGGTCGGCCCGGTCGTCGTCGGGCCGGCCGGTGGCGATGGCCCACCATGTGCCAGCCAGGTTGAGGGGTCCGACAACTCCTGGCGCGTCCGGGTTGAGCACCCAGTAGTGCAGCGCGGGGGGGCCGGCGAGATGCTCGCCCAGCCTGGGGCTGCGGAACACGATACTGAGGTTGGGTCGCCCCGCATTGCCGCCGGTGTAGGTGGCGCCCATCGCCTTGCGGACGATGCTGCGGGCACCGTCGGCGCCCACGACGTAGTCGGCGGCGAAGTTGGCTGTAGCCCCGGCGTCGTCGGCGATGACCCCGGTGACTTGGTCTTCGTGTGCCTTGATGGCGAGCACACGCTGACCGATGAGAAGGCGGGCGCGCCCCGAGTGGGCGAGCGCGTCTCGCAGTGCCTGTTCGACCACGGGTTGAGCCACCTGCTGGCCCGGTTCGGCGGCGAGGTCGGTACGGATGAGGTCGAGCCCGAGCACACCGGTGAACCGGGTAATCTCGCGCCCGGTAGCGCTCGTGCAGAACGCGATGTCGCTCGACCAGCCGACCTCGATCGGCGCCCGCTTGCGGACCTCGCCGGCGAAACCCCAGCGCCGGAATAGCTCCATCGTCCGGGCGGATGTGGTCTTGGCGCGCGGGCGCGTGGCTGACACCGTCCGGCGCGGCTCGACAACGACGCAGTCGACGCCCTGGAAGGTGAGTTCCATCGCAGTGGCCAGGCCCACCGGGCCACCACCCACGATGAGCACCTGTGTGCCGATCGCTGTCATCGAAGCGGTAGGTTCACTCTGCCTTGATGCAGCAGGCGAGGGCGAAGGCAAGCTGCTCGAGGTGGAAAGCGGCAGCGCCGCGGTGAAAGTCGATGCAGTGCCCGCTCGAGCGGACTAGCTTCGCATCGACGGTGGGTGCTGCGGTGAAGGTCTCACCGAAGCCGGTGACCTGCTGCTCGTCGGTGATCCACAACCGGTCGAATTCTCCCTGCCGGGCGTGCACTGGCACGGTGACCTGGCCGGCAAGCGAGCGGACCCGCTGGATCCAACCGCTGGTGATGTCGAGCAGTTCGGCCTTCGGGACCGGCGAGTCCGCGATGTGGCTGGCAGTAGGCATACCCTCGCGATAGGTCCATTCCGGCCCGAACATGACGAAGTCCTTCATGGGGCTCGGCAGCTCGACCATCTCGGCTTCAGGCAACGCGTCCCACGCGGCTCGCGACTCGCCGGGCACTTGCAGCAGGCAGCCGGAGACCGCGATTCCGAGCAACGGCCATGACGGCTGCCGGGCCGCCATCGCGGTTACGACAGCGCCGCCGATCGAGTGACCAATCAGGACCACGCCGGAGGCGCCGTCGCCGTGCTGGTCCCATAGCTCCGCGACGAGCTGATCAAGCACCTCGGCGTTTGCCAGGATGATCGACTCACCGGGGGAGACAGGAGTGCTGCCTCGGTAGCCGGGCCGGTCGATCGCGAAGATCGGCACGCCGACTGCGGTCGCGCGATCGAGCAACGAGTAGCCGGGCACGTCGAAATAAATGGAGGTGTATGTGCCGCCGGGAACCGCGATGACCAGCGGAGTGTCGGCCCTTACTGGTGCGTCCGGCAACCGCTTCCGTCCCGAGAATCTCATGGCCTGGGCCGGGCCGGATCCGGCCACCGTATGAACGAATTCCTCAGTGGTGCTCATTGTCGGATTCCTTTCCGCGCTCACACGCGCATCAGGCCGCCGTCGGCGACCAGGGTCTGGCCGGTGAGAAATGCGCAGTCGTCGCTGCTCAAAAAGCACACGGTGCCGACGATGTCCTCGGCGAGACCGACTCGTTTGATTGCCTGCATTTGCGAGATCGCGTCGAACTTGCGCTGGCCGATGTTGCGCTCGCCTCCGGGAGTGCGCGACGCCGTCGGGCAGACAGCGTTGACAGTGATACCAAACGGCGCGAGGTCGGTGGCCAGAGCCCGAGTGAAGCCGATCACGGCGCCCTTGCTGGCCATGTAGTGCACCAGGCCGGGAACCGCCAGGCCCAGGGAGTTGGAGGCGAGATTTACGATGCGCCCCCATCCGTTAGCGCGCATCGAGCCGATGACCGCCTTGGTCATCAGGAATTGCGAATCGATATTAGCCTGGTGCAGGCGCTTCCACTCCGCGAAGTCGAGGTCGAAGATGTCCCTGGACGAGATGACGCCGGCATTGTTGACGAGAATGTCGACCCGCCCGCCGAACGCCATGAGGTCGTCGGCCAGCGCCGTGGCAACATCAGGATCGGACACGTCGGCTCGCAATCCAATCGCCCTGCGCCCTAGGGCCTCAATTTCCGAAACCACGTCCTGGGTGGGCCTGAGATCGACGGCGATAATATCGGCCCCCCGGCGGGCGAACTCGATCGCGATCGCGCGGCCGAAGCCGTTCGCGGCGCCCGTCACCACCGCAACACGGTCAAGGTGCGTGCTCATCGTCCGGCCGCCCTGCCGCGACTGTGCGCCAGGTGTCGACGACGCATGTCGAACTCCCTTGGTGGTGCCCGTGCCGGCACGTTCTGCCGTCGGCGCGACCGGCTTGCGGTTCGTAGCCGTGGCTCCCGCGCCGGAGCCGGGTTCCCTGCGGGAGAGAACGTTAACAAGTATATGTTATAACAGCAACCGTGGCCTAGGGACGAGGCGACCCCACATGACCGCACGCGCAGAACCTGCCATCGTGATTTGCAATGTTCGGGTCTTCGACGGGACCGGGATTAGTGACAGCACCTGCGTCCGGATCGACGGCGGCGAGATTACCGCGATCGACCGGGACCTAGATGCCGTCGGCGCACGCGTCGTCGACGGCGCAGGGGGCGCACTGCTACCCGGCTTTATTGACGCACACGTTCATTTGCACGGCGCGGACAACCTGGGGCAACTCACCCGCGCCGGGATCACCACCGCTTTGGACATGGCATGTTGGCCGCCTGTGCTCGTCGCCGAACTCCGCAACCGCCGTGGGGTCACCGATATCCGCAGCGCAGGAATTCCCGCCACGGCGCCCGGTTCGACCCATAGCAAGATGCCGGGCCGGCCTGACGCCGCGCTCCTCGCGGGGCCAGCCGAAGCCGAGGACTTCGTCCGAGATCGGCTTGCCGAGGGCTCGGACTACATCAAGGTCATCGC
Organism: uncultured Actinomycetota bacterium; assembly: GCA_963778075.1. Lineage (GTDB taxonomy): Bacteria > Actinomycetota > Actinomycetes > Streptosporangiales > Streptosporangiaceae > JASHPR01. Next base: position 85,845 of record CAVZTJ010000002.1, on the reverse strand, counting down.
GGACGTGCCGGGACCCGATCAAGCCACGCTCGACGCTATCGTCGCCGTGACGCACCGGCAAGGCAAGCTGGTGGTGGCCCACGCGGCAACGCTGGTCCCCTACCAGATGGCACTGGCGGCAAAGGCCGACGTGATCACGCATGTGCCGCTGGACGCAGTCCTCGACGACGCCTGCATCGCAGGCCTGGTCCAAAGCCGAGGCGTTGCGGTGCCGACGCTCACGATGATGGACGCCGTGGCTCGAAAGTTCTTCGGCCGGGGGGCGGATGGCGCACCGGATGACGAGTCAACGCGGGCCGGTCCGGGCTATCACAACGCTCAGCACTCCGTCGGGTTGCTTCACCGGGCCGGCGTCCCCATTCTCGCTGGCACCGACGCCAATGCGACCGTCGGCGTACCGGCCAACATCAGCCATGGAGCGAGCCTGCACTGCGAGCTCGAGCTGCTGGTTCAAGCTGGCCTGTCACCTGTCGAGGCGATCGCCGCCGCCACCTGGCTGCCGGCCAGGCATTTCGGACTTGCCGACCGCGGCGCCGTCCGCGTCGGACTACGGGCGGACCTGGTCCTGATCGACGGTGACCCGTCCGCTGTGATCACCGATAGCCGCCGCGTGCACCGTGTCTGGTGCGCGGGCATCGAAGCCGCGACTGACTGAAGGCAGACGATTACGGCCGTCCACACAGGCCCAGTGATCGTGGCGCGGGCGCACTTATGGAGGGAGCGTGGCCGGAAATATTACATCGATACCGGCATCGTCCACGTCAACGCGCCGACGCTCGTCGTTGAGCTCTTTCCAACGGTGGTGTCAGGGACAGTGGCTAAGGCCGCTCCGGCCATCACGCGATGGAGGACTTCACTGAGATCCGGCTGACCACGCTCAGCCGCGGCGCCGGCGTGTACCCGATCTGAGCCGAAGCCGAATCGTGGCGCCGGTCAGAGACCGAGCACTCGCTCAGCATTGCCGTGCGCTATCTTCTCGCGGTCCCCAGGGCTCAGCGGAGCAGTAAGGAGGAAGGCGGTCGCTTGGGCGCTGTCGGCAAACGGGTGGTCGACGGAGAACAGGATTCGGTCTGCGCCCAACACCGTCAGCGCGCACTGGAGCGGAGCAATGGTGGTATAGGCGGAGGTGGTGATGTAGACGTTCCGCTGTACCGTCTCGGCGACCGACGCCGCGTGGTCCTTGGTGAGCGGGCTCAGCATGTCATCAGCCCTAGCCAGCGAGAACGGCAATCCCTCCCCCATGTGCCCGACGATCAGCTGCAGCGCGGGATGGCGCTCGAAAACGCCAGCGACGATCATCCGCAGCACATGCATCCCGCACTCGGCGTGCCAGCCCCAGCCGGCGGTCGCGAGCGCAGCGGCAAGATCCGGCTGCAACCCGGAGTAATACGCCTCCTGCACGGCCGGCGGCGGCGGGGCAGGATGCAGATAAATGGGAACACCGAGCCGCTCGGCGCATGCGAGCACGGGCTCAACGGATGGGTGGTCGAGGAAGACTCCGTTGGTTTGGCCGTGAATCATTGCGCCAAGGAAACCGAGCCTTTCGACGGCGCGACAGAGCTCACTGACGGCCTGCTCGGCAGCCGACATCGGCAGCGTCGCGAATGCCCGGAAGCGGTCAGGGTGTGCCGTGACGGTTGCCGCCATGCTGTCGTTGAGCGCGCAAGAAACCTCGGCTGCCCGTGTCGGCTCGAGCTGTTGCACGACGTGGGCCAGTGCCGACAGCACCTGCAGATCGACGCCCGCGGCATCCATCGTGCACACCGGCCCTCGCCCAGATCATTGAGCTCATCGGCCTTCCGGCTCGCCCGACTGCCCAAATCGAGACCCGCGGCCTGCAGGATATCGCGGGGAAAGGTGTGCTCTTCGAGGGCGACGATCTTCACGATGCGCTCATAGCTCTCACCGAAACCCAACACGCGAACCGAAATCCGCTCCGGTCGACCGTTCCCATGGAGTCACCGCCGATCGCGTTCGCCAGACTGCTCGCCGTTATACGTTATAGCATCGTTGAGAGGCAGCTGCGGCGGGCCATATAGTTGATGTCAGAATGCGGATCGTCGTTGGAAGCGAGGGCCAGGATGGCGTCTTCAGCGGCGGCGGTCCGTCCCATCGAGGCCCGCACCGTCGGTGACCTAGTCACGGCCGAACTTCGGCGCTCGATCCTGTCCGGTGCCCTGCCACCGGGCAAGAGGTTCTCGCTCCGCGGCCTCGCGACCATGCTCGACGTGAGCTTCATCCCGGTCCGCGAAGCCCTGCGCAATCTGGAGAGCGAGGGCCTGGTCGTGATACGCCCGGGCCGGAGCGCGATCATCGCGCCGATCGACTTGGACGACCTGCACGCCATCTACCGCCTGCGCCGCCTGCTCGAGCCGGATCTCGCGCGGCGCTCGTGCACGCTGATCTCCGACGTTGAGCTGGACCGGCTCGAACGCCAGGCAGCCGATTTCGGCGATCCGGAACGGAGCATGGACGCGATCTACGACGCGCACCGCGACTTTCATCTCGCGCTCTTCGCACCCGCTGCCACAGCCTGGGACATACGCACGCTGACTACCCTGTGGCGCGCCGCCGAGCGCTACATCCGAATCGGATTCGGTTTGCTCGACCCCGATCCGGAAGAGCATCACCGTCGGCGGCATGCGCACGAAAGCCTGGTAAACGTGTACCGACGCCGAGATCCAGACGCGGCGGCGCGCGCGGTCGATGAGCACCTAGGCCACAACGAGAAGATCGCCCGCGCGGCGCTAGGCACCGGGACCGCTGGCACCCCTCCCGACGCCACCACGCGGTGAAGTCGAGGGCAGGCTCGCCGCTTACGACTGCTTGGCATCCGTCCCGTGAGCCAGGCCGTGCCTCTCCAGGCTCGCCCGCCTCTTAACTCGACGGTTACTGCATTTCTCAGCGATCGGGCTGACCCCTCGAGATGAATCAGGATGCCTTTCGGCGGGACGGCTACCGGGTCGGCGCGGCGAGCTTGTGCTCAAGTCCCGGGCCTCTGCCCATAAGGTCGCCTCCTTCGGGCGGTGCGTGGTCGCGCACGCCGGAGTAGGGCGCCCACGGCACGAGGTAAAGTATATAGAGTCGAGCCCCGGCGAGCCTGAGCTTCGTCCTAGCCGTGAGCTCTGTAAAGGGCGGTCTTGGCGAGCAGGCATGGTTTAGGCCGGGCAGAATCACGCTATTCTATAGAAGTGCCTGAGCCTTCGAGCCCTGTGACGCCGTTGCAGCTGCGGTCGGTTGCTAGCAGTGACTCGGCGGTGGACCGGGTAACTGCGGAAGTGCGGCGGGCTGTCCTCAGCGGCGCGCTCCCACCGGGGCGCACGTTCTCCATCGCCGAGCTGAGCTCTCAGCTCGGCGTCAGCCACATCCCGGTGCGGGAAGCGCTGCGCCGCCTGGACGCGCAAGGACTTATCGTCCAGCGTCCCGGTCGCAGGGCGATGGTCAGCCCGCTCAACCGGGAGGAGCTACGGGCGATTTTCCGCCTGCGGCAGCAGATCGAGCCCGACCTCGCGGCGCGTTCGGTTTCCTTGCTCAGCAAGGCGGAACTCGACCGTGCCGCGGACCTGCTGGCCGCCTACCTCAGTGGTTCCGACGATATCGACCAGTTGTGGAATTTTCACCACGACCTGCACATGGCGCTGATGCGGCCGGCGGCGTCCGAGTGGGACCTGCGGATACTCGGGCAGCTGTGGCATGCCAGCGACCGCTATACCCGTGTCGTCTTCGACCCGTATGCGCTCAGCGCCCAAGATCGGCAGGCCCGCGAAGCGGCCCACGTGACCCTGCTGGCTGCGGCCCGCTCCGGATCGCCTGCCGAGATCCGGCGCGCGGTCAGTGAGCACTTGTCCGATAACGAGGCGGCCTGTCTGGAAGGCATTGCCACCCTGGCTCGCGCCGCCGCAACCAGCGAAGCGGACAGAAACAGGGCTTGAACTATATAGCGTAGCGAGTACCGTAGGCGCCATATATAAAGGAGGCCGCATGGCATCACCTGACGGCCGGACTCACGTGCCGGAGCGTGCCTCCGCAGGCGCCCAAACGGCCGGCGGGGCGGCAGAATGAGGATCGCCAGCGTTGACGGCCGACTATGCCTCGTGACGCCAGGCGGCTACCTGGACGTGGCCAACAGCAGCGACGGCCGGTTCGACGCCGACCCGCAGGCCGTCTACGAGCGCTGGCACGAATTCACCGACTGGGCGCGCTCGTATCCGCCTGAACGGGGAGTGCCCGTCCGAGGGGAACTTGGCCCTCCGGTGCCGCGCCCTGCGCAGGTGTTTGGGATCGGGCTGAACTACGCCGACCACGCTAGCGAAGCGGCGCTGGAGATCCCGGCCGCCCCGCTCGTCTTCGCCAAGTTCCCCAGCTGCGTCAGCGGCCCGTCTGTGGACCTGCGCATCACCGCGGACACGATCGACTGGGAGGTCGAACTCGTCGTCGTCATCGGGACGCACTGCAGTATCGTGCCGGCACGGGATGCGTGGGAGGTCGTGGCCGGGTTGACCGTGGGCCAGGACATCAGCGACCGCCAGCTCCAGTGGAGCGGCGGGGCGACGCCGCAGTTCTCTCTCGGCAAGTCCGGTCCCGGGTTCGGGCCGGTCGGCCCTGCGCTGGTCACTCCCGACGAGCTAGCCGACCCGAACGACCTTGCTATCGAGTGCCGGCTCAACGGGGAACTTGTCCAGAGTTCCCGCACGAGCAACTTGATCTTCGACGTGCCGGCGCTCATCGAGTATCTGTCCAGCCTTGTCACGCTGTTGCCCGGCGACCTCATCTTCACCGGGACGCCCTCCGGCGTGGGCATGGCCCGCACGCCTCAGCGGTACCTGCACGACGGGGACGAGTTGGCCAGCAGTATCGAAGGCGTCGGTGAGTTCACGATCCGCATATCCGCAGCAACCGATCCTAGGCAAGCCTCCACCGAGCATCGGATGACGACCCGATGAGCACCAGCGACGCCAAGACCGACGGGCTCCGCTCCGGACTCGGCATCTGGGTGTTCTGTACCACGATGCCGCTGCGTGAATCACGAGATCTGCAGCATGCCCGCCCAATGAACGCCGGGAAAGGAAAGGAAGACGGCCCATGACCGCGCAGACCGGCACCGACCACCGTGAGGACATCATCGCCCGCAACCTCGCCGCGGTGGAGCAGCATTTCCACAACGAGACGGCCGAGACCATCGACAAGGCCATCGCCGTATACACCGACGACATCGTGTGGGAGGTCCCCGCCCGCGGTCTGGTGCTGCGGGACATCGAGGCGGTCAAGCAGGAGTACCTGAAGATCTTCGGCTCAATGAATATTCACAAGATCGTCAACCTGCACCGGTTCGCGACTGAGGAGTGGGTGTTCGACGACAGCATCTTCGAATGGACCATCACCGGTGACGGGTTTCGGAACTGCCCGTTCCCGCCCGGGACCACCGTCAGCGTCCGGCTGCTGCACGCGTTCCAGTGCCGGGACGGGAAGATCTGCCGGGAACACGGTTACGAGATCTGGCGCGACATCAGTGACCACGTCCGGGTCCAGGACGACATTCCCGACACGGCCACCGTCCAGGTATTCGGCTGACGAGCCCGTGGCCCAACGCGGAGGGGATCAGTGACTGTTCTTGTCGTCGGCGCGACCGGCACTGTCGGTCCTCACGTCGTCCGGGCCCTGGCTGCGCGCCAGGTACCGGCCCGGGTTCTGGCCCGCGACGTCAGCCACGCCCGGGCCGTCCTTCCGGCGGGCGCCGACATCCGCGGCGGTGACCCCGGCGACGACGATGACCTGATGGCCGCAGCCGAGGGCGCTGGGGCGCTGTTCCTGCTTAGCTCGCACGATCACCGGATGGCGGACCTGCAGCTGCGGGTCATTCGGGCGCTGCGCCGCACCGGCATCCGCATCGTCAAGCTGTCCGGGACCAACTCCGCGATCAACCCCGACGGTCCGCAAGCCTGTCGGCAGCACTGGGAAATCGAGCACGTCCTGGCGGCCAGCGGCCAGCCTTACGCGGTGCTGAGGCCGAACGCGTTCATGCAGACGCTGATCGACCAGATCATGCTGCCAGCGGTTAAGGCCACTGGCGCCATCCCTAACCCCATCGGCCCTGCGGGCATCAGTTTCATCAACGCCCGCGACGTCGGCGAATGCGCTGCCGAGGTGCTCGCAAGCCGACAGTGGGACGGCCAAACGCTCGTGCTCACCGGCCCCCGCGCCGTCAGCTTCGCCGAGATCGCCGGCATGATCAACGCCAGGACCGGCCAGCAGATCGGCACCCAGGAGATCACGCCGGCCGACGTCCGGCGCCAGCTCGAAGAACGCGGGATGCCGCGATGGGAGGCCGAGCACTTCCAGGAGATGTACCAGCTGTTCCGTGACGGCCACTCCGAGTTCGTCACCAGCGACGTCGAGCGCCTGCTCGGCCGCCCACCGGGCACGGTCGAAGATCACCTCGCCAGCCGGGCGTCGCGCCAGCTGGACACGCCGTGAGCGGCGACGGCAGCCCGGCCGGCTGCCTCCTGTGCAACATGGAACAAACCGCACCCGAGGCGATCGTCTTCCGCGACGAGCTGTGGGCCGCCGAGGTCGCGCCCGGCTACGAAGTACCTGGATGGTTTTTCCTTAGGGTGCGGCGGCATGCCGAACTCCTCACCGGACTAGACGACGCCGAAGTGTCCGCTCTCGGCCACCGAGCCCGGGAGCTGGTCGCCGCGGTTACCGAGGCCACCGGCGCGCCCGCTACCTACCTGCTGTACTTCGGCGAGAACTACCGGCACTTCCACGCCCTGGTCGCCGCGCGCGGTGCGGCCATACCCGCCGAACTGCGCGGCGGCAACATCCTCGGATTGCTCCCCGGTCACGTGGACGTGGCCGCCGCCCTCGCGCTAGCGGCGGCCGTGCGGGCGGCCTACGAGCGCACCGCCCGCTCCGCCGCTGGCCGGAGCCGGGCCCGGTGAGCGACCCCGCCGTACGCGTCGCCACTTGCCCGCGCGAGCTGGGCCCGTGACGTCGGCTGTGCCGCAGCCGGTGCCGCGCGTGCAGGGTGACATCGGCGGCCAGCGCGGTGGCGCACGGGGAGCCGTTGATCAGGGCCATGCCCTCGTGTGGATGCAAGCGCCGGGTCGATCCCGGCCTTCTTCAGAATTTCCACACCGTCTTCAGAATTTCCCACACCGTCGATGCCGCCACCTTCACTCCCAGGCCGGCCAGCTCGCCACGGATCCTGCGGTACCCCCATTCGGGGCTCTCACGGGCCACCCGGAGAACCAGGACCTTGATGTTCCGGCGGGTCGCCGGGCGGCCGGTCCTGCCGCGCTTGGACCTGGCGGGAAGCGCAACTCTGCTGGTCAGATCGATGGACGGGATTCTCGGCACGCACAGGCCTTATTCGAGCGCCGCCGGGTCAGCCGTCAAGGTCTTTGCCGAGGCCTCGCGACGATCGGCGATCGTGAAGTAGAGCACCGATGATCCGACGAGGACCGCGCCGAGGGCATCGCGGCTGGTCACGCTCTCACGGAGAAAGATCACCGCGCTCACGACACCGAATACCGGAATGAGGTTGAGCAAGATGGCCGCGCGCCCGGCATCGACCTGAACGATCACCGTATTGAAAAGCAGGAAACTGGCGCCGAAGCCTCCGGCGCCGACGAGTGCGGCGATCAGCCAGAAGCGAGGCGCTGCCGGCACGGTCCTGACCCCTGCAGTCCAGCGGGGGATAGTCACCAGCAGAGACACGAGCGTTGCCACCGTGAACTGCCAGGCTGTCAGCGAGAGGGCATCCGAGCCGTCATCGAAACGCTTGGCGACAATCGTGTAGAGACTCGCGCTGAGCACGCCGCCAGCCACTAGCAGGTCACCGGCCGCTGAGCTGCCGCCTGCACCCGCGTCGGCCAGCACAGCCAGGCCTGCCACCGCGGCCACGACCGCGAGGACGGCTGGCCGGGTGATCGTCTCCCTGAGCAGCACGGCAGCCAGCACTACCACCAGCCCGGATTCGAGGCCGTTGATCACGGCCCCGTGCACCGCGCTGGTGAGAGACAAGCCGAAGGTGTCGCCCAGGTAGGCCAGGGCTGGCTCGAGCAGTCCCAGCAGGGCAGGAAGCCACCAGGACCCAGGCGGACGGTAACCACGAATAAGCAGGGCAGCCCACAAAACGCCCGCCCCCGCCATCAGTTCGATACTGAGGAGCGTCACCGGATCGAAGCCGCCCAGGGCATATTTCGTCCCGGTGACCGCCACCCCCCACAGCCCGGCCGCAGCCAGGAGGGCGACAGTCGGACTGCGCCACCCAGCCATCCTAGGTCCGCCGTCCTAGCCGGGCTTGCTGGCCGCAGGAGAACTGGAAGCGGTGACTGCCCCCCGGCCGGGCAACGCTGCCACGGCAATCCATGTCAGATATCCGGGCCTTACGACGTCGGACCAAACAGGCCGCGGATGGTGGAACGGCAATGCGCAACACAACGATGCTCCCCGCTCACAGGATTCTTTACTGCGACCGTAGGCAGGTCGGTACTCAGCGCGAATCGGGCGGAGTTCCCCAGCTTTCGAGTGGAGTTCCCTAGTTCGAGAACTGGCGCCGTGATGTCCCCGCAACAGAACCGCGCGCGAGGCTGAACGCCGCGTGCGCTCGCGGCGTTCTCGCCTTGCGGTCCGGTTGACACCGGGAGTCCGGCGAGCTCACCAGCAATATGGGGTGGTATTCCCTATGGAGTTTGAGGTGCCGCGATCGTAGTGTCGGAGCCGTCAGGACCGAGGAGGCCGCATGCCCGACACGCCATTCTCGCTGGTCGCGGCGGACGCATCGCAACAGCGTGCCGAGCGGGTAACGCTGCTTGAGCGGAAGGCGGCCCTGGACACACTGGCCGAGATTGCGGGGCATGCGCGGGGTGGTGACGGCCAGCTGGTCCTGGTCGAAGGCGAGGCGGGTGTGGGCAAGTCGGCCCTGCTGGAGCAGTTCACCCACGACTTGCCCGACTCGCGCCTGCTGTCAGGCGCCTGCGACGGAATGTTCACGCCCCGGCCGCTCGGCCCCCTGTTCGATATCGCGCAGCAGGTCCACGGCCGCCTGCACTCCCTGTGCCGGGCCGACGCATCACGCGAGCAACTCTTCGGCGCCCTGTTTGCCGAGCTTTGCGAGCCGGGGCCGCTGCCGGTAATGCTCATCGAGGACGTGCACTGGGCCGACGAGGCCACCCTCGACATGCTGGGCTTTCTTGCGCGACGGATCCGCGAGGTCGCGGTGCTGCTGATCGTGACCTACCGCAACGACGAACTGGCTGACACCCACCCACTGCGCATTGCTCTCGGCTATCTGGCCGTCCAGCGCTGCACGAGGCGCCTTTCGCTCGCTCCTCTCAGTGCCCACGCTGTGCGGGCGCTGTCGGCCGGCAGCGGGGTAGACCCGGCAGAGCTGTACAGCGTCACCGGCGGCAACCCGTTCTATATCCGCGCGGTGCTGGAGGCAGGCCTGGGCGAGGTACCGGGCTCGGCCCGCGATGTGGTTCTGGCGCGCGCCGCCCGCCTGGAGCCGAAGGCACGGGAGACGCTCGATGCCGCGGCCCTGATCGGCGGCACTGTGGATGAGCGGCTGCTGCGCCACGTCGTCGCCGGGCCTGCGCTAGCCGAGGTTATCTCGTCTGGACTGGTGGCCGGCCATCCGGTGCTGCGCTTCCGGCACGAAATCGCGCGTCAGGCGATCGAGCAGTCGGTCTTGCCAGCCCGGCGTTCCGAACTCCACACTCGGATACTGCGGGGGCTGCGCGATATCGGCTGCGACGATGATGCCCGGCTGGCGTTCCACGCAGAGCAGGCCCGCGACGGCTCGGCCGCCCTGGAGCACTCTGAGCTGGCGGGCCGTCGCGCTCGGACGCTGGGATCCCATCGCGAAGCCGCCAGGCAGTTCGAACGCGCGCTGCGTTTCGCGGGCGGCGAGGGGCCGGGCAGCATCGCGGCCCGCTGTGTCGAGCTCGCGACGGAGCTGTCGACGGTCGACCGCTGGCCTGATGCCGAGATCGCCTACGTGCGAGCCCTGGAGAACTGGCGGGCGGCCGGGAACGCCCTCGGCGAAGGCGACACACTCCGGCGGATGACCGTGGTGTTGTGGCGGCTGTGCCGCGGCGATCAGATCCTCGCCGCAGCCGAGGCCGCCGTCGCCATCCTGGAACCGCTCGGCCCCACTGTGGAACTCGCGGCGGCATACAACGGGCTGGCCGCGTTCCGGATTGCGCCAGGGCATCTGGACATCACCGTCTCGCTGGCCCGGCGCGCTCAGGAACTCGCGGTCAGATTCGACGAGCCTGCGGTGCAGAGCCGGGCGATGACGACGGAAGCACAGGCCCGGTGGCACGCCGGTGGCGACTGGGAGCCTGTGCTGAGCCGCGCGCTGTCGATCGCGCTGGAGAACGGGCTCGAGAATGAAGCTGGCTTCGCGTACACGAACCTGCACGAGCTGAATTGCGCCGACCGGGCTTACGCCAAGGCCGACCCGTACTACCGCGATGGCGTCGCCTATTGCGAGGACCGCGATCTCCTCACCTACTACACCTGCTTGCGCGGAGTGCGGACGTCGAGCCTGGAGCGGTTGGGACGCTGGGACGAGTCGACGCGGCTCGCCGAGGCCGTCCTGGCCGCCATCACCTCGCCGGTGAATCGCATGATCCCGATGACGAGCCTGGCCAAGGTCGCGGCGCGCCGCGGCGAGCCAGGTGTGTGGTCGCACCTGGACGCCGCGATGACCGCCGCGGACGGAACGACGCAGGCGGAGTACATCGGACCCGTGCGATTGGCCCGAGCCGAGGCCCACTGGCTCGAGGGCAATCTGACCGCGGCGCGACAGGAAGCCGAACTCGCGGGTGACGTGCTCACTGACGCCACCGATCCCTGGCTCAACGGCGAGATCGCGGTATGGCTGCGACGTACCGGATCGCCACGGCCGAGTCAGCGCGAACTGGCCGAGCCCTACCGGCTGCAGCTCACCGGAAACCATCGCGGGGCATCCGATCTGTTCGATGCGCTGGGCTGCCCTTACGACGCGGCGCTCGCGCTGCTCGATGCGCCTGATGAGCTAGCGCTGCGACGAGCGTTCAACATCTGCGACGAGCTCGGGGCCGGCGCGGCGGCGCGCATCATCCGGCAAAAGATGCGCTCGCTCGGCATTCGATCCGTTCCGGCTGGGCAGCGGGCCGCGACCCGCGAGAATCCACTCGGCCTGACCCAACGAGAGCAAGAAGTGCTCGAACTGCTCTGTGCGGGCCACACCAACGCCAGCATTGCCGCCAGGCTGGTGATCTCACCAAAGACGGTCGGCCACCACGTCTCGTCGGTGCTGGCCAAGCTCGGCGTCTCGCGGCGAACAGAGGTAGCCGCCGCGCGGCGGGCCGCAGCCACTCCGCTCTAGGCGAGCCACGCCGGGCGCACGCCGCCAGGCCAAGACCGCTTGACGGCCGTCTGTTGCCCGGACCGGCCCGGCGCTACCGGTAGGTGCCGGGGGCGACGACTCCGGCGTAGTGGAGGAAGTGAGCGCGGGTGTAGCTGCGGTCGCCGGTGATGGCGGTGTCGGGAGCTGGCCCCAGGGCCAGGTCGGTGCCGAGGAAGGGACGGAAGCCCGGGTAGATGTTGAGGTAGCTGGCGGGGTCGGCGCGCAGCAGGCCGATGAGAGTCTCGGTGACGAGCCGTCCGCCGACCGGTCCGAGGTTGAGGCCGCCGGCCGCGATCCTGGCCTCGGCCAGGATGTAATACCACAGCGGCGTACTGGTCCCGAAGAGGACGTAGACGGCAGCGATGTCACCGAGGTCGGCGGGGGTAAGCGGGTCGGCGCCCATGGCCGCGGCGATGGCCTGGCCGGAGGGCAGGCTCCAGGTGAGCTGGCGGAGCAGGTTCCGCTGGGGTAGCACAGTGGGCGATGTCTGGGTGTGCGGAGCGATGGCCGGCACCGGGAGGGTGAACATCACCGAGGAGATCGTGGTGTCGATCTTCTTGTTGTTCTTCACCTGCCCGTCGCCGAAGTCGAAGAAGGTCTGCCAGCCGACATAGCGGCGCGGTGCCGGGAAGCCGCCGAGCAGATCGTCGCGGTCATACCTGACCGGCGCGCTGAAGTCGGGCTCAGTGGCGTCGAAAACCAGGCCGAAGAACGGGTCGGCGGTCGGGCTGCCTGAGTCGCCGGTGCCGCTGGTGAAGTTGGCCCGGTAGGAGGGACGGACCATGGAGTGGCCGAACCGGTAGGCGGCGGCGCCGAACTCGATGGGCAGGAACGCATCGCCGCGCGGCGGCCGGTAGAACCGGTTCCCGCGGGCCAGCACGTCGCTGACCACGGCTTGCCCGGCTATCTGCGGCAGATGCTCGTTGACCAGCAGCCACTGGTAGTGCCACAGGGTGATCTCGCGAGCAATCAGGAACTGGGCGTAGGAGCTGGACAGGTCCGCGCCCCTGGCAGCGGGGAAGGCCCGCAGGCGGATGTTGCTGAGTTCGGCCAGGACCCGGTTATAGAACAAAATATGAGCGCTGTGCAGCCCGCCGACCATGACGTTCTCATCGTCGCGCGGGTCGCCGAGCAACGCCGTGAAGGTGCCGTCTCCGTTCGGAACCCGGGGCACATCCTCGTGCACGCCGCCGGTGCCGATCTTCAGCTGCGGCCCGGCCGACCCGTCCGGGTTGGGGACATACAGGTCTGGCCGCCTGGCCGGCCCGCCGCCGAACACCGAGTCGAGATCCAGCGTGGGGGTCCGCGTGTTAGGAGAGGTCAGCGGATTCTGCGGGATGCCTAGCCGGGACGTCTGGTCGAAGGTGATGTCGTGGTCGGTGAACTGGCCCACGAACGTGGACCCGGCGGTCATCGTCGGGTTGTCCGGGTTGGTGCCGTACGGGTTCGCGGCGGTCGGGTTGCCGTTCACGGTCGGGTCGACAATCAGGTTCTTCGGGCCCGCCGCGAGATCATCGGCGGCGTCCATGATCCCGCCCGGCATGCCGACTTCGAGCAGCGCGGCGCGCACCTGGTCGCTGGCCTCGGCAAACGGCGGCAGGCTCGGGAAGATCCGGCCGAACAGGCCGTCGTTTGCTGGTGCTCCGGGCACTCTTGGCCGCCCGCGGGCGCCTGATGACGTAGCCGCGTTCGCGGCGGCGCTCATTCCCGGCAGTATTCCGGCTGAGGCGGCAGCCAGCCCGGCCCCCGCCCCCGCCAGCACGTGGCGCCGTGATGGTCCTGACTGCTGCTGGTGGTCCTGCATTACGAAACGCCCTTCTGTGCCGTCGATGCCGCGGATGCTGCGCATGACCAGGTGCGATGCGTGGGTGAAGAACGGGACTCGCTGAAGACCGCGACGGCTCTCAGTTCTCGGTCGGGCGTCGTGCAGACTGGCTGACTGGCGGACTGCGCCTGCCGCTCGCTCTCCGTCGCTGCATGCCTTCGCGGCCTGCACGGCAGGTACGCGGCGGCCAGCAGAATCAGCAGTGGCCCGGTGTTGGGGTCAGTGCCCTGACCGGTGAGAATGCCGCCCAGGTTCTCGGCCAGCACCCAGATGGCCGCCGCGCTCAGGGCAGCGAGGACCAGGGCCGGCCGAGTCGCAGCCGGGATGAAAACGGCCACGCCGACAAGCAGGAAAATGATCGCCAGGACAACCGAGACGACGCCGCCGCTGGAGCCCATCGCATGGGCCACGCTCCGGTCGATCGATGCCAGCCAGCCGGGCTCGCTGTCCGCCAGCCCGCCGATGGTCGAGCTCAGGTAGCGGGGCGCGCGGACCGGTGCCTGGAGCAGCAGATAGGCCGAGCCTCCCCACAGGAGCAGCCAGCATAGGCGTGACCAGCGCGGCCCGAGCGGGCTGGCATCGGCCACGCTGATCGCCGGTGCGGGGGCGCCGGTGCTGCCCTCGGTAACCGGCCCGTCTGACGCAGCGCGTGGCCGGCTTTCCGAAGGTGCGCGTAGCGGCCAGATCAGGACGGCAAGCAGCACATACAGGACCGCAGCGCCCGGAGCGCCGGTCAGCGGGGTGGCACTGCCCGTCAGGATTCCGCCGAGGCCCTCGCCCAGCAGCCACACCGCCAGCCCCCAGGCCATCGTGCCGACCAGGGCGCCCTTCACCGCGGGCCGCCACAGCAGGCCGAGCCCGATGGCCAGCTGGATCGTGGCGAATGCGGCATTGAACAGCACGACATCGTGCAGCAGGACGTGGCCGGCACCGGTGACCGCATTCGCGACTACCGCCGGGCTGCCGGTGCCGGCCGGATCGATGATGCCAGTCACGAAGGTCCGGCTGAACATGTAGGGCTGGTATTGCAGCGTCCCGTCGAGCACCCACAAGGCGCCCAGCCCGATCTGCAGCCACCGGCGCAGTCCCGTCGAGTCATGGGCGGCTGCCAAGGCCGCGATGCTCTTCATGCTTCCTCCTGCCTACGTGTCCGCCGGCGTCCGGTGGTCCGTGGTCATCACGGCCCGCTCGGTACCTACCGAGAGCAGCGGACGCGGGGGTTCCACATGGCGAACATGCCGGCCGGATTGTGCTTCCAGATCCAGGCATGCAGCGAGTAGAACGTCGGGAGCCCGTAGCGATTGGGCGCATAGGTGATGTTGAACCGGTGTCCGTACAGCCGCGGGCGAGGCGCGTTCTTGCCGTGCGCCTGGTCCCAGGCGCTTTTGAGCACGACATATTCAAGAGCGGCCAGCCGCAGGTGCCCATGCTCGGGTGCGTAGACCAGCGCCTCGGGTTGCCGGAGCAGCACGGCCGGGGTACCCACCAGGGTCCCGTTGACGTAGTGGACCCCCATGCCGCCCATCGGCGGCATCGCGATGCACGCGATGCCGTGCTTGTCCTTGAACAACCCGTAACCAGCCTTCTCGGCCGTAGCGAGTGAGTGGAACTTCCTAGTGGCGCGACGGGCGATCACCACCGGGGACCGGTAATGCACGGCGGTCGCGGTCGGAAGGTAGCCGGTCGCCGCGGTCGCACCGGCGGTCTGAGCGGCGATCGGGAGGACGAGCGCCGCGGTCGCGGCGGCGAGCATCCCCATCAGTCGGCTGCGCATAAGAATCTCCTTCGATCTGGGTGATTCGGCCAGACCGAAGGTAGGTGTGGGTCGCACTGCGGCGGATCGGGAACGGCTACCCACATTGGCCGCCGCGTTCCCTATCTTGCTCTGGCGCGGACCGGCCCGAGGCTGCCTGCGGCCTCGATAGCGCCGACCCAGCGGCGAGCCTCAAGGGCCCGGGCGCCGTGGACACCGTGTCGTCTCCGCTCGCCATTGACGCCCTCGGCCGGATGTCCGACACGAGAGACCGACAGCGGCTGGACCATGGTGGCGAATGCCAGAGGACGGTGCCGAGGCCTACGGAGCTGACATGCAAGAGGAGTTCGCCGCGTCGAGGCGGGTCGTTCTGCGCGCGCATCGGGCCGCTGCGTCACTGTGCCCTGGTCGTTGGCGGCCGTGATGGTCACGACGTAGCGGGGTCGGTGCTGCCGGCCGGGGTGGCCTTCACCGGCAACGGTGATGGCACGGCTACCCTGGCCGGCTCCGCGTCCGTCGTCCCGGGCGTCTATACCTTCACTGTTGACGCGGCGAACGGCGTCGCGCCGGACGCCGCCCAGGCCTTCACCCTGACGGTGGCAGCACCCGGGTCACCGGTCATCACCAGCGCACCGGAGACGAGCGCCACCGCGGGCACCGCCATGACCCCCTTCACTGTCACCACCACCGGGTTCCCGGTCCCGTCACTGACCCGGAAGGGCCCGCTGCCGTCCGGTGTCACCTTCACCAGCAACGCCAACGGCACCGCAACCATCTCCGGGAATCCCAAAGCCACCAGGACGGCAGTAGCTTGACGGCAACCGGAGTGAAGCTGCGGTTGTGACCGAGAATGCTCATCGTCAATCTCCCTGGCAAGGTGGAGTCGGCGGCGGCCCCAGCGGCCGCGCTGAATTCCCTGATCTGCGGTGCACCGGGCACCTGGCAGCTCCATGGATGTGTGAGCGCCGGCGGGGGGCTGGGGTTAGCTCGCTGTGGCCGTCAGGGGCCAGCCGAAGAACCCGTCCAGGGCGACCGTGGCGCCTGTGGATCGTGGCGGGTCGGTGGCGGTGTAGGTGGTGATGTAGGTGTCGGTCGCGTAGTGCACGAGCGCGGGCCTGTTAGCGGGGATGGCGGCTCCGTCGGGCATGGCGGCCTTGCGGGTGCCGGCGGCGGAGCTGTAGCTGGCGGTCTGGGTGAGGGTGGCGATGAGCCAGTATCCGCGTCCGCCGGCTAGCGGAAGGGCGAGCGTCGGGTCGGCCGTCGGGGAGAACTGTTCGGTCAGGGCTACGCCGCCGGCGTGGTCCTGCCTGATCTGGGTGGCGGACTGGACGGTGAACGACCCGGCGCCGGCGAAGAACGGCTTGAGCGCGAACGGCGCCGTCGCGGCGGCGGTCTGCGGGGCGCCGGCCGCGGCGTGGTCCAGCGTCGTGGAAAGGGTCGCGGCGTAGTCCGCTGGGAGCAGCACGGCCGGGGCGGTGGTTCCGGTTCCGGCGCGGCATAGCGCGGGCCATGCGGCGTGGCCGCTGCCGGACGGCTGATTGACGATGGCGGCGAGTTTCCATCTGCCGCCGGACCGCTGGAACACCAGGGCGACGGGCTGCACCGACTGGCCCAGGGTGAAGACGTCGGTGTCACCGTAGGCTACGAACGTGGTTTCGGCTCCCTGATGACATGGCACGGTGATCGACAAGCTGGTGACCTGGAACGGTGTCCGGCTGCCCTGCGCCGGGTCGCTGGTCGTGGCGTGTTCCTGGGCCAGGAACGCGGTCCGCGCGGCACCCGTGGTCACCTGATCCAGTGGTGCGAAATCGTTCCTGGTCCACATGAGGTTCGTTTTCGCCAGCCAGTTCAGCGCGGCCGCGCGCTCCGCGGTGGTGTGCCGTGATGCGGGCGGCGCTCCCACCGCCGGGCTTCCCCCGCCGCCGCATGCTGCCGCGGCCGCGGCCACGATCGCGGCCAGCAGGAGTATTGTCGCGTGCCGTTTCGTCATGTTCATCTGCGTTCCCTCCCTGGCGGCGCGGGTCTGCGCGCTCGGCTTGAGGCACACGCTAGGAACGCGGGGGCATGGGAGTCATCGGGGCTGTCCCCCTGCCGTGACGGGGATGGCCCTGACCGCGGGTCAGGGCCAGCCCTGATGCCAGCGGCGCCCGGCGGTATGACACTGGAGCGGTGCCGGTTTCCTCAGCAATCCTCGTCGTCGATGACCACGACGGCTTCCGCGCGTTGGCCAGGACGATGCTGGAAATGGCCGGGTTCACGGTCGCGGAGGCGGCGAGCGGCGCAGAGGCGACGCAGACAGCCCGGATCATCCGGCCGCGGCTGGTGCTGCTGGACATTCAGCTCCCCGATTTCGACGGGTTCGAGGTGGCCAGGCGGCTGGCGGCGCAGGAAGATAAGCCCGTGATCGTGCTGACGTCGACGCGTGAGGCCATTGACTACGGCGGCCAGATCGCGGCGAGCCCGGCGGCCGGGTTCCTGCCGAAGGACCAGCTGTCCGGCGCCGCGCTGAGCGCCTTCTTGGCGCGGAGCCCGCGGTGAGCCGCCGGCTGCGGAACATCCTGATCGCCGGCGCGGCCGCGGCGGCCGTGTTCAACCTGGTCACGTTCTACCTCAACGGCTGGCCGCAACCGCTCGGGCAGGCGATCTACGTGATCACTCCCACGCTAGTGCTGCTGGCCTATCTCGGCGTCGGCCTGGCTGCCTGGCAGCGGTATCCGGCGGAGCGAATCGGCTTGCTGTTCACGATGGCGGGCTATGCCTGGTTCCTGCCCTCAATGACGCAGCTGCATTACCCGCTTCCGTTCACGGTCGGCATTCTGACCGGCAGCCTGTACCAGGCAGTCCTGGCGCACCTGGCGCTGGCGTGGCCGTACGGGCGGCTGCGATCCCGCATTGACCGGGTGGCGGTCACCGTGAACTACTCCTTCAACGTCGGCAACAACGTCGTACAGATGCTCTTCTGGAATCCCCGCATGAACGGCTGCGGCACCGCCTGCCCGGCCAACCTGCTGCTGGCCCACAGCTCCAGCCGCCTGTACAACACGACCGGGACGGTGTTCTCGATCACCGGCGTCTGTATCACCGCGGCAATAGCCACGCTGATCGCCTGGCACTGGCGGTCGGCCCGCGGTTACGCACGGCAGGCTATGACCTCGCTGATCTGGGTCGCCGTGCCGATCGCCGCCTACATCGCCGTCCTGGGCGTACCCGGCAACCTCGGGATTCCCGGCCTCGTGCTGTACGGCATCGGGCCGCTGATCCTGATAGCCGCGCCGGCCGCCTACGCGATCGCGATGTTCCGGGCACGAACCGCCCGCCGCGCGGTCGGGGCCGCTCTCGTGGATCTTGAGCCAGGGCCCTCGCCTGCCCGGCTGCGGGACGCGCTGGCGCGGGCCCTGGGCGACCCCACCCTGCAGCTCGCGTTCCGCATACCGGAGGACGGCGGTTACCAGGACACCAGCGATCAGATCGTCGACCCCGCGCGGCTGCCCGCGGGGCGGATGCTGACCGAGCTCGACGCCGCCGGCAACGCCGTGCTCGTCTACCACGAACTGATGCAGCACGAGCCCGAACTGGTGAAGGTCACCATCACCGCGGCGAGCCTGGCGCTGGAACACGCGCGGCTCCAGGCCGAGGTCGAAGCACAGCTCGAGCAGGTCCGCGCGTCCCGGACCCGGATCGTCGAGGCCGGGGACGCCGAGCGCCGCCGCCTGGAACGCGACCTGCACGACGGTGCACAGCAGCGGCTGGTGACCCTGAGCCTGGCCATCGGGATCGCGCGCAGCCAGGCAGCGGCAAATCCCGAACTTGCGGTGCTGCTGGAGGGCGCCGCCGCCGAGGCGCAGGCGGCGATCACCGAACTGCGGGAACTGGCCCGCGGCATCCACCCCGCTGTCCTGACCGAAACCGGCCTGGCCGGGGCGATCCAGGCCCTGGCAGAACGCTCACCGGTGGCCACCACGATCACCGCGGTACCCGCCAGCCGGTACCCTGCCCAGATCGAGGCAACAGCCTACTTCGTCGTCTCCGAAGCGCTCACGAACGCCGCCAAGCACGCCGCGGCCAGCAGCACCCGGGTCACGATACGGGAACTGACCGGACGGCTGGTGGTGCAGGTCAGCGACGACGGGCCCGGAGGTGCCCGGCCCGAAGACGGATCCGGCCTGCGCGGCCTGGCCGACCGGGTGGCGGCGGCGGGCGGCGTCCTGCGCATCGAAAGCCCGCCAGGCTCCGGGACACACCTGGAGGCCGACATCCCGTGTCCGTGACCCAGCCAGCAGCGCCGCTGCGCGTGGTCATCGCCGAGGACGCGGTGCTGCTGCGCGAGGGCTTGCGCCGCCTGCTGACCGACGCCGGCCTGGAGGTGGCAGGCACCGCCGGGGACGCAGCCCAGCTGCTGGAGCTAGCTCGCGCCCTGCAGCCTGACGTCGTGCTCACCGACATCCGGATGCCGCCCACCCAGACCACCGAGGGCCTGCAGGCGGCGCTGCACATCCGCCGCCAGCGGCCAGCCACCGCCGTGGTCGTCCTGTCCCAGCACGTCGAGACCGGGCACCTGTTCGAGCTGCTCGGCGACGACCCCCGCGGAATCGGCTACATGCTCAAAGAACGGGTCGCCGACCTCACCCAGTTCACCGCCGCCATACGCAGGGTCGCCGCCGGCGAGTCGGTGATCGACCCCGAGGTGGTCTCCCGCCTGGTGCGCAGACCGCGCCGGGACAGCCCGCTGGAAACCCTGACCGAACGCGAGCTGGCTGTCCTGGCCCTGATGGCCGAGGGCCGCTCCAACCAGGCGATCGCCACCCAGCTTTACATGTCGCCCAAGACGGTCGAGACACACGTCGGGAACATGCTCGCCAAGCTCGGCCTCCAGCCGGCAGTCGGCGATCACCGCAGAGTGCTGGCCGTGCTGGCATACCTGCGCGGCTAGACGATCACGCCCCGCGCCCGTAACAGGCATCGGAGGAAGCGGACGCGCCTGTTGTGCATCAGTTGACAAAGACCTCGGCCTTAGCCCGGTCGATCAGCTTGGCGGAGCGGCGAGCCGGCCGAGCAGCTCGGGCGGAACTTGGTGAACCGCCAGGCGATGTTCCCGAAGCCTTCGCCCTACGGACGTTGCCCAAAATCGCCCCTCTGCCCCCTTGCCTCGCCTGGCCTCACTTGAGGCTTACGTTTGGGCCTCGCTTGATCCTTTCCACGCCCTGGACGGTTTGCTATTGATCGTGCTGCTGGTGGTGCGCGATTGCGGCTGGTCAGTCTTGGCGCCAGGTGACGGTGAAGTGGTCGATCTGGCGGATTGGAACGCTGGCGGTGATGTTAGGCGGGGTGAGGGCTGTCAGGCTAGGCAGGCGGGTGAACAGGGTGGTCAGCGCGACTTCGCCGTGGAGCCTGGCCAGGGGGGCGCCCAGGCAGAAGTGGGCTCCGGCGGCGAAGCTGAGGTGCGGGTTTGGGTCGCGGCTGATGTCGAACTGATCGGGATCAGGGAAGGCGGAGTGGTCGCGGTTGGCGGCGGCCAGGAACAGCAGGCGTGCCTGCCCGGCTGGGCACGAGACGCCGTGGACGTCGGCGTCCGCGCGGGGGGTTGCGGCGGTGAACGTCGTCGGGGTGATCAGCCGCAGCATTTCCTCGACCGCGGCGGGCCAGCGTCCAGGGTCCTCCTTCAGCGCGGCCAGCGCTTGGGGGTGAGTGCAGAGCAGGTGGGTGCCGAGAGTGAGAAGGGTGGTGGTGGTCTGGTGCCCGGCATTGATGAAGAAGATGCAGTTCGCGATCAGGTCCTGGCGCTCCTCGCCTTCTGCGTGCTGGGCGGCCAGCGCTGTCATCAGGTCGTCGGCTGGCGCTGCGGCGCGTTGCTCGAGCAGCCCGGCGAAGTAGGACATCATCTGCCGGGCCGCGTCGTTGGCGGCCTGGACAGCGGTGCGGTCGGCGTCGCGCTGGCGGGCGAAGCCGCGATTCAGCGTCGCTAGCGCCGCGGCAAGCCCTTCCCGGTCCCCAGGCGGCACGCCGAGCACCTCGGTGATCACGGTAAACGGCAGCGGCCGGGCGAAGTCGGCGACCAGGTCCATGCTGCCTGCAGCGGCTGCCTGGTCGATGAGCGCGGCGGCCCGTTCGGCGATGGTGGCCCGGTAGCGCTCGACCCTGCGGGCGGTAAACAGGCCGCCGAAGACGTCCCGAAGGCGCCGGTGCCGGTCGCCGTCCAGCCGCATCATCCACCGTGCAAGCAGCTGGAATGCCGCATCGGAGGAGGGCGGGATGGACGGCGCAGCGAACCCCGGGTCACGCAGCACGTCCCGGACGAACAAGTACTGGCAGCCGGGCAGCTTCGAGGAGCGCAAGATCACGTGCGGGTCGGCGCGTCCGGCCGGAGAGAACAGGGCGCCCAGCAGGTCAGCCTCAGAGCCGAAGGCCGCAGGCGGGCCGGCTGCAGTGGTCATGACGTGCACACTAGCGGCAGCCACGCCGTCATCACAGGCTGCGCGGCAGGCGCGTGGCATAAGCCTTGTAACGGTGGATCTCCCTGTTGGTGGTCCGGGCACAATGGCGACGGTTTCGCCGTCGATGTCAACCCGGAGGCTGCTGGAGCGGCTGAGGGTGTGGCTGATTCGGTGCTGGGGTGCTGGGGTGCTGGTTGCTGGCGGCTGCTGCGGTGATGCTGGGTTCGGGGCTGGTTAGGGTGGCCCGGCTGCGGTGTCGGCGAGTTCGCGGCGGCGCTTGCGGGCGTGGGGCTGCTGATCGCTGGCGACGCGGGTTTGGTGTTGCTGGCGGGCCTGGAAGGCGGCCAGGGTGCGGTGGTTGCGCACGACCATGAGGCTGGCGAGCCAGAGCATGAGCGGCGTGACGCCCGTCAGGCGGATCCGGCCGCGTCGTCATCCAAAACGAAAAACCGGCCGTGGTGATGGTCGCGCGCCGGCCGGTCAGTTCTCTGGCCATGTCCAGGATGCCGAACAGCCCGACCGTGCCGGGAATCAGGCGACGAGAGCGCGCCAGGGCGAACATATATGCCTCACCTGTGGGTTCGCCTGCGGTGTGGCGCTCTCAGCGCTGGTGCAGGCCGTAGATCGCCAGTTCCATCGCGCGATCGGCGAGGACGCCGGACGGCTGCTCAACGAGCTGCTCGACGCCGGGGTCAGCCTGATCGACACCTCGGTTGACTACGGGCGCAGCGAGGAACTGATCGGCCGCCACCTCAGCTCGCGCCGCAGCGAGTTCTTCCTCGCCTCCAAGTGCGGCTGCCCGGTGTCCATGGCGCCCGAGGCCGTCACGATAGGCCAGCACGACTACAGCGCAGCGAACGTCCGCGCCGACGTCGAGCAGAGCCTCCGCCGCCTGCAGACCGACCACCTGGACCTGGAGGCAGCCAAACTCGACGAGCTGCTGAAGGACGGCATGAACCGCCACGAGTTCATCCTGCGCTTCACGCTCAGCCACCCGGGAGTGTCGAGCGCGATCGTCGGCACCAGCCACCCTGAGCACCTGCGCGTCGCGGCGGCGCAGCTGCCAGGCGGCCAGGGCGGTCAGCGCGACCGCGTAGCCGCACAGGACCGGCCGGCCAGCACGATCACCTTGGCCCACAGCACCGGCAGCCGCGAGGGTACGACCGCCAGCGTGGCCCGGATCATCCCAGTGCCGAACTCGCCGCTGAACGCCAGCACGCCGACCAGCCCGACCACCAACTGGGCGAACAACACGCCCAGCAGGGCGGTTGAAATTCCCACCGCGGCGGTATTGCGCAATCTTGGGCTGCGCCGCTGCGATCAGGTCGAAATGGCCGCACCCGGGATACTGGTGGTACGCGACGAGCGCGCGGGAATTCTTCCGTCGGAGCGTGGTGTCGTCCTGAATACGGCGTTGCTAATGGGCTTCGATGCGCGCCGAGGCGCAATCAGCCGTGGCGAAGAAATCGGTCCGGCATCGTGTCGTCGGGGCCAAGGGGCGGCCCCAGCACTATCTGGCCTGCGGCTTCGCCGATCTTGGCGAGGGCTTTCAGGTCCACGGTCCAGTCCTCGGGCATCGGATTAGCGAGATCCCATCCCGCCTGCCGGAAGAATTCCTCCATGCCTGCCGGATTGCAGATCGTGATCAGCTCGGCGATGTCGGAGGCCATCAGGACGCGCTGCGTCGGCGCACCCCTGAGCACGGCGCTAACCCGAATGCAGTTGAAAACCGTCTCACCAGGCCAGAACGAGCATGATGGTGTTGGTCAGGCCGACAGGGGCCAGCCCGGCGTCCGCCCTGAAACGCTTTGGCCGAGAGGACAGGTACATGCCAAGCTCCGGTGAGCCCCGCGCAGAGCAGCATGCACCCATCATCGGCCGGGAAGCCGGGCTAGCTAGCCAACCTCACTCGAGGCACCGGAACTGGTGCTCGCCGTCCACGGTGATTATGTGGCCGAACGGGAAGTGGGCGGCGCCGATCACGTCGGGGCCATCCGCGTTGGCCTTGATCAGCTCTGCGCGGATCCGCTTCGCCGCGATGTTGTCCACGTCCATCACGGCTTCCCAACCGGGGTCGGTCACCTCAGCCGGGGTGTGCAGCACGTCCCCGATCAACAGGAGGCGCTCGCTGCCGTTCGACACCACATAGATCGTTGACCCGGGCGTGTGGCCGGGCACGGGGCGCGCGTCGAGACCGGGCAGCAGTGCCATCTCCGCGTCAAAAGTCTCCAGCTGCCCGGTGAGCGGGGAAAGCTGCTGCACATCCTCCGGGTCCGCGTCGGGTGCTTCCACGAAGTGGGCCCAGTCCGCCCGGTGTACGCGGTACGTGGCGTTGCCGAAGACGATCTCGCCCTTCCGGGTCGCCCAGCCGACGTGATCCCAGTGCAGGTGCGTGAAGACCACATCGGTGACCTCAGCAGGCGTGACGCCCAGCCGGCGCAGGCTGTCGAGCAACTGGCCGCCGTGCCACTGCTCGTCCTCGTACTCGCCGAGCCCGGCATCGATCAGCACCACCCGGTCACCAGACCGGAGCAGGTAACCGCCGCAGATCAGCCGTATGTTCCCCGCGTCGTCCACATACTGCCCACACTTGTCCCACGCGTCGGGCTTGCCGGGGACCTGGAGGATATCCCGGGCGACCTGGTCGCCGTATCCGTCATACACCGGGTCGACGGTCAACGGGCCGATTCTCATGCGACCTCCGTGCGGTCTGCCAGATACCGCTGGAAACCCTAAACCCTTCCTTCCGATCACTACTAACGAATATTCGCGGCTGCTTAGCGATCAGGACGTTCCTAACTTGACGGCACCGGAGCCGCCTCAGCGAATTGGGCACAATCGCGGCCGCGCTGTACGTGAGGACCAAAGACCTGCGCGTCGATCTTCCGCTGGGCCGATGTCTGGAACGTCGGCGCACGGGCCGGAAGCCGGCGCAGCTGCCCAATCTCATCGCTTAATTCGCGCCGCCGGGAGTCACCAGGCCGCTTTCGTAAGCCAGCACGACTAGCTGGGCGCGGTCACGCGAATCCAGCTTGGCCAGGATCCGGCTTACGTGCGTCTTGACGGTCAGCGGGCTCACGAACAGCTGCGCGGCGATCTCGTCGTTCGACAGCCCGCCGGCGATGAGGCTGAGCACCTCCCGTTCCCGGTCGGTCAGCGCGGTCAGCTGGCGGTTATCGAGCTGCGGCCGCTCGGGCCGGGAAGCCAGGTCGGTGATCAGCCGACGGGTCACCCGCGGTGCCAGCAGCGCGTCGCCGCCGGCGACGACCCGTACCGCCTGGATCAGATCGGCGGGCTCAGAGTCCTTCACCAGGAACCCGCTCGCCCCGGCGCGGATCGCCTGGTACACGTACTCGTCCGACTCGAACGTGGTCAGCATGATCACCTTGACGCCCGCGAGGTTGTCGTCCGCCGCGATGCGGCGGGTAGCCTCCACCCCGTCCACGCCGGGCATGCGGATGTCCATGAGCACGACGTCGGCGCGCACCTGCCGGGCCAGGTCAACGGCCTGCGCGCCGTTGGCGGCCTCACCGACGACCTGCATCCCGTCGGCGCTATCCAAAAGCACCCGGAAGCCCGCGCGGATCAGCGCCTGGTCATCGGCAAGCAGTACCCGGATCATGACGCGGACGCGTGGGCGGACGAGGCTGCGGCGGCCTGCGCCGCGTCGGTGGGATCAGGCTGCACCCCGCCGACAGGCAGCGTCGCGAACACCCGGTACCCGCCATCCGGTCCCGGCCCGCTTTCCATCGAGCCGCCCACTGATGTCGCGCGCTCGCGCATGCCGATCAGCCCGTGACCGTCAGCCGCGGTCATCGACGCCGGGGCCGGCCCGAGTCCGGTATCGGTCACCTCGATCTCCAGCGCGGGGCCCGCGTAGCGCAGGCTGACCGTCGCAGTGGCCGCTGGACCAGCATGCTTGATGACGTTGGTGAGGGATTCTTGCACGATCCGGTACGCGGCCAGGTCGACCGCGGATGGCAGGTCAGGCGCCGCCTCCCCGGATTGCCGCAACGTGACCGGCAGTCCCGCGCCTCCGGCGTTCGAGATCAGCGAGTCGAGCTGGCCCAGACCGGGAGCGGGCTGCGTCGGATCGCCCTCATCCGCCTGCCGAAGCACGTTGAGGATCGCCCGCAGCTCCCGCAGCCCGTCCTTGCTGGACTTGCGGATAGCCTGCAGCGCGTCGCCGGCCGCGGCCGGGTTCTCGGCCAGCACGTGTGCCGCGACGCCCGCCTGGACGTTGATCGTGGCCATCGTGTGCGCCACGATGTCGTGCAGCTCCCTGGCGATCCGTAGCCGTTCCTCATCGACTCGCCGCTTGCCTTCTTCTTCGGCCCTGTCTCTGGCGGCTACGATCCGTGATCGCTGGTTCGCGACCGCGGTGCCGGTGAACAGCGCCACCGCGATCATCGCCGGAATCAGGTAGAAGCCGCCACCGGTGGCGCCGAACGGATTGCGGGCCGCGGTCGCGGCCATCAGCACGATCAGGGTGCCGCCGGCGAACGCCAGCGCCCGCAGCATTGGCACCCTCGTGACGACCGTGTACAGCGCGAACGGTGCTGCAACGAGGACAGCGCCATTTACGTAGCCCAGCAGGCTGTAAGCGACGATGCAGGCGGTCGACACTACGAGCACAGGCGCCGGGTACCAGCGCCTGACCGCGAGTACCACGCACGCCGCCCCTACCAGCAGGAGGGCGACGGTCGGCGTATGGGGAACCGGATGCCCGTTGTTGATCTGGTCGGCCTTGTTCGTCGGGTGGGCCTCGCCGTAGGAGCCGGCCACGAGTACCGCGGCCAGCACCAGCATCCTGATGACGTCGTGCGTGTTCGAGCCGGCCACCGGCGCCACAAGCGCGCTAGCGCGCCGCACACCCGAGCCAGCCCATCGTTCACATGATCAGCGTACGGTCGCCAGGCTCATCCGTCGTCCTCCGCGAGGTGTCCGGCCGCGTACTCCCGGCGGAGTACCCGGCGGCCCGCTGCTCCTGGCGGCGTACTCGCAAGTGACCGCCCAGGGCCGACGATCTGCGGCGGCAAAACCTGGAGGCTCATGACGTGCCCGGCGGACGGACCGTCGGCCATCAGGACAGCGGAGGCTCGTCATGCAAGCGCTGACCCGCTTCGTATTGCGCCACAAGCTGCTCGTGACGATGTTCTGGCTAGCTGTTGTCGCAGCCGGAGTCATGACGATCAGCGGCACCACCCACCGGATGACCAACAACTTCGCCATGCCCGGCCAGGCGTACAAGGTGGACGACCAGATCGCCCGCGAGTACGGCAACGGCGGCTCCCAGCCGCCGTATGTGGCCGTGCTGACTGCTCCGCCCGGCCAGCGAGCCGACGCCGCCGTCAGCGGCAAGGTATTCGGCGCATTGAACTCCGCTGTGCCCCACTCCCGGATCGCGGATTATGCAACGACCCATAACCCCGCCTTCCTGACCAGGAACGGCAGGTCCACCTTCGCCCTCGTGTACACCGCTGCAAACACGAACTTCGACGGACCGGACCTCGGGCCCGCGATCCAGCGCAGCCTGACCGGGACGGCCCCGGCCGGATGGCAGACCGGCGTGACCGGCGAGCAGCTCCTGCAGAACGGCGCGCCGCAGGCCAAGGGCACCAGCCTGATGGTCGAGTCGATGATCGGGTCGGTGGGCGCGCTACTCATCCTGGCGTTCGTCTTCGCCAGTTTCCTGGCGCTGCTGCCGCTGCTGATCGGGGGCATCTCGGTGCTGGCCACCTTCTTGCTGGTCGGGGGCCTCACCGAGATCATCGGCGTAAGCCAGATCGTGGAGTTCCTGATTGCGCTGATCGGCCTGGGCGTCGCCATCGATTACTCGCTTCTGGTCGTCAGCCGCTGGCGCGAGGAGCGGGCGGCCGGCCGCGACAACCAGACCGCGGTGCTGCGGGCCATGGACCACGCGGGCCGGGCGGTCGTGTTCTCCGGGCTGACGGTGGCCATCGGCCTGCTGTCGATGATCGTGCTTCCCGTTCCGATGCTGCGCAGCGTCGGAATCGGCGGCGTGCTGGTCCCGCTGGTGTCGGTCGCGGTCGCGATCACATTCCTGCCGGTGATTCTGGTCACCGTGGCCCGCGGCTGGACTGGCCGCGGCTGCGCACCGAGCGGACCGCGAGCCGGGCGTTCTCGGCCTGGGCCCGCGGCGTCTACCGGCACCGCTGGCTGGCGGCGATTGGCGGGCTGGCCGTGCTCGGCGTGCTGATGGCACCCGCGCTTTCGCTGCACCTGGGCGAGCCGGGAAGCTCCGCGCAGGCCACGTCCGGGCCCGCGCACTCGGCCCTGGTCAGGCTGACCGACGGCGGCGTCCCGGCCGGAGTTCTCACCCCGGCCGAGGTGCTCACCACCAGCGCGGCTGCGAAGGGAACGGCGCAGGCAGCAGCCCGGGTGCCTGGCGTGTACGCGGCCATGGCCCCGGCCACCAGCGACTACCGGCACGCGGGCAGCGCCATCGTCACAGTGCTGCCGAAGACCGAGAGCAACCTGCCGGCCGGCCAGTCCGCGACGGCGAGCCTGGAGTCGGCGCTAGCGCACCGGCCTGGCGTGCTTGGCGTCGGCGGCTCGGGCGCCGAGATGATCGACTTCAACCACGCCGTGTACGGCGACTTCCCGCTGATGCTGGCGCTAATCGGGATCGCCACATTCCTGCTGCTGACCAGGGCGTTCCGGTCGGTACTGCTAGCGGCGAAGGCGGTCGTGTTCAACTTGATCTCGCTCGCGGCGGCCTACGGCGTGCTGACCTGGGTGTGGCAGGAGGGCCACGGCTCCGGCATCGTGTGGGGCATCCCGGCCACCGGCGCCATCACGATGTGGGTGCCGCTGATGGTCTTCGCCTTCCTGTTCGGCCTGTCGATGGACTACGAGGTGTTCATCCTTAGCCGCATCCGCGAGTCCTACGACGAGACCGGCGATGCGCGCACGGCCGTCACTACCG
Organism: uncultured Actinomycetota bacterium; assembly: GCA_963778075.1. Classification (GTDB taxonomy): domain Bacteria; phylum Actinomycetota; class Actinomycetes; order Streptosporangiales; family Streptosporangiaceae; genus JASHPR01. The sequence goes on along the minus strand of CAVZTJ010000002.1, from coordinate 57,486 downwards.
GCCTCGGCCGTACCGGGCGCCTGGTCACCAGCGCAGCCGCGATCCTGATGCTCAGCTTCCTGTCCATGTCCACCGGGCCGCAGACCGACCTGAAGATCCTGGCGACTGGCCTGGGCGCGGGCATCCTGATCGACGCGGTGATCATCCGCTGCCTGCTCGTCCCGGCGATGGTCGCGCTGTTCGGCCGGGCCAACTGGTGGCTGCCGGCGCCGGTCGCCCGAGTGCTGCGGGTACGCGCGCCGCAGCCCGAACTGCCCGCGACGGCGCAGGAGCCTGCGCTGGCGGGCGTCCGGTAGTCGCAATCAGCCGGCCCACGGCGGGTCCCGGCATCAGCCGGGGCCCGCCGTGGGCGCCCTGGCTGGGCCAAGGCGCCGGACCAAAGCAATGGTCGCTGTTGTCTCGTTGGTCAGCTGACGGCGATCAGGATGTGCGGGCTGTCGTGGAAACGATGACGGTGACCAGTTGCGCGCCGCCTCCGGTGTCGGCCACTCGATTCGGGTTGATGCCGTAGGTGGCCGCCGAGTACTGCGGGCAACGCGATGTGGGGTCCGCGGCCGCGATTGGACGGGCTGTCGCCGACCGTGGAACAGCGGCGGTCCCAGCATGCGCCGCAGCCGAAGCCGCCGGCCGCGTGGAAGCGGCCGGTGGAGTCGACGTCGCAGCTGACGTGGCCAGCCCACACGCTGCGCAGAGACAAGCCAACAGCAGGCAGCTCACGGCGATGAGCGACTTCGCTGCCATCCTCACAGGATGCCGGACTGATCCTCGATGAAAGAGCCGCTCCGGACAAAAGAACTAATCCCGTCTAGGGCACCCCGGAGGATGCCGTGCCACGGCGTGTTCGTTGTGCACTGCGAGGTGATGCGACGACGGCTTCAGCTTGCGGTGGCGTATGCCTGGGCGAGCTGTTCGATGACGCTGGGACCGGTCCCTTCTGGCGCTGCGGTCCCGAGGTGGATGGCCCGCAGCTCGGCCATGAGTTCGGCCCATAGCGGCGGGCCGCCCGCTGCGAGTACTTCGGCGCGCACCCGCAGCCGCTTCGTCGTCGGGCGGTGTCGCAGGCCCCACTGGCCGAGCTGCGCGAAGACCGGTACGAGCTGGATGGACGCCTCGGTCAGGCTGTAGGCCGCCCGTCGCCCCGGGCCCGCGTCCTGTCGTGTCAGGAGACCGGCGCTCACCAGGCGCTTGAGCCGGTCGGCCAGGATGTTGGAGGCGATTTTCTCCTCGGAGCCGGCGAGGAGCTCCCGGAAGTACCGCCGGTTGCCGAACATCACGTCGCGCAGCACCAGCAGGCTCCAGCTGTCGCCGAACGCCTCGACCGCGGCGTTGATGGGACACCCCGACCGCGCTTCTGGCTGCACCCTCGTCCTCCTCAACTGGTTGCAACCTACCACCAGTTGTCCTAGTGTCTGACTGACCGATTGCAAACCGCAAGCAGCAGGCAGCAGGTGAGAATGGACGACACCGAACCGCAGACGGCAGCCGCGAAGGTGCTCTGGCACTTCACGATGTCGCTGGACGGATTCGTGGCCGGCCCGGAACACGACATGGACTGGCTGACCGGCTTCGCCGTCAGACCGGGCCTGATCGAGGAGTACACCCGCACGACGGGCGCCGTTCTGGCCGGCCGCGACGGCTTCGACAGTGCCATCGGTGATGCCCGCCCCTACGGCGGCGCATGGCAGGGCCCGGTGTTCGTGCTCACGCACCACCCGCAGGATGCCCGGCCCGCCGACGGCGTCACCGTCTTGAGCTGCCCGGTCGAGGAGGCGGTGCAGATCGCCCTCGACGCGGCGGGCGGGAAGAACGTCGAGGTGTTCTCGCCGGCCATCGGGCGGCAATTGCTCGAGCGAGGCCTGATCGATGAGATCGACCTGCACATCGCGCCGATCCTCCTCGGCGCCGGCATCCGCCTCTACGACAACCCGGCTGACGACAGGATCATCCGGCTGCACCGGGTCTGCGACGGCGATCCCGCTTCGGCTGTCAACGTGCGGTACCGGCCCGTCACTAACCGTCGATCAGACGCCATCCCGGCAAACGTTCGCAATTCATAACCGGAAGGAGCGCCGTGCTGAGGCAGGTCGCGGAGGATGTGCTGATCCACCAGAGCGAGTTCTGCCAGAGCAACGCCGTAGTCGTGCGAGGCCAGGCTGGCGCGTTGCTCATCGACGCCGGGATCTACGGCGGCGAAATGGCCTGTCTCGCGAACGACTTGTCCGAATCAGGCCAGAGCGTTGTGGCAGGCTTCTCGACGCATCCTCATTGGGATCACGTGCTGTGGCACGCCGGGCTCGGCGCAGCGCCCCATTACGGCACGGCCCGCTGCGCGGCCAGTGTCCGGGATGAGCTGTCGGACGCCGACTGGAAGGCCCGCATCGCCGAGTGGATACCGCCGGACATCGCCGGGCAGATCTCGTGGGATCTGTTTGGCCTGGTAACTGGCCTGCCCGCGGAAACTGCGCGGCTTCCCTGGGATGGACCGCACGTCCGGATCATCGAGCATCAAGCACATGCCCCCGGCCATGCGGCGCTGCTGATCGAGGAGCGCGGGGTTCTCGCCGTCGGCGACATGCTTTCTGATGTCCTGATTCCGATGCTCGACCTGGACGACACTGCTGACCCGATCGAGGACTACCTCGCCGCGCTGCGGCTGCTCGAGGGCGTGGCGGGCGACGTCGATGTCCTCGTCCCCGGCCACGGGTCCATCGGCGGAGCTGATCAGGTACACGCACGGATCGACCAGGATCGCGCGTACGTGCACGCCCTGCGTGACGCCGGTGCTGCCGGCGACCCCCGGCTCGGCCCATCGGCGTACGGCAAGGATTTCCTGCCTGGCGTGCACGCACGGCAACTCCAGGGCCTCGCCCGAAGAAGCGAGCGCGACGGGACGCCCGGCTAGCGATCCTCTTGCGAGCGGCGCAGGCGGCGCCGGCCGCCGCTGACCCGGTCATATGCACCTTTCATTTACTTGAAGATCTCTTCACCGACTTTTAGCCTGGAGCTGGCGGATTCCGGAACAAAGACGGCGGGCGGGTAGCGATCCTGATGATGAACGTGACGGAGAAGGCTGACTCGCTCGGCGGCGACCTCGCCGAGCTGCGGCACGCGCTGCACCGCGAGCCTGAGGTCGGGCTGGACCTGCCCGGCACCCAGCGGCGCGTCCTCGGCGCGCTCAGCGATCTTCCACTGGAAATCACCACCGGCGCCGCGCTGACCTCGGTGACCGGCGTGCTGCGCGGCGGCCGGCCCGGTCCTGCCGTGCTGCTGCGCGGGGACATGGACGCGCTGCAGATCGAGGAGAAGACCGGCGTGCCATACCGGTCACGGACCGATGACGCAATGCACGCCTGCGGGCACGACCTGCACACCGCGATGCTGGTGGGCGCCGCGCACCTGCTCGCGCAGGCCCGCGACGAGCTGGCCGGCAGCGTGGTGTTCATGTTCCAGCCGGGGGAGGAGGCGTGCGACGGCGCCGGCCACATGATCGCCGAGGGGGTGCTCGACGCCGCGGGGGCGCGCCCGGTCGCGGCGTATGCGCTGCACGTCATGTCGTCCGGATGGCCGTACGGCACGTTCACCACCAGGCCGGGTCCCATGCTGGCCGCGTCCGACGCCCTGGGGGTCACGGTGCGCGGGGCGGGCGGCCATGGGGCCGCGCCGCACCTGGCCCGGGACCCGGTCATGGCGGCCTGCGAGATGGCCCTGGCCCTGCAGACCTACATGACCCGCAGCATCGACCCGCTGGAACCCGCCGTGCTGACCGTTGGCTCGTTTCACGCCGGAACCCGGCGCAACGTCATCCCGGAGACGGCGAGCTTCGACGCCACCGTCCGCACGTTCAATCAGGAGGTGCGGGACCGGGTGGCCCGGGAGACCGTCCGGGTGTGCGAGGGCATCGCGGCCGCGCACGGCCTCGACGTGGACGCCGTGTACAGCCAGGAGTACCCGGTGACCGTCAACGACGAGGCCGAGGCTGCCTTCGCGGCCGACACCGTCGCCACGCTGTTCGGCGGCGGCGCGTTCACGCCGATGGCCCGGCCGGTATGCGGTGCCGAGGACTTCTCCCGGGTCATCGCCGAGGTGCCCGGGGCGATGGTGTTCCTGGGCGCCGCGCCGCCCGGCGCGGAGTACCTGGCCGTTCCGAACAACCACTCGCAGTACGCGACCTTCGACGACGGGGTGCTCAGCGCGGGAGCAGCGCTGTACGCCGGGCTGGCCTTGCGCCGGCTCGCCGCCGCCAGCACCGATGACGGCACCGAGGGCAGCGCCGGAAGGAACTAGATGAGCCAGGTCATGAAGCCGGCCGACATCGCGCGGCTGCGGCAGGTTGGCAATCCGCGGGTGTCACCGGACGGGGCGGCGGTGGCGTTCACGGTGGCCGACCCTGACCTGGAGGCGAACCGGTATACCCGCCGGATCTGGCTGGCCCCGGCCGACCCGGACGACGGCGGCACGCGGCCGTTCACCGGGCAGGGGTCGGAGGTACTGCCCCGGTGGTCGCCCGATGGCCAGCGCCTGGCGTTCGCGGTCGTCGGCGGCGACGGCCGGTCGCAGATCTGCGTTCTGCCGGTAACCGGCGGCGGGGAGCGGCTGGTCGTGTGCTCGGCCGACGCGCCGGTCACCGAGCTGGAGTGGTCCCCGGACGGCAGCGCGCTGGCGTTCGCCGCCCGGGACCCGGACCAGGGCCAGTACGGCGCCGGCGGCGAGCAGCGCCGCGACCAGGACATCCCGCCGCGGCGGATCACCCGCCTGCTCTACCGCTACAACGGGGCCGGCTGGACGGCAGACCGGCCCGGCCGGGTGTTCGTCGTCGCCGCCGACGGTTCGGCCCAGCCGCGGCCGGTCACGCCGGGGCCGTTCGAGGCGTCCGGGCTGGCGTGGTCGCCCGACTCCCGCTCGCTGGCGTTCGCGTCCGGGCGGCACCAGGACTGGGATCTGGACCTGGCCGTCGATCTCTGGGTTGTCCGCGCTGACGGCGGCGAGCCGGAACGGGTCGCCAGCGGCGGTCCGGCCTACTCACTGCCATCGTGGTCGCCGGGTGGCGACCGGCTGGCCTGTTACGTCAGCCCAACCCCGCTCGAGAACCCGCGCAACCGGCAGGTCGCGGTCATCGACGTCGCCTCGGGCAAGGAGCAGGTGCTGACGGCCAGCCTGGACCGGAACTGCGCGCCGTTCGGCATCACGCTTCCTCCGGTGTGGATCGGCGACAGCGTGCTGTTCGCCGTCGAGGACCACGGCAACGTGCACCTGTACCAGGCGCCGTCCGACGGCAGCGGGTCACCGGCCCTGGTGGCGGGCGGGGACCGGTGGATCAGCGAGTGGGACTGGGCGGGCGGCACGCTCGCGTTCGTCGCCGCCTCGCCGGTGTCCACCGGGGAGCTGGCCGTGGCAGATCTGCCCGAAGGCGCGCCCGCGGCCGGCCCGGAGCACCAGCTGACCTGGCTGACCAAGCCACTCGGCGACGCGTTCAGGCTGGTCTGCCCTGAGCGCTTCGTGGCCACGTCGGCTGACGGCAGCGACGTGGAGTGCTGGGTCATGGCGCCGGCCGGCGCGGAGGCCGGGACGCGCTGCCCGGCGCTGCTCAACGTGCACGGAGGGCCGTTCACCCAGTACGGCAACCGCTTCGTCGACGATTTCCAGCTGCAGGCCGCCGCCGGGTTCGGGGTGATCTACTGCAACCCGCGAGGCAGCTCCGGGTACGGCGAGCAGTGGGGCCGGGCCATCCGCGGGCCGGACTGCGCGCATGATCCGGGAACCGGCTGGGGCAGCGTGGACTTTGCGGACGTGATGGCGTGCGTGGACGCCGCGTGCCAGCGATTCAGCTGGATTGACCCGGGCCGCCTGGGCATTCTCGGTGGCTCCTACGGCGGGTACATGACCTCCTGGGCGATCGGGCACACGGGCCGGTTCCGCGCCGCGTGCTCGGAGCGCGCCTGCAACAACCTGCTCACGATGGAGTACAGCGCGGACGTCGCCGGGTACATCCGCAGCTACGTGGGCCCGGATCACCTCACCGACCCGGGCGCCTACCTGCGCCATTCACCGGTCAGCTACGTGCGCGACATGACCACGCCGCTGCTCATCCTGCACTCCGAGGAGGACCTGCGCTGCCCGATCGGCCAGGCCGAGGAGCTGTTCGTGGCGCTGCGGCTGCTGGGCCGTGACCCCGTCATGTACCGGTTTCCGGGTGAGAACCACGAGCTGACACGGTCCGGATCGCCCCGTCACCGGATTACCCGGGCGGAGCTGATCCTGGACTGGTTCCGGGCGCGCCTCGGTGACGACGATGGCGCGGCCGCGGGGTAGCCTGCCCGGGCGTGCCGGCTGCAGAACGACGGCGGCGTGATCGCGCTGAAGATGATTCCCGGGCGCGGGAACGGGTTGCGGTACCAGTGCGGCACGGTGGGGTCGTAGGTGATCGAGTCGCCCTCCTCGAGGCGATACTCGCCGCCGCCGATGTAGATGTGCAGCTCGCCCTCCAGCGCGGGAGAGCCCCATCAGTACGGAGAACGTGACCGCGGCCGCGCCCCATGAGGCGCGGCGCCGCCCCGGGGGTACCAGGGCGATGACGGCCGTGAGGACGGTGACTGAAGCGGCGACGGCGTGTCCCGACGGGAACGACGCGCCGCTCGTGGCGACCAGCGACCCGGGTGGCCTGGCCCGGTCGTAGACGTCTTTTAGCGGGCCGATCAGGACCTCCGACAGCACTATGGCGGCGGTGAAGGCGGTCAGGTGCCACCACCGGCGCCGCAGGACGAGGAACCCGGCCAGGGCGAAGACCACGGCCGTGACTGCCACCACCCCGGTGGTCAAGAGAGCGGCCCGCCGGGGGCTGCCGAGAAGGGCGTCCTCCTTCGGCCGGGCCGTGGCCGGCCGGGTCATCCCGGGCATGTGGCACCTCGCCCGCACAGGGCCAGGCCTTGGGTGCGCCGGACGTAGCTGACCAGCGCCGATCGGGGCATGAACGCCACCGCGTGGTCGACGCTGGTGGCCAGGACCCGGGGCGCGCCGGGGGCAAAGACGAACCGGTAGGTCGCGCAGCCGCCGGGGAACGTGTAGTAACGGACGTCGGAGTACCGCGGGACCAGGCTCAGCGGGCGCTCGAACCGGCGGATGCCGGGCTGATCGGAGGGGATCTGCTGGGCCCCGGAAATGTCGCAGGTCGCGGTCAGGGTGATCGTCACCGTCTGCAGCCCGGCCGGGCCGGAGTTCAGCGCGAAGCTGGCCTTCCCGCTGGCGATCTGGCTGAGGGCCGCGCTCCAGCCCGACGGCAGCGAGGCGATGCAGGGGATGAAGGCCGCGGAGGGCACCGCCTGGGCCGCCAGGATCATCGTGTGGCCCGGGCCGCAATCGGGCGCGGGGGAAGTCGGGACGTTCACCGGCAGCAGCAAGCCGACGCCGAAGACGGCGGGCACGGCGAAGACGGCGAGCATCACCGTGGCCAGGCCGACCCGCCGGACGCTCCAGCGCTGCAGCACAATGGGCCGTCGCTGCGGGGCGAGCTTGCGGAACTCCGCGAGCAGGTCCCGGGGATCCCGTTTCATGAAAGCGCGCAGCTGTGTCGGGCTGGCCACCCCTCGGGTCGCGGCGAAGGCCTCGGCCAGTTCGGCCTCGGTGAAATAATTCAGCGCCTGCCGGTACACCCTCGCGGGGTCCGTGCGGACCGCGAGCACCAGCATCATGTTGCCCAGGTCAACTGCCTGCCGCCAGGGCGAAGGGCGTACCTGGGCGAAGGCCACGTCGATCAATAGCAGCTGCCCGCTGCGGACCATCAGGTTGCCCGGCTTGATGTCGCGGTGGGCGAGCCCCGCGTCCCACAGAGCGCGGATCATCAGCAGGCCCTGGTCGGTCACGGCGTCATCGATATCGGCGCCGCCGATTTCCACCGCGCCGTCGAAGTACTCGGTGACCAGCAGGTACTCCCGCTCGGGCGTGATTTCCAGGATGCCGTAGGGCTTGGCTACGGCGATCCCGATGTCCCGCAGCAGGCGCAGGGCGTAGTCCTCGTACTCGGCCAGCCGCCGGACGGTCTGGAAGGGGTGCTCGTCCTCCAGCGAGCCGTACAGGATGGTCCGCCACAGCTTGTACCAGCGGTCGGCCCGGACGTGGCCTTTGGTGTAGAGCTTGGCGAAGAGGTACTCATCGGCGCTGCCTTCAACCCGCAGCCGCAGCGGGGTGGAGCCGGCTGAGGACTCCAGCCCGACCGGCCTGATCTCGGTCACGGTAAGCCCGAGCTGGTCGCGTACGCTCTGCCGGATCGCCTCGCCCCTCCGGCCGGTCACATCGACGTGCGCGGTGTTCCCGCGCCGGTAGGCGACCGGGAAGACCTCGTTGGGGGTGAAGAAACGAAACGCGCTGACCGGGATCGCTACACCGAGCGCCACGCCCAGAAGCAGGTCGTCGACGTGATCGACGGCCAGGTACAGACAGGCCAGGCAAAAGATGGTCACGATGACCGCGATGGCCGCCTTCGCGTAAGCACGGGACCTTCCCGGCGCTATCAGGCAGTAGGCGATTCCCATCAGGAGCAGCGTGAGGATCGTCACCGAGATCGCCGGCGCCGAGAACCCCGCCCAGCCCGCGATCACGCGCACGCCGTACGGGCGCGGCCGGGTCAGCCCGCTGTCGATCACCTGGATGGCGATCTCCAGCAGGAACAGGCTGCACAGGAACACCAGCAGATGTCGCCAGCGCCGGAACGCCATCGTCAGCGCGACCGCCGACAGCCCGATCACCGTGGCCCCCCAGCCGGAGCAGACCGCAGAGATCCCGTTGGCGACGTCGGTCAGCCACGGCGTCCGGGTTCGCGCGAGAAGCCGGAGCACCGCTGCGTTGACCTGATCGTCGAGTCGCAGCGATGGGGCCCGCACCAAGATCACGATCATGCCGGCCAGGAGGACAACCGTGAGGACCAGCCAGGCCCTGGTGGTGACCGAGACCGGGTGCGGCAGCGGCGGGGGAGCACCGGTTGGGCGCCGGTGACGCGGCGTCCGCTGCAGGGCGGAACCGGGCGGAAGGCTTGCCACGCCGGCCCGTGTAATTACTGTCCCCGATTTCTTGCTCAATCCAGGGCGGGCGGTCACACGTACCTCCGGTGCTGCAGGGACCGCCAGCACAGCCAGCCTGGCAGCACCGGCAGCCAGTAGGTCGCCAGCCGGTATAGCAGCACGGCTGAGACCGCTGGCCCGGGTTGCATGCCGACGCCGGTCAGCCCGGCGACCAGCGCCGCCTCGATCGCGCCGAGACCGCCCGGTGTGGGCGCTGCGGCCGCCAGCGCTGCGGCGGCCAGGTATACCGCGCCGATCACGACCAGGCCAGGGCCCCCGCCGAACGCCCAGACCGAGGCGGCAAGCCCGGCGATGTAGGCCAGGGTGATCAGCGCCGAACCGCCGATCAGCAAGCCCAGCTTGACCGGGCTGGCGGCGGCTTGGCGCAGGCTGCCCGCCGCGGAGCGGGCGCCGGGAATCAGCTGCTTGCGCGCCCAGCGGCGCCCGGGCCGTGTCGCCAGGACCACCCCGATGACCGCGATGATCACCGCCAGGGCGAGCAGGATCTTGCTGCCGGACGGCAGCTTGAACGCCTTGGTGAGGTCGTGGCCGGCCAGCGCGAAGAACACCACGATCAGCGCGACGTGCATGACGGCGCCGCCGCAGCCGCGAACCCGCCCGCCACCGTAACCAGGACCCGGAACCGGCGGTACCGCAGGCCGGCGGTCAGCAGCACCAGGCCCGCCGCGGCAATTGTGGCCTGCGCCAGGCCGGTCACGAGGCGCCCGGCCGGGGTCGCGGGCCCGACGGCGCTGATCGCAGCCGGCCGCAACAGGGCAGGCAGCAGCGCGGCCACCACGGCCGCGGCCGCGAGTACGGAACCCGCGGCGATCAGGCGGATCACATCGCCCGGCTGCCGGTACCGCATCGGCGCCAGGAAACGGCCCCGGGGCCGTGCCCTCGGCTCGCCAGCCAGCCGTATCCTCGGTGAATCCGTCATCGAGGTCGCGGCCCTGCTGGCGTGGCTGAGTCCTGCCCTGAGGCACGGCCGCGGACCGAATCCAGAAAGTGCAGGACGGCGGCGTTGGTGATGTCGGGCCGCTGGGACTGCGGATAATGCCCGGCGTCGGGCACCATCACGACTTGTGCGTGCAAGGTGCGGGCGATCCAGTCCGCCTCCGCTCGCGGGTCAGGAAAATCGGGATCCTGTTCGCCCATCACGACCAGGGCGGGAGCAGTGACATCGGCCAGGCGGGCTTCCGCCGGGTCGTGGCTGGTGCGTGTGGTACGGGAGAACGCCTTCGCGTATCCCGGCCGCCGCAGGCTCGCCACGACCTGGTCGCGGTACTCGCCGAAATCAGCTGGCCGCCGGCCCGCATACAGCTTCGGCAGGTACGACCTCCAGGACGCGGCCGCCCATGGCGGCGCCATGGCCAGCCGCAACAGGAGACGCCGCATCGCGCTCGTCTTGCCGTTGCGGACGAACGGCCCGACCAGGATCAGGCCGCAAACTAGGCCGGGTCGCTCTGCGGCGGCCAGGACCGCGGACCCGGCGCTCATGGAGTTGCCCACCACGACCGCTGGCCCGCCAAGTGCTTCGATCAGGGCGACGACGTCGGCAGCCGTTTCGTCGTCGCCGTAGGACGTGAACGTGTTGTCGCTGTCGCCGTGGCCGCGAAGGTCGGTGCAGGCTACCCGGTAGCCCGCTGCCCGCAGCGCGGGAGCAAGGAACCGGTAGGCGGCCCGCAAGTCGCCCATGCCAGGCACCAGGAGCACCAGCGGCCCTTCCCCCGCCACGTCGTAGCCGATGCGGCCGCCAGGACGCTTCAGGAGGCTGGCGGCCGGGGCAGGAGCCATGACGAAGGAACGGGACTTCATGCTGCCTGCAGGAGTGGTCATGCTCCGATGGTGATGGGGCGGGGCGGCATAGTCGCTAGGGACCTTCCTAGGGTCGGTCCCTAGCTTTGCCCCGGCGCCGCTGCCGCGCGGACTTTTGCCGCCGGACTTGCCGCGCACGGGGAGCTGAGTCCTACGCTCTACCCAGGTCAGAGGCCGGACGCGACCCGGCAGCTGGGTAGCGCCGAAAAGCGCAAGTGTCAATCTATTTTCGGGTTCGGAAAAGTTGCGGGATACGAAAGTTCGGGTATGCTGACTGCGTGAGTGCGGAACCCGTGATGACAGGCTCAGTCGAGCAGCTTGGCCGGCAGCAGCCGTTCCCGCGTCCGGAAGAGGTATCTGGCCTGCGCGAGCGCAAGAAAGTCGCGACCCGCCAGGCGCTGGGCGAGGCGGCGATACGGCTGGCCATCGAGCGTGGCCTGGACAAGGTGCTCGTCGAGGACATCGCCGACGCGGCCGGGGTGTCAGCGCGGACGTTCAACAACTACTTCGCCAGCAAGTACGAGGCGATCTGCGCGCTGCAGCAGGCCCGGGCACTGCGCATCGGCGACGAGCTGCGCGCCCGGCCGCCCGGCGAGCCGCTCTGGGCATCGGTGACGCACGCCGTGCTGTCTCAGTTCGGCCCAGCGGACCGGGCGCCGGACAAGGACTGGATCGCCCGCATCCGCCTCGTCATCACCACGCCCGCACTCGTCGGCGAGTACCTCAAGGTGCAGGGCATGGCGCAGTATCACCTGGCCGAGGCGATCGCCGAGCGCGTGGGGACGTCACTGGAGACCGACATGTTCCCGCGGATCATGGCCGGCGCTGTCTCGGCTGCCATGCAGGCCGCGATGGAACGCTGGCTGCACTCCGATCCGCCCGTGCCGCTCGCGCCCCTTGTCCGCGAGTCGTTCCGGCAGTTCGCCGCGGGCATGCGCGACGTTCTTCCGGCCGAAGCGACCGATTCCGGCTAAGCATCGGTGGCCCGTCGAGCCCGGTTCCTTTCCGAAGAATTCCAGCCCTGAGAGAGTCCTGTGCTGATCCGCCTGCTGCGCACTTACCTGCGTCAGTACCGCAAGCCGCTTGCGCTCGTGCTGCTCCTGCAGCTCGCGCAGACACTGGCGACGCTGTACCTGCCGACGCTCAACGCCGACATCATCGACAAAGGCGTGATCACCGATAACACGCACTACATCGTCAAGACCGGCAGTTTCATGCTCGGCATTACGGTGGTGCAGATCTTCTGCGCGATCGGCGCGGTCTACTTCGGCGCCAAGGTCGCCATGGCCCTGGGCCGCGACGTCCGGCACGGGATCTTCAGCCGGGTGCTGATGTTCTCCGACCGTGAGGTCAACCATCTCGGTACGCCGTCGCTGATCACCCGTACGACCAACGACGTGCAGCAAGTTCAGATGCTCGCGATCATGACGTTCACCCTGCTGCTGTCCGCGCCGATCATGTGCATCGGCGGGATCATCCTGGCGCTGAACCAGGACGTGCCGCTCTCGTCCCTGCTGCTGGTCGCTGTGCCGCTGCTTGGCGTCATCGTGACGCTGATCATTTCCCGGATGCGGCCGCTGTTCCGGCAGATGCAGGAGCGGCTGGACAACATCAACCGGGTGCTGCGCGAGCAGATCATTGGCGTGCGGGTCATCCGGGCGTTCGTCCGCGACCCGCAGGAGCGGGATCGGTTCCGCACCGCCAGCACGCAGCTGTTCGACGTCTCGCTCGGGGCCGGCAAGCTCATGGCGCTGATGTTCCCCTCGGTCATGCTGGTACTGAACCTGTCCACCACCGCCGTCGTGTGGTTCGGCGGGCACCTGATCGCCGACGGGTCGATGCAGATCGGGTCGCTGACCGCGTTCATCACCTATCTGGCGCAGATCCTCATGTCGGTGATGATGGCCACGTTCATGTTCATGCTGGTGCCACGCGCCGAGGTCAGCGCCGAGCGGATCATGGAGGTCATCGACACGGAGCCGGCGCTGGCCCCTCCGGTGACGCCGCTGCCCGCGGGGAACGAGCCCAGCCGCCTGGAGTTCCGCAACGTCGAGTTCCGGTACCCCGGCGCCGAGCAGCCGGTGCTGCACGACATAAGCTTCACGGCGCTGCCCGGCCAGACCACGGCGATCATCGGCGGCACCGGCAGCGGTAAGACCACACTGGTCAACCTCATCCCGCGGCTGCTGGACGTGACCGGCGGCCGGCTGCTGATCGGCGGCGTCGACGTGCGCGATCTGGAGCGGGCGGAGGTGTCGGCGGCGGTGGGACTGGTGCCGCAGAAGCCGTATCTGTTCTCCGGCACGGTCGCGACGAACCTGCGCTACGGCAATCAGGCGGCGACCGACGGGGACCTGTGGCAGGCACTCGACATTGCCCAGGCCCGGGACTTCGTCGAGCGGATGCCCGGCCGTCTCGACTCGCCGATCTCCCAGGGCGGCACCAATGTGTCCGGCGGCCAGCGTCAGCGGCTGGCAATCGCCCGCGCGCTGGTGCACAAGCCGGGGATTTACCTGTTCGACGACTCGTTCTCGGCGCTCGACTACGCGACGGACGCGCGGCTGCGGTCCGCCCTGGCGACGGAGGTGACCGGCGCGACCATGATCATCGTGGCGCAGCGGGTGAGCACCATCCGGCATGCCGACCAGATTCTCGTCCTGGACGCCGGGCGCATCGTCGCCCGCGGCACACACGCGGAGCTGATGGACACCAGTGAAACCTACCGGGAGATCGTGCTCTCCCAGCTGACGGAGCAGGAGGCAGCAGCGTGAGCGGGGGAGTCAACGGGGACAAGCCAGTCAACGGCCAGCCAGCCGACGGCCAGCCCGCCGACGGCGAGGCGGTCAGCGGGGCACCTGTGGGCGGAGAGCCGCTGAACGGGAAGGCGCCGGCAGCCACTGCGCCTGCCGGGGAGTCGCTGGAGGTCGGCGAGCGGGCAACGCCGAAGCGCGGGCCCGGCCCGGCAGCCACCATGGGCGGTCCGGCGCGGTTCATGGGCGGCATGTCCACCGAGAAAGCGCTGGACTTCAAGGGGTCGAGCCGGCGGCTGCTGCGCAGGCTCAGTCCCTACCGGATGCTGACCGTCCTGGCGCTGTCGTTCGCGATCGCCAGCGTCACGCTGGCCGTGCTCGGGCCGCGGCTGCTCGGCGAGGCGATCAACGTCATCTATTTCGGCGTCGTCGGGCATCACGGCGTCGACTTCAACCACGTTGCCCAGATCCTCGGTGTTGTGGTCGCGCTGAACGTCGGCAGCTCGCTGTGCGCGCTGTTCCAGGGGCGTCTGACGGCCACGATGGTGCAGCGTGCCGTGTTCCGGATGCGCGAGGACGTGCAGGCGAAGCTGTCCCGGCTGCCGCTCAGCTACTTCGACCGCCAGCCGCGCGGCGAGCTGCTGAGCCGCGTCACCAACGACATCGACAACTTGCAGCAGTCCATGCAGCAGACGCTTAGCCAGCTGGTCACCTCGATGCTGACGATCGTAGGCGTGGTGACGCTGATGTTTGTCGTCTCGTGGCAGCTCGCGCTGATCGCGCTGGTGACCGTGCCAGCCTCGGCGGTGGCGATGCGGAAGATTGCCAAGCGGGCACAGCCGCAGTTCATCCGGCAGTGGAAGTTCACCGGCCAGCTGAACGGCCACATCGAGGAGATGTACACCGGGCACGCGCTGGTGACCGCGTTCGGCCAGCGGGAGAAGGCCATGGAGACCTTCACCGAGCAGAACGAGGCGCTGTTCAACGCGAGCTACCGGGCGCAGTTCATCTCCGGAACCATCCAGCCGGTCATGATGTTCATGTCGAACCTGAACTACGTGCTGGTGGCTGTGGTGGGCGGCCTCCTGATCGCGGGCGGCACGCTGACGCTCGGTGCGGTGACCGCGTTCATCCAGTACTCACGGCAGTTCAGCCAGCCGCTCACCCAGGTCGCGAGCATGGCCAACCTGCTGCAGTCGAGCGTCGCCTCGGCGGAGCGGGTGTTCGCGCTGCTGGACGCGCGCGAGCAGGAACCCGACGCCGCCGAGCCGCCGAGCCCCGCCTCGGTGACCGGCCGGGTGGAGTTCCAGGACGTGAGCTTCCGGTATGCGGCTGACCGTCCGCTGATCGAGCACGTGTCCCTCGCCGTCGAGCCCGGCCAGACCGTGGCCATCGTCGGCCCGACCGGAGCGGGCAAGACCACGCTGGTCAACCTGCTCATGCGCTTCTACGAGATCGACTCGGGCAAGATCCTCTTGGACGGAGTCGACACCGCGCAGATGAGCCGGGAGGAACTGCGCGGCCTGACCGGAATGGTGCTGCAGGATGCGTGGCTGTTCAGCGGGACCATCGAGGAGAACATCGCCTACGGCTCCTTCGGCGCTAGCCACGAGGAGGTTGTCGAGGCGGCGAAGGCTACCTACGTGGACCGGTTCGTCCGTACGCTGCCTGACGGGTACGACACGGTGCTCGACGACGACGGCACGAACGTCAGCGCGGGTGAGCGGCAGCTCATCACGATTGCCCGGGCGTTCCTTGCCCGCCCCGCGGTGCTCATCCTGGACGAGGCCACCAGCTCCGTGGACACGCGCACCGAGGTGCTGATCCAGCACGCGATGGCGTCTTTGCGGCAGGGCCGCACGAGCTTCGTGATCGCGCACCGGCTGTCGACCATCCGTGATGCCGACGTGATCCTGGTCATGGAAGACGGGCACATCGTCGAGCACGGAACGCACTGCGAACTCCTGGCGGCCGACGGCGCGTACGCGCGGCTGTACCAGGCCCAGTTCGCCCAGGCGATGGCCGAGGTTACCTGAACGGCAGCGCGGTCTGGGGCGCGAGCTGTTGCTTTTCCCGTGAGCCAGCATAACTGGGGTTTTGCATAAGCCTCAAGGAAGAGAGACGCAGGTCATGCCATTTTACGAGAGAGGTAATGTTCGCATCCGTTATGAGGAAGTTGGCAGCGGTTTTCCGCTGCTGGTGACGCCGGGCGGCGGTCTGAACTCGCGAGTCAGCAATTGGCCTGCTGCAGTAATAAACGCTATGGAAGCTTTCAAGAACGACTTCCGCTGCATAACAATGGACCAACGCAACGCCAATGGCGGCGAGTCTACTGGCCCCATCGCAGTCGGTGATCCGTGGGGTGCCTTTGCTGACGACCAACTGGGGCTGATGAGCCATCTCGGCATCCGCGAGTTCTTTTTCATGGGTTACTGCATTGGCGGCTGCTTCGCTCTCAAGCTCATGGAGCGCGCCCCAGACCGCATCCTAGCCAGCGTCATCTGCCAGACGGTCGGGCACCGGCCAGAGAACCCGGATGTCATGTACAACTCCGGCCGGGATGTCTGGGCTCCGGAACTGCTTGCCAAGCGGCCCGAGTTGACCATGGCGACGATTGAGGCTTACCTGCATAGTCTCTATCGGCGCAACTCCGACTTCGTATACAGCGTTTCGCGTGACTTCGCGCGCTCGTGCCTGACGCCGATGCTGGTTTTGCCGGACGATGCCCCTGCGCATCCGTACCAGGCGTCCGTCGACATCGCGGCGCTGGCGCCGAATGCCACATCGACCGTCTACCCCTGGACCGAGCCGCCCGAGTTGAAGACCACGACAATCAATCAGGTGCGCGTGTTCCTCCGGAGTCACCAGCCTCACGAAATCGCGTCATTACGACAGACTTTGACCTTGCCCGCCGCGCCGGCCTCGCTGTGTCTGCAATCGACCCTATCTCTGAATCCGAAATCCAGCAAATAATTTCTAGAATAATCGAGCCATTTATATGGGCCGAGGCCGTCCGTAGTTCTCCACGAAGACTGCCGGTCAGCGTCAGGCACCTCGACGCCTCCTCACCTGGGCGCTCATGAAGACCGGAGCACTTCGTTCATCCGGCAGCTAAGGCCTCGACAGGCACGTCCGCCTGGCCAAGAATGGTCAGGCTTCTCAGAACGCTCCTGGGTGAGTTGGCAAGCACGACGTCACCGCCCGACCCCCGGGCCACCAACTGCGTGTGCATAAGCGAACGCACCGCACTGCAATCAAGGAAGTCCAGCCCCGCCAAGTCAACGACGACTAACTGACCGCGAATCGCGGCGGCCGCGAGGGGCCGAGAGCTGCCGTGTTGACGATGTCCAGCTCGCCCCGAAGCGGGACTACAACCTGATCGCGGCGGTTGCCAGCATCCGGCTCTGAGGTCGCCATCAGGCCTGCCTTTCCTGCCCAAGAGCAGTCAGGCTGGGTCTGGACCTAACGGCTAAAAGCTTCATCCCCAGCATCAGATGTTACTCGCAGTGCACCGATCCTGACGGCCGGGACCGCGACCGGGCGAGCACCGCATCAGCGGGGTGGCGGAGGGGGGAAGTCTGCGGTGGCGGCGCTGGTAACGAAGTTGCGGGCGACATCGGTGAGTCGCTGGTTGCTGTTGCGGGCGTAATCGCGCAGCAGAACGAAAGCGTGGTCCATGTTGACACTGCGACGCTCGGCGAGTTTGCCTTTGGCCTGCTCGATGACCACCCGGCTGTTGAGGGCTCCCTGGAGTTGCTCGGCGACGGTCTCGCTGCGGCGAACGTTCCGCTCATGGAGCAGCCCGATGGTGGCGACGTCGGCGAGCGCCTGCCCGATGCGCAACTCGGCCGGGTCGAACGGCCCCGGGGCGGTCCTGAACAGGTTCAGTGCTCCGATGACCTGGTCCCGCAGCCGCATCGGCAGGGCTTCCACCGCCCGGAACCCGGACCCGGCCGCGGCGGCGGCGAACCGGGGCCATAGCTGGTCGGGACCGGCGAGATCAGCGGCGGTGACGGCCCGGCCGGTGCGGAAGCAGTCCAGGCACGGTCCCTGGTCGTTCTGGATCTGGAACAGCTCCAGCAGCCCTGCTGCCTCGTTCGATGATGCGGCGACACGCAGCTCACCGCGCGGGTCAGCCAGCATGACCCCAGCGGCAGACGCCGACAGCAGGGCGACGCTGCGATCGGTAAGCAGGTGCAGGAAGTCGATCACGTCGAAGTCGGCGACCATCGTATCGGCCAGCTCGACGAACGTGTTTGATAGCAGGTCGGCGTCCATTTAAGTCACCCTCTCGCCGGTGGCCGAAGCGATTTCAAGCGGCCGGTCAGGGACTCGGCGCGGAGGTCTGAGCGTCACAGGCCGCCGTCCGGCACTGGGTCTGCGTCCGGCCGCAGTCGCAGCCGCCTGGCGACAATGTCGCTGGCCACGTCGGCGAGCCTCCGGTCCTCAGAGTAAGCGTAAGCCCGCAGCCGGATAAAGGCCTCCGCGGCGGTGACCCCGAGCTGCACTGTGAGCATGCCCGTGGCCTGGTCGATCTCAGCGCGATGCATCGCCAGGTGGGGGGACTGCCCGTCCAGCCACGCGCCGTCTATATGGCCGTTCGCTGCCGCGCCGTCGCTGAAGCTGTCGAGCAGCAGCATCGTGGCCATGTCGGCAAGAACGAGCAGGTCACCGAGCTGGCCGTCATGCAGAGAGCCAGGCGAGTGGCGGTACAGGCCCAGCACACCCGCGCGGATCGCCCCCACGATCAGCGGGAATGCAAAGACCGCGTCGGCCCCGCCCTCGCGTGCCTCCGGCGTAAACGCCGGCCAGCGGCGGCTGGATTCGGCGTCACCCAGGTCGGCGGCAAGGACAGGCGCGGCCGATACCAGCACATCGTGACACGGCCCCTCTCCCAGCGTCAGCTGCAGCTCCGCCAGCCGCTCGCAAACCGGGTCCGTCGTGCACATCAAGAATTCCGGCTCCTCATCCCGCGCGGCAACGACCCACGCTCCGCTCAGCTGCCCTGACCCGGCAGCGACCGCGCAGACGTCAGCGACCGAGGCCCGCGCGCCGCGCGCCGCAGCATGCGCAGCCAGCTCGCCCCAAATCTCGAGCCGCCGGTCAGCCATCGGCGTAGCCGGGCACCGTCGCGGTCCAGATTCCTGGATACCGGGCCCTCTCAGGGAAATCCGATGGGGCTCCAGGCGCCCGGTTCGCCTCCATGCCGGTGAGGCCCAGCAGTCGTAGCACCATCGCCACAGGCGCTGCCAGCAGCACATCGCCTCCGCCCTGCCTGGCCAGCCTCTGAACTCTCAGCAGAGCGCCTAGCACACCGCAGTCCATGAACTCAACCGCTGACAGTTCCACGATTACTACCGGATGCCGCGCCGTAAGGGCCGCGATCGCCGACTTCACGCCGGCCGAACTGGTGACGTCAAGTTCCCGGCGTGCGGTCGGCACCGCGTAGCCGTCACGCACGCAGACACTGAGTTCCAGGGTCATGAGAACCACCCTCTGCCATAGCAGCCAGGGCGGGGTCTCGACCCGAACAACCAGTACCTAGTCGCCTTGCAGGCATCATAGCCCGCATTCACTAAAGGGATTTCGCCGTGGGCCACAGCGGGCGGCAAGGTTCGCAAACTGAGGGCGAAGATGCGGGCTGCGTTGCCGCCGAGGATCGAGTCCCGGTCTTCGGCGTTGAGGAACCCGAAGGACTCCAGCGCGTCCTCGAGCTCTACTGGCAGCGGCGGGGAGTCTGTCCCGAACAGCACGTGCCCGGCGCCGAAGGCACCCACGTCCATGGCGATAGGGGTGACACCGTCGGCGGTGGTGTCGACATAGAGCCTCTGCATGAGCTCCGAACGCGGAGCAGTACAGCGGGGCGCGGTGTTCGGCATCGCTGACTTCCTGGCTGCATGGCTGGACTTGCCGGGCGCCTGATCCCAGTGCCGGGGCTGCCAGGCGAGGTCGAGCCGCTTGCCGAGCAGGGCAAGCGCAGTTCCTCCAACTCCCGGATGGCCCGCCGCCTGGCCATGTGGCGTAAAGCCGGGTTTGACTGTTTATAACAGCTTTGCAAGGGTCTGGGGTTTTTTGCGCACGTGCCGGTGTCGGCCGGGCGGATCCTGTGGCGAGGGCGACCGCGGTACGCGGCCGCAGCGTCGCGGAGCACAGCACTCCTGCCAATTCGTTGCCGGGCATATCGAGGGTAAGCGCCCGGAGCTGTTTTCAGCCTGTGGTCGGGTGCGGCACTCACCGCGAGAACCCAATGGCCGGTGGCATTGATTTGAGCGAATGAGCTGTTGGGCCTGGACCCTGCCTGGCTGCAAGATCAGGAGGGAAGGCCATGTTCAACGTGGAACTGAGCGTCGGCGACTTCGGCGGTCACGCCGTGGTCGCCTTGCGAGGCGAGTTCGACCTTGCCGACGTTCCGGCTGTCGAGTCACACCTGATCGCGATCGTAGCGGCCTGCGGGCCGCTGGTCATTGTGGACATGGCGGCCCTAGCCTTCATCGACTGCTGTGCGCTGGGCGTGCTGGTGCGCGTGCGGCATTGGATCCGGGCGAGCGGTGGTGACATGTCTCTGGCCGCCCCACCGCAGCATGTGCGCCGGATTCTGAGACTCACTGGCCTGACCGGCGTCTTCCCGGTGTATCCCAGCGTGGCACACGCCGCGGGCGGCGCGAAGCCGGCCCGGGCCGGCCCGGCCGCGGCGCCAGGGCCGCCCATGCCGCTGCGGCTGCCCGTTCTGGCGAGCGCCGGTAGCTGGTACGCGGCCCGCGCGCCGGGTAACGCTGCCGCCGACCTGGCCGGGCTTAGCTATAACTAATCGGATTCCACACGCGCCGGCCCTTCATCAGCTAGATGGAGCGCGGCCTGGTGGCGGTGACCGCGCTCCATCGGTATTATATATAAATCCGACTTATATAATAGGATTATGCCTCGCCCAGCACCTGGGCCGGGCAGTAGCCGTGCAGCCAGGCGAGCTGTGATTCGGGCTGTGTTCTCGTTAAGCCGGACGAAACCGGGTGGGCCTACGCGCGGGCAGCGGCGAGTTCAGCGAGCTGCAGCACTGACTGGCGAATAATGTCGCGCTGCTGGTCGAGACGGTGGGTCTCGCGGTCGGGGATCTCGACGTGCACGGAGATCTCGGTGCCACTGCCGGACGGGCGGAGTCGCCAGTCAAAGCAGAGATCGGAGACCAGGCATGAGATTTTCACGGTGCCGTTTTCCTGGCTTGTCTCCAGACCTTGCGGCATCGGGAAGTCGGGATACCCATCCGGGTACATGACGTAGTCGCCGACGTCACTGCCCGTCTCAACTGACCCGGTACCTGCCCACCACAGCGGAAACTGGGCTGGGTCATACAGCAGTTTCCATACTTCTTCCGGGGGTGCAGTGCTGACTGCGCTCTGGTCGAAGGTCCGCATCGGTTTACTCCTCGCGGTCCTTAGTTCCTGTCTTGTGGTCGCGGAGCGCGGCCAGCTCGGCGGTGACGATGGCGAGTTCTCGCGCGGGCTCCACAAGCGAGCTTACGGGCGGTCGGCCAAGGTCAATGAGCGCGGCAACGTAGTCGGCGCCGGTTTGAGCACTGTCTTGCGTTCGCGCGATCCGCTGCCATCCGGTCACCGACTCTTCCAGCCGTCTCTCGGCCAGGGCGGCAGCCCCGCGTGAGGACGCGATGAGGCCCTGCACCCGGCTCATCCACACGACCAGGGCGGCGGGGAAGTCGCTCGGCGTGACTGGCTCGAGCGCGACGTTTCTTAGCTCCGCCTCCGCCAGGTCAGCCTGCCCGGATAGGGCCAGGGCTTCCGCCAGCCGCAGACGTGTAGCAGGCCTGCTCACCGGGGCATGACGATCCAGGGCGCTCTCCAGCGAGGTCACTGCGGCAGCAGGATCCGCATCGGCCAGGGCGAGCAGCCCGCGTTCCTGGCAGACCAGGCCGTCCAGCTCGGGCAGGCCTACCCGGTCGCAGTATCCGGCCGCCGCGTCGCATGCCTGGCGTGCCTCGGGCAGCCGGTCCAGCCTGCGCAAGATGGCCGATCGCGCCACCTGCGCGTAGACGCTGAGACGCAGCAGCCCGTTCGGCCCGACCAGGGGGAGGCACCGGTCGGCGAAGTCCAGCGCCCGGGCGAACTCACCCGCACACGCAGCCGCGCTCGCCGCGTTGCTGAGGCAGCTGTAGGCCATGTCCGGGCGCCCGGCCCGGCCCGCGGCCGCGCTCGCTGCGATCAGCGGACCGAAGCTGTCGGTGAACCGGCCCGCCCTGATCAGCGCGTGCCCGCGCGCCACCCCGATGTCGTGCGTGAGCAGGTCGCCCGTCCCGTCATGATCGAGGATCCGGTCGGTCTCGGCGAGCAGCTCTTCGACCGCGGCCTGCTCGCCAGCGACCGCCTCGGCCCACGCCTTGCCGGCCAGCGCCTCTGCCCGCGCGGAGAGATCGGAGGCAGGATCGCGATCCAGCACGTCGAGCGCGTTCTGATAGGAACGGCGCGACTCGCGTGGATGGCAGAGACCGCCGCGGAGCCACCGGCCGCGTCTCAGCCAGGCGCTGATCAGGGCTCCGGCGTCTTGCGGCGATATCTGCTCAAGCGCCCGGTTGAAGGCATTGTCGGAGGACTCGAGCAAGCCGCGGAACGCCTCGACCTCCGCGAGCTCGACCAGCAGGTCGGGGTCATGCGGCTCGATCGCCGTGGCCTCGGTCAGGAAGTCGGCTGCCTCGGTCATAGCGGCCACTGAGCGTGCGTCTTGTGCGGCCAGGATCAGGTAGCTGACGGCCCTTTCATCCTGGCCGGCCAGGATGAGGTGCCGCGCGATCTCCGCTGCCCGCAGACCACGGCGGGAACCTCGTGTGTGCTGAGCACGGGAGCCTGATGGCCGGCCTCGATTACGCAGCAGCTGGGCGAGCTCGTGGTGCAGGCGTGCCCTGATCGGGTCGGGGATTTCCTGGTAGACCGCGTCGCGCAGCAAGGCATGCCGGAATCCGGTTTGCCCGTCGGCGGCTCTCAGCAGGCCTGACCCGAGGGCCTCGGCTGCCGCGCGTGCCGGGTTCTGGAGCGGGAGCGATGCGACCTCGGGACGGTCCAGATCACGTCCGGCGGCGGCGAGGAATTCGACGAACACCCGTGCCTGCGCCGACAGACGGCTGATCGCCAGCCTCGCCGCGCCACTCAGCCCGGTGGCCAGGTCGGCGCCGTCCCGGGCGACGGCGCGGGCGGTCTCGACGGCGAGCAGCGGGCTGCCCGCTGCCAGCTTCACGATCTGCTCGACGGCCTCGGCCGGCAGGTCGGCCGAGGCCTTGATGAGACGCCGTGCGGCGTCGTCCGCAAGCGGCCGCACATCGATTTCCGCGACGAGCACGCCACGCGAGCGCAGCGCTCCAAGGACGGCGTCGAGGTCCTGGCGCGATGGCAGCCTCCGGCGCGTGAGGATGAGAAGCACGGGCGTGCGGCCCAGCCGCCGTCCGGCGTAGGCGATCAGCTCGAGGCTCGCCGTGTCCGCCAGGTGCAGGTCCTCGAAGGCCAGCAGCAGCGGAGCCCGCCGCGATACCCAGGCCAGGAACTGCACGACGGCCTCGCACAGCCGTACTCGATCGAGCTGAGGATCAGCGCTGGCTCGCGCCGTCAGCCCGGTTTCAGCCCTTTCCAGGGCCAGGGCCGGGACGATCCTGGCCAGGTCCGCGGTCCAGGCCTGCGCCCCGGGCGGGTGCCCGGCCATGCTCACGAGATCGCTGAGCGCGTCGGTCCAGATGGCAAACGGCGATGCCCGGCCCGGTCCGGCTGCTGTGGTTCCAGCTATCAGGACGTTGGGGGCGGTGCGCCGGGCCGTGGCCTGCAGTTCCTCGACGAGCCGGGTCTTGCCGATGCCACCCTCTCCGTCGAGCAGTACGGCTCCGCCGGAGTCATTCCGCGCCGCCCGCCAGGCTTTGACCAGGTCGGCGAAGTCCCGCTCTCGTCCTACGAGACCTCCTGCTGGCTTGACCGCGTGCTCCGAGGCGCCTGAGCCGTGATGAGCGCGCAGGGAGGCCTGGGCGGGCCGGCTGGCCGTGCGGCGAAGCTGGCTGACGAGCGCCATCGTCTCCCCGGACACCATGATCCCGAGTTCGCTGTCCAGCCGCTCCTGCAGCTTCTCCAGCGCCTCCAGTGCCGCTGGCGCATCACCAGCCCGCACGAGGGCGCCGATCAGGTCAGCTCCGGCCGACTCATCCAGCGGGCAGAGCACCGCCCGGCGCCGGGCCCAGCCGACCGCCGCCGCCAGGTCGTCCGCGGCGCTGGCCTGTCCCATGAGGTCCCGAAGCGCGGCGGCAATATCGCGGCCGAGTTCCTCGCGGGCCTCGACTACCCAGTCATCGTCGAGTTCCTGCAGCAGATCCCCACGGCACAGGTCGAGCGCGGCCCCGGGCTGGCCTTGCGCGATGAGCCGCCTAACTTCCTGCAGGTCCACCCAGAGACCGTCGGCTGCGAGGCTGATGGTCTCGCGGTCGGTGACCAGGTACGAGCCGAAATCGGGCCCGAGCGCCGAGCGGAGAGCCCAGATGGCGCTCCGGAGGCTGGCCCGCGCGCTGGCCTCCAGCACGTCCGGCCAGAACTGCCCGGCCAGGCGGGAACGGGGATGACGGCCGGGGTGCACCGCGAGCCAGCCCAGCAGCGCCCTGACCCGTCTGCCGGCCGGGAGCGCTGCCTTCTTCCCGGCTAGCCGCACCTCTAGCTCGCCGATCACGCGGATCTCAAGCATGGCTGCCGTCATTGTAGGCGGCATGCCCCTGGTCAGGGCAGTTCCTGGCCCGCCTTAGCGGCTCTGCCTCGGCTTTGACGGTCCGTTGACGGTGCCAGGGAATCGTCGTGCTCGGAATTCGAAGAGCACGACGATCAGGGAGGCACCAGATGAGCACCAGCGAGATCACCAGGACCGGCCAGTCGTTTGATTCCGAGGCGCTGCGCCGCGGCATCGAGGAACGCGACGCCGCCACGCTGCTCGGCCTGTACGCCGAGGACGCCGAGTTGCAGGTCGTGGACCGCAACGACCAGCCCAGCAACCCGAAGGTTATCCGGGGCCGGAGCGCGATCGGCGAGTACTTCGCCGACGTGTGCGGCCGGGACATGACGCACGAGATCAGGCGCCTGGTGGTCAGCGGGGACAACGCGGCCTTCGTGCAGGCCTGCCGTTACCCGAGCGGGGCGCAGGTCCTGTGCATCGCCGTGCTTGACCTGAAGGACGGCCTGATCACCCGCCAGTCCGGCGTCCAGGCCTGGGACGAGTAACCGTCCCAGGGCCCGGCACGACAAGTCCGACATCACGAGCAGGGAGAAAGATCATGTCCATGGCAGAGCACAAGGACTTCGCCAAGGCTGATGAAGTCCGCACGTTCCCTAACGGCGAAGTGGAACTGCTGCACATCGGCGGCAGCGATATCGGGCGGCTCATCCTGCAGCCCGGTTGGCGGTGGTCCGAACACGTCAAGCCACTCACCGGCACCGACCTGTGTGAAGCACCGCACTTCCAGTACCACGTGGCCGGAACGCTGCGGATCGAGATGGCCGACGGCACCCAGTTCGACGCCGTTCCTGGCCAGGTGACGGCGCTGCCTTCAGGCCACGATGCGTGGGTCGTCGGTGACGAGCCAGTAATAGTCGTCGACTGGTGGGGTGCCAGCAACTACGCCAAAGGCTGATGCACCCGGCAGGGCACGGGCTCACCAGGGCCAGACCACTTGGTGAGCCCGTGCCCTTGGCGAGCCGCTCTGCGTCCGTTTTGCCGGTTTGCGGCTCGGGGGTTACAGGGTCACGCCGGTCAGCGCGGCGCAATATGTGAGCAGTTGATCCTGGACCTTGAGATCGCGGGCGACGGGGTGTGCCATGCGGGGCTTCTGGTGATAGAAATAGCCGCCCGTCACGGTCGGCGCCGGCTTCCGGGCCATCAGGTCCTTCAGCCACACCATGCCCATCGGATCCGCGCACATGTCCGCCGCGCCAACGATGTTCTGGTCGCCGGGGACACAGGACGGGCCTGCGAGCATGGCGCGCCCGATCTTCTCCTGCTTGATGCCTTCGGCCATGATCTGGGCGTGTGTGTCGGCGTTCATGACGTCCTCCAGGCTCTTTTTCGCGGCTGGTAGCCCAACGAATTGCCGTGTGACGGCCACTTCAGCCGCCCGCACCCGGCGCTTGCCTTTCCTTCGCGGCTCCGCCGTCAGCGCCGCCGCGCGCTCAAGCGTTGGTGCCGCGACCGTCATGGCCCCGCGCCTCCGCGCTGCCTCGGCGTGATCCTCGAGGTCAGCCGCAAGGTCCTCGTCACACCCGACCGCGGCCATCGCCCGGTGCCACAACTTGCGCTCTGGATCAGCAACGACCTCAGCCAGAGCCGCATAGGTCGCGATTCTTTGCGCCACGGTTGCCTTCTGCCGCAGCGCCGACCGGATGAGCGGATGACGGAAGCGCAGCTCCTGAGCATCAACCTCGACCAAGCCAACCTCAACCGCCGGGTCGACCGCCGAAACCGAAACGACGCTTCCCGCGACCGTCGCAGCGCAGCGGATGAGCTCATCGAGCGAAGCCCGCCCGTCCAGCGCCGCGGCCAGCAAGCAGGCGCGCGTGTGCGGGGGCAACTCGTCGAGCCGCGCGGTGAACGCCCGCTCGAGCCGCTCCGTCAAAGGCAGGGCCGGGAACGACTGAGTGCCCGCTTCCGGTGGCAGCGAACGCGCCAGCTCGACCAGCGCCAGCGGGTTCCCGGCGGCCGCCGCGAGGACCCGGGCCCCGGCCGCGGGCTCCGCTCCCGTAGCCACGATCACCAGCCGAGGATGACGCCGCCCGGCCGCTTGACCCGATAGCTGTCTGCTGGGCTTTCCTGTCAGCTGATCGCGCCCGCCGGAAGCAGCGCATGAACGCCCCAGGACTGGTTCGCCACCTGCGTGACCCTCAGGTCGAGCACCGGGCTGGCCAGCGCCAGCGCCGTTGCCTTGGCAACGCCGTAGCTCGCCTGCAGCCAGGTCAGCATCGCATCAAGCGCATCGCCCATTGCCGCGTTGAGATCTGGGCTGAAGCCAAAGGTGACCTGGCCCGCCGGAGTTTCCGCGTGCACTCCTGGAACCGGCCGCTGCGTGACCAGTTCGAGCTCAATCTCGGTCGTCATACCGCACTCGATCGCGGTGCCCGCCACCTCCCCGTCGCCCTGGGCGGCATGGCCGTCGCCAATGCTCAGCAGCGCACCGGGCACGGCAACCGGCAGGTACAGGACCGATCCGGCGACCAGTTCCTTGCAGTCGATGTTGCCGCCGCCCACAGCCCTGGGCGGGACGGTCGAGTGATCACCCGGCTCGTCCCAGGCGACGCCCGTCACGCCGTGAAACGGGGCTATCCGCACCGTGTGCCCCAGGTCGCTGGTGGCTACTCCCGCGTCCGCGTCAATCTGCCAGAGCAGCCAGGCCGGCGGGCCCTCGTGCAGGCCGAGACGCCTGGTCAGCGGGGTGTCGCGGCTCGCTGCGGCGGTGAAGCCCCAAGGGTCGGGCCGAAGCGACACGAAACGCACCGCGAGCACCTCGCCCGGCACCGCACCGCGGACAGCGATCGGCCCGGTCAGGCAATGGCCGCGCTGGTCGCTGAGCATCGTCGGCACCTTCTCGCCAGGGAACGTCTGCGGCCGCATATGCCCAGACGCGTCCAGTGAGCGCAGCGCGATCGTGTCGCCGGGATCGACGGTCAGTACCGGTAGCAGGTCACGGGAGAACACGTCTGCTGTCGTCGACGGCGACGGACCGAGCTCGTGGCGAGTCATGCAGCGATCTTCCCCGCTCCGCTCCAGCGCGACAATGCGAGCGAGCAACATTGCCGTCGAGCCGATGCTGCCTCACATCTGGGATCTCAGCACGTCGAACTCGGCGCCAGGCGTGGATGGGTCGAAGCCGTGCTCGATCAGCCAGCGGGCCGCCCGCAGGCTTCGCAGCGACCACCACGCGCGGATCACGTCGAGGTCGACGTCGGTGCCGTAGCCGGCGACGACGTCGTCAAGATGCTCCTCGTGCCCGAGCGTCAAGATGGCGAGGTCGTACATGGCATCGCCCTGGCTCGCCTCGGACCAGTCGATCACGCCGGTGATCTCGTCCTTGTCGATGAACACGTGGCTGATCTGCAGGTCGCCGTGCGTGAACACCGGTGTCCACGGCCGGAGCGCAGCCTCGGCAGTCCGGCGGTTGCGCGTGACCAGGCTGGCGGGAAGGACGTCGTTCGCGATGAGCCACTCGCATTCGCCGTCGAGCTCCGATGCGATCTCGTCGAGGCTCCGGCCGGGCCATGGCGGCAGCGGTGCGTCGTGCAGCATCCGCACGGCGGCCCCCGCCGCGGCCCACGCCGCCGCCGACGCGGCCGACGGCTCGCCGAGGCGGCCGAGTGCCGTCCCGGGGAGGGCCGCGAGCGCGAGCACGGGCGGCTTGCGCCACAGGACCTCCGGAGTCGGGATCGGCGCCAGAGCCATCGCCTCGACCTCGACATCGGTGCGCGTCTGATCAGCGTCGATCTTCAGGAACGTGTCGCCGACGCGCAGGGTCGCGCGCTCGTTATGGGCGACGACGACCTCGACCTCCTCCACGTCGGCCATCATCGCCGGGGTGACCACCGGGGGAGTGGAAGACTCTAGCTCTCGATAACGAGGGACGCCATGAAGTCGCCGTCCATGCCGCCGCCTGGCAGGGGCCCCTCCCGGAGGCCAGGCTACCGTCGGACATGGCCGTCTACCAGCTGCCAACCGGCAGCTATGAGACGAGGGCTGGCTTCGCGTTCAAGGGCGGCTCGTTCCGCGATAAGCGCTCCTTCGCCGCGACGGCGATCCTGGTTGCCCACCCAGAGGGCGATTTCCTGGTCGATGCGGACTTCGGTGCCGACAACTGGCGTGGTCCCAGTATTCATCCGGAACGGGTCGCCGAGCGCCCGGGCCAGCGAGTGAAACCGGCGTGAAACCGGGATGAATCCCGCTGCGTGCACCCTCAATGTCATCGCGGCGTTCCCCGGCCTGTGGGGACGGCTTCCGCCGCTGGAGAAGAAGGGCAACGGTCATCCCGATGACGGCACAACCGATGACAGCGCAATCGGCCCAGGCGATTCACGTTCAGGGCCTGGAGAAGGCATACAAGAAGGTGCACGCGCTTCGCGGCGTGGACTTCGACGTCGCGCGGGGCAGCATTTTCGCCCTGCTGGGGTCCAACGGCGCGGGCAAGACCACGGTCCTGAACATCCTCGCCACGCTGCTCAAGCAGGACGCGGGGACGGCCACCGTCAACGGCTTCGACGTCGCCGCGCAGGGTGCGCAGGTGCGGGAGTCCATCAGCCTCACCGGGCAGTTCGCGGCCGTGGACGAAATCCTCACCGGGCGGGAGAACCTGGTGCTCGCCGCGCGACTGCGGCACCTGAAGGGCGTCGGCAAGATCGCGGATGACCTGCTGGCCCGCTTCCAGCTCACCGACGCGGCACAGCGACGGGTGTCGACGTATTCCGGGGGCATGCGCCGCCGCCTGGACATCGCGATGAGCCTCATCGGGAATCCGCCGGTGATCTTCCTGGACGAGCCGACGACCGGGCTCGATCCCGAGGCGCGCCTCGAGGTGTGGCAGGCCGTCAGGGAACTCGCCCAGCAGGGCACGACGGTGCTGCTCACGACGCAGTACCTGGACGAGGCCGAACAGCTCGCCGACCGGATCGCGATCCTGCACCAGGGGCGGATCATCGCGAACGGCACCCTCGCGGAGCTGAAGCAGCTCTTCCCTCCCGCCAAGGTCGAGTACGTCGAGAAACAGCAGACCCTCGAGGACATCTTCCTCGCCATCACCCGCAGCGACCGTGCCGGCAGCGGCGACAGCGCGGCCCGCGCCGGCCGCACCGAAAGATAAGGAGTAAGCGATGAACACGCATTTCGTCGGCGACACCGCCGTCCTGCTGGGACGGTCCATGCGCCACATCACGCGCAGCCCGGACACCATCATCACGACCGCCATCACACCGATTGCCTTGCTGCTGCTGTTCGTCTACGTGTTTGGCGGCGCGGTCAAACACGGGTCGGAAACGTATGTGTCCTACCTGCTGCCGGGCATCCTGCTCATCACGATTGCCTCAGGCATCTCCTACACCGCGCTCCGGCTCTTCACGGATATGCAGGGCGGCATCTTCCAGCGATTCCAGTCCATGCCGATCGCACGGTCGTCCGTGCTGTGGTCGCACGTGCTGACCTCGCTGGCCGCCAACCTGATCTCGCTCGTGGTCGTTGTGCTCGTCGCCGTCGGCATTGGCTTCCGCTCGGGGGCCGGAGCGCTGGCGTGGCTCGCGGTCGCCGGCATCCTGTTCCTGTTCACCCTGGCGCTCACGTGGCTCGCCGTCATCCCCGGGCTCACCGCCAAGTCCGTGGACGGCGCGGGCGCGTTCTCCTACCCGCTCATCTTCCTGCCGTTCATCAGCTCGGCATTCGTGCCCACCGCCACCATGCCCGGACCGGTGCGCGCCTTTGCCGACAACCAGCCGGTGACATCCATCGTCAACACGATCCGCGACCTGCTCGCTCAGCAGCCGGCCGGCGCCGCCGTCTGGACCGCTCTCGCCTGGTGCCTCGGCATCCTCGTCGTCGCGTACGCGCTCGCCATGGTCACCTACCACCGCAAGATCGCCTGACGATGTGCCCCCGCGGCTCAGCTCTTGGTGAAGTACCACTCCTCCGGGTTCAGGAAGCCGTAGGCGTTCGGCGAGAAGCCGCGCAGGTTGGACTGCACGGTGATGAGGGTGCCGGGGCTCGGCTGCCAGAAGTTCGGCAGCTGGAGCCGGACCGCGTTGGCGTACGCGTTGAGTGCCTTCTGGGCGTTGCCTGCCGTGGTGGTCGTGGTCGCGGTGATCAGCTTGTCAATCGCGGGAGCCCACCGGAAACTGGGCGACGATTCGCTTTTACGCTGTGGGCGACGGCAGGGAACTGGTCCCTTGCCGCCGCCCACGTGCAGCTACCTGCTCAGTTCTGCCCGGCCTTCGCCTGATGGCCGGGTGTGCGCATCAGCAGCCGTCGTACGGCGCCCACGGTGCGGTCCCGTCCTGGGCGTATGCCGTGGCGAACGCCTGGTTCTGCTCGGCGGCGGACGCATTCCCGAAGTCGGCGGGGTTGCCTCCCGCTGCGACCCAGGCGGAGTAGCTGAACTGGTAGAGACCGTAGTGACCACTTCCGTTCATGACCTGGGCGTCGCCGCCACTCTCCCTGGAGATGACGCATTCCTGGAAAGAGCGCCGGCGCGGCTGGCTCTGCCGGCGCGTTCTGGACGGGCGTCGTTTCCGTTGGCGCCAATGAGGGTGCCGCGGCGGGGACCACGGTCGGGCGGTAGGACGCGGCCAGGCGCGCTGCCGACGCCGCGGACGGTATGCGCAGGCGCTCGCCTGGGTTGAGCAGGTTGGGGTTCTCCCCGATGACTGCCCGGTTGGCCTCGTACAGCCCGGGCCATTCGACCCGGTACCGGGCGGCGATCCCGCTGAGGGAATCGCCTCGGCGGACGACGATCTCCGCCGGGGGCCTGGCGGCTGCTTCGCGGTGAATCTCTATCGCCGCGAGCGTTGCTGCCGGGTGGATCATGGATCATCCTCTCGTGGGCTGAGAGCAGGATCCGCATCCAGCACGGCGCAGCCGGGTCAGGGGTCTGCCATCTTGCTCTCATCTCCGTTCGGCGTTCCGGGCGAACATATACACAAGTGCCGAGGACGCCAAATTCGATCGACTTTCCCGGCGCGGTTACCGCGCCGCGCCAGCCATTCCGGCGGGGCTCTTAAAACGGGTGGCAGCATGGGCGGCGGCAACGGCCGCCACCGCTCTGACCTCGAAAAAGGCCGATATTACCGAAGGCGGAAAAATATTCCCGATTGGCCAGCTCAAGGCCGATAACGTGATCTATCTCATAACCGGCGGCAGGGAGAATTTCCGGGCCATTGGCAGCGGGGTGGCTGGCGGTGGCAGCAGCCTGCGCGGCGGGGGCAGCGGGGTGGCTGGCGGTGGCAGCAGCCTGCGCGGCGGGCCCGTGCCAGGATGTGACGGTGCGTCGGCTAAATGGGCATGTCATGCGGTGTCAGATAGACCGCCGTGTCGTCGCGATCGCGATCGCCCTGGTCCTCGTCACCGGCTGCGGAGCCGCATCCACGGCCAGCGTGCGCCACGGCGCGCAGGAAAGCACGCGGGAGGCGGTGCCAGCCAGCACGGGAACGACGCGAGCCACGGTCGGAACGGCGCCGCACGCGCCGGCTGGACCGGTCATGTCAACGGTTGTTCCCGGTGCGCCAAACTGCCCCATGTTCCCGGCCAACAACGTGTGGAACACCAACATCTCCAAGCTGCCGGTGGACGAGCACAGCGCGGCGTGGCTGGCGAGCATGGATTCGTCGACGACCTACCTGCACCCTGACTTCGGCCCGAATGCGGGGGGCTATCCGTTTGGCATCCCGTTCACCGTTATCGGCAGTTCGCAGCCGCTAGTCAAGATCAACTTCCAGTATGCGAGCGAGAGCGACCCGGGTCCCTATCCGTTCGGGCCTGATACGCCGATCGAGGGTGGCGCGCAGGCTGGCGGGGACCGTCACGCCATCATGGTGAACCCGAGCACCTGCACGCTGTATGAGCTGTGGGATGCGCATTACTCGGCGAACGGCTCGAAGGCGGGCTCGGGGGCCATCTGGCACCTGAGGTCCAACCGGCTGCGTCCCGCTGGCTGGACGTCAGCGGACGCGGCGGGCCTGCCCATCCTGCCCGGCCTGCTGGACTTTGCTCAGGTCCGGGCGGCGGTACGGACCGGAAAGCCGATCGAGCACGCGATCAGGTTCACCGCGCAGGTCACCCAGGCGGCTTTCCTGTGGCCTGCCCGCCACGACGCGAGTTCCGACCCGAGCCCGAACGCGCCGCGGTGCGCAGCCGGGCTGATTCGGCCCTGCCTTCGCGCGTCGTGTCCTTTCTGTCGGTGGCGTACGTCACCATGTAGTGGTGGTAATCGGAGCCACTGAGCCGGTGCACGGTCAAGGTGAACCGCAGCCATTCACCCACCTGAGCGTCCCCAACGCCGACCTTTACCGGAGCGTGCTGCGTACCTTCGCGCGGGCGAAGGAGCGCTTCATTGTGCATTTGCGGCCGGAGGACGTGGCGGCTGACTTGCAGATCGGCGCTGACGAGCAGCTCAGCCAGGCGCTGGAGCAGCTCACGGCGTGGGGGAACCTGCGCGCGGATGTCGACACCAGCCGCGTCACCACGGTAGAGGACTTCCACCGCAAGCGATGTCTGTACCAGCTCACCGGCGCCGGGCAGGCGGCCGAGCAGGCCATCGCCTTCTACGAGGAAGCCATCGGCCGGCGCGGCCAGCTCCAGTCGGTGGCCCTGGCCGACATCGCCGACCGGCTGCGATCGCTTCGGGTCCTCGCTGCGGACCGGGATCCTGACCCGGCCAAGGCGCACCTGCTGCTGCTGTCCGTTGCCGAGCGCTTCTCCTCCCTGGCCGACAACGCACAGGCGTTCATGTCCGCATTGCGGCGCGCGATCGACTTCTCGGACGGGGACGTCGACGGCTTCCTCGCCTACAAGGAACGCCTGATCGACTACATCAACAGGTTCATCGCGGACCTGGCTAATTCCGGCGCGCAGATCGCGGTGCTGCTGGGCGAGCTGGAAGCCGCCGGCCATGACCGGCTCCTCGAACTCGTGGCGCGACGCGAGGCGGCCGATGCGATTCCCGAGGGTGACGACACCGCCGAATCCCTGTCCAGGGCGGAGAAACAGGCACTGGACGCGTGGCGGAACCGGTGGCGTGGGCTGGACGACTGGTTCACGTCGCGCGACACGGCGCACCCTTCACAGGCGCGGCTGCTACGGCAGGCCGCCGTAACCGCGATCAAGCAGCTCATCGATGCGGTAGGGCTGCTGAACGAGCGGCGCTCCGGGCGGTCGGACCGCTCGGCGGACTTCCGGGCGCTCGCCCGGTGGTTTGCCGAGGCACCAGACGAGGACGCAGCCCACCGGCTGTGGCGGGCGGCGTTCGGCCTGTGCCCGGCACGGCACCTGTCCGTTACCGGCGAGACCGCCGATGCCTGGCAGGACCTTCCGGCCGGGACGGCGTGGCGAGACGCCCCGCCGATTCACATCTCCCCGCAGCTCAGGAAGACCGGGGCCTACGAACGGCGCGGCAAGCCCAGCCAGGTGCGGGACAGGTCAGCAGAGCGGGAGTTCTTGCGCAGGCAGGCGGAACGTGAGGCGGCCGAGACCGCCGCCGCCCGGCGGCGCCTGCGAACGGCCGGCCCGACGTTGCTGTCCGATCTCGGCGTGCTGGACCCGCAAGCGTTCCGGCTGTTCCTGGCGCTGCTTGGGGACGCACTGGCGGTCCGCGCACCAGGCGACACCGAGGTGAAGACCGTGACGAGCGACGGCACGCTGGAAATCCGGCTCTCCCTGGTCCCGGGCGCCGCAGCGGCGACGATCCGCACCGCCAACGGCACGCTTACCGGCCCGGAGCACATCATCGAGATCACGGACCTTGGGCCACGAGGGTGCCATGATCCCGGCTGAGGAGCAGGCACAACGCCGGGCCGCGCTGCGCGCTTTGCTGGCCAGGCCCTTGCTGATTGCTGATACCGACGGCGAGGCGCTGGTCCTGGTCCGGCGGCACCTGACCGAGCTGCGGGACTGGCTGAACCGCGAGACCGGATGGCGTCTCGCCGCGGACTCGGAGACCGCCCGGCTGTTCAAGACCGCCACGACGCTGGCGGACGCGTCTCACCCAGTGCGCGGGCACAACAAGGAGCCATTCAGCCGGCGCCGGTACGTCACGTTGTGCCTGGCCCTCTCGGCGCTCGCCCGCGCCGATACGCAGGCCACGCTCGGCAGCCTCGCCGACGAAGTGCTGACGGCCGCCGCCGAGCCGGAGCTGGCCGCTGCCGGATTCACGCTGACCCTGGATAGCCGGGCGGACCGGTCGGATCTGGTCGCGGTCGTCCGGCTGCTGCTCGGCTGGGGCGTGCTGAGCCGGGTCGCCGGGGACGAGGATGCGTACCTGTCCGCCGGGACCGACGTCCTCTACGACGTGCACCGGCCGGTGCTGGGCGTGCTGCTGTCCGGCGCCCGCGGGCCGTCTACCGTGACGGCCAAGACCTTTGCCGATCGGCTCGCGGGGCTGACCACGGAACCAGTCGCCGAGAGCGAAGAGCTGCGCAACCAGGCGCTGCGCAGGCGGCTCACCCGGCGGCTGCTTGATGATCCGGTCGTGTATTACGACGAGCTCGACGAGGACGAGCGCGTCTACCTGCTGTCGCAGCGGCACGCGATCACCCGGCGGATCGAGGAGGCCAGCGGGCTGATCCCGGAGATGCGGGCCGAGGGGATAGCGATGGTCGACCCGGAGGACGAGCTGACCGACGTGCGGATGCCCGAGCAGCGCACCGACGGGCACGTCACGCTGCTTGTCGCGGAGTACCTCGCGCGCCGGCATGAGGCCACGCTCGACGCGCTGCACGCCTTCGTGAGGCAGGCGGCCGCCGAGCACGCGTCGTTCTGGCGCAAGGGCGTCACGGAACCGGGTGCGGAAGCGGAGCTGCTCGCCATCGCGCTGCAGAAGCTGCTGGCGCTGCGCCTGGTTGAGCTGGACAAAGAGACGGTCCGCAGTCGGCCGGCGATCGCACGCTTCGCCTTGGCCGAGCCGACCATCCGGGAGACGAGAAAGGCGACAGCCGATGCTGCCAGTGCCCTCTTCTGACCGGTGGAAGCCGCTGCGGGCGGGCCTGGTCGACCTGTTCTACTACGACGCCGAGGAGTTCTGGTTCCACGATGGCCGGCTCTTGCTGCGCGGAAACAACGGCACCGGCAAGTCAAAGGTGCTCGCGCTGACACTGCCGTTCCTGCTGGACGGCGAGCTGGCCCCGCACCGGGTGGAGCCCGATGGCGACCGGCAGAAAAAGATGGAATGGAACCTGCTGCTCGGCGGCAGGCATCCCAACTCAGAGCGCCTGGGGTACACCTGGCTCGAGTTCGGCCGCCGAACTCCCGGCGGCGACGCAGAGTTCCGCACGATCGGCTGCGGGCTCAAGGCCGTTGCGGGCCGGGGCATCGCGCGGCACTGGTTCTTCATGACCACGCAGCGCGTCGGCGAGGACCTCCATTTGCTGCCCGCCAGCCGGGTACCGCTCACCCGGGAAAAACTGCGCGAGGAGATCGACGGGCACGGGCTGGTGTACGACCGGGCCACCGACTACCGGCGGGCCATCGATGAGGCCTTGTTCGGGCTCGGCGAGCACCGCTACGAGTCGCTGATCAACCTGCTGATCCAGCTCCGGCAGCCGCAGCTGTCCAAGAGGCCCGACGAGAAGCTGCTGTCCCGCGCGCTCACCGAGGCTCTGCCACCGCTGAGCCCTGGCCTGGTGACAACGGTGGCCGAGGCATTCCGCGGCCTGGATGAGGAACGCGACGCGCTGCGGGCGCTGCGGGAGGCCCGTCAGGCCGCGGACGATTTCCTGCGCTACTACAGCAGGTACGCGATGACCGCGGCCAAGCGGAAGGCCGCGGGACCCCGGCAGGCGCAGAGCCGGTACGAGCAGCTTGGCAGGGATCTGGTCGCGGCAGACGAGGCGTTCAGCGCCGCGGACGCGCAGCTGCGGATGGCGGGTGCAGAACTGGAGGGTCTCGAGCGGCGTCGGATCCAGCTTGACGCCCGGCGCGAGGCGTTGCAGCAGGATCCGGCGATGCGTGACGCCGAGCGGCTAGAGCAGATGCTCGGCGAGGCCCAGCGCCGGGACCAGACGGCGCGAATCAGGGAGCAAGACCGCGACCTGCTGGCCGCCGAGGTGCGGAGGCGCAGCGACCGGGCCGATGAGGCTGCGGCACGGGCGCAGGCGGCTCAGGAAAGGCTCGAGGCAGCGCGCGCCCAGGCCGCGGCGAACGCGGGTGCGGCCAGGTGCGAGCAGGGCCACCGTGCGGCCGCCGACGGCTGGGAGCGGGATCTGCCGCGTGCGCGGCGAGAGACCCAGGCTGTCGCCGACCGCCAGGTAGCTGCCGTGGGCCAGCTTGAGGGGCTGCTCGCCGAAGCCGCGGAACAGCAGCGCGGGCTGCAGCAGGCGCGGGCCGAGGAGTCCCGGCTTGCCGCTGAGCTGCAGCTCGCGGCGGAGCGGCTGACCAGTGCAGAGCAGGAAGCCGGGCGGCGAGCGCGCGACCTGGCCAGCACCTACCGGTCCTATCTCGCCGGGCTGACGGAGCTCAAGGTCGCCGACCCCGACGACCTGATCGATGCCCTGGAAGCTTGGGCCGTGACCGGGGACGGCGCCAACCCGGCGTCCGCCGCCGTCGACGACGCGGCCCGCGCGGCGGGCGCCAAGCTCGGACGCCTGGAGGCGGGCCTGTCGGCGCGTCGCGCCACGCACGCCGAGCACGCCGTCGGCCTGGAGGCGGAGATCGAGCGGCTGCGGGCGGGCGGCCATGATGCCCCGCCGGTGCCGCACACCAGGGCACCCGGCGTTCGCGATGATCTGCCCGGCGCCCCGTTCTGGAAAGTCATTGACTTCGCGCAGGACGTGCCGGACGAGCATCGGGCCGGGCTCGAGGCCGCGCTGGAGGCGGCCGGGATCCTCGACGCCTGGGTCACGCCCGGCGGAAACCTTGTCGACGGCGATGTGACCGTCGTGTCCGGGCTCGCCCCCATTCCCGGCCCGTCGCTCGCGAGCGTCCTGGTCCCGGCGATCGACTCCGGCGACGCCTCGGCGCAATTGCTGTCGACGGAGGCTGTGGGCGCCGTCCTTGCCGCCATTGGGCTTGGCGGTCCGGGCGGGACCTGGGTAGCCGCGGACGGCCGGTGGGCAAACGGCGTGCTGAGCGGCGCCTGGCAGAAGGACGGCGCCAGTCACATCGGCGAGGGAGCGCGTGAGAGCGCGCGCCGGGCTAAGATCGCGCGGCTTTCCGAGGAGCTGGCGCAGGAGCGGGCGGCGATCGCGGACCTCGGCACGGAGCTGGCCGGGCTAGCCGTGCGCCGGGACCGGCTCGCGGACGAGCACCGCGCGGTGCCACCGGACGCAGGGGTGCGCGAGGCGCACACCGTCGCCGCTGCGGAACGCCGGCGGCGCCGCGAGCTGCGTGAGCAGCACGCTGAGGCCGTCAAGGTCTCCCGGCAGCGACAGGAGGAACTTGAGGCCGCGCTCGCTCGGGCCGCGGAGTTCGCGCGGGATGTCGGGCTGCCCGCCGAGCCCGGGGATCTCGCCGAAGTCAAGGCCGGGGTGGATGCCTACCGGCTGGCACTCGCCGGGCTATGGCCGGCGGCCGAGGCGTGGCAAGGGGCTGCCCGGGCCGCGGGCGAGCTCGCGGCGGAGCTGGCCGAGAGCCGGGAGCGCCTGGACGAGGCGACCGGCGCCGCGGCGGCCGCGCAAGCGGAGGCGTCGGCTGCCCGGGAGATGTACGAAGCGCTCCGTGAGACCGCCGGCACGGCGGTCGACGAGCTGTACCGGCAGCTTGCGGAGGTCCGCCAGGAGATGGAACGGCGGGCCGGCGCCGAGAAGGCCGCGCGCGCCGTCGAGCAGCAGGCACTTGGTGACCGGGGGAAGGCCGAGGGCGCGCGGGACACGCTGCGCGAGCAGATCGAGGAGGCCGGGCGGCTCCGGGACGCCGCCGTCGCGGAGTTTCAGTCGTTCGCCGCCACCGGGCTGCTGGTCGTCGCGCTGCCGCTCATCGAGCTTCCCGACCTCACCCAGCCGTGGGCGGCAACGCCGGCCGTGCTGCTGGCCCGGGCCGTGAACGCGGGACTGGAATCGACGGACGACGGGGACGGCGCCTGGGACCGGGTGCAGAAGCGGGTGACCGAGGAGCACAAGCTGCTCGCCGATGCGATGGCCCGGCACGGGCATTCCGCAGGGTTGACCCTGAGTGAGGGCATCATCGTCGTCGACGTGGTCTTCCAGGGCCGTAGCCATGACATACCCGGGCTGGCCGCGGCGCTGGGCGAGGAAGCCGACCAGCGGGCGCGGTTGCTGTCCGCCAGGGAGCAGGAGATCCTGGAAAATCACCTGCTCAATGAGGTGGCGGGCACGCTGCACGAGCTGGTCACGGCGGCCGAGGCCGAGGTCGGGCAGATGAACGAGGAGCTGCAGTCCCGCCCAACGTCGACCGGGATGAGGCTGCGGCTGATCTGGCAGCAGGCGCGGGATGCGCCGGACGGGCTGGACACGATCCGCAACAAGCTCCGTCAGACCATCGACGCCTGGTCCGCCGACGACCGTGCGACCGTGGGTGCCTTCCTGCAGCAGCGCATCGCCGCGGAACACGCCGACAATGCGGCGGCCGGGTGGAGCGACGCGCTGACGACGGCACTGGACTACCGGAGATGGCACGAGTTCGTGATCCAGCGGTTTCAGGACGGGCGGTGGCGTCCGGCGACCGGTCCGGCGTCGGGCGGTGAGCGGGCACTGGTTGCCTCAGTCCCGCTGTTTGCGGCCGCCTCGTCGCACTACAAATCGGCGGGCAATCCGAACGCCCCGCGGCTCATCGCGCTGGACGAGGCATTCGCCGGGGTCGACGACGACTCGCGCGCCAAATGCCTCGGGCTCCTGGCCACGTTCGACATGGACGTGGTTATGACCAGCGAGCGCGAGTGGGGCTGCTACCCGGAGGTACCCGGGCTCGGCATCTGCCAGCTTGCCCGGCAGGACGGTGTCGACGCGGTGCTGGTCACGCCGTGGCGGTGGGACGGGCGGGAACGCCGCCCCGCTGGGCGAACGTGACGGGGGCAGGGGAGGTGGGCGGGGTGGCCGACACCGACGACAGGCTGCGCCGCCTGCTCGGCGTCGAGCCGGTCGCGTGGCTGGTGCGGCGGGCACGCGACCGGCTCGAAGCTGGCCGTCCGCTGACCGGGACGGTCACCTTGCCCGCGGCGACGTTCGAGCAGCGGCGCGCGGTTGAGCGGCTGACCGGCCGGGCAGCCCGTTCCGGCACCTCGCTATCGGTGTCGCTGACCGAGGTCGACCAGATCCTGCGCGTTAGCGGCACCGCGCCAGGCGGGCTGGCCGAGGCGGTGGCGCGCCTGACGGGTCCGCTCCGGGACCTGGGCCGCGAGCGGGCCGACCTGGCGGCCGCGTGGAGCGCCGCGTTCGCGTCATTGGATGCGGCGGTCAGCGGCCGTGACGAGCTGTCGCCCTGGCGGGAGTGGCTCGACGCCACCGGCGTGGTGCGCCGCCTCGCTCCCGAACCCGTCCAGGCCCGGCTGCTCCTGGCCCAGGTGGCAGCCGTGCTGCCGCGGCTGCCTTCACGCAGCATCTCCATCGGCCGGCTCGCCGCCGAATGCTGCGGTGACGCGCACGCCCTGGATGACGGGCGTCCGGTCGCCACGCTCGTGCTGTCGGCGGTCCGCGCGCTGGCCGGGCTGCCGTTCGCTGCGGAGGGATCCGCTGATTCCCGCCGGGCGGCGTGGGCATCCGCCGGAGTCCACCTCGACGAGCTGTCGTCGCTGGCGCTGTGCTTCGGCCTGCCCGGCGACACGCGGACAGGCCTCGGCCGGGTCCTGGCGTCATGCCGCGAGGCGGGACAGCCCGCGGTGCTCACCCTTCGTCAGCTCCGCTGCCATGAGGAGCCCGTGCGCGTCCCCCGGGTGCGGATATGCGAGAACCCCGTGGTGGTCGCGGCTGCCGCTGACGAGCTCGGCGCGCGATGCCAGCCGCTGATCTGCGTCGGCGGCCAGCCTTCGGCTGCCGTGTGGCGGCTGCTCGAGCTGCTCGCGGCCGGTGGCGCCCAGTTTGACTACCACGGTGACTTCGACTGGGGTGGCGTCCGGATTGCCCGTACTGTGCTGCCGCGGGTGCCCTGGTCGCCGTGGCGGTACGACCACCAGGCCTACGAGGCCGCGGTGTCGGCGGCGCATCCGCTGACGCCGCTGGCAGGCGAGCCCGTCGCGACGCCATGGGACACCGAACTCGCCCCCGCCATGAGACACCGCAACGTCCGCATTGAGGAAGAACTCACGCTCGATTTCCTGCTCCAGGACCTCGCGCGCTGAAGGGCTGCCGCCGGAAGTAAGCTCAGGTCGGGGAGCGCGACGAAGCCCTCGCGCGCGAGCTGGGAGCGACGCCGGTGCGGTACGGCGCGGACATGGCCGGCCGGGTCCGCGCCCTGGGCGCGGTGGACGCCGTGTTCGACGCGGCCGGAAAGGGCGGCCTGGCCGACGCCGTCGCCCTGGCTGCCGGGCCCAAACGAGTCATCACTCTGTCGGACCCGGCCGCCGCCGACTTCGGCGTCGCGCTCTCCGAGCTGGCGCCCGATCGTGCTCCGGGTGCCCTGGATGAGACGATCGCCCTGCTAGCCGACGGCCGGCTCCGCCTGCGTGCACACAAATCCATGCCCATGCAGCAGGCCGCCGAGGCGCACCGGCAGCTGGAAAGCGGCAACGTCCACGAGCGCATCATCCTGACCCTCGGTTAGCGCGGCCGCCGCAGCGCCGGCTGGTGCCGTGAATGACCATTGTCAGGGCGTTGGTTCTGCGCTGGAGCTCAGGACAGGGTAGGCTCTCGGTCGGCGCGGCGAGGTCGCGTCGTGGCACAACGGATAAAAGGAATTGAACTGATGGCAACCGGAACAGTGAAGTGGTTCAACGCCGACAAGGGCTTTGGTTTCATAGCCCCCGATGACGGGACGGCGGACGTGTTCGTCCACTTCTCCGCGATCTCGGGTTCCGGCTACAGGTCGCTGGATGAAAACCAGAAGGTCGAATTCGACACAACCCAGGGCCAGAAGGGGCCGCAGGCGGAGAACGTCCGCCCGGCCTGACGCAGTACACGCTGCGCCCTCCCCGGCGGCACGCTGGTTAAAGCAGCTGTCCTTCTCGCCGCCGGGGCCAACACCTGCCACCAGCAAAGCCCGAGGTCAGTCCCGGTTCTATAGATCTGGGTTTTCGCTGACGGGGTGCTTCTTTTGCTGGGGTCGTGACGGGTCGAGGCCTATGGCTCGCCCGGGAGCCGGAGCTGGAGTGGTGCGAGGGTTATCTGGTCGATGTTCGGTGCCGTACTCGACCGAAGATCCTGCCCGATGCCCTGGCCCGAGTAGATGACTCCGATGGTGGTGCTGTCCCAGTTGTACTGCGGGTTGGCAATGAACTTGATTGTGTTCGCGCCGGCCCGGAGCCTGACCGGGATCGTGAGATTCCAGAATTGATTCCAGTCAAACGTGTTGGCGAAGTTGACGTGGAACGTGGGCGCTCCGTTGACGCTGATGGCGGCCGGGGCGGTCATCAGGTCAGGGTTGTAGTGGTTGGCCACTAGCTGCTGATTGTTGGCAAGCCTGCGCCGCCAGGTAGCTGTGCAGCCAGGTGGCGTCCGTCGGAGTGGTTGAGCCGGTTCCTCCGGGGGCGAGGATGACCTCGTACGCGTCCATCGTCGGCGGTACGGCCGGGTCGGAGATGATCGTCCCGTTGCGCCCGTTACCGGAGGAGTCGATCACGGTGGCGCCGCCGGTCTCGTCGAACTTGTAGTCCGCGACGTTGCCTTCGCCCGGCTGCCCGCTCGCGAGGGTGGCGATCTGCGCCGCGCTCAGCGCGCTGCTGTAGATGTTGAAGTCGTCGATCTCCCCGTCCAGGTACGGGTCGGCCGGGTACTGCGAGTGCCCGATCCAGTCCTGGGTGGTGTCGCCGAGGTCGGCGGGGGTCAGGGTCATGTCGGTGTTGGTGCCGACCGCCGTGCCGTTGACGTAGAGCGTGCCGGTTGTACCCGAGAGCGTCACCGCCACGTTCGACCAGGTGTTGAGGGGCAGTTCGTCGGTGGTGTTGATTTGCTGCTCTCCGCCGGCGCCGCTGGTGGTGATCGCGAACCGCAGCGCGCTGTCGGCTGCGTTCAGCGTCAGGAACATGTAGTCGTTGGTGCCGGAGCCGAAGTCGAACACCCGTGACCAGGCGGTGTCCGCCGAGGGATTGACCCAGGCCGAGATCGTGAAGTCGTTGACGCCCTGCATGATGCCGGACGGCAGGCTGACGTATTCGTTGTTGCCGCACAGGGACACGGCGTTGCCGATCTTGCCCTGGACCCGGGGCCCGGTGGCGTCGCACGACGCGGCGTTGCCGCCGGCGCCGTCGCCCTGGTCGCCGTTGGTCACCGGAAGCGTGATCGAGCCGTCCGCGCCGACCGGCACGTCACCGTCGAACGTCCGGGTTGGCTCGGCCGCCGCTCCGGTCATGCCGCTCCACCAGTCCTGCAGGATGGTGGCGTGCACGGTGTTGCCGAAGATGGCCGGGTCGATGTCCTTAACGGTCACGCCCTCCGGCCCGGCCGGGCCGCCACCGAGGATGATGCGCGCCTGTCTCTTGGCCTTGTCCAGCGTGGCCAGGCCCTGCAGCGTGTCGTAGGTGTTGCCGTCCGGCGTGGTCACCGCCACGGTGCTGCCGCTCATCGAGGAGTACCAGTTGTACAGCCACCACTGGGCGTTCGGGATGTTCTGCTGCGCGACTGAGTCGCCCAGCGACCCGTTGATGTTCCAGTACGCAAGGTCCCCGTCGACCTTCTCCGTCTCGAGCGCCGAGAGCCACGCGACCATCTGGCCGGGGTGTAGCCCTGGTACTGGGCGTAGGT
This sequence comes from uncultured Actinomycetota bacterium, assembly GCA_963778075.1. Lineage (GTDB taxonomy): Bacteria > Actinomycetota > Actinomycetes > Streptosporangiales > Streptosporangiaceae > JASHPR01. Next base: position 14,337 of record CAVZTJ010000002.1, on the reverse strand, counting down.
CGTGCGTTCGTACGGGAAGTCGCGGTACGCGTCGGTCATGTAGATGTAGATGTTCTGGCCGCCGCTGTCGAGGAACGGCTTGGCGATCTCGAGCGCGTCCGACCCCGGATGCTGCTGACCGTCCTGGGCCTTCGTATCCGTGGTCTTCAGGCCCATGCCCTCGATGAGGTTGTTGCTCGGCACGCGCGCTCGGCGAGATCGACCTCTCCATGATCACCTGTGATGCCCGGGGAGACCGGGCCCGCAGCCTGGAACTGGCGCGGATGCTGGCGGCCCGCAAGGTGGACGGCGTGCTGCTCGTGGGCGACAACAACGTGGTCACCGCCTCGGTAACGCGCCACATAGACGTCCCCGTGGTCTACGTCTACGGCGAATCGGACGATGCGAGCGACGTCGTTCACATGCCTGATGACCAGGGTGGCATCGGCCTGATGGTGGACCACCTTGTCGCCGCCGGACGGCGGCACATCGCCCATCTCACCGGCCCGCGCCGCATGACCGCGGTCACCAACCGCGTTCATGGCCTCTCTTCCCGCTTGCGCAGCCACCAGCTGCGCTTGGCGGCCCCCGTGGTGTACGGCGAATGGTCCCAGCGGTGGGCCCGTGCTGCCGTCACCGCCCTGCTGGAGAAGGTGCCGGATATCGACGCCGTGCTGTGCGGCTCCGACCAGATCGCGTCGGGGGTCCTGGTGGCCCTGGACGAGATGGGCCGGCGAGTGCCGGACGACATCGCCGTGACCGGCTACGACAACTGGAGCGTCTTCGCGCTGGAGACCGAGCCGCAGCTGACCACCATTGACATGAACCTCGAGGCTCTCGGCGCGGCCGCGGCCAAGGATCTCTTCACGATCATCGACGGCGCCCCACGCCGGGGCGGTGTCCGGCGGCACGCATGCGACCTGGTAATTCGCGGCTCCAGCGTCCGCTGAGCTATCCGGGCAGACCGGAGAAGCTCCGCGCTGCGCGATAGGTTCAAAACCACATGAACTGGTCGGAAAGTACCGCCCTTCTGAAATCATCCGCGTACCGTCTGTTGAAACGAGATCACGGCGCGTCGCTCCGACACGCTCAGCCGGAAAGAGCTCTCTCAATGGTCCGTTCTCATGCCAGGCGACGCTCGGCCTCAGTTGCGGGCACTAAGAACACCGTGACCTTAGGCGCCAGATTCCCAGCGAGATCGCAACGACTGGTCTCGTACGCCGTGCTCGTGGGTGCGGTCGTGACGCTCGCTGCGGCGGCCCCGGCCCAGGGGCTGCCGGATGCGGCGCGCCAGGCGGGCCCATCGGCGGCTCAGTCGGACGAGTGGTGGTTCAGCTCCTGGGACATCCGGTCGAAGGTCTGGCCGCTTAGCCGGGGAGCCGGGATCACCGTCGGCCTGGTGGACAGCGGCGTCCAGGCGAACCTGCCCGACCTGCGCGGGGCAGTGCTCTCTGGTGGCAACACCATCGGCATCGACAGCAACGGGCAGGGCGACGGCCAGGCGCCGACAGGTCACGGCACTGGACTCGCGGCACTGATCGCAGGCCAGGGCAAAGACGGTGGCATTCTCGGCATTGCCCCGGCAGCGAAGATCCTGCCCATCCTGGTTTCGGTCGGCGAAGGGGTCGGCAAACACGCGGAGTCTTCGGGGTGGGGGACCGGATCGATACAGGAGGTCTCAGGGGGCATAAGGATGGCGGTCAACGACGGCGCCCAGGTAGTGAACCTGTCTCTCGCCGGCCAGGCACCATCGGCCTCGGCCTGCACTCCGGTACTCCAGGACGCGGTCGCCTACGCGCTGCAGCACAACGTGGTCGTGGTCGCCTCGGCGGGCAACTTCGACACGGTCGGCAACCAGGCGGAAGAGCCCGCCTCGTGTGCCGGGGTGCTTGGGGTCGGTGCGGTGGGCCCGAACCTCCAGGTGTGGGCAGACAGTGAGCGGCAGCCGTACGTCGCGGTGAGCGCACCAGGTGCAGAGATCGCCTTCCTCACCGCGGTCGACACGACGATCATCAGCAGCGGGACGAGCGAGGCGGCCGCGTTCGTGTCCGGCGTGGCAGCGCTCATCCGGTCCAGGTACCCGTCGATGCCCTGGTACACGGTGGTGCAGCGGATCATCAACACCGGGCTGCCCGAGGGCGGGCCGGTACCCAACGACAGCTACGGGTATGGGATCGTCCGGATTCCCAGGGCACTGAGCGCCGGCAGATACCCGGTACCGGCCACCGCGGCGAACCCCGTGTACGCCGCGTACCAGCGATGGCTAGCCAGCCCGGCTGGCGCGCAGTTCCTCGCGGCTAGCCGCCCGCACTCCAAGCCTCGATCGCCGTCAGCCCACAAGCACCGCAGGCCGCTGGCCACGTCTTCCTCCGGGAACAGAGGCGTCCCGGCCGTTATCTTCGCCGCGTTCGCCGTGGTCGTGGCAGGCGTGGTAATGCTGTCGGTCTTCGTGGTCAGACGTCGCCGGCGTACAACCTGAGCGGCGGTGACCCGCGGGGCGGCGAGCGCAGCGGGCAGTGACTCCGAAGTCCACACGGTTCACGATGATCTGCGGGATCGTGGTGATGATGGTCAACCCGCCGGCGGCGCCGACGCCGAAGACCGGCAGCTCTGGCGGCCGGCGCGACGTCCGTGCAGTACTTCGGCGCTTGCCCTAAACATTAGGAAACTTTCCTAATAAGCTGCATCTGACCATGTTGTACACGGGCTGGCAGTGGCCCACCGGTCGGTCAGCCTAGCGAGCGGTCAGGAGATGCTATGCAACCTCGATTCCGGCTGGCTATGGTCGCGACGGCGGCCGCCGCGTTGCTCGCTAGCGCCCCAGCGGTGGCGTCGGCGGCACCCGTGCACAACTCGTCCTGGCTGCGACCCCTGCCGAACCGTCTGTACGCCCCGTACTACGAGTCTTACCTCGCTCCCGACACGCCGAGCATTACCGCGACGGCCAAGGCGTCTGGCGCGAAGTTCATGACGATCGCGTTCATGCAGTCCAAGGGGACCAAGTCCTGCGCAGTGGACTGGAACAGTGCGGCCAGCCAGCCGCTGAGCTATTACAACGCCGACATCGCGAGGCTGCGCAAGCTCGGCGGGAACGTCATCCCGTCCTTCGGCGGATACAGCGCCGATACGTTCGGCGCGCATGATCACGGCACCGAGATCGCCGACTCCTGCACGAGTGTGCAGAAGATCGCGGCGGTCTATGAGCAAGTGGTGCTGGAACTAGGGGTGACCCGGCTGGACATGGACGTCGAGTCCAACGCGGAAACCTACGCGGCCGGCATCAACCGGCGCGACGAGGCGATCGCGATCGCGCAACGGTGGGCGGCCCGGCGCGGGATCCGGCTGCAAATCCAGTTCACGCTGCCGGTGGAACCGGACGGGCTGGAGTCGGCCGGGGTATCGGTGCTGCGGAACGCCATCGCCGACGGCGTGCGGGTGTCTTCGGTCAACATCATGGTCTTCGACTACTACCTGCCAAACGAAGGCGTCATGAACATGAGCCAGACCGCCATCACGTGCGCGAATGCCGTGCATGCCGAACTGGCCAAGCTGTATCCGCGTCTGAGCTCGCGGCAGATCTGGCGGATGGAGGCCATGACGATGCTGCCGGGCATCTCTGACTTCGGCAAGGACGAGACCACGACGGTTCATGACGCCCGGGTCATGATGGCGTTCGAGCAGAAGATGCACATGAACTTCCTGTCCATCTGGGCGATCCAGCGGGACAAGCAAGGGCCGAAGAGCTGTGTTGGCCAGTCGGACAGCAACACGTGCTCGGGCATCAAGCAGGCGCGATGGGCCTTTGACCACGCGCTGGCGCCCTTCACACGGTTCCGTTAGCTCGAACAGCTCGGCTAAACACGCCCAAATACCGCGCCATCTCCGCAACACCGGCAGATACTCGCTAACTGGTGGATCCGGTGGCGACACCTGCGCACCTGAGTGCCGACCGGGGCATCATGGGGTGGGGAAGGGGGCTAGCGGAGCTCATCGATCTGGACCGGCCCAGCTGCGTGATTCTCTCCGGTGTCCTGCACTTCCTGGACGCGAACGCCGCCCGCGAGGTGGCCGCTGCCCACGAGTGAGTCATCGCCGGTGCGCCCAGCGGCTGGACGCAGCTCATCCCGAAGAACGCCCAGCTCATCCCGAAGTACGCCCAGCTCAGCCGTCGGATTAAGTAAAGCGGCGTCGGCGGCCACTCCAGACATCACGGCCCGGGGAGGGCAGGAGCGCGCCGCCCGCTGGCAGGTCGGCCGGGTCGACACCGACGCCGAGCAGCGTGCGGGTTACCCCCTGGGTGGTGTCGAGCAGGTCATCGAGGGCGCGGGCCAGGTGCACTCCGGTGACCGCGGTGAGCGCCCGGTCGTCGTGCAGGGACTCCAGCACGCTGCGCCGGATCAGTTCCTTGAGGAAGGAGGCGGTGGTGCCGTCCGTGCGCTCGACGGCGAGCTGCACATCCTGCTCGGCCAGCGCCAGGGGCACGTTCTGGCCGTAGAGCCGCAGCAGGCGTTCCCGGGCCGGGGCGTCCGGCAGGGCGATCTCCACCGCGACGTCGACCCGCCCTGGCCGCGCGGCCAGGGCCGGTTCCAGCAGGTCGGCCCGGTTCGTGGTCAGCAGGAACAGCAGATCGGCGTCGGGGGCCGCTCCGTCCATGGCATCGAGCAAGTCGAACAGAACCGGGCTGGAGGCCGGGCCGCGCGAGCGTTCCTCGGCGACCAGGTCGACGTCCTCGAGCACGATGACAGCGGGCAGCAGAGCGCGGGCCAGGTCGGTGACCGGGCCGACGGCGACCAGGGACCGCCCGGTGAGAACCAGGCGGGTGTAGCCAGTCATCTGGCCCAGCAGGTAGCGCGTGGTGTGCGTCTTGCCGGTACCGGGCGGTCCGTACAGCAGCAGACCGCGCTTGAGGTGCTGGCCCACGTCAAGAAGCGCCTGCCGGTGGTCGGCCACGCCCAGGGCATGCCGTTCGACCCGGTCCAGCGTGGCGGCGGGAAGCACGACGTCGTCCCTGGTGAGGCCGGGTGGCCCGGCGAAGGCGAGGATGACCTGGCCCATCGGGCTGAGCGACACGTCGAGCAGGTGGCCGCGGTAGACGTTCAGTTCGGCGCGCAGCTGGTCCAGCTCGGCGAGCAGCCGCTGGGCCTCGCCGACCGGCAGCCCGGCGACCTCGATCAGCAGGCTCTGCTGGTGCTCGCTCGGAGCCTGGATCATCACGACATAGCGGCCGCGGTGATCGGTGACCAGCAGCAACGCCAGGCGCAGGCAGCCGAGCGTCGATCCCGGCCCGTTCGGGAGGTCGGCCAGCGCGGGGGCGGTCAGCTGCAACGGCGGCAGCCCGTCCCCCGCGACCAGTTGCTGCAGCGACAGGCCTCCGTAGTGCGGCGGCATCGCGATACCGCGGACGTCTACAGCCCGCCCCGGGCGCGCTGACCAGGCATCGACGGCGGTCTGCACGTTGACGTGCTCGAACGCGGCCAGCTGACGCGTTACCACCGAATGGTGCACGCCATCGGGACCCAGCGACTCGTGCACCAGCGCCGACACCTCGTTGACGTCGTGCACGGCAGGCGAATGGACCCAGTCCAGGAAGCCACGGAACCTCGTTGCGAACTCCCGCGCCTGATCCTCGGATGCCTGATCGGGCATGGCCAGGACCTCCCGCTTCGGTGGCCGCCGCCCACGGCCGGAACCGCAGCTGAGCCTACGACATGGCAGTAGGCACGCGGCCGGCGATGCGTTCCGCCGCCAGCCCCAGCCGAAGGTCCGTCCGAGTGTGCGATTTAAAGATCTAGGAGCCTGGGGTGCATATGCTGCACCCGATCCTCCTAGATCACTTGGAACAGCCCGTCCTCATGGCCTGGCGCAAGTCCGGTCAGCCGGACGGCCGGGCCGGGCGCGTGGGCAGGCCCGCTGCCTGCCAGGCCTGGAAGCCGCCGTCAAGGTCGGTGGCGTCGCGCAGGCCAATTCGCCGCAGCGAGGCTGCGGCGAGGGTGGAGGCATAACCCTCCGAGCACATGACGATGATCCGTGCATCGGGCCGGGCGAGCGCGGGAATGCGCGCCTCGCTGCGCGGGTCCAGCCGCCACTCCAGCACGTTGCGGCCGATGATGATCGCCCCCGGGACCTCCCCTTCGGCCATCCGCTGCTCGGAGGGACGGATGTCGACCAGCACGGCACCGTCGGTGAGGACCGCGAGCGCGGCCTCCGGGCGGAGCCGGGCCAGGCCGCCGCGGGCCTCGGCCAGCAGCTCGTCAATGCTGGGCGCGTCGGCCGGGAGCGAGTCGGAGGTCAGCCCGGCGGCCGAAGCCGAGGCGGCGGCGAGCGCGGTGCCTGCGCCGCCTCGGCCCCGTGCGCCCTCCGGGCCGTCGACCGCGACGGTCTCCCTGGCGATCAAGCCGTAATCGGTGGCGGTGTAGTACGTCATCGCCATCAGCGGCGGCGAGTACGCGTGAATGCTCGTCGCCGACCCGCCGCCACCATGCGCGACATCGTGGACGTGCCCCGGGCCGAACGCCACCGCCTCCCCGCCCAGCAGGCGCCTGCGGGCGATCCGCCGGCCGCCCGCGCCCCGGTACTGCTCGACCAGGCAGCCTTCGGCCGCGGCGAACGACCCCGACGATCCGCCGTGGTCATGCCAGTCCGTGTCCTGGCCACGTTCCCAGGCCAGCAGCCACACATCGCAGGAGTTGGACCGGTGCAAGGGCAGGTACCAGCGCACGTCCGGGTCCCGGACGACCAGATCCGCCCACAGATCGCGCCGCGCCGCCAGGCCCGACGTGATCGCACGCAGCTGGGCGGGCGCAAGGCGCCCGGTCGGCGGGACCAGGCCACCCAGCACCTGGGCGACGGCCTGCTGCCGCTCGGAGGTGACACCCCAGCCGGGCTGCAGCCCTGGCCCGGTCTGCGCTTGCTGCTGGACGTCCACACTGGTTGTTGCGCTAGTGGCAGTCGACACTCGACCTCCTGGTAGTGGTGCGATCAGGTTCCCGCCGCCACGGTGAGCCGTGCCGTTGCCTGGTGTCAAGAGGGTGCCCGCCGATGGCCCGCATCCTGGGAGCCGGTGCGGCCCGGGTCTGGCCCGCGAATTGGCGCCCGGGCCATGGTAGGCGGGCTGTTCCTCGGCAACGTGGTCGCCGGCGCAGGGCCGGGCGGCGTCCGCATCGTCGGCGAGCGGGTCGCTGGCCCGGTACGTGCACAAGGTGACCCTGACGCCGGGTGAGGTGACCGACGCGGACATCGAGCAGCTGCGCGCCGTGGGCTTCACCGACCTCGAGATCCTCGACGCCAGCAATCACACGGCCCACCTGAACTACACCAACCGGGTTGCCAACGGTCTTGGGCTCCGCACCGAGCCCGTGGCGGAGGAGCGAACCAAGAACCGGGTCCCGGGCTAGCGCCTACCACCCTCGCACCGGCCTGGGCCGCGGCTCATTCCATGATCTTGGTAGAAAAAGACGCCCATCCGGTCGTTATCGACCACGATCATGGAAATCCGGGGCCGGTGGGCGCCCGGGGCGGGGGAGTGGGGATCGGTCAGCGGGGGGCGGCGCCGACGGCGTGCGCCGCCGGGACCTCCGAGCGCAGCCCGAGGCCGGTCGCGACCCGGTTCGTGTAGCTGTAGTAGGCGGCCAGGTTGTTCAGCGCGATGATGTCGGCGTCGGACAGCCCCACCGCCCGTAGCGCATCGATGTCGTCTTCGCTGACGGCGCCCGGGCTGCGGGTGAGGATCGCGGCGTACCGCACGATCTCGTCGAGCCGGGTGCTTCCCGTCCCGCCGGCCAGGGGATCGGCGGCCAGCTGGGCGATGAGGGCACCCGGTACCCCCTCGAGCTCCAGCTTGTGGCGGGCGCCTGAAGCGCAGTGCGGCGTCTCGTTGAGCACCGACGTCACGTATACGACGGCGTGCTTCTCGGTCTCGGTCAGGCCGGACTCCAGCTGGTCGACGACCTTGTACAGCCGCAGCCGCTCGTAGACGAGTTCGGGATGGAGGCTGCCGAGCTGGGTGTACTCGGTCGGCTCGCCCAGGCGCTTGGCCTGCCAGTCGTAGACCTCCTTCAGGGCCCCGTCCGCGTCCTCAGGCGCCACTGTCGCCACCCACGCCTGCGGTCGTTTGGTGTCAGCCATCTGCCCTCTCCTGCATCAAAGTTCCCACCTGTTCACCCGGTTCGCCTGCTGTACACGTTCTAAGCAGCATTGTCTACTATATAGATCGGAATTATAGTAGAGCGTATGCCCAGGCAGGACAAGAGCGGGTGAACCCCGTCACCGCGGCCGGAACCCCCAGCCAGCGCGAAGTGGCAGGGGACGAGCCGGATGGCTCTCTGGACGTCACCGGGGTGTCGAAGCGCTTCGATGACGGCACCCTGGCCCTGCTCCCGGTGAGCTTCTCCGCCCTGCCGGGAGAGTTCGTGGCCATCGTCGGGCCTTCGGGTTGCGGCAAGTCCACGCTGCTGCGCTTGGCGGCCGGGCTGACGGCTCCCTCCACCGGGAAGCTCACGGTCCGAGCGCGCAACGTCGGATACGTCTTCCAGGATCCGACCCTGCTGCCGTGGCGATCCGTGCGGCGGAACGTGGAGTTGCCCGGGGAACTGCACGGGGCCGCCAAACCGCAAAGACGAGCGGCCGCGGAGGCTGCGATCACGGCGGTCGGCCTGACCGGGTTCGAGGACAAGTACCCCCGTGCGCTGTCCGGCGGGATGAAGATGCGCGCGTCTCTTGCCCGTGCGCTGACGATGTCTCCCGACGTCTTTCTGTTCGACGAACCGTTCGGGGCAGTGGACGAGATCACCCGGGAAGAAGCTGGTGCCGATCATCCAGCAGGGGATCGTCGACTACGCCAAGAACCCGGGGCCGACCGACGCACTGATCGTCAAGCTGGTCCAGGAGTACAACTCCGGATGGGAATACGACGCCGGCGAGGCCGCCTACGCCGCCAAGACCATGGTGTCCGACAAGATCATCGCGAACTCCCCGGATGGCACCGTCGGGGCCTTCGACGACAGCCGGATCTCCAAGCTCATCACGCTGCTTCGCCCGATCTACGCCAGGGATGGCAAGACGGTCAAGGCCGGCCTGACTCCGCAGGACATCACGACCAACCAGTTCCTCGATCCCTCCATCCACCTGCCCGGCTAGCGGGGCGACGATGAAGACGATGAACCTGGCTAGCGCGGTAACGATGAACCCGGACAGCGCGGTAAAGATGAACCCGGATAGCGGGGTGGCGATGAATACGCAACGAGCTCACGAAGGTCTCCGCATCGGCATCTCAGCCTGGGCAGCCGACCGCGGCGGAGTCGAAAGGGTGGCCGAGGCCGCGCTGAGCGTGTGTGGATAGGCGACGAGGGCCCGGCTCACCAGGATCCATTCGCCGTCCTGGCCGCCGCTGCGGTCCGCACATCGCGGGTCACCCTCGGCGTGGCGGTCACCAACCCGTACCTCCGCCACCCGGCGGTCACGGCGTCGGCGATGGCTTCGGTCGCCGAGCTCAGCGGAGGACGGGCGATCCTCGGCCTGGGCGCCGGCTCCCTCGTGCAGGTCGATGTCGCCGGCCAGCGTGCCGTCGCCTTAACCTGCGCTGTCACCAGGGCTGCAAGAAAAGCATCAAGGCGAGTGCAAGGCGGGGCGGCCAGCCTGACCTCATGGGCAAGGTCGCGCACGTTCTCCAGCACCGGCACCGGGCGACGCACAAGCCGGGGAGAGCGGGATTCAGCTGTCCGGGCTGCGGAGCAACCACCGAAGACCCGTACCTGATCCGGATCGGCTGCTGCGGCACCTGCCTGCAGCCCACCGGGCTGTGCTCGGTAGGCCGGGACATCTCGCTGTCCGGGATCGCGCTGGACATGGGCGAGCTGTGCAGCGACTTCGGGGTCGCGTTGTGGGACTTTGACGGCATCGGCCGCCGGTTGGTCTGCCGCCTTCACGACAAGGAGCTGTCCGACCGCCGCTACGTGTGGATTCAGGGCACCCGGGCCGAGCCATGACCGGAGAGCTGGCCGGCGCAGCAGCGGGCGCCGTCCTCGCGACCGGAGTCGCCACGTACGTCGGAGTAAGGCTGCACCGGCGGATGCCCATCGTGACGTGGCGGGCGTGGGTCGCCGGGTTCCCGGTGAGGCCGCTCGCCTGGGCGCTGGCTGCGGCGGCCACGCTGACGCTGGCCGCGACGGCCGTGGTCGCGGTGATCACCATCTCGCGGCAAGATCACCCGGATGCGCCGACCAACGGGGATCCCCCCCGCCCGACGGCTGTCCCGGTCACCAGCTCACGCCTGCCCGGGTCACGTCTGACCCGGTCCGCGTCGTCGGCCAGCCCGTCCGATCCGTCCGACCCGGCCGGGTCGGCCGGGTCGGACGGATCGTGAGTCTCCGTCGTCGCTGCGTTCGCACAACCCGTCCCGCTCTCCGTCGCCGGGCCACGGCTCGTCCCCGCCGTCCTCGAGTCCCACCCCGGTCTCCACCCAATCGACGACTCCAACACCGACACCGACCGCGACTGCGACTCCCACCCCGACTCCCACTCCAACCCCGACTACGTACCCGTCCCCGTCGGCGACTCCAACCCCGACCACTTACCCGTCCCCGACGGCGACTCCCACCACGTACCCGTCCCCGAGCGCGACCGCGTACCCGTCCCCGACAGCCACGCTGTCACCAACAGTTAGCTCGTCGCCATGACGGCCTGGGTGATCGCCGAGACCGGGGCGTTCGTTGTCGCGCCGACCGTGGCCCTGACCTTGACCGTCGCCGGCACCCGGGCATGCCTGCGTGCCATCACCCGGGCCCGCGGGTACCAGCGCCAGGGCACGGTTGCCCTACCCCGCCAGGGGCCGGCCAGTCAGTGTTCCTCCTGGCAGCACCGGTGGCCGCGCCGGCCGCTGAACTGCCCCCGGCCGCTGAACTGCCCCCGGCCGCTGAACTGGCCCCCGCCGCCGAACTCCCGGCCGCCGAACTGGTCCCGGTGACCGTCGGCACCGTGCCGCAAGCGCGCCCGGATCCTCCGCGCTCGTGGCGGATGCGCACGTGGGGCGGGTTGCCCAGCGTCTTCTGGCGACTGGTGATCACGCTGATTCCCGGTCGCGGCCTGGCGTGCCTGTACCTGGCCCTCGCCTATTACGCCGCTCGCGGACGGCATCTGGACGCCAGTCAGGTAGCGTTCGTGCTCGCCGCGTTCGGTATCGGCTGGGCAGCCAGGCCCACCGATCGCGGGATGGGCCGCCGACCGGGTCGGGCCCAGGAGAGTGATAGTCGCCGGGAACATAGCGGCCTGGGCCGCGTACACGGCCGCGGGGATGGCCCGCAGCGCCGTCGCGCTCGCAGCCGGGGCGGCGGCGGTCGGCCTGGTATTCGAGATGTGGCGGCCGGCCGCGCAGTCCATGCTGGCCACAGCCGCCGTAGATGAGATCCAGCGCAAGCGGTGCATGACGCTGCTCACCTGGATAATCAACGTGCTGCTCAGCGTCGCTACCCTGGCTGGCGGCGCCCTGGCCGCGTACGCCGGGTGGGGATGGCTGTTCGTCGCGAGCGCGACCGGCGCCGCCGCGTTCGCGGCGCTGGCATGGCTGCTCCTGCCACGGGACCGGCCGCGGCGGCACGTCCGGGCAGCTAAGCGCGGCAGTCTGGTCGCCGACCCGCTTCTTTGGACGTTCACGTTGCTGACCCTGCTGATCCTGACCGCCGGACAGCAATCGGTGTACGCGCTGCCGGTCCGGTTCGCTGGCACCGGCATCGGGCCACTGGGCTTTGGCCTGATCGCCACGATGAACCCGCTCACCGTCGCCGTGCTCCAGCCGTTCGCCCAGGGCTGGCTGGTGCGCCTCCCGGCGGTGCCGCTATGCGCGGCGGGGATGGGACTGATCGGCATCGGTATCGCGATCACCGGGGCTGGGACTGGGCTGGCCTGGTACGCGGCGACCAGCGTTATCTGGACGCTCGGCGAAATCGCCGCTGCGGGCCTCGCTCCCGCGATCGTGGCATCCATCGCCCCGCCCGGGCGGGCCGGCGCCTACCTGGGTACCTGGGGTTCGGCCCTCGGCTTGAGCACCCTCACCGCGGCCGTGGCAGGTGACGCCGTGATCGAGGCCGGCGGCTTGCCCCTGTTGTGGTCCTGCTGCGCCGCCGCGGGCCTGGTCGCCGGCGTCGGATGCGCGTGCCTGGCCCGCCCGGTCGCCGCCCGCCGCAACGGGCAGATCCTGGCGCTCGGCCGCCTGGTCGGCGACCGGAGGTGATCACGCTGAAATCTGTGAGTGATCCGCTCGCCATGGTGTTGAACGGCGCTCAGGATTCCGATGTGGGGTGACTTCGGCGGCGCTGGGGATGCCGGTGCGGGGTGCCGGGTGGCCGGGGGTGGTGGTCGTTTCGTTGGCGGCGGCACCGTGCCGATGGCCGGTGTCCGGGGGGGTCGCTTGTCTTCAGCGTGCAGCGGGCAGGTCGTGTTGCTGACGGTGCAGGCGGTGCCGGGACGGTCTTGAGGGTTGTCCTTTTTCGTGTGCGACGGCACGGTGATCACGTCGGTGATGGGTGCGGCCCTCCCGCTTCTTCGTTTGGCACCGGAGACGGGAGGGCCGCTGGGTTGACGCTCGGAGGCGTCGTGCTCACGGTAAACGGTGACCGGGGTGTGGTGGAACAGCAGCTGGCGGGCGGGGAGCTGTCGTGCCCGTCGTGCGGCGGGGTGCTGGGCGGGTGGGGGAATGCGCGGCCGCGGCGGGTGCGGGTGCTGGGCGGGCCGGATGCGGAGCTGGTCCCGCGCAGGTCGCGGTGCCGGGGGTGCGGGGCGACGCATGTGCTGCTGCCGGCGTGGTGCCTGGCGCGGCGGGCTGATTCCGGTGAGGTGATCGGCGCTGCGCTGGAGGCGGCGGCTGGAGGCGGCGGGCACCGGAAGATCGCGCGGATGCTGGGCCGGGCGGCGCCGACGGTGCGGGGGTGGCTGCGGCGGTTTTCGGGGCGGGCGGAGACGGTGCGGGTGGTCTTCACGGTGCTGCTGGCGCGGACCGGCCCGGATCCGGTGATGCCGGCCGGGGCGGCCAGCCCGGTGGCCGCGGCGGTGTCGGCGATCGTGGGAGCGGCGGCGGCGGTGGCAGCCCGGTGGCCGCATCTGGGCGAGGTGCCGGTGTGGGCGGCGGCGTCAGCGGCCAGCGGCGGGCTGCTGCTGGCGCCGGGCTGGCCGCCATCTGGGCGCAACACGAACTGACCCGTTATGCGGCGCTGCCCGGCCTGGGAGCGTTTCCCGGTCTTTATCCCTTGACCGGAGGAGGTGCCCTGGTGGGCATGAGCAAGGCTGAAAGTGAGGAGCAGGTGCGGCTGGAGCGGGCCCGGGCGATCGGGCTGTTCCGGTACATGGTGATCCGGGAGGCCGCCGACCCGGCGCTGACCTCGCGGCAGCGCGGGGCCATGGTGCGGGTGCTCGCCGGCCGCGAGCACGCCGACCCGTCCGGGCGGATGGTGCGGCTGACCCGGTGGACGCTGGACCGGTGGATCCGGTCGTGGCGCCAGGGCGGGTTCGACGCGCTGGTCCGCCCGCGGCAGTCCCAGCCGCGGACCCCGCCGGAAGTGATGGCGCTGGCGGCAGCGCTGAAGAAGGAGAACCCGGCCCGGACCGCCGCGCAGGTGCAGCGGATCCTCAAAGCCCAGTCCGGGTGGGCGCCCGATGAGCGGACGATCCAGCGGATGTTCCACCGGACCGGGCTGACCGCGCTGGTCACCGTCGAGGCCGCGCCGGTGTTCGGCCGGTTCGAAGCGGACCGGCCCAATGAGATCTGGACCGGGGACGCGCTGCATGCGATCCGGCTAGATGGGCGCAAAACGTACCTGTTCTGCTTTCTGGATGATCATTCCCGGGCGGTGATGGCCGCCCGGTTCGGGTTCGCCGAGGACACCATCCGGCTGGCCGCCGCGCTGCGCCCGGCGCTGGCCTCCCGCGGCGTCCCCGAGCACGTTTACGTGGACAACGGCAGCGCGTTCGTCGACGCGTGGCTGCTGCGGGCGTGCGCCCGGCTGGGCATCAAGCTGGTGCACTCTCAGCCGGGACGGCCACAGGGCCGGGGGAAGATCGAGCGGTTCTTCCGCACCGTGCGCGGCCAGTTCCTGGCCGAGCTGACCGAAGCCCGCACGGCCCGGGTCAAGGACCTGGCCGAGCTGAACCGGCTGTTCACCGCCTGGACCGAGACCGTCTACCACGCCCGCGAGCATTCAGAGACCGGTCAGCCGCCGCTGGCCCGCTGGCAGGCCGGCGGCCCGTTCCCCGTCCCCGCGGCCCCGGACCTGGCGGATGTGTTCCGCTGGTCGGAATGGCGGACCGTGACCAAGACCGCGACCGTGTCCATGCACGGCAACCGCTACCAGACCGACCCGGCGCTGGCCGGCC
>CAVZTJ010000001.1:0-740426 GCA_963778075.1 uncultured Actinomycetota bacterium | reverse complement strand
GAACGCGCTGCTGGACGCCGACTTCCGCAAGGCCGAGGTGACCTCGGTGCCGATCACGCTGATCCTGCTGCTCGCGGTGTTCGGCGCGCTGATCGCGGCGGGCATCCCGGTCGCGCTGGCCGGTGCCGCGGTGATGGCGACGATCTCGCTGCTCGCCGTGCCGAGCCGGTGGCTGCCCATCGGCTCGGGCACCGCCGAGGTCGTGCTGATCCTCGGCATGGCGGTCGGGATCGACTACTCGCTCTTCTACCTGCGGCGGGAGCGCGAGGAACGGGCCGCGGGCCGGTCCTTCGGCGAGGCGCTGCGGATCGCGGGCGCCACCTCGGGCAAGGCGATCGTGATCTCCGGGCTGACCGTGATGATCTCGCTCGCCGGGCTGTTCCTCACCGGGATCGACGAGTTCACCGGCATGGCGGTCGGCACAATCACCGTGGTCGGCGTCGCGGTGATCGGGGCGCTGACGCTGCTGCCCGCGCTGCTGGCCATGCTCGGCGAGTGGGCGGACCGCTGCCGGGTCCCGTTCCTCGGCCGCCGCCGGACCGCGGCCGGGCCGTCGCGGCTGTGGGCCGGGCTCATCCGCCGGGTGGTGCGCCGCCCGGTGCTCTGGGGCGGCGCGGCGCTGCTCGCGCTGCTCGCGCTCGCTCGCCGCGCTCGGGATGCGGATCGGCAATCCCGTCATCGACCTGCCCAAGAACCTCTCCGTGGTGCAGACGCTGGACCGGATCAACGCTGAGTTCCCCGGCCCTGGCGCCTGCCAACGTGGTCGTGACCGGACCGGACCTGACCAGCCCCGCGGTGGCGCACGCGCTGGCCGCGCTGGAACGCGAGGCGTCCGCCACCGGGCCGATCCGCACTCCGGTCACCGCGGCGTTCGTCGCGCATGGCCGTGGCCTGATCGTGAACGTCCCGCTGGCCGGGAACGGGTCCGACAACGCCTCGACGAACGCCCTGCTCACGCTCCGCAATCAGGTCCTGCCGGCGACCTGGGCAGGGTGAACGGGCTCAGCTACGCGGTGACCGGCAACACCGCGTCCAACTACGACTGGAGCGCCACCGTGCACGCGCGCACGCCGATCGTGCTGGCCGTGGTCTGCCTGCTGGCGTTCTGCGTGATGCTGATCGCGTTCCGGTCCATCCTGCTGCCGCTGATCTCGATCGGGCTGAACCTGCTATCGGTCGGAGCCGCGTACGGGCTGATCACGCTGATCTTCCAGGACGGCCACCTGGAGGGCCTGCTGGGCTTCACCAGCTACGGCGCGATCGCGGACTGGGTGCCGCTGTTCATGTTCGTGCTGCTGTTCGGGCTGTCCATGGACTACCACGTGTTCATCCTCAGCCGGGTGCGGGAACGGCGGCTGGCCGGGGCGAGCACCCAGGATGCGCTGGTCGGCGGCATCGCCAGCAGCGCCGGCGTGGTGACCAGCGCGGCCGTGATCATGGTGGCGGTGTTCTCCATCTTCGCCACGCTGTCGTTCGTCGACGTCAAGACGCTCGGCGTGGGGCTGGCCTTCGCCGTGCTGATCGACGCCAGGTCGTGCGCGGGCTGCCATGCCCGCGGCCATGGTGCTGCTCGGTGAGCGGTGCTGGTACCTGCCGCGGAAGCGAGCCGCCTGCCCGGGCTACTGCGCGAGGGCGCGTCCGCGCCGCACCCCCATCGCGACGGCACACCAGCGCCGCACGCCCACCGCGATGGCGCGCCAGCGCCGCGCGCGCGGGTGGCCGGGGCGCTCACCGAGTAGCGGCGGTTACGGCAGCGTGAGGATGCGTCGCCGTCCGCGGTGACCGCGAGCGTTGCTCGAACTGCGCGGTCCGCTTGCGGTCCCTGGTCACGGCCGTCCAGCCGTCGTCCCAGATGTCGTACGAGATCGTGCCGAGCGTGAGCATCGGCTCGATCGTGAACGTCATCCCCTCTTCCATGATCACCGTGACGTCCGGGTCGTCGAAGTGCGGGACGACCAGCCCGGAATGGAACGTGGTGCCGATGCCGTGGCCGGTGAAGTCGCGCACCACGCCGTACCCGAACCGGCGCGCGTAGGACTCGATCACCCGGCCGACCGCGTTCAGCGGCCTGCCGGGGGCCACCGCGCGGATGCCGCGCATCATCGCCTCGTGCGTGCGCTCGACCAGGAGCCGGGACTCCTCGTCGACGTTGCCGGCCAGGAAGGTCGCGTTGGTGTCGCCGTGCACACCCCCGATGTACGCGGTGATGTCCACGTTGACGATGTCGCCATCGGCGATCACCGTGTCGTCCGGGATCCCGTGGCAGATCACCTCGTTGAGCGAGGTGCACAGCGACTTCGGATAGCCGCGGTAGCCCAGCGTGCTCGGGTACGCGCCATGGGAGACGAGGAACTCGTGCCCGACGCGGTCCAGCTCATCGGTGGTGACGCCCGGCGTCACGTGTCGGCCAACCTCTTCCAGCGCCTGCGCTGCTATCCGGCCGGCGACCCGCATCCGCTCGATCGTCTCGGCATCCTTCACGTCCGGTTCGCCTAGCCTGGGCCGTTTTCTGCCCACATACTCGGGGGCAGTGATGCTGGAGGGAACCTGGCGCTGCGGGGAAACCCGGCCGGGCTGGAGCGTGGTAGCCATGATCTGGGAGTCTAGTTCGCATGAGCGGTGAACAGCAGCAGTGGTGGTACTGCCTGAAGCACAACACGGTTGAGTCCGAGCCCACGTGCCCGGGCAAGGACCGTCTCGGCCCCTACCCGACGAAGGAGGCGGCGGAGCATGCGCTGGACACCGTCAGGGAACGTAACAAGGAGTGGGACGCGCAGGACGGTGGCTGAGCCGGTCCGGTATGCCCGCGGCTGACCGGGACCGTCCGGTCGGCGAGTGGACTTCGGCGTGCTCGCAATGCCCGGTATGGTGGGCAGCAGCGGCCGACCAGGCCGAGAGAGGCGTGCGGTGAGCGAGGAGCATTCCGGCCATCCCGGGCAAGAGCTGCCGCCTGCCGCCGAGTCGCGGATGGCCGAGATCCGGCGCAGCGGCACTTGGGGTTCCGCGCTGTCGTCCGACGAATTCACGGCGATCAAGGCCGTGGGGTTCGAGCCCGTCGGCCAGGTGCTCGGCGCCGCCGTCTACAACATCGGCTACAGCGGGGGGTATGGCTGCCCGGGCGCCTGGGCCGGCTTGGCGGCTACGCGGGGCGTACCAGAGCGTCACCACGGTGTCCGGAACCGGCATGATGGGCCGTTCGGCCCCATGGTGCAGATGCTGTACCAGGCCCGGCGCCAGGCGATCGGGCGGATGACGGCCGAGTGCGAGGAGCTCGGCGGGCACGGCGTGGTAGGCGTGTTGCTGACGATCGGCTCGTTCCCGCTGGCGGCCTGGAGTTCAAGGCGATCGGCACGGCCGTGCGCGCGCCCGGCGGGGTCCCGCTCAAGCGGCCGTTCACGTCCGATCTGTCCGGTCAGGACTTCGCCAAGCTGATCATGGCGGGCTGGGTTCCGGCGGGCCTGGCCCTGGGAATCTCGATTGGCGCCAGGCACGACGACTGGCTCACGATCAACCAGACCCGGTGGGGAAGCGGGAACTCCGAGGTGGGCGGGTACACCGACCTGGTGAACCAGACCCGGCACGACGCCCGCAGCCAGATGGAGCGGGACGTGGCCAGGCTCGGCGCCAGCGGTGTCGTGGTGCGGACCGTGGACCTGCGGATCCGGGAGCGCGAGTGCCCGATGCAGGAACACCGCAGGGACCACATCGCCGAGGCGACGATCATCGGAACGGCGATCACAGAGTTCGACCGGCGCCGCGTGGAACGAGGGGAAAACAGCCTCGCGATTCTCTCCTCGATCCGCAGCGGCGCCAGGCGGCACGGGTGAAGCTTGGACGCTGACGCCCGCGGCACGACCAACGACCAGACCAGGCACCAGGGGATCCAGATGACTGACCAGACTTCCGCCGATCTCACCCTCGAGGGCGTGCCCCAGGATGCGATGCGCCGTCTCGCTGAGCTGCGGCCGGGCAAGCCAAGTTCGATCTTCACGTCGGACTTGTCGGTCAACGAGTTCCTGCTGGTGCGCGAAGTCGGATTCCGCCCGCTCGGCCTGGTCCTCGGCAGCTCGATTTACCACGTCGGGCTGCAGATCGGCCGTTGGAGCAAGAACGAGGAACTCGACGTGCTGTCCCAGGCGATGTACCACGCCCGCGAGCTGGCGATGACCCGGATGGAGGCCGAGGCGCAGGCGCTGGGCGCCGACGGGGTGGTCGGCGTGCGGCTGGACGTGGAGCTGAAGGAGTTCGGCTCCGACATCGCCGAGTTCATCGCCATCGGGACCGCGGTGCACGCCGAGGAGGGCGCGGGCGGCGGGGGAGTAAAGAACTGGCGCAACAACAAGAATCTCCCGTTCACCTCCGACCTGTCCGGACAGGACTTCTGGACGCTGATCCGGGCCGGCTATGCGCCGCTCGGCATGGTGATGGGGACGTGCGTCTATCACATCGCGCACCAGAGGCTCGGCAACAAGATGGGCAACATCGGCCGCAACGTGGAGCTCGAGCAGTTCACCCAGGCCCTGTACGACGCGCGCGAGCTGGCCATGAGCCGGATGCAGGCGGAGGCCGAGGCGCTGCACGCCGAGGGCATCGTCGGCGTGCAGCTCCGGCAGCACAGCCACACCTGGGGCTCGCACACCACCGAGTTCTTCGCGATCGGCACCGCGGTCCGGCCGCTGCGCGAGGACCACGTGATCGAGCGGCCCACGATGGTGTTGAGCCTCGACAGCTGACCCGGTGCCACGCGCCGGCGTTAGTCGTCGCGCGGACCGCTGATCGCGTCGAGGGCCCGGGCCAGCCGGGCTCGCATGCCCTCGCGTGCCTGAGCAGGCTCACCTGCCGCGGCGCTGACCAGGTGCTCGGCGGCGTCAAAGGAAACCGGCGCCAGCCCGCGGTCTACGTTGAGGCACTCGTGCGCCATGTCGTCGAGGTCCGGGTCGCCCGAGTCCATGGCCATGATGGTCGCGCCCACCCGCCGCGCATCGTGCACCCGCTCCAGCAGCGGCGCGGGAGCGGCCTCGGGGCTGACTACGAACAGGGTCTCGCCGCGCCGTGCCTCCTCGAGCCGGGTCAGGCCGACGCTGAGGTGCGGCGGCGCGCCCGGCGGCGGCGCCCAGCGCACCAGGGTCGGTGCGAGCCCGGGGATTCCGGTCAGCTGGCTTTCCTGATCCAGGTGCGCGGCCAGGTGCCAGGGTTCCTCATCCGGCGTCCCGACGATCAGCAGCCCGCTCGACGAGCGCGACACCGAGCGGCGCAGCGCCCGCGCGAAGGTCCTGGTCTCCTGCAGCCACGAACTCGGTTCGAGCAGGATGCGCAGGGCCGCCACCTGATCCGCATCCACCAGTCCATGGTGCACTCTCGCGGCGTGCAGCGCTAGGAGAATTGTGATCAAGCGGCTACACCGCGCCGGCGAGCAGGGCCGCGCCGGGGCTGGTGCCGGTGTCAGCACTAGGATCGGGGAATGGCTGCCGCGCAGGTGTCGGGGGAAATAGCAGAGAAGCCGGCCGCCTGGCGATCGGGATTCTGGGCGGGACCGGCGACCAGGGACGTGGCCTAGGCCGCAGGCTGGCCATGGCGGGCAACAGGGTGATCATCGGCTCGAGGGACGCTGGGCGCGCCGAGGCAGCCGCGGCCACGATCGGCTCGCCGCCGCAGGTGGCCGGGGCGGCCAACGAGGACGCCGCATCGGCGGCCGACCTGGTGATAGCGGCGGTGCCCTGGGAGGGGCACATCGATCTGCTGGCGCGGCTGGCCGGCGCGCTCGAGGGCAAGATCGTGGTCGACTGCGTGAACCCGATCGCCTTTGACTCGCGCGGCTGCTACCCGCTCGCGGTGGCCGAGGGCAGCGCGGCTGAGCAGGCGGCCGCCGTGCTCCCCGGCAGCACGGTGGTGGGCGCGTTCCATCACGTGTCGGCCGTCCTCCTGCTCGACCCCGAGGTCGAAACGATCGACCTGGACGTGCTGGTCCTCGGCGACGACCGGCGCGCCACGGATCTGGTCCAGGCGCTGGCCGAGCGGATACCGGGGGTGCGCGGCGTCTACGCCGGCCGGCTGCGCAACTGCGGCCAGATCGAGGCGTTCACCGCCACCTGGTCGCGATAAACCGGCGTTATAGGCTCACGCAGGCCTGCGGATCACCGACATCGGGCCGTAACGCAACGCCGAGCGGCCAGCCAGGCTACGACCGGTCAGCGGTAGCGGCCAGCCAGACTGCGACCGGGTCAGCGGTAGCGGCCAGCCAGACTGCGACCGGGTCAGCGGTAGGAGTACTCCTCGGTCGGGAAGCTGCCGCCCACGACGTCCTCGGCGAACGATCGCGCGGCCTGGCCAAGCACGCCTGCGACGTCGGCGTACCGCTTCACGAACTTGGCGGTTCGCGGCGACAGCCCGGCCATGTCCTGCCAGACCAGCACCTGGGCGTCGCACTCGGGCCCGGCGCCGATGCCGATCGTGGGGATGGACAGGCTGGCGGTCACCCGGGCGGCCAGCTCGGCGGGCACCGCCTCGAGCACGCACGCGAACGCCCCCGCGGCCTGCATCGCCTTGGCGTCGTGCAGCAGCCGCTCGCCGTCCTCGCCGCGGCCCTGTACCCGGTAGCCGCCGAACGCGTTGACCGACTGCGGCGTCAGGCCCAGGTGCGCCATGACCGGTATCCCGGCCGCCACGAGTTCCTCCACCTGACGCAGCACCCGGTGGCCGCCCTCGAGCTTGACCGCGTGCGCCCCGGCCTCCTTCAGGAACCGCGTTCCCGCGGCCAGCGCCGCCTCCGGCGACCCCTGGTAGGAGCCGAACGGCAGGTCGGCCACGACCATGGCGCGGATGGTGCCGCGAACCACGGCGGCGGTGAGCGGGATCAGGTCGTCGACGGTCACCGGGATCGTCGTCTCGTGCCCGAAGACCACCATCCCGGCCGAGTCGCCGACCAGCAGCACCGGGATGCCGGCCTCATCGAACACCCGTCCGGTCAGCGCGTCGTAGCAGGTGAGCATCGGCCACTTCTCGCCACGGGCCTTGGCCGCGGCGATGTCCCTCACCGTGATCCGCCGCTGCGCGCGGCCTCCGTACAGCGGTTCCGGGGCCGTGGTCCGCGCGCTGGTCGCGGCCATGCCTGAACCACCTGCCTGTGCAGTCATCTAGGACCTCCATGCCTCGAGGCGCCCGTTCGGCGTACCCGGACACGTCGATCATCGCACGTCACTGGCGGGTGAGGACAGGCCTGGCTGGTCCGCGTATCGTCGCCTGGGTGAGGCACGGCACGCCGAGTCAACAGGAGGTTAAATGCGGCTGACCAAGCTGGGACACTCCTGCGTCCGGCTGGAGAAGGACGGGGCGACGCTGGTGATCGACCCGGGCCGCTGGAGCGAAGCCGCCGACGCGCTCAGCGGCGCCAGCGCGGTCCTGGTCACCCACGAGCACCCGGATCACCTCGACGCCGACGCCGTCCGCGCGGCGCTGGCGGGTGACCCCGCTCTGGAACTTTGGACAAACGCCTCGATCGCGGGGCAGTTCCGCGACTTCGGCGGCCGGGTACACGCGGTCGATCACGGCGACGCATTCACCGCGGCGGGGTTCGACGTCCACGTCTACGGCCACGATCACGCGCAGATCCACCGCGACATCCCGATCGTCGTCAACACCGGGTTCGCCGTGAACGGCGAGGTCTTCCACCCCGGCGACGCGCTCACCGTCCCCGAGGACCGGGTGCCGACCCTGCTGCTGCCGATTGTCGCGCCGTGGCTCAAGGCGTCCGAGATGATCGACTACGCCCGCGAGGTTGCGCCGCAGCGGGCGTACGCGATTCACGACGCGGTCCTGAATGAGAACGGCATCGGGCTGTGGCAGCGGATGATGCAGGTCGCGGCCCAGCCCAGCGGGGCGGCCTTCGCCCGGCTGGAGCCGGGCAGCGCGGTCGAGCTCTAGGCCGGCGGCTCGCTGAGCGGCTCACGCCACTGGTTGGTGATCGGCAGGCGGCGGTCCCTGCCGAAGTTCTTCGGCGTGATCTTCGGGCCCGGGGGGTACTGCCGGCGCTTGTACTCGGCCCGGTCGACCATGCGGATCACCCGCTCGACGAGCGCCGGGTCGTGGCCGGCCGCGGCGAGTTCCGCGGCGCCCATGTCCTGCTCCACGTACCCCTCGAGGATCGCGTCGAGCTCCGGGTAGTCCGGCAGCGTGTCGCTGTCCATCTGCCCGGGCGCGAGCTCGGCGCTCGGCGGCTTGGTGATCGAGTTCTCCGGGATCGGCGGTGTCTCGCCGCGGCTCTCCGCCTCGCTGTTGCGCCACCGGGCCAGGTCCCAGACCAGCGTCTTCAGCACGTCCTTGATCGGCCCGAAGCCGCCGGCCGAGTCGCCGTAGAGCGTGGAGTAGCCGGTGGCCAGCTCGCTCTTGTTGCCCGTGGTAAGGGCCAGGTGGCCCTCGGCGTTGGACAGCGACATCAGGATCATGCCGCGGATCCTGGCCTGCAGGTTCTCCGCGGCCAGGCCGGACAGGCTGAGCTCCTTCTCGAACGCGCCGACCATGGACCGGATCGGCACGGTCCTGGCGTGCAGTCCCTGCCGCTTGGCCAGGTCCTCCGCGTCGGTGACCGAGTGATCCGACGAGTAGCGGCTGGGCATCAGCACCACGTGCACCTTGTCCGGGCCAACGGCGTCCGCGGCGATCGTCGCGGTCAGTGCGGAGTCGATGCCCCCGGACAGCGCCAGGATCACCGAGCCGAAACCGTTCTTGCGCACGTAGTCGTGCACGCCGAGGACCAGGGCCGAGTAGACCTCGGCGGGGTCGGGCAGCCGCGGCCAGCTGGTGCGCGGCTCCGGGCGATCCGGCCGGCTAGCACCGGCCTTGGTGGGCAGCTCCAGCCGGCGGATCGTGATCATCGAGCCGTCGCGCGCGTCGACCGCGGTGTCCGAGGGGCACGCCGACGAGACCGCGGGCTCCAGGTCCAGGTCGACGACGACCAGCTCCTGCTCGAACTGCGGGCCCCTGGCCAGCAGTTCGCCCGCCGTGCCCACGATGATCGAGTCGCCGTCGAAGACCAGCTCGTCCTGGCCGCCCACCATGTTCACGTAGACCAGCGTGGCCCCGGCTTCGGCGGCCCGGCGCTGAACCAGCTCCAGGCGGGCGTCATCCTTGCCGCGCTCGTACGGCGAGGCGTTGGGCACCACGAGCAGGCCGGCGCCTGCCGCGCGGCAGACGGCGACCGGCCCGCCGTCCTGCCACAGGTCCTCGCAGATCGCGATCGCGACGTCGACCAGGCCGCCGTCGTCCGCCTGCAGCCTGACGACCGGCAGGACGTCGCCGGGAACGAAGTACCGGTACTCGTCGAAGACGCCGTAGTTCGGCAGGTGGTGCTTGGCCGACCGCACGGCGACCGCGCCGTCATACAGCAGCGCGGCGGCGTCGAGCGGCGCCCCGGCGGGCAGCCCGACCCGCGGCCGCAGGCCGGTCACGCGGTCCAGGTACCCGGTCACCACGGCGATACCGCCGAGCCCCTCGGCGGCCAGCCGCTCCGCTGTGGCGTCCAGCGTGGCGATCGACGCCTCGACGAACGACGCGCGGAGCGCCAGGTCCTCGACCGGATAGCCGGTCAGCATCATCTCCGGGAACACCACGAGCCTGGCGCCCTGGCCGGCCGCGCGCCTGGTCCACTCGACGATCAGGTCCGCGTTACCGGCCAGATCCCCGACGGTGGCGTTGACCTGGGCGAGAGCTATGCGCATCTGGGGCACTCGCCCAGCTTAGTCGCGCCCGCCTCGCTCGCGGCGGCGCGATCACAGCGTGGTCGTGACCTTGCCGATCTGCCTGAAGGCTCCGGGCTCCAGGCCGCGCCGCTGCGCCAGCAGCACGCTGAGCACCTGGAACGGCACGATCTCGGCGATCGGCCGGGTCCCGTCGGCGCGGACCTCGGGCATCCGGGGCCCCGGCCCGTGGCCTGCTGCCAGGCGCACCACGTTGGCGCCGACCGCGGACAGGTCGTCGGCCAGCCGGTCGTTCGGCACCGCATCGGCCGCGGTCCCCGGCAGCACGATCACGCACGTCCTGCCGTCGGCCATCTCCAGCGGGCCGTGCCGGAACTGGGGGGCGCTCATCGCCTCCAGGGACGTCTTCGCGGCTTCCTTGACGATCAGCGCGCCGGTGCGCGCGGCCGCGAGCGAGGCACCCCTGCCGACCGTGAACAGGATCTCCTGGCTGACCGCCGCGTCCCAGGCTGCCAGGTGGTCATCCCATTGATTCAGGTAGTCGGCCAGCCTGCCCGGCATGTCGTAGACGTCGCGCGGCACCGGCCGGCCGAGTGCGGCCTCGGTGGCCATCAGGTGCGCGGCGAGGCTGTTCAGGTAGCTGCGGGTGCCGACGGTGTGCTCTTCTCCGGAACGGAGCTCGATCACCGCATCCGCCGCCGCTGCCAGCGGGCCCGTCAGGTCATTCGTGACGCCCAGGATGGCCTGCGGCCGGGGGGACCGGGCCAGCAACGGCGCGATCTCGGCGGACCGTCCGGACTGCGAGGTCACCCACAGCAAGCTGTCGGCCGTGACCAGGCCGCCCGCGTCGGACAGCAGCTCGGCGGCCTCGATGCACCAGACCGGGACGCCCGCGGCGGCGAGCGCCAGGAAACCGGGGTACAGCGCGTGCAGTGACGCCCCCATGCCGGTCATGATCACCCGGCCGAACCGGGGCAGGCCCCGCAGGAGTGCCACGGCCTCCGCCGACAGTCCCTGGTCGAGCAGCCGCTGGAGAGCCTCGGGCTGGCTTCGAATGTCCGCTATATACGGCGGGGTCACGGACTCGGAGAGGCTTGTCACGGGCCGGACTCTAACAGATAACTGTGCGAATCAACCAGTTGACGTGGTTGTTATGAACGCCCTATATTCCCCTCGTGGCCGCGCCTGGAAGGTATTCGCAGATTGACGGGTTCCTCCCGCGCCGGCTTCGCCTGCTGCAGCACGGCCTGAGCTAAACAATGGCCTGGGCGGTGGGTGTCGACCTCGGCGGCACCAACGTGCGCGCGGCTCAGGTCGACGAAGCCGGAACTGTGGGCAGCGTCCTGTTCGAGCCGCTGGACCCGGGCCGGAGTACCCGACCGTTCGCGCAGCTCATCGACATGACCGCCAGCCTGATCGAGAAGGCGGCCGGTGACCCTCCGGTCGGCATCGGCGTCGGCGCAACCGGCCCGGTCGATCCAGTTCGCGGCGTGATCAGCAACCCGGACACGCTGCCCGGCGCGTATCAGGGCCCGGTCACCCAGGTGCTGGCCGAGGCCTTCGGCGTGCCGGTATGGCTGGCGAACGACGCTGACGCCGCGGCGCTCGGCGAAGCGTGGACCGGCGCCGGCGCCGGGGTGGGCGTGCTGGCCTGCCTCACGATCGGCACCGGCATCGGCGTCGGCGTGATCTCCGGCGGCCAGATCTTCCGCGGCGCGGGCGGCAGCCACCCCGAGGCGGGCCACCATGTCGTGGACCCCGGCGGGCCGGCCTGCTACTGCGGGGCGCTCGGCTGCGTGGAGTCCGTGGCCTCGGGTGCGGCGGTGCTACGCGAAGCGCTGGCCACCGGCACCCTCGCCGAGGGTGCGAGCGCGGCCGATGTGTTCGCGGCGGCCGACCGGGTCCCTGCGCTCGGGCGGATCGTGGACCGCGCGCGGGCGGCGCTGTGCACCGCCGTGCTCAACCTTGTGGCCATGCACGCCCCCGATTTGGTGGTGCTGACCGGGAACGGGCACGGTGACCTCCCGGCGCTGGTCGAGCAGGCCCGGCAGCAGCTGCGCGGGTACCGGTTCGCGCCGCCAGGGGTTCAGGTGTGCGAGTCCGCGCTCGGCGGGCTGGCCGGCTGCGTGGGCGCCGCACACCTGGCATTCATCTCCGGACCCGGCCATGACTAGGGCCGAGCGGCACCGGCTGATCTGCGAGGCGGTCCAGGCGACCGGCCAGGCCCGGGTGGTCGACCTGGCCAGCCGCCTGCGGGTGTCCGAGATGACCGTCCGGAGGGACCTGGAGGAACTGGAGGCACGCGGGGAGCTGACCCGGGTGCACGGCGGGGCGATCTCGAACACCTCACGCAGCTTCGAGCCCGGCTTCGCCGCGCGCAGCATGCGGCACGTCGAAGCCAAGCAGCGGATCGGCGCCGCCGCCGCGGCCCTCGTGCGGGACGGCGAGACCGTCATCGTCGACGCCGGAACGACCACGCTGCACACCGTTCAGAACTTCCGGCGTGATCTGCGGATCCGCGCGCTCGCGCTCAGCCTGCACATCGCCGATGCCCTTGCCGACATGCCGAACGTCACCCTGATGATCCCCGGCGGCCAGGTCCGCCCGTACGAGCGGTCATTCGTCGGCGCCGCGACGACGGTGATGCTCGAGCAGCTGACGTTCGACACGACGTTCCTGACCGTCGGCGGAGTCGACGTCGAGGCCGGGTTCACGGAATACGAGTACGACGACGCGCAGACCAAGCAGGCCGCGCTGAAGAGCGCCCGGCGAAAGATCATCGTGGCCGACTCCACCAAGATCGGCGCCGTGTCTTTCGTCCGGCTGTGCCACATCGGCGACGTCGACATTTTGGTGACCGATACCGCGGCGCCGGCGGAGAGCGTCGCGGCCATTCGCGCAGCCGGGGTTGACGTGCTCCTGGCCTGACGACATTCATGCACCGGCCACTGTGCGCCGATGTAAAAGGAAGGGGAGAATCATGAAATCCCACCGGCTGACCGTGGCTGCGGGCGTGCTGTCGTGCGCTGCGCTCGTCCTGGCCGCCTGCGGCGGCTCGTCCGGCTCGGGGTCGTCCGCCTCGGGCGTCATTCACCTGACGATGTGGCAGCAGTGGGGCGGCGGTCACGAGGAGGCCGCCCTCGACTCGGCCATCAAGGAATACGAGCACCTGCACCCGAACATCCAGATCACCGAGACGCCGGTCACCAACGACGCGAAGATCCTCTCCGCGATCAGCGGCGGCAATCCTCCGGACATCATCGACCTGGGCACCACGCTGGAACTGGCCTCGTGGGCCACCGAGGGCGCGATCACGCCGCTGAACTCGTACATCTCCAAGAGCAAGCTGGACACGTCCAAGTTCGTGCCCGACGCGCTGAAGCCGGTCACGGTGGGCGGCAAGGTGTACGCGCTGCCGTTCATGGACTTTACGGCGGGCCTGCTCTACAACAAGAAGCTGTTCGCCGCGGCCGGGCTCAACCCCAACGACCCTCCGACCACGCTCGAGCAGCTGACCTCGGACGCCAAGAAGCTGACCAAGACCGGCGCCGGAGGGAAGATAACCCAGCTGGGATTCACCCCCGACTGGCCCGGCCCGGACGAGGGCCAGGTCTGCCCGCTGGAAACCTACGGCTGGCTGTTCGGCGGCCAGTGGTACGACAGCAGTACTGGCAAGATCACCCCGGACACGTCAGCGAACGTGGCGGCGCTGTCCTGGGAAGCCAGTTACGTGAAACAGTACGGCGCCCAGAACATCGCCAACTTCCTGAGCAGCGCGGGCGCGTACCTCACAGCGCAGGACCCGTTCGAGTCCGGCAAGCTGGCGATGGTCTACGACGGGCCGTGGGCGCTGCAGTACATCGACGCGAACGTGCCGAGCGAGGCCAGCTCGATCGGTGTCGCGCCGCTCCCGGCGCCAGCCGGTGAGTCCCAGAACACCGGGACCAGCTTCATCGACACCAACCCGCAGCTGGTCCCCCGCGGCGCGCAGTACCCGCAGCAGGCGTTCGACTTCATCTCCTGGCTGACCACGAATGCGCAGCTCGCGTCCACGTTCGCGAACCTCGTCGCGAACCTGCCGCAGCTGAAGAGCGTCCCCTCATTCTCGCTGGAGAAGAACACAGGGTTCGACTTCTTCATCAAGAACGGCGCGTCGAGCCACGTCCACGTGTGGCCGCCGCTCGCGACGTCCAGTGAGTACGCCACCAAGCTGTGCCAGGCCCAGAACGCCGCCCTCTTCGGCCAGCAGACGCCGGCCCAGGCGCTGAGCAGCCTGACCAACCTGTCGCAGTGACGAGGAGGTAGTCGATGGCCCGCAGCGTTTCAGCCGGCCGACCCATCCGGCCGGCGGGCACGCGCAGTCGGCGGTCCGCGGTGCGGGGCCGGGGCGTGCTCGCCGCGCTCCCGTTTCTGTCACCGTGGGCCGTCGGGGTCATCTGCCTCGTCGCCATCCCGCTCGGCCTGTGCGTGTACTGGAGCTTCACCAACTACAACCTGCTGACGCCGCCGCAGTGGACCGGCATGGCCAACTACCGTGCGCTGTTCCACGACCCGGTGTTCTGGCTCTCGGTGCGCAACACGCTCTACATCACGCTGATCGGCGGCACCGCGGGCATCCTGATGGGGCTGGGCACGGCGCTGCTGCTGAACAAGCCGGGCCGGGCGATCACGTTCTACCGCAGCGCCATCTTCATCCCCGCGGTGGTGCCGGTCGTCTCGATGGTGATCGCCTGGGTGTGGATCCTGAACCCGGACTACGGCCTGCTGAACGGGGTGCTGCACCTGCTGCACCTGCCGACGTACGGCTGGCTCGACGACCCGGCCACCGCGAAGCTCAGCCTGCTCATGATCATCTTGTGGGGCTCGGTCGGGCAGATCATGATCGTCTTCCTGGCCGCGCTCAAGGAGATACCGCAGGACTACTACGACGCGGCAGCGGTGGACGGCGCGAGCGCCTGGAGCCAGTTCCGCCACGTGACCCTGCCACTGCTCAGCCCGGTCATCCTGTACAACGTGGTGATCGCGCTGGTCTTCTACACCCAGATGTTCGAGCAGGCGTTCGTGGCCAGCCCGCTCGACCTCGGCGCGCCGGTCAACTCGACCCTGTTCTACTCGCTGTACCTGTACCAGAACGCGTTCACGTACCTCAGCATGGGCAAGGCAGCGGCCATGGCCTGCCTGCTGCTGGTGTTCTCGCTGCTGGTGGTCGGCGGGTTCTTCGCGCTCAACCGTCGCTACGGCCACGCGGGAGAATAAGCATGGCGGTGACGACTCACGAGACGGAGGCCCGGTCCGGCCAGGCCGCGCGGGCGGCCAGGGAGGCGACCCTGCGCCGGTGGCGCGGACGGCTTGCGCGCATCGCCAGGCACACGGCCGCGGTCGTCATCGTCGTGATCTTCCTGGTTCCGCTGTTCTGGATGCTCACCGGGTCGCTGAAGTCCAACGCGGACATCTTCAAGTTCCCGCCCAGCCTCTGGCCGGCCGATCCACAGTGGTCCAACTATCCCAGGGCACTGACCTACATACCGTTCTGGCGGTATCTCGGTAACAGCGCCATCGTCTCGGCCTGCACCGTGCTCGGGACGCTGGTGGCCTGCGTGATGGCCGCCTACGCGTTCTCGATCATGCGGTGGCGGGGCCGGGAGGCGATGTTCGCGGTGTCGCTCGGGCTGATCCTGCTGCCGTTCCCCGTGGTCATGATCCCGCTTTACGTGATCTTCCGCCATCTGGGCTGGATCGGCTCACTGGCGCCGTTGCTGGTTCCGCCGTTCGGAGCGCAGTTCGTCACGCCTTACTTCTCCTCCGCGCTGGCGATCTTCCTGCTCCGGCAGTTCTTCCGGTCCCTGCCCAGATCCCTGATCGAGGCGGCCCGGCTGGACGGCGCGGGCAACTGGACGGTGCTGCGCAAGGTCGTGATCCCGCTTTCCCGAGGGCCGCTGATCACGGTTGTGATCCTCACGTTCCTGACCAGCTGGACCGCGTTCATCGGGCCCCTGATCTTCATCAACAACCAGTCCGACTTCACGCTGTCGCTGGGCCTGGAGCAGTACCAGAGCTCGCATTTCACCGCGTACAACTACCTGATGGCCGCGTCGCTCGTGTTCATGATCCCGACGCTGATCTTGTTCGTGGTCGCGCAGCGCCACCTGATCCGCGGTGTGGCGTTCAGCGGGCTGAAGAACTAGCGGAACCAGGCCCGGGCCCCGCGCACGGTGACCACCGCCAGCCCTCGTCCACGTGGGCGCGGTAGAACCCGGGTGAACGCCGCGGGATCGGTCCCGATCGACCGGACCGGCTCGTCCTCCGCTCCCATCAGCGGCATCCTTCGTTCACTGTCACACCCGTGAGTGGTCAACGCACGCGTCGGCGTTACATCATCCTGCACGGCTCACCCCGCCGGCGGCCACGGCCGCGGGCAGGCGGCCGCGGCTACGATCAGGCGGCCACGGCTCCGGGCAGGCAGCCGCGGCTATGATCAGGCGGCGGACCTCGAGCAATTCGAGTCCGAGCACTTCGGCCTGGGCGAGCACACCGTAGAGCGCGGCCTGATCCAGGGCAGCACCCCGCAACAGGGTGTCGCCGCCTCGTGTCTCCGCGTGCAGCGCACGGAACGCCCGCAGCATCGTCGTGCCCAGGTGACCGCCGAGAAGGATCTCGTAATCGGCCGGCTGCCGTCGGCCGCGCCCGGCGGTCATTCGCGTACTGCCCGGCCCGGCTCGGGCGCCTTTGCGATGCTCGCCAGGGAGAACAGGGACAAGGCGGCAAGCAGGATCGAGAGCGCGAGCACGGCCGGGAAGGTGCTGGTGAACTCCGTCAGCACGCCGACGCCGACCACCGGGACGATCAGGCCGGTGTAGCACGCCACGAAGAAGGCGGAGATGACCTGGCCGCGCTGGCCGGGCGGGGCCAGGCGATTGGCGGTGGCCAGGCTGCCGAGGAAGATGGCGCCCACGGCCACCCCGCCGACGACGGTGCCGGCCAGGAACAGCGCGATCTCAGCCCGGGCGAGCGCGGCGAGGATCAGGGCCAGCGCGGCCAGGAACAGGCCCAGGCCGGACAGCACGACCCGCCGGCTGTCGAACCGGGAGAGCAGGAGCTGGGTGACGGTCCCCACCGCCATCAACAGGAAGCCTCGGCGCGCTGGGCCTCACCCTCAGCCAGGCCGACCTGGCCGAAATCGACCACATCATGGCCGCCGACGTGCCGGTCGGCGGCCCCACCCCGGAAGGCATGTCATGATCACCACTCAGCGCTCGTCGCAACGCACCACAACTGCCGACCCCGGGCTTGGCTCCCGGCCCGACCCCGGTCACGGCCGCCAGACGACGAGCCCGGCCGGCCCTGGCACCGGCCGCCAGACGACGAGCCCGGCCGGCCCTGGCACCGGCCGCCAGGCGACCACTCCGGCGATCGCGTTCCTCGGCGCCGGGCGCATGGGCGGCCCGATGGCCGCCAACCTGGCCCGGGCCGACTTCGACGTACGGGCATGGGACCGTACCGCCACCCGCGCGCGCGTCCTCGCCGACGACGGTGCTTCCCTAGCGGCCAGCCCGGCCCGAGGCCGTGCGGGGTGCCGGGATACTGATCACCATGCTGGCCGACGGGCCCGCCACCGAAAAGGTGTGGAACGGGCTCGGCGGGCAGGCGGTGGTCTCGGGCTTGATCTGGGTACAGATGGCCACCGTCGGAATGGAGTGGACGCACCGGCTCGCCGAGGCCGCGACGGTCCGGGGTGAACTTCGTCGATGCCCCAGTCTCCGGCAGCCGCGGACCGGCCGAGGCGGGGCAGCTGACCATCCTGGCCAGCGGTCCGGATTGGATGCAGGAAGTCCTGGTGCCGGTGTTCGCCGTGCTCGGTCGTGCCACCGCCTGGCTGGGCCCGGCCGGGCATGGCACCCGGGCCAAGCTGGTCCTCAACAACTGGCTCGCAGACCTCACCGAGACCACCGCTGAGACTCTCGCCTTCGCCCGCGAGCTCGGCCTGGACCCCGCTTCGGTCGTGGACCTGCTCGAGTCCACGCCGCTCGGATCGCCCTACGCGGTGCAAAAAGCCCGCAGCATGCTGGCGGGTGACTTCGCTCCCTCGTTCGCGCTCAAGCACGCGCTGAAAGACGCCGAGCTCGCGGCGCAGGCCGCGCAGGCAAGCGGCGCCGAGCTCGCACTCACCGCGGCGCTTCTGCCGCGCTGGCGCCGCGCGGCCGAAGCCGGGCACGCCGATGATGACCTGGCCGCCATCTACACAACGCCATTGAACGCCGGGCTCGACGGGACACTGAGCGTGGAGCCCGAAGAGAGGCCGCGGCCATGACGGCGCAAGCCAGCCCGCCCGCGCTAGGCGAGCGGGAAGCCGACACGCGCCGCCCGTTCGGCGACGCGATAGAAGCCGCCGCGGCGAACGCTCTGGCCAAGGCGGGCCAGCGCGGGGAGCGTGACCACCTGCCGGCCAAGTGGTTGCAGCCAGCGTCGGGCGCGATGTTCGGCCTGACCGCCAACGCCTCGCTGATCGCGGGAGTGAGCGGAGGTGGCGCCAGCCCGCACGCCATAGTCTTGACCGGCCTGGCAGGGCTGGCCGCCGGCGCGTTGTCCATGGCCATCGGCCGTATATGGCTGTGTCATCGCATAACGAGCTGGTGCGGGCGCAGGCCCGTGAGGCGGGCATGCGATTGCTGCTCCAGCCTGACGCGGAGGAAGCACAGCTGGGTAAGCTGCTGCGCTCGCGCGGTTTCGGTGCTGAACTCGCCGACTCTGTGGCCCGTCAGGTCTCCGCCGATCCCGAACAAGCACTGGCCGTCCACCTGCGCGGGGAGTTCGGTACAGACCACCGCCACCTCCCCTCGCCGGTCACCGCGGCCGCGAGTACGCTCGCCAGCTTCGCGGCCGGGGCGCTGATGCCGCTGCTGCCCTACTTGCTCGGCTTCGTCGCACTGCCCGTCGCGCTGGCCCTAGCCGCGGTCTTCGCCTGCGCCGGTGGCATGCTGGTCGCCCGGATTACCGGCCGGCCGGTGATCCGGAGCATGCTGAGGCAGCTAATTTCAACCGTCATCGTCGTCGTGATCATCTACGTCATAGGCCACTTCGTCCGCGCCGTCTGACCAAGCGCGGCGACTAGACCGGGTAGGGCTCGGGGGTGACGGTGTACTGGCGGCCGCTGGGGAGGGTCCAGATCAGGGTGCCCGGTTCGGGCTGGTCGAGCCGCCAACCGTGCGCCTGCTTGGCCTGGTGATGTCTGCGGCAGAGCGGGTGGAGGTTGCACTCACACGTCCGGCCGCCCTTGTCGTAGGGGATGGTGTGGTCGTCGTCGCAGCCGGCCGCCGGCCGCTGGCAGCCGGGAAACCCACACCGGCGGCTGCGGATCTTGATTACGTGCCGCAGGGTGCTGGAGGGCTGGTAGCCGGCCGATTCCCGCCGGTGCTCGCAGACGCCGGCTTCGATCGGGATGATCTTCACCGTGGCCAGCCAGGCGGCCGGGTCGCCGTCGCCCGGCGGGCCGGGCCCGGCGCGGGCACAGCCGTGGGCGACGGGCCTCCCGTCGGGCCGGACCAGGGTCACGCACCAGCGGGTCGCGGGGTTGGCCGCGAGCGCGGCGGTCAGATCACGGCAGGTCCCGGCGTCCAGGGCGCCGAACCCGCCGGCTTCCCCGGGCACGTCGGACAGACCGAGCCACGCCGAGGCGGGCATGGTCAGGTTGACCGTCCCGGCCAGCGCGGCCAGGCCGGGCGGATCGCCAGGATTGGCAAGATCTGCCGGAACCGGTGTACCGTCCGCGGGGCTGGCAAGATCTGCCGGTGCCGGAGCACCCTGCGCGGGGCAGCCCGTGCCGGGTGCGCTGGCGGCGTCATCGCTGACGGGCTGGTCGTGGTCAGCTGCTTCGCTGGCGAGCAGGCCGGCCAGCAGGCCGTCGAGGCGGTAGCCGTTCATGAAGGCGAGGTAGGCCCGGGAGCGCAGCCAGTCCATGTTGCCGTCGGCGCCGCGGGCCTTGAGCCACCGGGCGGCGGCGGTCAGCCGCTTGTCGGCGGCGATCACGTCGGCGGCGGGCAGGTCGCGCCCGGCCACCGCGGCGGTGCCGCGGCCCGGCTCCATCCACACCTCTACCCGGGCGTCTTGCTCCGCCCGCTTCTTCCGCCGCTCCGCGGCGGCCGGGTCCACGGCCGCGACGGCTTGCTGCAGCGCGTACGCCAGCTGACCGGTGGTCAGGTCGGGGGCGCGCGGCATCACGATCGCCTCGGCCCGCACCGCCCGTTCGTCATCGAGCGGGAGCAGTTCACGGACGAACACCTCCGCCCGGGACATGTCGATCACGCCCGCGGCCAGTGCCGCCGGCACCTGCGACAGCCGCGTCACCCCGGCGGCCAGAGCCAGGAATCCGTCGGCGGCGCGAGGGGTCAGCTTAAGCGCGGCGCCGACCTCATCGGCGACGTGCTCGCCCGGAGTGCCATCGGCACCGGCCCGCCGCTGCTCCAGGTCCGCGACCGCGGCCAGCTGGGCGGCCTGCTGCCAGGAGGTGTTCCGCCGGGCCGCGCACAAGAACCCGATCAGCTCGTAATCGCTGAGCCGGCCCAGGCCGCCGCCCAGCGCCGTGCCGGTGAACGCGGCAAGCTCCCGGCCCGGCAGCATCCGGTCCAGCACGCCACCGGAGGCAAACCCGTACCCCGGCTCGCCCGGCACGTTGTGGATGAACCCGGCGTCCCACACCTCGGCCACCCGCGGCGCGCCCGCGCCGTCGCCCAGCAGGGCCGCGTCCTCGTCATCGGGCGGCACGAACCACTCGTCCGGCGGCGGCACCCACGCGGTCGGCGGTTCATCGGCGTCAGCGAGCCATTCACCGTCTTGCCAGCCGTCATCCCACGAGTCACTGCCAGAACCGGACTGGTCGTCGAGGCGGGCCAGCGCGGCAAGTTCCTCCGCGGTCAGCTCGCCCTCGGCCGTCAGCCGGGCGGCCAGGTGCTCGGCCGTCAGCCCCAACTCCGCCAGCCCCAACTCCGCGGGCGGCTGGTCGCCGCTGGCGCTGGCGGGGCTGTGGGGCATGACACCTCCCGTATGCGTGTTCGATTAGTCTAGCATGGCATGGCTAGGCATACGAGTTATTTTCGACCAAGCGTAAGGAACGGCGAATTCGCTGCGGGCTGGGCCAACGGCTCTGAGGTGGGGGCGTTAACGAGCCGGAAACACGGGCGAGGCAGACTGACGACGTGGATAGGCAGGAAGAGTTCGTGCTGCGCACGCTCGAGGAGCGTGACGTCCGGTTTGTCCGTTTGTGGTTCACCGACGTGCTCGGTTACCTGAAATCCGTGGCGGTCGCACCGGCCGAGCTCGAGGGAGCGTTTGCCGAGGGTATCGGGTTTGACGGATCGGCGATCGAGGGCTTTGCCCGGGTCTACGAGGCCGACATGATCGCCAAGCCGGACCCGTCGACGTTCCAGCTGATGCCGCTGCGCGGCGAGGCGGCGGTCGGCCGCATGTTCTGCGACATCCTGATGCCGGACGAAAGCCCGTCCTACGCCGACCCGCGCCATGTGCTCAAGCGCGCGCTCGGTCGCGCGGCCAATCTTGGGTTCAGCTTCTACACCCACCCGGAGATCGAGTTCTTCCTGCTGCGTGAGAGGCCGGAGCCGGGGATCAAGCCGGAGCCAATCGACAACGGCGGATACTTCGACCACACTCCGCACAGCATCGCGCACGACTTCCGGCGCAGCGCGATCGACATGCTGGAGAGCATGGGCATCTCGGTCGAGTTCAGCCACCACGAGGGAGCACCCGGCCAGCAGGAGATCGACCTGCGCTACGCCGACGCGCTGACCACGGCCGACAACGTGATGTCTTTCCGGCTGGCGATGAAGGAGGTGGCGCTGGACCAAGGGGTCTACGCCTCGTTCATGCCCAAGCCGTTCACCGAGCATCCCGGCTCGGGCATGCACACGCACATGTCGCTGTTCGAGGGCGACCGCAACGTCTTCTACGAGCCTGGTGCCGATTTCCAGTTGTCCAAGCTCGGCCGGGCGTTCATCGCGGGCCTGCTCACCCACGCGGCCGAGATCACCGCCGTATGCAACCAATGGGTCAACTCATACAAGCGGCTCTGGGGCGGGGACGAACGGATCGCGGGGCTCGGTGGCGAGGCGCCCGCGTACATCTGCTGGGGGCACAACAACCGGTCGGCCCTGGTCCGGGTGCCCATGTATAAGCCGCAGAAGGGCAACGCCACCAGGATCGAGTTCCGCTCGATCGACTCGGCCTGCAATCCGTACCTGGCCTTCGCGGTGATCCTCGCGGCCGGGCTGAAGGGAATCGAGGCCGACTACGAGCTGCCGCCCGGCGCCGAGGACGACGTGTGGGCGCTGACCTCGGCCGAGCGCCGCGCGCTTGGCATCGCGCCGCTGCCGCAGAGCCTGTCTGAGGCGTGCAACGTTATGGAGGGCAGCGAGCTAGTCGCCGAGACACTCGGCGAGCACGTCTTCGACTTCTTCCTGCGGAACAAGCGCGCCGAGTGGGAGGAATACCGCCGCCAGGTCACCGATTTCGAACTGGCCAGGTACCTGCCCTCGCTCTGACGGCTCACAGCCGCGAGCCCGCGCCGCGGCTTCCGGGTGGGCTACAACCCTGGGTGCAGGCCGCGCCGCAGCCGCAGCCGGTATCGCCGGCTCGCCTCCTCGCACAGCGGCCGGAACCTGGGACCGGCCGCCGAGATGGTCTCCGCCCAGTCGCCGCGCCCCAGGACGGGAGCGGCGGCCTCGCACATGGCCGCGTACAGGATGATCGCCTGGGCGAGCCAGTACGCGCGGGTGAGCTGCAGCCGCTGGAAGTCCCGCAGCGCATCGCCGCCGCCCGGCTCGCAGTAGAACAGCGCCGACGGCGTGGTGGCCGGGCCCGGATCGGTGGCGGTGAGCAGGGCGAACGGATCCGCGCCAGCGGGCAGGTAACTCTGCAGCAGCGTGCGCCGCTTGGGCACCTTCACCGCCCGCAGGCCGTCGGCCTGCCTGAGCTCGGCGAGCTTGGCATCCATGGTGGCGGCCCGGTCGGCAATCTCGCCGGCCAGATCGGCCAGACCGTCGCTGCCGTTGTCCTCGATCTCCTCGGCGTGGCCGCTGATGCTGCGCAGCCGGTCGATCGCGGCCCCGGCCAGGGCGTAGCCGCGTTCTCGCCGCTGCGCCGGCTCGGACGGCTCCAGCAGCCACCGAGTTCGCGCCACGGTATCGGCAAGCCGCCCAACCGCGCCGATGGCAGCCGGGGAGGCGTGGTCATCAAGGCCGCCCACCGCGAGCCGGAACGCATCGGATGCCTCGGTGAGCATGGCCGGCACCTGCGTATGCACGACGGTCGGCAGGTTGAACCGCCAGCGGGCATCGCCGGCGATGGCGGCCGCGTCGGCTCGCCCGGCCGCGCCGGTGGCGTCGAACAGGCCGGCGGCGACGGCGCGCAACGCGCCGCGCAGTTCGCCGTCGCCCATCGCGGATGGCCTGCGCACGCTGGGCACCGGCCCCGGCACCCAGCCGAGGATGTCGTCGATCTGTTGCAAGAGCCTGTCCCAGGCCTTGGTCACACCCTCGATCAGCGAGTTGCCAGCGTCGGAGATGTCTTGGTTCACGAGATCGAGGATAACTGGCCACTGGCGAGGCGAGATGCCGGGATTGGCCACCCAGCGCGCACCTGCGGCCGCCGTCAGCCGCCGATGTCGTGCAAGTGATGGACCGGATCGTGAATCAGGTACCTGGCGAAGCTGTCGACGGTGAACCGGGCGCCGTCGCTGCGAGACCCTGCGCGCTCCCACTGCGGGTCGGTGAGCCCGGCAAAACGATCGGCGATGCGGTGGGCGGCCTCGGTCAGCTGGCCTGAGACCATGGCGGGATCCTGGTCCTGGTAGTGGTCCGCGACCGCGGTCGCGTCCTGGTCCCAGTTGGGGAAGACGGGATCGTCCTGGTCGAGCATCATGATTAGCCGCTGGTGAAAGATCCGGAACACGTCTCGTACGTGGCAGCCGTATTCGGCCGCCGACCAGCGGTCCTCCCGCGGTCTTGTGCACACGTCTCCGGCGTTCCGGTGACGCAGCGCCGCCTCCCAGGCCGCGGCGTTCTCGCGGATCAGCCCCGGCACCCCGGACCGGGTGGTCGCGGTGGCGACGTAGCCGCATTCCGGGCACCGCCGTTGCAGCACCCACGTCCAGTTCTTGGTATCTGGCGCGATAGTCATCAGCCCGCGGCTCCGGCCAGCGCGGCCGCGTGCGACCGGACCGCGTCCGCGAACGCCGCGATCAGCGGGTGCACCCAGGTCGGGTCCGAGGACAGCTCGGGCTGGAACAGCGAGGCCACACAGAACGGGTGGTCCGGTAGTTCGGCGACGCGCACCTCGCCGCTGATATCCCGCCCGCTGAACACCAGCCCGTGGTGCTGGAGTATCTCCAGGTAATCCGCGTTCAGGCCGTAACGGCAGAAGTACCGCTCGGTCGTCGGGCCCGGGCCCATGGCGTCGGCGGCGACCGTGCCTGGCGTGATCACGACCGTGGACTCCTCGCCGAGCAACGAGCACTCCAGCGGCACTATCAGCGCTTCGGCCGCGTCCGGGCTCTGCTCGGCGTTCTCGACGGTGGCCAGCCCGCAGACATCGCGGGCGAACTCGAGCAGCAGATGCTGGAATCCGCCGCAGGTGCCGAGCAGCGGGATCCGGCCGGTGCGGGCCGCCCGGATCGCGGCGAGCACACCGTCGGTGTTCTCGTACGGGCTGCCCGGAATGACCCAGACGCCGTCGAAGCCCGCCACGTCGCCCGCGCCGCCGATGGCCGTGCTGCGCAGCCAGTAGACCTCGATCGCGGGACCAGCTGGGCCGGCCATCGCGTCGATGACCGACGGGATCTTCGCGTGTGCCTGCACCGATCCGGACCGGTCGCCGACCAGCGCGATGCGGGGCGGCCGAGCGGTGGCGGCGTGACGCGGGAAGGAAGCCATGCCGAAATCGTCACCGACCTCGGATAACAATGTCCAATGATGAGTTGGCATCTCGACATCAGTGATACTTATGGACTGAGGTCAGGGCCGAATTGAGCTGAGGCCGGGTCGGGATGAGGCTCCGGGTCGGGAGGAAGCTCTGGGCTGAGATGGGAGCCAGGCTGAGATGGGGAGCCAGGCTGAGATGGGAGCCAGGCTGAGATGGGAGCCAGGCTGAGATGAAAGCTCCGGGGTGAGATGGAGAGCCGGGCGTAAATGGAGATCCGGGACCTGCGCGCGCTGCTGGCCGTGGTCCGCTCTGGCTCGTTCACGGCCGCCGCCAGGGAACTCGGCTACACCCAGCCCGCGATCTCGCAGCAGGTGGCCGCGCTGGAGCTGGAGGTCGGCCAGCCGCTGGTGCAGCGCCGCCCGGTGCGCGCCACGGCGGCCGGGGAGCGGCTCGCCGAGCACGCGGCGAGGATCTTGCTCCGGCTGGACGTGGCCCGCAGCGAGCTGAGCAGCCTTGGTGAGGCGCCGGGAGAAGTCCGCGTGGGCGTGTGCCCGCTGGCCGCCCCCGACCTGCTCGCGGCCGCGCTGCGGAACCTGCGGGCGGCCTACCCGCTGCTGCGCGTCAGGGTCCGGCCGGTCAGCCCCGGCTCCGCGGTCGCGGATGTGGCTGCCGGCACCGTGGACGCCACGCTCGCCGACGGCATCACCGCGCCGAACGAGCCGCTGCACCTCGCCGACGCCGGACTGCTGTCATCCACGGCCATGGCAGAGACCCCGCTGGTGGTCGCGCTCGCCAGCGACCATCCGCTGCGCGGCAGGCCGGGCATCGACCTGGACATGCTGACGGACGCTCCCTGGGTCGTCGCCCCGGTCCTGGCGGGCCGTGGCGCGGCCGTTCCAGCGCCGCACGCCGTGTATGACGGTGACGACCTGCCGACGCTGCTCGCCCTGGTCTCGGCAGGCCTCGGCGCCGCCCTGCTCCCGGCCTCGGCCGGGCCGTTGCCCGATGGCGTGACCGCCATCCCGCTGCGCAGCCCGCGGCTCGTGCACCGGACCGAGTTGCTGGCGCTTCGCACCGCGAGCGCCCGCCAGCGTCTGGTCATCGACGCCCTCGCCGCCCAGGCCCGGGCGTTCTGACCGTGCGGTCTGCTGTCGGCCGGTCTGCTGTCGGCCGGTCTGCTGTCGGCCGGTCTGCTGTCGGCCGGTCCGCTGCCGGCCGGTCCGCTACCGACTCTGCCCACGTGGCAGTTACGGTGCAGGGGTGAGCACGCCGCGCGGGACGACCCTGGCCGGGCAGCTCGCCGCGATGGGGTTCGCCGACACGGCGCGGGCCCAGCGCCTGCTCACCGAGGATCTCGAGCTTGATGCGGTCGGCCGGGACGCCGACGTGCTCGCGGCGCTCGCGGCAGCTGCCGATCCCGACCTCGCTCTGGCGAGCCTGGCCAGGCTGCCGAACGACACAGCACTGTGGGCGGCACTGCGCGCCGACGAGGACTTCCGGGCCCGCCTGACCGCCGTGCTGGGGGTCAGCGCCGCCCTAGGCGGCCACCTCGCCCGCCACCCCGGCGACTGGACGCTGCTCAGCGGTCCCGGCGCGCTGCGCCGCCCATCGGCCGGTGAGCTCACCGGCGACCTCCTCGCCGCGGTGGTGCCCGGGGGCGACGCCTCAGGAAGCACCGACCCGGCCACGGCGCTGCGCGTCGCCTACCGGCGCCGGCTGCTCCACCTGGCCGCCAGGGACCTGACCGGCGCCGACGGGTTTGCCGAGGTCGCCGCCGAGCTGGCGGACCTCGCCGCGGCAGCGCTCGAGGCGGCGCTGACGATCGCCAGATCCCAGCTGCCGCCGGACGCCGCACGGTGCAGGCTCGCGGTCATCGCGATGGGGAAGTGCGGCGGCCGGGAGCTGAACTACGCCAGCGACATCGACGTGATCTTCGTAGCCGGAGAGGGGCACGTCGCGTCCGCGACCCGGCTGGCCGCCGCGATGATCCGGGTCTGCTCGGCGATCGGGACCGAGGAGGCGCTGTTCCCCGTCGACCCGAACCTGCGCCCCGAGGGCCGGGACGGGCCGCTGGTGCGCACTCTGGCCAGCCACCGGGCTTACTACGAGCGATGGGCCAAGACCTGGGAGTTCCAGGCGCTGCTCAAGGCGAGGCCCGTGGCGGGCGACACCGGCCTGGGCGCGGAGTACATGGCCACCGTCGGCCCCATGGTCTGGGAGTCGGCGCAGCGCGAGAACTTCGTCGCCGACGTGCAGGCCATGCGGCGGCGCGTGCTCGGCAGCCTGCCCGCCGACCGGGCCGGGCGGGAGATCAAGCTCGGCCCCGGCGGCCTGCGGGACATAGAGTTCGCCGTGCAACTGCTGCAGCTCGTGCACGGCCGCACCGACGAGACGCTGCGCGCCGCCGCCACGCTGGACGCCCTCGCCGCGCTGGCCAAGGGCGGCTACGTGGGGCGCGAGGACGCCGCGAGCCTGGCCGCCGCCTATCAGTTCCTGCGCATGGCCGAGCACCTGCTGCAGCTGCGTCACCTTCGGCGGACGCACACGCTGCCCGAGGACCCCGCGGTGCTGCGCCAGGTCGGCCGGGCGATGCGGACGATGCGGCGCGGCCAGGCGCCGGAGGCCGCCGACCCAGCCGATGATCTCGTCGCGCAGTGGCGCCGGCACGCGAGCCAGGCCAGGCGGCTGCACGAGAAGCTGTTCTACCGGCCGCTGCTCGAGGCGGTGGCCCGGCTGCCCACCGATGACGTCCGGCTGACCAAGCAGGGTGCCCGGGCGCGGCTCGAGGCGCTCGGTTACGCCGACCCGGCCGGAGCGCTGCGCCACATCGAGGTCCTGACCTCGGGCATGTCACGCCGGGCGGCCATCCAGCGGACGCTGCTGCCCGCGATGCTCGGCTGGTTTGCGGACGCCGCGCAGCCCGACGCCGGGCTCCTCGCGTTCCACCAGGTCAGCGACGCCCTCGGGGACTCGTCGTGGTACCTGAGGCTGCTGCGGGACGACACCAGGGTCGCGCGGCGGATGGCCCGGCTGCTGGCGTCGAGCCGGTATGCCACCGGGCTGCTGCTGCGCGCCCCCGACGCGGTGGCGATGCTCGGCGACGACTCCAAGCTCAGCCCACGCCCCGCCGCAGCTCTGCAGGCCGAGGCCGCGGCCACGGTGCGCAGGCACGACACGGCCGAGGAGGCCGTCGCGGCCGCGCTGGCCCTGCGCCGCAGGGAGCTGTTCCGCACCGCCGTGGCCGACCTGCTCGGTCTCTCCGGGGTCGAGGAGACCGGCGAGGCGCTCACCGCGGTCGCGGCCGTGACGATCGCCGCGGCCCTGGACGCGGCGGCCAGGAAGGCCGCTCTGGGCGGCCCGCTGCCGACCAGGATCTGCGTGATCGCGATGGGCAGATTCGGCGGCCACGAGATGGGCTACGCCAGCGACGCTGACGTGCTGTTCGTGCACGAGCCGCTGCCGGGCGCCAACGAGGAGGCGGCCACCCGGGCGGCGCACGCGGTCGCCGAGGAGCTCCGCGGGCTGCTGGCCCGGCCGGGCCCCGACCCGGCGCTGCCGGTCGACGCCGCGCTACGGCCGGAGGGCAGGCAGGGGCCGCTGGTGCGCACGCTCGCCTCCTACCACGCCTACTACCAGCGCTGGTCGGCCCCGTGGGAGGCCCAGGCCCTGCTGCGCGCCGAGCCGGTCGCCGGCGACACCGGCCTCGGCGCCGCGTTCATGGCCATGGCCGATGAGTTCCGGTATCCCGCCGGCGGGATAAGCGAAACGGCGGTGCGGGAGGTCAGGAGGATCAAGGCACGGGTGGAGGCGGAACGGATGCCCCGCGGCGTCGATCCCGCCATGCACCTCAAGCTCGGCCCCGGCGGGCTGTCCGATGTCGAATGGGTGGCGCAGTTGCTGCAGCTCAGGCACGCGGGCGCGATGCCCGAGCTGCGTACCACCCGGACGCTGGCCGCGCTGCAGGCCGCGCGGGACCACGACCTGATCGCAGGCCAGGACGCCGACGCGCTGGCCGCCGCGTGGCGGCTGGCCGCCCAGATCCGCAACGCGGTCATGCTGGTGCGCGGCAGGCCGAGCGACTCGGTCCCCACGGCGCAGCCGGAACTCGGCGCGGTGGCCCGGCTGCTCGGCTACGCCCCGGACGCGTCGCATGACCTGGTCCAGGACTACCGCAGGGCCGCCCGGCGGGCCCGGGCCGTGATGGAGCGCCTGTTCTACGGCTGAGCTTCTACGGCTGAGCTATCTACGGCCGGGCGCTCACAGCCGGCCGTTGTCCCGCAGCGTCACCAGCGAGCTCACCGTGATGAAGCCGCGCCAGTCCAGCTCGGCAGCCGGGGACCAGGATGGCCAGTTGAACATCCAGCCGCCGTCGTCGCGCTGCCCCGCGGCCAGATGGTCCAGGTGCGCCTCGATGACCGCGTCGCTGAACAGGCTCCTCGCCAGCGAATTCGGCCGGGGCGCGTAGCCGAGCGGCGAGTGCGTCTCGCCTTCCTCGTCCGGGTCCACCGCCACGACCTCGAGCAGCATCGGCGCCACGGCCTGCAGCGCGCGCTCCGCCCGGTCCCGGTCCGGCACGTTTTCAAGGAATCTCACCACCCCATACATGTCGTACGGGCCGGGTTCTCCGCTCAGCGACTCGATCCTGGACCACATCAGCTCGGTGGCGCGGTCAAGCCACGGATGTGATACGCCGCGCGCGTGCAGCGTGCCCGCGATCTGGCCGGTCGATACCAGCGAGGCGGGGCCGCTCAGCTCCGGCACCCACCACGGGGCGTGCGGCCACGCATCGATCGTCGCCGCCACGAAGGCGGAGCCGCCCTCGGCCGGCGCGTTCGCCTGGAGCCAGTCGCACGCACCCGTGACGAGGCCCTCGTCCCAGGCGTCGGCCTCGTTCAGGATGCCCAGTGCAAGCTCGATCGCGGCGGGCTGCGTCGCCGGGTCGCGGCCGTCGGGTTCCAGTCCCTGGCCGAACCCGCCGTCGGCGTTGCGGTAAGCGGCGACCGCGTCCCGTACCGGCCGCGCGTCGCCCCCGCCGAACAGCCGCTCGAACCGGCGGCGGTCCAGCACGCGGGCGCTGGCGGCAATGAACTGACCGGCCATATCAAGATCAGGTTTGCTCATTCCTTCATCCGACCACACCACTGCAATAACCGGCTTGAACGAAGCGGACACCAGGATGAAAGACTGGTCCCGTGGATCTGGCGCCGGGGTACACAGAGTTCGCACCTGGCGTGGCGTTCAAGGCGGGACTTCATTGCCTGTGGGTCTCGGTGGCGCCTCCCTGCCGGGCGGAACCCGTGCCGGTGCTGCCCGACGCGTGCACCGACCTGATCTGGCAG
The DNA here is from genome assembly GCA_963778075.1 of uncultured Actinomycetota bacterium. Classification (GTDB taxonomy): domain Bacteria; phylum Actinomycetota; class Actinomycetes; order Streptosporangiales; family Streptosporangiaceae; genus JASHPR01. The sequence goes on along the minus strand of CAVZTJ010000001.1, from coordinate 710,470 downwards.
AGCGGCGTCGGGGCCTTCGTGGCGGGACCGGACACCGGGCCGGCGCCGACCGAGTGGCGGCCGGGCACCGTGTTCGTGGGCGCGCGGTTCCGGCCCGGAGCCGGGGGAGCGGCGCTCGGCGTGCCGCTCAGCGAGGTGCTCGACCAGCGGCTGGACGCCGACGACCTGCCCGGGGTGCCACGGGGCCGGCTGCCCGGGTCGCTGTCGCCGGAGGAGGCCATGCGGCGGGTGGCGGCGATCGCCGCGCAGATGGTCACCGAGCGGCCGCCGGACCGCCTGGTGCTCGAGGCCACCCGGCTGCTCGGCCGCCCGGGCGCCCGGGCCGAACTGGTCGCCGGGCAGCTCGGGATCGGCGAGCGCCAGCTGCGGCGGCGGTGCCAGGCTGCGGTTGGCTACGGCCCGCGGATGCTGAACCGGGTCCTGCGGTTCCGGCGGTTTGTTTCGCGCATTGACGCCGGCGGGGACTTCGATCTGGCCACAATCGCAGCCGAGGCGGGCTACGCCGACCAGGCGCATCTGACTAGGGAGAGCAACGAGCTAGCGGGCCTGACCCCGGCCGCGCTGGTTCGCGCGCGCCGCTAGCAGCCTGGCGGCGACCTCGGGCGGCAGCGGCTTGACCGCCTCGCGCATCGTCATCCCGGACGCCCGGTGCGCCCTTGGCTCCAGCCACGCGGCCACCATCTCCGGTCGGCGCTTTGCGGTGTCCCGCAGGATCCAGCCGATCGCCTTGCGGATGAAGAACTCCTTCTCCTCCAGCATCTGATCGGCGTACCCGGTGAACCTGCCGAAGTCGCCGTCGCCGCGGCGCAGCGGCACGAGCAGCGCGAGCATGGCCGAGCGCCGGAGCATGCGCGGACTGTGGCGCGGATGGCCGGGACCGCGGTGCCGGTGAACTCCAGGTCGCTCTTGAGGTAGGCCTTCTCGCTGGCCGCTCGCTGGGGCGTGCCGAGGCCGCGCAGCGACACCTCGATCGCGGCGGCCTCCGCGGTCCCCTCCCGGTCCTCCTGGCTAGCCAACGGTCCCCTTCCGGCCGTCCTGCCTAGCCAACTGGCTGGATCTCGGACCCCGTGATGACGCCATTGGCCACCGTGTACGTGCCCGCGAAGTACTTGACTGAGCCGTCGGTCTGGGCCGCTGCCAGCTTCACGGTTACCACGCCGCCCGTGACCGACACCACGGTCACCGTGTCCTTGGCCGTGCCCTTGAAGCCGCTGGCGAATTTCGAGTACGGCGACGCGATGTTCTTGCCGCCGAGGGCCCACGCCTTGGCGTAATCGTGCGCGTTGATCGCCGCGAAGTACGCCTGCACCGTGGCTGCCGGGCCCGGGCTGGCCACCGGCGCGGAGGTGGCCGGGTGGCTGGTCGGCGGCGGGCTGGCCGGAGGGTTGTGCCCCGGTGACGGCTTGTGGTGCAGCAGCGCGAACGCCACGCCGACGACCGCGAGCAGCACCACGACGCCCAGCACGGCCGGCCACCTGCGGCCGCGCCGCGGCCTGGCCGGGGCGCCGCGGGGCTGGTACTGGCCGGGCGTTGGCTGCGGGGGAGACTGCGACCAGGGGGCGGGGGATGACGCCGCCGAATCGGGCGTCGGCTTCCATGCGGTGTCGGGCCGGTACAGCGGCCTGCCCGCCCAGGCGGTCTCGACGTCGGCCTGCGGATCGGCGGCCCGCTGGCTGGCTCGCGTTGCCTCGGATTCGGGCTGCGGATTGCCTGCCCATGATTCGGGCTGCGGGTCCGCTCCCTGCGGGCTGGTCCAGGTCGCCTCCGATTCGGGCTGTGGATCGCCTACCCATGATGTCGACACGCGCGACGCCGGGATCTGCGCCTGTTCGGTCGGCAGGCGGGCGGGCGGTGGCGCGTCCGCACCGGTCTCGACGGCCTCGCGGCCGACGCCGCACGCCGCGGCGAGCGCGCGGGCAAAGGCCATGCAGGTCGGGTAGCGGGCGTCCGGTGTCTTGGCCAGCGCCGTGGCCATTACCTGGTCGACCGCTGGCGGCAGGTCGGGGCGCAGCGCCCGCAGCGACGGCACCGGCGCGGACACCTGCGCCCACATCACCGCCAGGCCCGCGTCACGCTGGAACGGCGGCTGCCCGGCGAGCATCTCGAACGCGGTGCAGGCCAGGGCGTAGAGGTCGGCGCGGCCGTCGGTCGGCTTGCCCTCGATCTGCTCCGGCGCCATGTAGTCGAGCGTGCCCATGAACTGGCCGGTCAGCGTCAGCGGAGCCGATGAGACCCGCTGCTTGCTGAGCCCGAAGTCGGACAGGTACAGGTGGTCCGGATGGGCGCTGCCGATCAGCATGTTGCCGGGCTTCACGTCACGGTGCACCAGGCCGCGCGCGTGCGCCGCGTCGAGCGCGGAGGCGGCCTGGGCGATGAGGTGGCAGGCCCGGGCGGCCGGCAGCCGAGGCTCGGTCTCGAGCATCGTGCGCACGTCCTGCCCGTCGACGTAGCGCATGGCGATGAACAAGGCCCCGTCCGCCTCGCCCGCGTCGAAGACCGGGACGATGTTCGGGTGGTCGACGGCGGCCGCGGCGCGCATCTCCCGGAGGAACCGCTGCCGGTATCCCGCGTCGCTGGCGAGCTCGGGAGCCAGGATCTTCAGCGCCACGTGCCGGTTCAGGCGCTTGTCCGAGGCGCGGTATACGACCGCCATCCCGCCGCGGCCGATCTGCTCCTCGATCGTGTAACCGGCTATCTGTGAGCCTGCGGCGATGCCGCCTGGAACCGTGGGTAGCTCGTTCACTGTGTTCCCCGCTCGCCTCTAGGCCTCCGCCTGCTTCCCCGTTCCCCCATCACTGGCGTGCCTTCGCTTGTCGCCCGCCGGCCCCGTTCCTGAGTCACAGGCGTGCCTTCGCTCGTCGCCCGCCGGCCCCCGTTCCTCAGTCCAGGCAGCACCGTGCCCCCTCCGTTTCGCGAGGCCTCCGTGGAGTTCAGCCGCCCGTTTGATGTTCCGTCAGAAACACCGCTGCAAGACGCGGGGGACGAAATTAGTATCCGTACCAGAGGGTGGCTGTCAACCTGGACAAGAGAGGCGATCGGGACATGGACCTGACCGGTGCCGAGTGGCGCAGGCCCTCCCACGGCGGCGGGGAGGATGGTTCCTGCATCGAGGTTGCCGTCGTCGCCGGATCCAAGGAGGGCAGCGACCACGTGATCGCGATGCGGGACGGCAGCAATCCGGACGGGCCCGCGCTGATCTTCACTCCGGACGAGTGGCGCGCGTTCACCGCTGGCGTCATGGACGGTGAATTCGATCTGTCATGACGTCGGAAGGGCGCTGTGCCGCCCGTCGTCCGGGTTCCTTCCGTAAGTCAACAATTTGCACTATCGCCACTGCCGTAACTCGCTACTCTTACAATCGCCCGCTCACTCGGGCCGCTGGCTGCCTGTGACCGCAATCTTGGGTGGCAAGCGAAGAGGCCGGCCCCCGCGGGACCGGCCTCTGCCCTTCTGCGCTACGCGGAGACGCGGTCGAGCATCCGGGCCTCTGCCCTTCCGCGCTACGCGGAAATGCGGTTGAGCATCCCGGTCTCTGCCCCCTCTGCCCCTCTGAGCTATGCGGAGATGCGGTCGAGCATCCCCGCAACGAAGATCTTGGAAGCGGGATCGCAGTCCTCGTATAGCGTGCCGGCGGTCACGGCGCGCATCGCGGTCAGGTGCGGGGCCAGTATTGTGGCCAGCTGCCTCGCCCTCTCGGGTGTCATCGGCGGTAAGGCGCTGGCGGCCCTCAGGTTGGCGAGGTCGTTTCCCTGCGATGTGGTGTCTGCCTGATCAAATGCGGAAGTCATGACGAGCCCCCGGTGTCCGGGCCAGCGTTCAGTCCATTCAGTCCCCAGCTGGCAACGTTACTTAATGTGATTAGCCAATCACGGGGACAAGCCTTTCTTCAGGTGAATCGGCTAAGGCGGTGACGCTCTGTATTGCCATGCGTGCTTTGGGGTCCAGCGTGGTCAGCACGTCACCGGGAACGGCACCAGCGATCTCGCTAGATTTGGCCTTCTAGGCTGGACGGGGAGGAGGCGCAAAGGCCATGACGATCCTGGTGGTCGGCGCTGGCGCCACCGGTGGCTATTTCGGGGCACGGCTGGCGCAGGCCGGCCGGGACGTCACGTTCCTGGTCCGGCCGCACCGCGCCGAGCAGCTGCGCGAGCGCGGCTGCGGATCGTGGGGCCGGGCGCCGGAGCCGAGGCCGGGCAGGTGGTCCGGCCCAACCTGGTCATGGTGCTGCCGCCGCTGGATGCCTACGCGTCGAAGTAGAGCTCGAACTCGTGCGGGTGCGGGCGCAGCCGGATCGGGTCGATCTCGTTGGACCGCTTGTAGTCCAGCCACGTCTCGATCAGGTCCGCGGTGAAGACGCCGCCCTCGAGCAGGAAGTCGTGGTCGGCCTCCAGCGTGTTGAGCACGGTCTCCAGCGAGCCGGGCACCTGCGGGATCGACCTGGCCTCGTCCGGGGGCAGCTCGTACAGGTCCTTGTCCACCGGCTCGGGCGGCTCGATCTTGTTCTTGATCCCGTCCAGGCCGGCCATCAGCATGGCGGAGAACGCAAGATAGGGGTTGGCGGACGGGTCGGGGACCCGGAACTCCAGCCGCTTGGCCTTCGGGCTGGGGCCGGTGATCGGGATCCGCACGCACGCCGACCGGTTCCGCTGCGAGTAGACCAGGTTGACCGGCGCCTCGAAGCCGGGGACCAGCCGGTGATAGGAGTTCACCGTCGGGTTCGTGAAGGCCAGCAGCGAGGGCGCGTGCTTGAGCAGGCCGCCCACGTAGTAACGGCCCAGGTCGGACAGGCCGGCGTAGCCGACCTCGTCGTAGAACAGCGGGGCGCCGTCCTTCCACAGGCTCTGGTGGCAGTGCATGCCGGAGCCGTTGTCGCCGAACAGCGGCTTCGGCATGAACGTCACCGTCTTGCCCGCCGCCCTGGCCACGCTCTTCACCACGTATTTGTAGAGCATGACCTTGTCGGCCGAGTGCAGCATGCTGTCGAACTTGATGTCGATCTCCGCCTGGCCGGCGGTGCCGACCTCGTGGTGTTGCATCTCGACCGTGATGCCGCAGGCGATCAGGGCGCTGACCATCTCGGAGCGTAGGTCGGTGTAGTGGTCGGTCGGCGGGACCGGGAAGTACCCGCCCTTGTAACGCGGCTTGTAGCCCAGGTTGCCGCCCGGCTCGTCGCGGCCGGTGTTCCAGGCCCCCTCGACCGAGTCGATAAAGTAATAGCCCGCGTTCGGGCTGGTCTCGAACCGGGCCGAGTCGAAGATGTAGAACTCGGCCTCGGGCCCGAAGTACGCGGTGTCGCCGATCCCGCTGCCGCGCAGGTAGTCCTCGGCCTTGCGGGCGATGTTGCGCGGGTCCCGGGTGTACGGCTCGCCGGTGAGCGGATCGTGCACGAAGAACGTGAGATTCAGCGTCTTTCGGGCCCGGAACGGGTCGACGACGGCGGTAGTCGCGTCCGGAAGCAGCAGCATGTCCGATTCATGAATCTGCTGGAAGCCGCGGATCGACGAGCCGTCGAACATCAGGCCGTCGCTGAAGACCCCCTCGCCGAAGGACTCAGTGGGGACGGTGAAGTGCTGAACCGTGCCCGGCAGGTCGCAAAACCTGACATCGACGAATTCCACCCCCTCGTCCGCAATGAACCGCAATACCTCATCGCCGCTGGTGAACATTGCTCTCCCTTGGCCGCTGACAAGCTGACGCGCGCCCGCGTCCGGGCGCTGCTGTGACGCTAGGCGCCCCCGATTTCCGACCCGTATCCCCGGTGTTTCGCCCATGTTACGGGCTGTGGGACCGGGGCGGCCGGGCCGGCGATATGTTGGCGGGCGGTACCTTTGGGTGCGTGGCGGAGCGACAGGTGGCCGGGAAGCCGGCGGCAGGCAATCCGGCGGGTGGCAAGCTTGCCGGTGGCAAGCCGGCCGGTATCAAGCCTGGTAGCGGCAAGCCTGCCGGTGGCAAGACGGCTAGCAGCAAGCCGCCTGGTAACAAGCAGGCGCGGGACATCCCGGCCGAAGGAAAGCAGGCGCCGGGCACATCAGCCGGAGCCGCCAGCGCGTACCCGGGGCAGCGGTTCGGGCTGCCTCAGTCGGGTCCCAGGTCTGTGGCGGGGGTGGCCAGGCGGCTGGGCTCGCTGATGATCGACTGGGTGATGGCCGCGCTGATCGCCTTGGCTGTGCTCGGCGACAAGAACCAGGCCAGCGTGCAGTACCTGACCTTGGCTATCTTCGCGGGCGAGATCTGGCTGCTGACCGCGCTGACCGGCTTCACGGTTGGCAAGCGGCTGCTGGGCATGCGAGTGGCCAGGCTGGACGGCAAGCCGGTCGGCTTCTACCGGTCCCTGATCCGGACGGTTCTGTTCCTGCTGGTGGTGCCGGCGTTGGTACTCGACGCGGATCTCCGGGGCCTGCACGACAAGGCCGCAGGCACGATCGTGATCCGGGCCTGAGCCGGAATCAGGCTCAGCGGAACTTTGGCCGCGGCGCCTTCGGCATCCGCCCGGTCTTGGGCATAGGGCCCTTGGGCATCTGCAGCGACTGCGGGAGCGCCTTCAGCCGGTAGTTCAGGTCGGCGACCGCCGGGCCCTTGAGGTTGCGCGGCAGCTTCATGATGTGCCGCTGCAGCTTCCGGATCGGGATCTGGCCTTCCTCGTCACCGACCTGGATCGTGTAGATCGGCAACTCGTCGTAGGTGATCCGGGAGACCCGCTTCTTCTCGGCGGCCAGCAGGGCGGGCAGCCGGCTGGGCGAGCCCTCGCCGACCAGGATCACTCCGGGCTTGCCGACGGTCCGGTGCACCACGTCCATGTTCCGGTTGGCCGCGATCGCCGGCGTGACGGTCCAGCTGCCCCGCATGCTCTGCAGGATCGCGGCGGCGGCGCCCGGCTGACCGGCGAGGGCCGCGTACTGCGCGGACTGGGCGTACCGGCCGAAAAGGATCATCGCTGCGGCGATGCCGCCCAGCACGCCGAGCGGGACGAGGAAATACAGGCCGAGGAGCACCGCGATGACCACGACGATCGCGATGATCCCGACGCCGGTGCCGATGACGATCGGCAGCGCCTTTGGGTTAGCCTTCCGGATAATCCCGGCAACCATGCGGATCTGCTTGATCCGGCCCATCGAGGTCGGATCGGCAGCATCCCGCTTATCCTTCTTCGACGCCGCACCTGACGCCTTATTCACCATGGTGGTGAGGATACTGTGCTGGCACCACCGCGACGAAACCCCCAGACCCCTAAGCCAATACGGCCTGACGGCCGACTCAGCTACGCGGGGGGATCCGCCGGTCGGCTACGCCGATGCCTGCCGGCTCACTGCGCGCCTGCCGGCTATGCCGGTGCCTGCCGGCTCACCGCTAGGCGTGCCGGCTACGCCGGTGTCTGGCGGCTCACCGCCTGCCGGTACAGCCGGCCCGCGCGGTAAGACGAGCGCACCAGCGGCCCGGCCATCACCCCGGCGAAGCCGAGCTGCCTCGCCTCTTCGCCCAGCTCATCGAACTCCTCGGGCGGCACCCACCGGTCGACCGGGTGATGCCGCACCGACGGCCGCAGGTACTGGGTGATCGTGAGCAGGTCGCAGCCTGCCGCGCGCAGGTCGGCCATTGCCGCACTGACCTCGGCGCGCTCCTCGCCCATGCCGAGGATGAGGTTGGACTTCGTGATCAGCCCGGCCTCGCGGGCCCGGCTCAGCACCCCGAGCGATCGCTCGTAGCGGAATCCCGGCCGGATCCGCCGGAAGATCCGCGGCACGGTCTCGATGTTGTGCGCCAGCACCTCGGGCCGGGCGGCGAACACCTCGCCGAGCTGCTCAGGTATCGCGTTGAAGTCGGGGATCAGCAGCTCTACCCCGCAGCCGGGGACCGCGGCGTGGATCTCGCGGCAGGTCTGGCCGTACAGCCAGGCTCCGCCGTCGGGCAGGTCGTCCCTGGCCACGCCCGTGACCGTGGCGTAGCGCAACCCCATCGCCGCCACCGACTCGGCGACCCGCCGCGGTTCGTCGGTGTCCAGCGGCTCCGGCTTGCCGGTGGCGATCTGGCAGAAGTCACACCGCCTGGTGCACTGGTCGCCGCCGATCAGGAACGTCGCCTCACGGTCCTCCCAGCACTCGAAGATGTTGGGGCAGCCCGCCTCCTCGCAGACCGTGTGCAGGCCCTCACGCTGCACTAGCTGCTTCAGCGCGGTGTATTCCGGCCCGGTGCGCAGCCGGGTCTTGATCCACGGGGGCTTGCGTTCAATCGGCGTCTGGCTGTTGCGCGCCTCGAGCCGCAGCAGCCGGCGTCCTTCCGGTGCGAGTACCACGTTCCAAGCCTACGTCGGCCGTGATCAGGCCGGCGCCGCCGTCAGCCCGCCTGGCCCGTCTTGTCCCTAAGGAACGCCCCGGCCTGGTCGGTCGCGCCCTCGCCGTCAGCCACCGCTGGCCGGCGCCGGGTCCGCTGCCGGATGGCCATGCCGACCCATCCGGCCGTCCCGGCCACCATCCCGCCGCAGCCGGCCACGATCAGGACCGTCCGCGCGCCGAGCACCGTGAGCAGGCCACCGGCCACGGCCATGGCCAGCGACGTCGCGCCGAATATCAGCCCCGAGTACAACGCGAAGACCCGGCCCGCCACCTCCTCTGGTGCCCGGTGGTTGAGGACGCTCCGGGTGGCTACGGTCTCGGCCCCGCTCGCCAGGCCGCCGAAACCATAGGCCGAGACGGCCTGCCAGAGCGTCACCGAGACGCCCGCGAGCGCGACCCCGGCTCCGGTGGCGATGGTGCCGATCAGCGCGGCCGGCACCAGCCAGCGCAGTGGTACCCGGCCCACGGCCAAGGTGCCGGCCACCATGCCCGCCGTCCAGGCCGCGACCAGCAGCGAGTACCCGCCGGGCCCGGCCCTCAGCACGTGCTCGGCAAACACCACCTCGGCCACCACCGCCATGTTCGCGCAGGCGACGACCGCACCGACGGTCAGCACCAGCATCGCCGCCTCCGGGTCCGCGCGCAGGAAGCTGAAGCCCGCGCGCAGTTCCGCCGACAACCGTGGCCGAGCACCGGTGCCGTCCAGACCACCTGGAACGGTCAGCCTCGGGGCCAGCCGGAGCGCCCATAGCCCGGCCGCGCCGAGTGCGTAGAGCGCGGCGTCGGCGAGGAAGGCTGCGCCCGAGCCCGCGGTGGAGATCAGCAGCCCCGCCAGCAGCGGGCCGACCGAAAACCCAGCCCACGTCGCCGCCTGGAGATAGCTGTTCGCCCGGGAGATCGCGGTGTCGCCGGCCAGCCGCGGCACGACGGCGCCGAGGCCGGGCTGCAGAATCGCGGCGCAGACGCCGAAGCCGAAAGCGAGGGCGAGCGTGGCCGGCACGCCGCTCGCCGCGGCCAGCCCCAGCGCGACGGCGGCTTCGATGGCCGCAGCGCCCACCAGCACCGGCCTGGTGGGCAGCCGGTCGAGCAGCAGCCCGGCGACCGGGGCCAGCGTCGTGATCGGCACCGTCAGCGCGAGGAACACTGCCGCAACGGCCCAGGACGCGTGCGAGCTCTGGTATACCCGGTTGGCGAGTGCGATCAGGGCGAGCCCGTCGCCTGCCGAGACCGCCGCCTGCAGCGCGATCGCCAGGCGGAGGGTGAATCGGGACAACGGTGCTGCTCCTTCGGGGTGGCCGCGTTCAGATCATCACACGCACCACCGGGTCGATGTGACGCGGGGCGCCCGCGTCCGGAAGCATGGGAGACATGGCAACGCAGTTTGACCCAGCATCGGGGACGCGCGACTTCCTCGCCGATGACGTGGCGAGGCGGGAGCGCGCGTTCGACGTGATCCGAAGGGTTTTCGCCGGTTATGGGTTCGAGCCGCTGCAGACCCCGGCGTTCGAGCGCCTCGACGTGCTGATGGGGAAGTACGGCGAGGACGGAGACAAGCTCGTTTTCAAGATCCTGCGGCGCGGCGAGCACGAGGCATCGGGCGAGGCGGATCTCGCGCTGCGGTACGACCACACGGTGCCGCTCGCCCGGGTGGCCGCGGCGTACGGCAGCCGGCTGCCATCGCCGTACAAGCGGTACGTGCTCGGGCCGGTGTGGCGCGCCGAGCGGCCGGGCAAGGACCGCTACCGCGAGTTCGTGCAGTGCGACCTGGACACGCTCGGCTCCGCCTCGCCGCTCGCGGACGCGGAGGTGCTCTGCGCCCACCACGACGCGGTGGCCGCGCTGGGCATCGACAACTTCCACGTCGAGCTGAACTCCCGCCGGGTGCTGGCCGGCCTGCTGGAGGCGTTCGGCGTGCCAGCCGATCTCGGCCCCGGCGTGCTGATCACCCTCGACAAGCTGGACAAGCTGTCGCCCGCCGCGGTCGTCGCCGAGCTCACGGGGCGCGGCTTGGCCGACGGCACGGCCGGGGAGCTGGTCACGGCGATGACCGCGCCGGACGCGACCGAACGGATCCGGGCCGCGCTGCAGAAGAGCGAGGAAGGCTCGGCGGGCCTTGACGACGTGGACAACGTGCTGTCCCTGGTATCGCTGCAGGTCCCGGCCGGGCGTGTCCGCTTCATCCCGCGCCTGGTGCGCGGGCTGAGCTACTACACCGGGCCGATCTGGGAGCTGACCGCTCCGGGCGTGGCTGGGTCGATGGGCGGGGGCGGCCGCTACGACCACTTGATCGCCCAGCTCGGCGGGCCCGACGTGCCCGCGACCGGAACCTCGCTCGGGGTAGAGCGGATCCTCTCGCTGCTGCCGGACGACGACGCGGGTCAGCGCGGCCGCCTCGACGTCGCCGTCACGGTCATGGGTGAGGAACTCACCGCGGCGTCGTTCGACTTCGCCGCTACCGCGCGCGGCGCCGGCCTGCGAGCCAGCGTCTACCTCGGCTCGTCCGGCAAGCTCCGCACGCAGCTCAAGTGGGCTAGCGGCCAGGGCGCGCGCTGGTGCCTGATTCTACGGCAGCAGCGAGGCAGATGCGGGCACGGTCACCGTCCGCGACATGCGAAGCGGCGAGCAGGAAGTGGTGCCAATCGGCGACCTCGGCGCCAATCTGTCGGCGCGCGCGGCCGCGGAACAGGACGGTCGATGACCACCAGCAACTTCGTCGACCACGACACCTGGTTCGCGCAGCTTCCCGGCGTCGTGGTGTCCGCCGGAGGTCTCATCACCGATCCGGCCGGGCGGATCCTGCTGGTCAAGCCCAACTACCGGGACCACTGGACGCTGCCAGGCGGCATCTGCGAGCACGGCGAGCCGCCGCACGCCGGTTGCGCCCGGGAGGTCGCCGAGGAGATCGGCCTGGACCTGCCGATCGGCGCGCTGCTGGCCATCGACTGGTCTCAGCCGTATGGCCGGGAAGCCCGGCCGATCATGCACTTCGTCTTCGACGGCGGGACGATCGCCAACGGCGACGGCATCGTGCTGCAGGCCGAGGAGCTCGACGAGTTCCGCTTTGTCCCCGCGGGCGAGGCGGCCGATTACCTGGCTCCGTACGGCGTGCGCCGGGTGCTGGCCGCGCTCGACGCCCGCGCTGCCGACGCGACCATCTACCAGCCGACGCAGGTCAGCTGACCGCGACGGTCAGGCGCTCCGGATCGGTGCCGATAACGCTGCGCCACCGGCTTGCCCCGAGCACATCGGCGAGATGGCGTTCGGCCACATCGACGGCGCCGGCGACCGTGATGTGCCTGCCGGACTCCGCCGACAGGGTAGTCACGGTCGCGTCCCGGATCCCGCACGGCACGATCCGGTCGTACCAGGACAGGTCGCAGTCGCAGTTCAGCGCGAAGCCGTGCATGGTCACGCCGCGGGACACCCGGATGCCGATCGCGCCGACCTTGCGGTCCTGGCCGCCGCCTGACCCGCGGAACCACACGCCGCTGCGGCCTTCGACGCGTTCGGTATGCACCCCGAAGTCGGCACAGGTGCGGATCAGCGCCTCCTCGATCGTCCGCACGTAATTGATCACGTCGATCGGCTCGCCGAGCCTGACGATCGGGTACCCGACGAGCTGCCCGGGGCCGTGCCAGGTGATCTTGCCGCCGCGGTCGACGTCGATCACCGGGGCTCCCGGGTCACCGGCCGGCCGGTCGAGCTCGTCTGTCCGCTTGCCCGCCGTGTAGACGGGCGGGTGCTCGAGCAGCAGGCAGGTGTCCGGGATGTCGCCGCGCACCCGCCGCTCGTGCAGGTCCCGCTGCAGATCCCAGGCCTGCTGGTAGGGGATCGCGTCCGCACCGAATCCGGCCCGGGCGAATATCAGCTCGCGCTCCATGCGACCAGCTTAGATCCCTATCCGCACGGTCCGGGATGCGTCATCGGCCCAGCCTGTGGGCATGCATGGGGAAGAAGGCCGGTTTGGCGTGGGTTCCCGATTACAGCGGAAGGAGGCCAGCCCGTGTTCGACGAGGCCGAGCTGAGGCGGATGAGCCCGAAGGAGCGCGCCAGGCTCATGCAGGCACTGGCGTGCCTGGACATGCCGCGGCTGGCGAACGCGGGCAGCCCGCGACGGCGCAGACTGTTCCTGATCGTGACGATTGTGTGCTGCGTGGGCCTCGCCGCGTGGATCGGCGTGCTGGCCGTCACGCTGCCGCGGTTCTACCGGGCCGGCGACTGGCGCGGTGCGTGGGTCGGTTTCGACCTTGCCGAGCTCGCCGCGTTCGCGGCGACCGCCTGGGCCGCGTGGCGCGGCAGGCAGGTGCTGATCATGTGCCTTCTGGTGCTGGCCACGCTGCTGCTGTGCGACGCGTGGTTCGACGTCACCCTGGACCTGCGCACCAGCGACTTCCTGTTCAGCCTGCTCTCCGCGGTGCTGATCGAGATCCCGCTGGCGATTGCAGCGATCCTTGCGGCCAGGCGCCTGCTGCGGCTGACCATTGGCCGGATCCGGACCCGGGAGGGGCTGACGGGACCGGTGCCCTCGCTGTGGCGGATCTCGCTGTTCGGGTACCAGCAGGACGGCATGCTGCACGATCCGGTTCCGCCCGCGTCAGCGCACGGCCAGCGGGGAGAGACCGCGCGACGCTAGCGCAGCCGCTGGGCGCGCCGAGGCTACGCCAGCTCGGCCGCGAGCGCGCCGGCAATGCGTTGGTTCGGCCGTGAGGGGCGCCGAGGCTACGCCAGCTCGGCCGCGAGCGCTCCGGCGATGCCCGGATAGCGGAACGCGAAGCCAGCCTCCTGCAGCCGCCGGGGCAGCACCCGCGTGCTGCCCAGCAGTTCGCCGGAGAGCTCACCGAGGCCGGCGCGCAGCACCGGGGCCGGAACCCGCAGCAGCGCCGGGCGCTTCAGCACCCGGGCCAGCTCGCTGGTGAACTCCGTGTTGGTCGCCGGCACCGGCGCGGTCAGGTTCACCGGGCCTTCGATTTCGGCGTGATCGAGCAGGAACCTGACCGCGGCCACGTGGTCGGTCAACGAGATCCAGCTGATGAACTGGGTGCCGGGGCCGATTCTGGCGCCGAGCCCGAGCCGGAACAGCGGCACCAGCGGCCCGAGCATCCCGCCCTTGCGGGACAGCACGACGCCGGAGCGCAGGTTCGCGACGCGCACTCCGGCCTGGCTGGCAGGCCGCGCCGCCGCCTCCCAGTCGCGGACCAGATGGGCCAGGAAGCCGGTTCCGGCGGGCGCCGACTCATCCACCTCGCGCGTGCCGGTGTCCCCGTACCAGCCGATCGCGGAGCCGGACAGCAGTACCGACGGCGGGTTCGCCGCGTTGCCGATGGCGGTGACGAGGGCCTTGGTGCTCTGGATCCGGCTGGAACGCAGCTCAGCCTTTCTGGCCTTGGTCCACAGGCCGCCAGCGACCGGCGCCCCGGACAGGTGGACCACACCATCGAGACGGTCGAGCGCGGCCGGATCGAGTCCGCCGACCGGGTCCCGCGGGTTCCACGCGATCTCGCCAGGTTCCCGCGGCGAGCGCCGGACCAGCCGCACGACCTCGTTGCCGTCTCGCTGCAGGTCCTCGGCCAGCGCAGACCCGATCAGCCCGGACGATCCGGTGATCGCGACCCGCATTGACCCCCCCAGTTACAGCCCAAGTTCGGTCTCGAACGCGCCTTCTTCTAGCCGTTCCTTGATCGTAACGAGGAACCGCGCGGCGTCGGCCCCGTCCACCAGCCGGTGGTCGTAGGTGAGGGCCAGGTAGACCATGGACCGCACCGCGATGACCTCGCCGAGCGCCGGGTCCTCCACGACCACGGCCCGCTTGACCACCGTACCGGTGCCGAGGATGCCGACCTGCGGCTGGTTGATGATCGGCGTGTCGAACAGTGCGCCCCTGCTGCCGGTGTTGGTGAGTGTGAACGTGCCGCCGGACAGTTCGTCCGGGCTCACCTGCCCGGCCCGGGTGCGCGCCGCGAGGTCGGCGATCTTCCTGGCCAGCCCGGCGATGTTGAGATCGCCGGCCTTGCGGATGACCGGGACCATCAGGCCGCGCTCGGTGTCGACCGCGATGCCCAGGTGCTCTGCGTCGTGATAGGTCACCTGCCCGCTGGCGGTGTCGATGATCGCGTTGAGCTTGGGGTGGACCTTGAGCGCCTCCACCGTGGCCAGCGCGAAGAACGGGAGGAACGACAGCTTGACGCCCTCCCTGGCCTCGAACGCGGCCTTGGCGCGGTCCCTGAGCCTGGCGATCGCGGTGACGTCCGCCTCGACCACGGTGGTGAGCTGGGCCGAGGTCTGCAGCGACTCGACCATGCGCTGCGCGATGACCTGCCGGGACCGCGACAGCTTCTCGGTCCTGCCGCGCAGGTTGGATGGCACGATCGCGGGCCGCCCGGTATCTGCCGGTGCTGGGCCCGCGCTCGCCGCCGCGGCGGGTGCCGCTGCCGGGGCTGCGGGCGCTGCGGCTGGTGGCGCCGCGGCGGGAGCAGCCGCCTGCTGGGGTACCTCGGGCGGCGGGCCGGCCTGCTGCGGTACCGCGACCGGCTGGGGCTCCTGGGTGCCGCGCCGCGCCCGGGCGGCGTCCAGGACATCCTGCTTGCGGATCCGCCCGCCGACCCCGGTACCGGGCACGGTCCCCAGGTCGATCCCGTGCTCCGATGCCAGCTTGCGCACGAGCGGCGTCACGTAAGGGCCGTCAGCGCCCGATGTGAGCTGCGGGCCGACGCCGTCGGCTTCCTGCGTGCCCGCGGGCTGCTCGGGCTGCGGCTCCTGCGACGGGGCGGCTTGCTGCGTCGTCGCGGGCTGCTCGGGCTCCTGCGGCGCGGCTTGCTGCACGGGCGCGGGCTGCTCGGGCTCCTGCGGCGCGGCTTGCTGCACGGGCGCGGGCTGCTCGGGCTCCTGCGGCGGCGCGGCTTGCTGCACGGGCGCGGGCTGCTCGGGCTCCTGCGGCGGCGCGGCTTGCTGCACGGGCGCGGGCTGCTCGGGCTCCTGCGGCGGCGCGGCTTCCTGCACGGGCGCGCGCTGCTCCTGCGCCACCGCCGGCGCCTCGGCTGCGGGCTGCTGCGGCTGCTGGGGTGCCTGAGGCTGGTAGGCGGGGGCAGGCGGCGGCGCTTGCTGCTGGTACGGCTCCTGGTAGCCGGATGCACCGTAGTCGTTGGCCGCGACCGGTGCCTGCGCCGCCGGAGCCGACGCGGCTGGCGCCGGGGCCGGCGGTGCCTGCCCTGCCGGTGCCTGTGCTGCCGGTGTCTGTGCCTCGGCCGCTGGGGCCGCTGCCTCGGCCGCTGGGGCCGCTGCCTCGGGCGCTGGGGAAGCCTCTGGAGCGGGCGCCTCCGGCTCGGCGGCGGGGGCCGCGGCAGGCGCGCTGGCCGCCGGCGACGCCGCGCTGGCCGCGGCGCCTTCCTCGTCGATGATCGCGAGCTCGGCACCGACCGCGACCGTCTCGTCCTCGGCGACCGTGATCCCGCGCAGGACACCCGACACCGGCGAGGGGATCTCGGTGTCGACCTTGTCCGTGGACACCTCGAGCAGCGGCTCGTCGGCCTCGACTCGCTCGCCTTCCTGCTTCAGCCACCGGGTGACTGTGCCCTCGGTGACGCTTTCACCGAGCTGTGGCATGGATACCGAGACCGACATGGCTTCCGGGGCTCCTTACGAGTGGAAGTGGAGGGGCTTGCCGGCGAGCGCCAGGTGCGCCTCGCCGATCATCTCGGACTGGGTGGGGTGCGGATGAATGAGCTGCGCGACCTCGGCCGGGACCGCTTCCCAGTTGTAGATCAGCTGGCCTTCGGCGATCAGCTCGCCTACCCGCGCGCCGACCAGGTGAATGCCCAGTACCGGGCCGCCACCCTCGGTGGCGATGACCTTGGCCGCGCCGCCGGTCTGCAGGATCTGGCTCTTGCCGTTGCCGGCCAGGTCGTAGGTGATCTCGGTGGTCTTGATGCCGCGCTCGGCCGCGACCGCGGAGGTGATGCCCACCGACGCGACCTCGGGATCGCTGTAGGTCACCCGGGGCACGCCGTCGTAGTCGATGGGCGTGACCGGCAGCTCGGCGATCCGCTCGGCGACCATGATTCCCTCGGCGAAGCCGACGTGCGCCAGTTGCGGGCCGGGAATGAGGTCGCCGACCGCGGAGATCGTCGGGACGCTCGTCCGGCAGTATTCGTCCACGGTGACGTAGCCGCGATCGGTGGCCACGCCGGCGTCCTCGTACCCGAGGCCGGCCGAGACCGGCCCTCGGCCGACGGCGACCAGCAGCAGCTCGGCGTCGAGCGTGGTGCCGCCCTCGAGCGTGACCGTGACGCCGGCATCGGTGCCCTTAACGCTCTCGAACCGGGCTCCGAGCTTGTAGCCGATGCCGCGCCGCCGGAACGCGCGCTCGAGCAGCTTGGAGCTGGACTCGTCCTCGAGCGGCAGCAGGTGCGGCAGCATCTCGACGATCGTCACCTCGGCGCCGAACGAGCGCCAGATGCTCGCGAACTCGACTCCGATCACGCCGCCGCCGAGGATGACCGCGGACGCTGGCACGCGGTCCAGCTCGAGAGCCTGATCGCTGGTGACTACCCGCTGCCCGTCGATGTCGATCCCGGGCAGGCTCCGCGATTCTGAGCCGGTGGCCAGGACCACGTGGGCACCCTCGATCAGCGTGTCGCCGACCTGAACCTGGGTGGGGGAGACCAGCCGCCCCTCGCCGTCGATGACGTCGATGTGCCTGCTGCCGATCAGCCCGACCAGGCCTCGCCACAGCCGGGTGACGACCTTCTCCTTGTAGGCGTTGACCCCGGCCATGTCGACGCCCTCGAGCGTGGTCTTGACGCCGAACGAGGCGCTGTCCCTGGCGTGGTCGGCGAGCTCGGCCGCGTGCAGCAGCGCCTTAGTCGGGATGCATCCCCGGTGCAGGCAGGTGCCGCCGACCTTGCCTTTCTCGATTAGCGCCACACGCTTGCCGAGTTCGGCCGCGCGCAGCGCGCAGGCATAGCCGCCGCTGCCGCCGCCGAGGATCACAATGTCGTAGCCGTCCTGGTCCGCCACGATGAGTTCCCTTCCGAGTCTTGCCGCCTACAGGCGCCCGTCCGCGACGTCCAGCGCGACCTGGACGAGCAAGCGGACGGCCGCGCCCGTTCCGCCCTTCGGGGTATACCCATAAGGCTCGCCCTCGTGGTACGCGGGCCCGGCGATGTCCAGGTGCGCCCAACGCACACCATCGGGCACGAATTCCCGCAGGAACAAACCGGCGACGAGCATGCCGCCATTCCGCTCCTGCGAGACGTTGGCTATGTCGGCGACGGGGGAATCGAGCCCCTTGCGCAGTTCCTCGGGCAGAGGCATCGGCCACGCGCCCTCGCCGGCGCGCTTCGCGGCGTCCACGACCCCGTCCAGCACCGTGTCGTCGTTGGCCATCACGCCCATGATCCTCGGGCCGAGCGCGACCAGCTGCGCGCCGGTCAGCGTGGCCACGTCGATCAGCAGGTCGGGGGAGTCGGCGGCGGACCTGGCCAGCGCGTCGGCCATCACCAGGCGCCCCTCGGCGTCGGTGTTCAGCACCTCGACGGTGCCGCCGCCGAAGATGGTGATCACGTCGGATGGCCGCTGGGCCGTGCCGCTCGGCATGTTCTCGGCCATGCACAGGTAGCCGACGACGTTGACCGCGGCGCCGAGCTGGGCGATCACCGACACCGCGGCGAGTACGGCGGCGGCGCCGCCCATGTCGGACTTCATCGCCTCCATCGACTTCGGCGGCTTGAGCGACAGCCCGCCGGAGTCGAACGTGATGCCCTTGCCGACCAGGACCACGGTCTTGGTCGCGTCCGGGTTCGTGTACGCCACGCGGGCCAGCCGCGGGGGGTGCACCGAACCCTGGCCGACCCCAGTCAGGCCGCCGTAGCCGCCGTCGGCGAGCGCCTTCTCGTCCAGGACCTCGACGTCCAGCCCGGCCGCGCCGGCCACGCGTTCGGCCTCCGCGGCCAGCGTGGCCGGGTAGAGATCGGACGGGCCGGTGTTCACCAGGTCGCGGACCAGCGTCATGGCGTCGGCCAGCACCCGCGCGCGGGAAGCGGCGCCCTCGGTGTCGCCGCCGAGCAGGATCACCTCGGTGTCCTGCTTCTTGCCGGTGTACCGGCCGAACGTGTAGCCGCCGAGCAGCGCGCCGAGCGCCACCGCCTCGGTCTCCGCGCCGTCGCGTGCGGGCAGTGCGAGCGCGACCCGCAGTGGCTTGCCGTTGGTGAGCGCACGGACCGCGGCGCCGGCCGCGCGGCGCAGGGCCTCGCCGTCGAACGGCGCCGAGCCGTCGGCGGGCGAGCCGACGCCGACGGCGGCGATCAGCGGCGCGGTCAGCTTCCCGGCCGACGCGATCTTGGTCACTTCTTCTGCCTTGCCGGTGGCGCCCAGCGCGGCGAGGGTCTCCGCGAGGTTCCCGCCGAGGGCGGCGTCCACCTCCTCGGCACCCGGCGCCGGCACCGGCCCGTCGCGTCCCTGGGCCACGCCGACGATGATCGCGTCGGCCTTGGCGTCGCGGGGTGATTCCTGGCTGGTACGCAACGTCGTTGTCACGGATACGAGCCTAGTGCCTGCCCGGCCTGGCCGATTACCGGCTGCTGAGCCTAGCCCGTGAAGACGTGGCAGCCGCCGGGCTCGAGCCTGAGCCCGACCGATTCGCCCCGTGCCACGCGGGTCTGCGCGAACACCCCGGTCAGCCGGCCCGAGCCGGGAAGGTCGACGGCGTGCTCGTAGCCACGGCCACGGAACGCGACCTCACCGGACAGCCCGGTGAACCTGGCCACGAACGGGGTCGCCGGGCTCGTGTAGATCTCCTCCGGCGTCTGCGGGCAGGGACTGCTGGCCGAGGCTGTTCCAGTCGGCCTTGGGCTCGAAGCCCTTCTGCAGCAGTCCCTGCTGGTCGAGGCCGGCGAACGCGGTGGCACCGTCTACCCAGAGCAGGCCCCAGTTGGGGTTGTTCTTTGACGCCTCGATCTGGGTGAGCAGCGGGCCGGTCGAGTTGTCGTCGAGCTTGACCGGGATGCCCGTGGCCTTGTGGAACGCCGTCGTCATGGCCTGGTCGTAGCCCTGGGCCGAGTAGACAACGAGCGTGACCTTGGCCGCCGACGTCGACGCGGCCGTAGAGGTCGACGAGGATGAGCAGCCCGCGGCCGCGGCCAGGGCAAGCGCCCCGACGGCGATCGCGCCGGCGGTGCTGCGGAATCTGTTGCGCGTGATGGTGCGAGTCATGGCTGCGAGCCTGGGGCAGGGGCGCTAAGGACCCGTGTACCGTGGATGTCCGCCAGGTTAAACGTCCGCTAAAAGCTGGAAATAACGATTGTCATGCGGTGGATATGACAACTGTTAGACTTGAATGGTTACGAACGAGGAGGCTGGAGGTGCGATGGGAACCGGGGCGCTGTTCATCGCGGTTTTCCTCGCCTGCGTGGTGGAGGCGGTCGAGGCCACCACGATCGTGCTGGCGGCTGGCACCGCCAGGGACTGGCGGTCGGCGACCAGCGGGATGGCCGGAGCGCTAGCCGTGCTCGCGATCGTAGTCGCGGCGCTCGGCCCGGCAGTGTCCGACCTGCCGCTGCGCGGGCTGCGGCTGTTCGTCGGCGCGCTGCTGCTGGTGTTTGGCCTGCAGTGGCTGCGCAAGGCGATCCTGCGGGCGAGCGGTCACAAGGCGCTGCACGACGAGGACAAGATCTTCGCCGAGCAGCTGGCCACCGCCTCGGCGAAGCCCCGCAACTCGGCCGGCCTGGTGCCGGACTGGTACGGGTTCACGCTGTCGTTCAAGGGCGTGCTGCTCGAAGGTCTCGAGGTCGTGTTCATCGTGCTCACGTTCGGCGCCAACGCCCGCAACGTCGGGCTGGCGGCGGTCGCGGCGGCCTGCGCGGTCGTGCTGGTCGCTGCAGTCGGCGTGGCCATCAGGGCGCCGCTGCGGCGGGTACCGGAGAACACCATGAAGTTCGTGGTCGGGATCATGCTCACCGCGTTCGGCACGTTCTGGGGGGCCGAGGGCGCCGGCGCGCACTGGCCGGGCTCGGACGCGGCGCTGCTGGTGCTCATCCCGGGAATCGCGGTGTTCGCGCTGGCCTTGGTGGCCGTGCTGCGCGGGAACCCGGTGCCGGCGGCGGAGCGGAGCTGACATGGGCGCGCGCATCCGGGCCTTCGCCGCCTTCTGGTACGACTTCGTGATCGGCGACGACTGGCTGGTCGCGGCCGGGGTGGTGATCAGCCTGGCGCTCACCTACGCGCTGAGCCAGACCGCCGTTCCCGCCTGGTGGCTGGTGCCTCTGTTCTTGGTGCTGCTGCTCCCGGTCAGCCTGTGGCGCGCGACCCGCCGGGGTGGCTAGGGCGTAAGGCAACCTGCTTGCCGGCTGTCCGCCTCCGGGGGATGGAGCCGCGCCTACCGGCTCTCCGCCTCCTCGGCATACACCCGGGCCGCGTAAGCCTCGAGGGACTCATCGCAGTCCTCGATCCATTTTTCCGCTGCCTGCCGCCCGGCGGCGCCGAAGGCGTCGCGCTGGCGCACCCGTTCCAGCCAGTTTTTCAGCTTGACGAGGTCGACCTCGTTCTCCTCGAGTTCGGCGTAGGTGAAGTGGTTCTCGTCGTACTCCTTCTTCACCTGCCCGAGGAAGTCATGGCACTTGTCCACGATCTCCTCGTACTCGTCGTCGCGCGCCGCCTGGAACTGGGCACGAATCTCCTGTTCCCCGGCGAGCACGCTGCAGGACAGCAGCGCCGCGGTTCCCGACATGTCCAGGATCTCGCTCCTGAGCTTGCGCAGCGCCCGCTCGGCCGCGACGCTGGCCGGCAGCGCGGCCGCGGAGTTCTGCAGGTAGATGGCGCCGAGGCTCTTGAGCCTGCGCCACACCGTCGAGCGAAGCCTGGTCGGCTCGGACGGAACCCGGTAGACGAGCAGCAGCCAGCCCGGGCCGCGCTCGGCGTCGTTGTCGCCCACGCGGCCCATTGTGCTTTGGCGGCCGCCCGGCGCGGTAAGCGGGCCTGCGAATCGAGCTTGCTGATCCGGTCCATCAGCTCGTTTTCGTTGCGAATCTCATCGCCGGTGGGCGACAGCGCGATCGTCGCGATCGAGATGAACGAGACCACGCAGATCCCGAGGATCAGCGGGAGCAGGAAGCTCTCCGCGGTCGCGCCGCCCGAGCCGCCCATGACCATGCCAGCCGGGCCGGCGGCGCTGTACATCCGCATCGCGGCCATCCCCATGTAGTGCATGCCGCTGACCGCGACGCCCATGACCATGGCGGCGACGAGCGTGTGCCAGACGCCGCTCAGCCGGAGCGCCGCCCACAGCGCGGCGGTGGCTGCGATGACGGCGATCAGCACCGACACGCCGAACAGCCACGGGTCGTAAGTGATCCGGCCCGGCATCCGCATGGCGGCCATGCCCATGTAGTGCATGCTCGCCACGCCGAACCCGGTGATCAGGCCGGCCAGCACCAGCGAGCCGTACCCGGTACCGCCGAAACCGACGATCAGCAGCCCGGCGCACACGATGCCGACCGCGATGAACATGCTCAGGATCGTGATCAGCACGTTGTAGTGGATGGTCTCGCCGGGGATCGTGAACCCGAGCATGGCGATGAAGTGCATCACCCAGATCCCGGTGATCCCGATCGATACCCCGGCAAACAAGAGCCAGCGCACGCGCGCCCACCCCCGGTAGGCGAAGGCGCGGGTGGTGCACCGCAGGCCGAGGAACGCGCCCATGCAGGACGTCAGATAGCCGAGTACGGGCGTCAGAAGCCCGTAGGAGAAGTTATGAACAGTCAGCATTTGGCCCCCATAGCCGTATGAGGCTATTTGCCCGAAGGCTACCGCGCCGGCTTCAGCCAGCGGGCCTGACCTTGCTGAACTGTTACGAATGTCTCCGGCGGCCGCTGCGCTCAGCGTGGTTCGGGCGGCTCGCTGAACGTGGCGAGGCTCCAGGGCGCCTCGCCGTAATCCTGCGGGATGGCGGTCTCCAGTTCGAGCGGCAGTTCGCTGCGCCTGCGTATGTGGTCCAGCAGCGCGG
Source organism: uncultured Actinomycetota bacterium (assembly GCA_963778075.1). Lineage (GTDB taxonomy): Bacteria > Actinomycetota > Actinomycetes > Streptosporangiales > Streptosporangiaceae > JASHPR01. The sequence goes on along the minus strand of CAVZTJ010000001.1, from coordinate 688,144 downwards.
CGTCGTAGCGGATGGCGTCCTCGGTCGGCGCCAGCGCGACGGCTGCCCAGGCAAGGAACGCCGCGATGCTGACGCCGAGGACGACCGGGAGCACGTAGCTGGCGGCGGTCGCGCCGCCGCCCCCGCCGATGACCATTCCGGTCGCGGCGCTGGCCGGGGACACCTTGACCGCCGCCATCGCGGTGTAGTGCACGGCGCTGACCGCGATGCCGAGCAGCAGCGAGACGGCCACGGTGGCCCAGACCCGGCGCAGCCGGATCGCGGACCACAGGATCGACGTCGCGGCGACGATGGCGATCGCGATCGAGACGGTGAACAGCACGGGGTCGTATTCGAGCCGCCCGGGCATCCGCATCGCCGCCAGCCCCAGGTACTGGGTCAGGGCCAGGCCGAGGCCGGCGATCAGCCCGGCGCCGATCAGCGGGCCCGATTCCTCACCGCTGAACGCGACGACCAGCAGCCCGCCGGTGATCGTCATAACGGCGACGAGCAGGCTGAGGATCGTGACCGGAAGGCTGTAGCGCGTGGTCTCACCGGCGACGGCGAACCCGAGCAGGCCGGCGAAGCCCATGGCCCAGATCCCGATGCTGCCCGTGGCCGACCCGGCGAGAAGCAGCCAGCGGCTGCGCGACGCCCCCTGCGAGGCGCGGGCCCGGGTGACGGCCCGCAGGCCGAGCAGGGCGCCGATGCTGGCGACGATATAGCTGAGCGCCGGGGTTGCCAGGCCATAGGTGAAATCGTGCAGATGTAACACGGTGTAATCACTCCCCGCCGGAACGTGTCCGGATCTGAGGTTACTGGCTGAACTGTCTTGCTGCATGCAATTCGCAGAATGCGGACAGTCACTCAGCAATAGCGGACCAGGGCCTAATTTCCCGCCGGGGGAGCTGCGTTTCCCGCCGGGGGAGCTGCGTTTCCCGCCGGGGGAGCTGCGTTTCCCGCCACGGGAGCTGCGTTTCCCGCCACGGGAGCTGCGTTTCCGGCACCGGAGCTGCGTTTCCCGGCACCGGAGCTGCGCAGAGATCAGGAACTGCCGTGGTCGCCAGCCCGGACCAGGCCGTTCTCGTACGCGAAGACAACGGCCTGGACGCGGTCCCGCAGGCCCAGCTTGGCCAGGATGCGGCCGACGTGCGTCTTGACCGTGGCCTCGGACACGAACAGCTGCTTCGCGAGCTCGGCGTTGGACAGGCCCTGGGCCACCAGGATCAGCACCTGGCGTTCGCGTTCCGTCAATTCACCGAGGTCCGGCGTGCCGGCCGCCGCATCGGCCGGCAGCATCGGCGCGAACCTGTCGATCAGCCGCCGGGTGGTCGAGGGCGCCACCACCGCATCGCCCGAATGCACCGCTCTGATCGCGAACAGGAGCTCGTCCGGCGGCACGTCCTTTAGCAGGAAGCCGCTGGCCCCGGCCTTCAGCGCGGCGAACGCGTACTCGTCGAGGTCGAAGGTGGTGAGCATGAGCACCCGCGGCAGGTCGCCCGCCTGCCGGATCTGGCGCGTCGCCGCCACGCCGTCGAGCCTGGGCATCCGCGCATCCATGATCATGACGTCGGCCTGGTGGGCGCGCGCGGCATGCACAGCCTCGAGCCCGTCGGCGGCCTCGCCAACCACGGTCATGTCCGGCTGCGCGTCGAGCACCATCCGGAACCCGGTCCGGACCAGCTCCTGGTCGTCCACCAGGATGATCCGGATGGTCACGCCGTGCTCTCCGATCGGCTTCCGGCCCGCTCATCCGGCAGCGTCACCGCGCTGATCGCGGGCTCGCCGGTCCCGGCGCTGGCGTACGGCAGCCGGGCGGTCACCTGGTACCCCCCGGCCGGCAGCGGACCGGCCTGAACCGTCCCGCCGTACATCTCGATCCGCTCGCGCATCCCGGTCAGCCCGTGCCCGATCCCGTCCGGGGCCGCCGCGGCGCCGAGCCCGTTGTCGGTCATCTGCAGCAGCAGCCCGTCCGGCTCGTAGGTCATGGTGACCGTGGCCGCGGCCGCCAGGCCGCCGTGCTTGCGGGTGTTGGTCAGCGATTCCTGCACCACCCGGTAGGCCGCGAGCTCGGCGCCCTCGGACAGCGGCCTGGACGTGCCGAACAGCGTGAGCGACACCGACATGCCGGCGTCGCGGGCCTGGCCGATCAGCTCGCGGATCTGCTCGAGACCGGGCACCGGCGCCAGGCCGGCCTGCTCATCCCCGGAGCGCAGCACGCCGAGCAGCCGGCGCATCTCGGTCAGTGCCTGCCGTCCGGTCTGCGCGATCGCGGCCAGCGCCTGCCCGGCCCGCTCCGGCTCGGTGCGCAGCGCGTAGCCCGCGCCGTCGGCCTGCACCACCATCACGCTGACGTTGTGCGCGATCACGTCGTGCAGCTCACGGGCGATCCTGGCCCGCTCGGCCGCGGCGGCGATCTGCGCCTGCGTGCCGCGCTCCCGCTCCAGCCGCGCCGCCCGGTCCTCCAGCGCCTTCAGGTACGCGCGCCGGTACCGCATCGAGTCGCCGAGCACCCACGCCAGCAGCGCGGTCCCGCTGGAGATCACCAGGGCCAGCAGGACCAGGTTGACCCCGCCGACTGAGGACCCCTCCCGCACCACGACCACGGCCCACGCGCCGGCCAGCGAAACCAGCAGCCCCGGGATCGACACCCGGCGCGGGCGGTAGGCGGCCAGGGTGTACAGCAGCACCAGCGGCGCCAGCAGCGAGCCGCCCGGGCCGCCGCCGGTCAGCAGGTCGACCGCGAGTGCGCTGCCGCTGATCACGAACGCCTGGACCGGGTACCTGCGCCGGAACACCACGGGGACCGTCATCGCCGCGACCAGCGGCAGTTGCAGCGCGGGGTGGACCTTCAGCGCCGAGCCAAGGCCCAGCACCGCGAGGCAGAACGCGAGCACGCCGTCCACCAGCATCGGATGCCGGATTAGCCAGGCGTACACCGCGGACACGCTCCCAGCGTAGGCGCGGCATTGCCCCACCGTCGTCCTACCGAAAGCTGACCGCCGCCTCAGCCTCGGGGCTGACCTGCCCACCGCCCGGCTGACCCGACCCCACCCGCCCTGACCCGCCCCCTCCCGCCTACCCTGCGTAAGCCAGCCGCCCCTTCAGCAACGCTGCGTCACCTGTGGTGCCGCGCGGTTGCAGCAGGCCGGGCGAATTTCCATGATCGTGGTAGAAAAACACGCTCATCTGGTCGTTATCTACCACGATCATGAAAACCCGGCTCCGGCGCCTGGGTTTGGGTGTGAGTGGTCCGGACCCGGCGCTAGGCGAGGAGGCGCTGGAGGGCGGGGGCGACGTCGGCGAGGGTGCGCACCGGCTGGCTGATGCCGCCGCCGGCCCTGGCCAGAGCGGCGGCCGGTCCCGCCGTCGCGGCCAATCCGGGCGCCGGGCCTGGGCCGTCGCCGCTCGGGCCGTCGCCGCCGCCCGGGCCGCCCCCGCCGCTCGGGCCGCCCCCGAAGCTCGGGCCGCCCCCGCCGGGCGGCCGGTCCTCACTTGCTGGGCAGAGGACGTGCAGGCGGTCGATGCCGGCCAGCGCGGTCGCTGGGTCGGCGCCCGCGGTGCGGAGGCAGTCGGACAGCAGCACGGCGACCCGCTCGTCGCCATCGGCCCTGGCCAGTTGCGCCGCCGCGGTGCGCAGCGCGCGGGCCAGGTCGGTCACGCCGTGGCCGCGCAGCCCGACCAGGTCGCCGACAAGGTCATCGGGCGGCCGGCGGGTGCCCTGCGGCTGCAGCACCCGCACCTCGCCGCTGAACGCGATCACCGAGGGAGCCAGCCGGTGGCCGGAGGAGTCCGACGCCAGCACGACCGCGGCGGCGGCCACCGCGGCCATGGCCACGCCGGGCCCGGCCATCGAGCCGCTGGCGTCGACCAGCAGGCACACCGCCCTGGTGCGCGCGGCCCAGGCCCTGGTCACCAGGTCCTCGCTGTGCAGCGGGCCGCTGCCGGGCCAGCGGGCCATGGTGCGTTCCAGGTCCAGGTCGCCCTCGCCGCTCCGGCTCGGCTCGAGGCGGCGGGTGCCCCGGGCGCGCGGGGCGGCCGCGCGGCCGAGCCGGATGAACACCCGAGCCGCGAGCCGCCGCGCGGCAGCGCGCAGCTCCCGGTCGGTGGCCGCGGCGAGGTCGGCGAGCAGCGCCGCGGCGCCGTCGGGATCCGCGGCAAGCAGCCCGGCCAGCGCGTCCTCGTCGAGCTCGCCGACGCCCGGCGAGATCTCCTCGAACGACGGGTGCCGCAGCGCGAGCTCGGCCCGGCCGATGCTGCGCCGCGCGGCGCCGCCGCCGCCGCTGCGGTCGCGGCGCAGGCTGGAGCGGGACTGTCCGGGGGCGGCCAGCCGGTTGGCGCTCGCCCCCGGCTGGCCGTCAGCTTTTCCCCGGCTCGCAGGATCCGGCTCGGGCGGCCCCTGGCCGGCGCCGTCAGCGCCGCCGGCATCGTCAGCGCCATCAGCGCCGCCCGCGCCGTCAGCGCCGTCGGCGGGCAGCAGCTCGTCCAGGATCTCGTCCAGCACGGACTCCGGGGTCCGCTCGCAGCCGTCGGCGATCCGGATCCGGCCGGACAGGGCCGCGTGCGTGGCGTCCCGGGCGGTCTGGATGACCAAGCCGGGCTCGCCGCGCAGCCGCTGCAGGCCGGTCAGCAGCAGCACCAGGTCGATCGACCCGCGGACGGACGAGCCCATCCGCACGTCCCGGTGGACGCGGGTGGCCCGGGTCAGCTCCACGGCCAGCGCGACCGCCCGGCCGTCGAGCCCGGTGACCGCCGTGGTGATAGCCCGCTCCGCGGCGGCGTCCTGGTAGCCGAGCACGACCCGGCAGATCCGGTCCGCGATCGCGTGGCTGACCCGGGCGGTGCCGATCGCGTCGAACGGGTTCATGGCGGCGATCAGCCGGAACTGCGGGGCGGCCCGCACGGTGCCGAGCCGCGGCACCGCGATCTCGCCCTCGGTCAGCAGCGTGATCAGGACGTTGAGTGTCTCCTCGGGCACCCGGTTGAACTCCTCGAGGTACAGCAGCGCACCCTGCCGCATCGCCGAGAGCAGGGGCCCGTCGGCGAACGTGGCCGGCGTGTACCCGGCCGAGAGCACCTGTGACGGGTCGTGCTGCCCGATCAGCCGGGCCGGGGTGAGCTCCGCGTTGCCCTCGACGAAGATCACGTCACGCCCCGAGTCGCGGGCGATCGCGCGCAGCAGCGTGGACTTCCCGGTGCCCGGCGGGCCCTCGATCACCACGTGCCGGCCGGCCTCGAGCGCGACCGTGAGCACCTCGCGCTCCCGGCGCAGGCCGACGACGGGCGGTGACCCGCCGCCGGCCGGCTGCGTCACCGCGGTCCCGGGGTCAGGCGTCGGCGTACTTGATCACCCCGCGGATGTTCTTGCCGTCGAGCAGGTCCTGGTAGCCCTGGTTGACCTGGTCCAGCGTGTACGTGGTCGTGATCAGCTCGTCGAGCTTGAGGTCGCCGGACTGGTACAGCTCGACCATCCGCGGGATGTCGTGGAACGGGTCGCCGGACCCGAACAGGCTGCCCTGAATCCGCTTCTCGAACAGGGTGAGAATCGCGCCAGACAGCTCGATCGTGGTCTTGGACGGGTCGGCGAGGCCGGTCACGACCACCGTGCCGCCCTTGCGGATCCCGTTGAACGCGTTCGTGACCACCTCGGAGTCGACCACGCCGACGGTGACGATCGCCTTGTCCGCGCCGACGCCGCGGGTCAGCTCGGTGATCAGCTGCTGCGCCTCCTCGGCCGTGGCGGCGGTGTGCGTGGCGCCGAGCTTCTCGGCCGTCTCCCGCTTGAGCGCGATCGGGTCGATCGCGATCACGTTGCGGGCGCCGGCCAGCGCCGCGCCCTGCACCGCGTTGATGCCGATCCCGCCGATGCCGTAGATCGCGATCGTGTCGCCGGGCTCGGTCTCCGCCGCGTGCACCGCCGAGCCGAAGCCGGTCGGCACGCCGCAGCCGATCAGCACGACCTTGTCCAGCGGCAGGTCGGCGTCGACCTTGATCGCCGAGTTCTCCGAGATCGTGGAGTACTCGGAGAACGTGCCGAGCATGCACATGCCGCCGAGGTCCTCGCCGTCCTTATGGAACCGGTACGTGCCGTCGGGCAGCACCCCGTCCAGGATCGTGGCGCCCATGTCACACAGGTTCGACTTGCCAGTCGAGCACCACCGGCAGTGCCCGCAGACCGGCAGGAACGAGCAGATCACGTGGTCGCCGGGGGCCAGCCGGGTGACGCCCTCGCCGACCTCCTCGATCACCCCCGCGCCCTCGTGCCCGCCGACCAGGGGGAACCGCGGCACGATGTCGCCGTGCCTGAGGTGCTCGTCCGAGTGGCACAGGCCCGCGGCCACGTAGCGGATCAGGACCTCGCCGGCCTTCGGGCCGTCCAGGTCGAGCTCGGTGACCTCGAAGTCCTGGCCCGTTCCGCGCAGAATCGCGGCCCTTGTCTTCATGGAGCCTCCCCTGGCTCATGGCGATGGGAACCCTCGTCATCCTAGGTTGGGCCACCGAACGGAACAATGACGTGGGGACCGCAATCGGGGGAGGGCCAGTCGTACCTGCCGAGTTCACGGGGTACTTCGCCGCGGCAGCGGCGGCAGCGGGCGTGCTGATCGGGCTGCTGTTCGTGGCCGCGTCGCTGCGGCCGGAGACCGTCTTCGGCGAGAAGGCTGGGCGGGCAGGAACTGCACCTGGTGCTGCTGCTGCTCAGCGTGGCCACGTACATCTACCAGGGCGCCGTGGGCGTGATCCTGATCATCAGCCCACACGACGGCACTCAAGTGCTTACCGTTGCCTACCTGCTGATCGCCTCGTTCGCCGTGGCCCTGAGCCGTGCCTGGGTGCTGATGCAGGGCAGGACCACCCGCCACGTCAGCGCGAACTGACCCGGCACGCTACGGTTCCGGCGTGACCGACTGCGTGTTCTGCGACATCATCGCCGGGACCCACCCCGCGGACGTGGTGTTCTCCGACGACATCGCCATGGGCTTCCTCGACGCCAGGCCGGTGTTCAAGGGCCACGTGCTCGTGATGCCGCTGACCCACTACGTCACCCTGGCCGACCTGCCGGAGGACCTGGTCGGCCCGCTGTTCACCCGGGTGCGGCGGGTCAGCGCGGCGATGCCGCCCGCGCTCGGCGCCCAGGGCAGCTTCGTCGGCGAGAACAACGTGGTCAGCCAGAGCGTCCCGCACCTGCACGTGCACGTCGTGCCGCGGACCAAGGGCGACGGCCTGCGCGGCTTCTTCTGGCCGCGTACCAAATACGCCGACGAGGCCGAGGCCGCCGACTACGCCCGCCGGTTGCGCGAGGTGCTGTCCGCCTAGACCCGGACCGCGGTCACGACCAGGCACACCGTGACCGTGATCTCGGCCAGCGCGCCCAGCACGTCCCCGGTGATCCCGCCCAGCCGGCGCACCGCCCAGATCGTCACCACGACCGAGGAAACCAGTCCGGCGGCGATCGCGACCCCGATGACCGGCCAGAACGCAGCCGTCCCGGCCAGTATGGCGGCCGTCAGCGCGATCGGGATCAGGGGATTCACGGTTCCGGCCACCATGGCGCCGAGCCCGCTTCCGCGCGCCGCCGGAACGCCGCGGCGGCAGGCCCAGGTGAGCGACAGCCGCCCGGCCACGGCGGCGGCAACGACCGCGGCCACGCCGCGGCCAAGCGACTGGGCCTGGGCCAGCGCGGCGACTTGGATCAGCAGCGCGAACACGAGCGTGACCACGCCGAACGGCCCGATGTCGGAGCGCTTCATGATCTCCAGCGCCTGGTCGGCCGGGCGGCGGCTGCCCAGGCCGTCGGCCAGGTCGGCGAGCCCATCCAGGTGCAGGCCCCGGCTGCCCGCGGCGAGCGCGGCGACCGCGAGCGCGGCGGCGAGCAGCGGGCCGGTGTGGCCGAACCGGCTGGCCAGCTCGAGAACGGCGGCCGCCAGCGCGCCGAGCAGCAGCCCGATCACCGGTGCCCAGGCCATCGCGGCGCCCGCGGCCCGCCGGGACGGAGCCGACCCGCCCGCTGGCGTCACGTCCGGAGGAGGAGCCGACCCGCCCGGTGGCGTCACGTCCGGAGCAGGAGCCGACCCGCCCGCTGGCGTCACGTTCGGAGGAGGAGGAGAGCCGACCCGCCCGGTGGCGTCACGTCCGGAGCAGGAGCCGACCCGCCCGCTGGCGTCACGTTCAAGGGAATGACCGTGAGCAGCGTCATCGCCAGTAGAAACCCGCTCGCCTGCGGCCTGCCCCAGAGCATGGCACCAGAGCCTAGGGCCGGTACGGTCGGGCTGAGAGCGCCAGCCGGAGGCCCGCGTGACGCAACGCCCCTATGTGCTGCTGTCGGTCGCGATGTCCGTCGACGGCTGCATCGACGACGCCAGCGGCGACAGGCTGATCCTGTCCAACGAGGCGGATCTCGACCGGGTCGACGAGGTGCGGGCGGGCAGCGACGCGATCCTGGTCGGCGCCGGCACGATCCGCCGCGACAATCCGGCGCTGCTCGTGCGGTCCAAACTCCGCAGAAACCGCCGCATTGCCGGCGGGCTGCCGCCGAGCCCGGCCCGGGTCACGCTCACGGTCAGCGGCGACCTCGACGTGTCGGCGCGGTTCTTCACCGCTGGCGAGGGAGCCCGGCTGGTCTACGTTCCGGCCGGGGAGCGGGACCGGGTCGCCGGCCGGATCGGCGGCGTGGCCGGGGTCGAGGTCATCGGCGTGGGCGGCGCGCCGGGTGATCCGCCGGATGGCCCGGAGGATCGGGTCGGCCTGGCCGGGGTTCTCGCCGACCTTGCGGCCAGGGGAGTGAAGCGGCTGATGGTCGAGGGCGGCGGCAGCGTGCTCGCGCAGTTCCTCGCCGAAGGGCTCGCCGACGAGCTTGACCTGGTAGTGGCGCCGCTGTTCGTCGGCGACCCCACGGCGCCGCGCATCGCCGGCCTGCCAGCGGGCAACCCGGGGCATCGCATGCACCTTGCCGAGGTTCGCCTGATCGGGGACGTGGTGCTGATGCGGTACCTGCCCGGCCCGGTTTCGGACGTGCCGTTCAAGCACTAAACGGGCCTATTCGGCCTATCATGTCATTCATGGGGGAATGGTGGCCGATCGAGGTTTTCCGTGTCCCGGCCCCGGCCAACGATCTCGCCACGATGTGAGCGGCATGCACGAGACAGGGCAGGATGGGGGGATGAGGGATACCAGAATCGCGGCTCAGGATGGGATGCGCGCCGCGATCGAGCGAAGTGGCTATTACCCGGGCCTGGTCTACGACGCGGTGTCATCCGCCCTCGGGGCCGAGTCGGTGGTCTCTTACGTCGTGACCCATGACACGCTGTTCGACCCGGGCATGGAGGTGCGGCGGCACATGACCGTGCTGGCGCTCACGCCGACCCGTCTCGTGTACTCGCACACCGACGAGAGCCCCGCCGAGCCCGGCGACGCCGAATCCCGGCCGATGGCCGAGACCAGCACCGAGGCCGTGCGGTTCTCCCAGATCTCCTCGGTCGCGGTGACCCGGGTGGTCCCGGACCCGGCCTCGTACGTCCCGGGCAGCACGATGCCCAGCGAGGTGGTGCTGACGATCGGCTGGAACGTGCTGTCGCACATCGAGCTCGAGCCCGCGCACTGCGGGGATGAGAGCTGCGAGGCAGATCATGGGTACACCGGGACAATGACCGCCGACGACCTGACCATGCGGGTCAGCGAAGGCGCGGACGGGGAGGATGCGGTGCGGCAGGTCCTTGCGTTCGCCCAGGCGCTCTCCGAGGCAACCAGCACGTGACGGGATCGCGATGACATCCGAAGGCCCGTCGGCCATGATCACCGATCTGCCGGCTTCGCTGCCCGCGCTGCCGGGCTACGGCGAGAGCAGCCTGGCCGATCTGGGGACGTCGCTGCTGGCGGCGCTCGGGCTGGCGAGGGAGCCGAACGTGCTGCGGCTGCCGGAGGCGGACCGGGTGTGCCTGCTGGTGGTGGACGGGCTCGGCTGGGAGCTGCTGCGCGGGCACCAGGCCGCGGCGCCGTTCCTGTCCGAGCTCGCGATGTCCGGCCGGCCGCTGACCGCCGGGTTCCCGGCGACGACGGCGACCAGCATGGCCTCGCTGGGGACCGGCAGGCCGCCGGGCCAGCACGGCGTGCTCGGCTACCAGGTCGCGGTGCCCGGTGAAGGCAGGCTGCTGAACGCCTTGCACTGGGATCCGAGGGTCGACCCGGTGGCCTGGCAGCCCGGGTCGACCATCTTCGAGCGGGCCACGGCCGCCGGGATCGCCGCGCACCGGGTGGGCCAGTCGGGCACCCAGCAGACCGGGCTCTTCCGCGCCACGATGCGCGGCGCCGACTACGTCAGCGCGAACACGTTCGGCGCCCTGGTCGGCGAGGCCGCGGCGGTGCTGCGGCGGTCGGACCGGGCGCTGACGATGGTGTACCACGGCGAGCTGGACGCGACCGGGCACGAGTTCGGGTGCTCGTCGGATGCCTGGCGGTATCACCTGGGGCACGTGGACAAGCTGGCCGAGCAGCTGGCAGGCGCGCTGCCGCAGGGAACGGCGCTGTACGTGACGGCCGATCACGGCATGGTGGACGTGCCGCCCCAGGACCGGGTGGACGCGGACACGGTGCCGGGGCTGCGCGACGGCGTGGCCCTGCTCGGAGGCGAGCCGCGGGCCAGGCACGTGTACACCGTGCCCGGCGCCGCCGCGGACGTGCTGGCCGCCTGGCGCGAGGTACTCGGCCACCGGGCCTGGGTGGTCTCCAGGGACGAGGCGATCGCCGAGGGCTGGTTCGGGCCGGTCGACCCGCGGCTGGCGCCGCGGATCGGCGACGTCGTCGCCGCCCCGGCCGGGCCGTTCGCCGTCGTGGCCACGAAGACAGACCCGCGGCAGGCCGCGCTGATCGGCATGCACGGCTCGCTGACCCCCGCGGACCAGCTGGTTCCGCTGCTGACGCTGTCGGCCATGTAGCGCCGCGTTCGGCCGGTGATGGACTTCAGATGTGAGCTGCTGACCGCCGAGACGATCGACCCCGGCACGGACGAGCCGGTCCGTGCCACGGTCGAGGTGCGGTCCGACCCGCTCACCGGCCACAGTTCGCGCATCGTGCCCGACCGCGGCCTGATGCCGGCCAGCGACTTCGACCTGGCGGAGTTCGCCGAGCAGACGCGCCCGGGCTGCCCGTTCTGCCCGGACCGGATCGACCGGCTGACTCCGAAGCTGCCGCCTGAGATCCACCCGGAGGGCCGGATCGTCCGCGGCGAGGCGGTGCTGTTCCCGAACCTGCACGCGTACTCGTCGCACAGCGCGGTGTCGGTCTACTCACCCCGGCTGCACTACCTGCCGGTCGGCGGGCTGACCCGGCGGCTGCTCGCCGACAACCTCGCGGCGCAGGTCGCTTACGCCCAGGCGGTGATGGCGGCGGATCCGCGCTCGGAGTGGGCGTCGATCAACGCCAACCACATGCTGCCGTCGGGGAGCTCGCTGTTTCACCCGCACATGCAGGGGATCGTCGACCCTCAGCCGACAACTATGCAGCGGCTGCTCGCCGACGTGCCGCCGGAGCGGTTTGACGCCTACCTGGACGCCGAGCGAAGCGCCGGGGAGCGCTGGCTGGGGGACACCGGGCACGTCCAGTGGGTCGCCAGCTACGCGCCGATCGCCCCGGCCGAGCTGCGCGCGTTCGTTCCGGGCATCTGCTCGCCTGCGCAGCTCACCGGCGAGCTCACCGGCGAACTGGCGCATGGGCTGGCGCTGGCCCTCGCCGGGTACGCGGAGCTGGGGTTCGAGAGCTTCAACTTCGCGCTTTACGGAGCGCCGCCGGGAACCACGGGCTACCCGATGAACCTGCGGCTAGCATGCCGGTCGAACCTGAAGCCGTTCTACCGCTCGGACTCCACGTTCCTGGAGCGCCTGCACTGGGAAGGCGCCGTGGACCTGGCGCCGGAGAGCGCCGCCCGGCTGCTGCGCGACCGGTTCCGCGCATGCTGACCGACCTGCCGGCGTCGCTGCCCGCGCTGCCGGGCTACGGCGAGAACAGCCTGGCCGATCTGGGGGCGTCGCTGCTCGCCGCGCTGGGGCTGGCGAGGCAGCCCAACCCGCTGCGGCTGCGTCCTGCGGACCGGGTATGCCTGCTGGTGGTGGACGGGCTCGGCTGGGAGCTGCTGCGCGGGCATCAGGCCGCCGCGCCGTTCCTGTCCGAGCTCGCGGTGTCCGGCCGGCCGCTGACCGCCGGGTTCCCGGCCATGACGGCGACGAGCCTGACCTCGCTCGGGACCGGCACGCCGCCGGGACAGCACGGCGTGCTCGGCTACCAGGTCGCGGTGCCCGGGGAGGGCAGGCTGCTGAACACGCTGCGCTGGGATTCCCGGGTGGATCCGGTCAGCTGGCAGCCGGGACCGACCATCTTCGAGCGCGCCGCGGCGGCCGGGATCGCAGGGTTCCACGTTGCGCATCCCGCGGTGCTGCGGACCGGACTTTCGGCCGCGGCGCTGCGCGGAGCTGAGGGGGTCGGCGCTGGCACGCTCGGCGCGCTCGCGGCGCAGGCCGCCGCCGTGCTGCGGCGCTCGGACCGGGCGCTGGCCTTCGTGTACCACGGGCAGCTCGACTCGACCGGGCACGTGTTCGGGTGCTCATCTGACGCCTGGCGCTATCACCTGGGCCAGGTCGACAGGCTGGCCGAGCACCTGGCGGGCGCGCTGCCGCCGGGAACGGCGATGTACGTGACGGCCGACCACGGCATGGTGGACGTGCCGCCCCAGGACCGGGTGGACGCGGACGCGGTGCCGGGGCTGCGCGACGGCGTGGCCCTGCTCGGCGGGGACGCGCGGGCCCGGCACGTCTACGCCGAGCCCGGTGCGGCCGCGGACGTGCTCGCGGCCTGGCGCGAGATGCTCGGCCACCGGGCCTGGGTGGTCTCCAGGGACGAGGCGATCGCCGAGGGCTGGTTCGGGCCGGTCGATCCCCGGGTCGTGCCGCGCATCGGTGACGTGGTCGCCGCGCCGGCCGGCACGTCGGCGATCGTGGCCACGCGGGCGGAGCCCCTGGAGTCCGCGCTGATCGGCATGCACGGCTCGCTGACGCTCGCGGAGCAGGTGGTGCCCCTGCTGACCCTGTTGCCGGGCCGGCGGTAACCGATATAACCAAGTCAGCGGCGGTACGCGCTGGCGACCTCCGGGGCCTGGGCAGGCCCGGCCGGCGTCAGGTGGGCCCGCCGACGGCTGCCACGTACCCTTGGCGGCTTGGACGGATGAAAGGGCTTACCTTGACTGCAGGCAACTACGAGCAGCTGCCGGCGGATCTGCCGGTCCCCGAGAACGACGGCGCGGCCGCGCACCTGACCGGTGCGGTGATGCCGTCGATCACGCTGCCCGCGACCAGCGGCGAACCGGTGGACCTGTCCCGGCTCGGCCCGCGCGCGATCGTGTACGTGTACCCCATGACCGGGACGCCGGGGGTGGCGCTCCCCGAAGGCTGGGACGACGTGCCCGGCGCCCGTGGCTGCACCCCCGAGTCGATGGGGTTCCGCAGCCACTACGCCGAGCTGACCGCGCTCGGCGCGCAGGTCTTCGGCCTGTCCGTGCAGACCACGGCGGAGCAGGCGGAGGCGGCCGAACGGCTGGCGCTGCCGTTCCCGCTGCTGTCCGACTCCGGCCTGGTGCTGGCCGAGCGGCTGCGGCTGCCGACGTTCACGGCGGCCGACGGCGTGGTGCGGTACAAGCGCCTCACGCTGGTGCTGGACCACGGCACGATCGAGCACGTCTTCTACCCGGTCTTCCCGCCGAATCTGCACGCCGCCGAGGTTCTCGGCTGGTTGCAGGCGCAGGCCGCGTGACCGCGGCGGGTAACGGGTTTGTCCACAGCCAGCCCGGGGAAACCCACCGGACCTCACCGGGTTTTCCACAGGAAATGAGAGGTTATCCCCAAGCATGAGCGCCGACGGGTCTCCCACCCCGGCCGCCGCGCCCCGCACTCCGGCCGGGCCCCGTATCCCGGTCGCCGCCACACCCGGATCGCGGCGCGCCGGCCATCCGCTGGTCGATGTCGAGTCGCTGGCCAGCGAGCTGGCCGGCGGCGCACCGCCGGTCCTGCTCGACGTGCGCTGGCGGCTGGGCGGGCCGCCCGGGATCGACAGCTACCGCGCGGGCCACCTGCCCGGCGCCGCGTTCGTGGACCTGGACACCGACCTGGCCGGATCGCCGGGCTCCGGCGGCAGGCACCCGCTGCCGACCGCCGCCGACTTCGAGGCCGCGATGCGCAGGCTCGGCGTCCGGAGCGGGTACCCGGTCGTGGTCTACGACGACGGCGACTCGACGATCGCCGCCCGCGCCTGGTGGACGCTGCGGTACTTCGGCCACGACCAGGTGCGGGTGCTCGACGGCGGCTTCCGCGCCTGGGCAGACGCCGGGCAGCCGGTCACCGTGGACGAGCCTGCGACCGAGGCGGGCGATTTCACCGCGACCGCGGGCCAGCTCCCGCTGCTGGACGCGGCCGGCGCAGCCGCGCTGGCCAGGTCCGGCGTGCTGCTCGACGCGAGGGCGGGGGAGCGCTACCGCGGCGAGGTCGAGCCGGTCGATCCGGCGGCCGGCCACATCCCGGGCGCCGTGAGCGCGCCGACCGCGGCCAACGTCGGCCCGGACGGCCGGTTCCTGCCGCCCGCCGAGCTGCGGCGGCGCTTCGAAGCGCTCGGCGTCACGGTCGGTCCGCCAGGTGCGCTCGCCCTCGACGTCGGGGCTTACTGCGGGTCCGGCGTCACCGCCGCGCACGAGGTGCTGGCGCTGGAGCTGGCGGGCATCCCAGCGAGCCTGTACGTCGGCTCCTGGTCCGCGTGGACCGCGGACCCTAGCCGTCCCATTGCCACCGGCCCCGATCCCGGCTAGCTCAGCGCTGCTCCCGACAGCCCCGACGGGCTACACGTAGTGGAGCTCTGGGTGCGGGGACTCGGGGGACTCTCCGTCGACGAGGCGGTCGCAGGTGGGGCAGTACCAGCGCACCTCGACCGGGGTGCCGCATTCGCCGTGGCGGGGGGTTTCGGCCGGGTCGGTGCGCCTGGCTCCCCAGTGCGCGAGCAGGCGGAGCGCCCCGGCGAGTTCCTTGCCTTCTGCGGTCAGCTCGTAGGCGGCCCGCGGCGGCCGGTCCGAGTAAGGCCGCGCGACCAGCAGCGCCTCCCGCTCGAGCCGCTTGAGGCGCTCGGACAGAATGTTCGCCGCGATGCCCGGGATCTGGCCGAGGAGGTCGTTGAACCGGCGCGGCCCCGGCAGCAGCGCATCCACGATTAGCAGCGTCCAGCGGTCACCGACCCTGGCCAGCGCTTCGGCCAATGGCGAGGAGACGGGCTCGGGTTCGCTCATATGAGTGATCGTAGCCGCGTTGACACCCTCGTAGTTAGTAGTAGATTGCAAGTTACTACTTACAGAAGAGCTGGAAGGGCACAATAATGGCGATTCTCGACGAGATCCAGGAAAACATCGCGCGGCTGGCCGAGGGCGCCGGCTCGTCGGTCGTGGGCATCGGGCAGCGCTGGGGCGCGGGCTCGGGCATCGTGCTCGGCGAGGGCCGGGTGCTGACCAACGCGCACAACGTACGCGGGGACGAGGTCACGGTCACGTTCGCCGGCGGGCGGACCGCCCAGGGGACCGTGGTCGCCCGCGACATCGACTCCGACATCGCGGTCATCGACACCGACACCAGTGGCGCCTCCGTGCTGCCGTGGGCCGACGGGACGGCTGCCAGCATCGGGATGCCCGTGTTCGCGCTGTCCAACCCCGGCGGGCGCGGACTGCGGGTGACGTTCGGGTTCGTGTCCGGCGTCGACCGCGCGTTCCGCGGTCCCCGTGGCCGCCGCATCACCGGCAGCGTGGAGCACACCGCGCCGCTGCTGCCCGGCTCCTCGGGCGGCCCGATCGTGAACGCCGCCGGGCAGCTGCTCGGGATCAACACCAACCGCCTCGGCGAGGGCTTCTACCTGGCCATGCCGGCCGACGAGGCGCTGCGCGGCCGGATCGACGAGCTCGGCCGCGGCGAATTCACGACGCCGCCGCAGCTCGGTGTCGCGATCGCTCCCGGACACGTGGCCCGGCGGATGCGCCGGGCGGTCGGCCTACCCGAACTCGACGGCCTGCTTGTCCGCGACGTCGTCGACGAAAGCCCGGCCGCACGCGCAGGCCTGGCCTCAGGGGACATGATCGTCGCCGTCGGCGGCCAGCCGGTCCGCACCGTCGACGACCTGTACGACGCGCTGCAGGGGGCGCGCACCGGCACCATCGAGCTCAGCCTGGTGCGCGGCACCGAGGAGCGCACCGTGCAGGTGGCACTCGGCGACGCCTCCTGACCGGCGGGCCCGGGCAGGTCAGCGTGGGGCCCGCCGCCTGACCGGCGGGCCCCGGGCAGGTCAGGGTTAGGCCGCGGCGGCGGCGAAGGCTTCCTCGAGGGCCTCGCGGGCGTACACGGTGACCAGATGGCGAAGGTAGTCGGGCGAGACTTCGCCGTCCGGCAGCGGTGCGCAGTCGGCCGCGGCCTGCCCGGCGCAGGACGCCGAGCGCGGGGCGAAGTCCGCGGCAGTGGAGCCGAGCAGGGCGGTCGCGTCGGCGGCGAGTGGCATGATGCCGACCGAGCCGACGATCAGCCGGGCCTCGGCGACGGCGTTCCCCCGCACGGTGATCTGCACGGTCACGGTGACCGCCGGCCGTTCGGTCAGCTTCATGCGCCGATGGGACAGCCCCGTGCGGTCCGGACGGGCCGGCAGCTCGATCGCGGTCAGCAGCTCGCCGGGGGCCAGGGCGGTCTCGTACAGGCCGGTCAGGAAGTCGGCCGCCGGGATCCGGCGGACCTCGCCATCGCGCTGGCACTCGAGCGTGGCGCCCACCGCCATCAGGAATGAGGCCGGGTCGGAGTGCGGGTCGGCGAAGCACAGGTTGCCGCCGAGGGTGCCGACCGAACGGACCCGCACGTTCGCGACGTGGGAGATCATCGTGGACATCTCCGGGTAGCGGGCGCGCACCGCGGCGGACGTCTCAACCTCGTGATGCGTGGTGGCCGCGCCGATGCGCAGCCGGCCGCCGGAGCCGTCCGCGACACCGCGCAGGCCGTCCACCCGCTTCAGGTCGACCAGATGCTCGTAGGTGGTCAGGCCAAGCTTCATCGCGAGCAGCAGTTCGGTGCCGCCGCAGTAGGCGGTCGCGTCGTCGCCGAGCTCGGTGAGCAGGCGCGAGGCCTCCTCGACGGAGTCTGGGTGGTACAGACGGAACGGGGGCAGCTTCATCTCATCCGGCTTCAGCTGATCTTCAGCTCTTGGATCCGGCGCCACACCCGCTCCGGGGTGAGCGGCAGCGCGTTCATCGTCACGCCCGCGTCGGCCAGCGCGTTGACGATCGCGGCGGGGACCGCGGCCAGCGCGCCCTCGCCGCAGCCCTTGGCACCGAACGGGCCCGGGCCATCGCCGTTCTCGACGATCGTGCACGTCATGCTCGCGGGCATGTCTTCGAACGCGGGAATCCGGTAGTCGAGCAGCGTGTCGTTCAGCACCATGCCGTCCGGCGCGAAGTGCATCTCCTCGAACAGGGCGTTGCCCAGGCCCTGCAGCAGGGCGCCTTCGTCCTGGCGGGCCACCAGCTGCGGGTTGATGGCCTTGCCCACGTCGGCGACGGTGGACGTGCGCAGCACGGTGATCACGCCGGTCTCCATGTCGACCTCCGCCTCGACCGCGGCGACGCAAACCTCCCAGAACACCGGCCCCTCGGCGTAGGAGCCGCTGCCGCCCTCGGGCTGGACGCGGCCGTGACCGATGAGCTCGCCGCCGTCGAAGCCGAACCGCGCGCGGACGAGTTCGCCGTGGGTAATCGACCGCCCGCCCTGATCCTCGATCCGGCCCTCCGCCGTCCGCAGCAGCGGGGGAGGGGTCTCCAGCTTGGCTGACGCCGTCTCGAGCAGCGCGTCCAGCACGCTCTGCGCGGCCCGCTGGACGGCCAGGCCGGCCACCGTGGTTGACCTGCTCGCCCCGGTGGACCGGTCGTAAGGTGTGTACCTGGTGTCGGTGCCACGCATCACCACCTTGCTGACCGGGCTGTTGAGCACGCCCGCGGCGATCTGCGCCATGACGGTGCGGGCGCCCTGGCCGAGTTCGGTGGTGCCGACCAGCACGGTGACCGAGCCGTCCGGGCCCATGCGAACCGTGGCCATGGAGACAGGCTGAGCGCCGGCTGCGAGCAGGCCCACCGAGACGCCCCGGCCGCGACGGTACCGCCCCGGCGGGACGGCCCCCGGGGTCCGGGGATAGACGTCCGCAGAGCTGTCCGACCAGCCCACCTCCGCGGCCGCTTTTTCTACGTCGCCGATCAGGTCCGCGTCGAGCGGCTTGCCGCCCGGGCGGACCTCCTCTCCTGGCCGCAGCAGGTTCCTGCGCCGGATCTCCAGGCGGTCCATGGACAGCCGACGGGCCACCTCGTCCAGCTGCGACTCTCCGATCCACTGCAGGTGGGTGGCGCCGAACGCGCGGTAGGAGCCGGAGGGGCTGGTGTTGGTGTAGACGCAGTGCGCCGCCGACTCCACCGCCCGCCAGCGGTACGGACCCGGGGCGGCGTCACCGGCCGTGGCGGTGACCCTGGGGCCGTTGTCCGCATACGCCCCGGTGTCCATCCAGGCCTCCGCGCTGCGGCCGAGCAGAGTGCCGTCCGCGGCCGCCGCGGTGCGCATGCGGCACTTCATGTTGTGCCGGCGGGTGGTGATCATGGACTCGTTGACGCTGTTGAGGATCCGCACCGGCCGCCCGGCCTTGCGCGCGATCGCCGCGGTCAGCGGCTCCATCTTGGTGTAGGACTTGCTGCCGAAGCCGCCGCCGAGGAACGGGACGATCACCTGGACCAGGTCGAGCGGCAGCCCGAACAGCCCCGCGATCTCCTGGCGAACCAGGAACGGGTGCTGGCAGGAGGACCACAGGGTCAGCTCGCCGCCGCGCCAGTGCGCGATCGTGGTGTGGGTCTCCATCGAGTACTGGTAGACGGCGGGGAAGGTGTACTCTCCCTCGACCACCACCGCGGCGTCGGCGAAGGCAGAGTCAACGTCGCCGCGCCGGAACGAGTAGCTGTAGCAGATGTTGCCCTCGGCGTCGGGCAGGTCGCCGAGCCCGTGGGAGGCGCCGGGCCGGGCCACCTGCTCGTGGACCAGCGGCGCGTTCACGGCGAGCGCCTGGTCGAGGCACGCCGCGACCGGGAGCTCCTCGTACTCGACGTCGATGTACGCGACCGCCGCGTCGGCGGCCGCCTGGGACTCCGCCGCCACCACCGCCACCGGCTCACCAGCGAACCGGACCTTGCCCAGGGCCACGATCGGCCGGTCCCGCAGCGCGTGGCCGTAGTAGGGATCCAGGTCGGACAGGTCCTCGGCGGTGAGAATGGCGACCACGCCTTCGGCCTTCTCGGCGGCCGCGGTGGAGATGGACGTGATCCGGGCGTGCCCCGCCTGGCTGTGCAGGATCGCGCCGTAGAGCATTCCGGGCAGCCGGATGTCCCCGGTGTACTCGGCCTGGCCGGCCAGCTTCAGCCGCCCGTCGGCGCGCTCGACGCTCTGCCCGACGGCGCTCATGCCGGGTCGCCGAGCAGTTCGGTGAGCGAGTCGAGGATCGAGTGGTAGCCGGTGCAGCGGCACAAGTTGCCGTTCATCGCCACCGCGATCTCACCGCGGTCGCCGTCCAGGCCCCGGCAGGCCAGCGCCTTGGCCGTCAGCAGCATTCCCGGCGTGCAGAAGCCGCACTGGACGGCGGCGTGCCGCATAAATGCTTCGACCGCGCGGCGGTGGAAGTCCGAGCCCACCAGGCCCTCGATCGTCTCCACCTCGCGGGAGTCGATGTCGGCGGCCAGGAAACAGCACGAGCTCACCGGGTTCCCGTCCACCAGCACCGTGCACGCCCCGCACACCTGGACCTCGCAGGACTGCTTGGTGCCGGTCAGGCCGAGCCGGTCGCGCAGGAAGTCGAGCAGCAGTTCCTGCGGGGCGACTTCTCCCTCGAAGTGCCCGCCGTTGATCGTCGCCTGAACCCGCTCCGTCATATAGGGGTGTCCAGCATACGGCACCAGTCTGACCAGTATTCTTCGGCGAATTCCTCCTGGTATTTGCTGGCCGACAGCTCGCGGGCCACATCACTCGCGACCGGCACCGTCTCGCCGAGGGTCCGTGCGATGAACTGGATCCGTGCCGCACGCTCCAGGGTCAGCGCGGTCAGCACCGCCCAGCTGACGTCCTCGCCGGCCGCCAGGATGCCGTGGTTGCGCAGCAGCACCGCCCGGCCGCCGCCCAGCGCCCGGGCCACCCCCTGGCCGTCCTGCGGCGTGGTCACCAGCCCGGCGGTGCCGTCGAAGACCGGTACCCCGTCCGGGAACAGCAGGCCGTCGTGGGAGAGCAGCTCGAGGCCGCCGACCGTCGCGCCGAGCGCGATCGAGTACATCGGGTGGGTGTGGATCACCGCGCCGACGTCCGGCCGGGCCAGGTACGTCTCCAGGTGCATGATCGTCTCGAGGTGTGCGCCCGGGGTCAGGTACCCGTCCGGATTGTCGAGCGCGATGCCGATGACGTCCTCGGACCGCACGTCGCGCAGCGCCTTGCCCTTGCGCTTGATGTAGACCGTGCGCCCGTCCGGCCCGCGGACGCTGGCGTGGCCCAGGGTGAGGTCCTCCTGGCCGAACCTGGCGATGATCCGGCAGGCCAGCACGACCTGCCGGATCGCATCGTCCGCCGTGGCCGGCGGCCGCGCCCCTGGGTAACTCACCGCCGCTCCGTCGGCGGATAACCCGGCGAGGGGAAGGAGAAGACCATGACCAGGTCCTCCTCACCGGGGTTCATCACCGTGTGCCAGAGCCGGGCCGGGACGTAGAGCGCCTGCCCGGCGGTCACCGGGACATCCCCGGTCTCCAGCCGGATCACGCCGCTGCCGCTGACGATGTAGGCCAGTTCCTCGACCGAATGCGACAGGTCGGCCGTCGCGGTACCCGGCCTGAACACCGAATAGCCGAGGGCCGAGGCGTTCCCGCCGACCGTCTCCTCGGCCACCAGAACCCGGGACCAGCTGCCGCCGGCAAGCTCGACGGGCGGCACGTCGGCCAGCGTTACTACCGTGATGGCGTTCAAAGCTGCCAGACCCCGTCCTTGACGATGTATTCGCCGGTATCAAGGATCTGCAGCGACACGTTGTGGCACACACCATCCAGGTGCAGGACGCTCCGGTTCTGGCCGCCGGGGTAGCAGTTCTGGTTGTCGCCAAGAGCGAAGTGCACGGTGCCCTTCCGGCCCTTCTCCGAAGGATCGCCCACCGGCGCGAAGTCGCTCGTGCCGAACGCGAACTCGGCAACGGTCTCGGTCCCGGGGACGCCGGTGATGACGTCGAGCAGCCGCCGCGCTTCCGCGCCGCCCTCGATGGCCTGGTACTGGCCGTCCTCCACGTGCCAGGTGATCGGGTTCTCCACGTGGCGGGGAATGCCGATGCCGAGCATGTTGCCGTCGATGACGATGGTGCCGTTGGTCTGGTCTTCCACCGCGGCGTAGGCCACCTCGCCCCAGAGCGGGGCGGGCCCCATCATCGCGCCCGGCTGCTTGACCGGGACCACCTCGAGCGCGGGCCGCCGTTCGATGCTGACCGTCACGTCGGTGCCGGCCGGGGAGGTGACCCGTACCCGCTTCTTGCCCTCGAGCCGGGCGATGGCCTTCTTGGCGTTGCCGATCGTCGCCTCGATGTCAGCCACCGAGATCGGCCAGCGGCCGAAACCCTCCTCGATGGATCCGATGCGGGCCATGTTCGCCACCGATTCCTTGACCGCGGGCACATGGGCGAAGCGGTTGGCCCACTCCAGGTTCGTCATGATGATGATCTGGTCGGAGGTGACCATGGCCTGGTGCAGGTTGCGCGGGGGCACCATGGGGAAGTGCGTGTCCGCCAGCGCCCGGCGGATCTGTGTCTCGTTGTTGGCCACGATGGGCAGACCGCCGCGCTCGGAGACCACGGTCGCCACGATCTCAGCCTCCGGCTTGCGTCGGTCGTCGGTGATGATCGTGACGACGTCGCCCTCCTTCACCTCGAAGCAGGTGTCCACTACCAGTTCGGCCGAGGCGCGCATCTGCGCTTCCGTGCGGGGATCCTCTGTCATTGGGGCGAGCCTTTCTCTTCGAGGGCCGGGAGGACATCGGCGGCGAAGCGCTCCACTTGGCCGAACTGGTCAAGAGCGCCGAAGCGGCAGACGAAGTGATCCACCCCGGCTGCACTGAACCGGCGGAACCAGTCCGCCACGGTCTCCGGGGTGCCCGTGGGCCCCCAGTTGGACAGGTCTACGGACTTGCTGAGCTCCGGGTAGTAGCTGGAGATGTACTCGCCAAACGCGCGCGATGCCTCCTCGGTCGAGTCGCCGATGTTCATCGTGACCTGGTAGGAGACGGTGTATCTGGAGAAGTCCTCGCCGAGGTCGGCGGCCGCCTTGCGCAGCGCGCTGATCTGCTCGGCCACCTCCTCCGGGTGCATGGCCCGGCAGCAGGTCATCCAGCCGTCGCCGTACTTGATCACCCGCGCGCAGGCGTCGTGCATCCGTTTCTTGGCGACCTCGGGGGCCAGATCACCGGTTAGCCTGATGTTCGAGACCACCCACGTCGGCGGCGGCTGCTGGAGCGGCATCAGCGGGCCCATCTCGGTGCCGGAGTGGAACGAGACGTCGTCGAAGTCGTAGTACTCGCCGTGATGGGTGACCTTGCCGGTCGTCCACAGCGAGCGCAGCACGGCCAGGCCCTCCTCGAAGACCGCTGCGCGCTTGCCGAACGGCAGGCCGAGGGCCTCGAACTCGCGGCGCACGCCGTGCTCCGGGTTGCCCATGCAGGCGCCGAGCACCGTCCGGCCGCCGCTCAGCTGGTCCAGCGTGGCCCACTCCAGCGCCAGGTAGAGCGGGTTCCGCGTCGAGGTGACCAGGCACGCCGTGCCGAGCTTGGCTTGGGAGGTCCGCTGTGAGATCGCCGACAGCAGGCTGATCGGCTCGTACCGTGGCTTGGAGAACAAGCTGTCGCCCACCCAGACAGAGCCGAAACCCCGCTGCTCAGCGAGTTCGGCTAGGTCGAGCACATCCGCCAGGGTGTAGTCGGAGGTGATCAGCGGTTCACGGTTGTTCAGGTTGACGCCAAACTCCATGTGTCCTCCGGGGATCGCTCAGACTCCGGGGCCAACGTAAGTCGCAAAACTGCCGGCTGTCAACAGATGACTCATGGCGAAGTGCCAAGCCTGGCCCGCTCGTGAGTGCGCCATTACACGGCGCACAGAAGGAGGTGCGGATCGGCGGTGGCCCGCCGAAACGCCCGGGGGAGCACCGGGCGGTGTGTTGGGTGATGCGAAGCGCCGGGCGAGCGCCGGGGGGTGTGATCGATGCGAAGCGCCGGGGAGCGCCGGGCCGTGTGATAGGTCATAAGGCCATCCGGCACAGGCCGCGATCTGACATCCGGGCCGCCCGCCTCTCCGCGCTGGCGACGGACTCCGCCTCGCCCGACACATGATAGTCTGTGTCAGGTTCCAACTGTAATCTGTCAACAGCTAGATAAGCAATTGCTCCAGCGGCGTGCCTAGGTCAGTGATCCCATCCGGCCGACGTTGGCGTGCCGGGCCGGTCACGACATGAGGGGGAGGGGCATCCATGGTCGTTTGTGAACGTAGATGCGGATACCTTCCTTATGGCGCGGCCGGGGCACCTGTTTCCCTGACTGTCCGAGGAACCTGGCCAACGCGAGCGGCCCAGGGCCGTTGCGCCACTGATCCTTACCGGGTGAGCGAACGACGGTTACTGCGCCGCCCACAACCGCTAGTACTGGGGGCTGAAGCTGTGCCTAGCGCTGCGCGACCAGATCGTGCCGTGCGAGCAGGCGCGTCGCCCAGCCCGTGCTGGCCATGGCAGCGTGCGTCTGGCACAACCGCTCTATCAGCGCCACAACTGGACGTTCAGCGATCGGCTGCGACCGTTGAACCCAAGGAATCACTGATCTAGGGAGGCCCGGTGACTCCGGCATTTGACAACTCAACGCTGTGGCAACGGGTGTATGAGCACCTTCACGCCGAGATCATGGCGAATCGCCTGCCGCCTGGCACCGAGCTGTCTGAGGTAGCGCTGTCCAAGCAGCTGTCGGTCAGCAGGGGCCCGATCCGCGAGGCGATGGGCAGGCTCGCGGCCGACGGCCTTGTGACCGTGCGGCCGCGCCGCGGCGCCGAGGTCCGGGCGATCACGCCGCGCGAGCTGGTCGACGCCTACCAGGTACGGGAAGCGCTGGAGGTCCTCGCCGTCAGGCTGGCAGTGCCGCGGGTATCCGAGTCGGACCTGGATAGTCTCAGCGAGCTCGTGGACAAGATGGCCGCGCACGCGAAGAACGACGCGGTCGCTGACTTCTTCGCGGCCAACGTCTCGTTCCATAACTTGCTGTGCGAGCTCAGCGGAAACGAGAAGCTGGTGGAGGTGCACCGGCGCCTGGTCGCCGAGACCGGCCGGTTCCAGCCGCAGACGCTGGCCCTGCGCGGCAACCTGGAGAACTCCGTCAGCGAGCACCGCGCGATCCTCGCGGCCATCAGGGAGCGCGACGCGGACGAGGCCGCCGCGCTGGCGGCGGCGCACGTCCGGGTCCCCGGCGAGCGCCTGCGGGAATCCCTCAGTGCGCAGGACTGGGACACCCTGACCGCCAGCGGCACCGCGAGCTGACCGCCAGCGGCACCGCGAGCTGACCGCCAGCGGCACCGCGAGCTGACCGCTGCGCGGCTAGCGGCCGTCGGCGAGCACGGCAAGCGCGGCTTCGAGGCCCTCGCCGATGCGGACGTCGGCACCAAGGTCGACCAGGGTGCGGCCCAGTGCCGCCAGCCCGACCACCGGATACATCGGGTTGGCGGACGGGCCCATGTGACCGATCCGGACGAGGTTTCCGGCGCCCTGCCCGTGGGAGATCATCACGCCATAGTTAGCCCTCGCGTGAGCCCGGACGGCCTCATGATCTATCCCGTCGGGAACCTTGATCGCGGTCACGCAGGCGGCCGCGATTTCCTCGGTCCTCGGCCAGATCTCCAGGCCCATCGCTTTAACCCCGGCCCGGCACGCCGCCCCGGCGCGGTGGTGGCGGGCGAACGCGGCCTCCAGCCCTTCTTCGAGCAGCTGGTCGCACGCGGCCTCAAGGCCGTTGATGTCGTTCACCAGCGGCGTGAACGGGAACCGGCCCTCGCCGTGCCATCGCTCGCGCCAGTCCAGCAGCGACAGGTACGAGGCCCGCGGCGCATCGGGGTTCGCTTCGATCATCTTCCACGCCGCGCCGCTGACCGAGACCAGCGCGATACCGGGGGGCCCGGCCAGGCACTTCTGCGGGCCGGCCACGCATACGTCCAGCTGCCAGGCGTCCACCTCGAACGGCACGCCGCCCAGCGAGGACACGGCATCCACCAGCGTCACCGCGCCGTGCGCCCGCGCGATCGGCCCAATCGCCGAGCAGTCGTGCAGGGTTCCCGACGGCGTCTCCGAATGGACCACGGCCACCAGCTCAACTCCCGGGTGGGCGTCGAGGTAGTCGGCCACTGCCCCCGGATCGACCACGTCGTTGTACGCGACCTCCAGCTCGGCCACGTCCGCGCCCAGCGCCTTGAGCCGGGTGCCCATGCCCTTGCCGAAGACCCCGGACGCCAGGTTCAGCACCCGCATCCCGGGGCGTACGAGCGAGCGGGCCGCCGCCTCCAGGCCGAGGACGGCCTCGCCCTGCAGCAGGATGATTTCGTTCTGCGTCTGGAACACCTGTCCGACCTTCGCCTCGGTGCGCCGGAAGGCATCAAGGAAGACCGGGTCGTAGTGATACGTAATCGGGCTGCCAAGCGCCGCAAGCGTGGCCGGGGATGCCGCCGTGGGGCCTGCGGTTAGCGTGAAATCCGGATCGCGCATTCCTGGCTAGTCCTTTCCACCGAAGAAGAGACGCTGAGCGTTATCGTGCAGAACCGCTTGCACGCCGGCGTCGTCCAGCCCGCTCACCTTGACCTTCAGCATCTCAACCGACGGATCGTGGAACGGGGCGTCCGATCCGTACAGCACGCGATGACCGACCCGCTCGACTGCTGCGGCGATCTTCGCGTGCTCCGGCATACCGGATGTTTCCAGGTAGACGTTGGGATGCCGGTCTGCGATGTCGATACAGGCATTGATGTAGATGATGTTGCCGTGGCCCATGTGGCCAAGAATCACCTTGGCCTCGGGGAAGTTAACGATGAGCTCCTCGATGCTCCACGGCAGGGTGAATATCGGGTGCCCGCAGTGGATCAGCACCGGAATGTCCCGCTCCACGAGAAGCTCGATCAGCGGGTGAACCAGCGGGTCGTTGGGGTGATACCCGTCCAGCAGCGGGTGCATCTTGACCCCGAGGAATTTAGGATGATCGAGGAAGGTGGCGGCCTCCTCGACGAAGCCAGGCTGCTTGGGGTTCGCCCAGTAGAAGCCGTAGGCCGGCTCGATTCCCTCAATGACCTCGCGGACCATGGCGTTGTTGGGGTGGAAGACCATGCCGGCGTGGATCTGATGCTTGCTGAAAATTCCGGCCAGTCCCTCGGCATCGAGGCGCACATTGAACAACGGGAACTCGCCGACATGCATGTGCGCATCAATGGTCACAGATTCACCCCAGGTGACGAGAGGCAGCTTCCTTCGGCTGATTCCAGCACCGAATCGGGTTAGCTGTCAACTGCTAGCTGATGACAACTAGCGACCCCGCGCGGCATGGGGACGGCTGTCCCGGGGTTGATGGGAGCGGCAGCGCGACCTAGGTCGGGCTGCGGAATGCGCATCACGGTGACCGGCATCCCGCAGAGCCAGGCATGCCGCCGGAGGACATCGGCTGGTCCTCGATCACCTCCGCGGCAGGCCGGCCTCCTCCAGCATCCCGAAGAGCTCGGCATCGCCGGATTCCCGGACGTTGTTCGCCCGGAACGGGTGACCCGAACTGGCCGCCACCATCGCGTCCGCCGCGCCGGTCTCAGCCAGGCCCGACGGAAACACCGGCCGGAAGCCGAGCGTGCGGTAGAGGGGCCCGATCTGCGCAATCAGCGACCCCGTCGCGGGCGCGGAGCCCTCCTCGTTGAAGCGCGCGACATAGGGCAGCAGGATGCCGTTCTTCAGCCCGTGCGGCAGGTGCACAGACGGCGCCGTTGAGAGCGCGTGCACGAGGGTGAGCCCGCTGTTACCGCAGGCCATGTTCGCTGCGCAGCTCGCATCGATCAGGCGCTGCAGGGATTCGTCATTGTCCCCGCCGCTGTTCGCGCCGTTGCGCGCTCCCTCCGCGGCTTCGGGGAGGACCTCTATGATCTCCCGTGCGGCGGCCTCGCCGAGTGCGGCCGTGAACCAGGATCCTCGCCTGGCCCACTGAGCCTCCATCGCGTGCGACAAGGCGTCGAGCCCCGCATACAGGAGCGGATCACGGGGAAGCCTTCGCAGCACGGTCCCGTCGAGGATGGCGGCGCGCGGCTCGCAGCCGTCGGCCCGCACGACGAGCTCGTCCTTCCTGCCGGGTTCGTGCAGGACCAGCACCTTGGACACCTCGCTGCCGCTGCCCGCCGTGGTCGGGATCGCGATCGTCGGTGCCGGAGGCGCCGGGACCTGGTTAACGCCCTGGTAGGCGTCGATGCGGTCGTCATTGGTCAGCCGGATCGCGGTGGCCTTTCCCACGGCCAGGGCGCTCCCGCCGCCAACGGCCAGCACCAGGTCGCACCCGGCTGCACGGGCCGCGGCGGCCGCGTGCTCCGCCGCCGCCACATCCGGATCCGGGTCGACCAGCAGCGTGACAGCGATCGCGCCGCTGTCCACACCCTGCAGCACCTCGGCCAGCAGGCCAGCGTCGGCCACGCCCCGGTCTGCGACCACCGCGAGCCGGCGCGCGCCGGACTGCTCCACTTCGCTGGCGAGCCGGGCAAGGCTGCCCAGCCCGCTGATGACCTTCGTGCCGACTGAGAACTCGCTCGGGCTCAAACGTCCGTCACCTGCCTCTTGCTGCCGTGCTGCCGGCCGTAGCGGCCGGCTTACATCCGCGTGAACGCGGCGCGCGGGTCACCCAGCTTCAGGTGCACCGCCTTGGTCTCCAGGTAGCTGAACAGCTCGTCGCGGCCTTCCTCGCGGCCGATCCCGCTGTCCTTCGTGCCGCCGAACGGGGTGCCGAAGTAGTGGATGGTGCTGTCGTTTACCCAGACATACCCGGCGTCCAGCCGGTCGGCGGTCTGGTGTGCCAGGTCCAGGTCCCTGGTCCATACGCTGGCGGTGAGGCCGAGGTCCACGGCATTCGCCAGCTCGATCATCTGGTCGTAGTCATCCCACGGCAGGATGCTGATCACCGGCCCGAAGATCTCCTCACGGGCGATCGACATTTCTCCCCGGACGTCGGCGAAGACGGCCGGAGTCACGTAGTAGCCGCCCGATGGCGCGCCCTCCGGGTGCTCGCCGCCCGTCACGAGCGTGGCGCCCTCCCGCACGCCCGCCTCGAGGTAGCGGTTGACCCGTTCGTACTGCTGGGCGCTGACCAGCGGGCCCATGTCGGTGTTGTCGTCGTAGGCAACGCCAACCGTGAAGCCGCGAAGCTGCTCGGCCGTGCGGGCGACGAATTCGTCGTAGCTGCGCCGGTGCACCAGCACCCGCGAATTGGACCCGCAGGACTGGCCCTGGCACGTCGTGAAGTTCATCCCGAAGATCGCACCGGCCACCGCCTCCTCGATGTCCGCATCGGGGAACACGACCATCGCGTTCTTGCCGCCCAGCTCCAGCGAGATGTGCTTGACGTGACCGGACTCGGCCGCCCGGCGCTGGATGACCAGGCCGGTGGGAACCGAGCCGGTGAAGGCGAGCCGCTTCACGGCCGGGTGGCTTACCAGCGCGTCACCGGCCTCGGCGCCTCCAGTCACCACGTTGACCACCCCCGGCGGGAACGCGTCAGCGAACAGCTGGGCAAGCGCCAGCGAGGAGAGCGATACCTGCGGAGCCGGCTTGAGCACCACCGTGTTGCCGGTAATCAGCGCCGGCAGCGGCCGTGTCGCGGCGAACATCACCGGATGGTTGAACGCAGTGATCCGTCCCACGACCCCGTACGGCCGGTACGTCGTGTAGTGCAGGCGGCCGGGGCTGCCGGGGATCACCTCGCCGGACAGCCAGCGGGCCAGTTGCGGCCAGCCCGCCAGATACGGCTTGCACAAGTCGATGTCGATGCGCATCGCGCGCACCGGATTGCCCGAGTCCAGCGCGTCCAGCATCGCGAGTTCTTCGCGCCGCTCGCTCAGCAGCTCGCCGAAGCGGCGGAAGCATTCGGCTCGGCCGTCGATGCCCAGCGCCTGCCAGGCGGGCTGCGCCGCGCTCGCCGCGGCCACCGCGGCGGTCACGTCCGCCGGAGACGCCACCGGCACCTCCCCGACGACGCGGCCCGTGGACGGGTCGATCACCTCGCTGACTGCGGCCTGCCCGGCGTCGGCGAACTCCCCGTCGATCAGCATCCGGAATTCGCGGCCCGCCACATAAGCAGCCACCGGATCTGCAGTCATGCAATCGCCCTGCCTTCCCCATCATTGATCTGCGCCCGTTTCACGACCTCTGACCCGCCAGCGGCAGCGGCTCCGCGGCCTGCCAGGTGCTCCGGCCACGCGAACGGGCCCCCGCACTGGCGGCCACCTGCGTGCATCACGGGATGGATGGCTGGCCCGGCGCTGACACCGGCAGGAGACGCCGCCAGGGTACTGGCGTGAAGGGACAGGTCGAGCAACGCACGCTCGGGCCCACGTTGCTGTGCTCATCAACGGTCACAGCGCACCCCTGCCAGCGAACGGGGAAGGTCACGGCGATTCCAGCATTGCTGGCCGCCTGCTGTCAACTGTTAGCTATAGACATGGAGCCTTCGCTGGACCGGCCGGTAGCGTCACAAACGAGCGTGCGAGGGCGGGTCGGCAAGTCTACTGACGATTGTTGACAGTCCACACCAAGTGATTGTAGTGTCTGGCCTGTCTGCGGTCAGGGATGCTTTCGCCAGTCCGGCAGGACCGTCTGTCCTTGCTGGCCTGGAGGGGATTCGTGGCCGTCGGCTCCGCGCCGGTGTCCTTTCGCACAAGTCAATTCAGGGCCGACATCGAGCGATCCAGGCTTCGGCCGGGAGGTCACCCACTACTCAGATATCCACACGTGGCACAGGGGAGAGGAGCTTCCTACATGTCTGACGTGAGGGCGAGTTCCAGCGAAAAGCTCGGTGAGATCGAGGTCCGCTCGATTGACTACGTCCCCGAGGACGAACGTCACGGGCGGGTGCGCGATCAGTTCACGCTGTGGTTCAGCGCGACGCTGACGATCCTGGGCATCTTGCTCGGGGCGATCGCGGTCGAGATCGTCGGGAACTTCTTCTGGGGCGTTCTCGCGTGGGCTATCGGCACGGTCCTTGGGCTGCTGCTGGTCGGCTTCCACGCGGTGCAGGGCCCGAGACTCGGCGTCCCGCAGATGATCCAGAGCCGCGCTCAGTTCGGGTTCTACGGATCCCTGTTCGTCCTGGCCGCCTCCGTCGTGCTCGACTTCGGTTACCTGGCAGCCCAGATGGTCGTCCAGGCGCAGTCCATGAACGTGATGATCTCGAGCGTCAGCATCCCGGTCTGGATCATCATCGTGGCCATACCCGTCGCGTTTCTCGCGCTGTACGGGTACGACTGGGTGCATCGCTGGCAGCGGTGGATGTTCCTGATTCTCGTCGCCACGTTCATCGTGGTCATCATCCAGACGGCGATCTACGGAAGCAGCCATCACTTCCCGCACAGCATGACCGGCTTCCACCTGGCGAGCTTCCCGCTCTTCATGACGGTGGTCGCGCTTGCCGCCACGAACATGCTCAGCTGGGCGCCCTACGTGTCGGACTACTCGCGCTACCTGCCGAAGAACGTCCGCGCCCGCGGGCCGTTCTGGGCGGTCATGCTCGGCAACGCCATTCCCACCATCTTCCTTGGCATCCTCGGCGGCTACATCGGCAGCCTGCTGCCGATCGCCGGCTCGAACGTCCCAGTTGCCGTCAAGACGATCTGCGGCATCTGGATCCTGCCCATCATGGCGATCAGCCTCATCGGCTCCGACGTGCTGAACGTGTACACCGGCATGCTGGCCATCGCGACGATCGCGAGCTGCTTCCGGGATGTACGCGACAAGATATCCACGCGCGTCGTCGGCTGTGGCCTGCTGCTCGTCGCGGGCGTCCTGGCGGCGCTCTTCGGCTACACCTCGTTCGTGCCCAAGGTCGAGGAATTCCTCAGCGTTCTCCTGTTCGTCTTCATCCCGTGGTCGGCCATCAACCTCGCCGACTTCTACATCGTCCGGCACGGCAACTACGACGTGCCGTCGTTCTTCACGCCTAACGGCCAGTACCCGGGCTTCATCTGGCGCGGCCTGATTCCTTACGTCATCGCGGTCGCCGCGGAGGTCCCGTTCATCAGCCAGGAGTTCTACACCGGGCCGCTGGTGAGCTCGCTTGGCGGCGTCGATATCTCGTGGATCGTGGGAGGCGTCGTGGCCTTCGTGCTCTACCTGCTCGCCGTGCGGATCGCGCCACCGGCACCAGTCGGGCCAGGTCTGCATCGCGCCGCTCTGGGCCAGGCCGGGGCAGCCGACTGAAGCTAGCCGGGCCGCGCGATGCCCCGAGCTTCGCGCGGCCCGGTCATAAGCCGGCCCGGCCATAAGCACGGTGCAGATGGCTACAAATGTCCAGACGAGGCGTAGACGGCCCCGAAGCTGCTACGGCATGGTGATCACGAAGGACCAGCGACGGAGGGACGTGCGATGTCCGTAGTTGAGCTGTCAGAGAGCGCGCGGAAGTACACAGAAGGCACGACCTCGATGCTGATCGGCGCCGACTGGGTGCAGGCCGCCTCGGGCGAGAGCTTTCCGGTGTACGACCCGGCCACCGGCGGCGAGATCGCCTCGGCGCCGCGCGGGGCGGCCGAGGACGTCGACAGGGCCGTGGCCGCCGCGCGGCGCGCCCTGAAGGGGCCGTGGAAGCGCACCACCCCGCAGGAGCGGGGAAAGCTGATCTGGCGCCTGGCTGACATGATCGAGGGCCGCCTCGAGGACTTCGCCCAGATCGACTCGCTGGACAACGGCAAGCCCATCAACGAGGCGCGCTTCTTCGACGTCCCGTTCACCGTCGACATGCTGCGCTACTTCGCGGGCTGGCCGACGAAGATCACGGGCGACACGATCCCGGTCTCGTTCCCCGCCACGCTCGGCAATTCCTACCACGCCTACACGCTCCGCGAGCCGATCGGCGTCGTCGCCGCCATCGCCCCGTGGAATCTGCCGCTGCTGGCCGTGGTCAAGAAACTCGCCCCCGCCCTGGCCGCCGGGTGCACGATCGTGATCAAGCCGGCCGAGCAGACGCCGCTGTCGATCGCGCTGCTCGGAGAGCTGGCGCTCGAGGCCGGAATCCCCGAGGGCGTCGTCAACTACATAACCGGGTACGGCGAGGAGGCCGGCGAAGCCCTGGTCCGCCACCCGGGCGTCGACAAGATCAGCTTCACGGGATCATCCGAGGTGGGCAAGCTGATAGTCCAGAACGCCGCTCCCACGCTCAAGCGCGTGTCGCTGGAACTCGGCGGGAAGGCACCGAACATCATCTTTGCCGACGCCGACCTGGCAGAAGCGATCCCGGCCGCCTGCATTGCCGGATTTGTCTGCCAGGGAGAGAGCTGCATCGCCGGCGCCCGCCTGTACGTTCAGCGCACGCTCTACGACGACGTCGTCGCCGGTATCTCGGACTACGCCAAGTCGGTGAAGATGGGCCCCGGCCTGGACAGCGAGACGCAGATGGGCCCCCTGGTCTCTCAGGAGCATTTCGACCGCGTCTCCCGGTACATCCGCCTCGGGCGCGAGGAAGGCGTCAAGATCGTGACCGGCGGAGCCCGGTGGGGCAACGACGGCTACTTCATCAAGCCCACCGTCATGGTCGACGCCGCCAGCGACATGCGTGTCGCGCGGGAGGAGATATTCGGCCCGGTGATAACCGTGATCCCGTTCGACACCGACGAGGAGGTGCTGGAGGCGGCCAACGACACCCGATTCGGACTGGGGGCGGGCGTGTGGACGCAGAACGTGACGCGAGCGCACCGGGTGGCCGCGGCACTGGAGTCCGGGCAGGTGTGGGTCAACTGCTATCAGGCCTGCGACTCGGCTCTGCCGTTCGGCGGCTACAAGGAGTCTGGCTGGGGCCGCGAGACCTGCCGAGAGACCATGGACGAGTACCTCGAGCTCAAGACCGTTGTGATCAACCTCGGGCCCACCACCTGACCGGGGGAAATGCCGTGAGGAACCCGTTCTACGAGTACTCGCCGATCGTTCACCGGCCGCCGTTCGAGCTTCCCGGCGGCTCCCGCCTGGCCCTCTGGTTCGGCGTGGCAATCGAGCACTACCCGTGGGGGAAGCCGGGCCTGTCCCTCGTGCCGTACACGGCCGACCTGGTGCCGGACCCGATGAACTACGGGTGGCGGGACTACGGACCGCGGGTGGGCGCATTCCGGCTCATGGACATCCTGGACCGGGCCGGTATCCCGGTGACGGGCATCGTCAACAGCGATGCCT
This sequence comes from uncultured Actinomycetota bacterium, assembly GCA_963778075.1. Lineage (GTDB taxonomy): Bacteria > Actinomycetota > Actinomycetes > Streptosporangiales > Streptosporangiaceae > JASHPR01. Next base: position 654,618 of record CAVZTJ010000001.1, on the reverse strand, counting down.
GCACCGAGTATCCCGGCCTGATCGAGGAGGCGCTCAAGCGCGGCTGGACGAGCTGGGTCGCGCACGGCGACAACAACTCCACCTGGCAGGTCGGCCTCGAGCGTGACGCGGAGGTCGAGCTCGTCAAGAAGGTCACGAGCACGATCGAGGCCGCCGTCGGGCACCCGCCTGCGGGCTGGATCGGGCCGGCGCTGACCGGGACGATGAACACGTTCGACGTGATAGCGGAGGCCGGCTACCGGTACACGATCGACTGGGCGGACGACGACCAGCCGCACTGGGTGAACGTCACCAGCGGGTCGCTGGCTTCGGTTCCCTACCAGCGGGAACTCAACGACGTCGTCGCGTTCATGCTCCATCACGAGACCGGGGCGGAGTTCGCGCAGTCGATCCTCGATGCCGTGGATCAGATGCTCGCTGACCCGGGTGACCACGGGCGCGTGCTGGGAGTCGGGTTCCACCCGTTCCTGGTCGGCCAGCCATGGCGGGCGATCCACCTGGCTCGCGCGCTCGAGCAGCTGCGCGACCGCGATGGTGTGTGGCTGACCACTAGCGATGCGGTGGCGGACTTGTTCTATGAGTCCAGCGCCGACACGAGCCCAGAGGACGCATCGCCGCAATAGCCGCACGCGATGGCGGCCGGTGGCCCGGGCGATGGCGAGCAAGAGGGAGCGATGGACGGTTTCGACTACATCGTCGTCGGTGGGGGCAGTGCGGGCTGCGTCGTCGCGGCCAGGCTCGCGCAGGATCCCAGTGCCCGGGTGCTGCTCCTGGAGGCCGGGGGCTCGGAACGTACCCGCGCGACGACCGTTCCCAACGCATGGCCGGAGAACCTCGGCTCGGCCGCGGAGTGGGGCGACGCCACCGTCCCCCAAGCCGAAGCGGGCCCGATCGTCTACCCACGAGGCCGGACTCTTGGCGGATCCGGCGCAATCAACGGCATGGCCCACACCCGGGGCAACCGAGCCGTCTACGACAACTGGGCGGCTGCGGGCGCGAAGGGCTGGGCGTTCGCCGACCTGCTGCCGTACTTCCGGCGGACCGAATCTGCGCCCGGGCACGATCCGGGGCTCCGCGGCCGAGATGGGCCGATACGAGTTGGTCCGGTGCCAGAAACCAGCCGGCACCCGGTCGCCGCCGCGTTCGCAGCGGCGCTGACGGCATCCGGCTGGCCGGCAACCGACGATCTGAGCGGGCCGAACCAGGAAGGCGTCTGCTGGGTCGACCTGGCCATCGCCGACGGCGAGCGTGTCAGCCCCGCCGACGGCTACCTGCGGCCGATGCTCGGCAACCCCAACCTGGTCGTCCGCGCCGACTGCCGCGTCACCAAATTAAGATTCACCCGCAGCAGGTGCACCGGCGTCAGCTACCTGCGCAACGGAGCGCCAGCGCTGGTGAGCTGCTCACGTGAGGTAATCCTCTGCGCTGGGGCCATCGGCACGCCGCAGTTGCTGATGCTCTCCGGGATTGGCCCGGCAAATCGGCTACGCAACCTCGGGATAGGCCCGGTGGCGGATGCCGGAGAAGTTGGCGAGAACCTCCAAGATCACCCCATTGCACTAACGTCGTACGCCACCGAGAATGCGCTGCCGGTCAGCCAGTACAACCACGGCGAGATGTACGCGGCACTGCGCAGCGGGCTTGGAGGCACGGCCCCCGATCTGCACCTGTTCTCGATCCTGCTTCCGCTGACGGCCGCGGGGAACGAGCCTCCGCCGACCGGGTACGCGCTGGTTGCTTCCCTGGTGGCGCCGGAAAGCCGTGGCTCGGTCCGGCTCGCATCTGCGCACCCGCAAGCGCCTCCCCTGATAGACCCGGGATTTCTGCGCACCGGACGGGACCTGGACACGCTGGCTGCCGGGGTGACGTTGATCCAGCAAGCGACCTCCGGCCGAGGCTTCTGGGGCGAGCCCCGGCAGGAGCAGCACCGGAGGCTTTACCCCGGCCCCGACGTGCGTACCGACGCCGACGTGCGGGACTACGTCCGGCACGCGGTGGGCAGCTACTACCACCCGGTTGGCACGTGCCGGCTGGGCCAGGACGAGCGCGCAGTGGTGGACCTGGAACTACGGGTGCAAGGGATAGACGGGTTGCGGGTCGCGGATGCGTCGGTGATGCCCGCGATCCCCAACGCGCATCCCCACGCGACGGTGCTGGCCATCGCAGAAAGGGCGGCCGACCTGGTCAGCTCTCAGAAATAAGTCACGACCGCTCACGAAAGGGGCGACGAGATCATGGCCGATACTGCTCATAGCGCTGCACGCCACTCAGGGTCCGGTGCTCGGCGTTCCGCAAACCATCCAGAGCCGCGGGCAGTTCGGGTTCTACGGCTCGGCATTCTTGTTTCCCTGCGTCCTGCTCCTCAACGTAGGATTCATCGCCGCTCAGCTTGTCATCCAGTCGGGGAGCATGCAGGGCGTCGTGAGCTCTGTGAGCATCCCGTGGTGGGCGGTGATCCTCACCGTCCCAGCGGTCGTGATCGGCACATTCGGTTACCGCTGGATCCACCACGTCATGCGCGCGACGGCGGTCATCGTGGGGATTTCGCTCCTCATCATGCTCATTCAGGCCCTGGCCCACGGCTCGCTGCCGGCCCACGAGACCAACGTCCTGGCGACCGTGGGATCCTGCGTCATCGGTGCTTACTTCGCCGCCCTGCTGCCGAGCCTCGGAGTAGTCGCCGCGGTTGGCAAGGTCTCAGGCAAATGGGCGCTGATCGTCATGGCCTTCAGCCTCATTGACGCCTGCACCTTCAACGCATACACGGGCGGGTTCCAGATACTCGCGTTCGGCAATATGTGGCGCCGTTTCAAGGCGGTCTCACTCACCGTCCGGCTCGTGCCCTTCCTGTGCGTCATGGCCGCCGGGCTGGTCGTTGCGCTCCTCGGCTACCAGCACTTCGTGACGAACCTGAGCAACTTCCTTGACGTCCTGCTCGTCATCTTCATCCCGTGGTCGGCGGTAAACCTCACCGACTACTTCGTGATCCGGCACGCTCGCTACGACGTGGAGTCCTTCTTCGTCCCGAACGGCATCTACGGCAAGGTCGCCTGGCGCGGGCTGCTCGCCTACGCGATCGGCCTGGGTGCAGAGTGGCCGTTCGTCTCGCAGCCCGACTACATCGGCCCGCTCGTTGCCAAGCTGGGCGGCGCGGACATCTCGTGGATCATCGGGTGGGTTGTGGCGGCCGCGGTCTACCTGCTGCTGATGCGGGGCGCGAGCAGCAGCGAGCCCGCCGGCGCCAAGGCTGTCGGGGCGACGCGGGGGACCGAGCTGGCGTAGGAGCTTGCGATGAGTTTCCGGGCTCTTCGCCGTCTCATCCAGTACTAAGCAGGGCGAGGCGGCCTCTAAGGCCCTGGCGCACCAGAGATAAGGCGTCTTCCCGATGCACCGGGAGGAGCCTTACGACGAGTCTCGAAGGTGCGAGGACCAAGGAGGACGAGATGTATCCCTACCTACTGCAGAGCATGGCCGCCGAGCGGGCCAGGGAACTGCGCAAGGAAGCAGCCACGGGGGCTCGGGTCAGGCGGGCCCGTGGAACGCGGGCGCGCACCGGATCCGGCATCGCGGCATCCCGCGTGGGAGCCCGGCTCGTTCGGCGGGCAGCGCACTCGTGATCGGGACCGATCGGCGTCTGCGCCCGGCCAGCTGAAGCTGCCGGGCGCAGACAGCCGGTCCTAGCTGGGAGGAACCGATGTACGACGCGAGTTACGCGCCGGGAACGGGCCGCCGCCAGCCGGTGCAGCCGGCCGCGACCCCGCAGCTGCCCTGCAGCAACGACCCGGAGCTTTTCTTCGCCGATTCACCACAGGATGTGCTGCGCGCGAAGGCGCTGTGCGGTGTCTGCCCGGTGCAGTCCGCCTGCCTGGCCGGGGCGCTGCAACGGGGCGAGCCGTTCGGCGTCTGGGGAGGCGCGCTGTTCCTGCACGGGGCCATCGCGGCGGGCAAGATGCCGCGCGGGCGCCCGCGCAAGGCAGCGCTGGTCGCGCGGAGCGAGGTCATGGCGGGCAGTCAGCCGTAGCCCGGCTGTGTCGGCGCTGGCCGTGGACTATTCGCCACGGCCGGGGGGGTACGGGGAAGCACCGGTGTGCGCCACGGAACGGCAGCGGGGACACCAGGGCGCCACGCCCGGGGGAGTCGGCATGCGTCGGCGGCGGCTATGGACAGCGCCCTCAGCAGCGCTCGTCGTCGGGGAATTGCTGGCGGGCTGATCGGCGCCGCCCGGCCCGGCCGCGACTGCGGACCTGCGGCAAGGTGACATGATCACCAAGGTCAGCGGCCCGGCCGCGACCAGCCACATCCAGCTGCAGGAACTGACCCTGACCAAGAAGGCGGGGGCAGGTGCAGGTCGGCTACAGCCGCGATGGCAGGAGAGCACGGCGACGGTGACGCTCGGCACGCACCCTGACCCGAGCCCAGCCGGATGGACACGCTCATCCACCTGCATGTGGGTCCCTGGCATCGGGCCTTGGACTCCAAGACTGGCTGATCCTTAGCCACTTACGCGCCGCAGTCCCCAGCCGGGCCTGGCGCCGGTAAGCTCTCCATCCCGGAGCACGAACCTGCCTCCCACAAGGACGTCGGAAACGCCGACGGCAGGCCGCCGCGGCTCGGCGTAGGTCGCCTGGTCCGCCACGACAAGCGGGTCAACCACCGCGAGGTCGGCGATGTACCCGTTCCGGACGAGGCCCCGGTCCCCCAGCCCGAACCTGCGGGCTGGGTGTCCGGCGAGGTGCAGGCCAGCCTCCGCCCACGTCCAGTCGCGGAGCTGGCGTACGTGACGTCCCAGGAACCGCGCGAACGTGCCCCACCCGCGGGGGTGAGGCACAGACCCGACGAAAATCCCGTCTGAGCCGCCCATCTGGGCTTCATGGCGCAGCAGTACCCGGACATCTTCCTCTCCGTTTGTCGGGCGCTCAGCGCGTACGCAGCCGACCGCAAGATCGCTCCTGACGAGGAGATCACAGACAAAGTCGCCGAGGTCCAGGCCCGCCTGCGTGGCAGCGTCCTCCAGTGACATGCCCTCAGCCCAAGCGAGGCCGCCATCGGCGACAAAAGACAGCCTGATGCCGTGAAGGCGATCCGCGATGGCGGGGAACCACTGCTCCTTGAGCTGTTTGCGCACGGCCTGGTCCTTGAGCCGGCTCAGTGTCTCGGCGACGCCACCGTCCTGCACCTCAGGCGGCAGCGCCGCCATCGTCAGGATCGTCGCGCCGCGCAGGTATGGATAGGAATCGAAGGTTACGTCGACGCCGGCGTTTCTCGCGTCATCGATGAGCCGGGCGAGCATGATTCCGGGCCCGAAATAGTGGGAAACGTGAACTGGCACCCGAGCGCGCTCGGCGATGGCGCATACTTCGGCCATTCCCTGCCAAGCGGCGACGTCATAGCCGCGCATATGCGAAACGTAGACTCCGCCGACTTCGGCAATCGGCTCGCACAGCGCGGCTATCTCCGCAGTATCGGCGTACCGCCCGGGCAGATAATCAAGCCCTGTCGAGAGGCCGACGGCACCATCTGCCATGCCCGCCGCGACAAGCGACTGCATCTCGGAGATCTCGGCGGGCTCCGGCTTGCGATCTCTCGGACCCATGACCTGGTGCCGGAGCGTGCCCGCCGGGATCAGCCACGCCAGATTGACCGGGCTCGCAGTTTCAACCTGACTCAGCGCTTCGGCAATGGTCGGGAGCGGTAGCCGCAGGCCCTTACCTGACATGCCATTCACGGCCCCGAAGTACTCACGCACATATGCTGCGGTCTGGGTCGGCGCCGGTGCGTGTGATAGCCCGTCCTGACCAACAATGAATGTCGTAACGCCCTGGCGCAGCGCGGCTTCCTGAACGTCCGGTCGGCTGAAGAGAAGATCGGCATGAACGTGCGCGTCGACGAAGCCCGGAAAGATGTACTTGCCCTGGACGTCAACAACGACAGACGCCTCCGCTTGGCCCAGACGGCCAATGGCCGCGACACGGCCCCTCTCGATGCCCAGGTCTGCTCGGAATGGCGGTGCCCCTGAGCCGTCAACGATCCACCCACCGCGGAGAGTGACGTCGAACCTCAATGGTTCTTGCCCGGATCCCGGGCTGAGCCACCGCGCGGCTGGTACCAGGTAGAGAGGGCGGCATTAAGCTCCTCGAGGCGCTCTGCCCGTTCCCGGACCACTCGCGGGACGTGCAAGGCCACCGCGGCGAGAAGAGCATCGCAGAGCGCGAACATGGCCGCGTAGGAATCGAAGACGCTGATCGCGTCCACTTTGGTGCGGAACAGGAAATCGGATTCGGCAATGATTCCCGGCGGGTGCTCGTCTGTGAACGCCGCGACCTGCGCGCCGACCGAGCGCGCCTGGGTAAGCAAGCTGACCAGCATGGCCGTTGCGCGGCGGGGCTCGAAGATTACCAGCAAGTCCTCGTGGGTCATGTCCAGCAGTTCGTCAGCGAGCAGATCGCTGAGATTGAGCAGCCGGACACCGCGCCGGAGCTGGGCGAGCTGCATGGCGAAGTAGGAAGCTACGATGCTGCCTTTCTTCGATCCGGATACGTATATCTGTGATCTGGAACCTTGCGCCAGCCGCCGCATCAGCGCGTCCAGCATGCCCTCGTCGATCATGCTGAGGGTTGCGTCAAGGTTCTCGCGGTCCCTCGCTACGAGGTCGCGGAGCAATGCCGCGGTCGTCTTCCTCCGGCCTGGCACGTCGACGGTGAGCCGCTTGGGCGGCGACGAGAGCCGGGCGCGCATCTCCACGGCAAGCTCTGCCTGCAGCTCGGCGAAGTCCGTGTAGCCGAGTTTCCTTGCAAACCTTGTCACGCTGGCGGGACTCGTGCCAGCCGCATCGGCCATGCTGCGGGCGCTGAGCAGCGCTGCTTCCGGGTATCTCTGCGAGAGCACGTTGGCGAGCTTCGACTCGACGGCAGTCAGGTTGGCCTCGGTCAGCCGGGAAAGCGGAGGCAGCCCGCGCGGACCGTTCACCCTTCGGCCCATTGCACGGAAGAGGTGCTCGCTGAGCCGCCGGGCACGTGCGAGACCATCCAGTCCACCAGACGGCTCCCGTAGTCCGCCGCCATCGAAGGTGCGCCATCCGTTAGGAAGCCATGGTTAGCGCCGGGATAACGCACCAGCGTTGCCTCGCATCCGCTGCTGTGCAGCAACGCCAGCCATTCTTCCGCCTGTGAGATCGGGCAGCGGTGATCGGCTTCCCCGTGCAGCAGCAGCGTCGGTGTGCGGATCTGTCGGCCGATGCCTACTGGAGACCGCCTGAGCGTTTCCACGGGATTGACGTCGGGACGCACCCCAATGTCATATTCCGACATGGTCCAGCCCATGTCGGAGGTTCCGAAGAGGCTGACGAAGTCGCAAATGGACCCTCCCGCTACAGCAGCGGAAAAACGGTCGCTCGTGGCAGTGAGCCAGTTGCTCATGAAGCCGCCATAACTGTACCCGGTCACTGCCAAGCGGTCCGGGTCGACCAGATCCTGGCCGATGAGCGCGTCTATAGCATCGTGGAAGTCGGGCGCGTCCGCGGCGCCCCATGCGCCTATGGCCGCCCGGGCGAATTCAGAACCGTATCCGTCACTGCCGCGCGCGTTCAGGAGCAGGACCGTCCAGCCGTCTGCGGCGAGTTGCTGCTGGTAAAGCCGAGACGGCTGCACGATCGGAGACCAGGCGCCGCTGAATGAGCCGCCATGCACATCCACCAGCAGCGGCGCGCGACCGCGGGAGCGGCCGCGGATGACCCAGCCATACAGTCTGCGGCCGTCGCGCGCGGTGAACTCCGCGGGTTCGGCGGGCCATGCCTGTCCGGGCGGGTTCGATTCGGCCAGGACGGTGCGTTGCCCGGACCGCCGGTCCAGAATCGTGAGCTGCTGCCCGCCCCCGGCCAGGGCGCGTACGTAACCGATGACGTCACCGGCTTGGCTGACGCTGACCGAGCCGATCGACTCCAGCTCAGTGCCGGCCACGCGGGTAACGGCCGGGCTGCCCAGCGTGGTCTCGTAGAGCTGGACGCAGCCGCCATCGCGGGCACAGAACAGCACCTCGTCGCGGCGCCCGGCAATCGGGGGGTAGCCGCCGGTGAATGTTGCCGTGCCGGTGACCAATCCGCGATCCAGCATGCCGCCGAGCTGCCGCACCGACCCCCCTGCTACCGGCACGGCGAACAGGCGTGGCAGATCTGCACGCAGCTCCGACAGGCCGACAAAGACCAGCTGATCGGCGACGAAAGCCGGGCACCGGGCACCGGCCGAAGCGGGGGCGAGCTCCCGCCGCGCACCGCTGGCCCGATCGACCAGCCACAGCGCCGAGGGCCGGATCGCGCCCGGCTGGCGGGGCACGCGTGCAGAGCCCGGGCCGCTGCCGCACGCTGCGAGGAGGCCGGACGGGGAATAGCAGAAGTGCTCGATCCACAGGTCCCCGTCGGTCAGCTGCCGCACGGTACCGGTGGCAGCATCCGCGGCAAACAAGTGCCGACGCCACGATCCAGCGATCCCCAGCCCGTCGATCTTGGCCGAGAGACTACTGACTACCGTTGGCGCGCTGCCCCAGCCAGAGCGCCGTTCCGGCTTTCCGGGCTCGCTCACCCGCGACAGGCCGAGGAAGGCCACCTCACGGCCGTCCGGCGACCAGGCCGGACTAGCGGGCTCGGTGCCCTTGGTGTCCAGCCTCCGGCGGCCGCCGTCAGCAGCGGAGACGATGACGATTGACGATGCCAGATCCCCGGGACCGCGTTCAACGGCGGCGAGTCTGCGGCCGTCAGGCGCCCAGGCCGGTGATCGCAGGTCTGCCCCCAGCGATCGGGCGACGGCAGGTTCGACGCCACCCGGAATCCCGGTGACGAGCAGTTCCCAGTGGTAGCGATCTGATTCGCGATCAGCTGCCCGCCGTGTGAACGCGACGGCATCCCCTGCAGGTGAGATGACCGCGTCGGGAATCTGCGCGAAGCCGAAGATGTCATCGGATCTCATCGCGTGCTCCAAAATGTCTCCGGCGCGCCCGGCCAGGACTTAGCCACGGGCAAAGTCTGAGTCCTGCTGCAGGCTGGCCATCAGGCGGCCGAGCAGCCTTACCAGCATCGCGAGATCCTGCAGGTCGGCGACCTCGATCGCCGTGTGTGCGTTACGAACGCCGAAGGTTAGGTCGATGACTGGTATCCCCCCGGCGGCGTACTGCATGTAGCTGCCGTCGGTGAGGCCTCCATCGAGGGTGTGCTGGACTAGCGGGATGCCGTGGGTGGCAGCCACACTCGTTATGAAGCCCGCCAGGCGAGGATTGGGAATCAGCCCACCGCCTGACTTGCCCCGTGAATAGCGCTGCAGCACCGGTCCCGCGCCGAGCAGCTGCTGGCCCGCATCGGCGGCGATGCTTGCTGTCGGCGTAATGTCAATGCATATCAGGATGTCCGGCTTGGCCGCCGCGGCCGCGGTGATGCCGGCGCGGAGAGCGAACTCTTCCTGCACGGTGGCGATAACGGTCAGCCCTGGGCCCGGCGGAAGATCTGGCACGCTGCGGAGCAGGGCCAGGATCACAGCCAGGCCGGCCCGGTCGTCGAGTGCTTTGGTCCTCACCAGGCTGCCGCGTTGATGAAATGGTCCGGCGAAAACGGCGGGCACTCCGGGCGACAGTCCCGCCTGGACGAGCTCTTCAACGGAGCGGATCAGCAGGTCGACGTGGGCGTCCTCGACCCGGATCGCGCTGCCCAAGGCATCCGGTGTGTTGAGATGAGCACTATTGACGCTCACATGACCCTGCATGATGTCCCCGCCAGTGGTCCTGAACTCCAGCAGCTGTCCCGCCATGACCTGGTCGTGCACCCCGCCGACCCGGTTGACCCGTACCCATCCGTTCCCGACCTCGCTGACGATGAAGCCGACCTCGTCTAGGTGAGCGGACACGGCCAGCGTGGGCCAGCCAGGCTCGGCGGGCCGGGCCCGCACCACCACGTTCCCGAGCCGGTCGGCCGTGGTATTGAAGCCCAGCTTCCTGACCTGGGCGAGGAATTCGGCGATCACGGTGTCCTCGTGGCCGGACGGCCCGAACAGCTGGGTGAGCGTCGCGATGTCGTCGCGCAGCAGGTCCATCAGCAAGGCACAGGTCCTTCCAGGTTTGGGGCTACCGCTGCTGGAGGCGGACCTCGAGGGCGTCACGCAGCGCGTCACCGACGAAGTTGAAGGCCACCACGGTCAGGACGATCGCTAGGCCCGCGGGATAAATGAGCCACCAGTAGCCGTCATAGATGTACGTCAGGCCGTCGCTGAGCATGCCGCCCCAATTGGCGGCCGGCGGCGGGGGGCCGAGCCCGAGGTAGCTGAGCGCGGCGAGCAGCAGGATCGAATCGGCGACCGAGAAGGTGGCGGCTACGACGATCGTGCCCACCACGTTGGGAACGATGTGGCGCACCACTATCCAGCGGTCGCGGACACCCGCGCCTTTCGCAGCCAGGACGTAGTCCCGGACTCGCAATGACAGAGTTTCGCCCCGCACCAGTCTCGCCGTGGCCAGCCAGGAGACGAGCGCGATCACGATGATCAGGACCGGGATAGTCGGAACGAAGATGGTCGCGAGGATCAGCACAACAAGCAAGTACGGGATGGCGATGAGCGAGTCGACGATGCGCATCATGATGGCGTCTACCCAGCCGCCCACGTACCCGGCTACCGCGCCCCACGCAGTGCCCCAGACGCTCGCCAGGATCGCGGCTGCGAAGCCAACCTCGAGCGAGGACTGGCCGCCGAGCATGAGTCGGCCCAGGACGTCGTAGCCCACGTTGTCTGTGCCCAGTGGATGCCGCGCGCTCGGCGGCTCGGTGACCTGGTACATGCTGATTTGAACCTGGTTGGTGTGATAAAAGAGCGGCCCGAGGAAGCAGAAGCCGATCATGAGGGTGATAATCCCGAGGCCGAGCACTGCCAGCCGATTCTGGAAGAAAACGTTCCAGATGAGCCGCCAGATGCTTCCTGCTCCGGCCTCAGTAGGAATAGGCGCACCGACGGGCGGTTGCTGGGCATCCGGCTCGCTGACGAGCGTCACTAGCCATCACCACCTTTCGCATCGTGGTCGCTCACGCGTAACGCACCCGCGGATCGGCAACCGCATAGAGCACGTCGGCCAGCAGGGAACCCGCGACCGTGGCCGCCCCGACCACGACCGTGAAGCCAAGGAGCACCGGGTAATCCCGGACCGTGGCCGCGGTCCAGAGCAGTAGGCCCATGCCGGGGTAGTTGAACACCGATTCGGTGATCACAGCCCCCGATATGGTGGCGGGCAGGCTCAGGCCGATGAGGGTGATGATGGGTATCAACGAATTGCGCAGCAAGTGGCGGAATAGAACGGCCCTGGTGGACAGGCCGTTGGCGCGCGCCGTCCTGATGTAGTCCTGTACCAAGTTATCGATCGCTGCCGACCGCATAAACCGGCTGAACTGCGCCACGGTCACGATGGACAGCGTGGCGACCGGGAGGACCAAGCCGAGTGGCTGTGCGAGCACGGCCTGAATGGTCGTCCCCTGCGGCCCCTCGGGCGGAAGCGCGTGCAGGTAAACGGCAAAGATCAGAATGAGCAGGATCCCGAGCCAGAAGACCGGCATCGAGTAGCCGATAAAGGAGGCGCCGGTCAGAGTGTAATCGATGGGCCGGTTGCGCCGGACCGCCTGAAGAATGCCGAGAGGTATGGCGATGACGACGGAGACCACGTAACTCAGGCCGACCAACAGTACGCTCTTCGGCAGGTCCTGGGCCAGCAGCGAGTTGACTGTCTGGTTGTAATGGATCGAGTACCCGAGGTGGCCCTGCAGCAGGTGACCTATGTAGTCGCCGTACTGAATCCAGAACGGTTTGTTGTAGCCGTTCTGGACGATGAATTCATGGACCTGCAGCGCCGTTGCCCGCGGTCCGAGCAGAGCCCGTGCCGGGCCGCCTGGCAGCAGCTGCAGGATGATGAACACGATGATCGTGACACCGATGAGGACGATCACCGACTGGACAATGCGGCGAATAATGTAAGGGATCATGGCCGTCTAATCATGTCGTTGCTGATTGAATCGGCAGCTGCATCGGCTGCTCGAGGGGGAAATGGCAGGCTGCGGTGTGGGTCGTGGTGCCGAAAGCCCTCATCGCAGGCTCTTCGCGGGCGCAGAGGTCCTGGCTCCGGGCGCATCGGGTGCGGAACCGGCAGCCCGATGGCGGCTGGGCTGCGGACGGGAGTTCGCCCGCCACCCTCGGCCGTTTCGCGCGCTCCCGAGCGGGGTCCGGGACTGGGATGGCGGCCAGCAGTGCCGCGGTATAAGGGTGAGCGGGGTGGTCGTACACCTGCTCGGCCGGACCGACCTCGACCAACTTGCCCAGGTACATGACGCCGACTCGGTCGGCCAGATACCGGACCACGGAGAGATCGTGTGAGATCACGATGTAGGTGAGGTTCCGCTCGGCCTGCAGCCGCCGCATCAGGTTGAGAACCTGGGATCTGATGGAGACGTCAAGCGCGGAGACCGGCTCGTCGGCGACGATCAGCCTCGGCTCAAGGGTGAGGGCCCTGGCCAGCCCGATGCGCTGACGCTGGCCGCCCGAGAACTCGTGCGGATAGAGCCCGAGCGACCGGGCGGAGAGGCCGACCTCGGCGAGCAGCGCCTTGACCCTGGCCTGCTGATCGGCCCGGCTCCCGATGTGGTGCGCGGCGAGCGGCTCACGCAGGATCGATGTGACCCGCATCCGGGGATCGAGGGACGAGTACGGGTCCTGGAACATGAGCTGGAAGTGGCGCCGCTGGCGCCTCAGGACGGCCCCGCGCAGTTTGGACACCTCGGTGCCGTCAAACCGGATCGACCCCGAGTCGGGCGTCTCGAGCGCCGTGATCATGCGCCCCAGGGTGGTCTTGCCGCATCCGGACTCGCCTACGAGCCCGAACGTCTCACCACGGCTGATCTGCAATGACACATCGGACACTGCCTTAACAGAGCCAATGCGGCGCTGCAGAACACCCTTGGTGATGGGGAATTCTTTCACCACGTGATCTACGACCAGCAGCGCTTCCCCGGCCGCGGCATCACCGGCGGACCTGGACGCCGCGCTGCTCGCGGTTGAGGCCGCTATGGCAGTGACGGAGGGTTGGCGCGGGTGCTGGACCGGGAAGAAGCACGCGTACCTATGCGCGGGATCGCCTTCGAGTTGCGGGTCCTCTGCCCGACAGCGGTCCTGCGCGTAGCGGCAGCGTGGCGAGAAACGACAGCCGCCCGGCGCGTTCGACAGGTCGGGTGGGAGCCCGGGGATGCTGTAGAGGACCTCCTTCCTGCCGGTCTTGACGTCCGGGATCGAATCGAGCAGCGCCTCTGTGTATGGATGCTGCATGTCCCGGAACAGGGTCTCTGCTCCGGCCGTCTCGACGATCCGCCCGGCGTACATGACCATCACCCGGCTGGCCCGGCCCGCGATCACGCCCATGTCGTGCGTGATGAGCAGCATCCCCATGCCGAGCCGCTCCTTAAGATCATCGAGGAGTGCGAGGATCTGCGCCTGGATCGTTACGTCGAGGGCCGTTGTCGGCTCGTCGGCGATGATCAGCTTAGGTTCGCAGGCCAGGGCCATCGCGATCATCGCGCGCTGGCGGAGACCGCCCGACAGCTGATGTGGGAAAGCCTTCAGTCGCTCGAGCGGCTTCGGCATGCCGACCAGGTTCAGCACCTCCGCGGCCCGTTCCAGCGCCTCCTTCTTTGAGACGGCCCTGTGGGCCCGGACCGGCTCGGCGATCTGGTCGCCGATGGTCATAGTCGGATCCAGCGAGGTCATCGGATCCTGGAAGATCATTGCGACGTCGTTGCCCCGAAGGCGGGCCATCCCGGGCTCGGCGAGCGCGGTGATTTCCTGGCCGGCCAGCTTGATGGACCCGCCCACGATCCGCCCGCCCGGCGGGAGCAGGCGCATGATCGACAGGCCCGTGATCGACTTGCCGCAGCCGGACTCCCCGACGAGGCCGACGGTCTCGCCCTGGCGGATCGTGAGCGAGACCCCGTCGACGGCCTCGACGGTGGAATGGCGCATGCGGATATGCGTGCGCAAACCCTCGACGTCGAGCAGGTTGGCCACAGGTGTTCCTCCCGGCGTCACTTCGTCAGGTACCACTGCTCCGGGCTGATGGCCAGGGTCGGGTCTTGCGGGGTGGCACCGCGCAGCTTCGAGCTAATCGCCGACACCTGGTAGTCGGGGTCTGGCTGCCAGATAACCGGCAGCTGAACCGCCAGGTAGTTCTCGTAGGCGGTGACCGTTGCGGAACCTCCGTTGCCGTCGATCGCGGCGCTGATGTTCGCGTTGTCCTTGGGATCGTTATAGCTCTCCGCGTCGAGAGGCCCGGGCTCGAACAGAGACGTGACGACGGGGTCCAAGAACGGCGTCCATCCGCCATATGTCGCCATCTGCCATCCGCAGGCCGATTGAGACGGGGTGCACGCCGCAGCTTCGCTCAGGATGCTTCCCACGGTTGTCGAGGTGAGCGCGATGTTGATGCCGGCTTCACTTGCGTCCGACTTCAGCGCTTCTTCGGTCTGCTGCACCCCGACATCACCGGAGTAATAGGTCAGCGTAAAGCTCAGCTTGGCACCGGCCGGTATGCCTGCACCGCAGTTGTTCGGCCCGGTCCCGGGTGAGGCGCAGGTGTCGGAGCCATTGGCCACGACCTTCCAGCCGTGCTGCTTCAGCAGACTGGTCGCAGCAGCGATGCTGAACGGGTAGGCACCGGTCTTGTCCAGATGAGTGGCGTACTGGCTGAGGTAGGGCACCGGGCCGTAGGTCGGGGTGGCATAACCGTGGTAGAACACCCGGATATCGGCTGGTTCGTTCACGAGACGCTGCAGGGCCTGCCGCACGTACAGCTGACGGAATTCCGACCGCGTTGCGGAATTGGACGTGTTGGTGTTCGGCAGGATATAGGCGAACTGATACTGCGGCCAGCCAGCCAGGCTGTATCCCTCGGCCTCGACTGAACCGGCAGACGGGACGTCGGCTGCCGGAATATAGCCGTAGCTGATGGAGGTGCCGGCCCGCAAGACATCGGTCTCAGCGGTGTCCGTTGTGAACGGGAGTTCCACGAATTTGGTTATGCTGGGCTTGGCCGGCCCTGAATACCGGGGGTTGCGGGTCATGGTCACCGCCCCGCTGGTGCTGAACGACTGAAGCTTCCACGGGCCGTCGACCACGTTCCACAGCGGGTTCGTCGCGTAGGAGGACTCCTGCATGGACTGGGCCGTCAGGAACTTGTAAACGGCAACGGCTCCCGCGGTTGTGTCATCGTAATTACCGACCTTCCCGTTAACGGATGTCTTGTCCCAGGCGTGCTGCGGCATGGGCTGGATAAGGAAAAGGTCATTCCCGGCTATCCACTGCGGGTTGTAGGACCGGTTGAGGTGAAACACGACCGTATGCGGATTGGGTGTCCCGATGCTGCTGATGTCGTCCGGGAACTGTCCCGGCTCATATGAGGCCCACTGGGCTTTGTTGGCCTTGACCAGGTTTACGAAGAACGACACGTCGCGGCTCGTCACCGGCGTGCCGTCAGACCACATGTAGTTCTTGAGGCGGATGGTCACCACGGTGTTGTTATCGGAGAAGGTGGGGGCGTAGGCGAGGCTGAGCGACGTGTTCGTCGCTGAGGTGCCGTTTACGCCCGGCCAGTAGAGCGGGCGATAAAGCAGGAACTGGAACTGGTTGTAATTCTGCACGTTGTCGTAGGCGGCCGGCTCGATCGGCATGATGTAATTCGGATGGAACCCCGGCGCGAGCGCGAAAGTTACCGTGCCTTTGACCTCCTGGGAGCTCGAGGGCTGAGTACCCGAGCTTGCGCTACAGGCGCTGGCAACAAGGCTGATAATGCCTACCATCAAGGCCGACCAGCAGATGCGCCTGGGGCGTGACCGGATCAGGGCGGGCAGAGAATTCTGGCGGCGACGAGCCGTCTTCGGGATAAGTCTTAGCATTTCACGTCCCTCGGTAACACTTTCTCGTGCCACATGATTCTGATGGCTATTAACTGGGGGTTGCTGAGCGATCGCGCTCGGGCTGTTGCTGTACCGGGTCGAGCTGGCTTACCAGCTGGAGCATTTGGCTGAGGATTTCGATGCTGGCGTTCCCGCCGGAGACGATGACCGCTGCGCCGTCAGCGGGAATGCTGCCGCTACGAACCGCAGCCATCGACACGGCCCCAGCCGGCTCAACGACGAGATGGCGGCGCCTCAGCAGCGCCACCGCGGCGTCCATGATCCCTTCCTCGGTGACGGTCACGATCTCATCGACCAAGCTGACGACGTGGAGGAAATTCAGCGAGCCCAGGGACTGGGTGCGGATGCCGTCGGCGATCGTCTGGCTCACGATGTCGGCCGGCCATTGCACCGGACTTCGGGTGGCCAGCGCCTCTTTTGCATCGGCGGCGAGCTCCGGCTCCACGCCAATGACCCGCACCGACGGCTTGACCGCCTTGACCGCCGCAGCAATGCCGCTGATGAGGCCACCGCCGCCAATCGGGACAACGACCGAGGAGATGTCCGGCAGCTGCTGCAAGAGCTCCAAGCCGATGGTGCCCTGCCCGGCAACGATGTCCGGGTCGTTGTAGGGCGGCACCAATACCTGGCCGGTGGTCGTGGCGATGCTCTCGGCAAGGAGCCGACGCTCCTCACTCCCCGGTGGGCAGGGAACGATGGTTGCCCCCTCGAGTGCGATCGCGCGAGCCTTCGGGCCGGGCGCGTCCGCCGGCACCACGATCGTTGCTTTGGTCCCGCACAGGCGGGCCGCCCGGGCTACGGCGATCCCGTGGTTGCCGCTGGAGTAGGCCACGACGCCGCGCGTCCGGCTCTCGGGCGGCAGCCGCTTCAGCTTGGTAACCGCGCCGCGAATCTTGAACGAACCCGTGGGCTGGAGGCTTTCCAGCTTGAGCCAGGTCTTTCCACGCCAGAGGACGACGGGGGAACTCCTGACGCTCTCGGGCAGTGCCGCGGCTGCCTCCTCAATAGACGCCAGCGTCACCAGCTGTGTCGGCCCGGACGACGACGCCATGCCGTCAGCCATAGCTGTCCCCCAGGGCGGAGCGGGCCAGCGTCCAGATAGCGCCGAGGCACCGGTACCACGTCGCCGTGTCATGGGAGCTGTAGCGGACGGATCGTGATCCGGTTATCTGCACGTCCGGGATGGCCGAAGCGGCTTGGGCACAGTTCTCGCTGCTGAACTCGATCTCGGCGCAGAGCTCACCCGCCGGGCCGGGCGGTTCCGCAGCGGCCACATGCCCCCGCTCCAGTCCCTGGAGTGCCCGTTCGGCAGCCACGGACAGGTCCTGCCGGACCGCGGTCGTCGGCCGGAGCCGGGCCGTGAATCGGGTCAGCGCTCGTTTAGTGCTCACTAGTTCTGCACCCGGGGCGTAACTGGCCGCCTCCGCGCAGGCCGCCTCGTCACCGGACACCATCAGCACCGGTACGGCGAAGAAGGCGGCGAGATGGGCGTTGATCGTTCCTTCGCCAGCAGGCTCCCCGTTGACACGCAGCGTGTGGATCCCGGCTGTCATGAACGCATGGCTGAGTACGCCGCCGGAGCCGGCCGTGCCGTGATAGCCGAGGAACACCGCCCCTTGTACTCCGCTGTCGATACCTTCCAGCATGCCGAAGCGTCGCGATCGACCCCTGATCAGAGTGGCGCGCGGATCGATGCGGCCGGTCTCCAGGTTGCTGCCGTTGCCGTGCGCGTCGGTGACGACGACCTCGTCAGCTCCGTGCTCAAGCAGGGCGGCAACAGCCGCGTTGACGTCCTCGGTCCAGCAGTCCCTGGCGCCTGCCCATGCCCCGGTGCCTGGCACCACGTCCTCGGGCGTCGCCACGCCGGTGGCACCTTCCATGTCTGCAGAGATCAGAATGCTGACGGGCATGCCTAGGCCCCGCCGTGGCGGTCGAACCAGCGCGGCCCCATGGCGTTCTCGAAGGCCGCCCAGTCGATCAGTCGGCCCGCCGCGATCGTGTAGCGCACCTCCCGCAGAGCAGCGAGGTCATGGGTGGGATCACCGTCATCGACCACGATCAGGTCCGCCAGATATCCCGGCGCGATCTCGCCGAGGCGGTCCAGACCAAGCAGGGTGGCGTTGCCCTTTGTGGCGGCCTGGAGCACCGCTGGCGGATCGATCTCCAGGGCGTCCGAAACCGTCGTGAGTTCCTGGTGGAAATTCTCGATCGGCAGGAACATGCTGGTGTCGGAGCCGACGGCCCACTTCACGCCGCGCTGGGCGGCTCGCCGGAAGGTCCCGACTTTGTGCTCGTAGAGGAATGCAGCGCGCTCCCGCAGGTGCGGCCACTGTGTGCTTCCGGCGAGGGTCTTGTACACGTTGAGCGTCGGCACCAGGAAGGCGCCGCGCTCCGCCAGCAGGTCGCAGCATTCGTCGTCGAGGAAGGTTCCGTGCTCGATGGAGTACGCGCCTGCCTGGACTGCCCACTTGATCGACCGCGCCGGGTGTGCGTGCGCGGCCACCCGTCGGCCTGCCAGGCCTGCCTCGTCGACGATGGCGCCGATCTCCTCGGCGGTGTACTGGCTGGCATCGGGTGATTCGTCCTCCCGGGCCGCTCCGCCGCTGCACATCACCTTGATCAGGTCCGCTCCGGCCAGGAATTGCTCGCGGACTGCGCGCCGCACCTCGTCGGGACCGTCCGCAGCCCGGCCCTTCGGATGGCCATGCCCGCCGGTGATCGCCAGGTAAGTTCCTGCACACAACATCCGGGGACCCAGCGCACGGCCGGCCCGGATGGCATCCCGCAGCGCTATGTCGGCCTGGCGATAGCTGCCGAGTTCCCGCACGGTTGTGAGCCCGGCCCGTAGCGCCCGCAGTGCCTGAAAGCTTGACCGGACGCCTTGGCCCGCCTCGCGGTCCTCGACAACACCCTCGTAACCATGCGTGAGATGCGTGTGGGCATCGATGAGACCCGGCAGCACCGCTTTCCCAGAGAGCTCGACGACCTGTGCTGAGGCCGGAACGGCGAGCTGCGCGCCTACCTCACTGATGCTGTCCTGCTCGATCAGCACGTCTGCTGCCCTGAGCGTGCCGTCAGAGCCAAAAACCCGGCCGCCGCGAAGCAAGAGCTTTGCTGCACACACCAACCACCACCGACCCTAACTGCCAGGGGTACTGCGGCCTGGTGAGCACCGCCTGCTGCTGGGCAAACCTGGCCGAAGGTTGGTGAGACGGTACTAGTGTTTCAGAATCAGGGTCAATACATGAAGCAAAAATTTCAGTAGCCAGGCATCCAGCGTGTGGCAGCCGTAGCCGAAGCCGGACGCGCGGCTGGGCAGGCTAGCGGCTGTCGCTGGGGCGAGGTCGTTGCCAGCGGTTAGCAGGAGCCCGGTGACCACGCCGGTCGGACTCGCCCGAGGGTTGCCTTGCGAGGCGGCGGGACGCGGTTAGGGGATTCCAGTGCTGGCCAGCCACTGGAATCCCCGGGCCGGGTCACCGCTGGAGGACGGGCTCTGCCTTGGCCGAAGCGGCCGTGGGAACGGGGGAGCGGAGCGGGCCGGAACGCAGCAGCGTGCCGCAGATCACCGCACCGGCGCCGAAGATGGCCGCGGCGACCCAGAACCCGGTGGTGTAGCCGTGGATCAGCGACATCTCGGTCAGCGACGGCGCCGGGCGCCCGTGCACCAGGGTGGCCGGGCTCAGGTGGCTGGTCAGGTACTGCGCGACCGCGCCGGCGAAGATCGTGTTGAGCAGGGAGGTGCCGATCGAGCCGCCGACCTGCTGGCCGGTGTTGAGCGTGGCCGAGGCCGCGCCCGCGTCCTGCGGCGCCACACCGAACGTCCCGGTGTTCATCGACGGCGCGATCGTGAAGCCGAAACCTAGCCCGGCCAGCAGCAGCGGGCCGAGCACCGCCGACTCATAGCTTGAGTGCACTCCGATCCTGGTCAGCCACACCAGGCTGCCCGCGGCCAGCAGCATGCCGGCGGTGACCAGCGGCCTGGGGCCGAGCCGGGGGAGCAGCACCACGTTGGACAGGTTGGCGGCCACCACCACCATCGCGATCACCGGCAGGAACGCGACCCCGCTGACCACCGGGGAGTAGCCAAGCGTCTGCTGCATGTAGTAGGTCAGGAACAGGAAGATGCCGAACATGCCCGCGCCGGCGATGAGCACCGCCAGGTAGGCGCCGCCGCGGTTGCGGTCGAGCACCACCCGGGGCGGCAGCAGCGGGCTGGCCGCGCGGGTCTGCCAGAACGCGAACCCGGCCAGCAGCGCCACGCCTGCGGCCAGGAATCCGTAGGTGGACGGCGTGCCCCAGCTGTGGTTCGCGGCGTTGGAGAACCCGTAGACCAGGCAGAACATCGAGGCTGAGACGGCCACCGCGCCGGGCAGATCCAGCCGCGGCCTGGTGCCGACGCGCTGGTGCCTGAGCAGCAGTACCGCTCCGATCACCGCGAGCCCGGCGAAGAACAGGTTCACGTACAGGCACCAGCGCCAGGACAGGTACTCGGTCAGGATGCCGCCGAGCACCAGGCCGATCGCGCCGCCGGCGCCGACGATCGCGCCGTAGACGCCGAACGCCTTGCCGCGTTCTTTCGGGTCGCTGAACGTCGTGGACAGGATCGACAGCGCCGCGGGCGCGAGCAGCGCGCCGAACGCACCCTGGGTGGCCCGCGCTGCGACCAGCATGCCGAAGCTGGTGGCCGCGCCGCCGACGGCCGACGCTGCGGCGAAGCCCAGCGCCCCGGCCAGGAACGTGGTCTTGCGCCCGATCAGGTCGCCCAGCCGCCCGCCGAGCAGCAGCAGGCTGCCGAACGCCAGCGCGTAGGCGGTCACCACCCACTGCCGGTCCGCGGTGCTGAAGCCCAGGGCCTGCTGCGCCGACGGCAGCGCGATGTTCACAATCGCGGTGTCCAGCACGACCATGAGCTGGGCGAGGCCGACGGTGCCCAGGATCAGCCACCGCCGGCGGTCGGGAGGTGCCTGGATGATTGCGGAGGATGTTGTTTCCATACCAGCGATGCTGCCGACCTGGCGGCCCCCAGTCGTCGTGCACAGGAAGCGACTTTTGCCTGGTCAGCAAGGATGCCGTCTGGCGCCGGCATACCACGCTGGGAGTAGTCGGCAATAGCTACCGAGGGCGGATGCGCTCGCGGACAGGGTCCCGGGCGGATTGCTACGCGAATGGTCCTGAGTTGCATGGTTCGTTGTGCTGGCGAGTTTGGTGCGGACCTGGCCGATGTCGGGATGCTGGATGTCCTCGCAGGTAGCCAGCGCCTGCTGCCAAGCATCCCTTGCCTGAGCCAGCTCGCCGGCAGCGTGGCAGGTGTCGCCGAGGCTGGTGAGGGCGTCAGCTTCAAAGACGCGGTCGCAGTATTCCCGGGACACGCTGAGCGCGCGCTGGTAGCAGGCGGCGGCTTCGGCCAGGTTGCCCAGATGGTGTTCGGTGAGCCTCAGGCTGTCCCAGACACATCCCTCGACCCAGCGGTGCCCGGTTTCTGCGCTTCGGGTAACTGCCCTTCGGCAGAACACACGGGCCTGCGCCTGATCTTGCCCGGCCATGGTCTCACCCCGGCGCATGGTTACCCGCTGCGGTCTCTGGCGAACGGACCGTACTCGCGCGCCGCCCCCGGGTCGGTCCTGTGCCTGAGTCTCATCGGCCTGCTCGGGCTCGGCATAGCCACCGCGGTCCGGGATTCCGCGGCGGCGATCGGCGTAATCCTCGGCCTGCTGTACCTGTTTCCGGTCGTCGCAGCCGCGGTCTCCAACCAGCAGTGGCAACGGCACTTGGAGCAGATCTCCCCAGTCCGCCGGACTGGCCATCTAGGCGACAACCGGGCTGCGCGGCATGCCCATCAACCCGTGGGCGGCCCTCGGCGTGCTCGCCGCCTGGGCCACAGGCGCGCTACTGCTCGGCGGACTGCTGCTTCGCCTGCGGGACGCATAAGTCCTCCCCAGCGGCAGGCCGGCGTGTACTGGCGGCCCTCCGGCGCGGCTGCCTGCTCCGGGTCGGCCCAGCGCCTCGGCGAACCCCTTGTTTCCCGGTTGCGCTGGTCATCCGGGGCTCGTCAGCGGGTCTGCCAGCCGATTCCCGGGCTAGCTGGACAACTCCGGGCGCAGAGAATGGCGCCGGGCTACGTCGGCCTTGCTCCGCCGCGGCTTGGTGGCGCGCGGGAACCGTTCTGCCGGGGTGGCAGATATCGCCCGGTGAGCAGCGCTCGGGCCAGAGCTGAATCGAAAATCGGACCTGAGCCGGGCGCGCGGCAGCACCCGGCGGAGCGTTAGCGGAGCCGGGTTGAGGGTGTGATGGGTCAGGCGGCGGCCTCCTGGAGAAGGACTTTCTTGCCGGATAGCCGTTCGAGTTCGGCGATGAGCTGACGCTTGCGCCGGATCGGGGCGAGGCGGTCGTGCCAGTCGGGGCCGAGGTCAGCAAACCGGGCGGCGGGGTCGCCGAGCAGGTGCCAGGCGATGACCAGGATCGAGTTGCCGACCGCGACCAGGGCGCGCTGCTTGCCCCGGCGGCGGGCGATCCGGTGGTAGCGCGATCCCAGGAAAGTCTTGGTCCGGGCGGCGCCGATGCCGGCCTCGCCGAGAGTGCCGCCGATCCAGGGGTTGCCCTTGCCGGTGGACCCGGGTTTGCTCTTGCCCGCCGACTGCCGGGCCCGGGGCGCGAACTTGGCCCACGACACCAGGTGGCCGGCGGTGGGGAAGCGGGTCATATCCACCCCGATCGTGCGACACGAGGTCGCACATTGCGAGTGAGCTCGCGGATTGGAGGTCCGGTTATGCCGGTCGTGTAGCTCCGGGTGTGTGCTCGATGCCCGTCCCCCGCCCTGGCGTGCGCCGCAGGTCCTGCCTGCTGGGGTGCGAAGCCCAGGGAGTAAGCCCAAGAAGTCCCCGCTCCATCCGGGGATTACAGGCAAGGGGGAAGGCCGGGCGGGTGAACGCAAGTGAACCCTTGATGACGCCTCGTAATAGATAGCTCCGGGAGATGGGATGAACGCCGGGGTGATAGGGCCTGGCCCCTGGAAGAGGGGGCGAGCGGCGGCCGGAGGGATCGGACCGGCCGTGAGAGCACCGCTGGGCCTCGGGGTAAAGAGGGCACCCAATCCGGCCGTGACTCGGATGTGCGGAACGTGGAAACCCTGCCGGGGTCCAGGCACTGCCTGGTAGGCCGACCGTGAGGAGAGCGGAACTCCCCGGCGGGAAAGGACGCCCAACAAGCGAATGCCGGTGGCCGAAAGGCGACAGGAAACCGCGGCGTCATGGCTGGCACCTCCGCCGGCCGCCGGGGATAACTGGCCGGATACCAGCCGCGTGGCTGGCCCGCAAGGGTGCTGACGTGGGCAGGTGAGCCTTTGAATGCTGATGCTGACCAAGCCTTCCGAACCGAAGGGCAAGTTGGACACCGTGACGGTGAACGGACCGGAGGACGTGCCGGACTGGGACGCCATTGACTGGCGGCTGCATGAGGGCAACGCAGGGCGGCTGCGGCGGAGGATCTTCAAGGCGACGCGGGAGCAGGACTGGGCCACGGTCCGGTCGCTGCAGAAGATGATGCTGCGATCCTGGTCGAACACGCTGGTCAGCGTGCGGCAGGTGACGCAGCGCAATGCTGGGCGCAGGACCGCCGGGATCGATGGGCAGGTTGCGCTGTCGTCGACGGCCAGGGCAGAGATGGCAGTCTGGGTCCACCAGACAATCTCCTCCTGGCAGCCCGTGCCGGTCCGGCGCGTGTATGTGCCGAAGGCCAACGGAAAACGCCGCCCGCTCGGCATTCCCGTGCTCGCTGACCGCTGCCACCAGGCACGGGTCCGCCACGCGCTGGAACCTGAGTGGGAGGCCCGGTTTGAGCCCCGATCGTATGGGTTCCGGCCGGGCCGTGGCTGCGCCGACGCGATCGCTGCGCTGTTCACCACGCTGAAAGGCAAGAGCAAGCGGGTGTGGATCGTGGACGCCGACTTGTCGGCGGCGTTCGACAGAATTGATCATGCTCGGCTACTCGCCGCGCTCGGGTCATTCCCCGCCAGGGACATGATCGCGGGCTGGCTGAAGGCCGGAGTGGTCGAGGACGGGTCATTCGCGCCGACCGAGGAGGGAACTCCCCAGGGCGGCTTATGCGCAGCTGCGCATAAGCCGCCTTATGAGCAGTGCCGGGTTATGCGCAGCGCCGGCCTGCTCGCCCTGGTGACAGCGCTGTCGGCGGTCGGGCACTGCGCATAATGCGCCGAGGATTCTGATCATCCTGTTCCGGCATGGTGCCGGGTCAGCATGATCGGAGGTCAGCTGTCATGGCGACTTTGTCTGCGCTGGTGTCGGGCCTGGACGCGGAGTTACGGCGTCTGGGTTACAAGCACTCGACGATGGTCTGGTACCGGGGCTGCTGGCGCCGCATGCAGAACCACTTCGCTGCCCGCGGCATCGGGGAGTTCTCGCTGGGCGCGGCGATGGCGTGGGTCGACGAGGCGTGCGGGTTCTTCGCCAAGGAGCAGGCGGGCACGCTGAAGCCGAATGACATCTATCTGTTCAGGGTGGCCGCGATGCTCGGCGAGTACGCGGCGCACGGGGCGGTGCTGCGGCGCTATAACCGGTCGGTGAGCAAGCTGGACGGGCCGGGTGCCGAGGCGGTGGCCCGGTTCCAGGCGCACCTGCGCTCGGCTGGGCGCTCGGCCTCGACCGTGCGGACTTACGGGACGCTGGCCGGGGAGTTCGTCGCGTTCGCCGGCACCCGCGGCGGGCTGGCCTCCTGCGACGCCGCCATGATCGGGGCGTTCGTCGCCACGCTGGCCGGATACCAGTTCAAGACTGTCGAGCAGAAGCTGTGCGCGGTGCGGTCTTTCCTGCGGTTCGCGTCCGCTGACGGCCTGGTCGATGCCACGTGCCTGGAGGCGGTCCCGGCGGCACGCTCCAGCAGGCAGGCCAGGATCCCGTCGGTGTGGGATCCCGGCGAGGTGGCCAGGATCATCGACGCGATCGACCGGGACAACCCGTGCGGGAAGCGCGACTACGCGATCATCATGCTGATCACCAGGCTCGGGCTGCGCGGCGCCGATATCCGGCGGCTGGAGTTCGCCGACTTCGACTGGCCGGGCAACCGGCTGTTCGTGACGCAGGCCAAGACCGGTGACCGGGTGCAGCTGCCGCTGCTGAAGGAGATCGGCTGGGCGGTGATCGACTACATCCGCCATGGCCGGCCGGGCAGTGACTGCCCGCAGGTGTTCCTGCGGCACCTGGCCCCGATCGGGCCGTTCTCCGACCAGGACCATCTGCATCAGATCCTGGTCAAGCACGCCCGGGTGGCGCACGTCCCGGTGAGCGAGAAACGCCGTCATGGCATGCACTCGCTCAGACATACGCTGGCGACCCGGCTGATGGAGGGCGGCACGCCGGTCGAGCAGATCGCCGGCATCCTCGGTCACCAGTCGGTCCAGTCGACCGGCGTCTACCTGAACCCTCGGGAATTGCATCAGACGGGCGTGTTTGCGCAGGTCGCCTGATGAGCGGGGGTCGGCAATGACTGAGCTCCGCTGACTTGCCGCACTGTCTGACCTGCATGAGTTGCGCGATGATCCCGTTAGGCGCATGATCCTTCCTTCTGACGGAAGCGGTTTGCGGGGCTGGAGGGCAGGGTGGGGCGAGGTGATCTGGCCGGCGCGGCGCGCCTGGAACTGGTGTCCGGGGTTGTGCAGCTGCGGCCGGAGGACGCGATGACCGAGGCGATGCTGAGCGGCTGGCGGGCGCAGCAGAAAGCCCGCGGGCTGCGGGACGCGACGATCGCGCCGCGGGAGCGGCTGGTGCGGGCGTTCATCGAGTTCACCAACGACTACCCGTGGAACTGGGGACCTGGGCATGTCGAGGAGTGGACGCTGACTCTGGCCGGCGAGCGGCACCTGGCGCCGTCGACGGTCCGGGGCTACCAGACTGACCTGCGGCTGTTCAGCGAGTACCTGTGCGACGGCCGCTATGGCTGGGCGGCGGAGTGCGAGAAGGCGTTCGGCCCGGGGGCGCACCCGGTTCCGGTGTGCCATGAGTGGAACACCATGGCGCACCTGAACGAGTACGAGGGCAGCCCGGAAGCCCGCCCGTTCACCCGCGAGGAACTGCAGCGGTTCCTCGATTACGCCGACGACCAGGTGGAGCGGGCGGTGAAGGCGAAGCGCAAGGGGGCGCTGGCGGCCTACCGCGACGCCACGTTGTTCAAGGCGATCTACGGATGGGGCCTTCGCAGGTCCGAATCGGCGAAGCTCGACATCGCGGACTGGGGCCGCAATCCCGCCGCCCCGGAGTTCGGCCGGTACGGGATGCTGCACGTCCGCTACGGCAAGGCGGTGCGCGGCCAGCCGCCGCGGCGGCGCAACGTGCCTTCGGTAATGGGCTGGGCGGTGGAGGCCGTCGCCGATTACGCGGAGAACATCCGGCCGAGGTTCGGCTGCGAGGACCATCCGGCGCTGTGGGTGACCGAGCGGGGCGGGCGGATCAAGCCGGCGGAGATCAACGCCCGTTTCGTGGCCTACCGCGATGCGCTCGGGCTGCCGGAAGCCCTGTCCCCGCACAGCCTCCGCCACTCTTGGGTCACCCACCTCACCGAGCAAGGGGTTGACCGCCGGTTCATCCAGGAGGCTGTTGGGCACCGATGCGACACTTCGACGGCGATCTACACGCATGTATCTGGTGATTTCATGAACACCGCGCTGCGCAAGGCGCTCAGCCCGGCTCTGGGCCACGTGGCCGGCACCGGGAAGGAATCGTGAATGCCCCGCAAACTCGACTACCGGTGGAACCTGCGGCAGGTCATGGCCAGCCGGGAGATGTTCCAGACCACTGACCTGCTGGAGCCGCTGGCGCAGCGGGAGATCCACCTGTCCTCCAGCCAGGTCTACCGGCTGGTCGCGGAACGACCGGAACGGCTCAGCCTGAAGATACTGATGGCGCTGCTCGACATCCTCGGTTGCACGATGGAGGACCTGATCGAGCCGGTCGCCGTGGCCAGGCCCGCGGCCATGAAGCGCACGGCCAGCGGCGAGGACGCCGGCATCGGGAGCTTGCGGCCCAGGCGGGCCCGCATCACCGGCGCCAGCGAGTGAGCGGTGCCCGCAGCGCTGGCGCCCGAGGTGGTCGCCGACCCAGTCGGCGTCCTTGCCGACCTGATCATCAGGCACGAGCCGTCCCTGGACCGTGCGGCAGTCACCGGGGTGGTCGAGAGCCTGGCCGGCGGCCGCGCGAAACGCCGCAGGCTGGCCCAGGCCCTACTGGACAGGCCAGCGGTGCTGGCCGACGGCGCGTCCCCAGGTCCCCGGGCGGTCGCAGACCTGCTCATCGCGCTGCGCAAAGCCGGCGCGACCCGGATCTCGCCGCCTTTCTGCGCGGAATGCGGCAAACAGTTGCGCACTTTCCAGCGCCGCGGCGAGGACTGGTACTGCGGAGTCTGCGGCCCGGCCCGGGAGCCCTGCGCGGCATGCGGCAAGCTCAGGCGGGTCCGCTGTCGTGATCGCGGCGGGCGCCCCCGGTGCGCCCAGTGCCCGCCCGATGACGGGCGTGACCCTGTGGACCTGATCACCGAAATCGTCACGGGCACCGACCCGACGCTGTCGGCCGCCCAGGTCGCCGAGGCGGTATCGGCGGCCGTTCCCCGCGCCGGGCAGCGCCAGCGCCTGGCCTGGGTGCTGCAAGACCGGCCCGGCCTGCTCACCGGAACCGGCGCCGAAGCTCCCGTCCCCTCGGTGCTCCGGCTGATCGACAAACTCTGCGACGCCGGAGCGCAAGCGATCACCCACCCGGTCTGCCCTGGCTGCGGGCGGGTCATCCACCTGCACCGGCCCATTGGCGGGCAATGGCTCTGCCGCAACTGCACGGCCAAGACCCGGGCCCAGCCCTGTTTCCGCTGCGGCGCGGTCCGCGAGACCGCCATACGCGACGAGCAGGGCAGACCGCTGTGTCCCTACTGTCTGATCACCGACCCGGCTAACCAGGAAAACTGCATTGACTGCGGCCGTCGCCGCCGGGTCAGCGTCCGCACGCCTGACGGTCCGCTCTGCGAGGCCTGCCGGCCGGTGAAGACGATGACCTGCTCGATCTGCAGTCGCGAGGCACCGTGCTGCATCTCCGTTGCGACCGGGCAGCCATGGTGCGACGCATGCCGGCAACGCTGGGCCCGCTGCGCCGGCTGCGGCCAGGACCGGCCAGTCCGCGGAGGCACCCTCGACCAGCCGCTCTGTGCTGCCTGCACCCTGGACGACCCGGGATTCTGGCGCAGCTGCCCGGACTGCGGACAGCCGGGACGGATCCGCTCCGGGCGGTGCGCCCGCTGCGCCGTCCGGCAGCAGCTCCGCGAGCTGCTGGGCGACGAAGCCGGCCGCATCCGCCCGCACCTGCAGGCCTTGCACGACTCCCTCGCCGCGACGGACCGGACCAGCACGGTGACCGCCTGGCTCGACAGCGCGTCCGCGAGTACCCTGCGCGGCCTGGACGCCGGCGAGCGGCTCACCCACGCCGCCCTCGACGAACTGCCCGACGGCAAGCCGGTCGAGCACCTGCGCAGCGTCCTGGTCGCCATCGGCTCGCTGCCGCCCCGCGACGAGCACATGGCCCGGCTGGAACACTGGACTGCCCGCGCCATCGCGGCGCGGCCAGACCCCGACGAGCGGAAGCTGCTGCACCGCTACGCCACCTGGCACGTCGTCCGCCGGCTGCGCAGGCGGCTGGCCGGCGCCGACACCACCCGCAGCCAGTCCGCCGCGGCACGGGGCAACATCAGCGCGGCCATCGTCCTGCTCGACTGGCTCTCCGCCCACGGCCTCACCCTCGCCACCGCCCGCCAAGGCGACCTGGAGGCATGGCTGGCCAGCCCGGAGGCCACCCACCGGGAAAGCGCCGGGAACTTCGTCCGGTGGGCCCGCCGGCAGAAACTGACCCAGCTGGACTTCGCAGCGGTCAAGTGGGGCGGCCCCACCGGGGTCATCGACACCGAGACTCGCTGGGAGCAGGCCCGCTGGCTGCTGCACGACGACACCGTCAACCCCGAGGACCGGGTCGCCGGGCTGCTCGTGCTCCTCTACGCCCAGCCCGCCAGCCGCATCGTCCGCCTCACCCTCGAACACGTCCACGCCAGCGGCAACCAGGTCCGCCTCCAACTGGGGCACGAGCCGATCCTGCTCCCCGAACCGCTGGCCGGGCTGGTCCGCCAGGCCGCCGCGACGCGCAAAGGCCACGCCGTTATCGGCGACCCGGGCACGTCGCCCTGGCTGTTCCCCGGCGGCCGGCCCGGACGCGCCCTCAGCGCCTTCCGCATGACCGAACGGCTCAACCAGCTCGGCGTCCGTCCCGGGCAGTCCCGGTCCGCTGCGCTCTTCCAGCTCGCCACCGACCTGCCCGCCGGAATGCTCGCCAAGATGCTCGGCATCCATATCGCCGTCGCGGTCGCCTGGCAACGCGCCAGCAGCGGCGACTGGGCCGCCTACGCCGCCGAGATCAGCCGCCGGAACCCGGCAGGCTAGCGCCCCTGAACTCCGACACAACGCAAGGACCTTCGAACATGAACCCAGGCGAACTCTCTCCCGCTCAGCTCCGCCGGGACCCGCTCCCGTTGCGGGGACGAGCGGCACTGGTGACCGGCGTCAGCCGCCGCGCCGGCATCGGATACGCCACTGCCCGCCGGCTGGCCGCCCTCGGCGCCAGCTTGTTCCTTCACCACTACACCCCGCACGACCGCGACCAGCCCTGGGGCGCCGACCCCGACGGCATCCAGGCCGTCATCGACGGCGTGAGCAGCGCGCTGGCCGCCGACGGCACCCGCGTTCACGACACAGAACTCGACCTCGCCGCACCCGGTGCCCCGGAACAGCTCATCACCGCGGCCGCCGGCCGGTTCGGGCACCTGGACATACTCATCTGCAACCACGCCCGCAGCGGCGGCGACGGCCCGCTCGGCATTCTCGACGCCGCCGTGCTCGACACGCACTGGGCCGTCAACACTCGCTCGGCCATCCTGCTGGCCCAGGCCTTCGCCGCCCGGCACGACGGCCGCCCGGGCGGCCGGATCATCTTCATGACCTCCGGGCAGGACCTCGGCCCCATGACCGGCCAGATCGCCTACGCCACCAGCAAAGGCGCCCTCGCCTCGATCACCCGCACCCTCGCCGACTACCTCGCAGACCAGACGATCACCCTCAACACCGTCAACCCTGGCCCGGTCGACACCGGCTACTCCACACTCGACGACCACAAGACCGTCCGTCGGCACTTCCCCCAGGGACACTGGGGAACGCCCGACGACCCGGCCCGCCTCATTGCCTGGCTGGCCACCGACGAAGCCGCCTGGATCACCGGGCAGATCATCAACACCGAAGGCGGCTTCCGCCGCTTCGACTGACCTCCGGGCCGCACCGAGCGGAAGGCATTCAGACAGTTGCGATATCTGACTCCGCCAGAGAAATCCTCCCTGGGCCTGCTGTCGAAGTGCGCGCTGGACCCGGACGCGCCGGTGTCAGGGGTGTCACGGTGAGCGCCGCCATCACGATGGCCGGCGCGATCACGGCCCTGGTCACCGAGAAGCGCGCCACGGGCTATAAGTACGACGACCAGGAGCGGGTGCTGGCCCGCTTCGCCGCGTTCTCGGCCAGCCGGTTCCCCGGGCTGCAGGCACCCACCCGCGATTCGGTTGAGGCGTGGATCGCGGCTGCCCGGCAGCGGGGGGTCAAGCCGGCGACCCTGCACGGCCTGGCCGCGCCGGTGCGGGAGCTGGCCCGCTGGCTGGGACGCCGGGGGATGCCGGCCTACGTCCTGCCCGGCGGGGCGCTTCCCAGGCCCGCGCGCTATGTCCCGCACATCTACACTGACCAGGAGCTGGCGGCCCTGTTCGCCCAGACCGACTGCTGTCACTACGACTCGCAGGTCCCGTTCCGGCACCTGGTGATGCCGGTGCTGTTCCGCACGATCTACGCCTGCGGCCTGCGTGCCTCCGAGGCACGGCTGCTGCGCTTCGGCGACGTCGACGTCGAGGCCGGCGTGCTGACAATCCTCGACGGCAAGGGCGGCAAGGACCGGCAGGTGCCGGTCAGCGTGCCGCTGCGCGACAGGCTGGCTGACTATCACGCACGCGTCGCCGGGCGCACCGGCGGGGAGTGGTTCTTCCCCGGCAGCACCGGGCAGCCGCTGACGCTCGCCAACATCGACAAGAACTTCCGCCGGTTCTTGTGGCAGGCCCGCATTCCCCACGGCGGCCGGGGCCACGGCCCAAGAGTCCATGATCTGCGGCACACGATGGCGGTGAATAATGTGCGGTCGTGGTTCGCCCGCGGCGAGGACGCCGGCGCGTTACTGCCGGTCCTGCAGGCCTACATGGGCCACTCCTCGATCGCCGACACCGGCTACTACCTGAGGCTGACCGCCGAGTCCTGCCCGCACATCATCGCCCGGGTCCAGCATGCCTTCGGGGATATCGTCCCGCCCGTCGCGGCAGGGCCGTGCCGTGGCGACTGACTTCGCGGTCTTCCTGCGCCGCTTCCTCACCTCGCACCTGGCCGGGCTGCGCGGCTGCTCACCGAACACGATCGCGTCCTGCCGGGACACCTTCCGGCTGCTGATCGCCTTCTTCAGCGACGGGCGGTCCATCCCGCCGGACAAGCTGACCCTCGATCACATCGACGCTGCCGCCATCACCGGGTTCCTGAGCTGGCTGGAGGCCGAACGGCACAACAGCATCTCGACCCGCAACCAGCGCCTGGCGGCGATCAGCTCGTTCTTCCGGTGGCTGCAGTCACAAGAGCCTGCCCGGATGGCGGACTGCCAGGACATCCTCGCCATCCCCGCCAAGAAGAAGGCCAGGGCAGGCGTGAATCACCTCACCGTCGAGCAGACCCGCCGTCTGCTCGACCAGCCCGACCGGTCCACCCGGCGGGGCCGCCGTGATGCGACCCTGCTGGCCGCCCTCTACGACAGCGCCGCCAGAGTTTCCGAGCTCGCCGACCTGACCGTGCGCGACATCCGCCTGCAGCCCCCGCCTCTGGCCATGCTGACCGGCAAGGGCCGCAAGATCCGTCACGTCCCGCTCGGCGCCAGCACCGCAGCGCTGCTGAGCGCCTACCTTGCCGAGCACGGCCTCGACCAGCCCGGCCGCGCCGATCACCCGCTGTTCGCCAGCCAGCACGGCAGCAAGCTCAGCCGCGGCGGGATCGCCTGGATCATCAGCAAATACCAGGCCCAGGCCGACGATCCGGCACTCGCCGACGCCGACCTCAGCCCGCATGTGCTACGCCATTCCCGGGCCATGCACCTCTACGACGGAGGTGTGCCATTGCCCTACATCCGCGACATCCTCGGGCATGCCGAGCTGGCCACCACCGATATTTACGCCCGGGCCTCCACCGAGGCCAAGCGCAAAGCCCTCGAAGCCGCCTGCACCGACATCGTCAGCGACGACCTGCCCGAATGGAACCAGGATCCCGGACTGCTCAGCTGGCTCGCCAGCCTGTGAGCCACCGCACCAGGAAGGGTTATGCGCAGTGCTCGACCGCCGACAGCGCTGTCACCAGGGCGAGCAGGCCGGCGCTGCGCATAACCCGGCACTGCTCATAAGGCGGCGTGATCAGCCCGTTGATGATGAACGTGGCGCTCCACGGGCTGGAGGAGGCCGCAGGGGTCCGGTATCAAGCCGTCGGCAAGAACGCCGGTGACACCATGCCGGGCTCCCCCGTCCTGGTCAGGTACGCCGATGACCTTGTTGTGTGCTGCCACACCCAGTGGCAGGCCCAGCAGGTCAAGGCCGACCTGGCCAAGTGGCTGGCGCCCAGGGGGCTTGTCTTCAACGAGGACAAGACCAAGATCGTAAACCTCTGCGAGGGGTTCGACTTCCTGGGGTTCAACGTCCGCCGCTACCAGAACGGCAAGCTGCTGATCAAGCCGAGCAGCGCGGCCGTCAAGCGACTCCGCACCAGGCTCGCCGCCGAGATGCGCGCTTTGCGCGGCTCGAACGCGGCGGCGGTCATCGCCGCGCTCACCCCCATCATCCGGGGCTGGGCTGCCTACTATCAGGGAGTAGTGTCCAGCAAGATCTTCGGAGACCTGGACGACTACATGTGGAAGCTCACCTACCGGTGGGCCAAGCGCTCCCACGGCGGAAAGCCGAAGCGGTGGGTTGTTCAGCACTACTTCGGCAGGTTCAACAAGTTCAGGAACGACAGGTGGGTGTTCGGGAACCGGGCCGGGCGCGACCCGCGCGGCAGCGTCCCGCACCTGATCAAGTTCGCCTGGACTCCGATCATCCGGCACCAGCTGGTCACAGGCACGGCGTCTCCTGACGATCCGGGCCTGGCCGACTACTGGGCCGCCCGGCGGCAGCGGGTCAAACCCCCGCTAGACAGCTACAACCTGCGCCTGCTCACCAGGCAGGCCGGGCGCTGCCCGCTCTGCCGCGACCCGCTGCTCACCGCCGACCAGCCCCAGTCCCCAGCGGACTGGGAACGATGGTGGCTGAGCGTGGTCCGGAGGGCGATTGCCGCCGACTACCTCGTCCACCAGGACAGGCGCGGCACGCCGGACGGTGTTCGAACCCGCTTGATACACGCCTCCTGCCGCCGCGAGCTTCAGGCCCGCAAACGCAGGATGCCAGTACCCCAGCCCGCAACGTCCTCGGGGCTTGCTTGAGCCGTGTGCGTCGATGAGGCGCACGCACGGTTCTGAGGGGGCCCCGGTGCAGGGCGGCAGCAATCCCCTGGAGGAGCCGGCCGATGATGAGCACGGCTGGGTGCGCGCGATGGCGCAGAGCCCCGAGGCCAGGGTGAACCCGCCTAGCCCGATGACAAAGAGGCGCCGCCGCCCGTAGGCGTCGCCCAGGTGCCCCCAGGGATCTGGCCGTCGGCACTGGGAGATGGGACGGCCACGCTGACGATGAAGGTGTCAGTCAAGCATCCTTCGTGACATGCCTTCTGACCTGCACTTTTTCCGTAGCGCACGCGCACGCGCACGGCGCAAATGTGGCCCTACGCGTGCAGACGCGCGCGAGGCGTGCACGTGCACTTTGCGCGAACGGACGCCGCGTCGGCTGCGTTGAGGTGGCGTAGGCTAAATCATGGTGTGAACAGGCAACTTTGTGAGGTTCGGCTCATGGCTACCGGCAAAGCACGTGCGAGCTTGATTACGCGATGGAACTCGGTGATCAGCGGACTATCGCTTATACGCTCATGCGCAAGTCAGCAATAGCAACCGAAGCGGGTAATCCCACGCAGGGTCGAGGGATTGCGAACTTCGCGTTTACAAATGTTGATGTTCTCACCCCGCGGCTTAGGGCAGTTATTCTCCGCCAGCGCGGCCTTGCTAATTCTGCATTGGGTGAAACGGCGGAAGCGTCACGTGACGCTGATAATGCGCTGGCCGAGGCGATAGCCGGAACCAGCCAGGAAGAGTCAGACCGCGCCCCTTACTGCAGTCCCACATATATCGCTATGGAAACCGGGGCATCAATGGTTATCTCCGGTCAGGCCGGAAATGCCCTGCCGGTTCTGGCCAAGAGCCGTTCTGAATGGTCCGATCGCGACCAAGCCCGGGACTATGCGCTGTGTGTATCACGTCTGGCTACTGCCTATGCTGCGGCGGGCGAGCCTAGACAGGCATGCGAAACTGCGGAGGAAGCTATAATTCTCGCTTACGGAATAGGGTCACGTCGCGTTATCGGGCAGCTTGACAAATTGTCCGGGCTGCTAGGTAGATGGCGAAATGATCCTGTCATAACCGCCACGCAGCAGAAGCTAAGCGCGCTGGCCGGTTCTTTTCAACCGGAATAGAAGGAGCTTCTCAAGAGTGACGGACATTCTTCCCACAGCGACGGAGACAGAAGAAGAGGCGCGGCGCGCTCGGCATGCGATACTTCCAGTCGGGAGTTTCGAGCAGCACGGCAGTCACCTGCCATTGATCACCGATACTGTCATCGCATGCGCGATCTCCAGCGAACTGGTAAGCGCGTATGGCGTCTTCATGCTTCCACCGGTCACGCTCTCGTGTTCTCACGAGCACAGCGCATGGCAAGGCACGGTGAGCATTTCGTCGCGCACACTTCAATTGGTAATCGATGATGTCTATGCGTCAGTCACCGCATCCGCGCATCGGTCGCTTATCCTGGTGAATGCCCACGGCGGTAACTATGTCCTGTCAAATATTGTGCAGGAAGGAAGCGCGCACGGTAAGAGCATCGCTCTTTTCCCAGCCAAGGATGATTGGAAGGAAGCGCGCCGTGCCGGTCAGCTGGCGACATCTGACCATGATGACATGCATGCTGGCGAGCTTGAGACATCTATCCTGCTAAATTCCAACCCGGAGCTCGTGAAGGAGAGCTATCACTCGGCGGATTGGATAGCTGACGATCGTCGGCATTTTCTTACTGCCGGAATGCAAAAGTACGCTCAGAACGGTGTTATCGGCCGTCCGTCGCTCGCAACAGCAGAAAAAGGCAAAGCCGTACTCGGCTCGCTCACGGAAAGCTTCGCCGGAGTATTGCAGATTCTCGACTCTTTGATGGAGAAAGATTAGGGCGGACGCGTCGACGCATTGCGGGCAGAAAGCGCCATTTCCAGCCAGCGTGACACCGGTTCGCCTTCCGGCATCGCGGCCATGTCGGCACCTACCCATCGGGCTTCGGCGATTTCCGGTGACCTTTCGAATGACGCCGAGACTGGCGTGGCCTGCACTATCGTCAAGGTGTCGCGCTTGCCTTCCAACGTCGTATTTACGGTCTCTAGCACGGTAGGGGCCTCGGTGATGGTGAGCGCGAGTTCTTCGGAGACTTCCCGCACGCCGGCCTGCTGCGGAGTCTCACGGCCTGGACGGTACGCGCCGCCGGGCATTCCCCACCAGGCGCTGTCCGAATAGGAATGCCGGACGATCAGGCACTGGGCGGGATCGTGGGGATGGATGAGCAGCACCTTCACACCGAACGTGGTCGGCTTGCGGATCTTCCACCACGTGCGCAGGCACTTACCCGCGACGCGCAGCACGGGGGTCGGGAGCTTCAGGTATCTCACCGAGCAATTATGACGGTTGGGTGAAGCGGATCGTCGTAGCGGAACCGCAGCATGTGGCGCAGGCCCGCGAACGGTGCACGCGAGTGCAGCATTGTGTGGTTATCGACGAGGAGCAGTTCCCCGGCCCGCCAGGAGTGGATCAGTGCCAGGGAGCTGGTCACCGCGTCCTCAACAGCCGCATACAGGGCCGCCTCGCTGATGCCGGCTGGCGTGGCGATGATCTCGTTGTTCTCGGTAGCGGAGCGGTACCGGAGTACCGGCCCGTGCTGTTGGTCTTCAACGATCAGAGAATGGTCTGCAATTTCACGGCGGTACTGGGATCGGTACCTTATCCGTATCTCGCGTGCACCGTGCAGCGACCCTGTGAGAAGGCGAGCGGCTTTCCGGCCGTCGAAAAGGAGTGTTTCACCTCCGCGGGTGGCCGGTATAAGGCAGCCCAGAGCGAAGTACCGGATGGGTACGGAGCCATCGGTGAGTGTTTCTGTGTGTCGCCTGAGCCAGACGTCCGAACCGGCTGCCCGCAGGTGCGTGACGCCAAGGCTCCGCGCGCCAATCACTTTTCCTAATGCGCTCGCGGCGGAGATCAACGCTCCCTCATCGCAAGTTGTGCGCAGAACCGAGTATCCGAGGACTTCCAACTCTCTGACTATCTTATTGAAGTCTATATCGGCGGACTCCGCGCTCATTTCAGTAACGTTCGCCCGTTCTTGCGGGAGCCGCACTCCCGTTGACAGCAGCGCGTTCGTCACCTCATCCAGTATCCGGTCGGCGCCAGCCTCATCGAGATCCCCGAACAGCTCCCACGTGACCGCGCCGTCATCGCCAATACGGACCTGGCCACGCTCGCTCGCCGCAGGATTAGTGACAACTAGATCCTCGATAAGTTTTTCGCCGGACCTTTGTCCGGAATAAGTAAGTACGCGAGCACTCAGCCCCCGGTCTTTCAGCTTCTCCGCCAGCCCCCTAAGCGCCTGGCTTTCTCCGGCCATAGCCTTGCTGCAGCAATTCGGGCTGCCAGAGTCCATACCAAACCCTCCGCTTATGCGCGCCACATTCCACCGCCCGCCGAACCGGCGGCTACGCGCGAAGCCTGCGCCGCTGCTTTCTGCACCGAGAACATTTCCGCCACAAGTTGGGCCGGATCGGGGTAATGCAAGATCGTCTCCTTCGGCACGGTGAAACGTGGAAACGCGTAGAACTCCCGGTAGTACAAGCTCCACAACACCAGCCACCCCGGATATCTATCCTCAATCCGGGCTGCCATCTCGCGCGCATCGGAGTGATGAGCCGATACAGTAATCGGCGCAGAAGGCGCGTTCGCGCTCATATAGTTCAACCTTCCGTCCGCCCTTGACTGAATCCGACGCCGGTAATGGGCGGGCAAGGCTGTCGGCGGCCTTTTCAGCCAACCGTGCCGACGCCACTTTGGGATACCGCGCTGATGGCTGATAATGGGACGCGGCGGTGTGAGACGAAAACGTCCGTCAACGTCCCGCGCCTGCCCTATCCCTATGGCCATGGCGAGAGCTAGTGCCGTGACCGCCAACGTTTGCCCTGTTTGCCCGGGGAGATGCGGCCGTGGGCTGTTGCCCGCGCCGCTGGTCTTCGTACAGGTCTTGCCGTTCCTCGCCTATGGGTAGGGGCGGCTGGTCACGGTGTAACCGCTTGCTGGGGACCACCGGTGGACCGTCATCAGTGCACGCTTTATGTCCCAGCCGATGAACACTGCCTGCCCAATGTGCAGGGTGAACACGAGGGCCTTTTCCGGTGCCGAGACCTGCCACCACGCGCCGGCTGCCGCTGTGCGCAGGTCCTGGCCGGTCTCCACCGCTGGCCCGTAGAGCTTGAGCTCTCCCTCTCCGGTGTCGGGGCCGGTCACCACGCTGTGCAGCGCATACCGCGGATCTCGCCGCAGGTCACTGGCCTTCGCTGACCAGGCCATGGCCCCGATGAGCAGCTGGCCCTCGGCGATGCAGGGCTCGATGGGGCTGATGCGGGGGGATCCGTCGCGGCGCAGCGTGCCCAGCAGCGCTACGTGTGCCGAGTTCAGCCGGGCCATGCCGAGCCGCGCAAGCTCGGGCGCGCCCAGTTCCACATCCCGCCAGCTCGGCAACACAGGAACGCCAGCCATCTCAGCGACGCTACCTGCTGCCTGACCCGGGGTGATGGGTCAACGAGGCACTTCTGCTGCGAGTGCTGATCGTCGAGACTGGGCCGGTGACCGAACGCCTGCGGGTGCGCGAGATTGATGATGATGAGGGCCGGCGGCTGGTGCGGACCGTCCGGCGGGGCAGCGGGTCGGTGGTGACCTGGCGGCGGGCGCAGATGGTGCTGCTGTCCGCGCAGGGCATGGACGCCGCCGCGATCGCGAAGGTGGCGTCCACCAGCGAGGACCGGGTTCGCGATGTGATCCGCAACTTCAACGCCGACGGGTTCACCTCGCTGTATCCGAGGTACAAAGGTGGCCGGCCGCCAAAGTTCACACTGGCGCAGCGGCGGGAGATCAAGAAGGTCGCCAAGTCCCGCCCGGCCGAGCACGACCTGCCGTTTTCGGCCTGGAGCTTGTCGAAGCTGGCCGAGTTCCTGGTCGCTGAGGGGGTGGTCGACGACATCAGCCACGAGGGCCTGCGGGTGCTGCTCCGCGAGGAGGGCGTCAGTTTTCAACGCCTGAAAACCTGGAAGACCTCACGGGACCCGGACTACGCGGCGAAGAAGGCCCGGGTCGAGCACCTGTACGCGATCGCCGACCGGGAGGTGATCCCCGATGACGGCGAACCGGAGGTCATCTTCTGCGTGGATGAGTTCGGTCCGCTGAACCTGCAGCCGTGGCCTGGGCGGCAGTGGGCCGCGGTCAGCGGCGCCGGCAAAGAACCGGGCCGGGCGCCGCGGCCGCGGATGCGCGCTACCTATACCCGCACCGCCGGGGTGCGGCACCTGTTCGCGGCCTACGAGCTGGGTGAGGACAAGCTGTTCGGTCACATCAAGCCGCGCAAAACCCGGGGCCGGTTCCTGGAGTTCTGCCGCTACCTG
The DNA here is from genome assembly GCA_963778075.1 of uncultured Actinomycetota bacterium. Lineage (GTDB taxonomy): Bacteria > Actinomycetota > Actinomycetes > Streptosporangiales > Streptosporangiaceae > JASHPR01. Next base: position 615,628 of record CAVZTJ010000001.1, on the reverse strand, counting down.
CGCTCCCTCTACCCGCCCGAGACCAGGATCGCGATCGTCTGCGACAACTTCAGCCCGCACCTGACCACGGCCAAAGATGGCCGGGTCGGGGCGTGGGCGACGGCCAGCAACGTCGAGATCGCCTATACGCCAACAAACTCGTCCTGGTTAAACCGCGTCGAGGCCCAGTTCACGGCGCTGCGGTACTTCGCGCTCGACGGCACCGACCACCCCAGCCACAAACAGCAAGCCAGCATGATCCGCCGGTACATCATCTGGCGCAACAACCACGCCTACGACGAACGGCTACGCCAGCTCATCACCCGGGCAAACATAGCCTGACGCGGCACTAGGCTCCGCCATGTGGCGGAGCTGGGCCAGTTCGCCCTGAATCGCGCCAGGTTCGCCGTAGACGGCCGAGTGGTGCCCGACCTGTCCCCTCTCAGAGGGTCGGGCGCTGTGAGATGCTCTGCGGCGCCCTGCGGGCCCGGGCGTGTGGTGCCGGTTTCGCCACGCGTGGTGATCGTCCGCGTCCACGCCTGGCGCGCGTCTGTACGCGTTGGGGCGGCGTTCGCGCCGTGGACACTGGACGTGGACGGTCGCGCACCGTGTCCGACGGTGGTTCCGAGTCGCGGAAGGAGGGATGCCCGCCGATTTGGCGTGAGGCGAGGTGATGCCTCACGACAGGAAATGCCCGCAAGAAAACGGAACAGGTGTGGCTGACGGCCTCCTCGGGACCGGCGTCGCCCGGGATCCATGGCTGATGGCGGCACCCCCGTAACACATGAGATCATCCCGGACTATGCGTAAAGACCTGCGGGAATCAGCTGAGTATGCGGCGGTCGGCGAGTATCTGCGGCAGCTGCACGAGCCGGCCTTCGGCAGGCCGCATCGTGTCACCGACCTTGCCACGGCACCTGACGCCAGCCGCGTCGTGGTGACCGGGTCGGTCTATGACGAACTGGAAGGGCTGCCGCGCACCGCGCTGTACGAAGTGCGGGACGGCGAGCTGCGCGCGCTGACCTCCGGCGGCGGGTCAGCCAAGGCCGGCCGGCTTGCTCCGGACGGGTCGTGCCTGGCCTTCCTGTCCGACCGGGCCAAGGCCGAGGTGTTCCAGCTCTACCTGCTGGACGAAGGGCAGCTCGGCGAGGCCCGGCCAGCCCCGGTTGTTCCCGGCACTGTCGAGTATCTCGCCTGGTCGCCGGATGGCAGCCGGATCCTGCTCGGGGTCGCCGGGCTCGGAGCGGAGATGGCCGACGCGCAGGGATCGGGAACGGCCGGCTCGGGCGGATCCGGCCTGCCGGCCTGGTACCCGGAGGTCGAGACCGGGACGCCAGAGGATGCCTGGCGCAGCCTGTGGCTCTACACCCCGGCCTCCGGCGAGCTCGCCAGGGTCTCACCCGACGGCCTGAACGTATGGGAGGCGGCCTGGTCCGGCCCCGGGCACGTACTGGCTATCACCAGCGAGCAGCCCGGCGAGGACGACTGGTACTCGGCGGTGCTCAGCAGGCTCGACGTCTCAACGGGCGAGGCGACCGAACTGCTCCGCAGCGAGATCCAGCTCGGGCTGCCTGCCGGGACGCCCGACGGCGAGCGGGCCGCCGTGGTGGAGGCCGCGTGCAGCGACCGGTGGATCGTGGCCGGTGACCTGATCCTGCTGGACCTGGCAGCCGGCACCAGATGCGCCGTAGACACCGCCGGGACGGATGTCACCGCGGTCCAGTGGGTCGACGGCACGCGGATCGGCTACTTCGGCCAGCGTCATCTGGACAGCGTGGCCGGGATCGCCGACGCCGGGCAGGGACCCCTGCCGGAGACGATCATTGCCAAGGATCTGGTCGCTTCCCCGCAGTCCTGGGCCAGCTGGTTCTACCCGGGCGGCGCCTTCACCTCCGACGGCCGGGTCGTTGTGATCCGGGACGACTACGAGGTTCCGCAGCAGATCGTGATCGTCGGCAGCGGCGCCGACCAGGTGCTGGCCTCCCTGGCCCATGCCGGGACCGAGTACATCCGGTCGGTCGCGGGCTCGGCGGCGGACGTCGCCTGGAGCGCGCCCGACGGAACAGAGATCGAGGGAGTCCTGTGCACGCCCCCCGGGGACGGGCCGTTCCCGCTGGTGCTGCACGTCCACGGCGGGCCGATCGACGCCTATCAGCGCAGCTGGATGATGGGCGACTACGCGGTGCCGTTGCTGGTCTCCCGCGGATATGCGGTCCTGCTCCCGAACCCGCGCGGTAGCTCCGGGCGCGGCCAGGACTTCGCCGCCGCGGTCGTCGGGGACATGGGCGGCGCGGACACCCACGACTACCTGTCCGGGATCGACGCCATGATCGAGCGCGGGATTGCCGATCCGGCGCGGATCGGCACGATGGGCGTCAGCTACGGCGGGTTCATGTCGGCCTGGCTGGTCACCCAGGACCAGAGGTTCAAAGCCGCCGTGGCCGGGCTCGCCGGTGACCGAGTGGTACAGCTTCACGTACACGACCAACATCCCCCGCTGGGGGCTGTGGTTCCTGGACAACGCCGATCCCGAGGAAGCCGGCAACCAGGTGTACACCCGCAGCCCGGTGATGCACGCGAGCAAGGCCGCGACGCCGACCCTGCTCACGGCGGGCGCAAAGGACCGGTGCACCCCGGCCGGCCAGGCCCGGGAGTTCTACCAGGCGCTGATCGGTCACGGCGTCGACTCGGAACTGGTGATCTACCCCGGCGAAGGACACGGCGTCCGCCAGTTCCCGGCCATCACTGACTACCTGACCCGGGTTGTGACCTGGTTCGAGAGGTACATGCCGGCCTGATCAGCGCCGGCCGTGGCGGGCAGCGGTTGCGCGCCGGGCAGGGCCGGCCGGGGTGCACCGGCACAGGGCGAGGGCGACGATGAACGGCCACGTGATCTGGGCCGAGGAGGTCAGGCGCTCGGCCAGGCCAAGGACGCTGCCGCCCTGGGTTTCGACGATGAGCCAGCCGAGCAGCGCGATAGACACGGCCGTCACGGTGGCAGCGCCGCGAATGCTGAAGATCAGCGGTCGCGGTGATCTGCGCCGCCCGGTGAAGGCGGGCCAGACCGCGATGGTGACCTCGCCCAGTGAAGTCCACGCGAGGTGCTGCGGAGTCGAGCCGACGACGGGTTCCGGGGATACCGCGATGCCGATGCTGGACAGGCCCGCGACGACCAGCAGGATGCGTGCGGGCAGCCGGACCCCGGTCAGGCCGGCAGCGGCCACGACGTTACAGCACCCGACCAGGAACAGGGCGCCGGTCATGATCCACCGGTCGGTTCCGGCGTGACCTGCCAGCACGCTCACCGTCTCGCGGATGGGGCTGTAGGAGGCCGGCTGGAACGCGCCCGCGACCAGCCAGCCCGCGGTGAGCAAGACAGGCGACAGTCCGGCCGAGACGACCGCCCACCGGGGAACAGGGCGGCCGGAGCGCACCAGCCCGGTCGTCAAAGCATGCACGTCTAAGGCCTTCTCAATCGGATCGCAGGGTCTGGACGACACCAACTGAGGTCAGCTGCTGTAAGCAGCGTATAGCCGTACGTCACAATCGTCGATCAGCCGGATCGCGGGGGCAGCCTCCCGGGCCAGGGGAGCTCGCCTTGCGCCGGTCCGTCAGGGAGCGGCCGGTGGAGGTACCGTGGAGAGCAGGAGCGGTTGGTGCCAGGCAGGCCCTGACCGCGGCCCGTTGCTCCAGACCCTGGTGACGTAAGCCTCCGGGCGGTGCGCTCGGAAGAACGCCCCAGGAGGACAGAGCGACGATGACAACAGCATCCGGCTTTCTAGCCGTGCCGCCTGGCCGTGCCCCAGCTGCGCCAGGGCCTGGTGCTGGCGTCGATCCCTCGGCGGCGAGCTTTCGTGCGCTGGCGCTGCGGGTGCGGGCGATGGGCCTGCTCGAACGCCGCCCTGGCTACTACCGGGCAAAGATCACCCTGACAGTCCTCGCCTATGCCGGCGGTTGGGTCCTGCTCGTCATGGCCGGCAACTCCTGGACGGCGCTGGCCGTCGCCCCGTTGCTGGGGGTGCTGTTCACCCAGCTGGGCTTCATCGGCCACGACGCGGGACACAACCAGGTGTGCCGCACCCGCCGGCGCAACCGCATGCTCGGCCTGGCCGTCGGCAACGCGCTGATCGGGCTGAGCTTCGGCTGGTGGGTTCCCAAGCACAACGCCCACCACGCGCATCCGAACGAGATGGGCCGCGATCCCGACATCGGCGAAGCAGCCCCGCTCGCCTCCGGTGACACGCAAGCAAACCGGCCCGGCCCGCTCGCATCATGGCTGACACGCTGGCAGGCGCCGATGTTCTTCCCCCTCATGCTGCTGCGCAGCAGCGGCATGCACGTCCTGGGCATCAAGCGGCTGTGCCAGCGCCGGGACCACGCCTGCGCCGCCGAAGCCGCCCTGCTGGTGCTGCACGCCGCGCTGTACCTGACGGTGGTGCTGTGGGTCTTGTCCCCGCTCAAGGCGCTGGCCTTCATCGCCGTGCAGCAGGGCGTGTTCTCGGTGTACCTGGGCATCAGTTTCGCGCCCAACCACAAAGCCATGCCGATCATCGACCCCACGGCGGCCGCCGGTTTCGCCCGCCGCCAGGTCACCACCGCCCGGAACATCACCGGCGGCCCGCTCACCACCTTCATGCTCGGCGGCCTCAACCGCCAGATCGAGCACCACCTGTTCCCCTCGATGCCCCGCCCCAACCTGCCCCGCGTCGAAGGCCTCGTCCGCGACTTCTGCGCAGCCACCGGCCTCGGCTACAGCGAAGAAGACTTCGTCGAGTCATTCCGCCAGATCATCCAGCACCTCAGCGACGCCGGAACAGCCGCCAGCCACCGTCCCGGCTGAACCTGCCGCGGCCTGTCGAGTCAATGCAGGTCAGCGGCTGCCCGGCGGGGCGAGGTCGTGGCGGGCGGTCAGCACCAGCCAGGTTGCCACGCCGGTGACCAGGGCGGGAGCGGCCGGGTGCGGGCCCGCGACGGTAACAGCGGCCGTGCAGGCCGCCGCCGCGACCAGGACCCGCAGCCCGAGCCGGGCCGGCCGCCCGCGCCACACCCGGGACCCAAGAAGACGGGCCGTTACGCGACGCCAGCCGCCCGGCCCGGCCACCGCCCGCCCGGTCCCGAGGTCGGCCAGGACCTCGCCGCGCCCGAACCTGGTACGCAGCGCCGTGTAAGCCGCGGCGGCCTCGGCGAACCGCTGCGGGTCGCCGCCGTCCTCGCGGTCCGGGTGGGTGGCGCTGGCGGTTCTGCGCCATGCGGCGTGCACCTCGTCATCGGTCAGGTCGGCCCGGGGCTCCAGCCCCAGTGCGCGGAACGGGCCGGCGGCTGGCTGGTGGGTCATGGGGCGGGCTCCGCGCCGAATGCCTCGTCGAGCAGCGAACCGGCGTCCGGCAGCCGCTGTGGCGCCCGCGCGGGGGTGGCTGCGGGCCCCGGCGGCGCCGCGGCCCGCAGCGCCGTGGTGGGTTCCGCCGGAACGGGACTTGCAGTGGCCGGCCCGACCGCGGCCGGCGCCGTTACCAGCCGCTTCACCTGGACGTAGGTGACGCCGCCGCGGAAGATGTAGGCCGCCTGGCCGACGTCGAGCGCGCGGATCAGGGCCGGGTCGACGACCGGGTCCAGCGCCACCCGTGACGTTCCCCGGTGCTCCCATACCGCTGTCCGGCCGGTGAAGTGGCGCGTGGTCTCGGTGACCTTGCGGGTGCCGGCCAGGGCGGCGACCGGCTCGGGATGCGGCGTGCGCAGCAGCCAGATCCCCCCGTCGGCGGTCGCGGCGATCCGGTACCGCTCGTCCTCCCCGGCGGCCAGGCCTTCCCACGACTGGGCGGACACCTGAACCGCCAGACCGAGCGAGCGGGCCCGCTCGTAGAGCTGCCACACCGGGAGCCTGCGGGACACGGCGCTGAACTCGTCGACCGCGAGCAGGATCTCCCGGTCCTGGCTGCCGGCCGTCGCGTAGCCGGCCAGGATGTCGACGATCGCGCGGGCCTGCGCCTCGGCCACGCTGATCTCGGCGGTGCCCTCGAGGATGCAGTACCAGGCGTCGGCGTCGGCGAAGCCGCCGGGCCCGTCGAGTCCGCCGCCCAGGCGACGCAGCAGGGTGCGGAACCGCAGCGCGATGTCGCCGGCCTGCCGGGCCGCCGACCGGATCAGCGCCAGCTCGGCCTCGTGCTCGCCGGATGAGTAGGCGGTCGTGAGCCAGCCGGGATCGAGCCGGGCGAGGAAGTCGGCCGCGCTCGCCGGCGGTCCGCCCGGTGCTTCTACGGCGAGCGCGACCACGGCCTCCATCACGTCGGCGTAAAAGGCGGCTGCGCCGGTTCCGTGCTCGATCAGGTCGACCAGCGTGGTGGTGAGCTGCGCCGGCGGCAGGGCCCACAGCGACAGGCTGGCCTCGTCCGGCCAGATGGCCGTGGACCTCGCCCCGGCCAGGCGCATCGCCCGCCGGGCCCGGTCGGCGATCCGCCGCGCGTCCGCACCGCCCTTGCAGTCCAGCACCACGAGCAGCGGCAGCCTGCCCTGCCCGCCCGCGTGCCGGCGCAGCGCGGTGGCCATGAACCCGGCCCACAGCCGGAGCAGCAGCGTCGTCTTGCCGGTGCCGGTGGTCCCGATCACCACCTGATGCGAGCGCATCCGCGAATACGGGATGCTCGCTGTCGGGCCGCCCGGATGATTGACGGTCCTGATCACCGCGCCGGCCACCAGGCTTCCGTTGCGGGTGGTCAGCGGGATCGCGCCGGGAGCGGCGATTCTAGCCCGCGCGCTGCGGGCCTGATGGCGCCATTGCCTGCGGTCAAAGGAGACCCCCGCGTCCGGGGAAAGCCCGGCGGTCCCGGTGCGCATGGAGCGGATCCGGTGGGCCCAGACCAGGGCGCCCGCGGCGAGGCCGACCGGGATCGCGACCGGCGCGATCGCCGCCACGGCGGCCGGGGAGCCAGGGTGCGCACCGTGCCACAGAGACAGCCAGCCGTGATACAGCGCGGCAGGCACCCCGGAGGCGGAGCGGGTGGCAATGGCCGTGGCCGCGAGCCAGACGGCGACCATCGGCAGGCACCACAGCGCGGCCCGGTAGAGCCGGGCAGGCGGCCAGCCGCGCAGCCAGGCGAGCGCTGCGCCGGTGGCGGCGACCAGCGACGCCGGGGCGGCGGCGATGATCAGCGCCGCGATGATGGCGATCCGGAGCACACGGCCGATGGCGCGGAAGGCCGTGCGGACCGCGATCAGGCTGAGCCAGCGCCTTATCATGGGGCCGCGCCGCGGTGGAGAGGTGGTGTGGCGGCCGGAGGGAGCGCCGCGGCAGAGCGGGCGCGCGCGGCCTTCTGCCGGGTTGGCGCGGGCATCGCGGCGCCCGGCGGCAGCAGGCGGATCTCGATCCGCGCGCCGGAACTGCCGAGCGCCCCCCGCGCCTTGGCCACCGTGCGCCGGGCCGCCGGCGTGCAGAGGTAGATCACCCGCGCGTGCCGCGGCGTCCCGGCCGCCACGATCTCGGCCGCCGGGCAGCCGTAGTCGCCGGTCCTGGTCAGCAGCTCCCGCATGATGGCCAGGGTCCGGCTCGTGGTCTTCGGGGTCAGCTCGGCCTCGATGGCCCAGCACTCCCCGGCCCACGGCACCGCGGTGCCGTCCGGCCAGTGCACCTCGCCGTCCGGGATGTGCTGGCGTAACCCGACCCGGCCGCCCATTCTGGCCCGCAGCCGCCGTTCGCTGCGCCAGTAACCGCCGCCCGCCGCGTATCCGGGCGCGGCCTCGAGCGCCAGCCGTACCGCGGTCACGGCCCTGATGTGCGCGAGCCTGCCTAACGCCGGAGGACCCGCGGTGTACGGCAGCCCGCACGTGGCCAGGCCCGCCTTGGTCACCCACGTCCACGGGCCCCCGGGCCCGAGCCGGGCCGATTCCGCGTGCCGCTGGCCGCGCCAGCGGGCGGCGACCGAGCGGGCGCGTGCCTCGCCGACGCCGAGCACCGCTGCGAGGTGGTCGAGCTGAAGGCCGTACATCTCGGCGGCGAACAGCAGCCCGGCGACATCGCGACCGGGCTGGCGCTCCGCCGCACCTTGTGCCGGGCTCACCCTGATATCACATCATGTCGGTCATCTAGGGGCGCGGTGGTGCGGTCATCTTCATGGAAGCGGGCCCGGACACGCGGCGTGGCCGAGGAATGCTGGTGCCGGCCGCGGTCGTGGGGCACAATGGAGGAGCTGCGGTAGTGGCCAGGGCACGCCTGCCTTGTCGGTGGAGCCGAGGTCGTTGGGGAAGACGAACCTCGTCCGTCTGGCAGGGAGGTCAAGTGTCCGTTCGTGGCGTGCTTCAGGTCCACTCCGCGCCCCCGGCGCTGTGCCCGCACATCGAGTGGGCAGTAGCCGGGATTCTCGGCGTTCCTGTCAGGCTGTCCTGGGTTGACCAGCCTGCCTCACCGGGAACGCTCCGTGCCGAGCTCGACTGGCATGGCAAGCCCGGGGTGTCGGCCGCCATCACCTCGGCCCTCGCGGCCTGGAGCCGGCTGCGTTTCGAGGTGACCGAGGAGGCGAGCCCGGGATGCGACGCGGTGCGCTACAGCCACACGCCGTCGCTCGGCACGTTCTCCGCCGTCACGTCGGCATGCGGCGACATCCTGGTTCCCGAGGCCAGGCTGCGTGCCGCCATGACGCTCGCTGCGGTGGGCATGCCGGCCAGGGCCGACGGCGCGCAGTCGGCCGGCCAGGACGTGGAGAGCCTCGTGGACCTGCACGGGCCGCGGCATCCCGCGCTTGGCGGCTCGCTGGAGGACGAGCTCGCACTGCTGCTGGGCCAGCCATGGGACCACGAGCTGGAGCCGTTCCGGCACGCGGCCGATGGCGCTCCGGTGCGCTGGCTGCACGCCACCGGCTGAGATCTCGCTCACCTCGCGCCGGCCGCATCCCTGCCGCGGCACCGCGCGTCGGCCGCATCCCTGCCGCGGCACCAGCGCGATACGGAGGAGTTCGCGGGGTTCCCTGACGGTGGATTTGCTTTGAGGCTTTGCTTTTGATTTCGGGCGTTTTGGCTTTGGCTATTTTGACCCTGGCGGTTTTGATTTCGGGGGTTCGCGGGGGCGTCCCGGCTCGGGGGGCGAATATGGATAACTGCTCGATTTGCGGCGAGCAGTGCGAACCAGGCTATCCCGGCCAACTCGCCAACTAGCACCCTGACCTGCGGCTACGCCAAGCAAACGTTCGCAGGAACTTGCCGCCTCTTCTTCTGGAATCGCTTGACACGGATTCGCGTTGTTGTTTAACTCCTGGAAACCTTTCGGCCTGCTTATCACTGGTCCGAATTCGCTCAAAACCCGCACGAGGGGGAAGTAATGAGAGTGTTAGCGCGCGCCTATTCGGTGATCTTCGCTGGCTGACGCCTCAGCATGGCTGCTCAAGCCAACCCCTCCCCGCCCCCAGCTAACCCCCCCAAGTTGGATCCCCCTTAGCCAAGAGCCGTGACCGCTGCGGTCACGTGGTGGCGGAGGCCGCAATCGTAGAGCAGTGACGCGTCCAGCCGGCGCCCCGGTCTGTCCACGTTGGGGGGCAAACCACCAAGGAGGCCCAGCACGATGACGCTGGCCAATCACATCACGGACGAACAACTCGACTTCGAGCAGGACGTGATCCCCTACATGCGCAAGCTCTACCCGGCGGCACTCCGCATGACCCGCAACCCGAGCGACGCGGAGGACCTGCTCCAGGAGACCTTTGCCCGGGCGTACGCCGCGTTCCACCAGTTCCGGCCGGGCACGAACCTGAGCGCATGGCTGTACCGCATCCTGGCGAACACGTTCATCAACACCCGCAGGAAGGTCGGGCGTGAGCCGGCCCAGTCGCTGTTCAGCGAGCTCGGCGACATGCAGGTGCCCGAGAACCTACTTGCCCAGTCCGCGGCCCCCTCGGCCGAGGAGGAGGCGCTGAACCGGCTGGCTGACTCCGAGGTGCTCCGGGCGCTACGTGACCTGCCAGAAGGCTTCAGCACCACGATCTACCTGGCCGATGTCGAGGGCTACCCGTACAAGGAGATCGCCGAGATCATGGGGACCCCGATCGGCACGGTCATGTCGCGGCTGCACCGCGGCCGCGAGCAGCTCAGGGAGCGGCTCGTCGCGCACGCACACGGCCGGGACGACGCTGACACGCCGCAGCGGGCTCCGCGCCGGAGGCGCTCGTCGCGCTGGCGCGCCCCCCGTCCGCGCCAGGCTCACCTCCCGCACGCCCGCCCCGCGCTCGGCGCGATGTCGCTGGCCGAAGCGCAGGCGTCCTGAGCGTCCGCCCGGTCCCGGGCCCGACCCTGGGGCCGGGCGGCGACCAACGCGGCGCCGCACGTTAGCGTGGCGGCAGACGGCCGCCTGCCGGACGGGAGCGCAGCGTGACGGTGCAGAAGATCATCATTGACTGCGATCCGGGCATTGACGACGCCCTCGCGCTGGCGTTCGCGGCCGGCCACCCCGAGCTTGACCTGCGCGGGATCACGACCGTGGCCGGAAACGTCGGGCTGGACAAGACCACGGCGAACGCGCTGCGGGTACGCGACTTTATGGGCATGCCGGGCGTGCCGGTGGTCGCGGGCTGTCCCCGCCCGCTGCTCCGGCCGCCGCTGCACGCGCGGGATGTGCACGGAGACTCCGGGCTCGGCACGGCCAGCATCCCGGTGGCGTCGTCCGGGCCGGCGGACGGGCACGCGGTGGACTACCTGGCCAGCGCGATGGCCGCCGAGCCGGGGCAGATCACTTTGATCGCGATCGGCCCGCTGACCAACGTCGCGCTCGCGCTGCGGCGGTACCCGGAGCTTGTTACCCAGGTCAGAAACTTTGTGATCATGGGCGGCTCCGCCGGGCGCGGGAACGTGACGCCAGCCGCCGAGTTCAACATCGCCGCGGATCCCGAGGCCGCCGCGATCGTGTTCGGCGCGGGCTGGACCGTGACCATGGTCGGCCTCGACGTGACCCTGCAGGCCCGGGCCACCGCCGCGGTCCGGGACCGGATGCGCGGGCTCGGCACGCTCGCAGACGAGCTGGTGCTGCCGAGCCTGGCCGGATACCGCAACGTCAGCCGCGGGCCGGGCGCCGAGTCGGGCGGCGGCGGACCGGCCGTGCACGACGTGTGCGCGGTGGCCAGCGTGGCCGCGCCGGAGCTGCTGACCTGCCTGCCGGCGCGGGTGGAGGTGGAAACGGCCGGGCGGTGGACGTCGGGTATGACCGTCACCGACTTCAACGCAGTGGACGACGCGTGCAACGCGCGCGTCGCCGTTTCCATCGCCGTCGGCGCGTTCTGGGATCTGGTCCTTGACGCCTACGCGCGGGTCGCGGCCAAGCTAAGCGCGGCCGGGGTCACGCCGCGCTGACCGTCACGTCGATGTTGCCCCTGGTGGCGTTCGAGTACGGGCACACCTGGTGGGCGGCCTCCGCCAGCTCGCGGGTGGTCTCGGCATCCGTGCCGGGGATGGAAATCAGGAGCGCCACCGCGAGCCCGTAGCCGCCGCCGGGGATCGTGCCGATCGTGACGTCGGCCTCCACGGTGGAGCCGCTGGTGTCAACGTGCTGGCGGCGGCCGACCACGGCCAGCGCGCTCTGGAAGCAGGCGGCGTAGCCGGCGGCGAACAGCTGCTCGGGATTGGTGGCACCGCCCGGCCCGCCCATCTCCGTTGGTGGCTTCAGGTCGACGTCAAGGACGCCGTCATCGGAGACGGCGTGCCCGGCCCTGCCGCCGGTTGCGGTGGCCCGGGCGGTGTACAGCGGCTTGATCAGCGAGGTGGTCACGTCAGCTCCTGTCGGTTGCCAGCAATGCCTGCAACAGAGCCGCCGCCTGGCCGCATTCCGGCCTCGTGATCATAGTCTTTGCAATATGACCGAATACCCGGCCCTTTCGGCCACCGAGCGGACCCGGCACCGGCGGCTGCGCGAGCAGGGGAGGGCGGACCGGGCCGAGCTGTCCGCCGTGCTCGGCGCCGGCCTGGTCGCGCATCTTGGCCTGCTAACCGACGGCGTGCCGATGGTGGTGCCGACCGGCTACGGCTTTGACGAGCAGCACCTCTACCTGCACGGCTCCGTCGCCAGCCAGAGCATGGCCGACCACGCCGCGCCGGCCGTATGCGTCACCGTGACCGTCGTGGACGGCCTGGTGCTGGCGCGCTCGGTGTTCGAGCACGCGATCAACTACCGCAGCGCCATGATCTACGCCACGCCGCGCGCCGTCACCGATCCCGAGGAGAAGCTGCACGGCCTGCGCTGCCTGTCCGAGCACCTGGCGCCCGGGCAGTGGGATTACGCGCGCCAGCCGAGCCGCAAGGAGCTGGCCGCGACCCGGCTGCTCGCGCTGTCGCTTGACGAGGCATCGGTCAAGATCCGCACCGGGCCGCCCGACGACGGTGACAGCCCGGACGCCGGGCTGGGCCTGTGGGCCGGCGAGCTGCCGATCACGGCCCTGTGGGCCAAGCCGGTGCCCGATCCCGCGCTGCCGGCCGACACCGGCGTGCCCGCGCACATCGGTGAGCGCGCGGGCACCCCGGTCTACCCTCCGGCTAGCTGACCCGGTCCAGCAGCACGACCGGGATCTGCCTGGTGGTCTTCGCCTCATAGTCCGCGAAGCCGGGGTTGGCCTTCTTCCAGGCCTCCCAGATCGGCGCGCGGGTCGCGTCGTCGGCCACCCGCGCGGTGAGCTCGATCGTGTCGGTGCCGATCTCGGCCTTCACGTGCGGGTTTGCGACCACGTTGTGGTACCAGTCGGGGTTCGTCGGCGCGCCGCCCTTGGAGGCGAACACCGCGAAGCCGTCCCCGATCGTCTGGTACATCATCGGGTTCACCCGCTCCTGGCCGCTCTTGGCTCCGGTCGTGTGCAGCAGCAGCAGCGGAGCGCCCTGGAACGGCCCGCCGACCTTGCCGCCATTTTCCCGAAACTCAGCAATGATCTTGCTGTTGAAGTCCTCTGGCACCGTCACTCTCCGTCTGAAGATGGTGATCTCAGAGAGGGATGTTACCGTGAACGCCCTGCCAGGCCGGAGCGTCGGCTATCGCGCTGGCGATCGCCTGCCGGGTCTTGGCCGGCTCGATGATCTCATCGATGACGCCGAGCGCGATCGCCCGCGGCAGCCCCCCCGCCTCGTGCTCGTGCTGGGCGGCCAGCTCGGCCTCGAGCTGGTGCCGCTGGTCGGCGGGCGCGGCGGCGAGCTCGCGCCGGTACAGGATCCGGACCGCGGCGATCGCGCCCATCACCGCCACCTCGCTGCCCGGCCACGCGAACACGCGGGTGGCGCCGAGCGCGCGGGAGTTCATCGCGATGTAGGCGCCGCCGTAGGCCTTCCTGGTCATCAGCGTCACCCGGGGCACGATGGCCTCGGCGAACGCGTGCAGCAGCTTGGCCCCGCGCCGCACCACCCCGTCCCATTCCTGGCCCACGCCGGGCAGGTACCCGGGCGTATCGACGACGACCACAAGCGGCACCCCGAACGCATCGCACATCCGGACGAACCGGGCGGCCTTCTCCGCGGAGAGCGAGTCCAGGCACCCGCCGAGCCGCAGCGGGTTGTTGGCGATCACGCCCACGGTCCGGCCCGCGAGCCTGCCCAGGGTGGTGACGATGTTCGGCGCCCAGCGCGGGTGCAGCTCCATGCCGGGCTCGTCGAGCAGGCCGGCGACCAGCGGGCGAACGTCATAGGCGCGGCGCGCGGACTCTGGCAGCAGCGCGCCGAGGTCGGTCTCGGACGTGACCGGCTGCCCGGTCGCTGCCGGCTCCGGCCGGCCGAGCAGCAGCGCGAGCCGGCGCGCCTGGCCGATCGCCTCCCCGTCGGTCTCGGTCACCAGGTGCACCACACCGGAGCGGCGGCTATGCGGCTCTGGGCCGCCGAGCCGCTCGAAGTCCACGTCCTCGCCGGTCACGCTGCGCACGACATCGGGCCCGGTCACGAAGATGCGGCCCTGGCCGGAGAGGATCACCAGGTCGGTGAGGGCCGGCCCGTAAGCGGCGCCGCCGGCGGCGGCGCCGAGCACCACCGAGATCTGCGGGATCTTGCCAGACGCCACCGTCATCGCGGCGAAGACCGTGCCGACGGCGTGCAGGCTCTCGACGCCCTCGCGCAGCCGGGCGCCGCCCGAGTGCCACAGGCCGATGATCGGTGCCCGGGCCTTGATCGCGTGGTCGTAGGCGGCGACGATCGCCGCGCAGCCCGCGCTGCCGGTGGCCCCGCCCTGTACCCGGGGGTCGCTGGCGAAGGCCACGGCCAGCACGCCGTCGATGGCACCGGTGCCGGTGAGCACGCCGCTGTCGTCGGCGGGGGCCAGCAGCGACAGCGACCCGGGATCGAACAGGGCCTCGAGGCGCGCCTGCGGATCCCTGCTCAGGCGCCCGGGCGGGGGCCCCGGCGCCTGATCGGCCGCTTCTTCCGCCGGTATCTGGAGCGGGGCGTCGAGCACGGGCTCAGGCGGCGGTAAAGGTGAGGGCGACATTGTGACCGCCGAAGCCGAACGAGTTGTTCAGCACGGCCATCGGGGCGTCGCTTCGCTGCTGCAGCTTTGTCGGCTCGGTCGCGATCTGGATTCCCGCGTTGTCGTCGGGGTCGTCCAGATTGATGGTGGGCGGAGCCACCCGCTCGCGGAGGGCGAGGATCGCGGCCACCGACTCGACGGCACCGGCGCCGCCGAGCAGATGACCGGTCATCGATTTGGTGGCGGAGATCACCACCCCGCTGGCCGCCGGGCCGAGCGCGGTGGCGATCGCCTGGCACTCGACGACGTCTCCGGCTGGCGTGGAGGTGGCGTGCGCGTTCACGTGCGCCACCTGCTCGGCGCTCACGTGCGCGTCGTCGAGCGCGTGCTGGATGGCGCGCACCACCCCAGTGGCATCCGGGTCGGGCTGCGCGATGTGGTGGGCGTCGGACGAGTAGCCGACACCAGCCGCGATCGCGTACACGTTGGCGCCCCGGCGGGCCGCGTGCTCAGCCGACTCGAGCACCACCATGCCGGCGCCCTCGCCGAGCACGAACCCGTCCCTGCCCCGGTCGAAGGGCCGCGACGCCCGTTCCGGCTCGTCGTTGCGGGTGGACAGCGCGCGCATGGCCGCGAACGCCGCGATGTTCAGCTGCATGATCGCGGCCTCGGTGCCGCCGGCGAGGACCACGTCGGCCCGGCCCGACCTGATCATCTCCATCGCGTAGCCGATCGCCTCGGCACCGGACGCGCACGCGCTCACCATGGTGTGCACGCCCGCCCTGGCGCCAAGCTCGATGCTGAGCCACCCGGCCGAGCCGTTCGGCATCAGCATCGGGACCGTGAACGGCGACAGCCGCGACCAGCCCTTCTCCTTGAGGGTGTCGTACGCCTTCAGGGTGGACGCGACGCCGCCGATGCCGCTGGATACGGCCACGCCGAGCCGCTCCGGCGGCACCTCGGGCGAGCCGGCGTCGGCCCACGCCTCACGGGCGGCGACCAGCGCAAGCTGCTCGCACCGGTCCAGGCGGCGCGCCTGCACCCGGTCGATCAGCGTGGCCGGGTCGGCCGCCGCCCACGCGGCGATCCGTGCGGGCAGCTCCTGGGCCCAGTCCTCGGTCAGGCTGGTCACGCCGCTGCGCCCGGCCAGCAGCGATTCCCAGGTGGACGGGACGTCGGCGCCCACCGGGGTGATCGCGCCGAGCCCGGTGACGACGACGTTCGTCCGGTCAGTCACTGTGTTCCTTTCTGGCCTCCGGGCCCCGCCGACCTCCCCAGCGCCGCATCGCTGCGGCCTTTAGCCAGGTCAGGCCGATGCTGAGCTCCGCTTGACGTAATCGATCACGTCCTGAACGGTCTTGAGGTCCTTCAGCTGGTCGTCGGGGATCTCGACGCCGAACTTGTCCTGGGCCGCCACCGCGATCTCGACCATCGACAGGGAGTCGATGTCCAGGTCGTCGACGAACGTCTTGTCGGGGGTGACCTGGTCGGCTGGGACGCCCGCCACCTCGTCGATGATCTCGGCGAGGCCTGTCTGGATTTCCTGGTCGCTCATGGCCATGGGTCGCGGATTCTCCTTCGTGTTTGGGTGCAGAAACCGGATTTAGCCCCGGAATGCCCGGGGCCCGGTCAGGGTACCTTGATCACCTGGCCGGCGTAGCAGATGCCGGCGCCGAAGCCGAGCACCAGAACGGGGGCGCCGGACGGGATCTCGCCGCGCTCGAGCATCCTGGCCAGGGCCAGCGGGATCGAAGCCGACGACGTGTTGCCCGCGGTCACGATGTCGTCGGCCACCAGCGCCTGCGGCGCGCCCAGCTTGCGCGCGATCGCCTCGACGATCCGCAGGTTGGCCTGGTGCGGCACGAACGCGGCCAGCTCCGTCGGGTCGACGCCGGCCCGCTCGCACGCCTTCTTGGCCACCGGGTGCAGGGCGGTCGTGGCCCAGCGGAACACCGCCTGGCCTTCCTGGATGATGAACCCGTTGCGGTCCGGGATGTAGATCTTGTCGGCCATGTCGCCCGCGCTGCCCCACACCACGGGCCCGATGCCCGCCTCGTCGGGGTCGGTCACCGGGCTGACGACCACGGCGCCGGCGCCGTCGGCAAAGATGATGCAGGTGGACCGGTCGGTCCAGTCGATCCACTGCGACAGCTTCTCGGCGCCGATCACCAGCACGTTCTGGGCGGTCCCGGTGCGCACCGCGTCGCTGGCGTTGGCCAGCGCGTAGCAGAACCCGGCGCACGCGGCGTTCATGTCGTAGGCACCGGGCGCGTTGATGCCAAGCCTGCGGGCCACCGTCGCCGCGGTGTTCGGGATCTGCGCCTCCGGCGTGCAGGTGGCGACGATCACCAGATCGATGTCCTCGGGGGACAGGCCGCTGGCGGCCAGAGCCTTGCCGCCCGCGTTGACCGCCATGTCGGCAACGGTCTCGTCCGGGCCCGCTATCCGGCGGCTGGCGATGCCGACCCGGCTGCGGATCCACTCGTCGTTGGTATCCACCATGGCGGCGATCTCGTCGTTGGTGACGACCCGGGCCGGCTGGTAGCCGCCAAATGCCAGGATCCGGGCGCCTGCTGTGCCTTCGGTCTGTCGCATCGGAGCTGTGCTCTCCTTACTCGGTGCCTTCTGGCTGCAGCCGGACCAGCGGCTGGCCAGCGCTGACCGGGTCGCCGTCCTCGACCAGCCACTCAATGATCGTGGCCGGGAACGACGGGGAGATCGTGTGGTTGCTGCCGCGCATCTCGACGCGGCCGAGGTCGCTGCCGGAGCTGACCGTGGTCCCGGGCCCGGCAGGCGAGCCGTTCGGCCCGGCCCGGAACGTCCCGGCGAGCGGCGCGACGATCAGCCGCCAGTCCGGCGTGTGGCTGTCCTGGCCGGCGTCGTGCTCGGCGGCCAGCATCGCCCGCGCCTGGTCCAGGTCGCCCGGGGTCTTCAGGGCCACGGTCTTCACGCCGGGCAACGCCCGGCGGGCCAGCCCGGTCAGGGTGCCTGCCGGGGGGAGCTCGATGAGCGCGGTGACGCCGAGGTCCGTCATGGCCTGCATGCACCTGTCCCACCGGACCGGCGCGCTCACCTGCGTGACGATCCGCTCCATCCAGTCGCCGCCGCTGCTTACCACGGCCCCGTCCCGGTTCGACAGCAGCGCGAGCGCCGGGCTGCGCACGGCCATTCCGTCGGCCGCGGCGCGCAGCGCGCCGACGGCCGGAGCCATGTGGCTGGTGTGGAACGCGCCGGCCACCGAGAGCGGGCGGAGCCTGGCGCGCGGCGGCGGGTCGGCGGCGAACGCGGCCAGCTGCTCGAGCGTGCCCGCGGCGACGATCTGGCCTGCGCCGTTCACGTTGGCCGCAGTGAGCCCGTGCGCCGCGATCCCGGCGAGCACGTCCACCTCATCGCCGCCCAGCACCGCGGTCATCCCGGTCGGCTCGGCCGCCGCCGCCTGGGCCATGGCCTGGCCGCGCACCCGCACCAGGCGGACCGCGTCCTCGGCCGACAGCGTGCCGGCGATCGCCCCGGCGGCCAGCTCACCCACGCTGTGCCCGGCGGTGGCCCCGACACCGGCGGCCAGCGCCGCGTCGGCAAGCTCATCTGCCTGGCCGACGCCGCCGAGCAGCTCGGCCGCCGCGATGACGGCGGCCGCGACCAGCAGCGGCTGGGCGATGGCGGTGTCCCTGATCTCCTCGGCGCCGGCGGTGGTCCCGCACCTGATCAGGTCGCATCCGGCGAGGTCAGACAGGGCGCCGAGCCGCTCGGCGAACCCGGGCAGCTCCAGCCACTCTCCCAGGAATCCCGGTGCCTGTGCGCCCTGCCCGGGGGCCGCGAGGAGAAGCATCCCTCTACCCTGCACTGTAGGAGTTCACCATATGAATAACGAAGGGTACGAAGTTCATCCGCAAAACCTTGGAGGAACCATACAAGTCATGTTCCCTTGTGTGCCAGCCGGCTGTGCGCCAGGCGGCCAAAGACCACCGCGACCCAGAGCGTGAAGCCGTCCCGGCCGTGGCCCGGGGCCAGGCCGGTGAGCTCGCTCACCCGGCGCAGCCGGTAGCGCACGGTGTTCGGGTGCACGAACAGCATCCGGGCCGTGGCCTCCAGCGAGTTGCCCTGCTCGAGGTAGGTCATGACGGTGTCGAGCAGCGCGGAGCCGCCGCTCAGCAGCGGCTTGTACACCTCATCCAGCAGTTCGGCGCGCGCTTCGTCGTCGCCGTCCAGCGCGCGCTCGGGCAGCAGGTCGGCCGCCTCGACCGGCCGCGGCGCCTCGGGCCACGCGGCAGCGGCGCGCAGGCCGGCCAGCGCCGCGCTCGCGGACAGCGTGGCCGACTGCAGGTCGCCCACTGCCGGGCCGACCACGACCGGGCCGGCGCCGAACCGGCCGGAGAACTGCGCCGCCGCCTTGACCGGCTGGTCCGTTCCGCCGAGCACCACGACCAGCCGGTGCCCGTGCACCCCGGCCAGCAGGTCGAGCCGGGCCCGGCGGGCGATGGCGTGCAGTTCGTCGATGAGGTTCTCCGGCTCGCTGCCGTCGGCGATGCCCGCGATCACCGCCACCGGGCCCGCCGACCAGTTCAGCGCGGACGCCCAGGACTGCAGGGCCTCGTCCACCTCGCCGCGGACCAGCGAGTCCACCACGAGCGCCTCCAGCCGGGCGTCCCAGGCGCCCCGGGCCTCGGCGGTGCGGGCATAGACCTGCGCGGCGCCGAACGCGATCTCCCGCGTGTACCGCAGCACCGCCTCGCGCAGCTCGGCCTCGCCACCCGGCGCGGCCAGCTCGTCCACCTGCGCCTCGACCACATCGATGATCACGCGGGCCATCTCAACGGTCTGCTGCAGGCTGACCGCCCGGGCGAGCTCCCGCGGCGCGGTCCCGAACACCTGGCCGGCCACTGCCGGGCGACCGCGCTCCGGGTGCTTGATCCAGTCCATGAACGTTGCCAGCGCCGCCTGGGCGACCAGGCCGAGCCAGGACCGGTTCTCCGCTGACATCGCGCCGAACCAGGGCAGCCGGGTGTCCATCGAGGCCATGGCCGCGGTGGACAGCTGGCCCATCGACCGCTCGAGCCTGCGCACGGTCTCGCCGCGGACCCGGGCCTTCGGCCGGCCCTCCGCGGGGCTCTGCTGTGTTGCGGTCACCCAGCCAGGGTGCCACGAGCGCCGCGTTCCGGCCGAACGCCGCCCCTTGGTACCGGGAGGGGTCACATCGGCGGCGGGACATCGGTAGAATCCTAAATGTCGGTTTAAGTGTCATTCTGGTTACGGGGTGAGGGGGACATGACCGCGCCGATGCGCATCTGCCTGGCTGCGATCGCCCTTGTCGCTTTAGGGGTGCTCGCCGCGGCCCTGGCGCTCGGATTCCGGGCACCGCGGACAGCAGCGGTCGGCCCGGCCCGGCCCAGCCCGCCCGCGGCCAGCCCGGAAGCATCCAGTCCGCGGCCGAGCTCCACGCTCGCCCCGGTCGCTGCCGACTACTCCTTCGGCACGCTCAACAACCCCGGCGACGCGACGTTCAACGAGCTGCTCAGCATCAACAACCGCGGCCACATCGGCGGCTACTTCGGCTCCGGCGCGGCCGGCCACCCGAACACCGGCTACATCCTGCGGCCCCCGTACGGCCGGGCCAAGTACCAGAGGATCATGTTCCCGGGCTCGGCGCAGACCCGCCTCACCAGCCTGAACAACGCCGGCGTTCAGGTGGGGTTCTGGTCCGCGAGCGGCCACTCGGGCCGCATCTCCGGCTGGTATCTCGAGAACGGCCAGTTCCACTCCGTCGCGGACAACGCGAGCTCGCCGGAGAACGAGCTGCTCGGCGTCAACGACCACAACGTGGCCGTCGGCTTCTACGCCGACACCAGGGGCCTCGACCATGCGTATACGTACGACATCACGACGAAGCGGTTCGGGGCCATCACGGTTCCCGGCGCGAGCAGCGTGGTCGCCGCCGCGATCAACAACGCGGGCGCCGTGGCCGGGTTCTTCACCGGCCGGGCCGGGCGGACGGAGGGCTTCGTGCTCGCCCCGGGCGGCCAGCTGTCCGTGCTCCAGTTCCCGCGCGCCACGGCGACGAGGGCGACCGGCATCAACGACGCCGGCGAGGTCGTGGGCTACTACCAGGTCGGCCAGACCGCGCGCGGGTTCACCTGGACCAGCGCGCGCGGGTTCGCCATCGTGGACGGCCCGGGCGGCGCGGTGAGCACGGCGATCACCGGGGTCAACGACGCCGGCGACCTTGTCGGCTACTACACCGACCGTGCCGGGCACACCGACGGGCTGCTAGCTACGCCGGAGGGCTGAGAAAGCTCTGGTGCCACTGGGATCTTGACGCGCCGCTTCTGGCGTGGCCCGCTTGTAAGTAGACGCGGAACCGGCCGGTCCGCTAAGGGTCTGTCCAGGAGAGCGGGTAAGCCATGGCAGCCAACGTGCGCGTCTATCTCCTCGACGGGGGAACGCTCGTCATCGACGGATACCACCTCTACTGGAACGCCTGCCCGGGCGGCCCGGTCCGGTTCCCCTGCTACAGCGTCCTCATCGAGCACCCGGACGGGCTGTTCCTGTTCGACACCGGCTACGACCTCGAGCACGTGAACAAGGTGCTGCCGTTCGAGCAGCCGCTGCAGACTCCGGATCAGAGCATCCCCGGCCAGCTCAAGCTCGCCGGCCGCAGCCCGGACGACGTGACCCACGTGCTGAACTCGCACTATCACTTCGACCACGTGGGCGGTAACAAGTTCTGCCGCGGCGCCACCGTCCTGACGCACGAGAAGGAGCTCGCGGCCAGCCACAACCATCAGCCGTTCGAGCGCCTCGGCTACTCGGACCTGAGCTTCGACGAGATCGGCCCCGAGATACGAGCCGCTGACCGGCGACACCGAGATCGCCAGCGGCCTGCACGTGTTCGAGACGCCCGGGCACACGGCGGGGCACGTCAGCCTCATGGTCGAGCCGGCCGGGCGGCGCCCGATGCTGTTCACCGGCGACGCCGTCTACACCAGGCAGAGCATCGAGAAGACGATCATCGCGGGGTTCCACCTTGACCCGACGGCAAGCGTCGCGTCCATGCGGTGGATGGCAGCCCTCGCCGAAGCGCTCGACGCCGAGGTGTTCTACTCGCACGACGCCAACACCTACCGCGGCTGGCTGAAGGCGCCCGCGTTCTACAGCTGAGCGTGATCCCTGCTTCCGGCACCGGCAACGTCTGGCAGTAAGACAACCGCAAGCTCGACCGAGCGGAGGGCAGCACATGAAGCGGGTAGCGATCATCGGCACCGGGACCATGGGTCCCGGCATGGCTGCGACGTTTGCCAGGGGCGGCCGCGACGTCAGCTGCTTCGTCACCCTGCAGGCGGCCCGGGATCGGGCGCCTGGCGATGTGGAGACCGCCTTCACGGTGCTCGACCGGATCGGCGGCCCGGACGGTCGCCGAGCGCGGCACCGTCACGGTTCACGCCGATCTTGGCGCCGCGGTCATGGCAGCGATCTCGTGATCGAGGCGCGCCGGAAAACTTCGCGATCAACGCGGACGTGTTGCTGACCCGGACCGGTCGCTCCGGCGTCGGCGATTCTGGCCAGCAACACGTCGGGCATCCCGATCACGAAGCTGGCCGAGTCCGTGGCCGACCCGACCCGGGTGGTCGGCATGCACTGGTCCAACCCGCCGCACGTGATCCCGGTGATCGAGGTGATCGCGGGCGCGCTGACGTCACCGGACGTCGTGGAGCGGCTCCGCGCCACGATCAGCGAGCTCGGCCTGGTCCCGGTGCGGGTGCAGCGCGACGTCCCCGGCTTCGTGGAGAACCGCGTGCTCTACGCGATCATGCGCGAGTGCCTGGCGCTCGTGGACGACGGCGTGATCTCCGCCGAGGAACTCGACACGTGCGTGAAGTGGGGGATCGGGTTCAAGCTCGCGGTGATCCCGCCGCTGCAGCTGCTCGACGTGGCGGGCCTGGATATCTACAGCGCGGTCGGCAGCTACCTGAACCAGGACCTGAACGCCCGCCGCGACGTGAGCGAGACCATCACCTCGCGGGTGCAGCGCGGTGAGCTCGGCATGAAGACCGGTTCCGGCCTGTTCAGCTACACCCCGGATCAGGCGCAGAGCCTGCGCCAGGAGCGGGCGGCCCGGCTGGTGGCCGTGCGCAAGGCACTGAGTTGACGTCCCCGGCCTTTGGCCGGCCCCATTCGAGCCGGTCTTCACCCTGGCCGCGGGGCCTGCCGGGGCCACCCCGGCCACCCTGGCCGCGCTCGGCCAGCCGGTGCTGCATCACTACGACCCGGCGTTCCGTGAGCTGTACGCGGACACAGTCGAGCTGATGCAGACGGCGTTCAGGACGCCGCTGCCGCCGGTCATCCTCCACGGCGAGGCGGTACTGGGCCTCGTGGCCGCCGTGTCTTCACCGCGACCAGCGGCGACTCGCTGGCCAAGGGGATGGGCGGCACCCACCTGTCCAGCTTCCCGATCTTCATCGCCGCGGTGGGGCTGTTCTTCATGAACATGCTGAGCTGGGCGGTCTACGTGTCCGACTACTCCCGGTACCTGCCAAAAAACGTCAGCGCCCCGCGCACCTACTGGGCGGTGTTCAGCGGCAACGCGCTGGCCACCTGCCTGTACGGAGGCCTGGGCATCTATATCACCGCGATCTCGCCCGCCGCTTCGGCGGTGGCGTCGATCGGTGCGATCGCGGGCAAGTGGATCCTGCCGATCCTGGCGCTGAGCCTGCTCGGCAGCGACGCGCTGAACGCATACACCGGCATGCTCGCGGTCGAGAGCGTGCGCAGCACGTTCCAGAAGGTCGTGGCCTCTCGGACGGCTCGGGTTGCCGGGCTGCTCCTGGTGTTCATCATCGCCACCGTGCTGGCCGAGACCGGCTACAAGACGTTCCTCACCTCGTTCGAGAACTTCATCGACGTGCTGCTGTTCTTCTTCGTCCCGTGGAGCGTGATCAACCTGATCGACTTCTCCATCGTGAAGAAGGGCCGGTACGACGTGCGGTCGTTCTTCACGCCGCACGGGGTCTACGGCGGCTGGCGGTGGGTCGCGATCCTTCCGTACCTGATCGCGCTCGCCGCGCAGGTGCCGTTCCTCGACCAGACCCTGTACGTCGGGCCGATGGTCAAGGTGCTCGGTGGCGCTGACATCTCCTGGATCGTCGGCTTTGTTGTGGCCGGCGCCGGATACCTGATCGCGAGCCGGGTGGCGCGGGGAGCGGGGGCGCAGTCAGTCCAGCGAGCAGTAGCCAGCAGCGTTCTCACTCGGGACAGGGTCTCCCTGAAGTTCGGCTCGGACGTAAGCTCGCGCGCCTCGTCGGGCGACAGCCAGCGCAGCTGCGCGCCCGGGTTCTCTGGCCTGGCCGCGTCCGGGTCGTCGGTGGCCAGAACGAACCGCAGGTCGGCGTGCTGGTGCGCGGGCTCGGTGGCCGACGCCGGGACGTTCACGACCGCGACGTGCCTGAGCTCCGCGTCCGGCCATGGCTGCAGGTCGGTCAGCCCGGTCTCTTCGGCGCCCTCGCGCAGCGCGACCTCGAGCGGGTCGCACTCACCGGGATCGCCGTGCCCGCCGACCTGCAGCCAGGCCTGCTGGCGCTTGTGCCAGCGCAGCAGCACCCGCCGGGTGGCCGGGTGCACGATCACCGCGGACCCGGTGACGTGCAGCGGCTCCGAGCGCAGCCACGGGTCCGCCGCGGCCACGGCGAGCGCGCGGACCCGTTCGGTGTCGGCGGTCTCGGTCTCGCCCTGCGGGCGGTACCGGCCGAGCAGGTCGAGCAGGGGGGCGTTGGCAGCGGGCATGGCGAGGCATCACTCCGGCGCACGGTCGGGACGGGGAACATCAGGCTAGCCTCCGCCATTCAGCGCCGATGGCCTGTTGACCCGGTCCCGGGACTTGCCGACCCTGGTGGCTCGGGCGACTTGACCAGCTTCATAGTCAGGTGGGAGTCGAGCTTGTCCAGCCGGGGCACGTCGCCAAGCTGCGTGGAGACGAACGTCTCGTAGCTCTCCAGGCTGGCTGTCGCGACCCGCAGCACATAGTCGGGCAGCCCGAACATCCCGGCGTACCTCGACGACCTCCTCGAGCGCGGCGATGGCGGCCTCGAAGGCCTCGAACGTTGCCCGGTCCTTGCGAGCCAGGTCAACGTTGACGAGCACCTCGAATCCCCGGCCGATCGCCTGGGGGTTGATGCGTGCGGTGTAGCCGAGGATGATGCCGTCGCCTTCTAGCCGCTTGACGCGCCGCAGGCACGGCGCCGGCGTGAGGCCAACCCGAGATCGCGCCCGAGCCCGTTGCCGGCCGGGCGGCGATCACTCGCGCGGCGGCCGGGATCGGCCTGTACGCCGGCGCGTTCGGCGTCACCTTCGGCGCCGTGGCGGTCCGGAGCGGGCTCAGCGTGACGCAGGCGGTCGTGCTGAGCGCGGTCATGTGCACGGGGGCGTCACAGTTCGCCCTTGTGGGAGTCCTCGCCGCCGGGGATCGCTGCTCGCCGGTGTGTCGGCCGCGCTTCTGCAGGGGCTTCGCAACGCGTTCTACGGGATACCGGTCACCCGCATCGTCCGGCCGCGGGGCGTCGGCCGGATCTGGACGGCTCACGTCGTCGTCGACGAGAGCACCGCGATGGCCGTTGCCCAGCCGGACTCGCGCGCGGGCCGGTACGCCTTCTGGGCCACCGGAGGCACCCTTTACGTCCTGTGGACGCTGGGCACTCTCGCCGGAGCGCTGATCGGCAGCGGGATCAGCACCTCGGCGCTCGGGCTCGACGCCGCAGCCCCGGCGATCTTCCTGGCCCTGCTATGGCCGCAGCTCTCGCAGGAGCGGGGCCCCGGGGTCGCGTTCGGCGCGGCTGTGGTGGCGCTCGAAGCTCGCCGGCGTCTCGCTGCCCGAATCGGTGCTCAGCCAGCCCCGCGTCCAGCGGATCGCAGGCCTGCTGCCGGTCGCGATGCTCGCCGCCCTCATCGTCACCGACCTGTTCGACGGCAACGGCCGCTACACCGCCGACTGGCACACGCTGGCCGGAGTCGGGGCCGGCGCCATCGCGCTCCGCTTCGGCCGGTCCCCGGTAGTCGTGTTCCTCATCGCGATCGCCACCACCGCCCTCACCCGCTTGATGTAGCTACTCTGTTACGGCTGGCGAGGAGTGGTCACTTCGGCAGCTGGTCTTCGGGAACGACGAATGTGCCCCAGCCGGGACGCTTCACGACCAGGCCTTCGTCGGCGAGCAGGTCGACGGCTTTGCGGACGGTGTTGCGAGCGAGGCCGTAGGTCTGCTGGAGCGTGGTGCCGCTTGGGATCGGCCGCCGTGGCGGGATCTGCCCGGACAAGATCTGCTTAGACGGTCTTCCAGTTCCCGACCCCCTCGGGCAGGTCCCGCCGCGGGCAGCCCGCCCGGGCGCGGAAGAAGATCCCGTTGATCACATTCCGGTGATCACGCCACCGGCCGCCCTGGCGCGGATCAGCGGGCAGGAACACACGCAGGCGCTCCCATTCCTGTTCAGTCAGGTCATGGCGTTTCAGTCGGTCAAGCACCGTACTGATTTTCACGACCCAGCCTCGAAGATCCACGGACACGCCGTAGATGGGCCATGCGGGTGACGAATCGATCGCGTGCATCAACAAGAAGCGCACCGCGAAAGCACCGCCCGGGTACCCAGCAGGTCCCGAGAATGGCGGTGGCTTCGCGGTGCGCTTTGCTGACGCAGTCAGCGTGGTCGGGGACTGGGAAGGCGGTCAGCCCATCCCGCGCTGACCCACAGCTGGTAGTCCGTCATCGTGTCCGGCTGGTAGACCCACGGCCGGCGTGCCCGCGAAGCCTTCGCTGGCGAGCACCATGGTCGTGGCCGGGTCGATGATCGAGGAAGCCGGTCCGGCCGGCTGCGCTGGCCCCACCACACGGCGGTGCCGGCCCGCCCTTGCGGGTCGCGCACGCCGGGGACCTCCTGACCGCCCGGCACCTGCGCGAGCAACCGGAACGCTGCCGCACGGACCGCTGGCCTGATCGGCTCCACCCAGGACAGATGTCAGGTTCCAGAAGAGATTCTGGTCCACAATCTGGCGGTAGGACAGGCCAGACTGGCGTTCCTCCCGCTTGGTTGCCACTGTTCGGATGGCCCGTAAAGCCCGGTCAGCAGGGCCTTCTCCAGCTTCGCAGGGTCGGCCGGCAGCGACGTGGCGCTGCCCCAGGGCGCTTGACCACCCGTCTTGCCGACCTTCTGGAGGGATCCGGGATGGATGCTGACGGCCTGATTTGCGTACCACGCTCGCCAGCTGCTGGGGGAGCCAGCCCGGCGCCAGGCTGTCTCTGTCGGCGGAGGTGGCGGGGCGAGCACCGAGATACTGGTAGAAATCGCCGGCGTCGGTGCCCTGCGGTGTCTCGCACTCGACCATGCGGGACTTGGTGACGATGGAGTACCGGTAGTCCGATGCGGGACTGGGCTGCCCGCCCTGCCCTGGAGGGTTGAGCTCGCGCCCTCCCGTCCCGACCGGGACAAGCCTCCCTTCGACCGTGTCGGTGCACCAGTACCGGCCGGTCCCCGCCTGCAGGCGCGCCCCGCCGCCGCCGCCATGGCCAGCAGCACCGGCCGTGCAGTGTGAGAGGGCAAGCCGCCGAGAGGCTGCTCTTCGGTTCTGACCAGCCCGGTAGAGGGGCCCGCCGGGGAGCAGCGCCATGACGGCCGCCGCTGCCGCGATGGCGCCAGCCGCCGCCACGCCAGCCCGGGCCCGCCGGATCAGCGCACCCCCGGTGCGTGAGCCACGTAGCGCAGCGGCTCGCTTCGGTGCAGCGCGGGCGACCCGGCTGCTGCCGGGCCGCATGGCCGCGGGATCAGCGGTGGTTTGCCCAGCGACCGTGAACTTGAGTTCGGCCAGCAGGCGTTCTTCGAAACCTCCGAGCGGGTGCGGGGCGGGTTCACCCGGAATCCCAGTACGATCCGTGGCGTTCATCTTGCTCCCTCCTTGGTAACAGGACATGAGCCATGGGCAGGGATGCTGCTAAGGGTTTCCCGCGCGGCGCGGCGCGCCCGGTGCAGTCGCGCCCGGGCCGTGCCCGGCCGGATACCCAGGGCAGCGGCGGCTTCGTTCACTGGCAGCCCGTCAATGGCGACGAGTTCGAGCACGGCTCGCTCGTCTTCTGGGAGCCGTTCCAGCGCCTGGTATGCGGCCCGGCCGGGGCTCTCCGCGTCGATCCGTTCCTCAAGCCTGGCGATGTCATCGTCGTCGAGTAGGTCGGCGGCCAGCGATCCGGCCAGCCGCGCGCCGCTCACCGGCGCTGCGGCGGCTTCCCCGCGATGACGTTGCGCGCTATCCCGTAAAGCCACGCTGCCTGCGGTCCCCGGCCTGGACGGTAGGTATGCGCAGAGCTGATGACCGCCAGGAACACCTCGGCGGTCAGGTCGGCAATCATGTGCGGGTCGGCGACTCGACGTGCCACGAAGCGGGTAACCAGCGCCACATGCCGCCGGTAAAAGGCCTCTAAAGCGTCAGGATCACGAGCGATCTTGGAGAGCCGCCCGGCCGCCGGGTCTGCCCGACCTCTCGGAATCCCCATGCTTTGATCCTTTCTGCCGTCGCCGTATACCCGTACTTTGACCGAGCGCCCATCCGCGTTATCGCCGCAGGCCACCGGCTGCGTCAGCACCAACAGCGGCCTGTAACCACGAGCACCGGGATGGGGCCCTGATACCGGTGGGCCCCGCCAGCTCACCAGCGCTCGCGGATTCCTGAGCGTGGCGCTCCCGCCCGGGGGCAGCGCAAGTCAGGGAACGCTGCTTCAGCGTCTGGGCGCAGTAGCGGATGGCGGTGAGGTCGCTGATCCCGAACGGCCGGGTGCGCCGGGGCGTGCCGCGGAGCCGTTCCCCGTCGTGGCCACCCGCTGCGACAAGCGTGAGCGCATCTACCAGGGCACCATCGACGTTGCCTCGATCAGCATTTGGCTCCGCGACCCCGTGCCATGATCCACGGGACACGCCCTAGCTGACAAGGAGTGCGGCCCGGGCCTAATGGCCGAGGCCGCGTGCCGGGCTGCGCGACGATGTGGCGGCATACCCGGCGGTTGGGTACGCGGTGTCGGCGCTGTCGTCATAACCGCACCCCAGCGTCGATGACCGTGTGTGTTACCTAACTGATCTGCGACAGTCCGAAGGGCGGATCGTGGCGTATGATGGCGACGCAGCCGATCAGCAGCGTCAGAACCGAAAGCGAGTTAGGCCACCTGGTTCCGCGCCCAAGGTCACGATCGCTGAGCGTGGCTCAATGCGATACACGTTCCATGGTGGTGGTCCTTGCGACGGTGCGTTGAACGGGGCAGTAATGCCCAGCCCGCCTTCGTCAGGTTCGGCAGGCCAGCCCTGTTCCGCCCACGCCTTCGCGATGCGCGCCAGTGCGCCCGGCTCGGTCACTCGCACAGCGTCACCCTCGATCACGACGTCCGCGTCGCGGATCGACACCGCGACCGAACACCGCGGATCGCGCGTGACATTGCGCCCCTTCCGCGTGCCTGCGCCCGTCTGGAACCAGAACGTGCCGTCCATCCACAAGGCACCGACCGCAGTCACATGCGGGCTGCCGTTCTCGTTGATGGTGGACAGCCAGGTCGTGCGGGAGTTCCGCGCATCCGGAGTTGGCGCCGACCCTGCGTCGAGCTTCTCTACAACGGCGGCCCAATCCACCGGCGGCAGCCCATCCGCCTTACCCAGATTGGTGATCTCCATAAGGCACCCCTTCCCAGCGGCCATCCTGGCTAACAGAATCTGGTCGATACGACGCGCGGCGACCGCAAGAGTCATCGCGCAACGCGGGTCACGAGCCATCCGGGCGCGCGACATCGGCACAGCATGCGCTTGGCGGCGGGCAATCGGCCGCCTAGGTTGTGCGAACCGTGTCGCGCGTCATCTGGCGGACATGTATCGCGTATCAGTTGTCGAAGGACATCCGTGCGCCTCTCAGCGCATACCGCAGCTCCACTGGCCTCAACTTGGGCTGATCCGGAATGACCCGACCGCAGGCACAGCACTTGGTCATGAGCACGTACCCTTTCGTGGCCACCGACCGCACGTCACGCTTCGACAGCCAGGGCCGGGCTGAGATTAACACTCGACCAGCTCGACCAGCTCCGAGGCGCTGGGATGGTTTCCCTTTCGCGCAACGCCTATAACGCGTGCCAGCTACCACGACATGGAATCGAATGAGCGACTCTGACTCGGGGGCGGATGGGCCTGGCGTGTCAAGTCACTGCACGAGCCAGCCGCCGTCCACGGAGAGCATGACCCCGGTGATGAAGCTCGCGTCGTCGCTCAGCAGGAACCAGACCGCGCGGGCGATGTCGGTCGGCTGGCCGAGGCGCTTGATCAGAGAACGCGCGAAGACGAACTCACGCCCTCTTTCCGTCGGCGGCCCGGCGAACTCCGTATCAATGGTCCCGGGGTTGATGCCGTTGACCCGGATGTCATGGCGCGCCAGCTCGAACGCCATGCCCTTGGTGAGCATCTTCACGCCGCCCTTGGCTACGTTGTAGTGCACCTGGCAGTGCTCCCCGCTGGCGGTTATTACCTCGCTCTCGACACTCCCGATGTTGACGATCGCGCCGCCGCGCCCCGCCGCGACCAGCGCCCGGCTGAACGCCTGGCCGCACAGGAACTGCCCCTTCACGTCGACGTCCAGGACCAGGTCCCATTCTTCCTCCGGCAGCTCCAGGAACGGGGTCATCGTGACCAGGCCAGCGTTGTTCACGAGGTAGTCCGGGGTCCCGTACTCGCTCACGCACGCGTCGACCATGGCCTGCGCGTCCGCGGCGAGCCGCACGTCCGTGTGCACGAACATGGCCGCGCCGCCCGCACCGGTTACCTGCGCGGCCGTTTCCTGCCCGCCGCCGTCATCGACGTCGGCCACGACGACCCGCACTCCGTTGCCGGCCAGGTGCTGTGCAATGCCACGGCCGATGCCTGACCCGGCTCCGGTCACGATCGCCACACGGTCACTCATAGCTCGGGGATCCCTCCTGCTCGTGCGGCGGCAGCGCCAGCTCCCACCGTCGTTCGCCCTCTTGCCACAGGTCGGTCGGGCGGAGCCCGGCGGCGGCCGCGACCGCGGCCGATGGTACGTGACCTGGGTGGATATGCGCTATGACGGCCCGGACCTGGCGCCGCCCCAGCCAGGCGACGAGCGCCCGGGCTGCCTCGGTGGCGATGCCACGGCCCTGCCAGGGGGTGCCCACCACCCAGGCGACCTCTGCCGTCAGCTCAGAGGCCCCGGCGATCGTGGCCTGAACGGTGCCGGCCAGGCAGCCCGGATCGCGTACCTGGATCACCCAGTTGCACCAGGACACGGCGGGGTCGGGCGACCCAGCGGCCAGCCGCTCGTAGCGGGCGCGCAGTTCCGGAGGGGACAGCGGGGCGCCGCCGATGAACGCGTGCAGCGCGGGGTCGGCCAGGACGCACGCCATCTCCTCGGAGTGCTCGGGCCGGAGCGGCAGCAGGATCAGCCGGCTGGTGCCGATGGGCTCGGCCTTCAACCTGCTCACTTCAGCGTGCTCACCGGACTGTCCGCGGGGCGGTCAGGACTTCTTGGCCCGGCTCGGCGCCACGCGCGGCGGCTCGTCCGGCTGTTTCGGGTACACCGGCGGCCACGGCGCGTCCAGCAGCCCGCTGGCCCGGTCCCGCGCGTTCATCTCCAGCAGCGGCTCCAGTGACTGCGGGTCGTCGTTCATGCCCAGCCACGGGTCGCCGGTGTCGTCGAGCCGGGCCGCCAGCGACGCGATCGTGAACTGATCGGGGTGGATGTCGTCGAGCTCGTCCCAGGAGATCGGCGTGGACACCTGCGCGCCCGGCCGCGCCCGGACCGACCACGCGCCGAACACGGTCTTGTGCGGCGCGTTCTGGTTGTAGTCGACGAACACCCGCTGCCCGCGTTCCTCCTTCCACCACGCGGCCGTGATCAGGTCGGGCCTGCGGCGCTCGAGCTCCCGGGCTATGGCGACCGCGGCCGAGCGGACCTGGTAGGAGTCCCAGCGCGGCTGCAGCCGCACGTACACGTGCAGGCCGCGGTTGCCGGTGGTCTTCGGATAGGCGGTGATTCCGGTCTCGGAGAGCAGCTGCTGCAGCTCCCGGGCCGCCCGGCGGATGTCGGTGAAGTCAATCCCCGGCGTCGGGTCCAGGTCGATCCGCAGCTCGTCGGTGTGGTCCGGGTCGCTCACCAGATAGGGCCAGACGTGGAAGCCCAGGCAGCCCAGGTTGACCGCCCACAGCACGTGGTCGGTGTCGGCGGCGACCAGTGCCCGGGCGGTCGTGCCGTTCGGCGTGGACACCGTGGTCGTCTGCAGCCAGTCCGGGGCGCTGGCCGGGATGCGCTTCTGGAAGAACGACGGCCCGCCAGCCCCCTCGGGGAAGCGCTGCAGCAGCACCGGCCGCCCGCCCATCGTCCGCATCAGCGGCTCGGCCACCCGCAGGTAGTGGCCGGCGAGGTCGCCCTTGGTCTCGCCCCGCTCGGCGAACAGCACCTTGTCCGGGTGCGTGATCAGGCCGTCGCGCATCAGTACCGCTCCACCAGGTGCGCGCGGCTGGCCGGGAGCTCGTAGTCAGTGGGCCAGAAGTCGGTGATCCGGGCGATCCGGCCATCGGCACCGAGGTCGAAGAAGCACAGCCCGGGGTAGTGATCCGCGCCTTCGGACATCTGGATCCAGCTGGCCGCGTGCTGGCCTTCGCCGACGATCCGCTGCACTTCCAGGTGCCAGCCGCCGGGGAAGCCCTCGGCGTTGAACCTCAGGTAGGCATCCCGCCCGCGCACCCGCTCACGGGTCTGCGGCCCCTCGTAAACGACGTCCTCGGCCAGCAGGCCGGCGAATGTGGCCCAGTCTCTGGCCTCGGCAGCGGCCCAGTAGGCGGCCACGACACCGTGCGCATCGTCCATGGGCCGACTCTACGACCAGGCCAGCCGGGGCGGCCGTGGCGCACCGCTGCGTGCGGCCGGCGTTTCCCGGCGACTGAACGATCTGGGCGGGCCAGTTCGAGCTTGCCGGGCCCGCGGTGACCGGGTTCGTGCTCACGGTTTTCCTGATCGAGCAGGTCCGGCAGGCGCAGCGGCGCCCGCTGCTGGCCCGCGGCCACCTGCTGGACATGATCTACATGCTCGCCCACGCCCTGATCGTGGTTCCGCTGATCGTCCTGCTCGGCGCCGGTTTCTCGAACGGGCTGGTACGCCTGGCCCCGTGGCTGGTCATGCCGCGCATCTCCGCGATACCCGAGTGGTGCTTCGTCGCGGTGGCGGTGCTGGTGATCGACGCCCTGGACTGGCTGGTGCATCTCGGCAACCACCGGATCACGTCGCTGTGGCGGCTGCACGCTGTGCACCACTCCCAGGAGGAACTCAGCATCCTCACCACGTTCCGCGCCCACCCGCTGGTCCAGGTCAGCTTCCTGGCCACGGCGGTGCCGATCCTGGCGATCGGCCACAACGCGGTGACGCCGGCCGCGGTGCTCAGCACGTACGCGTGCCTGGGTGCGGTGCCGCACGCGAACGTCCGGTGGACGTACGGGAAGCTCGGCGCGGTCTTCATCAGCCCCGCCTACCACCGGATTCACCACCGGGGGACGGGCCGGCTGGACATCAACCTCGGGACGGTCTTCACGTTCTGGGACGCACTGTCCCGCCGCGCGGTGTTCCCCGCCGCGGACCGCGCCGTGATACCGACCGGGCTGTCCGGCCGTCCGGTGCCGGTCGAGCAGGCGGGTGACCGCCCGCGGTTCGCCCGGACCTTCCTAACCCGGTGGGCCGAGCCCTTCACCCAGTACAGCGAGGTTTCCGAACAGTGACTACCACTCATGCGCGGCGCTCGGCCGGCGCGCCAGCGCCCCGCGTCGCTCTGGTTCCTTTACCTGGCCGACGCGGGCCTGCTGATCGCGTCGGGCCTGATCCACCTGCACCTGTGGGACATCGCCTACCGGCACGTGGCGACGCTCGACTACCTGTTCCTGGTGCAGGTGGCCGCGTGCCTGGTGCTGGCGATCGCGCTGCTGGCCACCCGGCACGTGCTCGTGGTGGCGGCCGCCTGGCTGCTGATGGCGGGCACGATCGTCGGCTTCCTGCTTGTCCGCTCGGTCGGCCTTTTCGGGTTCCATCTGACGTTCAGCAGCGGGATAGCGAACACGGTGCTGACCGTCGAGATAGCGGGCGTGATCATGCTGACCGTCACCGGCCTGCTGATGCGCCGCGCCGACAGCCGCGGCTAACGATCTCCAACGGCGGGGCAGTCAGAGCCTGCGTGGAGGGATTGGTTCGTCGTGGTACCCGCCGTCGCGGGACGGCTCTACCCGCCAGGCCTGGGCGCCATCACGCATGGCAACGGCTTCATGTAGCTCGGTGCCGATGTAGTGAAGTCCGACGCCGTCCTCGGTGGCGTATCCTTGTGGGCTTGGCGGGCACCTTCACAGCCTAACGATCTTTCCCGGTGAGCTGCTCGACCAGCAGGTCCAGACGGGCCTGCTGATGGCTGGCCCGCAGCCGGTTGCTGCGTGCCAGGGTGGCCAGGCCGTGCAGGGCGCTCCAGGCGACCTCGGCCAGCGTGTCCAGGTCACGGCCTCCGGCCAGCGGTGTGAGCGCCGTTAGCAGTTCCGAGAATCCGGAACGCGCCGCCGCGGGCGTGTCGGCCACGGCGAACGGCAGGTCGACGGGCATGACGAACATCGCGTCGTAGACGGCGGGCTGGGCCTGCGCGAAGCGGAGGTAGGCGGCCGCGACGGCATGCAGCGCCGCCGTAGGGGACCGGGCACCGGTACGTGCGCTGCGTAGCTGGTTCGCCAGCTCGGCGAAGCCCTCGAGGGCGACCGCCCGCACGATGTCCGCTCTGCTGTTGGTCAGCGACGCCGCCCTGACCAGCGTGATGGGCCGGGTGCACGAGTACGGCGACCGCCGGATGCCGCTGCCCGGCGTCATCGGCATCATCGCCGCCGCCCTCGCGGCTATCGCCGACGAAGACGGCCGTGGGCTCACCCTCGTCGAAGCGCTCGCCGACCGGTGGGGCAGCCTGCCCGTCAACGGCAGCAAGATCGTGTGGTTCGCCCTCGCGACGGACGGCTCGGCGGGGCGGGAACGGTACTTAAGAGCCTGCCTGCTGCCGGTTCGGCGTTGCCGCTCTTATCTCCTCGGCGAATATGCCCGGTGTCTCCAGCGGCGAGAATGACCCGCCGACGGCATCATCCGCAGGCGCACCTGGTCGAAGAAGTCGCTCAGCCGGTCCGACCACTCGGCGGGGAACAGCGGGTCGTGCCCCGGCCACAGCACCGTCGTGGGTACGTGCACCCGGCCGCCCGGCGACGGTGCCTGCTCAGCCACCGAACGGGCGACCGAGCCTGCGCCAGCCCGGTACCAGCCGACGGACGCGACGAAGGCCCCCGGTGCCGAATAGAGCCCGGCAACACGATCAATTTCTGCATCGCTGAGCTCAAACTCGGGCCCGGACCAGTGCGACCAGAAATGCGCCAGGTAGGCGCGGACCGCGCCGGGCCGGCCATCGATGAGCTGCTCGGCCAGATCGAGCTGGTGGAAGGACTGATACCAGAACTCGCGCTGCGCCGCGGCGCTGAGGATACGGGTGCCGATGCCGGGCAGCGGCGGCGCGACGACCAGGCCGCGAAGCAGGCCGGGCCTGTCGGCCGCGACAGCCTGCGCAATCCGGCTGCCGATGTCATAGCCGGCCTAGCTCAGCTGGGCCAGGGCCCCGAATGCGGCCTTCGGCTCCCAGCCGAGGCCCTGGTACCCGGCAGGTGGGCCGGCCTCCAGCATCTTCACCACCCCGTAGCTGGCCATATCCAGGTCCAGCCGAGGCTGCCCGGGGCGGTGCACCATGCCGTAGCCCGCGAACGTGAACCAGAACGCCAGGTCCACATCCTCCGCGCCGAATATCGCGTGCAGTTCCTGCATATACCGGACCTGCTCGGCCTCGTCGCGCACGTAGTCGCCGTCCAGCCGCGACGGGTCGGCGTCCGGCTCGATGATCGCCCAGCCGGTGCCGCCGCGGTCGCCCGCGCCCGCGTAGGTGCAGCAGCCGAACTCTGTGACCACCAGCGGCTTGCCCGCCGTGGCCTGCTTGCCCAGCTCGGCCTGGAACCGCTGGGCATTGGTCGCGTCCCGGTAGGCGTCGGTCGCGGCGATGTCGAACGGCTGCCAGTCCACCGGCTCCCACATGCCGGAGGCGTAGGTCAGCGGGCCCCCGAAGCGTTCTCTGGCCGCCGCGGCGGTCTCGGCAAGGAAGCCGTTCAGCCGGGCGGACATCGTTCCGAATGCCGCGTAGAGCTCGGGGCCTGGCGACTGCAGCCCGGCGATGCGCTGGTACACGTCGTCGCCGGGCAGGAACCCGGCAGCGAACAGGGTCAGCTCGCACCCGGTGGCGAGCACAACCCTTGCCCCGGCCCGCCTGAGGCGCTCGGCGCGGTCCGCGCAATCCGCGAGCAGCGGGGCGAGCTGACCGGCGGTCAGCTCGCAAGGGAACGGGGAGAACCACACCTCGTGGCCGGCCTCGGCGGCGAGCTCGCCCGCCACGCTGAGCCGTTCCGGATCGCCCCCGGTGATACGGACCGCGGTGCAGCGCAGCTCGGACGCGATGACCTGCATCTCGCGGCGGACCACGTCGGCGTCGAAGTCCTCCCGGCTGAGCCGGCCGCCGGGGGAGAACCCGGTGTCGTAGTTGATGCCCTTGCCGCGCATGTCATTTCGCTCCCTTGGCTCGCTCCGCGACGCTCCCGGACGCGGCAGTCAGCCCTTCCTGACTTCAGTCTCGATCATCCGCAGGATCGGCATGGCGGCCACCGCCCCGCCGACCATGACGCCGACGCCGACCGCGCTGAGCGTCAGGACCGTGCTCATCCAGACCATCGTGGTCACCGGCAGCGTGTACGCGCCTACCAGCCGGGCGGCGCAGTCGGCCAGCAGCGCGACTCCCCAGATCGTGCTGTACAGCAGCTCGAACCGCCGGAACCGGGCCGAGCCCGCGGCCAGCCGGTCCCAGACCGCGCTGCGTTCCGGCGTGCCCTGCGTCATGAACGGGCGCAGGCCGGCGGACATCAGCGGCCGGCGCGCGATCACCGAGCCCAGGATCGCGAACGCGATGACGCTGCTGATGACCGAGTCCTTGGCGATCATCGCGCGCGGGTCACCGGCCAGGAAGCTGACCACGATGCCCGCCACGTTGACCGCCAGCATCAGCGCGGCCAGCGCGTTCAGCTTCCGCTCGCCCACCAGGCTGGCCACCGACCGGACCGCGGGGCCGACGCTGCTCAGCGCCAGCGAGAGCCACAGGCTCAGTCCGAACGCGTCGTGCAGCAGGTAATAGCTGCCCAGGGGGATACCGACGTCGATCAGGAGCGGGCGCAGCGCGGTGCCCATGCCGGCGCCGGGGTGCGGTGCTCGGGCGGGGTGGTCGGCACCGGTGCGACCGGCGTGACTGGCACGGACCGGCGAGGTGGCAGTGGTGCTGGACATGGGGTCCTCCTCCGGGTGGTCGTTCGTGGTCACACTCACCAACTTAGGTCCGACCTAAAAATATGTCAAACCTAATCTTGTGTCAGACCTAAATATCGGCTACGGTGGCAGCATGAGCACAGGGCTGCGCGAGCGGCGCAAGCAGGAGACCCGGCAGGCCATCTCGGACGTGGCGACCGAGATGTTCGTGGCCCGCGGCTTTGACGAGGTGACGATTGCCCAGGTCGCCGATGCGGCGGGGGTGGCCAAGATGACGGTCACGAACTACTTTCCGCGCAAGGAGGACCTGGTCTTCGACCGGGCCGAGTGGATCGTCCGCAGCCTGGCCGGCGTCTTCGCGGCCCGCGCACCGGGCGAGGGCCTGCTCGCCGCGGTCCGGCGCGACTACGCCGAGCGGATAGCCAGGTCCGACCCGACGCTCGGGCTGTCCAGTCCGGCCTTCGCGCGGATGGTCGGGAACAGCCCGGTGCTGGCCAGCCGGGGCCTGGAGATGCTCTACCAGCGCGAGCGCGCGCTCGGGGACGCGATCGCAGCCGAGACCGGCGTCGACGACCCGCAGCAGCGGATAGTTGCCGCCACGGTGTCGTCGGTGCACTCCGTGCTGTACGAGGAGGGAACCCGGCGCAGCCTCGCGGGTCAGCGCAGCGATGAGATCCGCGCGGCACTCGCCGCGGCGGCCACCAGCGCGTTCGACCTGCTCGAGCCGTCGCTGGGCGGCTACCTCATCCGGCCGCAGACGGCTCCCGGCGATGGCGCGGGAACTCCAGGCGGTGCCGGCCAGCCGCGGTAGGCGGGTCAGGCAACCGGCCCGGGTGGCCCGGCTTCGATGCGCGCGCGGATGTCGCCCATCCGGTCGGGGGAGTCGTGCGGCATCTCCCACCGGGTCTCCAGCCACCAGGTGCAGCCCGCCTCCGCCCACGAGCGGGTCGTGGCCGCGGCTGCGGCCGGGTCGCCCGTCGGCGTCTCGCCGTCCATCACGATGTCGAAGCCGGGGCCGGCTTCGTGGTCGGTCAGCCACTGGCGCAGCGCCCGGGCGTCGTCCGGGCCCGCGTCCCGGCCGTCGAGCTGGTACTGGGGCACGATCCCGTCGCAGCGCAGCGCCCGGCGCAGCGACTTCGGCCGCGGCCAAACGCCGACCACCCACAGCGGGACCCGCTGCTGCACCGGCTGCGCGGCCCTGGTCAGGTCGAGCCGGCCGGTCTGGTACCGGTAGTGCTGCCCCTGGTAGCTGGTCTGGCCATCCCACAGGGCACGGATCAGGTCGATCCCCTCGTCCAGCCGCTCGGCGCGGCCGCGCAGGTCGGTCACCTCACCGGCGTCCGGCAGCTCGGTATCCACGGCGCCGACCCCGACCGCCAGTATCGCCCGGCCGGCCGACAGCTGATCCAGCGTCGCCACCTGGCTGGCCACCTTCCACGGGCGGCGCCACGGCAGCGGGGTGAGCATCGTGCCGAGCCGGACCCGCTGCGTCCGCGCCGCCATCGCGGCCAGCAGGCTCCACGCGTCCACCCCGTAGGCCGCCTCCCAGGTGAACACCGCGTCCCAGCCCGCCTGCTCGGCCAGCACGGCCTGATCAAGCTGCTCCGGGGCTGTCCCGCCGGGCAGTACGACTCCATAGCGCATGCAGCGGTCCTACCACATCGCACCGGCCGCCCGGCCGCATCGCACCGATAGCCCGGCCGCATCGCACCGGCAGCCCGGGCGCCAAGATC
The DNA here is from genome assembly GCA_963778075.1 of uncultured Actinomycetota bacterium. Taxonomy (GTDB): domain Bacteria; phylum Actinomycetota; class Actinomycetes; order Streptosporangiales; family Streptosporangiaceae; genus JASHPR01. Next base: position 577,098 of record CAVZTJ010000001.1, on the reverse strand, counting down.
ACTGCCGCGCTCGTTCCGCTACGCTCAGGCTGGTGAAACACGCAATCGATGTGCCGCCGTTTGAGGAGCTGTCCGACCCGCGGCTGGTGGCCGAGCTCGCGGTCGCCGCGGAGGAGCGGGGCTGGGACGGCTTCTTCGTCTGGGACCACATCTTGTACCGGGCGCCGGTGCGGGCCGTCGCCGATCCGTGGGTGACGATGGCCGCGATCGCGGCCGCCACGAGCACCGTGCGGATCGGGCCGATGATCACCCCGCTGTCGCGCAGGCGGGTGCACAAGCTCGCTAGGGAAACGGTCACCCTGGACCTGCTGAGCTCCGGCCGCCTCACGCTCGGAGTCGGGCTTGGCAGCGCGCGCAACGGCGAGCTGGAGCCGTTCGGCGAGGTCGCCGACCCGCGGGAGCGCGCCCGGCTGCTGGACGAGGGCCTCGAGAAGCTCACCAGCTACTGGGGCGGGGAGTTCGAGCCGGTCCCGCTGCAGCGTCCCAGGATCCCGGTCTGGGTGGGGGCGGAGTGGCCGCACCGCCGGCCGGTGCAGCGTGCGCTGCGGTGGGACGGGATCTTCCCCACCCACCTGCCCGGCCCCGCCGAGCTCGCGGAGCTGACCGCTGAGATCCGCGCGTCGCGTCCCAGCGGCGAGCCGTTCGACGTGGTCATCGACCTGCCGCCGGGCGACGACCCGGGCCCGTGGGAGCAGGCGGGCGCGACTTGGGTGGTCACCGACTTCGGCACCCATCCCACCGCGGCGGAGGTGCGCAACGCCATCGAGGCCGGCCCGCGCTCCTGACGCCGGCCCGCGCCCGCGCGTCCGAGCCCCGCCCCCGCGCCCCGCTCGTAGCATCGGTTTATGCCTGATGCCGTTTTTGCCGTGCGTCGCCTCGCCGAGATCTATGACCTCGAGGAGGGGGAGCGGGACGATCTCGATCACTACCTGGCGATCGCCGCCGAGCTCAATGCCCGCAGCGTGCTCGATGTCGGCTGCGGAACCGGCACGCTGGCCTGCCTGCTCGCCGACCGGGGCGTCGACGTGGTCGGGGTGGACCCGGCGGCGGCGTCGCTGGACATAGCCCGGGCCAAGCCAGGCGCCGAACGGGTCCAGTGGCTGCTTGGCGACGCGACCACCCTGCCGGAACTGCAGATCGACCTGGCGACGATGACCGCGAACGTCTCGCACGTGTTCCTGACCGACGAGGACTGGTCCGCGACGCTGCACGGCATCCACGGGTCGCTTCGCCCCGGCGGGCATCTGGTGTTCGAGGCCCGCGACCCGTCCCGGAAACCGTGGCTGCGCTGGAACCGCGAGGGCACTTACCAGAGGCTCGACGTCCCCGGCGTGGGCACCGTAGAGACCTGGTGGGACCTGAACGAGGTGCGTGGTGACTACGTGAGCTACCGGCGCACCTACGTGTTCGGCGCCGACGGCGCGACGCTGACCTCGGACTCGACCCGGCGCTTCCGGTCGCGGGAAGAGATCGAGGGCTCACTCCGGTCGGCCGGGTACAGGCTGTCCGACGTGCACGACGCGCCGGACCGGCCCAACTACGAATGGATCTTCGTCGCCCGCAGGCGCGGATCTGGGCGCTGACCGCCGGTCAGACGGGCCAGTCGAGCTGAGGCTCGGGAACGCCAACCGTGCGGCCGTGCGCCTGCGCCGCTGCCCGGCCCGCCGGGTCGCCGCGCGGATAGCGGAACACCTTGTCGCGGAAGACCACGAAAGCCACCTCGGGCGACTGGAAGTTCGCGTACCACCCGGGCTCGCCGAGCACCGCCGCGAGCGTGCCGGCCAGCGCGTCCGCGTCGCCGTCAGCCAGCTCAAAGTCGATGGCGGTCCAGATCGCCGGCTGGTCCTCGGTCATGCCTCCCGGCGCGTACCGCGCGATCTTCCGCACGACGAGGTTCAATCCGTCGAGCGTGCTGCCGGTCCGCAAGCTCTCGGTGATCAGGGTTCCCTCGAACATCGCGGTCCTCCTTATCCACTCCATCCGGCACACTAGACGAGGCCGCCGACATTTCTGCTCGCGTCGCCCCGCCGCCCGACATGATCTAGGAGGATCGGGTGCAGCATTTGCACCCCAGGCTCCTAGATCATGCGGAACCCTTGCGCAACTCGGCCCGGCTGTCGCCATCGGGCTTACGCTCGGTGGTGTGCGTCAGGAGACCGAGGCCGAGGTGCGCTACCAGGACCTGATCGATGACCTGCTCGGACACCCCGGGGTCACCCCGCCCTCGGGCGGCAGCGGCTTCGGCCGTGGCGCGGTCCGGTTCGAGAAGAAGATCTTCGTGATGTTCGTCCGAGGGCGGCTGGTGCTGAAGCTGCCCGCCGCCCGGGTGGACGAGCTCGTCGCGGCCGGCGAGGGCGTCCGTTTTGACGCAAACAAGGGCACGCCGATGCGGGAGTGGTTCAGCCTCGATCCTGAATCCGGTCTGCCGTGGCTGCCGCTGGCCCGGGAGGCGCTCGACTTCGCCCAGGCTGCGCACGTCGCCCAGGCCGGGCGCGCGGGAAGGAAGAGCCGGTGAGCGTGCTGCGGGTGCGCGGCACGCGGGCCGGAAGGAAGAGCCGGTGAGCGTGCTGCGGGTGCGCGGCCGGGCGCTGCCGGACGGTGAGCCGGTCGACCTTTACGCGGACGGCGACCGGTGGACAACGGAGCCGGTTGCCGGGGCGGAACTCGTCGCCGAGGGCTGGCTGATCCCCGGCCTGGTCGACGCGCACACCCACCCGGGCGCCGAGAAGCCGGGCAAGCCGCTGGACGAGGCGCTGCTGCGTGACGACCTGCACGAGCACGTCGCGGCGGGCGTGACGATGATCCGCTCGCCGGGCCTTGCCGCCGACCCGCCGGCCTGGTTCGGCCGCGACAGTGACGTGCCGCGGGCCGTGCACGCCGGGCCGTGGATCGCTCAGGCCGGGCAGTTCTTCGACGGCTGGGGACGCCGCGCCAGCCACGCCGAACTCCCGGCGCTCGCGGCAGCTCAGGCGCAGCGCACCGGCTGGGCCAAGCTGATCGGCGACTGGAGCGTGGGCGACGAGCCGATCCCCGTGGACGTCCTGGACGCGGTCGTCGCTGCGGTGCACGCGGTTGGCGGCCGGGTTGCGGTGCACGCCCAGCACCCGGGCGGCAGCGCCGCCGCGGTCGCGGCGAGGGTCGACTCGCTGGAGCACGGCATGTGGCTGGATCCGTCGCTGCTGCCGCAGATGGCCGCGCAGGGCACCGCGCTCACTCCGACACTCTTCAGCATCGTCGATGACCTGCCGAAGGTCGCCTCGGCGCCCGAGGGACCGAGAAAGGACTGGTACGTCGGCGGCGCGAGCGTGCACGCTGAGCTCATCGCGGCGGCAGCCGAGGCGGGCGTGACGATCCTTGCGGGCACGGACTCACGGCCGCACGGGCGGGTCGCCAGCGAGATCCGCGCGCTCGCGGCGGCCGGCGTCCCGGCGCACGACGCGCTCGCGGCGGGCTCCTGGGCGGCCCGGGCATACCTGGGACTGCCCGGGCTGGCCGAGGGCGCGCCCGCCGACGCGGTCGTCTACGACAGCGACCCGCGGGCCGACCTGGGCCAGCTCGGCCGCCCGCGGGCCGTCATCCTGCGCGGCCAGCTCATCCGGCGGGCCACGCAGTAAGGCCGACCGGCTAGGTGCGGCGAGCCACCTAGTCCGGCCCGGCCGGGCTTACAGTGCGTCGCTGACGTCGAGGTCCAGGCGGTACTTGCTGATCGCCTGGCCCAGCACCTCGGGCTTGAGCTCGCCGGCCTTGACCAGCTGGGTTAGCACGGCCAGCGTGATCGACTCGGCGTCGACGTGGAAGAACCGGCGCGCGGCCGGCCTGGTGTCGGAGAGACCCCAGCCGTCCGTGCCGAGCGACGCGAACGGCGCGCCGACCCAGCGGGCGATCTGGTCCGGAACCGCGCGGACCCAATCGCTCACCGCCACGACCGGCCCGGCGTGGTCCGCCAGCGCGCTGACCACGTGCGGAACGCGCGGCTCCGTGTCCGGGTGCAGCATGTTCCACTCGTCGCAGCTCAGCGCGTCCCGGCGCAGTTCGGTCCAGGACGTGGCCGACCACGCCTCGGCGGCGACGCCCCAGTCCTCGGCCAGCAGCCGCTGCGCGTCCAGCGCCCAGCGCAGGCCCACGCCCGAGGCGAGGATCTGCGCCCGCGGCCGCTCGGCCGGGCGCTCTCGGCTTCCATCGCCCGCGCCGCCCGCCCCAGCGGCCTCGGCGGGCTGCGGCGCGTCGGCGTACCGGTACAGGCCGCGCAGGACGCCCCGCTCCAGCGCCTCGACACCGCCCGGGTAGTCGGCTGGCACCGCGGGCTGTACGTACGGCTCGTTGTAGACGGTCAGGTAGTAGAAGATGTTCTCGCCGTCCGGGTAGTCGGGCGACGGGCTGTACATCCGCCGCAGCGCGTCCCGGACGATGAAGGACAGCTCGTACGCCCAGGCCGCGTCGTAGGACACGCACGCCGGGTTGGTCGACGCGAGTAGCACCGAGTGGCCGTCGTTGTGCTGCAGGCCCTCACCGCTCAGCGTGGTGCGGCCCGCTGTCGCGCCGAGCAGGAAGCCGCGGCCCATCTGGTCGCCTAGCGCCCACATCTGGTCGCCGGTCCGCTGGAACCCGAACATCGAGTAGAAGATGTAGACCGGGATCATGTGGATGGAGTGCGTGGCGTACGCGGTGCCCGCGGCGATCATCGAGCCCATCGCCCCGGCCTCGCTGATCCCCTCGTGCAGGATCTGGCCCTTCTCCGACTCCTTGTAAGACAGCAGCAGGCTGCGGTCCACGGCCTCGTAGGTCTGGCCGTGCGGGTCGTAGATCTTCGCCGTCGGGAACAGCGAGTCCATCCCGAACGTGCGCGCCTCGTCCGGGATAACGGGCACGAACCGCGCGCCGATCTGCCGCTCCTTCATCAGGTCCTTGAGCAGCCGGACGAACGCCATCGTGGTGGCGACCGACTGCCGGCCCGAGCCCTTCAGCAGGTCGTCGTACGGCTTGCCGCCGGGCGTCGGCAGCGGCTTGGCGCGGACCACGCGCTTGGGCAGGTAGCCGCCGAGCGCGGCCCGGCGCTCCTTCATGTACTGGATCTCGTCCGACGTCTCACCCGGGTGGTAGTACGGGGGCAGCTCGGCCTCCAGAGCCGTGTCCGGGATGTCCAGGTACAGCCGGTCGCGGAACTCCTTGAGCTCCGCCACGGTGAGCTTCTTCATCTGGTGGGTGGCGTTGCGCGCCTCGAAGTCGGGCCCGAGCGTCCAGCCCTTGATCGTGTGCGCCAGGATCACGGTCGGCTGGCCGACATGCTCCTGCGCCGACTTGAACGCCGCGTAGACCTTGCGGTAGTCGTGGCCGCCGCGGGACAGGTTGCGGATCTCGTCGTCGGACAGGTGCTCGACCATGGCCCGCAGCCGCGGGTCCCCGCCGAAGAAGTTCTCCCGGGTGTACGCGCCGGACTCGACCGCGTAGGTCTGGAACTGCCCGTCCGGCGTCGTGTTCATCTTGTTGACCAGGACCCCGTCGGTGTCCTTGGCCAGCAGCGGGTCCCAGTCCCGGCCCCAGATGACCTTGATCACGTTCCAGCCCGCGCCGCGGAAGGTCGCCTCGAGCTCCTGGATGACCTTGCCGTTGCCGCGCACCGGGCCGTCCAGCCGCTGCAGGTTGGCGTTGATCACGAAGGTCAGGTTGTCCAGTTCCTCGCGCGCGGCCACCTGGATCGCGCCGCGCGCCTCGGGCTCGTCCATCTCGCCGTCGCCGAGGAACGCCCATACGTGCGACCGGCTGGTGTCCTTGAGCTCGCGGGCCAGCAGGTACCGGTTGAACCGGGCCTGGTAGATCGCGTTGATCGCGCCGAGGCCCATGGACACGGTCGGGAACTCCCAGAAGTCCGGCATCAGCCGCGGGTGCGGGTAGGACGGCAGCCCGCCGCCGTGCCCGCGGTGCGACAGCTCCTGGCGGAACCCGTTCAGCTGGTCCTCGGTCAGCCGGCCCTCGAGGAACGCGCGCGCGTAGATGCCGGGCGCCGCGTGCCCCTGGATGAACACCTGGTCGCCGGACTCGCCGTGGTCCTTGCCGTGGAAGAAGTGGTTGAACCCGACCTCGTACAGGCTGGCGGCCGAGGCATACGTGGCGATGTGCCCGCCGACGCCCATCCCGGGCCGGTTGGCGCGGGACACCATCACTGCGGCGTTCCAGCGGATGTAGGCGCGGATCCGCCGCTCGACGTACTCATCGCCGGGGAACCACGGCTCGCGCTCCGGCGGGATCGTGTTGATGTAGTCGGTGCTGCGCAGACCGGGCACGCCGACCTGCTGCTCACGGGCCCGCTCCAGCAGCCGGAGCATGACGTACCGGGCCCGGGACCGGCCGCGGGCCGTGACGACGTCGTCGAACGAGTCGAGCCACTCTCTGGTCTCGTCAGGGTCGATGTCAGGCAGCTGGCTGGGCAGGCCGTCGCTGATGATAGAAAAGCGCTGGCTTCCAGGGGCCACGAGGTGTTCCTTGCCTTCCCGCGGTCGGGCACGGCCAACTGGCCGCCACCCCCGCTGGTGTTGTCTGATCAGGCAGCACTCCGCCGCCCAGTGCACAGGTTCTTACCCTCAATTGTCATCCTCGCAAGCGAGTGCCCTGAACGCATCCCTACTGGCCGGTAGCGCCACGGCGCGCGAGCCGTGGCGCCTTCACTTCACTGTTTGCCTATGCCAGTCTGGGTAGGACCAGGGGTTAACCGAAGGACCTGTATCTGACAAGGCTAGAGGAGGTGGAAGCATGCAGGCTGTAGTCGGAGACCGGCTGCGCGTACACGGCAACGCCGTTGGCCACCCCGAGCGGACCGGCGTGATCCTCGAGGTCCGCGACTCAAGCGGCGCACCGCCCTACCTGGTCGAGTTCGACGACGGCCGTACCTGCCTGATGTTCCCGGGGCCCGACGCGGTCGTCGAGCACCCGGCGCGCAGGGCGACGCGCAGGACGAGCACCGCACCAAAGCGGCGCAAGGCGAAGGCCTGAGCGCGTGGCGCCGCGTTCTGTATGAAAACTGAGATCATCCGGGTGCACACCGGGCACTCCGACTCCGTCTATGACATAACTCCGCAGTGCGAGGAGTTCGCGCGTGCGGCGTCCGGTGGCGGCGACGGCCTGCTGCACGTGTTCGTCCCGCACGCCACGGCGGGCGTCGCGGTGATCGAGCTCGGTGCCCGCAGCGACCAGGACCTGCTGGCCGTGCTTGCCGACCTGCTGCCCGCCGACGACCGCTGGAAGCACGCGCACGGCTCCCGCGGCCACGGGCGGTCGCACGTGCTGCCCGCGTTCGTGGCGCCGTTCACGCTGCTGCCGGTGGTATCCGGCCGGCTTGCGCTGGGAACCTGGCAGTCGGTGGCAATTGTTGACCTTAATGCCGATAATCCGGACAGGCAGGTGCGCCTGTCGCTGCTCGGGTAACGCCAGCGGGTGCGGGGGAAGATCAAGCCATGACCGTTGTTTTGGGCCTGTGTGCGAATTGTGACTTGCGCACCGGGCCTGCCCAGTGTGAACTGTCCGATCAAGAGGTGACGGCGCTCACAGCGCCGCACCAGACTAGAGCCGCCTTTGGCTGGCGCGGTGCGGGGCTAGCTGCGCGCCAGCGGGGGGCGGGGAGGGACTCAGGAGGACGTCAGTGAGCGCGACCGCGGGCCAGGCGCAAGACCAGCGCGACCTGGCCGGGCGGCTTGGCATTAAGCCGGGCCAGGTGGTGCAGGAGATCGGCTGGGACGACGACTGCGATGAGCAGATTCGTGAGTCGATCTCCGCGGTGCAGGATGTGGAACTCGTCGACGAGGACTTCGATGACGTTGTCGACGTGGTTCTGCTCTGGTGGCGGGACGGGGACGGTGATCTCGTTGAGGCTTTGCTCGACGCGCTGACACCGCTCGCCGACGGCGGCTACATCTGGCTGTTCACGCCCAAGGCGGGCCGGGACGGTCATGTGGAGCCCAGCGAGATCGGTGAGTCGGCGCCAACGGCCGGGCTGTCGCAGACATCCACCGTGAGCGCCGGGAGGGACTGGTCGGGCAGCCGGCTCGTCTCGCCCAAGGCGCGGCGCTGAGCAGCCACCTCATCCGCACCGCGTCCGCGTGGCGCTGAGCGCTGCGCCCGGGTAGCCCGGCATGAGCCCGGGCGGGCGGCGTGAATGGCTGACGCTGGTGGCAGACTGAACTTGTCTTGAACGGGCGGGCCCTGTCTGGAGCCCGCCAGCACCCCACCGTCACGGAAAGGATCAGCAATGGCTGTCGAGGTCGGCGACGAGGCACCGGATTTTGAGCTGAAGGACCAGCACGGCACGCCCGTGCAGCTCTCCGACTTCCGCGGCAGCAAGAACGTCGTGGTCGTGTTCTACCCGCTGGCGTTCAGCGGCGTCTGCACCGGGGAGCTGTGCGCGATGCGCGACGACTTCCCCGAGGTGTCACGGGACGACGTGGAGCTGCTCACGGTGTCGGTGGACTCGACGTTCACGCACCGCGCGTGGGCCGATGCCGAGCACTACGAGTTCGGGCTGCTGTCCGACTTCTGGCCACACGGCGAGGTTGCGAAGGCATACGGCGTGTTCGATGAGAAGATGGGAATAGCGACGCGCGGCACGTTCATCATTGATAAAAATGGCGTCGTGCGGTGGAGGGTCGTGAACCCCATACCGCAGGCACGCGACATCGCCGAGTATCAGAAGGCGCTGGCCGAGCTGGACTAGCCAGCTGACGGGGCGCGTTCTGGGGGAACGGCAGAAATCGGAACATACTTCATGCCCTGCTATCGGTGTGGTGCACGGCAGGTCGACCCGGACCGGGGCGAGAGCCCCTGGAAGCGCGGTGTCCGGGCCGAACGCCAGGTGCTGATCTGCCCGGCCTGCCAGTCGTCGGTCGACTGGTCCGCGGAGCTGGACCGGTGCCCGGTCTGCTCGAGCATGCACCTGGTGCGCAGGCTCGGCGAGGTCGAGTGCCGCGACTGCGGTGACGTCCGCGAGCCGAGCGCCGCTCCGGCAAGCGTGACCCCGATCTCCGGCGCGGCGGCGGCACCTGGCGGTGCGGGCAGTGCCGGCGGCGGCTCGGCCGGCGGGGATGCGGACTTCGGCGAAACCCCTGGTCTGGCTGAAGAGGTCGAGCGTGCCTTGGCTCGCGTGCTCGGCCGGGGCAAGCCAGCCCGCATCGGCTGACCCAGCCCAGTCCGGTCAGGCCCGGCCAGTCAGTCCAGCAGCCCGGCGCGATCGGCTGTCGGAGGATTGTCAGCGAATACGACGAACAATCCTCCGGGATCATGAAATGGCGGGCCTCAGCGCCGCCCATGGGGCAGGTTTCAGGCCGTTAGGCCGCGGAGGATGGTGTCAACGGTCGCCCGGTAGGTTGCCTCTGGGTCCGGCGTCAGCACCAGGCCCTTGAGCTCGAGGGCCACGGCGCCGTGTAGCGCGCTCCAGACCTGCTGCGCGACCTCGGTGGGATCCGCAGCCTCGATCCGGCCGGCGGTTGCGGCGGCTTCCACCTTTTGCACCAGCGCTCCGAATGCAGCGATCGCATGCTCGCCCACCTCATCCGAGAAGTGCTCGCGCGGGATCGCGTCCTCGAACATGATCGCGTAGAAATGGCGGTTGGCGAGCGCGAACTGGCGGTAGCGCATGCTGCAGGCGCGCAGCCGGTCCAGCATGTCCGGCTCGTGCCCGGCTTCGACCGCCGCGCGCAGCCGGTCGAAGCCCATGATCAGCAGGGCGTCCACCAGCCCTTCCTTGCCACCCAGCCGGTTGTACACCCCCATCGGGGCGATGCCTGCCTCGGCCGCGACCGCGCGGACGGTCACCCCGCCGGGCCCGTCCCGAACTAGGACCGCCTCGGCGGCTGCCACCAGTTCCCGCTCCACGTTCGCGCTGGGCGTCCGCGACCGCCGCCCGGTCTCCGGGTTCGCAGCACTCATCGTTGACCCTCCTGCCGTGGTGGCCCTGTGGCCGCGGCCGCCGCGCAGCAGGCCTTCATGACCGGGGTGCACCAGGGATCCCTGGTGGCCGCCGGCGCGACCGCCGCTGCCGCGCTGGTGGCGCTGATCTTCCTCCCGGCCCGGGCACGCAACGTGCTGCCCGGCGCCGGGGCGCCGGAGAAGGCTGCAGAGCCGAAGAAGGCAGCTGAGCCGGTGATGGCAGCGTCTGCTTCCGCCTCGGAGGTCTGCGCCACCAAGTCCTGATCAGTAGCCTGGCAACGTGCGTGCCCCTGCCGGCACGCACGTTGCCTTTTTGGCAGGAGCGCGGGGGAGCGCGGGGAGTGCAGGAGGAGGCCGCAGTGCCGGGCGTCGCCGTCATCGGCGCGGGCACGGTCGGCACGGTCGCGGCGTCCGCGGCGAGCAGGCCGGTGCGGACGTAGTCATCTGCGCGCGGTCACCTGTGGGGCGGGTCGTGCTCGAACTCGACGGGGAGGAGCGTCAGGTCGCGGCACCGGTGATCTGTGACGTTGACCGGGCCCGGCCGGTGACTGGGTGCTGCTGGCCACCAAGGCCAGCAGACGCCAGGCCGGCCCTTGGCTGGCGCGGCTTTGCCGTCCTGGCACCGTGGTCGTCGTGCTGCAAAATGGCGTCGACCACGTCGAGCGGGTGGCGCCAATCGCGGACGGCGCGACCGTGCTCCCGGCCCTGGTGTATGCCGCTGTGGAACGGGTGGCCCGGGGGAGGGTCGTGCACCGGAGGGGACGGCGCGCCGTGCTGCCCGCCGGTCCGCCAGCTCGGGCGTTCGCAGAGCTGCTGAAGGGCTCCTGGCTCGATCTCGTCGAGGAGCCGGACTTCCGACCGGCTGGCAGGCCGGGAACTGGAGAATGAGCTCCTGAGCGGCGCGATCACCAGGCTCGGCCGTCGCCACGGCGTGCCCACGCCCGCCAACCAGGCGATGTACGCGCTGGTAGGGGCGCTGGCCCCGGTCGAGGGCCGTTGGTGAGCGCGCAGTTGGATCGAGTTTGCCGGGTTCGCCGGGCTGACGATACGGCTCGTGTCGTTGCCAGCGGGTACGCTAGCCGGGGCTGCGGCTGACGAGAAGCGTCGTGTGTCCAGCGACTTCAGGGTGCATAGCTCAGCGGTGAGAGCGCCCGCCTTACAAGCGGGAGGCCGTAGGTTCAAATCCTACTGCGCCCACCGGATTCTCCGGTCCTTGTCCAGTTCCGACGGACCAAGGCGGGTGACTGCAATGTCAGCTACCGACGGGAATACGGCCAAAGCCCTGTGCGGTCTGTGGATGCCGCGCAAGATGACTACGTGTGCGCGCACGCCGGGGCCACAGTGGATCGTGCCTGACAACCGAGAACATGGCGCGCCAGAGGGCATACCGTCGCGATCACCCGCACCGCGAGTCACCGGAGTCCCGCAGAAAATCTAACCGGAAGTACCGCATCACTAATTACGGGCTGACTCGGGAACAGTTCTACCTTTGCTGGATGCGCAGGAGCAGGCCTGCGGCATCTGCCACGAGCGTCAAACCGCACAGCGGTACAGCGCCGCTAACCACCCTTGATCCCAGCCCGTCTGTCGCTAGACGATCGTGCTGATGGCCTTGTGCACTGAGGCGATCGCGCTGGCACCCTCGCCGGTGGCTGCTGCGACCCGCTTCATCGAGCCGGAGTGGACGTCGCCGACCGCAAACACGCCCGGGATGTTGGTCTCGAACGGAAGCGGCCCCCGTCCCAGCGTGGCCCAGGCTGGCCCGAGGTCATCGTCGTTCAGCTGGACGTCGGTCCGGATGAACCCATCGTCCCCGGTAGCGATCCCGGTCAGCCAACTCGTGGCCGGCTCGGCGCCGATGAAGCAGAACAAGCCTGAGCACGGCTGGGCTTGCGTGCTATCCGCCGTCCGGTCGGTGATACTGACTTCCTCAAGGAAGTCGTCGCCATCGAGCCGGGTAACCTCGCTCCGGCACCGCACCGTCACCCGCGGATGGGCCTGCAGCCGGTCGACGAGATAGGCCGACATCTCGGCCGTGATATCCGGGCCGCGGACGACCAGCGAGACCTCACTGCCTCGCCCGGCCAGGTATAGCGCTGCCTGGCCCGCGGAGTTCGCACCGCCGATCACCGTGACGGGGCTGCCAGTGCAGCCCCGGGCTTCCAGTTCGGTGGCCGCGTAGTAGATACCGGCGCCCTCGAAGTCAGGCCAGCGCTCCAGCGGTAGTGCCCGGTAGCGGGCACCGGTCGCGATGACGACGGCTTTGGTGTCGATCACTTCCCCGCCCTGCAGGTGCAGGCGGAGCAGGTCGCCTTTTCGCTCAGTATCGAGCTTTACCGCCTCGCAGGGACTGGCCAGCTGGGCACCGAACTTCAGCGCCTGGAGCACCCCTAGGCCGGTCAGATCGTTGCCGGACAGACCGAACGGGAATCCGATGTAGTTCTCGATCCGGGAGCTGGCCGCGGCCTGCCCGCCGGTGCCGACCGCGTCCAGCAGCACAGTGTCCAGGCCCTCGGATGCCCCGTACACCGCAGCCGCCAGGCCGGCCGGGCCAGCGCCGACGATGGTGACGTCAGCCGGCTTGGTCGAAGAACGGCGGTAGCTGAGGCCCAGCTTCTCGGCAAGGACGCCTGGCGTGGCCTGTTTCAGCGTGGTACCCATGACGACGGCGGGCAAGTCGCCCTCGGTCAGTCCGGAGGACTCCATCATCGCCCGGCCCACCGGGGTGCCGGCATCGAACCAGAGGTGAATAAGGCGCTGCCGGGCGGCATACGTCCGCAGCGCCAGCGCGGCCGCGGACCTGGCGCCGCCGACGATCTCCACTGCCAGGGCGGCGGTGCTGCGCTGCAGCAGCTCGCGGCGGGCGATCAGCGCCTTGAACACAATGTCGGACAGTTCGACGTCGGTCGCCATGAGCTGCCGCAGGCGCTCCGGGGACACCCGGTAGACCGTCCCGCTTTCCCGAACCCGGCACAAGAGGTAGACGTTCTGCCCGGTCAGCAGGTTCAGCTCCCCGACAAAGCCGCCCGCATCCACGACCGCGACGGTCGCGGCGGGCACGTCAGCGGTCGCTGTCCGGACAACCTCGGCCGAACCCCGCGCAACCACGATCATGTCGGCATCTTCGTCGCCCGGGCTGAACAGGACATCGCCCCGACGAACCTCCTGCTGGGTGCCGTAGGACCAAAGCCGGGCGAACAGGTCATGCCCCAGCCGCGGCGATGCGACGCTGGTCGGCACCAGCGGTTTGCCCGGCCGTTCGCGCGCGTGGCTGGCGCGCAGCCGACCCAGATCTTGCGGTGTGGCCCAGTCCACCGGCCGGGCCAGGCCGGCCTGGCTGAACATAGAGCCGCGCTCAGCCCAGGACGGGGCGACGCGCCGCGGCGGTTCATTCATCGCTGCCACGCTTTCAGCTCTCCTGCCATCTGGTCAAACGTAGTCGACGCTGCCCTCAGCAAGCCTGGCGGGCGTCTCAGTAGACGCCGATGCCCGGGTGGAGATGCTTTAATTGGGCTTCAAAGGATGCGGGGAGCATTTATGCCAGAGGTGCTAGCGGAGCCCGTCGCAGTTCCGAGCGTATGGAGAGGTGAAGAGCTGGCGAATGCCGAGCGTTGGATCATTCCTTTCACCGAAGAGGACCTAACTGATTTCGAGAGGGCTCTGGCACACGTTTCGGCGAAACGCATCATGGAACTTACGGACATGCGCGCCGACGATTTCCCGCTTCCTCACTTCCAGGAGCGGCTCACGGACATCGTGGATCGGCTGGAGCACGGGCTGGGACTCGTTCTGCTGCGAGGTCTTCCGATCTACGACAGGTTCACTGAAGAGCAGGCCACGATCATTTACTGGGGGCTGGGCTGCCATCTCGGTCACCTAGTACCGCAGAACCGCAAGGGAGACCTGATAGGCCATATCCGGGATCTGGGCAGACGCGGCCCTTACGAGCGAGCGTATGCCACTAACGAGGACCTCGGCTTCCACACCGACTCAACAGACTTCGTTGGCTTGATGTGCCTGCGGCCAGCCCTGCACGGCGGCGAGAGCTTCGTCGCCAGCTCCGGACTGCTGTACAACATGGTCATCGACGAGCATCCCGAATACCTGCCGATTCTGAGCAAGAGTTTCCCGACCGACTGGAGGAGCGAGGAGCCGCCCGGATCCCCCGGCTGGTACCTGGAGCCGCTCTACAGTTACTTCGGCGGAGCGCTTTCCGCGACTGTCAGGACTGGCCGGGTAAGATCGGCAATGCGCTTTCCCGAGTTGCCGCGCCTCACCGCCGACGAGGTCTCCTGCTTCACGTACTTCGATTCGCTAGCCAAGCGGCCGGGCGTCGCGCTCGGAATGCAGTTGCAAACGGGTGACATGCAGTTCGTCAACAATTTTGTGACAGTGCACACACGCACGGCATTCGTTGACGACCCCGAGGACCCGACACACCAGCGGCATCTACTGCGGCTATGGGCCAGCCGCCCGGAAAATGGTCGGCCGCTGTGCCCTGAATACGCGATCTGGCGGAGCGGGTACCCGACCCAGGCCAGTGCGCAACGGCCAGCCTGAATGCTGCGCAATCTACGTCGCGACGGAAGATCATCGTGCCATTAATGGAGGAGCGCAGCGGGCACCGACGGCCTCCGTCGCAGGCGGCGTTGACTCTATCGTTCCCGCCGGAAGTATCTGGCTGGGGTGACGCCGGTCTCCTTGCGGAACGCCGCGACGAACGCGCTGGCCGACTCGTAGCCCACGTGCCGAGCGACGTTTCCCACCGGCTCACCGGCGGCCAGCGCGGGCAGCGCTGCCTGCAGCCGCAGCCGCGCCCGCCAGCGGCCGAACGGGAGCCCGGCGCTGGCGACGAAGCCGCGAGCCAGGGTCCGGCTGCTGACGCCAACCTCACGGCCCCACTCCGCCATGCTCCGGTTATCGGCCGGGTTATCGGCGAGCGCCTGAGCGACCTGCCTGGCCGGGTTCTCCGTCGGCATGCGCACCTCGATGGTGGTCATCGGCACTGGCTGCAGCAGGTCGACGAGCAGGGTCTCGGCGTGCGCGCGCTGGTCCGGGCCCAGGTCGCGCTGCTCCAGGTAGCCGATAAGCTCGGCCAGCAGCGGACTGGCCGCTATCGCCGTGCAGTCCGGCCAGTTGACCGGGCACGGGGCCGGCCGGACATACAGGGTCCGCATGACAGCGGTGCCCGCCGCCAGCGTCTCGTGCCGGACCCCGGCGGGAATCCACAGGGCCCGGGTTGGTGGCAGCGCCCAGGCGTCCGTGGCGGTGCGGACGGTCAGCACACCGCTGGCCGCCCAGGCCAGCTGATGATCATCATGGGTATGCCAGTCAAAGACCATGCCAGCGGGCATCGGGAAGGTTACGGCGACGACGGCCGCCGCAAGGTCCGCCTCGTCAACGGCACATCGTCCCTCCTGCGACACAGGATGGCAGCCTACGCTCTTGGGCTCGGCCAGGCCCGGCCGTAGCGTCGGGACCATGAACGAGAACCACGCGGAACTGTGCCCGAGTCCGGAGTGGGCGGCAGTCATCCAGGATGAGATCCTGCCGTCCCTGACCCGGCACGCTGACCTCGGCGAGGACATGCTCGAGATAGGCCCAGGTCCGGGCGCCGCGACGGAGTGGCTGCGGCAGAAGGTCAAGCGCCTGAACGCGGTCGAGGTCGACGCTGCCGCCGCCGGAAAGCTGGCCGACCGGTTCGCTGGCAGTAACGTCGAGGTCGTCGTGGGCAGCGCTGCCGAGCTGAGCTACCCAGACGAGTCCTTCGACTCGGTCGGCTGCTTCACCATGCTGCATCACGTCCCGACGCTGGCCCTGCAGAACAAGATCCTGGCCGAGGCGTTCCGGGTGCTGCGGCCGGGCGGAGTGCTCATCTGCTCGGACAGCCTGGCCAGCAACGACCTGCACCATTTTCACGAAGGCGACACCTACAACCCGGTCGAGCCAACATCGGTGCTCGCCCGCCTGCAAACCCTGGGGTTTGAGAACATCACCGTCGTGGTGGACGGCATCCTGAAGTTCATCGCGCAGAGGCCGGCCACGCAGCAACCGGCATGACGACCGGGCGGAGGTCACCGACCGGATTGGGCCGGGTCCCGGTCGTGTGTTTCGTCGCTGCGGAGCAGCCGGACGTCCCACGCCTGGAGCGTGATCAGTGCGGGTGCTGATATGAGGCGAGGACCTCCGCGTCCGAAACGACGAGCCCTTCGGCGAAACCGGTCGCCGCTCCCCACAATGAGCCGTGCACCGGCACCGGTGCCGCCCGTCGCGGCGAACTGCAGGCCTGTCGGCGGCTGGGCCATCTCCATCCGGAGTTCGACGTCACCGGGCCGGCCAGCCGCGCTACGGATTGCCAGCCGCCCAGTGTCTCCCAGTGCGCGAGGCCATCGGGGGCTGCCAGCCAGCCGGCGTAGTCCCACGTGCCCGGGTAGTCGAACGATGGGGCATAGCCGTCCTGAAGCTGCCAGCTGAGCACGGTCGGCGTCACCTCGGCGCCGGGTCGGCTCCACAAGATCGCGCTGCCGCGAGGGGTGTACGCCCACATGTGCAGGTTCCCCGACCCAGTAGTCGGCGCCGAGCGCCGCGATGTCGTCGCCCAGCTGGCCCGGCGCGTGGGCCGCGTCGACCAGCACCGAGCGCCCCGAAGCCGCGACAGCCGCCGCCACGGCGGCGGCCGGGACAACCGTGGCGGTCGGCGAGGTGATCCGGTCGATCACGACCATCCGCGTACGCCGACACGATCGCGGCATCAGCGGCGCCCACGGGAAAGTTGGCCTCGATCACCTCCGCACCAGCCCGTGCCGCGTGATAGCGCAGCGCCACCCCGACCGCGCCGTAGCCGTGCGTGCTCATCACCAGCTCGCTCGGCGCGCTCCCGCCAGGCCGCAGCCGCCCGGCGCACCGCGACAGGCGAGACACCAAACGCGCCATGGTTGAGGTGAAAGATGTCAGGGTCGAGGCCAAAAGACTCCAGCAGGACAGCATCCACACAGGTAATTCTGCCAGCGGTGCCGCATCTGCCAGGCCGACCAGACCGGCCCCATCGGCCTGGCAGATAGGCGTCCGCCTCTAAACGCCCTTTCAGCTTGGTCCTGGTTGGCGAGAAGATCGCTGTGCTAATGCGGTGCGAGACTGGGCTAGCGATGGCAGAAGTACAGGAGGCTGAAAGGTGACAGCGACCCAGACAACCGGCGAGGCAGGCAGGCTCACCAGCCCGTTCGGATGGGAGCAGCATTGCTGCCTGCCGGTGCAGGCTGAGTGTGACATCACCCCGCTGCGCCGCTACCTCGACGCGGGCGTCAGCTATCTGTCGGTCAACGTCGGGTTCGCGCCGCACGACATCGACGCCACAATGCGCGTCCTGGCCTCCTGGCGGCGCCAGGTCCTGCTCAGCAGCGAGCCTTTCGCCCTGGTATCAACCGTCGACGACATGCTGGCCGCCCAGCAGCAAGGCCGGCTGGTGGTGGGCTTCGATCTGGAGGACACCAACCCGCTCGGCGGCGAGATCGGCATGATCGGTGCCTATTACGACCTTGGCGTGCGGTCGATGCTCATGACCTACAACGGGCAGAACCTGGCCGGGTTCGGCTGCCACGCTCCCGACGACACCGGGCTGACCAGCTTCGGCCGCGCCGTGGTCGAGGAGATGAACCGGGTCGGCATGGTGGTTGACGTCTCCCACTGCGGCTACCGGACCTCGATGGACGCGCTGGAAGGCACGGCCAGCCCGGCCATCTTCAGCCACTCGAACATGCGCTCGGTGTGGGACCACGAACGCAACATCCGCGACGACCAGGTTCGTGCGTGCGCCGCCACCGGCGGCGTCATCGGGATCAACGGCGTCAGCATCTTCCTCGGCGACAACGACATCAGCGTGCAGGCGATGGCCCGGCACATCGACTACGCCGTGGAGCTGGTCGGCCCGCAGCACGTCGGCATCGGAACCGACTACGTCTTCGACGCCGATGACCTCAACCTCGAGCTGGCGAACTCGCAGATCTTCCCGGCCAGCTACCGTGGCAGACAGGTGGACTTCTTCCCGCCCGAGCAACTCGCGCTGCTCGAAGCGGAGCTCGCCGGCCGTGGCTACCCAGCCGCCGATATCGCCGCGATCATGGGCGGCAATTTCCTGCGCGTCGCACGCGAGGTATGGAACCCAGCTCCCGAGGACAGGTAGCCCGGCTGCGTCGCATTACGCCAGCGCCAGGCGGCAGCTTAGAGATCAGCCATCGCCCTTGGTGGCGGTATAGCCGTGCGCTGCAGCCTCGGAGCGGTACTGGGTGACGGCGGCCTCGCAGACGGCCCGCACCGGCCAGCCCAGGGCGAGGGCGGCGGCTTCCGCCTCGGCCAACTCTGCCGTGGCCGTTCCGAAGCCTGCGGGTTCATCTGGGGCGGCGGCCACCTTGACCGTAACGACCTGGCTGCTGCCCGGCGGTCCCACTTCCACTTTCACTGACGTGCGGGAGACGGTTAGCCGGTTCATCCGGGACCAGCGGACGCCGAGCGTGCCGGTGTGGGCGAAAATCGCGGCGGCCACGGCGCCATGGACCGGTTCAGCGCACAGGGCGGTGACGACCTGCCCCGGGCGGCCGTGCCGGCCGACGATCGGGGTACACCAGCAGTCCCAGGCGCCGGCCGCCCGCACTGCCTGAAGGACCGAAGGCCACAGCCGGGGGTCAAGATCATCGACCGTGCTCTCGACCACGGTCACGTCGCCCTCGCGCAGTTCCCGCTCGGCGCTCGGCGCCCCGATGACCACCCGGGTGATGTTGGGCCGGTCGGGGGAGTCACGGCCGCCCCCGCCGGTGCCCACTGCACGTACGGTCATGGCCGGAAAGCCGCCCGGTGTGGCCACCGCCGCGACCAGGGCCGCACCGGTCGGGGTGGTGCGCTCACCGATCAGCTCGCCGCTAGCCAGGTCCAGGCCGGCAACCGCGGCGATATGGAGGACGGCGGGAGCCGGCACCGGGAGGCGGCCGTGCCGGCTGGTGACGAATCCGCTTCCGGCGGCCAGGGCGGAGCAGCTGACCACCGCGCCCGGCCGCAGCAGTCCAAGATCCTCCAGTGCGGCTGCCGCTCCCACCACGTCGGCCAGTGAGTCGAACGCGCCCACCTCGTGGAAGTGCACCTCTTCGGCTGGCTCGCCGTGCACCGCCCCCTCCGCCTCGGCCAGCAGCCGGAAGGCCCGTGTCGCGAGATCCTTCGCAGCGGGGCCCAGGTCACTGGCACCGACGTGCCCGAGCACGTCGGCGAGGTGCCGTTCACGGTCGGCCGCCGTCGGCGTGGTGATCACGGCCCTCAGGCACGCGAGACCGCTCCGGCGGGCGGTCTCGGTCCGCAGGCCGAGACCGGGTACGCCGAGTGAGGCAATGGCTGCGCGCACCCGCTCCACGTCGGCGCCCGCATCGAGCAGGGCGGCGAGCAGCATGTCACCGGCCACGCCCGCGGTGGCGTCGATGTAGGCGGCACCCGGCCGGTCCGTCACCGGTGAACCGCGTGGATGATCTTGGCAGCGTGAGCGGCCGCCCCGAACCCATTGTCGATGTTGACGACGACCAGACCCGGGCTGCAGGAAGCGAGCATGCTGGCGACCGCGGCCAGGCCGCCCGCCGCGACGCCGTAGCCGACGCTGGTCGGCACGCCGATCACCGGCGCGCTGACCAGCCCGGCGACCACACTCGGCAGGGCACCGTCCATTCCGGCCACGACCACCACGCACTCGGCGGCGCGCAGCTCGTCCAGCCGGGACAGCAGCCTCCCGAGCCCGGCCACGCCGACATCGGCGAGGACATCCACGCCGACGCCCAGCACGGCCAGCGTCGCCGCGCATTCCCTGGCCACTTTCAGGTCCGTGGTGCCGGCCGTCACGATCAGTACGCTGCCGCGCGCGGGCGGCAGGGCCCCCACGGCGACCGTTCCGGCCAAGTGATCGGCGTGTACGGCCTCGCCAGCGAAACGGATGGCCGCGCCGTCCAGGACGCCGGCGGCGCAACGCGTCGCCAGGGCGGGTGCCTCCGGGTCGCGGGTCCGCAACTCGGCCAGAAGCGCAAAGATCTGCTCGGGCGTCTTGCCCTCGCCGAAAACCACTTCCGGGACGCCGGTCCGCCGCCGACGATCCACGTCCAGCAGGGCGAACTCGCCTAGCGGGACGCCCGCCGCCCCGACTGCCCCAGGCACTCCCGGACCGTCAGCCGCCACGGCTGACCGGCGTGATGGAGAGGTTCAGCGAACCGGACCGCAACGGCCGCTCGTCGATCTCCGCGCGCTGATATCCAGCCGCACGGACGCAGGCCAGCACCGCCGCATGCTCGCCAGGATCTGCCGTCCGGGGCAGGTCCGCCGCGCCGAGCTGCACCCGGCCGAGATCACCGAAATGCCGCACCCGGAGTTCCAGGTAACCCCGCTGTTTCAGGCTCAATTCGGCCCGGTCTACCTGCGACAGTACATCGGCGCTGACCGGGGTGCCGTAAGGCAGCCGCGACGCCAGGCAGGGCGACGCGGGCTTGTCCGCACTCGGAACCCCCAGGTGCCGGGCCAGCGCCCGCACCTGGTCCTTCCCCATGCACGCATCCAGCAGGGGATGCCGGACATCGTGCTCGGCCGCCGCGCGCAGCCCGGGCCGCCAGTCACCGACGTCGTCAGCGTTGGCGCCGGACAGCACGGCGGCGAATCCGCGGCACCGGGCCAGTACGGCCAGCCGTTCGTACAACTCGGATTTGCAGTAGTAGCAGCGGAAGCGATCGTTGCGTCGGTAGTCGTCGCGCCCTAGCTCGGCCGTGCTGATCAGCTCGTGCCGGACGCCTACGGCCTGCGCCACCGCTCGCGCGCCGTCCAGCTCCCCGGACGCGAGGGCCGGCGAGACGGCGGTTACGGCAAGGGCTTGTTCCCCCAGCGCACGGGCGGCCAGCGCAGCGACCAGAGAGGAGTCCACCCCGCCGGAGAACGCGATCAGGGCGCTGCCCAATCCGGCCAGACGCTCGGTCAGCTGACCGGCCAGCGCGTCAAGCTCGCCAGGCACGCCGCTCCCTTCTCGCCGGACGCATGGCGCGTATTGCCTACCGCCGGTTTGCCATCGCCGGACAGCCAATCCCATTCGGGCCGATCGCCCTCCTGCCGCAGCCGATCATACGATTCGTAATGTGCGCTTGGGCGCGGTTGCGGTGACCAGCCGCCGCGATCAGCCGTACTCTCAGATTCAGCTTTCGGCACTTCGGGAGGCATCGTGCCCATCGAACAGGCAGAGTTCGGCCGCACCGGCCACCAGAGCAGCCGGGTGATCTTCGGAGGGGCGGCTCTCGCGCAGGTTTCCCAGCGGGTCGCGGACGAGGCCCTGGATCTCCTGCTCGCCCACGGCATGAACCATCTGGACATTGCCTCGTCCTACGGCGAGGCGGAGATGCGCATCCGGCCGTGGCTGCAGCGCGAACCGGGCCGGTTCTTCCTGGCCACTAAGGGCGACGAGCGCACCGCAGCCGCGGCCCGCGACGAGCTGCACCGGTCCCTGGACCGGATGGGCGTCGACCACGTCGACCTCTGGCAACTGCACGCCCTCGCTGATCCGATCGAGTGGGACGTCGCCCTGAGTCCTGGCGGTGCGCTTGAGGCCGCCATTGAGGCCCGGGAGCAGGGCCTCATCCGCTGGATTGGAGTGACCGGTCACGGCAGCCAGATCGCCGCGACCCACCGCCGCAGCCTCGAGCGGTTCGACTTCGACTCCGTGCTGCTTCCGCACAACTTCGTCACCATGCAGAACCCGTACTACGCCGAGAACTTCAACGCCCTCTACGAGACCTGCCGCGAGCGACGCGTGGCGGTGCAGACGATCAAGTCGATCGCGCTGCGCCCGTGGGCAGGCCGACCGCACACCCGGGCGACCTGGTACGAGCCGCTTGAACAGCAAGACGACATCGACCTGTCCGTGTGGTGGGCGATGAGCCGTCCCGGGGTATTCCTCTGCAGCGTGGGGGACCTGGACCTGCTCCCGAGAGTCCTTGATTCGGCCAGCCGGTTTGCCGGGGCGCCGGACGACGCGGCGATGAGGGCGCTGGCAGACCGGAGGGCCGCCGAGCCGCTGTTCGTCTGACGGAACTGCCGCTCGGCTGCGACGCGAAGGTGACGGGCTCGCTGAGTTCGGCCGAAAGCAGCTCGAGCGCAGCCCGATGATCCAAGCGTTAACGCCAGTCCGGCGATGGTACGCCGTCGTGCGCGGCCTGACTCTCCACGTGGACGGCCAGTAGTTCCCCGGCGTGCTCGATGTGCCTGGTCATGGCCGCGCGCGCAGCCCTCGATGAGCCTTTCAGGAACGCGTCGAGCACCTCCCTGTGATCTTGGACTGTGGCGGATGGCCAGCCGTCGATCGTGGGGTGGAACCGGGCCGGCACGTAGCACAGCGATACGCCGAGGAGCCACGCGAGCTTGCGCGAGCCGGCCAGCATGTTCACGGCCCGGTGGAACCGGAAATTGAGCTCTTCGAGCTCATCATGGTCGCCGCGCTCCGCAGCCGCCTCAAGATCCATGTGCAGCTGCTCGAGGCTGCCTACGGCTTCCGCGTCGCTGTGCTTGACGGCGCGGGCCGCAAGCTCCCCGGCGAGCAGGGCCTGGCCGACGAACACGTCACGGATGTCGTCCCCGGTCAGCGGGACGACGACGAAGCCGCGGCGGGGCTCAAGCCGTACCAGCCCCTGAGAGCGCAATTCCAGCAGGCCCTCGCGCACCGGAGTGGCGCTGATACCCAGATTCTGCGCAACCGCTTCGGCCCGAATGAAATCCCCGCCGTGCAGTTTCCCGGAGACGATGAGGTCGCGTATGTACGACGCGGCCTCGGCGCCCAGCTGAGGGCGATGGCGGCTGTACTTCCGCGGCCCGTCCGCAAGCTGCTCGTCCGGCTCGGTCAGCGATTTAGCGTGCGGGGTGATGGCCTATCCACCGCCTTGCGGAGACTTGCGGGTCATGGATGTCATGGGAAGGGGCCTCTCCGGACGGGCATGGGCGGCCGCCGGTCATCCAGCAGCGGATAAGTCGCAGGGTCATCGGCTGCCCGCAGCTGCGATACCCAGTCGAGATCTAGGTCAGCGCTGACCAGGCCTACCGTGTTCCCCATCTCAACAAGGGTATTTCCCAGCGGATCGATGATCCTGCTGCCGCCATGGAACTGGGTCAGGCCCATCGTACCCGTCTGATTGACGCAGACCACGTATGCGACGTTCTCGACGGCGCGGGCGGCGGCGATGCTCTCGAAGACGAATGCGCGCCGGGTCTCCCACGCCATCGGGAATATCAGCACGCGGGCGCCAGCGTCGGCGAGGCCCGCGCAGAACCCGGGAAAGGCCAGGTCGTAGCAGCAGCCCAGGGCGAGCACGCCGTCGGCCGTCAGGACGAGATGGTTTCCTGGCGTGAAAGCGATGCGTTCTGCGTGCACCATGTGAGCCTTCGCGTAGCGGGTGCGGGCGCGGGCGGGATCGGTGATCACGACCACGTTGCGCAGCGCGCCTGCGCTGGCCTCTGCGGTGCCGTAGACGATCCGCACCTGCCGCTCGCGAGCCGTCTGCTCAAGCGCTTCCGCCGCCCTGGCGAGATCCGCCAGGAACCCGGCGGTGTACGCCGCGGGCTCGAGCAGGTACCCGGGAAGGCAGAGCTCGGGAAAGCAGAGCAGGTCCGCGTGCTGCAAAGCGCCGGTTCCGAGGAGCGCCTGCATCTGCGACAGGTTGCCGCCGACGTCGCCAGCCATTGGGGTGAACTGAGCCAGCGCCATACGCATCGGACTCGGGTCTCCTCCGGGGTTGTGTCAGGTCAGCAACGGCATGGCGATGGGCCTGATCGGCGAGCCGGTCCCGCCGCGCAGCTTGACCGGCATACCGATAAAGGCGATCTCGAAGATCCCGGAGTGGCTAAGTTCCTGGAGGTTGAGAACCTCGATCACCGGGGTGCCCGCCGTCGCGAACAGGTAGCAGTGCACGGGCACGAAGGTGTCCGCCTCGGCGTGCGGGTCGACGTCGATGCTGATCGCGTCGGTGCCCAGGCACATGGCGCCGACCTCCTCGCAGAGGTACCTGGCAGCCGCCATGCCGATGCCTGGCGTGGACCGCAGATAGCCCTGGACGTCCGGCCAGAGCGACATGCGGCCGGTCCGGATCATGACGATGTCGCCGTCCCGCAATGCCGTCCGCTGAATGCGGGCCGCCTCCGTGAGGTCGTCCGGCTCGATGCAATAGCCGTCGGGCAGGCAAGTAACGCCTTTAAGTCTGGCGATATCGAGCATGACGCCCCGGCCTATGATGGGCGGGCATTCGTCGGCGCCGCCCCGCAGCCACTGGCGGCTGCCAAGGTCCTTTTCCGCGGTGCGGCCATTCCAGAAATGACCGTAGTGCCCAATATGATTCAGCATGTCGATGTGCGTTCCGGTGTGGGTGTACATGCTGATCGAGTCGCCGCAGTAGCTGTACTTCTCATGCACCTCGGGCGCGGCGCCGGAGGACCCGTCGTTAATGGAGCCGGCCGGGGTGTGGGTCATCCACATCTGGTACGTGGGATCGCCGGCTGCAGCCCAGGATGGCATTCCGAGGAAATACTCCACGGCGAGGTCGTAAATGCGGCTGCCGTCGGCACGGGACAGTACGGCCTGCCGTGACTGCGCGGTCATAAGGTTCAGCCGGCCGATGTTGTCGCCCGGGCCCCAGGGGCTCCGCGACACGGTGACGCCATCGCGCTCGAATATCGGCTCGAACGGGGGTATGCCCATGGCTCTGCGTCTCGCCCGGTCAGGACTTCAGCGCGGCAGACGCGGGGTGCTGCTCGGCGAACTCCCGCGCGATGTCGATACGGCGCTTGAACGCGACGTCGTGGAACTGCTGTGCGTAGTCGATGAACCTGGCCAGGGCGTCCGAACGCGCCGGGTTGCCGCTGACCCGGGGGTGCGTTCCGATCGACATCATGCGTCCCAGGTCGTCGCCGTCCGCCCGGAGGCGGTCCAGGGTCGCCTTGGCGGTCAGGAAGAAGTCGTCCGGGTTTCCGTAGCCCGTGCCGACGATGTACCGCGCGTCGTTGACGACGAGCGAGTAGGGAACGACGAGGTGCGGCCGATCCAGCGTCCGGGTCCAGTACGGCAGGTCGTCGTTGTAGCAGTCGGAGTCGTACTCGAACCCGCCTTCCTCGACCACGAGCTCGCGGGTGTTCGTGGACATCTCGCGGCAGTACCAGCCGACGGGCCGGGTGCCCGTCGTCGACTCGATCGACGCGACCGCGCGCTTGATTGCCTCTTGCTCCTGGTCGCGCGTCATCTCGAAGTGGTTGCTCCACCGGTAGCCATGGCCAGCGGGCTCGTCGCCGCGGCCGGCGAGCTTGGCCGCGACCTCGGGGTTGCGCTCGAGCGCCACGGCGGCGGCGAAGAAGGTGACCGAGATGCCGGCGTTGTCGAAAATCCGGAACAGCCGCCAGATGCCCGCCCGCGAGCCGTACTCGTACATGGACTCGACGGCGAGATCGCGCTGGCCCTCGAGCGCGAACGGCAGCTCGTAGAGGATGTCGTTGACGTTGTCGCCCATCGCGAACGTCTTCTCCGAGCCCTCCTCGTAGTTGACGACGAGCTGGATCGCGACCTTCGCCTCACCGTTCGTGCCGTTCGCTCCGCGCCACCGGACGCGCGGGGGATGCTCGCCGTAACCGGCGATTTCGCGTGGCGGCCCGGCGACCTTGGAGTCGGTGCGGCGGAAGAACGGGTCGTCAGGCATCGCGGTCTCCTCAGATCGTGACTGCGTCGTCGGGGATGTTCAGACGGCGCCGTGCGGCTGCGGTCAGGCGGTCAGCGCCGACCGCGATGTCACCGAGGGAAGGGAAGCTGAACGAGATGCGCGCCGCGTTCTGGCCGCCGTTGCCGCCGGGGAAACAGTCGGGCCCCGGCACGAACGTCACCCCGTCGCGCTCGCAGTCCTCGAGCAAGTCGGCGGAACGCAGCTGCTCGGGCAGCTCGAGCCACAGGAAGTAGCCGCCATCGGGGACGGTCCAGCGGGCATGCCCGGACAGGCCGGCGTCGAGCCTGCCGATCAGGGTGTCGCGGCGCTGGCGGAGCATCTCCCGTGCCCGGACCAGGTGCGCGGGCAGGAACCCGCTCGCCAGGAACTCATAGGCCACGGCCTGCGGCCACATCGGCGGGGACACGTACGCTTCCGCCGCCGCGCCCGTGACCGGCCCGGCGAGGTGCTCAGGGAGCACCCCGTACCCGACCCGCAGCCCGGGCGCAATGATCTTCGAGAACGAGGACGCGAACACGGTCAGGTGACCCGCGCCGCGCGCCGTGAGCAGGCTGTGCAGGGATTGGGGCGACTCGCCGTCGAACCTGAGCTGGCCGTATGGGTCGTCTTCGACGAGGAGCAGTTCGTGGCGTATGGCCAGGTCAGCAAGCCGCTCACGGTCCGGCGCCGGCATCGTCGTCCCGGTCGGGTTGTGAAAGCTTGGCATGACGTACAGGAAGGCTGGGCGATCCGCCCGCCCGGCGGTCTCCAGGTACTTCTCCAGTGCCCCGAGGTCGATGCCGTCGCCGGTGCGTCCAATGGGGACGATCTGGGCGCCAGCGCGCCGCAGCATACTGATCATCCGGTCGTAGGTCGGCGCCTCGACCAGGACCGGGCCGGACGCGACCAGCACCCGGGCCAGCAGCGCCAGGAACGTGTAGGACCCCGGCGTGATCACGATCCGGCCGGGCGCCACGGCGTACAGGTCGCCGAGCCATTCCTGCAGCGGCCGGAACCCGGCAGGCGGCCCGTAGTTCAGCCCGATGGCGCTGTGCTTCTGGAAGGCCAGACGGGACGCCTCTTCGAGTTCGCGCACTGGGAAGAGCTCCGGTGACGGCACGCCCCGGGCGAATGAAATGATCCCGGACCCCGGCAGGACGGACATCGCTAGTCCAGCCCGGCGAGGTGCCGTGCGCCGTCGACGACGATCAGCTGCCCGCTCACGTATGACGCCTCCTTGCTGGCCAGGTACTGGAACAGGTATGCGATGTCCTCCGGGACGCCGACCCGGCCAGAGGGAACCTTCGGCGCCACCGCCCGGACCCCTTCCGGACCGAGGGAGTTCACCGGGTCATTGGCCTGCGGAGTGTCGATCACCCCCGGGGCTACGGCGTTGGCGGTGATGCCGTCCGGGCCGTAGTCGACGGCCAGCGTCCTGATCAGCCCCACCAGCCCGGCCTTTGCGGCCGTGTAGTGCGGGTGGGCCGGCCACGCCTGCACGCCACCAGCGATCGACGAGGTCGCCAGCAGCCGGCCATAGCCTGCCCGGCGCATGTGCGGCAGCGCGGCCCGGAAGCAGCGCCACGCTCCGTTCAGGTCGACGTCGAGCACGGTATTCCAGGCCTCGTCGTCCAGATCTTCGAGCGCTGTCTTGCGCGCGATGCCTGCGTTGGCCACCACGATGTCGACGCTTCCGAACTCTGACACCGCGCGGGCGACGGCCGCGTCGACGTCACCGGTCCTGCGCACGTCGACGTCGGCCACCAGGCATCGCCCGCCGCCGCCGGTGATGGCCTTCTCGACCAGCCCGACATCGTGCCCGTCCGGCGGGTACCACGCGAGCACTACGCTGGCGCCCGCGTTCGCGAAGACGCGTGCGGTGGCGGCGCCGATTCCGGAGGCGGCGCCCGTGATGAGCGCCACCCGGCCGTCAAGGTCGAACATGCAGGCTCCCCTTCTTAGAGCATCACGTCTCCGCCGTTGGGGCAGAGCGTCTGGCCGACGTAGTAGGAAGAGTCATCGGAGGCCAGGAACACGGCCGTGGGCGCGACCTCGTGCGCCTCGCCGAATCGCTCCATCGGGAGCTCGGCGAGCTTGCGGGCGGCCCACTCCTCGGTTTCCTCCGCCATCATGTCGGTCAGGATCGGGCCCGGCGCGATCGCGTTGACGTGGATCCCCTGTGCCGAGACCTCGCGTGCCAGGGCCTTGGTGAGGCCGATCACCCCGGCCTTGCTGGCGCTGTAGTGCACCATCTCGATGCCGCCGATCTGGCCGAGCTGCGACGCGATGTTGATGATCTTGCCGGACTTGCGCTCCAGCATGCCGGGCAGCACGAACCGGGTGCACAGGAAGACGCCGCGCAGGTTGACGGAGATCACGCGGTCCCACTCGGCGACCTCGAGGTCGGCGAAGTTGTGCTGGCTGAAGATGCCCGCGTCGTTGACCAGGATGTCGATGCGGCCGAACTCGGCCAGGGCGGCCTCGACCATGGCCCGAACCTGCTGCTCGTCGGAGACGTCGGTTCGCACCAGCAGGTGACGGCGGCCGGATCCGGCGATCGACGAAAGCACGGGGGCAGCCGTGTCTGCGTCCAGCACGTCGGCGATCACAACGTCCGCGCCCTCGGCGGCGAACGCGGTCGCGATCTGGCCGCCGATTCCCCGCGCACCGCCAGTGACGATGGCGATCTTGCCGTCCAGCTTCCCAGCCACCAGGCCTCCCTCGATTCAGCGGTTTCTGGCCGGCCAGTGCTTGCGGATGTCCTCCGAGGTGGCCAGGTCAAAGCGGTGAGCCATGAGATACATCGAGGCGTCGTGCTGCTTGCGGTCATCACTCGCAACGGCGTCCGTGGCCAGCACGACGTAGTAGTCGCTGAACATCGCATCCCTGGCCGTCGACTCGACGCAGCCCTCGGTCGTGCAGCCGCTGACCACGACGGACTTGATGCCGTTGCTTCGCAGCAGCAGCGCAAGGTTGGTGCCCCAGAAGGCGCTTGACCGGTACTTCTTCACGACCAGCTCACCGTCTTGCGGCTCCAGGCCGGGCACGAACTTCTGGCCCTCGGACCCGTCGACGGTGTAGGCCAGCGGCTCCGCCTGCCCGTGATGGCCGTCGTGCAGCCGCAGGTTGAACCTGATCTGCGCTGGCGACTCACTCGCCCGGTTGGGCAGCACCGTCATCTGGATGAAGACCGGCAGGACTCCCGACTGGCGCGCGCCCTCGAGCAGCCCGCCGATCCGGTCTATCACCGGCGGGTACATCGACAGGTCCACGCCCAGGCGGTCGAAGCTGCCGCCGGCGCAGCAGAAGTCGCGCTGCATGTCGATGATCAGCAGCGCCGTGTGCGAGGGGTCGAGGATCTCGGAGAGCTCGGTGAAGACCTGCTTGCCCGCGACCTCGATCATGAGACGTCCGGCTCGGGGAGCTCCGACCCGGACGAGAGGCTGGGCGAGTGCTGCTCGGCGAAGTCGATCTCGTCGGTGGCCATCGTGGCGCCCAGCGCCGCCAGCCTCTCCGGTGACCTTCGCTTCAGGTAGGCGTAGAGGCCGTAGCCGATGATGATCCAGGCCAGCACGATGTAGGCCACGACGTTGTAAGGGAACGGCTGGCCGGGCTTGGCCACCTCGTAGAGCGGGTAGAGCAGCACGGCCGTGCCGATGACCGGCGCGATCAGGTGCTTGACCACGCTGAAGTCGGGCTGCCCCCAGTAGAACTTGATCAGGCCGATGTTGGCCAGGCCGTAGACCAGGATGACCGCGATCGTGCCGATCGACCCGGTCCAGCCGTACACGGCGGTCAGCCCGGAGCCGAGCCAGGCGGACAGGATGATGCCGACCGCGACCGCGAATCCCACCACCCCGTAGATGGCCACGAATGGTGACCTGAAGCGCGGGTGCACCGCCGACAGGCTGCCGTGGATGATGTGCTCCCTGGCCATCGCGTAGACCACCCGCACGGTGGTGTTCAGCACGGCGAGCATGCAGGAGAACAGCCCGCAGATGGCGGCCAGGTCGACGGGCTGCTTGAGCCAGGGCGCGTATGTCTGCGCGAGCGTGGTGAACTGGGCCGGGCTGGCCAGGAACGCCTTCAGCCCGGCGGCGGTGTTGAGGTGGAACCCGGCGGCGAGCCCGTAGACGACGAACACGAAGAAAACCCCCACCCCGACGACCGCGAAGCGGACCGCGAGCGGCACATTGCGCTTGGGGTTGGCGGTTTCCTCGCCGAGGGTGGCCGCCGCCTCGAAGCCGATGAACGACAGCAGGCCGAACACTACGGCCAGGGCGACGCCGGAGAAGCCGCTCGGTCCCGAGGACGGCTTGAAGTAGGTCAGGCTGTTGCCGTGCCCGGCCCGGGCGATCGAGATGATCGCCAGCAATGAGAAGATGATGATCTCGGCGGCGAGCAGGATCAGGTCGAGGCGGACCGACGTCCTGATGCTGCGGACCGAGAATGTCATCGCGATCGCGACCAGGATGATGCCCAGGACCCACCACGGGACGTTCCAGCTGAACGTGCTCTGCAGGTAGGTGTGCAGGAACGCGCCGTTGGCGGTGACCAGACCGATCATGAGCACCACGTACGCGCCCCCGTAGAGCCAGCCGCTGAAGAACCCGGACAGGCTGCCCAGGGACTGGCTGAGGAACGAGTAGAACGACCCCGCTGACGACAGTTTCTTGGCGAACTCGATGACGGTGTTGCCGATGAACAGGGCGGCGATGAACGCGATCAGGAAGGCGAGCGGCAGGGCCGCGCCCGCGTCCGCGCCGCCCGCGGGGGCGTTCAGGATCACCGCGAGGACCGGTGCCATAAGGGCGGCGGACAACGCCAGGCAGTTCGGCAGGCTCAGGATGTTCCTGGCGAGTCGGGGGTTGCTGTCGCCGGCTGGTGGGGCGGTGGGCTCTGTGGCGGCCATCTGTCGGATCCTCCCTGGCGAACCCGGGCTGCGGCGTACCGCGGGACAACTCGGTCGCGGCTAATGCCGCGACGGTGGCACCGGCCGTGGCAGCACACCCCCTGGCGGTCCTGCCTGGCGGTACCGGAAGGCTCGAACACCCGTAGTAGAGCCTCAGGCAGATCGGCTGTCAAGAGATTCAATACGATATTTAGTATTTGATCTTGCTGACGTGTCTGCCAACCGATTGTCCTGCGAGCGGATCCCGGTGGGAACGGGCGGGGCGTTATGATCCGGACGTTGTCCCCGTTGAGCCCAAGGCAGTGAGGTTAATCGTGCGCGTGTTCGATGCTAACTGGATGCAGATCGAGGAGTATCTCCGGCGCGACGACCGGGTCGTGCTGCCGACGGGCTCAACCGAGCAGCACGGGTACCTCTCACTGGGGACGGACGCGATCCTGGCCGAGCGGGTGGCGGTCGAGGCCGCCGAGCCCCTGGGCGTGCCGGTGCTCCCGGCGCTGCCGTTCGGCATGGCACCTCACTGGGCCGCGTTCCCCGGCAGCATGAGCCTGCGCCTGTCCACTTACGTCGAGGTGCTCAGGGACCTGCTCGATGGCCTGGAGTCGCAGGGTTTCCGCCGCATCGCGATCATCAACGGTCACGGCGGCAACATGCCGATAGCCGGGTTCATCCGCGAGTGGCTGTGCCAGCCGCGCCCGCACCCCGTGGAAGTGCTCTACCACACCTGGTGCTATGGGCCGCAGGTGACCGCGGCCGCCGACCAGTTTGATCGCGAGCAGGCGCATGCGAACTGGGGGGAGAACTTCCCGTGGAACCGGCTGCCCGGCGTCGACCTGCCGACCGAGCCCCGGCCCGTTGTGCCGATGGAAGTGATCACCCAGCTCGACGCGAGGCGGATCCGGGCGGCCCTGCCCGAAGGCATGATGGGCGGTGCCTACGCCCGGCCCGACGAGGACATGCAGGTGATCTGGGACGCCGGAGTGGCCGAGGTCCGCGAGCTGATCGAGACCGGCTGGGCGGCATGAGCATGCCGGGATCGGGGCCATGCCAGCAATCCGGGTGAAGCTGAGTGCCTGCCGGTGACGTCGGGCGCCGGCGTGCGGTGGTGGCGGGATCGGGTTCAGCGTGGTTGTCTCGTTACGGTGACAGGAGCGCGATGACCGGCGATGAGGTGGCAGGGGTCGTATTTCCGGCGTCAGCGGACGGGCGCAGGAGCACGTCGGCTGTGGGCAGGGCGGCGGCGGCCGACGCGCTGCGCCAGGTCGACCCGGCCGGGGCGCTGGCTGCGGAGCAAGACACCAACTGGCGCACGGGCTATCTGGTGCACTTTCGCCGACTCGTGGAAGCAGGGCTGGCGTCGAAGGACGCGGCGGTATCTGTTGCCCGCGGCGGGCTGGACTCGGTGCACCGGCAAATGCGCGTCGTGCACGAGGGCGGCGAAGAGACCGGACTCGACAGCTTGCTGTCCGCACCTGCGCAGCGGCTGGTTGCGACGGTCACGGTGCCGGGCACCGGGGAGGCCGAAAGCGAGCTGTCACTGCCCTACCATGGCGAGCGGCTGCGCGGCAGTGCCCTGCTGCGCAGGCTGGAGACCTGGGCGGAGGGCGGCGTGATCGAGCCGTCATGCGCTGACGCCGTCCGCACGGTCGCGGCTCATCCGCAGTGGCTGCGCCTTCCCGGCCGCACGGTCGTTGCGCTGGGGGCGGGCGCCGAAGTGGGTCCTGTTCCCGTGCTGCTGAGTTGGGGCGCCCAGGTGATCGCCATTGACCTGCCCGATCCCCCGATCTGGGAGCGCCTGCTGGACACCGCGCGCCGCAGCGGCGGGACACTTGTGGTTCCCGTCGCTGACGACGAGCCGGGCCGGCACCAGCCCGGGGGCAACGACCAGGCCGTCACGCAGCGCGCCGGTCTTGACCTGCTCAGCGACGTCCCCGCTATAGCCGACTGGCTTGCCGCTGTTGACGGCCCGCTGGTGCTGGGGAACTACGTCTACGCTGACGGCGCGTCTAACGTGCGCTTGGCGGCCGCAGCCGACGCGCTCACCGTGCGCCTGCAGGCCAGCCGCGGCGATGTCGCCCTGGCGTTCCTCGCGACGCCGACCGACGTGTTCGCCGTCCCAGCCGAGGCGGTCGCCCAGGCCGCCCGCGCCTATGCGACCCGGTCGCCAGCATCCAAACTCGCAGGCGGGATGCTGCGGACGCTGTCGGGCGGGCGCCTGCTCCGCCCCGCCTACACCCCCGGTGCCGACCCCGGCATTAATGACAGCCTGGTGGCGCAGCAGGGCCCCAACTATGCGCTCGCCAAGCGTCTGCACCGCTGGCGTGCCACTCTCGCCCGTGACAGCGGTGCGACCGTGTCGATGAACGTCGCCCCGCCGTCCCGCACCCGGTCCGTTGTAAAGAACCGGGCGCTGGCGGCCGCGTACGCCGGCGCGTACCGGTTCGGCGTCGAGGTCTTCGAACCCGCCACCTGCAAGGTCCTCATGGCAGCGCTGCTCGTTCATGACCTGCACACCGGCGGCGGCCCCGCCTGCGCCCATCCCTGGCAAGATGAGGCGCACGCGGCCGCGCACGGCGGGCTGTGGCGCATCGCATACGCCCCCCGCAGTGCCCTCGAGATCGCCGCAGCCCTCGGCTACGCCGCAGCCAGGAGATGACTACCGCTCGTCCGCGCACTGCCCAGCTCAGCCGGACGAAATGACCAACGTGCCGCGCGAGCTTTCCGCATATGCCGATGCATTGCGTGACCGAGCGGCAGGCCCTGGAGGCCCTGGCAGCGCGGCCGCGCCGGGCGGCAGCCTCCGTCGGCCACCGGCCCCGTCCGTCCCCGACATCCCACTTGCCGTACACGGCGCAGCCGTACCCGGCCCCGGACAGCAGGTCACCCAGGGTCTGTTCCCACGCCACCAGGCCCCAGCTGTCCGACGACCCCAGCGGCACGCTGTCTTTCCCTGACCGGATCGCATGCCGCCCGGTCAGCAACGCCGAGCGGGTCGGCGTGCAGCCTTGGTTCCCGCTCATCAGCATGCCCGGTCGGGCGAATCTGCGGCTCACCCTCGCCGGGTGATGCGGGCACGTGCCGGGCCACGTTGGGGCGGCCTGGTCAGGATGGCGGTTCGGTGTAGCGGCGCTCCTCATATACCTGGGCCGATGCGCGTCCGCGGCGCCGCGTGGCGAGAAACACGATCGAGATGATCAGGCCGACCGCGCCGGCGATCATCAAGATAATGCCGATGGCCCCCAGGTCTACGTGCGCGGGTTTCCAGGTGATGCCGAACCGGAGAATTGCGCCGATGACGATGAGCGCGATGCTGCCGCCGATTGTCAAAGACCGTCACCTCCCATCGTCTCGGCCGCCGCCCGGCGGCCGCATGCATGAGCGCTGGGCCTGCCGACGCAATGACCGCGGCTGAGGCCTCAGCAGTCCTCATGGTTCCGCACAACCCGGGGCGCACCCTCGCCCATTGAGGGGTGAATCCCAGCTGAGCAGTTCCCCGACCGCGAGGGCAGTCTGTGCCGTTCACCCCTCGCGGGCGATGTGCCGAGCGCGAGAGTCGGGAGCGTTCACGATGTCCACGCCCAGTTGGTCACGCCCGGCCAGTGCCGAAAGCCACGAGCCCCGGCATCGGGCGCGGACAGGAGCGCTGTGTGCGCCAGGCGGGCTGATGCTGGGGCTGCTGCTACCTCGCCTGAGTTTTGAATCAGCTGTCGTCAGCACTCGAGTGACGGAGGCACTGGTCGCGCTTGATTTCGCCGTCCTGGGACTGGTGATCGCCTTCAGCCGGGCCTGGTATGGTGCTCCGCTTTCTGGCTGGTGCAATACCAGGGGCATCCTGCTCCTGGTTAGGTTGCCGGGGACAGCTTGCTCACGTCTGCTTCCGCGTCGCCGCCGTGGGCGTCGCCGCTCGTCTGACCGTCTTGTGCGGTCTGCGGGCCGGTGCGCGCGCCGGCCGCTTCCCTGGCTGCCCCGTGCGTCCCGGCATCCTTCCGGCGTCGGAGCACGATGGCCGCGCCGACGGCCGCCAGTATGGCTGTTCCGGCCACAACCCGTGGCCAGCGCCGCCGGGGCGCAGTGACATCCAGCCGGGGCGCGGTGACATCCACGCGGCGCGCTGTTGCCATGAGCGTCTCGGAGACCTTCGGCGCGATGGTGTCCTTGATCGCGAGGCCACTCCGCTCGATGCGCGGCGCGGTCCAGGCCCGCGCCCGGTTGACACGCGGCGCGGCCCATGCCGCGGCACCCCGCGCGCTGTCTCGCGCAGTCGTACCAGCGGTCTTCACCATCGGCACAGCTGTCCTGGCCAGGACAACCGGCCAAGCGTCTTGTTGCATGCGGTGGCGCATGTCCGCGTCGGCCGCGTGCTTTCTGCTCAGAATAGACATTTGATCCTCCGGGAGTTTCGTCACAACACGTTGGCTGAACTGCGCTTCACTGGGGGCAGCCGTCACCGCTGGCGCCCGGCCGCTGGCCCAGCCACTCCGCATACGACCTCGATTCATCCGGGCCCGGTTCCACGCCGGGCAGGGCTTGGGCGAACACGAGCGCCGCGGTGGCCTGGAGTTCGCTGCGAAGCAGATCGGCGGGGCCGATCGCCTCGAACCCCACGGTCCACCAGTGCTGGCCGCTCGCGTGGACCTCCGTGAGTTCCACCTCGCACCGCGGCTGGCCGCTCAGCCCCGGAGCGGGCGCCACGATCCGGCCGTCGGCGGGTGAGAACCGGCTGATGCGCCGCCGTTTGCGTACCGACCGCCAGCCGGCCAGGCCGCCGCTGTCTTGGCGCAGCAGGCTGCAGGGAAAGGACCACTTCTGCCAGGACTCCAGGCGTCCGCGGGCGCGGCCCGCCACCTCGAGGAGTCCCGGGCTTCCGCGGTAGGCCTTCACCTCCAGTGCCCCGCCCCCGCGGACCTTCACCGACAGCCCGGGCAACTGCGGATCTAGGAGGTAGATGTCCTCTCGTGCCTCCACTAGTGCCGGGAACCGCCCGAACCATGCGGCCACGGCAGTCTCTATCTGGCCCGGGAAGATCCAGCGCACCTCCAGGCTGCGGATTCCTTCGGTGACCGGGCTCTCCCGCTGGGCAGCCGCCATCGTCACGTGTTCTTGCCCCGGCCTTGACGGGGAGTTCCGTTCGCTGCCACTACATGCCCGGATCATCAGGACTTGCCGGACTCGTAGCCCTCGGTGAACAGGTCGCCCTGCGCAGCCCCGAGGGCGGATTTGTCGCCGCCGCGGCCGCGCAGGACGAAGGCGATGACCACGGCGATCGCGGCGCCGGCGATGGGCCCGGCGACGTAGACCCAGTAGCTGGTGAAGGTCCCGCTGACCAGGTCGGGTCCGAAGGTGCGGGCCGGGTTCATCGAGGCGCCCGAGATGGGGCTGCCCCACAGGCCGGCCAGGGCGATATACGCGCCGACCGCGAAGGCGCCGATAGTGCCGACGTTCTGGGCGCCCGATGCGGTGCCCAGGATCACGCTGACCAGGCCGGTGGTCAAGATCAGCTCCATCCAGAACGCGGCCATGCTGGAGTAGCCGTGGGCGGGATAGTTGGACCCGTACATGGCGGAGACGTTGATGATCGCGTGCAGGACGAGGGCGGCGAGGGTGGCTCCGGCCAGCTGCACGATGATGTAGCCGGGCACCCGCCACCAGGGGAAGTCGCGGCGCAGGGCGAAGGCGATGCTGACGGCCGGATTCAGGTGCGCGCCGGAGACCTTGCCCATGAACAAGATGATGGCCATGACCGTCAGCGCAGGGGCCACGACGGCGGCGCCGTGGCTGATCACGCCGGGGAAGGCGTGGCCCATCATGCCGCCGCCGGCGGCCGCCAGCACTAAGAAGAAGGTGCCGAGCAGCTCGGAGAACAGCCGCCGCCACTCCTGGTGCGGGTCGTTGAAGTCGTTGATGCGGTCGATGACGTTCCGCTCGTAGCGGGCGAGCGGGCCGAGGGGGCTCGGCGTGGGTGCTTCCTGTTTCGCGGTCACGGCTGCCTCACATCGGGGTCAGGTCGCGGCGCCAGGCCCGGATTGGCGGGATGCAGCAGGGGGAACTGGATTGCGAGGAAGTTGTGGATGACGTGCAGGGCCTGCTCTGGGGGATCTCCGCCTGGGGGTCGGCGGGCAGTCCCTCGATCTTGATGTTGTTTTGCTCGGCGTAGGCACGGACCCCATTGAAGGCGGCTTTGCCGAGGGTGGACAGGTCCCGGCCCAGGCCGAGAGCGTCTTGGAGAACCAGTGATCGAAAACGCCGAACCCGCGGGCCAGGCCGCTCAGCACCGGGATCTGTTCCGGGGTGAACGGTCATCACCTGCGAGTACTCCTCGTAGGTGGGCTGGCGGCCCAGTTCCGCGGTCAGGGTGCTGATGTAGACGGTGACAAAGCCGTCCATCGTGGGCGTCTGGCCGCGCTCGGGAGCGTTGTAGGGCGCGGAGATCTCTTCGCCGAGCTTGAACCGGTTCTGCTCGTTAAGGATGTTGTAGAGCTGGGTCTTGGTGCGCTGATGCTCCTCCCCGGTGTCGGGGTTGGGGCTGTCCATATCGGTCGCCACTGCGTACGGCACCATCTTGCGGTCGGCACCGTGCTCGGCCCACTCGGGGATCGGGTTGGTGAGGTCCTTGCCGAGCACACCCTCGAAGGTCTTGCCGCCGCCAGGCCCGCACAGACGGCCGAGCACGTTATCCAGCGACCGGTTCTCGAATACGACCACGATCACGTGGTCCAGCGCGTTGCCCCGGCTCTGACCGGTCATCGCGAACTCCAGTGCTGCCCATCGCCGCCGAATGATGGTTGCGGCGGGTCGGATCTCGCAGCCATCGCTCCGCTCCTTCTGTCTTCCTGACCAGAGCACAGCAGCCGTGCCTTCGACGCACCTCACCCGTACCGGATGATGCCCGCCAGGCCTGATGAGCCGGATCGTGGTGACTGAAATGGTTGAGCCACCATTCCGGTCGCATGGCCGCCGGAATTCGGAAGCTCAGAAGGCGAAATTGAGCGAGCCCCGTGCGCACCGGGTAGTCACCGCAACGTCCGCGTGGAACTGGCGACTGTCACGGGGTTCGACCTGCCGGGCCGGGTCGTAACCGCGGCCAGACCCGACGGCTCGGTCAGGACATACCCCTACGACAGCCTGCGTGGCGGCCGGGGCTGGCCAGTCCTACTTCGGGCACGATGAGTTCTCCCGGGTGGGCGCCGGGGATGAAGACGATCAACGGTGCCCTCGAGCTGCGGGGACGGATTTTCGGCGCTTTCGAGATGGCGGAGTCCGAGGATGATCCCGGCGCGCGCCGTGCCTGGCTGACGTTCGTCGTGGTCGGTGGCGGCCCAGCGGGCGTCGAGATCGCCGGGCAGATCGCAGAACTGGCCCGCCATGCACTCAAGGGCAACTTCCGCCAGATCAACCCGGACGACGCGAAGGTGGTCCTGTTCGACGGGGGCAAGGAGATCCTGGCCAACTTCGGCGACCGCCTGTCCGGGAAGGCCGCAGGTGAGCTCGAGCGCCTGGGCGTCGAGATCCACTGCGGGAGCATCGTCATCGGCATGGACGCCTTCGGGGTCAGGGTGAAAGGGCACGACGGGGCAGTCCAGCGCATCCCGTCCCGGACGAAGGTGTGGCTGCCGGGGTGCAGGCGTCACCCCTCGCGGCCCTGCTGGCGGACGGATCCGGCGCGAGCTCCGACCCGGCAGGCCGGATCGAGGTGCTGCCTGACTGCACGCTGCCTGGTCACCCGGAGGTGTTCGCCATTGGCGACATGATGTCCCTGGACCAGCTTCCGGGCGTCGCCGAGGTCGCGATGCAATCCGGAATCCACGCCGCGAACACGATCAAGCGCCGGCTCAGCGGGAAGGAAGCCGCCCTGTTCAAGTACCGTGACCTCGGGAGCATGGCCACGATTTCCCGGTTCCGCGCCGTCGTCAGTTTCAAGGGCCTTAGCCTCTCGGGGTTCCCGGATGGCTGATGTGGCTGGTCGTTCACGTCACATTCCTCACCGGATTCAAGAGCCGTTTCACCTCGCTGCTGCACTGGGCCGACACGTTCCTCGGCGGTCAGCGCGCCGAGCGGACGCTCACGTTCCGGCAGGTAATTGCACGGGTCGCGATCGACTAGGCCGGCGGCGACAAGTTCATGCAAACGCTGATCCCGGGGCAGCATGCGGGCGCGGAGCCGGAAGCGCCGCACTAGAGAATGTCCATGTCTATGCCGCGCCTGATGGCGTCGTGCCGACTGGAAACGCCCAGTTTCCGGTAAATGGCGCTGGTGTGGGTCTTGACCGTGTTCTGCGACACGTTAAGTGTCTCGCCGATCTCGCGTATCGACAATGTGCCGGGCAACAGGCGCAGCACTCCCACCTCTCGATCTGTAAGGGGATCCACGGCCGACGCTCCCCGCGGCCGGCCCGCGAGCCGTTGCTCGAGGCAGTCCAGCCGGGCGAGCAGAGCGTCGGCACCGTCCGGCGCCGAGGTCAGCAGCAGCCGTGCCTCTTCAGCGAGCGCGACGGCTCCGCGCCGGTCGCCGGTGCCGGCGAGCACTGACGCGAGCCTGACCTGGATCTCCACCGTCGCCCACGGGCTGATCCCGGGCTTACTGCGCCGGATCCGCAGCGCGCGCTCGAACTCCCTGCGAGCCTCCCTGGGCAGCCCGCGGTGGGCAAGCACCGCGCCGGCGGCCGTGTAAGCGAGTGAGCTCTGCGGGGCCGCGCCGAGATCGGAGCCCGCGTCGGCCAGAATGTCACAGGCTGACTGGGCAAGCTGCTCTGCCTTGGCAGGCTTTCCCTGGCCGAGTGCGACCAGCGACGAGGTGGCCGAGGCCAGCATCCGGATAATTCCGACGCACGCCGGGGCAGACAAGGCTTCCTCCGCCCGGGCGGCAGCGGCGTCGAGATCACCGGACCAGTAGAGGGCAAGCGCATATACCGCCCGTGCCATTGCATGCCACGGCGATGCCGGATCCAGCTCGAGTGTGACGGCCTCGGCGGCCGCGTCGCGCATGGGGCCGATGCCCTCAAACCCGAACGTGCCCTTGAGCAGCGCAGCTGACGACTTCAGGGACCGGATGCCGTCCGGAAGCGGACCGTCGTCCTCGGTCGTCTCGATGATCGGCAGAAAGCGCCGCAGGGACTTCCGGTCACCGGAAAGCGCCGCGGCCCACGCCCCGCAGTGCGCCGCGACCGGATAAGCGGCCACCTCGTCGTCGCCGAGTGAGCTCAGCCAGCCGCGAACCGTCGCGACCTGGCCGCAATGAATGTAGGCGTACCAGTTTCCGGCGATGAGGCTGATGACCCCCGCGACGTCACCGGCAGCCTGCGCGTGGCTGACGGCCTCGTCCGGCAGGCCCGACCGGCGCAGCCAGTCGCTGGCGCGCTTATGCAGAGCGGGCATGATCTCCCGTTCGGTCCTGGCAAGGTCGCTGCGGAGCAGCTGAGCGAAAAGGCGGTGATACCGGAACCACTGCCGGGTGTCATCAAGCGGCACGATGAAGAGATTGTCCCGCTCAAGAATGTCGATGATCTCGGCAGCGTTGGCCGAGCCGCCGGTAACGGCGTCGCACAGCGGTGCGCAAAACCGGTCCAGGATCGAGGTCCGCGCGAGGAACTGCCGGATTCCGGGCGGCTGGTGGCTGAGTACCTCCTGGGCCAGGAAGTCAACGACAAACCGGCTGTCGCCAGTGAACTGCTGGATGACGGCGCTCGGCGACGGGTGCCTGCGGAGGGCGAGGGCCGCGAGGTAGACCCCTGCGGGCCAGCCTTCTGTCCGGCTGGTCAGATCAGTCAGATCGGGCTCGCTGAGTTCGATCCCGGCGACGTTGGCGACAAGCTCAGCCACCTGTGCAGGCCCGAACTGCAGCTCCCGTGCCCGGATCTCGGTTAGCTCACCGGCTGCCCGCAAGCGCGCCAGCGGCAGCGGGGGGTCAGTCCGGGTAATCAGCACCAGCTGGACGGCGTAGGGGAGGCGCGGCAGCAGGGCCGCGATCTGATCATGAAAGCCGCGGTCGCTGATCAGGTGATAGCCGTCCAGCACCAGGACAACGGGCTTCTCGATTCTTGCCAGCCCGTTGACCAGCAGCGGAAGAAAGGTTGCCGCAATGTCGGGGTCCTGGACCCGCAGCGCTCCCAGAATGTCATCGGCTTCAAGTTCCGGGCTGGCTCGCTTCAGCGCGTGCACTACATGCCACCAGCACCGGGCCGGATGATTGTCGCCCGTGTCGAGCGAGATCCAGGCGAACGCGCGGACCTCGGCCGGACTGGAGCGCCAGTGCGCCACGACAGTGGTCTTGCCGGAACCCGCGGGAGCGCTCAACAAAACGAGTCTGGCGGCAGCACCCGTCAGATAGCCGACGAGGTCGTCGCGCTCCACCCACTCCTTCCGTGCGGTGGGAGCATGAAGCTTCGTTTCAACGGGCATGCTGGCTCGGGACGGTGCAGTGACACCGCTAGGACCCTCAGCCTCAGGACCCCCGGTGACAGCATCCAAGCAGCGCATATAGCCCTCAGCTGGTTCCGGCCGCCTGGGTCTGGAGCAGCACCATCCCACGTAATGCAACTATCACATAAAGATTCGCCAAATGACAATCGCAATTTCCGGCTTACTCCGCGGGGGCGTACCAGGTGTCGCGGCCGGGCAGCAGCCGGTCGGCTTCTTGCGGGCCCAGGAGCCCCGGGCGTAGGGGTACACGGGTTGCGGCTTGCCTTTGACCATCACGTAGCCGAAGGGATGCTGCATCCAGGAGTTGGCGGCCATGATGACGCCGCCGACAAGACGGCGCCGAATGAGACTAGCCAGATGGTCAGCAGATGCGCCCGGCGCGGCAGCTTGTCCCAGCCGAACAGCCAGAGGCCGAGGAATGTGGACTCGAGCAAGAACGCGGCCAGGCTCTCCATAGCCAGCGGG
This sequence comes from uncultured Actinomycetota bacterium, assembly GCA_963778075.1. GTDB lineage: Bacteria > Actinomycetota > Actinomycetes > Streptosporangiales > Streptosporangiaceae > JASHPR01. The sequence continues at coordinate 535,666 of CAVZTJ010000001.1, read as the reverse complement.
GTGCCGAAGATGTTGCCGACCAGCCCGGAGTACGCCCCCAGTTCGTGCCGAACTCGAATTCCTGCACGACGCCGGTCACCACGCCGATTGCGACGTTCATGACGAGCAGCGTGCCGAAGAACCCGGTCAGCCGCAGGTACTCATCGCGCTTGCAGGGATACCACACGGTCTGCAGCAGCGCGATGAGGAACGCCAGATGGACACTGGGTGACTCGTCCCTGACATCATCCGGCGCGCGTGATGTGCCGCGCGCTGACGGTGGCCATTATCAGCCTGTGACTGAGCACTTTGATGTGATCATTGCTGGGAGCGGCGCCAGGCTAGCGCACATGCTGGCTCCGTCGGGCGAGCGGATACTGCTTCTGGAACGGGGGAACTTCCTGCCGCGCGAGACCGATAACTGGAATCCCGGATCGGTTTTCATGGACGGCAGGTACATCTCGCCGGAACAGTGGTTCGACGCCGACGGCAAGCCATCCCAGCCGCAGGTGCATTACTACGTCGGTGGTGCCACCAAGCTGTACGGCGCTGCGCTGTACCGGCTGCGCCCAGAGGACTTCGGCGAGATCAAGCATGCGGACGGCGTATCGCCAGCCTGGCCGGTGAGCTACGACGGGTCGAGCCCTGGTATATCAAGGCCGAGTGGCTGTACCAGGTGCATGGCATTCACGGCGAAGATCCCACCGAAGGTCACGAGCTCGACAACCTCTACGTCGTCGACACCAGCTGCTTCCCCAGCATCGGCGCGGTGAACCCGGCGCTCACTGCGATGGCGAACGCGACCCGGGCGGGCGAGCGCCTGCTGAGCCGGATGGCATAAACGATTGGGTCTTGACTACGAAAGGTCAGCTACACATGAGCACGTTTCCGCCCATTGCCGATTACGGCTTCCTGTCCAATTGCGAGCAGAGCGGCCTGGTTGCCCCCGACGGGTCGCTCGAATGGCTGTGCCTGCCCCGCCCCGACTCGCCAAGTGTGTTCGGGGCGCTCCTCGACCGGGCCGCGGGCTCGTTCAGGTTCGGCCCCAGCAATACCTACGTGCCTCAGCATCGCCGGTATGTCCCGGGGACGATGGTGCTGGAAACGACCTGGCAGACCCCGACCGGATGGATGACCGTCCATGACTTCCTGGCTGTTGGCCCGGTCCAGCGCGAGGGGCGGCGGGCGGATTACCATCGGGCCCCGTCCGAGTTCGGGGCGGTCGGCGCTCTCGTCCGGGTCGCGACGTGCATCAGCGGCCGGGTCGAGGCCGTCGTTAATTGCGGCCCGCAGTTCGACTACGGGACCACCGGTGGTACGTGGAATTACGCGGGCGACGGCTACGACACCATGACGATCGCGCCCAAAGAGGGAGACGTACAGCTCAGGCTCAACGGCAGCATCCCGCTCGGCGTCCTGGGCGCACGCTGTTATGGCCGCACGACGCTCACCCAGGGCCAGTCGGCCTTCGTCACCCTTTCCTGGGGCGGCGATCATGTCCCGGCCAGCCAGGACGAGGCGCTCAGCGCGATGAACACCACGGTGGATTTCTGGCGCGACTGGCTGAGCTCAGCCAAGATCCCCGACCATCCGTGGAAGACCTACCTGGACCGCAGCGCCCTGACCCTGAAAGCGCTGAGCTACGCCCCCACCGGCGCCATCATGGCGGCGGCGACGACGTCACTGCCCGAGACGCCAGGCGGGGCACGCAACTGGGACTACCGGTTCACCTGGATCAGGGACTCGGCGTTCATGCTCCGCTCGCTCTACCGGCTCGGTTTCGACTGGGAAGCGATCGAGTACTGGGGCTTCGTGATCGACGCGGTCAGCGGCGGCGACCTGAACCGGCGGTTCGAGCTGCAGATCATGTACGGCATCGGCGGGGAACGGGACCTGACCGAGAAGACCCTCGACCACCTGTCCGGGTACCAGGGAGCGCGGCCGGTCCGGATCGGCAACGGTGCCTGGAATCAGCAGCAGCACGACGTGTGGGGGATGATTCTCGATGCGCTGGATGTCCAGTTCCGCTACGGGGCTGGCCAGATCGTGGCGCCGGTGTGGGAAGGGGTGGCCGGGTTCGTGGACGCTGCCCTGCAGCACTGGCATGAGCCCGACCAGGGGATCTGGGAAGTCCGCGGCGATCCCAAGCATTTCACGGCATCGAAGGTGATGTGCTGGGTGGCGGCCGCGCGCGGCGCCGACCTGGCCGAGGAGCGGGGCGCCGACGAGCACGCCCAGCGGTGGCGGGCTGGCGCCGACGAGATCAAGGCCGAGATCCTGGACAAGGGCGTTTCGGGGAAGGGCATATTCCGGCAGCACTACGAGACCGATGATCTCGACGCATCCCTCCTGCTCCTGCCCATCATGGGATTCCTGCCGCCGGACGACGAGCGCGTCAGGTCGACGGTGCTCGCCATCGCTGACGACCTCACGAAGGACGGCCTGGTCCTCCGCTACCGGGTTGAGGGAACAGACACCGGATTCGAGGGCGAGGAGGGTACGTTCACCATCTGCTCTTTCTGGCTGGTTACCGCGCTGGCCATGATCGGCGAGACTGCACGCGCCCACGCCCTGTGCTTGAAGCTGCTGTCGTTCGCCGGGCCGCTGCAGCTTTATGCCGAGGAGATCGACACCACCACCGGCCAGCACCTCGGGAATTTCCCGCAGGCGTTCACCCACCTGGCCCTGATCGAGGCCGTATCGCGGCTCATCGAGTCCGAGCAGGCACCAAACCGCGGCGCCTCCTTCGGGTAACGACCTCGCAGGAGATGGCTCCTCGCCCTCAGTGCAGGTGAATGAGGACCACGTCCTTGAGGATGATCATCAGCAGCCCGAGCGCACCGGCAATCGACGTGACGATGAGTAGCTGCCTGCCTCCGAGGTGGGCGGCGCGCCCCGCGGACCATGCGTAGATCATCAGGAGCGCGATGGCGACCACCAGCCCGACGTTGGCGGCATCCGGTGGCGAGGCGCCGAGCAGGCGCGCCAGGATGAGTGACAGCAGCGGAATGTAGGAGGAGCTGACCATCGGCCAGGTGGCGGCCAGGGCTGTGCGGACATCGGCCCATGTCGGCGGGTGCCCTGCCTCCAGTTGCTCGCCCAGGAGTTCGGCGTATTCCTCGGCGAGCCAGTAAACCAGCAGCGTTACCAGGATGGAGACGGCAAGCGGGAGGGTGGGCACGTGATCTCCGGCGGCGGCGAGGACCGCGGCGGTGATGATCGTGCCGTAAATGCCCGCGGCGCGTCGCGGCCCGGACGTTCTGGCGGATGATCCAGGCTGTGCCCCGGCAGAGACTCCCGCCATGACCGCCCCTTCCGTCAGCCGGATAGCCGGGAGTTCACGCGCCGGCCAGCCCGAGGTAAGGCTGGCAAGGCGGCCCGGTGACGCCGAGAGAGCCGAGCCGTAGCAGGCGTCCGGCGTCCGGTTGGGCGGCGAGCGCAGCTTCGTCCAGTCCTTCGCGCGCCGTGGTGACGAATAGCGTTCCCCCGCCGGTATCGCCGAACGCGCAGGAGGTTGGCCGGTCGACCGGGAGCGGGATGGTGCTCTGCAGTGACCCGTCGGGGTGGTACCGCGCGAGAGCGCCGCCGTTCCACAGGGCAACCTAGACCGTTTCAGGCTGCGCTAGCTCATGGACGACACCCCAGCGATCGAGATGCAGGAAGCCAGGACCGGCAGCCATCAGCAGCTCCTTGCGGTCGCCATCCCAGCGGGATCCCTCGCTGAGCCGTCCCGGGTCAGCCGAGCAGGGCCGCACCGTCCACGATTTCCCTGCTGAATCCCCAAGCGGGCGCGGCGCGTATCGTCCCGGGCCGTTCATGGCTGAGCGAACTCGATGACGACCTTGATGTCGTCGGGGGCCCGCTGCAGCGCCTGGTGGGCCTGATCAGGGCGGGTGCGCCGGGTCACCAGTTGTTCGAGCCACGAACGGTCTGCCGCGGCGAGTACCTTGGCCGCTCGGTAGTAATGCCGCCGGTTCGCGTTCACCGAGCCGAACACGACGATGTTCTTGAGCACGACGTCAGTCGCCAGCGCGGCGGCCGATACGCTGTCGGGCGCCGCCGGGGAGCCGACGCCGGTGAGGCAGATGATGCCGCCCGGCGAGATCGTCTCCATGGCCTGGCGGACCAGCTCAACCACACCGGTGCACTCGACCACGATGTCCGGGCGCAGTCCCAGGCCCGCCACAGCTCCGGTGTGGTACGTGGCGCCCAGTTGCTCGACCAGGGCTGGTTTCGGGCCGGAGGTACATGAACCCGTCGGCCTGCTTGATACCCCGCTCGGTGTAGCCGCCGTTCGAGCACATGTCCCATTCCCCGACGGCACAGTTCGGGCACGGAGCCGGGTCGGGCCGGCGCACGATTCCCACGACGTGTTCACCGACCAGGAAGCCGCTCCCACCGGAGTCCACGACCCGGCCGAGTGACTCGTGGCCGAGGACCAGCCGGTCACGCCCCGGGGGCGGCCACCCGTAGCTGCCGCCGGCGATCTCCGCATCTGTGCCGCAGATTCCGGCGGCCAGCGCCTCGACCTCGACGGACCCGAGGGCGGGATCTGGTTCGGGAACGTCCTCCAGCCGAACCGACCCCGCGGTCCCGGGCGCGACTGTCACTGCCTTCATGCGTCCTCCCGGAATCTGCGGCAGCGCCGAATACGGGTCATCGTCACCCACCAAGAGTGTCTGGCCGCTGGTCGCTGCCGGCATCATCCGGGCAGGGTGACGACGATGGCGTCTGGGAGATACATGGTCGCTGCAGGGGCGCACCGTGATCGCTCGGCCGCCGGGGGAGGAGGGCCGTCGGCCCGCTGCGGATCGCCCGGCGCGGATGGTTCTCGCCCCCTGCGCGGAGTAGAGGATTACAGCAGGCGCGCCCCGGGGCTGAACGGAGATCGGTATGGCTTCCCGTAGTGACGTGAGCAGCCGGCATGACGCGGTGATCATCGGCGCCGGCACCGGCCAGGCCATGATCCACAACGAAGCGACCGTCGAGGACGTGATCCGGATGGCCTATAACACCCCGACTTACACCTACGGTTACAAACTGGCAGCCACCGATGCTCTGCCCCGGCTGCACCCCGATGTACTGCGGACAATGCGGCTGCCGTCCCAGGCCCACCGGATCTGACCGAGTTGCAGACGACGCCGTGATGGACCTCGAGTCGCTGAATGCCACCTTCGTCATCGACACGTTCTTGCTGCTCCTGATCGGCGTCGGCCCGAAAATCGCGCTAGTGCCATTCCTCGAGGCAACCAAGGAAATGCCGGAGGTCACGAAGCGCCGAGTCCTCCGCAAGATGCTGACGACCGCCGCCACCGTCGCCGTACTTCTGCTGGTCCTCGGCGGCCTGCTGACCAGGCTGCTGCATTTTTCCCCCGGCGCGCTCGGCGTTGCCAGCGGCATCATCCTGCTCATCATCGCGGTCACCATGGTGCTCGGGCAGCACGATCCCAACGGCGGCAGCCACTCAGGCGATGAGGACGACCCGATGCGGATGGCCGTCTTCCCGCTGGCCGTTCCGTATCTGCTCAACCCGGCTGGGATCGTGGTGCTGGTTACCGCCTCAGCAGAAGCCAGCTCCGTGGCGGTGGTCGCCGTCGTCGTCGGGGTGCTCATCGTGATACTCGCGCTCGACGTCGCGGTGTTCCGCTGGGCCGTGCACGTCAGCAACCACCTGGACGCCAGCCGGATGCTGGTCACCGAGAAGGTATTCGGCTTCCTGCTCGCCGCGCTCGCCGTGCAACTAGCTCTGAACGGACTGTCCGACGTCGGCGTGATCCACCTGACAGGCCACTGAGGACACGCGTAGGCCTTGGGCAAAACCCCGGTCGGCGTTGACCACGCCCAGGATCACCAACGCTTGCTTTCTTCACGCGACGCGCGGGTTGCACAGCACGACGAGGGATCGCGGGCGGACAGCGACGCTGTCCCCGGCGTCGCGGATGGCCGCCGCGGACCCGGCCGGGCGTGAGGTCGTAGGTGTCGATGCCACGCCGCCCGCTCCCTGGTGCTGGGCAGCGCAAACTCAAGCGGCTCCCACCAGGCGTTCACGAGGACGAGGAAGTCGTCATCGAGCAGCGGCGTGCCGTTAGCGGCACGGTGCCGCTGGCGGTTCTGGCCCTTACCGCACTGGCTTCCTTCGAGGCGGTCACGGTCATGCCCGCGGCCGCGCTCCGGCTCGGATCGGCGCGCGCCTCGGCCAGCCGGATCGGCGCGATCCTCGACGCGCGGGACCCGGTCGCCGAGCCGGCCGCTCCCCGTCCGCTGCCGGCCGGGCCCGTGCACGTGCACATGTCGGGAGTGCAGGTCCGGTACGAGCCGGCTGGACCTCTCGCACTGGACGGATTTGACCTGGATCTGTCGCCGGGCCGGCGCGTCGCGCTCATCGGCCCCAGCGGCTCCGGCAAATCCACCGTGGCCGCGGTGCTGCTGCGCTTCCGCGACGTGGCTGGCGGTACCGTCACCCTGAACGGCGCCGACCTGGCCAGCTACGCCGCGGATACGGTCCGGACGGTGATCGGCGGGTGCCCGCAGGATCCCCACATCTTCGATGACAGCATCCGCGACAACCTGCGGCTGGCCCGGCCCAGCGCTGGCGAGGAGGAACTGGCGGCTGCCGCGTCGCTGGCCCGGCTGCTGTCTTGGATCGATTCGCTGTCCCTGGGCTGGGATACTCCAGTCGGCGCGCACGGGGCGGCCATGTCCGGCGGTGAACGGCAGCGGCTCGCCCTGGCCAGGGCGAGGCTCGCGGATCCGGCCGTGCTGATTCTCGATGAACCGACCGCGCACCTGGATCCCGAAGCCCGCGGTGCCCTGACCGCCGATCTGCTCGCGCTCACCGCGGGCCGCGCCACCCTGCTCATCACGCACGAGCTGAGAGGCTCGACCAGGTCGACGAGATCATCGTCCTGGAGCACGGCAGGGTCGTCCAGCGCGGTACGCATCAGCAGCTCATCAGAGTCGGCGGCCCGTACCGGCAACTCCACGAGACACCGTCATTCTGGCCCGTGCAGGCTGAGCCGGTCGGCTGAGCGGTCGATCGTCACAGGTGGCTGAAGCCGCCTGACTCCTCTTTGGACATGGGCACGGCGACAGGGTGCTTCGCGAAATGGCCGACGGCGTCCCTGAAGTCATCGAGCAGCAGGGAGGCCATGTCCTGGCTGACGCCCAGCCGGACCAGAATGCGCTGCACGGCTATGTCGGTGGCTGTTCCGGTGAGGGTGTAGGCGGGTACCTGCCAGCCTCGGGAGCGCAGCCGGTCAGCGAGATCGAACAGCGTGTAGCCGGGGTCTTCGCCGTCGCTTATCCGCCAGGTCACCGTCGGGATGCCGGTGGCCGGATTGCTGTCACACAGGAGCTCGAAAGGGCCGAGCTTGACGATCTCCGCGGCGAGGTACTGGCCGATCGCATAGGACGCGTCGTGGATGCGTTTGTAGCCCTCAAAGCCGAGACGCAGAAAGTTGTAGTACTGGGCGATGATCTGGCCGGCCGGGCGGGAGAAGTTGATCTGGAAGACCGGCATGTCGCCGCCAAGGTAGTTGACGTGGAACACCAGGTCGTCGGGAAGCTCCTGGCGGTCTCGCCAGAGGACCCAGCCGACGCCCAGCGGAGCCAGGCCGAACTTGTGCCCCGAGGTGCTGATCGACTTGACCCGGGGCAGCCGGAAGTCGAAGACCACGTCCGGTGCGCAGAACGGCGCGAGGAACGCGCCGCTGGCCCCGTCCACGTGAATGTCGATGTCGAGGCCGGTTTCTGCCTGCAGCTGGTCCAGCGATTCGGCCATGGCCTGCACAGGCTCGTAGGCTCCGGTGTAGGTGACGCCGAACGTCGGCACGACCATGATCGTATTTTCGTCCACCCGTTCCAGCATGGACGCCGGATCCATGGCGTAGTGGCCGTCGGACATCGGGACCTCGCGCATCTCGATGTCCCAGTACCGGGCGAACTTGTGCCACACCACCTGGACCGGGCCGCATACCATGTTCGGCTGGTCCGTTGGCTTGCCTTCGGCCTGCCGCTTAGCCCGCCACCGCCACTTGGCCGCCATGCCCGCCAGCATGCAGGCCTCTGAGGATCCGATCGCTGATGCGCCGACGGTGTTGGCGGCGTGGGGTGCATGCCACAGGTCGGCCAGCATGTGGACGCAGCGCCGCTCGACCTCCGCGGTCTGCGGGTACTCGTCCTTGTCGATCATGTTCTTGTTGACGGACAGTGCCATCAGGGCGAGAAGCTCGGGCTCGGCCCACGTCTGGCAGAAGGTGGCCAGGTTCTGGCGGGCGTTGCCGTCGAGCATCAGCTCGTCCGACACCACCTGGAATGCCTCTCTTGCCTGTGTCTCGTCCTTGGGGAACCGGTACTTGGGGACAGGCCTGGTCAGGTCGCGGCCGGCGAACACGCAGTCCTCCAGCTGCTGACGGACGGCGTCTCGCTCGTGCAGGGGCATGGTCGGCATCTCCTTGGCCAGGGCCGCTCCTGCTCGGATCCCGCGGCCTGGCGCCGTCCTCGCCCGGAGGGGCATTGCTGATGATTCTTGCGGGCAGCGACCAATGTTGTATCACCCACTGCGGGTGGGTCTGAGCTACTTGGTGGGCTTAGCCGCGTGCCAGGCAGCCTTGTTGGCTGCCACCCAGTTTCGCAGGACGGCCGACGCGGCTGCACCCTTCCGGTGCGCGACAATTGCCACGCCGGCCAGCCCGACCACCACGATGATTCTGTTCCGGACGAGGGCCCTAGCCGCAGCCAGCCCGAGCACGAGCACGATCATCTGCTGGTTGCGTACCGCGTGTTCGGCATCGGTCGTCATTTCGGGTCATTCCTTTCAACCTCGCGATCGTCACGAGGAGTCCGGACGCTTCTACCGTTGTCGTCCTCGAAGGGGTGACTTGTCATCACCCGCCGCGGCCTGTTCACCCTGGTGCCCTTGCTTGTCCCCCTCGTCCGAACCGGATGAGGCGGCTCGTGATGAGCCCAGGCACGCTGGATGGACGCGGCTGGACGGGCCGCGCGGCCCGGCCGTAGATCGACGCGCCATTCGGTGGATTGCAGGAGGCGACCTTGTCTGGCATCGATGCGGAGCCGAAATCGGCAACCAGTCCTGCGGCAAGCGGGGAGTCCGGACTCGGCTCGCAGCTGGAGAGTTTCCGCGAAGTGCGCCGGAGCCTCGAAGCGTCAATCCTTCCGCTCGCCACCTCGGTCGACGGGCGCAGGTTCATTTTTCAGGCCTCGCTGCACGACCTGCAGTTGCAGGTCGGCGGCTATGTCGTGCTGGAGAGCGGCGGCACCAGGCGCATCGGCCAGATTCTCACCCTGGAACTCGGCTGGCAGCAGGTTACGGAGCTCATGCTGCCAGGGGCCGGGCGGCCCGGAGGCCCGGACACAGGTCCAGGTCCGGTACGCACACGGCGAGGGAGCTGTCCTGGAAGGCGACTGGGCACCGTTCCACGATGCACTGGCCCGCTCAGCCGCCGGGACGGAGGTGCAGGCGTGGCTGGAGCGCAGCGGGCGGCACTCCGCAAAGCTGCGGCTGGGCGAGCTCGCGCTGGTCCCCGGCGTGCCCTGCCTGGCCGACGCCAGCGGCTTCGACCGGCACACATTCCTGTGCGGTCAGTCGGGGTCAGGCAAGACCTACTCGCTCGGGGTGATCCTTGAGCGGTTGCTGATCGAGACCGACCTGCGCTTGGTGGTGCTCGATCCCAACTCAGATTTCGTCCGCCTGGGACAGGTGCGCGCCGACGCTGACCCGGCAATGGCCGAGCGTTATGCGGAGGCGGCGCGCAGCGTCGCGGTCTATTCCGCGGGCGCCCCGGCCGCGCGGAGGCTGCGGCTGCACGTGGCCGAGATCGATCCGGCGATGCAGGCTGCCTTGCTCCGCCTGGATCCGGTCGATGACCGCGAGGAGTACGCCGCGCTAAGCGACATGCTGGCGAGCGATAACCCGGTCACGCTTCAGGCGCTGACCGGAAGCAGCCATCCCGAGGCGCGCCGCCTGGGCCTGCGCGTCCGCAGCCTGGGCGTCGACCTTTTTTCGGTCTGGGCGCCCGGCGAATCGGGTTCAGTCCTGGACGCGGTCGGCGATCCGGGCACCCGCTGTGTCGTCGTTGACCTGGGCTCGCTGCCGACGCGCGAGGAGCAGGCACTCGTTGCCGGCGCGGTGCTGGCTGACCTGTGGCGCCGGCGGGAAGAGCGCAGCCCGGTACTGATCGTGATCGACGAGGCGCACAATGTCTGCCCCGCCGAGCCTTCTGACCAGCTCGTCGCGATGGCGGCTGAGCACGCCACGCGCATCGCCGCCGAGGGCCGCAAGTTCGGGCTGTACCTGCTGGTGTCGACGCAGCGGCCGCAGAAGATCCCCGAGAACGTCCTGTCGCAGGCTGACAACCTCGTGCTCATGCGGATCAACTCGCTCGCGGACGCGGCCTTTGCCGAGGCCGCGTTCTCGTTTGTCCCGCCCAGCCTGATCGAGAGGTCGGTTACCTTCCGCCTGGGGGAGGGCCTGATCGCAGGAAAGATCTCACCGCAGCCCGCGCTACTCCGCTTCGGCGCTCGTGTCAGCCAGGAGGGCGGCGCCGACGTGCCCGCCACCTGGGCTGTGGCCCGCTGAGGAGTTCACGGGCTGCATGCATTTCTCCGCCAGCGGACACGGCGAGGGCGCCCCGCCAGGTTCCTCATCCACCAGGGGTGATGCTGCTGACCCGATTCCGGCCAATGCTGAAGGGCGCCCCCAACCATTCACAACGCCGCAAGGTGCCAGACGGCGACCTCGCGGGTGCGCAAGGAGAAGGCAGGAGAAGGAATGTCACTCGCCGCTGCGTCGACGTCTTATCCGTTGCTGAACATTTTCTGGACGATGTTCGAGTTCTTCCTGTGGGTGATCTGGATTTGGCTCATCGTCATGGTGGTCTTCGACATCTTCCGCAGTCGTGACCTGTCCGGCTGGGCCAAGGCCCTGTGGGTCCTGTTCGTGGTGGTCATTCCGCTGATCGGCGTGCTGGTCTACCTGATCGCTCGCGGCGGTGCGATGCACGAGCGTGCCGCGCAGCGGGCTTTGGGCCAGGACCAGGAATTCCGGGACTTTGGCCAGCAGTACACCGGGCCCAGCTCGGCTGACCAGCTGGCGACGCTGGCTGACCTGCGTGACCGGGGAGTCATCACGGCCGATGAGTTCGACCGCGAGAAGGCCAAGGTCCTTGTCTGAGGATGGCGAGCGAGCACGGCCCGCCTGGGCCTGCCTGCGGAGTAAGGCGCCCAGTCATCCCTGGCGGATGATGCCCGGCGCCGCCGCCGCGATGACGGTAACGACTATCGGGCGAGCCTGAGGATGGTGCCATGACCAGTAGGAGAACGGCAGGAGTGGGCCGCAGCTAAAGGCCGCACCGCTGATGACCAGCGCAACGCTGGTAGGAGTCGGCAGCGTGCTCGTCATGGCGGGCCTGGCAGTCGGCAGCTCGCATCTGACGCTGGCTGTCCGGCAGTGGATCAGGGACATGGAAGTCCCGCCGAGCGAGCTCGCGAAGCTAAGGTGGGTGCAGGCGAAGACCGCAGCCACGGCCGCGGCCGCCGCCTGGCAGAACGGCCGCCCGGCCCATCTGGAAAGCGTCTCCTGACCTCTCTGGCGGTCGCGCTCGGCGCCAGAGGCAGCCGTTCCTGAGCCGTTCACCGCCGCGTACACCATCAGGCTGGCCCTGATGGTGTACTTTTTCCTGCTGCCTCGATCTGCCGGCCCGGCGGCAGCGTCACCTTGGCGTAGCCGATATGCCCTGAGGGCTCATCGGCCCGGCGTCAGCTCGCTTCGCGGTCTGGTGGCAGCCCGGACCCGGGGTCCGGGTCATGGAGACGGCGTACCTCGAGTACCTGCACGCCGAACGTCTGGAGCCTGGCGAGAAGCCCGTTCAGGGCTGCCTGATCCCGGAGCGGGCCATGCAGGACCGTTTCCACGGGCTCCACTGAAGCGGTGAGCCGCTCGAAGTCAATCAAGGCCTCGGGCGGGAGAACCCCGACCACGCGGATCTCGTAGTTGGACGGAGGCAAAGTACCTCCAGGAGGTCGCGGTGAACTGAACAGAACTCCACGATCCCGCTACCCGGCGTCCAGCGCGCCATGCATGGCGGGTGGTTCCCGTCACCCTGGTGAGTTTCATGGAGGGTGATGACAGGTCATCTAATCCGTGACAGGCATATAGGTGTACGGGCTAGACCAAAGTCCGCACGCGCATGCAGGTGCTGAACGTTCGGTCGGCAACCGGCCCAGCCGGAGCTGAGGTAAAGATGGTGACGAGCACTGGTGCACGCTCGGGGGGCCGCTCCAGGGCCCAGGCGAGCGGCGCTGACGACCCTGTCCTGACCTCCAAGATCACTATGCCTAGCGTACCGGCCTGGGCGGTCGGCCGCCCGCAGATTGACAACTTGATCGCGGACGGTGCGCGAGGCCCGCTGACAACGGTCACCGGCCCCCCCGGCTCCGGCAAGACCATGGCCATCGCATCGTGGGCCGCCGTGCACTCCGACCCGGCCACCCTGGTATGGATCACCCTCGATGACTACGACAACCGGCCGGAGGTTTTCTGGTCGTATGTCGTGGCCGCACTGCGGCGCGCTGGCATCGCGGCGCCGCGGCTCCGCTCGATCACGGGCCGTGGGACTGTTGTTGACCATGTATTCCTGCTGCGCCTCGCATCGATGCTCGCCGCACATGATCCGCCGGTGGTGGTAATCCTTGACGATTTCCATCTGCTGACCGAAAAGGCCACGCTGGACGGCCTTGCTTACGTGCTGAGGAATGCCACGCCCGGCATGCGCCTGGTGGTCTCGTCGCGGATGGACCCCCTGCTGCCCCTGCACCGATACCGGCTTGCCGGAGAGCTGACCGAGATCCGGGCCGATGATCTCGCCTTCAGCGTTCCCGAGTCCGCCCTGCTCATGGCCCAGCGGGGCATCACCCTGCCAGCGGACGCGCTTGATCGCATCGTCGGGCGGACAGAGGGCTGGGCGGCGGGGATTCGCCTTGCCGCTATCTCGCTGGACGGCCATCCCGACCCCGGGCAATTCGTTAAGGAACTCGACGCCGAGGAGAGCGCCGTCACGAGCTACCTGGTGGACGAGGTCCTGAACGCCCAGCCCGCAGGCCTCAGAGAACTGCTGCTTCGAACCAGCATCCTGGACAGCGTCAGCGCGGACATCGCCAACGAACTGGCGGATGCCGAGCCAGGCGTAGCCGGGTTCCCCGCCCTGGCGCGGACGAACGCGTTCGTCCGGCCGATCGGGCACGGGTGGTACCGCTACCACTCGCTGTTCGCCGCGGTGTTGCGCCTCAAGCTTCGGCGTGAGCACCCGGGACAGGTGGCGGAACTGCATCGGCGAGCAGCGCAGTGGTATCAGCAGCACGGCTCGCTCAGCGAAGCCGTGCGGCACGCCGGAGAGTCGGGTGACTGGTGCTTCGCGGCCCGGATAGCCGTGGACGAGCTCGCAATCGGCCAGCTCATCGAGCCGCCGGGTAATCGATCGCTCGCTGCAGCATTCCGTTGCATGCCTGAGGACGTGACCTGGGCACAGCCCCAGCCCTTGCTCGTGGCAGCGGCGATCCAGCTGTCCGCCACGGAGGGCGTCCCGAGCAGCACGGCGCTAGACGCCGCGGAACGCATCCTTGAGCGGCTTCCCGCTGACGACGAGATTCCGGCCCGGCTGGCCGCCGCGCTGATCCGGCTGGGCGTTTCCCGCCGGGCTGCCGATCTCGATGCCGCGGCGGCCGCGGCAGCTGCCGCGCAGGCACTGGTCGAGCAGATCCCCGAAAGGGCAGTCGCCCAGCATCCCGAGATTCGCGCCCAGGTCCTTTCCGGCCGTGGAGTAGCGGAACTTTGGGCGGGCCGTCTCGACGAGGCGGCTGTCACCTTTCGTTCGGCCGCCGCCGCTTCCCCCGCTCCTGATGGCATGTTCGCGCAGGCTGACTGCCTGGGGTACCTCGCCCTTGTCGAGGCCCTGCGCGGGCGGCTGAGCCGTGCCGTAGAGCTGGCAGGCGAGGCAGCCGGAACGGCCGACAGCAGCAACGGGCTTGCTGAGCCCGCCGGACCCGCCGCGAACGTCGCCCTCGCATACGTGCATGTCGAACGCAACGAGCTGCGGCAGGCACATGGCCAGCTGAGGCTGGCGGACGACGCCTTGCGGATTGCGCCGGACAAGCTGACGGGCGCCATCGCCTGGCAGGTTGCGGCGCGCTGCCTGCTGGCGGAAGGGGGAACCAGGACGGCCCTGGAGATGCTCAGCCGGGCACGACGGGACTGGTCGCTCCCGCGCTGGCTGGAACGCAGGCTGACGCTCATCCAGTCGCGGGTCTACGCGGCGGCGGGGGAATTCCAGACGGCGGTTGACGTGGCCGAGCGTGCCGAGCCCCGCTCCGCGCTCGACGTGGCCGTCGCGCTCGCGCATGCGCGGCTGGCCGCCGGTGATCATCAGGCTGCCGGGCGCGCACTGGCAGCCGGGGTGGCCAGTCCCGACGAGCTACCCGAGCAGGTGCGGCTGGAGGGATGGCTGATGGATGCCCGGCTCAGTTACGGTGCCGGGGACGGCGTTCGAGGCCGCCGGTCCCTCGAGCAAGCGCTGCGGCTAGGTAAACCCGAGCGGCTACGGCTGGCGTTCGCCCTGGAAAGAGCCTGGATCCGGCCGGTGCTGCGACGCGATCCTGAGCTGGCGCACGCCTATCAGGACCTGCTGGAGCCCGGCCTGATGACCAGTAGCTGGCATCCGGTCCGGCGGCACGATACGGGCCAGACCGGGCCGGTGATCGTCGAGCAGCTCAGCGAGCGCGAGAGTGAGGTGCTCCGGCACCTGTCGGGCATGCTCAGCACCGCAGAGATCGCCACCGAGATGTACATCTCGGTGAACACCGTCAAGACGCACCTCAGGAGCATCTACCGCAAGCTGTCGGCGGATCATCGCGGCGAGGCGGTCCGGCGCGCACGGCAGCTCAAGCTGATCTGACGCTGTTACTGCGCGTTTTATGCGATGCCGATCGCGCGGCCCTTTGCGACGGCGTCGCGTCGGGTAGATACGCCAAGTTTGCGGTAGATTACCCGGGTATGGGTCTTTACCGTGTTCTGCGACAGATGCAGCTCGCTTGCGATCTCGCGGAGCGAGAGAGTGCCCTCGAGCAGACGTAGCACTGCCACCTCGCGCTCGGTGAGCGGATCCGCGACTGAAATCAGTCGCGGCTGCCTCGCCGCGATCCGTCGTTCAAGCTGCTCCAGCCGGGCCAGCTGAGCCTCGGCGCCGTCGGGCAGCGCGATCAATATGTCCCTGGCCTCATCGAGAAGCGCTGCTGCTTCCCGACGGTCGCCAATATCAAGCAGCAGCGGTGCCAGCCTGAGCAAAGCTTCCAGCGTGGGCCACGGGCTCAGCCCTGGCCATCGCCGACGTGATTGGAGCGTGTTCCTGAGTTCGCTGCGAGCCTCCTCATGCCGCCCCTCCAGCGCATAAACGGTACCGATGGCCGTATGGGCGAGGGAATTCTGTGGAGTGTGGCTGAGGCCGCCGTCGTCCGCAACGAGCCGAGCGGCGCTCGCAAGCTCCCGAGCTTGCGCGAGCCTGCCCTCCTCGGCCGCCAGCAGAGACGCGGCGGAGAAGGCCATCAGCTGCACGAGCGGGAAGGACGGCTCGCTCATTAGCGCCTTCCTGAGCGGCTCACCGGCCCCGGGCTCTCCGGAAAGGTACTGACTGAAGCCGAGGGCGGTCAGCGCCGACGCGTACCAGGGGGACATCGGGTCGGGTTCCAGCTCGACAGCCCTTGCTGCTGATTCTCGCATGGCGCGGATGCCGTCAAATCCGAAGAGACCGCCGAGCAGTGCGGCGGAAAATTCCAGCGACGGCATGCCATCAGGAAGAGGACCGGCATGCTCTGCTGCCCTGACGACGTGAATCCAGTGCCGCACGGACTCCGGCTCGCCGGAGAGGGCGGCCAGCCACGCCGCGCTGTGCGCCGCCAATGGGTGGGCGGCAATCCGGTCGCCTCCGAGCGCATGCATCCATCCGCGAACCGTCGCCGCCCGGCCAGAGTCAACGTAGGCGAACCAGTGCCGGACGATAAGGTCCACGGCCCCGGCGGTGTCGCCGGCGGCGAGCGCGTGACCGATCGCCTCGTCCGTCGACCCGGACAGCCGATGCCAGGCGCTCGCGCGCGCGTGCAAGGACGGCCCGATGTCCGGCTCGGTCCTGGCTAGCTGACTTCGAAGCGCTTGCGCGAAGAGGTGGTGATAGCGATACCACTGCCGATTGTCATCAAGAGGCACGAGGAAGAGGTTCTCCCGCTCGAGGACGTCGATGATCTCCGCCGCGTTGGCAGAGCCGACGACGGCGTCGCACAGCGGTGCGCAGAACCGGCCGAGAATGGCGGTGCGCGCGAGGAACTGGCGGATCTCGCCCGGCTGGCGGCTGAGTACCTCCTCGGCGAGATAGTCAACGATGAACCGGTTGTCGCCAGTGAACCGGCGGATGAAAGCGCTCGGAGAGGGGTCACCGCCAAGGGAGAGCGCCGCGAGGTACAGGCCGGCCGGCCACCCTTCGGTGCGTTCGAGGAGAACAGTCAGGTCGGACTCGCTGAGCTCGACGCCGGAGACATTGTGCACAAGGGCCGCGGCCTCCGCCGGAGCGAAGCGCAGCTCTGGCACCCGGATCTCGGCCATCTCGCCGGCTGCACGCAAGCGCCCAATCGGCAGCGGCGGATCAGCCCGCGTTATCAGCACGATCTCGGCGGACGGCGGGAGATGATCCAGCAGGAAAGCGATCTGGTCGTGGCAGCTGCGTTCGGTGATTACGTGATAGTCGTCAAGCACGAGAACGACCGGTGCCGGAAGTCTGGCTAGCTCGTTGACCAGGACCGGCAGGGCCGATCCGGTAATGTCGCGGGCCTGGACCCGAAGAGCCCGGAGGATCTCGTCGCCGTCGAGTTCAGGACAAGCCCGCTGCAAAGAGTGCGCGATATGCGACCACAGCCTGCCGGGGTCGTTGTCACCGCGGTCGAGGGAGACCCAAGCGAACGCCCGGTGCTCCATCGCGCTGGCCCGCCACTGTGCCACCAGAGTGGTCTTGCCGAAACCTGCCGGAGCGCCGACGAGAACGAGCTTCGTCACAGTCCGCGCCAGGTAACTCGTGAGTTCGGGGCGCTCCACCCACCCCTTGCGCAAGCCGGGGGCATGGAGCTTGGTCTCCACCGGCACGTCGGGACGCACGCTTGACGCCGGGCCGGGCATCCCCCCCAGTCCGCGGTGGCCCCGCTGAGCTGGGACGTTCACCTTGCCATCTTGCGCCCCTTTGCCCGGCCTGACCAGGCTTTAGCGCCCGTGACCTGAAGGAACGCACCTGCGCGCCAGATCACCCGTAGCGGATGGTGCGCGGCGTTTGCCCAACTTGATGGACTGGTCGCACTCGGACTTTCACCGGTATAAGAGAAATGAGGGTGTAATGGCTGACCTGATCGCGATCGGATACCCCGACGAGACCACCGCCGAAGCCGCCGCCGATGAGGCGCGGCAGCTCGCCAGGGACCTCATCATCGAGCCCGACGCGATCGCTGTGATCGTGCGGGACGCCAAGGGCGACTACCACGTGCACACCCACCACCACATGGTGGGCCGCGGGGCGACCTGGGGCATGTTCTGGGGACTGCTGTTCGGCGTGCTGTTCTTCGTCCCGGTCATCGGGATAGCCATCGGAGCCGGGCTGGGCGCGCTGATGGGCAAGGTCACCAAGTCCGGCATCGATGCGCAGTTCCAGGAGCAGGTCCGCGGCATGCTGAAGCCGGGTACCTCCGCACTGTTCCTCATGGTGGAAAAGGTGACGCCGGACAAGGCCGTCGAGGCGATGAGCAAGTACGGCGGCACGGTGCTGAAGACTTCCTTGTCAAAGGACGGCGAGAAGGAACTCCAGGACGCCTTGCACGGCGGAAGTGCCGCATAACGCGCCTGCCAGCACGGACCGGCGGGCCGCCGGGAGCGTGACCTTAAGGGGGTCATGATGCGGGCATCGCCTGCCCGGCGGCCCGGCGGCAGCGGTGGCCGTGCCCGGCTGCCCCAACTGGGCGGCCGGTACGGCCTGCTGCTGCTCGTGCTGATCTCGACCTATCTGCTCTCGTCGTTCAGCATCATGGTGGCTGGTGACCTCCAGGTCCTGCTCTTCCTGGCGGTACTGCTGCTCGCCCTCCGCACTTCGCCACTCTCCCGCCGGTGGACGATGCTCGTGGGCGCTGTCGCGCTCGTCGGCTCGGCCGCGGCGTTCGGTGCGTCGCTCACCGGCACCGACACGGGCGAGGGCGCGTCAGAACTGTGGAAGGGCCTGGTGCTGCTGCTCACCGCGGTGCTTATCGTGCGCCGCGTCCTGGCCCGGCCCACCGTCACCCTGCAGAGCATCTACGGCGCCCTGAGCGCCTACATCGTCATCGGGCTGATGTTCGCCGCCTTTTACGCAGCGATCGAGCACCTCGGCGCGGGGCACTTCTTCGCCAACGGGGAGCGCGCGAACACCCAGACGTTCCAGTACTTCAGTTTCACCACGCTCACCACGCTCGGGTACGGCGACTTCACCGCCGCAGGCAACGGCGGACGCGCGCTCGCCGTCATGGAAGCGCTGACCGGCCAGGTGTTCCTGGCCACCCTGGTGGCACGCCTCGTCGCCGCCTTCCGGGCGACGCCCGAGCAAACCCCGCCGGCCAAGCGCCCGCGCTGGCCGCCCAGCTCCGTCCGGCACCGTACCAGCACGTCCTACCGCAGGAAACCAGCCGGCGAGGTCAGAAGGGCTGCGCCGCCGCGCACCCGGCAGAACTCAGTGCGGACATCGAAGAATCTCCATACCGATGATCCTGGCGCTGCTGCGGGCAGGGATCCTGCCGCCCCGCAGAAATAGGCTGTCGGCGGCCTGCTGACTCTTCGGAACCCGGCGGGCCTGCCCGAGGGCGCCGGAGCCGTCTCGCTGGCGGGCGCTGTTTCATGGGAGGGGGCCGGCGCCAGCCTCGCCGATGCCACGTAGGCCACCACGACTGCCACGATCGCCAGCGGCATGACGGCAAGGCCGTCCGCGCCTAGCAGCAGGGTGGCCAGCAAAACGGAGGTCAGCGGCAGCCGGAGCATCACCACGGTCATCGCGCCGATGCCCATGGCGATGCCGTCAACCATCGGCAGCCCCGGCAGATGGGACAGTGCCACGCCGCCCGCCGCGCCGAGGAACATGGCCGGGAAGGTAGGACCGCCGCGGAAGCCACTCAGCGACATGCCGTATGCGAGGCCCTTGCAGGCGATGAGCAGCACCAGGGCTCCCACGGTGTAACTCGCGCTTTTGCTGATGAACGGGCCGAGCGCGGACTGCCCGGAGAACAGCACCTCGGAGGAGCCTTTTCCGGTACCCGCGGCGAACGCGATCGCAAGGCCCGCGACTCCCAGGCCGAGTACCGGCGTGGTCAGCAGAATCCGCCGCTCGACGTGGGGCCTGAGGAACAGCCCGAGCCAGCGGATCGCGGAGCCGAGCGGGACGGCCATGACCCCGATCGCCACTGCCCACAAGAATTCCGCGACCGTGGGGTGCCCGACGTGGGGAAGGTTGGGAATCGCCAGCGAGAACGTGCCGAGCCCGGTCCAGGCGTTAAGGCCCAGAAACACGAGCGAACCAATGCCGGCGGCCAGCAGGCCGGGCACAAGGACGAGTTCCAGCATGGCCCCGGCCAGTCCCGAGGCCTCCATCAGCAGGAAGGCCCCGAGCAGGGGCGAGCCGAGCAGCGTGGAGATGGCGGCGAAACTCCCCGCCGCAGCCACCACGGCGCTGGTTCTCGCCGGCGCGTCCCGCTTGACCAGGCGGACGGCGCAGACGCCGAGGCCGGCGCCGAGGGCGATCAGGGGTGCCTCGGGCCCGAGTACCACGCCGAGGCTCAGGGTCGCAAAGGCCGCGAGCACAATCCCGGGGAGCTCGGCCGGCGAGGGAGCGCCCTCGCCGGCCTTGAACCCGTCGGCGGGTGAATGGCCGCCCCTGCCGGGCAGGTACCTGATGGCGAGGCTGACCAGCACCCCGGCCAGGACCAGCGGCGGAATCGGCCACCATAGTGGTTCGCCGTGGAAGCCCAGCCCGCTGGGGAGGCTTGTGAAGATCCACCCCTGCAGCTTGGAGACCAGCGCGAGAAAGAAGTAGGCCACCGCGGAGACGGGCACGCCGATGATCGCTGCGAGCGCGAGCAGCGCGAGGTAGCTCCGGGATCGCAGTAGCGCAAGAGGGTCAGCCGGCGTCGTCATCGTGTCCCTCCGGGTCTGGCTGCGGAGTCTCGTCGCCCAGGTGTCGCATCGGCCCGCTACCTCAGGATGTTCACGGCGCGGGAGACGACGAGTATCGCGACAACCAGCGAGATCGCCTCTTCGGCCATCATCATGAGCTTCGCCCAGGACCTGATCGCCGAGACGTCCGTCGGGCTGAACGCCGTGGCGGCGGTGAACGACAGATGCAGGTAGTCGATGAACTTCGGGTACCAGTCAGCCCCAACGTAGCGAGCGTTGGTCATCTCCGGGAAGACGAAGGCAGGCTGGCGGCCCGGGCCCCGTGCGCGCGCCGCCGCCCCGCCGCGGTCGAGATCCCAGTACCAGAGGCCAAATGCGATCACGTTGGTGAGCCAGATCGCCCCGCCGCTGGCGAGCAGGATGTCGGCGTCGTTGCTGAACTTGGCGTCGCTGATGATGCCGGCCACGAGGCGCACCGCTGCTGAGGCGTTCACGGCAGAGATCAGGCCGATCAGCGTGCCGGTCGCGGCGCGCAGCCAGGTGGAGTCGCGGTCGATGCGCCCGGGATCACCGATGACGAGTATCGCGAGCAGGGCGAAGACGACCAGGACGAACGCCCAGCGCGCATCTCCGTTCCTGAGTTCCGGCGGCAGGACCGCGCGCAGGCCGCCGGCGGCCAGCACGGCCAGTGCCATCGGCCAGCGGCTCTCGCCGGCTGCGGGCAACTGCCGCACGTCTGGCTGCGCTGCCGGGCTGGGGATCGTCATTTGTCAGCTGACCAGCAGGTAGATGCTTTTTCCTGCTAGCCAGAAGCCGAGCAGCAGGAAGATCACGATGATCACCTGGTCTCGATGCGTGTCGAGCCACTTCCGAAGCCGGTCGAGCCGGGCACTGGCGGAGGCGGGCGCGAAGGCCGCATATAGCTCCAGGTACAGGAAGCTGGAGGTGCCGACCACGCAGAAGAGCAGCAGCGTCACGTAGTCCCCGGCCGTGGACAGCTTGGCCTGAACCACTGTCGCGGCACCTGCGGCTACCAGCGCCCAGGGCTGGAGGAACACGGCGATGCCCGCCGCGGACCAGAGGGACAGCCGGTCCAGGCTCGCCATCCAGGACGGCGGCTTGCGCGGGCGGCCCATCCGGCGCCGCTGGCGTACGGCGAGCAGGATGAGCAGGACGCCGAGGGCCAGCTTGACGGCCAGGACGGCGGTCGAGGGGGCGGTCTGCGGCTTGGGCGGATGGCCGCTGGTGGTCAGGACGACGGCGGTGATCACCACGACCAGGCAGGCCAGCCAGCCGAGGATGAACGCCAGGCCCTTCCTGGTGCCCTTCTCGGCGCTCAGGATGAGGATGAAAGCCGTGAGCGGGAACGGCTCGAGAGCGATTGCGAGCCCGGTCAGCAGAAGGTCGAGTACCACGGCTCCCCCAGTGCCCGCGGGTCAGCCGGGCGTCATAGGTCGCGTTCGGCGATGATCCGCCCGGAGGAGACGGCGTCGACGAGCGACTGGTGGTCGCGCTCGTTCTGGTCGGCGTAGGCGGCGGCGAACTGGGTGATCGCCCGGTCGAACGCATCTGAAGAGCCGAGGTAGGCCGCGATGGCGATCCGGTCGCCGGAGCGGGCATGCGCCCGGGCCAGCGTCCACCCGCAGAGCTCGCCGTACAGCTGCATGCCGGAGGCCAGGATGTTCTCGATGTCGACGGAGAGCTTCCAGTCCCGGAGCTGACGGACATAGAAGTCGCGGGGCCGACCGTCCAGGCCCGCCTCGGTCCGCTGCCAGCCCAGGAAGATGTCGCTGGATGCCTGCATCAGCCGCTGGCCCGCGACCACCCGCTGGCCCTGGTTGGCGAACTTGCTGGCGCCGACGAAGCGGCTGAGCACCGACGCCTCGGCTTCCTTCACTTGCAGGAACAGCGGGTCGGCGGCATCGCGGCCGAGCATCAAGACGATCCAGCAGCGCGTCCCGACGCTGCCGACACCGACGACCTTGCGGGCGATGTCACCGAACTCGTACTGCTCGAGCAGGTACCGGCGGTCGGTTTCCAGCGTGCGCCGGTACTTGCCGATCAGGCTGGCGAACCACTTCTCGATGGCCGCCCGGTCCGTCTCCGCCGGCGTCAGCTCGTCGATCGGGACCAGCAGCGGCGGGTCGGAGATGATCCTGGGCCGGCCGTCCACGATCTGGGTCAGCTTGCCGACTTCCTGCATGCTGTCCCTGGTCCGCGCTTTGGCTAGGCCCTTCTGCACCAGCTTGCGCTGGCGCGGCCGAAGCTGGGATTCGAACTGCTTCCGCAGTTCGTCCATGTCTACATGCGCGTACCAGACATCCAGGTTGGTCTTCCCGGCAAAGTCGCGCATCGCCTGCCGGTAACGAGCCACCGAGGCTGCGACGATCCTCCGGCGCTGCTTGGCAGGGAACCCGTTGCCGCGGGCCGCGACTTCCAGGCTGGCTGCTAGCCGCTTGACGTCCCATTCCCATGGGCCGGGCAGCGTCTCGTCAAAGTCGTTGACGTCGAACATCAGGCGCCGCTCGGCGGAGCCGAAAATCCCGAAATTGGACAGGTGCGCGTCGCCGCACGCCTGGACGGCCAGCCCGGACACCGGGGTGCTAGCCAGATCGCTGGCCATCGGAAGGGCCGCGCCGCGGAAGAACGTGAACGGCGACACCATCATCCGGCCCCACCGCACCGGTACCAGCTCGGGCACGCGTGACTTCGCCTGCTCTTCCAGCAGGCCGATCGGGTCGGGCCGGTCCGGCGACGGGTCGAACGCCGCGTGGCTCTCGCGTGACACCTCGGCCCGCGCCGTCTTTCCTCGGGCGGCGCTCTCCGCCGGGGTCAGCCGTGCTATCCCGGAATCGAGCTGGTAGCGGTGCATACTCCGGGGTGGAGCCTCAGCCGTCGGCACGCTCATCATCGGCCCCTCACTGTCAGTTGGCATCCCCCACAATTCCGCCTGGTCTGGCTCCCTGCCTCACCCTGCCGGGGTGAGGGGCCGGGCATTTGTCGGGCTTATCGTCATAGTGCGCGGATCGGCGCCCGCGGCCATTAGCGGCTCGTCCCTGCCGGCTGGACGTGGGCCCGGTTCAGCGCACGACGCTCGCAAAGGGGCATCCCCAGTGCCTGTCGAAGAGAATGCACCGGAGCTTCCGGCCGTACTGCCAGCGGACGCGGAGGCTCCTGGCGAGCCCGCAGCGCCGCGCACCGGCGGCGAGCTTCCCGAATCACGGCTGGCCTCCCGGCGTGCCTGGGTTGGGGGGCTGATTCGCGCCGTCCGGGACAGCGACGTCGCGGCCATCGAGGAGGGGGTTCTGCGGCTGAGCCGTTCCCGGCGGTGGCTTGCTCCCATCGCCCTGGCCGTCGGTGCTCTTGTCATGCTGTTCGAGGGTGTGAAGCTGCTGTTCACCAACTGGCGGCTGACCCTGATCCAGGTGCTGCCGGCAATGTGGATCTGGGCCGCCACGATCGACCTGAAGGCGCACGTGCTGCACGGGAAGTCATTTCACGTGCTGACAGGGCCGGTCGTGATCCCGCTCGTGCTGGCCGTTGCCGCGATCACGGCGGCGAGTTTCTTCCTGAACGCCGTATTCGCGTTTGCGATCGCCGGTGCCGGCCGGCCGATGATCCGGCCCGCGTTCGCGCAGGCCCGGTCGCATCTGGCGGTAGTGCTGGGATGGGGGGGCGCCGTAGGTATCTGCCTGGGCGTGTCGACCGTGATCTTCGCCCGGTGGGGGAAGCTGTGGTTCGCGCTGTCGCTGGGCATCGTCGTCGGCGTGATGATGGTCTGCTATGTGGCCGTCCCGGCCCGGCTCATCGGCGTGAAGAACACCCATTCGAAACGCGACAAGCTGACCGCGACCGCCGTGGGCGGGGCGGTCGGAGCGGTTGTCTGCACCCCTCCCTACGCCCTGGCCCGCGTCGGGCTGCTCATGCTCGGGTCGCACACGCTCTTCATCGTCGGCTGCGTCGTGCTCGCCATCGGGCTGACGCTGCAGGCCGGCGCCACCGGCGCGGTCAAAGCGGTCAAGATGAGCGCCAAGCTCATCTCCGGTCATCAGCCTGCTGCAGCAGACCGCGCGCCTTCCGGCGACGCGGCTCACCAGTGAGGCCGACCTGGTCAAGATAGACCGATCGCGAGCCTAATCCGCTCGCTGAGCTGATCCTGGGTCTGTCCCGCCCGCGTCTCGCCAGATCGCCGGGAAGTTCGCGGCCATGAGGTCTTCGGTGTGCTGGAGCCGCCAGGCAATCGATGACCGGCGCTGTGGCGGCGCGGCATCGAGCAGACCGGTGAGCAGGGTCCGGGCCCGCAGCAGCGCCATCGGAGCGCGAGCACCGGACTCGATGAGATCGTCCAGGCTGGTCCGCAGGTAGTCGTCCCAGCAAGGAAGAGCCAGGACGACTCGGACCGTTCCGGAGTCGTCGGACACCTCAGCGACGTCCAGGTCCCGGGTCACGAGGGGGCCCAGGATGCCCTGGATGGTGTCGAGAACCTGGACGGCGGTAGCCGGGTCGTTGACCGCAGGAGACAGGGCCCGCAGCCCGATGTCGGCGAGCAGCCGGAACGCGAACAAGGGATCCTGGTGGAAGGTGCGCTCCTGCCCAGTCACCAGCCCGCGCAGCACCGCCGCGTCGGCCACCTCGCCGCCGTGCAGGTCGGCGACAGGGGCACCCTGCTGGAGGGTGTCGCCTATGCCGGCCCGCAGCACGATGACGGCGCTGCCGGCCGCATCGAGCAGGCGGGGCAGGTGGACCTGTTGCAGGGTGGCCTGTGCCCGCGGCCAGGTGACTGCGCGGCCCAGTGGCGGCAGCACAGCGGCAGGACGCTCGGCCGGGCCGGGACCGTGGTACAGGTCGTCAAGGATGCCGCGGCCCTCCGCGGCGATCGCCGCCAGTGTCGGCGCCAGCTGGATCGAGGTAAACGCCTTCACTTGCAGGACCCGCATCAAGGCCAGGGTGAACAGCACGGCCGCTACTTCCACGGCCGGCACGATCACCGAGACCCGGGAGCGGCTGCCTACCACCAGGGCCGCGGTGACTGAGTACACGAACACGCCCACGGCGATGCCGAAAGTCCGCCACACGATCGGGTCGTCGCGGAACAGGTTCAGCCGCGGTGAAAGACTCCCGAAGGCCCACTGCACCACCAGAAAAAGCAGCGAGAAGATAATGCTGACCAGGCCGAGTGTGCCGAAGCCCACGGTCACCAGCGCCTGGGTCACCCGCGTGCTGGCCACGCTGGCACCGGTAGTTATGTGCGGCAGCAGCAGGCCCAGCCCCAGCCCGGCGGCCACGCACAGCAGCTGGACCAGCCCGGCCCGCAAGCGCCGCCGGGCCGGCGGAACCGGCCGAGCTGGCGGACGGCGGGTGGCCTTGTCACCGGTCCGGGACCCGGTTTCCCACCGGCCTGCGCCGACTAGGCAGTGGCTCGAGGCCGTTCCCGGCCGCCGCGGATGACGATCTCGTCCAGGACATGCCGTCGATGCTCCAAATCTGGCGGCGGTTGTGGCCGGGACGCTACCGGGGGAGGCGCAGGCCAGCATCCCTCTCCGTGGGTGAAGCTGCGGCGGTCACCGGCGTGAATCATGTGAGTGCACCGGCCGCGGACTGGGGCGACATTCGGTGATGGCGCTCAGCGCAACCGATGGACACGAGGATGGTGAGCGTGATTCACCGACCCTGGGTCACAATCGGCCGGTGGCTGCACTCGATGCGGCCGGAACGGCGGTACCTGCGCGCGGACATCATCGCCGGCCTGCCCGGCGCGATCAGCAGTGTCCCGGACGGGATGGCGGCCGCGGTCCTGGCGGGGGTCAATCCGGTGCAGGGCCTGTACGCCGGCTTCGCGGGGCCGGTCGCGGGCGGGCTCACCTCGAGTACGCGGCTGATGGTCATCACCACGACGTCCGCCGCCGCGCTGGCGGCAGGCTCGGCGCTGCAGAGCGTGCCCGCGGACCAGCGCCCGGAGGCGTTGCTGCTGCTGTCACTCATGGTCGGCGTCGCGCTGGTGGGGGCCGGGCTGGTCCGAGTCGGCCGGTACACCCGGTTCGTCTCGTACTCGGTGATGATCGGGTTCCTGACCGGGATCGCGGTCAACATCGTGTGCGGGCAGGTAGCCGACCTGACGGGCGCGAAGGCGCAGGGCTACTTCCCCTGGCCAAGGCGATCGACGTGCTCACCCACCCCGGGAACATCGATCTGGCTTCCCTGCTGACCGGGCTGGCCGCGCTGGCGATCCTGGTCCTGCTGGCCCGCACCCGGCTAGCCGTGGTCAGCGCCCTGATCGCCCTGGTGCATCCCCACCATGGTGGTCGTGCTGGCGGGCGCGGACAGCGTGGCCCGGGTGGGCGACGCGGGGGAGATCCCGCGTGGCATCCCGCTGCCGCACCTGCCCGATCTCAGGTTCTTCTCGTTCAGCCTGGTCACCGGCGCGCTCGCGATCGCGGCGATCATCCTGGTTCAGGGCGCCGGGGTCGCCGAGGCCGCGCCCAACCCCGACGGCGCCCCGTCGGATACAAACCGGGACATCATCGCGCAGGGTGCGGGCAACCTGGCCTCGGGGTTCTTGCGCGGCCTCCCGGTGGGCGGCTCGGTCGGCCAGACCGCGCTCAACGTGACCGCCGGTGCCCGGACCCGGTGGGCAACGATCTGGTCTGGCCTGTGGATGCTGGTGATCCTGGTCGCCTTCTCCGGACTGGTCGCCAAGATCGCCGTTCCGACCCTCGGCGCGATCCTCATCTTCGCGGCCGTCGGCTCGCTCCGGCTCGGGGAGCTTGCCACCATCCTGCGCACCGGGCTCACCTCCCAGATCGCGGTCGTCACCACCTTCGCCGCCACGCTGTTCCTCCCGGTCGCCGCGGCCGTGGGCATCGGCGTGACGCTCTCGCTGCTGCTGCAGCTGAACAAGGAAGCCATGGACCTCGCGGTAGTCGAGCTCCTGCCGCGCGAGGACGGGCGGTTCGAAGAGCGCCCGCCTCCGGCCGCGCTTACCAGCCAGCACGTCACGATCCTGGACGTGTACGGCAGCCTGCTGTACGCAGGCTCCCGCACGCTGCAAATCCGCCTTCCGGACCCGGCCGGGACCGAGTCGCCGGTGGTGGTGCTCCGGCTGCGGCGCCGGACCTCGCTCGGAGCCACCTTCATCAAGGTGGCCGGCGACTACGCCAACCGTCTCGCCGATGTCGACGGCCGCCTCTACCTCAGCGGCCTCCAGCCGACTTCGACCGAACGGCTCCATCGACACCGGCAGCATCGGGGGCCCTGTACGCGCATTCGAGGCGACCCCGGTGATCGGCGAGTCGACCCAGGCCGCCTACCTTGATGCCGAGGCCTGGCTGGTCAAGCGGCGCGAAAAGGAGACTCCGGCCGGATAACAGGCCGCGGTGAAGCGCCGCTCATCCCACCCCGCTGGGCGATGTCGGCTTAGTGTCACGCTCAGGTGCCCGGCGGATGAGCCGACGGGTCGGTACCTCGGGCAGGCCTGAGTCCTCGTGCCTCGCGTCTGGGGTCGGCAATGCCCCGTAGCGGCGGCCCAGCGGCTCAGCGCTGGCGCCGTGAGCGAGCACGCTGAGCAGGACCGTAGCCGTGATAACCGCGACGGCGGGGCTGGCCACTTTCTCGCCGAGATCCTCCAGCGCCAGCAGCGCGAACACCACCGAGGCCAGCCCCCTAGGCCCGAACCAGCCCACGAACGCGGTCGTGGCCGCGCCGAGCCTCGCGCCGGCCAGCGCGAGAGCCACCGGGGCCATCCTGACTACTGTCAGGCTGAGCACGGCATACACCACCAGCTGCCAGGTCAGGTGCTCGAACATGGGCGCGACGGCGACGGCCCCGAATGCCAGCCATACCAGCAGCGACACCAGGGCTCCGGTCTCCTCGACGAACGGCACTAGCGGCTCGCCGCGCCGTCCCGCCGCGCCGCCGAACGCCAGGCCGCCGGTGAACGCGGCGATGAAGCCGTTACCGTGCAGCGCGACCGCTGAGGCGTACGCGCAGACCGCCAGGCCGAGGACCGCGGCACCGGCGAAGCCTTCGGCGGCCCAGTCGTGGCGGCGTGCCAGCCTGACCAGCCAGCCCCCTGCGCCGCCCACTACGGCTCCGACGGCCAGGCCGACGGCCAGCTCCGCGAGGGCCGCGCCGGGGCCGGTCCCGGGCTCGTGCGCGGCCGTCCCCGCACCCGCTATCGCAACCAGCACGAACGGCGTGGCGATCCCGTCGTTGAGCCCGCTCTCCACGTTGATCAGGCGGCGGATCCTGGCCGGGACCGCGCGGTTGAGCATCACTCCGGCACCCAGCGCGGCGTCCGTCGGCGCCAGGGCCGCCCCGATGAGCAGGGCGAGCCAGACGTTGATGCCCCCGAACAGGGCCAGAGCCAGCAGCATGCCCAGGCCGATCGTCAGCGGCAGCCCGATCCCCAGCAGCCGCAGGCAGAGGCCCAAGTCAGCCTGGAGGTCCCGGAGACCGACCCGGGAGGCGTCAGAGAACAGCACCAGCACAAGCGTGCTCTCGGCCAGGACCTTCACTGCCTCATGAGAAGGCGCGATCCCCAGCACCGCCAGCGGACCGTGGGTCAGCACCAGGCCGGCCAGGACAAAGATGATCGGCGCCGTCACGTCGAACCGCTCCAGCCGGGCCGACGACGCGCCCCAGCCGAACACCAGAGCCGCCACGATCGCCAGGTCAGCGATGCTCATCGTCTCACCAGAAGTCCCTGGTCGCCCGGCCGCTTCCGTTACCTAGCCCGCACACCGGCAGCCTAGGCCGACGTTCCGGGGGGGAAATCACTCCCGGCGGATGATCAGCTCGGGACCGCAGACGGCCACAATTTCTTCTGGCTGCGGTCCGAGGGCCTCGACGGCGTCGCTAAGGCACCGGCTCCGGTTCAGGGCAGGTCACGACTTCGTTCCACCGACGGGAGATCTGGATTATGGCGCTGAACGAATACGACCCGGGCACCGCGTTTCCCGGCGTGATCGGGCGGACAACGGACGAGTCCAGCCCGGCGTGGCCCCGGCCGCTGCGGGCGGAGGCAGGCTCGCCGAACGTGCTATTCATCGTGCTCGATGACGTCGGGTACGGGCAGCTGGGCTGCTACGGCAGCCCGATCGCGACGCCGAACCTGGACGCGCTGGCCGCGGGCGGCCTGCTGTACGCCAATATGCACACGACGGCGCTGTGCTCCCCTTCGCGGTCGTGCATTATCACCGGGCGCAATCATCACGCGAACGCGACGGCGGCGATCAATGAGCTCGCGACCGGATACCCCGGTTACAACGGCAGCATCCCGTTCGAGAACGGGTTTCTGTCGGAGATGCTGCAGCAGCAGGGGTACAGCACCTACCTGGTCGGCAAGTACCATCTGATGCCGTCGGAATTCGAGTCGGCGGCCGGGCCATTCGACCGCTGGCCGCTAGGGCGCGGCTTCGAGCGCTTCTATGGCTTCCTCGGCGGGGATACCAGCCAGTGGTATCCGGATCTGGTCTACGACAACCACCAGGTCGAGCCGCCGCGCACGCCGGAACAGGGCTACCACCTGACCGAGGACCTGGCCGACAAGGCCATCGAGTTCATCGCCGACGCCAAGCAGGTGGCCCCGCACAAGCCGTTCTACCTGCACTTCTGCACCGGCGCGGCGCACGCCCCGCACCACGTGGCCAGAGAGTGGGCCGACCGGTACGCCGGCCAGTTCGACGACGGCTGGGACGCCTACCGGGAGCGCACGTTCGCCCGGCAGAAGGAACTCGGCGTGCTGCCGGCCGACGCGGAGCTGTCCCGGCACGACCCAGACGTCCCGGACTGGGACTCGCTGTCACCGGACGCGCGCAGGCTTGCAGCACGGATGATGGAGGTGTTCGCCGGGTTCCTGTCCCACACCGACCACCACATCGGCCGCCTGCTCGACTTCCTGAAGGAGACCGGCGAGTTCGACAACACGCTGATCATGGTCGTCTCTGACAACGGAGCCAGCGCCGAGGGCGGCCCGCCGGGACCACCAACGAGCTGCAGTTCTTCAACAACGCGCCCGAATCGCTGGAAGAAAGCCTGGCCAAGATCGACGAGCTCGGCGGCCCCACCACCTTCAACCACTACCCGTGGGGCTGGACCTGGGCGGGCAACACGCCGTTCCGGCGGTGGAAGCGGGAGACCTACCGCGGCGGGGCCACCGACCCGTTCCTGGTGCACTGGCCGCAGGGCATCAGCTCGCGCGGCGAAGTGCGCACCCAGTACGCGCACATCATCGACATGGTCCCCACCGTCCTGGACGCGCTCGGCCTGCAGCCGCCCGCCACGATCAGGGGAGTGACCCAGTCGCCGCTCCACGGCGTCAGCTTCGCCCACACCTTCGACGAGGCAGACGCCCCGACCCGGCACCGCACCCAGTACTTCGAGATGTTCGGCCACCGCGCCATCGACCACGACGGATGGCGGGCGGTGTGCCCGTGGCCCGGGCCCTCGTTCGCCGAGGCCGGCAAGCCGTTCGGCGCGCTGATCACCGCGGAGACGCTGACCGATCTGGACGCCGGCCACTGGGAGCTTTACCACGTCGCCGAGGACCCGGCCGAGAACCACGACCTGGCCGAGGAGCACCGGGACAAGCTCATCGAGCTGATCGCGATGTGGTACGCCGAAGCCGGGAAATACAACGTCTTGCCCGATCGACGGCAGCGCCGCCGAGCGGCTGATGACCGAGCGCCCGCAGGTCGCCGAGCAGCGGACCAGTACATCTACCGGCCCGGCACCCAGACGCTGCCGTTCTGGGTCGGCCCGCGCGTGCTCAACCGCCCGCACAGCATCACCGCCGACGCGGATATCCCAGACAGCGGAGCCGAGGGCGTCCTGCTCTGCCAGGGCAGCAACGGCGGCGGCTGGACCTTCTACGTCCAGGACAGCCGGCTGCATTACGCCCACAACTACGTCGGCCGCGCGATCTACCGCGTGTCAGGCCCCGACCCGGTCCCCGCGGGCCGGCATCAGCTCCGCTTCGAGTTCGAGCCCACCGGGAAGCCCGACTTCGCGCAGGGCAAGGGCGCCCCCGGCCTGGCCCAGCTGTACGTCGACGGCCAGCTCATCGCCAACAGCGAGTTCCCGGTCACCACGCCCATCGCGTTCAACCCCGGCGGGCTCACCTGCGGCGCCAACCCCGGCTCGGCGATCGTCGCGGACTACCAGGCCCCGTTCCCGTTCACCGGCACCCTGCACACCGTCACCGTCGACCTGTCCGGCGACCTCATCACCGACACCGACAGCGAGATGCGCATGGCCATGAGCCGCCAGTAGATCGCGAGAACCATCAGACGGTGCCCGCAACTGGCACGTCATCCCTGGCGGGTGATGCGCGGCCGCGCGGACCAGCCAGACGCTTCGTGAGTAACGGCGTAACTGGTCGATGGTGGGTGCTCGGTCCTCCTGGCGGGCCGGTCATGCGAAAGGGGCAGGAACATGGCGATCGGGCCTGTGCAGCTGATCGTATTGGGGTTCAACCACCCTGACTTCCACGGTGAGATCATCGCCGAACTTGAGCGACTGCGCGAAAGTGACATGGTGCGGGTGATCGACTCGCTGGCCGTCTATAAAGACGCCGACGGTGAGTTGGAGGTCGAGCACCTCAGCAACCTCTCTGAGGACGAGGCGATCGAGCTCGGCAGCAAAATCGGCGCCCTGATCGGCCTGGGCATCGACGGCGAGGAAGGGGCCGAGGCGGGCGCGATCGCAGGCGCCGAGGAAACCGCTGCCCAGGGCGGTGTCAAGGTGTTTACCGAGCAGGAGGACTGGGATGTGCTCGAAGACATACCAAACGACTCCGCGGCGGCGCTCATCCTGATCGAGCATCATTGGGCGGTGCCGCTTCGTGACGCGATCGTTCGCGCGGGGGGCTTCCGCATCAGTGACGGGTTCATCAGCCCGCTCGACCTGGTGGGAATCGGGCTCGTGTCGGCCGAGGAAGCCCAGGAACTGCACGAGTTGGAAACGGCAGCCGCGGCAAGCTGAGACTGCCACGGCCAATGCAACTATCTGGAGGCACGAGATGTTCGGAGCACGCAGAGTAGCCCGGCGCACGGGACGGCGCACCGCTCGGCGCGTTTCTCG
The DNA here is from genome assembly GCA_963778075.1 of uncultured Actinomycetota bacterium. Classification (GTDB taxonomy): domain Bacteria; phylum Actinomycetota; class Actinomycetes; order Streptosporangiales; family Streptosporangiaceae; genus JASHPR01. Next base: position 503,379 of record CAVZTJ010000001.1, on the reverse strand, counting down.
CCGCAGGCGCTGAGCCGGAGCGGGAGGCCGTCGCTGGCTGTGCTCGCTGGAGGGGTTATGCCTCATCCCTGAGGGGTGGTGCCGACCTGTGCCGGTTTCCTTACTGTCCCAGGTGAAGGGCAGCGAGATCGGAGCACAACCGCCATGTCCAGGACGAGTTCGTCAGTACGGGCCGCCAGAGGCCAGGCAGTCGGGCCGGTGCGTGCGCGGAACGCATCAAGGAACCGCGCCCGAGGCCAGCACCGGGCTATGGCGTGGGTTCCGGGCGGCACGTTCCTGATGGGCTCGGCCGACTTCTATCCGGAAGAGCGCCCGGTGCACCGGGTCTCGGTGGACGGGTTCTGGATCGACACCAGCCCGGTGACGGTGGCGGAATTCCGGCAGTTCGTTGCGGCGACCGGTTACGTGACCCTCGCCGAGCGGCCGCTGGATCCGTCCGACTACCCGGATGCTGATCCAGACTTGCTCGTGCCGGGATCGCTGGTCTTCCAGCCCACGGCGGGCCCCGTTGACCTGCGCGATTACCGCAACTGGTGGGCATACGTCCCCGGCGCCTGCTGGCGCCACCCCCGCGGGCCTCGCAGCGACTGCAGCGGCCTCGCACGGCATCCGGTTACCCATGTCGCCTATGAGGATGCAGAAGCCTACGCTGCCTGGGCGGGCAAGGAACTGCCCGCCGAAGCCGAGTGGGAGCATGCGGCGCGCGGCGGCCTCGTCGGCGCCGTATACGCATGGGGCAATGAGTTCGCGCCGGGCGGCCAGATGATGGCCAACACCTGGCAGGGTGCCTTCCCCTGGCAGAACCTGCTCACCGACGGCTACGACGGCACCTCCCCGGTGGGAGCGTTTCCCGCCAACGCCTACGGCCTCCATGACATGACCGGCAACGTCTGGGAATGGACCTGTGACTACTTCACCCCGCGGCATCCGGCTGAGGCCGCCCACGCGTGCTGCACGCCGCGTAACCCGAGGGTAACCGAGCCGGAGCTCAGCAAGATCGCCGGCGAGCCCGGCGCGGACCTGCCCCGCAAGGTCATCAAGGGCGGCTCGCACCTGTGTGCGCCCAACTACTGCCTTCGTTACCGGCCGGCCGCCCGCCAGGGCGAGACCGTCGACAGCGCCACTTGCCATCTCGGCTTCCGGTGCATCAGCCGCGGCGGCCCGCCACCGACCGGTTAGGGCGCGCGCCAATCACGGATACCGCCAGCCGCAGGCCGCTCTTGCGCCCGGGCCGGGCGAGGAATCGCCGAGGAGGTCCCGGTGGTCACACCAGCCAGGCAGGGCACGGCTGGAGCCGGCCCGCGGACGGGCTCGGCCAGTGCCGATCTGCGGACGGCGGAGCGGCTGCGTGCCATGGTCCTCGGGCCGCGCGGCGGCGGCACCACTCGCCGGCGTGCATCGGATGCCTTCCGGTTCGGGCTTGCCGTGGTGGCGGTGGCCCTATCCATCCCGGTCATCCGGGCCAACTCGGCCGTGGAACTAGGCATCGTCCATTTCCTGAATCCACCGCCGGCGGCGATCCGGTGGCTGGTCACGGCCGCGTTCTGGATCGGCTCCGCTGGCGTTATCGTCTGCCTGGCCGCCCTCGGTGTGCTGGTGCCGCGGCTGGCCGCGGTCCGGCGCATCGCCGTGGCGGCAGCCCTGACCTGGGCCGTGTGTGCACTGCTCGGCGAGGCCCTCGGGCCCGCCGTCGGCCGGCCGGTGACCGGAGCGTTAACTGGCGTTGACACCAGCTATCCGGTCACGCAGCTAGCCGTGACGATCGCGGTGGCGGCCACCGCGCTGCCCTACCTGAGCCGGACCTTTCATCGGACCGTGTCCTTTCTCGTGGCCGTGGCCGTGGTTGCCGCGGTCGCCGACGGCTTGGCCCTTCCGGTCAACGCGATCTCGAGCCTGCTGATCGGATGGGGGGTCGCCGCCGCGGTCCACCTGGCCCTCGGGTCTCCGCTCGGGCTGCCGTCCGCGGAGGAGGTGTCAGCCGGGATCGCCGACCTCAACGTCCCGGTCGGCGACATCGTGCGCGCCCCGCATCAGGTCTGGGGAGTGGAGAGGTTCGCCGGGCGCGATCCAGACGGCCACGCAGTCGAGCTGTCCGTGTATGGCCGCGACGCCGCGGATGCCCGTGTGCTGGCCAAGCTGTGGCGCTTCTGCTTCTACCGGGACTCCGGGCCCACGCTCATCCTCAACCGCATTCAGCAGGTCGAGCACGAGGCGTACGTGACGTTCATGGCGGCCCGGGCCGGCGCGCTGGTGCCAGAGGTGCTCGCCGTGGGCCGGTTCGGGCCAAGCCGCGACGCCGTGATCATTACCAGGCTGCCCGGTGGCCCTGCCCTAGGGGAAGCTGACCCGGCAGCCGTCTCGGACCGGACTCTCGACGAGATCCTGCAGACCGTGCTGCGGCTGCGCCGGGCGGCCATCGCCCACGGCGCACTCGGGTCCGAGACGATCCTGCTGGACGCCGATGGCGTCTATGTCAGGGACTTCCGCAGCGCGTCCTCATCGCCGCCCGACGGCCGCCTTGACGATGACCTCGCGGCCGTCCTGGCAGCCGTGGCCGTGCGGTTCGGTGTCGAGCGCACGGCCGCGGCGGTCGCACGGATGCTCGACGCTGATGCGGTCCGCGGCGCTCTGGTCCATCTGCAGCGCTCCGCGCTCGACCCCGGCACAGTCAGCTCGCTCCGGCAGCATAAGGGCCTGCTCCCGGAGCTGCGGACTGCGGTGGCAGGCGTGACCGGAATGGAGGTGCCCAAGCTCGCCGAGGCCAAGCGGCTCAGCTGGGTCAACCTGCTGTTCGGCATCGGGAGCCTGATCGGCGTCTGGGCGATCGTCGGAGTGCTCGCCGACGTTGCCGGATCCCTCGACGTCATCAAAGGCGCGCGCTGGGGCTGGGTAGCACTGACGTTCGTGCTCGCCCAGCTGCCGGTGGCGGCCAGCGCGTGGTCAACGATCGGCGCTGTCACCGGCCAGCTCCCGTACGGGCGGTGCCTCGCCCTGGAGACCTCGAATATGTTCACGTCGCTGGTGGGTGGGGACGTGGCGGTGTTCGCCGTCCGGGTCCGGTTCTTCCAGCGTCAGGGATACGACTCCGCGACCGCGCTCAGCTCGGGTGCCATCGCGTCGGCCGCCAGCTGGATCGCAAAGGGCGTGCTGTTCCTCGCCGCCATTGGCTTCGCCGCGGGCGAGTTCCACGCGCCGACCAGCTCGGGCGGTCATCAGACGACCATCTGGATTGTCGTGGGAGTGGTTCTGGCGGCCGGGATCGCCGCCGCGTTGATCACAGTGATTCCGCGGCTCAGAAGACTGGCCAGCGCGCGGGTCCGGCCGCACCTGGTGCAGATCTGGGCCGACATCAAGGCCATCGCCACCGAACCGCGCAAGATCTTTTACGTCCTGGCGGGGTCGGTGCTGAGCCAGATCCTCGTGGCCCTGGCGCTCGGGGCCGCGCTGCACGCGGTGGGGGAGAGGGCGAGCATCGCCACGCTGCTGGTTGTCATCACGCTGGCTTCGATGATCGGTGGCGCCATCCCCGTCCCCGGCGGCGCTGGCGTCGTCGAAGCAGGTCTGATCGCCGGGCTCACTAGCGCGGGCGTGCCCCAGGAGCAGGCCGTCGCGGCCGTCTTCATCCAGCGGCTGTTCACCGCCTACCTGCCGCCGATCTGGGGCTGGGTGACGCTGGCCTGGATGCGCCGCCGCGAGTACGTATGACCGCAGGCGAGGGCAGAGGTCCAACGGTGCGGCAGGTTGGCTGGCCCGAGCGGCAGGTCCGCCGTGCCGACCGGTTCCAGCAGCGACACGCGCTGATCGCTTTCCCGTGGGCGGTAATGCAGAAGTTCGGCAACGACCAGGCGGGCGGCCGGGCCGCGCTGATGGCGTATTACGGCCTGTTCGCGCTCTTCCCGCTGCTATTGCTGCTGACCACCGTTCTCGGCTTCGCGCTGTCGGGCAACCCATCGCTGCACGAGGAGCTGATCGACTCGGCGCTGGGCAATTTTCCCGTCATCGGGGAGCAGCTGCGCTCGGAGGTGCACCCGCTGGAAGGGAACACGGTGGCGCTGGTCATCGGCATCGTGGGGACCCTGTACGGCAGCCTTGGCGTCGGCTTCGCGGCGCAGAACGCGATGAACACCGTCTGGAACATCCCGTACGTCCGCTGGCCCAGCTTCTGGACCCGGTATCTGCGCACCTTCGCGGTGATCGGCCTGCTCGGGCTCGCCGTGGCCTCCTCCACCGCGCTCACTGCGTTCGGCACCGCCGTCGCCAATGGCGCGGCCGCGACGGTGCTCGCCGTTGCCGCCTCTTTCGTGGTCAACCTCGGCCTGTTCCTGCTCGCCTTCATGGTGCTCACCGCGGAGCCGCTGCGGCCCCGTGAGGTGGCAGTCGGCGCGATCATCGCCACGGTGTTCTGGGAGGCCCTGCAGCTGATCGGGACCTGGTATGTCACCCGCGGGCTGCGGAGCGCCAGTCCCACCTACGGCGCCTTCGCGGTCGTCATCACCCTGCTGTCCTGGCTCTACCTGGGCTCGCAGCTGACGCTGTGGGCGGCTGAGATCAACGTGGTGCTCCACTACCATCTGTGGCCGCGCTCGGTGACCCCGCCTCCGCTGACACGGGGCGACCGGCTCGTTTTCGTGCGGCTGGCGCAGATGGCGGTTCGCAGGCCGGAGGAAAAGATCACCGCGTCCTTTACCGATACTGCCGACGAAGACCCCCTCAAGAGCGGGCCATAGCGTCCAGACCGCGGGTCAAAACTCCCCCATAGCGGGTGAGGTCCGATGGTCCTGGCAGCCGGATCATTGGTGCAATGTGGTGGCCAAGCAGCCTGCCGGAAACGTACGCGCGGAAGGACGAGGCATGCGGTTAACTCGGAGCCTCGCCCTCTCGACAGCGATCCTGGCTGCCGGATGCATGGCGGCCGGATGCGGGAGCAGCGTCAAGAACGCGATTGGCAGCTTGCCCAAACCGAGCATCAGCGTCTCGCCCCGGGAGAGTGTCGGCCCGTCACCCACTCTGTCGCCCAGCCCGAGCGCTAGTCCCTCGCCCAGCCCGACCGCTAGTCCCTCGCCCAGCCCGGCCGTCACAACGCCCTCTGCCGTTCAGCCAGCGCCGGCTCCCAGCGTCGCGACATCCGGGGAGGCCGCTCAGCCAAGCAGCTCCCCGGCGCCAGCTACCACCTCCGGCAATTCCCTCCTCTGGCTATGGATCCTGCTTGGTGCCCTGATCCTCATCGGCGCGATTGTGTGGATCGTCCGCTCGCGCGGCCGCCGCTCCGCGGCCGCGGCCGGATGGCAGTCCAGAGTCATCGACGCTTATGCGAAGGGCTCAGCTTTGCATGATGCGATGAGCGCCGCGGAAACGCCGGGGGCTCTGGCAGCCGCGGACGCCGGCGCTCGATGGTCCGACATCCAGCGCCGTGGAGACGACCTCGGGCAGGCGCTGTACGCGTTGCGTGAGGCGGCTCCGGACGAGGAAAGCAGAGCCAGGGTCGCCAATGCGCTCGCGTCGCTGCAGGCGGTTCGTTCCGCCATGGACGCCGAGCGTGCTCCAACGGGCGCCGACCCACAGCTGGCTGCCGTGGTCCGCGGCCGGCTGGCCTCCTTCGAGGCGTCGCTTCGCGCACTTCGAGCGCCGGACCAGCGGGCACCGTAACAGCGCGCCTGCTGCGCGCCATCGGTGCGCGAGCGAACCAACTCGCCCGGTTCCGTGACCAGTTTGAAGAAGGCCCGGGCCCCGCCTTCGCGGGACCCGGGCGCCAGGACGGAAACGGCTCGGTGACCGCGCTGCCTACTCCCGGGCCAGCATGGCCTGGGCCTCGCGCTCCATGTCGACATACGGATCGCCGCTGACGTCCACGGCCACCCGCTTGATTGTGCCGCCGGTGAATGTGTGCGGGGACTCGCCCGGGTAGTCGGCTGTCACCGCCTCGCCGCTGTCGCGGCCGACGCACAGGCCCTCGCCGGCGATTGAGAACATCCCGGGCTGGGTCCTGATCCGGCCCTCGCCGACCTTCTTGTCACCGTGGTACAGGGACAAGATCCCGGTGGACACGTGCGGCGGGTCCTCCCCGTCCTTGTCGAACGAGGCGGAAAGGATCAGGTTCTGCCCCGTGGGCACGTCCTGGGTGCCGTCAATCTTCTGCTCGGACATGCCGACGAAGTTGTTGACGTAGTGCAGCCGGCCGTCCTTCACGTACAGCGCGTGCCCGCCGAACCGCGACCCGTGCGCGAACAGCACGCCTTGCGCGCCGGGAGCCGGGATGTCCACCAGCGCCCCGATCGTAAAGGAGCGGTTGCGGACGTTCACCGCCTGCGCCTCGGGCACCTCCGCGGTGTCGGGGAAGTAGGCGTAGCGGTCGCGGGCCGAGGCCAGCTGCGGCCTCGCCGTCGTCATGATCTCGAGCGCGGACCGGTCATCCAGCGGGAACGCGTCATTCTGGCCTGCCTCGGCAAACCACAGGTTGACCAGCTCACGCAGCTTCTCGGGCTGCTCGGCGGCCAGGTCGTGCACCTCGGCGCGGTCGGTGTCGGTGTCGTAGAGCTCCCAGGTGTCGTCATTGAAGTGGCTCCAGCCGCTGAGCGTGGGATGGGTGGTCACGGCTTTCCAGCCCTCGTGCCAGATCCCCCGGGAGCCGAGCATGGAGTAGAACTGCGTCTTGCGGGCCGACGGCGCGGACGGGTCAGCCGCGCTGTAGCGCATGCTGAGGCCGTCGAACCGGCTCTGCACGTGGCCCTTGATGGTGGCAGGGGGCGTCACGCCCAGTACGTCCAGGATGGTGGGCACGATGTCGATGGCGTGGTGGTACTGGTGGCGTATCTCGCCTTTGCCCGTCGTGGCCGATGGCCAGGAGATGATGCATGGGTCGGCGGTACCCCCGTTGAACTCATACCGCTTCCACATCTTGAACGGCGTGTTGAACGCCATCGCCCAGCCGTTCGGGTAATGGTTGTAGGTCTTCGTTCCGCCGAGCTCGTCGATCATCGCCAGGTTCGACTGGATGTTGTCCGGGATGCCGTTCCCGAACAGCATCTCGTTGACCGAGCCGTCGGGGCCGCCCTCGCCGCTGGCCCCGTTGTCGGACACCAGGATCACCAGCGTGTTCTCTCGCTGCCCAGACTCCTCCAGATAGTCGAGCAGCCGGCCGATGTGGTGGTCAGTGTGGGCCAGGAACCCCGCATAGACCTCGGCCATCCGGGCGAAAAGCCGTTTCTCGTCTGCGCTCAGCGAGTCCCAGGGCCTGGTGACGTCCAAGGGCGGGAACGGCTGGCCGTCGGGCCCCTTGCGGGTTTCGGTGCCGAGCGGGTTGACGGGCGGCAGCTCCGTGTCGGCCGGGACGATGCCTAGCTGCTTCTGCCGCGCCAGTGTCTGCTCACGGATCGCCTCGTATCCCATGTTGAACTGGCCCTTGAACTTGTCGGCCCATTCCTTGGACACATGGTGCGGCGCGTGGCAGGCACCGGGAGCGTAGTACAGGAAGAACGGCTTGTCCGGCGCGACCGTCTTGGCGTCCTGGACGAACTCGATCGCCTTGTCGGTGAGGTCGTCGGTGAGGTGGTAGCCCTCGGCCGGCAGCTTGGGCTGGTCCACCGGGTGGTTGTCGTAGACCAGGTCGGGGTACCACTGGTTGGTCTCGGCGCCGAGGAACCCGTAGAACCGCTCGAAGCCCCGGCCGGACGGCCAGTTCCGCCGGGTCGATGCGATGTTCATCTCCACCGTTGGGCAAAGGTGCCACTTGCCTACGATGTAGGTGTTCCAGCCGAGTTCGCCGAGAATCTCGGAGATCATGCCGTTCTCCGGCGGAATGGTCCCGCTCGCGTTCGGGAAGCCGATCGCGGCCTCGGTGATGCAGGCCATCGAGTTGCGGGTGTGGTTACGGCCGGTCAGCAGGCAGGAGCGAGTCGGCGAGCAGAGCGCGGTGGTGTGCCACTGGGTATAGCGGACCCCGTCCGCGGCGATCCGCTCGATGTTCGGGGTTTCTATCGGTCCGCCATAGCAGTTCATGGCGGAAAAGCCCACGTCGTCGAGCACGATGTACACCACGTTCGGCGCGCCGTCGGGCGCCTTGGGTGGCTCGAACGGTGCCCAGTCCGGCTCAGAATCGCGAATGTCGACGTTGATCGTGCCCTTGAACGGCTCGCTCATTTCCTTGCTCCTCTGGCGCCCGATGGGCGCAAGCTGGTGTGACCTGCTTAGCGATGCTCGCAGCGTCCTTGCCGCAGGGGATCACCCGTCATGGATGAGCGGTCAGGTGAGTGACATCACCGCGGCCCGGAGCTCGCGGCGGAGCATGAGCCCGCCGATGATCTCGAAGATGCCCATGATGACGAACCAGATGCCGAGCAGGACGGCCAGGAAGCTCAGAGAAGAGGCGGGGGTCGCCGCGACCACGATCCCGGCGATGAGGCTTATCACGCCGAAGGCAATCCACCAGGCCCGTCCTTCGCGAGCGTCGCTGGCGATTCCGCCGATAAGCGCGGCCAGCCCCTGAACGATCCAGGTGATGCCGATGACCAGGCCGATGAGCGCCCTGGTGAGGTGCAGATGACGGATCAGGACGACGCCAACGACGACGAACATCAGGCCGGCAATGCCGGTCCAGACCCGGTGCATTTCCTCCCGGTCAAATACCCGGATCAGGTGAAAGAGCCCGGAGAGGATCATGAGAATGCCGAGCAGGACCGCGAGCACGTTGAGCGAGCCTGTCGGGTGGAAGCTCACGACGAGCCCGAGGATTAACGTCAGGGCGCCGAGGATCACCGTCGCCTGCCACGTTTGCGCTAGCAGCGCAGGGGGTGATGGCTCCGCGCCAGAATCGCCGGACAGCATCGGCGTTCCCCTTTCGTTTTGAAGAGTTCATTCTCAGGAAGCCATGCGCACGCCGCAATGTCCTCATCCGGCCTGGATGATTCCAGCGAGCCCCGGTCAACTGCACAGTGGAGCGAAAAGAAGCCGCAGCCGGACACCGCATAAAGGGGAGCCCCGATGACCGAGGCGCCGATTGTTGAGGGCCCGCTGCAGGCGGGCAGCCCGCTGCGGACGCCGCGAGCGGCCGCCCTGGCCGGGATCGTCTTTTCCGTGCTCCTGATCTCCGCACTGGTGCTGCTCAGGATCTCTGTACCGGCCCATGCCGATGTGCCGGGAGAATGGCTGACCGATTCGTGGCGCAGAGCGGCGGTCGCGATAGCCCTGAACCTCGTCCCCTTCGCCGGAATCGCGTTCCTGTGGTTCGTCGGGGTGGTCAGGGACCGGATCGGCGCGCGGGAGGACCGTTTCTTCGCGACCGTCTTCCTGGGCAGCGGCCTGTTGTTCGTCGCCATGCTCTTCGCGGCCGCGGCGATCTCCGGCGGCCTCATCGCGGACGTCAGTTCCGCGTCGCCGAGTGCGGGCACCCTGGCGCTCGGCCGCAACGTCACCGCGATCCTGCTGAACGTCTACGCCATGCGGATGGCGGCGGTGTTCACGCTTACCACCGTGACCATCGCCCGCCGCACTGAGATCGTGTCCCGGTGGCTCAGCGTCGCCGGGCTGATGAGCGCGCTGGTGCTCCTGGTCGGCGTCGGCATCTCACCCTGGGTGGAGCTGCTGTTCCCGCTGTGGATCCTGGCCCTGAGCATCGATATCCTGGCCGCCGGCCTGAAGCGCCCCGCGCGAGCTGCAAGACCGGCGCGCCAAGGCTGATCGCTCGGCACGCCGGCCTCCCTGAGCACGAACCAGTGTTAGCCGTCAGTCGCCGAGCAGTTTGGCCTTTGCTGCCGTGAACTCGTCGTCGCTCAGCACGCCTTGCTGATGCAAGGCGGCGAGCTGGTTCAGCTGGTCGACCATTGGCGACGACGCTGCAGGCGCCTCCTGGCTGGCCGGGGGTGGCGCCTGCTGCTGCTGCTCGAGGTCGCTGATGCGCTCGTTCTGCTCGTCCTCCGCCTGTCCGCGCTGCTCCGCACGCCGGCCCATGCCCCTGCCCGCGACGTACGCGCCGCCGCCCAGTACAGCCGCGCGCGCCAACGGTCGCCTACGCCTAAACATCACTGCCTCCTAATAAGCTGGCTGAGCCGCCACGTCGGCTTCTATACGCCTTCCGGCAGGGCCAGGCCGAGGGCCACCATGAGTTCCGGCGCGGCCGCGACCGTCTTCGGCCCGCCGACCTGCGGCGCGATGGCACGCAGGACACCGATGAGGTCTTCCGGCGTGGCGCCATCATCGAGCGCGTTGCCCACCTGCCACAGGTATGAGGCCGGAGGGGCGTCGAGCGCGATCAGCGCCGCGACTTTGACCAGAGCGAAGGTGCGCGGGTCCAGGCCGCTCTGGCGCTGCATCTGGGCCCGCATCTCCAGGCCCTCGCCCAGAAGCTCCGGGTCGCCGAGCGCGAGCTCGGCCAGCGCGGTCCGCGTGGCCTCGTCGATATCGGCCCTGGCTGACATGTTCATGATCAGGATCCCTTCGGTCGCTCTGCCCATACGGACGCTGCCGGCAACTGCGTCACCATCAACCATCGCGGCTGCGCGGGCGGGCTGCTTCATCCGCCACGGATGGTGCCAGGACGCGAGCGCGTCACAATTCCGGCTGCAGCATCGGAATGGACCGAGTGCGGCTAAGTTGCGGTCCCGTCATCGCCGCCGCCTTCACGGTCGGGCTCACGCTGCGAACTGCCCACTCCTCCAACCTCGGCCTCGCGGGCGAGGAACCGGAGCCGCGCCGCTCGCGCATCCCAGGAATAAATAACTGCGGTGCCGGCAATCAGATCATGCAGGGCACGATGCTCGCGCTGCACGATGATGCCGAGGAACCCGAGGCCGCAGAAGAGGAAGCTGAGCGGAAACACCAGGGCACGCACGACACCTTGCCGCGGCTCGAGCGGTGTGCCATCTGCCCGCACAACGCGGACGCCGAGCACCGCCATGCCGAAGCTCCTGCCGCTCGCCGCCCACGAGTAACCGAAGTAGAAGAACTCCCACACGACGAAGATGATGGCGACGACGATGTTCGTCCGGCTCCAGCTGACCGACCGGCTGGTCACGACCTGCACCACCAGGGATGTGGCCGCAAGGCCGAGGGCAAACAGGCCCGCGCTGACCGCGGCGTCGACGACGAACGCCAGGAATCGCGACACCGAGCCCGCGTAGTGGCCTTGCGAGCTCACCCAGCCGACGGCGTGCATTCGGACGCTCATGAGTCTGCCTGGGTATTCAGCAGGGCGATTGGCGCCGGTGGTCCAGGATCCTTGCGCCGGAGCAGGCGTCCGGTCCAGCGGTCGATGAACTGATCAAGCCCGACGGCCTGGCTGCGCGCCGCGTCAAGCGCTTCGCTCGCTGCCCCCCCGGAGGATCTGGCGATGACAGCGCCGAGATCCGTCTGCTCGACCAGCGCGTCCATGTCAATGCGTCGCATCAGTTCGTTTACGTCGACACGATCAAGCAGAGTGCCGACGTCGACGCGTCCCATCACGTCCTCGACGTCTGCGTGGTTCAGCAGGGCGTTGACATCGACCCGGTCGAGGAGCGCATTGACATCGACCCGGTCGAGGAGCGGGTTCACATCGACCCGGTCGAGCAGTGCATTGAGGTCCACCCTCTGCAGGATCTTGTCGATGTCGACTTGATCTAGCAGGGCGTTCAGATCGACCAGCCGAGCAAGAGCATTCACATCCAGCGCGTGAATGAGGATGTCGACCACGCGCTCCGCCACGCGCTGGGCGAGCTGCTCCGCCGGGTCGGTCATGCGTTTGCCTGCCGCGCGCAGCCGGTCGAGCGGGTCCACGGCACCCAGTATGGTCGCGCAGAGGCTGCGGGAATCATCCGTGACGGATGAGGCCAGACCCGCGCATCCGCACGATCGGCTCGGGTTTCACGGCGATGCGGCAGTCGTGCGCTAGACAAGCCCGTAGATCCCGTCGAAGACCATGATCCCGCCGACAACGATCAGGACCCCGATGAGCACAGTGCTCCCGTGCGCGCGAATCCAGTGGTTGAAGGCCTTGAGACGGCGTTCGGTCGCCGTGGGCGCTATCAGATGGAGCATGATCGGCAGCCATACGAGCAGTACGTTGATCACCACGACGAGGATCACGGCCAGCGACGTGAGGTCGGGTCCGGCGCTGGCCGTCGCGATCACTTGCAGCGCCGCGATGAACGTGACGCCAGGTGCGAACACGAGCAGGCCGACGAGGAACGCGCTGAGCGGAGCCGGCTCGGCGACCATCCGGGACACCAGTCCGTGCGCTTTCCCGGGATCGGGCTGCCTGGGCTTGCGCGCGGCGACGAAGACGGCCGCCGCGAGCAGCACAATGCCCAGGCCGAGCCGCAGACCGTACCGGGCCGCATGCTGGTCCGGGTGGTTCAGGCCAGCGCTGCGGAGCACCAGCAGGACGACGACGCCCATCACAAGGCTCATCACCACGGCACCGGCGAGGTAGAACATGCTGGTCAGCCCCGGTCTTGCGGAGCCGAGATAGATGGCGGCAATCAGCAGAGCCGTCGGGGACAGCGCAGAAAGCAACGCCAAGCCGGCCGCCTGCGCGAGCACTGGCCGCCGCCTAACGGCGCGCGGAACGCGCCGGCGACCTCACCCGGTCCGGCTGGGCCGCCGTCAAGGCTGACCTGCAGCCTGCAGCTGCGCGGGCGGCCTGCCGATGAGCTCGATCAGCCCGAGAACAACCAGCAGCAGCACGGCGATCAGGATGACGACCAGAGCGGTGGGCCGCCCCCAGAAGACGAACAGCAGCGCGGCGAGCGCCACCGCGCCGACCCGCAGGCCCTTCCGGTGCGCGTAGGTCCACCGGCCGACCGGCCCCGTGCTCACGCCGAAGTGCTCACCGCTGCTCCGGATCCAGCCGAATCCTGAACGGAACGCCTTACGGGTCTGCACCGCGGTGGTGGCCGGCCCGGTGAGGAACGCGCCGATGGCGACGACGAGCCCGACCACCAGCAGAGTCCGGAGCGCTTCCTTGATGAACCGGACGAACGTGTCGAAGATGGCAGCCGCAGCGTCACTGGGCAGCACTGCGGGCGGCACGCTGTTCAGGTAGACGGTGCGGAAGAAGGCCAGGCCGAGGGCCAATACCGCCATGGATGCGGCGAAGCCGAGCCCGGCTCCGATCAGGGCGCGCCGGTGGCGTCGGGCGATGTACACCCCCAGGCCGATCAGGAGCAGCGCCAGTATCGGCAGCACGATCTTGAGATCGTTGATCAGCCGGTAGCCGCTCTGCGCCTTGACCAGGTCCCGGGACGAGAACAGGGCCAGCGTCGGGTGGATCGGGGGGAGGCTGTTCACCAGCGTGAACCCGCGAGAAACCAGGTTCTGCTTGACGATGTCGATGAACGGGGCGAGGTCTATCACGACCTGGCCGTTGTTCACGCTGACCGCGCCGGGCTTTCCGGAGAGCGCGTTCACGAGTTGCTGGTGGCCAACAGTGTTGACCTTGATCCACGTGCTGGCAAACCGCGGGCCCGAAATGATCTTGTGTACCTGGCCGTGAATGAACCCGGAGACCGCGCTGGCGATCGACGGGCCGAAAGACTTGAGCAGTACGCCGACGCGAGACAGGCCCTTGCTGGTGAGCAGGTCCGCGGCCTGATTGGTGTATCCGACCACATTGAGGTGGCTGGTGATCTCGAGCGTGATCTTGTCGGTCAGCGCATTCTGGATCGTCGGATCGTGGATCAGCGGCTCAATGTTGGCGATGTAGCGGCTGGTATCGGAGACCTGATTGGCACTCCATACGCCCAGCACTGACAGCGGAGCGAGCACGCAGCCGACCACGATGAGCACAATGGCGATCGGTGTCCGCCAGCTGATCCGCCGTCGGCGGCCCACGCCATTAGTTTGGCGGCGGAGCTCGGCTGTCTCAGCCCTGAGACGTTCGACCTCGGCCGCCTCGGCAGCCGCCTCGGCGCGGAGGCGCTCCAGCTCAGCTTTCTGGGCCCGCAGCCGTTCCAGCTCGGCTCGCTCGTCCACGCTAAGCGCGGGATCCTCGGCCGTGGGCCCATGCCTTCCGCCGGTATCAGACAAGGTCACCTCCGCCGAGTATGCAGCGCAGTGCCGGTTTCAAACGGCCACTGATCACGTCGCTGGGCGTGATTACGCTGCCCATCCACGCTGTCTGGCCTGGTTCGGATCCGCCTCACCCCGCAAGGGTGAGTCCGGGCAGTTCACGCAAAGAACCGCCATGCGCCAGGTGTCGGGAAATCGCAATGCAAATAGCCATACTTAATTTCTCGAAAATTTTTGCTAGTTTTAGATTGCAAGCGTAGGCTCAGTGACTGGTACCCGGGGATTGGCCGCCGACGGCGGCCCCGCGGCCCCGCCGCCCCCGTGGTGCGGGGAGATGGTTGACATGAGCGATGGGAACGGAAACAAGGTCCTAAGGCGCAGCCGCAGCGGCCGGATGGTGGCCGGGGTCTGCGCGGGAGCCGCCGAGTACTTCGGCATCGACGTGACGCTGGTTCGCGTGATCGTGGCCGTCGTCGCCGTCATCACCGGAGGCGCCGGGCTCCTGGCCTACCTGGCGGCCTGGGCCATCATCCCGGGCGAGGGCGAGAAGACCTCGATCGCTGAGAACATCGTCACCGAGAAACAAGACGCCTCAGCAAGCCGGTGACCCTGGAGGCGACGGTCGCGGGCTCGATGCGCGCGATCGTACAGAACGGCTATGGCCCCGACGTGCTGCGGCTCGCCGAGATGGCCCGACCCGAGATCGCCGACAGCGAGGTGCTGCTCCGGCAGGCCATGCGCCAGCTCGCGGGCGGGCAAGCACGCGGGAAGATCGCCATCACCGTCTAACCGGATGCAGATCGAGGAGTAATCTCCGGCAGGCGCATACTGATAGTGATGAAAACAGCCCGCGTCGTTACCCGGCGCTACCTGCCTACCAGCCCTTTCGGCCCTCCAGCCGCCGCTCCGCCTGTTGAGCACTTCGCCGTGGGGGATCAGGTCACCCACGACAAATACGGCCTCGGCCGGGTCATTGACGTCGAGGCTGACGCCACCCTGGTCGTGGACTTCGGTTCGTGCCGTGTGCGGATCATGACGCCGTACGCCAAGCTGACCAAACTCTAATCCTGTTGGCGTTCCCAGAC
Organism: uncultured Actinomycetota bacterium; assembly: GCA_963778075.1. Lineage (GTDB taxonomy): Bacteria > Actinomycetota > Actinomycetes > Streptosporangiales > Streptosporangiaceae > JASHPR01. Next base: position 488,317 of record CAVZTJ010000001.1, on the reverse strand, counting down.
TGCCAGCGTTCCCGATCAAGGGCGGGCAGAGACGGATCACTCGGAATCGAGCAGTGATCTCAAGTGATCTTCCACGTTGTCGAGGTTCGCTTCGATGCCGTCGAACTTGGTCATGTGGGCACGGCCAGCCTTGTCACGGAATGCCAGCTTCCACGTCAATTTGGTCTTTCCATTGGCTTCCTGGAGATCCATCGTCTCGACGGCCTCCGCCTCCGGCCACCCTTCGAACAGCCACGTCTCGACGGTCCGGGTCGGCGGCTCGACCTCCAGGTAGGTTCCCCGGAACGAGCACTCGGTTCCGTCGTCCGTCACGAAGACGAAGTGGTAGTTCCCTCCGGCGCGCAGGTCTATCGAGCAGACCGTGACCTCCTCCCCAAACGGAGCGATGGTGTTGCGCACGTGCTCGGGCTTCGTGAATACGTCGAAGACGAGCTGGATCGGGGCGTCGAACTCCCGGGTGACGACAATCTCGAGCTCATTCGGGAATTCGATAACTGCCGATCCGTGCTGATTAGCTGTCACTGCCGCTCTCCTTGTGTTGTAGCTCCTGCAGGTAGGCATCCACCCGGTCCAGGCGGTCGTTCATCGCCTGCTCGTACTTGGCCAGCCACTGGTGCAACGGCCGAAGGCGTGCGGGTTCCAGGCGGTACAGCCGGTGACGCCCCTCCGCCCGGCACCTGACGAGTCCTACCTCGCTCAGCACCCGCAAGTGTTTTGAAACCTGAGGCTGGGACATCGAGAGGTCGCTCACGAGCGCGCCGACCGCCTTCTCGCCTGCCACCAGCGCGTCCAGGATCTCGCGACGGTCCGCCTCGGCAATCGCGTTGAAGACATCCGACGTCGTAGAAGCTCGCGCCACGGGTCTAACATATTCCGTTATCGACATGTGTCAACACCCGGTGGCTCGATGCCAACGGGGCTTATCGCCAGCCGAGCGCGGGGGCCACCTGGGTGAGGATGCTGCCGATGATGTGGGCGTTGTAGTCGACACCGAGCTGGTTGGGCACGGTGACGAGCAGCGTGTCAGCGGCCGCGATCGCCTCGTCCTCTTTGAGCTGGCTGATCAGCACGTCCGGCTCGGCCGCGTACGTGCGGCCGAAGATCGCCTGCGTCTGCGGGTCGATGAACCCGATCTCGTCCGTGTCCTGGCTCCGGCGGCCGAAGTACGCCCGGTCCCGGTCGTCGACGAGCGGCAGGATGCTCCGGCTCACCGACACCCGCGGCTCGCGCTCGTGGCCAGCCTTTTGCCATGCGTCACGGAAGGCCTGGATCTGCTCAGCCTGCTGCAGGTGAAAGGGCTTGTCCGACTCGTTGTTGATCAGCGTGGAGCTTTGCAGGTTCATGCCCAGCTCGGCCGCCCACGCCGCGGTGCGCTGTGACCCGGCGCCCCACCAGATACGCTCCCGCAGCCCCTCTGAGTACGGCTCGACCCTCAGCAGGCCGGGAGGGTTCGGGAACATCGGCCGGGGACTGGGCTGCGCGAAGCCCTTGCCACTCAGCACGCCGAGCAGCACCTCGGCGTGCTGGCGGGCCATGTCGGCGTCCGTCTGGCCTTCCTGAGGCTGGTAGCCGAAGTAGCGCCAGCCGTCGATGACCTGTTCCGGCGAGCCGCGGCTGATCCCGAGCTGGAGGCGGCCGTCGGCTATGAGGTCGGCAGCGCCGGCGTCCTCGGCCATGTACAGCGGGTTCTCGTACCGCATGTCAATGACTGCCGTGCCGATCTCGATGCGGCTGGTCCTCGCGCCGACGGCGGCCAGCAGCGGGAAAGGAGAACCCAGCTGCCGGGCGAAGTGGTGCACGCGGAAATACGCCCCGTCGGCGCCGAGCTCCTCGGCGGCAACGGCGAGGTCAATCGACTGCAGCAGAGCGTCAGACCCCGACCGCGTCTGTGAGCCGGGTGATGCCGACCAGTGCCCGAACGACAGGAAGCCAATCTTCTTCACCAGCCCGTCAACGCGAGCCGCCCGGGAGGCATTCCTCTCCATGGCGGGCTGCGCCGCAGCCGTACGGAATACACCACGACCGCGATAATGCTGACGACAAACAGCACGAGCAGCGCGGTGGTCATGTCCGCGAACCAGGACGGAGCAGCCGCTCCCTGCGAATTCCCGTTGGCGATGTCGCCGTAGCCAAGGCAGAACGCGATGAAACTTGTGGCGGTCGCCACGCCCCAGCGATGGCGACGGTGCATCAGCCGCACGATGGCGGCCACTTCCGGGCTGGCGACTTTGGCGCCCGGCGCAGACGTGGATTTCACACCGGAAGAGTAAGGCCGTAGTGGAGGCAGTATCCACGCCCCCGGTTAGCATCACCGAGACGAAGATAAAGGAGCTGACCCCGATGGCAGCGCAGATCCCAGCCGAGGCATTGCAACTGCAGTCTCTGGTCCGTTCCGACCAGACGCTCGAGCTGTCCCTGGCCACAATCCCGGTACCGGAGCCTGGCCCGAACGAGGTGCTGGTGCGGATCGAGGCGGCCCCGGTCAATCCGTCCGACCTGGGTCTGCTGCTGGCCGGAGCCGACGTGACCACGGCGGCCTCGGCGGGCACGCCGGACCGGCCCGTGGTCACCGCGCTGATCCCGGATGCGGCGATGCGGGGGCTGACCGCCCGGGTCGGCGCGCCGATGCCGGTCGGCAACGAGGGCGCGGGGACCGTGGTGGCGGCAGGCGCCTCCGACGCGGCGCAGCGGCTGCTCGGCAAGAAGGTCGCCGCCGCAGGCGGCGGAATGTACGCGCAGTACCGCGCCGTGGACACCGCCTTCTGCCTGGAACTGCCGAAAGGCGCGACGGCCACCGATGGCGCGTCCTCGTTCGTGAACCCGCTGACTGCGCTCGGCATGATCGAGACGATGCAGATGGAGGGCCACGTCGCGCTGGTGCACACCGCTGCGGCCTCCAACCTCGGCCAGATGCTGAACCGGCTCTGCCAGGAAGAGCAGATCCCGCTGGTGAACATCGTGCGCAAGCTCGAGCAGGAGGAACTGCTGCGCGCCGCGGGCGCCGCCTTCGTCTGCGACTCCAGCAAGCCGGAGTTCATGGACGAGCTGACCGCCGCCCTCAAAGAGACGGGCGCGACGCTGGGCTTCGACGCCACTGGCGGTGGCACGCTCGCCAGCCAGATCCTGTCGTCCATGGAGGCGGCGGCGAACGCGACGGCCACCGGCTACAGCCGGTACGGATCGACGGTACACAAGCAGGTCTACATCTACGGTTCGCTCGACAAGAGCCCGACCGTGCTCACCCGCAACTACGGGACGGCCTGGGGCATCGGCGGCTGGCTGCTCACTCCCTTCCTGGGCAAGATCGGGCTGGAAGCCATGATCCGGCTGCGCGAGCGGGTGGCGGCCGGGCTAAAGACCACGTTTGCCAGTACTTACGCCGCGGAGGTCTCGTTGTCAGGGGCGCTGGCCCGCGGCAGCCTCGCCGCTTACGCGCAGCAGACCACCGGACAGAAGTACCTGATCCGGCCGGACCTGGACCACTAACCCTTTTCCATGGTTAAACGGTCGATGGCGGGCCTACCCTCGGTTGGATCGGCCGCGTGGCATGCGTCGGCGGCTTCCGCTGAGGATGGGGGACCTGTCGATGGCCACCGCTGCCATTATCACCTGGCTGCTCACCGCCGCGTGCGGGCTGGGTATGGTCTCAATCTGGATCATCGAGCATGACGGGGACGGCCCGGCCAGCCGCCTGCCGAAGACGGTAATCGGCGTGCATGCCGTGCTCGCCCTGACCGGGCTGGCCTTGTGGTCGTTGTTCCTCCAGATGCGCATCAGCAGACTGGCCTGGGCGACGGTCGGGATCCTGGTCGTGGTCGCGGTCCTCGGCCTGACGATGATGGGACGGTGGCTCGGCCTGTACCGGGCAAACAGCGACCCCTCGCAGGTTCCATCGACGGCCTACATCGAGGGGGTAAGCATCGAGTCGCCCGCTCCGCCGGAGCGGCGCCTGCCGGTCGCGCTTGTCATCGTCCATGGGCTGTTCGCGGTGACCACGCTCTTGCTCACACTGCTGACCGCCCTCGACGTTGCCGGCACCTAGCCAGTGGCTCTGGCGCACCAGGGTGCTGGCCAGGGCTTCCCACTGGCGCGACCCGCGCTCAGGAAGACGACGGTCGACGGTAAAGGGTGCGAGGCTGGTCACCGGGTGGCCAGCAAAATCACCGAGGAGGCGAACGAGATGATCACGCCGGTATGCGAGATGCTCGGGATCGAGCAGCCGATCGTTCAGGCAGCCATGGTGGACATTCCCCAGGCCGCCGCGGCGGCCTCGAACGCCGGCGCGCTTGGCATGCTGACGCTGACCTGGTCCGGCGACGTCGGGGCCGTCGTGCGGGAGACGGCGGCGCTGACCACGCGGCCGTTCGGCGGCAACCTCGTCCTCACCGACGACCGTCACCGTCGCCTTGACCAAGCCCTTGGCGCCGGCTTGCGGATCGTCTCGTTTTTCTTGGGAGATCCCGGCGGCTACGTCGAAGCGGTGCACGATGCCGGGGGCGTTGTCATGCACACGGTCGGCAGCGCCCAGGAGGCACGACGGGCAGTCGAGTCCGGCGTGGACGTGATCGTGGCGCAGGGCTGGGAGGCCGGTGGGCACGTGGGGAGTACCGTCGCGACGCTGCCGCTGGTGCCCGCCGTGGTGGACGCGGTGGCGCCCGTGCCGGTGATCGCAGCCGGAGGAATCGCTGACGCTCGCGGAGTCGCCGCGGTGTTCGCCCTGGGCGCTCAGGCCGCCTGGGTGGGCACGCGGTTCCTACTGGCTGAAGAGATGCCGATCCACGAGGACTACCGGCGCGCGCTGATCGCCGCGGCCGAGACTGACCCGCAGTGGTACCCCAACCTGTACGACGTCGGGTGGCCCGACTCTCCCCACCGCGCGCTCCGCAACTCAACGGCCAAGGCCTGGGAAGCCGCGGGCCGCCCACCAGACGAACGGCGGCCAGGAATAGGCGACGTGATCGCCCATCTCGCCTCCGGCGAAGCAATCGTTCGTTACGAGGGAGCGCCGCCGATGGTCGGGACGACCGGCGACATCGAAGCACTCTCGATGTGGGCCGGACAGGGCGTTGCGCTCGCCAGGGAGTCGCAGTCAACGGCGGACATCGTGGCCGAGCTCACCTCCCGGCTGTAGCCCGGGCGGCGGCATCCGCTCGTCCGGCGGCATCTGCTCGTCCGGCGGCGCTCGCTCGTCCGGCGCGTTACGGCCGTCTCACCGCGCCCGGCCCGGGTCGTTCGGGTGCGGCGACAGCGGCGTCACCTCGTCGGTGCGCCACACCCGCAGCGGCATCGAGGCGAGCACCTGCTCCAGGTCGCTGTCGTCGGCGGCGGCGAACAGCCCGAGCGTGCGCCATTCACCCGGCTTGAGCGGCGGGCGCCACAGCCGCAGCAGGTGGCCCTGGGCCGCGAGCTCGCGCGACCGGGCCGCCTCGCGGCTGCGGACGTCGTCGACCTCCTGCTCCGCCGTCCCGGGCGGGACGTTGGTGGTCATGGTGACCAGGTACTCCATGCTGAGCGCCTCCTAGCGGGCCGCGGCACTTCTATCCTGCGACGAGCTGCTCACCGCCGTCGATGTCGTAGGTGGCGCCGGTGACGCGGTGTTGGTTATGAGGTACACGGCCAGCGCCGCCACGTGAACTGCCGCCGATCACCACGACGACTTGTCCGGTTAATGCGGGTGAGGTGGACATGTGTCCTCCGTCGGCTACCCGGCCCGGGTGCTCCCGGCCGGCTGGCGGGCGGCTGTGATCTGGCCGCGTGCAGGCCGCCGTCGGCCAGTTCGCCCGCGCAGTGCTCACCGGGTGACCCGGCCCCTAGCACGATGACGTCGTAGTCGTAGCCGTTCATCAGTTACCGTCCTGTGCTTCCGAGTCGGTGACCAGGTACTGGCCTTCATGGTCGTCGCTGAGGACGGCCGGTCGCGCCCGTAGATATGCGGGCCGCTGCCCTGGTCCCCTGGCCGACTGCGTGCGAAGGTGAGCAGGTGGCGACTTCGGGGGAGCGGGCCGGCGCTCTGCTGTCGGTCAATGTGGGGATGCCGAAGGACGTGACCTGGCACGGCAGGACGGTGCACACGGCGGTGTGGAAGAAGCCGGCCGCCGGACCGCAGATGGTGCGGCGGCTCAACCTCGACGGTGACGGGCAGGGCGATCTGGCCGGGCACGGCGGCGAGCAGCGGGCGGTGTTCGTCTACCAGATCGAGTCCTACCAGTACTGGCAGAAGGAACTGGGCCGGGATGACTTCGAGTACGGGCAGTTCGGCGAGAACTTCACCGTGCAGGGACTGGCCGACGATCAGGTGTGCATCGGCGACCGGTACCAGATCGGCGGCGCGGTTTTCGAGGTAACCCAGCCACGGGTCACCTGCTTCCGGGTGGGGATCCGGATGGATGATCCCCAGATGCCGGCGCTGCTGGTTTCCCATCACCGGCCCGGCTTCTATTTCCGCGTGCTGACCGAGGGCCCGGTGGAGGCCGGGCAGGAGATCATCAAGCTTGCCTCCGGCCCGGAGGCCATGACGGTCGCGGACACGGACGGCCTGCTGTACCTGCCCGGGCATTCCCGGCAGCGGTTGCTGCGTGCGCTGCGTATCCCGGCTCTCAGCGGCGGGTGGAAGACCTCGTTCCAGGAGATGCTCGACCAGCCCGGGCAGGCCGGCGGCAACGCGGGCCTGGCCGACGAGAGCCCGCCGCCGGCGTGGCCCGGCTTCCGGCAGCTCGCCGTGACCGCAATCGGGCGGGAGAGCGACACCGTCATCTCGCTGCACCTGGCCGATCCCGCGGGCGCGAGCGTGCCGGCCGCCCTGCCCGGGCAGTTCCTGACCCTGCGCCTGCACCCTGACCCCGCCGGGCGGCCGCTGCTGCGCAGCTACTCCCTGTCGGGGCCCCCGGGCGCCCGCGACTACCGCATCAGTGTCAAGCGGGAGGAACACGGGGCGGCCAGCCAGTTCCTGCACACCCGGGTGCGGGCGGGTGACCTGCTGGAGGCAGCCGCGCCGCGCGGCACGTTCATCCTGCGCCCCGGCGAGACACCGGTCGTGCTGGTCAGCGCCGGCGTCGGCGCGACACCGGTGCTGGCGATGCTGCAGGCGCTGGCCGCCGCCCGGTCCGGCCGGGATATCTGGTGGCTGCACGGCGCGCGCCGCCGCGCCGATGAGCCGTTCGCAGCCGAATCCCGCGCCCTGCTGGCCGCGCTCCCCAGCGCGCACCGGAACATCTGCTACAGCAGCCCGGGCCCCGATGATGTTCAGGGCCGCGACTATGACACGGCGGGACGCCTGTCGGCGCCGGTCCTTGCCGCCCTCGACCTGCCCGGCGACGCCGATGCCTACCTGTGCGGCCCCCCTGCGTTCATGGCGGATATGTCGGCTGCCCTGGCGCTGGCCGGCATCCAGGCTGCCCGCATCCGCACCGAGGTCTTCGGCGCCGGGCCCGCGCAGACGCCGGGCATCGCAGCCGCGCCGGCCCGAAAGCCGCATCCGCCTGCCGGCCAGCCGGGCAGCGGGCCCGTGGTTTCGTTCGCGCGCAGCGACCTGTCCGCGCCCTGGGGCCCCGGCTACGCCAGCCTGCTCGAGTTCGCCGAGGCCTGCGACGTGCCGGTGCGCTGGTCGTGCCGCACCGGGGTCTGCCACACCTGCGAGACGGCCGTCATGTCCGGAACTGTCGGCTATGCCCCCGAGCCGGTCGATGATCCCGCCGAAGGCGACGTGCTGATCTGCTGCTCCCAGCCACGCGACGACCTGGTGCTCGACCTGTGACCATCCGCTGGCAACGGTGTGCCGGCAGGCCGGGCGAGGGCCAGCTCGCGGCGGGCACGCTCGGCGGACCCTCCGATCCCCATGACGGTCAGCATCTCGTAGGCCTCGCGGAGCTGCTCTCGTGCGTCCGTGCGCCGACCGGCGCGGCGCAGCCACTCGCCGTAGAGCAGATGAGCCCGCCATCAGCATCGCGGCGTATGGCGCACCGCGAGCCCCGGTCACCGCGCACACCGCGGCGGTCTCCTTGATCAGGGCCGCGGCCGCCGCGAAGTCGCCGCGCCACGCGGCGTCCGTGCCCAGGGCGCCCAGGTCGATCGGCAGCTGGTCGAGCGCGCCGGCGTCACGGGCGAGCTGGACCTGCCGGACCAGGATCGCGCGCCGGCAGCCGCCTGGCCCAGCCAGCCCCACCGCATCGCTTCTTCGGCGCAGATGCCTGCGTCGGCGAAAGCGCTCGCGGCCTGCTGCAGGGATGGTGCTGCCACGGCCGGTCCCTCGGTGACCAGCAGCGCCAGGCCGTCCAGCACGGGTCCAGGTATTCCAGGCTGATCGGCCCGATCGCCGTCACCTGGGTGACGTACTCACCGGATTTGGCCCAGTGGAAATGAGGCGTGCCGGACGGCAGGACGATGACCGCACCCGGCGGGAATGCCTGCAGTTTTCCATCGTCGAACTCCTCGCCCAGGCCGATGTAGAACACGCCGGACATGACCGTGTAGACCCGGTCCTCGTGGTGTCGGTGCGGCATCAGCTTGACGCCGGACGGCAGCTTCACCCGGACCACATACGGTGCGGCCTGCGATGGATCGCCCACAACGACGGCGAGACGGGCCGACGGCGGGAACGCCGGGAAGGGCTCCCAGCCGATGCCCTCGGGCAGGGTCGGCCTGAAGACTGCCTGATCCGGCAGATGGGTGCTCATTGTCATGAACCTCCCGGGTTGCTCCCGTGGGAGCCCAGGGTATTCCCCTGGGGTGATGCAGCGGCTGAGGCCGTAGCGTCATCCCTGACGCAACCCAGGGAGGCGGCTATGAGCATGGCCGAGGCTCCCGACAAGGAGGATGGCTTATGTCCGGCGACACCGAGATTCGTCCCTTCCATGTCGGCATGCCCGAAGAAGCGATCGCCGACCTTCGGCGGCGCGTCGCCGCGACCAGGTGGCCTGACGGCGAGACGGTCGCCGACGACTCGCAGGGCGTGCGGCTGGCGATGATGCAGGAACTCGCGCGGTACTGGGCGACAGACTACGACTGGCGCAAGTGCGAGGCGAGACTGAACGACCTGCCGAACTTCATGACCGAGATCGACGGGCTTGACATCCACTTCATCCACGTCCGCTCCCAGCGCGAGAATGCGCTGCCGCTGATCGTCACGCACGGGTGGCCTGGCTCGATCATCGAGCAGCTGAAGATCATCGAACCGCTCACCAATCCCACGGCGTACGGCGCGAGCGCGGACGACGCGTTCCACCTTGTGATTCCCTCGCTGCCGGGATACGGGTTCTCCGCCAAGCCGACCGAGACCGGGTGGGATCCCGTCCGGACCGCGCGCGCCTGGGTCGAGCTGATGAAGCGGCTCGGGTACACCCGGTTCGTCGCGCAGGGAGGTGACTGGGGGGCCGCTGTCACCCAGTCGATGGGCATCCAGGCCGCGCCGGAGCTGGCCGGCATCCACTCCAACATGCCCGGGACCGCCCCCGCCGCCATCAACAAGGCGGTGCAGCTCGGCGACCCGCCGCCACCAGATCTATCCGCCGAGGAGCTGCGCGCGTACGAGCAGCTGAGCACCTTCTACGCCAAGCACGTGGCCTACGCGCAGATCATGACCACGCGCCCGCAAACGCTGTATGGCCTGGCGGACTCACCGGCCGACCTGGCCTCGTTCATGCTGGACCACGGCGACGGCACCGGCCAGCCCGGGCTGGTGGAAAAGGTCCTTCAGGGAACCCTGAACAGCGCCCTGACCAGAGACGACCTCCTGGACAACATCACCCTGTACTGGCTGACGAACACCGGGATTTCCTCGGCCCGGCTGTACTGGGAGAACAAGGCGGACTTCTTTGACGCCAAGCCGATCACGATCCCGTTTGCCATCAGCGTCTTCCCCGACGAGCTCTATGAGGCGCCGCGAAGCTGGGCAGAGCGCGCCTATCCCCATAACCTGATCCACTACAACAGGCTCGACCGAGGCGGCCACTTCGCCGCCTGGGAGCAGCCCGACCTGTTCGCAGCTGAGATGCGCAGTTCGTTCAAGTCGCTCCGCTGAACGGGCATCCCAAAGCTCCCAGGGGCTTAACCAGTGGAGGAGCACGCGGTGGCGGATCGGCATAAGAAGAGCACTGTGGTGATCGTCGGGGCGGGTTTCGCCGGCTTCAACGCTGCGCGGGACCTCTCCCGGCTGATCGGCGCCACGACCGAGATCGTCGTGATCAACTCGACCGACTACTTCCTCTACCTGCCGCTGATGCCACAGGTGACCGGCGGGCTGGTGGATTCGGCGCATATCCGGGTCTCGCTGCTCCGGCGGCTGCGCAAAACCCGGTTCGTGCTCGGCACGGTGAACCATGTCGATCCGGGCCACAAGACGGTCAGCTGGGCAGGCCCGGAGGGCACATCCGGCGAGGTCGGCTACGACCGCCTCATCCTGACCGCCGGCAGCGTGAACAAGCTGCTGCCGATCCCGGGTATCACCGACTACGCGCACGGTTCCGCACCATCAGTGAAGCCGCCTACCTCGGCGACCAGATCATCCGCCAGCTCGAGCTGGCCGCCGTCGCCGCCGACCCTGCAGAGCGGGCCGCGCGCTGCACGTTCGTGGTGGTCGGCGCCGGCTACACCGGCACCGAAGTGGCCGCGCACGGCCAGCTGCTGACCACCCGGCTGGCCCGGTCGCTGCCCGGCCTGGCCGGGCACCGCGCGGCCGTACCAGCACCGCGATCTGGACTTCCTGGTCGACCTCGGTGGCCTGGCTGCCGCCGCCAACCCGCTGCACATCCCGCTGTCCGGGCTGGCCGCAAACGCCGTCACCCGCGGATATCACCTGTTCTCCATGTCCGGCACCCGGCTGCGGGTGCTGACCGACTGGAGCCTGAACGCGATCACCTCTCCCGAACCGACGTCCCTGGCGGTGATCAGCGCGGAGTCCGTCCCGCTCGACGTGAACCAGCCACAGCCCTGATATTCAAATGCCCGCCGTTCAGGTTCGATCGCTGCGTTAGTCTTGGCTGCCACCTTCGGGATAAGTCAGGTGGCCTTAGATGGCACGAAGACGAGGACGGCGCCGAGTAGCCGTGGGTGCAGCCAGCAGGTAATGCCCGCCCGAAAACAAAAGCATATGGCAGCCGAAATCCACATCGGCCGCCCGAAAACCCGCAAGCTCCAGAAAACCCGCGGAAAAACCCGCACCAGTCATGATCAACGGAAGAATACTGTCGCTCTAGCGACAGCGATGGTGCCATCCACGCTAATGGTGCGTGGGCAGATCCGGGGCCCATCCGGGCTGCCAGGTGTCGGGCTTGACCGGATGAGGCGTGCGACATTAGCGGCCGGGACTTGTGCGATGACGAGGCGCGGTCGCCAAGGGCACGCAGTATAGTAATTCTGCCCGAATGAACATTCATTCAAGGAGTGACCGTGGGCTGGAACGTAGCAGACATCCCTGACCAGCACGGCCGCACAGCCGTCGTAACCGGCGCCAACGGCGGGCTGGGACTGGAGACGGCGCGTCAGCTGGCGGTGAAGGGCGCACACGTCGTGATGGCGGTGCGCAACCAGGAGAAGGCGCAGGCTGCGCTCAAGGACATCCGCACCGGCGCGCCGGACGCCTCCCTGGAGCTGGTGGCGCTCGACCTCGCTTCGCAGGCGTCGGTGCGTGCCGCGGCCGGTCAGATCATCGCTGCGCACAAGAACATCGACCTGCTCATCAACAATGCCGGTGTGATGGGAATCTCTGAGGCCAAGACCGTCGACGGCTTCGAGATGCAGTTCGGCGTGGATCATCTGGGGCACTGGTCGCTGACAACACTCCTGCTGCCCGCGCTGCTGTCTACCCGTGGCGCGCGGATCGTGACCGTGACCAGTACGGCCCATCACATGGGCCGTGCCGTCGACCCGGCCAACCCGCACCTTCGCGGCCGCTACCGGCCATGGCGCGCCTACGGCCAGGCCAAGCTCGCGAACTTCCACTTCGGCCTGGGGCTTCAGCGCGAGCTGGATAAGGCCGGCGCGAGCACGGCCAGCCTGATCGCGCATCCAGGGCTGTCGAACACCGACTTGCAGGCGGTCAGCGTACGGGACAGCGACAGCGGCGTGAGCCAGAGGTTCTTCCTCTCCCTCTCCCGCCGTACCGGGACGTCCGCGGCCGGCGGAGCGCTGTCGCAGCTGCGCGCGGCGACTGACCCAGGTGCGAAGGGCGGCGAGTTCTACGGCCCGCGGTTCGTCAACAGCGGCCCGCCAGTGCGCAAGCCGATCCTGCGCAGGCTCGGCATGGATAAGGCGATCGCAGCGTTGTGGGAGGTATCCGAGCGCGAGACCGGGGTGGCAATCGACCTGCGTGCGGCGGCAGCATGACGGCCCCGGCGTTGGACCGCGCCGCCGCGGTGCGCAGCGCACTGCGCGCGCTTGTAGCGCGCCATGGCTTCCATGGCGCGTCGATGAGCGCCGTCGCCAGCCAGGCCGGCGTAGCGACCGGCACCGCCTACACCCACTACGCCTCCAAGGACGAACTGGTACTCGCGGCTTACTGCGAGACCAAGGCGCAGCTTGGCGCTGCCGCTGCGGCCGCCGCGGACGGCATCGATGAGGGCCTGGAGGCAGGCGAGCAGTTTCGCATCATCTGGCTGGCCGCCTACCGCCACCTCAAAGAGAACCCCGATCACGCGCGCTTCCTGCTGCAGGTCGACCAGTCGCCCTATCGCAGCGCCGCGCACCAAGCGGCGATCGCCACCGGTGACCCGCTCGCGGCGCAGACGGCCAAGCCCGATGTCGCCGCCCGGCTGCTGCCACTGCCACTGGAGGTCATCTACGACCTCGGGGTCAGCCCCGCCACACGGCTCGCAGCAGACGAAACCAAGCTGACCGACGAACAACTCAACGAGATCGCCCGCGCTTGCTGGCGGGCCATCAGCCAGCCGACCTGAGCTCGCCGTTAACCTGGCCCCGTCCTGTGACCGGATTAACGTGTCGCGTGGCTGTAGGGCCGCGTGCCAATGTGATGCCGGGGCCGCCCCCACGGGATGGCCGACGACAACGTGGTGGTGGCGCACACGCTCCGGATGCCGGCGGCGCTGCTTGCCGCCGGCCGCCCCCATCAGCTCCTGCCGCTTGAGCGCGGGCAGCCCGCGGAGGTGCTCATCTGGTGGGCGGGGGGAGCAGCGCCGCGGCGGCGTCGAGGCGGCCGATCGCCGCCATCTTGTCGGTCGCCTCCACGAACCGGCAGGCCGCCTCCACCTTCGCGCCCATCGAGCCGGCCGGGAACGAGCGGGCCCGTAGTTCCGCAGGTGTGGCGTGAGAGACAGGGCGCGCGTCCGGGGTGCCGAAGCCGTCGATCACGGCGTCGACGTCTGTCAGCAGCAGCAGGGCATCGGCGTTCACAGCTTCGGCCAGCAGCGCTGCGGTCAGGTCCTTGTCCACGACGGCTTCGACGCCGCGCAGCGCGCCCGAGGCGTCCGCCACCACGGGGATGCCGCCGCCGCCCGCGTGATTGGCGTCGTCATCGCCGTAGTAGGTGACGAAGCCGCCATCGGCGAACAGCGGGTGATAGTTGTACACGGCGCGGATGTGCAGGTTCTCCCGCAGGCGGTGTCCCTGCGGTCGGCCCAGGCGAACGGCCGCGGGAACAGGCCGTCGTTCGCCGGTGCCCGGGACACCTCGGCGATGACCAGGGTCCAGCCGATGAGCGCCCCGAACCCGGACACCGCGGCCAGCGCGGCGACCAGCTTCCCGGCCCAGGTGCCGTGCGGGAAGATCGTCTGGAAGGCGTTGACGAACGGTGCCCCGTTGTTCACCAGCGAGTGGTGCGCCACCAGGCCCATGACCGCGGCCGACGCCACCAGGTACACGACGGCGGCGGCGCCGGTGCCGAGCAGCGAGGCACGTGCCCGCGCCCGCGAGCACCGCCGGCATCGTGAACACCCCGCCCCCGATGACGGTGCCGATGACCAGCCCGGTCGCCGACGTCAGGCCGAGCGCGCCGGCCTGCGGCTGCTCCTTCGTTGGCGTCAGCCCCGGTTCCCGATGCTGCCCACCCGGCGGGCGGGCGCCGACAGCGCCGGACATAGGTTCCTCCTCCCGGGGCGGCCGCCCGGGTCGTCCCGCAGTGCGCCACAGGTTTTGTTACGGCATCCACGATTGCGTCACGGGTGGCCGTTTCACACCGGCGAAAGACCCTGGTCTCATCCCTGGCCCTGCGATAGAGGCCCCGGGTGGCCATTCGGCTCGAGCCGTTCTCCGACGACTTGCCGGAACGGGTCGATTGCGTGCTGGTCTGGCCGAAACCTTTTCATCGCGGATGCTCCCGGTAAAGAACTGGCTGGTGCCCGCCCCGGCCGGCGGGCGGTGACGAAGGCGGCGGGCGGTGACGAAGGCGGCGGGCGGTGACGAAGGCGGCGGGCGGTGACGAAGGCGGCGGGCGGTCCTTGGGGGTGAACCAGGGTGTCGGCACGGGTCTTTACGGGTGTGGTGGCACGGCTCCGTGCGCGACCGTGGATGGGCAAGCGATACGGATGAGGGCAGGCGACTCGGAATCACCCAGACCGTGTGATCCCAGTTCACCCTGCTGCGCACGACACTGCATTAGTTATGAGGTGCGGAGGAGACGAAAGGCTTACAGAAGTGACAAATATGCATGAAATCCGCGGAGCGAGCGGCGCGCCTGCCACGCTTTTGCTGCGCCGGGCCAGGGACGCGATGGACACAGCGCTGGCCCACATCGGCGACACGCCACTGGGTTCGCAGGTGCGGGACGAGGTCCTCGAGGAGACCGCGGCTCTGGTCGTCCGGCTGGAAAGGCTGCAGACCCTGCTGTGCCGGGAGGGGTACCTGAGGGCCACGTCGACCAGCAATCCGGTTGGGAGCTGACCGTGGAAGCCATCCTGCTCACTGGGGACGCCAGCCAGCCGCGGGTGACCGGCCTGGCGCGTGGGGAAGACTGGCGGTCAGCGGCGGCGTGCCAGGACACCGACCCGGACCTGTTCTTTCCAGTGTCGGGCTCCGGCAAGTCGCTGGGGCAGGTCGAGAGCGCCAAGGCCATCTGTGCGCCCTGCCCGGTCCGGCGGGACTGCCTGGCATTTGCGTTGCGTATCGGCCAGGCGGACGGGATCTGGGGCGGCCTCACCGAAGAGGAGCGCCGGAGGCCCGCGCCGGCGGGCCCGGGGGAGCGGCCGACCCAAACACCGGACGGGCCAGCCCCGCTGGCCAGCGCGGCCTGGCCGGGTGAGCTGATCGAGGGCCAGGTCAGAGCGGCCCGGAGCGCTTTCGGCCGGATGACGGCGGCGGCACTGCAAAATCTGAGCGACAGTGTCGAAGAAGCGTCCCGGATGCCGTCCCAGCCGGGATGGGGGCGAAAGGCCGCGGCGTACGCGGGAACCTTCCGCCTGCTGGCCGAGGTGACCGGCGACCGGGCACCGGACGGCGCCGCCGGATTTATGCGTGACCTGATGACCGCCGTCGGGCCGGGGGCGAACGGGATGATCGTTAGCGCACAACGCCGTCTGCTGGCGCACCTGCGCACCGGCAATGCTGACCATGCAGCACGCGAGCTGGCCAACCACCTGAGTGCTCTGCACTACATGTCACGCCTCAGCGGGGCGCAGCCCGCGAAGGCGGAACTGTATCAGCAGATATCATCCTGAATTTGGGCCCCTGCGCCGCTGCCGACAGCGCACGCCCATCGAACAGCGGCCTGATGGCGAACTGGCCCTGGAACGGCACGAGGGTGCCCCGCAGAGGTGGGAGTCGGTCCTCACCGGAAAGCTCACCGATGCTGGTGCGGCCAGCGATGCCGACCTGGTAGCTGCCGCCAAGGCCTTGATGGAGCTGGTCGACGGGGCCGGCGCACGCACCGGCAAGTACGACGTGACGATCACAGGCTCCAAAGGAGTGCAGGTTGGCGATGGCAATATCCAGGTCAATAGGTTCTGAGCGCACGGCGGATGGATAGGCCTCCGGCGCTCGCGCGGGCCCGCAGCGTGCGACTCGTCGCGGGCCCGCGTTGACCTGGTTCGGCGATCAGCCGGCTTTGAACGAGACCAGCTGATTCTCGGCGGCGACGTGAGTGGTGCCGCCCTCGTGCAGGATCACCTCGCTCTTTACCGGCCCGACGCCGGGAGCGAGCCAGGTCCTTACGACGCTGCTCACCGAGATGCCTTCGATGGTTTCGGCCATCGTCATGTTCACTACGCCGGCGTTGTAGGTGCCAGCAGGAACAGTGACGCTATGGGTGCCGGCGCCGCGCACGGTCACGTGCGCCGTGACATTCTGCGTCGTGCCGTCTTCGCTGAACTCGAGCTTCAGCGCGTCGTGGTAAGCCTTGCCGGACGAAAGCTGGTCAGCAGGCGGCCAGAAGATGCTGCCCGAGATGAGCTTGACCGAGGCCCCCGAGCTGCTGGTGTCGAACTGGCTGAACGGCAGCGAGATCGAGCCATCCGAGTTGACCACGTAGTACGCGGTGTCGTGCGTGGTCGAACCCAGGTTGGTGATGGCAGTGCGCATCGTCACCTGCTGGCCGCCGGATGCCGGCGTCACCGCGATGATCCTGTTGACCGTCCTGCCATCGGTGGTCCGGTACCGCCAGATGTCGCCGACCCCGACCGGGAACGGCACCGCGGCCGTGGTGGTTGCCGACGTCGAGCCGCTCGAGCCGGTGCTGTGAGAGGCGGCGGGTGACTTGCTGGCAGCGTTGCCTCCGGCCGCCGTGCCCGAACTGGATGACCCCCCGCACCCGGCTACGGCCAATCCCGCCGCGATCACGACCACGGCGGCTGTGCCCGCTAGACCACGCGGGCGGACTGCGTTACGGCTCATGTTCCTGGTTTCCCTCGCTCTTGGCTTGACTGCGTAAGTGCGTCGCGGACTGCAAACGGGCGGTGCGGACCGGCGAGCAGCGGCATCGACTGCAGCCACACGGTTCCGGGACCGGACAGCACGGCCAGGCCCTGGGCGATCGTGCCCGGGGAGCTGGCGGCTGGCCGGACAAGCTCGGCCATCTGCACGGTGACGGACGCATCCGACATGCCGATGTGCCACGGGTGCGTCCGGCCCGGCCAGTCCCTGCTCGCTGCCCGTCGCGAGCGCGGCGAAGTGCAGCGCGTGCCGCCGCCTGGCCGCTGGTCCGTCGCCGTTCTGCTCGAGCTGCAGTGCGGTGAACGTCCGGATCGTCTCCAGCATGCTGAACAGGTTCTGCTCACTGCCGCGGGTGACCACCAGCCAGGACGAGTCGACCAGCAGCCGGGTGGTGGCAACCGCGGCCGGCGCGTCCAGGTCGAGTACCGCCTGCACGTTGCCGCCGCCGACGACCAGCCGCAGCGCGTCGATCCCGAGCTCCGTGGCATGCTCGGCGGTCCAGGCCAGAGCGGCGTAGCAATCCTCGACCCCGGCGGGGAAGGGATGCTCGGGCGCGAGCCGGTACGCCACCGAGACGATCACCAGGCCCGGGGCCGTGCGGGAGACCAGAGGTCATGACGGCACCGCGGCAAACGCCCGGCAGAACCCACCGTCCCCGCCGCCGGTCAGCAACGGGGCCGCGCAGAACCAGCACCGGCCGGCGTCCACGTCCTCCAGCCCATTGAGGTTCTCGATGATGAGAACGCCGGCGCCGAGCAGCGCGTGATGGCACGGCTCGGTCGGGCTCCCGGTCTCGTCGGGCGACCCGAAGTCGAGGCCGACGAGGCCGAACCCCGCCTCGATGATCCGCTCCGCAGCGGCCACACTGAGGTAGGGCGCCTGCCCGTAGTACCGTTCCGTTCCCCAGTGCCGTGAATGGCCGGTCGAGATGAGCAGCGCGTGCGCGGGCTGCGGTGGCAGCCTGAGCATGCCGGGCTCGATCGGCCCGCGGGCCTCCGGCACCCTCGCAACCCAGGCGTCGCCCATCCAGCGATCCACCCCGATCGTGAACGTTGTGGCTCCATCGGCGATGAAGTGAGCAGGGCTGTCCGCGTGCGTGCCCACGTGCGAGCGTGCGTGGATCTCGCTCATCAGGAAGCCACCGTCGGCCACCGTCGCAACGGTCTGGAACAGGCTGGCCGGGCTGCCCCGGATAGGTCGGCGCTTGGCCGACCAGCGGATGCGTCAGGTCGACGATCCGCGTGCCGGGGGCAGCCGGGGGTCAGCCCGTCACAGGATCGTCGGGTCGAAGTCGGCGTCCATGGTCTTGAACGCGTCGTCCATCGCCATCATGCTGGCCGACTTGCGCTTCTCAATCCACCACATGACCCCGGCGCCGATGATCATCCAGGCCACCACTATGTACGGCACCAGGTCGAAGGGGTAGGCGGGCAGCGGAACGAACGTCACCCAGATCACCGGCAGCAGCAGCAGCGTGCCGACGAGCGGGATGAGCCCGTGCCGCCACCACCGGAAGTGCTCGGCCTGCTCGCGGCGCATGTAGAAGAACAGCGCGATGTTGGCGAGCCCGTACATGATCACGATGGCCACGGTGATGATGTCGCCGAGGAACCCGTAGATGTCGGCCGAGCCGACCCACAGGCCGACCGCGATGGTGAGCACCACCGACACCCCGATCTGCAGGTTAACCGCGTTGCTTGGAGTCTTGAACCGGGGCTGGATCTTCGCGAGGTCCTTGGGCAGTACACCCACCGAGCCCATGCCGTACCAGACACGGGTGACCGCGTTGCTGGCGGCGATTGATATCGCGACCACGCTGTTGATGATGGCGACGAACACGAAGATCCAGCCCAGCCCCCAGACCCGCCGGGCCATCACGTAGAACGGGTTCGCGTTGGTAGCGAAGTCTTTCGCCTGGTCGACGCCCCACCCGGCGATGCCGGCGTAGCCCGCGAACACGAAGAACACGCCGACCAGGATGATCGACCCGAAGATCGCCCGCGGCAGCAGGCGGCGGGGATCGCGCGTCTCGCGGGCCAGCGGCGCCACCGACTCGAAGCCGCTCAGCGCGAGGATGGAGAACACGATCCCGTACCAGATGCCGTGGATGCCCTGGAGCGAGTTGGACACATTGAACGGCGCGGTCCAGTTGTAGCTGTGCGCTGGGGAGACCAGCAGGCTGATCGACAGCGCCACCATGATCAGCAGTTCCAGCGAGCCGAGCAGGACGGCCGTCTTCGTCGAGATCGCGATGCCGCGGTAGATCAGCACCCAGGTCAGCGCCAGCCCGGCCAGGGCGAACACCCACCACGGGATGTCCACGCCCGTTCCGGATTTCAGCACGTTCTCGGCAAGGTAGCCCATGAACCCGAGCACCGCCGGGGGTCCCAGCGGGTCATAGGCGAAATAGCTCCACCCGGTGAGGAACCCCCACCGCGGGCCGAGCCCGCGCCGGACGAACGAGTAGTAGCCGCCCGTGGACGGCATGTACTTGCTGAATTCGGACACCGTGTTGGCGATGAACAGCATGATGATCACGGCGCCGATCAGCGCGATGGGGGCGGCTGCGCCCGCGTAGGAGACGATGAACGGCAGCGTGAATATGACGCTCACCGCCGGGCCGATATGCGTGATGCCCTGGAACAGGACGTCGCCGAGGCCGAGTTTGCCCTTGGCCAGGCCCAGGTTCGATTGACCGGAACCGACGAGGGGCCGTTGCGCTGAGTCAGTCATGAGGAGTCCTTCAGGTCCGCGGGACGGCTGGGGAACAAGGCTGGCGACGGTCCTACTGCACGACGCCATTCAGCGATATCTGGCCGCCGTCGACGACGAGAACGCTTCCGGTGATGTAGTCCGCGTCGGGGGAGGCGAGGAAGGAGATCGGGCCTGCGAGATCCTCCGGGTCTCCCCACCGGCGGGCGGGCGGGAACGCGTACAGCGGGCTCCCGCCCTCGGGCAACGACTGGACATCGGCATTGATGTTGGTGCGGATGGTTCCCGGTGCAATCGCGTTGACCCGGATTCGGGCCTCCGCCAGGTCCACCGCCATGGATTTCACGAGCATCACGACGCCGCCCTTGGACGCGTTGTATGCGGCGCTGTCCGGCTCGGCCAGGAAGCTGTTCGTGGAGGCGGTCACGATGATCGAGCCGCCGGTCCCGGCCGCCGCCATCGCCCTGGCGAATCCGCGGCAGACGAGGAAGGTTCCCCTGAGGTTGACGCCGAGGACCTCGTCCCATTCCTCGTCGGTGACGTCGAGGAACGGACTGCCCCGCCAGATGCCCGCGTTGGATACCACGACGTCGACGCGGCTGAACCGGTCCAGGGTCGCGCTCACCAACTCCGAGACGGACGCCGGGTCGGCCACGTCCGTCGCGACCGCCAGGACCGATTCGGACGCGGCGACTCGGCTGAGCCGGCCGGCGTCCCGGTCCGCGTAGACCACCCGGGCGCCCTCGGCCACGAACCGGTCGGCGGCCGCCGCGCCGATCCCGCTGCCCGCCCCAGTGACCACGACGACCTTGCCGGCGAACCGGCCCGGCCCGGCAGTCATTCCGCCTGCCCCATCAGGCCAACCAGCGCGAAGTTGGGCTGCGCTGTGTCCAGCCGGCCGTACGAGACGAAGACCCCGACGTCGCTCTCGAGCTTGATGGCGTACTGCGTGCGGTACGGGATCGAGACGCCCTCGAGCCGGTCGAGACGGATGCAGCGCACCCGCTCGCCTTCGACGACCAGGCCATGTACCGACGTCGGTGGTTTGTTTTCCCAGTAAAAGGTCAGCGAGACCGTGGCAGGCTCGGGGTTCGGGTTCAGGACCATGAGTGATTCGTGGCTGGTGAACCGGTCACCGGGTACCGGCTCGGGCAGGTCGCCGTCCGGGAACCACCACGTGGTCTTGCCGTTCATCGTCACCCCTTACTGGCGCGCCGCGACCCGGCGCCCTGGTTGTGCTGTGCTGAGGCTCGCCCTCGAGCGAGCTGACCGAGGCGGCCCGGTCCAGGTAACTCGCGTACAGCGGCTGGTAGGCCTGGTGCCGCTCCGGGTCGGGAAGCCAGCCCTGGCTCGTCGCCGACATGGCCGCGGCGGCCGCGGCCAGGCTCAGGTACGCGCCGGCCCCGACCGCTGCGCACATGGCCGCGCCGAGCGTGACCGGCTGCTGGGCGTCCAGGCGCAGCAGCGGCCGTCCGAGCACGTCCGCGTGAATCTGCATCCACAGGCTGCTGCGTGCGGCTCCGCCGGTTACCACCAGCTCACGGCTGTCCACGCCCGCCTCCTCGAGCGTTTCCAGCACAGCACGGCCGCCGAACGCGACGGATTCCAGCGTCGCCCGGAACAGGTGCGCCCGCGTGTGCGCGAGCGTCAGGCCGCCCCACATGCCGCGGGCCGCGGGGTTGCGGTACGGGGTGCGGCAGCCTTGCCAGGTGTCGACGGCCCACAGCCCGTCGGCCCCGGGCCCGACAGCCGCGGCCTCGGCGTCGAGCGCGGCCAGCGGGACGCCAGGCGCGAGCTGGCGGGAGAACCACTCCGCGACCGCGGCCGCGGAGGTCTGGCCGCCCTGCTGCACGATCGTGCCCGGGCCGAGGGCCTCGGGCACTGGCCCCAGCAGGCGCGGATCGGGCGAGAACTGCCGCGACAGCGCGAGGTAGGACGAGGAGCTCCCGATCGACACCGCGACCCGGCCCGGCTGGTACACGTCGGCCGCCAGGGCCGCCGCGTAGCTGTCCATCAGCCCCTGGACCACGGGCAAGCCCGCCGGGAGCCCGGTGCTCGCGGCGACCTGCGGGGTCAGCTGGCCTGCCACGGCGCCGGGCGGCAGCCGTGGTAGCTCCCAGCCGGAGAGCAGGCCGGACAGGTTCAGGGTGTTCAGGAGGTCGGCGGGCCAGCGTCCAGCCAGCGGATCGTAGGACCATTCGGCCGCGATCGTGGCCTGCGCCAGGCTCCAGTCCCCGGTGAGGCGGAACATCACCCAGTCGTGGACGTCGACGAGCCGGTGCGCCGCCCCGTACCGCGATGGATCGTGGCGGGCCAGCCAGAGCGCCTTGGGCAGCATCCATTCCGGCGAGACCCGGCAGCCGGTGTACTGCAGCACCGGATGCTGGGTGCGGGTGATCTCCGCCGCCTCGCCGGCGGCGCGGGTGTCCATCCACAGCAGCGACGGTCCGACCGGAACGTCGCCGTCCCCGATCACGACCGCGCTGACCGCGGTCGAGGCAACGCAGAGTGCTGCCGGCGGTGAGCCGGCGGCCAAGGCGGCCACGGGGGCCACGGCCCGGTACAGCGCATCCAGCACCTGGGCGGGAGACTGCTCGGCCCACCCAGGGTGCGGATGTGCCGTGGTCACCCCCTCCTCGTGCGCCGCCAGGAGGGCGCCGCCCTGGGTGTACAGTCCGGCGCGCACGCTGCCGGTGCCGAGGTCAATCCCGAGCACCGTCGCCTCACCGCTCGTCCGCGGGGTCATGGCTGGCTTCCCCCGACGACTTCGGTGATCGTCTTGATCAGGGTGGCCACGTCGTCGTCGCTGATCTGGCGGTGGGTGACGAACCGGATGGTCGCTGGTGGCCTCGACGACGCGTTGATGCCGTGCCGCCGCAGGCCAGCGACCACGTCGTCGGCGGTCCGGCCGGACGGGGTGACGTCGACCAGTACGAAACTGGTGGCCGGACGAGGGGTGAGCACGCGCAGCCCACCGACCGACCGCAGTCCGTCGGCGAGATTCTGGGCTCGCTGGTGATCCTCGGCGAGGCGGTCGATGCCGGTCTGCAGTGCGACGATGCCGGCTGCGGCCACGACCCCGGCCTGCCGCATCGAGCCGCCGAGCAGCTTGCGCGCCCTGCGGGCCCTGGTCACGAACTCCGCACTCCCGGCGAGCAGCCCACCGACCGGCGCGCTGAGCCCCTTGCTCAGGCAGACCGAGACCGAGTCAGCCGGGCCGGACAGCGCGGCTACGCTGACGCCCAGCGCGACCGCGGCGTTGAAGATCCGCGCCCCGTCCACGTGCAGGTGCAGTCCGCGCTCATCACACAGCGCCCGCAGCCCTGCCATCGTGGCGACGTCGGTCACCGTGCCGCCGGCCCGGTTGTGTGTGTTCTCGACACACAGCATGGAGGTCGGCGGGTAGTGCTGATCGGGCTTGCGCAGGTACGGCCTGACCCGCTCGGCGGTCAGCACGCCGTCGTCGGTTGGGATGGTCCGGGGCATCACTCCGGCGAGTACCGCCACGCCTCCCGCCTCGTAGTAGACGATGTGGGAGTTGGCCTCGGCGATGGCCTCGGTGCCCCGCTCGGCGGCGGCCAGAATCGCGCTCAGGTTGGACATGGTGCCGGTCGGCATGAAGACCGCGTCCTCATGGCCGAGGATGCCTGCGCCGACCCGTTCGAGCTCGTTGACGGTCGGGTCCGTGTGGTAGACGTCGTCGCCGAGTTCGGCGTGCGCCATCGCCTCGATCATCGCCGGTGTCGGCGCGGTCGACGTGTCGTAGAAGTTCAGCACCCGAAGGTCACCGCTCCCCGGCGATGATCGCGGTCGCGATCTGGCTGTCGGTGACGAGAATGTTGACCAGGCCGGAGGCTACTGCGGCGCGCACGGCCCGGCTCTTGCGCCAGCCGCTGGCGACCCCGATCCGGTGCGGTGTTCGCCGCAAGTCGTCCAGGCCGATTGAGATCGTGCGGTCCTCGAGCCCCGAGCTGAGCACCTGCCCGTCGTCGTTCAGCACGTAGGACAGCACGTCGGCGACGGCACCCTGGCGGAGCAGGTCGGCGTGCAGGGCGTCGTCGATCACGCCGTCGTAGCGCAGCCGCGAGGTGGTGGGGTCGGTCAGCGACCCGACTCCGAGCACGGCGATGTCGAGCCTGCCGAACATGTCGAACGTGGCGCGCAGGTCGTCGTGTGTGAGCAGCACCTGGCGCTGGGCCGTGTCCACAACGGCCGGGGCAAAGAGCAGGTGGGGCTCGGTGCCGAACCGGCGGGCCAGGTCGATGGCCAGCGTTATCGAGGACACCTCGGCTGCGACCCGGCCCCGGCCGCCGATCAGCTGGACGACCTGCGCCTTGCCGGGCACCCGCGCAGGCAGCGATGCGACCAGGCGCTTGATGGTTTCACCGAGCGAGATGCCGATGACCGCGCCATCCAGATTCTGTTCCAGCAGGTACCGTCCGGCCGCGTCGCCGACCCGCGACTGCAGCTCGGATTCCTCAACGTCTTCGCCGTCGACGATGAAGACCGCTTTCAGGCCGAGGCGCTCCTCGAGCTGTGCTTCCAGGCCGGAATGCCAGCGCTCCGGCTCGAGGATGTTCACGCTGATGTAGCCCGCGTCGTGGGCGGCGCGCAGCAGGCGGGCGACCTGGAACCGGCTGATGCCCAGGTTGGCCGCAATCTCCTTGTGGGACAGGTGACGCCGGTAGGCCTGGTAACAGACCTTCAGCATCATCCGCTGGCTGTCCGATCCGCCTGCCATGATCCGCCTCTCTGGCGCTCATATGAGCAAACGCGCTTAAATGAGCATGGTGAACCAGACCGCCCACAACGTCAAGAGCAGCGCAAATGGCCTGGAGGGAACGGACATGGACAGCACCGACGCAACCTGGTGGACCGAACTGCGCGCCGAGTTCCCCTACCTCGAGAACCACGTGTTCGCCTGGTCCGGCGGCCAGGCGCCGATCGCCACGAGCGTCCGGGCGGCAATCGACCGGGTAATGGCGGCCTGGGATGCCGACCCTGTCACGCTTTCGCAGCGAGAATGGGCGGTGTTCGACGGGGCGCGCCAGGAAGTGGCCGTCCTCTTCGGCTGCCCGCCCGAGCGGGTCGCCGTGAGCGAGAGCACGTCACACGCCATGTCCGTCGCGACGGCGATGGTGCTGGCCCGCTGGCAGCGGGCGGGTGCGCGCCAGGCCAACGTGGTCCTGCACTGGGACTGCCATCCGGCAAGCAGTTACCAATGGCTGGTCGCCGGCCAGCACCATCCGTCGCTGACCGTTCGCTGGGCATCCCCCGGTGACCACGAGGATCCGGTCGAGGCACTGCTCGCCCACGCGGACGGGGAAACGATCGCCGTGGTTGCGACGCACGTGGCCTGGCGAAGCGGCGCCGCCCTCGACCTGGCTGCCCTGGGCAGCCGCCGCCGGGACGCGAGCTGGGCGCTGCTGGTCGACGCCGCCCAGTCGGCAGGCGCCGTGCCGCTCGCCCCTTACACGGACGACATCGACTTCATCGGATTCCCCGGCTATAAGTGGCTGCTGGGGCCGCCCGGCACCGGCTACCTGGTGATCGGGGCGGGATGGCTGGACGAGCCGAGCCCGATCAGCGGCTGGGCTGCGGTCAAGGACTTCCCGGTCGACGTGACCGAGTTCAAGCCACTACCCGGCGGTGCCGGCGTGCGCTACGGCATGCCGAGCTTCATTCCGCTGGCAGGATCCCAGGCGGCACTGCAGCTCATCAACCAGGCGGGGATCGAACGGATCGCCGCCCGGGTCGACAGCCTCATGGGCTCGCTGCTGAAGGGGCTCGAGGACCGCGGCTTCGACCCGGTCACTCCGCGTCCGGCGAACGAGCGGGCTGGCGTGTGCTCGGTAGAGGTCCCCAACCTGCCGGCAGCGGTTGCCGCTCTGGCCGAGCACCGCATCGCGACCATGCCCGAGCTGCAGTACATCCGGCTGGACCTGCACGCCTTCAACACCGAGAAAGATGTGGACCGCATCCTCGACTGCTTCGCGGGCCTGCATGGCTGAGCCAGCTGGGATACCGCCCGTCTGACGCTGCCGGCTTCGGCAAGATGGGGTGGTGCCCGAGACCCGCCGCCCGACCGTGGGTGCTGATGCGCTGGCCGATTGGTGCACGCGATGGCTCGGAGCGCCGCCCGCGGCGGAACTGTTCGGGACCGGCAATCTGTCCACCGTAAAGGGGCTTCGGCTGGCAGACGGCCGGGAGGTGGTCGTCAAGGTGCGGCCCAGCATGCCGCGGCTCGCCGGATGCGCGGTCGTGCACCGGGCATTGTGGAGGGCCGGCTTTCCGTGCCCCGAGCCGTTGGTCGACCTGCAGCCGCTGGACGGCTATGCCGCCTCCGCCGAGGCGCTTGTCCCGGACGTCGACCAGCCGCCGGACGGCGAGCTGGCTGCGCTGTCGGCGGCTCGGCTGGCCCACCTGGTGGAGCTGGCGCCGGGCCCCGGGTCGGTGCCGAGCCTGACACCGTCCCCGTCGTGGGTCGGCTGGGATCACACTGAGCCAGGGCTGTGGCCCACGTCCGAAGACGTCGACGCAGACCTGAACGCCTACCCGGAACCGCAATGGCTGGACCGGGTCGCAGCAGCCGTCCGAGACCGCCTGCGCACCTACGCCCGTGACCCCGTGATCGGGCACGGCGACTGGCACCCGGACAACCTGCGCTGGCAGGGCCGGAAGCTCATCGCGGTGCACGACTGGGACAGCGTCATCAGCCAGCCCGAACCGGCGATTGCGGGATTCGCCGCGGTCAGCTTCCTCGGCATCGACCCTCCGGGGCCGCTGGCCAGTGTCGAGGACAGCGCGGCCTTCCTCGACGCCTACCAGCAAGCCCGCGGCTGCCGCTGGACGTCAGAGGACTGCGCGGCATTCTGGGCCGCCGGACTGTGGCAGCGCGCAGTCGACGCCAAGACCCACTCCCTAGCCGGCGGTTCCGAGCAGACTCTCACCCGGCACGAAGCGCGCGCCCGCCTGTACCGAGCGGGACTGAATCCCGATCTGGTCCCGAAGGGGCATCAAGCCTGATAGACGGCCGCGGGTCTGGCCATCAGCTGCGGTCGCGCTCTTCCAGCGCGCGCAAGGCCTCGTTGAACGGCCGCTCGAGCCAGGCGAGGTGGTCGGCCTCGCCGTGATGGTGCGTCGTGAGCTGGTCGGACCGCCGGACAGCGGTGTGCCGTACATACTCGCGGGCGCCCTCGACAAGGGTCCGCATGTAGCGGATGCCGTCGGGATCGGTCATCGCCCAGTCGCCGCCGCAGGCGACATAGACCGGCGAGGCGTGGGCGAATACCTGGCGACCCCATTCATCGAGGTGATAATCGACGCCGAACGCCCGGCAGGCTATCCATGAGTTGCCTTCGATCCGCAGTTGCTCGCTGATTTCGGCATGCCGCCCGCCGTTGGCCTCTGCCCTCGCAACGACCTCGCCGTTGCGCACGAGCTCGAGCGAACGGAGCGCGAAAATGCTGCGCACCGTGGCATGCACGCTGACCGTTCCGGGCCCGGATAGCTGCACGGTGTCGCCCGGCTCGCGCCCGTCGACCGAGAGCGTCACCAGTGGCCCGCCGGAAAGGAACGTACGGCCCGCCCGTACCGCCCGGCAGCAGGCCTCGTAGCTGAACTCCTCGTCCAGCCGCGCGTACGTGCGGTACAGGCCGACCGGCACCGCGCTTGACATCTTGTCCGTGCCGCCGACGAGCGGCAGGCGGTACCCGCTGTTCAGATACCGGTAGTACTCGAGCATCGAGTCGTCGGAGTGGACCAGCATCTCGACCGCGTCGGCCCGGCCGGTGGCGACGAGAACCGCGGGCTCGCCGTTCGGATGCGGGAAGTGCGCGGCGACGACGGTGCCGCCCTGGGCGTGCGTCCGGTCGGCCCAGTCGCTCAGCGTCGCGTCCAGCGCGCCGCCGAGCTCGGCCTCGTCGGGCCCGTCGCTGCACCACGGCATGACCGGTTCCTTCAGGCCCCAGAGGACCATGTGGCCGAGCATGTGCTGCCGGTTTTCCTGGTCGTGACGCCGGCCACGAGGAACCGCGTGCCGTGCGGGATGAACTCGATCCGTTCGACCGCTCGTTCCGGACGAGGATTTTCCCAGCACCACAGGAAATACCCGGTGGGCCAGCCCATGTCGTGCTCGACCAGGCGAGCCCCGGCGTCGCCCCATCTGCCTTCGAACCGCGGCATGCTGTGGTCGCTGGTATCGGTGACGGCGAGGAACGGCAGACGGCCCCACCCCGGCGGCACCACCTGGATTTCGAACCGCTCCCGGATGGGCGCAACCACGACCTCGCCGTCGGCAAGGTGAAACGCATACTCCGCGACGGTCTGGCCGACGGCTTGACCTGCGGGTGCGCCCGGCTCGAGCAGCCGGTGCGCGACGATCACCCGCGGCGCGAGCCGGCCGATCTCCACCGACGTCGGGGCGCCCGGCAGCAGGAAGCATCGCTCCGCAGCCTGCGGCTCGGGCCCGATCAGGAACGGCAGGCCGCGCAGGACCACGCTGCCGAGCGGAACATCACCCGGCTCATCGCCGAGAACCTCCACACCGGCGTTGCAGGCACCGGACAGGTCTACTGGCTCATAGCTCGGCATGCGCCCGATCGTAGGAAAACGGCCGGTTGATCCCAGTCGATTATGGTCCCGTCGCCGGCACCTGCCGCTGCGCCGAGCGTTCAGGCTGTGTTTGGGCCGCCAGGTGGCGGGCAGCAGGCACCTTCTCGGGCAGTAGGCATTTTCTACCGCCGCACTATCGCCGTCGGCGAGCTTGACCGGACGCTTTTCCTGCACGGCAGGCTGCAGAGCCGGGGGCCGAAGGACGGCGGCGACCTCATCCGGAAGGAACCACCACCTATGGCAACCCAAACCCGCACCACCACCGCCAAGGGCTCCCGCGTCTCGCGTGGCGCCAAGTCACCAGCCCGCGCCAAGAACACTAAGTCCAATGCCCATGCGGTCAGCTCCGGAGTCAGGAAGACGAGCGCGACGTCGGCTGGTAAGTCCCTAGACCACGCCCAGCGCGCTCTTGACCAGGCGGCGAAGACAGAGAAGCAGTTGCGTGCAAGCTTGAAGAAGCATGACAAGGCGGTCAGCGCGGCCAAAGACGACCTCGACAGGCGGAGTCGCGACATCAAGGCGATGAAGTCGCAGCTGAAGACAGCCAAGAAGTCCCGCAAGCACGCGGCCGGGAAACTCAGTCACACTCGAACGACGACCGCGGCGACGGGATGACGCCAGGCAGTCGGCCCGCCGACCCCCGCAGGATGACTGCCGCCGCCCTTGAAGGCGCGATGGCCGCTGCGGTAAGGCGTCCCGCATCTCAGCGCCGGGCGGCCAGGGCCCTGCCTCCAGACGAGAAGAGGCGTTGACCATGTGGGTTTTCCTATCTGGCCGGCTGCGGACGTGGCTGCTGCTGGTCGTCGCACTGCCGGTGGCCCGGCTGCTTGTCCATCGCCTCGCGGTCGCGGCTGAACATCATGACCCATCCGCCCGTACGGCGAGACTGCTGCGCGGGGCCGACTCGGCAATGACCGCGGTGTCCAGGCGCTCCTCGCGCCGGGCCAGACGCCGAGACGGGCGAAGGAGCGCCAGATACCCGAAGCGTCCCCGCTGATGCAGTTAGCTCCCGAGGAGCCAGAAGCGGGGCCGTGGCGCGCCGAACCGCTGCCCGGCCGGGCTAGCCACCGGCAAGGTGGCGGTCGCGCTGCTCGATTCCCAGCTGACCGTATGGATAATCAGTGGGCCGCGGATCGCTGGCGGCGTCTAGCGCGGCGGTTTCGGCTGGGCTGAGATGCAGGCCAGCAGCGCGAAGGTTGCTGTCGAGCTGCTCGGTGGTGCGGGCGCCGAGGATTGTCGACGCCACTGCTGGCCGATCGCTCACCCATGCCAGCGCGATGTCGGCCATGGACACCCCGCGCTGGTCGGCGATCTTCTGCACCGCGTCAATGACATCCCAAGTGCGCGCTGTGCCTCGCCGGTCGTAAGCCTCCATGCCACGGTTCGGATCCTCGCCCAGGCGGGTGGCGCCGGACGGCCGCTGGCCGCGCTTGTACTTGCCTGACAGCCAGCCGCCGCCGAGCGGACTCCAGGGCAGCAGCCCGAGGCCCGCGTCTGCTGCCGCAGGTACGATCTCCCACTCGATCTCCCGCACCAGCAGGCTGTACTGCGGCTGAAGCGTCACCGGGCCGGCGGCATCCAGCGCGCGGGCTAGGTGCACCGTCTTCGTCAACTGCCAGCCGGTAAAGTTCGACAGCCCCCAGTAGCGGATCTTGCCCGCGCGGGCAAACCCATCCAGGGTGCGCACTGTTTCCTCCAGCGGCGTCCACGGATCAAAGGCGTGAACCTGATACAGGTCAATCGCCTCGACGCCCAGCCGACGCAGCGATGCGTCAAGCGCCCTGGTCAGATGCCGAGCGGACAGCCCGGCACTGTTGGGAGAATCATCCAGCGGGAAGCGACCTTTCGTGGCCAGCACCACTGGCTCGGTGATCTCGGCCGGGCGGCTGGCCAGCCAGCGGCCAATGATCTCCTCCGACCTCCCGTCGCCGTACACATCGGCCGTGTCGACCAATGTTCCGCCTGCCTCGACGAAATGGTCGAGTTGCTCATGAGCGCCCGGCTCGTCAGTCTCCACGCCGAAGGTCATGGTCCCTAGGCCGAAGGCCGACACCGCGCAGCCGCTATGCCCCAATGTGCGATAGTCCATGCTTCAACCTAAGCACGGCGTGATGCGGCAGCGGTTGCAACCCTGTCGTCCGGAGCGGCTGGTTCGTGGCGCACAGCAGTTGCGCGCCATCCACCGTCACAAATCGGGGCAGCCGTCGCTGCGTCTTTCGCGTTCAGCGTGCGACGCGGACGGCTCATCGGGCTGACCGGGTGCGTATGCCTGGGCGACTGTTGCCCGGTTGAAGACCCGCCAGGTGGTGGCCGACACGAGGACTGCGACCACGAACCCGGCCCAGTAGGGGGCGGTGATCCCGAACTTGGCCGCGATCACGCCGCCGAGCACGGCACCGAGGCAGTTGCCTCCGGCCGCGATGAACAGGCTGGTGCTGGCGACCCGGCCGAGCATCTCCGGTGGCGTCAGCCGCTGCCGCAGCGAGTTTGCCACGATCGTCCACAACGCACTGTGCACGCCGAACGCGAACAGCATGAACCCGACGAAGTATGCGCTGCGTGAGGTTGCCAGGGTGAGGTGCAGCCCTGCCTCGATCAGCAGCCCGACCCGGATCGTCCAGGTTGCCGTGACCCGCCTGATGAGCCAGCCGCCGCAGGCAGACCCAAGGAGGGCACCGGCGGCCTCGCACGTGAACAGCGTGCCGTAGCCGACGGCGCCAAGGTGAAGCCGCTCCTTCACCAGCAACACCAGCACTGCGGTCGCCGCGGTTAGCGTGAGATTCAGCAGCCCGATCAAGAGCGTCATCGTGCGCAGCACCCGCTGGTGTGCCAGCCAGCGGAACCCTTCGGCAAGCTCGGCCCGGACCGAGTGTTGCTGCCGCGTTCCGCGGTCGCCGCCTGCGCCGGTGCGCGACGACGCCCGGTAGGTCCCCGCGATCAGGCCGACAAGGATAGCGCTCGCCGCGTACGTTCCCGCGTTGACAAAGAACGGGACGCACGCTGCCAGCACGAAGAGGAATCCGCCGAGCGGACCAGCGATCATCTGCTGCATCATCGTGGTCCCGCCGACAAGCCAGCCATTCGCGCGCTCGAGCTGCGCACGCGGCACGACGGAGGAGACCATCGTCTGGCTCGCTGAACGGAAGACGACCTCGCCCGCATTGATGACGAACAGCACGGCGTCCAGCAGCGCGATGCTGGACGACCCGGCCAGCAGTGCGGTGGCCAAGACGCCCATCGCAGTCACCCGCGCCCAGTCGATCGTGACCATCAGCCGCCGCCGGTCGACCCGGTCGACAAGCACGCCGCCGGGCAGGGCGAACAGCAGCCATGGCAGCCATGCCACGCCGAACGTGGCAGATACGATCAGCGGGCTCCTGGTATGCGCCGAGACGAACAGCGGCGCCGCGATCGTGGCCAGACCGCTGCCCAGAGCCGACGTGGTGCTGGCCGCCCACAGCTTGGCGAACCGCCAGCCAAGTGCCTGTGCCACGTCGAGCGACGCTACCTGAGCGGCAGCGGGCCAGGACAAATCAGCGGATAACGATTTTCCGCCCCGGCCGCGCTCTGAACAGATGCGTTTGCTGATCCCTGCAGGAAACTCGCGGGAGTGCATAGACCCAGTTCGGGGTTACTGTTACAGGGAGACGTATAGCGATCACGGCCGGTCGAGAGCGTCTGCCGACAGAGTTGGCGGGTCAGATGCACGAATCTGGTGGAAGCAGCACAGCGCACGATCGCGAG
This sequence comes from uncultured Actinomycetota bacterium, assembly GCA_963778075.1. GTDB lineage: Bacteria > Actinomycetota > Actinomycetes > Streptosporangiales > Streptosporangiaceae > JASHPR01. The sequence continues at coordinate 456,439 of CAVZTJ010000001.1, read as the reverse complement.
ACAGCAGGCCGAGCAAACGAGTATTCGGCCAGCAAAAAGCGCAGCCCGCTGCCGCCGCCGTTGACTGATCACATCAAGGGCCGGAGCCCGGTGCCGCCGCCACTGACTGATCACATCAAGGGCCGGAGCCCGGTGCCGCCGCCACTGACTGACCACATCAAGGGCCGCAGCCCGGTAGCGCCGCCGCTGACCGACCACACCGAAGGCCGCAGCCCGGTAGCGCCGCCGCTGACCGACCACACCGAAGGCCGCAGCCCGGTAGCGCCGCCGCTGACCGACCACACCGAAGGCCGCAGCCCGGTAGCGCCGCCGTTGACCGACCACATCAAGGGCCGGAGCCTGGTAGCGCCGCCGCTGACCGACCACACCGAAGGCCGAAGATCTGGCTGACCCCTCCGGACGGTGCACGGGAGGGGAGCAGGGTTGCGATGGCAAACCGGATACAGCGGCGCTGCGGTTGACGCTCGCCGCTGATCACACCACGATGATGACGACAGTCGCCTCAAGGGAGCGGTCGCATGATCCTGATCAACATCACGATGCCGATCCGGCCGGACAAGATGGACGAGTGGCTGGCACTGGCAGATTCGTACGCCAAGGACGTCAACTCCGAGGATGGCTGCCTGTTCTTCCAGTTCGCCCGGAGCCTCGCCGACGAGAACGAGTTCGTCTGCATCGAGGGCTTCAAGGACGCCGAGGCGGGAGCTACCCACGTCAAACAGCCGTACGTAAAGAGGTTCTTCGATACCGCGCCGGACCTCGTGTCCGCGCAGCCGCAGATCATCTACATCGACACACCGCATGACGGCTTCGGTCCGATGGGCGAGATCCAGCCTCGCTGACGTCAACGCGAAAGTGCCGGAGCCTGACCACAAGCTGCAGCCGTCGATCAATTACGGCTATCAATCGGAAACCGCTGGGTTCCTGACGCATCTGCAGCAGAGTTCCATCGGTTCTTATGACGGCCGGGGGCGTTTTGGTCTAGCTGCCGGGCTTGCCGCGTCAGCTCGTCGGCGTGGCTGATCTCCCGCTGGATCTCCTCCATCAGGTCGGCAAGATCTTCTCCAACGACCACCGGTACCGGTGGCTTCGCATTGGTGGGCCGGGAACGCCAGCGGAGTCGGTGCCCTGGTAAATCGTCCAGTCCGGGTACGCCCGCCGGACATCCGCGACGGTCGGCTCGTCGGTCATCCCTTAGCCGTCCAGTCCGCGCTGATCAGCTCGGCCAGCTCGTCACCGGTCGCGGCGGTCAGGACGGCCAGCGCGTCGCTGTCGCGGATCGCGCGCCAGGTGCCCTCGGTCAGGCTGACGTGATACCGCCCGTCCCATCGCAATTGAGCTGGTAGAGCCGCACGGCGTCTGCCGTGCTGATGGTGGGCACCAGCACGCCCTGGTTGGTCACGCAGCCCCTGACGGCCAGCGCCCCGGCGCCCGCCAGAGCGCTGGCCCAGGCCGAGCGAGTCCTACCTGGAACAGCAGCACGAGGTCTCGCGGCAGACGGTGCGCCGGGCCATGGCCCAGCTCCGCGAAGAGGGACTGATCTACACGCTGCCGCAGCGGGGCAGCTTCGTCGCCGAGCGCCCGTAGGCCACGAGCTGATCATCGTCGGGCGGCACGCCGAAGCCACGACGGCCTCGGCGGCGACGGCGTGCCCGCCTACCTCCAGGCCTCCAGCCCTCGCACCCGCGACCTGTACCAGCGTCACGGCTACGCAGCGCGCCTCGACGCCCCGTTCCGGCTCCTGGCGGCGGGCCACCGCTCCGGCCCATACAGCGCGAACCGGGCCCGCCACTAGCTGCCCCAGAGCGGCTGAATCCGAGTGCCGGTAGGGTCTGGCTGTGCGCCCGCCGCCACAACTCGTCCGGGTCGCCGACCGCCTGGTCGCGGTCGAGGACGCGGGGCCGGCATCGGGGTTCCCCGTCATCGCGCATCACGGGGGAACCCGGCACCTGTTCCCCGCCGCAGTGCGTGACGCGCGGGCCCACGGGCTGCGGCTGATCAGCTACGACCGCCCCGGCCAGGGGATGTCGACCCCGCGGCCGGGCCGGGTGGTCGCGGACTGCGCTGAAGACGTGCAGGCAATCCTCGCGCAGCTGGGCATATCGCGGGCCGCGGTCTGGGGGTCATCGGTCGGTGGCGCGTACGCCCTGGCGACCGCCGCGTTGCTGCCCGAGGCGATCGCCTCGGGGTGCGTGTTTGCCCCGCTGGGCCCCTACGGGGCGCCCGGCCTGGACTTCACCGAAGGCATGTCAGATGGCTTCCGGGAAGAGATCCGAGTCTTTTGGGACGATCCCGGCCGGGCACGGGCCGAGTTCCAGGCCCGGTCAGCGGAGTTCGCACGGCTGTCGTCATCGCCCGCCTGGTGGATGGACCGGTGGGCAGACCGCGCCGGCAAAGATGCCGCCCATAGCCAGGAGAAGGCCGACTACCTGGCCCTGGTGAACCGGACGGGTACGCGGGCGGCGACGAAGGCTGGTGGGAAGACTGGAGCGCATCGTTCGTGCCGTGGGGGTTCGACCCGGCCGCCATCCAGGCGCCGGTTGCCCTGTGGCACGGGCTGCGCGACACCGCAGCCCCGCCAGCCCATTCCCGCTGGCTCGCCACCCACATCCCGCATGCCACCGCGCATTTCCCCGCCGATGAGACCACACCAACATCGAGGAGAACAACCGCAGCGCAGCCATCGCCTGGGTGCGCGGTCACATGTAGCGCACCGTCAGTGGTCTGCAGCCCGCCAGCTGGTTGCCAGCTTGTTGTCCTGTTGATTACGATTACGACTGATCTGCGGGGTCATAGCGAGATACGGGGTAAGCGAAGATGTGTCTGCGTCGGGTATTTGCACGTCTCGGGGTGGCCGCAGCCTTGTCGGCCAGCGTGGCTTTGGCAGCCACTTCGTTAGCAGCAACCACAGCGTCAGCAGCCGGAACCGCGGATGCTGGCATCTATCTCGACTCGCTGCAGATGACATCCGCGAATACCGGGTGGGCGCTGCGGTGGACTTCCAACCCCGGGGCCACCAGCGGGCGGGCTCCGTATCTGATACCCGCCCGGACTGTTCGGCGCGCGCAGGTGGACGACGATCGCGCCGCGTGGCTCGCGCGCGCTCTTGTCCACCCCGTACGCGACGGTGGTGTTGCACGCGCTGAACGGGCAGCGAGCCTGGCTGGCCGTGACCGCTGCCTCGTCGGCCAACCAGTTTCCCGGTGACGTGCACCGGACCCGGGTGTTTGTGACCGGCAACGGCGGGCGTACCTGGACCAGGTCAGCGGCGCTGAACGTGCCGGGCTTCGCGGAGTTCCTGAGCTTCCCGGACACCAGGCACGGATGGCTCCTGGAGGACCTCGGCTCGGAGGACGTACTGCTGGCGCGACTACGCCGACGTGTACCGGACCGCCGACGGCGGCCTGCACTGGTCGGAGGTGGCGCACACACCCCCGCCGCCGAGCACAGCGGTCAGCAAGAGCGGCCTGCCCGTGATGTGCGACAAGGCGGGGATGGCCTTTGCCACGCCGTCGGCCGGTGGCTGGCGGGCGCGTGCAACAACTTGTCGTACGCGATGCGGGTGACCCGCGACCGCGGTATGCACTGGTCGGCGCAGGCGCTGCCGATCCCGGCCGGCACGTGCACCACGGACGGGTGTGAGGTCTTCGGCCCGCAGCTCTTCGGGCGGACCGGCTTCGTGTCCCTGGCTCGCGCGCCTGCGGCGCCGTACTTCCTGGTCAGCCAGAACCTCGGCAGGACGTGGCAGACAAGGGCCCTGCCGTCGGCAGCGGGCTGGACCCGCGGATCACGTTCTTCAGCGCGCGGGACGGCGTGCTGGTCTCGGCGGGCCCGCAGGGCAGCATCGGCACGGTCTTCTACACCACCGCGAACGCCGGCCGGAGCTGGACGGCCGTCCCTCAGGGCACTGCCTTCACCCAGCTGGGCGTTGGCTTCGACTTCGTCAGCACCCGCATCGGCTACGCCTGGGTGCTGGGCACGGACGCGACCGGCTCCACGGCACCGCAGATGTACCGGACGCGCAACAGTGGCCGCGCCTGGACGCCGCTCACTCCCGTCGCCGCGGGCTGATGCCGTCGTCGCACGCTGGATATCACTGGCAGGGCAGGCATCGGGAGTTCAAGATGAAGCCTATGACCACGCCGACGGGTGGGCCTGCCATAGGTATTGAGCGGCCGCGACTCTACTCTATCGGGCACTCAAACGTCGCCCTTGAAGATCTTTTGTGCCTCCTCAAGAGTCGCCGCATCGAAGTCGTCGCTGATGTACGCAGCTCGCCACGGTCTCGCTATGTCCCGCACTTCGATGCACGATCGCTCCAGGGCGCACTCGCCCAACAGGAGATCAAATACGTCTCGCTTGGCAGCCAGCTCGGTGGCCGGCCAGATGGTGATGAGTTTTACGATGAGCAGGATCATGTCCGCTACGACCAGGTGGCTCGCAGCCAGCATTCCCGATTGACCGGGTACTTAAGGTGCCAGGAACTACCGTATTGCACTGCTGTGCAGCGAAGAAGATCCGTCGAAATGCCACCGTCACCTCCTCATCGGGCGGGTGCTGCGAGACCGCGGAGTCGCGGTGCTCCACATCAGAGGCGACGGCCGCATCCAGGCTGAAGATGATCTTGATTGTGCGTCAGCAGGCACCAGCCCGCAGGGAGAGCTTTTCGAAGCCATTGAACCCGCGGAGGATCAGCGGTGGAGATCTGCACAATCGGTGAACCGCAGGTAGTCGTCCTCGCGCTCATGGAGTCGGCGGGCCAGGGCGTGGTGCTTGCGCATGAGTGGCCCGGCGCGGGCGGCTGTCTGTGTCTGGCCGATCAGGACGGCGGAGCGGAACTGGTGCCGGGCGGCGGCCATGCGGCCGGGGTCGATTCCGTTCAGGGTGCCATCAACCGCGAGCGCGCACCCGGCCGCTGAGCGGATCGCCTCCAATGCCCGGATCCAGCGCGGCGGTGATCCGGGTGACCATCCCGCTCACCGCGGGCGTCTGATGAGCCTGACCTATATCCCCGTCACGACGGCAAAGATGACGCGGTGCTGTTCATCGTGACGGGTCAGCCCGCCTGGACCACCCTGCGCGATGCTGAGAGCGGCGGCTCAGTAGGCCGCTGCTTGTGACGGAGCGCGACCGGGTCCGATACCGCTGTTCTCGAGCCGTGCCCTCGAAGTTCAGGTGCTGCGCGATGCGGGATGAAGGCCCGCTGGTGGAGTGCGTGCCAACTGCAGTAGCTCGTCGACAGACCAGTGGTCGCTGGCGTGCCGGCCGTATTTGGCGGCCCGTACTCGCCCGTCCGGCTCGATGAGGAAGTCCGCGGGCAGGCCGAGGGCAGTATCCCCGTGCCTGGGGGCAGGCGATCCGCCGGCGCGGATGCCCAGCCAGATGATGGGGTAGACCCGCGGATTCAGCGGTGAGGTCCAGGCCTTCGGGTGCAGCACCGCCCGCGGTGAGGCGGTCACGCCGAATTCGTCGTATAGCTTCCTGCCGGGGTCGGCGACCGCGGCGAACGGAAGCTGGCCCTGGTAGGGCAGCATGTCCTCGGCGGTGGAGTGAAACACTACGATCTCCTGGATTCCCGCGGCGGCGATCTCATCGTGGCGGCGGGCCATCGAGTGCAGGTGCAGGTTGCAGATGGGACAGCCGGCATAGCGCCGGAACTGCAGGTGGGTGAGGATGCCGGGAACCGGCAGGACGATGCGCTGCGACTGGATCGTCGTCAGTTCGCGGGCGGTGATGGTGTCCCCCGGCGCGATGCGGGCTGCGCTGCCGGGACTGTCGGAGGTGCGCTTCCTGGTCATTGTTTCCTACCTTCGCTGGGGCCTTTGCATCCTGAGAGCACCTGGCGGCCTGGAGTGTGACATCGGCCCTGCCGATGTCACACTCCAGGGCTCGCGATGCTCTGTGCCCTGGAAGCCGCGTCCGCGGCCGGAGGAGGAATGCGATGTCCGGTATCCCCACCGGCGGCCCGCACGGAGAACCGGGGGGAGACCCGGCGCAGACGGCGACGGGGGACTTCGTCGATCACCGCGAGCTGCTGTTCTCCGTCGTCTACAACATGCTGGGGAGCGTCGCCGACACCGAGGACGTGCTGCAGGAAACCTGGCTGGCGTGGGTGGCCCGGACGCAGGCGGCCTCCGGCGAGCAGATCATCAGCCCGCGCGCATACCTGGTGCGGATCGCCGTCAACCGCGCGCTGGCCCGTCAGGCGAGCATCAGCCGCCGCCGGGAGGACTACACCGGCCCCTGGCTACCCGAGCCGCTGATCACCGAGGACCAGGCAGGTGACAGCGCCGAGACAGCAGTGCGGGCCGAATCAGTATCCATAGCGCTGCTGGTAGTGCTGGAAACCCTCACCCCGCTGGAACGCGCGGTGTTCGTGCTGCATGAAGTGTTCGGCTACGCACACACCGAGATCGCCGGTCTCCTGGACCGCAGCCCGTCGGCGATCCGCCAGCTCGCCCACCGCGCACGCGAGCACGTGCACGCCCGCCATCCCCGCTACCAGACCGATCCGCAGGTCCGCCAGCGGGTCACCGAACGGTTCCTCGCCGCCGTCATGGGCGGTGACCTCAATGCCCTCATGCAGGCCCTGGCGCCCGACGTGACGGTATGGGCCGATGGCGGCGGCATGGCACGCGCGGCGGGCACCCATCCGGTACACGGCCGGGACAAGGTCGCCCGCCTCATCATCGGCGACGCCTTCCGGCACCCTATTCCCGACCTCAACATCCGCTACCGCCGCGTCAACGGCGAACCCGCAGCACTGCTGCTGTCGGGCGACACCCCCTACATGCTCGTATCCCTCGACCTCATCCCCGACGGCGACCAGGTACGCGGCATATACGTCGTCACCAACCCCGACAAACTCTCCCGCCTCGGCTGAGCGCCGAAGATGCAGACGCGCTACCGATCACCGCCCTCTGGGGGAAGCGCTACTCGGTACGGGCTCTGCGTCGCCGGCATGCCACAGTCGAGCGTTCCCCGCGAGACGCGGAACGTTACTGAACCGTGCCGATGGCCACTATGTTCACGAAGCTGTCGCCGCCGACGCAAGGATTCCTGTTCGTGCGCCCCCCCTCCCCCTTCGCCTGCCGCCGCTTCCCCGCGCCCTCCCTCCTCTGCTTACTCGTTCGCTCTTCGCGTCCCTGTCTGCGTCTCTGGTGCGTGCGCTCGGGCGGGCCTGCGTCGCGCTTCGGCGTTCGTCTTCCGTGCTCGCGTCGCGCGCCCGTGCGGCGTGTGCGGTGTCGTGTGGCGCTGCGCGCGGCGCTGCCGTCCGCGCGCCTGTGCTCTCGTCGCGCGCCGTGTGCGCTGGCGCGGCGGGGGCTCGCCGGGGCTCCTCCCAGCTGCGCGCGGCGCTGCGCGCTGCGCCCCCTGCGCCCCGCCGGCTCGCGGCGGTGGGCGGCGGCGCCGCGGGCCGCGGCCGTCGCGGGGGTGTCCCGCCGGGCGGCGGGGCTGGCGCGCGTCCGCTTGCTCGCGGGCCGCTCGGCCGGGCTGCCTGCTCGCTGCCTCCTTCACGGCGGTCCCGCCTCCTGCCCTCGGGCGCGGGTGCAGCGCTGTGCGGCGGCGCCCGCGCGGGCGTTCTCTGCCCCCGTCGCCCTGGCGCGCGCTCGTGGGCGCGGGCCCGCGCGCGCTCGCGGGGCGCTCCGCGCGCGTATCTAGCAGCTGTCGCGCGGCCGGGTGGCCATAGGCTGGTCATTCATCCCGGCGGCCGCGCCCGCGTCCGCTGCGCCATCGGCTCGACCAGGCGGCCGCGTCCGCTGCTCGGGGCGTCGTCCTGGTCCGCCAGTACCTTTACACGCAGACGCGTCATTCTCCATTACCACGTACGGGATCAACGACCATGGCATTTACGTTGGTACTCTCCACTACCCAGACTGACGCGGCGGCTCGGCGACTGTACCACCGTCAACAGCCCCGCCAGCACGCGGCCGGCGCAGTGGTCGCGGCTGCAGCCGTCTCCCCAGTAGCCAGCGATCACATCGGTTATCGGTCCACGCGAGCGCGCCACTCGCAACTGTCTCATCGCCACACCCTCGGCTGCGTCGGCGCACGCCTGCCGACATTATCACGTCGACCAGCGTCCCTGAGGCCTCTACGTCGCCGCCCTGACCTGACGTTTCGCTCCCAGCCCGATCCGCTCTTTACACCCCACGTCTCCTCTTGGACGCGCTGGAATAGCAATTCTGACAGCGCCGCTAGGAGATCAGGGACCGACGTGTTCAAAATAATCGTAGATCCGAAGAACGGCCAGGTTCTCGAAGACGATGAATACGCGCGTGCAGGCGGCCCGGTCGATCACCCTCTCTCGTCGTCGGCGCCCCGTGCTGACCTAGCCCGCGGGTGCTGATCTCCCTGTGTCGGCCTAGTCCGTGCGTGATTTCAGTTCTTGCTCTGCCGGTGGAGTGGCTGCTGCACGGTGCTGGTGGCGGCGGCGCCAGGCGGACCGCGCAGCTGGCGGTCCTGTCTGGGCGGCTGCTGTCTGGTGGTGAGCAGGCGGCTGATTTCGTGCGGGTCAGCGGGATCTGGCCCGGTTGTTGTGGTCCCTGGGCTTGGCGGGCGGCGGTGATGGTGAGGAATGCAGCCGCGAGCATGGCCAGGGTGACCCACCGGTACCAGGGGCCCAGCGGCGGACCTGGTGCTGGTCGGGCCGGTGGCGTGCCGCCTGGGTTTTCCTCCACGGTCCAGCGGCGGCCGGCAACGGTGACCAGGGTCTGCAGCGGGACCGGGGCGGGCGCGTAGCAGCGGTAGAACGCCAGTTCCCGGGTGCGGCGGCTGCGGCGGATCAGCAGCGTGTGCTGGCCAGCCCGCGGGGCGCTGATGGCGATGAGCGCCCAGTCGTAGTAGCGGTGGCCCTTGGCGCCGGGCCCGGCGGGTACCGCTGCCACGCGCCGCGGGGGGCAGGCGGCCAGGTCATCGGCGCGGCGCGGCCGCGAGGGTGGCGACGCGGTGATCGCAGGCCACAGCCAGGACGTAGCCCGTCCGGCGGTCCTCCAGGTCTGCGCGCACTGCGGATCGGCCCCGTAACTTCGTCGCCGGCTACCCAGCCTGCGGGAGGCCCGCATCCAGGGTCCGGGTGTCAGCGGCGGGCCAGGCAGCTGGTCGCGAACACCGCGCTGGCGGGATCCCGGCTGCGCGGCACCGGCCCGGTCGCGCGCCCAGGAGGCGGGCAGGTACGCTCCCGGTCGATCAATGCGTGGCCGCCGCGGCCGGCGTACTGAGATAGACCGCGACCTGCGCGTTCTCGATCCGCCCGGCGGTCCCGGTGTACTGCCGCTGCACCCCGGCTGTGGCCGGCCCTTCTTCAGGTCCCCGGTCTCATCGACGACGAGGACCGCCTGCGGGTCACTCAGATGGGCAGTGACGTAGCCGCGCAGGTCATCGCGGACCGCGTCAGCGTCCCGCGGGCCCGGCCAGGAAAGCTGCATCCCGCCCGGAGTGGCATCCCCAGCGTGCTCAGCGATCGTCCAGCAGTTCTTGCGGGGCAGGTCCGCCAGCAGGCCCCGCACGAACGCCCCCGCCCGCCTGCGCGTTTCCACCCTGGGGAACGGCCTGCCACCTGGTCCATCAGCTCATCGAAGATGCCCAGCCACTGGCCAGGCTCTACGCTGGGGCCAGCGGCCACCAGAAGATCATTACTAGTCGTCACAAACCGGCATGATCAGACGGTGGCCGCCCCGCGTCCAGCACCGCCACGCCGCAAGATCACGAAGTCGGCTGGAGTACTAGCGATATCCGCGCCTATCCGCCCGGCAGCCACGCCAGCACGGATCTTGCGCCTCGCCGATCTAGTCCGCCGCCACAGTCATCAGAGCGATCGAAGACCTGGCCAGCCTGGCCGAGCCAGCAAGCCTCGCCGGGGCGGTCGCTGTGCAGCAACAGGCCTGATGCGCATCCGTCATCCCGACCAGCGCCTAGGCGCACTAGGCCCGTTATCAGGCGACTACCTACGTGACCTGCACCGCCCGCCGTTCAGCAACGCCGAGCCGCCGACCAGCACGCTGACTTGTTGCGCCGCCCGGCTCGCTGCATAGCTGAGATCTGCGCCAGACCGCACCATCGCAGACATGTCCTGCCTCTGGATCGCTGGTGGCTGGCCCGGGAGAGTGCGTCTTGCACTGGATCATCCCGCACGCCCTCCGACGAACACGCTGGACGTGCTGAAGATCGCCGGCGCAGTCGCACCGGGCAAGTGTCGATTGGCGCAGGGTCCGTTCGTATCGAGGTAGGGGCTGGCAAGTTGCCGCTCCGGCCTCGTCCAAGAACCGAGCGGGCCAGATGGTCGGCGCATCCTGAGGAAGACCCATGACTACCGTTCTCGATGGATAGCTCTGTGGTGCTGTCACGGGGATGCTGATGATCGTCCTGGACATGACCATCGTCAACGTGGCGCTGCCATCCATCCAGGCCGACCTGGCTTCTCCACCGCCTGGGTGGTAAATGCTTACCTGATCGCGTTCGCCGGGCTGCTGCTGGCGGGGCGGCTGGGTGACCTGGCCGGCCGCAGAAACGTCTTCATGGCCGGCCTCGGCGTCTTTAGTGTCGCCTCGCTGCTGTGCGGGCTCGCGGCGAGCCAGGAAATGCTGGTCGCCGCGCGATTCCTGCAGGGCATCGGTGGCGCGCTGACCTCGGCCGTGATCCTCGGCATGATCGTGACTATGTTCTCCGACCCGCGGGAACAGGCCAAGGCGATCGGCATCTTCGCCTTCGTCGCATCCGCGGGTGCCGCGGTGGGCCTGCTGGCCGGGGGGATCCTTACGCAATTCCTCAGCTGGCACTGGATCTTTTTGGTCAACCTGCCGATCGGTACGGTCACCGCCGCCGCCCGGCGGATGATCGGGCCGGACCGGGGCGCCGGGCTGCGGGCCGGGGCCGACGTGCCGGGCGCATTGCTGATCACCGGCGCGATGATGCTCGGCGTCTTCACGATCGTCGATCCGGCCGCGCAGCAGGGCTGGCTGGCCGCCAAGACGCTCGGCCTCGGCGCAGGCACGCTGGTGCTGCTCGGCGGCTTCATCATCAGGCAGCACACCGCGCGTAACCCGCTGATGCCGCTGCGGATCTTCTCCTCACGCAACGTGACAGGCGCGAACCTGGTCCAGATGCTCGGCACCGCGGGCATGTTCGGGATGTTCTTCCTCGGCTCGCTCTACCTGCGCCGCATTCTCGGCTATGACCCGCTGCAGATCGGCCTGGGCTTCCTGCCCGTCGCGGTGGTGATGGGGATCCTGTCGGTGCGCTACACCGACCGGCTGGTGATCCGCTTCGGCGCCTCCCCGACGATGGTGACCGGCCTCGGCCTGATCGCTGCCGGGCTGGCCCTGTTCGCTACCGCCCCCGCGGGCGGCGGGTACCTGAGCCACATCCTCCCGGTCACGGTCCTGGCCGGCACCGGTGCGGGCCTATGCTTCCCCGCCCTGATGGCGCTGGCCATGTCCAGCGCCACCCCCCAAGACGCAAGCCTGGCCTCCGGCCTGGTGAATGCGACCGCCCAGATCGGCGGCGCGCTCGGGCTCGCGGTGCTAGCGACCGTCTCCGCATCGCGGAGCAGCACGCTGCTCGCCAGCACCACCCGGCCGCGGCCGCGCTCACCGACGGCTACCACCTGGCCTTCTGGATCGCCTGCGGCCTAGTGATCACGGCGGCCCCCGGACTGTCGTAGGGTCTCGGCATACTTTGCGGGCCGCCCGGCGACGCCGCGGCCTGACTTGAGGAGACCCATGGCTGTGCGATACCAGCTCGTCATCAATTGCGTCGGCCACCCGGAGCCACTGGCGCGCTTTTGGGCCGAGGCCCTGGGCTACGTGCTGGAGCCGCCGCCGGCCGGCTTCGCCACCTGGGACGACTGGCGGCGCGACGTCGGGCTGCCCGAGTCCTGGCTCGGCCGAGGGACGGACTGCATCATCGATCCGGATGGCGCCGGACCCCGCATCTGGATCCAGGTCGTGCCCGACCGCAAGACCACGAGCAATCGGCTCCACATCGACATCCACGCCAGCGGCGGGCGGGACCTCCCGATCGAGACCCGCAAGAAGCGCGTGGACGCCGAGGCCATGCGGCTGCGTGATCTCGGCGCCACGCTGCTCAGCGACCTGAGCGAGGAACTCGAGGAGGGCGTGGACCACTACGCGGTCGCGCTGAAGGACCCCGAGGGCAACGAGTTCGACATCAACTGATTCCCTATGGGCAATCGTCTGTCAAACGGCCCGGTCGGCAACTGGTCAGGTCTTTCGCTGATCGTTTAGCCGAGGTGATCGGCCCATTGCAGGGATTGTTCTATGACTGGGCGGGTGAGCCCTTCGGCTGGGTCGATGCCGATGAGCAGGATTGGTATGCGTCGTTTGGCAGCCCATGCGTGCGCCTCGGGTGGGAGCGCGTCGTCGATCCAGATCAGCGGGTGCTGCCCGGCGTATCTGATGACGGCGGGAAGCTTGTCGCGGGGATGGAAGGGGACCGGCGGGAAGTGGATCACTGGCAGGTCGGGGATCTGGAGCAGGGGGGCGAGGAGCCGGTTGGCGTCGGCGCTCCATGCGGTAGCCCACACGACCTGGAACCGGGTGGTGAGTTCCTGCAGCCATGGCCCGTGCGCCGAGCACAGCCGAACTGGTTCTTCGCCGGGGAAGAAGTCGTGTTCGGTGTAGCCGGGCGGGCAGGCCGGGGCTGCGAACGGGTTCAGGACTCCGTCCACGTCGAGCAGCATTAGGGGGAGGCTGGAGGTCACTGACCGTTGATCGTGCCGTCACCAGGCCGGGCTGGCAAGAGCCCAGCCGGTCCGGCTTGGCCGCGCAGCTGGCGGATGCCCGCCCCGCACGGCGCGATAATGCTTGGCTGACTTGGGCGTACGGCTGCTACGTTCCCGGTCATGCCCGCAGCGGAGGTAATGCAGGACACTCGCCCGGTGACGCGGTCCGAGCTGGCCAGGGATCTGCGCGGGCTGGGCGTCCGGCCGGGCGGCGTGCTGATGGTGCATACCCGTATGAGTGCCATCGGCTGGGTGGTCGGGGGCGCGCAGACTGTAGTGACGGCGCTGCTGGATGTGTTAGGCCCGGCCGGGACGCTGATGGCGTACGTGGGCTGGAACGACAACACCGGAGGCATGATCAGGTGGCCACGCGAGTGGCAGGAGGCATACCGTGCCGAGTGCCCGCCGTTCGACCCGCAGTTCTCGGAGACCGACCGTCAGATGGGCCGTGTCCCCGAACGCATCCGCACGTGGCCGGGCGCTAAGGTCAGCGGCAGCCACTTCCGGCGGATGGCGGCGATCGGCGCTGCAGCGGGCTGGCTGACCGAAGATCAGCCGTGGCATCACGGCTTCGGGCTGGGCTCACCCCTGGCGAAGCTCGTCGAGGCAGACGGGCAGGTCCTGCTGCTCGGTGCGCCGCTGGACCGGCTGACGATCCTGCATCATGCCGAATCCCTGGTGGATAGCCCGCAGAAGCGGATGGCACATCATGTGATCCCCGTTCGGGAGGGCGGCGAGGTCGTCTGGCGGGACGTCTTCGACCACGACACGTCCACGGCGCTCGGCGCCTTTCCGTATGAGCGGGCGGTCGGCGACCAGGATCCGTTCGCGGTCATCGGCCAGCTGGCGCTCGATGCGGGCTGCGGGGTCAGCGGCCTGGTCGGAAAGGCAGCAAGTCACCTGTTCCCGGCCGGACCGCTGGTGAACTTCGGCGTCGAATGGCTGAGCAATGAGTTCGGACCCGAGCGCAGTCCAGAACAAGAATGACAAGCCTGCCGCCTCCCACGGCGGCGCAGCAGCGGGCACGCATCACCGAGATGAACGCCAACATGGCCACCATCACCCGGCGCGTCCTCGTGACCGCCGAACGCCGTGCGGGGCGATGAGTTGCCGGTGATCGCCCCGTCATAGTTCGTAGACGGAACGTTTACGAGAGACCCTAGGAGCGCGAGATGGCGAAGTTCGTAACCATCGGCTACGGCGACCAGGCGGGCTACGACCGAACCGACCAAGCCGTCAGGGACGAGGCGCATGCCTATGACGCCGGCCTTTACGAGCGGGGGTTTGACATGGGCATCGCCGGGCGGCCCGTCCAGGTGCGCAACCCTGGCGCGGCTGGCATGACCACGCAGGACGGGCCGTTCATGTCGTCGCCCCTTCCCGTAGCCGGGTTCGCAGTTATCGAGGCGGCGACGCTGGCGGAGGCGGCCGAGATCGTTTCGCGGACTCCCTGTGCGGTCGCTCATGGAGTGGTCGAGGTGTGGCCGCTGCAGGAGTAGCCGTAGGGCTACCCGCCTTCGGCGATCCGGATGATCGTCTTGCCGGGGGTGCGCCGGTCGGGGGCGAACGCAGCAGGCGCTTCGGCGAGCGGCCGTACCGCTCCGACGATGGGCTTGAGCCGTCCGTCCCTGAGCCGCTGGGCGAGCTCCACGAGCCGGGAGCGGCCGGGTTCGACGACGAAGAACACGGCGTGCCCGTCCTTGGGCTGGACCTTGGGCACCCTGGCGATGCTGACTAGCGTGCCGCCGGCGCGCACCAGTGCCGCCGACCGGTCGAGAATTTCACCACCGATCACATCGAACACCACGTCAACCTCGCCGGCGTCTTCCAGCTTGTCGGCCTGCAGGTCCAAGAAGGTGTTTACCCCCAAACCGACGGCTGTGTCGCGGTCAGCGGCGCGGCCGGTGCCGATCACTACGGCTCCCACCTCGCGGGCGAGTTGCACGGCGATGGAGCCGACACCGCCAGCGGCACCGTGGATCAGCACGGTCTGGCCTGTCCGGAGGCGAGCGTGGTCGATCAGCCCCTGCCATGCGGTCAGCCCGGAGATTGGCACAGCGGCGGCCACGATGTGATCGACGTCAGCCGGAAGCGGGGCGAGGTTGCGGGCCTCCACCGCGGCGTACTCAGCCAGGGAGCCGTTGCGAGACCAGTCGGTCAGCCCGAACACCCGCTGGCCGACGGTGAGGCCGGTGGTTCCGTACCCCAGCTCAGCGACGACACCCGACAGCTCATGGCCGGGCACGCTCGGCGTCCGGTCGCGCCCAGCGCGATCGGCCCATGTTGTCGGCCAGTCCAGCTCGCCGGGAGTGAACCCCCCGGCATGGACCCGCACGATGACATCATTCTGGGCGGCGTGCGGGTAGGGCATGTCCGTCAGGGACAGTCCACCGACGCCGGCACCGCGGTTTCGAACGGTGATGGCTTTCATGACATCAGCCTTCTGGCTCATGGCCACCCATCACACCACTATGCCGAGGTCCTGGAGGGCCGGGGGCTGTCGTAGCTAAGGCTCTGGAGCGCCGCGGGTGTCGCTCCAGCGGCTAAAATCGCCGGGATGCCGGGACCAACCGCAGGAAGCGCCGTATCCGCGGGCAGAGGCCGCCCGCTTGCTCAGGCGTACCGGCGCTTCGGTGAGGTCGACGCCGCCGGAACGTCGCCGCTGTACGAGCGCGTCGCCGTCGCGCTGAGTGAGTCCGGCGACGCGCTGCGCGCCATCGAGGCGGCGCCGGCGCGCAAGCGGCACCCCACGGTGATCCTCGCCGCGCTGCACGACCTGGCCCTCGCCGGACGCGCCCCGGCGCTCGCCGCGGCCTACGCCGCCGCGGACGGCGACGCTGCCGCTGGCGCGGCGATCGACACGCTGCTGCGAATGACCGACTCGGTTGCGGCCATCGCCGCGCGGCGGCAGACGCGGGCCAGCGAGACCGGGCATTGCGCCGTCCTGTATCCGGCCATTGCCGAGGCGGCGCGCCGGGCAGGCGCGAATGCGGTCGGGCTGATCGACGTGGGCTGCGGCGCTGGGCTCAATCTCAACGTCGATCGCGTTGGCATCATGTACGGCAACGGGCAATCGCTGGGCGACCCGTCCTCGCCCGTGCAGATGTGGTCGAAAGTCGTGGGAGACCGTCCTGTCCCGGCTCGGGCGATGCCCGAGGTAGTCGCCCGGGCCGGCGTCGACCTCGATCCGGTGGACGTGACCGATGCGGATGACGCGCGGTGGCTGCGCGCCTGCCTATGCCCGGATCAGCCGGAACGGGCCGCGAGGCTCGAAGCCGAGATGGCGCTGGCGGCGACGGCGCCTCCGCTGCTGCTGCGAGGCGACGCCATCGAGGTGCTGCCCGATGCCTTCGCCCGGGTGCCCGGGGACGCGCTGCCCGTCGTCATCACGACGTGGGCGCTGTCGCACTTCCCGCTCGAGAGCCCGGCTGCGCTTCCTGCACCGCCTCGACGAAGTGGCCGCCAGGCGGGCGGTGGCGTGGGTGTCGGTGGAGGGGGTCGGAGTAGCGCCGGCCATACCGACGCTTGGCGATCGCCGCGCCTCTGGCCACAGCATCATCGGCCTGGCGGTGTTCGCCGGGTCGGCTCTGCACGCCGAGGCCGTTGGCCGCTGCTGGTCGCAGGGCAGCTTCCTGGCGTGGCTGGCAGACTCCTAGGACGTGCGGGTGGGCCAAGGCTGCCGTTATAGGTCCTTGCGGGTGTCGTGCCCGCTTGATATCGATTCCGCAGCATCGCAGGCGTTTCTCTTGAGGGGCTCCCGGCCAGCGGCCTATGTTCGGACAAGACAAACGTTTTTCTAATGCGCTTGCTGTCGGCCTGGGCCGACAGCAAGACCCGAGCGGTGCGGCCGCCATGCGGCGTCAGCGCCGCCCCCCGATGAGACGGCGCGAGACCAAGGACACCAGGCCGGTAGGCCACCGCGCTCGTCAGTGGTGAGCTTGTCTTGCGCATGGCCAGCTGATGGTTCGCCGGGCTAAGGAGATGCGACGATGAAGCCGTCCCCGCAACAGAGCAGATCCAGGTTCAGGCAGCGTGGCAGGATGCTCGTGGCGGGTCTCGGCGCGCTAGCGCTGGCCCTGGTTGCCGGGGCCTGCAGCAGTTCCGGCAGCACCGGGTCATCCGGCACGGCGGCGAAGGGCGGCACGGCCGTCATGGCCGAGTTTCCGTCGAGCCCGCCGAACTACGCGTTCCCGTTCATGAACAGCACTTACGCCAGCAACTCCAACATCTTCGACCTGCAGTGGCTGATGTACCGGCCGCTGTACTGGTTCGGCACTGGTGCGAAGCCCACGCTGAACACCTCGCTAAGCCTGGCCTACCCGGCGACGTTCAACGGCACCACGGTCACGGTCAAGCTGAAGCACTACATGTGGTCCAACGGCACCCAGGTGACCGCCCAGGACGTCGTGTTCTGGCTGAACATGCTGCAGGCCGTGCCGCAGGACTGGGGACTGGGCACCGGGTTCCCGCAGGACGTGCACGACATCACGGTGGTCAGCCCCACCGAGCTGACGATGGTGATGAACAAGGCGTACTCGCCGACCTGGTTCCAGTACAACGAGCTGAGCCAGATCACGCCGATACCCGCCGCGTGGGACCGGACCGCCTCCGGGCCCAGCAACTGCGACACCACGGTCAGCGACTGCGCCGCCGTCTACAACTACCTGAACAAGCAGTCCCAGGACGAGGCCGGGTACGCGACGTCACCGATCTGGCAGATCGTGGACGGGCCGTGGCACCTGAGCGCGTTCAGCTCCGACGGGCACATGACGTTCGTGCCGAACAAGAAGTACTCCGGCCCGATAAAGCCGAAGCTGGCGGCGTTCGAGGAAGTGCCGTTCACCACCGACTCCGCCGAGTACGACGTGATGCAGTCGCCGTCCTCCAGCACCAAGATCGACTACGGCTACCTTCCGCCGGAGGACGCGCCGGACAAGCCGGCCGGAGCAACAGCTGGCGCCAACCCGCTGCACGGCTACACGCTCTCGCCGCTGTACGCGTTCGGGATCGACTACTACTCGATCAACGAGCAAGCCAGCACCGGCAACGCGCCGATCCTGAAGCAGCTGTACTTCCGGCAGGCGATGGCGTACCTGACCAACCAGAAAGCGGTAATCGACGGTCCGCTGCGCGGCTACGGCGTGCCGACGGTCGGGCCGGTCGGCAGCACCCCGACAACCCCGTTCCTGTCGTCAGAAGGCAAGGCGCAGGAGGCCTCCGGCATCGGCCCGTTCCCGTTCAGCATCGCCAAGGCCAAGGCCCTGCTGACCAGCCACGGCTGGAAGGTCGTCCCCGGCGGGACCAGCACCTGTGTCGACCCGGCCAAGTGCGGGCCCGGTATCGCCGCGGGCAAGCCCCTGAGCTTCGTCTTCCCGTACGCGAGCGGGGTCGCCTGGATCACGTCGATGATGGCCCAGCTGCAGTCGAACGCGGCGCAGGTCGGCATCAAGCTCAACGTGGAGCCCAAGCCGGCCAGCGAGGTCGGCGCGGGCGGCAACTGCGTCGTCGGGCACATCCCGTGCAACTGGGACATGGCCTACTACGGCAACGGCTGGACGTTCTCGCCGGACTTCCTGCCGACCGGCGACACGCTGTTCCTGTGCAACGGTGTCGCCGACATCGGCGGGTACTGCAGCCAGACCAACGACTCGATGATCGAGAAGACGCTGACCAGCAGCAACCTGCAGTACATGTACACCTGGCAGAACTACCTGGCTTCCCAGCTTCCCGAGATCTGGGCGCCGGATGCCGCCGCCCAGCTCACCGAGATCGCCAGCAACCTGAAGGGTGCCCTGCCGCAGAGCGCGACGCTCAGCATCAACCCGGAGAACTGGTACTTCGTGAAGTAGCCGCCCAGGAGGTCAGCGGCCGTCAGCGGCCACGCTGCGGGACACCGGGGGAGTCCCGCAGCAGGCCGTCGAGCAAGCCCGGGTCGTCGGGAAGCAACCCGGCGGCGGGAAGGCGCGAAAGCATGCTGCGCCATCCCGGGCTGGCCCGCAGCAGCGGCAGCAGGATCTGCCGTGCCTGCGTCCGCTGGCCGACCGAGGCCAGGGCGATCGCGCGCCAGAACCCGAGTTCCTCGTTACCCGGCGCGAACGCTGCGGCACGGGTCCAGTGGGCAAGCGCCTGGCCGGGGTCGGCCGCGAGCAGGTTCAGGCCCAGCTCGTGTTCCCGGTAGGCCTCGCCGAGCACGCACAGGCGCTCGAGCTCGGCGAGCGGGTCAGCATGGTCGTCGGCCCGGACGTCCAGGATCGTGTCCAGCGGCTCGCCCGCCCGGAGGCTCACGATCAGCATCGCCGCGGACTGCTGGCCGCGCGCGTCGCCGCCTTCGGCCTGCGCGGCGCGCAGCACCGTCAGCATGCGTGCCGCGAGCGGCGCCCCCGCGTTCTCGGTCCACGCGGCCGCCATCGCGTCCGGCACGGTCGGCCGCAGCATCATGTTGGCCTGGACCGACCAGCCGGCCCCGGTGCGATGGCCGGCCTCCGCCACGCAGCGGTTCCCGGTGTGCACCGCGACCCGGCCGGCGGCGTCGAGGACGGCGATCTGGCTGACGGCGGCGCGGGGATCATCGCACAGCAGGCCGGCCAGCGTCGCCTCTGCCGACCGGGAGAAAGCCAGCAGCTCCAGCCCGCGCCGTCCCGCGGTCAGATCGGAATTGGCCTGCGTGGCCAGCACACCGATCCCGGCCACGGCCCACGGGACGATCCCGCCGACGGCGAGCCAGTGCGACTGGACCGCCACGCCCATGACTCCCTCGTCCTGGTCGACGGCGGCAACCGAGTACGTCATGCCGCTGCCGGCCGCCCGTCAAACGCGACCCGGCCGCGCTGGATCACCAGCTCGACCTGCTGCACGCAGGCGATGTCCTGCAGCGGGTCACCGGCGACGGCGACGATGTCCGCCGCCGCGCCCGCCTCGATGACCCCGGCCGCTCCGGCGAGCCCCAGCAGGTCCGCCGCGACGATGGTCCCGGCCCGCAGCGCGTCCGCGTGCGGCATCCCGAGCCCGGTCATGAGCGCGAACTCCTCGGCCTGCGATACGCGGGTCCACTCGAAGCCGCCGACGTCCGTGCCGAGCGCGATGCGCACCCCGGCGGCGAGGCAGTTCTCGAACGAGCGGTCATGGGCCGCGCGCACCGGCTCCTTCACGTACCAGCCGCGCTCGGCCGCTTCGCGGGAGACCAGCAGCGTCGGCACCAGGACCGTCCCGCGGCCTGCCATCTCGGCCGCCAGCTCCGGCGAGATGGCGAAGCCGTGCTCAATCGAGTCGACGCCGCCGGTGACGGCCAGCCAGGTCCCGCTGATGGTCTGGGCGTGGGCGGCAACCCGGATGCCCTGCCGGTGCGCCTCGTCGACCAGCGCCGCCATCTCCTCGGCCGACCAGACCAGCGGGCCGTCCGGGTAACTGCGGGAGTCGGCCGGCGGATCCACCCGCCCGCTGGCGTAGACCTTCAGGACGTCGATACCGTACGCGATCTGGGTCCGCACCGTCTCGCGGCACGCGTCCGGTCCCGTGCAGCTGTCCACACCGACCGGGAACGTCACGTTGTGGGGATATCCGGGGATGGGGTACCGGCCGGTTGACCGGATGGCGGGCCCGGCCACGAGCATCCGCGGTCCCGGCACGATGCCCTCCCGGGCGGCGTCGCGAAGGCCCACGTCTAGGTACGCGGCGCCCTCGGTGCCGAGATCGCGGACCGTGGTGAACCCGTGCGCGAGCGCGATGGACATCGCCTGCACCGCGCTGGCGGCGCGGTGGCCGGGATTCTCCTCGATCATCTGCCGCGCCAGGTCGAGCTCGTCGAGGGTGCTGCGCAGCAGTACGTGCGTGTGCGCGTCGATGAAGCCCGGCAGCAGGCTGGCGCCTGGCAGGTGGATCACCGGCCAGCCGTCCGGTGCCGCGCCGGTCACCCCGGCGATCGCCTCGCCGTCGATGAGCACGGTCGTGCCCGTGGCCCACCGGCCGGCCCGCGCGTCGAACACGCGCGCACCGGACACGGCCAGCCGCGAGCCGTCCGCCGGAATCGCCGCCATCCCCATCAGCCCTCAGCTCTCGGCCGCGGTCAGCTCGACAGCCACCAGAACTGCGGGTACATCTGCTGATACGGATCCTGCGGCAGTGCGCCGTGCAGCTTGTTGCTGATCACCGAGACCTGGTTGACCTGCCAGGGGAGCCACAGCGTCGGCAGCTGCTGGGCCAGGTAGTTCTCGTAGGCCTGGATCGAGCCCAGGCCGTTGTCGGTGAGTGACGCCTTGATCAGCGCATCGGCCTTCGGGTCGCTGTAGCTGTATGAGTTCGACCCCGCGCCGGTGAGGAACAGCGATTCGCCGGTCGGCGCGAACTGCGGCGCCGAGTAGACCCAGCCCTGCCCAGTGTCGATCATCTGCCACTTGCAGTTGGCCCCGGTCTTCGGATCGCACGCCACTTCGGTGGAGAACAGCGTGTCGATCGGGGCGGGGCTCAGGTTGAGCTGGATGCCGGCAAGCGCGAAGTCGGTCTGCATGGCGGCGACCTCTTCGGTCACGGTGGGGACGCCGCTGGTGTACTGCAGGTTGAACGACAGGCGCGCGCCCTTGCTGATGCCCTTCCCGCACTCGCCCGCGCCGGTGCCCGGCTTGGCGCAGGTCGCGGCGCCGGAACCCGGGACGGTCCAGCCGTGGCTGGTCAGCAGGTGCTTGGCGGCCGAGGGGCTGTAGGGGTACGGGTTGTGCCGCTCGTAGGAGTCGACGAACGGATTCGGGACCGCGGTCGGGACCGGCCCGTACGTCGGGACCGCATACCCGTGGAAGGCCTGCTTGACGAGGACGTTCTGGTTAATGAGCTGCTGCATGGCCTGCCGGACGTACAGCTGCTGGAAGATCGGGCCGACCTGCGGGTTGGTGAGGTTCAGCGGAAGCTGCGCGAACCCGAACAGCGGCCAGGGCGCGATCGTGTATCCCTCGCCCTTCAGCCGCGATGCGACCTGGAGGTCGGTCAGCGGCAGGTACCCGTACGTGATCGAGTTCCCGGCAAGCAGCGTGGAAATCTCCGACTGCGCGCTGGTGAAGGGCTGCAGGGTGTAGCTGTCGATGTGACCGGGGTCGGCGCCGGTGTACTTGCCGTTGCGGACGAACACCTGCTGGCCGCTGGATGGCGTATACGACTTGAGCTTGTACGGGCCGTCGACGGCCTGCCAGAGCGGGTCGGTGTTCCACCCCGCCAGGTCCTTGCTCCGGCTGTTCAGGAAGTTGATGACCTTGAGCGCGCCGGCGGGCGTCATGTCATAGCTGCCGACCGGGGTCGACTGTGAGGTCTTGTCCCAGGCGTAGGTGGGGAACGGGTAGATCTGGCTGAGCTCGTTGTACAGCAGCCAGTAGTGGTTGTACGCCTTGTTGAACGTGATGCTGAACTGCGTCGCTGACTCGTACTTGATCGACGTGACGTTGAACGGGAACCCGCTCGCCGAGTAGCCGATCCAGTTCTGCGGGTACGCCTTGTCCGACGCGGTCAGGACGTTGATGTAGAACTGGACGTCACGGGTGGTAACCGGCTTGCCGTTGGACCATTTGTATTCGGGATTCAGGCTGATCGTCACCGTCTTGCCGCCGTTGGAGTAGACGGGCGGCTTGCCGACGCTCAGCGCGTAGTTGACCTGGGCCTTGCCGTTCTGGCCGAACCAGTACAGCGGCAGCCACGACTGCAGGGTGTCGGCGTTCGCGATGCCGGTGCCGACGTTCCAGATCGGCAGGATCCAGGTCTGCGGGAACGAGGTCGCGAACGTAACGCTGCCGCCGCTGGTTGGCTTGGAGGACGAGGCCCCCGGTGACTGGCTGCTGCTGCACGCGGACAGCGTCAGGGCGCCCGCGAGGAGCACGGCAGCAGCCGACCATCTGATCCGTCGAGAATTGCGCATCGTTCCCCCTCGTGGGGCTTATCCCGTGGTCGCCGCCACGGCAGGACCGTCCAGTGCTCTGGCGTCTCGCGCCTGGTCGCGCTCGTAGACGCCGATGCCGATCAGCGGCCCGCCGGCCGCCACGGCCAGCGCGGTGACCAGGAAGACCACCTCGCCATCGGCCGGTGACACGTGCTGCTCGATCGTGTTGCCGAACAGGTCGTGCAGTTCCCCGGTTGGCTGCCCGCGCCGCACCTGGTCGCCGACGGCGACCGCCGGGTGGTACGTGCCGGCCACCGAGCTCCGGGTCCAGGCCAGGCCCTGCAGCTCGCGCGGCGGGCTGGGCTCGGGCCCGACCGGCTCGGTAATGCCAAGGTGCGCCATGACGTTCTGCAGTCCGCGCAGGTGCAGCTGCACGAAGTGCTCGTCGCAGATGCCCTGCTGGCCGGCCTCGCCCACGATGGCGGGTACCCCGCGCGCTGCGACCTCGGCGTAAGACCGGCCGGGGACGTTCTTGAGGTCCATACCGAGCGTCCGTTCCAGGCCATACGCCACGGCCATGGCGTGAGATCGCTGCGAGACCTCCGCGTCGCCGACCCTCGGCCAGAGCGTGAACGGCACCAGCGCCTCGATCATGTCGCCGCAGTGCGCATCGATATAGGCGTCGGCGCCGTCGATGAGCTCGTTCATGAGAAAGTCCACGACCCGCTCGGACGCGGTTCCGCCGGGGTCACCGGGAAAAGAGCCGCCGAAGTCCTTGCCGTCCACCGGGTTCACGTAGATCGTGTGCTCGAAGAATCCGGGCATGTTGACGATCAGGACGGCGATCAGGGTCCCGCGCAGCGTGGCCGGGTCGGCCCAGCGGGACAGCCTGGTGACGGCCTCGATCGAGACGTATTCCGCGGCGTGCATGCCCCCGGTGACGACGAGCGTTGGGCCGTCCTGCTGGCCGCGGACGACCACCGAGGGCATCTCCCAGGCGGGCTCGACTCCGGGAACCGTGACCATCCCGCTGCGGCGCTCGCCACGCGCCGGGCTAAGGCCGCTGAAGGACACTCGTCCCACGAGATCTCCTCAGGCAAACGCACTGCGTGCACGCGTCATGTGTCGGAACGGGGAGCACCGGATGACCCGGGCAAGCCCCGGTAACCTGGTCCAGCAGCACCGTACATGAACATCATTCATGTTACTAGCCCAGAATCCGGTGTCGCCGGGTGAAACTCACCGGCGGGCGAACTCAGGCCAGAATGCCCGACTCGGCGAGGAAATCGCGCATGACCTGCTGGAAGTGCTCGGGCTCCTCGATCTGCGGTGAGTGCCCGGAGTGCTCGAAGATCACCAGCTTGGAGTTGGGGATGAGCGCAGCGATCTTCTCGGAGAACGGCACGGGGCAGATCCAGTCCCCGCGCCCGACCGTCACCAGCGTGGGGCACGTCACGTTCGGCAGGGATGCCGTGAGGTCATAGTTGGGCTGGTCGTAGCGGTAGATCCAGTTGTGGGCCTCGTGACGGCAGTGCAGTCCGCTGCCGATGAACTGCCCGTGATGAGTCTCGCCGTCGTAGGAGTAGTCGTACAGCGGGATCATCTGCTCCCAGCAGTCCCGCAGGTCCTCGTCGTCACGGATCTGCCCGCTCCAGTACCTCTCGAACTTGCCCCAGTCCAGGCTGACGCCGGACTGCTCGCGTGCCCACTTGAAGGCGACCTCGAGGTTCGAGTGGTCCGGCGACGTATCGCGAAGGATCATCGCGCGGGTCCGCTCCGGGTAGGCGACCGCGTACTCCTGGGCGAGGAACCCGCCGTAGGAGCCGCCTGCCACGATGACCTCGTCGGCTCCCACCCACTCGCGCAGGCCGTCCATGTCGGCGGCCCACTGGGCGTGGGAGAACGGCGGCTTGGCCTCGCTCTGACCGCATCCGCGGGCGTCGAACACCACGACCCGCAGCTTGTCGGCCAGCTGGCCGAAGGTGGCCTTCGGCTCCGAGAGCGACCCGATGCCCCCGCCCCCGTGGTGGGCGATGAGGACCGGCGCTCCCTCGGGCCCGAGCACCTCCACGTTCAGCCTGACGTCATTGATCTCGACGAACACGCCACAGCCTCCTGACTAGACCGCATCGGAAGAACGCCCGACACCCTCGTGACTAGACCGCCTCGGAGGAACACGCCACATCCGCCTGCCTAAACCGCCTCGGAAACTGAGGAGAGATGAAAGGTCTCGACCCGTATCGGGGGAGTGCTGACGAAGTTCATCGCGTACTCGCGGGTCAGCGTGGTGTGTGACTGGCCGACCTCGACGGTCCGCCTGAACACGTCGGCAGCGCTATTGGTGAACCGGAAATTGTTGACGTGCGCCGTGACCTCTCCGTCCTCGATGAGGTACACCCCGTCCCGCGTGGAGCCGGTGAGGAGCAGACTCGACGGGTCGGCCGCCCTGACGTACCAGAACGAATTGATCAGCAAACCGCGCTTGGTGCTGGCGATCATGTCGTCGAGCGTCGTGTCACTGCCCCTCATCCTGAGGTTGTCGGCGCGCGGCCGGAACCCGTGATCATGGTCCCTTGCCCAGCTGCGGTTGCACACCAGCGGCCCTTGCACGCCCTTGTCGATCCAGGTCGCCGGCGAAATCGGGAAGGCGCTGTCGAACGCTGAGAGATAGCCCAGCAGGCCTACTCCGCCCTGCTCGTCATGATGCGAGCGGCCGTCGCCGAGCGTGCGGACGTAGTCGGCGACAGGCATCTCGGGGTCATCCGGATCGCTTTCGACGGTGACCAGCGGCGAATACAGCTGCTCGCCCACGCCCTTCCCCGGCAGCGACGAGAAGAGCGTCCGGCCCTCGTCCGCGGCCTGGGCGTGCATTTCCCAGAAGAGCCGGTTGAGCAGATCGGCCGCGGCTGACGAGTCGAGGATCACCTCGTAATCGCCCGGGGGCAGGGACACCGTGCGGTCCGTCCATTCCAGGCGCCGGCGGGCCTCGGCGAACAGGACTCCGGCGTCGATCTGCGACAGGCGCCGCGCGCTGTGGCCGAGAAACGAACTGCGGGACGAATCGGCGGTCCGCACGGTGAGCCCGAGCGAGGCAAAACCCAGGTCGCTTTCCCGCCGGACGCCCGTGGACAGCGCGAGAAGCTCCCGCTCGCTCCGCTGGAACGCGTATCCCGCGCAGACCAGGCCGTGCTCCCGGCTCTCGGACAGGACACGCTGCAGCGCGCCGGTCATCGAATCCAGGTCAGGCCCGCCGCAGGGCAGGTCCGCCCCGTCCAGATGGCTGTGCGCGCCGCCAGCCTCGTCCGGCTGGGCGAGCGGGCTGGCGTCCGGCGCCGGGCCGAGCTGCCGGGCCGCCGCCACGCCGGCCTGGATCATGCCGGGCACGTCGGAGGAGGGCATCAGGTCGGTGCGCTGGATCGTGAACCGGTCGTCGGCGACACAGATGGCGCCCAGCGTGTCCGCCTCGGCGTGCCCGTTGGTGGTCGGGTAGTTGTTGGCGGCGCGGGCGTTGACCTCGCAGGTATGCCGCTCGATCGCGATCCCGGCGCCCGCGTCGATCGCCGTGGCCAGGGCGTCCCCCGCCTTCATCGTCAGTGCCCCATGCCCGTGTTCACGACGTTGATCTGCCGGAACAGGCCCGCCGGGCATCCGTGGGACACCGGAGCCTCCTGGTCCGGCTCGCCCTTGCTGCAGGAGAATGCGGCTTGCAGCCGCCAGGTTGACTCGCCGCTGACCGCTTCCAGGGCACCCCAGAAATCCGGCGTTCGTGACTGGTAGCCGACATCGCGCACCTGGTCCGCGATCTTCCCGTTGCGGATCCGGTAGAAGCGCTGGCCGGTGAAGTGAAAGTTGTACCGCTGCTGATCGATCGACATCGACTTCTCTCCCACGATGTAAATCCCGTCCGATACCGCCCCGATCAGGTCTGCTATCGGCGTGTCCCGATCCGGGTCGGGCTGGAGCGAGACGTTCGGCATGCGCTCGAGTGGAAACTTGTTCCAGCGGTCGGCAAACGCGCATCCGTTCGAGCGGTCCAGCCCGATGCGCCCGGCCACCTGCCGGTCGGCCTGGTAGCCGACCAGGACGCCATCGGCGATGATGTCCCACTGCTGCGCGGCGACGCCGTCGTCGTCGAACGCGATCGTCGCCAGGCCATTGGGCACGTTGCGGTCGCCGGTCACGTGCATGGCGGGCGAGCCGTACCGCAGCTCACCGAGCCGATCCGGGGTGACGAACGTCGTCCCGGCGTAGTTCGCCTCGTAGCCGAGCGCCCGGTCGAGCTCGGTGGCGTGCCCGATCGACTCGTGGATCACCAGCCAGAGGTTCGACGGATCGATGACCAGGTCGTAGCTTCCGGACTCGATGCTGCGCGAGGCGAGCTTCTCTCTCAGGTGCGATACCAGCTCGACCGCTTCCTGGCCGAAGCCGTGCTCGGTCATGTACTCCCAGCCCTGTGCGACCGGCATGGTGTCGGCCCGGATCATCTCGACGCGGCCGCCCCGGCTCTCGTCCAGCAGTCCCACGTCCATCACCGGGTCGAGGCGAACACGCTGCTGCAAGGTCCTGCTGCCGTCGCTGTTCGCGAAGAACTTGGTCTCCTGGACCTGCTCACAGTGGAACTCACCGAACTTGGCACCGGCATCGATGGCGGCGTGAAGCGCGCCGAGCATCAGCTCGATCTTGGACTCCAGCGGCACCGTGAAGGGGTCGACCCGCCCGTTCGCCGCCCAGGTGGCCTGGTGCGCTGGCTCCGGCAGGAACTCGACCCGGTCGCTGCCGGAGCGCCGGAGCTGCTTCGCGATGCCCAGCGCCCGGCCCAGCGCCCGGCGTGCCCCGTCCGGGGAGACGTCGGTGGTAGACGCGAAACCCCAGGCGCCATCGTGCAGGACCCGGACGCCGATGCCTTCGGCCTGCGTGTCGTTCACCGACTCGACGAACGTGTCCCGCACGTGAATCGCCTGCCGCTTGTCGCGGTGCACGCGAAGATCCCAGTAGTCGCCGTCCCCGCGCCCGTCCAGGGGCGCCGCCACCGCGTCGTGGATGGCGTCCAGGGGAAGTTGCTGAAAGTCGCCGTGGATTTCGGCCATGTCCTCTCCTAGTCCGCTGCGGGCCGGGGCGCTGAAGAGGGAGCCTCGCCAGCGTCGCCGAACTGGATGCCTGCAAGCCGCCGCAGCTCGCGGACGGGATCTGGATGATCATCGACGCGCAGGTCGCACGCCCGGTCATCCAGGCCGTCGATGCCGCCCGCCAGCCGGACTACCTGCACCGCCGCCGACTGCCGCCCGCGCCGGTCGCCCCCGGCCGAGTCCCCGGACTCGAGGCTCAGCAGCAGCCGCCGAACCAGGGGGCCGGCCGAGGGCCGGTAGGCCGACGCCATCGACTCGATCACCGCCTCGCCGGCCAGCAGGTTCCCCGCCACGGCGAAGCCCTCGCCGACGATGTGCCCCGCCCATTGCTGGCAGTCCTCACCCGAATGCGCCGCAGCGCGCCCGGCGCGGTCGAGAACGATCAGCTGGCGGACATCCGGCCTTGCGTCTTCCGCCACGAGCCGGTCGACTGCCTGCTGCGCAGAGCATCCGCCCTGCAGCAGCGACATGCCCGCCCGCTTCCATCCGACGTTGACCGCCGCCTGGGTCGCGACCACTCCCCAGCTGGCGTCCGCCGCGGGCACGATCGCTCCCACGGCCAGCACGCGGGACGCCACGGCAACCCCCCAGTCCTCGCCGTCCGTCGCAACGATCGTAAAAGTGGAGGTGATCATGCTGCGATCGCCGTCACTTGGTCAGGTACCAGTTCTCGGGGTAAATCTCGAGATCGGGATCCTGCGGCAGGGTGCCGTGCAAGTTCGGCGCGATGACGGAAACCTGCGACGGCGTCACCGGCATCCACAGGTACGGAAGCTGCGCCGCGATGTAATCCTCGTAGCGGTAGAGCGGCGCAAGGCCCGACGCGGTCTGCGTGCCTGCGATGAGGGCGTTGGCCGTTGAGCTCGAGTAGTCCCCGCCCAGGCCGCTGCTGAAGATGATCTCGCCGGTGGGATAGAAGTCCGGCGAAAAAGTGAAGGTGTCTCCGCCCTCGCTGTAGTCCTTCATGTCCCAGGTGCAGGGCTGCCCGGTCTTGCACGGCGCGTAGCTGGAGTAGACGTCACTGAACGGAGCGCTGGTCAGGTTGAGCTGGATCCCGGCTTTGGCGGCATCCGTTTTGAAGGTCTGCATTACCTCGTTGAGGATCGTGGAGCCGTTCGAGTACTGGTCGTTGAAGCTCAGCTGCCGACCCGCCGGTATGCCTGCGCCGCATTCGCTGGCCGAGGTGCCGGGGCGCACGCACACGTCGACGCCTGCGGAATTGCGCTTCCAGCCGTGGGCCGACAGCAGCGAGTAGGCTTTGCTCGGACTGTACGGATACGGATCGCTCTGCTCGTACTTGTCGACGAAGTTGCTCGCTGGCACCACCGGCACGGGCCCATAGGTGGGGTACCCGTACCCGAGCATGATGTGGCGTACGATGGCCGTCTGGTCGATCAGGTGAGCGAGAGCCTGCCTAACGTAGAGCTGCTTGAACACCGGCCCGGTGACGGGGTTGGTGAAGTTCAGGCCCTGGTAGCCGATGCCCCAGCTCGGCCATGCCTGCACGGTGTCCCCGGAACTCTTGAACGATCCGGCCGATGGCAGGTCCTCAACCGGCAGGTAGCCGTAGTCGACCTGACCGGTCCGCAGCGCGGCGACCTCAGCGAACTCCGACGTGAAGGGAAGCTCGACGAACTTGGCGAGACGCGGCCGCTCTGGTCCCGAGTAGCGCTTGTTGGGGACGAACGTCGTCGCCCCCGTCGACGAGTTATACGCCGAGATGAGCCATGGGCCGTCGACTACTCGCCACAGGGGATTGGTCGCATAGGTGTTCAGCGACTTGGACTGGCTCTCCAGGTACTTGAATACCGCCTGGGCGCCCGCGGAAGTGAGGTCGTTGTTGCCGACGGCGGAAGTGGCGGATGTCCGGTCCCATTCGTGCTGCGGGATCGGGATGATTTCACTCAGCTGGTTGTAGAGCAGCCAGTAGGAGTTGTAGGCCTTGGTGAAGGTGAGCACGACCGTCGAGGAGTCCGGGTAAGACGCCTGCGCGATGTTGTCGGGGAACTCTCCCGGCACGTAGCCGCCCCACTGCGTCTTGTTCGCCTTCAGGACGTTGATCCAGAACTCGACATCCCGGCTGGTGATGGGCTGCCCGTCCGACCACGCCCAGTGCTTGAGTTTGATCGTGACCGTCTTGCCGCCGTTGGAAAAGACCGGCATGTCAGCGAGGCTGAGGCTCGGGTTCACCTTGACCTTGCCGTTCATGCCGAACCAGTAGAGCGGCCGGTACATGAGGTACTGGAAGTCAAATATGTTCGTGTTGGTGTAAACCGTGATCGTGTTCAGCGGGAGAATTGAGTTGGGCACGCCGCCCGCCGGCAGGGCGAACGTTGCCGTTCCCCCGCTGATGGGTTTGGCGCTGGACTTGCCCGACCCTGAGTTACTCGAGCAGGCAGCAAGGGCGAGCGCCACGCTGAGGGCGATCGCCAGTGCTGCTGCCCAGGGCCGGCGGCCAGAAAGCGCCGCGTTCCGGATAATCCTCATGCTCGCCCCCCTCAGGCGTGCGGACGACCGCCTGCACGCGCACGTCACGACCGAACGAGGAGCACCCGGATAACCTGGGCAAGCCCGGTGACCTGGCGCATCAGCACCATACATGAACATCATTCATGTTACTAGAGCAGACGTTGACAGCCTGGGGTCGTCTCCCTGGATCAGCACCGTGCCGCCTCTGGCCACGGACCGCGGGCTCGGGAGGGCTGGCGGTGAGGTCCGTCAGCGGCGCGCGGCGGACGTGCGCAGCAGGCTGTCGATGTGGTTGCTGACCATCGCCGCATACTCGTCCATGAACCCGGCGGCCTCGTCCTCGGAGAAGTCAAGGGCCGCGTAGATCGCCGCGTCGTACAGGTCGCTCACCATGAACAGGACCCGCCGCAGCCGAGACTCGGAGACGTCCGGCCTCAGGAACGGCAACAGCGCCTGGGTCTTGATCTCGGCCGTCGCCCGGGTCGCCGCCCGCGTAAGACCGCGCAGGGCCCGGTTCGCCTGGGCGATCGACCAGATCTCGGCCATCACTGGGTCGGTCCGCCATTCGGTGTACTTGGCCGTCAGGATGCTCGTGGCCGCCACGGCCGGAGCCTCCAGTTCGCCGTCTGGATGGCAGGCCTGGTAGACGGCCTGCAGCGCGTCTTCCATCTGGTTGGCGAAGATGCAGCCGATCACCGCGTCCTTGTCGGGAAAGAACTGGTAAATCGTGCCGATCGGGACGCCGGCGCGCTCGGCGAGCAGTCCCATCTTCAGGCTCGCCAGGCCGCCCTCCGCGATCAGTTCCCGGGCGGCGGACAGGATAGCCGCCACGCGTTCGCGGCTTCGCTCTTGGCTGGGCTCCTTCCACGTCGGCTCGATGTCCGAGAGAAACCGCAATGACCTGGCTCCGTTCCTTCAGCGTGCAGAGCAGCACCTGCTGAGTGGTGGCGTGATGAGGATAGCCGCGTACCGTGTCAAGACGTGACCAGGGGTTTTCCTGGCCTACGGTGGGCTACATGCCAGCGCATTCCGTGACGGCCGGCCAGCCTGCGGCCGGGAACGCCAGCGTTCTCATCGTCGAGGATGACCTCGGCATCGCTGCCCAGCTCGTGCGCGCGCTGTCACGGGGCGGCTACCAGGTGGAGCACGTCGTCACCGGCCACGAGGCCCTGGACCGGCCCGACCCCGACGTCGTGCTCCTGGACCTGGAGCTTCCCGACACCGACGGCGTCGCCGTCTGCCGCGAGCTGCGGCAGCGCTCCGACGCGGCCATTCTCGTCGTCACCGCCTACGGTGAGGAGTCCGACCGCATCGTGGCGCTCGACGCCGGCGCCGATGACTACCTGGTCAAGCCGTTCGGGCTCGGCGAGCTCCTGGCCCGGATCCGGGCGGCGCTGCGCCGGGCCCGGCCGGGCGGTGAGGTCATCCGGCACGGCCCGCTCGCGGTGGACGTCCGGACGCGCAAGGTGGCCGTGGCCGGCGAGGAGATCGCGCTGACGCCCAAGGAATTCGACATCCTGGAGTGCCTGGCACTGGATCCCGGCCGCGTCCGGAGCCGGCAGGAGATCCTCGAGGCCGCGTGGGACTCCAACTGGTACGGGCCGACGAAGGTGCTGGACGTCCACATCGCGGCCCTGCGCAAGAAGCTTGGCGCCGCGGGCCTGATCGAGACGGTCTACGGCCGAGGGTTCCGGCTCGGCGATCTGCAGTGACCCGGCGGATCATCATCGCGGTCATGGCGCTGATCACGGCGCTGCTGGCCATCCTGGCCGTGCCGCTCGGGCTGCTCACCGCGGCGCAGGAGCGCCTGGCTTTCACCGACGAGACCACGGCCACGGCCATCGCCATGGCCAACGTCGCCGAGGAGCGCCTCGGGGATCACGTGCGGAGCCCGGCCCTGGACCGTTCGGTCAGCTCCCTGGCCCGGCACGGTGACCGGGTCGCCGTCTACGACGCGGCCGGGCGGAAGGTGGCCGGGACGGCGGCCGCCCCGCCAGGGAACGGGCGGAAACCGGGTTCGCCTTCGTCGGCTGAGCACAGTTCTGCCGCCGATGACCGGCTCGTCGTGTCGGTGCCGATCGTGCCGGATTCGGGGAGCGGAGCGATCGGAACGGTCGTGCTCTCGCGGTCGACCGGGCCGCTCGACCACCGGGTGGCGGTCCTCTGGACGCTGATTGGCGTGGTTTCAGCCGCCGGCCTGCTCGCCGCCGCGGCCATAGCGGCAGGTCTCGCGCGATGGGCCAGCCGGCCGCTGACCAGCCTGGCTGACGCGGCCCGCCGACTTGGCGACGGCGCGCTCGACACCCGGGCCAGCGTCGGCTCCGGGCCCCCGGAGATCCGCAGGCTGTCGGCTGACTTCAACGCGATGGCCGGCCGCCTGGAGTCGTTGGTGCGCGGCCATCAGTCCATGATGGCCGAGGTGTCCCATCAGGTCCGCACCCCGCTCGCCGCCCTTAGGCTTCGGCTGGACCTGCTCGGCGAGGACGTGGACGAGACGACCGCCGCCGAGGTGGCCGGCGCACAGCAGGAGATCTCGCGGCTCTCGAGGCTGGTGAACGGCCTGCTCGCCATGGCGCGAGCAGAGAACGTCACCGCGGCCCCGGTGCGTGTCGCCGTGAGCGACGTGGTGCAGGACCGGGTCGCCGCCTGGCAGCCCGCGGCCGACGAGCGTGGCGTCACACTGACGGCGGCCGGCGGGGCACCCGTCGTTGCGCGTGCCATCGAGGGACATCTAGAGCAGATACTGGACAATCTGCTCGCCAACGCGCTCGACGCGCTGGACGCGGGGCGGACCATCCGGGTCCGCGCGGTCGCGGCGAGCGGCACAGCCCGGGTCGCCGTCGCCGACGACGGCCGGGGTATGAGCGCCGAACAGCAGCGGGCCGCCTTCCGGAGGTTCGCCAGTGGCCGGGCGGGCGGCACCGGCCTGGGGCTGGCCATCGTCGACCGGCTGGCGACGGCCAATGGCGGGTCAGCCGCGCTGTCGGATACGCCGGGCGGTGGCCTGACCGTGACGATCGAGCTGCCGCTGGAGCCGCCGCGTCGCCCTTCGCGCAGGCCGGGGGCACTCTCCCCGGAGAAATCCCCGCGATCTTAACCGGTTCTGAACAAGTCCTGAACCGGTCTCGCGTATCCCGCCGGGCAGGCTTGCTGACGGGCCGCATCCGCGCGGCCCCGCAGGCTTGCTGACGGGCCGCATGCGTGCGGCCCGCAGGCTGACTGCGGCGCCGCACGGAGAGGACTGACACAGGCATGCGACGGTCGGAGCACTGGGCAGCAGCACGGCGCGACGAGCTGATCGGGCGTACCAGGGCCATCTCGCTCGGCATCGTGAGTGCGGCCGCGGCCGCATCGCTCGGGCTGGGCATGGCTTTCGCGCACGAGACTCCAGGCCATGCCAGCGCCGTCGCCCCGGCCTCGCCCACGTCGCCGTCAGGGTCGTCCGGTGGCGCTGCCTCAGCGTCGCCATCTCCATCGGCCACGCCTTCTCCGTCGGCTGCGTCTTCGCCTGCTGCGCCCTCACCTTCGGCCGCTCCGCGTTCAGCGGGCTCGTCCAGCAGTGCGGCGCCGCATCACGCCAGGCGTCACAAGCGGCTGACGACGCCGCCTCAGCAGCCGGCGCCCACGTCCGCAGCGCCGCAGGTGTCCTCCGGCGGCTCCTGACGATGGCCCTCTGGTATGCCACCCGCGCTTTCGGCGTGGTCGCACTGGTGCTGCTGACCGCCACGGTGATCCTCGGAATCGCGGGGACGGCCAGATTTGCCGCGCCCGGCCTGCCCCGGGTGGTCACGGCGGGGCTGCACCGCAACTCCTCGCTGCTCGTGCTCGCACTGGTCGCCCTGCACGTGCTGACCACCATCGCCGACGGCTACGCCCCGATCGGTTTTGCTTCCGCGGTTGTCCCCTTCAACTCCGCTTACCGGGGTTTCTGGCTGGGCCTGGGCACGGTCGCGTTCGACATGCTGCTCGCGGTCGCGCTGACGAGCCTGCTGCGTGACCGGCTTTCGTACCGTGCCTGGCGCTACGTGCACTGGCTCGCCTACGCGTGCTGGCCCGTGGCGCTGTGGCACAGCCTGGGCACCGGGACCGACAGCAGGGTGCCCTGGCTGCTCGCGATCGACGCGGTGTGCGTGGCCGGCGTCGCCGGGGCCGTGTGGTGGCGGCTTTCGCTGGCGGCACCGGGCCGTGGCCGCACCGCCGCCCTCACCGCGCTGGCGGTGCTGCCGATGGCGACGGGGGTCTTCATCTACATCGGCCCGCTGCAGCCGCACTGGGCCGAGCGGGCCGGCACGCCGCCCGCGATCCTGCACAGCCGCGCCTTGCGGGCCGGAGGCCGGAAATGACCGGGCCGCAGCGCGATCAGGGCCCGCCCGGCTGGCTTCGGCGACGGATCACTCACCGGCGCCTGACCGCCGGCTGGCAGAACGCCACGCGACCCGCCGGCCTGCATGAGCACCACGACCGGTACGGACCCCTGCCCCCCGACCGCCAGCAGTACCCGCAGGCCCTCGTCGAAGCCGTCGCCGCGGCGAGGCTGACCGGCCGAGGCGGGGCGGGCTTCCCGACCGGGACCAAGATGCGCGCGGTGGCGGACCGGCGGGGCCCGGCGGTCGTGGTGGCTAACGGTGTGGAAAGCGAGCCGGCCAGCCAGAAGGACCAGGCTCTGCTGTCCCGGGCACCGCACCTGGTCCTGGACGGCGCGCTGCTGGCCGCGCGCGCCGTCGGCGCCGACGTCATCCACGTCTGCCTCGACCAGACCCGGGACCAGCAGGCCGACATCATGCTGCGCGCGATCAGCGAACGCCAGCAGGCCGGCCTGGGTGAGGTGGCGGTGCTGGCGCACGGGCTGCCGTCCCGCTACGTAGCCAGCGAGGAAACCGCGATGATCCGCTGGCTCAATGGCGGCGAGGCCATGCCCACGACCGTGCCGCCCCGCCCCTTCGAGCGGGGAGTCGGCGGCCGACCCACGCTGGTCGACAACGTCGAGACGCTGGCGCACGTCGCCCTCATCGCGCGTTATGGCCCGGACTGGTTCGGCCAGGTGGGCGGCGCCGGCACACCCGGCACGATGCTGATCACCGTCAGCGGCGCGGTCCGCTATCCGGGCGTCTACGAAATCGGGGCAGGCAGCCGGCTCGGCGACGTGCTGGCGCTCTGCGGTGGGAACACCGAAGACGGTGCCGTGCTCGTCGGCGGGTACTTCGGCACCTGGCACGCCACGCGGGACGTCGCCCGCCTGCCGCTGTCCGCTGCCGGGCTGCGCGACGCGGGGGCCTCGCCCGGCACGGGCGTGATCTTCGCGCTCCCGGCCGGCCGCTGTGGGCTCGCGGAGGCCGCGCGCATCCTGGGGTTCCTCGCCAGCGAGAGCGCACGCCAGTGCGGGCCGTGCAGGTTCGGCCTTCCCGCCATCACGAATGACTTCACTCAGCTGGCGAACGGACGGCCCGACGGCGACGTGCTGGAACGGCTGCATCGCCGGCTCGGCACCATCGGCGGGCGCGGTGCGTGCCGCCATCCGGACGGCGCGGTCCGGATGGCGGCCTCTGCCCTGGCCGCGTTCGCACCCGATGCCAGCATCCACGCCGCCGGGCATCCCTGCGTGGAGGCGTGATGAGACAGCGGCTGCACTGGGACCCGATCGCCTGCACGGGCCACGGCCTGTGCGCCGACCTGCTGCCCGAGCGCATCGAACTCGACGAGTGGGGCTACCCGGTCATCCTCGGCGACGTGCCACCCGGCCTGGCCCGGCACGCGCGCCGTGCAGTCCGGGCCTGCCCCGCCCTGGCACTGCGGCTGCAGCGAGCCGACGGGAACCACGATGGAAGGGCGTGACGCCGTGAGCACGACGGCTAGGCGGCGCCACGGCCGCCCGCGCGCCGTGAGCGACGGCGTGCAAGGCAACGAGCAGCTGACCGCGCTGACCGGCACGGTGCTGCTCGCCGGCTTCGCCTTAGAAGGCTTGACGCTGCTGGCCCTGGGCCGGCTACTTACCCTGCACATGTTCCTCGGCGTGCTGCTGATCGGCCCGGTCCTGCTGAAGATCGGCTCCACCGGCTACCGGTTCGTCCGCTACTACACCGGGTCTGAGGGCTACGTCCGAAAGGGGCCGCCGGCCCCGATCCCTCGCGTGCTCGGCCCGGTGGTAGTCCTCACCTCGCTGGCCGTGCTCGGGACCGGCGGGGCGCTGGCACTGACCGGCCGCGAAATCGGGCCGTGGCTGTTCCTGCACAAGGCGTCGTTCCTGCTGTGGTTCGGCGCGATGACCCTCCACGTGCTGACGTACGTCTGGCGCGTGCCGCGCATCCTGCTGAGCACCCACGAGGCAGCGGCCCGGCCTGGCCACGGCGGGACCCGGCTGCTGCTGGTCGGGATGTCCCTGGGCGGCGGCCTGGTCCTCGCCCTGCTGGCCATGCGCCTGGCCACAGGCTGGACTGCCTGGGCCCCGCGCTGGTGAGGATGTCACTCGGCCCGGAGCGCGAAGGCGGTGCGGGTGTCGGCCGCCCAGCCGGCCGGGCCGAGCGCACCCGCGATGGCGATGACCAGGCCAGCCAGGGCAAGCAGGACGGCGCGGCCGGCTTTCTGCTCAAGGATGCCGGGCCCGCCCTGCTCCTCAGCACGGTCAAGACTCACATCACCCGGATCCAGGACAAGCTCGGGATCCGCAACCGGGTAGAACTCGCCGCCTGGTCCTGGGAAAACCGGATCATGGGAAGCTCACCGTGATGCCAAGGCCACCCTCGGGCCGGGCCGCGACTGTCACTTCGGCGCCGTGAACGCCGGCGATCGCGCTGACGATGGCCAGGCCGAGCCCGTGCCCGTTGGCGCCGCCGGTTCGCCGGATGCCGGTGCGCTGGAATGGCTGGAAGAGGCGGTCTACCTCGCCGGGCGAGATCAGCGGCCCGGTGTTGCTGACCGTCAGGTCTGCACGGCCGTCGGTGATCGCGGTGGAGATCTCGACCCAGCCTCCCTCGACGTTGTGCCGGATGGCGTTGCCGACCAGGTTCGTGATCAGGCTCTCGGCCAGGGCAGGGTCGCCGGTGGCCGGCGCGGCCGACAGGGCGGCGTCGATGCGGATGCCGCGCCGCTCGGCGTCCTGATGATGGTGCAGCACCGCGTCCCGGGCGATGTCGGCGAGGTTGAATGGCTCCCAGCGCTCTATTCCGCGCTGGCT
Organism: uncultured Actinomycetota bacterium; assembly: GCA_963778075.1. GTDB lineage: Bacteria > Actinomycetota > Actinomycetes > Streptosporangiales > Streptosporangiaceae > JASHPR01. The sequence continues at coordinate 419,081 of CAVZTJ010000001.1, read as the reverse complement.
GCTGGCGAGCGTCAGCAGCGCGTCGATGAGGTGTTCCTGCTGCTCGGCCCATTGCAGTGCGGTCGTGCAGGCGGACCGCAGGGTCGCGGTATTGGCTTCGGGGTCGGCGAGGGCGACCTGAAGCACGGTCTTCTCGGCGGTCAGCGGGGTTCGCAGTTCGTGGGAGGCGTTCGCGACGAAGTGCCGCTGCGCGTCGAACGATGCCTCGAGCCGGCCGAACAGGCCGTCGAGCGTCTGGCCGAGCTGCCGGAATTCGTCGTCGGGGCCGTCAACGGCGAGACGCTGGCTCAGGTTCCTGGCTGAGATCTCGCGGGCGGTCGAGGTGATCGTGCGCAATGGCCGCAGCACGCGCCCGGCGATCAGCCAGCCGATCCCCACAGCGAGGGCTGCCATGATCACGACAAAGACCAGGCCTGCCACGTTCTGCTTGGCGTCGTGAGTGAGGGTCCCGGCGAAAGACAGGCCAGTGCCCTGGCCGCAGGAGTGCTGGCTGCCGGAGGCTGACTCGCAGTTGGCCCGGACCAGGAAGTTCGGCTTGAAGATCACCGCGACCGAGGCGACGGCAACGCAGGAAAGGCCGAACACCGCGGCGTACAGCAACGCGAGCTGGGCCCGCAAGGTGCGCCGGGGCAGGCGGAGCGCCGAGGCCGCGGGCTGGGGGAGGCGCATCACAGCTCTCCGATCTGATAGCCGCCCTCACGGACGGTGCGGATGACCGGCGGATCGCCGAGCTTGGCCCGGAGCCGGCGCATGGTCTGCTTGACCGCGGTGGTGAAGGGGTCGGCTGCCTCGTCCCAGACTCCCTCGAGCAGTTCCTCGGCGGAGACGACCCGGTCCCCGGCCGCGAGCAGGTACTCCAGCAGGCCGAACTCCTTGGGGCTGAGATCCAGGCGCCGTCCCGCGCGGAACGCGACCCGGCGGCCGGGATCGAGCGTCAGATCGCCCCGTCCGAGGACCGGGGGCAGTGAGGTCACGGGACGGCGGCCGATGGCGCGGATGCGCGCGACGAGCTCGGCAAAGTCGAACGGCTTGGGCAGGTAGTCGTCGGCGCCGAGCCCCAGGCCCTCGACCCGGTCCCGGACCGTGCTGGCCGCGGTCAGCATCAGCACCCGGCTGCCCGGCCGCCCGGCCAGCTGCCGGCACACCTCATCGCCGTGGGTTCCGGGCAGGTCCCGGTCCAGCACCACCACGTCGTAGGGAGTAACGGCCAGGTGGTCCAGGGCCGCGTCTCCGTCCAGGACGACGTCGACGGCCATGCCCTCGCGGCGCAGCCCGGCCGCGATCGCGGTGGCCAGGTCCTCGACGTCCTCGGCGACCAGCACTCTCATGATCCGAGAATGCCAGGTCAGCGGTATCAGCCGGGTTTCAGGCGGCAACACCGGCCTGATACCGGTTTCCGCGTACAACCACCTTCGAAGCGAACATTCACCGAGCGAGAAGGCGGCCAGATGGACGGAGCAGCGATTGAAGTGAACGGGCTGCGCAAGCGGTTCGGTCCGGTGCAGGCGCTGGACGGCATGTCGTTCACGGTTGCGCCGGGCCGGGTGACCGGGTTCATCGGCCCCAACGGCGCGGGCAAGTCGACCACGATGCGGGTCATCCTCGGCCTGGACGCCCCCGACGAAGGCAGCGCCCTGGTCGGCGGCCGGCGGTACCAGTCACTGCCGTACCCGCTGACCGTGATCGGGTCGCTGCTGGACGCCGCCGCGCTGCAGCCCGGCCGCACCGCCCGCAACCACCTGCTGTGGCTGGCCCGCTCCCAGGGCCTGCCGCCCTCGCGCGTGGACGAGGTGATCCGCCAGGCCGGCCTGGACCAGGCCGCGCGACGGAAGGCGGGCGGCTACTCCCTGGGGATGCGCCAGCGGCTCGGGATCGCCGCGGCACTGCTCGGAGATCCGCCGGCGTTGATGCTGGACGAGCCGTTCAACGGCATGGACCCCGAGGGCATCGTCTGGATGCGCGGGTTCCTGCGTGCGCTGGCCACCCAGGGCCGGGCGGTGCTGGTGTCCAGCCACCTGATGAGCGAACTGCAGGACACGGCCGACCACCTGGTTATCGTCGGGCGCGGCCGGGTGATCGCCGACACCAGCACGGCTGGCCTGCTCGCGGCCGCTTCCGGCGACCGGGTAACGGTGCGGACCCCGGCCGCGGCGGACGCAACGGCCGCCCTGGAACGCGCCGGCGCCGCGGTCACTGCCAGCGGCGGCGTCCTCGCCGTGTCCGGGCTGGCCGCGGAGAAGATCGTGGCGGTGCTCAGCAGCCAGGCGGTGCCGTTCTCTGAGGTCTCCGCGCACCGCGCGAGCCTGGAAGAGGCCTACCTGGAGCTCACCCGGGACGCGGTCGAATACCGCGCCGCGCCTGCCGGGGAGGCCGTCCGATGACGACGACCGCCGTAACGTCACGCGCGCCCGGTACCCGGGCGGGGCATTCCGGGTTCGGCCGGCTGCTGCGGGCAGAGTGGGTCAAGTTCCGGACCGTCCGTGGCTGGGTGATCGGCATGCTGGTCGCGCTGCTGGTGACCGCCGGTGTCGCGCTGCTGGACCACAGCACCTGCGGCGGCACGGTCGTCCCCGGCGGCAAAGTGAGCACGGGCGTCGGCTGCGCCGCGCCCGCGTCCGGGCCGGGCGGCGTGGCCGTGACCGACAGCTTCTACTTCGTGCGCCAGCCGCTGGCCGGAAACGGGAGCATCACCATCCGGATGGCGTCGCTGACCTCCGGCCACGGCCCGGCGGGGCTGCAGCCGTGGTCCAAGGCCGGGATCATCATCACGGCCAGCACCCGGCCGGGGTCCGCCTACGCGGCAATGATGGTCACCGCCGGCCACGGCGTGCGGATGCAGTACGACTACACCGGGGACATCGCGGGGCTCCCCGGCACGGTGTCCGCGGCCTCGCCGCGGTGGCTGCGGCTGACCCGTTCCGGTGACACGGTGACCGGCTACCAGTCCGCCAACGGGAGCCACTGGAATGTGATCGGGACGGTGCGCCTGGCCGGACTGCCTGCCGTCGTGCAGGCCGGGATGTTCGCCGCATCCCCGGGCTCCTATCAATCCAGCTCGCAGACGCTGGGCGGGTCGAGCGGCAGCGGCGCGGCCACGGTGGCCGCCGCCCGCTTCGACCACGTCAGCGTCACCGGCCAGCGCGCCGGCGGCGGGTGGGCCGGCGTCGCAGTCGGCGGCCCGTCACCGGGCACGGGCTTTCACCAGGCCGCGGGGACCGTCACGGTGAACGGCTCCGGTGACATCGCGCCCTACGTGGCCGCCGGCGGCCAGCCCGGCACCTCCGTCGAGCAGACCCTGACCGGTGCGGTCGTCGGGCTGATCGCGGTGATCGTCGTGGCGGCGATGTTCATGACCGCCGAGTACCGGCGGGGCCTGATCCGGGTTACCTTCGCCGCCAGCCCGCGCCGGGGCCGCGTCCTGGCCGCCAAGGCCGTCGTGATCGGCTCGGTCACCTTCCTCGCCGGACTGGCCGGGTCCATCGCCGCCGTCGTGGCGGGCGAGAGGCTGCTGCGATCCAACGGCAACTTCATCCTGCCGGTCAGCGCCTTCACCGAGGTGCGCGCCGTCGCCGGAACCGCCGCGATCGTGGCCGTCGCCGCGGTGCTTGCGCTCGCGCTCGGCGCGCTGCTGCGCAGCAGCGCCGGGGCGGTCACCGCCGTCATCGCCGCCGTCGTGCTGCCCTACCTGCTCGCGATCATCGTCCTGCCCGCGGGAGCCGCGGACTGGCTGCTGCGCCTCACCCCGGCGGCCGCGTTCGCCATCCAGCAGACCACCCCCGCCTATCCGCAGGTCAGCGCGCCGTATACACCGCGCAACGGCTACTTCCCGCTCGCGCCCTGGGCTGGCTTCGCCGTGCTGTGCTGCTACACCGCGCTCGCCGTCGGTCTGGCCGTCGTCGCGCTGCGCCGGAGGGACGCATGAGGGAGTCCATGTCCGCGGAGTGGGTCAAGCTGCGCACCGTGCCGGGAACGAAATGGCTGCTGGCTGCCGTCGTCGTCACGACGGCGGCGCTGAGCGCGATAGCAGACGCCGCCACCCGGTGCCCGGCCGGGGGGTGCCCGGTCGATCTCGCCAAGACCAGCCTCACCGGGATCTACCTGGGCCAGGCGATGGTCGTCATCCTCGCCGCGACGGTGATCAGCGGCGAGTACGGCACCGGGATGATCCGGGTCACGTTTACCGCCATGCCCCGGCGCACCGCCGTGCTGGCCGCCAAGGCCGCGGTGATCGCCGGCCTGGTGCTGGCGGCCGGCACCATCGCCGTAGCCGGCTGCGTGCTCGCCGGCCAGCTCATCCTGCCCGGCCACGGTTTCACCACGGCGCACGGCTACGAGGCGCTGTCGCTGGGCGACGGGCCGGTGCTGCGCGCCGCTGCCGGGTCGGCGCTCTACCTCGCCCTGATCGCCCTGCTCAGCCTCGGCGCCGCCGCCGTTGTGCGGGACACGGCCGTCGCCATCGGCACCGTGCTCGGCCTGCTGTACGTCGTCCCGGTCGTCGCCGCCCTGCTCGGCAACTCGAGCACGGCACGGCACCTCCAGCAGATCGCGCCGATGACGGCCGGGCTCGCCATCCAGGCCACCACCGGCCTGCGCGCCCTGCCCATCGCCCCCTGGGCAGGCCTCGGTGTCCTGGCTGCGTGGGCCGCCGTGGCGCTGCTCGCCGGCGGAGTTCTGCTCCGGCTCCGCGACGCGTGAACGAGAACCGGCCACGGCCGCGGCCCGCTAACCGGCGTCTCGCCGGCGGACAAGCCGTCATTTGCGCCTCGGCCGTCGGCACCCAGAGGATTCGCCACAACGGGGGACACGGGCTCGGTATGGCCATCATCCGGGCGATCGCCGACGCCCACGGTGCCGCGCTGAGCGCCAGCCCCCGCCCCCAGGGCGGCCTGGATATCGCGGTGACTTTTCCGTGACGCTCTCTGCCTGGGCGGTCCGCTCAGGAGGCCGGGATCGCGAACGTCGCGCGGACGCCGCGCCCGGCGCTGATCGTCGCGGTCGCGGCGATCGCGACCACGATCAGCAGGTACACTCCGGCCAGGTCGGAGTGGTGGTAGCCCGCGAACGACGTGGTCCACAGGCACAGCCCGGCGGCCGCGATCGCGCTGGCGAGACCGGCGAGCGCCACGGTCGCCGCTGCCAGGCCCGCTGCCGCGGCCGCAACCGCGACGGCGGGGCCGCCCGGCGCCAGCCGCTTCAGCGCGACGGCCGGCCCGGCCGCGGCGAGCCCGGCCGCGGCGAAGCCGAGGATGGCGAAGCCGGCGAACCACCAGGACCCGCTGGCCTCCGGATCATGGACCACGGTCATCGCGATGATCGCGAGGGCCAGGTAACCGGCCGGGACCAGGACGGCCATCCAGAGCCACGCGAGTTCGCGCCGGCGCCGTTGCTGGCGGGCGAGACGGACCATCTGCAGCCACAGCGGCACGCCGCCAGCGGCCGCCGTCAGGACCGAGACCGCCAGCGCGGCGTCGAAGACCAGATAGCACCACTGGACCAGCGGATGGCCGGGCGCCCGGAACCCTTGCAGCTGGGTCAGCTGGACGAAGACGGCGCCGACGCCCGTCAGCACCGACCAGGCCACCAGCACGGTGCCGACCGACGCGCGCATCCGCGACTCGCGGTCGTGCAGGTGCCGGGGCGGGTTCACCCAGGCGGGCACGGCACGCACGGCCAGGCTGGCCACCGCGGCCGGGCCGCTCCCGGCCTCTTCCAGCAGCGCGCGCACCTCGTCCCCGTAGCGCTCCCGCCAGGCCGGCGGGTACAGCATCAGTGCCAGGCCGGCCAGCGGGCCAGGCCCGGCGGGCACCGGGCTGCTCACGTGCCGGCCCAGCCGTAGCGATCGCCGAGGCGAGCCTGGGCGAGCGACGCGACCTGGCCCATCCGGGCCGACTGCTCTGCCAGCGCGGCCCGCCCCGCCGCCGTGATCTGATACGGCTGTCGCCGGTCGGCCGAGGCGAGCGGCTCGATCAGCCCGACGGCCTCGAGCCGGGCGATCACGGCGTAGAGGGTGCCCGCGGTCAGCCGCACGCCCATGGTGTCGGAAACATCGCGGATGATCGCGTACCCGTGCTTGGGCTCGTCGGCCAGGCTGGCCAGCACCAGCAGCGGCGGATCTGCCCAGCGGTCGAGTCGGTTGGCCACGGCGGTGTCCTTAGCTTTAGCTTTTCTTTGCGCAACGGCCCTGAGCTTTGGAGTGCCAGTCTAGGTTGGTCGACTATGCTGTTGCCCGCTATACCGGCTGCCGGTATAGCGGGCGTACTGGGCGGCACTGGCTGAGGAGACTTCGTGGTGCATTCGGCCGCCGGCACCAGCAGGCGCGGCCCTCTGGCCGTCAAGGTGCCGGAGATTACCTTCCTGTTCTGGATCATCAAGCTGCTCACGACGGCCGGCGGCGAGGCCACCTCGGACTACCTTGCCCTGCACGGCTACACTCTGGCGGCCGCGGTAGAGATAACGATCTTCTTGATCGCCGTGATCATCCAGTTCTCGGTACGCCGCTACGTGGCCACCGCGTACTGGTTCCTGGCCCTGGCGATCGCGATCTTCGGTACCGGCGTCGCCGACGCCATGCACCTGATCGTCGGCATCCCGTACGGCGGCACGACCGCGCTGTGGGCGTGCATCCTGGCGATCATCTTCGCGGTCTGGTACCGCACCGAGGGCACGCTGTCGATCCACAGCATCACCACCACCCGCCGTGAGCTGTTCTACTGGGCCACGGTGTTCGCAACGTTCGCCCTCGGGACAGCGCTCGGCGACTTCACCGCCGCGGTGCTGCATCTCGGCTACTTTGGCTCGGCGGTGCTGTTCTTCGTTGTCATCCTGATTCCGGCCGTCGCGTGGCGCCTCGGGATGAACGCCATCGCCGCCTTCTGGTGGGCCTACGTGGTCACCAGGCCGCTCGGCGCCTCGTTCGCCGACTGGTTCAGCAAGCCGCACAGGCTCAGCGGCCTCAACTACGGCGACGGCCCGACGGCCGCGGTGATGCTGGCTCTCCTCGTGATCCTGGTCGGCTACACCGCCATCGCCCGGTACGACATCCAGCGGCCGGCCCCGGCCGCTGGCCAGCGCGGCGCCGGGCGGGGCAATCATGACGGGACCGAGCGGGTGATCAGGGACGTGACTCCCGACCCGGCTCGCGATCACCTCCTGTGACGCCGCGGGTCACCCGCTCGCCGCGGCGTCTTTGCCCTGAGTAGCCGAACGGGCGGGGGACTGCCCGTTCCCGCCCGTTCGGCTTTTCAGCGGTCCGGTGCTACGAGCCGAGGGAATGCCGGGTGCTGGTGCCCGGCGTGAAGGACACGCCGCGCAGCACCTCGCCATACCCGGCCGACCGCACGGTGACGAACTGCTCGCCGGCCGGGAGCGCGGCGGCGGACAGCTTGTCGGTGATCGCGACCAGCTTGTTCGGGTCCGCGCCCTGGTCTCCGCTGCCGGACACGGTCGACGTGACCGCCCAGATCGTCACCGTGCCGTTCGGGTTGACCCTGCCGGTGATGTTGCGCAGCCCGTCGGTCGCCGGCGCCCACGGCAGCCCGGTCGCGGCGTTGTCGCCGGTCGGGTAGCCGGCCACGCTGTACGGCTGGCCGAGGTTCAGGCCGGTGCTGAGCGTGTAGGCGAGGTTCCACTGCGTGCCGTTGAATACCCACTTCTGCAGGCCGGCCGTGGTCTGCGCGGCCGCGGCCGAGTAGGTGCCGGTCGCCGGGTCGTAAGTCGCGGTTCCGTTCCCCTCGTCGGCCGCGTACACAGTGCCGCATTGGCGAAGAAGAGCCCGAACGGGAACGCGTCCTCGGAGGCGGACTTGGCCAGCGTGGTCGGGAAGCCCTTCAGGATGCACATGTTGTAGGGCGTCACGCCCTCGCTCTGCAGCAGCGCGGGGTTGTAGGCGATCGGCGAGGTGGGCAGCGCAGAGCGCTCAGCCACAGCCCGATGTCACCGGGCGCCACGTAGATGTCCAGGTTCTGGGTCGTGAAATCCTCGAGCGGCGGATGGGTCCGCTCGGTCGTCAGCCCCACCTGCAGGTCCCATCCGTGCAGCACAGCCAGGCCGGAGCCGACGTTCCGGACCGACACCGCCAGGTACACCACTTCGTCGGTGACCTCGATGGCGGCCGAGCCGCCGTCGACCCCCAGCGCCATTCCTTCCGGGTACTGGATCTTCTGCCGGGGATCCTGCAGCCGCGAGTTCACCAGCAGCGGGCGCTGGCCAGCGAGCAGCGACCGCTCGGCCGTGCGGGCGGAGAGCTCCGAGATCCGCGCCGAGCGGTTCGCCGACCGGATCGAGGCGAAGGTCGCCACCGCAAGCACCAGGGTGCCTGCAGCGGTCGCGAGCGAGGCGATCGTCGACCAGTCGGTCACCCAAGCATCAGGGCCACGGGCGCGACCTCGCCGAACGCCACCGTCCGCGGTACCGGAGATCCTTTCGCGAGCGCGACCGCCTGGGCGGCAAGCGCCTCCTGGTGGGTGACGCAGAACCCCGCCGCGTTCTTCGCGGCGTCGCCGAAGGCGAAGTGGATGTCGGTGTCTCGGCCAGGCCGAGGGAGAGCTTCTCATCTCGCTTTGGGAAAACCCCCCCGAAAACGTGATGGAGGCCGGATTGATATTCCCGGCGCTCGGCCAGTAAAGAATGCCCAGCTCGGTCAGCCGGGCGCGATTTTCCTCGAACCACTGCTCTCCGGTAAGCCGTGCCCACATCTGCGACAGTTCCCTTAGTATCCGCTGCCTGGTCGCGAGATCCCGGCCGGTGCGGATCGCGCCGGTGAGGACCGTATGCGCAGCGGGCCGTCCCGCCACGTAGCACGTTCCGGTCGTCATCTCGAGCGCATCGGTGCCCGCCAGGTTGATCGCCGAGGCGTTGTTGACGCACACGTCGATCCCGCCGAACCGCTCGGCGGCTGCCGTGACGCGCTCACGACCTGGGCCTCGTCGCGGATGTCGCCGACGATCGGCAGCGCGTGCCCGCCCGCCGCCTCGATCTGCTCGGCCGCCGTGTAGGCCGTGCCCTCCAGCCTGGGGTGCGGCTCGGCGGTCTTCGCGATCAGCGCGACGTTGGCGCCATCCCGCGCCGCCCGGATCGCGATCGCCAGGCCGATGCCGCGGCTGCCGCCGGAGATGAACAAGGTCTTGCCATCGAGTGACATAAGGACCCCTATCCGGAACGAGGCGTGGCGGCCCGGTTTGGTCAGGTCTCGGCCGGTCCGGCCGAGACGTGATCGCGCAGCCGGCGCCGCGACGCCTCGATCTCGGCCTCGGCCTCGGCGCGATCGGCCCAGGACCGGCCCTCGACGTGCTTGCCCGGCTCCAGCTGCTTGTAGATCAGGAAGAAGTGCTCGATCTCGAGCAGGTCGAATTGCGGCATGTCGTTGATGTCGCGCAGGTGTTCCAGGCGCGGGTCGCCGGCGGGCACGCAGAGGACCTTGTCGTCCGGGCCGTTCTCGTCGGTCATCCGGTACATGCCGATCGGGCGGCTGCGGATGAGGCAGCCGGGGAACGTGGGCTCTTCCACCAGCACCAGTGCGTCGAGGGGATCGCCGTCCTCGGCCAGGGTGTCCGGCACGAAGCCGTAGTCGGCCGGGTACTGGGTAGAGGTGAACAGCGTCCGGTCCAGCCGGATCTGGCCGGTGACGTGGTCCACCTCGTACTTGTTGCGGCTGCCCCGCGGGATCTCGATCAGGACGTCAAATTCCATAGCCATCACACGTGGGCGGCGATACTCGAGCCTGCAGGCTGGAGCTGTCGCCACGCTCTCCTTCCCATCGTCGTTGCACCTTCAAAAATGTCGGAAATGTCAGTACCGAGCAGTACGGTCGATGTGCGATGGGCTGGCGCCGTGATGAGCGTCGTCGGCCGTGACATGCCATCCTAGAAACCTGGTGCAGGACGGGCAGGGGCGGCACTCGTTTAGTGCCCAGCAGCAGACCCTGTACAGGCTCAACACGGCATTCGCTGCGTTCTATAAGCGAGTGATTACGGACCTCCAGCGCCGCATGGCTCACGCGAAACCCGGATCGGGTAACCGGAAACGGCTGCGCCGTGATCCTGGTGAACCCCGCCTACACGAGCATCGACTGCCACGGCTGCGGCTCCCGGTGCTCTAGACCTCGGCAGGATACCGTGATCTGCCCCCGCTGCGGGCCGCACGACGGGCGCGAGCTCGACCCGGCCAAACGAGGGCTGGAATCGCGTTCCGTCTAATCACCCCTATACGCCGGAAGGAGCGTGGTCATGACCAGCACGACGCCGGAACCTCTGCCCGCTCTGGGCATCTGCCTCGAGGAGTACGAGTACCCGTACCCGGTCCGGTTTCTGCCGCTCACCAATGACCTGCAGCAGGTCTCGATGGCATATATGGATGTCCCGCCGGGCGCCGAGTCCAACGGGAAGACGGTCGTGCTGATGCACGGCAAGGCATTCGGTGGCTATTACTTCCGCAACGTCATCGAGGCGCTGGCTGGAAGCGGCTACCGGGTAGTTGTGCCCGATCAGATCGGCTGGGGTAAGTCGCCCAAGCCCGACGTCCACTACAGCTTCCAGCTGCTGGCCGCCAACACCGCGGCGCTGCTGGAGCACAAGGTGTGGGAGTCGCTGGCGGACGTCCTGGTCCGGGTGACCCTCAGCGCGGACTACCCGCGGTGGGCGCGCGCCGCCGCGCTGACCTTCCAGATGATCTACCAGCAGCCGGTCCGCTACGAGGCCACACCGGCGTCATCTATCCCAACCCGGCGCAGCGCATGACCGCAGGCACCGGGATCCGGCACTCGGAGAAGAACGACCATCTGGCCGGAAATCCGGACGCCGATCGGCCGCTGGACCTGATCCAGATGTGGGTCGTGCCGGATCAGCCTGAGGTGGACCCCGGGTACGAGCAGCTGGAGCTGAACCCGGCCGACATCCAGGGTCGGCTGGCGGTCGTGGCGTCCGGGATGCCGCGGCATCAAGACCAGGCGGCGATCCGGATCCGCAACCGTTACGCCGCTCTGCACGTCGCGCGGCTGGAGCCCGGCGAGAGCGTCGCCGTGCCTGATGCGCCGTTCGCTCACGTGTACCTTGCCCGCGGGCGGCTGGACCTCGAGGCGGAAAGGCCGGCTCGAAGCGGGGGACGCCGCCCGTCTCACCGCAGCGGGGGAGCGCCGTCTCACCGCCGTCGAGCGCTCTGAGGTGCTGATCTGGGAGATGCACGCGTCCCTCGCACTCACTTGACCGGGCAAGCCAAAGCCTCGGCGGGTGAGGCGTGGCCGACGTCATCGTCCGGTCGGCCAACGGGCGCCACTCCGATGCCGTCGATCCGCAGATCGGCGCGGACGCCGCCCGGGCTATTCTCAAGCAGAACGCCGGTGCCCTGCTGAATATCAATTGAAACTGCAAGTGATAGCCTCGTGGCATGACTGCTGCTGACGAGTCGCTGGCCGGGCGGGCCGATGAGCTCGCCGAGTTGTGGCTCTCACCGGGTCAGCTCTCCTCGTGGCTGTCGGTCGTCCGGCTGATGACCCGCCTGCCCTGGGCGATCGACGCCCAGCTGCAGCGCGACGCCGACCTGAGCATGATCGAGTACATGACGATGGCGATACTGTCCGAGACGCCGGACTGGACCATGCGGATGAGCGATCTGGCCGAGCGCACCAGCGCATCGCTGTCGCGGCTGTCCCACCTGGTGAAACGACTGGAGAACCGGGGCTACGTCCGGCGCGAGGCCGACCCGGCCGACGGCCGCTTCACCAACGCGATCCTGCTGCCCGCCGGCCTGAAGAAGCTGGAGTCGGCGGCGCCGGACCACGTCGCCTACGTGCGCCGCCTGGTCATCGACAACCTGTCTCCGGAGCGGCTGCGCCGGCTCGGCCAGGACGCCGACCGCATCGTCGGGCGCATCGACTCGCCCGCACGCTGAACCCCTGGGGCCCTGGCCAGTTCACGCCTCGGACTGGTCAAGGTCAATAAGCGCGATCCCGATGTCGGGGCGCATCACCTTGCGCAACAGCGCAGGAGTCTCGGTTATGACTGCCTCCAGCGTGGGGAACACGCGCCCTTCGAGGAGGTGGCCTCCGCGCGTCGTCCCGTCCGACAGGCCGAGCACGGCGTGGACGTGCAGAACGGGACCGTCCTGGCCCACGGCAACGTCGCCAATCAGCGACAGCAACTCGCACTGCTCGTCGACCTCGATGCGGCGGTAGTCCTTGGCCGCGCGGTCGAACCAGCCGACCGTGGCGTGCTCGAACGCGCCGACGGCGGTGATCTGCGCCGCTTCCAGATCCTGTGAGCGGGCGAACTGGGTCAGGGTGGAAACGGCCTCATCGCCCGGGTCGCACACGACGACGTAGGCGACGACGTCCGCGTCTTCGACGACCTTGGATTTCATGGCTACCTCCGTAACGTCGATTGGTCTGACTAGCCAAAGGTGAAGGAGCACGCCTCGACGCCGGGTTCGAGGAAGGTGATCTGCGCCGTGCGCTCGATGACCGGCCCGGGCTGGCGGATCAGCTGATGCAGCCGCTGCTGCGCGACCGTGCCATGACCCTGGTCGTCCACGTCGACGCCGTGCGCCGCACCGAGAGGCTGCCCGTCGAGCAGCACCTGGAACCGCGCCGACGCGCCCCGCATCGCCGGCCCCATGACCAGGTTCAGGTCGCGTGCCTGGAAGCGGCAGGCGATCTGGCCGCCGGGCCCGTTCGAGATGGTGGCGTTTCTTCCCATCGTCCAGTCACCCGCCAGGGCCCAGTCGCCCCGCCCGAGCTTCGCCGCGATGCTGTAATGGTGCGGCTCGTCCGGCAGCACACCGCCGGGAGAGGCGAAGTTCTCGGTGCGCTCATAGCCGGTGTAGTTCTCCGGTGACCGCAGGTCGTCCCAGTCGGCCGGGGCCTCGACGCCGCGGGCGTCGACCGACACCAGCTCATGCCCGACGCCGGTGGCCCCGGCCTCGCTGAGCAGTTGCTGGATGACCATTTCCGACTGCTGATACTCGCCCTCGCCGAAGTTATGATGCCGGATGCGCCCCTGCTCGTCGGCGAAGTACAGCGCGGGCCAGTAATAGTTGTCGAAGGCTCGCCAGACCGCGTAGTCGTTGTCGATCGCGATCGGGTAGCCCATCCGCATGTCCTGGATGGCCCGGCTGACGTTCTCCTGGTCGTGCTCGAACGCGAACTCCGGGGTGTGCACCCCGATCACGACCAGCCCGTGATCGGCGTATTTTTCGGCCCAGGCGCGGACGTAGGGCAGCTGGCGCAGCCAGTTGATGCACGTGTAGGTGCAGAAGTTGACCAGGACCACCTTGCCGCGCAGGCCGTCAGGCGTCAGCGGCCGGGAGTTGAGCCAGCCGGTCGCGCCGCCGAATGAAGCCAGTTCGCCCTCGACCGGCAGCCGGGCCGACGCTGTGTGCAGCCCAGCGGGCCCGCGCCACGGTGTCCTCATGACGATCCTTCCTCGTGGGCCATGCCCGGCCTGCCACCCGTAGCAGGCGGCATTTCGGACATCACGCCATCTCCTCCGGGCACCCCGGCCAGCGTAGCCCAGGTAGATCACCGGGATCCGGTGACGACCTCTCACCAAGCCGGCGGCGAACCTGAAGACAATCTGATCCACCGGAAGGAGAAACGCCATGAGCGAGCGAGTGGCGATCGTGACCGGCGCGGGCGGCGAGCTTGGCCGTGCCACTGCGGAGAAGCTGGCGGCCGCCGGGTTCACCGTGGTCGGGGTCGACCGCAGCGAGGAGAGGCTGAAGGAGCTGCCGGACGGCATCCGCCGCGAGGCGGTGCGAGGCACGCGGCATAGCGTTCGTGCCGTTCTGCCCGCTGGGCGTGCCCGGCGCGGCGCGGCGCCGGCTGCTCACCGACCCCGTGCTGTCCGAGGTAGCCGCGCGGCTGGGCGCGACGCCGGTGCAGGTCGCGCTCGCCTGGGCTGCTGGACCTCGCGCCGAACATCCTGCTGATCCCCGGCACCCGCACCCGCGCCCACCTCGCCGAGAACCTCGCCGCCGCCGCCGGTGTCCGCCTCGACGACGCGGCCCGCGCCGACCTGGCCCACCGCTTTCCCGCCGCCCGGAGCGCCCCAACTCAGTGACCGGCCCGGGCGCCGGTCACCTGGGCGGACGGTTACCAGGGGATGCTTCCCGTGGCGTCGAAGAAGCCGCCGGTGGGACCGTCGGGGCCGCTCTGGGCCATCCGGACGATGGCCTCCTCGCCCTGCTCGACGGTCTGGATGCCGGCAAAGTGGTTCAGTCCGGTTGCGGTGTATCCGGGATCCACGGCGTTGACCCTGACGCCGGGGCAGGCCTTGGCGTACTGGACCGTGAGCATATTGACCGCGGCCTTGGACGACGGGTAGGCGATGTCGGGGTAGAAATGCGTGAACGAGTCCGGGTTCGCCAGCTCGCGCGTCAGCGCCAGGCCGCTGCTGACGTTGACCACGACCGGGACGGCGGACCGCAGCAGCATTGGCAGGACCGCGTGGAGCATCCGGACCTGGCCGAACACGTTCGTTTCGAACACGGCACGAACCGAGTCGGCGGTGACACTTCATGCTCGCCAACCCGCAGGTGAGCCGTCTGTCCGCGTGGCGCATCCTGGAACGATCGGAGCCGACCGTAGCCGAGCGGCAGACGTTCGAGGAGCGCGTCGCCTCGGTCGCCGCCGCTCAGGAAGCGGGCCGGATCCGCTCTGACATCTCAGCCGTGGACCTGTTCGCCATCGTCCTGCGCATGACGGACAGCTGGCTCGGCGCTCCTGCAGCCCTCAGGGCCGTGGCGGGTGACGATCCCATGTCGTCCGTGCGGCTGCGGGAACACCGGGCGGCGCTGCTAGCGGCGGTGCTCAGCGTCACCGCACCGGCGTAACTGCTCAAATAAATCTGCGCGGCGGTGTCCGATCGGGGCAGGGGCGTTCGTAGCAGGGGTGAGAGGCTGCCCACGGGGGCGCCCTGGACAACAGGAGATGATCTGCGATGCAGTACCTGGTTTCCGTGATCACCGACACGCCCGCACTCGCCACCCCGGACGAGGATGCGGCCATCGATGTATTCAACGAGCAGCTCAAGGCGGACGGCCACTGGGTCTTCGCCGGCGGCCTCGGGGGGCCCGACACGGCCACCGTCATCGACAACCGGGCCGCGGAGCCGATGATCACCGACGGGCCGTTTATCGAGTCGAAGGAGTATCTGATCGGCTTCTGGATCATCGAGGCCGCCGACCTCGACGAGGCGCTCAAGCTGGCCACCGCGGGGTCGAAGGCCTGCAACCGGAAGATCGAGGTGCGGCCGTTCCTGTGAATGGGCCCTGCGTGCGGGATGCGATCACCCGGGCCCACCACGAGGAGTGGGCACGGGTGGTCGCATCCCTGGCCAGGCGCTTCGGTGACCTGGACATCGCCGAGGAGGCGGCGGCCGAGGCGTTTGCGACCGCCGTCGAGCGGTGGCCGGCCGATGGCGTGCCCCCCAGCCCCGGTGCCTGGCTGACCACGACCGCCAACCGCAAGGCCATCGACCGGATCCGGCGCGAGAACAAGCGCGGCGACAAGCAGAAGGAGGCTCAGCTGCTGTACGACGACGACTCGCCCGGGCCTCTGGGCGCCATCGGCGACGAGCGGCTCCGGCTGATCTTCACCTGCTGCCACCCGGCGCTGGCGATGGAGGCCCGCGTGGCGCTGACGCTGCGCATGGTCGCCGGGCTGACCGTGCCCGAGATCTCCCGTGCCTTCCTGGTGCCGGAGACCACCATGGAGAAGCGGATCACCCGCGCGAAGGCGAAGATCAAGGTGGCACGCATCCCCTACCGGGTGCCGTCCTCAGAGGATCTCCCGGCACGAGTCTCCGGCGTGCTCGCCGTCCTCTACCTGGTCTTCAACGAGGGCTATCTGGCGACCGGTCCCGGCACCGATCCGGTACGGCACGACCTGACCGACGAGGCGGTCCGGCTCACTCGCCTGATCCGTGCCCTCATGCCGGACGACGGTGAGGTGGCCGGGCTGCTGGCGCTGATGCTCCTCACCGAGGCCCGCCGCGCCGCACGGGTCTCGGCGAGCGGCGAACTGGTCAGGCTCGACGAGCAAGACCGCGGGTCCTGGGACGCGGCGCTGATCGCCGAGGGCCACCGGCTGGTGCGCGAGCGCCTGGCCGCCCGGCAGGCCCCGGGTCGCTACCAGATCCTGGCGGCGATCAGCGCGGTGCACACCTCCGCACGCGACATACGCGAGACCGACTGGTCGCAGGTCGTCGCGCTCTATGACCAGCTCGTCCGCGTCGATCTCTCGCCGGTCATCGCTCTCAACCGGGCCATCGCGGTCGCCGAGCTTGACGGCCCGGAGGTGGCACTCGCAACCGTCGACCGTCTTGAGTCTGAGTTGGCGGACTATCACCCCTACCACGTGACCCGCGCAGACCTGCTGCGCCAGGCTGGGCCGCAGTCAGGAGTCGCGCGCGGCGTACGACAAAGCCATCGAGCTGGCGGGCAACACCGCCGAGACCGCCCACCTGACACGCCGCCGCGACCAGCTGGGGTAGATCCGTCGTGACGAGGGCACGCTGGCAGCCACTCAGTCGAGATCGAACTCGTTGCCCTCGATGTCCTGCATCACAATGCACGACTCGTTGTCGTCATCGGCAGCCAGCAGCCGCACGCGTACCGCGCCGAGCGCGACCAGTCGTGCGCATTCGGCCTCAAGTGCGGCTAGGCGCTCGTCACCCACGAGCCCGGTGCCGACCCGCACGTCAAGATGCAGCCGATTCTTGACGACCTTGCCTTCGGGAACGCGCTGGAAGAACAGCCGCGGGCCCACACCTGAGGGATCAACGCATGCGAACCATGAACCTTGATCCTCAGGCGGCACCGAGCGTTCGAAATCGTTCCAAGTAGCAAACCCCTCCGGTGGCGGCGGTACGACGTACCCCAGCACCTCGCACCAGAAACGAGCGACGCGCTCGGGTTCTGCGCAGTCGAAGGTGACCTGGAACTGCTTGACCGGCGCCATCGGTCCACCATAGAGGCCCGACCCAGCCATGGCTGCGCCGGTCGCACACGGCAAGACAGGCAGCCTTGGGTAACTGCTGCAGGTCCGGGTCGGAAGTGCTGGTGGCCAGGCGCTGCAGGCGGCGCTTGTCGATCTTCTCGTTCGGCAGTGTCGGCAGCTCGGCGAGCAGCACGAGGGATTTGGGGACCTTATAGTTGGCCAGCCGCCCGCGTGCCCACCCGAGCAGTTCCGCGGGAGTCGCCTGGGCGTCCGGCTGCAGCTCGACGTAGGCGACGCCGATCTCCTGGTAGCCAGGGTCGGGGCGCGGGACGACGGCAGCCAGTTTCACCGACGGGTGGCTCTCGAGCGCCAGCTCGATCTCGCGCGGGTAGATGTTGTTGGGGCGGCCGGTGCTGCCCGGCGTGTACACGAGAATCGCGACGTCCTGCGCGTCGACCGCGGCGGCGCGGACGGCCACGGCGGCCGGGTCAACGCCCACGCCGGCGGCGTCGAGCTCGCCGTCAGCCAGCCGGAGACGTGCTGGCGCCCTGCAGTTCGCTGACGCGCCGGAACGGGAGCGGAGCGGGGAGATTGGCCATGAAACGGCAGGTTACGGCAGGTCAGAGGTCGCCAAGAGCGCCGACCGGCGATTCGACGCAGTCGGCGACGTAGCGGAGGAACCCGCCGGCGGTGCCGCCGTCGCAGACCCGGTGGTCGAAGGCCAGGGTCAGCTCGCCCATTTTCCGGATCAGGACCTGGCCGTCGACCACCCACGGCCGGTCGATGATCCGCCCGATGCCGAGGATCGCGACCTCGGGGTAGTTGATGATCGCGGCGGATCCGTCGACGCCGAACACGCCGTAGTTGTTGACGGTGAACGTGCCGCCGGTGAGGTCGGCGGGCGTGAGCCTGCCGTCGCGGGCAGCCGCGGTCCGCGAGGTGAGCGCCGCGGAGAGCTCGCGGGTGGACAGGCGGTGCGCGTCGTGGACGACCGGAACGACGAGGCCGTGCCCGGTCTGGGTGGCGAAGCCGAGATGGACGTGGCCGGGTATCACGATCTCGTCGGCGTCGATGCGGGCGTTGAGTTCGGGGTACTGCCGCAGTCCCAGCAGGGCAAAGCGCGCGACCAGGGCCAGCAGGCTCACCGGCGGCCGCGAGGCGGTTGCGTTCAGGGCACGCCGCGCCTCGATCAGGCCCGTGGCGTCGACGTCGACCCACACGGTGGCCTCGGGTATCTCGCGACGCGACCGGCTCAGCTTGTCCGCTGCTGCCCGGCGCGCGCCGCGCAGCGGGATCCGCTGTTCGTCCGGGGGAGCGGAGGCGGCTGTTGCGGTCGCTGGCATCGCAGCGGGGTGGCCGGTTAGCGCCTTGCGGACATCCTCGCGGCGTACCAGGCCGGATGGTCCTGTGCCGGTAACGCCGGCCAGGTCGAGGCCGGCGTCGCGGGCTATCTTGCGTACCAGGGGAGAGATCACCGCCACCGGGCCGTGCCGGGAAGGCGCGGGCACGGAAGCCGCGGCGGGGCCGTGCCGCGAAGGCGCAGGTACGGAAGGCGCGGCCGCCGGTACCGGTTTAGCCGCACGGCGCGAACGGCGGGCGGCGCGCGCACTCCCGCGCGACGTCGCGGCCGTGCCGTAGCCGATGAGGACATTCCCGCTGGCCTCCCCGGCCCCGGCACCGCCCGTGGCGGGCTGCGGTGTGACGGCGCCGGGCTCACGGAATCCGGTGGCCGGGTCGTCGGCGGCGATGGTGATCAGAGGCTGGCCGACGGCGACGACGGCGCCGGGTGCGGCGTGGATCTTGGCCACGGCGCCGGCGAACGGGACCGGGACCTCGACCGCGGCCTTCGCGGTCTCCACCTCCACGACTGGCTGATCGACGTCCACGTGATCGCCGACCTGGACGTGCCAGGCGATGATCTCCGCCTCTTCCAGCCCTTCGCCGAGGTCAGGCAGCAGGAAGTCAGGCATTGTCGTCCCACTGCAGCCGCGCGATCGCGTCCAGTATCCGCTCGGTGTCCGGCAGGTGGAGGTGCTCCAGGTGCGGCGGCGGATACGGGATATCGAAGCCGGTGACCCGCAGGATGGGTGCCTCGAGAAAGTGGAAGCACTGCTCGGTGAGCCGGGCGGCGACCTCGGCGCCGTAGCCGGTGAAGCCCGGCGCCTCGTGGACGACGACGGCGCGGCCGGTGCGGCATACCGACTCACGCACGGTCGTGTCGTCAAACGGCGACAGCGAGCGAAGGTCGATGACCTCCACGCTCCAGCCCTCGCCGGCGGCGGCCTCGGCGGCCTCGAGGCCGGTCTGCACCGTGCCGCCGTAGCTGATGAGCGTGACATCCGTGCCCGGCCGGCGGATCACCGCCCGGTCGATGGCCGGGCCGTCCGTGGTCAGCACGGCCGTTTCCTTGGACCAGTAACGCCGCTTCGGCTCGAGAAACACGACGGGATCGGGGCAGTCGATCGACTGGCGCAGCAGGCGGTAAGCGTCCGCGGGGCTTCCCGGCGTCACGACGCGCAGCCCCGGGGTGTGGGTGTAGTAGGCCTCCGAGGAGTCGCAGTGGTGCTCGACACCGCCGATGCCGCCGCCGAACGGGATCCGCACCACGATCGGCAGCGTGATCAGACCGCGGGTCCGGTTGTGCAGCTTGGCGAGGTGGCTGGTGACCTGCTCGAAGGCCGGATACGCGAAGGCGTCGAACTGCATCTCGACGACCGGCACCAGGCCGTTCATCGCCATGCCGATCGCGGTGCCGATGATGCCGGACTCGGCCAGCGGTGTGTCGAAGACGCGGTGCTCGCCGAACCGGGCCGCGAGCCCGTCGGTGACCCGGAAGACCCCGCCGAGCGTGCCGACGTCCTCGCCGAAGACCAGCACCCGCTCGTCCGCTGACAGGCTGTCGGCCAGGGCGGCGTTGAGCGCGCCGGCCATGGTCACGGGCGCCGCGGCTCGTGTCGTGCTGCTGGTCTCTCCGGCCGGTGACAGCACCTCCGTCATCGCGCGGAGTCCTCCAGCTCGCTGAGCAGCGCTGCCCGCTGGTGCTCCAGGGCCTGCGTCGGCCGGGCGTACACGTGGGCGAACAGCTCGGCGGGATCGAGTTCGGCGTCGATGTTCATCCGCTGCCGGACTCCCTCGGCGAACCGCTCGGCCTCGGCAGCCAGCTGCCGGGCCGCGTCCTCATCCAGCAGGCCTGCCGACTCGAGGTACGCCTCGAGGCGAACGATGGGGTCGCGGGCGAGCCAGCTCTGGACCTCGCCGGCCTCCCGGTACCGGGCGGCGTCATCAGCGTTGGTGTGCGCCTCGATGCGATAGGTGATCGCCTCGATCAGGGTTGGCCCCTGGCCGGCGGAGCCGCGCTCGATGCCGGTGCGCACCGCAGAGTAGACGGCCGCGGCGTCGTTGCCGTCGATGAGCAGTGACGGGATGCCGTACCCGATGCCCTTGGCGGCCAGGGTCGGCGCGGCCGTCTGCTTGGAGAGCGGCACGCTGATCGCGTAGCCGTTGTTCTGGACCAGGAACACCGCGGGCGCCCGCCACACCGCGGCGAAGTTGAGCGCTTCGTGGGTGTCGCCCTCGCTCGTCGCGCCGTCGCCGAGCAGCACGAGCGCGGCCTGGTCCTGGTGTTTGAGCCGGGCGGCGTGGGCCAGGCCCACGGCGTGCAGGGTGCTGGTGCCCAGCGGGGTGCACTGCGGGGCGATGCGGTACCGGTAGGGGTCATAGCCGCAATGCCAGTCGCCGCGCAGCAGCGACAGCGCTTCGACGGGGTCGACGCCGCGGGTCACGATCGCCACCGTGTCGCGGTAGGTGGGGAACAGCCAGTCGTCGTCGCGCAGCGCGAGCACGGCGCCGACCTGGCAGGCATCCTGGCCGTGCGAGGACGGGTAGACGGCCAGCCGGCCCTGCTTGGTCAGCGTGGTGGCCTGCAGATCGAACCGCCGGCCGAGCACCATCCGGCGGTACAGCTCCAGCAGCACCCGGGGCTCGGGCAGGGCCAGCTCGCCCGGATTGTCTCCGGGGTGGCCGTCGGGATCTATCAGCTGCAGCGGCGCCGCACTGGGCAAGAGGCCGTCACTGGCCGCCGAGCGGCTGGGCGTGGCAAAGGTCGTCACGGCAGCCCCCTTCCGTGCTTCCTTTTCCAGCAGCATGCACGCCCGGCCCGCCATAGTTCCACTATCTGGAAGCAAGGCGAGACCTATGGCGTGTATGGGCCGGATACGATGGCCATATGGCATCCATCCAGGCGCGGCCGGCCCGGCCACGTGGACACATGGCACCGCTGGACGACACCGACCGGCTGATCGTCGAGGCGCTGCGGGCCGATGGGCGCCTGTCCATGCGGGCGCTGGCCGCCCAGGTGCACCTGTCGCGCGCCAACGTCTACGCCCGGGTGGCCAGGCTGCAGCGGGACGGCGTGATCACCGGGTACACCGCGGTCGTCGACCCGCTCCGGTACGGGTACGGGCTGTCCGCCTACGTCTACCTGGACATCGCGCAGCGGTCCTGGAAGGCGGTCCGCCGCCAGCTGCTGAGCATCCCCGAGGTGGATCACATCGCGCTCACTTCGGGCGAGCACGACATCGTGGTGCGGGTGCGCACCGATGACGCCGCGTCCCTGCGCGACGTGGTGCTGACCCAGCTGCAGGAGATGCCCGAGATCCGCTCGACCCAGACCGTGCTGATCTTCGAGGAACTGGATCCCGGCACGGCCGCCGGCGCCCGGTCCCGGCCGGCTACCGGGCCGCCCGGCTCCTCCTGACCCGCAGGCCGTCGAAGGCAATCGCGCACACCGCGTCGGCCAGCGCGGGCCCGGCGCTGTGGCCGGCTGGCCGGTACCACTCGACCAGCGAGTTGACCAGGCCGAAGAGCAGCCGTGCGGTGATCGCGGGGTCGACGTCCGCGCGGATGTCCCCGTCCTGTTCGGCTTCCTTCACCAGATCGGCAACCAGCCGGTCGAACGCCCGCCGGCGGTTCAGGGCCGCGCGCTCGGCCTCGGTGTTGCCGCGGACCCGCAGCAGCAGCGTCACGTAGGGGAGTTCGGCCTGCAGCACCCCGACGGACCCGCGGACCAGGTACTCCAGCCGCTCGATGGCCGGTGCGTCCAGCGCCCGCGCCTGGTCGGCAACGGCAGACCAGCCGTCCAGGGCGCGGCTGGTGGCGAGGCGCAGCAGTTCCTCCTTGCCCGACACATGGTGATAGATCGCTGATTTGGTGATGCCGAGCCGATGGGCCAGGTCCTCCATGCTGGTGCCGTCGTAGCCGCGCTCGTTGAACACCTCGACCGCGACCGCGAGCAGCGAATCCAGGTCGTAGCCGGGCCGTCCCGGACGAGACCGGCCCGGGCGCTCCAAACGGGGCGGCGGCGGGGCGTTCAGGCTCCTCGTCTTGGCGGCGGTCATGGCGGTATAGTAACTTACTGAACATTCGGTCGGTAATTATCGGGCTGATTGACATCGATCGCGGTATCGTGGGCAAGGAGGTGGAAGCCATGACCACCGTCTCCGCGCCGGAAGAGCTCAGTGGCTACTTCGACCGGACGCTGGAGCGCGGCCGGCGCATCGAGCCACGCGACTGGATGCCGGACGCCTACCGCGCCACCATGATCCGGCAGATCGCCCAGCACGCCCATTCCGAGATCATCGGCATGCAGCCCGAGGGCAACTGGATCACCCGGGCCCCCTCGCTGCGCCGCAAGGCCATCCTGATCGCCAAGGTCCAGGACGAGGCCGGGCACGGCATGTACCTGTACTCGGCGGCCGAGACGCTCGGTGCCGACCGCGCGGACCTCACCGGCAAGCTGATTTCCGGGCGGCAGAAGTACTCCTCGATCTTCAACTACCCGACGCTGAGCTACGCCGACGTCGGGGTGATCGGCTGGCTGGTGGACGGCGCCGCCATCTGCAACCAGGTGCCGCTGTGCCGGTCCTCCTTCGGCCCGTACGCGCGGGCGATGGTGCGGATCTGCAAGGAGGAGTCGTTCCACCAGCGGCAGGGGTACGAGCTGCTGCTGACGATGATGCGCGGGACCGCGGCGCAGCGCGCGATGGTCCAGGATGCCACCAACAGGTTCTGGTGGCCGTCGCTGATGATGTTCGGGCCCCCGGACGACCAGTCGCCGAACACCGCCCAGTCGATGGCCTGGGGGATCAAGCGGCACACCAACGACGAGCTGCGGCAGCGCTTCGTGGACATGACCGTGCCGCAGGCGGAGAAGCTCGGCGTCACGCTGCCTGACCCCGATTTGAGCTGGAACGCGGAGCGCGGGCACTATGACTTCGGCGCGGTCGACTGGGCCGAGTTCACGGCGGTGGTCAAGGGCAACGGGCCGTGCAACGCACAGCGCATCGCCCGGCGCCAGTCCGCCCACGCCGACGGCGCGTGGGTTCGCGAGGCCGCGGCAGCCCACGCGGCGAAGGCGGCGCGGTGGGCCAGCGAGGGGGCCGCCTGATGGATGAGAGCCACGGGACCGGGCGCGCCGGACCGGATGGGGGCGCCCGGCCGGACGCGGGCGCTGCGCCGGACGGGGGCTCCGCGCCGGATGCGGTGCGCTCCGGCTGGCCGCTGTACGAGGTGTTCCTGCGCGGCAAGCGGGGCCTGAATCACGTACACGTGGGTTCGCTGCACGCCGCAGACGCGCAGATGGCGCTGCGCCACGCCCGTGACCTTTACACCCGCCGGAACGAGGGCGTGAGCATCTGGGTGGTCGCGTCCCGGGACATTACGGCCTCCAGCCCGGACGAGAAGGACCCGTTCTTCGCGCCGTCCGGCGACAAGGTCTACCGCCACCCGACGTTCTACGAGATCCCCGGCGATGTGCCGCACATGTAGCGCGGGACGGCCTTGGTTGACCGAGGTGAAAAGGTGACCGAGGACCAGTTCGACGCGTACCAGAGCCTGGCCGAGGAGAGCGAGGACCATCGCTGGGCGTTCGGCACCGGGTTCACCGACCCGCTGGAGGGCGTCGACACCTCGGTGCCCGATGGCGTCGACGCCGCCGCGCTGGCCGACTACTGCCTGATGCTCGCCGACGACGCCCTGGTCTACTCACACCGGCTGCAGCAGTGGATGACGCGCCTGCCCGAGCTGGAGGAGGAGACCGCGCTCGCCAACATCGCGCTGGACCTGCTGGGGCAGGCCCGGATGCTGCTGGCGCGGGCGGGCCGCGCCGAGGGCCGCGGCCGCGACGAAGACCGGCTCGCGTTCTTCCGGGACGAGGGCGAGTTCCGCAACGTCCGGCTCGTCGAGGCGCTGGACGCCGACTTCGCCGAGCTGACCGGGCGGCTGGTGGTGTTCTCGGCCTGGCGGCTTGCGCTCTTCGGCGAGCTGGCCGGGTCGGCGGACCCGGTGCTCGCGGCCATCGCGGCCAAGGGTGCCAAGGAACTCGCCTATCACCGCGACTATGCCGCCCAGTGGGTGGTCCGGCTCGGCGACGGGACCGCGCTGTCGCACGAGAAGATGCAGGCCGCGCTCGCCGCCATGTGGCCGCTGGTGGGGGAGCTGTTCCGGCCCGACCCGGTGGCGGACGCGCTGCCGGGCGTGGCGGTGCGCCCGGAGGCACTGCGGGCCGAGTTCGACGCCGTCCTCGACACCGTGCTGGCCGAGGCGACCCTGGACCGCCCGCCGGCCACGCCGGCTGCCCTGGTAGACGGCCGGGGCGGGCGCGACGGGGTGCACACCGAGGCGTTCGGGTATCTGCTCGCCGAGCTGCAGAGCCTGGCCCGCGCCCACCCGGACGCGACGTGGTGACGGGCCAGAAGCTGCGCGCGGCGCGGGAGGCCGCCGCGGCGGTGCCCGACCCGGAGCTGCCCATGGTGACCGTGGCCGACCTCGGCATACTGCGCGACGTGACGGCCGAGGGCGATGCCGTGGTGGTCACGATCACGCCGACGTACTCGGGCTGCCCCGCGATGCGGGAGATCGCGCACGACCTGCGTGCCCAGCTCGGCCGGGCCGGATTCGCCGACGTCACCGTGCGCACCGCGCTCGCGCCGCCGTGGACCAGCGACTGGATCACCGCCGAGGGCCGCCGCAAGCTGCGCGACGCGGGCGTCGCGCCGCCTGGGCCCGTCCCGGCCGGGCAGGTCGGCCCGGGCGGCCCGGTGCCGCTCACGCTCGGCCCGGCCCGTCGGCGGCCGGTCGCCTGCCCCCGCTGCGGCTCCGCCAGCACCACCCAGACCGCGGCGTTCAGCGGGACCGCCTGCAAGGCGCTGTACCGGTGCGAGGCCTGTCGTGAGCCCTTCGAGTACGTGAAGGACGTCTGATGGCCGCGTCTCGGACTGAGTTCCACAAGCTCACCGTGGCCCAGGTCGACCCGCTCACCGACGACTCCGCCGCAGTCACCTTCGACGTCCCGGACGGCCTGCGCGACCAGTTCCGCTTCGCCCCCGGCCAGTCGCTCACCATCCGCCGGGACGGGGAGCGCCGGTCCTACTCCATCTGCTCGGCCCGGGGCCGTCCGCCGCGCATCGGCGTGCGCGAGGTTGCGGGCGGGGCCGTCTCCGGCTGGCTGGTGCACCAGGTCCGGCCCGGCGACGTCATCGAGGTCCAGGCGCCTGCCGGCTCGTTCACCCCCGACCTGGACCGGCCCGGCCACCACGTGCTGATCGCCGCGGGCAGCGGGATCACGCCGATCCTGTCGATCGCCTGGTCCGTGCTCGCCGCGCGCGACGACTCCTCGGTCACGCTCATCTACGGCAACCGGCGCAGCGACACGGTCATGTTCGCCGACGAGATCGCCGACCTCAAGGACGCCTATCCGGCGCGGGCCTGCCTGGTCCACGTGCTGAGCCGCGAGCCGCAGGAGGTCGAGCTGTTCAGCGGGCGCCTCGACCCGGCCAAACTCGGGGCGCTGCTGCCGGCCACCGTGGACACGGCAAGTGTGGACCACTGGTGGCTGTGCGGGCCGTACGAGATGGTCGAGGGGGCGCTCGGCGTGCTGGCCGGCCTCGGCGTCCCGCGCGGCCGCATGCACCGCGAGCTGTTCTACGTCGAGGACGCGCCGCCGCCCGAGGCGACCCACGAGGAGCTGCCTCCCGGGCCCGGCGCCGAGGTCACGATCATCCTCGACGGCCGCAGCAGCACCGTGACCGTCCCGCCCGGCACGGCCATCCTGGACGGCGGCCAGCAGGCCCGCCCGGACCTGCCGTTCGCCTGCAAGGGCGGCGTGTGCGGCACCTGCCGGGCCCAGGTGACCAGCGGCAAGGTGACCATGCGGCGCAACTACGCGCTGGAACCCGAGGAGGTCGCGGCCGGGTACGTGCTGACCTGCCAGTCTCTGCCTACCACCGACACCGTCACGGTCAACTACGACTCCTGACCGCTGGCCGGCCGCGGGCTGCAAGCCGGCGTCAGGTCCCGAATCTGCGGGTTCGTGCCGCGTAGCTGCGCAGGGCGCGGAGGAAGTCGATCTCGCGGAACGCGGGCCAGTACGCTTCGCAGAAGTACAGTTCGGAGTAGGCGCTCTGCCAGAGCAGGAAGTTGGAGAGGCGCTGCTCTCCGCTGGTGCGGATCACGAGGTCGGGGTCGGGACGGCCAACCGTGTACAGGTGAGCGGTGATGTCGTCGGCGGTCAGGCTGTCCGCAACGTCGGCCATCGGCACGCCGGCCTCGTCTGCCTCCACGAGCAGATCACGCACTGCGTCGATGATCTCCTGCCGCCCGCCGTAGCCGATGGCGAGCGTGACGTGCGCCCCGGTGGTGCAGCCACGCGTCGCCTCCACGGCGTCCTTGAGGGCCCGCGCGGTCGAGTCGGGAAGCGCATCGAGCATCCCTGCGACGTGTACCTGCCACCGCGACTCGCGCCGCGAGAGCCGCGCAACGACCACTTCCTCGATGACCCGCATCAGGTACGTCACCTCGGCGTCGCCGCGGTGCCGCAGGTTCTCGGTGGAGCAGATGAACACGGTGACGTTCTTGATGCCGAGGGTCTCGCACCAGGACAGGACCTGCTCGGCGTGCTCAGCGCCGGCCCGGTGGCCCAGGCTGGGGTTGGCCATGCCCGCCTGGCGAGCCCAGCGGCGGTTGCCGTCCATGATCAGCCCGACGTGCTCGGGGAGACGCCCGGCGAGGACCTGGCGACGAAGCCGGCGCGTATAGAGCGCGTAGATGCCGCTCATCCGCAGCAGGCGAGGCATTGCCGCGCCCTGCGGCGGTGTCCCGTTCATGGGTAGCCTTTCGGACGTCACCGGGTGCTGGCGTAGCGCGTCCAGCCGCGCATCAGGTGCCGCATTGCCGGGCTGGCCTTGCTCCCGTACCAGGCCGCTGCGACCGCCGCGACGATGGCGCCACTGAGGTACGTGCCGGGGCCCTGGGTGACCGTGAAGCCAGTCAGCTGGGCCAGCGCCAGGCCGAGGGCACCGGCGCCGAAGACAGCGGTGGCGAGCAGCGGGAAGTAGCCGGCCAGCACCACCACCGGGCCCCGCCCCCGCCGCCGCTGCACGTAACGGGCGACGCCGTAGGCCATGAGCACGGCTGCCCCCATCACTCCGGCCCCGGCGCGCAAGGCGACCGCGTCGCTGCTGGCCTCGAGCATGTGGGCGGCGGCACAGCTGTGTGCGCCCGGCCACAGGCTCATCCAGTAAGCGCAGGCTGCCCTGTGGAACGACACGCCGGACGGGGCCTGACCGGTGAACGCGCGGCCGAACGCGAGGTTCATGAGCAGCACGACCAGGCCGCTGATGCCGACCGCGATCAGCCCGACGCCCGCCAGTTTCCAGCCTGCCAGGATCAGGTCACCGAGGATGGCGGCCGGCGTTCTGCCTCTGGTGAAGCCCGCCAGCCGGGATGCGTGCGCGCGCACCACCGCGGTAACCGAGCCGAAAGCCGAGATCGCGGCCAGCTGGGCCTCGTGCTCGGTCATCCCGGCCGCCAGCCCGCAGGCTTCGGTCTCGCGCAGATGATCCTCCGCCTCGGTCACGACCAGCGCAGCCTCGTCAGGAGCCAGCTCGAGACGCCGCCGCAGATCGCTGAGGTATTCCCCGATCAGGTCGCGGGGCTCGCTCATGACGGCCACCCCACCACGGCCTGAACGCCAACGGCGAATCTGCGCCACTCGGCCTGCTCGGCGGCCAGCGCCGCCGCTCCCTGATCGGTCAGCCCGTAGACGCGGCGCCGCCGTCCGCTCACGTCAGCCCACGTGCTGGCCAGCAGCCCCGCGTCTTCCAGCCGGTGCAGCGCCGGATACACGGTGCCCTCCGGGAGGTCGAACGCGCCGCTGCTGCGGTCACGCAGCGCCGAGATGATCGCGTACCCGTGCCCCGGCCCGGCGGCGAGCACCGACAGCAGCAGCAGGTCGAGGTTTCCCTTCAGCCGTTCCCTGTTCATGCCTTGGAAGACTATGCCTCGTATTACTAGGTGTCAATGATCAGGCAGCAACGCGGTCCTGAAGCCCCGGCGGCTCTACTGGCGGCGGCTCCGGGCGTACTTGCCGGGGCTTGTGCCGAGGAGCTGGGTGAAGTGTCGGCTGAGGTGCGATTGATCATAAAAGCCGGTCTCGGCGGCCGCCAGGCTCGCCGACATCCCATCGAGCAGGAGACGCCGGGCCCGGTCGACCCGGCGGCTGGTCAGGTACTGATGCGGGCTAATCCCGAACTGCCTGCTGAAGATCCGGACCAGGTGGGCAGGGTGGACGTGCAGGGCGTCGGACGCATCCCGCAGCGTAACGACCGGGATAACAGGGCCGCTGTGCGGTCGGTGAACCGGGCGGACCTGGACCTGGTCGGCATCGCCGTCTTCGGTCCGCGGGGCGCCGTGGACAAGATTGCCAAAGGAGCGCACATGCACCCTTAAGCGAGACGGGCGGACCTTGCAAACTCACAGGTCGTCGGAGTGCCCGGCGGCGAGCCGTGGCCACTGGGGGATGGGGCGCCCGGCCGGCCACTCCGGCACGGGTGGCCAGTCGGGCGGCCCCGCGCTGGTCCGGGTGTTGGTGCAGTCCTGTGGCCAGCCGGCGGGGGAGTCTTCCCAGCGCTCCTGGCGTCCGTACACGGTGAGGTCCATGAGCGCGTAGCTGTTGTCCATGGTCTCGACGCCGCGGATGGTCGTCCAGTACGTCTCGAAGACGCGGTCGCCGTCCCGCAGGTAGCACACGAGATACATCCGGTTGGCCTGGCGCCCGGCCAGGAGCGTGCCGGCGGAGTCCTGCGCGGAGTACCAGGGCATGTCCCAGCCCATGAAGTCGTGGTAACGGATGCTCTCGCCGTAGGGTCCCTGGCAGAAGATGGCGTAGGTGATGTCGCGGGAATGCAGGTAGGAGAGCTCCGCGACCTGGGTGGCGCACCACGTGCAGCCTTCGCACTGCTCAGCCGCTGGATGACCGGTGTGCCACATGAAGTAGTAGGCGACCAGCTGCCGCCGCCCTTCGAACGCGTCGAGCAGGGTGAGTGGTCCGTCCGGCCCGGTCAGCGTGAGGCTGGCGTCGACCTCGACCATGGGCAGGCGCCGCCGGGCCGCGGCGATCGCGTCGCCTTCCCGGGTGTGCGCCTTCTCCCGGATCCGCAGCTGGTCAACCTCTGCCTGGAACGTGGCCCGGTCAACGGCCGGGGGCAGGCTTGTCATGACGTTTCCTCCTCTTGTCCTCTGCGTGCGCGGCTTCGGCGAGCCGTTTGATCATGGCCAGGCGCTGGTCCCACTGGGCGGCGAGCTGCGCCATGGCCTTGGCGGCCTGGTCCAGGCGGTCGGCTTCCACCCGGTAGAGAACCTCCCGGCCCTGCTTGCGCCGGCTGATCAGCCCGGTCCGCTCGAGCACGACCAGATGCTTGGAGACGGCCTGGCGGGAGAACGGCACCCGGCCGGCCAGCCAGCTGGCGCTCACCGCACCGTTGCCGACGACCAGGTCGAGGACCTGGCGGCGAGACGGGTCGGCGATGGCCGACCACAGCTCGTCGTCGATCTGCGCGGTCATCCCGGCTGGCGTTTCGCGAGCAACGTGGCAAGGCTGTCCAGGAACTCGACCCAGCCGCCGCTGTGCTCGTCGGCGTAGCGCTGCTTCTCCGCGGCCGGCCAGTCGCGCAGCTCGTGGCCGCTTTCGACCACCCGAAGGCGGGTCCGCTCGTCGCCCTCGGGGGTCAGCGTGAACTCGACGAGCATCGAGTTGCCCGCCACCGGTTCCTCGCCTTCAGGATGGTTCCAGCGGAACGAGAAGCGGGTCGGCGGGTCGACGACCTCGACGACGACGGGGCCGCCCTGGTCCCCGAACTGCATGTATCCGTGGGCGCCCGGCTCGACCACGAGGTCCACCCGGTCGGCGAACCACTGGCTCATCTGATCGGGCTCGGTTATGGTGCGCCACACCACGTCCACCGGCGCCTCGATCAGCACCTCCCGGTCGATCATGAGACCTGGCATCGGCATTCACTCCCTCCGGATCTGCAACCGAAGGTAGCACGTTGAGGTCGTAATACGCAACCAGCGGTTGCAGATCTGCCGGTGCCGGACTCCCGCTAACGCGAGCCAGGCCCGCCCCGAATGCTCGGGACGGGCCTGGGAAGCCGCGTCGTTCGCTGAGAACGACCGCTGCTCGTTATTTAACGGTCACCGTTACCGGCGCTGAGGCGATCCCGTTGGCGACCACGACCAGCGTGCTCTTGCCGGCTGGCGTGCCTGGCGGGAGCGTGAACTCGGTCGCGGACTTAGTGCCGGGAGCGACCGATACCGACGTCCAGTTGCTGGTCCGGGCGTAGGTCACCGCGCCGGTCGCGGAGTTGGTGATGCGTACCAGGGGGAAGTTGGTGTTGTCCTGGACGTCATCACCGTAAGTGGCTCCCTGGTCCACCCCGGCGAGCTGCTTGCCGGCCAGCGCATAGGTCTTGCCTGGGCCCAGGTTGGTGGAGTTCACCCACGAGATCGAAGGCCGCCACGATGCCTTCGGCGTGCCGCCGGCCGTGTAGACCAGCATCTGGTTGCTGCCGTCGTCGAACAGGGCCTGCCCGTTCGGCAGCGCCAGGAACCGCGTGGCGAACGAGGTGTCGTTCGGCGCGTTGGGCACGTCCGGAATCTGGCTGATCGTGTTCGCGCCCGCGTTGTAGAGGAAGAAGTGCGTCGGCGCGTTGTACACGCAGGCGCTGGCGTCGAACAGCACGTTTCCGTCCGGCAGGGTCGATGCCGGCCCGTCGGTGGCGTCCATTTCCTGCCCGCCGATGGCGGGGATCGTCGGCCCCGCGCTCCACGCGCCCGACGCGTAGTTGTAGAGCGCGGTGTCGGTTGGCACGTCCGTGGTGCACGCTGTGGGCGGCTCCTGCGTGCTCGAGCCGGCGCCGACCACAAACACGTTGCCGCCCGGCAACTCGGCCTGCGGCCCGATCTCGACCACCGGCCACGGGTTGATGGGGCTGCCGCCGGCGGCCGTGCCTCCCGCGAACGACCAGGTGTCCGTCTTCGGGCTGAACAGCTCGGTGTTGCCCGGCGCCCAGACGTCGACGGTCAGGACCTTGCCGTTCGGCTCGAGCGTCCATCCCTCTTCGTCGTTGGGGTCAACCTTGCCCGTCGCCGGGATAACCTTCCACGTCAGCGTCTTCGCGTTGAGCAGCGCGTCATCGACGGTGAAAGGTCCACCGCTGGCGCAGCTGTTGCACGGGTGCTGGAGCATGAACGTGCCGTTGTCGAGAACCTCGCTCGCCGAGTCACCTATGCTCGTCCAGCCCTTCGGCGGCGCGACCGACTTCCAGGTGTTGGTCACCGGGTTGTAGATCTCGCCCTGGTCCGACCACACCGCGTTGTCCCCGTTGTACTCGCCGCCCTCGACGATCATGCGGCCATCAGGCAGGATCGCCGACCCGAAGTACAGGGGCGCGTAGTCAGACGGCATCGACGCGATCTGGCTCCACGTACCGTCGACGTAGCTGCCGTTGGCGGCGGGCGTGAGCTTCCACCACTGGTTGGTGCCGCCGGTGGTGTTGTTGTCGGGCTCGTTGTGAACGAGCACGGTCCCGTCGCTCTCCAGCAGCATCGTGCCGGGCGTCCCGAACGGCGGCGCGTTCTTCAGCGCCGTCCAGGGCGAAGACGATGACGCCGAGTCCGCCGGATGGAAGTCCGCTGCCTTTCCTGACGGCTTAGGACGCCCGAGCGGCGGCCGTGCGACCAGCCCCGATGGTGCCTGGGCGGCGGCCGGGGCGGCCGCGACCGCGCTGGACCCTTGTGCGGGCGAATGGGGTGTGGTGGCAATCACCAGGGCTGCCAGCGCGGCCATACACGTGGCCCCGCCGGCGAATGCGGCAGACCGACGGCCTAATGAGAGCATCAGGGACCTCCTGCGCGTTCGCTTTGTCCTGCTTCCGGAGGCGCACGCTACCAGGGTCTGAGCAGCCTGTCCTCATGCATTTGAATCGCAGGAACTCACCCCTTGAATCGCAGGAGCTCACCCCTGCACCTCAGTGCGCGGGTGCCGGGGACGATGGTCCGCTGGCCCACCGCCCAGATCCTCGGCAACCTCGCCCGGTACCTCGGCGTTGACGACGCGCAGGCGCACTACTGCCACGCGCTGCGATAGCGGAGCGCTCGGGCATCGTGCCGTGGCGCGACGCTGCCCTAAGGCGCCTGGAGTGAGGCACCCAGGGTGCGCCGCTCCGGTCAGGTCGTGCGCGTGGGTGCCGGGGTTGCGGCCGCCCGGCGCGTGATGAAGCGGGTGGCGAGCACGCGCCGGGCCGGAAGGCGCCGGGCTCGGTCCCGTACAGGTGCACCTTGCGATGGCGCAGCACCAGGCCGCCCGATGGCCCGTAGACGACCGCGGTGTTGAACAGCTCTCCGCCGTCCAGCTCGGGGAAGGTGCCGGCGCACAGGACAATGCCGGTGGCCGCCGCCAGCGCCGCCAGGCGCCGCTGGACCGGACCGTCGATCGGCTCGGCAGCGGCCCGCGCGTCAGCGGCGAGCGAGGCGGGGCTGTAGCCGCACAGCCATAGTTCGGGCAGCAGCACCAGTTGGCAGCCGCGCCGGGCCAGCTCCCGGACGGCCGCCTGCGCCGTGTCCAGGTTGACGCCCCGGTCGCGCCCGGGCGTCCACTGGGCGATGCCGACCCGCACGTTCTCGCTCATCGGACCGGGAACCTTCCGCCGCCCACGGCCACGGCCACGGCGACGCCCACGGCTACGGTCGCGGTCGCGCGCTCGCCGTGCATAACTTCGCCATCTCGGAGGGCCGCAACGCGCGGCCGACGTAGGAATCTGCCTGCGGCCGCCAGAGCTGCCAGAGCACGGCGAGCTGCCCGACCGGATCGTCGTGCCAGTCGACGCGCAGGTCGGTGACGGGCCATGGCTGTGCCTCGGCGACGAGCATCCCGGCCGAGCGCACGGGGGAGACCTCGCCGCCCGCGGCCAGGCCGGCCCGCAGCGCGGCGATGAGCCGGTCGCCGAGATCGTCGCCGGCCCGCCCGGTGAAGGCCGCGAGCATCGCCGCGGGCACGCCGGTGTCGGCCAGCAGGTTGCCGGCGGCGGCCGCGCCGGCGCCGCGGACGTCCGTTGCCACGCCCAGCGCCCGCTCACCTGAGTAGGCCGCCGCACCACCGTCCGCGTCGACGACGACGAGTTGCCGGAACGCGACGTCGGCGGCGCGCTCGGCGAGGGCGGCAAGCGCGTCGCCCGCGGGCACGCCGCGGGCGATCGCGTTCAGCAGCTCCCCGCGCAGCCGGGGATCGGTGGTGCTCTGGCTGCATACGGCGCCGACGCCGGCCCGGACCGCGGCGCACCGCGCCGCGACCGCCATGCTCGCCGAGGCGATGACGGCGCCAACCGCGCCCGTGCGCTCGCAGCGGCCCACCAGCGAGAACGTCATGGCCGGACCGCCACGACGGTGACCTCGACCAGCCACTCCGGCCGGGCGAGCGCGGCCACGACCAGCCCGGTGAACACCGGATAGACGCCCGCCAGGCGCCGTCCGAGCACCCGGTACACCGGCTCGCGGTGGCGGATGTCGGTGAGGTAGACCGTGCAGCTGACCACGTGCTCGACGGACGCGCCCGCCTCCGCGAGCAGCGTCTCGACGTTCGTCATCACCTGCTCGGCCTGGCCGGCCGGGTTGCCGATGTGGACGTTCTCGCCGGTGTCCAGGTCCTGCGGCACCTGGCCGCGCAGGTAGATCGTGTTGCCGGCGACCACCGCCTGGCACAGGTCGTTGTCGAGCCGCTGCTCCGGGTAGGTCTCGGCGGTGTTGAACGGCCGGATCCGCAGGTGCCCGCCGACCGTGATCGGTTCCCTCACCATTACCTCCTGAGGAATCCCTGGCTTTTAGATCGGGAAATAATCCCGTACCGGACGTCGCGGGCCAGGGTTTTGACAGTGGTGACAGGCATGCTGTGAACGTGAGGACGGCGTACCGGTGCAGGGCATACACCGATCAAGCACAGCAGGCGGTCCTGAACCGCACCTTCGGTTGTGTGCGGGTGGTGTGGAACCGGACCTTGGCCGCTCGGCAGGAGCGGTATGCCATCGAGCGCAAGGCCACCTCGTACGCTCAGACAGACCGGGCGCTGACCGCGATGAAGAAGGACCCGGACCTGGCGTTTTTGAACGAGGTGTCCTCGGTGCCGCTGCAGCAGGCGCTGCGCCACCAGCACCAAGCGTTCATGGCGTTCTTCGCCCACAGCGCTCGCTACCCCCGGTTCAAGAACCGTCACACCCGTCAGAGCGCCCATTACACTCGCAGCGCATTCACCATGCGCGGCGGGGCGCTGCGCTTGGCCAAGACCGGCGGTCCGCTCCGGTTCGTGTGGTCGTGGCCGCAGGTGGATCCGGCTGTGCTGTGCCCGTCGTTGGTGATCGTGTCCCGGGAGGCCGACGGGCGCTGGTATGTGACCTTCGCGGCAGACGTCTTGGCTCTCGAGCCGCTGCCGCCGGCCGGGCAGGCGGTGGGCGTTGACCTGGGAATCACCGACTTCGCCGTGACCAGCGGCGGCCAGAGGATCGCCAACCCCCGCCATCTGGAGCGCAAGGCCCGCAGCCTGGCCCGCTATCAGCGGCGGCTGGCCCGCTGCCAGAAAGGCTCGGCGAACCGGGTCAAGGCCAGGGCCAAGGTCGCGCGTGCCCACCGCAAGGTCCGTAATGCCCGCAGCGACTTTCTGCACCGCGCCAGCACCCGCCTCGTCCGCGGCAACGACATGATTGTCATCGAGGACCTGGCCGTTGCCAACATGCTCCACAACCGGCGCCTGGCTCGCGTGATCTCCGACTGCGGCTGGGGTGAGTTCCGGCGCCAGCTCGAATACAAATGCCAGCGCTACAGCCGCCGGCTTGTTGTGATCGACCGCTGGTACCCCTCGTCTAAGACATGCTCGGAGTGCGGGCACCTGCTCACCGAACTTAGCCTCGGGACACGCCACTGGACGTGCCCGTCCTGCGGCACCCGGCACGACCGGGAAGTCAATGCCGCGAAGAACATCCTGGCCGCTGGTCAAGCGGTGACAGCCTGCGGAGCTGATGTCAGACACCCCGGGCCTCCCGGGTGCAATCGGCGGTGAAACAGGAACCCCGGCCGGTGACGGCCGGAATCCCCGGCTTCCAAGACGGGGAGTAGTCAATTCCGCACCTCGTTCGCCACGTCGGAGTACCGGGCCACCACGTCGAGCGGGCCGCTGAAGTCGTAGTTGTTGTAGACGGCCAGCAGGTGCGAGAACGGCGGCGACTGCGCGAACAGCTGGAACGTCAGCCGGTGCCCGGCGTAGTCGGAGTTGAGCAGGTCACGGGCCAGCGCGAAGAGCTTGCGCCGCTCTTCCGCGGGGATCTCGCCTACGCGGAAGTACTTGCGCAGCCACTCGCCGACCTCGGGGGTCTCGAACATGGCCTTGCTGGGCATCAGGCTGACCTGACAGCCGCAGATATCCCGGACGAGATGCATGACCGACGGCAGCTGGGTGGACGCGAACACCCGGGCGGCGTACATCATCGGCTGGTTCGGCATGAGCAGCCCGCCCGGGCTGGGCTGCGCGAGCTCGATCGCCGCGGTCAGGTGCGCGTTGATGCCCTCGCGGTAGCACGCGATCTGCGCGATCTTTTCCCGCACGCCCTGGTGCATCGTGACCCCGGTCGACCTGGCGCTTGCGTAGGCCACGCCGAGGAGGAAGTCGGCGAAGCGGCCGTAGCGCTGGACGTACGGGAAGATGCTGTAGCGGTGCAGGGTCGCACGGATGAACGCGGCCGCCCTGGTATGCCGGTAGAAGAAGACGTTCTCCCAGGGGATCTCCACGTTGTCGAAGACGATCATCGTGTCGATCTCGTCGTACCTGCTGGTCAGCGGGTAGTCGTCGGGGCTGCGCCCGTCGGCGAACGCGGACCGGCAGATGTGCTTGATGCCTGGGGCCCCCATGTCGGCGAGGAACCCGACCGCGTAGTCGCTGAGCACCTCGTTGTTCCACTCACCGATGGTCGGCTTGACGAACGCCTGATTGGCGTAGGCGGCCGCGGTCTCGAACTTCGCGCCGCGCACCACGATGCCCCTGTCGGTCTCACCGACCACGTGCAGCAGTACGTCCGGATCCTGGTCCTGCGGACGGACGGAACGGTTGCCTTTCGGGTCGGTGTTGGCCGAGACGTGGAACGGGTCGAGCAGCTGTGCGCGGCGGACGTGATTGGCGATGTTCGCCGAGAACGCGGGGTCGATCTCGTTCAGCACGTCCTGCCCGTCGAACAGCGACCACATCTCGCCGACGGTCTCGTCGCCCACCCGGGTGACCACGCCGCCGGCGTCGTCGAGGATCGCGTCGACCGACTCCCGCTTGGCCTTCCAGTCGTCGCGGGTGTGCGGCGGGCGCGAGGTGGTGGCGCAGCGCTCGGCCGACTGCTCATCGGTGTACGTCAGCAGGTCGGCGGTGCCGGCCTCGTGGCCAAGGTCGTAGATCCGGGCGCGCAGGCTGACCACCGGCGCGAACGCCGGGTGGCTCGGGACGTCGCCGACCCGTTCACCGTCGATCCACACCTCCCGGCCGTCCCGCAGCGACTCGATGTAGTCCTTGCCGGTTCGCAACACTGTCTCGTTCCTCGGCTTCCGGTCTTCCCTGATCAGTCCCTCGCGGCGCGAGGCGTGAGTTCCAGGACTTCCTGGAGGACGGCGCGCAGCTGCCTGGCGCCCGGTCCGGTCACCGTGAGCTGCACCCGCAGTGACCCGACCGCGTCGGTGAAGACCCGGTCAATGCCGTGGCCCTCGAGGGCCAGCACCGCCTCGGGCGCCAGTTCCCGGCAGGCGTGGCGTGCGCCGCGCAGCCCGCCGAGCCCCTCCTCGCCGATGGTGAACACGATCACCAGCGGCAGCGCAGGGCCGGCAAGGTCGCTCTCGGCGACTGCGACGGCGGTCTCCGCGGCGATCGCCGCGGGATCGACGGCCGTGTCTGCCATGTCACCTGGCCTGCCAGTACCGGGCCGTACCGCACAGAACCGGGCACGGCGTACTAATTTGTTAGACCATTGATATAGTTCGTTGGCATGGACAGTCAAGGGCCGGAACAGGCCTTTGCCGACGTGGGGGACGTCATCGCGGCGAACCTGCGCCGGCTCCGGACCGCCCGCCGGATGTCGCTGGCCACGCTCGCGAACCGCGCCGACGTCGCGAAAGCCACGCTGGCCAACCTGGAGCAGGGACGGGGCAACCCGACGATCGAGACCCTGTGGTCGCTGGCCCTGGGACTCGGCGTCGCGTTCAGTGATCTTCTCGAAGACCGGTCCGAGACGACCACGGTCGTCGTCCGCGCTCAGCAGGGTGCGCGGGTGCGCGGGTCGACGCCCGGCGGGAAGCTCGACCTGCGGCTGCTGGACCGGGTAGAGCGCGGCGGCCTGGTCGAGGTCTTCGCGATGTTCCTGCCCGCCAGGAGCGAGCACCTGGGCAGCTCGCACGGCAACGGCGTCGTCGAGCGGGTGTTCGTGCACGAGGGAACGATCACGGTCGGCCCGGCCAGCGAGCCGATCACGCTCGGCCCCGGGGACTACGCCCGGTACAGCGGCGACGGCGCGCACGTCTACCGCTCGGCGGACGCGGACTGCCACGGCATGCTGCTGGTCGGATACCCGCCCGCTTAGGGAGTGCCGATGACGGAGTTCGACTACCTGGTGGTCGGCGGCGGCACAGCCGGGTGCATCGTCGCGGCGCGGCTGGCCGAGGACCCCGCGATCTCGGTCGGCCTGATCGAATGGGGCCCGAGCGACGAGCGCGAGCCGCGGGCCCGCTCGATCCGCCGGTGGGCGGAAATGCTCGCGGCCGGGTCTGGATCACCAGCGCCGCCCCGGACGACCGGCCAGCGATCGACTACCGCTACTTCACCGACCCGGCCGGCGCCGACGAGGCGGTCCTGGTCGCCGCCGTGCGCGCCGCCCGTCGGATCGGCGAGTCCGAGCCGATGGCGGCCCAGCTGCGCCGCGAGGTGTTCCCCGGCCCGCAGGCGGTGTCGGACGCCGACATCTCGGCCCTCGCCCGCGCGACCCAGCAGACCGTCTACCACGTCAGCGGGACCTGTCGCATGGGTGCCCCGGACGACCCGCTCGCCGTGCTTGACCCGGAACTACGGGTGCGCGGCGTGCCGGGGCTGCGGGTGGCCGACGCGTCCGTGTTCCCCACGATCCCATCGGTCAACCCGGTCGTGACCGTCATGATCACCGCCGAGCGCGCGGCCTCGCTGATCCGCCACGACGCACCCGCCGCGAGCGGGGTCGGCGGATCATAGGCTTGAGCGTCATGGACAATCAGGTCACTTTGCGCCCCGTCGCGGAGTCCGATCTCGGCCTGCTGGTCCGGCTGTTCACCGACCCGGCCGTCGTCGGCGAGTCCGAGTGGTACGGCTGGCAGGACGGGCGCTGGCTACGGCGCCGGTGGGATGAAAACGGCCTGCTCGGCGAGGACGGCGGCACCCTGCTGGTAGATCACGCCGGTGAAACGGTCGGGCTGGTCAACTGGCGCAAGAGGCCGACCGGGTTCCGCTCATGGTGCTGGGCCATCGGCGTCACGCTCGTCCCTGAGGCGCGAGGCCACGGTTACGGCACACAGGTGCAGCGCGGGCTGGTTCATTACCTGTTCGCCCATACGCAGGCCATCCGGATCGAGGCCGAAACCGACGTCACGAACGCCGCCGAGCAGCGCGCCCTGCAGAAGGCCGGGTTCACCCGCGAGGGCATCCTGCGCAGCGTCGTGTTCCGCGCCGGCCAGTGGCGCGACGCCGTGCTCTACAGCATCCTCCGCGACGAGGCCGCGTTCGGTCCCGCCACCGCCAATCCTCAGGGCAGGGCGTGAGGGAGCGATACGGCGGTGGCGGACGAACCTGCGCTTACATTCGCTGGCTTGCTGCGGCGGCTGCGCGCCGAAACCCGGCTGACGCAGGAGGAGCTGGCGGACGGTCCCAGCCGAAACAATGCGCGAGCGTTATCCCGGGGACTACGAGAAACTGAGCAAGGAACCAGGATTTCTGCTTCTGCGCCTCCTCAGGCCAGCCGAGCCGAATCCCAGCTCCGGGATTAGCTGACGTTGAACGTCCCGGTCATGTTCAGTAGCAGGCTGCCCAAAGTGACAGTGTGCTCGCCGGGCTCCAGCTTGAGCAGGCTGGGGGCGATCATGTAGGTCACCGTGCCCAGGTCCCCGGCCCTCAGCGTGGCGACCGCGTTGCCGTCGATCGACATCTGCACCGGGTGACCGGGCAGGAATCCCCCGGCCAGCAGGTACGTCATGCCGCTGGGGCTGGTGGTGTCCGGCGTGAACTGGATGCCGTGTTCCAGTGCCGTGAGGTCGGCCCACGCCTGCTGGCGCGTCGCAGCTTCCTGGCCGTCCGCGCGGGTCGCGGCGACCAGGCTCGGTACGAATTTGCCGTTGATTGTGCCCCAGCCGGTGGCCACGTCGAAGCCTTTGGTCGCTGTGAAGCCCTGCACGACGGTCTTGCCGTTCACGATGACTGAGTTGTTGCCATGGATGACGTCGGCGATGCCCGCCGCCGCACCGCGGGGGCCGAGGCTGTCATACAGCGCCGGGTTGATCGGACCGATGTCGTGGCCGTCATTGAGCTGGGTGGCCAGGGCCAGGACGCCATTGAGCATCGGGCCGGCTTCGGACGTCCCGTCTTGGGCGTCTAGCGCAATGTCGGGCACCGACCGCATCGGACTTTGGGTGATGTTCGCTACCCCGTTCTGGTAGTCGGGCCGAGTGAACACCGAGGAGTAGCCAGCACCCTCGGAGAAGATCCCGGCCACGTGCCAGACGGGGTCGGAGCCCTGTTTCGCGCCGGTCTTCGGGTTGATGTTGGGGATGGTGCCGCCCACCGCGGTGACCCACGGCGAGTCATCCCAGGCCGCGGTGTCCGGCTGGTGGGAGGCGTTGCCGCACTGTGAGTTGGCCACGGGCAAGTTCTGCACGACGCCGCAGTCTCCGGTGCCTACCAAGACCGGGATGCCGGCCGCTGCGGCTGCCAGCTCGCCCGGATTCTGGGCGGTGATCTCCTCCGCGCCCGCGCTATAGCTGGACTCGCCGTTTCCGTCGCTGATCGAGATCACGTTAGCCAGGTGCTCGGCGGCAATGACCTCGACGCCCTTCATGATCTCCGGCATCGCGACCTGGCTGGCCGCGTCGTCGGTTTCCTGCGTGTCCGCCGGCGTCGCGGAGATAATGATCTTCGCATACGGCGCGATCAAGTGCGCGGACATCACATCCAGCTCCAGCTCGCCGGCCCATGCCTGACACGATCCGTAGCTGCCAAGGGCCACCATGCCCGGCGGGCACTTCTTCGGCAGCGGGCCGGCCGGGAAGATGGTGGTGATCTTCGGGTTCGGCAGGCCGAAGATCTTGTCATCAGCCGGCGATCACCTTGCCGATATTCGGGTCCTTCCAGCCCTCCATGACCGCGATCGTGGTCCCAGCTCCGTCGATACCTCTGAGCCAGAGCGGGCCGATGCCGTAATCAAAGATGTCCTGCGGGCCCGGCGTGATCTGGGCGTACTTCGCGTAGTTCTTGTGCATGTTCTTTAGCACCGCGGCCAGCACCTTGATCTGCTGCTGCCTCGACGGCAGGCTGGCCGGGGATGGCGAGGTACGCGGCAGCGTGATGCTGGTGCCCGGGACGAGAGCGCCGGTGATGCGCGCCCGGATTTGATGGCCGCCCGCCGGGACGGACCCGGCCCGGCCACCCGCAGACGGCAGTAAGACGACAGCGCAAGCCACAGCCGCCACCAGCGATACGGTCCATGTTCTTGGAATGCCGCGCATGTCGTGCTCCTTCAGCAGGAGGGCTGATTGGCTCCGGCGGCGAGCGGCTGCCGTAGCCGTGACGGCCTGCATCGTCACCAGCCCAGCGTCCCCGCTGAGAGCGGGCCGATCAACCACATAATACGCGGAACATCCCGGAACAGGCCAACACCACTGCGTCCGGCCTGACCACCACCAGCAGAGATCAGGACACCTGCCGGTGCAACGTTCTGCGGGGACTGCCCGCGTTGCGAGGCGAGATCGACCCGCCGTTGCTGTGGACGATCTTTCCGGCGATCCAGCCTCCAGCGTCCGGCATCAGGCACCGGACGAGGTCGGCTGTGTCAGTAGGCGTCCCCAGTCGGCCGGTGTCGGGGTCAGGCCCATCTGAGGGATCTGCAGGCCCATCCAGCCGGTGTCGATTGGACCGGGGTTGATGACGTTCGCACGGATCCCGATCGGCGAGTTCGACCGCTGCGGCCACAACGATTCGGTCCGAGGCGCCCTTGCTCGCGCCGTAGGACAGATTGTGTACGCGCACCGTACAATGAAGCGGTGCGGTTGAATCCTTTTCCTCGTGGCGGTGTGCGGCCGCAGAAGTATCTCTTTGGGCGATCGGGACAGCTAGAAGCTGTTGAAAGGTTTACCCATGAGGTGCAGAGTCGGCAGTGCTCAGATGTCCTCTGCTTTCTAGCGCCGATGGGTTTGGGGAAGACGTGTTTGCTGAAGCTCGCTAGGCGCCAGCTTCAGCAAAAAGGGTGGCTTTGCGGTTACAGCGAAGCGAGCTCTGATGCGACGACGTCGATCCTCGATCTCCTCTCTGATGCAAGCGATGCGCTTCCGCCGGAGGGTATAGGAGCAAAATTTCGGGCTCGCCTTGAGCAATTCAATATATCCGCCGGCCCCATCGGTCTTGGGATCCAGCTCGGATCGGAAATCGGGAGCGATACGACTGCATACTCCCGGCTATCGCGACTGCTCTCCAATCTCGGGAGTCTGGCGATGCAGTCGCAAGTCGGAGTGGCTCTGATTATCGATGAAGCGCAAGCTCTTCCAACGAAGGATCTAGAACTGCTAATGCGGGTTATTGGCCGCCTCGATGACCTGCCCATCGCTGTGCTGATAGGAGGTCTTCCTAAGATCCCGCAAGGTCTCATACAACGCGACCAACACGCAAGAACCTTGCCTGACATTTGGTACCAGCCTCTATATCCGCTAAGCGTCGAGGAATCCAGGCATGCTCTGGAGGTGCCAATGGTTGATGCAGGCTGCAAGTTCCAGCCGGCAGCTCTGGATCGTCTTGCTTCCTTCTCAGAGGGAAATCCGTTGGTTCTCCAGATGCTCGGATCAGCGGCATGGCTTGAAGCAGACAGGTCAGCTGCGGCAAGGAAGGCACCGTTCATCAGTGATGATCATGCGGAGATCGCCATAGATATGGTTCGGGGCCAGCTTGCCGTCTCTGTATATGAGCCGGTCTGGAGCTCATGCACAGACCCCGAGAAGCAAGCTCTGCGGGCTCTGGCAGAACGAAACAACGTGAGCTTGGACTCGCCGCGCCTAACCTGGGATTCCTTGTTCGGGTCAACGATTCCAGGCCTGAGTTACGGCGCTATTGATATCCTGTATCACCTTGCAGGAAACGGAATAATTTGGGCACACCGTAGCCCGAGGGGACAGCCGATAGAATTTGTCATGCCAGGATTCGCAGACTATGTATTGCTGCGGTCGGACGGTATAAGGCCCACGGGAGATGGTCGATCGGCGCCACCGCGACCGGAACCGTAAAACCGCAGAGGCAGTCAACGTCAGCTCTGAAGCGAGCAGACGCCG
Source organism: uncultured Actinomycetota bacterium (assembly GCA_963778075.1). GTDB lineage: Bacteria > Actinomycetota > Actinomycetes > Streptosporangiales > Streptosporangiaceae > JASHPR01. The sequence goes on along the minus strand of CAVZTJ010000001.1, from coordinate 376,198 downwards.
TGGGAGCAAGGGAGCACCGGCGCCAAGCATAACCGGGGCGATTCCCAGCAGGATCTCGTCGAGGAGTCCTGCATCAGCGAACTCATGGTCGGATGGCCTGGGGCAGCGTGGCACCTGGAGCTTGTCGGTAACCCAGATGGTGCGACACCAGCTTCTACGCTGGCCGCGTGCCCGGGTTGAGGCGATCGGACTTGTCTTCCTACGCGGCGCGCCGGTCGAGGAGTATGTGGCGAACGCCATCACCCAGATCGTGGAGCACAGGGACTAGACCAGCGGGCTCGAAGCGCACGGAGTTCAGCTCGCCGGCGTCAGCCCACCGGAATCGATGGCCAGGCTCCACGCCGCCCCCAAGATTGGTTTCCGCTAGTCCCGCTGGCCAGTCCAGGCGGTAGTAGAAACCAACTTCGTGCTGGAGGGAACTCTCGCGGTAGATGTTCTCCACGACGAGTGCCAACCGTCCAGCCGGGAACTGGTGCCCGAGCTCCTCGGCCAGTTCACGCGACAGAGCGAGCTCAGCCGGCTCCCCGAAACGGACCCGGCCGCCTGGCAGGAACCAGTACCCGAGCCCATCGACGGTGCACAGCAAGACCTTATGGCCGTGGCCAATGACCGCGGCCACCCGGAGATTGAAAGTCTCCCGGGGCGTACTCCACGAGATGTCCTGCCCGGCCATCATCACCCATCCCTATCGCGGCGGCGCTTTGTCGTTCGGTCACGGGTGAGCCCGTACTGACCAGGCTGAAGCCGAGATGCAGAACGGGGCCGGGGGCAGGAGTGCACGGCCTGCCAGAACGCGGCGAGGGGACCGCCAGCTCCGGTGTGATCCCACACGCAGGCGGCGACCAAGCCGCCAGGGCGGGTGACCGTACCATCTCCGAGAGCCCGCGGGCGGGATCGGTTATGAAATGCACAACCAGCTGGGCCAGCGCGGCGTCGAAGGTGCGGTCGGCAAAGCCGGTGCACGAGTTGCGCGGTCAGAGCCCCTGGCCCGCAGCCGACGTCAAAGACCACCACGCCAGGGTAGGCGGCCACACCGGAAGCCCCGCAAGCACCTGTGCACGCCTGGCTGACGAGCAGTACGCCGGTCGGCGTTATTCACGATCGGGCACGGGTCAGAGCAGGCTGTCCACGCGGTGCACGTCGCCGCAGGGAACGTTGAGGGCCTCATGATGGTGGCGGATGGCCTCCTCATCAGGCCCTTCCAGGAGGCAATAAACCTTGCCGTCGGCGTTGTGGTAGAGCTCAATCTGCCGCACGCCGAACTCGTCGGTAGCGCCGTCCCGCGTTCCCTGGGCTATCTGATCGATGGCATCCTGCGGCAGCTTCAGGTCCTCGTGGAAGTCCATGAACCTAGGCATGTGCATCCTCCCCGTCATGCATCGAGCCACTACTGTGCACCGATCACACGCGAGTTGTCCATACCGCGCAGGTAGCGCGGCACAGCGCCGGGAGCCGCCGCGAATCTTCGCCGGTCCGGCAGCTCCTCCCCGGCGGCTCGGCTCAGCAGCGCCGCGGCACGTCACCGGTTCCGTGACAAAGCGGTCAGGCGGCTGCCACAGCTAGACCCGGTTGCCCTCAGGATCGGTGAGGATCTTGAACCAGTATCTCGTGCAAGCCTAGCGCCTGCAATGTCTCGTGGCGCAGCGTGTGGGTTTCGTCGTGCGTGCTGTGTCAAGCCGATATAAGTCGCCGCCAGCCAGGCGGCCCCACCCCTCGGATGGCAGAGCGGGCCAGCGCCTATAACGACGGCTCAGTGTGCGTAGCCGGTTCTCACGGCGGGCCGTCGGGCAGTGTTCTGTCTTCCGCGGTCCGGCAAACTCGGCTAGCAGTGTCCGCCCCTGGATGTATCAGAAGCGTGGCCGGCCGCTCAACAAATACGTGACGGCAGCTCGGCTTCGTGGGCGCGGGGGAGCGGGGCCGGCGGTCCCGGGCTGCAACCGGGCGGCCCGGCCTGATCGTTGAGAGCACGGGAGGACAGCTATGGCTAATGGCAATGCGACTGACCAGCCGTGGGAAGGCGGCCTTTGTGTGCCGGTCCTTCCCCCGCATGTTCCACTTTTTGACAGTGCCGCAATTGTCGTCGCCCAGCAGTCTGATGCTCAGGCGGGCGTGGCTGTCTCGTACGGCAGGGGAATCTTTACCAGGCAGGCCTGGTCCACGGGACATCCAGTTCCGGGGGTCATCGAGGTGCTGAAGCGGCAGGAGGTCGAGCAGACTCGTGACCAGGTCCGCGAGCAGCTTGACCGTCGCGGGGACGGCCTGGACCATCTGCCGCTGCGGGCGTTCGTGACTGTGGCCGATGTATATCTCGACCCGGAGCCATCGGCTCGCTTCCGCAAGGCGGTTTTCGGGGCCATCGCCGAGCAGGCCCCGGGCCAGCTCTCGGGCGCGGTCGCGTACCCCGGGGGCGTCGTCGGCACCATCGTCGGCAGCGATGCCGGGGTTTGCGGGGAGTCGCATCTGGCGCCCCTGCCTCCTGGCTTCCAGGCGCCGTTGCGGACCGGCGACCTGCTATCGCTGATCCTGAGCCTGGAGAACGCGCTGGGTGCCGGAGGCATCGATCCGCTGTGGCAGCAAATGCTTACCTTCGCGCAGCAGGCAGCCGCATAGCTGACCACCGGATCTCACCGGTCACGGCGCGGGAACGCTCTGGTCGACGAACCGCTGGACGCCTTCGTCGAGATCCACGGGCCAGATGTCGGCGCACGCGGTGACCGCGGCTCGCCCTGCGGTACGCATCGCGTTCCCGGTTGCGCGGAGGCCGACGGCGATCGAGTCGTGTTCGGGCGCGGCAACCGGCAGCGCGGTCAGGACCTGCCGCTGCTCCGGCGTAAGCCGGGCGGTCCACTGCTTGATGCCCATCGGCGGCTGCGGCTGGTTGCACTCGACGAACACGTTGTAGAGCATCAGCTGCAGGCTCTGCACGCCGTTGACCGCGGCCAGGTAGTCGCGGCGCTGGTTCAGCATGACCGGGACGATCGCCTCGACCCGGAAGAACTCCTCTACCGTCGAGCGGAGCCGGTCCAGGTTCGGTCCCGGCGGCGGCTCGGGGGCGGGCACCGTGGCATCCAGGCCGTCACGGTCGAAGACCACGCGGCGGTACCGGTGCCGCGACGTGGGGACCTTGCTGACCGGCTCGCTCACGACGTCGAGGCGCTCGCAGCCGGTCGTAGTGGAGTAGAAGGAACCACGCGCGAACGGCAGCTCCCGGGCGAGCAGGGTCGGCGTGATCGTCGCGAGCCATTCCCGCCAGCCAGCGGCGAAGTCGTCGAAGTCAGCATCCCGGATGGCCAGCAGGCAGTCGAGGTCAGAGCCGCTGTCCGCGGTGCCTTTGGCCAGCGACCCGGACAGCCAGAACGCCCGGATCCGCTCGTCACCCTCGCAGACCTCCAGCAGCCGGTCGAAGATCGGCCGGTACGACGGCAACAGGGCCGCCAGCGGGGCAGGGCTGCGATCGACATCCACTGGGTAGCAGGTTATCTGCCAGTCCGGCGGACCCGTCAGGCGGCGGAACGGTCGCCGGGCAGACGGCGGCGCAGGCGGGGCTGCTGAATGGCGGGCGGGTTGTAGGCCATGTCCAGGGTCCCGACGTCGGTGCCCGGAGGCACGATGGCGTCGATCCGGTCGAGGATCTCGTCGGGCAGCGTGGTCTCGGCGCCCGCGAGGAGGTCGTCGAGGTGCTTCATAGTGCGCGGCCGATGATCACGGAGGTGACGCCGGGGTTGGTGATCGCGAAGGCCATGGCCAGATGGGTCAGCGGCATCCCGGCGTCCTCGGCGAGGGGAATGAGCTGCTCGACAGCGTCGAGCCGCCGCTGGTCGCTGAGGTGCCGGAACCCGTAGCTGGCCCGCAGCGTGTCGGCCTGCTGGCCCTTGCGATAGCGGCCGGTGAGCAGGCCCTGAGCGAGCGGGCTCCAGACCAGGGTGCCTATGCCGTAGCGCTCGCAGACCGGCAGCACCTCGCGCTCGATCGCGCGGTTGAGGATCGAGTACGGCGGCTGCTCGGTGCGGAACCGTTCCAGCCCGCGGCACTCGGCGGCCTACTGTGCCTCGACGATGTCCGAGGCCGGGAACGTGGACGAGCCGATGTTCCGGACCTTGCCCGCGCGCACCAGGTCGGTGAGCGCGGAGAGGGTCTCCTCTGCACGATGATCCCGCCACCCTGCGCCCGCAGCTGGGAAATCACGGCCCTGGACACGTTGTAGACGCCCCAGAAGTTAGTCTCGAACTGGGTCCGGAAATCGGCCTCGTCGCCCGTCTCGACCGGCGCGACGTTCGCGTACCCGGCGTTGTTGACGACGACGTCCAGCCGGCCGAACCGCCCGGCGCCCGCCGCGACGGCGTCACGGACCGCGCCGGCGTCGGTGACGTCGAGGGCAAGCGGCAGCACGCGGTCGCCGTACCGCTCCGCGAACTCGGCGAGCTGCCCGGGCTGCCGCGCCGTGGCGACGACGCTGTCACCCGCGTCGAGGGCGGCGCCGACGAGCGCGCGGCCGAGACCGCGGGAGGAACCGGTGATGAACCAGACTTGCTGCATGGGAGATCGCGTACCCCATCTGTGTTGGCGCTCAACATCTGCGCACCATGCATACCAGGGGCGGCGGCTGCCGGCTGGGGCCGGCGCCGGTCGCCGAGGCCGTAAATTCTGTTGACCCCGCCCTGCCAGCACCGGAACACTCGCCCTATGCATGCAGTGGTGTCCACGGTCCGCATCGAGGACGTGGACGTGGCTCGCGGTGCGCTGCCGGAGCAGAGGCTGAAGCTGGTGCCGAGGGCGCCGGGTTTCGTCAGTGCCTACTGGCTGGAGCCGGTCGACGGCATCGGCATGTCGGTGATCATGTTCAAGACCAGGGAACACGCAGAGGCAGCCGTCGCGTACCCGGTCCCGCCGCTGCCCGGCGTTACGCTGCTGACCGTCGACATCCGTGAGGTGTACGCCAGCGCCTGAGCCGGCGTTGTGCCCAGGCTGAGCGTTGGCGCGACGCGGCCTCGTTATGCTCCGGCTGAGCGCCGGCCCGACCCGGCCTCGTTATGCCCAGGCTGAGCGCCGGCCCGACCCGGCTTAGATATACCCTACGGGGGTATAGTATCTTGAACGGGCCGCCCCGTGGGTACCGGGCGCCGAACGGAGGCCGGAGTGTACGGATACACCGCCAGCAAGGATGACTACCTGGTGCGGCTGCGCCGGGTCGAAGGCCAGGTGCGGGGCCTGCAGCGGATGGTCGAGGACGACAAGTACTGCATCGATATCCTCACCCAGGTGTCCGCGGTGACGAGGGCGCTGCAGTCGGTGGCGCTCGGACTGCTGGAAGACCATCTCGGTCACTGCGTCGCCCAGGCCGCCGCCGAGGGCGGTGACGTGGCGGCCGGGAAGCTCTCCGAAGCATCCGACGCGATCGCCCGCCTGGTGCGGTCCTGACAGCAAACGGGTCCTGAAACAAGCAGCAAACCCTTCCTGACAACAAGCAAGGACAGGAGTTGGCCATGGCATCGGTGACATACGAGGTCTCCGGGATGACGTGCGAGCACTGCTCCCATGCGGTCTCAGCGGAGCTCAAGAGCCTCGCCGGTGTCTCTGACGTGCGTGTCGATCTGGTTCCGGACGGCCGGTCAGCGGTGGCGGTCGTCAGTGACTCACCGCTGGACCGCCAGGCCGTCGCGGCCGCGCTGGACGAGGCGGGCGGCTACCGGCTCGCCGGCGGGTGAGGCCGGCGGGCGGTAACGGAGCGGCGCGCAGATGAGCACCGTTGCCACCAGGCGCACCTCGCCGGGTACCGGAGCGGTGCGCACCGCCGACCTGTCGATCGGCGGGATGACCTGCGCCTCGTGTGCGGCGAGGATCGAGCGCAGGCTCAGCCGGCTCGGCAATGTCGCCGCGACGGTCAACTTCGCCACGCAGACCGCGCGGGTGAGGTTCCCTGCCGGCATGGACGCCGCAGACCTGGTCGCCGCGGTCGAGCACGCCGGTTACACCGCGACCCTGGTGGCCGCGGCCGATGGCACACAGGCGTTCGCGGTCACGGCCGATGGCATGCAGGCTGCCGAGGAGGAGCGCGCCGCGGCTGAGACGGCGCGGCTGCGGCGGCGGCTGCTGGTGTCGCTGGCCCTGGCGATCCCGGTGGTCGTGCTGGCCATGGTCCCGGCGTGGCAGTTCCGCAACTGGCAGTGGGTCAGCCTGGCGCTCGCCTCGCCGGTCGCGCTCTGGGGAGCCTGGCCGTTCCACCGCGCCGCCGTGCGGAGCGCCAGGCACGGCGCGGCGACGATGGACACGCTGATCTCGGTCGGGGTCGGGTCCGCGTACCTGTGGTCGCTGTACGTGCTGCTTTCCGGCGCCTGGCTGACACGAAGCAGCCGGCCCGGCGCGACGTACCTGGAGGTTGCGGCGGGGGTGACGGCGCTGGTTCTGCTCGGCCGCTACCTCGAGGCCCGGGCGAAGCGGCGCTCGGGGGCGGCGCTGCGCGCGCTGCTGTCGCTGGGAGCCAAGGACGTCGCCGTGCTGCGCGGGCGCGGCGAGGTCCGCGTGCCGGTGTCGCAGCTCGCCGTGGGGGAGGAGTTCGTGGTACGGCCGGGGGAGAAGATCGCCGCCGACGGGGTTGTCATTCGCGGCGGTTCGGCGGTGGACACCTCGATGCTGACCGGTGAGCCGGTACCAGCCGAGGTCGGCCCCGGCGACGGCGTGACCGGAGGGTGCGTGAACGCCAGCGGCATGCTAGTGGTCGGCGCCACCAGGGTGGGCGCGGACACCCAGCTAGCGCAGATGGCCCGGCTGGTCGCCGAGGCCCAGGCCGGGAAGGCGCCGGTGCAGCGGCTGGCGGACCGGATATCGGCGGTGTTCGTTCCGGCGGTCATCGCAGTCGCCGCCGCGACACTGGCCGGCTGGCTGGCCGCCGGACAGGCCCCCGGAGCCGCGTTCACGGCGGCCGTCGCGGTGTTGATCATCGCCTGCCCGTGCGCGATGGGCCTGGCAACGCCGACCGCGATTCTGGTCGGCACCGGGCGCGGCGCCCAGCTCGGCATCCTGATCAAGGGACCGGAAGTGCTCGAGTCCACTCGCGCCGTCGACACGATCGTGCTGGACAAGACCGGAACTATCACGACCGGGCGGATGAGCCTGGCGGCCGTGGCCGCGGCGCCCGGCGAGGACTCCGGCGAGGTGCTGCGCCTCGCGGGTGCGGTCGAGGCCGCGTCTGAGCACCCGGTGGCCGCCGCGATCGCTGCCGGCGCGCGGGACCGGGTCGGTGGCGAACTGCCCGCCGTCACGCAGTTCGACAGCGATCAGGGACTCGGCGTCCGCGGGATGGTGAACTCCCGCGCGGTCATGGTCGGCCGGGCCGGCTGGCTGGAATCCACGTGGGCGCGGCCGGTCCCGGCGGAGCTGGCCGCCCGGGCGGCGGAGGCGGAGGCGGCGGGGCAGACGGCTGTGTTCGCCGGCTGGGACGGGCAGGTCCGCGGCGTCCTCGCCGTCGCCGACACGATCAGGCCCACCTCCGCGGCCGCGGTCGCCCGGCTGCGCGGCATGGGCCTGCGGCCGGTGCTGCTGACCGGAGACAACGAGCGCGCAGCTCAGGCCGTCGCGGCGGCGGTCGGCATCGGCGAGGTGTTCGCCGGGGAGCTCCCGGCCGGCAAGGCGGAGGTGGTCAAGAGCCTGCAGCGGGCCGGGCGGGTGGTGGCGATGGCCGGGGACGGGGTCAACGACGCGGCCGCGCTGGCCCAGGCCGACCTGGGCCTGGCGATGGGCACCGGAACGGATGCCGCGATCGAGGCGGCGGACCTGACTCTGGTTCGCGGCGACCTGCTCGCCGTGCCCGACGCGATCACGCTGTCCCGGCGCACACTGGCCACGATCAAGGGCAACCTGTTCTGGGCGTTCGGCTACAACGCCGCCGCGATCCCGTTGGCCGCGCTCGGGTTCCTCAACCCACTCATCGCCGCAGCCGCGATGGCGTTCAGCTCGGTATTCGTGGTCTCCAACAGCCTGCGGCTGCGCCGCTACAGCCCAACCCGCCCGGGCCGGCCTCTCCGCCTGCCCCGCTCGCGGCCGGGGCCGGGGCCACGGTACGCCGGGTAATGCGCCAGGTGACTGCTCTCCCGGGCCGGAGTCCCTAGCTCGGCGGCGTGTTCGGTGGCTCGGGCCGGCCAAATGCCCCGGGGCCCGCGTGAAAGAGCCCCATCAGCAGGACCCCGGCTGCTGCCGGGCCGAGGGCCCAGCCGGGATGCCGGCCGACGTGGGCGAGGTAAAACAGCAGCGCCGCGAGGACGAGGGCCGCCCAGCCTGCGACGAAGTTGGGAACAGGTCCGTTACCGAGCCCGCACGGATACCTTCGCTTCGTGATGCCACGCGTGAAGTGAGGAAAGCCGTTTGCGGCCAGCACGCCGCCCAGGAAGCCGAAGACGATTGCCTGCCACATGCGAGCAGCTCCTTTACTGTCATCGGGGAGACGGCCGCCCGAGCGCCGGCAGCAGGACCGCGTCGACAAGGTGCTGTGTAAAGGCATCCTCTAGCGGCTCGCCGGTGACCAGCAGCCTGGAGAACAGCACGGCCGAGCTGATCTCTGCGAGCAGTGCCCCGTCGGTCGTAGCCGGGATGTCCCCCCGGGCGGCTGCCCGGGCGATCACGGCGCCGAACACCTCGCGCTTGGCCTGGAGAACCTGTTCCCGTACCGCCTCGGCGAGCTCGGGATCGCGGTGCATGGCGATGAGGAGCCCCAGGATGAGCGCGGCATCCTGGCCGGACAGGCTCGAGCGCATGGCTTGGAGAGCCGCGAGCAGGTCCGAGCGCAAGCTGCCGGTGTCGGGCGCGGTAATCGCGGGCTGGCCGCCGTGCCGACGGACTGCCGTGATCACGAGCGCTGCCTTGCCCGGCCACCTGCGGTAGATGGTGGCCTTGCTGCACCGGGCCCGCGCCGCCACCGCGTCAATGGTCAGCTGGTCGTAGCCGGACTCGGCCAGCAGCTCGAGGGTGGCTCGCAAGATCGCGGTCTCGCGCGCCTGGCCGCGGTCGCCTGGCACTGTCACTCGGCTCCCCTCGAAACGAAACGGTACCGTACACTCATGACCGAAGCGTACGAGTCCGTTTCGCTCTGAGTCAACTGGTGGCCGCTAATGGCGGCCCCGCCCGGTGTCGGCCGGGATCGCCCGCTCCGAGTGATGCCAGATCGCTCCCTTGGCGCGACGGTGGGAGGCAAGGAGCAGCGCACGGGGGAGGTATTTGGGATGCTTTCGCCCAGGTCGATCCTTGACGAGATTTTCGATAACGACGAGGCGTTCCAGTTGTTTTGCTCCATCGCTGCCAGCGACGAGTCACAGGGCGGATGGGAGAACGGTCGGATCGCGGCGCTGGTGCCGCAGTCCGAGCGCGACCTGGCACCCAAGATCGCCCGCCATGGCGCCGACGAGGACAAGCACGGGCGCATCTTCAACGCGCTGCTGCGCAAGCGCGGCCTGCAGCCGGTGGACGTTCCCGCGGATACGGACTACACCGTGCGACTGGAGCACGCCGGCATCGGCCTGGCGCACGCCCGGCTGCGGCAGGAACAGCCGCTCACCGAGCAGGACATCGTCGTCTACCTGGCGCACAGCCGGGTGACCGAGCAGCGCGCCAGCGAGCAGATGCGGACATTGCGGAAATATGCCGGATCCCGGCCGGACGTAGGCCGGGCAATCCGGATGATTTCGGCCGACGAGGACAATCATCTGGCCTACTGCAACGAGGAGTTGCTGCGGCTGGCCGGGGCTGGGCACGAGGACGCCATCCGGTGCGAGCTGCGCCAGACAGCGATGGCCGAAATCGCCGTATACCGCGACGTGACCACGGCGGTCATGACGCACCTGGGCCGGATTCTGGGCTGGCCCCGCTCCAAGGTGGCCCTCCTGGCCGCGGCCGCGCAGGCTGTCTACGCCTACGACCGGCTTGCCGGGTGGCGGCGCATGGTGTCCCTGCGCATGCCGGCCCGCCGCAACGCACTAGGCAGCCCGGCGCCCGCGCAGTCCCGGCACGCGTAGTACTGCTGCCCAGTCAGGGCCGAGGTGCGTTCCCTGCAGGGCCAGCTGCACCACCACGATGTTGCCGCTGACGTAGACCTGGTGCAGCTCACGGTGCATCCAGGCCGAGTGCATCGATTTCGGCCAGCACACCGTAAAGGGCGGAGCGGTCCAGGACGCCGGTGAGCACCGTGCAGTGGATCTACGGCGCGGATCGCTCCATCAGCGAGGATGACCCCTTGAACGCGCCACCGATGGTGTCGTGGAAGCTCCCAACCGAACGCCGGGTGCTCGGTGCGACGGGCATGCGAGGAACCGTGGTCGTCTCCAGCGTCGCCTACGGTGACGCCGGCGGCGGCATTCCCGGGCTGCTGCTCGGCTCGCCGCGGGACGATTCCGGCAACCTCATCATGCTCGGAACCGGGCGGCAGCACTGGTCGACGGTGCACGCCGCGGACCTGGCAGATTTCTTCCGCCGGCTCCTGGAAGATGACTCGGCGCACGGCCGGTATGTGATCGGTGACGGAGCGAACCCCAGCGTGGCCGAACTGACCGCGGCGGCCGCCGTCGCAGCGGGCGCTCCAGGAGCGGTGCCCGGCTCCGAAGATGAAGCGCGGGCGCGCCTGGGCGACAACTTCGCCGAAGTTCTCCTGCTGGACCAGGGCACCCAGGCGGCCAAAGCACGCGCCGAGCTCGGATGGCATCCTTCCCGCCCCTCACTTGCGGAGGAGTTCCGTCACGGCAGCTACCGCAATAAGCCAGGCATGGCGGGTCCTCCGCCATCGTTAAGGACACACCGGCGGCAACCGTAACAGCCGCCGTGCCGTCCCGATGGAAGGACTCCGTTGACCGCCGACCGCCGGTTCCTGAACCTGAACGTCTACCTGCGCAACTCGGGCTATCACGAGGCCGCCTGGCGGGTCTCGTCCGCGGATCCGGCCAGCGTGCTGGATCCGCGTTACTACATCGGCCTGGCAAGAACCGCCGAACGCGGTGTGCTCGACTCGATCTTCCTGCCGGACAGCCCCGGCGTGGCCGAATTCCGGTCGGAGTACCTGCCCGGCGCCGCCCTCGACCCGCTGCAGCTGCTGTCGTCGGTGGCGACCGCGACCGAGCAGGTCGGGCTCATCGCCACCGCATCCACCACGTACAGCTATCCGTGGGACGTCGCCCGCCGCGTGGCCACCCTGGACTTCCTCAGTAACGGGCGGGCCGGATGGAACATCGTCACCACCGTGGAACCGGCAGCCGCGGGCAACTTCGGCGACCAGCCCCATCCGCCGGCGCCCGACCGGTACGAGCGGGCCGGGGAGTACGTCGAGGTCGTGCTCGAGCTCTGGGACGCCTGGGACGACGACGCCGCGGTCGTGTCGCGGCAGACCGGCCAGTGGGCCGACCCGGCCAGGCTGCACCCGCCCCGGCACCATGGCACACACTTCGACGTGGCCAGCTACCTGCCGTTCCCGCGCTCGCCGCAGGGGCATCCGTTCCTGACCCAGGCCGGGTCCTCGCCGCCGGGGATCGCGCTCGCCGCCCGGTACGCCGACGCCGTGTTCACCCCGCTGGCCAGTGTCGATGCGGGCGTATCGTTCCGGGAAAACTTGCGGTCTCAGGCCGCGGGATACCGGCGCGATCCGGACCACGTGCGGGTCCTGCCCGGCCTTTCCTTCCTGCTCGCGGGCACCGACGCGGAGGCCGCGGCGCTCAAGGCCGAGCTGGAGGCGGCTGCCAGCGGTGAGTTCCGCTGGCGGAACCTGGCCAACCTGGCCGGGCTGGACTACACCGCCATCGACCCGGACGCCCCGTTCCCGCCCGGGCTCCTCGCCAGCGCGCCGAAGACGAGCTTCGGCGCCTCCATCTACAAGATGGCCGCCGAAGACCCCGCTGCCACGTTCCGGACCGTGGCCCAGCGACTGTCCGCCCTGCCCGGCGGGCTGGACTTCACCGGAACCCCGGAAGGCATGGCCAGGCTGATCACCGAGTGGACGGAGGCCGGCGCCTGCGACGGGTTTACGATCATGCCCAACGTGCTGCCCGGCCAGCTCGACGCGTTCGTCGACCACGTCGTGCCGATCCTGCAGAGCCAGGGCATCGCCCGGACCGAGTACGCCGGAACGACCCTGCGCGATCACGTCGGCCTGCCCCGGCCGGCAGCTCACCGCCGAGCGGGAGAGTGAGATGAGCGCAGCATTCCTTTCCGACATCCGCGACACGGTCGCCTCGTCGGTGCCGTGCTGATCCGGCATGCCCAGGGCTACGACGCTCTCGTGATCGCCCTGGTCACGATCATGGCCGGCGCCGCGGTGAGCCACCTGACCGGACGGGCAGACCCGGGCTGGGTGCACGCGCATGCCTAGCGCCCCGCTGCCGGGAATAACCGGGACGGCCGGTTGTTGAGATACATGCAAACGCATATATCAGCGCGGGAGGCGATGCCATGCAGTTCGGGATCTTCTCGGTGAGCGACATCACCCGGGATCCGGTGTCGGGGGCGACGCCGAGCGAGGCCGAGCGGATCAGCGCGGTGGTAAAGATCGCGCAGAAGGCCGAGGAAGTCGGGCTGGACGTGTTCGCGATCGGCGAGCACCACAACCCGCCGTTCTTCTCGTCCTCGCCGACCACGCTGCTGGCGTTCATCGCGGCCACCACCGAGCGGCTGATCGTGTCGACCGCCACGACGCTGATCACCACCAACGACCCGGTCCGCATCGCCGAGGAGTACGCGATGCTGCAGCACCTGTCCGAGGGGCGGATGGACCTGATGCTCGGGCGTGGCAACACCGCCCCGGTCTACCCCTGGTTCGGCAAGGACATCCGGGAGAGCCTGCCGCTGGCCCTCGAGAACTACAACCTGCTGCACCGGCTGTGGCGCGAGGATGTCGTGGACGCCGACGGCAAGTACCGCACCCCGCTGCAGGGCTTCACCTCGATCCCGCGGCCCCTCGACGACGTGCCGCCGTTCGTGTGGCACGGCTCGATCCGCACCCCGGAGATCGCCGAGCAGGCCGCGTACTACGGGGACGGCTTCTTCGCCAACAACATCTTCTGGCCCAAGGACCACTACGTCCGGCTGATCCGGTTCTACCGGCAGCGCTACGCCCACTACGGGCACGGCACCGGCAAGCAGGCGATCGTCGGCCTGGGCGGGCAGGCGTACATCGCCAAGAACTCCCAGGACGCCAAGCGCGAGTTCCGGCCCTACTTCAACGAGGCGCCGGTCTACGGGCACGGGCCGTCGATGGAGGAGTTCGAGGAGCTGACGCCGCTGACGGTGGGCAGCCCGCAGGAGGTCATCGACAAGACCCTGACGTTCCGCGAGCATTTTGGCGACTACCAGCGGCAGCTGTTCCTGGTCGACCACGCCGGCCTGCCGCTGAACATGGTCCTCAACCAGCTGGAGCTGCTCGGCGGTGAGGTCGTGCCGGTGCTGCGCAAGGAGATCGCGGCCCGGCAGGACCCGGAGACCCCGGAAGCCCCGACCCACGCCAGCCTGGTGAAGGCCAAGTACGGCCATCAGCCGCCGCGCCAGCCGCGCCCGAACGCCAACCGGGGCGACAACGTCACCGGCGGGTCTCCGTACCAGGACAGCTCGCCGGAGGCCGAAGCCGAGTACCCGGACCTGTGATGGCCGCCAATCGTCATCCCGCCAACGACGCCTGGGAGGCGCTGCTGTCCGCGCACGCCGCGCTGATGAAGGAGTTCGCGGCCGAGGACATCTGGGGGGACCTGTCGATGCGCGAGTACGACGTGCTGTACACGCTGTCCAAGTGCCCCGAGCCGGTACGGATCGGCGAGCTGAACCGGCACGTCCTGCTCAGCCAGCCGGCGCTGTCCCGGCTGGTGGACCGGCTGGCCGAGCGCGGTCTGCTCGAGCGCAAGCCCGATCCCGCCGACGGGCGCGCCATCCGCCTGGCGCTCACCGGCGCAGGCCGGGTGCTGCAGCGCCAGGTCGGGCTGCAGCACGGCAGCAGCGTCGCCCGTGCGATGGCGGCCCGGCTGACGCCCGGCGAACTGCAACAGCTGGAAACGATCTGCCTGAAGCTCGCCCGCGAGCCCGTTCTTGCGGGCCTGCCGGCCAACGATACGAACGGAACGACACACCCATGAGCACCCCTGAGGAACAGGAGCAGTTCAAGCTTGTGGTGGTCAGCGCCGGGACCGGGGATCCGTCCTCGACAAGGCTGCTGGCCGACCGCATCGCCGAGCGCGCCGCGGCCATCGCGGCCGGGCACGGTAACACGGTGACGGTCAGCGGCATCGAGCTGCGCGATATCACCGCGGACATCTCCACGGCGCTGACGTCACAGCTCATCACGCCGAAGGCGCAGCAGGCGGTCACGGCCCTCGCCGAGGCCGATGGCATCGTCGCCGCCACCCCGGTCTACAAGGCCGGCGCCAGCGGCCTGTTCATCTCGTTCTTCCACGCCCTGGACAACGACCTGATCATCGCCAAGCCCGTCGTGCTCGCCGCGACGGCGGGAACTGCCCGGCACTCCCTGGTCGCCGACGACCAGATGCGCCCGATGTTCGCCTACTTGCGCGCTCTGACGGCGCCGACCTCGGTGTTCGCGGCGCCCGAGGACTGGGGCGACCCGGAGCTGAACAAGCGCATCGACCGCGCCGCGCTCGAGCTCGTGCTGCTGATGGAAAGCGGCTTCGCCCGCAAGATCAAGGACGAGGCCTGGCGCAGCTACCAGCACTCCTACGGCAGTGCGGGCGGCTCCGAGACATCCATCGATCTGGACAGCGACCTCATGCGCCTCGCGGCCGGCGGATCCGCAACGTAAACGGCCAGCGCTGCCAGCGACACGAGCAGGCTTCCTTGGACCGGCCGTCTCAGCTCCGTAAGGTGGGCGGCGGGCGAGCAAGGAGAACCGATGTTCCTGCACCTCTTCCGGCGGCGAGGCTGACATGCTCGATACCGAAGCAGAACTGAACGCACTCCAGGAGCTCCTCGACCGGTCGCGTTCCGGGGCGACCGAGCACCTGCGCGGCATCATCGACGATCAGCGGGCGCTCTCGGCGAGGGACATCGCCGGCCTCATGCAGAACATGAAGGTGCTCTCGCTGGCCACGGTCACCGCTCGAGGCGAGCCCCGGATCAGCGCCGTGGACGGGCACTTTCTGCACGGAACCTGGACCTGGAGCACGGACGGCCCGTCGGCCAAGGCACGGCATCTCGCGGCGAGGCCTGCGGTGAGCGTCGCCCACATCGACAACGAGGAGCTGGCCGTCTTTGCGCATGGCGCGGCCGAGCAGCTGCGCCCCTCCGATCCCCTCTGGGACGAGACGCTCGCCCACTGGACAGCGCACTACGGCGCTTCTCCGCTCGAGTGGGGCGACGACATCCGTATCTACCGGCTGGCGCCGTCGTGGATGGTGGGCTTTGCCTCCGACCGCGAGAAACTCCTGGCAAGCCGCGGCGTCAAGTCCGCCTAGGAGCAGGTGTAGCGGCCCGATGATGCCGGGCTGAACACGCGGTCAAGGACGTGCTGGCGGCAGCCCATCCCAGTCGGCGAGAGGGGCACAGTGCCACCTCCAGCCCGCCTGGCTGGCACGTCCCGGCAGGTCGATGCGCCCGTTGGCCCACAGCAGCGTCTGCCATGCGTCGTCACCAGGATCATGCCAGGGAAACAGGCGCGCAGGAACGCGCCCGGCGAGCGCGGGGTCCGGGGCGAACCGCAGCCCCAGGCCCCGCCCCGTGTCGTCGGCGTGAATCAGCAGCTCGTCGCAGGCCATGGCCGCGAAACCCGACGGGTCGGCTGCGCCGCGGCGGCCAGGATGTCGTCACCACTGATCATCAAAGCTCACCCCGGAACTGGCTCATCGGCACTCCTATCGGATGGTGCCTCACCTAAAGTCCCCATTCATGCTGCTATGGATCAATGGGCCGTTCGGCGGCGGCAAATCGACGACTGCGCGAGAGCTGCACAGCCGCCTGCCCGGCAGCCTGATCTGCGACCCAGAACTGCTGGGATTCGGCCTGCATCGGATGCTGCCATCGGAGCTCAGGAGCGACTTCCAGGACTTCCCCGCGTGGCGCCAGGGCGTGTACGAGGTGCTGGACCTGGCCCTCAGGTCCGCCGGCGGCACGGTGATCGCACCGATGACGCTGGTCGAGCCGGCTTATTTCGCCGAGATCGTCGGACGGCTGACCGACGCCGGCCATGACGTCCGGCACTTCGCACTGCTGGCGGACAGGCAGGTTATCGAGCGCCGGCTGCGCGAGCGCGTGATCGTGCACGCCATTCAGCGGCTGCGAGGGCAGCACGTGCCGCTGTTCCGCGGCACCTTCGCGATGCGGAAGCTCGACCTCTGTCTCAGCCGCCTCAGCCAGCCCGAGTTCGCTACTCAGCTGCGGACCGACCATCTCACCGTGCAGCAGGTAGCTGAGGCCATCGCTGCGTCGGCGGACCTAGAACTGGGCCGGCACCGGGGCAGCGCGGTCGGCGCGCGCATCCGGCTGGCCCGCCGGGGGCTGCGTTACGCACTGACGCGTGCTAGCTGAACGCAGATCCCGGTGATGACTCACCCGGCTAGGTCAGGGCGGAGGCCAGGGCGGCCTCGATGACCTGAGCTGAGACATGCGCGACCTCGTCGGGCGCGCGGCCGAGGTCGCCCGCCAGCGACTGGGTGGTGAAGCCGGACAGCTGCACCGCGACCGCGTCGACCAGCCACCGTGGCGGCAGGCCGTGTCCGCCGCGGGCGCACCACATCAGCTCGGTCACGGTGGTCGCGAACCGGTTGCGGCTGTCGCGGCACTCTGCCGCGGCCATCGCGAGGTCCGGCGACAGGTCCGCCGCCTGCACTCCCACGAGGTCCCACAAGACACGGCCGTTGCGCGCATTGAGCCGGTGCGTGACCTCGAGCAGCTCCACCAGCCACCCGCGCAGGTCATCGCCGTCGGGCGGAGCCGGTATCTGGTCGGCGTAGCGGCGGACGCCGGCCTTGATCACGGCGACGAACAACGCGTCCCTGGTGGCGAAGTGCCGGAACACCGTGCGTCGGCTGACCCCGGCCGCTTCGGCGACGTCGTCGACGGTCGCGGCCAGGCCCCGGGCTGCCAGTGCGGCCCCTGCGGCACGCAAGATCCGCGCCTGGGCGAGCTCCCGCTGCTCGTCGGCGAGCGACGGCGCGGTGAGGGTGCCCTGAGTCACGCGCCGATGCTAGCACTGCGGCGTTGCGCATGTCACACCTGAGTGACAGGATGACACTGGCTGGTGGCGCCGTCTCGCCGGAGGAGACGGGCGCATTCGACGGAGGGACGATGGCGACGACCGAGAGCCCGGCCCGGACCGGCGGCATCGACAAAGAGTCGCTGCGCCGCAGGTACGCCGAAGAGCGGGACAAGCGACTCCGCCCGGACGGCAATGACCAGTACGTTCGCATCGCCGGCGAGTTCGGGCACTATCTCGACGACCCGCACACGCCGCGGACGGACCGCGCGCCTCTGACCGACCACCGGACCGTTGTCTGCGTCGGCGGCGGCTTCGCCGGCCTGGTCGTCGGCGCCCGGCTGCGGGAAGCCGGCGTCGACGTCCGCATCGTCGAGAAGGGCGGCGGCTTCGGCGGCACCTGGTACTGGAACCGCTATCCCGGCGCGCAGTGCGACACGGCCTCGATGGTGTACATGCCGCTGCTGGAAGAGACCGGGCACATGCCGACCGAAAAGTACGTGCATGGCCCGGAGATCCTCGCGCACTGCCAGCACATCGGCCGGCAGTTCGGCCTCTACGACGACACTCTGTTCCACACCGAGGTTACGGGGCTGACCTGGGACGAGGAACGGGCACGCTGGGTCATCCAGACCAACCGGGGCGACCGGCTGACCGCCCAGTTCGTCGTGCTGGGCACCGGCCCGCTGAGCGTGCCGAAGCTGCCCGGCATTCCCGGGATCGGCTCGTTCCGCGGCCACTCGTTCCACACGAGCCGCTGGGACTACGGCTACACCGGCGGCGACTCCAACGGTGCGCCGATGGACAGGCTCGGCGACAAGCGGGTGGGCGTCATCGGCACAGGGGCGACCGCGGTCCAGTGCGTGCCGCACCTGGCCAGGGACTGCCGGGAACTGTACGTCTTCCAGCGCACGCCGTCCTCGGTCGACGTGCGGAACAACCACGCCATCGACCCGCACTGGTTCGCCGACGTCGCGACGCCAGGCTGGCAGCAGCGCTGGCTGGAGAACTTCACCGACAACCAGTCCGGCGGGAACGCCGACGAAGACCTCGTGCAGGACGGCTGGACCGACATCGCGCGCCGGGTGCGGGCCAGGATCGAGGCGCTGCCGCCGGACAACCGCGACCTGGCCGCCGTGCTCGGCGCGTTCGAGGAGTCCGACTTCGAGAAGATGGAGGAGATCCGCGCCCGCGCCGAGGCCGTCGTGCGGGATCGCGACACCGCGCAGAAGCTCAAGGCCTGGTACCGCCAGCTCTGCAAGCGGCCGTGCTTCCACGACGAGTACCTGCAGGCGTTCAACAGCCCGGCCACGCACCTGGTCGACACCGACGGCAAGGGCGTGCAGCAGATCACCGCGACCGGCGTGATCGTGGCCGGCCGGCGACTACGAGCTTGACTGCATCATCTACGCGTCGGGCTTCGAGGTCGGCACCCCGTATGAACGTCGGGCCGGGTTCGAGGTCACCGGCCGGGGCGGCGGCACGCTGTCGGGGCACTGGGCCGATGGGCATGCGGACGCTGCACGGGATTCACGTCCGGGGCTTCCCGAACCTGCTGTTCGTGCAGCCGACGCAGGGAGCGAACCTGATCTCCAACGTGCCGCACAACCTCGTCGACTCGGCCCGGACCATCGCGGTGACCGTCCGGCATGCCCTGGACAACGGGTTCGCCGCGGTCGAGCCGTCGCAACAGGCCGAGGACGCGTGGGTGGAACTGCTGCAGACCGGGCCGGCCAGCATGATCGGCGGGCCCGACTGCACCCCCGGCTACTACAACAACGAGGGCCAGGACGCGGGCTTCTTCCTCGGCCGGGGTTACCCCTACGGGCCCAGCGCTTACTTCTCCTACATCGACAAGTGGCGGGCGTCAGGCACGTTCGACGGCCTGGAATTCAGGTAAGGGGCGGCCTGCAGCCCAACGGCCATTCGCATTGGGCGGGCAGGTGGACGGATCAGATCGCGATGATGCGGGCAAGACGCGGCCGGGCCAGGCGCACGTAATCCTCGCTGGCCAGCGCGATCGAGCGGTCGAGCCGCCCGGCGTTGAAATACAGCTCGCCGTGCTCCAGCAGGGCCGGGTCCGCGATCAGCTCCAGCCGCTCGTCATAGCTGAACGGCAGCACCGTGCCGGTGATACTGCCGGCGAACTGCTCGGCCTTGTCGGTGTCGGCGAACGCGACGTAGCTGGCACCCAGCAGCGCCTTGACGGCCGCCATGTCCAGCCGCGCGTCGCCCGGGACCACGGCCAGCACGTAGCGGGTCTGCTTCTTGCCGATCTTGACCAGCAGGATCAGGCACTTAGCGGCGCTGGCGAGAGCGTGACCGCGCAGCGCGCTGACCAGCTCGGTGCGTCCTTCGGGCGCGTGCTCGATCAGCCGGTAGCGCGCCCCGGACGCGTCCAGCTCCGCGATCAGGCGGCCATAGACCTCGGTGCCTGCGGGCGCAGGGGAAGGGCCGACGTTACCAGTCACCGCTCAGTAGCTCCTTCGCCGCCGCGATCCGGGCCTCGTCGCGCTTATAGAAAACCCACTGCTTGATCTTCGTGCCGCGGATCAGGCCGGCCCGGCTCAGGATCTTCAGGTGCTCCCCGCAGGTCGGCTGGCTCACCCCAAGCTTGTCCGCGATGAACAGCGAGCACACCCCGTCCCGCACCAGATCACCGTCACGCTGGGCCGGGAAGTGCGCCTCCGGATCGCGCAGCCACTCAAGGATCAGCAGCCGTTTCTCGCTGGCCAGCGCCTTGACCAGCTCCACATTCAGAGACAGGTCGTCAGTCGGCACCTAGCCATTATGGCAACTAGCTAACTGCCTAACCGGCGTTTCCGGTATCTACCGCCGCTTGACGTTGAGCAGCCGGAGGCCGGAGAGGCCCCCGGCGATGGCCGACTGCACCGAAGGCCGGGTTTGCAGCTGCCAGTCGACGCCGAGCTTCTGGTAGTTGAACCAGATGAAGCCGAGCACATCCGGTGACTGCCGTACCCCGCTGACCAGGTTCTGCGCGGCCGTCACCTCGTCCGGGCCGGTCTCCACCGAGGTCTCGGCGATGAGGAACGGCTTGTTGGTGAAGCCCCTGATCTCCTGGATCGTCGGGCCATACAGTCCGTCAAAGGTGTCCGGGCCGGTCGTGCTGAAGTAGCCGGTGATCCCGACCCAGCTGACATAGGCGTTGCCTGGGTAGTAGGTGGCGAGGTCGAGCTGCGGCTCCGCATCGATGACGTTGGGGTTCCAGATCCAGATCACGTTGCGGGCATCCGCCTTGGCGAACAGGCGGTGGATCAGCCGCCAGGCGGTCACGAAGTCGTCGGCCGTGGTGCCGGTGGTACCCCACGGATACCAGTTGCCGTTGAACTCGTGCCCGAAGCTGATCGCGACCGGCTGATTCAGCGCCCGCACCTGCCGCGCGACGCTGGTTATATAGGCGTTGCTGCGGCCAGCGGCGATAGCCGCGACGCTGGTGTCGTAGGGCTCCCAGACCATGTAATACAGCGCCCCGTACGACCAGGCATTCGCTGCTGCCTGAGTATCCATCGGCTTGTTCCAGCCCATGTACTCGCCGATCAGGTTCGGATCGGCGCCGGCGCTGGTCGCGAACGTCTGCACCGGCCCGAGCGCGTCCGGCGCTCCGGGTGCCTGGACGCCAAGGAGCTTTCCGCCGGCGGGATCGAGCAGCCGGGACACGTTGTACGGCTTGGCGGGCGACGACGAACCCGGAGACTCCGCACCCGGCACGCCGTAAAGGGCCGACGACCCGCAGGCCGCCAGCGCGCCAGCGAGCACAACGCTGCCGATGACCCTCAGCTTCGGCAGCAGCCGCATCATCGCTCCTGTTCCCCGGCGCCGACGGCAACGATCGTCCCACTGGCGAGGTTATCCACTGTCGGCCGTTTCGCGGCGGACTCTGGGGACCCATCCCCGGCGGTATCACCGATGGCAGCGTGCGAGCTCAGCCGGTGACCTCTGGCATGCGGTCGTGGCGTATCCGGGCGCTGGCGACGTTGGCCCGGTGCCGGGCGAGCGCGTCCTCGTACGTGGTCGCGGGGTCGAGCAGGAACGCGGCACCCGCGAGGAGGTCGGGTACGCGCGCCAGCAGCCGTTCGTGCCGCATATCGGGGATCGTCGGCCCGTCGTAGTCGTAGTCATAGGCACCCACGTAGGGGTAGTCGGGGTTGTCGGGCAGGACGGAGTAGAACGGGACGCCGTTGAAGAAGGACTCCGGCCAGTTCCCGCCCGAGATCGTGAGCCACGGGGTGCCGACGCAGGACGCCAGGAACGAGAAGCCGCTGTGCGGCGAGACCAGCAGGTCGCAGGCTTCCAGCAGCGCGACCTGATGCCACAGTCCGGTGTCGTAGCAATCCACGAGGTCGTCGCCGGAGGCCAGGATCCGGGCCAGGCCACGGTCGTGGTACCTGGTCGTGGTCAGATGTCGGTGCCTGCCGCTCGCGCGGGCTCCGGTCAGGTAGAAGCGGGCGGAAGGGAGCCGCTCGCGGAGCGCGCCGATGACGGCGATCCAGCTCTCGGCGGCTGGGTACTGGGCCGCTGGCCCCGAGCCCGCCGGCAGAACGCAGATCTTCGGCCCGTCGTGGGCGTAGCGCGTGGCAAACGCGCGGCTCTCGGCCGGGACCTCGAGCGTCGCGTATGCGCCGGGGTCATAACCGAGCCCGCGGGGGAGTGTCATGTCCGGGAACAGCGTGCCCCGGCCCCGGCGCGCGGTGAGCTCGGCGTCGGTCCTCGCGTAGTAGGCGATCGTCGCCTCCTCCTCCCAGCCCCTGGGTGGCGACTCGTACTCGTCGGGGCGGACGAGCAGGTCGGGGCTCTCGTCTTCGAGTGCCATGAGGTTGTTGTCGACGATGTAGTCCCACTCGCGCGGCATCTCAGGAACCGACAGGTTGGAGGATCCGGGATCGCCGACCGGAATGCGGTAGACCTCCGCGATCCACGGCGCGCCGGCGCACAGCTCCCACGGCGCGCCGTCGGAAAGGGCGACGTGGACCTCGCTGCCGGGGTTAGCGTCGTGGAACCCCCTGGCGTAGCGGATCGCCTCGACGACGTGGCCGACGGGGGAGTAGTAGACGTGGTTCACCAGGATGCTGGTCATGCTGAAGTACAAGCCGGAGCCACTGCAGCGCGCAAGAGAAATTACGTCTTAGCGGCCGGCCATAGGGCTGTCACTTGAGGCGCTTGTTCTGGGCCGGGTGTCCCAGCGGTAGCGCTTGCGGGCGCGCTGGATGAGGGCACGCACGGTGACGAGCGCGGCAGCCAGGTAGAGGTAGAAGCGGACGATTGCGGCGTCGCGGTCGGTCATCCGGCGGAGCTTGCCGTAGCCGTTCATCCAGGAATCGGTCCGCTCGACCGGCCAGCGGCGCCCGGCCTGGATCGGCGCGGGAGTGCCCTTGTGCGCGATCTGGCCGGCGTAGCCTTGCTCGCCGAGGGTCTGGCGGGTGACGCTGCTGTCGTAGCCGGCGTCCAGGTGACAGGCCCGCTGACCGGGCAGCACATTGCCCAGCTGCCGTCGAGGTGGCCTCCAGCGTGGGTCCCAGCAGCGGGTAGTCATGACGGTTAGCGCCCGCGCAGGTGATGCCCAGCGGGATGCCGTAGTCCTCGGTGGCCACGGACCGCTTCAGGCCGCCCTTGCGCCGGTCCACCGGGGACGGCCCGGCGCACTCCCCGCCGCATGGCGCCTTGGTGATGCAGCCGTCCACCGCGATATCACCCAGCTCCAGGCCGATCATCTGGTCATAGGCGCGCAGCGCCAGCGCATGCACCCGCTCGCCGGTCCCCGCTGCGCCCATTCCTTCAGCCGCCGGCGATCGTCGGTCCGAGCACCCGGGGCTGGCGATCCGCTCATAGCCGCTGCCATGCACTAACGCCGCGACGACGTGCTCGAACACCACCCGGTCAGGGACCCTGCGCCGTGACAGCCCAGCGTGGCGGTCGAACTCCGGCGCTCCGCCGATAGCGCGAACTCACCCAGACAGGCTCCAGCAGGCATGATGGCACGGCAGGCACGGACACCTCATATCACACCTAACAGCCCATACATCAAGCACGTGCCTGTGCCGCGTACGACACGCTCTCATCATGCCTATTGCCGGCGCTGACATTACTGCAGGGACCAGCGCGGGCGCGAGCCGACAAGGCTCGCCACGGCAGCCAGGCACTCGATCAGGACCGTGGCCGCGACGGTGACCGTAGCGCCGATGGTGACGTAAGGACCCGGAACCACATCGGGAACCAGGCTCAGCACGCTGCCCGGCAGGGCCACGGCCGAGCCGGTCATCCCCAGGCCGAATGCCACTAGGGCTAGCAGGAGGCCCGCGGCCATCGCGAGGCCACGGTTAACCGGTGCCAGCCCGGTGTAGCGGATCGCCAGCCAACGGCCCGCCAGTATGGCGGCACCAGCCGCCGCTGCGATCGCCGCACTCTGCGTGTCGCCGACCGCAGGGCCGGCTGAATTGCAGGACGGGCTCAAGTAGTCCGTGCACAAATAGGCCGGAGACCACCAGCCCACCCGCCCGGCTGCAGTCACGTAGGCCACGCCGAGCCCGGCGGCTGCCAGGCCCGCCAGCAGCCACGCCAACGACACCGCGCGGCTTGCCCGCTCGCTGCCCACTGCAGAGCGCAGTGCTCTGGCCACCACTGCCGGAGGCCCGAACCGGGCCACCGCATCAACTTCAGCCTGATCGGCCGCCAGACCGCCCGCTATGGCGTCGGCGGCAGCGGCCCGCAGGTGATCTTCCACTTCGGCCAGCGCACGCCTGCCCGCGGCGCCTTGGCCAGCCAGACGGTCGAATAGCTCATCCAGGTACCGCTCGATCTCACTCACCCGAACTCCTCCCTGACGCCCCGGCCCAGTACCGCCTGCATGCCGCGCGCGAAGTCCCGCCAGTCCCGGCGCCGGGCAGCCAGGGCGCTGGCACCCGCCGCGGTGAGCTGGTAGACCCGTCGGCGACGGGCCGCGCTGGCGTCCCACTCGCTGTCCACCAGGCCGTCGCGCTCCAGGCGGCGAAGCGCCGGGTAGACCGTTCCTTCCGGCAAGTCGAAGGTGCCGCCCGACCGCTCCCGCAGGCTGGCGATGATTGCGTACCCGTGGACAGGCCCTGCGTCCCGCAAGGTGGCCAGCAGCAACAGGTCCAAGTGCCCGCGCAGATCCATACTAAGAAAGTTAGGCATAGGTCGCTAGGTGTGTCAAGCTGCCTTCTCGCCAGCGGCCACAAACAGCGCTCATGCCAGCCCCGGCAGCGCGACTAAGCGAACGGGGCGTACGCGGGATCAGGCGTTGCGGGCAGAAAGCGCCCTCTCCAGCCATCGCGACACTGGTTCGCCCTCCGGCATCGCGGCCATGTCGGCACGTACCCATCGCGCCTCGGCGATTTCCGGTGACCGCACGAACGACGCAGAGATCGGCGTGGCTTGGATGATCGCAGTACCTTCACACCGAACGTGGTTGGCTTGCGGATCTTGCACCACGTGCGCAGCCACTTACCTCCGACACGCAGCACAGGAGCCGGGAGCCTCACGTATCTCGCCGGCCAATTATGACCGTTGTGTGAAGCGGTTCACCGGCATGACTGAGTCCTGAGCGGGTGGACGATGCATCCGGTTCCTTCGACGGCCATGGTCAGTTCGTCGCATGTGGCCTGGTCGGGGGAGATCATGCCGGGATTCTCAGTTAGAAGAATCTGTGCTCCCAGGCAGCTCACCTTGGCCAGGAACTGGCCGGGTGTGGCGCTGGGCTCGTTGTCGCGTATAGATGCCAGGACGGGCCAGCCGAATCGCGCTGCGTATTCGCGGCAGCGCCGTTCGGCGTCGTCTAACTGTTCTGCTTGTGTCCCGCGCAGGTAGATCACTGTGCCGTATTCCGTTTTGCAGCTATGGCCGCTTGCTGTGGGCACGGCCGTTCCTTTGTTCGTCAGATTTTGGCCGCGCTCAGCGTATTCGGACTTTCAGTCCCCGGAACCGCCACGCGTTCACTCGTCGTCTAGATGACGTGTTGATGTCGGCTCTAAGCGCCGGGCGTTGAAGGTTGCAGCGTATCTAGGATTTGTGATCACCGGTTTGGCTGCGATCGGCCTGCTGTCGGCGCGGGTCTGCACGTAAAGGACCGCAAACGCCGGTGAGACGAGACGGTGAGACAAGTTCCCAGCGTGGCTGGCTGGTGCGCGCCGTCACGGCGGGCGCGCGGCATAGAGTTGAATGGCTGTATGTCGTTCAGGTGAGGGGTTTGTGGCTATGGCTGGTGATCCTGGGCGGAATTGCGCCAGATGTGGCAGGCCGCTGAGCCGGTATAACACCGCGCCGCGTTGCCAGGCGTGCGTCAGCGCGGGCCGGAAGAATTATCCGGCCCGGCCCGGTAAGGCCAGCGAAACGCTGGTCGACCGAGCCAAGCTGGCGCAGTTGCGCCGCGATCATGGCTGGACGCAGGAGCTGCTGGCCGGGCGGGCCGGTGTGAGCACTGACTTGGTTAAGAAGCTCGAGCAAGGCGCCAAGCGGTCGGCCCGGCTGAGCACCCTGGCGGCGTTAGCGCGGGCTCTGGACGTTCAGGTTGGTGTACTGCTTGGGGAAAGCCCTGCCAGCCCGTCTTCCGCAGGGCCAGCCGGTCAGGCCGAAGCGGCGCGGGATCTTCGGCAGGCCGGCACGCCTGACCCGCCAACGCTGATGCGGGTCTTGATCATCGATCGGCACTGGCAGAACTTCCGGGCCTTTGAGGCGCAGTTCCGGCGGGCCGCACGGGAACTGGCCGAGCGTGACAGTGATCCAGACCTCGCGAAACTGACCATCTCGTCCCGCCAATGGGAGCGCTGGTACTCGGGAAATGTCAAGACCGAGCCATATCCGGATGCCTGCCGCGTGCTGGAGCACATGTTTGGCCACTCGGTCCAGCAGCTCATGTCACCATCAGGCCGGCAAATCGGCAATCCCCGGCCAGGCGCTCATTCTGAAGGTATCCGGGATATGATGGCCTGGGTTGCGAGCACTAACACAACCGATGAGGCGATTGAGCAGGTAGCCCAGGCAGTAGGCTACCTCGCAGAGGCGCACAGCGAGATTCCGCCGCGGGTGGTGCTTAACGGTGTTTGGCAAGCTCACCAGACAGTTGAAGGTTTCTTGCGGAGCGGGAAACAACGGCTTCACCAGACGCGTGAGATGCTCCGTATAGACTCGGAGCTTCTTGCCTATGCCTGCCTGATACTGGGAAATCTCGGCCAGCATCTGAGGGCAGCCGAATGCGGAACAGCCGCGCTAATCATGGCGCAAGAAGCGGGCTGCGACGAAGCTATCGCGTGGAGCGCTCAGTCGAAAACAGCCCGGTGGCAGCAGAGATATGTAGAGTCTGCAGAAGCCGCGCGGCGGGGTTTCGAGGTTAGCGCTCTGTCTCCGACAAAGGTCGAGCTTGCTTACCGCGAAGCTAATGCGATAGCGCTGTTCGGTGACACCGCCAGGGCGCGGCAGGCATTGAAGCGGGCACAACGGGCTGCTGACGTGCTGCCAGCGAACCAGACCAACCCTAGGTCGGTCTGGTCGTTCCCAACTGGCCGTCAGGCTATATTTGAGCTGTCGGTTGCAATACACTCGGGAGATCCTGACGGCGCGCTTCGCGCAGCAGCGATGGCTGAAGCAGGGTGGGCGAACGGAGAACCCAAGGTCCCGGCGACCTGGGCGCAAATCCAGGCGGGATCAAGCATCGCATATTTGATGAAAGACTCCCTCGATGAGGCCGCATATCATGTAACATCCGTCCTGGATCTGCCCAGAGAGTGCGCATCAGCACCGTCATCGGGTATCTCCACAAACTCAGAAGCCTCCTTACCGAGCCTCGTTTCGCGAGAAGCAATACCGCTGCTGAACTAGAGTTCCAGATTAGAGGTTTTATCTCTTCTTCGCCGCTCGGCATGGATGAGACGGAGCCCAGGTGAGCCCTTTTCCGGAACAGATGATAGACCGCTGGCGAGATGGCTACGGCGAATTCGCACCGGAGCATGGCCTGCTATGGTGGCTTGTCCTGTTGGGCAGCAATCCACAATTGCGTACGACCGTAAAAGCTGCGCAGAACCGCATCTCAAACTTCTCCGGATTGCATATGACACCACTCCACCGGCTGCATCTAACCGTCCTCATCGCCGGGCCGGCGGACCAGATCCCAGAACATGACAGAAGCGAGATGCTCGCGATCGCACGATCACGCCTTGCAGACACGGGACCTATTACAATTGAATTCAGTCGGATTTTCTATCATCCCGAAGCTATCGTGCTTACCGCTCACCCCGCCGAGGCATTGAGCCCGATACGCGACGCAGCACAGCGAGCCACGCAGGCCGTAACGGGACACATCGGCAATGATGATAGGTCATCCCCGCAGTGGATACCGCACGTGACACTATCCTACAGCACTGCCATTCAGCCTGCTCAGCCAATTATCGCAGCGCTGGGAAAAAGGCTGCCGAGTTGCCAGGTGACAATTGACACGCTCAGCCTGGTCGTACAGCAGGGATCGGAACGGCTCTGGAACTGGTCACTAGCAGGAGCAGCATCCCTACCGGGCTCTTCACCGGCTCGCTTAGCCTGCAAAGCCAGGGGACGTACCGGCCCCCTTCTGATGTCAGCAACGGCGTAAGGTGCACGGCTACGGCGCGTCGTTGCTGGGTAGCTTTTCCGGGCTGACGAGCCACGGGCGGAGTTCGTAGGCGCTGCCGGGGCGGGGGTGGCTGCCGCCTTCGGCCATCCGGCGGCGGTAGCTGTGGATCGGCGTGCTGGCCGGGTCCACCCGGACCTCGACCACGGCCTGCCCGTCGGCGGCGAAGGCCGCGTCGAACGCGCCGCCGAGCTCGGCCGGGTCCTCGACCGAGATGCCCTCGCATCCGAGCGCCCGCGCCGCGGCGGCGAAGCTCGGCCGGGCCCGGCTGCTCTCCAGGTCGACCGACTGGTGCAGGCCGTCGAAGAAGAACTGCTCCCACATCGACAGCCAGCCGAGCGTGCCGTTGTTCAGCACGACGTGCACCGAGTTCGTGCCGAGCTGCGCGTGCGTCGCGAGCTCGCCGATCGCGTACGAGAATGCGCCGTCGCCGCTGACCGTGACGACCCGGTCATCGGGCCGGGCCGCCGCGGCGCCGATCGATGCCGGAACGGAGTAGCCGAGGCCGCCCTGGCCGCGAGCGAACAGGAAGTCCCGGCCGGGCCGCAGCGCGGGGATGTGCGCCGCCACCCACCCCGCGGAGAAGCTCGCGTCGCCGATGACGACGTCACCAGGGCGGAGCCGGGCGGCGAGCTCGCGCATGACACGCTGCGGGCGGACCGGGACCGCGTCCGACGCCTCTTCGGCCGCGCGATCCAGCCGCGCCTGCTCGATCACCCGCGCTGCCTCGGCCGCCCAGTCGCCCGATGGCGGGGCGGCGTTGCGTTCCAGGATCTCGGCCAGAGCGGAGAGCGCCGCTCCGGCATCGCCGTGCAGCGCGACGGTCGGCCGGAACGTCCGCCCGAGCTCGGCCGGATCGGTATCGATGTGGATCGTGGCCTGGCCGGGTCTTGGCAGGGTCCAGTTGTGGCTCGTGTTCTGGCCGAGCTTGCACCCGCACCACAGCGACAGGTCCGCGCGCCGCGCGAGCTCCAGGCTCGCCAGGCTGCCGAGCGGGTTGAGCACGCCCGCGGCGTAGGGCGCCGTCTCCGTGACCGCGCCCTTGCCGGAGAAGCTCGTCACCACCACGGCGCCCGTGATCTCGGCCAGCCGGGTGAGCTGCTCCGCGGCTCCCGACGCGTGCACGCCTCCGCCCGCGACGATGACCGGCCGGCGGGCCGAGCGCAGCAGAGCGGCGGCGTCGGCCAGGCTGCTCGGCTCGGGCACCGGGCGGTAGGCGGGGGAGCGGCGGTAGCGGTCGTCGACCTGCAGTTCCGCGTCGCGCGGCTCCCACTCCGCATCCAGCACGTCGTGCGGGATCACGAGGGCGACCGGGCCCGGACGGCCGCTGGTGGCGAGCCGAAACGCCGCCCTGACCAGCTGTGGGAGGGCCGCGGGGCTCGGGACCTCCAGGGTCGACTTCGTGATCGCGGACAGCAGCGCGACCTGCCCGAATCCCTGGGACGCCACGCCCTTCTCCCGGTACGGCGCCCAGTCCCTGGGCAACTCGCCGACCAGCGCTATCACCGGCACCGACGCGTTGAAGCTCTCGACCAGGCCATCGGTGAGCTTCGTGGTGCCGGGGCCGACCGTGACGTCACAGACGCCGGGCCGGCGGGTGAGCCGGGCAAAGGCATCGGCGGCGTAGGCGGCGGAGCGCTCGTCGCGGACCAGGGTGTGACTGACCCGGCCGGAACGCCGGGCGACGCCGTCGTAGAGGGCCGCGGTCTGCCCGCCGGGCTGGCCGAAGATATCCGTGACACCGTAGCGAGCGAGCAGCTCCACGAGCAGGTCACCAACGTGCGGCATCGCGATCCTCCGTCATCGTGCTAACTGCCATCCGGTGGGGGAAGGTGCGGCACTGAGGCCACCGCCGCGCGGAAGGCCTCGAAGCGGTCCGTGAACGCGGCGGCGCGCCCGGCGTCGGGATGGTAGCGGCGCGCGATCGCCACCCGCTGCGCGGCCTCGGCCAGGGACCCGTAGGTCCCGATCCCGACGCCGGCCAGCAGGGCAGCGCCGAGCGTTCCCGGTTCGGAGTGCTCCGGCACCTCGACCGGAACGCCGAGCAGGTCGGCCTTGAGCTGCATCCACCAGCCGGACTTCGATCCGCCCCCGGCCGCGCGGCACAGATGGACCGGCGTGGCCGCGTCCCGCATCGCGGCGATGGCCAGCCGCAGGTCGCAGGTGACGCCTTCCATCGTGGCCCGCACCAGGTCGAGCGGCGTGGTGGCCAGCGTCAGCCCGAGCACCGCGCCGCGGCGCGCCTCCGGCGCCGGCCACGGCGGGCCAGCGCCCGACAGGTGCGGCACGACCAGCACGTCGGCCGGCTGGGTGCCCGCGTCCCGCAGCCTGGCCTCCAGGTCTTCCAGCGGCATGCCGACGAAACCCAGCGCCCAGTCCAGGGCACTCGTCCCGTTCGGGCTCTTCGACCAGACGCCGATTCCCGGCGTGCTCGGGTGGGGCGTGACGGCGAGGCCCGCGGCGGCCGCCCCGTCCAGCGCCGGGCGGTCGGCGGGGACGACGACCGATTCCCACGTCCCGGAGGACAGCAGCGCGACCCCGGCGTCCACCGCGCCGCTGCCCACGGCCGCGCAGCAGGCGTCCCAGCTGCCCACCACGAACGCGCAGTCTGGTGGCAGGCCGAGCTCGGCGGCGGGCTCGGCGTGCACATTCTCGATGGCCACGCCCCAGGGCACGATCTCCGGGAGCAGCCGCGGGTCCAGGCCGAGCGCATCCAGCCGTTCGCCGGACCAGCACCGGGCAGCGAGGTCGAACAGGAAGAACCCGGCGGCGAGCGCCGGGTCGATGACCGGCCGCCCGATCAGCTTGAGCGACGCCAGCTCGTGCCAGCCGAGAAACCAGCGCGCCCCGGCCAGCGTGTCCGGCGCGGTTTCCCGCCACCACAGCAGGCGGCTCGCGGGGTCCATGTGATCGGGAACGTGGCCGCAGGCGCGGAGCCACTGCTCGGGCGGCCACGGCAGCAGTTCGGTCGCCGGGACCCGGGGGCTGCGTGCATCCGCGGTCCGCAGGCACGGCCCGGTCGCCGACCCGTCCACCCGGGCCGGGAACGATTCCCGGCCCGACGCCGAGACGGCCAGAGCCCGGGGCGGATCCCGCCGGGTGGGAGAGGTGGACGTGACCTGCCGGATGACCCGGACGGCCGCGCGCCACACCTCGTCGCCGTCCACCTGCCAGTGGCCGGGCTGGGCACGCTGCGGCGGCACCGTCTCCTGCGCCCGGGCCAGCTCGCGGCCTCCCTCGTCGTAAGCCGCCGCCTTGACCGCGGTGGATCCGACGTCGAGCCCCAGCACGCTCACAAGGGCGAGTCTAAGGCGCAGGTATTGACCTGGCTAGACAGATCTGCATACAGTCAGCGCTAGCCTTCCGCGCAGCGATGCGCTGGATCGATCGTCAGTGACCGTTCTAGGAGGCACTTTGTGCCCGTATTCGGCGACACTCCGCCCATCACAGCCGTCAGGTCGACGCTGACTGGCGAATGATCTGGATACAGTTTTGACCCGCGCCCGCGGAGGGAGACCAGATGTCGAATCCAGATGAGCAGCAGGGGCTCGATAACTTCGTCGAAACCGAAGGCAAGGTCTGGGTCGCCGAGACCGATCTCAAATCCGGTGCCGTCCGGCTCCCCGGGGCGATCATGCAGAACGTCACGCACATCGCACCGGCGATCGCGGCGTTCTTCTTCACCCAGACCATCGTCGGTTTCTCGGGCGCGCATGCCCCGCTCGCCTACCTGATCGGGTTCGTGATCGTGCTGGCCCTCGGCATGTGCCTGGTGCAGCTCGCCAAGAGGTTCCCGTCGGCTGGCGGCTACTACACGTACGTGAGCCGCACGCTCGGCCCCCGGCTCGGCTTCCTGACCGGCTGGCTGTACGCGCTGTACTCGCCGATCGTGGCAGGCCCGGCGCTCGCCTATCTCGGCCTGATCTTCCAGGGCGAGTTCCAGAGCTACTACCACGTGACCTGGTTCCACTGGTGGTATCTCGTGATCATCGGCCTGCCGCTGATAGCGCTGGTCGGGTACCTCGGCATCGCCCCCTCGGTCCGCACGATCGTGATCGTCGGCGCGATAGAGTTCCTGATCGTGCTGTTCCTCGGCCTGTGGGGGCTGGGCACCCGGGGCCGGGAGGCTTCACGTTCCAGGCGTTCAACTACGGCTTCAACCCCGGATCGATCGCCACCTCGAGCGGGTTCTCGCTGGCCATCGTGTTCACGGTGCAGGGCCTGACCGGCTGGGAGGCCGCGGTCCCGCTGGCCGAGGAGACCGAGAACCCGCGGCGCAACGTGCCGCGGGCGACGATGGCGTCGATCGCGATCATCGGCGTGATGCTCGTGATCGTGATCTGGGGCCAGGTCATCGGCTGGGGCGACACCAACCTCGGCAAGCTGGTCACATCCCCCGAACTGCCGGCGCTGGTCATCGCGCACCGGGTCTGGGGCAGCGTGTGGTGGCTGGCGCTGCTCGCGATGTTCACGTCGGTGTTCGGCGCCAGCATCGCCTGCCAGAACGTGGCGACCCGGATGTGGTACGGCATGGGGCGCAGCGGCGTGCTGCCGTCCGCGTTCGGCGAGGTCCACCCGGTCCGCAAGACGCCGACGCTCGCGGTCACCGTCCAGCTGGTGCTGTCGGTGCTGCTGGCGCTCGGCGCCTGGTGGCTGGGCCCGCAGGAGATGTTCATCCTGGTGCTCGGCTTCGTCCTGGTGATCGCGGTGATCTTCATCTACATCGCCGCCAACGTGGGCGTCGTCGTCTACTACTGGCGGGAGCAGCGGGCGCCACTTCAACTGGATCCTGCATTTCATCTTCCCGGTCGGGACCAGCGTGGTGCTCCTCTACTCGCTGTACAAATCGTTCAGCCCGTTCCCGGCTCACCCGTATAACTGGTCACCGGTCATCGTCGCCGTGTGGCTGATCATCGGCATCGGCATACTGGCCGCGCTGAAGTTGCGCGGAAACGAGGGCTGGCTGTCGAAGGCGAGCGCGATCGTCGAGGAGCGCCCCGAGACGGCCGAGGAAGAACAGAACCGTCCCGCCGTCTGGGAGTGACCGCGACACCGGCCCGTCCGCAGGTTCAAGGAGGCAACGAGCATGAACGATGCAGCGCCGTCGGTACTGCGGCCGGAGGTGGAGCCGGTCCGGTCATACCGCACCCGCTTCCGCCAGGACGAGGATCCCCTGTCCGAGGGCGGGATCTGGGTCAACGGCCGGACCGACGGCGTCGACTGGGTGGACATCGTCGTGCGGAACGGAGTCGCCTACGGCGGGCTGAGCCGCATGGCCGTGGCCGAGCAGCGGGCGCAGCAGGGCAACCTCGACCCCGGGACCTCGGCCGAGGCCGAACCGGTGGGCGACTACGACGACCCGACCGCGGTGCTCGGCGGCGTCTGGGGACGCAACCAGCATGGCAAGGCCCGGGTGTTCAGCCGGAATCAGACCGAGGACTACTTTCAGGAAGTCGAAATACGCCTGCGCAGCGCGATCGTCCCGCACTCGTGCACCGGCTATGAGGTGTTCTGGAGATGTCTCAAGAACTCCAACGCCTACGCGGAGATCGTGCGGTGGAACGGGAAGGCCGGTGACTTCACGTCACTGGCGCGGCGCACCGGACCGGACTGCGGGGTGCAGGAAGGCGACCTGGTGGAGGCGACGATTTTCGGCACCGTCATCCGGAGTTACATAAACGGCGTCCAGATTCTGGAGACGACCGACGACGTCTTTGCCGAAGGGAGCCCCGGCATCGGATTCAACTTCGGTGTCGGCGAGACCAATGTCGACCACGGTGTGACGTATTTCGAGGTGGACACCTACGATGACTGAGGCCCGGACTCCGCCAGCCCGCCACGGCGCTACCCGCTGCGGCTGACGATTGCTAGAGCCGCGGGTGTGCGGCCAGCGCCGGGGAGGCGAACGACGATCATGGACAGTATCAGCCCGCCAGGGCCCGAGCTTTCCACCAGGATCGTGCACGACCAGCTTCGGGCCAGCATCCTGCGCGGCGAATTCGACTCCGACGCACCGATCTCCCAGGTCCAGCTCGCCGCGCGGCTGGGCGTCTCCCGCACCCCGTTGCGGGAGGCCCTCCGGATGCTGCAGCGCGAGGGGCTGATCGACTCCGAGCCCAACCGGCGGGTGCGGGTGGCCCAGCTCACCGTGCCCGACCTGGAGCAGCTGTACGCCGCCCGGATCGTGATCGAGTCCCTCGGCGTGCGGGTGGCCGTGCCCGCGCTGACCGCCGGGGACCTGGCCGAGATGGGCCGGCTGCTGGCCGAGATGACGGAGGTGGACCGTGAGCTCGAGGCGTGGGACGTCTGGCACCGTGCGTTCCACGACCTGCTCAAGAGCCGCTACGGGGACCGGCTGAGCCGCACCGCCCAGGACCTGTTCGACTACACCGAGCGGTACCGGCACGTCTACCTGACCGGCCCGCAGGCCCTGGCCACCGTGGAAGAAGACCACCAGGCCATCTACGCGGCCTGCCAGGCGGGAGACGCCGTGGCGGCCAGCGTGCACCTGGCGCGGCACACCGCGCGCGCCGCGCTGACCTGCATTGCCCTCGCGGAGCCCGAGCACGACCCGGTTCCGGTGCGGGAGGCGCTGCGCATGGTCGCCGGGAGCGACTGATCCGGGATGCGGCAAACACCCGCCAGCTCCGGCCCGGCCAAGGTCGAGGACCTGCCCAGCCCGGCGCTGATCGTGGATCTTGACGCGTTCGAGCGGAACGTCGCCGCAGCGGCCGACCTGGTCCGCGGCTCGGGCACCAACCTGCGCCCGCACGTGAAGACCCACCGCACGCCCGGCCTGGCCATCCGCCAGCTCGGCCCGCACGCGCACGGCATCACGTGTGCCACCGTGGGTGAGGCCGAGGCCATGGTCGCGGCGGGAATCGACGACGTCTTCCTGGCGAACGAGATCGTGTCGCCGGGCAAGGCAGACCGGCTGGCCCGGCTGGGCCGCGACGCCCAGGTGGCGGTCGCCGTGGACTCGCAGCACGGGGTTGACGTCATCGCGGCTGCCGCCGCCCGCGCCCGGATGGACGTCGCGGTTCTCGTCGACGTCGACGTCGGGCTGGCCCGGTGCGGCGTGCCTGGCCCGGACGAGGCCGTGGCCCTGGGGCGCGTCGTCGCGGGCACGCCGCGGCTGCGGCTGCGCGGCATCATGGGCTACGAGGGGCGGCTGCGCGCCGCCAACGCCGAACGCGACCAGCGGATCAATCAGGCGGAGACAGGCCTGGCTGCCGTGCACCAGGCGTTCGCCGCAGCCGGGCTGCCCTGCGAGGTGGTCTCCTCGGCCGGGACTTCGACCTTCCTGCAGGCTGTCGCCGATCGGGACATCACCGAGATCCAGGCGGGCACGTACGCGCTCATGGAAACCGACCTGGCAGGCCTCGGCCTGCCGTTCGGCCCGGCGCTGACCGTCTCGGCGATGGTGATCAGCCGGTCTGGCGGCCGGGTGGTGCTGGAGGCCGGGCGGAAGTCGATCTCATGCGACTACGGCCCGCCCACCCCGCTGCCGCCCGAGGCGACACTGACCGCCATCAACGAAGAGCACACCACGCTGCGCTGGGACGGTGAGCTGCCCGGCTTCGGCGCGCGGGTCGAGCTGCGCCCGCTGCACGCCCGGCTGACCTTCAACCTGCACGACGAGGTCTGGCTGGCCCGCGGCGACAAGGTGATCGACCGGCTGCCCGTGGTCGCCCGCGGGCGCTCCTCCTAGCGCGGTCTCCGGGTGGTCACGACCCGATGCCGGGTGCGTCCAGCAGCACGCGGCGGATCTTGCGGGCGATCCCCAGGGTGTTCATCAGCAGGTCCCCGGCTACTCCGCCGGGGGTGATGCGGATGTCGGTGTGATCGCCCCGGCGGATGACCGTGACTTGGGCGCGGACCATAGGGCTCGGTCCTTTCCCGACCACGATCTCGTCGGGGTCGGCGGCCTGCGGGCTGCCGAGAGGGATACGGGTTATCCGCATACCGGGAAGTACGTCGTAGCGGTCATCCAGCCCGGCGCGCAGCGCGGCGCCGACCTGCTCGCTGGTGATGTCGGTTCTGGGGACTGTGACCGTGGGCATGATCATCCTTCTTCCTTGATGGTGAGGTGCGCGTCATTCCCGTCGGCGTCAGCTGCTGGCTGACGAGTTCGTGGCGAATCCAGAGCACCAGCGCGGCCACCCCACCGCCGACGATCGCCAGGCTCAGGACCCCCTTGAGGGCCAGGAACGTGGTGGTGCTGGTGGTCAGCGCGAGGGCGACGATGACCAGGGCGTGCACGAGCAGGATCACTCCGATGACCCCGGTCGTCACGGTTGATATCCGGCGTACCTCCGGGGAGCTGGCCAGCTGGGCGATGTCGGTGTTGCGGCGCGCCGCGATTCGCAGCACCAGGACGAACAAGGGCCGGCGGACGGCCACGGAGATCAGGCAGGCCAGGCCAAGCAGCCCGCTCCAGATGTCTTCCCGGAGTTTGAATACGAGCTCGTTCCCGCCGGTGGCGACCACCAGAAGCAGACCGATCGCGAAGCACACAATGGCGAAGACGCCGATCGCGTCCAGGCGGCGGCGCCACAGCAAAACGCCGGCGGTGTACGCAACGGGGACAGCCGCGCCGGCGACGAGTGCGGTGATGCCGCTGTGCAGGTGCGGGCGGAGCAGCACATAAGCCAGCGCCGGGCCAGCCAGGTTGACCATGAGCCTGATCAGCAGCGCAGGCATCCCCCGCGGTCCCCGGGGCGAGGAGCCGTGCGGCGAAGCAGCAGGTGCTGTCATGGCGTCCGGCTTTCCGCATTTCTCGTAGCACGGTCCACCAGCGCGACCATCTCGTCGACGCACGTGTCGAAGTCGAACTCCGGATCAAGCGCGCGCTGCCTGGTCAGGCCGTCCACCAGATTGCGGATCGCCCATGCCATCGTGCGCGTGTCGAAATCGGCGAAAGCGCCCTCATCCTGCCCGCGGCGCAAGATCTCCTGCAGCGGTTTCACGGCCTGCTCGATGCCGCCAGGCCCCCCAGCGAACCGCCGCGAACCATCCTTGCGCCGTACGTTGAGGAAGATCTCAGTGACCGCGTCGATGTCCCTGCGGTGATCACGGATGAACTCCAAGTTCGACCGCAGATACGTGCTGAGCACTGCCCGCGCCGAGTGCTGCGCCCTGATCCGAGGGATCATGTACCGCGCGCCATCGGCGTACACCGCCTGGACAACCTGCTCGAGCAGTTCATCCTTGCCCCCGAAGTGGTAGGAGATGACGCTCTTGCTGATGCCCAAGCGCTCCGCGATCCGGGCAAACGAAGTCTGGGCGTACCCGAACTCGGCAAGCACCTCGATCGCGCACGCGATGATCTGCCCGCGTCGCGCCTCCTCTGTGAAGGTCCGTTGCCGAACAGTCGTACTATCATCAGAACGCATGTTCTGAACATAGCACAGTCGGCCTGAGACGGAGGGAGACAGTGACATGATCGCGTCAGGAGCCAGCAGGGGCGCGTGGGCGGAGCTGGCGGGGGCGCGCGTACTGCGGCTTGCCGGGGCAGGCAAAGAGGCACTCCTGCAGGCGGTGTTGCCGCTGGTGAGCCGGGAGAATGGCTGGCGTGGCCTGCAGGTAGCCCCGCAGCTGATGAATCGGCCAGAGCTGCTGTATGGACTTGGGCTCGGTGATGATCCAGCGGAGGTGATCTGCGACGTCGAAATGAGCGGTGTGGTAAGGCAGGTATCGTTGCCAGCCTTGCCGTCCGCTGGCACCGACGCCGGCAACTGGGTCTCTGCAGTCAGCACCGGCAAGCCCAGCACCCTTGACCGCTGGCCGGGCAACCTGACATGGATGCGCCTTCCACGTTGAATACACCGCAGCTGACTACGCGCGCGGTCATGACGCGGGTTTGGCTAACGTGGCGGACCGGTTCCGCGCTTCGGGCAATTGGCGATACTAAAAGATCGCTGCCGGCCGGGCCGCGATGTCATCGAGATCATCTCGCCACCAGTGAGGTTCGTGCGGTCACAAGTGCGGCTGGGTCATGGGCGGCCCGAAGAATTGGTGGGTTCCGGAACCCACCTCGAAAACCGCCTCCCGGAATCCGCTGGCACCCGGGAATTCCGCGATTCCCATTGGCGGATTCCCGCTGAGGTCATGAACCTCGCCGGGCTCGTCGCTGGGAATGCGCACGCTGGCCGTCACGTTCGGTGGCAGTTCTGCCGCGAACTCGAACCGGTCGCTGGACCGCCGCCAGCGGGTGGCGATAGGCCCGCGGACGGAGTGATAGCTGCCTGCGGCCCAGCTGAGCTGCCCACCTGGATGCGGGCGGATCAGCAGTCGGCCAAAGCCGGCCGATCCTGGCTCGGGCTCGATCCCGAGCACGAAACGGTAGAGCCATTCCCCCACGGAGCCGAGTGAGTAGTGGTTGAAGGAATTCATGGTGGGCGGCGCGAAGCCCTGTTCGTTCGTCCAGCCGTCCCACCGTTCCCAGATGGTGGTCGCGCCGTGGTCGATCATGTACCGCCAGGACGGCCGTGACTGCTGCCCGAGCAGCCGGTAGGCAACGTCGGTGTAGCCGTTCGCGCTGAGCACCGGCAGCAGATACCCGACGCCGACGAAGCCCGTCGTCAGGTGCCAGTCCGCGGCTTGGATCGCCTCCGCCAGTTCTCGGGCGGCGGCGCCGCGCAGCTCGTCGGGAATCAGCCGCATGTGCAGGCCGAGCACGTACGCGGTTTGCGTTCCGCTGGCCACGCGGCCGTCCGATGATACGAACGCGTCGGCGAAGGCGGCGGCGATTTTCGCCTGGAGCGCCTCGTACCCGCGGGCCTCGTCCGGCCGGCCGATGGCCTCCGCGATCTCGGCCATCAGCGCGGCGTCATGTGCCCAGTATGCCGTGGCGAGCAGCTCATGCGGCGTGTCGTCGTCGCCCGGCGCGAGCCAGTCGTTGTAGCTGTTTCCCAGCTCGCGGGTGCGCAGGTAGTCGTGGTTCCCGCGTTCGACGTAGTCCATCCAGGCGGTCATCGACGCGAAATGCCGCTGCAGGATTCCCCGATCGCCATACATCTTGTACAGGGTCCACGGGATGATCACGCCGGCGTCGGCCCAGGCCGGTGCGCCGGCCCAGTCGAAGGCCGGCGGCCTGGGCGCGATGTCTGAGAAGGAGCCGGAGCCGAGCTGTGCGTCAGCCACGTCGTCCAGCCACTTGTGGAAGAAGGCCGCGACGTCCCGGTTATAGCAAGCCGTCCGGGCGAAGATCTGGGCGTCACCGAGCCAGCCCAGTCGCTCGTCCCGCTGCGGGCAGTCGGTCGGCACGCTGATGAAGTTCCCGCGCTGTCCCCAGTCGATGGCGGAAAAAAGCTGGTTGAGCCATGCCTCGGAGCACTCAAAGGACCCGCAGGCCGGAACATCGGAGTGCGCCACGCGCGCCGTTATGTCACCGGGCCGTGGCTCGCCGGGATAACCGGAGATCTCGGCAAAACGAAAACCGTGCAGGGTAAAGCGGGGCTCGAGCGTGGTGGGGTCACCGGGGGCGACGAACTCGTCGGCCTGCCGGGCGGTACGCAGGTTCTCGGTGTACAGACTGCCGTCGTCTGCCAGCACCTCGGCGTGCCGGACGCGGACGGTCTGGCCGACCGGTCCATCGACTCTGATCCTCAGCCAGCCCGGCAGGTTCTGGCCGAAGTCGACGATGAGCCGCCCCGCGGCGTCGCGCTCGATGCTCCGTGGCGCAATCTCCTCGGTTACCCGGACGGGCGGTCCAGGGTCGGCTACCAGCCGGCGGGAGTCACGCTCCCGGCACCGGACGCCACGCCAGCTGGCCGCGTCGTAGCCGGCGGCGTCCCAGCCAGCCGGCTCCCGCGCGAGGTCGTGCCGTTCGCCCATGAGCAGATCGGCGTGCCGGATCGCGCCGAACCGGCCGTCCCATTGACTGTCGGTGACCATCCACTGGCCCGTTCCGTCGGCGAACGCGATCACGAGCTGGGCGAGCAGCTCAGGAGCGGTGCCGTAGTGCGCGCCAGCCCGCTTGGCATCGAACCCGACGAAACCGGCGTACCAGCCGTCGGCGAGCAGCGCCGCGAGCACGTTCTCGCCGTCGCGCAGCAGGCCGGTCACGTCGTAGGTCTGATACGGGACCCGCTGGGCATAGTCGGTCCAGCCTGGCGCCAGCACGGCGTCACCAACCCGGCTGCCGTTCAGCCGCGCCTCGTACAGGCCCAGAGCAGTCACATACAGCCGCGCCGACACCACGGCATCCATCGGCTTGCCGAGCACGAACGAGCGCCGCAGGTAGGGGACCGGCGTCAGCGCCTTCGCCACCGCGTCGGGCGGCCCAGGTTCCGATGGCGGGCTGAAGTTCTCCCGGATCCGGCCCAGCCCGATCCAGGATCCCCGCCAGCCCTCCGCCGGATCCAGTTCGACCTCGAACCAGGCAGGGCTGCTCCACTCCGAGCAGCCGTGGCTCTCGTCCCATACCCTGACCGTCCACTGATAACGGCTGCCGCGCATCAGCGGGCTGCCCGCATACGCGATGTCAGCGGAGGATGATGATTTGACCATGCCGCTGTCCCACGCCGGGTCTTCGCCCCCAGCGGGGGAGCCGCCCCCGGTGGGGGAGCCGCCCCCAGCGGGGGAGCCGCCCCCGGCGGGACGCACATCGCCCGGCGTGACCCGGACCTGGTAGGCGCGCTGCAGGCGGCCGGCGCCTGTGCCCTGCAGTTCCCAGCTCAGACGCACCCGGTCCGGGTCGACGCCGAGCGGATTCACCCGGTGGGCACAGCGCAGCCCAGCTGGTCGCAGCGGTGGCACGGTCACGGTTCCAGGCTCCTTTGGCTCAGCCGACACGGGGGCGCACCGGCGCCGCAGCTGGCGGCGCGTCGCCTGTCCTCACGAGGTCCGGGGAACCGGCGCGGTCCGTGGCGCGGGCGCCACACCGCGGCGTTCCCGCTGAATCTCGTCCAGCGTCTTGCCCTGGTTGCGCGGCGCGAACACGAAGCCAACCACGCCGCTGAACACGACGAAGCCGGTGAGCAGCCAGGCGAGGGTCGAGAACCCGCTCTTGGTCAGCGTCGGAACGAACAGGCTCCAGAAGCCCAGCCCGATCCGGACGACCGCGAACATCAGGCCCTGCGCGGTGCTGCGCAGCAGGGTGGGGAAGAGCTCCCCGCTCCACAGCTGGAAGAACGACTGCTGCCCGAAGCCGCCACCGATGCCGGTGAGGATCACGTAACCCAGGGCGACCGGGAGGGTCAGGTGGAACAGGGCAAGCAGGAACATCCCGATCACCTGGAGCAGCGCGCCTGCGCCGAACAGCATCTTCTGGTCCACCCGGTCCACCAGGCGCATGAAGATGAAGTAGATCGCCACGATGCCCGCGACGAACGACAGGCACTGGATCGCGACGCTCATCGTCTGGCTCTCCGAGCCCACCGTGCGCAGAATGAAGGGCAGGAAGAAACCGTTCGTGCCGGCCCACAGGTTCCAGACCCCGTACATGCCGATGAGGAACAGCATGGCGCCGATGTTGCGGCGGTTGAACAGCTCACGGCCGTGCCCGAACGAGGTGACGGCCACCTCATCCTGCCGCTGCTGGGTGGTCCGGGCGGCCCGCTCACGGACGGTCTTCTCGGCCGCGGCCCAGACCTCGGACTCCTTCATGCTCCGGCGGGCGAACCACAAGCAGATCGCGAGCAGGAACAGGTGGGCGAACACGATGCGGATGCCGAGAACGCCCAGCGACGACATGGCAAGGCTGAGCAGCAGCACAATGACAGGGCCGCAGTACCAGAGCACCTGGGCCACGCCGCTGTGCTTGCCGCGCGCGCCGTCGGGCGCCAGCTCGGCGATCAGCGTCCAGGACGCCGGGACGTCGGCACCGACCGCCAGGCCCGCGATCACGTAGCCGACCACGAGCATCCACGGGGCCGCGGCGAAGATGATGAACAGCAGCCCGAACGCGTAGACCAGCATGTCCCACTGGTAGATCTTCTTACGGCCCAGCTTGTCGCAGAGCCTGCCGCCGATGAGGGCGCCGACGCCGGCCGAGATCGCGTTGGAGCTGATGGCCCCGATCAGCCCGACGAATGACGAGCTGAGATGGAACATGACCGTCCACAACGTGAGGCCGGCGGCGCCGGCCACGATGGACCCGGCGTCGATGTAATTAGCCAGGCCGGCCAGGATCGTGTTTTTCCAGTGTGTCCGGTTACTCAGACCTGGGTTCTGGGGCTGGGGCGCCGTCTGGTCCATCACGGGACTTCCTTTGCTCTGGGACTTCCTTTGCTCTGGGCGGGCCTTGCTCTGAGGCAGGGCCTTCCTTGAGGAGCCAGCCGGGGGCCGGGGGTGACCCGCTCGCCGCTGGCTTTGGCTTGAGGACGTCCGCTTCCCGCGGTTCTGGGATTGAAACGCTTCATTTCCGGCTTGCCGCAGCTGGCCGCCATCACCAAGCAGAGGTGCCGCCCGGCATCGCCTGTGCCCCGGGCCGTGCCTGACCTGGTAAGACAGGCCGCAGTGGGATCAGGACGCTGCGCCGGTGTCCGGGAGAATTTTTTCTGACTCATCCCAGGCGGCCATGTCCCGCGGCCGGTACTCGGCGCACCCCGCCGACTCGCGGATGATCGCGCGGAACTCGGCCAGCGAGCCGCTGACCACGCCCAGCGCCCGCGCCTGCACGAGCACACTGCCCCAGCAGGCCGCCTCCGTCGGGCCGGCCAGTACCGGGAGGCCGCACGCGTTGGCCACCGACTGGCAGAAGAGCGGGTTGGCCACGCCACCGCCGACAAGGTGCACGACCCTCACCTCCCGGCCGGAAAGCCGGCCGGCCGCCCTGACCGCGCGCCGGATCGCCAGCGCCATGCTGTCCACGATCGCGCGCAGGATCTCGGCAGGCGAGGTTGGCTCGGCCCCGGTTGCCTGCCGGCAGGCTGCGGTGATCCGCGTGGCCATCCGGCCCGGCGCGGCGAGCTCGGGATCCTGGACGTCAAACACGGTGCGCAGCGGCGGCACGTCGGCGGCGGCCTCGGTGAGCGCATCGAGATCCACGTGCATCCCGCCCGACCGCCAGTCCTCAGCCGCCTGCTGGAGCAGCCAGAATCCGGTGACGTTGCGCAGGAAGCGGATGGTGCCGTCGACACCCACCTCATTGGTGAACCCGGCCTGCCTCGCCGCCTCGGTGCGGACCGGCTGGCTGAGCTCGACACCAACCAGCGCCCAGGTGCCGGTGCAGACATAGGCGAAGGCTTCCTCGGCGGCGGGAACCCCGGCGACGGCCGCAGCCGTGTCATGTGACGGCCCGACCACAACCAGGGGACGGCCGCTGATACCTGCCCCGCCCACGACCGAATCCAGCAGCGGTCCGGCGATGGTCCCGGCCGTCCGCAGCGGGGGGAACAGCCCGATGGGGACGCCCAGCGCCTCGGCGATGGCCGGGGACCAGGTCATCGTGCCAGGGTCGAGCAGCTGCGTGGTCGACGCGTTGGTCAGCTCGGTGCCGAGCGAGCCAGATAGCCGGCAGGTGACGAGATCGGGCACCAGCACGACGTGGCGGGCGGCGGCAAGGCGGGCGGAACCCTGCTCGGCCATCAGCTGGAACAGGGTGTTCATGCCTTGCGCGGGCACGCCGGTGATGGCATAGAGTTCCCGGGGTCCCATCGCCGCCGGCCCGCACAGAATCTCGCGCAGCGGGCCCGCGGTCCGGTCGTCGCGGTAGTGCACCGGGTCCGCGAGCAGGTTGCCGTCGTCATCGAGCAGGCCGTAGTCAACCGCCCAGCCGTCCACGCTGACCGCGTCGAGCGGCCCGGCCGCGGCGGCCGCGCCGAGCCCAGCGAGCACGCCGTCCGCGATGACGCCGAAGTTCCACCGCAGGTGCCCGGATGCGCGCCGGGGCGTGTTGGCAAACCGGTACGCCTCGTCCAAGCGGATCTGGCCGGCCGGGTCGACCTCGGCCGTGAAGACCCGGCCACTGGAGGCACCGAGGTCGACCGCGGCCAGCCTGGTCTTAGCCATGACTGCCGCCCCGCACAGCACAGGCGATCACTCCGGCGTCCAGCATGGCTTGGCTCAGCGGAGGAACGCGGCCGCGACGCCGGAGTCAACCGG
Source organism: uncultured Actinomycetota bacterium (assembly GCA_963778075.1). Lineage (GTDB taxonomy): Bacteria > Actinomycetota > Actinomycetes > Streptosporangiales > Streptosporangiaceae > JASHPR01. The sequence continues at coordinate 332,363 of CAVZTJ010000001.1, read as the reverse complement.
CACGTGCAGGCCAGTGGTCTGGGCCAGGTCGCCACCGCACAGCGCGAAGACCGCGGCCGCCACATGCTCCGGCAGCACCTGCTTCTTCAGAAGTGTCCGCTGGGCGTAGTACTCGCCCAGCTCGGATTCGGGGACGCCATAGACCGCCGCTCGCTCGGCTCCCCAGCCGCCGGCGAAGATGCCGGAACCGCGGACCACCCCGTCCGGGTTGACGCCGTTGACCCGGATCCCGTCGCCGCCGAGCTCGGCGGCGAGCAGCCGCACCTGATGGGCCTGGTCTGCCTTGGCCGCGCCGTAGGCGACGTTGTTCGGCCCGGCGAACAGGCTGTTCTTGCTGCATATGTACACGATGTCGCCCGCCAGCTGCTGGGCGCGCATCGTCTTGACCGCCTCGCGGGAGACCAGGAACGAGCCACGGGCCATGACGTCGTGCTGCCGGTCCCAGTCGTCGGCCGTCGTCTCGGTGAGTGACTTCGACACCGACAGGCCCGCGTTGTTGATGACCAGGTCGACGCCGCCGAAGGCCAGCGCTGCGGCCTCTATGGCGGCGGTGACCTCGGCCTCAGCGGTGACATCGACCCCAACCGGGACTGCGGCATCCGCGGTGCCAATCTCCTTCGCTACCTGCGCGGCGGCCTCGGCGTCGCGGTCGGCCACGACCACGCATGCGCCTTCCGCCTCGAGCCGGTGCGCGATGGCCCGGCCGATGCCGGAGCCGCCTCCGGTGACGAAGGCGACCCTCGCGGCCAGCGGTTTTGCCGCTGGCTTGCGCGCCAGCTTGGCCTCCTCCAGCGCCCAGTACTCGATCCGGAACTTCTCCGACTCGTCGATGGGCTGATAGGTGGACAGGGCCTGCGCGCCCCGCATCACGTTGATGGCGTTGATGTAGAACTCGCTGGCGACCCGCGCGGTCTGCTTGTCCTTGCCGAAACTGAACATCCCGACGCTGGGGATGAGGACGATCGCCGGGTCGGCGCCGCGCATCCGCGGCGATTCGGAGTCGGCGTACCGCTGGTAGTAGGCCCGGTACTCCTCGTGGTAGGCGGCATGCAGTTCGCGGAGCCGGGCAACGGCATCGCCGAGCGGAGCCGTGGCAGGCAGGTCAAGCACCATCGGGCGCACCTTCGTGCGCAGGAAGTGATCGGGGCACGAGGTGCCGAGCGCGGCCAGCCGCGGGTGCTCGGCCCGGGCCAGGAAGTCCAGCACGACACCGGCGTCCGTGAAATGGCCAACCTGCCTCCCGTCGGTGGAGGCCAGACCGCGGAGAACCGGGGCGAGCGCGGCCGCACGGGCGCGGCGTTCCCCGTCAGGCAGCGGGCCGTAGCCGTCGGCCAGCGGCCCGAACGGATCCGGCGCGCCCACCCGGGCGATGAAAGCCTCCGCGGTGCGGATGATCTCCAGGGACCGCGCCTCGCATTCCTCGCTCGTCTGTCCCCACGCTGTTATGCCGTGCCCGCCGAGGATGCAGCCGATGGCTTGCGGGTTGTCCGCCGCGATGGCGGCGATATCCAGGCCCAGCTGAAAGCCTGGACGGCGCCATGGCACCCAGGCCACGCGGTCGCCGAAGCACTCCCGCGTGCGGGCCTCGCCGTCGGCGGCGGTGGCCAGGGCGATGCCCGCGTCCGGATGCAGATGGTCAACGTGCGGCGCCGCCACCAGAGCGTGCATCGCCGTGTCGATGGACGGTGCGGGGCCACCGTTGCCATGGAGGCAGAAGTCGAACGCCTCGACCATCTCATCCTCCCGCTCCACGCCGGGATAGGTCCTGGGCAGCGCGTGCAGCCGGTCCAGGCGGAGCACAGCCAGGCCGCTTCTGGTGAGCGTTCCGAGATCGCCGCCAGATCCCTTCACCCAGAGCAGATCCACGTTCTCCCCGGTGACCGGGTCGACCTGGCTGCCCTTCGCCGAGGCATTGCCGCCGGCGTAGTTGGTGTTGCGCGGATCAGATCCCAGCCGGTGTGAACGCTCGATCAGCTGGTCAACGGCCGTGTGGCTGTCAGCAGTCATATGCCTTGTCATCTCCTGGCTGGAGGGCGGGCGGTCGCTGGCTGGGCCCTGCTAGGCACCCCAGCCTGCCTGCTCGCCGCCGACACGCTCGGCGGCGATGCGGTCGCCATAGCCTGATCGCTGGTATGCCGCCGCCGGGTCCGGGTCGAGGCCTTGCTCCTCGCGCAGTTCCGCAAGCATGGGCCGGACGTCGGTGTTGTAGGCGTCCATCAGCACGGCGTTAGCGGCGAGGACGTCTCCTGCCGACTGCGCGGCTGCGAGGGCCTCGGTGTCGACGAGCAGCGCCTTGGCCGTCGCCTCCTGCACGTTGAGCACCGACCGGATCTCCGCCGGGATCTTCGGCTCGATGTTGTGACACTGATCGAGCATGAACGTGATGTTGGCGTCACCGCCGAGGCCGCCGCCCGCCGATACCTCGAACATGATCCGGAACAGCTGGAACGGGTCAGCGGCGCCGACCATAAGGTCGTCGTCGGCGTAGAAGCGGGAGTTGAAGTCGAACGCGCCGAGCTTGCCGAAGCGCAGCAGGCTGGCCACGATGAACTCGATGTTCGTCCCCGGGGCATGGTGGCCGGTGTCGATGCATACTTTGGCCCGCTCGCCCAGCTGCATGCAGTGCGCGAACGACGTTCCCCAGTCCGGCACGTCGGTGTGGTAAAAGGCCGGCTCGAACAGCTTGTACTCCAGGATCAGGCGCTGTTCACCACCGAGCCGGCCGTAGACCTCGGCCAGGGCTTCCGCCAGGCGGTCCTGGCGGGCGCGGATGCTGTCCTGCCCCGGATAGTTGGTGCCGTCCGCGAACCAGAGCTTGAGGTCCCGTGAACCGGTCTGGTCCATGACGTTGACGCAGCCGAGCAGGTGGTCCAGTGCCTTGCGCCGGATGCGGGGGTCGGGGTTGGTGACACTACCGAGCCGGTAGTCATCGTCCTGGAAGACGTTGGCGTTGATCGTGCCAAGCTGCATGCCCAGGTCGGATGCCGCTTTGGCCAGGTCCTGGTAGTCGTCGACCGCGTCCCACGGGATGTGCAGGGCCACGCTCGGGGTGATCCCGGTATGCCGATGCACCTGGGCGGCATCGGCCAGCTTTTCGTACGGGTTACGGGGCAGGCCGGGCTGCGGGAAGACCTTGAAACGCGTTCCGGAGTTCCCGAAGGCCCACGACGGGAGCTCGATCTTCTGGCCGCGCAGCGTGTCTGTGATCATGTGCATGTCCATCGGTGATATCCCTACTTCTGCCGTGGCACAGCCCAGATGGCACTACCCCTCTGCTCTCGTTGAAACGCTTCATCCCGGGAGGCCAAGGCAACGTGACCCACAAATGATGTCCGGCTCGACGTCAGCTGAAGGCACCTGACCGACCGGGGTGGTCAGCCCGTTTCGTTTCGCCTCGCTGTGCGGGCGGCCGCTGCGGAAGCATGCTCGTGAGGGCGAGCGATGCCAGGACTATCGCGGCCGCCGTCCAGAACGCGGCGCGGAAGCCGAGGCTCTCGGCGACGAGCCCTCCGGCCGGGCCGGCCGCCAGGATCCCGAGATCCCAGAACGAGGTCATGGTTCCGACTGCGGCTCCAGCCGTGGGCCCGGCCGCCCGGTCAAGCGTCAGCCGGGTTGATGCCGGATAGACGAGGCCGAGGCCTACGCCCGTTACCGCCACCGCGCCGAGCGCTACGGGACCAGTACGGGCCATGGCGACGAGGGCGAGCCCGGCTGACTCGCCAGCAGCACCCACCGGGCAACCGCCAGGCCGCCGTACCTGTCGACCATCGGGCTGCCGGCCGCCCGGGTCATCAGGAATGTCGCCGAGAAGACGGCCAGGCCCCAGCGCCTGTATTGCCGAGCCGCCGAGCCCGCGCGTTCCGAGGAAGAGGACGAGCAGCGCGGTGAGCGTCCCGTACCCGTAGGCGGCAAGCCGAGGATCACGCCGACTGTCCCGGTTCCCCAGGGAAGCAGGCCGCGCCATCCACCGGCCTGCGCCCTGCGCGGCGGCGCCGTCTGGCGCGGCGTGGTGGCGAGCAGCGCGGCCGATGCCAGCGGCAGGGCAATCACCAGCGACCAAACCGCGGCGGCGCCGCCCGCGTGCCCGGCCACCGCGGCAAGCAGCGGGCCGACGGACAGTCCGCCCCACATCGACAGGCCAAACCAGCCCGCGATCCGGCCCGAGCGCGACGGCTGCACCCCCGCCAGCACCCAGGGCAGCGTGCTGGAGAACAGGGCCGCCTCACCGACACCCATGGCCAGCCGGGCGGCCAGCAGCACCCACAGGTCTGGAGCCAGCAGATGGCCTGCGGCGGCCACGGCCGTGAGGAACGCGCCGGCCATCGCGGTGCTCCTTGACCCGCCGGCGTCACCAGCGCGCCCGGCCAGCGGGCGGGCCGCCGCCGTTCCTGCAAATGCCAGGCCCACGGTGACACCAACCACCAACCGCCCGGCGTGGAAGCGCGCGGCCACGTAGCTCGGCAGCTCCTGCAACGTGGCGCCGAGGGCCAGGTAGCCGAACAGCACGCAGGCCCACAGCCGGACTACGGGAACTCTCCGACTTGATGACATAACTGCTCTCCGCTCTGCTCGCCTCGCCGGCAGAGCCTCAACTCCGGGGATGCCAGCAGGCAGCATCACGGAACCGGCGATTGCTGACGCGCTCGTCATCGCGGCAGACGTTGTACACGCCGCTCGGCACGCTCAGCGCGCAGAGCAGCGCGCGCCCGGCGTCTGTGACGTGCAGGCTGGCGCCGAGGGCCGGGTTCGGGCGGGAATGACCGGTGCCCGGGCCATCAAGAAGGCCGAGGCGCAGCGCGACACCACGCCGGCCGGCGGCCGCGAAGCGCGCGGCCTGCCGTTCGGCGGCTAGAGCGGAACGCAAGATGACCGGTACATCCCCGATGGGCGTCTCCTCGGACACGGGCTGGTCTGGGGGATAGACAAACGTAACGGTCGGCTGGACAAACACCTGCACACCGGCGGCGAGGGCGGCGGTCACCAGGATCACGGAAGCCTCGGCGCGCAGCCTGTCGTTCTCGCGCCACGCCTCCGGCTGCTGCATCTTGTCGAGGGGCTGGATGCGCGTCGCCAGGTGCAGCACCGCATCGACCTCGCGTACGGCCGCTCGGACAGCAGCGGGATCGAAAAGGTCTAGCTCAGCTCGCCCCGGGGAGCGCGACTCGTGTCCGGCCGCGTCCGCCAGCGGCAGGAACGCCCGTCCCAGGACGCCAGTTCCTCCGGTCACCAGCAGGCGCATATGCCTGGCTGAGACCCGTGGCTCGGCTGTGGTGCTCATCTGTCCTTACCTCCGCATCGGGGGCTCTTGCCTCGTTGATGACACTGCAAGCGTCGGCCGCCGGCCGCCGGCTGACATCCGCCGGCCGGCGGATGTCAGCGGTGTGCGAGCCGGGCTTCGCTAGGGGATGAGCGGCCGATCCAAGCGCACCGGCCCGGTACCGAAAGGAGTCCCGATGAAGACCCTCGTTCCCACTGGCCGACGCGACGCGATGGTTGAGATAGCCGAGAGGGCTATGCCCGTGCCCAGCCCGGCGAGGCACTTGCGGTGCATGCGTTCTCGTGAACCGCGCGAGATATTCCTGCTTGAAGATCCCGCCCAGCAAGGCCCGGCAAGGACATCGCCGGGCTGGTGGTGCAGGCAGCGGCCGACGGGACCGGCCAACTCCGGCGCCGAGGTCACTGCGGTCACCTCCTCCGCACAGCGCGGCGAGCGACTGACCTCGCTGGGAGCCGCATCGGTCATCCACGACATCGCCGACGCAGTCGGCCCATTCGATCTGGCCCTGGAGTCGACCGGAGGCAAGAACCTGTCGCTGGCGCTGGACCGGCTCACCCATCGGGGAACACTGATCTGGTTCGGCCAGGCAAGCCGCGATCCGGCCACCCTGAGCTTTTTCGACATCCGCGATGGCCCAGGGTCCGTGACCATCCGCCAGTTCTCCTACTACTACTTCGACACCCCCTACGGCCAGGATCTGGCCACCCTGGTCCGCCTCGTCGCGCCTGCGCTGCACCCCAGATCGGCCGCGTGGCCGCTGGTCCCACACCGCCGCCACCCTCACCGACCTCTATCAGCGCCGCATCCGCGGCAACGCCGTGCTCACGATCCCCTAGAAGGTCAGGAGACCGCCTTATGCCGTCACTTCCCCCTCCGGTTCCTCCTCACCATGCTGCTCACCCGGCAGCCACCGGCCATCCCTTCCCCCGAGGTGATGACCGCGACAATCTAACTGCCTCCGGCGACCCCGGCACCCCACCGCACCGGCACTCTGGGCCCGTCTTCGTTACCTGCTCGAAGGCGAGATACCTTCGAGCTCGAGGCGAGCCTGAGCGCGTGATCTGCGCGAGACGCGTTCTGAGCCAGGCGGCGACGTCATCCACTACCAGGCCGAACCACCTCGCCCACGCCTGGACCAGGTTCGTGTCGTCATATCGGTTCCCGCAGCCCATGCTGACCATCGTCTCTGCCAGCAGCTGCCAGCGGCGCGGCCGAGGCGCCCGCCCGGCTAGCCGCCGTCATCACTTCGCAATCACTTCTCCAAACGAGGCGGCATGAACATCTTCGTCGCGCTCGACAGGTACTGGGCCCGATCGTCGTCCTGCTCCAGCCAGTCATGATCACGGCCCTCACCCGGCCGAGACCGCCGCTGCTCAGGTCTCTGGGCGCACATCCCGTCGTGGCAGACGCCCTCGATCGGGACTCCCTCGGCGCGGCCGTCCGGCAGAATCCCCCTGACATCGTGCTGCACATGCTGACCGACCTGACGGCGGGCACCAGCGCGTCCAATGCCGCACTGCGCAGCCGCGGTACGCGCAATCTCATCGACGCCGCTCACGCGGCCGGCACCAGCCGGGTCGTCTCTGAGAGCATCGCATGGGCTTACGCCGCCGGCCGCGAGCCTGCCTACTAGAGCATCCCGCTCGACCTGGCAGCCTGCGAGCCGCGGCAGACGACGGTTCGCGGGGTCGCCGCCCTTGAGCAGGCAACCCGGGAGGCGGGCGAATGGGTCGTGCTGCGCTACGGCATGCTCTACGGCCCCGGCACTTGGTACGAGCCGCGGGGAAGCAAGGCGGCTGGGCCCGCGCCTGCCGGCCGGCCGTCGAGGACGATGTGACCAGCTTCGTCCACGTCGATGACGCGGCGCAGGCCGCAGTGCAGGCCCTGAACTGGCCATCGGGTCTGGTGAATATCTGTGACGACGAGCCGGCGCCCGGCCGGGAATGGATACCGTCCTTCTGCCGGACCGTAGGGGCAGTTGGCCCTGCGGCACCGGCGGGAAAGCCCGGAGCCATGGGCTCGCGGAGCAGACAATCATCATGCTCGTACGGAACTGGGCTGGTCACCTCGTTACCCGTCGTGGCGTCAGGGATTCCAGGCCATGTCCGTGACCGTCACGACCGCCCGTCAGCCTGCCTGCCGTGCTTGCCGCCGGTTACCTCGGCGGCAAGCTGAACCCGCGAGGACATGTCCAGCTTGGTGAAGACGTGCGCGAGATGCGTCTGCACGGTCCGGTGCGATATATAAGCCGCTCGCCGATCTGCGGATTGGACAGTCCCTCTGTGACCAGGTCAGCGACGATGTGCTCGGTGGGCGTGGCTGGGCCAGCCGAACTGCGGTCGGCTGCGGGCCCCCTGCCCGAGCCGCTGGCCCGTACTGCGCAGCACCGCCGCGGCGCGGGCGTGATCACGCGCGGCACCCATGCGCTCGTAGATGCCGATGGCCCGGTCCAGGAGTGGGCGACCGCGATCCGGTCGGCCCTGGCGGGCGAAGGCGTCACCCGCGTCCTCGCAGGCCAGCGCGAGATAAAGCGGGCGGGACCCGTCCGCGTAGGCGTCAGCGGCAGCTTGCAGGATCTCGGCATCGTCCTCGACAAGCCCTCGGCAGCGCAGTGCGGCGCCGGCAATCCAGGAAACTTCGCTGCCGCATGCCACCTGTGCGACCGCGGCTGAGGTATCCCTGGCACGCCCCGTCTCGCCGGCTCCACCTACCATCCTCCATCCGTACTGCACGATCCCGGAGCTGAGGCACCGGTCCCAGGTATCCGCGAGGGTGGCCAGGGCTTCACCCGACTCGCCGTCGGCCTCCATGATGAGCGCGCGCGGCCATGCGGCCCAGGCCATGCTGTGAGAGAAGGAGCCCCAGTTGGCCAGGTCCTTAGCCGCGGCACCCGCGGTTTCCCTGGCCCGGGTGAGGTCATTGCGATGCAGGCTGACCAGGGACAGCACACCGTGGGCGCACACCTGGCTGTAGGTCTCGCCAGTCTCTTCCGCCAACTCGATGCTCGCCTCGAGCTCGGCGATGGCGTCATCCCACTGCCCGGTCATGAACTCCAGCAGGCGAGGAACACCTGATAGCTCGCCAGCGGCCAGCGGACGCCAAGTTCCTCGCTGATCCGCATCCCGGCTCGGAGCGCGGCCCTGGCTTCCCCGGGCCGGTCCAGCTCGATGAGGATGTGCCCGCGCTCACCTGCACCGGTAGCGGTGCCCGATCCCGCCGGGACTCTCGTCGGCCAGCTGAGCTGCGTTCTCGATGATCTGAAGCGCGTCCTGCAGCTGTCCGCGAGACTCCAGGATCCTGGCCTCTGTGGCCATGGCGATGCTGTCGTCACGTGGTCTCCTCCCTATGCCGCCGCCGAGCGGCCCGCTGCGCTGCGGCCGAGGCGCCGCCGAGGTCGCCCAGCGAGAAGCGCGCGAAGGCTGCCCACGCCTGCGTGGCGGCCTGTCGGCGGGGGACAGCATGGGAGAAGCGCCCCCGCGCTCCAGCTCCCGCAGTCCCTCGTGCACCTGCCCCTGCGCGAGCAGGCGTGCCCGAAGCAGATCCGCACCGCGGCATCGACGTCCGGGCCACGCGGGCGGCTGAGTATCGTGCGGCAGGCCGCCAGGGCGTCGGGGATGCGGCCCGCCAGCATCAGCTGCTGGCCCGTTCGGCGAGCGCCTTGTCCCGGCCGGGGTCGGCCGGCGGCATCAGCTCGGCGACCCGGCCCATCAGCTCGGCGGCCGCATCGGGGACCTCGCCGCGGCTTCCCTGGCAGCTCTGGTCAGCCACGTGATGGCCTCGGTGTCCCCAGGCTCGGCCCCCCGGCGAGCTGCTCGGCCACCTGGCGGACGGCGCCCCGGCTTGTGCCAGCCGTTGCCCGGCCTCACGGTGCAGGCCCTGCCGGATGCTGCCCCGCTGGTTTTCGTAGATCGCGTCGCGGATCAGGTCATGGCGAAACCGTAGCCGCCGCCGTCATCGGCCAGACCCCTGCCCTGATGCCCTCTTCTAGTACCGAGGACAGCTCGAGCGCTGGCGGCCATCGTCACCGACAGCTCGGCGACCGTGAAGCTGGAACCGAGGATCGAGGCGCCAGCAATGCCTGCCGTTGTCATCTGGCAGGAAACTGAGACGGCGCAGGATCGTCATCCGCAGCGCCGCCGCAAGGTCAGATTCGCCACCTCCGCCTGCCCGCCGGAGGTCTCTATCGCTCCTTCCTGAGCTAGCGCCCCCAGCAGTTCGGTCACGAACAGCGTATTGCCTGCCGCCGCAGCTATGCCGCCAGCAGACCCGGGCCAGGCTCCGCGGCCACCGCCTCGGACACCAGCTCGGTCACGCCCGCTCTGCGAGACCGCCCAGGACCAGGTGCTGCGCTCCGCCAGATTCCAGCGCGGCGGCCAGCCGGTCCAGATCCGGCGCGCGGCGACGGCCGGAAGCACATGATGAGGCCGACGGGGAGATACTGTACGCCCGGCTCAGCACGCCCAGCGTCAGCAGGCTGGACGCATCGGCCCACTGCAGGTCGTCGACCCCTATCAGCAGCGGCGCCGACAATGCGAGCTCCTCAGCGAGATCCGCGAACGCATCTACTGCAGCGAAACGCAGCCCCTCGTCACTGGTCACTGTGATCGGCGCGTGCTCCTCCGCGCCGCCACTCAGCAGCCCCCGATGGCGGCCCCGCGTGTATCCCGACGACCTCGCACATCCAAAGGTGTCCGCCAGCAGGCCAAACGGCGTGCATACTCCAGTTCCTCTGCCCGCCGGACTCGCCTGCATGCCACGCTCGCGCGTCGTCGAGCGCCTCGTCCAGCACGCGTCTTGCCGATCCCGCCTCGCCTTCGATCAGCACGATGCAGAGGCGCCCTACGCACCCGGCCAGCCCCTCCAGACCCACAGTTCCCTGCCCGTCCCCGGATGCCGCCGACCTCCACGCCGACGGTTTGCCCTGGTGCGCGGGGTCCGCTCTTAAAGAACCCGGCAGCTGTAGCATCCGTGCTCACCCGCCTCACGATCCGTGATCTGGTCAGGTCGTTGCGGCCCACGCCGGTGAACACCCAACCGGTGCTTGCGGTCACCGGAGCCTCCGCGACGTTTCTGATTCAGAAACAGCATGCTTACGGTATCGTTTCTGATATCGAAACGCAAGGAGAGCCCATGGCGAAGCAGCGACCCCGGCCCGGTGTGGCTGTCCGAGGTTCGACAACCGGCCGGCCGCTGATGGCTGCGCAGGATCTGCTGGGGAGGCGCTGGGCGCTGCGGATCCTCTGGGAGTTGCGCGCCCAACCGCTGGGCGCGCGAGAACTGCGGAGCCGCTGTGACCAGATGTCTTCGAGCGTTCTCTATGAGCGGCTGGGCGAGCTCGGTGACGCGGGCCTCGTAGCCCGTGACGAATCCGGCGCCTATCAGCTCACCCGCCTGGGAGACGAGCTCAGGTCAGCACTCAGGCCCCTCGACTCCTGGGCAAGGCGCTGGTCCGATGCGCAGCAGGAATCGGAAGCTCGGGCGGGCAATGCCGATCATGGAACGTGACGCAGAGCCGGCCCGGCCATGGTGGCGAGGGTGATGCGGCGGCGCAGGTCCTGGCCTGGCCCGGCCGGCCATGTGTCAGGAATTAAAAGAGCACCCGCTGTGCATGAGCGGTGCCGAGGTATTCGGTGACTGCGGTGACGTGCCCGTCGACAACCCGGAAGACGCCGACATAGTCGTTCTCGTAGCTGCGGCCGTCACGGGTCCGAGCATGGGTGGTCCACTCGGCGACCGCATGCTCGCCGTCAGCGATGATCCGGTGTACGTCTTGTACGACAGGTGTCTCCGGGTCAAGGCGGCCGAAGATCTGGGAGAAGAACCCGTCCATGACTCCGTCCCGTCCGGTCCAGGTCCCTGAAACCGGGAGCCCGCCGCGCAGGATCCAGGTTGCGTCCGGTGCGAGGGTGGTCCGCACTGCGTCCATGTCGCCAGCCCGCAGCGCGCGGAAGAAACCGGCCACTACGGTGCGGCTGGTCTCGGTTGAGATTTTCTGCATGACGTTCTCCTCGTATTGATTTATCTCGTGGGCAAACGAGCCCTCACCCATTGCGGCGATGCTCTCAGCGTCGCTTCACGGCAAGGCCGGATCATGCGCCACCTGGCTGATGTCGCTCCCGTGCAGTCACGGCGCTGCGTCGTCGACCCGCAGCTTGGGAAGTCGGCTGCACAGGAGCAGGGCGAGCGTGAACACCGCGATCTGCCATATCAGCGCGATGCGCATGGAGCGGGTGAAGTCGGCCAGCCGGGCCGCGGGCAGAGCCCGCTGCTTGACGGCGGCGTCGATCCTCGCCTTGACCGGCCCGGGCGCCGGGCTGGCGGCGATGCGGCGGGCTGCGGCCGCGCAGATCCCGGGCTCGGCCGTCGGGTCCTTGGCGTGGGCGCGGGAGGAGAAGCAGGCCTGGAAACGACTGGTGATCTGCCGCTGGTCTGCGGCGGGCACTCCGGCGACGGTCAGGTTGTGGCGGAGCTGCGGCACCACAGAGGCTGATGAGGAGCTCGCGTTGAGGCCGAGCAGGCCGAAGAAGATGACACCGGCGACCGCGATCCCCAAAGCGGCCCCGACCCGCTGGGCGGTTGCCAGGGCACCGGAGGCTGCGCCTGCGTCACCAGACCTGATGCCGGCCAGCACCACGTTGGTCGCCGGCGCGATGAAGAAACCGCCGCCCGCGCCGGCGATCAGCATCGGCAGCAGCAGCTGCCAGCCGTGCAGGCCGGTCCCGGCCCAGAACATGACCGCGATGATGCCGGCCTGGCCGATGACCAGCGGCAGCACCAGCACGTGTCTCGCCCATGATGCCCTCCGCGCGTCTGCGGGCCGGCCGTGTCGGCCAGCCTTGCCTGTCGGTCAATTCAGCGTTCTGCTCGGCCGCGAAGAGACATCGGCCAGCTGGCCGATGTCGCGCGGTCGGCCTGCGGGGACGGTGGTCAGGTCGGAGACGGCCGGAAGGAGGCACACATGAAGGCGCCCTGGATGCGCTCGGCCTGGGTGAGCCGGACTCTTTCAGCGTGGCGTGTCGCCGCGTCGCGCGACATCCGCCAGCCGGCCGATGATCGGGCCGGCAAACCCGCCGACGATGAGCGGGTGTAGACCCACGATTCCCCACTGCACGGCTTCGGTTCTCGACAGGAGAAAACCATGAATTGCCACCGTAAGCACACTCTCGTCACCGGATCCTCGTCTGGCATCGGCCGTGCTACCGCGTTGCGGCTCGCCGCGGCGGGGCAGCATGTCTACGCCGGGGTCCGTAACCCGGCTGATGGTGAGCGGCTGGCCCGGTCCGCCGAGGGCGGTGAGCTCACCCCCGTCATCCTCGATGTCGCCGAAGCAGACCAGATTGCTGCCTCGGCCGACGTCATCGCCATGCATACCGCGGCAGCCGGGCTGGACGGCCTGGTCAACAACGCCGGATTCGACCTGGCCTGCCCCGCGGAGCTGGTCCAGCTAGACGCATTCCGGCGGCAGCTGGAGGTCAACGTGACCGGTCAGCTTGCCGTCACCCAGGCTTGCTTGCCGTTGCTACGGCTTGCCCGCGGCCGCATCGTGATGGTCAGCACGATCGGAGTTCGCTTCGCCCCGCCGTTCGCCGGCCCGCTCGACGCGACCAAAGCCGCGCTTGCCGCGCTGGCCGACGCATTGCGCCAGGAATTGGCCCCGTGGCGGGTGCGAGTGGTGCTAATCGAGCCAGCCAGCATCAACAGTGGTGCCGCCGACAAGGTATCCGGCGACGCTGCCACGGTCATGGCCGCGGCAGGGCCGCAGGGCCGCGCCCTGTACGAGGAGCCGTTCACGAAGATGCTCGCTGTCATGCAGCACCGTGAGGCGGCCGGCAGCTCGCCCGAGGTCGCGGCAGCCACCATCACCAGGGCGCTGGCAGCCAGCAGGCCCCGGGCCGTGTATCTGACCGGCAAGAACTCCCGGCGGCTGGCCATCCTCAGCACACTGCCCACGCCTGTTCTCGACGCAGCGCGCCGACGCATCTTCCGGCTGCCGACCCCGGGCTCCCTCGCGGCCTGACCGCAGAGTAGAGGAGATTCTTCATGACTCGCATCGATCCCGTCCGACCGCCGTATTCGCCCGAGCTCTACCGCGCCGTCTAGATCGGAGGAATTCCATGCCCACGCTCAGCTATCGCCGGTCGGCGACTGGCCCACACCGCCGCGCAGGGTGGACCACGGCCCGGATCGTCTGCACGCTCGCTAGCGCGCTGCTGGCCCTATGCTCGCTCGGCCTGCTGGGCCTGGGCGGTGCGGCGCTGTGGGCCAGTGGCACACAGCGGCACGGCGGCGAGCCACTGCCCAATGACCGACAGCGAAAAGACCATGACCGGAGGCGTGGGTTCGGTGCTGGGGCTCGGGACAGGGTAGGCTCGCGGTCGGCGCGGCGAGGTCGCGTCATGGCACCACGGAAAAAGGATTAGAACTGATGGCAACCGGAACAGTTAAGTGGTTCAACGCCGACAAGGGCTTTGGTTTCATCGCTCCCGATGACGGGACGGCTGACGTGTTCGTTCACTTCTCCGCGATCTCGGGTTCCGGCTACAGGTCGCTGGATGAGAACCAGAAGGTCGAATTCGACACGACCCAGGGCCAGAAGGGCCCGCAGGCTGAGAACGTCCGCCCGGCCTGACGCAGGACCGCGCAGAACCTCAGGTTCTGCATGACTGCACAACGCCCGATCGCTGATTTGCGGCCCGCGCCGAACTGCGGTTCGGGCTGAGGATCCGCCTGGGACCCCGGCAGCCGTTATCGGCCGGGGTTCCAGGCGATCTCGAAGAGATGCCCGTCGGGGTCGGTGAAGTACCCGGAGTAAACCCCGAACGGGCGCATGTGCGCCGGAGCGGTCAGCGTGCCGCCGGCGGCCTGAGCCAGGGCGAGCAGCCGGTCGACCTCGTCGCGGGAGCCGGCCGGGATGCCCAGGCTGAACTCGGTTGAACTCGGCGGCGCGGCGGGCAGGCTGGCGTCTTTGGCCAGGTTCGTGCGTTCATAGAGCGCGAGCAGCAGGCCGCCGTCGAGGGTGAACATGGCGATCGTGCCGTCGGCGCCGGTGACCTCGTCGTGGAACTCCCGCCCGACGATGCCCTGGGTTGGCCAGCCAAGGCCGTCGCGGTAGAAGGCGAATGACCGGTCGAGGTCGTCGACCGCGAGCGTGATGAAGAAGATCTTCGGGTCCATCTGCTGATCCTTGCAGGGGCATCCGGCCCGCGGGACCTGGCACCCAGGCCTACTAGGATCGGGCAATGCCCATCCCTGCGGCGTTTGACCTGTCCAGCCGGGTGGCAGTGATCACCGGGGCGGGCAGTCCCAGCGGCATCGGTTTCGCCACCGCCAGGCTGCTGGCCGAACTCGGTGCCGCCGTGATGATCAGCGCCACCACGGCCCGGATCCAGGACAGGGTCAGCGAACTGCGCAGCGCTGGTTTCGACTCGGCGGGGATCGTCGGCGATCTCACCGATGCGCGCGTGGCGTCCGGGCTTGTGTCGGCTGCGCTGAAGCAATGGGGCCGGCTGGACATCGTGGTCAATAACGCCGGCATGATCTCCGCCGCTGACCCGGTGTTCGAGTCCGGCAGCGTCGAGTCCATGGACCTGGCGACCTGGCAGGCTGCGCTCGCCCGCAACCTGACCTCCGCCTTCCTCGTCACCAAGGCGGCGGTGCCGGCCATGACCGGCCGCGGCTGGGGACGGATCATCATGGTGGCCAGCGTCACGGGCCCAGTGATGGCCATGCGGGCGGACGTCGGTTACGCCACCGCCAAGGCCGGCATGCTCGGCCTCACCCGGGCAGCCGCCGTCGACAGCGCACGGCACGGTATCACCGTCAACGCCGTCGCCCCAGGCTGGATAGCGACCGGCTCCCAGACCCCGCAGGAGCACGGCGAGGGGCTGGCCACCCCAGCTGGCCGGAGCGGCTCACCCGAGGAGATCGCTGCCGCGATTGCGTGGCTGGCCAGCCCGGGTGCGTCCTACATCACCGGGCAATACCTGGTCGTGGACGGCGGCAACTCGATCGCGGAGCAGCGCGCCCCACGAGAGTGATCGCCTGGCTGGCGAGAGGATCACGGCTCAGGTGCCGGTCCGCGTGCCCTGATGGAAGCTCAGGGCGCGTACTTCTGTACCAGCTCGCCGACGCGCGGGAGCGCGGCTTCGACGTGCCGTACGGCGCCCCCGCGGACGGCGCCGTACGCCTTGATGACCGTGGGCCGGCCCGACGCCGCGGCGCGGGCGTCGGTCACCGACAGCAGGGACTGCGATACTTCCCCGCCCCGCTTGGCCAGGTAGTCGCCGAAGGCGAAACCGCCGGAGACGTTAAAGTCCGTCCAGTACGGCTCAAGGGCGCCCACCATCTCCGGAAGCAGGACCCCCACCATGTGGCGGATGTGGCCCGGTAGGAAGGTGGTCACCGTCTTGTGGGCTAGCTTGACCGCGGTCCCCGAGACCCCTGACATCTCCGAGACCTCCTGCTCAATCAGCGTGCAACAGTCGGCGGCGACCTTTGGCCGTGCATCTGGCGCGAGCAGGATCCCCTGAAGCGTGGCTGCCATGGATATGTTCACCTCTATCGTCAGGGCGGTGTCCGTATATGCCCCAGTTATCACTAGACGGCTATCTCCCAGCCCTGGTTTACCGGTTTCGGGCATGACCACGCGTCGACTCCGCTTAGCGGCCAGGCGAGAGGGCAGCGGCGAGGTGTATCGCGGCGTTCCGGAGCGCTGCGGCGGCGGCGTCCTCCTTGGGGCCGCAGACCGTATGTCTGTAGGTATTGACAATTTCATGTCAGTACCAAACCATTGTCCCGAGCCCATGATGGGTCGGCTGAGCATTGGCTAGGAGTTAGGTGGTCTGGTCTGCTTGCCAGCCACTATCGCCGTCTTTTACGGCTCACGCCCGGCGTCTCGGCGGCTCTGGCAGAGCAGTGCTGCGCGACGGGAGGTCGGCAGGTGGCAACTAGTGATGTCAGCGCGAGAGACGCGAGCGGCGATCGCGGAGGCTTGTTCATCCGGCAGACGTCCGGCCTGGTCCGGGAGCTGGGAATCCCCGCGGCGGTCGGGATCTCCCTGGCCTCGGTCGCGGTGGTCAATACCTTCATCAACTTCAACGCGGGGCTGACGGCGTTCCAGAAGGCGGACATGTACCTGCCGCTGATCGCCGCGGCGGTCATCTGGCTGGTCGCCATGTTTGCCTACCGGTACCTGCTGCGCGCCGTCCCCCGGGCCGGCGGCGAGTACGTGTACCTGTCCCGGATCGTCTCGCCCGTGGTGGGCTCGATCGCGGGCCTTGGCATCGCCGTGGTGTTCACCTACATCCTGTCGACGAACGCGCACTTCGCCGCCGAGTTCACGCCGTTCATGCTGAGCGGGATCGGGGCGGTCTTCCATAGCACGGCGATAGCCAACGCGGGCAACTCGGTCACCAGCGACGCCTGGGTCTTCGGCCTCAGCCTCATCGTGATGGTGATTGTCGCGGCGCTGTCGCTGTCCTCGGTCAAGCTGGTCGCCCGGATCATCTTCGGCCTGATCCTGCTGCAGCTGGTCGCGTTCGTCGTGCTGATGATCGTGCTGGCGGCCAGCTCTCGCTCCGGCTTCTCCTCCGCGCTGGCCAGCTACAGCCATCACCCCGGCGCGTACCAGGCGATCATCTCGGGGGGGAAGGCAAACGGCGTCCTGTTCGGCACCTCGGTCGCATCGATGATCGCGATCATCCCGTTCATGGTGCTGAACTACAACGGCGTGCTGTACTCCTATTACGTCGGCGGCGAGCTGCGCCGCCCCGGCCGCACCTACCTGTACGCGTCCGCGATCAGCCTGATCGTCCTCGTGGTGCTGTGGGGCGGCGTCTGGGCGCTGCTGCGGGCGCGGGTGGGCCTGCCGTTCATGCAGGCGCAGGCCAACCTCGGCGCGGTCAACCCGGCTGCCTACGGCAAGATCACCAATCTCGACTCGGTCGCCGGCGGCCTCGGCTACGGCATGATCCTGACGAGCAACCCGATCGCCAGGCTGCTGTTCGCGACCGCGGTGCCGCTCGCGGAGATCGCGGTCAACCTCGCCTTCCTGACCGTCACGACGCGGGTGCTCTTCGCCCAGGCCTTTGACCGGCTGCTGCCGGTCCGGGTCGCCAAGGTGGGAGAGCGCAACCACGCGCCCAACGTGGCCATCACGATCGTGCTGATCGTCGGCGCCGCGTTCTGCTACCTGACCAGCTTCGTGAACCTGAGCAACATCGTCGCGCTGCAGAGCCTGTTCTTCGCGCTGATCCTGCTCGCCGGCGGGGTGGCGGCGACGTTCCTGGCTTCCCGCCGGCCCGAGCTGATCCTGGGCGAGACCAGCGGCTCGGAGGCCGAACGCCAGGCCTTCCTGCGGAAGGTCACCATCGTCGGCGCGCTGACCACGCTGCTGGCCCTGTTCACCGTCTTCGAGATCGTCAGCCACACGTCGGTGTACGGCAAGTTCAGCGTCGAGTCGATCATCACCCTGGTCGTCGTGCTCGGCGCCGGGCCCGTCATCTACCTGATCGCCCGCGCGATCAGGCGGCAGCGCAACTCCATCGACCTGGCGCTCGCCATGCACGAGCTCCCGCCGGAGTAGCGATGCTCGGATTCCGGCAGGCGAAGAAGAAGCGCGTGCTGCGCATCTACTTCGTGAGCGACCTGCACGGCTCGGAGGTCTGCTTCCGCAAGTTCCTGGCGGCGGCGAAGGTGTACGAGCCCGACGTGCTGATACTGGGCGGCGACTTCGCGGGCAAGGGCCTCGTCCCGGTGCTGCGGCACGGCGACTCCTGGTCGGCCACAGTGGACGGGCAGCAGGTAACCGTGCCGCTCGGCGACTATGACCGGCTCCAGGCCGACGTCACCAAGCGCGGCTTCTACCCGGTGCAGATGGACGAGGACGAGCTGGCCCGGATCAACGCCGATCCTGAGCTGCTCGACGAGCTGTTCCGGGAGCAGATCAGGGAACAGGCCCGCCGCTGGTGCGACCTGGTCAGCGAGCGCCTCGACCCGGGCATTCGCTGCATCATCACGCCCGGCAACGACGACCCGGTCGAAGCCGACGAGATATACGCGGCCTCGGACCGGGTCGAATTCCCCTCGTTCCAGGTGTGCAGCCTCGGGCCGTTCTCGATGGCCAGCCTCGCCATGGTGCCGACCACGCCGTGGAACACCGAGCGGGAGTGCTCCGAGGAGGAACTGGCCAAGCTGATCGACGACATGCTCGAACCGCTGCCCGGCGGCACCCCCTGCATCCTGAACTTCCACAGCCCGCCCTACGCGTCGACGCTGGACGACGCGCCGGAACTGGACGCCTCGCTCAAGCCGGTGATCAGGGGCGGCAGGCCGAGCATCGTGCCGGTCGGCAGTCACGCGGTGCGGGCGGCGATCAAGAAATACCAGCCTCCCGTCGCGCTGCACGGGCACATCCACGAGTCGCGCGGCGTCCAGAAGATCGGCCGGACGCTATGCATCAACCCAGGCAGCGACTACTCTTCTGGCGTATTGCGGGGCGCGGTCGTCGACCTCGCTGAGGACGGGACGTGCCTGGACTTCCTGCTGACCACCGGATGACGCGATGACTCCGGCGCTGCTCGCCGACCCGATCGCGGAGGCACGCAGGATCATCGAGCTTGCCGAGTCCGACGGTGTGGTGCTGCGCGCGCTCGGCGGGGTGGCGGTCTGCCTGCAGGCTCCCGACGGGGCTCCGCGCCTGCCGCGCCGGGTGAAGGACATCGACCTCGCCGCGGCGAAGGGCTCTGGCCGGCCCGCCGTCAAGGTGATGCTGCGAGCGGGCTATGTCGCCGACGAGATGTTCAACGCGCTGCGCGGTTCCCGCCGGCTGCTGTTCCAGGACCCCGCCAACGGCCGCCACGTCGACGTGTTCATCGGCGAGTTCTCGATGTGCCACGACATTCCGATGGCGGCGCGCCTTAACCGCGAGCCGGTTACCGTCCCGCGCGAGGAATTGCTGCTGTCCAAGCTCCAGATTTTCGAGCTGACCGCGAACGATCAGGCCGACATCTACAACCTGCTCTTCCACAACGACGTCAGCGACGACCCGGGCGGCATCTCCGCGTCGTTCATCGCGGCGCTGTGTGCCGGCGACTGGGGGCTCTGGCGCACCTGCCAGCTGAATCTCGAGCGCGGCCTGAGCAGCCTTGGCGAATCGGCGCTCGAGCCAGCCGAGCGCGACGTGGTGGCGGGCCGGCTCGAGCGGCTGCGGGCGCGGATCGACGCCGAGCCGAAGAGCATGAAGTGGCGGATCAGGGACCGGGTTGGCGACCGGGTCCGCTGGTATGCCGAGCCAGAGGAAGAGCCCGCGGGCGCCTGATCAGGCGCGGCCGTCCCTGAGGCCCGCGCGCGCCGGCTGGGCGGCCGGCCCGGACTGCACGGCGCGCGGCATCGTGAGCGTGAGCGCGTACCGCGACGCCCGGTACAGGTGCTGGCCGAACTCGACGGGCCTGCCGCCTTCGTCGTAAGCGATGCGCTCCATGGTCAGCAGCGCGGTGCCGCGCGTTTCCCCCAGCGCCCGCGCCTCGGACAGGGACGCGTTCTTCGCCGACATGCGCTCGGTGGCCGAGCCCAGCCGGATGCCGGAGGCGCGCAGCAGCTCGTACAGCCCGTGCTCGGCCAGCATCTCGGTGCTCAGATTGATCAGCGCGGTCGGCAGGAAATTGTGCATCAGGGCGATCGGCTCGCCGTCGGCGAACCTGATCCGCTCCAGGCAGATCACCAGGGCCCGCTCGGGAAGCTGGAGTGCGCGCGCCACGGTGTCGCCGGCGTGGCCAACCTCGTTCCTGAGCACCTCGGTCACCGGGGAGCGGCCCGCCGCGGCGAGGTCATCGTGCAAGCTGGTGAGCCCGACGTCGCGGTCGATCCGCTCCTTGGCCACCACGGTTCCCGCGCCTCGCTTGCGCACGATCATGCCCTTGTTGGCCAGGTACCCGAACGCGGACCGTACCGTCGGCCGGGACAGGCCAAGGTGCGCGGCCAGCTCGGCCTCGTTCTCCAGCCGGGCTCCCGCCTCCAGTGCCCCGGACTGAATCGCGGCCTCGAGGTGCTGAGCGAGCTGGAAGTAGAGCGGCACCGGGCTCGCACGGTCGATGGCGATGTCACCGTACGAGCGGGACGCCGCCGGGCGTGCAGCGCTCACGGCAGGCTCACTGCCATGCCCGCGGCGCATGCCGCAGCCTCCGCAACGCCATCCACATCCTCGACGACCGGAATCTCGAGTCAGCTGTGCGCCGATGTGGCGCCAAATCCCGATGCGATCGTAACGGAAGGCTCGCCGGCCCCGGCGGCAAGCCGCTGCCAAGCCGGCCGCCGGCCCGGCACTGCGCGTCGTGCATCGGGGTGCCTCCTCTTAGCCGGTGCCGCGGCGTTAGCGAGGTATGTCCTTAGTTATTAACATAATCTCATATAGCTAGCTGGATGTGCCCTGCCGTCCCCTGGTTCTTTCGGCAGGCCTGAGGTGGCCGATCTGACAGATGGCGTCTTACCTGTGCGTTCAAAGCCAGAGAACCGGCCGACGTAACCGTTGAATATCAGTTTGTATATAGGTATTAACACCCTGACATGGCGATGCCAGCTCCGCGGTGGTTAATCGATTGCGTACTGAAACGGGGCGCGCTGGCGGTGGATGCGCTGCTGGCCGACGGCGGCTGCGACGCGCGGCCGCGCGTGCTCGACGGCCAGCTCGTGATCCGGGAGTCGGCCGGGCCGCCGGGCAGAGCAGCCGGCAGCGGGCGGGAGCCACGCCGATGACGACGGACATGCAGGCCATTGACCTGGAGCCGGGCCGGGGGTCGGGAACGCAGAGCCCCGTCGGGCTGCGTACGATCGCGCTGCGGAGGCTGCGGCACGACCCAATCTCGATGATTGCGTTCGGCATCCTGGTGCTGCTCGTGCTGGCCGCCATCATCGGCGGGCCACTCGCGGCCAAGCTGACCGGGCACGGGCCGAACGAGCAATTCGCGAACGCGCTGGCCAGCAACAGCCTGCCGCTGGGCATCGGGCAGCGGACCTACCTGGCCAACGGCACGACCCACAACCCGCACGGCAGCCTGTTCATCCTCGGCGCCGACGCGCTCGGCCGCGACGAGCTCGTCCGGGTCCTGTACGTAGCGCGGATCTCGCTGCTCGTCGCCACGTCGGCCACCGCGCTCGCGCTGGTGATCGGCATCTCGCTCGGGCTGCTGGCCGGCTACCGGGGCGGCTGGGTGGACGCCGTCGTGAATAGGCTCACCGAGACGGCGATGGCCTTCCCCAACCTGCTGCTGGCGGTCGGCCTTGCGGTGGTAGTCGGCCCGGGGCTGCTCAACGTGGTCATCATCATCATCGCGCTCTTCACCTGGTATTACCCGGCCAGGATCGTGCGCGGCGCTACCGTCGCCACCAAGCAAATGACCTTCGTGGCTGCCGCCCGGACGGTCGGCTCCAGGCCGGGGCGCATCCTGCTCGTGCACCTGCTGCCTCAGGTCTGGGGACCGCTGCTGGTGTACGGGACGTCGATCATCGCTAACAACATCATCTTCGAGGCGGGGCTCTCTTACCTGGGCGTGGGCGTGCCGCCGCCCACCGCGAGCTGGGGGCAGATGCTGTCGGACGCGGTGACGTCCGGCTTTTACCAGGCGGACTTCGCGCTTGCCCTGATACCGGGCCTGGCCCTGGTCCTGACCATGCTCGCCTTCAACCTCCTTGGCGACGGCATCAGGGATGCACTCGACCCGAAGGCGGCGCGATGAGAAGGATCGTCGCCAACCGGCTGCTGGGCGCGCTCGTCCAGGTCCTGGTGGTGACGCTGCTGGCCTGGCTGCTGTTCTACGTGATCGCCAGATTCACCGGCGCGTCACCCGCGCAGCGGATCGCGGGAAAGAACGCGTCGCCCGCGCAGGTGGCCCTGGTGTCCCGGCTGCTCGGGCTCAACAAGCCGTACTGGGAGCAGTACCTGATCTTCCTTAACCACCTGATTCACGGGAACTTCGGCTTCTCGTACGTGCAGATGCGGCCGGTGTCGGCCATCTTGTGGCCGGCCACCCGGGCCACGGCGTCGCTGGTCCTGGGCGCGGCGGTGATCTGGCTGCTGATCGCCGCGCCCGTCGGAGCGTATGGCGGCCTGCGGCCGAGGTCCGTGGGTGACGTCGTCGGCCGCGCGGTCGCGATTCTCGGCATGTCGATCCCGGTGTTCTGGCTCGCCCCGATGATCTCGTACTTCCTCGGCTATCAGCCAACCCAGGGCGACCTGCTCGGCCTGCGGATCCTCCCGGTCGGCACGAGCATTTTCCCGATCAACGGCTACGTGGATCTCGGCCAGAACCCGGTCCAGTGGGCATACCACCTGCTGCTGCCGTGGATCACGCTGGCCATCGGGTTCGCCGCCATCTACATCCGGTTCATCCGCACGCTCACCGCCGAGCAACTCGGCGAGGACTACGCGCGCACCGCCAGGGCCAAGGGTGCCTCGACGCTGCGCGTCCTGGTCCGGCACGTCGGCCGGAACGTGGCGCCGACGGTTTCGGTGCTGCTCGGCGCGGACATCGCGACGGCCCTCACCGGCGTGTTCTTCGTGGAGACCGTCTTCGGCATTCCGGGCCTCGGCTACACGGGCCTGAGCGCGATCGAGAACCTCGATTATCCGGTGATCACGGGCGTGATCACCGTCGCAGCGCTGATCGCCGTGCTTGCCAACACGATCGTGGATCTGCTGCATGCCGTGCTTGATCCCCGGCTCCGCCGGGTGGCCGCCACCCACTGATTGAAGACACGAAACTCAGCCCGCCGAGGGCTGAGCGAAAGGTGAACGTCACGCAACTCAGCTAGACAGATCGGAGAGGGTCATGATTGGCAGAAGACGCAGACGCGTGCTTAGCGGTGGGGGGCTTGTCATCGCGGCGGCCGTGGTGCTGGCGGCGTGCTCCTCTGGAGGCAGCGGCAGCTCAGCCGGCCAGAGCACAAGCGGCGGGGCACCGAAGGCCGGTGCCGCCACCGGCACCCTGACCGGGGCGATGGCGTCTGGCGCCATCGACAGCATGGACCCCAACCGCTGGTATTTCGCCGTCACCTGGGGACTGGCGAACGCGATGTGCACCACGCTGGTGCGCTACGCGGATCAGCCGGGAACCGCGGGGACTCAGGTCGTGCCCGGCACGGCCAGCCTGCCCAAGATCACCGATAACGGCCTCGTGTACACCTACACGATGCGGCCCGGGGCACGGTTCTCCGACGGTCAGCCGATCACGCCGGCCGACATCAAGTACACATACATGCGGCTGATGGCACCCGCGGTGGACACCGGGACGGGCGTCTACTTCGTCAACGTCATCGGTGCCAACGCGTACATGAACGGGAAGTCCACGACCGTTCCGGGCATCACCACGACGGCCAACACGATCAGCTTCCACCTGACCGCGCCCGACGGCGCGTTCATCTACAAGACGGCGCTGCCTACCACGTGCCCGGTGCCGGTCGGCACTCCGATGAAGCCGGTCGAGACGGGCGCCCTGGAGGAGAAGTACGCCAGCGGCCCGTTCAAGCTGCAGTCGTACTCACCAGGCCGGCAGATCGTGCTGGCGTTCAACAAGGAGTACGACCAGTCGCTGGGAGTGCGCGGTCACGTCGCGAAGATCGTCTTCACGATCGGGGACGAGTCCACCGAGGCGGTCCTGCAGATCGAGGCGGCCCAGCTCGACTTCAACACCTCGAACCTGGCGACCGCCGACATCATCAAGATCTCGCAGAACAAGGCGCTGCAGAGTCAGGTGCACATCGCGAGCCGGCCGTCGCTCACCTACATCTTCCTGAACAACCAGGTCCCGCCGCTGAACAACGTCGACGTCCGCAAGGCCATCAACTACGCGGTCAACCGGACGGCCATCGAGGCGCAGTGGGGCGGCCCGCTGGCCGGGACGGTGAGCGACCAGATCATTCCGGCCGGCCAGTCGGACTACAAGAAGTACACGATCTACCCCAACACTCCGAATCTGGCCAGGGCGAAGCAGCTCATGGCGGCGTCGGGTGTGAAGAGTCCGGTCACGCTGGTGCTGCGCACCCAGAACGACGCGCCCGGGTTCATGAACATGGCGGCGGTCATCCAGTCCAACCTGAAGGCGATCGGCATCAACGTTCAGATCGTCGGCTCGCCGAACAGCGTCAACAGCTCGTTCATCGTCAACTACAAGGCACGGGTTCCGCTGGGAATCGAGCCGTGGTCGCTCGACTTCCCCGACGGCGAGGCGATCATTAACACCGGCCTCGACCCGGCGACGCCGGACGCGCTCGCGAACATGGCCCGGTTCAGCGTTGCCTCGTTCATATCGCCGTTCACCCGGGCCGCCGAGGCACTCGGACAGCAGCGGGTGACCGACTACGAGGCGCTTGACCAGCAGATCATGTCGCAGCAGGCGCCGTACGCCCCGCTGTTCAACCCCCGCTGGTACGACTTCGTCTCGAAGCGTCTCGGCGGCTACGTCTACAGCGAGGCAATGGACGCCATCAACTACAACACGCTCTACATCAAGTAGCGGCGCCTCGTCAGCGAGACAGCGGAAGGAGGAACGGTGGCAGAGCTTCGCAGCGCCGCGAGCCGGCGTCGCCTGCCGTGGTCGCGGCAGCGCGGCGCTGCGAAGCGCCCCGGCGGAGGGGAAGAGGGCGGCGTGCAGGCCGCGGCGTCGCCTGCCACCGCCTTTTCCCCGCTCGGCTCGCTGCTCGAGGTGACCGATCTCGCGATCAGCATCCCGACCGAGAACGGCCTCATCGAGGCGGTCAGGGGAATCAGCCTAGCGATCGCGCCGGGCGAGACGGTCGGCATCGTCGGCGAGTCCGGCTCGGGCAAGACAATGCTCGCCCTGTCGGTTCTCGGGCTGCTGCCGCGCCGGGCGCAGGTTACCGGCTCGGTGCGCCTGGACGGTGAGGAACTGCTGCAGGCCAGCGAGGCTCACTGGCGGCAGGTGCGGGGCAACCGGGCCGCCATGGTGTTCCAGGATCCGATGACCGCGCTGAACCCCATGTACACCATCGGCTGGCAGGTCGCCGAGTGCCTGCGGCTGCATCGGCATGACAAGAAGGCCGACGCCCAGAAGCGCGCGGTGGAACTGCTCGATGCGGTCGGCTTGCCCGAGCCAGCCACGATCGCGCGCCGGTTCCCGCATGAGCTGTCCGGTGGCATGCGCCAGCGTGTGGTGATCGCGATGGCGATCGCAAACGAGCCCGAACTGCTGATCGCGGACGAACCGACCACTGCGCTGGACGTCACCGTCCAGGCGCAGATACTCGACCTGCTCAAGTCCATCCAGCGGGAGACGCACGCCGCGATGATCATGATCAGCCACGACCTTGGCGTCGTGGCCGGCATCGCCGACCGCGTGCTGGTGATGTACGCGGGCAAGGCGGTCGAGGTGGGCGGGGTCGACGCGGTCTTCGCCCACCCGCGGATGCCGTACACCGCTGGGCTGCTGGCCTCGCTTCCGTCGCTCGAGCAGCGCAAGGACCGGCTGAACGCGATCCGCGGGCTGCCGCCTTCCGGCATCGGCTACGGGGCGGGGTGCGCTTTCGCGCCACGCTGCCCAATCGCGGCCGACGTGTGCCGGACCGAGCCGGCCCTGGTGCCGGTCGGGCCTTCGCACGTTGCCGCCTGCCATTTCGCCGTCGACGGCGCCGGGGACGCCGCCCCGCGGCCAGCGCCCGGGCCAGCTGCGGGACAGCCCCCCGCGTCCGACGGCGCCGCCGAGCCAGCCGGCCCGAGCGCACCAGATGGCACCGGCGAGCCCGTTCTGGTCGTCACCGATCTGGTGAAGCACTTCCACGTCCGCGGTGCCAGCTTCAGGTCGGTGGCAACGGTGCAGGCCGTCTCGGGCGTCAGCCTCGAGCTGCGGGCCGGGCGGTGCCTGGCGCTGGTCGGCGAATCCGGCTGCGGCAAGTCGACGCTGGCGAGGATGCTGCTCCGGCTCGAGGAGCCCACCGCGGGGAGCATCAGGCTGAACGGCCGCGAGCTGGTCGGCATGAGCGAGGAGGACCTCAGGCCGATCCGCCCGCAGATCCAGATGGTCTTTCAGGATCCGTACTCCTCGCTCAACCCGCGGCTGTCGGTCTCGGAGATCGTGGGCGAGCCCCTGCTGGTGCACAAGATCGCCGGCCGGCCGGAGCGAGTGCGTGCGCTGCTGCAGAGCGTCGGCCTCGATCCCGCCAGTGGCGTCCGCTTCCCCAGCGAGTTCTCTGGCGGCCAGCGTCAGCGCATCGGGATCGCCCGCGCCCTGGCGCTGGAGCCCAACACGATGGTCCTCGACGAGCCGGTGTCCGCGCTCGACGTGAGTATCCGGGCGAGTGTCCTCAACCTGCTGCGGGATCTCCAGCGCAATCGGAACATGGCCTACCTCTTCATCGCCCACGATCTCGCCGTTGTCCGGCAGGTCGCTGACGAGGTTGCCGTGATGTACCTCGGCCTGATCGTGGAGCGGGCCCTGCCGACGCCATCTATGCCCGGCCGGCTCATCCCTATATACCCGCGCGCTGATGTCCGCGGTGCCCATTCCCGACCCGGAGCGGGAGCGCAGCCGCCAGCGCATCCTGCTGCGCGGCGAGGTTCCGGACCCGGCCAATCCGCCATCGGGGTGCCGGTTCCGTACCCGGTGCTGGAAGGCGGACGCGCGGTGCGCGGCGGAGGTGCCGCCGCTGCTCCAGATCGAGACAGGCAGGCACGTCGCCTGTCACTACCCGGAGACTGGCGCATAGCCAGCGAGCTGAGGAGAGGCGCGTGACGAGGAGCTATGCCTGGCCGCTCACCGTGCAGGCCGGGGAGGACCTGCGCCTTCACGTTTCGACCGAGGACCGGAGGTTCGGTGTCCGGCTGTTCCGGATCGGCGCGGGCATTGAGGCGGTAACCGGCCTGGAACAGGTCTATGACGGCCACAACCTGCCGCTCGGCCGGCCCGATGAGGCCTGGGGCTGGCCGGCCTATTCCGTGCCGCTCGAAGAGCACCTGCGTGACGGCATCTACCTGGCCGTGCCGGCACCGGCCGACGACGACGGCCGCATCGAGGCCGTTCCCGCCGGTCCCGGCCTGCTGACGCGCCGTGATGCCTGCCTGTTCGTGCTGCGGCGCGATCCCGGCGCCGCGAAGCGGCAGATCCTCTTCAAGCTCCCGACGGCGACCTACGCGGCGTTCGATGGCGTCGACGTGCCACCGGAGGGGATCAGCGGCGGCGAGGATACGCCGGTCATCGGTTACGAGACCGACGGGGTCCGCCTCGAGCGCCCGTCAGATCCGCCGCGCCTGAGCGAGAACCGCAGGGGCGGCAGCGGGCGCGTCCTGCTCGCGCTCGCCAGGCTGTCCGCAGGCTGGGTAGCCGGCTATGACCAGGCGAACGCTGCCATCGTGATCAGGACCGCGCCGTCCGGCGGGATGCTCTTCTCGGTTGGTACCACCGACTGGCCGCTGGCCCTCGGCAACGCGCTGGTATCCCAGATCACCGAGAACGTCATCGAGCGGCTGGTCTGCCGGCCGCTGCTGATCCACGGCCCGGTCTGCGGCGAGGGCGAGTACATCGGCGAGGGCGAGATGGTGGGCGCCGGCCAGCAGGTCGGCTGGTATGTGGACGGTGATCAGTCGGCAGCCGCTGGGCTCACCGGGGTGCGGTGGAGCGTGACGGGCGGCCGCCTCGCCGACGGCAGCTCGCCCGCGCACATCGTGACGACCTGCGGCGATGACGACCATTGGCTGACCGTGACCGCCACCGCGCAGGACGCGGTCGGCCGCGCGTATTTCGGCAGCCGCACCGTGCGCGTGGCGGGCACCGAGGAATACCTGCGCCGGCGCGTGATCAGGATGCTCGACGCCCTGGCCTACCCCGACGAGCAGGGCGGCGCGCTCGTGGACCAGCACGAATCCGAGGCCGAACTGGCCGCACGGGTGATCCCGGTGCGGCTCGGCTGGATCCAGCAGCACGCGGCCACCTTGACCGCGCTCGTGGCCGAGCTCGAAGCCCGCTGGACAGCGGACGGCAGAATGGCCGACGGCTCGCTGCGGCCAGACGAGAAGTAGCCGCCCCGCCGTCGCTGCCGCCGGTCAGGTCCATGAAGCGGTCCATGCCGGCGCGCAGCGAGGCGGGGCGGCTCTTAGCCCTCCAGTCCGCGCAAGGCCGTGATGAACACCTGACCGTGCGGAGTGCCGATGCCGGTCATGTTGTCATAACCCTTCAGGGTGACCTGGCCGGTGTAGCCAGCCATGTTGGGGTTCTGATCGTCGAAGGTGATCAGAGACGGCGCACCGCAGAAACTGACGTTGCACACGACGCCGCGGTACTGCCCGGGGGTGCTCGAGGTCGACGGCAGGATGTCGTATATCGCCGGCGTCCCGTTCAGCTTGTAGAGCACCGGATCAGTGAAACCGAACGCCGTGGACTGCCCTTGCTGAGCGTCGGCGATGATGCCCGCCACCAGCGGCGAGGCCATGCTGGTCCCGCCGATGGGTTCCTCGAAGAAGTGCGGCGGCTTGTTCTTCGGGAACGACAGCAGCCCGGTGGCGAACCCCGTGTACAGGTCCGCGACGGCGGCGATGTCAGGTTCAGACCGGACCAGGCCGGGGCGGTTACCGGGCGCCGTGG
This sequence comes from uncultured Actinomycetota bacterium, assembly GCA_963778075.1. Lineage (GTDB taxonomy): Bacteria > Actinomycetota > Actinomycetes > Streptosporangiales > Streptosporangiaceae > JASHPR01. The sequence goes on along the minus strand of CAVZTJ010000001.1, from coordinate 303,503 downwards.
CCAGCGCCGTCGGCACCACGCCGCTCTGGTAACCCGGCTGGGCCCAGATCAGGCTGGGACCGCCGCTGGTGGCACCGTTCTCGCCTTGCAAGACCCACTGGTTGTTCGTGATCGAGGAAAATCCGCTGGACCAGCCGGCCTCGAACAGGCGCTGGTTATTCTTGCCGATCCCCAGTGAGGTACCGCCGACCAGGATCGTGAACGGGTCGTCGGGGGTCTCGACTCCTGATGCGTCGCCAGACGCGAAATACATCCCGACGCCCTGCGCTGCCGCGCGCACCAGGTAGGCATGCATGATGTTGGTCAGGATCGCCGGCTGACTGTCGTCGCCCGGTCCCCAGGAGTTGGAGCTGATGTTGGCCAGCGGGTGGTTGCTGCTGCCGATGCCATCGATCACCGCGATGTCGGCGTCGAACAGGCCCTGCAGCCCGAAGTCGCCGTTGTTGCAGCTGTCACCCCCAACCACGAGCTGGTTCGCGCCGGGAGCCATGTCGTAAGAGGTCTCGACGTCCAGCTGCTCCTCGATGTCGAACGGGTCGCCGCAGGTGTTGGCGCCCAGCGACAGCTCGGAGTAGCGCTCCGTGGAGGGCGCCACGAAGTGGGCCGCTCTCGCGTAGTCCTGCAAGGTCAGGAACATGTCCGGGGTCAGGCCCAGCTCGACCAGCGAGATCGTCTGCCCTCGCCCGTTGTTGGCCATGTTCATGCTGTAGGCGCCCCGCACCTGGTCGGCGGAGTAGCCGCAGATTTGGGTCGGGAACGACGTCCGCCCGAACTGCTTGGGCAGCCCGGAAATGACATGCTGCCCGTAATAGTGCGAGCAGGGCGCCGTGGCCTGCCCTGCGGTGCCCTTCTGGTGCCTGGGCGACCGCATGAGCGGCAGCACGGGCGCGGCGTTGTTCAGGCCGGTCACCCCGAGCACGTACTGGGACAGCGATGCGGGGATGGCCAGCGCCCGGTTGTTGGCGCGCAGCTGGTACGCTCCGGCGTTGCCGCTGGCTGACGACGGGTAGTTCTCCATCTGGATCTTGAACGCTGCGTTGATCGCTGCGACCGACCCGGTGGCCCGCACGTAGTTGCGCTGGGTGTCGGCTGTAATGCCGGTGAAGTCCTGGCCGCGCAGCCATGCCTCCACGGCGCGGGCTGAGGCCAAGCTGGACCCGAATCGGGCGGTGTAGGCGCTAGGGCTCAGGTAGTGGCGGAAGAGCTTGCTGCCGGGCGTGCTCACCGCCACCGCGTACTGCTGGGCCGCGGCCAGATCGCCGGGCTGCAGCCAGACCTGGATGGTCAGCTTCGCCGAGCCGGTCACCGCGCCGGTCGCCCGGACGTGGCTGGTGAACGGCGTAACGCTGCCAGCCAGCGGCACGTAGCTGGGCGGGGATGCGGCCCCGGCTGAGCCGGTCATTCCCACGATTGTCATGGCTGCGATCGTCGCCGTCGCGGCGCCGAAGCTGACGAGCCTGCGTCTTGTTAACATTGGTCTCCCTCGTATCGCCCCGAATCTGTGGACCTATGCGTCTGTAATACTCCGGTGCAGCATTACGCACAATCGGCAATGATTCGAGAATGACGCCGAGCGATAAAGACCACATGTCAAATAGTCCGAAAATAAAGCTGATAAATAGGCTTTGGCCCGTGATAACGTTCATCCATTGCCGGGCGGGTTGCCCGGGGTGAAAGTTGGGGTGCGGCCAAGTCACCTCAGCGAAGCGGGTTGAACGGTGCCAGCGCCGGCTCGGGGCGGCCGGTGGCGATGCGGCGGGCCAGGAGCCTGCCGGTCGCCGGCCCCAGGGTCATTCCCCACATCCCGTGGCCCCCGGCCACGAACAGGCCGTCGTCCCGGGTGGCGCCGATGATCGGCAGCCCGTCGGCGGTCACCGGCCGCGGCCCGACCCACGGACCGGTCAGCGCCGACCAGTCGACGCCCGGCAGGTAAGTGCGCGCGGACCGCACGATCGCGCCGATCCGGCGCCGGTCCAGCGGATCGTCGGGACGCCGGAACTCCATGGTGCCCGCGACCCGGAAGCCACCCGGAGCCGGCGTGATCGCCACCCGCGCGGCCGGCAGGTACAGCGGCCCCGTCAGGGGCTCGGGGATTTGGACCTTGAACGAGTAGCCGCGGCCAGCCTGGATCCGGACCCGGACTCCGGCCGGGGCCGCAAGCTCGTTGATCCAGGCGCCGTTGGCCAGCACGCAGACGTCAACGTCGGCGGGCTGACCGGCGACGTCGAGCCTGATCCCGCCGGCCCGGCTCGCGATCGCGGTGACCGGAGCGCCGGTGACGATCTGACCGCCCCGGCTGCGCACCGAGGCGGCCAGGCTCTGCACGAAATCCAGCGGCTGGAGGAACTGCTGGCCGCCAATCCGCAGCCCGTAGCCCGCCCGCGCGCCGAGCAGCGGCTGCTCCCGGCGCAGTTCGGCCGCGCTGAGTTCGTCGAGGGCGAAGTCCATGCCGCCCGCTGCGGCGATGGCCTGCATCTCGTGCCGGAGCGGCGCGGCCTGTTCCGGCCCGTCGAAGGCCGCCACGACCGCCTCGTCCCTGGGCCCGTCGGCCACGCCCGCCTCGGTCAGCACCTGGTAGGAGGGCACCGCGAGGGCGTTCAGGCCCGCGAAGCCGGCCACCCCGGCCTGCCACCGCCGGTGAGTGCTGTGCGCCGCGAAGCCGGCCAGGAACCGCCACGTGTCGGGGAGCGACCCGGGCGGGATGCGCAGCGGGCTGGCCGGCCGGAGCATCGAGGCCAGCCCGTACCGCAGCGCCGAGGGCTCGGGCAGCGGCGCAACCATCGCCGGGCTGATCCAGCCCGCGTTGCCGGCTGAGGCTCCCGCGGCCACGTCGCGGCGGTCGTACACGGTGACGGCGAAGCCTTCCTCCTGCAGGAACCAGGCGACGGCGAGCCCGATGATGCCCGCGCCGACGATCGCGGCCCGGCCGCCCTCCCTGCTGGTGGTCACCGGTCCGTTGTATCAGCGGCGGCCTCGGGCTCGGGGTCGGGCACCGCACCGGAGACCGTCCAGTACCGGTTGGACCTCGGCCGGACGAACAGGAAGTAGTAGATCAAGGCCGCCGCGAAGATGATGACGCAGGTCCAGAGGTCGGAGCCCTTCTGCTTGGTCAGCGCGATGACCACGCCGGCCAGCGCGATGAGCGGCGGCACCGGCCAGATCGGCATCTTCGACGGCCGGTCCAGGTGCCGCTGGCGGACCCGGCTGACCAGGGCGGAGACCGCGATCAGCCCGTACAGGACGATGATCAGCACGGCGGTGAAGGTGACCACGGCTATCAGCGTGGACTGGAAGCAGAGGATGGTCGCCAGCGTCCCGACGATCAGCGTGGCGACCCACGGTGAGCCGCGGTGGGGATCGACCTTCGAGATCCACGAGCTGACCGGCTGGGGCCAGGCGACGTCCCGCCCGCTGGCCCACACGATCCGGGAGAACTGCAGGGTGATCGCCACGGACGCGTTGAAGATCGCGATCAGCGCGCCGTACGTGACGATCGTGATGAACGTGTGGCCGAACGCCTCGCCGCCCACCTCGGTGACCGGCGTCGCGGAGTGCAGGAAGGCCGGCAGGTTGTGCGCGCCGAAGACGACCGCGATGAAAGGAATGAGCTCGAAGAGGATACCGATCGCCGCTGCGGTCACCACCGCCCGCCCAACCTCCGCCTTCGAGCCGAGGACCTCCTCTGCGAAGTTGATCCCGCTGTCGTACCCGTTAACCGAGAACAGCGCGGTTGCCAGCGCGGTGACGATGAGGCCCACGCCGATCCCGGACACCCCGGTGGTGCCGACCGGGCCGACGGGATGGCTGAGGATCGACCACGGCTGGTGCCAGTGGCTGAACCCGGCGACCGCGAGCGCTCCCACGACGATCAGCTCGATCGCCAGGCAGACGGCGGTGAACCATGCGTTGAACTTGATCTTGAGCAGGCAGACGAGCGTGACCAGGATCATGCCGCAGCCCGAGATCAGCCTGGTCGAGATGCCGGAGTCGAGCGCGTGCACGTAGGTGCCGATGCCGATGGCGACGCTGGCCGGCAGGAAGATCGCCTGGCCGATGTAGTCGACCATGGCGACGAACCCGGTGGCCTTGCCGAGCACCCGGGTGACGATCGAGAACAGGCCGCCCGCGACCGGGAACATCGAGCCGAGCTCGCCCATGCAGAACGCCACGTTCAGCGCGATGAAGCACCCGATGAGGTAGGACCACACCGAGCCCGTGCCCGCGGTCGCAACCACCGCCGTGCCCACGACCAGCAGCGACGCGGTCGGGGTGATGTCCGAGAGGATCAGGGCAATGTGCCCGAGCGAGTTGACGACCCGCTTCAGCTCCTGCCGGTAGCCCAGCGACTCCAGGGACTGCTGCGAGCTGGATTCGGCGGCCGTCACATCCTGTGCCTCTGACACCGCATCTCCTGACACTTATATATAAAGCACAGCTAATTGGGCGTAAGCTACACCTACGATTGGTGCAGGTCAATGGCCGGTCAGGAGGCCACAGTGAAGGTGTTTATCTCGGTCGACATGGAGGGCGTATCGGGAATCACCGACCCTGAGGACGTGCTTCCGGACGGCGCCGATTACCAGCGCGGCCGGGTGTTCATGACCGGCGACGCCAACGCCGCCATCCTCGGCGCCTACGACGCGGGCGCCGAGGAAGTACTCGTGAACGACTCGCACTGGATCATGCGCAACCTGCTGCTCGAGCGGCTCGATCCCCGCGCGCGCACGATCAAGGGCTTCCACAAGTCGCTGTGCATGGTGCAGGGCCTCGACACGTCCTACGACGGCGCGGTCTTCGTGGGATATCACGCCTGCGCGGGAACCGAGGGCGGCGTGCTCAACCACACGCTGCTCGGCAAGGAGATCCAGAACGTCTATCTCAACGGCGAGCCCACCGGGGAAACCCGGCTGAACGCCGCGTACGCCGGGCACTTCGGGGTGCCGGTCCTGGTCGTCGCGGGCGACTCCGCGGTATGCGCGGAGGCGGAGCGGTTTCTCGGCGGAGCGGCGACCGTGGCGGTCAAGGACGGGATCGACAAGTTCAGCGCCGACTGCCTGCACCCGGAGGTGGCCCAGGCCCGCATCAGGGAGGCGACCGCCAAGGCCGTGGCCGGGCGCGAGCGGGCCACCCCGTACCGGCTCGCCTCGCCGTACCAGCTCGGAATCGAGTGGAACTCGACCACGATCGCCGCGACCTGCGCGATGATTCCGGGCGTCGCGCTGACCGGGTCGCGTTCCGTGGAGTACGTCACCGACGACTACCCGGAGCTCATGCGCGTGCTGGTGGTCATGCTCCTGCTGGGCATGCAGGTGGGCCAGAAGGCGATCTATGGCTAAGAGCCACAAGGCCGCGGGGGAGCCGCACGACTCCGCGGAGCTCGGCCGCACGGTGCGCGCTCAGCGCGAGCGGCGGCAGATGACGATCGCGTCCCTGGCCCGCAAGGTCGGGGTCAGCGCCGCGGCGATCAGCCAGATCGAGTCGGGCGCCGTCCAGCCCTCGCTGGCCACGCTGCGCAAGCTGGCCGCATCGCTCGAGATCCCGGTCTTCCGGTTATTTCTGCCGGTCGAGGCGGAGGCGGTCAGCGTCGTCCGGCGCGGCGACCGGGTGACGATCGGAAGACCCTCGTCTGAGGCGCGCTACCAGTTACTGAGTCCCTCGATGCAGGGCCAGCTCGAGGTCATGGAAGTGAGCATCGGCCCCGGCCAGGCTTCCGCCGCCGAGCTGCTCAGCCACGCGGGGGAGGAGTGCCTGGTCATCCTCACCGGCCGGGGCGCACTCGAGTTCGGCGACGCGCTCATCGACCTGCGAGCCGGGGACGCAGCGACATTTCAGGGCACAATCCCGCACCGCCTCCGCAACATCGGGCGCCGTGAGCTGCGGGCTTTGTCCATCATCACGCCGTCCTCATTCTGACGAGGCGCCATCCCCGGGCAGGGCGATCACCCAGAACAGCTCACGCGCCCGCTCGCAGAGCCGCTCGACCTCAGCGGCATCCCGCCTGCCGCCGCTGGCCAGCATGCGGGCCTGGAGCTGCTCGGCGCGCAGGCCACCGTAGCGGGCTACAACGTCGGCGGTCACCGGCTGGACCGCGAAATGCAGGTGCTTGCGCCCATCAGGGCCGTGCGACCACAGGCACACGTAGGTCTGCTCCGGTTCACAGAGCGCCTCCACGACGCGCGCGGCGGCGCGCAGCACCGGCCCCACTCCCCTGCGGCGGCGCCGTCGAGGTCCGCTACGGCCACAATGTGCTCCCGCGGTGCGACGATCAACGTGCCGAGATTCATCGCGTCCACGACGTGGTTGACCAGCCACGATGGGGTCTCGTACAAGATGCCCCCCGGTGAATGCTGCCGTCCGGCGGCGGGGTCGCATCCCAGGCACCCGGCTACGTCCATGCCGCCACGATCAGCGGGCGTTGCCGGGCAGTCAAGATGATCAATCCGGTATGACAGGCTTCGGGAATGTTAATCGTCGTCGCCGGGCTGCCGGGGTCTGGGAAAAGCACGATGGCTGTCGATCTTGGGCGGGCGCTGAAGTGCGCCGTGCTCGGAGTGGATCAGGCCGAAGCTGCGATGTGGCGCGCCGGAGTCAGCCCGTCCGCTCCGACACACCACGCTGCGTACCTGGTCGTCGGTGCGCTCGCCGCTGAGCAGCTCGCTCTTGGCCACGACGTCATCGTCGACGCCGTCAACGGGCCGGAACCCGCCCGTGCCCAGTGGCGGGAACTGGCCGGCCAGGTGGGCGCCGAGCTGAAGTTCATCGTCGTCGAGTGCGGCGACGACCGCGTCTACCGGGATCGGGTAGAGCACAGAACGAGGAACATCGAGGGATTCCCGGAGCCCACCTGGGAGGGCGTGCTGCGGCGCCGGGCCGACTTCCCGCCATGGACCGACGAGCGGCTGACGATCGACTCGGTGAACTCGCGCGAAGCGAATCTGCAGGCCGCGCTGGAATACCTGTCGGCGGCTCAGTAGACGAGGTCGATGCGGTGCTGGGCGACGGGGTAGCCGGCCTTCGCGAAGGTGGCTGCCATCGGGAGGTTGGTGACGTCGGTGCCTGCGACGATCCGGTCTGCGCCTTGGGCGGCCAGCAGGCGGGTGGCCTCGGCGAGCAGATCGTAGGCGTAGCCGTGGCCGCGCTGCTCGGGCACGACCGCGATGTAACCGACGACGGGGTCGCTGTAGTTGCGGCACGGCGCGGCGAGGCCGACCAGGTCGCCGCCGGGGGTGTAGGCGAGCCGCCACCACTCGCGCGGGCTGGGCATCCAGCGTAGATCGCCCAGGTCTTCCTGGGCGGCGGCGTCGAGCCCGGATGCGGCGACGACGCGGCTGGCGTGTGCGTCCAGGGTGCTGCTGTGCACTCGCCGGAAGACGTCGAGGATCACGGCGTCGTCTGGTTCGGGGCGAAACTCCAGGCGCCCGGTCGCGGCAGGCACGCCGCATTCCGGCGTCCACCGGTAGCGGTAGCGCTCGACCAGGAACGTCATGCCAGCTTCCTGGGCTGCGGTGATGCGGGCCTGGGCAGCATGCGCGACGGCGGCGTCGCCCCGCCAGCCCGGAGGCAGCCTGAGGGAGTACTCGGCGCGCAGCGGCGCGGCACACAGCAGTTGCACGGCGGCGCCGGGGTCGGTGAAGTCGAACCAGTCCAGCGCGCTCGGCGCGTCGTCATCGGGGCCACCCCACCAGGCTGCCCGGGCGACCACGGTCCCGTCGCGCAGCGCTATCCAGGTCCATTCGGGGCGGTAGTCGCCGCGGGCGGCCATGTCGCCGTAGCGGTCGCCGAAGGCGCCGAAGCCCACAAGCGCCGGGTCGTCCAGAGACTCAAACAGTGATTCTTCGCCCTCGGTCAGCGGGCGGATCACCAGACCGGTCATGGAAGGTCCTTCCGGGAAGCGGCGCGCTCCCCCGTCAGGTTCTCGGCACTCTCACGGCGAGGGGGAAGCGCATGGATGTCGTCGTGTCCACGGATCCCACCTCCCTCGCCTTCCTGAGAGTGCGATCAGAGCATATCGGCGATCACTCGTTCCGTGCGGCATCGGGACCGGTGATGCGCCGCAGCAGCGGGAACGTGGACGCGATGATCGCGAGGGAGGCCACGATCCCGACGACGGTGAGCAGGTAGTACCCGGCGCCAGGGGCCACGAGCGAGTGCTGTAGCTGCACGCTCGCGAACATCGCGGCGCCGATGAACCCGACGCCGATCGAGACCGCGGCGACGGCCAGCAGCGGGACGGCGCTCTCCAGCGCGACCACGCTGCGCAGCATGCGGAGCCGGGCGCCGGTGAGCCGCAGCAGGCTGAACGGCCGCTTGCGGTCGGATAGGCCGGCCGCGATTCCCGCGGCCAGCGTGCAGCCGGCGATGGCCAGGCTGGCCAGGATCACCACGTCCACGAGCTGCTGGTAGGCGTTGGCGATCGAGGTCAGCTGCGCCGTCACCTCGCCGAGAGTCATCGGCGTTCCGAGGCTCGGATAGGCGTTCGCGCCCGCCAGCGCGGTCCTGGCCTGCTCGACCGCTGACCGCGATCCGTCCGTCGCGATGTCGATGCTGTCCACGCTCCGGCCGGCCAGTTCGCGCGCGGGGACGTCCGCGGCCGGCCAGGTGATCTTGGCGAGGCTCTTGGCGGGCGGGGCAGCGTCCAGGAACTTGGGGAACCACACGGCCGCCGCGCCGGCGGGGCAGCGGCCGAGGCCGGGAACGCGGGCCAGTTCCGAGCACGGCACCACGCCGGCGGGAACGGGGCCGGTCTCCTGATACGCCGAGGGGAACCCGGCAATGCTGCCGCCGAGCAGCGCCCTGGGCAGGGTCGACGCGCCGTCCGAGCGAACCGCGATCACGGCCTCGACGCCGCGGATCCTGCCGAGCCGGGCCAGCAGCGGGGCCAGCATCCGCGCCGGTGCCGGGGCAGTAAGCGGCGGATTCGAGGGCTGGCCCTGGACCGGCAGCGGCTGGTCGGCCAGGTCGTCTACCAGGACGCTGGAGGCTGCGGCCCAGCCGACCGGGTGGCCCTCCTTGGCGTCCTGGGTAGCGTTGCCCGCGATGGCCACGGTGGTGATGAACAGCGCCAGGACCAGGCCGCTGACCGCGCGGAACGCTGCCCGCGGGTCGTCGGCGAGCCGGCGGGCCGCGATCAGCGGCCCTGGGCGGCTGGCGTGCCGGGCCATGATCCGCGCCCCGGTCATCGTCAGCCAAGGCCCCGCGATGATCAGGCCGATCAGGATCAGCAGGCAGCCGGGTACCAGCGCCCCGATCTGCCCGGAAACGCTGGTCGGCCGGCCGTGCACAACGAAGAAGCCGAGCCAGGCCAGGCCGGCCAGCAGCGGGATAACCCGCCAGGCCCGCGGCGGCTCCGGGGTCACCCGGCGGGCGACGCCCAGCGGGGAAATCCGTACCCGCCGCAGCGCCAGCCGGGCCACCAGGGCGGCCGCCACGGGCACGCCGAGCGCGACCACCAGGATGTCCGAAAGGCTGAGCGACATGTCGGCGGGAAAGAACGGCTCACCGGTGAACGGGACGGCCGCGAGCGGGATCCGCAGCACGAAGAACAGGCCGAAGCCGGCGGCCACGCCCGCCACCGCGGCCACCGTGGACTCCACGGTTGCGATTACCGAGATCTGCCGCGGCCTGGCACCGACCAGGCGCATGGCGGCGAACCGCTGCTCGCGGCGGGCCGCCGAGAGCCGGGTTGCAGTGGCGATGAAGATCAGCAGCGGGGTCAGCAGGGCCAGCGCCACCACCGAAAGGATGAGGTCGACGCCGCCGGCCCCGACTCCCTGCTGGGGCGGGGTGATGTTCAGCCCCCTGGGGTTTCGCGCGCTCCCGAAGCCCGGCAGCGCGGTGGCGAACCCGGTCACCTCGATGGTGTCGGGGGTGCCGGCCATCTGCGCGGCGGTGCGCCCGATGATGATGTACAGCGAGTCCGGGGACGGCAGTGCGGCGTCGCCGATCGAGCCGACCTGCCGGCCGGGGTAGCGGTCGGCGAGCTCGTCCGCTGGGGTGCTACGCAGCAGGCTGGCCAGCGCCGGGGAGGCGTAGTACTGGCCGGGGGCGGGGTCACGTGGAATGCCCGGGGGCACCGGTGAGGTGGGGCCGGTGGCGGCCACCTCGATGCGGGCTATCTGCTGGCCGCCGAACTCGTCGCCGCTGATGCCCCACCACAGCGGGTCCGTGCCCGCGGGCCCGTGGCCGGCGGCCACGGAGGCGGTTCCGGTCCACAGCCACGCGTAACGAGCGTTCTGCACCTTGACCGCGCTAGTCGCGGATAGCGCGGTGAGCAGCAGGCCGACGCCGAGCCCGACGGCGACGGCCAGGATCACCAGGCGGACCACGGCCTCACGGCCACCGCTGACCGCCAGGCGCAGCCCGAGGCGGATCACTGCGCGACCTGGGTGAGCGAGCCGACCGTGCCGTCGCGGACCACGACTTCCCGGCCAGCGTAGGCGGCGACCCTGGCCTCGTGGGTGACCAGGATGACCGTGGTGCCCTGCTCGCGGACGGCGGCGGTGAGGAGCCGCATCACCAGCTCGCCAGACATCGAGTCCAGCGACCCGGTCGGCTCGTCGGCGAACAGCACTTCCGGCCGCGCGACCAGGCCGCGGGCCAGCGCGACGCGCTGCGCCTGGCCGCCGGACAGCTCACCGGACCGGCGGCCCTCGAGGCCGTCGAGGCCGAGTCGGCCGAACCAGGGCCGCGCCTCCGCCAGCGCCGGGCCGCGGCGCACACCGCTGAGCAGCAGCGGCAGGGCGACGTTCTCCTCCGCGGTCAGCTCGGGGACCAGCTGGCCGAACTGGAACACGAACCCGAACCGGTCCCGGCGCAGGTCGCTGCGCTTGCCCTCGGGCATGGTGTCCAGCCGGCTGCCGTCGAACCAGACCTCGCCCTCGTCCGGGGTCAGGATCCCGGCCAGGCAGTGCAGCAGCGTCGACTTGCCGGACCCGCTCGGGCCCATGACCGCGAGGATCTCACCCCGCGCCACGGTGATCGTGGCGCCGCGCAGCGCCGGGGTGTGGCCGAACGACTTCTCGACTCCGCGCGCCTCGATGATCGGCGCTGGTTTCCCTGTCATCCGTGCACCGCCTTCGCGATCATGTCCAGCCTGGCCGCGGTGTGGTCGATCCAGCGCAGGTCAGCCTCCATGTGGTAGAGGCCGTAGTCGGCGAGCACGGTGTCGAGAACGCCGCCATTCTGGATCTGCTCGGTGAGCTCGCGCATCCGCGCCAGGTGTGCGGCCCGCTGCATGTCCAGGTACCGGGCAGCCGGGCGGTCCAGCATGAGAGCGAGCACCACCTTGGCGAACAGCATCGACTGCAAGTGCAGTTCTGGCTCGGCGGGCTCGGCCAGCCATCTCTCGACGTCGGACGCGCCCTGCTCGGTAATCACGTAACGCCGCCGTTCGGGTCCCTCGCCGTGCTCGGCGGGTCCCGCGATCGCCTTGCCGTCTCGGGCCAGCCGGGACAGCGTCCCGTAGACCTGGCCGAAGGACACCGGCTTACCGCGGCCAAAGAACGCGTCGTAATCGCGCTTGAGCTCATAGCCATGACTCGGCTCCCGCTCCAGCAGGCCGAGCAGCGTCAGGGGAACACTCATACCCGAGAGCATACGCTGAGCGTATACGCTCGTAAAGTAATCGCCGAAAGTCTTTCGCCGGGGGCGTGGCTACCGGGCCAGCATCTCGATTACTTCGGCGGCCGGGCGGTCGGTTGCGGAGCGGAAGCCCTGGCCAGCCCACAGGCTCATGCGCTCGGTATCCCCGGCCCTGGCCGCCGCCGCGCGCAGGCCGCGGGTTGCGTTGTTGATTTCCGGATAGGCGGCCGGTGCGTCTGCGTGGTCGAGCATGAACTGGTTCAGCAAGCCCCGCGCCGACCGCCCACTGAACGCGCGGGTGACGGCGGTCACGCGGTAGCTGGGGCTGGCGAGCGCGGCCTTGTGCGCCGGGTGCGCGCCGCTTTCGGGGCAACGCAGGAACGCGGTGCCGCACTGGGCGGCGACCGCTCCGGCCGCCAGGATGGCCCGGACCTGGCCGGGGGAGACGATCCCGCCGGCCGCGATCTGCGGCAGGCCGGTGACCCGGGCGACGTCGCCGATCAGCGCCAGCAGCCCGTAGTCGTGGCCGGGGGCGTCGCTGTTGCTGAACGTTCCCCGGTGCGCGCCTGCCTCGATGCCCTGCACGCAGAGCAGGTCCACGCCGGCAGCTGTGGCGGCCTCGGCTTCGGCCGGACTGGTCACCGTCACCGCGACGACGGTACCTGCTGCGCGGAACTCGGCCACGACCTCGGCCGCGGGGCAGCCGAAGGTGAAGCTGACCACCGGCGGCGCGGCGGCCAGCACTGCCGCGAGCTTGTCCGCCCAGCCGTCGTCGTCCCACACCGGCTCCCCGACGGTGCCGCCGGCGGCCACGGCGTCTCCGGCCAGCGATACCAGGTAGGTGGCGACCCGTTCCGGCTCCGAAGAGGGGTCTCCTGGAACGAAGAGATTGACTCCGAACGGCCCCGCCGTCGCCGCCCGGACCTCAGCGATCTCGGCCGCGACGGCGCTCGCAGTCTTATAACCCCCGGCGAGGAAGCCGATCGCGCCGGCCTCGGCCGCAGTGGCAACCAGCGCCGGATTCGACGGGCCGCCGGCCATCGGCGCGACGACCACTGGCAGCCGGAACAGGTCTTTCAGCTCGTACACGGTCATGGCCCCATGATTCCGGTCGGCCTGCCCGCCGCGAACGCGACCCGTCCTCCTGCCGTGCCTGGTCCGGCGCCGGGCCCGGGGGCAATGGCGTTGCTTTTAGGTGAGCTGCCAGGGGCAGAGCAGGTAGAACTCGATTCTGCGGCCATGACCACTCCGGCTCACGGCCCAGTTCGGGATGCCGGCATCAGTTGCCGCTGGCCCCGCCGGGTTCTTCCTCTAGATATACGAGCCCGTTGCCGTCCGGGTCGGCGAAAAAGAACATCGGCGGGTAGCCGTCGAGGTGCACGACTTCGTCGTTGTGCAGCCTCGCGCCCGCCTGGCGAAGCCGCGTGTAGGCGGTCTCGGCGTTGGTCGTGCCCAACCGTACGGCCATCGGGATTTCGCTGTCCGGGGGCAGTAGCACCAGGCCGACGCTCGACCCGGGGGGCACCACTTCCACCAGCCTGGCCCCAGGCCACACCTCGATGTCGGTGCGCAGCTCGCAGCCGAGCACCTCTGTGTAAAACGCCAGTGCCCGGTCCTGATCGGCCACCGGGATCGACACGCTGTGGACTCTCGTCGTCATAGTCATGCTCGGTAAGACCGGCGGCCGCCAGGAAAATCATCGCACCGGAAGGCTCCCATCCGTCATGTCCCGATGGCGTTGCCTTCAGGTGAGCTGCCAGGGGCAGCAGGTGGAACTCGATGGTGCGGGTGACTTTGGTGACGCTGGGCTAACCTGGCTTGCGGACGGGGGAAGTCGCCGGCCTTCTTGGTCTTGCGCGGGCTGGCCCGGCCGGGGCGGTCGTGGGTGAAGAAGGCGGGCATGAGGATCTTGGTCAGGAACGTGGCGAAGGCGAGGTCGGCCTGCTGAGGGGGGAAAGCCGCCACAGTGGCGGTCGCGGCGGCCAGGGCGTGCGGGAAGCTGATCTGGTCCGGGGGATGTCCGCCGCGTCCGCTGCGATCCCGGTGAGCCGGCTGCCGTACCCGCAGTTCCGGCCCCGGAACAGCCACAACGCCAGAAAACGGTCACGATATCCCATCAGACTCTAAAGCGAGGCCATTGGGACCGGGGGCAGGACACCGTTTACGCATCGTTGAAATACGGTAATAATTGTCCGGTGTCTATTGTTGAGGATTAAATGGGTGCGCTTTTGTAAGTGCATTTGCCTCATTAAAGGTTTATCCCTACAAACCAGCACCGTCTGAATCGGCCTGGTCAGTTCGGGGCAACCGGCATAATCTCGGAGGTCAGGCTTTCGAGGGGTGGGGGGTAAAGGAGCCATGCGTGTCTTAATTCGGGCGATGGCGCTTATTGCGGCTCCCGTTTTGATCTTCGGCCTGAGCCTCGGGCTTGCGCCAAAGTCATTAGCGTCGGGCGCCGAGTCCATCGTCACGACGCTTTACGCGTACCCGACGCTGCCAAGCTGGCAGCAGGTGGAATCCGCGGCGCCCACGGTCAGCGCGTCCATCGTGGACATCTGCGCGCCCGACGGATCGGGATCCGGGTGCAATGGCCAGCCTGCCGATGCGGAGAATACGGTCTGGCCGCCGACCATCCAGGCCCTGCAGCAGGCGGGCATTACGCCGCTCTACTACATCTGGACGGACTATGGCGCCACCCCACTCGCCACCGTCGAGAGCGAATTGCAGAACGCAATCACCTGGTATGGCGTCAGCAGCCCGATGTTCGACGGAACATCGACCTCCGCCAGCGAGGCCAGCTACTACCAGACGCTGTACAACTTCGCCATTGCCAACGGCGCGAAGATCGTCATGTTCAACCCGGGAACCGTTGTTTGCGGGCTGCAAGATCACCGGCAAGGCCGGCAGCTACACGCTGAAGGCCACCGACGGCAGCCTCACGTCGGCGACCAGCAGCAGCTTCAGTCTGATGAACTTCGCCGCCAAGGCCGCCGGCCTGGTGGGGATGTCCGACGTACCTCTGGAGATGGTCAGCCAGTAGTCGGGGGCGGCCGCCTGACCTCGGATGACCATAAGGACTATTATGGTCATCCGAGGAGGTGGTCGCGATGGCCGGCACGGGACACGTCCGCGCATGGAGCGTGGTGGACGCTAAGGCGAGGCTGAGCGAATTGCTGGACCAGGCGATCAGCGACGGCCCGCAGGCGATCACCAGGCGCGGCCGGGAAATCGCCGTCGTTGTGTCTGCCGAGGAGTGGCACAAGAAGACCTCTCGGGTCGGCAGCCTGGCCGAATTCCTTGCCGCATCTCCGCTGCGCGACTCGGGGCTAGACGTCGCGCGGGTGGATGACCGCGCGCGCGACCTCTCACTATGAGTTACCTGCTGGACACCAACGCGATTTCAGAGTGGGTCAAGCCGCGGCCCGACCCCGGCATTATCCGATGGTTCGACGAGGTCGACGAGGACCGCACCTACCTCAGCGTGATCACTCTCGGTGAGCTGCGGAAGGGGGTAGACCGTCTCGCGAGGGGCCGACGGCGTGAGCGGCTGGAGCAATGGCTGACCAGCGAGCTCCCCGACCGGTTCGGCGAACGGATGCTCCCGGTCGACGTCGCCATAGCGGACGAGTGGGGACGAGTGCTCGCACACACCGAGCAAGCCGGAACGGCCGTTGGCGGCATCGACGTTCTGATCGCCGCTACCGCGAGGGTGCACGGTCTGCAGGTCGTGACCCGCAACGTTCCCCACTTCCGGCCCCTGGGCGTCGCCGTGATCTCGCCCTGGCGCGGCTAGACGATCGAGCGTCTTGCGATGCTATAAAGACGAATAGTCACCCAAAGAAATACTGGTCACCAGCCGAGCTGCATCAGGCCGACCCCGATCGCGCCCGTTCAGGGAGGACGTCGTGAACACCTATCCGCGGCTCAGGATCAGCGGCGACGCCCGGCAGCGTGGCCGGGCGTACGGCGAGCAGGCACGGGAGCGCATCCAGCTCAGCCGGGACAGCTACGCGGAGATCTTCGCGAACACGGCCGGCTGGAGCTGGGAACAGGCCGCCGCGTCCGCGGCCCGTTACGAGAAGCCGATCCAGGATCTGTCTCCGGACGTGATGCAGGAAATCGAGGGCATCGCCGAGGGCTCCGGGCTGCCGGCCCGCGACGTGCTGGCGATCAACGCCCGTACCGAGATCATCTTCGCGGCCAGCGCCAGGGAAGCGGCTGCGCAGCGCGCCGTCCGGGCCAGGGAGTGCACGGCCCTTGCCCTGCTATCGCGCAGGACACGGGCCGGGCGCCCGCTGCTGGCCCAGAACTGGGACTGGATGCCGCACGCGTTCGAGACCGTCGTCGTGCTCGAAGTCGAGCAGTCCGATGACCGGCCTAACTTCGTGACCCTCGTCGAGGCGGGCCTGCTCGCCAAGGCCAGCATGAACTCGGCCGGGCTCGGCGTTGTCACGAACGCCCTGGTGAGCTCGGCGGACCGGGGGGAGCCGGGAATCCCGTACCACGTCATGCTCCGCCTGATGGCCGACTGCGAGACCTTGACCGACGCCCTGAAGGTGGCCCAGGCCGCGCCGCGGTCGTCGTCGGCCAACTACCTCCTCGCGCACGCCGACGACGTCGCGGTCAACGTGGAGGCCGCGCCGGGCGACTTCCGGGCGCTGAGCTGGCAGATCCCGCAGGACGGCAGCCTCGCCCACACCAACCACTTCCTCAGCCTGCCGCCCGGAGTGGATGAGGTGTCGCTGTACGCGATGCCCGACAGCCTGATTCGGCTGCAGCGCGTGGCAGGCGAGCTCAGCGGCAGCGCCAGCTGGGACGTCAAGGCGATCGGCGAGCTTCTTTCCGATCACGCCGGCTGGCCGACCAGCATCTGCGGTCACCCCGACCCGCGCGTGCAGCCGATTGACCAGGACGCAACCATACTGTCGGTTGTCATGGACCTGGCCGAGCGGCAGATGTGGCTGGCGAGCGGCAGCCCGTGCACGCATCCGTTCGAGCAGCTCAGCTTCGGCGGGCTGCTCGACAAGCCCAGCTCGCTGTCGGGCCCGCGGGACGCTGCGCCGTCACAGACTGTGAGCAATGCCTGACGGAGAACCGTCCGTGCCGGAACTCTCGATCGCCGTCATACCCGGAGACGGAATCGGCGGCGAGGTCATTGCGGTGGGCAAGGCGGTGGTGGAGGCGGCGGCCGCCCGTTCCGGCGCGTTCGGTGTCCTGTGGACCGAGTTCGGCTGGGGCTGCGACTACTACACGCGGCATGGCCGGATGATGGCCGCCGACGGCCTCGACCAGCTTCGCGGGTTCGACGCGATCTACTTCGGCGCGGTCGGCTGGCCCACCGTCCCAGACCACGTCAGCCTCTGGGGCCTCCGGCTCGCGATCTGCCAGGGTCTCGATCTGTGGGCCAACGTCCGGCCGGTCACGTTCCTGCCCGGCGTTCGCGGGCCGCTCCGCAACACCGGGCTGGCCGGGACGAGCTGGGTGGTCGTGCGGGAGAACAGCGAGGGCGAGTACTCGGGCATCGGCGGCCGGAACCTCGGCGCGCGCGGCCAGGGCGGCCAGGGCGGCGAGGTCGCGCCGACCTGGGCGGATCCAGCACGAGCGCAGAGTTCCGCGATCAGCTCGTCGGCCGGATCGGGCAAGCCCGGAAGCTCTAGGGACTTCCCCATGGCCGCAGCGTGCTCTGCGCTGCGCGGCGAGGCGTCTAGCAGGATGCAAGCCGCAAACAGCCCGGGATAGGGCTTTAGTGCATCCCGGGTGCGGGCAGTCGTCCGATTATTGGGGGGAACCATGCGCCATCCGGCCTGGTCAGGCTCGATAGCAACAGTCGCGCTGTTAGCGGCCGCTCGCATGGCTGCACGGCGGGGGCGCAGCCATCCGGGCCAAAGGCAACGGCAACCCGCCTAGTGCTACTGGTCAGACGGGTCCCGGGGTGGCTCCGGCAGGCGACATCGCCGGCCGGAGCCACCGCAGGAGTCCGCTAGCGTCCGCTGATGTTCGCGCACAGGAGCGGGCGGAAGTAAATGGTTGGGTTGCCGTTGCTGAGGATCTGGTTGCTGTTCCCCTGGTGAATGTTGAGATACCAGCCGCTTGCCGGGATCGGCCTCGTGACGTTGGTGAAGACCCGCACGGCGTTCACGATCTTGCCGCGGCTGTTGGCCAGCAGGTCCTTCAGCATGTACTTGACCGGTCCCTGGCTCATGCAGCTGCCCAGGTGAATGTGAGCGGCGTGCAGCCCGGGTGTCACACCGCTGGCGTTAACCGTGACGGTCAGCGTCTTGTGGCGCGAGCTGTATGAGACCGTGGCCACGCCGCTGGGCGTGCCGTAGCTGACGCCGGTGTAGCTGTACTCGACGGAGGTGAGCCGGTGCCACCGGGTGGTGAAATGGCCCAGCACTCCGGTCTGGGCGATCCGCTGCCTGGCGACGCTGCCGTGCCCCACGCCCATGTGGATCACCAGCCGCATCCCGGGCACCCACGGTGCGGTGTAGTTGCTGGTCAGTGTGGCGCGCACCTGGCCGACGCTGTTAGCGGTCATCGTGCCGAACCGGATGACGTGAGGCCGGGTCGACGACAGCAGGTTCACGCGGTGGGACGAGCCGGGCGTCAGCCCGTACATCACGACGCTGACCTTGAGACGGTTGCTGCTGCCTCGGCCGAACGCGACCGAGCCGACCGGCATCGCGTTCAGCGGCAGCAGGTGAACGGCCCAGCTGGGAGGAGTTGCGTGACCGCCAGCGGCCACGCCGCTCGCGGTGGCGGGCGCGGCGAGCGCGACCGCGCCCGCGACCAGTGCCGAGGCGGCGACCGCGCCGAGGCGGATCCGGGTGCGCCCCGGCATCGCGCGCTTGGCGAGCCCAATGGCACTGCTTCGAAAACTCATTATCCAGGTCCTCCGCTATTCGCTATCCGCAGCTAATCTGTACAACCAGATGATGCTATCCCAGGAATTACCGCAGGCCAGGATAACTGGCGGCCATTTCTTATTGGCGCGCCATGGCATAGATGCGGGCACAGTGACATTTCTTTAACGTGCCCGCCACGGTGGCGAGATATTGCGAAAGGCCCCGGTACGGCTAAAGATCTCTCATGCTCGGGTTACAGAGCGATCCGTCGGCTCGGTCGGCTTACCAGGCGAACTCGCTGGCCCCGCTGGAGGTGGGGAGCAGCCAGGCTAGCCGGATCTGTGTGGCGTGGCCGCCGACGATTACTAGTTGCCTGGTGCCGCACTGGGTCCATACCTCATGGCCGTTCGCGCTGGCCCACAGCGCACCGCAGAAGTATGGCCCGTAGGTGGCGCTTGACGGGCCGATCGGGATGTTCCGCAGCACCCTGCCGGACGCGGCAGAGTACTCCACTAGGAGCACGCGGCCCTGGTTGTTCACATAGGCCATGCCTATGTTGCCGTCCTGAGTGAAGGTCTCGGAGGAGCCGGTTCCGTAGCGCCGGGAATCGGCCAGCAGCGAGGAACCAGGGCGGAATGGCGTGGTGGTGTCCACGAGGAGCTTCTGACCTCGTTCTACGGTGTCGATCGACGCGACCAGATTGTTCCCGTAGCCCACGAACTGCGAGCTTGCGCCGCTATTGAAGGCGACCGGCCAGCTGCCGATGAGCATGCCGCTCTGCAGGTTGTAGACCACCAGGCTGCCGCTCGGCCCGCTCGGCCCGTAGGGGTTCGAGGCGGCGGTAATGAAAGAGAGCCGGGTGCCGGGCGCGTTGACGGCCATGCTGACGACCTGCGTGCCGGCGGGCGTCGGCAGATCCGGCAGGACCTGGCGCAGCGCGCCAGGCTTCCCGGACGCGCCGATCCGGATCTCTGCGAAGCTGAGCGATCCGTCGCTGTCTTGCTGCGCCAGCACGAACAGCCGGTCGCCGGGCGAGGCGGCGGCGGTGCTGAAGCTGACGCCTGGGCCGACCGGCAACAGGACCTTGACGACCTTGCCGGTCGCCGCGTTCCTCAGTTCGGCGGGAGTGGCGGGTACATTCCCGACGTTGACGAAGGTCGCCGAGTTGTTGACGAACACGTACGGCTGGCCGGGTGGAGCCGGGTACGCCGAGCCCTGGACTTGAATTGCCGGACCGCCAGGCTTTCCGCTACCGACCGGACCGCCAGGCTTTCCGCTACCGACCAGGCCGCCGGCTAGCAGCAGGCCTGCCACCAGGCCGACGACGGCAAGCGCGGACCCGGTGGCGGCAGCGGTCCGGGCGGTCCTGCGCCTGATCCGGCTGCGCAGCGCGGCAACGGCCGGGGCTGGAGTAGCCCGCAGCGGCTTCGCCCACTCCTCGAATTGGTCGCGAAGTTCATGGTCCTGCATCACGCCACCCCCTCTGGTCGGCTCGTCAACTGCTGCTCGAGGTGGCGCCGGGCGACCCACAGCCGGGTCTTTACGGTCCCCACGGGCAGGCCGCACTCGTCCGCAATCACGTTGACCGGCAGGTCGGCGACGTAGTGCAGCACGATGACCTGGCGCTGGTGCAAGGGCAGGCCGAGCAGGGCCGCCCCGAGCGGGGTGTACTTCAGGTCGTCGCCGGCCTCGGGCCGGCCGGGCGGCGCTGCGCCGCGAGCCGGGCGGCGGCGGCCAGGTTGCGTCGCCGCCGACGCCCCGAGTCGATGGCGAGGCGCAGCGCCACCTTGCGCACCCAGGCCTCCGGGAGGTCGTAACCGCGCAGCCGCGACCATCGCGCCAGGGCGCGGGCATAGGCCTCCTGGGCCACGTCCTCCGCCTCGTGCCTGCTCCCGGTGATCGCAGCGACCAGCGCGAAGGTGCGGCCGTAGCTGGCCCGATAAAATTCCTCGAACTGCTCGTCGTGGCGCAACGCGCGCTCCAGATGTCCGGCCGTGCTGGACAGGTCACACCGTTACACGCCCGCACTCCTCGGCGGGATTGCGATTCTGGTAACGATAAGGCAACAAACATCGTTAGACGATTGGCGTCTGGTGGCCCTTCCAGTACTCATCCCTGAGCAGCCGCTTGTACAGCTTTCCGGTCGCCGACCGGGGCAGCTCGCCGACGAAGTCAACGGTCCGCGGGCATTTGAAGTGGGTCAGCCGGTCCCGGCAGTAGGCGATCAGCTCCTGCTCGAGATCCGGCCCGGCAGCGGCGGGATCCACGAGCTGCACCACCGCCTTGACCTCTTCGCCCAGGTCGTCGTTGGGGACGCCGATGACGGCCACGTCCAGCACGGCCGGATGGCCAGACAGGAGGTTCTCGGTTTCCTGGGGATAGATGTTGACCCCACCGGAGATGATCATGTAACTCTTGCGGTCGGTGAGGTACAGGTACCCCTCGCCGTCCAGATGGCCGACGTCGCCGACGGTGCTCGTGGTCCCGTCGCTGGTCCGGCTCTGCTCGGTCTTGGCCGGGTCCTGGAAGTACTCAAAGGCGGTCGCCCCGCGGAACCAGATGGTCCCGTCCACGCCCGCAGGCCGCTGCCTGCCCTCATCGTCGAGGATCAGCAGCTCGCCGAGGATGGCGCGTCCGACTGTGCCGGGATGCGCGAGCCACTGCGCGGAGTCGCAGAACGTGAAGCCGTTGGCCTCCGTGGCGCCGTAGTACTCGGTGATGACCGGGCCCAGCCAGTCGATCATCGCCTTCTTGACGTGAACGGGGCAGGGTGCGGCGGCGTGCACGATGCACTCCAGCGACGAGGTGCCGTAGCGCGCTCGGGTCTCTTCGGGCAGCCGGAGCAGCCGGCTGAACATCACCGGCACCATCTGGCAGTTGGTGACCTGGTGCCGCTCGACCAGGGCCAGCCACTGCTCGGCGTCGAAGTGCTCCATGACCACCGTGGTGCAGCCCATCCGCAGCGACGCGGCCACGCTCGCCTGCGGAGCCGAGTGGTACAGCGGCGCCGGATTCAGGTAGGTCATGCCGTCGCGGAACCCGAACATGGCCCGGACGAATAGCATCACCGGAAGCGGCTCGCTCGGCGCGACTGTCGGAAGGTCCCGCAGGACGCCCTTGGGCTGGCCGGTCGTGCCCGACGAGTAGAGCATGGCCGCCCCGAGCGACTCGTGGGGGACCGGGTCGCCCGGGAAGCCCGCGACGGCCGCATCGAAGGACTCCCAGCCGTCCGGCGGTACGTCCGGCCCGGTCGTCAGCAGGCGCTCGAGCTGCGGGCATTTCGCCGCGGCCTGCTCGGCCACCTCCCGCTTGGCGGCCGAACTGAACAGCAGCCGGGAACACGAGTTCGTGATGATGTACGCGACCTCGTCGGGCGCCAGGTAGCTGTTGATCAGCGTGTAGTACAGCCCGGTCCGCTCGGCGGCCCCCTCGATCTCCAGCATCGGGATGCTGTTCTCCATGAAGACAGCGATGTGGTCGCCCCGCTGCAGCCCCGCTGACCGCAGCAGGTGCGCGATCTGATTGCACCGGGCCTCGTACTCGGCAAAGGTGACGGTCTCGCCGGACGTCCCCATGATGATGGCGGGCTGGCCGGGGTGCTCCAGGGCATGCTGTCGTGCGTACATGCGCTCCCCTCGGGACTCGTTACGGTAAAAGATATGTCTTCTGGCGTTTCAGACCAGCCTCGTCGCTTCGTGGTGCTGCGTTGATCGACTTGATCGATGCCGACGCGCTGGCGGGCTGGCTCGATGCGCAGGGCTTCCCGCCGGGGCCGGTGGAGGACCTGGTCCAGCTCGAAGGAGGCACGCAGAACCTGCTGGTCCGGTTCTGCCGGGCCGGCACGGACTACGTGCTGCGCCGTCCGTCGCGGCACCCGCGGCCGCGGGCCGGGGAGATCATCCTGCGCGAAGCACGGGTGCTCGAGGCACTGGCCTGCACCGACGTACCGCACCCGGGCTGGGCCGCGACCTGCGCGGACGAGTCTGTGCTCGGCATCCCGTTCGTGATCATGCGCGCGGTCGATGGGGTCAACCCGATGGTGCGGCTGCCGTCCTACGCGGCGGCCGCCGCCGGAAGGCGGCAGCTGGGCCAGGAAGCCGCCACCGAGCTGGCGCGGGTCGGCTGCGTCGACTACGTGGCCGCGGGGCTGGCGGACTTCGGGCGCCCGGACGGGTTCCTGAGTCGGCAGGTGCCCCGCTGGCAGGCGGAATGGGAGGGCTACCGGCGCCTGCCCGGGTACCCGGGCGAGCCCTTGCCCGGCATGGATGAACTGGCGGCGTTCCTGACCGGCAATCAGCCGCCGGACGAGCCTCCCGGCCTGATGCACGGTGACTTTCACTTCGGCAACCTGCTGGTGGACGCGGGCCAGCCCCGGGTCGCTGCGGTGCTCGACTGGGAGATGGCCACGATCGGTGACCCGCTGGTCGACCTCGGCCGGTTCGTGGCCAGCATCCCCGACGGGAACGAGACCGTGGAACCGGGCGGCGCGCTGTGGGAGGCGGGCGACGTTGGCCCGGTCAGCGACATCGTCGCCGCGTACTCCGCCGTCAGCAACCGCAGCCTCGACGCGCTCGACTGGTACGTCGTGCTGGCCTGCTTCAAGCTCGGGATCATTCTGGAGAGCTCCAACGCGCGGGCCTGCGCCGGGCTCACGGACGCTGCGATCGGCGACCGGCTGCACGCCATGGCCATGGCGCTGTTCGCGAGGGGCCGTCGTATCGCGCGGGTGTGACCGGCTGCGCCGCGGTTACCAGCGGCCGCGGTGCTCGGGGACCAGCAGGATGAGTGGCAGCGAGCAGGCCGTGATCGCCGCGAAGACCATGAAGACGTGCGCCTGGGTCATGCCCGGATTGGTGCTGCGGGCGACGATCGCCGCCGTGATCGAGACCGCGGTGATGGCTCCCGCCTGCCGGAACATGCCGCGCAGCCCCGCTACCGCGGCGGCGTGCTCCGGTGCGAGCTGCAGCGTTGCGTTGTTGGACGCCGGGGTCGAGATGCCCATGCCGATGCCGCAGATGCCGGTGGCCAGCACCAGCCATCCGTAGGGCGAGAGCCCGTGGGGGCTGAGCGCCGTGCCCAGCACGCCGATCGCCATGAGCGTGAAGCCCACGGCCATCGGCCACCGGTACCCCGTCCGGCGCAGCAGGTAGACGGCCAGCCCGGCGGTCGCGATCATCCCGACCGCCCGGGCGGTCAGGAGCGTGCCAGCGGCAAGCGGCCGGAGGCCGTAGCGGTTCTGCGCATACAGCGGAACGAGCGGCGCAAAGCCCAGCACGGCGCTGCCGTACAGGAAGTTCAGCAGGTTCATGATGCCGAAGCCCCGGCCGGTGATGAACCGCAGCGAGATAAAGGGCGACGGCGCCTTGGCGGTGTGCCGCAAGAAGAGGACGCACGCGACCACCGCCGCGCACTCCGGGACGAGGAACGCGGGGCTGGTGACGTGGCCGTTGCTGCCGCCGAGATATGCGATGCCGAGCATGGCGGGCAGCAGCGTTCCGCCCAGCAGCGCCACCCCGCGGATGTCGAGGTGACGGTCGGGCCGCCGGGGGATGGCCGGGATGATCAGCGTGCCCAGGACCAGCAGCACGATCCCGATCGGGACGTTCACCAGGAAGATCCCGCGCCAGGACCAGTATGTGACGAACACGCCGCCCAGCACCGGCCCGATGATGCCGCCGATCGGGAAGATGCTCGAGAAAAGGCCGACCGCGCGGTCGCGCTCGGTGCCGAAGATCTCCGAGATGATCCCGGTGGCCGACGGCATGAGGCCTCCGCCGCCGATTGCCTGGACCGCGCGCAGCACAATGAGCAGGTAAATGTCGTTCGCGAAGCCGCAGCACAGGGAGGCGGTGGTGAACAGGACGACGGCGCCAAGGAAGATTTCCTTGCGGCCGTACTGGTCGCCCAGCTTGCCCGCCAGCGGCATCACCAGGACCTGACCGAGGGAGTAGATGGTGATCGTCCAGCTGCTCCAGTTCACCTGAGCATGCAGGTCGTGCTGAATCGCGCTCAGCGCGGTGGCCACAATGGTCTGGTCGACCGAAGACATCATGAGCGCGAGCGATACGACGGCGAAGACCAGGTACCGGCGGCGCGCGGGCTCGGCCGCGGCGCCATTGATGCCGTGGTCAGCGTGTGTAACCTGCTCAGCCACTACCCCATGACATTACACTGCTTGCCGAAAGGCAACTATCTGTTCCGGGAAGATGGAAGGCTAGGCCATGGACGATGACGGGGCGATCCGCCTCCGCCGGGTCGTCGGAAAGCTCGCCCGGCAGCTCAACGCGTCCTCGACCGGGGCCGGCCTCACCCCGTCGCAGGCGTCGGTGCTCGGGCTGATCGTCGCGCGCGGGCCGCTGAGCCTGTCCGAGCTCAGCGAGATCGAGCGGCTGAATCCGACCATGCTGTCCCGTGTGGTCAGCAAGCTGCACGGGATGGATCTCATCGACCGGATTCCCGATCCGACCGACCTGCGCAGCGCCTCGGTGGTCAGCACGGCCGAGGGGAAGCGGATCGACCAGCAGATCAAGGCCCGCCGCGCGGCAGCGGTATCGGAGTGCCTCACCCAGCTCACCGCGGATCAGGTGGCCTCTCTGACCGAAGCGCTTCCGGCCCTCGAGGCACTCGCAGACGTCATGCAGGGGCTCGCTGCCCCGCAGGACCGGGCATCTCGAGATCCAGCTTGAGCCAGCGGGCCAGGTCGGCGATCTCCCGGTCGACCGCCGCGGTCATCGGCTTGGTGAACTGCACGTCCCGGTGAACCGCGTTCACCCGGAGCGTCCCGGTCTTGCGGTCGGCGGTGGCGTCCAACGTCCATCGGCTCGACCGGGCACGCCGGCCCGCGGCCCCTGGCGATGCCCAGCGCGCTCAGCCGCCGCTCGTTGCGGATCCGCAGCGCCTCGCCCGCGGGCACCGCAGGTCTACACCGGCAAGGCGCTGGAAATCGCCGCCGAGGCCCGCCGCCCGCCGCCGCAGACTCGGGAAAAATGACCTCACGCAGCCGAAGGCCGCCTGCTGATTGCAGCAGGCGGCCTATTGGAGCGGCACGTTACTATCGCCGCAAGGCGAAAATGATCAGCACGATGATGACGATGACTACGACGGTTCCAATTCCGATATAAATGGCTCTGCCCTCCTTTTGAGCCGACGACGTGGTCCTAGCTGTCCGGTATGGCGGGCTCTAAACATCCGCGCCGGCCCAGGCCGGCCGCGAGGAGGGGCGAAGCGGTCCGCGACGCGCGCAGGCGTGCCTTTGCCTCGCGCTGCCGCAGCAGGCGGCGCTCCTCCTCGGTCAGGCCGCCCCAGACTCCCTGGAGGGGCCCGGCGGCCAGCGCGTAACGAAGGCAGTCGCTGCGCACCGGGCAGGCGGTGCAGACCGCCTTCGCGCGAGCGGCCTGCCCGAGGGCGGGACCCGATCCGGAGATCGGGAAGAACAGGTCCGGGTCGGCGGACTGGCAGGCGGCGAGCGACCACCACTCCGCCAGGGTGTCGGCGGTAGTTGTCATAGCGGCCTCGTGTTGGTTGGCGTCAACAGGTGTGGCCGATCTGACTTCCCATTTCGCGCCGGGATAATCCTCCGGTCGCGGCGGCGAATGGGGCGCTATGGCTGGGTTCAGGGCCGGGCGCGGCGCCACTCGGGCTTGCGCTTCTCCAGGAACGCATGCATCCCCTCGCGCGCGTCCGGGAGCTGGCTGGTCGCGGCCATCACCTCGATGGCGTACGCGTACGCCTTCGGCTGGTCCAGGTCGATCTGGGCGTACAGGGCCTGCTTGCCGATGCCCTTGCTCTCGGCGGAGCCGAGCGTCACCCGTTCGAGCAGGTCGGCGGTGGCGGAGTCGAGCTGGTCCGCGGGCACGACCCGGTTGACAAGGCCCCAGTCCAGCGCGGTCCTGGCGTCGATCACGTCGCCGGACATGGCCATCTCCACGGCCCGCTTCCTGCCGACGTTCCTGGCGACCGCCACCATCGGAGTGTGGCAGAACCAGCCGCCCTTGCCGCCCGGTGTGGCGAAGCCCGCGTTCTCGCTGGCCACGGCCAGATCGCAGGTGGCGACGAGCTGGCAGCCGGCCGCCGTGGCAAGCCCGTGCACCCGCGCTACTACCGGCTGCGGCACGTGCTGGATGAGGTCCATCAGCTCGGTGCAGGTCTGCAGCAGGGAGCGAACCGCGGCCAGATCGCCGTCGACGACGTCCGAGAAGTCGTGCCCGGCGCTGAAAACTGGGCCGTTTCCGGCCAGCACGATGCCGATCGCGTCGCTGTCGCCGATCTCGCCGAATGCCGCGATCAGTTCGCGCATGTGCGGCAGCGACAGCGCGTTGCGCCGCTGCGGCCGGTTCATCGTCACGGTGGCGAACTCGCCGGATCGCTCGACCAGGATGTGCTCGTACTCCACGGCCGCCTCCTACCTGCTCCTTTTACCGCAGCCTACGCGCCAGCGCTAACGCGGACCGTCGCCAGACGGCCCGGCAGCGCCGGATGGCCCGGCCGCAGGTGCCGGGTCCTGGGGCCCGGGGTGCTTGCGCATCCACCGGTCGACGAGATTCGGTATAACGGCGAGCAAGAGCCAGACAAACTTCGCGTTACCCGCGTTCACCCAGGCCAGACCCATGGACGCGGCGAGGATCGTTACAGTTCCCACCGAGCGCAGCAGTCCGCCCCGCCGGGCATCGCTGTGCGACCCAGGAGTCAACAGGCCGCGGCGCCGCCCGAGTTCAGACGTCGCCTGCGTGGCCAGGGTGGCCAGCAGCAGGTTCAGGGCGAAGATGTCGACGGCGAGCGGGTTGCTGCCGTACTCACCGAGCAGGTCGCTGGTGAACGGCATGATCGTGATCGTGAACAGGAACCCGAAGTTCCACCACGCCAGGCCCTCCTCCTGCCCGACCAGATGCTGGAACACCCGGTGGTGGACCAGCCAGAACTGCGCGACGACGTAAAACGAGATCACATAAGCGGTCAGCTGGTCGCCGCCCCTGGCCAGCGCCGAGGCCAGGGCCGACGCCGAGTCCGCCGACGCGCTCGGCAGAGACGGCACCCGCAGCTGCAGCACGAGCAGGGTGAGCGCGATCGCCACCACGCCGTCGGACAGGGCGAGCAGGCGATCGACGCTTGGCATGTCGTCCTGCCGCCTGGCGCGGCCTGTTTCCGTGGACATGGCCACCAAGCCTCCCATGACCAGCGAACCCGTCGGCGCTTCCAGTTGCCAACGGACCTGGGCGCGCGCCGCCGTCAGCTAGACCCGGGTCAGCTTGATGTACGCGTCCGTGTCGGCCAGCACCTGCCCCAGCGCGGCCGCCGCTGACCCACCTGGCTCGCACCGGAACTCGACGGCTTCCCCTGGCCGCGCGTCAAAGGTGAAGGACCGGCTCTGGCACCAGGCGATCTTCAGGAAGAGCTCGTGCTGGCCGGCCGGCACCGGAACCTCGATCCGCTGGCCGTGCCTGATCTTCGCGACGTGCTGATCGTCGAGCATGACCAGGTAGCTCCTGGCGCGGTCCCGCCATCCTCCCCGCTTGCGCGAGATCACGACCGTGGCGCCGGAGGGCTGCGTCACAGCGTGGGGACCGCGGCGATCTCGGTGCCGGCCGGAATGGCGGTGAGCAGCGCGCGCGCCCAGTCGCGGTAGCCGTCCTGGCTGGGGTGGAAGTTGTCCGGGCCGAACTTCCCGGCCCAGGGCGGCAGGAAGTGGGCGGACACCTCGGCGACCGGCAGGCCGCGGACGGCGGCGGCTTGACGGATGGTCTGGTTGATCCGGGCCACGTAGGGCACGCTGGCCCGGCCGAGGATGCCCCAGATCCCGGTGGGCAGCGGGAGGTCGAGCACGACCGTGCCGCGGGGAACGGCGCCGATCAGCCCGCGCAGGTCGGCGAGCGGCTGCTCACCACCACCGGGGTGCCGCTGGCCAGCGCCTCGAGAGCGGAAAGGCCGAACGTCTCGGCCGGGCTGGGGGCGATGACCACATCCGCGGTCGCGAGCAGCTTCGCCAGCGACTCGCGGCTGGCCACGTGGCCGAGAAACCTGACCGGCAGCCGGGCGGCGCTGGCCTGCAGCGGCCTGCGCAGCGGGCCGTCGCCCGCGACGACGAGGACGGCGCGCACGCCCCGCCGGCGCAGTTCGGCCAGCGCGCCGATCGCGCGCTCGGGGCGCGCGTCGGAAGGTGCTGGAACGCGGAACGCGACGTGACAGGCTCGCGAACAGGGGGAGTTTGGCTGGCCAGGGCACTCCGGGGCGTCCCGTTCCGGATAGTCTTCGTTACCAGCCGGTAACCTATCAAGATCGCCGTCACGTGAGGAGGGCCTGGTGACCGACCTGCGATCGGCGCTCGGCGAGGCCGTGGGCATTGATCATGTGCTTTCCGACAGCCCGCCGGAGTACGGGCACGACGAGAGCCTCACCGTCGCGGCCGTCCCGCCGGCGCTCGTGGTCAGGCCGGGCAGCACCGCCGAGGTGACGGCCGTGCTGCGGGTCGCTGCCGCCCATGGCCTGAAGGTGACCGCGCGCGGCTCGGGGACCGGGCTTTCCGGCGCTGCGGTGCCCGACAGCGGGGGCCTCGTGGTGTCGTTCGAGCGGATGAACCGGGTGCTCGAGATCGACACCGCGAACCATGCGGCCGTCGTGCAGGCCGGCGTGACCCTGGCCGAGCTGGATGAGGCCTCGGCGGCGCACGGCCTGGTGTACCCGGTGTATCCCGGCGAGATGAGCGCCAGCCTGGGCGGGACCGTCGCCACCAACGCCGGCGGAATGCGGGCGGTCAAGTACGGCATCACCCGCCGCCACGTGCTCGGCCTCGAGGCCGTGCTCGCGTCCGGCGAGGTGCTGCGCACCGGCGGGAAGATCGTCAAGGAGAGCGGCGGGTACGACCTCACCCAGCTGATCATCGGCTCGGAGGGCACCCTCGCGCTGGTCACCCAGGCCACGGTCCGGCTCTACCCGCGGCTGCCCGCCCAGGCCACCGTGCTGGCGCCGTTCCCGTCACTCGACAAGGTGACCGCCGCCGTCCCGGCGATCGTGAACAGCGGCATCGGGCCGCTCATCCTCGAGTACATCGACATGGTGACGATGTCCGTGATCACCGCGAACGAGGGCATCGACCTCGGGATCCCGGCGGCCATCCGGGACAAGGCGCTGGCCTACCTCGTAGTAGTGCTCGAGGAGCGCAACGACGAGCGCCTGGCCGAGGCCACCGAGGAGGCGGCCGGGCTGCTGACGCATCTGGGCGCCCCGGACGTCTATGTGCTGCCCGCCGCGGCCGCGCGGCGGCTGATCGAGGCCCGGGAAAAGGCGTTCTGGACGGCCAAGGGGGCGGGGGCCGACGACATCCTGGACACCGTGGTGCCGCGCGCCGCCATGGCGGGCTTCCTGGCCGAGGTGGCCGAGATCGCCAAGGATCACGGCGGTCTCGCCGTCGGCACCGGGCACGCGGGCGACGGCAACGTGCACCTCGCGGTGTTCCAGCCCGATGCGGAGGCGCGCGCCGGCCTGCTGCGCGACATCTTCGCCGCAGCGGTATCCCGGGGCGGCGCGATCAGCGGCGAGCACGGCATCGGCCACGCCAAGAAGAGCTACTGGCTGGAGCTGGCCGACCCGGTGGCCGTCGCGCTCATGCGCCGGGTGAAGCACGCCTTCGACCCGCAGGGCATGCTTGGCCCGGGGTCAGCGTTCGACTGACCGGCTGCTGCCGACTCGCGGGAGGCAAGGCATGAACGGTGCACAGGCCCTGATCCGCACGCTCACCGGGTCCGGCGTGGACGTGTGCTTCAGCAACCCGGGGACCTCGGAGATGCACTTCGTCGCGGCGCTGGACGCGGTGCCGGAGATGCGCGGCGTGCTGTGCCTGTTCGAGGGCGTGGCGACCGGCGCGGCGGACGGCTACGGGCGGATGGCCGGCCTGCCGGCGGCGGCGCTGCTGCACCTCGGCCCCGGCCTGGGCAACGGGCTGGCCAACCTGCACAACGCCCGGCGCGCACGCACCCCGCTCCTCGCCGTCGTCGGCGACCACGCCACGCACCACAAGCGGTTCGACGCGCCGCTCGAGTCCGACATCGAGGCGCTGGCCGGCACGGTGTCCCGCTGGGTGCGCCGCTCGGCGCGCAGCGCGGACGTGGCCGCCGACGCCGCCGAAGCGGTCGCGGCCTCGATGCGCCCGCCGGGCGGAATCTCGACCCTGATCCTGCCCGCCGACGTCTCCTGGTCCGAGGGCGCCGAGCCCGCGCCCCCGCAGCGCGTACGCCCGCCCGCATCCGTGCCGCACGAGACGATCGAATCAGTGGCCGGAACGCTGCGCTCCGGGGAACCCTGCGTGCTCCTGCTCGGCGGGCCAGCCGCGCGGCGGCCCGGCCTCGAGGCCGCCAGCCGGGTCGCCCAGGCGACCGGGGCGCGGCTGCTCTGCGAGACGTTCCCGGCCCGGCTCGAGCGCGGGGCCGGCATCCCGGGGATCGGCCGCCTCGCCTACCTCGCCGAGTTCGCCGCCGACCAGCTGGCCGGGGCGCGGCGCCTGATCCTGGCCGGAGCGGCGGCCCCGGTCTCGTTCTTCGCCTACCCGGGGAAGGCGAGCTCGCTGATTCCGGCCGGCGCCGAGGTGCACGTGCTGGCCGAGCCCGCGGACGACGTGTGCGGCGCGCTCGGGCGCCTGGCGGACCTGGCGGCGCCCGATACCAAGCCGCTGGCGCACGAGGCCGAGCGCCCGGAGCTGCCGTCCGGCGACGGTCACCTCACCGGGGATGCCGTGGCGGCGGCCGTTGGCGCGCTGCTGCCCGAGGGCGCGATCGTGTCCGACGAGGCCAACACGTCCGGGCTATGGCTGCCCGGGGCCACGGCCGGCGCGCCGCCGCACGACTGGCTGACGCTGACCGGCGGGTCGATCGGCCAGGGCCTGCCAGTGGCCACCGGGGCGGCCGTGGCCTGCCCGGGGCGGCCGGTGCTGGCGCTGGAGGCGGACGGCAGCGCCATGTACACGCTGTCCGCGCTGTGGACGCACGCCAGAGAAGGCCTGGACATCACCACGGTCATCTTGAACAACCGCTCGTACGCGATCCTCAACATCGAGCTCAACCGGGTCGGAGCGGAGCCGGCCGGGGATGCCGCCCGCAACCTGCTCGAGCTGTCCCGGCCCAATCTCGACTTCGTGGCGCTGGCCAACGGGATGGGCGTCCCGGCCAGCCGAGCCAGCACGCCAGGGGAGTTCGGCACGCAACTGCAGCAGGCGCTGGCCGAGCCGGGCCCGCACCTGATCGAGGCCCTGATCGAGCGGATCGGCTAGGCACGCGCCGGGTGGCCCGGTGGGGGGGTTGGCCACCCGGCGCGGCCGCTTCAGCAGGGACCGTCGTTGTTCCAGGCACCCGACGAGCCGCCCGGGA
The DNA here is from genome assembly GCA_963778075.1 of uncultured Actinomycetota bacterium. Classification (GTDB taxonomy): domain Bacteria; phylum Actinomycetota; class Actinomycetes; order Streptosporangiales; family Streptosporangiaceae; genus JASHPR01. Next base: position 271,726 of record CAVZTJ010000001.1, on the reverse strand, counting down.
TCTCGTCGTAGTTCCACTGGTTGGCGGTCCACTGGTCGCCGTTGTACGACACCACGTCGCCGCTGACGTACGCCGTGTCATTCACCCAGGCCGCGGCCGAGCAGCCGCTGCTCGTAGAGGTGGGTGACGGAGTCGGGGTTGGCGTGGGAGTCGGGGTGGGCGTCGCAGTCGGGGTGGGGGTTGGCGTCGGGGTTGGGCTCGGCGAGGTGCTGTTCGCGAACGCGACCGTGTACGCGGCGAAGTCCCAGGGATTCTGCGCCACGCTGCTGCAGTCCGAGGACGTCACGTCGTTGTTGTCGACCGGGTCGCACTCGCGGTCGCGGTTCACCGACCAGAACGTGTACCGGGTCATGCCGACGCTCTCGGCGAAGCTCAGCACGGTCTGGAAGTCGCTCTGGTAGAAGTACTCGCCGGTGTCGGTCCGGCCGTTCATCCCGGAGAACCCCTCGTGCGCGTACGCCTGCGAGCTGGACCAGCCGAACGTGCTCATAAGCTGGGCGTTGAAATCCTGCAGCGCGGTGACCTGCGACGATCCGCCGCTGAAGCCGCCGTCGAACGGCATGATCGTGTAGTCGTTCGGGGTGAAGCCCAGGCTCTTCGTCTCATCAAGCAGCAGCCCGCCGAAGTAGTTCGCGCCGGTCGTTGTGGACGGCATCGTGATCGAGATGAACAGGCCGGGGTCTTCCTGCTGCAGGATCTGCGCCGCGCCGAGCTCGTTGGCGATGGCGCTCGAGTTCTCGATCTCCGGCTCCTCCAGGTCGAAGTCGAACGCGTGCAGTCCGTAGGTGGTGATCACCTGCTGGTAAGCGGCCGCCGTGGCCGAGGCGGAGCCGCAGACCTGGCCCAGCTTGGTGCCGTTGTAGCCGCCCGCCGAGACGATCACGTCGCCGCCATCGGAACGCACCTCGCTGATCACGGAGCCCACCTGGGTGTCCGACGAGACCGGGTCGGTCCCGTCCCAGGCCGGCGTGCAGGAGCTCCCGTCGGCCAGGATGAACGCCATGTCGAACGCCTTCTGCCCGGTCGCGGCCATCACCTGGCCGAGATCGGGCGCGTCCGAGTCCAGCGTGCTGTAGTACGGCGCCGACTCGTACCAGTTCGCGCTCAGCGCGGCCACCGCCGATGCTTGGCCGACCTGGGCCGAGGCCGCGACCGCGGCAGTCGCGCCACCGGCCAGCAGCACGGCCGCCAGGGCCGCGGTGGCCAGGCGCCAGCGGCGGCGGGCCCACCGGTACAGGCGGTAGCGCGGCGGGCCAAGCGGGGGTTGATCCACGTTTCCTCCCAGGGGCAGAGGCGGCCGGTCTCCTCCCAGCGGCAGGCAGGAAGCCGGAGTTCATAACTAATAGGAAAGTTTCCTATCAGTTATGATTAGGACGTTATGCCGAGGCTTGGCGCGAGTCAACGGTCCGGCGGGAAAAAGCGGCCGTCCATAAGGACCCCATAAGCCGCCGATAACCCGCCCCTAAGTCGGTCCGCCCAACCGCCCGCCCCGGCCCGGCCCGCGCACGCGCCCCGGCGCCGTCGCCTGGCCCGCCCAAACGGCCCGGTCCGGCCCAGCCACCTCTTCCCGCCCCAGGCTGGCCTCTCGGAGGCGATCGATGTACCTCCGGGCTTGTAAGAACGAGACCAGAGGTACATCGATACGACTCGCGTCCTCCCGTAAGCGGCTCTGGGCTTCTCCGGCCATTCTGTCGGATCCGAATGCCACGCTGCGGATATGCCTCGTTACGCAGAATTCGATCGGGCGGCCCTGGCGGCGATCCTGCGAGCACAAGAACACGTTATGTCCCGGCGACAGGCATTCGGCTGCGGTATGACCCGGGCCGCCCTGCACAGTCGCACCAAGCCCGATGGCCCGTGGCAGCGGTTGCTGCCCGGCGTCTATGTCGCGCAGACCGGTACCCCGACCGTGCCCCAGTTGGAGATGGCCGCCCTCCTGCACGGCGGCCCTGGCAGCGTCCTCACCGGACAGGCGGCGCTGCATGGGCTTGGCCTGGTTGCAACACAATCGTGCCGCTTCGATGTCCTGGTGACCGCGACGCGGCGGCCCGCGAGCCTGGGCTTCGTCACTGTTCACCGGACCACCAGGATGCCGCAGCGGGTGATTCGGGAGGGCGGGCGCAGGTATGCCCTGCCGCCCCGGGCGTTCGCCGACGCCGCCCGCTCTCTGGCCGACCTGGCCGAGGTCCGGGCGTTGATCGCAGGAGCAGTGCAGCGCGGCGACTGCCCGCTGTCCGCGTTAGCCCGCGAGCTGCTCGAGGGCCAGATGTGGGACTCCGCGCGGTTGCGGCGAGTGCTGGAAGAGGTGGCCGACGGCATACGGTCCGTCACCGAGGGGGAGTTCCGGGACCTGATCAGACGAGCCAGGCTGCCGAGGCCGATGTTCAACGCCCGGCTGCTCACCGCCGACGGCGGCTTCATCGCCTCTCCCGATGCCTGGTGGTCAAGGGAAGGGGTGGCGGTGGAGATCGACTCGCGGGAGTGGCACCTGAATCCGGCCGACTGGGAGCGCACGATGCGGAGGCACGCCCGCATGAGCACCCACGGCATACTCGTGCTGCACTTCACTCCGCGCCAGATCCGCACGGGTCCAGCGAGGGTGATCGCCACCATCAGAGAAACGCTTGCAGCTGGTGCCACACGCCCCGCGTTGCGCATTATCGCGCGGCCGGCAGCCGCCTGAGCTTGACCGCGGAGCGGCCAGATGGCCTGGCGCGGCGTGCGTGAACAACCACGTAACCTGGGCAAACGGCTTGATCTGAGACCGCCGTGAACGACACTGGGTTAACGGGCCGTTATGAGGGCAGCGGTTCCCGGCAAGACAGCGGAGGTCCAAGGTGACGGATTCCACGGCAGGGGCGGCAGCAGCGCCGGCCGTGGGGGCGCTGTATGACGCACGCCGTGGTGTCTACTACACGAAACCACTGCTGCGGGGCTGGCTGCACCTGCTCTGGTTCGAGCTGTCGCTGGTGCTTGGCACGCTGCTGCTGGTGCACACGCACGGAGAGGCGCCGGTCACGGCCGTCGCGATCTATGCGGCCAGCGTGAGCGCCCTGTTCGGGAGCAGCGCGCTGTATCACCGGGGCACCTGGTCGGATTGCTGGAGACAGCGGCTGCAGCGGCTCGACCAGACGATGATCTTCTTCCTGATCGCGGGCACGGCGACTCCGGCCTTCGTGATCGCCATGCGCGGCGCCCTGGGTCTGGCCTGCCTGATCGTGATGTGGTCGCTCACGCTGGCGGCGGTGGGCATCCGCATGCGGTGGAGGATGAGCGGGCCGGAGCGCCTGGTCGGCGCGACGTTCCTGGCTCTCGGCTGGATGGGCGCGCTGGCGCTCCCGGAGGTCTGGATCCACGGCGGTGCCGTAGCCGGGATGCTGATGTCGGGCGGCGGCCTGCTTTACACGGCCGGAGCCCTTTCCTACCATCGCCGCTGGCCGGATCCGGCGCCGTCCATCTTTGGCTATCACGAGGTGTTCCACGTCTTCGTTTGCGCGGCCGCAACCTGCCAGTTCATCGCGATAGCGCTGCTCATCAGCTGAGCGGAGATACCGGGCAGAGACACCGGAATATCGGCCCAACCGGGCTAACCCGATCGGCGTCCTATGGATCACACGGCTCGCAGAGCCGACCGGGCTGAAGGACACCGCCCACATGACGTCAACTCCAGGTATGGCCAGCAAGGCGCTCGCCGGGGGCGCTACTGGCCTGCTGCGCTGTGTTTGCATCCGCGTGCTCCGCCTCGACCCCCACTTCTTCGTCCCCGCCGTCCAGCACGCCCGCAGCTACCCCGGTCTCCTCTCCGAGCGCATGGTCACCGCGCACTGGCTGATGATCTACCCGCCGAACCAGACCACGCCGGTGTACCTGAAGTACACGTCCCCGACCTGCTCCAAGCGGGTCCAGATCCTGACCCTGAATGTCGTCCAGCCAGGATCGGGCGGCTCGGCGTGACCCGGGATCAGGCCTTCAGCGAGCGGTAGCGCCGGATGAGGGCGTTGGTCGACGAGTCGTGCTTGAGCTCGGGCTCGGTGTCGCTGGTGAGCTCGGGGATGATCTGCACCGCGAGCACCTTGCCCAGCTCGACGCCCCACTGGTCGAAGGAGTCGATGTCCCACACCGTGCCCTGGGTGAACACGCTGTGCTCATACAGCGCGACGAGCGTGCCCAGCAGGCGCGGGGTCAGGATCTCCGCCAGGATGACGTTGGTCGGGCGGTTGCCCTCCATCACCCGGTGCGGCGCCACCTCGGGCGAGGTGCCCTCGGCGAGCACCTGTTCCTCGGTCTTGCCGAACGCCAGGGCCTGGGCCTGGGCGAACACGTTGGACGACAGGATGTCGTGGTGCTCGCCCAGCGGGTTGATGGTCTTGCCGAAGCCGATCAGGTCGACCGGGATCAGCCGGGTGCCCTGGTGGATGAGCTGGTAGAAGCTGTGCTGGCCGTTGGTGCCCGGCTCGCCCCAGTAGATGGCGCCGGTGTCGTAGTCGACGTGCGCGCCCTCGAGCGTGACGTGCTTGCCGTTGGATTCCATCGTGAGCTGCTGCAGGTAGGCGGGGAACCGCTTCAGGTACTGGTCGTAGGGCATCACGCCGGCGGTCTGCGCCCCAAAGAAGTCCCCGTACCACACCGCGAGCAGGCCCATCAGGACCGGCAGGTTCTCGGCCAGCGGCGCGGTGCGGAAGTGCTCGTCCATGTCGTGGAAGCCCGCGAGCATCTCGCCGAAGTGATCGGGCCCGATCGCGATCATGGTGGACAGGCCAATGGCCGAGTCCATCGAGTAGCGGCCGCCGACCCAGTCCCAGAAACCGAACATGTTCGCGGTGTCGATGCCGAACGCCTCGACCTTCTCGGCGTTGGTGGAGACCGCGACGAAGTGCTTGGCCACCGCCTCGTCGTCGCCGAGCTGGCCGATCACCCAGTCGCGGGCCGAGTGGGCGTTGGTGAGCGTCTCCAGCGTGCCGAACGTCTTCGACGAGATGATGAACAGCGTCTCGTCCGCGTACAGGTCCCTGGTCGCCTCCACGAAGTCGGTCGAGTCAACGTTCGAGACGAACCGGAAGGTCATGTCGCGCCGCGAGTAGTGGCGCAGCGCCTCGTAGGCCATGACCGGGCCGAGGTCCGAGCCGCCGATGCCGACGTTGATCACGTTCTTTATCGGCTTGCCGGTGTAGCCCTTCCATTCGCCAGAACGGATGCGACGGGCGAAATCTGCCATGCGGTCGAGGACGTCGTGTACCTCCGCGACCACGTCGACGCCGTCCACGACGAGGGACGTCCCCTTGGGCATCCGCAACGCGACGTGCAGCACGGACCGGTTCTCGGACACGTTGATCCGGGCGCCGCGGAACATCGCGTCCCGCCGCTCTGCCACCCCGGATTCCTCGGCGAGCTGGACCAGCAGCCGCATCGTTTCATCGGTGACTCGGTTCTTGGAGTAGTCGAGGTATAGCCCGGCCGCCTCCGCGGTGAGGCGCTCACCGCGCCCCGGGTCATCGGCGAACAGCTGGCGCAGGTGAACCTCGGCGATCTCGGCGTAGTGCTGCTCCAGCGCCTTCCAGGCGGGACGCTCACGGAGCGGTACGGTCGGCATTGCTCAATCCTCCAGGTCGTCGTCCGGCCCGGGCATCTCAGCTCGGGCCGTGTCGTGCGCCAGCAGCGGCGAGACCTCGAGCGATACCCAGCCGTCCACATGATCGGTGCGCTCGTGGACGCCGAGGAATTCATCGGCCGCGCGCCGCAGGTCCTCGGTGGCCAGCGCGAAGAACAGGCCCTCGCCGGACAGCCCCTGGGCGGTCTTTGTCCGGATCGCATCGTCGTAGTATCCGGAGTCGATCGCCTTGTCGAAGATCGACGGGTTCGAGGTGAGGCCGGTCACTGAATAGGCGTCGATATAGTGCTGGATCTTGCCGTTGTCGAGCAGGGAACGGGTGATGTTGTCGAGCCAGAGGCTCTGCCCGCGTTCGTGCAGGAGCTGCGTTGCTCTCACGTGCCTACCACTCCCGTACGGTGGCCGTCACGTCGCGGGCGGGGGCAATGCCCCTCGGAGTCCGTATTTATGGACAGCATGTCGAGATCGGTCGTGGTCAAGCAGGCCTCCGGGAGAGGAACTCAGGGCGACGCCTGCCTCGCATCGTCCTGGTGATCTGGCTGATCTTGCTGGCTCTCGTACTCAGGGCCGAGGACCTCAGCCCCGCCGCGTGACGGCACCATCCCGCTCTTGTCGTGGCTGCCGATCTCGGCTGGCATGCTCATCCGCTTGTCGGTGACATGATCCCAAAGCTCGAGCCGCGCATTCAGCGGCTGCTCGATCTTATCGAGGTAGTACCCGGGAATCTCATAGGCCAGGTGCCCGCTGACCGTGCCTCCCGGCGGCAGGGCAAAGGGCATGCTGAGCGGCGTCAGGCCGAGCGACGGCGGCAGCAGCCAGTCCGGCGGCGGGCAGACGGCCTCGCCGACACGTCCCCAGGATCCCGGTATCAGCTTGACGTAAAGCAGCACCGTGAGGCTCGCATCCTGGCTGGTCGCCGTGCTCGTGAAGCGCACGTGGAACGACCGCAGGGTCGCCGGTACGGACAGGCCGGACTCCGACTCGCGCTGGGTGTCCAGCGAGCCAGTGCCATATATCTCGACCTCGACGCCCGGGAACTCGGCCTTCGCGACCGGCGGGAAAGACCAGCGCGCGACGGCGCCGAAGAAGCAGGTCCAGGCCGCCAGGAAGCAGATGAGTGCGCCCAGCATCCAGCCATTAATGAAAAGGGAATAATGCGCCTGCTTGAGAAAATATGCGATAGCGACGGCGGCCAGAAATGCGAACAGCGTGAGGAACAGGCCGCCGAGCCACAGCCAGACGTCGCGGTAGGATCGCACGGCCCGGAGTCTACGCTGATCGGGGCGAACAGCGCCTCCCGGTACCGGAGCTGGAATGCCTGAACCCGTGGACTGGCAGGACGTCGCGGACCTTCCGTTCGCCGCAGTGCTGACGCCGCACGCCGGCGGGCTGACGGCCGGCGCGGATTACGACTGCGTGCGCTTCGACCAGCTCAGCTTCGGCGAGCCGCAGGCGGCGAGCAGCCAGTTCATCGAATGCGCCCTGACCGGCGTGACCTTCCAGGGCGGGCGGCTGCCAAAGGCCCGGCTGCGCGACGTGCTGATGCGCGACGTGCGGCTGATCGCGACCGGCCTGGGGGAGTCGCACTGGACGGACGTGACGGTCGTCGAGAGCGTCGCCGCCGGCACCGAGGTTTTCGCCGCTGAGCTGCGCCGCGTCACGTTCCGCGGCTGCAAGCTGGACTCGGTGAACTTCCGCGGCGCCGCGCTCACCGAGGTGACCTTCGCAGGTTGCGAGCTGCGCGACGTCGACTTCGCCGGGGCGACGCTGACCCGGACCGCGTTCCCCGGCTCGCGGCTGACCAGAACCGACTTCACGAAGGTGACAATGAACGGGACCGACCTGCGCGGTGCCGAGCTCGGCATCATCATCGGCCCGGACTCGCTACGCGGCGCCACGGTCAGCACGGGGCAGCTCGTCTACCTGGCTCCGGTGCTCGCCGAAACCATGGGCATCACCGTTTCGGACGAGTAATCCCTCGCGGCCAGTCCGAAGTCAGGAGGTAAGGGCCGCTTCGCGTCATCTGGAACACGGTATTGAGCCCCTAGAAGATAGCGGCCTGAGACCGGCGAGGTCCCCACGTATTACCTGGTCAATCCCGGCGGCGTCGACTGCTCGTCAATTCGGGTGCACTACGTTGCGCCGGCCGGGCACGCCGTGCGGTCCATGCGAGCAGCGCTGAGCGGCCTGGATCACGTCGCGCGGCCCTGGCCCTGGCGCTCCGCCGCAAATGTCTGACAATTGACGCATGCGCTATCTGGCCAGCGACACCGCGAAGAAGATCTCCAAAATCGGCCTGGGTACGTGGCAGTTCGGGTCCAAGGAGTGGGGCTACGGGGATGCCTACGCCCAGCGGGAGGCGCACGCGATTACCCGCCGTGCACTCGAGCTCGGCGTCACGTTGTTCGACACCGCCGAGATCTACGGGTTCGGGCGCAGCGAGCGGATCCTCGGCAACGCGCTCGGCGAGGACGCCGCGTCGGTCTTCATCGCCACGAAGATCCTCCCGGTGCTGCCGATCGCACCGGTTGTAGAGCAGCGCGGCGTGGCCAGCGCGAACCGGCTCGGCGTCCGCCGGCTCGATTTGTACCAGGTGCACCAGCCCAACCCGGTGATCCGCGACGGCACGATCATGCGGGGCATGCGCGCACTGCAGCGAGTGGGCCTGGTCGGCGACGCCGGGGTCAGCAACTACTCGCTCGACCGGTGGCGCGCGGCCGAAGCGGCGCTGGGCAGCCGGGTGCTCAGCAATCAGGTCCGTTACAGCCTCGTCGCCCGCTCACCGGAGCGCGATCTGATCCCGTTCGCCGAGTCGCAAGAGCACCTGGTGATCGCCTACAGCCCGCTGGCGCAGGGCCTGCTGTCGGGCAGGTACACCCCGAACAGCCGTCCGGCGAACCGGCTCCGGGCGGCCAGCTCGCTGTTCCTTCCCGAAAACCTCGAGCGCGCCGGCGAGCTCATCTCCGTGCTGCGGGACGTCGCGGACGCGCACACGATCACCCCGGCTCAGGCCGCGCTGGCCTGGGCCATCCATAGCCCCGCGGTAGTCGCTATCCCGGGCGCTTCCAGCGTCGAACAGCTGGAACGGAACGCCGCCGCCGCCGACGTCGACCTGACCGACGACGAGTACCGGGCGCTGAGCGCCGCGTCCGACCGGTTCCGTCCCGTCGCCGGACCGGCCGCGCTACGCGGAGTGGTCCGGGCCAGGCTGCGCCGCTGAGCCTGGGAAGCGCCCGGTACAGATTAAAGAAGGCGTCCTGGACGACATCCTCGGCGCTTGGCTGGTCGCGCGGAAGCAGTTTCGCCGCCGGGATCACGGCGAGCGCATGGGCCTGGTACAGGTCTCTGACGAGTTCGTCCGCGTCGGCCGGCTGCACAGACGTCGACGGCCCGAGGATGCGTCCGGTCTTCCCGCTGTCCGCGCCATCACCGGCCCCTAACGTTCATCCGCATATAGCTAACACGCCTCAGTGGCGTTTCTGCTGAGCCGTTGTGTCGGCTGGCATGCCCAGGGCGTCGCCGTCGCCGGCGCATGCTGAGCCGTCATGTGGGCTGGGTAGCCCGGCACGGTCGCCGTCGGCGGCGCATAGCATGCCGGGCGTGGGAGAGCTGGCGGGGCATCCGGACCGGGAGCGGTGGAACGCCAGGTACGAGGGCCGCGATCCGGCGCCGCTCGAACCGCATCCGGTGGCGGTGCGGGCGCTGTCGCTGGGGGTGCCGGACGGGCCCGTCGCCGATCTTGCCTGCGGGCTCGGGGGCAGTGCCCTGCTGGCCGCCACGGCCGGGCACCGGGTCACCGCCGTGGACATATCCGATGTGGCGCTCGGCGTGCTGGCCGAGGAGGCCAGCCGCCGCGGCGTCGGCGAGCTGATCACCGTGGTGCAGGCCGATCTGGGGGCATGGCGCCCAGAGCCGGGCGGCTACGCGCTCGTGCTGTGCACCGGCTTCTGGGACCGCGCGGTGTTCGCCACCGCGGCGGGCGCGGTGGCCGCGGGCGGTGTTCTCGGCTGGGAGGCGTTCACCGCCGAGGCCCGGCGGGCCCGGCCCGGCTTGCCCGCTGACTGGTGCCTTGAGCCCGGTGAACCCGCGTCGCTGCTGCCAGCCGGATTCGAGATTCTCGACGAGCGTGACCTGCCCGAGAGCGCCAAAAGGAACCTATTGGTCCGGCTCCGGGCCTGAGGACGCGGGATACTGGCCTGCATGGCTGACAACAACAACAACGGACAAGAGCTGGGTCTCTACCAGGCACTGAAGGCGGTCGACGAGGTCGCCGCGGCCCTTCAGGCGCACCTCGTCGAGGAGCACGGCGCCGACCTGGAACGCTCAGCCGCACAGGGTCCGGCGACGCACTCACTCACGCTGCTCCGGCAGGCGCGCGAGCGCCTAGGCGAGGGGTTGCGGGCCGTGGATGCCAGCAACATCGGCCAGTCGGACGACATATCCCTCCGCAACAACTGACGCCTCCCTCCGCAACAACTGACGCCGGACGCTTGGGGTGGCCGGTACCGGTGGTGGATGGCCGGTACCGGCGGTGAGTACCGGTGCTGAGTGGCCGAAACGGCGGTAGGTGGCGGGCGCTGCAGTAGTGAGTGGTAGGCCGCCGGGTCAGCGGCTGGCGAAGCGGTCGGTGGCGGCGATCAGGATCTCGTCCATGCCGGGCCCGCCAGTATGACCGCCGGCGACCAGGTGGAGTTCCGCGTCCGGCCAGGCCTGGGCCAGTTCCCACGCGGTGACGGGCGGGCCGCCGAGGTCGAGGCAGCCGTGTGCGAGCACTCCGGGGATGCCGGAGAGGCGGTCGGCGTGGCGTAGCAGCCCATTGTCCTCGATCCACGCGTGGTGATGGAAGTAGTGCGTCACGATCCGCGCGAAGGCCATGCGGAACCGCGAGTCTGCGTACCGCGGGCTCGGCTGCCAGCCGTCCTCCAGCGAGACGACCGCGTCCTCCCATGCGCACCAGTCCCGCGCGGCCTGCTCCGCGACCGCAGGGTCGGGATCGCTGAGCAGGCGGTAGTACGCGGCGACCAGGTCGTCACCTGCAGCGGACCCGGCAGCGGCACGGAAGCGGGCCCATTCCTCGGGGAAGAACCGGCCGACGCCGTGGTAGAGCCAGTCGATGTCGGCCGGGCGGGTCATCGTGACCGAGTGCAGCACGATCTCGCTGACCCGCTTCGGGTATTGCTCGGCGTAGGCGAGCGCGAGCGTGGAGCCCCACGAGATGCCCCAGACCAGCCAGCGGTCGATTGCCAGGACCTCGCGCAGCGCCTCGATATCGGCGATCAGGTGCTGGGTCGTGTTCGCGGCCAGGCTGACCGCGCGATCGCTCGCGTGCGGCAGGCTCCGGCCGGCGCCGCGCTGGTCGAACAACACGATCCGGAACGCCGCCGGGTCGAAGTAACGGCGGAAGCCCGGGATGCAGCCGGAGCCGGGACCACCATGCAGTACTACCACGGGCTTGCCCGCTGGGTTCCCGCAGGTTTCCCAGTACAGCGACTGGCCGTCGCCGACATCGAGCATCCCGTGGTCATACGGCTCGATCGGGGGATATCGGCCGGTCATCGCGGTGACTGTGGCATGGCATAGACGCGGATGTAGTCGACGAGTAGCCGCTGCGGGAACCGGACCGAGGGCCCGGGGGTTACCGAGGGGTTCCCGCCCACGGAGAGGTTGACCAGCAGAAAGAAGTCATGATCGAAGACCCACGGCCGGCCGCCGAGGTCGGCGGGCGTGATCGTCGCGTATTGCCGGTCATCGAGGTACCAGCGGATCCGGGCCGGCTCCCACACGACCGAATACACGTGGAAGCCGCGGGCGAGGCTCGTCAGGGTGCGGTGTGATCCGGCGAAGTCTCTGCCGGTGTACCCGGGTCCGTGCGCCGCGCCGTGCACCAACCGGGGGTCCTTGCCGAAGTTCTCCATGACGTCGATCTCGCCGCATCGCGGCCACCCGACCTCGTCGAAGTCCTGGCCCATCATCCAGAAGGCCGGCCACATGCCCTGGCCGTCCGGAATCTGCATCCGTGCCTGCACCACGCCGTAGTGCACCGTCATCCGGTCCTTGCTGGTCAGCCGCGCCGACGTGTACTCGCAGCCGTCCTGGCGGGCGCGGTCCTGCGGCTGCGCACGGTCGGCGGTGATGACCAAGTGCCCGGCGCCGTCCAGCGAAGCGTTCTCGATTCCGTCGGTGAAGTACTGCAGCTCCCGGTTGCCCCAGCCGTGCCCGCCGGTCTGCGGCCACCACGTGGCGGGGGACGGCGGGGATCCGGCCGGCTCATCGAACTCGTCCGACCAGGCAAGTACGCATCCCGGCAACTCGGCCAGGACGCGATCGGCTTGGTCACGCACGCGGCCGACCTTACCTTCCGTGCAGGACGGCCGGCTCGATCAGGCTTGCTCCGCTTGCGCGATGAGGAACAGCCGCAGGGTGGACTGGTTGTAGTAGTCGCCGTAGGACGCCCACGGGTAGTCGCCACCCTGCTCGTACCCGCCGATGTCACCGATCACGGTCCCGCGGCCGGTCACCGGGTGGAAGTGCACGATCCAGGGGCCGCCGCTGGTGCCGTCCCAGAACGAGTTGCAGTAGAACTCCAGCTGGCCAGGCTCGAACTTGAAGCTGCGGGTGGCGCAGCCGATCGGCTGGTCGTCGGTGTCGTTGTAGCCGATCACGTAGATGCGATGGGCGTACCCGGCGTTGATGCCGAGGCGGAGGCCGCCGGTGACCAACTGGATCGGCCGGCTGGTCCCCGGCGGCGGGGTGACGGCCAGGAACGCGAAGTCGAGGCTCGGGTTCTGCGACTGCTTCCAGCCGGTGGCCACCGTGATCGTCTTCACTGGCCACAACCCGTAGGGGCTGACGCCTTTATGCCACTTCGGCACGTAAGCGATGTTGCTGGCGTAGCTGGTGCCGTAGACGCAGTGCGCGGCGGTGAGGACCAGGTCGAACGTGGCGCTGTCCACCACGCTGGCGGTGCAGAAGTGAGCATGCCACCCGGTGGTGAAGAAGAGCGCGCCAACGGTGCGCACGCCGTTGAAGTGGGTGGGGTTCGGGATGCCGGGGGGTGGCTCGGCCGTGCTGGCCTGCGTGCCTTTCGAGGCTGCCTGCCCGGCCGGGGTCGCGCTCTCCATCCGAGAGGTAGTCCAGAACGAGCGCGCGGCGGCCTGCTCGGCCTTGCCCACTGTGTGGGTGACCGCGATGGTGGGCGAGCTGGCGGCCGCGGTGCTGCTCGCTAAGGCGGTACCCCCGGTCAGGACGGCGGTCAGCGTCCCGGCCATGACCGCCGCGCTTGCCATCCCCAGGCTTCGTCGTGAGAGCATCCGCATCTGCACACTCCATTACGCATAGAAAGAAATAGCGATCTAAAAGGGATATTCGCTAGGACGTCTATTCCGGGTGAGTAGGATCTGTCAAGGGGTATGGGTGGGAACGGTGGCTGCACCGGTCAACCGGCCGGTGCGGGACCGGTTTGCGGTGCGCACCAATGTTTCGGTTACCATTGGTTTCGTCATGCGGCGTTGCGTATTCATCCTTAGCAGCCGTAGCGGGACCTGATCAACGGCAGGCCGGCAACCCGCTACGGGATGAGGTGCTGGCCATGAGCCGTAGCCGTACCCGCCAGTCCACTCGCTGACCTCCTGGATCGCCGATCGTTTCGCCGCGCCAGCGGCACGCTTCCGCGACCTTGGCCCGGTGCCGGGATCTGGCTGACCGCAGCGGCTCTGCCCGCTGAGGGCTGCCGGCCGGCAAGCCAACCTCACGGTCTTTATTCAGGAGATGTGTCATGCCAGACAGCAATCCACGCAACGAGCCAGCTGACACCGCCGACGACGCACAGCGCGCGCTGCAGGCCGTCCAGGTCGCCCTGGACCGGCGGGACAACGGCGGCAGCGCGGGTGCCCGGCGCGACTAGGCGGGAACGCGGTGCCCGGCGCGACTAGGCGGGAACGCGGTGCCCGGCGCGACTAGGCGGGAACCGGCGTGCCGCCGGCTCCTGCCAGCGCGGCCAGCTCGTGCGCGGCGGCGACCACCAGCGGCGCCAGCCGGCGGCCGGGGGAACTGCCCAGCCTGCTGACCGGGCCGGACACGCACAGGGCGCCAAGCAGGGCGCCATCCCGCAGTACCGGGGCGCTGACGCTGGCGACGCCGGGCTCGCGTTCGGCGACGCTCGACGTCCAGCCGCGCCTGCGCACTGCTTCCAAGTCGGCGGGCTCCGCCGCGGGAAACCGGTCGGGATCGTCCGACCAGGCCAGCAGCACCTTCCCGCCGGAACCGACGTCGAGCGGCAGCAGCGCGCCGACCGGCACGCTGTCGCGCAGGCCCGCGCCGGCGTCGCGGGCAGCGGCGCATAGCCGCCGGTCCCCGGAGCGCAGGTACAGCTGGACGCTCTCGCCGGTCTGGTCGTGCAGCCTGGCCAGCACCCCGGCCGCCAGCGTGCCGAGGTCGAGCCCGTGGCCGGCCCGCAGCGCCAGCTCGGTCAGCCGCGGCCCCAGCCGGAAGGCGCCGTCGGCCTCGCGGCCGACCAGGCCGTGCACCTCGAGCGCGACCAGCAGCCGGTGCGCGGTTGGCCGAGGCAGCCTGCTGGCCTCCGCCAGTGAGCGGAGCGTGCGCGGGCCGTCGCCGAGCAGGCCGAGCAGCAGCATCGAGCGGTCGAGGACGCCCACGCCGCTTACCGGGCCAACCCCGTCGACCAGGTTGCGGCCCGCGGCCTCCGGCTCTAGAGTGTCCATAGATTGAACAGTCTATCTCATTATTCGAGACAGTTTGAGATAGTGCGGCGGGTCGGGGCAATGAGACCAGCCGCAGTGGTGCGACCGGCCGAAGTAGTGAGACCAGTCGGGATAGTGCAGAGCGACACGTCGAGATAGCGCAGAGGAAGCCATGGCTGAACGGCTCTTCGACAAGATCTGGGACCGGCACGTGGTGGCCACGCCGGAAGGCGAGCCGCCGCTGCTGTACATCGACATGCACCTGGTGCACGAGGTCACCTCGCCGCAGGCGTTCGAGGGCATCGAGCTGGCCGGGCGCAAGGTGCGCAGGCCGGACCTGACCGTGGCGACGATGGACCACGACGTGCCGACCACCGGCCTGGACAAGCCCATCGCCGACGAGCTTGCCGCCAAGCAGATCGAGCGGCTCAAGCGCAACTGCGAGGTCCATGGCGTCACGCTGTTCCCGCTCGGCAGTCCCGAGCAGGGCATCGTGCACGTCATCGGTCCGCAGCTCGGGCTCACCCAGCCTGGCATGACGATCGTCTGCGGGGACAGCCATACCTCGACCCACGGCGCGTTCGGCACGCTGGCGTTCGGCATCGGCACCAGCGAGGTCGAGCACGTGCTGGCGACCCAGACGCTGCGGCAGGTCAAGCCCGCGGCGATGGCGGTCACCGTGGACGGCGAGCTCGGCCCCGAGCTCACCGCGAAGGACCTGGTGCTCGGCATCATCCGGGCGCTGGGCACCGGCGGCGGCGTCGGCTCGGTGATCGAGTACCGCGGCGCGGCCATGCGGGCGCTGTCCATGCAGGGCCGGATGACCGTCTGCAACATGTCGATCGAGGGTGGCGCCCGGGCCGGCATGATCGCCCCGGACGACACCACGTTCGCGTTCCTCGAGGGCCGCCAGCACAGCCCGAAGGGCGGCTCTGGGAGCAGGCGCTGGACGACTGGCGCAGCCTGGCCACGGACGAGGGCGCCGAGTTCGACCGCGAGATCCGGGTCGACGCCGCCACGCTGCGGCCCGCCGTCACCTGGGGAACGAACCCGGCGCAGTCGGTCACGATCGACGACATGGTGCCGGACCCCAGCTCGATGGCCACACCCGAGCTGCGCGAGGGAGCCGAGCGGGCGCTGGCCTACATGGGCCTGACCCCGGGCACCGCGATCCGTGACATACCGGTGGACACCGTGTTCATCGGGTCGTGCACCAACGGCAGGCTCGAGGACCTGCGCGCGGCCGCCGACGTGGCCCGCGGCCGCAAGATCAGCCCCGGCGTGCGGGCACTGATCGTCCCCGGGTCGGCACGGGTCAAGGCCGACGCCGAGGCCGAGGGACTGGACCGGGTCTTCACCGACGCCGGGTTCGAGTGGCGGTCGGCCGGATGCTCGATGTGCCTGGGCATGAACGGCGACATCCTGGCCCCCGGCCAGCGCTCGGCGTCCACCAGCAACCGCAACTTCGAGGGGCGCCAGGGCCCCGGCGGGCGCACCCACCTGGTGTCGCCCGCCGTGGCGGCGGCAACCGCCATCTCCGGACACTTCACACTGCCAGGAGACCTGTGTTGACATCCTCCGCCGTCCTAACGGACGGGGATTCCAGCCGCAGTCCTCGTGGATTGCGCTGTTGGTTCGCGGTTCATTGCCGTGTCTCACTGCGCAAGAAGGCTCCCCGCGCTGCCACCGCATGCCCTGCGGCGGTCCTGTCCAGCGGCTTGGCCATCGCCACCGGCCTAGCGTCGCTATCGCACCACACCGACAAAACGGAGGGAGGGAAGCGGCGCTTGCTCCACAGCCTGAACGCGAGGGTTTCCGTGCCGCGACCTCGATGAGCGGTATACAGCGCATAACGGGACGCGCGGTCGCGCTCGACCGCCGCGACGTCGACACCGACCAGATCATCCCGGCTTCCTGGCTCAAGCGGGTCGAGCGGACCGGGTTCGCTGCCGGGCTGTTCGGCGCCTGGCGCGAAGATCCCGGCTTCGTGCTGAACTGTCCCGGCGCTGCCGAGGCCAAGGTCCTCGTCGCCGGGGCCAACTTCGGCTGCGGCTCGTCGCGCGAGCACGCGGTCTGGGCGCTGCAGGACTTCGGCTTCCAGGCAGTCGTGGCGCCCAGCTTCGGCGACATCTTCCGCAACAACAGCGTTGCCGCCGGCCTGGTCCCGGCCAAGGTGACCGAGGAGGCAGTGGCGCGGCTGTTCGCGGCGTTGGCTTCCGACCCCGACGCCGAAGTGGTGGTCGACGTCGCGGCCCGCGAGGTGGCCATACCGTCGGCTGGCCTGGGGGAGCCGTTCGAGCTTGCTGACTACGCACAGTGGCGGCTGCTCGAGGGCCTCGACGACATCGGGCTGACCTTGCGGCATGAGGAGGCAATTACCGCGTTCGAGCCCTCTCGCCCGGCATGGCTGCCCAGCCTCGCTGGCCAGTGAGCGGGGCGGTGCCGGTGACCGGGGGCGGTGCGGTGAGTTGAGCCGAAACGTGCCCCGGTCACGCACCGCGACGGTAGTGTTATGCTGTTGCCCGAGCATTTTCGGACGGAGAAATGATGCCCACCGGTCTATCCCTCGTACTTATCACCTAGCGCGAGCCCGCACCCAGGGCTCGCGCTCACCTCCTACGCCACGATGGCGGGGAGGTTTTTTGTTGGACTTGGCCCCTCAAAAGAAGGAGCAACCCCGTGCAACTCACCGGAGCCCAGGCGCTGGTGCGAAGTCTGGAGCAGCAGGGCGTCGAGGTGGTCTTCGGGCTACCCGGCGGCGCGATACTTCCGGCCTATGACCCGCTGCGGTCCTCGTCGCTTCGGCACGTGCTGGTCCGGCACGAGCAGGGCGCGGGCCACGCAGCCGAGGGCTACGCGTGGGCGACCGGCCGGACCGGTGTCTGCATGGTCACCAGCGGCCCGGGCGCGACGAACCTGGTCACCGCGCTCGCCGACGCCTACATGGACTCGGTCCCGCTCGTGGCGATCACCGGCCAGGTGTCCAGCGCGATGATTGGTACCGACGCGTTCCAGGAAGCGGACATCACCGGAATCACGCTGCCGGTGACCAAGCACAACGAGCTGGTCACCAGCGCCGAGCGGCTCCCCGCGGCGATCGCCGAGGCGTTCCACATCGCCTCGACGGGCCGGCCGGGGCCGGTGCTGGTCGACGTGCCCAAGGACATCCTGCAGGCCACGATGACGTGGGGGCCGGACACCTGGCCGCCGGCCTTGAACCTGCCCGGCTACCGGGTGCCCGCCGCGCCGGACATGGCAGCGGTGCGCGCGGCAGCCACGCTGCTGCGGCGGGCCCGGCGCCCGGTGCTGTACGTCGGCGGCGGGGTGATCAAGGCCGGCGCGCACGCGGAGCTGCTCGCGCTGGCGGAACTCGCCCAGGCCCCGGTGACCACGACGCTGATGGCGCGCGGCGCGTTCCCGGACCCGCACCCGCTGGCGCTCGGCATGCCCGGCATGCACGGCTGCTACACCGCGGTCGCCGCGCTGCAGGAGGCCGACCTCGTGGTCGCGCTCGGGGCGCGCTTCGACGACCGGGTGACGGGCAACCTTGCGACCTTCGCGCCGCATGCGAAGATTGTGCACGCCGACATCGACCCGGCCGAGATCGGCAAGAACCGGGTGCCCGACGTGCCGATCCCCGGCGACGTCCGGGCCACGCTGGCCGGGCTCACCGAGAGCATGGCCGCGCTGATCGCCGAGAACGGGCCGCCGGACACCGGATACTGGCTGCGCTGCATCGGCGACTGGAAGCGCCGGTTCCCGCTGCGGTACACCCAGGACCCCGACGGCCCGCTGAAGCCGCAGCACGTGGTGGAGCGGCTGTCCGCGCTCACCGGCGGCGAGGCGGTCGTGGTGGCTGGCGTCGGCCAGCACCAGATGCACGCGGCGCAGCACTACTCGTTCACCACGCCGCGATCCTGGATCAACTCCGGCGGTCTGGGCACGATGGGCTTTGCCGTGCCGGCCGCGATGGGCGCCCAGGTGGGCCGTCCCGGCGAGCTGGTGGTCGCGATCGACGGCGACGGCTGCTTCCAGATGACCGCGCAGGAGCTGGCCACCTGCGCGATCGAGCACCTGCCGATCAAGGTGCTGATCTTCAACAACGGCTTCCTCGGCATGGTCCGGCAGTGGCAGGAGCTGTTCTACGAGGAGCGGTACTCCGAGGTCGAGCTCGGCACCGCGATCCCGGACTACGTGAAGCTGGCCGAGGCGTACGGCTGCCATGGGCTGCGCTGCGATCGTGCCGACGACGTCGACGCGGTGCTGGACAAGGCGCTCGCCACCACGGACGTGCCAACGGTCGTGGACTTCCGGGTGCACGACCGTGAGGGCGTGTTCCCCATGGTGCCCGCCGGCCGGCCCAACGACGAGATCGTGCTCGGCCCGGAGTTCACCGGTGACGAGCAGCGCGCAGCGACCCGCCGGGAGCTGCGCGGCGAGCCGACCAAGAACACGGAGGTGCTGGCCCGGTGAGTACCCACACGCTCTCGGTCCTGGTCGAGAACAAGCCCGGCGTGCTCGCGCACGTCGCCGGGCTGTTCTCCCGGCGCGCGTTCAACATCTCCTCGCTGGCCGTCGGCCCGACCGAGGACCCCAAGGTCAGCCGGATGACGATCGTCGTCGACGGCGCGTCCACGCCGGTGGAGCAGGTGGCCAAGCAGCTGGACAAGCTGGTCCGGGTGCTGAAGGTCGTCGAGCTCGACCACCACGCCGCCGTCGAGCGCGAGCTCGCGCTGATCAAGGTCCGGATCGACCCGACGCTGCGCGGCGAGTTGCTCGAGGTCGCCACCGTGTTCCACACCAAGGTCGTGGACATGAGCCCGGAGACCGTGATCCTCGAGGCGACGAGCAGCCCGGGCAAGCTCGACTCCCTGCTCGAGAACCTTGAACGCTACGGCACGTGCGAGCTCGTGCGTACCGGGCGGATCGCGATGTCGCGCGGCAGCGGCACCATCACCGACAACGACCTGGCGCCGCTCGCCGAGGCCGTCTGACAACCCGACTGAAACCGCTGAGAGGACATATACACCCATGGCCACCGTCTACTACGACTCCGACGCGGATCTGAGCCTGATCCAGGGTCGCAAGATCGCCGTGCTGGGCTACGGCTCGCAGGGTCACGCCCACGCGCTGAGCCTTCGCGACTCCGGATGTGAGGTCCGCGTGGGCCTGCCGGAGGGCTCGAAGTCCCGGCCCAAGGCAGAGGCCGAGGGCCTCACCGTCACCGATCCCGCCGACGCCTGCGCCTGGGCGGACGTGATCATGGTGCTCACGCCGGACACCGGGCAGCGCAAGCTCTACGCCGACGCGATCGCGCCGAACCTGCGGCCGGGTGATGCGCTGTTCTTCGCGCACGGCTTCAACATCCACTTCGGCTACATCACCCCGCCGCCGGAAGTCGACGTCGCGATGGTCGCGCCGAAGGCGCCTGGCCACCTGGTGCGGCGCCAGTTCGAGGCCGGGCAGGGCACGCCGGTGCTCGTTGCCGTGGCGCAGGACGCGACCGGCAAGGCCTGGGACCTGGCCCGCTCGTACGCCGCCGGGATCGGCGGCACCAAGGCCGGGGCGCTGGTCACCACGTTCAAGGAGGAGACCGAGAGCGACCTGTTCGGCGAGCAGGCGGTGCTCTGCGGCGGCGTGACCGCCCTGGTCAACGCCGGATTCGAGACCCTCGTCGACGCCGGGTACCAGCCCGAGGTCGCCTACTTCGAGTGCCTGCACGAGCTGAAGCTGATCGTCGACCTGATGTACGAGGGCGGCATGCGGTGGATGCGGTACTCGGTCAGCGACACCGCCGAGTACGGCGACCTGACCCGGGGCGACCGGGTGATCGCCGACCCCACCCGGCAGGCGATGGCCAAGATCCTGGCCGACATCCAGTCCGGCGACTTCGCGCGGGAGTGGATCGCCGAGGACGACGCGGGCCGGTCCAACTTCGAGCGGCTGCGCGCCGCCGCGGCCAGCAGCCGGGTCGAGACCGTCGGCCGCCCGCTGCGCCAGATGATGAGCTGGCTCGACGCGCCAACGGACCGGGAGGACGTGTGACGGCGCCCGATCACGTAGCGGAGCCGGGCCGGGCGCGGGCCTACGCCATCGCGCATGTGCCCGGCGACGGGGTGGGCCCCGAGGTCACGGACGTGGCCCGGGACTGCGTCGACGCGGTCGCCGTCACCCACGGGTTCGTCGTCGAGTGGCGCGGTTACCCGCTCGGCGCGAAGCACTTCCTCGCGACCGGCGAGGTGCTGCCCGACACCGTGCTCGACGAGCTGCGCAAGGCCGACGCGATCCTGCTCGGCGCAGTCGGCAGCCCGGAGGTTCCGCCCGGGGTGCTCGAGCGCGGGCTGCTGCTGCGGCTGCGGGCAGAGCTTGACCTGTACGTGAACCTGCGGCCGTCCAAGCTGCGCCCCGGCGTGCCCGGGGCCGTGGGCCGGCACCAGGCCGCCGACCTGGACTTCGTGATCGTGCGGGAGAACACCGAGGGCCTGTACGCGGGCGCCGGGGGCACCGTGCACCGCGGCACCCCGTTCGAGAGCGCGACCGAGGAGTCGCTGAACACCAGGGCCGGGGTGGAACGGTGCGTGCGGTACGCCGCCGACCTCGCCGCACGCCGGCGCGGGCGGCTCACCCTGGTGCACAAGACCAACGTGCTCACGCACGCCGGCGACTTGTGGCGCCGGGTGGCCGGCGAGGTGGCGGCCGAGGCCGGGCTCCCGCTGGAGTACGCCCATGTGGACGCGGCCTGCCTGTACCTGGTCGACGACCCCAAGCGGTTCGACGTGATCGTCACCGACAACCTGTTCGGTGACATCCTGTCCGACCTGGGTGCCGCGCTTACCGGCGGTCTCGGCGTGGCGCCGAGCGGCAACCTCAACCCCGACCGGACCGGCCCGTCGGTCTTCGAGCCGGTGCACGGCTCGGCCCCGGACATCGCGGGCACCGGGCGCGCCAACCCGGCGGGCGCGGTGCTGTCGGCGGCGCTGATGCTGGACCACCTCGGCGAGACCGAGGCCGCCGCAGACCTGGACGCCGCTGTGTCCGCCGTGCTCGGCGCCGGTGCTCCGGCGACGACGTCCGGCTGGGAGGACGCGCTGCGTAACGCCCTCGACGCGAAGGCGGGTACGCAGTGAGCAAGGTCGAGATCTACGACACCACACTGCGCGACGGCTCGCAGCAGGTCGGCCTCGACCTCACCGTGGCCGACAAGCTGCGGGTCGCGACGGCGCTCGATGCACTCGGCGTTGACGTCGTCGAGGGCGGGTGGCCGGGGTCCAACCCGAAGGACGCCGAGTTCTTCGCCCGGGTGGGCGAGCTGAACCTGAAGCACGCCCAGCTCGCCGCGTTCGGCGCCACCCGGCTGCCGCGCCGCGGCGTGGACGACGACGCGAACCTGGCCGCGCTGCTGGCCGCGCAGACGCCGATCGTGACCCTGGTCGGCAAGGCGTGGACGCTGCACGTCGACGAGGCGCTGCGCACGACCAGGGAAGAGAACCTGGCCATGGTGGCCGACTCGGTGGCGTACATGGCGGCCGCCGGGCGCCGGGTTGTGTTCGACGCCGAGCACTTCTTCGACGGCTACCGCGCCGACCCCGGCTACGCCCAGGCCGTGCTCGACGCCGCGATCTCGGCTGGCGCCGACACGCTCGCGCTGTGCGACACCAATGGCGGCACGCTGCCCGACGACGCGGCCCGCGTGGTCGCTGACGTGGCGGCCAGGGTCGGGTCCAGCGTGCGGGTCGGCGTGCACTTCCACAACGACTCGGCGTGCGCGGTGGCCAACTCCGTGGTGGCCGTGTCCGGCGGCGCGCTGCACGTGCAGGGCGCCGCGAACGGCTACGGCGAGCGCTGCGGCAACGCCGACCTGTTCGCGATCATCGCCGGCCTGGAGCTGAAGCGGGGCCACGAGCTGCTCCCGCCCGGCCGCCTGGCCGAGCTGGCGTCAACCGCCAGGACCATCGCCGAGTTCGCCAACCTGCCGCTGGCCTCGCGGCAGCCATACGTCGGCTCGTCGGCGTTCACGACCAAGGCGGGGCTGCACGCTTCGGCGATCGCCCGGCGCCCGGACGCGTACGCGCACGTCGACCCCGGTGCGGTCGGGAACCAGCAGCGGGTCCTGGTCAGCGAGCTGGCCGGACGCAGCAACGTGCTGGCCAAGGCCGAGGAGCTTAGCCTCGAGCTGTCGCCGGAGCAGGCTACCGAGGTGCTGGACCAGGTCAAGGCGGCCGAGTACCGCGGGTACGCGTACGAGGCCGCGGACGCCTCGTTCGAGCTGCTGGTGCGAAAGATCGTCGGCGCTCTGCCGGCCTGGTTCACCCTGGACAGCTACCGCGTGATGATCGAGCGCTCGGCGGCCGAGGACCGCAGCGAGGCGATCGTGCGGCTGCGGCTCGGCGACGAGCGGGTGGTCGCCGTCGGCGACGGCGTCGGCCCGGTGCACGCGCTCGACCAGGCGCTGCGCCGCGCGCTCAGCGGCTTCTACCCGGCGCTGTCCGGTATTCACCTGATCGATTACAAGGTGCGGATCCTGGACGGCCGGGCCGCGACCAGCGCGGTCACCAGGGTGATGCTCACCTCGGGCGACAGCGTGGGGGAGTGGACCACGGTCGGGGTTTCCGACGACATCGTCACCGCCTCGTGGGAGGCCCTTGCCGAGGGCCTCGCCTACGGCCTGCTGCGCTCGGATGCGGAGCCTGCCGGCGCCCCGCTTCACCTTGAGACGGTCGGGGGAAAGGCGTGACCAGCCGGCCGACCCGGGCGGGGTCGGCGCGGTGCCCGCCACCCCGTGACCGGTTACGGACGCGACGGGTGACGATCAGCCGGGGCGGCTGCGTATCGGCCGCCCCGGCGTCGACGAGGGTGCTGACGGCCGTCTCCGCGACCGCAGCGACGCCGCGCGCATCCGGACACGAACCTGCCCCGGGCCAAGCTCCGGCTCCGGCCGGTCCTCCAGCCGCAGCGGAGCGTCCGGTTCACCGGTCAGCACCCAGCTACGCATGATCCTCCTCATCTGGACAATGATCACCATACGCAGGCAACTGCTGGCCAGCGGGGGTATGCGGGGCTCCGCTAACGGCTGTCACAGCTCGGCCAGCTCGAGGTGCTCGGGGGCGCGCAGCGCGGGAGGCTCGGGGTAGCTGATCTCAGCGCCGGTCCAGCGGCAGCGCGCCAGCAGCGGCTCGGCGGTCCCCTCGGCCAGTTCGATCGCGTGCACGGAGCCGGGGCAGCCGTGCCCCCCGTACCCGAACGCCAGGTGCCCGGCTGGGTCATCTCCCGCGGTCGTCAGGTCGAGCGCGATCGTCTCCCCGGACGGGGTAACCCGCTGGGTGAACCGGACCGGCGGCTCGGTGCGCAGCACCCGGGCCACGAGTTCGGCCGCTGGTACGGGGTGGTTTTCCCGGATCCCCGCCGCGACCGCGTTGCCGATCAGCCCTGCGGTTGCGGCGTAGGCCTGGATCAGCAGCCCGATCCGGGCGGCCACTTGCTCGCCGGGCCCGCTCGGCAGCAGTTCCGTCAGCCGGGCAACGCAGCCGTCAGCCTGGGCGTTGCCGGGGCTGCCCGGCAGGTAGGCGGCGGCCACCGCGGGGAGCTGCGCGGCAACCAGGTCCGGATCGGCGGCGCCCAGCGCCCTGGCCAGGACCAGGCCGGGCACCCGCCTGGCGACCAGTGCCATCGCCTCGAACGGGCGGCGGTCGGCCGCGGCGATGATCATGGATGTCGCCTTGCGGGCGCCGGTGCGGAGCAGGTCGGGGTCCACAGGATGCAGCAGGCCGACGGCCAGGTCCCGGCGGCGCGCGTGATCAGGGCCGCTGCTCAGCCGGGCCACGTGCTGCCGCAGCCATGCCATCGTGCCCGGCGGGGCACCGCTGCCCGGGTCTGGCACGGTGTGTGCCGAGTCGGCGAGGACCGCCCGGACCAAAGCCGGGTCGGCCACACTCCGCGGCAGTGCGGGGCGTCGCTCGGTGTCCATGGCACGGAGCCTAGGAGAAGAACGTTTCGGCCCGCGCCGAAGCGTGACCGCGTCGCCCGCTAAGGGCACGTCAAGGCTCGTGGTGGCGGCGTTAAGAACGCATCAAGATCGCCGGCGATGCGCCGAAACGGGGGTGAACTGGATCCGAGTTGGCATCCTCCCTGCCCATAAACGGCGGGGATTCCAGCCTCTAAGCGAAAAGGGGCAGAGGTTGAGGTTCGCGGTGTCGTTTCTCCGGCCTAAAGGCCGGTGCCCCCACGCACCGGAGGCGATGACTCCTACACCTGCGCGACCCACCCGTAAGCGACGAGGACTCGCAGCGCCGCTGGCGCTGCCGGCCGGATTTGCCGCGCTGCTCGCGGTCGGCGCGCTGGCCGCCGCGACCGGCGGCTGGGTCGACGCCACCGGGGTGCTGGTGCTCGCCGCGGTCATCGTGACCGCCGGGTCGTTCGTGGCCGAGCCCGCCGTTGCGCCGCTGCTCGGGGCGATCGGCTGGCTCACCGTTGTTGGCTTCTCCCGTGCTCCCTACGCCCAGCTGCACCCGACCGGGGCGCTGACGGCGCGCGCGGTGATCGCGATAGGCGCCGGTACCCTGATCGGCGTTGGCACGGGTGCGCTGATGCGAAGAATCGCATCGTCGTTCACACTATGGATTGTGGACGTGCCCGAAGGCCGCTGGCCACCGGCCGACCCGGCAGACGAGCCGCCCGAGGGGCAGCTGGACGCTGAAGCCGGGCAGCCGGAGCTGACTGCGGCAGTCCCGCCCCAACCCCCCAGGGCGGGGCTGCCGCGGCGGAGGCTGCTTCGGCCAGCGCTTCCGCGGCGCCGGATGCGGCCGCCAGGGCTGCCGCGGGCCGGATTGCCGCGGCGCTGGGCCCGCGGGATGTCGGGCCTGTCCAGCGGGATCGGCGGCAGGCGGCTGCTGGCCGGGGTCATCCTCGTCGCCGGGCTGCCGCTGCTCACCGCGGCGCTCGTCGCCGGGCAGAGCAAGCTCAGCCTCGCCGACGACCTGCTGATGTACCTGGTGGCCGTCGTCGCGGTCGCGGTGGTGGGCGGCTTCTGGCCCGCCGTGCTCGCCGCGGTCACCTCCAGCCTGCTGCTCAACTGGTACTTCACCCGGCCAGTGCACACGCTCACGATCGCAGACCCGCAGAACCTGCTGGCGCTGCTGCTGTTCGTCACCGTCGCGGTCACGGTCAGCAGCGTCGTGCACCTCGCCGCGCACCGCGCGCAGCAGGCGGCGCGCAGTTCGGACGAGGCGGCCGAGCTGCTCGCGCTGGCGCAGACCGTGCTGGGCGGCGCAGACACCCCGGCGGCCGTCCTCGAGCATCTGGCCGCCACCTGCGGTGGCCGCGCAGAGCTGCTCGAGCTGGCCGGCGGGCAGTGGGTGAGGGTCGCGGTCAGCGGCACCGCGCCGCCGGGCGCCACCGCGGTCCGGGTCGAGGCGCGGCCTGGCCTGGCGCTGGTCGTCAGCGGTCTCGCCGGGCAGCTGACCGCGCGGCTGCTGGACGGCTTCGCCGCGCAGGCCGCGGCGGCCCTGGACCGGGACCGGCTGCGGACCCAGGCGGCGCAGGCCGAGGCGCTCGCGGAGGGCAACCGGATGCGCACCGCGCTGCTCGCCGCGGTCAGCCATGACCTGCGCACCCCGCTCGCGTCCATCAAGGCGAGCGTCTCCTCGCTACGCCAGACCGACGTGCAGTGGACGCCGGCCGACGAGGCCGCCCTGCTGGCCACCATCGAGCAGGGCGCGGACCGGCTGGACGCGCTGATTGGCAACCTGCTGGACATGAGCCGCCTGTCCACCGGCTCGCTGCAGCCGTTCCTGCGGCCCACCTCCATCGACGAGGTGGCACCGGTCGCGCTGCGCGGTCTTGACGCGGGCGGGACCGTGCGGATGCGCGTGCCGGACCGGCTGCCGCTCGTCCGCACCGACCCCGGGCTGCTCGAGCGGGTACTGGCCAACCTGTTCGCGAACGCGCTGGCATACTCGCCGCCCGGCCTGCCGCCGGCCATGCGGGCCAGGCATGCGGGCGACAGCGTGATCCTGGAGATCACCGATCACGGGCCCGGCGTGCCGGACGCGCTCAAGGAGCGGATGTTCGAGCCGTTCGAGCGGCTGGACGCGAGCAGGCGGGAGGCACGCACCACCGGCAACGGGGTCGGGCTCGGGCTTGCCGTGGTCAAGGGGTTCCTGGACACGATGGGCGGCTCGGTCGTGGCGGCCGACACCCCCGGCGGCGGCCTGACGATCAGGGTGACCCTGCCGGCCGCCACCAGGGCACCTGGCATGGTTGTGGCAGCCGACTCGTGACCCGGGTGCTGGTCATCGATGACGAGGCACCGATCCTTCGGGCACTGCGGATCAACCTGACCGCGCGCAAGTACGAGGTCGCCGTCGCCACGGACGGAGCGTCGGGCCTGGCGGCGATGGCGCGGGAGCGGCCCGACGTGCTGATTCTCGACCTCGGCCTGCCGGACATGGACGGCACCGAGGTGATCAAGGGAGTCCGCGGCTGGACGTCCACGCCGATCATCGTGCTGTCCGCCTGGGGCCAGGAAAGCGCGAAGGTCGCGGCGCTCGACGCCGGCGCCGACGACTACGTGACCAAGCCGTTCGGCATGGACGAACTGCTGGCCCGGCTGCGCGCCGCGGTGCGCCGGGCGTCCCCGGCACCCGACGAACCGGTGGTCGCCACCGCTGACTTCACCGTCGACCTGGCGGACAAACGGGTCACCAGGGACGGCGGCGACGTGCGGCTCACGCCGACCGAGTGGCAGCTTCTCGAGGTCCTGGTACGCAACGCCGACCGGCTGGTCACGCAGCGCCAGCTGCTGCAGGAGGTGTGGGGCCCCGAGTACCAGACCGAGGGGAACTACCTGCGGGTCTACGTCGCGCAGCTGCGCCGCAAGCTGGAGCCCGACCCATCCCGGCCCCGGCACCTGCTGACCGAGCCCGGCATGGGCTACCGGTTCCGGCCGTAGCGGCGCCCGTTTGTCAGGACGGGCTTTCCGGCTCGGTCCCGCTGCCGGCGGCCGCGGGCTGCAGTTCGTACACCGGGTTGAAGACGGTGCGTTCACCCTTGATCCTGGCGACCCGGCCGTGGACCACGATCCGGCGCCCGGGGTAGATGCCGGGGATGTTGCGCCGTCCCAGCCAGACCAGCGTGATGTTGCCGGTCCCGTCCCACAGGTCGGCCTCCATGGTGAGGCTCGGGCCACGCGGCCGGTGCGTGACGCTGCGCAGGACGCCCGCGATGTCGGCAACCTCACGGTCGCCGCAGTCGCCGATCGGCTTGGCCGAACGGACCTCCATTTCGGCCCGCAGTTCCTCGGCCTGCAGCGCCTCGCGTTCGGCGGTCAGCCTACGCAGCGGCGACAGGGCCGCCTTCCAGGGCAGGCCGGGCGACGCCGCCACCTGGGTCGCCGATCGAAGCTGATAGGGCACGCTCGCCACGACCACGCCGCGCTGCTGCAGCAGCCGTGCCTTGAGCCGGAGCGCGGACTGGTTGTGCAGCACCTGCTCCCACCAGTGGCCGAGCACATATTCCGGGATGAACACGGTTACGATGTCGCGCGGGCTCTCGCGGCGCATCTGCTTCACGTACTGCACCACCGGTCGGGTGATGTCGCGGTACGGCGAGGCCACCACGGTCAGCGGGACCGGGATGTCGCTGCGCTCCCACTCTTCCTGCAGCCGCGCGGTCTCGGCTTCATCCACGTTCACCGTGATCGCCTCGAGGTGGCTCGGCCGGGTGGCCCGCGCGTAGGCGAGCGCGCGCAAGGTGGGCAGGTGCAGCTTGGAGACCAGCACGATCGCCCGGTTGCTCGCGGGCAGCGTGACCGGTGCTTCGGCCGGCGGCACGAGCTCGGCGGCCACGCTGTCGTAGTGCCGGTGGATGCCGCGCATGGTGAGCCAGATCACCGGCATCGCGACGACCACGATCCAGGCTCCGCTGGCGAACTTGCTGATCAGCACGATGACCAGGACCACGCCGGTGAAGCAGGCGCCGATCGTGTTGATCGTCCGGGACCGGTACATCTTGCGCCTGGTAGCGCGGTCGGTGACGGTGCGCAGCAGGCGGTTCCAGTGCCGGATCATGCCGGTCTGGCTGCAGGTGAACGACACGAAGACGCCGATGATGTACAGCTGGATCAGCCGCGTCGGTGACGCCTGGAACACTACGATCAGCAGGATCGCGAACCCGGACAGCAGCAGGATGCCGTTGCTGTAGGCCAGCCGGTCGCCCCGGTTGCGCAGCTGGCGGGGCAGGAACCCATCCCGGGACAGGATCGAGGCCAGCACCGGGAACCCGTTGAACGCGGTGTTGGCCGCCAGCACCAGGATCAGCGCCGTGACCAGCTGCAGGAAGTAGAACAGCGGTGAGCCGTGGCCGAACACCGCTTGCCCGACCTGGGCGATCACGGTGGTCTGGTACTTGACGTGCGGCAGGCAGTTGGCCGTGCTCGGGCAGATGTGCACGTGGCTGATCAGCGCCAGAGCGGTGACCCCGGCGAACATCGAGACCGCGATGATGCCGAGCATGGCCAGCGTGGTCGCCGCGTTCTTGCTCTTCGGCTTGCGGAACGCGGGCACTCCGTTGCTGATCGCCTCGACCCCGGTGAGCGCGGTGCAGCCGGAGGAGAACGCGCGCAGCAGCAGGAACACCAGCAGCAGGCCGGTGTAGGTGTGGGCGTTGGGGATCTGGTAGCCCGCGCTCGCCGCGCGCAGGTGATGGCCGAGGCCGACCCGGGTCAGCCCCCAGATGATCATGAGCACCACGACGCCGATGAAGCAGTAGGTGGGGATCGCGAACACCGTCCCGGACTCCCGCACGCCGCGCAGGTTCATCAGCGCGATCACCGCCACGACGACCACCGCGATGATCGTGGCGTGCGACTCCAGCGACGGAAACGCCGAGGCCAGGTTCGCCACGCCCGCGGACACCGACACCGCGACGGTCAGCGTGTAGTCGACCATCAGCGCGCTGGCGACCGCCAGGCCCACCCGCTGCCCGAGGTTCGTGCCGGACACCTCGTAGTCCCCGCCGCCGGACGGGTACGCGTGCACGTTCTGCCGGTAGGAGGCCACCACGACCAGCATCAGCACCCCGACGGCCAGCGCGATCCATGGCGTGTAGCCGGTGAAAAGCGCGATGCCGCCGACCGAGAGCACGATCAGGATCTCCTCGGTGGCGTAGGCGACTGACGAGAGCGCGTCGCTGGCGAACACGGGGAGGGCTATCCGCTTCGGGAGCAGGGTGTGGCCAAGTTTGTCGCTCTGCATGGGGCGCCCGACCAGCACCCGCTTGACAACCCCGAACACCATGGCCACGAGCGCATGCTAGGCCCGAATGCGTGGTTTCGCATAGCGCCAGTAATGAATGATCCAAGCGTGCGGCGGCGGCGCGGGTCCGTGGGCCGGGCCCGCGCCGGGCTGGCGGATCCCCCGGTGGGGCCCCGGCGTACGGCCCGCCAGCCCCGGCGCTTACCGGCGCGAACGGCACGCGATCGCGGCTGGCCGGGTTTGGCGCGGATCCAAACATTCAGCGTTAGCCGGTATTCGGCTACGCCGGCCCGGGCCGATTAGGTCCCGGGGTTCGCGAATCCGGCAGTTGCCATTGACACGGATACCGTTATGCCCCAATATCCGCGGCGCGCATCGCCCGATAGCCACAGTTCGCCGGCATCGCAGGCGGCGCAACCTGCAGTGCAATCTGCAGCACGCCACATTGGCCGCGGACAGTCAGGGCTGTTGCAGGGTGCCGTTCGGATGCACGATGCGGTTCGAAAAAAGTTCCACGATCCCGTGTCATTCATGCCCAACCGGTTGTGCGGATGGCCGTATGTGCGCAATGCTGGCACCGCGGTCACAGGTTAACAATACAGTCAGCTGGAGCACGGCTTATGTCTCAGGACATCGCCGCGCGGCTTCCGCTACTCGGCGCGTTCGGGCTGCGTCGGCGCGTGGTGGGCCGCTGCGGTAGGCCCGCGTGCCTTGCCTTAATAACAGCCCTGCTGCCGGGCGCAGGCCTGGCGATAGCCGTCGCCGGCTGCGGCGGCCAGGCGGCCGTCTCGCTGCCGCATAAGTCGTCGGGGGCGGCCGTGCCGGTCGCGCTGACCGGACCGCCGCAGACCGCTCAGCAGCAGGTAGTCGCCGCTTACAACGGGTACTGGCAGGCCCTCGGGCAGGCGCTGGACACGCAGAACGCCGCCAAGGCGGGCGTAATCCTGGCGTCCCACGCGACCGCCGCCAGCATCCAGTCGCTGATCACGGGGTTCAAGACCGATTGGGCGCGGGGCGAGGTCCAGTACGGGGCGCCGGTGCCGCACATCCTCAGCGTGCGGATCACCGGTGACCACGCGGCAGTGCACGACTGCGCGGACTTCAGCCACGCCGGCGTCCAGAACGCCAGGTCCGGCCAGGTGGTCGGCAGCCTCGGCAGCTCCCGAGTCAACATGATCAGCACGCTGGTTCGCACGCACGGCCGGTGGCTGGTCAGCAACCAGGTTCCGGTGGTGTCGTCATGCGTTCCCTGAACCGTGAAAGATCCAGCCGTGCTCGCAGCGGTGCCATCTGGCGCCCGCTCCTGGCTGCCGCGCTGCTGGCCACGGCGCTGGCCGGGTACCCGGCCGGGACCGCGCTGGCCGCCCCAGCTACGACGGCTGCCACCGCCGCCCCGGTCGCGGGCGGCTGCTCCTACCAGCCCGTCGACGGCACGTTCGAGTGGGTATGCCAGAACACCACCACGATCCCGGGGCAGCCCGGCTCGGGGGGAGGCGGCGCTGGTGGCGGCAAGTCCGACTGCACACTGACCCCGCTGTCGCAGCAGCAGGCGACCTTCCTCGGACTGCAGTGGCCGCCGCCCAAGGGCGACACCTGGGAGGCAATCACCTGCCCCGGAAATCAGGCGTTCGGCGGGGTGGTACTGGCCGGCAACGGGGCCGCAGCCGCCCCTGCGGTGACGCCGCAGCAACTGCTCCAGATAGCCATCGGCGAGCTACACGTCCCCCTGCCCCAGCTACAGACCGCGCCGCCCAGGGGCAAGGAGGGCCTGGTGGGCCTGCCGGAGTGGTACTGGGTCGCTAACTGGCGCCCGGTGCACGTGACGGTGGCCGTCGGCCCGGTGTGGGCGAGGGCGACCGCGGTGCCGCAGCAGCTCACCTTCAACCCCGGCGGCGGGCTGTCCGACCTGACGTGCCACGGTCCCGGCACCGCCTACCAGCCGAAGCTGCCGCTGAGCGCGCAGCACACGAACTGCTCTTACACCTACGACCAGCCGTCGGCCGGGCAGCCGGGCAACGCCTACCAGGGGTCGGTGACCGTCTCCTGGAACATCAGCTGGGTCGGCTCTGGCGGGGCCGGCGGCCAGGTAGCCGCCGGGGTGACGTCGAATGCGCCGTTCACGCTCCGCGTTGCGGCCGGAGAGGCACTGGTGACGAACGGGTGAGCACTAACGAGCCTGGGATTGGCTTCGGGACCGTCTTCCACCCCGAGCCCGATCCGCCGAGAAACGGCCCGGTCCCCCCGCCGTCGCACGGCCAGCTGCGCGGGCTGCCACGCAAGCGGCGCCCCGGCATGATCGCGCTGGCCGCCGCGCTCATCGGCGCCGGGATCCTGGCCAGCGTGGCGCTCTACAACAAGGAAGACCACCAGGTCCCGGTGCTGATGGTGACGACGGCGGTGCCGGTCGGCTCGGTTATCACGTCGGCCGACGTGGGCACGACGACCGTGGCGGCCGGGCCGGGCTTGCAGACCATCCCGGCTAAGCAGCTGTCCCAGGTGCTCGGCCTGGTCGCGGCCACAACGCTGCGGCCGGGCACGCTGCTCGCCTCGTCCGAGCTGACCAGTAAGCTGCCGCCGGGCCCGGGCCAGGACCTCGTCCCGGTGGCGGTCAAGCCGTCCGGGCTGCCCGCCAGCGGGCTAGCACCCGGTGACCAGGTACTGGTCGTGGCCACGCCGTCGGGGAGCTCCGGGTCTGGCGCGGCGCCGGTGCTCACCAGCCCCGTCACGGCCGTGGTGCAGGCCGTGAACGCCGTGCCCGACCAGGACGGCGACGACGTCGTCGATCTGCTCGTCACATCGAGCAACGGGCCGTCGGTGGCGGAGCAGGCCGCGACCGGGCAGATAGCGCTGATCATCACCAGCCGGGCGTCCTCGTGAGCCTGTACGCGCTGGTATCGGCCGGCGGGTCGCCCGGCGTCACCACCACGGCGCTGACGCTGTCCCTCGGCTGGCCCGGGCAGGTGATCCTCGCCGAGTGCGACCCCAGCGGTGGCGACATCCTGGCCGGGCTGTTCGCCGGGCACCTGCCCGCGCGGAACGGGCTGCTGGCGCTGGCCATCGAGGCCGGCCAGAACCCGGACGGGCTTGCCGCGGCGCTGTGGCCGCAGCTGATCGAGCTGGATGACGAGCGCGGCAGGCTGCTGCTCGCCGGGCTCTCCGACCCGCGCCAGAGCACCGGTCTCGCGCCGGCCTGGCCCGTGCTCGCGACCATGCTGGCGGCCCAGCCCGCGGATGTCATCGCCGACTGCGGCCGCCTCGACGCTGGCGGTGCCCCCGAGCCGGTGCTCACGGCGGCGAGCCTCGTGGTGCTGATGCTCCGGCCGTCACTGCGCCAGGTCAGCAAAGCCAGGGCGCGGGTGGAGATGCTGAAGCAGCTGCTCGGCGAGGACGGCCGGCTGGCGCTGCTGCTGATCGGCGAAGGCACGCACTCACCGCGTGAGGTCGGCAGGGTGCTCGGCACGCCGGTGACCGCCACGCTGCCGTACGACGCCAGGGCCGCCGCCGTGCTGTCGGACGGCGCCGGCAGCCGCCGTGGGCTGCAGGCCAGGCCGCTGATCCGGGCGGCGGCACCGGCTGTGCGTGCGCTGCGCGAGGCGGCGGGCGGCCCGGCGGCCAGGTATCCGCAGTGGCCGGGGCCGGGCGCGCGGGAAGCGAGCGCCAGCCGATGACGCATAGCTATCCCAGCCCCTTCCCGCCCTCCACTTCCCCCGTGCCGCCCATGCCGCCCTGGTCGGCCATGCCCGGCCCGCCGCAGCAGCCGGAAGACCGGTCGTCTGGGCCTCAGCCCCGGCTGCCCCGGACGCCGTCGGGGCTCAGCGATGCCAGGCTGCGCCGCGGCGTTGCGGAGATCCTCGCCATGGTCGCGGACCGGCTGCAGGACGGGGCCAGCCAGGACGAGGCGCTGCCGCTGATCGGTGATGCGGTCCGGACCTGGGCGGAGCGGCAGGTCAGGGCCGGCGCCCCGGTGCTCTCGCCGGCCGACAGAGAGGCACTGGCCCAGGCGGTCTACGACCAGCGGTACGGGCTCGGGCCGCTGGCCGGGTACCTGCGCGATCCGCACGTCGAGAACGTCGACGTCAACGGCTGCGACGAGGTATGGGTGACGTACGCGACCGGGGAGCGGGTGTTCGGCCCGCCCGTGGCGGCGAGCGACGACGAGCTGATCGCGATGATCCGCAACTGGGCCGCCCGCGGCGGGCAGACCGCCCGCGACTTCTCAGCCGCCTCGCCGCTGGTCAGTGTCGCACTCACCGGCGGCGCGCGAATGACGGCCACTATGGCGGTCACCCCGAGGCCTTGCGTGTCGCTGCGCAGGCACGGACAGCTCGACGTCACCCTGGGCAGGCTGATCCAGCTCGGCACCATGGACGTGACGCTGGCGAGCTTCCTCGCCGCAGCGGTGCGGGCGCGCTGCAACATCATCGTCACCGGCGGCGTGAACGCCGGCAAAACCACGCTGCTGCGCGGGCTCGCCTCGGAGATCCCGCCCGGCGAGCGGGTGGCCACCCTGGAGTCGGAGTACGAGCTGTTCCTGCATGGCACCCAGCAGCATCCGGACACGATCGCGTTCGAGGCGCGGGAGGCGAACTCCGAGGGCGCCGGCGGCATCTCGCTGCATGACCTGATCGCCCACGCGCTGCGGCACAACCCGCAGCGGATCCTGGTCGGCGAGGTCCGGCGCGGCGAGATCATGCCGATGCTGGAGGCGATGAACTCGGGCCAGGAGGGCTCGATGTGCACGCTGCACGCCAACTCGCCGACAGAAGCGTTCGACCGGATCCTGATCCTCGGCCTGCGCGGCGGGCTGACCCTGGCCGAGCGCGCCATCCACATCCTGGTCGGCATGGCGGTCGACCTGGTCGTGCACGTGCGTAAGCGGCACGACGGCACCCGGACGGTGCGGTACGTGTCGGAGGTCCTCGAGGTGATGCCGCCCGGCGACACCGAGCGCCCGGCGGTCAACCGGCTGTTCCTGCCGGAGGGGGCGGACGGGCGGGCGATGGCTGCGCACACTCCCTCGCCGAAGATGCTCGCCAGGTTGGCGGCGGCGGGCTTCGACCCTGCGCTGCTGGACCGCCAGCGGGCCATGGCACAGCCGGGGGGTTGGCGATGATGCTGCTGGCCGCGCTCGCCGGAGGGCTGATCATGGCCGGGCTCGTGCTCGTCGTCCGGGAGCTGATCGGCCGCCCGCGGCCGCCCGGCCCGCCGCGGCAGACCAAGCCGCGGGTGCGCCTGGCCCCGCAGCGCTGGCGGATGCTGCTCGCGGTGCCGGTCGGCCTGGTCATGCTGCTGATCACCGGCTGGCCTGTGGCTGCGCTCGCCGCGGCGGCGGCGGTCATCTTCCTGCCCCGGCTGAGCTTCGTCCGCGGCCAGCGGCGGCGCACCGAGATGCTGGAGGGCCTGGAGCAGTGGGTCCGGCGGCTCAGTGACATGCTGACCGCGAGCCGCGGCCTTGAGGAGGCTCTCGAGGCCAGCGCCCGCACCGCACCCGCCGCGATCTCCGAGCCGGTGACCACGCTCGCGCGCAGGCTGTCGGCCCGCACCGGCACCGAGGCCGCGCTCCGGGCGTTCGCCGCCGACATCGGCGACCCGGCGGCGGACCGGATTGCGGCCGCGCTGATCATCGCGACCGGCCGCCGCGGCGGCGGGGTGCGTGAGGTTCTCAACGCGCTCGCGGTGATGCTGGCCAGGGACGTCGCGGCCCGTCGCGACATCGAGGCGGAACGGGCCGTGCACCGGACGACGGTCCGGTGGATCGCGGTCTTTGTCCTTGCGTTCACTGCCTTCGCGGTGCTGAACCGGTCCTACTCGGCTCCATTCGGCACGGTCGCCGGGGAGTTCGTGCTCGCGTTCGTCGCCGGGCTGTACGCCCTCGGCCTCGGCTGGCTGCATCGCCTCGGGACCATGCCGGCCCCGGGCAGGTTCCTCGACCCGGCGGAGCCGGCCAGAACACCGTCCGATCTCATCTCGGCAGGGAGGCACCGATGAGTGTGTGGGTGGTCGTCGCCGGCGTGCTCGGCGGCCTCGGCATCTTCCTGGTGGTCCGCGAGCTCATCCCCGCGCCCGCCCGGCTGGACGCGGCGCTCGCCCGGCTGGACTCGGCGCCGGTGCCGGGCCGCCGGACCTCCGTGTCGCTGCGGCTTGCGCAGCACGTCTCGGCCGAGCTGCCCTGGCTGCCGACTCCCACGGCCGACTTGGCGCTGCTGGGGCAGAACCGCGACACCTGGATCGCCAGCAAGATAACCTGCGGCCTGCTCGGGCTCGCTGTGCCGCCGGTGCTGCTGGAACTGCTCGCACTCGGCGGGATCGGGGTTAACTGGCAGGTGCCCGCGCTCGCGTCGCTGGCCTGCGGCGCTGCCCTGTTCTTCGCCCCCGACCTGGTCACCAGGGTCAACGCGGCCGAGCGGCGCACCGACTTCCGGCACGCGCTCACCAGCTACCTCGACCTGGTGGCGCTCGAGCGAGGAGCCGGCGCCGGGCCGACCGAGGCGCTCGAGGCCGCCGCCGAAATCGGCGGCGGCTGGGCGTTCGGCCGCATC
Organism: uncultured Actinomycetota bacterium; assembly: GCA_963778075.1. Classification (GTDB taxonomy): domain Bacteria; phylum Actinomycetota; class Actinomycetes; order Streptosporangiales; family Streptosporangiaceae; genus JASHPR01. The sequence continues at coordinate 235,632 of CAVZTJ010000001.1, read as the reverse complement.
GCGGCTGCCCTGGACGCCGCCCGCCGGGCGGGGGACGCGCCGTGGACGGCCCTGGCCCGCCTGGCCCGCGAGACCGGGGTCAGCGAACTCGCCGACCTGGCCGACATCGCCGAGGTCGCCGGGCACGAAGGCGCCAAGATTCTGGACACCCTCGCGGCCCGGGCCGCCTCCATGCGTGGCCAGGCGCAGGCCGCGGAGCGCGCCAAGGCCGGCGCCCGCAGCACCACGATGGTGATCCCGATCGCGCTGCTCGGTGTCGGCTTCCTGGTGCTACTGATCTTCCCCGTCCTCGACCGTACCTTCGGCGCCGGCTAGACCGCGTCCCAGAAACGGAGGCCCCATGATGAACCCGCTCTGGTTCGCAATCAGTTATCTGATTGACCAGGCCCGGTGGCGCGCCCGCGCGGCCCGGGCCGGCGATCCCCAATCCGGCGCGATCACGCTGGAGTGGATCGTGATCGCCGGAATCCTGGTCGCGGCGGCCGTGGCCGCGGGCGTGTTCTTCGTCGGCAAGATCAAGCAGTACGAGAGCAAGATCCCGTAGACGATGCGGCCCGCTGGCTGCCGCGGCAGACGCGGCTCCGACGCCGGGGCGCTGACCCTCAGCTACGTGATCATCGTGCCCGTGTTCCTGCTGGCCGTGATGGTCATCGCCCAGGCCTCGCTGTGGTTCCTGGCCAGGCAGGCAGCTCTGGCTGCGGCGCGCCAGGGCGCCAACGCGGCGCGGGTAACCGGCGCCCCGGCGGGCGCCGGCCCCGGTGCCGCGCTGGCCTTCGCCCGGTCGGCCGCGTCCGGCTACCTGCTCAGCCCCTCGGCGAACGGATCGGGCAGCACCGCGTCGACGGTCCAGATCATCGTCTCCGGCCACGTGCCGACGATCGTGCCCGGCCTGGTGGTCACCGTCACCGAGGCGGCCCAGGCACCAGTCGAGAAGTTCACGGCGCCCTGAGGTGACCCAAGCCGTGCGAATCCATCCAAGCCCCCGAGCTCGTCCCGGCTGCCGAGCCGGCCGGGCAGCGGCGGGTCGTCGGCGCATTGGTCGCGATGACGCGGGCAACGCCGCGCTCGAACTCGTCATCCTGGCGCCGGTGATCCTCTTCCTGCTCGGCCTGGTGATCGCCGCCGGGCGGACCTCGGTGGCACAGGGTTCGGTCGCGGCGGCCGCCCGGGACGCTGCCCGGCAAGCCTCGATCTCGCTCACCCCGGCGGCAGCCCAGGCGGCGGCCATGTCCAGCGCGCAGGCCGCCCTGGGCCAGGACGGCCTCAACTGCGACCCGGTTGTGCGGGTCAACGTGTCCGGATTCGGGGTGCCGGTCGGCGAGCCGGCCAGCGTCCGGGCCACGGTCACCTGCCGGGTTTCCCTGTCCAACCTGCTGGTTCCCGGCATGCCGGGCAGCAGGACGCTCACGGCGACGTTCACGTCGCCGCTCGACCCATTCCGGGGACGGTGAGGTCACAGTGACTATCACACCGCGGGTGCAAGCTCTGCTACGAGACCGGAAAGGCAAGGAGCGCCGGATGACATTACCGCGCTGGCGGAGCGCGAGCGATACCGGATCGATCACGCTGATGCTGGTGGTGCTGTTCGTGGCGCTGATCGCCATGGCCGGGATCGTGATCGACGGCGGCGCCAAGCTGAACCAGGCGGAGAACGCCACCGCGATCGCGCAGGAAGCTGCCAGGGCAGGCGCGGGGATGGTGAACCAGGGGCAGGCGCTGTCCACCGGCTCGTTCACGGTGGACCAGGCCCAGGCCATCGCCGCGGCTGAAGAGTACCTGTCCAGCGCCGGGTATCACGGCAGCGTCACACCGGTCGGGGCCGAGTCGATCCAGGTCACCGTCACCGTGACCGGGCCGACCCGGGTGCTGTCGATCATCGGCATCGACTCGATGACCTCGACCGGCTCGGCGACCGCCTCCCTGGTTACCGGCGTGACGGGACCCCAGCAATGACCCGGCACGCCGCCCGGATGCGCGGGCCACGCAGCCTGGCCACGGTCCTGCGCGGCGGCACCGCGCTGGTGACGCTGGCCGTCCTCGTCATCGGCCTGCCGGTGGTCCTGTACAAGCTCGGCGGGGACCCGCTGCCGCAGCACGTCCCGGCCTGGAGCCACTTCACCACGCTGCTGCTGCACCGGGACAATGGCACGGTCTTTCTCGGCGCGGTCCGGGACATCAGCTGGATAGCGTGGGCCGCGTTCACCGTCGCGGTGGTCACCGAGGCGCAGGCTGCGCTGCGCGGGCGGCGCGCCCCGCGGCTGCGGCTCGGCGGCCTGCAGAACTCGGCAGGCTGGCTCGTCGCGCTCATCGTGCTCGCGTTCGGCAGCCAGCCGGCTGCGGTGCTGGCCAGCGCCGCGCCCACGGCCGTCACGGTCTCGGCGGTGCGGCACGCACCCCTCGCGGATCAGCCCGCCCAACCGGCGGATCTGCTGGCGGACTACCGCACCGAGGCAAGCACAGCGGATCCGGCGGCTCCCCAGGTGATGAGCATGGGCTTCTCCCAGATGGTCACTGTCCGCAGCGGCGATTGCCTCTGGTCGATCGCCCAGCGTTACCTCGGCAACGGTGATCTCTTTCCAGAGATCGTCAAGCTCAACCTGGGGCACGACATGGGCGGCGGCCAGAAGTTCTCCGATGCTTCGGTGATCTGGCCGGGATGGGTGCTGCAGCTGCCCGCGAGCCCCGCCGGGCTGTCGTCGGCCGACTCGCCCGCAACGGGCGCCCCGGCGGCGGGCGGCCACGCCGGGCACCACTCGCGCGACCCGCGCTTCAGCCATCCGCATCCGGCAGCCAGCGCGCCCGCCTCCGATCCGGCCGGCGCCGCTGCCACGCCAGCGGCCGACCCGCCGGCTGCATCGCCCGCGCCCGCCGCATCGCCCGCGCCCGCCGCAGCACCTGCACCTTCGGCCGCGCACGCGGCCGCGCCCTCGCGCCAGGAAGCGAGCTTCGCGCGCCCGGCCGAGCTGACCGAGATCTCGCCGTTCGCCGTGTTCGGTACGGGAGTGCTGGTCGGCGGCGTGGCCGTTGCGCTCGCCCGGATGCGCCGCCGCCAGCGCCAGGCCCGCCGCTTCGGCAGGCGGATCCCGGTGCCGGTCAGCGCCCCGGTGATCGCGGCAGAGCAGCGGCTGCGCGCCGCCGAGCAGTCGTACGCCGGACGGCCCGGACCGGATCCGCGATACGCCGGGCCGGAACCGGAGCCGCTGTTCGACCCGGCCAGCGGGCTGCTGTACCCGGACGAGGGCACGCTGTTCGGCACCGGCGACGAGACCGGCTCCGGGTTGTTCCTGTACGACGGCGTGGGCGCGGAGCCGCATCCGGGCGCGGCAGACCGGCCCGGGCTGTTGCTACAGCCGCCCACCGCGCTGCGTGCGGCGCTGAGCGGGCTGGGCTCCGGCCTGGTGGCCGCAGGGCATCCGATTCCGGACATCACCGGGGTCTGCGTGTACCGGTCGGGTCTCGAGCTGCTGCTGGCCAGCCCGTCGAGCGAGCCGCCGCCGGCGCCGTTCGGCGTGCCCGGCGGACGGCAGGGCATGGCGTGGCGGCTGGAACTGCCGCGGCACGTGCCGTCCGAGCCGTACGGGCCCGCGCAGGGCGGCGACCTGCTGCCCGGCCTGCTGACCGCCGGCATCGCCGCCGACGGCGGGTATGCGCTGATCGACCTGGAGCACTTGCGGGTGACCACGGTCGACGGCCCGGCCGACTTGGCGGACCTGGTCTTGTCGACCGCGGCAGCGGAGCTGACCACCAGCCAGCTGGCCGGCTGGTACGACCTGATCCTCGCCGGGTTCCCGGAACTGGCGGTGGTCGATGGCCGGGCAACCAGCTGCGCCAGCCTGGCCGAGGCTCTCGACCTGCTCGCCTCGAAGGCCGTGGGCATGCGGCGCAGGCTGGACAGCCTGGGCGACGCCGACCGGGCCGATGTCCGCCAGCGCCGGCTCATCGACCCTGGCGACGAAGACTGGGCGCTGACGCTGCTTGTCAGCCGGACCGCGCCGACGCCGGAGCAGATGGCGATGCTGGCGGACCTGGCCACCGATCCCGGCGGGATCGCGGCGCTGGTGCCCGGCGGCGCCGAGCCCCCCGATGGCCATCCCGTGCCGGCCAGCTTCCGGCTCGAGCCCGATCCGGCGCGGCCGGGCGGCATCGCCGGGCACGTCGCGCCGCTGCACTTGGACGTCTGGCCGCAGCCGCTCACCAAGGACGACTACGAGGCTTTGACCAGCCTGTTCCAGGTCGCCGCGGACACCAGCGACGTCGCACCGTACGAGCCGCCCTACGACGGCTCGTCCTGGCCGCCGGCACCGGAGCTCATCGGCCTCGAGGAACCGCCGCCGGACGACGAACCACTGGCGAACGAGGCACCGCCGGCGGACGAGGCACAGCTGCCAGCCGGGAAGCCGCGGCGGGCGGACGAGCCGAGCGGCATCCCGGCCGACGAGTCCGGACGGGCCGGGTCCGATGATGCGGGCGAGGAAGCAGGGCTACGCATCGGCGTCCTGGGGACGTTCACGGTCAACGGCGCGCCCGCCGCGCTTCAGCCCGCGCAGAGCCAGCTGATCCTGGCTCTCGCCCTGAACGGGCGGGATGGGCTCTCCAACGCCCAGCTGTGCTTCCTGCTCGGCGCCGACCCGGATCACCCGAAGCCGAGTGACTCGCTGCGCCAGCTGATCGTGCGCACCCGCCGCCAGCTCGGCCGGGCCGCCGACGGGCGGGTATGGATCGAGCACCTCGGAGCCGGGCAGTACGCGCTGCACACCGATGCCCGGTTCGACTGGGCCGACTTCGAGGATCTGAGCGAGCGCGGGATCGCGGGGCGGGAGATTGGGTGCCTGCGGGAAGCCATGACGCTGATCCGCGGCAAGCCATTCACCGGCTGCTATCACTGGTGGCTGGATGTCGCCTTCACCGAGACCGTGCGGGCTCAGATCGTCGACGCCGCTGAGCTGCTCGCCGAGCTTGAGCTGCGGGGCGGCGACCCGTCGGCGTCGGCCCGCGCCGCGCGGACCGGGCTGGCCGGTGACGTGTCCGCCGAGCAGCTGTGGCGGGCGCTGATGCGCGCCGAGCACGCGGCGGGCAACCTCGCCGGGGTCCGGGAGGCGTGGAGCCGCTGCCTGGACGCCATGACGGACATTTCCGCCGACGGCGAGCCACACCCCGACACGGTCGCGCTCTACCAGCAGCTCACCGACGGCGGCCGGGCGCAGCCCGCTTGGGCGCGAGCCCACCCCTGACCGGGCGGAGGCCGGCGAACCCGGGCGATGTGCGCGGGTCTGAGGGGGTCTGAGCGGGAGGCCCCCTGTGCGTAATGAGAACCAGGTGAAACCATCATTACGTGACCTTGCCCAGGGAGGACCCGCCGGCCGGCACCGCTGGCCCGGCTCCGGTGCGTGCCGCGCCCGCCTCCCCGGCTGCCCAAAACTCCCCGGCGGCGATCCACATTGAGGACCAGCTGCAGTCGCGCGTCCGGATCCCGGCCGACCTGCTGCGCTGCGTCATCGCGCTGATCGAGATCGCCCTGCTGGCCGCGCTGGCCCTGCTCGCCCGCGCGACCGCCAATGGCGCCGAGACCGACATCGTCCTGGCCAGCCGGTACCTGAAGGCACTGCTGCCGATCCTCGGATTCGCCGCGCACCTGGCGCTGCTGCTGCTGCCCATCGCCCTCGCGATCCGGATGCTGGTCCGCCGGCAGCCGCGCCGGCTCGCCGAGGCGGTGGCAGCGGGCGGCATCACCGTGGGCCTGGTGCTGGCCGCGAACCAGCTGCTCAGGATCCACGGCGCCGCCGGCCTCTACGACGTGCTGACCTCGTATCACACGGCCGGCAGCCGGGTCCCCGCCCTTGACTGGTACCTGTCCGGGCTCACCGCCTACGTCTCGGTCATCGGGCTGGCCGGGCGCCCGCGGTGGCGGGCCGTGTTCTGGCTGGCCATCGCCTTCTACGGGCTGGCCAGTCTGGTGAACAAGCAGACAACCGTGTTCTCGCTGCTGATCACCGTGCTGGTGGGCATCGCGTCCGGCGCCGGGTTGCGTTACCTCCTCGGGTCGATGACCGAGCGCCCGTCCGCCCTGGACATCGCGGAGGCGCTCGGCGATGTCGGCACGCCGGTCGTCAGCATGCGCCGGATCACCGACGCCAGCACGGAGACCCGCAAGTACGTCGCGACGATGCGGGACGGCGACCGGCTCGACGTCACGGTCTTCGACCGCGACCAGCAGGCGGCCGACGTGTTCTACCGGCTGTACCGCAGGCTGCGGCTGCGGACGCAGGTGTCGCGCAGCGCCCCGCTGACCGTGGAGCGGGCGGTTGAGCGCCGCGCGCTGCTCACCTACGCGGCCGAGGACGCAGGCGCGCTCACGCCGAGGCTGCGCGCGCTGATCCGGGTCGGGCCGGAGGCCGCGGTGCTGGTGAACGAGGGCCACGACGGGACCAGCCTGGCCAACCTGCCGGCCCCGCCCACCGACGCGCAGCTCGCGAGCGTCTGGGACGCCGTGCTGCTGCTGCACAGCCGCCGGGTCACGCACCGCGCGCTCACCGCCGACCGCATCGTGGTCACCGGCGACGTTGCCGGCACCGACGGCCACCGCGGCCTCGGGCTGCACCACATCGACGTGGGCAGGGCGCGCGAGGGCGGCGAGATCATGCTGCTCGAGCCGGGCAACGGCGACGTGGCAGCCAGCGACCTGCAGCTGCGCCTCGACCTGGCCCAGCTCCTGGCCGAGCTGGCGCTCGTGGTCGGGCCCGAACGGGCGGTGAGCAGTGCGCGCAGCAAGATCAGCAGCACCGAGCTGGACGCCGTGGCGCCGCTGATACAGCCTGTCGTGCTGCACCGCTCGACCAGGAACGCGCTGCGCCGCCGAGCGGATGTGCTGCCCGCGCTCCGGAGGCAGCTGCGGCCCACCGCGGCCGGCTCGGAGGAATCGCCGGTCCAGGTGGAGCGGTTCCGGCTGCGGACTCTGGTAACGCTCGTTGCCGCGGTGTTCGCGGCCTACATCCTGGCCGGCGAGCTCGCCAGGACCAGCTTCGCCGACCTGTTCCGGCACGCGAACTGGCACTGGACCATCGTCGCGCTCGGGCTGTCCGCGCTCACCTACGTCGGGGCGGCGATGGAGCTGTCCGGCTTCGTTCTCGAGCGGCTGAAGTTCGCCCGGACCCTGCTAACCCAGGTCGCCTGCTCGTTCGTGACGCTGGTCACGCCAGCCGCCGTGGGCGGGGCGGCGCTCAATGTCCGCTACCTGCGCCGGTCCAAGGTCGCGGCCGCGGACGCGGTGGCCAGCGTCGGCGTCTCGCAGGTCATCGCGCTTGCGCTGCACCTCACGCTGCTGGCGATCTTCGCGGCGCTGGCGGGGACGGCGAAGAACACTGAGCTCAAGCCCCCGGGATGGACCTACATCGCGCTGGCCGTCCTGGTCGCGGTGATCCTGGCCGTGCTCGCGGTGCCGGCCGGCCGCAAGCTGCTGCTGTCGCGCCTGACCACCACGCTTGGGCAGGTGATCCCGCGGCTGCTCGACATCGCGCAGCAGCCAGCCAAGCTGGCCGAGGGCATCGGCGGCGCGCTGCTGGTGACCGCCGCGTACATCCTCTGCCTGGATGTGTCCGTTCGCGCGTTCGGCGGCTCGCTGCCGCTCGTGGCCATCGCCGTGGTCTACCTGACCGGCAGCGCGATCGGCTCGGCCGTCCCCACGCCGGGCGGGATCGGCGCGGTGGAAGCGGCTCTCGCAGCCGGCCTTACCGCCGCCGGAATGCACGGGGCTGCCGCGTTCAGTGCGGTCCTGCTTTTCCGCGCCGTTACCTTCTGGCTCCCGGTGCCCGTGGGCTGGGCCGCCCTGGGCTTCCTGCAGCGCCGCGACGTGCTCTGAGCCATCCGGTCGCCCGTGTCACATCCGGGGCCCCGGCGGTGCTTAGCGGGCAGGGCTGGTGACCAGCTTCGGTGCGTTCTTCCTCGGCCAGGCGCTGATGTCGGGCAAGCACATCAGCGCGAGCCTGGCCAGCCGAACGTGCTGCGCGCGGTCATCGGGGCGGCGCTGTACCTGACCGTGTGCGGGCTGCTCGCGCTCGGCATCGGGACGGTCCTGCGGCACACGGCGGGCGCGATCACCGCGTCGGTCGCACTGCTGCTCGTCCTGCCGCTCCTGGTCACCACGCTGCCGCAGACCTGGCAGAACGACGTCAACAAGTGGGTGCCTGCCTACGCCGGGGGCGGGATCTTCGCTACCAAGCCAGACCCCACGGACCCGCCCATCGCCCACGACTTCTCCGCGTGGACCGGCCTCGCAGTATTTGCCATGTACGCGGCGATCGCGCTGATCGGCGCGATGGCGGCGTTCCGCAGCCGCGACGCGTGACGCCGCGCTGGGCCGGATCCCGCGCCGGGCCGGATCCCGCCGCGCCGGGCCGGATCCGCGACGGCCCTAGGTGAGCCGGGCCAGGGCCAGCCCGGCGGCGAGCAGCACCAGCCCCCAGGACATCGCGCGCAGGGCGCCTTCCAGCGGGGCGAGCAGCGCGACCTGGTCGACGGCGACCACCTGGCCGTCCGCGAGCGTCACGGTGCCCTCCACCCGGACCGAGCGGCGCCGCAGGGTCCGCGCCGGGGTGCTCAGCCTGCGCTGCGCGGCCGACATCGCCAGCGCGGCGAGCGCGGCGAGAACCGGCGCCACGGCGATCCGCCCGGTTTCCGCCGTGTACGCGGTGAGCACCGGGAACGCGCCCCAGGCGGCCGCGAAGCCGAGGTCGGTGTGGATGATGCCGCCGAACAGTTCGGCGTTGTACGCGATAACGAGTGTCGGGCCCACGATCATGAACGGCAACAGCACCCAGCCGACCCTGGCCACTCCGGCCACGCCGAAGGCGACGGCGCCGGCCAGCCCGGCCACCGTGACGGCCACCAGCGTGGGCGCCGGGATGCGGGTCTGCAGCGGCCGGCCGTTCAGCTCGTCGAGTGCGTGCGCCGCCAGCCCGACCGCGAGGAAGAACGCGGTCAGCGTCGCCAGCAGCGGCGTCAGGCTGACGTGGGGCGCCAGGCAGGCCCCGATGACGACGTAGGAGAGGTGCCACGCCGTGTACGGGGGGTGCAGCAGGGTCCACCAGTCACGCCATCCGCCCGGGTTCGCGGCGTAGTAGGCGGGCCGCGCTCCGGCCTGGGCTCCATCAGCCACCTTCGCGCGTTCCCCACATCACGAGCCCGCCGCCCAGGCTCATGACCCGGGCGCCGACGTCGGTGAACCCGGCCCTGCGCCACGCCTCGACCGTCCACGGCAGCGGGTAGCGGCGGTAGTGCCCGGAGATGCTCGGGCCGAGGAACCGGCCGACCTCGTACCACTCCCGCCCGCCGGTGAGCAGCCCGCCGATCGGCAGCAGCAGCCTCGTGTACAGCCACCACCAGAACCGCCAGAACCGCGACGGCGGCAGCATGAACTCCAGGCTCGCGGCCCGGGCGCCGGGCTTGACCACGCGGGCCAGCTCGCGCAGCGTGGCCTCTGGGTCGTTCACGTACCGGAACAGGTACGTGAAGGTCAGCGCGTCGAAGGTGGCGTCGTCGAACGGCAGCTGCTCGGCGCGGCCGGCCACCAGCTGGATGTGATCGCTCATCCGTGCGTCGGCGACGTTGCGCCGGCCCTGCCTGAGCATCTGCTCGGTCAGGTCGACCCCGACCACGGTAGCGCCCGCCCGGGCCAGCCCCAGCGCGACGCCCGCGGTGCCCGACGCCACGTCGAGCACCGACAGACCGGAGGCGGGCTCGATCCGGCTGATCATGGCTCGGCGCCAGCGGCCGTTCTGCCCGAACGACAGCAGCTCGGCGAGGCGGTCGTAGCGCTGGGGGAGCGGGGTGAACAGGTTCTGTGCGAAGCGGTTGCGCTCCGCGGAGGCTGGGGTGCTTTGGGCGGCGGGAAGCGGCACGGCGTCTCCTCAGTGCTCGCCCGGGGGGACGGCCCGGAATTTCACCGTACGCCAGTGTCCGGACAGACGGGAAGCGCAGACCGCGCGCCGGCCGGCGGCGCTGCGCGCCGTTCCCGATGCCATTAACGCCCGTCAGTCGCGCGATGTGATCTAATTCTGGCTGCCCCACGACATGCCCTCGTTTTCCGCGTGTCGCCGCCGCGGCCAGACATAGGATCATCTTCCGGCTTGCTGCGTTCAAGGATGTAAGGAGCGGTATGGTCCGCCAGTGGTGCGTCGTCGGCATGGCGCTGGCCGTCATGATCGGCACGGCAACGGCCGCCGCGGACGTCGCCTCCGCCTCGCCGTTCTTATTGATGGCCGACACGGCGCCCGCGATGAGCCCGGGGCACCCGATGGTCAGGCCCGGCGGCCTCGCGGTCCCGGGTGCTCGCCCCACCGCCGCCGGCAAGGAGATCGACAGCACGAACTGGTCCGGCTATGCGGTGTCCGGCAGGCACGGCGCGTACCGCAGCGTGTCCGCGAGCTGGACCATGCCAGCCGTCACGTGTTCGTCCGGAGACCGGAACGCGTCGTTCTGGGTGGGCCTGGACGGCTACGGCAGCCATTCCCGCTCGGTGGAGCAGGCCGGAACCGACGCCAACTGCTCTGGCAGGACCGCGGAGTACAACGGCTGGTACGAGATGTACCCGGCGCAGCCGTTCTACTTCCGGACCAAGGTCAGGCCGGGTGACCACCTCACCGCGTCGGTCACGTTCCGGGGCACAAACACGTACACGCTGGTGCTCAAGGACAGCACTCGCGGCTGGAGCCACACGGTCACCAAGCATGAGACCGGCCTGGCCCGGTCCTCGGCAGAAGTGATCACCGAGGCGCCGTCGTCCGTCGGCGGCGTGCAGCCGCTCGCCGACTTCGGCATCGTCCGCTTCACCGCCGCCAGGGTCAACGGAAGAGTGCTGAGGAAGCTGCGCCCGATTAAGATCGTCATGATCGATGGCGGCGGGCTTGCGAAGGACTCCACCAGCGCGCTCGGCGCTGCCGGAGGAGCCTTCCACAACACCTGGATCAGGAGCAGCTGACCGATGGCGGACGAGCAGCGGATCACAGTCCCGGCAGACGACGGCCGGGTGCTTGAGGCCCTGGTGGGCGGCCCCGATGATGCGCTGCCGCTGGTGTTCCACACCGGCACGCCGAGCGGGCTGGTGTGGAACGCGCCGCTGGCCGAAGCGGCCGCAGCGCGCGGACTGCGCACGGTCCTGTACGCACGGCCCGGGTACGGCGGTTCCACCCCGCAGCCCGGCCGGCTGGTCGCGGACGCTGCCGCCGATGTGGACAAGATCCTGGAACGCATCGGTGCGGACGAATTCGTCACCGCAGGCTGGTCCGGCGGCGGCCCGCACGCGCTGGCCTGCGCGGCCCTGCTGCCGGTACGGTGCCTGGCGGCGGCGACCATCGCCGGGGCCGCGCCGTACGACAGCCCGGGCCTGGACTGGATGGCCGGCATGGCCGAGGAGAACCACGAGGAGTTCCGCGCCGCGCTGGCCGGGGAGGCGGACCTGACCACCTTCCTGAACGGCGCGTCCGGCATGCTGCGCGAGATCAGCGCCGCGCAGGTGGCCGGTGGCCTCGGCGGGCTGCTTTCGGAAGCCGACAAGGCCGCGCTCACCGCCGAGTTCGCCGAACACCTGGCCGCCTCGCTGCGCGCGGCCGTGACCCCGGGCATCGACGGCTGGCGCGACGACGACCTGGCCTTCACCCGCGACTGGGGGCTCAGCCTGGACGCGCTCGGCCACGCCACGCCGGTCGCGATCTGGCAGGGCGACCAGGACCGCATGGTGCCGCAGACCCACGGTGCCTGGCTGGCCGCGAACATACCGCTGGCCCGGGCCCGGTTCCGGCCCGGCGAGGGCCACCTCTCGCTGATCAACAGGCTCGGCGAGATCCTCGACGACCTGATGAACCTGGCGCGGCCGCCAGAACCCGGTTCCGGATGATCTAGAGAGGCGTCATGGCGTCAGAGGGATTCGACCCCGAGGTTCTGCGAGATGCCTATGACGCCATCGCACCGGAGTACGCCGCGATGTTCGGCGGCGACTTAGACCAGCTCGACCTGGACCGCGCGCTGCTCGACTTCGTCGCCGCCACCGCCGCCGACGGTCTCGTGCTCGACGTCGGCTGCGGCCCGGCCCAGGCCGGCGGCTACCTGGCCGTCGGCGGGACCCGGGTGCTCGGCTTAGATCTGTCCGCGGGGATGGCCGCCGCGGCCCTGGACCGCTACGGCAGCCTGGGCCTGCGTGCGGCCCGCGCCGACATGCGCCAGCTGCCGTTATCCGGCGGGAGCTGCGCCGGCGCCGCGTCGTTCTACGCGCTGCACCACCTGCCGCGCGATCACCTGCGGGCCATGCTGGCCGAGTTCGGCCGGGTCCTCGCCCCGGGCGCGGTGCTCCTGGTGGCCACGCACGAGGACCCCGGAGAATTCGTCGCGGAACTGCAAGCTTCGAGGGCGGACGCCTGCAGGTCAGAACCATACCTGCAGGCGTCAGATTGGCTGGCTCCATCTGAACCTTAATCCACTATCGACCTTGAAGAAGCGAAGGCCTCGTACCGGGTCAGCCCGCGGCGTGGAGTCTTGCGCGCTGTCCCGCAGTCAGTTCGAGGTCGGCCGCGGCCAGGCTCTCGTTGAGTTGGGCTACCGAGGAGGCACCGATTAGCGGGATCACCGGGACGTCCGCGCCGATGAGCCAGGCAAGAACTACCTGGTTGACCGTCGCGTCGGCGTCCTTGGCCACTTCCCGTAGTGCCGCGAGGCGGGCAGGGGTACCGGGATGATCGAATTCGGCGAACTCGGCGGCATCGAGCTTGTCCTGGCGGACGTAGCCGCCCTTCAGCAAGGGTGAATAGGCCACGGCCGTGAGCTGTGGCCCGGCCCGCAGGTAGCTGAGCAGGTCGCCGCCCAGCATGCCCTGCATGCCGTCCTGGGAGCTCTGTCCCGGCAAGTCGGTCCGCGGCCGCAGGTAGCTGTACTGGTACTGCAGCACCTCATAGCCGGGCAGGCCGGCCTCGGCGGCCAGATTGCGGGCCCGCTCTACCTGCCACGCCCAGTGGTTGCTCACGCCGAGCAGGCCCACGGTGCCCTCGGCCACGAGTTCCGCGAAGGCCTCGACGGTCTCGGTCATCGGCACCGACGGATCGTCGATGTGCGCGTACAGCAGGTCCAGCCGGGACATGCCGAGCCGATCCCTGCTGCGCTGCGCGGACTCCCGGATCACCGGGCCGGACAGCCCCTCGGGGTTGTCGATGAAGCTGGTGCCGGGGGACAGCGGCCGGGCGCCGAGCTTCGTCGCGATCACGATCTCGTCCCCGACGCCGCGGCTGCGCCGCCAGCGGCCGAGCAGTTCCTCGCTCTCGCCGCCCTGGCCGCCGTTGAACCAGTACCCGTAGCTGTCGGCGGTGTCGATGAACGTGCCGCCGGCCTCGACGTACCGGTCCAGGATCGCGAACGAGGTCGCCTCGTCGGTCGCCGTGCCGAAGTGCATCGTGCCCAGGCTGAGCACGCTCACGTCGCGGCGGGTCTTCGCGTCTGTGCCAATCGTGCGGTACCTCATGCACACGAGTCTGGATGCTGGAGTGCACTCTAGGTCAAACTGCTAATGCCAAGCAGAGCGAGCACGGGGTGGTAACCGGCGATCTCCGCCGCGACACGGTCCGGGGCATCCGGCCACAGCCGGGCCGAGGCGATTACCCGGAACGCGATGGCACGAGCGAGCATCTGGCGCGGCTGGCCTGGCCGGGCGAGGAACTCCCGGCCGAGCGCGGGCGGCGCGCCCTCCCAGGCGAGGGCGTCCGCGACCAGCACGGCAAGGGCGAATTCCGCGGGCCGCCAGTACGGGGAGACGTCGAGCACAGCGGGCGGCAGGCCCTGCTCGTCGGCGAACAGGATGTTGCCGACCCCGAGATCGCCGTGGATCAGCTGCGCCGCGGGACCGGTCCACGGCTCGTCGAGCAGCGGCCCGAGCCAGGAGAGGGTCGCCGCTGCCAGGGGGTGCAGCGGGCCGGGATCTTCCTCGCGCCAGGCGACCCGGTCGCCGACGCCCCACGCGCTGCCGCTGGCGATCGCGGCCGGGCGTTCCCGAACATGGTCGCGGACAGCGCGGTGGAACGCCTCGGACACCGCGATCGCGTCCCGCCACCGTCCCAGCTGGTGCTGGCCGGCCAGCCATTCAGTGGCCTCCCAGCCTTCGACCGTCCAGGTTCCGCGGCGCGACACCAGTGGCCGGGCCAGCCGGAATCCGGGGTCGCCGGGCATGCTCTGCAGCGCTGGACCGAGCCAGGGCGCGGCGCTGTCCGGCCCGGCCTGCTTGAGCACCACGTCACCGGCCCGCCACGACCCGTCCTGGCCGCCGTGGAGCCGCGCCAGGTTACCCGGCGACCCGTTAAAGGCCCTGATCACGGCTGCCGGCGGCGGCCCTGGCTGAGTCATCGAGCCATTGTCGCTGCCTGGCCCAGCGCGGCGATCGCCGCGGCCGTCAACGCCGGCCGGCGTCGGGAGCGGCCTCAGGACGCTGCCGGGTCTTGCCGGTCCACCCGGCCGGACAGCAACGGCAATGTGACGCCATTCTCCACGGCATCTACATGGTGGCTTCACCGGATCTGTAGTCGGGCGTGAGGCTATCGAGCAATTGGCGATGGCCAATTACCTGGGACCCCGAGCCCAGCGTGGCGGCCAGCACAGAGGGATGAAGCCAGCGGAGGACCGAGACCTCGCTGGCCAGCCAGAACCCGGCTGCGTCAGAGCGCAGCCGGGTCTTGCTGGTTCGCCTGGCCGGGCAGCAGCGGCAGCGTGACCGTGAACCGGGTCTGGCCCGGCCTGCTGTCCACGCCCACGGTCCCATGGTGGGCGGCGATGACCGCGGCCACGATTGACAGGCCGAGACCGGTGCTGCCGGCCGCCCGCGACCGGGAGCTGTCGCCGCGCACGAACCGCTCGAACAGGTCCGGCCGCAGCTCGTCCGGTATCCCCGGGCCATTGTCGGTCACGTTCAGCCCGGCGACGCCCCGCGGGTAGTCGGCCCCGAGCGTGACGGTGACCGTCGTCCCGGCCGGCGTGTGCATCCGCGCGTTGCTGAGCAGGTTGGCGAGCACCTGGTACAGCCGCTGGTCGTCGCCCTGCACCAGCACGGGGCCCTCGGGCAGCTCGAGCTGCCACCGGTGATCGGGCCCGGCGGCCCGCGCGTCGCTGGTCGCGTCGATCGCCAGCCGGGTCAGGTCGACGGGCTGGGACTCCAGCGGGCGGCCCGCGTCGAGCCTGGCGAGCAGCAGCAGGTCCTCGACCAGCGCGCTCATCCGGGCCGACTCGGACTCCACCCGGCCGAGGGCGTGCTCGACCTCCGGCGGCACGGTGCCCGGAGTGCGCCGGGCGAGCTCGGCGTAGCCGCGGATCGCGGCCAGTGGCGTGCGCAGCTCGTGGCTGGCGTCGGCGGCGAACCGGCGCAACCGTCCCTCGCTGGCCTCCCGCCGGGCGAGCGCGGACTCGACGTGCCCCAGCATCCGGTTGAACGCGGCGCCGAGCTGGCCGACCTCGGTCCGCTGGTCGGCGTCGGGCACCCGGTGCGGCACGTCGACCTCGCTGGCCAGCGGGAGCCTGGCCACGGCGCCAGCGGTCGCGGTCATCCGCCGCAGCGGGCGCAGCGACAGCCGCACCCAGCCGGTGCCGATGATCGCGGTCAGCAGCAGCGCCGCGGCGAACACGATTGCCTCGGTCAGCTCGACGTTCTGCAGGGTGTCGGTCATGGCCGCCATCGGCAGCCCGGTGACCAGGATCTGGCCGTTGGCGGCCCGCGTGGCCATCAGCAGGTAGTCGCCATTCAGCGAGTACAGCCGCTCGGTGAACGCATGCCCGTCAGCCGGCAGCCCCGCGAGTGTCTGCCTGTCGGCGGTGTGCAGATGGCAGTCGCCGTACGTGACGTTCGCGGTCGTGACCGCGCCCGCGGTCAGCGCGGCGGAGAACGTCCCCTCGGCCTGGCCGGAGGTGTCGGCGCACATGGCCGGTTCGCCCGCGTGGTCTGCCCTGCCGCCGGGGCCGTTGTCGTGATCGTGGTCGTTATCTGGCGGCTGGTTTCCCGGCGGCGGGTTCACGCAGGCGGCGAAGCGGGCGCTGGCGGCCTGGAGGTTCTGGTCCAGCTGACCGAGCAGGTACCCGCGCAGGCTCAGGTAGGTGACGATGCCCACCGCCGCGCACGCCACGGCCAGCAGCGCGACCAGGCCGGCGATCAGCCGGCCGCGCAGCGTCCGGCCCGCCAGCCAGTGGCGCAGCCCGCGCACTGGTGGCGTCGCCGAACCAACATGGCTCATACCGGCCCGCCCGCAGTCCTCAGCCGCTCGGCTTCAGCACGTAGCCGACGCCGCGCACGGTGTGGATCATCGGCTCCCGGCCCGCGTCGATCTTCTTGCGCAGGTAGCTGATGTACAGCTCGACCACGTGGGCCTGGCCGCCGAAGTCGTAGTTCCAGACCCGGTCCAGGATCTGCGCCTTGGACAGCACCCGCCGCGGGTTCCGCATCAGGAACCGCAGCAGCTCGAACTCGGTGGCGGTCAGCTCGATCAGCTCGCCGCCGCGCCGCACCTCGCGCGCTTCCTCGTCCATGGTCAGGTCGGCCACGGTCAGCTCGGAGCCCGACCTGGCCCGGGCGACGCCCGCGCGGCGTAGCAGCCCGCGCAGCCGGGCGAGCACTTCCTCCAGGCTGAAGGGCTTGGTCACGTAGTCGTCCCCGCCCGCGGTGATGCCGGCGACCCGATCCTCGACCGCGTCCCGCGCGGTCAGAAACAGCACGCAGACGTGCGGCTGCTCGGCGCGCACCCGCCGCAGCACCTCGAGGCCGCTGAAGTCGGGCAGCATCACGTCAAGCACGACCGCGTCCGGCTGGAACTCCCGCGCCGCGCGAACGGCAGAGGTGCCGTCGCCCGCCGTGCGGATGTCCCAGCCCTCGTACCGCAGCACGCTGGCGAGCAACTCGGCCAGGCTTGGCTCGTCGTCCACGACCAGTACCCGGATCGGCGTTCCGTCCGGCCGCTGGCTGAGCCGGTCCCGGGCGGACCCGGCGGCCGGCTGTGCGTTGTCTACCAAGCTCTTCATAATTCCAGGATGCCCCGAGAGTCTCACGGGTCGGTCTGCACTACCTCTGAGTTACTTCTGAGAGTTCCGGAACGGGACGTCCCTCACCTGGTCTTTTCGGACCCGGCCCGGTCTGGCACCGGGGTCAGCCGCAGCGCGAGCGCGGGACAGCCGGTCACCGCCCGCTTGGCGTCGCGTACCAGGCGAGGTGGCACCGGCTGGCCAGAGATGAGCGGATAGCCCCAATCGTCGGTTGAGATCAGCTCCGGCGCCAGCTCGGCGCACATTCCGTGGCCCGAGCAGGCGATCGGGTTCACGCTAAGTTTTGCCGGCATTGGTCAGCTCCAGTCCGCTTCGGTCGATGGCCCGGCCGGGACCGGCAGGAACGGCCGGGCGGTCGCGGCGGAGCAGCGGCCCTGCTGGTGCAGGCGGATCTCCGGGCCGAACACGCGCAGCGCGCTGCGCAGGAACCGGACCGTGCCGTCGGGGTGGTGGCAGGCGCCGCGCCCCTCGACCAGGCCGGCCCACCGGCTCAGGTCGTCCAGCACCCGGGGGTGCGGGCGGTTATCGGCCAGCTCGGCCATGGCCGCGGCGATCGAGGGCAGGCCGTTCAGGCACGGCCCGCACTGCCCGGCGGACTCGAGCGCCAGGTAGCGGGCCACCCGGGCCGACTCGATCAGGCCGCACCGGTCGGTCGGCAGCGCTGCGAGCACCCCGGCGCCGGTGAACGCGCCGACCGGGCGAAGCTGGGCGTTGCTCAGCGTCAGCCCGGCCGCGTGCGCCGCCGGGAGCCAGGCGCCGTGATACCCGCCGACCAGCACGGCCCCGGCCGCGGAGAGATCGAGCAGCGTGGCCAGTGGGGTGCCGATCGCAGCCTCGGCGACGTCGACCGAGCCGCTGGCCTGCCGCAGCGTGCACAGCATGCTGCCGGGCTCGTCCGGCGTGCCCAGCGCCCGGAACCAGCCGGGCCCGTACCGCGCGATCAGCGCCAGGTGCGCGAGCGTCTCGACGTTCTGGACCAGCGTCGGGCGGCCATCCACGCCACGCTCGAACACCCGCGGCGGCGTGAACTGCGGCACCGCGGGGCCGCCGCTGACCCGGCTGGCGAGCGCGGACTCCTCACCGGCCAGGAAGCGGTGCGGCGACCAGACGATCTCGACCGGGAGCCGGTCCAGCCCGTACGCGTCACGTTCCGGCAAGTAGTCGTCCAGCCGGGTGCGCGCCCGCAGGTCGCCGCGGACATAAAGCACCGCGCGGCCCGCGCCGACTGCCTCGGCGGCGAGTTGCAGGCCGTCCAGGACCAGGTGCGGTGCCAGGAACAGCAGCGCCTCGTCCTTGTGGCTGGCCGGCTCGCCTTCGGCGGCGTTGCCGACCACGATCGCGCGCCCGGGGCGGGCGGCGGCGACGGCCTCGAGCTTGCGGTGCACCGGGAACGCGGCGCCGCCGCGGCCGGTTAGGCCGGCGGCACGCACCTCTCCGATCAGCGCCCCGGCGCTGTCGCGGTACGGCACCGGCCCGTGCATGCCGAGGTGGGCCCGCAGGTCGCCGCCCGGTGACGGGGGATTGCTGAAGGGGGCATGGGGAGGTGGGTGGGGGGTGGGGGGTGGAAGCAATCGGGGGAAACCGCCGCCCCCCGCCGGGGCTTGCCGCGGCTGCCGGGCGGCGGCGGTCACCGGGCTCATCGGTCACCGGCCCTGGCCAGCAGGCCCCGGTCGGCCATGAGCTGGGGAACCCGGTCCGCCCGGGGCAGCCCGGCGCGGGCCCCGATCAGCCGCCAGCCCAGGGCGCCGAGGACCGCGGCGATGCACACGAGCCCGAGATAGAGCAGCGGGCCGCTCTGCATGTCATGGCTGGAGTAGATGCTGTGCACGACCGCGACCGGCCAGGACGCGTAGGCCAGCCAGTGCACGGCGCGCCAGACGCGGCGGCCGATGTGGCGGCGCAGCAGGCTGGTCACGATCACCGCGACCATCAGGTCGAGCGAGACCGCGCCCAGGCCCAGCCACAGCGGTTCGTAGGAGGAGATGAACGGGATCACGATGGCGGCCAGGCTGATGCTGACGAAGGAGTCGGTGACCGCGGTGAGCACGTGCACGGCGACGAACGCGACCGCGAGCAGGGACAGGTTGCGGTGCAGGCCGAGCACGGCGAACCGGGGGAGGCCGGGCAGCCGCCCCTGCCGGTTCACCAGCATCCCGATGACCATCACCGCGGACAGCAGGATGAGGCTGACCACGCCCGTGGCGCGGCTCGCGTACCACAGCGCGGTGGTCGACGTGATGCCGCTCATCAGGAGCCGCCCGAGGTTACCTGGCCGCCGCCGGAACTCGACGTTGGCGTGGACGACGGTGAGCTCAGGCCCGACGACGAGCTGCCCGACGAGTTCGACGTGCTCGACCCGCTGCTCGAGGAGCTCGAGCTGCCCGAGCCCGAGCCCGAGCTCGTCGAGCTCGAGCCGGAGCTGCCGGTGCTCGACTTGGCGTGGTGCGTGCTGGCCGCGGA
This sequence comes from uncultured Actinomycetota bacterium, assembly GCA_963778075.1. Taxonomy (GTDB): domain Bacteria; phylum Actinomycetota; class Actinomycetes; order Streptosporangiales; family Streptosporangiaceae; genus JASHPR01. The sequence continues at coordinate 216,126 of CAVZTJ010000001.1, read as the reverse complement.
CGATCCCGTCGACGTATGGGATGCGGCCGACGCGGCGCCGGGGAGGCTGACGGCGACCACTCCGGCGGCGGCAAGGCTGGCCGCGGCGGCCGAGACCGTGGCCACGCGAAGCCGCCTGCGGCCGCGCTCCCGTTCCTCGATCCCTGCCGACACGCCCCGCGATGGCATGCTGTGCTTGCTCATAGGGGTGAGTCTTGCCGCCCGCTTTCCGACGGCACTCTAAGTTTCCTCTCAGCAACCTATGAGCATCGCGCCGGAGGCGCGCCAACGATGGTCTGCGGTATGAGATCGCGGCCGCACGCTCATACCGGGCTCATACCGGGGCCGCCGCAAATCAGCCCGCCGCTCCGATGTAACCGATGCCGCTCTGGACGAGCCTGAGGAGTCAGGAACCGACTCGAAGGAGCGATCAGATGTCCGAGCCGCACGTTGCCGAGCGTCGGCGGAGCAGACCGGCCCCCGCCAACCGGTTCGCGAGGATCCTGCGGCTGCTGCGCTGGCCTGTGGTGATCGTCTGGCTGGTCGCCGTCGTGGCGCTGTACCCGGCTGCGCGTACCCTGTCCAGCCTGGCGAACGGCACCGCGGCGGCCAACCTGCCGTCGTCCGCGCCGTCCACTCGGGTCGTCGAGCTGGAGCAGGGGCCGGGCCAGCCGGACGTCGACCAGGCGACCGTGGTGTTCGTCCGCAGCGCGGGCCTGACGCCGGCGGACCTGGCGGCGGTCGCCTCTGCCCACGCTGCCGTGGCCCGCCTCGCCACCCACGTCCGCGGGCTCGGCGCGCCCGGCCGGCCGCAGCGGTCCGCCGACGGAAAGGCCGACGATTTCACCGCCAACGTCACATCGCCGAGCGGCGGCAACAGCGAGTTCAGCAGCGACTCCACCGCAGTGCAGGACATCCGCCGAGCGGTCGACGGGCTGGGCCGCGGAGGCCTGCAGGTGGCCGTGACCGGGTCCGCCGGGCTTACGACGGACGGCGGCGTCAGCAGCAGCACGCTGAACCTGCTGCTGCTCACTGGGCTGCTAATCGTTGTGATCATTCTCATCCTGGTGTACCGCAGCCCGCTGCTGTGGCTGCTCCCGCTGCTCGGCGCGCTCGGGGCGATCGTCGTCGCCGAGGCGTCCGTACACGGGCTGCTGAACGCCGGGGTCACGGTCAGCACGCTGTCGGCCGCGATCATGCGGGTGCTGGTCCTCGGAGCCGCCACCGACTACGCGCTGCTGCTCGTCCATCGCTACCGGGAAGAACTGCGCCACCACGCCGCCACGGCCGACGCCATGGCCGTCGCGCTGCGCCGGACCCTGCCCACCCTGCTCGCGTCGGCAGGCACGGTCGTCTGCGCGATGGTCTGCCTGCTGGCGGCGCAATCGGCCTCGCTGCACGGCCTGGGCCCGGTCGGCGCCGTGTCGATCGTTGCGGCCCTGCTCGCACAGATCACGTTCCTGCCCGCGCTGCTGCTGGTCGTCGGGCGGGCGGCGTTCTGGCCGCGGGTACCCCGATACGGCCAGGCCGGGCGCGAGGACTCCCGGGTGTGGACGGGAATCGGAAACCGGGTCGCCCGACACCCGGCGCCGGTCGCCATCGCCGCCGTGGTGCTGCTTGGTGCCCTGGCGACCGGCCTGGCAGCGCTGCACATCAACAACAGCCCGCTGGCCGACCTCAAGGGCCATCCCGCCAGCGTCACCGGCGCGAACCTGCTCACCGAGCACTACGGGGCTGGCGTGACCGAGCCGCTCACGATCCTCAGCCCGCCGCGCGAGGCCAGCGCCGCCGTCGCCGCCGCGCGGGCCACCCCGGGCGTGGCAGCGGTGTCGCCGTCCGGCCCGGTCCACGGCTACGCCAGCTACTCGGCCACGCTGTCCGTGCCGCCGTACGGCACCAGCGGAGCCGCCGCGGTCGCGGGCCTGCGCCAGCGGCTGGACGCCGGCGCCCCCGGTTCGCTGCTGGGCGGTGACCCGGCCGTGCAGTACGACATCACCCAGGCCGCTCACCGCGACACGCTGCTGCTGATCCCGCTGGTGCTCGCCGTGATCCTGGTGATCATCGGCCTGCTGCTGCGGGCGGTCGTCGCCCCGCTGGTGCTGGTCGCCACCACCGCGCTCAGCTTCGCGGCCTCCTTCGGGCTGGCCAGCCTGCTGTGGCGCTACGTGTTCGGCTTCAACGGCATCCAGGCCGAGCTGCCCATGTACATCTTCATCTTCCTGGTCGCGCTGGGGGTCGACTACAACATCTTCCTGGCCGCCCGGATCCGCGAGGAATCCGGCAGCCTCGGCATCGGGGAGGGCACCCTGCGCGGCCTCGGCGTCACCGGCGGCGTGATCACTGCCGCGGGCATCGTCATGGCCGCGACGTTCTCGGCCCTCACGCTGATCCCGGCGGTCGCCGTCGCCGAGGTCGGGGTTGCGGTCGCGGTCGGCGTCCTGCTCGACACCGTGCTGGTGCGCACCGTTCTGGTCCCGGCCGGCGTGCTGCTCATCGGGGAACGGGTCTGGTGGCCGTCGCGGCCGGCGGTCCCGAAGACCGCCGCCTGACGCCTCACCCCCGATTGCGCGCCGCATGGCAGCAGCGTGCGGCGCGCATCACCTGCGACAGTAAGCGGATGACGAGTATCCAGCCGGAGTTGTGGGTGGAGCGGGCCGGCCAGGCCGTCGCGTTCTATGCGGAGGCGTTCGGCGCGCGCGTGCTGCACCAGGTAGGGGACGGGGACGACATCGTCGCGCAGCTCGCCGTCGGCGAGGCGGCGTTCTGGGTGGCAGCGGCGGCGCCGGACATGGGACGGCTCAGCCCGCCCGCGACCGGCGGTGCGACGAGCCGGACCCTGCTGGTAACCGACGATCCCGACGCCGTTGTGCGCCGGGCGGTCGACGCTGGCGCCACCGAGAAGTCGCCCGTCGGCGACGAGCACGGCTGGCGTCTCGGCCGCGTCGTCGACCCGTTCGGGCACGAATGGGAGATCGGCAAGCCAGTCGCGGGTTGGCCGCCGCATCCTAGATAAGTGTCGCCCCCGTCCCCGGACCACGTGCGGGCACGGGGTGCTGATCTCCGGCCGGCGCACGCGGCGCGTTAGCTCGCTGCGCTCTGCGGTGGTGTGAGGCCCGGCGATGACTGCTCGCTGGCGGGGACGGCCGAGACGCCGGGAGCGGCTGGGTCGGCGGTGAGAGTCTTCTCGGCGGTGTCGACGACGCCGAGATCGGCGCGGATGTGCAATTCGGCCCCGGTGATGAGCAGCGACTCGACGGCTGTGGTGCTGGTGGTGGCGCGGGCGGCGGCCAGGGCGTGCAGTTGCCGCAGCAGGTGGGCGCGCTGCTGGCTGAGCACGGCGGGCAGGGTGGCCGGCTCGGCGGAGCGGACGGCGGCCATGATCTTGAGGAAGAAGTCGTCGCGGTAGCCGCGGGCGGGGATGGCGGGCTCGGCGAGCCAGCGGTCGAGTTCGGCGCGGCCGGCCGGGGTGAGGCGGTGGATGACGCGGTCGGGTTTGACCTGCTGGGGCTGGCGCTCGGACTCGATCAGGCCGTCGCGGGAGAGACGGTCGAGGACCTGGTAGAGGTGGCCGATGTTCAGCCCGCCCCACTGGTCACCGACGGCCTGCTCGAAGCTGTTCTTCAGCTCATAGCCGTGGGCTGGCTTGTCGCTCAGCAGGGCTAGGACCGCATGATGCAGGGCCATTGCACCTTACCTTGTCGCTAGGTAACGATCCGGTTTTCATCCTTGCATTGTCACTATGTATGGCGCGAGCATAGCCTCAGCCCTGGGCCCGGCGCCAGCCTGGGGAGATGGCGCGGGCACCGCCGCCGACAACGTCACCCAGTCCATCGAGGCGGGCGCGTTCGTGGCGCTGACCGGCGCCTCCGGTTCGGGCAAATCAACCCTGCTGCACATGATCGGCGCGCCGCCTGATCCGCCTCCGCGATGGCGCCGTCATCGACGACATCCAGCTCACCCAGCACCGGCCGATACAAGACGTCATCCGCCACGTAACCCAGCTCGGCTGACCACTGAACCCGGCCGCCGGTGTATCCATGAGGGATGGATCCGGAATCGGCGCTGCGGCGGATCGCCTTCGAGCTGGAGCGTGCCAGCGCCCCGACGTACCGGGTGCAGGCGTTTCGCCGGGCCGCCGCGGTGCTGGCGGCGATGCCCGCCGACGAGCTCGACCGGCGGATCGCCGACGGCACACTGCAGGACCTGCACGGCATCGGGCCATCGACCGCGGCTGTGATCGCCGAGGCCGCGGCCGGTGAGCGCCCCGACTACCTGGTCCGGCTGGAGGCCGAATACCAGCCGCCGGCACGGACCGCGATGCGGGCAGCGCTGCGCGGCGACTGCCACACGCACTCGGACTGGTCTGACGGCGGCAGCCCGCCACGGGAGATGGCGGAGGCCGCCCAGGTGCTGGGCCATGAGTGGATCGCGCTGACCGATCACTCGCCGCGGCTGACGGTGGCCAACGGGCTGTCGGCCGAGCGGCTGACGGCGCAGCTCGCGCTCATCGAGGAGCTGAACGCCGAGCTGGCGCCGTTCCGGATTCTCAGCGGGATCGAGGTCGACATCCTCGAAGACGGCGGCCTCGATCAGCGCGAGGACCTGCTCGCGCGGCTCGACGTCGTCGTGGCCAGCGTGCACTCCAAGCTGCGGATGCCGGCCGGGCCGATGACCAAGCGCATGCTTGCGGCCGTGGCCAGCCCGCACGTGGACGTGCTCGGGCACTGCACCGGCCGGATGGGGATGGGACGCCGCAGCCGGCCGCAGTCGGAGTTCGACGCCGACGCGGTGTTCGCTGCCTGCCGGGAGCACGGCGTCGCGGTGGAGATCAACTGCCGCCCGGAGCGCCAGGATCCGCCGGACGACCTGCTCCGGCAGGCGGCCGACGCGGGCTGCCTGTTCGCCATCGATACCGACGCGCACGCGCCCGGCCAGCTCGACTGGCTCGACAACGGCTGCGAACGAGCCGAGCGTGCGGGCATCACGCCCGACCGGGTCATCAACGCTCGCACCGCGGCCGCCCTCACCGAATGACGTGAACGTGGCAGAAGATCAACTACCAAGCGAACGTGAACCGCGGCGCAGCCTGGCTCAGCACGGCGGTCACAGGCACGACAGACCAGACGGCTTTCAACTCGTCAGCGACCGCTGCGATGAGTTCCGGCACGTCCGACGATGCCGACTCATGCATGGCCTCGGCCACGATCAGCACGGTGGCCGTCGAGCCCTGCACCGCCGACAGGCCGCTTTGCCGGTTGGTCCACCGGCGGGCATGCACGTGCCCAGCCTGGTCTGCGAAGATCACCTCATGCGGGCCGGGATGCTCGGTCTCGCCGGAGAAGGTCAGGTAGTCCTCATCGCCATCGGCGTATCTCACGTCCAGGCGGCCGGTGACCTTGTCGAGGTCGAAGACGGCGACGGGGATCGCGAAGGCTGCCGACACCGCGTTGCACACGTCGACCAGGGGGTGCAGGCCGGGGAGGGCGCCATCCTTCCGGAAGCGCCGCAGCAGTGCCTCACTCGCGCACCGGTACTGCGTCGGCTTGAGTCCCATCCTGGAGAAGGAGCTCCGCCAGGCCCGGATCTCGGGCAGCTCACTCTCGGTTGCGTCCGCCAGCCGGGAATGCGCGATCGCGGTGAATTTCGCGACGCTATCGCCGGCTGCGGCATCGGGGGTGATCCCGTCGGCGAGCACCACCCCCGCAACGAGTTCGGGGAAGTCACGCCAGATCTCACCGGAATGCTGGAACTGCATGAGCACTACCCTGTCACCTGATGTGAGGAGGTGTGCCGTCGTGGATACTGCTGAGCCCGGTGGCACCGGACAGGCAGACGCGCAGTCTGCCGAAGACACCCGTGAGGCGGCGGACGCTCGTGAATATGCGCAGCAGCTGCGCGCCTTTCCGGTCGACCAGGTTCTCCGGGACTTCTTGTTCAGTCTGCTCAATGCCGCGCAGGTGAAGTTGGGCCGGCGAGACGCCAGGCTGCTGATCGACGTGACCGCCGTGGCACACGAGCACGCACGCCCCCACTTGCCGGGCGAGCTGACCGGGCAGATCGACGAGGTGCTGGGACAACTGCGGATGGCCCAGGTAAGCGCGGAGAACCACGCGAGCCAGCAGGGCCAGAAGGAGGAGAACGACCTGGGCACGGCCCCGGCACCGCCATCGGCCGGCCCGGGGCGGTAACGCCCTAGCCGCTACGCCCGCAGCGGACGTCAGAGCGTGGCGTCGGGGGAGCGCACGCGCCCGCCTAGCGCTACCGCATGCGCTCGAGGATCTCGCGGACGAGCTCGATCGTGGTGTGCGGGTGCAGGAACGCGAACCGGGCGACGGTCTCGCCTTCCCAGGCGGACGGCGGTATGAACGCCACCTGGTCGTGCAGCAGCCGGTCGGCCCAGTCCGTGTACTGCGCGGGCGTCCAGCCCTTGCGGCGGAACAGCACCACGCCGAGCTGGGGCTCGCGGATCAGCTCCAGGTAGTCGCGGTCGGCGATCTCGGTGGCCGCCTGGCGGGCCAGGCTGATCGAGGCCTCGATCGCGTCGGAGTAGGCCCGCACGCCGTAGACCGCGAGCGAGAACCACAGCGGCAGCCCGCGGGCGCGCCGGGTGAGGTGGTAGGCGTAATCGGTCGGGTTCCACTCGGCCGGGTTGTCGTGGATCACGTCGAGATACGAGGCGTCCTGCTTGTGCACGGACCGGGCCAGGGCGGGTTCACGGTAGAGCAGCGCGGCGCAGTCGAACGGGGCGAACAGCCACTTGTGCGGGTCGACGATGAACGAGTCGGCGTGCTCGATGCCGTCGTAGGCGCTCCGGACGCTCGGCGCGAACAGCCCGGCCCCGCCGTACGCGCCGTCCACGTGGAACCAGGCGCCGAGTTCGCGGCAGACCGTGGAGACCCCGGCCAGGTCGTCGATGATGCCCGCGTTGGTGGTGCCGGACGTCGCGACGACGGCCGCGATCGAGGACGGATCGCCGTCTTCCTCGATCGCCGCCCGGAGCGCGGCACCGGTCAGCCGGTGATCATCGGTGCGCACGGTCAGCGGGTCCATCTCCAGGATCCGCAGCGTGGACGCGATCGAGGAATGCGCGTCCGTGCTGACCGCCACCCGCCACCTGCGCCCGGCCTCGGCCGTCCCGGCGGCCGCGCCCCGGCGCTTCGCGACCTCCCTGGCGACGACCAGCGCCGACAGGTTGCCGGCCGAACCGCCGGAGACGAAGCAGCCGCCCGCGCCGGACGGCAGGCCGGCCCGGTCGGCGATCAGCCGGAGCACCTGGTTCTCGGCGTGGATCGCGCCCGCGGCCTCCAGCCAGGAGATGCCCTGGATCGACGCGCAGGAGATCAGCATGTCGAACAGCAGCGACGCCTTGGTCGGCGCGGCCGGGATGAAGCCGAGGAACCGGGGGCTGTCCGCCGAGATCACCGCGGGGGCCAGGCACGACGTGTATACGCCCAGCACCTGGTCCGGGTTGTGCGGCTGGTCGCCGAGCAAGCCGCGCACGGCGAGGTCGAGCTCGGCCGGGTCGCGTGAGCCCTCGTCCAGCGGGACCGGGTCAAGCCGGAGCCGGTTCTCGGCGTATGCGAGCACCGACCTGATCATCTGCTCTGTCGTGGCGTCGACACCGTGCATATCAGAAACACCATGCTTGTCAGAGGCACTGCGGATGTTTGGAACATGGCTGTCTGAAGCGCGGGTGTTTGGAACGTCGCTGTTTGAAGCGGGAGTGTTTGCAGCGGGGCTGTTTGAAACACTGGGCATGGCGGAAACGTACAGCGGCCGGCCCGGGTGTGGTTCCGGGCCGGCCGCTGTGAGCCGCGGTTCATGCGCTCTGCGGTTCCAGGGCGCCCTCCGGCAGGCGGGATGCGCGGACGCGCAGCCCGGCGGTGCGCACCAGCACCATGACGATGGCCATGAAGATCAGCCCGTCGGTGATGGCAGCCTCGGAGACCTGGTTCGCTATGGCCCAGGTCACGATCTGGGAAGTGAACCAGTGCCCGGCTCCGTAGGAGAAGGCGCCCTGGCGCCGATGATGACGCTCCAGAAGATCGCGTATGGCACGCCGGCGCAGGCCGCGGCGGGCGGCCTGACGGTGTTCGACCCCCGGGTGCACGCCACGCTGCTGGCCGCCACGGCGGCGAGCGCCAAGCCGGAGCCTGGCGCGGCTCCGCCTTCGGACGGCCTGACCGACCGCGAGGCCGAGATCCTCGGCCTCATCGCGCGCGGCATGACCAACCCGGAGATCGCCGCGCAGCTGTTCCTTAGCAACCACACGATCAAGACCCACATCAGCCGGATCTTCGCCAAGACCGGGTCGCGGGACCGCGCCGCCGCGATCGGCTACGCGCACCGGCACAACATCGGCTGACCTCACCAGCCCCAGGCGTGCGTGGCACGGTGCGCCAGCGGGTAATCATGATCTATCCGCTCTTGTTGGACAAAGATCGGACCGGCGATGGGGAGGGCCACGATGACCGACTCGCCACCCAAGCTGCGCGGCATCTCCGACCTGCGGGAGTTCTTCCGCACCAACACCGAGCCGATCTACTTCGTCTCGCCGACCGCGTTCAACCTGCTCGGGATCGACCGGTGGGTGCGCAACTTCAACTACGTCTGCTACTACGACTCGTTCGAGGGCAGCCATCCGAACGTGTTCGTGCCCGCCGACCGGCAGGCGCCGGAGTTCGACTCGATCGAGGACATCTGCAACTTCCTGCTCTCCCACCGCGAGGTCACCACCTGGATGCGCGCTCAGGGCGAGGGCGGCCGGGTCGTGTTCGTGATGTTCGATGAGGAGACCGAGCGGCTGGCGGCCGAGGCCGGGCTCCGCGTCGCCCACCCGCCCGCCGAGCTCAGGCACCGGCTGGATTCCAAGATCGTCACCACGCAGCTCGGCAACGACGCCGGCGTGCCGAGCGTGCCGAACGTGCTCGGCCGCGCAGCCAGCATCCTGGCGCCCGGGGACTACCGTTACCCGGGTGCGGACCTGGGAGCGCTGGTGACCCGCGGGCGCCTGCAGACCGACGACAACCAGCTCGAAGACCGGTGCAAACGGTGGATCACCGGGATCCGGGCCCAGTTCGCCGGCACCCCGATCGTGCGCCAGCATCCCGACCCCGTCACCCCGACGTCGTTCAAGATGGCCTGATCATGAGCCATGATCCGCACCCGCTCGACCCGCTGACCGCCGACGAGATCGCTACCGTCGCCACCGCTGCACGCCGCGACCGCGGGGTCACCCCGCCAAGCTGGCGGTTCGCGTCCATTGAGCTGATCGAGCCGGCCAAGGGAGCGCCCGCCCCACCCGTCCGCCAGGCCGCCGCGGTCTGCTGGAACCGGGCGGACGGCGAAGCGTTCCGGGCAGTGGTCTCGATCCCCGATGCTGCCGTAACCGGCTGGGAGCACCTTCCCGGGCAGCAGCCGAACATGACCGTGGACGAGTGGCATGAGTGCGACGAGATGCTGCGCGCCCACCCGCAGCTCATCGATGCGCTGGCGCGCCGCGGGATCACCGACATATCGCTGGTGCTCACCGACGTGTGGGCGTACGGCGCGGCGCTGGTCCCGGAGCGCTACCGCGGTCTGCGGATCGGCTGGGCGGACGTGTGGTACCGCGGCAGCGAGGACGGCAACCCGTACGCGCACAGCGTCAGCGGGATGCATCCGATCGTCGACCTGAACCGGATGGTGCTGCTGGAGCTCGAGGACGACCCCGGCGCCGGCGATGCACCCGAGGTCATGGGGGAGTACCTGCCCAAGCTCATCGGCATGCCGTTGCGCGAGGTGCCGCCCCTGCAGATCACCCAGCCCGACGGAGTGGCCTTTACGCTAGACGGCCGCTCGCTCTGCTGGCAGAACTGGGAAATGCGCCTGGGCTTCAACCACCGCGAGGGGCTGGTCCTGCACACCGTGGGGTTCCACGACAACGGGCGGCTACGCCAGGTGGCGCACCGGCTCTCGTTCGCAGAGATGATCGTGCCGTACCGGGACGCCACCCCGGACCACTACCGGCGGACCGCGTTCGACATCGGCGAGTGGGGCCTCGGCTTCATGACCACCTCGCTCGAGCTCGGCTGCGACTGCCTCGGCGAGATCCGCTACCTGGACGCGGTCGTGCACGACTCCCGCGGCGAGCCGGTCACGATCCCGAACGCGATCTGCATCCACGAGGAGGACGGCGGGATCCTGTGGAAGCACGTGGACGAGCGGGCCGGCGCCGCGTCACGGCGGGCGCGCCGGCTGGTGGTCTCCTTCCACGTGACGGTGGCGAACTACGAGTACCTCGTGTACTGGCGCTTCTACCAGGACGGCAGCATCGAGTGCGAGGTGCGCGCCACCGGCATCATGGTCACCTCGTCCTTCGCGGACGGGCGGCAGCCGCCCTACGGCACGCTGGTCGACCAGCGCACGTACGCGCCGTTCCACCAGCACTTCATCGTGGCCCGGCTGGATTTCGACGTGGACGGCGCGGCCAACACGGTCTACGCAACCGAATCTGAGGCCGCGGGCGTCAGCGACCAGGACCCCTACGCCCTCGGGCTGACGATCCGCAATACCCCGCTGCGCACCGAGTCCGAGGGAATCCAGGACTACGACTGGAACGTGCAGCGGGGCTGGAAAATCGTCAACGACAACGTCAGCAACGGCCTGGGCACCCCGGTCGGGTACAAGCTGGTCCCCGCGGCCTCGTTCCCGCCGCTGATCGACCGCGCCTCCCCGGCGTTCCAGCGGGCCGAGGTGATCGGGCACACCCTGTGGGTCACCCCGTACGCCGAGGACGAGCGGTGGCCATGCGGCGACTTCCCGAACCTCAGCTCCAACGACCGCGGGCTGCCGGCGTGGACCGCGCAGAACCGGCCGATCGAGAACACCGACGTGGTGCTCTGGTACGTGTTCGGTATCCACCACATCACCCGGCCCGAGGACTGGCCGGTGATGCCCGTGGACACGGTCTCGTTCTGGCTCAAGCCGTTCGGGTTCTTCGACCGCAACCCGGCCCTGGACGTGCCGCCCGCGCACTAGCGGCTGCGGCTGCGGCCCGGTACCTCAGCACCGCGGCCGCGCCATGCCGGCGCCGCCCGGAAGGTTGTGATCTTGAGTTCCCGGCCAGCACCCGGGGGTGCTTGTCCTGGATGGCAGGGATCGAACTCAGCTCGTCAGCAACCACTGGATGCTCCCTGTCGGCGGATGCTCCCTGTCGGCTGGCCGCGGCTTAGACGAACTGGTATTCGCCGAGCCGCTCGAAGCCGCTGGCGGCAAGGTGGCTGTTCGGATCGTCGCAGCCGCCGCAGCAGCGCAGCTCGAACCAGGATGCGACCTCGTAGACCGTCCCGCAGTCCCCACCGGGATCGTGTCGGGCGGCACCCGGACGGGCAGCTCGATGCACAGGGTCCGGCAGCCCGTCCAGTCGGGAATCTGGAGTACGCCCGGGTTGGGGAGGTGCTGCGACAGGTTGAAGTCACCCGTACACACAATGCGTGACAGATCAGACGAATGGTGCTGCCTTGGCGGGCTTGTCGCGAGCTTGCGCAGGCCGTCGGCGCCCGGGTGTGGTCCAGGCTAGGGTGAGCGCGTGGCTCAGCGACTGATAACCGATCGCCTTGTGCTCCGGGCCTGGCAGGCCGATGATGCCGCCGCGGCGCTGGGTGCCTACGGCGACGCCGAGGTCTCGCGATGGCTGGCCCCGGCGATGTTCCAGGTCCCTGACGAGGCGGCCATGCGGCTGGTCCTGCAGCAGTGGGCGGCCGAGGACGCGCGGATGTTCACGCCCGCCGGCCGCTGGGCTATCGAGCTCGGCGACCGCGGCCAGCTGATCGGCGGGGCGACCCTGCTGCCGCTGCCGCCCGACGGCGAGTTCGAGGTCGGCTGGCAGCTGCGCCCGGACGCATGGGGCCAGGGCTACGCGACCGAGACCGGCCTGGCCCTGGCCCGCTGGGCGTTCGAGCAGGGAATCGAGCAGGTCATCGCGCTCGTGCGGCCAGCGAACGCACGGGCCGTTGCCACGATGCGCCGCATCGGCATGCAGTGGGTGGGCGAGACGGAGAAGTACCACGACCTGCGGCTGCAGCAGTACCGCCTGCGGCCGGGCGACCTGACCCCGACTGCATAGCCGTCCCGGCGGCCGATTTAGCCGTCCCGGCGGACCGATCAGGATGCGTGCTGCGCCGGATCGAGTCCAAGTGCGGCCCAGACCCGGGACACGGTGCCGGGCAGGTCATCGGCCCGCGCCCCGCCGCCCTGGGCGAAGCTGGCGCTGCCTCCGCCGCGGCCGCCGGTCACGGCCAGCACCCGGTCTAGCACCTCGGTCGCCGGGAGCTGCGCGGTCAGCGCGGCGGGCACGCCAACACCGGCGCGCAGCGAACCCTCCCCGGCGTCGGGCAGCAGCAGCACGACCACCGCGTCCAGGTCGGTGCTGAGCTGGCGAGCCTGGGCGGGCAAGTCGGCCGGGCCGAGGCCGGGATCGCTGACCACCAGGTAGCGGTGCCCGGACCGGTCGGCCCGCACCCCGTCCGCTACGGACTCGGCCGCGACCTGCGGTCGGCGTTCCCGGCCCGGCCGGGCGGCGAGCGCCTCGACCCGAGACGGCAGCTGATCGACGGAGACCCGCAGTCGGGCGGCCAGCTCCCGGAGCAGCTTGTCCCGCTCCAGCGTGCGCCGCACCGCGGCGTCCCCAGTGATCGCCTCGATCCGGCGGGTGCCGGAGCCGATGCTGCCCTCGCTGACGATCAGGAATAGGCCGACCTCGGCCGTGCCGTGCACGTGCGTGCCGCCGCACAGCTCGGTAGAGAAGCCGTCGAACGACACCACCCGGACGTCGTTGCCGTACTTCTCGCCGAAGAACGCGATCGCCCCCTCGCGGATCGCGTCCTGGTAGGGCTTGACCACGGTCGCGCGCTCCACGTTCGCCAGCACCTCGGCGTTCACCAGCCGCTCGACCTGTTCCTTCTCGCCCTCGGTGAGGGACCTCGGGTGCAGGAAGTCGAACCGCAGCCGGTCCGGGGCCACCAGCGAGCCGGCCTGGCGGACATGGTCGCCGAGAACCTGGCGCAGCGCCGCGTGCAGCAGATGGGTCGCGGAGTGGTTCCGCATGATCGACCGCCGTCGCTCGGCGTCCACCGCGAGCTCCACCCTGTCACCGACGCTCAGCACGCCATCGATGACCTGAACGTGGTGGAGATGGTGACCGCCGGCGTTCTGGGTGTCCGTGACCCGGGCCGACAGGTCCGGCGCGGTGATCCACCCGGTGTCGCCCACCTGACCGCCGCCCTCGGCGTAGCAGGGGGTCTGGTCGAACACGGCCAGACCGGTCTCGCCCGCGGTCAGGCTGCCGACCGGCCCGTCCGGGCCGACCAGGGCGGTCACCTGCCCGGTGGCGGTGAGAACCTGATGGCCGAGGAACCGGGTTCGCGTGGCGCCGAGGGCCGCGATGACGTCCGGGTCCGCCGCGACGTGCTCGGGCCGACCGTCACGGGCGGGCCCGGCGGCGCGGGACAGCTCGCGGTGCCCGGCGAACAGCTCGGCGAACCGCGGCTCGTCCAGCGAGCCGCCCCGTTCGGCGGCGAAGTCCCTGATCAGGTCCACCGGCAAGCCGTGGGTCGCGAACAGCGTGAACGCCTCGTCGCCGGTGATCTCGAACCCGGGCACGGTGTCCAGCGCGGCGAGCCGGTCCAGGCCCCGGCGCACCACACCGCCGAAGTCGCGCTGCTCGCGCGCGAGCAGCTCCATGGTGCGGTCCCGGCCCTCGGCGAGCCGCGGGTAACAGCCGTGCATCCGCTCGATCACGGCGGCGGCCACGTCGCGCACGTCGAAGTCCGCGGCCCCGGCCTGGGTCGCGATCGCGATCACCTTCCGCAGCAGCCGGCGCGGAATGTAGCCGCGGCCCTCGTTCGACGGGACGACGCCCTCGCTGAGCATGAACGTCGACGCCCGCACGTGATCGGCGACGATCCGGACGTCCCGCTGCCCGGCGCCGGACCCGGCCAGCGCGGACTCCGCCGCCGCGACGACGGGGGCGAACAGGTCAGTCTCGTACGCCGAGTCGCGGTCCTGAAGCACCATGGCCATCCGCTCCAGGCCGGAACCGGTGTCCACGCTGGTGAACCGCAACGGCTCCAGGGTGCCGCCGGGGAGCCGATTGAACTCCATGAACACCCCGGCGTTCCAGATCTCGATGTACCGGCCCGTGCTGTCGAACTCACCACCCGGCCGGTACTGCTCGCCGTGGCCGGCCCCGGTGTCATAGAACACCTCGGTGCATGGCCCGCACGGCCCGGTATCTCCGGCCGACCAGAAGTTGTCCTCCGCGCCCAGGTACACGATGTGGTCGCGGGGCACGCCGACCCGTTCCCAGGCCGCCGCCGAGACATCGTCGGGCCCGATGCCGAGCGTGTCGTCCCCGGCGAACACCGTCATGTACAGGTCCGGCACGGCGAACCCGAAGCCCTGGGTCAGCAGCTCGAAGGCCAGCTCGACCGCGCGCTCCTTGAAGTAGTGGTCGATCGACCAGCTGCCCAGCATCTCGAAAAACGTGAGGTGATGCCGGTCGCCGACGTCCTCGATGTCGATCGTGCGCACGCACGGCTGGACGTTGCACAGATCCGGGGCCGGGGGCAGCGCCTCACCGAGGAAGTAGGGCTTGAGCGGGGCCATGCCCGCGTTGATGAACAGCAACGTGGGGTCGTTCGCCGGGATGATGGAGGCGGCCTCGATCCGTGCGTGCTGCCTTTCGGTGAAGAATTCCAGAAAGGTCTCACGGATCTCGTCGCTGCTCAGCCGGCGGTTCATGCGCACAGGCTGCCAGCGCTCCCGCCCGGCGGCCACTGATTTTCCCACTCATGATCTTGGAACCTGGGGTGCAGATAGGGGCTTCGTGGCGCCGTCTAGGCACAGCTACGTCTTGAAGGTTCCCCACCGCACCACCACGCGGACCAAGCCATCCTCTGCGAGCTTGCGCATGACGCGCTGCACGGTCCCCGGAGCAACGCCATAGTGCTGCGCAAGCTCGTTGGTGTTCGGCAGCTGGTCTCCGCTGTTCCACTCGCCGGAGGCTAGCCGTCGCCGTAGATCGCGCTCCACGGTGACACTTGGCCGCTCCTTCGGCCGCCGTGGCTGGTTCACATGATCATCATTACCAGCGGCGGCGTCTACATCGCGCCACTCGACACAGCAAAACTCTGCGACTCCTGCACCGCACTGCTGAGCCTCGTATGGGACGCCGAAAACCAGAAAGACGCATGCGCCACGGCCGCTTCGTAACCTGCCAGTCGGCGTTCCTGATGCCTGCTCCCAGGTAGCAGGCTTGGCTGACGGTTTTGGGTTACAGCTCGACCTGGCCGGTTACGCATGTGACGGTGCCGCCGCCGACCCAGATCGTGCCGTCGGCGTCCCGGGAGACGTGCACCCGGCCCTCGCGCCCGAGCACCGTTCCCTGGCTGGCCACGTACGGCGCGGTGGCCCGGCCGGTCCGCAACAGCCATTCCGCCAGCGACGCGTTCAGGCTCCCGGTCACCGGGTCCTCACCGGTGCCGCCGTCCATCGGGAAGAACGCCCGCACCTCGAACGCCTGCGGCGAGCCCGGCGGGTACGGGCCGACCACGCCCAGGTCGATGTCGGTGATGCCCGGCCGCAGCGCCAGCACCGCGTCGGCGCTGGCGAGCAGCACGGCCACCCAGCCCGGCCCGTTGTCGGCCCACTCGGCGTCCACGATCTCGCCCCGGTCGATGCCCAGTACCGCGGCGAGGTGCTGCACCAGCGCCTCGCTCGGCGGCCCGGACCGGATCAGGGGCGGCGCGGCGAACGCGAGGCCGTCCTCGGTGTGCTGCACCCGTACCAGCCCGGCGCCGCACTGCTGCACGATCGCACCGTGCTGGCGCGGAGTGCCGCCCGCCGCGAGCCAGGCGTGGCAGGTGCCCAGCGTCGGGTGGCCGGCAAACGGGAGCTCGAGCGAGGGCGTAAAGATACGCACCTGGTAGTCCGCGCCGCGGTCCGATGGCGGCAGCACGAACGTGGTCTCGGACAGGTTCGTCCAGCGCGCGAATCGCTGCATGTCCGCCTTGGACAGCCCGTCCGCGTCGAGCACCACGGCGACCGGATTGCCAAGGTACGGCGTGGTGGTGAACACATCGACCTGCTGAAAGGCGCGCAGCACGAAAGTGAGTTTGCCACAAAGGGTGCGGACCGGCGCCGCAGCCGGGACCGCGCTCCCCGTCAAGGTTGGGGTGTCAGCTCCATAGCCCGGACCGTCTGGCCGACCATACCTTGGTCAGGCATACTGCCAGCTAAAGAGACGAGCCGAGGCCACGGACCATGCCCACCGCGCCGATCTACCCGATGAGTAACCATCCGCCAGCCGGGCATTGGCGCGCGGTCGCATGGCGCTTCGCCCGTGATATGGCCCGGTCCGGCGCCGCGCTCCTGGCCGGGGGCCTCATCTCCCTGGCCGCCATTCCGCTGCTGGCCCTGGGGCTTGTCACCCTGGCCCTCAGTCCGCTGGGCGATCTCGGCGCCCCGTTCCTGGCCGTCATGACCGGGCTCGTCCGGCCGCTGGCTCGCGCAGAGCGGCTTCGGGTGCGCATGGTCACCGGAGTGACGGTGGCCGAGGCCTACCGGCCGCTGCACGGGTCGCTAACGTCCCGGGTACGCACGCTGCTGTCCGACGTTGGAACCTGGCGTGACCTGGGCTGGCTGCTCATGCAGATCGTGGCCGGGGGAGTCGGGCTGGCGTTCCTGGCCGCGGCCGTGGTGGGGCCGCTCTTCATAGCCGTGGTGCCAATCGACTTCCTGCGCGGGGCCGGGGACGGGAAAGTCCTCGATCTGCTGCCGCTCGGCGCGTTCTTCACCGCCATCGGCTGGGTGGGGTGCCGTCCGGTAGCGAAAGCGCTGGCCGCACTGTCCGCGCAGTCGCTCGCAGCAGACGAGGCCGCCGTCCTGCGGGTGCAGATGGCGCACCTCACCGAGACCCGGGACGAGACCGTCGACGCCAGAGCCGCGGAGCTGCGGCGCATCGAGCGGGACCTGCACGACGGGGCCCAGGCCAGGCTGGTGTCGCTGACCATGAGCCTCGGCATGGCCGAGGAGGAATTTGACCGCGACCCCGCGGCGGCCCGCCAGCTCGTGGTCGAAGCCCGCGCCTCGGCCAGGACGGCCCTGAACGAGCTGCGCCACCTGGTACGCGGCATCCACCCGCCGCTGCTGACCGAACGCGGCCTCGGCGGCGCGGTTGAGGCGCTCGCGCTGGCCAGCGCCGTGCCGATCGAGGTGGACGTGGCGCTAAACGACCGGCTGCCCGCGCCGCTCGAGTCGGCCCTGTACTTCATGATCGCCGAGGCGATGGCGAACATCGCCCGGCACTCTGAGGCGACCTGGGCGTTTGTGAGGCTCTGGAACGAACAGGGCAAGCTGCGGCTGATCGTGCACGATGACGGCCGCGGCGGGGCCGATCCGGCCCGCGGCAGCGGCCTGCGTGGCATGCAGCAGCGACTGGCCGCCTTCGACGGCAAGTTCACGCTGAGCAGCCCGGTAGGCGGCCCCACCGAGCTGTTCGCCGAGCTGCCCAGCCGCCAGTGACCTCCGTCGTCGTCGTCGAGGACCTGCTGCTGCTGCGGGACGGCCTGATCCGGCTGCTCAGCACCAACGGGCTGGAGGTCGCTGCCGCCGTCGACACCGCGCCTGCCTTCCTCGAGGCGGTCGACGCGCACCGGCCGGATGTCGCCGTGGTTGACGTCCGGCTGCCGCCGACGTTCAGCGACGAAGGCCTGCGCGCCGCGATCGAGGCGCGCCGCCGCCGCCCCGGCTTCCCGGTCCTGATCCTGTCCCAGTACGTCGAGCAGCTCTACGCCCGCGAGCTGCTCTCCGACGGCGCCGGCGGTGTCGGTTACCTGCTCAAGGACCGGGTCGGCGACGTCCGTCAGTTCGTGGACGCGGTACAGCGGGTGGCCGGCGGTGGCACCGCCATGGATCCCGAGGTGATCTCCCAGATCCTCGCGCGACGTTCCCAAGTCACGCCGCTGGCCGCGCTGACGCCCCGGGAACGCGAGGTGCTCGCGCTGATGGCGGAGGGCCGGACGAACATCGCCATTGCTCGCAGCCTCGTGATCACGACCAAGGCCGTGAGCAAGTACATCGCCCGCATCTTCGCCAAGCTGGACCTGCCGCCATCCGACGACGATCACCGCCGGGTGCTCGCGGTCCTGGCGTACCTGAACTCGAACTCCTGACCGCCCTGCCACCGGCGGGCCAGCTGGCCTGGTCGCGCCTACGGCGACGTGCCTAGCAGCCGACCGAGCTTGGAGGCGGAGCTTGACAGCCGGGCCCCGGCGGCAGTCAGCCGGGCACGCGCCGCGGCGAGGATCTCCGGGCCGCCGGACACCAGCTCGACCTCGATCTCGCGCCAGGTGACCGGCTCGGCCGGGGTGTCGCCCAGACCTGGAAGTCGGCCGGTGACCAGGTCGTCGGCGACCTCGGCGAGGACGGCGCCGTCGGCGCCGATCAGGTTCCGGACCGTGCGGCGGGTCTCCAGCACGGCCACGACCTGCAGCGGATGGCCTTCGGTCCAGGTTGCGACCAGCGAGGCAAGCTGCGGCGGAACGGTCGTCGGGTCATCCCCGAGCGGAGCCTGCAGCTCCCGCCGGGTGCCGGCACCCACCGGAAGCTTCAGGTGCCAGCCCTCGTCGGGCCCGCCGGTCCGGCGCCGCAGCGTTGCCGGCACCGCCGCGAGGCGCAGGTCGCTGGTGTCGAAATAGTTCGCGACCAGGAGCCTGACCTCTGGCTCACTCACCGTCTGGCCGCTGGCCAGACCGTCAAGATCCGGCACCACGAAGCCGGGGTCAACGTCGAGCTTCAGCTCGGTTTCGAGGTGCTCGGTCAGCCTGCCGCCCATGCTGAGAGGCTACGGCATCGCCGCGAGCCGCCGCCCGCGGCTGCCGGGACGCTTCGCCGCGCCAGGAATGCGTGTGAGGGCTGCCATATCGGGCGCGCCGCCCGCGTGTTCGCTCGCGTCCGGCCAATCACGGTGCGAGACTTGCCGTTGACGTTCCGTGCTCGGGCGGACCATCGACGACGGGGGACAGGATGGGCCTCACCACGGAGCGTGGCAGCGCCGCCGACGGCTTCGAGGCAGTGCCTGTCCCGCTCGCGTCTGGCGAGGCCACCGAGAACAGCGGGGCCATGCTGCGGCGCCGGTCGGCGCTGCCGAGCAGGCGTTCCGTCTTGTACCTGCACTGCCGCCCGGACACGTTCGTGCCGGAGGACCTGGTCGGCTGGTACACCGAACGGGGCTTTCACTTTTACGTGGCGGACCTGCGCCCGCAGGAGGGGCAGCGCCCGGACCGCAGCTCTGCCGGGCGCCTCGCCCGCCTCGACGCCGCCAGCCGGTGCCTGCGGGAGGCCGAGGGGCACGACATGATCATCCTGATCGCGGACTCCGCCGACGCGGCCACCGCAGCCCAGTGGTGCGATGCACGGCGCGAGGCCGGGGGCCCGGACGCGCTGATCCTGTCCAGCCCGGTGTTCGGCCGGCGGCTGCGGCGGGGTCTCGACATCGGCTGCCCGGTGCTGGTGCTCGGCGCGGCGGGCGACCGCGCCAGCGGCCGACTCCGGCCACGGCGCGGCAAGGACTCCGGTGCGATCAAGCTCGGCCCGCACGTTACCTGGCTGCGCCTCGATGCCGGGCCGGACCCGCCCGCCGGCGGCGCGGCCCAGCCGGATCGGCCCGTCGGCGCGGCGGGCCAGCCGGACGACGGCCAGCGGGGCGACGGCGGCCAGCGGGACAGCGACACCCGGCGGGACAACGGCGCCCAGCGGGACGGCGGCGCCCAGCGGGACGGCGGCGGTCAGGCGCCGGGCGAGACCGCCGACCGGCGCCAGTTCTTCGACGAGATGGGCCGCTGGCTCGGGGCCTACATGTACGGCGGCGTCCGCGACCAGCTTCTCTGACCGGCACTGCCCGGGGCGTTAGTGGCTGACGGTGACCGAGATGGCCGGGTAGCCGCTCGCGCCGTTCGGCGCCGGCGGTTCCTGCACGGCCGTCTGGGTGTAACCGGTGGCATCCGTGGCCCGCGCGTTGATCAGGTGCGTGCCCGGCGTCGCGTCCCACTCCCAGACCCACTGCCGCCAGCAGTCGATGTCGGGGACGGCCGCCAGCCGGGCCTCCTGCCACGGCCCGCTGTCGACCCGGACCTCCACCGCAGCGACGCCCTTGTGCTGCGCCCACGCGACCCCGGCGACCGGCGTCCGGCCGGGCTTCAGCACCGAGTCGCCGGATGGCACGTCGATCCGCGACTCCGTCTTAATCGGCGCCTGCTGAGCCCAGCCCTGGCCCGGCTCCGCCCAGTACGCCCGGTCTGCCCACGTCGTCACGTTAATGTCAGTAATCCACTTGCACGCGGAGACGTAGCCGTACAGCCCCGGGACCACCATCCGCACCGGGAACCCGTGCTCCACCGGGAGCGCGGTGCCGTTCATCGCCATCGCGAGCAGCGCGTCCCGGCCGTCCATGACCGTCTTCACCGGGGTG
Source organism: uncultured Actinomycetota bacterium (assembly GCA_963778075.1). Taxonomy (GTDB): domain Bacteria; phylum Actinomycetota; class Actinomycetes; order Streptosporangiales; family Streptosporangiaceae; genus JASHPR01. Next base: position 195,638 of record CAVZTJ010000001.1, on the reverse strand, counting down.
CCGGACGTGAAGCCGTCGACGGACGTGCACAGCAGCTGCTCCGCCCCGGCCCGGATGCCCGCCTCCCGCAGCAGGCTGGCAAGGCTCGCGCCGATCCACTCCGCGTTGCCCACATACGGACCGCCGACCGGGTTGGAGACGCAGGTCAGCGTGATGTATTCGGCGGTCAGCGGACGCCGGATCAGCTCGTCGAAGCTGATCGTGATCTCCCGCGCGACCATGCCGTGGATCCGCAGATGCCAGCTCGACGGCGGCACCTCGGGCAGCACGATCGCGGTGTCCACCCGGTAGAACGAGGAATTCGGCGTGATGAACGAGCTCAGGCCCGGTATCCGCAGGTTGCTCCCGGCGGGCAGCGGGGGAGCGGGATGCGCGGGCCTGGGCAGGCGCAGCGACGACTGAGCCTCCGAGACGCTGGAGCGCTCGGACAGCAGGCGCCCCGCCAGGCCGGCCACGACCGCCGTTCCCGCCGCGGCCGCGCTCGCGCGCAGGAAGCGCCTGCGTTCTGGCACGTAGGCGGGCATGCGCGGGGGCCGGTACGCCGGCGGCTTCCCCGGTCGCGTCGCGCCGGGCGGGCCTGGCTCCGGGGTTTCCGGCGCTGCGGGCGGCCCGGCATAGGAGCCTGGCTCGCCGTCGTCGAGTGCCACGGCGGGCTTAGGCACCGTGGTCGGGGCGGCGCGGACGAGCAGCCGCAGCGCGCCGGCCGCAGCGGCGCCGCCGATCAGCGTCGGGAACGCCCAGCCGGCGTTGGCGGTCGGCCGGGTCAGCGCGGCCGCGACGCCGATCGCGGTGAACGCCGCCAGGCCGGCCATGCCGTAGGCGAGCCTGCGCATGGCAAGCACGCCCACGACCGCGGCGAAGATAGTCAGCGCCGCCAGGATGCCGGCGACCAGGACCACCTTGTCGTGCGAGCCGAAAGTGGAGATCGCGAAGCTCTTCACTGGGGGCGGGGTGAGGCCGATCGAGGACTCGCCGACGGCAACCACCGGTGAGGCGTCCGGCGCCACGAACCCGGCGATGAGCTGGCCGATGCCGAGCGCGACGGCGGCGGCGAGCACGCCCGCGATCATTCCCCGGCCCACTCGCGCGATGTTCATGTCGAGAGTCACACTATTTATTCGCGGCACAGTAGGGGGCGGATTGGTCTGCTGGGCGCCAGGGTGGCTCATGGATGTACCAAAAAACGGACTCCAGGCCGTCGAGCGGTACATTCATCGCGCTGGTCTGGGCGCGACAGGGCCGCATCCAAGCCGGGGAGCGGTTGGCTACGAATCTAGGACGTGGGGAACGTGACCGGAGGCCAGCGCAGGCCGCGGAGCGAGCCGGGCGGGTTCGTGCCCGGCGGTGACGCCGACGCCGGGCAGGCCGGCTCCCGGAAGCGGCCCGACGAGCTCGGCGACCTGCTGGCCCGGGTGGCACTCGGCGACGCCGACGCCTATGCCGCGGTCTACGGCCGGATGTCCGGGCAGGTGCTCGGCATCGCGGCGTCGGTGGTCCGCGACCCGGCCCAGTCCGAAGAGGTCGCCCAGGAGGTGCTGCTGGAGGTCTGGCGGTCCGCCTCCCGGTTCGACCCGGAGCTGGGCAGCGCGGCCGCCTGGGTGATGACCATGGCGCACCGCCGGGCGGTGGACCGGGTGCGGTCGGAGCAGAAGGCGGCCGAGCGCGAGCAGCGCGTCGCGTCGGCGGAGATCGCGTACGACGAGGTGACCGAGGCGGTCGAGGCCCGGCTGGACCGGGAGCGGGTGCGGCGCTGCATGGGCTCCCTTACCGAGCTGCAGCGGGAGTCGGTCACGCTCGCCTACTACGGCGGTTACACCTACCGCCAGGTGGCCGAGCTGCTCGGCGTCGCGGTCGGCACGGTCAAGACGCGGATGCGCGACGGGCTGATCAGGCTCCGCGACTGCCTGGGGGTGGACGCGTGACCGAGGCAAGTGGAGGCACCCCATGAGGCGCCGAAGCGACCTGCACACCCTGGCCGGGGCCTACGCGATGGACGCCGTGCCGCCGTCGGAGCGGGCCGCGTTCGAGCGCCACCTGGCAAGCTGCGAGCCGTGCCGCCAGGAGGTGCGCGGGCTCCGGGAGGCTACCGCCCTGCTGGCGGCGGCGACCGCGGTGCAGCCGTCCGACGCGTTCCGGGAGGCGACGCTTCGCGCCGCGGCGCAGACCAGGCAGCTCCCGCCGGCCGACGCCGTGCCGACGCCGCCGTGGCGGGCGCTGCGGCGGCAGGGCCGCGGCCTGCGCGGCTGGCGGCCGAGGCTGGGCGTGGCGCTGGCGGGCGCTGTCGCCTGCGTGCTGGCCGTGGCGGCCTTCATGGCCGGGATCTCCGCGTACGGGATGCACAGCCGGATCGATCAGGACCAGGGCCATGATCACGCCGTCGCGATGGTGCTCGGCGCTCCGGACGCCAAAATGATGAGCGCCCCGGTCACCACGGGGGGCACCGCGACCGTGGTCATGTCCCATCGCGAGCGCGCTCTGGTATTCACCGCCGCCGACCTGCGGGTGCTGCCGTCGTCGGAGAGCTACGAACTGTGGCTGATGGGACCGGCGGGCAACAAGCCAGCCGGAATGCTCAGTGTGTCCGGCGGCGGGAAGATGGCCAGCCCCATGGTGGTGGCCGGGCTCTCGTCCGGCGACCGCGTCGGGATGACGGTAGAACCGGCCGGCGGATCACCGCACCCGACGACGCCCCTGGTCGTGGTCATCGTGCTCTCCGGCGCCTGACGCCGGGCCCCTGCTGCGTGCGACAGCGGGTAAAGCACCGGCTAACGTGGGGACTCGTGAAAGCATCTCCCGAGGCGCAGCTGCGGCTGCTTGAGCTTGCCGACCTGGACGCCGAGCTGACGAGGCTCGAGAACCGCCGCCGGGGGCTCCCCGAGCACGCGGAGCTCGACCAGCTCGAGCAGCGTGACGCGCGGCTGCGCGACACCATCGCCTCCCTGGAGGCTGAGCAGGGCGACCTCAAGCGCGCGCTGGGCAAGGCGGAGGCAGACGTCGATCAGGTACGCAGCCGGATCGACCGGGACCGCCAGCGGCTCGACGCCGGGCAGGTCGCGTCCCCCCGCGAGCTGGAGAACCTGCAGTCCGAGATCGTCTCGCTGACCCGCAGGCAGGCCGACCTCGAGGAGATCGTGCTCGACGTCATGGAGCGCCAGGAGACCGCCCAGGGCGGCCGTGAGGCGGCCGCGGCCGAGCGGGCAGAGATCGCCGCCACCCGCGACGTCGTCACGGCCCGCCGCGACGCCGCCTTGGCGGAGATCGCCGAGCAGGCTGGCAAGGCCACCGACCGCCGCGCGGCTGTGGCCAGCGAGGAACCGCAGGACCTGCTGGACCTGTACGAGCGGATGCGTCAGCAGCACGCGGGCGTCGGCGCCGCAGCGCTGCGCGCCGGCCGGTGCGAGGGCTGCCACCTCTCGCTGAACATGGTGGATCTGAGGAGCATCCGGGACGCGGACCCCGACGAGGTGGTTCGCTGCGAGGAGTGCCGCAGGATCCTGGTCCGGACGCCCGAGTCCGGGTTGTGACGCGCAACCTCCTCGTCGAGGCCGACGGCGGGTCACGCGGCAATCCGGGCCCGGCGGGCTACGGCGCCCTGGTGCGTGACCCGGCGACCGGCGAGATCCTCACCGAGCGGTGCGACAGCCTGGGCACGAGCACCAACAACGTGGCCGAGTATTCGGGTCTGGTGGCCGGCCTGCGCGCCGCCGCGGACCTCGCCCCCGGCGCCGAGGTCGAGGTGCGCATGGACTCCAAGCTGGTCGTCGAGCAGATGTCGGGGCGCTGGAAGATCAAGGACCCGAACCTCCGCTCGCTGGCCCACTCGGCGCAGGATGAGGCCCGGCGGCTCGGGCGGATTACCTATGTGTGGGTGCCGCGGGCCCGCAACGCCGACGCGGACCGGCTGGCCAACCAGGCGATGGATGCCGCTGCGGGGATTGGCGGCTCGGCGAGCGGGCCGGTCGCTGAAGATGCCGCCGGGGCAGGCGACTCCGCTGAGACGGCACCGGTCACCGGGTGGCGGCCTCCGGACACACGAGCGACCACCACGCTGCTGCTGCGGCACGGTGAGACCCCGCTGTCCACCGAGCGGCGGTTCGCCGGGCGCGGCGACATTCCATTGACCCAGGAAGGCCTGCGGCAGGCGGCCGCGGCGGCCGACCGGCTGGCCGCCCGGGGCGGCATCGACGTGATCGTGACCTCGCCGCTGCGCCGGGCCCGGCAGACCGCCGACGCGGTGGCCCGGGCCACCGGCGCGCCGCTGCTGGCCGACGACGGCCTGATCGAGACCGACTTCGGCAAGTGGGAGGGCATGACGATCGCGGAGGCGTCGCAGCGGTGGCCGGACCAAGTGTCGGCCTGGATGCGCAGCGTGGACGTGGCGCCGCCCGGCGGGGAGAGCTTCGCCGACGTCATCAGCCGCGTCAACGCCGCACTGGACCGGCTGCTCGCCGAGCACCAGTTCCGCACGCTGCTGCTGGTCAGCCACGTCTCGCCGATCAAGATCGCGGCCTGCCGGGCGATGCTTGCCCCGCCCGCGACCCTGTTCCGAATCCAGCTCGACGTCGCGTCGCTGTGCGAGATTGGCTGGTTCGCCGACGGCCCCGCCGTGGTCCGGTCGCTCAACGACACCGCACACGTGCCGCCGCGGCTTGACAACCAACCAGCATCGGATGTCTGAACCGCGCCGGGCGGTAGCGCCTATCCTGGAGGCAGCAGCGGGCGAGCTGGCCGGGCGGCCGCGGCGCCTGCCTGGGTTCCAGGCGGCGTCGAGGAAGGTCCGGGCTCCGCAGGGCAGGGTGGTCGGTAACGCCGACCCGGGGTGACCCGCGGGAAAGTGCCACAGAAAACAGACCGCCCCCGGACTTGTCCGGGGGTAAGGGTGAAACGGCGGTGTAAGAGACCACCAGCGCCCGGAGTGATCCGGGCGGCTCGGTAAACCCCACCCGGAGCAAGGTCAAGAGGGAGGCGTGCATGCGCCTCCTGCGCGAGCGGTTGAGGGCGGCCCGCCCGATGCTCGCGGGTAGACCGCACGAGGCTGCCGGCAACGGCAGTCCCAGATGGATGGCCGTCGGCCCGCGTAAGCGGGTGCACAGAACCCGGCCTACAGGCCAGCTCGCCCGCTGCCTGCGGAGTTGCCGGTCGCCCGTTGCTTGAGCCGGTCGCTTGACCCCGAGCTTGTCGCGCAGGAACCAGGCCGAACTCTCATTTTGCCTGGCATGGTCGGCGTTCGCCTGCCGTTTCCCTGGCCATTGCAAGGCCTGTGGCACCCGGCAGCCACGTCACCAGCAGTGACAGCATTCGCCCAGCAGCGCGACGGCCAGACCTCCGGCCAAGGCGACCTATCGTGTTGATATCGGACAGAGCCGGGATGAGGGGGAGAAGGGCGGGCGGACCATGTTCGAGAGGTTCACCGACAGGGCGCGGCGGGTTGTTGTCGAGGCGCAAAAAGAAGCCAGGACGCTCAATCACAACTACATCGGCACCGAGCACATCCTCCTCGGCCTCATCCACGAGGGCGGAGGCGTCGGGGTGAAGGCGCTGGAGTCGCTGGGGATCAGCCTGGATACCGTGCGGCAGGAGGTCCAGGAAATCATCGGCCAGGGCCAGCACGCGCCGTCCGGGCACATCCCGTTCACGCCGCAGGCCAAGAAGGTGCTGGAGCTGACTCTGCCCGAATCGAAGGCCCTTGGCCACCACTACATCGGCACCGAGCACATCCTGCTCGGCCTCATCCGCGAGGGCGACGGGATGGCCGCGCAGGTGCTGGTGAAGCTGGGCGCCGACCTGAACCGGGTGCGCCAGCAAGTGATCCAGCTGCTGCACGACTACCAGGCAAAGACATGATCGGCGGAGGATATCCGTCAACGATCACCTGGGCATCGGGCACGCGGGATTCGCACGTTTGCTCTGGTCATGAACATGCCAAGCACTAAACGACGCCATCAGCTTCCTGCACGTCATCGAAATGGACGTCCTTCGTCTCGACCGTCCCGGCCGTCCGCCCCGGTGCCGTCTGGTAGGTCCAGTACAGGTTCGTGTGCGCGATAACCTGCTCCGGCGACGGCGCGCCCCATTGGCTCTGGTCCTCCGTGGTGTGCGCGTCGCTGACCAGTATCGCGTCATAGCCTCTGGCGAAGGCGCCATGGAGCGTGGAGCGGATGCAGGCGTCGGTTTGGGCGCCGACGACGAGCAGCGCGGTGGCTGGCCGGCGACCCATCTCAGCAGCTCGCCATGCCACCTGGCCGGGCTTGCCGCACCGGCGTCCCAGGCCTGAACGCGGCGCACCCGGACACTCTGGTGAGCGCGAGGGAGAAGCCAGGCAGGGCGATATCGCAGGGTCGCGGAGGCAACCCCGGCTGCCGGTGCTTCGTCTGTAGCAGGCGACGAGCAATGCCGACGGCAGGAGGCAGGCACACGTGGGATTAGTGGTGTGGTCGGTGCTCGCCCGCGTGCATTAGGGAGGCTGCGGCGTGAGACGTGATCCGGATCATGCGGAGCTGGAGCGGTTCCTCGCCGAGCACGGCGAGTACCTCCTGCACATCGCGATCGCGCGCCACCAGGCGTTCGCCGACGCCCCGGCTAGCCAGTTCCCCCGAGTCGTAGCTGCGGCAGCCACCATGGCCAGCAACGTCTCCGCCGAGCAATACCTCTGGGGACTCCGCCGGCTTCTCGACGGCATCACCACCAGCCAGGGCACCGACCCGAAATCCGCAACCGCACGGCGCAGCCCTCACCGGTAACGGCACCGCCGTACGCTGATTCCCGCGCCAGCCGGCGGCGAGCGTGCCCCCGAGCTGGCCCGGACAGCCGTCAACAGCCAGCAACCACCGGCACCAGCACACGACGAGCCAAGGTCTACCCTCACCTGCAGGAAGCCAGGTCAGGCGGCCAGGCCCACGACCTTTGCAAGCCAGTCCCACATCAAGCTACGTTTGCCCGCTCGACGACCCGGCGTAGCCGTTCGTCGTAGACGTGGTTGTTACGCCAGATGATGTAGCGGCGGATCATGCTGCCCACTAGAGAGCGGCGACGTAAGCGGCGAAGCGGTCCAGGCTGGTCTGGAACCCGGCCTGCCCCTCGGGGGTGGCGAACATCGCCGGCACGTTGGTCTGATGCGTGACGACCTCCGTCGTACCGTCGCCGAGGTCGGTGAACGTGATCGTCGTGGTCATGCCGCCCTCGACGCCTGGCTCCTGCCAGACGAGCCGCTCCGGCCGCTGCACCTCGGTGTAGACGGCGCGCATCGTGTACTCGCTGCCGTCGCTGTCGTTGACCATGACGGTATCGAACACGCCGCCGGGCCGCAGGTCGACGGTGATGCCGCCGGCCGGAGTGCTGGTCCCGGCCGGCCCCAGAAACGTCCGAGGTGCTCGGGCTGGGTGAGGCAGTCGAAGAGCAGTTCCCGCGTCGCGCGGTGGATGCGCCGGTACGTGAACTCCCCGGGCTGAGCGGGCTGGGACAACTAACTTCCTCTCTTCTGCGGCTGCAACTCGGACAGGTGCTGGTCGAGACGGTCGTAGCGGTCCTGCCACATCTTCCGGTGATGGCTTATCCACTCGGCGGCGGGATCGAACCTGCCGGGCTCGAGCCGGCACGGCCGGGCCTGGGCCGCACGGGTCCGGGAGATCAGCCCGGCCCGCTCCAGCACCCGGAGGTGCTTGGAGATCGCCTGCTGGGTGAGCTCGAACGGCTCGGCGAGCTGGGTGACCGTGGCGTCGCCGCCGGCCAGCCGGGTCAGGATAGCGCGCCGGGTCGGGTCGGCCAGGGCTGCGAACGTGAGGCTGAGGTCATCCTCGGCCGTGGCCGTGGTCACCGGGCAGCGTCCCTGAGCCGCTGCGCGCCGGGCCCGGTGACGCTGTCGTGCGGCAGCGACCGGCGGGCCAGCAGGAGCAGCAGGTCACGGCTCGGCCCGGCGGCCTCGGCGCCGCTGCCCGATGACCAGTCGAGGTCGGTCGCCCGGAGCTCGATGCCGTCCAGGTCGGCGCCGAACGCGTTCTGGCCATCCGGCCCGGCGATCAGGTCGAGCACGGTGGTGATGGCCAGGTCGGGGATCGGGTAGGTGATCGACAGCGGCCACGCGATGTCGAGGCCGTGGATCAGGTCGTGGCTCAGCGCACCCTGCTGTCCGCCGCCGGGCGGGCCCCACGGGTTGTCAACGTTGTCCCGCAGCACACCGGCCAACTGCGCCTGCGGCAGTTCGCTGTCCCGCGCGGCCACGGCGTCGGAGAACTCGGTGAACTGGCCGTGCGCCTCGGCCATGCCGCGCCCGAACTCTTCCTCGGTGATCCGGAACGGCATCGTCAGGTGCGCCACCACGTGCGCCGTCGTCCAGCCCGCGCACAGTGACGGCGACCGCCACTGCTCGGCGCTGAGGCCCTCGAGGACGCCGGCGAGTTCCCGGCGCTCGGCGGAGATCAAGTCCATCATCGCGCACCTCTTCTTTGAAACTAAAGAGTTGTACAACTAGCTAGTTGTATATAGGGCTCATGGCCGCGCTGTCAACCGCCGCCGAGCGTGTTACGCCCGGCTGCTTCGCTCCGTCATACAGGTCGTGAGGGTGAACGCAACGACAGAAACGGAGGCCGCCGTGCCTTTGCAGATGAGCGCAGTGATGCTCGGGGTCGGGGTTCACGGGCATCTCGTTCCACTACATCGTCGGCTCGCACGAGGCCGTGGATGAGCTAATGAGCAGCGCCGTAGCGGCCGGGGGCGGGATTGTGCGGGAGGCAGCGGCCGCGCAGTGGGGCGGGTATTCCGGGTACTTCAGCGACCCCGATGGCTATCTGTGGAAGGTCGCTTGCCCGTCCTGAGAGATTTGATCATGATCAGGCAGGGGAGTCCCGGCCAGAGGCCGTAGATCTCCTCGAGGGGCTGGAAGCCGACGCTGGCGTAGAACTGCCTGGTTTTCGCGTAGCCAGCGTCGGGGTGTGCCGGTCCCTGGGTCTTGACCTGAAGGAACTCGACACCTTCGGCGACAAGGTCGGCCTCCAGCGCGGCCACGAGCGCGCGGCCGGCGCCGCGCCGGTGCCAGGCCGGATCCACTGCCATCAGGTAAATCTCGGCCGAGGCGGGGAAGTGCCGGGCGGCGAGCAGCACCCCGCTGGGTTCGGCGGCCTGCTGGCCGTCCGGCCAGGCCTGATAGGCGGGCCGGGTCCGGGCGTCCGCGACGTACTCGAGGACCGACGACTCGATGCCGAACCAGCCGGGCAGCAGCCGCAGCAGCCGCTCGACGGCGCCGGGCGTGGGCTCACCCGAGGTCACCCGCCACGCCGGCCGGTCCGCGTGGTTGTCGTGCCGCACCAAGGCACGGTAGCCCCGGCGGGCACCCGGGCGCACCGGGATTTCCGCCGGGGCCGCGGCGCCGGTCAGGCCTGGTCGGCGTGATCGGTGCGGTCGGTTTGGCCGACGTGATCAGTGGGGTGGGGCTCGCCGCGAGCCACGTTCATGATCCGCTCGGCCTGGCTGATCATCTGCTCGGCTCGCTCCCGCGCCATGTCGAACCGCTGCCGGAACCGGTCGACCCGGTCCTGCAGCCGGTCGCCGAGGTACTCGAGGCGGTTCCAGTCCGGGCCCGGGCCTTGACCGTGATGCGGGTGGACGTGGTGGGGGCCGTGGCCGTGATGCTCCCCGGCGACCCGCTCCCGGTTCCAGCCGCCGTGCCGCCAGTCCTCCGGGCCGTCCTCGCCGAAATCGCCGAAGTCCTCGTCGTCCTCGTCGTCGCTGGAATCCTCGGCCAGTTCCTCGGCGCGTGCCTGTGCCCGGTCGGCAGCCTCGTCGGCGTGCTCGGCGAGTTCCTGCTCCCGCTCGGCCCGCTCTTGTGCCAGCTCAGCGGCTTGCTGTGCCCGGTCGCGGGCCAGTCCCGCCTCGTCGGCGCGCTGCTGCCCCCGTTCCCGCTCCTGCTCGTCGGCCCGGCTGTGGGTCAGCTCGGCGGCTTCGGTGGCCAGGTCGGCGGCCGCCTGGGCGAGCTCGGCCACCTCCTCCGCCCGCTCGGCCTGCTCTTGGGCGAGGTCGGCCCGTTCCTGCGCCTCATCGGCCCGCCGCTGCGCGTCCCCGGCCAGGTCCGCCAGCCGGGCGGCTTCCTCCTGAGCCCGGAACTCCTCGACGCTGATACCCGCTTCCTCGGCCATCCTGGCGTACCAAGAGTCATCACGGGGCGTTGCGTAACGGCCCGTCTGTGGGGGTTCTGGTGGCTCCGCGGGCACCTGCCCGGCCTCGACCACGTGCCGGGCGACGCTGTACGGCTCGCCGGTCTCGGCCATGCGCTGGCGGACGGCGGTCTTCTGGGCCTTGTTCTGAGTCATGGCTCATCGCTTTCTGGCGGGTCCGCCCGCGACTGCCCGCCAAAAGGTGAACGGCATGACTGGTAGATGCACCCGAGTCGGAGACCCTTGTCCTCGTCGCCATCGTCGGCGCGGGCCGGTCGCTGGCTCGGAAGCGGGCAGGTAGCGCGCTGCCACTGCAACGCAGCGTATCCGGCGGCATTGGGCGCGGCAAGGAGGCCAGCACCCCACTGGGAAAGGGGGCTTGCTCCCCGGTCGTGCGACGACGGGTCAGACGGGCAGTGCGGCGGGCAGGGCGCGGGAACGCAGCGCGCGGGCCACGATGTCGCGGGTCTCGGTCAGCACCCGGGCGAGACCGGGGTCGCGGGGGGTGGCGAGGAACGCGTCGATCCGGCCGAGCAGGTCCGGTGACGCCGCCGGGTACGGGAACAGCAGCCGGCCAAGCACCACGCGAATGTGCTCGCCGCGGGTCGCCCAGATCTTCGGCAGCGCGTCGAAGTAACGCTCGGCGTACGGGGCGAGCAGGTCGGCGTGCTCGGCCTGGATGAAGCCGCGGGAGCATTCGACCACGCCCAGCGCTCCGAGTTCACCGGTCTCGGCCAGCAGGTGCCAGGCGGCGGCCTTGTGCGCGGCGTCCGGTACCGCGGCGTGGCAGGCGGTGGCGTGCCGGGTCCCGGCGTCGGTCGGATCACGCCTCAGCTCGGCGCGGATCTCGGCGTCCCCGGCCCGGCCGGTCACGGCCAGCCTGCGCAGTATCGCCCAGCGCAGCTCGGCGTCCACGGCCAGGCCGGGCACGTCGGCGGTGCGGTCCAGCAGCCCGGCGATCAGGTCGAGCTGGTCCGGCGTGGTCGCGGTCCAGCTGAGCAGCTGGGCCCAGGCGAGCTGGTGATCGCTGCCCGGCTCGGCGGCGTGCAGCAGCCGGGTCCCGGTCGCGGCCAGCTCGGCCTTGCCCTCGGGCACCCATGCCGGGTCGCCCGCCAGCGTCATGATCTGATCGGTCACGGAGTGCAGGGCCTGCAGCACCGCGACCGACTCCTCGCGGTCCATGCCGTTCGCCAGCATCCGCACGAACGTGGGCAGCGGCAGCTCGGCCTCGCGCAGCATGTCGATGGCCGCGCTCCAGCACACCGCGCGGGCCAGCGGGTCACCGAGGGCGCCGATCGCCTCGGTCAGGGTTTGCAGCGACCGCGGGTCGAAGCGGACGACCGCGTAGTCGAGGTCCCCGTCGTTGAGCAGGATCAGGTCCGGCTGCCGGACGCCCGCCAGCTGCGGCAGGTCGGTGCGCGCGCCCGCGATGCCGACCTCCAGCCGCTGCGCCAGCGCCAGCGGGCCGTCACCGCCGGTGCCGCCGGTGCCGCCGGTGCCGGCGGAGCCCTCGCCGCGGGAGTACAGGCCGACGGCGAGGTGATGCGGCCGCAACGTGGGATGCTCCGCCGGTGCCTCCTGCAGCACCGCGAACGACGTGAATGCGCCGTCGGCGCCGACCTCGAACTCAGGCCGCAGGGTGTTCGGGCCCGCGGTCTGCAGCCAGGCCCGCGACCAGCTGCCCAGGCTCGCTCCCGCGCTCTGCTCGAGCGCGGCCAGCAGGTCCGCGAGCGTGGCGTTGCCCCAGGCGTGCTCGGCCAGGTAGCCGCGGATGCCGTCCTCGAAGGCGGGCCGGCCGAGCAGCGCGAGCAGCTGCCGGAGCACCGAGGCGCCCTTGGCGTAGCTGATCCCGTCGAAGTTCGCCAGGGCCTGCGTCAGCGTCGGCACGTCCGCCGCGATCGGGTGTGTCGAGGGCAGCCGGTCCTGCATGTAGCCCCAGGTCTTGCGGCCCGCGCAGAACGTGGTCCAGGCGTCGCCGAACCGGGTCGCCTCGGCGCTGGCCAGCGTGCCGCAGAACTCGGCGAACGACTCGTTCAGCCACAGGTCGTCCCACCACTTCATCGTCACCAGGTTGCCGAACCACATGTGCGCCATCTCATGCAAGATCACCATCGCCCGCAGCTCGTGCAGCGCGCTGGTGACCCGGGACCGGAACAGCAGCTCGTCGGAGATGACAACGCAGCCGACGTTCTCGGTGGCGCCCACGCTGTAGTCGGGCACGAACACCTGGTCGTACTTGGCGAACGGGAAGTCGCCCTGGAACAGCCCGGTATAGAAGTCCAGACCCTGCCGGGTGATCGCGAAGATCTCGTCGGCCTCCAGGTGAGCGGCGAGCGACGCCCGGCACGCGATGCCGAGCGGAACCATCTGGCCCCGCGGTGTGGTGTGCGACGCCTGCACGAGGCGGTACTCACCGGCGGCCACGGCGCTGATGTAGGTCGAGATCAGCGGCGTGGGCGGGAAGTGCCACACGCTGCTCCCTGCACGCTCGGCCGGGACCGGCTCGGGTGCGGGCTGGTTGGACAGCACGGTCCAGTGCGCCGGGGCGGTGACGTGGAACGTGAACGACGCCTTCAGGTCCGGCTGCTCAAAGTTGGCGAAGACCCGGCGGGCGTAGGCGGGCTCGAACTTCGTGTACGTGTAGACCTTTCCGTCGGCGAGGTCGACCGCCCGGTGCAGCCCCGTGCCGTCGCCCGAGTAGGAGCAGTCGGCGGCCACCCGCAGCACGTTCTCGGCGGCGAGGGGCGGGAGCGCGATCCGCCCCTGGGCCCCCTGCATCGCACCGGCCACGTCGACCGGCACGCCATTCAGCGTGATCTCGTGGACGCTGGCAGCGATCAGGTCGGCGTAGGAGGTCGCGCCCGGCTCCCGGCAGCCGAAGTGGATCACGCTGACCGACCCGAATACCTCGTCGCCTCTGGTCAGGTCCAGCGCGACGTCGTATGAGTCCACACGGAGCAGCCGGGCGCGCTCGCTGGTCTCGGCACGGGTGATCTCTGCAATCGGCATTGTGGGCGCGTCCTGTCGAGCCGGAGGGTCTCGGGCCGCAAACAGGCTAAGGCATCGGCTGCCGCGACCGTCGCGCCGCCGTGCCGCGGTGCCGCGTCCCAGGTCCCGGGCGTCGTGTGCGGAAAACCTGGCCAGCCGGCATCTAAGGGGCTAACCTCCCCTTCCGGGAGGACTGGATTGCCGCAGCCTGTGCTGACCGAGCCACTGCGCCGGTGGGACCCGGAGCAGATCGGTGGTTACACCCTGATCGGCCGACTGGGTGCCGGCGCAATGGGGCAGGTCTATCTCGGGCTCTCGGCCGCGGGCCGGCTGGTCGCCGTCAAGACGATCAAGATCGAGCTCGCGGAAGAACCCGCTTTCCGCACCCGCTTCGCGCAGGAGGTGGCCGCGGCGCGGCGGGTCAGCGGCGCCTTCACGGCCGCGGTCGTCGCGGCAGATCCCGAGGCCGACATGCCGTGGCTGGCCACCGCGTACGTTCCGGCGCCGTCGCTCAGCACGCTGGTGCGGACCTGCGGCCCGCTGCCCGTGCCCGCGGTTCGGTGGCTGGGGGCCGGCTGCGCCGAGGCGCTGGAGTCGATCCACGGCACCGGGTTAGTCCACCGCGACCTCAAGCCCTCCAACGTGCTGGTTTCCCCAGACGGGCCGCGGGTCATCGACTTCGGCGTGGCCAGGGCCGCGGAGCGGATCCAGCTCACGGTGACCCGCGGCGCGGTGGGCACGCCCGCGTACATGGCGCCCGAGCAGGCCAGGGACACCCGCCAGGCGACGGTGGCCAGCGACGTGTTCTCGCTGGGCGCGACGATGCTGTTCGCAGCGACCGGTCACGCCCCGTACCAGGGCGAGACCGTCATGGACCTGCTGGTGCGGCTCGCGACCGAGCCGCCCGACCTGACCGGCCTGCCGCCCGAACTGGCCGAGGTCATCCGCCCGTGCCTCGAGCGTGACCCGCGCAAGCGCCCGACCTCGGCGGCGGTCCTCGCCCACCTGGCGCCGGACATCAGCCTCGAGCAAGCCGGGCAGGGCCTCGGGTCGTCGGCGCTGCCCGGCCCGGCGCTGGCGCTGATCGCGGAGTACCGCCGCGATCCCAAGCCGCCGGCCCGGGAGGGCGGGGACGCCGGCCCGCGCCCGGAACCGGGGCCGGGCGACGATGCGACGTTCGGCTCACAGCCGGCGCCCAGCGCACCACACGAGGCACCGGCGCCGTCCCGCGGGCCCCAGCTGGCATCTGGACGGGCCAGAACGCGACGCCGACGGGTTCACCTGGCCATCTGGCCCGCCGCCGCGGCCGCCGTCCTGCTCGGCGCCGGTACGGCGATCGGCGTTGTGGTCGCGGGCAGCCAGCAGCAGCCGCCGCCTCCGCCGCCGACCAACACCATTCTGGTTCCGGCCTCGCAGGCGTCGCTGTCGGCGCGGTCGGCGAGCCGGCCGCAGGTCGCCCCCTACCAGGATCTCGGCGACAGCAACACGGTGTTCGTGCTGCACGGCGAGGGCTGGAAGCCCGGCGAGAAGATCACGGTTGCGCTGTCGGGGCACTCCTCTCCGGTGCATCCGGTCGTGGACGATGCCGGGACGTTCAACTACGCGATCAACCAGGACCACGAGTTCTTCCGCGGCGGGCTGCCGGCCGGGGTCTACCAGGTGCTGGTCACCGGGCCTGGCGGCGCCCGCGCCACCGCGAGCTTCACCGTGCACGCCAGCGGGCCGCCTCCCCCCGGCGGGCCCAGCGGGGGCGGCGCGTCCGGCCAGCCGCCCGGTGGGCAGGGCCCGCCAGCCGGCTAGCTCCGGGAGCTCAGATCGCCTGGGTCCACCACAGGTCCTCCTGGCGGGAGCACCACGCCGGGTCGCCCAGGCGGGCGAGGTCGGCGGCGGCGATGATCCCGGTGTCGATGAGCGCGCCGACCGCCACCTCGTCGGACAGGCGGATGCCCGGGCGCACCAGGCCGCGCTCGACGATCTTGCGGCGCAGCACCTTGATGTGCTCTCCGACCCGTGCGGACAGCCGGTCACGGAACGCCGGGTCGCTGTCGAAGCACTCGATCTCGTGGTGGGCGTCGGTGACCTCGAGCGCGGCGCGGGCGATCTCCGGTGTCCGGGGAAGCGGCATGCTGCGCGCCGGGTCGATCAGCCAGGGCCGGCACCACATCAGGGCGACGAGGAAGAGCTTGGTGTTCGGGTCCAGGTAGAGCGGAAGCAGGGTCGGATCGCCGTCGGCCCGGGCCGGGGCGCGGCCGCCGTCCTCGTCCTCGGCCGCCGCGTCGGCCGCGACCACGAGGCGCAGCGGCTGCCCCTCCTCGAGCATCGCGCGCGAGCCGATCAGCGCCGTTCCCGCCCGCACGAACCAGCCCGCCGACGGCTCACCCGGCTCGTCCATGCGCGGCAGCCGGATCCGGTACCCGTGGCCCTCGGCGTACAGCGCATGGGTGTAGCTGAGGTTGGCCACCCAGGCACCGCCGGCCGCCGCACTGATCGCGCCGGCCCGCCGGGACAGCCCGCGCCCGGCCGGGATCACAAGGTCCGCGTCGGGGCCGCGGCCGAAGACCACCCGGCCGCCATCGGGAATCGCGATCACGCGTCCTGCCGGGGTGGTGACGTGCGCGGTCGCCGGAGCCGAATCGAGCGCCATCACCGTCCTGCCTGCGGGGTGTCCTGGCACGCCAGCGTAATCTGCGCCGTCTGCGGCGCCGTCGCCTGAGGTCGCGTGCGGTAGCGGGCATTCTAGGTCTGCCGTCGCCGGGCACGCATCCCGGAATTCGGGGATGGCGGCGGGGGCATCGACGCGGTTGGCTTTCTCTAACCGGGGCGGGGCGGGCAATGCGCCTGGGGGAGACCGCTCGCACCTGCGGTCGACCAAGGGAGTCTGCGCGACGGGCCACTCTCGGCGCGCAGAGGTCAGGGGGGACCTGTCGGTCTGGTGTTGCCCGCCCCGCCCCGGCCATGCACGCTGCGTCGTTATGGGCTGCCGGGACGCC
Organism: uncultured Actinomycetota bacterium; assembly: GCA_963778075.1. GTDB lineage: Bacteria > Actinomycetota > Actinomycetes > Streptosporangiales > Streptosporangiaceae > JASHPR01. Next base: position 179,515 of record CAVZTJ010000001.1, on the reverse strand, counting down.
GCGAACTCGCCTGAATCACTCGCCAAGCCTCCCCCTCAAGCAGCCCGGCCAGCCTTATCCGGTTGAGGCGAACTCTTTTTTTCTCATCGTCTTCCTTACCGCCACGGCGCGCAGACGCGCTTCTGGGCGGGGGAATTAGCGGCTATTTTCATCGCCTGGGTCCATTGTTCTGCAGGTAGAACGGCTTCCGGGTGTGTAAATCGGTGGCGGGCGTGGAATAGGACTCCCGTAATTGATCTAGACGGGGGGAAGATCAGTGCCTGCACGAACCACGGCCCGTACGGCCGCCCGCCGCACCCCGGCGAGCGCCCGCACCCGGTCGACGAGTGGCAGCGCTCCCAAGCGCACCGCGAGCCGGCCGAAGAAGAGGGCCACCACCAGGACGACCACGACCAGGGCCAAGCGCACGACGGCCAGCAAGAGCACACCGTCGGCGCAGGTTGCAGCCCGGACAGTCTCGTCCGCGGCCACCAAGGTCACGTCGGCCGCCAGCAAGATGACGGCCGCGGCCACCAAGGCCACGTCCTCCGCTAAGACGATGTCCACCGCCATGCAGGCGATGAACACCGCGACGAAGGCCATGACCACCGCGGCGAAGTCGCTCACCGCGGCTGCCAAGACGATGTCGACCGCCAAGGCGATGCCTGCGGCAGCGCCGAAGTCGAGCGCCAGCAAGTCACGGTCCTCGGCGAGGCCAGCCGGCACCGCCAAGGCCCGGACGACCACCGCCAAGGCCCGGACCACCGGTGCCAAGGCCCGGCGCACGGCCAAGCCGAAGTCGGCTGCCAGGTCGACCGCGTCGGCGCGGACCGCCAGCACCGCCCGTTCGACACGGGTGGCCAAGCCGGCGACCGCGGCGCGGCCGAAGACCGCCGCCGCAAAGTCCAGGACCGCGACGTCCAGGACCGCGGCCAAGCGCTCGACGTCAACCGCGAGGGCTCACACCACCACCGCCAGGCCCAAGCCGAATGGCAACGGCAAGGCGAAGGCCACCCGGTCGAAGGTGAGCACCGTACGGCGTCAGTCGTCGAACCTCAGGGTTGCTTCGCCGCCGCGTAGCTCCAACGAGGATCAGTACGGCGGTCTGCTCGCTGGGCTCATCCGCTAAGACACACCGTGTAGCGCCCCGGGGGCCATGCTGGGCTCCCGGGGCGCTGCCATGCGCGGTCACCGCGCGGCCAGCACCTCTGCGATTTTCGCTGCAGCGCCTGGTGGATCCTCGGCGTCGTGGAACACCTCGCCCCACGACCAGCGGTAGTACCAGCACAGCCGCCCATGGTCATCGGTACCCGGGGTGCAGTCGATGCTCTCGGCGAGCATCGAGGCGCCGGGGACGGCCACGTGCAGGGCGGCCGGGTAACTGGTTTTCACCGTGGCATGGAAGCCAACGGTGTCGAGCGCCGTCGCGAGCCGGTGCAAGTGGTAACTGCGTACATGGTCATGCGTGCCGTCCTGCATCTCACCTGCCTTGCGGGGTCGGCACATTGTCGGTGCGGGCAGGCCCACCTTGTCAAGCCCGCCCGCGGGGCGGAAAGTCAGCGTTCGGCCGCTCCGTACTCTGGGTAACCGCCGTATCCATCGCTCCCATACGGGTCCACAGGCGCGTATCCCGCAGGGTTTTCCGGTGCGGCCGGATAGCCGTCCAGCGGGTAACCCGCCGGGCTGTGCTGTCCGTAACCGTTCCGGTAATCGGGTTCCGGCACACCGGCGCGGTGCGGCTGCCCGGCCTGCGCCGGGGCCTCGGGGTAGCTGGAACCCTCCGGCGCCGGCAGGCCCCCGGAGACCGGTGCCGCCTGGTGCCAGTAGCCATTCCCGTTCTGGTAGCCATTCCCGTTCTGGCCTGTGCCGCCCGGTACTGCGGGCGGCGGGTACGGCTGCCCGTGGCCATTGCCGGGCGTGGCGGGGTAGCCGTTGTAGCCGGAGGCCGGGGCCTGGTGGCTCTCGGGCGTCACGTAGCTGCCGTATGGGTTGCCCGACGCCGGGGTTACTGGCGACCGAGCGGGCTGCGCGGCGGCGGGACCGGGAGATCCATTCGCAGCCGGCGCAGGGTAGGGGTTCCGGCTGGGCAGCGGGTCGGGCCGGTAGGCGCCGCCGTCATCCCTGGCGTATTGCGGCGCCGAATGCTGGGCCGCGCGCCGCCCCCGGCCAGGCTCCTCGGCGGCCGGGCGCTGGGGGGCAGGGCTCGGCGTGGCGGGATTCTGCGGGGCGGCATGCTGGCCGGAACGGTGCGGGGCCGATGGCTGCGCCGTGGGAGGCGCGGGGGGCGTGGCGTACTGGGCCGTGGGGTACTGCGCTGGCGGGTATTGAGCTTGCGGGTATTGAGCTTGCGGGTATTGAGCTTCCGGATACTGCGTTTCCGGATACTGGGCCGTGGGGTACTGCGGTTCCGGGTACTGCGCCGCTGGGTACTGGGCCGCTGGGTACTGCGCCGTCGGCGAGTCGTAGCTCGGGCGCTGCGGCGTGGCGGCGGGATAGGGCGCCGGGGCGCGGGAGCCGCCGGGCGGCGTGTCAGCCCTGCCGTTGCGGTAAGACCTGCTGTCCGAGGTCTTGATCGCCGGGAAGGACGGGCTGGTCAGAGGATCATCGTCGAGAGGAACGGGCCGCTGCCTGCGGGACGGCGGAGCCTGCACCGGGGGCGGGGCTGCTGCGGGCGGCGGGGTCGCCGCGATGTCGCGGGGCCGTGCCTGCCGGGCCTGGGCCGCGGGCGGGACGTCGCGGATCGCCGGCGGCGCGGCCGGGCCGGGAGCAACGGGCGGGACGTCGCGAATCGCCGGCATCGGAAGGCTGGACGGCCCGACATCCAGGTACCTGCCCGGGTCCCGGCCAGGGGCGTCGAGGAAACGCTGGCCACGATCGCTGGCCGGCGCGGCCGGGGGCATCTGGCGGCCGGCCGGGCCCCGGTCGCCGTTGCGGCTGGCCGCAGGCCGGCGGTGGTGCTTGCTGCCCCGGTCGCCGTTCGAGGCCGCGGCGGGGCGCTGGCGGTCCTGAGACTGGTCAACCGGAACCGGCGCAGGGGCGAAGTCACTCCTGCCCGCCACGGCCGTCAGCTCGGCATCGGCGGGCTGAGGCCCCCGGACCGGAAGACCGGTGACGGGATCCCGCCGCGGAGCCCCGGCGGGCGCCTGATTGCGCACTGCCATCGTCTCGGGCTCTACGTCCTGGCCGGGCCCTGTCGGGCCGCCCCGGTGCGCGGCGGGACGTGATGGCTTGGGCTGCGTCCCCGAGGTCATGGGCTTCGACGAGGCCAGCTCGACCCAGTAGTCGACGTCGGAGAGCTGCTCCCACTCGCTGCTGTCCCACTCCGCGCTGTCGCCGGAACGCCGACGGGTACGGGCGGGCGCCGGGCCGTCCGGCCGCTGCTGCGCGCCGTCGTCGGGGCGGCGGCGCTTCTGCGGCCCGGAGGCGGCTGGTGCGCTGCGGGGAGCGTCGTTGCGCCCGCCACGCTGGTCGAAGCCCGGGTCTGCGTCGTAGCCGTCTCCCGGCTCCGGCGCACGGCGGTAGCCGCGCCCCGGTGACTGGTCCCGGCGTCCGTCAAAGCCACGGCCAGAACTGGCCGAGCGGGATCCGTTGACCTGGCGCCGGGCCGCTGAGCGCGCTGCTCCCGGGCCTCCGGCGGCCGCCGCATTCCGGCCCGCGCGCGCCGGATGGCGGCCCGCTGATTCGCGGCCGCCATAGCTCAGATCGCGATCGTCTTGGCCGCCGCGCGTTCTGCCCGGGCCATCGCGCTGATCGGCGAACTCGTCAGGATCCTCGGTTCTCCTGTTGCGCACAACGACAATGACAACAACGAGGATTACCACAACTACGACTGCCAGGACGAGAACGAGCTTAATCATCGCACCATCCAACTGGCATGGCCTCATAGAGTGGCGCAAGCGAGACGCACGCAGCCATCAACGCGGGTCTTTCCCCTTTTCGCCGGCACCCAGGGATCTGCAGGATCGACAAGGATGTATTCGTGACTATCACTTGAACTGTGATTCTGTCGGACCGCTATAGCCCTTGTCATGCGTTTCGAGAAGTTTACCCAGGCGTGTCCACACACAGTACTCGTATGGTTACGGATCGACAGTGACCTGCAACCTGCCGCGCGCGAGCGCGTGCTCCGCAATGGCGGACCAGGCCGCCGTGAGGCTGGCTCCTCCTTTCAGCTGCAGCGGCGCGTTCAGCGCGTAGATGCTGAACCGGTACTGGTGGCCGTGCGCCGGGCAGGGCGGGCTATAGCCTACGGTGCCCTTGCTGTTGTCCGCCACCTGTGCGCCGGGCGGAGCAGGCCGGCCTGGATGTCGCGCGTCGCCGGGCTGATATTGAACACGATCCAGTAAATGTAGGGGCTGATGGGCGCATCGGCGTCGTCCATGACCAGCGCCAATGCCCTGGTCCCGGCTGGCGCGCCGGACCAGTCGAGCGGCGGGGTCTCGCCCGGGCCATGACAGGTGTACTGGTGCGGGATCGGTACGCCCTGGCCGAACTCGGGGCTGGTGACGGTCATCTTCAGCGGATCGTCCTGCGGCAGCGCCGCCGGCCCGCTGAGCAGGCCGCATCCACTGAGCATGAGGGCAGCCGCAGCCACCGCGGCGGCCCGCAGGCCCGCGCGGCCAAGCACGCGATCACACTGGCCCAAGCACGCTCACCTTGCCCGTCGCCCAGTTTGCCTCGGTCGGTGATCCTACGCTGTCCCAGCTGGCCCGGGCCCGCGCAGCGAAGAATGGCCGCCGCGGCGGCCGTAGCTGCCCGTTATATCCCGGCGGGACCTGTGGGAGGCTGACGCAAGCGTGACCCGTGCGGTTGTGCCATTGTCGACAAAGCGAGTCGATTTATCGACAAAACTTTTCCAGCGCGCTCCCAAGGCCGTCGGCGAGCCAGGCCGACCGGTGAATCCGCTGGGCTGGGTCGCCTTGGTCACGGACTGTGCTCTTGCATCGGCCGACGGCACGGAACAGCGTCAGCGTGCCGGCCGAGCGGTTTTGGCGCTGGCCGCCGCAGCGCATCGACCCCTTGATGCCGTCGTCGCTGAACGCCATTGCCCGTATGTGGCGGTAATTCCCTACAAAGCAGCTGCATAGAAGTGACGGTCAGAAACCGCTGCGCGCCGCCGATGGCAATGCCGCTGATAATTATGCGGGAAGACCTGACGGAATTCGGCCGTCAGGTCTTCCGCGGCTTCCGCTCAGTCAGGCTGACGCGAGCTGCCGAACATGATCTCGTCCCAGGATGGGACCGACGCGCGGCGGGACCGGCCGCCAGCGGCCTTGCGCGCCGGGCGCTCCCGTGCGGAGCGCTCCCGTGCCTGGTCGCCACGCTCGTCGGCCGATGCCGCCGCATCGCGCTCAGCGGTCCTGCGCTCGGCGTCCGCTTCCCTGGACCCCTGCCCGCCCACCGCCGGACGGCCCTCCGCGGCGGACGATCCCTGCGCGGCCGCCGGAACCGGCGGGGCCGCGGCCGTACGCTGCTCGGGATGAGCGGCCGTAAGCTGCTCGGGATGAGCGGCCGCGCGCTGCTCCGGATGAACGGCCGCGCGCTGCTCCGGATGATGCGCCGCGAGCCCGCCAAGCCGTGACGCGATCGGCGTCACGGTCGCCGTCGCGGGGTGTGCGGAAACGGGCACGGCCGGAAGCTCGTCCGCGGGCAGGCACAGCCGGGCGGCCTGCTCGTCGTCTGGTGCGATGTGCCGGCGGCGCGGATCGAAAATCCACTCGGCGACCTGCGTCCGGCCGCCCGCGGTGAACGCGATCTCCACCTGCCAGTTGCCGTCGGGCCGCTTCCTCGAGTCCCACCGGGCATCGTCGGCGGCCGCGCCCAGCTCGGCGAGCCGCTCGGCCACGATGTCACCGAGCCGTGGCCCCGGCCCCGAGTCCCCGGGGCTGCGAACCGTGGCCCGCTGTGCCTCCTGGGCACGGTACTCGCGCTCGGCGAGGACGGGGCCCTCGAAGCGGCGTATCCGCTCGATCGGGAGTCCGGCCGCGTCAGCGATCTCGTCGGCCGTCTCTCCGGCACGGATCCGGTCCTGGATCTCCTTGGGTCGCAAGGGACTCTCCACTTCGATCTCGTACTGAGCGAGCCGGGAGAACTGGCCGCGAGCCACGGTCCGCAGGCGGTCATCGATGGGCAACATGAAACGCCCGCCCCGCCCCGGCACATCGAGGATGGCGTAACTGCCGTCCTCGCTGACTGCGACGAGGCGCAACTCGTGCATTGGCGTCCCTTCCGCGCTGCCCGGCCGCGCGGGGGCGTAGCTCGGACCTACCCCCGCACGAGTCTGACGGTTGGGCCCCGTCCTGGCCAGCACCTCGCCCGGCATGTCCCGCATGAGCATGTCTTATTCGTGTCCTGGCCGTTGGTCACCCGAGGCAGGCACGCGCTCGCAGCGTATTGAGGCCAGCCAGCCGCGGTGCGCGGAACGCCGATAATCGCCGCCAGCAAGGCGGCCCGGCCGCGGGGCGTTGGTGGCGCACTTACCTGCACCTTTGCCCTTGTTATGCTCATCTTCATGCCGATGTCGCCAAGCTCGAACGTGCCGATGCAGGCAATGGCCGGGCTTGGCCTGGGCATTCTTGTCCCCGCCAGCAACGCCGTCATCATGCGTACCGCGGGGCCACGCACCCCGGGCCGGGCTCACGAGATGGGCCCGTCCCGTGCCTTCGGCTGATCCGGCCGTGGCTGCGGAGCCCGCCGTGGCCCACCCGGATCCGCTGGGACTCGAGATTGCCGACGTGGTCTCCCGGCTGCGCCGCGCGATGCGCCGGTCCGCGCGCGCCGCCGGACGGGACGGAAAGCTGCCGGGCGGCCTTTCCGTCGCCCAGCTAGAGCTGCTCTCCTGCGTCGCCGACAATCCCGGCGCCAGGCCGGGCCAGCTGGCGCGCCTGCTCCGGCTGGCGCCGAGCTCGGTCGCCACGCTCGTGTACGGCCTGCGCCGGGCCGGCCTGGTCAGCAGGACCGGCGGGCAGCTGGACCGCAGGACCGCATCGCTGGAGCTGACGCCGACGGGGACCGCGGTGGTCGGCCGCTGGCAGGAGGTCAACGAACGCATCCTGCAGGCCGCGATCACCAGCCTGGGTCCGGCCAGCCGGGGCGCGCTGGCCGCCGCGCTGCCCGGGCTCCGGGAGCTGACCGGGGCTGTCGACGCGATGGCCGACGACCCGGGCGTCGAGCTGGGCCCGCCGCCGGGCTGACCCGAGCGCGTCCAGCTCGGCCCGCCGCCACGCTGACCCCGGCGCGGCGACCAGGTTACCTGCATCGCCTGCCGCGGGTCTCCCGTAGGCTCTCTCACTATGCGTATCGACGCGATCTTCAGCGCCATCGGGCGCTTCGCCGTCCGGTTCCGCTGGCTGGTCGTCCTCGTATGGATCGTCGGCGCGATCGCGGCGGCCACCCAGCTGCCGTCGCTCGCCAACGTGTCGCAGCCCAACAACAGCAAGTTCCTGCCGGCCAGCGCGCCCAGCGAGCGAGCGGCGGTCCTGGCCCAGCCGTTCGGCACCGCGGGCCTGCAGCCGGTCCCGGTCGTGGCGGCGCGCACCAGTACGCCGCTTACGCCAGCCGACGAGGCGGCCATGGCGTCGCTCCAGGTCCGGCTGAAGTCGGTATCCGGTGTCGCCAAGGTCCTGGACGCCGGGATCTCCCCGGACGGGCACGCGGAGCAGCTCGTGGTGCTGGCATCCCAGCTGAACGGGGGGAACCCGGACGCCGCGCTGAACCTAGTGGACGCGCTTCGAGGCAAGATCGCGAGCGCCGGGCTGCCCGCCGGCCTGCAGGTGCACCTGGCCGGTGACATCGCCACGGCCGTGGACCAGCAGAAGGCGTCGGGCTCGACCGGCAACCAGGTCGAGGAGCTGTCGCTGCTGTTCATCATCGTCCTGCTGGTTCTCATCTTCCGGTCGCTGTCGCTGGCGCTGACCACGCTGATCCCGCCGCTGCTCTCGGTGACGATCTCCGGGCCGCTGGTCGCCGAGGCCGCGGCACACGGCTTGCAGGTGTCCTCCCTGGCCCAGTTCCTGATGATCGTGCTGGTGCTGGGGGCGGGTACCGACTACGGGCTGTTCCTGGTGTTCCGGGTCCGCGAGGAACTGCGCGCCCGCCAGCACGAAACGGCGGGCGAGCGTTACCCGGGCGCGGCCGGCCTGGGCGGCAGCGTGGCCCGTGACCTCCTCCATGCCCGGCCGTCGGCCCAGGAGGCTATCGTCTGGTCGGTCACCAAGGTCGGCGAGTCGATCGCGTTCTCCGCCGCGACCGTGATCGCAGCGGTGCTCACGCTGCTGCTGGCCAGCTTCTCCTTCTACTCCGGCCTGGGCGCGCCGTTCGCGATCGCGGTCGGCGTCACGCTGCTCGCCGCGCTGACCCTGCTGCCCGCGCTGCTATCGATCCGCCTGTCGCTGCTGTGCATCAAGCGCTCGGTGTTCCGGAGCATGTTCGGCCGGCCGAAGCTGCTGCCGTGGAACATCCAGGGCAGCGGGAACCCCGGCATCTGGGGCCGGGTGGCCGGGAGGATCGTCCGGCACCCCGTGCCGACCCTGCTCGCCGGTGTGATCTTCTTCGGCGCGCTCGGGACCGCGGTCTTCGGCTACCACGCCGCCGGCTTCGGCGGCAGCAGCACGCCTCCTGCGGGCAGCGACTCTGCCTCTGGCCAGGCACTGCTGACCAAGTATTTCCCGCAGTCCGCGGCGAACCCCACCAGCCTGATCTTCCGGTTCAGCACCCCGGTGTGGCAGGACCCGGCGCCGCTTGCCAGCGCGACGGCCCAGCTCCGGGCCAGCGGCCTCTTCAAGCAGGTCACCGGTCCGCTCAATCCGGTGGGGGCGACGCTGACCCCGCAGCAGTACTCCGAGCTGCATGCCGCGCTCGGCCCGGCCCAGGCGCTGCCGACCGTCCCGCCAGCGCACAGCGCCGTGCCCGCCATCGGGTACGACATCTACCGCGCGACCGCCAACTACGTCTCCAAAGACGGCCGCACCGTGCAGTTCTCCACCAGCCTCAAGGCGGGTGACGCCGGCACCACGTCGGCGATGAACGCCGTTCCCTCGATCCGCGCCGAGACCACGTCGGTGGCCAAGTCCGTTGGGGCCGCGGACTCGGCGGTCGGCGGCGAGGCACCAGCCCTTTTCGACATCAGCAGCATCTCGAACAGCGACCTGAAGCACATCATCCCGATCGCGATCGTGGCCATCGGCCTGCTGCTCGCCCTGGTGCTGCGCAGCGTGGTCGCGCCGCTGTACCTGATCGCGTCCGTCGGCATCTCCTACCTGGCCGCGCTCGGCCTGTCCGTGCTGATCTTCATCAGGCTCGGCGGCAGCGGCGGGCTGGTGTTCTTCATGCCGTTCCTGATGTTCATCTTCCTGCTGGCCCTGGGCGAGGACTACAACATCCTGGTGATGACCAGGATCCGGGAAGAGGCGCGCCAGTACCCGCTGCGGGAGGCGGTCACGCGCGCCCTCGGCCGGACCGGCACCACGGTGACGTCCGCGGGCCTGGTGCTGGCCGGGACGTTCCTGGTCCTGACGGTGGTGGCCGGCAGCGGCTCGGGCGGATCGCAGATCCAGGACATCGGCCTCGGCCTGGCGCTCGGCATCCTGATGGACACGTTCCTGGTGCGCACGCTGCTCGTGCCCTCCACGGTGGTGCTGCTGGGCCGGTGGAACTGGTGGCCGTCGCGGATGAGCCGGATCAGCGCAGACCAGCCGCTGGCCGCCCAGCCGGACGGGCCTTCGGCGCCCGCCGCACCGAGCGCACCGGCTCCGCCGGCCGCGCCGGCCGGCCCGGCGGACGGGCAGCCAAGGCAGCCCGACCCGCTGCGCTGAACTTCGGAACCACTGAGCCACCGGGCCACATGCCAGCACAGCCAGCGATCAGCGTCATCGTCCCGGTGTACGCGGTCGGGGAGTACCTGGACGCCTGCCTGGACTCGATCCTGGGCCAGGCGCCGGACGGCCTCGAGGTCATAGCGGTTGACGACGCCTCGCCGGACGACTCGGGCCGGATCCTCGACGCCCGCGCCAAGGAGGATCCACGCCTGCGGGTGCTGCACCTGCCCGGCAACGCCGGGCCGGGCAACGCGCGCAACGTAGGCCTGGCCGAGGCATCCGGCGAGTACGTCTGGTTCGTCGATGCCGATGACCTGCTGGCCGGCGGGGCGCTCGCAGCCGTCACCGCCAGGCTCGGGCAGGACCGGCCCGATGTGCTGCTGATCGACTACGAGGACCTCCACCCGGGCGGGGGGACCGGGCCGAGCCCCGGCGCAGCCCTGCTCCGCGCCGCCCCGGCCGGGGTCTTCACGCTCGCCGGGCAGCCGCAGCTGATCCAGCTGACGATGACCTCGTGGAGCAAGGTGATCCGCCGTGGGTTCCTCGTGGGCCTCTGCATGCCGTTCCCCGGGGGGATCCACGAGGACGTGCCGCTCACCTGTGCGATGCTGCTCGGAGCGGGGCGGATTAGCGCGCTGGCCCGGGTCTGCTACCGGTACCGGCGGGCCAGGCCCGGGGCGTTCATGGCCGCGAGGAGCAGCGCGCAGCTGCAGATACTCGGCTCGTACGAGCGGGTGTTCGCCCTCGCCGATGCGGCCGACCCGGCGCCAGCCGCCCCGGTGCGGGCGGCGCTGTTCGAGCGGGCGATCTGGCACTACACCACGGTCCTGCCGCTGGTGCCCCGCACCGAGCGCAGGCAGTATTTCCGCCGCATGCACGAGGACTTCGTCCGCTACCGGCCCGCCGCCTACCAGCGTCCGCGCGGTGCACGCGGGGTAAAATTCGGACTGGTGGAGCGGAACGCCTACTGGACGTATTCCGCGCTCGAGCCGTTCAACCAGCTGCGGGTGCTGCTGGCCAGGGCAGGCTCGCGGCTTACAGCCGCCTCGCGGGGAACAGCGGGACGGCGGGCCTAGCGGGACGTGGTGGGTGCCAGGGAGCCAGGAACTTCGGGGGTTTGACCGAAGGGAGCGGCGACATGCGGCACGTGTTCGGAGTTCTTCTTGCGCTGGTCACGTTCGCGGCGGTGTTCGTCGGGGCCGGCTGGGCGGTGGAGAAGATTGTCACGTTGCGCGCCAGCGGGGGCAGCGGGAGCGGCCTGACCACCCCGCACGGCGCGATCGCGCTCGCCGTCGTGGTCGGCGTCGGCCTGCTGCTCGGAGTCCTGCTGGCCGTCCCCGCCGTGTCGCCGCTGGCCACCGGGCTGCCCGGGCTGGTGCTGCTCGGCTGGACCGCGCTGCTCGCGGTCAGCGAGCGGCGCGCCATCCAGATCGTCCCGCTGCACGCCCACTCGTTCGCCGTTGGTTTCGGGGAGATGCTGACCAGCGGCGTGCTGGCGCTGGCCGGCGCCGCGATGATCGTCCCGCTGTTCGTGCCGTCCCGGTGGCGGCGACGGTACGTGGGGGAGGACTACTACTCCGACGAGCCGACCGGGGCCGGCCTCATGCGCTAGAGCGACGGTGCTGGCCCCCGGGGTGCCACCGCCGGGGGCCAGCACCCGCAAGCGGGGCTAGTGCGCGGCGCCGGCGAACTGGGCGGCCTCGGTCGAGCCGGCCAGCGCCGTGGTCGCGGACTGCGGGGTGATGGCGGATGTCACCAGGTCGAAGTAGCCGGTGCCGACCTCGCGCTGGTGCCGGGTTGCCGTGTAGCCGTCGGCCTCGGCCGCGAACTCGGCGTCCTGCAGCCGGACGTAGGCGGGCAGCCCAGAGTCCGCGTACCCGCGGGCCAGGCTGAACATCGAGTGGTTCAGCGCGTGGAAGCCGGCCAGCGTGATGAACTGGAACTTGTACCCCAGGTCACCGAGCTCACGCTGGAACTTCTCGATCGTGCCCTCGTCCAGGTGCGCCCGCCAGTTGAACGACGGCGAGCAGTTGTAGGCCAGCATCTGGTCCGGGTAGACGCTGCGGATCGCCTCGGCGAACTCCCTGGCCACGTCCAGGTCGGGGGTGGACGTCTCCATCCAGAGCAAGTCGGCGTGCGGCGCGTAGGCCAGGCCGCGGGCGATGCACGCCTCCATCCCGCCGCGGACGCGGTAGAAGCCCTCCGCGGTCCGCTCCCCGGTCAGGAAGGGCCGGTCGCGCTCGTCCACGTCGCTGGTGATCAGCGTCGCGGACTGGGCGTCGGTGCGGGCGACGACCAGCGTCGGGACGCCGCAGACGTCGGCGGCCAGCCGGGCCGCGTTCAGCGTGCGGATGTGCTGGGAGGTCGGGATCAGCACCTTGCCGCCCAGGTGCCCGCACTTCTTCTCCGAGGCAAGCTGGTCTTCCCAGTGCACCCCGGAGGCTCCGGCCGCGATCATGGCTTTCATCAGCTCGAACGCGTTCAGGACGCCCCCGAAGCCGGCCTCGGCGTCGGCGACGATCGGCGCCAGCCAGTACGGCGTGTCCCCTTCGCTGCCCTCGCCGCCGGCCTCGGCCCAGGAGATCTCGTCGGCGCGCAGCAGCGCGTTGTTGATCCTGCGGACAACCTGCGGCACCGAGTTGACCGGGTAGAGGCTCTGGTCCGGGTAGGTCTGGCCGGCCAGGTTGGCGTCGGCCGCCACCTGCCAGCCGGACAGGTAGATGGCCCGCAGGCCGGCCTTGACCTGCTGCACCGCCTGGTTTCCGGTCAGCGCGCCGAGCGTGGCGACATAACCGCCGGAGTGCAGCATCGCCCAGAGGCGCTCCGCGCCAAGCCGGGCCAGCGTGTGCTCTTCCTGTACCGATCCGCGCAGCCGCACCACGTCGTCCGCCGAGTAGGTGCGCTGCACGCCCGCCCAGCGCGGGTCCGACGCCCACTCCTGCCGCAATGTCGCTGCCTGATCGTTCACCGCTACCTCCCTGGCCGGTCCCGGGTTTCCGCAGCAACCCGGGTCGATACCAGCTAGCGTGCGGCGGGTTGCCGGGAAAACCAAGGATTCATCGCAGTGAACTTTTCCAGAATTTCGTCTAAGATGAATATATGGCAGTCTTCACCGAAGAAGATTCCCCATCCTTCACCGAACGGGGCCTAGATCTCGGCGTATTCGGCCAGCGGCTCCGGCATGCCCGGCGCGCCAGGGGGCTGACCCTCGCCGAGCTCGGCGAGCGGGTTGGCCGTGCCCCCTCGGTGCTGTCGCTGATCGAGAACGGCCGGCGCGAGCCCAAGCTGTCGCTGATCGAGGCGCTGGCGGCCGCGCTGTCGGTGCCAACGGCGGAACTGCTGCGGCGCCAGCCGCCGAGCCGCCGGGCCCAGCTGGAGATCGCTCTCGAGGAGGCGCAGCAGGACCCGGTCTACCGTGACCTCGGCCTGCCGCACCTGCGGGTCGGCGCGCGGGTGCCGAGTGACGTGATCGAGCACGTGCTCGCGCTGTACGGCGAGCTGCGCAAGCAGCGGGCCAAGCCGACGGCGACGCCCGAGGAGGCCAGGGAGGCCAACGCCGGCCTGCGGGCGATGATGCGCGAGCGCGGCAACTACTTCCCCGAGATCGAGCAGGAGGCGGCCGTCGCGCTGGCGACCGCCGGGTACACCGGCGGGGCCCTGTCCCAGGGCATGCTGCTGTCGGTGGTGAGCCACCACGGGTTCACCGTCCGGTACGTGCGCGACCTGCCCCGCTCCGCGCGGTCCGTGACCGACTTGCGCGACCGGCGGATCTACCTCAAGCAGGAGTCCATCGGCATGCACACGCCGCGGACGATCCTGCTGCAGACGCTCGGGCACTTCGTGCTCGGCCACAGCGCGCCCGAGGACTTCGCGGACTTCCTGCGGCAGCGGGTGGAGGCCAACTACTTCGCCGCCGCGGTGCTGGTCCCGGAGCAGCAGGCGACCGTGTTCCTGCGCGAGGCCGCCGACGCCAGAAGCCTGTCCGTCGAGGACCTGCGGGACGTGTTCTCGGTGTCGTACGAGATGGCCGCGCACCGGTTCACCAACCTGGCCACCCATCACCTCGGCCTGCCGTGCCACTTCGTCAAGAACGACGAGGGCGGGATCATCTACAAGGCCTACCAGAACGACGGCGTGGTGTTCCCGGCCGACGCCACCGGCGCGATCGAGGGCCAGCGGATGTGCCGCCAGTGGTCGGGCCGGCAGGTGTTCACCGCCGACGACCGGTTCAGCCCGTACTACCAGTACTCGGACACGCAGTCGGGGACGTACTGGTGTGCGGCGTTCGTCGACCAGAGTCGCGAGCGTGGCTTTGCCATAACACTGGGCGTCCCGTTCGAGCACTCTCGCTTGTTCCGCGGCCGGGAGACGACGATCCGGCGCACCTCGGCCTGCCCGGATGGGGAGTGCTGCCAGCACCCGCCCGCCGCGCTGGCCGCGCGCTGGGAGGGCCGGGCCTGGCCCTCGGCCCGGGCGCACTCGCACATCCTGTCCGCGCTGCCCACGGGGAGTTTTCCTGGCGTCGACGAAGCCGACGTCTTTAACTTCCTGGAACGCCACGAAAAGGACTGACCGGCGCCGCGTCAGCCGAAGACCGGCGGCCGCTTCGCGATCAGGGCCGCCGCGCCCTCCTTGACGTCCTCACCCATGAACGTGAGCATCTCGTAGGCCGCGGACTGATCGAAGATCGGCCCCGCGGTCTTGAGCCAGCCGTTCAGGGCCCGCTTGGTCAGCTGGATCGCGAGCTGCGGCCCGGTGGCCAGCCCCTGCGCGATGCGCAGCGACTCCTCGAGCACCTGCTCCCGCGGCAGGGCCTTGCTGACCAGCCCGATCCGCTCGGCCTCGGTGCCGATGACCATCTCGCCGGTGAGCAGGTAGTACCGGGCCCTGGCCATGCCGCACAGCAGCGGCCAGATGATCGCGGCGTGATCGCCCGCCGCGACGCCGAGCCGCACGTGCCCGTCGCCGAGCCGCGCGTCCTCGGCGCAGATGCTGATGTCCGCGATCAGCGCCACGACCAGGCCAGCCCCTACCGCGACGCCGTTGATCGCCGACACGATCGGCTGCGGGCAGTTGATCATGTTGTAGACGAGCTCGCTCATCTCGGCGAGCATGTTCGTCACCCGGCCGTAGTCGCCGATCTGGCGCTGCACCATCCCGAGGTCGCCGCCGGCCGAGAACGCCTTGCCCGCGCCGGTGACCACGACCACCCTGGTTTCCTCGTCACGGGCCACATCCGCCCACACCCGGGCGAGCTGGCCGTGCATGGCCTCGTCGGCGGCGTTGTACTTCTCCGGCCGGTTCATCGTGATCTGGAGCACGCCGTGCTCGTGCCGGTCAAAAAGCAGGCAATCGTAGCTGCCGTAGTCCATCCGGTGCGGCTCCCTCGAACGCGGGCTGATCTTGTCGGGTCAGGATAAGCGGCGGCGGGTCTCCGCGACTGGTGCGGCAGCCGCCGGTACTGTTACTCTTGAGTAACTTGGGCGGCGGATCGCCCGCACCAACGAGGAGCATGATGAGCAGCGAGCAGGACCCCGGCAGCGGCTTTTCCATGGACCTGGGCCAGGATCTGCGCGACGTGCGCGACTGGGTGCACGAGTTTGCCGAGACCGTGATCAGGCCGGCGAGCAGCGAGTGGGACGAGCGCGAGGAAACACCCTGGCCGATCCTGCAGCAGGCGTCCAAGGTCGGCCTGTACTCGCTGGACTTCTTCGCCCAGCAGTGGCTGGAGCCGAGCGGTCTGGGCATCCCGGTCGCCTGGGAGGAACTGTTCTGGGGCGACGCGGGGATCGCGCTGTCGATCGTCGGAACCGGCCTGGCCGCCGTGGCCGTGAGCGGCAACGGCACGAACGAGCAGATGGCCGAGTGGCTGCCGCCGATGTTCGGCGACACCGACGACGTCAAGCTCGGCGCGTTCTGCGTATCAGAGGCGGACGCCGGCAGCGACGTCGCGGCGATCAGGACCAGGGCGGAGTACCAGGAGGCCACCGACGAGTGGGTGCTGAACGGGGCCAAGTCCTGGGTCACCAACGGCGGCATCGCGAACGTGCACGTGGTCGTCGCCGCGGTCGACCCCGCGCTGGGGCTTCGGGGCCAGGCGACCTTCATCGTGCCGCCGGGCACCCGCGGGCTGTCCCAGGGGCAGAAGGTCCGCAAGCACGGCATCCGGGCCTCGCACACCGCCGAGGTGGTGCTCGACGACGTCCGGGTGCCTGGCCGCTGCCTGGTCGGCGGAAAGGAGCGCCTCGACGCCCGGCTCGCCCGGACCAGGGAAGGCGTCCGCAGCGGTGAGCAGTCCGCGCTGAAGACCTTCGAGGCGACCAGGCCCGCCGTGGCCGCGATGGCCGTCGGCGTGGCCCGCGCGGCGTACGAGTACGCCCGCGACTACTCGGTCGGCCGGGTCCAGTTCGGCCGCCCGATCGGCCAGACCGAGGGCGTCGCGTTCCTGCTCGCCGACATGGCCGCGGCCGTGGACGCGGCGCGGCTGCTGACCTGGCGGGCCGCGTGGATGGCCCGCAACCGCATCCCGTTCAACCACGCCGAGGGGTCGATGTCCAAACTGGTCGCGGGGGAGACCGCGGTCAGGGTCACCGAGCAGGCGATCCAGATCCTCGGCGGCAACGGCTACACCCGCGACTACCCGGTCGAGCGCTGGCACCGCGACGCCAAGATCTTCACGATCTTCGAGGGCACGTCGGAGATCCAGCGGCTGATCATCGGCCGCGCCGCCACCGGCCTCGACGTCCGGTAGCTGTGCTGGTCAGGGTTCAGATTTGTCAGCACCATCTGAGAAGCAGGCCTCGATGGCGCCCCGGGTCACGGTGACAGTTGCTCGGTCGCCTGACCCTGGATCTCGTCCAGGCGCGCCTCGATCTCCTTGAGATCTCTGGCTAGGTCGATCTCCTCACGCCTCGCTCCCAGGACGAGCACGAGCCTTTGCAAGTCGTACTGGTGGCTCTGGCGATCGCGGATCGTTTTGTGGGCCTCTTTGATCATGGTGCGGATTACGGCGAACAATCCCGTAACCGCGGCCACGGCGGACGGTGTGCCCAGCAACAGCAGCGACGTGGTGCCGAAGTCCCTGTAAGCACCTTCGCCGTCCTGCGAGGCCGCTCGCGACACGATCCGCGCATCCGGACAGTTGTCCACGCAGGACCGCACAACCGGCGACGAGAACACTGCACCGCCGAGTTCTGTGGGCATCTCAAGGGCAACGAAGATTTCGGCCACGTCGTCCTCCCGTAGATCTTCAGCCCGCGCCTGCGCTCGGATTGCGCGAGTCCAGCATTGCGAAGCCTTAGCCGGATGGTCTTTCACAGCGTGAGTGCGCGACGAAATGGTTCGCTGTCATGAGTTCCCGGCAGTCAGGTATCCATCCGAGGATATAGACATTGGTGCCTGATTGACGAGAATGAAGGTGTTCGTTCGGCCCCGAAGTTCTGCAAGGGGAAGGCGATGGCAGAGTCAGCAGACGGGGTAAGTGGGGCGGGTGGTGCCGGGAGTGCTCACCGACGCCGGATTTTGTTGAGGTCGACCAAGCCGCGCGAGTCAGAAGGGTCTGGCACGGAGGCTTTCCTTAACAGACGCTGGAGATTCGGAGAGCTGCGGGTGCGCATCCAAGCCCTGCTAGGGCTCGGCGTCATGCGTATCTCCGGCCCACTACGCAAGCCCGATGCCGGGGAGGTGGTGCTGGCGCGGGCGCGGGTGAAGCGTGCGCAGATCAGGGAACTGTACTTCTACAAACAGGAAATATCGGAGAACGCTGCCAGATACGAGGAGAACACCCCGAAGGGTCTCATCAAACTGGTCCTGCCCTATGACGGAGACAAGTTCTTCAGCCGACAGGCTCGCAGTGACGTCGACCATGCCGGCCGTCCCGGCGCCGAGGCCCTGATCGGGCACCTGGTGCTTACCGATTTCGAGCACGCCAATCTGGACGGCCTGCTAGACGAAGGATCGACGCACGGCTCCGTGCCAATCAGGGCCCAGCTCCCGGGTCTGGCCGATGTCGGCGAGCCCGATCCGTTGATCGCCGATCGCAGCGCCTGTGTCGTTTCCCATGTCTATGTGCCTGATACAGAACACTTCAAGGTCGACCCGGTCGACGTAGACGCGTCGCTTCGTGATCCGGACGACGCAGATTTCTCGGAAGCAGGCCTGGATCGCGACTTCGATCGCAAGCGACTGCAGATCATGCGGCAAGTCGGCTTTAAGCCTGAGCTAGAACTGCACATGACCGTACGGCTGGCTATCCCGCGCAAACAGGCTAGGGGGTCGCGAGCAAAGGTACGTCGGGTCTTCATCAGTTGGCCCACGCATACTTCCTTGCGTTCCCTGAACCTGAAAGTGGGAACGAATAATCACCCAATTCGCTACAACCCCATGCGGTCGGGGCTGGAGTGGTCGGACATCACGATGGAGCGCGAAGCCGATCCGGGAGTAGGAGAGCTGATCACGTTCACCAGCCCGAAGATGATCCTGGTGATTCCCCAGCCGGGCGAGTTGTACCAAGAAGAAAGCCTTGGCGGCGAGGTCAAGGTCACCGTCAACCGATTGCTGTCGGGGCTGGATGCCCGCATGTATGACGCAACCGGGACGATGCGCGGGCAACCGCGGGTGGCGCTGCGGAGTTCAGTCAGGACCAAGTTCGACCTCAGATTGGACGACGCCTTCGCCCGGCGTACCTTGTCGCCGCACCAGCAGCTGCACTTTGACGAGGTAATCCCGGCCGAGACCCGCATCGACGACATCATGATGGCGCTCAAGAACCTTGGCTTCAGAGCGTGGGACCGGTGGCCCGACCGGGGCGCAGAGAGACGATGGCTCTCCGCCGAACGCCCTGAAGGACCGGATCTGCTGCAACTCGTGCTCTACGTGGAGGGCAAGCAGCACAAGTCACGGCGCCAGCGGACCGTTCCTGGCGGCATGACCTACCTGACGCAACTGGACAGCGGTGAGCTGCGGATCTACGCCTACGGCTGGCTGGCCAGGAACAGCCGACCGGTCGTCCAGGAGATGAACGCGCTGAGGGTAGCGCTGCGGGAACGGTTCGATCGGCTGCCGGCTCGGCGCTGAAGGGAACGATCCAATGATTACCGAGATCAAACCCCAGGAGCCGCAGGTCAGGTGCTACAAGTGCGGCTCAGCGTACATCTCTTCGCTATGCCACCACTGTTGGCGGCCCGGGTGCACGAAGCACGTCGTGCCGATGCCGCGCTGGGCCGGGAGGCTGCTGGGCCGGGAAGGCGCCGGCCGGGGTCTTGGGACCGATGCCTCATATCACTGCGAGGAGTGCGGCCACGCCTTCACCAGATATCAGCTCGTGCTGGGCGCCGGGGGTCTTGGACTGGCAGTGGCCGGCCTGATCATCGTCGTGCTGAACCCCCTGACCGGGCTGACGCTAGCCATACCTGGAATCATGCTCGCAGCCTGGGCCTATCTCACGGCGCGTCGCCAAACGGCACAGCAGCGCGCCGACCTGCCGCTCGCCTTGCAGCCTAAGATCAACAAAGTCCGCCTGACCGAGCGGCTCGGAGTTGACATCGCTCTGGCGCCGCAGGGCCGCTACACGACACGTCCGCGTCCAGTCGAGGGCGACATCTCGGTGGATCTCGCCTTCGGCCGCCCGGACCGCGACCGGCTCGACCGGTACGCGCGCAAGCACGCGACGAGCCGCAACACCCGATTCTGCGCTGGCTGCCTGGTGCTGCATGGCCCGGTCGACATCGCATCGCAACCAGACCTTCTGGGTCCCATCCGTCTGCTCGAGGGCACCACCGGGGCGTATCCGGTGTTCCGTGTCGAGGATCCCCATGCATCCAGCCCCTTTCCGCTGGACCTGACGTATGGATTGGCCCGGGAGCCGGTGATCAGGGAAGGGCCGGTCTGGGTGACGCCCTCGATCGTCCCCGAGTCAGGCCAGCGGGCGCTGGAGCTGGATATCCAGTGGGTCGACCTCGGCCCGCGCGACAACCGGCTCAGCCTGGATGTGATCGAGCTGATCCAGCTCCGGTACCCGGAACGCTGGGGAAAGGTGGAAAAAGCCAGTCATCGGGCCATCCAGTCCGGCTCGGCGGAGGACTGCGGCGGCGTGGAGGCGCTGCGCCGCGTGGAGTGGCGGCAAGTGCTGCCAGACGAACAGCAACGCCAGGATCGGCAGATGAAGCTGACGATCAAGTTCGAGAGCAAGATCCTCGCCGAGGATCAGGTCAGCGGTCGCCTGGAGGCGACCCTGAAAGGCGCGCTGTCGGGTCTCGACAAGGTGCGCCTGTACAGCTCGCTCGGCAAGCGACGGGACGACTGGCGCGGCGCCGAAATCAGGACGCGGATCGAGGCCGACTTCAAGCTCAGCCTGGGCAGCATCCGTTACCAGGACGTCCTGATTGTCCCGGAACGTGAAGCGACAGAAGACGAGAATAACGCGGAGCAGTTCGGTGTGATCCCCAATGACGACATGATCATCGGGCTGACCAATGCGCTGAGCGAGAACTATTACGTCAAGCGCGTGATCGAACACCCACCTCGCAGCGGCGGCAGGGCCGACCATGTGCAGCGGTACTGGGACATCGCGGGTCGGCGCTATGACGGCGTTTACCCTATCGAGTTCCATATGGTGCTGACCGGAGAGGAAATTCATCGCGGCGGCATTCGCCCGGTGGCGGGCACAACCAAGATCACGATCGTGGTCCAGGGGGTGCACTCCAACGACGCAATGAAGGCTCGCATCAAAGGGGAATGGGACGCTCTCCACGATCTGACCAGGGACACAATGCAGGCCCTGGCGTCGCGCAGTCCGGGAATCGACGGTCAAGGTGCCTCATCCGGGACAGCACGGGACGGCTCGTTCAGACCGACGCACAACGGTTCGTCGGGGCCAGAGCACAACGGTTCACGCGGGCCCAGCCACCACAGTTCGCCATGGGTCGGCTCCGACCCGTCGCGCCATCGGCTCCTGGAGCGCCTGGGCAAGCTGGACGAGGCGCTGGTCGACGGGCGGATATCCCTGGAGCAGTACGAGGAGATGAGGGCGCGGGCCGAACAGGAGTTCGCCGGCGGGGAGGCGTGATGGCCTGGGAATGCGGTGAGTGCAACGCGCGTGAAGACGGCCATACCCGGATATACGCAATCTGTCATCACTGCGGAAAGCCCTTGTGCCCGGAGGACCAGGTATGGATCCCTGACTTCGCCTTCGCCGACGAACCCGGCCCTGTGGGCCGGCAAGCCGTGCACTGCCGCCCATGTTTGCGCAGTCACCACAAGATCAGGCTTCGTCCAGGCCAGAAGAGCCTATGATCCGCGTCCGTGTGTCTCCTACTCGTATCCAAGTTGGCGATCCGGCCGAACTGGACATCAGCCTGACCAATACGGGCGCCCGAACTTGCAGCAAGGTGATATTCACGGTCAGGCTGCCAGCTGGACTCGTCCGGCTCCGGGGGGCGTCGAAGATCGAAGTCGATCGTGTGCCCCCGGGACAGTCCGTGACCACAAAACTGCGCGTGCGCGCCGAGAAAGTCGACCGATACCTGCTAACCAGCACAAACTTTTCGTACCGTGACCACCTGGGCCGCCCGCACCGGGAGACGAGCTTCGCCGCTGAGGTCACCGCAGAGCCAGCGCATGATCCTCCTGGTCAGCCTCTGGTCACGGTGGAGCTGGCAGACATGGAGCTGCCCCACGATGAGTGGACGATTGTCCGCGGACGGATCACCAACATCGGGGCGGTCGGGGTCTCTGCCCTGACGGTCACCCTTTCCGGCCAGGTCACCACCGATGACCGCACCGCGCATGGCACGCTGGAGCAACTGCCGCCGGGGCGCTCGGCGGATGTCCCGTTCCACGTCCGGGCCGGGCAGGTGGGCACGAACGTTCCCGTTCACCTGGACCTCGCGTATGAATACCGGTCCCGCCGGTACTCGGTCTCCAGAACCCAGGGCATCCGGGTGGTCCGTGATGGCGTGACGAGCGGGCCGCCATCAGGGCCCCTCGGGCTCCCGGTGAAGGTTCTCATCCTTGCCGCGAATCCTCCCGACACCGAGACACTCCGGATCGACCAAGAGATACGCGAGATCCAGAAAACCATCCGATCGGGTAAGGACCGGGACAACATCGAAGTCCGCATCCACCTGGCGGTGGGCCCGGCCGACATCAGCCAGGCCCTGCTCGATGACGAACCGAGGCTGGTCCATTTCGCCGGGCACGGCGGCGGGCCGGGCGGGAGCATCGCGGCTGAGGACGACTACGGCTTGGCCCGGATCATCCCAGTGGACGGCTTGGTCCACATGTTCCGCGACTTCGGGGCCAGCGTGGGCTGCATTCTCGTCAATGCATGCGACACTGAGCTGCTCGCGCGGGAGTTGTCAGCGGTGGTTCCCTATGCGATCGGAATGCGGCAACCCGTACGAGACAGATCCTCCATCCGGTTCAGCGCCGGTTTCTACCAGGCTCTTGCAGCTGGAAAGTCTATCGAGGAAGCGTTTCAGCTCGGCGTCATCATGTTGGAGATGACGCCTATCGGTTCCGACGCAGGCGCGCCAGTTCTGTTCCGACGCGACTTACCATCCGAGCCTGCGTCGCCAAAAACGCCTGCCACCGCGAGGGACGGCCCGGCTGGAACTCATGACGGTGAACCCGAGCAGGTGTACGTCGGGCCGACGGGGCTGCGGGCAGCGACGTGATACCAGCGGGCAGCGAACCGTTCAGCGCGTATTAGGCGCGATCGGTCGCCGGCGCCTGCGTGTCCGCGGTTGTGCTGCTCGCCGAGTTCACGAACGCGTCGGCGCCAGGCAGAGTGTTGATCGGCCCGGGTAGTAGTAGTAGTAGAACGGTGTGGACCTGGCGGGCAGGGCAGATGGGAGGAGCGCCTCGACACCCGGCTCGCCCGGACCAGCGAAGGCGTCCGCAGCGGTGAGCAGTCCGCGCTGAAGACCTTCGGGCGACCAGGCCCGCCGTGGGCGCGATGGCCGCCGGCGTGGCCCGCGCGGCGTACGAGTACGCCCGCGACTACCCGGTCGAGCGCTGGCACCGCGACGCCAAGATCTTCACGATCTTCGAAGGGACCAGCGAGATACAGCGGCTGATCATCAGCCGCGCCGCCGGCCTCGATGTCCGCTAGCCCAACCTGCCCTGCCCCGCGTCTTACCTTTGCCCCGTCAGAATTGTCAGCGAACTGCTCGCACCACTGTATATGCAGCGAGCGTCCGCAATCGGAGATTCCGCGTTATCCATTCGTAGAGCGCGTACAGGAGAAACAACGGGTAAACGGCTTCGAAATACCCCGGCTGCGCCCAGGTAATCCACGTTTTAACTTCCGAGAAGCCGGAGCGAAGAAATTCTCTCTCAAGCGCTGCTGGATAACAACTGTCGTAGTAAATCGGAAATCCGACCTGGTCTCGCGTCCATGGCATAACGGCATGCACCAAACGGACGAGAGGGTCAAAGGGCAATACTCTGGCCAGCATGCCGAATAGCGAATAGCGCCCAGGAACGAAGTGCAGCGCAATGCCTCCCGGCTTGAGGACCCGCGCCATGTGCCGGACCGCCGCCGGAACGTCGGCAACATGCTCCAGTAGCGCTCGAGACAGAATCAGATCTACCGATGATGCCGGGAGCGGAAGGCCCGCTGCCACGTCAGCGGTGTATTTCTCGGCCGCGTCCTCGTTCAAGGCCAGTTCCTCTGCGGAAATGTCAACTGCTATCAGGCGCACACGACCAGGTGGTTCGACAGCCGGGGCATACACGCACCGACGCCCTCCTCCGAGATCCAGAACTGTGGCGCCGTCAGGGAGCGCGCGGATCAGCGCGGCGGCCTCGCGCTCGAAACGTCGCCAGAGCGTCTTGTCCGTTGGCAGCCGCAGGCGTCGTTCGGTCGCGCGCGACCACTTGACGTTTGCATCTATTACGCCACGCATTCCGTCACCGTACATTACTCGTGACGCTGACTTAGCGGCGCCGCGCGCAGGCGCCGCTAACTCTTGGATGATACATGCGGCAGGCCCATGAGCGGATTCACCTTTTTCATGATCGCCTCCCGCCAAAGGTGAACTGTTTGGCCGCGAGGAGGCAACACGAGCCATTTAACTAATAAAGGGAGCGAGATCGCCGGAAGTGGGCCGCACGTGTGGTATCGGATGGTTGCCATCAGCTGCGGGCGAGCACGAGGATGACTCACATGGCAATGGTGTACCGCCGCCCGGTAGGCGTTATGCGGCAGAGCGTCAAGCCGCAGCTGGCCAGCTGGGATCGGGCAGGGCATCCCAGCCAGGTGAAGCTGGCCCGCTTCCTGGCGCACGTGGACGCCATAGCCGGGCCGGTGCTGGCGACCGCAAGCGGCCGGGTTGCTGCCGAGCTGATCGTGGGGTTCAGCGATGGCGTCTCACTGATCGATGGCGGCCATGACCTGGCCAATTACCTGTTCCCGGTCGCTCAGCGGCTGGGCCCGCAGCGGGTGGCAGCCATCTTCGGCCGCAAGATCCACGGGCCGTCGTCATTAGCAGTGGGACCCGCCCAGCCGGACACGGCCCAGGCCACCCCGCAGTTCTCGACCCGGATGGCTGGGTCCTATGAGCGCAGAGAGTGGAAACAAAAGCTCCACGACCGGCTTGCGGCGCAGGCGGCCATCATCGATCCGGGCCCGGTCGGGCTGAACATCGCGCTGACAACCGGGCCAGGGCGCAACTGGGCCAGCCTCTGGAAGCCGCTCATCGATGCCTTCGGCCCGGTGCTGGGCGAAGACCTCACCCGGCCGTTCCACCCGCACGATGACCGTATCGTCAGCCTCGGGCTGCACCACACCATCGGCACCGGCATCGCCCACGACGTGATTATCGATGCCTGGTGGACCAGCCTGTAGCTAACCCCCGCCGCCTTTCGGCGCTGCGGACGTCTTGGCCAGCCCGGGACGCCGGGCGGTCCTGCAGATGACTTACCGGGCCTGGGCGCTGTGGTGGTCGGGATAGACCCGGATGCCGGTGATCAAGGTGCCGTCGACGGTGAAGACCTGGTAGAGCTCCTGTGGCGGGGCGGGCCGGGCTCCTTCGGCCTCGCGGGAGACGGCGAGCCCGAGCACGACGGCATCACGGTCGACTTCCACGCTGTGCACCGTGGCCACGGTGCCGTCCGCACGCAGGGCGCGATACCAGTCGAGCACCTGCTCGCTGTTGCCGCACAGCCCGGTCCACTGGACCTCCGGGTGCAGCAGCGAGCCGAGCAGGCCCAGGTCGCCGTCGCGGTAAGCGGCCTCGAGGTGCCGGGCAATGTCGGCCATGACGCCGGTTCCGATCGGGCCGGGCACCCCGGCCTCGTCATCCGGCTGGTCACCGGCCGGCTCTCCGGGAGTGATGCCGTAACGCTGCAGCAGGCGGATGATCTCCTCGCTCGGTGGTTTCCCGGAGACCCACACGCCGCGGCGGGAGGCGCCGGCCTCGATCAGCAGGCGCACGGTATCGGCCCAGTCGCCGGGCTTGCCGGCCTGCTCGCCGCTGCCGACCGTGGCGAAGGTCAGCGGGGTGGAGTCGAACCGGGCGTCGCGCGCGTCGACGTCGGCGCCCGCGTGCAGGAGCAGCCGGACGACCTCCGCGTTCCCGGAATAGGCAGCCGAGTGCAGCGGCTGCTCCCCGAGATCATTGCGCGCGTGCGGGGAGAAGCCGAGGTCGAGCATGAGGGCGATGGCGCCAGCCGGGCCGGTGCCAGCGGCGTCGACGATCACCGCCCGGTCCTGGCTGGTGAGCTGGCCCAGCAGGCCTGGCTGGCCTGCCAGGATGCTCTCGGCTTCAGGGCGGTCGGCGTTGCGGCAGGCGCCGATGAAGTGGTCGATGTCGGTGTCATCGTCGCTGGCGCCGGCAGCCCGCAGCCGTGCCGCTGTGTCGGCCCGGCCAGGCCCGGACCGCCAGGCGCAGCGCCGACGCCCCGTCCTCCTCGGCGCTGGGGTCTGCTCCGGCGCCCAGGAGGGCGGCGACGACGGGCAGCGACGCATGAGCCGCGGCGTCAGGCAGTGCCTCGGTCGCCATGCGCGCCGGGTCGCTCCCGCTGGACTGCAGGGCGTCGAGCAGCAGCGACAGCGCGCCAGGATCATCGTGGAAGACCGCAGCGCCGACGGCCCATGTTCCGGCCACCCGGGCGCCGTGGGCAAGCAGCAGCCGCAGGCAGCGGTGGTCACGATGACCGACGGCCTCTCCGATCGGCTGACCCCGGTCAGGGCTGGCCCCGGCATCGAGCAGTACCGCGGTGATGCCGGGGTTGTTGACCTCCACCGACCCTTTCAGGGCTGACCGGTAGCGATCGCGGCCGCCGTCGTTGGTGTCCGGGCTGGCCCCCGCGCTGAGCAGCACGCCGACCACGTCGGCCAGCCCGGCAGCCCGGCCGGGTTCGATCTGATGCCACCGCGAATAGCAGGCGTACAGCAGCGGCGGCCAGCCGCGGGCATCGTCGACGGAGAGCGCGGCCGCCGGGTCGGCGGCCAGCATCTCTCGAACCACATCGGCGTCGCCGACCACTGTGGCGGCAAGCAGGCTGCGGCCCGTGATAGCCGGGTCGGCGCGCAGGATATCGCTGGCCTGCAGCAGGCGGCCGTCAACGGAGGCGGCCAGGAACGCGTGCACCTCCTGGCCCGAGGCGGCTTCGGCGTCGACGGCGGCCTTCAGCCGCGGCCAGCTCGCAAAGCCCAGCTCGCGGGCGATGACCAGCTGCGCGGCGGCCAGACTGACCGCGCTATCGGGCGCCGAAGGGTGGTGACGTGCGAACCGTTCCAAGGCCGCGGCATCGCCGCGCCGGGCCGCGTCGCGCAGTTCCTTGGCGCGGCGCCGCAGCTGCCCCAGATCGGGACGCTCAGGAAGCGAATCAGACATGGCGTCTCCCTCACCGGCCCGCGGTCCGCGGTCAGGCCGAGGAAGAAGCCACAGCCACAGCTTCGCCGTGCCAGAGGTGGACTCAGTCCTTCCCGCGAACCCGGCGGCACCCTCCCAGCGCCGGTTCCGATGGTAGCGCGGCCGCGAGGAACCGGCCCGCGCGTGCTGCGAGGGCGCGCTCGCGCTGTACCCGGCGGCTCATGACGGCGAACCCGAGCACGTGTACGTCGGGCCGACGGCTGCGGGCAGCGACGTGACGCCAGCGGGCAGTGAGCCGTTCAGCGCGTAGTAGGCGAGATCGGTTGCCAGCGCCTGCGTGTCTGCGGTGGTGTCGCTCGCCGAGTTCACGAACGCGTCGGCGCCGGGCAGCGTGTTGAACGTCCCTACGTAGTAGTAGAACGGCGTGGACCCGGCCGGCAGGGCGGAGGGGTTGGCCCAGCCGCAGTCGTTCACGTACAGGGCGGTGACGGCCGGTGCGCCGACGGCGAGCACCAGGTACTCACCGCTCAGCGTGTCCGCCCACGCGGCCGCGAACGACGTGGTGACCTGGCTGGCCGGAAGGCCTGCGGCAGCAGCCGCGGCCTGCGCGGCGGCCGCGTCCGCCGGGTCGGCGGCGTAGAGCACGATCTGGTCGGCCCAGGTCGCCGGCGTGTCCGGCAGCGCCATCGACGTCCAGGCGCCGGACGGGTCGCCGCTGCGGGCGCCGGTGGTCTCTTCGGTCAGCCCGCTCGCGCTGGACAGGAACAGGTCCGACGGCTCCTCCTCGACCTGGTAGGCGCTGGCCGTGGCGATGCTGGATGCTGTGCCCGGCAGCGTCGCGGTTTGCCAGCCCGTTCCGCCGTTATAGCTAACCGCGGGCGAGCCGGACCCGGTCAGGAAGAACGCCTCGGTGCCGAACGGCTCGGCGACGTTGGACGACGTGGTCGAGCCGGGCGGCTGGGGGAACGATCCGGGCGTGCTGGGGATCATGGACGGCAGCAGGTAGGTCGTCGCCGCCAGCGTGCTGTCGCGCGCCGGGGAGCCGGGCAGGGCCGTCACGTTCCACGGCCCGGCCGTCAGCGGGCCTGCCTGGGTCGCCTCCGCGAGGCCGCCGCGCGCAGCAACGTAGACCACGGCCGCGTGCCCGCCCGGAGTAGTCAGCGCGGCGAGCGATCCGCCCGGAGTGGTCCTGGCCGGAACCTCCCAGCTGAACCACCTGCCGAAGACCGACGAGAAGACCCTGATCGTGCCGGCCGGCCCAACGGCGAAGATCTCGGGCCCGGTGGTCGTGTCGGTCAGGGACAGCGACGCGGCGCTGACCGACGCCGCGCCCGGCAGCAGCTCGCTGGTCGCCCAGCCGCCGGAGCCCTGCGCCGTCTCGGCGAGGTCGCCCGCCGCATCCATGAAGAACACCGCCGGCGCGCCACTGGCGGTCGGCGTCGCCACGATCGTGCCGCCTGGCACGGGCTGCCCCGGGAGTTCCTGCGTCACCCAGCCGGACGAGCTCAGGTACGTCTCGGCGAGGGACCCGTCCGTCGCGCGGTAGTACGCGTGCGGGGTCATCGCGTCCGCGTTGGTGGCGTCAGGGTAGGCGAGCGTGGCGAAGTTCCCGGTCGCGGACGGGTCGCCGGGGACGGAGAGCTGCAGCCAGCTTCCGCCGTCCCAGCTGTCCACGGCCAAGCCGTCAGCCGAGCGGGTGAACACGTACTGCAGGATCGGCAGCGGGTCGTACCAGATCCCGTCGTACGGGACCGACGCGACGCCGGACGACTGGGCGACGACACGAACGTTCCGCTCGAGAGTGACGATCGTTCCGAAGCTGGACGTAATCGTCACGCTGACCGTGTACGTGCCGGGCTCGCTGAACGCGTGGGTCACGTCCGCGCCGGTGGCGTTCGTCGTGCGGCCGTCCCCGAACGTCCAGTAGTAGGCGCTGACCGTGCCGCCCTTGACCGCGCCGAACGCGCGGAACGAGCCGGTGGTGCCGGCGACAGCGACCGGTGGGCCAAAGATGCCTCCGGTCGGGCTGGGCTGCTGAGCGGTGGTCGGCGGGGTCACCAGGATCCACTGCTCGCCCGGCCCCTCGACCTGCGCACCGAAGCTGCTCAGGCTCGTGATCCCGGTGTCGTACTCCGCGTGGACGTCGGGGGTCGCGGCGAAGTCGCCGTTGACCATGTCGATCGTCCCGTCGGGGCTGACCGAGGTGATGACGCCGACGTGGTCGGCGAAGTCCGGGAAGTTGCCAGGGCCGAAGAACACGACGCTGTCACCGGCCTGCGGCGTTCCGGTGTCGAGCTGCGGGGTCTGGCCCTGGGCCACCGCCCAGTTGTAGAACGACACCGCGCCCGCGTTGAGCGTGTTCATGTCCGCGGTGATCCCGGCCTGCTGCCACACCCACTTGTTGAAGTCTGAGCACCACGTCTCGTTCTCGTTCTCGACGCCGAAGCCCGTGTCGTAGCCGCAGCCGTCGGAGTCCGCGGAGAACCCGGCGACGAGCGTGCTGTACGGGTCGCAGTCGACGCCGTTGAAGTTCGTCACGGCCGGGGTGTCCTCGACCCCGACCTGGCTCAGCGCGATGGCCGCGATCTGCTCGCCGAGGCCCGCCGTGCTGCTGGCGGCGGGCGCCGTGGCCGTCTTGGCGGTGCTGGCCGCCTTGGCGGCTGCCCGCGCCGGGGCGGGCAGCGCGGCCAGGGCCCGTTGCGCGGACGCGCGCTGCGCGGTGGCTGGCGTGCTGCAGGCCGCCGGGTCGGCCAGGTGCCATGCTGACTTGAGAGCCGCCGGCAGGCCGTCCCCGCAGCCGTACAGCCCGGTCTGCACGAGGCGCCAGGTGCCGGCGGCCTTGGTGAAGACGCCGGTGGCGGCGCCGTCCTGGAAGTTGACCGCGACCTTCTTCGCCGCCGACCGTACGGGGGTGAAGCTGGCGATCGCCCACTCGTGGCCTGCCGCGGAGCCGGTGTGCAGCGTCCCTGAGCGGATCCCGCCCACGTCGGCCGCTGGGACGTGCAGCGCGGCCTCGTAGGCGCCTTCCAGGGAGGCCGTGACGGAGGTGGCGGGGGATGACGCTGCCCTGGCCACGGTCCCCGGTGCGGACAAAGCCGCCGGTGCGGCCACGGCCGTCGAGAGGAGCGCCAAGCCCGCGACGGCACGCGCCGCCAGTGCCAGAACTCGGTTGCGTACCACGCGCTGCGTCCTTCCCTCGGGGATCATCGCCGTGAGTTATTGGCGAGAAGGAACGAGATGTCGAAAATTCTTAACTATGTTGTCCGTGGCGGTCAAGAGCAACACTGTTACGTTCGACCGAACCCTTTGATCGCTGCGGGCTGCGGCCGGACAGACCATGAGGAGCGGTGGTGCAGCGCAGTTGAGCCGGGTACTCGGTGTGGACATCGGCGCGACCAGCACTCGCATGCGGTTGGTCGCCAACGGGGTGGTGGTCGGTGACGAGACGGCTGCCAGCGCCAGCCTGACGGCGGTCGGGCGGGAACGGGCCGCCGCGGTCCTCGACGAGCTGCTGACCGGGCTGCCGGGTCTGGACGGCCCGCTGGACGCCGTCTGCGCGGGAGCGGCGGGCTCGCGCACCGCACGCGATACCGATGGCTTCCTGCGGACACGCCTGGCTCCGATCACCCGGTCCGGCGACGTGCTCGTCGTGGACGACGCCTCGCTCGTCCTGCCCGCGGCGGGCCTCGCCGAGGGCGTCGCGGTGATCTGCGGCACCGGGTCGATCGCGACGGGCACGTGGCACGGGTGTGAAGCGTGGGCGGGCGGCTGGGGCTACCTGCTCGGCGACGAGGGCAGCGGCTACTGGATCGTGCGCGCGGCGATCCGTGCGCTGCTCGGCCGGCGCGCCGACGGCCTGCCTCCAGGTGAGCTCGGCGCTTGTCTGCTCGGCGAGGCCGGCGCGCCAGACCTGGACGCGCTGCGGGGTGAGTTCTACCGCAGACCGGAGCCGGGTAACTGGGCAAGGCACGCCCCAGCGATCCTGGCCTGCTCAGACCCCGAGGTCGCCGGGCTGGTCCGGCAGGCGGCGGACGCCCTGGCGGGCCTGGCGGCACAGGCCGCCGGGCAGCTCGAGGCCGCCGGCGCGCCGGTGGTGCTGGCCGGCGGCCTGATGACAAATGAACGGCTCAGCGCCGCAACTGCCGCGGCCGTCAGCGCCGCGCTTCCGGCCAGCCCGGTGCGGGTACTGCGCGAGCCGCCGGTGGCCGGCGCCGTGCGCCTCGCGGAGGCGGCAGCGGCCCGCCGGGCACCCAGCCACGCCGAAGAGATAGCGGCTCGTGAGCCCTAGCCACGCCAAAGAGATATCGGCCCGTCAGCCCCAGCCACGCCGAAGAGATATCGGCCGTCACGCCGCGCCGGCCGGGGCGGGCCCGGCGATCACGGACCGCCGGGCCGGGTGAAGGCACGCGTGCAACTGCTGCGTGCCGCCGAGCTGGCTCAGCCCGGGAGGCGCGGCCCGGCAGTCCTCCTCGGCGAACGGGCACCTCGGCTCGAACAGGCAGCCCCGCGGCTCCGACCGTTCATCGAGCGGGCCGGTCGGTACCACCCGCTCCTGGCCGGGGATCTCGATGCCCCGCATCACCGGAATCGCTGACAGCAGGCATTGCGTGTACGGGTGGGCCGGGTTCTGGATGACGGTGTCGGTGTCGCCTTGCTCGACCACCGAGCCCCGGTAGATCACATAGAGCTGACCGCCGTGGCCGACGTACCGGGCCGTGGCGATGTCGTGGGTGATGAACAGCAGCGACACCCCGACGGCATCCCTCAGGTCACGCAGCAGCTGCAGGATCCCGAGCCGCAGCGACACGTCGATCATCGAGACCGCCTCGTCGGCGACCAGGACGTCCGGGTCCACCGTCAGCGCCCGCGCAATCACCACCCGCTGCCGCATGCCGCCGGACAGCATGTGCGGATAACGGGGCAGAACGTAGTCCGGGTCGAGCCCGACGAGCCCGAGCAGCTCGGCGCGGCGCCGCTCCAGCCAGCCCGGGTCCGCGCCGACTTGCTTCGCCCGCAGGGCGAGCGGCGCGGCCAGGATCTGCCCGATCGTGCGGGTTGGGTTCAGCGCGGAGTACGGGTCCTGATGGATCATCTGGATCCGCCGGTGATAGGGCGCCCGCTGACGCGGCTTCAGCCCGGACATCGCCTGATCGCCGATGATCA
Source organism: uncultured Actinomycetota bacterium (assembly GCA_963778075.1). GTDB lineage: Bacteria > Actinomycetota > Actinomycetes > Streptosporangiales > Streptosporangiaceae > JASHPR01. Next base: position 147,738 of record CAVZTJ010000001.1, on the reverse strand, counting down.
GGTCACCGCCGTCGAAGCTTTCCAGGCCGCACAGGATCCGCCCCAGCGTGGTCTTGCCGCAGCCCGATTCCCCGATGAACGACGCCGCGCCCCGGTCGGGGATCGTGAAGTCGACGCCGCGCAGTGCCCGGACGCCACTGCGGCCGAGCATTCCCCGGCGCGCGGCGAACGTCCTGGTGATTGCCCGCCCCTCGATCACGCGGCCTCCCCGGCGGTGACGTGGCAGGCGAACCGCCGGCCGCCGAGCATCGTGTCCGCTGGTTCGGTGGTCGCGCAGATGTCGGTGGCCAGCGGGCAGCGTGGCCGGAACACGCAGCCCCGCCGCGGCACCGAGGCCAGGTCTGGCACCCGGCCCGGCAGCGGCCGGGCCTCCGCGACGTCGCCCGTGATCCTCGGCATCGCGGTGAGCAGCCCGCGGGTGTAAGGGTGCTTCGGGCTTGCGAGCACCTCGGCCGTGGGGCCTTCCTCGACGATCCGGCCTGCGTACATGACCGCCATCCGGTCGGCCAGGTCACCGACGACGCCCATGTCGTGCGAGATGACCAGCGTGGTGAGGTGGCGCTCGGCGTGCACCTTCCTGACGATCTCGAGCACCGACGCCTGGGTCAGCGTGTCCAGCGCGGTCGTCGGCTCGTCCAGGATCAGCACGTGCGCGTTGAGCACCAGGGCGAGCACAATGCCGACCCGCTGGCGCATGCCGCCGGACAGCTCATGCTGATAGGAGGCGAGCACCCGCTCGGCGTCCAGGCCCATTTCGTCGATGAGCAGCCGGGCGCTGTGCAGCAGCTTGCGCACGTCGCTCACGCCGTGCGAGCGGCCGACGTCCAGCACCTGCTTGCCGACCGGCTTGAGGGGGTTCAGCGAGTTCTGCGACGCCTGGAACACGTAGCCGATCTTGGCGCCGCGCACCCGCCGCAGCTCCGGCCGGCGCAGCGCCAGGATGTCACCGACGTCGTCGATGACGACCGAGCCCGAGGTGACGTGCCCGGGTGCGGGGACGGCACCCAGCAGCGTCAGCGCCAGCGTGGATTTGCCGGACCCGGACTCGCCGACCAGACCGGTGACCTGGCCGCGGGCGAGATCCAGCGACACCCCCGCGACCGCTGGCAACGGCCCGTCCGGTGTCGGGAACGACACCGTGAGGTTGCGCACGCGGACGGCCGGGGACGCGTCCGGCGCGTCGGGCACGTCCGGCCGGTGCTCCTGCGGCCCCGCGGGCCCGGCCAGCGTCGCCTCGCCAGTGTCCCCAGCCATCAGATCCGTCTCAGCCTCGGGTTGAAGAACTCGTCGACCGCGTTCGCGAGCGTCACCAGCGCAAGCGTTATCAGCAGGATGCAGATGAGCGGCGACAGCAGGTAGGCCAGCGCCCGCGGGCTGGTCACCGCGTTGGCCTGGAACACCGCGTTGTTCAGCATCACGCCCCAGTTGTTCGTGCTGTACGGCACCGCGCCCAGGAAGAACAGCCCGACCTCGATGTAGATGAACCCGGTGAGCTGCAGCATCAGGTTCATGCCGATGAACGGCGCCACGTTCGGCAGCACCTCGGCCCGGATGATGTGCGCGCCGGGCAGGCCGAGACCGCGGGCGGCCTCCACGAACCCGCGCTCGCGCAGCGACAGCGTCTGCGCGCGCACCGCCCGCGCGATGCCGCCCCAGCCGAAGACGCCGAGCGCCACGCCCATCTGCAGCACCGAACTGAAATGCCAGATCGTCGACAGGACGAGCAGGACGGGGAAGCCCGGTATCGCGAGCACGAAGTCCGTCACCTGCATGATCGCGCTGCCCCCGAACCGCGGATAGTACCCGGCCGCCAGGCCCGCCGCGGTGCCGATGAACACCGCGATCACCGCCGCGATCAGCGCCGCAAGGAGCACGTAGCGGGCGCCGGTCACGACCAGCGCCAGCGTGTCGGTGCCCTCGAAGTCGGTGCCGAGCGGGTGCGCCAGGCTCGGCGGCGCATAGATGTTGTCCGGATCTATCGGCAGGTTCGCCGGATACAGGTACTGGCCGCCGATGGCCATCAACGTGAAGACGACCAGGATCGCGCACGACACGATGCGGCCGGGCGTGTTCACGAACAGCCGCCAGCGGCTCACCGTCTGCTGGCGGGACCGGCGCATGGCACGCTGCAGCTGCTCCGGGGTGAGCGCGGCCGTGGTGGTCATCGGCCTAGCTCCTGCGGATCCGCGGGTCGATGAACGGATAACTAAGGTCTGCCAGCTTGTTGGCGACGATGACCGCGACGATGATCAGCAGGAACGCGCCATCCAGCACGGGATAATCCTTGGTGGCGATGCTGCTGATCATGAGCTGGCCCAGGCCGGGATAGTTGAACACATCCTCGATGAAGATCGATCCGCTGAACAGCAGCCCCAGCGCGATGGCGAGGATCGTGAACAGCGGCAGCATCGCGTTGCGGGTGATGTACCTGGCCACGGTTAGCGGCCGCAGTCCGCGCAGTTCCGCGGCGAGGATGAAGTCGTCGCCCAGGACCGAGATCACGCTTGCCTTCGTGGTGAGCATCCAGGCGCCGAGGATCGACAGCACGTAGGCGGTCACCGGCAGCACCGCGTGCGTGACGAGCGAGCCGATGTACCCGGCGTTGAACCCGGGCGTATACGTGATGCTGACGTTGCCGCCCTGCGGGAACAGCGCCCAGATGGTTGTGAACAGGTAGAAAAGCAAGATCGCGATGACAAAGACCGGGATGCCGTTCACGACCGCCCCGCCGAGCGTGAGGGCGTCACCCAGCCTGGCGCTCCGTTTGACCGCTGCCAGCACGCCCAGGGACACCCCGATGAGAAAGCTGATCAGGATCCCGGACAGCGCGAGAATCACGGTCCACGGGAACGCGGAGGCGACGATGTGCGCGACCGGCGTGCCCTCCTGCGCGATCGACACGCCCAGGTTGAAGTGGAGCAGTTGCCAGATGTAGTGCCCGTACTGGTCGGCCAGGGGCTGCTTGGGGACGAAGCCGAACATCGCCGCGGTTTCCCGCTGCGCCTGCGCCGGCGTCATGCCGTGCAGGATGTCCTGTGCCTCCCGTGCCTGGGCAGGGTTCCCGGGCATGTCCAGGACCAGGAAGAACATCGCGGAGGCTACGACCCAGATCATGACCAGGCCAGTCACGGCCTTCGCCGCGAGCAGTCGCGCCAGCCGCACCTCGCCGCCTTTCGCTCGTGCCGTCGTCAACGTCAGGTCAGGGTCCGGAGCGCGGCCCCGGACCCTGACGGTGCCTACTTGGCGCGCACGTAGCCGTCCGCCATCCACACTCCGGGGTCCTGGCCGACGACCGCGTCGCTGGTCGGCCAGCCGGTGAACCGCTTGCTGTTGACAAACTGGACGTCGATGTAGTCCCAGAGCTGGATGACCGGAACCTCGTAGTTGACCGCCTGTATCACCTTTGCGGCGATCGCCTTCTGCTGCGCCAGGCCGGTCGCGGTATTGAGGTTGAGCTGGCTCAGCTGGAAGGTGAGCTGGCCCGGGTTCACCGATCCCAGCCGGGGGACGGTCACGGTGTTCGGGGTGTTGAGGAAGTTGTCCGCTGCCGCGTTTCCGGCCGAGTACCGGTTCACCGTGGCTCCGGACGGGATGTAGCCGTCGTAGGTTCCGTAGATGCGGGCGAACGTGTCGTAGGCGCCGGGGCCGAGCGCGATCAGCCACCAGCCGACGGGGTATTTGCCGGTGAACAGATTGGGCTGGTAGCTGGTCCAGGCTGGCCCGCCGGTGACGGTGGTCGGGATGCCGAAGCTGGTGAGCTCGGACTTGATCACCGACGAAGCCGACTGCCAGTCGGCGAAGCCCTGCGGCACCGGCAGCGTGATCGTCCACGGCTTGCCGTTTGGCAGGTACCACTGGCCGCTCTTCAGCGTCAGGCCCGCTCCTTTCAGCAGCGACGTCGCCTTGGCGGTGTCGGGCGAGTACGGGTTCAGGCTGGCCTGCTGGGCCGAGGTGAGGTAGTCGGGCAGCGCACTCGAGACCGCGCCGGTGATCGTCGTCGACGGCGTGCCGCTGGTGGGCTCGCCGACCTTCTGCACCGCACTGCGGTTGATCACGTACGCCAGGGCCTGGCGCACCGCGAGGTTGTTGTACGGAGCGACCTGCTCGTCGAAGGTCAGTGCCGACGCGACCAGCGAGGGCATCCGCACGGCGGTGTTCCCCGCGGCCACGACCTGCTTGTACACATTCGTGGCCATGGCCGTGTACGGCGCGGCGTCGAGTGTTCCGGCATCCAGGTAGCTGACGATCTGCTGGGTGCTGCTCTGGTGCTCCATGATCACCGTGCCGACATGGATCTTGCCCGCCGCGTAGAAGTCCGGGTTCTTCACCAGCAGCGCCTGGCTGTTGTTCAGCCGCTTGATGTAGAACGGCCCCGCGGAGATGTCGGTCTTCGGCGCGAAGGCGTCGATCTTCTTGGCCAGGTCGGTCAGCGTGGCGGTCGCCGCGGTGGCAGCCGAGCCGGTCCCCTCGCTGGCCTTGATCGTCGACCAGATGCTGGATGGCAGCAGGCTTCCGTACTCAGAAGACGGCACGATCCACTGCGTCGCGGCGCCGGACGCGCCACCCAGCACGGTCTCGAACAGGTTGTTGTGCGCACCCGGGGCCTCCGTGAGCGTGACCGTGCTGGAGTTGTCGGCGGTGACGCTGCCCAGGTTGTACACCTGCGCGGCGCCCTGGCAGAACCAGATCGCCGCCGAGTCCACCACGTCGGTAGCCGTGACGGGCTTGCCGTTGGACCACTTGGCACCCGGCTGCAGGTGCACGGTCAGCGACGTGCCGCTCGACGACAGCGACCAGGACGAGGCCAGCCCGGGCAGCTCCTGGTTCGGGCTGGCCGAGTTGCCGGCGTTCCAGCCGAGCTGCATCGCGTCGAAGGTGGGGAAGACGTTGTTCGTCGCGTTGAACGGGTTCATCGGCGCGCCCGGGGTGATGACGGTGGTGTAGCCGATGGTGGTGAACGTCGCGTTGCTGCTGCCGCTGGCCGATCCAGACGACGAGCACGCCGCGACGAGCGAGGCTGATGCCGCGATCGCCAGCGGCACCGACAGGGATCTGAGTCTTCGGATGCTCATGTGACACCTGTTCTGACGACGGGGTACCGGGTCGGTCGGACCACGCGGTCCTTGTCTTTCGGGCTCCGAGCGCAAGACGCCGCCTCGGCCGCGACCTGCGGAAAAATATTACAGTTGGAACGCTAAGTTCCGTCAATAGGCGACATGTTGCATATTGTTAACGCGTGCGGCACGGGGCGGGGCCGGGCTATCGCGGCCTCGTGGTCGGGCGGGCCAGTGCAGCCCGCCAGGAATAGCTGCCGTGACTACCGCCGCGCCTGAACGGCCGCGTAGGTCTGTTCGAGCGCGCGCATGGTCTGCCGGTAGTTGCGCTGCGCGACGGCGACGAACAGGCAGTCGACCACGGTCAGCGCCGCGATCCGGCTCGCCATCGCGCCAGACCTGAACGTGGTCTCGCGCACCGCGGTCGTCAGCAGGTGGTCGGCCACCGCCGCGATCCGCGAGCCGGGGAAGTTCGTGATGGCCACCGTGACCGCGCGGCACCGGCGCGCCTCGGCCAGGCTCGCGATCGTGTCCTCGGTCGTGCCGGTGTGCGAGATCCCGATCGCCACGTCCTGCGGGCCGAGCAGTGCTGCCGAGGTGACCGCGCTGTGCGGGTCCGGCCAGGCGTAGACCATGTAGCCGATCCGGTAGAGCTTCTGCTGCAGATCCATCGCCACGAACGCGCTGGCGCCGACGCCGTAGATGTCCACCCGCCGCGCCTTAACGACCGCGTCGACGACCGCGCCGAGAGACGCGGGCTGCAGCTGGGCGCCGGTCTCCTCGACCGCCCTGGCGTCGGCGTAGGTGATCTTCTTGACGACCTCGCTGAGCGAGTCACGCGGGCCGATGTCGCCGCCGACCGCGCGCTCGCCGTCGGCGTCCGCGGCCTGTGCCGCGGCGGCCAGCGCGAGCCGCAGCTCGCGATAGCCATCGAAGCCCACCGCCCGGCAGAACCGGAGGACGGTGGCGCCGGAGGTGCGGCACTGGGCGGCCAGGTCCGAGATCGTCCTGGCCGCAGCAGCGGCCGGATCGCGCACGACCTCGGCCGCGACCCTCCGCTCAGCCGGTGCGAGATTCGGCTCGAGCGCCCGGATGTGCGCTATCAGGGTCTCTGGGGTGTGCGCCGCCGCGCTCAGCGAGGGCAGGCGCCGCGGTGGCTGCGGCATGCCGTCACCGTACGTGAACCTGCGTGCGCAGGCCCACGCCCGGCACGCCGGCCAGGGCGCCGACGGCTCGGCGATGCGCTGGCGGCCCGATGATCACGTCTATGATTATGTCAGTTATTGACATCGAAACAACGGTGCATGGATATTTGCTACGGACGTCCGACTGCGCGAATGCCGGCAAGGCGGGTGGGGGCCACCCAACGTGGAGTGGAGGCTAGCTCTTGTCAGCTGAGATGCAGGGCGACAGCCCGGGCGGGTTGGCAGCGCTGCGTGCCGCCCCGCGTACCGAGCAGCGCAACCCGCGGACGGCCGACATCGATACCGTGCCAACCGAAGAGGTGCTGCGACTGCTGAATGCCGAGGACGCAACCGTCCCCGGTGCGGTGGCGAGCGCCCTTCCGGTGCTCGCCACCGTGGTCGACAAGGTCGTGGAGTGCGTGCGCGCTGGCGGCCAGGTGCACTACTTCGGCGCCGGCACGTCCGGGCGGATGGCGGTGTTGGATGCGGCGGAGATCGTCCCCACCTTCGGGCTCGATCCCAACGTGTTCATCGCACACCACGCCGGCGGCGACCGGGCACTCGGCAGCGCCATCGAGGGTGCCGAGGACGACCCTGCGCTGGGCGCTCAGGACGCCGGCTCGGTGACCGCGGGGGACGTCGCGGTCGGGATCACGGCGAGCGGCCGCACTCCTTACGTGGCCGGTGCGCTGCGCGCGGCGCGGCTGGCGGGCGCCGTCACCGTGCTGGTCAGCAGCAATCCGGTCGCCCCGATCGCCGGGCTGGCCGACCATGTGGTCGTCGCGGACACCGGGCCGGAGGCCATCGCCGGGTCCACCAGGCTCAAGGCCGCTACTGCGCAGAAGTTCCTGCTGAACGCGCTGTCCACGGCGGCGATGGTGCGGCTTGGGCGCACCTACTCGAACCTGATGGTGTCCCTGTCCGGCGCCAACGCGAAGCTGCGTGGCCGTCAGCTGCGGATTCTGGTCGAGGTCTCGGGCGCGGACGAAGCAGCCTGCCGGTCCCAGCTCGCCCTGTGCGGCGGTGACCTGCGGCTCGCCCTGCTCTGCCTGCTGTCCGGCCTGGAGCCGGACGCGGCGGCCAAGGCGCTCGGCGCCGCCTCCGGCAGCGTCCGGGCCGCGCTCGCGGGCCAGGTCTTGCCCACGCGAGCAGCCTTTTCCGGGCGTCCCGCGGCCGACCCCGAGCACCGGGCTGGAGAATGATGACGTCTGGCCTTCGGGGCATGACGTACTGACGCGCACGGAGGGGGCATCCTGATGACGCCAGATCAGCCACCTGAGCTGGTCTTCGTCCCGGCACGGCCGCAGGTGAGCGGCGGCAGGGACGTCGCGTATGAGACGCGCACGCTGGCCGACGGCACGGTGGCGCTGCCCGTGTACTCCACGGTGACCAAGCTGGTGGCCGCGCTCGGGCACTATCAGCCCTGGATGTGCCTGCCGCTGCGCACCGTGCAGGCCGATATGCAGCAGGCCGGGGTGCACCAGGTCGTGGTGGATGCCGAGGTGGACACGTCCGCCTGGCGCTGGCAGGAAGGCGGCCTGCGGACCCTCGCCAACGGCCAGGGCGGCCGGGAGTTAGCCGGCTGCCGCCCCAGCGGCTGGAAATCGAAGAACTCCTTCAGCAGCGGCGTCTCGACGTCGCCGGGGCAGATCGCGTTGACCCTGATGTTCTCCGGGCCGAGCGAGGTGGCCAGCGACCGGCACATCGCGCGCAGGCCGCCCTTGGCCGCCCCGTACGCCTGGCAGGTCGGGATCGCCGACGATGCCGAGCAGCGACGCGGTGATCACGATGGAGCCGCCGCCCCTGGTCCGCAGCGCGGGCAGGCACGCCTTGATGCCGAGGAACACCTTGGCGCGCTCGAGGTCGCCGGGCAGCTGGCGGGAACGCGCCGACGTTGATGGCAGCGGGCTCCATGATGACCGCGGCGACGTCGTCGGCGAGCGCGTCCGACAGCGCATCCACGTCGTTCCACCGGCACACGGTTACCGAGGCCGAGGCGTGCGGGTCCTGGCCGCCGGTCGCCGGCACCTTGCCGGTCTGGCCGGGAACGCCGACGTGCACCGGGTCCAGCCAGCCGTGATGAGTGGCCGAGGAACTCGATGACCCGGTTGCGCCCGGTGGCGGCGCGGGCGATCCGGATCGCCGAGTGAAACGGAGATCGCGCCGAGTGGTCGGCCGTCGCTGCCCAGGATCGGCGCCGCCAGGCAGGCCGCGCCGATCTCCTCCTCCTGGTTGTCGACCGCGTAGCCGCGGGAACGCGCTGCGGGCCAGGGTGGTGGGGCACGACCACTACATGCTGGACGACGTGATCACCGGCGGGAAGCTGGCCTGCCGGGACGGCGCGATGGACGTGCCGGGCTGACCGGTCAGCGCGGCACCCCGGGTACCACGCCGCGCGGGGCGAGGGGCATGTGCCGCAGCCGGACGCCGCACGCGGCGAAGATCGCGTTTGCGATCGCGGGCGCCACCGCGATGATCGGGGTCTCGCCGCCGCCCGCCGACGGCTGATCCGGCCGGTCCAGCAGCACGACCTCGACCTCGGGCAGATCCGGCAGCCTGGGCACCCGGTACTGGGTCAGGGAGGCGTTGAGGATGTGCCCGTCGGCAAAGTCGATCGCCTCGAACAGCGCACCGCCGAGGCCCATCATGACCGCGCCCTCGATCTGGTTGGCAAGGTTGTCGGGGTTCACGATCGCGCCGCAGTCGAACGCGGTGACCAGCCGGTCGACGTGCAGCGTCCCGTCGGTGTCCACCCGGACCTCGGCCGCGGTGGCGACGCGGCCGCCCTTCTCCATGCCCCCGGCGATCCCGGCACCGGTCCCGTCGCGCTGCGCGGGCGGCTGCGGGCGCAGCGGGCGGCCGAGCCGCTCGGCCGCCGCCCGGAACACGTCGGCCAGCCTGCCATCGGGCAGGTGCCGCAGCCGGAACTCCAGCGGGTCCGCGCCGGTCTCGTGCGCCAGCTCGTCCATGTGCGATTCCCTGGCGAAGGTGTTCGCCGTCGCGGCCAGGGCGCGGTAGGAGCCCTGCGGCAGCGGCGATTCGGCGGGCTGGTACACGAGGCGCTGATGGGGCACCCGGTACGGGCTCGCGATCCCGACCGCCCCGGAGTTGACGTTCAGGTGCGTCCACCCGGTCAGCTCGCCGGACGCGCCGACGCTGCCGGCAACGTCGATGAGCGCGGCCGGGCGCAGGTAGCCCCAGTGGAACTCCTCGTGGCGGTTCCACTGGACCTTCACCGGGCATCCCGCCGCCCGCGACAGCCGCGCTGCCTCCGCGGCGACGGTGCTGCCGTGCTTGCCGCCGAAGCCCCCGCCGTAGTCGGGCACGATGAGGTGCACGCGTTCTTCCTCGGTACCGAGAGCCTGCGCCAGCTCGCGCCGGGCGCGGAACGGCGTGGAGGTGCCGGTCCAGACGGTGAGGTGCCCGTCCTGCCAGGTGGCGATCGCGGATCTCGCCTCCAGCGGTACATGGGCGATGTAGGCGGCCGTGTAGTGCGCCGCCAGGCACACCGGGCCGGCCTCGAGCGCCGCGTCGGCGTCGCCCTCCTCGCGGGTGAACGCGGCGCTGAAGCCCTCGCCGTCGATCGGGTGCGACCGCAGGTAGCCGGCGAGCTCGCCGGTGCCGGGCTGCGGCGAGCGGTCCCATTCCGCTTCGATCGCAGCGACGCCGCGGCGCGCCGCCGCGCTGGTCGCCGCCACCACGCCGATGAACTCGCCATCCCGGACCACGCTCACCCCGGGCAGCGCCTCGGCCGGAGCGGTGTCGGCGCCGCGCAGCGTGGCGCCGAACGCCGGGGGCCGCAGCACACAGCCGTGCAGCATGCCGTCCGCGCGCAAGTCAGCCGGGAACGGCTTGGCGCCGGTGACCACGCTGCCGCCGCCCGCCGCACGCGCGGCATGGCCGGCCGAGCGCCAGGCCGGCGGCGGGGTGACCGGCCGGCCGGGCGGGATCTTCTCCACCCTCCGCACCCCGGCCAGCAGGTCGGAGTAGCCGATGCTGGGCGCGCCGTCGGGACCCGCAACGATCCCGTCGGCGACGGTCAGCCGCGAAGCCGGTATGCCGAACCGGTCGGCCGCCGTCTCGCGCAGCACCTCGCGAGCTGCCGCGGCCGCGGCCCGGAGCGGGGGTGCCGCGAACGGCATCGAGCGGCTGCCGAACGTGCCCATGTCGAACGGCGAGATATCGGTGTTGCCCATCACCACCCGTACCGTCGCCGACGGCACGGCGAGTTCCTCGGCGACCAGCAGTCCCAGCGCGGTGCGGGTGCCCTGGCCGGCCTCGACCTTGCCGGTGAACGCCGTCACGGAGCCGTCGGCTCCCACGTGCACCCAGGCGTCGTCGGGCCCGCCCCACCGGCCCTGCCCTGGCCCCGCCACCGGGCCGTCGTCGGCGACGACCGTCACCAGGCCGTCGGGCAGCTGCTCGAAGAAGGGCGCCGCGTCCCCGGCCTGGTCCCAGGGCGGCGCCCCCGCGGCGGCGCGCAGCGCGTCCGCCGGACCTGAGCCGGAATCGGCCGCCGGGACCGGCTCCAGCAGCTCCGGCTCCTCCATGAGCTCGGCGGCCCGGCGGATCGCGCGCATGATCCTCGGGTACGTGCAGCACCGGCACACGTTCCCGGACAGCTCGGCCGCGATCCTGGCGTCGTCCGGGCGCGCCACCCGGTTCAGCAGCGCGGCGGTGGCCATGAGCCAGCCCGGGGTGCAGTACCCGCACTGCATCGCGCCGGTCTCCAGCCAGGCCTGCTGCACCGGGTGCAGCAAGCCGTCCTCGGCCAGCCCCTCGACGGTCGTGATCCGCTGGCCAGCGACCTCGGCCGCCGGGGTGGAGCACGCCGTCACCGCGCGCCGGCCGATCAGCACGGTGCAGGCGCCGCACGCGCCCTCGCCGCAGCCCAGCTTGGGGCCGGTGATGCCCAGATCCTCCCGGAGCACCTCGAGCAGGCTGCGGCCGCCGTCGGCCACTACCTGCCGCTGCACACCATCGACGGTGATCGTGAACGGCATGCGGCGCTCCTTCTCCTCCCGGCGGCCGGACAGTTAACGAAATCGGCGGGCGATCGCCACGCTAGTTTGCCCGAAATCGTTTGCATACCCCCGGCATGGCAGGCAGCGCGACATTCGGGACACCGCGGACAAGATCCGGACGCCGCCGACGGCGGATCTGCGGCGTCCGGCTGACCTGGGATTGCGCTGGCAGCGGACCGATTATCGCTCCCGCGGGCGTACTGCGTAAGAATGACCCATGAGCAAACAGCCGAATCCGCCGCCCCCGGGCGACAAGCCCGTCAATTCGGCGCCGCCGCCGCCGCCAGCCTGGCGGCACTGGCTGTGGCCGATCGCCCTGCTCGCATTCTTCGCGCTGTGGCTCATCCTGCCCGGAATCAACGTCAAGACGCCGGTCAGCCTCAGCTATTCGCAGTTCGTCGCCGACTCCAGCGCACACAAAATCAAGACTGTCACCTTCTCCAGCGGCTCCAACGGCGCCAACACCCCTGCCACGGGGGAGCTGACGAACGGGAAGTCTTACGAGACGGTCATTCCGGGCACGCCCACAACCACGCTCACCCAGCAGCTCAGTTCCGACGGCGTGAAGACGATAACGGCGAGCCCGCCAAGCTCGGGCCTGGGCACCGACCTGCTGTACTGGCTGATCCTCCTGCTGCCGTTCATCCTCGTGTTCTACCTGTTCCGGCGGATGAACCGGGGCGCTGGCGGCGGGGCTGGCCTGCAGGGTGTGCTCGGCGTGGGCCGGTCCCGGGCAAAGGTCTTCGACGCCGAGCGGCCGTCGACCAAGTTCAGCGACGTGGCCGGGTACGAGGGCGTCAAGGCCGAGGTCGGCGAGGTGATCGACTTCCTGCGCAATCCCGGGCGGTATCAGCGGGCGGGCGCGGTGGCGCCGCGCGGGCTGCTGATGATCGGCCCGCCGGGCACCGGCAAGACCCTGCTGGCGCGGGCCGTGGCGGGGGAGGCCTCGGTGCCGTTCTTCTCGGTCACCGGCTCCAGTTTTGTTGAGCTGTTTGTCGGGGTCGGCGCGGCGCGGGTTCGCGACCTGTTCAGCGAGGCGCGCAAGCGGGCCCCGGCGATCATCTTCATCGACGAGATCGACGCGATTGGGCAGCGCCGGTCCGGGTCGGGCGCAGTGGTCTCCAACGACGAACGCGAGCAGACCCTGAACCAGCTCCTGGCGGAGATGGACGGATTCGACGTGTCGCAGGGGATCGTCGTGCTCGGTGCGACGAACCGGCCGGAGATCCTGGACCCGGCGCTGCTGCGGCCCGGGCGGTTCGACCGGCAGGTCACGATCCCGCTGCCGACGCTGCCGGAGCGCGCCGCGATCCTCGCGGTGCACTGCCGGGACAAGAAGCTGGGCCCCGACGTGAACCTGAACACGGTGGCCCGGGGGACGCCGGGGTTCTCCGGCGCCGACCTGGCGAACCTGGCGAACGAGGCAGCGATCAACGCGGTGCGCGGCAACCGCGAGGTGCTCTCCGCGGACGACTTCGACACGGCCAGGGACCGGATCCTGCTCGGCCGGCGGGAAGGCTCGAACGTGCTGCTGCCGGACGAGAAGCACGCGGTCGCGATCCACGAGTCCGGGCACGCGATTGTCGCCGCGCTGTCGGACCACGCCGACCCGGTGGCGAAGGTCACGATTCTGCCGGCCGGGCAGACCCTCGGGGTGACCGAGCAGCTGCCGATCGACGAGCGGCACCTGTACGGCGAGGACTACCTGACCGATTCACTGGCGGTGCGGATGGGCGGGCGCGCCGCCGAGCTGGTCGAGTTCGGCCAGGGCTCGACCGGCGCGGCCAACGACCTGGCCAGCGCGACAGACCTGGCGACCAAGATGGTCCGCGAATTCGGGCTGTCTCCCGCGCTGGGGCCGATCGGGTATCCCGAGGGCGGGTCGGCATTTCTGGGCGGCGGGCAGGGCTTTTCCAGCCGGCCCTTCGCCGAGGCGACCCAGGCCACCATCGACAACGAGGTGTCGCGCCTGCTGCGCGAGGCAGAGCAGCACGCGGTGGACATGATCCGTTCCCACCGCAGCGAGCTCGAGCAGCTCGTCGACCTGCTGCTGGAAAAGGAGACGGTCGACGGCTCCGACGTGTACCGGATCGTCGGCAGGCCGGCGCCCGAGCACCGGCAGGCGGAGATGGCGATCGCGCCGCACGCCGCCACCGCGCACGACGGCGCGCGGCCCGCGCGGGCTTCGTCCGAGCCTCCCCCCGCCGGCCACCAGTGACCGGGCGGCGGGCCGGATGAAGCTGCTGGTCCTCGGCAGCCGGGAGGTACACGCCCTGCTGCCCTATGACGAGTGCGCCGCCGCGATGCGGGGCGCGCTCGCCGCGTACGCCGGCGGCCAGGTGCACCAGCCGCTGCGGACGATCATCAGGCCGCCCGGCGCGGCCGGGATGATGGCGCTGATGCCGGCCTACCTGGCCGCGAGGGAGCAGGCCGCGGAGGGAGCAGGCCGCCGCGAGGGAGCAGGCCGCCGCGGGGGAGGAGGCCGCCGCGGCCTACGGCCTGAAGGCGATCTGCATCTTCGGCGGCAACCCGGCCAGCGGTCTCGACTCGCACCAGGGCGTCGTGCTGCTGTCCAGCGCGCAGACCGGCGAGCCACTCGCGCTGCTCAACGCGTCGGCCGTCACCGAGATCCGCACCGCGGCCGTTTCGGCGGTGGCCACTGAGCTGCTGGCCCGGGCGGACGCCGCGGAGCTCGCCATCATCGGCACCGGCGTGCAGGCGCGGTCGCATCTGCTGGCGATCGCGGCGGTGCGGCCGCTGGACCGGGTCCGGGTCACCGGCCGGGAACCGGACAAGGCGCGCCGGTTCGCCGAGGAGATGCGCGAGCGCACCGCCGTGCCCGTGACCGCCTGCGCCTCGGCGGCCGAAGCGGTCGCCGGGGCCAGTATCGTCGTGACCGCGACCAGCTCGTCCGAGCCGGTGTTGCAGAAAGCGTGGCTGGAACCAGGGGCGCACATCAACGCGGTCGGCGCGTGCGTGCCCCAGGCACGCGAGCTCGACGCCGAGACGATGGCGGCCGCCGCCGTGTTCGCCGACAGCCGGGAGTCGGTCGCCAACGAGGCTGGCGACTACGTCCTGGCCCAGGCGGAAGGCGCGATCGGGCCGGACCACGTCCGGGCCGAGCTTGGCGAGCTGCTCACTGGCGCGGCGCCGGGCCGGGCTGCCGACGCCGAGATCACCGTCTTCGAGTCCCTCGGCCTGGCCATCGAGGACCTGGTCGCGGCCAGGCTCGCCTACCGCAACGCCGCCGACCAGGGCGCCGGCACCTGGGTCGACTTCTAGGGCAGGGGCCGCCTTCCGCCCGTATCGATGAACCGACGGACCCCAGAGATCGATGTACCGATGGGCTCTAAAGAAGCGGCCTTCTGGTACATCGATGAGCCAATTCCGCGCTCGGTGTCCATGGGGCGCCGTCTCGTTCGTCGTGAGGACGACCAGGGACAGCAGCCGACAGGATGCAGCCATGAGATACCTGATGATCCACTGTCTGGACGAGCTCGCCGAGCCCGATATGGGCGATCCGGATGAGTCCGTCGTCGAGGACCCGGAGATCGAGGTCTGGGCCGCCGATGTGAACGAGCGCGGCGTGAACCTGTACGGCGGCCATCTGCGCCCGGCCGCCGACGCCGTCACTGTGCGGGTCCGCGACGGCGAGGTGCTGGGATCAGCGACGGCCCGTTCGCCGAGACCAAGGCACACGCGCTTCCGGCCGCTGATGCCGCCGACCTTGACGGCGGTGGCCCGTCGAGAGCTTTGCCGTTCGGCCTGGTCAGCGACGTGGCCTTGGAGACCACCGGGGTCGCGCTGCTCACCAGCAGCTTCCGCGAGCCGGCGCACTGGAAGCGGTACCGGGGTGGCACGGCGGGAAAACTCTGGGTACGGCCGGGCGGGGAACGATCGCGGGCTTCACCAGGCTGCTCGACGGTGCGCCTGACCAGTTCGCCAGTCCGATGCTGGTCGGCGGCAGGCTCGCGTTCCTGTCCGACTGCCAAGGCACCGGCAACCTGTACTCCTGCGCGCTTGACGGCAGTGACCTCGACGGCACACCGACCACGACGGCCACTACGCCCGCAACGCCAGCACCGACGGGCAGCGAATCGTCTACCACTGCGCTGGCGACGTCTGGGTTCTTGACTCTCTCGGCACCGAGGAACCCCGGCGGCTCGAGTTCAGCCTGTCCGCGCCCGCCGCCCGGGCGCCGCGGCTGATCTCCGCGGAAGATCACCTGGGCAGCCTGTCCTGCGACCATTCCGGCCAGGTCGGCACCTTCGAGCTTGCGGGACCCTTCGTTGGCTGACGCACCGTGACGGGCCCGGCGCGTGCGCTTCGGCGTTCCCGGGGTCCGGGCGCGGCTGCCCCGCGTGCTCGGCAGGACCGGGCAGGTCGCGTGGGTGCCCGACGCGGAAGACCGGACGCGATCGAGATCACGGCTGCCGACGGGCCGGCCACCAGGCCCCGCCCCGGCGCGTCGCCGCCGGCGCCATCGGCTGGGTGGCCGACATGGCCGCAGCCCCGGCCGGCAGCACGCTCGCGGTCGCGACCCGCGACGGCAGGCTGCTGTTCGTCGATGTCGCGTCGGGCGGGGTGACCGACGTGACGTCGTCCGGCAATGGCGAGGTCACCGGGCTGGCATGGTCGCCCGACTCGGCCTGGCTGGCGTGGTCGCATCCGGGTTCCGATCCGCTGCGGCGGCTGCGCATGGTCCGGGTCGCCGATCCCGGCGCCGTCGTCGACGTCACCGACGGGCGGTTCACCGACAGCGATCCAGCGTTCACCGCGGACGGCAAGTACCTGGCGTTCCTGTCGGTGCGCAGCTTCGACCCGGTGTACGACGCGCAGGTATTCGACCTGTCGTTCCCGTACGGCTGCCGTCCCTACCTGGTCTCCCTGGCGGCGGCGACGCCGTCGCCGTTCGCGCCGCTGCCCGGCGGCACGGCCGGTCGGCGGCCGCCACGAGGACGGTTCCGGCGGAGGACGGCGAGCACGATGCCGTGGCCGCGCTGGTGGCCGTCGACGCCGACGGCCTGGCCGGCCGGGTCGTGCAGATCCCGGTGGCGGAGTCGCGGTACTCCTCGCTGCGCGCGGTCAAGGATGGGCTCGCCTGGCTAAGGGAGCCGGTGACGGGGAACCTCGGCGAGGGCGGTCCCAACCTAGGCGACGACGCGCCGCGGCCGAACCTGGAGCACTTCGACCTGGACGCACAGCGGTGCACCGAGCTGGCCGACGAACTGGACTGGTTCGAGGTAAGCGGCGACGGCAGCGTGCTGGTGATCAGCGACCACGGGAAGCTGTGCGTCGCGCCTGCCAGTCGCAAGCCAGACCCGGACAGCCCGGCGGACCGGGTGAGCGTGGACAAGTCCCGGGCCAGGTACCTCGCCGATCCCGCTGCGCTGTGGCGCAACGCTTATGACGAAGCGGGCCGCCTCATCCGGCACGACTTCTGGGTGCCCGACCTGGCCGGGGTGGACTGGGACGCCGTGCTCGAGTCCTACCGGCCGCTGCTGGACCGGATCGCCGGGGCGCGGGACTTCGCCGACCTGATGTGGGAGGTGTTCGGCGAGCTCGGCACCTCCCACGCGTACGTGGTGGCCGCCGACGGCGATGACGGGGGTGACGATCCCGGACTCGGACTGCTCGGCGCCGACCTTGAACGCGACGCCGCCGGGCGGTGGACGGTGACCAGAGTGCTGCCCGGCGAGTCCTCAGACCCCCGCGCCCGGTCCCCGCTGGCCGCTCCCGGCGCGCAGGTCGGCCCGGGGGACACGCTGCTCGCGATCGACGGCCGGCCGCTGAACGGCGTTGGGCCCGGCCCGCTGCTGGTCGGCGCCGCCGGCAAGCCGGTGGAGCTGACGATCGGCCCGGCCCGGGACGGCGAGGTCCGCCGGGCGGTGGTCGTCACGCTCGATGAGGACCGGCGGCTGCGCTACCAGGACTGGGTCGCCGGGCGCCGGCAGCGGGTGCGCGAGCTCGGCGGCGGGCGCATCGGCTACCTGCACGTGCCGGACATGATGAGCGTTGGATGGGCCGATTTTCACCGCGACCTGCATACCGAGCTGGAGCTCGACGCGCTGATCGTCGACGTGCGGAGCAACGGCGGCGGGCACACATCGCAGCTCGTGGTGGAGAAGCTCGCCCGGCGGGTGATCGGCTGGGACATACCACGCGGCCTGCAGCCACAGACCTATCCGCGTGACGCGCCGCGTTGATCGCCTGGGCTTTTATCAGGATCTAACGTTAGATGTCTGCTTAAGCACTCTAAGAGATGAATCTAGAGCTTTAAGAGGCTGTTAGGTTAACATCAGTTGGCCAGTTGGTTACTATCCCTTGATAGTTGGCCGTGCCCTCTCGACACCTGACATGTCGGCTAGAGACGCTTTGCGCGTGAGAAACGACGTGGTGCTGGTCCTCGTGGTCGTGGTAGCTCTCTCCTTCGACTTCACCAACGGCTTCCATGACACAGGTAATGCAATGGCAACATCGATCGCGACCAAGGCGCTGAGTCCCCGGGTCGCCGTCGCCTTGTCGGGGGTACTGAATCTCGTCGGGGCGTTCCTCTCGCTCGCCGTGGCGGCCACGATCGCGAGCGGCCTGGTGGACACGAACCTGGTGACGCTGCAAGTGGTGGCCGCCGGCCTGGCCGGCGGCATCATCTGGAACTTGCTGACCTGGCTCCTCGGCATCCCGTCGAGCTCATCGCACGCGCTCATCGGCGGAGTCGTCGGCGCGACGATAGCCGCCGCGGGGGGCCACGCGATCCAGTGGCATGGCCTCGTCTCGAAGGTCATCATTCCGGCCGGCCTGTCGCCGATCATCGCCGCCCTGGTCGCGGCCACCGGCACGTGGCTGCTCTACCGGATCAGCCGCAGCCTCAGCGAGGGGGCCCGTTCGCACGGCTTCCGGATCGGGCAGGTCGGGTCGGCGTGCATGGTGTCCCTGGCGCACGGCACGAACGACGCGCAGAAGACCATGGGCGTCATCACGCTGGCACTGATCGTGAACAAGACGATCCCCGCCGGCTCGAACGCGCCGTTCTGGGTGATCCTGTCTTGCGCGCTCGCGATCAGCCTCGGCACCTACCTCGGCGGCTGGCGGGTCATCCGCACTCTGGGCAAGGGGCTCGTGGAGATCGAGTCGCCGCAGGGCATGGCCGCCGAATCGGCCTCGGCCGCGGTCATCCTGCTGTCCAGCGGCTTCGGCTACTCGCTGTCCACCACGCATGTCGCCACCGGCTCGATCATCGGCAGCGGGCTCGGCAAGAAGGGCGGCGAGGTCCGCTGGAACGTCGCCGGCCGTATGGCCACGGCTTGGCTGTTCACCCTGCCTGCAGCCGGCGTAGTCGGGGCTGGCGCTTATGCGCTCGCCCACGCGGTCAGCGGTACCCCGGGCGTGCTCGTGCTCCTGGTCATCCTGGCCGCGATCGCGGGGGTGATCTATTGGAGGTCGCGCGCCAGCAAGGTCGACCACAACAACGTGAACGCCGAGTGGACCGGGTCGGTCCCCCCGGCCGAGCAGCCCGAGCCCGCAAAAGCGGCCTGACCGACAGGGAAGCAGACAATGTCCTGGATCAACCTGCAAGCAATCTGGAAGATCGTGGTCTTCGGCCTGGTCTTGGGTGCGGGGCTCCCTTCACTCTTCGCCGTCGGCCTGTTCTCGCTGTCCAAGGGCCCCCGCCGGGCCGCGACCGAGGGCGGTGACTCCGACGTGCTGGTCGGCGGAAGCCCGCTGGGCATGGTCATCGCCGGCCTGTGTTTCCTGGTGATTCTGGCCGCCATAGCCTGGGGCATCTACGAGGTGTACAAGATCGGTCACCCCGCCCCCGCTCCGGCCAAGTAGACCCCGTGACACACCTCATCGAGAGGGTTTGAGACATGGCGCTGCCACCCTTCCTGAGCTCGATCATCGGCTGGCTGCGCGCCGGATATCCCGAAGGCGTGCCCGATGTCGACTACATCCCCCTGTTCGCCTTGCTTGGCAGCCAGCTGACCGACAAGGAGGTCCAGGAGATCGGCGAGGAACTGGCCAGCGAGTCCGACCCGGACTCGGCCCAGGCGATCCGCGACGCCATCAAGTCCGTGACCCACCAGCAGGCCAACGACGCCGACGTGGCCAGGGTCCGGTCCAGGCTGGCCGCGGGCGGCTGGCCGCTAGCCAAGTTCGAACCGGCCGACTGGCCCTAACACCCGAACGGCCCTAGCCCGGAATGCTGGGCACCACCCACTGGATGGCCCCGACCCCGCCCGCGGTCGCGGCGGCCTGCATCACGACGCGCAGCTTGGTCGTGGTCACCGGGTCGAACGTCACCTGGTTGAAGGTGTTATCCGCCTCCGGATACGAACTCGGGTCGCTGACGTTCACGAACGCGCTGCCGTTCCAGTACTGAACGGTCCAGGATGCGGGCAGCTGCAGCCCGCCCCCGTCGTCGGCGAAGTAGACCGAGCTCCCGTTGGTCGTGACCGGCTGGCTCCAGTCCAGTTCCATGTACTGTGAGCCGGCCTCCGGCCAGGTACCCCAGTACGGGGTCAGGTCGTTGTCGTCGTTCGACTGCACCGGGTAGATCCCGTTGTTGATCGCGGTCACCGTCGTCCAGGGCGACGTGTAGGACGCCGAGGGGGTCGCGGTCAGGGCCAGGTCGGTCGCTCCCGGCGGCAGCGGCAGCGGCCGTTGTATGTGCATCCACTGCTCGGCGCTGGCCGAGCCCGCGGTGCCGAAGCCCGCTTCGTAGCTGGCCGACACGACCAGGCCGTCGCTGCCGTTCTCGTCGGCGGGCGGCGTGACCGACCAGGTCGCGGTCTTGGCCGTGCCCGGCGCGACGGTGCCGAAGCTGGTCGCGGACGTCGCCGTCACGGTCCAGCCCTGCGGCGCATGCGGGGTCAGCGTCACGTTGCGCAGGTCGGTGTGGCCGTTGTTGGTGATGGTGCCGGTCGCGGTCGTCGCGATCCCGGCCGTCAGGGTCGGCTGGGTGTGCTGGCCTGGCACGGTGCTGGCCACCTGCACGGCGACCGACGGGCGCGCCGCGTTGCCCAACTGGATCACGGCTGACCCGCGGCCCGGGCTCAGCGTGACCGTGTGCGTGGCCGCGTCGTAGCGGCCGCCGAGGACCGCGGCCACACCCATGTCGGCGAATGCCGGCAGCTGGATCTGCACGTCGTTGCCGGGAACGTCCCCGGTCAGGCTCACGATGACGAGCGGTGCCCCGTCTCCGCGTCCGACGCTGATGCGCACGCCGTACGTGTCCCGCCGCCCTGTGTTCTCGTCGTAGAACGCGGTCAGGTGGCCGACCGAGATGGTTTGGCCGGGGACGATCCAGGTATCGGGCACGCCACGCCCGATGTACAGCGCGGTGTGGTACGACGTCGAGCCGTCCGGGTTCTTGGCCGTGGCCAGGCCCTGGGCGACCAGGGACTGCAGGAGGGTCTGCGTCTGGCCCGCCATCGGCCAGGCGTAGGGGATCGCGCCGAACTCGGGCGCGGCGTGGCTGCCCTGCCAGGGGTTGTCCGGATCCGGCGGCGAGCCGTTGGCTTCCCACCACGCGTTCGGGCCGCCGGTGGTGCTGGCGATCTGCCAGGCATAGCTGGTGATCGGCAGGTCGCGGTACTCGTCGCTGTAGAGCCCCGCCGCCGCGTACGCGGTGTTCAGGGCGACGCTGTAGCCGGTGTAGGCGCCGAAGGACGGGTAGGGCACGCTTCCCTGCAACCGGGCGAAGCCCATCTGGTACAGGTTGTCGGTCTGCGACGGCTCGCCGAGGATGCCGTTGAGCTGGCCTCCCTGCAGGAAGATGGTCCACGGGTTCTCGCCCCACAGAGCCTGGGAGGCCCAGTTGGCGTCGCTGGGGCTGTCGCAGCGGTCGGCCGTGACCGGCACGTTCACCTCGCACGGCAGGAAGTCGAAGCCGTTCGCCTTCTCGTTGGCGGCCAGTCCCGCGTTGGTTGCGTTCAGCAGGCTGGTGTAGGCGCCCTGGGCCCACTGGGCCTCGTCCTGGTCGCCGATCCTGGTCGCGATGTACGCGTAAGCGGACAGGCCGGCCAGCGCGGTCTCGTCGTCGAACAGCCAGGTGCCGCCGGAGTCGTTGTCAAAGGACGAGTCCAGGTAACCCGTGCCGGGGTTGAGCTGCGACAGGTAGTCGGTGTGCATCATCGTGTAGAGGCTCGGGCCCCACTGGCTCGGCCCGTTCGCGTCATCGTGAAAGTACTTCTTGACGAACGCGACGTTGTTGGTGCCTTCCAGGTACTGCGCCCACGCGACCGGGGTCCGCCACACGCCGTCCCAGTACCAGTTCGCGCCCTCCTCGTTGAAGCTGGGATCCTCCGAGATCCGGCCGACGAGCAGCAGGTTCTGGGCGTCCGTGTAGTCGCCGAGCGCGAACCGGTTGGCCAGGATGCCCGGCAGGTCGTGGTTGAGCAGCCAGTCGTAGTTGTTCGCCCCGGAGAACGGCGCGCTGGCGACCTGCACGATCCTGGTGTAGACGAACGCCGCCTTGTACGCGTTGTCGATGGCCTGGCCGGGGTCGGCCAGCCCGGCGGTGTCGGGCAGCGTGATGTTGGGCAGCGACAGCGTGGGGATGGCCGACAGCCGCTGATCCCAGTAGCCCGCCATGTGCCCGAACGCGCGGTCATAGGACAGCGCGTCGGAGGTCAGCGTGGCCGTGCCGGGCAGCGCCTGCCCGGAACCGAACGTGTCCACCGCCGCGACGAAGTCGTGCCGCACGGTGGCGCCCGGCGCGACCGCATCCGGGTTGCTGTCCAGTTCGACCAGGCCCGGCCCGGATTGGCCGGACGGCACGGTCACCGCCGCCGTGCCCTGGTTGGTCACGGAGACCCGGGTGTAGACCAGTTCGACCGGATTTCCGGCGATGGTCTGCTTGTCGGCGAAGTCGGTGATCGAGACCTTCACGCTGTTGCGCACGAACGAGGTGGTCAGCGCGGGCAGGTACCCGTCCGCCATGGTCCATTGCACCGAGCCCGGCGCCGGGGCCTGCCCGGCAGCAAGCCCGTAGTCGTACACCCCGAACGAGTACATCGCGCCGCAGTACGACTGGCCATCCTGCTGGTAGGTGTCCGGCACGCCGCGGGCAAAGTACGACCCGGACAGGTAGGCGAACGGGGCGTAATAGTTCCCCTCCCAGCCGATCACCGTCTGGCTGGCGAAGCCGAAACCATTCGGGTCGTCCGGGACCGGGAAGTTCGTCCCGTAGTCCTGCGGCAGGCTGCTGTTGTGGCACGCGTTGACCGGGAGGTTCGGCAGCGGCAGTAAGGTGGCCGTCCCCGCACCCGGCGGCTGACTCGCGATCGCTGCGGCCTGGGCCGGGACCGACAACGCGAACAAGGTGGTCAAAGCGGCGGCAAGGGCGGCGCACCTGCGCCAATTCTCGGTCATGGCCAGGTCCCTAGGTCAGTGGCCCGCAACGCCCGTCAGGGCGTGCGGAACGCCGACACGTCGGCGCGCGTGCCCGTGTGGACCGAGACGAGCCTGCCGTCAGAAAGGGGAGGAAATCCTTTTCCGAGAAGGAACATAGATCTGTGTCAGAAGCCGGTCAACCCCTACCATGTCGCCTTCGTCCCGCGTCCGCCCGCCTCGGCCCGGCCGCCGCGCTCGTCTGGCGCCGCCCGGACAGGGGGGGTGCGGAACCATTCAAAGGCACCCGAAACGACCTCCTCCCGGCCCTGACCTGCTCTGATTCACGACCTGCAGCTAGAAGCCGCTCCACCACCAGCACCGCAGCCTGCTCCGCGGCCACCGTCGGCAGCGCGTGCACGCGTCCCGGGAGAAATCAAGAAATCCTTTTCCGCCCTGCCGCCAAGCCGGGTGACTCCGCCCTGCCGCCAAGCCGGCTGACGCGAGGTGAGCCAAAAGCAGAGTCGGTGCTGCTAGGCTCCTCGCATGCGCGCGATCCTGACCGCAGGCTGGTGGCGCCGCCCCTAAGGCGGTTCCTGGCTCGCGCACGCAGATCCTGATAGCGACCGCCCGGCAGCCGGCGGTCGCTTTTGTTGTCCGCACCGCCTGGCTCCGGGCCTGACACCGAGGCGAGTGCCGATATGGGCGAGAAGCAGTTCGATACAGCGGGCGGGGTCCGGGTCCGCCGGAATGACTCCCCGTTCGACCCGGCCCTGCTGGATGACGTGACCCGGCAGGTCGAGGCGCGCCGCGGCGGTGTGCTCAGCTCCGGCATGGAATACCCGGGCCGGTACAGCCGGTGGCACATGGCGTACGTGGACCCGTGCATCGAGCTGGTCGCGCGCGGGCGCCAGATCACCGCGACCGCGCTCAACGAACGTGGTCAGATCCTGCTGCCCGTGATCGGTGACGCGATGCGCCGCGCCGGTGACGAGGTCGGGCCTGGCGCGCCCGCGCAGGTCGAGGTGGTCATACCGGAGCCCATTGGCATGTTCACCGAGGAGGAGCGGAGCCGCCGGCCCACGGTGTTCTCGGCGCTGCGCCAGATCATCGCCGTGTTCTCCGGGCCTGACCCGCACCTGGGCCTTTACGGCGCGTTCGGGTACGACCTGGCGTTCCAGTTCGAGCCGGTGCGGCTCCGGCACACCAGGCCGACAGACCAGCGTGACCTCGTGCTGCACCTGCCCGACCGGCTGTACGTGCTGGACCGGAAGCGGGAGACCGCGACCTGCTTCAGCTACGAATTCGAGGTGGCCGGCGCGTCGACCGAGGGACTTCCCCGCGGCGTTGACCAGCCGGTGGCGCACGAGATCGGGGAGGGGCGCCCCGTTACGGGCACTGAATCTCCCGGCGACCCGCGGCCAGGGTCGTTCGCGCGGGTCGTGGAGCAGGCGCGGGAGCGGTTCGCCCGCGGTGACCTGTTCGAGGTGGTGCCCAGCCACGTCTTCCACGGGACCTGCGGCTCACCCGCGGCCTTCTACGAGCGGCTGCGGCAGCGCAACCCGGCGCCGTACGAGTTCTTCCTCAACCTCGGCGAGGGCGAGTACCTGGTCGGCGCGTCGCCGGAGATGTACGTGCGGGTGACCGGCGACCGGGTCGAGACCTGCCCGATCTCCGGGACCATCGCCCGCGGCGGCGACGCGCTGGCCGACGCCGAGAACATCCGCGCGCTGCTCACCTCGGCCAAGGAGGAGTCCGAGCTGACCATGTGCACGGACGTGGACCGCAACGACAAGTCCCGGGTGTGCGTGCCGGGCAGCGTCACGGTGATCGGCCGGCGGCAGATCGAGATCTACAGCAGGCTGATCCACACCGTGGACCACGTTGAGGGGCGGCTGCGCCCCGGCTTCGACGCGCTGGACGCGTTCCTGACCCACATGTGGGCGGTGACCGTGACCGGTGCGCCCAAGACCTGGGCCATGCAGTTCATCGAGGACCACGAGGACCGGCCACGGCGCTGGTACGGCGGCGCCGTCGGGATGATCGGCTTTGACGGCGGGATGAACACCGGGCTCACGCTGCGCACCGCGCACATCCGCGACGGGGTAGCCGCGGTCCGGGCCGGGGCGACGCTGCTGTTCGATTCGGACCCTGAGGCGGAAGAACGGGAGACCCAGCTGAAGGCCAGGGCCCTGCTGGAGACGCTGCGCGAGCCGCAGCCCGCGACGACCGGGCCGGCCGCAGGCCGCGGCGCCGGCCCGGACGCTCCGGGCGCCGGGAGGGCTCGCGGGTGCTGCTGGTCGACCACCAGGACTCGTTCGTGCACACGCTGGCCGGGTACTTCCGCGAGGCGGGCGCCGAGGTGACCACGCTGCGGGCCGGGTTCGACCCGGCGCTGCTCGACGAGCTACCGGCCCGGCCTCGTGGTGCTCTCGCCGGGCCCGGGCCGCCGTCGGACTTCGGCTGCGACGCGCTGCTGACCGCGCTCGACGACCGGGGGATCGCCGCGTTCGGCGTGTGCCTGGGGATGCAGGCGATGGTCGAGCACGCGGGCGGGCAGCTCGGCCTGCTGGACACGCCGGTACACGGCAAGCCGGGCACGGTCCGGGTGCTCGGCGGCCCGGCCACCTGCGGCTGCTGGCCGGCCTCCCCGCCGAGTTCACCGCCGGGCGGTACCACTCGCTGCACGCCGCGGCCGGACAGGTCGAGGGCGGGTTCTCGGTCACGGCGGTCACCCCGCGACGGCGTGGTGATGGCGATCGAGGACGACGTGGCCGGCCGGTGGGGGGTGCAGTTCCACCCGGAGTCGATCCTCACCGCGTCCGGCCGGGCCGGTCACCAGGTGATCGGGAACGTGCTGCGGCTGGCCAGGGCGCGGTCGCGGGACGAGGTCGTCAGCACAGTCTCCTGAGCAGTCGCCGGTGCCGTCTTCTGAGCGTGCTTCCGGCCTGAGCGGCGCGCCTCGTTGGCCGCGGCGCCCAGATTGGTTACGTTCGCCCCGAGGGCGGTGGGAATGGCACGGGCAGGCGCGCGCCGGCGGCGGGCTGATGCTGGGGCACTCGCATGCGCTGTCCGGCGCGGTCGTCGGCGTTGCCGCAGGCATCGTGCTGCATTTGCCCGAACCGCGGCTGGCGGCGCTCGCCGGGTTCACCGCGGGCATGGCGCTGCTTCCCGATCTGGACAAGTGCGGGTCGTCCCCGGCTCGCTGCCTCGGCTTCCTGTCTGAGACGATCGCGTGGATCACCGGGCGGCTGACCGGCGGCCACCGGCACGCCACGCACTCCGTGCTCGGCATCGCCGCCTTCACGGGCCTGGCGTGGGTGTCCTGCCACTACCGCGCCGACTGGACGGGCAAGGCCGGGCTCGCGCTGCTGATGACGCTGAGCGTCTCCGCCGCGCTCGAGGCGCTGCACATCGTCAGGGGCCACGTCGCCGACCTCATCGGGATCGCCGTCGCGGTCGCGGAGTTGCGGTACGGGTACGGGCTGACGCTGATCCCGCTCGCGACTGCGATCGGCTGCACCGTCCACGTGGCTGGTGACCTGCTGACCGACTCCGGCTGCATGCTCGCGTTCCCATTGTCCAGGCACCGGTTCCACCTGCTGCCCGAGCCGCTGGCGTTCACGACCGGGACCAGCCCGGAGATCCTGTTCGTCGACCCGGTGCTGACCGGGGCGCTGCTGGTCCTGGGCGGCTTTGTGGTCGACCCGGGCTTCGTCACCTCGCACTGGCACTCGTTCACCCAGGCGGCCACGCGCTAGCCGGCGCGCCCCGGTAGAAGATTGACGGTGGCTCCTAGCAGAATGACGACCGTGCCGGACATTACCTTCCGCAGCGACATGACTGTGGAGCTCGTCAAACATGCAGCCTCCGACGCCGACGTGATCTGGGCGGCGCGCGTCTCGACCAAGGGTGAGCAGTCACTCGCCGACGTCAACGCTGATGCCGAGCGCTCTGCGGGCCTGATCAACTTCCTGATGCGCGACCGGCACGGGACACCGTTTGAGCATTCGTCGATGACGTTCTATGTGAACGCGCCGATCTTCGTGTTCCGCGAGTTCATGCGGCACCGCACGTTCAGCTACAACGAGGAGAGCGGACGCTACCGCAAGCTTGATCCCGTTTTCTACGTACCGGGCACCGACGCAAACTGGTGCAATCAGGAAAGCCGGGCGCGTACGTCTTCACCGCTGGGTCACCCGAGCAGCACGCCCTCGTGACCAAGACCATCGAGTCGTCGTGCAGCCAGTCCTATGCGTCCTACCTGGAGATGCTGGAAGCCGGCGTGGCCCGCGAGGTCGCGCGCTCGGTGCTGCCGGTCGGCCTCTACTCGTCGATGTACGCCACCTGCAATGCCCGGGCGTTGATGAACTTCCTGTCGCTGCGGGTAACGCACCCGGACTCCGCGTTCCCTTCGTTCCCGCAGCGCGAGATCGAGATGGTGGCCGAGCAGATGGAAACGCTGTGGGCGAGTCTGATGCCGCTCACCCATGCGGCGTTCGAGCGGAATGGCCGGGTCTGCCCGTAGCCACAGGTCGCTGAGCTGATGCGGGCCGAGGCGCCGGCGCTGTTCGGGGACTACACGGTGACCGACGGCGCCTGGATACCGCAGTGGCGCAAGGTATGACAGTGTTTGCCGCATGCCAGCGATTTCGTACCAGATAGCCGACCGCACCACACGCGGTTACCTCGCGGTTCCGCCGGCCGGAGCGGCCCCGGGCCCGTGGCACGGCGTGGTAGTGATCCACGAGGCGTTTGGCCTGAACGACGACATCAGGAACAAGGCGGACCAGTTTGCCGCGCACGGATACCTGGCCCTCGCCCCGGATCTCTACGACGGCAAATCCTGGCTGCGCTGCGTGGTCGGCGCGGCCCGCCAGCTCCGGGCCCGGTCAGGGCCCGCCTTCGACATGCTGGAGGCCGCGCGCAGGTACCTGGCCGCCCGGGACGACTGCACCGGGCGGACCGGCGTTATCGGGTTCTGCCTGGGCGGAGGGTTCGCGCTGCTCTGCGCACCGCGCGAGCGATTCGACGTGGCCTCGGTGAACTACGGGGAGGTGCCGGAGGACGCCGAGAACGTGCTGCGCGGCGCGTGCCCGATCGTCGCGAGCTACGGCCGGCGGGACCCGATGGGCACCAAGCACCCGGAGCGGCTGCAGCGCGCCCTCACCGTGCTGGAGATCCCGCACGACGTGCAGGTCTACCCGGGCGTGGGGCACCGCTTCCTGACCGAGCCGTCGGGCGCGATGGCGGTGCTCTCGAAGTTCGCCAGGATTAACTACGTCGAGTCCGACGCGGCCGACGCGTGGCGGCGGATTTACGCGTTCTTCGGCGAGCACCTGGGCAGCTGAGCCGACCGATCCGCAAGATGCAAAATGAGATTGCATGACAGGCAATTGCAGCCCTTAGCATCTCCGTGGGATTGCATCTCGCGTAATTTTCCCAGGTCGATGCGTGAGATGGGATTGCACGCGGTGGGTGGCGCGGGATAGCGGCGGGCGGTCCCGTGGGATTGCACGGGGGACATTTGCGCCAGCCGGGAGGCTACCTCGCCGACTCCGGCGGATCGTAGCGGATCTGGCCGGGCCGAGCCCGGTCTGCGAGAAGCGCAACCGTCCGCCGCACCATGAACTCGGGACCGCTTACGAAGATTTCCGTGCCCTCGCATTTCGCATAACGCGCCGCGACATCGGGGAGCGACCCGTTGATGCCGTCAAATTCTTCTTGCTGTGCGACAACGGGAATCACCGTCAGCGCCGAATAGATCCATTCGAGGACGCGAAGATCGGGCAGGTCGTACAGGTCTTCGGAGGACCGTCCGCCGAAGAACAAGACGATCTCCCGGCGGCGCCCCGGCTTGCTGGCGTTGATCACTCCCTCGATGATCGCCTTGATGGGAGCCAGCCCGGTGCCGCCGGCGATGCACAGCAAGGGGGTCTCGGGGTCGGCGGAGGCGGTCATCTCGCCGCACGCCTGGCCAAGCAGCAGGGTGTCGCCGGGCCGGGTGTTGTGTACCAGCGACCCGCTCACCATGCCACCGCGTACGCCCCGGACATGCAGGTCTACCAGGCCGTTCTCGCGTGGTGCGTTGGCGATCGAGAAGTTGCGCCAGACTCGTGGCCACCGCGGCACCTGCACGGCCACGTACTGGCCCGGTGTGTAGTGGAGCGGCTGGTCCGGCTTGATCGTCAGCACAGCCAGGTCGGGCCGGCGCTGATCGTGCTGCACCACCTCGCCGACCCACCAGGGTGGCTGCAGCGCCGCGTCCCGCTCGGCGGCGGCCAGCATGGCCGACGAGACGCGGCCGAGAGCGGCGTCCCACGCTGCCTGCGTCTTGGCGGTCCAGTTGTGCCCGTTGAAATGCCGGACCGTTTCGGCTAGCACGGTCAGGAAGGGCTCATAGTGCCGTTCCTTGACGCCGAATTTCCGGTGACCGCGGCCGAGCCGGCTGAGATAATCAATCAGCGAATCCGGGTTGTCAATGTGCCACACGATCCGGGCTAGGGCGTCGAATACCCGTTGCATATGGTCATGCATTGCATGCGGAAACATGGAGCGGATTTCTGGATGGCACACAAAAAGGCGCGCATAAAAGTGCTCCATTGCCAGATCAGGATTCTCCGTGAGATGCGAGAAGGATTCCTTTACCAGTCGGGCATCAAAATCCCTGGCCTCCGCCGGGCGCTCCTCGGGCTCGCTCGAGGCGGGCCAATCTTGTGGTCGCGCAACGTCATCAATTGAGCCAGAGCCAGCAATTCTTGCTGAAAATAGCCGATCCGGATCTGTTAAGGAAAAAAGTCGTTCATGATGCGCCGCACGACGCCGCCCGAAGGGCGAGCGAACCTGCTGACCTGCGAAGCTGACTAGAGGAGTGTCGTCAGGGTAGCCGCCGTCCAGCGCGATCGCCATAGTCTGAGTGTCGCATCCTGACATGCTATATACAACCTTTTTCGGTGTGCTTACGCGAGAGAATACGCAGAGTAGCGGAATGCCGTTCGGTCAACTTTCGCGATCATGCCTAGTAGCAGACGCTGGATTATCGGCCGCTACGCCACTTTGGCGTTAAGGGCTCCGGAGTCAAGCGCCGGCCGAATTATTCGGGGCGTCACCGACCGTGTCCGGCCGCATGAGGTCGTTTGGTCCCGCCACCAGGCCACGGTGGACCATCATGGGCTCATGACTCGCCCGCTCATCGGCATCACCAGCGAGATGGCCGCCGCCGGCTGGGGTGATCGCGTGCGGGAAGCGGTGCTGCTGCCCGCCAGCTACGCCCGGGCGGTGGAACGGTCCGGATGCGTCCCGGTGCTGCTGCCATCGGCGCCGTATCACGCGGCTGACCTCGCGTCAGGGCTCGACGGAGTGGTGTTCTCCGACGGAGCCGACATCGACCCGTCACACGGCGGTGCCGGGCAGCAGGACGGGGCTGGCCAGCTGGACCCGGCGCGCCAGCTGGACCCGGTGCGCGACGCCAGCGAGCTCGCGCTGATGCGCGCGGCGATCCTGGCCGGGCTCCCGCTGGTCGCGATCGGCCGCGGCGTGCGGGTGCTGAACGCGGCCCGGGGCGGCTCGTTCACCGACCGCCCCGGCGCCAACGGCACGGCACCGCGGCCGCCGACATGGATAGCCCGCGACGTGCGGCTCAGCCCGGACAGCAGGCTCGGCCGGCTGCTCGGCCCGAGCCTGACGGCGCCGTTCGCGGACGTGCCGGACGGCCGGCAGCAGACGGTGGACCGGCTCGGCAACGGCGTGACAGCGGTCGCCTGGGCACACGGGGAGTCCGTCGAGGCGATTGAGCTGGCCGGGCACCCGTTCGCGCTTGGCGTGCAGTGGCATCCCGAGCAGGACGACGACATGCGGATCTTCGAGGGGCTGCGGGCGGCCGCCGGCAGCCGTTCGGCCGCCGCCTGATCGCTCCCCGGCAGAGCCGCCGCCTCACCGCTTACCGGAGAACTGCCTCAGCACCGGGCGAACCGCAACTTGCGCCGCGCAACATGCGTGCAGGACGGACGGGGCGCCTGATACATCCCGCGCTCTAGATGGGCGCTGTGTATCCGCCCCAGTGGACCTGCAGCCAGGTGATCGCGGCCGACCAGGCGCCGGTCATCTCGAGCACGCCGACCAGCACGAGCAGGCCGCCGCCGATCCCGGTGATCAGGCGCGCGTGACGGCGGGCGAACCCGAACGCGCGCATGCCGCGCTGGAACGCCAGCGCAACGATCAGGAAGGGGACCCCAAGGCCAAGACAGTAGACAAACGCGAGGAACGCGCCGCGGACCGCGGTGCCCGAGGTCTCGGAGAGCGTGAGCACCGCGGTGAGCGTCGGACCGCTGCATGGGGACCAGCCGAGCCCGAACAGCACGCCGAGCAGCGGGGCACCCGCAAGCCCGGCCCGCGGCCGCAGCGAGGGCCGTATGATCCGCCCGGTGAACGTGAACCGATCAAGCACCCCGGCGAACAGCAGGCCGAGCACGATCGTCAGCGCGCCGAGCGCCTGCGTCAGGATCTGCTGGTGCGCCTTGAGCGCGGTGCCGAGCCCGCCGAACGCCAGCCCGTACGACGTGTAGAGCGCCGAGAACCCAAGTACGAAGAGCGCGGTGCCGGCCACCACCCGGCTGCGCGGCGGCGGCGCCGGCACGGGAACGGACGGCCCGCCGACGCCGACCGGCGCAACCCCGGCGCCGGCCAGACGGGCCCCGGCAGGCTGGACGCCGACGGCCTGGGCGCTGGCCAGCTGCGCGGCCGCGGGCTCGAGGTCGGCCTGGGAAGCGCCGGACCCGTCGGAACCGGCCCCGGACATCCCGGTCACGTAGGACAGGTAACCGGGGACCAGCGGCAGGCAGCACGGAGACAGGAACGTGACCGCCCCGGCGGCCGCCGCGACCGGCACGGCCAGGATGAGCGGCCCGGAACCGACCAGGCTGCCGATGCTCACGGTCCTCCCATCGAGCGTCCGGCGCGCACCAGACGCGCGCCGGATGCGCCCCAACCTACCTCGCGCCCCCTGGCCCCGCCGGCGCACCACCCGGGAGGGCCGCCGTTCGGGCCCGGGCATTGACGCGCGCGGCCGGCCCGCATGACGATGGCCGCTATGCGCAGCACACCGCCGTTCCGCGCCGATCACGTCGGCAGCCTGCTCCGCCCGCCGCAGGTGCACGCGGCGCGCGACGATTTCGCGGCCGGCCGCATCGACTCGGCGCAGTTGCGGGCCGTCGAGGACGGCGCGATCCGCTCGGCCGTCGCGACGCAGGAGGGGCTCGGCCTGCAGTCGGCCACCGACGGCGAGTTCCGCCGGGCGACCTGGCACATGGACTTCATCTACCAGATCGGCGGGATCACTACGGCGCCGGGCCGCCTGGCGGTGCAGTTCCGCAACGCCTCGGGCACGCTCGAGTGGACCCCGGCGGCGCTGCACGTGGCGAGCAGACTGCACCTGGATCACACGATCTTCGAGCCCGACTTCCGCTACCTGCAGTCGGTCGTCACAACAGCGACGCCGAAGCTCACGATCCCGTCCCCGAACATGGTTCACTACCGCGGCGGCCCGGCTGTCATCGATCCCGCCGTCTACCCGGACGTCGAGGAGTTCTGGTCCGACCTGGCCGCGACCTATGCCGAGGAGGTGCGGCGGCTGGCCAGCCTGGGCTGCACCTACCTGCAACTCGACGACACCAGCCTGGCCTACCTGAACGACCCGGCGCAGCGCGCCGAGATCGCCGCGCGCGGCGAGGACGCCGACCGCCTGCACCTGCGCTATATCCGGCAGGTCAACGCCGCGATCGCCGGCCGGCCCGATGGCATGGCCGTGACCACGCACATGTGCCGCGGGAACTTCCGGTCATCCTGGGCAGCCGAAGGCGGCTACGACTTCGTCGCCGAGGCCCTGTTCGGCGAGCTGGCCGTTGATGGGTTCTTCCTCGAGTACGACGATGAGCGGTCCGGCACGTTCGAGCCGCTGCGGTTCGTCCCCCCGGGCAAGATGGTGGTTCTCGGCCTGGTCACCACCAAACGCGGCGAGCTGGAGAGCAAGGATGCGCTCAAGCGGCGGATCGACGAGGCGGCCAAGTACCTGCCGCTGGATCAGCTGTGCCTGTCGCCGCAGTGCGGGTTCTCATCCTCGGTCGAAGGCAACGTGCTGACCCCCGAGGAGCAGGCCGCCAAGCTCCGGCTGGTCGTCGAGACGGCAGGCGAGGTCTGGGGCTGAAGGCCGTCCGCTGATATCCTCGGGCCG
This sequence comes from uncultured Actinomycetota bacterium, assembly GCA_963778075.1. Classification (GTDB taxonomy): domain Bacteria; phylum Actinomycetota; class Actinomycetes; order Streptosporangiales; family Streptosporangiaceae; genus JASHPR01. The sequence continues at coordinate 114,917 of CAVZTJ010000001.1, read as the reverse complement.
TGCTTACCAGTCGGTCGACCACCGCAGGCCTCCGGCGTTTGTCCGCCGGGCTGCAGCAGGCCGGGCCGGGGGCCGAGCTCATCGTTCCGGGCCACCGTAGGGTGGCCTGACCGGCGGTCCGCGGCCGATCCGCCACGCGCGCCGCGCGTAGGCCTGGACATTGTGCCTGAACGGTAAGCACCGCGGCGCCGCCGCGTGAGCCAGCCGGAAGCTCGCTCAGCGCGTCCGAGACCGCGCGGTGAAAGGTCGGGAAGGCATAGATCATCTCCCGCAGGCGCTGCACCGGCACCGCGGCGTGCACGGCGAGTACCAGCATGCTGAGCACCTCGCCGCCCCACGGCCCGGCCGATGTGGCCCCGACCAGGACGCCACGGGACGGGTCCTCGACCAGCTTGATGAACCCGTCGTTACCGGCCTTGTGGATGTCCGGTCTTGTCCAGCAGCTGGTTCGCGACGACGTACCCGGGCACGGCGAACGCGGCGAAGATCGCGAACTGGACCAGCACGTTGTACAGCTCGGAGGCGTGCGGGTTGAGCAACTTCAGGATCTCGGGCGTGGAGATCGTGTTGCCGTAGTAGCAGAAGTCGAGCAGCAGCCAAGCGCCCGCGGTGCCGATCCCCAGGATGATCCGGCAGATCAGCAGGAACGCGTAGTTCGGCGCAAATGCCGACGCCAGCGCGCGAATCGAAACCTGCCCAGTGCGGCCGCAGATCCTGTTTGCGCCCCCATAAGGCCACACTACGGATAGCAATATTGTGAACGCTTAGAGTGATGAAGGCTATCAGGGATACAACTGGTGAACGTTCGGTTAAATAGCCTGGTCGCCGGCGTGCGGCAGGTCGTCCGGCACGCCGCGGGCCATCTTGTGCACCGAGACCGCCTCGAGCCGGAGCGACCCGGTGAGCCCGGAGAGCACGGCGTCGCCGTCGATCCCGCCGCAGCTGAAAAGGTCGATCGCGATCAGGTCCTCTTCCGGCCAGGTGTGAATCGACAGGTGTGACTCGGCGAGGATCAGCACCAGCGTGATCGCGCCGTTCGGGAAGATCACGTGACTCGTGTCGAGCACGTGGCCGTTGCCCGCCTCCACCGCGGCGGCCGTCAGGGAGGCCAGCCGCGTGATGTCGTCCACCGGCGAGGAACGGGTGAGCCTCGCGTCGACGGTGTAGAGGAACTTCGGCGCGAGTGGCTCCTGCCTGGGCAGTTGCGGGTAGCTGCGCGCCGCGTCGATGCCGGGCATGATGTGGGAGGATACCGTACACCCTCATGGACATGGACTCGGTCATCGCCGACGTCGCGTCGGCTGTAGGCCTGGCCGAGGGACCGTCCGGCGTGAGTGACGTGCTGCGCGCCATTGCCCGCAGCGAGCCCGTGGCGGTCCGCGAGGTGAGCCGGATGTCCGAGCTGCCGGTGCCCATCGTCGCCGCGGTCTGCAACGAGCTGCGCCGGCGCGGCGTCGTCGACCGGGCCAGGCCGGTCCGGCTGACCACCACCGGCCGGGAGCTGCTCGGCGCCTACCACGCGGACCTCAGCGTGATCTGCCCGGAGTGCGAGGGCAGCGGGTTCGTCGTCCCCGACGCCCTGGCCGGGCTGGCTGCCGTACTGGACCGCGCGGCGGCGGGGGCTCCCTCGGCAAAGCCGGAACTGGACCAGACGCACTGCACGGTGGCCACGAAGATCCGGCGGGTGCTGGCGATGCACGAGGAGGGGGCGCTGCTCGGCCGCAGGATCCTGCTGCTCGGCGACGACGACCTGATGTCGGTGGCGATCAGCGCCTTCGCCGCCGCCGTCGGTGCCACAGCCGGGATCGAGCGGCTGACCGTCATCGACTCCGATCCCGACGTGCTGTCCTGGGCCGCCGACCAGATCTCGGGCACCGGGATCGACGCCGAACTGGTCGAGCACGACCTGCGCCGTCCGCTGCCCGGCGGCCTGGCCGGCGGGTTCGACGTGGCCTGCACCGACCCGCCGTACACCGTCGCCGGGGCAGAGCTGTTCTTGTCCCGCGCGGTCAGCGCGCTGGCGCCCGCGCCCGGCAGGCAGGTTTTCTTCTCGTTCGGCGCCCGGAGGCCCGACGAAACGCTGCACGTACAGCAGCTGATCGGCTCCATGGGGCTGGCCGTGCGTGCGCTGTGGCCCAACTTCAACGAGTACCTGGGCGCAGGCATCCTGGCCGGCACCAGCCACCTGTACTATCTGCGCAGCACGGCGGCTGCCGCGCCGCTCATCGAGGGCGACGCCACCGGGCCGCTGTACACGGCCGAGGTCCGGGCGACCGCGGCCCGGCCGTACCGGTGTGCAGGCTGCCGGGCCGTGCACGAGGTCGGCCCGGGTGGCCGGTGGCCACGCATCGCGGCACTGCAGGAAGCCGGGTGCCCGCAGTGCGGCGGCTCGGTGTTCCGGCCGATGCCGCTGCGGGCGCGTACGGGAACGGAAACGGAAACGGGAGCGGAATGAGCGGCGAGGCAGGCCCGGGGAGTTCCGGCCTGCCCAGATACCTAGTCCGGGAGGCCACAGCCGACGATCTCGACGCGATCGCCAACTTCGAGGTGGAGATCGCGCAGGTGTCGTTCGGCGATGAGGCGGTCACCGACGCCGGGCTGCACCGCAGGCGGGTCGGTGGTGCGCTGGGCAGGCCGGGGGAGATCACGCTCGTGGCAGCCGCCGAGGCGGCGCAGGACGAGCCGGTCGGCTGGGCGTGGCTGTCCGGCAGGACCAACTCGCTGACCGGCGCGCGGTACGGGAACTTCAGGTCGCTGGCCGTTGCCGACGTCCCCGGCCGCAGCCTGATAGGCGAGCTGCTGCTGGCCGCCGTGCTGCGGGCCGCCGACGAGGCCGGGCTGCGCCTGCTCACCGGGAAGGTTCACGCGAGGAACCTCGGCATGCGGGCGCTGTACCGGAAGTTCGGTTTCGAGGCGACGCACGTCACGATGGAAAAGCGGGTGGCCAGCTCACACGGGGAAGGCAACGCATGATGATCAAATGCGTCATTTGGGACCTCGACAACACGATGCTGTCCGGGGTGTACCTGGAATCCGGCTCCCAGCCGCCACCGCCCGACCAGGCCATGGTGGCGGTCGCCGCCGAGCTGGCCGAGCGCGGCATCCTGCACGCCATCGCCAGCAGGAACCCGCAGGAGGCGGCCGAGTACGCCGAGAAGGCCACCGGCCTGCAGTTCGCGGCCGTTGAATGCGGCTGGGACCGCAAGTCGGACGCGGTGAGCCGGATCGTCGCCGATCTGGCCATGGCCCCCGACGCGGTCGCGTTCGTCGACGACGACCTCTACGAGCGGGCCGAGGTCTCGTTCCGGGTGCCCGAGGCCCTGGTGCTGTCGCCTGAGGACATGGCGGACGCCGTCGGCTGGCCGGAGTTCAGCCCTCCGGTGGTCACGGACGAGGCGCGCCGCCGCGGCGAGATGTACGCCGAGCGACGGCTCCGGCAGGAGGAGGCCCGGGCGTTCGGCGGGTCCCGGGACGAGTTCCTGCGGTACTGCGGCACCCGGGTGTCGATCGCCCCTGCCACGCCCGCGGACGTGCCGCGGCTGCACGAGCTGTCGGTGCGCACGCATCAGTTCAACTCGGCCGGGCGGGGCATGACCGAGGCGGAGCTGGCCGCGCTGACCGGCTCGCCCGCGCACCGGGTCGCGACGGTGCGGCTGCACGACAGGTTCGGAGACGACGGGCTGGTCGGCGGGTGCGTCGTGGAGACCGCCGACGACGGCTGGACGGTCTCGCTGCTGATGATGTCGTGCCGGGCAATGGGCCGCGGCGTCATCGAGGCACTGCTCGCGTGGCTGGCGCGGTCGGCTGCGCAGGACGGCGCCGCGACGCTGGCCGTCCCGTGCCTGGTCAGCCCCAGAAACGTGCCGCTGCGGCTGGCCCTGGCCGGTTCCGGCTTCCGGGCGGCCGAGGGCGGCACGCCAGAGCAGCCGGCCGCGGTGTTCACCCGGGCGCTGGACGGGCCGCTGCCCGAGCTGCCCGAGTGGGCGTCGGCGGCCTGACGGCCGGGCGGCGGGAAGCGGGGTGACCGGGCGGTGAGACGGGGCGGCGGGCCCGAGATCATCGCCGGGCTCCGCGAGATCCTGGCCGAGGCCACCGGGCGCGCGGAGCTGGCCGACGTCGGCGAGCAGGTGCCGCTGTTCGGGGCCGGGGTCGGGCTGGACTCGCTGACCGGCACGCTGCTGCTGCGCGAGGTGCACCGGCGATTCGGCGTCGACGTCGCCCGCGAGGACCTCAACCTCGACGCGCTGGCCACCCTCGGCACGCTGGCCGCCTTCATCGAAGAGCACACCGCCTAGCCCCGCGTACGGCCGGGTGGCCAACAGCGTGTAGCCCGCGTACGGCCGGTGGCCAACAGCGTGTAGCCCGCGTATGGCCGGGTGGCCAACAGCGCCGCCGACGGTACATTCAAGACATGAGCGGCAGGAACACGGTCTTCGCAGTCGACGCGTGCCGGACCCCGGTGGGCAAGATCAAGGGAGCGCTGGCCGGGGTCCGCCCCGACCACCTGACGGCAGACGTGATCCGGGCGCTGGCCGCCAGGAATCCATGGCTTGATCCGGCCCGGATCGACGACGTGTACTGGGGCGCGGCCAACCAGGCCGGCGAGGACAACAGGAACGTAGCCCGGATGGGCGTGCTGCTCGCCGGGCTGCCGGTCGAGATCCCCGGCGCGACGGTGAATCGGCTCTGCGGGTCGGGCATGGAGGCGATCTCCGATGCCGCGCGGGCCATCGCCGCCGGCGACGCCGACATCTGCCTGGCGGGCGGGACCGAATCGATGACCCGGGCGCCGTTTGTGCTGCCCCGCGCGGCCGAGCCGTTTCCCCGCGATGCGGGTCTGGCCGACACCAGGCTCGGCTGGCGGCTGGTGAGCCCGCTCATGCAGGAGCTCTACCCGCCAATCAGCCTCGGGGAGACCGCGGAGAACGTCGCCAAGCGCTACTCGGTGGACCGGGAGCGACAGGACAGGTTCGCGCTGCAGAGCCACCAGCGGGCCGGGCGCGCGGTGGCGGCAGGCGTGCTGGCCGAGGAGATCATCCCGGTGACCGGCCCGGGTGGCGAGGTGACCGCGGACGAGGGGATCCGCGCGGATCTGACCCTGGAGGACCTGGCCGCGCGCAAGCCCGCGTTCCGCACCGGCGGGACCGTGACCGGGGGCAACTCATCGCCACTGAACGACGGCTCAGCAGGCCTGCTGCTGATGTCTGAGCGGGCGGTCACCGACGCGGGCGTCCAGCCGATCGCCAGGTACGCCGGGGCGGCGGCTGCCGGGGTGCACCCCGACTACATGGGGATCGGCCCGGTGCCCGCGATGACCAGGGTGCTGGCCAGGGCCGGGTGGCAGGTGGGCGAGCTCGGCCTGGTGGAAGTCAACGAGGCCTTCGCCGCGCAGGCGGTCGCGGTCGTCGACGAGCTCAAGCTCGACCCGGACCTCGTGAACGTGAACGGCGGCGCGATCGCCATCGGGCACCCGCTCGGCTGCTCGGGTGCCAGGATCACCACCACGCTGCTGTACGAGCTGCGGCGGCGTGGCGTGGCGCGGGCTGCCGCGACCATGTGCATCGGCGTCGGCCAGGGCATCGCCACGCTATGGGAGGCCGCCTAGCCGTCCGCGCGGCCGGGCCGCCGTATCCTGGGCGCACCGCCCGCGAGCGAAGGGCCGGCCCGGGACCAGCGAGGCAGGGCAGCGAGGCAGGATGGCAAAGGCAGCGGCCGAGGACGTGGCCGCAACCGACGCGCAGGACCGGGTCCTGACCATCCCGAACGCGATCAGCGTGGCCCGTCTCGCCGGAGTGCCGGTTTTCCTGTGGCTGGTGCTTGGCCTGCGGACCCAGACCGGGGACTGGTGGGCGTTCGGGCTGCTGATCGCCTCAGGTCTTTCTGACTGGCTGGATGGCAAGATCGCCCGCGCGCTGAACCAGCAGAGCAGGCTCGGCCAGTTGCTCGACCCGACGGCGGACCGGGCCTACATCGTGGCCACGGTCATCGCGCTCGCGGTCCGGGCCATCATCCCGTGGTGGCTCGTCATCCTGCTCGCCGTCCGTGAGCTGATGCTGGGGATCGTGCTGCTCGTGCTGCGACGGCACGGCTACGGCCCGCTGCAGGTCAGCTTCGCCGGCAAGGCCGCCACGGCGACGCTGCTGTATGCGTTCCCGCTGCTGCTCCTCGGCGCGCACACGGCCACCTACTCCGAGGTCGCCAGAATCGCCGGTTGGGCGTTTGCCATCTGGGGAAGTGCACTGTACTGGTGTGCCGCCGTGTTGTACGTGGAGCAGGCGCGACGCATACTTCGGGGGGAATCGGGGGGGCGTTCCCCTATGGCAACGCAGCGGGGGGATCGACAGACTCGTCCCCCCGGGTAACCCCGGGGGAAACAGGGAGGCTGGGTCGCGGTGAAGGCTGTCGTGATGGCGGGCGGAGAGGGCACTCGGCTGCGCCCGATGACCGCTAACCAGCCCAAGCCGATGCTGCCCGTGGTCAACCGGCCGATCATGGAGCACGTGCTCCGGCTGCTGCGGCAGCACGGCTTCGACGAGACCGTGGTCACCACGGCGTTCCTCGCCTCGATGGTGCGCAACTACTTCGGCGACGGCGAGGACTTCGGCATGAGCCTGCAGTACGCCACCGAGGAGGCCCCGCTCGGCACCGCCGGCAGCGTGAAGAACGCCGAGGACGCACTGCGGGACCAGCCGTTCCTGGTCATTTCGGGCGATGCCCTCACCGATATCGACCTGTCCGAGCTTGTCCGGTTCCATAAGGACAACGGTGCGCTGGTGACCGTGGGGCTGACCCGGGTGCCCGACCCGCTGGAGTTCGGGATCATCATCGTGGACGACGACGGGCGGATCCAGCGCTTCCTCGAGAAGCCCACGTGGGGCCAGGTGTTCTCGGACACCGTCAACACCGGCATCTACGTGATGGAACCCGAGGTGCTCGCCGAGCTTTCCCCGGGCGAGGTGGCCGACTGGTCGGGCGACATCTTCCCCCGGCTGCTCGAGCGCGGCGCGCCGCTGTACGGCTGGGTCGCCGACGGCTACTGGGAGGACGTCGGCACGCATGAGAGCTACCTGAAGGCCCAGGCCGACGTGCTGGCCGGCCGGGTGCAGGCGCACATCGACGGCTTCGAGGTGTCCCCGGGCATCTGGATCGCCGAGGGGGCCGAGGTCGATCCGGACGCGACGCTCAGCGGCCCGCTCGCGATCGGTGAGTACGCCAAGATCGAGGGTGGCGCCCAGGTGCGCGAGTACAGCGTGGTCGGCAGCAACGTGGTGGTCAAGGAGGGTGCGTTCCTGCACCGGGCGGTCGTGCACAGCAATGTCTACGTCGGCAGCGGCGCCACCCTGCGCGGCTGCGTGGTGGGCAAGAACACCGACGTGATGCGCTCGGCCCGGATCGAGGAGTCCGCCATCGTCGGCGACGAGTGCGTGATCGAGCCCGAGGCGTACGTGTCCGCCGACGTCAAGGTCTACCCGTTCAAGACGATCGAGGCCGGCGCCGTGGTGAACACCAGCGTGATCTGGGAGTCCCGCGGGCAGCGGACGCTGTTCGGGCCGCGCGGGGTGTCCGGCCTCGTCAACGTGGAGATCACTCCTGAGCTTTGCGTCCGGCTCGCGAGCGCCTACGCCACGACGCTGAAAAAAGGCACGACCGTCACCACGTCCAGGGACGTGTCGCGCGCCGCGCGGGCGCTGAAGCGCGCGGTGCACAGCGCGCTCAACGCGAGCGCGATCAACGTGGTCGACCTGGAGGCCCAGCCGCTGCCGGTAGCCAGGTTCGAGACCGCGCGCAGCGAGTACAGCGGCGGGATCGCGCTGCGCACGACGCCGGGCGATCCGCAGTCCATCGACATCATCTTCCTCGACTCCGACGGCGCCGACATGTCGCAGGCCGCGCAGCGCAAGCTGGAGCGCGTCTTCTCCCGGCAGGAGTACCGGCGCGCCTTTCCCGGCGAGATCGCGGAATTGACCTACCCGCCGCGCGTGGTCGAGGCCTACACTCACGCGCTGCTCCGGGGCATCGACATGTCCGGCGTCCGCGGCGCTGGCCTGAAGGTCGTCGCCGACTGCGCAGGCGGGACCGCGTCGCTGGTGCTGCCCGTCCTGCTCGGCACCATCGGCGTCGACGTGCTCACCGTGAACAACCGGCTGGACGAGGCGTCGCCGACGCAGTCGCTCGCGCAGATCCGGGCCGGCCTGCACCGCCTTGCCGAGCTCGTCTCGTCGTCGCGTGCCGACTTCGGCGTCAGGTTCGACCCGGTGGGCGAGCGGATCACGCTGGTCGACGACAAGGGCTCCCTGGTCAGCGACGAGCGCGCGCTGCTCGTCGTGCTCGACCTGATCGCAGCCGAGCGGCGCACCGGCCGGGTCGCCCTGCCGGTGACCACCACCAGGGTCGCCGAGCGGGTGTCACGGTTCCACTCGGTGAAGGTGGACTGGACAGCCACCTCGCTGTACGGGATCTACGAGGCGGCCGCCGCCGAGGACGTGATTTTCGCCGCGGACGGCCGTGGCGGCTTCGTGATGCCCGAGTTCTCCCGCTCCATCGACGGGATCGCGGCGTTTGCCCGCCTGCTCGGCCTGGTCGCCAGGACCAGGCTCACGCTGAGCCAGATCGACGCCAGGATCCCAGAGGCCCACCTGCTCAAGCGCTCCATGCCGACCCCATGGGCGGCGAAGGGCAGCGTGATGCGGACGATCGTGGAAGCGGCCGGGGACCGGAAGGTCGACACCACCGACGGGGTGCGCGTTGAGCAGCCAGAAGGCGGGTGGATTCTGGTCCTGCCCGACCCGTCTGACGCGGTCACCCACCTGTGGGCAGAGGGCACCGACGACGACGCGGCGCAGGCGCTGCTCGACGAGTGGGCCGCGGTAGTTGCCCAGGCCGGGCGCTGAGCCGCGCATCGCCCGGTTCCAGCTGCTGTCTGAGCTGCCGTAGAGTGACGGCGCGAAGAGCGCCCGCATGAGAGAATCGCTGAATTGCAAGTAGCGGTGGCGCGTCGGAGGTGCGGCCAGAATGTGGCGTAGGCGTCGTGAGAAGGCGCGTGCGCGAGCCACGCGGACGGACGCTGGCGCGTCGGGCGGTGCCGGGGCCGGGGCGCCCGGCGCCGGGGATAAGCACCTGCCCGGCCGGATTCCGGTCGGCCCGCCGGGGCAGCCACGGCGCGCGTGGCGCATGGACCGGCGCGGTGCGGCGCGGGTAGCGTTGACTCCACCAGCGGAGTTCTCGCGGCGAACCACCCAGGATCAGTCGGCTGACATGGTTCCCGCCCCGGCCGGATGGCCGGCGAATGGGAGGCTAGGCAGGAGCATGGCCAGCGTGTACTGCATCCGGTGCGGTCAGGAGAATCCCGAAGGGGCTCGCTACTGCTCGCACTGCGGCAACCCGCTCGCGCCCGTGGGCCGTGGCTCGGGGGAGGGCTTGGCGGACACCACCTCCGTGATCTCGGCCGTCGGCATCGACGCTGGTGATACGGAAGTCGGCGATGAGCCGGTCGCCGATGCCGCGATGCTCGACACGCTGCCGGCCGGAACGGCGATGCTGGTCGTGCGGCGCGGGCCGAACGCCGGCAGCCGGTTCCTGCTGGACAGCGACCTCACGCTGGTTGGCCGCCATCCGGACAGCGACATCTTTCTCGACGACGTGACCGTGTCGCGGCGGCACGCCGAGTTCTACCGGTCCGGCAGCCGCTTCACCGTCCGCGACGTCGGCAGCCTCAACGGCACGTACGTGAACCGGGAGCGGATCGAGGAGACGGACCTGACCGGAGGCGACGAGGTGCAGGTGGGCAAGTTCCGCCTGGTGTTCCTGCTCGGCCCGTACTCGCAGGCGGAGCATGGCGGCGGAGGCGCACAGGTCGGGGGTTGACATCCTCCCCGCGATGATTAGCGGGGATTACAACCTCTACGCGGAGAGGGACAGAGGTTGAGGTTCGCGGTTCTTCCGCTCGCCCAGCGGCGAGCGTCCCCGCGCAGACACCGCATGCCCTGCGGCGATGTTTTGAGCCGCGTTCACGTCCGCGTTGCCGATGTATCCGCAGGCCGCGCAACGGAACAGAGCTTGGCTCTTGCGACTGTCCGCCGCGACATGCCCGCACGCCGAGCACCGCTGGCTAGTGAACGTGGGTTTGATCTTCTCGACCCGCCCGGGAGCCTTGTCCTCGAGTCGGCGCGCCAGCAACCCCCACCCAGAAGCCTCGGTCAGCTGCGCGGCCTGTGTGCAGTATCCGGGTGCGTTACCGCGGCCTCGCCGCCACCAGGACTGCTGCTCGACGGCGAGGTTCCACACGTACCGCGCATGTGCACAGTGCTGGGCCAGGCTAATCTCCCGTGTGGGCGTTGGCGTCAGCCGGTAGCGGGACATAAGTCGAATCTAGTAGCGACCACTGACATTCTTGAGGCGGTGAAGCGGCGTTTCATGTCTGGCCCTGCGGCGAGAGTCTCCTCGCCGCGAATCCGATGAGCGCACAGCCTGCTCGCGCGTACCTCGGCATCGGCGAGGTGATCGCCCGTCTTCGCGCGGAGTTTCCTGACGTCAGCGTGTCCAAGATCCGGTTTCTGGAGTCGGAGGGGCTGATCGAGCCCGCCCGTTCGCCGTCTGGGTACCGCAGGTTCGACGAGGCCGACGTGGAGCGGCTCCGGTACATCCTGATCGCCCAGCGCGATCAGTACCTGCCGCTGCGGGTCATCAAGGAACGGCTGCCACGGCACCCAGACGGGAGCACCCCCGACGGGAGCACCCCCGACGCGAGAAGCCCCGACGGGAGCACCCGCGGCGGGAGAAGCCCAGCCCCGCTGAGCCGCAGCGAGTTCCTGGCCGCAGCCGGGATCGACGAGAAGCAGCTTGCCGAGCTGGAGAACTTCGGGCTGGTCCGGCGGACCGGGCGGGTGTACCAGCGGGACGCGCTCCAGGTCGCGTCCGCCGCCGCCGTGCTCGGCAGGTACGGCGTCGAGGCCCGGCACCTGCGGGCCGTCCGGGCCGCGGTCGAGCGCGAGATGTCGTTCATCGAGCAGGTGGTCGCGCCCACCCTGCGGCAGCGCAACCCGGAGGCGAGGGAGCAGGCCGGGCGCACGGCCCGGGAGATAGCGGCGGTCAGCATGCGGCTGCACGGCGCGCTCATCGAGGCCGCCCTGGCCGAGGCCGGGTTTGCCGGCGGCACCGGACCTGGCGCCGGGCCAGGCACCCCGGCGGGTACCGCCGGTGCGTGAGTTCGGCCACGGGTCAAGCGGCAGCGCCTTTCGGTGAATTCAATTGGGGCGCGGGCGGGCACGTCTGGATAGCGGGTGTACGTTGACAAAGGGAGTGCCCTTTGAGCAGGGTCCAGAAGTGAGGCAGCGCGTCAGGCGCACGTGAGGACGGAGCCGCCGTGAGGCAGATGGAGGTCGTAGGCGTCCGGGTCGAGATGCCCACGAACCAGCCCATCGTCCTGCTGAAAGAAACGCAGGGGGAGAGGTACTTGCCGATATGGATCGGGCCGATGGAGGCGACGGCCATCGCCTATGCTCAGCAGGGCCTGGTGCCGGTCCGGCCGCTGACCCATGACCTGCTGCGCGACATCCTGGAGGCGCTGGACGTCCAGCTGCGCACGGTGAATATCACCGCGCTGCGCAACGGGACCTTCTTCGCCGACCTGATCTTCTCGAACGGCAAGGAAGTCAGCGCACGGCCATCGGACTCGATAGCCCTGGCCCTGCGTACCGGCGCCACGATCTTCGCGGCCGAGGAGATCCTCGAAGAGGCCGGGATCGCGATCCCGGACGAGCAAGAGGACGAGGTCGAGAAGTTCCGTGAGTTCCTTGACACGATCACTCCCGAGGATTTCGGCCGCGCAACCTGAGTGCCTGCAGTTCGCCAGTCCGGGGGATGCTTTTGTCGTGACTCATTACTGTTACCGCGACGCGCCGTGGCAGATCGTTGACGACCTCGGCGCGGGCAGCCTACGGTTCGAGACGAGTACCCGGGGGCTCGGCGTCCCGGGCCGGAGGTGCGCGTGGCGGTAATCAAGGGCAACGGCCAGGCCCATCGGGCCGGCGTGCCCGGCGGTGACGAGCAGGGGCTGCTGTTCGGCGATGACGTGCCGCCGAGCCCCGAGGACGTCGGCTACCGGGGCCCGACAGCCTGCATGGCCGCCGGGATCACCTACCGTCAGCTTGACTACTGGGCCAGGACCAAGCTGGTCGAGCCCAGCGTCCGGCCGGCCAGCGGCTCCGGGTCGCAGCGGCTGTACGGTTTCCGGGACATTCTGACGCTCAAGGTGGTCAAGCGGCTGCTCGACACCGGGATCTCGCTGCAGCAGATCCGGGCGGCGGTCGACTACCTGCGGGACCAGGGAGCGGGCGACATCACGCAGGTCACGCTCATGAGCGACGGCGCGAGCGTCTACGCGTGCACGTCGCCGGACGAGGTGGTGGACCTGCTGCAGGGCGGCCAGGGCGTGTTCGGCATCGCGCTCGGCCGGGTCTGGCAGGAGGTCGAGGGCACGCTCGCCGACCTCCCCGCCGAGCGGGCCGAGGATGCCGGGACCGCGGCCGAGCCTGGCACGAGGGTCGGCCTGGCTTCGGTTAGCCCTGATGAGCTTGCCCGCCGGCGGGCAAGGAAGACGGGCTGAAAACCGCCCCGGAAGACTGGGCCGGAGCGGCTGACGTTTCGGCCCCGGCTGCCGGGATCCGCAGTGTCTCGAGAACCTCGGGGGCGCAGCAGCGCGTCGCCATCGCACGGGCCCTGATCAACGCCCCCGACCTGCTGCTGGCCGACGAGCCCACCGGCAATCTGGACTCCCACACCGCCGCCGCCATCATCGACCTGCTGACCGAGACGCGCGAGATGCGCCACAACCGCCCGATGACCGTCATCATCGCCACCCACGATCCCCAGATCGCCGCGCGCTGCGAGCGCATGATCCGGCTCAAGGACGGCGCCATCGTCGACGACATCCAGCTCGGCGACGGCGACCTAGCCGACGAGGCCCTCCGCAGGGCCGGCTAGCTCGGCTGAGTCACGCCGCTCTCCGGACGGGCGCTGCGCCGGAGCCCGGCGAGCCCCGGAACTGTGCGTTACGGCCTGTTAATGTGGCGGGCGTGTCGGCGACCATATCCGTACGTGACCTACGGAAGTCATACGGACAGGTCAAGGCCGTCGACGGGGTCAGCTTCGAGGTCCAGCGCGGTGAGTTCTTCGGCATCCTGGGGCCGAACGGGGCGGGCAAGACCACGACGCTCGAGATAGTCGAGGGCCTGCGCCGGGCCGACGGCGGGAGGGTCAGCGTGCTCGGCGTGGCCCCGTGGCCGCGCAACCCGGCGCTGCTGCCCAGGATCGGCGTCCAGCTCCAGGCGTCGTCGTTCTTCGAGCGGCTCACCGCGCGGGAGCAGCTGCAGACCTTCGCCATGCTGTACGGCGTCCCGGCGCGGCGGGCGGACGCGATGCTCGGCGTCGTCGGGCTCGAGGACCAGGCGGGTACCCGCACCGAGAAGCTGTCCGGCGGCCAGGCACAGCGGCTGTCCATCGCGTGCGCGCTGGTGCACGACCCGGAGGTGCTGTTCCTCGACGAGCCGACCGGGGCGCTGGATCCGCAGGCCCGGCGGAACCTGTGGGACCTGCTGCGGCAGATCAGCGCCGAGGGGCGGACCGTGGTGCTGACCACGCACCACATGGACGAGGCCGAGACGCTCTGCGACCGGGTGGCGATCATGGATCATGGCGTGATCCTCGAGGACGGCCCGCCGGCCGCCCTGGTCCGGCGGCTGGACCAGCCGCTGCGGGTCAGCGTGGAGTCCGGGCTGCTGTCCGCGGACGCCGCCCGCGGCCTCGCTGGCCCCGGCGCCGCTCCGGACAGCGTGACCGACGACGGCGTCTCGCTGACGATCGCCACGCGCGATCCGGGCGTCGTGCTGGCCGGGCTGGCCGACCGCGGGGCCCTGGCTGGGCTGCGGGTGTCCGGCGCCACCCTCGAGGACGTGTTCCTGCACCTCACCGGGCGGGAATACCGCGGATGAGTCCCGAAGCCAGCGCGGTGTCTGTCGGCGCGCCCCCGGCGCGACGCACCGCGAGGGCGGCGATGAGATGAGCGGCGGCGCGTTCCGCAGTCTGTCGCTGGCCATGTTCCGCGGCTTCGTCAGGGACCGGGTGGCGCTGGTGTTCTCGATCCTGATCCCGGTGCTGTTCCTGCTGCTGTTCGGCTCGATCTACAAGGACACCGGAACTCCGCGGGTCAGCGTGATCGAGGTCGGCCGGGTCAGCCTGCTCGACCAGGCCAGCGCCGGCAGCCACGGCCAGCTCCGCAAGGTGATGACGATCAGCAGGAACGGAAGCCTGGCTAAGGCGCTGCAGGACGTCAGGGCCGGCACCGACGACGCCGCGGTCCAGCAACGGGGCAACAGCCTGATCGTGCACTACTCGATCGCCGACCAGGTCACCGCCGGCGTGGTTCAGGCGGTGTTCGCGTCGCTCGTGCAGCAGGCCAACCAGGCGGCGTCCCGGCGGGCTCCGGCGTTCCAGCTGACCACCGCGCAGGTGGAGGACAAGTCGCTGAAGGCGATCCAGTACATCGCGCCCGGGCTGCTCGGCTGGGCGATCGCCTCGGGCGCCGCGTTCGGCGCCGCGATCACGCTGGTGACCTGGCGGAAAGACAAGCTGCTGCGCCGGCTCCGATTGGCGCCAGTGAGCACCGCCTCGGTGGTCACCGCGCGGGTCGGGGTCAGCCTGGCGATCGCCATGGTCCAGCTGGCCGTGTTCCTGCTCATCGCCACCCGGCCGTATTTTGGCCTGAGGCTCACCGCGTCCTGGTGGATGGCGATCCCGGTGGTAGCCGCCGGAACGCTCGCGTTCATGTCGATCGGCCTGCTCACCGGCGCGGTCGCGAAGAGCCAGCAGGCGGCTACCGCCATCGCCAACCTGATCATCCTGCCGATGGCGTTCCTCGGCGGCGCGTTCATCCCGCTGGATTTTGCGCCGGCCTGGATCCGCGATGTCTCCTACGCAATGCCGCTGCGCTACCTGGTCACCGGCATGCAGGACGTGATGGCGCGCGGCGAGGGACCGGCGTCAGCGCTGCCCGCGATCGGCATCTTGCTCGGGCTCACCGCCGCGCTCACGCTCACCGCCGTCCGGGTGTTCCGCTGGGACGACATCTGACCGCAGCTGCGTTCCCTGGGCAAGGAACCTTGGGCACGCCGCCGAGGGACCATGATCGCGTCAGCGGTTTAGAAATGTCCGGTATGCACCAGACATTTCCGAACCGCCGAGTTCAGCGCACGTTGAGGGGGGCGTGTGTTGCCGCGGGTGAGGGTGCTTGCTCGGGTAAGCTCGGGTGCGCTGACGACACCGCCCGGGAGAGTCCTCGCGCAGCCAGTCGCGGGGCGCCGAAGGGGCAACATCCCCGGAACCTCTCAGGCATCAAGGACCGGGCGGGACAAGCGGCTCTGGAACTGCGCGCGGATGCGGCGACAGAGGGGGACTCCGGCTAACAGCAACGCCAGGCAGCCCGGTAGCGGGCCGCCGAGGAGGCTCCCATGAAGTTCGCGCAGCGTCACATCGGGCCGTACGATGACGATCAGGCGCAGATGCTCAAGTCGGTGGGCTACGCGTCGCTCGACGAGCTGACCTCGGCGGCGCTGCCCGCCGGGCTCGCCGCGGACCGCGAGCTGAACCTGCCGGGGCCGCTGACCGAGGAACAGGCGCTCGCCGAGGTGCGCCGGCTGGCCGGCCGCAACGAAGTGCTCACCTCGATGATCGGCCTCGGCTACTACGGCACGGTCACGCCCGCGGTGATCCGCCGCAACCTGCTGGAGAACCCGGCCTGGTACACCGCGTACACGCCGTATCAGCCGGAGATATCCCAGGGCCGCCTCGAGGCGCTGATCAACTTCCAGACCGTGGTCGAGGACCTGACCGGGCTGCCGGTGGCCGGGGCGTCCATGCTGGACGAGGCCACGGCCGCGGCCGAGGCGATGACCATGGCGCGCCGGGTCGTCGGCAAGGGCCGGATCTTCATCGCCGACGCCGACTGCCTGCCGCAGACGCTGGCGGTGCTGGCCACCAGGGCAGAGCCGCTCGGCATCGACCTGGTCGTCGCGCCGGTCACTCCGGAGCTGGTCGCCGCGCAGCCGGACGGGGAGCTGTTCGGCGTGCTGCTGCAGTACCCCGGCGCCAGCGGCGCGGTGCGAGACCTCGGGCCCGCGATCGAGGCGGCGCACGCCCGGGGCGCGGTGGCCGCGGTGGCCGCCGACCTGCTGGCGCTGACCCTGCTCCGGGCGCCGGGGGAGTTCGGCGCCGACATCGCCGTCGGCACCGCGCAGCGGTTCGGCGTGCCGATGGGTTTCGGCGGCCCGCACGCCGGCTACATCTGCGTCCGCGACGCGCTGAAGCGGCAGCTGCCCGGCCGCCTGGTCGGCGTCTCGGTGGACGCGGACGGCCACCCCGCGTACCGGCTCGCGCTGCAGGCCCGCGAGCAGCACATCCGCAGGGAGAAGGCGACCAGCAACATCTGCACCGCGCAGGTGCTGCTGGCCGTGATCTCCGCCATGTACGCCGCCTACCACGGCCCGGACGGGCTGACCGCGATCGCCGAACGGGTGCACCGCCGGGCGGCTACGCTCGCGCAGACGCTGCGCGACGAGGGCCTCGGCGTCGAGTCCGGCGAGTTCTTCGACACGGTCCGGGTGCTGCTGCCCGGCGCCGCCGCCGGCGCGGTGGCGCGGGCCCGCGAGGCCGGCTACAACCTGTACCAGGACGGCCCGGACGCGGTGCAGGTCGCCTGCGACGAGACCACGACGGAAGACCAGCTGCGCGCGGTCGCCGCCGCCCTGGCCGGCCGGGACGTGGAGCTGGCCGCCGGGGCCCCCGACGCGCTGCCGCACGCGCTGCGCCGGGACAGCGAATTCCTCACCCACCCGGTCTTCCACTCCCACCGCAGCGAGACGGCGATGCTGCGCTACTTGCGGCGGCTCGCCGACTTCGACATCGCGCTCGACCGGTCGATGATCCCGCTCGGCTCGTGCACGATGAAGCTGAACGCGGCGGCCGAGATGGAGCCGATCACCTGGCCAGAGTTCGCCGGGCTGCACCCGTTCGCCCCCGCCGAGCAGGCCGCCGGCTACCTGGAGCTGATCGGCGGTCTGCAGGACGCGCTGGCCGAGATCACCGGGTACGACGCGGTGTCGCTGCAGCCCAACGCGGGATCACAGGGGGAGCTCGCCGGGCTGCTCGCGATCCGGCACTACCACGCCTCCCGCGGCGAGCCGGGCCGCGACGTGTGCCTGATCCCCGAGTCGGCGCACGGGACGAACGCGGCGAGCGCGGTCCTGGCCGGCCTGCGGGTTGCCGTCGTGAAGTGCGGCCACGACGGCGCTATCGACGTGGGAGACCTGCGTGCCAAGCTGGACGCGCACGCCGGGAGCGTCGCCGCGATCATGCTGACCTACCCGTCGACCAACGGCGTGTTCGAGCAGACCCTCGGCGAGGTCTGCAACGAGGTGCACGACGCGGGCGGGCAGGTGTACGTCGACGGGGCGAACCTGAACGCCCTGGTCGGGCTCGCCAGGCCGGGCACGTTCGGTGCCGACGTGTCGCACCTCAACCTGCACAAGACGTTCTGCATCCCGCACGGAGGCGGCGGCCCCGGGGTCGGGCCTGTCGCGGTGCGCGCCCACCTCGCGCCGTTCCTGCCCGGCCACCCCTTCCTGGGGCGGCCCGGGGTGCCTGGCCAGCCCGCCCAGCCCGGCCACGCGGGCCCGGTCGCCGCCGCCCCGTACGGGTCGGCTGGGATCCTGCCGATCTCGTGGGCGTACATCCGGATGATGGGCGCCGAGGGGCTCCGCCGCGCGACGGGCGTCGCGATCCTGTCCGCTAACTACGTCGCCAAGCGGCTGGATCCGCACTTCCCCGTGCTGTACACCGGCCACGACGGCCTGGTCGCGCACGAGTGCATCCTGGACCTGCGGCGGATTACCAGCCAGACCGGCATCACCGCTGAGGACGTGGCGAAGCGGCTGATCGACTACGGCTTCCACGCGCCGACGCTGTCGTTCCCGGTGGCCGGCACGCTGATGGTCGAGCCGACCGAGAGCGAGGACCTGGCCGAGCTCGACCGGTTCTGCGATGCCATGATCGGGATCAGGCAGGAGATCGCCAAGCTGGCCTCCGGCGAGTTCGACGCCAAGGACAACCCGCTCAAGAACGCGCCGCACACGGCGGCCATGCTGCTCGCCGCGGACTGGGCGCACCCCTACGAACGGGAGCAGGCCGCGTACCCGGTACCGGGCGACCGGAGGTCCAAGTACTGGCCACCGGTCCGGCGGATCGACGGCGCCTACGGCGATCGCAACCTGGCCTGCGCCTGCCCGCCGCCGTCCGCGTTCGAGAGCTAACCGGGTGCGGAGGCCCCGCAGGGGTGCGAAGCCCCCGCAGGGTGCGTTTGGGGCCACGCGGGCCAGAGCCCCAAAGGAGTGCGGGGTCTGGGGGTATGCGGGGGCGGCGGAGCCCCCCGCGGGCGTCACTTGGTGAGGTACCAGTCCTCCGGGGTCAGGCTCTCGATCGGGCTCTGCGGCAGGGTGCCGTGCAGGTTCTTGCTGATCTCAGATATCTGGTAGACGGGCTGCGGCATCCACAGCACCGGGATCTGGTCGGCGGCGTAGTTCTCGTACGTGGTGAGCGTGCCGGGGCCGTGCACGGTGGCGGCGATGATCTTGTCCGCCTCCGGGCTGGAGTAATTGCTGGCGTTCGAGCCCGAGCCGGTGGCGAACAGCTGGTCGCCGGTCGGGTACGGGTCCACCCCGTAGGTCCAGCCGCCGCCGTAGTCGAGCATCTGCCAGGAGCAGGAGGACTCCGTCTTGGTGCACGGGGCGAGCAGGCTGATGATCGAGTCGAACGGCGCCGAGGTCAGGCTGACCTGGATGCCAGCCTGGGCGAAGCTGGACTTGAGCGCCTGCATCTCCTCGCTCACCTGGAGAATTCCGTTGGCGAACTGCAGCGAGAAGCTGAGCGGGGTGCCCGCGGCGATGCCCGCTCCGCAGTGGCCAGCGCCGGATCCCGGCGAAGTGCAGGTCGTCGTGCCGCTGCGTTTCACGGTCCAGCCGTGGCTCGACAGCAGCTTGACCGCGGTGGCAGGCGAGTATGGCCACGGGCCCTTGGCCTCGTACGCGTCGATGTACGGGTTGGACGGGATCACCGGGACCGGGCCGTAGTCGGTGTGGCCGTAACCCTCCAGCGGGCCCTTGAGGTACGCGGGCTCGTCGATCAGCGACTGCATGGCCTGCCGGATGTAGGCCTGCGCGATGATCGGCCCGGTCTTCGGGTTCTGGAAGTTCATCAGGAAATAGCTCGTGCCCCAGCTCTGCCACCGCACCGTGCTGTACCCATCCGAGGCCAGCTCCGAGGACTGCGACGCGTCCTCGGTCGGCAGGTAGCCGTAGTCGATCGTCGTGCCGGAACGCAGCACGTTGAGCTCGGAGGTGTCGCTGGCGTACGGCAGCTCAACGAAGTAGCTGAGCTTGGGCTTGCTCGGGCCCGCGTAGGCGCGGTTGGCGGCGAACTTCGCGTAACCGGTGGTCTGGTAGCTGACCAGCTTCCACGGTCCGTCGACGACCTGCCACAGCGGGTTGCTGCCGTAGCTGGCGACGTCCTTCGACTGCGCGGTCAGGAACGCGAACACGGCCTTGGCCCCGGCGGTCGTCATGTCGTAGCTGCCCACCTTGCCCGAGGCCGACGTCTTGTCCATCGTCTGGGTGGGCAGCGGCGTGATCTGTGATAGCTGGTCGTAGGTGAACCAGGTCGGGTTGAAGGACCCGGTGAGCGTCAGCACGATCGTCTTCGAGTTGACGATCTTGTAGCTCTTCAGGTTGTCCGGGAACTCGCCGGGGATGTAGGCGGCGAAGTCTGCCTTGTTGGCCCGCAGCAGATTGATCCAGAACGCGACGTCCCGTGCCGTCACCGGCTGCCCGTCGGACCAGGTGTAGTTGCCGAGGTGAATCGTCACCACGGAGTCGTTGTCGCTGTAGACCGGCAACGCCGCGAGGCTGAGCGCCGGGTCGACGACCGGCTGGCCTTTGCCGTTGCCGATCCAGTACAGGGACCGGAACGACAGCCGCTGGAACTCCTCGATGTTGGCCACGCTGTAGTACGCCCCGGTGAGCATCGGGAAGATGTAGTTCGGCGTGACGCCAGGTGGCTCGGCAAAGGTCGCCGTCCCGCCGGTGACCGCCTTCCCGCCGCTCGCTGATGTGCCAGATGACGAACTGCACGCCGCAGCGAGAAACGCCACTGCGGCGACCGCGATGCCCAGCCGAACGCTGCGTCTCATCGTGACCTCCGGTGCCGTGCCCCCTCCTGTCCCTACTTTGATCATTTCCAGGTATTTGGAGGTTATGCCGCATACGGCAGGCCAAAGGTCAACGAAAATGCCCGGCCCGGACGGTATATCGTGACGGCCGGGAGGGGGCCGCAATGAAGATCATCGGCGATGCCGGGTGGTTCACGCCGCCGTCTGGCCAGGCGGGCAACCACTGGGTAGAGCAGTTCCGGGTCGCGGACCTGAGCGTCGGCACCTACTCGATCCCGCGCGGCGGCATCGACGACCAGGAACCGCACACCGAGGACGAGGTCTACGTGGTGACCGCGGGCCGGGCGGTGCTGTGGGCCGGGGAGGACAGCACCGCCGTGGAACCTGGGTCAGTAATCTACGTGGCAGCGGGTGAGGAGCACCGGTTCACCGACGTGGCCGAGGACCTCGCGGCGATCGTGCTGTTCGCCCCCGCCGAGGGTGCCCGGAGCCCGGCGACCTAGTCCCGGTAGCCTCGCGGGCGCCAGGGCCCGGCGACCTAGTCGCGCTGGTCCGCCGGTATCGTCCGGCCCTTCCACTGCCCGCCCCGGCCCAGGTGGTACCGCCGGGCCGAGTCGGTGGTCATCGCCGCGTACAGCATCGCGATCAGCGGCAGGCACGGCGCCCGCAACGGCGACAGCCGGTACAGCCGCAGGATCGGGACGTAGCTGACCGCCATGATCGCCCACCCGGCCAGGCCCGCCGCGGCCAGCCAGCCTGCCGCCGCGCACCCCCCACCCACCTCCCCTTCCCCCTTCATGGCCAGCCAGGCCAGGCCGCCGAGTGCGGCGGCCGGGGGCAGGGCGTAGAGCCAAAGCAGGCCGGCCAGCGTGCCCGCCAGCGCGGCGGGCGAGTAACGCAGCTGCGTGTAGGCGCTCCGGGCGATCATGTCCCACAGGCCGGCCAGGCGCGGGTACGGCCTGCGGCTGACCACGCTGGTGGTCAGGCCGAGCCAGCAGCGCACCGGATCCGGCGGGCTCTTCAGCAGGCGGCCGAGCGCCACGTCGTCGATGCGGGCGCCGCGGATGCGGTCCAGGCCGCCCGCCGCCTCCAGCGCCTCGCGGCGCACCAGCATGCATCCGCCCGCGGCGGCCGCCGTGCGGGCGCCCGGCTTGTTGACCCGCTGGAACGGGTAGAGCTGGGCGAAAAAGTAGACGAACGCCGGGACCAGCAGCCGCTCCCAGAACGTCGCCGCCCGCAGCAGCGCCATCTGCGATACGAGCCCGCGGTCGTCTGCCTCGGCTGCCCGGACCAGCGCGGCGACCGTCCCCGGGGCGTAGCCGATGTCCGCGTCGGTGAACAGCACATACCTGGCGTCGCCCGCGGCAAGGACTCCCTGCTGCATCGCCCACACCTTGCCCGCCCAGCCGGCCGGTGTCGGGCGACCGGCCACGAGGCGTAGCCGTTCCGGCCCGATCTCTTGAGAGAGCGACCGGGCGACAGACGCGGTCGAGTCGGAGCTGTCGTCGTCGACGAGCACGACGGAGAAGGCCCCTGGGTAGTCCTGGCCGAGCAGGGTCGGCAGGGTGCCCGGCAGAACCGCGGCCTCGTTCCTGGCCGGCACGACCGCGGCCACGCTCGGCCACGCGGCCGGGTCGGCGGCCACGTACGGCAGCCGCTGCCCGGTGCGCCAGTAACCACCGTGGCCTGTCAGCAGGTACACCCAGGTGATCGCGGCGAGGATGCAGACGGCGGCGAGTATCGGCACCGGCACAGCGTGGCATACCGTGATCCGGCGCCGGCCGACTGCCTCGCGCAACTCCGGCAAATTCGGCACCTGCTTACCGACCCGCCGTGGCGGCTCGCCGTTCGACTCCGGCGGCGCGCATAGAGTTGCTGCGTGGCAGATCCGGCGACCTACCGGCCGGCCCCGGGCTCGATTCCCGAGTCCCCGGGCGTGTACCGGTTCCGCGACGAGCGAGGCCGCGTCATCTACGTCGGCAAGGCCAAGAACCTCCGCTCCCGGCTCAACTCCTACTTCGCCGACTTCGTCGGGATGCACCCGCGCACCCAGTCCATGGTGCGGTCGGCGGCCGCGGTGGACTGGACCGTGGTCGGCACCGAGGTGGAAGCGCTCCAGCTGGAGTACTCCTGGATCAAGGAGTTCGACCCGCGGTTCAACGTCCGGTACCGCGACGACAAGAGCTACCCGTACCTGGCCGTCACGATGGACGAGGAGTACCCACGGGTCATGGTGATGCGCGGCGCGCGGCGCCGCGGGGTGCGCTACTTCGGCCCGTACTCACACGCCTGGGCGATCCGGGAGACCGTGGACACGCTGCTGCGGGTGTTCCCGGTGCGGACCTGCTCGGCCGGAGTGTTCAAGCGGGCCGGCCAGATCGGCAGACCCTGCCTGCTTGGCTACATCGGCAAGTGCTCCGCGCCGTGTGTTGGCCGGATAGACGAGCTGTCCCACCGGCACCTGGCCGAAGAGTTCTGCGACTTCATGGCCGGCCAGACCGGGAAGTTCATCCGGCGGCTCGAGACCGAGATGCGCCGCGCCTCCAACGCCGAGGAGTACGAGCGCGCCGCGCGGCTGCGCGACGACATCCAGGCGCTGAACCGGGCGCTGGAGAAGCAGGCGGTGGTGCTCGGCGGCGGCACCGACTGCGACGTGATCGCGCTGGCCGAAGACCAGCTCGAGGCCGCCGTGCAGATCTTCTACGTGCGCGGCGGGCGAGTGCGCGGGCAGCGGGGCTGGGTGGTCGACAAGGTCGAGGAGATCACGCCGGGCGAGCTCGTGGAGCAGTTCCTCGGCCAGGTCTACGGCGAAGACCCGGTGGCCGGGCAGAACGGGGCGGGCGGCGGAGAGAGGCGGCGTGACCAGCGCGCCGAGCGCGGGGGCCAGCGGCGGGCGATCGGCGACACACAGCGGCCCGACGCGCCGGTGCCGCGCGAGGTGCTGGTGCCGGTGCTGCCGCCGGACGCCGAGGCGCTCGAGGAGTGGCTCGGCGAGCGTCGCGGCGGCCGGGTCAGCCTGCGGGTCCCGCAGCGAGGTGACAAGAAGGCCCTGCTCGACACCGTGGCCAGGAACGCCGCCGAGGCGCTGGCGCTGCACAAGACCAAGCGCGCCAGCGACCTGACCACCCGCAGCCGCGCGCTGCACGAGATCACCGACGCGCTCGGCCTCGACGAGGCGCCGCTGCGGATCGAGTGCTACGACGTCTCGAACCTGCAGGGCACGCACGTCGTGGCGTCCATGATCGTTTTCGAGGACGGCCTGGCCCGCAAGTCGGAGTACCGCAGGTTCAGCATCCGCGGCGTGGACGGCACCGACGACGTCGCCTCGATCCACGAGGTCATCTCCCGCAGGTTCCGTCGCTACCTGGAGGAGCGGGAGGAAACCGGCGAGCTCGACGTCCTGGGCGACCGGGAAGAAAACGACGAGCCGCCGGGCGTGGTCACGCCACCGCGCCGGAAGTTCGCCTACCCGCCGAACCTGGTGGTGATCGACGGCGGGCAGCCGCAGGTGGCGGCGGCGGCCCGGGCGCTGGATGAACTGGGCATCGACGACGTCTCGGTCTGCGGCCTGGCGAAGCGCCTCGAGGAGGTATGGCTGCCCGGCGAGGACAGCCCGGTGATCATGCCGCGCACCAGCGAGGGGCTCTACTTGCTGCAGCGAGTGCGGGACGAGGCGCACCGGTTCGCGATCACGTACCACAGGAAGAAGCGGTCGGCGGCCCTTACCACCAGTGAGCTCGACGCCGTTCCCGGGCTCGGCCCGGCCAGGAAGGCCACGCTGCTGCGGCATTTCGGCTCCGTCCGCCGGATCGCGGGAGCTAGCGTGGACGAGATAGCTGGCCTGCCCGGCATCGGGCCGCGCATCGCCGAGACGATCGCGGCGGCCCTGCACCCCGGTGCGCCGGAGACCCCGGCCGAGCCAGGGACGGCGACAGTCAGCGGGGGAGGTGGGCCGTGAGGCCGGACGACCCGGCGGACGCGGACAGCAAGACACCCGAGATCGTCATCATCACCGGGATGTCCGGCGCGGGCCGGAGCACCGCGGCGAAGTCTCTCGAGGACCTTGACTGGTTCGTGGCCGACAACCTGCCGCCGGACCTGCTGCCGACGATGCTGGATCTCGCGCGGCGGGCCCAGGGCACTGTGCCCAGGATTGCTGCGGTCGTCGACGTGCGCAGCCGCGCGTTCAGCACCGACCTGAAGTCGGTCGTCGGCGACCTCGAGGCCAGGGGCACCCGGCCCTACGTCGTGTTCCTCGAGGCCAGCGACGAGACCCTGGTCCGCAGGTTCGAGAGCGTGCGCCGCCCGCACCCGCTGCAGGAGGACGGCCGGGTCGTCGACGGGATCGCCGCCGAGCGCGAGCTGCTGCAGGGGGTCCGCGGCGAAGCCAACCTGGTGCTGGACAGCTCCCGGCTCAACGTGCACGAACTGCGGGCCAGGATGCGGGACACCTTCGGCGGCGACGCGGACACCGCACTGCGCGTGAACGTCGTGTCGTTTGGCTTCAAGTACGGGCTGCCCGTCGACGCGGACATGGTGGCGGACTGCCGGTTCTTGCCGAACCCGCACTGGATCCCCGAGCTCGCCCCGATGACCGGCCAGGACGACGAGGTCAAGGAGTACGTCCTCGACCAGCCCGGTGCTGCCGAGTTCCTTGACTCCTACGTCCCCGCGGTGCGGGTGACCCTGGAGGGCTATCAGCGCGAGGGAAAGCACTTCGTGATGCTGGCGGTGGGCTGCACCGGCGGGAAGCACCGCAGCGTCGTGATGGCCGAGCAGATCGCCGCCCGGCTGATCGGCTCGGGGGCGACCGTACGCGTGGTGCACAGAGACCTTGGGCGCGAGTGAGGAACGGAATGGCGGATCGCCCTGGCCGGCCGGTGAACCCCAAGGTGGTGGCGTTCGGCGGTGGCCACGGCCTGTTCGCGTCGCTGTCCGCGTTGCGCAGGGTCACCCGCCAGCTCACCGCGGTCGTTACCGTGGCCGACGACGGGGGATCCAGCGGCAGGCTGCGCCGGCAGTACGGGGTGCTGCCGCCCGGTGACCTGCGGATGGCCCTGGCGGCGCTGTGCGGCGACGACGCGTGGGGCACCACGTGGAGCCGGGTGGTGCAGCACCGGTTCACCGGCGAGGCCGAACTGGGCGGGCACGCGGTGGGCAACGTCCTGATCGTCGCCCTGTGGGAGCTCCTCGGCGATACGGTGCAGGGCCTGGACTGGGTCGGTCGCCTGCTCGGCGCGCACGGGCGGGTGCTGCCGATGGCCTCGGTCCCGCTCGATCTCGCCGCCGAGGTCGAGGGTGCAGACCCGGATCATCCGTACGAGACGAGCACCGTTCGCGGGCAGGTGGCCTGCGCGACGACGACCGGGCGGGTACGGTCGATGTCGTTGATTCCCGCTGACCCGCCCGCGTGCCCCGAGGCTGTGGCCGCGGTCGGGGCGGCGGACTGGGTGGTCCTCGGGCCCGGCTCCTGGTTTACCAGCGTGCTGCCGCACCTGCTGGTGCCAGGGCTCGCCGAGGCGCTGGTGACCACGCGGGCGCGCAGGCTGGTCGCGCTGAACCTGGCGCCGCAGCCGGGCGAGACCGAGGGGTTCTCGCCGCACGCACACCTGGAGGTGCTGGCCGACCATGCTCCGGAGCTGACCGTAGACGTGGTGCTCGCTGACCGCGGCGCGGCTAGCGGATCCTGGGCCGAGCTGGAAAAGGCGGCCGCCATTCTCGGCGGCAGGCTGGTGCTGGCGGACCTGGCCATGGGGGACGGGTCGCCGCGTCACGATCCGCGGCTGCTAGCAGGCGCGTTCGCGCAGATTTTCGAGGGGGAGTGACGCCGATGGCCATGACTGGCCTGGTAAAGGATGAGCTCAGTCGGATCACAGTGCTGAAGCCCTGCTGTCGCAAGGCAGAGGTGTCCACGCTGCTGCGGTTCGCTGGCGGGCTGCACCTGGCCGCGGGCCGGATCGTGGTCGAGGCGGAACTCGACACCGGCGCGGCGGCGCGGCGGCTCCGCAAGGACGTGGCCGAGGTGTTCGGTCACTCCTCGGAGCTGATCGTGCTGGCCCCGAGCGGCCTGCGCAAGGGCAACCGCTACGTGGTGCGGGTGACCAAGGATGGTGAGAGCCTGGCCCGCCAGACCGGGCTCGTCGACGCTCACGGCCGCCCGGTCCGGGGGCTGCCCCGCCAGGTGGTGTCCGGCACCACGTGCGACTGCGAGTCTGCGTGGCGGGGCGCGTTCCTGGCGCACGGCAGCCTGACCGAGCCCGGCCGCTCGATGTCGCTCGAGGTCACCTGTCCCGGTCCGGAGGCCGCCCTGGCCATGGTTGGCGCTGCGCGCCGGCTGAAGATCCACGCCAAGGCCCGCGAGGTACGCGGGGTGGACCGCGTCGTGATCAGGGATGGCGACGCGATCAGCGCGCTGCTGACCAGGCTCGGCGCCCACGACTCCATGCTCGCCTGGGAGGACCGGCGGATGCGGCGCGAGGTCAGGGCGACGGCGAACCGGCTCGCTAACTTCGACGACGCCAACCTCCGGCGCAGCGCAAGGGCCGCGGTCGCCGCAGGCGCCAGGGTCGAGCGGGCGCTTGAAATCCTCGGCACCAGCGCACCCGACCACCTGATCGTGGCGGGCGAACTGCGGATCAAGCACCGCCAGGCAAGCCTGGAGGAACTCGGCCAGCTCGCCGAGCCCGCGCTGACCAAGGACGCGATCGCCGGGCGCATCCGCAGGCTGCTCGCGCTGGCCGACCGGCGCGCCATGGACCTGGGCATCCCGGGCACCGAGGCGCACCTGACCGCGGAGATGCTCGCGCCCTGACCAGCAAACGCCAGGGCGCGAAGATGCTCGCGCCCAGACCAGCAACGCCTGACCGCGGAGATGCTCGCGCCCAGAGCATCCCGTCTTAAACCCCTCCGTTCCTGCTCACGCACGTCCCCGCTGCCGCGCACCAAGCGCCCGCCAAGCCGCTGCCAAGCGGTGCCGCGCAGACTGCGCCCGAAGATGTGTCGTGGAGAGAAGGAACGGTATGAGACGATCACGTTCCGCCGGGCCGGGCGCCCATACCGGGCTCCGCCGCTGGCTGGGTATCGGAAGGGGCGAGTTCTCGCATCGCGGTATAGCCGTCGTGGCGGCGGGCGCCGCGTGCGCCCTGGCCGCGGTGGGCTGCTCGAGCAGCGGTTCCACAGCGGCGGGGACAACGCCGGTCTCCGGCGGGACCGCGGTGATGGCCGAGCTGCCGTCAGCAACGCCGAATTACATCTTCCCGTACGTGAGCAGCACGTACATCAGCGATCTCAACGTGTTCGACTTCCAGTACCTGATGTACCGGCCGCTGTACTGGTTCGGTGTCGGAGCCCAGCCGGTGCTCAACAAGTCGCTGAGCCTGGCGTACCCGCCGGTCTTCAAGGGGACCAAGGTCACGATCACGCTCAAGCACTACAAGTGGTCCAACGGCACCGCGGTGACCGCTCAGGACGTCATGTTCTGGCTGAACATGGAGACGGCGCTGCCAACCGACTACGGCGCCTACACGAACTTCCCGGCGAACGTGAAGGACATCAAGGTGGTCAGCCCGACCCAGCTGACGATGGTGATGGACAAGACCTACAACCCGACATGGTTCCTGTACAACGACCTCAGCCAGGTCAGCCCGATGCCGGCCGCCTGGGATCGCACGGCGGCCGGCCCCAGCAGCTGTACAACCACGGCTACCGACTGCGCGGCCGTATATAACTACCTGAACGGCCAGGCCAAGGACCTGACCAGTTACGTGAGCTCGCCGCTGTGGTCGGTCGTTGACGGGCCGTGGAAGCTGAGTGCGTTCAACGCCGACGGGCACGTCACGTTCGTGCCGAACAAGTCCTACTCCGGCCCGGTCAAGCCGAAGCTCTCGGCGTTCCAGATGGTGCCGTTCACCACCGACTCGGCCGAGTACGACGTGCTGCGCTCACCGAGTTCCAGCACCAAGATCGACGTCGGTTACCTGCCGCAGCCCGATGCGCCTGCCAAGCCCGTCAGTGCCGCCGTGGGCGCCAACCCGGTACCCGGCTACACGCTGGCCCCGTGGCAGGCCTGGGCGATCAACTATTTCCCGGTGAACTTTAACTCGACCACCGGCAACGGGCCGGTCATCCGGCAGCTGTACTTTCGCCAGGCCCTGGAAGACCTGATGAATCAGGACGCGGTGATCAACGGGCCGCTGCGCGGGTACGGGGCGCCGACGATCGGGCCGGTCGGCACCACGCCAATGACTTCGTGGCTGTCGCCGCAGGGCAAGTCCAAGGCCGACAACCCGTTCCCGTTCGACCCGGCCAAGGCCAAGTCGCTGCTGACCAGCCACGGCTGGACCGTTGTCCCCAACGGGACCAGCACGTGCAGCGACCCGGGCCTGTGCGGCCAGGGTGTCAAGAAGGGCCAGGGGCTGAGCTTCAACTTCCTGTACGAGACCGGGGCCGCGTGGCTTCAGTCGGAACTGGATCAGCTGCAATCCAACGCGGCGTCGATCGGGATCAAGCTGAATCTGGAGCCCAAGCCGTTCGACCAGGTGCTCTCGGTCGCCGGAGGCAACTGCAAGGTCGCCAAGCTTCCGTGCAACTGGGACATGGCCGACTGGGGCGGGGGCTGGTCGTTCGCCCCGGACTACGAGCCGACCGGTGAGGAGCTGTTCCTGAGCACGGATCCGGCCAACTCCAGCGGGTACAGCAGCCCGGACAACGATGCGATGGTGGAAAAGACGCTGACCAGCAGCAACCTGCAGGACATGTACAGCTGGGAGAACTATCTGTCGGCCCAGCTGCCGTTCATCTGGCAGCCGCAGGCCGACTACCAGCTGACCGAGATAGCCGGCGACCTCAAGGGCGTCACACCGCAGAGCACGACACTCAGTATCAACCCGGAGAACTGGTACTTCGTGAAATAAGACACCTGCGGGGGCTCCGCCCTCCGCATTACCCCGAACCCGCAGCCCTGCCCGTGCCAGGTCCCGAAACCCGTTATCTCGGGCAAAGCCCACTGCACATTTCCCAGAAGACACACTGCGCGGGCTTCGCCCCCGCAGCCGCGGCGCTGTGGTCGCGTGAGCGTGTATCGTTCGGTCGGGCGGGCGGCGCGGCCTGGCCAGTCGGCTGAACGAGCAAACACGACAAGGAGAGCGCTGCGGTGACTGTCCGGGTGGGCATCAATGGATTTGGCCGGATCGGGCGGAACTTCTGGCGGGCGGTGCACGCCGGCGCGGCTGGCGCGGCCGGCATCGAGATCGTCGCGGCCAACGACCTGACCGACGATAAGACCCTGGCGTACCTGCTGAAATACGACACCGTGCTGGGCACCCTCGACGTGGACGTCTCGGCCTCGGGTGACGTGATCAGGGCAGGCGACCAGGAGATCCGGGTACTGGCGGAGCGGGATCCCGCGGCGCTGCCCTGGGGAGACCTGGGCGTCGACGTCGTGATCGAGTCGACCGGCCGGTTCACCAAGGCGGACGACGCTAGGGCACACCTCGCGGCCGGTGCCAAGAAGGTGATCGTCTCCGCGCCGGCCACCGGCGAGGACATCACGATCGTGATGGGCGTGAACGACGCGGCGTACGACCCTGCGGCGCACAACGTCATCTCGAACGCGTCGTGCACCACGAACTGCGTCGCGCCCATGGCCAAGGTGCTGCACGACAGCTTCGGGATCGTCAAGGGCTTCATGACCACGATCCACGCGTACACCAACGACCAGGTCATCCTGGACTTCCCGCACAAGGACCTGCGCCGGGCGCGGGCCGCGGCGCAGAACATCATCCCGACCACGACCGGTGCGGCGAAGGCGACCGCGCTGGTGCTGCCGGAGCTGAAGGGGAAGCTGGACGGGCGCGCGATGCGGGTACCGGTCCCGGACGGCTCCGTCACCGACCTGGTCGTGCAGCTGGAGCGCGAGACGACCGTCGACGAGATCAACGCGGCGTACCAGGCGGCCGCCGACGGATCGCTCAAGGGGTACCTGTCCTACACGGCCGACCCGATCGTGTCCTCCGACATCGTCGGGACCCCATGGTCCTGCACGTTCGACTCACTGCTCACGATGGCGCAGGGCGACCAGGTCAAGGTCATCGGCTGGTACGACAACGAGTGGGGCTACTCCAACCGGCTCGCCGACCTGGCCGCCCTGGTGGGCGCCGGGCTGGCCGGCCACGGCTGAGGGCGGCGCCGTGCGGGGGATCGATGACCTCGACGTCGAAGGCAAGACCGTACTGCTGCGCGCTGACCTGAACACACCGCTCGACGGCACGAGAATCACCGACGACGGCCGGATCCGGGCCAGCCTGCCCACCATGACCAAGCTCCTCGAACGGGGCGCAAGGGTCTTGGTCATCGCGCACCTGGGCCGTCCGTCGGGAGCCGATTACGCTGAGCGGGCAGCCGGTGGTCCGTCGCTGCGGCCGGTCGCCGAGCGGCTGTCCGAGCTTCTGGGCCAGGAGGTGCCGCTCGCGGCCGACGTAGCCGGGGAATCCGCCGCCGCGGTCTCGGCCGGCCTGGCGATGAAGGGGGATGGGGAGGCGGGCGGGAGCATCGGGATGGTGGAGAACATCCGCTTCGAGCCGGCCGAGACCAGCAAGGACGATGCCGAGCGGGCCGGGCTCGCCAGGTGGCTCGCGGCGCTGGCCGGACCGGATGGGCGGTACGTGGCTGACGGGTTCGGCGCGCTGCACCGCAAGCACGCCAGCGTCTACGACCTGCCGGGGCTGCTGCCGCACGCCGCCGGGGACCTGGTGCTTGACGAGGTCGCGGTGCTGCGCAGGCTCACCGACAGCCCGGAGCGGCCGTACGTTGTCGTGCTCGGCGGCGCTAAGCCCTCGGACAAGCTGGCGGTGATCGACAACTTGCTCGGCAGCGCCGACCGGCTGATCATCGGCGGCGGGATGTCCTACACATTCCTCAAGGCGCAGGGGCACGAGGTCGGCAAGTCGCTGCTGGAGGAGGAGATGATCCCGCGAGTGGCCGAGGTGCTCGCCGAGGCTGACCGGCGCGGGGTCGAGGTGGTGCTCCCGGTAGACCTCGTCGCGGCGACGCACTACGGCCCGGACGCCGAGCACGAGACCATTGCGGTCACCGCGTTCCCGGCGGACCGGGAGAGCCTGGACATGGGCCCGGCTACCAGGGCGCTGTTCGCCGAGAAGCTCGCGGACGCCAAGACGGTGTTCTGGAACGGGCCGGTCGGGGTGTTCGAGTTCCCCGCGTTCTCCGAGGGCACCCGGGCTGTGGCCGAGGCGATCGGCAGGGTGGCCGGGCTGACCGTGGTTGGCGGCGGTGACTCGGCGGCCGCGGTCCGGATCCTCGGGATTCCCGAGGACTCGTTCACCCACATCTCGACCGGCGGCGGGGCGAGCCTCGAGTACCTCGAGGGCAGGCGGCTGCCAGGGCTTGTGGCGCTTGATGACGGGACGGCGGCGTGAGCCAGGCGAGTGGCAGGAAACCGCTGGTCGCCGGCAACTGGAAGATGCACAACAACCATTTCCAGGCCATTGCGCTGACCCAGAAGCTGGCGTTCAGCTTGACCGGCAAGGATTTCGACGCCGTCGACGTGGCCGTGCTGCCGCCTTTCACCGCGCTGCGCAGCGTGCAGACGCTGATCGAGGGCGACAAGCTCCAGCTGTACTACGGCGCGCAGGACATCTCGCCCCACGACGACGGCGCGTACACCGGTGATGTGTCGGGGTCGATGCTGGCCAAGCTGGGCTGCCACTACGTACTGGCCGGCCACTCGGAGCGGCGAAAGTACCACGGCGAGGACAACGCGCTGGTCAACGCCAAGGTGAAGGCCGCTCTGAGGTCCGCCATCATCCCTGTGCTGTGCATCGGCGAGCCGCTTGAGGTACGCGAGGCCGGTGACCACATCCCGTATACGCTCACCCAGCTGGACGGCGGCCTCGCCGGCGTCAAGGGCGAGCAGGTCGGTGGCATGGTCATGGCCTACGAGCCGGTCTGGGCCATCGGCACCGGCGAGGTAGCGACGCCGGAGGACGCTCAGGAGGTCTGTGCCGCCATTCGTGGCCGCGTTTCCGCCGTTCACGGGGACGGAGTGGCGGCTGGTGCGCGTATTCTGTATGGCGGGTCGGTGAAGCCAGACAACATGGCCGCGATCATGGCGCAGCCGGACATCGATGGGGGCTTGGTGGGAGGGGCCAGCCTCGATGCCGGGGAATTTGTCAGGATCTGCAGGTATCGTGATCTGAGCGCCATCACCTGAGCGAACGCCCGGAGGGGACCAGAACCAGCAGTGACCATCGCAATCTCTATCGTCCTGATCATCACGAGCCTGCTCATGGTGGTACTCGTGCTGCTGCACAAGGGCAAGGGCGGCGGACTGTCCGACCTTTTCGGCGGGGGAGTCTCGTCATCTCTGGGGTCGTCGTCGGTTGTCGAGCGGAACCTGGACCGGATCACGGTCTTTACCGGGATCCTGTGGTTCATCTGCATCGTCAGCCTTGGCCTCCTGCTTAGTCGCTAAGCGGTGGCGGCCAGGCCGACAATCTCATCACGCACGCCAGCATTCATCGGGTCATGGAGCAAGAGGTGAGCAGTGAGTAGTGGCAACGCCATTCGCGGCAGCCGGGTCGGCGCGGGTCCGATGGGCGAAGCGGAGCGCGGTGAGGCCGCGCCGCGGGTACGGGTGTCGTTCTGGTGCTGCAACCAGCACGAGACTGTGCCCAGTTTCGCCAGCGACGCTGCGGTCCCCGAAACGTGGGACTGCCCGCGGTGCGGATTCCCGGCTGGCCAGGACCAGGAGAACCCGCCGGCGCCGCCGCACGCGGAGCCTTACAAGACGCACCTGGCCTACGTGAAGGAGCGTCGCAACGACACCGACGGCGCGGCCATTCTGGCCGAGGCCCTTGACCGGCTCCGCAGGGGCGCCTGATCAAGGCAGGCGCTTGAGGCAGGCCATCCGGTAGGTGCTCCCAGGCGTGCGCAGAACCCTCGACGCGACAGCGTCCCTTCACCGGCGCGCCAGCGCGTCCGGTCGGCTCCTCATGCAGCCGGGCACGCAACTGCGTGAGTGATGGGCCGGGGCGAGCCTCGACGCGGCGCGAGCCGCTGCGTGAGTGATGGGCCGGGCCGACCCTCGACGCGGCGCGAGCCGCTGCGTGAGTGATGGGGCCCGGCCGACCCTCGATGTGGCGCGGGACGGTGAGTGGGTGATGCGGCCGGGCCGAGCCTCGATGGGCACGGATGGGGCGGGTGGCGCGGACCAGAGCCGGCGGGAAGGCGTTAGTGCGCGAAGCCGCTGCGGTCCTGCGTTGTCCCCGGCATCAGTGGCGCCGCTGGGTGCGGCTGTGAGTCGAGTAGCTGCACTTGCACCTTGAGGTCATCGATCAGGGACTCGGCCAGGTCCTGGCTGAAGCCGTTCCTGACCACGATCCGCAGCACGGCGGTGTCCTGCAGGTCCTCGGGGAACGTGTAGGCCGGCACCAGCCATCCTCGCTGCCGCAGCCGCTCGGACACGTCGAAGACCGTGTAACCGGCGGCAACCGGGTCCCGCACCCTGAACGCGAACACGGGCAGGTCACTGCCGTCGGTGAGCAGCTCGAACGGGCCGATCGCCGCGATCTCGCTGGACAGGTACTTGGCCACGTCCTGGCATGCTTGCTGGATGCTCCGGTAGCCGGAGAAGCCGAGCCTGAGGAAGTTGTAGTACTGCGCGGCGACCTGGCCGCCAGGCCTGGAGAAGTTCAGCGCGAACGTCGGCATCTCCCCGCCCAGGTAGTTGACCTTGAAGATCAGATCCTCGGGCAGCGCCTCGGAGTCCCGCCACACCACCCAGCCGACCCCCGGATAGACCAGGCCGTACTTGTGGCCTGAGGCGTTGATCGAGGCCACCCTGGGCACCCGGAAGTCCCACAGCAGGCCCGGGTGCAGGAAGGGCGCCACGAACCCGCCCGACGCGCCGTCCACGTGAATCAGGATGTCCAAGCCGTTGGCGGCCTTGAGCTTGTCAAGCTCATCATTGATCTCCAGCACTGGTTCGTAGCTGCCGTCCATCGTGGACCCCATCACTGCGACCACGCCGATCGTGTTTTCATCACAACGGGCTGCCGCCTCCGGACCGGTCAGGTGGAACCGCCCCGGCGCCATCGGCACCAGCCTGGGCTCGACCTGCCAGTAGCGGCAGAACTTCTCCCAGCAGACCTGGACGTTCGAGCCCATCACCAGGTTCGGCTTGGTTGAGTCGGCCCCTGCTGCCGCACGGCGAGCCCGCCAGCGCCACAGCAGGGCCATCCCGCCGAGCATGCACGCCTCGCTCGAGCCGGTGGTCGAGCAGCCGACGCCGGTCGCGATCGGGGTGCCATCGGGTCCGGGCTCGCAGCCGGGAGCGTGCCACAGTTCGGCGAGGATGTTCACGCAGCGCCGCTCGAGCTCGGCCGTCTGCGGGTACTCGTCCTTGTCGATCATGTTCTTGTCGAAGCACTCGGCCATCAGCTGCCGGGCCTGCGGCTCCATCCACGTGGTCACGAACGTGGCCAGGTTCTGTCGGGCGTTGCCGTCCAGGATCAGCTCGTCGTGGACCGTCTGCAGCGCCGTGTCCGGCAGCATGCCGTGCTCCGGGATCCGGTTGCGGGGCACGTGCAGGTGCAGTTCGCGGACGTACACGGGGTTGATGTCAAGCTCGGAGTCTGCTTCGGCTTCGTCCACCTTGCGGTGCAGTGCCATTCGTCGCTCCCGATCCCGCCCCGGCGAGACCGTCTCCCGCCTCCGTCGGGGCCACGCTATCCGTTCAGCCCACCCACCGTCCCTTCCCCCCTCATGGCGGTCAGGATCGCCGTTGCCCGGGCCGCGGCGGCCCGTACCCGCGGGACCGGGTCGGCCTCGCCGCGGCGGGCGCACTCCTGCTCAACGCTCTGCCGGGGAGTCATTTCCCAGGGTGCGCTGCTGTCCATGGCCCGCTGCCGCCGGTGAGCCGGCAGCCCGCAGGTACCGGCAGAGCAGGCTGCCGTCGTCCTCGAGCACGTGCGCGAGGTCCAGCTTCGCAGCCGCGACCGCACCGCTGCCGCTGCGCGGCCCGCCTGCGGGGGGCGGGGCCAGGATCCGGCCAGCCCTACCGCCCTCGAGCACGGGGCTGAAGGTCAGGCACAGGTCGTCGAGCAGGCCGGCCTCGGCTACCTGCCTGAGCAGGGCTGGGCCGCCCTCGAGGAGGATGTTCCGGTAGCCGCGGCTAGCCAGCTCCTGAATGGCCGCGGACGGCGGCACCGTATCCGGCCCGGCCACGACCACTTCCGCGTGCGCGGACGCGGCATGACGGCGGTCGGCCGGGGCCGCCTCCGTGGTGAGCAGGATCGTGCGCGCCAAGCCGGGCGCTCCGGCCACCAGCGGGCTGTCGATGTCCAGGTCAAGCTTCCTGGTCACGACCGCGATCGGCGGTGTGGGCTGCTGCCTTTCATCGCGAAGCTTCGGCCGGATCTCCTGTTCGCGGACCGGGCGGTACTTCTCGGCTCTCGCCGTGGCCGCCCCCACCAAAATCACGTCGGCGAGGCTGCGCAGGACGGCGAACACCAGCCTGTCAGCGTCGCCGGACAACCCGCCGGACCGCCCGTTCAGGCTTCCAGCGCCGTCGATGCTCTCGATCATGTTGGCGCGCAGCCACGGTGCGCCGGACGAGACGGCGGGGTAGGCGTAGAGCTCGGCCAGGGCCTCGACGTCGTCCGCCCGGATGTCGGCCGCGTCCGGGCCGGCCGGAAAGATCTTGCGCACGGCAAGCAGTCAACCAGACCGTTGCGAGCGCGCGTCCGGCAGCGCCGGAAGCCGCCGGCAATCCGCCATAAAATGGCTGGTAGGTGTGGCGGCAGGCCACTTCCGGCCGATAACTGTCCACACTGTCACGTGAAATCAAGTCCTAGCATCTTCTCCCGCTATATAGAGCAGGATGTGCTGACAGGCAGGGGTCCGGGGTCCGCTCCCGAGGCCAGCACCGTCGACTGCGGCCGCGGGAGGGGACTATGCTGAAGATCATTGCCACGGTGATCTGGGCCGGCACCGCCTGCTTCGGTCTGTACCTGCTCGGCGTCTGGCTTTCGCACGGTGGCCTGCGACAGCAGGCCACCAGGGTCACGGTCTTCCCGGCCGCGCTGATCTTCGCGCACCCGGTGCTGGCCAGCACCGGCCTGTCATTATGGGTGATCTTTCTGCTGACCCACTCGACGGTCTACGCCTGGTGCGGATTCGGCGTGCTGAGCGGCTCGGCGATGCTCGGCTTCGTGATGCTGACCCGGTGGCTGGTCGGCCGGGGCGGCAAGCACGCCAGGGGAGCCGAGCAGCACTTCCCGGCCAGGGTGGTGGCGATGCACGGCGCCGTCGGCCTGACCACGTTCACGCTGGTGCTGATCGCGGCCACGCAGGCTAGCCGGGGTTAGCCGGGCCGTCCTCGATCCCGCGCAGCACCATGATCGAGCGGCCGGCCAGCTCGATACTGCGCCCCGGCCGCGCGGTGATCGTCCCGGTGGCGCCGGGAGCCGCCGCGCCGACCGCGGTGGCCGTGCTGATCACCACCTCCCAGCCGGGGCCGAACCGGACGTCGGGCACGGTAAACGTGACCGGCTCCCGGTTAGCGTTGAACAGCAGCAGGAAGCTGTCGTCCCGCACGGTCTCGCCGCGCGGTCCGGGCTCGGTGATCGCGTCCCCGTTCAGGAACACGGTGAGCGACCTGGCGTAGCCCGTCTGCCAGTCGTTGTCGGTCATCTGCCGCCCGGCCGGGGTCAGCCAGACGATGTCCTGAAGGCCGTCGGCCGCGGCCTGGCCGCTGAAGAACCTGCGGCGGCGGAACACCGGGTGCGCCCGCCGCAGCTCCGACAGCGTGCAGGTGAAGTCGATCAGGTCCTGCTGCTTGGGTGCCGCCTCCCAGTCGATCCAGGACATGTCGTTGTCCTGGCAGTACGCGTTGTTGTTGCCACGCTGGGACCGGCTCATCTCGTCGCCCGCCAGCAGCATCGGAACGCCCTGCGAGCAGAACAGCGTGACCAGGAAGTTCCGCACCTGCCGGGCCCGCAGCTCGTTCACGGCCGGATCGTCCGTCGGGCCCTCGGCCCCGCAGTTCCACGACCGGTTGTCGTCGCTTCCGTCCCGGTTGTAGTCGCCGTTCGCCTCGTTGTGCTTGCGGTCGTAGCTGACCATGTCCCGCAGCGTGAAGCCGTCGTGGCAGGTGATGAAGTTCACCGAGGCGACCGGCCGCCGCGCGCTCGTCTCGTACAGGTCACTCGATCCGGTCAGGCGGGACGCGAACTCCGGCAGCGTGGCCGCCCTGCCGCGCCAGAAGTCGCGCACGGTGTCGCGGTACTGCCCGTTCCACTCCGTCCACAGCGGCGGGAAGTGGCCGACCTGGTAGCCGCCCTGGCCCACGTCCCAGGGCTCGGCGATGAGCTTGACCTGGGACACCACGGGGTCCTGCTGCACCAGGTCGAAGAACGCCGACAGCCGGTCCACGTCGTGCAGTTCGCGCGCCAGGGCCGCGGCGAGGTCAAACCGGAACCCGTCGACGTGCATGTCCAGGATCCAGTACCGCAGCGAGTCCATGATCAGCTGCAGCGGATGCGGGTTGCGCACGTTGAGGCTGTTGCCGCATCCGGTGTAGTCGAGGTAGCTCTGCCGGTTGCCAGGGGCGAGCTGGTAGTAGGCGGCGTTGTCGATGCCGCGGAAGGACAGCGTCGGGCCGAGCGCGCCGCCCTCGGCCGTGTGGTTGTACACGACGTCGAGAATCACCTCGATGCCGGCCGCGTGCAGCGCCTTGACCGCCGCCTTGAACTCGGCGACGTGGCCATAAGGCGTGCCGGACGAGGAGTACCTGTTGTCCGGGGCGAGGAACGCGATCGTGTTGTAGCCCCAATAGTTGGTGAGACCGCGCCGCACCAGGGCGGGCTCGGGCACGCACTGATGAACGGGCATCAGCTCCACGGCGGTCACACCCAGCCTGGTCAGGTGGTCGATGACGGCGGGATGGGTCAGGCCTGCGTAGCTGCCTCGCTGCTCGGGCGCTACCTCGGGATGCCGCATGGTCAGGCCGCGCACGTGCGCCTCGTAGATGAGCGTTTCGTGGTACGGCGTGCGCGGTGGCCGGTCGTCGCCCCAGTGGAAGTATGGGTTGATCACCACGTTCCGCGGCATGTACGGCGCACTGTCGTCGGTGTTCAGCACCGACGGGTTGCCGTGCTGGTAGGAGTACACGGCCTGGTTCCAGGTCACCTGCCCTTCGACGGCCTTGCCGTAAGGGTCGAGCAGCAGTTTCGACGGGTTGCACCGGTGGCCGTGCTCCGGCTGGTACGGGCCGTGCACCCGGTACCCGTAGCGCTGGCCGGGTTCCACGCCGGGGAGGTAGCAGTGCCAGACGAGCGCGTCCACCTCGGTGACCGCGATCCGGGTTTCCTTGTCCTCGTCCGCGTCGCCGGCCTCGAACAGGCACAGCTCCACTTGCTCCGCGACCTCGGAAAACAGGGCGAAGTTGGTGCCCGCACCGTCCCAGGTAGCGCCGAGCGGATACGGAGTTCCCGGCCAGACCTCCATTCGCAGACCTTACCCGCGGACGCTGACAATGGCCCGGCCGAGCACCGGGTCAAGGTCCAGTCCGTCCGGGAGTGTGCCGAACGGGCCTCCGGGGCCGACCGAGAGTTCGGAGCCGAGCCGGGACCCGCAGAACGCGTCGGCGACGGCCGCCGGAGCGTGCCGCACCAGCAGCGATGCCTGCAGGGTCAGCGCGATCAGCCCGGCCAGCCGCCTGGCCCCATACTGAGCCCCCCCAACCCCCGCCCACCTTCCCGTGCCCCCTTCACGATCCCCCTTCACTGCAGCCCAAGCTTCCTTCAGCACGCCGCGCAGCCGCTCCGCAGCGGCGTCCAGCCGCCGGTCGGCGCCGGCCGCGAGATCGATCTCGGCGAGCAGTGCGTCGGCCGAACCGGGGGAGCGGGTCAGCGCGCGGAGCACGTCCAGGGCGGTGACGTTGCCCGAGCCTTCCCACACCGAGTTCAGCGGCGCGTCCCGGTACAGCCGAGGCATGCCCGACTCCTCCACGTACCCGTTCCCGCCCAGGCACTCCAGCGCCTCGGCTGTGACCATCGGCGCGCGCTTGCACACCCAGTACTTGGCCGCGGGCAGCGCCAGCCGCAGCAGTGCGGCCTCGGCGGCATCGCCGCGTGAGGCGCGGTCGGCGGCGCCGGCCAGGCGCATCGCCACGGTCGTGGCTGCTTCGGACTCCAGCGCGAGGTCGGCGAGGACCGCGGCCATCAGCGGGTGAGCGGCGAGCGTGGTCCCGAACGAGCGGCGGATGCCGGCGTAGTGCACGGCCGTGACGCAGGCGAGCCTGATCGCGGCCGCGCTGCCGATGACGCAGTCCAGCCTGGTCGCGCTGACCATCTCGATGATCGTGGCCACGCCCCGGCCGGGCTCGCCAACCGGCCAGGCGAACGCGGCGTCGTACTCGACCTCCGACGAGGCGTTCGACCTGTTGCCCAGCTTGTCCTTGAGCCGCTGGATGCGCATGGCGTTGCGGGTGCCGTCGGGCAGCACCCGGGGGAGCAGGAAGCAGCTCAGCCCCTCGGGGGCCTGGGCCAGGACCAGGAACAGGTCGCACATGGGCGCGGAACAGAACCACTTGTGCCCAGTGAGCTGGTAGCCGTCGCCAGCCGGCACTGCCTTGGTGGTGTTGGCCCTGACGTCGGAACCCCCCTGCTTCTCCGTCATGGCCATGCCGGCCAGCAGGCCGGCCTTGCCGTCCGGAACCCGCAGCCCGGGATCGTAGCTGCAGGAGCCGAGCAGCGGCTCGAACCGGTCGGCGAGCCCGGGGGCGTGCCGCAGCGCCGGCACCGATGCGTAGGTCATGGAGATCGGGCAGCCATGCCCGGCCTCCGCCTGCGTCCACACGTAGAACTTGGCCGCCCGTGCGACGTGCCCGCCCAGGCTGCGGTCGCGCCACGGCGCGGCGTGCATCCCGTGACCGACGGCGACAGCCATCAGCTCATGCCACGCGGGGTGGAACTCCACCTCGTCGATCCTGTTGCCGCGGGAATCGTGCGTGCGCAGCACCGGGGGATGCTCGTTGGCCAGCCGGGCGAGCTCCTGCGTCGCGACGGAACCGGCCCGCTCGCCAAGTTCGTGCAGCTCGTGGGCACCTTCTCCACCGTCTCCACCGTCGGCACCTTCGCGTTGCAGCGCCTCGGTGAGGGCCGGGTCGTCGGCCACGTCGTAGTCCGCCAGCGGCGGGACCTGATTGAGCACTTCGTGCGTGACATGTGGCGCCGCGCGCGTCATGAGGACCTCCCTGCCCCCATTTTCGGTGTCTTCACGCGCGATGGCGAACGCGCAGTACAGCATCCTCGGAAGCGGCCTGCAGGTAACGCTCGGTCACCACGTCGGCCACCTCGGGAGCGGCACCGAGCGGGGCGCTGACAACGGCGGCACCGGCGGCCAGCGACCGCTCGCGTACCTGATCGGCGAAGACGCCCGGGGCCAGCAGATAGGTGGCGACGACCACCCGGGTGGCTCCCGCGTGCAACAGCCCGGCCACTGCCTCGCCGGGCGACGGCGCGGCCGCCGACGCGTACGCGGGAACCACGCTCTGCCAGCCCCTGGCCCGCTGCCAGACCGCGGCGGCCTGGGCCACGGCCGCGTTCGCGGTCGGGCGGCTCGACCCGGCCGCGGCGAGGACCACAGCGGTCTCGCCAGGGCTGGCGACCGCCGACGGGTCGGCCTCGGCCAGGCGGCGGTCGAGCGCGCGCAGCAGGCCGGGATGCGGGCCGAGCGGCTCACCGTAGCTGATGCGCAGCCCTGGCAGGCGCCGGGTGGCCTCACCCAGCAACGCCGGGAGGTCGGCGTCGCTGTGGTAGGCGGCGGTGAGCAAGAGCGGCAACACCACAGCGGTCGGAGCGTTGCGTTCCTGATGGTCATTGGACTGGCTGCCGTGCACGGCATCGAGCACGTCTGGAACCGACGGAAGTGCGTGGCCGAGGAAGGCCACGCGGGCGTCCACGCCCGCCCGGGCCCGAACCAGGGCCATCAGGTCGGTGACAGCGGCCGCTGCCCGGGGGTCGCTGCTGCCGTGCGCGACAGCAATCAGCGGGGGCCAGGCGCGGCGCTCGGTCAGAGGTGGATGCCGCATTCGGTCTTGCCGGTGCCGGCCCAGCGGCCGCTCCGGGCGTCGCCGCCGACCTCGACCCGGACGGTGCAGGTCGCGCAGCCGATCGACGGGTAGCCGTCGTAGACCAGCGGGTTGACCAGCACGCCGTGCTCGGCGACGTAGGCCTCGACCTGTTCCTGGGTCCAGTCGACGATCGGGTTGACCTTCACCATCTCGCGCCTGGCGTCCCACTGCACCACGCGCGTGTCGTTCCTGGCGTCGGTCTCCTCCTTGCGGACCCCGGTGAACCAGGCGTCGTACGGCTCGAGTGCCCGCTCCAGCGGCACCACCTTGCGCAGGTAGCAGCACAGATCCGGGTTGCGGCTGTAGAGCCGGGGGCCCATCTGCTCGTCCTGCTCGGCCACGGTCTGCTCGGGGGTGACGTTGATCACATTGACCGGGTAGACCGTGGAAACCGCGTCCCTGGTGCCGATCGTCTCGGCGAAGTGGTAGCCGGTATCGAGGAAGACGACGTCGACGCCCTCGCGCACCTGGGACACCAGGTGGACGAGCACGGCATCGGTCATCGACGAGGTGATGCAGATCCGGTCGCCGAAGGTGTCAAGGCCCCACCGGACCACGTCATCGGCCGACGCGCCTGCCAGCGCTTCGGCCGCTTCGTTGGCCAGCCTCTCCATGCGGATGGCTTCCTCCCGACCCGCGGGCGTCGTCTCGTCAGTATCCGCTGATCCTGCCCCGATCACGTCGCGGCTCACCGGTGCCCTCCTGGGATGACCCCGGTTCCCGCAAAGCGTAGCCGGAACGAGCGCACGCAGCTGCGGCAACGCCACTCACCGTCCGCTTCCTGGGGCTCCAAGTCTTCCTCGCCGCAGTAGGGGCAATAGAACGGGACTGCGCGCTCTGCCGGAAAGGCCTGAATACTCACTTTATGTCCTCCTCCGGAGCGCCGGCTACCCATGTGGCGAACGTCTCACCTGGTGTCCTGGTCGCCTCGAAGCGACGCAACACCCGCTCGACGTAGTCGGGAAGCTGATCGGCGGTGGTCTTGAGCCCGCGCACCTTCCGGCCGAAACCCGAGCCTTCGCCGTCGCCGCCATCCAGGCTGCCGCCGAGGTGGACCTGGAATCCCTCCACCTGTTCACCCCCGGGAAGGGTGATCAGCGTTCCCTTGAGGCCGATGTCGGCGGTCTGGATCCGGGCGCACGAGTTGGGGCAGCCGTTGACGTTGATCGTGATCGGCTCGGTGAACCCGGGCAGCCGCCGGTCCAGCTCGGCGATCAGGTCCGAGGCCCGCTGCTTTGTTTCGACGATCGCCAGCTTGCAGAACTCGATGCCGGTGCACGCCATCGTGTG
Organism: uncultured Actinomycetota bacterium; assembly: GCA_963778075.1. Classification (GTDB taxonomy): domain Bacteria; phylum Actinomycetota; class Actinomycetes; order Streptosporangiales; family Streptosporangiaceae; genus JASHPR01. Next base: position 72,207 of record CAVZTJ010000001.1, on the reverse strand, counting down.
CCGCCGGAACACGCCCGGCGCCACCGGCAGGTCGGCTGCGGTGAGCTCGGCCGCCAGCGCGGCCGTCCGGTCCTCAGGGACGTCCAGGATCACCATCTTCTGCTCTGTGGTGGTCCGGATCCGGCCGCTGCCGTACTCCAGGGCCAGGCGGGCGACCAGGTCGAGTTTGTCGGCGGACATCCGGCCGACCCGGGGGGCGAAGCCGACGTAATACCGGCCGTCCCGCTGCATGTGAACGCCGACGTGGTCGCGCTGCCCGCTACCCGGCGCCTTCGGCGCGGGCCCGTTGGGCAAGGGATGGCCCAGGTAATCCCGCTCGAGCACCTCGCGGAACCGCTCCGGGCCCCAGTCCGCCATCAGGAACTTGAGCCGGGCGCGGTGCCGCAGCCTGCGGTAACCGTAATCGCGGAAGATCGATGTGACGCCCGCCCAGACCTCGGGGACCTCGTCCGGCCGGACGAAGGCGCCCAGCCTCTTGCCGATCATGGGGTTGGTGGATAGCCCGCCGCCGACCCACAGGTCGTAGCCCGGCTCGCCGTCCGGCCCGATCACGCCGACGAACGCGATGTCGTTGATCTCGTGGATCGTGCACTGCGCCGCGCAGCCGCTCATCGCGGACTTGTACTTGCGCGGCAGGTTGGAGAACGCCGGGTCACCGACGTAGCGCGCGGCGGTCTGGCGGACCTCCGGTGTCGCGTCGATGATCTCCTCGGCGTCGATGCCGGCCAGTGGGCAGCCCAGGATCACCCGGGGGGTATCGCCGCAGGCCTCGGTGGTGGACAGGCCTACGGATTCGAGCGCGTCCCAGATCTCTGGCACGTCCTCGATTCGCACCCAGTGCAGCTGGATGTTCTGGCGGTCGGTCACGTCGGCCGTGCCTCTGGCGAACCGCCGGGAGACATCCGCGACCGTGGCCAGCTGTTCGCTGCTGAGCTGGCCGCCGTCGATGCGGACCCGCATCATGAAGAACGTGTCGTCGAGTTCCTCGGGCTCCAGGACGGCTGTCTTGCCGCCGCTGATGCCCGGCCGGCGCTGGGTGTACAGGCCGAACCAGCGGAACCGGCCGCGCAGATCGGCCGGGTCGATCGAGTCGAAGCCGCGCTTGGCGTAGACGTTGATGATCCGGTCGCGGACGTTCAGGCCGTCGTCGTTCTTCTTGAGCTCTTCGTTCTTGTTCAGCGGCTCGCGATAGCCAAGTGCCCACTGGCCATCGCCGCGGCCCTGGCGCCGGCTTCGCTGGCTCCTGGCGTCCGGCAGGGCGGGCTGAACGGGCAGTGTGGGCTGGGCGGGCTGCTCGGTGGGTTTAATAGATTGAGGGGCCGTTGTGCTGCTCGGCGCTGGCATGTGCTGCGTCCCTTCGGTCACGGGGCGCGTGCCCAGACTCTGCTGGCGGCAGCTTGTGCGGGCGTACTACTCCCGCTGCGCCCGGCCGGCTGGCGGGAACGCTGCTCGCGGCACGCGCCCGTCAGGAATGACGGACTGTAGTCAGCGGCGGCGTTAGACAGAGCGCGCTTGTGATGCGAAGGAAATCGACGTGCCTGCGGATGACGAGCAGCGGATCAGCGGCGGTGAGCGCCGCAGCAGCAGCATGTGACGGTCGCCGAGCCGGTTCCCGAGACAAAGCGCTGGCTCCCATGTGTCAGGTCAACTTCGCGGCAATCGCGCCTATTCCGCCGGGAGGCAGTCAGCCTTGCCGGACCCAGCCAAGCTTCGGCTCGGCGTCCGCGTCGGGCTGCCGATGCTGGCAGTCGCACCAGGTCCCGCCAGGGCACTTCTCATGGTGCTGCTGACGGCACGACAAGCAGATCATGCTTCCATTGTCGCGCGCCATGGAACAAGTGTCGCGGCGGCTGGGCTGGCGGGTGCGGTGGCTGCGGGCTTACGCAACGCCCGATCGGGTCGGGGCAGGTCAGGCCGCGTTCGCGCGGCGCATCCGGCGACGCCGCTCGGCGGACCGCTCGTCCTCGTTCAACCCGCCCCAGGTGCCGTACTTCTCCGGACGGCTAACTGCGTAATTCAGACACTCCGCCCGGACCGGACATGCAGCGCATACGGCCTTGGCCTTCCGCTCCCGGATGTCCCGCTCGGGCTGGCGCTCGCCATCTGGGCCGAAGAAGAGCACGGTGTCCTTACCGCGGCACGCAGCGTCGTCTTGCCAGCCCCAGTTCGGCCGCGGAATCAGGACGGCCTGACGGCGTACCTCAGACATGAACAACTCTCCTCAACCAGCTCACCGTGTAATCCCTCGCCTAGCCGAGCGTCCGGCTCACTGGACGCATAAATTCTCGCGTGATGCGGCATTCGCCCCGTCGCAAGTTGCAACGCATTACGTGGTCGTAGTGTTCCCGCGAGCACAGGGCATGGCCGGGTGCGCGATGCGGCGGGTGTGCCGCCGATCGTCAGCTAGCCGACGCACAATCATGCCATCTGCGCCACGGCTCATGCAGGCTAGATCACGAAACTGGCCAGGGCGCCGTGCCGCGGCTGCCCCAGCTCCGGCATTGCGAGTGTCGCGATCAAGGTAGACAAAGGCATTGCTTCGGCGTAACCATGGGCACCATGTCCGCATCGGATGCTGCCCCGCTGCCCCGTCTGGGCGAGGTTTTCTTCGACGTACGGGGCAATTCCCGCAGCATGCGGCTCAGCTGGTACGCGGACACCGGAGTGGCGGTCCTGAGTATCTGGCAGGGCGGGATGTGCACCGGCACCTTCCGGCTCGCCATTGCCGACCTGCCGAGAATGGTGCAGACGCTGCAGCGTGGGCCGGACGGGCAGCAGCCCGGATGGGACGGCGAGGCACCGGGCCAGGCGTTCGCCGACGCGCCCGGCGACGCCACGGCGCAGGTGCGCGCGATGGACCCGATGTCCGGCCAGATGGTGCAGCCCGCCCCTGCTGACTTCCGGGATGATGGGCCAGGCGCACCTGACCAGGGAAGATACCGGAACGGGACGACGGACTACCTGGCCGAGCCGCTGGACAACCGCGATCAGGCTGCCAATCACGTACCCGGGCCCGTGCCTGTGGGGCACCCGGGTGAGCCGCTGTCCGCTGACTCGCGGGGCGGGACCGCTGACTACGCGGCCGAGCCGCCGGGCCCGCGAACTGGGGCAACCGAGTACCCGGCCGAGCCGCAGGGCCCGCGTACCGGAACAACCGAGTACCTGGCCGAGCCCACGGGACGCCGGGGCCGTTCGGGGCAGTACCCGGCGGAGCCCCCGCGCCCATTGCCGGAACCGGCGGCTGGACCCGTGGGATACCCGGGTCAACCGCAGCCGCCGGACCGCCGGGGCCGCGGCCCCGACTACCTCGCGGACCCGCTGGATGTGCTCGGCCAGCTCGGGGTGCCGGAGACCCCCGCGCCGTCGGCGCCGTACCAGGGCGGTGCGCCTGAATACCGGCCCGCGCCGCCACCGGAGCAGCCCAGGCCGACGGAGTATCTGTCGGAGCCACCACCCGACCAGCGGCCCAGGCCGACGGAGTACCTGACCGAGCCACCACCCGACCAGCGGCCCAGACCAGCCGACTACCTGACCGGGCCTTCGGGCTACCCGGCCGAACCGCCCCAGCAGGGCACCGGATACCTGGCGGATTTGCCCGCCGCCCCGAATGCGGAGCGGGCCGGTTACGGTGCCGACTTCCATGCGGGCGCTGGCCCGGGCAGTTCCTATCCGGGCCCCGGGGACAGCGGGGCTTATCCGCGTGACACCGGCCACCAGGGCTCTTATCCAGGCGAGCCAGCGAGCGATCCATACCTAACCGGCACCGGCCCGATGGATTATCAAGGTGAGGCGCCTGTATCGCATTACCCGGGCGCAAGTTCAGCACCCAGATCCGGCACCAGATCTGGCCCGAGATCGAACCCCAGATCGGCGCGCAGATCCGGCCCTGGCTCAGCGGCCCAAGGGGATGCTGTCGGCCCAAGTACTGCCGATTACCCGGTGCATTACGGCGCCGCCCTTACCGATGACATGGCGGATGAACCGCCGCTGGAATCGTTCCCCTACCAGCCACGTCGTGGCGGCCGCTGAGCGCCGAACACTGCGCTGAACCAGGCTCGCGTTAGGCTGATGCGATGCAGTTTTCCCGCGCCGGATAAGCATTCCAAAGGTGCCCTGGAAACCCGCGGCCAAGGTGCCGTTACAGATGCCATGTGCCTGGGGATATATTCGCGTCGGGGGAAGGGGGAGTACAAGTGGCACAGAAGGTCTCAGTCACATTCGCGTGCGACTACGACTCAAAAGAGATCCCGGACGGCGAGCACATGACGCGCGCGTTCAGCCTGGACGGCCGGGATTATGAGATCGACCTATGCGAGAAGCACAGCGAGAAATTCGATGAGGTATTCCGGCGGTTCGCCGACAGGGCCCGCAAGGTAACCGGCAGGGTAGGCCGGACCAAGCGCAGAACGGCAGCTCACCGCCAGCACAGCGCGGAGGTTCGCGCCTGGGCTAAGCGCAGCGGGATCGACGTCAGCGACCGCGGCCGGATTCCCGCGCAGGTCATCGCGAAGTACGAGGCGAGTCACCGCTAGAGCGCCGGCCAACCAGCCGCCGTCGGGAGTTACACGGTTTCTCCCGGCGCCTGGCGGGCCGCCGCCTCTCGGAGGGCGGCCCGCTGTTTCATGATCGTGGTAGCTAACCCGCGAATAGCGCGGCTCAGCTACCCAGATCATGGAAAACCGTCGCCGCGGTGAGTTGGCGGCGGTCCAGGCGGCACGGGCTCGGGGCGGCCGGGCAGCGAGCAGACGGCTAGCTGGCCGGAGTGCCGCTCAGGATGGCTGACGGCCGGCGTCGCGCCCGGATTCCGATCCTTCGGGCGTCGGCTCCGCCGGGCCCGGGGAACCCGTCGGCGCTTCAGCAGCGCCGTCGGCGGCGGCCGGATGCTCCATGCCTGGCGCTCCGGCCGTTATCGCCGTTTCTGCCGCCGTCAGTGGGGCAGCGGTTGCCGCGGCCGGCCCGGCCTGGGCGGCCGCTCCCTGGCCGGGCGACGTCGAGGGCTGCCCGGATGGTGGCGGCACCGCACCGGCCGGGCCCACAGCCGCGGCCAGAACCTGGGAATTCGGGATGTGCACCGGACCGTTCGGCGTCTCCAGCCGGACGTAGGTGATACTGATCTCGCTGACCATCCCCTCGAGCAGGCCGGACAGCGCCCCGGACCGGACACCGATTTGATCACCGACCCGGAACGGCCTCGCCATCAGCAGGACGATGCCGGCGAAGACGTTGGCAAGGGACTGCTGCGCGGCGATGCCGAGCAGCACGCTGGTCACCACGCCGCCGACGATGAGCTGCGTGACCGCGACGTTGAACAGCTCCAGCGTGATGATCACCGTGACGAGGGCGCCGGCCACGAGGACGACGAACCGGACCACCGTCGCGTGCGCTGAGCCAACAGATCGCTCGAGGACCTCCCGGGCCTTGTTGCCGAGTCCTAGCGTGCCGGCGCTGGCGAGCAGGCAGAATGCGATCGCCGCGCCGTAGGACAGGCCGAAATTTCCGGCAGATCCCAGCGGGGCCAGCACCGACTCACTGCCGCCGCTCTTTTTCGACAGTTCTTGGGCAACGTAACGGGCCTGAACGGACACGGCCGCGGCGACTATGGCGAGAAGGATGGCGAAGATGTACCGCCACGGCCTGGTGCGCGCCTTAACCTTGGCCACTTGGTGCCGCGCCGCGTCTAGCTGAAGCCTTTCCTGCAGATCCACCCGCCCTAAGGTATCGGTGGTCCGCAACGCAAGGTCCCGGGGGCCGGACGGCCCCCGGGACCTGACGAGGCACTTTGGCCGAGCCTGCTGGTCAGAGGTTGAACAGCGGCTTGCCGACCGGGAAGACCGGCCTGCCCTTCAGCCCGTTCATGACGCCGGCCGCCGACGTGTACCAGGCGACCAGAGCGGTGAGGACCCCTACGTAGCCGCCGACCTGGATCAGCCCGGGTAGGGGAGTGACGTTGAACGGCGGCAGGGCTGGGTTCTTGGTGACGAAGTTTCCGATGAACAGGAGGATCTCGGTCACCTCCAGCGTCAGGAAGACCAGGAACACGGCCATGTTCACCTGGGTGCTGCAGATCAGCATGTACGTGTTGAAGATCGCGAACGCCAGCAGGATCCAGCCCAGGTCACGGTTCAGCGAGACAAGGGCCGTGAGTTTGACGGTCGCCGGTATGAAATGCAGCCACAGGCCGAGGCCGATCCAGAATCCGCCGTAGCTGGAGAACGCCACCGCGCCGAACACGTTCCGGTTGCGGAACTCCCACATACCGGCCAGCAGCTGAACCAAGCCGCCGTAGGCGATCGCGTAGCTCCACCAGTCGCTGCCGGTCGAGGTCTTCGCCCAGCCCGCGTTGACAGCGGACAGCAGGAACGTGGTCAGGGCGAAGGCCGCCAGCCCGAGCGGTGCCGGATCGGCTACAGCGCTTAGCGGTGCTGCCGCTGCTGCCGGTGCTGCCGGGACGGGAGCATCATCTGTGGTGCTCAAGTGATTCCTCCTGTGGACTTGCGCCGCCCGGACCTGGAGGCATTGTCGCCCGCGGGGCAGGGCAGGCGCACGGATGGACGGAAGGAACATGGTTGGCCGGCCGCGCTGAGCTCGTTGCCTGGCCGGGAAGCCCAGCCTGCGGCCAACGCAATAGCGAATGGCGCAAATACGGCCATATGCGGACCTTCCTTCTCTTCACAGATGGCCCATCAGAACCAAACGGAAGATCTGTCCTGAGCGTAACTCCGCAAGCGATCTTTGGGGAGACCCAGTTTCCGGGGGCATCGAGCGCGCGACGGTTACCGGGAGCGGCAGCGGGCGAGCACCCGGCCGAGCCCGGCCCTGGTGGCCACCACGACCAGCCGGTCGCCGGGCCTGAGCTCGTCGCCGGGCTGTGGCGACCAGTCGACCGCGGTGCCGCCCCGGCGCCGGAGCGCGATCAGCCGCACGTCGCTGCGATCGTGCACGTCGTCCACGCGCCGGCCGGCCAGTTCGGCGCCTTCGCCTACGGCGACGTCCGCGATGAGGAGCACGTGCCGCCCCACCGGGATCGTGCGCAGCACCTGGTGCTCCAGCATGGCGCCGGCGAAGGCCGGCGCCGCAAGGTACGTGACCGACCGCGAAATCGTGTTGCTGACGTTCTTCTGCACCCGTTCGGCGAGATCGTCGTCGTACAGCCGGACCACGATACGGGGCTCCTCGGCGAGCGCCCGCGCGTGCAGGGCGGTCTCCAGGTTCACGATGTCGCTGTCGGTCACCGAGACCAGGGCCCGGCAGGTGGTGATGCCGGCCGCCAGCAGCGTCTCCTCACGGTGGGTCGCGCCGGTGACGACCTTCAGGCCGAGGCGGCGCGCCATCGGCACTCCGGAGGCATTCTCGTTCTTGTCCACGCAGACGACGTCGATGCCCAGGTCGTGCAGCTGGCCGACGACGCGGGTGCCGACGTTGCCGAGCCCGGCGACGATCACGTGATCAGTCACCGGCCGGTTCGCGCCGCGCACCGAGCCGGTGAGCCTGGCCCCGACCACCGCGGCGGTGACCAGCGGCAGGAAGGCCAGGCCGTCGAACGTCAGCAGGATCTGCGAAACCTTCTCGGGGGAGCTCAGCCCGGGGTTGGTCACGGCCGCCCCAGCGGCGTCGAGGAAGGTCAGGTAGAGCGCGTTCCCGATCGAGTAGTGCACGGCGGTGGCGAGCAGCGCGAAGCCGACGCCGAGGATCGTGATCAGGGCCGCGAACGCGACGCCGAACCGGTGCCAGAAAAGCCTCCGGAACAGCCTGCCAGTGGCCCGAAGCGGGTTGCGGCGCTGCGCCGCGAGCGGGTTGCGCGGCGTGCCGTCTGCCACCGCCAGAACCAGGTCCGAGGTGCTGTCCTGCGGGGCCGCCAGGCGCGGAGAGCCCCCGTCGGCGTCCATCGTCACGCTGCAAATCATGTGCTCGGCGTCCGTGTCGTCGCGCCTGGCCACGTACAGCGTGCGTCCGGCCAGCCGGACGTGGCTCGGCGTGGGCTCGCCCAGGGCCGCGGCGACGAACGACGGAGCGGCCATCGAGGAGTCGGACAGCACCGCGCAGTCGGTGAAGAACGTGCGGATCCGCTCGCCGAGGCTGGTGTTGAAGATGGCGACGACCAGGCGCAGATCCGGGTTGAGCTCCTGGGCGCGCAGCGCGGCGTGGAAGTTGCCCAGATCATCCTGGCGCAGCAGGGCGAGCGCCCGGGCGGCCGGCACACCGGCGGCGATAAACGCCTGGTCGTCGAGGCTGGCCCGCTCGATGAGCCGGACGCCAGGCAGCCGGGCCATCATCAGCCCGTCTCTGCCCTGGGCCGAAGGCAGGATCACGGTTACCTCTTCGCCGTACCTGACGGCCAGCTCCTCGACCATGCGCAGCGTGAGAGCGTCATCTCCGCATACGACAAGGTGATCGCGACCGCCACGCACGCGGGGATCAGTGGCCACGGCGCGATCCTAGCCAGGCCGGGTCATATCAGCCAGAACGGGTCATCAGCGCCATCACGGTTGGCTGCGGCGAGTCGGTCGGGAGTAAGCCAAGCCAGCCGAGGCGCGACACCGGTCAGGGCGAGGCGAGCCGGCCGAGCTGCGCGGGTACCGCCGCGGCGGCGGCCCGGTCGAGCAGGAACAGGGTCTGCTGCCTGCCCCGGGCACCGGCCGCCGGAACCTGGACCGGCCCAGCCCCCGACAGCGCCAGCCGGATGGCCCCGGCCTTGTCCTCACCGGAGGCAATGATCCACACCTCGCGCGCCGCGTTGATGGCCGGGAACGTCAAGGTCAGCCGCGTCGGCGGCGGCTTGGGCGACCCGTGCACCGCCACCACCGTCCGCTGTTCCTCGTACAGGGCCGGCATGCCGGGGAACAGCGATGCGACGTGCGCCTCGGGCCCGATGCCGAGCATCAGCACGTCAAAGGACGGCACCTGGCTGTGGTCCTCCGGCTGCGAGGCGGCCAGCAGCCAGCCGGCGTATCGCGCGGCCGCTGCTTCCGGGCTGGCGCCGTCCGGGCCGTCCGAGGGCGGCATCGGGTACACCCGCTCCGGGCTGACGTCGACGTGGTCAAGGAGCGCCGCCCTGGCCCCGGTCTCGTTGCGTTCCGGGTCGCCGGATGGCAGGAACCGCTCGTCCCCCCACCAGATATCCAGGTGCCGCCAGTCGACCGCGTCCCTGGCCGGCGCGGCGGCAAGCTCGGCGAGCACCTGGGTGCCGATCCCGCCGCCGGTCAGCACCATCGAGCCGTGCCCGCGGGCCGCCACAGCGTCCACCAGCCTGGTCACCAGCCGGGCGGCAACGGCCTTCGCGAGCAGCTCTGCGTCATGGTGAATGATCACCTGAGGCGGCGCGTTGATGGCGTTACCTCCCGGCGCCCGAGGCGAGGCTGGCCAGCGTCTCGCCATAGACCTCGTCCGGGTTGAGCCTGCGCAGTTCTTCGGCGAGCAGTTCCGTGGTGTCCCTGCGGTGCAGCGCCACCCGGCGGTCGGGCTGGTCGGGCCGGGTCAGGGTGGCCATGCGCCCGTCCGGGCGGGTGATCGTGATGTCGCCGTCGGAGGTGACGAACCGCACCTCGGTGATGCCGGGACCGGGCGACTCGTCGCGGGAGAACGGCTGGCCGAGCCGGCTCGTCAGCCACGCCGCCAGCAGGTCCGCCGTCGGGTTGCGCGGCTCTGCGTACACCGAACCGCCGCTGATCTCGCCGTGCGGCTGGTCCAGGGTGGCGGCCAGCAGCGAGCGCCAGTTCGTGGCCCTGGTCCAGCTCAGGTCGGTGTCGCCGGGGCGGTAACCCTCCGCGAGAGCTTCAAGGGTCCGCGACGGCGCACCGGAGGACGCGGCGTCGGTGACCCGGCGCTGCGCCAGCAGCCCGAGCGGGCTGCTGGACGGCGTGGCGGGGCCGCCGCGCGGCCACCAGGTGACCACGGGGGTGTCGGGCACCAGCAGCGGCAGCACCACGGAATCCGCGTGCAGCCCCATCGGCCCGTACATGCGCAGCAGAATGGTCTGCCCCGGGGCGCCCTCGCCGGTCCTGATCTCGGCGTCAAGCCGCGATTCCGCGTTCGGGTCCCTGGCGATCACCCCCAGCACGCGGCACGGATGCTCGCGGCCTGCCTGCGTCGCCGCGCGCACCGCGTCGTACTGCGCGGCCTCGTCGGTCATGATGATCAGGTTGAGCACCATGCCCGTGGTCGGGCCGCCCATCTGATCCCGGGCCCGGGTGAGCGCGTCGTGGATGGCCCTGGTGGTGGTGTCGGTCAGGTCGATCATCATCGCATTCTCTCCCGGGGCTAGAGCCGGCGCCAGGCCCGGCCGTCGCGGGCGATCATCGCGTCGGCTGCCACCGGGCCCGCCGTGCCGGCCGGGTACTGCTCGGGCTTGCCGTGCCCGGCCCAGTACTCCTCGATCGGGTCGAGGATCCGCCAGGACAGCTCCACCTCGCGCTGCCGGGGGAACAGCGGCGGGTCGCCGATCAGCACGTCGAGCAGCAGCCGCTCGTAGGCCTCGGGGCTGGACTCGGTGAACGACTCGCCGTACGCGAAGTCCATGTTCACGTCGCGCACTTCCATCGCCGAGCCAGGCACCTTGGAGCCGAACCTGACCGTGATGCCCTCGTCCGGCTGAACCCGGATCACCAGGGCGTTCTGGCCCAGTTCCTCGGTGTCGGTCCTGGCGAACGGCAGGTGCGGTGCACGCTGGAACATCAGCGCGATCTCGGTCATCCGGCTCGGCAGGCGCTTGCCGGTGCGCAGGTAGAAGGGCACCCCGGCCCACCGCCTCGTGTCGACCTCGAGGCGCAGGGCCGCGTACGTCTCGGTGATCGAGTCCGGCGCGATGCCGTCCTCCTCGAGGAAGCCGCGCACCTCGATGCCGCCCTGCCAGCCGCTGGAGTACTGCCCGCGGGCAGTGCCCACCGCGAGATCCTCGGGGATCGTGATCGCGGAGAGCACCTTCTCCTTCTCCATGCGCAGCGAGTCGGCCTCGAACGACACCGGCTCCTCCATCGCGGTGAGCGCCATGAGCTGCAGCAGGTGGTTCTGGATCACGTCCCGGGCCGCGCCGATGCCGTCGTAGTACCCGGCCCGGCCGCCGATGCCGATGTCCTCCGCCATCGTGATCTGGACGTGGTCCACGTAGCCGCGGTTCCAGATCGGCTCGAACAGCGTGTTGGCGAAGCGCAGCGCCAGGATGTTCTGGACCGTCTCCTTGCCCAGGTAGTGGTCGATGCGGAAGACCGAGGACTCGGGGAACACCGCATTCAGGATCGCGTTGAGCTCCCGGGCGCTGGCCAGGTCATGGCCGAACGGCTTCTCAATCACGACCCGGCGCCACGGCCGCTCGCCGCTGAGGCTCTCCGGCGGCGTGGACAGCCCGGACCGCTTGAGCTGCGACACCACCTGCGGGAAGGCCTTCGGCGGCACGGACAGGTAGAACGCGTAGTTACCGCCGGTCCCGCGCTCGACGTCGAGCTCGGCGAGGCAGGAGGCGAGGCGGTCGAACGCCTCGTCGTCGGCAAACTCGCCGGGCACGAACTTCACGCCCTCGGCCACCTGGCGCCAGACGGTCTCCCGGAACGGCGTGCGCGCGTGCGCCTTGACCGCGTCGTGGGTGAGCCGCTCGAAGTCCTCGTCCTGCCAGTCCCGGCGGGCGAAGCCGACCAGGGAGAACCCCGGCGGCAGCAGCCCGCGGTTTGCCAGGTCGTAGATGGCCGGCAGCAGCTTCTTGGTGGCCAGGTCGCCGGTCACGCCGAAGAGCACGAGCGCGCAGGGCCCGGCGACCCTCGGGATCCGGCGGTCGCGGGGGTCGCGCAGGGGGTTCGATGTCATACGGTTCCTCCGCCGGTCCGCCTCGTCACTTCTTCGCCGCGGCCATCTGGGTCTTGATCGTGTCGAGCAGCTCGATCCACGACGCCTCGAACTTCTCCACGCCCTGGTCCTCCAGCACCTGCACTACGTCGTCGTAGGGGATGCCGAGCGCCTCGAGCTGCCGGAACACCTCGCGGGACTCCTCGTACGTGCCGTCGATCGTGTTGCCGTGCAGCTGGCCGTGGGCCGCGGTGGCGTGCAGCGTGGCCTCGGGCATCGTGTTCACCGTGTCCGGGGCGACGAGGTCCACCACGTACATGGTGTCGGCGAAGCTGGGGTCCTTGACGCTGGTCGACGCCCACAGCGGGCGCTGCACGTGCACGCCCTGGTCGCTGAGAGCCCGCCACCGCGGGGTGTCGAGCTTCTGCTCAAAGAGCTCGTAGGCCAGGCGCGCGTTGGCCACGGCGGCCTTCCCGCGCAGTGCCTCGGCCTCGGGCGTGCCCAGCTTGTCCAGCCTGTCGTCGACCTCGGTGTCCACCCGGCTGACGAAGAAGGAAGCCACCGATGCGATCTTGCCCAGCTCCCGGCCAGCGGCGGCGGCGCCCTCCATCCCGGCCATGAACGCGTCGATCACCTCGCCATAGCGCTGCAGCGAGAAGATCAGGGTCACGTTCACGCTGATTCCCTCGGACAGGCACTGGGTGATGGCGGGGATCCCCGCCTCGGTCGCCGGGATCTTGATGAACAGGTTGGGCCGGTCGACCATCCACCAGAGCGCCCTGGCCTCGGCGGCCGTCTTGCCCGTGGTGTCCCTGGCGATCCGCGGGTCGACCTCGAGAGACACCCGGCCGTCCACGCCGCCGGACTCGTCATAGACGGGCCGCAGCACGTCGCACGCCCAGCGGATGTCGTAGGTGGTGATGTCCCTGCTGGCCTCTTCGACGCTGACGCCGCGCAGCACCAGGTCGGCCACCTGGTCGTTGTAGGCATCGCCCTGGGACAGGGCCTTCGCGAAGATCGTCGGGTTCGACGTCACCCCGCGCACGTGCATGTCCCGGACCAGGTCCTTCAGGTTGCCCGTTGTCAGGCGCTCCCGGCTGATGTCGTCGAGCCAGATGGACACACCGGCGTCGGTGAGCTGGGCAAGTACGTCGGGCTGAGGGTTCATGGCATTCGCTCCTTGCGCCTATCTGGCCCTTACCCGGGCCAGGCTCGCCTTCGCGGCCGTCACCACGTGCTCGGCCGTGATTCCAAATTCTCTGTACAAAGTCTGATAATCCGCTGATTCGCCGAAGTGCTCCAGGCCCACACACTCGCCCGCGTCACCGACGAAGCCCCGCCAGCCGAGGGCGATCCCCGCCTCGACGCTCACCCTGGCCCGGACGCGGGTCGGGAGCACATCCTCCTGGTAAGAAGCATCCTGCTCGGCAAACCATTCCACGCAGGGCATGGAAACCACCCTGGCCGCGATTCCGTCCTGCTGCAGGGCCTCCCTGGCGGCCAGCGCGATCTGCACCTCGCTGCCGGTGCCGATGAGGATGACATCGGACTCCCCGCTCGCCTTCCCATCGCTGCTCACTGCCTCGGCGAGCACGTACCCGCCGCGGGCGGTCAGCTCGGCGCTGGCCAGCCCGGATGCCGCGGAGACGTACGCGGCGGGAGCCAGGCTCATGGCCGTTCCCGGATGCCCCGATCCGGCCTTTTGCACGGCGTCCATGGCCAGAACCCTGATCAGGTCGACCGCCCTGGCGTCCGCCGGCGACCAGGGAAGGACGTCGTCTTGCTCGTTCCGCTCGCTGTACGCAGGCGCGGGATTGCTCAAGCGGGCACACTCCTTTGCGTGCAATAGGGCATCAGGTTGACCCTATCCGCATCGCGGCGAACCTAACCCGCCCCGCTCGTTAAGCGCAGATGAAGTCCTGCACGAGTAGCCCCCAGGGGGTCACCTGGGCGCCTTCGTGAAGTACCACTCCTCCGGATCGATGAACCCGTAGGCGTTCGGCGAGAAGCCGCGCAGGTTCGACTGGACCGTAATCAGCGTGCCGGGGCTGGGCTGCCAGAAGTCGGGGAGCTGCAGCCGGGCCCGGTCGGCGTAGGCGTTGAGCGCCGCCTGCGCGCCGCTCGCCGACGTCGTGGTCGTCGCCGTGATGAGCTTGTCGATGGCCGGGTCCGAGTAGTTGTTCACGTTGCCGAGCGCGCCGGTCTGGAAGATCTCGTCGCCGGTCGGGTAGTGATCCGGCTCGAACAGCCACGCGGTGCCGTACTGGCCTATCTCCCAGCTGCACGCGGGCGACGAGGACGAGCACGGCTCGATGGTCGCGGCGATCGTGGCCTGGGTCACCTGGTCCAGCGAGATCTCGATGCCCACCTGCCTGGCGACCGACTGCAGGTCTGCCATTGAGGCGTCGGTGTACGGCAGGCCGCTCGGGTACATGAGCGTGAACTGGAGCGGCTGGCCGGCCTTGACGCGAGCACCGCACTCATCCGCGGCGGTGCCCGGCCTGGCACAGGTGGTGACGCCGCCCGGGACAATCTTCCAGCCGTGCGCGGAAAGCAGGGCTTTCGCGGCCGGCACGCTGAACGGGTACGGGTTCACCGACGCCTTGGCGTCCGAGTAGGGATTGGCCGGGCTGGCCGGGACCGGGCTGTAGGTGGGCAACCCGAGGCCGTCGTAGTAGGCGTGGATCCATCCGGTCTGGTCGACCAGGTGCTGGAACGCCTGGCGGAAGTACAGCTGCCGCAGGATCGGCCCGACCTTCGGGTTGTTGAAGTTCGGCTCGAAGTAGTCGAAGCCGAACGGGTAGTCCGCCACCAGCCGGTAGCCCTGGGCCTTCAGCGAGGGCTGCTGCGGCAGGTCGTTGTCGGGCACGTAGCCGACCGAGACCTGCTGGCCGGAGCTGCCCGGCCCGCCGCTCGACGGCCCGGCTTTGAGCACCGAGAACTCGGCTTCAGCGGAGGTGAAGGGCAGCTCCACGAACTTCGCCAGGTGCGGCCTGTCCGGGCCGGAGTAGCGCCGGTTGGGCACGAACGTGGCCATGCCGTCGCTGGTGAGGCTGGCCAGCCGCCACGGGCCATCGACCACCGACCAGAGCGGGCTGGAGGCGTAGCCGGTCGTCATCGTCGCCTGGCCGTTCAGGAAGCTGTACACGGCCTTCGCGCCCGCGGACGTGGTGTCGGGCAGATTCCCCTCGTCCGGCGAAGGGACGGCTGCGGACAGCGAGGTCCGGTCCCACGCGATCGGCAGCGGTGTGATCTGCGAGAGCTCGTTATAGGTGAACCAGGACGGGTTGTAGCTGGCGTTGAGGCGCAGCCGGATGGTGCTGCGGCCGAGCGCACTCCAGGACACCACGTTGTCGGGGAATCCGCCGGGGACGTAGTTCGCCCAGTCCGTCTTGTTGGCCTTGAGCAGGTTGATCCAGAACCCGACGTCGCGGGCGCTGACGATCTCACCGTCGGACCAGGTGTAGTGCTTCAGCGCGATCGTGACCACCCGGTCGGCGTCGCTGTAGACCGGCGGGTTGCCGATCGACAGCGGGTAGTCGATCGACGCCTTTCCCTTGTCCCCGTACCAGTAGAGCGGCGGGTAGAGCAGGGTCTGCAGGTCGCTGGTGTTCGCGGTGGTGAAATTCTCGCCGGATACCAGCGGGAAAATGTAGGTCGGGGGCGCCAGCGGCTGCTCGGCGAAGTACGCGGTACCGCCGCTGACCGGAGCGCCGCCGACCGAGGCTCGCGGCGCACTGCCCGCCGCGCAGGCGGCCAGGCCGAGGGCGGCCGCTACGGTGAGCACGAGCGCTGCCAGCGCCGTGCGATGGTATGCGTATCTGGCCGCCGTCATGGCTGGCTGCCTCCCTACGCCGGCATTACCCGGTCAGGTTCAGACGGTCGGTGGCGCGATGGCCATGAGGCCAGCCACCCTCTCAGCCCGGTCAGCCCGAGCTCCCGTGAAGTTTGCGTTTATGTTACCCCGCCGCCACCGAAGGCGCCGGGCACGATCAGGTCGAATGACGACGGCGGCCGGGTCAGGAAGTACTCCCGCTCCGCGCGCAGCCACTCGTCGTCCCATTCCTCGGGCGCGATCCTGCCGCGCAGCCGGCGCGTCCGCTCGGGCTCCGGTGTGTCCACGAACACCGCCCGGTCCACCTGGCCCGCGAGTTCGGGTGACGCCGAGAACACGCCCTCGACCACGATCAGGCTGGCGGGATCGACCGTGACCACGCCGTCCAGCCCGCCGCCTGCTTCCCAGTCAAAACGGCGGAACGACGCAGGGCGCCCGGCGCGCAGCGGCTCGAGCGCCTGCATCAGCAGCCGGCGCCACTCGTAATAGCTCTCCATCGGCCAGCGTGTGCCCGGGGCGGGGCTGGCGCCGGTGAAGAAGTCGTCGGTGTGCACGAGCGCGGCCCCGGCCGCCCGGGCGACGGCCGCGGCGATCGTTGACTTTCCGGATCCGCCGTGCCCGTCGATTGCGAGCACGAGCACCCCGGGCACCGCCTCCTGCCACCGGGCTGCCGCGCTGATCACGCCGGTGGCCGCCGTGGGCCAGGGGTCGCCGCTACCGCAGCCGGGCATCCTGGGCCAGCGGCGCGCCGGGCGCGACCGCGGCAGGGGAGCCATCCGCGGAGCCTGCGGCGCGCGTCCCCGTGGTGCCGGCCTGGCTCTGCGTGGCAGCCGGGCCCCGGTCGCGCAGAGCGAAGAGCAGCAGCAGCGCGGTGACCCAGATCACTACCGAGTCGCAGACGTGCACCCAGACCAGGCCGGCGGGCAGCCCGCTGAAGTACTGCGCGTAGCCGATGGCACCCTGCGCACCAATCAGGGCCAGCAGCAGCCAGCTCAGCCTGACGGCCCGGCGGGGCGCGCCGACCAGGCGGAGCCCGACCACCAGCGCGATCACCAGCCCGCCCAGCAGCCAGCCGATGTCCGCGTGGAACTGGGTCGCGCCGCCGAGCGGCAGGTGAAAGCGGGGGATGTCGCCGGCGCTGGCCAGCGGTCCGGTACCGGTCACCACGGTGCCTGCCGCGAGCATGAGGCCGAGCACGCCCACTGTCCCGAACGCGCCGAGCCGTATCTCACGCGGGACCAGCAGCCGCGTGGGGCCCCGGCCCTCCGTGCAATGCACGTACAGCGCGACCGCCGCGGCCACCAGGGCCATCGAGAGCAGGAAATGGATCGACACCCAGACCGGGTCGAGCTTGGTCAGCACCACGATCCCGCCGAGCGCGGCCTGGGCGACGATCCCGGCCGGCTGCAGCGAGGCGAGCCACATCACGTCGCGCCGGCGGGTGCCCTGCTCGCGGTAACGCCAGGCCGCGACGAAGACGAGCACGGCGACGACGAAGATCGCGATGGTTACCAGCCGGTTGCCGAACTCCACCCAGCGGTGGATTAGCGGGTCGCCGGTGTCGCCGCCGGCCACGATGCTGGTCGCCGTGCACCTCGGCCAGTCCGGGCAGCCCAGCCCGGACTCGCTGAGCCGCACACCCGCGCCGGTCATCACGATCCCGGCGTTCGTCACGACCCCCGCCAGCGCGATCCGGCGCATCGACGTCGGCGACGGCGACAGCAGCACGTTCGCGAGGCGGCCAGGCACGGATCTCATCGTAGGAGAGAACCCTTTTCGTCCGTCGGATGTCACGCCCAGAGTACGTGGGTACATCTTTCCGCACCGGGCTGCACCCCGGGGTCGGCTATCCCGGGTTAGGCGGGACCGGATCGCCCGGGGCCGGCCCGTTGGCGCGCGCCGCCCCGGCGCTGGCCACGACCACGCAGCCGATCGCGGCCCACTCGCGCGGGGCGAGGGCCTCGCCGAGCAGGTCGAGGCCGACCAGCGCGGCGACCGCGGGCTCCAGGCTCATCGCAGACCCGTCAGCGTGGCCGGTGACACCTCGCCGAACATCCGGCCCGCCAGCCTCGCGCCCACCTGAACCGAGACGATGCCGGTGATCACGAGCGCCCACGGCGGAACCACGCTCATGACCCCAGCGGGACGCTGGCGCAACCGGGAACGGGTGATCGCGACCGCAGGCTCCGGCTATTCCCAGCGGAACGTGCGCACGGCGAGCCCGATGCCAACGACCGCCCAGACCGCGAGCACCAGCAGGTCGCGCACAGGCAGGCCGCCGCCAAGCTGCAGCATCGACCTCAGGCCGTCGGACAGCGCATCTGCGGGCAGCAGCTTCAGCAGCGGGCGCGCGCCCGCGGGGAATTTGGTCAGCGGGAACACCACGCCGCCGATCCCGAGCATCACGAGATAGACCAGGTTGGCGGCCGCCAGGGTGGCCTCGGCACGGAGCGTGCCGGCCATCAGCAAGGCCAGCCCGCTGAACGCCGCGGTGCCCACCACCATCAGCACCACCGACCACGCGGCCGCGGCAGCGCCGCCGTGCGGATTCCAGTCGAGCACCAGCGCGACGATCACGATCAGCGCTGACTGCAGCACCTCGACGGCCAGCACGGTGAGGGTCTTCGCCGCGATCAGGCCGCGGCGGGACAGCGGCGTCGCTCCGAGCCGCTTGAGCACCCCGTAGCGGCGCTCGAACCCGGTTGCGATCGCCTGGCTGGTGAACGCGGTTGACATCACCGCGAGCGCCAGGATGCCCGGGGCGAGGAAGTCGATCCGGCTGCCCGGGCCGTAGCTGACGAGGTCCTCCTGGCTGAACGCGGCGATCAGCAGCACCGGGATGATCAGCGTCAGCACCAGCTGCTCGCCGTTGCGCAGCAGCGTGCGCAGCTCGAGCGCGGCCTGGGCGCCGACCATCAGCGGCAGGGGCGCGGCGCCGGGTGCCGGAGAGGGCCACGGGACGGGCGGGCCGGGAGGACCGGGCGGGGCAGGCTGGATCCGTGCGGCCTCGGTCATGAGCGCAGTTCCCGGCCGGTCAGCTCGAGGAAGACGTCCTCGAGCGTCCGGTTCTCGATCCGCAGGCTCTGCGCGAGCACGCCATGCTCCGCGCACCACGCGGTGACCGCGGCGAGCAGTTGCGGGTCGACCCGGTCGTGCACCTCGACCACGTAGTACCCGGCCGGGGATTCCTTGGCGGCGCTGCCCGGCGGCAGCGCGGCGATCAGGCTGTCGGTGTCCAGGCCGGGCTCGGCCCGGAACCTCAGCTGGCCCGCGGTGCCGGTCAGCTCGGCCGGGGTGCCCGCGGCGACCAGATGGCCGTGATCGACGACGGCGACCCGGTCGGCGAGGCGTTCCGCCTCCTCCATGTAGTGGGTGGTCAGGATCACACCGGCCCCCGCGTCGCGCAGACCTCCGATCAGGCCCCAGGTGGCGTGCCTCGCCTGGGGGTCGAGGCCGGCCGTCGGCTCGTCGAGGAACACGAGCTCGGGACGGCCGATCACTGCTGCGGCAAGCGAGAGCCGCTGCTGCTGGCCGCCGGATAGCCGGCGGAACGGGGTGCGCAGGCACCCCGCCAGGCCTAGCTGGTTGATGAGGAATTCCGGGTCAATCGGGTTGGCGTGGAAGCTGGCCATCACCCGCAGGTACTCCCCGGGCCTGGCGGCCGTTGGGATGCCGCCGGACTGCAGCATCACGCCGACCTTCGGGCGCAGCTTCTTGGCGTCCCGGACCGGATCGAGGCCCAGCACTCGCACGATTCCGTCGTCCGGCCGCCGGTATCCCTCGCAGATCTCGATCGTGGTGGTCTTGCCGGCGCCGTTCGGGCCCAGGATGGCGGTGACCTGCGCGCGCTCCGCCTGCAGGGACAGTCCCGCCACGGCGACGGTACGCCCATAGTGCTTGACCAGGCCGGTGATCTGGACGGCCGGAGCGGAACACACGCGTGCGAGTCTACGGGTTTCGGGCGGTGCCGACCGTTGTGGCCAGCATCTCGCCAGCCGCGCGCTGGTCACGGGCGCCGCGCCACCCCGCAGTACAGCCAGCGCGAGTCATCGGTGTCGGCCGCAGCCGGATCCTCGGCCCCCCACATGCCGACGTGGGTTACCTCCGGCCCGGCGCCAGCGTAGGGTTCGACCAGCTCAAGCCCGTCGAAGAAGCGCTCGACCTCAGCTCTCGACCGGAAGTGGAGGTTCTCGGTGGCCCGCGCGTACGCGCCAACGCCTTCGTCGACGGCCCGCACGGGCTTGCTGTCGGCGGTGAGGTGTGACAGCGCCAAGTAGCTGCCCGGCGCGACCGCCGCGAGGTAGCTGGCCACCAGGCCCCACGGGTCCGACTCGTCGGCCACGAAGTATATCACACCGGTCATCAGCAGGCCGGCGGGCTCGGCGAGGTCGATCAGCGCGCGCAGATCCGGGTGGTTCAGCACGGCGCCGGGATCACGGAGGTCGGCCATGATGATCTTCGTGTTCACGGACTCACCGAGCAGCGCGGCGCCGTGCGCCAGCACCATCGGGTCGTTGTCCACATACACCACGCGTGCGCCGGGGTTGAGCTGCTGCACCAGGTCGTGCGTGTTGCCCTGGGTGGGCAGCCCCGCACCGATGTCGATGAACTGGCTGATCCCGAGCTCCGCCATCCAGCGTGCCGCACGCTGGTGGAACGACCGGTTCGCCCAGGCCGAGTCGCTGATCTCGGGTACCAGCGCTTTCAGCCGATCGCCCAGCTCCCGGTCGGCCGGGAAGTTGCTGGTCCCGCCCAGGAAATAGTCGTACATCCGGGCGGGCGTCGGCTTCGCCGGGTCCACGCCCGCCGGGAGCGCATCAGTCATGGCGCATAGTGTCCCATGCCGGGGCGATTCGCCGGGGCAGGAGCGGTCAGGCGGGAGCGGGGGCGGCGGCGTGCTCGCGCGCGGCCGCGACCAGCGCGTCGAACAGGCGTGGATCGTCGCCAGCCTCCGGGTGCCACTGCACAGCCACCAGGAACGGGCCGTCCGCTCCGTCCTCTGGCTCGAGCGCTTCGATGGTCCCGTCCTGCGCCCACGCCGTCGCGGTGAGCCCGGTGCCGAGCTTGTCGACCGCCTGGTGATGGCTGGTGGGCGTGGTGATCTCGGAGCCACCCAGGATCTGGCCGAGCCTGCTGCCCGGAGCGATCCGCACCGGGTGCGCGCCGTAGACGCCGGGCGCGGGCGCATGGCCCTCGTGGCCGACCACGTCGGGCAGGTGCTGGTGCAGGGTGCCGCCCCTGGCGACGTTGATGACCTGCAGGCCGCGGCAGATGCCGAGGACTGGCAAGCGCTGCGCCATGGCCGCCTCGATCAGCGCGAACTCCGCGGCATCGCGGTCGGAGTGGATGCTGGCGCTGCGCGGGTGTGCGTCGGCTCCGTAGCGGGCGGGGTCGATGTCCCCGCCGCCGGATAGCAGCAGCCCGTCCAGCCGGGCGATCGCGTTCTCGATACCGGGGACCGGCGGTAGCAGCACTGGTATCCCGCCCGCCGTTTCGACGCTGTCGGCGTAGCGGCGGGGGAGCAGGACCGTGTCGGTGTCCCAGGCGCGCCAGCGGGCGCGCTCGCAGTAGGCGCTGAGCCCGATCAGCGGTACCCGACCCCCCGCCCACCTCCCCATTCCCGCTTCAGCATCCCCCTTCACTGGCATCAAATGAACCTCCCCGTCTCTGGCGACCGCTTACAGGGGCGTCACGTAGGCGCCGGAAATCCCGCCGTCCACGAGGAACTCCGACGCCGTGATGAACGACGCATCGTCGCTGGCCAGGAATGCTACCGCTGCGGCGATCTCCTCGGGTTCCGCGAAGCGGCCGATCGGGATGTGCACGAGCCGCCGGGCGGCGCGCTCGGGGTCCTTGGCGAACAGCTCGCGCAGCAGCGGCGTGTTCACCGGGCCCGGGCACAGTGCATTGACCCGGATGCCCTCCCTGGCGAACTGCACGCCGAGCTCCCGGGTCATGGCGAGCACGCCGCCCTTGGACGCGGTGTAGGAGATCTGCGAGGTCGCCGCGCCGAGCACGGCCACGAACGACGCGGTATTGATGATCGAACCCTTGGCCTGCCGCTGCATGTACGGGATCACGTGCTTGCAGCACAGGTACACCGAGGTGAGGTTGACCTCCTGAACCCGGCGCCAGGCGTCGATGCCGGTGGCCAGGATGGAGCCGTCCTCCGGGGGAGCTATGCCCGCGTTGTTGAACGCGATGTCGATGCGCCCGTGCCGCTGCGCCACCGACTCGTAGAGCCGCTGCACGTCGTCCTCGTTGGAAACGTCGGCGGCGATAAACGTGCCGCCGGTCTCCTCGGCGACGGCCTTGCCGGCCGCCTCGTCGATGTCGACCGCTACCACGACGGCCCCCTCATCGGCGAGCCTGCGCGCGCTGGCCCGGCCGATGCCGCTGCCGGCCCCGGTGATCACCGCGATCCGGTCCTGCAACCGCTGCAGGCCGCGTTGCATGCCATGGCTCCCTTCGGTGCCCAGCGAAACTGGGTTCGTCAATCGGTGGCGATGAATACGTTCTTGGTCTCGGTGAACGCGTCCGGCGCGTCCGGGCCGAGCTCGCGGCCGAGGCCGGACTGCTTGAACCCGCCGAACGGCGTCCAGTAACGCACTGAGGAGTGCGAGTTCACCGACAACGTCCCGGTCTCCACCGCCCGGGACACCCGGATCGCGCGGCCGACGTCGGAGGTCCAGATCGACCCGGACAGGCCGTAGGGGGTGTCGTTGGCGATCGCGACCGCGTCGGCCTCGTCCTCGAACGGCGTGACGGTGACCACCGGCCCGAACACCTCCTCGGTGTAGGCCGGGTTGTCGGCGCCGACCGGTGCGAGCACGGTCGGCGGGAACCAGAACCCCGGCCCGTCCGGAGCGCTGCCGCGGAACGCTACGGGCGCGTCGTCGGGCACGTAGGACGCGACGTGCTGCCGGTGCGCCGCCGAGATGAGCGGGCCCATCTCGGTGCCCGGCGCGGCCGGGTCGCCGACCGCGACGTTCTTGACGGCGGGCTCGAGCAGCTCCATGAACCGGTCCAGCACCGAGCGCTGCACCAGGATCCGGGACCTGGCGCAGCAGTCCTGCCCGGCGTTGTCGAACACCGCGTAGGGCGCGGTCGCGGCGGCCCGCTCCAGATCGGAGTCGGCGAACACGATGTTGGCGCTCTTGCCGCCGAGCTCCAGCGTGACCCGCTTGATGTGCCGGGCGCAGCCGGCCATGACCTGGCTGCCGACCTCGGTGGACCCGGTGAACACGATCTTCCGCACCAGCGGGTGGTCGACCAGGCGCTGGCCGACCACGCTGCCCTTGCCGGGCAGCACCTGGAGCACGCCCTCGGGCAGCCCCGCTTCGAGCGCGAGTTCGGCGATCCTGATCGCGGTCAGCGGGGTCAGCTCGGCCGGCTTGGTGACCACCGTATTTCCCGAGGCGAGCGCCGGCGCCATGCCCCAGGAGAAGATCGGCATCGGGAAGTTCCACGGCACGATCAGGCCCACGACGCCGACCGGCTCGTGGAACGTCACGTTGAGGCCGCCGGGCACCGGGATCTGCTTGCCGATCAGCCGCTCGGGCGTTGCGGAGTAGTAGAGCAGCACGTCGCGCACATGGCCGGCCTCCCAGGTGGCCTGGCCGAGGGGATGGCCCGAGCCGGCCACCTCCAAGTCGGCGAGCTCGCCGATGTGCGCGTCCACCGCGGCGGCGAAGCGGCGCAGCAGGGCAGCCCGGTCGCCGGGCGCCACGGCTCGCCAGGCCTGCTGCGCCGTGACCGCCCGCGCGATCGCGGCGTCGGTTTCCTCGGCGTCAGGCTGGGCCACGGTCGTGACCGGCTGCTCGGTGGCAGGGTTCAGCACCGTGAACTCGGACATGCGCTGGTTTCACCTTCCCCTATCGAATCCCTTAGCGAGGCGAGGCGGGCCGCGGGGCCCGCGAGCCCTAGAGGCGCTCGAAGCAGCGCCGCAGCTCCCAGTCGGTCACCGCGGCGTCGTAAGCGGTCAGCTCCACGTTGGCGTAGTTGGCGTAGTGCTCCACGACGTCAGGCCCGAACGCCTGGCGGGCCAGGTCGCTCTTCTGCCACAGCTCGAGCGCGTCGCGCAGGGTGTGCGGCACCTTTGCGGAAGTGTCGAGGTACGCGTTGCCCTCGACGGCCGGCTCCAGCGGCAGCTCGTTGTCGATGCCGTGCAGGCCCGCGGCGATCATCGCGGCGACGGCCAGGTATGGGTTCACGTCCCCGCCGGGGACGCGGTTCTCCACCCGCAGCGACGCCCCGTGCCCCACCAGGCGCAGCGCGCAGGTCCGATTGTCCGGGCCCCAGCGGACCGAGGTGGGGGCGAAGCTGCCGGGCACGTACCGCTTGTAGGAGTTGATGTTGGGCGCATAGAAGAGCGTCAGTTCCCGCATCGCCGCGAGCTGCCCGGCCAGGAAGTGCTCGGCGAGCTTGGACATGCCGAACTGGCCCTGGCCGGCCATGACCGGCTCGCCGCCGGCGCCGCGGATGGACAGGTGGATGTGGCAGGAGTTGCCCTCCCGGGCATTCGGCTTGGCCATGAACGTGATGCTGGACCCGTCCTGCGACGCGATCTCCTTGGCCCCGGTCTTGTAGATCGAGTGGTTGTCGCAGGTCGCCACCGCCTCGGCGTAGCGGAACGCGATCTCGTGCTGGCCGAGGTTGCATTCGCCCTTGGCCGACTCGACGTAGAGACCGGCCCCGGCCATCTCGTTCCGGATCCGGCGCAGCAGCGGCTCGATCCGCGAGGTGCCCAGGATCGAGTAGTCCACGTTGTACTGGTTGGCCGGGACCAGGTCGCGGTAGTCCTTGGCCGCGGCCTGCTCGTAGGAGTCGCTGTAGACGACGAACTCCAGCTCGGTGCCGACCATCGGGATCCAGCCGCGGTCGGCGAGCCGCTGCACCTGAGCCCGCAGAATCTGCCGCGGCGAGGCCACCACCGGCGAACCGTCCAGCCAGGTCAGGTCCGCGATCACCATGGCCGTGCCCTCTTGCCAGGGGACCCGGCGCAGCGTCGCCATGTCCGGCACGAGCACGAAGTCCCCGTAGCCGCGATCCCAGGACGACATCGCGTACCCGTCCACGGTGTTCATGTCCACGTCGACCGCGAGCAGGTAGTTGCAGCCCTCGGAGTAGTGCTCGGCCACCTCTTCGAGGAAGAACTCCGCGGACAGCCGCTTCCCCTGGAGCCGGCCCTGCATGTCGGTGAACGCCAGCACAACGGTGTCGATGGTGTCGTCGCTGGCCTCGACCCGCAGCTGCTCCATCGTCAGCATGCCGCGCTGGCGGCGCTGTGGCCCCGGGCCCCGGTATTTCGTCGGCATTGACATCCCATCAGGTTAGGCGGGCAGACCGGGGCCGACAGTGATCATGCCGAGAGCTCCTGCTCGATCGCTGCCAGCTCCTCCTCCGTGCCCTGCACCTTCGGCCCGGTGAACCAGTTGCGCGCGGACGCCAGCCAGTAGATGCCGGCGAAGCCGATCACGACCAGAACGGCAACGATCGTGTAGTTGAAGTTGCCCCAGCCGATCGGGCTCGCGGTCGGCAGCATGAACAGGATCGTGATGAAGATCACCCAGACGACCGCGATGGTGCCGACCAGATAGCTCCACCTGCCCAGATGCCAGGGCCCGCGCTGGAAACTCGAGCCCTGCCGCAGCCGCAGGAACGTCGGCGACACGTACGCGATGTACAGGCCGATCGTCGCGATCGAGGTGACCGCCGCGTACGCCGCGCCGTTCCAGAGGTAGGGCAGGCCCAGGATCAGCGCACCGACGGCCGCCAGCCAGATCGCGTTTGTTGGTGTCCTGGTCCGCTTGTTGACCTTGTGCCACACACCGGAGCCGGGCAGCGCGCCGTCCCGCGAGAACGCGTAGATCATCCGCGAGTTCGCGGTGATCGACGACATCCCGCAGAACAGCTGGGCGCCGATCGCGATCAGCAGCAGCAGCTTCGCGCCGGTGTCCCCGATCGCGGTGGCGAAGATCTGGGCCGGCGGCACCAGCGCCCCGGTGTAGAGCGCGTAGTGCGACTTCTGGATCGCGAACGTTATCCCGATCAGCAGCAGCCAGCCGGCGAAGAGCGAAACGACGATCGACATCACGATCCCGCGGGGGCCGCTGCGGGACGCGTTGTGGGTCTCCTCGGTCATGTGCGCCGACGCGTCGTACCCGGTGAACGTGTACTGGGCCAGCAGCAGCCCGAGCAGCAGCACGTAGAAGGTGCTGTGCCAGCCGGTGTTGTTGACGATCCCGCTGAACACGTACGACGCCGAGGCGTGGTGCGACGGCACGAACACGAGCACCGCCACGATGATCAGCACGCCGAGGATGTGCCACCACACGCTCACGTCGTTCAGCAGCGCGACCAGCCGGATGCCGAACTGGTTCAGCAGCCCGTGCACGAGCAGCACGATGGCGAAGATCAGGATCGTGACCCCGTGCGCGGTGCTGACGCCCCAGGTCAGGCTCAGAAACGCGTTGATGAAGAACGCGCAGCCGAAGTCGATGCCGGCCGTGACCGCCACTTGGCCAAGGAAGTTGAACCAGCCGGTGAACCAGGACCAGGCGGCCCCGTTCTTGCGCGCCAGCTTCGCCGACCAGTAGTAGAGGCCGCCCGCGGTCGGGAAGCTGGAGCAGACCTCGGCCATGGCCAGGCCGACCATGAGGGTCATGAGGCCGACGATCGGCCAGCCCCAGACGATGATCGCCGGCCCGCCGGTATTCATGCCGTACCCGTACAGGGTCAGGCAGCCGGACAAGATCGAGATGATCGTGAACGAGACGGCGAAGTTCGAAAACCCCGACATCCGCCTGCGCAGCTCCTGGGCATAGCCGAGCCGGTGGAGTTCTTCCTCGTCGCTGCTGAGCGCTTGCTCGTTTATGGCCACGGCGTGCTCCTCGGATCAGGGGGGTTTGTGCAGTTCGCCGCCTCATCGCTGGCCGGTCGCCAGGCTTAATGGTTCAATATCGAACCAATGATGGACGCGTGTCACGGAATGTTCAAGACCCCGAGGGACTCGATTCGGAACATCCGCCCCTGGGGTACCGGCACGCGGGCAAGGGGGGACCCGCATGCCGGTTACCCCTCGGCCGTAGAGTCAGCGGGATGGCGCCGATGCGGCCGAGCACCGGTCCCGCCGGAGGGCGATCGTGGCGAGCAGCGGGCTTGACCTGACCGGCCTGCTCCGGCCGGTGCGCGAGGGTCTCGCTTTCGAGGAGACCGTCGAGCGGCTGCTGACGCTCATCAAGCTTGGCGTCGTCGGGCCCGGGGAGCGGTTCCCCGCCGAGCGTGAGCTCGCGGCCCAGCTCGGCATCAGCCGCCTGACCCTGCGCGAGGCCCTCGGCGAGCTGGCCCGCGCCGGCTACGTCGAGTCACGCCGCGGCAGGTCCGGTGGCACGTTCGTGACCGGCACGCCGCCCGCCCCGGACCGCGGTGAGCTGCGCCGCCTGGCCCAGGATGACGAGGGAAAGCTGGCCGACGCGCTCACATTCCGGCAGGCGGTCGAGACCGGGGCGGCCGAGGCCCTCGCCCAGCTCGTGGCCCAGTCGGCGGCGCGGCCGGATACCACTCAGGCACTGCTCGCCAGGCTCGCCGAGGTGAACGCCGCGTGCCCGCAGGACTACCGGCGGCTGGACACCCTGTTCCACCTGTCGATCGCCGAGCTCACCGGCTCCAGCCTGCTCACCGCCGCCTGCGGTGAGGCGCGGATGCGGCTCAACGACCTGCTGAACGCGATCCCGGTGCTGCAGCGCAACATCGATCACACCGCCGGGCAGCACACCGAGATAGTCAACGCGATCCTCGACGGCGACGGCGCTCGGGCGCGGCGAGCGATGGCGGAGCATATCGCCGGCACCGCCGCGCTGCTACGGGGTTTTCTCGCCTGACATCCGCGCCCGCCGCGCCTCGGCTGCCGCCCCGCTCAACCCGCCAGCCAGCGCAAAGACGCCGTGCCCCGACTGGACGCCGGTAACGAAATAATCCGGCCTCGGATACTTTTTGATTCCAAAGCGTTACCTGCGTAGTCCTCGCCCGCTATGTGCACCCGCGAATATGATCCCCGGGAACGTGAGGCATCGGCGAGAGATTTCACCGCCTGGAGGCGTCAGATGAGGCTAGTGCGCTCGGCTGCAACACATCAGGGCCGCATGCGGCGCCGTCCGCTGCTGTACGCGGGCGCCGCCGTTGCCGCCGTGGCCATGGCACTAGCGGGCTGCGGCGCCAACTCGTCGTCGCCAAGCACCAGCAGCGCGGCCAAGGGGCACAGCGGCGGGACGTTCACGATCCTGGCCAACTCCTCCTTCGGGGTGGCTGACCCGGCGCAGAACTACACGCTGCAGGAGTGGCAGCTGCTGATCGACACCGGCGACGGCCTGACGGCCTTCGCGAAGGTCGGCGGCGTGCCGGGGACCAAGGTCGTGCCCGACCTGGCCACCTCCATCCCGCTGCCCACCAACGGCGGAAAGACCTACGTGTTCCACATCCGCCACGGGATCAAGTTCTCCAACGGCCAGACGCTTAAGCCGAGCGACTTCGTGACCACATTCGAGCGCCAGTTCACGGTGCCCGGCCCGACCAGCTTCTACTCCGGCATCGTGGGCGCGAGCGCGTGCTCGACCAAGGGCTGCAACCTCAGCAAGGGCGTCATCGCCAACGACTCCGCGTACACGCTGACGATCAACCTGACCGCGCCGGACCCCGAGATCATGGACCAGCTGACGCTGCCGTTCGCCTACGCGGTGCCGGCCAGTACCTCGCTGAAGCTGACCGGCAACAACGTGCCGCCGGGCACCGGCCCGTACATGTGGAAGTCGTACAACCCGAACACCGAGGCGGTGCTGGTCCGCAACCCGTACTTCCACGTGTGGAGCAAGCTGGCCCAGCCGCCGGCTACCCGAACGAGATCATCGAGAAGTACGGCCTCCAGGTCTCCGACGAGGTGACCGAGGTGGAGAACAACGAGGCCAACGAGGTGTTCGACGGCGACCAGATCCCGTCTGACCAGCTGAGCCAGCTGAACAGCGCCAAGTACGCGGGCCAGGTGCACGTGAACACGCTCACCGCGGACTGGTACTTCGCGCTCAACACCAGGACGGCGCCGTTCAACAACCTGCAGGCCCGGCAGGCGATCAACTACGCGGCCAACAGGACCGCCTATGTCAAGATCGCCGGCGGCCCATCGCTCGCGGTGCCCGCGTGCCAGATCCTGCCGCCGAACTTCCCCTCCTACAAGGCGTACTGCCCGTACACCACCGGGAAGCAGACCGTCTGGTCCGGGCCCAACGTGGCCAAGGCGAAGGCGCTGGTCAAGGCGTCGGGGACGCTTGGCGACAAGGTGGTCGTGGACGGCACGAACGACCAGGTTGGCACGGCGCTGGCCGAGCAGATGGTGTCGGACCTGGACTCCATCGGCTACAAGG
Source organism: uncultured Actinomycetota bacterium (assembly GCA_963778075.1). Classification (GTDB taxonomy): domain Bacteria; phylum Actinomycetota; class Actinomycetes; order Streptosporangiales; family Streptosporangiaceae; genus JASHPR01. The sequence continues at coordinate 43,185 of CAVZTJ010000001.1, read as the reverse complement.
CGACCACGCAGCTGCTCAGCACGGGCGCCCAGTACCCGTTCGTGCAGAACTCGACGAACTCCTCCAAGTGGAACGTCGGCTGGTCGGCGTGGTACCAGGACTACCCGGCACCGGCCGACTTCCTGAACGTCCTGCTCGGCTGCAACACCATCCACCCGAACAGCGACGCCAGCCCCAACATCGCCGCCTACTGCAGCAAGTCCACCCAGGCCCAGATCAACAAGGCCGAGTCGGAGGAGGCGGCCGACCCGGGCGCGGCCGCCGCGCTGTGGACCCAGATCGACCACGAGGACACCAACGCGGCGCCCTGGGTCGACCTGTACAACCCCAAGCAGATCGACTTCCTGTCCAAGGACGTCCACGGCTACGAGTGGAACCCGCAGTGGTACATCCTCATTGACCAGCTCTGGCTCTCATAGGCAGGCCGCCGCGGGGAGACGCTGATGGCGACGCTGCTGGAGCAGGTTGAACCCGATACCGGGTTGCGGCCGGAAATCGTTGGCCGCAACCCGTGGGGCCTGGCGGCCCGGCGGCTGCGCCGCAACCGGATCGCGCTGGCCGCGCTGGCGCTGTTCCTGCTGCTCGTGCTGCTGAGCTTGCTGGCGCCGGTGTACGCGCACGACGTGGCGCACATCGGCAACCCGCTGGCGCCGAATCTGAACGGCACCACGATCGTGAACGGCAAGGTCGTTCCCGTAATGCAGCAGGGCGCGGGGCTGCTGAAACTGGGCGAGACCCCGATCGGCCCCACCTGGAACCTGCAGCACTACTTCCTCGGCGCCGACAACCTCGGCCGCGACGTGGCCTCGCTGCTGCTGTACGGCGGCCGGTCCTCGCTGCAGATCGGGATTTCCGCGGCGGTGATCTGCTGCGCGGCCGCGACCGTGATCGCGCTCATCGCCGGCTTCTTCGGCGGGATCGTGGATGCGGTGCTGTCCCGGATCATGGACATCATCTGGGCGTTCCCGGTGTACCTCCTGGCGATCAGCATCGCGACCGAACTGCTCACCCACTCCAACGGCATCCCGGTCGGGCCGTTGCGCCTTAATGCGGGGAACTTGTGGGTGCCTACATTCATCATCGCGTTCGCTTACGTCTCGTACGTGTACCGGCCGATCCGCGGCCAGGTGCTCGCGGTGATCAACAAGGAGTTCGTGGAGGCGGCGATCGCCCAGGGCGCGTCCAACATGCGGCTGATGTTCTCGGAGATCCTGCCGAACGTGGTGTCGACGGTGATCGTGCTGCTGCCGCTGATGATCGCCACCAGCATCCTGACCGAGTCCGCGCTGTCGTTCCTGTCCGTCGGCGTGCAGCCGCCCAACGTCAGCTGGGGCACGATCATCGGTGACGGCGAGGACCTGCTGTACACCAGGCCCTGGGTCTCGCTCGCCCCCGGGATCCTGATCGTGCTCACGGTGCTGGCGCTGAACGTGCTCGGCGACGGCGTCAGGGACGCGCTCGACCCGCGTGCCAAGCTGCGGGTGGACGGGTAGTGACGGCAGGTCGCGCCGGGGGACGGCGCCCATGCTGACTTTCATCGTCCGGCGGGCCCTGTGGACCGTGCTGGTCATGTTCGTGATCACGGTGATCGTCTTCTTTATCTTCTTCAAGACGCCCGGCGTCGACCCGGCCCGGGCGATCGCAGGGCGCAACTCCAACCCGCAGATCCTGGCCGAGATCCGGGCTCAGTTCGGGCTCAACAGGCCGCTGTGGGTGCAGTACGCGGAGATGATGAAGAGCCTGTTCGTCACCCGCAACCTGGTGTCCTACTCGGACCAGGGCGTGCTGGTGGTGCCCGAGATCGGCGCCGCCGCGCCGGCCACCCTGTCGCTGGTATTCGGCGCCGCCCTGATCTGGGTGATCGTCTCGATCGCGATGGGCGTGGCGGCGGCGCTGCTGCGCGGCACCGTCCTCGACCCGCTGCTGATGATCATCGCGCTGATCGGGTTCTCCACGCCGCCGTTCTGGGCGGGCACGGTGGCCAACCTGATCACCCAGGGCGGACTGCACAATACGTTCCTGTTCAGCTGGGTGCCGCCGCTCGGGTACACGTCGTTCACAACCAGCCCGGTGCTGTGGTTCCGGGGCCTGATCATCCCCTGGCTCACGCTGTCGTTCCTGTACATCGGCTTCTACGCCCGGGTGCTGCGGGCCAACCTGATCGAGATCCAGAACGAGGACTACGTGCGCACCGCCCGCGCCAAGGGGCTGCGCGAGCGGCGTGTCCTGCTCCGGCACGTTCTGCGCAACTCGATGGTCACCTTCGTCAGCCTGTTCGGCCTCGACTTCGGCGCCCTGGTCGGCGGCGGGGCCATCCTGACCGAGGTGGTGTTCGGTATCCACGGCATCGGTTTCCTCACCTACGAGGCGCTGACCAACCTCGACCTGCCCACGATCATGGCCACGGTCGTGTTCGGCGCGTTCTTCATCGTGCTGGCCAACGCGGTCGTCGACGTCGGCTACGCCTGGCTCGACCCGAGGGTGCGGCCCACCTGATGGCCGAGCCGCTGCTGGAGGTGCGTGACCTCAAGGTGTCCTTCCGCACGGAGGACGGGCTCGTCAGGGCCGTGGACGGGGTCTCCTTCGACGTCGCCGAGGGCGAGACGCTGGGCATCGTCGGCGAGTCGGGATCCGGCAAGAGCGTGACGATGATGTCGGTGATGCGGCTGATCAACGACCCGAACGCGCGCTTTGAGGGCGAGGTGATCTACAAGGGCCGCGACCTGATGACGCTCTCCCAGGACCAGGTGCGCGAGGTCCGCGGCGCCGGGATCGCCATGATCTTCCAGGACCCGATGACCTCGCTGAACCCGGTGTACCGGGTGGGATGGCAGATCGCCGAGCAGATCCGGGCGCACGGGAACATCTCCAAGCAGGCCGCGCGCGACCGCGCGGTGGAACTGCTCGCGGCCGTGGGCATCCCGCACGCCTCGCAGCGGGTGGACGATTACCCGCACCAGTTCTCCGGCGGCATGCGGCAGCGGGTGATGATCGCGATGGCGCTGTCCTGCAGCCCGGACCTGCTGATCGCGGACGAGCCCACGACCGCGCTGGACGTGACGATCCAGGCGCAGATCCTCAAGCTGATCAAGAATCTGAGGGACGAGTACGGCACCGCGGTCGTGCTGATCACCCACGACATGGGCGTGGTGGCCGACATCGCGGACCGTGTTGCCGTGATGTACGCGGGGCGGGTGGTGGAGCAGGGCAGCCTGCGCAGCCTGTTCTACGACGCCCAGCACCCGTACACCTGGGGTCTGCTCGGGTCTATTGCGCGGCTGGACCGGCCCCGGCCGCGGCGGCTCTCCGCGATCCGGGGCCTGCCGCCGTCGCTGATCAGCCTGCCCGAGGGCTGCGCGTTCGGGCCGCGCTGCCCGCACCGATTCGACCGGTGCGCCGAGGTTCCGCCGCTGTCAGACAAGGTCGGCGACGGCCACCTCGACGCCTGCTTTCTCGAGCCGGCCCAGAAGAAGCGGCTGCGCGAGACGACCATCCGGCCGGACCTGGCCGCACCGCAGGACCTGGCCGCCACGGGGGAGGCGCAGTGAGCGCGACCTTTGATCGCGACATCCTCCTCCGGGTGGACCACGTCAAAAAGTACTTCCCGATCAGGAAGGGGATCCTGCAGCGCGAGGTGGCGCGGGTGCACGCGGTGGACGACGTCAGCCTCGAGGTGCGCGCCGGCGAGACACTCGGCCTGGTCGGCGAGTCCGGCTGCGGCAAGTCCACGCTGGCCCGGTGCATCGCCCGGCTGTACGACCTGACCGAGGGCACGATCACCTTCGAGGGCCGCGACATCTCCCGCCTGTCGCGCCGCAAGCTCCGGCCGATCCGGCGCGAGATGCAGATGGTGTTCCAGGACCCGTACGCGTCGCTGAACCCGCGCAAGCGGGTCGGAACGATCCTCGCCGACCCGCTGCGCATCCACAAGTACGGCGACCGGGCGAAGATCTCCGGCCGGGTGCGGGAGCTGCTCGAGCTGGTCGGCCTCTCGCCGGAGCACGTCAACCGGTACCCGCACGAGTTCTCCGGCGGCCAGCGGCAGCGGATCGGCGTCGCCAGGGCGGTCGCGCTGCACCCCAAGCTGATCATCGCCGACGAGCCGGTGTCCGCGCTTGACGTCTCAATCCGCGCTCAGGTGATCAACCTGCTGGACGATCTGCAGGACGATCTCGCCCTCACCTACGTCTTCATCGCGCACGACCTGGGCGTGGTGCGGCATGTGTCCGACCGGATCGCGGTCATGTACCTGGGCAAGATCGTCGAGGTATCACCCGCCGAGGAGCTCTACACCCACCCGGTGCACCCGTACACCGAGGCGCTGCTGTCCGCGGTCCCGGTGCCCGATCCCGACCTGTCCGCCCGGCGGGAGCAGATCGTGCTCGAGGGCGACGTGCCGAGCCCGGTGGCGCCGCCGTCCGGGTGCCGGTTCCACCCGCGCTGCCGGTACGCAACCGATATCTGCAGGCAGACCGAACCGCAGCTCGAGGTGCACGGGAGCCCGGGGCACGTGGCCGCCTGCCACCATCCGCTGAGCCTCAGCCAGCCTCCCGCGGTCGCCGAGGCGTCGGCGCCAAGCTCCTAGCGGCCGGAAGGCTTGATACCGGCGAAGCCGACGGTCAGCGACGCCGGGCCGCGGAGATTGAGGTTCGGCTTGTACGCCAGTCCCGCCGGGTCGAGTTCCGGACCGGCCAGCCGGGTCGCGAATGCCTGCACCGCGATCGTCGCCTCGAGCCTGGCCAGCGGCGCGCCGAGGCAGAAGTGCGGCCCGGCCGCGAAGGCCAGGTGGCCGGCTGCGCCGCGCCTGATGTCGAACCGGTCCGGCTCGGTGAAGACCTCGGGGTCGCGGCCGGTCGCCGCGATCAGGAGCATCAGCACACCGCCGTCCAGCGCGGTCACGTCGCCAACCTGCATGCCGCCCCGGGCGACCCGGGCGGTGAACTGCACCGGCGCGTCGTAGCGCAGCGTTTCCTCGACCGCGGCGGCGGCCAGGCCGGGGTCGGCGCGCAGCGCCGCAAGCTGGTTTGGGTGCCGGAGCAGGGCCAGGATCGCGTTCGAGATCAGTGACACCGTGGTCTCATGTCCGGCCACGAGCAGCAGCACGCAGGTGGCAATCAGCTCAGCCTCGGACAGCCGCTGGCCGTCATCTTCGGCGCGGATGAGCTCGGACAGCAGGTCGTCCGCCGGGCGGGCCCTCCGGGCGGCGATCAGCTCACCGAAGTAGCCGGCGAATTCCTGCCTGGCCTGGTCTGCCGCGGCGTCCAGGCCGGCCCCATTCCCGAGGAATCTCGGCTGCAGCGAGTGCGCCAGGCTGGCCGACCACCCGGCGAACCGGGGGTGATCGCCGGGCGGAACCCCGAGCAGCTCGGAGATGATCCGGACCGGCAGGGGATAGGCGAGCTGTGCGACGACGTCAATCTGCCCGCGCCCTGCCCGCCGGTGTGCCCGTCCGCATCCGCTCCGGCGGCGGTCAGCAGCTCGTCGGACACCTCGCGGATCCGGGGGGCGAGCCTGGCGATGACCCGCGGGGCAAACGCCTTGGAGACCAGACGGCGCAGCCGGGTGTGGTCCGGCGGGTCCATCGAAAGAAACGACTGCGGCCGCCGCTGCCCCGGCTCCTGCGCCAGCAGCGACCTGCTGCGCTCGCTGCTGGCCCGCGGGTCGCGCAGGATCGCCGAGCAGTCCTCGTGCCGGCCGACCACCACCAGCGACCCGTCCGCCTCCCCCCTGACCGTCTCGGCGAACGGCGACGCCTCGCGCAGGCGGGCAAGAACCGGATACGGGTCGGGCAGCACCGCCGGGTCGGCGAGCGCGGCCAGCGCAGGCCGGGTCCCGCTCGCGGCTTGACCCGCCCGTTCCGCTCCGTTCATGGCCTTCTTCACCTCAAGATGTGGAAATATCACTGGTTGAGGCACACGGCAAGTCGGTATTCGTGCCGCGCCCGGTGTCATCTGCCGCCACCCGGGCACGCTCTTCCCCGCCAGCCTCCGGTGCAGCCAGAATCACCGGCGAATCCGGCGATCCGGTTTGCGGTGACGGAAGTATTTACGGCACACTGATGTTGTGAAAAACGTGGGACTGGATAACGCCGTGCACGGCACCACTGATGGTGCCGGGTTCGCTGCTGCCTCCAGTGCCGCCCCGGGCCAGCCTGCGGCGGCCCATCCGGGCGCCGAGCGGGCCGAGCAGGGCACCCGCGCCAGGATCGCGCGGCTCATCCTGGAGAACGGGCCGCTCACGGCGGCCGGGCTGAGCGGCAGGCTCGGCCTGACCCCGGCCGCGGTCCGCCGTCACCTGGACAACCTGCTGGCCGAGGGCATGATCGAGGCCAGAGAGGCGCGCTGCTACGGCAGCCGGGGCCGGGGCCGGCCAGCCCGGCTGTTCGCGGTCACCGACGCGGGGCGCAGCGCGTTCGAACACGCCTACGACGACCTTGCGGCCAGCGCGCTGCGGTTCCTCGCCGAGACCGTGGGCGACGAGGCGGTCACCGAGTTCGCCCGCAGGAAGATCGCCGACCTGGAGCGCCGGTACCGGCCGGTCGTCGACGCCGCAGCCCCCGCGGAGCGGGTGCACGCGCTGGCCGAGGCGCTGTCGGCGGACGGCTACGCAGCCGCCGCGAGCGTCGCGCCGGTCGCGGGGGAGACTGCCGGGGAGCAGCTCTGCCAGCACCACTGCCCGGTTGCCCACGTGGCGGCCGAGTTTCCGCAGCTCTGCAAAGCGGAGACGGAGGCATTCGGCCGGCTGCTCGGCACCCCGGTGCAGCGCCTGGCCACGATCTCCCGCGGCGACGGGATCTGCACCACCCACGTGACAGCGCCGTCGCTCGCGCACAGCCGTAACACCCAAAGTAGCGGTGACATAACAACAACAATCGGAGGAATCTCCGCATGACGACCATCGCACGCCCCGAGCTTGAGGGGCTGGAGCGGTACAAGTTCGGATGGGCCGACTCGGACAAGGCTGGCGAGTCCGCGCGCCGCGGCCTGAACGAGGAGGTCGTCCGCGACATCTCGGCCAAGAAGAACGAGCCGGAGTGGATGCTGGAGCTGCGGCTCAAGGGCCTCAAGCTGTTCCGGCGCAAGCCCCTGCCCACCTGGGGTTCGGACCTGTCCGGCATCGACTTCGAGAACATCAAGTACTTCGTCCGGTCGACCGAGAAGCAGGCGGCGAACTGGGACGATCTGCCCGCCGACATCAAGAGCACCTACGACAGGCTCGGCATCCCCGAGGCGGAGAAGCAAAGGCTCATCGCGGGTGTCGCGGCGCAGTACGAGTCGGAGGTCGTCTACCACAAGATCCGCGAGGACCTCGAGGAGAAGGGCGTCATCTTCGAGGACACGGACACCGCGCTCAAGAATCACCCTGAGCTGTTCCAGGAGTACTTCGCCACGGTGATCCCGGTCGGCGACAACAAGTTCGCGTCGCTGAACACCGCGGTCTGGAGCGGCGGGTCGTTCATCTACGTGCCGAAGGGTGTGCAGGTGGAGATCCCGCTGCAGGCCTATTTCCGGATCAACACCGAGAACATGGGCCAGTTCGAGCGGACCCTGATCATCGTCGACGAGGACGCCTATGTGCACTACGTCGAGGGCTGCACCGCGCCGATCTACTCCTCCGACTCGCTGCACTCCGCGGTCGTGGAGATCATCGTGAAGAAGGGCGCCCGCTGCCGCTACACCACGATCCAGAACTGGTCGGCCAACGTGTACAACCTGGTCACCAAGCGTGCCGTGGCCCAGGAGGGCGCCACGATGGAGTGGATCGACGGGAACATCGGCTCCAAGGTCACGATGAAGTACCCGGCGGTCTACCTGATGGGGGAGCACGCCAGGGGCGAGACGCTGTCGGTCGCGTTCGCCGGCACCGGGCAGCACCAGGACGCCGGCGCCAAGATGGTGCACTGCGCGCCGAACACCTCGTCCCAGATCGTGTCCAAGTCGGTGGCCAGGGCCGGCGGCCGCACTTCGTACCGGGGTCTGGTCCAGGTCCAGGAGGGTGCCGCGCACTCGAAGTCCACGGTGAAGTGCGACGCGCTGCTCGTGGACACTGTCAGCCGTTCCGACACCTATCCCTACGTCGACGTCCGCGAGGACGACGTGGAGATGGGGCACGAGGCAACGGTGTCGAAGATCTCCGAGGACCAGCTGTTCTACCTGATGAGCCGCGGCATGACCGAGGACGAGGCGATGGCCACGATCGTGCGCGGCTTCGTGGAGCCGATCGCGCGCGAGCTGCCGATGGAATACGCGCTCGAGCTGAACCGCCTGATCGAGCTGCAGATGGAAGGGGCGGTCGGCTGATGCCGGCGCTGCAGGGGGCGGTCGAATCCGGCGCCCCCGTCTCAAGGCTGCACGAGCGGCAGTCGTTCGATCCTGCTGATTTCGGCGTACCCAGCGGGCGCGAAGAGGAGTGGCGGTTCACGCCGTTGCGCCGCCTGCGGGGGCTGCACACGGACGAAACGCTCTCTCCCGGCAAAGTCGCGGTGTCGGTCGATGCCGCCCCGGGTGTCGCCGTTGAGAGGCCCGAACACGGCGACACCCGGCTCGGCACCGCCTTTGTCCCTGGTGACCGGGTTAGCGCGCGGGCGTTTGCCTCGTTCGCTGAGGCGATAGTCCTCGAGGTCGCAGATAGCCCGGAACGGGATGCTCCTACGTGGGTCACGGTCCGCGGTGAGGACTCTGGCGGTGCGGCGTTTGGCCACCTGGTGGTCAATGTGGCGCCGAACGCTCGGGCGACTGTGGTTCTTGAATACACGGGGTCGGCTACTTATGCGGACAACGTGGAGCTGGTCGCGGGGGATGGGGCGGCGCTGAATGTGGTGTCGCTGCAGGACTGGGACCGCGATGCGGTGCATTTGTCGTATCACCATGGGCGGCTGGGCAAGGATGCGTCGCTGGTGCATACGGCGGTGACGCTGGGGGGCGGAGTCGTGCGAGTGGCGCCGTCGGTTCGGTATGCGGGGCCCGGGGGAGACGCGGAACTGCGCGGGCTCTATTTTGCGGACGCCGGGCAGCATTTGGAGCACCGGCTGTTTGTCGACCACGCCGAGCCCAACTGCCGCAGCCGGGTCAGCTACAAGGGCGCGCTGCAGGGCGAGGACGCGCACGCGGTGTGGATCGGCGACGTGGTCATCCGGGCGACGGCGACCGGCACCGACACCTACGAGTACAACCGGAACCTGGTGCTGACCGACGGCACCCGGGTGGACTCGGTGCCGAACCTGGAGATCCTCACCGGCGAGGTCCTCGGAGCCGGTCACGCCAGCGCGAGCGGGCGGCTCGAGGATCACCATCTGTTCTACCTGATGGCCCGCGGAATCCCGTTCGAGGAAGCGCGGCGTCTGGTGATCAAGGGCTTCTTCGGCCAGCTGATCGCTCAGATCGAGGTTCCCGAGATCCGCGACCGGGTCACGGCCGCGATCGAAGCCGAGCTGGCCGGGGGCACGGAGCGTGCCGCGTGACCGAGCCCCACAACTATGTGCGTGCCTGCGCGCTGGCCGACGTGCCCGACGAGGGCGCGATCGGCGTTGAAGTGCAGGGCACGCCGGTCGCGATCATCCGCGCCGAGGGGGAGATCTTCGCGATGCACGACGTGTGCTCGCACGAGGAGGTCCCGCTGTCCGAGGGCGACGTCTACGACCACACCGTGGAGTGCTGGCTCCACGGGTCCTGCTTTGACCTGCGCACCGGGAAGCCCACCGGCCCGCCAGCAACAAGGCCGGTGCCCACCTACCCGGTGAAGACCGAAGGCGACGACGTCTACGTCTCGCTGCCTGATCAGGAGAGATGATGGCTCAACTAGATTCACCCAGCCCGCCCACCCTGAACATCACCGACCTGCACGTCAGCGTCGCCGAGGCCTCCGGCGCCAGCACAGAGATCCTGCGCGGCGTCGACCTGACGGTCTCCGGCGGCGAGACGCATGCGATCATGGGGCCGAACGGTTCCGGCAAATCCACCCTGGCCTACGCGATCGCCGGCCATCCCAAGTACCAGGTGACCCAGGGCTCGGTCACGCTGGACGGCGAGGACGTGCTGGCGATGAGGGTGGACGCCAGGGCGCGGGCAGGCCTGTTCCTGGCCATGCAGTACCCGGTGGAGGTGCCCGGCGTCTCGGTATCGAACTTCCTGCGCACCGCGGTCACCGCGGTCCGCGGCGAGGCGCCCAAGCTGCGCACGTTCGTCAAGGAACTGCGTTCAAGCATGGACGCGCTGTCGATCTCGCCCGACTTCGCCGAGCGGAACCTGAACGAGGGCTTCTCCGGCGGCGAGAAGAAGCGGCACGAGATCCTGCAGATGGAGCTGCTGAACCCGAAGATCGCGATCCTGGACGAGACCGACTCCGGCCTCGATATCGACGCGCTGAAGGTCGTCTCGGAGGGCATCAACCGGTTCCGCCAGGAGCCCGGCCATGGCGTGCTGCTGATCACCCACTACACCCGGATCCTGCGGTACGTGCAGCCCGACTTCGTGCATGTGTTCGTGAACGGCCGGATTGTCAAGGAGGGCGGCGCCGAGCTGGCCGAGGAGCTGGAAGCCGAGGGGTACGAGAAGTTCCTGAACGCGGACGCGGTCGCATGACCACCACTCCCACCCACCTCCCCGGCCCTCTCCAGGCCGCGGCCACCCGCCCGCTCGACGCCGCCGAAATCCGGGCCGACTTCCCGATTCTCGGCCGCGCGGTGCGCGGCGGCAGGCCGCTGGTCTACCTCGACTCCGGGGCCACCTCGCACAAGCCGCGCCAGGTACTCGACGCCGAGCGTGACTTCTACACCATCCACAACTCGGCGGCGCATCGCGGCGCTCACCTGCTCGGCGAGGAGGCCACCGACGCGTACGAGGCCGCCCGGGCCCGGGTCGCGGCGTTCATTGGCGCGCCTGTGGAGGAGATCGTGTTCACCAAGAGCGCGACCGAGGCGCTGAACCTCATCGCGTACGCGATGAGCAACGCCGCCACCGCGGGCCCGCAGGCCGCGCGGTTCCGGGTGGGCCCCGGTGACGAGATTCTCGTCACAGAGCTCGAGCATCACGCCAACCTTGTGCCCTGGCAGCAGCTGTGCGAGCGGACCGGCGCCAGGCTGCGCTGGTTTGGCGTGACCCCCGATGGGCGCGTGGACCTGTCCGATGCGGACACGCTGATCACGGACCGGACCAGGATCGTCGCGGTCACGCACCAGTCCAACGTCACCGGCGCGGTGCCCCCGGTCGCCGAGATCGCCGCCCTGGCGCACGCCCGCGGCGCGCTCGTGGTAGCCGACGGTGCCCAGTCGGTGCCGCACCGGCCGGTCGACGTCCGGGCGCTCGGCGCCGACTTCCTCGCGTTCTCCTCGCACAAGATGCTCGGCCCGTCCGGGATCGGCGTGCTGTGGGGCAGGCGCGAGCTGCTCGAGGCCATGCCGCCGTTCATCACCGGCGGGTCAATGATCGAGGTGGTCCGGATGGAGGGCTCGACGTTCCTGCCACCGCCGGAGCGGTTCGAGGCCGGGGTCCCCGCGGCCGCCCAGGCCACCGGCCTGGCCGCGGCGTGCGACTACCTCGACGCGCTCGGCATGGAGAACGTGGCCGCGCACGAGGAGGAGCTCACCGCGCACGCGCTCGAGTCACTCGGCGCCATCGAGGGCGTGCGCATCCTCGGCCCGCTGACCACCGAAGACCGGGGCGGTGCCATATCGTTCACGATCGACGGCGTGCACCCGCACGACGTCGGTCAGCTGCTGGACGAGCTCGGCATCGCCGTGCGTGCCGACCATCACTGCGCCTGGCCGCTGCACCGCGCCCTCGGCGTGCAGGCCAGCGCGCGGGCGACGTTCTACGTGTACAACACACACGACGAGGTCGAGGCGCTGGCCGAAGGCGTGCGCCAGACACAGAAGTTTTTCGCGGCGACATGATGCGCGGCAACGGGGGGTTTGGGCGGGAACACCCCGCCCGCGACATCGCGTTGGAGGCGGTGTTATGGAAGTCGGGTCGCTATACCAGGAGATCATCCTGGATCACTACCGCCACCCGCACAACAAGGGACTGCGGGAGCCGTACGACGCCCAGGTGTACCACGTCAACCCGCTGTGCGGCGACGAGGTGACGCTGCGGGTGGCGGTCAAGGACGCGGGCGGCGAGCCCTCCGTCGCCGACGTGTCCTACGACTCGCTCGGCTGCTCGATCAGCCAGGCGAGCGCGTCGGTGATGACCGAGGCGGTGATCGGCAAGACCGTGCGCGAGGCCATGCACATCAGCGCGGCTTTCCTGGAGCTGATGCAGTCCAGGGGCACGGCAGACCCCGACGAGGACCTGCTCGGCGACGCGGTGGCGTTCGAGGGCGTGTCCAAGTACCCAGCACGGATCAAGTGCGCCCTGCTCGGCTGGATGGCCTGGAAGGACGCGGTTTCTCAGGCCCTGGACGGGCCTGCCGGCACACCAGCAGGTGGGGAGCAGACATGACGACCGACGAGACTTTTAGCCCGCCCAACCCGGCCCCTCAGCCGAGTCCCGATACCGAGGACCTGCTCGAGGCGCTGCGCGACGTCGTTGACCCCGAGCTCGGCGTGAACGTCGTCGACCTCGGCCTTGTCTACGGCGTGAGCCTGGCCGAGGACCGCGTCGCGACCATCGACATGACGCTGACCAGCGCCGCCTGCCCGCTCACCGACGTGATCGAGGACCAGGCGCGCTCGGCACTGGACGGGCTGGTCGCCGACTTCCGGATCAACTGGGTCTGGATGCCGCCGTGGGGTCCGGACAAGATCACCGAGGATGGCCGCGAGCAGCTCCGTGCGCTCGGCTTCAACGTCTGACGATCCCGGCGATCTCCTCGGGCATCATCGCCCGGCCGGCGGCGCGCTCGGCATCGAACTCCACGCTGCCCATGGCGGCGCGCAGCCGCTCGTGGTCGGCCTCCCGCAGCCGCGCTTCCAGGGAGTCGACAGTCTCGCCGAGCGCCGCCAGAGCCCCGTCGGCCGCGCCGTGTAGCCGGGCCGACCTGACCAGGTCGGCGCCTGCGCAGACCATCGCGAGGCCGATCAGCGCATAGGCCGTTCCGGCGTTCATCCGCAGGCCTCCGGCCAGGTCGAAGGACTCGGCGAACAGCGCCCCCGCTGCGCCGAGCGAGCCGCTGAGGTATTCGGCAAGGCCGAGGTTGAAGGTCTCGTAGACGACCCCGTAGCTGTCGTCGAGCTCCCGGGCGATGTCGAGGGATTCGTGCAGGTGGCCACGCGCCATGTCCAGCTCGCCGAGTGACATCTCTGAGTACCCGAGGTTGCCGAGCATGGTCCCCACCTCACGGCGGTCACCGGCCTGCCGGAACAGCTGCAGCGACTCGGCGGCGTCCGCGGCCGCCGCCTCGTCGTCGCCCTCCAGGCTCACGGCGTACGACCGGACCGAAAGCAGCCGCGCGGTGAGATGCGGATCGCCGAGCCGCCGGGCCAGGACGAGGGCCTGCGCGGTCAGCCGCAGCGCCGCGGCCTGCTGGCCTTGGCGCACCAGCACGAACGCCTTGATGGCCACGGCGTCTGCCGCCAGCCGGTCATCACCGGCCGGCCGGGCGATGGCCAGTGCCTCGTCGCAGTACTCCACGGCGGCCGCGTAGCCGCCGGTCTGCTCGAGCAGGTACGCGGCGCTGGCCAGGGCGGTGGCCCGCAGCACGGTTGCGCTTTGGGCGTCTGTCAGGTCCAGCAGCGCCAGCAGGGCGTCGGCTCCCTCCGAGGCATGTCCCCTGGCCTTCCAGAAGGTCCGCAGCGACGCGGCGAGGCCGATGCCGGCGGCCGCGTCACCCCGCCGGAGGCTGAATGCGATGGCGGCACGTACGTTGTCCAGCTCGAGATCCAGCCGGTCCAGCCACTCGGCCTGGTCGCGCGCGATCAGCCGCGGCGCCGCGGCCCGCGCCAGGGCCAGGTAGTGATCCCGGTGGGCCGCGGCGACATCATCCGCGGCTGCCCGGTCGTGCTCTTTGAGGCGACCCATCGCATAGGCCCGCACGGTTTCCAGCAGCCGGTAGCGGAGCGGCCCGGCGCCGCTGTCATCCCTCACGCCGGTGTCAAAGGCCACCAGGTTCTTGTCGACCAGCGCGCCGAGGTTGGTGAGAACCTCGCCGGCCGGCACGATCTCGGCCGCCGTCACCGCCTCGGCGGCCGCCAGGTCGAACCCGCCGGCGAACACCGACAGGCCGGCCAGCACGTGACGCTCGGCGGGTGTCAGCAGGTCCCAGGACCAGTCGACCATGGCCAGCAGCGTCTGCTGCCGGGGCAGCGCGGCGCGCGATCCTCCGGTGAGGATCGAGAACCGTTGGTCCAGGCGGCCGTCAAGCTCGGTCACCGGCATGACCCGCAGCCGGGCGGCGGCCAGCTCGATTGCCAGCGGGATGCCGTCGAGCCGCCGGCAGATGCGCCCAGCCACCTCGGCGGCCTGCGCGTCCCAGCTGAGCCGGACACCTTGCTGCCCGGCCCTGTCGGCGAACAACCGCACCGCCTCCGCGCTCCTGATCGCATCCACGCCGTCGCCCTCGGCCGGGGCGAACATCGACGGCACCCGGTAGACCTGCTCGCCGTCGATGTCGAGCGGCTCCCGGCTGGTCGCGAGCAACACGATGTTCGGGCAGCCGCGGAGCAGGGCATCCGCGAACTTGGCGCACGCGTCGATGAGATGCTCGCAGTTGTCCAGCAGCACCAGCATGCTGCGAGCGCCGATGGCCTCGACGAGCGTCTCTGTGATCGGCCGGCCGACGTCCTCGCGAATGCCGAGCACACTGGCGGTGGCCGCCGCGACCAGCTCCCCGTCCTGCAACGGGGCAAGGTCCACAAACCACACCCCGTCGCCCGACCCGTCCGCGAGCCCGGCGGCAGCCTGCAGCCCCAGCCGGGTCTTGCCGGCGCCCCCCGTTCCGGTGAGTGTGACCAGGCGTGATCCCTCGAGCAGGCGGCGGACCTCGGCGAGCTGGGCGTCCCGGCCGATGAAGCTCGACGTCTGCGCGGGCAGGTTGTTGCGCAGCTTAGGGTTGTCCAGGGACGCCAGCGGCGGGAACGCCGTGGGCAGCCCCTCCGCATCGAGCTGGAAGATCCGCTCAGGCTTGCCAAGGTCCTTCAGCCGGTGCAGGCCCAGGTCGCGCACTGAGGCACCGGCCGGCAGCGAGCCGGACAGCAGCGCCGCCGCGGCCGCCGAGAGCACGATCTGGCCGCCGTGCGCGACGGCCGCGATCCGGGCCGCCCGGTGCACCTCGAGCCCCACCAGGCCGACCGGCGTCTGCGCCGCCTCACCGGAATGGATGCCCATGCGGACGCGGACCGGGGTGTCGGCCGGCCAGCGATGCGCAGACAACACCCGCTGCATCTCCACGGCCGCGGCAACACAGGCGCTGGGCACCGGGAAGACCGCAAAGAACGCGTCGCCCTGGGTATCGACCTCGCGGCCGTTGTGCGCGGCGAGACCGGACCTGATGATCTCGTGGTGTCCCGTCAGCACCTCAGCGTACGAGCTGCCCAAGCGCTGCAGCATCGCCGTGGAGCCCTCGATGTCAGTGAAGAGGAAGGTCAGCGTCTGCGCGGCGGTCGACGCGGGATCCATCGGTGATCACCCCCCACGGGCAAGTATTCCCTCTCTTGGCTGGTCCTGGGGCCGGCTCGCGCGCCTGGGCGCGCGCGCCTGGGCCGGCTCGCGCGCCTAGGCCCGGCTCGCGCGCCTAGGTTCGGCTCGCGCGCCTGGGGCCGGTCGGCTAGCATGGCTGAGTCATGATGCGCAGGCTGCTTCTTCGCGGCCGCGGCGAGGCCCGGTAACCACTCCGGTCGGCCCCTCGCCGCGGGTCGCTCTGCTGCGCCGACCGAATCCATCCCGGTCCTCCCCGTCAGGAGCAGCGACATCATGAGCAACCCAGGTAATCAGCGCCCGTCCGGCATGCCGTGCTACCGCTATAGCCCGTTCCCCGCGGTGGACCTGCCGGACCGGCAGTGGCCTTCGCGCACCATTACCGCCGCACCGCGGTGGCTGTCGACCGACCTGCGCGACGGCAACCAGGCCCTGATCGACCCGATGAACCCGGCCCGCAAGCAGGCCATGTTCGACCTCCTGGTCCGCATGGGCTACAAGGAGATCGAGGTAGGCTTCCCGGCCGCGAGCCAGACCGACTTCGACTTCATCCGCGGGCTGATCGAGAGCGGCTCGGTACCCGACGATGTCCGCATCTCGGTGCTGACCCAGGCCCGCGAGGAGCTGATCGAGCGGACCGTGCAGTCGCTGGCCGGCGCGCGCCAGGCCACCGTGCACCTCTACAACGCCGCGGCGCCCATCTTCCGCCGGGTCGTGTTCGGCTGGGACGGCGACGGACGCGCCGACTGCCGGGCGGTGGCCGTCGAGGGCACCCGCGCGGTGATGAAGTTCGCCGAGACCTACCTGCACGGCACCGACTTCGGCTACGAGTACTCGCCCGAGATCTTCATGGACACCGAGCTCGACTTCGCGCTGGAGATCTGCGAGGCGGTCATGGACGTGTGGCAGCCCGAGCCGGACCGGGAGATCGTGCTCAACCTGCCGTGCACGGTCGAGCGGTCCACCCCGAACGTCTACGCCGACCAGATCGAGTGGATGAGCCGCAACCTGACCAGGCGTGCGCACATCGCGCTCTCGGTGCACACCCACAACGACCGTGGCACCGCGACCGCCGACGCCGAGCTTGCTGTGCTGGCCGGCGCGCAGCGCATCGAGGGCTGCCTGTTCGGCAACGGCGAGCGGTCCGGCAACGTGGACCTGGTCACGCTCGGGCTGAACCTGTACAGCCAGGGCATCGACCCGATGATTGACTTCAGCGACATCGACGAGATCCGCCGCACCGCCGAGTACTGCACCCGCATCGACGTGCACGAACGGCACCCGTACGCGGGCGACCTGGTGTACACGTCGTTTTCCGGGTCGCACCAGGACGCGATCAAGAAGGGCTTCGACGACCTGGAGCGGCAGGCCACCGAGGCGGGCAAGCCGGTCAGCGAGCTGCCGTGGGCAATGCCCTACCTGCCGATCGACCCGAAGGACGTGGGCAGGTCCTATGAGGCGGTCATCCGGGTCAACTCGCAGTCGGGCAAGGGCGGCGTCGCCTACATCATGAAGAGCGACCACCACCTAGACCTGCCGCGTCGCTTGCAGGTCGAGTTCAGTCACGTGATCCAGCGCCACACCGAAGACGAGGGCGGCGAAGTGGACGCGGCGCTGATGTGGCAGATCTTCGCCGACGAGTACCTGGGCGCCGGCGCGTTCGAGCTGGTCAAGTTCGGCTCGGTCAGCCAGGAGGGCGTGGAGCAGATCACCACGACGGTCCGCGCCTTCGGCCAGGAGCACGTTCTGACCGGCACCGGCAACGGCCCGATCGCGGCGTTCTGCGACGCCCTGTCAGGGACCGACCTGGGCCTAGGCGGACTGAACGTCCGTGTGCTCGACTACTCCGAGCATGCGCTGACCGCCGGGCGGGACGCCGAGGCCGCCGCCTATCTGGAGATCGCGGTCGGCGACCGGGTGCTCTGGGGCGTCGGCGTCAGCGAGTCGATCGTGAACGCATCGCTGCGCGCGGTGATCAGCGGGCTCAACCGCTCGGCCCGCTCGCTCGGGCGGGCGTAGCGGCCCGGGTTCCGCGCCGGCGTCAGCCCCGCCGGTAGAACGGGGTGGCGAAGGCGGATACCCACTCATCCACCGGATCGGGCACGCTCGCCCCGCCGCTGTACTCGCCGGGGAAGGTGACGTCGATCGGGAAACGCGGATCGGTGGGCGCCGCCAGGGCGGCCCGCTCGACGACCCGGACGACGGCGTCCTTGGCGTCGCCGTCGCCCGGGTCATCGAGCGTCACCGAGATCACCAGTCCCTCGCCCGCGAACTCGACCGCCAGCCAGGCCGCCGCCGCCTGGCGGGCGGCGGCCACCGCGGCCAGGCCCGCGCGGATGCCGTCGAGCAGGCCGTCCGGCTGGACCGGCAGCGGTCCCACGCTGATCCGGCCGCGGGGATCCGGCGCATGCGCCGAGGCCAGGTACGAAACGCCTTCGGGGTAGACCGGCACGCTCTCGCCCGCGCCGGGGTTGAGGGCGATTCCGACGTCGGCGGGCAGCAGCCGGGCGAGCGCCGCGACCGGGACGACGATATGCGGTTTGATCGGCGGGAGGGCGTGCACCCCGGACGCCCGGGGTACCGCCGATGTCCCCGGCCCCGGCGGCAGCGGCGTCCTTGGTCGCGGGACGGTACCGCGCAGCCGGGCGGCCGACGTGAACCCGGGGACGAACTCAGCGCCCAGGTACTTCAGCGTGGGCAGGCGCACGGCCGTGCCGTCCGTCACCGGCTGCCCGTCCTCGGGCAGCGGCAGCCACAGCCTGCCCTGGCTGAGCTCGTCGAGCAGGTTCCCGAGCTTGCTAGAGTCCCTGACAGCCTCGGCCAGCGCTCGTTCCATCGCGTCTTCGGCGTGCTCGCCCGCGTGGCCGGCGCCGCTGTGATCGGCAGCAATCATGATCTGGGTCCCCCCGAAGGCGTATCACGGATGGTAGGCGTTTGGAGGCGTTGCGTAGTGTCAAATGGCACAGCTGATGACGTGCGATGGATCGAGGTGAGCCCGGAGCGCCTCGCAACCTGGCTGGAGTCCTTCGCCCAGCGGCACGGCAACGTCGTCGTCAAGGCAGAACCGGCTGTGGTCACATACCGCGCCGAGGATGGGGCGGTCGCTGAGTGCCACGTGCCGTTCCCGCCACTGCCGCAGGGCGCGGGCCAGGCGGCCGATACGATCGCCGGCAGCGCCGAGCGGATCAGTGCGCACGCGCGTTCCCCGCGGACGGTCGGGGTTCTGCTGGTCCGGCTCGGCGGCTACGCCGCCGGGGTCTTCACCGGCCCCGAGGCACGCCTGGCCGCCTCCAAGGTGGGCTCGCGGCTGGTGCACGGGCGCAGCGCGGCCGGCGGGACGTCGCAGCAGCGCTTCGCCCGGCGGCGGGAAAAGCAGGCCAGCGAGGCACTCGGCGCGGCGACGAACACGGCGGCGGCGGTGTTCGCCCCCTACGCGGGCAAGCTCGACGCCGTGGTGCTCGGCGGGGACCGGCGCGCTGTCGCCGGTCTGCGCGACGACCCTCGCTTGCAGCCGTACCTGAAGCTCGCCGTGGACCGATTCCTCACCGTGCCGGATCCGCGGCTCGCCGTACTCCGCAGCGCGCCCCGCCAGTTCCGGGCGATCAGGATCCGGCTGACCGCGCCGCAGCCACCGGCGGCCTGAGCAACCGCGTGGCCTGCCCGTGCCGCAGCCACTCGCCGCCTGAGCAACCGCTCCGCCCACCGCGCCGCAAATGCCTTTGCCTTCGGCGGGAGGGTCTCGGGTAGGCTGGCGCCATGCAACCGCTCCTGGTGTGACGGACTGCCATGGGTCCTGTGTGGACGTGTGGTCTCTGGTGTCCGTTCTATACCGTTATGGAGCATTTTTTCGATGATCCGGGTTGATGATGTTGAGCTGCGCGCCGGTGCGCAGCTGCTGCTGGCCGGCGCGACGTTTCAGGTGGCGCCCGGCGACAAGATAGGCCTGGTCGGCCGCAACGGCGCGGGCAAAACCACGCTGGCTCGGGTGCTCGCCGGCGAGTCGGCACCGGCCGCGGGATCGGTCCGCAGCAGCGGGTCCGTTGGGTACCTGCCCCAGGACACGATGGTCGGCGACCTGGCAGGCCTGGCCGTCGACCGGGTGCTGTCGGCCCGCGGCCTGGATACGCTGCTGGCGGGCCTGCGCGAGGCCGAGGTCGGCATGGCCGACCCCGATCCGACCAGACGCGACGCGGCGGTGCGGAGGTACGGCCAGCTCGAGGAGCGGCTCACGGTGCTGGGTGGGTACGCGGCCGAGGCCGAGGCGGCGTCGCTGGCATCGAGCCTCGGGCTGCCGCCGCAGGTGCTCAGGCAGCAACTGCGGACCCTGTCCGGCGGGCAGCGCCGCCGAATCGAGCTGGCCCGGATCCTGTTCGGCGGGTCGGACACCATGCTGCTCGACGAGCCCACCAACCACCTCGACGCGGATTCGGTGTCCTGGCTGCGGGATCACCTGCGGGCCTTCCGCGGCGGGCTGGTGGTGATCAGCCACGACACCGCGCTGCTCGAGGCCGTCGTCAACAAGGTGTTCCATCTCGACGCCGACCGCTGCGAACTCGACGTCTACAACCTCGGCTGGAAGAACTACCTGGAGCAGCGGGACACCGACGCACGGCGCCGCAGGCGCGAGCGAGTGAACGCCCAGCGCCAGGCGACCGCGCTGCAGTCGCAGGCCGACAAGATGCGGGCCAAGGCGACCAAGGCGAGGGCGGCGCACAACATGGAGCGCCGGGCGGAACGGCTGCTCGCCAGCGTCAGCGCGGACCGTGCCCCGGACCGGGTGGCCCGGATCAGGTTCCCGGTTCCCGCGCACTGCGGGCGCACCCCGCTCGCTGCTCAGGGCCTGACCAAGTCGTACGGCTCAAACGAGGTGTTCACCGGCGTGGACGTGGCGGTCGACCGCGGCGCGCGGGTGGTCGTCCTCGGCCTGAACGGGGCGGGCAAGACCACGCTGCTCCGGCTGCTGTCCGGGATCGAGGAGCCGGACGCTGGCGAGGTCAAACCCGGCCACGGCCTGCGGCTCGGGTATTACGCGCAGGAGCACGAGACCCTGGACACCGGGCGGACCGTGCTCGAGAACATGCGGTCGGCAGCCCCGGACCTCACCGAGGCCGAGCAGCGCCGGGTCCTCGGGTCGTTCCTGTTCTCCGGCGACGAGGTGGCCAAGCCGACCAGCGTGCTGTCCGGCGGCGAGAAGACCAGGCTCGCGCTCGCGCTGCTGGTCGTGTCGGGCGCGAACGTGCTGCTGCTCGACGAGCCGACCAACAACCTGGATCCGGGGAGCCGGGCGGAGATCCTGTCCGCGCTGCGCCGGTTCCAGGGAGCGATCGTTCTGGTCACGCACGACGAGGGTGCCGTCGAGGCGCTCGCGCCCGAACGGGTCGTGCTGCTCCCCGACGGGGTCGAGGATGCGTGGAGCGAGGAGTTTACCGACCTTGTGGCGCTGGCCTGAAACAGCGCCGGCGAGCCCCCGGGAACGGTCTTCACCGACGCTGAAAAAGAGGAGATCTTTTGATGGCGTGTGGGTAGCCGATCACGAGTTCTTGCGTGATCATGGCGAGAGACGGTAACGCACCGGTCACTTAAGTTCACCGGGAGGTACCCGTGACCGAAACCCTCAAGAAAGGCACCCGGGTGACCGGTGCCGATCGCACCAAGCTGGCGGCTGACCTGAAGAAGAGATACAACGCCGGCGAGAGCATCCGCTCACTGGCCGGCTCGACCGGCAGGTCCTACGGCTTCGTGCACCGGATCCTGACCGAGACCGGGGTGTCGCTACGCGGCCGCGGCGGCGCCACCAGGGGTAAGGCCAAGCGCTGAACAACGGCGCCGCTCTTTCCTCTGCCGAGCTTGCCGCGAGCGGGCTGCGCCTTGACATCGACGACGCGGTCGCCACGGTCACGCTGAGCAGGCCCGAGCGCCGGAACGCGATGACCCCGCAGGTCTGGCGCGGCCTTGCGGCGATCGGGGCCGGCCTGGAGTCCCAGGTCCGCGTGGTGGTTGTGCGCGGTGCCGGGCCATCCTTCTGCGCTGGGATCGATCTGCGCATGTTCTCGGCTGAGGGGGTTCCGGGCGAGGACCCGCCGCCAAGCACCGCCGACCCCGGGTTCGAGTCGTGGATCGCCAGCTGCCAAGAGGCCTACCTGTGGCTGCGCGATCCCGGCATCGTGTCGATCGCCGCGGTGCAGGGACACGCCATCGGCGCAGGATTCCAGCTCGCCCTGGCGTGTGATCTGCGAATTCTGGCCGACGACGCGAAGCTGTACATGAAGGAGCCCGCCCTGGGGCTGGTTCCCGACCTCACCGGCACCAAGCCACTCGTCGACATCGTGGGGCTGCCGCGGGCGATCGAGCTGTGCCTCACCGCGCGTACGCTGTCGGCGGCCGAAGCCGGGTCTCTGGGCCTGGCCGAGCTGCTGGTCCCGGTTGCCGAACTGGACGCCGCGGTGGCGGATCTGACCGCGGCACTGCTGGAGATCGACACCGAGACCGCGCGGGCCACCAAGCGGCTGCTGCTCCAGGCCGGCGCGAATACGCTGGAGCAGCAGGCAGCCGCGGAGCGCGCGGCGCAAGCCGCGCTGCTGAGAGCGCGCCTCGCGCGCTCGTAGTTTTAGGTCTAAGCCCGACCCGGCGGACGCTCTTGACTTCGGGGGGCTCGCGGGGGTGTCCCCCGTGGGGGCGGGTTCGCCCTCAGCTGACGCGGGAAGAACGAGCGCAACCAGGGGGTTCTCGGCGTCATGTACGCCAGTCAGTGGCAAGCGATGCGCGGTTTTTCCCGCGACCCGTCAGTGACCAAGCAGCGGCTGAAGCCGGGCACGGTCCACCGGATCGCCGGGTACGCGCGCCCGTACCGGCTGGATCTCGCGACCTTCATCCTCGCGGCCGCGCTGGACGCGGTGGTCACGGTGTCGTACCCCATACTGCTCGGCCTGATCATCGACAAGGGCATCCTGCCCAAACGCACCGATGTGGTGCTCGAACTAGCCGGTGTCGTCGTCGGGCTCGCCGTGTTCGACGCGTTCCTCACGATTGTGCAGCGGTATTTCACCTCGCGAGTCGGCGAGGGCCTCATCTACGACCTTCGCACTCAGGTATTCAGCCACGTGCAGCGGCAGCCGATCGCGTTTTTCACCAGGGCGCAGACCGGCTCGCTGGTCAGCCGGCTGAACAGTGACGTGATCGGCGCCCAGCAGGCGCTCACCTCCACGCTGTCGTCGGTGGTGTCCAGCGCGCTGCAGCTGGTACTGGTGCTGATCGCGCTGTTCTATTACTCATGGCTGGTCACGGTCATCGCACTGGTGCTGCTTCCGATGTTCCTGGTCCCGGCGCGCCTGGTCGGGCGCAGGCTGCAGCGGCTGACCAGGGAGGGAATGCAGCTCGACGCCGCGATGGGGTCGACGATGACCGAGCGCTTCAACGTCGCCGGGGCGATGCTGGTCAAGCTGTTCGGCAAGCCCGACGCCGAAAGCCACGTGTTCGCGGGCCGGGCTGCGAAGGTCAGGGACATCGGCGTGGTGCAGGCGGTGTACGGCAGCACGCTGTTCATCGCGCTGTCGCTGCTCGCGTCGCTGGCCACGGCGGTCGTCTACGGGGTTGGCGGCAAGCTGGTCATCGACGGTGCGTTCCAGGTCGGCGCGCTGGTTGCGATGGCGGGCCTGCTGCAGCGGCTTTACGGCCCGATCACCTCGCTTTCCAACGTCCAGATCAACGTGATGACCGCGCTGGTCAGCTTCGACCGGGTGTTTGAGGTGCTGGACCTGAAGCCGCTGATCGAGGACAAGCCGGGCGCGTTGCCGCTGGTGGTGGCCGGCCAGGACAACGGATCGGGCCCCGCCGGCCCGGGCGCGCAGGCCGCCGACATCGTCTTCGACCATGTCTCGTTCCGCTACCCGTCCCCGTCCGAGGTGTCGCTGGCGTCGCTGGAGTCCATCGCCCTGCCGCAGCCGGAGCGCACCGACGCGGGCATCGGAGTGCTGCACGACGTCAGCTTCACCGCGCCGGCCAGGCACCTCACGGCGCTGGTCGGGCCGTCGGGCGCGGGCAAGACGACGATCACCAACCTGGTGTCGCGGCTGTATGACCCGGACGAGGGCAGCGTGTGCATCGGCGGGCACGACATCAGGGATGTCACCCAGGACTCGCTGCACGACGTGGTCGGGGTGGTCACCCAGGACGCGCACCTCTTCCACGACACGATCAGGGCCAACCTGGCCTACGCGCGCCCTGGGGCGACGGAGCAGGAACTGGCCGACGCCTGCCGTGCGGCACAGATCTGGGATCTGATCTCGGTGCTGCCCGACGGCCTGGACACAATCGTGGGCGACCGCGGCTACCGGCTGTCCGGCGGTGAGAAGCAGCGGGTTGCCCTGGCCAGGCTGCTGCTGAAGGCGCCCGCCGTGGTCGTGCTCGATGAGGCCACCGCCCACCTGGACTCGGAGTCCGAGGCCGCCGTGCAGCGGGCGCTGAAGACCGCGCTGTCCGGCCGCACCTCGCTGGTGATCGCGCACCGGCTGTCCACGATCAGGGATGCCGACCAGATCCTGGTCATCGACGATGGCCGGATTCGTCAGCGCGGCAGGCACGAGGAACTCCTCGCCGCCGGCGGCCTGTATGCCGAGCTGTACCGCACTCAGTTCGCCAGCCAGGAGCCCGCCGCGCTGCCCTGATCCCGGCGGGCCCGTATTGTGCTGCTGTGCACAGCCGTCTTCCTTACCTGCGTTATGACGACCTCGACGCCGATGGCCGGGCGGTGTGGGACGGCGTGGTCGGCTCACGGGGCGGCGACCTGGTCGGCCCGGAGGGCGGGCTGATCGGCCCGTTCAACGCGTTCGTCCACGCCCCGGGGGTCGGCCGGCGCCTGAGCTCGCTCGGGCGGGTCCTGCGGTTCGAGACCTCGATCGAACGCCGGCTGAGCGAGGTCGCGATCATCACCGTCGGCGCCCGGTGGAAGGCCGAGTTCGAGTGGTGGGCGCACGCCCGCATGGCCCGCGAGCACGGCGTGCCCGGCGGGGTGATGGACGCCATCGCCAGGGGAGAAGATCCCCCGTTCGAGGCCGACGACGAGCGGGTCGTCTACACGGTGGCGCGGCAGCTCACCGCCGACGGCCAGGTCGACCACCGTGCCTTCGCCGCGGCTCGGCGCCTGCTCGGGGACGCCGGCGTCGTGGAGCTTATATCCCTGTGCGGGTACTACACGCTCGTGTCGTTCCTGCTGAACGGCTTCACGGTGCCG
This sequence comes from uncultured Actinomycetota bacterium, assembly GCA_963778075.1. GTDB lineage: Bacteria > Actinomycetota > Actinomycetes > Streptosporangiales > Streptosporangiaceae > JASHPR01. The sequence continues at coordinate 18,387 of CAVZTJ010000001.1, read as the reverse complement.
TTGCCGGAAGGCGCGGCGGCAACCTGGGACGACAGCGAGCCCCGCGGGGATCAGGCGCCGTAGCCGACGCGGCGCAAGTCGATCCCTGCCACCTGCTCGACGTCCGTGACCTGCTGCGTGCTCAGCGAGCGGCGCCAGCCACCCGACTGGACGGTCATCGGGCCCGTGCGCCCCCGAGCCCGCACGCCGATCGCGGCCAGGTCGGCGTCGATGAAACCGGACACCGTGCGCGTTGCGGCCGCGGGCTGCCGGATCAGCTGTTCATAGCGGAGCGTGGTCAGCTGCTCCGGGCGCATGCTGCTGCGCAGCCTGGCCATGGTCCGGACCGATCCGCGCCAGCGCATCGCGCACTTTCCGGCGAGCGACAGACCCGGCCAGGCGGCCAGATCCGATGCGGTCTCGATGCCGAAGAACGGATTCGGGAACTCGCTGTCCACGTTCGCCACGCCGGGCTTGAACCAGGCCAGCGAGTCGGCGTCGGCGAGCATCGCGGCCACCACATCCCTGCCGTCCCTGACAATCTGCACAATCCGCGCGTCGGGAAAGGCGTCGACCAGCCCCTCGGCGCAGTACATGAGGTCCGGGCTCGCGTCACCATACCTTCGGATGTCGCGCTCGGCGATGCAGGTTCCGCTGCCGCTGCGCTCGCTCGCGTCCCGGCAGGCCTGGGAGCAGGCCATGCAGCCGTGCGGGGTGACTTGCCAGGCCTGCGCGAACGCGTCGCGCAGCACGGTCGCCGCCGCCTCACCGCGGCCGCGCTGGATGGACGGGCTGCGCGCGAACGCGTACACCACGCTCATCACGCTCCGCTGCCCGACGGTGATGTGAAACCCGGGGGATTGCTTGAGCGCGCGCGCCAAGAGGTCCGCTCCCGAATGCGGGGCGCCGATGACGAAGACCGGCTGGCGGACCTTGCGGCCGTTGACGACCAGAATGTGGGGACGCGGTGCCATGACTAAGCCACAAGTGTGGCATCAACCGCCTTGTGATGTTGGCCCGGCCGCGCGCCGGGTGTGGTGGCCCGCGTGCTGCTCCAGATTGAGCGCCGACTGGATCAGCGGCATGTGGCTGAATGCCTGCGGGAAGTTGCCGACCAGGCGGTTGTAGCGCGGGTCGTACTCCTCGCTGAGCAGGCCGACGTCGTTACGCATGGCCAGCAAGCGCTCGAAGAGCTGCAGCGCGTCGTCGTCCTGGCCGATCATGTGCAGCGCATTCACCAGCCAGAAACTGCAGGCGAGGAACGCGCCCTCGGAGCCGGTGAGGCCGTCGACGTTATTGTCCTGCGCGGTGGGCTGGGTGTACCTGAGCACCAGGCCGCCGCTGGTGAGCTCCTTCTGGATGGTCTGCACCGTGGACACCACCCGCGGGTCGTCCGGCGGCAGGAACCCGACCTCCGGGATCAGCAGCACCGCCGCGTCGAGCTCGGTGCTGCCGTAGTACTGGGTGAACGTGCCGCGCTTCGCGTCGTAGCCCTTCTCGCATACTTCGGCGTGTATCTGGTCGCGGATCTCGCGCCACCGGGTCTCGGCGCCCGGCTTGCCCAGCTCGGCCACGCGCACCGCCCGGTCGAAGGCGACCCAGGCCATCACCTTGGAATGCACGAAGTGCCTGCGGGGCCCGCGTACCTCCCAGATGCCCTCATCGGGCTGATCCCAGTTCTTCTCCAGGAACCGGAGCAAGGCCCGCACCAGGCTCCAGGTGTGGCCGTCGAAGGACAGCCCCGCCTGGCTGCCGAGCGTGATCGCGTCGATCACCTCGCCGTAGACGTCGAGCTGCAGCTGGCTGACCGCGGCGTTGCCGATCCGCACCGGCGCCGAGTTCTCATAGCCGGGCAGCCACTCGGCCTGCCACTCCTCGAGCCTCCGTTCGCCGGCCACGCCGTACATGATCTGCACGTCCCGCGGATCCCCGGCGATCGTTCGCCCGAGCCACTCGCGCCACGCCGCCGCCTCACCGGTATAGCCCGTACGCAGCAGCGCCTCCAGGGTGATCGTCGCGTCGCGCAGCCAGCAGTACCGGTAGTCCCAGTTCCGCACGCCACCGATGTCCTCGGGCAGCGACGTCGTCGGCGCCGCGACGATCCCGCCGGTCGGCGCGTAGGTGAGCGCCTTGAGCGTGATCAGCGACCGGATCACGGCTTCGGCGTACCGTCCCTGGTAGCTGCACTTGGCCACCCAGTCGGACCAGAACTTCGTGGTCGCGTCCAGCGCGTCAAAGGCATCGACCTCGGGGGGCGCGCCCAGGTGCGACGGCGTCCAGGAGAAGACGAACGGGACCCGCTCGCCGGCCCGCACCGTGAAGCTCGCCTCGTGCGCCATGTCGTGCCCGATCAGCTTGACCGGCGTGCGCAGCCAGGCGGAATCCGGCCCGGCGATCGCCACGATCGCGTGATCGATGCGGCGCACCCACGGCAGGACCTTGCCGTAGTCGAAGCGCAGCCGCCACACGCACTCCATCTCGACAGCGCCCTGCACGCCCTCCACGATCCGGACCACGACCGGCGGCTCGTCGCCGCGCGGCGGCATGAAGTCGATTACCCGTACGGTGCCGCCGACCGTCTGCCATTCGGTCTCCAGGATCAGCGTGGAGTCCCGATAGCGCCGGGTTACCTCGCCGCGTCGCTCCTGCGGGCCGTCCGCCGCCGTCGGGCTGATCCGCCACTGGCCGTTGCAGGCGTCGCCGAGCAGGGCGGCCAGGCAGGCAGCCGAGTCGAACCGGGGGACGCACAGCCAGTCGATCGAGCCGTCGCGGCTCACCAGGGCAGCGGTGTGCATGTCCCCGATGAGCGCGTAGTCCTCGATGAGCGCGGCCATGATCCCTCCACTATCGGTGGATGCCGACGTGCCCGGCCGGAAGACGGCGATATTCCGGGGCGCACTAAGCTGACAGGCGTGCCAGAGTCTAGCCGGGCTGTCCGGCGCGTTCTCGCTGCCACGGGGGTCGCGGCGCTCGCGGCCGGCCTGGCCGGCGGCGTCGCCGGCTGCTCGAAGTTCGACGCGGCGCTCGGCCAGCAGTGGGTGACGGTGGACTTCCAGGCGAACACGTCGGTCGCGACCATGCTCAAGGTGCGCGCCGCCTGCTCAGGCATCCCGAATGTGGTGCCCGAAGCGCTGCCGCACAAGAAGAACATGGTGACCATGAGCGGCGCGGTGGCCTACCAGACCAACAACGCCACCGACGCCAACCTGGCGCGGCTGCAGCAGTGCCTGCAGAAGTTCCCGTCCGTGGCCGGGATGGATCCGGAGGACTCCGGCGACTCCGGCAGCTGACGAAGCTGCGGGCAGCAAACACCATCGAAGACCCCCTCACCGACGCCACTACCTGTGCGAGCGCGTCTGCCAGATGCCGCATGGTGTCCAGAAGGTGTCTGTGATATAAAAGGTTGCCTACAAAGCCGATAATTTTGATCGAAAAGAACGAAGAGAACAGGCGGACGATGAGAAAGACGCTTATCGCCGCGGGGGCGGGCGCCGCGATCCTGCTGGCTGCTGGGTGCAGTTCATCCGGCTCCTCGAGCACGTCGAACTCGACGGCAAACTCGGGCGGCTCCTCGGCAGCGGTCACCCTCCGGCTCGGGTTCCTCGAGAACATCACCCACGCCAGTGCGCTGGTCGGGATCAAGGAGGGGTTTATCGAACCATTACAGGGCTGCAAGTTGACGAGCGCCCCGCTACTCGGAGCCGACGCCGTCAGGCAGTAAGGTCCGTAAGAGACCGCGACGTTATAGTTTCCCGCCGGTGCGACATTGACGTTGGAAAAGACCCACGACTGAGCGCCCGTCCCGTTTACGGTCCAGATATCGACGGTGTTTCCGCTACCCGTACCCGAGAGGTAATCGTCCAACCGCGAGCCCGTCGCATTCTGCGGGGTCATCGTGTGCGCGCCGTTCAGATTGAGTCGCCGCCGGAGGATCCGGCGGGACAGAAGGTCACGGTGTAATTCGATCTCGTCGCGCAGGTGTGCAGGCCGTTGGCTCGTCGTACGCGTCGCATCTGGGAAGGGAGGAGTTGTGAATGTTGTTGACATACGAGGCTTCCGCCGCCGGCCAGTTCCCTACGCGGCAGGTCGCAGACGTGCCGAAGGCGCCCCGGCAGCAGAACTGGTCGGTGTTGAAAACCGTGCAGGGGCTCAAGCAATTGCCGCCGCTACCGCAGGTCGCCCGAGCAACTGTTCAAGGGGTTGCTGGTACAGGCATTCGGGGATTGCAGCTCGGATTGGAGATGCTGATGCCGATGGGATTGTCGAAGCCATCGACGTAGCTCACGTCGTACCAGTCGGTCCCGTTCGGTCCAGGTTGAATTCGGCCAGGGACGTTCCGGCGAGCCCGGTCGTGCCGGCGCACTGCAACCCGATGCCGCCGCACTGGCCCGTCGAGCAGATCGCCGGGCTCGCGCTGTTGCAGTTTGTGCGTCCCCAGATCCGGCCGATCCAGCCGGGATCCAGCGTGAAGCTCACCGAGGTGCCCGGCGCCATGGACCACCCGCCATTGGCGTAAGAGGCGGGAAGGATTCCGGGTAGACCGTATAACCGCAGTTGTTGACCACGGTGAAACCGGCAGCGAGCGCAACACCGAACGGCAGCAGGGTCGCGAGCGCAAACAACAGGGAGGCGCGCCAGCGATGGATGCGATGCGAGGTCATGACGATCCTTCCCTAGAAATTGAAGTGCGCGTCCCAGAATGTCACAGTGTGTACAAACATCACAAGTGTCTGTTGGCAGACGGAAAAGTGGCTGGCTCCATTGCCGTACAGAACCAATCGCGCCGAAGGCTGCGGGCGGACCTGCACGACTCGACCACAACAGACACTTAGATGGCGCGGAGAAGCTGCACGGCACGACAATACCAGTGTGCGCCGCACGGCGTTAAAATAGACCATGATCGTGCACCTGGAAGGCGTGTGAATGAGCATAGTGTTGATTGGCGACCTGTCGGCGGCGGCCTCGAGACCTGGCGCGACCACCTTTCCGCCCACCTCCCGGCGGGCGAATCGCTCGTGCTAAGCTCCCGATGCGCGGACAAAGCCGCGGTGGATATCGCACTGGCCGCGAACCCGTCCTGGGGCGAGCTGGCGACCTATCCCAACCTGCGTTTCGTGCAGAGCCTGTGGGGCGGGAGTTGACCGTCTGCTCAGTGACCCGGCGCTTCCGAAGAACATCACCCTAGCGCGCCTCATCGACCCCGCCATGGCACAGTCGATGGCCGAGGGAGCCGTCGCGGCGACGATGTTCGTCCACCGGCAGTTGCCTGCCTACTTGCGCCAACAGAGCACAGAACGTGGCGGCAACTGCCGCAACCCGTGGCGAGCCGCCGCACCATAGGGATCCTCGGCTTCGGACAGATGGGACAACCGGTGTGCACGACACTTGCGACATTAGGCTTTCGCGTACACGCCGGGGGCAACATCCGCGTACGATACCACTATTGTCTATTCCTGGGGAGACACAGCTCTGCACCGCATGTTGGTGGAGGCCCGTATCCTCCTCAATCTCCTGCCCCTGACGCCGGCGACCAGGGGCATCCTCAACCAGCAATTATTCGCACAACTGCCTGAAGGAGCTGCGCTCATCAATCTTGGACGGGGAGCGCACCTGGTTGACGACGATCTTCTGGACGGCGCCCAGCCGGAACACCTGGGTCATGCCGTGTTGGATGTGTTTCACCAGGAACCGCTACCGACGGATCATCTCTTCTGGATGCACCCGCAGATCACGGTACTTCCGCACGTGGCCGCGATGACCGATCCGGCGACCGCGGCTCCCATCGCCGTACAAAATGTCGTCGCGTTCCGTGCCGGCCGCCCGTCACTCACCGGATTGGTGTCGCGGTCGTTGGGCTACTGACGGGGCCATCTAGCGGGGCATTGCGAGGCGCCATCCATGCGCCTTCATTCTTCGTCCTCCACCGGCTCGGGTTTAGGCTTGCTCGTATCGATGCCCAACCGCAGGTCCTTGTAGTTGAAGATGGCGTTGTAGAGCATCCGGAACTCGCCGAAGTTCTGCCAGCGGTAGACCGGGTTGGTGGCGAACATCAGGACCTGGCCCGGCTCCCGACCGGCAGGTCGACGATGGCGGCGCGGTCCTTGACCTCGTCCGCCCCGGTCATCAAGCCGCTGAGCACGCTCTTCTCGCCGCCCGGGAACTCCATCAGCACATCGTTCTGGTCGCGCAGCGGAACGCGAAGCAGGGCGGTGGTCGCCCAGCGCACCGGCATGGTCGTCTCGGTGTAGCCGTAGAACATCGGGTTCGCCGGCTTCAGCACCTTGGCGCTGCACGATCGGGCCCGGCGCGTAGAACGCCTTCGTGGGCCGGTTGACCTCCACGTCCGGGGTCAGTCCGAACTCCGCCGGGAACCGCGCTGGACTCGCCGAGCGTGATCAGCGTGCCGCCGTCGTCGACGAACTTGCGCAGCTCGTCCAGGCCCGTCGAGCCCCATGCCGCCGCGGATGTCGGGCGAGGAGCCATAGTCGCCGAGGTACTTGAACTCGGCGGTCTTGGTGTAGGGCAGCGGCTTGCCGCGCATCGGAATGTCGAAGACGATGTTCTTCGCCGAGCGGCCCTGGCTCGGGATGATGATCACGTCGTAGCGCGCCCGCAGGTCGCCCTTCTTGACCTCGTCCTTGAAGATCAGGTCGTAGGGCGTCTCGAACTGGTCGAAGGCGTAGCGCACCCAGCCGACGTTCTGAGTGCTGCCCCAGGTGCTGATAGAGCGCGATCCTGCGGCAGCGCCGCCTCGTGGGTCGGCACGTTGGGCTTGTCGTTCAGGCGCCACCGCGGTCAGGCCCAGCGGGACCGACCGCGTGCCTTCAGCCTGCCGTAGGCGCTTCCCGGCGACGATGAACGAGCCGGCGGGCACGGTGGTCGCCGCCCGGCTAGAAGGACTGCTCCGCCACCCGGATCGGCACGTCGCGCAGCCGATAGCGCAGGGTCGCCAGGTTGATCGAACCGTGGTCCAGCACGGCGTAGGCCGGCGCGCCCGCGGCGCCGATCGAGCCTTGCGGGCTCGTATTGATCCACCGGCTGCACCGGGACATCCAGCGCCTTCAGATCGGCGCTGCGGCGACGACGTTCACGTGCGCCATCAGCCCCATGGTCCAGGCCGCGTCGTCATAGGTCTTGCAGCTTGGCGTTGTCCGGGGAACTCCTGCTTCTCCAGCAGGATCTTGGCCAGGCGGCCGTAGGGCTGGTCGCGCTTGACGATGAAGGAGCCGGCCGGGAAGTTGCCTTCCTTCAACTGCACCGGCCGCGGTGGTCCGGCCGACCTCGATCCCCTGCATGCGCAGCAGATTCGACCACCAGCGCGGCGCGGGTCATGTCCGGCCTGGTCGCCTGGGATGACGATAGGCGTAGGGCGCCTCGGTCCGGCCCGCCTCGATGGAGTTGCGGCTCTTCCTGTAGAAGTTCTCCACGATGACCTGCGGGAACATGCGAAGTCATCTGCAGGCCGGTCAGCAGCGCCGGTCTCCATGTAGTTGGTGTTGTTGCGCATGGACCATTCGACCACCTGATAGGGCGGCGACGGGCCGGTACCATTCGCGCGTGGTCGTCGTCGCCGAGGTGATAATCCTCCCCGGCGCCCGGGACCGGCTTGACGTGGCGCAGCTCGGTGGTGGCGCCGCCGTTGCCGAAGGTCTCGTACATCCGAACCATGCCGTTGTGGTTGGAGGACATGAAGGCGACGTAGCCCGGCGACCACGCGTCCACGAAGCCGTGGGTCCAGACGCCCGGCATGCCGTACTTGGTCAGCTGCGCCATCTCGAAGTTGGAGAACCACGGCATCTCGCCGAAAGGATCGGGTCGAGGCTGGGGTTCTGCGGCGCCTGGCCGCTGAAGGTGTAGAGGAACGGCACCGACTCGTGCAGGTCATGCATGATCGGCGGATGCCACTGCAGGTAGAAAGTCCAGCAGATTGCTGCGCGCTGTAGCCGGTGTAGTTGATGTCCCGGTTGTTGTCGTGGAAGATGTACTTGCCCCAGTAGGGCGCGCCCGGCACCGGGTTCGAGGTCGTCGGTGTCGTCGATCTTGTTGCGGTAGTACCAGTCGGTGTAGCGGTCGCGGCCGTCCGGGTCGCGTCGCCGGATTGATGCCGACGATGACGTTGTTGCGGATCTGGTTGATCACCGGGCGAGTCTTCGGTCGACCAGGCGGTAGGCCAGCTCCATCAGCATTTCCGGCGGGCCGGTCTCGGCGCTGTGCAGGCCGCCCAGCGCCACATACATCGGCTTGGTCTGGGCGATGATCGTCGTGCGCCTGCTCCTCGGACAGGCCGCGCGGATCGGCCAGGCTGGCCAGGTTCTGCCGGTTGCGCTCGAGATTGCGCGATGTTCTCGTCGGACGAGATCAGCACGATCTACCGTCGGCCGGCCCTCTTCGGTCTTGCCGGTCTCGATGATCTTCACCCGCGGGGACTTCGGCCGCCAGCGCCCGGTAGTACTTCAGGATGTCGGCGTAGTGGTCGAGCACGCGCGGCGCGCCGATGTCGTGGCCCAGCACGTCGCGCGGCGACGGGCACCGTGCGTGGATGCCGGCAGGTGGTCGACCAGCGGGCTGAGGAACTCGGGCTTGGTGGTCCATTCCTTCACGTGCTCGGCGAAGGTCGGATCCATCGCGCTGCGCCTGCGTCTGCGCCTGCGCGACCGCAGGCCAGCCCACACGCAATAACGACGGCGACTGCAACAGCCCAGCCGCCAGGACGAGTGACGTTTTCATAGTTAGAAATTGAAGCTCTTGCGGAAATTCAAACCGATAGGTGCGCGGCCGGCGCACTCTCACGAGGTTCTGGCCCAGCGAGATCGCCGAGGCCTGGAATCGACGATCGCGTCCTTGTTGAATACGTTGTTGACGTATAAATAGGCGCCCCAATCGTTTCGTGGCGCCCTCGCACCCCGATACGCACATTGGTGAGCGAGTACGCGGGCAGCTCGGTGTCGAAGTGATTGCTGTTGTTGAATTCCGAAAAGGATTGACCGACGTAGCTCTCATCTATACGCGCCATACCGCTGAAAAACGAGGTCATCGGCAAGGTGTACTGTGCGCTGATCCCGCCTGTGAAGCGCGGCACATAGGGAATCTCGTCACCCTTGACACCCGGCCCGAGGACATTGGCGTTGACCTGGTTCTCGGTCAGCGCCGCGCGCGAGAAACGGAGGCGTTCGCGCGTGATCTGCAGGTTCTCGATCGGCACGGCGGTCAGGTCGAACTCCACGCCCTTTACCCGCGCGGCGCCCGCGTTGGTGATGAAGGAGAATGCGCCGTTCGGCGTGCGTGCCACTGCACCTGCATGTTGCTCCAGTTGATGACGTAGCCGTCGATATCGAAGATCAGCCGCTGGTCGAGCCAGCTCGTCTTGGCGCCCAACTCGTAGTTCCACAGGCTATCGGACTGGTACGGTGCCAACGCATTCGGCAACCCCAGGACCTGGTTGACGCCGCCCGGGCGGAATCCCTGCGAAGCCGTCGCATAGACCAGCAGGCCGTTGCAGAACTGGTAGCGACGAGGTTGGTCTTGGTCACCCAGCCGTGCTGCGAGGAGCTGACCTGCGCGATACGGCGGATCGCGGCCCCTACGAGGTCGAGGCCGAGGGGAGTCGCCCCGCCGACGTCGCGGGTGTAGTCGAAATAGCGCGCGCCGAAAGTGAGTGCCAGTGCATCGGTCAGGTGACGCCGTAGCTTCGCCGAATCCTGCCACCTGCTTGAGATGGTCGAAAATCAGTCGGGTGTACACATTGCTCCGCCGGTTGCGGCAGCAATGCGCCGGTCGCCGGATCGACCAGCACCTCGGAATTGTTCGCATGCGTCGTCCGGTCGGAATAGAAGCCCCCGACCGTCCAGTCGAGAAAACTCTTGCCCGCGGAGGACAGGCGGACTTCCGCGGTCGGGTTGTAGATGGTCTGGATGTCGAAGAGTGGCTCGGCACTTTCGAGGCGACGTAGGCGTTGAAAGTCGCCTGCGTGCCGGGCTGCAGGGCTTGCCGCCACCGCGGAAGGAAGCGCAGGCGGCCGGGATTGTTGGCGTCGTTCTCGATGAACGGGCTCACATCGCCCGCGCTCGGAGGTTTTGCGCTCCGTGTCGGCCATGACTGCGGTGGCAACGAACCGATGAAAATCCCAGCGCGCCGTGAGATTGTAGATCTGCAACCTGTCGGTGACCGGAAGCTGGGTCTGTGCGAGCGAGACATAGGGTCCCAGGGAGTCATACCAGGTGGGATTCTGCCCATCGACATACTGGTACAGGTACGACGCATCCAGGGTCAGAGCGTCGATCGGATTGAAGCGCAGCAGCAGCCGGCCGCCGTCGTTGTGATAGGTGTTGACGTTGTGCTCGTTCAGGAAAGTGTTGTCGACATAGCCTCCGAGGCCCTGGCTATAGACGACCGCGCGTGCCGCCAGCCTGTCGCTCGATGAGCGGGACGTTCACCATCCCTCGGCATCGTAGCCGCCGCCACCACCGGATGTCGCGACGGCATCGCCGTCGACAGCGGCCGCGAGCCTGCGTCAGGTCGGGCTTGTTGAAAATCACCCGGAGCGTGCCGCCCATCGACCCGGATCCATAGAGTGTGCCCTGCGGTCCTCGCAGGACCTCCACTCGCTGCACGTCAAAGAGCTTGGCAAGGGGGGTCTCACCACCCGGATCGTTACCCGAGCCAACGGCACCGCTCACGGGCGTTTCGTCGTAATAGAGGCCGACCGTCGGCTCCCCCACCGAGCGGATACCGCGAATCGTGATACGAGTGGAGGCCGGACCCGTGTCCTCGAACACCAGGCCAGGAACGGACTGCGTCAGCGAGCTATATCCTGCACGCCGGAATTGGTCAGCGTATGCGCCGGTTACGGCGCTGATGGAGAGCGGGGTTTCCTGCAGGCTGGTGTCACGCTTGAGGGCGGTGACAATGACCTCTTCGATGCCGTTGGAAGGCGCTGTCTCGTTGCACCCACCTGGGCTGGGCTCTGCTGGGCGACTGCGGTACCAACACACGCCGCCAGCCAGAACACCAAGGCAACGCGCGGGGCTTCATTCAAGCTCTTCTTCATGAGACTCCCCTATCCTCTCGGTTCCACCCGAACCGGAGAATATAGCCTGGAGTCTCCGCGCGCCGCTCTTACATAATCTTTAAGCTTGCAACTTCCTTCAGAAGGGATCGAACTTACCGGTGGTGAAGTTCGTGATCCGGCCACTGCCCTCCAGGGTCATCGCGTCGATGACCTTGATGAGCTTGCCAACCTCCCGGTCGAGCGGGTCCGCGCCCTTCATATTCTTCATGTCCGACTTGCTCGCCACGAACACCGGCTGCACCAGGGCGACGATCATGCCCCTGGACTTCATCTGCACGGCCAGCATCGTCATGTACTTGTTGAGAGCCGCCTTGCTGGCGCCATAGTTCATGCCGATTCCATTCGGGATCGGATTGCCGAACGAGCCGGCGCTGGAGCTCACGGAAATGACTTTCTTCTGCTTCGAATGCTCCACGTTCGGCAGGAAAGCCTGCGATCACACGCATGGCGCCCAGCGTATTCACATCGAAGTCGCGCCGGGCGGCGTCGAAATCGAGTTTCTCGAAGGGTGTGCTGGCCGCAGCCATGTCCGCCGCAAAAGTTGCTTCGACGTTCGGCGGCGTTGTTGATCACCACGTCGATGGGCTGATCCTGATATTTCTCGGCGACCGCGCGAATCGTCGCCGTATCCGAGACATCGAGCTTCTCGAGAGCCACCTGCGGATGCTTTGCCGCGATGTCGGCCAGGGCGGCGAGCGCCGGATCGCCGGCGACGTGACGCGAGGTAGCAATGACATTCCAGCCTTTGTCCGCATACTGCCGCGCCAGCTCGAGACCGATGCCACGATTGGCCCCGGTGATGAGGACGGTCGGGGCCGTCTTTCTTCAGCTCCGCGCTGGCCGTAAGGGCAGCAGAACGAGAATCGACAGTACGAGCAGAGTTCGGGACATGGCGCAGCAGGCTCCGTTCACTGGTTGAGAGCCCGGCATTTTAGGGTAGACGTGAGCACGAAGGTGACCGGATGGCGGTCGCGAGACGCGGTGAGCGTTGGCACGCCGCCCGGGGCGCGGCGACCACGAGCCTATTTGAGCTCGGGAAAGTCCTCTTCCCAGAATTCGCGCTCGTTACGCAGCCCCCGCGGGGCCGCGGCCCTCTTCCGCCTTACGTAATACGACGCGGCGGATCTTCCCGGATATCGTCTTCGGCAGGGTCGCGAACTCGATCCGTCGGATCCGCTTGAAAGGCGACAGGCGCGCACGCGCATGCCGCAAAATCGACAGCGCCGTCTGCTCATCCGGCGACAACACCGGCAACCAACTCGACGAACGCCTTGGGTACAGCCAATCTCACGGGATCCGGAGAGGGCACGATGGCGGCCTCGGAGACGAGTCGTGCTCGATCAGAATGCTCTCGAGCTCGAACGGGCTGATCCGATAGTCGGATGATTTGAAGACATCGTCCACTGCGCCCCACGTAAGTCAGATAACCGTCCGCGTCACGGGAGGCGATATCACCCGTGTGGTAATAGCCGTCCGCCATCGCGTCCGCGTTGCCCCGGATCATCCAGATAGCCGCGCATCAACGCGAGCGGCCGGCGCGACAGGTCGACGCAAATCTCGCCCTCATCGGCGGCGTTACCGTCCATGTCCAGCAGCACGATCGGACAACCGGGCAACGGCCGGCCCATCGAGCCCGGCTTGATCGGCAGCCCGGGTGGATTGCCGACCTGGGCGGTGGTCTCCGTCTGGCCGAACCCGTCGCGCACGGTGATACCCCAGGCGTCGCGCACGCACTCGATCACTTCGGGATTCAACGGCTCGCCGGCGCTGCTCGCCTCCCTGAGATTCAAGCGCCAGCTCGTCAGGTCCTGTTGGATCAGCAGGCGCCAGACCGTCGGTGGCGCGCAGAACGTCGTCACACCGCAGCGCGCCATCTGCTCCAGAACCATCGCGGGCATCGAACCGCTCGTAGTGCAGACTCAACACGCAGGCCTGTGCATTCCACGGCGCGAAGAAGGACGACCAGGCATGTTTCGCCCATCCCGGCGAGCTCAGATTCAGATGCACATCGCCGGGACGCAAGCCCAGCCAGTACATGGTCGACAGGTGTCCGACCGGATAACTGACCTGCGTGTGCGCCACCAACTTCGGCCGGGCCGTGGTCCCGGAAGTGAAATACAGAAACAACAGATCGTCCGCGCGTGTTTGCGAGCTGGTTGCGAAGCTCTCGCCGGCATCGGTGAGAGTCCGCGTAGGAAAGCCAACCGGGGAGCCTGGTGCCTGGCTCAGTCTCCAACAGCAATGCGCACGGAGCATTCTCGAGCCCCGCGAACCGATCCGCGAGTTGTGCGGTCGTCACGATCGACCTTTGCATTGCCACGCTCGAGACGATCCTGCAGCTCCGCGCGCTCGAGAAGCGTCGTGGCCGGAATGATGACCGCACCCAGTCTGATGGCCGCGAACATCGTTTCCCATAGCGGCACGACGTTCGCGAGCATGAGCAGAATCCGATCGCCGCGCCCCACTCCGCTGCGCAGCCAGAAAGTTGGCGACCTGCGCAGGAGCGGCGCGACAGTTGCGCGAACGTGAGCGACTCTCGGCGCCCGTGCCGGTCACGACGCGCAAGGCCGGCTCGTGGTTGTCTCGCGCAATGACATCGAAGTAGTCGCGCACCCAGTTGAATTGCTCGAAGCTCGGCCAGCGGAACTCCCGCATGGCGCGCATCGGCTCATCGCGCCAATGCAACAGCTGGTCGCGCGCTGCGATGAATCGGTCGGTATGGCTGCTCATCTCGCCCCCGGGACCCGTTGCCACCAGACTCCTGCATAGTAGCGCGTTTCGCGAAACGCACAATCCTGGGCTGCGCTTTTTTGAGGGTAGTCCCTCTTCGTCACCCTGAGCGTTATAGTCCTCGCGGCGAACTGTGTCATCTGCAAAGGAGCCCACCTATGTCAACGCAACAGATCGCCAACCGACTTGCCGAGCTGTGCCGTCAGGGTCAGTTCGAGGCAGCCCAGAAGGAATTGTTCGCCGACGACGCGGTCAGCATCGAGCAGCACGCGAGCGCCGACTTCCCCAAGGAGACAAAGGGACTGAAAGCCATTATCAACAAGGGCCACAAGTGGGCCGAAGCGGTCGAGAAGGTTCACGATTGCAAGGCATCGACACCCGTTGGTCGCCGGCAACGCCATCGCCATGACACTCTCGATGGATGTCACCATGAAGGGACGCGGCCGCATGCACATGGAGGAAGTTTGCGTCTACGAAGTCAACAAGAACGGCAAGATCGCCTCTGAGCAGTTCTTCATGTAATTTAACGACCCGGCACGCGGGGGCATTGCAGCTCCCGCGGCGCCCGGGGTGCGTGTGCTCGTTGCCAGAAATCCGATTCCCCTCCTGGACCTCAACCGGCTCGATGCCGCGGATGCCGTGCGGACTGAGTTCCTCGCGGAGCTGCGCACCGCCGCGCGTGATGTCGGTTTCTTTTATCTCACCGGTCACGGCGTCGATCCGGACCTGCTGCGCGACCTCGTCGTCATCGCACGCCGCTTTTTCGCCCTGCCCGAGAGCGACAAGCTTGCCGATCGAGATGGTCAACTCACCGCATTTCCGGGGCTACAACCGGGTTGCCTGGGAACGCACGCGCGGCGCCCCTGACTGGCGTGAGCAGATCGACATCGGCGCCGAGCGGCCGGCGCTACCGCGCTCGCCCGATTTGCCCGCCGTGGACCCGTCTCCAAGGGCCGAATCAATGGCCTCATGCCCTGCCGGAGTTACGTCCACTCGTCCTGCGCTGGCAGCAAGCGGCCATTGAGGTGCTGGGCCGGCTGTTGCGTGCCTTCGCATTGGCGCTCGGGCAGGCAGAGGATGCCTTGTTACCTCTCTACGGGAACGAGCCGCATCACCTGGTGAAGCTCATCCGCTATCCGGGACGCAACGCCACCGGAAGCGACCAGGGCGTGGGCGCCCACAAGGATGCGGGTCTGCTCACGCTGCTCCTTCAGGACCTCGTAGGAGGTCTGCAAGTCGAGACCGCCGACGGTTGGAGTCGACGTGCCGCCCATTCCAGGAACATTCGTAGTCAACATCGGAGAGTTACTGGAGCTCGCTTCCGACGGCTATCTGCGGGCTACTCTGCATCGCGTCGTCGCGCCTCCGGCTGGTATCGAGCGCGTCTCCGTCGCGTTTTTCCTTGGCGCACGTCTCGATGAAACCGTACCGCTGCTGCAGCTTCCCGCGGCACTCGCGGCACAGGCGCATGGGCCCGAGAGCGACCCGAACAATCCTCTGTTCCGCAGCGTTGGACAGAACTATCTCAAAGGCCGCCTGCGCTCGCACCCCGACGTAGCCCGGCGCCACCATGCGGATCTCATCGAGGGCTCACCTCGAGAATGATCTTGCCGGCCGTGTGGCCTTGGCGATTGATTTCCCATGCCGCGTTCGCATCCGCCCAGGACATCCGCTGCTCGATCTTGATGTGGAATTTGCCCCGGTTCGCCAGGTCGCTCAGAAACCCCAACATCGCGCCGTTGACGGGGCCTGGAATGGCACAACGAATCCCCGCCGCCTTGCACGCGTCGGCCGGTGGTGGCCCGACTACCGAGACGAGGATGCCGCCCGGCTTGACGACAGCGATCGAGCGGGAGTTGGTGTCGGGATCCACCGTGTTCAAAACGACATCCATGTTCTTGACTTTGTCTTCGAAGCGAACGGTGTGATAGTCGATTACCTCATCGGCGCCCAGAGAGCGCACAAAAGCAGTGTGACCGGGCGAGGCCGTCGCAATCACGTAGGCGCCTTTCGCTTTGGCCACCTGCACCGCCGAAGAGCCAACACCACCTGCTCCACCGAGAATCAGAACTCGTTGTCCGGCCTGAAGGTTCGCTACAACTACCAACGATCGCCAGGCCGTCTCGCCGACCACGGGTATCCCCGCCGCCTCATCGAATGACATATGCGCCGGCTTGACGGCGACGGCGTCCGCAGAGGCGAGCACATATTCGGCATAGGAGCCGCCGGTCGCCACGGCAATGACGCTCTCGCCCGGCTTCCATTGCCCTGCTGAAGGTCCCACGGAGTCAATGACCCCGGAGAGATCCCTGCCCGCAATCACGTGACTCTCAGCTGGGGCGTGAGCGGCAATCTTCCAGTCGACCGGATTCACCGACACGGCCCGGACCTTGATCCGCACCTGGCCCGCCTGGGCCTCGGGTCTTGCGACCGTCTCCATCTGAGGCTTGCCGTCGACAATCACGACTGCCGTCATGGTCTCGGGTGCCGAGGCGACCGGCAGGGCCAGTGGACACAGCACCAGCGCGAGCAGGGGGTATTTCATTCTGGTGCGCCCAAACCAGGCATCGAAAGCCTTCATAATGGTGATAATGACGACCTTTTTGTACGCCTTTAAATGCGTTTCCGTGCGCTGACTGCACCATGAACAACGACACTGCGCTGCCGAAGCACATCGACCTGGGGCCAGGCCGGCCACCGCCGCAGAGCCGGCTCGCCTGCTTTTGGGCATTGCTGCTCCTCTTGGCATTCGCCCCCGCGCATGCTGGCGACGCAACCGCACAATCCTCCTCGGATACAGCCCCCCTCGATTCCATCGAACAGCGGGTGAAGCCCTGCACGGCGTGTCACGGCAACGAAGGACGCGCAACCCGCGAGGGTTACTTCCCACGCATCGCGGGCAAACCGGCCGGATATCTCTTCAATCAGCTTCTGAACTTCCGCGAGGGCCGGCGTCATTTCCCCATGATGACCTACATGGCCTGGCTGCAGACGGACGCCTATCTTCGCGAGCTGGCTGGCTACTTCGGCGGGCTACGTGTTCCGTATGCTCCGCCTCACCCGGTGAATGCACCGGCCGCTATCCTCGAGCGTGGCCGGCAACTGGTCACGGAAGGCGATAAAACGCTCAACGTGCCCGCCTGTAAGTCCTGTCACGGACGGAGGCTGCTGGGTGTGTCCCCTGCTGTGCCCGGGCTGCTTGGCGTGTCGCAAGACTATCTGACTGCGCAGCTGGGAGCGTGGCGTCAAGGTGTCAGAGCAGCCGCCCCGCCCGATTGCATGGGAGATCTCGTGCGGCGAATGCGCGTGGATGACCTCAACGCAGCGACCACCTGGCTCGCCTCTCAAGGGGTCCCTGAGCCTGCAGACCCTGACACGTCCTTCGAAAGTCCACCCCCGCTCGAATGCGGCAGCATCCCGCAGGAGAGCCACTCACCATGAGGAAGCTCGTCTGGGTTGGCCTGTTGGTGATCGTGGTGGGTGTTTGCATCTGGTGGCTGGGGAAGCCCTCTGATCGACAGACCGGCGATGCGCCTCGGCCTGCCGTGGCTGCAAACGGCGATCCCGTCGCACGAGGCCGCGAGTTGGCCCAGTTGGGGGACTGCCAGTCGTGCCATACGGCACGCGGTGGCGCTCCCTTCGCCGGCGGGCGCCCCATCCCGACCCCGTTCGGGACCTTCTATTCACCCAACATCACTCCGGATGTCAAGGCCGGACTGGGGAGTTGGAGCGCCACGGACTTCTGGCATGCGCTGCACAACGGGTACTCGAAGGACGGTACCCTCCTCTATCCGACCTTTCCTTACACCAACTATACCCGCATCAGTCGTTCCGACTCCGACGCCATCTACGCCTATCTGCGCACGATCGCACCGGCGTCGCGCGCCAATCAACGGCACGAGCTCAGGTTTCCATACAACTATCGAATCCTGCTGGCGGCGTGGCGGCGATTGTACTTCCGTCCTGGCGTCTACCAGCCGGACTCGGGGCAGGATGCCCAGTGGAACCGGGGCGCCTATCTCGTCCAGGGCCTCGCCCACTGCAGCGCTTGTCACGAGACTCGCAATGCGCTGGGCGCCGCCGGTGCGCAGGCGGGACCATCCGGCGGCCTGGTGCTGGATTGGTACGCGCCCTCACTTACGAGCCCACACGAGGCGGGTGTGCAAAGTTGGAGCACGAACGACATCGTCACGCTGTTGAAAACGGGCCAGGTCAGCACCCCCTCCGCGAATGCTTCCGCAGCAGGTCCCATGGCGGAAGTCGTTGCCGAGAGCCTGCAATACGCCCCGGAAGACGAGCTACAGGCCATGGCCGTTTACCTGAAATCGCTCCCCAACAGCGAGAAAGCAGCTAACGCGAAGCCGGCCGCCCCCCAGTACGAGCTCCCGGTCGCCATCCGGGATGTGGGGAAGGACCTCTACGAGAAGAACTGCGCCGATTGCCACGGCCGCCACGGCGAGGGCCACGAGCCGGCGGCTCCGCCCTTGGCGGGCAACCGGGCCGTCACCATGCCCCTGGCGGTCAACTCCATCCGCATGATCCTGTTTGGCGGCTATGCGCCCGGGACGGCGGCCAACCCGCGGCCCTTCGGGGCAACGCCACCAATTGTC